>NZ_CP021731.1 GCF_003628555.1 Azoarcus sp. DN11 | reverse complement strand
CCTTCCGTCGTCCGTCGCAAGCGCACCCACGGTTTCCTGGTCCGCATGAAGACCCGCGGCGGTCGCGCCGTCATCCGCGCTCGCCGCGCCAAGGGCCGTCATCGCCTCGCCGTCTGAGGTGATCAGCCCGCCGGGCGTTGATCAGAGATTTCTCAGCGCCTACAGATTACGAAAAACGGATGAGTATTCATCCGTTTTTGCTTTTCGGCGGGCGCTCAAGGGGCGTTTCTTCGTCGTTCATTATCGTCCCAACGAACTCGGTACGGCGCGCCTTGGCGTCGTCGTGGCGAAGAAGCTAGCGAAACGCGCCAACGTGCGCAACCTGGTGAAACGCATCGTGCGCGAACAGTTTCGCAAAACTCGTGCGGTTCTTCCCCCCCACGATCTGGTCGTGCGCCTCAACGCGCCCGTCCGGGACGTCACGCGCGCGATGATCAACGACGACATCGCGCAACTCCTCGCGCGGCTGCGACCGTGATGAAGTCCCTGCTCCTCGGCCTGCTGCGCGCCTATCGTTACGCGATCAGCCCGATGCTGGGGCGCAACTGCCGTTTTCATCCAAGTTGTTCAGAATATGCAGCCGAGGCCGTCCAGCGCCACGGCGCCCTCAAGGGCGGGTGGCTGGCGGTCAAGCGGGTGGGCCGTTGCCACCCATTCCATCCGGGCGGGTATGATCCCGTTCCCTGACCCTTCCCAGAACGTACAAAAATCCGATGGACCAGCGTCGACTGATACTTTTCCTCATCTTCTCCTTCGCCGTGATCATGCTGTGGGAGGGCTGGCAGAAGCATAATCGTCCCGCCCCCGCGCCGAGCGCGGCGGTGACCGAGCAGCAGCAGGCGCCCGGATCGTCCGCCGCGCCCGGTGCGGTGCCGACGCCGAGTGCGGGCATCGGCGGCGTGCCCGCGCTGCCCGAGGCCCACGCCGCCGCGTCGAACGCGCCGCGCGTCACGGTGCGTACCGACGTGATGGTCGCCGAAGTCTCGGCCGAGGGCGGCAGCATCGTGCGGCTCGAACTGACCAAGCACAAGTCGAAGGCCGACATCACGCGCAACTTCGTGCTCTTCGACGACGGCGCCGAGCATCTGTACGCCGCGCAATCGGGCCTGATCGGTGACGACTTGCCGAACCACAAGACGGTGTTCGCCCTGCCGGCCGGCGAGGAGACGCTCAAGGACGGGCAGGACAGCCTCACGCTGCGCCTCGAGGCGCCCGAGCAGGGCGGGGTGAAGGTCACCAAGGTGATGACCTTCCATCGCGGCAGCTACCTCGTCGATGTCGCCTACGAGATCAGCAACGGGGGCAGCGTGCCGCTGAACGCGCATGCCTACTTCCAGATGACTCGCGACGGGAAGCCGGCGGAGGCTGTCGAAGGCTTCGGCGTGAAGGTGTTCACCGGCCCGGCTTTCTACAGCGAGGCCGAGAAGTTCCAGAAGGTGACGTTCGACGACATCGACAAGGACAAGGCCAAGTTCGTGAAGAAGGCGAACGACGGCTGGGTGGCGCTGGTGCAGCACTACTTCGTCAGCGCGTGGCTGCCGCAGGACGGGGTCGAGCGCGAGTTCTTCGCGCGCAAGGTCGGCGACGGCCTGTACTCGTCGGGCGTGATCCTGCCGGTCGCCGCCATTCCGCCGGGGGGGAAGGGGACGGTTTCTTCGCGCCTGTACGCCGGCCCGCAGGAACTGGACAAGCTGGAGGCGATCGCCAAGGGTTTCAATCTGGTCGTCGATTATGGCTGGCTGACGGTGATCGCGGCGCCGCTGTTCTGGGTGCTGTCGTGGTTCCACAAGCTGCTCGGCAACTGGGGCTGGGCGATCATCCTCGTGACCGTGCTGATCAAGGCGGCGTTCTTCCCGCTGTCGGCCGCGAGCTACAAGTCGATGGCGAAGATGCGCGTGCTCGGTCCGCGCATGCAGCGCCTGAAGGAGCTGTACGGCAACGACAAGGCGAAGCTGCAGCAGGAAATGATGGAGATGTACAAACGGGAGAAGATCAACCCGCTGGGCGGCTGCCTGCCGATCCTCGTGCAGATCCCGGTGTTCATCTCGCTGTACTGGGTGCTGCTCGGCAGCGTCGAGATGCGCCACGCGCCGTGGCTCGGCTGGATTCAGGATCTGTCGGCGAAGGACCCGTACTTCATCCTGCCGATCATCATGGGCGTGTCGATGCTGATCCAGACCAAGCTCAACCCGACGCCGCCGGATCCGATCCAGGCGAAGGTGATGCTGGCGATGCCGGTCGTATTCACCGTCATGTTCCTGTGGTTCCCGTCCGGCCTGGTGCTGTACTGGGTCGTGAACAACACGCTGTCGATTGCGCAGCAGTGGCAGATTACGAGGATGATCGAAGGTGGAAAGTCCCGCGCGAAGCCTGCCTGATACCATCGCCGCCGTCGCGACCGCGCCCGGTCGCGGCGGCATCGGCGTGATCCGCGTGTCCGGTGTGGCGCTGGCGTCGATGGCGCAGGCGCTCACCGGCAAGACCCCCGAACCCCGCACTGCGGGGTTCGTGCGTTTTCAGGATGCCGCGGGGCGCACGCTCGACGAGGGGCTGCTGCTGTATTTCCCCGCGCCGCAGTCCTTCACCGGCGAGGACGTGCTGGAGCTGCAGGGGCACGGCGGGCCGGTGGTGATGCAAATGCTGCTGGCGCGCTGCGTGGAACTGGGCGCGCGGCTCGCCGAGCCGGGCGAGTTCTCGCGGCGCGCGTTCCTCAATGGCAAGATGGACCTCGCGCAGGCCGAGGCGGTTGCCGACCTGATCGAGGCGTCCACGGTCGCCGCAGCGCGTTCGGCGGTGCGCTCGCTCTCGGGCGCGTTTTCCGACGAGATGCACCGCATCACCGACGCGCTGATCGACCTGCGCATGCTGGTCGAGGCGACGCTGGATTTTCCCGAGGAGGAGGTCGAGTTCCTCGAGAAGGCGCGTGCGCTCGAACGGCTGGAAGACATCCGCGCGCGGCTTGTCGACGTGCTGGAGCGGGCGCGCCAGGGCGCGCTGCTGCGCACCGGGATGAACGTGGTGCTGGTCGGCCGGCCGAATGTCGGCAAGTCGAGCCTGCTGAACTGCCTCGCCGGCGAGGAGCGCGCGATCGTGACCGAGATCGCCGGCACGACGCGCGACGCACTGCGCGAGACGATCGCGATCGAAGGCATCCCGGTGCATGTGATCGATACCGCGGGACTGCGCGAAACGGCCGATCCGGTCGAGCGCATCGGCGTCGAGCGGACCTGGCGCGAGATCCAGCGTGCGGATGTGATCCTGCGGCTGGTGGACGCGAGTGCGGGCTCGGGCGCGCCCGACGAGGCGATCGACGCAGCGCTCCCGGCCGGGGTCGAGCGCATCACCGTGCACAACAAGATCGATCTGTGCGGAATCGCGGCGCAGCGCAGCGAGGTCGACGGCCGGGTGTCCGTGTTTCTGTCGGCCCAGCGGGGCGAGGGCGTCGATCTGCTGCGCGGGGAGTTGCTGCGGGTCGCGGGTTGGCACGCGCACGGCGAGGACGTGGTGCTCGCGCGCGAGCGACACCTCCAGGCGCTACGCGCGGCGTTGAGCCACGTCGAGGCGGCGGGCGCGCAGAGTGCGGCGCTTGAGCTCCTCGCCGAGGAGTTGCGCCAGGCGCAGGAGCGCATCGGCGAGATCACCGGTGAGTTCACCGCCGACGATCTGCTGGGGGTGATCTTCTCGCGGTTTTGCATCGGCAAGTGAGCGCTGCCGGAGCGGATATTCTTCGGCGATGCAAATCGCATGCAGTGCACTCGGCGGGCCAGGATGACTGTTCCACGTGAAACACGTAACCCGACGCGCGCCGCTGATCGGCGGCGCAGTTGCCTATGACGGCTTTCTCTCTGAGGAGATCGGGAGCTTTTTACGCTCTGCGCTTGTCGTATTTCCCGCGCATGGGTCTGCCGCGTGTCGGAGAGCGCGACGCTCTTGTATAGGGCGACCGACGTGGTGGCGAGCGGGATTTCTTGCGAGTTCGGTCGAGGTTGCCGCGTGATCTCGCCTCGACGGCAATTGTTTCACGTGAAACGTGAGGGTGTGGGCACGCGATGAGTGAGCAGTTCGGGGCAGCCAGTGCCGCTTTCGGTCCGGATACCTTAATCGAACAACTCGACCCCCGCTACGGGTTCTATTGCCGCGACGCACGTCTGCTGGAGTCGGGTGCGTCGCCTTATCAGCGTTACGAAGTGTGGGACACGCCGACCTTCGGCAAACTGTATCGTCTGGATGGCAGCCTGATGAGCGCCGAGCGCGACGAATTCCTGTACCACGAAAACCTCGTGCATGTGCCCGCGCTGAGCCATGCGGCACCGCGGCGCGCCCTGGTCGTGGGCGGCGGTGACGGCGGTTCGGCGCGCGAGTTGCTGAAGCATCCGAGCATAGAGCGGATCGTGGTCGTCGAACTCGACGAGCAGGTCGTGCGCGTGGCACGCCGTCATCTGGGCGCGATCCATCAGGGCGCGTTCGACGATCCGCGCGTCGACTTGCGCATCGCTGACGGTCTCGACTACGTGCGGCGTGCCGTCGCGGCGGGCGAGGGCTACGACGTGATCGTTCTCGATCTGACCGAACCGGCCGAGGGGCCGGCTCGCGCCCTGTACGACACGCCCTTTCTCGCCGACTGCCGCACGCTGATGCGCGGGGAGGGGGCGCTGACGCTGCATCTCGGGTCGCCGTGGCTGCAGGCGGAGCAGGTGCGCGCACTGGTGCACCGCCTGCGGACGGTGTTCCCGATCGTGCGCCCGTTGTTCGTGTTCATTCCCCTCTACGGCAGCCTGTGGGGGTTCGCGTGCGCCTCCGAGCGGCTTGATCCGCGGGCGCTCGCGGCCTCCGCCGTCGATGCGGCGCTCGCTGGCAGGGGGATCGCGGGCCTGCGGTATTACAATGGCGAGGTCCACGCGGCGCAGTTTGCGCAGCCGAATTTTCTGCGCGAACTGCTCGAATGAGCGCTAGCGCGAGCGAGCCCCACGTCTTGAAGAATCAACAACCGAACCGATCCCCGCGGCCCGAGCGACGACTCGACGCGCAGCTACCCCCCGACAGCCTCGCGTACAGCCTCGCCTGCGCCGCGACCCTCGTGGAGTCCGTTCTGGCGGGCGGAAACCTGAACGACGCCTTTGAAACGGCGCTGGCGCAGCATCCCGGGTGGTCCGATGCGACGCGCGGTGCCGTGCGCGATCTGGCCTGGGGCAGCCTGCGCGATTACGGCCGTGGCGACGCCGTGCTGCGGCAGTTGCTGCACAAGCCTTTGCCGGAGGCGATCCACGCCTTGCTGCTGGTGGCGCTGCATCGCCTCGAAAGCCGCCCCGAACAGGCGCACACGGTCGTGAATCAGGCCGTCGATGCCGCCGAAGCCTTGCTACCGCCACTCAAGGGCGTGGTCAATGGAGTGCTGCGCAACCGCCTGCGCAACCAGTCGGTGCTGGATGCGGAGCTGCGCGCCGACCAGGCGGCGTACTACCGCCATCCCGCGTGGTGGGTCGAGCGGCTGCGTGCGTCCTACCCGGCGGCGTGGGAGGCGGCCCTCGCCGCGGGCAACGAACGTCCGCCGATGGCGTTGCGCGTGAATCGCCTGCGCGGCAGCGTCGATGCGTACGCCGCGGAGCTCGCGGCGGCGGGCCACGCTTTCCGCCGCCTGGCGAACGATGCGCTGGTGCTCGAGAAGCCGTTGGCGATGGCGGCCCTGCCGGGTTTCGCCGAAGGTCGCGTGTCGGTGCAGGACGCGGGCGCGCAGTGGGCGGCGCGGTGGCTCGACCTTGCGCCGGGGCAGCGCGTGCTTGATGCCTGTGCTGCGCCGGGCGGCAAATCGGCGCACATCCTCGAGACCGCGCCCGTTGCGCTGTGGTCGCTCGAACTCGATGCCGTGCGCAGCCGCCGCATCATGGACAATTTCGCGCGCCTGGGCCTGGCGGCCGAAGTACGCACCGTCGATTGCCGCCACGTCGCGAGGTGGTGGGACGGAAGGCCGTTCGAGCGCATCCTCGCCGACGTGCCGTGTTCGGCCTCCGGGGTGGCGCGCCGCCACCCCGACATCAAATGGCTGCGCCGGGCCGACGATATCGCGCGCTTTGCCGCGCAGCAGGCCGAGATCCTCGACGCGCTGTGGCCGACCCTCGCGCCCGGGGGCAAGCTGCTGTACGTGACCTGCTCGGTGTTCGACGAGGAGAACACGCAGCAGATCGAGCGCTTCTGCGCGCGCCACGCGGATGCGCAGCGGCTGCCGCTCGACGGCATGCCGGCGCGCCAGCTCCTTCCGGCAACGGATCATGACGGGTTCTATTATGCGCTGCTGGCCAAGCGTTCCTGAGCGCCTGCGGCGCGCGCTCGCCGCCTTCGCGCTGTGCCTGCTGCTGCCCCTCGCGGCCTTCGCCGACGGGCGTATCGAGCATGCCGAGATCGTGCCGGGCGACGAGGGCTATGTCGTCAACGCCGATATCGATCTCGAACTCAATCCGCGCCTTGTCGACGCCGTCAATCGCGGCGTATCGCTGTATTTCACCGCCCAGTTCGTCATCGAACGCGACCGCTGGTACTGGCTCGACGAGCAGGTCGCGGAGCGCGCGCTCAACTTCCGCCTGACGTACAACGCGATCACGCGCAGCTACCGCCTGTCCGTCGGCAGCTTCCACCAGAGCTTCGAGACGCTCGATGCCGCGGTGCGAACGATGCAGCGCATCCGCAACTGGGTCATCATCCCGGTCGGCGAGCTCAAGCCCGGAACCACCTACCGCGCTGCGCTGCGCTTTCAGCTCGATACCAGCCTGCTGCCCAAGCCTTTCCAGGTGACGGCGATCGGCAGCCGCGACTGGAGCCTCGCCACCGGGTGGCAGCGCTGGAACTTCCTCGCGGGCGGCCCCCAATGAAGCGCGCGCTCCTGGTCATCGTCGCCGCGGTCGCCGGCATTTCGCTGTTCCTGCTCGCATCCGCGACCGCGAATACCGAGCTCTTCGCGGCGAACTATCGGTACCTCCTCGCGATCAACGGCGTGATCGTCGTCACGTTGCTCGGCCTCGTCGCTTTCCAGTTGCGCCGCTTGTGGCGCGAGTATCGCGCCCGTCAGTTCGGTTCGCGTCTGCAGTACCGGATGATGCTGATGTTTGCGCTGATGGCGCTGGTGCCCGGCGTCGTCATTTATGCGGTATCGCTGCAGTTCGTGGTGCGCAGCATCGAGTCGTGGTTCGACGTGCGCGTCGACTCGGCGCTCGAAGGTGGTATCGCGCTGGGCCAGAACGCGCTCGACTACCTCACGAGCCAGGTCAGCGACAAGGCTGGCGACATGGCGCTGGACCTCGAGGACATCGCCCCGCTGCTGCCGAGCCAGCTCAACCGGCTGCGCGAGCAGGCAGGCGTGGCGACGGCGACCGTGATCGGCCCGAGCGGTCAGGTCGTCGTGACGGTGTCGGACGGCCTGGGCGATCTCGTCCCCGAGCTGCCCACCGCCGCTCAGCTGCGCGAGGCGCGGCAGACGCAGCGCTACCACGTGGTCGACAGCCGTGCGGGCGAGGGCCTGACGATACGCGTCGTGGTGCCGATCCCGTCGCGCACGCTGAACATGGACACCCATTTCCTGCAGCTCACGCAGCCGCTGCCGGAGACGTTCGTGCGCAATGTCGAGGCGGTGCAGGAGGCCTACCGCGAGTACCAGCAGCTTACCCTCGGGCGCGCGGGGCTGAACCTGATCTACAAGGTGACGCTGACCCTGACGCTGCTGGTGGCGCTGCTCGCGGCGGTGGCGGTGGCGTTCGTGCTGTCGCGGCGGCTGGCGGCGCCGCTGCTGATCCTGGCCGAAGGCACGCAGGCGGTGGCGCAGGGTGACTTCAGCCCGCGCCAGGCCCTGCCTGCGCGCGACGAACTGGGCGTGCTGACACAGTCCTTCAACCGCATGACGCGCCAACTCGTCGAAGCGCGCGACCTCGCCGACCGCAACCGCGCCGCGGTCGAATCCTCGCGCGCCTACCTCGAGAGCGTGCTGGCGAACCTCTCTACCGGGGTGCTCGCGTTTGCCGCCGACGGCAAGCTGCGTGCCGCCAATGCCGGGGCGATGGCGATCCTGCACGACGAGCTGGAGGGCTATGAGGAGCTAACGCTCGCGCAATGGCCGCGCCACCCCGGCTTCCGCGATGCGCTCCTGAAGGGCTTCGCCGATCACCCCTCCGACTGGCACGAGGAGCTGGAGCTGATGTCGCAGCAGGGCGCGACGCAGACCCTGCTGATCCACGGCGCCCGCCTGCCCAAGGCGTCGGGCGGTGGCCTCGTCGTGGTGTTCGACGACATCTCCCGCCTGATTGCCGCGCAGCGCACCGCGGCGTGGGCGGAGGTCGCGCGCCGGCTCGCGCACGAGATCAAGAATCCGCTCACGCCGATCCAGTTGTCGGCCGAGCGGCTCGCCTACAAGCTCGCCGACCGCCTCGACGACGAGGGGCGCGCGGTGCTCGAGCGCGCGACGCGCACGATCGTGAACCAGGTCGAGGCGATGAAAAACATGGTGAACGATTTCCGGCATTATGCGAAGCTGCCGAGTCCGGTGCTGGGGCGCCTCGACCTCAACGCGCTGGTGAGTGAGGTGCTGAACCTGTACGAGAGCTCGCCGGTGATGATCCACGCCGAGCTGGAACGCAACCTGCCGGCGGTCGCGGGCGACGCGAGCCAGATCCGGCAGGTGATCCACAACCTGTTGCAGAATGCCGAGGATGCGCTGGCCGGCCGGGAAGACGGGGTCGTGACACTGACGACCTCGCTCGACGGCGACCGCGTCGCGCTGCAGGTGCGCGACAATGGCCCGGGTTTCCCGGCGCAGGTGCTGACGCATGCGTTCGAACCGTATTTCACGACCAAGAGCCGCGGTACGGGCCTGGGCCTGGCGATGGTCAAGAAGATCATCGACGAACACGGAGGCGACGTTCGCCTCCTGAATGGGGACACCGGCGGCGCCGAAGCGCGCCTCCGCCTGCGTCTCGCCACCGCGGACATGTGATTAGTGACAGATGGCAAACATACTTATCGTTGACGACGAAGTCGGGATCCGGGAACTGCTGTCCGAGATCCTGCGCGACGAGGGCCATGACGTCGTGCTGGCCGAGAATGCCGCCGCGGCGCGCGCAGTGCGCAACGCGCGACGCCCGGATCTCGTGCTGCTGGACATCTGGATGCCCGACACCGACGGCATCACGCTGCTGAAGGAGTGGTCGGCCAACGGCCAGCTCAACATGCCGGTCGTGATGATGTCCGGCCACGGCACGATCGACACCGCGGTCGAGGCGACGCGCATCGGCGCGATCGACTACCTCGAGAAGCCGATCGGCCTGCAGAAGCTGCTGTCGGCGGTGAAGCGCGGCCTGCAGCGTCCGGCCGCGCCCGGTGCGCCGGCACCGCTGACGCTCGCGGCCTTCACGCGTTCGGCGCCGCTGCGCGAGCTGCACCGCCTGGTGCAGCAGGTGGTCGTGAATTCGCGCGTGCTGCTGTTGCGCGTGGGGCCCGGCAGCATCGCGGAGCTCGCCGCGCGCAGCGTGCAGCCCAAGGTGCCGTCCTGGCTGGACCTCGCGGCCGTGTCGGCACCGCTGGACGTGAACCAGCTGCAGGCCTGTCAGGGCGGAGTGGCGTTCGTCGCCGAGCTGTCGCGCCTGTCGCGCACGCAGCAGAAGAATCTCGCGTTCGCGCTGGAGCGCCTGGAGCGCTACGACTTGCGCCTCGTCGTCGCGACCGATCACACGCTCGAATCGCTGGTGCGCGAGGGCTGGGAGGAGGCGCTGGTGATGCGCCTCTTCGAGGTGAGCCTCGCGCCGCCCTCGCTTGCGGACGTGCGCGACGACATCCCCGAGATCGCCGCGCAGCAACTGCTGCATCTGGTGGAAGCCGGCGAGGTGCCGCGCCGCACGTTCTCGACGGCGGCGTTGAACGCGCTGCGTGCGCAGCCCTGGCCGGGCGGCTACGCGGAGCTGCGCGCGGCGGTGAAGTCGCTCGCGCTGGGCACGCTGGACGAGGAGATCGTGCTCACCGACGTGCGCAAGCTCCTGATCCCGGCCTCCGAGGGCGCGGTCGCGGTGTCGCTCGACCAGCCGCTGCGCGAGGCGCGCGAGGCCTTCGAGCGCCTGTACTTCGAGCACCACCTGCGCCTAGAAGGCAGCAACATGACGCGCCTGGCGGAGAAGAGCGGCCTCGAGCGAACGCACCTGTACCGCAAGCTGAAGCAACTGGGCCTGCACGGCAGCCGGCGCAGCGAGGACGCGTGAGGCGCCGGGCGGGCTTTGACCCGCATCAAGGGCATCGCGCTAAATCCGAGAAAAATAGTCGACAATAAATCGCGTATCGGGGAGGTGAAGCGTGTTCGGGTCGACGACGAAACGGGCCTTGGCGCAGGCACGGGAAGACAACGCCACGCTGCGCGCGAGCGTCGCGTCGCTGCAGGCCGAAGTGGGAGACCTGGAGGAGCGGCTCGCCCGTTCCGAGGTCGAGCGGCAGCGGCTCGTTGCGCGCCACGCGGTGCTGGACGGCGTGCTCGGCAACATCCCGCGTTTCGGCGCATCGCTGGCAGGCATCCGCCAGTCTTTTTCGGGCCTGTCGGAGCAACTCAACGAGGAGGCGACGACGGCGCGCACGGCGTCGGCCGAATCGGACACCAACCGCGCGGCCTTCGAGAAAATCGCGGCGAGCCAGCGCGCGATGGTCGAGCGTATCTCGTCCGCGGGCGCGAGCGTCGAAGGCCTGGCGCGCCGTGCCGGGGAGATCGGTGGCATCGTGCGCCTGATCAAGGAGATCGCCGAGCAGACGAACCTGCTCGCGCTCAACGCCGCGATCGAGGCGGCGCGGGCCGGCGAAGCAGGGCGCGGCTTTGCGGTGGTGGCCGACGAGGTGCGCAAGCTTGCCGAGCGCACGGCGACCGCGACGACCGAGATCGGCAGCCTGGTTGCGGGCATCCAGGAGGAAACCGGCCAGGCGCGACGGATCATGGAGCTCGGCGCCGGCAACGCCGCGAGCCACGGCGCCGAGAGTGAGGCCGCGGTGCACAGCATGCAGCGTCTGCTGGGCTTGTCGCAGCAAATGCAGGCGACGGTTGCCTCGTCCTCGCGCCTCGCCAACGCCGAGCTCGCGAACATCGAGGAACTGGCGCTGAAGCTCGAGGTGTACAAGGTGCTGCTGGGTTTGTCCGAGCTGCGCGCGGACGAACTGCCCGACGAGACGCAGTGCCGCCTCGGGCGCTGGTACTACGAGGGCGAGGGACGCGCGGAATTCTCGCGCCTGCCCGGTTTCAGGGAGATGGAGGGGCCGCACAAGGCCGTCCATGATTTCGCGCGGCGGTCGGTCGAGTGCTATCGTGCGGGCGATGCCGCAGGGGCGCTGGAGGCGCTGACGCGCATGGAAGAGGCGAATCTGACGGTGATGGCGGGCATGGGGCGCATCGTCGGCGCCGGCGCGGGGCGCGGCGCCTGAACTCAGCCGGCACGCCCTCGCCGCAGGCACCGCTTTGGTGCCCGCGCTCCGTGCAATGCGTCATGACGGGGCGGATGCCGCCCCACGAGTCCCCTGGCGCTTTCCGACGATATCATCTAAGCGATTGAATCGAATAGAAAAAATACAAATGGCATAGCCCTTGCATTGGATTTCGTGACAACGCACCGCGCGTTGCACCAATTTCCATCAGGGGGATCTGTCGATGAACCGTCGCAACTTCGTCCAGGCATTTGCGCTGTCCGCTTCCGTCGCCGCGCTCGGCCTGCCGCTCGGCACCCATGCCGCCGACACCATCAAGGTCGGCATCCTGCATTCGCTGTCGGGCACGATGGCGATCTCCGAGACGGCGCTGAAGAACGTCGCGCTGATGACGATCGAGGAGATCAACGCCGGCGGCGGCGTGATGGGCAAGAAGCTCGAGCCGGTGGTGGTCGATCCGGCGTCGAACTGGCCGCTGTTCGCCGAGAAGGCGCGCCAGCTGATTTCCCAGGACAAGGTCGCGGCGGTGTTCGGCTGCTGGACTTCGGTGTCCCGCAAGTCGGTGAACCCGGTGTTCAAGGAGCTCAACGGCCTGCTGTTCTATCCGGTGCAGTACGAAGGCGAGGAGCTGGAGAAGAACGTCTTCTACACCGGCGCCGCGCCCAACCAGCAGGCGATCCCCGCGGTCGAATACCTGATGAGCGCCGAGGGCGGCAGCGCGAAGCGTTTCGTGCTGCTCGGCACCGACTACGTCTATCCGCGCACGACCAACAAGATCCTGCGCGCCTTCCTCAAGAGCAAGGGCGTGGCCGAGGCCGACATCATGGAGGACTACACCCCCTTCGGCCATTCGGATTACCAGACGATCATCGCGAAGATCAAGAAGTTCGCCGGCGAGGGCAAGAAGACCGCGGTGATCTCGACGATCAACGGCGACTCCAACGTGCCCTTCTACAAGGAGCTCGGCAACGCTGGCCTGAAGGCGACCGACGTGCCGGTGGTGGCGTTCTCGGTGGGTGAGGAGGAGCTGCGCGGCGTCGATACCAAGCCGCTGGTCGGGCACCTCGCGGCGTGGAACTACTTCATGACGCTGAAGAACCCCGAGAACGACGTGTTCGCGAAGAAGTACAAGGACTGGGCGAAGAAGAACGGCGTGCCCAACGCGGACACCGTGGTCACCAACGACCCGATGGAGGCGACCTATGTCGGCATCCACCTGTGGAAGCAGGCGGTCGAGAAGGCCAGGTCGACCGATACCGACAAGGTCATCGCGGCGATCGGCGGGCAGAGCTTCAAGGCGCCGTCAGGCTTCACGCTGACGATGGACAAGACCAACCATCACCTGCACAAGCCGGTGTTCATCGGCGAAGTGCGCGCCGACGGTCAGTTCGACGTGGTGTGGAAGACCAAGGAGCCGCTCCGCGCGCAGCCGTGGAGCCCGTTCATCGCCGGCAACGAGGGCAAGCAGAAGCTTTGAGCGTTCCGGCAGCATACAAAGGACGAGGGGAAGGAGGAGACAAGCCGGGCCAAAGGCTGGCGTGGTCCGGGGGCGGAGTGTTCCGTCCGGTTTTGCGCCAGCCACCCCCGTTTCACGTTCGGGCCGGCGGTGGCCGGCCCATTTTTTTGCAGCACGACTGACCCGGCAACTAGATACCGTTCGGGCCGAGCCCTTCGACTTCGCTCTGGGCGAACGGGGGTATTTGATTGCCGACTGGATAACTCGAATTCGGGCGCCCGGCCGCGGGCGGGGCGCCAAATGGAAGATCTTGCGATGTTGCGACGATTCACCGGACGACTGATGTGCGCCGTGGCGCTGGGACTGGCGATGCTCGCCGGGCCGGCGCGGGCGGCGCTCGACGAGGCGGCGCTGGCCGGACTGGCCGGAGATTTCCAGCATCGCATCGAGACGATCGAGACGCTGGGCCTCGCCGGCGGCGAGGATGCGCGTCGCGTACTGGATGCGCTCGAAAGCGGTGCCCTGGGCATCGCGGCAGGGCGCGTGGTGATCGTGCAGGGCGAGTCGGTCGTCGCCGCGGCGAGCGGCGAGGGGCTCGACATCGGGGCCGCTGCGGTCGAGACGATCACCGTGAATAACCGCGTGCGCCGCGCGCTCGGTACCGCGCGGGCGGCGCTGGCCTTGTCTTCGCCCGATCGCAGCGAGCGCCTTGCCGCCGTGCGCACGCTCGCCGACGATCCCGGTCCGGCGCTGCTGCCGGCGTTCGAGCGCGCGCTGGCGGCGGAAACGGACGGCGAGATCCGTGGCGTGCTCGCCCGTGCGGCAGCGCGCGTGAATCTTGCGTCCCCGGATGCCGCGAAGCGACTGCAGGCGGTCCAGGCGCTCGGCGAGTCGTCCGACCCGGCGGTGAAGAATCTGCTCGCTGCGCTGGCCGAGAAGACGGGCGACGAATGGGTCGAGCCGAGCAGCGAAGTGCGCGCCGCCGCCGACATGGCGATCCACGCGATCGACCGCCGCATCGCCATCGCGGAGGGTATCGGCACGCTGTTCTCGGGCCTGTCGCTGGGCTCCATCCTGCTCCTCGCGGCGCTGGGCCTGGCGATCACCTACGGCGTGATGGGCATCATCAACATGGCGCACGGCGAGTTGCTGATGGTCGGCGCCTACGCGACCTTCCTCGTGCAGGGGATGTTCCGTACATACCTGCCGGCCCATGTCGATTGGTACGTCGCCGCCGCGATTCCCGTCGCCTTCCTCGCCGCGGCGCTGGTCGGCGTCGCGCTGGAGCGCCTCGTGCTGCGCCACCTCTACGGCCGCCCGCTGGAGAGCCTGCTCGCGACCTGGGGGCTGTCGCTGGTGCTGATCCAGGCCGCGCGCGTCGTGTTCGGCCCGCAGAACGTCGAGCTTGCGAATCCGGCGTGGATGTCGGGCGGCATCGCGCTCGCGGCGGGTGTCGTGCTGCCGTGGAACCGCATCGTGATCGTCGGCTTCGCGGTCTTCGTGCTGGTGCTGATCTGGCTGATGATGCAGAAGACTCGGCTCGGCATGTTCGTGCGCGCGGTGACGCAGAACCGCGCGATGGCGGGCTGCGTCGGCGTGCCCACCGCGCGGGTCGACACGCTCGCGTTCGCGATCGGCTCGGGCGTGGCGGGTCTCGGCGGGCTGGCGCTGTCGCAGATCGCCAACGTCGGCCCGGCGATGGGCACCGGCTACATCGTCGATGCCTTCATGGTCGTCGTGCTGGGCGGCGTCGGCCAGCTTGCCGGTGCGGTGTGGGCGGCGCTGGGGCTGGGGATCGTCGCGAAGTTCCTCGAGGGCTGGGCCGGCGCGGTGATCGCGAAGATCCTCGTGCTGGTGTTCATCATCGTGTTCATCCAGAAGCGGCCGCAGGGGATCTTCGCCCTCAAGGGCCGCTTCGCCGACAGCTGAGGATTTTTCGATGCGTACCCCATTGACGCTGAGATTGCTGCAGAGCACCCCACGCGCGGGCTGGATCGCGCTGGCGCTCTTTGCCGCGATTGCCTGCATCGGCGTGCCCGTGGCGCACGTGGTGCTGCCCGAGTCGCACGCCCTGCATCTGTCGGCCTACACCGTGAGCCTCGTCGGCAAGATCCTGTGCTACATGGTCGTCGCCGTCGCGATGGACCTGATCTGGGGCTACGCTGGCATCCTGTCGCTCGGCCACGGGCTTTTCTTCGCGCTCGGTGGCTACGCCTTCGGCATGTACCTGATGCGCCAGATCGGGCGCGACGGCAGCTACGGCGCGAACCTGCCGGACTTCATGATCTTCCTCGACTGGAAGGAGCTGCCGTGGTACTGGGCCGGTTCGGATTCCTTCCTGTGCTCGCTCTTCCTCGTCGTCGCGGCGCCGGGGCTGGTGGCCTTCGTGTTCGGCTGGTTCGCCTTCCGCTCGCGCATCAGGGGCGTGTATTTCTCCATCATCACGCAGGCGCTCACCTACGCCGCGATGCTGCTGTTCTTCCGCAACGAGACCGGCTTCGGCGGCAACAACGGCTTCACCGACTTCAAGCGCATTCTGGGATATGCGATCACGTCGCCCGGGATGCGCGCGACGCTCTTCGCGCTGTCGGCGGCGCTGCTCGTCGCGACGCTCGTGATCGGGCGCTACCTCGTCGCCTCGCGCTTCGGCCGCGTGCTGGCGGCGATCCGCGATGCCGAGAGCCGCGTCATGTTCATCGGCTACAACCCGCTGCACTACAAGCTCTTCGTGTGGACGCTGTCGGCTGTGCTGTGCGGGCTCGCGGGGGCGCTGTACGTGCCGCAGGTGGGCATCATCAACCCCTCCGAGATGAGCCCGGCGACCTCGATCGAGATCGCGGTGTGGGTCGCCGTCGGCGGCCGCGGCACGCTGGTCGGCGCGGTGCTCGGCGCGGGTATCGTGAATCTCGCGAAGAGCTGGTTCACGGTGTCCTTCCCCGAATACTGGCCTTTCTTCCTCGGTTTCCTGTTCATCGCGGTGACGCTGTACCTGCCCGATGGCGTGGTCGGCCTGTGGCGCAGACTGCGCGCGCGCCGGGCGGTCGGGGCCGTGAAGCCGGCGACCGGGCCGTGCGGCGAGCCCACCGCGGTGCAGCCCGAATTCGAACCGAGCGCGAAGGGAGCCCAGGCATGAGCGGCGTCATGGATCGGGAACGAAACGCCGTCGCCGACGAGCAGCGCGGGAACTTCAGCGGTAACGCGTCGGGCGCTCACGTGGTGCGCGAGGGCGAGCTGGACCTGTCGCACAACGTGATCCTCTACCTCGAGGACATCACGGTGAGCTTCGACGGTTTCCGCGCGCTGAACAAGCTGAGCCTGGCGATCGACGCGGGCGAGCTGCGCTGCATCATCGGTCCCAACGGCGCGGGCAAGACGACGATGATGGACGTGATCACCGGCAAGACGCGGCCGGACTCGGGCAAGGCCTTCTTCGGCCAGACGATCGATCTCACGCGCCTGACCGAGCCGCAGATCGCGCACGCCGGCATCGGCCGCAAGTTCCAGAAGCCGACGGTGTTCGAGCAGCACAGCGCGTTCGAGAATCTGGAGCTGGCGATGAAGGCGGACAAGCGCGTGCGCCGCACGCTGTTCGCGCAGCTCTTCGACGACGACCGCGACCGCATCGCCGAGGTGCTGACGCAGATCGGCCTCGCGCACGAGGCGGACCGTCCCGCGGGTCTGCTGTCGCACGGCCAGAAACAATGGCTGGAGATCGGCATGCTGTTGATGCAGGAGCCGAAGCTGCTGTTGCTGGACGAGCCCGTCGCCGGCATGACCGACGACGAGACGGCGCGCACGGCGGAGTTGTTCGTGAGCCTCGCGGGCAAGCATTCGCTGGTGGTGGTCGAGCACGACATGGCCTTCGTCGAGGCCTTGGGCGGCAAGGTGACGGTGTTGTGCGAGGGATCGGTGCTGGCGGAGGGGGACCTCGCCGACGTGCAGGAGGACCCGCGGGTGATCGAGGTGTATTTGGGCAGATGAGGAAGGAATGAAGCGGCCGTCGATCACGAAGGACGCAAGCTGGATGTGGCGGGTGTTTGCGGAAGGGCGAGGACTGTCTGAGCGCAAGCGCGGAAGCGCGCTGCTGCGCGAGTTCCGCAGCCCTGGAGCAAATACCCGCCGCAGCCGGCGATTACAACTGCGAATTGGAATCGTCTTGATTTCTTTGGTCTTCAAGAACGTTTGGGCGAGGCGTTCGTGCTGCTAACCGCCAGCCACAGGGGGAATTCCCTCCGCGGCTGCGGAACTCGCGGGACGGCGCGCTTCCGCGCCTCCGCTCAGACAGTCCTCGCCGCTCCGGGAACACCCCCTATGTCCGGCTTAGGCCGGGGTTTCACGGAAGTCTTCAAAGGCAGGATCAAATGCTGAAAGTCGAAAACATCAACCAATACTACGGCGGCAGCCACATCCTGCGCGGGCTGTCCTTCGACGTCCCGCTCGGCAGGGTCACGACCCTGCTGGGGCGCAACGGCGTCGGCAAGACGACGCTGCTGAAGACATTGATGGGCCTCGTGCCCGCGGCGAGCGGCAGCGTGCGCTTCGGTGACGCCGACATCACGCGCGCGCCATCCCATGCCCGCGTGAAAGCCGGCATCGGCTACGTCCCGCAGGGCCGCGAGATCTTCCCCCGCCTGACCGTCGAGGAAAACCTCCTGATGGGCCTCGCCACCCGTCCGCGCAGTGCCGAACTGCCCGCCCGCATCTTCGACATGTTCCCGGTGCTGCGGCAGATGCTCGGGCGGCGCGGCGGCGACCTCTCGGGCGGGCAGCAACAGCAACTTGCCATCGGCCGGGCGCTTGCATTCGGCCCGAAACTGCTGATCCTCGACGAACCCACCGAGGGCATCCAGCCCTCCATCATCAAGGATATCGAACGTGCGATCCGCAGCCTTGCCGAAACCGGCGAAATGGCGATCCTGCTCGTCGAGCAGTATTACGATTTTGCGCGCTCGCTCGCCGACCGCTACCTCGTCATGGAGCGCGGCGAGATCGTCATGCGCGGCGACGGCGCGAGCATGGACGCCGACGGCGTGCGTGCGGCGCTGGCGGTGTGAACCTGCGGCGGATGGAGACAGGAGGCGCTGCGGTGGTGCATGATTGACGCTCGCCGGCACCCGTCGCGATGCCTTCGACCGTCAAGGTTTCGATGCCATGCCGTCGTGGTGCGGCCGCCGATGCTTGCCCTGCCATTTTCCGACTTCCAGTCATGATCGCCGTCATCGACAGACTGCCAGCGCTCGTACCGTCGTCCGCGTCCGGCTGGGAAGCGATGCTGCGGCTCGGCTTCGAGCGGCGCGGTGCGCGTACCGTGCTCGCACGGCGCACCCACCGCGGTCCGCTGCGCCTGCAGAAGGCCCTGTATCCGGAAGGCGAAGCCGTCTGCCACGGCATCGTGCTGCATCCGCCCGCCGGCATCGTCGGGGGCGATTCGCTCGAGATCGACGTGTCCGTCGACGCCGGGGCCCATGCGCTGCTGACGACGCCCGGGGCCGGCAAGTGGTATCGCAGTGCGGGCGCTTCCGCGCGGCTCGTGCAGCGGATCGCGGTGGGCGAAGGTGGGGTGTGCGAATGGCTGCCGCAGGAGAGCATCGTCTTCGATGGCGCGCTCGGACGCCTCGCAACGGAGGTCGAACTCGCGCGCGGCGCCTGCTTCGTCGGTAGCGAGATGCTGTGCTTCGGCCGCACCGGCGCGGGCGAATGCTTTGCGCACGGCGAGTTGCGCTTGTCGATGCGCATCCGGCGCGAGGGCAGGCCGCTGTGGCTGGAGCGCGGCTGCATCGACGGCGGCAGTGTGCTGCTCGATTCGCCGGTGGGGCTAGCGGGGCAGCCGGTCGTCGGCAGCCTGCTCGTCGCTTCGCCGCGATGCGACACGGGCCTGCGCGATGCGTGCCGCGAGATCGTTCCGGCGGTCGGGCAGGGCGGGGTGACGCTGGTGCCGCCGGGACTGCTGGTGGCGCGCTGGCTGGGGCCGGCGTGCGAGCCGGGGCGCGAGTGGTTTCTGCGGCTGCTTTCCGCGATCCGGCCAGTGGTCGCCGGCCTGCCGATGCGCGTGCCGCGGATATGGAATACCTGAAGATACCCGAAGGAGGACAAGAGGTATGGAACTGACTCCCCGCGAGAAGGACAAGCTGCTGCTCTTCACCGCCGGCCTGCTCGCCGAGCGGCGCCGCGCGCGCGGCCTGAAGCTGAACTATCCGGAGGCGGTCGCGCTGATCTCGTGCGCGATCCTCGAAGGCGCGCGCGACGGGCGCACGGTGGCCGAGCTGATGAGCGAGGGCACGACGATCCTCGCGCGCGACGAGGTCATGGAAGGCGTGCCGGAGATGATCTCGGAGATCCAGGTCGAGGCGACCTTCCCCGACGGCACGAAGCTCGTGACCGTGCATAACCCGATCGTTTGAGGCTTATTTCAATGTGGCTGCCCGCGACCGTCACGCCGGGAATTTGCTCCGGGCTGCGGAACTCGCGGTGCGGCGCGCTGCCGCGCCTGCGCTCAGACAGTCCTTGCCCGCTCCGCAAACACCCGGCGCGCCGGTCGCTACGTTGTGCCGCTTCCGGTCTTATCGGACATGAATGGGCAATCACTCCTCCGTTCGCCCTGAGCTTGTCGAAGGGCGTTTGTTTATAAGGCATTTGGAGAGAAGCACATGATTCCCGGTGAATACCTCGTCGCCGACGGCGATATCGAACTCAATGCCGGACGCGCGACGTTGACGCTGACGGTGACCAATACCGGCGACCGACCGATCCAGGTCGGTTCGCATTACCACTTTGCCGAGACGAACGCGGCGCTCGCCTTCGACCGCGCGGCGGCGCGCGGCTTCCGGCTCAACATCGCGGCGGGCACCGCGGTGCGCTTCGAGCCGGGGCAGTCGCGCACGGTCGAGCTCGTCGCGCTGGCGGGCGAGCGCAAGGTGTATGGCTTCAACGGCGACGTGATGGGGGCGTTATGAGCGCGCAAATTTCGCGCCGCGCGTACGCGGAGATGTTCGGGCCGACGGTCGGTGATCGCGTGCGTCTGGCCGACACGGAGCTGTGGATCGAGGTCGAGCGCGACTTCACGATCTACGGCGAGGAGGTGAAGTTCGGCGGCGGCAAGGTCATCCGCGACGGCATGGGGCAGGGACAGAAGGTGGCCGCGGAGGTCGCCGACACCGTGATCACCA
The DNA here is from genome assembly GCF_003628555.1 of Azoarcus sp. DN11. Taxonomy (NCBI): domain Bacteria; kingdom Pseudomonadati; phylum Pseudomonadota; class Betaproteobacteria; order Rhodocyclales; family Zoogloeaceae; genus Azoarcus; species Azoarcus sp. DN11. Next base: position 4,936,786 of record NZ_CP021731.1, on the reverse strand, counting down.
ACGCGCTGATCGTCGACCATTGGGGTATCGTCAAGGCCGACGTCGCGATCAAGGGCGGGCGCATCGCGGGCATCGGCAAGGCTGGCAACCCGGACATCCAGCCGGGCGTGACGATCGCGATCGGTGCCGGCACCGAGATCATCGCCGGCGAGGGCATGATTCTCACCGCCGGCGGCATCGATACCCACATCCACTGGATCTGTCCGCAGCAGATCGACGAGGCGCTGATGAGCGGCGTGACGACGATGCTGGGCGGGGGCACCGGCCCCGCGACCGGCACGTACGCCACGACCTGCACGCCGGGGCCGTGGTACCTCCACCGCATGCTGCAGGCCGCCGACGCCTTTCCGATGAACATGGGCTTCTTCGGCAAGGGCAACGCGAGCCTGCCCGAGCCACTGCGCGAGCAGATCGCCGCCGGCGCAATCGGGCTGAAGCTGCACGAGGACTGGGGCTCGACGCCGGCGGCAATCGACAACTGCCTGACGGTCGCCGACGAGATGGACATCCAGGTCGCGATCCACTCCGACACGCTCAACGAGTCGGGCTTCGTCGAGACCACGCTCGCCGCGTTCAAGGGCCGCACGATCCACACCTTCCACACCGAAGGGGCGGGCGGCGGCCACGCGCCGGACATCATCCGCGCGGTCGGCCAGGCGAACGTGCTGCCCTCGTCGACGAACCCGACGCGGCCGTTCACGGTGAACACCCTCGACGAGCATCTCGACATGCTGATGGTGTGCCACCACCTCGACCCCGCGATCGCCGAGGACGTCGCCTTCGCCGAGTCGCGCATCCGCCGCGAGACCATCGCCGCCGAGGACATCCTGCACGACACCGGCGCGTTCTCGATGATGTCGTCCGATTCGCAGGCGATGGGGCGCGTCGGCGAGGTCGTGATCCGCACCTGGCAGACCGCGCACAAGATGAAGGTGCAGCGCGGACCGCTGCCCGAGGACTCGCCGCACAACGACAACTTCCGCGTGAAGCGCTACCTCGCCAAATACACGATCAACCCCGCGATCACACACGGCATCTCGCATGTCGTCGGCTCGATCGCGGTCGGCAAGCTCGCGGACCTGGTGCTGTGGAAGCCCGCCTTCTTCGGCGTGAAGCCCTCGTTGATCCTGAAAGGCGGCATGATCGCCGCCGCCGCGATCGGCGACGCCAACGCGTCGATCCCGACGCCGCAACCGGTGCATTACCGCCCGATGTTCGGCGCCTTCGGCGGCGGGCTGAAGACTTCCGTGAGCTTCGTGTCGCAGGCGGCGCTCGCGAACCCGGCGCTCGCCGCGCTGGGGCTCGCGAAGCCGCTCGTGGCGGTGAAGGGCTGCCGCGGCGTGAGGAAGGCCGATATGGTGCACAACGGCGCGACCCCGGTGATCGACGTCGATCCCGAGACCTATGTCGTGCGCGCCGACGGCGAGCTGCTGAGCTGCGAGCCCGCCGATGTGCTGCCGCTGGCGCAGCGTTATTTCCTGTTCTGAGAGGTCGACATGGCCGAATCCGATTCCGCGCTAGGCAAGACGATGCTGTTGCTCGAAGCGTTATATGAAGGGCCCGGGGCCGCGACGGAGAAGCTGGAGCTCGACTTCTCCTACCGCACGAAGAGCCGCCTGCGCGCGCAGCTCGTCTCGGGCGAGGAGGTGGGCCTGTTCCTGCCACGCGGCACCATTTTGCGCGGCGGTCAGAAACTCTTGGGCCGCGACGGGCGCCTCGTCGAGGTCGTCGCCGCGCCGGAGGACCTGCTCGAAGCGCGCTGCGCGAATGCCCTGGCGCTCGCACGTGCGGCCTACCACCTGGGCAATCGCCACGTCGCGGTCGAGGTCGGCGCGGACGGGGCGGGCGAATGGCTGCGCATCCAGGCCGACCACGTGCTCGAAGGCATGCTCGCGGGGCTCGGCGCCACGGTCGCTGCGCTGCGCGCGCCCTTCGAGCCGGAGGCGGGGGCCTATGCGCATGGGCACCAGCACCCGGGAGACGGCAGCGGGGCGCGGATTCACATGATGGGCGGGCGCTGATGCTGCCCCTTGTGCGCCTGCTGCAGCTCGCCAGTCCCGCATTGCCGGTTGGGGCCTACACCTATTCGCAGGGGCTGGAGTGGGCGGTCGAGTCGGGTGCGGTGCGTGACGAGGCAGGGGCCGGGCGCTGGATCGGCGACCTCCTCGAATGGAGTCTCGCGCGCTTCGAGGCGCCGCTGCTCGCCGAACTGATGCGCGCGTGGGACGAGGGCGACGGCGACGACGCGAGTGTCGCGGCGCTGAACGCCGATTTCCTCGCCAGCCGCGAAACCGACGAGTTGCGCGCCGAAACCGTGCAGATGGGCTACTCGCTGGTGCGCCTGCTCGCCGATCTCGACGCCTTCGCCGGGCTGGCCGGATGGCGTGCGCGCCTGCTCGCGCTCGACGAAGCGGCCTTTCCGGCGGCCTGGGCGGCGGCGGCCGCAGCGTGGGCGATTCCCGTCGACATGGCGCTGCCGGCCTATCTGTGGGCCTGGTTGGAAAACCAGGTCATGGCGGCGGTGAAGGCCGTGCCGCTCGGCCAGTCCGCCGGCCAGCGCCTCTTGTCGACGCTGGGCGCGCGCCTCCCCGCACTCGCGGCGCTGGGCGCGCGCCTTCCCGCGGACCAGTGGAGCAACTTCACCCCCGGCCTCGCGCTCGCGAGCAGCCGGCATGAAACCCAATACACGAGGCTCTTCAGATCATGACCCCCCACACCTCCCAGCCCCTGCGCGTGGGCATCGGCGGGCCGGTCGGCTCGGGCAAGACCGCGCTCACGCTCGCCTTGTGCCTTGCCTTGCGCGAACGCTACGACATCGCCGTCGTCACCAACGACATCTACACCGCCGAGGACGCGCAGTTTCTCGTGCGCAATGAGGTGCTCGAACCCGAGCGCATCATCGGCGTCGAGACCGGCGGCTGCCCGCACACCGCGATCCGCGAGGACGCGTCGATCAACCTCGAGGCCGTCGACCGCCTGATCCGGCGCTTCCCCGGCGTCGAGATCATCTTCGTCGAATCCGGCGGCGACAACCTCGCCGCGACCTTCTCGCCCGAGCTCTCCGACCTCACGCTGTACGTCATCGACGTCGCCGCCGGCGACAAGATCCCGCGCAAGGGCGGCCCCGGCATCACGCGCAGCGACCTCCTCGTGATCAACAAGATCGACCTCGCCCCGCTGGTCGGCGCGAGCCTCGAAGTGATGGATCGCGACGCGAAGAAGATGCGCGGCGAGCGCCCCTTTGTCTTCAGCAACCTCAAGACCGGGCAGGGCCTCGCCGAGATCATCGATTTCATCGAGCGCCAGGGCCTGCTGCGCCCCCCCCGCCTCGACGGGGGTGGAAAGGGTGTGACCCCTTGCGCACCGCGGCTGCCATGCAACTGACCGGCCCCATGTCGCGATGGCTTGCGAAAGTGCGCGGTTGCGTGCATCGCATGCCTTGGCATGCATCGCGTATTCTTCGTCCAGTTTCCTTCCGCAACGTTTGCTCAAGGATATCGTCATGAACCTCCACCGTTTCCCGATCGCACTCGCTCTCTTCGCCGCGACCGGCTCCGCCATGGCACACAGCGGCCATGGCGGCGAGAGCTTCTTCGCCGGCTTCGCCCATCCGTTCGGCGGCCTCGACCACCTGCTGGCGATGCTGGCGGTCGGCCTGTTCGCGGCGCGGCAGCAAGGGGCGCTGCGCTGGGCCCTGCCGGCCACCTTCATCGTGGCGATGATCGGCGGTGCGCTGCTGGGGGCGGCGGGCGTCGCGCTGCCCCTGGTCGAAACCGGCATCGCCGCATCGGTGCTGGTGTTCGGTCTGCTGATCGCGGTCGTCGCGCAGCTACCCGCGCGTGCCAGTCTGCCGCTTGTGGCCGTCTTCGCGCTGTTCCACGGCCATGCGCACCACACGGAAATGGGCGACGGTGCGCTGCTCACCTTCGCCGCGGGTTTCGCGCTGGCGAGTGTCGCGCTGCACTGCGCGGGTTACCTGCTGGCGCGGTGGCTGCCCCGGTCGCGCGCGGGACTCGCGCTGCAGCGCGTCCTCGGCGGGCTGATCGCCGCAGCGGGCGCGGCATTCCTGGCCGGCTGAGGGCGGGGCGGCGGGGAGCCGCCGCCATCGCCCCGCGGGCCGGACTCGGCATGACGGCGGAAAACGCGGATAATTGCGGTTTGCGCCCGCTCGGGCAGACTTGAGGATGTAACCGTGACCCGCCTGCAGAACGACACCTTCCTGCGCGCCCTGCTGCGCCAGCCGACCGAATACACGCCGATGTGGCTGATGCGCCAGGCGGGGCGCTACCTGCCCGAGTACTGCGAGACGCGCAAGCGCGCCGGCAGCTTCCTCAACCTGTGCAAGAGCCCGACGCTGGCCTGCGAGGTCACGCTGCAGCCGCTGGCGCGCTACAACCTCGACGCCGCGATCCTGTTCTCCGACATCCTCACCGTGCCGGATGCGATGGGCCTCGGCCTGTACTTCGCCGAAGGCGAGGGCCCGCGCTTCGAGCGTCCGCTGCGCGACGAGTGGGAGATCCGCAACCTCGCGATCCCCGATCCCCACGCCGAGCTGCAGTACGTGATGGACGCGGTCGCCGAGATCCGCCGTGCGTTGAACGGCAGCGTGCCGCTGATCGGCTTCTCCGGCAGCCCGTGGACGCTCGCCTGCTACATGGTCGAAGGCGGCTCGTCCGACGATTACCGCAAGGTCAAGGCAATGGCCTACTCGCGTCCCGACCTGCTGCACCACATCCTCACCGTGACGGCCGACTCGGTCGTCGCCTACCTCAACGCGCAGATCCAGTCCGGCGCGCAGGCCGTGATGGTGTTCGACTCCTGGGGTGGTGTGCTGTCGGAAGCGGCCTACCACGAGTTCTCGCTGCCCTACCTGAAGCGCGTCGTCGACGGCCTCATCAAGGCACATGACGGCGAGCGCGTGCCGAATATCGTGTTCACGAAGGGCGGCGGCCTGTGGATCGAGAGCATCGCCGGCATCGGCTGCGACGCCGTCGGCCTCGACTGGACGATGGACATCGGCCGCGCGCGCGCCCTCGTCGGCGACAAGGTCGCGCTGCAGGGCAACCTCGACCCGAACGTGCTGTTCGCGCCGCCCGAGGCCGTCGCGCGCGAAGCCAGGCGCGTGCTCGATTCCTTCGGCAACCACCCCGGCCACGTCTTCAACCTCGGCCACGGCATCTCGCAGTTCACGCCGCCCGAGTCGGTGTCCGTGCTGGTCGACACCGTGCACGAGCACAGCCGCAAGATCCGCGCCGGCGTCTGAACGTCCGGCGACACCCGAACCCCGGCCGGGACGCGCACGCTGCGCACCCCGCCGGGGTTCCCTTTTCCGGTCGGGCGGAGTGCGCGCCGAGGGGGCACTTGGCCGCACCCTTGCGGTGCGGCGTGAGCCGGCGACGGCACCCCGCCTAGCCTTGTCAAGCGGAAAAAGATGTGTTGACCGCTTGACTTATGCACAACTGACCGGTCCCGATGCCGCATGCTGGCTGGAATTGGGGCTTATTCACCAAAAATTCTAACTGTCTGAAATTAAACGAATAAAAATTTGCCTACTGTTAAGGCAAAGTGACAGAAAGGCATGCGCTGCGCCGGGTTTACCGCGTTTCACCCATGCTATCAACAAAGTTATCCACAGGATTTGTGGACAAGGGCCGGAAGGGTTTCGCGGCAAAGATTTACTTCCTGTTTTCGAACAACGAATTTAACAATCATCCATAAGCATCTGATTTATTGATATAAAACGCGTAGAGCACAAGACCCGAATGCCTATCGTCCGCGTCGCGCTTCCCGTTCCGCTGCCACAACTCTTTGATTATTCGTCGCAAGACGCATGTGAAGAGGATGTGGGGCGCTGCGTGCGCGTGCCCTTCGGGCGGGGCGAGAAGAGCGGCGTGATCGTCGCGTTGGTCGCCGAATCGGAGCTCGATCCGGCGCGCCTCAAGACGGTGCGCCACATCCAGCGCGAAGTCGCGCCCCTGCCGGCGGATTGGCTGGAGCTCGTCGGCTTCGTCGCGCGCTACTACCATGCGCCGCTCGGCGAAGTGATCGCGCTGGCGCTGCCGCCGGGGCTGCGGCGCGCCGATGCCGTGAGCGATCGCGAGAGCGATCCGCTGCTGGACCTGAGCGCGGCCGGCCATGCCGCGCTGGCGGAAACGCGCCGCCCGAGCCGCGCGCTGGCGCTGCTCGGCGAACTGCGCGCGGCCGGCGTGATCCGTCGCAGCGCCGCGCGCGAACTGCCCGCAGGGGCGGCGCTCGGCGACGCGATGAAGCGCGGCTGGGTCGTTGCGGTGCGCGGCACCGACCCCGCGCAGCCCGCGGCGAGCCGCCCCGAACTCACGCACGAGCAGCGCGCCGCGGTCGAGGCGGTCACGAGCGCGCCGGACGGCTTCGCGCCGTGGCTCCTGCAGGGCGTCACCGGCAGTGGCAAGACGGAAGTCTACCTGCGCCTTGCCGAACGGACGCTCGCCGCCGGCGGGCAGGTGCTGATGCTGGTGCCCGAGATCGCGCTCACGCCACAGCTCGAATCGCGCGTCGCCAACCGCTTTCCCGCCGCCTGCGTCGTGAGCCTGCATTCCGCGCTCGCCGAAGGGGCGCGCTCGCGCGGCTTCGTGCAGGCCCTCGAGGGGCGCGCGGACATCGTGCTCGGCACGCGCCTGTCGGTGTTCGCGCCGCTGCCGCGCCTGGGGCTGATCCTCGTCGACGAGGAACACGATGCCTCGTACAAGCAGCAGGAAGGGGTGCGCTACTCGGCGCGCGACGTTGCCGTGTGGCGCGCGCATCAGCGCAAGGTGCCGGTCGTGCTGGGTTCGGCGACCCCCTCGCTGGAGAGCTGGCAGCACGCGCGCCAGGCGCGCTACCGCAGCCTGCGCCTCGATGCGCGCGCGCTTGCGAGTACGCTGCCCACGGTGCGCCGCATCGACACGCGCCGCCTGAAGCTCGACGAGGGCCTCAGCCCGCAGCTCAGGACTGCGATCGGCGAGCGCCTGGCGCGCGGCGAGCAGAGCCTCGTGTTCCTCAACCGCCGCGGTTACGCGCCGGTGCTGTCCTGCCCCGCCTGCGGCTGGGTGAGTCACTGCCCGCACTGCTCGGCCAACCTCGTCGTGCATCTGGCCGACCGGCGCCTGCGCTGCCACCACTGCGGCTGCGACACCGAGGTGCCGCACCATTGCCCGGTGTGCAACAACCAGGACATCCAGCCCTTCGGCCGCGGCACCCAGCGCATCGAAGCGCGCCTCGCCGAACTCTTCCCCGAGGCGCGCGTGCTGCGCGTCGATCGCGATTCGGCGCGCACGCGCAGCCAGTGGGAAAGCCTGCTTGCGCAGATCGCCAGCGGCGAGGCGGACATCCTCGTCGGCACGCAGATGATGGCGAAGGGCCACGACTTCCCCCAGCTCACCCTCGTCGGCGTGATCGGCGCCGACGCCTCGCTGCACGCGGCGGATTTCCGCGCCCCCGAGCGCCTCTTCCAGCAGCTGATGCAGGTCGGCGGGCGGGCCGGGCGCGCGCACCTGCCGGGCGAAGTGCTGGTGCAGACCGAGTACCCCGACCACCCGCTGTACCGCTGCCTCGTGAAGCACGACTTCGACGCCTTCGCCGCCTCCGCGCTCGACGAGCGCCGCGCCGCGGGCTTCCCGCCCTTCACCTATCAGGCGATGCTGCGCGCCGACGCGCCGATGCTCGACGACGCGATGCAGTTCCTCGCCCATGCGCGCCGCCTCGCGCAGGAGATGGCCCCGGCCGGACTGCGCGTGTTCGACGCGGTACCGATGCGCCTGACGCGCCTCGCGCGGCGCGAGCGCGCGCAGCTGCTGGTCGAAACCGACGAGCGCGGACCGCTGCAGGCTTTCCTCGTGCACTGGATCGAGGTGCTGCGCGCCCAGCGCACGCCGCGCGAGCTGCGCTGGCAGCTCGACGTGGATCCGCTCGACGTCTGAGCGCGAGCGCGCCGCAGACGAGCCGGCGCGCCTGACCCGGTGCGTCCGGCCTCGCCGGGCAGCCGCACGCGCATCCCGTCGGACTTTCGCGCGCCCACGACTGCGCATATCATCGCCGGGTCGTCGCCTGTCCGCCGGAGCCGCCTGGCGGCGCTGCGACCGTCGGCCCGTGTCGGGCCAGTGCGCAAGGAGACTGCATGGTTCAGGGCTGTCGGCGACGTTTCACCGGATCCCGCGCCGCCGGGCGCAATCGCCCCCGCGGAGCGCGACCGTGAGCGCGGACGCGGTGCTGCGTCTGGTGGCACGGCGCGAAGGCCGGCGCATCACGGGCGTGTCCGTGAACAACCCGCGGCCGCAGGCGGCGCAGGGGCTGGCCGGGCTCGGCGTCGACGAGGCACTGAAGCTCGTGGCGACCTTTCCCACCCTGTGCCCGCGCGCGCAAACGATCGCCGCGACCGCGGCCTGCGTGGCGGCGGGCGCCCCGAACCTGCAGCGTGCCGAACCCTGGGCCGAGGAACGCGCGCTCGCGGCCGAGACCGCACAGGATCACCTGTGGCGCCTGATGCTCGACTGGCCGCGGCTCTTCGGCCACCCGCCGCGCACCGACCGCTTCGCCAAGCTGCACCACCGGCTCGCGCAGATCGGCGATGCGCGCGAGGCCTATGAACTCGGCGGCGACCTGCTCGACCTCGTCGCCGTGGAACTCCTCACCGGCTTCTTCCGCACGACCCGCGAACCGAGCGGCCTGCGCGAATTCGTCGAGCGCGCGCGGCGCGGCGGCACGATCGGCGCGGCCCTGGCGGACCTGATCGAGATGGGCTCGTCGACGCCCGAAGGCGAGGCCGTGCCCCTGCTGCCGATGCTCGCCGCCGGCGCGTGGGCCAACGAGCTGGGCGGCATCCCGTCCGCGGCGTTCTGTGCGGCGCCGACGCTGTTCGGCCGCGCGCATGAAACGGGCGTGCTCGCGCGTCATGCCGACTCGATGATGGTGCGCAATCTGCTGACGCACCGCCACCGCATCGCCGCGCGCCTGTTCGCCCGCGTCGTCGATCTCTCCGACAGCGCGAGCCGCCTGCGTCACCCGCTGGCGGGCGACATGCCGGTGATGATCGATACGGCGCCGCTCGGCGACGGTGCGGGCCTCGCCTGCGTCGAGACGCCGCGCGGCCTGCTGATGCACGCGGTGCGGCTGGACGGCGAGCGCATCGCCGAGTACGCGATCGTTTCGCCGACCGAATGGAATTTCCACGCGCAGGGGCCGTTCGTGCGCGAAGGCTGCGGCTGGGAGGCGGCGTCGGACGAAGCGGCGATGCTGCGCCTGCAGGTGCTCGCGCTGTCCCTCGATCCGTGCATGGCGTACGAAATCGCGATCGAGGACGTCGCGGGTGCATGAGCTGTCGCTCGCCGAGAGCATCCGCGCGATCGTCGAGGAGACGGCGCAGGCGCAGGGCTGCACGCTCGTGAGGACCGTGGTGCTGGAGATCGGCGAGCTGTCGTCGGTCGAAGTCGAGGCGCTGCGTTTCTGCCTCGATGCGGTGTTGCGCGACACGCCGGCGGCCGGGGCGGTGATCGAGATCGACGCGCTGCCCGGCGTTGGCTGGTGCCCGGCATGTGATCGCAGCGTACCGCTCGCGCAGCGCTACGACCCGTGCCCGTACTGCGGCGGCTACCAGCTGCGTCCGACCGGCGGACTGGAGATGCGGGTCAGGGAAATTGAAATCGAATGAAGGCATGATGCGGTCGGGGTGGTCGCGGATGGAGCGGAGCAGGGCATGTGCACGGTGTGCGGCTGTGGCAGCGGTGAAGTGACGATCGGCGGGGCAGGGTTCGCGAAGGCCGCGCGTCCGAAGGATGGTCCGACGCGGGGCTGGAAGCCGGTGGCGGCCACGCCGACCGAGGGACACGCGCCCGCCGCCGATGCGGATCCCGTCCACGCCGGCCACCACCACCTGCACTTCGGCGACGGCCCGGCGCATGCGCACGCGCCCGGCCTGACGCAGCCGCAGATGGTGAAGATCGAGCGCGACATCCTCGGCCGGAACGACGCCTGCGCGGAAGAAAACCGCCGACGCCTCGCTGTGCAGGGCATCTTCGCGCTGAACCTCGTCTCCAGCCCCGGCTCGGGCAAGACGACGCTGCTCGTGCGCACCCTCACGGAGCTCGCGGGCCGCGTGCCCGCTGCCGTCATCGAAGGCGACCAGCAGACCGAGTTCGACGCCGAGCGCATCCGCGCGACCGGTGTGGCGGCGCTGCAGATCAACACCGGCAAGGGCTGCCACCTCGACGCCGACATGATCGGGCGGGCGTTCGCGCGGATGGACCTTGCCGACGACAGCCTGCTGCTGATCGAGAACGTCGGCAACCTCGTCTGCCCGGCGGCGTTCGATCTCGGCGAGGCGCACAAGGTGGCGATCCTGTCGGTGACCGAGGGCGAGGACAAGCCGCTGAAATACCCCGACCTGTTCGCTGCCGCCGACCTGATGCTGCTCAACAAGGTCGATCTGCTGCCGTACCTCACTTTCGATATCGAGCGTGCGATCGGCTACGCGCGGCGCGTCAATCCGGACATCGAAGTGATCCGCACCTCGTCGACGAGCGGCGAGGGCATCGCCGAATGGCTCGCGTGGCTCGAACGCGGCCTGGCGAAGGCGCGCGAGTGTCGCCGGGACGCCATGCAAACGGTCCCCACTGCCGGGCACCGCCAAACCGTTCGGGATGAGCCTGTCGAAGCCCAGCCAACGCCCTTCGACGGGCTCAGGGCGAACGGCACTGTCCGATGATCGGGCGATGAACTCGGTTCTGCCGCCGTCCGCTTGCGTTACGACGCTGCCGCTCGCGCTGGACGGCCCGCCAGTGCTCGCCTTCGGCGCGTACTTCAAGAGCGCGTTGTGCCTTGCGCACGACGGCACGGCGCAGATGAGCGCGACCGTGGGCGACCTCGACACCCCGGATGCCTGCCGCGAGATGGACGCCTGTGTGGAAACCTTGCTCGCTCTCGGCGCCCCGGCCGCGGTTGCGCACGACCTGCATCCCGATTTCCATTCCTCCCGTCGCGCGGTCGAGCTGGCCGCGCGCCTCGGCGTGCCGGCGATCGCCGTGCAGCACCATCACGCGCATGTCGCGGCGGTGCTGGCGGAAAATGGCGGCCGCAGTGACCCTCGCGGCCCGGCGCTGGGCCTCGCGCTCGACGGCGTCGGCCTGGGCACCGACGGCACGGCCTGGGGCGGGGAGCTGCTGCGCGTCGACGGCGCGCATTTCCAGCGCCTCGGCCATCTCGCGCCGCTGCCGCTCGCCGGCGGTGACCGCGCCGCGCGCGAACCGTGGCGCATGGCCGCCGCGGTGCTGCATCGCGCCGGCCGCGCCGACGAGATCGCGACGCGCTTCGCCGCACAGCACGCGGCGGCGATGCTTGCGCAACTCCTCGATCGTGCGCCGCTGTGCCCGTCGACTTCCAGCCTCGGCCGGGTGTTCGATGCCGCGGCGGGACTCCTCGGGCTGTGCCCGGTGATGCGCGTCGAAGCCGAGGCCGCGATCGCGCTCGAAGGCGCGGCGTCCGGATACCTTGAACGCGTTGGCGACGTGCCGGCGGAGCCTGACGGCTGGTCGATCGACGGAGCGGGGCGCCTCGACCTGTCGCCGATCCTCGCCGCCCTCGCGGATGAATCCGACGTCGGCCGCGGTGCGGCGCGCTTTCACGTGACGCTCGCCGCCGCGCTCGCCGAGTGGGTCGTGCAAGTCGCCGCACAAACCGGCCTGTCCACGGTCGTGCTCTCCGGCGGCTGCCTGCACAACCGCATCCTGTCGCAACGCCTCGCCGCCGCGCTCCGCCGCCAAGGTCTCGACGTGCTCCAAGCGCGCACACTGTCGCCCGGCGACGCGGGCCTCGCGCTCGGGCAGGCGTGGGTGGCGATGCATCACCTGAATCACGGACTTTGAACCATGTGTCTCGCGATTCCCGCCCGCATCGTCGAACTGCTGCCCGGTGACGCCTGCCGCGTGGATCTCGGCGGCGTGCGCAAGGAAATCTCGCTCGCGCTGGTCGACGGCGCCGAAGTCGGCGACTACGTGATCGTGCATGTCGGCTTTGCGCTGGCGAAGCTCGACCAGGACGAGGCCGAGCAGACGCTCGCGCTCTTCGCCGAAGCCGGTCTTTCCCGCGCCACGCTCACCGACCCGGGCGAAGGCGCCGCGTGAAGTACGTCGACGAGTTCCGCGACGGCGCGCTGGCGGCGAAACTCGCGGCGGCGATCGCGCGCGAGGCCGACACCGGCCGCGACTACGCCTTCATGGAATTCTGCGGCGGCCACACCCACGCGATCTCGCGCTACGGCGTCACGGATCTCCTGCCCGCCAACGTGCGCATGATCCACGGCCCCGGCTGCCCGGTGTGCGTGCTGCCGATCGGCCGCATCGACATGGCGATCCGCCTCGCGCTCTCGCGCGCGGAAGTGACGATCTGCACCTACGGCGATTGTCTGCGCGTGCCGGCCTCCGGCGGCCTCTCGCTGCTGAAGGCCAAGGCACGCGGTGCCGACATCCGCATGGTGTATTCGGCCGCCGACGCGCTGGCGCTCGCGCAGAAGATGCCGGAGCGCGACGTCGTGTTCTTCGCGATCGGCTTCGAGACGACGACCCCGCCCACCGCGCTGGTGCTGCGCCAGGCGCAGGCGCTCGGGCTCGCCAACTTCAGCGTGCTGTGCAACCACGTGCTGACGCCGTCCGCGATCCTCACGATCCTCGAATCGCCCGAAGTGCGCGAACTCGGCACCGTGCCGCTCGACGGCTTCATCGGCCCCGCGCACGTATCGACGATCATCGGCAGCCGCCCCTACGCCTTCTTCGCCGAGGAATACCGCAAGCCGGTCGTGATCGCCGGCTTCGAGCCGCTCGACGTGATGCAGGCGATCCGCATGCTGATCCGGCAGGTGAACGAAGGCCGCGCCGAAGTCGAGAACGAGTTTACGCGCGTGGTGACCGAGGAGGGCAACCTCAAGGCGCAGGCGCTCGTCTCCGAAGTCTTCGAGCTGCGCCGCCGCTTCGAATGGCGCGGCCTGCGGGAAGTGCCGTATTCCGCGCTACGCATCCGCGCGCCCTTCCGGAAATGGGATGCCGAAGCCAAATTCGGCCTCGAATTCGTCGCCGTGCCCGACAACCGCGCCTGCGAGTGCGGCGCGATCCTGCGCGGCGTGAAAACGCCCATCGACTGCAAGCTGTTCGGCACCGCATGCACGCCTGAGAACCCGATGGGCTCGTGCATGGTGTCGTCCGAAGGCGCCTGCGCGGCGCACTATAACTACGGGCGCTTCCGGGACATCCCGGTCGTCGCCGGGACCGCCTCATGAGCCTCGCCGGGACGATCAAGAAGGGCTACGTCCGCCCGCTGGACCTCAAGCACGGCCGTGTCGACCTCGGCCACGGCGCCGGCGGACGTGCAATGGCGCAATTGATCGCCGAACTCTTCGCCGCCGCCTTCGCCAACGAACACCTCGACCGCGGCGACGACGCTGCCGTGCTGCCGGCCCCCGCGGCGGGCGAACGCCTCGTCATCGCCACGGACGCCCACGTCGTCAGCCCGCTCTTCTTCCCCGGCGGCGACATCGGCTGCCTGTCGGTGCATGGCACGATCAACGACCTCGCCGTGATGGGTGCCCGCCCGCTGTATCTCGCCGCGAGCTTCATCCTCGAAGAAGGCTTCCCGCTCGCCGACCTCGCGCGCATCGTCGCTTCGATGGCCCACGCGTCGCGCGAAGCCGGCGTGCCGGTCGTCACCGGCGATACCAAGGTCGTCGAGCAGGGCAAGGGCGACGGCGTCTTCATCACCACCACCGGCGTCGGCGCGCTCCCCGCCGGGCGCGAAATCGGCGGCGCCAACGCCCGCCCCGGCGACGCGATCCTCGTTTCCGGCACGCTCGGCGACCACGGCATGGCGATCATGGCGCAACGCGAATCGCTCGCCTTCGACTCCGAAATCGCCTCCGACACTGCCGCGCTGCACGGCCTGGTCGCTGCCATGCTCGAAGCGGTGCCCGCAATCCACGTGCTGCGCGACCCCACTCGCGGCGGCCTCGCCACCACGCTCAACGAGATCGCGACCCAGTCCGGCGTCGGCATGGAGCTCGACGAAGCCGCGATCCCCGTCCAGCCCCAGGTCGCCGCCGCCTGCGAACTCCTCGGCCTCGACCCGCTCTACGTTGCGAACGAAGGCAAACTGATCGCGATCTGCCTGCAAGAGGATGCCGAGCGCCTCCTCACCGTGATGCGCGCCCACCCCCTCGGCGAACGTGCCGCCCGCATCGGCACCGTCACCGCGGACGCCAACTGCTTCGTCCAGATCCGCACCGCCTTCGGCGGCCGGCGGATGGTGGATTGGCTCTCAGGTGAACAACTCCCGCGCATCTGCTGAGAAGGTTCCATGATGCGCATCCTCCTCCTCACCCACAGCTTCAACAGCCTGACGCAACGCCTCTTCGCCGAACTCAAGGCGGACGGCCATGACCTCTCGGTCGAATTCGACATCGCCGACCGCGTCGCCGAGGAAGCCGTCGCGCTGTTCCGCCCCGACCTGATTCTCGCGCCCTTCCTCAAGCGCGCCGTCCCCGCATCGATCTGGTCGCGCGACCTCACGCTGATCGTGCATCCCGGCATCGTCGGCGACCGCGGCCCTTCGGCGCTCGACTGGGCGATCATGAACGGCGAGACGGAGTGGGGTGTTACCGTACTGCAGGCCGAAGCCGAGATGGACGCGGGTCCCGTGTGGGCGAGCGTCACTTTCCCGATGCGTGAAGCGACGAAGGCCAGCCTCTACCGCAACGAAATGACCGCTGCGGCATTGCAAGCGGTTAGAAGTGCCATCCAACACGTCCCGGACTGGCGCGCCGGCCAATGGGCGCCGACCCCGCTCGCACAGATCCTCGAAAGCGCTGCGCGCTGGGCCTCCCTCGGGCGGGATGCAATCCCGCAATCCGTCCGTTCGATACCAATGTCGTTGAGTGACGCGCCTCCGTGTCCGGATTTCGTCCCGCCCTATGGGCCAGGGCAATCCGGCACGAACCCAAACACCCAAGACAACGAAACGTCGTCCAGTCCCGCCCACAGCAGCCCCCTTCGGGCGCTGTTTCGTGCTGAGGCGTCCGCCACGCGTCCAACGAAGCGCGAGACAGCGACCGGAGGGGGCGGTTTAGCACCCGAACAAGCAACGCTCGGCATCGAACGCCCGCCAATGAAGCAGTCCAGCCGAGCGATTGACTGGACGAACGACAGCACCAAAACAATCCTGAAAAAACTCCGCGCCGCCGACGGTTTTCCCGGTGTTGCCGACACGCTCTGCGGCACCCCTTGTCACCTCTTCGACGCGCACGAAGCGGCGTCCGGCGAACTCCGCCCCGCAGCGCCCGGCACGATCATCGCTCGCCGCGACAGCGCCCTCCTGCGCGCAACCACCGATGGCGCCGTCTGGATCGGCCACGTCAAACGCTCCGATCACGACCACCCCTTCAAACTCCCCGCCACCGTCGCCTTCGCCGCCGAAGCGGCCGCACTTCCCGAACTCACGATTCCGCTCCATCGCGACGCCACCGACACCCGCTGGAGCGAACTCCGCTACCGCGAAAGCCCCGACGGCGCCGTCGGCTTCCTCGCCTTCGACTTCTACAACGGCGCGATGGCCACCGACCAATGCTGCCGCCTCACCGCCGCGATCCGATTCGCCGCGAGCCGCCCCACGCGCGTCCTCGTCCTCGAAGGCGGACGCGACTTCTGGTCCAACGGCATCCACCTCAACAGCATCGAGGCCGCCGCTTCCCCCGCGGACGAATCCTGGGCCAACATCAACGCGATGAACGACGTCTGCCTCGCGCTCCTCACGCTCACCGACCGCCTCACCGTCGCCGCGCTGCGCGGCAACGCCGGCGCAGGGGGCTGCTTCCTCGCGCTCGCGGCCGACCTTGTCTGGGCGCGCGACGGCATCGTGCTCAACCCCCATTACAAGAACATGGGCAACCTGTACGGCTCCGAATACTGGACCTACCTGCTGCCGCGCCGCGCAGGCGCCGACGCCGCCCAGCGCATCATGGCCAACCGCCTGCCGCTTCTCGCGCACGACGCACGCGCTGCGGGCCTCATCGACGCCACTTTCAGCTCCGACCTGCCAAGCTTCGAAAGCGAAGTCGCTCGCCACGCCGCAGCCCTCGCCGCCGACCCCGCGTTCCTCGACCGCATCGCCGCGAAGGCCGCCCGCCGCGCCGCCGACGAAGCCGAAAAACCCCTCGCCGCGTACCGGGACGAGGAACTCGCCGTGATGCGCCGCAACTTCTACGGCTTCGACCCCAGCTACCACGTCGCGCGCTACCACTTCGTGATGAAAAGCCCGCACTCCTGGACCCCACGCCACCTCGCGCGACATCGCGAGATCGGCTGATGCGAGGCGCGCGGAATCGGCCGTGTGAGCCCCTCTCTCACGTCATTTCAATTCAGAACGATCGGCACGGTGGTCTCGGGTTGCGGGCATAAATCCTTGTTTCTGTAAAGCGCACATTGAAATCCGTCGTCAGTTAGTCTGAGCCTAAGCGAGACCGATCGCGCCGGACCGTATGATGAATCCGAACTAAGGCCTTTGTAATCGCATACGGTCTTTACGCACGAGAAAACGGGGTCGTCCAAGGACTTTCCAACGGAACTGGAAAGCGGGTAGATGGCGCTCGACTTCCTATGGAAAACGTAGTGAGTCTGCCGCTTTTTGCCAAAGAACTGCATTGAGCCGGGAACTCTTTCCCATTCGCATGAAATGCTGAAGAAAATATATTCTGGCGTGCTGCGTTTAATTTTAAGGAGCCCATCTTCACATTCCCGCGATGATGCGGCGTACGAGGCGCGGGTCTGTTTCTCGCCGTCCGTGAAATACACGTAGATGTCTTCATAGAAAACGTTGGGACGCCGGGGGTGAGCAATCTTTTTCCTTAGCAGTCCCATGCTGAATCCGGTCGCACTTTCCACAACGGTCGCATGACCGATTGCGGCAATTCGAAGTCGTTTCCCGTCCGGCAGTCGCTCATTCTCTTCCTGTGCCGATCGATAGCGCTCTTCTTGGGTGTAAGGTAGTGTCGACGGAGACAGGCGTTTAGCGGCTTTTTCCTGCCCCACGGTTATGGGCTTGTTGTCGGAGCTCGGCTCGATATATTCGGGTGGATTTGTCGGTTCCCCTGGAATTGCTGATGTATCCCAGACCAACAGGCAAAGAGCGAGCACTTTGACGTATTTCATGGAACCGTTCTCAAGGGTGGCGGTATGTGTTGAGAAACGGAAGCGGGTCAAGGCGGCCTTCCAGTCCAGGACCAACCCGACTTTTCCGACGGACTTCAAAGTGCAAATGGGCACCTCTGGCAATCGTTGTCATTCCCTTGGCGTTCCCGGAACTGCCGGTTGCTCCAAGACGGGTACCTCGCCGAACGGGCTGTCCGAGTACAACGCAGACGGAGTCAAGATGCGCGTAGAAGAAGAAAACCTCGTCGGTGGCCTGATGAGCATTGCACAAATTCCTTTGCTGTACTGGCAAGTCGTTGACATCGACGCCGAGAGTGACGCGGCGCCCATATGCGCCGATATCGTCTTCCTCTGCGAGAACGATGCGGCCGTCCGCGACGGCATAGATGGTGGTTCCGGGTGTTGCGACTAGATCAACCCCCTGATGCGGCCGCATCTCGCCGTTCTTGCCAGTCCTCGCGTCAGGCCGAAAAATCGCGCCCTCCCATCCCTTAGCCAACCCTGCTGAGCGAATCACGCATTCGTCCAATGGATCGCGCCAACCTTCCGAGGCTGAATCGGCAGGTGTCATGGACGGCGAGACCGATTGAATCACACGCTTACCAGCGGGCGGTAAGGGATTATTCCGTCCGAGCGTTCTGAAGATCTCTTCCATGCTGCGCGGTGTTCGGGCCACGCCTGGATCAACCATGAAGCGTCGTACATTGATGTGTGCGTCTATGTAATCCCGAAAGAGCCAATGCAGATAAGCATGCCGAAAATCATTGTCGAAACGATGCGCCAGCTGTCTCGCTTTCTCGCCGCCCACTTGCTTTGGTAGAAGGAATTCCGCACGTTCCTGCGTGAATGAGCCGGATAAAATATTCATCAGACCCCTGAGCCCTTCGTGATGCGCCGCGTAAATCACTTTGGCTAGATCTTCGGGATTTAGTGCGTCGATTGCATACCCTCCTGCACGGAGCCCATTAAGATTTTGTGTCGCGTATGCTGCAGAGGCGTCGATGGATAGTTCTGGATCGTAACGCATCTGAAATATATCCGTGTTGCGCAAATTCTTGCCCGCAATGCGCTGATTCAAAATCGTTCGGGGGTCTTGTGCTATCGAATTCAACCACGTACTTTCGAGAAATTGTGTCAATCCGGCGGCATCGCTAGTCCCATTATGTGAGTCGGCCCGCCAGCCTTCATCGCCACCCACAGCTTCGGCGTCGATCAGTGCAGCCAGGGTTGGTGGACTCAGTTCGAATTTGTGTGCCGTTGCAATAATGAGTTTTCGGTACTTCTCGTTCGCGGGAGAAAGGTGAAGGTTCTCCTCGATGTAGATCGGCGCGACAGCGTGCGTATGAATACCGGATTCCGTTCTTATTTGGCGTTTCAGCGCCAGCGGCAAGGGCTTCTGTACTGATTTCGAAAAGTTTTTCGAGTGCACGGTCCCTGGTTCGATATGCTGGTTTGGATTGGTGGACCGCGCATCGTGCCGTAGAAGCATATTATGCAACTGTTCAGTGCCTCGCTTCGTCTGATATTGGCCATTATCCTTGAATTCGCGATTCGTTAATATTAAACGCTTGTCGCCTAACGGCAACGTCTTGTATTTCGCGACAGTGATCCAGCGCCGATCAATGGTGCGGAAGTCGACCTCAAGACCTCGCGCGTGGTCCTTGATCACAATCCCGTGAATCTTTCCGTTTGCCCCGGCGATGCGCGTTACTCTTTTTTCGTCGTATGTTAGTCGTACTCGCGCGTGCTTTATCGGAGCGAATCGGATGTCGAGGATTTCGATCGAAAGGCACGTATCATAGTCTGATTGCTCAGGAAGGATGATTTTCTGGCCGGCCCGAAGGAAATGGCCGTTGTGTTTTGTTATCCGGTTTACCTGCAGCAAGTTGGTGAAATCGATCCCTTCTTTGCGGCTAATTTTCCACAGTGAATCGCCGTTCTTTACCTTGTAATAACGTATATTCATAGCGCGTATTTTTAAGTGCTGTTCTGGTTGTCTTCTTCATTCTCGCTCGGGTCGCCCATAGCGAGTTCGTCAGGAGCTGTGACATCCGAAAAGACACCTTCCCAAGTTTCCGCAAGTCCGAATAGCGCGGTGTAGGTATGGCGTGTGAACGATTCGTGGGTAGTTCCTATATCTCCTTCCCAGATAAATCGCTTGGACACTTTGTCATAAGCGCGGACGGTCGCATTTGTGAATGGAAGACCGTCCAGGCTGACTGCAACATATTTTTTTGCATAGCTCTCACCTTCGAACTCTGGCAGGTCGGGCAAGGGCTGGATGTGTACGGTCGGCCCGCCGAAGCTCTTCTTCGACGCATGCACCGTGATCGTCCCCGGGCACGCGACGGTGATGCCGCCGTCGATCGTGATGCTGGCGCCGCCTTCGACGCTTAGCACGATCTTCTTCGCCGCGGCGAAGTCGATGTTTGCGTCGGCGCTGACGAGCGTGAGCGCGTCGCGGGCGAGGAGCTTCAGTTCGTCGCTCTGCGCCTGCAGTTCGATGTCGTCCCTGGCGGCGATCAGGCGGAGGCCGGTGTTGCCGTCGCCGGGCCGGATGGCGCCGGCGAGGAGGCCGAGCGCCTGGCCGGTGTGGAGGCGGGCGCTGCCGGCGACGACGAAGTTGCTGTCGGCGCCGCTCATGAGGGTGGTGGTGTCGCCGGCGGCGATCTGGAGGCTTTGCCCGGCGACGAGGCCGATGCCGGCCTGGGCGGCTTGCAGGATTGCGGGGGCGGCGAGCTGCGGGACATTGTCGCCGGTGACGGCGGTGTTGCCGTTCTGCGCGTCGGTGGTGGCGTCGGCGAGGTTGCGGGCCGAGACCATGCCGCTCGCGAGCCGGCTGAGGGCCTTGAGGGGCGGGTGGTCGGGATCCGCGGCGCTGGCGTTGGGGCCGGTGCTGCCGATGGCGGCGGCGAGCGCTACGGTCTGGTGCGTCTGTGCGGCGCGCGAGAGGGTGTCGGCGAGCGTGCAGGCCTGTTTGAGCAGCGCCATGCCGGGGCCGAAGTCGCCGGCCGGCTGCGCGGGGTGGCGCGCCGGCCAGGTGCTCATGACGATGCCGCGGCCGGCGCGCAGCGCGCCCCAGGCGTCGGTGCGCAGTTCGGCGCCGGTGCCGCGGAAGGAGCCGCGGTAATTGCCGGCCTGGTGGATGAGGTGGCCGAGGTTGAGCTCCGAGGCGCGTTGCGTGGTCTTGAGCTGCACGCGCAGCTGGCGGTCGCTGTCGTCGAAGACGAGCTGGTTGTAGCCCGCGGCGTTGCCATGGGCGCCGAACTCCCGGGTCTTGAAACCGCTCAGCGCGCCGGGGTGGCGGTGGCTCGCTGCGGCGGCGCCGTGCCAGGCGGGGCTGTTGCCGCCGGCGAGATTGCCCTGGCCCGCGGGACGGTGGTCGGTCGCGGCGTCGAACACCCCGGTGTCGGAGGCCGACGCGCGGCGGCCGCCGGGGGTGGGCGCGACCCCGCCTTCGCCGCCGCCGTTATAGAGCGCGCCGAGCACGACGGGGCGGTCGATGTCGCCACCGAGGAAACCGACCAGTACTTCCTGGCCGATGCGCGGCAGCCACTGCCAGCCCATGCCGGCGCCGGCCTGGCGGCTGGCGACGCGCACCCAGCAGCTGGAGCGGTCGTCTGCCGTGTTGCCTTCCTGCCAGTGGAAGCGCACCTTGATGCGGCCGAGGGCATCGCACCACAGCTCGTCGGCGCCGTTCGGCACCGTTTCGCCCTGCGGGCCGACGACGATGGCGCTCATCGGGCCGGGGGCGGTCGGGCGCGGGTTGATGCGCGCGCCGGTGTCGTCGGCGAGCACGGGGCGCCACGGCAGCTCGGTGCGCAGCGCGTCGAAGGTGTCGCCGTAGCCGCGGCTGCGCGCGAGGTCGACGACGGCGGTGGGCAGGTCCGACGGGGCGCGGGTGGGTTCGAGCGCGTCGCCGGTCGCGAGCGACGCGTCGCCGTCGGTCAGCCCGCCTTGTGCGAGCCGCGCGGCGATGGCGTCGATGCGTTCGGCGTCGAGGTTGTTGATGCCGGCATGGAGGACGTCGAGCACGGTGAAGCGTTCGCCCGCGGCGGCGGGATGCGCGGCGGGGGCGAGCGGCAGGCCGTTCACGGCGAGGAAGGTCCCGGGGCGCAGGCTGCGCACGGTACCGCGGCCGAGGAATGTGCTCGCGCGCGCCTCGACGGCTTCCATCGCGAGGCGCTGGTAGCGCTCGGCCTCAATCACGCTCGCGTGAGCGTATTGGCCGGCGTAGTCGTAGTGTTCGAGCACCGGCAGGCCCGGTGATCCGACGCGGCGGGCGGTCGGGCTGCTCGTGGCGACCGCCCGCCGGGCGCGGTAGTCGTAGCCCAGCACGGTGCCGAGGGTGGGGGCGAGGCGGTGTTGCGCGCCGAAAGCGACGATGCTGTCCTGGTCCTCCTGCGAGTCGGCGCGGTGGAAGCGGATGCCGCGCCCGCCCAACGCGTGCGCCGACAGCGGATCTTCCGGCAGTTGCGTGCTGTCGGCGAAGAGGCGCATACGATGGCGCGCGGGGGCATCCGGGTGTTCCTCGAGGCACCACCCGAGCCCCTCCTCGGCGAGCAGGCGCGACACGAAGGCGTAGTCGGATTCGCGGTACTGCACGCAGTAGCTGCGCGGACGGGCGTTCGCGAGGAAGGGGGCGACGTCGTCGTGCCAGTGCCAGGCGGCGTGGTCGCGGTAGTCGGCGAACACGGCGTCGAGGATCTCGGGGACGCTCTTGTCCTGGAACACGCGGTTGTGCCGTCCGCGCGTGAGCAGCCAGGTCCACGGCACGACCGTCAGCCGGTAGCGGCTCCAGCCGCCGTCGCTGCCGGAATGCGCCACCGCGCGCACGAGCCCCGAGCGTTCGCTGCGGCTGCCGTCGGAGAGCGCCGTGCGCAGCGTCAGCGCCTGTCCGAGCAGGGGGTCGAGGGCGAGGCAGGCGTCCTGCGACAGCGTGTCGAGGTGGAACTCGAAGCCGCCCGAGAGCGATTCGCGCCCCCATCACGCTTCGACCGCGAGCGGCGGGCCGTCCGCGTGCCACTGCAGGTCGTACAGGCGGGTGCGGGTGGCGAGCGGGGGAAAGGTTTGCGAAGCGGGCACGATCGCGGGCGGGCGCAAGTCGAAAAGACCAAAAGCATATCACTGCTTGTCGTGACAATGTCATTGTCACGACGGAGGCGGAACTCGTGCACGGGGGGCGATGCGCAGGAGATGCTGCGCGGCGAAGGTGGCGATGAGGCAGTCGCCGCGACATCGAAGGGGCGGCCGCGGGGCCCGCCGGGCTGCGGCGGCGGGGTCCGCGGGGGACGGAGGGCGGAAGCGGGAGGGGCGGCGCGCTAAGGGGTGGCGGCCGGATTGTTCTCCAGCCAAGCCGCGCGGTCGGCGAGCCGCTGCGCCTTGTCGGGGGCGAGTCCGGCTGCCGCGGCCATCGCGCGCAGCCGCGCGGGATCGGGACGGTGTTCCAGGGTCGCCCGCCAGTAGGCCGCAACGCTCAGATCCGGGTTGGGGCGCTCGACGAGCTCGAACGCGTCGCCGGGCGCGATCGTGCCGGCTTCGCGCACGCGGTAGTACCAGCCGGTGATGCCCTCGTGCGCGACGAAGAGCGACGCCCCTTCGGCGTCGAGCCGATGGTCGATTTTCCAGCACGGGCTGCGGGGCTGGCTCAACTGCAGGAGCGCCGTGCCGACGCGGAACAGGTCGCCGATGCACACCGTCTCTTCGGTCCAGCCGTGGGTCGACAGGTTTTCGCCCAGCGTGCCCGGCTGCAGGATCCCTGCGCTGTGGGGAAAGCGCTGCGCGAGGCGCGGGTAATGTTCGGCGGGGTAGTGATGCACCGCCTTCTCGGCGCCGCCATGGACGCGGCGGTCGCCCTGGAAGTCGCCGACGAAGCCCTCGGGGCCGACGGCAACGGCGCCGCGGGCAGGGTGTTTGTACATGCCGGTCATCTGCCCTTCCGGGGGCAGCGGGCGCAGCGCGCCGATGAAGAGGTGGTCGATGTGCGAGGGCATATGCGGGACAGGGGAAGCGGGGCCAGTGCGGAGTTGAGCGATTATGCCTGCCGGCGCGGAGTCAGAGCAGCTCGTGGGCGGCCAGTTCCGCCTTGACGTAGGCGTAGAGGATGGGCGAGAGCACCAGGCCGCCGACGCCGAAGAGCGAATCCATGACCAGCATCGCCAGCAGCAGCTCCCACGCGGCCGCATTGATGCGCGAGCCGACGATGCGGGCGTTGATGAAATATTCGAGCTTGTGAATGAGGACGAGAAAGGCCAGCGACCAGACGGCGACGATCGGGGCCGCTCCCGCGCTCACGACCACGATCACGGTATTCGAGATGAGGTTGCCGATCACGGGCAACAGGCCCGCGAAGAAGGTGATCGCGATCATCGTCTTCGTGTAGGGCAGTGGATGGCTGAGCAGCGGCAGGACGAGTACCAGATAGATCGCCGTGAGGGTCGTGTTGATCGCGGAAATCCGCGCCTGCGCGAAGACGACGTTCGCGAAGGCGCGCGCGAAGTACCCGATGCGTGTGCGCAGCGCCTGCGCGAACGGCCGCGTTTCGGCGGGATCGACAAACCGGTGGAAGGCCACCATCGCGCCGATGATCACGGCCAGCAGGACATGGACCAGGGTGCTCGCCGTGCCCTTGCCGAGGTTGCTCAGCTGGTCGGCGTTGTGCCTGAGCGCGTCCGCGATCGCCTGCTTGAGGTCCGCCGCGCTCCGCGGCAGATTCTCGACGACGACCGCAGGCAGGAGCGTTTCTGCCCGGTTGATGATTGCCGCCATTTTTTCGAGCAGGCTGCCGAATTCCTCACTCATCCCCTTGGTCGCGAAGACACCCAGCATCACCGCCCCGACGACAATGCCCGAGAGGCCCAGGAACACCGCCAGCGCGGCCAGCGCTTTCGAGTGCCTGTGCGATACGCGCCGGAAAATGCCGTTCGCCAGCAGCGTGATGAACTGGCTGGTCAGGATCCCCGCGAACAGGGCGGCCACCATGTGGTGCAGGAGCACGAAGGCGGCCAGCATTGCCATCACGGCGAAGCTGGCGAGATCGACGGTGGAAGGACTGCGGTTTTGCATGAATTGGGTCCGGAAGGCTGCGCAAAGTCGGAGCATCGCCTATTTCGCACCCGCTGCGACATCGCGCATGCACAAATACCGGCTTGCCGCTTGGTATCCTCGGGACATCCTTTTCCGACCAGAGGAGCAGCAAATGGCAAGGACCGCCCTGATCATCGGCGCATCCCGGGGGCTCGGCCTGGGGCTCGTGCGGCACTTTCGTGAACGCCAATGGCAGGTCGTCGCCACCTGTCGCGACGACAAGGGGGCCGCGGCGCTGGCGGCCATCGACGGCGTGCGCGTGGAGCGCGTGGATATCTGCGATCGCACCAGTCGCGAGGCGCTGGCCGGTCGTCTGGATGGCAGCGTGTTCGATCTCGTGTTCGTCAATGCCGGCATTTCCGGGCCGGCGCATCGCGAGGTGGCGCCGGCGACGCTGGAGGAAGCGGGCACGCTCTTCATGACCAACGCCATCGCGCCGCTGCAGATGGCCGAGCTGCTGCTGCCGCAGCTCAAGCGAGACGGCGTGCTGGGCTTCATGAGTTCGATCATGGGTAGCGTGGCGCTCGCCCCGCCGCAGCACCGCTTGTACGGCGCCAGCAAGGCGGCGCTCAACCACCTCGTGCACAGCCTCGCGGCCGGGCTGGGAGAATCCGGCCCGACCGTGCTCTGCCTGCACCCGGGCTGGGTGCAGACCGACATGGGCGGCACCGCAGCGCCGCTGGATGTCGAGACCAGCACGCGAGGGGTGTGCCGCGTGCTGGAAGGCGCATCGGGCAGGGGCGGGGTGCATTTCCTGGATTACCAGGGACAGGCCCTGCCCTGGTGACCGGGCGATATCCGACCGTCACCACAGCAGCAAGGTCGCGGGCGGCGCGGATCAGATGCAGAACTTCTCGACGGTCATCCTCAGCTGGCCGGACACCCGGTACAGGTCCTGCGCCGCCACCGCGGTCTCCTCGGCTGCGGCGGTGTTCTCCTCGGCCATCTGGGCGATACACTCGATGTTCTTCGCGATTTCCGTCGTGACTGCGGTCTGCTCGGACATCGCACTGCTGATCTCGGCGAGTCCGCTGCGCGTTTCGAGTGCCGACGCCTCCGCGTGGTTGAGCACCGCGGCGACCTTGCCCATCAGGGTTCTCGCGGCATCCAGTCGTTCGCGGCTCGTGCTCATCGCGCTCTCGACGGCTTCGCCCTGAGCGGCGATGCGCTGCGTGCGCGCATTGATCTCGTTGGCCGTATGGCCCGACTTCTCGGCGAGCTTGCGGACTTCATCGGCGACCACTGCAAAGCCGCGGCCCTGCTCGCCTGCCCGCGCCGCTTCGATCGCGGCATTGAGCGCGAGCAGGTTCGTCTGGTCGGCGATCTCGCGCACTTGCCGCGTGAGATGGGCGATGAACTGGGTCGCGTCGACGAACTCCTCGAGGGTGCCGTTCGCGTTCTCGATGGCACTCTGCACCTTTCCGAGCTCGATGCTCAGGTGGTCCGTGTGCACGGCGCCGTCGTGTTCTTCCGCAACGTTGCGCTCGCCGAGTTCCCGCACGCCGTGCGTGCTGTCGGCCACGTGCGCGATGCTGACGGTCATCTGCTCGACCGCCGCGCTCATCGACGACGCCGATTCGCTCTGGTGCTCGGTGCTGGTGCGCACCTGCTGCGCCGCGATCACCAGGCGTTCGGAGGTGGTCGCGACGGCCTGCGCATCGCGCTGGATCGCGCCCAGGCTCTCGCGCAGTGCCGTCAGCAGGCGCTGGAAGGCGGCTGCCATCCTGCCGATCTCGTCCTTCGACGCGTAACCGTAGCTCACCGTCAGGTCGCCGTCGCGGGCCACGCGTTCGATGACCGCGTCGAGGTGCCTGATCGGTCCGGTGACGTAGCGCCGCAGGATCACGGTCGCCAGCAGCAGCGCCAGCGCGAATATCCCGGACAGGATGGCAGCGTTCCTGGCGAGCCCGCGGCGAAACGCGGCTTCGATGTCGTCCGTATAGACCCCGGTGCCGATGATCCAGTCCCAGCGGGCGGCCTGCTTCACGTACGAGATCTTGGGTTGCGGGTCGGTGTAGCCCGGCTTGGGCCACATGTAGTGGAGTTCGCCGCCCTGTCGTCCGATCTCGGCGAAACGCACGAAGATGTGCTGGCCCCTGGCGTCCTGGAAGTCGTGCAGATCCTTGCCGTTCAGTTCGGGCTTGATGGGGTGCGCGAGCATCCGGGCGTTACGGTTCTGGATCCAGAAATAGTCGCCCTCGCCGTAACGCATCTTGCCGATGACCGCCGTGGCGATGTCGCGCGCCTGCTGTTCCGTGAGCGCGCCCGCATCAGCCAGTGCTGCCTGCTCATCGACCACGGTGACGGCCTGTTCGACCAATGCCCGGATGCCGGCCAGGCGGTCGCGGTACATCTGCTCGCGCTCTCCCTGGATCATGACTGCGATGCCGACGGCGACCAGCAGCATCGTGATGCCCAGCACCATCCCGATCTTGCGTGCGACCGAAATGTCCTTCAGATGAATCATCGCGGATTCTCCTGCTCCACTGTCTCGTTGCCCGGCTCCGGCAAGAGCGGAGCGGCGTGATCCGCCTGCCTCGAAACAGGGTCGCCGCGGCAAACGTCGCGGGTTTGTTGCGATGCCAACAGCAGTCAATCAAACATATTCTCCGGTAATTTCGGTGTGCCGCCCTGGATTTGCGTCGATGCCTTGACCTGGATCAAGAATTTTCCCGATTGTCATGCTCGTACATGAAGCGGCGACGCGTCCTTCGGGCCGCATGCGCGTCGGCGCGGCAACAGGGTGGATCACCGCCGGCGACAGCGGCGCAATGACATCAGCCTGAGAGGGCCTCGATGCGGGTGTCCGTCACGGCAGCGTGGCGGTCGTGCAGGAAGGTCAGGCGCAGCCGGTCGATCGGGCAGGCCGGCGCGATTTCGATCTCGAATGCGATCGTCGATTCGGCCGACGGAATCGCCCGGATGCGGTATGCGCTCTCGGGGCGTGCGCCGCGCAGCGCCCCGGCCTCGTGCAGGCGCTCGAAGAAGGCGCGCAGCGCAAGTTCGGGGCGCGGGTCCTGCGGATCCGTGTCGAACAGCAGCTGCTCGCCCAGGGCCTTGAGCCCGCGGCGCAGCCAGCCGATGAAGCGCATCACCTCGGCCGAGCGCCAAGGCTCCTGTGCGCGCTGCGCGGTGCTCATGCGGCGCAGATCCGCGGCCGGCAGACAGGGGGCGCACAGGATCTCGTCATCGACCTGCAGCTCGCCGGCACGCGCCAGCAGCACCGTCACCCCGGGCGTTTCGCGCAGTGCGCTTGCCTGCTGTCGCGTCACCGGCGGCCAGGGCCGCGCCCCGCCTGGCAGCGGACGGCCGGCGATCGTTTGCCACACGCCGTGATTTTGCGCGACGCGCGCCTGCATGCCGGCAACGAGCCCGCAGGGCGAGGCGAGCGGGTACGCTTCGCTGCGCAGGTAGGGCCACAGCAGCTGCAGGTGGCGCAGCTTCCCGGTGAGCTCGCCGCCCCCGCTCCCGTCAGCGATGCGCGCGATGTGGTCGAGGAAATCGTGCGCCGGCGCCGGCAGCTCGTCCTGCGGGCGCAGGTCGAGCGGCAGCGCCAGCAGGCACTGCATGTCCGGGCGAAGAAGCGCGAGGGCGCGCAGGATTGGTGCCACGACGTCGCCCGGTCCGGGTGTTCCGTCCGGGGCCGGCATCTCGCCCGGGGGGCGGCGCTCGCGATCGACGTCGTCGATCCCGGTGCCGCGGGGCAGGAACAATGCCTCCGGGCGCCCGCGGCGTTCGCGGGGTCCGGTCGGCAGCGCGGTGGGAAGCAGCAGGCGTTCGAGGTCGGGGAGCGCCACGATGCCCGCGCGCTCGATCAGCAGCGCGCGCTCGAACGCCCCCAGCTGCGAAGGTTCGGCGCCGAGCCGGGCGCGGGACTGCGGCAGGAAGGCCCGCACGCCCTCCGACTCGGGCACGCGGATGATCCACAGGGTGCGGGTGTCGCTGAAGCTGCGCTCGGCGCCGGCAAAGAAGTCGTGCACCGCAGCCGGCAGCCACGCCGCGCGGCCGGCGAGCGCGCTGCGATAGCCGCCGTCGTTATCGTAGGCCTGCGGAAAGAGCGTCTGGAAGTAGGCGAGCGAGCGGATCGGGATCGGCAGCCGGTACAGCGCGAACAGCGCACCGTCGCCGGGCTCGGCCTCGACCTCGCCCTCGTCGAGCGCGCGCAGGCGTTCCACTTCGGCGGTGAAGCCGAGCGCGGCGATGTCGGCGAGCACCGCGAGGTCGCGCGCGAGCCGCTTCCACTCGGCGCTGCCGTCGAGGGACGGGCAATGGCCGATCATCACGACCTCGACCGGCGCATGTCGCCCCGGGAAGGGACCGGCGTCGGGTGCGACGTGCTTGTCGGCAACCGGCACAGCCTTACTCCTGCCCGATCGTATCGATGGAGAGTGCTGTCTCCTCGACTGCGACGCCACGGCCCTCGCCGGGCAGCAACGGGCCGGTGCGTACCTCGCTGAAACCGGACGCCGAAAGCAGGGGGCACGGAAAGCGGCCATGTATGTGTCCCTCGAGACGCGGGTATCGGCAGTCTTTTGACCGCTGCGGAAGATCACGAATTCGGCGGATTCCGGCGCCGCGACGCCGACGTATCCTCCCCCTGGCGCTTCAGCCTGCAAGACGGCGTTGCGGCGAGCCGATCGCAGGACCCATGACAGTCGGGCTCTCTTGCGATCGGATTATCAAAATGTCACAGCGCGCGGAGGCGGCGCAAACCGGAGATGCAACAAGAAATTGCACCTGACCGGAGCGTACGGAGGGAAATGCCTGATGATCGGCGGGAGGGCGTTACGGTCGCGCCAGTCGGCGCGGTGGCGGCTGTCCGCCGCCGATCCGACGTTACCAGACGCCCAGTTCGGCGAGCTGGCGGCCCGCCGCTTCGGACCAGCCGCGGTTCGCCGCCGGGCTGGCGGGGCTGGGGTGCAGCACGCGGCCGATGCGCAGCCTGCGCCCGTCGAGCGCCGCCGTCGCGCGCGATTCCGCCCAGGCGCCGACGCCAATCACCCATTCCGGCGCGAGCGTGTCGATGAGGCGGCGCAGGTGCGCGTCGCAGGCGGCGAGCAGCGGCGCCGATTCGGCCGCCGCGAGCTTGTCCGGCGTCACGTTGCGCCCGCCGTCGAAGAAGGCCAGCGGGCAATAGTTGGCGACGAAATGTTCGGCGAAGAAGGCTTCCGCCGTGCCGAAGCGCTCGCGGAAGAGGCCCCACAGGCGGCGTCCGCTCACCTCCGAGCGGGCGCAGTCGAAGCCCTCGACCGGACGTTTCGGATTTTCGACCGCCGGCTTGCCGACCGGCCCCGCGAGGCCGAGCCAGTCGCGCACCGCGTCGATCTCGCCGAAAGGCACGCCGGTCTGCGCCATGCCGAAGGGGCCGGGGTTCATGCCGATGAACACCACGCGCTTGCGGCCCGCCGCATAGCGGCGCAGGTAGCCCTCGTGGATCGCCCACGCATAATCGAGCGGGTTGTAGACGTGGCTCACCGGCGTGCCGAAGCGCATCGCGGACAGGGTGGTGGAGAGGTCGCGCGCGGCGGCGATCAGGGTGGCGGCAGTCGTCGTGGTCATCGTCTGAGGAATAGGAGGAGTCGGGCGGAGCGTTCAGGCGCTTCGGGGCACCGCCACGATCGCCTTCGGTTCGCCGTTCCACGGTGCGACGCGGATCAGCAGCAGCATGCCGGGGATGGCGAGGAAGAAGCACAGCCAGAAAAAGTCGTACCAGCCCATGCGTTCGACCAGCCAGCCGGCCGAAGCGTTGATGAAGGTGCGCGGTACCGCCATCAGGCTCGTGAACAGCGCGAGCTGGGTCGCCGTGTAGGCGGGGTGGGTCGTGCGTGCCATGTAGGCGACGAAGGCCGTCGTGCCCAGGCCGACGCCGGCCGCTTCGGCCGAGATCACGACCGCGAGCGCCGCGAGGCGTGTCGCATCCGACGGCGCCGATCCCAGCCACGCCATCCACACGAAGCCGAGGATGCTCAGGATCTGCACGACGCCGAACAGCCACAGCGCGCGGTTGATGCCCAGCTTCACCATCCAGATGCCGCCGAGGATGCCGCCGATCACCGACGGCCACAAACCGGCGTTCTTGGCGATCAGGCCGATCTCGGTCTTGGTGAAGCCCATGTCGAGGTAGAAGGGCGTCGCCAGCGCCGTGCACAGCGAATCGCCGAGCTTGTAGAGGAACAGGAAGGCGAGCACCAGCAGCGCCGAGCGCAGCCCATGACGGCCGAAGAACTCGCGGAAGGGCTCCACCACCGCGTCGCGCAGCGTGCGCGGCGCTCCCGCCGCCATCGCCGGCTCCTTCGCCAGCAGCGTCATCGCGACGCCCGGCAGCATGAAGAGCGCCGTGACGAGGAACACCTCGCCCCACGGCAGGCGGTCGGCGAGGATCAGCGACAGCGAGCCCGGCACCAGTCCCGCGATGCGATAGGCGTTCACGTGGATCGCGTTGCCGAGCCCCAGTTCGATCTCCGGCAGGATCTCGCGACGGAAGGCGTCGAGCGCGATGTCCTGCGTCGCCGACAGGAAGGCGAGCACGGCCGTGAGGGCGACCACCAGCGTCAGGTTCTCGGTCGGCGACAGCTGCCCCAGCCACGCGATCGACGCGACGAGCCCCAGCTGCGACAGGAACATCCAGCTACGTCGCCGCCCCAGCCACGGCAGGATGCCGAAGCGGTCCAGCAGCGGCGCCCACACGAACTTCCACGTGTAGGGGAACTGGATCAGCGCGAACGCGCCGATCGCCTTCAGCGACAGCCCCTCGGTCTTCAGCCACGCCGGCACCAGGTTTAGCAGCAGGTACAGCGGCAGCCCCGACGAGAAGCCGGTGAAGATGCAGATCAGCATCCGGCGGTTGAGCAGGGCGGCGAGCCAGGCGGGGCGTGACGAAGTGGAGCCGGCAGGGGGCGGGGCGGCGAGCCAGGCGGGGCGTGACGAAGTGGAGCCGGCAGGGGGCGGGGCGGAGGGACTGGACGGCACGGAGGGCTTTCGGCGGAGGTTCGCCGCATTATCCCAGATTGCTTTGGTGCGCGCCGCCGCTGCAGCAGGGCCTTACATTCCGCGCCGGCGAGGCCGCTCGCGCGCGGGCTTGCCTGCCTGCGCGACTCGCCCGAGAATGCACGTGCAACGCATAAACCAGAAATGATCGAGGAGGAGAGAGGGATGACGCAACACATCACCGTGGTGTTCGGCGCCGATCGCGAATACGAAACGATCGTGTCCGACGCCGACGCGGCGGGTCTCGCGAAGGATCAGGCGCGCGCCTGGATGTCGGGCGAGTTCGAACGGCTCGAATGCACGCCGTCGAACCCGATGGGCAAGATCCTCGTGCTCGACATGATCCTCAACGTCGCCAAATATGGCGGCGAGGAACGCTTCAGGCAGGGCGGAGACTGGGCCAAACAGTTCGCCGTCGCCACCGCAGTCGCGCTGGGCCGCCCGACCGTGAAGGTCGACGTTGCCAACTTCGTGGTCGGCTGAGGGCGCCGCGCACGAATGAAAAGGCCCGCGAAAGCGGGCCCGTTCGTCCTTTCGTATCGGGGCGCCGGATTCAGCCCCCGCGACCGAGGCGGTACACCGCCACGCTCGCAAGGAAGTTCGGCTCGTCGAGGATCAGCTTGCCCTCGTCGAACGCGAGCCGCTCGCGCACCGCGATGCCGTTCATCTCGCATAGCGCGTCGAAGTCGGCGATCGTGAAGAAGCGCACGTTGGGCGTGTTGAACCACTGGTGCGGCAGGCTCTCCGACACCGGCATGCGGCCGTTGAGGATGCTCTGGCGGTGGCGCCAGTAGCCGAAATTCGGGAAGCTCACGACCGCCTCGCGCGCCACGCGCAGCATCTCGGCGAGAATCCCCTGCGTGCTGTGCATCGCCTGCAGCGACAGGCTCATGATCACGTGGTCGAAGAAGCCGTCCTCGATGCCGGCGAGCCCCTTTTCCATGTCCATCTGGATCACGTTCACGCCGTTGCGCGTGCACGCGAGGAGCTTGTCCGGGTCGTTCTCGACGCCGTAACCCTGCACCTGGCGCGCCTCGGCGAGATGCTTCAGCAGGCTGCCGTCGCCGCAGCCGAGGTCGAGCACCTTTTCTCCCGGCGCGATCCACTGGGTGATGACTTCGTAGTCGTAGCGGTAGGACATGGTCAAACCTTGATGCGGTCGAAATAGGCGGCGAGCAGCGCGTGGTACTGCGCGTCGTCGAGCAGGAAGGAGTCGTGCCCGGCGTCGCTCTCGATCTGCGCGTAGCTGACGTTGCGCTGGTTGTGCAGCAGCGCATACACGATCTCGCGGCTCCTCGCGGGCGAGAAGCGCCAGTCGGTGCTGAAGGACACGACCAGGAAGTCGGCCGTCGCCGGCGACAGCGCC
This sequence comes from Azoarcus sp. DN11, assembly GCF_003628555.1. Classification (NCBI taxonomy): domain Bacteria; kingdom Pseudomonadati; phylum Pseudomonadota; class Betaproteobacteria; order Rhodocyclales; family Zoogloeaceae; genus Azoarcus; species Azoarcus sp. DN11. The sequence continues at coordinate 4,904,155 of NZ_CP021731.1, read as the reverse complement.
GCCGGCAGGTTGCCGCCGTGCTCGAAGGCCGGGTCGAAGTAGTCGAGCGCCTTGGTCGCCAGCAGGTAGGTGTTGGCGTCGAAGAAACCGGCGAACTTGTCGCCCTGGTAGCGCAGGTAGGACTCGATCTCGAACTCGACGTCGTAGCTGTAGATGGCCTTGCCGTGGCGCAGGCTGCGGCCGAACTTGTCGCCCATCGCGTCGTCGGAGAGATACGTGATGTGCCCGACCATGCGCGCGAGCTTGAGGCCGCGCGCCGGCACGACGTCGTGCGCGTAGTAGTCGCCGCCGTGGAAATCCGGGTCGGTCAGGATCGCCTGGCGCGCGACCTCGTTGAACGCGATGTTCTGTGCCGTGAGCTTCGGCGCGGACGCGATCACGACCGCGTGGGCGACGCGCTCCGGGTACTGCAGCGTCCAGGAGAGCGCCTGCATGCCGCCCAGGCTGCCGCCGACGATCGCGGCGAAACGCTGGATGCCCAGCCGGTCCGCGAGCCGCGCCTGCGCCCCGACCCAGTCCTCGACGGTCACGAAGGGGAAATCCGCGCCCCAGGGCCGGCCGCTCGCCGGGTTGATCGACATCGGCCCGGTCGAGCCGTGGCAGCCGCCGAGGTTGTTCACGCCGATGACGAAGAACTTGCGCGTGTCGAGCGGCTTGCCGGGACCGACGAGGTTGTCCCACCAGCCGGTGTCCTTCGGCGCGTCGGCGTAGTGGCCGGCGACGTGGTGCGATCCCGACAGCGCGTGGCACACGAGCACCGCGTTGCTGCGGTCGACGTTCAGCTCGCCGTAGGTCTCGTAGACCAATTCGTATTCGGGCAGCGTGCCCCCGCTGCGCAGCGGGAGCGGCTCGGCGAAATGCGCCCGCTGCGGGGCGACGACGCCGACGGATTGGGGTTGGATCATGGCCGTATTCTTGTCAACGAAAAAACCCAGCCGGCTTGGAAAACGCGGACTGGGTCGCCCTCGCTTTAGCCGGATTTATTGAGCGCCCGCAAGCTGTGGTTCAAATCGGCGCTGAAGGGCAAAAAGTAGCGTGCGAACGGCCAATTGTCAAACGGCACGCCGGCCGCTCAGCCCGCAAGCCGCATCACCGCCTCGCGCACCTTGGCCTGTTCGTCCATCTTCAGGATGCGCTGCACGCGCGGCGCCAGCTCGTTCAGGTCGGCGCGCAGCACCTGCCGCTTGATCTCGAGGATGTGGCCCGGGTGCATCGAGAAATTGCGCAAGCCCATGCCCAGCAGCAGCAGCGTGTAGGCGGGGTCGCCCGCCATCTCGCCGCACACCGACACCGGCAGGCCGAAGCGCGCGCCGGCCTGGATCGTGCCGGCGATCAGCTTCAGCACCGCGGGGTGCAGCGGGTCGTAGAGATGCACGACCGCCTCGTCCGAGCGGTCGATCGCGAGCGTGTACTGGATCAGGTCGTTGGTGCCGATCGACAGGAAGGACAGGCGGCGGATGAACATGCCCAGCGCCAGCGCTGCCGCCGGCACCTCGATCATGCCGCCGATCTCCACCCGCGGGTCGTACTTCAGCCCCTCGGCGTCGAGCTCGGCCTTGGCCTTGGCGATGAGCTGCAGCGACTGGTCGATCTCGTGCGCGTGCGCGAGCATCGGGATCATGATCTGCAGGCGCCCATGCACCGACGCGCGCAGCAGTGCGCGCAGCTGCGTCAGGAACATCTGCGGTTCGGCCAGCGAGTAGCGCACGGCGCGCAGCCCCAGCGCCGGGTTCGGTTCGAAGCGCGTGCCGACACCGTTGAGCGCCTTGTCGGCGCCGACATCGAAGGTGCGGATCGTCACCGGCTTGCCCGGCAGCGATTTCAGCACCGTGCGGTAGGCCTCGTACTGCTCGTCCTCGTCGGGCAGCGCATCGCGGCCGATGAAGAGGAACTCGGTGCGGTACAGGCCCACGCCGTCGGCGTTGACGGCCTTGACCTGGTTGAGGTCCTTCGGCCCCTCGATATTCGCCAGCAGGTCCACGTCCTCGCCGTCGAGCGTCGTCGCCGGTGTGTCCTTCAGGCGGTTGAGCTTGGAGCGCTCGAGCTCCAGCTCGCTGCGGCGCAGGCGGTATTCCTCGACGATGCGCTCGTCGGGCGCGACGATCACGACGCCGCGCGTGCCGTCGATGATCAGCAGCTCGTCTTCCTCGACCAGCTGGCGGATGTGGTGCAGGCCCACGACCGCCGGGATGCGCAGGCTGCGCGCGACGATCGCGGTGTGGCTGGTCGGACCGCCGACGTCGGTGACGAAGCCGCCGATGTTGTGGTCGCGGAAGCCGATCGTGTCGGCCGGCGACAGGTCGTGCGCGACGATGATCGTGCCGAGCCCGTCGCGGCGCTTCGGCGGCAGGTGGCCGGGGTGGCCCAGCAGCACCTTGACGACGCGTTCCACCACCTGCACGACGTCGGCCTTGCGCTCGCGCAGGTAGGGATCCTCGATCTGCTCGAACTGCTCGACGACCAGCTCCATCTGCTGCACCAGCGCCCACTCGGCATTGCAGCGCCGCTCGTTGATCAGGACGCGTGCGGCATCGACCAGCATCGGGTCGGCCAGCATCATCAGCTGCAGATCCACGAAGGCGCCGACTTCGCTGTGGGGCTGGCCGCCGGCCGTCGCGGCCTTCAGCCCCACCAGCTCGCCGCGCACGGTCGCGACGGCCTCGTTGAGGCGCTCCACTTCCTCGGGCAGGTATTTCGCCGCCACGTGGTAGTGGTTCACCTCCAGCATCGCGTGCGACACCAGATGTACGTGGCCGATGGCGATGCCCTGGGACACCGGCAGACCGTGGATCGTGAACGGCATGGCGCTTACTCTCCCTCGCCGAAGCGGTCCGCGACGAGCTCGAGGATCGCCTGCAGCGCCTGGTCCTCGTCCTGCCCGGCGGTCTCGACGGTGATCGTTGCGCCGCGCGCCGCCGCCAGCATCATCACGCCCATGATGCTCTTGGCGTTCACGCGGCGGCCGTTGCGCTCCAGCCACACGTCCGCGCCGAAGCTGCTCGCCAGCTGCGTCAGCTTCGCCGAGGCCCGTGCGTGCAGGCCCAGTTTGTTGATGATCTCGACTTCCGCTCTCGGCATCTCTCCCTCTCTCACTTCATGTGCATCACGCCCTCGCAGCCGCCGGTGACGGCGCGCTCGACCAGCGTGTTCATGTCTCGTTCCCGGTAAGTCAGCACCCGCAGCAGCATCGGCAGGTTCACCCCCGCGATGCCCTCGACGCGCCCCGGCTCGAGCAGCTTGAGCGCGACGTTCGCGGGCGTGGCGCCGAAGATATCGGTGAGTATCACGACGCCATGCCCCTTGTCGACCGTCGCGAGCATCCGGCGCGCGACCGGCAGGAGGTCCAGGGGATCGTCCTGGCCGGACAGGCCGAGCTGGATGACGTTGTCGGGACGCTTGTTCAGCACGTGGCAGGCACACTGGATCAGCGCCTCGCCGAGCGTGCCGTGGGTGATGAGGAAGATGCCGATCATGTTCGCCGACGCCCTGGGGATTCGACGATTGTAGCCGACGTGCGGGCTGCAGCCGTGGTGGCGCCCGAAAGTTGCGGCCGGCGGCGCCAGCGGTCGTGGCTGGACGCGCAGTCGATCATCCACGTATCGGTGATCGCCACAGGGTTTTTGATTTGCCCCGCTTCCGCGTGATTGTGGGGGATCTTGTGCGGCATCCCCCCGGCCGCAGGCGTTACGCCAGGCCCTGGCTCGTGAGGTATTCCTCGTAGGTGCCGCGGTAATCGACGATGGTGCCGTCCAGCTTGATCTCGATGACGCGGGTCGCGAGCGAGGACACGAACTCGCGGTCGTGCGAGATGAACACCAGCGTGCCGCTGAACTTGTCGAGGCCGGTGTTGAGCGACTCGATCGATTCCATGTCGAGGTGGTTGGTCGGCTCGTCCATCAGCAGCACGTTGGGGCGCGACAGCATCAGCTTGCCGAACAGCATGCGGCCCTGCTCGCCGCCGGAGATCACGTTCACCGGCTTGCGCACCTCGTCGCCCGAGAACAGCAGGCGGCCGAGTGTGCCGCGGATCAGCGTCTCGAGATCCTCGCCGGTCACGGAAGCGGTGACGCGGGCGTACTCGGCGATCCAGTCGGTGAGTTTGTCGGCGCCGGCGAAGTCGGCCGAGTGGTCCTGCGCGTAGTAGCCGGGCTTGGCCTTCTCGGCCCACTTCACGTGGCCCTTCTGCGGCTGCAGGTCGCCGACCAGCAGCTTCAGCAGCGTGGTCTTGCCGACGCCGTTCTCGCCGATGATCGCGACCTTCTCGCCCGCCTCGATGGCGATCGAGAACTTGTTGATGAGCGGCTTCTCCATGCCTTCGTAAGCGAAGGAGAGGTTTTCGACTTCGCACGCGAGGCGGTGCAGCTTGTCCTTGTCGTCGTAGTCGAAGCGGATCCACGGGTACTGGCGGCTCGAGGGCTTGACGTCCTCGGGCTTCAACTTGTCGATGAGCTTCAGGCGGCTGGTGGCCTGCTTGGCCTTCGACTTGTTGGCCGAGAAGCGGCGCACGAATTCCTGCAGGTCCTGGATCTTTTCCTTCGCGCGGGCGTTGGCGGCCTGCTGGCGTTCGCGCGCGAGGGTCGCCGCTTCCATGTAGTCGTCGTAGTTGCCGGCGTACACGGTGATCGTGCCGTAGTCGAGGTCCGCCATGTGCGTGCACACCTGGTTCAGGAAGTGGCGGTCGTGCGAGATGATCACCATCGTCGAGTTGCGCTCGTTGAGCACGTCCTCGAGCCAGCGGATGGTGTTGATGTCGAGGTTGTTGGTCGGCTCGTCGAGCAGCAGGATGTCCGGGTTGGCGAACAGGGCCTGGCACAGCAGCACGCGCAGCTTCCAGCCCGGCGCGACGTTCTTCATCGGGCCGTTGTGCAGTTCCGTGCCGATGCCCACGCCCAGCAGCAGCTCGCCCGCGCGCGCTTCGGCCGTGTAGCCGTCGTACTCGGCGAACTTGCCTTCGAGCTCGGCCGCGTGCATGTAGTCTTCCTCGGTCGCCTCGGGGTTCGCGTAGATCGCGTCCTTCTCCGCCATGCAGGCCCACATCTCCTGGTGGCCCATCAGCACGACGTCGAGCACGCGCATGTCCTCGTAGCCGAACTGGTCCTGGCGCAGGTAGGCCATGCGCTCGTGCGGGTCCTTCGAGACGTTGCCGGCGGACTGTTCGAGCGCGCCGCACAGGATCTTCATGAAGGTCGACTTGCCCGCGCCGTTCGCGCCGATCAGGCCGTAGCGGTTGCCCTCGCCGAACTTGACGGAGACATTCTCGAACAGGGGCTTGGCCCCGAACTGCATGGTGATGTTGGCGGCGACGAGCACGGCGGATCCTGAATTTCTGTTAAAACAAAGCTTTGCATTGTAGCGCAGCTAGAGCAGACGCGCGACGAAGCACGGCGCGTCGCTGCGCGTGCCCGCGGGCAGCGGCAGGCGCACGCGTCGCCCGGCGCCGGGGATGCGCGCCAGGGCGGTGCCGTCGAGGGTCTCGAGCCGCTCCAGCGGCGCGACGACGTTGCCGTGCGGCTGCACGAACTCCAGTCGGTCGCCGAGGCCGAAGCCGTTCTTGACCTCCACTTCCGCGAGGCCGCTGGCGGCGTCGATGCCCAGCACTTCGCCGACGAAGAGGCTGCGCCCCGATTCCGAGTGGCCGCGCAGGTAGTTCTGGTGGTCGGGCGTGTGGTGGCGCTGGTAGAAGCCGTCGGTGTAGCCGCGGTTGGCGAGGCCTTCGAGTTCGCCGAGGAGGCGCGTGTCGAAGGGGCGGCCGGCGACCGCGTCGTCGATCGCGCGGCGGTAGCCCTGGCTCGCGCGGGCGACGTAGTAGGGGCTCTTCGTGCGCCCTTCGATCTTCAGCGAATCGATGCCGATCGCGACGAGGCGCTCGATGTGCTCGACCGCGCGCAGGTCCTTCGAGTTGAGGATGTAGGTGCCGTGCTCGTCTTCCTCGATCGGCATCAGCTGGCCGGGGCGGGTGCCTTCCTCGAGGAGGTAGACGCGCGAGGCGGCGTCGTGGCGGGCGCCGCCGCCGAGCGCCGCGTCGGCCGCGGGCAGCGTCGTGCTGGCGCTGCGGTGCAGGTCGCCGGCGCCGTCCTCGTTCGCGTCATGCACCTTGTAGTCCCAGCGGCAGGAGTTGGTGCAGGTGCCCTGGTTGGGGTCGCGGTGGTTGAAGTAGCCCGACAGCAGGCAGCGGCCGGAATAGGCGACACACAGCGCGCCGTGCACGAAGACTTCGAGCTCCATGTCCGGGCAGGCCTGGCGGATGTCCTCGATCTCGTCGAGCGAGAGTTCGCGCGACAGGATGATGCGCTTGATGCCGACCGAAGCCCAGAAGCGCACGGCGGCGTAGTTGGTGGTGTTGGCCTGCACCGAGAGGTGCACGTCGACCTCGGGCCAGCGCTCGCGCACCATCATGATGAGGCCGGGGTCGGCCATGATCAGCGCGTCGGGCGCGAGCGCGATCACCGGCTCCATGTCGGCGAGAAAGCTCCTCACCTTGGTGTTGTGCGGGTAGATGTTGCTGACGAGGTAGAAGGCCTTGCCCGCGGCGTGCGCCTCGGTGATGCCGGTGGCGAGGACGTCGAGCTTGTCGAAGCTGTTGTTGCGCACGCGCAGCGAGTAGCGCGGCTGGCCGGCGTAGACCGCGTCGGCGCCGTAGGCGAAGGCGATGCGCATCATCTGCAGGGAGCCGGCGGGGGCGAGGAGCTCGGGGGGGCGGGGGGAGGTGGGCATTTCTTGTAGTGGCTGCGTGCTGCTGGGGAAGCGCGCAAAGATAACCGGAAACGACACCGGCGCCCGTAGGCGCCGGTGGTACTGCTGCATGGCGGGAGGCGGGCTCCCGCTGGGCGATCAGGCCGATTTCTTGGCCTTGGTCGCGGTCGGCACGCTCACCGCATCGACGGCGGCGCGGGTGGTCGCGGCGACGTTGGCTTCGGTGAACTGGATGACCTTGCGGGTCGCCTTGTTCATCGTGTCGTAGGCCGAGTTGGCGGCGGCGATGGCCGACTGCACCGCGGCGACGGCGACTTCGGAGCCGGCCGGAGCGGATTTCGCGGCCTTCTCGAGCGCAGTGCCGACGGCCTTGTTCACTTCGGAGAGCTGGGTCTCGAAGGGCGCAACGGCGTGCTCGACGCCCTGGGCGACGATCTCGTAGCCGGAATGGAACCAGGCCAGCGCCTTTTCGGCCGACGGACGGGCAAGCGCGGACGACACGGCGACGAGCTCGTTCGGCGTCTTCGCGGCGAGCAGCGCATGCGCGGCGGCGACGCCGTCCTCGAATGCGGTGCGGCTGGCGTTGAGGTTCAGCGCGACGAGGCGCTCGAAGGTGTCGAAGCTGCTGCGCGCGGAGGCTTCGGCGGTGGCGAAGACGTTGCGGGCGGCGGTGGCGAAGCTTTCGTTGGTGGCGATCATGGTCATCTCTCTTCGGGGGGCGGTTTTGTCGTCTGCAAGCTTCTGCCGTCGACCGGATTTGCTGCATTGCACAATTCCATTGTAGCGGGACGGGAAATCCAGTCAACAACTATTTTGTGCGGTGCAGCAAATGCGGCGCGCGACGACCGGCCGCAGTCCGGCCTCAAGCCGCAATGCCTTGTCCGGCGGGCTTTGCGGCGCCGTGATGGACGAAGGCGCCGCGGCGCAGGAAGGCCGTGACCTGCTCGGCGCAGCGCGACGAGAACAGCATCTCCATGTGGCTGACGTGCAGCGTGACGGCGTCGCGCGCGGCGGCGACGCGAGTCTCCGCGACGCGCACGATGCCGTCGTGGGGCCGCGGCAGGCCGACCAGCGTGCCGGCGAGGCCGATCGGACGGTTGCCGGCGATCACGCCGACCTCGGTGCCGGGCAGTTCGGGGCGCGTCATGTCCATCCAGTCGCGCATCGAGCGGCCGACCAGGGCCGACACGCAGGGTACGCGCAGCAGCGCCGCGGCGCAGTGCGACGCGGCCCACGGCGGCCCCATCAGCACGATGCGGCGCACGCGCGGGTCGGGATGACGGGCGAGGGCGTTCGCGATCACGATACCGCCCAGGCTGTGGCCGACGAGGTGCAGCGGCGCGGCGCCGGGCAGGGCCGCGAGGAAGGCGGTGAGGGCGTCGGCGTTCGCAATGAGCCGGCCGCGCACCGAGGGATAGGTCCAGGCCGGCACCGTGAAGCAGGCGCGGGTGAGGCGGCGGCGCAGGAGGGCGAAGACCACCGGGTGCATCCACAGGCCATGCACGAGCACGACGGTTTCCTCGCCCGCGGGTGCCGGAACCGCGGCCGGCGCGGGTGTCATGCGGGGGTCGTGAACACGGTGAGCACGCCGGTGTAGCCGTACAGGCGGTCGCGCGCGATTTCGCCGCCGGCGAAGAAGCCGGCCAGCGGGACGTCGCCGAGGGCCTCGCGCAGGGCCCGCAGTTCGGCGTGCGGCGCGCCGAAGTGGGGGCCGCCGCGGCCCGAGCAGCTGACGTACAGCGCGCCTGCCGCGCATTCGCCGCTCGCGGCGAGTTCGGCGCGGACCTCGTCCGCGATGCGCACGAGGTCCGCGCGGGCCGCCCCGGGGTTGCGCGTGCAGAACGTGAGCCAGGTGCCGACGGCGACCTCGTCGCCGACCGCGAGGACCTGATGCTGCGGATCGACGCCGACCAGGTGGCGGACGAGGGTCTCGCCGCCGAAGCGGCCCGGCGGTGCCAGCCGGTCGCCCTCACCGCTGCGCCTGAGGCCGACGAGCGTGTCCGACAGTGCTTCGAGAAGTTCGTCCTCGTCGAGCTCGCCGTCCAGGCCGAGGTCTACGAGCAGGCACTCGAGCGCGGGCCGGCCGTCGAGGCGGATCGCGTAGTTGCCTTCGCCTTCGGTGACCATGCGCTGCGGTCCGACCGGCTGGCAGCCCTGCGTGACGCGCGAGACCAGTCCGATTTCCGACGTGAACGCGACGCCCGACAGCCCGCCGTCGAGGACGCGGTCGGCGATCTGCAGCGTGTGGGTGCGCGCCGACGACAGGCCGCCGAACAGGTAGCCGGTCGTGGTGCGTGCAGCCAGCTCCTGCAGCAGTTCCTGCACGTCCGGGGCGGTGGCTTCGGCGTGCACCAGTGCCGTGTGCGCGACGAAATCCGAGGGGTGCAGCGGCAGCGGCTGCAGGCCGGAGAAGAGGCGGAAGGCGTCGCGCGGCAGGGGGGCGAGCATCAGCACCAGCGCGGGTTCGTCGAAGTATTCGATGCCGGTGGCGGCGACGCCGATGCCGTCCGTGCCGACCCAGGCGATGTCCGGCAGGTCGTCGCGCAGCGCGGCGACGATCGCTTCGGCGTTGGCGGCGTAGTAGTCGCTGAGGTAGCACCAGCCGAGCGTGAACGGGGCGGCATCGGGATGTTCGGCGCGCCGCGCGGCGAACTGCGCCTGCAGCTGGTTGTGGGCGCGCGCGAAGGCGATGCGCCAGTCGGGGTGCGCGGCGTGCGCGAGCACGAACGAGGCAGGCGACATGTCCAATCCTCCGTGAGAGTCACGCGGGGTTGGACACCGGCGTTGCGGGGGCGTTTGGAGCGGGCGTGAAAAACCCCGCAAGGGTAGGGTGAGGCGATGAGCGGGAAGCGCGGAAGCGACAGCAGTGAAGGGCGGGAAAGCGGCATCACCGTCTATTACGACGGCGCCTGCCCGAGTTGCGTGCGCGACCGCACGCAGTACGAGCGCCTGGCTGGCAAGGCGGGCGCGGGGACCTGCTGGGTGGATATCACGGGGCGCGATGCGGAGCTGCGCGCGCAGGGCATCGACCCGGCCGCGGCGCTGCGCGAGCTGCACGTGCGCGACGCCGCAGGGCGGGTGCGGCGGGAACTCGACGCCTACATCCTGCTGATGTCGCGCGTGCCGCCGCTGCGCCCGCTGGCGTGGCTGATCGGCCTGCCCGGCGTGCGGCCGCTGCTGTCGCGCTGGTACCGCGCGAGCGTGCGGCGGCGGCTGCGCGCCGAGGGGCGGGGGTGAGCCGCCCCTCGAGGCTCAGGACGCCTTGCCGAGCCCGAGCGGCGCCGGCGTCAGGCTGAGGATGCGCTGGTACAGCGTCTCGGCCTCGTCCTTGGGCTTGATGCCGAAGAGCGGGTTGTCGTTCTCGCGGAAGGCGGCGGCGATCTCGACCCAGTCCTCGGGCGTGAGGACGCGCTCGGCGATGGGGATCAGCGCGTCTTCCTCGCTGCGCAGGTGATCCCACTCGAACTCGGCGTAGCGCTCGGCGGTGTCGCAGAAGGCGTCGCCGGCCTTCGCTTCGCCGCTCTGGAAGGCGAGGAGCTGCTTCTTGAGATCCTCGACCATCGGGTAGCCGAGATTGTGCTCGCGTTCGAGCCGGGCGATGAGGGCGTCGGCCTCGCGCGTGCGGCGCTGCACCGCGGTGAAGAGGTACTTGTCCTCCTTCGGGTGGTGCCAGCGGTCGGGGTAGGACACGATGTAGTCGAGGATCGCGCGCAGCAGCGGGAAGTTGGGCGCCTCGCCCTTGCGCATGCCCTTCACGAGGTAGCGCAGCGAGTACAGCACGGCGCTGATCGCGAGGTGCTCGTCACGGATGATCTGGATGGCTTCGGGTTTCACGGGGGAGCCTCGTGGTCAGTGGGCGTCGAGCGCCGTGGCAATGTCCGAACCGAGGGTGCGCTGGTGGGCCAGCGCTTCGGTGATCTGGGTGACGACCTGGATGCGGCGGCCGGCGCCGGCGCGGATCTCGTCCATCGCAGCGAGCGCGGCCCGGCTCGCGTCACCGCCCGCCTTGACGACGCTGTCGGCCTGCTGCATGGCTTCGGAGGCATCGCGCGACATCGCGGCGATATCCGCCGCAATCTCGCCGATCTGCTCGCTCGCGACCTTGGCCTGTTCGGCGAGCTTGCGCACCTCGTCGGCGACCACCGCGAAGCCGCGTCCCGCTTCGCCTGCCCGCGCCGCCTCGATGGCGGCGTTGAGCGAGAGCAGGTTGGTCTGGTCGGAGATCTGCTTGATCGTCTGCACGATCGCAGCGATGCGGCTCGATTGCCCGGCGAGCGTTTCGAGGTCCCCCTCGGCGCGCGTCATCGACAGGCCCATGCGTTCGATCTCGGCGCCCGCGTCGGACATGCGCGCCGCGCCTTCGGCCACGCATGCGCCGCTGGCTTTCGCGAGCGCGTTCGCGGTCGCCATGTCGGCGAGCGTCTGGTCGATGCTGGCGAGCAGTTCGGCCATGCGCTGGCGGGCCGCAGCCACGGCCGCGGTGTCCCGCGCGTTGCGGCGCTCGGTCTCGTGGCTGGCGGCGACGGCGGCCGCGCGGGTCTCTTCGAGGACGGACTCGAGATCGCGGATGTGCGACTGCGCCGCCTCGATTTCAGCCCTGTGCGCCGCACGCTCGGCCGCGATGCCGGCGACGCCGCTGCGTCGCTGGCGGGCCACGACGACAAGGAAGCCCGCGACGGCCAGCACGATCGCGCCGTAATGCACGGCGCCGGGCTGGAACACGAGGGCCGCCAGCGCGAGCGCGGTGGCGGCGGTCGCGGCGAGAATGGGTGTCCGGTCTTGTGCGCGTTCCATGTGCCGTTGCCCCCGTGTCAGACGCGCTCGAAGGCGAGCGCGATGCCCTGGCCGACGCCGATGCACATCGTCGCGAGGCCGAAACGGCCGCCGGTGGTCTCGAGCTGGTTCAGCGCGGTCGTCACGAGGCGTGCGCCCGAGGCCCCGAGCGGGTGGCCGATCGCGATCGCGCCGCCGTTCGGGTTCACGTGCGCACCGTCGTCGGGCAGACCGAGCTGGCGCAGCACCGCGAGGCCCTGGGCGGCGAAGGCTTCGTTGAGCTCGATGGCGTCGAACTGGCCGATCTGCATGCCCAGGCGCGCGAGGAGCTTCTGCGTCGCCGGCGCCGGGCCGATGCCCATGATGCGCGGGGCGACGCCCGCGGCGGCGGTGCCGAGGATGCGCGCGCGCGGCGTGAGGCCGTAGCGGCGCACCGCGTCTTCGGACGCGAGCAGCAGCGCGCAGGCGCCGTCATTGACGCCCGAGGCGTTGCCGGCGGTGACGGAGCCGTCGGGGCGCACGACGCCCTTCAGCTTCGCCAGGACGTCCGGCGTGGTGTCAGGGCGCGGGTGCTCGTCGGCGGTGAACAGGACCGGATCGCCTTTCTTGCGCGGGATCTCGACCGGCACGATCTCGCGCGCGAAGAAGCCGCGCTCGTTCGCGGCGGCCCAGCGCTGCTGGCTCCTGAGCGCGAAGGCGTCCTGGTCGGCGCGGCTGACATTGAAGTCCTGCGCGACGTTCTCGGCGGTCTCGGGCATCGAGTCGATGCCGTACTGCGCCTTCATCAGCGGATTCACGAAGCGCCAGCCGATGGTCGTGTCCTCGATCTTCGCGCTGCGCGAGAACGCGCTGTCGGCTTTGCCCAGCACGAAGGGGGCGCGGCTCATGCTTTCGACGCCGCCGGCGATCATCAGCTCGGTCTCGCCGGCGCGAATCGCGCGCGCCGCGATGCCGATGGCGTCGAGGCTGGAGCCGCACAGGCGGTTGACGGTGGTGCCGGGCACTTCGAGCGGCAGGCCCGCGAGCAGCGCCGCCATGCGTGCGACGTTGCGGTTGTCCTCGCCCGCCTGGTTGGCGCAGCCGTAGATGATGTCGTCGACGGCGGCCCAGTCGACGGTGGCATTGCGGGCCATCAGGGCCTTGATCGGGAGCGCGGCGAGATCGTCCGCGCGCACGGCGGAGAGGGTGCCGCCGTAGCGGCCGAAGGGGGTGCGGATGGCGTCGCAGATATAGGCGTGACGGGTCATACGGACAATTTCCTTTTCGGCGATATTCCGTGGGCGGTTGAGCCGCGGGCCACATCGGCCAGGCGTGCCGCCGCACGCTGGGCTTCAAACATTAGCATGCGGCGGAAGGCTGCGCGCCTGCCCGCGCGAAACTTTGTTTTCCGCCCTACGATTGGTCCGGCAACAAAACACCGTTCGGACCGAGCCTTCCGGCTCGGGTGCGAACGGATGGATGCGGTTGCCGGTCGGGCAGTCAGTAAGTCTCGACGTGGAAGCGCGCCTTGCCGAGCAGTTGCGGGCGCAGCGCGTCCCAGTCGGCGCCCTTGGCGCGGCAGATGTCGCGGAAGGCTTCCAGCACGCCGGCTTCCATCCCTTTCAGGCCGCAGATGTAGATGTAGCAGTTGTCGTCCTGCAGCATCTGGAACACCTTGTCGGCGCGCTCGCGGATCGCGTCCTGCACGTACTTCTTCGGCTCGCCGGGCACGCGCGAGAAGGCGAAGTTGATGTCGATGAAGTCCTTCGGCAGCTTCTGCAGCGGACCGAAGTAGGGCAGCTCCTCGGGGGCGCGGGCGCCGAAGAAGAGCACCAGCTCGCCGCCTTCCTTGCGGTCCATGCGGCGGCGGCGGCGCTCGGTCATCGCGCGCATCGGCGCGGCGCCGGTGCCGGTGCAGATCATCATGACCGACGAGCCGGGGTGGTTGGGCATCAGGTAGGTCGAGCCGTAAGGGCCGGTGACCTGCACCTTGTCGCCCTTCTTCAGGTCGCACACGTAGTTCGACGCGACGCCGCGGGTCGGCTGGCCTTCGTGGTCCTCGACGACGCGCTTCACGGTGAGCGACAGGTTGTTGTAGTGCGGGCGCTCGCCGTCGCGCGGGCTGGCGACCGAGTACATGCGCAGCAGGTGCGGTTTGCCGCGTTCATCGACGCCCGGCGGGATGATGCCGATCGACTGGCCTTCGAGCACCGGGAAGGGCGTCGTGCCGAAGTCGAGCACGACGTGGTGGATGTCGCTCGAAGCGTCCTCGCCGGTGAGGCGGTAGTTGCCGGTGACGGTCGCGGTGATCGGGTTGGCCGGCGTGTAGAGGTTCACGTAGGGGTGCGACGCGGACCACGGCGCCAGCGCCGGGCCGCCCTGGCCGGCGGTCGCGACTTCGGTGATCTGCTGCACTTCGGCGGGGAGTTCGGCCGCGCCCATCACCGTCGCTTCAAGCTGGTCGAGTTCGGTGGTGTCGGGCAGGTAGTCCCAGGAATATTGGTCGGCGAGGCTGTGCGGCGCGGCCTTGTCGACGTTGCGCCACGAGTCGATCGCGCCCGTCGGACAGGGCGAGATGCAGGCGAGGCAGCCGTTGCAGGTGTCGAACTTGACGACGTAGTTGCGGCTGTCGTGGGTGATCGCATCGACCGGGCAGATCTCCTCGCAGGTGTTGCAGCGGATGCAGATCTCGGGGTCGATGAGGTGTTGCCTGGCGAGGCTGGCGTGCTCTGCGGGCGCGTTCATGGTGTCTCTCTCCACGGGGTGATGCGGCGGGCCGGGCCCCCTCCCCTTCAAGGGGAGGGTTGGGGTGGGGATGGGTTTCCGGGCAGCGTGCGTGGACTTTATCAACCGCCCGAGCCGAAACCCATCCCCCTCCTGTCCTCCCCCTTGAAGGGGGAGGAACCTTCTAATGGCCGCGTCTTAATTAAAGCGCACGTACTCGAAATTCACCGGCTGGTTGTTGATGCCGCGGCCCGGCGCTGCGATCCAGTTCGCGAACTTGCCCGGCTCGAGGCAGCGGCCCATCAGCGAATGCACGTACAGGCGGTCGCCTTCGGTCGGCAGCCAGTTGCTGTGCTGGTGCGTCCATTCGGCTTCGGAGATCAGGCGGCCGTCCGGGCTGACATGCACGTCGGCGAACATGCCGATGCGGCGGTGGAAGCCCTTGTGCGGCAGCGTGAAGCGGAAGGCGAAGCCGAACTTCGCCGGGATGCGGTTCCAGCGGTCGACGCCGGCCTGCACGTCGGTGATCCAGTCGTCGCGCAGGCGCTCGTTCAGGGCCGACAGCGCGGGCACGTGGCGGGAGAGGATCTTGTCGCCGGCGACGTCCATGACCTCGTATTCCGAGTTCTGCAGCTTGTGGTCGTCGTTGATCTTCTCTTCCTCGAAGCGGCCCTTGAGACCCGTCGTGTAGTAGGTCGCGGCGTTCGACGACACTTCGGCGCCGTACAGGTCGCTGGTGACGCTGAAGTGGAAGTTGAGGTACTTCTGCAGCGTCGGCAGGTCGATGACGCCGGCGGCGCGCAGCTTGGCGGGATCGTCGGTGCCGAGCTCCTTCATCATCTCGCAGGTGCGCTGGATCACGCGGGCGATGCCCGATTCGCCGACGAAGAGGTGGTGCGCTTCCTCGGTGAGCATGAACTTGCAGGTGCGCGCCAGCGGGTCGAAAGCCGATTCGGCGAGCGACGCGAGCTGGTACTTGCCGTCACGGTCGGTGATGAACGTGAACATGAAGAACGACAGCCAGTCCGGGGTCTTCTCGTTGAACGCGGTGAGGATGCGGGGGTTGTCCGCGTCGCCCGAACGGCGCTCGAGCAGCGCTTCGCCTTCCTCGCGGCCGTCGCGGCCGAAGTGGGCGTGCAGGAGGTAGACCATCGCCCACAGGTGGCGGCCTTCCTCGACGTTCACCTGGAACAGGTTGCGCAGGTCGTACAGCGACGGCGCGGTCAGGCCGAGGTGGCGCTGCTGCTCGACCGAGGCCGGCTCGGTGTCGCCTTGCGTCACGATGATGCGGCGCAGCGTCGAGCGGTATTCGCCCGGGACTTCCTGCCACACGTCCTCGCCCTTGTGGTCACCGAAGTTGATCTTCTTCTCGCCCTCGTTCGGGGTCAGGAAGATGCCCCAGCGGTAGTCCGGCATCTTGACGTAGCCGAAGTCGGCCCAGCCCTTCGGGTCGACGCTGATCGCGGTGCGCAGATACACGTCGTAGTTGGTCGAGTTGTCCGGGCCCATCTCGTTCCACCAGTTGAGGTAGGACGGCTGCCAGTGCTCGAGCGCGCGCTGGAGCGTCTTGTTCTCGGACAGATTGACGTTGTTGGGGATACGTTCGCTGTAGTTGATCATCTCTGTACTCCTCCGATTTTGGTCGTGTCGGCCGGGGATTCCGTAATCCGCCGGCTTCTCGCTTTTGCTGCCATTTCCCCGCCGCGCCAGGGCGCCGGATGCAACGGCAGGGGGACGGCCTGCCGCGCGGCGCGGGAACGATTCGTTGGTCTCTTACACGCGGTTCCAGTCGAACTGCGCCTTCTTGCCCGAGCCGAAGAGCTTCAGCGCGCCGTTTTCGCCGACGGCGTTGGGGCGGTTGAAGATCCAGTTCTGCCATGCCGACAGGCGGCCGAAGATGCGGGTGTTCATCGTCTCGCCAGGGCCGAAGCGCAGGTTGGCTTCGAGGCCGGTGAGCGCATCGGGCGACAGCGCGGCGCGTTCCTCGATCGCGATGCGGATTTCCTCGGCCCAGTCGAGGTCGTCCGGGATCGCGGTCACGAGGCCCAGCTCCATCGCCTCGGCGGGCGACAGCAGGCTGCCCTGCTTCGCCTTGACGGCGGCGACCGGGCCTTCTTCCTGGTAGAAGCGCGCGGCGATGCGCGACAGGCCGTTCACCATCGGGAAGGTGCCGAAGTTCATCGCCGACAGGCCGATGACGTTCTTCGCTTCCGCGGCGTCGAGCATGTAGCTGCGGTCGGCGGCGAGCGCGACTTCCAGCAGCGTGCCGGCGAAGCACGAGCCCGGCTCGATCAGCGCGTACAGGCTGCGCGAGGACACGTCGATGCGGGCGAGCGTGCGGCGCAGCATGCCGATCGTCTCGCGGACGAACCAGTTGTCGCGGTTGGCGTCGACCGTCGCGTCGATGTCGAGCACGACCTGGGCGTCGCCCTCGGTGCGCAGCTGCCACAGGCCGACGTCGAGGTGGTTGGTGCGCAGGTTGAGGATCGCATCGTCGAGTTCGCGCGCCATCTGCAGCGGCCACCACTTGATGCCCTGGGCTTCGATCTCGGCGGCGCTCTTCGCGGTGACGGCGGCCGGCGCACGCACGGTCAGCGTCACGGTGCGTCCCGTCGCGTCGATCGTCGCATCGACGAATTCGTAGTGGTAACCCTTCTCGTCGACCGTGCGCTCCAGCGTCGTGAGCTTGACGCCCTTGGCGCCCGCCGGGCGGTCGGAGGTCTTCGCGAGTTCCTTGGCGCGGGCCTGGATGTGCTCGGCGAACTGTTGCTGCTTGACGACGTCGTCGACCAGGCGCCAGTCCTTGGCACGGCTGCCACGCACGCCTTCGGAGATCGTGCAGAAGATGTCGGCGTGGTCGCGGCGCACGCGGCGCTTGTCGGTGACGCGGGTGAGGCCGCCGGTGCCGGGCAGCACGCCCAGGAGCGGCACTTCGGGCAGCGACACGGAGGAGTTGCGGTCGTCGACCAGCACGATCTCGTCGCAGGCGAGCGCCAGCTCGTAGCCGCCGCCGGCGGTCGTGCCGTTGCACGCGGCGAGGAACTTGAGGCCGGAGTGCTCGCTGGAATCCTCGATGCCGTTACGCGTCTCGTTGGTGAATTTGCAGAAGTTCACCTTCCACGCGTGGGTGGAGAGGCCCAGCATGTAGATGTTGGCGCCCGAGCAGAAGATCTTCGGCTTGCCCGAGGTGACCACGACGGTGCGCACTTCCGGATGCTCGAAGCGCACGCGCTGCAGCGCGTCGTGCAGCTCGATATCGACGCCCAGGTCGTACGAGTTCAATTTGAGCTTGTAGCCCGGGCGGATGCCGCCGTCCTCGTCGATGTTGAGCGTCAGCGTGGCGATCTCGCCGTCGGTCGCGAGCGACCAGTGGCGGTACTTCGACGGCTCGGTGCGGTAATCGACCAGCTCTGCGACCGGCTTGTTGGCGACTGCTTCCATGACTGTCTCCTCTCTCTCTGTGGGATGTGCTCAGCCCAGTACGAGCTGACGTAACTTGATGAAACTCTGGTCCACCGTCTCGCCCGTGGTGTCGAGCACGGTGTCCGCCTTGGCGTAGAGGGGCAGGCGCGCCTCGAGGATGCGCTTGAGGTCCTCCATCGCCTCGTCGTTGCCCGCCATCGGCCGCAGGTCGCCCTGGGCCATCACGCGGGCCATATGTTCTTCCGGCTGGGCCTTGACCCACACCGTCATGCATTGCGCGAGCAGCATCTCGAAGCTCTCCGGCTGCGACACGACGCCGCCGCCGACCGAGATCACCGCGCGCGGGTTGTCGCGCAGCACGCGCTCCAAGGTGCGCTTCTCGATGCGGCGATAACCGGACTGGCCGTACAGCGAGAAGATCTCGCGCCCCGGGATGCCGGTTTCCTTCTCGATCTCGCGGTCGAGCTCGACGAAGGGCATGTTCTCTTCGCGCGCCAGGCGGGTGCCGAGCGTCGACTTGCCCGCGCCGCGCAGGCCGATCAGCGCGATGCGCTTCCTGCGCACGGCTTCCTCGTGGCCGAAGTCGCGCATCAGGCGGAACACCACTTCTTCCAGGCGATGCTGCGGCAGGCGTTCGAGGAAGCGGCGGATGAGGCGCTTCTCGACGGTGTCTTCGGTTTCCGGCGCGAGCAGCTCGATCAGCGAGACGTTGAGCGCGCGGGCGATGTTGTGCAGCAGGACGATGGACACATTGCCGTCGCCCGCTTCGAGATGGGCGAGGTGGCGTTCGGAGACGCCGGCTTCGCGGGCGACGAGCTTGCGGGTCATGCCGCGGCGGTCGCGGATCTCGCGGACGCGCTTGCCGAGCGTCGGCAGGATATTGCTCTCGGCCGCCGCGTCGGCGGGCCGGAGTTCATCCTGTTTCAGTTCGGTCGTGGTTTCGAGGCTCATCTGGATTCCTTGTTTGCAGCGAACTGCAGCGGTTGAGTTGAACAATAGTGCAGCAGATTCGATACGTCAACACTTAAAGTGCAGTTTTATTCGTGGCGCACTGCAGCAAGATGCAGTTTTCACCCAGTATAGGCTGGCAATGGCGAGTGCGATGTGTCGAATTTTGCAGCTTTATTAAAGCGTGCGCCGCAAATGTGGAAGTAAAGTGCTTGACGGGGAAATTTCCGCGTGTATTCTATCTCCACCGGTTGCGCTCCGAGCGCGACGCCAGAACATCAGACATCCGGCGCAGACCGCGATGCCTCAACCGAGAGAGGAGACACCCAAGTGAAGCTGGCCAACCATGTATACGGGCAGTGGGTCGAAGGCGCGGGCGAAGGCACGGCGCTCACCGATCCCGTCACCGGCGAGGCGCTGGTGCGGGTTTCGTCCGACGGCATCGACGTCGCACGTGCACTGGAGTTCGCCCGCCGCGAAGGCGGCGCTGCACTGAAGGCCCTGAGCTACGAGGAGCGCGCCGCGAAGCTCGCCGCGATCGCCGAGCTGCTGCAGGCCA
Organism: Azoarcus sp. DN11; assembly: GCF_003628555.1. Classification (NCBI taxonomy): domain Bacteria; kingdom Pseudomonadati; phylum Pseudomonadota; class Betaproteobacteria; order Rhodocyclales; family Zoogloeaceae; genus Azoarcus; species Azoarcus sp. DN11. Next base: position 4,885,056 of record NZ_CP021731.1, on the reverse strand, counting down.
AGCGCGCAGAATATTTCGAGCTCTCGCTGCGCAATTCGGGCGCGACCGAAGGCGATGCGGCCTTCGACGTCGATGGTGCCATCTTCACCGTCAAGAGCTACGCCCGCGCCGGCAAGGCGCTGGGCGCCGCCCGCCACCTGAAGGAAGGGGCGCGCGTGGCGCTGGCGAAGACCGACGTCTTCCAGGGCCAGCACTTCCTGATGCCGCTCACCGGCGTCGCGGTGTTCATCAACGCGTTCAACTTTCCCGCCTGGGGCCTGTGGGAGAAGGCCGCGCCGGCGCTGCTCTCCGGCGTGCCGGTGTTCGCGAAGCCGGCGACGCCGACCGCGTGGCTCGCGCAGCGCATGGTCGCCGACGTCGTCGAGGCCGGCATCCTGCCGCCGGGCGCGATCTCCATCGTGTGCGGCTCGGCGCGCGACCTGCTCGATCACGTCACCGAATGCGACGTCGTGTCCTTCACCGGCTCGGCCGACACCGCGGCGCGCATGCGCACGCATCCCAACGTCGTCGCGCGCTCGGTGCGCCTCAACGTCGAGGCCGACAGCGTGAACTCGGCGATCCTCGGGCCGGACGCACAGCCCGGCACGCCGGAATTCGATCTCGCGGTGAAGGAGATCGTGCGCGAGATGACGGTCAAGACCGGCCAGAAATGCACCGCGATCCGCCGCATCCTCGCACCCGCGACGGCCGCACGCGCGCTCGCCGATGCGGTGTCGGGCAAGCTCGCCGGCTACAAGGTCGGCAACCCCCGCAGCGAAGGCGTGCGCGTCGGGCCGCTGGTGAGCAAGGCCCAGCAGGCCGCGGCCTTCGAGGGGCTGGCGAAGCTGAAGACAGAATGCGAAGTCGTGTTCGGCGGCGATGCGGATTTCGAGCCGGTCGATGCGGATGCGGAAGTCGCCGCCTTCGTGCAGCCGACGCTGCTCTTCTGCGACAAGGGGCTGGCGGCGCGCCACGTGCATGACGTGGAAGTCTTCGGCCCGGTCGCGACCATCGTGCCCTACGGCGATACGCAGGATGCGATCGCGATCGCGCGCCGCGGCCACGGCTCGCTCGTCGCCTCGGTGTATTCGGGCGACGCCGCCTTCCTCGGCGAGCTCGTGCCGGCGATCGCCGACCTGCACGGCCGCATGATGGTCGTCGATGCCGCGGTCGGCGCGAACCACACCGGCCACGGCAACGTGATGCCCACCTGCCTGCATGGCGGCCCGGGACGCGCCGGTGGCGGCGAGGAGCTCGGCGGCCTGCGCGCGCTGGCGATGTACCACCGCCGCTGCGTCGTGCAGGGCGGCCCCGCGGTGCTCGACGCCCTGTCGCGTGACGCAGTCGACGCCGCGCTGCTCGGCGCATGAACTATAAAACCTGTACGCATCCCGCCCCCAGCCCTGATGGAGAGACACGGAACATGACGCCTGACCAGTTCCAGACGCTGATCGCGAAGGTGACCGGCGAGATCGCTGGCCGCGCGATCGACGCGCAGCTCGCGGACTTCCTCAACGAACGCTTCCCGGCGAACGGCCCCGAGTTCCGGGCCATCGCGCAGGCCTGTCGCGAGGCCGTCGCCGCCGGCTGGATGTGCGAGCGCGAGCACGGCGGCATCCGCTACGGCCGCGTCATCAAGCCGACCGATGCGCTCCACGGCTTCAGCGTCGACGTCGTCGAGATGCAGGACCTCGTCGGCCCGCAGCATGCGCACCCCAACGGCGAGATCGACATGATCATGCCGCTCGCAGGCGACGCGAAGTTCGACGGCCACGGCGCCGGCTGGTTCGTGTATGGGCCGGGCAGCGTGCACCGGCCGACCGTGATGGGCGGCCGCGCCTACGTGCTGTACCTGCTGCCGCAGGGCGCGATCGAGTTTACGAAGCAGTAAGGCAGCCTCTTTTACCGCCTCGCGCGCCCGATCAGGCACGGCGCAGCCCCCGGCGCGGGGTGTTTCGTGCCGAGGCGTCCGCCACGCGCCAACGAGGCGCGGAACACCCCGTGACGGGGGCGGTTTTCAGCAAAGAGGCTGACCTGAACAAAGACGCCGGCGCCAAGACCGGCACCGGAATACCCCCGGCACCTGCCGGAAGAACGGAGGAGACAAAGGCATGACCACGCTCAGCGCCGCGGACCACAGCACCAGCCCGCCCACCATCACCCTGCCGCGGCAATACAACGCCGCGGACGACCTCATCGGCCGCAACCTCGACGCCGGCCGCGGCAAGAAGGTCGCCTACATCGACGACCAGGGCCGCTATACCTACGATGAGCTCGCCGCGCGCGTGAACCGCTTCGCCAACGCGCTCGGTGCGCTCGGTATCGTGCGCGAGCAGCGCATCCTGATGTGCGTGCATGACTCGATCGACTTCCCGACCGTGTTCCTCGGTGCGATCAAGGCCGGCGTCGTGCCGATCGCGGTGAACACGCTGCTGACGCAGTCCGACTACGAGTACATGCTCACCGACAGCCGCGCGCGCATCGCCGTCGTCTCCGCGCCGCTGTACGAGACTTTTGCGCCGCTGCTGGGCAAGGTCGAATCGCTCGAACGCATCATCGTCGCCGGCGGCGAGGGTGACAACGCGCTCGCGCCGTTGATGAACGCCGCCTCCGACCGCTTCGATGCGGTCGCGACGACCTGCGACGACCATTGTTTCTGGCTGTACTCGTCCGGCTCGACCGGTGCGCCCAAGGGCACCGTGCACATCCACTCGAGCCTGATCCACACCGCCGAGCTGTACGCGAAGCCCATCCTCGGCATCAAGGAGGATGACGTCGTGTTCTCCGCGGCCAAGCTCTTCTTCGCCTACGGCCTGGGCAACGGCCTGACCTTTCCGCTCGCGGTCGGCGCGACCGCGGTGCTGATGGCCGAACGCCCGACGCCCGCCGCGGCGTTCAAGCGCCTGCGCGAGCAGCAGCCGACGATCTTCTACGGCGTGCCGACGCTGTACGCGTCGATGCTGGCGGATGCCGACTGTCCGACGCGCGACGAGCTCGCGATGCGCATGTGCACCTCGGCGGGCGAGGCGCTGCCGGAGGATATCGGCCGGCGCTGGACCGAGCGCTTCGGCGTCGAGATCCTCGACGGCATCGGCTCGACCGAGATGCTGCACATCTTCCTGTCCAACCGCCCCGGCGAAGTGTGCTACGGCACCACCGGCAAACCCGTGCCGGGCTATCAGGTGCGTCTCATCGACGACGACGGCAACGTCATCGAGGGTGCCGACGAGCCCGGCGAGCTGCAGATCTCGGGATGCACGAGCGCGGTCACGTACTGGAACAACCGCGAGAAGACGCGTTCGACCTTCCAGGGGCCGTGGACGAGGAGCGGCGACAAGTACTCGCGCAACGCCCAGGGCTACTACGTGTATGCCGGGCGCAACGACGACATGCTCAAGGTGTCCGGCATCTACGTGTCGCCGATCGAGGTCGAGTCCTGCCTGATCCGGCACCCGGCGATCCTCGAGGCGGCCGTCGTCGGCCACGAGGACGAGGAGCGCCTGATCAAGCCCAAGGCCTTCATCGTGCTCAAGCCCGGTTTCACCCGCTCCGAGCAGCTCGCCGCCGAGATCAAGGCGCACGTGAAGGCGCATCTGGCGCCCTACAAGTACCCGCGCTGGATGGAGTTCGTCGAGGAGCTGCCGAAGACCGCGACGGGCAAGATCCAGCGGTTCAAGCTGCGCGCGATGGCAGGAAATCACTGATCCGGCAATGACATGCGATTCGCCCCGAGCCCGTCGACGGACTCGGGGCGAACGGATGCGCCCGATCGCCGGCCTGACGGCCGCAGGAACGACCCGAATACAAGGGGCAAAGCCCCACCCATCCCCATGGAGGAGACAACCATGAAGAAGACGCAACAGAAGCGCCGTACGATGATGCAGGTGATGCTGGGCTCGCTGGTCGGTGTGCTGGCCGGCGCGCTGGTGCCGCTGGGCGCCGCGCAGGCCGCCGAGAAGATCAAGGTCGGCCTGATGCTGCCCTACACCGGCACCTACGCCGCGCTCGGCACCGCGATCACCAACGGCTTCAAGCAGTACGTCACCGAGCAGGGCGGCAAGCTCGGCGGCTACGAGGTCGAATATTCGGTCGTCGATGACGAGTCCGATCCCTCGAAGGCGACCGAGAACGCGTCCAAGCTCGTGAAGCGAGACAACGTCGACGTGCTGGTCGGCACCGTGCATTCGGGCGTCGCGCTGGCGATGGCGAAAGTCGCGCGCGACACCAAGACGCTCCTGATCATCCCCAACGCCGGCGCCGACGAGCTGACCGGCCCGCTGTGCGCGCCCAACGTCTTCCGCAGCTCCTTCTCGGCCTGGCAGCCGGCCTACGCGATGGGCAAGATCGTCGCCGAGCGCGGCCACAAGAACGTCGTCACGGTGAGCTGGAAGTACTCCTTCGGCGAGCAGTCGGTGGCGGGCTTCAAGGAAGCGTTCGAGAAAGCCGGCGGCAAGGTCGCGAAAGAGCTGTATCTGCCCTTCCCGAACGTCGAGTTCCAGCCCTTCCTGACCGAGATCGCCTCGCTCAAGCCGGACGCGGTGTTCGTGTTCTTCGCCGGCGGCGGCGCGGTCAAGTTCGTCAAGGACTACGACGCCGCGGGCCTGAAGAAGTCGATCCCGCTGTACGGTTCGGGCTTCCTCACCGACGGCACGATCGACGCGATGGGCGGCTCCGGTGAAGGCCTGATGACGACGCTGCACTATGCCGACAACCTGACCAATCCGAAGGACCAGGCTTTCCGCAAGGCGTATGCGATCAGCTACAAGATGCAGCCCGACGTGTATGCGGTGCAGGGCTACGACGCGGCGCAGATGCTCAAGAGCGGCCTGGATAGCCTGAAGGGCGCCAAGTTCGACAAGGACGCGGTCGCGAAGGCGATGGCGGCGGCGAAGATCGACAGCCCGCGCGGCGCCTTCACGATCTCCAAGGCGCACAACCCGGTGCAGGACATCTACCTGCGCAAGGTCGAAGGCCGCGACAACAAGCTCGTCGGCGTCGCCGAGAAGGCACTCGCGGACCCGGCGCGCGGTTGCAGGATGTAAGGCCAACTCGCCCGGCCACCGGTTCAGACAAGGTCCCTTCCCCTTCAAGGGGAAGGACAGGATGGGGATGGGTTTCTTTCGGGCGCTTCGGAGTCCACCCATCCCCACCCCAGCCCTCCCCTTGAAGGGGAGGGAGCGACCGTGCCTACCGGGCCGATAGCAGTCCGTCCCATCCGCTCCAATCCAACATATCCGGGCACCCTGAAACGGTGCCCGGAGGGGAAGACTCATGGATTTCGTTTCCTTCCTGATCCAGGTGCTGAACTCGCTGCAGTACGGCCTGCTGCTGTTCCTGGTGGCCAGCGGGCTGACGCTGGTGTTCGGCATCATGGGCATCATCAACCTCGCGCACGGCAGCTTCTACATGGTCGGCGCCTACCTCGCGTTCGCGCTGACGAGCATGACGGGCAACCTGATGCTCGCGATCGCGCTGGGCATCCCGCTCGCCTTCGTGTTCGGCGCGATCCTCGAATGGGCGCTGTTCTCGCATCTGTACAAGCGCGACCACCTCGAGCAGGTGCTGCTGACCTACGGCCTGATCCTGATCTTCGAGGAACTGCGCAGCCTCGCGGTCGGCGACGAGGTGCATGGCGTGACGATCCCCGAGCTCTTCTCGGCCTCGATCCCGCTCTCCGACAACCTCAGCTACCCCGTCTATCGCCTGGTGATCTCGATCGTGTGTCTCGCGCTCGCGGGCGGGCTGTACTGGCTGATCCAGAAGACGCGCCTGGGCATGATGATCCGCGCCGGCAGCCACGACCGCGACATGGTCAAGGCGCTCGGCATCGACATCAACCTGCTGTACCGCACGGTGTTCGCGCTCGGTGTCGCGCTCGCCGCGCTCGCCGGCATGCTCGCGGCGCCGATCTCGTCCGTGTATCCGGGCATGGGCAGCAGCGTGCTGATCATCTCCTTCGTGATCGTCGTGATCGGCGGCGTCGGCTCGGTGTGGGGCGCGCTCGTTGCGGCGCTCGTGATCGGCTTCGCCGACACTTTCGGCAAGGTGCTGCTGCCGGACCTCGCGGGCCTGATGGTCTATCTCGTGATGGCCGTGGTGCTGCTGTGGCGCCCGGAAGGCATCTTCAAAAAGGCTTGAGGGAGACAAGACGATGAATTCCCGTACCTCCACCATCCTCAAGCTCGCAGTGCTGGCCGGCGTGCTGGCCTTCCCGGCCTTCGGCTCGGCCTTCTACGCCGAACTGGTCGCGAAGGTGCTGATCCTCGCGATCTTCGCGATGAGCCTGGACCTGCTGGTCGGCATCACCGGGCTGGTGTCCTTCGGCCACGCGGCCTACTTCGGCATCGCCGCCTATGCGGTCGCGCTGCTCACGCCGAAGTACGACCCGGCGAGCCTGTGGCTGGCGCTGCCCGCCTCGGTACTCGCGGCGGCGGTCGCCGCCTTCCTGATCGGCCTCTTCGTGCTCAGGACCAAGGGCATCTACTTCATCATGGTGACGCTCGCGTTCGCGCAGATGGCCTACTACGTGTTCCACGACACGCCGGTCGGCGGCGGCTCGGACGGCATCTACCTCAACTTCAAGCCCGACGCCGCGATCGCCGGCTGGGCGCCGTTCGACCTCAACGAACCGCATCACCTGTACTACTTCGTCGTCGGCGCGATGCTCTTCGTCTATGCGCTCTTGAAGCTCGTGCTGCGCTCGCCCTTCGGCCGCGTGCTGGTCGGCATCCGCAGCAACGAGCACCGCATGCTCTCGCTCGGCTACGCGACCTTCCGCTACAAGCTCGCCGCTTTCACGCTGGCGGGCGGCCTCGCGGGGCTCGCGGGCTTCCTGTACGCGGTGCTGTTCGGCTTCGTCACGCCGGAATACCTGTCGTGGCACAAGTCCGGCGACGTGCTGCTGATGGTGATCCTCGGCGGCATGGGCAACCTCGTCGGCGCGATCGCCGGGGCGGTCGCGCTCGTCGGCCTGCAGGAGATCTTCACCGGCCTCACCAAGCACTGGCAGCTCTTGATGGGCCTCACCATCGTCGCCGCGGTGCTCTTCATGCCGGGCGGCATGACCGCGACGCCGGCCCGCATCCTCGCGCGCATCAACGGGGGAAAGACCAATGAGTGAAGTGCTGCTTGCCGCCGAAGGCATGACGCGCCGCTTCGGCGGCCTCACGGCGAACCAGAACGTCAATATCCAGCTCGAACGCGGCGTGCTGCACGCGCTGCTGGGCCCGAACGGCGCGGGGAAATCGACCTGCATCAACATGCTGTCGGGCGACCTGCCGCCGTCCGAAGGCACGATCCGTTTCAAGGGCGAGGACATCACCGGCCTCACCGCCTACCAGCGCTCGCGCATCGGCATCGGCCGCAGCTACCAGCGCACCAACATCTTCCCGAAGTTCACGGTGCTGGAGAACTGCCGGCTGGCCGCGCAGTCGCGAAAGCCGCGCCCGTGGAGCCTGCTCACCGACGCGCTGACCATGCCCGAGGCCGTTGAGCGCGCGCGCGCCGCGATCGTCGAGGCCGGCCTCGCGGGCCGCGAGGAGCGCGTCGCCGGCACGATGTCGCACGGCGAACAGCGCCAGCTGGAAATCGCGATGGTGCTTGCGACCGACGCCGAAGTGCTGCTGCTCGACGAGCCGCTCGCCGGCATGGGCTCGGAGGAATCCGCGCAGATGGTCGCGCTGCTCAATCGCCTGAAGACGACGCGCGCGATCCTGCTCGTCGAGCACGACATGGACGCGGTGTTCGCGGTTTCGGACCGCATCACCGTGATGGTCAACGGCCAGGTGCTGGAATCGGGTCCGCCGGAGCAGATCCGCAACAGCCCCGACGTGCAGCAGGCCTATCTCGGACACGAGGCGGAGCATGAATGACATGTCGATGCCGATACTGAACGAGGGCGCCATGCTGGCGCCCGCCACCGCGCCCGCAGTCGAGAAGGCCGAGGATACGCGCGAGCTGCTGCTGGAAGCGATCGGCCTGCATACCTATTACGGCTCCAGCCACATCCTGCACGGCGTGAACTTCCACATCCGCAAGGGCGAGGCGCTCGGCCTGATGGGCCGCAACGGCATGGGCAAGACGACGCTGATCCGCACGATGATGGGCTTCCTGACGCCCAAGGCCGGCGGCGTGCTGGTGCGCGGCCAGCGCATGACCGGCGGGCCGACGCACAAGATCGCGCGCCTCGGCATCGCCTACGTGCCCGAAGGCCGCGGCATCTTCCCCAACCTGTCGGTGAAGGAGAACCTGCTGATGGCCGCGCGCGCCGGCGTCGAAGGCCAGCGCGACTGGACGTTCGACCGCGTGATGGCGACTTTCCCGCGCCTCGCCGAACGCCTCACCAACGGCGGCGGTCAACTTTCGGGCGGCGAGCAGCAGATGCTCACGATCGGGCGTGCGCTGATGACCAATCCGGATCTGCTGATTCTCGACGAGGCGACCGAAGGTCTGGCGCCCCTGATCGTGCGCGAGATCTGGCGCGTGGTGCGCGAGATCCGCGACAGCGGCATCGCCACCGTGATCGTCGACAAGAACCATTCGGCCGTCACCGCGCTGACCGACCGCTCGATGATCCTCGTGAAGGGCCAGGTCGTGTTCGACGGTCCGAGCGAGGAGGTGCGCAATAATCCCGAGCTCATCCAAAAACACCTGGGGGTCTGAATGAAACAGGTTCGAGTCGGCGGCAAGAATCTCGAATACGTCCGGCTGCCGTCCGCGCATCCGCGCGAAGGCGCGCCCGCAATCGTGTTCCTGCACGAAGGGCTGGGCTCGGTGACGATGTGGCGCGACTTTCCGCAGAAGGTCGCCGACGCGACCGGCTGCGAGGCCATCGTCTTCTCGCGCGCCGGTTACGGCCGCTCCGACCCGGCCGAGCTGCCGCGCGACACGCGCTACATGCACGACGAAGGTCTCGCGGTGCTGCCGGCTTTCCTCGACGCGCTGCAGCTCGACCGCCCCATCCTCCTCGGCCATTCCGACGGCGGCTCGATCGCGCTGATCTGCGCCGGTGGTACCGACACGCCGCTCACCGGCGTGGTCGTGATGGCGCCGCACGTGCTGGTCGAGGACATCTCGGTGAAAAGCATCGCGCAGGCCAAGGTCGCGTGGCAGACGACCGATCTCCCGGCGCGGCTCGGCAAGTACCACCAGGACGTGGAAGCCGCGTTCTGGGGCTGGAACGACATCTGGCTGCACCCGGATTTCCGCGCGTGGAACATCGAGGAATACGTGCCGCGCATCGCCTGCCCGGTGCTCGCGATCCAGGGCGAGGACGACGAATATGGCACGATGGACCAGATCGACCGCATCGCCGCGCAGGCGCGCGACGTGGACCTCGTCAAGCTCGCCGACTGCCGCCATTCCCCGCACAAGGACCAGCCCGCGGCCGTGATCGAGGCCGTCGGCGAATTCGTCAACCGCATCCTGGACTGATACCGCCATGATCTTCGAATGCAAGAAACCCATCCGCTTCCACCACTGCGACCCGGCCGGCATCGTCTTCTACCCGCAGTGCCTGGTGCTGTGCAATGAAGTGATCGAGGACTGGTTCGACCGTGGCATCGGTGTGGACTTCTACAAGCTGCACGCCGAGATCCGCCGCGGCGTGCCGATGCGCCACCTCGAAGTGGACTTCATCGCGCCGAGCATGCACGGCGACGAATTGACCTTCACGCTCTACGTCGCGCGCATCGGCGGCAGCTCGATGGACATCGTCACGACCGCGTCGAAGGGCGAGCAGGTGCGCTTCCGCGCGAAGCAGACGGTGGTGTGGGCCGACCTCGGCGGCGCCCCGCGCGCGACCATGATCGACGGCGAATGGCGCGAGCGCTTCAGCCGGTTTCTGGAGCCGCACAACCCGTAGGGCGGAAAAGCCGAAGGCCGGATTTTGGCAACTTCGCCGCCGAATGCGGTCATCCGGGCCCGGTATACGGCGGAAGGCGCTTCGCTTTTCCGCCCTACGATCGAAAACGAAGGACAGACGATGGACTACACCCGCTACACCAACCTCAAGGTCGAACTCCACGAACACGGCATCGCCGAAGTGATCCTCGGCGAACCGGGCAAGCTCCCCGCCGCCGACGCCACCGGCCACGGTGAGCTCGCCGACATCTGGCGCGACCTCGACCGCGACCCGGCGGTGTCGGTGATCGTCGTGCGCGGCCAGGACAAGGGCTTCTCCGCCGGCGGCACACTCGACCTCGTCGCCGCGATGGTCGACGAGTTCGAGCACCGCGCCCGCGTGTGGAAGGAAGCGCGCGACATTGTCTACAACATGATCAACTGCTCCAAGGTGATCGTCTCGGCGATCAACGGCCCGGCGGTCGGCGGCGGGCTGGCGGTGGCACTCTTGGCGGACATCTCGATCGCTGCGAAGAACGCGCGCCTCATCGACGGCCACACGCGCCTCGGGGTCGCCGCCGGCGACCACGCCGCAATCATCTGGCCGCTCCTGTGCGGCATGGCCAAGGCGAAGCTGCATCTCTTGCTGTCGAACGAAGTGAGCGGCGAGGAAGCCGAGCGCATCGGCCTCGTGTCGATGGCGGTGGATGCCGACGCCTTGCGCGGGACCGCCTTCGACATCGCGAAAAAACTCGCCGCCGGCCCGCAGACCGCGCTGCGCTGGACCAAGCACAGCCTCAACAACTGGCTGCGCCAAGCGGGGCCGATCTTCGACAACTCCGTCGCGCTGGAGATGCTCGGCTTCACCGGCCCCGAAGTGCGCGAAGGCCTTGCCGCCGTGCGCGAGCGGCGGACGCCGAACTTCCCGAGCGGCTCGCCGATATGAACCCGTAAGGCGGAACGCGCTTCGCTTTTCCACCCCATGGAACCCAAGAACGGCGCCGCAGAGCGCCCGACCCCACCCCCCCAACGACACAGAGAGAACGCCATCATGACTACCGACCAATGCAGCGCCTGCTACTTCCCCTACAACGAAGCCGACGGCCTGCCCGACGACGGCATCGCACCGGGCACGAAGTGGGAAGACGTCCCCGCCGACTGGGTCTGCCCCGACTGCGGCAACGGCAAGGAGCACTTCAACCCGGCCCCCGACGCGGAGTGAGGTGACGCGATGACCGCGCTCACCACCGACGTGAAGGTGCTCGTCATCGGCGCCGGGGCGATGGGCAGCGGCATCGCCCACGTCGCGGCCGCCGCCGGGCACGCCGTCTACCTCTACGACACGCGTGCCGAAGCGGTCGAGAAGGGCCGCGACGGCATCGCGCGCGACCTGCGCTTCCTCGCCGCCCGGGGCAAGCTCGCCGAGACCGAGGCGGACGCGACGCTCGCGCGCGTGATACCCGTCACCGAGCTCACCGCCGCGCGCGACGCCGGCCTCGCGATCGAAGCCATCGTCGAGAACCTCGACGTCAAACAAAAACTTTTCCGGGCGCTCGAAGACCTGCTCGACGCGGACGCGATCCTCGCGACCAACACCTCGTCGCTGTCGATCACGCAGATCGGCGCCGCGCTCGCGCGCCCCGAACGCCTCGCGGGCCTGCACTTTTTCAACCCTGCGCCGCGCATGAAGCTGGTCGAGATCGTCTCCGGCCTCGCGACGACGCGCGCCCTCGCCGACACGCTGTACGAAACCGCGAAAGCCTGGGGCAAGGTCCCGGTGCACGCGACCTCGACACCCGGCTTCATCGTCAATCGCGTCGCCCGCCCGTACTACGCCGAAGCGCTGCGCGTGCTCAACGAGCGTGCCGCCGACCCCGCGACGCTCGACGCGGCGCTGCGCGACGGCTGCGGCTTCCCGATGGGGCCTTTCGAGCTGATGGACCTCATCGGCCACGACGTGAACTTCGCCGTCACCCGGTCCGTCTTCGACGCCTACTTCGGCGACAAGCGCTTCACGCCGAGCCTGATCCAGCAGGAACTCGTTGCCGCCGGCCGCCTGGGGCGCAAGAGCGGGCGCGGTTTCTACGACTACGCCGAAGGCGCGAGCCTGCCCGCGCCGCAGAGCGAACCGCCGCAGCCAGGCGAAGCCGCGGTCACGGTGGTCGGCGACCTCGGCCCCGCCACCCCGCTGATCGCCCGCCTCGAAGCCGGCGGCGTTATCGTCCGCCGCGTTCCGGGCGAAGGGCAGGGCGCCGGCGCCGCCCGCGGCTGGATCGACATCGGCACCGCCCGTCTGGCACTGTCCGACGGTCGCAGCGCCTCGCGTCGTGCCCACGAGGAAGGCTTCGCCAACCTCGTCGTCATGGATCTCGCGCTCGACTACGCGGCGGCGAAGCGCCTCACGCTCGCCCGTGCCGATTCCTGCGGCCACGGAGCGTGGAACGCCGTCGTCGGCACGCTGCAGCGCACCGAGGCAGTCATCGGCCGCCTCGACGACGTCGCCGGCCTCGTCGGCCTGCGCACCGTGGCGATGCTCGCGAACGAAGCCGCCGACGGCGTCCTGCAGGGCATCGGCACCGCCGCCGACATCGACACCGCGATGCGCTACGGCACCAACTACCCGCGCGGCCCGCTCGCGTGGGCCGACGCGCTGGGCGTCCCCTTCGTCGCGCGCGTGCTGGAGAACCTGCGCGCGCACTACGGCGAGGAGCGCTACCGCCTGTCACCGCTGCTGCAGCGCGTCGCGCTGCGTCCGGACGGGCGCTTCCACGCCTGATCCCCGCGGCGGGGCAGGGCCGCGATGCCTTGCCCCGCGCGCGTGCCGCACCCCCATGACACGCCCGCGCCACTGCGCCTTCCTCCACCGCTAGTGGATCGGCACCGCAGCCCTGCGCTCTGAGCTCGTCGACGGCGCGCCGGGTGCTGCCGTCAACTCGTCTTTCCCCGCCTCGCGCCGCTCCGTTTGCCACATCTGCCTGCACTCCATTGCAGTCGAATGAATAATTGTTCATTCAATACTTGCTTTCGCAAAAATCCGGATGTAGAGTGAACGAACATTCAGTCAGTTGATGGACATCAAACAGACTGAAGCGGAGACCAGAGCGGGACGATTTGGCTGGACAGGCTCCCCGACAGGGCGGGGCATTCACGAGGAGACAGGTTCATGAACGACGGATTGTTTGACCAGTTCAAGGAGTGGTACGAGAAGCGCCACGACTATGCCCGCGCCTGGAAGGCGCGCACCGGCGGGCAGGTCGTCGCGACGATGTGCACCTACACGCCCGAGGAGCTGCTGATCGCGGCCGGCATGCTGCCGGTGCGCGTGCTCGGCGCGCACGAGCCGCAGAACGTGACCGAGCCGCACATCTTCGGCATGTTCTGTCCGTTCTGCCGCGACTCGTTGGCGCAGGGCCTGCTGGGCCGCTTCGACTACGCGGAAGGCGTCACGCTGACGCAGTCCTGCATCCAGTACCGCCAAGCCTACAGCTCCTGGCGTCAGAACGTGCCGACCGTGCAATGGGACTACTACGTCGCGATGCCCAACGACGTGCAGTCGCCGCATTCGCGCAAGGCGCACTACGCCGAAATCGAGCGCTTCCGCGTGTTCCTGCAGACGCTCACCGGCAAGCCGCTCACCGACGACATGCTGCGCGACGCGCTCGCGGTGATGGACGAGAACCGCCGCCTGCTGCGCGAGCTGTTCGACTACCGCAAGGCGGACGAGCCCAAGGTCACTGGCGTCGAGGCGCTGTATGCGTCGATCACCGCGCAGTTCATCGACAAGCGCGAACACAACGAGATGCTGAAGAAGGTGCTCGCGGCGCTGCCCAAGCGCCAGGTGACGCGGCCGACGGGTGCGCGCTTCATGACGATCGGCTCGGAGAACGACGACGTCGCCTTCATGGCGATGGTCGAGTCGGTGGGCGCCACGATCGTCATCGACGACCAGTGCTCGGGCACGCGCTACTTCTGGAACGCCTCGAAGCCCGAGGCCGACGTCGTCAAGGCCATCGCCGAACGCTACTGCGACCGCCCGGCCTGCCCGACCAAGGACTACCCGGCGCACACGCGCTTCGATCACGTGCTGAACCTCGCGAAGGAATACAAGGTGCAGGCGGCGGTCTTCCTGCAGCAGAAATTCTGCGACCCGCACGAGGGCGACTACCCGGACCTCAAGCGCCACCTCGAGGCCAACGGCATCCCGACGCTGTTCCTGGAGTTCGACATCACCAACCCGATCGGCCCGTTCCGCATCCGCATCGAGGCGATGCTCGAGACGCTGAGCGAAGAAGAACTGTTCTGAGCGACCGGAGACAAGACATGGACACCAAGGCGATCTACCCGACCGAACAGCTCAAGCTGTGGGGCAAGGCCAAGCAGCTGCGCGAGCAGTATTACCACAACTACGCCCGCGCCAAGGACAACGGCGGCATCCGCTGGTCCGCGGCGGGGTGGTCCTTCGACGCGATCCCGACCTCGCTCGGCGACGACGTCTATCCGCTCACCGGCGAGCCGTATTCGGCCGGCGTGTCGCTCGACAAGAAGTTCACCCAGCGCTGCCTTGACGCCGCCGAGTCCTACGGCTTCGCGCGCGACATGTGCTCCTACATGCGCATCTACTGGGGCAGCATGCACCTGGACGAGTACTTCTACGGCGGCAAGTGGCCGAAGTCGGACTTCATCTACCAGACGCAGATCTGCTGCTCGCACGCGAAGTGGTACCAGCACGTGGCGCGCGTGAAGAACATCCCGGACTTCTACGTGGATGTCTCGGTCGGCGCGTACAAGGATCTCACGCCCGAACGGCTCGACTACGTGACGGCGCAGCTGCACGACTCGATCGAGTTCGTCGAGAAGGCGACCGGGCGCAAGTGCGACGACGAGCTGCTGATCCGCGCGATCAAGAACGAGATGCGCTCGACCAGCCGCTGGGCGCAGATCTGCGAACTGCAGAAGGCGCGGCCCGCGCCGCTCGACGAGAAGACTATGTACTCGCTGTACGTGCTGTGCATCCTGCACAAATCCTCGCAGTGGTGCGCGGACTTCATGGACGAGCTGTACGACGAGGTGAAGGACCGCGTCGCGCGCGGCATCGCCGCGGTGGCCAACGAGCGCTGCCGCCTGATGTCCGACACGCAGCCGCCGTGGCCCTTCCTGAAGATCTTCCGCTACCTCGAGAGCTACGGCGCGGTGTCGATCGGCTCGCTCTACACCTTCGGCCTGGAAGGCACGTGGGAGTACAAGGAAGACGGCTCCTGGGGCGCGCGCACCGTGCCGTGGGAGAAAGGCATCGAGATGAACGACCGCGACACGGCGCTGCGCCTGTATGCCGACTGGAACCTGTCGAAGCCGCTGTGGCAGCAGTTCTTCGACCCGTCGGTGAAGTCCCGGATGATGCTCGACATCGCGCGCGACTGGGGGGTCGACGGCTGCATGATGCACCTCAACCGCGGCTGCGAAGGCCTCTCGGTCGGGATCATGGAAAACCGCCAGGCGATGGCCAAGGCCGGCATCCCGATCATGACCTACGAAGGCAACATGGGCGACGAGCGCGAGTTCGACGAAGTGCGCACCCAGGCGCGCGTCGATGCCTTTATGGAGCAGCTCGGCCTGCGCAAGCTGGCGGCCTGATCCGCAGCACACCCCCAAAACCGATAGAGAGCGGCGCCGCGCCGCCGGCTCCTGGAGCCGCGTTCCGTCATGGAGCCGGCTCCGGAGACGGGGTGCGCCCGATAAAAACGCACAAGCAGTGCCAACGAGATGAGGACAGGAAGATGATCACCGCAGGAATCGACATGGGTTCGCGCAGCGTCAAGG
This sequence comes from Azoarcus sp. DN11, assembly GCF_003628555.1. Lineage (NCBI taxonomy): Bacteria > Pseudomonadati > Pseudomonadota > Betaproteobacteria > Rhodocyclales > Zoogloeaceae > Azoarcus > Azoarcus sp. DN11. Next base: position 4,869,420 of record NZ_CP021731.1, on the reverse strand, counting down.
TCGTGCTGCTTGAAGAGGTCAGCATGGAAGGCAAGCCGCTGATGGTCGTGAAGCAGGCGCACATGATGCTGCCGGGCGACCTCGACGCCGATCAGGCGGCCGAACAGGCCTACGACGATGCGCTCGCTGAAGCCGGTGTGAGCCGTGATCAGGTGAAGTCGGTGTTCGCGACGGGTGCCGGTCGCGGCCAGGTGGCTTTCGCGACCGAAGGCGTCACCGAGATGACCGCCGGCGCGCGCGGCGCGGTGTACATGTACCCGCAGGCGCGCACGGTGGTGGACGTTGGCGCCGAGGAAGGTCGCGGCATCAAGACCGACGCGGAGGGCAAGGCGATCGATTTCGCCGGCAACGAGAAGTGCGCGGCCGGTGCCGGTTCGTTCGCCGAGGCGATGAGCCGCGCGCTGCAGCTGTCGCTCAAGGAGTTCGGCGAGGCGAGCCTGAAGTCCGACAAGAGCATTCCGATGAACGCGCAATGCACGGTGTTCGCGGAATCGGAGGTGGTGTCGCTGATCCACTCCTCGACGCCCAAGGAAGACATCGCGAAGGCGGTGCTGGATGCGGTCGCGAGCCGCGTGTGCGCGATGGTGCGGCGCGTCGGTATCGACGGCAACGTGGTGCTGATCGGCGGCATGGGCCACAACCCGGGCTTCGTCGCGGCGCTGAAGAACGCGATGGAAGTCGACGAGGTGCTGCTGCCGGAGTTGCCCGAATTCGCCAGCGCGCTGGGCTGCGCGCTGATCGCGGCCGAGCGCCTGCACTGAACCGAACGGACATGAATCAAGGAGAGATCAAGTGAACGCTGGAGTCGATGAAAGCAAGCTCGCCACCGCCGCCCCCGAGAAAAAGGAATTCTGGCGCTGGCAGGAAAACACCTGGTTCGACGAGACGAAGAACTGGAAGGACGCCAAGATCATCACCTGCGGCATCGACGTCGGTTCGGTGTCCTCGCAGGCGGTGCTGGTGTGTGACGGCGAGCTGTACGGCTACAACAGCATGCGCACCGGCAACAACTCGCCGGACTCGGCGAAGAACGCGCTCGCCGGCATCATGGACAAGATCGGCATGCAGCTCGAGGACATCAATTATGTCGTCGGCACCGGCTACGGCCGGGTGAACGTGCCCTTCGCCCACAAGGCGATCACCGAGATCGCCTGCCACGCCCGCGGCGCGAACTACATGGGCGGCAACAAGGTGCGCACCATCCTCGACATGGGCGGCCAGGACTGCAAGGCCATCCACTGCGACGACAAGGGCAAGGTCACGAACTTCCTGATGAACGACAAGTGCGCGGCCGGTACCGGGCGCGGCATGGAAGTCATCTCCGACCTGATGCAGATCCCCATCGCCGAGTTGGGCCCGCGTTCGTTCGACGTCGATGTCGAGCCGGAAGCGGTGTCGTCGATCTGCGTGGTGTTCGCGAAGTCCGAGGCGCTGGCGCTCCTGAAGGCCGGCTACACCAAGAACAAGGTTATCGCCGCGTACTGCCAGGCGATGGCCGAGCGCGTCGTGAGCCTGCTGGAGCGGATCGGCGTGGAAGAGGGCTTCTTCATCACCGGCGGCATCGCGAAGAACCCGGGCGTCGTGAAGCGGATCGAGCGCCTGCTGGGCATCAAGGCCGTCGATACCAAGATCGACAGCCAGATCGCCGGCGCGCTGGGCGCGGCGCTGTTCGGCTACACGCTGATGCAGAAGCAGGGCGGCAAGGCCTGAGCTCGCGGCGACGCGCGCGCGCCTTGCCGCGCCGGCCGCTCATGCGCGCGAATGCCCTGCCCCGCCGGGGGAGAGCCAGGCCATTCGCGCGGCATCGAAGCGCGCGCATTCCGCCTTCAGCCAGGTCGCGAAAGTCGCGACGCGGCGATCGTCGGGGCGGCGGGATAGCAGCACGTAGCGCGCCGGCGCACGTACGTGCCGGCCGAACACGTTCACCAGGCGTCCGCTCAGGATCTCGTCCTGGACCAGCGCCGAGCGGGCCATCACCACGCCCTGGTGGCTCAAGGCCGCGCCGATCGCCAGGCTCGACAGGTTGAACTGCGGCCCTTCGAGATGCGCGATCCAGGCGGGGTGAAACGCCTCGAGCCAGGTGCGCCATTCCACGAATTCGGCCGCACCGACCCACGGCGATGCGTCGTGCAGCAGCACGACGCCGTCGAGCGACTCCCCGGTCGCAAACCCGGGATGCCGCGCCAGATACTCGGGCGTGGCCGCGGCGAAGAGATACTCATCCAGCAACACGTCGGCCTGCAGCCGGCTGTACCGGACCGGGTCGTAACGCACCGCCACGTCGATGTCCTGAGCGTCCATCGCTTGCCGGTCGAGCGTCTCGAACTCCGCCTTCAGCCGCACGGACACGTCGGGCCGCTCGTGGTGGAACTCCGTCAGGCGCGGCATCAGCCATTGCAGCGCGAACGAGGGCAGGCAATTGACCTGCAGGGGCGCGTTCGGCTCGCCGAGGCGCAGGATCGTGTCCTGGATCTCGTACAGCGCGCGCGTCGTCGTCTCGAACAGCGCTTCGCCCTTCGCCGTCAGTTTCAGGCCGCGCGGCTGGCGCCGGAACAGCCCGTAGCCGAGGCGATCTTCGAGGTGGCGAACCTGCTGGCTCACCGCGCTTTGCGTGAGGTTCAGTGATTCGGCCGCCTTCGTGAAGCTCAGCAGGCGCCCCGCCGCTTCGAAGCAGCGCAGCGTCCCGAGGATGGATGAATCCAGCTTCATAGGTATTAGAAGGGCTAATGCACCGTCCAGAAAATATCGCTATTTTCACACGCGGGGCCGGCATAGGATTGCGGTCGATAAGAGAACCCCTGCGAGGATCCGCGACATGACCGCTCTCTCCCCGGCGCTATTAGCGCAGCTTCAATCCCGCCGGCCGCTGCTGTGGTTGAATCCAAGGCTCGGCCAGCACCTGCCGGCCTCCGCCCCGGCGACGGCGCTGATTGCGGCGGCGGAGGCGCGTCTGGCGCACTTTGAGCCGCTCATGGCGACGCTGTTTGCGGAACTCGCGTCGAGCAAGGGACACGTCGAATCGCAACTGATGTCCGCCGCCGCGCTGCGCGGGGCGCTGGGCGGCGACGATGCCGCCGCGGGCGCGTGGTTCGTCAAGCGTGACGACCAGCTGCCGGTCGCCGGCTCCATCAAGGCGCGTGGCGGTTTTCACGAGGTGCTCGCCTTCGCCGAATCCGTCGCGATCGAGCACGGGATCCTCGCCGCCGGCGGCGATCCCCGCGTTCTCGCGACGCCGCCCGCCCGCGCGTTGTTCTCGCAATACACGGTGTCGGTCGGCAGCACCGGCAACCTGGGCCTGAGCATCGGGGTGATGGCGGCGGCGCTGGGCTTCGACGCGGTGGTGCATATGTCCGCGGATGCCAAGGCGTGGAAGAAGGACCGTCTGCGCCAACGCGGCGTGCGCGTCGTCGAACACGCAGGCGACTACGCCGAGGCCGTGGCGGCGGGGCGCGAGCAGGCGCTGGCTTCGCCGCGCTGCCACTTCGTCGACGACGAAAGTTCCGCGCTGCTGTTTTTCGGCTACGCCGCGGCGGCGCGTCATCTCGCGCGCCAGCTTGCCGACGCCGGCCGCGTCGTGGACGCCGCGCATCCGCTCTTCGTCTACATCCCCTGCGGGGTCGGCGGCGCGCCCGGCGGCATCACCTACGGCCTCAAGGCCTTGTTCGGCGAGCACGTGCACTGCTTCTTCGCCGAGCCCGTCGCCTCGCCGTGCATGCTGGTGCAGCTGGCCTCGGGGGGCGACGCGCCGGTCCCGGTCTACGACATCGGCCTCGACAACCGCACCGACGCCGACGGCCTCGCCGTCGGGCAGGCCTCGCACCTGGTCAGCCCCCTGATGACGTCGCAACTCGCCGGCGTGTTCACCGTCCCCGACGACCAGCTCTACCTTCACCTGCTTGCGCTCAAGCAATCGCTGGACGTGGAAGTCGAGCCGTCGGCGGCGGCCGGCGTCGGCGGGCCGGGCTGGCTGCGCGATTCGCCGGAAGGCCGGGCGTATGTGCGCGACCACGGCCTCGACCTGAGCGCGGCAACGCAGGTGATCTGGCTGACGGGCGGCTCGCTCGTGCCGCCCGAGGAACTCCGGCGCTTCCAGGCGCACGCGGAAACGCTGAGCCGATCTCGGCCCGGCGCGGCGCAAGCATGAACGCGGCAGTGAAATAGACCGCTTCCGTTCGGCCTCCCCGTTCGCCCCAAAAGCTCAGGCGGAAAGGCATCTGGCAGTTCATAAACCGCCGATGAGGGGGCGAACCGGAGCGGAACAAGGGGGAAGCGACGCGAAGAGAGATTCCCGTTGACGGCATGAGAAAAATGAACGACTATTCATTCACCGAATTGCCAGGCGTATCCGGATCCCGGTGCGCGGCGGTCTCGGCCGGAATGGGCAACGGAACGTGGAGGATGTGATGGCGGCAGATCTGTCTCGTGCGCTCGCAGGCAAACACGCAGTGATCACCGGCGGCGGCCGCGGCATCGGCGCTGCGATCGCCGCGGCGCTGGCAGCCCAGGGTGCGTCGCTCACGCTGATGGGGCGCAACCGCGTGCAGCTCGAGGAGCGTGCCGCAACGTTGCGCACGGCGGGGCAGGGTGGCATCGAGGTGCATTGCGAGGCGGTCGACGTCGCCAGCGCGGATTCGGTCGAGTCGGCTTTTGCCGCCGCTGCGCGCGCGCTCGGACCGATCGCGGTGCTGGTGAACAACGCCGGCCAGGCCGGCAGCGCCCCCTTCCTGCGCACCGACCCCGCGCTGTGGCAGCAGATGCTGGACGTGAATCTCACCGGCACCTATCTCGCGACCCGTGCCGCGCTGCCCGACATGCTCGCCGCCGGTTGGGGCCGCATCATCAACGTCGCCAGCACCGCGGGCGAAAAGGGCTATCCCTACGTTTCCGCGTACTGTGCCGCCAAGCACGGCGTCATCGGCCTGACGCGCGCACTGGCGCTGGAGCTCGCGCACAAGCACATCACCGTGAATGCCGTGTGCCCCGGCTACACCGACACCGACATCGTGCGCGATGCGGTCGCCAACATCCGCGAGAAGACCGGCCGCAGCGAGGCCGAGGCGCTCGCCGAACTGGCGAAACACAACCCGCAGGGCCGGCTGGTGCGTCCCGAAGAAGTCGCCAACGCGGTGCTGTGGCTGTGCCTGCCCGGCTCCGAGGCGATCACCGGCCAGGCGATCTCGGTGTCGGGCGGCGAGGTGATGTGAGGGGCGGAACGGGCGCCGTCACCGTTATCAACGAGGCGGGCAACTACCGTTCGAGCTGAGCCGCCTGCCAATGCCCTTCGACGGGCTCAGGGCGAACGGTGTAACGGACACAAGCGGCTGTACAGACCCGCCCGAGCGGGCGCCGCACAGGACAGCAACCAAGAGGAGGGTGGACGCCGGTGGCGTACCGCCCCGAGAGGAGACGCGAAAATGAGTGATCGGAGCTATCTGGAGTGGCCCTTCTTCGACGAGCGCCACCGCGGCATGCAGATCGAGCTGGAGGCGTGGGCGGCGGCGCACGTCGGCGCCCACCCGCACGGTGATCTCGACGACGCCTGCCGCGCGCTGGTGCGCCAACTCGGCGTCGACGGCTGGCTGCGCTACATGGTCGGCGGCACCGCTTACGGCGGCCGGCATGACCAGATCGACACGCGCGCCGTGTGCCTGCTGCGCGAGACGCTGGCGCGCCACTCGGGGCTCGCCGATTTCGCGCTGGGCATGCAGGGGCTGGGTTCGGGCGCGATCACGCTGCACGGCAGCGACGCGCAGAAGCGCAAGTACCTGACCGAAGTCGCAGCGGGGCGTGCGATCCCGGCCTTCGCGCTGTCCGAGCCGGATTCGGGGTCGGACGTCGCGGCGATGGCGTGCAGCGCGCGCCGCGACGGCAACGACTACGTGCTCGACGGCGAGAAGACCTGGATTTCCAACGGCGGCATCGCCGATTTCTACGTCGTGTTTGCGCGTACCGGCGAGGCGCCGGGCGCGCGCGGCCTGTCGGCCTTCATCGTCGAGGCCGATGTGCCCGGCTTTGAAATCGCCGAGCGCATCGACGTGATCGCGCCGCATCCGCTCGCACGCCTGCGTTTTTCCGGCTGCCGCGTGCCCGCAGCGAGCCTCTTGGGCGAGCCGGGGCAGGGTTTCAAGGTCGCGATGCAGACGCTCGACATCTTCCGCACTTCGGTCGCCGCCGCCGCGCTCGGCTTCGCGCGCCGTGCGCTCGACGAAGGGCTGCGCCGCGCGACCACGCGCGACATGTTCGGCAAGAAGCTCGCCGACTTCCAGATCACCCAGGCCAAGCTCGCGCAGATGGCGACCCACGTCGACACCGCCGCACTGCTCACCTACCGCGCTGCGTGGATGCGCGACCAGGGCAAGAACATCACGCGCGCCGCGGCGATGGCCAAGATGACGTCCACCGAGACCGCGCAGCAGGTCATCGATGCGGCGGTGCAGTTGTGGGGCGGCTGCGGCGTCGTCTCCGACCATCCGGTCGAGCGCCTGTACCGCGAGATCCGCGCGCTGCGCATCTACGAAGGGGCGACCGAGGTGCAGCAGCTCATCATCGCCCGACAGACCCTTTCTGCCTGGGAGCAGGAACAGGTCGCCTGAGCCTGGCGGGGGAATCACGGCGGGCGTTGTGCGCCCGTCGTGATTCCCCATTTTCCTATAACTAAATGAGTGAACGTTCAACCAGTGAGCGTACCGAGGAGGAGACAAACATGCATGCAAGCGTAGTGAGCCTGGACGCGGCCAGCGCCGCGGGGCTGCGTCCGGTGAAGGTATGCGGCGCCGGAAGCGGGGAGAGGGAGGGCGAGGATGGCCCCGATGAGGATGCCGGCGTCCAGCTCGAACCCGGTTCGATCGAGCACGTCGCGCATCCCGAGGCGCTGCCGCACGGGCCGTGGGGCAAGCGGTTGTACGCGGCGAGCAGGGTGTCTGCGCTGACGGGCGGGACCGTGTTCATCGCGTTGATCGCGATGTCCCTAGTATCCATCGTGGCCCGCAAGCTGTACGCAGCGCCCGTGCCGGGTGACTTCGAGATCCTGCAGATGGGCGCCGCCGTGGCCTCCGCGACCTTTTTCTCCTACTGCCAGATGGTGGATGGGCACGTGCGCGTCGACTTCTTCACGCACTGGCTGCCACTGCGCGGGCGCGCGCTGCTCGACGGCTTCGCGGCGCTGCTGATGGGGGCGGTCGCGCTGCTGGTCGCGTGGCGCACCGGCGTGGCGGCGGTGTCGTCCTACGACTCGGGCGAGGCTTCGGTGATGCTCGGCTGGCCGGGCTGGGTGGCGATCGCCCTGATCGTTCCGGGTTTCCTGTTGTTCGCGGCGACCAGTCTTTACATCGCGGGGCGCCGCTTCGGCGTCGTGCTCGGAGGTGCAAAATGAGCGGCATTGCGATCGGCGCGACGATGTTCGCGATCCTGCTGACGATGCTGGTGCTGCGCGTGCATATCGGCATCACCATGTTCGTCGTCGGCGCAGGCGGCTACCTGACGATGATGGGCGGCGAGCTCACCCCCTTCCTCAACATGCTGAAGAACCTCGCCTACGCGCGGCTCTCCAACTACGATCTGGCCGTCATCCCGATGTTCCTGCTGATGGGACAGTTCGCGACCCACGGCGGCCTGTCGCGCGCGCTGTTCCGCTGCGTAAGCTCGCTCGTCGGGCACTGGCGCGGCGGCGTCGCAATCGCCTCGACCGGTGCCTGTGCGGGCTTCGGCGCGATCTGCGGCTCCTCGCTCGCGACTGCGGCGACGATGGGCCAGGTCGCGCTGCCGGAATTGAAGCGCTACAACTACTCCGGCGCCTTGGCGACCGGGGCGCTGGCGGCAGGCGGCACGCTCGGCATCCTGATCCCGCCCTCGGTGCCGCTGGTGATCTACGCGGTGCTCACGCAGGAGTCGATCGGCAAGCTCTTCATGGCCGCCGTGCTGCCGGGCCTGATCGCGATGCTCGGCTACATGCTGGTGATCCGCATCATCGTCACGCTCAAGCCCGAGGCCGGTCCCGCCGGCCCGCACGTGCCGCTGGCGGAGAAGCTGCGCTCGATCGTCAACGTCATGCCGGTGGCGCTGATCTTCCTCGTCGTCATCGTCGGCATCTACGGCGGCTGGGCCAACCCCACCGAGGCGGCATCGATCGGCGCCGCGGCCTGCGGCATCCTCGCGGTGGTCACCGGCGGCATGCGCGCGGAAGGCGTCCGCGAAAGCGTGCTCGGGGCGGCCGAGGCCACCGCGATGATCTTCCTCGTGCTGCTCGGCGCCGACATGCTCAACACCGGTCTCGCGCTCACGCAGATGCCGGTCGAACTCGCGAACTGGGTCCGGGGCAGCGGCCTGTCGCCGCTGTTGGTGTTGACGACGATCCTGCTGATCTATGTCTTCCTCGGCTGCGTGATGGACGCGATGGCCATGATCCTGCTGACCATCCCCATCTTCTACCCGGTGGTCATGGGGCTGGAGTTCTGGGGGCTGGCGCCCGAGGAGAAGTCGATCTGGTTCGGCATCCTCGTGTTGATGGTGGTCGAGATCGGCCTCGTGCATCCGCCGGTCGGCATGAACATCTACATCATCAACAAGGCCGCGAAGGACGTGCCGCTTACCGACACCTTCCGCGGGGTGATGCCCTTCCTCGCCTCCGACATGATGCGCATCACGCTGCTGCTGTTCTTCCCCGCCATTTCGCTGTACCTGGTCCGGATCTTCGGCGGCTGACAAGCCGGGGCCGGCCTTTCATTCCAAAGAGGAGACGCGATGAAAACCCGAACACTGCTCAAGCCGCTGCTGACGGCGATGCTGCTCGCGGCCGCTGCCGCCCAGGCCCAGTCGGACAAGGTCGTGACGCTGCGCGTGCACCACTTCCTGCCGCCGACCTCGAACGCGCAGGTGAAATTCATCGAACCGTGGTGCGCGAAGATCGCCGCCGAGTCGGGCGGGCGCCTGAAGTGCCAGATCTACCCGGCGATGCAGATGGGCGGCACGCCCGCGCAGCTCTTCGATCAGGCCAAGGACGGCGTCGCCGACATCGTGTGGACGGTGCCCGGCTACCAGGCCGGCCGCTTCCTCGTCTCGGAAGCCTTCGAACTGCCCTTCATGGGCACGTCGGGCGAGAAGTCGAGCCGCGCGCTGTGGGTCTACGCGACGAAGAACGCCGTGGCGGAATACAAGGGTGTGCGCCCGCTGGTGTTCCACGTCATCCCCGGCATGACGCTGCACACGACCAGCAAGCAGGTGAAGACCCTGGCCGACCTCCGCGGCATGAAGCTGCGCGCGCCGACGCGCATGGCGACCCGCATGCTCACGGCGCTGGGCGCCACGCCGGTGCCGATGCCGATGACGATGGTCTCCGACAGCCTCGACAAGGGAGTGATCGACGGCGCGATGATGCCGTGGGAAGTCGTGCCGACGATCAAGGCGCAGGAGATCGTGAAGTACCACAGCGAAACTGATCCCGCGTTGCCGCTGATGTCGACCTCGACCTTCGTGCTGGCGATGAACCCGGCGAAATACGACAGCCTGCCGCCCGAGCTGAAGAAGGTCATCGACGCCAACAGCGGCCCCGAGGTGTCGGCGTGGGCCGGCAAGGTGTGGGACGAGGCGACCCTGACCGGCCGCCAGTCCGGCATCGACCACAAGAACACCTTCTACACCGTGCCCGCCGCCGAAGTGCAGAAGTGGCAGAAGGCGTCCGAATCGGTCGCGGCCGACTGGGTCAAGGAGGTCAGCGCCAAGGGCTACGACGGGCCGAAGCTGTTGGCCGAAGCCCGCGCGCTGCTCGCGAACTGAACCGGGCGCGTCCGTCCCGCACCCCGGCGCGTGCGCCGGGGCATCCCTTCGGTGTCCAGGAGCAGACATGATTTTTGACAACACCGCGCGCTACGGCGCGATGAACGCCGCCGACGAGATCATCGGGCCCCCCCTCGCGCGCGGCCTCACCGACCAGCCCGCGATCGTCGGTGCCGGCCGTTCCGTCACCTACGGCGAACTCGACGCGATGGTCAATCGCACCGGCAACGCGATGAAGGCGCACGGCGTCGGCCGCGGCGAACGCGTGCTCTTCCTGATGGACGATTCGCCCGAGATGGTCGCCGGCTACCTTGGCGCGATGCGCATCGGCGCCGTCGCGGTCGCCCTCAACGTGCGGCTCGCGCCGCGCGACGTGCGCTACGTGATCGAGGACAGCGCCTGCCGCCTGCTCTTCGTCGATGCCGAGTTCGCCCACCTGTACCAGGAGATCGTCGCCGAACTCGCCGACCCGCCGCAGCTCGTCGTGCGCGGCGCCGGCTCCCGCGTCGGTGGTGTGCCGCTCGACGACTTCGTTGCCGGGCAGCCCGACACGCTGGCGTCGGAACCGGCCGCACCCGAGGACGTCGCCTTCTGGGTGTATTCCTCGGGCACGACCGGGCGACCCAAGGCGGTGATGCATACGCACGGCTGCGTGCTGATCGCCGATCGCATGGAGGCGGAGTACTTCGGCGTGCGTCCGGGCGACCGCATCTTCGCCACCTCCAAGATGTTCTTCGGCTGGGCGCTCGGTCATTCCATGATGGGCGGGCTGCGCTGCGGCGCGACGGTCATCGTCGCCGCCGGCTGGCCCGACCCGATGCGCATGATCGACGTGGTCGACACCCATCGCCCGACGATCTTCTTCAGCACGCCGGTGATGTACCGCAACCTGCTGCGCGAAGGGGCGGGCGGGAGCGAGGGCTTCCGCAACGTGCGCCATTTCCTGTCGGCGGGCGAGAAGCTGCCCGAGACGCTGTACCAGTCCTGGCTCGAAGCGACCGGCAAGCCCATCATCGACGGCATCGGCGCCTCAGAGACGATCTTCCTCTTCCTCGTGAACGAAGGCCAAGCGCAGCGCCCCGGCTCCTGTGGCAAGCCGGTGCCGTGGGCCGAAGTGCGCCTGGTCGACGACAGCGGCGCGGACATCGTCGAGCCCGGCGTTCCCGGCCAGATCGCGATCCGCACGCCGTCCCAGTTCAGCGGCTACTGGAAGCTGCCCGAACAGACGGCGAAGTCGCTGCGCGACGGCTGGTATTTCCCGGGCGACATGTTCAGCTTCGATGCCGACGGCTACTGGTACCACAACGGCCGCGCCGACGACATGCTGAAGATCTCCGGCCAGTGGGTGAGCCCGTCCGAGATCGAAGCCTGTGCGATGACCGCGCCGGACATCGCCGAGGCGGTCGTCGTCGGGGTGCCGCAGGAGGACGGCCTCACGCGCCTCGTGCTGGTGGCCGTGGCGAAGGATCCGGCGGCGAGCCAGTCGCGCCTGTCGACGCAAGTGCAGGACACGCTGATGGCGAGCCTGTCGATCTACAAATGTCCGCGCACGGTGCGCTTCGTGGACGAATTGCCGCGCACCGCCACTGGCAAGATCCAGAAGTTCCGCCTGCGTGAGCTGCTCAAGGCGGGGCGGCTTTAAGGGGCGTGTCACTGCGATCACACCTGATTGATCGTTCAGTTGCAAACGGCCGGATTTCCGGCCGTTTGCATTAGTGCGACTGGTATTGAACGGCGTCGTCCATACCCATTCTTCCTGAGCCCGTTGACGGGCATCGGCAAGCCGCCAAAGGGTTCAGCCCGAATCGTATCGGGTTGTGCGACCCATCATCGCGCAGGACAGGCGCCTGCCCCATTCTGCTGAAATTCGCGCCAAGGGGTTGACTTGGTGAATTGACTGAACGATCATTCATTCAACTGCTGACGGAGCCGGACACGGAACGCTGCAGCAAACGGGAAGCGGGGCGGCGCGATTGCAGGCGCCCCAGGCTCGAATGACTGGTGAACGAGGAGACAGACACATGAACCTGCAAGGCAAAACGGCCGTCGTCACGGGCGGCGCATCGGGGATCGGGTATGCGACGGCGGAGACGCTGGCGCGGGCGGGCGCGAAGGTCGTGATCGGCGACATCGATGCGGCCAAGGGCGCGGCCGCGGCCGGCCAGCTGGCCGAGCAGCACCTCGACGTCGACTTCGTCCGCCTCGACGTGACCGACATCGACTCCATCCACGCCTTCCGCGACGAAGCCTACCGTCGTCATGGCCAGGTCGACATCGTCGCCAACGTCGCCGGCTGGGGCAAGATCCAGCCCTTCATGGAGAACACGCCCGACTTCTGGCGCAAGGTCATCGACCTCAACCTGCTCGGCCCGGTCGCCGTGTCGCACGCCTTCCTGCAGCAGATGATCGAGCGCGGCGCGGGCAAGATCGTCACCGTGTCCAGCGACGCCGGCCGCGTCGGCAGCCTCGGCGAGACCGTGTATTCGGGCGCCAAGGGCGGCGCGATCGCCTTCACCAAGTCGCTCGCCCGCGAAGTCGCGCGCTACAACATCAACGTCAACTGCGTATGCCCCGGCCCGACCGACACGCCGCTGCTGCGCGCGGTGCCGGAGAAGCACCAGGAAGCCTTCGTCAAGGCCACGCCGATGCGCCGCCTCGCCAAGCCGTCCGAGCTCGCCGACGCCGTGCTGTTCTTCGCCAGCGACCGCGCGAGCTTCATCACCGGCCAGGTGATCAGCGTCAGCGGCGGTCTCACGCTCGCAGGATGAGTGATTGTTCAGTCAATAAATAGACACCCAACCCGTTTCGAGGAGAATCTCATGTACAAGCTCAAAGCCGCCGAATGGCGTCCGGAACACTTCAAGTTCGAGGTCGCCGACCGCGTCGCGACCATCACGCTGAACCGCCCCGAGCGCAAGAATCCGCTCACCTTCGAGAGCTACGCCGAGCTGCGCGACACCTTCATCAAGCTGCAGTACGCCGACGACGTGCGCGCGGTGGTGATCACCGGCGCGGGCGGCAACTTCTGCTCGGGCGGCGACGTGCATGACATCATCGGGCCGCTGACGAAGATGGACATGAACGGACTGCTCGCCTTCACGCGCATGACCGGCAACTTGGTGAAGGAAATGCGCAACTGCCCGCAGCCCATCATCTCGGCGGTCGACGGCATCTGCGCCGGCGCCGGCGCGATCATCTCGATGGCCTCCGACCTGCGCTACGCGACGCCCGAGGCGAAGACCGCGTTCCTGTTCGTGCGCGTCGGGCTGGCCGGCTGCGACATGGGCGCGTGCAGCATCCTGCCGCGCATCATCGGCCAGGGCCGCGCCTCCGAGCTGCTGTACACCGGTCGCTCGATGAGCGCCGAGGAAGGCCGCGCCTGGGGCTACTACAACGACATCGTGCCCGCCGAGAAGGTGCTGGCGAAAGCGCAGGAGCTGGCGCTGTCGCTCGCCAACGGCCCGGCCTTCGCGCACTCGATGACGAAGAAGTGCCTGCACCAGGAATGGAACCAGACCATCGAGCAGGCGCTCGAGACCGAGGCCGAAGCCCAGGCGATCTGCATGCAGACGCAGGACTTCACGCGCGCCTACAACGCCTTCGTGAACAAGCAGGTGCCGAAGTTCGAGGGTGATTGAGGTTCCGGCGCACCGGGCGGCCGTCCCCGCCGCCCGGATGCGTCTCGCGGTACGGCCGGTTTGACGCGCAGTTTCACCGGCCGGCTTGAGAGGGGCGTCGCGCAGGCGGCCTGTGCGTTCCGCCAACGAATCCTCCTCTGATGTGCGCAGAGGCCGGCGGCGCCCCGTTTTTTCGATCGAATCGAGACCACTAGCCGTTCGGCTGAGCCCGTCGAAGTCCCGCAATTGCCCATCGACAGGCTCAGGGCAAACGGTTTCATAACAGTCAGCAGCTCCAGAGGACATCGCAATGATTTCGCTGAGGATTGACGAATCGATCGCCACCGTGACGCTGTGCCGCGCGCCGGTCAATGCGATCAACGAGGAATGGATCGACCAGTTCGACCGCATCCTCGCTGAGCTCGAAACCCTGCGCCACGTGAACGTGCTGCGCATCCGCAGCGGCGAGCGGCTGTTCTGCGCCGGCGCCGACCTCGAACTGATCGATTCGCTCTTCGCCACCGTGGCGGGCCGCGCCAAAATGATCGCGATCACCCGCCGGATGCAGGAAATCTACGCCCGCCTCGAACGCCTGCCGCAGGTCACCGTCGCGGAGATCAACGGCGCCGCGATGGGGGGCGGCTTCGAACTCGCGCTCGCCTGCGACCTGCGTGTCGTCGCCGACAGCGCGAAAGTCGGCCTGCCCGAAGCGCGCCTGGGGCTGCTCCCCGCCGCCGGCGGCACCCAGCGCATGACGCGCATCTGCGGCGAAGCGGTGGCCAAGCGCCTGATCCTCGGCGCCGAAGTCCTCTCCGGCGCGGATGCGGTGGCCCTGGGCTGCGCGCACTGGGTCGCCCCGGCCGCCGAGCTGCCGGCATTCGTCGACGCCCTGATCGCGCGCCTCGCGGCCCTGCCCGCGAAGGCCATCGCCGAGTGCAAGCGCTGCATCGAGGTCGCAGCGGCAGGAGGCGCGGACGGCTACGAGGTGGAACTGGCCGGCAGCGCGGCGCTCCTGGCCGACGACCAGACGCAGCAGCGCGTGCGCGGCTTTCTGAACCGTCAGTAAGGCCGCAGGACAAGGCGACGCGGAAACCCGGCGCTCCGGTGGCACAATAAGGCGTCCGGCCGCTGCCGGACTTTGTGGCAATGGTTCACCGAGGGAATGGACATGAGTTCAGCAGAAAGCGTCAAAAGCGTCGTCACCGACCCCAAGCTGGTCGAAGAGCGCCGTCACCAGATCATCAGCGCGGCCACCAAGCTCTTCTCCGAGCAGGGCTACTACACGACGACCATTCTGCAGATCGCCCGCGAAGCCAAGGTCAGCACCGGCCTGATCTACCAGTACTTCGGCGACAAGGACGACATCCTGTTCCTGACGCTGAAGAACGTGCTCGACACCTACGAGCACGACATCCCGCTGCAGCTCGAAGGCCTCACCCACCCGGTCGAGCGCCTGTGCCGCGCGGTGTGGGCGTATTGCGCGGTCGTCGACGCCCAGCGCGACGCGACGGTGCTCGCCTACCGCTCGACCAAATCCCTGCGCGCCGACCGCCGCGTGCTGATCAAGGACGGCGAAACGCGCACCAACCGCATGATCGAAAAGTCGATCCGCGCGTGCACCTCTGGCGGCTTCATGCGGCCGGTGAATGAATATCTGCTCGGCTACCAGATCGTCAATTTCGCCCACGCCTGGGCGCTCAAGCACTGGGCCTTCGTCGACCGCTTCAGCCTCGCGGAATACGTCGAAGAAGGCCTGCTACTCCTCGTCGACCCCTTCCTCACCGCCAAAGGCAAGACCGCGATGGCGAAGATCGCCAAGGGCGTCGAGAGCGCGCCGCGCGCAGCCGAGTGAGGTTGCGGGGCAGGGCGGGACAAGGCCGCACGCCGTTCCTCCCGTTACCCCGGTAAGCAGATTCCGTTCGGGCCGAGCCTCCCAAAAACCGCTGGGGCTGAGCCCGTCCAAAAACCGTTCGTGCCGAACCGGTCGAAGCCCTGCCAGTGCCGATCGACCGCGCCTTCCCACCCGCGGTCCCCATTTTCTTTCGATGTCATATGTGTGCGAATGTAAAATGCACTCTGGAACGCCATCGACATGAACACGTAGTCATCGTCCGAGCAGCCCGTTGACCCCGTGCCCCATCCGCTCGAATGGCGCCGGATGACAACGGAGAACGGATTCGCGACATGGCCAAGTTCCTCAACACCAGCGCCACCAACTACTTCCTCGAAGAGCTGATCAAGACCGCCAAGGATCGCCTGATCCTGATCAGCCGTCGCCTTTGATCCGGCGTCCTGAACGTGATCGACATGACGCCAATCCTGGCGCCGCTCTGGAACGCCGCGTACTTCGTCATCATCGCCGCGGTGATCGGCGCCGTCCTGCGCTCGCCCGTCGTCAAGGGCTGGTTCGGCGAAGCGCAGGGTGCCCTCGCCAAGCACCTGCTGCTCGACAAGAAGATCTACACCACTCTCAACAACATCACGATCCCGACCTCGAACGGCACCACCCAGATCGACCACGTCGTCGTCTCGAAATACGGCATCTTCGTCATCGAGACGAAGAACATGAAAGGATGGATCTTCGGCGACGAAAAGAGCGCGCAGTGGACGCAAAACATCTACGGCCGCAAGTTCCGCTTCCAGAACCCGCTGCGCCAGAACTACCGCCACATTCGCGCGCTCGCCGAATTCCTAGAGCTGGACGACTCCCGCTTCCACTCCGTCGTGATGTTCTGGGGCGACGCCCGATTCAAGACCCCGATGCCGGAAAACGTCATGACTTCCGGCTACACCAGCTACATCAAGAGCAAACAGCAAGCGCTGTTCTCCGACGATGACGTCCGCTCGATCGTCTCCGCGATCGAGGCCGGAGCGCTGCCGAAAACCTGGGCGACGAGAACCGCGCACGTCGAATCGCTAAAGGCCAGGCATTCGAGCACGACGACCTGCCCGAAGTGTTCGAGCGAGCTGGTGTTGAGGACGGCAAAGTCGGGCGCGAATGTCGGGAAACAGTTCTACGGGTGTTCGAGCTTTCCCGCGTGCAGGTACATGCGGAATGTTTGAAGGAGTTTCAATGAAAACGATGCGCGAGTTTGCATTCCTGCGCCTGCTCACACCCATGCTCGCGCTTCTCGCGATGCCGCTCGCCACGCACGCCCAGTCGATCTATCGCTGTGAGCAGGGGGGCCGAGTCACCTACACCGATTCGCCGTGCAACCGCCCGCTGATTCAACCGGGCAATGCCGCTGCCGCTCCGAATCCGAGCGTCAAACAGACCGTCGTCGGCGGCGGCTACGAGAAACCACAGGGTCCGTGGCAGGGGGAGGCGCAATACCAGGTGATGAACGCGGGGTTACAGCAGAACGGCACTCACTTCGTTGTGCCTCTGAGCATCCAGATCTCCGAAGACGGCAAGTTCGTCGGGTCCAGCCCGGAAAACCGTTGCCAACTGCTCGGCGTCGCGTCGCCGGGCTATACGCCGAAAATTCTGAACCTCGACGTGACCCTGTCGAATTGCGCGGCCGAGGATTTGAATCAGCGGTATCAGGGATCGCTGGTTTTGAATACCGCTGCGCGTACGGCGCAGTTGAATCTGCACGCGCAGCGGATCGGGATAGGGCTGGCGGTGATTGCGGATGTAAAGGGGACGATGCGGAGGTGACTGTCGAATTGGTGCAGCGAGTTTGAATTTGAAAGGGCAGCAAACGGCCAGTTGCGGTCGGTCGCTCATTTGACATAGCCGCCGTTCGCGCGACTGCTCAACTCAGAAACCTGCCCGAAGGCGAACTCGCGTAACTCGGCCAGAGCCGACCTTGAGCTAGTGGCCTGCACAGTTGATCACTCGGTCAGTCGGCAATGCTTCGGTTACCTGCCGTTCTGTGTCAATTGATTTGAACGGCGGCCTCCGTCCGTGGCAAACGCGAACTCTCGATTGAGAGCAGGTCAAATTGGCAAGCGACCGCGATAACGCAAGCTAGCAGTCCGAAAAAATGCGCGCATCTACTTACGAAAATGGGATGCCGCATTAAAGCGCGGCATCCCTCATCACGATAACAACGAGGCGCTTACCAGTCTTCGGATTGTTTGACCCGCGGCGCCTGCGCAGTGGGTGCGCTACGGGCTACTGCCGGCTGCGCAACAGGCTTGTGCTCAGCCGCAGGGACGGGCTGATGGACCGCTTCTGGCGCAGCAGCGGCAGCCTCCGGTCGGTCGGCTAAGGCTTCACGGATCTGTAGAGCCCCTGGCTGAACTGACGACAACTCAATTTTGATGTTCTCGAGCGTCCCATACGACAAGTTCGGAGTCACCCTGTTGATGACGACTTCGCAACAAAGGCTTTCCATGTTGCCCAGTGACTGACCAGTCTGCGGATCCTTGATTTCCTTGCCTTGCAGGTAAATCTGATAGCGTCTGTTTTCGCGGACTGCTTGGCCGCCTTGGCTCAATACCACCATATTCCCATCTCGTTCGACGATGGAGATCGGGAAAGTGCGAAGGATGATCGCTTCCGTCGCGTTTTTCACGATCTCATTACGAATGGACGCGAGCATTGCGTTGGAATCGACACCTGCCCCCAGCGTGGTAGGTTTAACGGATGGTGGCGTACCCTGCAGCGTGTTCGATTGTAGAATCTGACGGGTCGTCAGGTTGATCAATCGCTGCGAAACGGACCAGGCGCCGGAGTAGCTGACTAGTTCGCGGTCGGAGGTCTGCAATTTGCGCGCGTGCTTCTTGTACGCCAAGTCGTTCACGACCCCGATCCATACCAAGTCGGCGGCCAATGCCTGGCCGAGCTTCGCAAAGTCCGTGTTGGCGCTCTTGCCCGAACCGATCATATCGAGCTCTCCCTCGATATCGGCTTCGAATTGGCGATCGAGGATGGTGAAGCGCCCGGTTTGCGAAAGCGCATCGATAATCTGTTGGCGAATCGGATTGAGGACTTCGGACGCAGGCACGACGGTGCCGCCGATGTCATAGGCCGCAACATTCGACTTCAAGGGCGCCACGACGATTTTGATCTTGCCCGCATCCGCCGGTGCCGCAAATTTTGCGATCTTGGCTTCGATATCTACGGTATAGATATCCCCTTTGGACTTGGGCGCGAGCATCTTGACTACTCGGAAGGACGTCACCATGCCCTTGGACTCGGAGACGATCTGGTCGGCGAAATTTTGACTCTGCAAAGTGGCCGTGGCTTCAGCGCTGTCCCGATATCCACTGGCGGTCTGGACGTCGAGATTGGCAGTCGCATTGGAGAAGGTATTCAAGGTCGCTGATACCGCTTCGACTCGGGTGCCATTGACCTGCATGATCGCTGTCTTCAGGGCATCGTTTACGGCGGCGCCGGGCGTCACGCCCATTCCCTTGGCCGTTACCTGAATTTGCTCGACCTTGCCGACGTCCGGTGTCTGTGTCAAGCTGGGTCCGACCGCCTTGGGGGCCTCTTCTTGCGGTTTCTCGACCTTTTGTTCGCCACAACCGACCAGCGCCACGGCGATCAGGGACGAAAGCATTAGTTTCTTCAAAATGGCCAACCTCGTGAAAATTTAGGCGACCCAAAAATCGGGTCGCCCATTACTTGAAATTAGAGGAGGCTGGTTGCTTCCTTCGGCACTTCAATCTTGTTTTCCTTCGCGAACGCCACTGCCTTCTTCAAGGTGTTCATCAGATTGGTGCTGGTGTCGGGCAGGGTCTTGACGACGAACATCGCAGCGCCGGCCGCACCGCCAATGGAGGTAGCGCTAGGCGTGAACTTCGAAACGTCGGAACTCATGTTGGAGTAGCTGGTAATGCCTTTTGCCAGATCAACCAGCCCGAGCGTAAAGGCTTTTTTCCCTTCGGCGTCAAGAGCCACTTTACTGTTGTCGAAGCCCTCGGCGAGCTGTTTGCTGCTTTCCGTTTGTACCTTGACCGCGTCCTCGAGACTGCCGACGGTAGCGCCCTCGGTCAGGTTATTCGCCTGAAGTTCCGATTTGGCAGCTTGGTCCTTGAGGCCGAGTGCCGAAAGCAGCTTGGCATCGGAGGCAAGAACATACTTGGTGCCGGAAACATAGCTCTTGACGAGGGACTCTGCGGTCACCCCGCCGGCACTCTTGGAGCCCCCCGGAAGAGCGTTTGCCAGACCACCGAACTGCGCCGCCGCGACCCCGGCAAAACACACCGCTGCGACGCTAACGATTCCCTTCTTGATCCAGTTATTCATGAGGCGTTCTCCAAGTGATTAATGAGTTCCAACTGCATTCAAACGACTGACTACTTCTCGCGCAGCGGCCAGTGACGCTTCCTTAAGTCCTTTGTTGATGGCAGCCTGGTTATCAGAGCCCACCCCGAAGTACTGGACGGCCGGAACCGACGCCACTTCGCGCGGACGGCCACTCGATACATCGAGCACCCGCCCCACTGTCGTGACGGCCACCCGTTGCATCCCCGTCGCCGGATCCTGATCGGCCGCTCCCACATCCAACGTTGCCAACACGAGCAGTGGAACCTGCGCCTTCGTTAGCGATCCGACGATCGAGCGCATCGTGGCCGGGGCGATGTCGTTGCCCGCCGAAAACTCCTTCGTCATGGCATTGAACTCACGGTCGCCGATGACGAATTCGGGTTCCTCGACGCGGAAGCCCGCTTGCGAGAAAACGCTGGTGATGGATGTCTTGGCATTGGCCATCGGCAGCAGGCGGTACGTGACATCGTCCGCCTTGCGGGTTGCGCTGCCTCCGGTTTCGACGCGCACGGAGGATGATGCGGAACGGCTGTTTGACGTCTCCTTGGTGGCGCTCGTAGAAATCGACGTGCCGCCGATGTCTTCACCTTCATTGCCCCGCGTCGCGCTCGTACTACGGGAACCGCCTTTCGCGGTAATTTCTTCCCGCTTCACGACCCTGGTGTCGAAGGCACGGACGCTCGCAGCTTCACGGCCAACGAACACATAGACCATCGGAGACTTGTCATAGGCACCGGCGGTGCCGACAACACTGGATTTGCGCAGCGTGTTACGCAGCTTGGCGACATTCAGCTCGACCTTGACCGCAACAGAGTACTTCTTGAGGCTCGGCTGATCCTGCTCATTCAGGATAGTCGTGCTGAGAATGAAGTTGTCGAGATTGGCCGCAATCTGATCTGCAATGGCCTCGAAGTTTTTCGATTCAGCTTCCCCGTTTTCAGCGAAATAGCGCTCGACCGCAGATACCTGAGCCTTCTGATATGACGCTTCCTTGACGGTCGGGCTTAGCTCCCCGCTGTAACTGGAAGTGCCAACCCCTTTTACCTGCACCACCTGTCCCATCGCCAGCGTAGGCACTAGAGCCAGCAACCCCATCAGCAACCGTATCTTCATTTACATTCCTCAAGTATTTTGCGTGCCGCACTAATTTGATCTTCGATGTTACTAGACGAGGAGGCCGTCTTTATCCATTTGCCATCGCCACCGCCGGCGAGAACTTCAGTCAGTTTCAGGAACAAACCGCGATAGGCATCCTGGTATCCCGGGAAGTCATCATTGGAAATTTGGCCGGTGGGCACCAGGGCCGTTTCGCCATTCTTGATCGACGTCGACAGAAAGCTCGTTCCGAGCGAAGGCTCCAGGAAGGCCAGATCGACGTAGGCCCCGTAGACAAAAGAGGTCGCCACATTATTCTCAGCTGTCTTGATTTTCGCGAACTTCTTCAAGGCGATATCAAAAACGTAGTCGCCTTCGCCGACCTTCAACTTGTAGTCGTCCCCGTTTTCCAGTCGCATGGTCATTACGTTACCCACGGCGTGTCCGACGGTGCGCGGCAACAACGAAATTCCGAGCTTGGCTGAGATGATCGAGGCGAACCCATCGGCGACGATCGACTCGGCACTCGTGATATCCGCTTTCAGTGGGGCGGGCATTGCGTCGAGCGCAGGGGCGTCGATCCGAATGTTTCGCACCTGGACTGTCTTGGCCGCTTTCTGATCGATATTGGCAGCCTGCATGCGTCGCTCGTACTGACTGATCAGACCCCGACCATCAGTTCTTTTGAGCAAATTCTCGACGAATGCGGAAAGGTATTCCTTGGTAGGCATTGCCGGGGTGGCGTCGAAGAGCACCACGCTCAGCGGATAGCTACGAACGACTATCTGATTCTTGTAGTCGAAAATCAACGCATCGCCGCGCAAATTGACGAACGTCTTGTAGTAACTGCCGAAGTTCTCCGTTGCCACGGTCTCGCCGGTCAGCAGCAGCACTGACATGAGGGCGCGATCGCTGTCTTTCAGGTTGACCCCTTTATCACCCAGATTAAATTGGATACTCGCGTTAGTCGTCTGGCGCATCCGCTCAATAACTTCGCGCGACAGGTTATGGCTTTGCCCCTTGTCACGATTGAGCTTTTCAAACACTGCATAGGTGAGAGGGAAGCGTCCGGCTGCACTCTTGAAGTCGCCCGCGAATGCGAACCCGCCTACGGTAACCTCCTCGGCGGCGACGGAACTTATCAACGCGAGCAGCGAGCAAGCTGCGACAAGAAGCTTCTTGAGCAATCACCTCTCCATCATTTCCAAATCTGCCGGCCTTGATCCAGGTGCCGCATTGGAAGAATTTACATCGAGTTACATGTAGGTGGCAAGTTGTTATCCCTTTGACGTTCGCCAATGGCATGTAGTGAAAACCGTTACAATCACATGGGCATATGGAGATGGATACTCAAATGATTCGCTTTACTGACGCGGGTCCGTGTAGACCTGTCGGGTCAGACTGTGGGGTGGCCTTCGAAGCGGACGTAGAGAATTCTGAGCTTCGACCGCTGACCGACTCATTTCCAGCGCCGGATGCAGGAGATTGAAACGAGCATCGAACGCTACCTGGTCGAGATGGACAGCGCCGACTGGCAAGAGCCTGCGGGCGCTCGCGCGAAGAGGGAGCGCCCGCAGGACAAGCTTACGATGCTGAATGGGTGGATTAAGGTCCGCTTCGACGCGATGGCTGCATATCACTTAACTGTTCTTGGTCTCGACCGCCGTCTGCCCGTCATAGCCCGTGATGCCTGTGGCCCGCGTCTTCATCGAGCGGGCGTCGGGATCCGTGAGGGAGACCTGTATGTCCGGCGTTGTTCTCAAGCTGGAGGCCGATCGCTAAAAGCTCCGAGTTCAAGCGGAATGTGACGCGCGGTCGAGCTGGTATCAGGGCCAGACGGCGCCTGCAGAGATCACTGCCGCTGAGTGATGGCGCGGGTTGAGGCCAGTTGAGGCCGAGCAACCGTCCGTGGAGATCTGCGCCGAGTGACCGCTCGCATCTGTAACCAGTCGTTGAGCCTCGCGTATTGCTACTGACTGAATTGGGTCGGGACCAGCCAGTGGGAGATAAGCAGAGCTGCCGTTAATCCAAGTGGGGACCATGCGGCAGATCTCGGCCCGCGCCGACCGAGAAGCTCCGGCCAGGAAGGGCCGCGGTCGATTCGGCACCGTTGTCGTTCGATCGGCTGCCTTGCGGGAAACCGGTCGAAACGCTGCCGAACGCAACTCGGCGATCGGCGTCCTGTCTATATACGGCAATTTGCCGTATATTCCCGGTCAGGAGGGACGTCCCATGGCCACAGCCACCAATACCGCCCGGCTCGAAGCCCGGATCAGCGCCGATCTGCATGCGCTGCTCAAGCGAGCCGCTGAGCTCCAGGGGCGCACAATGACCGACTTCGTCATTGCAGCCGTCCAGGACGCCGCCCAGCGCGCCGTCGAACAAGCGGGCGTCGTCCGTCTTTCGCTGGCCGATCAGGAGTGCTTCGCACAGGCGCTGCTATCGCCCCCGCAACCCGCCCCGGCTTTGGAACGTGCCTTTGCTCGCAGGCGCAAGCTCTTGCGCGCTGAATGAGCGCCGCACCGTTCTTCGTCGCGCCGCTCGATGCCACGCATGACCGTACCGGCTTCCGTTGCGGTTCTGCCGCGCTTGATCGGTACTTCCGAGAGCAAGTCACCCAGGACATTCGGCGTCGCGTGGCGGCCTGCTTTGTGGCGCTGGCCGATCGAAAGCGCATCGCCGGGTACTACACGCTCGCCTCCGCGAGCCTGATGCTGGCGGATCTTCCGGCCGACATCGGCAAGAAGCTTCCGCGCTATCCGGCTGTGCCGGCCGTTCGCATGGGCCGTTTGGCCGTCGACGAGGCGTTCAGCGGGCAGGGCCTCGGGGGCGCGCTGCTGGCCGATGCGCTCGTGCGCGCCACCGGTTCCGAGATTGCAGCGTATGCGTTGATGGTCGATGCCAAAGATGACCGGGCCGTGGGCTTCTATGCTCATCACGGTTTCATCGCACTGCCTGACTCTCCATCGACGCTATTCCTTCCGCTGGCAACGGCGTTGGCCTCGCGAAAGCGGTAAAGGCAAGCTGCTCAGGGGCAAGTCTTGCCTCTTGCCTTGATACGGTTTCGTGATTAGCCGACGGAGCGCCGGCAACGAGCAAAGCCCGAGTCCGGGTCGGAGAAGCGTTCGCAAGCGCGAAGGCTCGATGCGTGGCTCCACCGCTGCTGCCGGGCGCCACCTTACGTGAGGCGCACGATCTGGTTCAGCACCGCGCATGCTTCGGCGAACAATTCGTCGGGCAGACGTTTCATCGGATGTGGCGCAGCCTCGCGCACCCGCCAGTCGAAGGATTTCGGCTGGTGGCACAGGACATAGCTGGTCTTGCCGGGGCGGCGCCCGCCGGCCGTTCCCGCGGCGATCGCGAACGGATTGTCGGCGTTGTACTCGGCCGTGGTCATCGGCAGACCGATGACCAGCGAAGTGCGTTCGTTGAAGGCGCGCGGCGAGAGCACCAGGAAGGGGTGGCGGTCGCGCATTTCGCGGCCGGCCTGCGGATTGCAGTCGATCCAGATGATGTCCTGGCGGTCGGGCGCCCACGGCGCCTTGCCGCGTGCGCTCACCACCGTTCGGCCCCGACGTTCGGGCTCGCCATCGCCTCGCCGCCGTGCCGCTCGGGATCGAAGCGGGCAAGCCTTTGTTCGAGGCTGAGTTTCTCCGGTGCAAGGGGCGTGATCACGACGCGGCCTTCCTCGACCGTGATCCGCACCTGCTGATCGGCATCCAGACGGGCCTCGCGCGCGACGGCGGCGGGCAGGCGCACGCCGAGGCTGTTGCCCCAGTGCTTGATGGCAAGAATCGCTTCGGTCATGGCGGGCACCCCCTCGAATGTTTAAACGCAGTATAAACATCGCGCAAGGGGTCGGCAACAAAGGCGCGCCAGCAGCCGATCGACTGCGTCTTGACCCCTCACCGTCCGCTCACCTTCAACCCGCCCAGCACCTCAGCGACCAGCCCGGTGCGCTGGCCCGCCTCGACCGCGCCCCCTTTGCGGCGTAAGGCGGGCGAGACAACGAGGCCGAACAGCGCTGCTGTCACCCCCGCCGAGCGGGTTCGCCCGCATGACACCGTCACCGGCCTTTGCGGCGGTTGGCTGCGAAGTCCTCCTCGCATGTCGGCGCGACTGTGAGGGATTTCTCATTCCGCATCGCGACGGAGCGGGGCATGCGCTGTCGCGCAGGCATTCCTCGACTATATTGCATAACGCTTCTTGCGGATCCCTCACTCCATGAACGCAATGTCGTCGGGGCATGACGCCCGGGAAACAGCACATGCGTCGCGCGGCGACGAGGCGCAAACGACGGTGCTGCGCGCGATCGCGCAGGTGCGGGCGGGCGCGGTGCGTGAAGAGCGCGCGCGCATCGCCCGCGAGCTGCACGACGACGTGCTGCAGCTCCTTGCCGGAGTGGCGATGCAGCTCAAGGCGCTGCGCGGTGAGGAGCAGAGGGAAGGGCGGGCGGGCGAGCGGCTGGAGGCGCTCCACGCGTTGATCGTCAACGAACAGCACCGGCTGCGCCGCCTCGTGGAGTCCCTCGAGCGGCCGGCGGCACCGGGCTCCTGCGAGGGGGGCGATCTGGACGCGCGCCTCGCGTCGCTGGCGGGCCGGCTCGCGCGCGAATGGATGATCGAGGTGTCGGTCCGATCGATGCTGGCCCGCGCCCTGCCGGAGAAGCTCGAACCGGACCTGCTCCACATCGTCAGCGAAGGCGTCGCCAACGCCGCGCGGCACGGCGGGGCGTCCCACCTGCGGGTCGACGTGCGCGCCGATGACGGAGTCCTGCGCATCATCATCGCGGACGACGGCACGGGCTTCCCGTTCCGTGGCTACTACGACGGCTGCGACCTGTGCCGGGAAGCGCTCGGCCCGCGCTCGCTCAGCGCGCGCGTGGGCGCCCTGGGGGGGCGTCTCGGCATCCACTCGACGGGCGAGGGCGCGCGTGTCGAAATCCGGATTCCCCTCGCCCCCCGGCGACCCGTTGCGGACGCGGAGGATCATCCAAGGATATAGCGCGGATCCATCGTCCGATCGCTTCGGGATTCGGTGCCAAGGCATACGCTTAGTCTGCACCGGTACTCCGGCCCGCCCGGCTTTCGCCGATTTGCTGAGAACTCCCATCATGAGTATCGAAGTCATGCTGGTGGATGATCACCCCATCGTGCTCGATGGGCTCTCGTGCCTGCTGCGCGCCGAGCCCGACATCGAGGTGGTCGCGCGCTGCACCGACGGCGGCGAGGCGCTGCGCCTCGCCCGCAACAGGCACCCGGACGTGATCGTCCTCGATCTCAAGATGGGCGGGACGGACGGGCTCGAGGTCCTGCGGCAGGTGCGCTCGGAGGCGCTGCGCAGCCGCGTCGTGATCTTCACCGCGGCGATCAGCGAGGAACTGCTGCTGCAGGTCATGCGCCTGGCCGTGGAGGGAATCGTGCTCAAGGAGATGGGCTCCGAGTTCATCGTGCGGGCGATCCGCAAGGTGCACGCCGGCGGGCGATGGATCGAGACCCGCTCGATCGGCACTGCGCTCGGCCACCTGCTCGACGGCGATGCACGCGCGAGGCCGATCAACGAGCTCCTCTCCAGCCGCGAGGAGGCGGTCGTGCGCCTGCTCATGAGCGGGCTGCGCAACCAGGAGATCGCCGAGCGGCTCTTCATCAGCGAAGGCACGGTCAAGACGCATCTCCACCGGATCTACGAGAAGCTCGAGGTCCGCAGCCGCCTCGAGCTCGTCACCTACGCCCGCACCCACGGTCTCGGCTGAGCGCGGACGTGCATCGGGCGATGACGCCCGTCCGTCGTCCGATGGAGTGGAAAAGCTAGCCGTCGGCGGGCGGCGAATCCATCGATCCGCAGAGTTCCCCTGTCAGGACCAATGCATATATTGCGGGTGAGGCCCGCGGCATTGTGCCGGCAGTCCTCGACGCAGAGGACGCTCGCGCGGAGGGCCCGCGAGGGCGCCATGATGGACGGAAGGTCCCGGCCGACGGCGGAACAGCGCATCGGCGGCCCGCGCCGGGAGGGGGCGTGTCCGTTCGCGACCAACCAGAAAAGGATCGGAGGTCATGATGATTGCACAGGTATCCACACAGCAGCGTTCCGCCCTGGCCGTCGCACGGCTTGCACGCACGAGCCTGGCAGGACTTGCGCTCGCCGGCGCCGCGATCGCACCGGTGGTCGCGATGGACGTCACGTCCAACATCAGCGTGCCCGGCACCTTGCAGCTTTCCGTCACGGGCGACTGCAGCAACACAGGGCCGGTGATTACCCTGGGGCCGACGATCACGCTGCACGACGTCCCGGTCACGGTGCTTTTCGACGGCGGCGGCGCCCACGATGCAACGGTGCACAACCAGGTCGATCTGCACCTGACGCTTGCCGACGGGCCGATCGTGCTGCCGAAGCAGGGCGCAGCCCCCAACGGCGTGACGGGCAACCCCCAGATCAGCGTTTACGTGAATGGAAACCTGATAATGGGGCCGGTGCGCTGCAACAAGCTGTGAAATGATCCCGAAGCGTCTGCCGCCCTGCTGGCGGGCCGGTTTCTCAGTGGGCGCCTCCGGCATCGGCGGCCGCCCCACCCCTGGCCGGCCGCGCCAGCCAGACCACCCCGATGAGCAGCAGGAAGAGTATGGCCGAGGCGCGAAAAACGTCGTCGGCGCCGAGCATGAAGGCTTGCTGGTCCACCAGGCGGTTCAACTGCGCCAGCCCCTGATCCGCGTTCAAGCCGGCCGCCGCGAGGCCGTCCAGGGCCCGGGTAGTAGCGCTGCTGCCGGCGGTGATCGCTTCGGCGAGCTGGGCGTGATGGAGCGCGGCACGGTCCTCCCACAGCGTGGTGGCGATCGAGGTTCCGAAGGCGCCGGCGGTGATGCGGGCGAAATTCGACAGGCCCGAGGCGGCCGGGACCCGGTCCGGCGAGAGATCGGAGAGGGTCAGCGTCACCAGGGGGATGAAGAAGAAGGCCATGGCCGCGCCCTGGATGACGGTGGGCACGATGAGGGTCGCGAGGTCGGCCTGGGTGTTGAATTCGGAGCGCATCCACAGCACCAGCGCGAAGACCAGGTAGGAGATGGTGGCAAGCACGCGCGGGTCCCGGTGTCCCACCTGTTTGCCGACGACCGGCGAAAGCACGATCGCGAGCAGGCCCACCGGTGCCAGGACGAAGCCCGCGAGGGTGGCCGTGTAGCCGAGGTATTGCTGCAGCCACAGCGGCAGCAGCACGACGTTGCCGAAGAAGGCGCCGTAGCCCAGCGACATCGACAGGGTGCCGGTCCAGAAATTGCGGCGACGGAACAGGGAGAGGTCAACGATGGGGTGGTCCTCGGTCAATTCCCAGACGAGAAAGAAGGCGAAACCCATCACCGCCGTCACCGCGAGCGCGACGATCTGCCCGGAGGCGAACCAGTCGAGCTCCTTGCCCTTGTCAAGCATGACCTGCAGGGCGCCGACCCACAGCACCAGCAGGGCGAGGCCGATGCGGTCGATGGGCAGCTTGCGGGTCGGCGAGTTGCGCTTGTGGTAGATGCTCCAGGTCACCGCGGCGGCGGCCAGGCCGATCGGCACGTTGATGTAGAAGATCCAGGGCCAGCTCATGTTGTCGGTGATCCAGCCGCCCAGCAGCGGCCCCATCACCGGCGCCACCAGCGTGGTCATTGACCACATCGCCAGCGCCATGCCGGCCCTGGCCTTCGGGTAGCTCTGCAGCAGCAGGGTCTGCGACAGCGGGATCAGCGGCCCCGCGACGAGGCCCTGCAGTACCCGCAGGGCGATCAGGGTTTCGAGATTGGGTGCGGCACCGCACAGCCACGAGGTGAGGACGAAGAGCAGCACGCTGGCGACGAACAGCGTCACCGTGCCGAAGCGCTGCGTGAGCCAGCCGGTCAGCGGCACGGCAATGGCGTTGGCGACGGTGAAGCTGGTGATGACCCACGTCCCCTGGTTGGGGCTGACTCCGAAATCGCCGGCGATCGCGGGAATCGAAACGTTGGCGATGGACGAGTCGAGGACGTTCATGAAAGTGGCCAGCGACAGGGCCACCGTGCCGAGGACGAGGGGTCGCCCGGCGAGGGGCGGCAAGGCTGCAGGTGAAAGGGGCGCGGATGCCATGGCCTTGCCTTCCCCGCCTAGCGGACGGCCACCAGGTGCACGGGCTTTTTCGCCGCGGCGGCGCCTGCGGCCGGCGCCCGCCCGGCGGGCAGTGCGACCGGGGGCGTCTTGCGGCCGAGGTTGGTGGCGACAATACCGTTTACGGCCGCGTCGGCATCCGCTTCCGGGCCCGCGTACCGCGGGGTCTGGGCCAGCGGGGCGCGACGCGGCGCATCGGCGAGCGCCTTGCCGCTCCGGTCGTGGACATCGACCGCGACCGTCATGGACAGACCCACCCGCAGCGGATGATCCGTCAGTTCCTTGGAGTCGAGGGCGATCCGCACCGGCACCCGCTGCACCACCTTGATCCAGTTGCCGGTGGCGTTCTGCGCGGGCAGCAGGGAGAAAGCGGCGCCGGTGCCGGCCCCCAGCCCGGCGACGGTGCCCTGGTATTCGACCTTTTTGCCGTACATGTCGGCGACGAGATGCACCGGCTGGCCGATGCGCATGTCCTGCAACTGGGACTCCTTGAAATTGGCATCGACCCACACCTGCTCGAGCGGAATGATGGCCATCAGGGGCACTCCGGCCTGGACCCGTTGGCCGACCTGGGCGCTGCGCTTGGCGACGTATCCGGTCACCGGCGCCGGGACGTCGCTGCGCTTGAGCGCGAGGTAGGCTTCGCGCACGCGGGCGGCCGCTTTCTGGACGTTGGGGTGGTTTTCGACGGTGGTGCCTTCGGTCAGCGACAGGTTGCTGGCGAGCTGCTCGCGGGCCGCGGCCAGCGCGGCGGCCGCGGCGGCGTCGGCCGCCTTGGCGTCGGCCAGCGCGGTGACGGCGTGCTGCAGTTCCTCCTTGCCGACGGCGCCGGTGGCCACCAGCGGCCGGCGGCGGGCGACATCGTCCTCGGCGCGGGCCACGTCGGCGCGCACACGCGCGAGCTCGGCCTGGCGCATGGCGATATTCGCGCTCAGCGTGCTGTTGTTGGCGTAGAGCGTGCGCACCTCGCGCACGGTCTGGGCGAGCTGCGCCTCGGCCTGATCCAGTGCGACCCGGGCATCGGCGGGGTCAAGGCGGACCAGCGTCTGGCCGGCTTCGACATAGTCGGTGTCGTCGGCGTTGATGGCGAGCACCGTGCCGGCGATCTGCGGCGTGAGCTGGACGACATTGCCCTGGACATAGGCGTTGTCGGTTTCGATGCTGAAGCGCTTTTCCGCGTACCAGTAGCCGCCATAGGCGAGGCCGATGGCGGTGAACAGGGCGGTGAGGCCGAGAAGCGCCCGCTTGCGGGCAGGCTTCGAGGTTTGCGCGGGTGCTGGCGTCGGGGTGCGGTCTGGTTTGTCCATGGAGTTTCCTCTCTTGGGGAAATCACGCGGCAGCCGGCTTCGGAGCGGTCGCGTAGCCGCCGCCGAGGGCGCGGATCAGTTGCAGGTGTGTGTCGATGCCGCGGGCCTTGAGCTCGATGCCGGTTCGCCGCTGGGTCAGGACATTCGTTTCGGCGCCGAGCACGGTGAGGTAGCTGCCGATGCCGGCGCGGTATCGCTGCAGGGCGAGGTCGAGGGCGCTCTCGGCCGCCGCCAAGGCCGCCTGCTGCTCCCTGGCCTGGCGTTCGACGGCTTGCTGCGAGGTGATCTGGTCGGCGACTTCCCGCACCGCCTGGATCAGGGTGAGGTTGTAGCTTTCCACCGCCGCGTCCGCGTCCGCCGTGGTGCCGCGCAGGCTGGCGCGCAGGCGGCCGGCGTCGAAGATCGGCAGATGAACGGCGGCGCCTAGCCCGAGTTCGCGGCTGCCGCCCTTGAACCAGTTCGTGAGGCCGATGCTGGAAAAGCCGGCGAGGGCGACCAGGTTGATGTTCGGGTAGAAGGCGGCCCGGGCGGCGTCGACGTCGCGCGCCGTCGCCTCCACCCGCCAGCGGGCCGCGGCGAGATCGGCGCGGCGGCCGACCAGGTCGGCCGGCAAGGTCGCGGGCAGCGCCAGCGGGCGCACCACCGCGAGGCTCGGGGCAACGTCGGCCGCTGCCCCCGGTCCCTGGCCGGTGAGCGCCGCCAGGGCGTGGCGGGCGAGACTGATCTGCTCGTCGAGGGCCTCGAGGTCGCGGCGGATCTCGGGCAGCGCGCCTTCCGCCTGGCGCAGCTCGACCTTGGAATCGAGCCCGGCGCCCACGCGGCTCTCCACCAATTGCAGGATCGTGCCGCGCTGGGTCAGGGTAGCCCGGGCGACCTCGCGCTGTTCGAGCAGCGCGGCAAGGCGGAAGTAGGCCCGGGCCACGTCGCTCGCCAGCAGCACCCGCGCCGCCTGGGCGTCCGCTTCGGCGGCCCGGGCGCTGCCCACGGCGGCGTCGAGGGCAGCCCGGTTGCGGCCGAAGAAATCCAGCTCCAGGCTGCCGTTCAGGCGGGCATGGCTGATGGTCTGCATGCTGCCGGCGAGCGGCGGTGGAACGTCCGCGTGTTCGCTGAAGCGCCGGCGGGTGCTGTCGACATCCGCGTTCACCTGCGGACCCAGGGCGCTTTCGGCCACCCCGGCGACTGCCCGGGCCTTGGCCAGCCGGGCTTCGGCGAGCCTGAGGCTGGGATTGCCGGCCAGGGCCTGCTCGATCAGGCGGTCGAATACCGGATCGTTGAAGTCTCGCCACCATGCGCTGGCGGGCCAGTCGATGGGTTCGGGTTCCGCCCCCAGTGCAGCGGGCGCCAGCGGCCGGGAGGCGGGTTCGATGCCGGCGAAGCTGGCGCAGCCGGTGAGCGCCACGGCGGCCGCGGTGGCAACGAGTCGGGTACGCAAGGGCGTGCGAATTTTCATCGATGGCTCCCTGGCGGTGGGCACGTCAGGCCTGCACTGCGCTGCTTTTGCGCAAATCGCGG
Organism: Azoarcus sp. DN11; assembly: GCF_003628555.1. NCBI lineage: Bacteria > Pseudomonadati > Pseudomonadota > Betaproteobacteria > Rhodocyclales > Zoogloeaceae > Azoarcus > Azoarcus sp. DN11. The sequence continues at coordinate 4,837,783 of NZ_CP021731.1, read as the reverse complement.
GCGTTGTCGAGCATGCGCCGGAGCAGGGCCTTGAGCTGCCGTGCCTCGGCTTCGCTGAAGCCGGCGAGCAGGGCGTTGAGGACGTCGGCGAGGACGTGGGGCACCACCTGGGCGGCACGGTCGCCTTCCTCCGTCAGCTCCAGATTGACCACCCGCCTGTCCTGCTGGGAGCGGCTGCGTCGCACCAGGCCCTTGGCCTCGACCCGGTCGAGGAGCCGGGTCACGGCGCCCGCGTCGGAACAGGTCAGGCGTGCCAGTTCGGCCGCCGTCCTGCACTGCCCCAGCTGGATCATGATGAGCGGCTTCCACTGGGCGTCGGTGAGGTCGTGGGCGGCCATGCGGTCGTCGATCGCCGCCGAAAAAATGCCCACGATCTGGCGCATCAGGAAGCCGATGCTGTCGTTGATCTGGTAATTGTCGCCATCATAGAAACGGGAATTTGCGCCGTCGTTCATGAAGAGATTGCCTGAACAGTAATTGCCTGGACATGAATATGGATGCGCAGGCAATGGTTGTCAAGGCAAATATTTTTCGGGCTTCGCGGAAACGCGCTGCGGCCTTGCTGCGACGCGGGGGCCTCCCGCCGGGGGAATCTTCGGAAACAAAAAGCCCGGACCATGCGGTCCGGGCGTTCGTCGCCGGCGGCCCGAAGACCGTCGGCGGGTGGTGTCGCGCCTCGCGTTACTTGAGCGGCGTCAGGTTGACGCTACCGTTGGAGGTGGTGGTCTTGATCCAGGTCGTGCCGGCAGGCAGGGCGGTCAGGCCGAGCTTCTCGACCGTCCAGGTGCCGTCCGGCAGGGGGGTGGTGCTGCCCACCACGCCGAAGGTGGCGCCCGCTGCATTGGCATACTCGGAGGTGATCGTCTGGCCCGCCACCGGGGTGAGGGTGCCCACCACCCGCAGCCGGCTCAGGCGGGGCACGAAGCGGGCCGACTGGACCACCAGGGTTTCCGCCGCCGCCACCTGCACCGTCACCGTCGCCGGGTTGGACAGGGCGCCGGCGGCGTCCTGGGCCTGGTAGGTGAAGGTGTAGGTGCCCACCGCCGGGGCGGTGAAGGTCACCACCCTGCCCGCCGCGGTGGCGGTGGCCCCGGCCGGGACGGGCGGGGTCACATTCACCGCGGCGACGATGTCCGCGAACCCGTCGGGATCGGTGTCGTTGGCCAGGACGTTGATCGTCTGGAGCACGTTCACCAGGGCGTTGGCCGTGTCGGCCACCGCCACCGGGGGATCGTTCACCGGGGTGATGTTGAGGACCACGTTGGCGGTGTTGGAGACCGCCGTGCCGACGGTCACCGTGTAGGTGAAGGCGTCGGTGCCGTTGGCGTTGAGGTTGGGGGTGTAGGTGACCGTCCCGTTCACGTTCGCCGCCGCGGTCCCGAAGTGGGGAGGCGAGGTGATGGTTACCTTGCCGCCCACGGCGTTGGTGTCGTTGGCGAGCACGGCGAGCGTCTGCGGCGGGGCATCCTCGAGGAAGGTGTAGCTGTCGTTCACCGCCACCGGGACGCCCGCCGGCGCGGCGCCGGTGGCCGCGCCGATGGTCACCCGCGCGTCATTCACCCCGAAGGCGCTGGAGAGCACCCGCCCGACGTCCGGCGGGGCGATCCCCACCGGCACCACCAGGCTGCCGTTCACCAGGTCGCCGCGGAAAGTGCCGAAGGCGAGGCTCAGGGTGGGCGGCACCAGCGTGTCGGAGGACGCCGCAGCCACGGTGAGGGAACCGGCCGCCGGGTCATAGTGCGCCTGGCTGATGGTCACGTCATCGCTCACCTGATGGGCGTAATAGGCCGGAACGATGTTGCCGAGCGGGTCGCGCGCCGCCGCGTCCTTGACGCACACCGCGGCGGGAATGGCCGCCGGCTTGCCCTGGCCCCACTGGTGGGTGCCGTCGGCGAACATGATGCTCTCGGTGGCCCCCACGGGCGCCGTATAGGGCGGCAGGACGATCCCCAGGGCATTGACCACGCCGCCGCAGGGGGCGTCGAAGAAGCTGAGTTGCGGCTGCACTGCCGCGGGCATGGGCTGGGTCGGCAGGCGCGACTGGGTGGTCGGCTGGGCCTGCGCGAAGACATCCAGCTTGTTGCCCGCGGCGCTGCGGGCGTAGCTCGCCCGGTCGACCCGCACCTGGCCGGGGATGCCGCCGGTATGGATGCGGCCCTGGAGGGTGAAGTCGGTGGTCTCGAGGTAGTCGATCCCCGGCCCGCCGATGCCGGAGCCCGCCGGCCCCTCGATGCGGAAGATGTTGTGGTTGCGCAGCGTCCCGGCGGAATCCACGAAGTCCGGCAGGACGCTGCCCGTGACCGGCCCACGGCGCAAGGGATCGGCAAGGTACTGCTTGCCCGGCACCGGTCCGGTCACCGCCGGCAGTTCCGCGCCCCCGGGAGTCGCCGCCGGCAGCAGGAAGGGGCCCATGCGGGAGCTGAGCGCGCAGGTGAAATCCTCCACGCAGATGAAGCCCACGTCGTCGGAGAAGAAGATCCGATCGCCCGCGACGCCGTCCAGGAGCTCCTCCCCGTAGGGATGGATGATCCGGTACTTGCCGGTCATCGGCAAGGAGGTGATCTTGACCCGGATGCGGGCGAAGGCGATGTGCTCGCCGGGCGCCGGGGCGCCGCCGGCGAAGCCGGCTTCAAGCCCGAGGATCAGGCTCCCGGCGCCGCCGTTGGCGAGCTTCACGCCCGCGTCGCCGGAGAAGTAGAAATGCTCCGGGGCGAAGGCGTTGGGGAAGGCTTCCGGCAGGGTCGGCACGTCGGCCGCCAACAGCCGGCACCAGCCGCCCGAAAGCTCCGTGGCGTTCTGCGGGTCACAGAATTCCAGCGTGAGTCCGGTGGTGTCCTGGTACCAGGCGGGAAAGCCGCCGATGGCGGGGGCGATGCTGGTGGGCCCGACGCGCTCGAGGACAGCGTGGGCGGATAAGCTGCAGGCCAGGGACACCATCGCGGCAATCAGCTTGAGTTTTTGCGTTTTCATAATTGTGGCTCCTGAGGCGGATCGATCCGTGGGTCCCGTTACTTGAGGGCGAGCGGTGCAGTCTTCACCGTGCCGTTGTTGGTGGTGGCCTTGAGGGCGGTGGTGCCGGCGGGCTTGGCGATCAGGGTGTTGATCGACCAGTTGCCCGCGCCGTCCACTGCCACGGTGCCGGCGAGGCCCAGCACGGTGCCGGCGGCATCGACGAACTGCACCGTCACGGTCTGGCCGGCGGCGGGCAGGACGCTGCCCGAGGCGATGAGTTGGCCCTTGCTGACCACGTATTCCGACTTGGTGAAGGTGAAGGTCTCGGCGGCGGCCACCTTCACGGTCACGACGCCCGTGTTGGCGGATACCGCGCCCGCCGCATCCTGCGGCTTGTAGGTGAAGCTGTAGGTGCCACCCACGGTGGCGTTGAAGGTCACCAGCCGGCCCACCAGGCTCACCGTGGCGCCTGCCGGGGTGGGCGGCGTGAGGCCCGCGACCGCGACGATGTCGGTGAAGCCGTCGGGATCGGTGTCGTTGGCGAGCACGTCGATGGTGACGGGCACGTTCACCAGCGCCGACGCCGTGTCATTCACCGCCACCGGGGGATCGTTCACCGGCGTGATGTTGAGGGTCACGGTGCCGGTATTGGAGACCTTGGTGCCGGCGGTCACGGTGTAGGTGAAGCCGTCGGTGCCGTTGGCGTTGAGGTTGGAGGTGTAGGTCACGGTGCCGTTCGGGTTGAGCACGGCAGTGCCCAGACGGGGAGCCGTGGTGAGGGTCACGGTGCCGCCCGCGGCGTTGAGGTCGTTCGCCAGCGGGACAAGGAGCTGGGGCCCCGCGTCCTCGAGGAAGGTGTAGCTGTCGGGCACCGCCACCGGGGCGCCGGTGGGGGCGGGGATGCCGGCGGCGGCGCCGGTCATCACCTGGGCCTTGTTGCTGCCGCCTGCGCTGGAGAAGACCCGCAGGTTGGCCGGGGGAGCCACGGTGGGCACCACCAGGCTGCCGTTCACCAGGCTGCCGCGGAAGGTGCCGAAGCCGACGGTCAGGGCGGGGGGCAGGACGGTGTCGCTGGAGGCGGCGGCCACCGTGAGGGCGCCGGCGGCGGGGTCGAAGATCGCCTGGGTGATGGCCACCTCATCCGACACCGCGTGGGGCGTGTAGGTGGGGACCAGGTTGCCGATGACGTCCCGCGCGCTGGCGTCCTTGACGCACACCGCGGCGGGAATGAGAGTGGGCCTGGCCTGTCCCCAGTGGCCGCCGCTGGCGGCGAACATCTGGGTCTCGGTGGCGGCCGCCGGGGCGCTGAAGGGCGGGATGATGGCCCCCGTCACCGGGTCCACGGCGCCCGCGCAGGGGGCGTCGAAGAACGAGAGCTGGGGCGGCGCCTGGATCGGGCGGGGGCCGGCGGGCATGCGTCCCTGGCTCGCCTCGACGGCGGTGGCGATGACGTCGAGCTGGTTGCCGGCGGCGCTGCGCAGGTAGCTCGCCCGCTTGACGTCCACCTGGCCCGGCATGGCGCCGGTATAGACGCGGCCCGTCAGGGAGAAGTCGGTCGATTCCAGGTAGTCGATCCCGGGGCCGCCCAGGCCGGAGCCTGCCGGCCCTTCGATGCGGATGATGTTGTGATTGCGGGAGGCGCCGCTGGAGTCGATGAAGTTGGGCAGCGGGCTGCCGGTCACCGGACCCAGGCGGGCGGGGTCGGCGATGTAGGCACTGCCGGTGCCTGGGTAGGGGGTCGCCACGAAAGTGCCGCCGAAGTGCGCCGGGTTCTTGTCGGGAGCCGGGTTGGCCGCCGTCAGGGCCGGCATCTCGGCACCGCCGGGAACGTCGGAGGGCAGCAGGAAGGGGCCCACCCGGCCGTTGAGCGGGCAGTCGAAGCCCGTCGCGCAGGGCACCGCCACGTCTTGGGTGTAGAAGATCTTCCCGCCCGCTTCGGCGAAGACGGAGTCCTCGCCGAAGGGGTGGATGATCCGGTAGGTCCCGGTGGCCGGGATCGGTGTGAGCACCATGCGGATGCGGGCGAAGGTGATCTGGTCGCCGGGAATCGCCGGGCCGTTGGCAAAGGCCCCCTCCATGGACGTGGTGAACACGCCCCGGGTCTGGGTGCCGTGGGCCAGGGTGGCGCCGGCGGCCCAGTAGAAGTGCTCCCCGAAGAACGAGGTCGGGAAGACCTCCGGCACCACCGGCACGTCGGGGGCGAGGAGGAGGCACCAGCCGCCGTCCACTTCCGCCTGGTTCCTGGGGCTGCAAAACTCCATCGCCAGCCCGGTGGTGTCTTCGTACCAGGCGGGATAGCCGCCGACGGCGGGGGCGTTGTTGACCGGGCCGACACGTTCGAGGACGGCCTGGGCCGGGACGCTGCAGGTGATGGCCACCAGGGCGGCGATCAGCTTCAGTTTTTGCGCTTTCATTGTTGGCTCTCCTGTTTCCGGGCACGGGGGGTTTCTTGTGTCGAACCAACAGCCAGTTCTGGAAATCTTCTAGCCCCAAGGTTCGTCCCCCCTCGAGCAACCGCTGTGCCACCGCCTATGCCAATGGCGACGCAAAACCAAAAAACCGCACCGGATATGGGGCCTGAGTCGCCGCTCAATGGCATGGGGATAATTTGCGGACCCCGCGCGTGGCCCGCGGATGGGGGCTTGACCCACGTCCCCCCCGTGACTGGGGGGACTGGGGCGAGGGGTATGAGACGAGGGTCGGGTCCCGCCCTTGTCGGTCTGCCCGATATGAAGGCGGGGCGGCGTCGTGCCGGAGCAGCCGCTACGTGATCCGATGCGCGAGCCGCGGGACCACAGCGCATGGTTGCCCGCGATGCCGACGGGCTGCCGGACGTGCTCCGCCCGGCAGCCGTCGCGCGAACCCGCGGTGCGAGTCACGCGGAACGCGAGGGATTTGGTGGAGTGCGGAGTCGAAGCGGTCGATCCCTGGAGCGGGCCGGCCGCACCGGGGGCGACGCCCCCGGGTCATTGCGCGTTACGCGGGCCGGTTTTCCCTTTCCACGTCGGCGAGGAAATCCGCCGCGCGCATCTGTTCGGCCTGCTCCAGCCACAGCGGATAATGCGTGCGGAAATCCGCGGCCATCTGCGACAGCGGCACGTCCGGGTAGTGCCCGCGCTGGTGCACGTACTCCATGTGCTGATTGCCGCTGCGGTCGAAGGCGTGATAGATCGAGTCGCTGCGGCCGTCGAATTCCAGCGGCAGCAGGCCGAAGCGTTCGCACAGGGAGAGGTTGAAGGCCGGCGTGGCCTTGTACCAGTCGCCGTCGATGAGGATCTCGGTGTAGCCGTGCCAGCGGTAGAGATCCGAGCCGATCGTCTGGCGCATGCGTTCGGTGCTGAGGTGGTTGCGCACGTCGGCGTAACCGAGGCGGGCGGGAATGCCCACCGCGCGGCACGCGGCGGCGAGCAGCGTGGCTTTCGGCACGCACCAGCCGGCGCCGGAGGCGAGGACGCTGCTCGCCTTCATCCCGGTTTCCGACAGGTCGATGCGATAGGGGTCGTAGCGGAAGCCGTCGCGCACGGCGTAATACAGCGACACCGCGCGCTCGCGGTCATTGCTGCCGCGGCAGTGCGTTTTCGCGAAAGCGACGACTTCGGGGTGATCGCTGTCGATCAGCACGGTGGGCGAAAGATAGGTATGGGTCATTGCGGTGTCCAATGATTGACAGGACAACTATATACCGTGTGCGCCGGGCTTGTCGAAGCCCGGCGCGGACTCAGTCCTCCTGCCGCGTCATCTCCAGCCGCGACAGGTCGAAACCCTGCGCCGCGAGGCGCGTGCGCAGCGCTTCCAGGGCCTGCGGGGCGACGGTGGGCGTGCGCGACAGGATCCACAGGTACTCGCGCCGCGGCTCGCTCACCGCGGCGAGGCGGTAGCCCGCGTCGAGGTCGATCACCCAGTAGTCGCCCCACACCGCCGGGAGGAAGGACAGCCAGGCCGGCGCGAAGCGCACTTCGAGGCGGGGCGAATCGGCTGCGCCGAGCTGGCGCGCGGCGCCGATCGCCTCGACGACGCGCCCTTCGGCGTTGCGGCAGCGGTTCGCCACGCGCACCCGCCCGTCGTCCTGCAGGCGGTACTCGGCGTGGGTGAAGCCGACGCAGTGGCGCTGGAAGCGGTTCGGGTACTTGGCGATCTCGTACCACGTGCCCATGTAGCGCGGCACGTCGAGCGCCGCGATGGTCGCCAGCGGGGGCGGCGGCGCTTCCGCGCGGGCGGGCGCGGCCAGCGTGCCGAGCAGGGCCAGCGCGACAAACCCGCTCCGAAGGAAACGGGCCGTCGCGCTTCGACGCGGGGCGGGTTGGAAGAGGGACTGCATGCGTGCTTCGGATGCGGGCATCGCGTCAGCGCACATCGAGCAGGCTCGCGTCCCACGCCGCGTGCTTCTCGAAGCCGATCAGGTTCGCCACCGTCGCCGCGATGTTCGACAGCCCCGCACCCTCGAGCGCCTTCAGCCCGAGCCTGCCGCCACTGACCTTGTCGTACAGGATCAGCGGCACCGGGTTCAGCGTGTGCGCGGTCTTCGCCTTGAACGAGCCGTCCGGGTTCTGCGCCGGTTGCCTGGTCTTCTTGTCGAGCTCGAACATCTCGTCGGCGTTGCCGTGGTCGGCGGTGATCAGCGCGACCCCGCCGACCGCGTCGATCGCCGGCAGGAGGCGCGACAGCGCGAGATCGACCGCCTCGATCGACATCGTTGCCGCGCGGAAATTGCCCGAGTGGCCGACCATGTCGCCGTTGGCGTAGTTGCAGCGCAGGACCTTGTGCCGGCCGCTGCGGAGTGCGGCGATCATCGCGTCGGTGATCTCGGCGGCTTTCATCCACGGGCGCTGCTCGAAGGGCACGACGTCGCTCGGCACTTCCTCCCAGGTCTCGCCGTCGAACCTGTTGGAGCGGTTACCGTTCCAGAAGTAGGTCACGTGGCCGAACTTCTGCGTCTCGGAGCACGCGAACTGCGCGACGCCGCTCTTCGACAGCCACTCGCTCATGGTGTCGCGGATCGCCGGGGGATCGACGAGGAAGCGCTTCGGCAGCTTGAGGTCGCCGTCGTACTGCAGCATGCCGGCGTAGGTCACGCGCGGCACGCGCACGCGGTCGAACTTGTCGAAGGCGGCGCCTTCCTCGAAGGCGCGCGTGATCTCGATCGCGCGGTCGCCGCGGAAGTTGTAGAAGACGACCGCGTCGCCGTCCTCGATGGTGCCCACCGGCTGGCCGTCCTGGCCGATCACGAAGGCCGGCAGGTCCTGGTCGATCGTGCCGGGGTGCTTCCCGCGCAGTGCGCGCACCGCCTCGGAGGCGCTCGCGAACTGCTCGCCGCGCCCCAGCACGTGCGTGTGCCAGCCCTGCTCGACCATCTTCCAGTTGGCGTCGTAGCGGTCCATGGTGATCGTCATGCGTCCACCGCCCGAGGCGATCCGGGCGTCGAAGCCGCGTGCCTGCAGCTCGGCGAGGAAGGTCTCGAAGGGCTCGACGTAGTCGAGCGCGCTGGTCTCGGGCACGTCGCGGCCGTCGAGCAGCGCGTGGATGCGCACCGCCCGCACGCCTTCGTCGCGCGCGCGCAGCACCATCGCCTTGAGGTGGTCGATGTGGCTGTGTACGTTGCCGTCGGAGAAGAGGCCGATGAAGTGCAGCACGCCCCGGCCCGCCTTCGCCCCGGCGACGACCTGCTGCCACGCCGCACCCTGCCAGATCGCGCCCGAGGCGATCGCGCCGGCGACGAGCGCCGCGCCCTGCGAGTACACCTGGCCCGCGCCGATCGCGTTGTGGCCGACTTCCGAGTTGCCCATGTCCTCGTCCGAGGGCATGCCGACCGCCGTGCCGTGCGCACGCAGCAGCATGTGCGGGAAGTTGGCGAACAGCGCGTCGAGCGTCGGCTTCTTCGCGGCGGCGATCGCGCTGCCCACGTCGGTCTTGGGAACGCCGTAGCCGTCCATGACGATGACGACGACCGGACCGGCGATGCCGGGGAAGGACGGGAGCTTTTGCAGCATGCTGGGGATTCCTTCGTTGCGATGCGGAAAGCCCGTTATTTTACTGAAGCTGCGCGCGCTGTTCGCATGAGATCGTCGCGGACCGGGAATCGCACGCGCCGACGGGTGCCCGCGCGATCGGCGCCGGGCGGGTGGCGAGGTGCGGGCGGAGCCCGTATCCTGAGCGCGTGATCGCCCGCAAATACCTCTATCTCCTTGCGCTCGCGCGCGAACGGCATTTCGGCAAGGCCGCCGGGAGCTGTCATGTGTCGCCCTCGACGCTGTCGGCGGCGATCCGCGACCTGGAGGACGAACTGGGCGTCGCGCTGGTCGTGCGCGGGCAGCGCTTCGCCGGGCTCACGCCCGAGGGGGAGTGCGTCGTTGCGCACGCGAAACGTGTCGCGGCCGGTGCCGACGACCTGCGCCACGAGCTCGGGATGCTGCGCGACGGGTTGCGCGGGCCGCTGCGCATCGGCGTGATCCCGACGGCGCTGCCGGTCGTCGCGTCGCTGACCGGGGCCTTCGCCGAAGCGCATCCGGCGGTCGCGATCGAGGTGCGTTCGGCGAGCACGCAGGCGATCCTCAACGGGCTGCGCAACTTCGAGCTGGAAGGCGGCGTCGTGTATGCGCATTCCGCCGATGCGGTGGACCTTCGCTATTGCGCGCTGTGGCGCGAGCAGCTCGTGTTCCTCACGGCCGCGTCCGCGTTGCCGGCCGGCGAGGCGATCGCGTGGGAGGCGGCCGGGCGCCAGCCGCTGTGCCTGCTGTCGCGCGACATGCAGAACCGCCAGACCATCGACCGGGTGTTCGAGAGCCTCGAGTGCATGCCGCACGTCGGGCTGGAGACGAACTCGATCCTGAGCCTGCTGGCGCACGTTCGCACCGGGCGCTGGTCTACGATTTTGCCGCGCAGCGTGCTGGGACTCGTCGGCGCTCCGTCGGAACTGCGCGTGCTGCCGCTGGTGAAGCCATCGGTCGCGTGGGAGACGGGGCTCGTGACGCTGAAGCGCGAGCCGAGTTCGCCGCTGGTCGATGCCGTGCTCGAAGCTGCCGTCACGCTTGCGGCCGACGTCGCGAACCGTTATTGACACGGCAATTGAGCAGATGCCCCCGTTCGCGCCGAACGGCATCGGGATGCCGGGTCGATGGAACTCCCGAACGGCACCAGGGCGGGCGGGGTTGAGATTCGTTCGGAAAAAGCGAACAGGCCTTCGGCAGATTCCGCTTTTCTTGCCCGGTTGGCTGCACTATCGTTCAGCCGACCGGGCCGCGGGGCTCCGCGCGGAGCGGACCATTCCGGGCGGTGGCGTGGCGCGATGGCATAGGCGGCGAACGATATGGCGAACATTGTGGAACAGGCAGGCAGGACGACGGAACGGACAGCGGGCAGTCGTCCCGCTGCCGGGCGCGAGGGTTCAGGAGGAGGTCGTGGTGGAAAAGTCGGAAAGGGCGGCGGGGAGCGCGGTCGCAAGCGCGAACCGCTGCCCGAATCCGCGCATGCGGCCGCTGCGGCGGCGCTCGCGCCCGACCGCGACGCCGACGTCGCCCCGCGCGCCGACCGTCTGATCGAGTACCTGCACCGCCTGCAGGACACGCACGGCGCACTCTTCGCCGACCATCTCGCCGCGCTCGCCGAGGCGCTGAAGCTCGCGCGCGCCGAAGTGTTCGAGGTCGCGACCTTCTACCACCACTTCGATTTCGTCCCGACCGGTGCGGAAGCGCCGCCCGCGCTGACGGTGCGTGTGTGCGACTCGCTCGGCTGTGCGATGGCGGGCGGGGCGGAACTCGCTGCGTCGCTCGCGACCCGCCTCGGCGCCGACGTGCGCGTGCAGCGCGTGCCCTGTGTCGGCCGCTGCGACAGCGCGCCGGTCGCGGTCGTCGGGCAGAAGCCGGTGCTCAACGCCGATGCCGACAAGGTCGCGGCGGTCGTCGCCAGCGGCGAACGCGACGAGCCCTTGCCGGAGGCGATCCGCTTCGACGCTTACCGCGCGGCCGGTGGCTACGCGCTGTGGGAAGCGGTACGCAGCGGCGAGCGCGCGACCGACTCGATCATCGAGGCGCTCGACCACGCGGGGCTGCGCGGCCTCGGCGGTGCCGGTTTCCCGTCCGCGCGCAAGTGGCGCACCGTCGCCGCTCAGCCCGTGCCGCGCAACATGGCGATCAACATCGACGAAGGCGAGCCTGGCACCTTCAAGGACCGCCACTACCTCGCGAGCGACCCGCACCGCTTCATCGAAGGCATGCTGATCGCCGCGCGCGTCGTCGGCATCGCCGGCATCTGGATCTACATCCGCGACGAATACCCCGCGCTGCGCCGCCTGCTCGCCGAGGAACTGGAGCGCGTGCGTGCCGCCTGGCCGGAGTTGCCGCCGATCGAACTGCGCCGCGGCGCCGGCGCCTACGTGTGCGGCGAGGAGTCGGCGATGATCGAGTCGATCGAAGGCAAGCGCGGCATGCCGCGCCTGCGCCCGCCCTACGTCGCCGAAGTGGGCCTCTTCGGCCGCCCGACGCTGGAGCACAACCTCGAGACGCTGTGGTGGGTGCGCGACATCGTCGAGCGCGGCGCCGACTGGTTCGCGAGCTTCGGCCGTAACGGCAGGAAGGGCCTCAGGAGCTTCTCGGTGAGTGGCCGCGTCGCGAAGCCGGGCGTCGTCGTCACCGACGCCGGCATCACGCTGCGCCAGCTCGTCGACGAACACTGCGGCGGCATGCTCCCCGGCCACGAGTTGTACGGCTATTTCCCCGGCGGCGCCTCGGGCGGGATCCTGCCGGCGAGCCTCGCCGACGTGCCGCTCGACTTCGACACGCTCGCGCCCCACGGCTGTTTCATCGGTTCGGCGGCGATCGTCGTGTTCTCGCGGCACGACCAGGCGCGCGTGCTGGCCGAAAACGCGATGGAGTTCTTCGCCCACGAATCCTGCGGCCAATGCACGCCCTGTCGCGTCGGCACCGCGAAGGCGGCGGCGCTGATGAAGGCGCCGCAGTGGAACGCGGGGCTCCTCAAGGAACTCGGACGGACCATGATGGACGCCTCGATCTGCGGCCTCGGACAGGCCGCGCCGAACCCGATGCAATCGGTGCTGCGCTTCTTCCCGCAGGAAGTCGGCGCTGCGAAAGAGGAGGGCGCGAAATGAACGCCGCCGACATGATCCGCTTCGAACTCGACGAGCGCGAGATCTTCGCCACCCCCGGCGAATCCATCCTGCAGGCCGCGCAGCGCGCCGGCGTCGAGATCCCGCACCTGTGCTACACCGACGGTCTGCGCGCCGACGGCAACTGCCGCGCCTGCGTCGTCGAGATCGACGGCGAGCGCGTGCTCGCGCCCTCGTGCTGCCGCGCGCCCAAGCCCGGCATGAAGGTCAAGGCCGAGAGCGAGCGCGCCCGCGCCTCGCAGCGCATGGTGCTGGAACTGCTGCGTGCCGACGTGCCCGCCGAGGCCGAGAAGGCCGACTCCGAGCTCGCGCACTGGTGCGACGAACTCGGAGTCAAGGAATCGCGCTTCGAACGGCGTGAAAACCCCGCTCCCGACCGCAGCCACCCCGGCATCGCCGTGAACCTCGCCGCCTGCATCCAGTGCACGCGCTGCCTGCGCGCCTGCCGCGAGGAACAGGTGAATGACGTGATCGGCCTCGCGCACCGCGGCGCCGACAGTGCCATCGTGTTCGACTTCGATGACCCGATGGGCACGTCCTCGTGCGTCGGCTGCGGCGAATGCGTGCAGGCCTGTCCGACCGGCGCGCTGCTGCCCGCGGCGCTCGCGAAGACTGCACCCGAACCCGCGCCGGTGCTGGGCGCCTTCGCCGAGCCCATCACCGCGCCCGCACCGGTTGCCGAGACGAAGGCCATCGACTCGCTGTGCCCCTACTGCGGCGTCGGTTGCCAGACCACCTACCACGTCGCTGGCGAAGGCCCCGAGGCGAAGATCATCCACGTCGTCGGCCGCGACGGCCCCGCCAACGCCGGCCGCCTGTGTGTGAAAGGCCGTTACGGCTTCGGCTACCCGCGCCACTCGCAGCGCCTCACGAAGCCGCTGATCCGCAGGCCCGGCATCCCGAAAGCGGTCGACCTCGACCCCGCCAACCCGCTCGCCGCCTTCCGCGAAGCGAGCTGGGAAGAAGCGCTCGACGCCGCCGCCGCCGGACTCGCCCGCATCAAGGCCGCCCACGGCCCGCACGCGCTCGCAGGCTTCGGATCGGCCAAGGGCAGCAACGAGGAAGCCTACCTCTTCCAGAAACTCGTGCGCGTCGGCTTCGGCACGCACAACGTCGACCACTGCACGCGCCTGTGCCACGCCTCCTCGGTCGCGGCGCTGCTCGAAGGCATCGGCTCCGGCGCGGTGTCCAACCCCGTGCGCGACGTCGAATTCGCCGACGTGATCGTCGTGATCGGCGCGAATCCCGCCGCGAACCACCCGGTCGCCGCGTCCTTCATGAAGAACGCCGCCGAGCGCGGGGCGAAGCTCATCCTGATGGACCCGCGCGAAACCCCGCTCGCGCGCCACGCCCACCGCTTCCTGCAGTTCCGCCCCGACGCCGACGTCACGCTGCTGCTGTCGCTCGCCTGCGTGATCATCGAGGAAGGGCTCACCGACGAAGCCTTCATCGCCGCCCGCACCGAAGGCTTCGACGCCTTCCGCGCCGCCGCGCTGCAATTCCCGCCCGAGCGTGTCGAAGCAATTACCGGCATCCCCGCCGCAACCGCGCGCGAAGTCGCCCGCCTGTACGCGAAAGGCCCCAACAGCATCATCTTCTGGGGCATGGGCGTGTCGCAGCACACGCACGGCACCGACAACTCGCGCTGCCTCATCGCACTCGCGCTGATGACCGGCCAGATCGGCCGCCGCGGCACCGGCCTGCACCCGCTGCGTGGCCAGAACAACGTCCAGGGCGCCTCCGACGCCGGCCTGATCCCGATGATGTTCCCCGACTACCAGCGCGTCGCCGATCCCGCGATCCGCGCGAAGTTCGAGGCGCTGTGGCAGACGTCGCTCTCGGACAAGCCCGGCCTGACGGTGGTCGAGATCATGGATGCCACCCTCGCGGGCGAGATCCGCGGCATGTACATCGAAGGCGAAAACCCCGCGATGTCCGACCCCGACCTCGCGCACGCCCGCGCCGCGCTCGGCGGCCTCGAGCATCTCGTCGTGCAGGACCTCTTCCTCACGGAAACGGCGATGCTCGCCGACGTGATCCTGCCCGCCTCCACCCTGATGGAAAAGACCGGCAGCTTCACCAACACCGACCGCCTCGTGCAGCTCTCGCAGCCCGTGCTGCCGCTGCCCGGCGATGCGCGTCCCGACTGGTGGATCATCCAGCAGATGGCCCGGCGCCTGGGCCTCGCGTGGGACTACGCCGGCCCCGCGGAGATCTTCGATGAACTGCGCCAGGCGCTGCCCGCCTACGCCGGCATCACCTGGGCCCAGCTCGAAGCGGAAGGCGCCGCCATCTCGCCGAAGTTCACCGAGGACGGCCCGTCCTACCCGGTCCTGTTCGAAGAGGACTTCCCGACCGCCAACGGCCGCGCCCGCTTCGTCGCCGTCACGCCGCTGCCCGCCGCGGAACTGCCCGACGCCGATTACCCGATGGTGCTCACGACCGGACGCGTCCTCGAACACTGGCACACCGGCTCGATGACCCGCCGCGCCAACGTCCTCGACGCGCTCGAACCGCAGCCGTGGTGCACCGTGCATCCGGACGACCTCGCCGCGCAGGGCGTCGCCTCGGGCGCCGCGATCACGCTCGAAACCCGCCGCGGCGCGATCACGCTGGAGGCGCGCGCCGATCGCGGCATGCAGAAAGGCTCCATCTTCATGCCCTTCTGCTACGTCGAAGCCGCCGCGAACCTGCTCACCCAGCCCGCACTCGACCCCTTCGGCAAGATCCCCGAGTTCAAATACTGCGCGGCCAGGATCACCACAAAAGAAACCGTCGAGACCTGATCACGGTCACCCGTCAGGGCGGGCGCACGCGGCGCGCCGGTGCGTTCGGCCGGCGGGCTGTCATGAGCGCCGGAGCGGGCGTGGTTGCGGGGGAAACAAGGTGACGCATGTCTGAGCCGGCGCAGCCGGCGAGTTTGCGTCGCCGCCTCCGCAGCCGCGTCCGCTCCGGGAAGCCGAAGGCCGCGAGCGTCTGCCCGACGGACGAATGCGCCGGAACAAGCGCTGCGTGTGCCGGCCCTGACGCCCGCGGACGCCCCAATCCCACTCCCGTTACGGTCTCGGAAGCCATTTTCATGCGATGATGCCGTTTTTCGTCCGCAGCTCCCGCACCGCCCGCAATGAACATCGAAACAACGCCCGAAGCCCTCGCCGAACAGCCCGTTGCCCCGGCCGCCGAAGCCAAGCCCGCCGGTCTCGACGCCCGCGGCCTGCTGCAGAAGCTTCAGGAAATCTCGCCGACCTTCGGCGAAGTGAAGCCGCTCGCGCTGCGCATCGACAAGGCCATCGCCGAGCGTTTCCCGGACCTCGACCGCAAGGTCATCCGCAGCGCGATGCGCACGCACACCGCGACGACGCGCTACCTCAAGGCCGTCGAGAAGGCCACGGCGCGCTTCGACCTCGACGGCAAGGAAAGCGGCGAAGTCACCGAAGAACAGCGCCAGCACGCGGCGCAGACGCTCAAGGAGCGCTTTGCCGACGTCGCCAAGCGCAAGAAGGCCGCGGCGGACGCCGAACGCGAACGCCAGCGCGCCGAGGAAGCCGAGCGCCGCAAGACCGAGAAGCTCGCCCAGCTCGTGGGCAAGTTCTCCCGACGCTGACGATGCCTGTCCCCGGGCCTGCGCCCGGGCGAAAAAAAACCCCGCGCGAAGGCGGGGCGTCTGCGGGCGAGGCCGTGCGCGGATCAGAACTCGTATTCGAGTTTTGTGCGCAGGGTGTGATCCGGCGTCGCATCGGTCATGCCGAAGAGGAAGCCCACGTCGTACTTCAGCGCCTGGTGGCCGCCCAGCGGCAGCTTGCCGAAGATCGCCGGGCCGACCTTGTGCTTCTGCTCGTGCCAACTGTCCCATTTATCCAGCTTGCCGACTTCGCCCATGCCCTGCAGGCCGTATTCGAACGCCGGCACCAGGCGGTACTTGACCTGCCATTGGTAACCCAGTTCGGTCACGCTTTTTTCTGCGGCGTCGAAATGGCGCTCGGTCAGCACGTTGAAGTTTACCTGCACCTTGCCGAAATCTTTCTGCGTCAGCAGGCCCAGCTTGAGCTCCCAGCCTTCCGCATGATTGCGCGGCCGCTCGATCTCGGTCAGCACGCCCACGTCGATCGGATACTTGCCGGGCTCGGTGAGCTGGAACACGTTTTCCCACTCGAAAGCCTCGTACTTGAGGGCGTGGCCGGGCTCGCGCTCGAAGCCGACGTTCACTTCCGTGAACCACCACGGCGTCACACCCTGGCCGTAGCCGACGATCACGCCGGTATTTTGTTCCTTGCCATGGTCGCGGGTCGAGCCGGCCTTCAGTTCGATCTCGTGCTCGCCGTATTCGACATGCGGCATGAAGATGTAGTCGGCCGGGCCGGCATGGGCGAAGCCCGTGCCGAGGGCGGCGACCGCCAGGGCGAGGAGCTGCTTTTTCATATTGATCCTTTCGTAGGTTGCGTTGAAGAGTGCGGAAATCGCCGCGATGCGAGGCCCCGGCCCCCGCTGGAGTGGGGGTCGCTGGAGCCGGGGAAACGGAAAGTCAGGCGGAAGCGCGGGCGGGCGACGGTGAGCGGACGAGGTACATGCCCAGTCCGATCACCGCGATCGTGCCGAGATAGAACAGCGCCTGCATTGCGCTCGGGCGCGGGTCATAGCCCGCGAGCACGTGCAGCAGCGTGCCGCCGGCGGAGTTCGACGACAGCCAGGCCGAGGTGTCCCAGATCGGATTCGCGAGCGGGGGCAGGATGTCGCCCTGGATCAGGAAACGCGCCATCTGCCCGGCCATGCCGGCCGCGAGCAGCAGCACCAGTGCGGCCGTGACGGTGAAGAACCAGCGCACCGGCACGTGCAGCAGCCCGGTGTACATCGTGTAGCCGACGACTGCGCCGGCCGCGAGTCCGAGCGCGCCGCCCGTCAGCACCTGACCGGTCGACTCGCCCTGCGACGCGAGGCTGAAGAGGAACAGCACCGTCTCCGAGCCTTCGCGCAGCACGGCCATCGCGACCAGGAGCATGATCGCCGACAGCTCGCGCCGGCCGTCAGCGACGTCGCGCACGATCGCCTTCGCACCATCGACCATCTCGCGCGCGTGCCGCGCCATCCAGATGTTGTGCCACGCCAGCATGATCACCGCCAGGCCGAGGATGCTCGCGTTGAGCATCTCCTGTCCCATGCCGCCCGCCATCTCGGCGATGCTGCCGGCGAGCGCCGCGACCACCAGCGCGCCGGCCACGCCGGCAGCGACGCCGCTCCACAGCCAGCGGTTGCGATTGGGCAGCGTGCGCGCGGCGGCGGCGATGATGCCGATCAGCAGCGCCGCTTCGAGCGATTCGCGAAAGACGATGATGGCGGCGCCGAACATGATCCCTTACTCCGCGATAACCACGCCGCGCGCGGTCGCTTCATTGAATTCGCCGAAGAACGGGTACTTCCCCGCCTGCAGCGGCCCGATGAAGATCGCCGACTTGGCACCGGCGGGGATAACCTTCTCGCGGTTGAGCTCGTGGCTCTCGAACTCCTCGGGCGTGCTGTCCTGATTGTGGATCATCAGCTTGACCTTCTGGCCGGCCGGGATGCGGACCTCGGCGGGCTCGAAGCGATGGTTCTTGATCGTCAGCGGAACCTCCGCGGGGTCGGCCGCGAAGGCGGCAAGCGGCAGGCACAGCACAGCGAGGAGGGTGATGCGATTCATGTCGGGCTCCAGTGGTTTCACTAATGATAACGATTCGCATTAGAAAACAACCGATACACGACATTAAGTTTTCTTAAGGTCGGGTGGGGAAAATCACCCGTTTGCGCCGCGTTCGCAGTCCTCGCCGTCGCGGCCGAGGCCGGCGAGCAGGCGCCCGGCCGCGCGCTCGGTAAAGCCGCGCGCGATAAATGCCGCCCTGCCAGCGAGATAAACAAGCACCGGCCAGTTTGAATAGAAGGAAACAAATTTGACAAGCAGGAAACGCCCAACCGTCACAGGTCGCTCATTTGCCGCTTGACGTCTTGATCGGGAAGGCGCGCAGATTCCCATAGCTCAGCATCGATCGCTGCTCGATCGAAGCGGGGGCCGTGGCGCCACCCTGTCGGCATGTCACGCCAGCGAGTCTCTCAGCATGCGCATCATCACGTCGAGGACAGACTGGGCGGCCTCGGGTTGGAGGGTGGCGCCAGCCGATGTTCCGGTGAAGGGCAGGTACGGGCGGGCCGGGATGGTGATCTGGTATGCGTCGACTGACGCCCAAGTCTCCCGGAACTGCTCGTGCGGATCACGTTTCTGACGGGCGAAGACCGCCAGATTCTTCCCCCCGCCATGTCGCACGAGATTCCCCTTCGCGTCGGTCCGATGGCGAACCTTGGTCGAGTACGGCGCGCGGTCGATGGTACCGCCGAACTGGTGGATGGCGGCATAGTCGCGCGCGGCGCCGCCGGCGCCGATCATGGGATGGGACTCCAAATCAAGGGTGTGTGCAAAACCGCCTGGGCCTACGACTGATAGCCGGCTGACGGGGTAGGGTGCCACGGCGTAGGCAGAACACGCCCCCCCCTCAAGGCCGACCAGGAAACTCATTCGTGCGCCCGGCATCGCGCACTTCCGCGGGTACAACATCATCGCCAGGGCCCGCATTCAGGCGATCCGATCAGGCTTCGATTAGTGCACCGGCCCGAAAACGATATCGCGAAGCCCCGCAATCGCGGGCTGGTGCGCACCGAGAAAACCAACGTGCCTCAGGTACCACGCCCCGCCACTCGGGTTCGAGCGTTCGCCTGGGCGATAAAATGCGGCGCTTCGTTTCTTGAAGCGTCCAGCCTTGACGCGCTCCGCGAACTCAGGATTGACCTGCCTCGCCCGCATCAGAAGCTTTCCGTCAGGGGTAGCCTTCAGAGCATCTACCCAGCCCTGGGCAGGCGCATCAAGTACCGGATGTCCTTCAACCAGGGGAGCCTCCCTGATGTGAGGTTGATAGCCGTCTGCGATGGCCTTCACATCTTCCACGGTGAAGTCGATCGATTCGCCGTCACTCGAAACATGCTTGCCGGACTTGAAAATCTCGATCCATTGCCCCTCCATCATTTGCTTCAGGGTCGGGATCGCCATCGAGCCATCCATCTCGCTAAAGCAGGCGACCAAACCGGGAGAGCCTGCACTATCCGAGTGGCAAACGTGGTCAAGTGCTTCCGAGTAGCTCACGCCAAATCGACGTGCATAGGCGCTTGCTCTGCGGTCAATGGCAACATCACCTCCAGCCGTGTCCAGACTTTCGCTCCCCTGTCGCGGCAGGGCAGGTGCCGTCAGAACGTGCTGCAAAGCGTCGGCATATCTCACCCCGTGTTCCAGGGCGTATTGTCTCGCCTTCGCATCCAAAGCTGCTTCCGCAGCCTTCGCCGCGTTGTCTGACACCGGGGCACGAGATGGCGCCGCGTTGTCGGGCGGTGCGGAGAATTCGACTACTGCCTTAACTGCGTCGGCATAATCGACTCGATGAGCGAGAGCATACTGCCTCGCCCTACGGTCGATCTCGTGATCGTCAAGTGGCGGTCGTTCGTTCATGATGGTTCCCTCTAACGGCACTTTTCAAATTGGATGATGGCCGATGGGCGACGTAATCGATTTCCCGTATCAAGACCGCTCCTTCCTGGAGATCGAGCGCTGGATCATCGACACATGCGTACGAAACGGCCTGACGCCCGCCATGGCGCAAGATGTGGCGGCCGAGTACCGGACCTACCATGAGGAACTTTTCGATTGCGAGGCAAGCAGCCTGGCCATCCCCGAAGGAGCGGCGCTGAGCGAACATCAGGCGACCACGATCATTCCCTTGATCAGGAATATCTTCATGCGGCAAACGGCTCGTTCCGCCCACATCATCATTGGCCTGCTTGCTCGGGAAAGGCTGCATCGCGACTGACCTCACAACTGCAGAATGGACCGGTACCGCGCCGGATCCCGTGAGAGCATTACGACAAAGTTCTCCTCTCCGACCTTAGAACGGAATGCCGCTTCGGCAATGCGCTGGGGATCGTCATAGAGGTGCAGGTTCACGGCATTCTTCACGGTCGTTGACGGCGCGGCGGACTCAGATAGCTGTGTAACCGAGACCCTGGGGGCAGTCAGCGCCGGCGCGGGTGCTCCAACCAGACCGCCGTCTGAATATCCTCGCCATCCGAACAACGCATGCATTCCAAGCTCGTTGAATGCATGCAGGAAGGGCAACGCACCAGGCTGCTGGGTCACTTCCTTGCGGGTGACGAACTCGCCCCGGTGCACCACGCCCGCCGGCTCATACTTGCCGCCGTCGCCGGTGTAGCCGCCGGTGGCGAAGCCGAGGCCCGCTACCCCAGTGGCTGCGCCGGCTGCAGCAAGCGATGCGGCCGCTGCTTCAATGGCGGCGGCGCCGGTGAGGAGCGAGCCCCCCGCGACCGCGAGTGCGGCGGCAGAGCCGGTGACCGCCGCAGCGCCGGTCACCATATCGGTTTCACCCTCGCCGCCGCCGAACATCGACATTAAGCCGTTGGCGGCCTGCTGCGCGAGTCGCTGCGTCGCAAGATCGGCCATCGACTGGGCGACGCCCCGCACCAGCGTCATGAGCGCATCACGCAGGGTCAACGTGCCGTCGGCCAGCCCGCGCAGGGCCTCCTGCAGGCCGTTCTGCAAGCCATCGCGCAGCGCGTTGCGCAGGTCGTCGGTGGTCGTGCGCAGATGCACGAGCTGTGTTTCGACCGTCTGCAGCGCAGCACGGGCCTGCTCACCCATGGGGCCGGGCAGGGCAGCCATCTCGCGCAACGCGGGCAGGTAGCCTTCAACCGTGGCGGCCGTCTGGCGGTGCAGTTCAACCAGGCGCTCGCGCCCTTCGAGTTCGGTGATGAGGCCGGCACTGACCTGCGCTTCGATGCTCTGCTCGCCGCGCCCCTGACCATCAAAAACTTTCTCGATTGCCCGCTGCAGCTCCTCGAGCTGCACCTTCGCCTTCTCGGCGTTGATGCGCAGGTCGAGTGTGATCAGCCCGCCCTGGTTTCCGGCAGCGGTCAGATCCTCGCGCAGTTTGCGATAACGGCTTTCCACCTGCGCAATCGCCGCCTCGGCACCGCGCCCGGTCGCCTCGAGCAACTCGGCATTGACCTGCTCCATGCCACTGTCGATGCGCTCGTCGCGCTTCTTCGCCTCGGTCAGCGCGTCGGTGGCCTTCGCGGCGGCATCGGTCGCAGCAGCCTGCTCGCGCAGGCGCGCAATGTCGGCGTCGCTCAGCTTTTGCGCATTGCGGTTGACGCCGATCCATGCCTCGAGGCGAGTGGTAGCCTTGTCCCGGCTCTCGACCACCCCTTCCTGCGCATTCTTCAGGCGCTGTTCCGCCTCGGCGCGGGCCAGGGTCAGCGATTGCAGCTGTGACTGGAAGGCCGTTTCGGCCGGATCGACCTTCGTCCGCTTCGCACCCTTCGGCGTCAGCCGCTCGGCCGCGCGGGCGATCTGCTGGTCGATCTCCGCCTGCGTCTTGCCGAGCGTGGCGCCCTCGGCGCGGATCTTGGCCGTCTCCTCGGCGAGGCGCTCGCGCCAGTTCTTCAGGCTCTCGTTGCGGCGCTCCCAGCTCTTGTCCGCCGCCTCGCGCGCCTGGTCGCGCAGCGTGTTCGCGCGATCGTCGGCCGCCTTCTGCTGTTCGGCTTGCTGCTGCGTCTGCAGCCGCGCGAGTTCGGCTTCGGCCTTTTCGAGCTGCCGGGCGTTCGACGGCAACAGCATCGACTCGTGCGCGTTCGGGTCGCGGCTTGCGGCCGCGCGCAGCCGGGCGACTTCCTTGGTTTGCGCCGCAATCTGGTCCTCAGTTGTCGGATCGCGAAAGCGGGAGCCGAACCGGTCCCAGGCTTCCGCCGCGGCACGCCCGACCGAGTCCCATGCGCGCTGCAGTGGCTGCAGGCTGCGGTCACGCAGATCGTCAAGCCGTTCGGCCAGCCGGCGCGACAGTTCGATCTGCGCCTCTTCCGTCCGCCCCTGCTCCTCCAGCTGGCGGATGTACTTCTCCTGTTCAGGAGACAGGAAGTGAAATTGCCGGTTGAGCTTTTCTGCCGCCTCGGCCGGCTTCACGAACATCGCCGCCAGCGCTGCGGCGGCCTGGCGGTTGCTCTGCCCCGTGACCGCCGCGTAGGTCTCGACGCTCTGGGTCAGGTTGCCGATGGTGTCGATGCCGAGCTGCCCCGACTGCACCATCGCCACCGCGATCTCGCGCGCGGCGCCGGTGCTGATGCCACTGGTCCGGTGCGCCTCGGCTGCCAGCGCCTCGATCTGGCCGCGCGTGGCGCCGGCCGCGTTGCCGGTGGTCTCGACCGCGAGGGTGTAGGCGCGCGCTTCTTCCTCGGCCCGGTTGTAGGCCGCCGCCAACGCGACGCCCGTACCGGCCAGCGCCGCGAAGCCGACCGTCGCAGAATTGATCGCCCCCATGAGCGCACGCAACGCCAGGCCGACGCCACCGAACGAATCCCGGATCTGCCCACCCTGCTGGATCGCCACCATCCAGATCGGCATACCACTCGCCAGACTGGTGACGACGTCGGTCATCTGCATCGGCAGCTGACGCATCGCCTGCGCATACTGCCCGGCAGTGATCGTCGCCCCCTTCATCCGCTGGGCAACAACGACCGTAGCGTGACCGAGCTGCTGCTGCGCCGCCGCCGCCCCCTCGGTGACCTGCGACACGTCGCGGACGGCCTGCGCACCCTGGGTGGTGCCGCTCGCCAATGCCGCCTTGTATTCCTTCCACTCGGCGCCGATCTGGCGGATGGCGCGCGTATGAGCCTCGGCATGGGTCGCGCTATCCTGGGCAAACTGCCGCATGAGCGGCCCCATGCGCTCGCGCACGAAGTCGTGCCACGTCTTGGTGGCTGCGGTCGCGGTCTGCGCGCCTTGCGCCGCCGCAGTTGCGGCCTGCGCAAGGCCATTGACGGCCGAGGCCCTCCCGGCCGTGTCGCCGGCCTTCTCGACCCGCCCGATTGCCGACTCGACATCGCCCAGGCGCTTGACCGCCTCGGCCACATCGGCCTGCAGCTTCAGCGCAACGGTCAGGTCACCACGAGCGGCCATGACGAATCCCGCCCTCAGTCGTCAAACTCGATACCGTACTTGCCCTGCAGCGACCGATACTCGGCCGCCACCCGTTCAAGCGAACGCTCTCGATCGAAACGGTCATCCACGGTGAACAGCACGTCGCGCAAGAACCAATGCCCCTTCTCCACGTTGCAGGCGGCCAGGTTGAATCGCGGCAGGTGCATCCGCTCTGCACGCGCGTGGAAGGGGTGTCGCCCACGTCTCGACAGCATCCCGTCGAGAGCAAGCAGCCGCATGTAGGCTTCTGCCGCGGCCTTTCCGGCCTCCACATAGCGCTGACACTCCGCTTCTGCCTCGGCGATCAGGAAGCGCGTGATCAGCCCCGCTTTCTCCTGCTTGAGCTTCATCACCTCGGCGCAAAGCGCATCGGCATTGCGGGCCAAGGCGGCAGCAGTCCGTTCGCTGCGTACAATTTCGGGGCCGATGCGATCGATCTCGGCCTGTGCGCCCTTGATCTCATCATCCACCTGCGCCAAATCGTCATCGCCGGCGCCACCCGTCGCAACGCGGACAAGCAGATCGTCGAAGCGACGTTCCAGCGCCTCCTTATCCGGCAACGACTTTCTCAGGCGGTCAACGGTCTCGCGCTGCGACGTGATTGCCGTCATCGTGCGATCCAGCTCGCGCTCGATCTCGAGAATCTTCTGCTGCTGGAGAAGAACCGCGGCGCACTCGTCGCTCAGCGCAACCTGAAGGTCGGAAGTCTTGGTGCTACGTTCTTGCTCGGTCATGGTTTCCTCATTGTGTTTCGGTGCACCCTAATCATCGTCCTGATCCATCGCTCGGTTTTGCCGAATCGCTTGGCAAGCTCACGCCAGTTCCGCCCGTCGAAAGCATCGAAGACCTGCTTGGCAAGCGCCTCGGGCTTGCCGTTCGGGTACTTCGGCAGGTAGGGCTGTTCGCCACCAAACTCGGCCTGCATCCGTGAAATGCACCGGGCGACTACATCAGGGACCGCTTCCGCTTGAACGGGCACGTATTTCCCGAGTTCATCACCCAGGACGCTCGACATTCTTCCAAGGAATGTGTCCTGATATTCGTCTGCCATCACTCCACCTGAAGTAGGCTGGTACATCGAGTCATCGTCCCCCATCGCAGTCACTTGCCGTTGCTCGTCTTGATCGGGCGAGTGCGGAAATTCCCGTAGCTCAGCACCTGCCAGTCGCCTGTCCACACGTCGCCGAAGATCACGCACTGCGGCGTGCCCTCTTCGGCGACCGGCAGGTCGAATTCGGACAGCGACGCCGGTTTCGGCTTGGTGGGCTTCGGCCGGGTGAGGTAGGCGACCGTGTAGGACACCACCATCATCGCCAAGGCGGTTAAAACTTCCATCGTTGTCCCACCTCCATGAAATGCGTCAACGCCGTGATGAGCATCGGCGTTTCGATACGCCATGGCTATTGAAGCGCTTCAATTACGGTGGTGGCTTCGAGCTTGGAGAGAGGTCAGCAAGAGCTGACAAGGCGCGCCCGAAAAGGATGGGCGGCGGATGGCGTTTATAAACATTTACCGACCGCGAACAGCCCGGCAGTGAGCCACCGTCCCTCCGCGACACTGCAGCCCTTTCAGGGGGCGATTACGCCCCGTCGGCGGATCCGTGCCGCCTTGCCCGGAGTGGGCAGCGAGGAAGGCCGCGAGCGCAGCTTTTCAACACTCCGGCTTGTATCGGCTGCCTCGGCGTCGCTAACGTCGGTCACAGGGGCGCGTCCCTACCGGTTTCGCGCTGCGCTCGCCGGCCAACTGTAAGCGCTTTCGGAGGCGGAAGGGAGATATCCGAAAGCTGCGCGCGGTTGGCCTACGAAGTGTGGCGAAGCACGGTCATTCGCTTCCGGCTGGTTCGCTTCCGACTGCGGCGGGGCCGGCCATGTTATTTGTCGCCTCGCCCTCGGCGCCATCGCGTATCCATTCAGGTATGGTCAGCGGGTGGGCGTCCGGGATGCCGTACTCGTCACGCAACTCGGTCAGATCCGCCTGGATCTGCCCGATCAGTCCGGCGAAGAAGATTTTGCTGTCACCACCATGCTCCTGATGGTGCCGATCAACCGCAATCACCGCCTGGCGCAACATTCCGCGAATGATGCCGCACGCTTCGTTATGGAATTTGGTTGCTTCATTGTGAAGCGCGGCGAGCACCTCATCCGGCGGCAGCATCTGAAAACGCCGCTTATCAATCTCTAGCCGCTCGATCTTGCGGCTCTTCTCCGAAGACAGCTCCTCGGTAGCCTTGAGTTCGCCCTTTAGCTCTTCGACTTCGGCACGGGCCTCGTCGAGCTTGTTCACCAGCGATTCGAGCAGCCCGACCACTTCGGTTTTGTCTTCCGTGCGCATGGCCTCTTCGACGATAGCGCGGTCATCTTCCGGCAGCGACAGCAGCAGGCGCAACTGCGAGCGGTTCAGGCTGAGGCGGGTTGCGTTCTCATAGGCCTCTTCGCCAAGCTTCTGCAGAATCACCTTGTGGTTGTTCATTGCCTTGTAGCCACGGCCGAACACCACACGGCAGAACTCGTCGATGTTTTCTGCCGGCCGCAGAACTCCATCCGGGTGACGAATCGGCAAACCCTTGAAATCTTTTGACTTGTTGATTTCCTCGAAGGCGCGAACTTCTGCTGCGGCAGAAAAGTTCTTCACTATATTCGCCATGAGCGCGACGCCGACATTCCGTCCGAGGCTGAAAACCCCGGACATTTGCTCCTGCTGCTCGCGGATGGCGGTCTCACGCATCCGTGCCAAGCCCTGGGCAGTCTGGGCTTCATCCACGGACGCGTCGAGAATTTCGGGCGGTGCGAGGGTTTCCCTTCCTCTGGTCATTACTGGCTCCTGTCAGTCCGGTGATTTGCAACCAACCGGAAATTTACTGAAGCGCCGAAAGTTCGCAACCGTATCGACGTTCAGATAGACCAGACCATCGTCCGCCATGGCCGGACGCACCGGTGCCGTGAACCGCCTGTTGGCCGCCCGCGTGGGCGTCCGTTCAATCCCAAGCAGGCGCCCAAATATCCGCGCGATCAAACCACGCTGGCTCTGCGCCCGGATGAATGCGACCCGCCTTGCGGTTGCGTAATCAACCATGGCGAACCTCCTTTTTTGCGGAGGACGCCCGCCGCGCCCGCGCCCCCGCACCGGCCTTCGCTGGCAGCGCCATCTGATCCGCGGCACGAACCTCATTCATGGCGTCGGCCACGGCCTGTCGCCTTCTGCCATCCTCCTCGGCCGCTTCCGGGGTCTTCACCGACACCAGCTGCGGCAACAGGCGATCGCCAACCGCGTCGACAACCAGCCCGCGCGCCCTGATCACATCGCAAAACACGTCCCAGTGCGGGGCGAACGAGGCGTCGCCGACCACAACCTCAGCCACCGTCTGTGCCGCACGAGTCAGCAGCTCAACGTCCGTTTCAGGAAGGGCGGCCAATTGGAAAGCGCCGAGCAGCAGGCGCTCACGCTTTTCCGCCGTTTTCAGCTCGTAATACGCAAGCTGCGTGGAGATCAGGTAGTTCGAGATTCTGTTGAATTCGCTGTCGCAGTCCCCCAGGGTCTCCTGTACCTGCTCCAGCGCAACGACGATGTCCATGATCCCAACGCCGCTGGCATCATCTCCACTCTTCGCGGCGGCGAGCACCAGGCGAAGAAGCGATTCAATGCGGCCCAAGCCGTAATTGATGGTCGCTTCAAGTTGGAACCAGTTTGTTCCGCCCGCCGAATTCAGCGCATCCACCGCTTCGCGCCAGCCCTGTTGGTCAACAAGTGCGGGATGGTCGGTCATTTCACACCCCCTTGCAGCCAGAAGCGGCAGAAGAGGTCATATCGCGCAGCCACCAGACCGGGCACGGCACGGCTCCCGCTGACTTCCGTGATCTGTTCCTCAAGCGCCTGTTCCAACTCGCCCAGGTCCGCCTCATCCGCGTAACGCATCAACGTCTTGAGGAGCGCGACACAGTAATCCTTGCGCTTCGCGATCGAAGCCGATTCATGGGGGGCTGGTCGGAGCCGCGGGGAATAGGCCTCTTCCGCGGCAGTCTCGGGAGCGCTGCCGGCGCCCTCGAACAGGAAGCGATCGAGTGCCGCAGCGGCACGGGCCTCCCGGTCGGCAACCGCGTTCACTGGGCCGGACGCGGGGGCCGCGACGCGTTCCAGCAGCTCGCGCGGCATGCGCTCGTGCCCGAGGCCCTCGGCCTGTGGCTCGCCGTCGTCCCAGCAGACACAAGCGGAGCCGTCTGCATACACCTTCACGACGGAACCGGGCCGGCCGGCGTGAAGACTGCGGATGCGATCGCCGGGATTCAGGTCGGACGGTTCGAGAGTAGAGACGGGCGCCGCGGGCGCGGTCCCGTTGTGCGACGCAGAAGGGAAGTCAGATTCGGCGGCAGGGGCCGCGGACGAAAACGAGGTGCTCATGGTTGCGCTCCAGTAACGGTTTGAACCGCCAACCCGCTGTCAAACGGGTGGGCGACCGAAACGGAGGTTGACAGACCGGTGGAGCACCGGCGAGCCTTGCGGCTCCCCCCGCCCGGTCGCCCATAACTGGACGCACCAAGCAAACGAAAAAGCCGCATGCTAAACGCTCTGCGGCTTATCGCCGCTCCACTTCGGGCTGTCACCCCCGGCCGCTGTTGTTTTCAGCGACGGCCAAAGCTTGCCATAAAGCTTTTACCTAACGCAATAGTCTTTCGCGCCAGAAAACAGAATGCGGCGTTGACGCCGCGTATTATTTCGCCTCGTTTCCGCGCGCGCGGGAGCGCCCTCACTCGCCGTCGTCGCGCTGCCGTGCCTGCCGCACCGCCCGCGCCGCCGCCAGTTCGCGGCACAACCAGCCCAGCGTGCCCCGCGCCTCCCTGTCGATCTCCGGCGCGCCGGGCCAGTGCTTGCGCTGCAGCGACGCCTCCATGCCCGCAAGATCGACGCCGCTTTCCATCTCGACCGTCGCGGCCAGATACAGCCACGCCTGCAGCATCGCGTTCATCTGCGCTTCCAGCTTCACGAGGCGGGCGCCCATCGTCGGTAGGGCGGTCATGATGCATTCCTCCGGTGCCGCGCGCGAACGAGGTTGAACGGGATCACCTTGGCGCAGGTCGCTTCGGCGTTCGGCTTCTCCCGGTGCCGTGCCGTAAGCCGCGCCTCGCGGGCGGCGCGTGCCTCGTCGAGCTGGCCGCACAGCCACTGCAAGGTATCGCGTGCGTCCTCGTCGATGTCTGGCGCGCGCGGCCAGTGCTGGTGACGCAGCGCGTCTTCCATCGCGGCAAGGTCGATGCGGCCGCGGACCTCGACGGTCGCCGCGAGATGCATCCAGGCTTGCGCCAGGGCATTGACCTGCGCTTCGAGCTTCA
Organism: Azoarcus sp. DN11; assembly: GCF_003628555.1. NCBI lineage: Bacteria > Pseudomonadati > Pseudomonadota > Betaproteobacteria > Rhodocyclales > Zoogloeaceae > Azoarcus > Azoarcus sp. DN11. The sequence goes on along the minus strand of NZ_CP021731.1, from coordinate 4,809,330 downwards.
GGAGGTGGCATTTCGTCGTGGTCATGGCGCATTCCTCGTGAGGTGACGATGACCAGCTTAGGCGCAGAAAGCGGGATTCCTTGGATTCCAAAGGAGTATTTGTTTCGACTCGGCCAAGCAGGCCTCTTTCCAATCCAGGAGCACTTTTCCACAGCGATCCGGGGCCGGCGGTCGAATATTCCAGACGCCACTTCGGGCCGCGGCTTCCCGTAGCGATGGGCTAAAATGGAGCGAACCGGGATACGCCCGCCGCCATGCGGCTTGCAAGCACTGGGCGCCTGAACGAGCAGGATTCGACGATGACGACGGTAAGCAAGATCGAGTGGACGGAGCGCACCTGGAACCCGACGGTGGGGTGCACCAAGGTGTCGCCGGGTTGTAAGCACTGCTACGCGGAGGGCATGGCCGCGCGATTGCAGGCGATGAGGACACCGGGTTATGAGAACGGCTTCGACCTCACGCTGCTGCCGAAACGGCTGGAAGATCCGTTGAAGCGCCGGGTGCCGACGACGTACTTCGTCAATTCGATGTCCGACCTGTTCCACGAAGCGGTGCCAACCACCTACATCGAACAGGTTTTCGACGTGATCGGGCGTGCGCACTGGCACACGTTCCAGATCTTGACCAAGCGGGCGGACCGCATGGCGGCCTTCTTCGAGGGCAAGGCGGCGCCGCGCAATGCGTGGCTGGGCGTTTCAGTCGAAGATCGTCAGTACGGCGTGCCGCGCATCGACCACCTGCGCCGCGTCGACGCCGCCATCCGCTTCCTGTCGGTGGAGCCCTTGCTCGAGGACGTGGGCGAACTCGATCTCGACCGCATTCACTGGGTCATCGTCGGCGGCGAGTCCGGCCCGAAGGCCCGCCCGATGAAGCTGGAATGGGTCGATGCGATCCGCGAACAGTGCGAGGCCGCACAGGTCGCGTTCTTCTTCAAGCAGTGGGGCGGCTGGGGCGCCGATGGCGTCAAGCGCGCGAAAAAGCACAACGGCCGCGAGTTGAACGGCCGCACCTGGGATCAGATGCCGGCGTCAGCCGCCCTGGGTAGCTGACGCCTGATGAAGAAAGGCGACAAGTACGACTGGCGCATCGGTTCCCCGCCGCCGCTGATCGAGCAGCACAGCCTCGTCAAGCACCGGATCATCGAATCCTACGTGTGCGAGTACATCCTGACGCTGATGTCACAGGCGAGGATTCCGAAGCTGCAGCTCACGCTGGTCGACGGCTTCTCCGGCGGCGGCGCCTACCTTGCCGAGGACGGTTCGGGCGAGATCGATGGCTCGCCGCTGCTGATGATGCGAGCGGTACGCGAGGCGCGGGCGCGGCTCAACCTCGGCCGCGACAAGCCGCGCGAGGTGGCGGTGGACTATGCGTTCATCGACGTGGAGCGCGACACGGCGGCTTACCTGGAGCGACGCCTGGCACAGCGCGCCGATGAGGGCGCGATCGAGCGTGCCGATCTGGCGCGGGCGCGGGTCTGCCAGGGCGACTTCCTCGCCGAGCTGCCGCGCCTGGTGAGCGAGGTGAAGGCGCGGCGGATGGGCGAGCATGCGATCTTCGTGCTCGACCAGTACAGCTACGACAAGCTGCCGATGGCCGATCTCGCCGGCTTGATGCGGGCGATGCAAGGGGCCGAGGTGCTGCTGACGTTCAACGTCGGCTCGCTCATCACCTTCCTGGCCGACCGCGCGGCGAACCGCCGGCCGATGGAGCGGATCGGGCTGGCAAAGCATGTGCCGTGGGAAAGCCTGCAGGCGCTCAAGCAGGATCGGCAGTGGCGCCAGGTGCTGCAGCGCCATCTGGCCTATGGCATCCGCCAGGAGGCGGGCGCGCGCTTCGCGACGCTGTTCTTCGTGCGCCCGCTTGGCGCCACGCCGTGGGACTACTGGCTGATCCACCTGTCGAACCGCTACAAGGCGCACGAGGTGATGAAGAACCTGCACTGGGACAACGCCACGGCCTTCGGCCACGAATTGGAGCCCGGCGTCTTCATGCAGGGCTACGACGCGAACCGCGACCACGAATACACCGGCCAGGAGACCTTCGACTTTGGCGACTCGTCGCGCGAGGCCTGCGTCAATGGCATCCACGAGCACTTAGGACGCCTCATCTTTGCTGAGTCCGGCCCGGTCCGCCTGCGCGACCTGGTGGAGCGCTACGCGGCGCAGTCGCCGGGCTCGACCATGCATTTCATCCAGGCCGCAGCCAACTTGCACCGCTCGCAAGACGTGATCATCTGCAGCCCGGACGGGCGGACGCTGCGCCCCTCGAAGTCCTACCACCTCAACAGCACGATCGAGGCCGCCCGCACGCCACGGCTGATCCCCTGACGCCCTCGCGCGGCGGCGCTGCAGGCAGTGAAGCCCGTTCCTTGGTATGTTGCCGGAATTGCCCGTAGCCTCGTCGCATGCCGCCATCCCGGCCGGCTGATGAGAGGAACGCGCGCATGGGACGCACAAGCACAATTGTGAAGCTGCCGGCGAACCAACAGAACCACGTGGACGCATTGCTCAGGCGCCATGCCTATACCTGCTGCGACATCGTGAAAGAGGAGCTGGCTGCGGCCGGAATCCGGCTCTCCCGTAGCGCCCTGCATCGCTATTCGCAGAGGCTCAAGGCCGCCGACTTGCGTTCTCCGACTGGCCGACGCGAGACCGTCGTCATCGTGCTCGACACCGATGGTTCCGACCCGATTGCCATCCGCACGTCAGCCTCTTCGGCGAGCGTCGTCGGCGCGATTGGCGCCCTCGGTTTGCCGGCCTCGAAGCGTCCCGCCGAGGCGACCTGACCGGTCCGATTCCCGGCGGCGCGGGTGTTTCTCCACAGCAAACACCCTTTTGCGCCACATCCAGATAAATTCAGGCTGGTACCACTAAATCCTGCAATTATCTCGCCGGGTCCCTGGGGAATATCTCACTCGTTCTTAGCTCGGATACGACCAGGATCAGCTTCATGCTCGCGCGGGTTGCACCGACGAAGAGCTTGCGCACCGTCAGCGGGTCGAGCTCCGCGAAGTCGATCTCGGTGAAGATCACGCACGGGGCGGCCTGGCCCTTGAAGCGGTACACCGAGTCGATCAGGAAGTCGCCGTCCGAATACACCGGGTTGCCGAGGAGGTCGTAGGTCCCGCTGAAGGCCTTCAGGCGGTGCCCGCCGAGGCGGTCGAAGGGCGTGAACATCGAATGTTCGCGCCCGCGGAAGGTGATCGTCGCGATCATGTCGCGGCGGAAGCCCAGCCCGATCGCGCGCGTGATCGCGCGCTTGGTCGCGTCGATGAGCTCGGCGGAATCCGCCCACGTCAGGATCTCGACATCCGAGCCGGTGAGCGGGCTGCCGGCCTCCAGCGGCCGCGCCAGCGGCAGCATGCGGTTCAGTGCCGACAGGATGTCGCCCGGGCTGCGGTAGTTGCGTTCGCTGGTGAGGCGCACCCAGCCGGGCAGCGCGACGGGCGGGCGCCCGTACAGGTTCTGCAGCGGATCCTCCAGCCACCACGCGCGCGCGCCGGGGCGCAGCAGGCGCAGCAGCGCGTCGCGCCAGTCCTCGCGGAAGTCCTGCCCCTCGTCGACGATCAGCTCGTCGAAGCGCCACGCCTCGCCCGCGTCGAGCGCGCTGAAACGCTGTTCCAGCTCGGCGAATGCGTCGGGCCGGCGGAAGTCCGGCACCGCGCCGTGCGCGCGCAGCACGCGGTCACACAGCTGATGGTAGGTCGCGACTTCGCCGCCGGGCGGCGCGATCAGCGCGATGTGGTCCGCGAGCGGGCGGTTGTAGCACACGTACAGCGGCCGCCGCCCCGCCGCGAGCGCGTCGCGGAACACCGCCATCGCGAGCTGCGTCTTGCCGCTGCCGGCGGTGCCGGTGACGCGCAGGCGGAAGGGCTCCATCTCGATGCGCCGCGCCCATTCCGCCAGGCCGCCGGCGAGCCGCGTGTACAGCGCCTCCGCCTGGCCGACGATGGCGTTCACCTCCGGCACGAGTTCCAGCTCGTCGGTGAGGAAACGCGCGATGTTGTCGAGCACCACGCGGTCGCGCGTGTCGTCGCGCAGCAGGCTCTGCACGATCGCCACGAGATGCTCGCGGCGGCCCGCGTCGACGATGCGCGCGGGGTCGATCCCGGCGCTGCCCGGCTGGCGCACCGTGTAGTCCGGGCAGTAGAGCAGCGCGTCGATGTGCGCCTTGTGGCCCTTCAGGAAGACGCCGAGGCGCTCGCGCAGATGGTCCGCGCTGCGCGCCATCTGCACGCTGACGTTCTTCTTCGCCTTCGCGTAGGTCTTGACCAGCCCGTCCGCGGTCTCGTCGAGGAAGCCCGACTTCTGCTCGATCAGCAGCAGCCGGCCGCTCGGGCCGACGACGACGAAGTCGATCTCGCCGAACAGCGCGTGGTCGCGATTCACCCGCGTCCAGTGGATGCCGTGATACACCGCATGGTCGTCGGGCAAGCCTTCGGCCAGCGTCGCCAGGGTCTCGAGTTCGCGCGCCAGCGCCCCGCTCGCCGGGATGCGTTGCCAGCCTTCGGGGTGGATGCGTGCCATATGCGCGTTCTCGGACAGTCTGGATGACGGGATGCTAACGCGCAATGGCGATTTTTCGCCACGCCGAGCCGGGGGTGCCCGGGCACCCGACCACACCGTGCCATGCGATTGTGTCGCGAAGTTGCCACACAATTTTACAATTCCCTATATGTTGAAATATATTTATTCCGGGTGCCGCCGGGCGTGCGACTTGATGTCAACCGCATGCCGGCGGCCGATGCCCTGCGATTCGGCCGACACGCCGGTTCATCGGATCGACACCAAGGGCATGCTTGCAAAGAGTGGTTTTCGGGGTGGTTTTTGAAAAGGGTACTGATAGCCTCGGCATTGTTTCTCGTCGGCGCGGGCGAGGCTTGCGCGGGTGACGTGCAGCGCGCGGGGGCGCCGGAGCCGGCGGTATCGGCCGCCGACAGCGGCGAGCCCGAATATCGGCATGCACTCTCGATGAACGAGCAAGGCCGGGGCAAGGACGCCTGGCCTGTCCTCGAGTCACTGGCGAACCGTTTTCCGCAGGTCCTCCGCTATCGCCTCGACTTCATCGCGGTTGCCAGCGCGAGCGGGGAACACGCCCGGGCGTTGGCGCAGACGGACGGGAGGCTGGAAGCGCAGGCGCCGCGCTATGTCGTCGATGCACTGTTCCGCTCCGCCCTGGCGGTGGGCGACGAAGCGGCATCGGAGCGTCTCCACGCGTTGATCGCGGAGCGTTTCGGCCCCGATACCGATGCCGGCATCCGCCTGGCCCGCCTGTACCTGCAGCGGGGACAGGATGACAAGGGGCTGAAGCTTGCCGAAGCGCTCCTCGCGCGCGCGCCCGGCCGCCCGGACGTGCTGGACTTGCGCGCCTACGCGCTGCGCCAGGCGGGCCGGCTCACCGAGGCCCTGCTGACGTACGAGGAGATGCAGCGCCTCGCCCCGGACAACCGCGATGCGCCGAAGGCGATTGCCATGATCCTGGCCGATATCGATGCGGCACAGGAAGCGGCACGTCATGCCACCGGTGCGGGCGTGGCGCTGACGTTGGAGGAATCGCTCCGCCTCGCCAACAACCGCGCCGCCCAATACCTGCACTGGGCGGTCGGCGACCGCAATACGCCCAAGGAACGCTTCACCAACGCCGATCGGGCGATCGCCGTGCTGACGGCCGCGTTGGAGGACGGCACGGCCGGGAAGGCCCCGCCGGCCACGCTCACCCGTCTTCGCCGCGACCTCGTCGTTGCCTACCAAGCCCGCAACCGCTGGCAGGACGCCGTCAACGAATATGAACGACTCATCGAAGCCGGCGACAGCGTGCCGGAATACGTGGCCTTGCCGGCCGCATCGTCCTACGAGTCGGTGGGGCGCTACCGCGAGGCGGAAGCGTTGCTGCGAACGCTGGTCGAGCAGTCGCCCGACGCGCTCCACCTCCGCCGGGCGCAGTTTTACGCCCTCGCCGACCTGGAACGGTACGACGACGCGCAATACGTGATCGACGATCTGGTGCAGCGCCTGGCGCACAAGGATCGCTGCGATCCCGGCGAGGCGGCCACCTATACCGCCGCACTGATTACGCAGGCGATGCTCTCGGCCTACCGCGGAAAGCTGGACGACGCCCAACTCAAGCTCGATACCGTGCTGGCGGCGGCGCCCGCATCGACCGACGCCCAGGAAGCCGCCGGGGTGCTCGCAAGTTGGCGCGGCCAGCCGCGTCAGGCGGAGGAGAGCTTCCGCATCGTGCTCGGCGAGCAGCCCGACCGCCTCGACTCGCGCATCGGCCTGGCCAGTGCCCGCATGGACCGCGGCGATGCGGCGTTTTTCCGGCAGACCGTCGATGAGCTGTCACCCGGCTATCCGGAACTTCACACCATCCGTGACGCCCGGCGGCGGCTGGCGCTGCAGGACAGCAGCCACGTCACCGGCAACGCATCCTTCGGCCGCGATGCGGATTCGATCGCCGGCAACCGCACCCGGGAATACGACTTGCGCGTCGACAGCCCGCCGTTCGCCGACGACCGCTGGCGCGTCTTCGCCCGCTACCGTTCCTTGTGGAGCGGTCCGGTCGTTTCAACTTCGGGGGATTCCGGGAGTGCCGGCCTGAAATACACCGTGACGGACTGGAGCACGGAAATCGAGGCGGGCAGCGCGGGCTATGGGCGAATCGAGACCGACCACGCGTTCTCGGACCGCTGGTCCGCGTCCGCGGCCGTGGAGAAGAACCAGTTCTTCCGCCAGGCGCGGGCGGTCGCCACCGGCGTGACGGCGGACAGCGCCGCCCTGGCATTGCGCTGGCGTCAGGACGAGACGCGCGACGTCGCAGGCGGCTATCGCGTCACCCGCTTTTCGGATAACGAGCGGACCGAAGCCCACCTCGCCGCGAGCCAGAACCTGCTGACGGATTTCGACCGGCGCCTGACCGCCAGCGTCCGCGTTGCCGGGCAGAACAACAGCCAGCCGAATGTCGCCTACTTCTCGCCGCGCCGTCAGCTCGAGGCCGGGGCCACGCTCATCTTCGAATTCATGCAGTGGCGGGACGTGGACACCAAGAAATCGTCGCTGTGGCACCGGTTCTGGCTGACCGCCGGGCAGGTCGATCAGTCCGGCTTCGGTGCGATGGCGATGAGCAACTACGGCTACGGTCAGGACATCGCGTTCTCCGACGCCTTCCGCATCGGTTGGCGCATCAGCCGGACGCGCTATCCCTTCGATGGCGTCATTTCCTCCTACTACACGGGGACCATCGGTTTCGAGGGGTATTTCTGATGCTGCGCCGGATGGCTCTCGTCGTTCTCTTCCTGTTCAGCCCCTGGCTCCGGGCCGAGTCCTATCAGGTGCTGTGCTACCACGACATCGTCGACACGGTCGGCGCCGCCGCCGCGGGCGACACGCTCGGTACGAAGCGGCTGACCGACCATTTCGACTGGCTGCGCGACCAGGGCTACCATGTCATATCCGTCCAGGATCTGGTGGATGCCCGCCGCGGCGCGAAACCGCTGCCGCCCAAGGCCGTCCTCCTCACCTTCGACGACGCCTACGAGAGCTTCTACAGGATCGTCTTTCCGCTCCTGAAAGCCTACCGTTACCCGGCTACGCTGGCCGTGGTCGGCTCGTGGCTGAAGGAGGCCGGCGAGCAGCCCGTGAATTACGGCGAACTCCGGGTGTCGCGGCAGGATTTCCTGAGCGTGCCGCAGCTGCGGGAGATCGCGGCCAGCGGCCTGGTCGAAATCGCCTCGCACAGCTACGACCTGCACCACGGCATCCGCGGCAATGCCGAGGGCAACGAGATGCCGGCCGCGACCACGCGCCGCTACGATCAGGCCACGGCCAGCTACGAATCGGAAGCGAGCTACGAGGCGCGCGTTGTCGGGGATCTCGCCCGGAACAGCGAATTCCTGGAAAAACTCACCGGCAGGCGGCCGCGGGTGATGGTCTGGCCATACGGGCGGTACAGCGGACAAGTGCAGGACTTCGCGGCCCGGCTCGGCATGACCGTCACCATGAATCTCGACGACGGCGACAACGAGCTTGCAGCGGGCCTGTCGGCCATCCGCCGCCATTACCTCAAGAACGACCCGACTGCCGCCGAACTGGCCGCGACCCTCGTCCCGGACAAGACGCGCCCGATGCGGGTCATGCACGTGGATCTGGACTACATCTACGATGCGAACCCCGAACAGCAGGAAAGGAATCTCGGCCTGCTCCTCGAGCGCATCAAGCTTTCCGGCGTCAACACGGTATTCCTGCAGGCCTTCGCGGACGACGACGCTTCGGGGGTTGCCCGGCGGCTGTACTTCCCCAACCGCCATCTGCCGGTGAAGGCGGATCTCTTCGGCCGGGCCAGCTGGCAGATCGCGACCCGCACCGGCGCGCGGGTCTTCGCGTGGCTGCCGCTGACCGCCTTCGTGCCCCCCGGCGACGCATGGCAGGCGCACATGGTGCGCGCCGCGGACGGCAGCCGCGGCGTGGGCTACGCCCGCTTGAGCCCGTTCTCGGACAAGGCGCGGGAATTCGTCGCCGAAATCTACGAGGATCTCGGCCGGTACGCGTACTTCAGCGGACTGCTGATCCATGACGACGCGACGCTCTCCGACATGGAGGATGCTTCGCCGTTCGCCCTCGACTACTACGCCGCGCGCCTCGGACTGCCGCGCGATGTCGCGGCCATACGCGCGAACCCGGCGCAAATGGCGCGCTGGACGCAGGCGAAGACCGAGCACCTCTCGTGGTTCGCCGGCGAACTGCGAAACCGGGTGGAGAAGTTCCGCCAACCGCTGCAGCTCGCGCGCAACTACTTTGCCGCCCCCCTCATGGATCCCGACGCCGAAGCCCGCTTCGCCCAGTCGCTGCCGGATGCCGTCCGCCGCTTCGACTGGATCGCGGTGATGGCTATGCCCTACATGGAAAAGGCCGAGCATCCCCAGGCGTGGCTGGATGAGCTGGTCGGTGCGGTACGGAAGGTCGATGGGGCGGAAAGGAAGGTCGTCTTCGAGCTCCAGGCCAAGAAGTGGTCCCCCGACGAAGCACTGCCGTCGGCCGAGATCGCCGGCTGGATGCGGCGCCTGCGCGCAGCGGGGATCCGCAGTTTCGGCTACTACCCCGACGATCCCTTCGCCAACCGTCCCGATATCGACGTGCTGAGGAAGGAGCTGTCGCTGCAGAGGGTCGTCGAATGACCCCGCAAGCCGGTCTCGTTCCCGCCGTCGCCGCGGGCCTGCCGTCGCTGGTCTTCAACTTCTGCTTCCTCTACCCGCTTTTCATGTCCTGGCTGTGGGTCGTGGGGAGCCTGAATTACTGGTTCCGTTACGAGAAGTACGGGTCGGACCCGATGCGTCCGCCGCAAGTCGGCGCCGCCCCCAAGGTCGCGCTGGTGGTTCCCTGCTACAACGAGGAAGGCCAGGTCGAGGAGACCATCCTCAACCTGCTGGCGCACGACTACCCGAACTTCGAGGTCATCGCCGTCAATGACGGCAGCCGCGACCGGACCGGTGAAATCCTCGACCAGCTGTGCGCGGAACACCCACGCCTGCGCGTCATCCACCAGCAACAGAACCAGGGCAAGGCCGTGGGGCTGACGACGGCCGCGCTGATGACCGATGCGGAGTACATCCTCGGCATCGACGGCGACGCCTTGCTCGATCAGTACGCGGCCGCGTGGATGGTGCGCCACTTCCTCAACAGCCCCCGCGTCGGGGCGGTGACCGGCAACCCCCGCCTGCGCACGCGCTCCACGCTCCTCGGCCGCATCCAGGTCGGCGAGTTCTCGTCCATCATCGGCATCATCAAGCGGGCGCAGCGCACCTACGGGCGTCTCTTCAGCGTCTCCGGCGTCTGCGTGATGTTCCGCAAGGTGGCACTGTGCGACGTCGGCTTCTGGTCGCGGGAAACGCTGACCGAGGACATCGACATCAGCTGGAAGCTCCAGATCGCCCACTGGGATGTCCGCTTCGAGCCGGCCGCGACGTGCTGGATCCTGATGCCGGAAACCCTGACCGGGCTATGGAAGCAGCGCCTGCGCTGGGCGACCGGCGGCGCCCAGGCGATCCTGAAGTACCGGGGCATCTGGACGCAGTGGACCAAGCGGCGGATGTGGCCCGTGTACCTCGAATACGGCCTGAGCCTCGCCTGGTCCTACGCGATGACCGGGATCATCGTCCTCTACCTGCTCGGACGCGTCTTCACGCTGCCGCCGGCGCTCACTATCAGGACGCTTCTGCCCGGCTGGACCGGCATGCTGATCGCCGCGACCGCGCTGCTGCAGACCGGCGTCGCGCTGGCGCTCGACTCGCGCTACGACGCGCGGCTGCGGCGCAACTATTTCTTCACGATCTGGTATCCGCTCGCGTACTGGCTGATCAACATGCTGACCGCGGTCGTGGCCTTTCCCAAGGCGCTGCTGCGGAAGAAAGGTCAGCGCGGCCGCTGGAGCAGCCCGGACCGGGGACTCCGTTAAGCCACTCCGCATCACCGCTCCATACATGTCGCTTCCTCTTCCTCCGCATATCCGCGTCCGCTGCGCCGATGGCCATCCCCTGATCTACGAGCGGCCGGAGGCCCAGGCCAAGGGCGCCCGCCAGGCCATGACCGTGGTGACCTGGATCGGCTGGGGCGTGTGGGTCTACCTGTGGCGGCCCGTGCTGACCCTGCTGCTGTGGGTCATGGGCATCCGCATCGCGCAGCACCAGTGGATAGACCTGTCGGGCTGGACCGGCCTGATCGACTTCGCGTACGACACCATGCCCTACGGCTGGGCGCTCTGCGCCGCCCTGTTGATCTGGGCGACGGTCAACTACCTCCGCTTCCACGGCAAGGAGCGGCGCAAGGCGCGCGCCCTTCCCAGCGTCGACTCCGACGCGCGGTGGACCGGAATGACACCCGGGAAACTGGCGGCGGCTCGCGGCATGAAGGACGTCGTTTGCATCCACGATGAGCACGGGGTCCTGGTCGACGTCGAAGCGCGCTTCCGCGAGGCGGACGTTGTCGCGGGCGGGAAGGCGCGGGTTGCCGTGGAAACGCTCGATTCGCCGTAGGCGGGGCAAGGCGACGATGTCGGCGGCGTCGCGTTGCGCGGGCGGCTGCGCCCCAGTCGGACGTCATGCGCCCGCAGCAGGGTATACAATGCCCGCTTGCAGCATTGCCTTCCTGTCCGCATGCGGACCCATCAGCAGGAGTCAGTTCGTGAACAAAATTCTCGCCCTCGTCATCGCCGGAATGCTCGGTTCTGTCGTCCCCGCGGCCTTCGCCGAGGATGCCGCGGTCAGGACCGTCGCCGCCGTGTATCAGGAAAAGGCCGCGCTGTCGGGCAAGGCGATCCAGGTGAGCGGCAAGGTGGTCAAGGTGAACAACGGCATCATGGGCCGCAATTTCGTCCATGTGCGCGACGGCTCGGGCGAGCAGGGCACCAACAACCTCATCGTCACGAGCAAGGACACCGCCGCGGTCGGCGACGAAGTCGTCGTCACCGGCAAGGTCACGCTCGACCGCGATTTCGGCTCGGGCTACATGTACCCGCTGCTGGTCGAGGAAGCGACCATCGCGAAGAAGTAGGCCCTCCGTCCGCGCCCGAACGGCCCTGCCCCGGCACGCGACGCGCCCCGCGGCGGCGGCTACAGCGTGCGCCGGCGGCGGCGGTCGCGGCGCTTGCGGTCGCGGCGCTTGCGGTCGGGCGGGGATTCGCCCGAAGCCGCGCGCCGGTCCAGCCCGCTGCGCCGGTCGATGAAGCGGACTTTCCCGTTCTTGCCGACTTCGGCGAGCCAGCGGATGCCTTCCGGGTCGATGTGGTGGACCGCGGAGAAATCGACGACCAGCTCGTCGATGTGCGCGTCGGTGCTGGCCCGGTGGTACAGCGATTCGATCACCGGCAGCGAGCCGTAATAGATGTTGCCGCGGATGCGCAGCACGTTGTGTTCGAGGCTGACGTTGGGATGTGCCTTCTCCCACTTCGCGTAGGCGAGGGCGAGCAGCGAGCCGCAGATCACCGCGCCGAAGAGGCCGAAGAGATGCACCGACAGGAAGGAGGCGCTGAACACGATCGCCTCGGGGCGGTGCTGGAAGTGCGCGCGGATGTCCGACCAGTCGATCATGTTGGCGCCGACGACCATGATGATCGCGGCCATCGCCGGCACCGGGATGATCGCGATGAACTCGCCGAAGAAGCTCACCAGCGCGAGCAGGAACAGCGCCGACGAGACCGCGGCGAGCCGGCTGCCGGTGTTCATCGCGTGCATCAGCGACATGCGGTTGAACGAGGCGCAGGTCGGCAGCGCCGAGATGAAGGGCAGCACGCAGTTGGAGAGCGCGTCGGCGAAGATGCCGTGGCGCGCGTCGACGAACTGGCCGCTGCGGCGGTTCATGCGCCGCATCGCGGCGACCGTCTGGAACAGGCCCAGCAGCGCGAGCGTCACCGCGCCCGGGATGATGCTGATGATGTCGGGCATCGCCTCCTGGGTAAACAGCGGCACGGACGGGTACACGAAGCCCGCGGCGGAGACGTTGGCGGTCTGTTCGACCAGCGTGGCAGCGAGTCCGAGGCGTGCGTTCAGCCATTCCGAGTACAGCGTGCCGGCGACGATGCCGAGCAGGATCGCCCAGTTGCGCAGGGCCGTGAACTGGCGCGTGACGAGGGTTACGAGCAGCGTGATCAGGCCGATGTGGATCGCGTGCAGGTTGCCGATCTCGAGCACCGCGAGGAAGCTCTGCCAGGCGATCCACAGGCGCCATTCGACCTGGGTGTTGATCGGCAGCCCGGCGAAGGCCGGGAATGACTTGAAGATCATGTACAGGCCGATGCCGCAGATCATGCCGTTGGCGACCGGTTCGCTGACGAAGTCGAGCATCCGTCCGAGCGGCCGCACCGCGAGGAACACCAGCTGGATCAGCCCCGCGAGCAGGAACAGCGTCAGCGCGTAGCCGATGTAGTCGGGGCCGAATTGCGGCGCGACCGGCAGCAGCGTGACGCCGACGACTGCCGACAGCGTGCTGTTGGGCCCGCCGTGGAACACCCGCGACGGGTTCAGCAGCGCCGTGAACAGCACGCCCCAGATCGCGCAGTAGAGGCCGAAATACGAGGGCAGGCCGGCCAGCGTCGTCGAGAACGCGATCGCCTGTGGCAGCACGACGATCGCGAGCGTCAGGCCGATCAGCAATTCGTTGCCGAGCGCGCCCACGCGCGGCGGCGCCCATCCGAACACGGCGGTCTTCACGTTCACGTCCCGTTCCCCACGGTTTCGCCCGGCCGTTGCCAGGATTCGATGCTGCGGATCAGCGGCGGCATCACGCGCATCATCAGCTGCTGCCACAATGCCGCGAGCGGCCCCTGCTTGTCGCCGGCGGGCCGCGGCAGGTTGCTGACGTAGAAGGCGACGTCGCGGCAGTCCTGGTTGGAGAGCGAGCCCTCTTCGCCGAGCGGCATGTTGCGGCAGATGAAGCCCGGCAGGATCGTCGACACGAAGGAGAAGTTGTTGCGCGACTGCAGGTTGAACGCGTTCGGCCCCGCCACGGCCGGGAACCGCACCTTGCCGTCGACGACCGTGCCGAGCCCCTGCGGGCCGTGGCAGCGCGCGCACTTCTCCCGGAACAGCGCGCCGCCGCGGACATAGTCGTCGCCGCGCTTGAGCGTCGACGATGCGGTCACCTCGTCGATGCCCTGTTCCGGATAGCGGACGCCGAAACGCAGGTCGAGCGCCGCGGCGAGGAAGCGGCTGTAGGCGGTGACGTCGCGGATCAGGTCGTCGGCGATGTTCGGCTTGAAGCCGTTCGACGAGTTGATGTAGCACTGCATCTGGCGCAGCTCGTAGGGCAGCAGGATGCCGGTGAACTGGTCGTACATGTCGGCCATGACCCATGAGGCGGCGAGGCTCAGCGAGCCGGTCTGCGGCACGCCGTCCGCGGTCTGCTTGTCGCCGATGCCCTGGTGGCAGTGGTCGCAGCTGGTGTGGGTGCCGCGCACGAAGCGCGTGGCGTTCCAGCGTTCGCGCGCGGGGTCCGCGGCGAGCTGCCCCTGCAGGTCGTCGATGATGTTGCAGCCGCGCTGGATCGCGCGCACGTCTTCTTCGCTGTAGCCGCGGCGCACGTTCGCCCGCCCGGTGCGCGCGAGCGCGTAGGGCGACACGTAGGTCGCGCCGGCGGCGAGGCCGTAGCGGGTGAGCTTGTCGGCGCAGCCCGGCGTCAGTGCCACGGGCTGCTCGCGGATGCGTGCGCGTTCGTCGTGCTTCGCGACCGCGAGCGCGTACAGCGCGAGCAGCACGCCGACCAGCAGTCCGAGTCGCGTGGCTTTTCGCCAGCCCGGCGCGCGCCGCTTCACCGCGTGTGCTCCAGCGCGCCCTCGCCGAGCTGCAGGTGGTAGGCGACCATGCGGGCGAAGATGCGGATGTCGCGTACCGCGGGCTCGTGGATCGTCGGGATGAAGCCGTCGAGATGCGTCGCGTAGCAGCGCATCACGCGCTCCTCAAAGGACACCCGCCGCCCGAGCCGCGCGTCGAAGCGGTCGCCGGCCGCGAAGGCGTAGGCCAGGGACTCCGCGTCGTGGCAGTCGATGCACGCGTTCGGATGGTCGTGGGCACTCTTGCGTGTGAAGCGCCAGGCGTACTTGTGCGTGTAGTGCACGAGGTTGTAGCCGTTCTGGATCGCGCGGACGAAATAGCCGTCGCGGCCGAAGGCGTCGACGCCATAGGCATCGCGAAACGCCTCCCAGCCGGCTTCGGGTGCCTCGTGCGGCGAGAATTTCGGTCGGCCGGAGGCGAAATGGGCCCACAGCACGAAGCCGACCACGGCGGCGGCGCCCAGGGCGCCGCGCAGCACGACCTTGAGGCGCGCCTGGCGTGCGGCGCGGCGGCGGTTGCGCATCGCGGCGAGCGCGGGGACGGGCGGTGTGTGGCTCATGGGAGAAGCACCGGCGGGCCGCCCGCGGATCGGGACTCGTGCGCGCGGCGGTTGAGGAAGGTGGTGAAGTGTTCGGTGTCGAGCGGGTGCGACAACAGGTAGCCCTGCAGGTAGTCGCAGCGCAGGCCGCGGAGGAATTCCATCTGCGCGGGGGTCTCCACGCCTTCGGCGATCACCTTCAGCGCGAGGCTGTGCGCCATCGCGACGATCGCGCGCACCAGCGCGGCGGCCTCGGTGTCGTCGCACAGCGGCGCGACGAAGCTGCGGTCGATCTTCAGCGTGTCGAACGAGAAGCGGCGCAGGTAGCTGAGCGAGGAGTAGCCGGTGCCGAAGTCGTCGAGGCTGAAGCTCAACCCCTGGGCATGCAGCCGCCCGAGCACCGCGTTGATCTGCTGGTGGTCGTCGAGCAGGATGTTCTCGGTGATCTCGAGCTCGAGGGCCTGCGGCGGCAGTTCGTTGTCGTCGAGGATTTCGCGGATCAGCTTCTCCAGGTCCTCGCGCAGCTGCACGCGCGAGAGGTTGACCGCCAGATGGCCCGGCGCGAGTCCCGCGTCCAGCCAGTGACGCAGCTGCCGCCCCGCCTCGCGCAGCACCCATTCGCCGATCGCGACGATCTGGCCGGTGCTCTCGGCGAGGGGGATGAAGGTCGCCGGGCTGATGAAGCCGCGTTCGGGATGCCGCCAGCGCAGCAGCACCTCGGCACCGACGTAAGCGCCGTCCGCGGCGCGGAAGATGGGCTGGAACGCGAGCTGCAGTTCGCCGCGCGCGAGGACCCTGTTGAGATCCTGCTCGAGGCGCATGCGCTCGTGCGCCTGTGCGTTCATTTCCGTGGTGAAGAAGCAGACCGCTGCACGTCCGGGTTTTTTCGCCTGGTACATCGCGTTGTCGGCGTTGGCCATCAGCGCCTCGACCGAGTCTCCGTCGTCGGGGTACAGCGCGATGCCGATGCTGCAGTGCACGACCACGTCGCGGCCGTCCAGCGCCACCGGTTCGGCCACCGCCTCGAGCAGCCGGCCGGCCACATCCCTGGCGTCGTTCACCTGGCCGAGGCGCGGCAGCAGCACCAGGAATTCGTCGCCGCCAAGGCGCGCGAGCGTGTCCTCCTCGCGCAGGCGCGCGCGGATGTTGGCGCTCACGCGAGCGAGCAGGCGGTCGCCGGCGGCGTGCCCCATCGTGTCGTTGACGATCTTGAAGTCGTCCAGGTCGATGAACATCAGCGCGAAGCGCTGCTGCTGACGATGCGCCGAACGGATCTCCTGCTGCAGCCGCTCGACCGCGAGCATGCGGTTCGGCTGGGCCGTCAGCGAATCGTAGTTCGCCTGGTAGTGCAGCTTGGCCTGCTCGCGCCGGATCTCCAGCGTCATCGCGTTGAAGGTCTCGCCGAGGCGCCCCAGCTCGTCGTCGGAGGTCACCGGCACGAGCGTGAATTCGCCGCGCCCGACATCGCGCGAGACCTCGATCAGGCGCTGCACCGGACGCATCACGCTGTACCGGAACACGAGGTGGATCGCGACGCTCAGGAACACGATGATCGCCGCATAGATGCCGAACTGCTGCAGGAGCTGCTCGCGCGCCTGCGTGGCGAGTTCCGCGCGGCTGATGCCGACCTGCAGGCGGCCCAGCGGGTGACCGTCGTGCACGATCGGGAACTCGATCGGGATCACGTCGGGCAGCGCCGCGAGCTCGCGGACCAGCGTCTGCAGGCGGGGCGGCGGCAGATGATCCGGCGCCCGCCCGTCGATGGCGAGGCGGCTGCGGATGTGCGGATCTTCGCCGTCCACATAGGACGTCAGCGGCCGCCCGTCATTGTCGACGATCACGCCGTAGACGACGTCGCGCTGCCGGCTGACCTCGCGCGCGTAAGCGTCGAGGGTCAGGAAATCGAGCCCGAGGATCGCCTCGGGGCTGATCAGCGCGATCAGGCTGCCCAGCACGCGGCCGCGCTCGTTGAGCTGCTGCTCCAGGAGGTGGTGCTGGCTGCGCAGGAAGAACCAGGCGTTCGGCGCCAGCGTGACCGACAGGATGCCGGCCACGGTGAGGATGAACTTGCTCGCAAGGCGCAAGGGCGCTCTCCGTGCTCAGCGCGGGAGGTCGAGCGTCGGCATGACCTTGCGGATGATGCGGCGGTGAGGATCGTAGTCGGCGTCGCGCGCCGGGCCGAAACCGGTCATCTCGGCCCGGGCGAGGATCGCGCGCCCCTCCGCGTGCGCTGACAGTCCGACCAGCAGCGCCTGGATGCGCATGGCGAGCGCCTGCGGCATGTCCTTGCGCACGGCCCAGGGCAGGTGCAGCACGCGCTCGGTCATACCGAGGTGGGTCACGGTGCCGGAGTCCATCGCGTCGCGCACCACGGGCAGATCGATCAGGATGTCGCCCGCCCCGCTCGCGTCGGCCTGGCCGTGGTACAGCGCGATCAGCGCATTGGGCGGATTCTTGGAGAACACCGTCTCGTAGTCGCCGGGCTTCAGTCCCGCCTCGAGCAGCAGGTAGCTCGGCAGGATGTAGCTCATCATCGCGTCCGTGCCGCCGCCGAACACGATCCTGCGCCCGCGCAGCTGGGCGATCGCGTTGATGCCGCTGTCCTTCCTGACGTAGAGTGCGCCGGCGACCGTGCCGGTGCCGAATTCCTCGTTGTGCGCGATCACGCGGTACTTGTCGGCGGAGCGGACGTAGTGGAACTGGTTGTAATGGACGATATCGAAGCGCCGTTGTTCGACGCCGTCCCAGAACGCGTCGAAATCCTTCGCGGTGACAAGCCGGACCTCGCGCCCGAGCTGGCGCCCGAGGTAGGCGGCGAGCGGGGCGTAGAGTTCCGTGGTCAGCGTCGCCTGGCGCCGCGGGAAGATCCCCATCACGAGCGGCGGCTCGCCCGCGGCCAGTGCGGCAGGGATCGAGCGTTCGGCGAGCGACAGCCCGAGGCCCGCCAGCAGCCCGAGCAGGATGCGGCGACGACCGGCGGGCCTGGCACCCATGCCGCACGCTGATGTATCGGCGAGCGTTTGCCTGGCGCCTCCCGCGCCCTTCATGACCGTGCTCATTCCTGCTGTCCCCTTTGAATCGTGTGGAGCGGTGCCCGGGTTACGGGCACATCGGCCGCGTGCTTGTTCTTATTGGTGCAAACCCTGCGGCGCAAGCAGCGGGAGCATGAACGGGGTTGCGGCGGAATTCAAGGCCTTCGGTTTGCGGACTGCGTGATGGATTCCACGGCTCCGCTAGTCCGGCACCCCGAGGATCACATGCGAGGCCTTGATCACCGCGGTGGCGGGCGCTCCCGGTTTGAGGCCCAGCTCGCCGACCGCTTCCCGGGTGACGATCGCGGCGATCTCGCTGCCGCCGGCGAGCGTCAGCACGACCTCGGCGTTCACGGCGCCGGGCGCCACCGACTTGACCGTGCCGGCGAGGCAGTTGCGCGCCGACAGGTGCACGCCGCCGGCGCCGGTCATCAGCATCACCCACGGCGCCTTGACCAGCGCGACGAGCTCGCGGCCGACCGCGAGACCGAGCGCCCGCACGCTTTCCATCGTGACGATCGCGACGAGGTGGTCGCCGCCGGCGAGCACCAGGTCGACCTCGGCATTGACCGCGCCCGGCGTCAGGGCATCGATCTTGCCGTGAAACACGTTGCGTGCGCTGACTTTCATCGCGGGCTCCTCGTGTCGGTTGTGTGTCGGGATTGCGACACCGTTGTATGGTTAAATACATACAATCTGCGGTGGCGACGATCGGTATCTCCGCGAGGCACTCTACAGGCGTCAGTGACACGGGCGCAACAGCGGAATCTGGCATGCGAATCGCTATATAGTGGTGACTACATAAAGGAAGATTCACGGATGAACTCCCCGGGTCCGCGCCGATTCATCGGGCGCCTCGCGATCGAGGCCGACGTGGGCACGGCCCTGTCGGACACGCGCATCCGTCTGCTCGAGGAGATCGACCGGCGCGGCTCGATCAGCCAGGCGGCGAAGGCCGTGCCGCTGTCGTACAAGGCGGCGTGGGACGCGGTCGACGCCGTGAACAACCTCGCCCCCGAGCCGCTCGTGGTGCGCGTCACCGGGGGGCGCCAGGGTGGCGGCACGCAGCTCACCGGGTACGGCCGGCGCGTCGTCGCGATGTACCGCGCGCTCGAGATCGAATACCAGGCGACGCTCGACCGCCTCGCCGCGCGCCTTGACGATCTCGGGCCGGTCGGTATCCGCGAGTTCCAGACCCTGATGCACCGCATGGCGATGAAGACCAGCGCGCGCAACCAGTTCACCGGCCCGATCACCGGGTTGCGCGACGGCGGCGTGGATTACGAGGTGCGCCTGCGCCTCGACCGCGACACCGAGATCGTCGCCGTGATCACGAAGGAAAGCGCGGAGAACCTGGCGCTGGCGATCGGCAAGGAGGTGTGCGCGCTGGTGAAGTCCTCGTCTGTGCTGCTGACGACCGATGCCGACCTGCGCATCACCGCGCGCAACCGCCTGTGGGGCGAGGTGGCGGCGGTCCACGCCGGCTCGGTCAACGACGAGGTCACGCTGCAGCTGCCGTCCGGGCGCAGCGTCACGGCGGTCGTCACGCACGGCAGCTGCGCGGCCCTCGGCCTCGCGGTCGGCGTGCCGGCGTGTGCGCTGTTCAAGTCTTCCAGCGTGATCCTCGCGACTTGGGACTGAACCCCCGGGTCATCATTTTCCGCCTTTGCCCCCGTTCCCGCCCCCAAGGAGTGCCCCATGAAAGCCGTCCTCGCCCGCCTGCTGTGCGCCGCCGCCGTCCTGTCGTGCGGGACCGCCCCGGCCGCCGAAGTCAGCGTCGCGGTCGCCGCGAACTTCACCGCGCCGATGCAGAAGATCGCCGCCGAGTTCGAGCGCGACACCGGGCACAAGGCGCGCCTCGCGTTCGGCGCGACCGGCAAGCTCTACGCGCAGATCACGAACGGCGCGCCCTTCGAGCTCTTCCTGTCCGCCGACGACACCACGCCGGCGAAGCTCGAACAGGAGGGCGTGGCGGTCGCGGGCAGCCGCTTCACCTACGCGATCGGCAGGCTGGTGCTGTGGTCGGCGCAGCCCGGCGTCGTGGACGACAAGGGCGAGGTGCTGAAGCGCGGCGCCTTCGCGCATCTTGCCGTTGCGAACCCGAAGACCGCGCCCTACGGCGCGGCGGCGATGGCAGTGCTGCGCAGGCTGGGGCTGGCCGATGCGCTCGCGCCGAAGCTCGTCACCGGCGAGAACATCGCCCAGACCCACCAGTTCGTCGCCAGCGGCAATGTGGAGCTGGGCTTCCTCGCGCTGTCGCAGGTGTGGGCGGACGGCCGGCTGACCGGCGGTTCGGCGTGGCAGGTGCCGGCCGAGCTGCACGAACCGCTGCGCCAGGACGCGGTGATCCTCGCCGCCGGGCGCGACAAGCCGGCCGCGCGCGCACTGGCCGACTACCTGCGCGGCGCGAAGGCGGCCGCGATCATCAGATCCTACGGTTACGGGCTGTGAGGCGGGCGCAGGCATGACAAGCGTGGTCGACCTCGCGGCGATCGGCCTGACGCTGGAACTGGCGGCGGTGACGACCACGATCCTGCTCGTGCTCGGCACGCCGGTGGCGTGGTGGCTCGCGCGCACGCGTTCGGCGTTCAAGGGCGCGGTCGGCGCGGTGGTCGCGCTGCCGCTGGTGCTGCCGCCGACCGTGATCGGCTTCTACCTGCTCGTGACGATGGGGCCGCACGGGCCGATCGGCCAGTTCACGCAGGCGCTGGGCATCGGCCTGCTGCCGTTCAGCTTTGCGGGGCTGGTCGTCGGCTCGGTGTTCTACTCCCTGCCCTTCGTCGTCCAGCCGCTGCAGCAGGCCTTCGAGGCGATCGGCGAACGGCCGCTGGAAGTCGCCGTGACGCTGCGTGCGGGCGCGCTCGATACCTTCTTCAGCGTCGTGCTGCCGCTCGCGCGTCCGGGTTTCGTCACCGCGGCGGTGCTGGGCTTCGCGCACACGGTGGGCGAGTTCGGCGTGGTGCTGATGATCGGCGGCAACATCCCGGACAGGACGCGCGTCGTGTCGGTGCAGATCTACAACCACGTCGAGGCGCTGGAATACGCCGAGGCGCACTGGCTCTCCGCCGGCATGGTCGTGTTCAGCTTCCTCGTGCTGTTGCTGCTCAACCGCCGCAAGCGCGGGAGCGTGCGATGAGCCTCGCCGCAGCGCAGGCCGCGACCGGCATCGAGGCGCGTTTCCGCCTCGCCTGGCCCGGTTTTGCGCTCGAGGCCGCGCTGCAGCTGCCCGCGCGCGGCGTCAGCGCGCTGTTCGGGCATTCGGGTTCGGGCAAGACGTCGCTGCTGCGCTGTCTCGCGGGCCTGGAGCGCGCCCGCGACGGCTTCCTCGCGGTGCGCGGCGAGGTGTGGCAGGACGAGGCGCGCGGGCTGTTCGTGCCGACGCATCGCCGCCCGCTCGGTTACGTGTTCCAGGAGGCGAGCCTGTTCCCGCACCTGTCGGTGCGGCGCAACCTCGAATTCGGCATGCGGCGCGTCGCGGCGGCCGAGCGGCGGGTGTCGCTCGATCACGCGATCGCGCTCCTCGGCATCGAGCCGCTGCTTGGCCGCATGCCCGAGCGGCTGTCGGGCGGCGAGCGCCAGCGCGTCGCGATCGCGCGGGCGCTCGCGACCAGTCCGCGCCTGCTGCTGATGGACGAGCCGCTGGCCGCGCTCGACGCGCCGCGCAAGGCGGAGATCCTGCCCTACCTCGAGCGCCTGCACGGCGAGCTCGACATCCCGGTGGTGTACGTGAGCCACGCGCCCGAGGAGGTCGCACGGCTCGCCGACCATGTCGTGCTGCTGCGCGACGGGCGCGTGCAGGCGTCGGGCGCGATCGCCGAGGTGCTGCCGCGCCTGGACCTGCCCTTCGCGCACGACGAGGACGCCTTCGTCGTCGTCGAGGCGCAGGTCGCCGGGCGCGACGAGCGTTTCGCGCTGACGCGGCTCGAATTCGGCGGCCTGCCGCTGTGGATCACCGGCCTCGACACGCCGCTCGGGGCGCAGGTGCGCGCCCGCGTGCTGGCGCGCGACGTGAGCCTCGCGCTCGCGGAACGCCACGATTCGAGCATCCTCAACGTGCTGCCGGCGCGCGTGGTGTCGCTTGACGGCGCGAGCCCCGGGCGCACGCTGGTGCGGCTCGACTGTGCCGGCCGCGCGCTGCTCGCGCGCATCACGACGCGCTCGGCGGCGCAGCTGGGGATTGTGCCGGGCATGGTGCTCTTCGCGCAGGTCAAGGGCGTCGCGCTGCTGCGCTGAGCGGGCCGCGCCGGCGGGGAAATCTGCTCACCAATTGCGTGCACGTTAAACTGTGCGGCCTACCAACGAATCTTCGGCCCGCCATGATCCAGTTGCGCATCGTTCCGGTGACCCCTTTCGAGCAGAACTGCAGCATCGTGTGGTGCGACCGGACCATGAAGGGCGCGGTGGTCGACCCGGGCGGCGACCTGGAGCGCATCCGCGCCGCGGCCGACAAGCTGGGCGTGACGATCGAGAAGCTGCTGATCACGCACGGCCACATCGACCACGCCGGCGGTACCGCGAAGCTCGCGCGCGAGCTGGGCGTGCCGGTCGAGGGGCCGCAGGAGGAAGACCGCTTCTGGATCGCCGGGATGCCGCAGCAGAGCAAGATGTTCGGCTTTCCCGACGTCGAGTCGTTCGAGCCCGATCGCTGGCTGCATGAGGGCGACACCGTGACGGTGGGCGAGGAGACGCTGCGCGTGATCCACGCGCCCGGCCACACGCCCGGCCACGTCGTGTTCTTCCACGCAGATGCGCGGCTCGCGATCGTCGGTGACGTGCTTTTCGCCGGCTCCATCGGCCGCACCGACTTCCCCAAGGGCGATCACGCGACGCTGATCCACTCGATCCGCGACAAGCTCTTCCCGCTCGGCGACGACGTCACCTTCGTGCCGGGCCACGGCCCGACCTCGACCTTCGGCGAGGAGCGCCGCAGCAACCCCTACGTCGGCGACCACGCGTAGGGGCCCGGAGGGGGAGGGCGGCAGCCCTCCCGGTTGTGTCAGGCGCGCTGCTTCAGCGCGTCGCGGATCTCGCGCAACAGCTTGATGTCTTCCGGCTCGGGCGCGGGTGCGGGGTCCGCCGCCGGTGCGGGCGGTTCGGCGCGCTTGAGGCGGTTGATCGCCTTGATCGCGACGAAGATCGCGAACGCGATGATGATGAAGTCGATCGTCGTGTTGATGAATGCGCCGTACTTCACCAGCGGCGCACCGGCCTTTTCGGCCGCTTCCAGCGATTCGTAGGTCTTGTCGCCGAGGTTGATGTAGAAGTGGCTGAAATCGACGCCGCCCAGCAGGCGGCCGACGATGGGCATGATCACGTCCTTGACCAGCGATTCGACGATCTTGCCGAAGGCGCCGCCGATGATCACGCCGACCGCCAGGTCGACGACGTTGCCGCGCATCGCGAACTCTTTGAACTCGCGCAGGAAACTCATGCTCGATAACCTCCCTATGTGAGTGATGGGCCGCCGCACCAGGCGGTGCGCCGTGCCTGCGAGAATAGTGTGCCATCTTTTCCGGGTTTTCGGCTGTCATCGCGCACCGCGACGCGAGTTTCATCCGGGATAGTCACACGTGTTGCGCAGCGCACCCCGGGTGCTTACAGCCGCGCGCGGAACAGCGGCAGGTGCCAGCCGAAATGCATCGCCGCGAGGCGCAGCGCGAGAGTGAGGGAGCCGGCGAGGAGGGCCGACCACGCATGCGCGACATCCAGCGTGGTCAGCGCCACGAGCAGCAGCGCTCCCGCCCAGGACGCGGTGGCGTAGAGCGCGCCGCTGAACACCAGCGGCACCTCGTTGCACAGCACGTCGCGCACGATGCCGCCGAAGGCGCCGGTGATGACGCCCATGAGGCTCGCGACGAGCCACGGGGCGTCGAGCGCGAGCGCCGCCTGCGTGCCGCTCACCGTGAACAGCGCGAGGCCGATCGCGTCGGGTAGCAGGAACAGGCGCGCGGGCAGGCGCATCACGCGCGCCAGCGCGAAGGCGGCGAGGGCGGCGAGCACGGCGGTGACGAGGTAACTCTGGTCGGCGATCCAGAACACGCGGCGGTCGAGCAGCAGGTCGCGCAGCGAACCGCCGCCGAGCGAGGCGGAGAGGGCGACGACGATCATGCCGAAAAGGTCGAAGCGCTTGTTGCCGGCCTCGAGCACGCCGGCCGCGGCCTGCGCGGCGACGCCGGCGAGGCCGATCGAGTAGACGAGGGAGTCGATGGGAGGCATCGGATGAGCATAACACCGCTTCCGCCTGCCATTGGAGCGGCCCGGCCCGCGCGGCGCTTGGCATAATCGGGCCTTTCGCCCGCCGCCGCGTCGCGCGGCAGGCTTCTTCCCGGAATGCGCATGAATTCTTCCTGCCCCGCGATGGCGTCACCTCCGCACCGATGACCGCGCTCACGCTGATCCAGGTGTTCGCGAGCGGTGTCGCGACCGGCTGCGTGTACGGGCTGGTCGCGCTGTCCTTCGTGCTGATCTACAAGGCGACCGGGACGGTGAGCTTCATGCAGGGTGAACTGCTGATGCTCGGCGCGTTCGTAATGCTGGCGCTGCATCACGCGGCCGGACTGCCGCTGCTCGCGGCGGCGGGGCTGGGCGTCGCGGCGATGGCGGGGTTCGGCGCGCTGCTCGAGCGCACGGTGCTGCGCGGTGCCCCCGGCCGCACGCACCTGACGGCGCTGCTGCTGACTTTCGGGCTGGGCATGGTGATGCGCGGCGCGGTGGGCGCGGTGCCGGCGGCGAGCCACACCATGCATCGCCTGCCGCTGCCGTTCGCGGGGGAGAGCGTGCACCTCGGCGGGCTGGTGCTGGCGGCCGAGCATGTCGCGGTGATCGTCGCGACGGCGGGGCTGGCCGGCGTGCTGACGCTGTTCTTCCGCTTCACGCGCGCGGGGCTGGCATTGCGCGCGTGTTCGGAGAACGCGCAGGTCGCCGCGCTGATGGGGGTGTCGGTCGCCGGCATGCACACGCTGGCGTGGGCGCTCGGTGCCGGCCTCGCGGCGGTCGCGGGGCTGCTGCTGGCGCCGGTGACCTTCATCCATCCGAACATGGGGCTGGTGGCGCTGAAGGCCTTTCCCGCCGCGGTGCTGGGTGGCATGACGAGCCTGCCGGGGGCGCTCGCGGGCGGGGTGTTCCTCGGGGTCGCGGAGGCGCTCGCGGGGATCGCGCTGCCGGAAGGGGCGAAGGACGTCGTGCCCTATGTGCTGATGCTGCTCGCGCTGCTGCTGTTTCCGGGCGGGTTTGCGGGCGGAACGCGGGGACGGCCGTGAGCGGCGGGGAATCGGGGATCGCTGCGGCCCGGCGCCTGCGGGCGTGGGCGCCGCTTGTGGCGGGGGTGGGGCTCGCCGGCCTCGCGGTATGGGGGCTGGGCGTGGACTATGCGCTCGCGCAGGCGGCTTTCGTGCTGACCTGGGCGATCGCCGGGCTGGGCGTGATCCTGATCGCGGGGCAGTGCGGCCAGATTTCGCTGGGGCAGGGCGCCCTGCTGGGGCTCGGTGCGTATGCGCAGGCGCTGCTTGCGCTGCGTGGCGTGCCGGCGCCCTTGTCGCTGCCGCTGGCGGCGGGGCTCGGCGCGGCGGGGGGATGGCTCGCGAGCCTGCCGGCCCGGCGCCTCGGCGGCCTGTATTTCGCGATGAGCACGCTCGCCTTCGCGCTGATCGTCGAGGAGGGGCTGGTGCGCGCGGAAGCGCTGACCCACGGCGCCGCGGGCCTCGCGGTGCCGCCGCTGGCGCTCGCCGGCCGCGTGGCGGACACCTCGGCCGCGCAGGCGCTGGTGAGTGGCGCCGTGCTGGCGCTGGCCTGGCTGGCGTGCCGGCGTTGGGTGCGGTCGCGGCTGGGGCGCGCGTGGCGGGCGGTGCGCGAGGACGAGGTCGCCGCGGCCGCGGCGGGAATCGACGTCGCGCGCGCCAAGACGCAGGCCTTCGTGCTCGGTGGCGGCCTGTCCGGGCTCGCGGGCGCGCTCTACGCGCACTGGATCGGCTTCGTGAGCCCCGAGCAGTTCGGCCTGATGCTGTCCTTCGAGCTGCTGATGCTGGCCTTCATCGGCGGGGCACGACATCTCGCCGGGGCATTGTGGGGGGCGCTGGTGGTGGTCGCGCTGCCGCAAGGGGTGTCGCTCGCGGTCGAGCGCCTGCCGCCGGACATCGCCGGCGCGGCGGGTATCGAGACCCTGCTGTTCGGTGCGGTGCTCGTCGCGCTGGTGCTGCTGCGTCCGGCGGGACTGGCGGGGGGCGACGGCGCGGGCGCGGATCGCCGATAATCGGCGCCTTTGGCGCTGTCCCGGCGCCGGGAGCATCCATGAGCCTGATCCGCCGTATCCTCGTCCTGTTGCCGCTGCTCGTCGCGAGCGCCGCGGGTGCGCAGGCGCCCGGCGTGAGCGAACGCGAGATCGTCGTCGGCAGCATCCAGGACCTGTCCGGCCCGATCGCGCTGCTCGGCGCTCCGGTGCGCGACGGCATGCTGATGCGTTTCGAGGACGCCAACGCCGCGGGCGGCGTGCACAGCCGGAAGCTGCGCCTCGTCGTCGAGGACGCCGGCTACGATCCGAAGAAGGGCGTGCTCGCGGCGAAGAAGCTCATCCAGCGCGACAAGGTGTTCGCCTTCCTCGCCGACCTCGGCACCCCGGTGGTGATGGCGACGATGCCGCTGATCGTCGCGGCCGGGCGCCCGCACCTCTTCCCCTTCTCGCCGCACGAATCGACCTACGCACCGCGCCATCCGCTCAAGTTCCAGATGTTCGCGCCCTACCAGGACTACATGGACGCGGCGACGCGCCACATGGTGCAGACGCACGGCTACAAGCGCACCTGCCTGCTGTACCAGGACGACGACTACGGCCTGGAGGTGATGAAGGGCGTGGAGGCGGGGCTGGCGAAGCTCAAGCAGGCGCTCGCCGAGAAGACCAGCTACAAGCGCGGCGCGACCGATTTTTCCAGCCAGGTCGCGCGCCTGCGCGGCGCGGGCTGCGACCTCGTCGTGCTCGCGGCGGTCGTGCGCGAGACCGTCGCCGCCATCGCCGAGGCGCGCCGCACCGGCTGGAACGTCGACATGCTGGTCACCGCGTCGGGCTATTCGGCGCAGACGCACGAGCTGGGCGGCAAGGCGGTCGAGGGCCTGTACGGCGTGACCGTGCTGCCGCACCCCTACGAAGCGGGTGCGAACGCGCAGCTCGCCGACTGGATCCGCCGCTACCGCGAACGCTTCGGCGTCGCGCCCAACGTGTGGAGCGTGATGGGCTACGGCGTCGCCGACCTCTTCGTGAAGGCCGCGGACAAGGCGGGGCGCGAGCTCACCGTCGAGCGCTTCACGGCGGCGATGGAATCGCTGCATACCCCGCGCGACTTCTTCGGCGCCCCGGAGTATCGTTTCAGTCGTGACGACCACCTCGGCAATCGCCAGGGCCGCATCGCGCAGATCCAGGATGGCCGCTGGGTGATCCTGACCGACTACCTGAAGTGAGCCCCGTCCCGATGAGCCTCCCCGCCCCGCAGACCGTCGCCGTCGCCTTCACCGGCGCTTCCGGCATGCCCTACGGGCTGCGCCTCGTCGAATGCCTGCTCGCGGCCGGCTGCACGGTGTGGCTGCTGTATTCGCAGGTCGCGCAGATCGTCGCGCGCCAGGAGATGGGGCTGGACCTGCCCTCGCGTCCCGCCGAAGTCGAGGCCGCGCTCGCCGCGCGCTTCAAGGCGGCGGATGGCCAGTTGCGCGTGTTCGGGCGCGAGGAATGGTTCGCGCCGCTCGCGTCCGGCTCCAATCCCGCCGATGCGATGGTCGTATGCCCGTGCACGATGGGCACGCTCGCCGCGATCGCCGCGGGACTCAGCCAGAACCTCATCGAGCGCGCCGCCGACGTCGCGATCAAGGAAGGGCGCAAGCTCGTGCTCGTGCCGCGGGAGACGCCGTTCTCGGCGATCCATCTCGAGAACATGCTCAAGCTCGCGCGCCTGGGCGTCGTGATCCTGCCGCCCAGCCCCGGTTTCTACAACCATCCGCAGACGGTCGACGATCTTGTCGACTTCGTCGTCGCGCGCGTGCTTGACCAGTTGCGCGTGCCGCATCGCCTGACGCAGCGCTGGGGCGAAGCGGACGGGGAGGGCGCGTGATGGACGACGTCCGCCTGCCGCCGCCCCCGCTGTTGCCACCGCTCTTGCCCCTGTTCCCGCTGCACACGGTGCTGTTCCCCGGCGCGCTGCTGCCGCTGCACGTGTTCGAGGCGCGCTACATGGACCTCGCGACGCGCTGCCTGAAGGACGACGCGGTGTTCGGCGTGAACCTCATCGCCGAGGGCCGCGAGGTCGGCGCGCCGGCGCGGCCCTACGAGGTCGGTGTGAGCGCCCGCATCGTCCGCTGCGACATGGTCAAGCCCGGCACGCTCGACCTCGTCACGCGCGGCGAGCGGCGCTACCGCGTCCTGCGCTCCCAGGCCGGACCCAACGGCTTGCTGCTGGGCGAAGTCGAATGGCTCGCCGAGGCGCCGCCGACCGCCGTGCCCGAGAACTGCGCACCGCTCGTCGCGCTGTTGCGCGCCATCGTCGCCGACGCCGGCGAAGAACGGCTGCCCGGGCCGCACGCCTTCGACGACGCCGGCTGGGTCGGCCTGCGCTTCGCCGAAGTGCTGCCGATTCCGGCGCAGGCCAAACAGGCGCTGCTGGAACTGGACGATCCGGCTGACCGGCTGGAGATCGTCCGCCAGTTCCTCGACCAGCGCGGGCTGCTCGCGGACCGCCAGGAAAAGGGAAGCTGACCGCCGCCGCGTTCAGAACGCCAGTCGGCCCTGCGGCGCCTCCAGCGGCCCGCGCGCGAGCTCGGTGAGGATGCGCCGCACCGGCGTCGGCAGACCGGCGCCCTCCAGTTCGGCGAGCGTGAGCCAGCGATGGTCGGCATCCGCGACCGCATGTCCGGCGGGCGCGACATCGACGCGGATCGGCGTGATCTCCAGGCGGAAATGCGTGAACGCATGGTTCAGCAACGCGAGCGTCGTCGCGCCGCGCGGCACGAGACCGAAGCGCGCCGCGACCCAGCGTGCGGCATCGGCTTCGTGCTCGGGCACTTCCGGCAGCGCCAGCAGCCCACCCCAGATCCCGCTCGGCGGCCGGCGTTCGAGCAGCACCCGGCCGTCGGCCACGATCACCGCGACGCGCGCGTGACGCTGCGGCACGGCCTTCTTCGGGCGCGCCGCGGGCAGTTCGGCGACGCGATCGTCGCGCAGCGCGACGCAGATCTGCGCCATCGGGCAGCGCCCGCAGGCGGGCCGGCCGCGCGTGCACAGCGTCGCGCCGAGATCCATCTGCGCCTGGATGTAAGTGCCGATGCCGGTCTGCGGCAGCAGCGCTTCCGCGAGCGCCCACAGGCGCTGCTCGACCGCGCGCTCGCCGGGGAAGCCGTCGATGCCGAAGGCGCGGCACAGCACGCGCTTGACGTTGCCGTCGAGGATCGCCGCGCGCTCGCCGAACGCGAAGGCGGCGATCGCTGCGGCGGTCGAGCGGCCGATGCCCGGCAGTTCCGCGATCTCCGCCGCGCGGCGCGGGAAGTCGCCGCCGTGCTGCGCGATCACCGCTTGCGCGGCCTTGTGCAGGTTGCGCGCGCGTGCGTAGTAGCCCAGCCCGCTCCACAGCGCGAGCACGTCGTCGATGGGCGCCGCGGAGAGGCTCGCGAGGTCGGGAAAGCGCGCGAGGAAGCGCGCGTAGTACGGGATCACGGTGTCGACCTGGGTCTGCTGCAGCATGATCTCCGACAGCCAGATGCGGTACGGGTCGCGCGTGGCCTGCCACGGCAGGTCGTGCCGCCCGTGCTTGCGGTGCCACGCGATCAGCCGCGTCGCGAAATCGCCATCCTGCGTCGTGTCGTCCATTTCTTTCCTGTTCCCGATACCTGTTCCGGTCCTGTCCCGCGTTGCCCAATGCCTTGTGCGCGGCGATAATCGCCGGTTCCAACCAATTTCGCGCCCGTCCCGAGAGGGGCCGGCGCCGATCACAAGAAACCCCCATGTCCCAGCCGCCCGTCTCCCACCAGGATTTCACCCGCGCCTTCCGCGACGCCCTCGGCATGTTCGCGACCGGCATCGCCGTCGTCACGACGCGCGCGCCCAACGGCGAGGCGATCGGCCTGACGGTCAATTCCTTCAACTCGGTGTCGCTCGATCCGCCGCTCATCGTCTGGAGCCTGTCGCGGCACCTGGCGAGCCTGCCGGTGTTCGAAGCCTGCGAATACTACGCGGTGAACGTGCTCGCGGAAGACCAGCAGGCCCTGTCGCAGCTCTTCGCGACGCGTTCCGACGACAAGTTCGCCGGCCTCGAGGTCGAGGACGGCCTCTACGGCGTGCCGCTGCTGCAAGGCTGCTGCGCGCGCTTCGAGTGCCGCAACACCGCGCGCCACGAAGGCGGCGACCACCTCGTGTTCATCTCCGAGGTCGTGCGTTTCGACCGCGAAGACCGCACCCCGCTCATCTACCACGGCGGCGCCTATCGCCGTCTCGCCGCGGGCTGAGCGTTCCGCGGCCGGCCCCGCAGTGGGGGCGTGACCGTATTCCTTTCGGCGTAGCAAGGGATCATGTTGAACTGTAGCCGGCTTGCAGGCCTGCCATCGACATCCTCCATTCGAGAAAGGACAGAAGAACATGAACGCCCGCTCCCCGATCCTCGCCCTGCCCGCAATCCTTCTCGTTGCCGCCTGCAGCAGTCTCGGCCTGCGCGGACCGGTCACTGCCGAGGCCCCGCTCGCTGCCACCCAGGGCAGCACGGTGTCCGGTACGGTCAAGTTTGCCGAAGGTGATGCCGGTGTGCTCGTCGAAGCCCGCGTGACGGGGCTCGCCCCCGGCAAGCACGGCTTCCACATCCATGAAAAGGGTGACTGCTCCGCCCCCGACGCCACCAGCGCCGGCGGCCACTTCAACCCGACCGGCGAGCCCCACGGCAGCCCCGAACGGGGCGCACACCACCTCGGCGACATGCCGATGCTGATCGCCGATGCCAACGGTCATGCCAAGCTCGACACGATCCTCGAAGGCGTGACGATCAATGGCAAGGGTGAGGGCAACATCGTCGGCCGCGGCGTCATCGTGCATGCCGCCCCGGACGACTTCCTCACCCAACCGACCGGCAACTCCGGCGCACGCGTCGCGTGCGGCGTGATCACCGCGAAGTGACGGCAGGCTGCTGCGCCCGGGGGCGTTGGCCCGGACGCGACAGGCCTCGATTCGTATCGCATCTGTTACAAATTAGCATGGTCTTACACTCAGCCTGACATCCTGCAGCGAGAGGGCGCGTTATTCGCACAGGGGCGGACATCCCGCCGCCTCACGAACAACCGACCGTCATTTGAGGAGTGCCAGCCATGCTCAAGAAGATCGCTTCCGTCATTATCGCCACCGGTTTTGCGGCCACCGCCTTCGCCCAATCGGGCCCGGCGGCCGCGCCCGCGACCCCCGCCGTGAAGGCCGCTCCGGCCCTGCCGGCAGTTCCTGCTGTTGGCGGCGAGAAGGCCGTCCCGGCCGTTCCCGCGACGCCGGCTGTCAAGGCCACGCCCGCGGAACCGGCCAAGGCCGACACCGCGAAGGCACTGGACAGCGCCAAGGCGACCGCCAAGCACGCGCAGAAGAAAGTGAAGGCGAGCGCCGGGAAGGCCATGGGCAAGCACGACGCAGCGATGGACATGAAGGGGGGCGCGGCTGCGCCGGCGATGAAGTAAGCCGGGCAAGTCGCCGCAGGGCGCCCGGAAATGCAAAAGGGCCCGGCATCAGCCGGGCCCTTTTTGCGCAATCTGGAGCGGGTGAAGGGAATCGAATCCGACTCCCAAGTTGTTGAGTCATAATCGATTTTTCCAAACCCAAACCAGCCATTGGACTGGCTCATGGACTAGTTTACCCCGCTAGTCGGAAAGCAGGCAACGTCTTCGCTCCAAGGCGGGCCATCCTCAGCCATGGACAGCCAGCGCACGGGCTGCCTTCCTGGCCCCCCGTTGAACGCTCATACCTCCTGCGGCGCGATTCCTTTTCAGGCTATCAGCATACCGATCAGGTCTGACCCACGGCGCTTTTGCCTGACATTGGGCGACGTGAAGCTTCGCATTGCGGGATATCGCAGTGTCATAGATCGCCGCGAGATCAGTTCATTCTCAGCCGGTCTTGCCGGCGCTTCGCGCGATCATGATGATTGCATGCGCGGCAACAGAGGCGTAGCCCCCCATCTTGCGGACGCCGGAGTCGACCTGCGTGCGATTACCGACCACTCGTCAAGGTCCTACGTTGGCTACCCCGGGGTAGCACCGGATGCAACGCCGACACCGAGCCCGATCTGGTCGCGGTATTCGCGATGAAGCCCGATCCTTCCGCGCAGGGCTGCATAGCGTCATCGTACCGCTGACGCGATTTCAAAGCACTGGCCACGGCCGGGGCAGCCAGGAGCCCTTGTGGGGGTAGCAGTTACAAGGGAGCAACTACATGCAAGGGAGTTCGCTTTCGGAGGTGTATTACCGGCCCATCGATGCAGCCATCCGATGGGCTGGGTTGTATCGGTTCAGGGATGACATCCTCGCGGCTGTCAGGTCCGGGCGCTTGCCTGAGACGTTGAATTGCCCGCGCTGCAATGAACTCCGCCTGTATACCGATCGCATTTACGATGCCATCTTCCACGGCGAGCTGCCTTACGGACTGAACGGGATTACGATGAGCGACAAGTCCCTGTGGGACTCGCCTGAGCTGACCGTTCGCCACGTCGACCTCAAGCGGTGGATGCTACGAAGCTATCCGGAGCAGCGGCCGGCGTTCCTCTTCTCCCGTCACGAGAGGATCGCCCACCCGGTGATCACCCTGGAGGCGGGTCATGCGCTCTTGGTCGAACGGGAAGCGCTGAAGTCCCAGCTCGAGCAATGTCGCCATCAGTTGCATCAGCTTCAAGAGCAGCAGAAGAAGCAAGGATCTCCGAATCTCAATTGCACCCTGTGCCCCCTCAGTGATCGTGGCGAGACCACTTATCTGAACATCATCGGCACGATGCTGGCCTTGATGCTCGGACGCACCCCTTCCGGGGCTCCATACTCCAGTTTCAACAGCCAGGACGCGATCATCAGCGCCTTGATCGCCCATCACGGCAACCTCATGGGCATCACCGAGCGCACGCTGCAGGCCAAGTTTGCTCAGGCCCGCCGCAGGTTGCAGGCAGCGAGCCACTGAAGGGCGTCAAGCCCCAATCTGCGGTCGCAGAAACCGCATTTGCGGTGTTCTTTCCCCCGGGGTTCCTGTCAATTACGGGTTACGCCAAACATGCGCCAGTAAGCGCTAAGGAGTGCCCCTCATGTCGGATAAGCCACTTCCGCTGCCTGCGGGTGAGCACCGCATCCTGCGCCGCGAGGAAGTCGAAGCCAAGACCGGCTTCAAGCGCGCCCACATTTACAACCTGATGAAGTCGGGCAAGTTTCCGAAAGCCATACGTCTTGGAATTCGTGCTGTCGGGTGGGACTCGCTCGAGATCGAGCAGTGGATCGCCGAGCGCCGCAGTGAGCGCATCTGATCCTCGTTCCGTACTCCGACAACGCGACGAGGAGCCTGACGATGCTGGTCATCTCGATCATTTCGACCAAAGGCGGCGTGGGCAAGACGACAACGGCAGCAAACCTGGGCGCCTTTGTCGCCGACGCAGGGCTGCGCGTACTGCTGCTCGATCTGGACGTGCAACCTACGCTGTCGAGTTACTTCGCGCTGAGCGCGCGTGCGCCCGCCGGCATCTACGAGTTGCTGGCGTTCAACGAGCGTCGCATCGATCAACTGGTGTCGCGCACTGCGATTGCCGGACTGGACCTGGTGCTGTCGAACGACGATCGCGGAGAACTGAACACGCTGCTGCTGCATGCGCCGGACGGGCGCCTGCGGCTCCGACACCTGCTACCCGCGCTGGCGCCGTTCTATGACCTGGTGCTGATCGACACACAGGGCGCTCGCAGCGTGCTGCTGGAAATGGCGGTGTTGGCCTCGAACATGGCGCTGTCGCCGGTGACGCCGGAGATTCTGGCGGCACGTGAGTTGCGGCGCGGCACGCTGCAACTGATCGAGGACATCGGGCCGTACCGGCTCCTCGGCATCGAGCCTCCACCGCTGCACCTGCTCATCAACCGGGTACACCCGGTCTCGTCGAATGCCCGGCTGATTCAGCAGACGCTGCGGCAGATGTTCCAAGGACAGGCAGGCGTGCAGGTGCTGGACACCGACGTACCAGCCATTGAAGCCTATCCGCGTGCGGCGACACGAGGCCTGCCGGTGCATCAGGTCGAGCACCGCCAGCCCGCCGGTCGTGTCGCGCCTTCGGCGCTGACGACGATGCGCGCCCTTTCCGGCGAGCTGTTTCCGCAGTGGCGGGAACGCTTTGCGCAGGTGACCGGCCGATCCGATGCGAGAGGCGTGACAAGGAGCGAGGGCGATGGCGAACGCGCATGACCTGGCGCGCGGCCACAAGCGGCTGCGGGCGCTGATCGACTTTGCCCTGGGTGAAGGTTGGCATGTGGTGCGCACGCCAGGCGGCCACTTGAAGTTCACCAAGCCAGGTCGCGCATCGATCTACACCAGTTCGACGGCGAGCGACCATCGTGCCGGGCTCAATGCTCGCGCGCAGCTTCGTCGTGCCGATCGGGAGGCAGCCATCAGCCGGATACCGGCCCAGGAGAATGGCCTTGGCTGATCTGACCCCGCAGGACATGGCCGCCAAGCTGATGGCCTCCGGCTTCGAGCGGAGCGGTCCGACGGTAACGGTCTTGAGCGACCCCATCGCCGATACGCCGATGATCGTAACGCTGGACCAGTTGCGCCCCTATGACCACGACCCTCGCGTCAAGCGCAATCCGGCGTACGAGGAAATCAAGGCGTCCATCCGTGAGCGCGGGCTGGATGCTTCACCGGCGATCACACGCAGGCCCGGCGAAGAACACTTCATCATTCGCAATGGCGGCAATACGCGACTGGCCATTCTTCGCGAGCTGTGGACCGAGACCAAGCAGGAACGGTTCTTCCGCATTTCCTGCCTGTTCCGCCCCTGGCCAGAACGGGGCGAAATCGTCGCCTTGACGGGCCACCTCGCCGAAAACGAGCTGCGCGGCGGCCTGACATTCATCGAGCGCGCCCTGGGGGTGGAGAAGGCGCGCGAGTTCTACGAACAGGAAACCGGCAGCACGCTGACTCAGTCCGAGCTGGCGCGGCGCCTGACGGGCGATGGCTATCCGGTGCAGCAGTCCCACATCAGTCGCATGCAGGATTCGGTGCGCTACCTGCTGCCGGCGATTCCGACAGTGCTGTACGGCGGGCTGGGCCGGCATCAGGTGGAACGGCTCGCGGTGCTGCGCAAGGCGTGCGAGCGCACCTGGGAACGGAGAGCGCTGGGCCGTCACCTCGCCGTGGACTTCGCCACGCTGTTCCAGGATGTGCTGTCGCAGTTCGACTCGCAGCCGGATGACTTCTCGTTCCAGCGGGTGCAGGACGAACTGGTGGGTCAGATGGCCGACTTCCTGGAAGCGGACTATGACACGCTGAGCCTGGAGATCGACGACAGCGAAATCCGCCATCGGGCCTTGACCCGCGAGCCGGCGCCTGTGAGCCCGGCGGCACCCATCGTGCCCGCGACGCCGAGGCCTGCATCGCCACCTCCGGCGGCGACACCTGCTCAGCAGGCTGGCGCACCGGCTGGACCCGTTGCCGAGCTTCCCCCGACACAGACTGCTACGGCGCTCGCGCTTGGCAATGAGCAAGGTGAGGGAGTAGGCGCCGCACCAGAACCGGCCGATCGCGATGCGGAGCGTCTGCAGGGACACATCGTGTCTCCGGCGCTGACCACTGAACGCCTGCAATCCATTCAGCGCCTGGTGGCGGATCAGATGGGCGACAAGCTGCCCGATTTCGAGACCGATGCCTTGCGTGCGATTCCTGTACAGGTCGGCGGGCTCTACCCGATTTCAGATGTCTGGTACATCGAGCCCGGACTGGATGGGCCGGACCGGCTCCGGGTGCATATCGCACAGTTCGCTCGCGAGATCGCCGAGGAGGCTGCGGTCGCCGAGCACATCGAGCCCAGTGAGAGCGGCATCGGCTTTATCTGTGCGACTACTGCCATTTGCCAGACAAAGGACTTTCCGGCCTTCGCTCGTGCCGTGCTGACGCTGCTGCATGCGCTGAGCGCGGCGCGGGTACCTGCGCCGGGCCTGGATCGTGAGCGATTGGCCAACGACCTGGCGCCGCTGCTGCGCGGCGGCGGAACGTCCATGCGCCTGAGCGACGCCGGCCTGGTGAAGCTGTTCCGGCTGCTGCGCCTGGCGCGTCGCCTGCTGGACCTGGAGACCGGTGTGGCATCCGTCGCCCCGAGCCACAAACCCTGAGCGTGGGAGGCCACCATGTCGTCACCCCATCCGCTCAACCAGGCCGTCATCGCCCAGGCGCTGCACGATCTGCGCAACGGCCAACTGCGTCGCTGCAAGGCGATGGGCTTTGGCGACGAGGAACTGGATGCGCTCAAGCATCCGGCGCTGGTCAGCGTGCTGGTCAACGCCACGGTGTCGTGGTGCTCGGTCTCGGTCAACCGCGAGGTGCTGAAACGGCTGCTGAACCAGGTGCATGACGTGGAGCAGGAAATCGCCACGGTGGATCGCATGCTGCGCCTGGGTGCGAGCACGGAGATGGTGAGCCGCTTCTACGGCCTCACGCATCAGGAAGTCGCCCTACGGCGCGACATCCTCGGGTTGCCCAAGCGCAAGGGGCGGCATCCGGTGCTGGACGAGGTGCAGGACGCTGCCTTGTGGGAGCACTGGAAGGCCGGTATCACCGAGCGTCACATCGCGCTGGACGACGACGTGGCGATGCTGGCGCTGACCATGGACCTCGCCGAAACCCTGATGCTGCCGATGTCGGTGATCTGGGCGGCGATTCGGAACTGGATCGACCAGGGAGTCGTGTAGTCCATGGCCACGGGCGGCGCGCCACGGCGCGATGGTCCCTTGGTGCTGTCGGCGTTGTTCGACGATGCGCTGCGCGAGCTGGCACCGGACCCACGATCAAGCCAAGCCTCGGCGCCCGCCGCCGATGGATTCCTCTACAGCGGCAACCGCCACGAGAGCGTGCCGCGGGCGCTGTTTCTCGACCGGCGCCTGACGCCGCTGGAGCGCAACGCTTGGCAGGTGTTCCGCCTGCAGCTCAACGACGACGGCGTGACCGCGTTCCCGACCTACGACCAGCTGCGGCCCTACCTGGCGTCGATGCCGTGCGCGGCGCTGGCATCGCACGAAACCGTCGCGCGTGCCCTGACGCTGCTGCGGCTGACGCGCTGGTTGAGTCTGGTGCGGCGACGGCGCGATCCGAAGACCGGCCGCATCCTGGGCAACCTCTATGTTCTGCACGACGAACCGCTGACGCCTTTCGAGGCGATGCAACTCGACCCCGACTACTTGGGTCTGGTGAGCCAGGCCCTCACCCATGCCGCCAAGGCGGTGCAGATCGTCGGCATACACACGCTGAAGGAAATCGCCGAAGACCCGTTGCTCAGCGGTCGCATGCTGCCGACACGCCTGCAGGTGCTCGCGCAGCGCATGGTCCGGCATGGCTGGATGCCAGAGACTTATCCACAGGATGGCACCGATCACGATTCCGAAGGAGGCAGGGAGGGCTTGCTTCGGAATGCAGAACACCCGTCTTCGGAATCCGGAGCAGGACCAAAACCCGCGCCGGACGGCTCTCTTCGGAATCCGAAGGAAGACCGTACCGTACGTAAGGATCGTATAAATGAAGTATGTACAATACCGCGCGCGAAGGCCTTGCAGAACCTGCGCCTGCCTGAGCGCTTCCTGAATTTGAAGGACGAGCAGCAGGCAGGTGCATTGATCGCTCTGCAGCAGGTGGACGAAGCCCAGCGGCAGGCGGTGCTCGACGAGTGGGCGGCGCGCTGCCGCGGCGGCACGGTGCGCAATCCGGCTGGCTACCTATTCGGCATCATCCAGAA
This sequence comes from Azoarcus sp. DN11, assembly GCF_003628555.1. NCBI lineage: Bacteria > Pseudomonadati > Pseudomonadota > Betaproteobacteria > Rhodocyclales > Zoogloeaceae > Azoarcus > Azoarcus sp. DN11. The sequence goes on along the minus strand of NZ_CP021731.1, from coordinate 4,771,491 downwards.
GGCGATTCGCGGGGAGTTCAAGGCCTGGGCGGGCGAAGGCAGCCCAGTGCCGCCACCGCCTCGAGCCACGGCTCCTGCGCCGTCGTCACCTGCTGCGTCCAATGGCCCCGACCGTGAGATGGCGCGCGCTTACCTGGCGCAGTTGCGGTCGATGATGCGCGATCCCTGATCGACTGGGCTATCCCCGGGGGATAGCCGGCACAGGCTGCCTTCCTTCCGTTCTTGATTGCTCCCTGTTGTCCCATGGGCGAAACTGCTGCCTGATGGCACAAATGAACCTGATCTCTGAAGCAATACCTTCGACGGCTTCCGACCCGCATGGTCTGGACTCAGGATTGCTGCACCCCGGAGCCCACCGCCCCGCGAGCGATGACGAACTTCAGGCACAGCAGCGAGAAGTTCAGCGCCTGCTGGGCCGCTGCGTGTTGCGCCTTCAGCAATACGAACGCCTGATGAAGGCCATCGTGGCCCATCATGACATTTCGGGGCCTGCGCATTCACTGGAGGCCATTCGTGCGGAGCGCATCGAGGACACGGCGACCAAGACCTTGGGTACGCTGGTAGGTCAATTGTTCGGATCGTATGTCGTCACGGAGGGCGGTGACGTCAGCGAGAAGGGCCCGGACCTGTCCGCCGACGTGATTTCATTTCGCACGCGGGTGCAACTGAGCCTGTCTGCGGAGGACTACGTCAGGACGCAGGCCGACCTCAAGGATCTGGTGTCGCTGCGCAATGCCCTGGTACACCACTTCATCGACCAGCACGACCTCTGGACAATCAAGGGGTGCCACACCGCGCACGATGCGCTGACCACCGCCTACACCCGCATCGATCAGCATTTCGAGCAACTGCGTGGTTGGGCCGAACACATGGATCAGGCGCGCAGCCTGGCGGCGGAGTTCGTCCAGTCGGATGTGTTTCACGACCTGGTGGTCAACGGCATTGCACCGGACGGAACGGTGGATTGGCCGGCGGCCGGCATCGTTCGCGCATTGCGCGAGGCGGCCGGGGAACTGGCCGTCGAGGGATGGACGCCCGTCGCCGCGGCCGGACGGTGGATTTCCGAACGGCATCCCGAGCAACTGCCCGCCAAATATGGATGCAGCAGTTGGCGCCAGGTGGTGCATGAGTCCCGCCTGTTCGAGCTTCGCTACCGCGATGTGGATGGTCGGCGTGCCGCTTGGTTCAGGGCACGAGAGACATAGCCTTACGCGACGACATTGCATGACGCTGTGCCAGCAGCTCATGCCTTGCTTTGCCTTCCGCGTTATCCCCAGGGGATAGCCGGCACAGGCGGCCTTCCGCATCAGGCAAACCGGGCGGACACCGGCGGCGGTTTGATGACTGACAGCCTTCCGCCTGATGCCGATGCTGGCGACACATTCATTCCCCGCGAGTCGTCTCCATGGCCAACGAACCCCTGCAACTGAATCTCGGATCGCTGCGCAGCGCGATGTCGCTGACGATGCATACGCATCATGCCTCTCGTATTTGGCACGGTCGCGCACCGACCGAGGGGCGCCCCGGCATCATCGGCCTCAACGGCTACCTCAGCGTGATGAACAAGATGAAGCGCGGCGCCGAGCAGGACGATCCCTACTCGGACTGGTGGATGCTGCGCATCGAGGACAAGCTGGCCGATACGAAGACCCGCTTGCAGACCTTGCGCGAACAGGTGGAGCAAGCCCTGTCCGACGTGCCGCCAGCGCTGTCCCTGGGTGAGAACATGAACGTGCAGCCGGTCAAGCTGCCGCTGTTTGTGAATGCGCAGCTCGGTTTCATGGCGGTATACCTGTTGGCCGACTACGACGATCTGGCGCGCAAGCTGATCCTGGCGCACCACACCGCGCTGATCGACCGCAGCACGCTGGAGCGCTGGCTCAACGACGGTGCGCATGCACTGCGCAGCTTGTTCGCCCTGGCACAGCAGTACCGTTACTCCGGCACGACGCGCGACGACTTCGCGGCGAAGAGCGCCGCGGCGCGGGCGGCACAGGAGAAGTTTGGCGAGTTGCCGCAGGACGTGCTCGAAGGCACGCGCCGTTCGCGCTTTGCGCCACCCATCGCGCGACGGGGAAACCGGCCCGAGGTACCGTCCGCTGACGCATCGGAGCCAGGCCTCACCGATGGCGCAGCCGACACCACGGCGCAAGACGAGGACGCCAAGGCATGACGGCACCTTCTTCTTCCGGCCGTCCGGCGCGCTTCATTCCGCTGGGACAGGCGGACTTCCAGCGGCTGGAACACGCCGGCTACCTAAAAGGCCTTTTACAGCCTTTTAAAGGTAAGGGGAGTCTGGAGACTTGGGCCAGCCAGTGCATGGCGCTGCGCGACGAGTTGATCGCCCTGGCACAACGGCAGGTGCTACCGCAGGCGCGGGCCTATCCTTTCAGCGTGCTCGATGTGCACCTGGCCCAGCAGGCGACTGGCGCAGGGACGACCTTCCTGCGCTGGCGCAACCTCGACCGCTCGGCCATGGGCGTGGCCTTGTGGGAGGCGCTGCTTGCGCGCCCCGCGACATCGGCTTCGCTGATCGACGACCTGTATGCGATCGAACTGCAGCGCATCGCGCTGAACATGCAGATCAGCCTGACCCACAGCATCGCCCGCCACGCCCTGGAATGCGCCAGCAGGATGGCGCGGGCCGAGGCGACGTATCTGCGGCGTGCCCATGGGCATGTCGCATCCATTCCCTCCACCCCCAAGGAGTCACCATGAGCACGCACTTCGTCGGCGAGGGCAACATCGGTTCTGCGCCGGACTACCGCGAATTCCCCAACGGCAATGACGAACCGCGCAGGCTGCTGCGGCTGAACGTCTATTTCGACAATCCGATCCCGAAGAGGGATGGCGAGTACGAGGACCGCGGCGGCTTCTGGGCGCCGGTGGAGCTGTGGCACCGCGATGCCGAGCACTGGCAGTCGCTGTACCAGAAAGGCATGCGCGTTCTGGTCGAAGGCCGTACCGTGCGCGACGAATGGGAGGACGCCGACGAGAACGAGCGCGTCACCTTCAAGATCGAAGCCCGGCGCGTCGGCATCCTGCCGTATCGCATCGAGACGGTGATGCTCGGCGCCAAACCGGCCGGGGGCCAGTAGCCGATCATCGCGGGCGGCTGTAGCAACCGTCAGACGCCCGCCATGCACCAGCGGGCTATCCCCTGGGGATAGTTCCACTGCGGTCCACCGAGTTCCAGTCGCCCTCCCGACACCAATCTCCCGCCTCTCATACCGCCGCGATCCGTGCATACGGCCGCGGCAGCGATTCCCCAGCCGATCACAAATCGGTGTCCATGCCGTCCGGCTTCCTTGCGGCCGGTCTCACCTGGCCCAGCCATGCTGTCGTCCATCTGATGAACCGCACATTCCCGAGGAGGCTTCAGCATGCGCGTGTTCCTGTGCGAGAAGCCTTCGCAAGGCAAGGACATCGCCCGTGTGCTGGGGGCTGGCCAGCGTGGTTCCGGCTGCTACAGCGGCGCGGGTGTCGTGGTGACCTGGTGCATCGGTCATCTGGTCGAAGCGGTTCCGCCCGAGGGCTATGACGAGCGCTACAAGCGCTGGACTCTCGAGCAACTGCCCATCCTTCCCGAGCGCTGGCGTGTCGAGCCCAAGGCTGCGACCGCCACGCAGTTCAAGATCGTCACGCAGCTCGTCGGTCAAGCCAGCGAGCTGGTGATCGCCACCGACGCCGACCGCGAAGGCGAGATGATTGCCCGCGAGATCATCGAGTTGTGCGGCTACCGCGGGCCGATCCAGCGGCTGTGGCTGTCAGCGCTCAACGATGCGTCGATCCGCAAGGCACTGGGCGCGCTGAAGCCGTCGGCCGAGACGCTGCCGCTGTACTACTCGGCCCTGGCCCGTTCGCGTGCCGACTGGCTGATCGGCATGAACCTGAGCCGGCTGTTCACCCTGCTGGGACGGCAGGCTGGCTACACCGGTGTGCTGTCGGTGGGCCGGGTGCAGACGCCAACACTGAAGCTGGTGGTGGATCGCGACCGCGAGATTGCGAGCTTCGTCTCGGTGCCGTTCTGGGCGATCGACATCACGCTGTCCCATGCCGGCCAATCCTTCATCGCAAGTTGGACGCCGTCGCAGGGGTGTATGGACAATGCTGGCCGTTGCTTGCAACAGCCGGTCGCCCAGCAGGCCGCAGACCGCATGCGCGCCGCCGGCAGCGCCCAGGTGGTGTCGGTCGAGACGGAGCGCGTGCGCGAAGGTCCGCCGCTGCCGTTCGACCTGGGCACGCTGCAGGAGGTGTGTTCCAAGCAGTTGGGCCTGGAAGTGCAGGAAACCCTGGACATCGCCCAGGCGCTGTACGAGACGCACAAGGCGACGACCTATCCACGCTCGGATTCCGGCTACCTGCCCGAGAGCATGCTGGCCGAGGTGCCGACCGTTCTCGACAGCCTGGTCAAGACCGATCCCGGCCTGCGCCCCTTGATCGACCGCCTGGACCCGGCTCAGCGCTCGCGCGCCTGGAACGACAGCAAGGTCACGGCGCACCACGGCATCATCCCGACGCTGGAACCGGCCAACCTCTCGGCGATGAACGACAAGGAACTGGCCGTCTACCGACTGATCCGCGCGCATTACCTGGCGCAGTTCCTGCCCCACCACGAGTTCGACCGGACGGTGGCGCAGTTCGCGTGCGGCGGGCAGTCGCTGCATGCCGTGGGCAAGCAGATCGCTGTGGCCGGGTGGCGCCAGGTACTGTCGGCGCAGGAGGAAGGCGATGCGGATGGCGACGACGCCCAGCGCAGCCAGGTGCTACCGGCACTGCAAGCAGGATTGTCCTGCCAGGTCGGCCATGTCGATCTGAAGGCGCTGAAGACCTTGCCGCCCAAGCCCTACACGCAGGGCGAACTGGTCAAGGCCATGAAGGGCGTCGCCAGGCTCGTCACCGACCCGCGCCAGAAGCAGAAGCTCAAGGACACGACAGGCATCGGCACCGAAGCCACGCGCGCCAACATCATCAGCGGCCTGCTTGGGCGCGACTATCTGCTGAAGAAGGGCCGTGCCATCCGTGCCTCGGATGCCGCCTTCACTTTGATCGACACCGTGCCGGCCGCCATTGCCGATCCGGGCACGACGGCGGTCTGGGAGCAGGCGTTGGACATGATCGAGGCCGGCCAGATGACGCTGGATACCTTCATCGCCAAGCAATCCGCCTGGATGGCCCAGCTCGTGCAGCAGTACCGCGGTGTGACGCTCGCCATCAAGCTGCCACCATCTCCGTCCTGCCCCCAGTGCGGCGCGCAGATGCGCCAGCGCACGGGCAAGAGCGGTGCCTTCTGGTCGTGCAACCGCTACCCGGACTGCAAGGGAACGCTGCCGGTCGACACTTCGACTGGCAAGCGCGAAGCGCCGCGCAAGCAGCGGGCTTCCCGCAAGGCATCCTGACGCCGACGAATCCCCTCGCCACGCCGACCGTTCCGAACGGCGGGGCCGACTTCCCGCACCCCGCGGGATTCCCCAGCACACGCCTCCTTCTGCAACGGTGTGCGCGTCTCTCTGCCCCGCGACGGGTCAGCGAGACGAGAAGGCGGTTCCTCTGCGAATCGCGTCTGCCGCGACTCCGTTGATCGAGATGCTTCCGTCGATGACGAGCGGTCTCCTGACGTCTGGCTGACCTGTGCTGTGGCGAGCCGTCAGGAGACCCCTCGGGTCGACGGTATTCGGTGCCGGTGCCCGCCGGTGGAACAACGGGCTCCCTTTGTGCGCGGATGTGTGCCGAAGGATGTCGACCCCAGCCACGACACGGGTCGGGTGCGATTGCTGACGCAGCGAGCGGCTTTGACGACGGCCGGGACTGCCACAGCCCACAGGTGGTTTCTCTCTTCTCCGGCTGAAGGCTCAAGGGCCTTCGGCCTGTTGGTCTTTATTTGATCCTGATCGGTGTCGCGCTGCCTCAAAGCGGCCCTTGTGCAATGCGCATTCCCCAAAGACGCCAGCGATGCGTCGCGTCCATCCTGCGGTCATGCGCTGCTGACGGTCGTCAGCACCATACCCTGGCAGCTCCGATCTTCAAGGCTGCAACGCGATTCGCCGCGTGGATCGAACCAGTCCGCTTCGCATCGCCCACCGCGGATGAGCTTATTCCCGACGCCGATGCTTCTTCCTTCAACCCCTCGGGAGGTATCCGCTCCCGTCTTGGGGGTAGGGCTCCCGGTCTTTCAACCAGGAGAGCCCCATGTCTCTTGCATTCACATCGACGCCACTGATTGCTGCACAGGCCCGTGCCGAAGCCATTGGCTATCTGGCCCTGGCCACACGGGCAAGCGCCTGCCTCTGCAGGTGCGCCACAGCGCCGCCGGCCACTACATCGGCACCGCCGACGAAGACGGCCCGGTGTCCCGAGAGTCCGTCGAGTACTTCCGCTCGCAGTACGCCGCCGAGCACGCCCTGGCAACAGGCCGCTGGCAGCAACGCCTCCACCCCTGACTTCCACTCACCAGGAGCCATTTCATGAACCGGTCTTTGCCCCAAGACGTACTTGATCAGATCGCCGCGGAAGAACGGCATTTCGCCGAGGCACCGCAGGCATTTTTCGAAGCATGGAAACGCGGTGCGGAAATTGCCGGTGCCGAATGGTTCGGCGACGGCACGCCCGAAGGCCTGCAGCGCGCCACAAGCAAGTGGGATCTGCGCCCCAAGGTGCTGATGCTCAACGACGCCCTTGACGTCCTCAGCGGCGGCCAGCGCATGTTCCTGTCCGCAATGGTGAGCTTCTACAACGCCCGCGAGGGTGGCGCGATGCTCAAGCGTTGCGGATTCGAGGGGCTTTCCGATCTGGGAGGTCTCGATCTGGAGCGCCGCCAAATCATTGCCGATCTGGTGCTGAACTACAGCGGTTGGTGAGCCCGTTCACCGCCCTGGTCGTCTCTTCCGTCGGACGCATGCCGCGTCTATCCGCCTTACCCTCAAGGGACATACCTCCCTTGCGGGCGGGAGTCCCTTGGTTGCCACAAGGAAGTCTCCCATGGACACCCAATCCATCTGCGCACAAATGCCGTTGCTCGTTCGCGGCCACGTACCTTCCAACGTGCGCACCTTCAAGTTCAACATCTTCGACGGCCAGCCCAAGGTTTCGACACTGGGCTTCCACATCGATCCCAAGCCGTTCGAGGGCAAGGTCATCGCCACCACCGATGAGGCCGTCATCGTCAAGACGGGGCGGGGCGAGTTCGCGGTGCTCGACCGGGCGCTCGTGACCGAGGTGCCTGACGAAGGCACCAAGGTGCACGTCGAACCCTACGCCCGACGCCGCTTCGACGGGCAGCGCGCGGATACGCCCGCGGAACGCATCGAGTTCACCGCCGACGGCCAGCCCTACACGGTGAAGACGCTCGTGCTCGGTTCCGCGCCGGCGAAGCTGCCTATCCCCGAGCCCCGTTGCCCCGAGCTAGCTGATCCAGCAGATGGAGCAGTTTCCCGCTCCCGACGGCTTCCGGCGCATCACCCACCTGCTGGTGGATGCCGGCGCGCGGGACTTCACCTGGGTCGACCCGCTGCCCGAGGACATCATCGCGACGCCGCCGGCCATTGGCTTCACGGTGGCCACGGCGAAGTTCCAGGGACGCGTCACCGTGCTGTACGAGCGCGGGCTCGATCTGTACGCGCTGGAACTGCACCGCGACGGCGAGCTCGTCGAACGGGTCGATGAGGTGTTCTTCGATGCTCTCGGCGAGACCCTGGAACGGTTGATCGACGACGGGAACTGGCGGCGCATCCGCGTGCAATGCCTGTCCGGCCACAAGTCCGTTCAGCACTGACCGCCATACGGCCTCCCGCCCTCTCGACGGGGGGCCCTTCATTCCTTTCCCCGGAGGTCCCATCCATGTCTGTTCGATTCAAAGGTACCGAGCTGCGGCCCGTGCTCCTCGAAGCGGTGGTCAACCAATGTCGCGTCGTTCTGGTCAAGGATCAGGGCGTGTATTTCCTCGCCGAGCGTGGCGAGCGCAGGCCCGATGGGTGCCAGAAGCTCATCGCCTACGCTGTCGGCTGCAATCCGGATGTCAATGCGTTCGATGACTGGTGGGAACTGGCGCGCGCCGAGTTTGGCGGCGACGATTTCGGCGAGTTCTTCGATCCGCACGACGGTGTCTTTGCGCTCATCCTGCACAACGCGAACGACCTCGACGTGTCCGCCACCCCGACACACCTGTCGCTGCAGGCCGTGGCCTCAACGCCGAACGGCAACTGACGGTCCCACATTCCCAGCCCCCGCTCCGGGGGCGTTTCATCGCCAGAGGTTGAATGAGCGCGCCCTGAGTGACGAAGCTGTCATTCGGTAGCGGCGGCCGGTGCCTCAGCTTGCTGCTCGAATTTGGCTGCCTTCGCTTCGGCCGCTGGCGCCGCGGCACGGGCCTTCCTCTTCCCCATCTTCTGCGCAGCGATTTCCAACCCATCCAGCGAGCCACCCTGCGCTAACCATGCGTCCACCCACTGCGGCCGACGGCCACGGCCCGACCATGCCAAATCCTTATTGTTCGGGTGCCGGTACTTCGCCGGCAGCGGCTCCTTGGGGGCAATTGGCGCTTTCGCGGTGACGCTCTTGGCCTTTGACTCTGCCGGCGCGGCGCTGCTGACGACGTCGGTCAGGGAAAGGCCGTGTTCCTTTGCCATCTTCGTGAGGCGTTTCAGCAAGTCGCTCTTAGTCGACGTTTGGCGCTTGTCGATTTCCTTGGCGATCTTCGTGCGGAGCTGCTGAAGCTGAGGGAGTGTGTACTGGCTGAGATCCATGACGACGTGAATTCTCCGGGGGCAAAGAGGATAACGACGCGTCGCGGCGACCGTGCCGCTCGCTGTCACGTCCGATTGTACGCCGGACCGCAATTGCGATTGCGCGCCTTTCGGGGTGGGATGGCTCGAATAAATCGTCGGCAGCCTTTCAGCCCGAAGCAACAGGAACGACCGCTTCGAGCCGAGTCCAGCCCAGAAAAAACATGTCGCCATCCTCCGTGTCATGGACGCTTGATGACGGAAGTTCCACCAATGCGGACATTGACGAATCGCGATATCCGCTCGCGTAGATGCCGTGTTGGTGCCACGCTTCTCACCATGTTTCGCTGACTCCCGTCAGCAACATGCCCAGGTAGCCACGATCCTCAGGGCTACGGCGCGGTTCCGACCGCGCTGATCATCCCAGTTCGCACCGGCATCCACGCGCGAACGCCCATCGGTTTCCGATGGTGATGCCACCAAGCTGTTCCATCAACCCACGCGGGGGTTTCCACACCTTCCCCGCCTGGGTCGGGTGTGTCTCCGCCTCTTTGTCCTTCAGGAGATCCGCCATGACCACTTCCACCGAAAAGTCCTACTTCGATCTGCACATCACCGGCCTCGGGTATCTGAATCGCATCCGCGAAGTGAAGCCCAAGAAAGGCGATGCGTTCCTGGCCTGCGACATCGCGGCCCTGAACGGTCCCAGCGATGACGTCTCGTACGTGCGTTTCGACACGCGCGTATCGGGTTCGGAAGCGCAGCACCTGGTGCGCCGCTGCATCCAGGCGGTCGACGCCGAGAAGAAGGTGATGATCGGCTTCCGTCTGGGCGACCTGTGGACCGACACCTTCACCTACTCCAAGGGGAAGCGTGCCGGCGAGCAGGGGGTGAGCCTCAAGGCCCGCCTGCTGTTCGTCAGTTGGATCAAAGTCGACGGCAAGCTCGCCTACAAGGCCGAGTCCAAGCCGACCGAGACCGACGAGTGCACTCCGGAAGTCCCTGTGACGACCGACGTGCCCGCCGCACAGCAAGCCCCAGCAGCGGAGCCTTCCAAGCCGGCCGCGGATGCTGCTGACGACGACTCTGCCGATGCTTCTGCATTGGCCGTTGCCGAGTCGTTCTGATCCACAAGGCCCCTTACCGGGGTCTTGTCTTCTCATCGTCAGCAGGAGACCTTCATGATCACCATCCCCGGCCAACTGGCCATCAAGACTATCCACGGTCGCAACGGCGATTTCAACGTCGGCCGCCTCGCGACCTCCATCGGCGAGTTCGTCGTGAAGAACGCCGAGCTCGACCAGTACACCGAAGGCAAGTACGAGGGCGATTTCGTCATCGCTGAGATTCGCCCCTCTACGTACAGCGCCAACGGCCGCATGGTCATTGAAATTCGCGCCCTCCTGGGCGGGATGACGTTGTCCAACATCGACGCCTTGAGCCGCGACGAAGCCCGCCGGCTGAGTCCGCAGGAGGTCGATCCGATCGACGAGGAAACGCAGGCGCCCGCACCGGACTCGATGAAGGCCACTGCCAAGTCGAAGTCGCGTTCCTCGCGCGACCCCCTGGTCGACACCACGCCGTTCGGCAGCGAGCCGGCCGCAGCGGCATCCGAGGTTTCGGCCGACGATGCTGCACTGTTCGGCTCGCTCTGGCCGCTGGGCGATGTAGTCAAACTCGACGCCACCGTCGATCGCCGCATCCTGCGTCAGCAGTGCGACCGTCTCGGTGTGTTGGGCTACGCGTTCGCTCCGTTGTCCCAGGACTGGCATCTCGTCAAGGCCTGATTCCCACCGCCGCGTCAGCGGCGTTCCACCAACCGCCGGGGTTCCTCCCCGGTGGGCGGGGCCCCGGTCTCTTATTCAAGGAGATCGTCATGCAACTCGCATCCCGTTTCGCTTGTTGTTCCCCGGTGCTGCGGTCGAATCAGCCACTGTCGGATGACCAGATTCGCACCGTCGCGCCCTCCATCTTCGCGGACACCCCGCACGAAAGCCGCTCCGAGCGGTACAGCTACATCTCCACGGCGGCTGTGCTGGCTGAACTGCGCAAGGAAGGCTTCCAGCCTTTCATGGTGTGCCAGACTCGCGTGCGCCAGGAGGACCACCGCGACTATACCAAGCACATGCTGCGCCTTCGCCATGCGAGCCAGATCAACGGCACCGAGGCGAACGAGATCATCCTGCTCAACTCGCACGATGGCACCAGCAGCTACCAGATGCTGGCCGGAATGTTCCGCTTCGTCTGCCAGAACGGCCTGGTGTGCGGCGACACGTTCGCCGACGTCCGTGTGCCTCACAAGGGCAACGTCACCGACGATGTGATCGAGGGCGCCTACGAGGTACTGCATGGCTTCGAGCAGATGCAGGACTCGCGCGACGCCATGCGTGCCATCACGCTCGACGATGGCGAGGCCGAGGTCTTCGCGAGATCGGCCCTGGTCCTCAAGTACGACGAACCTGGCAAGACCCTGCCGATCACGGAAAGCCAGATCCTGCGTCCCCGTCGCTTCGACGACAACCATGCGGACCTGTGGTCGACGTTCAACCGGGTCCAGGAGAACCTCGTCAAAGGCGGCCTGACTGGCCGCAGCGCCAATGGGCGCCAGCAGCGCACCCGGCCTGTCCAGGGCATCGACCAGAACGTCCGGCTCAACCGGGCGCTCTGGCTGCTCGCGGAAGGCTTGCGTCAATTGAAAGCCTGATCTTCAAGCGGACCATGCCCTGATGGGTGTGGCCCGCTCTCTTCCATGTGTGCTGACCTACAAGGTGAGATCAGAATTCAAGACGACCCGTGACGGCCGTTGCCGTAGTGTTCATCCTGCACGCATTGGTTTTGTTATGATATTTGCACTTAGGGCATATAAGGTAGCCTTACGTTGGAACATGGGGGGGACGAGATGTTCGACGAGAAGTGCGTATATTTTTGGCCGGTCGGCACGGGTGACAGCACGACGTTCGTGGTGCGTCCGAACGAGGTCGTGTTCCAGGTTGACCTCCGACACAGTCAGAAGTCGGAAGACGAGGAGACGGACTGCGCTCCGGTCATCGACTACCTTGAGGAACATCTGCCGAAGGTGGATGGAAAGCCCTACCTCTCGGCGTTCGCCATCACGCATCCTGACAAGGACCACATTCAAGGCTTCGAAGAACTGCTGGAGCGGGTGACGGTCGGCGAGCTGTGGTTTTCCCCGCGCATCTTCCGTGAACACGACGACGACCCCGACAGCCTCGGCGACGATGCGAAGGCGTTCCGCGACGAAGCGCACCGGCGCGTAACCGCCACGGTTGAGGCGGGTGGCGACCCTGGCGCTGGAAACCGGGTGCGTCTCGTCGGCTGGGACGATCTGCTCGATGAAGAACACTACCAGGGATTTCCGTCCGAGTTCTTTAGCGTGCCTGGCGACGTCGTGGAATCGCTCGATGGCGAAGACCTGACCGGCGAATTCCGCGCGTTCATCCACGGCCCCTTCAAGCAAGGCTCGGACGAGGATGTTGGGGACCGGAACGACACGAGCTTGGCTATGCAGGTCGTGCTCGGAGATGACCCTTCAGTGGGAGGGGTGCTGCTCTTCGGCGACCACAAATACCCCGTCATCCGGAAGATCTTGGATGTCACCAAGGAGCACGGGAAGGAGGAGAATCTGCGGTGGCAGGTGCTGCTCGCGCCTCACCATTGCAGCAAGTCCGTGATGTACCAGGACGAGGACGGCAAGGAGCTCCTTAAACAGGACATCCTCGACGACCTAGGGGCATATCAGGTCAGCGCGGGTTACGTCGTGGCCAGCGCGAATTGCATTCCCGCGTCGAACAAGGACGGGGACAACCCGCCTCATGCCAAAGCGAAGGCCCGTTATCAGGAGCTCGCGGCCGGCGGGTTCGTCTGCACGCACGACGATGGCGGGCATGCGGAACCGCTCAAGTTCACCGTGGACGGTTCAGACATCGACTACGCTGAGACGAAGAGCCAGGAAAAGGGAACGAGCGCCTTGTCGGCGGCGGTCAGCGCGGCCCGCGGAAGCGACGCGACGCCTTCGACCAAGGTAGGTTTTGGATGCCCGAACTGAGTCGAGGTCAGCAGCTCGCCCTTCTTCAACTCGCCGATATCGCCGACAACTCGAACGGTGCTCTGGAGGTTCTTGAATTAGCGGCCGAGTCGAAATCGGAGGGCTACGTCTGGGTCCACCTATCGCTCGAAACGAAGGACTACCGAACCAGAAACGGTCTCGCATTTCGAGACCGTGAGCGAATAAGCCTGCACGTTCATCCGGACTTCCCATTCAAGAAACCCGACATCTATTTCAAGCACACGCGGTTCATCGGAACGCCGCACGTTCAGTGGGGCAGTTCGATCTGCCTCTATCAATCGGGCGAGACGGAGTACGAGCCGTCCGATGGCATGTTCGGCTTCTTTGACCGGGTAGAGCAGTGGATGCGCGCGGCGGGAAAGGGCGAGCTGGACCCTGATGATGCGCCTCTGCATCCGCCCGTCGCCTACACCACGTCCTCGACCACGTTCGTCGTCAGAGCTGATACACCTGCCGGAATGGCGGACGACGGGATTTGGATCGGGCGTGCGGACTTGCGCAAAGTCAGGGGTGACCGCTTCGACCTCGTCGGGTGGACCAAGCTAGATGATTGGGGCGATACCGACCCTGGACATCCGATCGCTGCCGCCATCCTATTCGACAAGCCGCTCGCGACCGAATTTCCGACGAAGGTCAACGATCTCATCGAACTCGTCGAGAACGCGGGGCTGTCGTTCGGCTTGCTGTACTCCCTCCTGAGACTCTTCTCCCTGGTCGGCTCAGAGGAGGAGCCCGCATATTTCGTCCTTGGCGCTCCGATGCGGCGCAAGGCGGCCGGCGAGCCGCTTAAGCCGCACCTGACCGTTTGGGAAATTGGTCCGGACACGCTGAAGACGCTCCGCGCCATGGTGCGGAGCAAGGGGGAAGACGAAGCCGCGCGAGACGAGCTCGTCAAGTGGATGGTTAAGGCAGGCGTCAGGTGGTGCGACGTCCTCGAAGACCGGCCTGAGATCGTCAACCGGCGAGACGGCGGAACGCTGCTCGCTGCCCTCTCTGAGAAACGGGTCCTGCTCCTCGGTTGCGGAGCACTGGGGTCGGCGGTGGCCGAGATGGTTCTGCGCTCTGGCGCCGCCAAACTGCATCTCGTCGACTACGGCATAGTGAAGCCTGGAATCCTCGTCAGGCAGCGCTATGCGGACAGCGACATCGGCTCGGAAAAGGCCACCGCGCTGCAAGCGCATTTGCAGGCCATTGGCCTTGAATGCTTGGTCACTGTGGGCAAGGGTAACCTCGCCAATCAGGCGCTGTCCCGTTTCGACTTCAAGGAATGGGACTTGGTCATAGACGCCACGGCGTCAGCGAGCGCAACCCATCGCATCGAAGAGGAATTGAAGGCACAGAGCCTTCCGATTCCAATGCTGTCGATGTCGGTCAGTGCTGCGGCCGAAAACGGATCGGTGCTGGTGAAGATGCCTCAGTACCGTGGGGGTCCGCATCACATTGCGCGACAGGCCAAATTAGAGGCGTTAGCAAAGGATGCTGGCCATTCACTGGCGAAGGCGTTCTGGCCAGAGCGCGAGACGGTAACGGTGTTTCAGCCGGAGCCAGGCTGCTCGGCGCCGACGTTCATCGGCTCGGCGGCCGACATTGACCACCACGCAGCGGGCCTCTTGAACATCGGTCTGTCTCGCATCGAAAGCCTTGCGCCCGATGCGGCAAGTCTGGACCTCGTCGCCGCATCGTGGTTGCGGGCGGACGATAGTAAGCGGCGCCTGAGCTACACGTTCAAGGGCTACGCTCGTCATAGCGAGCAGAGGCACGGCTACGCTGTGCTGCGCTCGGATGTTGCCGCGCTCGATATGGCGTCAGAATTGAGGCGCATCGCACGCACGCGTTCCGACAGGGTCGAAACTGGCGGCCTCATCTTCGGTGAAGTTGACGACGCTCATCAGGTAATCTGGGTCGATAGTGTCAGCGGGCCGCCGCCGGATAGTACCGCGACTGAAATGCAGTTTCTGTGCGGGACTGCCGGCACGAAGGAACTGAACGCGTTCAAATCGGTGGCGAGTGGGAAGTCGAGCCGCTTCATCGGCATCTGGCATACGCACCCCATCAGTCGCGGCCGGCCGAGCCAAGACGACCTCAATGCGATGCTGGAGCTGCTCCACTTCCAGGAGTTTCCGCCGCGCCAGGTGGTCATGCTCATCGTAGGGTACGCCGCAACGAGGCGCGAAGAAAACTACTACCTCTACCGGCGCAACGAATTCGTCTTCATTGCGCGGCACGAGGAAGAGGATGGAGGGCAACAATGAGCTCCTCGAGAATCGGCTTGGCCCTCTCGGGTGGCGGATCTCGGGCCATCGCCTTTCACCTGGGTTGCCTGCGTGCGCTTCACGACCGCGGAATTCTCGACAAGGTCGCTGTGCTTTCGGGGGTCTCGGGCGGCAGTGTCATCGCGGCGCTCTATGCCTACAGCGATGAACCATTCGAAGCTTTTGCGCGTCGAGTCGAGGCGGCGCTCTCGCGCGGCATGGTGTGGGGAATTGCCCGCGAGACGCTCTTGTCGTTCGAACTGCCTAAGATTGTGGTCGCCACGATCCTCGCCGGCCCGGCTGCCGTTCTGGCGCGGACTCTCCAGCTCACGGGATGGTTGCTGAGCCTCGTAAAGCTACGGCCTAAGTGGCTAGTAACGATCGCCGAGCAGATCCTCGACTTTGCCCCACGGTTTGCGAGCTTCACGACGGCTTTCGAGCGCCACCTCGTTCGTTGCTACTTCGGCGACCGGCGCATGGATGCTGTCGGGCGCCGAGAGCTCTCGGTTGTCATCAATGCGGCCGAGCTCCGTACCGAGACGGCATTCCGCTATGGCTCCGTTGAGAGCGGATGTTGGCGGTTCGGCAGGCTGACCGATACCCCGCACGTCGCCACCGCGGTTGCCGCTTCCGCGGCATTCCCTGCATTCCTGCCCGCGCTCGATCACTACCTGACATTCACCAAGAACGGTGTCGAAACGAAGCATCGCGTCATCGTCACGGACGGGGGTGTTTACGACAATCTTGGTGTGTCCTGCATGCTACCTGGGCGCTCAAGCGAGTTCAGTACCAATGTGTTCCCGGTGGACTTCATCATTGCGTGTGATGCCGGCCAGGGGATGCCGTCTGGGGCGAGGCGGCCGACATTCTGGATGTCGCGGATGCTGGCGACGGTCATCACTATCCACCGGCGGACGCAGACGCTGACACAGAGTCTCCTCCACCGGATGGCGGCCAGCGGGGAGATTCAGGGGTTTCTCATGCCGTATCTCGGCCAGCGGGATAGCGCGCTGCCGGTCCGGCCTGCCGACCTGGTCAGTCGTGATCAGGTTATCGACTACCCGACGAATTTCAACCCAATGTCGAAGGGGAACATCGAAAAGCTCAGCAAGCGGGGCGAGCAGCTGACTCGCTGCCTTGTGGATACCTATGCGCCCGAACTTTGAGTGACGATGAGGGGGGCGCGGATCCGCGGGCCGGGAGGGCGAGCACGAACCCGAGGTCCGAAATGCGTGGACGCTGACCCTTGTCCAAGTGTCCCCGGCGGTCGCCAACTCGAACCAGAATGTTGTAAGTGCTGGCTACGACGGTCCCATTCCGATAACGCTCTGAGAGTCTCGGCGCTGACCAATCTTCTCTGCTGCTTTGGAGGCGGTGCGGTGTCTAGCTAGCGAGGACTCTGGCCCTGCTGAGCTACGCAAATAAGGAGAACCGGTACTCCCAAATGTCTGGAAGCAGCTCAGACTCGAAACGTCCGCATAGTGGTCGGACTCTGCTTTTATCCCTTCATACTCGTCGCATCTCGAACCCCACAGTCTGGAGTTAGGATTAGTCGGCAGGTCCCCCCACAGTAGGAACTACTCGGGCAAACAGGGGTGTGCAGCACAACGGTTTTTTGCGCCCGCCCGTCGGTCACCTGAAGCACTCTACTGCTATGTCCGTCGGCGATGCCGACAACATGCCGAGGTAGCCAAGACCTTCAAGGTTACGACGCGTTGCGACGCGCAGGTCGTTCTTCTTCGCCAAGCCGTTCCCGGCGCTTTCTTCCACCCCTTGGGGCAGCGACTGCCCCAAGGGCCGTGCTGTCTCCGATCTCTTCGAGGACAACACCATGCCTGCCACCCATTCTTCCAAGACGCTGTATCGCATCGACGAATGCCCCGACCTCATGGCCGACGGCTGCGTGGGTGACGAACACGGCAACCTAGTCTTCCTGTCCGTCTGGGCGCGCGACACCGCCGTCCAGGAGTTCCTGGCTCGCTTGACCCTCGGGCGCGACGAGCAGGGGCTGGACCAGTTCCACGTCGTCACCGAGCAGGGCGGCGCGCTTCCGGTCTTCGTCGGCAACGTCGACAACCTGGAGAAGCGCATCACCCGCGCTTACCGCCGTACGCTGTTCGGTGCGCTGACGAACGTGTGGCTGTTCGACCATCGCGCCGTGAGGCCTGACAAGGCCAACGCCAGCGCGCTGGCGCTTCTGCCGCGCGAGTCCGCACACCGGCTCGACCGGCTGTGGTCGTTGGTGCGGGATACCTGCCCGCTGCCGCTGCTCGATCACTGGCGCGACATCGTGCTGGAGTTGCTGCAGGCGCGGTCGATGCTGACCCGCCTTCCGCTCGCCCTCGGGCCACTGGAAGGCCATCGCCTCGCCATTGACGTACCGGCGCTGACCCTGGCGCTGGGCGGGCTGATCCGTAGCAACGTGCTCACCACAGAGGACTCCGGGTACCCGATCACCTCTGACCTATCGCTCGAAGCGGTGGCCTGAGGTCTTCGCACCGGACATGCCCACGCGCATGTCCGCTTCCCTTCATCGACATGCCAAGGAGATTCCCATGGCACTCATGTTCCCGCGGCTCGCCCGCAATTTCGTGAAGAACGGGTACTTCCCCACCGATGAACCCACACTCGAAAGAGCGCTCGCCGCACTGGCTCCCGCCGACGGCCCGATGTGCATCCTCGATCCCTGCGCCGGCGAAGGCGTGGCGATCGCCGAAGCCGCGCACGCCCTCGGGCGCGAGCAGGTCAAGGCCTTCGCCGTCGAGTACGACGCCGGGCGTGCGGCCCACGCACGCGGACTCGTCGATCGCTGTATCCACGGCGACCTAATGGACACGCTGATCTCACGCCAGACCTTTGGCCTGCTGTGGCTGAACCCGCCCTATGGCGACCTGAGTAAGGACGCCAACGGCAACATCGGCTACCAGGGCCAGGGCCGCGCCAGGCTGGAGAAACTGTTCTACCAGCGCGCGCTGCCGCTGCTGCAGTACGGCGGCGTGCTGATCTTCATCGTGCCGTCCTACGTGCTCGACGCCGAGCTGGTCGGATGGCTGATGCGCCACTTCGCCGACCTGCGCATCTACCGTGCGGTGGAGACGCAGTTCAAGCAGGTGGTGGTCTTCGGCCGCCGGGTTCGCCAGCGCGACCAGGCATCGGATTCGGTCAAAGCCGTGCGCGGCCTGCTGCTGCAGATCGGGCAGGGCGACGTCGAAGCCGAGGAGCTGCCGCGGGAATGGCCGTTCCTGCCCTACATGCTCCCCGCCAGCCCGGCCGAACCGGAGCACTTCTATCGCGTGACGATGGAACCCGAGCAGTTCGCCGACGAAGTCGACCGGCTGCAAGGACTCTGGCCGGCGCTCGATACGCACCTGGGTGCCGCACAGCAATCGCTGCGGCCACCGGCGCGGGCTTTGTCACACTGGCATCTCGCCCTGGCCTTGGCCGCGGGCGCGATCTCCGGCGTGGTGAGGTCCAGAACCGGGCGGGTGCTCGTCGTCAAAGGTGATACCCACAAGGAGAAAACTCTCCAGACGGAATACACCGAACGCGACGACGGCTCCGTGGCCGAGACGCGCATCCTCACCGACAAGTTCGTGCCGGTCATCCGCGCCTGGGACATGACGCCAGGCTCCCCGACGCGGGGCGAGGTGCTGACCATCCGCTGATCGTTGTTCCCTGACGGTTCGCCGTCGCTTTCATCCACCCACCGGGCTCATGTCGCCCCGATGGGGTGTCGTGGCCCCTTCTTCCAGAAGGAGATACCACCATGGCACTCGCAGTCCTCAACCTCACGTCACAAACACGTTTCTCGCCCGGTCAGGTTGTCATGACCATCGGCGTCGATGAACTGGTCCGGCAGGGCCGGCTCAACCCCGTGCCGTACCTGCGCCGCCATCTTCATGGCGACTGGGGCGACCTGAGCGACGACGATCGGCGGCTGAACGACGCCGCCCTGAAGTCCGGCGACGATCGTCTGTTCTCGTCCTACCAGGTCACGCCCGACCTGAAGCTCTGGATCATCACCGAATGGGATCGCAGCGTCACCACGCTGCTGTTGCCCAGCGAGTACTGATCCACCTCGACGGCCTTGCGCCGTTCCTTTCTTCCCACCCTGGGGCATGTCATCGCCCCGTGGGGGAGGTGCCTGCCCCTTCACCTTGGAGCATCACCATGTCCGTCGATCTTGAAACCGTTCCCGAAACCGCTGCACAGGGCGACCTGCTCGAAGCAGCGGCTTCTCCCCTCACGCTGAGCCTGCAGGACTTCGTTTCCGAGTTCGGCGACGAACTGCTGGATTCCCTCAACCGCGCCAATCCGCCGGTCTACACCGGCCAGCCACGGGCGCATCGGCAGATCGTTCTCGCAAGCCTCAAGCGCAAGCTGTTCCAGGCGCAGGCCGACGTGGTCCATGCGGTTTCCGAACTGTTGGTCGACCGCGGCGAACGTGCCGCGATCGTCAACGGCGAGATGGGATGCGGCAAGACGACCGTCGGCATCGCCACGGCTGCTGTGCTCAACGCCGAAGGCTACCGCCGTACCCTGGTGCTCTCGCCACCCCACCTGGTCTACAAGTGGCGGCGCGAAATCCAGGAGACGGTGGCCGGTGCCAAGGTCTGGGTGCTCAACGGCCCGGACACCCTGCTCAAGCTCATCAAGCTGCGCGAGCAGTTGGGTGTGCCGGCATGGGGTCAGGAGTTTTTCGTCCTGGGCCGCGTGCGGATGCGGATGGGGTTCCACTGGAAACCCGTCTTCACCCGGCATCGCACCCGCCACGGCGACGTGGCGGCGTGCCCGGACTGCGGCCATGTCATCACCGACCTCGACGGCGAGCCGGTCAACCCGGTCGAGCTGGAAGCCGAGGAGTACCGCAGGAAGTGCAGCCACTGCGCCGCACCGCTGTGGACGCTGATCCGCCCGAGGAGCCTGTCCGCCGGTGACCAGTCCTCCGCCGTGCTCAAGGCCCTGAAGCGCATCCCGACCATTGGGGAAGTCACCGCGCAGAAGCTGATGCAGAAGTTCGGTGACGCCTTCCTGGCCTCGATGCTGGGCGACAACATCCACGAGTTCATCAACCTGATGGACGACCGGGGTGAGCTGGTCTTCTCGGATCGTCAGGCGCACCGCATGGAGCGCGCGATGGCGAACATGGAGTTTGGCTTCGGCGAGGGCGGCTACCAGCCGTCCGAGTACATCAAACGCTACCTGCCGCAAGGCACGTTCGACCTGCTCATCGCCGACGAGGCGCACGAGTACAAGAACGGCGGAAGCGCCCAGGGCCAGGCCATGGGCGTGCTCGCGGCAAAGTCGCGCAAGACCTTGCTACTCACCGGCACGCTGATGGGCGGCTACGGCGACGACCTGTTCCACCTGCTGTTCCGAGCCCTGCCGGGGCGGATAATCGAAGACGGCTACCGGCCGACGAAGAGCGGCAGCATGACCTCGGCTGCGATGGCATTTATGCGCGATCACGGTGTCCTCAAGGACATCTATTCCGAGAGCACGGGTACGGCGCACAAGACGGCCAAGGGCACCAAGGTATCGGTGCGCACGGTCAAGGCGCCGGGCTTCGGTCCGAAGGGCGTGCTGCGTTGCGTCCTGCCGTTCACCGTCTTCCTCAAGCTCAAGGACATCGGTGGCAACGTGTTGCCGCCCTACGACGAGGAGTTCCGCGAAGTCGCGATGGATACGGCGCAGGCCGCAGCCTACCGCGATCTGGCGGGTCGCCTGACCCAGGAGCTGAAGCAGGCCCTGGCCAAACGCGACACGACACTGCTCGGCGTGGTCCTCAACGTGCTGCTGGCCTGGCCGGATTGCTGCTTCCGGTCGGAAACCGTGGTGCATCCGCGCACGCGCCACACCCTGGCCTTCGTCCCGGCTCAGTTCAACGAGCTGGAGGTGATGCCCAAGGAGCGCGAGCTGATCGAGATCTGCAAGCAGGAGAAGGCAGCGGGTCGCAAGACCCTCGTCTATTCCGTCTACACGGGCACACGCGATACCACGTCGCGCCTGAAGGTGCTGCTGGAGCAGGAAGGTTTCAAGGTGGCGGTGCTGCGCGCAAGCGTGGATGCCTCCCGCCGCGAGGACTGGATCGCCGAGCAGTTGGACCGCGGCATCGACGTGCTCATCACCAATCCCGAGCTGGTCAAAACCGGCCTGGACCTGTTGGAGTTCCCGACCATCGTGTTCATGCAGTCGGGCTACAACGTGTATTCGCTGCAGCAGGCCGCGCGGCGCTCATGGCGCATCGGCCAGAAGCAGCCGGTGCGCGTGATCTACCTCGGCTACGCCAACTCCTCGCAGATGACCTGCCTGGGGCTGATGGCCAAGAAGATCATGGTCTCGCAAAGCACCTCGGGCGACGTGCCCGAGTCGGGCTTGGATGTCCTCAACCAGGACGGTGACTCCGTCGAAGTCGCGCTCGCCAGGCAACTGGTTGCGGCGTGATTTTCTGACACGTGCCGGCGGCCCAGTGGGTCGCCGTATTTTTCTCCCGTGCCCCATCGTAAAGATGGAGCCATGGCCAATCGCCCCCACGTGTTCCGGGGTCGGTCCCAAGCACGGTATTTTGCTCGAGCGTGAAGTTGCTGTTTCGATTGATATAATCGGCGGATGACGAAATCAGAACTCATCGACCGTCTCGCACAGCGCTTCCCGCAGTTTGTCGCACGGGATGCGGAAGAGGCGGTGAAGGTGATCTTCGGCGCCATGACCGATGCGCTCACCCATGGCGGCCGAATCGAGATTCGCGGCTTCGGCAGCTTTTCGCTGAACTACCGGCCGCCACGCGTAGGCCGCAACCCGAAGTCCGGCGAGACGGTGCATGTCCCCGGGAAATACGTGCCGCATTTCAAGTCGGGCAAGGAGTTGCGGGACCGAGTGGATGTTGCCCCCGTGCCGGCAGCCGTCCGCAAGAAAGCCGCCTGAACGGGACTGCCGGCATCGGTAGCGCAACGGGCCGACGACGCGGTACATTGCGACTGCCCGAGTGTGCGGAGCAAGAAAGCTCAGGTATCCCCCTCAGGTATCCCCAAAACGCCCCGAGCGCACGCGTACCCGAACGTGGCCCTTCGGTTTTCCACAAAAACTGTGGATAACCCTCTCGATAACTCGATCACCACCCGGCGTTCAGGCATCTGGACGCTGTGACGCTTTATTGACCAGCGGGCAGACCGTTCCCCCAGGAATCGGCAAGGCGGCGATTCCCATTGTTTGCTGATGCAGCATCCCAGGATGGCGATGGTATCGGCTCCACATCGCAGAGAGCCGATCCATGCCATCAGCCCGCCCGTATTGCCGGACAGCCTGCGGTTGCCTGGCGCTGACCGCCTCCCTGGTGGCCGGCTGCGCGACGACCGCGCCGTCTTCCCCGCCAGCCGCTTCATCCCGGGCAGTCGAACCTGCAAGCTCACCGCCGCAATACATCCCAGTGGTCCGCTACGGCCGCTACACCCTGGTCGAACTCAAGCCGACGGAGGCCCAGCGGGATCTGCTGCTGCAGGTGATCGACGTGACCCTGCCCGACACCCTGCACGCGACGGTCGGCGACGCGCTGCGCCACGTGCTGCAACGCTCGGGCTTCCAACTCTGCAGCGGCCCCGAAACCGATGCCATCGATGCCCTTCCGCTGCCGGCGGCGCACTACCGGCTCGGGCCGATGGTGTTGCGCGATGCCCTGCTGACCCTCACCGGTCCGGCCTGGAACCTGCACGCCGACGAGGCTGCGCGCGTGGTGTGTTTCACGCCGGTCGCAATGCCTGCCGAGCCGGTCAGGCCACTACCTTCTCCCGCTGGAGATGCCGACACCCCGGCCGAGACATTCCCGCTTAGCGAGGAGGCGCAGCCATGACAAGGATACCGTACACCGAACGGTCGCGTCGCACCACCCTGCTGCACGTGGCCGCGGCCACCTGGCTGCTACTCATCAGCGTCGCAGTCGTGATCGACCACGTCGTCCTGTCGACACTGACCGAAGAGGCCGAAGAGGCCGAAGACCGCGTGCCTGGCATGCAGATCGCCGTATTGGAAGCGCGACTGGCCGAACTCGCCCGGGAACTCGAGCAGCACCGCAAAGGGCCGGCTGCACTGCCCTTGGTACGTTACGAATCCGAGCGCCTGGTGCTGGATCAACGGCTAGCAGCGCTCGAACAGGCACTCGACGATCTGCCAACCACCGATCTGCAGTCCTTGCAGACCCGCATCGAACGGGTGGAAGTACGCCTTGCCACCGTCCGGTCGGCACCGATGGCCGCTTCCCGTCCCCCCGTATTCGCGCCGGCAAAGCCCCGGCCCATTGAGCCCGCGTTCCGGGTGATCGGCGTCGAGTTGCGTGCGGGCGAACGCTTCCTGTCGATCCTGCCTGCTGATGCGGCTGCGCTCGCACCGGCCCGTCTGCTGCGAGCTGGTGAAACCGAGGCCGGCTGGCAGCTCGAAGTGATCGAGCACGGCATCGCCGTCTTCCGACACGGCGACGAGGTCCGCCGCCTGACCGTACCCGAGCGATAGGAGGGGCAAGTGAAGCAGTACGGGACCGTCACCCTCTTGACCGTCGCGCTTCTCACTGGCTCGACCCCGGTCGCGGTTGCCCAGCACACCGCCACGTCGGACACCGTCCCCGGCCGCGAGCGGCCGGTGGTGACCGTCCATAGTGACGAGCTGTTGGGCCGCGACTGGGGGCTGAGTGCCGAAGACTGGGCGCGCTACCGGGAGCTGATGCAGGGACCACTCGGCGTCTATTCCCCCAACCTCGACCCGCTCACGGCCCTGGGCATCGAGGCGCGCAGCGACGAGGAGCGCAACCGCTACGCGGAGCTGCAGGTGCAGGCCGAGTCGCGGCGCGTGAACAAGACGCTGGCCTACCAGCGGGCCTACGACGCGGCCTGGAAGCGACTCTATCCGGGCCAGTTGCGCGTCAACCTGCAGGGCGCACAGGTGCCCAGCGCCGGGAACAAGGGCTCGGGCCGCCTGGCCGTCTTCGTCAAGGCCGACTGCGCGCCGTGCGACCAGCGCGTGCGCCAGTTGCAGGCGGCGGGCACGGCCTTCGATATCTACATGGTCGGCAGCCGCCAGGACGATGCGCGCATTCGCCAGTGGGCGACCCTGGCCGGCATCGACCCGGCCCGGGTGCGCGCACGCACGATCACGCTCAACCACGATGCCGGGCGCTGGCTGTCCCTCGGCATGCCCGGCGAGTTGCCGGCCGTGGTGCGCGAGGTGAACGGCCAATGGCAGCGGCAGTAAGCCGGCCATCCGCGTTGCGCGCCGCGCTCTTGCTCGGCGCCTGCGTCTGGGCATCGGCTGCTTCCGCGCAGGAAGTGCCACCGCCGGCCTACCAGATCGCCGCGCAGCAAGCGGGCGTGCCGTCGCCAGTGCTGTACGCGGTGGCCTTGCAGGAGAGCGGCACCCGGCTGCGCGGCCGCCTGATTCCCTGGCCGTGGACGCTCAATGTCGCCGGCAGGCCCGAGCGCTACGCCACGCGGGCCCAGACCTGCGCCGGCCTGCGCAGGGCGCTCGCCCACACCCCGGCCAGCCGGATCGACGCCGGCCTCGGGCAGGTCAATCTCGGCTACCAGGCGCACCGCTACAGCCATCCCTGCGAGCTGCTCGACCCATACCGGAATCTCGCGATCGCCGCTGAAATCCTCAAGGAGCAGTACGTCGAGGGCGAGGACTGGCTGGCAGCCATCGGGCGCTACCACCGTCCTGCCGGCGGCGCACCGGCCGCCCGCTACCGCCGCAACGTCCACCAGCACCTCGTCCGCGTGCTGGGGCCGGGCACGACTCTTTTCACCACCAAAGCGACCACGCCATGAACCGCATGCTCGTCACCACTGCCCTGGGGCTGTTCACTGCTGCCACCGCCACGGCGCAATCGACTACCGAACGGCTGATCGTCGTCGAGGACCGCGGCGGCGCTTCTGCGCTGCCGTACTACCAAGCATTGAATCCGCAGGATGCGGGCCCGGACGAGTCGTCCGCGCCGCTGCCGGCACCCCGCATCGGCAGCCCGGCCGAAGTCGAGGCCGCCATGCTGCCGGTGCGCTCGGCACGGCTGTCGCCGGGCGATGAACCGCGCCGCGTCGTCCGCGCTCCGGGCCTGACGCCGCTGTTCCTGGTCGGCGACGACGACCGCTCGCGCACTTGGCTCAAGCAGCGGCGGACGGCGCTGCAGGAACTGGGCGCGGTGGGGCAGGTAGTCAATGTGACCTCGCCCGAGGCACTGGCCGCGCTGCGCCGCCTCGCGCCGGGCCTTACGCTGTCGCCAGCCTCGGGCGACGACTTGGCCCAGCGGCTGGGCATCCGTCACTACCCGGTGCTGATCACCTCCACCGGCATCGAACCCTGAAGTGGCTAAGGTGAAGCGCCCGCCATGGCTCAGTCCCAGACCGTCGAGGTGTTGCTGCGGCCAGCGGTGGAGCTGTACACCGTCGCGGTTTGTGCCGGCGCCGCGCTTTTGTGCCTGGTGGCGCCGTGGTCGCTCGCGTTGAGCCCCTTGCTGGGCCTCGGTAGCGCGCTGGCGTTCCTCACCTTCGGCGTGATCCGCCTGCGCGATGCCTGGGCCATCTTGCGCTATCGGCGCAACATCCGCCGCCTGCCGCGCTACGTGATGACCAGCCGCGACGTTCCGGTGAGCCAACAGCGGTTGTTCATCGGCCGGGGTTTTCGGTGGGATCAGCGCCATACGCACCGACTCATGCAAACCTACCGGCCGGAGTTCCGCCGCTACGTGGAGCCGACGGCAATCTATCGGGCGGCGCGGCGAATCGAGGAACGGCTGGAGTTCGCGCCGTTCCCGATCTCGAAGCTGGCGAAGACATTGGCCTGGGACAGCCCGCTCAATCCGACACGGCCCCTGCCGCCTGTTGGCGGACTGCCACGCCTGCACGGCATCGAGCCGCACGAGGTCGACGTCACCTTGCCGCTGGGCGAACGGGTCGGGCATTCGCTGGTGCTGGGCACCACGAGGGTGGGCAAGACTCGCCTGGCCGAGCTGTTCATTACCCAGGACATCCGGCGCAAGGTCAATGGCCAGCACGAGGTCGTGATTGTCTTCGACCCCAAGGGCGACGCCGACCTGCTCAAGCGCATGTACGTGGAGGCCAGGCGTGCCGGACGCGAGGGCGAGTTCTACGTCTTCCATCTGGGCTGGCCGGACATCTCGGCGCGCTACAACGCCGTGGGGCGCTTCGGCCGCATCTCCGAGGTCGCCACCCGTATCGCGGGCCAGCTCTCGGGCGAGGGCAACAGCGCCGCGTTCCGCGAGTTTGCCTGGCGCTTCGTCAACATCATCGCGCGTGCCTTGGTGGAACTGGGGCAGCGCCCCGACTACCTGCTGATCCAGCGTCACGTCATCAACATCGATGCGCTATTCATCGAGTACGCCCAGCACTACTTCGAGAAGAACGAACCGAAGGCCTGGGAGGTCATCGTCCAGCTCGAAGCGCGGTTGAACGACAAGAACATTCCGCGCAACATGATCGGCCGCGAGAAGCGCGTCGTGGCACTGGAGCAGTACCTCTCCCAAGTGCGCATCTACGACCCCGTGCTCGATGGCCTGCGCAGCGCGGTGCGCTATGACCGCACCTACTTCGACAAGATCGTCGCGAGCCTGCTGCCGCTGCTGGAGAAGCTCACCACCGGCAAGATCGCGCAACTGCTCGCCCCGAACTACTCGGATCTCGAAGACCCGCGGCCGATCTTCGACTGGATGCAGATCATCCGCAAGCGCGCGGTGGTTTACGTGGGACTGGATGCGCTGTCCGACGCCGAAGTCGCGGCGGCGGTGGGCAACTCGATGTTCAGCGATCTGGTCTCGGTCGCCGGCCACATCTACAAGTTCGGCATCGACGATGGGCTGCCCGGCGCCGCAGTGAGCGCCAAGATTCCGATCAACGTCCATGCCGACGAATTCAATGAACTCATGGGCGACGAGTTCATTCCGATGGTCAACAAGGGCGGCGGTGCCGGCGTGCAGGTGACGGCTTACACGCAGACCTTGAGCGACATCGAGGCGCGCATCGGCAACCGCGCCAAGGCCGGCCAGGTGGTTGGCAACTTCAACAACCTGTTCATGCTGCGTGTGCGCGAGACCGCCACCGCCGAGCTGCTGACGCGACAACTGCCCAAGGTCGAGGTGTACGCTACGGCACTGATGAGCGGCGCCACCGACAGCTCCGATCCGCACGGCAATACCGCGTTCACGTCCAACACGCAGGACCGAATCAGCAGCAACAGCGTGCCGCTGATCGAGCCAGCGCATGTGGTGGGCCTGCCCAAGGGGCAGTGCTTCGCGCTGATCGAGGGCGGAAACCTCTGGAAAGTCCGCATGCCGCTGCCGGCGCCCGACCCCGACGAGGTAATGCCAAAGGATCTGCAGGAGCTGGCCGGCTACATGCGGCAGCATTACGTCGAGGCCGGCGACTGGTGGGAAAGCCAGGGCATCTCAGGCCCGCAGGACAAGGCGCTGCCAGATGACCTGCTGGACGACTTCAGGCAGATGGCCGCCGCTGAAGAGGCCGAAGCATGAGCGATCCGGCCGTCGCGGCACAGCGCCAGCAGCAACGACAGCAGGGGCTGATCGCCGGCCTGGTCACGCTGCCGTTCCGCTTCTTCGGCGTGCTGTGCGGCGCGCTGCTGCTGTGCATCCTGATCGAGTGCGTCGGCATGCACTTCTTCTGGCCCGATCAGGGCTGGCGCCACGCACAGGGCATGCTGCACTACGAGTTGGATCAGCTCTCCACGCATTTCACGCGCAGCGCGCTGGTGGATGAGCCGGGGCGCACCGCGCACCGGCTGGTCGAGCAGGGCTACGACTGGCTGTTCGTGAAGAGCGGATTGCTCGATTGGATACGCGACGCCTCGGCCCAGGCCAGTGCTCCTAGCCGGAGCAGCGGCCGCGACTTCCGCTACTACCTCAGCCGGGCCTACGTCTGGACCGAGGGCTACTTGATCGCTGCCGCCTTCACCACGCTGACCTTCATCCTCCGGCTGCTGGTCCTTGTGCTGACGCTGCCGCTGCTCTTGCTCGCGGCTTTCGTCGGCCTGGTCGAAGGGCTGGTGCGGCGCGACATCCGCAAGTTCGGTGCTGGGCGGGAATCCGGCTTTGTCTATCACCGAGCGAAGGCTGCGCTGATGCCGCTGGCCGTGCTGCCGTGGGTGGTCTACCTCGCTCTGCCGGTGAGCGTGAATCCGCTGCCGATCTTGCTGCCCAGCGCTGCGCTGCTCAGCGTGGCCGTGTGCATCGCGGCGGCAACGTTCAAGAAGTACCTATAGATCATATATAGTACTCATGCCTTGTATCGGCGGAGGGCATCCTTGGGCTAATATCACCCAGATTCAAGACTAGCTTCCGCTCAGGTGGGTACTTCATGAAGATTCATTTCCGTACGAAAAAAGTACAGAAAATGGGAAGGATTGCCCTCACCGAAGCGTTGCTGCGCAATGCCGGCATCCAGGAGGGCGATTCAGTGGATTTGTACTTCGACGCCACTACCAAGGCCATCATTATCGAGCGCACGCCATCAGACGAAGCGGCTGAGGCTTCCCTCAGCGCAAAGCGCACCAAGAACAGGACCAAAACACCATGACCACCGCCGATCGCTACGCCCTGCGCGGGTTCCCTCCGCGCACGCTGACAGACCGATCAGCGGAACAAAAAAAACCGGTCCGTTGGGCTTCACTGAAAAGCAGTTCGTACAATGACGCGTGGCTAAAGCCCCTGGGTAAAATTTAACGCGCACGGGGGTAATTTTGGATGCGCGCCGACACGTGTGCCGTGGCGCATGTAGTCGTGCGTTGAGGCTGTAGAAAAACCCACTCCCGCCGCGCGGTACATGATGCCTCTGGGATAATTGCTCATCCTCTCCCGGAGCTGACCGATGCCCCGCTTCAAGACACCCGACTACGGGCTGAAGATGATCCCGGTGGACTTCGACCGGCAAGTCATTCCGGGCAGCTTCGAGCACGCGCTGTGTCATCTGGTGGATCACGAGCTCGATCTGGCGGGGCTGGCGGCACGCTACCGCAACGACGCCGCCGGCGCCCCGGCCTTCTCCCCCGCGGTGCTTCTCAAGATCGTTCTGCTCGGCTACTCGCGCGGGTTGGTGAGCTCGCGCGCGATCGCCGCGGCCTGCCGCCACAACGTGCTCTTCATGGCGGTGTCGGGAGACAGCGCCCCGCATTTCACGACCATCGCCGCCTTCATCGCCGAGCTGGGCGACGAGGTCGCCAGGGTCTTCACCCAAGTACTGATGATCTGCGATCGCCAAGGGCTCATCGGGCGGGAGCTCTTCGCCATCGACGGGGTGAAGTTCCCCGCGAATGCGAGCAAGACGTAGAGCGGCACCCGCACGGACTTCGAACGCGAGGCGGGCAAAATGGAAGCAGCCGTCAAGCGCGCTGAGAAACAACAAGCGCCTGCACCGGTTCACGCTGCGCGGGCGCTCCCGCGTCGACGGGCAATGGAAGCTTTACTGTCTGGTGCACAACATCGAGAAACTGGCGCACCACGGGTATGCGCAATGAGGGAATCAGATGAGGCCCCCGTCAGCGGATTCCATCAGGGCCAGCAGGCTTACAGCTTGCACAGACAGGCCGGATATAAGACTGCATCCTTACCTTGACTGCCAGGCGCAAGAATCACTTGTCACTCTGGGAGGCGTCCATATAAGAGGTTCCCTAGCAGCCTGTCGGACTATCGCCCGGTAAAATGCCGTGTCACCCTTGGAGCCTGACTGCGTGAGCCGCTTCCGCCCGATCGACCGCCAAACGGACTACCTGCTGCCGCCGTCGGTGCAGGACTGGCTACCCGAATCGCACCTGGCGCGCTACGTGGTCGATGTGGTCGACGGGCTGGACCTGTCGGAACTGGAGCGAGCCTACGCCGGCCGTGGAAGCGACGCCTACCATCCGGCGCTGCTGCTGTCGCTGCTGATCTACGGCTACGCGACGGGGACGCACTCGAGCCGCAAGATCGAGCGGGCCACCTACGATTCGCTGGCCTTCCGCTTCATCGCCTGCGACCAGCACCCGGACCATGACACCTTGGCGAGCTTCCGGCGCCGCTTCGGCGAGCAGTTCGCCGATATCTTCGTGCAGGTACTGCAAGTGGCGCGTGAGAATCGGCTCTCGCGCTTTGGCACGGTGAGTCTGGACGGCTCCAAGATCCACGCCCACGCCAGTCGGCACAGCGCGCTCTCCTACGGACACGCCGAAAAGATCGAAGCCCAGCTCAAGGCCGAAGTGCAGGAAATGCTCAAGCTGGCCGAAGCGGCCGATCAAAGCAGCGTGCCCGAAGGCGTGGATCTGCCGGCGGAAATTGCGCGTCGCGAAGCGCGGCTGGCCGCCATCGCCGCCGCCAAGGCCAAGATCGAGGCGCGCGCCGCCGAACGCTTCGCGCACGAGCAGGCCGAGTACGAGGCCAAGATGGCCAAACGCCAAGCCAAGCAGGCGGCCACGGGCAAGAAGCCCGGTGGCAAGCCCCCCAAGCCGCCC
The DNA here is from genome assembly GCF_003628555.1 of Azoarcus sp. DN11. NCBI lineage: Bacteria > Pseudomonadati > Pseudomonadota > Betaproteobacteria > Rhodocyclales > Zoogloeaceae > Azoarcus > Azoarcus sp. DN11. The sequence continues at coordinate 4,740,943 of NZ_CP021731.1, read as the reverse complement.
CAGGCGGGTCCGGGCGCCGAGGACCAGATCAATCTCACCGACGAGGACTCGCGCATCATGAAAGTGGCCGGCGGCGGCTTCGAGCAGTGCTACAACGCCCAGGCGGTGGTCGATACCGAATCGATGCTGGTGATGGTCCCCCACGTCACCCAGGCGGGCAACGACAAGGAGCAGGTCGAACCGATGCTGACGCGCATCGGCGCCTTGCCCGAAGGGCTCAATCGGCCCGAACAACTGCTGGCCGACACCGGTTTCTTCAGCGAACGCAACGTCCAGTGCTGCCAGGACGCCGGGGTCGAACCGCTGATCGCCGTGGGGCGTGATGAGCACCATCCCGATTGGCGCAGCCGCTTCGACGAACCCGCGCCGCTCGAGCGCTCAGCCAGCCACGTCGAACAGATGAAGCACGCCCTCAAGACCCGCGCGGGCCGCGCGGCCTACGCGCTCAGGAAACAGACGGTAGAGCCGGTGTTCGGCATCATCAAGTCAGTGATGGGCTTCCGCCAGTTTCTGCTGCGGGGCTTGGACAACGTGTGCAACGAATGGACCCTGGTGTGCCTGGCGTGGAACTTCAAGCGCATGGCCGTATTGCGTCCGCAGTGAGAAAAAAGGACAGGGGCATTGTGATTTCGAACAAAAACCGCCGATTGGAGCCTGAAATGCCCATCGTCTCTCACAATGTGAAATCAATCCCTCGGCCGCGGTGCCCGCGAGCTTGAAGTCCGACAGGCTGCTAGGAACAACTCTCTATTCGTTAGGTGTCCGCACCAATTGTTGGCGCGATATCCGAGGCCTACATTCCGACCGTCGGGGGATGGTTTCGCGTTGCAAGAGTAGGGGCCGCGTTAGGCGCGCCGACGACACCCGAACGGAGGAGACAAACTTATGAATATCGAGGCGAAGCCATGGTACCCCACGATTCTCGAGGTATCGCTTTGCATGATGCTTGCGGGATGCGGTGTATCGGCAGGTACGTCGAACATCAGCGCCGCCAGCTCTGCCGTAATCAAGCGGTCCGATGCCTTTCAGGCGGTTGCGGACAACGGGAAGACGACCATCGTGGTCGGCGCCAACGGCGTTGTGCTGACGTCCAATGATCGTGGCGTGAGTTGGACGCGACAACAACTGGATTCGAGTAGCTCGTTCATTGGTGTGACAGCCTGTCCGGACGGGAGCTTTGCTGCGCTGGATTTCTTTCATCGCGTGTGGGCCGCCGACGCGGCCGGTGGTGAATGGCTGGCTCGCGCGATCGACGAACCCGTCAACCCGCTCGCGATCACCTGCGACGCGACGAACCGCCTTTGGGTCGTCGGCAGCGGGAGCACGATTGCATCGAGTGTCGACCAGGGCGCGAACTGGAATATGACCGTTGTCGGCGACGACGCAATGCTCGCCAGCGTTCAGTTCCTCGACGAGCGCGAAGGTTTCGTTACCGGTGAATTCGGTGCGGTTTACCGCACCGTCGATGGCGGCGCGACATGGGAGGCACTGCCGAAGATCAGTGACGAGTTCTATCCGTATGCGGCTGTGTTCGTTGACCGTCAGCGAGGTTGGGTGGCGGGGCTCGCCGGGGTGGTCATGCAGACCACCGACGGCGGACAGAGCTGGATCAAGCAGGTCAATGAGGCGGGTGCGCCGATATACGGTTTGTCGCTGGACGGTGGTGGCGCGCCGGTGGGCGTAGGGATCAACGGTCTCGTGTTCCGGCTGAGCGGCGATCAGTGGAAGGTCGCCGATGCGCGCAGGACGACGTATTTGCGCGCCGCGATGCAGCTCGGCGAAGGGCGGGTTCTTCTCGCGGGTGGGGCAGGGGGCGTGGAGGTGACGACGCTCGTCGGCGACCACAAGGCTACGGCGAACAACTGAGCGAGGTTACGTGATGCGTCATCGTATTACCCATGCAGTCCATGAATTGGAGACTATCGTCTTCAGGTTTCCGCGTGCGATCCTCGCAGCAATCTTCCTGGTGACGGTCTTTTTTGCGCTCAAGGTTCCCGGACTGCAGATCTACTCGGCGTTCGAAGACCTGCTGCCGCAAAGCCACCCCTACATCAAGCTGCACAACGAGATTCGCGGCAGCTTCGGCGGTGCGAGCCAGATCGTCGTCGCGCTCGAGGTCGAGGACGGGGACATCTTCACCAATGAGACGTTGTCGCGCCTGCATCGGCTCACACAGGCGGTCGACAACCTGCCAGGCGTCAATCACAACCAGGTGTCGAGCCTCGCGCATCGCACGGTGCGCAAGATCTGGTTGACCGAGAGCGGTGAGATGATCTCGCGGCTCTACTACGATCCGGCGCAGCCGAAACTGACCGGCGAGGAACTCGCGACGCTCAGGACGGACGTCATGGCCAATCCGCGCGTCTATGGCCTGATGGTATCGCCGGATCTCAAGTCCGCGCTGATCAAGGCGCAGTTGAACGAGGCCGACAATATCGACTACGGCAAGACTTTTGCCGAGCTTCAGGCGGTGCGGGCGAGCGAGGCCGCGGACGGGGTGAGGATCTATGCAACCGGCAGTCCGGTGCTGATCGGCTGGGTTTACACGTACCTGTCTCAGATCATTCAGATCTTCCTGTACACGCTTGCGCTGATGGTGGCGCTGCTGGTGATCTATTTCCGGCGTCTGTACGGTGTGATGTTGCCGCTGCTGGGGGTGACATTGTCGTCGATCTGGGGCCTCGGTTTCGTCTCGCTGATGGGCTGGAATCTCGATCCGCTGAACTTGGTGATTCCGTTCCTCATTGCCGCTCGCGCGATGTCGCACAGCATCCAACTGGTCGAACGCTACTACTTTGAGCTTGGCCGGACGGGCGATTCGCGGCGAGCTGCGCGCGATGCGTTCGACGATCTGTTCAGGCCGGGATCGCTGGCGATCATCGTCGATACTGTCGGCATACTCGTGCTGACGCTCGGTGCCGCGCCGATCAACACGAAGATGGGTTATTACGCGGGCTTCTGGGGCTTCTCGGTGATATTCACGGTGCTCCTCGTCGTGCCGCTGCTGCTGCACGTGCTGCCGCCGCCGCGCGTCGCAGAAGCGCGTGAGAGCGTCCTGCGCAAAGTGATTGTCGGACTCTTCGGTGTGGTCGGCTCGCGTGGCGGATCGATAGCGGTGCTCGTCAGCGCAGCGGTGCTTGTTGCGATCGGATCGTGGCTGAGCCTCGGTGTGCAGATTGGCGAGGCCGAGCCGGGAAGCCCGCTGCTCTACCCCGAGCACGATTACAACGCGTCGTCGCGTGCGATCAATGAGCGCTTTCCGGGTTCGGAAGAGCTCTACGTCGTGGCGCGCACGGCCGAAAAGGGGGGGCTGAAGAATCCCGAGGTGCTGCGCGCGATCGAATCGTTCCAGAACACGATGCTGCACGATCCGAACGTCGGTGGTACGAAGGCGCTGCCGGGGCTGATCCGCTCTGTCAATGGCCTCATCCACAACACCGATCCGCGCTGGAACCAGATTCCGTCCGACGCGAACGAGATCGGGGGCCTGATGTTTACTTTCATGGCAGCAAGCCCGATCCCGGGCGCGTTGAACGAGTACACCAATTCCGACGAGAACCTCGCCAACGTGGTGTTTTACTACAAGGATCTCCAGGGGCAGACGATCGAGCGTGCGATAGCGCTGGCCGAGGCGGCCATCAGCGCGCCGGGGAATGCCGCCCCAGGACTGAGCATCGAGCTCGCCGGGGGGGCGATCGGGGTCAACGCGGCGATCAACGACGCAGTCAGGCACGATAACTTCCTCATTGTGCCGCTGGTGCTGACGCTCTCGTTCGCCTTCGTCTGGGCCTTCTACGCATCGCTGCACGCGGGATGGCTGATGGTGTTGCCGATGACCTTCGCCACGGTGCTGACCTATGCGTACATGAGCGTGATGCATATCGGCATGAACGTGAATACCGTACCGGTTATCGCGGTTGGTATTGGCGTCGGCATCGATTACGCAATCTACATCATGAACCGGATCCGCGAGGAAATGGCGGCTCTGCAGGATCTCGCGCAGGCGGTGATGAAGGCGATCGCGACGACCGGTTTCGCGGTCTCCTTCACGGCAATGACGCTGATTGCCGGCGTCGTCATGTGGATCGTGCTGTCGGATCTGCGCTTCCAATCCGACGCCGCTCTTCTGCTGTGCCTGATGCTGGTTTTCAACGTGGCGGCCGCTACGTTGCTCGTGCCGGCGTGGGTCATGATCTTCAAGCCGCGCTTCATCACGGCAGTCTATCTCGACGAGGACCAGGTTCTCCAGGTCCGCGAGCGGGGGTGGAAAGCGGACTGCACATTGATCGCACAACCGGCGTAACGGCGCCCGATCCGGTGCAAGACTCGAACCCAACTCGAATCCGGTCTTTCAGGGGAGGACAAGCGGTATGAAGACAGCAAGGGATATTTCGCGCCCGAAATTGAGCGTTCTCGCCGCCGCACTGTCGCTGACAGTGGGTGGGGCGGTGCAGGCAGCGGATGAAAATCTTCCGGATCTGGCTAGCAGCACAACGCCATGGGTCGCCGACGTGTATTACGAAAACCACACCGCGCGGCGGAGTCGGGCGGGGCTCGCGAAGTTCCGCAACACCCTGCAGGTCGAAGCCGACAGGCAGATGGGAGACGGCTGGGCTTTTCGCGGCATCCTGCGCGGTAGCTGGGATGGCGTGTATCAGTTGAACAAGGATGAGTACGGGCGCAACGCAGGTGGCGCGATCACGCTCGAGAACACAGCGGCACCGTTGTTGCCGCCTGTGCCGACGACCGCCGGCACGCCTCTCAACCTGACGCAGGTGCCGCACGGCGGCGGGATCAACAACCCGATCGGCACAGCGATCGGCTTGCCGCCGACTAACGCTTTGGGCTTCGATCTGGCGGCGAATCCGAACGATGGCATGCGCGTGCTGGGCGACCGTTGGCACAGGCCCGAGCGGGGCGCGGTCTTCGGCGTCCCAGTCCGGCCGTGCGACCGCGATTCGCGAGGCTGCCGCGACTTCGGCGGCTACGGGGATCTGAATCTGCGGGAACTCGAGACGCCGGAGTTCAACGATCGGCTCGATTTCCTGCGCGAATTTTATGCGAAGAAGACATTTCCGCTCGCCGATGGCACTGAGCTTTTCCTGAAGCTCGGTCGGCAGCAGGTGGTGTGGGGGCGCACCGATCTGTTCCGCGTGCTCGATGTCATCAATCCGGTCGACTACTCGCGCAACAATATTTACGATGAGTTGCAGGATATCCGCATCCCGATGTGGATCGCGCAGGCCGAGTACCGTATGGGCGCGAGCGAGTCGATGCAGGACCGCAACGTGCAGGTAGTGTGGAATTTCGACAAATTCCGGCCGAACAACCTCGGACAGTGCGGCACTCCGAACGTGATGCTCGACGCGGCTTGTTTCTTCCGCGGCTTCGCGAACCTGTGGGACAACGGGGGAACCGTTGCGAACTTCAGTCCCGTTCCGGCGGGGACTGCCGGCGCCTGGGCTGCGACGGATTTCGGGCCGCATCAGATCGGCGTCCGCAAAGTGCATCTGCCCGCGTGGTCGCTCTCGAACACGCAACTGGGCGTCAAGTACGAGGGGATCACGCAGGGCGGCCTCGCGTTTTCCCTGAATGCGCTGACCTACCGTTCGCAACTTCCAAGCCTGCATGCGTTCAGCGCTGGCGCCGTGAACCCCTTCACCGGCGGGACGGGCAATACGACCCCTCCGGCGGCCGGTGTTCCGGTGAGCCACCTGATCGCGTTCGACATCCATTACCCGCGGGTGAACCTCGTTGGCGGTTCGCTGGATTTCCAGATTCCCGATGCGAATGCAGCCATTCGTATGGAAGGCGCGCTGACGCATGGCGAGGAGTTCGTGAACACCGCGCGGCGCGAGTTGTACTCGAAGAACAGGGTGCTGCGCACCGTTATCGGAGTCGACCGGCCGACCTTCATTCCGTTCATCAGCACGACGCGGGCAACGCAGATTTCTGCGCAGTTGTTCTGGCAGCACATAATCGATCACGAACGACATGATGGCCCGCTTGGTACGGTGGGCATCGTCGATTGGGAAGACAACTTCATCGGCACGCTGCTGATCAAGGGATTCCTCGCCGGGGATCGGGTCAGCCCGCAGGTGATGGTGGCACGCGACTTCCGTGCCAAGGCACTCACCGTCGCGCCTCAGATCGAGTGGAGCGTCACCGACGACTTCAAGGTCACCCTCGGTGCCAACTTTAAATATACGAACGGGAGTAGCCACTACAAGTTCGACGACGCCCGTTCGTTCAACCCCTATCCGCCCTTCACGACCTATACGGCCGCGGGCCAGCCGTTTGTCCCGGGATCGGCGGGCTTGCCTGGTTTCGAGCCGACCGCACGCTTCCGCGCCGGACCGATCGGAACAGCGGTTGCGGAAGACGATATCTACGTGATGGTTCGCTACAAGTTCTGACGCACCATTTAAGAGGAGACAGTGGAAATGACCAGACATATTGCAGGGCATGGGGTGATCGTAGTGGCGCTGGCCTGTGCGGCGGGAACGCCGCACGCGGCGACCGAAGCGGATATCGAGAAATCCTTCTTCCCGTACATGCATGCCCTGCCGACGGCTCCCGGTGTTGCGCCCGGAACGGTGATCAACCAGGGGAACGTCGCGAATTTCGAGGGGGTCCTCGACCCGGGAATGCAGCGGTACATTCGGGAAGGGGCGGTCGAGATCACTGTCGGAGCAACGACCTCGTTCGACACCAATAAGAGCTATGTCGACGCGACCAAGGTGAACGCCGGCAAGGTGAAGCTCGGTGCAAAACCGGGTGAGCTGGTCGGCTATGTCGCAGGGCGTCCTTTCCCTGAAGAACCCGATGCAAAGGACCCGCGGGCCGGCGAGAAGCTTGCGTGGAACAACCGCTATGGCATGAACGCGTACGACGGCCTGGCGATCTCGCCGTTTTACTGGAAGTACATTAACATGGACAGCGGCAAGGTCGAGCGCAATATCCTGTTCGGTTTTCATTTCTTAAAGTATACGCATCGAGTAAGCCAGGCTCCGGTGCCGGAAATTACGCCGAACCCGTCGAAACTGTATCGCGCGACCTACGTGAAAGTATATGAACCGCAGGATGTCAAGAACACACAGCTGCTGATCCAGCGCTACGAGGACGACACGAAGCTGGACGACGCTTATCTCTATCTCGGTTTCCAGCGCCGCGTGCGCCGGTTGTCGACCGGACAGACTACGGACGCCTTTCTCGGCTCAGACATCATGATCGAGGACTTCGAGGGCTATAACGGCCGTATTTCGGACATGAACTGGAAGTACCAGGGCACGGCGAACATACTGATGCCTTTTTACAACCATAACGACATGAAGCTGTCCGATGAATACAAAGAGCCGGACGGCTACAAGTACGTCGCCTTCGGCGGAAAGGGCGGGTGCTTCCCCAGCGTCACGTGGCAGTTGCGCAAGGTGCACATCCTCGAATCGTCTCCGATCGACACCAATCATCCGGTGAGCAGACGGGTGCTTTACATGGACGCGCAAACCTCGGTAATTAGCATGTCGCTTGTGCATGACCGCAAGGGTGATTTGTGGAAGACGTATGTTGTCGGATGGACGCATCCCGACTTCCACCTGGCCAAGAACAAGGGCAGCGGCATAACTCCGTTCGATGCGTTCACCATGATCGATATCCAGGCGAAGCACTGCACGACCGGACAGCTCAAGGCGCAACTGGACGCTCAGATGGTCCCGGTCAGCCTGTTTAACGTCCAGAACATGCGTGGCGGAAACTGAGTAGAAGATTTTTCTCGGGGTTCCTCTCCTCCCGTGGGAACTTTGCGCGCCTTTCGGCGCGTTTTTTTTACAGCCGAAATTGGCAGGGTATCCGCGCCTGTGCGGCCAGATTGTCGACACCGCCGCTCGACGTGAATTTCCGCCTTGGCGCGTGCGGGTGGGGGGTACCCTTAACAGTTAGGTGTCCGCACCAATTGTTGCGCCGCAACCAGGCGCGTTTAATTGGATCTACGTTGAAAATGAAACAAATGCTGCGGAGGCGTCATGTCAGATCAAAAGCCGAACAAGAAACCGGAGAAGAAGCCGGATATCACATTCTTTCATCCGGACCTGCTCGAGGTGCCCGCGGACGGCGGCGCGCCGTATCTCAAGGGGTATCGCTGCAAGGGGTGCGGCCAGCTGGATTTCCCCAAGCTGAGTCCGTGCCCGAGTTGCTGGGGCGAGGAGTTCGATGTCGTGCCGCTAAGCCGACGCGGGAAGCTCTACAGCTTCAGCGACAATTTCATTGGTCAGGCGGGAATGAAAACGCCATATTCGTTCGGCTACATCGATCTGCCCGAGAACCTGCGGATTTTCGCGCAGCTGGAAGGCGAGCCCGGCAGCTTCCGCTGCGACGAGGAGGTCGAACTGACCGTGGGGCCCGTTCGCGACAACCGCGACGGCGTTCCGCTGATCAGCTACAAGTTCCGCAAGGCATAAATCTCGGTGGGTGAAAGAAAATGAAACTGCAGCGCAAGGTCTATATCGCCGGGGTCGGCGAAACGAAATTCGGGCGGCACGAGGTCGATTTCGATGTGCTGGGCCGTGCCGCGGCATTCGAGGCGCTGAAGGCGTCGAATATCGACCGTCCGACGGTGGTGCAGAGCGCCTACGTCGGCAATGGCACCAACGGAATGGTGATCGGTCAAACCGTGCTCAAGGATCTGGGCATGTGCGGACATCTTCCAATCATGACAGTCGAAAGCGCATGCTCCGCAGGGGGTATGGCAGTGCATCTGGCGGTGCGGGACGTGGCGATGGGGCTTGCCGACGTCGCGATCGGCATCGGCTGCGAGAATCACACGCTGCACATGGCGCAAGGCACTGCCTTTGCAACGGCCATGTCGGATATCGAAACGGTGCACGGCGCGGTCATGACCGGCAAGTACGCGATGCGCGCGCAGCGTTACATGTACGAGACCGGGGCCACGGCCGAGGATCTGGCGATGATCACCGTGAAGAACCGCCGCCACGCGACCAACAATCCGTATGCGTGGTTCAAGGGTGAGATTTCGGTCGAGGAGGTCGTCAATTCGCGCGTCGTCGCGTCTCCGCTGACGCTGCAGCAATGCTGTGGCATCGCCGATGGCGCCGGGGCGGTCGTCGTGTGCTCGGAAGAGATGGTGAAGAAGTTGGGCATCGACAAGCCGATTCTGGTGGCGGGCTCGGTCGTGCGGTCGGGGCCTTACCACAACCGGCCGCGCGACATAACGGGCGACGACATCACCGAGGAAACCGCAGCGCAGCTCTATGAAGAGTCGGGCATCGGTCCTGAGGATGTGAATATCGTCGAACTGCACGACGCTTTCACGATTGCCGAGCTGCTGTACTACGAATGCCTCGGCCTGTGTCCGAAGGGCGAAGGGCTGAAGTTCCTGCGCGACGGCAACACGACGCACGGGGGCAAGTGTGTCGTCAGTCCGCGTGGCGGCATGCTCTCGTATGGTCACCCGATCGGCGCTTCGGGGGCCGCCCAGATCGCCGCGAGCGTCAAGCAGATGCGCAACCAGTGTCCCGGCTATCAGGTCGATCCGGTGCCGCGTGTGGCGATGACGCACGTTACGGGTGGCGGGCTGTCTGGCACGGAACACGCGGCTTGCACGATGCACATGCTGGTGCGCGGCTGGTAACTGGGAGACGGCGATGGAATCGAAAGGCAAAGAAAGGGTGGCTCTGATCGTCAATGCCGACGATGCGGTGGGCGAGGCGGTTGCGCTGCGGCTCGCCGCGCCGGGTGTGCAACTCGCGCTCGTGGGCGCGGACGCCGGCCGGCTCGACGCTCTCGCATCGCGGCTGGCCGAGAAGGGGGTGGCGGTGATCGCGGTGGTGACGGGCGCAGTCGAGCCCGGTTCGATCCGCGATGCGGTCGCGCAGGTGATGGCGCGCTACGGGCGGATCGACATCTTGGTGCAGAACGAAAGCGTACTGACCGCCAAGGCGCTGCAGGACATTTCCGATGCGGACGTCGGCGCGGCGCTCGGCGCCGGCATCGCGGGCCCGTTCCACTACCTGCGCGAAGTCGTTCCGCTGATGCGCAAGTGTGGCTTCGGGCGCGTGGTCAATATCAGCGATATTCGTTATCTCGGCCTCGCGGCGAGCGCCAACGTCGCCGCTGCGCGTGCGGGTCTGTTCGGGCTCACACGGGCGCTCGCGCTCGAATCGGCGCGAGACGGCGTTACGGTGAGCACGGTCGTCATGGGCGATCTCGACACCGACGCGACGCCTGTGGCGGAGCGGGAAAAGCTCGCCGCCGGCATTCCCGTGAAGCGCTTGGGCAGGCCCTCTGACGTTGCCAACGCAGTCGGCTTTCTTGCGAGCGATAGTTCGAAGTACGTGACCGGGCAGACGCTTTTCGTCTGTGGCGGAAAGAGCGCGTACTTTTCGATGTCGATTTGATCACGGGGGCGGCAATGGGAATTCGCAACAGGGTCGCGCTGATCACAGGGTCGGCGAGCGGCATGGGTAGGCAGACGGCATTGCGCTTCGCCGAGCAGGGTGCGGCCGTCGTTATCAACGACATCAACGCGGAGAAGGTGCACGCGACGGTCGATGAGTTCAGCCGAAAGGGACATCGCGCGCTCGGCGCCGTCGCCGACATTAGCGACAAGGCGGCGGTCGACGCGATGGTGCAGCAGACGGTGAATGCCTTCGGCCGCATCGACATCCTCGTGAATAACGCGGGCATGGAGCGGGCCGGCGCGCTGCGCAAGCTTAGCGAGGCGGACTGGGATGTCACGCTCAATGTCAATCTGAAGGGCACCTTCCTGTGCTCGCAGGCGGTGCACGGCCACATGGTCGAGAACAAGCACGGGCGCATCGTCAACATCGCCTCCCGCGCATGGCTCGGCGGCGCGGGGCAGACTCCGTATTCGTCGGCGAAGGCCGGCGTCGTCGGCATGACGCGTACGCTTGCGATCGAGCTCGGCCGCGCCGGGATCACCGTCAATTGCGTTGCTCCGGGGCTGATCCACACGCCGATGTGGGAGGAACTGCCGGAGAAGGATCGGCAGTTCCTGTTGTCGCGGCAGCCGACCGGAAAGCTGGGCGATCCCGACGACATCGCCAACACGCTGCTCTTCCTCGCCGACGACGAGACGGGTTTCGTCACCGGCCAGGTGCTCTACGTGTGCGGCGGACGAAGCCTGTTCGCAGGCTGACGGCGGGTGCGCGCGACCCTCGACGGGCAGGAGAAATGTGAGATGGGACAGGACTTTTCGCGATTCAGGGTGCTGGACTTGACCGGCGAACTCGGGCCGTACGCGGCCAAGATGTTCGCCGGGCTGGGTGCTGACGTGATCCACGTGGAGTCGCCCGCGGGCGATCCGATGCGCCGCGTCGGCCCCTATTTCCGCAATGAACCCGGTGTGCAGGCGAGTCTACCGTACCTCTATTACAACGCGGGCAAGCGCGGCCTCGCGGTGGACCTCGAGAATGAGGAGGGGCGTGCGGTGTTCCGCCGGCTATGCGGCAGCGCCGACCTGCTCGTTGAGAGCTGCCGCTCGGGTTATCTGGACGGGCTCGGCCTGTCCTACGATGTGCTGAGTCGCGACAACGCCAGTCTGGTGCAGACCTCGGTCACTCCGTTCGGGCGCACCGGGCCGCTGGCGGCTTATCCCGGTTCGGATCTGACGTGTTCTGCGCTGAGCGGCTTTCTCTATCTCGCGGGCGTAGATGGCGACAAGCCGGTGCGCGCGCCGGACAACCAGGCGTACCGGATGGCCGAGGCGTATGCGGCCGTCGGTAGTGCGATCGCGCTGTTCAGCGCGCAGCGTACCGGGCGGGGCCAGGTGGTCGACGTGGCCTGCATCGAGGCCGAGGCGACGGCGCTCGAGAATGCGGCGCAGTTCTGGGACCTCGAGGGCAAAATCCGGCGCGGACGCGGGCGCGAGGCGGGCTGCGGGACACTGCATCCGTGCGTCGACGGCTACATCATGCTGGTCGCCATCATGGGGCGCAACAAGGGCATGTGGACGCCCTTCGTGCGCTGGCTCGAGGCCGAAGGGGTCGAGGAATGGAAGCTTCTCGACGACGACAAGTGGATCGATTTCGCGTACCGGTGCTCGACCGAGGGCTACGCGACCTTCTGCCGCGTCTTCGAGCGCTATACCAGAACCCGCAGCAAGGCCTACCTGTATGAAATGGGGCAGCGCTTCAGCGTCTCGGTGACGCCAGTCAGTAACGGCCGGGATCTGCTCGCGAACCCCCAGCTCTTGCACCGGAAATTCTGGAAGACTCAGTTCAACGAAACGCTCGGTGCGGACATTACCTACCCGGGCGCGCCGTACGAGTTCGGCGAGTTGCAATGGCAACTCGGACGCAATGCCCCGCGCATCGGTGAGCACACGCGGGAAATACTAACCGAATGCGGCTATTCGGGACTCGAGATCGATGAACTCGTGCGAACGGGGGCGGTATATGTTGAACAGCGTTGAGGGTGCCCTGGAGGGCATTGTCGTGTGCGATTTTTCGTGGGTCGGCGCTGGGCCGATCGCCACGAGCGTGCTGGCGCAATGCGGCGCGGACGTTATCAAAATCGAAAGCGTCAAGCGTCCCGACATACTGCGCCGTGGCGAGCCGTTCAAGGACGGCATCGGCACCGGCCTCGACCGCAGCGGCTACTTCGCCGCGCGCAACGCGAACAAGCGGGACATCGCGCTCGACATGAACAACCCGCTTGCGCGCGAGGTGGCGGTCCGGCTGATCGCGAAGAGCGACATCGTCATCAATAACTTCCGCGTCGGCCAGATGGAGAAATGGAAGCTCGGCTGGGAGGACGTGCAGAAGATCAATCCGCGCGCGATCTACGTGACGATGAGCATGCAGGGCACCGATGGCCCGCACAGCCGCTACATGGGCTACGGCGTGAACCTCAACGCGCTGTGCGGGCTGACGGCGCGTGCCGGCTTCCCCGGCGAGTTGCCCTTCGGCACCGGCACGAACTATACGGATCACGTGATGGTACCGAAACATACCTTGTTTGGGATCATGGGGGCGCTGCTTGAGCGGGAGGTCAGCGGGCGCGGCCAGACCGTCAGCCTGTCGCAGCTCGAATCGGCGATCTGCATGACGCCGAGCGCGCCAATGGCCTTCGCCGCCAACGGCGAGGCGCTCGGGCCGCTCGGCTACGGCGATCCGGAAGCAGTCCCGCACGGTATCTATACGACCCTGGGCTACCGCAAATGGATCGCGATCGCGGTCTTCGACGATCTTCAGTGGGCGGCGCTGCGGCGCGTGATGGGCAATCCGCCGTGGGCCGAGGAGGAGCGTTTCGCGACTGCCGCAATGCGACGCCGGTATGAGGTCGAGCTGAACGAGCGCATCGAATGCTGGACTGCGCAGCAGTACGGCGATTGGTTGATGGAGGCGCTGCTGAAGGTGGGGATCCCGGCAGGCGAGGTGCGGGATGCCCGCGAGGCGATCGAGGATGAGCATATGCGACGCCGCGGCTTCTGGGCTTATCTCGATCACCCCGAGGTCGGCGTCACGCTCTACAACCGCGCACCGATCGTGTTCTCGCGTACCCCGCTGGAAATGAAGACCGCTGCGCCGGCGATCGGGCAGCACACCCGCGATGTGCTCGGCGAGATGCTCGGCTATTCGCAGGACGAAATCGAGAATCTGGTCAGTCAGGAGGTGTTGGTGTGACTGTTGACGACCAGTGATGCGGGCGACCGTCGAGGCAGTCGCGTGACGGACGCGGATCGAGCCAGGAGGAGGACGAATCATGTACAAGCAACAACTGCGACAAGCCAGCGTCGGCAATTCCGCGCCAGCCGGTATCTCGCATCACGAGTGCCCCGAGTGCGGCATGACGGTGGCCATGGGCGAATACCACCCCTATGCGGCCTGCCTCATGGTCGGCGGCTGTCACGACTCGGCGATGATCCGCGAGGCGCTGATGGCTGTTTTCGAGGACGGCGTCAAGGCCGCTGCCGAGAAATGCCGCAACAACGGCAGCACGTCGATCGCGGACATGTTCGAGTCTTTGATGCGCTCCGACGCCGAATGAAGAAGCAGTTCGACGGATCGGCCCCGATAACTACAGGACAAGAGACGAAAAAATGGATTTTTCCTTATCCGAAGAACAGATGATGCTCAAGGAGGTGGCCCGGCGGTTCACCGCCAACGAGCTGATGCCGCTGGAAAAGGTCTTGCTGGAGCGGGAGATGCGGATGTGGACCGACGGGTACACGCTGCTGCCGGCCGCCGATCATGCTCGGCTGATGAACATGACCAGGGAGATGGGCTTCTGGGGCATCGAGGTCGACGAGAAACTTGGTGGACAGGGGCTCGGCATGTTCGCCAAGACCCTCGTTGTCGAGGAAATGTCGAAGTCGTTGATCGGTTTCTCGCATCACGGCTTCACGCTGCCGCCCGATGCCCCTAACCTCTATTACCTCGACGAGTGCGGCACGCCGGCGCAGCGTGAGAAATACCTGCGACGCTACTGCCGCGGGGAGATCGAATCCGCAATGATGGCGACCGAACCGGGCGCGGGCTCCGACATCAGCGGCCTCACAACCACGGCGGTGCGCGTTGACGGGCAGTGGGTCATCAACGGGTCGAAGATCTTCATCAGCAAGTGCGACAAGGACGATCTGTTCTTCATCTGCATCGCGGTGACTGACAGGGAGGCGGCGACCAAGCGGCGCTTGACTGCCTTCATCCTCGACAAGGATACGCCGGGACTGCGCATCGGCGCCGAGATTCCGGTGATCGGCGCGATGCCGACCTGGACCGTCTATCTCGATAACGTGCGGGTCGGCGACGACGCAGTGTTGGGCGAGGTCGGCGATGCCTTCATTCCGCTGCAGAACCGCTTCGGCGTGCGGCGGATCGAACTCGCGGCGCACTGCACCGGCATGGCCGAGCGGCTGATCCAGATGATGATCGAGCAGGCGAACCTGCGGAAGACCTTCGGCGAGCCGCTCGCCGAGCGTCAGACGGTGCAAAACTGGATCGCCGATTCGACCGTCGAACTCGAGCAGGTCCGGCTGCAGCTCTACTACACCGCCTGGAAGTCGGATCAGGGCCACAAGGATCTGCGCATCGAGGCGTCGTCCCTGAAGATCGCCGCGACCGAAATGCTCACGCGTGTCGCCGACCGCGCGATCCAGTTGCACGGTGGCCTCGGATTGTCGCGCGAGCTGGGCATCGAATACGTCTCGCGGATGGTGCGGATCTGGCGGATCGTCGAGGGCGCATCTGAAATTCATCGCATGTCGATCGCTAAGAAGTTGCTCGCGGACGGCCGCACCTACAGTCCGTTCATGGCCGCCTGAGGCGGGCCGGAGTAAAGGAAGAGAGGAGAACAGCAATGCCGGTAACGCTGGAAGTAAAGAATCACGTCGCCTACGTCACCCTGAACCGTCCGGAAGCGATGAACTCGCTCGACCCGGAATCGACCTGCGATCTCGCCGAAATCTGGGCGCGCGTGCGTACCGACCCCGACATCCGCGTGGCCGTGTTGTCCGGTGCTGGCGAAAAGGCGTTCTGCACAGGCACGGACATGAAGAAGGCACCGCCGCCCACCGAGTGCATGGCAGCGACCTATCTGCGCGAGGGCCAGCCGATCCTGCCGCACATGAAGATGTGGAAGCCGATCATCGCCGCGATCAACGGCTACGCGGTGGGTGGCGGGCTCGAGATGGCGCTTGCGTGCGACATGCGGATCGCCTCGTCGAATGCCAAGTTCGGGCTGACCGAAGTGAAGGTCGCGAGCCTCGCCGGCCTCAACGGCACGCAGGCGCTGCCGCGCGCGATCCCGCAGGCGGTGGCGATGAAGATGCTGCTGACGGGCGAGATGATCTCTGCGGAGGAGGCGCTGCGCTACGGGCTTGTCAGCGACGTGGTCGAGCCGTCGGCGCTCGCGGACCTGGCGCGAACGTACGCGGAGAAGATCGCCAGCGCGGCGCCGCTGAGCGTGCAGGCGACCAAGCAAGCCGCGGTGCTGGGCCTGGATATGCCGCTCGAGCATGGGATCCTGTACTCGCACCTGCTGTGGGGCGTGCTGCGCGATACCGAGGACCGCAAGGAAGGTTTCAAGGCCTTCGGCGAACGGCGCGCGCCCGAATTCCGCGGCGCCTGACAGGCATCACCTGAATGGCGGAGCGGCCGGGCGAGGGCCGCTTCGCGTGCAGGAGACACACCATGCGTCTGACCAGCAGTTTCGGCGACAACCGGCGCCTGCCGGACCGCAACGCCTTCGCGGTGGTGGACGCCGAACGCCGTTTCCGCTTCGGCGCCAACCGCAGCCCGGCCTTCACGTGGAACGAGCCGCCGGCCGGCACGCGTTCCTTCGTGCTGCTGTGCCACGATCCGGATGTGCCGAGCCGTTTCGAGCAGATCAACCGCGACGATATCGTGATTCCCGAGTCGATGCCGCGCGTCGACTTCTTCCACTGGGTGCTCGTCGATCTGCCTGCCGCGTACCGCGGCGTCGCCGAGGGGAAATTCTCCGACGGCGTCATGCCGCGTGGAAAGCCGGGGCCCGCGGCGCGGCACGGCGCACGGCACGGGCTCAACGACTTCACGCGCGGCTTTGCCGGCGACGAGCACATGGCGGGGCTGTACTTCGGCTACGACGGTCCGTGCCCGCCGTGGAACGACGAGCGCGTGCACCGCTACGTCTTCACGCTCTACGCGGTCGATTTCGATCGTTGTCCGCTGGAGGGGCGGTTCACCGGGCCGGACGTGCTGCGGACGATCGAAGGGCATGTCCTCGGCCAGGCGTCCCTGACCGCACGCTACAGTCTTAATCCGCGGCGCAGCGCCGGCTGAGCCAGGGAGTGCCCTTGGCCGCGCGAGGCGCAGTATGCGGAACCGCGGAATCAATCGGCCGAGCAATTGTCGAACAAACGATATGGGTCGTCCGACCACCAGCCCTCGTTCATTACCTCGGAACGGCGCCTCGCAGCACATTGTGGCCCGGGAAGTGCAACTGCGTATCGGATCCCCTCGTAACGTGACCCCGGGCAGCCGGCGGCAGGGTTCGGCCGTAGAAGGTAACGCATGTCGACGTTCGATCGTCAGTTATTCTCCGAGGCGTCAACGGTTCGCGTTCGCGATTCGGTCCTCAACGAGTCCGACGACGATGCGACATTTCGGCAGAAACTGGCACGCATCATCCTCGACGGCATGTTCGAGTTCGTGGGGCTGCTCGACCCGGAAGGCCGGATCGTCGATATCTCCCGGCGGGCGCTCGACGGGGCCGGCGTGCAGCTCGATGACATACGGGGCAAGCCTTTCTGGGAAGCGCGCTGGTGGGCCGTGTCGGAAGAGTTGCGCGAGGTCGCGCATGATCTCGTGCGACGGGCGCGGACAGGCGAATTCGTCCGATGCGATCTCGAAGTGTACGGGGCCGCCGCGGGCAAGGAGCGGGTCGTCATCGACTTCTCGCTGCAGCCGGTGCGGGACGAGCAGGGGCGGGTCGTCTTTCTGCTGCCGGAAGGCCGCAACATCACCGAGAAGAAGCACGCAGAGATCGAGCTCGCGCACAAGAACGCGGAATTGCAGCAGCTCATTGACAAAGTGCGTCAGCTCGACGCGCTGAAGAACGGTTTCTTCGCCAACCTGAGCCACGAGTTGCGCACGCCGCTGGCGCTGATCATGGGGCCTGCCGAGTCGATG
Source organism: Azoarcus sp. DN11 (assembly GCF_003628555.1). NCBI lineage: Bacteria > Pseudomonadati > Pseudomonadota > Betaproteobacteria > Rhodocyclales > Zoogloeaceae > Azoarcus > Azoarcus sp. DN11. The sequence continues at coordinate 4,723,298 of NZ_CP021731.1, read as the reverse complement.
TTGGCGCACGGGGACAATCTCACCGACTTGCAGCGCCGCGACGTCGGAGTCATCCATCGCAACGCGGCGATGCTGCTCAAGCAGGTCAATGAGTTGCTCGACCTCGCAAAGCTCGACGCCGGCCAGCTGCGGGCGAACTGTCTGCAGGTCGATCTTGCACATCTGGTCCGCACGGTTGCGGCCCATTTCGAAGCACTCGCGCCGCAGCGTTCCGTCGCTTACGAAGTGGCGACGCCCGCTACGCTTGTCGCCGCAGCGGATTCCGAAAAGATGACCCGCATCGTGCTGAACCTGTTGTCCAACGCCTTCAAATTCACGCCGATCGGCGGGCGAGTCCGATGTGCGCTCGAAGCCCTGGGGGCAGACCGCGTGCTGCTCCGCGTGAGCGATAGCGGGCCGGGCGTGGCGCCGGACATGCGCCCGGTCATCTTCGATCGATTCGCACAGGGGCGGGGCGGCGAAATGCGCGGATTCGGGGGAACCGGACTGGGCCTCGCGATCGTGAAGGAATTCGCCGAACTGCACGGGGGAACGGTGGCGGTATCGGACGCGCCCGAAGGCGGTGCGCTGTTCGAGGTGCAACTGCCGCGGCGATCGGCGGTCGCGCCCGGGCGCGAAGCCGGACCTGCGGCGGACGAGTTGCGGGACATCGATGCGGTCATCGGGGCCGTGAAGCCCTTCGACGCGGTGAAGGCGGTTGAGCGCGATCGGCCCGCGGCGGACGACCTGCCGCTCGTCATCGTCGCCGAGGACAATGCCGACATGCGGCAATACATCGTCGAGGTGCTCGGCGCCGACTATCGCGTCGCGCCGGCTGCCGATGGGGCGGCGGCCCTCGCGCTGGCGCTCGCCGAGCCGCCGGACCTCGTCGTCACGGATCTGGTGATGCCGACGCTCGACGGCGATCAACTGGTGCGCGAACTGCGCGCCCGCCCGGCGCTCGCCCAGCTGCCGGTGCTGATGCTTTCGGCGAGCGCCGATGCCGAGCTGCGCTTGAAACTGCTGGCCGAATCGGTGCAGGACTATGTCACCAAGCCGTTCTCGCCGCACGAGCTGCGCGCCCGCGTGCGGAACCTGGTGACGATGAAGCAGGCGCGCGACGCCTTGCAGCAAGAGCTCGCGACCCAGAACGTGGACCTCGTCGCCTTGGCCCGGCAGCTCATTTCGAACAAGCGGTCGCTGCAGCGCAGCCTCAAGGCTCGCAAGGTCGCCGAGGAAAGGGTCCGGCACCTCGCGTTCTTCGACGCCACCACCGATCTGCCCAATCGCGCGCAGCTCACGGAGATGCTGCAGCAGGCGGTCGCCGCCGCGCGTGCCGCCGGCCGGCCATTCGCCTTGCTGATCGTTTCGCTGGAGCGTTTCAAGGAGATCACCTACACGCTGGGCCAGACGCACGGCGACCGCCTGCTACAGGATATCGGCCCGCGGATCCGGTCCGTACTGCACCCGGACGACGCGCTCGCCTATTGCGGCGACCGCGAATTCGCCGTGCTCTGTCCCGGTCTCGGCGCCCAGGCCGCCTCGGAACTGGCCGAGCGCCTCGTCGCCCGCTTCGAGGAAGCGTTCGAGCTTGCCGATTTCGGCATTGAGATCGGCGCCAACGTCGGCCTCGCGATCTTTCCCGGTCATGGCGACGAAGCGGGAGTCCTGATGCGCCACGCGGAAGTCGCGCTCTACCGCGCGCAGCAGGACGGAAAGTCCCACTCGCTCTACAGCGCCGAGCAGGATCCGTACAATCCGCGCCGCTTGCAGCTGATGGGGGAATTGCGCGCGGGGATCGCAAGGCGCGAACTGGTGCTCTACTGCCAGCCCAAGCTCGATCTCAATACCCGCGAAATCGTCGCGCTCGAAGCCCTGACGCGCTGGCAGCATCCGTTCTACGGCCTCATTTCTCCCGATGGTTTCGTCCCGCTCATCGAGAGCACGGGACTCATCGCGCCGCTCACGCGCTGGGTCGCAGACGCCGCTCTGGCGGCCTGCCACCGCTGGCAGCAGAAGCGTTTGCGCGTGCCGATCGCGATCAACCTGTCGGCGCGCAATCTGGCCGATCCGCGCCTGAACGAATACCTGCAGAACGCGCTGATCACCTGGGGCGCGGAGGCGCGCTGGATCGAACTCGAGATCACGGAGAGCTCGATCATGGTGGATCCGCATGCTGCCCAAACGACGCTCGGTCGCCTGAGCGACCGGGGCTTTCGCATCGTCATCGACGATTTCGGCACCGGCTGGTCGTCGCTCGCGTATGTGCAGAAACTGCCCATCGATGCGATCAAGATCGACAAGTCGTTCGTGCTTCCGATGCTGCAAGACCGCGATGCCGGAGTGATCGTGCATTCCACGATAGAGCTCGGCCACAGCCTGGGTATCCGGGTGATTGCCGAAGGCGTCGAGAACCGGGAAATCTTCGAACGCCTGATCGCCCTCGGATGCGACGAGGCGCAAGGCTATTACGTCGGCCCGCCGATGCCGGTGGGCGACTTTGACGGATGGGTCAAGGCGGCGCCGTGGCCGCTCAGGGCGAACGGGCAGTAGCGCCGTAAGCGGCCGCTGCCCGGCGCGGTTCCCGTATGGCCCCGTGCGCAGCGGATGCGCTTGCGGCGCTAGCGCGCCCACACCACCCGTCCGCCGATCAGGGTCATCGCGACGCGAGCCCGCGCCAGGTCGGCGGCTCCAGCCCAATCGCCTGCGCCTTCGATCAGCACGAGGTCGGCGCGCCGGCCGGCTGCGATCGTCCCGGTCGCGTCCTCATCGCCGCTCGCGCACGCGCCGCCCCGGGTGTAGAGACGCAGCGCCTCGGCGAGCGCAATCGCTTCTTCGGCGGCAACCGCGCGGCCTGCATCGTCGCGCCGTGTGACGGCGGCTTTCAGGCCTTCGAGCGGCGCACAGGACGCGAGCGGCGCATCGGAGCCGAACGCGAGCGGGATGCCGTGGCGCAGGAAGGAGCGGAACGGGAAGAGCGGGGGCTGCGCCGGGTCGGGCGGAGAGGCATGCAGCGCCGGCGCGGCCAGCGGCAGCAGCGCGGGCTGGGCGACGACGATCGCGCCGCTCGCGGCGACGCGGTCCAGCCATTCGCGCGGGCAGGCCGGGCAGTGCTCGAAGCGCGGCCGCAGCGACGGTGTGAGGCCGGCCTCGTCCAACCATGCGAGCGTGTTGAGCGAGCGGTCGAGCAGCACGAGGTCCGGCACGTGGAATGCGAGCTGGAACCCGGCACAGTGCGCCGCGAGCGCGGTGGCGTCGAGCAGCGCCTGCGGCGGATCCGGATCGCCCGTGCTCTCGTCGAGCGCGATCTTCGCCGCGCCGATGCGCAGCGCTTCCGGCGCGCAGTCGCGATGGGGGCTTCCGGTGCGCAACCCCAGCTCGGCGAACGCTTCGATGCTGTCGGCGCCGACGCACAAGGATACGCGCGGTGTGACAAGGCCGCGCCGCTTGTAGTCGGCCATCGCGTGCCAATGTGCAGGCGTGTTCGACCAGCTCGTGTCCTGCAGGGAGGTGATCCCCGATTCGAGGAAGACGCGGTCGGCAGCGCGCAATCCAGCCTCGACCTCGTCGGGCGCGAGCGGCGGCAGCGCGGCGGCGACCTGGGCGTGGTTGCCGGATACGATGCCGTTGACGTGGCCGCTCGCGGAGTCGCGGTGAATTGCGCCGGCGTCGGACGAGCGCGCGGACTCATCGATGCCGCATAGCGCGAGCGCGCGGCTGTTGAGCACGCAATGTTGCCCGCTGCGCTCGACGACGATCACCGGATGGGCGGGCGACGCGAGGTCAAGCTCCCAGCGGTTCGGCAGCCGTCGCTCGGCAAGAGTCGCGGGGTCGCAGTTCGCCGCGCGCAGCCAGTTGCCGGGGCGCGTCTCGACCGCACGGGCGCGCAGGGCGTCGACGAGATCGGCGATACTCGCGACGCGCGGCGGCCCGCAATCGACATGGCGGGTTGTCATCGCAAAGGCGACCGGGTGGCAGTGCGCGTCGTTGAAACCCGGAATCAGGGTTGCCCCCTGGCAGTCCACGACCTGCGTGTGCGGGCCTGTGAGGGACGCGCGCGCCGAGCGGTTTCCCACGTGCAGGATACGACCATTGCGGATGGCGACGAGGTCCGCACCGTGAGTCGGCGCTCCGGGCGTGAAGGCAACGAGATTGCAAAGGATCAGGTCGGCATTCATGGCGCCACGCCAACTGCGGCCTCGCGTCGTTTCGTCATCAGGTAGTACTTCAGCGCCTCACGCAGGCCGACGTGGAAGGGCGTGTGCTCGAACCCGAAAAGACGGTCGATCTTCGCGCCGCTGTAAAGAAGCGGCCCGTCGAGCGGGAAGGGCAGCGGAATGTTGCGGCGCGTGATTTCCCCGACCGGCAGCGGCAAGGTTTCGACCGGCTTGCCGACGATCCCGCCGAGCGCCTCGACGATGCGCGAGTAGGTCACCGCCTCGCCCGAGGCGAGATTGAAGGTCTCCCCGACCACGCCGGGCTCTCCGATGCAGCGCCACAGGAGGCGCGCCATATCCACGACCCAGATGAAATTGAACGACGACCGCGTGGGGTCGGGTATCACGATGGGTTCGCGGTTACGCAGGCGGTCAAAAAAATACGTCTCGCGCGGTGCGTAGTTGTAATAGCCATAGATGATCGCCGGCCTCAGCACAGTAAGGCCGATCCCCAGTCGCTCGCATTCGCGCCGGGCCGCGTCTTCGGCGAGGCATTTCTCATAGCCGTAACCGGCGTATTCGCCCAGTTCCGGCTGCGGACCGTCGAGCAGGGGGGCGTTCTCGTCGAGCGGCCCGCCGCTTGGGTTCCGGTAGACGGTCGTCGTGCTGATCAGCAGAAACTGGCGAACCCGACCGCGCAGATTCCCGAGCAGCGTTTCAACGTGAGCGGGCGTGTAGGCGCAGAAATCGACAACCGCGTCCCATTCGCCACCGGGGATCGCATCCCGGACCTCCTCGGGGTGCTCGCGGTTGCCGACATGCTCGGTGACGCCTTCCATGCGCAGCGGGAAATGGCCGCGGTTGAAGACGTGCAGCTCGGCGCCGGGCATCTTCAGCGCTTCCTCGACGAATACCCGGCCGGAAAAATAACTGCCGCCGATCACCAGTACGCGTTTCGTCATGAAGGGTCTCCGTTGGCGCTCGCTCAGCCGACCAGCACGCTCAGGCGCCGCAAAGCGGGGTCGTGGATGCGCTCGTGGATCAGCGGACCGTGATCGACGAGAAAGCGGCTGTCTGAGCTGGTCAGCCCTTCGGCCTGCAGTTCGGCGATCGCTGCCGCGCACAGCGCGTCGATGTGCGCCCGCTTCTCGTCGGCATCGCCCGCAGACACCAGGGCCTTGACCTGCGCATGGACGACGCGGCCCAGCCGCGGCAGAGCGAGCAGGCCGCGATGCAGCCACTTGTAATACGGTGCATAGCGGCGGTTCAGCAGGTAGACGAGGGACATCAGATCGTTGCAGAACTTCGTCTCCGCGTATCGCGCCGCGAACACCTCGCCACGTGCGAGCACGCGGGCGAAGTTGTACTGCCCCGACTGGCCGATCGACATGCAGCGGGCACCGATCTTGGCGAGCCTGACATCGTCGGGATAGAACGAGAGTAGTCGGCGGCGGCGCCGCGAGAAGTCGTCGAGCGGGTCGTGGAAGACGCGGCCGGCGGTGCAGGCTGCCAGATCCTTTTCCGGAATGCGCAGCCAGTCGAAAAGCGTCTGCGGGCCGTCGGGGTGGCGGACGTATTGCTTGTACCAAGCGCCGGTCTCGAGCACCCCGACCCGTCCGCTGCCCCATTCGGTCACCGCGCGCCCGAAGCCGGCGAACGACTTCGGCAGCCGCTCGTAGGCCCGCTGCAGCGCGGCGCCGATCGCGGCGTGGTCTGCGTCGGTGAGCCACAGGCAGAAGCCCGGACCCCAGTCGTGGTCGCGCGACTGCTCATCGTCGAACCCGAGGCAGTCGGAGCCATCGCCAGCGAGTCCGACCGCGATGCGCTCGCGCCAGGCGGCGAATTCACCATCGAGCAGGTCGCCGCCGTAACGCTCGAAATACCGCTCGGCGAGGGTCAGGCCGTTCACAGCGCAGCCGCGAAGTCGATCACGCCGACGGTCTCGCTGCCGGTGAAGGCCTGCTGCGCGATCAGTGCGTCGAGCCGTCGGCCGACCTTGGCGTCGACGTATTTTTCACCGCACTGCTGGCACAGTCCGGCGGGCACCTTCTTGATGACGTACAGGCGTCCTTCCAGGCGGTAGTCGAAATTGCCGACAGTCACCTGCTTGATGGCTCCGCCGCAGAAGTAGCAGGTCGTGATCGGATCGGACATTGCAGCTATCCCCTCGGAGCGATGCAAGGCGGTGCGCCACAAGGGCGGCGCCGGGACGTAGGCGTGCGTGACGACAAGCCCGCCATCGGCCTGTGGTGCAGCGATCACGTGCACCGCTTTGCCGTCGTGGACGGCGCACAGCAGGTAGGCCGGGACTCGCTCAACGTGCCTGTGCTCCTCGATGATGCGGCCGGTGCGTAGCGCCGCTTCGATCTGCGCCCCGTTGACGGATCCGGCCATCAGCGAGCGGATCACGTGTTCGGACAGCACGTAGCGCGAGGCTTCGGCGCGTGCGGCGATCCACTCGGTTTCGCGGCCGGGGGCGGGAAGGGGCATGGCTTGGCCGAACACGGTTCCGACTACTGATAGACGCCGGTGAAAATTTCATTCTCGTCGGCGAACATTTTCTTGAACTTCGCACGTGCATCGGCGCGTACGCGTTCAGCTTGTTCATGATCCAGCCCGCGTCCCTGGATCCATTTTTCCAGATTGACGCCGCCGGGCAGCCATTTCTCCAGCGTCTCCCGTTCGTACATCCATGCCTTGTCCATGACGCCCAACGCGGCCAGGATTTCCCAAACCTCGTCCTTGGTTTCATCGTGGCAATAGACACACATGACGCAGCGGTTGAGCTGGAATTCAGTGATCAGCTTGCGGTCGTATTTGACCGCGGGAATCTTCTTTTCCTCGACATAAGGGTCCAGCTTCCTTGCCAGTTCCTCGACTTCCTCGCGCAGGCCGAACACAAGCCATTTTCCCCAATGTTCCAGATATTGCTTGTTGGTCAGCGGTTCGCCGCGCAGGTTGATGTAGTTGTAACGGTACTCGACGTGATCCAGAGGAACGACGAAGATGAAATGCGATTCCGGCCGGTCGACGATCATGTGACGCCCCCTTTCAGCCTCCGGCAATGGCCGGAATCACGTTGACGACATCGCCTGCGTCGAGTCTGGTGTTCATGCCATCCAGATGTACGGCGTTTCGGCCATTGATGAAGAATACGAACTGGGGCGAGATGCCTCCGCTGTCGTTCGTCAGTGCCGCGGCGAAGCCGGGATTGTGCTGGTCGATCAAGCTGATCAACGTGGCGACCGTGGCATTCGCCGGTGTATCGATGGCAAGCTCGCTTTGTTTGATGCCCAATACGCCGAGCAGATTCAGCCTGACGTCGATGTTCATGCCGTCTCTCCGTATTTCAATACGCTCTCGGCGTGATCCAGGTCGCGATAGCCGTTCTTGCATACCAGTCGACGCAGGGCCTCGAGCGCGAGATTGCGATTGGCGGCGACGGCTGCCTCGATATTCTCGAAATACAGCTGCAATGTATGATCGCCGTAGGTTTCCAGTTCGCAGCCCAGATAGATTCCGAAGTTCCGGCCGTCGCCGGTTTCATCCATGCTGCGGCAACATCGCCGATAAAGGGCGGGATAGCGACGTCCCAACTCTTCCTGCCAATTGCTTTCCATCGTGACGATGATGTCGATCAACGGGCTGTTTGACAGTGGTGGAATCAGGTTGTCCATGCGCGCGTATTTTTCCGCAAGCAGGTTGCGGCCGACCGCCTCGGCCTGTTCCAGATCGGCAAGATAGGAGGCGAGCATCGGTTGCGTCCACGTCTCGAACAGACTGGAGCGGATCGTCTTGAAGTTGTCTGGAGCGCTCTGACAGGGGGCGTGCCGCGCGCTCCTGACGCGGACGAACATCTGCCATTCGGCTTCCAGCACGTGGTCGAGCAAGGACGAGTTCACTTCTGTGGCGTCCTCGATTCACGCATTTCACTGATGATCAACTCGCCAAACAACTTCGGCAATTGTTCGGTCTTGTCGACGAACTTCACGAGAGTGCCGTATTCGTCCCGTAGCGATTGCTTTGCGGACAGACTGCAACTGATGCCGAGCGTGAGCAGGCTGATACCGTTGCCCTTGCAATACTTGATGGCATCCGCCACGCCACACCCCCAATTCGAGGCGCCGTCGGTGATGTGGATCAGCAGCGTTTTTTTCCCCGGCGTGCGGGTATTCAATGCCGTGGCGATGATGGCTTCGCCGGAAGCAGTCCTTCCGTGCGGCAGCACCGTCAGCATGCGGCCACCACGATAGATCTCGGTGATGCGGCACGCGTTCTTGACATCGTTGTAGGCGAATAGTCGCGCGTTGCTAGTGTATTCCAGAATCGCGGTGAACAGCGTCTGGTAGATCATTTCCGCCTGGTCCCATTGCGTCGGGTCGGCCATCGACCCCGTCGCGTCCACCAGCAGTACGACATTCTTGCGCATGTCGAACTCATGATTCTTTTGTTGGAACACTGCGCCGGTGGTGTGGGCGCGGTAAAGCCGCCGACTATGAATCTTCCCCGAACTGAGGCCGCGGTTGAAGACGTTTCGGCGGTCGGTGGCGTTCCGCACGACTTGCTCCAGCTTGTGCAGCAGGTGGCGATCGACGCGGTTGCGCGCGAGCATCACGATGTCGTTGCCCTCGACACGCGCGACGTTCTCGAAGTTTGCGACGTTGCCCTTGATCTGATCGGTGAAATCGCGGTTCTTCTGCGGCAGCGCCGCCTCGATCAGGTTGGCGTAATTGACGATGGTGGCCTTGACTGCTGCTTGCTCCGCCTCTTCCTGGGCCAGTTCATCATCGCCCATGTCGGGGATCATGAAACGATCGCTGCGATCCCCGGGCCAGAAGCGGATGTTTTTGAGCACTTCGCACCAGAGTTTTTCATAGAGATCAAGGCGGAAATCGCGCCGATCGCTGACGCTCGAGAGCGCCGGGCAGTCGTGGCGCAGGGCGGGCACGATGCTGTTCATGGTCTGCATCGGCTTGCTGTAATACTGGTCCAGGCTACCCCGCATCACCAGGCCACCCAGGGTGAGATCGCTGTGACCCTGCTTGTAGAGTTCCGGGTCGCGATGGGCCGCCAAGCGCCACCACAGGTGCAACATCTCGGAGAGGGTGGGCGGCTTGATCAGGCTCTTCAGCGTCTTGACGATACGCCAGTCACGCGCCACCTCGGCGTAGTAACCGAGCACGCTCTTGTTGGCCAGGCCGTCGACGTAGACGGACTCGCAAAGGGTGAAGAACATGTCGAACTTGTATTCGTACTGCGTCGGGGGCTGGACGCGCAGCCTGAGCATCTCGCGCAGACGCTCTGACCACTCGACACGCTTGTACGCCTCTTGCACCATGATGCCGACCATCAGATCGGTTTTTCCCGCCGGAACCGGATACGTGCCCATGATCGGGGTTGGATCGAGGGCGAGCGCATTGTCGAGTTCCATTCCCGACCAGACGATTTCGCCGACGTTGCGTCCGATGAAGGTCGACAGTTTGCGAATCGCGACCAATAGCTTCACCAACTCGACGGACTCGATCGGGGATTTGTCGCGACGCCAGAAGTCCGAATAGCCTTCCTCACCTGGGATGACGAAGCGCTTGACGTCTCCCGCGCTGTTCATCAGCCGAAGTGTGGTGTCCTTGTTCTTGGCCATGGAAAACCTTAGGCGGCAATGTACTGAACGTATTCGGTCTTGCTCTTTTCCACCTTCCCCAGATTGACGTGCAGCGACAGCAAAACCGACTCGAGCGTCTTCTTGTCGGTTTGGAGACTCGTCACGATGGCCTCGCGCAGCGTACCTCCGGCGGCGATCATCTCGCCGAGCATCAGAATCTTGCGTGTGGAAACGTCGACGCCGAGGTCGGCATTGGCGCGAATGCTGTTCGCCACCGTGATGATTTCCCTGGCCTGCTCGTTTGTTACGCCGGTCTTCTTTTCCAGCACCTCCATTTCGACTTCGTTCGGCAGAAAATCCATGGTCGTGACATAGAAGCGGTCGCGCAGGGCCGGGTCGAGTAGCTCCGTGCCGACGAATTCGGCGCCCTCGTTCAGCGTCGCGAAGAAAACGACCCCGGGCGCCACTTGCAGCAGGCCCAGTTCGTCCATCCATACCTGTCGATCATCGGAGAGGATGGAGAACAGCATGTTCAACGCCTTCGGGTGTTCGGGGCGATTGATCTCCTCAAGATGGATGACGCAGTTGGGCGTCTGGATGGCCTGAGGGAAGAGGAACTGCTTGTAGCGCGTTTCCCCGTTCTCCAGCGCGTATTCACCAAACAATTGTCCCGGCTCGGACAGGATGCCGATCTGAAAGGTCGCCAGCGGCAGCCTGTTGACGGCGGCGTATTGCCGCACCAGAGAGGACTTGCCGCAGCCCTGTTTGCCGACCACCAAGACGTTGACGGGGTGCTTTTTGGATATCTTGGCGAATTTATCGAGAAAGCTCTGGTTTTCCGTACTTACATAGTAGTAGGGGTCCACTTCCGGGATGAACAAGCCATTTGTGCTAGGAGAGGTTTTCATGATCTATCGTCAACGCGGTCGGGAGGTAAGCCACTTCTGTCCGGTGTTCAGACGTGGTCGCGGAAGCTCAGTTTGCCTTCCTCATGCCTGGAGCAGGTCGTGTTCTCGACGTCCCTAAGCCAGCGTTTCCAGACTCCGCCCATGGCGTGGCGGTTGGCGGTGCACTGCCCACGGTGCGGATCGGTGGGGTCAGGGGTTTGCCACTTGCAGATCCGGCAGGGCTTCGCTGTGCCGACTTCGGTATACGGCTGGTTTTGCAAGCTCTTTTCCGCTTCCATGTTATGGCTCCAATATATTTGGTTTGACTATGGGTGGAGGGGCGCAGAACGCTGCCCCTCCGTTTGGCTGCTTTTTTCAGATTTCGACGTTTAGGAATTCGAGATCGGACGCGCTGAAGTCCTGTTCCTGACGGGCAATGATGGTGTTCTGCCCATAGGTTGGAAGGTCGACGAACCGGGCGCTGTAGCCGGACACGCGAACGATGAGATCATTGTGCTTCTCTGGTTCGCGCTGCGCCGCGCGCATTTCGTCGGTGCTGACGACGTTGAACTGAACATGATCGATGTTCAGTTCGTGCCAGGTCTTCATGTACGCGTTCCAGATCTCGAAACCGTGCTTGGAGCGCATGATGGGTACCGACAAGCGCTGGTTCAGCAGATTGGCCTTCTGGTTCTTCTGCACCTTGGACACCGAGCGCAACACCGCTGTCGGGCCTTTCTTGTCGGTGCCCATGTAGGGAGAAATGCCACCGTCGTCAGCCGCTTCGCCGCCGAAGCGGCCGTCGGGCGTCGGGCCCATGCGCGAACCCACTTCCATGTACATGCCGACAGCCTGACCGGTCGGCAGGACCGGGCCACCAGAGTAGTTGGTGATCTTGCGCAATTCGCCGCCGATGACTTCCTCGTAGAATCGGGAGACGATGCTGTCGGCGTATTCGTCGTCGTTGCCCCACTTTGGCGCGCGCTTGAAGTCGACGCGCATTTCCTCGAAGCCTTCCCAGTTCGCCTTCAGTGCCTGGCTGAGTTGTTCCAGGGTGTACTTCTTCTCCTCGAACACCAGCTTCTTGATCGCCACGAGGGAGTTCGCCGCGACGACCGTCGTGACCTCGTTGTGCCAGGCGTTGGGTTGTTCGGACAGGGCGCAAGCGTCCATGCCGAATTCCATGCAGCCGTCGTCGATTGCCGACACGAAAGGTAACTGCAGGTAGCGCTGCTCGAAGTAGCGCGACACGTCCTTGGTGCTGATGCCAAGGTTGATCGCGTATTGATACTGCTTGCGGAAGGCCTCCCAGATGTCCTCGAAGGTCTTCAACGAGGAGAGTTCACCCGTCTTCGGGCCTAACTGCATGTCCGCGTACGACCAATCGTAGCCGTCGTTGAGCGTGATTTCCAGCACCTTGGCCGGGAGGACCGAACTGCCGCCTTCCGATCGGGTCTTTTGTGTCTTGCGGCGACCGTGAAGGCCGGGCGACATGCACAGCACGGTGACCCAGTTGTGGGCTTCCTCGTCGGTGGCGCCGTTGCCGTTGAGGCTGAATTTGGCATATTCCTTCATCTGCGCCGTGCCGATCTCGTCGTGCTTGATCGACGGATAGCCTAGACCGTCGCGGATGCACTCGAAAACCCATCGCAGCGTCTTTTCGCGACTCTTTTTGCTGTAGCGGAAGACGATGGAGGGCTCAGCAGTGCGGATCCGCTTGGCCGCTTCCAGGATGGCGTCGGTCATGTCGTTGCATGCGTCCTCGCCCTTGGCGTTCGTGCCGCCGACGGTGAGGATGAACAGGTCGTTCGAGCCCGGGAAGATTTCGCGATAGGCGCGCGACTTGCCGGCACCGTGCTCGGAAATCTTCAAACGTTCCATCTCGACGAGTTCCACCGCGCCCATGTGGTCCATCGGCTGGAACTTTTTGTCGATGACGGAGGCCTTGTAGTACGGCCACAGCAGGGTGTCTTCCTTCTGCGCGTAGCCGCTCGCGTAGCGCTCGATGGCGTGGCAGATCAGGAAGGTGAAGAACTTCGCCTGCATCGCGTCTTTGAGGCCCTTGCAGGGCTCGGCGGGAACGCGATGGCAGATGTCAGCAACTTCGAGCAGCTCGGCCTGACGCTTCGGATCGGTTTCAAAATTCTCGGCGACGATCCGGCACAGACGGCCTTGACGGCGCGCCCAGCTGATGACCGCCTTGCAGGCGATGACCATCGCCTTCCAGTGGTCGATCTTGGCGATGTTGTCTAGGCCCTTGGTGCCGTTCCACGGGAAGGTGGACATGTCGGCCTGGGCTTCGGCGATATGTTTCTCGGCGAGCTTGATGCGCGCCAGCAGGCCGTCCTCAAGGACGGTTTCGTAGGGCGGTACGATACTGTTGTAACCGGACGCGAAGGGGGGGGCCTCCATGCTGCTGACCTGGTACATACGGCCGAGGTCGGCCGGGTCGAAGTAGGGCTGGCACTTGCTTTGCAGGCTGTGCGGCTTCCAGTAATCATTGATCGCGGCAGCCTCGTCGGCCGGTTGAGGCGAGTAGTCGCTCCTCAGGTAGTCCTGAACCGCCATGTGGGACAATTCGGGATACAGCGGGAACATGTTCGGATCTTCGGCGTGGTAGCCGACGATGAATTCGTCCTCTTGAAGCACCAGGGTTGACTTGTTCAGAACATTCGCCAAGCCGAGCGCGCGGCGGATGACTTCCGGCTGACCCTCGCTAGCCTTGTGTGCTTCGGTCAGATAGCGCATGCGCTCGATGCCGGCCGTGACGCTCTTTTCGATGAACTCGCCTGCGGATGCGTGTTTCCAGCGGCAACGCTCCTTCAGCCGTTTGGTTCTTGCGGTCGACGGCTTTTGCAGATGCTCGTGCAACTCGTCGGATGGAATCTTTGCTTCGGCCGGATCTTCAGGTGTGAAATTGAGCGTTTTTCCCTTGTATTCCAGTACCTTGGCGCTTGCGATGTCATTCATGGCAGTCTCCTCGAACTTTGGTTTTATCGTTTCGCGTGAAAGGCTTCACATCGCGTGCTGTTCTCGAATATAGGTTTGGAGAGCCAGTATTTGCCTTTGTCATCTTCCTTTTCGCGCACGCAATCTGCCTTGCCGGCTTCGTAATCATCGGCATCCTTGGGAAGAGGAAAGAAGTTTGCGCACTGCTTACATGTGGTGGTTTCCATAGATGAGTCTCCTATTGTTTATGTAATACACCTTGTGGCGGCATCGCGATCAGTCTCGTCTTTGTCCGCCGTGATGCCAACCAAACCGCCAATCGTTACGTTCTTGATGCCTGCAAGCTTCAAACCTTTGACAAGAGGTACTACCTTCTCGGGCGGGTTCTCTTCCACACCTAAATATTGATATTCTTTTTCCCTGCCCAGGGAGCGATATTTTCCTTCTCCATAGACGTGGTAATTTAGAATATCGACACCCTCCAGCTGCATGGTATGGCGACTCAAATAACTAATATAGTCGTCGAAATCCTGGGGGGAATCATTGAATCCAGGGATCACGGGAATATGGATGCGGATGTTGGCCTTGGATCGCATGAGATGCTCGATGTTGTCGAGTATCGGCTGAAGTGGCCAACCAACGACTTCTTCATGTTTCTTTGGATTCAGCGATTTTAGGTCGACGATGAACAGATCGACAAATTCCAGCAGCGGCTGAATAACCTCCCAACGCTTGGGAAAGCAGGAAGTCTCGATGGCGACGTGGACGTTGCGCTCCTTGATTCTGCGCGCCAGCTCCAATGTGAACGAAGGATGGAAGAGAGGGTCGCCACCGCTGATGGTGACTCCGCCGCCGCTGTTGCGGTAAAAGGGGGAGTCGGACAGCGCTTCGCGCAGGATTTCCTCGACGCTCATGCGTTGCCCGACCGTGGTGCGCGCGTCCGTCAGGCAGGCGGCGACGCAACGCATGCAACGCTGACAGTCCGTGCGGTCGAGTTCGACGATCGTGCGGCCGTCCGAGTTGTGCACCAGGCGGGATGTTCCCGCGGGGCAGACGGCCATGCAGCGGCCGCAGCCGACGCAGCGCGCCGGGTAATAGTAGAACTCCTGTCTCACGTCCTGGGTTTCGGGGTTGTGGCACCACGGGCAACGTAGCGGGCAGCCCTTCAGGAAGATGGTCGTCCTGATCCCGGGCCCGTCCTGCAGGCTGAACCTCTGTATTTCGGTAACAAGAGGAATTCTCACGACAGCCTCTGCGGTTCATTGCAAACCAAACAATTTTGGAAGCAGACGAGTATCATGCACCGGAGGAGTCAGGTTCGGCAGCGCGAGTCTGGCCCCGTGAATTGAATTTAAGCACCATTCGCCGAACGTGACCAATTGGTGCGAACACTTAAGCAAAGAGGGGTTGTCCCTAGTGCGGCCGCTGCGTCACGGGCGCACAATCGGAAGTGCTCAGGGTTGACGGGGTCGGATCGGCGGCCAATGGGGCCAGCGCGCGGTTAGATAGACCGGTTCCCGGGTTGCCGGTTGCGAGGAGGTAGTGCTCCATGAAGAATGACGTGGTCGCGGTGGAATTCGACGATGAGCAGGGCGAGGACGTCTCGGTCGGCTACGAGGCGATCTTCCGCAACACGCCCGTGGCCATCTGCCATCTCCGAAACCGCACGATCAAGCGCTGTAACCGACGATACGAGGAATTGTTCGGATACGAGCCCGGAGAACTCGACAACCAATCGGTCCGGGTGCACTACCCGAGCGACGAATCGTTTTCGACAATCGGCCGGAAGTACGGCCATTTTTTCGAGCGCGAGCACACTTTCAAGGACGAGCGTCCGTTCGTTCGGAAGGATGGCACCTTGATCTGGTGCATCGTCACTGGCACGCTGCTCGACCCGCGCAACCTGCAACTCGGAAGTATCTGGGTGGTGCAGGACATCTCCGAGCACAAGCGGATCGAGGATGAATTGAAGGCCGACGTCGAGAAGCTCGAAATCGTCGTGCAGCAGCGGACGGTGGAGCTTAGCCGGCACGTTGCGAGCCTGGAGGAGGAAGTCGCGACGCGCCAGCGCGCCGAGGAGGCCGCGAACGAAAATCGCGAGAAATACCAGAAGCTCTTCCACATGCTGCCGATCGGGATTTCGATCACCGATCCGCAGGGCGACATCCTCGAGGCCAATTGCCAATTCGCGGAGATGGCCGGCTTGCGGCGCGCCTCGCCCGAGAGCTGGCGGAAACTGCCGCTGCGCTTCTTCCTGCACGACGGAACGGAGATCCCGCGGCACCGCCTGCCGTGGCAGATCCGCGATTTTCAGAAGGATTCGATCAACAACATCGAAATCGGGATGCGCGACGAGAAGGCGCGCAAGCTGCGCTGGCTGAGCGTCAGCTCGTCGCTGATCGAGCGCAAGGACCGGCAGTTCGTCGTCGCCGCCTTCACCGACATTACCTACCGCAAGCGCATCGAAGAGCTCGAACGGCTGCGCCACGCGGAGCTCACGCGGCTCGGCCGGATCAACTCGATGGCCGAAATGGCGGCCGCCCTCGCGCACCAGATGGGGCAGCCGCTGGTGTCGGCGGTCAATTACCTGAACGGCTGCATGCTCCGTCTCGAGCGGGTCGAAGGCGTGGGGGAGATTTCGGAGTCCATGGGGTTCGCGCTGAAGTATCTCGAGCAAGCGGGCGAGATACTGCGCCACGTCAAGGAGTTCGTCTGCAAGCATAAACCGGACAAGGAGCCCGAGAACATCAACGAGGTGATCAAGGATGCGCTCTCGTTCCTCAATTTCGAGGTCCGTCGTCATGATGTCAGTGTCGACCTCCGATTACTGGAGGATCCACCGCTGGTGCCGCTGTGCAAGGTAGAGATCCAGCAAGTCTTGTTCAACCTGATGAAGAACGGCATGGAGGCGATGACGGGCCTGCCATCCGAGGCGCGCAAGCTCGTCATCGGAAGCGAGATAGTCGGCGAGGGTGGGGCGATGAAGGTTTTCGTCCAGGACCACGGCACGGGCCTGGAGAAGCGGTCCGCGAAGCGTGTGTTTGAACCATACTTTTCCACGAAGCCCGATGGGATGGGCATTGGCTTGACGATCTGCCGCTCGATCGTCGAGTCGCACGGCGGGCAGCTTTCGTTTTCGAGGATCGGCAGGGGGGGATCACGGTTTCAATTCACCTTGCCGATGTAGGAGAGGTCCGCGCCGACATGAAGACCGAAGAGTCTCGGGCGGCGAAGGCCATGAACAAAGGAGGAGACAATGCAGGTCGAAAACCTTTCGCCGACCGTGTTCGTCGTCGATGATGAAGAGTCGGTCCGCCATTCGTTGAGCTGGTTGCTTGGTTCGATCGCGCTAGACGTGAAGATGTACGACTCGCCGCAAGCGTTTCTCGACGCGGATATTTCAGGTTCCTACGGTTGCCTGATCCTTGACGTGAGAATGCAGGCGCTTAGCGGGCTGCAGCTTCAAGAGATCTTGTGCCAGCGCGGCTTCAATTTGCCGATCATTTTTCTCTCGGCATACGGGGATGCGCAGATGGGCGCGCAGGCGATCAAGAAGGGCGCAATAGATTTCTTGCAGAAGCCCTATCGCAATCAGGATCTGCTTGATGCGGTCAATGCTGCGCTGACTCAGAGTAAGGAGGCGATCGGCAAGCAAAGTGAGCGCGACAAATATCGTGATTGCCTGGAAAGCCTCTCACTGAGGGAAAAGGAAATCTTCGATCTCGTCGTCGATGGAAATAGCAGCAAGGAAATCGCCCGACTTCTCGGGATCAGCCCCAAAACCGTGGAGGCGCATAGGGGGCGGCTGATGAGCAAGCTGGGCGTCCGCTCGTTGGGCGAGCTGATTCAACTGTCGATGCTCACGAAAAGCCACTGCCTCGAGTGTAAGTGGGCATCCCGGCCCGCGCGGTGATGCTCGAAGTCAGGTATCCATCAATTCCGTACATCACGAAATACTCTTGTAATTTATATTATTATACACAACTCTTCACCACCAACGCGCCGACCGAAATATCCATTGACCTTCAATCACTTACACCAAGCGATTGTAAACTCAGCGTAAAATGCGTCTACTCTTACAGTTTGGGTGACCGATTGGCGACGAAGGCCTGGGTGGCGGAGGAATTTTCGGGGATGGCGCTGGGTGACGAGAAACTGGACAAGCGGGCGAAGGTGCTGATGGAATGGTTGTTGGCCAATCCGCGGAGACGGTGGCCGCGTACCGCTTTCTGGACAACCCGAGGTCGACTGGCTGGCGAACGTTCAGAATGCGGCGTTCTCACTTAAAATTGCCAACCTTCTCTGAAGTGCCGAGAGGCAAATCCATTGGAACATCTCCAGACATCATGAGAAAGCTGAACAAGAAGGAAGAGCAGAGGAAGGCCAGTACCGAGAATATACTGGGCTGTGCGCTCGATCTTTTCGTCAAAAATGGTTACCGTGCGACAACGATCGACATGATCGCGGCAAGAGCAGGATTGACCAAGGGTGCGATCTATTTCTATTTCAAGACCAAAGACGCAATCATGCTGATGCTCCTTGAGGAAGCAGAAAAGTACATTGTTGATCCGATCGATGAGTACATGGCGAACGCGGGTCCGCTCGCCGACGCGAAGCTGGTGAAATTCATCAACATGCAAGCACTCCTAGGGGTGACTAAGCCGCAGCATGTCCTATTGCTTATTCTTGTGTCCATCGATTTTTCCGGTACCGGAGATGATATTGAGAAAAGGGCTAAGGCCATTTACCGTCGGATGTATGGGCACGTCGAACAGTTGATCGCACAAGGCCAAACCGAAGGTGTATTTCGGTCCGATTCCGGTAGTGATGAACTGGCATCAATCGTGATGGCGGCCCATGACGGAGTACTCATTGAATGGTATCGGAGGCCGAACGAACTAACGGGAAAGACCCTTACCAAAGCATTGAGATCGGTACTTCTCAATGGCTTGATTGTGGATAGAGGCTCCTGCAAAAATCCGACATTCTGAAATGTGAGGCGTTTGCCCGCCGAGAGCGGGATTTCGGTTGGACGCATGTCCCTCTGGCTCGGATTACAGCGCGTCACCGACTTCGCCGCGGGCCTGCGTCACTCCCGTGAGCTCGGTGAGCTTTGAGATGTGTGTAATGGAATGGGCTCACCCGTGGCTACGTAAGGATGGGGTTCGTGGAGCGCTTGCTGTTGAGTTGCCTGCGGGATCAGTCATGAGCCGCATTTCTGAGCTTAAAGCGCTGGATCTTGCCAGTCGCGGTCTTCGGCAACTCATCAACAAAATGGATCCATCGGGGATACTTGTATGGCGCGAGGGCGGTCTTGCAGAGAGTTCGGATATCCTCGGCAAGCAGTTCTCCGGCGTATGCCGCAATCTTGAGTACGATCCATGCCTCGGGCTTGATGAGACCCGCATCGTCCGCCCGACCGGTTACCGCCGCCTCGAGTACGTCCGGATGGGAAATCAGGGCCGCTTCGATCTCGAATGGAGATACCCAGATTCCCCCGACTTTGAGCATGTCATCATTACGTCCGCAGTAGTAATAATAGCCATCGCTATCGCGGTAATAGGTATCGCCGGTATCGAGCCAGCCATCGACAATCGAGGATGCAGTTTTCGCCGGATTGTTCCAGTAGCGCCGGGTCACCGATGGCCCCTTGACCAACAGGCGACCGGGGCTGTCGTCGAGAATTGCATCTCCGTTTTCGTCAATAATTCGCAGTTGGTAGCCGGGAACTGCACGACCGCTGGAATTGGGACGAATGTCGTCGATTGTGTTTGATATATAGATATGGAGGGCTTCTGTCGAGCCGATGCCATCGGTGATGGGTGCGGGTGCGATTTGCCTCCAGCGTCGCTGCAATTCTTCAGGCAACGCTTCACCGCCGGAAACGCAGCGACGCAGCGTCACCACGTGTTCCGACTTCAACAGGGATGAAGCCAGCAATGCAGAGAAGTAGGTCGGCACCGCGGCGAAAATGGTCGGCTTGAATCGGGCGAAAAGCTCGGCGGTAATCGGCGGCAGGGGACGACGGGCGTCAAGCACTGCTGTGCCGCCGACCCAAAGCGGGAACGTCATGCCGCACCCCAGTCCGTAGGCGAAGAAAAGCCTGGGGATCGAGTAATAGATATCGCTCACGTTTCCACCGAGAATTCCGACGTTATAGAGCTGACTGGTGGCGACAATATCGCGGTGGGCGTGGACCACTCCCTTCGGCCGGCCAGTGGTTCCGGAGGAATACAGCCAAAAACAATCGTCATCCGCAGCAGCCGGACTTGCGGCCAGCGTTGGTGACTCATCGCGCGCCAGTTCGGCCAGACTTCCGGCAACGTGACGCGCCGGTAATACATGCTGCAGCGGAGTTTCGGCCATGATCGCAGCGGTGATCTGGTCTTTGAACTCTTCGGAATACACCAGCACATTCGCGCCCGAATCGGCAATGATGAACTTGTAGTCTTCCGATGTCAGCATGGTGTTAAGGGGCACCGGGATGATCCCCGTTTTGATGCATCCCCAGAACACGTAGTAGAATTCCGGCGCATCCTTGATGACCATCAGCACCCGGTCTCCCGCGAGCAAACCGATTTTTTTCAAGGCGTTGCCGTACCGGTTGACGTTCGTGACGAGAGTTTCGTAATTGACAGTTTCATCGACGGTAAGGATCGCAGTCTTTTTTCCCCGTCCCTCGTCCAGATGGCGATCGATCAAGGCACTTGCCACATTGAAGGTGTGTGGGAATTGCAGCTCCGGACCATTGTTGCCTTGGTTAATACGCACTTGTCGCATGGTCGGTTTCCTCAATGCGCATCAACATAGTGACCCTGATGCTTCGGCAGCAAACGCTGCGCTAAAGCGCCTGGCGCTCCAAGACGCAGAGCACTATGGTTGAAATTCTCGAACATGGTTTCCCCTCGTGTAGATCAATTGGTCAAAAGACGTACTAACCGGATAGTATGCAATAGATCTGTTTGGCCCTTCTTTGCCGGTACTAGAGATAATGAAAACTTGGGCGGGGCCTCAAACGCCGAGAAAATTTTTCAACACTTCCGGTTGCGACCGTAGCGCCTCGCGGTCGCCCTCGAACACCACGTTGCCTTTCACCAGAATTACATTGCGATCGGTGATCGACGAGATGGCGCGAAAGTTCTTGTCGACGATGATCGTGGCGATACCGGTGTCCCTGATGGCACCAATTACAGTCCAGATCTCGCGGCAGATGATTGGCGCTAACCCTTCGGTAGCCTCGTCGAGAATGAGCAGGTCCGGATTGGTCATCAATGCGCGGCCGATGGTCAGCATCTGCTGCTCGCCGCCCGAAAGCTGTCCGCCGCCATGGCCTAGCCGTTCACCAAGACGCGGGAAAGTTTTCAGTGCACGCTCGAAGGTCCAGTCCCGCCGACCGCCCACGCCGGGCCGGGCTGCCATGACGAGATTCTCGCGCACCGAGAGGTTAGGGAAAATTCCCCGCCCCTCCGGCACGTATGCGACGCCGTGGCGAGCAATTCGACACGGCTGGGAGCGGGTAGTGACGTGACCGTTGATCCGGATCTCGCCCTTGTGCGAGGGCACGACCCCCATCAGCGTCTTCAACAGCGTTGTTTTACCCATGCCGTTTCGGCCCATTAGACCGACCGTCTCGCCGCGGCGCACCGTAAAGTCAATGCCACGGAGGATGTGACTAGCGCCATAATAAGTATGGATCCCGCGAGCTTCAAGCAACGAGTGGTTCATGGCTCTCATCCTCCTCTGCACCGAGATAGGCTTCCTGAACGGCGGCACTCGCACGGATTGCCCCGGGGCTGCCCGACTCCAGCACTGTGCCGTTGACCATGACAGTCACGACATCGGCGACCGCAAACACGGCATCCATGTCGTGTTCGACCAGTAAAATCGCGTGATCCTCTGCGAGTTTCTTGAGCAACCGCACCATGGCCGCCGACTCCGTGGCCCCCATTCCGGCCAAGGGTTCATCAAGCAATAGCACCTGGGGTTCAGTGGCGAGCGCCATGGCGATTTCGAGTTGGCGCTGCTCGCCATGGGACAGTATGGCTGCCATGTCATTCCTGCGGTGTGTCAGCTCCCCCATGGCAAGCACCTTCTCGGCCAGTTCCAAGGTGTCGCCACAAGCGAGTGCGTGGCGGAACAGGTGAAACGCATGCGGGCGGCGCGACTGGGCAGCAAGGCGCGCGTTCTCGAATACCGTAAATGCGGGAAAGATATTCGTCTTCTGGTAGGTTCGCCCCACGCCCATGCGCGAAATTTTCTCCGGAGACAGTCCCTCGATCGCGCACCCGGCCAGGCTCACTTCTCCACCGCTTGGCTTTAGATCGCCCGAGAGAAGGTTGATGAAGGTGGACTTGCCCGCCCCATTGGGGCCGAGCAGCGCGTGCACTTGCCCCGCGTAAAAGTCGAGGGACACTTGGTTGACTGCGGCAAGCCCACCAAAGTGCTTGGTCAACTCGGTGGTGCGAAGAATGGGTTCAGACATGGTCCTTTTCCGGTGTGGTTCGAGTATCGGTGTGCGCCCTCAATCGGTATCGTGTAAGGGAAAAGCCACTCAGGCCATGGGGAAGCATCAACGCAACCAGCACGATGAAGCTGCCCATCAGGACTTGCCAATGCTTGGTGAGGCCGGTTAAGAACTCTTGAAGCAGCACTAGGGTGAACGCTCCCGTGACAGGCCCCGTGAGGCTACCCATGCCGCCCAGGATCACCATCATCAGGACGTTGCCCGACTGGTGCCAGCCCAGCAACTCCGGGTTGACGAAGCCGAACTGCAGCGCGCCCAGATAGCCGGCCAAGCCGGCCACGGTGCCGGCGAGGGTAAAGGCGGCGAGCTTGTAACGATAGACCGGAAAACCCAGCGAACGCATGCGGTGCTCGTTGGACTTGATGCCTGCCAAGGCGTGGCCAAAGCTCGATCGCAGCACAGCCCGCAACAGAAAGTAGACTCCAAGCATCACTGCCAGAACCACGTAGTAGAAGTGGGCCGGACTGTTGAGGTCGAAGGGCTTCCATCCGAATATCACCGCTTCGGGCTTCAACATGATGAGCATGCCATCCGATCCGCCGGCGAACTCTGCGTCGTGGACAAAGTAATAGAGCATCTGGGCTAACGCCAGCGTCACCATGATGAAGTACACGCCCGACGTTCTCAGCGCCAGAGCGCCAACGACAAGCGCGAGTAATGTGGCGGCACACAGGGCGGCGGGCAGCGTCAGCCACACATTGCCCGCCTCGTATTGGGGCATAAGCAAGGCTGCAACGTAGCCGGCGACACCGAAGAATGCGGCGTGACCGAGGCTGACCAAGCCGGCGTAGCCCACCAACAGGTCGAGGCTCATGGCGAAGACAGCCATGACCATGATCTTGGTCAGAAGCTGGATATAGAACTCGCCCCCGTAGAGAGGATAGATTGCGAGCCCCGCCACAGCGGAAAACAGAAAGAAGCGTCGCAACTGTTGAGTCATGTCAGCGCCCGCCCACAGCAAACAAGCCTCGGGGGCGCCACAGAAGAACGGCGGCCATTAGCAGGTATGCGGACATGCTGGCGATCTGGGGTAATACGATCTTGCCAAACGTGTCGGCCATGCCAATCATCAGTGCCGCAAGTAGTGTCCCCTTGACCGAGCCGATGCCGCCGACGACTACCACAACGAAGGAGATGATCAGGATCTGCCCCCCCATGTTCGGGTAAACGGTAGAGATAGGTGCGGCGATCATGCCGGCGAAGGCCGCTAGGGCGAGCCCCAGAGCGAACACAAGCGTGTAAACGAGTTTGATGTCGATTCCCAGCACTTGGACCATTTCCCGGTTGGATGCACCGGCGCGGATCATCATGCCTAGTCTGGTGTGTTGGATGAGCCAGTAGATCAGCATGGCGACTACTAGGCAGGTTGCCGAAATCACCAGCCGATAGACCGGATAGCTTAGGGTGTCCGTGAGTGGGATCGCCGCACTGAACACGGCGGGGATTGCCACGCTGTGCACATCATCACCGAAGGTCATGCTGCGCAACTCTTCGAAGATCATGATGAGTCCGAAGGTGAGTAACACCTGGTAGAGGTGGTCACGGTGGTAGAGCCGCCGGAAAACGGTCCACTCGAGGATCACCCCTATCAGGGTACTTACCACAAGCCCCAAGAGAATGGCACTGAACAGGCTGCCTGTCGCGGCAGCGAACGCCCATGCAAGGTAGGCGCCGATCATGTAAAAGCTGCCATGGGCGAGGTTGATGATACCCATGATGCCGAAGATCATGGTCAGCCCGCTGGCCACCAGAAACAGCAGTAGCCCATACTGCAGCCCATTCAGTACCTGGATCAGAAACGTGTAGACATCCATTTCCGCGCATCCTTTGATGAGGCACGGAGCCTCGTGGTCAGCGCCCCCGGCGACCGCGCCGCCGGGGGCGTCACGTGCCCGGATCGGAATCCGGGGTGATGGCGTCATGCCATCTTGCAACCGCGTACCGGGTCGGCGAGAGCCTTGGCCGCTATCCCCACCACCCGGTTCTGCCCCCCCTCGACCTTGCGCAGATAGATGTCCTGGATCGGGTTATGCGCTCTGGACATCGTAAACTTGCCGCGTGGGCTGTCGATCGTGGCCTTTTCCATGGCCGCGATGATCTCCGCTCTTGCGCCCGCGTCGCCCTTGACTGGGTCGAGGCCAGCCGCCAGCAGTTGCGCGGTGTCGTAACCCTGCACCGCGTACACGTCGGGATCGTATCCGTAGGCCTTCCTGTAGGCCACGCGGAAAGCATTGTCGCGTGGAGTCCCCAAGTCGTCGGCGTAGTGCAACGTGGTATGGACTCCCTCGGCTGAGTCGCCTTGGGCGGCGAGTGTTCCGTCGGTAAGGAATCCTGAACCGTAGAGGGGAATGGTGTTCTTGAGTCCCGCCGCGGCGTAGTCCTTGACGAACTTTACTGCGCCCGCACCAGCGAAAAATACGAACACCGCGTCGGGTTTGAGGGCCGCGATTTCAGTGAGATACGCCTGGAACTCGACGTTGGGGAAAGGCAGGAACATTTCCTTGACGATCTTGCCCCCCGCGGCTTCATAGCCTTCTTTGAAAGCGCGTGCGGATTCCTCGCCGAAGGCGTACTTCCATGTGATGATGGCCACGCGCTTGTGTCCCCGTTCGACCATGACCTTGCCCATGGGGAAGGCCGTCTGATATGTGGAGAACGAGGCACGGAAAATGTTGGGCGCGCACATGGGGCCAGTGGCTGCGTCGGTACCGGCGTTCGGAATAATGGTGATCGTGCCTGCTTCGCGCGCCACCTTCACCATGCCCATGGCGACGCCCGAATGCACGGTTCCGACCAAGAAATCGACCTTGTCACGCACGATGAGCCGGTGAGTATTCTCGGGGGCCTTAGCGGGATCGGACTCGTCGTCGACTACAACGTACTCAACCTCGCGGCCGGCCAGCCTGCCGCCCTGTTCGGCGATGTACAACTTAAAAGCGTTGGTGATGCTATTGCCCGGTGGCGCGAACGTGCCGGTGTAAGGGAGCATCAGACCAACCTTGATCTTGGCGGTATTGCCAATGGCAAAGTGGGCGGGCAGCAGCGTGCCGGCGGTGATAATTCCGGTTGCCTTGAGAAAATCCCGACGGCTCGTTTTTTTCTGTGCAGTCATCTCTCCCTCCTGGACGATGAAGACGGGCACCGGCGCCCCTGCGCGCGGCACTATGTCGGGGGAAATTCAGTCATTGCGGAAAACGGCGTTTCCGCGAGCTCGCCAACAAAAGGTCTGACAGCCCCGGTCCCCACATGCGGCTACCATATACCGGCTGGCTGGTATGTGTCAACGACTGATACGGAAGACCTCGAAATCGGAGGGAGGAAAATGGGAAAAGGACCTTTGAGAGCATGGACGGCGCATGGCGAGGAGATGGTATTACGGTAAGTGCTCCACGACCTCATCCTTCCGTGACTCTCTACGTTGTGATCAGACACGTGCTACAAGTTCGGACAGTTTATGTGCTCCCTACAGGCGCACTAAATGCGGTTGACAGCAACAAGATTTTGCTGTTAGATACTGGGCAGCTGGTATGTTGTGCGGAGTGGAAGAGCCGCGGGAGCCTGCGCCTCTCGATGCTCTGACGGTATCAAAGCGGAAGTGAACGCGGAAAGCGGGCGAAGCGCGTTTCCATTAAACAAGTGAGGAGGAGAACGTCAAATGACTTTAGCGACCCAGACGACCGGCGAAGGAAAAGTCCTTGTCGGACGAGGAGTGTACGATGGCGCACGTTTGTTCCGAGAGTGGTTCGACAGTTTGACCGAGGTCGCCAAGCGAGGAGAGGGAGCCGCCTACTGTTTTATCGCCGGGAATGTAATCGAAATTCTTCGGACCTTCGATATTCCTGCGACTTTTCCGGAAATCAATTCTCTGCAGACCGCGTTTCGAAATGTTTCCCGCGACTATATCGATGACGCGGAAGATTACGGCTATTCGCCTGACATCTGCGGATATGTGAAAATCGGCGTAGCACTTCAGCGCCGAAATGGCGAGCATCCGATGGGGAAAATCCCGAAACCAAAAATCGGCATGATCAATAACTACTGCAATACATTTATAAAGTGGGGTGAGATCTGGGAGCGGACCTATGACTGTCCGATGATTAATCTCGATTATCCGATGACGCGCTCAGCCGGAGAAAAGCCGAAACGCGGAACGCAGAAATTCGAGTACGAAAAAGCCTACCTTAAGGGGCAGATCGAGGAAGCCATTAGCGTTTGTGAGAGAATTACAGGCAAGAAATTCGACATCGACAAGTTTCGACAGATTCTCGCGTTTTCGAATGACGTAAACGCTGGTTTGAAGCGGGTTCTCGAACTCAACAGAAACAAACCTGCCGTGTTCAATGCGTTGACGGATGGGAATATTTACATGGGTGTTGCCAACGCCTTGCGTGGCACCGAGGTTGCCAGTAAGTACTTCAAGGATCTTGTCGAAGAGCTAGAATATCGCGTCGCGCATGGTATTGGCGCGCTGGATAAGAGCACCGAAGGTACCGTGCCGATGAAGCAGACCTTTCGTCTCGCTCTCGTCGGCACACCTTGCTATCCAATCTATCGGCAATTTAATGAGATGTTCTCAAGGTGGGGGGGCGTATTCGTATATTCGTCGTACCTCGATTTCGCCTCGACTGGTGCGTTGACCGGTTATCAGTACGATCTCAATGACCCGATCGACAGCTACGCGGAAGGGCAACTGATCATGCATGCGTCGGGTTCCGATAGCGTGTTTCACGAGTCCGATAACCTAAAGAAACTGGCTCCGGAGCTCGGGCTTGACGGCGTAGTTTTCCATCCGGTCAAGAGTTGTCGTACCGTTTCTACCGGCCAGGCGGACATGCGCCGCATTGTTGCGAACGAAATGGGACTGCCGACCCTATTTATCGAGTCGGATCTGGTTGATCCCGATGTGGTGGCCGAAGCGCCGATGAGAAATCGCGTTGATGCCTTTTTCGAAGGTCTCATTTCCCGTCGCCAGCAACAGACGGCGTCCGCCTAACCAGAGAAATGGAGTAGTCAATGGCAAAGAAATACTTCACCGGTTGGGAGGGTAAGCCTCTCAAAGAAATCTTCGACCTCTGTCGTGAGTTGGTCGAGGATCCCGCATATCCCACGGTCAAAGCCTGGCGTGCAGACGGCGGCCGTGTCATCGGTCACTTTCAGGTGTATTTCCCGGAAGAGATCGCGCACGCCGCTGGATTATTGCCCGTACGCATCCGCGGTGCGCAGACAGATGGTAATGAATCCGAGTCTCATTTCGGTTCATATCTGTGCTCTATCATCAAGACTTCCCTCGATATTGCGCTTACAAGGGACATTGAGCTGGATCTGTTTGTTACCCACCCGATCTGCGATGCGGCACGCAACCTCGCACCGATTTGGGGGCGAAATTTCGACTACAAATGCCAGATTTTGTACTTGCCGCAGAACCCGAACTCAAAGCATTCGAAGAGCTATCTCGCGAATGAATACAGACGCTTGCTTGGAGATATCGAATCGGTCGCTGGGCGCAAAGTTACTGAACAGGAACTGCGCGCATCGATCAATCTCTATAACCATTCGCGCCGTCTCATGCGCGACCTCTACGTCATTCGCAAGAATCAACCATGGCTCTTGGGTGCGGATGAGTCGATGGCGCTAGTCGGCCTGGCAGGTATCCTGCCGCGGTCTGAATTTGTCGAATTGTTGGAAGCGGTTATTCCGATGATCAAAGATCGGTCGGCGAGTCGGCAGGACAAAATGCGGGTCGTGCTTGAGGGGGGATTCTGCGAAACCCCGCCGTTCGACCTGCTTCAAACCATCACGCGCTCATGCTATGTCGTGGATGACGACGTCTTTATCGGGCTTCGTTTCATTGTCGAAGACGTGGTCGACTCAGGTGATGCTCTTGCCGATTTGGCTGATGCATATATCGATCGCTCGTCCTATAGCCCGGTACAGCACGATCAGCGCAAGCCGAAGGAGCACATGCTTCTAGAACGCGTGCGCAACGCTGATGCTGAAACGGTGATCCTTGCTTCGGCCAAGATGTGCGAGCCAGGTCTAGAGGAACAGGTCGCCTATTCGAAGGCGTTGGAGGAGGCTAAAATCCCCTATTTCATTTCAGAATTCGAGGAGAATCAGAATACCTTCGACCAGTTGGCGATCCAACTAGAGACCTTCGTTGAAAACATCATGTTCGATTGATCGCAGACGGGAGAAACAAGCATGAAATACACAGGTGGCGTGGACGTCGGTTCCACCCAGACCAAGGCGGTTATCCTAAACGAGGATCAGGAAATTGTTGGCCGGGCCCTGATCTTTACAGGTGCCGATGTCATCCAGGCAGCACATAACGCCTTTGATCAGGCGCTTGCCAGTGCGAAGCTTAAGCGGTCGCACGTGGGGTATGTGATCGGGACCGGGTATGGCCGCTACAAGGTAACCTTCGGTGATCGCCAGGTAACCGAAATCTCGTGCCACGGACGCGGGGCGTCCCACATGTTTCCGGGTACGCAGACGGTGATTGACATGGGGGGGGGCAGGACACCAAGGCGATCCGGGTGGCCCCCAATGGGGAGATTACTGATTTTTGCATGAACGACAAATGCGCGGCTGGTACCGGGCGGTTTTTGGGTGCCGCGGCCGATGCGTTACGCATTCCGCTTGGAGAGCTAGGTCAGGTTTCGCTCAAGTCCGAGAAGCCTGTCCGCATCTCCACCACGTGTACTGTTTTTGCCGAAGCCGAGGTCTTGTCATGGCTGGGAAAAGGCAAGAAGGTGGAAGACATTCTGTGGGGCGTGCATCAGTCTATCGCCGCACGTGCCATCGGCTTGCTGCGCCGCGTAGGCATTGCCTCCGAGATCACCTTCACTGGTGGGGTGGCCAAAAATGTCGGCATGATCAAGGCGCTGGAGGAAAAGCTCGAAATGAAACTGAACGTCAGCGACGACAGCCATTTCATGGGGGCACTGGGGGCTGCGCTCTTTGCCCTCGGCAGTTTGCAGGCCGGCGAGAAGTCGGCGACACAGGAGGCTTGAACTATGGTCTATACGATTGGTGTGGATATCGGTTCCACGTATATAAAAGGGCTCGTGCTGGACGAAGACTCGAATGTTGTAGCCCGTCATATGAGGCCGACAGGCGCCGATCTGCAGGGAACTGCGGAACTGGTGGTCAACGAGACGGCCGAGCAAGCAAAGATCAATAAGCGCGATCTGGCCTATTGCATTACCACTGGTTATGGTCGCTATCAGTATTCCGGTCGGGACTTGCAGGTTACAGATTTGACCGCCACGGCCCGGGGTGCGGTTTTTCTGTTTCCTGAGACGCGTACAGTGCTTGACATTGGTGGCCAGACCATGAAGGCGAGTCGCCTTGACGGTTTTCATAAGGTTCGAACCTTTCGCCTGAACGACAAGTGCGCATCGGGTACCGGCATGTTTCTTGAAAAGACCGTGCGTTATATGGGCTATGACACGGCCGGCATCGACGGACTATTGAACAGCGCCAAGGAAGCTGCCTCCATTTCCGGGGTTTGTACCGTGTTTGCCGAGTCGGAGGTTATCAATCACCTGAGCAACAGCGTGCCGCCCGAAGACATCATGTACGGCGCGGGCATGTCGCTGACCAAGCGCAGTGTGCAGTTGCTGAAGCGTATCAATGTTGAGCCTCAAATTACCTTGGTCGGTGGAATTATGCGCTGGGGCGTGATGGCCAAGGCGATTCGCGATGAGCTCAATTTGGACGCGAACGTCGCGCCAGGTGACATGCCGCAGTTTACCGCCGCGCTGGGTTGCGCCATCCTTGGTCACATTCGTGTGAAGAAGCTGAGAGGTTCCGGTGCCGATCGCCGAGCGGCGTAAAAAGGTTCTTGTTGTCCGTCACGCGGACGACGGGAGCCGGCTTGGTGGGTGCCACGCACCCACGGGCAATGTTCTCGGCTGTCGTTTGTCTGTAGATGTTGGGCTCAAGGAGCAGGGCTGGGAATGGCGTTGTAACGCTAATGGATCCCAGCTGCGTCAGATCACTGATTCTTACCTGGAACTAGGTTTCGAGGTTCGAACGAAGCCGCTCGATCTTAGGGCCTTAAGCGAAAACTGTGCAGGATGTAAAGAAGTGCTCGGCGATTCTGTAGCTGTGTTCGTTAAGCAGGCGAGGTGACGCGCAGTTTCGTTGTTCTTGGGTTTGTTTCATTGCCCGCTGAAGTGGAGAATCCGACCTTGGTCCGCCGCCGTAGCGGAGCTGGAACCTGCTACGGCGAGCAGTTCCGACGGGAGGGGGCGCACGTGGTTGAGCGCATCGTTAGGTGTTGTAATAAAAATGGGACTGTACGTTGACAAGACAAACCGACTGTATAGTATACGCAAGAAGGCATTGGCGGCGAGCACTTTAGCCTCGTGCATGCGGGGGATGACGTTGACCTGCCGAACGGACGAGCGTGTCCGTCGATAACGAAATTGCTGCCGGTTACCGAGGGAGAAAACATGGCAATCGATTTTCACTGCAATCTGTTCACGTCGGAAGCCATTGATAAGTGGTGGTATGGACAGCCGGAAATGCTACGACTCATCAAGTGGTGGCGGATGGAAGAGCGCATCCAGGGCAAGTCCGTCGGCGAGTTCATTGCCATGATGGATGAGGCAGGTCTCGACAAGGCGTTCATACCCGCGATCCGCATGATGTCCTATCAGAAAAAGACCATGGTCTGGGACATCACTGAGGAGGAAGTGCATGCCGTAGTCAGTCAATATCCGGATCGCCTGGTAGGCCTGTGCGGGTTCAATCCCCTGCAGAAATTGGAAAGCGTACGCAGGGTGGAGCGGGCCGTGAAGGAGTTCGGGTTCAAGGGCGTCTACATCCATACTTACGGCTTTGGCATTCCTCTGAACGATCGCCTCTACTACCCCTTGTACGCCAAATGCGTCGAGCTGGGTATTCCGGTGTCCATGCAGGTGGGTCATTCGGCCGAGCATATGCCGAACGAATTGGGGCGTCCGATCTACCTGGACATCGTCGCGCTTGATTTTCCCGAGCTGAAGCTGATCGGCGCCCATACGGGATGGCCTTGGACGGAGGAGATGATCTCGCTCGCCTGGAAGCACGAGAACGTCTATCTGGGCATCGATGCACACCATCCCAAATATCTCGAGCCCACCCTGATCCACTTCATGAAGACCCGCGGCCAGAACAAGGTCATCTACGGGACGAATTACCCGGCCGTCCTGCATAGCGAGTCCATTGCATGCATCAAGAACGACCTCGGTCTGAGCGAAAAGGTGGCGCAGAAGATCCTGCACGGGAACGCTGCGGCCGTGTATGGGCTGTAGCCGGAAACCGGAAATGACGACCAGCGAAAACGATATTGTTGCAATCAGCGCCGCTCGCACGCCGCTTGGCAGTTTTGGCGGCAGCTTGCGCGAAGTTCCTGTATGGGAACTGGGTGCGATCGCTATTCGGGCGGCTCTCGAGCGTGCCGCACTGCCCTCCGATCAGATTGACCAGTTGATCTTTGCCAACTGCCGGCAGGCCGGAAATGGTCCCAATCCTGCGCGCACCGCGGCGGTGAAGGGCGGCATCCCGGTTGAAGCGCCTTCCTTCACAGTCAATATGGCCTGCCCCTCAGGCATGAAATCCGTGATGCTCGCCGCCCAGGAGCTTGGCAGCGGTAATGCTCGATTCATTGTCGCCGGGGGCATGGAATCGATGAGCACCATGCCGTACTTGCTGAAGAACGTCCGCTGGGAAGGGTTCAAGCTCGGTGACAAGACCCTGCTTGACGGTTGGGCGGATACGCTCGATCCCTTGTGCGGCTTTGGCATGGGCATGACGGCGGAGAATCTTGTGGCCAAGTACGGCATCACCCGCGAGGAAATGGACGAGTTTGCGCTCGCCTCGCACGATGGAGCGGCCAAGGCGCGGCGCGGCGGGCTCACCGCGAGCGAGATCGTTCCTGTGACGTTGCCGGCGACACGAAGCCAGGACGAAATGACGCTTTTCCTTGACGAGGCGATTCGGCCAGACACCAGCTTGGAGAGCTTGGCGAAGCTCAAACCGGTCTTCAAGAAAGATGGCAGCGTGACGGCAGGCAACGCCTGCAGCATGGGCGATGGCGCTTGCGCAATCGTGCTGACCACGCGCGCTATGGCCAAATTCCTGGGACGCCCGCCCATGTTTTCCCTGGTGGCGTCGGCGCAGACTGCAGTAGAGCCTGCTCACATGGGCGATGGGCCCGGTCTTGCGATTCCCATGGTGTTGAAGAAGGCAGGCATGACGCTGAGCGACATTGACTTCATTGAGGTCAACGAGGCATTCGCTGCGCAGATGCTCGCGAACGAGCGCGTGCTCCGCTGGGACCGAGCCAAGGTTAACGTGTACGGGGGGGCGATTGCACTCAGCCACCCGACAGGTATGTCCGGTGCACGGCTGTTAATGACGCTCGGCAACATATTGCAGCGCGAGAACGGCGAATTGGGCGTAGCGTCGATCTGCGGTGGCGGCGGGGTCACCACAGCCATCGTGATCCGCCGCGAATCTTGATGGGACGGCCATGGCAAACGAAATCGTGCTGAAAAAGCGAAGCGACGGAATCGCGATCGTGACGCTCAATCGCCCTGAGGCCATGAACGCCATCAATCGCGCGATGGTGCGCAAGCTGCGCGATGCGATTCGGGACGTGGAGAGCGACGAGGCTGTCGATGTGATCATCGTCGCTGGCTCGGGCGGCAAGGCTTTTTGTGTCGGCATCGACCTCAAGGAGCGCCAGACCCTGAGCGACGAGGAAGCCGCCGTCTTGCGCCTCGAAGAGATGTTCCCGATGTACAGCGAGTTTGAGGCCAAGCGCAAACCGTCCATCGCCGTGGTCGATGGCCATTGCTTGGCCGGGGGTTTCGAAATCGCACTGGCCTGCGACCTGATATTCGCCACGCCGCGCTCGACCTTCGGTTTGCCTGAGGTGAAATGGGGTTTGATCCCAGCGGCGGGGGGGTGCCGCAAGCTGCCGAAGTTGATCGGCGCTGCGCGAGCTAAGGAACTGATTCTGACCGCATCCACCTTCGACGCGGTCGCGGCGGAGCGAATGGGGGTGATTAACCGTATCGTCTCCGGCGAGGAACTGATGCCGCAGGCGCTGGAAATGGCGCAATGCATCCGGGGCAACGTCCAAGTGGCCGTCCGGGGTGCCAAGCGCTGCATGGATCATGCGCTCGATATGGAGCATTCCGAGTCGTTCGATATCGACATATCCAATGGTTGCTACGCAGCGAAGGAACGCAAGGAAGGCGTCTCCCAATTTGCCGGGCGCAAGCCGGCGCACTCTTGAGAGAATAAGGTCATGGAAAAGATCGCGGTCATCGGGGCAGGGGCCATGGGGCGGCAGATAGCGCTGCAGTGCGCACTCAGCGGCCTGAAAACGGTACTCAACGACAGCCGCAAGGAAAGTCTGGAGCAGGCGGCGGACTTCGTTCGAGAGCATTTGGACAAGCGCGTCGCCAAGGGGCGCATCAGCAGCGAGCAGAGGGCTACGGCGCTCGGCAATCTCGATTTGGCGCCGGACTTGGCCGCTGCCGCCGATGCTGATCTGATAATCGAAGCCATCGTCGAAAAATTCGAACCGAAGGCTGAACTGTTCCGCACACTCGATCGACTTTGTCCGCCGCAGACGATTTTCGGCACCAACAGCTCGAATATCCGGGGCTCACGCTTGGCAGGAGTCACCGCGCGACCGCAGCGAGTGCTTAACATACATTTCTTCAACCCGGCACTCGTGATGGAACTAGTGGAGGTCGTAGTGCATCCCGCTGTGCCGGCAGAGATCATTGAAGAGGTGCTAGCGTTTTGCCGCAGCATCGGAAAGACCCCGGTGGTGCTGCGCAAGGAAATCCCGGGGTTCATCGTCAACCGCATCTTCCGGGCGCTGACGCGTGAGGCGGTCAGCCTCTACGAGGAGGGTTACGCCTCGGCCGAGGACATCGATCTTGCCGTGACCAAGGGGCTTGGGCACCCGATGGGGCCCCTGCGCCTGCTCGATACGACCGGAATCGACGTGTCGTATCTGGCACGTATGGATGAATACGAAGAGACCAGCGTCGAATCGGCCAAACCTAACCGCCTTCTGAAGGAGATGTACGAGCGTGGCGAGTGGGGGAAGAAGTCCGGGAAGGGTTTCTACATCTACGGGGACGACAAAGCAAAGTAATCGCGGCGCGCCCGTGAGGGGAAGCGGGCTGTGTTTTTTTGGGATATTCAACATCCTAGCCAACTAGTATTTGTGGAGGTCTTTCATGGCGATTCAAGCATATCGCTGGGTGATGAAGGCGGTCGGCCAGCCTATGGAACGGGAATTGTTCGACCCGGGCGCTCCTGGACCGGGCGAGGTCGTTATCGAAGTGGCGGGCTGCGGCGTCTGTCACACCGATCTCGGTTTCTACTACGATGGGGTACGCACAAATCATCCGCTGCCATTGACGCTTGGCCATGAAATCAGCGGCCATGTGGTGGCGGCCGGTAAGGGCGCCGACGAGTGGATGCGTCGCGCGGTCATCGTGCCGGCGATGTTCCAATGCGGCGAGTGCGATCCCTGCAAACGTGGCAAGGGCACTCTCTGTAGCAACGAAAGGATGCCTGGCAACGATATCGATGGAGGCTTCGCCACGCATATCCGGGTGCCAGCTCGAGGTCTCGTGCCGGTCGACGAGTCGCGACTGCGCGATGTCGGGCTGTCGCTGGCATCGGTGGCCGTGGTCGCGGATGCTGTGACGACGCCGTACCAGGCAGTGCTGCAATCTGGCTTGGGGCCGGGCGACATAGCTATCGTCAACGGCGTCGGTGGGGTAGGGGGTTATTGCGTACAGATTGCCCGCGCGATGGGTGCGACAGTCGTCGCGATCGATGTCGATCCGGCCAAGCTGAAAATGATTGCCGATTACGGTGCCGCCCTAACCCTGAACGCCCGGGAAGTCGACAGCCGCGAACAGAAGAAGCGCATCGCGGCGTTTGCGCGGGAGCGCGGATTGCGCCCCATCGAATGGACCATCTTCGAGTGCTCGGGCACGCGCGCCGGCCAGGAAAGCGCCTTCAGCCTGCTGGTGCGCGGCGGCACCCTCTGCGTGGTTGGCTTCACCCTGGACAAGGTCGAAGTGCGGCTTTCCAATTTCATGGCACTGCATGCCCGCGCGCTCGGCAACTGGGGATGCCTGCTCAAGAACTACGCCCCTGCCCTCGACCTTGTGCTGGAGGACAAGGTGAAGATCGCGCCGTTCGTGGAGGAGTTGCCCCTGGACCTGATCAACGAGGTCTTCCAGGCGGCACACGACCGCCGCTTGGTGCGCCGCGCAGTGCTGGTTCCCTAGACGAATGCTATTCGAGAATCGACCATGAGAAGCGTTACTGACCAGATTGCGCGCCACAGGGCACCCAGGCAGTTGACCGATCACGGGGTGGCTCCCGACGTCGTAGTGCCGGGCGTCGCCTATGAAAAACGCCCGGCGAGAACGCCGCGCGGCGACCTGGCCCAGGGTATCTACCACGCCTGGATCACCATCGACAATCAGGCGCAGTTCAACTCCTACAGCGTCGACATGCTCAAGGGCATCCAGTGGGCGTTGAAGACAGCCAGCAACGCTCGGGATGTCGTCAGCGTCGTCCTGACAGGCGCGGGCAGCAAAGCGTTCTGCACCGGCGGCAACGCGACGGATTTTGCCCGCTACTACGCCCGCAACCCGCAGGAATTCCGCCAATTCATGCGCCTGTTCAATGATACGGTGTCGGCGGTCATGGTGTGCGAGAAACCTGTGATTTGCCGGGTGAACGGCATGCGCACCGGCGGCGCTCAGGAACTGGGATTGGCCTGCGACTTCACCATCGCCCAGGACTTGGCCTTGTTCGGACTCGCCGGTCCGAAGCACGGGGGAGCGATGATCGGCGGGGCGACGGACTTCCTGCCGGTGATGATCGGTGCGGAAGCCGCACTCGCGGTAGGCACGCTATGCGAGTCCCTCTCGGCCCACAAGGCGCGCCGCCTCGGCATGATCACTGCCGTGGTGCCGGCCCTCAAGGTGGACGGCAATTTCGTACCCAATCCGTTGGTGGTCACCGACCGTTGCGTCGACGAGTTCGGAGAATTGGTACTGGGCGAGCCGAAGACTGGCGAGGCGCTCCTGCAGGGAAAGGCGCTTCTCGCTCTCGGCGAGGTTGACCTGAGCCTGCTCGATGCCAAGGTCGAAGAACTGTGCGCCAAGTTCGTGACCATGTTCCCGGATAGCCTGACCAAGAGCCTCGAAGCCCTGCGCAAACCCAAGATCGAGGCCTGGAACCGCAACAAGGAAGACAACCGCGCCTGGCTCGCTTTGAACATGATGACCGAAGCCTGCGCCGGTTTTCGCGCTTTTGCCGAAGGTAGCAAGGAAGCAGGGCGCGAAATCGATTTCGTGGCTCTGCGGCAGGCCCTTGCCAAGGGCGCCCCCTGGACGCCTGATCTGATCGACAACTTGATGCCCCACACTAGAAACTGAGGAGACCCCAGAGATGACCGACACACCGCTTGAAGTCCGGCTCGACCGCGGCGCGAAGCTGCTGCGGCTTCGGCTCAACCGTCCTAAAGCTAATATTGTCGATGCTCAAATGATCGCAGCGCTCAGTCAGGCGCTCGACGCGCATGCCGAGGACCGCAATCTGTCGGCGGTGCTGCTCGAGCATGCTGGGCCGCACTTCAGCTTCGGCGCGAGCATCGAGGAGCATTTCCCCGATCAGATGACAGGAATGCTCGCTGTACTTCACGGCCTAATCAAGCGAATGCTCGATTTCCCGCGCCCGATACTGGTCGCGGTGCGCGGCCAGTGTCTGGGTGGGGGAATGGAGGTCGCCCTTGCGGGCAGTCTGATCTTCGCGGCAGAGGATGCAATATTCGGTCAGCCTGAAATCAAGTTGGGTTTCTTTGCACCTGCCGCCAGTTGTCTTCTCCCCGAGCGCATCGGCCAGGGCGCTGCCGACGATTTGCTGTTCTCCGGGCGCAGCGTTTCAGCGCCAGAGGCGATGCGGCTCGGGCTCGTCAACTGCGTGGCAGAAGACCCAGTGGCTGCCGCGGTCGCCTATTTTGATGAACATCTGGCCGGGCTCAGCACCAACGCACTTCGCTTCGCCGTCAAGGCGGCGCGCGGGGCTATGACACGCCGTGTGATGGAACGCCTCGACGAACTCGAAAAGATATGTGGGCAAGACCTCATCAATAGCGTTGATGCGCTTGAAGGTTTGCTCGCGTTTCAGGAAAAGCGGCCTCCGCGTTGGAAAAATCGCTAACACGTGTTGAGCGAAGATGACGACCCGCGCAGCACGGAAATTGGGCGTGATGTTATCCCGTAAATATGTCAGGTGACTGCATCGAATCAGAGGATCTATTTCGGTTCGACAAGAGTCGACTTACTCATTCATTCATTGATGTAATCGGCTTTAACAGGGTGTTAATTTAATGTATTTCGCAGCATCGATGCTGATTGTGCGGTTGATATAATTACGTCCGCATTACGAGCTTGATTATTCCGACGCGCGGCATCGACCACGGACAGAACGCCTTGTTCAGCTACGTAAATATCGAAGGCCGAATTGGCCCTGACCATCCGTTGCGCCGGATCAAGACGCTGGGCGGTCCGGTATGTGATCGCTCGACGTTCAGCGCCAATCTCGATCGACTCCTCAAGGAGAGCGTGATGCGCGAGTTGTTCGGTGGCGTGGTGGTGGTCGCCGAATTGGCCGAACTGATGTCGGAAGATCATTTCAGCCCCGACGGTTCGTTGCTGCGGGCGTGGGCTTCGCACAAGAGTCTGACGGCGCGTGATGTCTCGGACGAGCCGCCTGGACCGGACGCCACGTCTCGGAGTCGGTTGTTTTTTGCAAGAAGCCGCAACACGCGGCGCCTTTTTGAGAGAGGGATGCATGGCCTTGTTGATTACAGATGAGTGCACTAGTTGCGGTGCCTGCCAAACGGAATGCCCGAACGAGGCGATTACTCAAGGAAATGATATTTATGTGATCGCCCCGAATTTGTGCACAGAATGTGTAGGTCATTTTGACGAGTCGCAATGCGTCCACGTCTGTCCGGTAGACTCGATTGTTGCGGACCCCGATCACGTCGAAACGAAGGCTGAACTGCGTGCGAAAGCGGCTCGATTGTAAGCAGTGGGATCGACATTCGCCAAGTTCCGTACTTCACGGGCGGTTTTTGGTGCTCGAGGCAAGAGAGGGGTTCGCTAAGTCAGTAGGTTGAACGAAGATCAAGGCAGGTACGCTTCAAGCAGCTGATAGGCAATCAAAATGGCGGAAGGGACGCCGCGAGTGCGCGGTGACACAGGTCGTCGCTTCGACCGAGGAGGAATGTATGTCCGAGCTGGAGCATGTATTCGTAAATGAGCGGGAAAATAAGGCGGTGCGCGGCGACGCCATGTCAGGGACGGAGCGACTGCGCGAGCGTGTCGTCGAGACGCTCGACAGCGTCGTGATCCGCTTCGTCGGCGACTCCGGTGACGGCATGCAGCTGACAGGCTCGGAGTTTTCGCGAGCGGTCGCGAAAGCCGGCCACGGCTTCGCGACGCATCCCGATTACCCGTCGGAGATTCGTGCTCCGACCGGAACGGTGTTCGGCGTGTCCGGCTACCAGATTCAGTATGGTGCGGGCCAGGTGTTCACATCGGGGGACGCGCCCGACGCGCTGGTCGCAA
Organism: Azoarcus sp. DN11; assembly: GCF_003628555.1. NCBI lineage: Bacteria > Pseudomonadati > Pseudomonadota > Betaproteobacteria > Rhodocyclales > Zoogloeaceae > Azoarcus > Azoarcus sp. DN11. The sequence continues at coordinate 4,684,518 of NZ_CP021731.1, read as the reverse complement.
TGAATCCGGCGGCGCTGAGGACGAACATTTCCGACGTCAAGCACGGTGGCATCGTCATCGTTAACGTCGGCGCCTTCACCGACGCGAGCCTAGTAAAGGCCGGCTATACCTCTAATCCGCTCGAGGACGGCAGCCTCGACGGCTACCGCATATTCCACATCGATATCTCGGCACTGACCGCCGCGGCGCTGCGGGACTCGGGGCTGTCGAAGAAGGAGGTCGCGCGCTGCAAGAACTATTTCGCGCTCGGCCTGATGCTGTGCCTTTATGGCCGGTCGATCGAGGACGAAATCGACGATATCCACCAAAAGTTCGCGAAGACCCCCCAATTTGCCGACGCGAACGTTGAGGCGCTGCGTGCCGGCTTCGCGTATGCGGACGCCGCCGAGATCTTCGCCGCGAGCTACCATGTGCGCGAAGCGGCCGCCGAGCCCGGCGTCTATCGGAGCATCACTGGCAACCACGCTGCGGCGCTCGGCTTCGTCGCCGCATCTGAGCTCTCAGGCGTGGGGCTCTTCCTCGGCTCGTACCCGATCACGCCGGCGACCGACATCCTGCACGAACTGTCGGCGCTGAAGCATTTCGACGTCACGACATTCCAGGCCGAGGACGAAATCGCCGGCATTTGCTCGACGATCGGTGCGGCCTATGGTGGCGCGCTCGCCCTGACGACGACCTCCGGTCCGGGCATGGCGCTGAAGACCGAGGCGTTGGGCCTCGCAGTGATGCTCGAGCTACCGTTGGTGATCGTCAACGTGCAGCGCGGCGGTCCCTCGACCGGTTTGCCGACGAAGATCGAACAATCGGACCTGCTGCAGGCGGTCTACGGGCGCAACGGCGAGTGCCCGATTCCGGTCATCTCCGCGCGCTCGCCCTCCGACTGCTTCGACTGCGCGCTCGAGGCTTTCCGCATCGCCGTCAAATACATGACGCCGGTGATCCTGCTGACCGATGGCGGCATTGCGAATGCGGCCGAGCCGTGGCGCATCCCCGATGTGGCCCGTCTGCCGAAACTCGAAGTGCGCTATCGCACCGATGCGGAAGGTTTCCAGCCGTATGCGCGCGACGAGAATCTGGCGCGTGCCTGGGTGCTGCCGGGCACGCGCGGGATGGAACATCGCGTCGGCGGCCTCGAAAAGGACTTCCTGTCGGGCAACATCTCGCACGACCCGATGAATCACCAACGCATGGTTGCGGTGCGCGCAGCGAAAGTCGCGCGTACTGCGCAGGATATCCCGCCGACACGCGTCGAGGGGCCGGCGAGCGGCGAGCTCCTCGTCGTTGGCTGGGGCAGCACCTACGGCACGATCGCGCAGGCGCGCGAAATAGCCGAGGCCGACGGGCGCTCGGTCGCGCACGTGCATCTGCGCCATTTGCACCCGCTGCCGCCGGACTTGGGCGAGGTGCTGGCGCGCTACAAGACAGTCCTGGTACCGGAACTAAATATGGGGCAACTCTCGAAGCTGCTGCGGGAGCAGTTCCTGCGCGACGTCGTGCCGCTCACCAAGGTGCAGGGCAAGCCCTTCAAGGTCAGCGAAGTCCACGACCGCATCCTCGAACTGAGCTGAGGTGCGCCGCGTCCCCATGCTCCCCTTACAGGAAAACATCATGAATGACCTGTCCGTACCTGTCGCACTGACGAAAAAAGACTTCGAATCGAACCAGGACGTGCGCTGGTGCCCTGGCTGTGGCGACTACTCGATCCTCGCGCAGGTCCAGAAGCTGCTGCCGACGCTCGGCATCCCGCGCGAGAACTTCGCGTTCATCTCCGGTATCGGTTGCTCGAGCCGCTTCCCCTACTACATGGAAACCTACGGGATACACAGCATCCACGGCCGCGCACCAGCGATCGCGAGCGGCCTGAAGCTCACCCGGCCCGAGCTGTCGGTATGGGTCGTCACCGGTGACGGGGACGCGCTCGCGATCGGCGGGAATCACTTCATTCACGCGATGCGCCGCAACGTCGACCTGAAGGTGATTCTTCTCAATAACCGCATTTACGGGCTGACAAAGGGACAATACTCGCCGACGTCCGAGTTCGGCAAGAGGACGAAGAGCACGCCGCTCGGCAGCATCGACCGGCCGTTCTCCCCAGTGTCGCTCGCGCTCGGCGCGGGCGCGACGTTCGTCGCACGCACCGTCGACAGCGATCAGCCGCATCTCGCGTCGGTGCTTGCGCGCGCCGCCGTGCACAAGGGCACCGCGTTCGTCGAGGTGCTGCAGAACTGCATCGTGTTCAACGACGGCGCGCACAATGCGCTGACCGAGAAGGCCACGCGCGACGACGCACGGCTCATGCTCGAGCACGGTAAGCCGCTCGTGTTCGGGAAAAATCGCGATCAGGGTATCAGGCTCGCCGGCATGGCTCCGGAGGTTATCAAGCTCGGCGACGGCGCGGTGAGCGAGGCGGAGCTCGTCGTCCATGACGAGCATGCGATGCACAGCGGGCTCGCATTCTTCCTGTCGCAGTTCGAGTCCCCGGAGCTGCCTGTGCCGCTCGGCGTGTTCCGCGCAGTGCGTCAACCGACTTGCGACGAGCTGAACGCGCATCTGCATGAAGCTACGCGCGAAGCGAAGGGGCGCGGGCGGCTCGCGGATCTGCTACACGGCGGCGACACATGGACGATCGTCTGACGAGTTCAAGCTAGACGAAGGTAGAGGGCGATCCTGACAGTATATGAGACCGATGATTGCGAGACCCCCGTGGCCCTTGGACAATATGAATTTTGGCGAGCGGTGACTTCGCTATGTATCCGGGGCGAACCGACTGGCGCAACGGTGGAGGTGTTGAAATGATTCTCAACGAGGAGCAATCGTTCATCCGTGAAACAGCTCGAAAAATAGCGCGCGACCGCTTGGCGCCCACTGCGGCTATGCGCGACCGTAATTGCCGTTTTCCTGCTGAGGAACTCGCCGAGTTAGGAACATTGGGCTTCATGGGCATGGTGGTGCCACGGGAGTGGGACGGTGCGGAAACCGATTATGTCTCTTATGTGGCGGCAATCATGGAAATTGCTGCCGGCGACGGTCCGATTTCGACCATCATGGGCGAACACACATCGGTATGCTGCCTGCCGGTGCTCACCTATGGTACGGACGAGCAGAAGAACCGCTTCCTTCGTCCTATGGCGCGTGGGGAGATGATTGGCTGTTTCTGCCTGACGGAGCCAGAAGCAGGATCCGACCCGGCCTCCATGAAGACGCTAGCGCGCAAGGATGGCCGTTCGGGGTATGTCATCTCGGGTACCAAGCAATTCATCACCTCGGGGCGGAATGCGAGCGTGGGCATTGTCTTCGCTGTTACCGACCCAACCGCCGGCAAGAAGGGAATTTCTGCCTTCGTTGTGCCCACCAATACCCCGGGGTGGACCGTGACCCGCGTTGAGGAAAAGATGGGCCAGCGCTCGTCCGATACATGCTCCCTCACATTCGATGACATGTGGGTTTCGGCCGATAGCCTCTTGGGCAGAGAAGGCGAAGGGCTGCGAGTTGCGTTCTCCCACCTTGACGGCGGGCGTCTTGGCATCGCGGCCCAGTCGGTGGGTATGGGGCGTGCGGCGTTTGAGCACGCCTTGGGTTATGCCAAGGAACGCCGGCAATTCGGCAAACTCCTCATCGAGCATCAGGCAGTTGCATTCCGCCTCGCCGATATGGCCACGCGGCTCGAAGCGGCTGAGCAGTTGGTGCTACACGTCGCGGCCATGCGTGACGCCGGATTACCCTGCGTCAAAGAAGCATCGATGGCGAAGGTGCTCGCGAGCGAAACGGCTGAGCGGGTCTGCTCGGATGCGATCCAGACCTTGGGAGGATACGGCTACCTGGCTGATTTTCCACTCGAGCGGATCTACCGGGATGTTCGAGTTTGTCAGATATACGAGGGCACTGGAGACATGCAGCGATTGGTCATTGCACGTGCCCTAACGGGATAAAGAGCGAGGAAACAACAATGGTCCGTCTGCTGGGATAAATTAATTTGCGTTTCTCAAGCCCCGGCATCGGTTATCGAATTGATGGAGTTGTCTTTCATTCGGCGATTTCTGATGCAGTTAAACGCTTAGTGAAGTTCTGCATTGCGCTCGGGAAAGTACCGGGTGATCCTGAGCAAGGAAATATCCGGTTTCATCGTGAATCGCATATTTCGTGATCTGATCCGCGAGGCCTCGAGTCTCTGAGAGAAGGAGGCGCATGCATCGGCCGACGATGTCGATCTCGACGTGGTCAGGGGACTAGGGTGTCAAATATGCCATTGGGATTCAGAAGAAATTGATGTTTCCTACTTGGCGCGAATGAATGCAACGAAACCGGTCTTACTTCGGCCAAGCCCAACCGATCGGCAAGGAGATGTACGCGGGGCGGTTGGGGTAAGAAGTCTGGCAAAGGATTCTGAACGTAAGAGGGAGACAAGAAGTAATGACTACTCCGCGCGGCAAGAGACTCCAACTGTCGCACCTCCAAGACCTACGTTCGGCTTTGCCAGATGCGCCACGCATAGTGCTCCACTCCGCGTGTGCCGAGCCTCCGCGCTTGACTCAGCAACTGAGTGAGGCAGCCGAGGTGTTCCGTGGGGCGACCGTGTATGGGCTCATGCCGATGGGCGAAGCGCCCTATGCTGGCATAGAGGCAGCCAAGCATCTTTCGATCCAGGCGCTGTTTCCGGGAAAGGGATTGCGTGAGCCGATCAATTCAGGCCGCGCTTCTTTTCGGCGCTGCACGCTGTCCGAAATTCCGACCCTTTTCATCAGCGGTGAGATCAGGGCCGATCTCCTGCTACTACAGGTCTCTACGCCCGACGAAAATGGGAGAATGTCTCTCGGGGTGTCGGTCGACTATATGCGGGCGGTCCTTGCTCAGGATCCAATCGTCGTTGCGGAAGTGAACCCGCAGATGCCATTTACCTGCGGAGACACGGCGTTGCTGCCCGAGGAGGTCGATTTCGTCGTTAATGCAAATCGCGGCCCACAGGTCGTGCGCGCTGCCGACACGGACGAAACTGACGATGTTGACCGGACAATCGCAGGAAATATAGCAGGTCTCATCTCGTCTGGAGCCGTGTTGCAGGCTGGCATCGGAGCCTTGCCGGATCTGGTGTTCACCGAACTGAGCCACCTATACGATTTGGGGATCCATAGCGGCATCATCACCGATGGCGTTCGGCCGCTGATCGAGCGCGGTGTCGTGACTAACGCGACGAAGAAGGTGTTGCCGGGTAAGACGGTCACAACGATGGCTGCAGGTACCCGATCCTTCTATGGTTTTCTCGACCATAACCCGTTGGTCGAATTTCATCCCTGCTCGTTTACACACGCACTTGATGTCCTCGCGGCCATTGATGGGCTCGTTGCGATCAACAGCGTTTTGCAGGTCGATATAAATGGCAGTGCCAACGCTGAGCAGATCGGTGGTCGCGTGATCTCAACGCCCGGAGGATTGCCCGACTTTGCAAGGGGCGCATCAGCAGCGAAGGGCGGTATGAGCATCATCGCACTCCGTGCAGCAACCAAAGGGGGGGCGGTCAGCAACATTGTCACTACGTTCGGTCGGGGAGTCCCCACGACAATCGGTGCGCAAGACATTGATTACGTGGTGACCGAGTATGGGGTTGCTCGACTGCGAAATAAATCGCCTGCGCAGCGGGCACTAGAGCTCAGTGCCGTGGCACATCCGGATTTCCGAGCCGCGCTACGGCGCGGCGAGACATTCAATAGAACGATGGAGAATTCATGATCGAGTCGCTTGAGCTTACATCCATCCCCGCCGAGGACGAGGGTCTGCGAGTCTCGGTGCGTGCATTTCTTGACGAAGCCCTCGAAGGGGTGCCCGCCGATGTCCGTGCCCGGTCCTGGATGGGCTACGACGCCGACTTTAGTCGCCGGCTTGCCGCGAAAGGGTGGCTCGGTTTGACTCTGCCGAAGGAATACGGCGGCGGCGGACGAAGTTCGTTCGCGCGCTTTGTCGTCGTGGAGGAGCTGCTCTCTGCAGGGGCTCCCGTCACCGCTCACTGGATTGCCGACCGCCAGAGCGGCCCCTTGATCCATAAATATGGGTCCGAAGCGCAGAAGAAATACTATCTGCCTAGGATCTGCCGCGCGGAAGCTTTTTTTTGCATCGGTATGAGTGAGCCTAACTCGGGTTCGGATCTCGCCAGCGTGACAACTCGGGCGGTGAGGACGGATAGCGGCTGGAAGCTGAACGGACGCAAGATCTGGACGACAAACGCTTACCGTTCCCACTACATGATTGCACTTGTGCGCACATCGGGGGAACCGGCGGATCGGAACAAGGGCTTGTCCCAGATGATCGTTGATCTCTCTTTGCAGGGCGTGACTGTGCGGCCGATTCACGATATCACGGGGGATGCTCATTTCTGTGAAGTCTTTTTCGACGACGTGATGCTAGGTCACGATGCGCTGATCGGTGCAGAGGGGTCCGGTTGGGAGCAAGTGACGGCGGAACTTGCGTTCGAACGCAGTGGGCCCGAGCGCATTTATTCCACGCTGGTTCTCTTTGACGAGTGGCTTGCTTTCCTCTGTCGTGATACGCGTGTCGATGATGGGCGTGTCGCGTTACTCGGGCGCATGGCGAGCCAACTATGCGTGCTGCGTGCGATGGCCATTTCGGTCACGGAAAAACTAGCGCGGGGTGAGAGTCCGGTGATTGAGGCCGCGCTAGTCAAGGACTTGGGAACGGAATTCGAGCAGCAGATGCCGCTGCTGATTGCTGACAGCCTGGGGGGCGATCCGGATCGTCCGGTGCCATCCGTCTTGTTGAAAACCCTGGCATACGTGACACAAATTTCTCCTTCATTCTCTCTGCGAGGCGGCACGCGGGAAATCCTGCGTGGAATGATCGCCCGTGGGCTCGGACTTCGGTAGAGGACAGCGGTCATGCAAGAAATCATATCCGACGCGATAGAGCAACTGCTCGCTCATTGCTGTACGCCGAATCATGTGCGCCGTATCGAGAGGGGAGAGGGCGGCACGAAGGAACGTGCCGCACTTTGGGGGGCATTACAGGAGTCCGGCTTTACCGACGCCTTGGTGGCTGAAGCGATGGGGGGGGCAGGATTGAGTCTGTCCGATGTCTATCCGATCGCCTTTGTTGCTGGTCGCCATGCCTTGCCGCTACCGTTAATACAGACCATATTGGTCCGAGGAATCATGTCCGAGACCAACGCCGAGCTTCCAGAGGGGTCTATAACGATTGCTGGAGACGTCGCGGTGACTCCGGACGGAACAATCATATCGAATTACGTGCCGTTTGGTGAAGTGGCTGACTGGGTCTTGGTGGATTTCGGCGATCGGGCGCAGCTATTGCCTGCGACCGGTGCCCAAAGGCACATTGCCGGGGGGTGCGGGAGCGTCAATGCCCGAATGCGATGGGCGAAACAGCCGATTTCTGGCAACGAACTTCCTGGATCCAACTGGCGGGCATATGGAGCGTGTCTGATCTCTGCAATGCTCGCCGGATCCATGGCGCGGATTCTGCAAATGACGATAGGGTATGCCAATGATCGAGTGCAATTCGGCAGGCCGATCGCAAAGCTTCAAATCATCCAGCAGCAGATCAGTGTCATGGCAGAGCAGGTTTTTGCGGCCCGAATGTCGGCCCAGATCGGTTTCAGTGCCGACGGGATAAGTCCAAAATTGATGGCTGCCGCTGTGGCAAAGCAACGTACCAGCGAGGTGGTCGGCACAGTGTCGTCAATTGCGCATTCCGTCCACGGCGCAATGGGGTTTACAGAGGAATATGATTTGCAACTTTTCACACGCCGGATGCACGAGTGGCGCCTCGCGTATGGCACGGAGGTATATTGGTCAAAGGTCGTCGGGCGCGAACTCCTTGCCACCGGTGCGTCACGAACTCTGGATTTCGTACGTCGGAGCCTTGCCGGTTGATCTGTCCAATCCAATTTGATATTGAGAGACGAATAATGGGTAGTTTCCTGCTGGTCGATAAGAACGGGCCCGTGATCACGATGACCATGAATCAGCCCGAACTCCGGAATGTGCTGACAGGCAATTCCGCCGTCGAAGACTTCGTCGATGCATGTTCCCGAATCGCCCGTGATCCGACGGTTCGTGCCGTCATCCTTACTGGTGCGGGAACGATGTTTTGCGCGGGCGGAAATTTGAAGGACATGCAGCGCTATTCGAAGGAGAAAGTGGATCCGATCACGATCAGCGACGAATATCGGCGGGGAATTCAGCGGCTCCCGCTGGCACTCTACAATCTTGAGGTGCCCGTGATTGCGGCAGTAAATGGAGGGGCGATCGGCGCAGGATGCGACCTAGCATGCATGTGCGATATCCGGATCGCCGCTACGTCAGCATATTTCGCGGAGTCCTTTGTGAAGCTCGGGATTGTTCCGGGCGATGGGGGGGCTTGGTTACTGCCGCGTGTAGTAGGTCAATCGCGGGCGGCGGAAATGTCCTTTACGGGCGATCCAATTTCCGCGCAAGAGGCTCTCGAGTGCGGTCTGGTGTCTCGTGTAGTGCCTGGTGAGGAGTTGCTGGATGTGGCTAACAAGTTGGCCCAGCGTATTGTTTGCAATCCTGGCCCTGCACTACGTATGACGAAACGACTTCTGCGGGAGGGGCAGTACGTGCGCTTGGAGTCCCTATTGGAGCTTTCAGCAACCTACCAAGCACTAGCGCACAAGACTTCCGAGCATGAGGAGGCTGTCGCGGCATTCCTCGAAAAACGCTCGCCGCGCTTTGAGTAGGGGGCTCGAGTAACCCGAGGTTTTCAATGAATCCCGCCGTGTAACCATGATTGCGACCGAATTCGGTGAAATTTCTCTGGCAAATCAACTCGTTTACCGGCGGTGTCGCCCTGCTTTTGCCTCGAATCGCATCGGGCATCGGCAATTCGGCTCATTTAGGGCGTCTGAAAGCCTCGATTCCGGCCTCCAGGAAATAGACCAGCCGCTTCAAGTTGTAGCAGGCCGCCATCATCGTCATCGCAAAATTTGCTTGCGCCTGGCCGATGGTGCGCAGCAGTTTGCCGCTCATCTGTTCGAGCGCTCCGAACACATGCTCGACCCGTGCACGCGTCTTGGCGATGCGTTTGTTGCGCCGCTGCTGGCATTCGGACAACGTCTTGTTGCGCTTGCCCTTCGTCTGGATCTGGTTTCGGAAGCCGTTATCTTTCAGCCAGGGGTCACGTCCCTCCGACGGGTAGCCCTGGTCGGCATAGACAGCGCGGCTCGTGTTGCTCGTGTCGAAGACGTTGTCAAAGTGCTGGCTGTCGTGCGTGCTGGCGGTCTCGATCTCGCGGATGATCTTGTACTTCTTGTCGACGTTGATCGAGAGCTTGTAGCCGAAGTGGCTCTTGTCGTGCTTCTTGGTCCACGTGGCGGCGGTGTCCTTCTGGCGCCGATTCGCCGGCTTTCAGTCGGCGGGCATGCGGTCGAGCTAATGGTACTCCATCTGCTCAACGGACAGGTTGTACAGGCGCTTCAACACGAGGATACGCACCATCGTCTCGATCGGGTACGGCGGACGCCCGCCCTGCGCGCTGATCGGGCGCGGCGCGACGCGATCAATCTCAGCCGCGAGCGCTGCGAAGTCGATGTACGACTTGATCTCGGCCAGCGGATCGCCCAGCGAGTCGTTCTTCTTGCGGTGGTGTTCGTCAGCGAACAGGTCAGTCTTGATGGCGCTTCGCGATTTCATCGGACAGGGCTGCGGCAGGTTTCAGGACGATGTAATTTTACGAAGGGCGGGCGGGCCGAGGTTTTTCGAGGCGCCCCATATTCGTTTATCTACCGATGACCGCCAGCCTGCCGCTTGCCATCCTGATCACCGCGCTGGTCGCCCTCGGGCCCTTGTCGATGGGCTTCTACCTGCCGGCGCTGCCGGCGATCGGCGAGGCCCTGGGTGCCGATGTTGCGAACACTCAGCTCACGCTGTCGGTGTTCCTGTTCGGGTTTGCCGCCGGCCAGCTCGCCTACGGCCCGCTGTCGGACCGCTTCGGGCGTCGGCCGGTGCTGCTCTTCGGCGTCGGTCTTTACGTGCTGGCCTCGGTCGCATGTACGCTCGCGAATTCGATCGAAACGCTGATCGCGGCGCGCTTCCTGCAGGCGCTCGGAGCCTGCGCGGGGCCGGTGCTCGGACGGGTGGTGGTGCGTGACGTGTACGGCCCGCACGACGCCGCCCGCATGCTTTCCTACATCGGTACCGCGATGGCATTGGCGCCGTTGTTGGGTCCCGTAGTCGGCGGTTGGTTGACGGTATGGTCAGGCTGGCGCGCGACCTTCGTGTTCCTCACCGGCTATTCGGCGCTGCTTGCGCTGGGGCTGTGGTTCGTGCTCCCCGAGACGAACAATCACCGCGATCCTGCGGCGACGAACCCTGCCCGCATGGCGCACAATTTCCTGACCCTGTTGCGCGACGGGCGTTACCGCGGCGTGCTGCTGTGCAACGGGCTTGCCTATTCGGGGCTGTTCGCCTTCATCTCGGCGTCCCCCTTTGTGTTCATCAACATGTTCGGTTTTTCGCCGCAGGAGATGGGCCTCGCGTTCGGCGTGATGGTGTCGGGTTACATGTGCGGCTCGACGACCTCGGGCCGGCTGTCTCGGCGGCTGGGGTCGGAGCGCTTGTTGCGCTGGGGCTCGGCGCTGAGCGCGGTGGCCGGGGTCGCGATGCTGGCGCTGGCGCTCTCGGGCGTGCATCGCCCGATGGCGGTGATCGTGCCGATGTGGTTCTCTGCCGCCGCGATCGGTCTCACGATGCCTAACGCGGCGGCGATCGGGCTGGCGAACTATCCGTACATGACCGGATCGGCGGCCTCGCTGATGGGCTTCTCGCAGATGGGGCTGGCGGCGCTGGCCGGCATCTTCGTCGGCCACTCCTTGGGCGATACCGTGGTGCCGATGGCGCTGGTGATGGCCTTGGGGGGGCTCGCTGGCTTCGGTAGCTATCTTGTGTGGGTGCGTCAGCCCGTTCGCTGACCGCGCGGGGCCACTTTCGGGGCTATTGTCGACGCGCATCCAAAATTACCGTAAGCACCCGGTGAACACACCTTCTCCCGGCCCCCTAGCCCGGATATTTCATCGGAGGTATCGGCGGAACCGCCGGAAGGCGCTCTAATACAGGTGTCGAAGCCGTATGTAGAGGAGTTCCGCCGATGCCGAAGTGTACCGCGAATGAACTGAGCTTTGGGCGCCTGGGTCGGCGCCGGATTGAAGCCAACTTCGAGGGCGGAGCGCTCAGTTCGGACGGAGGCCTGATGCTGCTGCGACAGGTGGACCAGCGCATCGGCCTGTCGGCTGCGGTGGCGAAAGCGCTGCACGATCCACGCCAGTGCGTACACGTGTCGGAATCAACGGTTCCACGCGAGCCCAGAACTCGTCCGATACCTTCCAGCTTGCCGTAAGCGCCCGCCCGAGCAGACCGGACGCTTACAGTTTGCCAAACGTCGCGCCAATTTCGACCTCTCATCGATCAGGACGTCATGGTCGGTGAATGACAAAATTTTCGCAAGGTATTTGCGGATAAGTTCTTACTAAGAAGTGTGTTGGTTAGCGTACATTGAGTAATGCCGGCGTGCGATAATTGCGCATGGAAAAGAGAGACGGTCGCTCCCTGTCGCATGCCACGCTCGAAGAGATTCGGATTCGGGCGGTGCAGCGTGTTGAAGCGGGCGAGTCGCCCGAAGTCGTGGTCAAGGCGCTCGGGTTTTCGCGCCCGCGCATCTACGAGTGACTGGCGCTGTACCGCGAGGGCGGGGTTGATGCGCTGCGTGCCAAGCCGGTGCCGGGCGCGAAGCCCAAACTCGACGGCAAGGCGCTTGATTGGCTGTACCGGACGATCACGCTGTCGAACCCGCAGCAGTTCAAGTTCGAGTTTGCGCTGTGGACACGGGCGATGGTTCGGGAGTTGATCCGCAGCCAGTTCAAGGTGGCGATGTCGGAGATCAGCGTTGGGCGCCTGCTGCGCAAGCAGGGGCTTTCGCCGCAACGTCCGCTGATGCGCGCCTATCAGCGCGATCCGGCGCTGGTGACCGACTGGATCAAACACGAATTTCCGCGCATTCGCGCCGAAGCCAAGTCGGCCGGGGCGGAGATCTTCTTCGGCGACGAGGCCGCGGTGCGCTCGGACTACCACACCGGCACGACCTGGGCGCCGGTGGGGGTCACGCCGGTGGTGAAGACGACCGGTGCCCGCTTCAAGCTCAATCTGATCTCCGCCATCAGCCCGAAGGGGCAGTTGCGGTTCATGTGTACTGAGGGGAACGTCACCGCGGACGTCTTCATCGAGTTTCTGAAGCGACTGATGCAGGGCACAACGCGGCCAATCTTCTTGGTGGTCGATGGTCATCCGGTGCATCGCAGCGCCAAAGTCCGGAAGTTCGTCGAAGGACTCGACGGACGGCTGCGCCTGTTTCGGTTGCCGGCCTACGCGCCCGATCTGAATCCCGACGAGCACGTCTGGGCGCATCTGAAAAGCCACAAGCTCGGCCGCAGCATCATCAAGGGGCCCGAGCAGATGAAGAAACTTGCGCTGCGCTTCATGCGCTCGCTGCAGAAAACCCCCGATATCGTTCGCGCATTCTTCAGGCATCCGAGCACCCGCTACGCGGCCGAATAGAATGTACGGTAACCAACGCACTTTTTAGTAGTAATAGCCCGAGCGATTCCGCATCGTCGTCGCCCCGGTGGTTTGCAGCCGGGCAAATCCGGCATAGCGCCCGTTCCGATTGTTTGCAGCAGGTCTCCGTCGGCCGCCGCAGCATTCCGCCATCCAGACGACTGCGAAACGGCGTGATGACATTCCCTAGCAATCCGACGAACGACTGCCGCCGCGCGCCGGCCCTGGCCCTGACGCTGGCCCTTGCGCTGGGCAGTGCGACGCCCGCAGCAGCGGGCGATACCGCCCCGGAGCGCGCACAGCTGGCGGCCCTGGTCCGCCAGCTCGACATGCTCGAGCGGACGGCCCAGTACGGCGCGAGCCTCGCTCGGGATGAGCGCGCCCGTTATCACTTCGACTACGCCCGCCTGCACCAGGACGTCGAGCGCATCCGCGCCGGCATCAACGACTACCTGACGCCGCAGCGCGCTCAACCGCGCGATCCGGTCCCGCTGGTCGGCGACTACCGCCGCGAAACCGCGAATGCGGAGCAAGCGCCATGACGCCCTCCGCCGATCAGGTCGCCGCCTTCCAGGCCAACGGCGGTTTCACGCCCGCGACCGTCTCCACCGTCGTCCTCGGCTTCGTCTTCGCCGTCCTTTTGCTGTGGGGCGTGTGGGCGATGCGTACCGCCTATGTCGGTTGGGCCGAGAACCGACTGACCCAGCGCCAGTTCCTCGGCGTGGTCGTGCGCTTCGTCGCAATGTACCTGGTGCTGAGCTTCTTCCTCCTGTCCTGACCCCCACGAAAGGTTGAATCGCTATGAATCCTTCCTCGACTTCTCATCGCACCGGGCGCATTGCCGCCGTGCTCGTTCCGCCGGTCTTCGCGGCCACGCCGCTGGCTTCAGTCGCGGCGGGCCTGCCGACCATGGAGGACCCATCGCGCGGCGCGGGCAGCGGCATCATGCAGACGCTGCAGAACTACGGCTACGACATCGTGCTGCTGATTGCGCTGCTCGTGGTCGCCTCGATGTTCGTCGGGGTCTGCTACCACGCCTATACACGCTATTCGGAGATCCACACCGGCCGCGCCACCTGGGGCCAGTTCGGCCTCACAGTGGCGGTGGGCGCCATCCTGCTGGTCGTCGGCATCTGGCTGCTGACCAAGGCCACCGGCGTGCTGTAAGGGCCGGCACCGATGGCCGGCTACCCGGAGAGTCCGCGGGAGACACCGCGCGATGGGCTCGTGACCTTCTTGCCGCATCGCCTGAACCGCCATCCGGTGGTCGTGCGCGGGTTGACCGCCGACGAGCTGTGGGTCTGCGCCGGTTTGTCGGCCGCGGCAGGTTTCCTGGTCGGGGTGCCGCTGGCCTGGCTGACCCGCAGCATCGCCATGTTGCCCACGTTGATCGTCGTCGGCGTCGGGATCGGCGTCTTCGCGGGCGGCGGCTTCATGCGCCGGCAGAAGCGCGGCCGGCCCGACACCTGGCTGTACCGTCAGCTCCAGTGGTGGCTCGCGCTGCGCTATCCCGCGCTGGCGGCCCATATGGGCGGGCAGTCCCAGATCACCCGCTCGGGCTGGTGGACCACGCGGCGTCAGCACTCTTTCACGTCCATCCATCGAGGTGCGGCATGAGCCGGTTCAAGAACGAAGTCACGCACCTGCAGGCGCACGTCAAGACCTTGCGCTTCGGCGCCACCGCGCTCTTCGTTGTGGCCTTGCTGCTCGGTTTCGGCTGGTGGAGCGCACCGAAGAGCCTGACCATCCACGTGCCCCCGGACCTGCGTTCGGGCAGTACCCGCAAGTGGTGGGACGTCCCTCCGGAGAGCGTCTACGCCTTTACCTTCTACATCTGGCAGCAGGCCCAACGCTGGCCGACCAACGGCGAGGAGGACTACCCGCGCAACCTCAAGGCGCTGTCCGCCTACCTCACGCCGAGTTGCCGGTCCTTCCTGCAGCAGGACTACGAATTCCGGCGTGGCAACGGCGAGCTGCGTCAGCGCGTGCGCGGCATCTACGAGATTCCCGGCCGGGGCTACGGGGACGATCCCACTTCGCGCGTCCGGGCCGCATCGGCGAACGACTGGATCGTCACGCTGGACGTAAGTGCCGACGAGTACCTGGGTTCCGAGCAGGTCAAGCGTGCGCTGGTGCGCTATGCGCTGAAGGTCGTGCGCATGGACGTCGACCCGGAGCGCAACCCCTTCGGTCTCGCCCTGGATTGCTACGCGAGCGCGCCGCAGCGTATTGAACCGTTGCCGGCACCGGCGTCGGCCAGCCAACCGGCAGTCGCCACCAAACTGCAAGGAGGAGCCCCATGAAGCGCCTTGTCCTGCCGGCCCTGGCCGGCCTCCTGCTCAGCATGGGGCTCGTCTCAACCGGTGAGGCCGTGGAGGTCCTGCGTTGGGAGCGTCTACCCCTGGCCGTGCCCCTCGTGGTCGGACAGGAACGCGTGATCTTCATCGACCGCAACGTGCGCATCGGCGTGCCGGAAAGCGTCGGTGCGCACCTGCGTGTGCAGAGCGCGGGCGGCGCGATCTACCTGCGCGCGAGCGAACCGATCCCGCCTTCGCGGCTGCAACTGCAGGACGTGGAGTCCGGCGCGCTGATCCTGCTCGACGTCGCGGCCGAGCCGGCCAAAGCCGGCCAAACACCGCTGGAGCCCGTGCGCATCGTCGAAGGCGATGGATTGCCGTCGCGTGGCACCGGCCAGGCCAGTGCCACCGCAAATGAGGAGGAACCCCGCGACACGGCCAGCGCAGCCACGCGACGCGCGACCCCGGTGCCCGTGGTACTGACGCGCCATGCGGCGCAGAACCTCTATGCCCCCCTGCGGGCGGTCGAGCCCGTGCCCGGTATCGACCGCGTCAACCTACGCCGCGATCTGCCGCTGGACACTTTGCTGCCTACGCTCCCGGTGCGCGCACGGGCGCTGGCCGCGTGGCGGCTTGAAGACCAGTGGGTGACGGCCGTGAAGCTCACCAACACCTCCGCACGCAGGCTGGACCTCGATCCGCGCGCCCTGCAGGGCGATTTCCTCGCGGCGACCTTCCAGCACACGACCCTGGGGCCCGCCGGCCGCTCGACCGACACCACCGTGGTCTTCCTCGTCACGCGCGGCCATGGCCTGGCCGAGTCGCTACTGCCGGCAGTGGCACCCATCGACGCGATGGTGAACCTGCCGCCGGAAGCCGCTGCCGGCCAGCCCGAAGGAGGGGCGCGCGATGAAGAGTAATCCGCTGCTCAAGTGGCTGCTGATCCCGATGGTGCTGCTGCTGGTGTTCGTCGGCGTCAAGCTCGCATCAAACGAGCGCGGCACCAAGTCCGCGCCGCCCGGCACCGCCAGCCAGCTCACGCCGGAAGAGATGAAGGCCCTGGGCATCGAGGGCGACACGCCGCGCGATACCGTCGCCACGCTGGTGGCCCAGGTCAAGCAGTTGCGCAACGAACTGCAGACCTCCCTCAACGACAACAAGAACCAGAAGGCCGAAAATGAGCGCCTGCGCGCACGCGAGAGCGCGATCGACCAGCGCATCCAGACTGCGCTGGACGGCGAGCGTGGCCGCCTGCAGCAGGACCGCGATCAAGCAGCTGGCGACCGCCAGCAGACTCAGAATCTGCTGCAGGAACTTCAGCGGCGCCTCGACGGCCTCTCCGGCAAGGGCGGCCAACCCGATCTACCCGTCGGGCTTGGCCTGGAGGAGGGTGACGGCAAGAATTTCGTCGGCGGCCAGGGTAGCGGGATTCATGGGAGCGGCAGTGGCACGCGTTGGCTCGAACCCGACGACGCCAAGCCCCAGGCCAAGAACAGCGGCGCCGGCAGCACGCCGAGCTTCCCGACGAGTTTCGGGCCGGCCCAGAAAACCCTGTCCAGTGCTGCGGATACTATCGCCGACGCCGGCAGCCGCACCGTGGGCGCCTCCACCAGGCCTGTCTACACGGTGCCGTCGAACTCGACGCTGATGGGGTCGATTGCCATGACGGCGCTGATCGGGCGCGTGCCGATCGACGGCACGGTGAACGACCCATACCCGTTCAAGGTGTTGATCGGCCCAGACAATCTGACCGCCAACGGCATCGACATTCCCGACGTGGCTGGCGCCGTCGTCAGCGGCACGGCTTCGGGCGACTGGACGCTCTCGTGCGTGCGCGGCCAGATCCGCAGCGTGACCTTCGTGTTCCAGGACGGGACGATCCGCACCGTGCCGGAGAACGGCGCGCGCAGCCAGGGCGGCAACAGCAGCGCGGGCGGCAGCGCCACCCAGGGCGGCCTGGGCTGGATCAGCGATCCCTACGGCATCCCATGCGTCTCCGGCGAGCGGCGCAGCAACGCCCAGCAGTACCTCGGCTCGCAGGCGCTGATCACCGCGGCAGGTGCGGGCGCCGCTTCGCTCATCAAGTCCGACAACGGCAGCGTGGCCGTCGTCTCCAACAGCAACGGCTCGCTCGGCACGGTCGGCATCTCGGGCAACGAGGCCATGGGCCGCATCCTGGCCGGTGGCGTGCGCGACATGGCCGATTGGGTCAACAAGCTCTACGGCCAGGCCTTCGCCGCCATCTACGTGCAGCCAGGCGCGAAGGTCGCCGTCCACCTGGAGCAACCCCTCAACATCGACTACGACGCCAAGGGGCGCCGGGTCAATCACCGCATCGGAGAAGCCCATGCGTCGGAACTGGACTGATACGGTCGTGGCCATGCTCGTGGCCACGGCGCTGGGCGGCTGTGCCACCAGCAAGGACAAGGTGCTGCCGCATGGCGATCACACCATGCTAGATGTCTGGAACCAGGAGACCGGCGGCAGCGCGGGCGGGGGCCAGCCGGCCCGGCAACTGCTCGATGCGCGCCAGGGCCTGCGCCGGCCGCTGACCGAGGCCGACGTGCAGGCCGTCCCCGCGAACAACGCGGCCTACACCCGCACGGCGGCCAACGAAATCCACCGCCAGTTCCACCGGCTGCCGAACCCGGACCTGGTGATGTACGTCTTCCCGCACCTGGCCGGCAGCGACCCCGTGCCGGTACCCGGCTACACCACGGTGTTTCCGCTCTACCAACGGGTGCAGTACGCCATGCCGGGCGAGCGTCTGGAGGACTACTGATGGCCTGGACCGTTCCCTTCCTGCGGGCACGTCAGGCTGAAACGCCAGCCGACGACGCCTGGACGCGGCACGTGTCGATGCTGACCGAGCATGGCATCAGCGAGCCCGGCAGTGCGCTGGCCGTCCGCCGCCGCAAGCCGGCCACCGAGGCGGACGCCCAGGCGCTCTACGACGTGGCTCCGTCCTTCGCCGATCTGTTGCCCTGGGCCGAGTACCTGCCCGGCTCGAAGAGCATGCTGCTCGAGGATGGCCTGTCGGTGGCGGCTTTCTTCGAGCTGGCTCCGGTCGGCACCGAAGGCCGCGAGCTGGCCTGGCTGTGGCAGGCGCGAGACGCGCTGGAGAACGCGCTGCAGGACTCCTTCGACGAACTCGACGAGAACCCCTGGGTGGTCCAGCTCTATGCCCAGGACGAGGCGAACTGGGACGGTTATCTGCGCGGGCTGGCCAGCTACGTGCGGCCGCGCGCCCAAGGCAGCGCTTTCAGCGAGTTTTACCTGCGCTTCTTCGCCCACCACCTGCGCGCGATCACCAAGCCCGGTGGCCTGTTCGAAGACACCACGGTGACGCGCCTGCCATGGCGCGGCCAGATCCGGCGGGTGCGCATGGTGGTCTATCGGCGCACGCCCATGTCTGCGTCGTCCGGCCGCGGCCAGTCGCCCGAGCAGGCGCTGACGACGATCTGCGACCGGCTCGTGGGCGGCCTCGCGAACGCGGGTGTGAAGGCACGTCGCATGGACGCCGCCGACATCCAAGACTGGCTGCTGCGCTGGTTCAACCCCCATCCGACTTGTCTCGGCCCGAACGTCGAGGACCGGGAACGCTTCTACGCGCTGACCCGCTATCCAACGGAGCATGAGGAGGGTGAAATCGAGCTGGCCAGCGGAGATTTCGCCCAGCGCCTGTTCTTCGGACAGCCGCGCTCGGATGTGGAGAATGGCGTCTGGTTCCTCGACGGCCTGCCGCACCGGGTCATCGTCATGGACCGCCTGCGCATGCCACCGCCGACGGGACACCTCACCGGGGAGACCCGCAAGGGTGGCGATGCGGTCAATGCGCTGTTCGACCAGATGCCGGAAGACACGGTGATGTGCCTGACGCTCGTGGCCACGCCTCAGGACGTGCTGGAAGCGTACCTGAACCACCTGAGCAGGAAGTCGGTCGGCGAGACCCTCGCTTCGGAGCAGACCCGCCAGGACGTCCAGCAGGCGCGCAGCCTGATCGGCAGTGCGCACAAGCTCTATCGCGGCGCGCTGGCATTTTACCTGCGCGGTCGCGATCTGGCGCAGCTCGACGCCCGCGGCTTGCAACTGGTCAACGTCATGCTCAATGCCGGCCTGCAGCCGGTGCGCGAGGAAGACGAGGTGGCGCCGCTCAACAGCTACCTGCGCTGGCTGCCCTGTGTGTTCGACCCGGCCCTCGACAAGCGCCAGTGGTACACCCAGCTCATGTTCGCGCAACACGCCGCGAACCTCGCGCCGGTCTGGGGCCGCAGCCAGGGGACGGGGCATCCGGGTATCACCTTCTTCAACCGCGGCGGCGGTCCGATCACCTTCGATCCCTTGAATCGCCTCGACCGGCAGATGAACGCGCACCTGTTCCTGTTCGGCCCGACGGGTTCAGGCAAGAGCGCGACCCTCAACAATATCCTGAACCAGGTCACGGCGATCTACCGGCCGCGCCTTTTCATCGTCGAGGCGGGCAACTCGTTCGGCCTGTTTGGCGACTTCGCGGCGCGGCTGGGGCTGACGGTGCATCGCGTGAAGCTCGCACCCGGCGCAGGGGTCAGTCTCGCTCCGTTCGCCGATGCACACCGCCTGGTGGAGACGCCCAGCCAGGTGCAGACCCTCGACGCCGACGCCCTGGACGAGGACCGCGAGGAAGCAGCGCAGGTCGCCGATGCCGACGAGCAGCGCGATGTGCTGGGCGAACTGGAGATCACCGCGCGGCTGATGATCACCGGCGGCGAGGACAAGGAAGAGGCCCGCATGACGCGCGCCGACCGCAGCCTGATCCGCCAGTGCATCCTCGACGCGGCTCAGCGCTGCGTGGCGGAGAAACGCACGGTGCTCACGCGCGACGTGCGCGATGCGCTGCGCGAACGCGCCCGCGATGCGACGCTACCGGAGGCACGGCGCACCCGGTTGCTGGAGATGGCCGACGCCATGGACATGTTCTGCCAAGGCGTCGACGGCGAGATGTTCGACCGCCCCGGAACGCCCTGGCCCGAGGCCGACATCACCATCGTCGATCTGGCGACCTTCGCCCGCGAGGGCTACAACGCCCAGCTCTCGATCGCCTACATCAGCCTCATCAACACGGTGAACAACATCGCCGAGCGCGATCAGTTTCTCGGGCGGCCCATCATCAACGTCACCGACGAGGGCCACATCATCACCAAGAACCCGCTGCTCGCTCCCTACGTGGTCAAGATCACCAAGATGTGGCGCAAGCTCGGCGCCTGGTACTGGCTGGCGACCCAGAACATCGACGATCTGCCGAAGGCGGCCGAACCGATGCTCAACATGATCGAGTGGTGGATCTGCCTCTCCATGCCGCCGGATGAGGTGGAAAAGATCGCGCGCTTCCGCGAGCTGAGCCCGGCGCAGAAAGCGCTGATGCTGTCGGCGCGCAAGGAGGCCGGCAAGTTCAGCGAGGGCGTGATCCTGTCCAAGTCGATGGAAGTGCTGTTCCGCGCGGTGCCGCCCAGCCTATACCTGGCGCTGGCCCAGACCGAGCCGGAAGAGAAGGCCGAGCGCTTCCAGTTGATCCAGCAATACGGCATCGGTGAGCTGGATGCGGCCTTCAAGGTCGCCGAGAAGATCGACCGTGCCCGCGGCATCGAGCCGCTGGCGCTCGATGCGTTGGCGTGACGGGGAGGCGACGATGCACCTGCCCGGATTCGTTCGATCCCGCCGTTTCGTTCTGCTCGCGTTGCTGATGGTCGCCTTGCTTCTGGGCTCTGTCGCTTGGACGTTCCTGCGCCCACATGCCGCGGCACAAGTTGAAGCTCGCCCCCCGAGCCACGCAGAGACGCCACCATCGACGCCTTCACCACCAGCGACGCCTTCAACACCAGCGACGCCTTCAACACCAGCGACGCCTTCCGGGCCGCCCTGGCGCCATGGTCGGCCCGACGCACGTTTCACGGTGGTCGAGTACGCGGATCTGGAATGCCCGTTCTGCCGGACGTACTTCCCTGTGCTCAAGCGCTGGATCGACGAGCATCCCGAGGTGAACTGGCAATGGCATCACCTGCCGCTGGCCATGCACGAGCCGGCGGCCTCCGCCGAAGCACGCCTGGTCGAGTGCATCGGTGAGGCCAGGGGCGCCGCCGCGTTCTGGCAGGCCGTGGATTGGGTCTACGCTCACACGCGCGGCGACGGGCAGGGCCTGCCCGAAGGACTGCGCTATCCCGACCTCACGCCTGCTGTGCAGCACTGTCTCGCCAGCGACCGGCCCGACGCGGTGGTCCGCGCCCAAGCTGCGGAAGCGGAAAAGAACGGCATCACCGCCACGCCGATACTGCAACTGCGCGACCGCGAGACCGACAAGGTGATCCTGCTGCACGGCCCCGTCGAAGGCGACGCGCTGCTATCGGCCCTCGATCTGCTCGCCGCTGGTGACAAGACCGGCGTGGAGTCGTCACAAACCCGAGACATGCCCGCCGCGTCCGTCGGCGACATGCCTAGGTAGCCCCCGATCTTCAAGGCTACGGCGCGTCGTTACCGCGCTGATCGAACCCGTTCGCTTCGCATCCTTGCCCGCGAACAGCTGCCACGCCTGTGGTGGTGGATGCCCGTTCGTCCACTGTCCCATCCCCATCGTCCCCTGGAGGGTTTGCCCTCCCGGGGCAGGCGCCCTCCGATCTCATCCATTGGAGGTTCGCCATGTCTTGTGTCGTCGCCGACTCCCGCCCGGAGTCGCTCACCCTGATCGTCGCCCAGCACGAGGACTGGATCATCCAGCAGGCCATCACTTTGCTGGAGAAGCGCGTCTTCAAAGCTGGCCCGTCTCTGGGCAGTCCCGCCGCCGTGCGCGACTATCTGCGTCTGAAATTGGTCGTGGAGCCCAACGAAGTCTTCGCCGTCGTGTTCCTCGACAGCCAGCACCAGGTGCTCGCCTTCGAGCCGCTGTTCAGGGGCTCGGTCGACCAGACCTCGGTGTATCCGCGGGTGGTCGTCCAGCGTGCCTTGGCCCTCAACGCCTCGGCGCTGATCCTGGCGCACCAACACCCCTCGGGGGTGACAGAGCCCTCGATCGCCGATCGTGCGCTCACGGAGCGGTTGAAAGCCGCCCTGGCCATGGTCGACGTGCGTGTGGTGGATCACTTCATCGTCGGCAAGGGCAACCCATACTCCTTCGCCGAAGCCGGCCTGCTGTAGCTCTCCGCTATCCCGGTATGTGCCGTTCATCCCCATGGGAGCCCTCGGGCTCCCTTTCTTTCGGCAGCGCCCCTGCAAAACGGGGATTTCCCGGCGTCGGATTCTTTGTCGCTCCACGAGCGTCATTGGATTCGACTATGACCTGCATCGACACCACTGAGGCGCCACATGCAGTTTTCACCTTATGGCTTTCTTCCTGACCTTGCTTCGTGGAAATCCATGGCTGTCGCGGTGGCTGCGTGGTCGTGCATGGCCTTGTTCAGCCCGCTCGCAGCAGCCGATGTGCTGGTCGTCACCGACAGCCATCACCCGATCAAGACCATGGGTGGCGAGCGAATCATCGAGCTGGACCTGCCGGCCCGGATCGAGGCCGAACTCTCCGCCGGCCTGCCGGCCGATCCAGGCCAGGCCGAGGCCATCGTGCAGCAGCGGTTGCGTGAGGGGAAAGAGACACTGCAGCGCCGGATCGGGCGTGCCTACCAAGATGTCGCCGATGCCTGGGGCCTGGGCATTGCCGCGATTCCCGCGGTGGTGGTCGATCGCCGCTACGTCGTCTATGGCGAGCCCGACGTGGCACGCGCCGTCGCTCGTATCGATGCCCACCGGAGCGCACGGCCATGACCCGCCTGCCGACCGCGCCGTCCGGGCGCCTGCGGACAGCCATGGCCTCGCTGCTGCTCTGCGGCGCCACGTCGACCTTCGCCCTGGACACGGCGACCATCATTTCCTCGGCCGTGTCGCCGAATTGCCTGGAGTACCGCGTCGTCGGCATCTGCTACTGGTTGTTCTGCACCATGTTCGGTTGCTCGGTACGCACCTCGGTCAAGGTGCGCCACTACGTACCCGATGCCGTGGTGTCCAGCTACTCGAACACCGGCGAAAACCCATGGGTGGAAGTGCGGGCGATGAGCATGCCCAATCCCACAGCACGGGCCGGCGGTGATGGCACGACCAACCACGACAACGAGAACAACCTGGCCAAGTTCAAGAACGCGGACGTGATCGGGCATCCCGCGGGCTCGGTGTTCAGCCAGTTCGCCAGTGCATCCGGGTACACCTGCCAGGGCGCCGGCACCGCCTTCATGCCGTACCTTTTGAGCACGCTCGACACGCTGGCCTGGCGCTACAACATCCCCGAGATGGTGTACCCGGAAGCGCTGATCCCCGGCATGCGCGAGATCGGCGGCCGCACGACGCTGAACCTGTGGGGCAACGTCTATCCGCGCGGCGGCTTCCTGCACCAGACCGACGACTACAAGAGCGGCGCCGTGGTGGCGCAGCGCGCGGGCGACGTCGTGACGCGGCGCGCCCAGCCCCACGTCTACCAGCCGCTGCTCGCGACCGCGCGCGCCGGCTACTGGCCCGCCGGTGCCCTGGTGGAAGGCGATGCCTCCACCGGCAAATGGCAGGAACTGACGCCGACCCTCTCGAACACCTGCGCGGTGTTCCCGCACACCAACACGCGCGTGCAAGCCCGGCAAGGCGACTACGCCTGGGCACTGTGGCGGCCCTATGCCTGCTGCCGACGCCGGGGGCAGGTCTTCCTCGGCAGCGTTGATTTCCAGTGAGGTGTCTCCGATGAAAGCACTCATTTCCCGCTTCACTCAGCGTGCCAAGCCCTACACCCTGGCCGTCGCGCTCGCCTGTGCCGTAACGGCGGCCGGTGTCGCCTGGGCGCAGACCCGCATCGACCGCAGCAGCGTCAGCGTGAATGGCAGCGTCATCGGCGATGACGTGCTCTACAGCATCGGTGGCGGCAGGGCCGTGTCCATGGGCGGTGCTGGGAACATGCAGAGCATCGGCGTGGGGATCGGCTGGAACAGCAACCTGATCTGCGGAAACATGAGCATCACGACCACGCTGCAGAACCAGCTCAACGGCATCACCAACGGCTTCCAAGCGATCATGAGCACCGTGATCCAGAACGCCACCAGTGCGGTGGCGTCGCTGCCGGCGCTGATCATCCAGCGCGCCGATCCGGGCCTCTACAACCTGCTCACCAACGGCGTCCTGCAGGCTCGCCTGGACTTCGACCGCTCGAAGATGACCTGCCGGGCCATCGCCAACCGCCTGGCGGACATGGCGGGTGGGCAGGCCGGGTGGGACCAGCTCGCCGAGGGCATGGCACTGCGCGATGCGGTGAGCAGCACCGATGCCGTGTCGGCCGTCGAGCAGGCCGAGTCGAACAGGGGCAACAACGGCGTGCCCTGGGTCGGCGGCGGCAACGCGGGCGGATCGGGCCAGAGTGCGATCAAGGTGGTGGGCGACATGACGCGCGCGGGCTACAACCTGCTCAACGGGCGCAGCGCGACGGACACCTCGTCGATCCCGCGCACTTCCTGCGGCAACCGGCTGACCTGCCAGACCTGGTCCTCGCCTGGTGCGGCTGCAGCCTGGGCGACGCGCGTGCTGGGCGAACGTGAGCAGCGCACCTGCGATAGCTGCACCAAGACCCAGACCACTCCCGGGGTCGGGCTCACGCCGGTGATCCAGGAGGAGTACGAGACCAAGCTGCAGGCGTTGCAGGAACTGGTGACCGGTGCGAAGCCGACGACGGTAGCGAACCTGGAAGCGGCCGGCAGCAATTCGCTGCCGATCACCCGCGGCGTGATCGAGGCCTTGCGCGACGAGCCCGACCAGGACCTGCTGGGCAAGCGCCTGGCGTCGGAGGCGGCGCTGTCCAGCGTGCTGGAGAAGGCACTGCTGTTGCAGCGGACGCTGCTGACCGGCAAGAAAGAGCCGAACGTCGCGGCCAACGAGCTGGCCGTGAAGGCGGTCGACCAGGAGAACAGCGCGCTGGAGCAGGAGATCAACAACCTCAAGACCGAGCTGGAGCTGCGGCGCACGCTGGCGGGCAACTCCGCGATGGCCATCGTCCAGCGCCACGGCACCCGCGCCGGTGGCTCGCGCGGCATCTTCGAGGGCGACACCACGCGCGACCGGCTCAAGGAAGTCCAGAAGCCCCGGAGCACGCCATGACCGGCCGCACGTGGCTGCGGTGGCCTACGTGGCTGTTCAACCGTCGCGTGGGCGTCGCACTGCTATGGACGCTGCTGGTGGCCGGAATCGCGGTGGCCGTGAATGTAGTCGGCATTCACATCGTCGGCGGCATCGACGGCTGGGAGCAGTGGCTGCGTGCGCATTCCGCCCTCTTCCACGTCTGGCGGTTGCTTCTCTACGCAGCGACGGCCTATGGCTGGTGGTGGATGCGTCGGCGCCTGCTGCAACGCGAGCCGTCGGCCGAAGCGCATCACCGCCTGCTGCGCGTCGAGATCGCGGCCGTGACGACCATCGTGCTGCTCGAAGCCAGTCAGCTGCTGCGCCATGGCTGAGGCGGGGAGGATGCCATGACCCTCTACACGACCGACTACCTGGAGTATTACCTGACCCTGGTGGGCTGGCTGGTCAACAACGGCATCTGGAACATCCTCGTCGCCAGCGGCGTGTTCGCGCTGCCGTTCGTCGCCATCGTCATCCAGGAGTGGCTGCGGGCGCGCGCGGAAGGCGCGGACGAGGGCAACAAAGGTGTGCTGTCCTCGATGCGCATCGAGAACCGCGTCTGGGTGGCGATCGTGGTCATCATGTTCGCCGGCATCCCCTTCATTCCGGTGGATCTGAGCACGATCCGCTTCGATACGACCCGCTCCGCCCAGTGCCAGGTCAGCGTTCCGCAGCCGAAGGACACCGGCTGGTCCAACGCCTACACCACGCTCAACAACCAGAGCGCGCTGGTGCCGGTGTGGTGGTTCTTCATGCACGCCATCTCCAAGGCCGTCACGGGCGCCGCGGTGGCAGCGATTCCCTGCGGGACCGATCTGCGGCAGATGCGCATGGACGTCGATTCCACCCGCATCAACGACCCGGTGCTGGCGCAGGAGGTCGGTGATTTCGTGCACGACTGCTATGGACCTTCGCGCGCCAAGCTGTTCATGAGCCGGCCGACGCTCTCCGACGAGCAGATGAACGACGTGACCTGGATCGGCTCGAGCTACTTCCTCGACACAGCCGGCTTCTACGACACCTACCACTCGAGCACCCCGCGCACGGCCTGGCCTTACGACGCCACCCGCGACGCGGGGCTGGCCCAAGTGGACAGCGGCGGCGGCTATCCGAGCTGCCGGCAGTGGTGGTCGGACGGCAACAGCGGGCTGCGCGCCCGCCTGCTGGCCCAAGTCGATCCCGATCTGCTCTCTCGCATCGGCCGCTGGGCGGGGTTCCTGTCGCAGAACGAGGTCAACGACTCGGTGATCCGCGCCGTCGTCTCTCCCCGGCAGCAGAAGATGAACCAAGGCGCCGTCTATACCGACTACGGCGGACAGATCGAGAAGACGCTGCCCAACATCGTGACCCGCGGTGCCGGCGACCTCGGGATGACCGTAGGCTCGCTGGGCTTCTTTCCGGCCATGGACGTGGTCCGCCAGGCGTTGCCGATGGTGCTGTCGCTGCTCAAGATGGCGCTGGTCATCTGCATCCCGCTGGTGCTGGTGGTCGGTACCTACGAGCTGAAGGCCCTGGTCGCGGTGAGCTGCGCGGAATTCGCGCTGTTCTTCGTGGACTTCTGGTTCCAGCTCGCGCGCTGGCTCGACAGTACGATCCTCGATGCGCTCTATGGCTGGGGCTTCGGCGCGAGCCGGCCGCATTCGAACTTCGATCCCCTGATCGGCCTGAACAATGCCTTCGGGGATATGCTGCTGAACTTCGTCATGGCGACGATGTTCATCGTGCTGCCGGGATTCTGGGTGGCTGCGCTGGGATGGGTTGGCGTTCGGGCCGGCAATGTCCTGAACGGGCTTGCCGTTGCAACCGGCGACGCGAAATCAGCAGGAGGGAGCGGTTCGCGGCTCGCGATCTCGTCTGCCAAGGGATCCGCCAAGTGAAGGTGATCCCGATTCAGTCGCTAGCCTAAGGATTGTCGGGATCACCCATGTCGCGGCGCCACTCGCTTTTGTCATACAAGCCAAAGCCGCCGTGCCCCTCGCGCCATTCCGGCTTGCTCTCGTCCTCCGCGTTCCAAGCTGCTGGGTCGCGCACGCTCCAACCAGCAAGAGCCAGCAGGGCAAGCAGCGCCGCCAGCCAGAGTGAGGCGTAGGCCAGCACACCGAGCACAACCAGCTTGATGACGAGCAGCACCGCCGAGGCCACACCAGGCGCCCATCCTTGCACAATCAGCAGGCCGTGCGCCTTCCGGTCAAGTCGCACAATTCCCCGCCACATCCGACCCAGCGTCCGGCCGGCGCGTTCCGCGAAGTTGGTGTGTGCAGTGGGTTTCATGGTGGCTACCAAGTACGTTTCAAGGATTCTCCGGTGCACGCCAATCCGTCTGGCTCGCCGCCACCAGCGCCGCCCAATCGTTCGGCGGGTTGCCTCGGCCCAGCATTTTCTCGAACACCGCATAGGGGTCGGATCTGCTGCCCGCCGCCCGCAGGGTCTGCTCGTCGTTGACCCAGGCGAACACGATCGCCTTCACCTTGGAGTCGTAGCGGAAAAACAGGCGGAATCGCCGCCCGATCTTCGCGCGCCGCCAGTGGCGATAGGCCGGCCCCAGGGTGTTGCCCTGGCGGTACTCGTCCCGCGCGGGATCGCTCGGCACGACCTCCATGATCAACTGGCTCAACGCCCGAAACAGCTTGACGTTGGCGTTGCCCTCGAATCCTTGCGGGTCGCTCTGTTCGGCCCGCTCCGCGGCCACCTGCAGCTTGCGCAACTGCTCGATCACGCCCTCGTGGAACAAGAGCGTCCAGCCGTGCCGCTGCATCAGAGCGCCACTTCGCCGTCGATGTCTTCATCGAGATTGACCGCGTGGCCGGCATTCGCCAACATGGCTCGGGCCAGATCATCCGGCAGGGACTGGACGTGCCGACCGGCCCGGATGTCGGCCTCCAGCAGGCCCAGGAAGGCCTCGATGGCCGGGTCTTCGTGTTCGGCGTCCGCGCGGGTCACGATAATTTCGCCTCCGCGCAGGTCGAAGGCCACTTTTCCGCCGGCGTCCACGCCCAGTGCCTGCCGAATGGGCTTGGGCAGTGTGATCTGGCCCTTGGAGGTCAGCGTGGCGACTTCATGGATCTCAGGCATGGCTGTTCTCCTGATGACAATACTTGCATGGTAAGGAATATTCCTTACATCGTCAATCTGCTTGAGCATGGGACCTCCGTCCAGTTGAAAGAGAAGGCCCCATCGTAGGCCCGGCACAGGCCGCCTTCCCGCCAGAATCCGATTTGGGCCAGTCCCCCATTGGCTGTGGCTCGGCTGCCTTCGCTGCCCTATACCAAAGGCTTTCCGACAAAGGACAAAGGGCTGGGAAGGGGCAAGGGAACGGGGTCAAGGGGAAAGGCCCTACCCGAAAGGGCCAAGAGGCTCCCCCGAACAGCCCGCCATCCAGGATTCGCCATGCTCTCGCTGTTCCAACGCAAACGGATGCCACCTGCCACCGCAGTCACGCCCACTCCCTCCGCCGAGCCCCCCAAAGGGCTGACGCGGACGGAATCGGCCGCATCACTGCTGGCGACACCGCGCCGGCAGAAGCTGCTGGAACACATCTGGCAGCGCACGTCCGTCTCCCGTGACCAGTTCGCCACGCTGTATCGGGCGCCACTGGAGCGCTACGCCGAGCTGGTCCAGAATTTCCCAGCCTCGGAAAGCCACCACCACGCCTACCCGGGCGGCATGCTGGACCACGGCCTGGAAATCGTGGCCTACGCGCTGAAGCTGCGACAGCCCCATCTCCTGCCGGCCGGTGCCACGCCGGAAACCCAGGCCGCCCAGGCCGAGGCCTGGACCGCCGGCATCGCCTACGCAGCACTGCTGCACGACGTCGGCAAGGTCGCCGTCGACCTGCATGTCGAGTATGCCGACGGCACGATCTGGCATCCCTGGCATGGTCCGCTCCGGAAGCCGTACCGCTTCCGCTACCACAAGGCGCGCGAATACCGGCTGCACAGCGCAGCCACCGGGCTGCTCTACGCCCGACTGCTCGACGCCGGTATCTTCGACTGGCTCAGCGGATATCCCGACCTGTGGTCGGCACTCCTGTACGTGCTGGCCGGCCAGTACGAGCATGCCGGCATGCTCGGGGAACTGGTCGTGCAGGCCGATCAGGCCTCGGTCGCCCAGGCGCTGGGCGGTGATCCGGCCAAGGCGCTGGCGGCCCCCCGCCATGCGCTCCAACGCAAGCTCCTCGACGGATTGCGCTACCTGCTCAAGGAAGAGTTCAAGCTGAACCAGCCCCAGGCCTCGGACGGATGGCTGACCCAGGACGCGCTGTGGCTGGTCAGCAAAACGGTCTCGGACAAGCTGCGCGCCCATCTGTTGGTCCAGGGCGTCGATGGCATTCCGTCCAGCAACACCGCCGTCTTCAACGTGCTGCAGGATCATGGCATTGCGCAGCCGACGCCGGAGGGAAAGGCTATCTGGAAGGCCACCATCACCAGCGACGCGGGCTGGTCTCACACCTTCACGCTCCTGCGCCTCGCGCCATCCCTGATCTGGGAAGGTAATCAGCGGCCCACACCGTTCGCCGGCACAGTGACGGTGGTGCAGGAAGAGGGGGAACCAACAGTTTCCGCGTCGTTGCCCGCCGTACCGGACTCGGCCGCCTCCGAGCCTCTGTCGGCGCAGCCAGCCGGCGAAGGCGTCGAGGCGCTTCTGGATCTGCTCGACACTCCAGATATCGCATCGGCCGTTCTCTCGTCGACCTCCGAAATGTTTTCTCCAACCCTGGAAGAGCCGCCTCTTGAGTCAGGTGAATCAAGGTTACCGGCCGACTCGGCGGCGTCTGCGTCGACTCCAGGATTGGAGGAAACGCCGTCAGGCGAGCATTTCGTCGCCTGGCTGCGCCGGCATATCGAAGAGCGCAAGCTCATCATCAACGACACCAAGGCATTGGTGCATACGGTCGCCGATACCGTCTATCTGGTCAGCCCTGGCGTGTTCCAGCGTTACGCTCAGGAACATCCAAGAACTGCCTTCCTTGCCAAGCAAGACCAACTGGCCGATTGGCAATGGGTGCAAAAACGCTTCGAGAAGCTGCAATTGCACCGCAAGCAGCAGAATGGTCTGAACATCTGGATATGCGCAGTCACAGGGCCGCGGAAATCGCGGAGACTCCACGGCTACCTGCTGGAAGACCCGCGAGTCCTGTTCAGCGATATGCCACCGAACAACCCTTACCTGTCGGTATCTGCTGCCGCCGATCCTGTGTAGGAAGGCACCTATCGGCAACCCACCCATGAATCACGGAGCGAGTCCAACGTACGAGATCGTCCAAAGGAAGGTCACCACGATGATACAGCCGCCAGTGACGCATGGTCTCCCGCATCGCTTTCGCCGCTCTGTCACTCACGGCAGGAGAGAAACTGACAAAGAGCCCGCCCCTGCAAGCCGACTTCGAGGGGCCTCCCCTCATCTTTGGTAAAGCATCGCTTCCACCTCGTCATTGGCGGTTGCGTTCGTAGCACACGATGCCCTGGTACTTGGCAATGAGCACCTGTTCGCCCAGGGCAATCGCATGAATGCGGCTACTCCAGACCGAAGAGGTGAGCGCGGTATTCGTCGGATGTTGCGGCAATAAGCCTGCGCAGCTTGATTCCGCCTTTGCGGGGGATGGGATCGAGGCGAATGAGGTTCAGCGTGATGTGCTTGAGCACAGCCAAGTTGTGAGCGGCGTGGCCCGTGCGGGCGCGCATCTGGTCGTCGCCGAAGACGACGTCCATGCACCAGTGCAGACGGTTCTCGACGGCCCAGTGCGAGCGGACGGCGTGGGCTAGGCGCTGCGCATCGGGCGGCAGGCTGCTGATGTAGCAGCGCCGCTCGGAGGTGGTCTTGCCTTTGATCGTGCGCTCGGATTCGATGACGACGAAGGATTTGAGATCAGGCCACTGTGCCGGATTGTGCAGGCAGTCGAGCTGATCGAAGGCAAAGCAGCGGCGATGCTCGATGCGTCCGTGGTTCTTGTCGATGTCCTGGTAGAAACTGTGGGGCGTCTTGGCAGGCGCAGTTGCCTTGAACTGGGTAAAAAAATCGCCGATCGCCTCGGCGAGCGTCGGATGGTTGTCCTTGACCGCCAGGACATAGTCGGCGTTCTTGTTGCGAATTGCCTGCGCAATGTTGGCCTGCGTGCCCATCGCATCGATCGTCACGATACAGCCTTCGAGGGCCAGCGTTTGCAGCAGCGTCGGAATCGCCATCTTCTCGTTGGATTTTTGCGCCGTGGCCGTCTGCCCCAGCACCAGCCCTGCACCGGCCGCAAAGGCGCTCACCAAATGCAACGCGGTCGCATCGACCTTGCCCGTGCGCCGACTGGTCTTGCCGTCGATGGCGACCACCGCATCAGGCCCCAGTGCGGGCAGGATGCTGCTGACCCAGCGCCGGAAGGCGGCTTCGAATTCGCTCGGATCGATCAGCCCGAACAGCCGGCCAAACGTGTCATGCGACGGAATGCCGTGTTCGAGCTTCAGGTAACGCCGAAACCACGCGAGCTTCTCGTTTGCCCACCCTTCGATCTCGACGAAGGTATCGGCTCCGGCAAGGACGCCATTGACCGCCACTACCAGCACCTCCACCAGATCGTGCGCGTCTTCCTCGCCTGACGCGGGTCGCTGATCGACACAAACACGTCCGCCAACCGCAACCGGCCTTCCGTCTCCATGAGTCGCCCCAAAAAGACAGAAAACTACACAAAACAAACGCTTGTGAACAGCCCCTTCGTAACATCATGATTGTCAACGACAATTCTCACGGGGCGCCACCGCGGATTCATGCGATTGCCCTGCCTGTTCGCCGGGCTCGGCGCGGGATGCCAACGTCCATAGTCCATAGTGTCCACCATCGAACTTGGTGGACACGATCTTCAGCGGATGACCGCGCCATGGGACAGGTGAGTTTTCCGGGCGCTTACGCTATGTCGGCCAGCCATTCGCTCATGCCGTTGAGGAATGGCTTGGCGCTGAAGTCCAAATCGCCAAGCACAGCGAGTTGCATTCCTTTGCCGTCATGCCTCAGCTATGGGTCGTCGAGCGGTCATTCGCCTGGATCGAGAAATGCCGCCGCCACTGGAAAAACTGCGAGCGGAAACTCAACACCAGCTTGCAGTTCGTCCACTTGGCCTTCATCGCACTACTGCTCAAAGGATTGTGAACAGGTTCTCAGTAGGCTGGATGGTGCAAACCACATCTGACAGCGATATACTGATCGTTCGTTAAGTTTATCGGAAGGGCCACCAATCTATGATCCGCCAGCCGATTAGGATCATTCGCAAGCGAAAAACGCGGGAAGAGATTCTTGAGCTATCGACGCCTTTGTTTGCGCGGCACGGTTATGACGGCGTCTCGATGCGCGATATCGCTGCCGCCGTCGGCCTCACCCAGGCGGCGCTTTACTACCACTTCGCCGACAAGAACCAGCTCTATCTCGATACAGTGGCCTACGAATTCCGGGAAAGAGTGGCCGCACTGAAAGACATGCTGGCCGGCAACGGCACCCCATGGAAACGGCTTGAATGCTTTGTTGCGGGGCTCGCCCGGATGATGGCCTCGGACAAGGACTTTCTGCGGCTGGTGCAGTGGGTACTGCTGGACACCAACGAGGCGCGTCAGAGTACCTTGGCCAAACAGGTATTCAGGGACATGTTCGTTGCCGTCCACGATCTCGCCAGCGAGTTGGACCCACATGTGGATGCCCACCTGCTCGCGATGTCGATCTTTGGCCTGGTGATCTTCCATTTCCAAGCCGGTGCAACCCGTAAGTTCATGCCAGGACGCCGGCCCCAGCAGGACAACCCCGAGGTATTGGCACGCCACGTATGCGATCTGCTGCGAGGGAGGCTGGCCTCAGCCGATGGGGAGGCACGCTGAGGATGGGGCGCCTGGACAAGCTCATACCGATACCCGGCCCCGCACACGCCGGATTTTCCACACTCTCACTTTGAAAAGGAGCAGCGACCATGGCCAAATCCACTTCCACTTCGAATGCGGCGCAGGAATCCGTTGCGGAGAAGAATCCGCCCGTCACCGCCGAGGAACGCTATCGAATGATCGCGGAGGCCGCCTATTTTCGCGCGGAAAAGAGCGGCTTTGTGGGCGGCAACGTGGCAGAGGACTGGCTGGAGGCCGAGGCCGAGATCGACCGGATGCTCAAGGAGCAGGGACGTCTTCCCTCCATGACGCCAGAGGAACTCGAGCAACGCGTACAAGGCGCACTTGCCACCGACCCGGCCGCGGTCGCCTCTCAGGTGCGTGCGATCACGCTCGATGCTCTCACGCGCGGGCATCTTGATGCCGATGCACTCAAACGCGTGACGGCGGCCGTGGTCAGAGGCGCCCGCGAAGGCGCCGTGCCGCTCGGGGAACGCGGCGGACAAGCGCTGAAAGAGGCGATGCGCGGTCTGGACGAGGCGCTGGCCGGCGCAGCGGAGGCCGCACAATTGGCCATTCAGGAGGCCACGGGTCGCACCAGTGAGTTCTCCCGGCAGGGGCTGAAGCAGGCGGCGGACGAACTGGCCACGCTGCAGACGCTGTTCATCGAAACGCTGCAGGACGCAGCGCGCGATACCCGGGGCACTGTCCAGGCCACCTTCACCGAGCTTGCCGAACATGCCCGCAGCAGTGGCTCGGCCGTCGGCCAACGTACCCGGATCGCGCTCGAGCAACTGACCCAGGCCGTTACGGCAGGTGCGCGCGAACAGGCCAAGAAAGGGGCGGAGGTCGTGCGCCATGAAGCCGCGCTGCTGGCCGGTCTGGCCGCCGGCCTGCTCCAAGGCATCGCTGCCCGCCTGGAATCGAAAGAGACCGGCAAGGACGTTTGATGCTATGGCAAGCGATCGGCGCCGTCTGCGACCTGGGCCGCCTGCATGACATCGCCTCAGTCCTGATCCGCTACGGCTTCGGCGATCTGGTGCGGCGGATCGGCATGGCGGGCGCCCTGGAACGTGCCGGCCGCGCCCTGCACTGGCACGAACCGGAGGAACTGGCGCGGCTGGAGCCGCCGGCCCGCTTGCGCCGGGCGCTGGAGGAGCTGGGGCCGAGCTTCGTCAAGCTGGGGCAGATCCTCGCCACCCGCGTAGATCTGTTCCCGCCGGAATGGATCGCCGAGTTCAGCAAGCTGCAGGACGCGGCGCCCGCCATCCCTTTCGCCGAGCTGCTGCCGCAACTGACGGAGGACCTGGGCGAGCCGCCCGAGGCCATCTTTCCGCGCCTGGAGATGCAGGCGCTTGCGGCGGCCTCGCTGGCCCAGGTGCATCGCGCCTGGCTTGCTGACGGCACGGCGGTCATCCTCAAGGTGCGGCGCCCCGGCATCCGGCCGATCGTGGAGGCTGACCTGCGCCTGCTGGCCCGTCTCGCCGAGATCGTCGAGGCGGAAGCGCCCGAGTTGCGCCGCTACCGGCCGCGGGAGGTGGTGCGCCATTTCACCCTGTCGCTGCGCCGCGAACTGGATTTTTCCGCCGAGGGCCGCAGCGCCGAGCGCATCGCCGCCCACTTCGCGGATCACCCCGAGATCGTCGTTCCCCGCATCCACTGGCCGTGGACCGGCGGGCGGCTCAATGTGCAGGACTATGTCGATGGCATTGCCGGCCGCGACCTGGCCGCCGTGGACGCGGCCGGCCTCGACCGCAGGCTGCTGGCCCGTCGCGGTGCCCGGGCCGTGCTCAAGATGATGCTCGAAGATGGCTTCTTCCACGCCGACCCGCATCCCGGTAACGTTTTCTACCTGCCGGACAACCGCATCGCCTTCATTGACTTCGGCATGGTCGGGCGCCTTTCCGAGGAGCGCCGCTATCAGCTGGCCGTGCTGTTGCACGGTCTCGTCAGCCACGATGCGGAGAAGGTGGCCGAAGTGCTGCTGGACTGGAGCGGCGGCGCCGAGATCGACAGCGAGACCTTGCAGCCCGAGATCGACGCCTTCGCCGACCAGTATCACGGCGTGCCGCTCAAGAACCTCGATCTGGGCGCCATGCTCTCCGACCTGGTCGCCATCCTGCGCGAGCACGGCCTCACCCTGCCGCCCGACCTGGCGCTGCTGATCAAGGCCTTCATCGCCCTGGAGGGACTGGGGCGCCAGCTCGACCCCGACTTCGACATGGCGGGCGAGGCTACGCCGTTTCTCGAACGGGTGCTGCTCGCCCACGCCGCGCCCGGCGCCCTGGTCTGGCGCGGCTGGCGCGCCTTGCGCGACACGCTTGCCCTCGTCGCCGGGCTGCCGCAAGACCTGCGCCAGCTCCTGCGCGCCGCGCGGCGCGGCAAGCTCCTGGTGCAAGTCGAGGTCCTGCCCCTCAAGCATTTCGGCGACCGTCTCGACCGCGCCGCCAGCCGCCTGGCGATCAGCGTCGTCACCGCCGCCCTGATCATCGGCTCGGCCATCGTCATGACCGTCGAGCGCGAGCCCGGCCTGCCATCTTTCGGCTTGCTCGGCTTCATCGCCGCCGTCATCGGCGGCATCTGGGTGCTGTTCTCCATCTGGCGTGGCGGCAAGGGCTAGAGATGGCGAAACCCGCACCCGAAACCGTTCCCAATCCGCCCGCGCGCAAGGTCGGCCTGGCGCTGGGCAGCGGTTCAGCGCGCGGGCTGGCGCACATCGGCGTGCTGCGCGCCATCGAGGAGGCCGGGATCAAGGTCGATCTGGTCGCCGGCACCAGCATAGGCGCGGTGGTGGGCGCGGTATATGCCGCCGGCAAGATCGGGGGCTTGGCCGATCGTTTTCGCGCCTTCGATTGGCGCCAGATCGCCGGTCTGCTCGACCCCGTTCTCCCCCGCTCGGGCCTGATCGACGGGCAAAGAATCGCGGACTTCGTGCGCGCCCATGTGGCAGCGGCAAACATCGAGGACCTGCCGATTCCCTTCCGCGCCGTGGCCACCTGCATCATGAGCGGCGAGGAGGTGGCGTGCGCCTCGGGCGACCTGATCGATGCGGTGCGTGCCAGCATCTCGGTGCCCGGCATCTTCACGCCGGTGCGCAGCAATGGCCGCATTCTCGTCGACGGCGGTCTGGTCAACCCGGTGCCGGTGAGCGTGGTGCGTGCCATGGGCGCTGGCCTGGTCATCGCCGTCGACCTCAACCACGACATCGTGGCGAGCCGGGTATCCCGCCAAGATTCGAACTCACAGGGAACATTCCATACCCAGGCCATGGCGCGCCTGATGGCAAGCCTGCGAACAAACCCCGGCTTGGCCCAGTTCGAAGCCTGGCTGCACAAGGAGCCGGAACCGCTGCCGGGCATCTTCGACGTGCTGCTGAGCTCGATCTACATCATGCAGGCGCGCATGACCCAGGCCAGCCTGCGGCAGGACAAGTCGGACATCCTCATCCGCCCGCCGCTGGGCGCGGTGCGTTTCATGGAGTTCGACCGCGCCGAGGAAATCATCGAGATCGGCTACCGCAGCGCGGCGCAGCAATTGGCCCGCTGGGCAGGAGCGCCCACTGATGACTGACAGGCATCCCATGAACTTCCCCGAGGCTGTGATGACGGGCGTCCGCGCCGCCATTACAGGCGCCCTGACCTGCGAGGCCGCCCCCGTCCAGCTTGCCTTGCGCCTGTTGCTGTCAGGCCAGCAGATTCCGATCCGGGCGCTGGTGACCAGCAGCTTCCATCCCGGGCAGGCGGGCATCGATGCCGGCACGGCCCTGGACCTGATCCATCTCAGCCTGCAGCAATTGCATGCCCACGTCGATGCGGCGAGCGGCCCATCCGCGCATCTCGGCAACGCCGCCACCGTGCTGGCGGGCGACTACTTGACCACCGGGGCCTTCCGCCTGCTGGTGCGCTGCGCTGACCTGCAAGTCCTCGCCCTGGTTTCTAATGCGGTCAACCGTGCCGCGGAATTGGAGGCCGCCAATCTGAGCCCGGCGCGAGATGGCGTCGATGACCCGACGCAGCGGGTGCGAACCCGTCAACGGTTGGCGGCGCCGCTGGGCGGGGCGGCCGGTGCCACAGGGGCTGCGCTCGCGGGCTACCCGGAACCGCTCGCCGGCGTCGCTCGGCGCTACGGCGAAACCCTCGTGGCGAGCCACGTGTTGCTGCAAGAAGCCAATGCCATGGAGCGCTGCGAGGCACGCACCGCCCTCCTGTGCGCCGCGCGCGACCTGTGCCGTCAGGCGACGCAGGAGGCGCGCACCCTTGCGACGGCCACAGGGAACGGCCGTCCACTCGAACTGGCTGAACGGATCGCTGCCAGCATCGAGGCTGGAGGCAGTGAAAAGTAATCATGAATTTAATGAGCCCCAACCCTCAGCCGGCCCGCGTGACAAGCCAGCAGGGAATGAAAATGGACGCGTCCTTGCCACCGAAGAAGATCGTCATTTTCTATTCGTCGATCGGCTACGGGCACATCAGCGCTGCTCAAGCCATAAGGGCTGAAATACATCGACAATCCCGGCGCACCGAGGTGGTTCTACAGGACATTCGCGCCTTCATGCACCCGGTTTGGCGGAGAGTCGACGAACGCCTGTACTGGTTCGTCGCCAGCAACTTGCCCGAGTGCTTCGAGAGCCTGTTCGACGCGACGCAAACCGGAGGCAACCGCATTCCCTCGCTGTCGATGCTGCCCACTGACTACCCTGAGGGGAAAGTTAACGCCTACCTGACCCAAGAGGCGCCGGACGTCATCCTGTCGACCCACTACGGCGCCGCCCAGGTGCTGGGAACGCTGCGCGAAAAGGGGTTCCTGGCCAATCGAAGAATCGGATGGCTGCATACGGACTTTTTCGAGGGCTACTTTCCACGTATCTCCAAGCTGATTGATCGCACCTTTCTGGCGCACCCGGAACTGGAATCGCGCTGGCTGGCGGCAGGCGTGCCACCGGACAAGGTAATCACCAGCGGGATGCCGGTGCAGTTTGAGGCGGTGTCCGCAGTCGCTCGCCAGGACATCCGCGCGCGTATCGGGTTATCGCCGGACATTCCCACCCTGACGCTCGCGGGCGGCAAGGAAGGCCAGGGGGACTATGCGGGCATCATCGACGGCGTGATGCGTCATGTTCCCGGCAGCCTGCAGATCATCGCCGCCTGTGGCGCGAATGCGCGCCTGCGCGCCAGGCTGGAGGAGCTGCGCGGAAGCCTGCCGTCGCGGCTAACACTGAAGGTCGTGGGACTGGTGCCACGATCCGACATGACTGCGTACATGGGTGCCGCCGACGTCCTGATCACCAAGGCGGGAGGACTGACGCCGGCGGAAGCGTTCACGATCGGCGTGCCGACTATCCTCCTCGATGTCATCAGCGGCCACGAGCGCGAGAACGCCGCCCTGTTCGTGCGCCAAGGGCTGGCCAGTTTTGCTGGCAATGCGGAAGACGCGGGAAGACTGGTCGAGGAAATCCTCTCCGATCCGGTCCGACGGGAAGAAATCCTCACCGCCCAACGGCAGTACAGAGAGCGGACGAACATCGTCAGCATCGCCCGGTTCGCACTGGACGACGCGGAGGATCCCGTACATCCATTGCCGACTTACGGGGTCGAAGATGGCGCGCCGGTGCTCGGTATCGACGCAGCGCTCGCACGACTCGACGCCGAGTCACCGGCCGAGGTCGAGTTGCTGCTTTCCTACGCGACCTCGCAGACGCCGGAGCGGCTCGTCCGCGAAAATCCGTTCGGACACCTTGCCATCCGTATCGAGGGCGTCGTTTATAGCGCGAACTACATCGCGGACCCTTCCGTCGATCCAAATTTTCTCCAGCACGTGAGCCTTGCGGACTATTTGTACGGTGTCACTCGTCCGTCCCCATCGCAAGTTCATACCAACACCTATGGCATGGCCTACGGCCGCGAGACG
This sequence comes from Azoarcus sp. DN11, assembly GCF_003628555.1. Taxonomy (NCBI): domain Bacteria; kingdom Pseudomonadati; phylum Pseudomonadota; class Betaproteobacteria; order Rhodocyclales; family Zoogloeaceae; genus Azoarcus; species Azoarcus sp. DN11. The sequence goes on along the minus strand of NZ_CP021731.1, from coordinate 4,645,713 downwards.
CTCGGTTTGCGCGTCCGGGGCGTTCCCCCCGAAAGCCGCGCCGCGATGGTGGCCGAGGCGCGCCGCCAGGAAGGCGCGTTCCGGGATGGCAGCCTGCAATGGCACCGGAGCGATTTCAATTGCGCGGACGTCGTGGCGCAGATGCTTGCGGCCGGTGGCTATGGCCGCCGCTCCCTCGGCAACCGGATAGGGCTGCCGAGCATGCCTTTGGACGTGTTCGAGGGCATCCGAGCACGGTTCGAAGAAGACCCGTCGTTGCAGGAGGAATTGATCGCCTACCGTTTGCTGCCTGGAACTCAGGCGCCTTATCGCTTTTCCCGTTTTCCGCTCTCGATGTGGCAGCCATTGCGCTCGATGGCGCGCGTGCTCAGCGACGCGTCTCGCGACGAGCTTGAGCAGGCAACAACCCGACAGGTCACTGGGTATTTCAGCGATTCCCGGCTTTATGTCGAGGACTTGCGGGCCTGCCGGTCGGCATCGGGAACCGAGGATATCCCGCTTGTCGAGCGTCCTCCCCTGGCACTGGAGGAGGCGATCCTCGCCGACTTGCGGCGTGTGCTCGCGGTGTACTTGGAACTTCCGTTCCAGCGGATCGGGCGCTTGGAGGGTCGCCCTGCCATCAAGGGGTTTGACGCGCTCGTCAATCGGGGACTCGAACTCGCCCGGCTGGCGACGGAGCATGCCGAAGACGGTCTGCTCCGTCTTCGCGCGGACCGGCTGCGCGCGCTATTCAACCGGCTCGTGGAAGACTACGGGCAGATCGACCCGCAGCGCTTCGAATTGCGTCACGTCCAGGTCTACTTGGCGCAGCTACGGGCGTTCGAGTCGGTGCTGGGACGGGAGCTGTTGCCCCCGGGCGCTTCGTGGACCGACAGAGTGCGGACATCGCTGCATGTTTGGTGGCGTCAAAAGGTGGTGTTTGCTCGCCGCGTTGCCCAGGTGTATTTCCGCAAAAGAGAGAAGTAACTTGCCTTCACCACGCCCCCATTCAATGTGGCTCTCGCACGTTCTGTCCGGCGCTCTTCTGTCTTTCGGCAGCACACCGGCATTCGGTGCCGATCAGCTCGGCAAACAGTTTCAGATGCGGATGCCCCAGCCGGAGCGCGCTGCCTACGAGGCCGCTCCGCACCGGCCGCCGCAACACTCGCGGCACCGACAAGGCCGCGTCCGCAGAATGGCTGGCCCGCGTCCTGCTAATCACCATTTAAAGTCCAATCGGAAAAACCCGCCCCATGAAAAGAAAAAACCTGCTCACACACATGGCGCCGCTGGTGCTCTACGCTCTCTTGACCGGATGCGGTAAAGCGCCGGAGGCCCCGACTCAAATCGACGCCAAGACCTGGAATCTTCCGGTCATGACGGCGACCGCCAGTGCACCGGTCGAGTACACTACGGTCGGCTCGGTGGTGTCCGATCAGCGCGTCGAGGTCGCCTCGCGGCTGAGCGGTTATATCCGCGAGATCCGGGTGCAGGAGGGTGAACGGGTGCGGCGCGGCCAGGTGCTTGCCCGCCTCGATGCCGCGGACGTGGAAGGCGGCATCCGCCAAACGCGCGCGGCCCAAGGCGCAGCCGAGGCCGCCTTCCGGGATGCGCAGACCGACCGCGAGCGATTCGAGCGCCTGTTCGAACGCGGCAGCGTCTCGGAAAACGAGATGCGCAAGGTGCGCCTGAAGTTTGACGCCGCCCGCGAGGTCCTGAACCAGGCGCGCGCCGGTCTCGACACGGCGCTGGCCCAGCGCGCCTATGCCGAAATCGTCAGCCCCGTGGCCGGCACGGTGGTGGCCCGCCTGAAACGGGCCGGCGATCTCGCTGTGCCCGGCATGCCGTTGTTGACCGTGGAGTCGGGGCGTGGCCTGCTGTTCGAGACCTTCGTGGCGGAAGGCCAGGTCGCCGCCATGGGCGAGGGCAAGCCGGCGGTGGTCAGCCTTGACCGCCTGCCCACGCCCTTGGAAGGCACGGTGACCCGGGTGGTTCCCTCCGGCGATCCTGTTACTCGCAGCTACCAGGTCAAGATCGCGCTGCCAGAGACGGTAGGGCTGATGCCGGGGATGTTCGGCCGCGCAGTCTTCACGGTCGGGGAAAGCCCCTCGCCGGTGGTGCCGCGGCGGGCGCTGGCCGAGCGCGGCGGGCTCACCGGCGTTTTCGTGCTGGACGGCGAGGGCCGGGCGCTGTTCCGCTGGCTGCGCACCGGCCGCGAATGGCCCGACCGGGTCGAGGTGAGCGCCGGTCTGGCAGCCGACGAGCGCTTGGTGGCAGCGGTCGAGCCCGCCCTGCGCGACGGCGACCGCGTCATGCCGGCGGAGGCGCCGTGATGACCGACCGCAGACTCAACAGCGCCGGACGCCTGGCCGAGATATTCGTTTCCTCCAAACTGACCGTGCTGTTCATGCTCGCCTGTGCGCTGCTGGGCCTGCTGGCAATGGCGCTCACCCCGCGCGAGGAAAACCCGCAGATCGTGGTGCCCGGCGCCGAGGTGCGGGTGGCCCTGCCCGGCGCCTCCCCCGAAGAGGTGGAGGAACTAGTGATCCGGCCACTGGAGGGTATCGTCAAGCAGATCCCGGGGGTGGACCACACCTACGCCACGGCAATGAACTCGCTGGGCGTGCTGATGGTGCAGTTCAAGGTAGGGGAGAACAAGGAGAAATCCCTGGTCAAGCTCTACGACCGCGTGCTCGGCCAGCGCGACCGCCTGCCCCTCGGGGCGATGGAGCCGCTCATCCGCAGTGTGGACGTAGACGACGTGCCCATCGTCACGGTCACTCTGGCCTCGGAGCGCTATGACGACTATGCGCTGAAGCGGCTGGCCGACCGCATGCTGGAGGGGCTGCGCAGCCTGGAGGCGGTATCCACCACTTTCGTGCAGGGTGGCCGCGACCGGGAGATGCGCATCGAACTAGACCCGCAGCGCCTGCAGTCCTTTGGCGTGACGCTGGACCAGGTGCGCGCCTTCCTGAGCGCGGGCAACGTCGCCGCTCCCCTGGGCACGGTGGTGCAGCAGGGCGAGAACCGCCAGGTGTACCTGGACGGCTTCCTCGCCTCGGCGGAGGAGCTCGGGCGCCTGATCGTCGGCAACCACGCCGGCCGCCCCATCTACCTGGGCGAGGTGGCGCGCGTCGTCGACGGCCCCCCCGAAGAGCGGGATAAACTGAGCCGCATGGCCTTCGGTCCGGCCGATGCGCGCTTCGGCAAGGTGCAGCAGGCGGAGATGCCGGCGGTGACACTGGCTGTGGCCAAGAAGGCCGGCACCAATGCCGTGGTCGTTGCTGATGAGGTGCTCGCCCGCATCGAGCGGATGCGGGTGCAATTCGTACCGGCCGACGTCGAGCTCGTGGTGACCCGCAACGACGGCCAGAAGGCGGACGCCGCCGTCAACGGCCTGATCGAGCACCTGGGCATCGCCGTGCTGGCCGTGTTCCTGGTGACCGCCGTCTTCCTGGGGCTGAAGGAGGCGCTGATCGTGGGCGTGACGGTGCCGCTGATTCTGGCGCTCACCCTGGGCGCGGCCTATTTCGGGAGCCTGACCATCAACCGCGTCTCCCTGTTCGCGCTGATCCTATCGCTCGGGCTGCTGGTCGATGCCGCGATCGTCGTCATCGAGAACATCCACCGCCGCTACGCCCGCCTCGGCCAGGAGGACAAGGCGCGGGCCACGGTGCAGGCGGTCAACGAGATCGGCTCCCCCACCAACCTGGCGACGCTGGCGGTGATGCTGGTGTTCGGCTCGCTGCTGATCGTCTCCGGCATGACGGGGCAGTATTTCTATCCGGTCGCCTTCAACGTCCCCGTCGCCATGGCCGCCTCCCTGCTGGTGGCCTATGCCGTCGTGCCCTGGGCGGCCAACCGCTGGCTCAAACCGGGCGAGGGGCACGACCTGGAAGACCACGACACCGGGGACCGCCTGCACCGCTTCTACCACGCGCTCATGGCGCCCTTGGTGGACCGCCCGCCCAGACGGCGGGGCGTCTTTCTGCTGGCCGCCCTGGCGATCGTGCTCTCCCTGTTCCAGGCCGCCTGGCAGTTCGTGCGCCCGGCGGGTCTGAGCGGGCCGCAGACCTGGTTCGGCGTCGAGATGGCGATGATGCCCAAGGACGACAAGAATACCTTCAACATCACCTTCGACCTGCCGGAGACCACCCCGGTAGAAACCACCGATCGCCTCGCCCGTGAGATCGGTGCCCTGTTGCGCCAGAACCCCGACGTGAGCGATTACCAGAGCTGGATCGGCCAGGCCGGTGTGATCGACTTCAATGGCCTGCTGCGCGGCGCCGGCAGCAAGCAGGGACCGCATGTGGGGGAAGTCCGCGTCAACCTCCGGGACAAAACGGCGCGCGACAAGACCTCAATCGATATCGTTCGCGAGCTGCGTCCCGCGGTGCAGGCCATCGCCGCGCGCTTCCCCGGCAGTACCGTGCAGCTGGTGGAAGACCCGCCGGGGCCGCCGGTGCGCGCCACGGTGCTGGCCGAAATCTACGGCACCGACCCGCAGCAACTGCGCGCGCTCTCCGGGCAGGTCAAAGCGGCCTTCGGGCAAACCTACGACATGGTCGAAGTCACCGACACCGAGGTCGAGGATGTGTACCAACACCGCCTGACCGTCGACCGGGAAAAGGCCGCGCTCTCCGGGCTGACCGTCGCCGAGGTGGCCGTCGCGCTGCGCCGCTTGATCGACGGCGAGGCATTGGGGCGCGCCCATGTTCAAGGCGAAAAGAACCCCGTGCCCATCCGCTTGCAAATCCCGCGCAGCCACCAAATCGACCCCGAACTGCTGACACGGGTGTCGCTGACCAATCGGCAGGGCCAGCGGGTGCCGTTGTCGGAACTGGTGCAGGTGGCGCCCGCCCGGGCCGACCGGCCCATCCTGCACAAGGATGGCGAGCGCGTCACCTTCGTGGGCGGCGAGCTCGAATCCACCGCCCCCGTCTACGCGGTGCTCGATCTCGACCGGCGCCTGGACGGCCTGGCGCTGGCCGACGGCAGCCGCCTTGTGACCGGCAACCTGCGCTTCAAGCCGGTGGCGCCCGACACCCTGGACGGCCCCCGCCTGCTCTGGGATGGCGAACTGCGCATGACGCTCGATACCTACCGCGACATGCTGGGTGCCCTGGGGCTGGCGATCACCTTCATCTTCCTGGTGCTGGTGGCCTATTACCAGTCCTTCAGCCTGCCGCTGGTCGCTATGGCGGCGATCCCCCTGGGGCTGGCCGGTGTCTTTCCGGGACACTGGCTCATGGGGCAGCCGTTCAACGCCACCTCCATGATCGGCATCATCGCCCTGGCCGGCGTGGTGGTGCGCAACTCGCTGCTCATCATCGACTTCGTGCTCGACTACCGGCGCCAGGGCATGGACCTGCGCGAAGCCATCCTCGAAGCCGGTGCGGTGCGCCTGCGTCCCATCCTGCTGACGGCGCTGGCCATCGTCCTGGGCAGCGCCGTGATGCTCGCCGACCCGGTGTTCGGCGGCCTGGCCATCTCGCTGATCTTCGGCACGCTGGTCTCCACCGTGCTCACCCTGATCGTCGTGCCCCTGCTGCTCTATCTGCTGCTGCGCCACAAACAGCGCAAAGAAGCGGCCACAAAAGAAGGAACAACATGAATTCCGCTCATCACCCAAAAAGACTCCGCGGCCTGCTGCCGCTGGCAGGCCTGGCCGCCGCGCTGCTCGCGGGCAACGCCGCTGCCGAATCCCTGCCGCAGGCATGGGACACCGCCCTGGGCGTGGACCGCGGCCTGAAGGCGGCGCGCGAAAACACCGGCGCCGCCGAGAGCCTGCTGGAGGCTGCCCGATCCAGCAGCCTGCCCAGCGTGAGTCTGGAGGCAGGCTATATCGCCCTCGACAAGACGCCGGCGTTCAGGGCCGACCTGCTCGGCCAGTCGCTGCAGATGCCGATGGCCCAGCAAGACAGCGCCGCCTACAAGGCCATGGCGACCCTGCCGCTCTACACCGGGGGCCGCATCGAGCGCGGCATCGATGCGGCGGCGGCGGGCCTGGAGGCGGCGAGGCTGGGCGAGACGGCCGACGTGCAGAACCTCAAGCTGCGCGTGGCCGATGCCTACGTCAACGGGCTGCGCGCCGGCCGGATGCTGAAGGTCGCCGAAAGCCATGTCGAGAGTCTGTCGGCCCATGCTCGCGATGTGGGAAACCTGCACGAGCAGGGCATGGTGGCCAGGAGCGACCTGCTCTCCGTGCGGGTCGCCCTGGCCGATGCACGGCAAAAGGCCCTGCAGGCGGCCAATGCCCTGGATCTGGCCCGCGCGGCCTACAACCGGCTGCTGGGGCGACCGCTTGACCAGGCCGTCAGCTTGGATGAACTGGCCCCCGATGCGGGTCGGGTACCCTTGGCGCGCTTGACCGAGCGGGCGCTCGTCCAGCGCAGCGAATTGGCCGCGCTGGCCGGACAGATCGAGGCCTTACGCCATCAGGCGGCAGCCGTGCGCGGAGAAAATCGTCCGCAGATTGCGCTGTCCGGCGGCTATGGCTACCAGCAAAACCGCTATCAGGTGCATGAAGGGCAGTGGATGGTCACCCTGGGAGCCCGATGGAACGTGTTCGATGGCGGTGTGGCCGGTCACCGCGCCGGCGCGGTCGAGCGCCAGGCGGCAGCGTTGACGGAGCAGCGCGAGGAGCTCGCCTCGGTGGTCGCCCTGCAGGTGCGCCAGACTTGGCTCGACGTGGAGGAAACGGGAAAGCGCATCGAGGTCACCCGCTCGGCCATCGACCAGGCCGAGGAAAACCTGCGCGTGGTGCGCGACCGCTATGCCAACGGCCTGTCCACCCATACCGAGGTGCTGGACGCCGAAACCCTGCGCGTCAACAGCGAGGCCAATCACGCCGCCGCGCACTATGACGCCGCGCTGGCTGGACTGCGACTGAAGCGTGCCGTGGGCGATCTTTAGAGAGGGAGCCAGCGTGAAGAAAAACATCCCGTCCGTTGGGCTCGTTTCCGGATTGACCGTGCTGGCCCTGCTCGCCGTCGCGGGTTGGTGGTTCTGGCTGCGCACGCCGCCGCTGCCTGATGGACTGATCCAAGCCAACGGCCGTATCGAGGGCGATCACTATGCCGTCGCCGGCAAGATGCCGGGTAAGGTGGCTGATCTCCCTGCCCGCGAAGGGGATAGCACGCAGAAGGGCAAGGTGCTCGCCCGCCTGGACGATGCCCAGGTCCGCGCCAGACTCGATCAGGCCCGCCAGGCGGCAAGCGCCATGGAGGCGCAATGGCGGGCTGCGCAGACGGCGCTCGCAGTCGCGCGCAAGGACCTGCCCCTGGCGATCCAAACCGCCGAGGCCAACCTCGCCCATGCCCGCGCGCAGCTCGCCTCGGCCCACTCCAGCGCGGAGCAGGCGGCGCGGGATGCCGAGCGCTTCCGCAGGCTGGCCGAGGCGGGAACGGTGGATCGGCACCGTTACGAGCAGATGGCGCTGGCCGCCGAGGTTGCGGCCAACCAGGCGCGCTCGGCCGAAGAGGCCGTGCGCGTGGCGGAAAGGCAGCTTGCCCAGGCGCGTCTGGGCGATGAACGGCTGCGCGCCAGGGAGGATGAAGTCAAGGCCCTGGCCGCCCAGCTCGATCAGGCGCGGGCCGCGCTGAAAGAGGCCGAGAGCGTGCTCGCCGATCTCGCCATTGTCGCGCCTGCCGACGGCATCATCACCCAGCGTCTGGTGAATGCGGGCGAGGTGGTCGGCGCGGGTGCGCCGCTTTTCGACATCGTCGATCTCGACCGCCTCTATCTCAAGGCCTATGTGCCGGAGAAGGACATCGGCAAGGTGCGCCTGGGGCTGCCGGCGCGGGTGTACACCGACGCCTTCCCCGACCGGCCGTTCCCCGCCACGGTGCGCTACATCGCCGCGCGGGCGGAGTTCACGCCGAAGGAGGTGCAAACACCGGACGAGCGGGTCAAGCTGGTCTATGCGGTCAAGCTGTATCTGGATGTAAACCCGGAGCACCGCCTCACGCCGGGGCTGCCGGCCGATGCCATCATCCGTTGGCGCGAGGACACCCCATGGGCGAAGCCGCGCCGCTAACGCCCGCGCCGGCCGTCCGGGTGCAGGGTTTCGGCAAGCGCTATCGCCGGCAGGCGGCGGTCGCCGGGGTCGATCTCGAGGTGCGGCGCGGTGAAATCTACGGCCTCATCGGGCCGGACGGCGCCGGCAAGTCCAGCCTCATGAAGGCCGTCGCCGGGGTGCTCGCCTTCGAGGAGGGCTCGATCGAAATGTTCGGCATCCGCATCGATTCGGAGGCGGCGGCCGAGCGGGTGAAGGGCCGGCTCGGCTTCATGCCCCAGGGCCTGGGCCTCAACCTCTATCCCGAGCTGTCGGTGGAAGAAAACATCGACTTTTTCGCCCGCCTGCGCGGCGTGCCGGCCGCAGAGATTGCCGCGCGCAAGGCGAAGCTCCTGGCCATGACGCGGCTCGACCGCTTCACCGGCCGGCCGATGAAACACCTCTCCGGCGGCATGAAGCAGAAGCTCGGCCTCGTCTGCACCCTGATCCACGAGCCGGAGCTCATCGTCCTGGACGAGCCCACCACCGGTGTCGATCCGGTCTCGCGCCGGGATTTCTGGGCCATCCTCGCCGAGCTGTTGCGCGAGAATGGCATCACCGCCCTGATCTCCACCGCCTACATGGACGAGGCCGAGCGCTTCCACCGCCTGTCCCTGATGCACGGCGGGCGCGTGCTTGCGAGCGGCGAACCCGATGCGATCCGGGCCCGGACGCCGGGCAGCGTGGTGGAACTCGAGGCCGAGCCGCAGGTGGAGGCGCTGGACCGCATCCAGGCCAGCCTTGCGCAGGCGGAGTCGGTGGGGCCGCGGCTGCGGGTGTTCGTGGACGACGCGGAGCCCGAAGCCGCCGTCGGCACGGTAGCCGGGCTCCTCAAGGGACTGTCTCTGCGGGACCTGCACGCCACCACGCCCGATCTCGAGGACGCCTTCGTCGCCCTCCTGCGCCGGCAGCGGCTGGTCGAGGAGAGGGCCGTTGCCAAACCTCGGGCCGGCGACGGCGATCCGCCTGGCGACGATGTCGCCATCCTCGCCAAGGATCTGACGCGGGATTTCGACGGCTTCCGTGCCGTGGATCGCGCGAGCTTCACCGTCCATCAGGGCGATATCTTCGGTCTGGTGGGCGCCAACGGTGCCGGCAAGACCACGCTGATCAAGATGCTCACCGGCATTCTGCCGCCCAGCGATGGCGAGGGGCGGGTGGCCGGGGCCGACATGCACTTTGCCGCGCAGGCGATCAAGGCGCGCATCGGCTACACCTCCCAGGCGTTTTCCCTGTATCAGGACCTGAGCGTGCTGGAGAACCTGCGCCTCTATGCCCGCATCTACGGCGTAGCGCGGCACGCGGCTGGCGAGCGCATCGAACAGGTGGCGGAGCTGACCGGGCTTACGGGCCGCGAGCGGCAGCTGGCGGGCCGCCTGCCGCTGGGCATCCGCCAGCGCCTGGCGCTCGCCTGCGCCCTGGTGCATCGGCCGCGCATCCTGTTCCTGGACGAACCCACCTCCGGCGTGGACCCGATCGGCCGGCGCCGCTTCTGGGACATCCTCGTCCATCTCGCCCGCGTGGAGCAGGTCGCCATCCTCATCACCACCCACTACATGAGCGAGGCCGAGCATTGCGACCGCCTGGCCCTGATGCACGCCGGACGGATCGTCGCCGACGACCCGCCCGCGGCATTGAAGCAGGCCCTGCGCGAGGAGGCCGGCGAGCTGCTGGAGGTCGCCACCGACCGGCCGCTGGCCGCCATGGCGCTGCTGGAGCAGGCGGGCTTCGCGGGGGTGGCGCTGTTCGGCCGGCACATCCATCTGTTTGCCCGCGATGCGCACACCGCGACGCGCGAGATTCAGACCATCCTCGCCGGCCGCGGCATCGGGCTCGCCGGCGTGACACCGCGCCCGCCCTCGCTGGAGGATGTGTTCGTCTACCGGATCACGGCCTTGGAACAGGGGGAGCAGCGGCTATGAACCTCGCACGCATCGCGGCGCTGGCCCACAAGGAGTGGCGCGAGATCGTGCGCGACCGCCTGTTTCTCGCGCTGGCCTTCGTGGTGCCCGCTGCGCTGATGCTGGTCTTCGGCTACGGCCTGTCGCTCGACGTGGAGCATATCCCGTTCGCGGTGGTGGACCATGACCGCAGCGCCCTCTCGCGCGACTACACCCACCGCTTCATCGACTCGCGCTACTTCGACTACCGGGGCCATGTGAAGAGCGAACGCGAGCTCGACCCCCTGCTCGCCGACAGCCGCATCCGCTTCGCCATCGTGGTTCCGCCAAAATTCGAGGAGAACCTCATGGCGGGGCGGCCCGCGGCGGTGCAGAGCCTGATCGACGGCACCTTCCCGTTTCGCGCCTCGACCAGCAAGGCCTACGTCATCGCCATCAACGCGGCCTTCAACGGCGAACTGCTGGCCGCCTATATCAGCCGCCGCTTCGGCGTCGCGCCGGAACGGGCGGCGGCGCTCGCCCAGCCGGTGCGGGTGCAGCTGCGCTATCTCTACAACCAGGAGCTCAAGAGCACCTGGTCGATCGCCACGGCGCTGGTCATGCTGGTGCTGATGGTGGCGCCTCCATTCCTCACCGCGCTGGGGGTGGTGCGCGAGAAGGAGAGCGGCTCCATCTACAACATCTATGCCTCCACCGTCACCCGCGGCGAATTCCTGGCCGGCAAGCTCCTGCCCTACGTGGGTATCTCCATCGTCAACAGCCTCATTCTGTGGGCGCTCGCCACCGGTCTGTTCGGCGTGCCGTTCAAGGGCGATCCGCTGTTCTTCTTCCTCTCCTCGGTGATCTATGTCACCTGCACCACGGGCATCGGCCTGCTCGCCTCGCTCATCGTGCGCACCCAGGTGGCGGCGATGATGCTGACCGTAGTCATGACCATCATCCCCTCCGTGCTGTACTCGGGCCTGCTGGTGCCCATCGCCTCCATGGACCCGCAGGGGCAATTCGAGGCGCACCTGTTTCCCGCCATGTATTTCACCGACATCGCCTTGGGCAGCTTCCTCAAGGGGGTGGGCCTGGAACAGCTCTGGGGCAAGGCATTGGCGCTGGCCATTTACGCGGCCGTGCTGTGGCTGATCAGCTTCGCGCTCTTTCACAAAAGACCGCGCACATGAACTCAAGGTTGACACTCTGGTGGTCGCGGCTGGCAGCGATGACAGTCAAGGAGCTGCTGCAGCTCTTTCGCGACGGCTTTCTGATGTTCGCCATCGTCTTCCTGTTCACCGCCGACATCTACATGACCCGCAATGTGCGCCTGGAGCTCAACCATGCCACGGTGGTGGTGCACGATGCCGATCACAGCGCCGCCTCCCGCGAGCTGATCTACCGCTTCCGTCCGCCTTATTTCCAGCTGGGCGGCGAGATCCAGGACAGCCGCGAAGGGCAGGCGCTGCTGGACCAGGGGCAGGCGCTGGCGGTGCTGGACATCCCTCCCTACTTTCAGCGTGACCTGCAGAGCGGCCGGCCCACGGACGTGCAGGTTCTGGTGGACACCAGCAACACCGTGCTGGGGACGCTGGCCGCCAGCTACAGTGGCCAGATCATCGGTCGCTACGGCTTCGAGGCGGCGCTGGCGCGCATGGGGGCGAGCGAGGCGAGCCTCGACACTGTCCCCATGATCCAGGACCAGCACCGCGTCTGGTACAACCCGAACCAGAACGATGCCTGGTTCATCCCCATCTCGGAGCTGCTGACCGTCATCACCGTCATGGCCATCATGCTGCCGGCCGCCGCCGCGGTGCGCGAGAAGGAGCGCGGCACCATCGAGCAACTGCTGGTTTCGCCGCTGACCCCGGCGCTGATCCTGCTGCCCAAGGTGATCTCCATGACCCTGGTGATCCTCGCGGGCACCGCAATCTCCCTGTTCCTGGTCCTGGTGCCGGTCTTCGGCGTGCCCATCAAGGGCAGCCTGCCGCTGTTTTTCGCCGTGACCACCCTCTACACCGTCGCCACCTCCGGGCTCGGTCTCTACATCGCCACCCTGAGCCGCAACCTGGCCCAGGCGGCGATGCTGGCCATTTTCATCCTCATGCCCATGGTCTTCCTGTCCGGCGCCTGGACCCCGCCCGAGGCCATGCCCGCCGGACTGCGCGAGACAATGTACCTCTCGCCGCTTTATTACTTCATCGAGATGGGCTACGGCATCCTGCTCAAGGGCGCGGGGCTCGACGTGCTGTGGGATTCGCTGCTGGGATTGACGCTGCTGGGGGTGGGGATCTTCGGTATTGGCGTGCGCAGGTTCAGGCGGCAGTTTGGCTAGGCCATGACGTGAACCGGGTGACGAGCACCCTCTGTTCATCGGGCCACGTGATGTAGATCAGCTTCTGCCGCGCCGCCATGCGATGACCGATCGTCCCTGTCGATCACCGCGGCGTGCGAGGTGGCCGGCTAAGCGGCGCGGGTAGGGTAGTCCGTGTAGCCTTTCTCGCCGGGAGTGTAGAAAGTGTCGAAGTCCGGCGCGTTGAGCGCCAACCCCTGTTGCCACCGGTCGGGCAGGTCCGGGTTGGCGAGAAAATCACGCCCGACCGCGATCAGATCCGCGCGGCCGGCGTTCAGATCGTCCTGGGCGCGCTGCGCGTCATAAGCGCCGACCAGGATGACGGGGCCGCCGAAGGCCGCGCGCATGGCCTGCTTGATCTGCTCCGGCACTGCAGGCGCGCCCATGGCGGAATGATCCACGATGTGTAGATACGCCAGCCCCAGCTTGCCCAATTGCTCGGCCAGGTAGGTGTAGTCGGCCTCCATTTCCGCGTAAGGCGGCATGTCGTTGAACACGCCGTAGGGCGAGAGGCGAATGCCCACCCTGGAGGCGCCGATGGCCTCTGCCGTGGCCCTGGCCACTTCCAGCACGAAACGGGCGCGGTTTTCGATCGGGCCGCCGTAGTCGTCGCTGCGCTGGTTGCTGGTGGGGCGGATGAACTGCTCCAGCAGGTAGCCGTTGGCGCCGTGCAGCTCGACCCCGTCGAAACCGGCAGCAATGGCGTTTTGGGCCGCCTTGACGAAATCCTGCCGGGTGCGGGCGATGTCGTCGAGGCTCATCGCCCGGGGCGCCGGGTGCGGCTGCATGCCGGCGCGGTCGGTGTAGATCTCGCCGGCGGCGGCGATGGCCGAGGGAGCCAGTACCTGCGCGCCCTGCGGCAGATTGTGCGGATGGCCAATACGTCCGGTGTGCATGAACTGGACGAAGATCTTGGCGCCGCGGCTGTGAACCGCGCCGGTGACGCCCTTCCAGCCGGCCACCTGGGCCTCTGAGAACAGCCCTGGAATGCGCGGATAACCCAGGCCTTCGGGCGAGGGGCTGGTGCCTTCGGTGATGATCAGCCCGGCCAAGGCGCGCTGCGCATAATACTCGGCCATCAGCGCGTTGGGCAGATTCTCGATGGCGCGGTTGCGCGTCATCGGCGCCATGACGATGCGGTTCTGTAGCCGGTGGCCGGCGACGGTGGCCGGTGAGTACAAATCACGGTTGTTTTGAGTCACTGCTTTCTCCTCATTCATGGATGACGATGGTTGAAGGTAGATTTATATGGCCGCAGGCAAAGTCCCAGGAGGTGCGCAGGATGCCCAGCAGGATGTCGATCTCGGCGATGTCCCGGGGCGCGTAGGCCATCACGGCATTGGCCGGGATGTAGCCCGCCTCGGCCATGGGATGTGGCTCGCCCCAGCCTTTGCTGACCAGCTCCAGGGGCAGAATCAGGTGCATCGAACCGTCATCAGCCGGATGCACATGGGCGAACTCGCGACCGACCATGAAGGCTTGGGGCGGACCACATGCGCGCTCATGGGATAGCACCAGAGCCTCGGCCCCGGGGACCGAGATTCTCGATGGCTCGCTGCGCACGAAGGCAACTCGATGCGTGTACCTTGAAGGTCCGGTGCACCTCCGGAGCGCTGTTCTGGCTGATCTGGGTGTGCGGTGCACAAGGCGTGGTCCGCGGACGTTCGCCCGGGCGTGGCGGAAATTCGAAGCTCATGGCCTGCCTCCATACCTCCATATTCAAAGGCACTCTCCACGGTGCCCATGACGTGATCTTCCAGCATCTTGCGGCGTGGCTCGCCAGCGGCGGCGCCAGCCACCACATGCAGGGGTAACAGATGTTCCTCACGCGTGTCGGCGGCGACCGCCTCCAGCCAGGCATCGAATTCACGGCTCGCACCCGGCTGCGCCCGTGCATACCCGCTATCATCTCCTGCATGTTGTGGAAGCTGTTGTCCGAGCCGATGATCAGCACCCCTTCCTCGCGCAACGGGGCGAGCGCCGCGCCTGCGGTCAAGTGAACGTCGAGGCCGAGGCCGGCTTTGAGCGACGTCTGCGCGCATGGAAATCTTGCTTTGGGAGGGGCGATCTTCAGTGGCACGAACACCCCGTGGTCGAAGCCCTGTCCGTCGAAGGCGGTGGCGATGGCTGCGGCCTCGAGCAGCCCGCTCGCTCGGCCAGCCATGGCGCACCCGGCGCCGGCCAGGTGAGTTCGTAAGTGTCGGGTGGATCCAGCCCATGAAAAAACGGGGCCCGCCGCAGTGAGGGAGGTAGCGCGTGGGCTGGCGGCGCATGGGCTCAGCTTGTCAGGGCCGTGCGGTTCACCGCCAGCCAGTCGCCCAGGCTTTGCGGTTCACGGCCAGCGAAGTATGTCACCGCATCGGTGACCACGTTCATGTGCCCTGCGCGCACGTTGGCATCAAAGGCGACCATGAGCTCAACGAATGGGTGGGGACCCCTGCGTCGCGCATCCCGGCCGCGAGCGCGTCGTCGGAGACCTGGACCACCTCGATGGGCTTGCCCAGTTGCTTGCTGGTCGCGATTGCCAGCGCGTCAACGGTCAAGGCCACAGGGCCGGTGATGTCCTGGATCGATGACTGGTCCTCTGTGAGCAGGGCGCCTGTGGCCGCTGCCGCGCAGTCGAGGCGCGTCACATAGCCCACTGTCCCATCGCCGGCCGCGGTGTACCAGCGCCCCGACGCAAGCACCGAGGGCATCGTGAACAGCAGGTTGTCGAAATACCAGTTGTTACGCAGAATGGTGTAAGGGATGCCGGTGGCGATGACCGCCTCCTCACTGCTGCGATGGTCCGGCGCGAAGGGGATCAGACTTTCAGGTCCAGGGTTGGTCATCGAGGTGTAGAGGATATGCCCGACGCCAGCCTTGGCGGCCGCCTCGATCGCCGCCTTCTGCTGGCGGGCGAGCTTGCCAGGTTCACCCAAAGCATCGGTGGCAACGATCAGCAATCGATCGATACCCTCGAAGGCTTCGTCCAGGCTGACTGGGTCGTCGAAATCCACCCTGATTTTTGACTCGGCGAGCCCGCTGATCCGCACCGGGAACCGGCTCCCTGCGGTCACGTACCGGGCGCCTTGGGCGTTGAGCGCCCGCAGCACCTGAGTGGCAAACTTGCCCGAAGCGCCGGTGATGAAAATCCGTGCGTCGCGAAAATGGGGCATAGCATTACCTTTCAGGTTACAATAAAGAACTTGGTGCATTCTAGGAACTGTCGTCAAACTGCACAAGAAGGCACGCGTATGTCGCAAGGTAATCATAAGGGAACCACTCCACTGCCTTTGCCCACCCACGGCGAAAGTTGCCCGGTGCGTGATGTGCTTGATCGGCTGGGGGACAAGTGGTCGGTCTTGATTTTGATCACCCTTGCCAACAACTCCATGCGCTTCAATGAACTCCTCCGCGCCGTACCCGACATCTCCCGTCGAATGCTCGCCGAAACCTTGCGTCATCTCGAACGCGACGGGCTCGTCTGGCGCGAGGTGACCTCCACCACGCCGCCAGCGGTGCGTTACGGACTCACGGCGCTCGGCACCTCGCTCATGCCCCCGCTCACCGCACTCATCGCTTGGGCGGAGCACCACCAGCCGGCGATCGCCGTCGCACGTGCCAGATTTCAGGCGCAAGTGCCGACGCAAGCGTCAGTCAGGTAGGCCAAGCGTAACCGGTAACTGCCCGGCGTACTTGCCTACGCCTGTGGATTTTGCAAAGGCGATCGGAGAGGATTGCTAGCGAAGAGTTGCTTCCACATGCGTGGCGTCAGTTCGTGGACCTGACTGGCCGGATGCTGACCAACTCGCTGCAGGACATCGACCAGATAGTCATACGAATCGATTTCGTGCAGGCGGCAAGTGACGATCAGGCATCTGCATGATGCCGACCTGCCTGGCGCCGAGTTCGGTCCAGCAGAACAGCCAGTTCCGGCGCTTATCGAAATATTTCGATAAGCGCCGTTATCCTCGGTCAACTATTAGGCAAGCTACGCCGTCGCGAGCGTTCTCCTGTACGGTGGTCCGCATGCACAGGTTTGCATAATTCAGAGGCTTTCGAGGAATTTGAGGACGGCGTCGCTTGGGCGATAGCGTTTGCGTTTGGTCTCCGGGGGCGCGAGGGTCGCGAGGGCACGTTCCTTCATTGCCAGATCAGCCTCGACATAGCCATGGGTCGTGACCGGGCTCTCGTGACCCAGCCACAAGGCGATGACCGTGATGTCGACACCGGCCTGCACAGATGCATGGCCGTCGTGTGCCTCCAGGAATGGGGCGATATTCTGCGCCCCGCCAGCCGCGGACACTGCGTCGTCGCGGCCGTGATCGCGAGGGCAAGTCGGTCGGCCACATTCGTGCGAGTCATCGGTCGCCCGCTGCGGTTGGGGACCAGGGGCTGGTCTGCACGCAAGTCTGCATACTTCAACCAGTGACCGATTTCGGCCGCCGTCTCCTTCCACAGCGGCACGGTTCGTTGCTTGCGCCCCTTGCCCTGCAAGCGCACCGAGGACGTCGTGGCGAGCGTGACATCGGCCACCCGGATGCCGATCATTTCGGAAACTCGCGCGCCGGTGTTGTAGAGCAACGCGAACATGACCCGATCACGGTGACCACATCAGGTGCTCGTGTCGGGGGCGGCGAGAACGGCTTGAACCTCATCGCGGGAGAGATACTCGAGCAGGGGCCGCTCGAAGCGTTTCATGGGTATCGCCAGGACCTGCTGTGCGTGTAGATGTGCGGGACGAGGCGCCGGTGCGCCGGGCCGAAGAGCCCCTGCGGCGGCATCTCCGTCGCCGGATCGTCGCGCAGGCAGAAACGTGCGAAGCCACGCAGAACCTCGTTACGACTCGCCCACATGAGCGGATTCCGCCGCCGCGACGAGCGGGCCCATGCGATGGCCAGCGCCACCGTCAGGTGATCTGCCGTGCCGGCTTCGTCAGCAAAGCGGGCAAACGATTGAAGCTGCGTGGCATCGATGCTGAGCTTGAATCCGTGACGACGCCGATACGCCAGATACGTCTCGACCCGAGTCATCCATGAAACCAGGGCGTTCATGGCAGACTCCCGGGCCACAGCAGGGCCACGGTCCACAACCCTTCCAGATCGACGCGGGCGTAGGTGTTGGCCGTGTCGAGGCTTTGGTGGCGCAGAAGATCGGCGATCTCTTTGACGGAAGGCCGAGCGCCTGTTCGACGTGCTCGATCCTTCGACTCTCGAAGAACGGGAAACAGATTTCGTCGAGTTCGCCGTAGACCGGCCAGAAGTACGCCGCTTTCAACTTCCCCGGCCCCGCACGCCGGGCCTTGATCGGCGTCTCGTCCATCGCCTTGACGCACGAGGCGCGAATCGAGTCGAACTGCGTGGTGTAGATCGGCTCGAGCAACCCGATGCCTTGTTGCCCGATTCTAGGCCTTGCAGTTCGACGCGCTTGAAAGGCGGGGCCGGCGCGTCAGTGTTGAGCTGAGCGTGCTTCCAGATGTACGCCCCTGAGCAGGGTTCGTCTTCCCAAAAGATCATCGCTTGGGCCAGTCGTTCGTACCAGAGCACTTAGTGGTGCTCTTGCAATGCTGCGCTGCAGCGTGCGAACCTCCAAAAAATCGATTATCGTTAATCGACACTCGTGACAAGTACGTCGCCAGTCGAGCAGCAGCGCCGCCACAAGTGCGATGTGCTGTCTCTAGGCGCTTTCGAAGGTCAATTTCAGAAAAGATAGGTGAGAAGAGCGATGAATCAGCCAGCGTTGGGTAAAGAAGCAATTGGCATTGACCTTTTTGCGGCCGGCGTTGCGTCGCCTAAAGGAAAGCCGCGCAGTCTGATTGAGTCAGTTATGCACAGGCTTCGATGCGAAATTGTGCAAGGAGTCTTGTCGGCAGGATCGAGACTGCTGATTGATGACCTTCAGAGGCGTTTCGATGTAAGTGGCGGGACAGTGCGTGAAGCCCTGAGCCTCCTGGTTTCTGATGGCTTGGTGCATGCCAAGACCCAGCGAGGCTTTTTCGTGGCGCCAATGTCGTTGCAAGACTTGGAGGGGCTCACTCGAACCCGCATAGCGCTTGAGTGTGAATCTGTTCGCGAAAGTGTGAAGTGTGGTGGCTCTGAATGGGAAAGCAATTTGGTTGCCGCATATAGCGAACTCGCTCGGTCCGATGAGCACGTAATGCGTAACCCTGATGACGAGTTTGACCAATGGGAGATAGCGAATCGCAATTTCCACCGTTCACTTATTAGCGCCTGTTCGTCCGATTGGACCTTCAGATTCTTGGCTGTTCTGAATATTCACCTCGAGCGCTACCGGCGCCTTACGTCGCCCCACACTTTGCCCGAGAGAAATGTCCACGCGGAGCACGAGCTCATTTTTCAAAGTGCGCTTGCGCGTGACGCCGAACAATGTTCCCTGCTGCTGCGTCAGCACATTGAGTCGTCGGTCAGTGTAGTTCGGCAGTTTGCATTGCTGCGGTGAAGCACCTACGCCGCAAGCTAAATTTATAGGTGCGTTTAACAGCTCTTCACCAAGGGCAATTGAGGAGATAAATATGAGTTCGTCAATGAACGAAGTTTCACAAGCCACGATTAGGCTTTCTCGAAAGTGGAGTCCCGAGGAGATTCGTGGCCTCGTCGACGAAGAACTAGGGCTGCTTGACCCACGTATCTACAGTGACCAGGATCTGTATGAACTGGAACTAGAACGGATTTTCGCTCGTTCGTGGCTGCTGGTTTGCCACGAGGGGCATATTCCAAATCCAGGTGACTACATCACGACGTATATGGGCGAAGACCCGGTTATCGTGGTTCGCCAAAGGGATCGCTCCATCAAAGTGTTTCTGAATCAGTGCCGTCACCGTGGGATGGTCATTGAGCGCTCAACTTATGGTAATGCAAAGTCCTTTACTTGCACCTATCACGGCTGGGCCTACGACATCGCAGGCAATCTTGTCAATGTTCCGTTTGAAAAGGAAGCCTTCTGTGACAAGAAAGAAGGGGACTGTGGTTTCGAAAAAGCCGACTGGGGTCCGCTGCAGGCGCGGGTAGATACCTACAAGGGCTTGGTATTTGCCAACTGGGATGCAAAAGCGCCGCCCTTGATTGACTATCTCAGTGACGCCACTCCATACATGGATGTGATGTTTGATCGCACCGAAGCTGGCACCGAAGTGATTACCGGGATGCAGCGGACCGTCATTCCATGCAATTGGAAATTTGCCGCGGAACAGTTTTGTAGCGACATGTATCACGCGTGCACCATGTCGCATGTGGCCGGGGTCGTTTCCAGCCTACGTCCCGATCAAGACCTATCCGACGTAAAGCTGCCTGTTACTGGGAACCAATTCCGCGCGGCGTGGGGTGGCCATGGAACGGGATGGTTCAATGACGACTTCTCCCTGCTGTACGCAATTATGGGGCCAAAAGTTGTGGACTATTGGACAAAGGGTCCGGCCGCTGAACGCGCACAGGTGCGGCTTGGCAACAAACTGCCAGCTAACCGCATGGTTGCGCAACACATGACAATTTTCCCGACCTGTTCATTCCTGCCGGGCATCAATACTGTTCGTACTTGGCATCCACGTGGACCGAACGAACTCGAAGTCTGGTCGTTCATTGTTGTTGATGCTGATGCCCCCGCAGAAATCAAGGACGAATATCGCCGAATGAACATCATGACCTTCAACCAGGGCGGAACCTACGAGCAGGACGATGGTGAAAACTGGGTTGAAGTACAGCGTGTCTTGCGGGGGCATATGGCCCGCAGTCGACCGTTCTGCGCCTCAATGGGGGTCGGTAAGCCTAATGCAAACAATCCGGATTTCCCCGGGAAGACCAGTTATGTCTATGGTGAGGAGGCTGCGCGCGGTATGTATCACCACTGGAGCCGCATGATGTCCGAGCCGAGCTGGGAAACCCTCAGGCCGTAATTAACCGCCGCCCAAGTCGTTATCCCTGCCGCACTAACCAAATAGATCTACTCGTCAGGCCAGACCTGCCGAAACGTCGATCCAAACGAAATAATGGAGACGTTCCATGTCCATAGAATTGACACAACCGTTTAATTATCTCGAAAAGCCTGTGAGTCTTGAGCTCCAAAACGCAGTCGAACAGTTTTACTATCGGGAAGCGCAACTTCTTGATCATCGTAAATATCAAGAATGGTTAACCCTGCTCACTGAGGACATCCATTATTGGGTTCCAATTCGGACCACTCAGACCACAAAGAATTCGAACCTGGAATACTACGGTCCGGGATGTAACGCCCACTTCGACGAAGACCACAGTCGATTGACTGCCCGTATCCGTGGCAGGTTGTCAGGCCTTAACTGGACCGAAGACCCCCCTTCCCGATCCCGTCACATGATCACTAATGTGATTGTGCGCGAAGTGTCAGCTGAGAAGCTCGAAGTGAGTTCCGCCTTCTTGTGCTATCGCAATCGTCTTGAACGAATGACTGACATTTACGTCGGGGAGCGTCGCGATATTCTCCTGCGGGTAAATGATGGTCTGGGTTTCAAGATCGACAAGCGCACAGTATTGCTCGATCAAGGCACGATCACGGCCAACAATCTGAGCATGTTCTTCTAAGGCTGGGGTATCGGAGAACCGACGACAGGGTTCGCACCTGGGGTGTGAATCCTGTCGTTCAGGAGGAAGCAATGAACGATAAAGCAATCCGCCGTTTCCTGGCTGCAATCGGCATCTTTTATTTACTAAATTTTTTGGGACTGCTTCCTGCCCGTAGTGCTGCCGTCCTGATGCTGATGTACCCCTCTGTCGCGAATGGCTTTCAAGGGGAACTCATGATGCTGCTTCAGGATGCATGGCTCGTGGTCGGGATGCAGCTTGGCGCTGTGGGTGTGCTTGCCCTTTGGGCCCTGCGCGAACCCATTCGCTATGCAGGCATTATTCCTGTCGTTGTGCTCATCGAGATTTTTGACGCAATGTGGGATGTCTATAGCATAGTCTTAAGTGGCGAGACCCTGTGGTTTGGGCTTACTACACTTGCTATTCATTTGGTGTGGATCATATGGGGAATCAGCCTCTGGCGCCAGGTAGGCGACCGCTTGAACCAAGCCCATGCTGTTGATGCAGAAAAAAATTGAGCGGATTCAAAAGTTAAGTCCAATCTACGAGGTGAAGAATTATGAGTTTTGAGAAAGTTTGTGAGGTTAGTGATATCCCTGTCGGCGAAGCGCTCAAAATTTCCGGCGAAGAATTCGATGTCGCGATCTTCAATGTGGACGGAGAGCTATTTGCAACACAAGATCGTTGCACTCACGGCGATTGGTCTCTGTCCGAGGGAGGGTACTTGGACGGGGATGTCGTTGAGTGTTCGCTGCACTGCGGGAAATTCTGCGTTCGGACAGGAAAAGTCAAAGCATATCCACCGACTAAACCGCTGAAAGTCTTTCCGATACATGTAGAAGGAAATGCTGTGTACATCGATTTTAGCGCCGGAGATATTGTCCAATGATCAAGAGTATCGTCATTGTTGGCGCGGGACACGCCGGGACAACGGCTGCGCGCGCCATTCGCGCAAGGGGATATGCCGGACGGATTCATCTGATCGGCAACGAATCCCGGCTGCCCTATGATCGCCCATCATTGTCAAAAGGGGTTCTAGGGGGGGGCGCAGGAGACTCCGCCTCTGCTGATGGAGGCCGCTTGGTTTGAGAGCGAAGGGATTGAACTGCATCTGGGCGACCCCGTATTTGCGATCAACGCCAAGGAGCGCCTTGTAACCCTGCACTCAGGTTTGAGCCTGGACTTCGACCGGCTTTTGTTCGCCACCGGAATGCGACCGCGCAAGCTGTCTATTCCTGGCGGCAATCTGGAAGGCGTGTTCAGCCTTCGCAACTTCGCGGATTGCGCCGCGTTACGCCAGGCCTTCACGGCGGCGAAATCCCTCGTAATTATCGGTGGGGGTCTGATCGGCTGTGAAGTGGCTACCTCCGCGCGCAAAGCGGGACTTGAAGTCACGATCCTGGAATGCGCCGATGAGTTACTGACGCGCGTTCTAGGCCGGCAAGTTGGCGCGTGGTGCCGCGAGCAACTCGAGGCAATGGGCGTTCGAATCGAATTGAATGCGCATATTTCGCATCTTAGCGGTGAACGCAGTGTGCGTTCGCTGGTGTTTGCTGATGGCAGAGAGTTGGAAGCCGAACTCGTATTGGCCAGCATTGGCGGCGATCCGGAAGATACCCTGTTGAAGGCAGCTGGCGTCGCCTGCAATCAAGGCGTAGTGGTCGATGCGTGCGGACAAACATCATCGCCCGATATTTACGCCGCTGGCGACGTAGCTGTGTGGCCCCTAAGGCACGGGGGCCGCCGCGCGCTAGAGACCTATATCAACTCGCAGCAACAGGCGGAAGCGGCGGTAGCCGCGATGCTAGGCGAATACAATCCGGTGCCCCAAGTCGCTACATCGTGGACCGAGATCGCAGGGCACCGCATCCAGATGATTGGGGATATGCAGGGACCCGGTGAATATGTGCAGCGTGGCGAGTTCGAACCCAATCAGCAAACCGTGCTGTTCCGGGTCTTGGACGGCAAGGCGCTGGCTGCGGTGGCGATTAATGCGACCAAGGACTTCGGTGGCGTAAGCCGTTTAGTGATGTCCGAAATAGAGATAGTGCCTGACCACCTCGCTGATACGGAAATAAGCATCCGCGAACTACTCAAGGGGAATGCGGCGCGAACCGTAACCGCCTAGATGATGACTACGGACAAAATATGGAATGTATGTCGCGCTTCAATTTGGAGATAGCAAGATGAATCTGAAAGATCAGGTTGTCTTTATTACAGGCGGTGCATCTGGGCTTGGTCGTGCGCTCGTCGAACGCTTCGTTACGGAAGGTGCAAAGGTGGGGGTGCTCGACAGATGCGAGAAAGGCATCCAAGAGCTAGAGTCGATGCATCCAGGGCGGGTGATCGGAGTCGCGGGTGATGCCCGCTTGCTGGCTGACAATAAAACCGCAGTCCAGCGGTGCGTGGATTCCTTTGGAAAGATCAATACTCTGATTCCCAATGTTGGAATCTGGGATTACAACACCCCGTTGGTGGATATCCCAGACGAAAGGATCGATGAGTCTTTCGACGAAATCTTTCATATCAATGTCAAATCCGGTCTCCTCGCGGTGAAGGCTGCTCTTCCTTATCTCGTTTCGAGTCGGGGGGGGGTCATATTCACGATTTCAAATGCTGGCTTTTATCCCAATGGCGGCGGCCCGCTATATACCGCATCGAAGCATGCACTGATTGGTGTTGTAAAAGAGCTTGCTTATGAACTGGCTCCCTATGTCCGCGTCAATGGTGTAGCGCCTGGAGGCATGGCAACGGATTTACGCGGCCCGCAATCGTTGGGCATGGGGGATCGTTCCATTTCGAGTATTCCGCTTAGCGAATTACTTGAATCCGTCCTCCCAATTGGTCGAATGCCCGATGTGAGGGAGTACACCGGAGCGTATGTATTTTTTGCCAACCACGGAGATGCAGCTCCAGCCACCGGCGCTGTTCTCAACTACGACGGTGGGATGGGCGTTCGCGGCCTCTTCTCTGCAGTTGGTGGCAAAGATCTTGAAGAGAAACTGAAACTACAGAAGTGATTCATAACCAACCAAGGAGAAATAGGATGGAGATCAAGGCATTGGGTTATATGGGGTTTTCCGTAAACGATGTTCCGGAATGGCGGCGGTATCTCACCAAGCTGGCCGGTTTGATGGAAACGCCATGCTCAACAGATGAACAGGCCCGTTTTCGAATGGATTCGAGAAGCTGGCGTATTGGCGTAGAACAAGGCGACTTGGATGATCTGGCATTCGCAGGATTTGAAGTTGCTAATCCTAGCGCTCTAGAAAAAATGCGTGTCCGACTTCAGGAAGCTGGAGTAAAAATCATAAGCGATGTTGGCGATCTCGCGAAAAAGCGCGATGTGCTTGATCTGATTGCCTTCAAAGACCCGTTCGGCATGCAAATAGAAATCTTCTATGGCGCGGGGGATTCCTACGAAAAACCCTTTGTTTCGCCAACGGGCGTAACAGGCTTTCAAACGGGAGAGCAAGGGTTGGGGCACTATTTTTATGCCGTTCCAGATGTTGTCAAGGGTTTGTCATTTTACGTTGACGTGCTTGGCTTCAAATTGTCGGACGTAATCGATATTCCTTTAGGTCCGGATATGACGGTACGTGGCCACTTTCTGCATTGTAATGGACGTCACCATACCATGGCAATCGCTGAAGCCCCCATGCCTAAGCGCATCCACCATTTCATGCTCCAAGCCGCCACGCTGGATGACGTTGGGCATGCATGTGATCGTTTGGACGGTTTTGATGACCAAACTACCGATTCCAATCTTGGAGTTGCAGAAGAAAAGCCCAATAGCTACCTGACCACCACTATTGGCAGACATGTAAACGACCATATGGTTTCATTTTATGCCCGGACGCCATCAGGATTCGAAATGGAATTTGGTTGGGGCGCTCGTGCTGTTGACGATTGCAACTGGACAATGACCCGCCACAGTCGCACAGCCATGTGGGGGCACAAGTCGCTCCGGAAACAAAAATAGCGTGTGATCAAACTATTCTTCCCAAACGGTGGATTTTCAGATGTTTGGGGGGGATAGGAAAACGCCTTTAGGACAAAGTGAGAGCTGTGTGATTTTCTAAACAAAAGCTAGCGGTCTATGACGGCAGACGGTGGATTTACTAAAGTTCCGAATAGGAGATTGAATGGCATGATGGATGAAGATATTGTCACCAAGCTGGGAGACGAGCTTTACGACGCATTATGTGCAAAAAGAATGCTCGAGCCTTTGAGCAACCGTTATCCCAGTATCTCAATTGATGACGCTTACAGGATTCAGTTACGGATGATTTCCTGCCGCCAAAAAGCAGGAGAGAGAATTGTTGGAAAGAAAATTGGAATCACAAGTCGGCCTGTAATGGATCTGCTCAAGGTCTATCAGCCTGATTTCGGGTATTTGCTCGATGGAATGTCTATCAGTGACGGAGCGCGCATTCCAATTGAATCGCTTATTCAGCCAAAAATTGAAGGCGAAATTGCCTTTGTGTTAAAGCGCGACTTGATGGGGCCAGGAATCAGCGCAGCCGAAGTCCTTGCGGCTACCGATTTTGTTATGCCTTGCTTTGAAATTGTCGATTCGCGTATTCGGGACTGGAAAATCCAGATACAGGATACGGTCGCAGACAACGCTTCCTGCGGCCTATTCGTGCTCGGAAACACCATGGCCGATCCGAGGAAGCTTGATCTAACAACTTGTGGCATGGTCTTGGAAAAGAATGGTGAGATTGTGGCGACAGGAGCAGGGGCGGCGGCGTTGGGGTCTCCTATCAATGCTGTAGTTTGGTTGGGGAATACACTTGGTGGCCTGGGAATTCCACTTAAGGCAGGAGAAATTATTCTTTCTGGGGCGCTTGCGAGTATGTTTAGTGTTCATGCAGGCGACCATTATCGTGTGGCAATTGGAGGTATCGGTAGTTGTTCCGTCTCCTTTGTCTGACTGGATAGCCATTGACGTGGGGTTATTGGATGCCACTAAGTCACTATGCCGCTCCTTGTGTTGCGGTATTCCTCAGCAATACTGATTTCCAATAGGCTAAGTTTGCAGAGGGACGTGCCATGCAAATAACGCCACCCCCAAAAGAATTGTGTATATGTGCATGTTAAATCTATGCTTTATGAATTGGAGTTTTGATGAACAAGATTAAGTGCGCCCTGATCGGCCCGGGCAACATCGGCACCGATCTTCTGTACAAACTTAAGCGCAGCCCCTTCCTCGAACCGGTGTGGATGATCGGCATCGACCCCGAATCCGAAGGCCTCAAGCGCGCCGCCGACATGGGCCTCAAGACCTGTGCCACCGGCGTCGATGGCTTCCTGCCGCATGTCCTCGCCGATAGCATCCAGATCGCCTTCGATGCGACCAGCGCCTACGTCCATGCCGAGAATAGTCGTAAGCTCAATGAGCTCGGCGTCCTGATGATCGACCTGACGCCGGCGGCCATCGGCCCCTACTGCGTGCCGCCGGTCAACCTCGTCGAGCACGTCGGCAAGCGCGAAATGAACGTCAATATGGTCACCTGCGGCGGACAAGCCACCATCCCGATGGTTGCAGCCGTCTCCCGTGTCCAGCCGGTCGCTTACGGCGAAATCGTCGCCACTGTCTCTTCGAAGAGCGCCGGCCCCGGCACCCGCAAGAATATCGACGAATTCACCCGCACGACCGCCAGTGCTGTCGAAAAGGTTGGCGGCGCCAAAAAAGGCAAGGCCATCATCATCATCAACCCGGCCGAACCACCGCTTGTCATGCGCGACACCGTGCATTGCCTGACCGAAACCGCGCCTGATCAGGAAAAAATAACTGAATCCATCCACGCCATGATCAAGGAAGTCCAGAAATACGTGCCGGGCTATCGCCTGGTCAACGGTCCAGTATTCGACGGCAACCGTGTGTCCGTCTACATGGAAGTCACCGGACTCGGGGATTTCCTCCCGACCTACGCCGGTAACCTCGACATCATGACTGCTGCCGGTGCCCGTACCGCCGAAATGTTCGCCGAAGAAATTATTGCTGGTCGCCTCACCCTCGAACCCAGGGTTGCTACCGGTTCCCCCAAACTGGCCGGTTGCGGTTCCAACTGATACGGAGAAAATAATCATGACCGCCAAAGGCAAGACCGTTACCGTCCACGACATGACCCTGCGGGATGGCATGCATCCCAAGCGTCACCTGATGACCCTCGACCAGATGGTCAGCATCGCCACCGGCCTCGACGAAGCCGGCATCCCGCTGATCGAAGTCACCCACGGCGACGGCCTCGGTGGTTCCTCGGTCAACTACGGCTTCCCGGCCCATACCGACGAAGAATACCTCGGCACCGTCATTCCCAAGATGAAGAAGGCCAAGGTCTCGGCCCTGCTGCTGCCTGGCATTGGCACCGTCGATCACCTCAAGATGGCGCGCGAACTCGGCGTCAACACCATCCGTGTCGCCACCCACTGCACCGAGGCCGATGTCTCCGAGCAGCACATCACCATGGCCCGCAAGCTCGACATGGATACCGTCGGCTTCCTCATGATGAGCCACATGAACAGCGCCGAAGGTCTCGTCAAGCAAGCCAAGCTCATGGAAGGCTACGGCGCCAACTGCATCTACGTCACCGACTCGGCCGGTCATCTGCTTCCGGAAGGCGTCAAGGAACGTCTCGGTGCTGTGCGCGCTGCCCTCAAGCCGGAAACCGAACTCGGCTTCCACGGCCACCACAACCTGGCCATGGGCGTCGCCAACTCCATCGCCGCCATTGAAGTCGGCGCCAACCGCATCGATGCTGCTGCGGCCGGCCTCGGTGCCGGTGCCGGTAATACGCCGATGGAAGTCCTGATCGCCGTGTGCAGCCTGATGGGCATCGAAACCGGTGTCGATGTCGCCAAGATCACCGACGTTGCCGAAGACCTCGTGGTGCCAATGATGGACTTCCCGATCCGCATCGACCGTGATGCGCTGACCCTGGGTTATGCCGGGGTCTATGGCTCCTTCCTGCTCTTTGCCAAGCGGGCATCCGCCAAGTACGGCGTGCCGGCCCGCGACATTCTGGTCGAGCTGGGCCGCCGCGGTATGGTCGGCGGGCAGGAGGACATGATCGAGGATACCGCCATCACCATGGCTAAGGATCGCTCTATTGCCTCCGCATAATGCCCCTTGGCGCTGAGCGTTTTATATATTTAACAGGGGGAGAGATGCAAATGAATCAATATACGGAATCTACAACCAGCAGGTTTGCCAAGATCAACGAGAAGGGATTTGAAGACTTCCAGGTTCATTTCAACGAAGCTGGCGACGGCGAGGCCGTCATCATGTTGCACGGTGGTGGGCCCGGGGCAGGTGGATGGAGTAACTATAGCCGCAATCTGGGCCCGCTGGTTCAAGCCGGTTATCGCGTGATTTTGAAGGACTCGCCAGGATTTAATAAATCCGACCCCGTCGTAATGGACGAACAGCGAGGTCTCGTGAACGCACGCGCCGTCAAGGGTTTGATGGATGCCCTAAACATCGGAAAAGCGCACCTGGTGGGCAACTCGATGGGGGGGCCACCGCACTGAATTTTGCCATCGAATATCCGGAGCGCATCGGTAAGCTCATTCTGATGGGGCCGGGGGGGCTTGGCTCGAGTCTGTTTTCCGCGATGCCCATGGAAGGCATCAAATTGCTTTTCAAGCTGTATGCCGAGCCTACGCTTGAAAATTTGAAGCAAATGCTATCGGTATTTGTTTTTGATCAGACCCAGATCACCGATGAACTGATTGAGGGCCGCTGGCGGGCTATTCAGCATAATCAAGTACACCTTCGAAATTTTCTTGTCAGTACGCAACGCGTGCCATTGAGCGCTTGGGACGTTACATCGAGATTAGGAGAGATCAAGGCAGAAACGCTTGTCATCTGGGGGCGCGACGACCGCTTCGTACCTCTTGACCATGGATTGAAGTTGGCTTGGCACATCCATGATGCGCGCTTGCATGTCTTGCCTCGGTGCGGTCACTGGGCGCAATGGGAACATGCTGAAGAGTTTAATCGATTGTTGATCGATTTCTTACAACATTGACACCAAAGGGGCTCGATAGACCACTTTACTACGTAACCACCGGTTACGAACGAGAAGTAAGAATTCCGGATTTTCGAGATGAATAATCAGAAGCAATTAAACGGAACAGGAAGTAAGCCCCCCCCCCTTAGAAAAAACGGGGTTGATTTATTTAATTAACATATAAAAATGGAGGAGGCTGTATGCAATTCAATCTTAAGTCTAGTGTAATGGGCGTTGCTCTAGCAGGGGTATCCTATACTGCCTTGGCGACAACAAGCGATGTTTATCGGCTTGTCGGTCATGGTCCAGTTTCAGGGGCATTGGGTGGGGCCGCTACAGCCTTTGACGTCGGTGCGGCCGGCATGATGACAAATCCCGCTACCTTATCCCTTGGCAAGCCTGGCGAGGAAATGCATCTTGGAATGGACGTCATTTTTGCAGATCTATCAGTCAAGAACACCGCGACGGGCGAATCCGCAAAATCCAATGAGCATTCCAACAACCGAGGACCCTATGCGGCTCCGCAAATGGCATATACTTATCGTGCCGAACGATTTGCATTCGGTATTGGAGCCTTTGCACGTGGCGGAGTAGGCACAGAGTACGGAAAGGATAGCTTTCTTTCACGTGCAACAGGTGGATTGAATACGGGTTTGGAAAATTCAAGTCGCTTATTGACACTAAATATACCCATGGCCGCAAGCTTTCAGATGACTGATAGTCTTGCCGTTGGCGCAAGCGTGGATGCAGTGTGGCAGGGACTGAATTTAGATATGCTCCTCGGGGCCGATCAAGTGGGTTCCTTAATTGGCGCCGGGCGTGCGCGGGGAAGTTTGATCCCTGTACTTGGAGGGTTGCCGGATATGCGTGGTGCGCATTTGAGCTTCACCAAGAATGAACCAATTGCGAGTGGCGCCGACGCCTGGGGCTGGGGAGGGAAAATCGGCCTGACGTACAAGGTCAGCAAGGATACGATCCTGGGTGCTTCGTACGTTCTTGAATCACATCTTGATGACATGACTGGGAGTGCTACCCTTACCGCAATTAATGGCTTGGCAGGCCAAGTCAAGCTAGATGGAAAGATTCGTATTAAGGACTTCCAATCGCCTGCACAATTGAATTTCGGAATAAGCCATCGTTTTGACGATCAGTGGATGGTCGTGGCGGATATCTCCAGGGTATTCTGGAAACATGCAGTAAAAGATATTCATGTCTCCTTTGTTTCAAACGCTGGTCAAAATATCGATATTGATCTGCCTCAAAACTATAAGGACCAGACTGCATTGTCGTTGGGTGTCGCCTACACTTCCGGAAAATGGACATTGCGCGGAGGTGCTCGTGTTACTACACAGACTTTGAGATCGGACACGGTATTGGCTGTAATCCCTGCTATTCCAAATAGATTCGGGACTCTTGGCTTTGGTTACCAACTTACACCTATGAGTAGTTTTGATTTTGCTTGGACTCATTCATTTAAAAAGACGATGCAAAACTCTTCATTGCCAAACACGTCTGCTCCTATCGAAATAAATCACGCCCAAGATAGTGCCACTATTGCCTTCACTTATCGTTTTTAGGTTTGATATTAAGTTGGAATTGTCATGGTTGTGCAAATCTTAAAATTACAAGATTCTACCTGCTTTAATATTTTATGGTGAATTAACTAGGAAATTGAAATGACCAACGTAGAAATTGGAAAGGAAATCGTCGCTGCTGGAATTAAGACCAATTATCACGAGCTCGGAACTGGAGAGCCTGTATTTCTTATTCACGGATCGGGTCCAGGTGTCAGCGCTTATGCAAATTGGCGCTTGGTGTTGCCAACACTGGGGCAATTATTTCGCGTCATAGCACCGGATATGGCAGGGTTCGGTTTTACAGAGCGCCCGAAGAATTACATCTACTCAAAGGATAATTGGGTTGAGCACATCATAGGTATGCTTGACGCATTGAAAATCGAGCGTGCAGATTTTATTGGGAATTCTTTCGGTGGTGCCCTTGCAATCGCAACCGCCGTTAAGCACCCCGACCGCATTGGCCGTTTGGTCTTGATGGGCGCAGCTGGAACACATTTCGAACTTACCCCTGGGCTGGATGCAGTTTGGGGTTATACGCCGTCAATTGAAAAAATGCGCAACCTGCTGGATATATTTGCCTTTGATCGTTCGCTTGTGAATGATGAACTTGCAAAACTGCGTTATGAGGCAAGCATTCGGCCAGGCTTTCAAGAGTCATTCGGCAGTATGTTCCCCGCTCCTCGGCAGCGCTGGGTTGACGCACTGGCGAGCTCGGATGAGCAAATTCGCAACCTCGCGAATGAGGTGCTCTTGATTCACGGCCGTGATGACCAGGTGGTACCACTGTCAAGCAGTCTTCGTCTTTTTCAACTATTGGAGAACGTCCAGTTGCATTCTTTTGCTCGCTGTGGGCACTGGGTGCAAATTGAAGCCGCCAATGACTTTTGTAGATTGGTTGTAGACTTTCTTAGCAAGCCGCATTGATTGAGCGTTCTGCGCATCCGGCGAAATTTCTTCTTCCAGATAATTGGGTAATGCGTCCGAATTGATTGGAAGGAGAAATCGAGTTGATGGTCTCATGAAGGCGTTACCGCTGGTTGTGGAACCAAGTCCTTCTTATACAAGACTCACATAGCCTCATCGTGTATCGCCTGCATGGTCGTGGTCGCGTCCAATGAAAGGGCTGTTTTAGTTGCGAAGGAAAGTCGCCTTCCTTTGCGCTCTTCAGCCCCGCGTCCCGTCTGACTGTAAGCGTCCGCCCCAGACCGTCTTGACGATCAGATCTTGATTCTGTGCAGGCGAAGATCGACCGCTGTGACGTCGAAAGCGGTCGGGTCGAACGGCTCCCCGTGCCATGCCCGCATGTCGTGGTGTTCGGGATGATTTGGATCGGCCATCGCCGCGACGAAGTCGGCATACCCGGGTTCGCCGCCGACGTCCTCGGGCGGACTCGCGTTGGCGCCGGCAATGCAGAGTGCCGTATCGAAGAGCGGGTCGGGCGGCAGACGGCGTTCGACCTTGATGCGATGCTCCCAGTCGTCGCCGAAGTCATAGACGTAGCGGAACGACTTGGCGCCGCCGAGCGCGGTCGCCAGCCGCACGCGCTGCTCGGTACGCACGGGTTCGAAGTCATAGTCGGGATCGGGGACGCCGTAGCGCTCGCCGGCGATCTCGAACTCGTGCAGGTGGCAGTCGAGCCAGCCCATCACCGCCTGGATGACCTGGTGCAGCTTCGGCAACGTGATGGTTTCCGGCACGACCACCCGGCGCCAGATGGCGGGTTTGACCCAGGCGAGCTCAATGCGCAGTTGCAGCCGATGCGGCGCGGGCCGCGCCTTCGCAATTCGTACGACATTGCCCATGGTCAGGCCGCCTGGCGCAAGGGTTCGGATTGATCGCGGCCCAGATTCCAGGGCAACAAGTCGTCGATCCGGTTGATCGGATGCTCACTGATGCGTCCGAGCACGTCGCGCAGATACGCTTCCGGATCGAGGCCGTTGAGCTTGGCCGAACCGATCAGGCTGTAGAGGGCCGCCGCGCGCTCGCCCCCGGCATCCGAGCCGCCGAAGAGGAAATTCTTCCGTCCTAATGCCACCGCGCGCAGGGCGCGTTCGGCGGCATTGTTGTCGATCTCGATGCGTCCGTCCTCGACGTAGCGGATCAACGCCCCCCAATGATTCAGGGCGTACTGGATCGCCTCTGCGATGCCGGACTTGCGCGACACGCGCCGGCTCTGGGTTTCCAGCCAGGCGTGCAAAGCCTCCAGTTGCGGGCGCGCCCGGCTGTGCCGCACCTCCCGCCGAATTGGGGGCGGCTCGCCGCGGATAGCCGCTTCGATGGCGTACAGCTGGCCGATCTGCGCGAGTGCCTGGGCGGCGATGGGGGAAGCCTGTGCCCGATGCACGTCGAAGAACTTGCGTCGCACGTGCGCCCAGCAGGCGGCCTCTTGCACGCGACCGGTGGCATACAAGGGGTCGAAGCCGGCGTACGCGTCCGCTTGCAGGATGCCGTTGAAGGTGCGCAGATGACGCTGCGGATGCTCGCCCTTGCGGTTGGGCGAGTATGCGAACCACACCGCCGGTGGATCGTCGCTGCCGGCCGGGCGGTCGTCGCGCACATAGGTCCACAACCGCGCGGTCTTGGTTCTGCCTTCGCCGGGCGCGAGCACCGGCAGCGGGGTGTCGTCGGCATGGACCTTGTCGGCAGCGAGCACGTAGCGGCGCAGCGCCTCGACCAGGGGATCGAGCAACTGTGCCGATTGCCCGACCCAGTCCGCGAGCGTCGAGCGGTCCAGTTCGATGCCCGAGCGCGCGTAGATGGCGCTTTGCCGGTACAGCGGGAGGTGGTCGCAGAACTTGCCCACCAGCACATGCGCGAGCAAGGCCGGCCCGGACAATCCGCGGGAGATGGGTCGCGAGGGCGCTGCGGCCTGCACGATGCGCTCACAGTGTGAGCAGGCGAGCTTCGGGCGCACGTGCCGGATGACCTTGAAGTGGGCCGGCACGTACTCGAGCATCTCCGAGACGTCCTCGCCGAGCTTCACGAACGTGCTGCCGCAGTCGGGGCAGCAGACTTCGATCGGTGCATGCTCGACCGTCTCGCGCGGCAGATGATCAGGCAAGGGTTTGCGGGCGGGGCGTTTCGGTGACGGGGCTACGCCGGACGCCGTGTCTGGCGAGACGTCTGCGGCCGCTTCGCGTCGAACCGTCTCGATGCCTTCGAGCGCGAGTTCGAGTTGGGTGAGCGTCGCGTCGAGTTGTTCGGAGCGGCGGCCGAACTGCATCCGCCGCAGCTTGGCGATGATGAGGTTCAGGCGGGCGATCTCGGCCTGCTGCGCCGTCACGAGGGCCTTGAGCACGGCCTGGTCGTCGGGAAGAGGCGTCGTCGCATCCATGACGAGAGTCTACGCGATGCTGGGGGGCGTGAACAGCCCCTCCCGGGCGCGCCGTGCCTCGATGCTTCAGGCCGCGCAGTCGGGCTGCCAGGTCCGCTCGGGCCGTCGCCAGTCGATGCCTTCGAGCAGCATCGACAACTGCGCCGCGGTGAGATGCACCGCCCCCTCGGTCGCCTGCGGCCAGATGAAGCGGCCGCGCTCCAGGCGTTTGGCGAACAGGCACAGCCCATCGCCGCTCCACCACAGCAGCTTCATGAGATCGCCCCGTCGACCGCGGAAGATGAAGACGTGACCGGAGAACGGATTCTCGGCGAGCGCCCCTTGCACGAGCGCCGCCAAGCCATCCATGCCGCGTCGCATGTCGGTCACCCCGGCTACCAACCAGATACGCGTGCCGGCGGGTAGACCGATCATGCCCGCTCGGCCAAGCAGTCAAGGACCGTGCGCAGCACTTTGCGACTGACCTCGCCGATCACCCGCACGACGGCGCCGCCCACGACGATCTCGAGCGCAGGCGACTGCTTCACGCCCTCCGCGTCTTGCCTGGCCGTCGACGACAAGGTCACTACCGGCAGCAGCTTCGGCGCCATGATTCCGCCCCGCGGCGCAGCCGCTACATGTTCCGGCTGTGGGCTGCCGAACAGGCCGGCACGATAGTGGCGGCGCCACTTGAACAGCAGATTGGCGTTGAGGCCATGCTCGAGTGCGAGCTTCGCCACCGAAATCCCCGGCTCGCATGCGAGGGCCGCCAGCTGGCGTTTGAAATCGACCGGGTAGTTTGGGCTCCCCTTGCGGGTTACCCGGGCGTTGCCATTCGTGGCCAAAGTGGTCCCCACCAGATATTTGGTGGGGACCACTCTGGGCGATCTCTGTCAGTCCCGAAAGACGGTGCTGGGCGGACGCTTACGTCTGACTCGGAAGGCTGTGCAGATCTACTGTGGTATCGCTACCGACCGCGCCTATCCACCACGTACCGGCCCGTACAGCCATATCGATCTGACGCACGCCTTGGCTGTTATTGAACGGGTCAAACATACCTGGTTCGGAACGGCTTGGGCGCGAGGCTGCGAGCAAATCCCATTGGGTTCCCGTCTAGCAGCCTGTCGGACTTCAAGCTCGCGGGCACCGCGGCCGAGGGATTGATTTCACATTGTGAGAGACGATGGGCATTTCAGGCTCCAATCGGCGGTTTTTGTTCGAAATCACAATGCCCCTGTCCTTTTTTCTCACTGCGGACGCAATACGGCCATGCGCTTGAAGTTCCACGCCAGGCACACCAGGGTCCATTCGTTGCACACGTTGTCCAAGCCCCGCAGCAGAAACTGGCGGAAGCCCATCACTGACTTGATGATGCCGAACACCGGCTCTACCGTCTGTTTCCTGAGCGCGTAGGCCGCGCGGCCCGCGCGGGTCTTGAGGGCGTGCTTCATCTGTTCGACGTGGCTGGCTGAGCGCTCGAGCGGCGCGGGTTCGTCGAAGCGGCTGCGCCAATCGGGATGGTGCTCATCACGCCCCACGGCGATCAGCGGTTCGACCCCGGCGTCCTGGCAGCACTGGACGTTGCGTTCGCTGAAGAAACCGGTGTCGGCCAGCAGTTGTTCGGGCCGATTGAGCCCTTCGGGCAAGGCGCCGATGCGCGTCAGCATCGGTTCGACCTGCTCCTTGTCGTTGCCCGCCTGGGTGACGTGGGGGACCATCACCAGCATCGATTCGGTATCGACCACCGCCTGGGCGTTGTAGCACTGCTCGAAGCCGCCGCCGGCCACTTTCATGATGCGCGAGTCCTCGTCGGTGAGATTGATCTGGTCCTCGGCGCCCGGACCCGCCTGGGGCGGCTTGGGGGGCTTGCCACCGGGCTTCTTGCCCGTGGCCGCCTGCTTGGCTTGGCGTTTGGCCATCTTGGCCTCGTACTCGGCCTGCTCGTGCGCGAAGCGTTCGGCGGCGCGCGCCTCGATCTTGGCCTTGGCGGCGGCGATGGCGGCCAGCCGCGCTTCGCGACGCGCAATTTCCGCCGGCAGATCCACGCCTTCGGGCACGCTGCTTTGATCGGCCGCTTCGGCCAGCTTGAGCATTTCCTGCACTTCGGCCTTGAGCTGGGCTTCGATCTTTTCGGCGTGTCCGTAGGAGAGCGCGCTGTGCCGACTGGCGTGGGCGTGGATCTTGGAGCCGTCCAGACTCACCGTGCCAAAGCGCGAGAGCCGATTCTCACGCGCCACTTGCAGTACCTGCACGAAGATATCGGCGAACTGCTCGCCGAAGCGGCGCCGGAAGCTCGCCAAGGTGTCATGGTCCGGGTGCTGGTCGCAGGCGATGAAGCGGAAGGCCAGCGAATCGTAGGTGGCCCGCTCGATCTTGCGGCTCGAGTGCGTCCCCGTCGCGTAGCCGTAGATCAGCAGCGACAGCAGCAGCGCCGGATGGTAGGCGTCGCTTCCACGGCCGGCGTAGGCTCGCTCCAGTTCCGACAGGTCCAGCCCGTCGACCACATCGACCACGTAGCGCGCCAGGTGCGATTCGGGTAGCCAGTCCTGCACCGACGGCGGCAGCAGGTAGTCCGTTTGGCGGTCGATCGGGCGGAAGCGGCTCACGCAGTCAGGCTCCAAGGGTGACACGGCATTTTACCGGGCGATAGTCCGACAGGCTGCTAGTATTTCAGTAGCGCCTGACGAGTACTAAAAAGTGCGTTGGTTACCGTACATTCTATTCGGCCGCATAGCGGGTACTCGGATGCCTGAAGAACGCACGCACAATGTCCGGGGTTTTCTGCAGCGAGTGCATGAAGCGCAGCGCGAGCTTCTTCATCTGCTCGGGCCCCTTGATGATGCTGCGGCCCAGTTTGTGGCTTTTCAGATGTGCCCAGACGTGCTCGTCGGGATTCAGATCGGGCGAGTAGGCCGGCAGCCGGAACAGCCGCAATTTGCCATCGAACCCCTCGACGAACTTTCGGACCTTGGCGCTGCGATGCACCGGATGACCATCGACCACCAAGAAGATTGGCCGCGTTGTGCCCTGCATCAGTCGCTTCAGAAACTCGATGAAGACGTCCGCGGTGACGTTCCCCTCAGTACACATGAACCGCAACTGCCCCTTTGGGCTGATGGCCGAGATCAGATTGAGCTTGAAGCGGGCGCCGGTCGTCTTCACCACCGGCGTCACCCCCACCGGCGCCCAGGTCGTGCCGGTATGGTAGTCCGAGCGCACCGCGGCCTCGTCGCCGAAGAAGATCTCCGCCCCGACCGCTTTGGCTTCGGCGCGAATGCGCGGAAACTCATTCTTGATCCAGTCGGTCACCAGAGCCGGGTCGCGCTGGTAGGCGCGCATCGGCGGCCGTTGCGGCGACAGCCCCAACTTGCGAAGCAGACGCCCAACGCTCACCTCCGACATTGCCACTTTGAACTGGGTGCGGATCAGTTCTCGAACCATCGCCCGCGTCCACAGCGCAAACTCGAACTTGAACTGCTGCGGGTTCGACAGTGTGATCGTGCAGTACAGCCAATCGAGCGCCTTGCCGTCGAGCTTGGGCTTGGCACCCGGCACAGGTTTGGCACGCAGCGCGTCGAGCCCGCCTTCACGGTACAGCGCCAGCCACTCGTAGATGCGCGGGCGCGAAAAGCCGAGCGCCTTGACCACGACTTCGGGCGACTCGCCCGCTTCAACTCGTTGCACCGCCCGAATCCGCATTTCTTCGAGCGTGGCATGCGACAGGGAGCGACCGTCTCTCTTTTCCATGCCGAATTATCGCATGTCGCCTTCAATCAATGTTCGCTAACCAACGCACTTCTTAGTAATTCATCGCTTCTGGATAGGCGGTCCAACCGACAGGCCTCGTGATTTGACTAGAACTGCAAGTATCCCGAGGCTGCAAGTGGAACCGTACGGTAACATCACGATGGAGGACAAACCATGGAGTTGCGCCACCTTCGCTGCTTCGCTGTCCTGGCGGAGGAACTGCACTTCACCCGTGCTGCTGAAAGGCTGCATATCGAGCAGTCCCCCCTGTCCCGTACCATCAAGGAGCTCGAAGACGAACTTGGCGCACTGCTATTCGATCGTGACCGCCGCGGCACACGGCTGACACAGGCCGGTGCAGTTTTTCTCCAGGATGTGCTTCGGTTGTTCTCGACGCTGGAACTTGCCCGTGAAAACGTAAAAGCGGTTTCGTCAGGCTATCAGGGGATTCTTCGCATCGCCGTCCCCTGCGGCTGCATCGATCCGCGGCTATCTGGCTTTCTCGCACGCTGTCGCGAGGAAGATCCGGAAGTCGAGATACGTTTGACAGAAGCGACGCTGGCCGAGCAGGTGCGCGGACTGCGTTCGGGCAGCTTCAATGTGGGGTTTGCACATACCACCGACGTCGGGGATGGAATCGTTGCCGAACCGATCTGGATTGATCCGCTGGTCGTGGCCGTATCGGCACGGCATCCGCTGCTCGTTCACAAGCAGGTGCCCTTGGAGGAGTTGGTGCGTTATCCGCTCGTAATGGCTGATCCCCGGTTGTTCGGGCGGAGCAATTGCGAGCTGGATCGATTGCTGCACACCGCGATGGGCAAACCCGGCGCCGTCGAGCACGTCGCCTCGATGGACATGATGCTGACGCTGGTCGCAGCTGGTTATGGCGTTGGGTTCGCGAACGCTGCACGAATTAGAGTTTGTCATCGCCCCGACGTGGTGACTCGTCCTCTCGCGGCCCAAAATGTCACCCACACCACGTACCTGTTACGACCGGACAGTGGCGCTGACACCCCTTCCGCCATACCTCTGGACCGCTTTATGGCGCGTCTACACGCTCAAATCGACGAGTAACGGGCAAAGCCCGGTGCCGTTCACCGGTTACGTCTTTGGCCCCGAGCGCAGGTTATCCTCCGTCACAGCGATCAGATCAGCGGCACTTCTGTTCAGAGCTCCGGCGATTCTGAGGATCAGCGCCAGCGTGGGCATGTGCTCACCCCGTTCTATCTTTCCCATGTGGGAGCGCTCGATTTCCGCCAAGGACGCCAGCTCTTCCTGAGCCATTCCCTGTTCCATCCGTGCCGCACGAACCGCCAGGCCGAAGGCCAGCGCAGGCTCAGGTTCGTAGGTGGTCGATCCGACAGGGCGGCCTCGCTGGACAGTACGCTTTTGCATCGGCAAAAGCGTCGAATATCGCGATACTTTTAACCACGTTAAATTTAACTCTTTGCTATGATGCTTGCTGCCACGGTCTGGCCTCCATCACGAAATGGCATCCATGAGTGCCCCCAGCCAATCGTCGATACTCAAACTCGCCGTTTCGGCTGACGCGCTGTCGCCACAGCTGGCGACACTGCTTGCCCTGCAGCGTGTCGAGGAGCCGGAAACCCTCGTCCTGCTGCAGGAGGCCACTGCCGGCGATCTGGTCCGTGGCCTGGAAAACGGCGATTGCGACATGGGCATGGCGGTGGGGACGACGTCAACGCACCTGGCGTTGGACACTCAGCCACTTTGGGGTGACGAACTGGCTTTGGCGGTTCCGTTACGCTCGCCGCTGCTTGCCCACGTCGAGGTGTCATTGGATGCGCTGCTGCACTATCCATTGGTTCGGCGGTGCCCACGGGCATGTGAAGCGCTGAGCCAGCAGGTTGATGCTGTCATTGGGCCTGAAGACCGTTCTGCCCGGGAGGTCAATTCCTTCGAACTCATGGCTCTGCTGGTGGCGGCAGGCTACGGTGTCGGCATTGCGCCCCGATCGCGCATCGCGCAGGCACGTGGCTGGGGTGTTGCCATGCGCCCCCTGGCCGGCGGTCCCTATCTCATCCGAACCCAGTTGCTGCTGCCGTCGCGAGGGTGTGTGCCGGCTGTCGAGAGGTTTGCCGAACGGGCGGCGAAGATCACGGAGACCAAGCCGGCGTGATGAGGCGTCCATCGTACGTTCGCGTGTTTCCAGACGAAAGCGGCACGCGGCATCTTGCAGTGCAAGTTCGCCATCGCGCGTATCGCTAGGCGTACCGGGGCAGTTGTGGAGTCCGACTATCGCGTTGCACCACCCTTTCGCTGACGGCGCTGCATACCAGATGGACGGCGAGGTGCAGATTCTCCGGCGTCACCGCCTCGATGGGGGACTGCCCTTGGAAGAGATCGTTCGGACGTATAAGGGCATGGTAGATGTGCCAAGTGTCGACTCCCGGGGGCATCTGCTTGAGGATGGTTTGGATCAGCCTGCGCTTGAGCGGATCGAGCTGCCAATCCGGCACGCGCTGTCCCCGGTTGCCCAGGCTGATCGACAGGAGGTTGCCGGCCTGGATTTCGTAAGTGATCCAGCGACGGGACTTGCCTGCGAGCTTGGCATAGTCGGCGACCGACAGGTTGTGCGGAGCCTCCAGAATGTCGAGCAGGATCATCCGCTCGCGCTGGACGTTGGAGATGGCCGGCTCGATCTTGGGCACGCGCACTGCGGAAAGGCGCTGCACCGGAGCCGTGGCCAGCGCCATGGCCCCCTGGAGCGGTTGCGACACCACCAGCGTGGGAGCAGCCCTGGCCGCCGACAACGGTTGCTCCTCCGCTTCGGTGGCGACCACGGGAAAGCCATCCAGTTGAATGGTCAGCAGCGTACTGGCCGCTTCGACCTGCCCCTGCTCGAACAGGTCCAGCCGGTCCGCCCAGTCCTGCATCATGCGTCGGCGCTGCTCCACATACTTGGCGTGGTTGTAGGTTGCGCGAACCTGGTTGGGATCGACGTGGGAAAGCTGTGCATCCACCCACTTCTCGGGATACCCCAGTTCGTTGAGTGCGGTCGAGATGGTTCCGCGGATGCCGTGGCCGGTCAGCCGGCCCTCGTATCCCAAGCGATGCAGTGCCTTGTTGAGGGTGTTCTCGCTGATGCGCTGCTTGAGGCTCTTGTCCCCCGGGAACAGGTACGTCTGGGCTGGCTTGGACTGGTCGAGCATGTGCCGAACGATCTCGATCGCCTGCACGGACAGCGGCACGATGTAGGGTGGGATGTCCTCCGGCCGGACGTTCTCCTTCTGCATCTTCAATTCCAGCTGTTTCACCACCTCCGGCGGGATGATCCACAGGCCATCGTCGAGGTG
The DNA here is from genome assembly GCF_003628555.1 of Azoarcus sp. DN11. NCBI lineage: Bacteria > Pseudomonadati > Pseudomonadota > Betaproteobacteria > Rhodocyclales > Zoogloeaceae > Azoarcus > Azoarcus sp. DN11. The sequence goes on along the minus strand of NZ_CP021731.1, from coordinate 4,604,918 downwards.
GAACTGGTCTGGCGTCGCCAGCCGCAGTTCCCCGGTCCGCACGCCGGTCAGCAACAGCAGGCGGAGGCCAAGCTGCGTTTTCAGCTTGCCGGGGTACTTGCGCAGCAACTGCAAGAACTCGGGCAATTCGGGCATGCGCAGGAAGGGGTTGTGGCGTACCGGCGGCTGGGGCATGGCGACCACATCCAGGTCGGAGGCCGGGTTCTGTTCCAGGCCCGGCACGATCACGAGGGCATACCGGAAGAGCTGGTTGAACCAGGTGCGCACCTTCTCGGCGATGGATGGCGCGCCGCGCTTCTCGATGCGGCCGACGATTTCAAGTAGGTCGGCGCGGGTGATCTCGTAGATCGAACGCTTGCGCAGGCTCGGCAGGATGTCGTTCTTGAAGATGCGCGGGATCATCGACAGCGTGGTCTGCCGGCCTTTCTTGAGGCGCCCCTGCGCCCGGAAGGCGAGCCACTTGTCGTACACCGCCTCAAAGGTGTTCTGCTCGGCCTGGGTGGCGATGCGCCGATCCTTCTCTCGCTGCCGCTGTGGGTTGATGCCCTTGGCCACCAGCGCCCGCGCATTGTCGCGGCGCTCCCGCGCTTCGCGCAGGCTGATCTCCGGGTACGTCCCCAGGGACATCCGCTTCTGTCGGCCCAGCCAGGTGTAACGAAAGTGCCAGGACTTGGTGCCCTTGTCCGAGACGGCCAACGAGAGGCCGTCGAAATCGGGGATCGTGTAGTCCTTTCCGGTGGCCTTCGCCTGCCGGACGAACATGTCGGTGAGTGCCATGCTTGCTCCTGAACAGAGTCAGGAGTCAGATGCTCATCCCGGCACCCGCTCGGCCCAAGGAACAATCCGGACTCGAACACAACCGCTTTGATGGACTGCCGGATGGACTAATTTAGTCCAGCAGTGGGTGGATTTCGGTGGATCTCATTGGAATGTTGTCTAGCGAAAAATTCTTTGCTGACAACAGCTTATGGAGCTCAGTGGATCTCCATGGAAGCCTAATTGGAGCGGGTGAAGGGAATCGAACCCTCGTCATCAGCTTGGGAAGCTGAGGTAATAGCCATTATACGACACCCGCTTTTCCGGTCCGCGCCGCGAACCGAGGCGCCATTCTAATGGCCGGGATGGCACTGCGCAATGCGTCGGGAGCGCGGCGCGGGGCGTGGTAAGATTTTTGTCCGATGCTTCAGACGGTTTCCCCATGATCCAGCTCACCATCAACGGCCAGCCGGAACGCCTCGAACGGGCGCTGACGGTGCATGCGCTGCTCGAGGCGCGACAACTCGCCGGCAAGCGGCTGGCGGTCGAGCGCAACGGCGAGATCGTCCCCAAGGGGCGGCACGCCGAGACCGTGCTCGCGGACGGCGACCGCCTGGAGATCGTCGTCGCCGTCGGCGGCGGCTGATCGACTCGCGCCGCTATCCTCGCTTCTCCCTCAACCCCGAATTCCCGCAGGTCGAACATGAACGACTCCCTGGTCATCGCCGGCAAGTCCTACGGCTCCCGCCTCCTCGTCGGCACCGGCAAGTACAAGGACTTCGCCGAGACGCGCACGGCGATCGACGCGAGCGGCGCCGAGATCGTCACTGTCGCGATCCGCCGCACCAACATCGGCCAGAACGCCGGCGAGCCCAACCTGCTCGACGCGCTGCCGCCCGACCGCTTCACGATCCTGCCCAACACGGCCGGCTGCTATACGGCCGACGATGCGGTGCGCACGCTGCGCCTCGCGCGCGAACTGCTCGACGGTCACGCGCTGGTGAAACTCGAGGTGCTGGGCGACCCGAAGACGCTGTTCCCGAACATGCCCGAGACGCTCAAGGCCGCGGAGATCCTCGTGAAGGACGGTTTCGACGTGATGGTGTACTGCGCCGACGACCCGATCCAGGCGAAGATGCTCGAAGACATGGGCTGCGCCGCGGTGATGCCGCTCGCGTCGCTGATCGGCTCCGGCATGGGCATCGTCAACCCGTGGAACCTGCGCCTCATCATCGACCAGGCGAAGGTGCCGGTCCTCGTCGACGCCGGCGTCGGCACTGCGTCCGACGCGGCGATCGCGATGGAGCTGGGCTGCGACGGCGTGTTGATGAACACCGCGATCGCGCACGCGCAAAATCCGGTGCTGATGGCCAGCGCGATGAAGAAGGCGGTCGAGGCCGGGCGCGAAGCCTTCCGTGCCGGGCGCATGCCGCGCAAGTTCTACTCCGCCGACCCGAGCTCGCCGACGAGCGGCCTGATCGGCTCGTAAGCCGCCCGCGCGGCGGCGCGCGCTTCGCGGGCCGCTGCGACTCCCGCATTCCCCTTCCCGATCCGCCAGCGGGGCGCGACCGTTTCCGTGCCGTCGCCGCCCGCCCCCACACGATGACTGCAACGACTCCCGACCAGCCGGCTTCCGACCTGCCCGGCAACGCCACGCCCGATACCGCGGTCGCCGCGGTCCCCTGTTCGCCGCAGGGCGACCCCGAGGCGCGCTTTTCCAGCCGCTCGATCCGCAGCTTCGTGTTGCGCCAGGGCCGCATGTCGGTCGCGCAGCAACGCCACCTCGAGGAGACCTTCCCCAAGGTCTCGATTCCCTACCGCGTCGCGCCGCTCGACCTCGACGCCGCCTTCGGCCGCAGCGCGCCGAAGATCGTCGAGATCGGCTTCGGCATGGGCGAAACCACCGCGAAGATCGCCGCGGCGCTGCCCGACCGGGATTTCCTCGGCATCGAGGTGCATGGGCCCGGCGTCGGTAGCCTGTGCAAGCTGATCGCCGAGAATGATCTTGCCAACCTGCGCATCATGCAGCACGACGCCGTCGAGGTGCTGCGCGACATGATCCCGGAAGGTGCGCTCGCGGGCGTGCATGTGTTCTTCCCCGATCCCTGGCGCAAGAAGCGCCACCACAAGCGGCGCATCATCCAGCCCGACTTCGTCGCGCTGATCGCCTCGCGCCTGGCGCCGGGCGGCTACCTGCACTGCGCGACGGACTGGGAGGAGTACGCCCACTGGATGCTGGAGGTCCTGTCCGCCGAACCCGCGCTGGAAAACACCGCGGCAGGCTTCGCGCCGCGCCCGGACTACCGGCCGCTGACGAAGTTCGAGAACCGCGGCCTCAGGCTCGGCCACGGCGTGTGGGATCTGGTGTTCCGGCGGCGCGGGTGATGCCCCGGGTCACCGCGAAGATGGCGGCAGGCGCGGCATCCGCCAGGATCGGGTAGCATTCGGCATAACGTCCGTTCGCGGCTGAAGCCGCTCCCCCCGGGCGAACCGAGGTAAGGCGCATGTTTGGATTTCTGGGCAGGATGTTGGCGGGACTCTGGTGGGCAGTCGACTTGCTGCGGCGCGTCGTCCTCACGCTCGTGTTCCTGCTGGTGCTGGCGCTGGTCCTGGTGTTCGCGCTCCGTCCGGGGCCGTCCGTGCCCGACGGGGCGGCGCTGCTGCTGCGGCCTGCGGGCACGCTGGTCGAGCGCGTGCGCGTCGACGACCCGCTGGGCATCATCCGCGCGGGCGGCGCATCGGTGGCCCAGACCTCGCTGCCCGACATGATCGAGGCGGTGCGCGCGGCGCGCGAGGACAAGCGCATCAAGGCGCTGGTCATCGAGACCGATCTCCTCGGCGAGGGCGGGCTGTCCAAGCTCTCCGAGCTGCGCGACGAGATCCTCGCGTTCAAGAGTGGCGGCAAGCCCGTGTATGCGCGCGGCGAGCGCTACACGCAGGGGCAGTACTTCCTCGCCAGCGTGGCCGACGAAGTGCATCTCGCGCCCGACGGTTTCGTGCTGCTGCCGGGCCTCGCACGCAACGTCAGCTACTACAAGGGGGCGCTCGACGCGCTGGGCGTGAAGGTGCATGTGTTCCGGGTCGGCGAATACAAGTCCTTCGCCGAGCCCTTCACGCGCACCGGCATGTCGGACGAGGACCGCGCGTCGTCGGTCGAACTCCTCGACGCCTTGTGGAAGGGCATGCGCGAACGCATCGCGAGCAGCCGCAAGCTTGCCCCGGAGGTGTTGAACCGTTACGTCGACCGCTACGCCGACGTGCTCGAGGCCGCCGACGGCGACACCGCACGTGCCGCGCGCGAGTCCGGTCTCGTCGATGCGCTGAGCCAGCGCGACGAGTGGCACGACTTGCTGAAGGCGCGCATCGGCGCGGACGGCAAGGACTATCGCCGCATCGAGGCGGACGACTACCTCGCCGCGGTGCGCGCCGCGCGTCCGCACGAGGACGCACACGTCGCGGTGCTGGTCGCGCAGGGCTCCATCGTCGATGGCGCGGCGGACGAGGATTCGGTGGGCGGGGACAGCCTCGCGGCGCAGATCCGCGCGGCGCGCGAGGACGAGCACGTGAAGGCGGTCGTGTTGCGCGTGGACAGCCCCGGCGGCAGCGCCTGGGCATCCGAGGTGATCCGCCGCGAACTGGAGCTCACGCGCAAGGCCGGCAAGCCCGTCGTCGCGTCGATGAGCTCGGTCGCGGCGTCCGGCGGCTACTGGGTGGCGGCCGGCGCGGACGAGATCTGGGCGCGGCCGGAAACGCTCACCGGCTCGATCGGCGTGTTCGCGATGTTCCCCGAATTCTCCGAGCCGCTGAACCGCGTGGGCATCACCACCGACCGCGTCGCGACCGGCCCGCTCGCCGGTTCGCTCGACCCGCGCCGGCCGCTGGAGCCCGCGCTCGCGAAGGCGATACAGCTCGGCGTCGAGCACAGCTACCGGCGCTTCCTCGAGATCGTCGCGACCGCGCGCGGCAAGGACATCGCCGCGGTCGACGCGATTGCGCGCGGCCGCGTATGGACCGGCGAGAAGGCGCACCGCCTGGGGCTCGTGGACCAGCTCGGCGGGCTCGAGGGCGCGATCGCGGCAGCCGCGAAACGCGCGCAGCTCGAACACTACGAGACGATCTGGCCGACCGGCGAGATCAACCTCCGCCACCTGCTGCTGCGCCGCCTGATGTCGGCCGTAGGGCCGGTGGAACTCGGCGCCGCGTCGCCGCTCGCGCGCCTCCTCGCCGGCGTGCAGGCGCAAGCCGCCGACCTGCTGCGCTGGAACGACCCGCAGCACCTGTACGGTCACTGCCTGTGCGACGCGCCCTGAGGCTCAGTCGCGCAGGAACAGCGTCAGCAGGTCGTTGAGGAAGCGCCGCCCCTGTTCAGTGGGGCGGATCTCGTCGGCGGCGATCTCGACCAGGCCGCGCTGCCGCGCCTCGATCAGTTCCGCCTCGATCGCCGCGAAGGGCAGGCCGGTACGGTCGGCGAAGAGCCGACGCGGGAAGCCGCCGGTGAGGCGCAGCGCGTTCATCATGAACTCGAAAGGCAGTTCGGCGACGCCGACTTCGTGCCGTTCCTGCACGAAATCGCGCCGCTGCGCGCCTTCGAGGTAGCGCGTGGGGTGCTTGTGGCGCATCTCGCGCACGATGCCCTCGTGGCTCGACAGCTTGCCGTGCGCGCCGGCGCCGATGCCCAGATAATCCCCGAAAGTCCAGTAGTTGAGGTTGTGCCGGCACTCCTGGCCCGACTGCGCGAAGGCCGAAGTTTCGTAGTGGCGGAAACCCGCGGCGGCGAGCCGGGCCTCGATCGCCTCCTGCATGTCGGCCGAGAGATCGTCGTCGGGCAGCGGCGGCGGCTTGTGCGCGAAGGGCGTGTTCGGCTCCAGCGTCAGGTGGTAGCACGACAGGTGCGTGACGCCAAAGGCCAGCGCGGTGGCGAGGTCGGCGAGCGCCTCGGCGAGCGTCTGTTCGGGCAGCGCGTACATCAGGTCGAGATTCACGCGCTCGAAGTGCGCGAGCGCGGTGTCGATCGCGCGCCGTGCCTCGTCGCCGCCGTGGATGCGGCCGAGTTGGACGAGGTGGCGGTCGTCGAAGCTCTGGATGCCCAGCGACAGGCGATTCACGCCCGCCGCGCGGTAGTCGCGGAAGCGCCCCGCCTCGACGGTGCCGGGGTTGGCCTCCAGCGTGACCTCGGCCAGCGGGTCGAGCGGCAGCAGCATGTGGATGCCCGTGAGCAGCCGGTCCAGCCCCTGCGCCGACATCAGGCTGGGCGTGCCGCCGCCGAAGAAGATCGAATGCACGCGCCGCCCCCACACCTGCGGCAGCGCGGATTCGAGATCGGCGAGGAGCGCGTCGATGTAGGCCGCCTCGGGCAGCTCGCCGCCGCGCTGGGCGTGCGAGTTGAAGTCGCAGTACGGACACTTCTTCACGCACCACGGGTAATGCACGTACAGCGCGAGCGGCGGCGGGGAGGCGAGCTGCGGGCGGTCCGGCAGGGCGCCGGACGCCGTGCCCGCGGCCGGCGCGACCGCGAGCGGGATGATGCGGCGTTCGGTCACAGCGGGTCGGTTTCCAGCCTTTTCAGCAGGTGGCGCATCGCCGCGCCGCGGTGGCTGAGCGTGTTCTTCAGCTTCGCGTCGAGTTCGGCGGCGGTCTGGCTCATCTGCGGGAGATAGAACAGCGGATCGTAGCCGAAGCCGCCTTCGCCGCGCGGCGCGTCGAGGATCGCGCCGTGCCATTCGCCGTCGGCGATCAGCGGGCGCGGATCGTCGGCGTGGCGCACCAGCACCACCACCGAGTAGAAGAAGGCGCGCCGGTCGCTGACGCCTTCCAGGCGCTCGATCAGCAGCGCGTTGTTGCGCGCGTCGGACTTCGGCTCGCCGGCATAGCGCGCCGACTGCACGCCCGGTGCGCCGGCCAGCGCCATCACGCACAGGCCCGAGTCGTCGGCGACCGCCGGCAGGCCGCTGAGCCTCGACGCGTGGCGCGCCTTCGCGAGCGCGTTCTCGACGAAGGTGTTGTGCGGCTCCTCGGCCTCCGGGATGTCGAAGGCCGACTGCGGCACCACCTCGATGCCCAGCGGCGCGAGCAGCGCCGCCATCTCGGTGGCCTTCTTGGCGTTGTTGCTGGCGAGTACGAGTCGTTTGCTCATCGTGTCACCGCTCCGCAATGGCCGCGCGCTGCGCGGCGAACAGCTGGCGAATGCCTCCCTCTGCGAGTGCCAGCAGCGCGTCGAGTTCCGTGCGCGTGAACGGCGTGCCCTCGGCCGTGCCCTGCACCTCGACGAAGCCGCCGGCGCCGGTCATCACGACGTTCATGTCAGTGTCGCAGTCGGAATCCTCGGCATAGTCGAGATCGAGCACCGGCACGCCCTTGTACACGCCCACCGATACCGCGGCGACGAAGTCGCGCAGCGGGCTCGCGGCGAGCCTGCCGGCGGCGACCAGCTTCGCGATCGCGTCATGCACGGCAACGCAGGCACCGGTGATCGACGCCGTGCGCGTGCCGCCGTCGGCCTGCAGCACGTCGCAGTCGACGATGATCTGGCGCTCGCCCAGCGCCGCGAGGTCGATCACCGCGCGCAGGCTGCGCCCGATCAGGCGCTGGATCTCCTGCGTGCGCCCGCTCTGCTTGCCCTTCGCGGCTTCGCGCGCGCTGCGGGTGTGGGTCGAGCGTGGCAGCATGCCGTACTCGGCGGTCACCCAGCCCTGGCCCTTGCCGCGCAGGAAGGGCGGCACGTTCTCCTCGACGCTGGCGGTGCACAGCACGCGCGTCGCGCCGAATTCGACCAGCACCGATCCTTCGGCGTGGCAGGTGAAGTTGCGAGTGATGCGGACGATACGCAGTTCGTCGGGACGGCGGTGGCTCGGGCGCATGGGAATTCCTATGTGCTGAATTTGTGGATGGCGGCGTTGATTTCGGCAATCGCCTTTTCGATGTCGTCGTCGCTGATGTCGTAGCGCGAAGCGGGGGTACGCGAGGTGTCGAAGCGCTCGAGCTGCGTCGTGAAGTTGTCGAGCGCCATCGTGCGCGTCGAGACGGCGTCCGCGTGCGGCTGCGTCACGTCGTCGTGCCAGCGCATCGCGATCATCGACAGATTGTCGCAGCTCGGCCCGGCGATGCTCTCGGCGCGGTCGAGCAGGGTGGGGACCGCCTTCATGATGTCGGGCGCGGACAGCGCCGCGGTCAGCGCCGCGTCGCCCAGCGGCCCCCACACGCCGTCCGTGCACAGCGCGAGCACGTCGCCGTCGTGTAGCGGCAGGCGCTTGGAGAACTCCACCTGCGGCGCGTGGTTGCCGCCGAGGCAGCTATACACGCGGTTGCGCCCCGGATGGTGGGCGGCTTCCTCGGCATTGAGCAGGCCCTGGTCCATCATCAGCTGCACGCGCGAATGGTCGCGCGTGTGCATCGCGATCTTCCCCCGGCGCACCACGTACAGGCGCGAATCGCCGGCGTGCGCCCAGTAGGCGAAGCCGTCCTGCACGATGCACGCGACGACCGTCGTGCGCGGCGCCTCGTCGAGGTTCTTGTCGAAGGCATAGTCGAGGATCGCGTTGTGCGCGTTCGTCAGCGTGCGCGACAGGAACAGCGAGGGGTCGCGCAGCGTCGGGCGTGCATCGCGCTGGAAAGCTTCGGTGACGAACTGCACGCAGATGTGCGCGGCGACCTCGCCGTGCAGGTGGCCGCCCATGCCGTCGGCCACCACCATCAGCAGCGCGTCGCGCGAATAGCTGTAGGCAAGCCGGTCCTGGTTGTTCTTGCGTTGGCCGATGCGGCTTTCCTGGTAGATCGTGAACTTCACGCGCAATTCCTCATGTACGTCCGATGAACGACTTCAGCCGTGCGCCGAGGTCGCCGAACAGGCCGGCATGCACCGCGTCGCCGTCCTCGTCGCGGCGGATCAGCGATTTCTGCAGCGAATACACGCTCTGCGGGCGTGCCAGCGGGTCGAGCTTCAGGCACCAGTCGATGGTGTCCAGCAGTTGTGCCGAATAGTGTGCGGCGTGCGTCCGGCGCAGCGGCACCACGGTGTCGTCCTTGACGCGCTCGTCGGAACGCTGCGGTGCGTTGCCCGTGACGCACGCGTGCAGGCTCGCGCCGACGCTGTAGATGTCGCTCCACGGCCCCAGCGCGTCGCGGTGCCCGAACTGCTCGGGCGACGCGAAGCCCGGCGTGTACATCGGCTTCAGGATGGGCTGGTCGCTCATCAGCGTCTGCCGCGCGGCGCCGAAATCCAGCAGCACCGGCGTGCCGTCGTTGCGCAGGTAGATGTTCGACGGCTTGATGTCGAGATGCAGCAGCTTGTGCGCATGCACCTCGCGCAGGCCGTTGAGCATGCGTGTGAACACGATGCGGATGAAGCGTTCGGTCACCTCGCCGCGGTGTTTCTGGATATAGTCGTGCAGCGTGCGTCCGCGCTCGAACTTCATCACCATGTACACTGTGCCGTTGGCGCGAAAGAAGTTCAGCACCTGCACGACGTTGGGGTGCATCAGTTTCGCGAGCGAGCGGCCCTCCTCGAAGAAGCACTTCATGCCGTAGCGGAAGGCGGGCATATGCTCGTCGGACACCTGCGGCTCGAATTCGCCCTCCTTGCGCAGCGCGAGCGAGTTGGGCAGGTATTCCTTGATCGCGACCGGCGAGCCTTCCCGGTCGTGCGCGAGGTACACGATGGAGAAGCCGCCCAGCGAAAGCTGCCGCTCGATCCGGTACTGGTCCAGCTGGAAACCGGCGGGAAGGGGGCAGTTCGTTTGCGCAGGCATTTGGAGGGAGGCTGGAACCCGGCTTTCCGCGACTGATTTTTGTTTGGAACCCGCAGTGTACAGGATCGCCGCGGGTTCCCGGAGACATGACAGATGATCCACAGCATGACCGGCTTCGCCGTCCAGACCCGCGACCTCGGTCGCGTCAGCGTCCACCTCGAACTGCGCAGCGTGAACTCGCGCTATCTCGACCTCTTCTTCCGCATCGGCGACGAACTGCGCCAGGCCGAACCGGCGATCCGCGAGCTGATCTCGGCGCGCCTCACCCGCGGCAAGGTCGAGTGCCGCCTCAACCTGCAGACCAACGGCGCCGCCCCGCGCAGCCTCGCCCTCAACGCCGCGCTGCTCGACCAGCTGAGCGACGCCGAGGCGCGCGTGCGCGACCGCCTGCCCGAGGCGACCCGCCTGTCGGTCGCCGAAGTGCTGCGCTGGCCCGGCATGCTGGCAGACGACGGCGTGGCCTTCGAGGAAGTGCAGCCGGCCGTGCTCGAACTCGCGAAGGCCGCGCTCGACGAGCTCGTCGCGACCCGCCGCCGCGAAGGCGACAAGCTCGCCGCGATGATCCGCGAGCGCCTCGACCGCATGCGCGAACTCGTCGCCCAGGCGCAGCCGCGCGTCCCCGAACTGGTCGCCGAATATCAGGACAAGCTCACGACGCGCCTGCGCGAAGCGGTCGCCTCGCTCGACGAAGACCGCATCCGCCAGGAAGTCGCCCTCTTCGCGCAGCGCATCGACGTCGCCGAGGAGCTGTCGCGCCTCACCGCCCACATCGACGAAGTGCAGCGCATCCTCAAGGCCGGCGGCGCCGCCGGCAAGCGCCTCGACTTCCTGATGCAGGAACTCAACCGCGAAGCCAACACGCTCGCATCGAAATCCGCCGCGACCGAGGTCACCGGCATCGCGATGGAGATGAAAGTGCTGATCGAGCAGATGCGCGAGCAGGTGCAAAACATCGAGTAAGTGCCGCAGGGGCGCCGCGAGCGGGCGAACGGAGCGGCGCGCCCTTGCCCGAGCAGGTCATGGGCAGTGAAGCGACTTGCCGATGAAGCGGCACGGGCCGTTCGGACTGTGGAGCGTGCCGCGCCGATCCTTCTGGAAGTGGTTGCCGGCGCTGTCCCGGCAGTCGGAACCGTTGCAGCGCGTGTCGAGGCCAGCCGGCGCCATCGATCGGGGTACCGGCGCCAACTCCTGGCGCACGACGACATTCCGGCGCACTTCCACGCGGTCCGGCTCCTTCATGCCGCACGCGCCGAACATCGCCGAGCGCTTGGCGTCGATCGCCGCCTCGTTGTTCGGATTGGTGCGCGTTTCGCTCTCGTAGTACCAGCGCGCGTCCTCGCAGGCTTTCGAATCGAAGCGCGTGGCCTGCAGGTCGGCCTGCGTCCGCCCCGTGACGTCCGTCTGCGAGGTCTGCTGCTGTTCGCGCAGCTTCTCGCGCAATTCCTGCACTTCGCTACGCAACGCCTGCTCGCGCCCTGCCGAGGCGTCGAGCGTATTCGGTGTCACGTCGATCTCCCGGCCGGTCGCCTTGCCGTGGCAGGGCATGTCGGAGAACGTGATTCTGCCCGTGCCGTCCTCGACGCAGCGATAAACCTGGGCATGGGCGCCGGCAACGAGGCCCAGCATCAGCAGCAGGGTGATGGGCAGTGTGCGGGCTTTCATCGTCGCCTCCGTTGGTCTCAACCCGCGGCGATCGCGGCGCCGCGCTCGGCGAGCAGCGCGCGCAGCACCGAGCGGTGGCAGCGCGCCTCGTCGGCGCAGTAGCAGCCGACCGAGAAGTTCGTCTGGTGCGACAGCGCGGCCAGCACGTCGAGCGAGCGGCTGGCGTCGGGCGTGCCCATCTCGCCGCGGTAGCGTTTCACGAAGGCCTGCCACTCGCCCGCGTCCTGTGTCTGCTGGGCCTGCTGCGCGAGCTTCATCGTTTCGACGCTGGGCGCGAGGTTGGGGTACCACACGTCGTACCAGTTCTGCGACGCGAACTCGGCTTTCGGCACGCCGCGCGGCGGGCGGCGCACGGTGCCGATGCGCAGGCCTTCGTCGGCCGCTCGCGGCGTGCCCAGGCGGACGATGCGCAGGACCATGACTGTTCCTCCTTTTCCATGCGCGCCGGGCTCACCGGCGAACGGCAATCCCGTTATACACCTGTCGTACCTCGTCCGGACCGTAACGGCGTTCGAGCCGGCGGACGATGAAGTGGCCGCGCGCCATGTCCTGGAAGTGGTCGATGAACACGGTGTTCACCAGCGCACCGCCGACCGCCCCGAGCACGGGAACGGCCTGCGCGGCGACTTTCTGCGACACGGTGACCGAAAAGCGCGACGCGACCTGCGCGATGAGGCGCACGATGACCGGCGCGCCCTGCTGCACCGCGCCCTGCTGGGCGAGAAAGCGCGCGGCTTCGGACACCGCCTTCGCCATCGCCGCGCGGGCGGTGAAGTAGGCGGTTTCGGCGGCGTCGTCGCCGGCCGCGCTTCCGCCCAGCGCGAGCACCTGCAGGCATTGCAGGCGCGTGTCGACGCTGCGCAGGTCCTCGCCTTCGCTGCGCGCGATGTCGGCGATCGCGCGCAGCATGATCGCCGTCGACAGCGGCAGCTCGACCGCCAGCGCGGCGAGCCCGAACGCACCGCCCGCCGCGCCCGTCGTGCCGACGGCCAGCTTGTGGAGGCGGTTGGCCGGGCCGGCGGCGCGTGCATGGTCGAGCGTGCGCAGCGCGACGTGAAGCGCCCCCTCGATGGCCTTGCGCGCCGCGCCCATCACAGCGGTGTTCAAGGATTTCGGCAGCATGTCGAAGCTACGCTCGATCGGCGAGCCGAGGGCGTTGCTGAGGCGCGCGGCGAGGCCCGGATGCTCCAGCAGCGCCTTGGCGGTGCGCAGTTCCTCGATGTCGTTGGTCGTCAGTGTCATGCCTCTCCCTGCGTCGTCCCTCGGATGCCCCGCACGTTGGATTCGCGCGCCCCGGCGCGGGTTCGCCCGCGTTGACCACCATTGCGCGCCGCGCCGCGGACGTTTATCTTCCACCGGTTTCGCTTCGAGTGCACGAATCCGCCATGAAGATCCGCCCGCTGCCCGCCAACCGGGGACGCACGCCCACATGAGCGTGCTCGCGCCCGCGCGTCCGCGCGATGTCGCCATGCTCGGCCAGGTGTTCACGCCCGAGGCGGTGGTGCGCGCGATGCTCGCGCTGCGCCGCCGGCATGGCCGCGTGCTGGAGCCGTCCTGCGGCGACGGCGCCTTCCTGCGTTACCTGCCGGGCGCGGTCGGCATCGAGTGCGACGCCGCACACTGCCCGCCCGGCGCGCTGAACATGGATTTCTTCGCGTACCCGGTGAGCGAGCGCTTCGACACGATCATCGGCAATCCGCCCTACGTGCGCTTCCAGGACATCCCCGCCGCGACGCGCGCGCTGCTGCACGACGAGCATTTCGACGGGCGCTCCAACCTGTACCTGTTCTTCATCGAGAAGTGCCTGCGCCACCTCGCGCCCGGCGGCGAGCTGATCTTCATCACGCCGCGCGACTTCCTCAAGGTGACGTCGGCGGTGAAGCTCAACCGCCTGATGATGGCGAGCGGCACGATCACCGACGCGATCGAGCTGGGCGACGCGCGCGTGTTCGACGACGCGGTGCCGAACTGCCTGATCTGGCGCTTCGAGAAGGACCGCTTCGAGCGCAGCGTGCGCCACGCCGAGATCGGCGTCGCCGACCGCCTCGCCGATGCGCTCGCGGCGCCGGCGTGGCAGACGCGCCACCTCGTCGAATGCGCCGGCCACCTGATGTTCGCGCGCGGCGACTACCCGCTGCGGCTCTCCGACGTCGCCTTCGTGAAGGTCGGCGCCGTGTCCGGGGCGGACGACCTCTATGCGGACGCCGTTGCCGGCAACCGCGACTTCGTGTGCTCGGAAACCGTCAAGACCGGGCGCACGCGGCGCATGCTGTGGGTGGAGCCGGGCGATCCGCCGCCGCCGGCGCTCGTGCCGCACAAGGCGCGCCTGATCGCGCGGCGCGTGAGCAATTTCGACGAGCGCAACTGGTGGCAGTGGGGGCGCGGCTATTTCCAGTCCGGGCGCCCGCGCGTGTATGTGAATGGGCGCACGCGCCGGCCGCAGCCCTTCTTCCTGCACGACTGCGCGCACTACGACGGTGCCGTGCTGGCGGTGTTCCCGCGGCGCGAGGACGTCGATCTCGCGGCCTTCCGCGACGCGCTCAATGCCGTCGACTGGGGCGACCTCGGCTTCGTGTGCGACGGGCGCTACCTCTTCACCCAGCGCAGCCTCGAGAACGCGCCCCTGCCCGAGCACTTTCGGGTCTTTGTAACGGTCTGAATCCCTGCGGGGATCGGCTGTTGTAGTATTCGTGCAAATCCAACGCCGCAGGCTGTGCGGTCTGCCGTGAATCTTTTCGGGAAAATTCCAAATGGTCCCTCACCTTACGACGGCCCTCACCGGTCCGCTGCTGGAACTGGAGAAGCACTTCCTCGGCCATGCCACCGAGATCGAGCGCTGGATGCGCGCGCAGTGGCAGGATCACATGCCGCCCTTCTACGCCTCGACCGACCTGCGCAATTCGGGCTTCAAGCTCGCGCCGGTCGACCTCAACCTCTTCCCCGGCGGCTGGAACAACATCAACGACGTGTTCATGCCGCTGTGCGTGCAGGCAGCGCAGGACGCGATCGAGCGCATCTGTCCCGACGCGCGCCAGCTGCTGCTGGTGCCCGAGAACCACACGCGCAACCAGTTCTACCTGCAGAACGTCGCGAAGCTCGTGTCGGTGCTGCAGCTCACCGGGCTCGACGTGCGCGTGGGTTCCTTGCTGCCCGAGATTACCGCGCCGACGACGCTGGAGCTCGCCAACGGCGGCAGCCTCACTCTCGAACCGCTGCTGCGCACCGGCAACCGCGTCGGACTGGCCGGCTTCAATCCCTGCGCGATCCTGCTCAACAACGACCTGTCGGGCGGGACGCCGCAGATCCTCAAGGGCCTCGACGAGCAGTGGCTGATCCCGCCGCTGCACGCCGGCTGGCACACGCGGCGCAAGTCGCGCCACGCCGCGGCCTACGACCGCGTCGCGCGTGAATTCGGCGAGGTGATCGGCATCGACCCGTGGCGCATCAACCCGGAATACGGCGTGTGCAGCCAGATCAACTTTCAGGAGCGCACCGGCGAGGACTGCCTCGCCGCCGAGGTCGACAAGCTGCTCACGCGCATCCGCGCGAAGTACAAGGAGTACGAGGTCGACGAGACCCCCTTCGTGGTCGTCAAGGCCGACGCCGGCACCTACGGCATGGGCGTGATGACGGTGCGCGACGCGTCCGAGGTGATCGGCCTCAACCGCCGCCAGCGCAACAAGATGAGCGTCGTCAAGGAAGGTCTGCAGGTGCAGGAAGTGATCATCCAGGAAGGCGTGCATACCTTCGAGACGGTCGATGACGCGGTCGCCGAGCCGGTCGTGTACATGATGGACCGCTTCGTCGTCGGTGGCTTCTACCGCGTGCATACCGAGCGCGGCCGCGACGAGAACCTCAACGCGCCGGGCATGCACTTCAAGCCGCTCGCGTTCCAGACCTGCTGCTCGCTGTCGGACTGCCGCCAGGCGCCCGACGCCGCGCCGAACCGCTTCTACGCCTACGGCGTGGTCGCGCGCCTCGCGCTGCTCGCCGCCTCGGTCGAGATCGAGGAGACCGAACCCGCCGAAGCCGACGCGGCGTAAGGGCGGTCATGGCCAACCGTCTCAGGATCGCCTTCATCGTCGACCCGCTCGACCGCCTGAAGGCCTACAAGGATTCGAGCATCGCGATGATGCGCGAGGCGCACGCGCGCGGGCACGAGGTGTTCGCGATCGTGCGCGAGGCGCTGACCTGGCGCGACGGCGTCGTCTCGGCGCGTGCGCTGGCGATCCGCCCGACCGCCGACGACCACGCGTGGTACCTGCCGGGCGACGAGGCGGTGCTGCCGCTCGCCGCCTTCGACGCGGTGCTGATGCGCCAGGATCCGCCCTTCGACTTCGAGTACGTCACGGCGACCTGGATGCTCGAGCGTGCCGTCGCCGCCGGGGCGCGCGTGTTCAACGACCCGCGCGCGATCCGCGACCACTCGGAGAAGCTCGCGATCTGCGAATTCCCGCAGTTCGCCCCGACGACCCTGATCGCGCGTGACGGCGCCGACGTGCATGCCTTCATCGACGAACTCGGCGACGTGATCCTCAAGCCGCTCGACGGCATGGGCGGCAGCCAGATCTTCCGCGTGCGCGCCGACGACCCGAACCGCAACGTGATCGTCGAGACGCTCACGCACGAGGGCGCGCGCACGATCATGGCGCAGCGCTTCCTGCCCGGGATCGCCGAGGGCGACAAGCGCGTGCTGATCGTCGGCGGCGAAGTCGTGCCGTATTCGCTCGCGCGCATCCCCAAGGCCGGCGAGACGCGCGGCAACCTCGCCGCGGGCGGGCGCGGCGTCGCGATGCCGCTCACCGCGCGCGAACGCGAGATCGCCGAGGCGCTCGCGCCGGTGCTGTGGGGGCGCGGCCTGCTGATCGTCGGCCTCGACGTGATCGGCGGGCATCTCACCGAGATCAACGTCACCAGCCCCACCTGTTTCGTCGAGATCGCCGGGCAAAGCGGCTTTTCGGTGGCCGCGCTGCTCGTCGACAGGCTCGAGGAGGCGTGCGCCGGATGAGCCTGTGCCGGGTGGCGGGCCGCCTGCGCGCGGCCCTGTTGGTGTTGCTGTGCGCGACGCTGCTGGCGGCGTGCACGCGCCCCGAACTGTACAAGCAGGAGGCCTATGTCTTCGGCACGCGCGTCGACGTCACCATCTATGGCGAGCCGCGCGAGGAGGCCGAGCAGGCGGTGGGCGAGGTGCTGCGCGAGTTCGACCGCCTGCACCGCGCCTATCACGCGTGGCAGCCGTCCGAACTGACGGCGCTGAACGACGCGATCGCGCGCGGCGAAGTCGCGACCGTGTCGAACGAACTCGCGGCCATGCTCACGGACGCGCGCAAGCTGTCGGAGACCGGGGACGGGCTGTTCAACCCGGCGATGGGGGCGCTGATCGAGATGTGGGGCTTCCACGCCGACGAGTTCGTGCCGCGCCGCCCCGATCCGGCCGCGCTGCAGGCGGTGCTGCACGCGGCGCCGCGCATGTCGGACCTCGTCATCACCGGCAACCAGGTCGAAAGCCGCAACCCCGCGGTCAAGCTCGATCTCGGCGGCTACGCGAAGGGTTACGCGCTCGACCGCGCGGCCGCGATCCTGCACGCGAAAGGCATCGAGAACGCGCTCATCAACATCGGCGGCAATGTCATGGCGCTGGGCAAGAAGGGCGACAGCCCGTGGCGCATCGGCCTGCAGCACCCGCGCCAGCCGCAGCCGCTCGCGACGCTGCCGCTCTACGACGGCGAGGCGATCGGCACGTCGGGCGACTACCAGCGCTATTTCGAGCTCGACGGCAAGCGCTACTGCCACCTCATCGATCCGCGCACCGGCAGCCCCGCCGACGCGACGCAGTCGCTGACCGTGCTCGTGACGCCGCGCGATAGCGCAGGCACGCTGTCCGACGCCGCGAGCAAGCCGCCCTTCATCGCCGGCGACAACTGGCGCGAATACACCCGCCGCTACGGCATCGACCACGCGCTGCGGGTCGCCGCCGACGGCCACATCGAAGTCACGCGCGAGCTGCGTGCGCGCCTGCAGTTCGCGCCGGGTATTTCACGCGTCGTCGTCGTCGACTGAGCCCGCCCCGCACTTCGAGCGCCCGCGATCTGCCGGTGCCCGCGTGAGCGGTTGCCGCGCCGATCGGCTACAGTTCCGTCGACCGTCCAAGCAGAGGAGCATCGGCCATGTCGGGACCGAAGATCGAGTTCTGGTACGAGTTCGCGAGTTCGTATTCCTACCTCTCCGTGATGCGCATCGAGGCGCTGGCGCGCGATGCCGGGGTCGCGGTCGAGTGGAAACCCTTCCTGCTCGGGCCGGTGTTCCTGGCGATGGGCTGGAACGACTCGCCCTTCAACATCTATCCGCCCAAGGGGCGCTACATGTGGCGCGACCTCGCGCGGCTCGCCGGCAAGTACGGGCTGCCCTTCCGCCTGCCCAGCTGCTTCCCGCGCGGCGGCCTGCTCGCGGCGCGCGTCGCGCTGCAGGGCGTCGCGGCGGGCTGGGTCGCGGAGTTCTCGCGCCGGGTGATGCTCGCGAACTTCGCCGAGGACCGCGACATCGGCGATACGGAGGTGGTCGGCGCGATCCTCGCCGATCTCGGCCTGCCGGCCGAAAAGCTGCTCGCCGCCGCCGTCACCGACGACAACAAGCTCGCGCTGCGCCGCCAGACCGAGCGGGCGTCCGAGCTGGGGATGTTCGGCGCGCCGAGCTTCCGCGCCGGCGACGAACTGTTCTGGGGCAACGACCGGCTGGAAGACGCGCTCGCGTGGGCGCGTGGCGCGGCCGGCTGAGCGGCGTTCAGTTCGCCGGTTTGGGTGCTTCCGGCGCGGCGTCTTCGGCCTTCTGGGCTTCGCGCTTGCGGATGCGTTCCTCGTAGCGCGCACGATCGCGCGCCGCGGTCTCGGCGCGGGCCTTTGCTTCGGCCTGCGCCTGCGCGCGCTCCTTGGCCTTTTGCTCGTCCTTCTGCTGGCGTTCGGCCCGCTGCGCCTCCTGCGCGCGGATCGCGTCGGCCTCGCGCTGGCGGCGCGTGCCCTCCGCCATCGGGTCGGGGTGGATCTCGAAGGCCTCGGCCGCGGCCGGTTCCGCCGGCAGGGTCGGCGCATCGGTGCTGGTGCGCCCGCGCTCGGCCGCCAGGCGCTGCTTCTCCGCGAGTTCGGTGTGGCTCGCCTCGGCTTCCAGCTCGCGCGCCTTCTTCAGCGTTTCGAGCTGTGCTTCCTTCGCCTGATTGAGGCAGCGATTGACCTGAAAACGCGCGTAGCACTTCGGCGTCTCGGCGGCGAGGGTTTCGTTGGCCTGCTGGCGCAGCGTCTTGGCCTCCGCGCGCAGCCGGGTCGCGCGCTGGAACTCGGGGTTGGATTCCGTGGCGGGGTCGGCGGCGGTGGCGTTGCCGCAGGCGAGGGCGAGCAGCAGGAGAGGGGGCAGAAGACGGGGCACGATGTCCGGCGGCGTTCGGGTTCGGGGATGCGTAGAATAACGCCTTTGCCCATCGCTGCGCTGACGTGATCCAGTTTCGCAACCTCCGCCTCGCCCGGGGCGCCAAAGTCCTCGTCGATGCCGCCTCGCTGCAGATCCACCCCGGCTGGCGGGTCGGCCTCACCGGCGCCAACGGCACCGGCAAGTCCAGCCTCTTTGCGCTGCTGCGCGGGCTGCTGCACCAGGACCAGGGCGACCTCGACATCCCTGCCGGCTGGCAGATCGCGCACGTCGCGCAGGAAACGCCGGCGCTGGCGAAGCCGGCGATCGAATACGTGCTCGACGGCGACGCCGAGCTGCGCGACGTGGAAGCCCGGCTCGCCGCGGCCGAAGCGGCGCACGACGGCGCGCATATCGGTGAACTCCACGCCCGCCTGCACGAGATCGGCGGCTACGCGTCGCGCGCCCGCGCGGCGGCGCTGCTCGATGGCCTCGGCTTCGTCGGCAACGACGCCGAGCGGCCCGTGTCGGATTTCTCCGGCGGCTGGCGCATGCGCCTCAACCTCGCGCAGGCGCTGATGTGCCGCTCGGACCTCTTGCTGCTCGACGAGCCGACCAACCACCTCGACCTCGACGCGGTGATCTGGCTCGAGCAGTGGCTGCGTGACTACCGCGGCACGCTGCTGCTGATCTCGCACGACCGCGAGTTCCTCGACGCCTGCGTCACCCACATCACGCACATCGAACAGCAGCGCCTGACGCTCTACACCGGTGGCTACTCGGACTTCGAGCGCCAGCGCGGCGAACGCCTCGCGCAGCAGCAGGCGATGTTCGACAAGCAGCAGCGCGAGATCGCCCACATCGAGGACTACATCCGCCGCTTCCGCGCCAAGGCCACCAAGGCGCGCCAGGCGCAGAGCCGCATCAAGGCGCTCGAGCGCATGGAGCGCATCGCCGCCGCCCACATCGACAACCCCTTCTCCTTCAGTTTCCGCGAAGGCCCGGCCGCGCCCGATCCGCTGCTGCAGATCGAGGACGGCGCCGTCGCCTATGGCGACCGTACCGTGCTCGACCGCATCCGCCTGACGCTGCGCCCGGGCGAGCGCGTGGGCCTGCTGGGCAGGAACGGCGCCGGCAAGTCGACGCTGATCAAGCTCCTCGCGGGCGAACTGGCGCTCGCCGCCGGCAGCCGCAGCGAAGGCAAGGGGCTCGCGATCGGCTACTTCGCGCAGCACCAGCTGGAGACCCTGCGCCCCGACGAATCGCCGCTGCAGCACATGGTTCGGCTCGACCCGCGCACGCGCGAGCAGGAGCTGCGCGACTACCTCGGCGGCTTCGACTTCCGCGGCGACGGCGTCGGCGGCAGCTCGACGCCGGCGACCACCCCCTGCGGCCCCTTCTCCGGCGGCGAGAAGTCGCGCCTCGCGCTGGCGCTGATGATCTGGCAGCGCCCCAACCTGATGCTGCTCGACGAGCCGACCAACCACCTCGATCTCGAGATGCGCCACGCGCTCACCCTCGCGCTGCAGGACTACGACGGCGGCATGGTGCTGGTGTCGCACGACCGGGCGCTGCTGCGCGCGACCTGCGACCGCTTCCTGCTCGTCGACGACGGCCGCATCCAGCCCTTCGACGGCGATCTCGACGACTACCGCGACTGGCTCGCGACGCGCCGCGCGCAGGCCGCCGAAGCGGCGAAATGCCCCGACCGCGAGGCCGACAAGGCCGCGCGCAAGGCCGACCGCGCGCAGTCCGCGGCCGAGCGTCAGGCGCGGCTCGCCGCGCGTCGTCCGCTGGTGAAGGAGATCGACCAGCTTGAGAAGAAGCTCGCCGGCTGGCAGGGCGAGAAGAAGCTGCTCGACGCGCGTCTCGCCGACCCCGCGCTGTACACGGGCGGCGATTCCGCGCAGCTGCAGACGCTGCTCAAGCGCCAGGCCGAGCTCGCCGGCTGGATCGACGAGGCGGAACTGCGCTGGCTGGAGATTTCGGAAGCGCTGGAGGCGCTGCCGGCCGACTGAGTCTCGAATCCCGCCCGAACCCCTGACGAGGGCCCGCAGAGGCCCCGCACCGAGGAGACACGATGCCCCCCGCCACGATTCCGCTGGCCCTGAACGACCTGCTCGCCGCGCGCGAGCGCATTGGCGACGCCATCCTGCGCACCGTGCAGTGGCAGAACGATCCGCTCTCCGAGGAACTGGGCGTGCCGCTGCGCCTCAAGCTCGAGAACCTGCAGCGCACCGGCTCGTTCAAGCTGCGCGGCGCCACGCACAAGATCGGCCGCCTGCTGGCCGGCGCCAACCCGCCCACCGGCGTGGTCGCCGCGTCCGCCGGCAACCATGCGCAGGGCGTCGCGCGCGCGGCGGCCCAATGCGGGCTGCGTGCCGTCGTCTGCATGCCCGCGAACGCCCCGCTCACCAAGATCCAGTCGTGCCGCAGGCTGGGGGCCGACGTGCGCCTCGTCGGCGAGACGCTGGAAACCGCGACCGACGAGGCCTTGAGGCTGGCGAAGGCCGAAGGGCTCGCCTTCCTCCACCCCTACGACGACTGGGACGTGATCGCCGGGCAGGCGAGCTGCGGCCTGGAGATGCTCGAAGACGCCCCCGACATGACCGTCGCGATCGTGCCGCTGGGCGGTGGCGGGCTGATTTCCGGCGTCGCGCTCGCGCTCAAGCTGCAGAACCCGGATATCCGCGTGATCGGCGTGCAGACCGAGGCGGTCGCGCCGTGGCGCACCTACCTGCGCGACGGCGCGCTGGAAGAAGTGCTGCCCGGCGCGCACACCATCGCCGACGGCATCAGGGTCAAGCGTCCCGGCCAGCTCACGCGTCGCGTCATCGCGCGCTACGTGGACGAGATCGTCACCGTCGACGACAACGCCATCGCCGAGGCCATCGTCATGCTGCTCGAGCGCACGCGCACGATCGGCGAGGGCGCCGGCGTCGTCGGCCTGGCGGCGCTGATGCAGAAGAAGATCGCGCTGCGCCCCGACGACCGCGCGGTGGTCGTGATCTCCGGCGGCAACGTCGACATGACGCTCGTGGGCCGCTCGATCGACTACGGCCTCGCGTCCAGCGGGCGGCTGATGTGCGTCGCGGTGACGATCTCGGACGCGCCGGGGCAGCTGCTGGCCCTGCTGAAAACCGTCGCCGACCTCGGCATGAACGTGCGCCACGTCGAACACCGGCGCGGTGAACTGCACGTGCCGGTGGGGATGACCGAGGTGATCCTGCAGATGGAGACGCGCGACTTCGAGCACCAGGACGAATTGCGCCAGCACTTCGCGCGGCAGGGACTGCGCGTGCGCAACCTCCTCGTCAGTTGAGGGCGAGCAGGCAAGAAAAAGCGGGACGACCGGAGCCGTCCCGCGAAATGGCCTCCATCGGCCAAGGGTTACGCATTTAGCCCTGCCATTATAGGGCCATATTCCCCAGACCGCCGCGTCGGCGATTGGTTCCCGACGGATAAATATTTTTGAACCCAACATATTCCGCGTGCCGCGGTGGAGCCCGCCTCGGCTGCTAGAATCGGGGGTTCGTTTATCCGCCGAAACAGGAATATCGCCGTGCAGATCGTCTGTCTCGACCTCGAAGGTGTGCTGGTTCCCGAAATCTGGATCGAATTCGCCGAGCGCACCGGCATCCCGGAGCTGCGCCGCACGACACGCGACGAGCCGAACTACGACACGCTGATGAAGTACCGGCTGAACATCCTGGCCGAAAGGAAGCTCGGCCTGCCCGACATCCAGGACGTGATCGCCGGCATGGGGCCGATGCCCGGTGCGCGCGACTTCCTCGACGACCTGCGCGCGAGCTACCAGGTCGTCATCCTCTCCGACACCTTCCAGGAATTCGCCAAGCCGCTGATGAAGCAGCTCTGCTGGCCGACGCTGCTGTGCCATTCGCTCGTCGCCAACGCCGAAGGCATGCTGGTCGACTACCGCCTGCGCATGCCCGACCAGAAGCGCGAGGCGGTCAGGCGCTTCAAGGAACTGAACCTCAAGGTCGTCGCCGCGGGCGATTCCTACAACGACACCGCGATGCTCGGCGAAGCCCATGGCGGCATCCTGTTCCACCCGCCGGAGAACGTGATCCGCGAATTCCCGCAGTTCCCGGTCACGCGCACCTACCCCGAACTGCGCCGCGAGATCGACAAGGCCTTCGCGCGCGCCGCGGGCTGAGCACATGCATCGCGAGCGCTTCTACACGCTGTCGGCGTCCTGCCCCGATCGCGTCGGCCTCGTCGCGCGCGTGTCGGGCTTCGTCGCCGAGCACCGCGGCTGGATCCTCGAGACCTCGCTGCACGCCGAGCCTGCGCGCGCTGACGCCACCGGGGCGGAGGCGGTCGGACGCTACTTCATGCGCATCGAGATCCGTGCCGACTCCCTGCCTTTCCACCTCGCCGAGTTCCGCGAGCGCTTCCGCCCCATCGCCGAGGAACTCGAGATGGACTGGTCGATCACCGATTCGGCGGTGAAAAAGCGCGTCGTCGTGCTGGTGTCGAAGCAGGAACACTGCCTCTACGACCTCCTCGCGCGCTGGCAGTCGAAGGAACTCGACATCGAGATCCCGTGCGTGATCTCGAACCACGACACCTTCCGCGGCTTCGTCGAGTGGCATGGCATCCCCTTCCACCACGTGCCCGTCACGCCCGACAACAAGGCCGCGGCCTATGCCGAAGTGCGGCGCATCGTCGAGGAAGTGCGCGGCGACACGATCGTGCTCGCGCGCTACATGCAGGTGCTGTCGCCCGAGCTGTGCGCCGCCTATCCGGGACGCATCATCAACATCCACCACAGCTTCCTGCCGAGCTTCGTCGGCGCGAAGCCCTACCACCAGGCCTGGGCGAAAGGCGTGAAGCTGATCGGCGCGACCTGCCACTACGTCACCTCCGAGCTCGATCAGGGGCCGATCATCGACCAGGACGTGATCCGCATCGACCACTCCGACTCGGTCGAGGACATGGTGCGCTACGGCAAGGACATCGAGAAGACCGTGCTCGCGCGCGGGCTGCGTTACCACCTCGAAGGCCGCGTCCTGCTGCACGGCAACAAGACGGTCGTGTTCCGCTGACGCGGGCAGCCGGCGCGGGCGTGAACGAAAACGGGCGCCCCGAGGGGCGCCCGCTGCAGGGCCGGACGAGGGAGCGATCCGGCAATGCCCAGGTGTTCAGATGTGGTAGGCCGTCTCGCCGTGCGCGGTGATGTCCAGGCCTTCGCGCTCCTCTTCTTCGGGCACGCGCAGGCCGATCAGCACATCCACGATCTTGAACGCGATCGCCGAGACGATGCCCGACCACAGGATCGACACGACCACGCCCCACGCCTGGCTGGTGACTTGCGCCGAAGTCGAGAACGGGGCCACCGCGTTGGCGACGTAGTCATACACGCCGACGCCGCCGAGGTCCGGGTTCGCGAACACGCCGGTCAGCATCGCGCCGAGGATGCCGCCCACGCCATGCACGCCGAACACGTCGAGCGCATCGTCCGCGCCGAGCATGTGCTTGAGGCCATTCACGCCCCACAGGCAGATCACGCCGGCGAGCAGCCCGATCAGCAGCGCGCCCATCGGCCCGACCCAGCCGCAGGCCGGGGTGATCGCCACGAGGCCGGCCACCGCGCCCGAGGCCGCGCCCAGCAGCGAGGGCTTGCCCTTCATCAGCCATTCGGTCGTCATCCACGACATCGCCGCCATGCCGGTCGCGACCATCGTGTTGAGGAAGGCCAGCGTGGTCAGGCCGTTGGCCTCGAGGTTGGAACCGGCGTTGAAGCCGAACCAGCCCACCCACAGCATCGACGCGCCCACCATCGTCAGCGTCAGCGAGTGTGGAGCCATCGACTCGCGGCCGTAGCCGATGCGCTTGCCGACCATGAAGGCACCCACGAGGCCCGCGACGGCGGCGTTGATATGCACCACCGTGCCGCCGGCGAAGTCGAGCGCGCCCTTCTGGAACAGGAAGCCCGCGGTCGCCGCGGCCGCATCCCCCGCGGCAGCGTCGGTGTAGGCATCCGGGCCGGCCCAGTACCACACCATGTGCGCCATCGGCAGGTAGGAGAAGGTGAACCACAGCACCATGAACAGCAGCACCGCGGAGAACTTGATGCGCTCGGCGAAGGCGCCGACGATCAGCGCCGGGGTGATCGCCGCGAAGGTCGCCTGGAACACGACGTAGGCGAACTCGGGGATCGCCACGCCCTTGCTGAAGGTCGCGGCCACCGAGTCGACCGTCACGCCCTTCAGGAAGGCCTTCGACAAGCCGCCGATGAACGCATTGCCCTCGGTGAAGGCGAGGCTGTAGCCGTAGACGAACCACAGCACGACCATCAGCGAGAAGATCACGAAGACCTGCATCAGCACCGACAGCATGTTCTTCGAGCGCACCAGGCCGCCGTAGAACAGCGCGAGGCCCGGGATCGCCATGAAGGCGACGAGCGCGGTCGAGATCAGCATCCAGGCGGTGTCGCCCTTGTTGACCGTGGGCGCAGCCGCCGCCGCCGCCGCGGGAGCGGCCGCCGTGGCGGCGCCGGCAACCGCGGTGACGGCTGCGGCTGCAGCCGGGGCGTCGTCGGCACTGGCGAGCCCGGCGAAGCCGAGCGCCAGCACCGCAAGGAGTATGGCAAACAGTTTTTTCATGATGTTCTCCTTACAGCGCTTCGGCGCCGGTTTCGCCGGTGCGGATGCGGATGGCCTGCTCGAGGTCGAAGACGAAGATCTTGCCGTCGCCGATCTTGCCGGTCGCAGCGGATTTTTCGATCGCCTCGATCACCTGGTCGAGCAGATCGGCGGCCACGGCGGCCTCGATCTTCACCTTGGGCAGAAAGTCGACGACGTACTCGGCGCCGCGGTACAGCTCGGTGTGCCCCTTCTGCCGGCCGAAGCCCTTGACCTCGGTGACGGTGATGCCCTGCACGCCGATCGCCGAGAGTGCCTCGCGCACTTCGTCGAGCTTGAAGGGCTTGATGATGGCAGTGACGAATTTCATGATGATTTCCTTTCAGTCATGCGGGGCGGGTGCCCCGCGGCAGTGCCGGCTCAGAAGGTCTTGCTGACGCTCACAATGTAGCGGGCGTCGGCGTTGAGGGCATCCTTGTTCTTCAGGTTGGTATCGACGTAGTACAGGCCCACGGTCACGCCGGCGACGGCCTGGCTCACCCCCAGCTTCCAGTCGGTGTAGGACGGGGTCGGGCCGGCGATCATCTGGCGGCCGACGTGGGCGTTGAGCGTCGTGCCCGGGATCACCTCGTAGGCGGCCGACAGGTCGAAATACTGGCTGTTCTTCGAGTCCGGCGTGCCGAACAGGTTGGTCAGCGAGTTCGAGTACTTGAACGACAGGAACTCCCACGACAGGCCGACGTAGGCTTCGAGCGTGTTCGGCTGCTTCTGGCCGACCGTGCTGCGCCACTTCGTGTCGAAATCGCCCGGATAGACGTACTGCAGCAGGCCGACGTCGTAACCGATGTCACCGACGGTGCCCTTGTAGCCGCCGTACAGGTCGAGTTCCAGGCTGTTGCCGGAATTCACGTCCTTGCCGCGCTCGAGATCGCGCAGCCACGACACGTTCGAGCCCCACGCGCCGACGTACAGGCCGCTCGAATGCGCGTAATCGAAACCGCCCTGCAGCGCGGGTTTCTCCTTGGTCTGGCTGATGCCGCGGTAGGCATAATCCGACACCAGGGCGACGTTGGCGGTGATCGGGCTGTCGGCCGCCACGGCCGTGCCGGAGCCGATCAGCGGCAGGGCTGCTGTGACGGCCAGGGCGATGAGGCGCTTGTGCATGTTCTTGCTCCTTGACGATTGGTGTTTGATAGCTGGCAAGTCCTCCTACGCATGCGCCGTGCCAAGTCGTGTCAAGCGTCGCCAAGCAATTGTTACACAAAGGGAAAGCTCGATTTTCTGGGTTTTCCGGAGGGAACTTGTGCACTCGCAACAGATCGCGGCCCGATCCGATGCACTCCATTGGTGCGTTTCCGTCGATATTGTGGTGCATCGCTGCCGGTGGCACCCGTGCGCTCACTGCAATGGGGCAGGGGCGGGGCGTGCCGGCTGCCGCGCCGGTGTCCGTGCTAGACTTTATCTTTTCCCTTCTGTCATTTGAGGTGCCTTCATGGCAGGTCCCCGCTTCCTCGACGAAATCGGCGCCAAGCTCTCCGAACTGGCGGCCAGCAATCCCGCCAAGGACTTCGAAAAGAACGCCAAGGCCCTGCTCGGCAGCGCCTTCGGCAAGCTCGATCTGGTGACACGCGAGGAATTCGACGTGCAGCGCGAAGTGCTCGCGCACGCGCGCCAGAAGCTCGCGGAACTCGAAGACCGCGTCGCCGCGCTCGAATCCGAACTCGCGCGCGCCCGCGCCGAGCGCGACGGCGAGTAAGCCGCCGCCTGCCCCCGTTTTCGCGGGTGCTTTTGATCTAACCGTTTGTCATTGTCGGCGCCTCCGGTAGACTGCGCGCAGTCCATTCCGGAGGAACCGATGTCGCTGGCTCTCGTACGCACCCGCGCGCTCGCGGGTCTGGGCGCACCCGAGGTGACGGTGGAAGTGCACCTCGCCAACGGCCTGCCGGCCTTCAACCTCGTCGGTCTGCCTGATACCGAGGTGCGCGAGGCGCGCGAGCGCGTGCGCGCCGCGATCGCCACGTCGCAGTTCGAATTCCCGCAGCGCCGGATCACCGTCAATCTCGCCCCGGCCGACCTGCCCAAGGAAGGCGGGCGCTTCGACCTGCCGATCGCGCTGGGCATCCTCGCCGCGTCGGGCCAGGTCGATGCGGCGGCGCTGGCCCGTCACGAATTCGTCGGCGAGCTGTCGCTCGACGGCAGCCTGCGCCCGGTGCGCGGCGGTCTCGCGATGGCCCTCGAGAGCGGCCGCGCCGGCCGCGCGCTGGTACTGCCCGCGGCGAATGCCGACGAAGCCGCGCTCGCGCGCGACGCGAGCGTGCTGCCGGCACCGAGCCTGCTCGCCGTGTGTGCCCACCTCAACGGCCACACGCCGCTCACGCGCCGTCTTGCGCCGCCGGTGGCGGAAGGGCGGGACGACGAACCGGATCTCGCCGAGGTGAAGGGGCAGCTGCAGGCGCGCCGCGCGCTCGAAGTCGCCGCCGCCGGCCAGCACTCGCTGCTGATGTTCGGCCCCCCGGGAACCGGCAAGTCCATGCTCGCGCGCCGCTTGCCGGGGCTCCTGCCGCCGCTCGACGAGGCCGAGGCGATCGAGAGCGCGTCGATCCAGTCGCTCGAAGGGGCCTTCGATGCCCGCCGCTGGGGGCGGCGCCCCTACCGCGCGCCGCACCACTCCGCCTCGGCCCCCGCGGTGGTCGGCGGCGGCGCCAGTCCGCGCCCCGGCGAGATCAGCCTCGCGCACCACGGCGTGCTGTTCCTCGACGAGCTGCCGGAGTTCGAGCGCCGCGTGCTCGAAGCCCTGCGCGAGCCGCTCGAGACCGGCACTGTCACGGTGTCGCGGGCGCGGCAGCGCGCCGAGTTCCCCGCGCGCTTCCAGCTCGTCGCCGCGATGAATCCGTGCCCGTGCGGGCATGCCGGCGACAAGAATGGGCGCTGCCGCTGCACGCCGGACCAGGTTGCACGCTACCGCGGGCGCCTGTCGGGCCCGCTGCTCGACCGCATGGACATCGTCATCGAGGTGCCGCTGCTCGATCACGCCGACATGCTCGGTCAGCCCGCGGGCGAGCCGAGTGCCGCGGTGCGCGAGCGCGTCACGCAGGCGTGGGCCGTGCAGCGCGAGCGCCAGGGGCGCGCCAACAGCCATCTCGCGCCCGGCCGCGTCGATGCGCTGTGCGCGCCCGATGAGCAGGGCAAGGCGCTGCTCGATCACGCGATCCGCCGGCTGAACCTGTCCGCGCGGGGGTATCATCGCATCCTCAAGGTTGCCCGCACGATCGCGGACCTGGCCGGCGCCGAGCGCGTCGGCCCGGCGCATCTGGCCGAGGCGATCCAGTACCGGCGCGGCCTCGATTCCCGCTGACGCGGCCCCGCGCGGGGCCGCCGATGCGGGCAGGGGCGCACGGCACCAATAACAAGACGCCCCAGAGAACCCCCTTCATGCCCGCCTCCTCGCCCTGGCTCGCGTTCGTCCTCGCGGCGCTCGCCGCCATCGGGCCGTTTTCCATCGACACTTATCTGCCCGCCTTCGGCGCGATGGGCGAGGCGCTGTCGGCCGCGCCGCTGCAGATCCAGCAGACGCTGACGGCCTACATGGCCACCTTCGCCTTCATGGTGCTGTGGCACGGTGCGCTGGCGGACCATTTCGGCCGCCGGCGCGTGCTGATCGTCGGGACGGCACTGTTCGCGCTCGCCTCGCTGGTGTGCGCGCTGGCGCCGTCGATCGAATGGCTGTGGGCCGGGCGGGCGCTGCAGGGCATGGTCGGCGGGGCGGGCATGGTCGTCGGCCGGGCGGTGATCCGCGACCTGTATGAAGGCGAGCACGCACAGCGGCTGATGTCGCGCGTGATGCTGATCTTCGGCATCGCCCCGGCGATTGCGCCGATGATCGGCGGGCTGCTGCTCGCGCTGGGCGGCTGGCGGACGATCTTCTTCTTCCTCGCCTTCTTCGGTGCCTGGCTCAGCTTCCTCACCTGGCGCTTCCTGCCGGAAACCCTCGCGCACGAGCATCGTCATCCGCTGCACCCGGTGCTGCTCGCCCGCGCCTACCGCCGGGTGCTGGGCAGCGCCGCCTTCGTGCTGCTGGCGGGCGCGGTGGCGTTCAACTTCAACGGCTTCTTCCTCTACGTGCTGTCGGCGCCGACCTTCCTGATGAAGCACCTCGGCCTGTCCGCGCAGGAGTTCGGCTGGAT
Source organism: Azoarcus sp. DN11 (assembly GCF_003628555.1). Taxonomy (NCBI): domain Bacteria; kingdom Pseudomonadati; phylum Pseudomonadota; class Betaproteobacteria; order Rhodocyclales; family Zoogloeaceae; genus Azoarcus; species Azoarcus sp. DN11. The sequence continues at coordinate 4,575,569 of NZ_CP021731.1, read as the reverse complement.
GTTCGTCCCGTCGGTGCTCGGCATGACTGCGGGATCCGCCCTGTCGGGGCGGGTCGCCGGGCGCTGGCAATCGCGGCGCACGATCGTGGTCGGCTTCGCGTTGATGGCGGGCGCGGCGCTCGCCAACGTCCTCGTCGCGTCGCTGATGCCGCCGGGCCTGCCGCAGTCCGTGCTGCCGATCATGCTGTACACCTTCGGCATGGCGCTGTCGATGCCGAGCCTGACGCTGCTCGCGCTGGACCTCTTCCCCACGCACCGCGGGCTGGCGTCGAGCTGCCAGAGCTTCCTGCAGGTCGGCATCAACTCCCTGACCGCCGGCGTGCTCGCGCCGGTGCTGTGGTATTCGCCGCTGACGCTGGCGGCGGGCATGGCGGGTTTTCTGACGCTCGGCGGCATCGGCTTCGTCGCCTGGTGCCGTCGGGCAGGGGGCTGTGTGCACTGAGCGGTGCGATGAAGCATGCGTGGGCGGCGGACAAATCTCTACGCGACGGGACCGCGGGTTGCAGACAAGTCCGCGACGTCCGCCGGCAATTCCTGAGGTCGGAACCGCACCTTCATAGCGTTCCCGTCTCCTTGCCACTCCCCGTTGTTGCGCAGGTGTCGCGTCAGCCGAGCGTCACATCGGCGAACCACACCGCCTTCCAGCGTGCCACCTTGTCGTCGGCGCCCAGGGTGCGCGGCGACACCGGCGCGGGAGCGGGGAAATCCTGTGCTTCCTCGACGGCCAGGCGGTTGACGGTCGCCCAGATGCGCCCACCCTCGGCATAGGCCACCGCGACGAGCACCCCGCAGGTCTTGCACAGGAGGAACTCCGCCTGCCCGCTCCCCTGCCGGTAGCGCCCGAGGGCGGTCTGGTCGCGGACCGTGATGTGCAGGCGTCCGCCGGGATCCGAGACGTAGGCAGCACCGTGCTTGCGGCAAAAGCCGCAGTCGCAGGCGCGCGGCGTGTAGGCGGCCGGCGTGCAGGAAAGTTCGAACTCGACGCGGATGGCGCCGCAGTGGCAGCCCCCGCGCAGTGCATGGGTGGACATGGGTCGTGCCCCTCGTGAAGCCGGCTGACCGGCTGTGCCGGCGATTCCGAGTCTGTGAACGGGCGACGGGCGCGTTCCCCGAGGTTCGCGCCCGTCTCCGGATTGCGGCATCGCGCCGCGTCAGGCCGCTTCTTCGCCCAGATACGCTGCGCGCACCTTCGGGTTGGTCAGCAGGTCGGTGCCGCTGCCGGTCAGCGTGATCTTGCCCGATTCCATCACGTAGGCGCGCTGCGAGAACTCCAGCGCCAGGTTGGCGTTCTGCTCGACGAGCAGCACTGTCACGCCTTCCTTCGCGACCGACTGCACGACCTCGAAGATCTTCTCGACGACCAGCGGCGCGAGGCCCATCGACGGCTCGTCGAGCAGCAGCAGCTTGGGGCGCGACAGCAGCGCGCGGCCGATCGCGACCATCTGCTGCTCGCCGCCCGACAGCGTGCCGGCGATCTGGTGCAGGCGCTCCTTCACGCGCGGCAGCATCGTGTAGACGCGTTCGAGGTCCTGCTCGATGCCCGCCTTGTCGTTGCGCGTGTAGGCGCCCATGCGCAGGTTCTCCTCGACGGTGAGGCGCGTGAAGATGCCGCGCCCCTCCGGCACCAGCGCGATGCCGCGGCGCAGGCGCTTGTGCGCGGGCAGGCCGTGCACTTTCTCGCCCTCGTAGTGGATCTCGCCGCCGGCGATCTTCAGGCTGCCGGCGATGGCGTTCAGCGTCGTGGTCTTGCCGGCGCCGTTGGCGCCGATCAGGCTCACGAGCTCGCCGCGGTAGAGTTCGAGGTCGATGCCCTTGACGGCCTTGATGCCGCCGTAGGCGACTTCCATGCCGCCGAGCTGGAGCAGGGGGGAGATGGGGTTAGTGTGCATGCTTGTGGCCTCCGCCGAGGTAGGCGCCGATCACGGCTTCGTTCTTCTGCACCTCGGCCGGGACGTCCTCGGCGATCTTGCGCCCGAAGTCGAGCACGGCGACGCGGTCGCACAGACCCATCACGAGCTTCACGTCGTGCTCGATCAGCAGCACGGTGATGCCGTCACCGCGGATCTGCTCGATCAGGTTCTTGAGCTGCACGGTCTCGGTCGCGTTCATGCCTGCCGCCGGCTCGTCGAGCGCCAGCAGCTGCGGCTCGGTCGCGAGCGCGCGCGCGATCTCCAGCCGGCGCTGGTCGCCGTAGGAGAGGTTCTTCGCCGTCGCGGTGGCGAAGCGTTCGATGCCCACGTACTTGAGGAGCTCGTAGGCGCGCTCGGTGGTGAGGCGCTCCTCTTCGACGGTGTGCCGGTTCTGCGTCAGGATGCCCCATACGCCCGCGCTGGTGCGGATATGGTGTCCTGCCATCACGTTCTCGAGCGCGGTGAGCTCGCGGAACAGGCGGATGTTCTGGAAGGTGCGCGCGACTCCCTGCGCGACCACGAGGTGCGGCTTGCCCGAAGGCAGCACCGCGCCGTTGAACACGAACTCGCCGTCGTCGGGCGTATAGGCGCCCGTCAGCACGTTGAAGAAGGTCGTCTTGCCGGCGCCGTTCGGGCCGATCAGCCCATACACTTCGCCCTTGCGGATCGTCAGCGACACGTCCGAGAGCGCCTGCAGGCCGCCGAAGCGCTTGCCGATGTTGCGGGCTTCGAGGAGCGTGATCATTCGGTCACTCCCTTCGCCTTCAGGTAGCGGATGTGGGAGTACTTGGCGCTGGCCGGGATCAGGCCGGACGGGCGGAGCAGCATCATCAGGATCATGGCGAGCGACAGCAGCAGCATGCGGAGCACTTCGGGGTCGAGCAGCACGTGGCCGAACAGGGCCTGCTGCATCGGCACCGCGAGGTTGCGGAGGATTTCGGGCAGGGCGGAGAGGATGACCGCGCCGACGACCGCGCCGGCGATGTTGCCCATGCCGCCGAACACGACCATCGTCAGCACCGCGATCGACTCCATCAGCGAGAAGGATTCGGGCGACACGAAGCCCTGGAAGGTGCCGAACAGCACGCCGGACACGCCGCCGAAGGTCGCGCCGAGCGAGAACGCCAGCAGCTTCATGTTGCGCGTGTTGATGCCGATCGCCTTGGCGGCGAGTTCGTCGTCGCGCATCGCGGCCCACGCGCGGCCGATGCGCGAGATCTGCAGGCGCTGGATGAACAGGATCGCGCCGGCGACGCACGCGAGGAAGGCGTAGTAGTACAGGAACAGCGTGTTGATCGACACGTCCTCGGTGAGCCGGATGTTGCGCGACAGGTCCCAGCCGAACAGCACGATCGGGTCGAGCGAGTTGATCCCCTGGGGCCCGTTGGTGATGTTGATCGGGTAGTTGAGGTTGTTGATGAAGATGCGCACGATCTCGCCGAAGCCGAGCGTGACGATCGCGAGGTAGTCGCCGCGCAATCGCAGCACCGGGAAGCCGAGCATGATGCCGGCGGTCGCGGCGAAGCACGCCGCCAGCGGCAGCACGATCCAGATCGGCAGGTGCACGTCGAAGTGCGGCGACGCGAGGAAGGCCGCGGTGTAGGCGCCCACCGCGTAGAACGCGATGTAGCCGAGGTCGAGCAGGCCGGCGAAGCCGACGACGAGGTTGAGGCCCAGCGCCAGCAAGATGTAGAGCAGCGCGAAGTCGATCACGCGCACCCAGGTGCGGCCGAAGGCCATCGCGACCAGCGGCGCGGCGAGCGCGAGCGCGATCACGAGCCAGCGCGCGGCAAGCGGGTTGCGTTTGCCCAGCCAGGGAACGGCCAGTGCGAGTTCATTCATGGTTGCGTACTCCCGCGTCAGGCCCGGTCGGACACACGCTCACCCAGCAGGCCGGTAGGCTTGAAGATGAGGACGAGGCCGAGAATCATGAAGGCGAAGATGTCCTGGTAGGACGAGTTGAGGAAGCCGAAGGTGAGGTTCTCGATGTAGCCGGCGCCGAAGGATTCGACCAGGCCCAGCACGATGCCGCCCAGCATGGCGCCGCCGAGATTGCCGATACCGCCCAGCACCGCCGCGGTGAAGGCTTTCAGGCCCGGCATGAAGCCCATGCCGTAGTGCGCGATGCCGTAGTTGCTCGCGAACATCACGCCGGCGACGGCCGCGAGCGCCGCGCCGATCACGAAGGTCATCGCGATGATCATGTTGGTGTCGACGCCCATCAGCGCCGCGACGCGATGGTTCTCGGCGGTCGCGCGCATCGCCCGGCCGAGCTTGGTCTTGGTGACGAGCAGGATCAGGCCGGCCATCATCAGGGCCGAGACGGCGATGATCGTGACCTGGATCGGGGTGATGAACACGCCCTCGATCGGCTGCAGCGGCGTCGTCGAGATCAGCTGCGGGAAGGTGTGGTAGTTGCGGCCCCAGACGATCATCGCCAGGGTCTGCAGCAGGAAGGACACGCCGATCGCGGTGATCAGCGGCGCCAGGCGCGGCGCATTGCGCAGGCGCCGGTAGGCCAGCCGTTCCATCAGGTAGCCGAGCAGCATGCACACCGGGATCGCGACGAGCAGCGAGAGGAGCAGCATCGCGATCGGCGACATGCCGGGGGCGACGCCCATCAGGAAGGTCATCGTCTGCAGTGCGGTGAGCGCGCCCACCATCACGAGGTCGCCGTGGGCGAAGTTGATCAGGCCCAGGATGCCGTAAACCATCGTGTAGCCGAGCGCAACCAGCGCATACACGCTGCCGACGACGAGGCCGTTCACGACCTGTTGAAGAAAGATTTCCATGTTTACCCTCGGGATGTCGGGTGCGGGCCGCACGGGGATGGATGAAGCGGTGTGGCCGTCGTGGGGCCGGTACGCCGTTCGGACGCGGGATTCGCGCGCGCGGTTCGCGGGCGCTGCGGGTTCGGCGCGGATATGCCGGCCGGACCGCGGGAGAACTGAAAGTACATCGGGTTACATGTCGCGTGGTTCATAAAAAAGGGGGTGCGACCGTGCTGCGTGATCGCGACCCCCGCTTCGGGTCATCCAGACCGGCGGGCCGGAATGACCCCAGGCCTTACATCGGTGCCCAGGCTCCGGACTTGAACTGGTACATCGTGATGGCGCCGTCCTTGATGTCGCCCAGGTCGTCGAAGGCCACGGTGCCGGTCACGCCGGCGAAATGGCTCTTCTTCAACTCGGGCAGGTACTTGGCCGGTTCGACCGAATTGGCTGCCTGCATGGCCTTGATGATCGCCGTCGCCGCGTCGTAGGCGTACGGCGAGTAGATCTGCACGTCGGCATTGAAGCGTGCCTTGTAGCGGTTGCGGAACTCGGTGCCGCCCGGCATCTTCTCGAGCGGCAGGCCCGCCATCGAGCAGTAGGCATTGGCGCCGATCGAGTCGCCGGCGAGCTTGATCATCTCGGGGCTGCAGCCGCCGTCGCCGGTCACGAACTTGGCTTCGACGCCCAGCTGCTTGAGCTGGCGCAGCATCGGGCCGCCCTGCGCGTCCATGCCGCCGAAGAAGATCACGTCGGGCTTGGCGCCGCGGATCTTGGTCAGGATCGCGTTGAAGTCGGTCGCCTTGTCGGTCGTGAATTCGCGCGCGACGATCTTGCCGCCACCCGCCTTCACGGCCTTCTCGGTCTCGTCGGCGAGGCCCTGGCCGTAGGCGGTGCGGTCGTCGATGATCGCGACGGTCTTCGCCGCGAGCGGGCCGACGATGAACTTGCCGAGCACGCTGCCCTGCTGCACGTCGTTGGCGATCGTGCGGAACACGGCCTTGTAGCCCTGGCGCGTGAGCGTCGGGTTGGTCGCCGAGGGCGAGATCATCGGCACGCCGGCCTGGTTGTAGATGCGCGACGCGGGGATCGTGGTGCCCGAGTTCAGGTGGCCGACGACGCCCTTCACGCCCGCATCGACGAGACGCTGCGCGACGGTGGTGCCGGTACGGGGGTCGGCCTGGTCGTCCTCGCCCATCAGCTCGAACTTGACCTTCTTGCCGCCGATGGTGATGCCTTTGGCATTGGCGTCCTCGACGGCGAGGCGTGCGCCGTTTTCGTTGTCCTTGCCGAGGTGGGCGATGGTGCCGGTCAGCGGTGCGACGCTGCCGAGCTTGACCACCATGTCCTGCGCCTGAGCGGCGGACAGGCCGATTGCCATGATCGCGAGTGCGACGAAGGTTTGCTTCATGTTTCTCCTCCAGCGAGATCGATTCGTGAGATTGAGAGCCCGAACGACACTTCCGACCTTCGTGAGGCGTCGAAGAGCCGCCGGGGTGCTGCACGTGATGCCGCTTCTCCATTCGCCCCCGACTATCACCTTGTGCATCGCAAAGGTCCCGGGGGGCTGAAAAGTCCGCGTATTCTGCCCAAAAATGGACCGGGATGCGCAAATTGCAACAGAGATATGCCAGGTTGCGTCTTCCGCATCGCAGCAGCGGACCCTGTGCACCCGCCGATGCCGATGGCAGGATGATAATGCGGATGTCAATGATCGTTTGGTGACGCGGATTCCGAACAGGTTGGCGCGTATTCGTGCAGATGATGCATTGCACAATCCGTGCCGGATTATGGATTACCCTAATGTCAGATCCGGATACACCGTGACGGCCCGGGAAACGGCGGATTTCGGCCCGCGCGGCAACAAAAAGGGGCGCCGCAGCGCCCCGATCCGGTTCGTTCCCGCCGCCCGCCGCACGCTTGTGGTGCGCGGCGGGCGTGTTTCACAGGCTCAGTGGAGCGCTTCCCACTTGCCGCCCTTGAACTGGTACAGGGTCACGCCCGCGTCGAGGATGTCGCCGTTCTTGTCGAAGGCGATCTTGCCGGTCACGCCCTGCATGTTGAGCTTCTGCAGCGCCGGCAGGTACTTGGCCGGTTCGACCGAGCCGGCGGCCTTCATTGCCTCGATCAGCGCGGTCGCCGCGTCGTAGTTGTACGGCGCATAGAGCTGCACGTCGCCCTTGTAGACTTCCTTGAAGCGCTTGTTGAACGTCGCGCCGCCCGGCATCTTGTCCATCGGGATGCCGGCCTGGGTGCAGTAGGTGTCGCCGCTGATCGCGTCGCCGGCGAGCTTGATCATCTCGCTGGTGCAGGTGCCGTCGCCGCCGAGGAACTTCGCGGCGATGCCGAGCTGCCGCATCTGGCGCAGCATCGGCGCGGACTGCGCGTCCATGCCGCCGAAGAACACGGCGTCGGGCTGCTTGGTCTTGATCTTGGTGAGGATCGCGGTGAAGTCGGTGGCCTTGTCGTTGGTGAACTCGCGGCCCACGACCTGCAGCCCTTCCTTCTTCAGGCTCTCGGCGAAGGCGTCGGCGAGGCCCTGGCCGTAGGCGGTGCGGTCGTCGATGATCGCGACCTTCTTCGCGCCGAGCTTGTTGGCATACTTGGCCATCGCCGCGCCCTGCTGCAGGTCGTTGGCGATGACGCGGAAGGTGACCTTGTAGCCCTGTTGCGTGAGCTTCGGGCTGGTCGACGACGGCGTGATGACCGGCACGCCGGCCTGCTCGTAGATGCGCGAGGCGGGGATCGACGCGCCGGAGGTGACGTGGCCGACCACGCCCTTGACGCCGGCATCGGTCAGGCGCTGCGCGACGGTGGTGGCGGTGCGCGGGTCGGCCTGGTCGTCTTCGCTGACGAGCTCGAACTTGACCTTCTGGCCGCCGATGGTGGTGCCCTTGGCGTTGGCGTCTTCGATCGCGAGGCGCACGCCGTTCTCGCCGTCCTTGCCGATATGGGCGATCGGGCCGGTCAGCGGGCCGGCGTGGCCGATCTTGACGACAGTCTGGGCGTGGGCCGCCGACAGGCCGGCGGCGGCGAGGGCGAGGGCGATCAGGGTCTTCTTCATGAACCGTTCTCCGAAGCGTTGTATGCGGACTGGGCCGGTTCGCGATTGTGCCGCGCTCCGGCATGGAGCGATTCTAGCCCAGGCCCGCCGCGGGCCGACATAATGTGTTGCATTTGTCCGCGCGTGCCGGCAGCCCCGGTCCTGCGCTCCCCTGTGAGGAGAATCGTCCCCATGAAACGCCTGTTCACGCTGTTGTGCAGCCTCCTTGCCGCGCTCGGGCTGGCGGGTTGCGATCACTTCAACCTGAAGGAACTCGAGCCGGGCGTCTCCACCGCCGCCGATGTGCGCCAGCGCTTCGGCCCGCCGCAGATGGAATGGCGCAACGACGACGGTTCGGTGACCTGGGAATATTCGCGCCAGCCGATGGGCACGGAGTGCTTCATGATGACGATCGGTTCCGACAGCGTGCTGCGCAAGGTGGACCAGGTGCTGAACGAAAGCAGCTTCGCACGCATCCAACGGGGCATGAGCGGGGACGAAGTGCGGCGCATCCTCGGTGCGCCGGGAACGCGCGAACGTTTCGAGCTGGCGAAGGAAACGGTGTGGGGCTGGCGTGTCGGCAAGGAGGCGTCGGGCGACCCGGTGTTCTTCCTGGTGCATTTCAACGACGACGGCCGCGTCGCGCGCACGAGCCGCTTCGTCGAACAGCGAGGCTGACGCAGGTGAAACAGGGACAGGCAGTCGCGAAGTGGCTACGCATCGCCGCGCTGCTCGCGCTCGCGGCGCTGGTCGCGGGCTGCGCGCAGCTGGGCGACATGCGTCCGCTGGCGACCGAGGCCGAGGCCATCGCCGCGCACGGTGAGCCGGTGCGGCGCTGGGACAACGGCGACGGCACGCACACGCTGGAATACTCGAACCAGCCGTACGGCCACGTCACGCTGATGGTGACCGTGGACCCGTCGGGCAAGGTGCTGCGCCAGGAAAACGCGCTGGCGCTCGAGAACCTTGCCCGCGTCGCGCCGGGCATGACGCGCGAAGAGGTGTCGCGCCTGCTCGGGTCGCACCGCACGGTCGAGTTCTATCGGCTGAGCGGCGAAGAGGTGTGGGACTGGAACATCGAGAACGACGGCCCGGGCATCTACACCTATTTCAACGTGCACTTCGTCGACGGCAAGGTCGCGCGCACGAGCCGCACCTACATCTTTAGCCCCAGCGCTCCGGTGATGGGCCTGCGAAGCGGTTTCCCGGCATTTCCGCACGTCCCGATGCACTCCATGGGCCTGCACATGATGACCCGCTGATCCGCGCCCGCCGCCTTCACGGCTTATACTGCGCTGCAGCACAGACTGCCAGCGGGTATTGCGATGATCCATTTTCGGGCCGGCGACGGCGAGCACATCCACGTGAAGATCGACGGCGAGGGGCCGCCGCTCGTGTTGCTGCACGGCTGGACCGCGAGCCACCGCGACTGGAATCCCTTCGTCGAGGCCTTCGCCGCGCGCCACCGCGTGTATCGCTGGGATGCGCGCGGGCACGGCGGCCACGCGCTGCATGCGCGCACGCCGGTGAGCGCGGCGCGCATGGCGCGCGACCTCGAGGAGATGCTCGAGCACTGTAAGCTGCGCGACGCGATCGTCATCGGCCATTCGATGGGGGCGCTGACGCTGTGGCAGTACATCCGCGACTTCGGCTGCGCCCGCCTGCGCAAGCTCGTCATCATCGACCAGTCGCCGCGCATCCTGACCGACGAAGACTGGACCTGGGGCATCTACGGCGACTTCGACGCGGCGCGCAACGCGGCCTTCGTCCGCGAACTGCAGCAGGACTTCGCCGAAGGCGTGCTGGGCCTCGTCGGCCGCAGCCTCAACGAGCGCGCGCGGCGCAAGTACCGGGAGAACGGCGAGGGCATGGAACTCGCGCGCCAGCGCCTGCGGGAGATGGCCCCGCAGCCGCTGATCGACTGCTGGTCCAGCCTCGCCGCGGCCGACTACCGCGACGTGCTGGAGCAGATCGATGTTCCCTCGCTGCTGGTCTACGGCGGCGCGAGCAACTTCTACCACACGCGCACCGCCCACTACGTGCGCGACAACATTCCCAACGCGCTGCTGCACATCTACGAGGACGTCGACCACGCGCCGCACCTGTGGCTGCGCGAGCGTTTCGTCAAGGACGTGCTCGATTTCATCGACAGCGGGGACTGACCCCGGCCCGGCCGAATCCGGCCCGCGGCTTTCGGCGCCACCTTGGCACCGGCGGGGAATTTCCCTAGAATCGCCGGATTGCCGAGGAGCGCTGCGACCCGTGGACCAAGTCCGGGCCAGGCTCGGCAACCGAACAACGGCGCTCGCAAACCACCAGCCGGGTTTGCCGCGCCGTTTTTCTTTGCAGCGTCTGCCCGGTGTCTGAACCGCACGACCGAGGTAGACCATGCAAGCCGACCGCAGCCAAGAACTCCGCGACCTTCTCGCCCGCCGCATCCTGATCCTCGACGGCGCGATGGGGACGATGATCCAGCAGCACAAGCTCAGCGAGTCGGACTACCGCGGCGAACGCTTCCGCGCGCACCCGAAGGACCTCAAGGGCAACAACGACCTGCTGGTGCTGACGCGCCCCGCGGTCGTCGCCGGCATCCACCGCGCCTACCTCGATGCCGGCGCGGACATCATCGAGACCAACACTTTCAACGGCACGCGCGTGTCGCAGGCCGAGTACGGGCTGGCGGACGTCGCCTACGAGATCAACGTCGCCGGCGCCCGCCTCGTGCGCGAGCTGTGCGACGCCTACACCGCGAAGAACCCCGAGAAACCGCGCTACTGCGCGGGCGTTCTCGGGCCGACTTCGCGCACGCTGTCGATCTCGCCCGACGTGAATGATCCGGGCTTTCGCAACATCAGCTTCGATGCGCTGGTCGACGACTACTACGACTCCGCGCGCGGCCTCCTCGAAGGCGGCGCGGACCTGCTGCTGATCGAGACGATCTTCGACACGCTCAACGCCAAGGCCGCGGTGTTCGCGGTCGAGAAGCTCTTCGACGAGCTCGATCGTCGCGTGCCGGTGATGATCTCCGGCACGATCACCGACGCCTCCGGCCGCACGCTCTCGGGCCAGACCGCGGAAGCCTTCTGGAACTCGCTCGCCCATGCACGACCGATCTCCTTCGGCCTCAACTGCGCGCTCGGCGCGAAGGAGCTGCGCCAGTACGTCGAGGAGCTGTCGCATGTCTGCGACACGCACGTCTCCGCGCACCCCAACGCCGGCTTGCCGAATCCGTTGTCGCCGACCGGCTACGACGAGACGCCCGAAGCGCTCGCGGGCGCGATCCGCGAATGGGCCGAAGCCGGCCTCGTGAACATCGTCGGCGGCTGCTGCGGGACGACGCCCGCGCACATCGCGGCGATCGCGCAGGCGGTGGCCGACGTCGCACCGCGCAAGGTCCCGGAAGTCGAGAAGAAGCTGCGCCTGTCCGGCCTCGAACCCTTCAACGTCGGCGCCGACAGCCTCTTCGTCAACGTGGGTGAGCGCACCAACGTCACCGGTTCGAAGGCTTTCGCGCGGATGATCCTCGAAGGCCGCTTCGACGACGCGCTCGCGGTCGCACGCCAGCAGGTCGACAACGGCGCCCAGGTCATCGACATCAACATGGACGAGGCGATGCTCGACTCGATGGCGGCGATGGAGCGCTTCCTCAAGCTCATCGCGTCCGAGCCGGACATCTCGCGCGTGCCCATCATGCTCGACTCGTCGAAGTGGAGCGTGATGGAGGCGGGCCTCAAGTGCATCCAGGGCAAGGGCGTCGTCAACTCGATCTCGATGAAGGAAGGCGAGGCCGAGTTCCTGCGCCAGGCGCGCCTGTGCCGCCGCTACGGCGCGGCGGTGATCGTGATGGCCTTCGACGAGAAGGGCCAGGCGGACACCTACCAGCGCAAGACCGAGATCTGCAAGCGCGCCTACGATCTGCTGACGGGATCGCCGGAGCAAGGCGGAGCCAATTTCCCGCCCGAAGACATCATCTTCGACCCCAACATCTTCGCGATCGCGACCGGCATCGAGGAGCACGACAACTACGCCGTCGACTTCATCAACGCCGTGGCGTGGATCAAGCACAACCTGCCGTTTGCGAAGACCTCGGGCGGCGTGTCGAACGTGTCCTTCAGCTTCCGCGGCAACGACCCGGTGCGCGAGGCGATCCACACCGTCTTCCTGTACCACGCCATCAAGGCGGGGATGGCGATGGGCATCGTCAACGCCGGGATGTTGGGCGTCTATGACGACCTCGAACCTGCGCTGCGCGGGAAAGTCGAGGACGTCGTGCTGAACCGCCACCCGGGCGCGGGCGAGGCTCTGGTCGAGTTCGCGCAGTCGGTGAAGGAAGGCAAGGCCAAGAATACCGGACCGGACCTCGCGTGGCGCGAGTGGTCGGTCGACGAGCGCCTGTCGCACGCGCTCGTGAAAGGCATCACCGACTTCGTCGTCGCCGACACCGAGGAAGTGCGCGCGAAGCTCGAAGCGGAGGGCAAGCCGCCGCTCGCCGTGATCGAAGGCCCGCTGATGGCCGGCATGAACGTCGTCGGCGACCTCTTCGGCGCGGGCAAGATGTTCCTGCCGCAGGTCGTGAAGTCCGCGCGCGTGATGAAGCAGGCCGTCGCGCACCTGATCCCCTTCATCGAGGCGGAGAAGCTCCGAACCGGCGCGACCTCGAAAGGCCGCATCGTCGTCGCGACGGTGAAAGGCGACGTGCACGACATCGGCAAGAACATCGTCGGCGTCGTGCTGGGCTGCAACGGCTACGAAGTGATCGACCTCGGCGTGATGGTACCGGCGGAGAAGATCCTCAACGCCGCGCGCGAGCACGGCGCGCAGGCGATCGGCCTGTCGGGCCTGATCACCCCTTCGCTGGAGGAGATGAGCCACGTCGCGGCCGAGATGCAGCGCCAGGGGTTCGAGGTGCCGCTGCTGATCGGCGGCGCGACGACGAGCCGCGCGCACACCGCGATCAAGATCGCGCCGCACTACGAGCAGGCGGTCGTCTACGTGCCGGATGCGTCGCGCGCGGTGGGCGTCGTCACGGCGCTGCTCTCCGAAGGCGGTGCGGCCGATTTCAAGGCGCAGCTCGCCGCCGACTACGACAAGATCCGCGCGCAGCACGCGAACAAGAAGGGCGTGCAGCTGGTGAGCCTAGAGGCCGCGCGTGAGAATGCCTTCCGCTGGGACGGCGTCGCGGGCTACGTGCCGACGAAGCCCAAGACGCTCGGCGTGCAGGCGCTTGCCGTGCCGCTCGCGGAACTCCTCGAATTCATCGACTGGGGCCCCTTCTTCCAGACCTGGGACCTGGCCGGCAGCTTCCCGAAGATCCTCGACGACGAAGTGGTCGGCGAGACCGCGCGCAGCGTCTTCAAGGACGGCCAGGCGATGCTGGCGAAGATCGTGGCTGAAGGTTGGCTCGAAGCGCGCGCAGTCTTCGGCCTCTTTCCCGCGAACCGCGTCGGCGACGACATCGCGTTCTACGCCGACGAGTCGCGCGACCGGGCGCTGATACATTGGCACGGCCTGCGCCAGCAGCACGAGCGCCCGGCGGACAGGCCGCATTACTGCCTGTCGGATTTCGTCGCGCCGAAGGACTCGGGTGTCGCGGACTACGCCGGCGCCTTCGCGGTGACGGCGGGCCTCGGCATCGAGAAGAAACTCGCCGAATTCGCGGCGACGCACGACGACTACCGCGCGATCATGCTGAAAAGCCTCGCCGACCGCTTGGCGGAAGCCTGCGCCGAGTGGCTGCACCGCCGCGTGCGCAAGGAATTCTGGGGCTACGCGGCCGACGAAGCGCTCGCCAACGACGCGCTGATCCGCGAGGAATACCGCGGCATCCGCCCGGCGCCGGGCTATCCGGCCTGCCCGGACCACACGGCGAAGGGGCCGCTCTTCGCGCTGCTCGATGCAACCCGGAACGCCGGCATGACGCTGACCGAATCCTTCGCGATGAGCCCCGCGGCGGCGGTCAGCGGCTTCTATCTCGCACACCCGGAAGCGCGCTATTTCGCGGTGCCGAAGATCGGCCGCGACCAGCTCGAAGACTGGGCCGCGCGCACCGGCATGACCGTCGAGCAGGCCGTGCGCTGGCTCGCGCCGCTGTTGTGACGCCGGGTTACGCCCGCTTACTGCCGGGATCGCAGGGGCGACGTAAACTGAGATGATGAATGGGCAGCATGTCGAGAGGAGAGCCCCGATGATGCCGACACGCATCCGCTCCGGCCGGCCTCGCAAGCCGGCTTCCATCCTGCGCCTCGTTGCGGCGGGCGCGATCGCGCTCATCGCGCTCGTGCCGCTGTCCGCCGCGGCGCAGCAGTCGAACCAGGGCACGACGACGGCCGAGGACGTCGGTCACGGCATCGGCTCGACGATGCACGACATCGGCACCGGCGCGCGCGACGCCGGGCGCGAGATCGGCCACGGCGCCGCGAACGCCGGCCGCGCGGTCGGGCACACGGCGCGCGACGCCGCGGTCGTGACCTGGGACGCGATGAAGCGCACCGGCACCGCGATCGGTCATTCGGTGCGCGACGGCAGCAAGGCCTTCGCACGCGGACTGAAAGGCGAACCGGAACGCTGAACCGCCTCCATCGCCGTTGCGCAGGGCCACGATTTTCGCGAGAGAATCGTGGCTCTGTTCATTTGGGGCTCCCGGCGGCGACGTGCGGGGCGGGATGATGGATCTCAGCCAGATCACCGAAGCGATCCAGCGCGATGCGGTATGGGTCGTCTTCGTCAACGTGCTGTTGCAGCAGCTGGGCCTGCCGGTGCCGGCGGTGCCGACGTTGCTCGTCGCCGGCAGCCTCGCCGCGGGTTCCGGGCCGGCGGGCGCGATGCTCGCGGCGGCGGTGGCGGCGTCGGTCGCCGCGGACTGGCTGTGGTATCTCGCCGGGCGGATCTTCGGCTACCGGGTGCTGTCCGGCCTGTGCCGGTTGTCGATCAATCCGGCGTCCTGTGTGACGCAGACCGAGGCGCGTTTCGTGCGCTGGGGCCTGTGGTCGCTGGTCGTCGCGAAGTTCGTGCCGGGCTTCTCGACCGTCGCGCCGCCGATCGCCGGCTCGCTGCGCATGCCGCTGCCCGGCTTCCTGCTGGCGGCGGGCGCCGGGGCGGGCCTGTGGGCGGGCGGGGCGATCCTCGCGGGCTGGTGGTTGCGCGACGAGCTGCAGGAGGCGCTTGCGGCGATGAACCGCCACGGCAGGACGGTGATCGTCATCGTCGCGCTGGCGCTGGCGCTCGCGGGCTGGCTGGTGTGGAAGCTGTGGCAGCGCCATCGCTTCGAGAGGCTCGCGGCGATCCCGCATGTGACGCCGCTGGAGCTGGTGGAAGCGCTGGCATCCGAGGCGCCGCCGCTGCTGCTCGACCTGCGCAGTGCGGCGATGGTCGCCGAGACGGGGCCGATTGCCGGCGCGCGCGGCGCAGACGTCGAAAAGCTGATGGACGCGGTGCGCGACTGGCCGCGCGAACAGCCCATCGTGACGATGTGCGCGTGCCCGGGCGACGCGACCGCGGTGCGTGCGGCGCATGTGCTGGGCGAACTCGGCTATGCCGCGGTGCGGCCGCTGAAGGGCGGCTACGAGGCCTGGCTCGCGGCCAATCACCCAGCCTGAGACCCGGCCTGAGCGCCAGCGCTCACGCGAACAGCGCGCCGACGCTCTCGCCGCTGTGGATGCGCTCGATCGCCGCGGCGAAGAGCGGGGCGACAGTGAGCTGCGTGATCTTGTCGAGGTGCTTGCCGGGCGGCATATGCACGGTGTTGGTGACGACGATGGATTCGATCGGCGCATCGCGCAGGCGCTCGATCGCCGGGCCGCACAGCACCGCGTGCACGGCGCCGACGTGGATCGAGCGTACGCCCGCGGCCTTCAGCGTGGCGACGGTCGACAACAGCGTGCCGCCGGTCGCGATCTCGTCCTCGAAGATCACGACGTCGCGCCCCTTCACGTCGCCGACGACCTCGCCGTGGGTGACGTTGGTGTCGCTGACGCGGCGCTTGTCGATGATCGCCATCGGGATGCCGAGGCGCTCCGAGAAACGCCCGACGCGCTTCGCGCCCCCGGCATCGGTCGCGCACGCGACCATGTGTGCGAGGTCGTAGTTGCGGCGGAAGTGATCGGCGATGGTGGGGATCGCGGTGAGATGGTCGACCGGCACCGAGAAGAAGCCGTGCACCTGGTCGGCATGCAGGTCCATCGTCAGCACGCGGTTCGCGCCCGCGGTCTGCAGCATGTCGGCGATCAGGCGCCCGGTGATCGAGATGCGCGGGGCGTCCTTCTTGTCGGAGCGCGCGTAGGAATAGTAGGGGATCACCGCGGTGACGCGCCGCGCCGACGCGCTCCGGAGCGCGTCGAGCGTGATCATCAGCTCCATGATGTGGTCGCTGACGGGCTCGGTGAAGGATTGCACGACGAAGACGTCGCGCTCGCGCACGTTCTCGCGGATCTGCACATGCAGGTTGTCGTTGGAGAAGCGCGAGATTTCGAGCGGGCTCAGCGCCAGCCCGAGCGTGTCACAGATTTCCGCAGCCAGCGCGCGGTTGGAATGGCACGCAAAGATGCGCAGGGCGTTGTTCATCGCATGGGCTCCGGTGGCAGTCGTGCCGCGCCGTGGGGCCGGCGCAACACCCTGTTGCGAATTGTAGCTGCCGCGGCGGCTGCGCGGCGCAATGCGGTGAAGCGCCAAGCGGATGCGGCGCGCGCGCCTTCGGGCGCTGCGAGCGGTGTTGCGCGGGTCGAGCGCCTCAGGCGTGCGGGGTCTGGTGCAGGAAGTAGGCTTCCCATTCGGCACGGCTGATGTTGCCGTCGCCATCGGTGTCGATGTCGCCGAAGTACTTCACCAGCGGTGCCGAGGCGCGCGCTTCGATGCCGTCGATGCGGCCGTCACCGTCGCGATCGAGCAGGCCGAAAACGTAGTTCGCGTCCGGTTCGGGTTCGGTCGAACGCTGCGGCTGCGTGTCCACGGCTGCGGGAACGAAGGCCCCGGCGGCGGCGGCGACCAGGGGAGTGAGTACGCTCAGCGTGAGCGTGGCGCAGATCAGGCGTTTCGTCAGCAAGCTACTTCTCCATCCGGGGGAAACACGGGCGCCACTTTGCAGGCGTCGGCCCGGTCATGGGGAAGTGATTTGTATCAAGGTGTTGACCGCGCGCGCCCAGGCCGTCGTCGCGCGGAGGCGTCGCGGGGGATGGCTCTGGCGCAGCGGCCCGCGGGGTCGCCCCTTTCAGCGATAGAGCAGGAAGGGTTCGCGCGCCGCGGTCCACGCGGTCTCGTCGGGGACGGTCAGCGCGTCGAGGTCGGCCGGCGTCGCGGCCGGATCGTCGACCCATTGCCGCAGCAGTTCGCTGCCGTTGATGAGGTCGATGGCGAGGCGGTGGTGCTCGTACTCGTAGGCAAAATCGCGCCACAGCGGGTAGTCGGGCTGCAGGCGGCGCAGCGCCTTGAACGCGAGCGCCTGCACGCGCCACGGGCGGAAGGCGGCGTGGTCGTAGTGCGCGGGGTCCTCGACGTGGATCTGCAGGCCGCTGCACAGCTTGCCGGCGTGCTTGTGGAAGGTGGGTTCGAACCAGCATTCGCGCAGCACGCAGCCTGCGAGCCAGTGCGGCGCGAGGCGGCGCATCTCGGCGCGGAGCGCGCGCGCGTCGATGTCGGGGGCGCCGAAGAGCTCGAGCGGACGCGTCGTGCCGCGGCCTTCGGACAGCGTCGTGCCTTCCAGCATCACGGTGCCGGCGTAGGCGCGCGCCATCGACAGGTTGGGCGCGTTGGGACTGGGATTGACCCAGCTGCGCTCGCCCAGCGGCCAGCCGTGGCCCGGTGCGGCGTCCGGCTGCCAGCCGTCCATCGCGACGACCTGGCAGTCGACGTCGAGCTGCAGCGTCGCGACGAACCAGCGCGCGAGCTCGCCCATCGTCAGGCCGTGGCGCATCGGCAGCGGGCCGGCGCCGACGAAGCTTTCCCAGCCGGGGCGCAGCATGAGGCCTTCGACCGGGCGGCCGGCGGGGTTGGGACGGTCGAGCACCCACACGGCCTTGCCGTGGTGCGCCGCGGCTTCCAGTACGTAGCGCAGCGTCGTGATGAAGGTGTAGATGCGGCAGCCGAGGTCCTGCAGGTCGACGAGCAGCACGTCGAACGTATCCATCATCGCGTCGGTGGGGCGCCGCACCTCGCCGTACAGGCTGAAGACCGGGATGCCGTGCGCCGGGTCGATGAAATCGGGCGACTCGACCATGTTGTCCTGCTTGTCGCCGCGCAGGCCGTGCTGCGGGCCGAAGGCGGCGCTGAGGCGGATGTCGGGCCGCGCCGCGAGCGCGTCGAGCGAATGGGTGAGGTCGCGCGTGACCGAGGCGGGGTGGGCGAGCAGGGCGACGCGGCGGCCGGCGAGCGGGCGGCGCAGCGCGGGGTCTGCGAGCAGGCGGTCGAGGCCGAACCGGATGGAAGCGGTCATGGGTGTTCCGGTGGTACGCGGCGCGCTCAGCGCCGAAGGAGCGTCAGCGTGAAGGCGTCGCGGTGGTGGAAGTCGGGCCGGGCACCGGGGTGGTGCAGCGCCCAATAGGATAGCGTGCCGTCGGCCGCTTCGACGACCGTCGCGAGCCCGATCTGCAACGCGGCGCCGTCGGGTAGGGCCGCCGGCGCCAGCACCGCGTCCAGCGCCAGCACGTCGCCACGCCGCTCGAGCGTGATCGCGGGGGGCGGCAGCGGCACGGCCGCGGACGCGCGCGCGCGGTAGGCGTCGAAGTCGTAGATCGCCCAGCGGCCCGACGGCGAGAAGTTGAACTCGCGGTAGGCGGCGCTGCCCGCGACGCCGATGAAGGCTTCGCAGCAGGTGTGCGCCCACAGGCCGTCGGCGGCGGCGGGCGCCCGCGGGGCGGGGACGAGCACGCGCTCGAGGGCGCCGCGCAGTTCGAAATGCAGGTGCAGCGCGCCGTCCGGCCGTTGTCGCAGCTCTGCGTTGAGTTCCGTGATCGGGCTGCCTGGCGTCTGCGGATGCGGCCGCAGCGCGAGCGTGTGGCGGGCGTTCATTCGCGCGTGGAGCGTTCGAGCGCCAGCGTCATCGACAGGTACACGCTCCGGCTCACGGGATTGACCGGGGCGTTGCTGCCGGTCGCAGCCAGCTGGGCGGCCTGCTGGCTGCGGTCGGCGATCTCCTGGTGGCGCTTGCCGAGGTTCAATGCCGTCAGCGCGAACTGCACCGAGTGACCGTCGATGTGCGTCGTGTGGCTGATGTTCGCATCGACCGTCGTGTACGGTCGCGCCACGTAGCGGAAGCTCGGCACGAAGCCGTCGCCGCCCGCGAGCGGTCCCATGCGCAGGATGCTGAGCATGCTCTTCCAGCCGCGCCCCCAGTCCTGCAGCCAGCTCAGGCTGGCCGTGTAGGGGGCGCTGCGGTCGTCGATACCGGGCTCGCGGCTGCTGCGGTCGACGATGCTGTGCGCGAGGCGCAGTTCCGTGCCGTCACGCGGACGCGTCGACAGCTCGTATTCGATGCCGTGCAGGCGTACGGTGGAATCGAGGTTCTCGTAGCGTGTCGAGCCGAGGCCGAACGGGAAGGGGCTGCGGCTCGGCGACAGGAGCGGCGCGGGCGCCGGATCGGGTTGCGGCACGCGCACGATGAAGTCGTGGATGCGCTCCTCGAACACGCGCACGTCGAGCGTCGTGTTCCACGTGTCGAAGCGCCCGAAGTAGCCGGCCTCGGTGGTATGGATGCGTGTTTGCCGGAGGTCGGGATTGGGCAGGAAGGGGCGGACCAGCACCGCGCCGCTCGCCGGGTCGATCGCGCGGATGTCGCCGAGGCGCTCGAACACGTTGTGCTGGCGGAAGGCGCGTGAATAGCCGGCACGCAGGGTGTGGCCCGGCGCCACCTGCCAGTTCGCGAACGCGCGCGGGCTGAAATGGCTCTCCGCGCCGGAGTAGCGTTCCTGCGCACCGCCGGCGTTGAGCGCCACCGTGTCGAGGACGCGCCACTCGAGGTCGCCGAACAGGCGGTACAGGTATTGCGCCGCCGGGTTGCCGCCGAAGAACAGGAAGGGCGAGTCGACCTCCTCGCGCCGCGCCTCGCCGCCCCACACGAACTGGAGGTCGCGCCGCGGGGCGCTGCGGTGCTGCACCTCGAGGCTGTCGCGTACGCTGGTACGGTCGCGGTCGAGCGGCACGGCCGGGAAGAACGGCGGCGCGCTCGCGAGCCACTCATCGCGGATGCGCTCGCGGTTGCGGTAGTAATTGACCAGCCACTCGTCGTCGGCGGTGTCGTTGTGCTGCCACTGCAGGTGCAGGGTCTCGCTGTCGTTGCGGCTGTCGCGAACGGCGTTGTTGTCGAACACCGACCCGGCGTAGCCCTCGCCGCGCAGGCCCGTGTTCGCCGCGACGCGCATCAGCACGGAATCGCGCGGCGAGAGCTGGAGGTCGCCGCGCAGCGAGAAGGTGTCGGTGTGGCGCGAGTCGTTCAGGTGCCTGAAGCCCGCATCGTGCTGCGTTGCGGCGCTTGCCCGCAGCGTCAGCGGGGCCTCGCCGCCGCTCCAGGTGAATTGTGCGTCGCGCACCTGGCCGGCGCCGGCGCGGACGCCGACGGACATCCCCCGGCCTTCCGCGCTGTGCCGGGTGATGATGTTGATGACGCCGAGGAAGGCGTTCGCGCCGAAGCTCGTCGCGTTGGTGCCGCGCACGACCTCGATGCGGTCGATCTCGTCCAGCGTCACCGCGAGTCCCGTCCAGTCCATGCCGCCGAAGGCGTTCGGAGTGATGACCGACTGGCCGTCGATCAGCACCTGCATTTCCGTCGGAAAGTCATTGGACAGGCCGTGGTAGGTCACCCACTGCCGGTGGCCCCGCTCCTGGCCGACCTGCATGCCCGCGACCAGGCGCAGCACGCGCGCGAGGTCACGGTAGCCGGTGGCGGCGATCAGCTCGCGATCGATGACCGTGACGGCACCTGGCACCTCGTGCCGGGGCTGCGGCAGGCGCGTCGCGCTCAGCACCAGTGGCAGCTCCTCGAAATACGAATCTCCGGCAAATGCCGTGGCCGAACCGATCGCGCCGCAGGCGAGGGCCATGCACAGACCGGGAAGCGGGGTCGGGAGGGCAGTCACGGGAACCGTTGTTTCCGGGTGTAACAGGTGATAAGCACAGAAGCATACCGTGTCCGCCATGCGAATGGTGAGGGTCGAACATTGCGATCGGGTCGCACCCGACCCGCGCCGGCAACCCGCGCGTAATAGTTCGTTGCTGCCCGTGAGCCGCCCGGAATGGCGCATCTTGCGCGTCCGGCGGGGCAATTGCGGTGCGACGCGGGGCCCGGACGGGCGGCACGCCGCTCAACGCTTGTAACATTGCCCCGGCTTCGCGGGGGAACGCAGCCGGCAAAATGGCGTCCCAATTTGGGTACATCTGGCGCAGGCCGGGTGCCCGTGTCATTGAAAAGCGAGGCAAGGAGTACATCATGAACATTCGAACCGGCATTTCCGCGCTCGTCATCGCGCTGGCGACGAGCGCCTGCGCGACGTGGGATGGCATGTCCGCGCGCGAGAAAAGCGCCGTGGTCGGGGCCGGGGTCGGCGGTGTCGCCGGGTCGGTGCTCAGCGACGGCGGAGTGCTCGGCACCGTTGGCGGTGCCGCGATCGGCGGCGTCATCGGCGACCAGGTCGGCAGGAACCGCCGCCGCTGACAACGCGTCCGGCCCGCGTGCCGGCCGGCGTCAATCAGGAACTGCGGAACCCGCGCTGCGGTTCCGCAGTTCGGCGTTCCCGCGGGGGGCGTGCTATACAGGCGGAATCGTCGTTTAACGAACCGCCATGATCGAATTCCTCACCGACCCGCAGCTCATCGTCGCCTTCCTGACCCTCACCGCGCTGGAACTGGTGCTGGGCATCGACAACATCATCTTCATCTCGATTCTCGTCGACAAGCTGCCGCCCGAACGGCGTGCCGTCGCGCGCCGCCTGGGGCTGTTCCTGGCGATGTTCATGCGCCTCGCGCTGCTGTCCATCCTCGCGTGGCTGGCCGGCCTCGACCGGGCGCTGTTCGAGCTGTTCGGACACGGTTTCTCGGCGCGCGACCTGATCCTGCTGGGCGGCGGCCTGTTCCTCGTGTGGAAGAGCACCGGCGAGATCCACCAGCTGCTCGAAGGCGAGGAGGGCGAGGCCTCGTCGGCCGTGAAGGCGACCTTCACCGCGGTGATCATGCAGATCATCGTCATCGACCTGGTGTTTTCGCTCGACTCGATCATCACCGCGATCGGCATGGTGAACCACCTCGCCGTGATGATGGCCGCGGTGGTCGCGTCGGTCGGCCTGATGATGGTGGCCTCGGCGCCGATCGGCAATTTCGTCTCCAGCCATCCGACCGTGAAGATGCTGGCGCTGTCCTTCCTGATGGTGGTCGGCGTCGTGCTGCTCGCCGAAGGCTTCGGCCACCACGTGCCGAAGGGCTACATCTACTCGGCGATGGCCTTCTCGGTGGCCGTCGAGATGCTCAACATCCGCATGCGCAAGCGTGCCGCGAAGCCGGTCAATCTGCGCGAACCCTACATCGCCGGGCCGCAATCGGCACGCTGACGCAGACTGCGGCGCGCAGGTTCAGCCCTGCGCGCCGCCCTTGCCGTCTACGCCTTGTTCGCGCTCTTCGCGGGCGACTCCGGACAAGTCGCGCAGGTACCAGGCCGCATAGCCGAAGCCCGCTGCCGCGACGAGCGCCGTGAACATCAGCTTGCTGTCGAAGGGTGCGCCGCCGGCGAGGTTCGCGATGACGACGTAGCCGAGGTAGCACGCGGCGACGAGGCCGCCGAGGATGCGGGTCAGGGCGAAGATCTTGCGCTGGCGCAGCGTGGGCGTGGTTTTGGGCATGGCGGGCAAAGTCCGGTGGGAAGGCGGGTGTGATCCGGCGCGCATCATCGCAGATTTCGCCGCTTTGCCGTGCATCGGCCGATGGCGCGGCCTAGTTCCTTGATAGAATTGCGTTTGTCCCGCCGCGCCGATTCCGGCCGGCGGCTTTGTTTTTTGCGAACCGATCCATGGCCGACATCCCCTCAGTGCCTCCCTATCCGCCCGAACTGATGCGCGACGTCGAGAAGCGCCGCACCTTCGGCATCATCTCCCACCCCGACGCGGGCAAGACCACGCTCACCGAAAAGCTGCTGCTGTTCGGCGGCGCGATCCAGCTCGCCGGCACCGTCAAGGCGCGGAAGAGCGCCCGCCACGCGACTTCCGACTGGATGGAAGTGGAGAAGCAGCGCGGCATCTCGGTGACCAGCTCGGTGATGCAGTTCGAGTACCAGGGGCACACCATCAATCTCCTCGACACGCCGGGCCACCAGGACTTCTCGGAAGACACCTACCGCGTGCTGACCGCGGTCGACGCCGCGGTGATGGTGATCGACGCCGCCAAGGGCGTCGAGGCGCAGACGATCAAGCTGCTGGAAGTGTGCCGCCTGCGCAACACGCCCATCATCACCTTCGTGAACAAGATGGACCGCGAGGTGCGCGAGACCTTCGACCTGCTGCAGGAGATCGAGGAGGTGCTGAAGATCGACTGCGCACCGATCACCTGGCCGATCGGCATGGGCAAGACTTTCCGCGGCGTGTACCACCTGCTCGAGGACCGCGTGCTGCGCTTCACCGCGGGCGAGGAGAAGCGCAGCGAGGGCGAGCTCATCAAGGGCATCGCCAACGCCCAGCTCGACGAACTCTTCCCGCTCGAAGTCGGCAAGCTGCGCGACGATGTCGACCTGATCCAAGGGGCTTCGACCCCGTTCTCGCTCGGCGACTTCCTCGCCGGCAAGCAGACGCCGGTGTTCTTCGGCTCCGGTATCAACAACTTCGGCGTGCAGGAGATCCTGCAGGCGCTGCTCGACTGGGCGCCGCCGCCGCAGCCGCGCGTGGCGGGCGTCAATGACGCGGACACGCGCCTCGTGCAGCCGGCCGAGGCGCCTTTCAGCGGCTTCGTGTTCAAGATCCAGGCGAACATGGACCCCAAGCACCGCGACCGCATCGCCTTCTTCCGCATCTGCTCGGGGCGCTACACCTCGGGCATGAAGGTCAGGCACGTGCGCATGGGGCGCGAGATGAAGCTCGCCAATGCGCTGACCTTCATGGCGAATGAACGGGTATTGATGGAAGACGGCGTGGCCGGCGACATCATCGGCATCCACAACCACGGCCAGCTGCACATCGGCGACACCCTGACCGAAGGCGAAGCCCTCGGCTACAAGGGCATCCCCTACTTCTCGCCGGAACTCTTCAGCGCCGCGCGCCTGCGCGACCCGCTGAAATCCAAGCAGCTGCAGAAGGGCCTGCAGGAACTCGGCGAGGAGGGCGCGATCCAGGTGTTCGAGCAGGAAGGCGGCAACATGCTGCTCGGCGCGGTCGGCCAACTGCAGTTCGAGGTCGTCGCGCAGCGCCTGAAGGACGAGTACAAGGTCGACGCGATCTTCGAATCGGCCGACATCCACACCGCGCGCTGGCTCACTTTCCCCGACGACGTGACGCGGCGCAACTTCGAGCGCGAGCAGGCGATGCGCATCGGCAGGGACGTGGACGGCAACCCCGTGTATCTCGCCTCCAGCCGTTACAACCTCGAAGTCACGATGGAAAAGTGGCCGAAAGTGGGGTTTCACGCGACGCGCGAACACGGTCAGGTGCTGGCCTGAACGGCGCGCGAATCGGGGTGTGGTTGCTGCGACGCAGCATGGCGCGGCTGTTTCCTTCATACAACATGCGTATCGGAAAGGCGTGCCGATGCTGGATAATCCCGGCATCACATGCATCCGGGCGTCGACGTGTCAGGTAACACCAGCAACGACAAACCGCAACGGCGGGGGTGGTTCAGGGCGCTGCGGCGCACACTGTTCTGGCTGTGTTTCCTGGCGATCGTCGTCGCCGGCGTGGCGGCGTACTACGAAAGCGAGACCTCGTGGCTGCAGTCGCGCGAGATCCCGCGCTACGCCGCGAAGCTCACCTGGGAAGTGCAACCCGGTCCGAGCCATGCGATCCGCTTCCCCGAGCACGGGCCCTTCGACCAGCGCCTCGGCTACACGCAGCTGAACGAATTCTCCGAGCGCCTCGCCACACGCGATTTCGCGATCGAGCGCCAGGCGCGTTTCTCCGACGCGCTGTTCGACTACGCCGGGCGCGGCTATTTCCCGCCCTACCCGGAAAAGACGCAAACCGGCCTCGCGGTGAGCGACGCGCGCGGCGACTCGCTGTACGCGACGCGCTACCCGATCCGCCACTACGACACCTTCGAGAGCGTCCCCGCGCGCGTCGTGCAGAGCCTGCTGTTCATCGAGAACCGCGACCTGCTCGACCCGAAGCGCGCGCACATGAACCCGGCCGTCGACTGGGCGCGCTTCGGCCGTGCGCTCTTCGCGCAGCTCGTCAAGGTCGTGGACGAGGACCTCAACACCCCGGGCGGCAGCACGCTGGCGACGCAGATCGAGAAGTACCGCCATTCGCCCGACGGCGTCACGCATTCCCCGCGCGAGAAGCTGCGCCAGATGGTGTCGGCGAGCGTGCGCGCGTATCGCGACGGCGCGGATACGATGCCGGTGCGGCGCTCGCTGGTGCTCGACTACCTCAACACCGTGCCGCTTTCGGCCGCCCCCGTGTATGGCGAAGTGCATGGACTGGGCGACGGCCTGTGGGTGTGGTTCGGCGCCGACTTCGCGCACGTGAACCGGGTGCTCGCGCAGGACGAGGCGGCCGGCGAGGGGCTTGCCGAACAGGGCCTCGCGCTGCGCCAGGTGCTCGCGCTGATGATTGCGCACCGCCGCCCCTCGTACTACCTCGGCCGCGGCCGCGACGACCTCGCGAAGCTCACCGACGCGCACTTGCGCATCCTTGCCGAAGGCGGGCTGATCGGCGCGGGCCTGCGCGATGCGGGACTCAAGGCGAAACTCGCGTTCCGCGATCCCGCAGTCGATCCGGCGCGCGTACCGGTCGCGGCGGACAAGGGGTCGACGCTGGTGCGCACGCGCATCGCCGGCATGCTCGACGTGTCGCTGTACGAGCTCGACCGCCTCGACCTGCGGGCGTCGACGACGCTGGACGGCAAACTTCAGGAAGTCGTCACCGAATACCTGCAACGGCTCGCCGAGCCCGATTTCGGCCGCAATGTGGGCCTCATCGGCGAGCACCTGCTCACCCCCACCCAGCTCGACAAGGTGCATTACAGCTTCACGCTGTTCGAGCGCACCGCCGGCGGCAACCGCGTGCGCGTGCAGACCGACACCACCGATCAGCCGCTCGACATCAACGAGGGCAGCAAGCTCGAGCTCGGTTCCACCGCGAAGCTGCGGGTGCTCGCGACCTACCTCGAACTCATCTCCGAACTGCACCAGCGCCATGCGTCGCAATCGGTCGCGGAGTTGCGTGCGGTCCAGGTCGACAGCCACGACCACATCAAGCGCTGGGCGATCGATTACCTGATCGGCGCGCAGGACCGCAACCTCCCCGCGATGCTCGAGGCGGCGCTCGAACGCACCTATTCGGCCAGCCCCGGCGAGGCCTTCTTCACCGGCGGCGGGCTCCACACCTTCAACAACTTCCGCAAGGAAGACAACGGCCGCGTGCCGACGATCCGCCAGGCGCTGCAGGCCTCGATCAACCTGCCGTTCGTGCGCCTGATGCGCGACATCGTGCGCCATACGATGTACGAGGTGCCCGGCAGCACCGCGAAGCTGCTGCAGGACGACGACGATCCGCGCCGCAGCGAGTATCTCGCCAAGTTCGCCGACCGCGAGGCGCAGGTCTTCATGCGGCGCTTCTGGCGCAAGTACAAGGGCCAGAGCCCGGAGAAAATCCGCGCGACCTTCATGGACGGCCTGCGCCCCACGGCCGACCGCCTCGCCGCGGCGTACCGCTATCTGAATCCCGACGCCGATCTCAAGACCTTCTCGGCCTTCGTCACGGAGCGCCTGCCGGCCGCGGAGCTGGGCGCGGACCGGCTCGCGTCCCTGTACAAGCGCTACGCCCCGGGCACCTTCGACCTGCCCGACCAGGGCTTCATCGCGCGCGTGCATCCGCTGGAACTGTGGCTCGCCGGCTACCTCGCCAACCACCCGGAGGCGAGCTTCGACGAGACGATCGCCGCGAGCAAGGCCGAGCGCCAGGCCGTGTACCGCTGGCTGTTCCGCACGCGCTACAAGGGGGCGCAGGACACACGCATCTACACGATCCTCGAAGTCGAGGCCTTCCTCGACATCCACCGCCGCTGGGCGCGGCTCGGCTACCCGTTCAACCGCCTCGTGCCCTCGCTCGCGACGGCGCTGGGCAGCTCCGGCGACCGCCCCGCGGCGCTTGCCGAGCTGATGGGCATCATCGTCAACGGGGGCGTGCGGCTGCCGACCGAGCGTATCGACCGCCTGCATTTCGCTGCCGGCACGCCCTACGACACCATGTTCGCGCGTCGGCCGAGCGAGGGCGAGCGCGTGATGTCCGCCGAAGTCGCAACGGCGCTGCGCAGCGCCTTGTCCGAGGTCGTCGAGGGCGGCACCGCACGGCGCCTCGCCGGCGCCTTCACCGCGCCCGACGGCACCCCGCTCGCGGTCGGCGGCAAGACCGGCACCGGCGACAACCGCATCGTGATCTCGGGCGGGCGTGGCCAGGTCAAGGGCGGCATCGCGATGAACCGCACCGCGACCTTCGTCTTCTACCTCGGCCCGCGTCACTTCGGCACCCTGACTGCGTACGTGATCGGGCCCGACGCCGCGTCGTTCAAGTTCACCTCCGGCCTGCCGGTGCAGATCCTGCGGTCGATGGCACCGACCCTGACGCCCTACCTGAGCCATCCCGTCGTCGATCCGGAACCGGCGCGCGTGCCCGCGACCAAGACCGTGCCCGAAGGCGAGGGCGGCGCGGACGAGCCGCCGGTCCGAGGCAACACGGATGCAGGCATGGCGACGGGCGAAGTGCGCCCGCTGGTCCCGGCGCCGGATGCCCAGGGCGGGGCCACGGCGGATCGCCAGCGCCCGCAGAATTGAAAGGATTTGTGTGGGGTGTCGGCAACGGCGCGGCATGGCCGTTGAATACTCAGGAACCCCTGCGCCGGTTATGGGTATGAAGCGCGCAGGGTCCGTCCTCCCCGGGAGGGGGTAGTCCGGAGTAACACCGAGATGGTCAGCGACCTGATGAAAATCCTGCGCCTGGCGCTTTTCGTGCCGCTGATGCTGGCCCTGACGGGCGCGAGCGGCACGGCGCTCGCCGACCCGCCCGCACGGGTGGGGCGTCTGTCCGTCGTCGAGGGCGAAGTCGCCCTGCGGCGCGACGGCGCCCGCGACTGGGTGCGTGCGGGCGTGAACCTGCCGATCACGACGGGGGACGAACTCGCCACGCAGCCCGACGCACGCGCCGAAGTGCGTATCGGATCGAGCGTGCTGCGCCTCGATCAGGCAACCTCGGTCGAGGTGCGTCGCCTCGACGAGGATCGCATCCGCGTGAAGCTCAAGGAAGGCAGCGTCGCGATGCGTATCCGCAGCGCCGACCGCGAGGATGCGATCGAAGTCGAGACGCGCGACGGCATCGCCCTGCCGGCCGAGCCGGGACAGTACCGCGTCGACTTCCTCGGCTCCGCGACCCTGGTGAGCAACCACCGCGGCCACATCGACTTCCGCACCGCCGACCGCCAGATCGCCGTGACCGAGGGGCGCCGTGCCCAGTTGTGGAGCGACGGCCCGGGCGATGTGCAGTGGGACGACCCGGACGAGGACGCTTTCATGGCGTGGTCCTTCGCACGCGACGAACGCGATGACCGCGTCGCGCGCAATCGATATGTCTCGCCGGAGATGACGGGCGCCGAGGACCTGTACGACTACGGCGACTGGCGCGAATACGACGACTACGGTCCGGTGTGGTTCCCGCGCAGCGTGCCTTACGGCTGGGCGCCGTACCGCTACGGCCACTGGGTCTCGGTCGCCCCCTGGGGCTGGACCTGGGTCGATGATGCGCCGTGGGGCTTCGCGCCCTTCCATTATGGCCGCTGGGTGCGCATCCGCGGCTCCTGGGCCTGGGTGCCCGGCAGCTACATCGCCCGCCCCGTCTATGCGCCGGCGCTGGTCGCGTGGATCGGCACGCCGGGCGTGAGCATCACCTATTCTTCCGGCCTGCCCAACGTCGGCTGGTTCCCGCTCGCCCCGCGCGAGGTGTTCGTCCCGCCTTACCGCTACAGCCCGACCTACGTGCGCCAGGTGAATATCACGCAGGTCACCAACATCGTCGAGATCGACCGCGTGGTGAAGACCCCCCGGCAGGTGCGCTATGCCTTCCGCGATCGCAGCGACGCGGTGACGCGGGTGTCGGAACGCATCCTGCGCCCGCCCACGCCGGTCACGCTCGACGCCGATAACCGCCGCGAACACCGTCTCATGGAATGGGAACGGCGCGGTTTCCCGGTGCGCGAAGTGGTGCGCCAGGACGGCACGCGCGTGCGCGCGGTGCAGCCGGCCGAGGTTCGGCAGCAGGAGGGCCAGCAACGGCCCGATCCTCGCCAGGGGCGATTCGCCGAGGGCCTGCGGCAGCTGCGCGAGCAGCAACAGCAACAACAACAGGACCCGCAACGTCAGCGTCCGCTCCTGGGCGACTCGCAGGATGGGCGGCGCGACCAGATTCGCCAGGAGCGTCTGGAAGCGTTGCGTCAACAACAGAACGCTCGCGACCGTGACGAGCAGGCGCGCCGCGAAGCCGCCGCGCAGCAGGAAGGGCAGCAGCGCCAGCGCTCGTCGCTGCGCGATCGGCTGGAGCAGCAACGTGACGAGGCGAGCCGCGCCCAGCGCGAGGAAGTCGCCCCGCGCCGGGACGAACGCCTGCAGCGGTTGGAGGTGCAGCGTCAGCAGATCGAGCAGCAACGCGCCGAACGCGAGCGTCAGCAGGTTCAGGCACAGGAGCAGGAGCGCCGGCGCGATTCGCTGCGTCAGCAGCTGGAGCAGCAGCGCCAGCAGGAGGCGGGCGAGCGTGAGGCGCGTCGCCAGCAGCAGTTCGAGCAGTTGCGCGAAGAACGCAGCCGTCAGCAGGCCGCGCAGGCGCAGGAGCAGGAACGCCGACGTGACGCGCTGCGCCAGCAGATGGAGCAGCGGGAACGCGAGGCGCAGGTTCAGCAGCAGCGTCAGATGCAGATCCAGCAGCAGCAACAACAGCAGGCCGAGCAGCAGCGCAACCAGATCGGGAGGTTTCGCGAGCGCCTCGAGCAGCGGGAGGCGCAGCAGCAAGACAATCGCCGCGGGGGCGACGAAGAGCAGCAGCAACAACAGCGACGTCGCAGGCCCTTCGGCCAGGACGGCGAGAGGCAATGAGTCGCGATTGACGCGGCGAAATTTGTTGCGGTGCAGCGGTTGATTTTGGCGGGGCGAGGTTCTATCTTCTCGGGTCGTCCCGCCGAGTAGCCGTCTTGACCGCACCCCCCCCCAAACTCCGCTCCTTTTGGGACCGCGCCCGCCAGGTGATCCTGTTCGAGGCCGGTGGCCTGGTGCTCATCACGCCGCCGTTCGCGTGGCTGAGCGGCGTGCCGATGGGCGATTCGCTGGGCCTCCTCGCGATCGCCGCGCTGATCGCCGCGCTCTGGAACGCGCTCTACAACACCGTCTTCGACGTCATCGAAGGGCGCATCACCGGGCGCACCGCCGACCGCCGGCCGTTCGGCGTGCGCGCGCTGCACGCGCTCGGTTTCGAGGGCGGGCTGCTGCTGATGACCCTGCCGGTCATCATGGCGTGGACCGGCATGGCCTGGCTGGAGGCGCTGGTGGCCGACCTCGGACTGGCGACGGCGTACGTGATCTACGCCTTCGTCTTCAATCTCGCCTACGATCGCATCTTTCCCATCGAACCGACTGCAACCGAGGCGCTCGCCCGTGCGAAATGACGCGCTCCCGCCCGCGCCGGCGCTCGTGTCCGATGCCGACCTGCGCCCCTTCAACACCTTCGGCCTGCCGGCGCGTGCCGCCCGGCTCGCGACGATCGAGGATGCCGCCCAGCTGGCCGCGCTGATTGCGGGCCCCGAATGGACGCTGCCGCGCCTGATCCTCGGTGGCGGCAGCAATCTCGTGCTGACGCGCGATTTCCCCGGACTCGTGCTGAAGGTCGGGATCGCCGGACGCCGCCTCGTCGGCGAGGACGTCAACGCGTGGTACGTCGAGGCCGGCGCGGGCGAGAACTGGCACGATTTCGTGCGCTGGACGCTCGCGCAGGGCTGGCCCGGCCTGGAGAACCTGTCCCTCATTCCCGGCACGGTCGGTGCCGCCCCGGTGCAGAACATCGGCGCCTACGGGCTCGAGGTGGCGGAGCGCTTCCACGGTCTGCAGGCGGTTTCGCTGGAAACGGGCGCGACGCTGCGGCTCGCTGGAGCCGAGTGTCGCTTCGCCTACCGCGACAGCGTGTTCAAGCGGGAACTGGCGGGCCGCGCGCTGATCACCTCCGTCACTTTCCGCCTGCCCAAGTGCTGGCAGCCGGTCACCGGCTACGCCGACGTGGCGCGCGAACTCGCCGTGCGGGGCATCGCCGCGCCGTCCGCGCTGGACGTGTCGGACGCCGTCATCGCGATCCGCCGGCGCAAGCTGCCCGATCCCGCGCGCATCGGCAACGCCGGCAGCTTCTTCAAGAACCCCGTCGTCGACGCCGACGCGCTGGCGCGCCTCGACGCCGCCCATCCCGACCTGCCGCGCTACACGCAGCCCGACGGGCGCTTCAAGCTCGCGGCCGGCTGGCTGATCGACCGCTGCGGCTGGAAGGGACGCGACCTCGGCCCCGTCGGCGCCTACGAGCAGCAGGCGCTGGTGCTCGTCAATCGCGGGGGCGCGACGGGGGCCGACGTGGAGCGCATTGCACGGGCGATACAGGCCGACGTCTTCGCCCGCTTCGGCGTGCACCTGGAGCCCGAGCCGGTCTTCGTCTGAGCGCGCGCCGGCATCCCCGTGGACCGGGGACCTGAAACCATGCTCAAATGCCGGTCTTTGACGACGGCCCTCTTGCCGCCGGCATGACCGCGAGCCGTCCCGGCCCGCCATTTTTCGCGGGGGAAACGAACATGATCCGGAGCCGTCTGGCTCTCGTCGCGGCGCTACTGATCGGCGCCGCCACCGGTACGGCATTCGCCGGCAACGACGCGGTGATGCAACTGATCGGCAAGGCCGCGACCGATTCCGCAACCCGTGCAACGCTCGTTCGCGAAGGCGACACGGCCGCCTTCTTCTGCAAGAACTGCCACGGCGACAAGGGCATCGCCCGCAACCCCGAGGTTCCCAACCTCGCCGGTCAGAGCCCCGTCTACGTCGTCAGCCAGATCGACGCCTTCCTTTCGGGCAAGCGCCGCAACGAGTTCATGCAGGGTCTGATGAAGGTCCTGGGCGACCGCGAGAAGGCCGCCATCGCGCTGTTCTACGCGAACCAGCCGGCGGCCCCAGCCGTCACCCCGCCGCCGCCCGCCGCTGCCGCCGGGGCCGATCATTACAAGCGCCTGTGCGTGGCGTGTCACCAGGCGACCGGCTACGGCACCGAGACCTTCGCGCGCATCGCGGGCCAGCAGCCGACATACCTGCGCTTGAGCCTCAAGCGCTACCTCGCGCGCAGCGGCGAGCGCACCAACGCGGAGATGAGCGCCGCTGTCGGCCAGCTCGGCGAACAGAACATCGAGTCCGTCGTCCAGTATCTCGCCAGCCTGAAGTAGTTCACCCCGCGGCACCGGGCGATTCGCTGTCCGCCTCAGCCCGCCCGATGCGCGGTCGCGATGCCGCCGGCCGTGACGCAGGCGGCGATGCCGGTGGCGATCTCCCCAGCCATGCGCTGCTGGCGGTCCGGATCGCGCAGCAGCAGTTCCTCGTCGCGGTGCTTGATCACGCCGGCCTCGAACAACACCGCAGGCTGGCGGGCGCGGTACAGCACGACGAGATTGTCGTAATAGTGGATCGCAAGCTGCGCGTCGGCCGTGTCGCGGCGGATGCGGTTCTTGTCCGTGGGGACGAAGCCGGCGCGCTGCAGCCGCAGACCGATCGCCGACGCGCACGTCAGGCTCGCACCGGGGTCCGGATTGTCGCGTGACACGAAGAGCGAGTGGCCCGCCCACAGGTCGCTGAAATCCAGCGGCATTCCCTGCCAGTCCCACGGCGTGAGGTAGCGCCCGCTGACCGAGTCGTGGTGGATCGAAATCAGGAAATCCGCGTCGGCGGCGCGGGCCGGCCGGGCCTGCAACGATTCGATGCGCCCGTCGGCGTTGATCAGTTCGGCGCGCAGACCGAGGCGTTCGAGCGCCTCAACGACGCGCCCGGCCAGCTCACGGTTGAACGCGAATTCGGTGCGGCCGCGCGCGCTGATGGCGCCGGGGGCGGCGAGGGTGTGGCCAACGTCGACGGCGATGACTGGCATCTGCTGCGCCTGTGCGGGGCCGGGCGACATAAGCGTCAGAGCCACCGCACCGACTGCGCCCCACCGAGGCTGACATTCACGAAGTCGGTGGCGTCGTGACGCAGTTACCAAGGTATTCATGGGCGTAACACTCGCGCGAGCATTCTTCGAGAAGGCATCATCGCACGTGGTTGACCATGATCGTACTCTGATGGGAGTTCGCCCCAGTGTACGGGGAACCTTCGTCACATTCGTTCCGTTTACCCCGACACCGCGCCCGTGGGGAACGAGCGCGAGCAGCGCGCCGGCCATGACGATCAAGGCGGTTCATCCCCACGCCCGTGGGGAACGCAGCGCCATCATGGGACGTTTCCCAAAAGTACCCGGTTCATCCCCACGCCCGTGGGGAACGCGGCGAGGCTCGGCTGGCCGGGAAAGTAGAACTGCGGTTCATCCCCACGCCCGTGGGGAACGCGCTTCGCGATCCAGCGGCCTACCTCGCGGGCTCGGTTCATCCCCACGCCCGTGGGGAACGCTTCTCCGGTCGCTCCGATCAACCCCACGGCGCCGGTTCATCCCCACGCCCGTGGGGAACGCGACCCGACCGCCGGCAAGCCGTGGCCGATTGGCGGTTCATCCCCACGCCCGTGGGGAACGCCGCGCTGCACTAGAGGGAACACCAAGATTTGGCGGTTCATCCCCACGCCCGTGGGGAACGCTAGTTACGCACCACACCAGATGATCAGCCCGCCGGTTCATCCCCACGCCCGTGGGGAACGCTGACCGGCTCGTCCCGCCAGTAACTGTTGAATCCGGTTCATCCCCACGCCCGTGGGGAACGCGACGCGGGCAGCAAAACCCAAATTGCGGATGAGCGGTTCATCCCCACGCCCGTGGGGAACGCTTCGATCCTATGCCGGCCTGATTGAAAATAGTCGGTTCATCCCCACGCCCGTGGGGAACGCTTGCGCATCCTCGATCAGCTCGGGCCGGATCTCGGTTCATCCCCACGCCCGTGGGGAACGCGACATGGGCAATTGCGCGAGCGACGACGAGTTCGGTTCATCCCCACGCCCGTGGGGAACACGGAAGAGAACTATCGGGTAAAACCGCAGTCGGCGGTTCATCCCCACGCCCGTGGGGAACGCGGCGGCGATTGTGGCTCAGTCGCGCATTGATACGGTTCATCCCCACGCCCGTGGGGAACGCGAGCCCACGGCAAAGCAGCGTTGTGCAGGAGTCGGTTCATCCCCACGCCCGTGGGGAACGCGATGACCGCCCATGTCGCCAGCCACTCGAAGAACGGTTCATCCCCACGCCCGTGGGGAACGCCCGGCATGCGTCTTTCATGCTCACCCCCTCTTCGGTTCATCCCCACGCCCGTGGGGAACGCAGGCGAGATCGAGATCCCGTACATCTCGGGCAAGGTTCATCCCCACGCCCGTGGGGAACGCCTGAGCGGGCTTTTTTTCGCTCGGAAATTTAGCGGTTCATCCCCACGCCCGTGGGGAACGCGACATCTTCGCCGCCGGCTGCCACGCCTGCCACGGTTCATCCCCACGCCCGTGGGGAACGCGGCAACAACGTGGGTGTGAGGTTGCTCCGCATCGGTTCATCCCCACGCCCGTGGGGAACGCGCATCCGCTCAGTGTCGCGACAGGTCCTATTCCGGTTCATCCCCACGCCCGTGGGGAACGCCGTCGAGGTCTATCAGATCGGTGGAACGACGACGGTTCATCCCCACGCCCGTGGGGAACGCGAGAAGGGCATCGATACCAGCCTCGTCCTCGGCCGGTTCATCCCCACGCCCGTGGGGAACGCCTCGACCTGCAGCAGGAACTCATCGTCGACAACGGTTCATCCCCACGCCCGTGGGGAACGCACGCGCTGCAACAGTTGGGGGGCTGGAAGAAACGGTTCATCCCCACGCCCGTGGGGAACGCCTCGTTACCGGGCGCAAGGGCAACGGCAAAAGCGGTTCATCCCCACGCCCGTGGGGAACGCCGAAGTTGCTGCGCGCACCAGCATCCTCGATGCGGTTCATCCCCACGCCCGTGGGGAACGCGTGCACGTCGCACCAGTGCATTCCGTGGAGGTCGGTTCATCCCCACGCCCGTGGGGAACGCTCGAGGCGGGCGAAATCGTGACGGGCAAACCGCGGTTCATCCCCACGCCCGTGGGGAACGCAATGCACCGCCACGCGATATCTTCGTCGCAGCCGGTTCATCCCCACGCCCGTGGGGAACGCCCA
The DNA here is from genome assembly GCF_003628555.1 of Azoarcus sp. DN11. Lineage (NCBI taxonomy): Bacteria > Pseudomonadati > Pseudomonadota > Betaproteobacteria > Rhodocyclales > Zoogloeaceae > Azoarcus > Azoarcus sp. DN11. Next base: position 4,540,305 of record NZ_CP021731.1, on the reverse strand, counting down.
TCCGGGAGGGTGTTCATGACGAACAAGACCGGTTCATCCCCACGCCCGTGGGGAACGCGATTGACTGGGCGCGGGGGCTCATTCCGAGGGTCGGTTCATCCCCACGCCCGTGGGGAACGCTATGCGCGCCTTCGTGCAGCGGGTGCGAGAGGCGGTTCATCCCCACGCCCGTGGGGAACGCGTGCCCGAGACCTCAACCCCGGACTCGACCAGCGGTTCATCCCCACGCCCGTGGGGAACGCGTCACGCTCAACGGCGGCAGCATCACCGATGCCGGTTCATCCCCACGCCCGTGGGGAACGCCGCAGCCATCTGGCTGTTGATGTTGTTGAGCCCGGTTCATCCCCACGCCCGTGGGGAACGCAAGAGATCGGCGCGGCGAGTCTTGGATGTGGTCGGTTCATCCCCACGCCCGTGGGGAACGCAGGACGGGACAGGGGCCGCACGCCCCGGTCTAACGGTTCATCCCCACGCCCGTGGGGAACGCCGCATCCAGGCCATCACCTCGTCGTGGTAGCGCGGTTCATCCCCACGCCCGTGGGGAACGCTGACGCGCATCGCGCACCGCCGCCCAGGCCGCCGGTTCATCCCCACGCCCGTGGGGAACGCTTGAGAGTGGAGCCCGGCAATGAGCAATCAGCCGGTTCATCCCCACGCCCGTGGGGAACGCGGCGGCGCGGGAGCGGGTGGCCGCCCGTCGCGCGGTTCATCCCCACGCCCGTGGGGAACGCGCTTCATGCTGCTTTCTCCATCTGTCGGATTTCGGTTCATCCCCACGCCCGTGGGGAACGCCGTCTCACGCCCGCTGAGGCGGAACGCCTCGCCGGTTCATCCCCACGTCCGTGGGGAACGCGGGGCGCGCGGTCTTCGAGGCTGTAGCCGGGGCCGGTTCATCCCCACGCCCGTGGGGAACGCGGGTGACTTGGAGCGGATCCACGTCCCACACGCGGTTCATCCCCACGCCCGTGGGGAACGCGGGCTCAGGCGCGGGGCCTGGGTGAGGTAGTGCGGTTCATCCCCACGCCCGTGGGGAACGCTCCTTGCTGGCCGACGCGAGGGCGCCGCCGGACGGTTCATCCCCACGCCCGTGGGGAACGCAAGGTCGCGCGGCGCGGCCCGAAGAACGCCGCCGGTTCATCCCCACGCCCGTGGGGAACGCCCCTTGAAGGTCTGGCCGAGCGCGGAACCGATCGGTTCATCCCCACGCCCGTGGGGAACGCTTCACATGCCGGCATAGCTCCTCCGGGGCCATCGGTTCATCCCCACGCCCGTGGGGAACGCAAAACCGACACCGCCGCCGCGCCGAACGCCACCGGTTCATCCCCACGCCCGTGGGGAACGCCGTTGCCGCGTGTGGTGTGTTCGAATGGTTGTCGGTTCATCCCCACGCCCGTGGGGAACGCTCCCGCGCACCATCCGGGCTCCAGCCCATGCCCGGTTCATCCCCACGCCCGTGGGGAACGCTTGCGAACGGCTGCGACGGCGGCCTCGCGGACCGGTTCATCCCCACGCCCGTGGGGAACGCTACGAATACCTGCTGCCGATCTGGCAGCAGCGCGGTTCATCCCCACGCCCGTGGGGAACGCGGTCGATTCGCGCGCCACACGCACGACGAGTTCGGTTCATCCCCACGCCCGTGGGGAACGCGGCTCGACCTTGACCGGTGGCGACCGCTCGACCGGTTCATCCCCACGCCCGTGGGGAACGCCCCCCTTTATTGCCCCAAACGAGCCACACGACCGGTTCATCCCCACGCCCGTGGGGAACGCTGCCCGAAGCGCAAGGGGCGAGAGTTCGGCGCCGGTTCATCCCCACGCCCGTGGGGAACGCTGCTGAAGCCGTTTTTCCTGCTGGCTTACGGGCGGTTCATCCCCACGCCCGTGGGGAACGCTGATGCACGACGCTGTCCGGCAGGCCGAAGCTCGGTTCATCCCCACGCCCGTGGGGAACGCGGAGAAGAATTTTGCGTAATTGATTGCCATGTCGGTTCATCCCCACGCCCGTGGGGAACGCAGACCAGCTCTCGCGCTTTTCGAAGTTCGTCACGGTTCATCCCCACGCCCGTGGGGAACGCCCCTACGGCCGGCTCACCAAAACGCACGGCCCCGGTTCATCCCCACGCCCGTGGGGAACGCGGAGTTTCCTCTGTGGGACGAAACCTCGAACTCGGTTCATCCCCACGCCCGTGGGGAACGCAGAAGCGCGCGACGCGCCGCTTCGTCTACGTCCGGTTCATCCCCACGCCCGTGGGGAACGCACTTCTTCCATCTCCATGAATTCACATGGAAATTTCGAAGCGGAAAATTCTACCAACGATTTGCGATGCCGATCGAATTTTCGGGTTGTTAAAGATCGGGATTGTCGGCTTCCGGATGAAAGCTTACCAGCCGTACGCCGTCCCAGTCTGCCGGCAGGCGGCGGTTGGCGCCGAGGGTCTGGAATTCGAAGCCGGCTTCGTTGTTCGTGTGCCAAGCCATCACGGCGTTGCCGTCCTCGATGCCGTCTTCGACTTGCGCCCAGATGTGTTCGCGTACTTTGCGCGAGTAGTTTCCGACATAAACGCCGGCGCGGATTTCCAGCAGCCACACGGCCAGCCGGCCGCGCAGGCGCGGCGGCGCGTTTTCAAGCACGATGACCAGCATCGCCGAGGCTTTCCGGGTTGGGGATGGCGGGTCCGACAGCGTTTTCGGGGGGATCGGGACGAGGGATTTCCCCGGCGGCGAGGATCTCCTCGATGTCCGGGATGATGCGTTCCAGGAGTTTCGTTTGCCGGAAGATGTCACGGCAGGCGAGGCGAACGGCGCGTTCCGGATTGCCGGGTTCGCTCGCGGCGACCTTGAAGGCGGCGGGGACGACCGTTTCGAATTTGTAGATGTCGGCCACGTCGTAGACGAAGGACAGCGGCTTGCCCGTGTGGATGAATCCGACTGCGGGCGCGTAGCCCGCGGCGAGCACGGCGGCTTCGGTCACGCCATAGAGCGCCGCTGTGGCCGATGACAGGCAGCGGTTGGGGAGGTCCGAGACGTCCCAGTTTTCCGGGTTGTAGTCGCGCCCGGACCATTTGACGCCGAATTTCTGCGCAAGCAACTGGTAGGTGCGCCGCACGCGCGCCCCTTCGATGCCGCGCAACTGTTCGACGCTGCGCCGCGCCGGCGGCTCTTCGCCGAAGCGCAGGGCGTACATCTTGCGTACGACTTTCAGTCGCAGCGTTTCATCGAGCGCGAGCTTGGCCTGATAGAGCAGCCGATCGGCGCGCGCCCCGCCCGGCTGGCCGGACGAATAGAGCCGGACACCGGCCTCGCCGACCCACACAAGCAGTGTCCCGACCCGTGCCGCGAGCGCTGCCGCCCGATGGGATACCCGCGTGCCGGGTTCCAGCATGATGCAGGCAACCCCACCCACCGGAATATGCGTGAGGACCGGACGGACACGTTCACCTTCGCAGTCGACTCGCACGAAGGCGCCATCGATGACGTCGATCTCGCCGCGCTCGACGAAGACGATCGACATCCGCTCCTTGATGGCGATGGGTTTGAGGGGTGGCAGCACGTTCAGATTTCTCCTGCGCGGCGCAACGCTTCGCACATCAGATCGGTCGGCACGCGATATCCGAACGAGGACAGCGCATCGAAAAGCGGAGCCAGGGCGTCGACATCGCCGGCCTTGCGCGCGACAAGGAGTATCCCGACGGTGCCCACGACCGGTATGCCCAGCTGGCGGGCGACGCGTCGCCCTTTGCGTTCATCGACGAGGGCAGGGCAGGCGCGGTCGCGCGCGAGGATCAGCGCAGCCGCTTCGCCCGCGTCGAGCAGATGATCGGCGGCGAACTGCTCCGTGCCGGTCACCTCGACGCACTCGAACAATCCGGACTCGCGCGCTGAGAGAATGGCCCGAGCGCCGGGGCGCTGCGGATGGACGGTGCATTCGGCGAACACTTCGCCCGGAACCAGTACTTCGTCGAAATGGCGGGGCAGCAACCGGAGCAGATCCAGTCGGGCCAATGCGATCAGCGGGCCGCTATCGGCGGCGACCATGATTTGCGATCACGTCGAGCTCATCGTTGAGCTCGTTCGGCGTCTGCTGCACGACCGCGACGCCCGCAGCGCCCATGCGTTCGATCATCTCCTCAATGCCCAGTCCGGCAAACTTCGCGGCCTGCGCCAGCGTCAGCGTGCCCTCGTCGAACAGCTTGATTGCCAGCGAAGTCCGCACCCCGCTTTCCAGCAAGGCGTCGTCGAAGGGCACGGCAACGAAGACCGGGTTGCCGTGCTTGGTGACGACGGACAGTTTGCCCGCCTCGGCACCGCGGATCAGCTCCCCGGTGCGCTCGCGCAGGTCGCGGACGGTGAAGGTTTCCATAGTGGCCTCCCGAGGAACTGTGCTATCAAAAGATAGCACAATTTCTGGGGCTTCCCGCCTCGCCATGGGCTTCGTCATGCGCCGCGTGCCACGCTCAGTAGGCCGCAACCGAAGCTCTTCGCGGCACCGACGCCGCTCTCCATCAAACGCTGAAAGCCGTCTGGATCGAAAACGCGTAGCCGTCCATCGAAGGTGATCGTCGCGAGTTTGCCAGCCTGTCCCTTCCGCCTGAAGAAAAGCGGCGTGTTCGGTGTGATCGTCACGGCTTCAATCACCGCCGAATCGGCAAGCTTGCGCCTCAGCCATTCCAGTTGCTGCTCTTCCTTGATCAACGGGACACGGATGGGCCGCTCAGTATCCTCGCTGTCACGAATGGTCTTGATGACATTCGCCATCAGCCGGAAGCGCAGCGATAACCCTTCCGTCATGGCCGAGAGGTCGAGCCGTTTGGGCTCGGCAATGACGCGCGTGGCGGCGTCGTAGGGATAAGGAGCTGTGGGCGACTGCAGTAGGATCAGTGCGCCTTGTCCCGGGCGCTGCTGTTCGACCCGAAAGAGGAAGGCCCGCTTCTCCTCGGGTTGCTCGGGAAACAGGCGCCATAAGGCACGATGCCAGTCGTAGGGATTGCGCGTGTCCTTCCAGTCGAGCTGCACTTTACTCAGGTACATGGCCTGCTCCTTCGACGCTGACGAACACGCGCCGCGTGCCGAATTGCCGCACCCGCCCGTAGCGGGGAACGTCGCGCAGGCGCAACTCTCGGTCGCTGGCGAGTGCCGGGGAGTCGCTGTAAAGCGTTCCGCCGCGCGGAGACCAGAGCTGCAAGGCGTGGGCCGGGTTATCAGCCGCTAGTCGTGCAGCGAACAGCGGTCGTGACAAGGGGCAGGAGCGGCGGCCGAGGCTCGGCGTGAATACTGGGCGCTGCAGGGCGGCGGCAATGTGGTCGAGCGTGACTACAGCGCCGGCTTGCTCGACTGCGACGCTGAATATGGCATCGCACAGGTATTCGCGCCGAGATTCGACCGGAAACTTTCGTGGTTTGCGGATATCGACAGTCCGGGCTTCGAGGACCGTGTGGTAGTCGGTGAGTTTATGGGCGGGCGCGTCCTCGCTTCGATCTTCCGCCCTCACGGTGAACCAGACGCTGTGGTCCAGGTCAGTCAAGCCGGCGGTATCTCCCCGGTCGATGCCGAGACAGGCCGCGAGCAGTCCGAGCAGGCCCGAGCGGGTCGGAAAGCCGACCGTGGGTCGGTAATCCTCGAAGCTATGGTCGCCCCACGCCTGCAGGACGCCGTCGAGTTGCAGGATCAGGAAATTAGCCATGGCAGGACCTCAAACCAGACCGTCGCCCAATAGCCACTTCTCGAGATCAGGCAAGGTTGCTTTACGTGCCAAGTCGGGGCCACCGGGACCACCGGAAGTTTCGGTCAGATCAAAGACCGCTGTACGTTCGTCTATTCCATAGCCACGGTGAATCTTGTCCCAGTAACTCAGGAGCGCTGTCACAGAAGGCTTGAGGAAGCCGTCTTGATTTTTGACGGATCTCTCGAAGGCGTTTGCGAGGGAAATCGGTTGGTCCGATACACTCACCATGGCGAAGTCGGCCAGATTGTGAGCTGCGAAGGATTGCTGCTTGGCGCTCGGTACGACCGTGGCCAGAAGGTGCAGTGCATGCACGGCAACTTTCAGTGCTTGGTCACGGCTCCCGCCGCCAAGGTTATTCTGCAATTGCTGGAGGTTCAGGCTCGCGTAACGATAAAAGACACCTGCCGAAAACTCCTGTGTATCAAGGTGACCTGATCCCACATCAACAAGATCATCAACCGCCGTAAACCAATCGATGTCCGACTCCGCGGCATGGGTAGTAATCGCAGGCGCCACAGCAAGTGCACCGTCGATGGACGTCATAAGACCGCTCGTAGCCATCCGGCCTGATAGTGCAACATCCATAGCAGAACCCAGTGCAGTTGCAATGGCCTGAGAACTTTCGTTCAGATGCCTTTGGATTTTTTGCTCGATTCCTTCGCGAAGGCAGTCGGCCTCAGTCAGCGCCCGCCGGTCATTACCCTTGCCCACCATTTTTCCAACGCGCTTAAGCGCTTTTTCCCGTTCATCGTCCGTTAGGCCATCACGTTCTACAGCTTCGATAACGGAGCAGATCACTTTCATTTCGGCAACTACCCACGGGGCAACAGCCAACTTCTTATCGCCCTTCGCTCCGTTCCCTTCCTCCTCTTCCTCGACATCAACCACCTCACTTGCGTCGGATTTCTTCGCCGACCGCACGAATGCAGTGGCTGCCTTCCGAATCAGATCTGGCTCGAATTCCTTCCCAAGTTCCTCGACAAGCCACGGAATTGCCAAATCGAGACGTTTGGTGCGGACAGACGGCTTGCCAAAAATGCGTTTGTAGTAGTCGCTATTGCGCAGCCAATACTTCAGGCTCTGGCTGGAAACGCGCACGCGGCGCACGCCGCCGAAGACCGCGGTCTTCTGCATGTTCATGTCGTCCCGGTTCAGGCACGAGGGGCTATGGGAAATCAGGACGTGGAAATTGATGAAATTCTTGTTCATGTTTGCTCCCTTTCACTTCGCCTTGGCGGGTTGATGGATGAAGAAGTCTTCGAGCAGCGTGCGCTTGGCGCGCTCGTTCCAGAAATACAGGAGGCGTCCGAATTCGGTCCAATCGACGGACGGCTCGACATGCTGGACAAGCCGCCGCAGTTGGATCAGGTCGTTCGGTTCATCGGCCCGGATGACCTGAAAGAGACGTGCCTCGGATACTCGTTCGGCAGCCAGTTGTGCGCCGAGCGGCTTTGCATCGTCTGCATGACGGCAGAACGGAAGAAAGAAGACGACGCGTTCGGCCCACGACTGAGGGCGGGTGCCTGGGAATAGCCTATAGAAGGCCGGACGCATTCCCAACTCGTCCGGAGCGCCGACGCGTTTGCCGAGTTGCGAACGGAAGTCGCCGTCTCGGTCTGCCATGCTGCGATAACGCTTGTACAGCTCGACGAAGTCCGGCAGTGCCAATGTTTGCTTATCGCTCATGATGCGGTGGCCTCCTTCATTTTCTTGAGTTCCGCGGCAAGACCGCGCCTGGCGAGCGCGACAGTGCGCACCAGTGCCGGATTGCGGCAGTAGGGATGCGTCGCTTCCTGGAAGATCTGCAGACAGCGGTCGGCGAGTTGATCGAGCAGAGCAGTCTTCTCCGCCCGCCGCTCGGCACGGGTCATGGTGCGCAACCAAGCGTGGATTAGAGATTCGGTCCGCTGGTAGAAGTGGTTTTCGGCGGCCTCGTGGATATCGACGCCCAGTGCCTTGATGCCCTTTTCGCGATTGCCCTTCACCACCGAATAGAGCTTGCCGCGCAAGAGGCTCTTGCAGTCCAGCGCGCGACTCACCGCCCATTCGATCGCGTCCTGGCCACATTCGTCTTGCCAGCCATCACCGATGCTGAAGAACTCGTGCCGCCGCTGCAGGATCGACGCCTGCTTGTTCCGATATCCGCCGACGATGAGCCGAAGCTCGCCGCTACCATCCGCACGCCACTGCTCGACGACAGCTGCGGGGCGGTGACCGGACTTGCCGTCGTCCTGACTGAAAAGGAATCGAGAGCACTGCGTCCATGCCGGTGCCGTCGTCGTGAAGGCGAGAAAGCGGTCGCTGCGCTCATCCTTCTTGATCTCGAACTCGCTCGGACTATGCAGATGTGGCCACAGGCCGACGACGTCGAATACGAATTTTTCCTTATTGAAGCCGCTATATCCCGACTGCTCCGGGCCTCCAAGAAAATCACACACTGCCGGAGCCGGCGACCGGATCAACTCGATGTGCGCAGGCTGCCAGAACAGCCCTCGCAGCAGACCGATCTGGTTGAACTGAATCTTCTCCTTCTCCCGGATTGGCTCGACCCAAACCGGCGCTTGCCGTTTCGTCTCTTCGTACCACGGCAGCATCCGCCGGAGGCGCTCCTCACTGAGGACGTTGCGCCAGACGGTCTGTCGTAGATCATCCCCTGCCACCAGAGTGGTGATCGGCGTGCCGCGGAGGCCACCCTTGAACCCGCCGCCGAAGTTCGGGGCGGTGGCTGCCTGGTTGAACAGCGCGATAGCGGTAGCAGCCGGTGAAAGATGCTGCACCTCGCCTGGAGCGTTGAAGAAGCTGTGATTGTTGCCCTCGGGTAGGCCGACCATCAGCTTCTGGATCGGTGTGGGTTCGGCCGCGGAAACGCCGCGTGTCTGCATGAACAGATGGGTCGGGTGGTCGAGATCGAACCACTCCATAAGCGATGCGACCGCATTGTTGTACTCGGCCTCGGCAAGGGGTGTTTCCATCCGCTTGCGCCAAGACTGCCGGTCTGGCGGAGGTAGTGCGACCTGCACCAGCGAAATCAGGAGTTGCAGGCACGCGAGCTCCAAGTCGTCCCGAGGAAGCGACAACTGCCTCTCGTCGGGTTCGCACAGCAACTGCCTGAGGCTCAGCGGGACTGTGCTGCCACGCACGGGGATCCACGCATCGGTATAGAGATTCACGCCTCCTCCTTTTCCAGACCATATTCACTGCTGTACCGAAAGCCGGCATTCACGCCGACACCAAACCATTCGCCATCCGAGACCGGGCTGACCTTTAACCAGATCAGGCCGTCTTCGTCCGATTCGGGCAGGGAACCCTTCCAACTCGCAGGTACGCCCACCGCGCTCAGGGCGATACGCTCGCGCCGTTCCCATTCATCCGCCTCGTCGATGGGGTCCCGTTCTCCGATCAATCGGCCTTCGGCGTCGATCAGGACGACCGAGAGCGACATTTCGCCGTCGCGTGTCAGGGCGCGGACGTTCTCGTCGCTGTCGGCGAGCGGATTCATGTCGTCGTTCGCGATGACTTGCGCGTGGTCGAACTTGGCCTTCTGCTCGACGTGGAACTTGTCGTATTCGAAGGCGATGTTTTCGGGTTCGTCGCTCCAGTCATCACGCTCGTACACGCGTTCGATCCATTCGCGATACGCCGTTGGGAACGAGACTTTGTCCGCGCCAATGAGCTGCTGCGTGCGCCACAGGACGCGCGTGTTTCCGTAGACGACCTTGTGCAGTCCGTAGTCGTTATCCGGTGGGGCGAGGATTGTGCAATGCGGGCTTTCGAAACCTCCCGGGCGCACCCGCATGTGGCGGTGAAGTCGCCCCATGCGTTGGAAGAGCAGGTCAACCGGACAGATCTGGGTGATCAGCCAGTCGAAGTCGAGGTCGAGGCTTTGCTCGACCACCTGCGTCGCCACGAGAATGCGCCCGGAGTTCCGCGCGGCGTCGCGGCCATATTGTGCAAGCACCGCCTGCTCGCGCGCCTGGCGGTCGATGAAGCGGAAGCGAGCGTGAAAGAGGTCTATGGGGATGTCGGTCGCGGCGCGTAGCGCGCCGGCGAGTCTCTGCGCATCGTTCACCAGATTGCAGACGATGGCGACGCGGGCGCCCGCATGGGCGGCGGCGATGACGCGCGAGATGAGCGCGTCGTCGGGAAGGAGTCCCGCGAGCGCGAGGGTTTCGATGGCGACGGCGCGCGACGGCGGGTGCCGGACGGGATCTTCCAGCTTGATGAAGGAAACGCTGCCGGTTGCATCGACATGTGTGAGGAGCGGGTAGGGCGCGTCTGCGACCGGCGGTTCGGTTGACCCCCAAGCTTCACAAAGGCGGCGACGCTGGCCGTGCGGCAGGGTGGCGGACAGGAGGATCGCGCTGCCGCCGCCTCGCCGCTGTTGCCGCAGGACGCCGTCGAGCAAGCCGTACATGTAGTGATCGTAGGCATGCACTTCGTCGACGATCAGCACGGATTTCATGACTCCGAAACCGCGGACGAACTTGTGCCGCAGCGGGAGCACGGAAAGCAGAACCTGGTCGATCGTGCACACGCCGATCTGCCCGAGGAAGACGCGCTTGCGGCTTTCAGCGAGCCACTCCGCGCATTGGACCCGAATGTCCTCGTCCTCCTGCGCGCTCCGTTGCCGCGCGGCCTCTTTCAGGTGTCTGTGGCCCTCATGCCAGCGCGCCTTGCCGTGGGCCAGCACGAGATTCGAGCCCTTCCCGAAAAGGGTGTCTGCAAAACGGTTGAGCCGCTCCCACATCGCGTTTGCCGTCGCCTGAGTGGGGAGGGCGAAGACGATGCTGTCGGCAATGCCGGCATCGAGTAGCCTCCATGCATAGGCGAGGGCGGTCTCGGTCTTGCCCGAGCCGGTCGGTGCCTCTACAAGCGTCAGGCCGGCGTTCACAGGCAGTTCGTCGACCAAAGTCTGGAGCTGGCGCGGCGACTCTTCAGCCCCGAGAAGGGCCTTCACGCCACGGTACGGCGCTGCGTGGGCGGCCAGGCCGCATCGTTCGATGAGGCGCTCGCGCTCGATCTTCGCGACTCGTTCGTTGAAATACGCTACGACATTCCCGCTACTCGCGCGATATTCGAACCACTCCTCGTTCGAGCCTAGCCAGTCACATATGGCGCAGAAGCCGGCAAGGTAGGCGGCGTCGTCGCGCTGGAGCGGCGGCGGAAGGTCGGCAAGACTCAGGTCGCAAGGTTTGAGAAAGATTTCCTCGAGGGTGTCGAACCAGGCGCGGCGGGCGTCGTGGTCGCGCTGGACGATCCAATCTTCTGCATCTGGCTGGCGCGCCCGCTCGCGGTGGCGGGGCACCTTGCCGTGATGTCCCGCGACCGCTGCGAGCCAGGGCACCCACGCGTCGACGACTTCCTCGTTCTGTTTGTCCATGCCGAGCAGGTTCGGATACTCCCGGATGAACCAGCGCAGTCCATATTCTCCGTGTCCGTATCGCTCGGCATCGGCGCGGTAGGGCAAATCTTTTGCATGCCATTCTGGCCGTAGCGCAGCGAGCGCCTCGGCAGACTTCATTTGAAACCGCACGTCGAACTTGCCCAGGTCGTGCAAAGCGACAAAGAAGAATATCCAGGCGCGCAACTGGGGTTCGTCGATTTCGTCATCGACAAGCACCTTGAACTGACGCCGGAGATTTGCACTGGAATTCCACCAGACGGCTGCGACGGCAGCGACGTCCAGGCAGTGATACGGCAGCAAGTGATATCCGGCCTCGCCACCGTCCTGTGGCCGCGCCTTGCCCCAGTACCGAAAGTATTCCGGAATGCTCATCGAATCCTGCCTTCCAATGTCGTTGGCACCGATTGTCGGCCTTGCCGGGCTCACAGGATGAGCCTCTCACGATTTTCCTTCATCATATATTTTCGCCATCCCCGCCACCTCCGCCGCCACCACCCGCCGCAACCCCTCCGGCCCCAGCACCTCGCAATGCGTCCCGTGCTTCAGCACATCCATCATCAGTTCCCGGTGATCGGCATACGGCACTTCGAGCACGTAGCTGCCATCCGCCTCGAATGCGCCGCGCTGCTGAGGGTGCCAGTGTTCGGTCGCGACCCAGCGTGCCCGTTCCGCCGAGAAGCGCAGCCGCGCCCACCGCAATTCATTGCCAGCGAAGATGCCGTAGCCGGGGCCGAGGACGGTGTCGAGGGTCTGGTTGGGGATGTCTTTCGCTACGGTGTCGAGGAGTTCGACCTGGCGGATGCTGTCGACGGCGAAGTTGCGCAACGCGCCGCGCAAGTGGCACCAGGCGTCGAGGTACCAGTTTTCGCGGTAATGGACGAGGCGTTGCGGCGAGATTTCGCGCGCCGTCTCGGCGTCGCGGCCGCGGGCGTAGTAGCGGATGGCGAGGCGCTTGCGGCGCAGCAGTGCGGAGCCGATGTTCTCGAAGTGGGCGAGCTTGAGGCTGCGCTTGCCGATGCCGACGATCAGCACGCGGCGGCGGATTTCGTCGGCGGGATGGTCGGTGGCGCCCAAAAGCTTGTTGAGGCGGGCGACGAGCGGTTGCACGTGCGGGGCGAGCAGCCCGCCGGGGTCGAGGTTGGCGAGGAGATGCTGCATCGTCAGCAGCGCGTGGATTTCCTTGTCGGAGAACCATAGGCCGGGCAGTTCGTACTGCGCGCCGCTGGTCAAGCGGGGATCGAGGCGGTAGCCCCCGAGCTCGGGGGCCCACGCGATCGGGATGTTCATGACGTTGCGCAGGAAGGCGATGTCGCGCTTGAGGGTGGCCGGGGAGACCTCGAGCGTTTCCAGCAGCATGCGGCGGCTCACGGAGCGCCGTTCGTCGAGGAACTTGCGGATGCGGATGATGCGGTCGGTCTGGCTCACTGCAGCCTCGGGGGTGACGTGACGCAATCATAGCGATCACGCCCCCCGCGAGGCGGTGAAGAATGCCCTTGTCTTGGTTGAACGGCTGCGAGCGGTGCAGCGCGCGGTTCGCTATCCGCTCAGGGCTCTGTCTTTCCCAGCCGTGCCGAAATCGCCTTTGCACACGCGCGCAGCTTCGTCGCCACCGCGCCGTCCCATGCCGGGTCGAAGCTCGCCGCGGGGCCCATCGCGGTGATTGCCAGCGCGAGGTGGCCGTTATGGTCGAAGATCGGGGCGGTGAAGGCGTTGATGCCGGGGATCGGTTTGCCGAGGGCGCGGGCGAGGCGCTCGCGGCGGATCTCGGCGAACTCGGCCTCGAGCTGTTCGCGCGTGAGGGCCTGGCGGGCGAATTCGTCCTCGATGAGGGCGGTCGTCATGCGTGCGGGGAGGAAGGCGGCGAAGGTGCGGCCGGTGGCGGAGGTGAGGAGATCCATGACCGTGCCGACACGCATGTTCACATGCACCTGCCGGCTGCATTCCTCGATGCTGACGATGGTCGGGCCGTGGTTGCCCCACACGGCGACCGCGACGTTCTGCTGGATCTCGTCGGACAGCCGCGCCGCCTCGGGCGTCGCGACCCGCAGCGGGCTCACGCCGTGCAGCGCCGACAGGCCCATCTGCAGCGCGAAGGCGCCCAGCCCATAGCGGCCGGTCACCGGATCCTGTTCGACCAGGCCGAGCTTGCCGAAGCTCACGAGGTAGGGGTGGGCCTTGGCTGGCGGCATGCCCGCCTCGCGGGCGAGATCCTTGAGGATCATCGGCGCATCATGACGGACCAGCGCCTGCAGCAGCGCGCCGCCGACTTCGATCGACTGGATGCCGCGCCGGTCGGCGTTCTTGCCGCTCGGGCGCTCTTCGAGTGTTTCGTTGTCCAATCTGTTGTCTCCCATGGGGGCGAATCTTAGCAGCAGCGGGGGCGCTGCATGCTGCTTTCAATTCAACGATAGCAAATGAATTGACGGTTAACAAACTGACATCTAGGATGATTCATCCCTGCGTGCTGCAGGACGGATGCGATAGAAAATTACCGGTGACACGCCCCACAGAAGGCAACGCCGGAAAGTGCGACATCGAGGAGGAGACGCCCGTGCTGAGTTCGTACCAGTACCCGAAGTTCGAGTACCGCCGCCCGCCGGAGATTGCCGAACGCCGCGACGGACGCCATCCGGTCGTGGTCGTCGGCGCCGGTCCCGTGGGACTCGCGGCGGCGATCGATCTCGCGATCCACGGCGTGCCGGTCGTGCTGCTCGACAACGACGACACGGTGTCGATCGGCTCGCGCGGCGTGTGCTACGCGAAGCGCGCGCTGGAGATCATGGACCGCCTCGGCTGCGCCGAGGAGATGGTGCAGAAGGGCGTGTCGTGGAACGTCGGCCGCACCTTCTTCCGCGAGCAGGAGGTCTTCAACTTCAACCTCTGCCCCGAGCCGGACCACCACCGCCCGGGCATGATCAACCTGCAGCAGTACTACCTCGAGGAATACCTCGTGCGCCGCGCGCAGTCCTTGCCGAACATCGACCTGCGCTGGAAGAACAACGTGATCGCCGTGACCGATCACGGCGAGCGCGTCAGCCTGCGCGTCGAGACGCCCGACGGCGCCTACGGCATCGACACCGGCTGGCTGATCGTCGCCGACGGCGCGCGCAGTCCGATCCGCCACATGATGGGGCTGGACATCGAGGGTCGGATCTTCATGGACCGCTTCCTGATCGCCGACGTCGTGATGAAGGCGGACTACCCGGCCGAGCGCTGGTTCTGGTTCGACCCGCCCTTCCACCCGAACCAGTCGGTGCTGCTGCACCGTCAGGCCGACAACGTGTGGCGCATCGATTTCCAACTCGGCTGGAATGTCGACCCGGAGGAGGAGAAGAAGCCCGAGAAGGTGATCCCGCGCATCCGGGCGATGCTCGGCGAGCAGCGCGAGTTCGAGCTCGAATGGGTCAGCGTCTACACCTTCCAGTGCCGCCGCATGCACGAATTCCGCCACGGGCGGCTCCTCTTCACCGGCGACGCCGCGCACCAGGTGTCGCCCTTCGGCGCGCGCGGCGCGAACTCCGGCATCCAGGACAGCGACAACCTCGTGTGGAAGCTCAAGCTCGTGCTGGACGGCAGCGCGCCGGAGCGGCTTCTCGACTCCTACTCCGAGGAGCGCGTCGTCGCCGCCGACGAGAACATCATGAACTCGACGCGTTCGACCGATTTCATCACGCCGAAGAGCGCCATCAGCCGGATCTTCCGCAACGCCGTGCTGGGCCTCGCGAAGGACTACCCCTTCGCGCGCGCGCTGGTGAATTCCGGGCGGCTGTCGGTGCCGAGCGTCCTCACTGCGTCGCGCCTCAACACGCCCGACGCGGAAGTCTTCGCCGGCAACATGGTGCCCGGCGCGCCGATGGACGATGCGCCCATCGAGAGCGCCGGTGGCGAGCGGTGGCTGCTGCAGGCGGCGGGCAATCGCTTCCAGCTGCTGTACGGCATGCCGGACGCGGCGGATGTCGATGTCGCCACCGCCGCGGCGTTCGCGGCGCTCGCCGAAGGCGCGATTCCGGTCGAGACACTCGTCGTCGCCGAGCGCGGCACGGCGCCGGGCGGGCTGAAGACGCTGCTCGACGCGAAGGGGCGGATCCGCGAGCGCTACGACCTCAAGCCCGGTACCACCTACCTGATCCGCCCCGACCAGCACGTCGCTGCGCGCTGGCGCGGTTTCGACTCCGCACGCGTGCGCGCCGCGCTCGCCCGCGCCACCTGCAACGCCTTAGGGACGCCACCATGAGCCTCAATACCGACCCGAACTTCTTCACCCCCGGCAAGCGCTACTTCCACGCATTCAGCCCCGGCGACGACTTCTACGAAGTCCTCATCGACCTGCATCGCGACCTCACGGACGAGCAGAGCGCGATGGCGAATGCCAGCCTGATCCTGCTGCTGGCGAACCACATCGGCGACATCTCGGTGCTGCGTGAGGCGATGAAGATCGCGCGCGACCAGGTCATGCCGCCCGCCCGCTGAACGATCACCCGCCAGGTCGGCGCATGAAGCTCTACACCTATTTCCGCAGCTCCGCCGCGTTCCGCGTGCGCATCGTCTTGAACCTGAAAGGCCTCGCCTGCGACGCTGTGCCGATCCACCTGGTGAAGGACGGCGGTCAGCACCGCCGGAATACCTCGCGCTGAACCCCGCCGGACTCGTGCCCGCGCTCGACGACGACGGCCAGCTGCTGACGCAGTCGCTCGCGATCATCGAATACCTCGACGAGACGCATCCGCATCCGCCGCTGCTGCCCGCCGATGCGCCGGGTCGCGCGCGCGTGCGCGCCCTTGCGCAGGCGATCGCGTGCGACATCCACCCGCTCAACAACCTGCGCGTGCTGCAGTACCTGAAGCGCGAGCTGGGCGTCGATGACGTGCACAGGGACGCGTGGTACCGCCACTGGGTCGAGGTCGGCCTCGCGGCGGTCGAGGCGATGCTGCGTCACCCGCGCACCGGCCGCTTCTGCCACGGCGACACGCCCGGTGTCGCCGACTGCTGCCTCGTGCCGCAGGTGTTCAACGCGCGCCGCTTCGGTGCGAAGCTCGATGCGATGCCGACCGTGCTGCGCATCGTCGAGGCCTGCGAGACGCTCGACGCCTTCCGCCTCGCCGCTCCGGCGCAGCAGCCGGACGCGCAGTAGCGGCGTCGCCAATCAACCGACCGGGGCGACTCCCTCGAGCGACACGGCCGCACGGCTGCACGGCCGGCACGCCGACGCCGCAGCCGGGCCGGAAGCGCAATGAGCGAGGCAACCGGTGTGGTGAAACAGCGGCCGGTAGAGAAAGCCCTGCACGTAATCAAAGCCGAGCGCCGCCGCGAATTCCAGCTGCGATGCGTCCTCGATGCCTTCCAGGACCGTCCGCTTGCCGCAGTCGTGCGCGAAGGCGACCAGATGTTTCAACGCCGCGCAGCGCATCTTGTCATCGGGATGGCAGACCCAGGACCGGTCGAACTTCAGGAAGCCGACGGTCAGCAAGATCGGCAGGGACAGCATCGTGGCGGGGGCGCCGATGTCGTCGAGCGCGAGTCCGACCGACGTCCCTGCGAAAGCCGACGTCATCGCGTGGCTGATCTCGGCGTCGTTGATGCTGCTGTTCTCGATGATTTCGATGACGAGGCCGGGATGTGCGGACAGCAGTTCGACAAGCGGATGCGGCCCCTCGCCGAGGCCCGCCTGGAAGGCATCCGGGTCGAGGTTCACGAACAGCAGGTGATCGCCCGCCGGCGCGTGCGCCAGCTGCAGCCGTTTCATCTCGTATTCGACCTGGAACAGGCTCAGCGGGCTGGCGTGGAGCGAGTCGAAAACCTGCTGCGGTGAAAGTTGGCCGCCGTCGCTGGCATAGAAGCGGGCGAGCGCTTCATAGCCGATGACGCGCCCGTCGGCGAGCGCGACGAGCGGCTGATACTCGACGCCGTAGCGGCGCTCCTGGATGAGATTGAGCAGTTTTGGCGCAGGCAGCCGCATAGTCATGCGTAATAAAGAGAATGAGATGAATTCTCATTATAAGGCAGGGCAATTGTTTCGGGTCGTATGTCTTCCGGCCGTGACGGTTCGGCGAGGCGACGGGTCAGACGCCCCAGACGACTGGCACCCCTTCCTTCTGTGCGAGCTGCAGCAGGTCCAGCAGCGGCCACGCGCGCTGCGCGAGGCTCACCGGCGCGGCCATGCCGTGGCGCTCGGGATCGGGGTCGTCCTCGTCGTCATCCTGTGCAGCGGCCTTGTGGAGTGCCTTGTCTTCATCGATCGCGGTACGCATGCGCACGATCGCGCCGGGCAGCTGCTCGACGGTGACGATGCCCTTCGCATCCTGCGGATCCTTGCCGAGGATTCCGACGAGCCGCTTCGCGATGTCACCGAACATGATGACGTCGGCGCCGGCGGCCGACTTGAACGTGATCAGCATGGTTGCCTTCCTCAGAGTCCCTTCACCGCGTAGATGCCCGGCGCATTGCGCCAGTAGCCCTTGTAGTCCATGCCGCAGCCGAACAGGAACCGGTCGGCGACGTCCAGTCCGGTGAAGTCCGCGCGCATGCCCGGATAGGCCTTGCGGTCGTGCAGCTTGTGCGTGAGCACCGCCGAACGCACCTCCGAGGCCCCTTCGCCCTTCAGGTATTCGAGGATCGCGTGCAGCGTGTGCCCCTCGTCGAGGATGTCGTCGAGCACCAGCACCGCGCGCCCGCGCAGGTCCTGCGTCGGCCGCATGCGCCAGTCGAGGTTCGCGCCCTTCAGCGCGTGGCCGTAGCGCGTCGCGTGCAGATAGGCGAGCTCGAGCGGGAACGGCAGGCGCGGCAGGATCTGGCCTGCCAGGATCATGCCGCCGTTCATCACGACGTACACGATCGGGTTCCTGTCGCGCATCTGCGCGGTGATTTCCGCCGCCATGCGGTCCAGCGCCGCATTCACCGTGGCGCCGTCGGCCAGGCAATCGGCCTCTTCGCGCACGCGGATGATTTCATCCAGATCGACCGCCATCGCGCCTCTCCTGCTGTCGTTTCGAAACGGAACGAATTCTACCGGAGGGTTTGCCCTGCGTCCCTGCGTTGGACCGGCCCGACGGCGTCGCGTTGCACGGTGCGAGCCGCACCCGCCGGCCGCGTGGCATCAGCCGGCGAAGCGCCGCAGGAAGCCGAGCAGCGGCTCGACCCCGCGTCCCAGCTTGCGGTACAGCACCCAGCCGAGCCAGGCGCGGCGTGCCACGCGCAGCGCCAAGCGCGGCCGGAAGAGCGCAAGCGCGACCGCCAGCGCGGACAGCAGCGGCACGTGCTCGCGCAGTCCCTGCGCGCGGTCGCGGGCACGGTCGACGACATCGAGCAGGGGCTCGACGCGTTCGAGGCCGGCGACGAAGGCTTCGCGCTGGCGTTCGGCGGCGAACTGCAGGCGCTGCTTCTTCAGCGCGAGTTCGACCTGCCGCGGATTCATTCGCGCGGCCGCAGCGCGTCGCGGTCGCGTGCGAGCTCGCCCAGGCTCGCCGCGAACAGCCGGCTCCCGCGCTTCATTTCGCGCGCCGCATTGCGCGCCGTCAGCACCCCCGCCGCGAGCAGGGCGACCACGCCCAGGCCCAGCGCGAGCAGGCGATGATCGTCCCAGAACAGGACCGTGAGGAACACCGCCAGGAACACGACCCCGAAGCCGAGAAACACCGCGCTCAACAGGATGTTGAAGAGCAGGGAGGCGAGGCGCAGCTTCTCTTCCTGCGCCTCGACGGCGAGCAACTCCAGCCGCGTCTGCGCGGTCGCGAGACCGGCATCCAGGAAGCCGCGCAGGCTCCCCGCCAGGCGTTGCTTGCGTTCCCCGGCCACGGCGTCAGCGACGGCCGGCCAGCAGTCCCAGCAGGAAGGCGACGCCGGCGGCGATACCGACCGACTGCCACGGATTCTTCTGCACGTAGTCGTCGGTCGCGTGGGCAACCTTCTTGGCCCGCTCCACCGCTGCGGCCTCCATGTCGGCAATGCGGTCCTTGGCCGCCAGCATGCGGTCGCCCAGGCGGTTGCGGACCTCGCCGAGCTTGTCGCCTGCCTGGCCGGCGGTCAGCTTCAGCAACTCCTCGGCGTCGCTGATCACCACCTTGAAGTCGGAAAGGAGCTTGTCGCGGGAAATGTCGGCGTTGTTGGACATTCTTCAACCTCCGTATGTGGATGGCAGCACGGCATGGCGCGCGTGCTCAGGCTCGGAATCAGGCTAATCCCATTCATGCCCGAAGGCAAATGCTAAAGGCGTAGCGCCGTGACCGGGTGGCGCAGCGACCGGACGGTGGTCGACCGGCCTCGGGCGGGCCTCAGACGGTCCAATCGTAGTCGATGATCAGCGGCGCGTGGTCGGAGAAGCGCTGATCCTTGTAGACCCGCGCCTCGCGCGCCGTCGCGGCAAAGGCCTGCGTCGCGAGCTGGTAGTCGAGGCGCCAGCCCACGTTCTTCGCCCAGGCCTGGCCGCGGTTCGACCACCACGTGTAGCAGGCGTCGGTCGTGTCCGGGTACAGGCGCCGGTAGACGTCGACCCAGCCCTGCCCGTTGAGCACCTGCGTCATCCACGCACGCTCCTCGGGCAGGAAGCCGGAGTTCTTCTGGTTCGATTTCCAGTTCCTGAGGTCGATTTCCTGGTGCGCGATGTTCCAGTCGCCGCAGATCACGACCTCGCGGCCGCTCGCGTGGAGCCGCTCCATGTGCGGCAGGAAGCGTTCCATGAAGCTGAACTTGATCTGCTGGCGCTCCTCGGAACTCGATCCCGAGGGCAGGTACAGCGACACCACCGACAGTGGGCCGAAATCGAGCTGCAGGAAGCGTCCCTCGGCGTCGATGTCGGCAATCCCGAGGCCTTCGACGATGCGGTCGGGCGTGCGCCGTGCGTACAGGCCCACGCCGCTGTAACCTTTCTTTTCCGCGTGGTGGAAATAGCCGGTGTAGCCGGCCGGCGCGCGCATCGCCTCGCTCAGGTCGCCCGCCTGTGCCTTCAGCTCCTGCAGGCAGACGATGTCCGCATCCTGCCCGGCGAGCCAGTCGAGGAAGCCTTTGGTCGTCGCCGAGCGGATGCCGTTGAGGTTTAGGGTGATGATGCGTAACATTCTGCCGGATACCCTGAACTGGATGTAAAGCGTGGATTTTAGCCGGGATTTCATCGCGCTGGCCTGCGACAAGGGCGTGCTGCGATTCGGGTCCTTCGTGACCAAGGCGGGGCGCAACTCGCCGTATTTCTTCAACGCCGGGCTGTTCGACGACGGCGCCTCGTTCCGCGAACTGTGCGGCTTTTATGCACGCGCGATCGTGGCCGCGGGCGTGCCGTGCGACATGCTCTTCGGGCCGGCCTACAAGGGCATCCCGCTGGTTGCGGGCGTCGCGATCCGCCTCGCCGAGCAGGGCGTGAGCCTGCCCTTCGCGTTCAACCGCAAGGAGGCCAAGGACCACGGCGAAGGCGGCACCCTCGTCGGGGCGCCGCTCGAGGGGCGCGTGCTGATCCTCGATGACGTGATCTCGGCCGGCACCTCGGTGCGCGAGTCGGTGGACATCATCCGCGGCGCGGGCGCCGAGCCGGCCGGCGTCGTCATCGCGCTCGACCGCATGGAGCGCGGCAAGGGCGAGAAATCGGCGGTGCAGGAAGTGCGCGAATCCTTCGGCATCCCGGTCGTTGCCGTCGCGACGCTGGAAGACCTGATCGGCTACCTCGGCGACAGCCCGGACCTCGCCGCCAACCTCGACGCCGTGCAGGCGTACCGGAAGATGTATGGCATCGCGACGCAGTCTTGAAGTCCTCGCGGCACTTCTGCTGGGCCTGACGCTGGCGAACACGGCGGGGGCGAAGGTGTATTGCTGCGAGGACGCCGACGGCCGGCGCCAGTGCGGCGACGTGCTGCCGCAGGCGTGCTACGGCCGCTCGTATCGCGAGATGGGGCCGCAGGGCACGATCAAGCGGCAAATCGCCGCGCCCCTGAGTGCGGACGAAATCTCCCGGCGCAACGCGGCGGAGCGGCAGAGGCAGGACGACGAGGCGCGTCACGCCCAGCAGCGCCGCTTCGATCAGGCCTTGCTGGAGACTTACCCGAGCGTCGATGACCTCGACCGCCGCCGCGATCGCGAGGTCGCCGACATCCAGCGTGCCATCGACGAGGCGCGCAAGCGCGACAAGGAGTTGCGCTCGAAGCGCCTGCGCTTCGAGAAGGACGCCGAGCTCTTCAAGGGACGCGACCTGCCGCGTGACCTCGCGGCCAACCTGCGTTCGATCGACAGCGAACTCGCGTCGCACAACCGGACCATCGAGGAAAGGACGCGCGCACTCGAAGCGACGCGCGCTCGCTTCGAAGCCGATCGTGCCCGCTATCTCGAACTGAGCAGCGCGGCCGCGAAGCGCTGAGCGTGCCGGAAGGCCGGCCACGTCCGGCCGGTGGGCGGGCGGAATGCAGGGATTGCCGTTCGCGAGGGTTGTGGGCCGGCATGCGTTCGCGCGGTCCGTGGTGATTCAGGAGTGGTCATGAGCAATGCTGTCAGCAAGGTCGTCCGCGCCGCCTGTCCGCACGACTGTCCCGACACCTGCGCGATGGAGGTCACCGTCGAGGACGGCCGCGCGGTGAAAATCCGCGGCGCCGACGACCTGCCGTTCACCAACGGCGCGCTGTGCACCAAGGTCGCGCACTACCTCGAACGCGTGTATTCCGACCAGCGCCTGCGGCACCCGATGAAGCGCGTCGGGCGTAAGGGCGAGGGACGCTTCGAGCGCATCTCGTGGGACGAGGCGCTCGACACCATCGCGGAAAAATTCGCCGCCATTGCGGCCGACGACCCGCGCGCGATCCTGCCCTACAGCTACGCCGGCACGATGGGCCTGGTGCAGGGTGAGAGCATGGACCGCCGCTTCTTCCACCGCCTCGGCGCGTCGCTGCTCGATCGCACGATCTGCGCCTCGGCCGGCGCGGCGGGCTGGAAGGCGACGATGGGCGCTTCGGTGGGCATGGACCCCGAGGCGATCGTCGACGCCAAGCTGATCCTCATCTGGGGCGGCAACCCGGTCGTCTCGAACCTGCACGGCTGGCGCTACATCCAGGAGGCGAAGCGGCGCGGCGCGAAGCTCGTGTGCATCGACCCGCGGCGCTCGCCGACGGCGGAGAAGTGCGACCTGCACCTCGCGCCCTGGCCCGGCACCGACGGCGCGCTGGCGCTCGCGATGATGCAGGTGCTGATCGCCGACGGCCTGATCGACCGCGACTACATCACTGCGCACACCGTGGGTTTCGACGCGCTCGCCGAACGCGTCAAGGATTTCACGCCGGAATGGGCGGCGCCGCCGACGGGCCTGCCGGCCGCCGCGATCCGCGGCCTCGCGCGCGAGTATGGTGCCACGAAGCCGGCGGCGATCCGCTTGAACTACGGCCTCAACCGCTGCGCCGGCGGCGCGAGCGTGATGCGCAATATCGCCTGTCTGCCCGCGCTTACCGGTGCGTGGCGCCATCCGGCGGGCGGCGCGCTGCTATCTACTTCGGGCAACTTCCCGGTCGACCAGCAGGCGCTGGAACGCCCGGATCTCTATGCGGCGCACCACGCCCGCCCGCCGCGCACGATCAACATGGCGACGCTCGGCGATGCGCTCCTCACGGCGGACGACCCGCCGATCCGCGCGCTGTACGTGTACAACTCCAACCCCGTGGCGGGTCTCCCGAACGGCACGCGCGTGCGCGAAAGTTTTGCGCGCGAGGATCTCTTCTGCGTCGTGCACGAGCTCTTCCAGACCGACACCGCCGATTACGCCGACATCCTGCTGCCCGCGACCAGCCAGCTCGAACACCGCGACGTGCACAAGGCCTACGGCCACCTGTACGCGCTGACGAACGAGCCGGCGATCGCGCCGCTGGGCGAGGCGAAGCCCAACAGCGAGGTGTTCCGCCTGCTCGCCGCGCGGCTCGGCTTCACCGACGCGGCGCTGTGCGAGTCCGACGACGAGATCACCGCGCAGGCGTTCAATCGGCGCGACAACCGCGCGCTGAGCCTGGACCCGGCGACGCTGCGCGCAAAGGGCTGGGTGCGGCTGAACCTGCCGCGCCCTTTCGCGCCCTTCGCGCAGGGCAACTTCCCGACGCCTTCGGGCAAGTGCGAGTTCCGGTCGGAGTCGCTCGCGCGGGACGGCTTCGACCCGCTGCCGAACTGGGTGCCGCCGCACGAGTCGCCGGTGAGCAATCCCGCGCTCGCCGCGCGCTATCCGCTGGCGATGATCTCGCCGCCGGCGCGCAACTTCCTCAACAGCAGCTTCGCCAACCTGCCGCGCTTTCGCGAGCAGGAGGGCGGACCGAAGCTCGAGCTCCATCCCGACGACGCGGCGCAGCGCGGCATCTCCGCGGGCGAGCGCCTGCGCATCTTCAACGACCGCGGCGCCTTCCATGCGCAGGCGGTCGTCACCGAGCGCGTGCGCCCGGGCGTCGTCGTGTGCCCGTCGGTGTGGTGGCGCAAGCTCTCGGGTGACGGTGAGAACGCCAACGCGGTGACCTCGCCCGCGCTGACCGACATCGGCGGCGGACCGACGTTCTACGACTGCCTCGTCGAGGTGGCGAAAGCATGAGCGTCGCCGAAGCCGAAACCCTCGACCGCGTCGCGCAGCTCATCGCCGACGCCGGGCGCATCCTCTTCATCACCGGTGCCGGCATGTCGGCCGACTCCGGCCTGCCGACCTACCGCGGCATCGGCGGGCTGTACCACGAGCGCCTCACCGACGAAGGGCTGACGATCGAGAAGGCGCTGTCGGGTGAAATGATGAGCCGCCGTCCCGACATCGCGTGGAAGTACATCGCGCAGATCGAGGCCAACTGCCGCGGCGCGCAGCCCAACATCGCGCACCGCATCATCGCCGCGCTGGAGCACGAGAAGCCCGGCGTGTGGGTGCTCACGCAGAACGTCGACGGCCTGCACCGCGACGCCGGCTCGCGCAACCTGATCGAAATCCACGGCACCGTGCATCACCTGCGCTGCATGGAGTGCAAGCACCAGCGCAGCGTCACCGACTACGCCGGCCTGCAGCTGCCGCCCCCGTGCCCGAAGTGCGGCGGCGTGCTGCGGCCCGACGTCGTGCTGTTCGGCGAGATGCTGCCCGAGGAGGGTCTGCGCCGGCTCGAGACGCTGATCGCGGCCGGCGTCGACCTGATCGTCTCGATCGGCACTACGAGCGTCTTCCCCTATATCTCGGGGCCGGTATGGTGGGCGCGCGAGGTCGGCGTGCCCAGCGTCGAGATCAACCCCGGCGACACCGAAGTCAGCAGCATCGTTACGCACCGCCTGCGCCTGCGCGCCGCCGAGGCGATGCCGGAGTTGTGGCGACGGCTGCATCCGGAGCGGCCGCTGGAGGATTAGCGGGGGCGCGGGGAATACCCCTTACAGCAGCACCCGCTCGATGCCGCCGTTGTTGGCGTGCTGCACGTAGTCCGGCATCCAGTTGTCGCCGAGGATGTGCTTGGCGATCTCGACGACGATGTAGTCCGCGTCGACGCCGCCTGCGTCGTTTGCGTAGCGGGTCAGGCCCTGCAGGCACGAGGGGCAGGAGGTCAGGATCTTGACCGGATCGTGGCCACCGTCGCGCAGGGCCGCGGCGCCCTTCTCGATCTCATGCTGCTTGCGGAAGCGCACCTGGGTCGAGATGTCGGGGCGGGCGACTGCGAGCGTGCCCGATTCGCCGCAGCAGCGGTCGCTCAGATCAACGCGCGTGCCCATCAGCTCGTTCGCGACCTTGATGCCCGAATGCACCTTCATCGGCGTGTGGCAGGGCTCGTGGTACATGTACTTGGTGCCGGTGATGCCTTCGAGCTTGACGCCCTTCTCCATCAGGTACTCGTGGATGTCGAGCAGGCGGCAGCCGGGGAAGATCTTCTCGAACTGGTACTTCTGCAGCTGGTCCATGCAGGTGCCGCAGGACACGATCACGGTCTTGATGTCGAGGTAGTTCAGCGTGTTGGCGACGCGGTGGAAGAGCACGCGGTTGTCGGTCGTGATCTGCTGGCCCTTGTCCTCCTCGCCGGCCGCGGTCTGCGGGTAGCCGCAGCACAGATACCCGGGCGGCAGCACGGTCGTCGTGCCGACCTGGTACAGCATCGCCTGCGTCGCCAGGCCCACCTGGCTGAAGAGGCGCTCCGAGCCGCAGCCGGGGAAGTAGAACACGGCTTCCGACTCGTCGCGCTTCACCTGCGGGTTGCGGATCACCGGGATGACCTTGTCGTCCTCGATGTCGAGCAGCGCGCGGCTGGTGCGCTTGGGCAGGTTGCCGGGCATCGGCTTGTTGATGAAGTGGATCACCTGAGCGCGCACCGGCGCCTTGTGCAGGGTCGCGGGCGGTGCCTTCACCTGCTGCTGGATCAGGCCGAGCGATTTGCCGATCGTGTGCGCGAAACGCTGCGCCTTGTAGCCGAGGTCGATCATCCCCGCGCGGATCAGCTTGATCGTCGCCGGGTCCTTCGCAGTCAGGAAGGCCATCGCCGCGGCCTTGCCGGGGTTGAAGCTCTTCTTGCCCTGCTTCCGGAGGAGGTTGCGCATCTTGATCGACACGTCGCCGAAGTCGATATCGACCGGGCAGGGCTTCTCGCACTTGTGGCACACCGTGCAGTGGTCGGCGACGTCCTCGAACTCGGCCCAGTGCGCGAGCGACACGCCGCGGCGCGTCTGCTCCTCGTACAGGAAGGCCTCGATCAGCAGCGAGGTGCTGAGGATCTTGTTGCGCGGGCTGTACAGCAGGTTCGCGCGCGGCACGTGCGTCGAGCACACCGGCTTGCACTTGCCGCAGCGCAGGCAGTCCTTGATGTCGTAGGCGATGTCGCCGATCTCGGTCTGCTCCATGATCAGCGATTCGTGGCCCATCAGGTTGAAGCTGGGCGTGTAGGCGTTGCCAAGGTTGCCGCCGCGCAGGAGTTTGCCGCGGTTGAAGCGGCCCTCGGGGTCGACCTTCCGCTTGTAGGCCCAGAAGTTGGCCATCTCCTCGTCGGTGAGGTAGTCGAGCTTGGTGATGCCGATGCCATGCTCACCCGAGATCACGCCGTCGAGCGAGCGCGCGAGCGCCATGATGCGGTCGACCGCGCGGTTGGCGGTCTGCAGCATGTCGTAGTGGTCGGAGTTGACCGGGATGTTGGTGTGCACGTTGCCGTCGCCGGCGTGCATGTGCAGCGCGACGAAGACGCGGCC
Source organism: Azoarcus sp. DN11 (assembly GCF_003628555.1). NCBI lineage: Bacteria > Pseudomonadati > Pseudomonadota > Betaproteobacteria > Rhodocyclales > Zoogloeaceae > Azoarcus > Azoarcus sp. DN11. The sequence goes on along the minus strand of NZ_CP021731.1, from coordinate 4,514,054 downwards.
GCGCAGCACTTCCTTGTGCACCTCCTCGATGCGCGCGAGCACGGGGCGGAACACGACGCCGTCGAAGATCTTGTCGAGGCGCGGCTTGAGCTCGCTCTTCCACGAGGTGCGCACCGAGTAGTCCTGCAGGCGGTGGAAGAGCTTCGGGTTCGCGGCGCGGTTCGTCAGCTCGCCCGCGTGCACGCCGTATTCGGCGAACTGTGCCTCGGCGTCGGCGAGCGGCAGGTCGAGGTGGTCGAGCAGCCACTGCCAGCGGCGGCGCACGCTCGCGATGTAGTCGAGCGCGGCCTGGCGGCGATCGCCGATGAGTTCGTCGCTGGAGAGGTTCGCGTCCCCCTGGTGCAGCGGGAGCTCGCCCTGCAGGAACTCGGACAGCGCATCGCACAGTTCGAGCTTGTTCTGCGTCGACAGCTCGATGTTGATGCGCTCGATGCCGTCGCAGTAGTCGCCCATGCGCGGCAGCGGGATCACCACGTCCTCGTTCACCTTGAACGCGTTGGTGTGGCGCGAGATCGCGGCGGTGCGCGAGCGGTCGAGCCAGAAGCGCTTCCGCTGGTCCGGGCTCACCGCGATGAAGCCTTCGGCGGCGCGCACGTTGCACATGCGCACCACTTCCGATGCTGCGGTCATCACCGACGCCTCGTCGTGGCCGACGATGTCGCCGATCAGCACCATCTTCGGGCGGCCGTGGCGCTTCGCCTTGGTGGTGTAGCCGACCGCCTTCACGTAGCGTTCGTCGAGGTGCTCGAGGCCGGCGAGCTGCACGCCGAGGCGGTTGCCTTCGGCGCCGGGCTTGAACCAGTCGGTGATCTCGACGATCGCCGGCACGGCTTCGCGCACCTGGCCGAAGAATTCCAGGCACACCGTGCGGGTGACCGGCGGCATCTTGTGCAGCACCCAGCGCGCCGCGACGATCAGGCCGTCCGTGCCTTCCTTCTGCACGCCCGGCACGCCGCCGAGGAACTTGTCGGTGACGTCCTTGCCCAGGCCGGTCTTGCGGCACGAGGCGCCGGGCATCGTCAGGGTCTCTTCGCCCAGCAGCGCGTAGCTCTTCGCGTCGAAGCGGCGCAGGCGGAAATGCACCGTCTCCTGGTCGTGGATCTTGCCGAAGTTGTGGTCCAGGCGTTCGACTTCGAGCCAGTTGCCGTCCGGCGTGACCATCTTCCACCACGCCAGGTTGTCGAGCGCCGTGCCCCACAGCACGGCCTTCTTGCCGCCCGCGTTCATCGCGATGTTGCCGCCGATGCACGAGGCGCTGGCCGAGGTCGGGTCGACGGCGAACACGCGCCCCGCAAGGCCCGCGGCTTCCGACACGCGTTCGGTGACGACGCCCGCGCCGGTGCGGATCGTCATGTAGGGCAGCGACGGCCGGCCGTCGAGGCCGGGCAGCAGCGTTTCCTCGACCGTGCCGAGGTCGATCAGCTTTTCGGTGTTGATCACCGCCGAGCGCGCATCGAGCGGCACGGCGCCGCCGGTGTAGCCGGTGCCGCCGCCGCGCGGGATGATCGTGAGGCCCAGCTCGATGCAGCTCTTCACGAGCGGCGCCATCTCCTCCTCGGTGTCCGGGTAGAGGACGACGAAGGGGTATTCGACGCGCCAGTCGGTCGCGTCGGTGACGTGCGAGACGCGTGCGTGGCCGTCGAAGCAGATGTTGTCGCGCCGGGTGTGGCGGGTGAGCGCCTTCAGCGTCTTCCGGCGCAGCGCCGCGGTGTCGGTGAAGAAGGCGGCGAAGCGGTCGACGGCAGCGTGTGCGACGACGACGAGGCTCGCGACCTTCCCGCTGCGTTCTGGGTCGTCACCTGCGCTCTCCTCGCGGCGTTTCTCGACTTCGCCCAGCCGGTGGCGCAGCGCCTCGATCAGCGCGTTGCGCCGCTCGGGGTTTTCGAGGAGATCGTCCTGCAGGTAGGGGTTGCGCTGCACGACCCAGATGTCGCCCAGTACTTCGTACAGCATCCGCGCCGACCGTCCGGTCACGCGTTCCTCGCGCAGCGCGTTCAGCGCCTGCCACGCCTCGTCGCCGAGCAGGCGGATGACGATCTCGCGGTCGGAGAACGACGTGTAGTTGTAGGGAATCTCGCGCAGGCGTTGGGTCATGAGATGTTCCGGTACCGGACGGCAGTGAACCGCAAATTGTAACTTACTGCGGTGCAATAGAAGGCTTCTTTAAGCCCTTTAAGCCTGTAGGGGCTTGATTTTGCGGGGTGTCGGCGTGGATGAGACAGGCGCAGGCAAGGAAGATTCAGTTCCGCGGCGACGCCGCCGCGACGAGGGCGATTTCGACGCGCCAGCCGGGACGCGCGAGCGCGGCGACCTGCACGCAGGCGCGCGACGGGGCCGTGCCGGCGGGCAGCCACGCGTCCCACGCGGCGTTCATCGCGTCGTAGTCGGCCATGTCGGTGAGGTAGATCGTCGCCGACAGCAGGCGGTCGCGGGCGCTGCCGGCCTGGGCGAGCAGGCGGTCGAGGCTTGCGAGGATCTCGCGCGTCTGCGTGGCGGCGTCGGCGTCCTCGCTGGCGGGGACTTCGACGATCCAGGCGGTGCCGTTGTGAATGACGATGTCGGAATAACGGGCGGTGGTGCCGTGGCGCTGGATGTTCATGATGAAAAGTGGGGCTTCAGGTGACGGAAAAGGCGATCAGCGCGTAGCGTAGCAGCTTGCCGAGCCCCATCCACAGCAGGCAGGGCAGCCAGGCGAGGCGCAGCCAGCCGGCGGCGGCGCACAGCGCGTCGCCGACGACGGGCGCCCACGACAGCAGCAGCACCGGCGCGCCGTGACGGCGCACCCAGTCGAGACGGGTGGTGTCGGCGCGTTGCGGCAGCAGGCGTGCGAGGCCCCAGGTGCTCATGCCGCCCAGCGTGTTGCCGAGCGTCGCGAGCGCGAGCGCGGGTGCGAGCTGCTCGGGGCGCAGCTTCAGCACGCCGGCGAGGACCAGCTCGGAGCCGCCCGGCAGCAGCGTCGCGGACAGGAAGCTCGACAGGAAGAGGGCGGCCAGCCCGGCGTCGGGGCCGGGGTCGATCAGGGCAAGGAAGTCCATCTGAGGTGCCGCGCGCCGGGGGGCGTCCGCGGCCTAGGCGGGGCGCTTACACGATCTCGATGAACACCAGCTCGCGCTCGGCGTCGTTCGCAATGAAGCCGCAGCCGATGCGGCCGCTGCCCGCGAGCACGATCTCCTCCCCCTTGATGCAACGCTCGGCGCCGCCGTCCTCGGCGAAGTAGGTGCCGTTGGTGCTCTGGTCGATCAGCACGAAGCCCTCGCGCCGGCGCTCGATGCGCGCGTGCTGGCGCGAGGCGCGCGGGTCGGCGATCACGACGTCGTTGCCCAGCTCGCGGCCGAACAGCACGACCGGCCGCGATTCGTCGACGAACAGCGTGTCCCCGTGGTGGCGGACGCACGCGCGCTGCATGAACGGCCGCTCGACCGGCACCGAGGCCTGGCCGGCCGGTTGGCGCGCGACCGCGAAGGCGGTGAAGCCCAGCCCGGCGAGGGCGGGATTGCGTGACGGCGTGGGGGCGAGGAACTGGCGCGATGCCGCAGACAACTGCGCGACGACGGCGTCGCTCGCCAGCGCGTGCCCCGGCTTGGCGACTTCGGCGAGGCGCATCGCGCCGAGTTCGGCTTCGCCCGATTCGTCCGCACCGAAATGCAGGCCGACGCAGATCGTCATGCGCTGGCCGCGCAGCGGCGGCAGGCTCTGCACGCGCTCGAGCATTTCGCAACTGGCGAAAATGGCATCGTCGGGGCGCGGAAACATGGCGCGGATGCGTGCCGTGCCGCGGCGCAGCGCCGTGCCGCCTTTCGCGTCGATCGCGCGGTCGATGCGATTCAGGCAGCGTTCCAGCGCGTGTTGCGCTTCTGCGGCGTCCAGGGCGTCGGTGAGCCGATCTACTCCGGGGATCTCGGCGACGAGGACGCACACCTTGTTCGGCTGGGCCATGACCTGGGTTTCCTTGCTGTTGCGTCCCGGCGGCGGGGCCGCCGGGACGATGCTGAGGGGTATTCTCCGGGCCGGAAGAAGGTCGTCAACTGGCACCGGCGGCGCAAGCCAGCGTCATCGGCGCTCAGCCCTCGTCCGTGAATTCGCTCATGATGGAAATGACGTTGTTCTTGAGCGGCAGCTCGGGACGATCGAAGGCGATGTCGCCTTCGGCGACCGGCGTGTCGCGCGTCAGGCCGCGGAAGTCGAACAGCCCGTTGTCCGCGAGGTGCGAGGGCACGACCTGGCTCATCGCGGTCGCGATCGACTCGATGCGCCCCGGGAACTCGCGTCCCCACGCCTGCAGCATGTTCTTGATCTGTTTCCGCTGTGCGTTCTCCTGCGAGCCGCACAGGTTGCACGGGATGATCGGGAAGTCCATCGTACGCGCGAAGCGGGCGATGTCGTTCTCGGTGCAGTAGGCGAGCGGCCGGATCACGACGTGCTCGCCGTTGTCGCTGACGAGCTTCGGGGGCATCGACTTCAGCTTGCCGCCGAAGAACATGTTGAGGAAGAGCGTCTCGATCATGTCGTCGCGGTGGTGGCCGAGCGCGATGCGGGTGGCGCCGATCTCCTTCGCGACGCGGTAGATGATGCCGCGGCGCAGGCGCGAGCACAGCGAGCAGGTCGTCTTGCCCTCGGGGATCTTGTCCTTGACGATCGAGTAGGTGTCTTCGGTGACGATGCGGTACTCGATGCCGATCGACTCGAAGTAGCCCGGCAGCACGTCGGCGGGGAAGCCCGGCTGCTTCTGGTCGAGGTTCATCGCGACGATGCGGAAATCGACCGGCGCGCGCTCGCGCAGCGCCATCAGGCAGGACAGTAGCGTGTAGGAGTCCTTGCCGCCGGACACGCACACGAGCACGGTGTCGCCTTCGCCGATCATGTTGAAGTCGGCGATCGCCTTGCCGACGCTGCGTTCGAGCTTCTTCTTCAGGCGCAGGAAGGTGTTGGAGAAACGCGCGTCGGCGGGGGCGCCGGGGAGGGCGTCGGCGGGCGAAAGGACTGCCTCGGTGGCAGCAGTGGGGGCGTTCACGGCGGAATCCTGCGACAAAAACGAGCGGAATTATACCTTTCGGCAGAGTGCATCAGATCAGAGATGCGCGCTGCGGCCACCGTCGACGGCGAGGATCTGCCCGGTGACGTAGGGCGCGTCGAGCAGCAGGAAGCGCACCGTGCGGGCGATGTCGGCCGGGCTGCCGGGGCGGCCCAGCAGCGTGTGGCGCACGATCTCGTCCCGTTCGGCGGGGGTGAACTGGCCGTCCTCGGGCCAGTCGACCGGACCGGGCGATACGCCGTTCACGCGCACCTCGGGTGCGAGCTCGATCGCCAGGGCCCGGGTCAGGCCCAGCAGGCCGGCTTTCGCCGCGCAGTACAGCGGGTAATGGCGCAAGGGGCGCTCAGCATGGATGTCGACGATGTTCACGATCGCGCCGCGCGCCGCGCGCAGTGCCGGCGCGAGGGCCTGCGACAGGAACAGCGGGCCTTTGAGGTTCGATCCGATGAGGTCGGTCCACGCCGCCGCGTCGATCCGGCCGAGCGGCGTCGCGAAGAAGCTCGAGGCGTTGTTCACCAGCGCGTCGAGGCGGCCGTGGCGCGCCAGCAGCGCATCGGCGAGCGCCTCGGGGGCGCCGTCGTCCTTCAGGTCGGCGCGGATCGTCGAGGCCGAATCGGGGCGCGTGCGGTTCAGCTCGGCGGCGAGCGCTTCGGCGTCGGCCGACGAACTGCGGTAGTGCAGCACCACGTCCGCGCCGCCGGCGTGCAGCGTGCGCGCGATGTCGGCGCCGACGCGCCGCGCGGCGCCGGTGATGAGGATGACGGGTCGATCTTGTGCGTTCATCTTGAGTTGCGTTTCAGAATGCCCTGCTGCGCTCCGGGTCCTGCGGCCGGGCCGCCCGCGGGCACGAGGACTGCAGTGTGCCGGTTAGAATACGCGTTTTCCGTTTCACTTCGCCCATGTCCCTGCCCGAACCTTCGGTCGACGCGCTCGACCAGAGCACGCGCCTTCTCCGTACGATCACCGCCGCGATTGCCGAAGCGGGCGGCTGGATCCCGTTCTCGCGCTACATGGAGCTGGCGCTCTACGCGCCCGGCCTCGGGTATTACAGCGGCGGGGCGCGAAAGTTCGGCCCCGGCGGCGACTTCATCACCTCGCCGGAGCTCACGCCGCTATTCGGTCAGGCGCTTGCGGCGCAGGTCGAACAGGTGATGCGCGCGTCCGCGCCGCACGTGATCGAGGTCGGCGCCGGCACGGGGCTGCTCGCCGCCGACCTGCTGCTGGAACTCGAGCGTCGCGGCTGCGTGCCGGAAAGCTACGGCATCCTCGAGGTCTCGGGCGAGCTGCGCGAGCGCCAGTTCGATACGCTGGCGGCGCGCGCGCCGCATCTCGCGTCGCGCGTCAAATGGCTCGATGCGCTGCCCGAGCGCTTTGCCGGCGCGGTGGTCGCGAACGAGGTGCTCGACGTGATGCCGGTGCATCTGGTCGCGACGCGCGGCGATGCCCTGTTCGAGCGCGGCGTCGCGGTCGATGGCGAGGGCGTGCTGCGCTGGGCCGATTCGCCCGCCACCGGGGCGGTCGCCAAGGCCGCGGCGGCGCTCGATCTGCCGCGCGCGGACGGCGCCGAGTATGTCACCGAGATCAACCTGGCCGCGCGCGCGTGGATCGGCGAATGGGCCGCGCGGCTCGAACGCGGCGCGCTGCTGCTGATCGACTACGGCTATCCGCGCGCCGAGTACTACCTGCCTTCGCGTTCGAGCGGCACGCTGCTGTGCTACTACCGCCACAACGCGCACGCCGATCCCTTCCTGTGGCCGGGGCTCAACGACATCACCGCCTTCGTCGATTTCACCGCGGCCGCCGAAGCCGCCTTCGACGCCGGGCTGGACGTGATGGGCTACACGAACCAGGCGGCCTTCCTGTTCAACTGCGGGGTGCTGGAGTGCCTCGCGCGGCGCGCGCCGGAGGAAAGCGCCGATTACATCCGCGCCGCGCGCGCGGTGCAGCGCCTGACGACGCCGCAGGAGATGGGGGAGCTTTTCAAGGTGCTCGCGCTGGGGCGCGGCATCGACGCGCCCTTGCTGGGCTTCATGCGCGGCGACCGCCTGCACGCGCTGTAGCGGCATGAGGCAGGCCGCCCGCGCGTTGCGGCGCGGGAAATCCGCCGCGCGCGCCGTTCCGGCCGGTCGCGCGCGCAACCCCTGCGTCGTTCATTCCTGGTAGCGGTACACCGCTGCGAGGAAACTCTCGACGTCGATGACCGGCTCGTCCGGGGCGTGTTCGACTTCCTGCAACTGCACTGCCGCTTCCGGCTGCGGCGGCAGCCAGTTCGCGTTCAGCACCTCGTCGCCGTACTCTTCCGGCGGCTCCGCGATCGCCTTGCCCGTCATCATATCCATGATGGTCACCATGTTGGCCTCCGCTGCGTGCTCGGGTGATCGGCTACCCGGGTGATCTATCGGCAGCCGCCTCCGATTCCTGAACCCCTGTGCTCCGTATGTGCGGACGTGTGCCTGGTTTTCAACTCCGGCGTGCCGCGGAATCAGGCGTCGCGCCGAAGCTGCCAAGGATGCCTCCTCCCATCCTTGCTTTCATCATGAATGGGAATAAACACGATTTCCAGTGCGCGATCAAACAATTTGTGTCGGAAGCCACGCCGCGATGTGGTCGGCAACCCGGCGCCAGTCCTGCTCCAGCATCACGCCGTGCCCCAGGCCGGGAAAGATGTGCGCGGGCTCGCCGTAGGTTGCCGCGGTCATGGACACTTGCGCGGGCGGGATGAGGTGGTCGTGCTCCGCGCCGAGGATCAGCAGCGGCGGGCGGTGCATGCGGGTGGGCTGGGCAAGGTTGAACAGCGTCATGTCCCAGATCGCACGGTGGGACTCCGGCTGGCACTGGCGGTAGTAGCGCATCAGCGCGTCGTCGGCGATGGGCTGGTGGAACAGCGCCTCGCGCAGGCTCTCGGGCTCGGGGTGGCCGCCGTTGAGCATGGTGTTGAGGTCGTTGATGAGACTGGGGCGGGTGAACATCAGCCCGAGCGCGGAGCCCATGAGCCCCTGCGGCGGCACCGAGCACAGCAGCACGGCGGCCGGCGCGCTTGCCCGTTCCAGATATTTCTGCACGACCATGCCGCCCATCGAGTGGCCGATCAGCACCGGTTCGGCCGGAAGTCTTGAAACAACTTCGGCGACGTCGCGCACGTAGTCGTCGATCGAATGCGTGTCGAGTGCGGCGCGCTTGCGGCTGCCGCCGTGCCCCGACAGCGATACCGCGTAACAGGAATAGCCGGCGTCGGCGAAATACGGCAGGAAGTGCTCGTTCCAGCACCACGCCCCGGTGTAGGCTCCGTGGATGAACAGCAGCGGCGTCGCGAACGCCGGCTTGCCTGCCGGACTGCGTGCGAGGACTTCGAGGTCCCCGAAGCGCTGGGCGTTCATGCGCGAACCCCCGGCGTACCGGCCGCGGACGAAAGGGGCGCGAGTTTGCGCGCGCCGCGCGGGATGACGGAGGCGGCGTCATGCCGCGCGGGTGTCGCTCGGGAAGGGTGGTCGGTCATTCTTGGCATCGTGGTGTCGGAGATGAGGCAGCCGCGTGCGGACTGCGCATTGCGAGCGCGCGGCGGGCCGGGTCTAATGTTCGTTTTGCGCTGGAGCGTCCGTGCTGAAGTGGGTCGTGGTGGTCGTCATGATGGTGCTGGTCACCGGCTTGTTCCAGCCCGGGCTGACGCGGCTGCGAATCGGCCATCTGCCCGGCGACCTGCATTTTCGCCTGTTCGGGCGTGCTTTCCATTTGCCGTTTACCAGCACGATCCTGTTGTCGCTGCTCGCGTGGGCGCTTTTGAAGATTTTGTGACTGCGCGGGGCACCGATTGTTTCATCCGGTCGGCGGTTTCCGCCCGGCAGCCGGGCGGGGCGGGGCGGACAGCGCCTTGACGGCGGCGACGCGGGCGGCGTGCACGCGCTGCGGAATCTGCGCCTTGTCGGTGCAGGCGTGTGCGATTGCGCCGGCGTCGAGGCCCTGGATGGCGGCGAGCGCGGCGCGCCAGCGGTCCGCGCGCGGCGTGTAGGGGGCCTCGCGGCCGGGGCGGCCGTGGTAGTCGCAGGCCGCCGCTTCCAGCAGCAGCGCGAAACGCTCCGGCCGGCGCAGCGCATCGGCCGTTTCGAGTACCTTGACGATGGTTTCCGGGCGCAGCTTGTCCACCTGGTGAAGGATGCCGTGCTCGCGTGCGAAGATCACCGCGAGGTCGCGGCAGTCGACCGGCGCGCGCAGGCGCTCGGACACCGCGCGCGCGCGGGTGGCGCTCTTCGCTTCGTGGCCGTAGTGGTGCGGCAGGATGTCGGCGGGCGTGTCGCCCTTGCCGAGGTCGTGCATCAGGCAGGCCCAGCGCACCGCGAGCGGTTGCCGCGTTTTCGCCGCGTAATCGAGCACCAGCAGCACGTGCTCACCGGTGTCCACCTCGGGGTGGTGCTCCACCGGCTGCGGCACGCCGAACAGGCGCTCGACTTCCGGCAGGATGCGCGCGAGCGCGCCGCAGTCGCGCAGCACGCGCAGCATGCGCGAGGGGCGGTCTTCCATCAGCCCGCGTGCGAGCTCCTGCCACTCCCGTTCGGCGACGAGGTGGTCGACCTCGCCGTTGTCGACCATCGCGCGCATCAGCGCGAGCGTCTCCGGCGCCACGCTGAAATCGCCGAAGCGCGCGGCAAAGCGGGCGACGCGCAGGATGCGCACCGGGTCCTCGGCGAAGGCGGGGCTCACGTGGCGGAACACGCGGGCGGCGAGATCGGCCTGGCCGCCGTAGGGGTCGATCAGCGTGCCGTCCTCGTCCGTGGCGATCGCGTTGATCGTGAGGTCGCGCCGCAGCAGGTCGTCTTCGAGCGTCACGTCCGGCGCGGCGTGCACGACGAAGCCGGTGTAGCCGCGCCCGCTCTTGCGCTCGGTGCGCGCGAGCGCGTACTCCTCGTTGGTCTGCGGATGCAGGAAGACCGGGAAATCCTTGCCTACCGGGCGGAAACCGCGCGCGAGCATCTCGTCGGGCGTTGCGCCGACGACGACCCAGTCGCGGTCCTGCACCGGCAGGCCAAGCAGGCGGTCGCGTACCGCCCCGCCGACAACATAGCAGCGCATCAGCCGTACAGGTCCTCGGCAGGGATGGATTCGCTCTCGGCGCGCGCCGCCGCTTCCCACTCCTGCATGGCCGGGTGCGCGAGCATCGCGGCGAGGTATTCGCCGGCCGCGCCCGCAGGCTGCACGCCGTAGGTCTTGAAGCGGAAGCAGATCGGCGCGTACATCGCGTCGGCGATCGAGAAGGCGCCGAAGAGATAGGGGCCGCCCGCATTTGCCTTCGTGCCGAAGCGTGCGCGGCAGTCGTTCCAGATCGCCTCGATGCGCGCGATGTTGGCATCGACCGCAGGCGAGCGGCCCTTGCCGGCGTAATCCTTGCGGATGTTCATCGGCATGGCCTGGCGCAGGTCCTGGAAGCTCGAGTGCATTTCCGCGCTGATCGCGCGCGCCACCGCGCGTGCCGCAGGATCGGCCGGCCACAGCTTCGGCGCCTTCTCGGCCAGGTACTCGCAGATCGCCAGCGAGTCCCACACCGCGACGCCGTGGTCGATCAGGCAGGGCACCTTGCCCGAGGGCGAGTGCTGCAGGATGCGTTCGCGGCTGCCTTCGATGAAGAGCGGGATGCGGATTTCGTCGAAAACCTGTCCGCTGGCGCGGGCGGCGAGCCAGGGGCGCAGGGACCAGGATGAATAATTCTTGTTGCCGATGATCAGTTTCATGCGCTCGTCTCCGTAGGGTGCTGCTCGGTGCTGCGGAAAAAGCTCAGCCGTGGCGCGGGCGGCGCGCACGGCTGCGCATCGGGTAGTAGCGGGCACGCTGGTGGCGGTCGCCGATCCAGGTCGGTGCGAGCGCCTCGAGTCCGGCCGGCGTCATGCCGAAGGGCAGCGGGGGGCCGCCGGCGACGTTGTCGACGCGCATCGAGCGCACGTTGTCGCGGCTCATCAGCGGCCGCGGCGCGAGCTCCATCAGCCGTGCCTGCAGCATCGCGAGCCACTCCGGCAGGCCGATCACCGGGCGGGGCCGGCCCGACAGCCCGGTGACATACTCGACGAGCTCGCGCAGCGTGTAGATCCTGGGTCCTGCGAGCTCGAAGGTCTGGCGGCGCGCCGACGGCTCGGTCAGGCAACGGCACACGACTTCGGCGACGTCCTCGACATGCACCGGCTGGAAGCGCGCGTCGGCGCCGGCGAGCGGCAGTACCGGAAAGCGCTGCGCGAGGCGCACGAACAGGTTGAGGAAGCTGTCATCGCGCCCGAAGATGACGGACGGGCGCAGGATGGTCCACGCCGGCGCGTCGCCCGCCGCGCGGATCGCTTCCTCGCCGGCGGCTTTCGAGCGCTGGTATTCGGACGGGCCGTTCGCCGAAGCACCCAGCGCGCTGACGTGGACGAGGCGCGCGACGCCGGCCGCCTGGCAGGCGGCGACGATCCGGCGCGGGAGCTCGACGTGGGCGCGTGCGAAATCCGGCCCCCACGGGCTGCCCGGGCGCGAATGCAGGATGCCGACGAGATTGACCACGGCATCGGCGCCGGCGAAGAGCCGCTCCAGCGTGGCCGGATCATGGACATCCGCCTCGACGACTTCGACCGTCGGGATCAGCAGCAGCTCGCCCGCATGGACATAACGCCGCGTCGGTACCAGCACGTCGATGCCCTCGCGCGACAGGCGGTTCGCAATGACGCGGCCCACAAAGCCGGAGCCGCCGACGAGTACGACGCGTTCCATTTTCATGCTGCTGCCTCCCAGTCGAGGAGTGGCGGGTCTAGCGTTCCGTGCCGAGCCGCGGCGAGATCGTCCCGAGCCGGGCCTTCAGCGACTGCGGTTTCGATTCCAGCATCGCCGCATAAATGACGGCGTTGGTCATGACCTTCTTCACATAGTCGCGGGTCTCGTCGAAGGGGATCGTCTCTGCATAGATCGCGCCTTCGAGCGGACGTTCGTCACGCCATTTGCGTGCGCGCCCCGGTCCGGCATTGTAGCCGGCCGATGCCAGCACCGGATGCTCGTCGAGGTCTTCGAGGATCAGGCGCATGTAGCTCGTGCCCAGCAGCACGTTGGTGTTGGGGTCGGCCAGCATGCCCTGGTTATAGCCCGAGAGGCCGATCTTGCGCGCGACCCACTTGCCCGTGGCGGGCATCACCTGCATCAGGCCCTGCGCGCCCGAGCTCGAGCGTGCCGGCGCGATGAAGCGGCTTTCCTGGCGCATCAGGCCGTACACCCAGGCCATGTCGAGGCCCTGCTGGCGCACCTGCGGCTCGATCAGCTGGCGGTAGGGCGTGAGGAAGCGCAGGTCGTAGTTCGCCTGCGGATCGGTGCGTTCGGCGGTGTTGATCGCGCGGTCGTAGATCTCGTTGCGCAGCGCGAGGCGTGCGGCGGCGATCAGGAAGCCGTCGTCCTGTCCGCGCAGCGACCAGTTCCATTCGCGCATGCCCTCGGTGCGCATATCGAGCCGGTACAGCGCGAGCGCGCGGCGCAGGCCCGGGTCGGCGTCGACGCGCGCGATGTCCTCGGCGGTGACGTTGCCGTTGCGCACGGGAGGCGCGAACAGGCTGCCCAGCTCTTCGGCGGCGAGCATGCCGTAGAAATTCGGCAGCGTCGCGATACGGCCGTACAACGCCGCGGCTTCCGGGGAACGGTTCTGTGCGGCATATGCGCGGGCAAGCCAGTAGGTCCATTCCGGCTGCGCCTGTTCGGCCGCAGTCATGCCTTCGACCGCCGCCTGCACGCCGCGCCAGTCCTCGACGCGCAGCTCCGCGCGAACCCGCCACGCGCGCTGCTCGGCGCTCATCGGCGTCTTGCCCGCGGCGCGGAACCAGCGCACGGCGGCGGGGACGCCCTGCAGCGAGCCGTGGTGGCCGAGCACCGCATAGACATATGCCCGCTCGTCCGCACCGAAGCGCTCCTCGATGCGCGCGAAGCGCGCGTAGGCGGAGGAGGCATCCTCGCGTGCGATGCGCACGAGCGCGGCCAGCGCGAGTTCGCGACTCGCTCGCGAGACGGCGAAATTCGGCGGCAGGCGGTCGAGCCACGCGGCGGGGCTCTTCATCATGCGGTCGAAATCGGCCAGCGCCGGCGCGTCGGCCGCGTTCATCCACGACAGGGTGGTGCGCGCATTCGACGGGCTGCGGCTGTCGATCTGGCGCCGCGCCCGCCACCACAGGTCGTCGCTGCCGAGGTAGCCGGCCTGCACCAGCGTGCGGAACACCGGCTCGCAGGCGCTGTGGCTGTCCGCGAGTTCCATCCAGCGCGCGCGCACCTCGTCGACCACCGTCAGGTCGCCCAGTTCGAGCCGGGCGTTGCGCTGCACGCAGCGCAGTTCGGCGTCGGGCTCGCGCAGGTCCGGGTAGACCTTGAGGAAGCCGCTCCAGTCGTACTCGCGCGCCATGCGCCGCAGCCAGTCGCTGCGCAGGCGCTCGGCGAGCACGCTGTCGGCTTCGCGCAGCAGGAATTCGTTGAGTTCGTCGACCGGCGGCGCTTCGGGGCGGCCGAGGATGTTCACGAGCCGCCAGTAGCGCACGTAGGGATCGAGCACGTGCGGCTCGCGTTCCGCGGCGAGACGCTCCAGCGTCGCGCGGTCACCGCTGCGCACCGCGTCGCGCGCCGCGAGGATGCGGTCGTCACCGCCCTGCCCGTGGGCCCCCTGCGTCAGGCCCGCCAGCACCAGTGCCAGCGCGGCCCACAAACCCTTTGCCATCCCTTAACATCCCCTTTCAATCTACCCGACCATACCACAGTGAATCCCGCCCACGCACCCGAATCCGCCCCCGACATCGACCCCGCCGGGCAGCGCCGCGCGCTGCGCGCCCGCACCATCGCCGCGCGCCAGGCGCTCACGGCGACGCACCGCACGGCGCTGATGCGCCACTTCGAAGCGCATCTCTCCGGACTCGTCGCGCGCCTCGCACCGACGACGCTGGGCTTCTGCTGGCCCTACCGCGGCGAACCCGACCTGCGCGCGTGGGTCGCGCACTGGCTGGCCGCCGATGCGTCGCGCGTCGCCGTGCTGCCCGTCGTGCCGCACCAGGCCGGCCCGATGGTGTTCCGCCGCTGGGTGCCGGGCATGCCGATGCCGCTCGACCGGCACGGCATTCCGCATCCCGCGGCAGGCGCGCCGATCGTGCCCGACGTGATTCTCGTGCCGTGCAATGCCTTCGATGCCGCCGGCTACCGGGTCGGCTACGGCGGCGGATACTTCGACCGCACGCTGGCGGTGATGAATCCCGTCGCGGTGGGCCTGGGCTTCGAGTTCGCCCGTGTCGACGATGTCTGGCCCCAGCCGCATGATCGCCCGATGGACTGGATCGTCACCGAGGCCGGCGCCTTCGCCGCTCAGCCGAGGAACATGCGGTAGGCCGGGTTGGCCGACTCGTCGGCGTAGTCGTAGCCGAGGCGGTCGAGGAAGCCCTGGAAGGCGCCCTTGTCCTCGGGCGGCACCTGCATGCCGACCAGGACGCGGCCGGAATCCGAGCCGTGGTTGCGGTAGTGGAACAGGCTGATGTTCCAGTCCGAATGCAGGCTGGTGAGGAAATTCATCAGCGCGCCGGGGCGCTCGGGAAATTCGAAGCGGTACACCAGCTCGTTGTTCACGTGCGGCGCGCGCCCGCCGACCATGTAGCGGATGTGGCTCTTCGCCATCTCGTCGTCGGTGAGATCCACCGCGGGCAGCTCGTGGCGCTCCAGCATCTCGACCACGCGCGCCGCCTCCGCGCGGTTATGCACCGCGACGCCGACGAAGATGTGCGCCTGCTGCGAGTTGGCGTAGCGGTAGTTGAACTCGGTGATGTGGCGGTTGCCGACCAGGCTGCAGAACTTGCGGAAGGAGCCCGGGCGTTCCGGGATCGTCACCGCGAACACGGCCTCGCGCTGCTCGCCGACCTCGGCGCGCTCGGCGACGAAGCGCAGGCGGTCGAAGTTCATGTTCGCGCCGGAGGCGACCGCGACGAGGCTCCTGCCGTGCAGGTTGTGGCGCTTGGCGTACTCCTTCGCGCCGGCCACCGCGAGGGCGCCCGAGGGCTCGAGGATCGAGCGCGTGTCCTCGAACACGTCCTTGAGCGCCGCGCAGATCGCGTCGTTGTCGACCAGGATCATCTCGTCGACGTACTGCTGGCACAGGCGGAAGGTCTCCTCGCCGACCTGCTTCACCGCGGTGCCGTCGGCGAACAGCCCGACCTGGTCGAGCGCGACGCGCCGGCCCTCGGCGAGCGAGCGGGTCATCGCGTCGGCGTCCACGGTCTCGACGCCGACGATCTTCGTTTCCGGGCGCAGGCGCTTGATGTAGGCCGCGACACCGGCGATCAGGCCGCCGCCGCCGACGGCGCAGAACACCGCGTGGATCGGATCCGGGTGCGCGCGCAGGATCTCCATGCCGATCGTGCCCTGGCCGGCGATCACGTCGGGGTCGTCGTAGGGATGGACGAAGGTCAGCTTCTCGGCCTTCTCGAGCTCGACCGCGTGGGCGTAGGCGTCGGAATACGAGTCGCCCGCGAGCACCACCTCGCCGCCGCGCGCCTTGACCGCGTCGATCTTGATCTGCGGCGTCGAGGTCGGCATCACGATCACCGCGCGCACGCCCATCTTCTGCGCCGACAGCGCGACCCCCTGGGCGTGGTTGCCGGCCGAGGCGCAGATCACGCCGCGCTTGAGGGCCTGCGGCGGCAGGCGTGCCATCTTGTTGTACGCGCCGCGCAGCTTGAAGCTGAACACCGGCTGCATGTCCTCGCGCTTCAGGTAGATGCGGTTATGCACGCGCTCCGAGAGGTTCGTGGCGAGATCGAGCGGGGTTTCCTCGGCCACGTCGTAGACGCGGGCATTGAGGATCTTCTCCAGGTAATCCGGTGTTGCGGCAGTCATGGGGGGAGCCTTTGCGGGGAGGCGCAAAGACCTTGAGCGTATCAGCCGATGCGGCAGTGCGGCAAGAGCCCTGCCGGCGCAGGGCCTTCCGGCGATCAGAGGGTTTCGCCGTCGGCGTCGAGCAGGCGCTGCTGGCGGTCGATGAATTCCTGCGTCGAGTCGATGCCGCGCAGCTGCAGAATGGTCGAGCGCACGGCGGCCTCGAGCAGCACCGCGATGTTGCGTCCGGCGGCGACCGGCAGGGTCGTGCGGATCACCTGCACCCCGAGGATGCCCTGCGTCTCGCGGTGCACCGGCAGGCGCGAGGGGTCGGACTGGCCGGGCAGGCGGCGCTCGAGATGCACGATCAGGCGCAGGCGCATCTTCCGCCGGCACGCGGTCTCGCCGAAGATCGTGCGGATGTTGAGGATACCCAGGCCGCGCACCTCGATGAAATCCTTGAGCATCTCCGGGCAGCGCCCTTCGAGCACGGTCGGGGCGATGCGCGAGAACTCGACGATGTCGTCGGCGACGAGGCCGTGGCCGCGCGAGATCAGCTCCAGCGCGAGTTCGGATTTGCCGGCGCCGGAGCTGCCGGTGATGAACACGCCGATGCCCAGCACGTCCATGAACACACCGTGCAGGGACACCTTCTCGGCCAGTTCGCGCGACATGTAAAGGCGCAACTGGTCGATCACGCTCGCCGACGGCTGTGGCGTCGTGATCAGCGCGACGTCGGCGTATTCGCAGATGCCGCGCAGCAGCTCGGGGATCGCGCAGCCGTCGGCGACGATGATGGCCGGGGGACGCGCGCCGATGATCTCGGTGAGGTGGTGGGCAACCTTGTCGCTCGAGTGGCGGCCGGCCCACGCGAGTTCGGCGGCACCCAGGATCTGGATGCGCGTCGGGTGGATCAGGTTGAGGTGGCCGACGAGGTCGGCCGGCCAGATGCGTTCTTCGTTGACCGAAATGACGCGGTCGAGCCGGCCGCTGACGTGGGTCAGCTCCAGCTGTTCCCGGTGCAGGTCATACAGCCGCGCGACGCTGGTCTGCCGCATGCGGGCCCCAGGAGGCGAACAGCGAGTGGATGGTCGCGGCGTCGGGTGCGCTCTGCAGCTGATCGCGGAAGTCGCGGTCGCTGAACATCTGCGCGAGCTCCGACAGCAGCTGCAGGTGGGTCTCGTTGGCCTGTTCGGGCACCAGCAGCACGAACAGCATGGTGACGGGGCGACCGTCGGGCGCGTCGAACTGCACCGGTGCCGACAGGCGCAGGAAGGCGCCGGCGGCGTCCTTCAGGCCCTTGATGCGGCCGTGGGGAATCGCGATGCCCTGGCCCAGTCCGGTCGAGCCGAGGCGCTCGCGCGAGAACAGGCTGTCGAAGACGACGCTGCGGGCGACGCCCTGATTGTTTTCGAACAGGAGTCCGGCTTGTTCGAAGACGCGTTTCTTGCTGCTCGCGTCCAGGTCGATGACCACGTTCGAGGGGGGCAGGAGTTCGGCGATGAGGCTCATGCGGATCACCACCTGCGCGACAGGGCCCTTGCCGCTGCCGGGATGGTGCGGGAGGAGGCTCGGGGTGTGCGGCAGGCGCGGGTTGAAAACGCGCGAATTATAAACACACCCCGGACCCCCGGTGCGAGTTAAACGATCACAGTTCGGTCGGCTGCTGATGCTTCAGCGTGTCGTGGCCGTGATCGTAGTTCTTGTCCTTGTACTTGAGGACCTGGCGGTCGAGCTTGTCGACCATGCTGTCGATCGCGGCATACATGTCCGCGTCGTCGCTCTCGACGTAGATGTCCTTGCCGCGCACATGCAGGGTCACTTCGGCCTTCTGCCGCAGTTTATCCACCGACAGGATCACGCTGACGCTGGTCACGTTGTCGAAGTGGCGGATGACGCGGTCAAGCTTGGTGTTCACGTACTCGCGGATCGCGGGAGTGACTTCGACGTGATGTCCGGTGATGGTGAGATTCATGATGTTTCCTCGTATTGTCAGATCGTCTTGCGCAGGCTGACCGGCGGAATATTCAGGGACTCGCGATACTTGGCAATCGTCCGCCGCGCTACCACGATACCCTGTTGACCGAGCAATTCGGCAATTTTCGCGTCGGACAGGGGCTTTTTCCTGTCTTCGGCCTCCACCAGCTGGCGAATCAGTGCGCGAATCGCCGTGGAGGAAGCCGCCCCACCGGTGTCGGTGGCAACGTGACTGCCGAAAAAGTACTTCAACTCGAATACGCCACGCGGTGTGGCCATGAACTTCTGCGTTGTGACTCGCGAGACCGTCGATTCGTGCAGCTCGAGCTGGTCCGCGATCTCCCTCAACGTCAAAGGTCGCATTGCCACATCGCCATAATCGAAGAACTGTCGCTGCTGGTCAACGATGGCCTGCGAAACCCGCAGGATCGTGTCGAAACGCTGCTGCACGTTCTTGATCAGCCAGCGCGCCTCCTGCAGCTGGCTGGTAAGCGCGCCACCCGATCCGCGGTTCTGCTGCAGGATGCTGGCATAGAGCGAATTGATGCGCAGCTTGGGCATCGCCTCGGGGTTGAGCGACACCGTCCAGCGGCCGCGCAGCTTGCGCACGATGACATCCGGCAGGATGTAGCGCGTCTCCTGCACCGAGTGCTGCGAGCCCGGGTGCGGGTCGAGGCCGCAGATCAGCGCGTGCGCGGCGCGCAGCGCGTCGTCGTCGCAGCCGGTGGCGCGCTTGATGCGCACGAAATTGCGCTCGGCGAGCAGGTCGAGGTATTCGTCGACGATCCTGAGCGCGAGGTCGCGCGTCGCCCCCGGGAGCATCGCGCGCAGCTGCAGGCTCAGGCATTCCTGCGGATTGCGCGCGCCGATGCCGGCCGGGTCGAGGTGCTGCACGTGGCGCAGCGCGATCGTGAGGTCGTCGAGGTCGTACTCGAGTTCCGGCGGCAGCAGCGGCAGCAGTTCCTCGAGCGACTGGTTGAGGTAGCCGTCCTCGTCGAGCGCCTCGATGAGGAAGCGCACGAGGGCGCGGTCGCGATCGGAGAGCGGCGACAGGCTCACCTGCTGGTCGAGGTGGTCGCGCAGGCTGGTGCCGGCGGCCTGCAGCTCCTGGAAGTCGGTATCGTCGTCGTCGCGGTTCGACGAACCGCTGCTCGCGCTCGACCACTCGCCGGCCTCGTCGAAGTTGGCCGGTTCGCTCTCGCCCTGGGGCTCCTCGCTGGCGGCAGGGGTTTCTGACTGGCTGCCGGAATCGGTGGTGCCGCTCGGGGCCTGCGCTGCGCCGGGCGAAAAGTCGCTGCCGTCGCCGTCCTCGCGTTCGAGCATGGGGTTTTCGAGGAGAAAGCGTTCCAGCTCCTGGTTCAGCTCCAGCGTGGACAGCTGCAGCAGCTTGATCGACTGCTGCAGCTGCGGCGTCAGCGTGAGGTGCTGGGAGATCTTGAGCTGGAGGGACGGTTTCATGGCGCTGCTTCGGTGGCTCAGAGACGGAAATGCTCGCCGAGATAGACGCGGCGAACCTGTTCGTTGGCGACGATGTCGTCCGGGCGCCCGCTCGCGAGCACGCGCCCTTCGCTGATGATGTAGGCGCGGTTGCAGATGCCGAGCGTCTCGCGCACGTTGTGGTCGGTGATCAGCACGCCGATGCCGCGGTCGCGCAGGAAGCGGATGATCTTCTGGATGTCGAGCACGGCGATCGGGTCGACGCCCGCGAAAGGCTCGTCGAGCAGGATCAGGCGCGGGTCGGTCGCGAGCGCGCGGGCGATCTCGCAGCGGCGGCGCTCGCCGCCGGACAGCGAGACGGCGGTGTTGTCGCGCAGGTGGGCGATGCCGAGCTCATCGAGCAGCTCTTCGAGGCGCTCGTCGATGCGGTCGCGGCCGAGGCCCTGCAGCTCCAGCACGGCGCGGATGTTCTCGGCGACGGTGAGCTTGCGGAAGACGCTCATTTCCTGCGGCAGGTACGAGAGGCCGAGGCGCGCGCGCGAATGCACGGGCAGGTGCGTGAGCTCGGCGTCGTCCAGGCGGATGTCGCCGCCGTCGGCGCGCACCAGCCCGACGATCATGTAGAAACAGGTGGTCTTGCCGGCGCCATTCGGCCCGAGCAGGCCGACGACTTCGCCGCTGCCGACCTCGAAGCCGACGTCGTGCACGACGGTGCGTGCCTTGTAGCGCTTCTGCAGTCCGGCGACCTTAAGCAGATTCATCGGGATTCTCTTTCAATATCTTGCGGATCACGTCGGTGCCGAAGCCGCGGCTTTGCAGGAAGCGCGCCTGCCGCGCCCATTCGCGCGCATCGCCGGGCGGCGCGCCGAACTTGCCGCGCCACACGGCCCGCGCACGCTCGGTGTCGTCCTCGCCCGACTCCGCGGCAATGGCGGCGTCGATCGTGTCGCGCGCCACGCCGCGCCGCGCGAGCTCGCTGCGCAGGCGCGAGGTGCCGAAGCGTGCGGCCTTGCCGCGCACCCACGCTTCGGCGAAGCGGTCGTCGCTGAGCAGGCCGAGTTCGGTGATGCGGTCGAGCACGTCGCCGATCTCTTCGGCCGAGCCGTGCGGGGCGAGCTTGCGGGCGAGTTCCGCGCGCGAGTGGTCCCGCCGCGCGAGGTGCCGCAGCGCGCGTTCCCGCAGGCCGGTCTCCGCCATGGGCGAGGCCGGCGTCAGGCCGCTTCGACGGCCGGTTGCGCGGGTTCGGCTGGCAATTCCTTGAGGCCGACGGTGACGCGCACCTTGTTCTCGATCTCGCGCGCGAGCGCGGGGTTCGCGCGCAGGAATTCGCGCGAATTGTCCTTGCCCTGACCGATCTTGTCGCCGTTGTACGCGTACCACGCGCCCGACTTGTCGACGATCTTGTGCTGCACGCCGAGGTCGATGATCTCGCCTTCGCGCGAGATGCCTTCGCCGTAGAGGATGTCGAAGTGCGCTTCCTTGAACGGGGGCGAGACCTTGTTCTTGACGACCTTGCAGCGCGTTTCGGAGCCGACGACCTCGTCGCCCTTCTTGATCGCGCCGGTGCGGCGGATGTCGAGGCGCACGGAGGCGTAGAACTTGAGCGCGTTGCCGCCGGTGGTGGTTTCCGGGTTGCCGAACATCACGCCGATCTTCATGCGGATCTGGTTGATGAAGATCACCAGCGTGTTGGTGCGCTTGATGTTCGCCGTGAGCTTGCGCAGCGCCTGGCTCATCAGGCGGGCCTGCAGGCCGGGCAGCTGGTCGCCCATCTCGCCTTCGATTTCGGCTTTCGGCGTGAGTGCCGCGACCGAGTCGATGACGACGATATCGACGCCGCCCGAGCGCACCAGCATGTCGGCGATCTCGAGCGCCTGTTCGCCGGTGTCGGGCTGCGAGATCAGGAGGTCCTGGATGTTCACGCCGAGCTTCTCGGCGTAGCCGACGTCAAGCGCGTGTTCGGCGTCGATGAAGGCCGCGGTGCCGCCGATCTTCTGCATCTCGGCGATGACCTGCAGCGTGAGCGTGGTCTTGCCGGACGATTCCGGGCCGTAGATCTCGACGACGCGGCCGCGCGGCAGTCCGCCGAGGCCCAGCGCGATGTCGAGCCCGAGCGAGCCGGTCGAGACCGTCTGGATGTCCTTTTCGACGTTGCCGTCGCCCATTCGCATGATCGAACCCTTGCCGAACTGCTTCTCGATCTGCGAGAGCGCGGCGGCGAGGGCCTTGGCCTTGTTGTCGTCCATGTCCTGTCCTTTCAAAACGTTGGGGAATTATGGCACAGAGATTGCTGGAGTGTTGCAGGTCGCCCGTGTAACGGTCGGAAAATGATTATGTCATCAATCCGGCGAGCGCGTGGATCACCGCCTGGCGCCGGATCGAGGTGCGATCGCCGGCGAAGTGGGCGGTTTCGCTGCGCAGCTTTCCGTCGCGTTCTCCCCAGGCGAAACACACCATGCCGACCGGCTTGGCCGCCGTGCCGCCGCCGGGGCCCGCGACGCCCGAGACGGCGAGCGCGAAGCGGGCGCGGCTGCGCGCGAGGGCGCCGGTGACCATCTCGCGCACGGTCTCCTCGCTGACGGCACCGTTGCGGGCGAGGGTCGCGGCGGCGACGCCGAGGAGATCCTGCTTCGCCTCGTTGGAATAGGTCACGAAGCCGCAGTCGAACCAGCCGGAGCTGCCGGCGGTGGCGGTCACGATCTGGGCGACCCAGCCGCCGGTGCAGGATTCCGCGCAGGCGAGGGTGGCGCCGCGCGCGGCGAGCCAGTCGCCGACCCGGCGCGACAGCGCTTCGAGTTCGTCATCGGGCATGGAGGTCATCCGAGGAAACGTTTGAGGACCGCGAGCGCGAGGATCGCGTAGCCGGCGGCGATGAGGTCGTCCAGCATCACGCCGAAGCCGCCGCCGACGTGGCGGTCGGCCCAGCGGATGGGCTGCGGCTTGACGATGTCGAAGAAGCGGAACAGCACGAAGGCGATGGCCTGCCACGTGAAGCCCGTCGGGGCGAAGAACAGCACGAGCCAGAAGGCGACGATCTCGTCCCACACGATGGCGCCGTGGTCGGGCACGCCGAGGGCACGGCCGGTGCGGTCTGCGGCGAGGATGCCGGCGACGAAGAAGCTCGTGAGCAGCGCGAGGAAAACGAAGTCGGAAATCGGCGTGCGCAGCAGCGGGAAGAGGAGCCAGGCCGCGAGCGTGCCGAAGGTGCCCGGCGCGCGCGGAGCAAGGCCCGCGCCGAACCCCAGCGCGATGAAGTGGGCGGGGTGGCTCAGGAGCAGACGGAAGGTGGGGCGCATGGATGGCCTTCGAGGCGGAGGTCAGGCGAAATGGTCGTAGCCGCGGTGGGCCGTGGGGTGTTCGCGCCCGTCCGCTTCGCGCAGCAGCAGCTCGCCCGTGTTGGCGGTGATGCTGCCGATGCGGGAAAGCGGCAGGCCATGTTCCTGCGCGAGCGCGGCGAGGCGGTCGCGCCGTGCCGGGGGGGCGGTGAACAGGAGCTCGTAGTCGTCGCCGCCCGACAGCAGGCAACGGCGTGCCAGCGCGTCGTCGGCGCCCAGCGCATGCAGCGCGGCGAGCGGCAGGGCAGTGACGTCGATGCGCGCGCCGCAGGCGGAACATTCGAGGATGTGGCCGAGGTCGCCGAGCAGGCCGTCGGACACGTCGAGCATGGCGCCGGCGAGGCCGCGCAGGGCCTGTCCGAAGGCGACGCGCGGCTGCGGGCGGTGCAGCGCGGCGAGACAGGCGCGTGCGGCATCCGGGCCGAGCGCGACTTCATTGCGCAGGTGCGCGAGCCCGAGCGCGGCCTGTCCGGGGGCGCCGGTGATCCACAGGTCGTCGCCCGCGCGCGCGCCGCTGCGCGTGATCGCGCCGCCGGCCGGGACTTCGCCGAAGATCGTGACGCACAGGGTGAGCGGCCCGCGCGTGGTGTCGCCGCCGGCGAGGTCAACGCCGAATGCGTCGGCGCAGGCGAAGAAGCCGCGTGCGAAGGCGTCGATCCAGGCTTCGTCGGCGGCGGGCAGCGCCAGCGCCAGCACGGCCCAGCGCGGTTCGGCGCCCATCGCGGCGAGATCGGAGACGTTCACCGCGAGCGTTTTCCAGCCGAGCGCTTCGGGGTCGGTGTCGGCAAAGAAATGCGTGCCGGCGACCAGCATGTCGGTCGACACCGCGAGCTGCATGCCGCGGCGCGGTGCGAGCAGCGCCGCATCGTCGCCCACCGCGAGATCGGTGTGGCGCGCGGGGCGCGTGAAGTGGCGACGAATCAGGTCGAACTCGGAGGGCATGGGCGGTATGCGGCGCGGTGGATCGCGCGCAAGCTTACCGCAGGCCGGTCCGGTGCGACCAATCCCGCATGTGACGGTTTGCCTGCGGGACCCCGCAAAGCCGCCGCTAGGGGCGAATGCCGGAGCGTTTGATCAGCAGTGCGACTTCGCCGACGATGCCGCGGCGGAAGGCGAGCACGCACACGACGAAGATCGCGCCGGTCAGCACGGTGACCCACTGGCCCAGTTCCGCGCCGTAGTCCTGCAGGCTGACGAGGACCGTTGCGCCGACGATGGGGCCGAAGACGGTGCCGACGCCGCCCAGCAGGGTCATCAGCACGACTTCGCCGGACATGTGCCAATGCACGTCGGTGAGTGACGCGAGCTGGAACACGAGGGTCTTGGTCGCGCCGGCGAGGCCGGCGAGCGCGGCCGACAGCACGAAGGCGAGCAGCTTGTAGCGGTCGACGTCGTAGCCGAGCGAGATCGCGCGCGGCTCGTTCTCGCGGATTGCCTGCAGGACCTGGCCGAAGGGCGAGTCGATCGCGCGGTCGATGACCCAGAAGCCGAACAGGAACACTGCGAGCACGAAGTAGTACATGTTCAGCGTGTCGGAAAGGTCGAGGAAGCCGAACAGGTGGCCGCGCGGAATGCCCTGCATGCCGTCCTCGCCGCCGGTGAAGGGAAACTGCAGCGCGAGGAAATACACGAGCTGCGCGAGCGCGAGCGTGATCATCGCGAAGTAGATGCCGGCACGGCGGATCGCGAGGCTGCCGAAGATGAAGCCCAGCGCCGCGGCGCCGGCCGTGCCGGCGAGCAGGCCCAGCTCGGGCGGCAGGCCGAGGCCCTGCACGGTGTAGGCGCACAGGTAGCCGGCCGAGCCGAGGAAGGCGGCGTGGCCGAAGGACAGCAGGCCCGTGTAGCCGAGCAGCAGGTTGAAGGCGCAGGCGAACAGCGCGAAGCACAGGATCTTCATCACCAGCACCGGGTAGACGACGAAGGGCGCGGCCAGCCCGAGCAGGAGCAGGACGATCCAGCCGATGTGTTTGCCTGTCATGGAGCGATTCCCGGTGCGGCGGCGCCGTGCGCCGGAATGATCGGGTGGGCGCGGTGATGGGGCATGGCGGTCAGCGCTCCCGTCCGAAGAGTCCGGCCGGCCGCAGCAGCAGCACGATGCCCATGATGACGAAGATCACGACCGCGGAGGCCTCCGGATAGAACACGCGCGTCAGCCCTTCGACGAGGCCCAGCCCGAGGCCGGTGACGATGGAGCCCATGATCGAGCCCATGCCGCCGATGACGACCACCGCGAACACGACGATGATGAGGTTGGAGCCCATTACCGGGTTCACCTGGAACACCGGTGCCGCGAGCACGCCGGCGAAGGCCGCGAGCGCGACGCCGAAGCCGTAGGTGAGCGTGATCATCAGCGGCACGTTGATGCCGAAGGCCTGCAGCAGCTGCGCGTTCTCGGTGCCCGCGCGCAGGTAGGAGCCGAGCTTGGTGCGCTCGATGATGAACCAGCTGCCGAAGCACACGACTAGCGACACCGCGACGACCCAGGCGCGGTACTTGGGCAGGAACATGAAGCCGAGGTTGAAGCCGCCCGACAGCAGTTCGGGGACCGGGTAGCTCTCGCCGGAGATGCCGAAGCGGTAGCGGAACAGCCCTTCGATGATCAGCGCGAGGCCGAAGGTGAG
This sequence comes from Azoarcus sp. DN11, assembly GCF_003628555.1. Taxonomy (NCBI): domain Bacteria; kingdom Pseudomonadati; phylum Pseudomonadota; class Betaproteobacteria; order Rhodocyclales; family Zoogloeaceae; genus Azoarcus; species Azoarcus sp. DN11. Next base: position 4,488,822 of record NZ_CP021731.1, on the reverse strand, counting down.
CAGCAGCCCGTACAGGTGGTCGAGCTTGTACAGGTGCTTGAGCATCGTGCGCTCGATCAGCATCCCGAACGCCCCGACGACGATGGGGACGGCGACCAGCGCGACCCAGTAGTTGAGTCCGAGCCAGGTCAGGCCGATCCACGCGCCGAAGGCCCCCATCATGTACAGCGCGCCGTGCGCGAAGTTGATGATGTTGAGCAGGCCGAAGATGATCGCCAGCCCGAGGCTGAGGATCGCGTAGAACGAGCCGTTGATGAGCCCGATCAGCAGCTGCCCCATCAGGGCCTGGATCGGGATGCCGAAAATGTCCATGGTCTCGCGCTCGGGTATCGGTGCCGGCCGCGGGGTCTTGCGCGCGCGGCGCTCACGATCCCGCGGTCATGGCCGGGCTGGCGTGCCTACTTCTTGACCAGCGGGCACTTGCTCTCGGACAGCGGGATATAGGCCTCGTCGCCGGGGATCACCTCGCGGATGTGGTAGTAGTCCCACGGATACTTCGACTCGGACGGCTTCTTCACCTGCACGAGGTACATGTCATGCACCATGCGGCCGTCGATGCGCACCTTGCCGTTTTTCGCGAAGAAATCGTTCACCGGCATCTCGCGCATCTTCGCCATCACCGCCTTGGCCTCGTCGGTGCCGGCAGCCTTGATCGCCTTCAGGTAATGATAGACGGCCGAGTAGTCGCCCGCCTGCACCATCGTCGGCATGCGCTTCATGCGTTCGAAGTAGCGCTTCGACCAGGCGCGCGTCTCGTCGTTGCGGTCCCAGTAGAAGCCGGTCGTCAGGTACATGCCCTGCGTGGCATCGAGGCCGAGGCTATGCACGTCGGAGATGAACATCAGGAGGCCCGCGAGCGTCTGCTTGGGCGTGATGCCGAACTCCTTGGCCTGCTTGATCGAGTTGATCGTGTCCGCACCGGCGTTGGCGAGGCCGATCACCTGCGCGCCCGAGGCCTGTGCGCTCAGCAGGAAGGACGAGAAGTCGCTGCCGGGGAAGGGGTGGCGCACGCTGCCGAGCACCTTGCCGCCGCTCTTGATGACGACGTCCGAAGTGTTCTTCTCGAGCGAGTGGCCGAAGGCGTAGTCGGCGGTGATGAAGTACCAGGTCTTGCCGCCGTGCTTGACCACCGCGCGCGCGGTGCCGACCGGCAGCGCGTAGGTGTCGTAGGCCCAGTGCACGGTGGTGTCGTTGCACTGCTCGTTGGTGATCGGCGTCGAGCCGGCGCCGTTCACGAGCGAGATGCGGTTCTTTTCGTTGGCGACCTTCATCACCGCGAGCGCGGTCGAAGTCGTCACGAGGTCGACGATCGCGTCGACCTTCGCGGTGTCGATCCACTCGCGCGCCTTGTTCGCCGAGATGTCGGCCTTGTTCTGGTGGTCGGCGGAGATCACCTCGATCTTGAAGTCGGGCTTCTCCTTCGCGATGAAATCCTCGACTGCCATCTTCGTCGCCTCGACGGCGCCGGGACCCGACAGGTCGGAATAGGTGCCCGACATGTCGGTGAGCACGCCCAGCTTCACGATGCCGTCACTGACCTTCGTCGCCGCGGGCGACAGCGCCGGCACCATGGCGACCGCCGCTGCGACCGCCGAACCCAGAATCTTGCGCTTCATCCTCTCTCTCCTCCTTTTATGTGCCGCCGGTTCAAACGCCCAGCAGTTTCTGCAACAGGGGCATCTTCGAGTCGAGTTCGTCCTTGCTCACACTCTCGACGATGCGTCCGTGTTCGATGACGTAGTGGCGGTCCGCGAGCGGCGCCGCAAAGCGGAAATTCTGTTCGACCAGGATGATGGTCAGGCCCTTCTCCTTGAGCTGGGCGATGACGCGGCCGAGCGCCTGCACGATCACCGGTGCGAGCCCCTCGGTGATCTCGTCGAGCAGCAGCAGGTGCGCGCCGGTCCGCAGGATGCGCGCCATCGCGAGCATCTGCTGCTCGCCGCCCGACAGCCGGCTGCCGGGGCTGTGGCGGCGCTCTTCGAGGTTGGGGAACATCTCGTAGATCTCGTCGAGCGACATCCCGGCGCTATTCACGGCGGGCGGCAGCAGCAGGTTCTCCTCGGTCGACAGGCTCGCGTAGATGCCGCGCTCTTCGGGGCAGTAGCCGATGCCCAGGTGCGCGATGCGGTGGGTCGGCAGGTCGATGACCTGGTGGCCGTTGATCATGATCGAGCCGGTGCGCCTGCCGACGAGTCCCAGAATGGCTTTCAGCGTGGTGGTGCGGCCGGCGCCGTTGCGCCCCAGCAGCGTCACCAGCTCGCCGCGGTTCACCTGGAAATCGATGCCGTGCAGGATGTGCGACTCGCCGTAGAAGGCGTGCAGGTCGTGCACCCGCAGCATCTCGGAATCCGGCCGGAATGCGCTCGCCTTAGCCATGTGCGGTACCCATGTAGGCCTCCAGCACGCGCGGATCGGCCGACACGACCTCGTACGGCCCCTCCGCGAGCACGGCGCCGCGCTGCAGGACGGTGATCGTGTCGCACAGGGTCGACACCACGCCGAGGTTGTGCTCGACCATCAGCACCGTGCGATCCGCCGCGACACGCTTGATGAGATCGGCGACGCGTCCGACGTCTTCGTGCCCCATGCCTTGCGTGGGCTCGTCGAGCAGCATCAGTTCCGGCTCCAGCGCGAGCGTCGTCGCGATTTCCAGCGCACGCTTGCGCCCGTAGGGCAGCTCCACCGTCACGGTGTCCGCGAAGGACTGCAGGTCGACCGATTCGAGCAACTCCATCGCCCGTCCGTTCAGCACGTCAAGGCTGCTGGCTGGACGCCAGAAATGGAAGCTCGTGCCGAGCTTGCGCTGCAGCGCGACGCGCACGTTCTCGAGCACCGACAGGTGCGGGAAGACCGCCGAGATCTGGAAGGAGCGCACGACGCCGCGCCGTGCGATCTGCGCCGATTTCTCGGGCGTGATGTCGATGCCGTTGAAGTGGATCGTGCCGCGCGTCGGGGTGAGGAACTTGGTCAGCAGGTTGAAGACCGTCGTCTTGCCCGCGCCGTTGGGGCCGATCAGCGCATGGATCGTCCCGCGCTGCACCTGCAGATTGACCCTGTCGACCGCAACGAACCCCTTGAACTGCTTGGTCAAATCACGGGTTTGAAGGATGTAATCCGTGCTCATCGCGTCTTCCAGGTCCTGCCTCTCCGATAGGTCGAAGCTGAAACTGCCGCCGGGGTTGCCGCTTGAAGCACGCCCCGCGGGCGGGGAAACGGGCAATTAATATTCGTGTTGCATCAATATGTATTATTGATTGTTGCGGTCACAAGTTAGCACCCGTGCATCGGTGCGTCAATGTGTGCGGACTAGGGGTGAACCCGCATGCCTGCTTGATCTGCGGGCGGGCGAGGCAGAAAAAAGCCGCCGTCGCGGACGCAACGGCGGCTTGCCCGGACACGATCCGGTCGTCGTCGATCACTCGATCGCGGATGTCGATTTCGCCTGCTCGCGCAGCACGAATTTCTGGATCTTGCCGGTCGAAGTCTTGGGCAGTACGCAGAACTCGATGTACTTCGGCACCTTGTAGCGCGCGAGGTGCTCACGGCAGTGGGCGATGATGTCCTCCGCGGTCACCGTCGCGCCTTCCTTCACTTCGATGTAGGCTGCCGGCACTTCGCCCCACTTCGGATCGGGCTTCGCGACCACCGCCGCGGTCATCACGGCGGGGTGGCGGTACAGCACGTCCTCGACCTCCAGCGAGGAGATGTTCTCGCCGCCGGAGATGATCACGTCCTTGGAGCGGTCCTTGATCTTGACGTAGCCGTCGGGCTGCATCACGCCGAGGTCGCCGGTGTGGAACCACCCGCCCGCGAAGGCTTCCTCGCTCGCCTTGTCGTTCTTGAGGTAGCCCTTCATGACGATGTTGCCGCGGAACATCACTTCGCCCATGGTTTCGCCGTCGGCCGGCACGGGCTCCATCGTTTCGGGGTTGATCACCGTGATCGCCTCCTGCAGATGGTAGCTCACCCCCTGGCGGCCGTTGCGCTCGGCGCGGCGGTCGATCGGCAGATCGTCCCATTCCGGATGCTTCGCGCACACCGACGCCGGACCGTAGGTTTCCGTCAGGCCATACACATGGGTGATGTCGAAGCCGATGCGCTCCATGCCCTCGATGATCGCGGCCGGAGGCGCCGCACCGGCCACCAGCGCCGACACCTTGTGCTCGATGCCCGCGCGCATCCCTTCGGGGGCGTTGATCAGCATGCCGTGCACGATCGGCGCGCCGCAGAAGTGGGTGACCGTGTGCTTGCGGATCAGCTCGCAGATCAGCGCGACGTCGACCTTGCGCAGGCAGACGTTCACGCCCGCATTGGCCGCCATCGTCCACGGGAAGCACCAGCCGTTGCAGTGGAACATCGCCAGCGTCCACAGATACACCGAATGCTGCGGCATGCCCCAGCTGATGATGTTCGATGCCGCGTTGAGGTAGGCGCCGCGGTGGTGGTACACCACCCCCTTCGGGTTGCCGGTCGTGCCCGAGGTGTAGTTCAGCGCGATCGCGTCCCATTCGTCCCGCGGCAGGTGCCATTCGTAGTTCGGGTCGCCGCCGGCGATGAAGTCCTCGTACTCGATCCCGCCGCAGCGCTCGGTGCCGGGGTACTCGGCATCCAGCGCATCGATGACGAGCGGCTTCGGCCCCTCGAGCCGTTCGAGCGCGGGGCGGACAATGGCCGCAAACTCGGGGTCGGTGATCAGCACCTTCGCTTCGCCGTGCGTCAGCATGAAGGCGATCGCATCCGGATCGAGGCGCGTGTTCAGCGTGTTCAGGACCGCGCCGGTCATCGGCACGCCGAAATGCGCCTCGTACATCGCCGGCACGTTGGGCAGCATCACCGCCACGGTGTCGCCGCGGCCGATGCCTTTCTGCACCAGCGCGCTCGCGAGCCGGCGGCAGCGCTCGTAGGTCTGCGCCCAGGTGAACGAGCGGTCGCCGTGGACCACCGACGTCCGCCGCGGATACACGTAGGCCGAGCGCTCGAGATAGCTCAGGGGCGAGAGCGGCACGTAGTTCGCCGCGTTCTTGCCCAGGCCTTGGTCATATGGACTGTTCGACACGATTTTCCTCTTTGTTGGAATAGTTGATCGATGACGCCGTCACCGGCGCCTGTCCGAAGGGGCTGCCGGTTGCCGGCCGCCCGAGTCCTGAAGCAGATGGGCGCAAATGTACCCAAATCTGCCGAGCCCGCCAAACGCTTCCGCCTCGAACCGGCGGCTTTCCGCCCGGCTGAGCCGGACTGCCCTCAGTCGTGAGGGCGAGCGAAGTTGCGCGCAAAGTTGCGTGCGAAGTCGTCGCCGCTCACGGCTTCGCCGAACAGATGTCCCTGGAATTCGTCGCAGCCCTGCTCGCGCAGGAACTCCGCCTGGGCTTCCGTCTCCACGCCTTCCGCGATCACGCGCAGGCCCAGCGTATGGGCGACGCCCAGCACCGTGCGCACGATCGTGTCGTTGCCTTGGTCGCTGCCGATGCCGCTCACGAAGCTGCGGTCGATGTTGAGCTTCGAGATCGGCAGCGTCTTGAGGTTGCCGAGCGGCGAGAAGCCGGTGCCGAACCCGTCGATCGACAGCCGGATGCCCATGCCGTCCAGCGCCTCCAGCGCCGGGACGACGTACGCGACATCCGACAGCACCGACTCGCGGAACTCGAACTCCAGGGTGTGCGGCGAGACGCCCGTCTCGGCAACGAGGGCGGCGACGCTGTCGACGAAGTCGATGCGTGCCAGCTGGCGCGCCGAAATGTTGATCGAGAGCACCGGCGGCGCAATGCCTGCCGCCTGCCAGGCCGCATGCTGGGCGAAGGCCTTGCGCATCACCCATTCGCCGAGCGGGTGGATGAGGCCGTTGTCCTCGGCGATCGGGACGAAGCGTTCAGGATCGACGACCCCCAGTTCGGGATCGGTCCAGCGCACCAGCGCCTCGACGCCGACCACCGAACCGTCCGAGACTTCGAACTGCGGCTGGAAGTGCAGTTCCAGCGCGTTGTCGGCGAGGGCGCGGCGCAACTGACGTTCGATGGCAGCGCGTTCGTTGGCGAACGCGGTCATTTCCGCCGAATAGAAGTGGTAGCCGTGGCGCTGGTGAGCGCGCGCCTGCAGCATCGCGGCGTCGGCCGCAGTGGCGAGGTCGTCGAGCGTGTAGCCGTCCAGCGGGTACAGGCTGATGCCGACGTTGGCGGCCGCGTACACGTCGAGGCCGTCCACCGCGAGCGGCTTCTCGAGTGCCGCGAGCAGCTGGTCGGCGGTCACGCTGGCGTCGCGCGGGCCGTCGATGCCTTCGATCAGGACCAGGAACTCGTTCTCGCCGTAGCGTGCGATCGTGTCCGTTTCCCGCACGTGCGCGGCGAGGCGCTGCGCCGCGCCGATCAGGAAGGCGTCGTTCGACACCTTGCCCTGCGGCGACGCCTCGATCATGAGCACCGCAAGCTGGCGCGCGTCACGCAGGGTGCGCCGTGCCGCCTGCTCGAAGCGGTCGCGCAGCAGCATCCTGTTGGGCAGCCGCGTCAGCGGGTCGTGGTAGGCAAGGTCGCGCAGCTTTTCCTGCTCCGCCATGATGTGGGAAATGTCGGTGAACACGCCGACGTAGTGAAGGACGGCGCCGGCCTCGTCTCGCACGGTGCTGATCGACAGCCACTCCGGATAGATCTCGCCGTTCTTGCGGCGGTTCCAGATCTCGCCCTGCCAGCGCCCCTCGTCGTGCAGCGCGAGCCACATGCGCGCATAGAACTCGCGCCCGTGCCGTCCCGACCGCAGTATCGCCGGCGTGCGGCCCACGGCCTCGCTCGCGGTGTATCCGGTCAGCGCGGTGAATGCGCCATTGACCGCCAGGATGAGTCCCCGGGCATCGGTGACCGCGATGCCTTCCGCCGCATTCCTGAAGACGATGTGGGCAAGTTGTTCGGTGTCTTGAATGACCGTCATGATCCGCCTCTCGTACACATCCGGACATTATGCCGAATGCGGCGAGGGCGGGATTTGCTTAACGTCATACGTCGGCATCGAGGCGCGGAAGGTGACTGCGCCCGCCAATGTGGTGCAGCTGCGCAGTGCATGAAGCAATCTTGAATTTGGTCGATTAACCAATACAATGTACGGTGTATGACGCCGATTGAATCGTTTCCGCCCTCCGAGCACCAGGCTCGACAATGGATGCAGGAGGCCGCGGAAGGGCGCCGCCGCCTGCTGTTCTCGCTGCACGCCGAAGAACGGATGCAGCAGCGAAAGATCGGCCGGCGTCAGATTATTCAGGTGCTGCGTACCGGGACCGTGTCCGAGCCGCTGCATCAGGACGTGCGCGGAGACTGGCGATGCAACGTGAGCGGACGCAGTGCCGGGATGCGATTGACGGTCGGCGTTGTGCTCAAGCAAAAACCAGACGGTGCATGGGTCGTCGTCGCTACCGCCTTCGAGGGTGAATGAAGATGCTGGAATACAAGGACTGCGGATTGAAAGGCATCTGGCTGGCGAGTGGCTACCGGTTCGAGGAAGTCGAGGGCGTCGGCCGTTGCCTCGAAATCGATGATATCGACGGACTGCATCGTGCCGTTGCGCATCATCTCGTGCATTACCGCAAACGCCTTTCCGGCCCCGAGATCCGATTCCTGCGCGTCGAGATGGGAATGGCGCAGAAGCGACTCGCCGATGCGCTGGGCGTGGACGAGCAAACGGTTTCGCTGTGGGAGCGCAGCCGTCGCCGCCCGAGCGTGGCCGCTGAACGCATGTTGCGCCTGCTCTATCTTGAACACGCGGACGGCACGACGAAGCTGGCGGAATTGATCGAGCAGTGGAACGAGACCGACCGCCAGGAAGGCGAGGATCAGTCCATGACCGCGCAGCGGGATCAAGAGAAGTGGCGTATCGCCGCCTGACGGACATGCGCCAGTCGCGCCTGCGATGCCATCATGGGGCGGCAGATTCGTACCATCATGCAGGCTTTCGGTGGGCACTTGGCATGCAATGCCGAGGCGAAGGTGAAGTCGTGCCGTGGCGCGGTTTCGGTGTGCGTGATCGAACACGTCATATCGGTTGATCCGTCACCGGGAAAATTTCGCAGTTAGCCTCTCGCTTCTACGAAGCCCGACCATGCAGGTCGGGAACGCCCGGGGCCGAGGGTTTCGTTCGCCGGGATCGACCAGCTTCTACGAAGCCCGACCATGCAGGTCGGGAACGCCGCCAAGGGGACGCAGATGACCGCAGGGGTTGTCATGCTTCTACGAAGCCCGACCATGCAGGTCGGGAACGCCCATGACGCCAGATCGGAGGCGATCACGCGGCTGTCGCTTCTACGAAGCCCGACCATGCAGGTCGGGAACGCCGATCAGGCCGGCATCACCAAGCGCATCACGGTGACGCTTCTACGAAGCCCGACCATGCAGGTCGGGAACGCCGTGGTCGATCCCGTGACCGGCGAGCAGATCATCTCGCTTCTACGAAGCCCGACCATGCAGGTCGGGAACGCCCTTCTGCCGGGCACGTCCCGCTGTCGAAAGTGCTGCTTCTACGAAGCCCGACCATGCAGGTCGGGAACGCCAACGTGGCGGCGCATGGCGCGCTCGTGTCCGCAAGCTTCTACGAAGCCCGACCATGCAGGTCGGGAACGCCTCCGATACTCCAAAGGCTTGAATTCTCGGCACAAGAACCTGCCTGAGCGGGAACCCGCATTGCCAGGCGTCCGCAAAGCCGTGGCCGATCGAGAAATCGGCTGTAAGTGGTTGATTTCAATCCAGCGCGAACCTCACCGCATTTCACCGTCGCTTCAGGTTCGCGCCGCACGCCGTCCTGCTCTCATTGCGCCGTACTTGCCGAGTGCGACTCGCGGAGCGGCGTACTCGCGGAACCCGCGCAAGGGCCAGTCGAGAGACGGGTAACTTACTGCCGCGATCAGCCCGCGCACGGCGTCCAGTGGTAACGGACGGTCCCATGCGAGCCAGTGGTATTCGTCGCCCTGCCAGCCGGGCGTCTGTGCGCGACCGTTCGGAGACCTCGTGACCGGGTGTAGTGGAAATGCCTCGACGGCAAGCCAGACGCGGGCCGGATGCCTTGTGCTGGATTCCGACGAGGAGGCGATTTGAAGTGGCGTCGATTGCGCCATGTTCGACTGTGAGGGCGCGAAGGCGCTCAGCGCATGCGAACGGAACCCTTCCGGGTCGAGACCAAAGGCGGAACCTTCTTCGGCACTGCTGCCGTCAATGAGCGCCCCGAGCAGACGATCGCTCCACGCAATCTTCCGCGGCAGGCGCCGCGTGAGCAGGGTTCCGACGTCCTTGAGTAGTTGCTGACGTCCGCCCGTCATGTCCCAGCGCGTGGCGCTGGCGGTTCCGTCGCGCGTGAGCACGGTAATTGTCGCGAGGCCTGCCATCCAGTTGGGCATCTGCTGGGCGAGCGCCACGTACTGCGCCGGTTCGATGCCGCGCGTGCTGCCGACCGCGGTGTATTCCGACATGGAGCCGCGTTCGGGTGCGTAGCGGGCCAGTTCCTCCAGCAGGTTTCCCGGCGCTCGTACCGTTGCGTGCCCCCCCTGCCAGTGCAGCGTGGCGCCCTGCATGCCGAGTTCTTCGACCGCCACGCGTAAGGTGCCCATCGCGACGAGTGCGTGAAACGGAGACGATTCACGGAGGGCAAAGAGTTTGTGATCGATCATGCGGACTGCTCCTCGATGGAGCGGCGCGCGTCAGCGGCGCGCAATAGCGCCTCGAGCCATGCTAGTCGCCACGGCCGGACCTCAGAACGCAATGCAAAGAACTGCTCGAGCCAGCCCCCGTCTATCGTGCCCAAATCGCTGCCGGGCATGTCCGGATCGTCGCATAGCGGGAACCACGGCCTGCCATGACCGTGATGCGTGCCGATCAGATGACGCAGGAGCGGCGCTTCGCATCGGGTGAGGGTGACGCTCGCCGCCTCATGTCGAAAACCGCGTGGCAGGCCCGCATTGCGCCATGCAGCGTGTGCGGCGGTGCCGGTGAGACCCGATTTCGCCAATGGCCGGCCATGGATTGGGGACCCGTGCAGCAGATTCTGGAACGCGGTGACCGACTTGCCGACGTCGTGCTTGCGGCCGGCCACAGCCAACAGCTCGGCATCGTCGCCCAGCGCCATGGCCAATTCGTGCGCCCACCGTCCGACACCTTCGAGATGCTCTTCAAGCCCGACGGGGACGCCGGTATTGAGGGTCTGGCCGAATTCCGGGCCGATCCGGAGCGCGACAACCCCCTTGCCATCCGGATAAGGTTCGAGGACGACCGGGCCGTCCGGCGCGAGCAGAGCCAGGAGTTCAGCCTCTGCAGCGTCGAGTTCGGCTTCGAGCACCTCGACGTCGAACTCGGATTCGTTCCGGGCGCGGAGCAGGAGGGTCGCCCAGCGACGGGCTGCCTCAAGTCGTGCCGCGTCGTCCGTCAAGGCCGGGTGGAGGCGGTATCGCGGCGGGCGTCCGGCTTGCGCGCGAACCCCTTCGGCGAGATCTCTCACTGGAGCAGCACTCGCCGGATTCCAGCCCATCTCGTCACAACCGCCAAAGCTCGCGGGCACGACGAGCGTGTCACCGGGGCGGATTTCGCGTGCCGTGACCAGCGCGCCTTGTTCACCGTCCCAGCGTAGGGCGCGGCGATCTCCCGATGCGCTTGCGTTGGCCTCGGACGCGGTCGCGATGTCGGCTACGTCCTCGGTGTCGGCGCCTTGCAGCCAGGCGCGTGCGACATGAATCGGCAGGCCGAGGGCTTCCGCTGTCAGTGGCGGTACAAGGCCGACGATTTCGCCCCAATCTTCGGGGCTGGCGGCGTCGAGATCAGCACGCCAGACGATGGAGACGTCCGCCGAAGGGCGCTCGATGCCGTGGAGCCAGGGAGCGATGTCGATCTGGGGCGCAAGTGTGCCGGTGATGGAAAGCAGATCGAGATGGCTGGGCGCGAGCGGAGGGATCGGCAGCGAAGGTTCTGTCGGTGGAGTGCCGCGCTGTGCGAAGGCGTCGATACCGAAATCGATCACATCCTGCGAGGCCTGCGATTGGAGCCACTGCCACGCGTCATCGTAGGCCGGGCCGTACACCTTATCGGTGCGTGTCGCGAAGACGATCGCTGCATCGGACGAGCCGCGTGTGCCGAGTCGGTCGAGTCGGCCGAACCGCTGGCGAAGCGCAGAGACTGAGTAACCGTCTTTGGAGTCAAGCAGAATGGAAGTCGGCAGCCCAAGGCGTGTTGGTCTTGACCATGGCGTTGAGAGTGGTCAGGAGCTTGCGCATGCAGGCGACCAGGGCGACCTTGGGCAGCTTTCCGGCGGCGATGAGCCGCTGGTAAAAGGCCTTGATGGTGGGGTTGTGGGTGGCGGCGGTGAGCGTGGCCATGTAGAGGACGCGGCGGATCTCGAAGCGCCCGCCCTGCACGCGGCGTCGGCCGCGGCTGGTGCCCGAGTCGTTGGCCATTGGCGCCACCCCGACGAGTGCGGCGATCTGGCGGCGGTTGAGCCGGCCCAGCTCGGGCAGCTCGGCAATCAGGGTGGCGCTGGCCACGGGGCCGATGCCGCTCGCGGAGCGCAACAGCTTGTCGAGCGCGGCGTAGTGCTCGCGCACGTGGCCGACCATCTGCGCTTCAACCTCGTCGAGCTGCTTGCGGATGGCCTCGATCATGGCCTCGATACTCGGGCGCACCACGGGGATCGCGAGTTGCAGGCGCTGGCGCTCGGACAGCAGCATGGTCAGCAGCTGGCGGCGGCGGGTGACCACCGCAGCCAAGGCCTGCTGCTGAGCGTCGGCGAGCGGGCGGATGAGGCTGGCCAGATCCTCGCGGCGCACCAGCACCGCGGCGAACTCGGCCAGTATGCGCGCGTCGATCGCGTCGGTCTTGGCGAGGCGCCCCATCGACTTGGCGAAGTGGCGCGCCTGGCGCGGATTGACCACCGCCACGGCGAGGCCCGCCGCCTGCAGCGCGCAGGCGAGGGTCGCCTCGTAGCCGCCGGTGGCCTCCATCACCACCAGCGCCACCCCTTGCGGCTGCAAGGCTGCCGCCAGCGCCGAGTGGCCCTCGGCATCGTTATCGAACTGCTGAGCATCAAACTTGGCGCCCATCACCGCGACATCGACATGCGCCTTGGCGACGTCGATGCCCACCACCACTGAGGTCACAGACATGATCTTCGGATCCCTTCCTTGTGCATGCGCGCTCGGTCGAACCGGGGCGCGTAACCGTTCGGGCTTCAGGAAGACCAGCACGGCGGCCGTGCGCTCTGCACTCAGTCACGGGCTCGGACACCCCAGGCGCGCTCAAACTGCACGGTCCGGTCTGGCCGCCTCAGCGGCAACCAGACTCTACCGTACTGGTCTGGCTTAAACATACAAGGCGCATTCGGTTACCAAGCCGTCGAAATCGAGATCGGCCCCGACCTCGATCGTCTGCGTGGCGACGACGTAAAGCGGCGTGGCGGCGCTTTCGGCCCGACCGGCGCAGATGCGCGGCAGCAGTGTCTCGACCAGTCGGTCGCGTTCATAGGGGCGCACGCGTCCGGTAAGCAGGACGGCATCGCCCTCTTTGGCAAGCGCCGTGTAGACGTCGCGGGCGCGTGCGACGGTATTTACGACGACACCGACGATCGCCGCGCCGCCAGCCCGCAGCGCAATCGCCTGTGCGGTAAGGGTTGCCGCGAGCTTCTTTCCCGTCGTGTCGATCAGCCGTGCGCGTTTGACGGCGCTCAGCCGCTGCGCAAGCAACGGGTTGGCTCGGTCAGCCTCGTCGAGGGTTAGGACGGCGTCTGTTGAGATGGAGGGCGTTGCGGTCATCTCGATGAGCGAAATGGCGGCACCGTGTTCTCGGCAGGACCGAAGGGTTTGCACATAGGCGCGCGACAGATGGGCTTCGTCGACGAGATGCAGGGCGCGATGGCCGACCAGTGCTGCGTGGATCGGCGCCTGCTTCGGCGAGACGCCATAGCCGCGAAACAGCAGACGCGAGCCGGCCTGATCGACGGTGCTGACGAGGATGGCGGGTTCTTCGGGGTGAAGCGCCCATTCGTCGTCGAGCGGCACGCCACCGCGCAGGCGCACGACCCGCAGCCGATTGCCGATTACTGCAGCGACGGCGCGCACGGCCGGTGAATCGTTCCCCGCCAGCGCGTCGGCGATCCGTTGAGCGTGTGCGCTGACGCTGTCAACAACGAGCCGACGATCAACGGTGTAGACGATGCGGCGCCAGTCCCGTCCGTGTGCCATCGCAAAGATGGCGGCGTCGAGCATCGAGGTCTTGCCCGTGCCGGTGGGAACGCAGATCGCGTCAATCGCAGTGCCGGTGCAGAGCGCCTCGGCAGCCCGCTCCTGCCACGGGAAGGGATCTCGCCCGTGAATTGCGTGGACAAACTCACGGAAGTTCTGTCGCATTGCGAGCTCCCTCTTGCCGATTCAGGGGGCGGAGCAGCCCCAAGCCGTAATTGCGACTGCGGCCGAGTGACAGCGGTGCCGCGGGGGAGACGGGCTCGTCGAACTGCAGCAACAGGTGCGTGCGCGGCCCCCGCTGCTTGTCGCGCATGGTGTATCGCTGGGCGTGATCGACGCCCTGCAGGAACCCATGTTGAGCCAGGTGTATGGCGCGCGGTGGTGGGAGTCCGGCGTGTTGGCAGCTCATGCGCACGATCTGTTCGAGATCGAGACCGCGTTTCGGAAAACGGTCGAGGATAGCGGCGAGCGCCGTGGTCCATTCGCGGCTCGGTTGTATCCACGTCCGTTCCTGCAGTGCATGCGGAAGCGGCAGCCCTGGGGCGGGTACCGACAACGTGATCCGTTTGTCTCCGGGGAGCAGCAAGGAGTCCAGCCGACTCAATGCGCTCAGCACGGACGGACGCATTGCCGGATCGGGCATGTCGATGAAGACCCCGAGTATGCGTCCACTCGCATGTCGGTGACCGACATCGGGTGCCGGCAGGATGCGCAGGCGGTTGGCGGCCTCGGCGCCGTGGCCGTGTACGCCTCGGGCGGCGGACTCCAGTTCGTCATCGGGAATTTCGGCCTGAAGGGCGGCGAGGATCGCAGTCGAGAGGTGAATCGCGTGCTCCCCGGAGAGATCGCCGTGCACACTCAAGGCAAGCAGGCGGCCGTGATCGCTCACGCGCAGGGGACGCACCGCACGATACGCCGTCCAGGTTTCGCAGGCGCCACCATGCAGGCGTCGGCCCTCTGCGAACACTCGGTCAGACTCGTCGAGACGTCCGGGAAGCACGGTGCGTAGACTCAAATCGGCACGGTCCTGTGCGGGCTCCCAGTCTGGCGTGCGAGGATTTTCAACAACGCTCACGAGCGCAATTGAATGCGTCGTGCCGACGTGGGTAACCGCGGCGCAGATCGCGTCCAGCTTCGTGCGCAGTGACGCATTCGGCTCGGCGTCTTTCCAGATGTACTGAAAATCGCACTCACGGTCGGCCAGCACGGCCGTCTCGAAGGTGCGGGCCGTGCGATGGCGCTGCCGCGGTGGGCGTGCGTCGTCGTTGGCGGGGACGTAGCGTGCGCTGGGCTCGTCGCGTGCTGACGGAGAGTCGGCGATAGCCGGAGGGCCCACAGATTCCAGCCACAGCAACGCGTCGCGGACGTCGGACATCAAGTTGCCGCGATAGGCGGCGGCGATGAGCGCCGAGTAGAGGCGCGACCACGCCGGGGGCTCGCCCGCTTCCGCCGCATGGACACGACCGAGCGGGTACGCGAGGGAAATTGCGAACATCGGCGCGGAATCAATCTTCGGTTGCGATGCCCGCCAGTTCGCGGCTCTTGGCAATGACGCCAACGAGATCCGGACTGGCGTGGAGCACGATCGGTTCCTTACGCCACGACAGGCCGTGCTTTGCGGCGTTCTTCATGGCTTCGGTGAACCAGCCATGCGCTTCGGCGATGCTGGCGTGTTCGATCTGCTTGAGGGTGCGGCCGATGAGCTCGAGTTGCGGCTCATCCTCCGGGACGAGCTGGCAACCGCTGCGCAGGTTATAGCCGGAGTCGAGCAACAACGAAATCGCGTACAGGCCAAAGGCAAGGGCGGCATCCTGCCCGGCGCGGTCGCGCGCGGGGTCCAGTGCGCCGGTATCGGGATCGGGGAACCGAAGGCGACGCACCGCGGTGGCCGTGAGCACCAAGTCATGGCGGGCCGAGGAGATGATTGCCCCGCGCTCGGTCGTGCTGGGTGTGTTGCCGAGTCCAGTTTCGGAGGCCTTGCGGATAACCGGCTTGTCCCGATCGTCGCGCTGCGCATGCTGCGCATCGAGTGTCCAGCCGATACTCGCGTCGGTATGCGCATAGATCGTCGCAGCATCGCGCCGGATGTCGAGCGGGTCAATCTTCGTTGCGGTGCGTTGGATCGGCCTGGCATCCAGGCCCACGATCTCACCGGTCAGAATGCGCTGGAACTTGGCGGCGAGTACGCCTCGACCGGCATGGGAGTCCCAGGCGCCGACCAGCAGCTGGATTGGTGCATGCTCAAACACGGCCGTGGCATTCGTTGGCGTCGCGTTGATCAGTGCCTGGCCGGCTGCGGTGTGGCGGAATGCGGTGCCGTTCGCGTCGAGGCCGTGGAAGAGGGTGGCATCGTAGGCGCGGTGGGAGAGTTCGAGTACCGAAATGGTCCCTTCGCCCGGAATTTCGAGGCGGATATCGGGGTAGGCCAGCACTCCGGCTCGCATCGCCTGCATGATCGCGTCCTCGATGCGGTTCGCCTGCGACTGCGGCGTGTCGAGCACGACGCTGCCGTCGGGTCGCCAGTTGTGTGAGGCGGGCGTGCCTTTCGGTGCCGACTCGGAGGGCGCGAAGGTGGGCGGGTAGACGACGTTTCCGGCAACCGGCTGCAGGGTGATGCTCAACCGGATATTGGTGATCGACTCAAACATCCTCGGCTCCTCGAAAGCAGTGGCCATTAGGGTACAGACAAGCTTCTCGCATATGCAAGTTGCGGCCTGGCATGTTGAGGATGATAGACCCGGTCTGGCTCACTGGATGAGCCTGTGTTGCGTACCCGAAGGACACTGAGCTTTTTTCGGGCCGGTAGACGGAGCGCGTGGCACGCGTGCACTCGGTGACGCCGGAGGCATCCAAGGCTCTCGCCGGCGAGATCCGCTGGCAGCCGAGTGTGCCTTGGTCCTTTCAGAAGGGCGGAATGCGGCCTTCGCGCGCGAGCCTCTCAATCTCCCGGCGAACAAGCCACATCACTGGCGACAGAGAAAGCGCGACGAAGCAGATGATCTCGGCCCACTGTGCGGGGATGTCGCCGGTTCCGAAGGTGGCGCGCATCTCCGGGGTGAGGCCCATGTCACCGTGCATGATCGAGTCGAGCCCGAAGTGCGTCAGTGTGCCGAAGAGGGCTGTTCCGATGATGACGCCCCGCGGTACGCGGCCAATGCGTTCGACCAGCGGGGGCGGGCCGTAGCATTGCCAGGCTTCCCAGGCAACGATCGTCACTAGCGCAATCAGCAACGCACCAACGAGCGTGTGCGTCGGGCCGTGCAAGGGCCCGTCAAGCAGGCCAAGTAGCTTCACCAAGGGTTCGACATCCATCGCGACCTGCGAGCCGGCGAACACGCTGAACGAGAAGCGGCGCCCGAGTGTGGCCTTGCCGAGGGCGCCGACACCGAAATGGATGGGGGTGAATGGCATGCGACGTTCCTCTGTCGAGTGCAGGATGGGTACTGGGGCGAGAGCCGCCGGAGCGGCCGTTCAGATCTTCGGCGGTATCCTGACGCGGAAGATGTTGCCAGTAGCGGGGTCGTGGAGGCAGAAACCGCTCTCGCCGCGCTGGCGTCGCGCTTCCCAGTAGCGCCGCGCGTTGCGCCGGTGGACCGCTTCGCTAATCTTCCAGATGAGGTACACCAGGATGCATACAGCCAAGGCCCCGATGACAATACGACTAAAGACGCTTTCCATGACGAGGTGCTCGATGTGATGCGAGACAATTAATGTCAGGCTAGCAGACTTCGGGTGACTTTGGGCTGCTAAGGGCAAGGCAACGTCGGCCTGCGCGCGTGTTTGCTGCCACAACGTTACCCAGTGGTTCAAACGGTATATGCGGGGAATTGAAGCTCGTCGGCTATGAGGGGCCGTACTCCCGGAGCGAGCTGGACAGCGCGAGTGCGAGCTGCCCGAAGAACCGACTCTTGTCGCTTGTGCTAGCCCGGTGATAGCCCGCTAGAAAGCGAAAAGGGCTTGCATCGTTGCAAGCCCTTGATTTGTTTGGTGGGGGCAGTAGGATTCGAACCTACGACCAATTGATTAAGAGTCAACTGCTCTACCAACTGAGCTATACCCCCTTGTTCTGACGGAAACTCCCACCTTGCGGTGGTAGGCCGTGCTGGATTCGAACCAGCGACCAACGGATTAAAAGTCCGCTGCTCTACCAACTGAGCTAACGACCCCCGTGCAGAAGGACCCGAATTTTATGCAAGGGTTCGGGCCCCGTCAAGCAGATTGCAGCAGGGCCTGCGTCATCCGGCGCCGAACAGGCGGCGGAACCCCGCCCCGAGGGACGCCATGAAGCCGCCCGCCTTGTCTGTTGCCGCTTCGGCTTGGGGCGCCACTTTCTGCACGTCGGCCATGAACGCGTCGACGGTGCCGGCGGAAGTCGCCTCGACGGTGTGGCGCAGCGTCAAGGCCGGGTCGTTGGCGAGGGCGTGGTGCTTGCGCAGGGCGGACTGGAGCACGATCTTGAGGTAGCCGGTGCGGATGGGCTTCGGCACGAAGCGATAGATCTGGCCCTGGTTGATCAGCGTCGTGATCGTGTCGGCGTCGCTCTCGGCGGTGAGCATGACGGTGACGATCTCGGGGTGCTTGCTCTTCATCAGGCGCACGAGGCGCGTGGCGTCGATCGAACCGACGCGCGTCTCGGAGATGATCACCGACACCGTCTCGGCATGGAGGATGCCCACCGCGTCGGCGAGGTTGCGTGTGTAGGACACGCGGGCGCTGGCGCCGACGAGATCCGCCACGGTGCGTCCCATCTCGGGATCGTCGTCGATGACGAGGATGCGTTCGCCATTGGCAATGAGGGGGGCTTCCTCGGAGACGTCGGTGACCTCTTCGTCGGCCGGTTGCGTCTGGGCGATGGTGATGGCCTGGGCGACCACCTTGGGAAGTTCGGCGATGTTCCACGGCTTGTTGATGAAGCGGAACACTTCGCTTTCATTCACCGAGCGCACGATCGCCTGCATGTCGGAGTAGCCGGTGAGCAGGATGCGCATCGTGCGCGGCGACAGCCGCCTGACTTCGCGCAGGACTTCGACGCCGGTCATCGCGGGCATGCGTTGGTCGCTGATGACGACGTCGAAGTCGTGCTGTTTCACGAGTTCGAGCGCCTCGGCGCCGCTCGTGGCGGTGAACACCTCGAACTGTTTCTGCAGCAGCCACTGCAGGGAACGGACGATGCCCGGTTCGTCATCGACGCAGAGCACCTTGCCGGCCGGTCTTTTCATGTCGTTCTCCGGGCTCCTGTCAGGCGGCCCTGGCCAGGGGCTCGCCCTGGCGTACCGGCAGGGTCACCGTGAAGGTCGTGCCGACGCCCACGCGGGTGCTGACGCTGATGTCGCCGCCATGTTCGGCGACGATGTTGCGCGCGATGGCCAGTCCCAGGCCGGTGCCTTCGCCGGCGGGCTTGGTCGTGTAATAGAGGTCGAAGATGTTCGGCAGGACGTCGTCGGGGATGCCGCTGCCGTTGTCCTGGATTTCGACGCGCACCTTGTCGCCGGCGGCCAGGCTGCGGATGCGGACGCGGCCCGGGCCGTCGATGGCCTGCGCCGCGTTGTTGATGAGATTGAGGAAGACCTGGTTGAGCTGCGAGGGGTTGCACTCGACCTCGGGCAGCTCGCCGTATTCCTCGACGAGCTCGATGTTCCTGGGGATCACGGTCTGCGCGATGTAGGCGACCGTGTGCAGGGACTCGTTGAGATCCGCATTGGTCGTCGCGGCGCGGTCGAGACGGGTGAAGTCGCGCAGGTTCACCACGAGTTCGGTCATCTGGTCGATGCCGCCGAGGACGTCCTTGAGCATTTCCTGCAGCATCGTGAGGTCGACGTTGCCGTTCTGCAGCTTGTCGAGGTTCGCCTTGAGCTGCGACACCCTGATCGTGACCTTGTCGCCCTCGACGTCCTCGAGGATGGACGAGAGCTTGCCGGCGACCTGCATCGGCAGCTCCATGCTCTGCAGCGCGTCCTTGACCATCAGGATGTTGTTCTGCGAGAACGCGAGCGGGGTGTTGAGCTGATGCGCGACGCCGGCGACCATCTGGCCGAGCGAGGCCATCTTTTCCGATTGCGCGAGCTGCTGGTGGAAGTTGGCGCGATCGGCTGCCTGCTGCCGGATGATCTTCTCGGCGCGCCGCACGATCGCGAGCAGCGCCGCGAACAGCAGCACGAGCAGGCCCGCGATGGTCGCGAGCTGCCGGTAGGATGTGGCGTCGACGGCAGCCTGGTTCTCGAGCGCCGCCGCCTCCAGCTTGGTCTGGTTGGCGTTCGCCGTGCCCCGGATCTGTTCGGACGTGTGCTGGATTTGCTGCAGGAAGGGCGTCACGTCCGAATAGACTTCGAAGACGCCGACGATGCGCGAGCTGCCCGGGTCGAGGACGGGCAGGTAGCTGCTGATCAGGTCGCGGTTTTCGACGGTGCCCTCGAAGGCGCTGAACTTGCCGCGGTGGGTGAGCTCGCTCTTCGGCACGCCGTCGAAGGCGGCGCTGCGCCAGCCGGCGTTGGCGCTCTTGTCCTCGCCGATCTGGGCGTGTTCGGACGAGTACACCGTGACGCCGCGCAGGTCGAACACCTTGATCTTGAACACCGTGCTCTTCTTCATCGACGCGAAGACCTTGGCGTCGATCGCCTTGAAGTCGGGCAGCGCCATGATGCGCTTGCCGATCTCCGCGAAGCAGGCAGTCTTTTCGGGGGGCGCGACCTTCTTGCCCTTGTCGTCGTCGACGTCGGCGATTTCCTGGCAGGCGCGTGCGTCGATTGTTTGCACCCGGGCGACAAAGGGGGCGAAATCCTTGTCCCACAGCGCGTTCGCGAACAGGCGCGTGAGGTTGACGTTGCCGGCCTCATGAATCGTCAGCAGGTCCCGACGGGCGGATTGCTCCTGCTGCCGGGTGAAGGACTGCTGCACTTCGCCGAAGAAGGCCCGCTGCTCGTCACCCGTGCGCCGGAAAAAATCCCCTTGCTGCCTTTCGAAGTAGGTCAGGCTCAGCGCGACAAGGGCGAACATGCCGAGACTGGCGAGGGTGAAATACCGGACGAGTCGAAACTGCATGGAAAGGCCTCCCGCGAGGACCCAAGGTCATGGCGGGAAATGTTACAAAACCTTTCTGGCGGTAGGGCTGACCTAGATCAAAGCGGGCCGCCTGCGTGCCTATTGCGACTGGATATCCCGGCGTAATTGGCCGCGCACGCTCGCGCGGCCATTTGTCCCTATGCGTAAGGTGTAGGATCCGGAATCCCCGCGGCGCCGAAGCCGGCGCGGCGCAGTCGGCAAGCATCGCATGCGCCGCACGCGCGCCCGTGGTCGTCGGCCTGGTAGCACGAGACCGTCTGACCGTAATCGACGCCCAGGGCGTCGCCGCGGCGGATGATGTCGGCTTTCGACAGGGCGATCAGCGGGGCGTGGATCGTGAGGCGCGAGCCCTCGACGCCGGTCTTGGTCGCGAGATTCGCCATGGTTTCGAAGGCGGCGATGAATTCCGGGCGGCAGTCGGGGTAGCCGGAGTAATCGACGGCATTGACGCCAACGAAGATGTCGTTTGCGCCGAGCACCTCGGCCCAGGCGAGCGCGATCGAGAGCATCACGGTGTTGCGCGCCGGGACGTAGGTGACGGGGATGCCGGCGGAGGCGCCTTCGACCGGTACGGGGATGTTCTCGTCGGTCAGTGCGGAGCCCCCGAACTGGCCGAGTTCGACGCTGGCGACGCGGTGTTCGCGCGCGCCGAGCGCGGCGGCGATGCGCCGGGCGGCGTCGAGTTCGGCCGCATGGCGCTGGCCGTAGGCCACCGACAGCGCGTAGGCGTCAAAGCCCATGTCGCGCGCGATCGCGAGGCAGGTGGCGGAGTCCAGGCCGCCGGACAGCAGGATGACGGCGCGCTTGGGTGGGTGATTCATGGCGTGGGGTTCCGGAGGATACGGTGGGCGAAGGCGCGGCCCGGGATGCTCAGCGTCCGCGCGCGTCGTTCCAGAGGATCTTGTGCAGCTGCAGCTGGAAGCGCACCGGCAGGCGGTCGCGGACGATCCACTCGGCGAGCGTGGTGGGGTCGAGGCGCCCCTGCACCGGCGACAGCAGTACCGTGCACCGGTCGGCGAGCGCGTGCAGGGCGATCTGCGCCTTGGCCCAGGCGTAGTCGGCCTCGTCGGCGAGCACGATCTTGATCTCGTCGTGGGCCGTCAGGTGCGCAAGGTTCTCCCAGCGGTTGCGCGAGACTTCGTCCGAGCCGGGAGCCTTGAGATCCATGATGCGCGACACGCGCGGGTCGACGGCTGCGATGTCGAGCGCGCCGCTGGTTTCGAGCGAGACCGAGAAACCGGCATCGCACAGCGCGGCGAGTAGTGGCAGGCAGGACTTCTGCGCGAGCGGCTCGCCGCCGGTGACGCAGACGTGGCGGATCCCGAGGGCGGCGACCGCAGCGCACACCTCGGCGACGCTGCGGCTTTCGCCGCCCTGGAAGGCGTACTCGGTGTCGCACCAGCTGCAGCGCAGCGGGCAACCGGTCAGGCGCACGAAGACCGTGGGCAGGCCGACGCGCGTCGATTCGCCCTGGACCGAGGCGAAGATTTCGGTAATCCGCAGCTTGAGGGCTGCGGTATCAGGCCGGGTCATGCGAACTTCATGGCTTGCGGGCGAGCCGCTGCTTGGCGGCCTTGCCGGCCGAGCTCTCGGGGAAGCGCTCGACAAGCTTCTTCAGCGTGTCGTGCGACGCCTTGACGTCGCCCAGCGCCTGCTGGCTGTTGGCGATGCCGAGCATGGCGTCGGGTGCGACGGGGTCGTTCGGCCAGTTCGCCAGCACGGTCTTGAAGTAGTTGCTGGCGACGGCGACTTCCTTCGACTGCAGCGCGGCGTTGCCGGCCCAGAAATGCGCTCCGGGCTGCACGGCGCTGCGCGGGTAGCGCTTGATGAACTGGTCGAAGGCGGTCTGTGCGTCCTTGTACTTGCCATCCTTCAGCAGGTTGAGGGCGGCTTCATAGTCGCGCGATTCGGCCGCGGGGTCGGCCACGGGCGCCTGTGCTTCGGGCGCGGCCGCAGCGGGGCCGGTTTCGAGCTTGCGTACGCGACTGTCGAGGTCCACGTAGAAGTCGCGCTGGCGCTGCTTCAGCGAATCGATTTCATGCAGCAGGACTTCGAGCTGTCCCTGCAGCTTGGAAACTTCGGTGCGGAGCAGCTCGTTCTGGTTCGACAGTTCGAGCTGACCGCGACTGCTTTCCTCCAGCCGCTCGATGCGGGGGGTGAGCTCCGTGCGCAGATTGATGATTGCGCGCCGAGCCTCGTCGTCGTCAAACAGCGCCGCGTGTGACGGCGCCATGTACGAGAGCGAGGCGAGGACTGCGAGCGGCAGGAGGCGCTTCATCAGAATTCGCCCGAGTAGAGCATGTCACCGCGGCGGTTCTGCGCATAGCAGGCTTCCGTCGATTCGGTGCAGCGCGGCTTTTCCTTGCCGAGGCTGACGGATTCGATCTGTGCTTCCTTCGCGCCGAGCAGGGTCAGGGCCTTGCGCACGGCGTCGGAACGCTTCTGGCCGAGGGCGAGGTTGTATTCGCGGCTGCCGCGCTCGTCGGCGTTACCCTGGATCAGCATCTTCATCGTCGGGTTCTGGACGAGGAACTTGGCGTGCGCTTCCACCAGCGGACGGAACTCGTCTTTGATGACGTAGCTGTCGAAATCGAACATCACGCTGCGCTTGGACAGGATGTTCTTCGGGTCGGTCAGCGCGGCGATGCCGGAGCCCGCGGCGCTCGGGGCGGTCACGGTAGCGACGCCGGAGCCTTCACCCTTGCTGCGCTCATCGACGGCAGCGTCGGCGGGTTTGTCGAAGGTGCCGGTGCTGGAGCACGCGGCGAGAAGAGTTGCGAGAAGGACTGGGACGAGCAGTTTTTTCATGGGGTTTCCTGATCTATCGAACAGTGTTGTTGCTTGCGGGAGGGAATTACCGAAGTTGCGGGCCCCAGGAGGGTTCGCGGACATCGGCGGCCTGCACCGACAGGCGCTGCTTTACCCGGCCATCGGGCGAAACTGCCGCAAGCACTCCCCGTCCGCCATTGTCGGTGGCGTAGAGGATCATGCGGCCGTTGGGCGCGAAGCTGGGCGACTCGTCACGTGCCGAGTCGGTGAGGATCGTTGTCTGCTTGGTGGCGAGGTCCATGATCGCCACCTGGAAGCGTCCGTTGTTGCGCGTGATGAAGGCGAGGCTCTTGCCGTCGGCCGAGGGGCGCGGCGTCACGTTGTAGCTGCCGTCGAAAGTGACGCGCTGGGCGCCGCCGCCGCTCGCGGAAGCGCGGTAGATCTGCGGGCTGCCGCCGCGGTCGGACGTGAAGTAGATCCACTCGCCATCGGGCGACCATGCAGGTTCGGTGTCGATGCCGGGCGAGCTGGCGAGGCGGCGCACGCCGGAGCCGTCGGCGTTCAGGACGTACAGTTGGGATTGGCCGTCCTTCGTGAGCACGACGGCGAGGTGCTGGCCGTCAGGCGCCCACGCGGGGGCGGAGTTGGAGCCCTTGAAGTTGGCGACGACCTGGCGCTGGCCGGTCGCGAGCGTATGCACGTAGACGACCGGTTTCTTGGCTTCGAAAGACACGTAGGCGAGGCGCTGGCCGTCGGGCGCCCAGGCGGGCGAGATGATCGGTTCGCGCGATGCCAGGGCGGTCGCGGCATTCATGCCGTCCGCGTCGGCGATCTGCAACTCGTAGCGCGGCGCTGCGGCCGGGCCGCTCTTGACGACGTAGGCGATGCGGGTCGAGAAGTAGCCGGGCTGGCCGGTGAGCTTCTCATACACGAAGTCGGCGATCTTGTGGCCGATGGCGCGGTTCTGCGCCGGCGCCATGCGCATCGACAGTCCGCCCAGTTCCGACTGTTTTTGGGTGTCGAACAGGCGGAAGCGCACTTCGAAGCGCCCGTCGCCCTGCGGGTAGATGCTGCCGGCGAGCACCGCGTCGGCGCCGCGGCCGCGGATGGATCCCATGTCCGGGATCGTGGTCACGGGCAGGGCGGCGAGGCCCATGTCGACGAGGCTGAAAAGGCCGCTGCGCTCCAGGTCGGCACGCACGACGTCGGTGACGCCGCGCGGCAGGCTGCCTTCGTTCTCGAACACCGGGATGGCGACCGGAAAGCGGCTGGCGCCGGCGCCGGTGATTTCGATCGACAGCTGTGCCTGCGCGACGGCGCTGACGAGAGTCAGCGTGGCCGCGAGCAGCAGGCGGTAGGCGGAAAGAAGTTTTCTCATGGTTGAGGGTTGCCCCAAAGGCGAATTATAACGAATGGAGTCGAACGTGATGCTTAAAGATCTCAACTGATTCGATTTGGTTCCTTCACTCTTTCAACGGTTCGAAAACCAATTTAAGTTCGCGCTCGAAAACCGAGGGGTCCTTTGGCGGAGGCAGAGGACTCGAGCGATGGATCGCGCGCTCGATCGCATCGTCTAGGGCGGTGTTGCCAGACGACTGCCTCAGCTTGACGCTGAGCACCTCGCCACTGGGCAGTTGGACTACATCGAATATCGCAACCGGGTTGCCGCTCAGACCAGGCGGACGCAGCAGGTTTCCTCGCACCTTGGTGCGAATTCCGTTGATGTAATCTTCGCGTGCGTTGGCAAGGTGAGTGGAAGCAGCGCGCGTGGCCTCCTCCCGCATCACCCGATCGAAGTCGGACGTGGCGCGGACCTTAGCCGTCTCCTGCGCGAGCTTATGCTTTAAGTAGTCCTCCGGCGGCGGCGTCACCGGCTTCGGTTCGGGCTGCTTCGGCTGCGATGCGGCCACCTTCTTTTCCGGCTCCTTCCGCTCCTGCTTCTTCTCCAGCGGTTTCTTTTCCTCTGGTTTCTCGGCAGGTTTCTGCGGCGGCTTCTTCTCAGGAGCCTTGATCGCAATCTCCGGTTTCGCCTCCACCTTCGGTGGTGGAGGGGGCGGGGGCGCCGACTTCAACTGAGGCTTCGGCGGCTCGGGTTCGGGTTTGGGCTCCGGCTTGGGTTCGGGCTTCGGCTCCATCGCAGGCGGCGGCGGTGGAGGCGCGGGTTGCGCCGCCGGGGGGGCGACGAGCTCGACCTCGAGCGACGCGGGCGGGCTGCTCTGCCAGCGGATGCCGAACACGAGGAAGGCGATGAGGCCCAGGTGGACGAAGACCGTCAGCGCCGCCGATGCCCACTTGCCGGGCTCATCGCGCTGCAGGTCAAGATGCGTGTCTTTCATCGGGTGCTGCTGGTGTTCGTCTGCAGGCCGACTTTCTGGAAGCCCGCCTTGCGTATGCTGTCGAGCGTCTCCATCACGCGCTCGTACGACACCTGTTTGTCCGCGGCGACCAGGATTGGTTGCTGCGGGTTGCGCTCAATGGCGTCATGGAGCTCGCGCAGCAGTTCGGTGCTGCTCATCTTCTGTTCGGTCGAGCCGCCCGTGAGCTTGAAAGTCAGGGAGCCATCCTTCTTCACGGAGACGACCATCGCTTCGGCGGGCGGCTGCGGCACTCCACCCACGGTCGGGAGGTCGACACTGCCGGTCTGGATCATCGGTGCCGTGACCATGAAGATCACGAGCAGCACCAGCATCACGTCGATGTAGGGGACGACGTTGATCTGGTTCATCAGGCGACGCTGGCGCATCGGTGCGTCCTCCCGCTCAGCGCAGCTGGCGCTGCAGGATGTTCGAGAACTCTTCCATGAAGCTCTCGAAGCGGATGCTGATGCGGTCGATGTCGTGTGCGAAGCGGTTGTAGGCGACCACGGCGGGGATCGCGGCGAAGAGGCCGATGGCGGTGGCGACCAGCGCTTCGGCGATGCCCGGGGCGACGTTGGCGAGGGTCGCCGAATGAACGTTCGACAGGCCGCGGAAGGCGTTCATGATCCCCCATACGGTGCCGAAGAGGCCGATGTAGGGCGACACCGAGCCGACCGAGGCGAGAAAGGCGAGGTGGGCTTCGAGGTCGTCGACCTCGCGCTGGTAGGTCGCCCGCATCGCGCGGCGTGCGCCGTCGATGATCGATGCCTGGTCGTGGTTCTTGCTGCGCAGCTTGGTGAATTCGCGGTAGCCGGACTCGAAGATGCGCTCCATGCCGCCGGTGTCGTGGCGCGCGGCGGCGGCCGACTGGAACAGCGCATTGAGATCGCCGCCGCTCCAGAAGTCGCGCTCGAAGCCATTGGTCTTGTTGCGGGCGGCGCGGATCTGGAAGGACTTGCGGAAGATCCAGTACCAGGAAACGAGCGACAGGCCCGCGAGCAGGGCCATGACGAGCTGGGCGAGGACGCTCGCCTGGCTGACGAGGCTGATGATCGAAAGATCGTTGGTGACGGTCATGCTTGTACGATTTTTTCCAGTTTTATGCGCATGTCTGCGGGAAGGGGGGTGGGGCGTTTCCGGTCGAGGTTTACGCACGCGATGACGAAGCGGCCGCGGAACAGGGTTTCGTCGCCGCGCATCACCTTCTGCATAAAAACCAGGCTTGCTCCACGGAGCGATTCAACCCCCGTCGTGACATGTAACGCATCATCGAGCATTCCGGGTGACAGATAATCGCCATTTACCGAACGGACGACGAAACCGATACGCTGCCCGGTCAGCAGGGCCTGCTGCTCGAAGCCTGCCGCGCGCAGCCATTCGGTGCGCGCGCGCTCGCAGTAGCGCAGGTAGTTGGCGTAGTAGATCACACCGGCTGCGTCGGTATCCTCGTAGTACACGCGAATCGGCAGCGAAAACACGCTTTCTTCCACGGAGGGCGACGGCGGGCGGGGAGTGTGCATCGCAACATTCTAGCCGACCGTACGCCTTCTGTTACATCTGCGCCGCCCGGACTGTATTGCAAAAGGTAAGGTGCCGGACCCCGCGCTCGCCCGCTGCGGGCGCGGCTGCGGCGCGAGAAGCGCAAGAGCCGGGTTCGAAGTGCTATCCTTCCGCAATCCCCATCAGCCATCCGTTCGCACAGGTCGCAACGTGGTTCTTCCATTCTTCGGCAAGAAGCCCGCTCCCGGCACGCCATCGCCCGCCGCGCCGACCGCTGCCGCGCCTTCGCGCGTGGTGCCGCCGGCGGAGCCGGCCGAACTGTCCAAGCTGGATTTTTCGGTCGGCGATCCGACGCACGCGCTCGCGCACTGTGCCGGCCAGGTCGAAGTGCAGGAGATGGGGGGCGGTATCGGCGCCGCCTACGAGGAAGCCGCCGTGCTGTACGCGAACGGCAATACCGAGGATGCCGAGGCGGTGCTCAACGTGGTGCTGGACGCCCAGGGGGGGCGCACGGGCGAGGGGCTGTGGATGATGCTGCTCGACCTGTACCGGCTGACGGGACAGCGCCAACGCTTCGAGCAGCGGGTGCTGGACTATGCGACGCGTTTCGAGCGCTCGCCGCCGCCGTGGTCGGACCTGTCGAGTGCGCCGGAGCAAGTCCGCTCCAATGTGGCGCCGATGGTGAACATGTCCGGCGGCCTGTCGGGCCAGGCGGCAACGCAATTCCAGCAGATGGGAATCATCGGCAGGAAGAGCGGTGCGATCCGCATCGATCTGGGGCGACTGCGCTCGGTCGATGAAACCGGGTGCACGCTCTTTCGCGGCGTGTTGCGGGAGTTTGCCGCCGAGCGGGTGAACGTGTCGCTGCTCAATTGCGGGCAGCTCGCCGAGATGCTCGCGGGCCAGGTGCGGGCCGGCGAGCCGAGCGGGCGCGACATCTGGCTGCTGCTGCTGGAGATGCTGCAGCACACCGGCGAGCAGGAGCGCTTCGAGAACCTCGCGGTGGATTATGCGATCACCTTCGAGGAGTCGCCGCCGTCGTGGGAGCCGCGCGTCGCACAGGCGGCTTCATCGACGTCGGTACAGGAAGTGGCACTCGACCTGGACGCGCCCCCGTGTGGCGACTTCGTCCTCGACGGCGAAATCACCAGCGCGGCGGTCGAGAAGATCCGCAAGCTGGCCGCGCATGCGAGCAGCCTGCAGAACGTCGAAGTCGATTGCAGCCAGTTGCGGCGCATCGACTTCGTCAGTGCCGGGACGCTCTTCAATATTCTCGCCACCCTGCAGGCGCAGGGTAAGAAGGTCGCGCTGCGCAATGTCAATGCGATGGTTGCGGCACTGCTGCGGATGATGGGTGTCGATCAGGTTGCAGTGGTGCTGTTGCGCAGCTGAGACCGCCCCGCGTCCGCCCTCGGACACAAGGAATATCCACATGGAACAGTATCACGGCACCACGATCCTCTCGGTGCGCCGCGGCAACCGCGTCGCGCTGGGCGGGGACGGCCAGGTCACGCTGGGCAACATCGTGATCAAGGCGACCGCGCGCAAGGTGCGGCCGATCTACCAGGGCAAGATCCTCGCGGGTTTTGCCGGGGGGACGGCCGACGCATTCACGCTGATCGAGCGCTTCGAGGCGAAACTGGAGAAGCATCAGGGCAACTTGCTGCGCAGCGCGGTGGAACTGGCGAAGGACTGGCGCACCGACCGCATCCTGCGGCGGCTGGAGGCGATGCTGGCGGTTGCGGACCGCGACAATTCGCTCGTGATCACCGGCAACGGCGACGTGCTGGAGCCCGAGCAGGGCATCGTCGCGATCGGCAGCGGCGGCGCGTACGCACAGTCGGCGGCACGCGCGCTGCTGGAGAATACCGACCTGCCGCCCGAGGACATCGTGCGCAAATCACTGCAGATCGCTGGCGATCTGTGCATTTACACGAACCAGAGTCACGTGATCGAGGTGCTCGAGGGATGACCCAGATGACCCCGCCGGAGATCGTCTCCGAACTCGACAAGCACATTGTCGGCCAGAGCAAGGCGAAGAAGGCCGTGGCGATTGCGTTGCGCAACCGCTGGCGGCGTGCACAGGTCGAGGAGCCGCTGCGCAGCGAGATCACGCCCAAGAACATCCTGATGATCGGGCCGACCGGCGTCGGCAAGACCGAGATCGCGCGGCGCCTGGCGCGCCTGGCGAATGCACCCTTCATCAAGATCGAGGCGACGAAGTTCACCGAAGTCGGTTACGTGGGCCGCGACGTGGAGACGATCATCCGCGATCTGGCGGAGATCGCGATCAAGGACGGGCGCGAGCGCGCGATGAAGACGGTGCGCGACCGGGCGATGGACGCCGCCGAGGACCGCGTGCTCGATGCGCTGCTGCCGCCCGCGCGGCCGGTCGGTTTCGCGGCCGAGCCGGAGGCGCAGGATACGGCGACGCGGCAGAAATTCCGCAAGAAGCTGCGCGAAGGCGAGCTCGACGACAAGGAGATCGAGCTCGAGGTCGCCGCACAGGCGATGACGGCCGAGATCTTCGCGCCGCCGGGCATGGAGGAGCTGACGCAGCAGATCCAGGGCATGTTCCAGAACCTCGGCGGCGGCAAGAAGAAGCTGCGCAAGATGAAGATCGCCGAGGCGCTGAAGGCGCTCGCGGACGAGGAGGCGGTGCGCCTGATCAACGACGAGGAAGTGAAGGGGGAGGCGATCCGCGCGGTCGAGCAGAACGGCATCGTGTTCCTCGACGAGATCGACAAGATCGCCGCGCGCTCGGATGTGCACGGCGCCGACGTGTCGCGCCAGGGCGTGCAGCGCGACCTGCTGCCGCTGGTCGAGGGCACGACGGTGTCGACCAAGTACGGCATGATCAAGACCGATCACATCCTGTTCATCGCCAGTGGCGCCTTTCACTTGTCCAAGCCGAGCGACCTGATCCCCGAGCTGCAG
Source organism: Azoarcus sp. DN11 (assembly GCF_003628555.1). Lineage (NCBI taxonomy): Bacteria > Pseudomonadati > Pseudomonadota > Betaproteobacteria > Rhodocyclales > Zoogloeaceae > Azoarcus > Azoarcus sp. DN11. The sequence continues at coordinate 4,459,014 of NZ_CP021731.1, read as the reverse complement.
GGGCGCTTCCCGATCCGCGTCGAGCTGGAAAGCCTGTCGGTGGATGACTTCGAGCGCATCCTGACGCAGACCGACGCCTGTCTCGTGCGCCAGTACCAGGCGCTGCTCGCGACCGACGGCGTGGCGCTGGAGTTTGTCGCTGCGGGCATCCGCCGCCTCGCCGAGATCGCCTTCCAGGTGAACGAGAAGACCGAGAACATCGGTGCGCGCCGCCTGTACACGGTGATGGAGCGGCTGCTCGAGGAGGTGTCCTTCGATGCCGGCAAGAGCGGCCTCGACAAGGTGCTGATCGACGCGGCCTATGTCGATGCACGGCTCGACGTGCTGGCCCAGCGCGAGGATCTGGCACGCTACGTCTTGTAAGGCGCTGGCGCCCGGTTCCGCGCCGGTGCCACGCTTTCTGCCTCATTCGGAGGGTGTTTTCCGCGAGGACTCGGCGACGAGCCCCTTCAGCAGGTCGACCGGCACCGGAAACACGATCGTCGCGGCCTTGTCGCCGGCGATCTGGGTGAGGGTCTGCAGGTAGCGCAGCTGCATCGCGGCGGGCTCGCGCGCGAGCATCCCGGCTGCGGCCATCAGGCTCTCCGCCGCCTGTTTCTCGCCTTCGGCATGGATCACCTTGGCGCGCCGCTCGCGCTCGGCCTCGGCCTGGCGGGCGATCGCGCGGATCATGCTTTCGTTGAGGTCGATGTGCTTGATCTCGACGTTGGCGACCTTGATGCCCCAGGCGTCGGTCTGGGCGTCGAGGATCTGCTGCACGTCGAGGTTGAGCTTCTCGCGCTCGGCGAGCATCTCGTCGAGCTCGTGCTTGCCCAGCACCGCGCGCAGCGTGGTCTGCGCGAGCTGGCTGGTGGCGACGAGGTAGTTCTCGACCTGGATGATGGCCTTCTGCGGGTCGATGACGCGGAAGAACACGATCGCGTTCACTTTCACCGACACGTTGTCGCGCGAGATGACGTCCTGGCTCGGCACGTCCAGCGTCACGACGCGCAGGTCGACCTTGACCATCTGCTGGATGCCGGGAATCACGATGACGAGGCCCGGCCCCTTGACGCGCCAGAAGCGGCCGAGCATGAAGACGACGCCGCGTTCGTATTCGCGCAGGATCCGCAGCGCGGATGCGACCAGCGCGGCGAGGATGATCAGGACCGTGCCCAGCCCGAGATTGAGATCGAAGATCATGGCGGGCTTCCTCCGGGGCGATGGGTCGGTTCGGTGGCGAGCGGCTCGACGCGCAGGGTGAGGCCGTCGAGCCGGGTGACACGCACGCGGTCGCCCGGCGCGAGCGGCGAGCCGCTCGCCACGCGCCAGGATTCGCCGTGGACAAGCGCCCATGCGCCGTCCGCGGTCACGATGCTGACCGTTGCGATCTCGCCGCTCATCTGCTCGCGGCCGCTGACCACGGGCCGGTGCCGGGCGCGGGCGGCGAAGCTGCCGACGGCGCCGATCAGGAGCGCGCTGGCGACCGCGAGGCCGACCAGGAAGGGCAGCGGAATGCCGAAGCCGGGCGCTTCGGTGTCCATGAGGAAGAGGCCGCCGACGACGAAGGCGACGATGCCGCCGACGCCGAGCGCGCCGAAGCTCGGCAGGAAGGCTTCGGCGAGCATCAGGATCGCGCCGAGCGCGACCAGCGCGACGCCGGCCCAGTTCACGGGCAGGAGGTGGAAAGCGTACAGCGCGACCAGCAGGCAGATCGCGCCCGCGACACCCGGCACGCCGAAGCCCGGGTTGGTGAATTCGAAGAACAGCGCGTAGATGCCGATCATCATCAGCATCAGCGCGAGCTGCGGGTTGGACACGATGGCGAGCACGCGCATGCGCCAGTCGGGTGCGATTTCGATGATGGTTGCGGCGGCGGTCGTGAGGCGTTGCGTGCGCCCGCCGTTGAGTTTCACGTCGCGGCCGTCGAGTTTCGCCATCAGTTCGGGCAGATCGGCGGCGATCACGTCGATGACGCCCGCGGCGAGCGCTTCGTCGGCCGACAGGCTGGCGGCCTCGCGCACGGCGCGTTCGGCGAAGTCACCGCTGCGCCCGCGCAGCTGCGCCAGGCTGCGCAGATAGGCGGCGGCGTCGTTGCGCACCTTTTCCATCATCGCGTCGCCGATCGCCGCAGGGCTTTCGCCCGACTTGTCGTCCTTCTTGTCCTTGCGCGGCGTGGCGCCATCGGGTTGGCCGCCCGGCATGCCGATCGCCACCGGCGTCGCCGCGCCGAGGTTGGTGGCAGGGGCCATCGCGGCGATGTGGCTGGCGTACAGGATGTAGGTGCCGGCGCTCGCGGCGCGCGCGCCTTCCGGGCCGACCCAGGTGGCGATGGGGAGCGGCGCGGCGAGGATGTCCTTGATGATGGCGCGCATCGAGGTGTCGAGGCCGCCCGGGGTGTCCATCGCCAGCACCACGAGACGGGCCTGCCGCGTGTGCGCCCGCGCGAGTTCGCGCGCGAAGAAATCCGAGGTCGCCGGTCCGATCACGCCGTCGATGTGCAGCACGACGACCTCGCCGCCGGCGGGCGCGGCGGCCGGGCGGTTGTGCAGCAGAAAGCCGAGGATCAGCAGTGCGAGCGCGAGCAGCGCCCATATCGTTTTGTGCATACGCATTCCTCGCGCCGGAACGCATCCGGCTTGCGGCATGCATGAAGCATCCGATCGTATGAGTGCGGCCCGCCGCAAGCGTTCCCGCGTTGATCGTGGACGCAAGAAGGGCGTGGCCGCGAGTGTCGCGGGCACGCCCTTCTTGTGCTGCCGGCGAGCCGGCGTGGGATCAGGCCGGCTTGACCGGTTCGCAGGTTTCGACCGGCGGCAGCGCGATCTTGTTGTCCTTGCTGTACAGGTAGTCGTGGAAAATGTGCTCGGCGCTGAGGATCTGGTAGCTGCCGTCGGCGCGTCGGTGCGTGGTGTCCTTGAGCCGGTAGGTGTAGTGGCCGCAGGTCCAGCAGTCGAAGTTGCGCATGTGCGTGCACAGGCAGGTCTTGTCCATCACCCTGAGCCGCTTCTCGTCCGGGTGCAGCGCGAGTTCGCGATTGTAGGCGGTGATGTAGGCGCAGTTGCCGTTGCCGTCGAGCAGGTAGCCGAAGGCTTCGCAGTTCGGGCGGATGCCGGAGCCGATCGACGGGCTGCTCTTGAGCATGCGCATCGGGTAGCCGGTGGGCGAGGTGTTGTTGACCTCGATGTCGTTTTCGTTGGCGCCGAAGTAGTGCTGCTGGACGTCCGGCGGCAGGCCGCATTCGTGCGATACGGTGAAGCGCGTGGCGACCTGGATCGCGGCGGCGCCCCCTTCGAGGAAGGACACGCCGTCGCTGCCGGTGAAGATGCCGCCGGCGGGGATCAGCGGGATGTCGAGCTTCTCCGCGGCGAGATACTCGCGGATTTCGGCGACGATGGTGTGCAGGTCGTACTGGGCCCAGTCCATGCCAAAACCGAGGTGGCCGCCGGCGAGCGGGCCCTCGACGACGACGTAGTCGGGAAGGCGGTTGGTGCGCGCGGACTTGCGCAGGAACAGCACCAGCGCGCGCAGCGACGAGACGATGATGCCGAGCTTGACGTCGCGAAAGCGCGGGTGGTCCTCGATCAGCCCGAAGGAGCCCAGGTGCAGGCCGGCGGCGAGCGTGATGCCGTCGATGCCGGCATCCAGCGCGGCGCGCAGGCGCACCCGCAGCGTCTCCTTGGGCCCGTTCATCGTGAGCTTTTCCATGCAGTTCATGAAGATCAGGCCGTCGCCGCGCTTGCGCTCCATGGTGCGCGCGACGTGCATCTTCTGGGCTTCCTCGAGCAGGCCGAGGTCGAACTGCACGTCCGCCTTGTTGGAGTTGGCGACGTTGTACTTGTACTGCCTGAGCTTGTCGCGCACGTATTTGGTGTCGTAGCGGCGGTCGCTCACCGTCGGGATCATTGCGTCGGAGATATGCCCGATGCCGCCGAGTCGCGCGGCTTCCAGCGACAGGTCGGAGGTCGAGATGTCTACGCCCATCCCGCCGATCACGATCGGTACGTATTCCCTGCTCCCGAACCGCAGGCGGAAATCATCGAGACATTTCATGTGCATCTTCTATATTGCGGTGCTGTGCCGGACAGCAGACAAACGGCAGGGCGCGATTTTCCCACACCCGGGGCCGTAAAGGTAAAACGCGTACACCCCGGGCGCCATTTCGGCGACCGGGGTGGGGCAGCAGCTGAAGGCCGGCCGGTCAGCCGATCATGCCGGCGCCGACGGTGTTGTTGGTGCTTTCGTCGATGATGATGAAGGCGCCGGTGGCGCGGTTCTCCACGTAAGGGTCGGCGAAGATCGGTTGCGCGAGTTTGAGCGTCAGGCGCGCGATATCGTTCATCGCCAGCGTGCTGACCGATTCGCGCTCCAGCGTGTTCACGTTGAGTAGGCACTCGATTTTCGCGACCTTGGCCTTCACTTCGCGCGTGGTGTGGCGCAGCACGTAGGTGCGGGCGGGCGACAGCGGCGTTTCGGACAACCAGCACAGGGTGGCATCGATCTGTTTCAGTTGTTTGGGCTGCTCGGCGCTCTTGACGATCATGTCGCCGCGCGAGATGTCGATCTCGTCGGCGAGCAGCAGCGTGGCCGACTGTTCGTGGATCGCGCATTCCTGGCTGACGCCGCCGATCTGGATGTCCTTGACGGTGCTGGTGCGCCCCGACGGCAGTACCGTGACGGCGTCGCCGACGGCAACCTCGCCCGATTCGACGCGCCCCATGAAGCCGCGATAGTCGTGCAGTTCGGGGTTCGCCGAGTCCTGCGGACGGCAGACGAACTGCACCGGGAAGCGGAAGTTCTCGGCCTGTTCGGTGTGGGCGGCAGGGGCCGTTTCGAGGATGTCGAGCAGCGTGGGGCCTTCGTACCAGCCGAGGCGGTCGCCGCGGTCGACGATCATGTCGCCGTTGAGTGCGGACAGCGGGATGAAGCGCACGTCCTTGATGCCGACCTTGCCGGCGAAGGCGAGGTAGTCGGCCTTGATGCGCTCGAAGGTGGCCTGGTCGTAGTCGACGAGGTCCATCTTGTTCACGGCGACGAGAAGATGCGGGATGCCGACGAGGCTCGCGAGGTAGGAGTGGCGGCGGGTCTGCGTGAGTACGCCCTTGCGCGCATCGACGAGGATGATGGCGAGGTTGGCGGTCGAGGCGGCCGTGACCATGTTGCGGGTGTACTGCTCGTGGCCCGGGGCGTCGGCGATGATGTACTTGCGGGTGCCGGTGGAGAAGTAGCGGTAGGCGACGTCGATCGTGATGCCCTGTTCGCGCTCGGCCTGCAGGCCGTCGGTGAGCAGCGACAGGTCGACCGCGCTCATGCCGCGCTTGGCCGAGGTCTTCTCGATGGCGTTGAGGGTGTCGGCGAGGATGGTCTTGGTGTCGAACAGCAGGCGGCCGATCAGCGTGCTCTTGCCGTCGTCGACGCTGCCGCAGGTGAGGAAGCGCAGGAGGCCGTGGTCGGTGTCGGGCAGGTTTTCGATGGCGGACATGGTTTTCGTTCCTTCAAGCTTTCGAGAATTTCTGGTGCTGCTTAAATCGGTTTGTGTGCGGCGGGGTGCTAAGCCGCCGGGGCCGCACGGGGTATTCGCTCTGCGGCTGCGGAACTCGCGCAGCGGCGCGCTACCGCGCCTGCGCTCAGACAGTCCTCGCCGCGCCGCGAACACCCCGCACGTCCCCGGCTACGTTCGGGGTTGGTTTAGGGCCAGGTTCAAATTCGTTTCAACTTGCGGTGCTGCTTTTCCGAGTTCGGGCAAATGCAACTCAAGGTTCCTTCGCTTCCCCGTTCAGCCTGCAATCAGCAAGAGCGGGGCGGGGTGTTTGCGGAGCGGCGAGGACTGTCTGAGCGGACAGCGCGGGAGCGCGCTGTACTGCGCGCGTTTGCGTAACCTCCGCCGCGCTGCGAAGCAGCAGCCGACGGAGCAAATTCCCCGCTCCGCTCGATTAGCACCCCGCACTCCGATCCCGCCTAAACCAACCAGCCTCAGAAATACCCTTCCTTCTTCCGCTGCTCCATCGACGCTTCAGAGGTCTGGTCGTCCAGACGGGTGGCGCCGCGCTCGGTGATGGTAGTGGTGGCCGTCTCAAGCACGATCTTCTCGACGGTGTCGGCGTCCGACTCCACCGGCGCTGTGCAGGAGATGTCGCCAACGGTACGGAAGCGCACCTGAAGTTCGACGATTTCCTCTCCAGCCTTGGGCACGTTGGTCAGTTCCCCGCTCATCAGCGGCACGTTGACCGGTACCACCGCGCCCTGGCGGATGACCACCGGGCGCTTGTGGGCGAAGTAGATCGACGGCAGTTCCAGCTTCTCGCGCTCGATGTACTGCCAGACGTCCATTTCCGTCCAGTTCGAGATCGGGAAGGCGCGGATGTTCTCGCCCTTGTGGCTACGCGCGTTGTAAAGGTTCCACAACTCGGGGCGCTGGTTCTTCGGATCCCACTGGCCGAACTCGTCGCGGAAGCTCATGATCCGCTCCTTCGCGCGGGCCTTCTCCTCGTCGCGACGGGCGCCGCCGATGCAGGCGTCGAAGCCGAATTCCTCGATCGCCTCGAGCAGCGTCACCGACTGGTGCTTGTTGCGCGACTCGTTCTCGTGCTTCAGCACGACGGTGCCACGCTTCATGGAGTCTTCCACCGAGCGGACGATCAGCCGCTCGCCCAGCTCGGCTGCGCGCTTGTCGCGGAACTCGACCACTTCCTTGTAGTTGTGGCCGGTATCGATGTGCATCAGGGGGAAGGGGAACTTGCCCGGGCGGAAGGCCTTCTCGGCGATGCGCAGCATGCAGATCGAATCCTTGCCGCCGGAAAAGAGCAGCACGGGGTTCGCGCACTGGCCGGCGACCTCACGCATGATGTGGATCGCCTCGGCTTCCAGCCAGTCGAGGTGGGTCAGGGTTTGACGAGTCAGCGTGGACATCTTGGTTCTCGGTTACTTTGTGATTTCGGTACGTGTTCGGGCGAGTGTCAGCCTTTCTTGACGTGCAGCCCGCATTCCTTGCTCTGCGGGTCCTCCCACCACCAGCGGCCGGCGCGGACGTCCTCGCCGACTGCGATCGCGCGCGTGCAGGGGGCACAGCCGATGCTGGGGTAGAACTGTTCGTGCAGGGCGTTGTAGGGCACCTCGTGCATGCGGATGTAGGCCCACACTTCGGTCTCGGACCAGTCCGACAGCGGATTGAGCTTGACGAGGCCGTTGCCCTGGTCGAATTCGCGCGTCGGCAGGCCGGTGCGCGTCGTCGATTGGGCGGCGCGCAGGCCGGTGATCCACGCCTTCTTGTCGGCGAGCGCACGCTGCAGCGGCTCGACCTTGCGCATGTGGCAGCAGGCCTTGCGCAGCTCGACGGAATCGTAGAAAGCGTTGATGCCGTGGCTGCGGACGTAGGTTTCGACCGCGTCGGACTTGGGGAAGAAGACCTTCAGCTTCGTGCCGTAGCGCTGCTCGACCTCGGCCATCAAGGTGTAAGTCTCGGCCGGCAGGCGCCCGGTGTCGAGCGAGAAGATCTCGATCGGCTGCCCTTCGCGCAGGATCAGGTCGGTGAGGACCATGTCCTCGGCGCCGAAGCTGTTCGCGAAGGTGATTTCGCCGGCGCTGCCGAACTCGGTGACCGCCGCGCGCAGCAGCGCGAGGGCGGCGTCGCTCTTCGCGCTGACGGCGTCGACGAGCGCCGGTGTCAGCTCGGGGCGCGTGGCGGGGTTGGTGGCGGCCGGGCGCAGCAGCGTCACGGCGCTATTCACGATTTCACCTGCGCCTGGGTCGGGCGGGCGACGCGGCGGAACAGCGGCTGCGGGTGGGTGGCCGAGGCCTGGTAGGGTTGCGTGAAGTCGCGGATGCTCGCGACCGCCGCTTCGAGCTGTTCGTCGGAGTAGCGGTCCGCACGCGGTTGCAGCGCGTCGAAGCCGCTGCGCGTCATGTAGTTGAACTGGTCGCGCAGCACGTCGCCGATCGCACGCAACTCACCGGTGTAGCCGTAGCGGGTGCGCAGCAGCGTGGCGGTCGAGTAGCCGCGCCCGTCGGTGAACTTGGGGAAGTTCACTGCGATGACGGCGAGGCGCTTGGTGTCGTCGGCGATATCCTCAGGGCCTTCGCCGGCGTTCAGCCACACGCCCAGTTCGCCGCTGTCGGCGCGGGGCGCGAGCTCGTCGCGGCGTGCCTGCCACACGGCGAGCGGCACGAGCGCACGCCCGGCGGGCAGCGCGACGTCGGCTGCAGCCTCGCCTTCGGCGAGCGAGACGACTTGCCAGTCGTCCGCGACGACTTGGCCGTTCCTGATGAGCTTAGGCATTCGCCACCTTCCTTTGCGTGTGTTGTTCGCCGCCATAGACCCGCTGCTTGAACGGATCGATGCCGAGGCGGTGCACCGTGTCGACGAAGCGCTCATCCGGGTGCCGGTGTTCGATGTAGGTTTCGATCAGCCGCTCGACGACGTCGGCCATCTGTGCGCGTGCGAACGACGGGCCGATGACCTTGCCGAGGGCGGTCTCGTTGCCCTGCGTGCCGCCGATCGTGACCTGGTACCACTCCTCGCCGTTCTTGTCGACGCCGAGGACGCCGATGTGGCCGACGTGGTGGTGGCCGCAGGAGTTCATGCAGCCCGAGATGTTGATGTCGATCTCGCCGATGTCGTACAGGTAGTCGAGGTCGTCGAAGCGTTCCTGGATCGCCTGCGCGATCGGGATCGACTTCGCGTTCGCGAGGCTGCAGAAATCGCCGCCGGGGCAGCAGATGATGTCCGTCAGCAGGCCGATGTTCGGCGTCGCCAGGCCCGCCTCGCGGGCGAGCTGCCACAGCGTGAACAGGTCCGACTGCTTCACGTCGGCGAGGACCACGTTCTGCTCGTGGGTCATGCGCGCCTCGCCGAAGCTGAAGCGGTCTGCCCAGTCGGCGACGAAATCCATCTGCTCCGCGCTGATGTCGCCCGGCGCGATGCCGGTCTTCTTCAGCGACAGCGTCACGGAGGCGTAGCCCGGCTTCTTGTGGGCGCGTACGTTGCGCTTCACCCACGCGGCGAAGGGGCGGCTGTCCGCGAGGTGCGACTCGTAGCCGAAATCGCGCGCCGGCAGCGTCTTGTAGTCCGGATCGACGAAGTGCGTGGCGATGCGTTGCACTTCCTCTTCGGTCAGGGTGTTCGGGCCGTCCTTCGAGTGCGCCCATTCCTCCTCGACCTGGCGGCCGAACTCCTCGGCGCCGAGCGCCTTGACGAGGATCTTGATGCGCGCTTTCCAGATGTTGTCGCGCCGGCCGTAGCGGTTATAGACGCGCAGGATCGCTTCGCAATAGGTGATCAGGTGCTGCCACGGCACGAAGCTCGCGATCTCTTCGCCGAGGATGGGCGTGCGGCCGAGACCGCCGCCGACCAGCACGCGGAAGCCGATGTTGCCTTCGGCATCGCGCTTGAAGTCGAGGCCGATGTCGTAGACGCGCAGCACCACGCGGTCTTCGATGGCGCCATTCACGGCGATCTTGAACTTGCGCGGCAGGTAGGCGAATTCGGGGTTGTAGGTCGCCCACTGGCGCAGGATCTCGGCCCACGGGCGCGGGTCGACGATCTCGTCGGCCGCGACGCCGGCGAAGGGGTCCGCGGTGATGTTGCGGATGTCGTTGCCCGAGGTCTGGTTCGCGTGCATCTGCACGGTCGACAGTTCGGCGAGCATGTCGGGGATCACCTCCAGCGGCGACCAGTTGAACTGGACGTTGGTGCGCGTGGTGAAGTGCGCGTAGCCGCGGTCGTAGGCGCGCGCGAGGTGCGCGAGCTTGCGCAGCTGGCGGCTGGCGAGATGGCCGTAGGGCACCGAGATCCGGAACATCGGCGCGTGGCGCTGGATGTACAGGCCGTTCTGCAGACGCACCGGTCGGAACTCGTCGTCGGTCAGCTCACCGGCGAGGTGACGCCGCATCTGGTCGCGGAACTGCGCGACGCGTTCGTCGAGAAGCTGCTGGTCGTATTCGTCGTATTGGTACATCGCGTACTCTCTCGTTTGAGTCCTTCAAATCCTGCCGTTCAGTGTCCGATCATCTTCGCGCCGACGAGCACCAGCATCGTCGCGAGCATCGGGCGCAGCACCCGGTCGGGCACCTTCGTCGAAATGTGGCTGCCGATCCAGATGCCCGGCAGCGAGCCGATGATCAGGCTGCCGAGCAAAAGCCAGTCGACGCTGCCCAGCATCCAGTGGCCGATGCCCCCGACCAGCGTCAGCGGCACCGCATGGGCGATGTCGGAGCCGACGATGCGCAGGGCCGACATCCCGGGGTACAGCAGGAACAGCGCGGTCACGCCGAGTGCACCGGCGCCGACCGAGGAGATCGACACCAGCACGCCCAGGACCGCACCGGTCAGGACCGTGAGGCGGGCCGTGCGCACCGGATTGGGCTGGCCGCCGAAGCGTTTTGCGGCATAGCCCTGGATCTGCTTGCGGAAAACGAGCGCGACCGCCGTCAGCAGCAGCGCGATCCCCAGCGCCACCTTGATGAGGCCGGTCGCGCCGTCGATGCCGCCGGGGGCGAACTTGCCGACCAGCACCAGCGTCAGTGCAGCGGCGGGGATGCTACCGGTGGCGAGGCGTCTTGTCACGGTCCAGTCGACCGTGCCCCGCCTGCTGTGGGCGAGCGTGCCGCCGGCCTTGGTGATCGCGGCGTAGAGCAGGTCGGTGCCGACGGCGACCGAAGGGTGGATGCCGAACAGCAGCACGAGCAACGGCGTCATCAGCGATCCGCCGCCGACGCCGGTCAATCCGACGATGGCGCCGACCGAGAACCCGGCGACTGAGTAGGCGAAATCCATGAAACCGTTTCCTTTGTATGCTGCAGGGCATCGTATGTGGGAGAGACGAGGTCAGAAAGACGATTTGCGTTAAACTTTAAGAAGTTTTGGTTATATAGGGGCGGCCATGAACCTCCAGCAGCTGCGGTATATCCACGAAGTGGCGCGTCGCGGGCTGAACGTGTCCGAGGCGGCGGAGGCCCTGTTCACGTCGCAACCGGGAGTATCGAAGCAGATCCGGCAGTTCGAGGCGGAGCTGGGGGTCGACATCTTCGTGCGCCACGGCAAGCGTCTGGTCGATGTGACGCAGCCGGGCCGGCAGGTGCTGGCGATCGCCGAGCGCATGCTGCGCGATGCGGACAACCTGCGCCAGGTCGGGGACGAGTTCACGAACGAGGTCGCGGGGGGCTTCTCGATCGCGACGACCCACACGCAGGCGCGCTACGTGCTGCCGCGCGTGATCCGCAGCTTCATGCAGCGCTTTCCGCAGGTGAAGCTGTCGCTGCACCAGGGCAGCCCGCGCCAGGTATGCGACATGGTGATGTCGGGCGAGGCCGACATCGCGATCGCGACCGAGGCGATCGCCGACTACGACGAGATGGTGATGCTGCCCTGTTACCAGTGGAACCGCTGCATCGTCGCGGCGCCGCGCCATCCGATCCTGAAGGAGCACCCGCTGACGCTGGAGGCGATCGCGCGCTATCCGCTGATCACCTACGACGACGCCTTCACCGGGCGCAGCCTGATCAACAAGGCCTTTCTCGGGCGCGGGCTGCGGCCGAACGTGGTGCTGACGGCGCTCGACTCCGACGTGATCAAGACCTACGTCGCGATGGACCTCGGCATCGGCATCGTCGCGCGCATGGCCTACGATGCGGCGACCGACAGGGGCCTGGGGATGGCCGACGCCGCGCACCTCTTCGAGTCGAGCACGACGCGCGTGGGGCTGCGGCGCAACGCCTACCTGCGCGGTTACGTGTATGCGTTCATCGAGCTGTTCGCGCCGCACCTGACGCGGCGCATGATCGACGTGTCGCTGGCGGGCGGCGGCGAGGATTACGGAATGTAGCGGCGGCTTCGAAGCGCTCCGTCCGGGGTCTGTTCCGCGCGTCGTTGGCGCGTGGCGGACGCCTCCGCACGAAACAGGCCCCGGGCGGGGCTGCGCCGTGCCGATGTTCCGGGACGTGTCCGTCAGGGGGTGTCGAACAGCCGGTCGAGCGTCGCGACCGTGCCGGTGGCGAGGGCCAGCATCAGCGCGACGCGCGCCTGCGACGCGGGGAGTTCGCCGGCGGGGAGGGTGCCGAGCCGGTCGTCGAGCGCCTTGCGGTTCACGGCGCCGAGCCCGACGCGGCTCGCGCGGACGACGGGGATGCCGGTGGCGACGGTCCGGGCGACCGGCGCGTCCCAGGCGGCCGGCAGGCTGCCGTTGCCGGGCAGCGCGAGGACGAGGCCGCGCGCGCCGTGGGCGAGCAGCAGGTCGATGAGCTCCGGCGGGGTGCCGGCGCCGACGTAGAGGACGTCCACGCGCGGCAGTTCGGCGCGATCCGGGGCAAGCGCGACGAACGCACGCGGCGTGGCCGGCGGCGGGGCGAAGTAGCGCACCGGGTCGTTGCGGCCGATCGCGCCGGCGGTGGCGCCGGCGAAGGCGTCGAGGCGGTGGGTCGCGCACTTTCGCACGCCGAGCGCGGGAAAGATCGCGTCGCCGAAACTCACGAGCGTGCCGCGGCCGGCGCTGTCGGGGTGGGCGGCGACGCAGGCGGCGGCGTAGAGGTTCATCGGGCCGTCGGCGGAGAGCGCGGTCGCGGGGCGCATCGCGGCGGTGAGGACGACGGGCTTGGTGCCGGCGAGCGTGAGCTGCAGGAACGCGGCCGTTTCCTCCAGCGTGTCGGTGCCGTGCGTGACGACGATGCCGTCGATGCCGGCGTCGTCGAGGAGCGCCTGCGTGCGCCGGCCGAGGGTGAGCCAGTGGGCCGGGCCCATGTCCTTGCTGTCGAGGCTGAAGGGCTGCTCGGCGCGGATCTGCGCGACCTCGGCGAGCTGCGGCACCGCGGCGAGCAGGGCGTCGGCACCGAGCGCGCCGGCAGTGTAGCCGCTGGTGTCGGTTGCGGACGCGGCGGCGCCGGCGATGGTGCCGCCGGTGGCGATGAGGGCGAGGGTGGGCATGGCGGCGTTCCTCCGTTCCTGGTTCAGCTCGGGCGGAACACGGCGATGCGGCGTGCGCGTTCCTGCTCGAGCAGCCGGGTTGCGACGTCGCCCGGGACACCCAGGGTTTCGAACACGGAGCCGGCAAGCTGCAGCCCCGATTCCAGGGTCTCGGGAATCACGACGCTGGCGCCGGCTTCGCGCAGGGCCTGCGCGTGCGCCTCGTCGCGTGCGCGGGCGGCAACGCGGACGTTGGGCGAGTTCGCGCGGATGCCTTTCACGGCGTGCACGGCGGCAGCGGTGTGGTCCATCGTCAGCACGACGGCGATCGCGCGTTCGAGATGCAGCTTGCGCAGCAGTTCGGGGCGGCTCGCGTCGCCGAAATGCACCGGCGCACCGCGCGCGCGCAGTTTCTTGACGAGCCTGGCGTCCGTTTCGACGGCGAGGTGGGGGATGCCCTGTTCGGACAGCAGTTCGCCGATGAGCTGCCCGACGCGGCCGTAGCCGGCGACGATCACGTGGCCGCCGATCTGGTCGAGCGGGGCGCTCGTGTCCGCGGGCGGGCGGTCGAGCTTCGCGTCGATGCGGTCGCCGAGCTTGCGTCCGAGCAGCGTGAGCGGCGGCGTGACGAGCATCGACAGGCCCACGACGAGCAGCATGAAGTGGCCGACGGTCGGGCTGACCAGGCCCAGCCCGAGCGCCATGCCGATGACGATGAAGGCGAACTCGCCGCCCTGGCCGAGCATGATGCCGCCTTCGGCGGCGCGCCCCCACGACAGGCCGAAGAGGCGGAACAGCACGATCAGGATCAGCGCCTTGATCGCGAGCACGCCGATCACCGAGAGCGGCAGCAGCAGGGGTTCGGCGAGGATCGCGCTGATGTCGATGCCCATGCCCACGGACATGAAGAAGAGGCCCATCAGCAGGCCCTTGAAGGGCTCGATCGTGACCTCGACTTCGTGGCGGAACTCGGTCTCGGCGATCAGCAGGCCCGCGAGCAGCGCGCCCATCTCCATCGACAGGCCGGCCTGCCGGGTCAGCACCGCGACGCCCAGCGCCGTGAGCAGGGTCACCGCCATGAACGAGCTCGACATGCGCACGGCGGCAATCTGGTGGAAGAGCGGGCGCACGACGCGGCTGCCGATGAAGTAGATCAGGGCCACCGTGACGATGCCCTTGAGCGCCGCCACGCCCATCAGCGCCGTGACGCTTTCGCCGGATTTCTGCCCGAGCACGCTGACGACGACCAGCAGCGGGACGACGGCGAGATCCTGGAACAGCAGCACCGAGAAGGTCGCCTGGCCGAGCGGGGTGCCGACTTCGCGCCGCTGCGTGAGGAGCTGCATCACGACGGCGGTCGAGGAGAAGGACAGGACGAATCCCAGCACGACCGACGACTCGAAGGTGTTGCCGAACGCGTAGGCGATGCCGCCGATCACGAGCGCCGACAGGCCGACCTGCAGGGCCCCCAGGCCGAACACGAGGCGGCGCATCGCCCACAGGCGGTCGACGGACATCTCCAGCCCGATCATGAACATCAGGAAGATCACGCCGAATTCGGCGAAGATCGCGACGTCTTCCTGGCGCGAGAACGTCAGGTGGCGCAGCCACGGGACGCTGTCGGTGTGCTGGCCGAGGCCGAAAGGGCCGACGATCATGCCCACGGCGAGAAAGCCCAGCACCGGGTTGATGCTGCGCCGCTGCAGCAGCGGGATCAGCACGCCGGCGAGCGCGAGGAAGAGGATGACTTCGTGGAGGAAGGCGGGAGCGTCGTGCGCGTCCATCGAGGGATCTTGTCTGGCGTATGCCGTCAGTGTACCGGATCGCGCGGCGCCCGGTCGCGTCGCGGCGGAAGCCCGGTCCGGGTTCAGTCGGCCAGCTGCGCTTCCTCGCCTTCCTGCTGCTGCAGTGCCCACATGCGTGCGTAATCGCCGTCGCGCGCGAGCAGTTCGGCATGCGTGCCGCGCTCGACGATGCGGCCCTGGTCGAGCACGATGATCTCGTCGGCGTTCATGATCGTCGACAGCCGGTGTGCGATCACGAGCGCGGTGCGCCCTTCTGCGGCGAGGTCGAGCTGGGCCTGGATCGCCTTCTCGGTCTGGGAGTCGAGCGCCGAGGTGGCCTCGTCGAAGATCAGGATCGCGGGGTTCTTGAGCAGCGCGCGGGCGATCGCGACGCGCTGCTTCTCGCCGCCCGAGAGCTTCAGCCCGCGCTCGCCGACGCGCGTCTCCCAGCCTTCGGGCAGGCGCGCGATGAAGTCGGTGAGCTGCGCGGCGCGCGCGGCGGCCTCGACCTCGGCGCGACTCGCGTCGGGGCGGCCGTACCGGATGTTGTAGTAGAGCGTGTCGTTGAAGAGCACGGTGTCCTGCGGCACGATGCCGATCGCCTGGCGCAGGCTCGCCTGCGTGAGCGCCCGCAGATCCTGGCCATTCACGCGGATCGCGCCGCCCTGCACGTCGTAGAAGCGGAACAGCAGGCGCGCGAGGGTCGACTTGCCCGAGCCCGAGTGGCCGACCACGGCGACGGTGCGGCCGGCGGGGATCTCGAAGTCGACGTCGTGCAGGATCGCGCGCTTGGGATCGTAGGCGAAGCCGACATGCTCGAAGCGCAGGTTCGCGGGCCCGGCAGGCAGCGCGACCGCGCCGGGGGCGTCGGCGACTTCGCGATGCTCCTCCATCAGGCCGAACATGCGCTCGATGTCGGTGAGCGCCTGGCGCAGTTCGCGGTACAGCACGCCGAGGAAGTTGAGCGGGATGTAGAGCTGGATCAGGAAGGCGTTGACCAGCACGATGTCGCCGATCGTCATCGCGCCGGCGGCGACGCGGCTCGCGGCCTGCCACATCATCGCGGTGACGCCGACCGCGATGATCGCCGCCTGGCCGGTGTTGAGCGCCGACAGCGACATCTGGTTGGTGACCTGCGCGTCGGTCCATTTGCGCATCTGCTCGTCGTAGCGGCGGGCCTCGTACTCCTCGTTGTTGAAGTACTTCACCGTCTCGAAGTTGAGCAGGCTGTCGATCGCGCGCGCGTTCGCGGCCGAGTCGAGTTCGTTGGCCTGGCGGCGCAGGACCGTGCGCCAGTTGGTGACTTGGATCGTGAAGAAGATGTAGAGCACGAGCGTCGCGAGCGTGATCAGCGCGAACACGGCGTCGTACTGCACCAGCAGGATGCCGATCACCAGCCCGATCTCGATCAGCGTCGGCAGGATGGAGTACAGCGTGTAGCTGATCAGCGAGCCGATCGAGCGCGTGCCGCGTTCGATGTCGCGCGTGAGCCCGCCGGTCTGGCGTTCGAGGTGGAAGCGCAGCGACAGCGCGTGCAGGTGGCGGAACAGGCGCAACGCGATCTCGCGCACCGCCTGCTGTGTGACGCGCGCGAAGACGATTTCGCGCAGCTCGGTGAAGAGGGACGTGGAGAAGCGCAGCACGCCGTAGGCGAGCAGCAGCGCGGCGGGCACGACGATGAAGGCCTGTTCGGTCGTCAGCGACAGCCGGTCGATGAGCTGCTTGAAGACGAGCGGCACCGTGACGTTCGCGCCCTTCGCGGCGACGAGGCAGGACAGCGCGAACAGCACGCGGACCTTGTAGGCCCAGATGTAGGGGAACAGGCTCTTGATCGTCTGCCAGTCGTGGCGTTCGGTGGGGTCGGGCCCGGGCAGGGCGGTGGCGGGTGCGCGTCTCATCAGACAATTCTAACGTGCGGGCGGTACCATTTCGCCTTTCGTTCCGCCGTCGTCGACGCGGACGTCACGACGAGGTCAGGAATCGATGGGAAGCGGATCGGCAGGCGTGTTGCTATGGGTGGTGGCGGTGCTGGGCGGGGTGGTTGCCGGGGCGCTGCTCGTATGGCTGCTGCTGCGCGGGCGCGCGGGCGAGGCCGCGGCGGCGGCAATCGAGCAGGGGCGCGCGGAGGTGCGCGTCGAGCTCGCGGCGGCGCTCGAGCGGGCGCGGGCGCTGGAGCAGGAGCGCGCGCAGACGCTGGCGCAGTTCGAGGCGCTGCGGCGCGAGGCCGGCGGGTGGCGCGACGCGCTCGACGCCGCGCGTGACGAACGGGCGCAGCTTGCCGAGCGCGCGTCGCGCGTCGTCGGGCTGGAGCAGCAGCTCGCCGCGACGGCCGTGCATCTGAGCGAGGCGCGCAGCCAGTTCGCCGACCTGCGGGAGAGCGCCGGGCGCCTCAACTCGCAGCAGGGCGCCGAGCTGAAGGCCGAGCGCGAGGTGCTCGCGGCGCTGCGCGGCGACCTGCAGGCCGAGCGGACGCTGCGCGAGCAGGCGGAGACGCTGGCGAACCGCCTCACCGCGGAACTCGCGGAACTGAACACGCGCTTCGAGGCCGAGCGGCGCGCCGCCGACGACAAGCTCGCGCTGCTGATGGCGGCGCGCGAGAGCCTCACGGACCAGTTCAAGAGCCTCGCCAACGACATCCTCGAGGAGAAGGCGAAGCGCTTCACCGAGCAGAACCAGACCAACCTCGGCCAGCTTCTCGATCCATTGCGCGTGAAGCTGCAGGAATTCCAGGGCAAGGTCGAGCAGGTCTATGTGCAGGAAGGCAAGGACCGCAGCGCGCTCGCCGAGCAGGTGCGCCAGCTGATGGAGCTCAACCACGCGCTGAGCCAGGACGCGAAGAACCTCACGCGTGCGCTGAAGGGGTCGAGCAAGGCGCAGGGCAACTGGGGCGAGCTGATCCTCGAGCGCGTGCTGGAGGCCTCGGGCCTGCGAAAGGGCGAGGAATACGACGTGCAGGAGAGCCACACGCGTGACGACGGTTCGCGCGCGCAGCCGGACGTCGTGATCCATCTGCCGGAAGACCGCCACCTCGTCGTCGACGCGAAGGTGTCGCTGACCGCCTACGAGGACTACGTGAGCACCGAGGACGAAGGCGGGCGCAGCGCCGCGGCGAAGCGCCACCTCGATTCGGTGCGCGCGCACATCAAGGGCCTGTCGGAGCGCAACTACCAGCACCTGTACGGCCTGAAATCGCTCGACTTCGTGCTGATGTTCGTGCCGGTGGAGCCCGCCTTCATGCTCGCGGTGACGCACGACCGCGAGCTCTTCATGGATGCGTGGCAGAAGAACGTGCTGCTCGTGAGCCCGTCGACGCTGCTCTTCGTCGTGCGCACGGTCGCGCACCTGTGGCGCCAGGAGGCGCAGAACCGCAACGCGCAGGACATCGCGAGGCGCGGCGCGGAGCTCTACGACAAGCTCGTCGGCTTCGTCGAGGACCTGGAGTCGCTGGGCAATCGCCTCGAGCAGGCGCAGAAGGCCTATCACACCGCGCACAACAAGCTCGCGAGCGGGCGCGGCAACGTGATCCGGCAGGCGGAGATGCTGAAGCAGCTGGGCGTGAAGCCGGCGAAGGAGTTGCCGGCGGGGATCGTGGAGGCGGCGGAGGACGGGGAGGTCGGTGCGCGGGCCGCGCTTCAGGTCGCAGGCGCGACGCGATAGACGCGCGCCTCCCACGGCGCGAGGCTCAGCGTGTGGCGCGGGCCGTGCGCGGCGACGGTGCGGTTCGCGAGCAGCAGGTCGCCCGAGTCGAGCGCGAAGCCCGCGTGGCGGAAGGTGGCGGGGTGACCGGTGAGGTTGCAGATCACGGCGATGCGTTCATCGCCTTCGCCGCGGGTGTAGGCGTAGAGGCGCGTGCTGCGCGGCGCGAGCGCGGCGTAGCGGCCGTGGAGCAGCGCCGGCTCGCGGTGGCGCAGCGCGATCAGGGCGCGGTAGTGGTGCAGCACCGAGTCCGGGTCGGCCTGCTGGCGGGCGACGTTCATCCGTGCGTAGTCCTGATGCACGGCGAGCCACGGCGTTCCGGTCGTGAAGCCGCCCTGCGGGCTGTCGTCCCAAGGCATCGGTGTGCGTGAGGTGTCGCGGCCGGTGCGGCGCATTTCGTCGAGGATCGCGTCGTCGTCCATTTCCGCGGCGCGCATTTCGGCGATACGGTTGTGCGCGAAGCGGTCGCGGAAGTCGTCGAGATGGGCGAATTCGGCGTTCGCGAGGCCCAGTTCCTGGCCCTGGTAGAGGAAGGGCGTGCCTTCCATCAGGAAGTACATCGTCGCGAGCGCGGTCGCGCTCTCGCGCGGGTGGTGCTGCGGGTCGCCCCAGCGCGAGACGACGCGCGGCAGGTCGTGATTCTCGAGGTACAGCGCGTTCCAGCCGCGCCCGTGCAGGGCGGTCTGCCAGCGGCCGAGGATGCCTTTCAGGGCTCGCACGTCGAGCGCGGCGCGCGGGGCGTTCGACCACAGGTGCCAGTGCTCGAACTGCAGGATCATCGACAGCCGGCCGCGCGCCGCGCCGACCCATTCCTCGGCCGCGTCGGGGCCGATGCCATTGGCCTCGCCGACGGTCATCGCGTCGCGCCCGGCGAGCGTTTCGCGGCACAACTCGTCGAGGTCGTCGAGGATGCCGGCGACGTTCATGTGGTACGGGTAGGCGGCGACCTGCGCGAGGCCCTGCGGGTTGGGCATGTCGGGCAGCCCCGGCGCCTTGCGGATGTGCGTGATCGCGTCGATGCGGAAGCCGTCGACGCCCTTGTCCAGCCACCAGCGCATCATTGCGTGGATCGCCGCGCGCACGGCGGCGTTGTCCCAGTTGAGGTCGGGCTGGCGGCGGGTGAAAAGGTGCAGGTACCACTGGTCCGTCGCGGCGTCGTATTCCCACGCCGGACCGCGGAAGATGCTTTCCCAGTTGTTCGGCGGGCCGTCATTGTCATCGCGGCGGCCGTCGCGCCAGATGTACCAGTCGCGCTTCGGGTTGTCGCGCGAGGCGCGCGATTCGACGAACCACGGGTGCGCGTCGCTGGTGTGGTTGATGACGAGGTCGAGGATCACGCGCAGGCCGCGGCGATGCGCTGCCGCGAGCAGGCGGTCGAAGTCGGCCATCGTGCCGAACTCGTCCATGATCGCGCAGTAGTCCGAGATGTCGTAGCCGTTGTCGTCGTTGGGCGAGCGGTAGATCGGGCACAGCCACAGCACGTCCACGCCCAGCCACGCGAGGTAGTCGAGGCGTGCGAGGATGCCCGGCAGGTCGCCGATGCCGTCGCCATCGGTGTCCATGAAGCTGCGCGGGTAGATCTGGTAGACGACTGCGTGCTGCCACCATCTGCTGTCCATCGCGCGACCCCCCGGCATCCGTGCGGCATGGGATGATGGGAGTGTGCGCCAGACCTGCGGGTTGGCGCCAGTGCGTGCGATCCTGCAGGGACTGCGCGGGCGGCCGGGGCTAGAGTTGTAAGGCGGGATCTCGTCCCGCGCCACGTCCGACGCGATGGGGCGCGACAACCGGGAAGGGAGGGCGAAGACATGGATCTGGTGAGTCCGGAACTGCGCGGCGTCAATCTCGGGAGCTGGTTGTTGCTGGAGCGGTGGATGGTGCCCAGCCTCTTCGAGGGCCTGGCCGCGACCGACGAGACGAGCTTCTGCGCCGAACTGGGGCCGGCCGCCGCCGAACGCCTGCGCGCGCACTGGAACCGCTGGATCACGCGCGAGGATTTCGCGTGGATCGCCGAGCGCGGGCTCAACGCGGTGCGCATTCCGTTCGGGCACTGGATCTTCGGCCCGGACTATCCCTACCACCGCGCCTACGGCGCGAACCCGTATCCCTTCGTCGAAGGCGGCATCGACGTGCTCGACCGCGCGATGGACTGGGCCGCCGGGTTCGGCCTGCGCGTGATGCTGGACCTGCACGCGGCGCCCGGCTGCCAGAACGGCTTCGACAACGGCGGCATCCTCAACGTGTGCGAGTGGCACACGCAGGCGGAGTACCGCGAGCACACGCTGTTGGTGCTCGAACGCATGGCGCGGCGCTACCGCGATCATCCCGCGCTGTACGCGATCGAATGCCTCAACGAGCCGCGCTGGGACGTGCCGACCGATTACCTCAAGGACTTCTACGCCGAGGCCTACGCGCGCATCCGCCGGCACTGCCCGGCCGAGCGTGTCGCCGTGGTGTTCCACGACGGTTTCCGCTCCTTCCGCGAGTATGTCGACTTCATGCGGGCGCCGGCCTACCGCAACGTGATGTTCGACCTGCACCGCTACCAGTGCTTCGACCGCCGGGACATCGACGCGGACATCTTTGCCCACATGGCGAAGGCCGGCGGCGAGTGGCGCGACGAGGCCGACGCGATCATCACCGGGCTGGGGCTGCCGGCGATCTGCGGCGAATGGAGCCTGGGGCTGGACCTGCGCGTCGTGTCGCTGTGGGCGGAGGGGCCGTTCAATCACGCCCTGGAGCACATGGACGCGTTCGAGCAGGACGTCGCGAACCGCGGCTACGCGTCGGCACAGCTCCTGGCGTTCGAGAAGTACCTGGGCTGGTTCTTCTGGAGCTACAAGACCGAGACCACGCCGGCGTGGTGCTTCCGCGACGGCGTCGAACGCGGCTGGCTGCCCTCGCAGTACGGCTGGCTAGCGTCCGAGTTCGGCTGAGTGGGCGGCCGGGGAAGCTTCTTCCGTGCCGTCCGCAGTGCCGTCCGCCGAGCCGCCGCGGTGCAGTTCGATGCGGCGGTGGAAGAAGTGCTCCAGCCCGTTGTGCCGCATCACCGACAACAGGCTCATGTCGGGCATCTCGTGATGCATCATTTCCATGATGTGGGCTTCGCCCGCGGGGTCGAAGGCGTCGGTCGTGTCTTCGAGGAACACCCAGGCGGGGCGTTGCAGGAACAGCCGGGCGGTGCTCAGGCGCTGCTGCGCGCGCAGCGGCAGCACGTGGTTCCAGTCGTCGGTCTCGTCGAGCCGGGGGGCGAGCCAGTCGATACCGGCGCATTCGAGCGCGCGGTGCAGTTCGGTCGTCGCGTAGTGCTCGGGCGGGTGCGGGTAGCACAGCACGGCGCGCAGCGCGTCGGTCGGCAGGAAGGGGCGCTGCGGCAGGAAGGCCATCTCCTGGCCGTCGGGCAGGCAGATCTCGCCATGCCCCCACGGCCACAGTCCGGCCACCGCCTTGAACAGCGCGAGCGTCACGTGCGCGTCGCCGACGATCAGGATGCGTTCGCCGCGCCGCACGCGCAGGTCCAGCTTGCGAAGCAGCGGCTCGCCGCCCGGCGTGACCAGCGTCAGGCCGCGCAGCTGCAGCTCCGGCCGTGTCGAGTGGCCGATCCTGACGCGCGCCGTTTCGCTCGCGCCGTCGATGACGTCCAGGCGCAGCATGTCTTCGTGCAGGTTCACGACGCGGCCCGCGGAGGTGCGCCACATCGCGATCTCGCCCAGCTTGTCGATCGGCCACGACAGCGCCGAGGCCAGCCGCTCGAAGGCTTGCGCCGACTGCATCAGGCCGCCCAGCGTCAGCACGCCGGCGATGAACTGCGGCGCGGCGACGAGGATGGGGAAGATCGGCATCAGGTTGCCGTAGGCGGTCGAGAACGAGACGATGCCGAGGTAGGCCAGCGTCTGGCGGTTCCAGCCGTGCGCGACGTCGCCGAAGAGCTGTACGGCGCTGCGCCGCTCCATGCGCTCGCCGTGCGTCAGCGCGATCGCCTCGGCGTTCTCGCGCGCCCGCGCGAGGCTGAAGCGCAGGTTCGCCTCCAGGCTCTGCAACCGGTTCGTCGCACGCACCAGCGGGCGGCCCAGCCGGTAGCCGATCGCCGCGCCGCCGCCCGCGTAGGCGAAGGCCAGTATCACCATGTAGCCGGGCACCTTGAGTTCGCTGCCGGGGATCGGTGCGCTGCCCGAGACTTCCGCGAGGATCGCGATGAAGCCCCAGCCGACGAGCAGCGAGTAGGTCAGTGAATGCACGAGGCTGATCGCGGCCTCGGTGGCGATGCGGATGTCCTCGGCGATGCGCTGGTCGGGGTTGTCGTGCTCGCCCTTGATGAATTGCAGGCGATAGTGATGCGAGCGCGTCATCCACTGGTCGACGAGGTTGGCCGTGAGCCAGCGCCGCCAGTCGAGCTGCAGCCAGCGCTTCACGTGCATGTGCCACGCGGTGACGGCCATCGTCAGCGCGAGGATGAGCGCGAAAGTGAGGATCTGGTGCAGCAGCACGTCGAGCGAGCGGGCTTCGAGCGCGTCGAAGAAGGCGCGGTTCCAGTAGCTGGTCCACATCACCAGCGCGACCTGCGCGATCGTCAGCAGCAGGAACAGCAGCGTCATGCCGCCGATGCGCCAGCGCCGCCGGGAGTTCCAGTAGGGCAGCGCAAGGCGGGCGAACTGCCGTACCGCGTGGCTCGGGGACGCGGGCGGGGATTCCTGCGGCAGTTCGGCGGGCCGCATCAGTCGTCTCTCGCCGGGGCCGCGCCGGGCGCGGTCGGTGCACCGCTGCTTGCCGGACAGGCGGCCGCGCGCGGGCGCCGCCCGGCCGCCTCGCCGGCAAGCATCGCTGCATCGATCATCTGGCCGCCTCGATCGCGTGAAAGTGGTGTGACAGCGCCTAGACTATCCCAATCGGACCCCGGTGAGGCGTGATCCGGGCAGCAGGTGTCCCGAACGCCTCGGCCGGAGGCGCAGCGCGGGGCCGTCATGGAGGTGGCCATGCAGCTCAGGGTGATGTCCTTCAACATCCGCTGCGCCTCGGCGCCGGACGGAGAGCACGTGTGGGCGCGGCGCAAGGCGCTCGTGATCGAGCGCATCCGTGCCTTCGACCCCGATCTGCTGGGCCTGCAGGAGTGCCGCGACGACGAGCAGGTCGCCTATGTGCGCGCGGCCCTGCCGGACTACGAGTTCGTCGGCGTGCAGCGCGGGGGCGAAGGGGATTCGGCGATCGAGATGGCGCCACTGCTGTATCGGCGCGCCGCCTTCGCGGAGCGCGCGCGCGGCCACTTCTGGCTCGCCGACCAGCCGGACCGTCCCGGCCGCCGATCCTGGGGGGCGGCCTATCCGCGCACCGCGAGCTGGGTGCGGCTCGCGCCGCGCGCGGCGGGCGTGCCGCCGCTCGCCTTCCTGAACACCCATCTCGATTACCAGGGCACGGCGCGCGAGGAGTCCGCGCGGCGGCTGCGCCGCTGGGCGCAGGCGCTGCCGGCCGGCGAGGGCGTGGTCGTCACCGGCGATTTCAACGCCGAGCGCGATTCCGAAACCTTCCGCGAACTGACCGCTGGCGGCGTGCTGCGCGAGGTGCTGCAGGAAGCGGGCGCGGCGGCCGGCAGCTACCACGACTACGGTCGCGCCGCGGTGCGCGAGGCGATCGACTGGATCCTCGCGTCGCCGAACCTGCGCACCGAGGCGGCGGGCGTCGATGCCTGGTGCGCGGGCCGGCTGTATCCGTCCGACCACTTCCCGGTCACGGCGCGGCTCGCCGCGGTGACGTGAAGGTCTTAAGTCTCGATTAAGTCTGCTGCCCCTATGATCGGCCACGCTTCGGCGTGACACCCGCGCGGGACCCGCAGCGGCGCCCGCCGAAGTGCACCGGAACACCGCCCCTTGAACCGCGTACCGCTCGCGTCGGTGCGAGCGCCGCACTTCCGCGACCACGGCCGTCCCATGCCCATCGTCTTCCTTGCATGCGCCCTGCTCGTCGGCACCACCACCGTGCTGCACTACGAGGCCCTGCGTACCCTCAACACCCGCCTGCCGTCGCTGGGCATCCCCAGCCGCACCAAACTCCTGGTCGTGATGATCGTCGCCTTCTTCGCGCATGCGTTCGAGATCGCGCTGTACGGTGGCGCCTTGCACGTGCTGGTCGCCGACCTGCACGCCGGCAGCCTGCTCGGCGCGCACGGATTCTCCTTCGCGAACTGCATCTACCTGTCGGCGGAGACCTACACCTCGCTCGGCTTCGGCGACATCACGCCGACGGGGCCGGTGCGCCTGCTGGCAGGCGTCGAGGCGCTCAACGGCCTGCTGCTGATCGGGTGGACGGCCTCGTTCACCTACATCGCGATGGCGCGCTTCTGGACCACGCCGGCGGCGCGGCGAAGCCGGCGCTCCGCCCGCAGGCGGTCGCAACCCGGCGCCGCGGGCGGCGTGCGGGAACGGCGGGACGAGGCGGAGGTGCTCCACTGACGGGCACTCGCACGCCCCGTCGGGCGCGGATGTGCGGGCGCAGCATGAAATTTTCTTGACTCCGGATAAATGAAACGTATGATTAAAACAATCGTTTGATTTATACGCTTCCCATGCGCGATCCCGCCGTCCGCCAGCCCGCCCCCGAAACCCGCGACCGCATCCTCGATGCGGCCGAGGCGCTATTCGTCGAGCACGGCTTCGAGGCCACGTCGATGCGCATGATCACCGGGCAGGCCGGCGCCAATATCGCCGCGGTGAATTACCACTTCGGCACGAAGGACGCGCTGATCCAGGAGGTGTTCCGGCGGCGGCTGACCGAACTCAACCGCCGGCGCCTGGCCGCGCTCGACCGACTGGAGGCCGAAGCGGGCGGCGCGCCGCTGAAGCCGAGCCGCATCGTCCAGGCCTTCTTCGGCACGGCGCTGGAGATGGCGGCCGACACGATGAACGGCGGGCACACTTTCATGCGCCTGCTCGGTCGAACCTACACCGAACCGAACGGTTTCGTGCGCCAGTTCCTCGCCGAGGAGTACGCCGAGGCGGTCGAGCGCTTCCTCGCGGCGCTGTACCGCGCGCTGCCGGACGTGCCGCGGGACGAGATCCTGTGGCGCTTCCATTTCATGATGGGGGCGATGTCGTATGCGATCGCGGGCACGGATGCGCTGCAGCTTTTCGCCGGTCAGTTCGACGACGCGGACCCGGAGCGCCTGATGCCGCGGCTGATGTCCTTCCTGCTCGGCGGCTTGCGCGCGCCGTTGCCGGGGGCGGAGGCCAACGGCGAGGAGCCGGCGGGGTCGGTGAAGCGCGGCGCGAGGACGGCGGCGCGCAAGTGACGGATTGAACGGTCCGGCCTGGCGGGCGACCGCGACGCAGAATGCGGCGACGCGAGCGGAGGCGGCCAGGCCTGAATGAAGATCGGCAAGACATCGAGGAGACGACAATGATCTGGTGGTTCATCGCTTTGCTCCCTCCCTTGGCAATCGCGCTCGCCTACGGGCGAGCGCCTCTTTTTGCCTGGGCAGGTGCCGGCTTCGCGTGGCTGGCGGCAGTTGGCTGGGCGGGCGGCTGGGGGCCGGCGGCGGTCGCGGCCGTGCTGGCGGCGTATGCGATGCTGGCGGGGATCTTCCTGCTGCAGCCCGTGCGCCGCGCGCTCGTCACGGCACCCATCTTCCGCGCCTTCCGCGCGGCGCTGCCGTCGATGTCGCAGACCGAGCGCGACGCGCTCGAGGCCGGCACGGTGTGGTGGGAGGGCGAGCTCTTCCGTGGCGCGCCGGCGTGGTCGAAGCTGCTCGCCTATCCGTGGCCGAAACTCACGCCCGAGGAGCGCGCCTTCCTCGACTACGAGACGAGCGAGCTGTGCCGCCTCACCAACGACTGGCAGGACAACCTGCGCCAGGACCTGTCCCCCGAGGTGTGGCAGTACATCAAGGACCAGGGCTTCCTCGGCATGATCATTCCGAAGGAATACGGTGGGAAGGGCTTCTCCGCCTACGCGCACTCGCAGGTCGTGACCAAGCTGTCGACGCGCGCGTCCGCCCCGGCGATCACGGTGATGGTGCCGAATTCGCTCGGGCCGGCCGAACTGCTGCTGCACTACGGCACGCCGGAGCAGAAATCGCACTATCTGCCGCGCCTCGCGCAGGGTCAGGAGATCCCGGCCTTCGCGCTGACGAGCCCGTGGGCGGGATCGGACGCGGCCTCGATCCCCGACGCGGGCGTGGTGTGCAAGGGGCCGTGGCAGGGGCGCGAAGTGCTGGGGATGCGCGTGTCCTTCGACAAGCGCTACATCACGCTGGCGCCGGTGTGCACGGTGTTCGGGCTGGCGTTCCGCCTGTATGACCCGGACGGCCTGCTCGGCGCCGAGCCGGACCTGGGCATCACCTGCGCGCTGGTGCCGGCCGCGCACCCCGGTGTCGACACCGGCCGCCGCCACTCCCCGCTCAGCGGCATCTGGATGAACGGGCCGGTGCGCGGCACCGACGTCTTCATGCCGCTCGACTTCATCATCGGCGGGCCGAAGATGGCCGGACAGGGCTGGCGGATGCTGATGGAGAGCCTCGCGGCGGGCCGCTCGATCTCGCTGCCGGGCTCCAACACCGGCATGCAGAAGATGACGGCGCGTGCAGTCGGCGCCTACGCCCGCGTGCGCTACCAATTCAAGACCGCGATCGGCCGCTTCGAGGGCGTCGAGGAGGCGCTCACGCGCATCGGCGCGAACACCTATCTCAGCGACGCGGCGCGCGTGATGACGGCGGGGGCGATCGATCTCGGCGAGAAGCCGTCGGTCGTGTCGGCGATCGTCAAGTACCACGTCACCGAGCGCGCGCGCCAGACCGTCAATGACGGCATGGACGTGATCGGCGGCAAGGGCATCTGCCTCGGGCCGCAGAACATGCTGGGGCGCGCCTACCAGCAGATCCCGGTGGGCATCACGGTCGAGGGCGCGAACATCCTCACGCGCAGCCTGATCCTGTTCGGCCAGGGCGCGATCCGCTGCCACCCCTTCGTGCTCGACGAGATGCACGCCGCGCAGGCCAACGCGCTCGGCGTCTTCGACGAGGCGTTCTGGGGCCACATCGGCTACACGGTGTCGAATGCCGCGCGTGCGCTGGTGATGGGCCTCACCGGTTCGCACTTCGTCGGCGTGCCGGGAGGCAACACAAATGCGATTGCCCCCGAAACGCGGCGCTACTACCAGCAGCTCACGCGCTTCTCGGCCGCCTTCGCCTTCCTCGCCGACATCTCGATGGGCACGATGGGCGGGGCGCTGAAGCGCAAGGAAAAGCTCTCCGCCCGCCTCGGCGACATCCTGTCGCTGATGTATCTCGCCTCGGCGGTGCTGCGCCGCTACGAGGCCGAAGGGCGGCAGGCTGCGGACGCGCCGCTGATGCACTGGGCGATCTGGGACTGCATGTTCAAGGCGCAGAACGCGTTCGAGGGCGTGATCGCGAACTTCCCCAACAAGTTCTTCGCGACGCTCCTGCGCCGCATCGTCGTGTTCCCGCTCGGGCGGCCCTATGTCGTGCCGTCCGACCAGCTCGGGCACGAGGTCGCGAAGCTGCTGATCGAACCGTCGGCGACGCGCGACCGGCTGACCTCGGACGTGTATCTGCCGACGGATCTCGAGGAGCCGGCCGGTGCGCTCGAAGCCGCCCTGGCGGCGACGCTCGCGGCCGAGCCGATCGAGGCCAAGGTGCGCCGCGCGCAGAAGGAAGGCCGTTTCGATCCGGGCCTGCTGGTCGGCGGCGGCGTCGATGCGGTGTGGCAGCGCGCCCTGGAGGCCGGCGTGATCACCGCGGACGAGTTCGCCGTGCTCAGGCGCCGCGGTGAGCTGCGCGACAAGGTGATCCGCGTCGACGACTTCCCCTACGACTTCGGCCTGCGCGCCGCGCTCGCGCAGATCGAGCCGCA
This sequence comes from Azoarcus sp. DN11, assembly GCF_003628555.1. Classification (NCBI taxonomy): domain Bacteria; kingdom Pseudomonadati; phylum Pseudomonadota; class Betaproteobacteria; order Rhodocyclales; family Zoogloeaceae; genus Azoarcus; species Azoarcus sp. DN11. The sequence goes on along the minus strand of NZ_CP021731.1, from coordinate 4,430,806 downwards.
GGCGTCCGCAGCGGTCAAGGCCGTGGCATGACGAAGGACGTCTACATCATCGACGGCGCGCGCACGCCCTTCCTCAAGTCGCGCAACACGCCGGGGCCGTTCGCGGCCGCCGACCTCGCGACCGCCGCGGGTGCGGCACTGCTCGTGCGCCAGCGCTTTGCGCCGGACGAGCTCGACGAGGTGATCCTCGGCTGCGCGAGCCCGTCGCCCGACGAGGTCAACATCGGCCGCGTCGTTGCGCTGCGCATAGGCTGCGGGCAGAAGGTGCCGGGCTGGACCGTGATGCGCAATTGCGCCTCCGGCATGCAGGCGCTCGATTCGGCGATCGCGAACATCCGCACGGGGCGCTCGGAACTGGTGCTCGCGGGCGGCGTCGATGCACTGTCGCGCGCGCCGCTGCTGCTCTCCGACGCGATGGTGCGCTGGCTCTCCGGCTGGTACGCGACCAGGACCGTCGGCGACAAGGTCGCCGCGCTGCGCCGCTTCAGGCCGGGTTATCTCGCGCCGGTGATCGGCATCATGAAGGGCCTCACGGACCCCATCGTCGGCCAGCTGATGGGCCAGACCGCGGAGAACCTCGCCCACCGCTTCGGCATCTCGCGCGCCGAGATGGACGCCTTCGCCGCGCGCAGCCACGCCCGCGTGCTGGCGGCGCGAGAGGCCGGGCGTTTCGGCGCGGGTGAGCTCGTGCCGCTGATCGGCCGCAACGGCACCGTGTATGCGGACGACGACGGCGTGCGCGCGGACTCGACACCCGGGAACCTCGCGAAGCTGAAACCCTTCTTCGACCGCAAGTACGGCCGCGTCACCGCCGGCAACAGCTCGCAGATCACCGACGGCGCGGCGTGGCTGGTGCTGGCGTCGGAAGCCGCGGTCGAGCGCCACGGCCTGACGCCCCTCGGGCGCATCGCCGACAGCCAGTGGGCGGGACTCGATCCCGCGCAGATGGGTCTCGGCCCGGTGCATGCGGCCACTCCCATCCTGCAGCGCCACGGCCTCGCGCTCGGCGACGTCGACGCGTGGGAGATCAACGAGGCCTTCGCCGCGCAGGTGATTGCCTGCCTGCGCGCGTGGGACGACGCCGACTACTGTCGCGACGAACTGGGGCTGCCGGAGGCCTTCGGTCGCCTCGACGACGCGAAGCTCAACATCGACGGCGGCGCGATCGCGCAAGGGCATCCGGTCGGCGCGAGCGGTGCGCGCATCGTGCTACATCTGCTGAACGTGCTGCGCCGGCAGGGGCTGAAACGCGGCGTCGCGGCGATCTGCATCGGCGGCGGGCAGGGCGGTGCGATGCTGGTGGAGGCGTTGTAATGACCGGATTCAGGCATCTGGTGCTCGTACGCAAAGGTCTCAAGGGCGAGAGCGACGGTCTCGCGTGGCTGTATCTCGATCGCGCGGGCGCGAACACGAACACGCTGTCACGCGAACTGCTCGACGAGCTGGCGGCAGCCTTCGCGCAGCTCGAAGCCGACCCGCCGAAGGGGCTCGTCATCGCGTCGGCCAAACCGGCCGGTTTCATTGCCGGCGCGGACATCGAGGAATTCACGCGCATCGACTCGGCGCAGGGCGCCCGCGATCTGGTGCAGCGCGGCTGGGAACTCTTCAACTGGCTCGCGCGCCTCAAATTCCCGACACTCGCGCTGGTCCGCGGCCACTGCCTCGGCGGCGGGCTGGAGCTCGCGCTCGCGTGCCGTTACCGCATCGTCGTGGACGAGCCCGGCACCAAGCTCGCGCTGCCCGAGGTGATGCTCGGCATCGTGCCCGGCTGGGGCGGCATGAAGCGCCTGCCCGAAGTCGTCGGCCCCGCGGCGGCGCTCGACCTGATGCTCACCGGCAAGAGCGTCGATGCGCGCCGCGCGCGCAAGCTGGGCCTTGCCGACGAATGCGTGCCGCCGCGCGTGATGGAGAACGCCGCGCGCCTGCTGGTGCTGTCGGGGCAGCGGCCGCGTGCGCTGCCGGTCGCGCAGAAGCTCCTCAACGGCCCGCTCAAGGCCGTCGTCGCGAACAAGGCGCGCCAGCAGGTCGCCGCGAAGGCGCCGCGCGAGCATTACCCGGCGCCGTACGCGATCCTCGACATCTGGCAAAAATACGGCGGCAACGCGCTCGCGGTGCCCGCGGACGACCCGGCCTCGCTGGAGGCGATCTTCCGTTCGCCGACGGCGAAGAACCTCATCCGCGTGTTCTTCCTGCAGGAGCGGCTGAAGGGTTTCGGGAAAGACTCGGACTTCGCTCCGCGCCACGTGCATGTCGTCGGCGCCGGCGTGATGGGCGGCGACATCGCCGCGCTGTGCGCCTTCGTCGGCATGACGGTGACGCTGCAGGATCAGTCCGTCGAGCGCATCGCGCCGGCCGTCGCGCGTGCGGCGACGTTCTTCGAGCGCAAGTTCCGCGGCGACAAGCGCCCGGTGCGCTTCGCGCTCGACCGCCTGATTCCCGATCCGCAGGGGCATGGCGCCGCGCGTGCGGATCTCGTGATCGAGGCGATCTTCGAGAATCTCGGCGCCAAGCGCGCGCTGTTCGCCGACATCGAGCGGCGCGCCAAACCCGACGCGGTGCTCGCGACGAATACGTCGAGCCTGCGCATCGAGGACATCGCGACCGCGCTGACGGATCCGCGCCGGCTCGTCGGCATCCACTTCTTCAATCCGGTCGCGCTGATGCCGCTCGTGGAAGTGGTGCGCGGCGAACAATCGGACGACGAGGCGCTGCGCCGCGCCGCGGCCTTCGTGCGGCGCATCGACAAGCTGCCGCTGCCGGTGAAGAGCGCGCCGGGCTTCCTCGTGAACGCGGTGCTCGGTCCCTACATGCTGGAGGCGCTGCGTTGCGTCGAGGAAGGCGTCGCGCCGGAGACGGTCGATGCGGCGCTGGTCGCGTTCGGCATGCCGATGGGGCCGGTCGAACTCGTCGACACGGTCGGCCTCGACATCGCCGTCGCCGCCGGCAAGGCGCTCGCCGGAGAGGGGACGGAGCCGCCGCGCAGGCTGCTGGAGCTGGTCGCAGCGGGTCATCTGGGCAGGAAGAGCGGGCAGGGCTACTACCGCTGGGCGGACGGCAAGGCGCAGAAGGGCGCGGCCGGGGCCGTCCCGCCGGAGCTCGCCGGACGCATCGTCGCCCCGCTCGTCGCGGCGGCGCGGCGCTGCGTGGAAACTGGCGTGGTGGCCGATGCGGATCTCGCCGATGCCGGCGTGATATTCGGGACCGGCTTCGCCCCCTTCACCGGCGGGCCGCTGTATCATTCCCCGGAAGTGGGGGGGGCGTCGTCCGGCGAAGTTCCGACCAGCCGGCCTGACGTTGTTGTCCATGCGGGATGAGCATGAGGAAACTCCGATGAGCGAAGCCGTGGCCGAGCCGGTGCGTCTGCCCGGGAACAAGCAGCCGGCGCTGCGCGTGATGCCGATGCCGGCCGACCTCAATCCCGCCGGCGAGGTGTTCGGCGGCTGGATCATGTCGATGGTCGACATCGCCGGCGCGATCCCCGCGCACCGCCGCGCGCGCAGCCGGGTCGCGACGGTTGCGGTCAATTCCTTCGCCTTCAGGCAGCCGGTCTCGGTCGGCGACCTGGTGAGTTTCTATGCCGAAGTCGTCAGCGTCGGCCGCACCTCCATCACCGTGGATGTCGAGGTGTATGCCGAGCGCGACGTCGTGAACCCGGTGGTCGTGAAGGTCACCGAGGCGACGCTGACCTATGTCGCGCTCGACGAGCAGGGGCGCAAGCGGCCCGTTCCGCCGGGGTGAGCGGCGTTTGATGAATTTCGTGCGGCCCCGTGGCGCCGGGGTCCGTGCGGAGATCCGGGGAGACCGCGCTGCGGGTCCGGAATGCAGCGCCGAAGGTGCAAAGACAATATCCGAGGAGATAAGACACATGCAGAAAACGACGATTGCCCGCCTGCTTCCCGCCGCGCTGCTCGCGCTCGGCTCCGGTGCCGCGTCGGCTGGCGGCTTCCAGCTGCTCGAACAGAACGCCAGCGGCATCGGCAATGCCTATGCGGGCTCGGCGGCGGTCGCCGAGAACGCGAGCACGATCTTCTTCAACCCGGCCGGCATGACGCAGCTGCAGGCGCACGAAGTGTCGCTGGGCGGCGTCGCGGTGCGGCCGAGTTTCGACTTCAAGAACAAGGGCTCCGTCGTCCTTAACGCGCCGCGCATTCCGACTTCCGGCGGCGGAGGCGACGCGGGCTCGTGGGCGGGGATTCCCAACGCCTACCTGTCGTGGGCACTGGACAAGGACCTGTATCTCGGCTTGGGGATCGGCGCCCCCTTCGGCCTTGTGACCGAGTATGACGACGATTGGGTCGGTCGCGCGCAGGCGGTCAAGTTCGACCTGAAGACCATCAACATCAACCCGTCGGTCGCCTGGCGCGTAAACGACAAGGTGTCGATCGGCGCCGGCCTGAACTGGCAGCGCTTCGAGGCCGAATACAAGCGCGTTGCCACGGTGTTGCCGACGAGCATCACGCGCGTGCCCGGCCTGAACGCGACGACCGCGACGCTGGATGCGGATTCGGACGCGTGGGGCTGGAACGTCGGTGCGCTGTTCACGTTGTCGCCGTCGATGAAGGTCGGCATGTCGTACCGCTCGAAGGTTGAGCACACGCTGAAAGGCGACCTCAAGATCAAGGGACCGGCGGCAGGGCTGGCGCCGACCCTGCGTTCGGTCAAGGCCGAAGCGGATGTCGATCTGCCCGACTCCTTCATCGTCAGTGTTGCGCAGAAGCTCGACAACCGCTGGGAGATGCTCGGCGACCTGTCCTGGACCGGCTGGAGCAGTGTCAGGCAGGTCGACATCGTGCGGACTTCCGGTGTGCTGAGCGGTTCGACCGCCCAGACGCTGCACACCGAGTTCAAGGACACGTGGCGCGTCGCGCTGGGTGCGAACTACCTGCTCAACGACGCGTGGAAGCTGAAGTTCGGCATCGCCTACGACCAGACGCCGGTGAGGGACAAGGTGCGCCGCCTCGTGTCGCTGCCGGACAACAACCGCACCTGGTTCAGCACCGGCGCGCAGTGGAAGCTCAGCAAGACCAACGCGCTCGACCTCGGCGTGGCCTATCTGCTGGTGCCGAAGACCAAGATCGACAACGACCAGACCCGGGACGGCCGCGGCCGCGTGACCGGCGAATACGACTCCAGCGTGTGGCTCCTCGGCGCGCAGTATTCGATGGCGTTCTGAGCGCCTGAACGGCGGACGGCGGCTCTGCATGCGGTCGCCGTCCCGTTTCGCGCGGCATCCGCCGCAATATCCGCTAAAAAGAAGAAGGCAGCATTCGCCGTCGGCCGCGATCGCGCCGATGACATGTCATGTGCATTGACCGGAGATTTGGCATGAGCAATTTCATCATCCGCAAGGTCGCGGTGCTCGGCGCGGGCGTGATGGGGGCGCAGATCGCCGCCCACTGCGCGAACGCCGACGTGCCGGTGCTGCTGTTCGACCTGCCGGCGAAGGACGGCAAGCCGAACGCGATCGTCGACAAGGCGCTCGCCGACCTGAAAAAGCTGGATCCGGCGCCGCTCGCGACGAAGGATCGCGCGGCCTTCATCGACGCCGCGAACTACGGCGCCGACCTCGAAAAGCTGCGCGAGTGCGATCTCATCATCGAGGCGATCGCCGAGAAGATGGAGTGGAAGCAGGACCTCTACGCGAAGGTCGCGCCATTCATCCGTCCCGATGCGAACTTCGCGTCGAACACTTCCGGCCTGTCGATCAACGCGCTCGCCGAAGGCATGCCGGCGGCGCTGCGCGGGCGCTTCTGCGGCATCCACTTCTTCAACCCGCCGCGCTATATGTCGCTGGTCGAGCTGATCGCGACACGCGACACCGACGCCGCGATGCTCGATGCACTCGAGAGCTGGCTGACGACGCGGCTCGGGAAATCCATCGTGCGCGCGAAGGACACGCCCAATTTCGTCGCCAACCGCGTCGGTGTGTTCTCGATCCTCGCGGTGATGCACCACACGGCGCGCCTCGGGCTGGGCTTCGACGAGGTCGACGGCCTCACCGGGCCGCTGATCGGTCGGCCCAAGAGCGCGACCTACCGCACCGCCGACGTCGTCGGCCTCGACACGCTCGCCCACGTGATCGGCACGATGCAGGCGACGCTGCCCGACGACCCGTGGCATGCGCACTTCAAGGTGCCGGAGTGGCTGCAGGCGCTGATCGCGCAGGGCGCGCTGGGGCAGAAGACGCGCGCCGGCATCTACCGCAAGGAAGGCAAGCAGATCCAGGTGCTGGATCTGAAGACGCAGGGCTACCGCCCGAGCGCGGGCGACGTGATTCCGGCGGTCGAGACGATGCTGAAGACGAAGGACCCGGTCGAGCGCTTCGCCCTGCTGGCCGCGAGCGAATTGCTGGAGGCGCAGTTCCTGTGGGCCGTGTTCCGCGACGTGTTCCACTACTGCGCCGTGCATCTCGGGGACATCGCCGACAACGCGCGCGACGTGGACCTCGCGATGCGCTGGGGCTTCGGCTGGTCGCAGGGGCCGTTCGAGACCTGGCAGGCGGCCGACTGGAGCGAGATCGCCAAGATGGTCCGGCTCGACATCGAACACGGCCGGGCGATGGCGAAGGTGCCGCTGCCGGCGTGGGTGTTCGAGCGCCGCGGCGTGCACGAAGCGGGTGGTTCGTATTCGGCGACGACGAAGGCGCTGAAGCCGCGTTCGACGCTGCCGGTGTATGAGCGCCAGCTCTACCCCGAGCAGGTGCTGGGCGAGGCGCCGTCCGAGCGCGGCGAGACCCTGTGGGAGAACGACGGGGTACGCCTGTGGACGCGCCCCGACCAGGACGCGCGCATCGGCATCCTGTCCTTCAAGTCGAAGCAGCACGCGATCGGCGACGAGGTGCTGGACGGCCTGCTCGAGGCGATGGCGCGCGCCGAACGCGATCTCGACGGCGTCGTGCTGTGGCATCCCGCGCCGTTCGCGGTCGGCGCGAACCTGCATCAGGTCGTCGCGGCCTGCAAGGCCGGGCAGTTCGACGCGCTGGAGCGCACCGTCGCGAAGTTCCAGCGCGCATCGATGACGCTCAAGCATGCGCAAGTGCCGGTAGTCACGGCGATCCAGGGCATGGCGCTGGGCGGCGGCTGCGAGTTCGCGATGCACTCGGCGCACCGCGTGCTGGCGCTGGAAAGCTACGTCGGCCTCGTCGAGGCGGGCGTCGGTCTGATCCCGGCGGGCGGCGGCAGCAAGGAGTTTGCGCTGCAGGCCCACTACGCGGCGCAGAAGGCTGCGGGCGGCGACGTCTTCCCGTTCATCCAGAACAGCTTCCAGACGATCGCGATGGCGACCGTCGCAAAGAGCGCGCTGGAGGCCGTGCAGCTCGGTTTCGCGAAGGCCACGGACGACATCGTCTTCCATGCGCAGGAGCTGCTCTACGTCGGCATCCGGCGGGCACGGGCGCTTCATGAGGCGGGCTACCGGCCGCCGCAGGTGCAGCGTGCGGTGACGGTCGCGGGCCGCAACGGTATCGCGACCTGCGAGCTGATGCTCGTGAACATGGCCGAAGGCGGCTTCATCTCGCCCTACGACTACAAGGTCGCGAAGGCCGCGGCGACCGCCCTGTGCGGCGGCGAGGTCGAGACGAATGCGCGCGTGCCCGAGCAGTGGATCCTCGACGTCGAGCGCGCCCTCTTCGTCGACCTGCTGAAGCAGGAGAAGACGCAGCAGCGCATCGCGCACACGCTTGAAACCGGCAAGCCCCTCAGGAACTAACCCTCGGAAACGGATGGGGAAAACGACATGAGCAGACAGATTCAGGAAGCCTACATCGTCGCCGCGACGCGCACGCCGGTCGCCAAGAGGAACGGCATGTTCCGCAGCGTGCGCCCGGACGACATGCTCGCGCACGTGCTGGCAGCGGCGGTGGCGAAGGTGCCGGGGCTCGACGCGAGGGAGATCAGCGACGTGATCGTCGGTTGCGCGATGCCGGAAGCCGAGCAGGGCATGAACGTCGCGCGCATCGGCCTGCTGCTGGCGGGCCTGCCGGACACGGTGCCGGGGATCACGATCAACCGTTTCTGTTCCTCCGGCCTGCAGGCGGTCGCGGACGCCGCGGCGCGCATCCGCCTCGGCGAGGCGGACGTGATGATCGCGGCGGGCACCGAGTCGATGAGCGCGATGCCGCAGATCATGGGCAACAAGGTGAGCCTCAACCCGGCCGTGTTCGCGAAGCACGAGAACATCGGCATCGCCTACGGCATGGGCCTCACCGCCGAGATGGTCGCGCAGCAGTGGAAAGTCGGGCGCGAGGATCAGGACCGCTTCGCGCTGCACTCGAACCAGCGTGCCAGCGCGGCGATCGCGGCGGGCCTCTTCCGCGACGAGATCACGCCCTACCCCGTGCGCACCCATGTGCCGGGCGAGGGCGGCGCGGTGCGCGTCGTCGAGCGCGTCGCCGACACCGACGAGGGGCCGCGCGCGGACGCCTCGCTGGAAGCGCTCGCGAAGCTCAAGCCGGTGTTCGCCGCGCGCGGTTCGGTCACCGCGGGCAACAGCTCGCAGATGTCCGACGGCGCCGGTGCGGTGCTGCTGATGAGCGAGGCGGCGGTCAAGCGCCACGGCGTGACGCCGATCGCGCGCTTCGTCAGCTACGCGGTCGCCGGCGTGCCGCCGCAGGTGATGGGCATCGGCCCGGTCGAGGCGATCCCGCGCGCGCTCGCGGCAGGCGGCATTGCCCAGGACGAGCTCGACTGGATCGAGCTCAACGAAGCCTTCGCGGCGCAGGCGCTCGCGGTGATCGGGCAGCTCGGGCTCGACCCGGCGAAGGTCAACCCGCTCGGCGGCGCGATCGCGCTGGGCCATCCGCTCGGCGCGACCGGCGCGATCCGCACCGCGACGCTGATGAGCGCGATGCGCCGCGACGCGAACCTGCGCTACGGCATGATCTCGATGTGCATCGGCACCGGCATGGGGGCTGCGGGCGTGTTCGAGCGCGTGTGATCGCCCCTCCCTCCCCGCAGGCATTTCACAGCCGCACCGCGGTCAGCAGGCGCGAGACGATGCCCTCCGTGTGGATCGACGGCAGTTTCTTCGCGAGCAGGGCGAGGTCGCGCTGCGCCTTGTCCTCGATGGTGATGTTGTAGCTATCCCGGTCGGTGACGTGCAGATCCACGTCGCCGAGATAGCTGGCACGACCGGCTTCGACCCTGAAGCGCATGGTGACGGCCCGTTTCGGACTGAACTCGTTGCCGCCATATTCGTCGGGAACCACCATCTTCCAGTCATAGAGCTCGTAGTCTCCGGCCGGCAGGCGCAGGACGGCGACGCGTCCGCGCGGGCTGCCGGATTCCACGACATCGAGGGGTTCCGCCGTGAACGGGGCCTTGACGACGAGCGTCCGGTCGCCGCCGGCCGGACCGTGCAAGTCCTTGTCCTGGACCCAGCGTGCGAACTGCCGCACGGAGCCGAACCGCTGGTTGCTGTTCATCTCCCCGGTGTTGGCCTCTGCGACTTCCCGCACGCGGTATTCGAGACTGGATATCCGCCGCAGATCCTTGCCGGACAGGGTCAGCGAGACGATCGCGAGGCCCTCGGTGGCGTCGGCGCCCATCATGTAACCGGGCGGCAGGTCCCGCACGGTGCTGCACGCGGACAGGGCGAGGGGCAGTGCGCACAACATCAGCATTCTGTTCACGGGATGCCTCCTTTCGAATTCGGGTCGTCTGGTCGAAGGCGGACGGGGGTTGGCCGGGCAGCCTGCGGACACCGGTTTGCAGCGCCGCTCGGCGTTCGCGATCGCGCCGTCAGGGCTCCGTGCCCTCGACGCGGGCGACATCGTCGGTGGTGCGATGCCACCAGCCGCCGCCCAGGGAGACGAAGAGCGCCACGGTGTCGTTCATGCGGTTCGCCTGGGTTTGTGCGAGGTTCAGCCGCGATTGTCGCCAGGCCTGTTCCGCAGTGATGAGCGCCAGGCGGTCGAGATAGCCGTGGCTGTGCTGGCGCCGGATCAGCTCCAGTTGGGTGCGCGAGGTCTCCGCGACCTCCGCTGCCGCCTGCATTGCCGCGGCGTCGGTGTGGATCGCATGCAGCGTGTCCGCGACGTTCTGGAACGCGGTGATGACGGTCGAGCGATACTGCGCGGCCGCCTGGCGGAAGGTTTCGGTCGCGGCCCGTTCGCGGTGCATCAGCGTGCCGCCGTCGAACAGCGGCTGGGTGATGTTGAGCGCGAGATTGAAGAACTGGCCGCTGTTCCGGAACATCTGGTCGAAGTGGGCCGCCGCGCCGCCGGCCGTCCCGTTGATCGAGAATTGCGGCAGCCGGTTGGCCCGTGCGACGCCGATCTGGGCGCTGGCAGCGTGCAACTGCTCCTCCGCCGCGCGCACGTCCGGCCGTTGTTCGACGAGCCGTGAGGGCAGGCTCAGCGGCAACTCGTCCGGCAGTTGCAGGGCGTCGAGGTCGAAGGCGGGCACTTCGGTGTCCTGTGCGGCGCCCGACAGGGCCCGCAACAGGTCGCGATTCTGTTCCAGCTGCTTCTGTAGCGGCGGCAATGCCTGCCGGGCCTGGGCGAGGGCGTTTTCCTGGGCGGCGAGGTCCAGGCGCGATACGTAGCCCGCCTGGTGCTGGCGGCGCACCACGTCCGCGGCGGCCGTGTCGGCGTCGACGATCTCCCGGGTGATGGCGATCTGCCGCCGCAGCAAGGCATCCTGGATGGCCGCGGCCGCGATGTTCGACGCGAGCGTGACGTAGGTCGCTTCGAGCTGGAATTGCTGGACCGTCGCCTGCGCCGCGAGCGCCTCGACCTGGCGGCGGTTGCCGCCGAACACGTCCGGGACGAAGCCGACCGTCAGCTGGGCCGTGTGGAAGTCGAAGATGACCGGCGCCCCGGGCGTGGCGCCGATGATCGTCCCGTCGCCCTGGGGGCCGGGAGCGGAACTGCCGCTGAGGTTGCCCGCGACCTTGGTGCGTGACGGCGTATAGCCGGCCTGAACCGTCGGGAAGTAGAGGCCGCGCTGCGCGTACTCGGCCTCGTGCGCGGCGCGCAGCGCGGCCTGCGCGGACTCGATCGACGGGTTGGCCGCGAAGGCCTTTTCGATGAGGGCGTCCAGTGGCTGCGATTGGAGCAGCGTCCACCAGTCCGCGCCGATGTCGCGCCCGACCGTGAAGTGCTGCGCGGCGCCGCCCGGCACGGGGGTGGCCGGCGTGGTCGCGGGCAGCGGCGCCGGCGAATAGGCGGCGGAGGCGGGGAGGTGCGGCCGGACATAGTCGGGCCCGACTGCGCATCCGGTGAGCATGGCGACGGCCGCGGCGATCGCCGCCGGCTGCCGCCAGGCAGTCCCGTTCCGTCGCGTCATCGGGGGGCGTTGCGTCGCCCGGTCAGGGGTATGCTTCATGTGTCGTCTCATGCCTCGCCTGCAGTCCCTTCGGGATCGGGGGCGGCGTCGGAGAAGTTGCCGAACAGGGCCATCGCGGCCGGGAGCACCAGGAGCGTAAACAGGGTGCCGGTGACGATGCCGCCGACGATGACGCACGCGAACGGGCGTTGGGTTTCGCTGCCGATGCCGTGCGACAGCGCGGCCGGGAGCAGCCCCAGGCCGGCCATGAGGGCCGTCATCAGGATCGGCCGCAGGCGCACCGAGGCCCCCTGGACGATCGCGTGGGCGACCCGCGCGCCCTCGCGCACCCGCTGCATCACTTCCTCGACCATGATCACGCCGTTCTGCACCGAGATGCCCGCCACCGCGATGAAGCCGACCGCGGCCGACACCGACAGGTGCAGCCCCGCCAGGCCCAGCGCCGCGAGTCCGCCGATCAGCGTGAAGGGCACCATGCCGAGCACCAGTCCCGCCAGCCGGACGGAGCGGAAGGCCCAGAACAGCAGGGAGAAGATCAGCAGGACGGTGAGCGGAATGATCACCATCAGGCGCTTGGCCGCCCGTTGCGAGTTTTCGAACTGGCCGCCCCAGGTCAGCGCGTAGCCGGCCGGCAGTTTGACCTGCTCGGCGACGGCACGGCGGGCCTCGTCCACGAAACTGCCCTGGTCGCGGCCCAACAGGTTCACCTTCACGATCACGGTGCGCGAGCCCGATTCGCGCAGGATGCGCGATGCGCCCTGCCGCACCTCGATGGTCGCGACGTCGCCCAGCGCGATCGTGCCCGGCCCGTTGCCGACCTGCGTGCCGGGCAGCGCGAGTTGCAGGTTGGCGATGGCATCGACACTGCCGCGCGCCTTCTCGCCGACGCGGACGACGACGTCGAAGCGCCTGTCCCCGTCGTAGAAGCCGGTGACGCCTGCGCCCGACAGCGCCTCGTTCACCAGCGTATTGACGTCGTTGATGGTGATGCCGTACCGGGCGAGGCGCGTGCGGTCGGGTGTCACGACAACCTCGGTCTGCCCGCCGATGTGCGTGGCGTCGACGTCGGTGGCGCCGCGGATCCCCTGGATCACGCCGACGGTCTGGGTCGCCTTCTCTTCCAGGACGTCGAGGTTGCTGCCTGTGATCTTGGCGACGATCTCGCCGCGGAATCCGGAGAGCGATTCCTCGACGTTGTCCTGGATGACCTGCGAGAAGTTGCTCGTGATGCCGGGAATCGCCGCCAGGCGGTCCGACATGCTGGCGACCAGGTCCTCCTTGGTCGCAAAGCGCCATTCCTTGCGCGGCTTGAGGTCGACCAGGATCTCCAGGTTGTTCGGGCCCTTGGGGTCCGAGCCGTCGTCGGGGCGCCCGGCGTGCGAGATGACGTGTGTGACCTCGGGATACGCGAGGAGCTCCGAACGGACGATGCCCTCGATCTGCTTGGTGGTTTGGAGCGCGGCCGAGGTCGGCAGCGTGATCGTCAGCCAGATGTTGCCTTCGTCCAGCTTGGGCAGGAACTCGCTACCGAGCCCCGGGGCGAGCAGGAGCGCGGCGGCGACCGGCAGGGCGGAGAGCCACATCGCAGTGCGGCCGCGGCGTATCGCGAAAATCGTCACGCGCTGGTAGCGCACCTGCAGCCAGTCCAGCCAGGGCTTGTGTTTCTCGGCCAGCGTGCGCCGCTGCACGACGTAGGACAGCAGGGTCGGCAGCAGCGTGAAGGTGAGCAGCACGGCGCCCAGCAGTGCGAAACTGAGCGTCAGCGCGACGGGCGTGAAGATCTTCCCCTCCACGCGCTGGAAGGTGAATATCGGCACGAAGGCCAGGATGATGATGGCCTTGGAGAAGAGTACCGGGTGCGACATGCCGCTCATCGTCCGGTGCAGGACGTTGAGCCGGTGGCTGCGCCCTTCGGCCGCGCTGGCGGCGGGCAGGGCCCGCAGCGCCAGCCGCACCATCAGCGCCTCGACGATGACGACCGCGCTGTCGATGATGATCCCGAAGTCGACGGCGCCGAGCGAGATGAGGTTCGCGGACACGCCGCCGGCGTTCATCAGGATGAACGCGAACAGCAGCGCCAGCGGGATCACCGTGGCGACGATCAGCGCCGCGCGCCAGCTCGAGAGGAAGATCACCAGCACGGTCAGCACCAGCAGCGCGCCCACGACGAGGTTTTCCGCCACCGTCGTCACGGTGTGGTGCACGAGCTCGGTGCGGTCGTAGATCGGCACGATCTTCACTCCCGGCGGCAGGGTCGTCTGCAGTTGCGCGATGCGTTCCTTCAGTTCCGCGTTGATCTTCGCCGGGTTCCCGCCCTTGATCATCGACACGATGCCTTCGATGATGCTGTCGCGCCGGTCGGCGCCGACCACGCCGAAGCGCGGACGTTCGCCTGCGCGTACCGTCGCGAGGTCGCCGACTGTGATCGTGCGCCCCTGGCGTGCCGCGACGACCACCTTGCGGATGTCGCCGACGTCGTGGAACAGGCCGGCCGAACGCACGACCAGCGAGGCGTCGCCCTGCCGCAGCGGCTCCCCGCCGGCATTGCCGCTGCCGTTGCCGACCGCCTGGCTGAGCTGGTCCAGGGTGACCTGGTACTTGCGCAGCGCGAGCGGGTCGACGTCGATCTGGTATTGCCTGATCGCGCCGCCGAAGCTGACGATGTCGGCGACGCCCGGCGTCATGCGCAGCGCCGGCCGTATCGTCCAGTCCTGGAGGGTCCTGATCTCGGCATCCGACAGATCCGGCGCCTCGACCGTGTAGCGATACACCTCGCCGACCGCGGTCGACAGCGGCGCGAGTTGCGGCTGTACGCCCGGCGGCAGCGTCACCGTCGCCAGCTTCTCCGTGACCTGCTGGCGCGCGAAATAGTCGTCGGTGCCGTCCGCGAAGGTGAGCGTGACGACCGACAGGCCGGTCATCGTGACCGAGCGGACGTTGGTGAGCCGGGGCGTGCCTGAGACCTCGCGCTCGATCGGCAGGGTGACGAATCGCTCCATGTCTTCCGGGGCCTGCCCCGGCAGCTGCGAGATGACGCGCACCTGCACGTCCTGCACGTCGGGAAACGCCTCGATCGGCAGGTTCGACAACGCATAGCCGCCGAAGCCGACCAGCGCGGCGACCAGCACGAGCACGAATACGCGCTGGGTCAGCGCGAAAACGATGAGCCGGTCGATCATTGTGCGTTGCCTGCGCGCGCGTCCAGTTCGGCGTCGAGCAGCAGCGCGCCGGCGGTGACCACGTCCTCGTCGCCGCGCAGGCCTTCACCGACGTAGCTGAAGTCGCTGCCGCGGGTCAGCAGCTTCACCGCGCGGCGCCGGAATTCCCCGGGGGCGGTGCGCACGAAGACGATGGTCTGGCTGCCGCGGTTCACGATCGCGCCGTTGGGGACCGGCACGCCGGTTCCGCTGCTCTGGAGCACGGAGGCGCGCACGAACATCTCCGGCAGCAGCTTTCCGGCCGGGTTGTCGAGGCGTGCCCGCGCCAGCGCGCGGCGGGTGTTGGGATCGACGGTCTGGCCGAGCTGCACGATCGTGGCCGTGAAATGTTCGTCGGGATAAGCGTCGCTGTCGACGGTGACGGTGCTGCCCGGGCGGATGCGTCCGAGCAGCTTTTCCGGCACGTCGATCATCAGCCACAGGTGCGCACGATCGGTGACGACGAATAGCGGCGCCGCCATCCCCGGTCCGACTTCCAGCGCCGGGGTCGCGGTGCGTTCCGTGACGACCCCGCTCAGGGGGCTGGCAAGGGCGATGCGCTGGCCATTGATGGCGTGGCCGTACGGGTTGAGGTTCTTCAGGCGCCGCTCCGCGCGCACCGTCTCCGTGCGTGCCTGCGCGAAATCGGCCTGGGCGGCCTCCCACTCCTTGCCCGCGATCCCCTCGCCCGGCGTCAGCGCGCGCGCGCGCTCCATTGCCAGGCGCTTGCGCTCCTCGTCGGCGCGCGCCTTGTCGAGATCGGCATATGCCGTGCCGGCGTCGGGCGAGTCGATTTCCGCCAGCACCTGACCGGCCTTCACGACGTCGCCCGGTGCCGCCTTGATCGCCACGACGCGTCCGGCGAGGCTGGTGCTGATGCGCGCCGTCACGTCCTCGTCGTAGGCGACGCGCGCGCTCAGCGGGTCGGACAGCGGCAGCGGCGTCGAAGGTATAATGCGCGACTGGATCATTGCCAGTTGCGGAGCGTCATCCGCATAGCGCAAGGTGTCGCGTTCGCCGCTCGACGGCGCCGCCGCCGGCTGCCCGGCTGCCGCGGCGGGGGCCGGCTCGTGGCTCCGCACCAGCCAGATCGCCACAGCGGCTGCGACCGCTGCAGCCAGCAAAGCCGCCACAGTCCAATCTCGTTTCATATCCATGGTCAAGTTCTTTCCTCGTGATCGTCGTGAGCCTCCGGGCGCCGCAGCGTGTGCAATGCAACAACCGGCGGGGTATCGCGACCGACGGGGGCAGGCTACGCAGCCAAGCTTGCAAAGACCTATCAGCCGGGCGCGCCTGCAAGCGGCCGGATGTTGCGGCGCGTCAGCGCGGCGTTCGGGACCCGCGTCGTGCAACTGCTCCTGATCGAGGACGACGCGACGATCGCGCGCGAACTCGCCTTGCGCTGGCAAGCCCGCGGGTGGCTGGTGCGCACGTGCGGCACGCTTGCCCAGGCTGACGTCGCGGTCGGCGAGGCCGGGGCCGACCTGATCGTGCTCGACCTGCAACTGCCGGACGGCGACGGGCTCGCATGGCTGGGGCGGTTGCGCCGGCGCGACCGGCAAACGCCGGTGCTGGTGCTGACCGCGCGCGATCAGGTCGCGGACCGGGTCGACGGCTTGCAGCAGGGGGCCGACGATTACCTGATCAAGCCCTTCGCGCCGGAAGAACTCGATGCGCGCATGCAGGCCTTGCAGCGCCGCAGCGGGATCGTCGGCGGCGCGGGCGCCCAGTACGGGCCCCTGGTCTGGCTGGAGGAGGAGGGGTGCGCGTTCCTCAACGGCCAGCCGCTGGACCTGTTGCCGCGCGAATTCGAGGTGCTGGGCCTGCTCGTGCGGCGTTCTCCGCGCCTGGTGCCCAAGCGGGCGCTCGCCGATGCGTTGGCGGAGCGCAACCTCGAGGTCGGCGACAGCGCGGTGGAAGTCTACATTTCCCGCCTGCGCCGCCGGCTCGCGGGATCCGGCGTGGCGATCCGGACGGTTCGCGGCTTCGGCTACCGGCTCGCGCTCGAGGACGGCGCCGGCGGCGGAACGGAGGAGCAGCCGTGAATCCGGTGCGGTCCCCCGGCCTGCAGCGGGAGCTCAACCTGCGCCTGATGCTGCCGGTGCTGGTGATCGTCGCCCTGACCGGCGCGTTCGGCGCTTACGCCGCGCAGCAGCTCATGGAGCGCGTGTTCGACCGCTGGCTGCTCGATGCGGCGCGATCGCTCGCCGGCCAGGTGCAGTTCGTCGACGGCCGGGCAAGCGTGGAGCTTTCCCGGCAGGCCGAGGCGCTCATCACCTATGACGTCGTCGACCGGACGTACTTCGAAGTGACGCAGGGGGGCGAGCACCTCGTCGGGCAAGCCGGTGTGCCCGGGCAGGGCGTGCGCGAGAAGGTCTATAGCCACAACGGGCGGACCTATGACGCCCGCTTTGCGGACGAGGATGTGCGCGTGGCCCGCGTGGCGGTCGCGGGCCCCGGCGGTGCCGAGGCCGTGGTGCTGGTGGCCGAGACGCGGATCAAGCGGGAGCGTGCCGAGGAGGACCTGCTGCTGACGATGGCGCCGGTGGCCGCATTCGTGCTCATCGCCGCGCTGATCGTCGGATTCACCGTGCGACGCACGATGCGCATCCTCGAGCGCATCGCCGCACGCTGGAACGAGCGTTCGCACGCCGCACTCGAACCGATCCCGCTGGACGACATGCCCCGCGAGCTGATGCCGTTCGCGTCGGCCCTGAACGACCTCCTCGATCGCATCCGCAAGATGCTGGAACGCGAACGGCAGTTCGCCGCCACGGTCGCGCATCAGCTGCGCACGCCCCTGACCGGGCTGCGGCTGGGGCTGGCGCGGGCGGTGGATGCGCCCGATGCGGAAAGCATGCGCGCGGTGCTGCACGAGCTGGGCGGGACCACCCAGCGCACCGCCAGGCTGGTGCAGCAGCTGCTCGCGCTGAGCCGGCTGGACCCGGAAGTCAGGGCCGACCTGCGGCTGGCCGACGTGGATCTCGCCGCACTCGCGCGCGAAGTGGGGGAGACTTATCTCGACGCAGCCCTGGAGAAGGGCATCGAGCTCGAATTCGAGTCCGCCGCAACGACGATCACGGTCAAGGGGCTGCCGGACCTGCTGGGCGAAGCGCTGGGCAACCTCATCGACAACGCCATCCGGTACACGCCGGCGGGCGGCCGGGTGCTGATCTCGGTAAGCCCTTCGCCGGTGACGGTCCGTCTCGAGGATTCCGGCCCGGGCATCGACGGCGACGAGCGTGACGCCGTGTTCGAGCGCTTCGTTCGCGGCCGCACGTCCACCGGGGAAGGCAGCGGACTGGGACTGGCGATCGTGAAGGAAATTGCCGCGTTGCACGGCGCCCGGGTATCGCTGGCCGACAGCGCGCTGGGCGGGGCATGCGTGGCGATCATTTTCCCCGATCCGGGGACGGCATCTTCGGCTCACGCGTGAATTGCAGCGCAGGCCGGCGCGACTGGCATGCCGGGCCGGAAAGACCGCGCGCCGCCGCCAAGGCATACTACGGGCCAAGGGTGAATGCCGCGACGCCCTGTCGGCGACGCGAATTACATAATCAGGGAGATTTCGAATCATGGCCAACACCGTATTGCTGGATGTCGAGAACCGCGTCGCCACGCTCACGCTGAACCGTCCGGCCCAGCTCAATGCCTTGTCCATCGAAATGATGGAAGACTTCCTGCACGCCACGCGCGCGCTGCGCGACCTCAACGACGTCGACGTGGTGGTGATCACCGGAGCGGGCGACCATTTCATGGCCGGTGGCGACCTGAAGGACTTCTCCACCCAGTTCCATCTGAGCGCCCAGGCGCGCATGGTGGCCTTCCGCGCGATCATCGAGAAGCACATCAACCCCGCGGTCGAGATCCTGCAGACGCTGCCGCAGCCGGTGATCGCCAAGGTGCGCGGCGCCTGCGCGGGTTTCGGCCTGTCGCTGATGCTGGGCTGCGACCTCGCGCTGTGCGCCGACAGCGCAAAGTTCACCACCGCCTATTCCTCGATCGGCCTGTCCGCCGATGGCGGCATGTCATGGTTCCTGCCGCGCATCGTCGGTCGGCGCAAGGCGGCCGAACTGCTGCTGCTGGGCGAGCGCTTCGATGCCGCCGAGGCCTTGCGCCTGAGCCTCGTCAATCGTGTCGTCGCCGCGGCGGAACTCGACGCCGAAACCGCGGCCCTGGTCGGCCGCCTGCAGCACGGGGCGCGCCACGCCTACGGCGAAATCAAGCGCCTGCTGGCGTCGTCGCCGGATGCGAAAATCGAATCCCAGCTGCAGAGCGAAGCCGAGGCCTTCGCGCGCTGCAGCGCGACCGGCGATTTCGTCGAAGGCGTCACCGCCTTCCTCGAAAAGCGCAAGCCGGGATTCCGCGGCGCCTGACGGGCGGGGCGTGCTCAGAGCAGCTTGCAGGCCTCGTCGAAGGCGAGCCGCGGGCTGCGCGGGTGGAGCTTCGTCGCGTCGCCGTAGCCGAGGTTGCAGATGAAGTTGGTCTTCACGTGGCTGTCCGGGAAGTACTCCTGGCTGAACCCGCTGCCGTCCTTCGGCGCGGCGGGGAAGAACTCGTGGTCGACCTTGGCCTGGTCGAAACCCGACATCGGGCCGCAATCCAGGCCGACCGCGCGCGCGGCCATGATGAAGTAGGCGCCCTGCAGCGAGCTGTTGCGCCGCGCCGTGACTTCGGCGAGCTCGGGCGTATCGACGAACCACGCGCGGGCGTCGGTATGCGGGAAGAGCTTCGGCAGCATGTCGTAGAAGCGTCCGTCGTAGCCGATGATCGCGGTGACCGGCGCGCTACGCGTCTTCTCGAGGTTGCCCGGCGCCATCGCCGGCAGCAGCCGCGCCTTCGCCTCGGGGGTGCGCAGGAAGACGATGCGCGCCGGGCAGCAATTGACGCTGGTCGGGCCCCATTTCAGCAGGTCGTACAGCTCGCGCAGCGTCGCGTCGCTGACCGGTTTGTCGAGCCAGGCGTTGTGAGTGCGGGCATTGCGGAACAGCAGGTCGCGTCCTTCTTCGTTCAGGATCGAGCTCATCGTGGTTTCCTCGAGGGGTGGGGCTGCGAATTGTCAGGGCAGCGGGATGCGTTCGGTTTCGCCCGGCACCGGTGCGAAGCGGTCGGCGCTCCAGTCCGCTTTGGCCTCTTCGATGCGTTCGCGCCTGCTGGCGACGAAATTCCACCAGACGAAGCGCGGGCCGTCGAGCGGTTCGCCGCCGAGCAGCATCAGGCGCGTCGGCCCCAGCGCCGAAAGCGTCACGTCGGCGCCGCGGGCGAACACCAGCAACTGGCCGGGCGGGTAGGCCTGCCCGTCGATGCGCACCGCGCCCTCGACGACGTAGGCCGCCCGTTCCTCGTGTTCGGCCGGGACGTGCAGGCGTTGCTGCGCGACCAGCGTGACGTCGGCGTAGAAGAGCGGCGAGCGGGTTTCGGCCGGCGAGCGCACGCCGAAGAGCTCCCCGGCGATCACGCGGATGCGCACGCCCGGTCCGGCGATGACGGGCAGTTCGGTCGCGCCGTGGTGCGCGAACGCGGGTGCCATCCCCTCGTCGCGCTCGGGCAGCCCGACCCACGCCTGCAGGCCGAAGACCCGGGGGCCGGCCGCGCGCAGCTCGGGCGGCGTGCGCTCGGAATGCACGATGCCGCTGCCTGCCGTCATCCAGTTGAGTTCGCCGGGGCGGATCGGCTGCACGCTGCCGAGACTGTCGCGGTGCAGGATCTCGCCGTCGAACAGGTAGGTCACGGTCGCGAGCCCGATGTGCGGATGGGGGCGCACGTCGAGACCGCTGCCGGCTTCGAGCTGCACCGGGCCCATCTGGTCGAGGAATACGAAAGGGCCGACCATGCGCCGCTGCGCGGAGGGCAGCGTGCGCAGGACCTTGAAGCCGCCGCCGAGGTCGCTCGCGCGTGGTACGACAATCGCTTCGACAGTGGTTGGTGCGGCGGACGTGCGGTCGGTCGTCATTGCATCCTCCGGCAAGGCCCGCCGCGGCTTTTCGTGGCGCCTAAGTTTCTATAGGCAAGCGGGTATCGAAACGCAAACGTGAAGGCTGTGATCCCGCGCCCGGCGGGCAGTTCCCGCTTACCGCGTCAGGCGGTACACCAGCAGCCCCAGCCATTCATGCACCGCGTACCAGCCGGCGTAGGCGGAGGTCGGCCCGGGCAGTTCGCCCAGCGCCTGGTCGCCCGCGCCCGTGCCGCCCAGCCAGGCGGTCGGTGCCGGGATGACCTGCAGCCCCGCGTCCTCGAATGCCGCCTGCGCCCGCGGCATGTGCGCCGCGTGGGTCACGAGCAGGATGCGATGCACGCCCGCGGCCCCCAGGAGCACGGCCGAGAACTGGGCATTCTGCTGCGTATCGAGCGAGGCATTCTCGACCCAGCGCACGGGAACGCGGAAATCCTCCTCCAGCGCCGTCTGCATGAGCGCCGCTTCCGGGACGTTGCCCGTCGGTGCGCCGCCGCTGACGAGCACCGGCAGCCCGGTCGTGCGCGCCAGACGGGCCGTGTAGCGCAGCCGCTCCAGCGCCAGGCGGTTGACCGTTTCGCCGCCGTATTCCGGCGCATTGCGCCGCTTGCCGGCCCCCAGCACGACGATGGCCTGTGCCCGGCCCAGCCCGGCCGCATCGACGACCGGCGTCGCCTCGAGGCCGCCCAGCAGCCAGCCGACGCTCGTCGGCATCGACAACAACAGCGTCGCCGCGACGCCGGCCCACGCCAGCGCGAAGCCGGCACGACGCCGGTGCGGCGCCAGCAGCAGTCCGGCGGCGATCAGCAGCAGTGGCGCGACCGGCGGCTGCACCGCGATGGAGACGGCTTTCTTGAGCCAGAACAGGGCGAGTGCGAAGTCGAAGGCCATCTGCATTTGTCGGGATAGTTGGGCGCCAGTATTATCCCCGACTATTGCTTCGCCGCACCCATCCGGGGCCGCTTCCGTCATGCACGATCATCGTTGTCCTGTCCCGCTCGCGAGGCCGAATGGGGCTGCGTGAAATCATCCTCGCCGCAATCGCGTTGCTGGCGGCCTACATCGGCTACCAGCTCTATCGCGTCGCGCGCGTGCCGCGGGCGCCCGCATCCCCATCCGCATCCGCATCCGCATCCCCATCCGCATCCGCATCGACCGGGGAGCCGGGCGAATCGCCGCGCGCGACGATTGCCGAGCCGGGGGGCGACGAGAACAAGGTCGATGAGGGCGAAGCTGACGAGGCGGGCGAGCTGTACAGCTTCGACCCTCCGCCGCCCGCGGCGGCGCGTGCGAACCCGGTTGCGGACGCTTTCCAGCACGAGCTCGAAGTCCGCCAGTTGCGGCGCGAACTCGAGCAGCAGCGCACCGAGCTGGCGGACCTGCGCCGCGCGCTCGACGAGCTGCGCGAGCAGGTCCGGGCGCACAAGGAACAGGCCGCTGCGGGCGTCACGACGCGCGGCGCTTCGCCCGAATACAACGAGGCGCTCGTGTTCGCACGCCGCGGGCTGGATGCGGAAACCATCGCCGAGCGCTGCGGCATCACCGTCGCCGAGGCTGAACTCGTCCAGTCGCTCGCCCGCAGCCAGGCCGGCGACGGGACGGCCGCGTGAGCGCGCCGCGCGCCGCGGGCGACCGGGCGGCGCCCGGCGTCGATGCCTTGCGCAAGGCGGGGCTGCAGCGGGCCTTGCTCGCCGCGGTCGCCGCCCTCGTGCTGACGGCGTCGCTGGCGCTCGTCGGCGAGGACGAAACCGTGCCGGAGCCGCCTGCCGCATCGCCGGCTGCGGTTGCCGTCCCCGCGGTGGCCGAGACGCACACTGCCGAGCCGCCGGCGGACGTCGCCGCAGCGCCGGCGGAATCCTCATCCGGCGCGGTGGCGCAAGCTTCGGACGCGGTGCCGGCCGGGGGCGATGGCGCGCCGCTGCCCGCCCCGGCGGAGCCTGCGCCGGCGTCCGGTAGCGCCGAGGCCGCCGTGGCACAGGGGGGCGCATCGGCTGCTGCACCGCCCGCCACGCCGGCACCGTCCGCCGCGGTGCAGGCCAGCCCGCCCGCGGCCGAGACGCCCCCGGCCCCTGGCGCCGCCGCGCCGTTGCCTCCCGCCGCACCGGCCCGCCTGCACACCGAACCGCCGCCCGGGCCCGGCTACCTGATCCAGCTCGGCGTGTTCCTCGACACCGGCAACGCCGAGGGCATGCGCCGCGAACTCGAGCGCAAGGGCTATCCTGCCCACCTGCAGGCGCGCGTGGTGCTCGGCCCCTATCCGGACCGCCAGTCGGCCCTCGCCGAACAGGAAAAAATTCGCCGCGAACGCAAGCTGGATGGCATGATCTTGCCTCCGCGCAAGTAACCCTTGCGGTGGAGGAATGGCCGAACCGCGGCCAGCCGGCCTCGCGCGCGACCCGCCGGGCGCGCGGGCCGATCAATCACAGGAGAGCTCCATGAAGATCGAAAGTCAGGTGTTCGGCAGCGTCGATATCCCCGATGAGAAGGTGATCGAGTTCCCGGCCGGCCTGCCCGGTTTCGAAGCGTGCAAGAACTTCGCGCTGGTGCATGAACAGGACTCGACTTCCTCGCTATTCCTGCTGCAGAGCCTGGACAACCCTGAAGCCGTGTTCTCGATCACCGCGCCGGACAGCCTGGGCGTCAATTACGAATTCGCCCTCAGCGACGCGGAAACCGCGCAACTGAAGCTCGCCAACCCCGCCGATGCCTTTGTCGCCGTGATCGTGCGCAAGGAGGCAGGCGAGGCCGGCAGCCCCGCGACCGCGGGCATGCGCGCGAACTTCATGGCGCCGCTGGTGATCAACGTTGCCGAGCGCCGCGGCCTGCAGAAGATCATCACCCGCCTGGGCTGCGACGTCACGCTGCGCGCCGAAGGCTGAGCGTGCCTGTTTCTGTCGGCGCCCCGTTTCATTGGCCCGCGACCCGGGCCTTCCCGTAGTCAGAAGAAAAGGAGTATCACGATGAGCCGAAGCATCATCTCGACCCCCAACGCGCCCGCCGCGATCGGCACCTATTCGCAGGCCGTCAAGGTCGGCGACACCGTCTACATTTCCGGCCAGATCGGCCTCGACCCCGCGACGATGCAGATGGTCGAAGGCTTCGAAGCGCAGACCGTGCGCGTGTTCGAGAACCTCAAGGCGGTTGCCGAAGCGGCCGGCGGTTCGCTCGCCGACGCCGTGCGCGTGACGATCTACCTCACCGACCTCGCGAACTTCGCCAAGGTGAATGAAGTGATGGCGCGCTACTTCGCCGAGCCCTTCCCGGCACGCGCCGCCGTCGGCGTGAAGGAACTGCCCAAGGGCGGCGTGGTCGAGGCCGACGCCATCCTGGTGCTTGGCTAAGGACACGCAAGGCTGGGCCGGCATCGGCCCGCAACTCGCAGGCCGGCTGGCGAAGCTCGACATCCGCCGGCCGCAGGACCTCGTCCTGCACCTGCCGCTGCGCTACGAGGACGAAACCCGCCTGACGCCGATCGCCGCGGCGCGCGCCGGTGCGCCGGTCCAGGTCGAAGGCGACGTCGTGTCCTGCGAAGTCGTGCTGCGCCCGCGCCGCCAGCTGGTCGCGCAGATCCGCGACGCGAGCGGTACGCTCACCGCGCGCTGGCTCAATTTCTACCCGTCGCAGCAGAAACAGCTCGCGCCGGGCCGCCGGGTGCGCGTGTTCGGCGAAGTGCGGGGCGGTTTCTTCGGCAACGAGATGGTGCACCCGCGCGTGCACCCGGTCGAAGCGGGCGAGGCGCTGCCGCAGGCGCTCACGCCGGTCTATCCGACCACCGCGGGGCTCGCGCAGTCGGCGCTGCGCAAGCTCATCGCGCGCGAACTGCAGCGCCCGCCGATGGCCGAACTGCTGCCCGCGGCAATGCTCGACGGGCTGCGGCTGCCGCCTTTCGCGGACGCGCTGCGCACGCTGCACCAGCCGCCGCCCGACGTCGATCCGTACGCGCTGGAAGACCGTGCGCATCCGGCGTGGCAGCGCATCAAGTTCGAGGAGCTCCTCGTCCAGCAGCTCTCGCTGCGCCGCGCCTACAATGCCCGCCGCACGCGCCGCGCGCCGATCTTACGGGATGACGGCCAGCTCACCGGCGCGCTGCGCGCGCAACTGCCGTTCAGCCTCACCGGCGCGCAGGCTCGGGCGGTCGCGCAGATCGGCCGCGACCTCGCGACGCCGCACCCGATGCAGCGCCTGCTGCAGGGCGACGTCGGCAGCGGCAAGACCATCGTCGCCGCGCTGGCGATGCTGCAGGCGGCCGGGAATGGCTTCCAGGCGGTGCTGATGGCGCCCACCGAGATCCTCGCCGAGCAGCACTGGAAGAAGCTCGCCGCATGGCTGGAGCCGCTCGGTGTCGGTATCGCGTGGCTGTCGGGGAGCCGGCGGAAGAAGGAACGCGAGGCCGAACTCGCGCGGCTCGCGAGCGGCGAAGTGCTGCTCGCGGTCGGCACGCATGCGCTGATCGAGGACCCGGTGACGCTGCCGCGCCTGGGCCTCGCGATCGTCGACGAACAGCACCGCTTCGGCGTGCGCCAGCGCCTCGCGCTGCGCGAGAAGGGCGCCGACGCGCTGCACCCGCACATGCTGATGATGTCGGCGACGCCGATCCCGCGCACCCTGGCGATGAGCTACTACGCCGACCTCGACGTCACCGTGCTCGACGAGCTGCCGCCCGGCCGCACGCCGATCCTCACCAAGCTCGTCGCCGAATCACGCCGCGACCAGGTCGTCGCGCGCGTGCGCGACGCCTGCCTCGGCGGGGCGCAAGCGTACTGGGTATGCCCGCTGATCGAGGAATCCGAGGCGCTGCAGCTGAAGACCGCGGTCGAGACTTTCGAGTCGCTCGGCGCGGCGCTGCCCGAGCTGAAGATCGGCCTCGTGCATGGGCGCATGAAGTCCGACGAGAAGTCCGCGACGATGGCCGCCTTCGCCGCCGGCGACATCCACCTGCTGGTCGCGACGACGGTGATCGAGGTCGGCGTCGATGTCCCCAACGCGAGCCTGATGGTGATCGAGCACGCCGAGCGCTTCGGCCTCGCGCAACTGCACCAGCTGCGCGGGCGCGTTGGGCGCGGCACGAAGGAATCCGCCTGCATCCTGATCTACGCCCATCCGCTGTCGGAGACGGGCCGCGCGCGCCTGAAGGTGATCTACGAGCACAGCGACGGCTTCGCGATCGCGCGCGAGGACCTGCGCATCCGCGGTCCGGGCGAGTTCGTCGGTGCACGGCAGAGCGGGGTGCCGCTGCTGCGCTACGCCGACCTGGAGGGCGACGCCGATCTCCTGGAGCCGGCGCGCACGCTCGCCGAACGCCTGCTGTGCGAGGCGCCCGACGTCGCGACCCGGCTGATGGAGCGCTGGCTCGGCGGCCGCGAGGGGCTGCTGCGCGCGTGAGCGCCGCGCGACCCGGTTTGGGCAGGCGTCGCGCGACCGGTATCATGCGCGTTCCATGCGCACCCGTCCCCACCGCGAAACCTGGCTGAAGCGCCCGCCGCGCGCGACCGTCTCCCGCACGCTGCGCCCCTGGCTCACCGATCCCGCCTCGCTCACCGCGCGCATCCGTGCACGCTGCGGCAGGTTCTCGGTGCGCGTGCTGCGCCAGCGCCTCGCCGCGCCGCATCGCGACGAAGCGACGCTGCTCGGCCTGCGCCGTGGCGAACTCGCGTGGCTCCGCGAAGTCCTGCTGATCGCCGACGGCGTGCCGGTCGTGTTCGCGCGCTCGCTGCTGCCGCGGGCGAACGTGCGCGGCGCGTGGAACCTGTTCCACGGCATGGGCGCGCGGCCGCTCGGCGCGGCGCTCTTCGCCGACCCGGCGATCAGCCGCCGCGCGCTCACCTGCGCCTGTGTCGACCGCCGCGACGCGCGCTATCATCTCGCTTCCGCCGCGGTCGCACCGATGGCGATGCCGCCCCGCGTGTGGGCGCGTCGTTCGCTGTTCCGCCTGCACGGCCGCGCGCTGCTCGTCAGCGAAGCCTTCCTGCCCACGATCCTGGACCTGCCCGAATGATGTCTGCGCCGCTCCCCCTGTCCGCCCGCCTGCCCATCTACCTGCGGCTGATGCGCCTCGACAAGCCGATCGGCATCCTGCTGCTGATGTGGCCGACGCTGTGGGCGCTGTGGCTCGCCGCCGACGGCTTCCCGCCGCTGCACCTGATCGTGATCTTCACGCTGGGCACGGTGCTGATGCGTTCGGCCGGCTGCGTCATCAACGACTACGCCGACCGCGACTTCGACGGCCATGTCGAGCGCACGAAGAACCGCCCGCTGGCGACGCGCGTCATCGGCATCCGCGAGGCGCTGCTGCTCGCGACCGCCCTCTCGATCGTCTCCTTCCTCCTGATCCTGCCGCTGCGGCCGATCGTGTTATGGCTGTCGCTGCCGGCGCTCTTCCTCGCCGCCAGCTATCCGTTCATGAAGCGCTTCTTCGCGATCCCGCAGGCCTACCTCGGCATCGCGTTCGGCTTCGGCATTCCGATGGGGTTCGCCGCGGTGCAGGGCGGGGTGCCTGCGGTCGCCTGGTGGCTGCTCGTCGGCAACATCTTCTGGACCGTCGCCTACGACACCGAATACGCGATGGTGGACCGCCCCGACGACCTCAAGATCGGCATAAAGACTTCTGCGATCACCTTCGGCCGCTTCGACGTCGCTGCCGTGATGCTGTGCTATGCGATCGCGTTCGCGCTGTTCGCCGCCGTCGGCCTGGCCGCAGGGCGGGGCGCGTTCTACTTCGCCGGCCTGCTCGGGGCCTGCGGCATCGCCGGCTACCACTACACGCTGATCCGCGGCCGCGAGCGCGCCCCATGCTTCAAGGCCTTCCTGCACAACAACTGGGTAGGTGCGAGCATTTTTGCCGGTATCGTGGTTGATTACATTGTGTTTCCCGCCATCTGAGCTAGGGTGAACCGACCGGGTCCAATGCGGTCGAAGTAACACGCGGATCAACCGCGGCATATTCCCCTAGGAGACCAAGATGAAGAAAAGCCTTATTTCAGGCCTGTTCGTGATGGCTTTGTCCGGCAGTGCGTTCGCGATGCATTGTCCCGCGGACATGAAAAAGATCGATGACGCGATGGCGAAGAACCCCGCCCTGTCCGCCGAGCAGATGGCGGAAGTGAAGAAGCTGCGTGCCGACGGCGAGGCCCTGCACAAGGCCGGCAAGCATCAGGAATCGGTCGATACGCTCGGGAAGGCGATGAAGATCCTCAAGATCATGTAAGCGGGTCGATCCCGGCGAAGCGGGCCGCCATCGTGCGGCCCGTTGTTTTTGTGCGGGGAGGAATGCGGGGGAGGGCGCGCACGCGTCATCCGGCTTATCATTCGCCCCGAACCCAACTGGACGCCTCCATGCATTTCATGACCGCCCTCCGGGCCGCCTGGCAGAGCCGCGACAGCCTGCTGTGCGTCGGCCTCGACCCCGATCCCGGGCGCTTCCCCGCTCACCTGCAGGGCCGCCCCGATACGATCCTCGAATTCTGCAAGGGCATCGTCGACGCCACCGCCGACCTCGTGTGCAGCTTCAAGCCGCAGATCGCCTACTTCGCCGCGCAGCGCGCCGAAGACCAGCTCGAAGCGCTGATCGACCACATCCACGCGCGCCACCCGGACATCCCGGTGATTCTCGACGCCAAGCGCGGCGACATCGGCAGCACCGCGAGCCAGTACGCCGTCGAAGCCTTCGAGCGCTTCCGTGCCGACGCGATCACCGTCAATCCCTACATGGGCCGCGACTCCGTCGAGCCTTACCTGGAATACGCCGACAAGGGCGTGATCCTGCTGTGCCGCACCTCGAATCCCGGCGGCAGCGACCTGCAGTTCCTCGACGTCGGCGGCGGCGAGCGCCTCTTCGAGCGCGTCGCGCGCCTCGTCGCGACCGAATGGAACGCGAGCGGCAACCTCGGCCTCGTCGTCGGCGCGACCTTCCCGAACGAGATCGCCCGCGTGCGCGAACTCACCGGCGACATGCCGCTGCTGGTGCCCGGCATCGGCGCCCAGGGCGGCGACATCGGCGCGACGATGCACGCGGGGCGCACCGCGAACGGCACCGGCCTGATGATCAACTCCTCGCGCGCGATCCTCTATGCCGGCAACGGCGAGGACTACGCCGACGCCGCACGCCGCGCCGCCCTCGAGACGCGCGACGCGATCAACGCCCACCGCTGAGCCTGCCAGACCCCTTCATGCGTTACCACGACCTCCGCGACTTCATCGCCCAGCTCGAACAGCGCGGCGAGCTCAAGCGCATCAGCATTCCTGTCGATACCCACCTCGAGATGACCGAGATCGCCGACCGCGTGCTGCGCGCCGGCGGCCCCGCGCTGCTGTTCGAAAAGCCCGTCACGCGCGGCGCGCCGCAATCGATGCCGGTGCTCGCGAACCTCTTCGGCACGCCCGAGCGGGTTGCGCTGGGCATGGGCGAGGAACTCACCGACGGCGACTGGCGGACGCCGCTGCGCGAAGTCGGCAAGCTCCTCGCGTTCCTCAAGGAGCCCGAGCCGCCCAGGGGGCTCAAGGATGCGTGGGAGAAGTTCCCGGCCTTCCGCCAGGTGCTCAACATGTCGCCGAAGGAAGTGCGCTCCGCCCCCTGCCAGGAAGTCATCTGGGAAGGCGCCGACGTCGACCTCGCGAAGCTCCCGATCCAGCACTGCTGGCCCGGCGACGTCGCGCCGCTGATCACCTGGGGCCTCGTCGTCACGCGGGGCCCCGGCAAGAAGCGCCAGAATCTCGGCATCTATCGTCAGCAGGTGCTCGGGCCCAACCGCGTCATCATGCGCTGGCTCGCGCACCGCGGTGGCGCGCTGGACTTCCGCGAACACCAGCTCGCGCATCCGGGCGAACCCTTCAAGGTCGCCGTCGTGCTCGGCTGCGATCCCGCGACCATCCTCGGTGCCGTCACGCCGGTGCCGGACACGCTGTCCGAATACCAGTTCGCGGGCCTGCTGCGTGGCGCGAAAACCGAGCTCGTGCAATGCCTCGGCTCCGACCTGCAGGTGCCGGCCTCGGCCGAGATCGTGCTCGAAGGCGTGATCCATCCGAACGATATGGCGCCCGAAGGTCCCTACGGCGACCACACCGGCTACTACAACGAAGTCTCCGACTTCCCGGTGTTCACGATCGAGCGCATCACGATGCGTCGTGACCCGATCTACCACTCGACCTACACCGGCAAGCCGCCCGACGAACCGGCGATGCTCGGCGTCGCGCTCAACGAAGTCTTTGTGCCGCTGCTGCAGAAGCAGTTCCCCGAGATCATCGACTTCTACCTGCCGCCCGAAGGCTGCTCCTACCGGCTCGCGGTCGTCAGCATCCGCAAGCAGTACCCCGGTCACGCCAAGCGCGTGATGTTCGGTATCTGGAGCTTCCTGCGCCAGTTCATGTACACGAAGTTCATCATCGTCGTGGATGATGACGTGAACATCCGCGACTGGAAGGAAGTGATCTGGGCGATGACCACCCGCGTCGACGCCACGCGCGACACCGTGATGGTCGACAACACGCCGATCGACTACCTCGATTTCGCCAGCCCGGTCGCGAGCCTCGGCAGCAAGATGGGGCTGGATGCAACCAACAAGTGGCCGGGCGAAACGAACCGCGAATGGGGTCGCCCGATCGTGATGGATGCCGCCGTCAGGCAGCGCGTCGACGCGATGTGGGCCGATCTCGGCCTGTAAGCCCCACCCGATACACCGATCACACGGAGCGAGCGATGCCCGACTACCGCAGCGACAGCGTCCCCGCCGACCTCGACGGCCTCGTCACCCTCGCGCATGTCATCTACGCGCTCCACGCCTTCGCGGTCGTCTCCGGCATTGTCGGCTCCGCGACGGTCATCGGCAGCTTCGTGGCGAGCCTGCCGTCGATCCTCGCCGTGGTGCTCAACTACATGAAGCGCAGCGCCGTGCGCGGCACCTGGCTGGAAAGCCACTTCCGCTGGCAGATCCGCACCTTCTGGTTCGCGCTGCTGTGGATCTTCGTCGCCGTGGGGATGGTTTTCACCCTCATCGGCATCCCCTTCGCCCTCGTGTTGATCGGCGTCGCGACCCTGTGGATCATCTACCGCGTCATCCGCGGCTGGCTCAACCTGCTCGACCGCAGCGTCATGCCGATGCCGGAAGCCTGACGCGCCGCCGCGCCGCCCGTCACTTCTCCGGCGTGCCGCCGGTTGCCCAGACCCATTCCAGCAGCGCGTCCTGCGCGGCCTGGGTCGCACCAGCCTCGGCGTGGTTCACGAGCATAACGACCGCATGGCGCCGGCCGTTCCGGTCCAGCACGTAGCCGGCGAAGGACTTCACGCCGTTGATCGAGCCCGTCTTGATGTGGGCGTAGCCGCGCGCCGGACTGTCGTTCAGGCGCCCGCGTGCCGTGCCGTCCTCGCCGGCGATCGGCAGCGCCGCCATGAACTCCGGCATGAAGGGGCGCCGCCACGCCGCGAGCAGGATCTCCGCGAGCGTACGTGCGCTCACCCGCTCGATGCGCGACAGGCCCGAGCCGTTCTCGATCACGAGTCCCGCCGTCGCGACCCCGTCCGCGTCGAGCCGGGCACGCAGGGCCTCCGCACCGCCCGCGACCATGTCCAGGCTTGCACCGCTTTCCCGGCCCAGCGTTGCGAGCAACTGGCGCGCGATCACGTTGCTCGACCACTTGTTCATCTCATGCACCACCTCGGCGAGCGGTGGCGAAGTCTCGGTGACGAGCGTCGCCGCGCTGCCCGGCGTCACGCCGCTGCGCACCGCGCCTTCGACCTTGCCGCCCAGTTCCGCCCACAGCGCCGTGATCAGCGCCCGCCCGAAGGCTTCCGGCGACAGCGGCGCCGTCGCCCAGTCGCGCTGCCCGCAGCTCGCCGGCAGGCTGCCCGACAGCACCAGGCGCGATCCTGTCGGGCCCGCTTCCAGCGCCGCCTCCAAATTCCCGTACCACACGCCGCAGGGGCCCGGCGCGGTCCGGATGCGGTTGTCGATGTCGACCCCCGTCAGGCTCGGATAAGGCGCGAGCCCCACCAGTTGGCCTTCCGTGGCTGGCACGAGGCGCAGCTGCAAAGTATTGAAGTGCATCAGCAGGCCGTAGGCGCCGCTGTTGTACGGCCGCAGCGCCCGCCCGTCGAAGGCCGCCGGATCGTGTGGCGGCAGCGCGAGCGCCGAACCGTCGAGCACGATGTCGCCGCGCACCGTCGTGATGCCCAGCGCGCGGACCTGGCGCAGCAGCCGCTCCAGCCGCTCGTGGCTCAGCATCGGGTCGGCACCGCCCGTCAGGTACAGGTTGCCGTCCAGCACGCCGGCCGCGACCGGTCCGTCGCTCGCCACCCGCGTCGTCCAGGTGAAGGCCGGCCCGAGCCGGTCCAGCGCGGCGAAGGCGGTGACGATCTTCATCACCGACGCGGGGTTCATCGGCCGCTCGCCATTGCGCTGCAACTGCGGCTTCGGGGCATCGACCGCCTGCACCCACACGGCGACGCTGTCGGCGGGCACGTGCGCGGCGTCGAGCGCCTGCTGCACCGGCGCCGGGAGCCCGGCGGCACTCGCCGAACCGAGCAGCACGGCGAGCAACAGGCCCGCGCAGGCGCGCACCAGGCGGCGCGCCGTCATGAGATGGTCGTCAATATCGGGCAACATGCGGTCCTCGGGTCGATCGCGCGGCGTTATCCGGGCGCGATACAATCCCACGTTTCGCGATCCCGATCGGATCGGCATTTTACGCCCTGGCGTGCCGGGCGAATCCCGCAGAAGGGGGTTTGATGATTCTGGTGACGGGCGGTGCAGGCTTCATCGGCGCCAATTTCGTGCTCGACTGGCTGCGCGCCAGTGACGAGCCGGTGCTCAACCTCGACGCGCTGACTTACGCGGGCAACCTCGAAAACCTCGCAGCGCTGCAGGATGACTCCCGCCACGTCTTCGTGCAGGGCGACATCTGCGACCGCGCGCTCATCGACCGCCTGCTCGCCGAACAGCGGCCGCGCGCCATCGTCCATTTCGCCGCCGAAAGCCACGTCGACCGCTCGATCCACGGCCCCGCGGCCTTCGTCCGCACCAACGTCGAAGGCACGTTCACGCTGCTCGAAGCCGCCCGCGCGTACTGGTCGGCGCTCGACGGTGCCGAGAAGGCCGATTTCCGCTTCCTGCACGTCTCCACCGACGAGGTTTACGGCTCGCTCGCCCCGAACGACCCGCCCTTCGCCGAGACCAAAGCCTACGAGCCCAACAGCCCGTACTCCGCGAGCAAGGCCGCCTCCGACCACCTCGTGCGCGCCTGGCACCACACCTACGGCCTGCCGGTGCTCACGACCAACTGCTCGAACAACTACGGCCCCTACCAGTTCCCCGAAAAGCTCATCCCGCTGATGATCGCCAACGCGCTCACGGGCAAGCCGCTGCCCGTCTATGGCGACGGCCGCAACGTGCGTGACTGGCTGTACGTCGGCGACCACTGCGCCGCGATCCGCGAAGTCCTCGCACGCGGCCGGCTTGGCGAGACCTACAACGTCGGCGGCTGGAACGAGAAACCCAACCTCGAGATCGTGCACACCGTCTGCGCGCTCCTCGACGAGGTGCGCCCCGACCCCGCCGGCCCGCACGCGCGCCTCATCACCTACGTCACCGACCGCCCCGGCCACGACCGCCGCTACGCGATCGACGCGCGCAAGATCGAGCGCGAACTGGGCTGGCGCCCGGCCGAAACCTTCGACACGGGCATCCGCAAGACCGTCGAGTGGTACCTCGCGAACCAGGACTGGGTCGCGCACGTGCAAAGCGGCGCCTACCGCGAATGGGTCGCGCGCAACTACGGAGAACGCTGAACATGAGCGCACGCAAGGGCATCATCCTCGCCGGCGGTTCCGGCACCCGCCTGCATCCGGCGACGCTCGCCGTGTCGAAGCAGCTGCTGCCGGTGTACGACAAGCCGATGATCTACTATCCCCTCAGCACCCTGATGCTCGCGGGCATCCGCGACATCCTCATCATCTCCACGCCGCAGGATACCCCGCGCTTCGAGCAGCTCCTCGGCGACGGCAGCCGCTGGGGTCTGCGCCTGCAATATGCGGTGCAGCCCAGCCCGGACGGCCTCGCGCAGGCCTTCCTGATCGGCGAGGACTTCATCGCCGGCGGCCCCTCGGCGCTCGTGCTCGGCGACAACCTGTTCTACGGCCACGAGATCGCCGACGACCTCCGGCAGGCCAGCCAGCGCGTGCACGGCGCGACCGTGTTCGCCTACCCGGTGAATGACCCGGAGCGCTACGGCGTCGTCGAATTCGATGCCCGGGGGCGCGCCGTCAGCATCGAGGAAAAGCCCGCGAAGCCGAAGAGCCGCTACGCTGTCACCGGCCTCTATTTCTATGACGAACGCGTCGTCGACATCACCCGCGGCGTCAAGCCCAGTCCGCGCGGCGAACTCGAGATCACCGACGTCAATCGCCATTACCTCGACGCCGGCGCGCTCGACGTGCAGGTCATGGGCCGCGGCCACGCCTGGCTCGACACCGGCACCCACGAGAGCCTGCTCGAAGCGGGCCTCTTCATCCAGACGATCGAAAAGCGCCAGGGATTGAAGATTGCCTGTCCCGAGGAGATCGCCTGGCGCGCGGGCTGGATCGATGCCGCGCAACTCACCGACCTCGCCCGGCCGCTCGCGAAGAACGGCTACGGCCAGTACCTGCTGCGCCTTCTCGAAGAGCGGGTGTTCTGATGCAGGCCCTCCCGACCGCCATCCCCGACGTCCTGATCATCGAACCGAAGGTGTTCGGCGACGCGCGCGGCTTCTTCTTCGAGAGCTTCAACGCCCGCGTCTTCCGCGACGCAACCGGTCTCGACGAAGCGTTCGTGCAGGACAACCACTCGCGCTCGGCCCGTGGCGTGTTGCGCGGCCTGCATTACCAGATCCGCCAGCCGCAGGGCAAACTCGTGCGCGTCGTGCGGGGCGCGGTGTTCGACGTCGCCGTCGACCTGCGCCGCCGTTCGCCGACTTTCGGTCGCTGGACGGGCACCGAACTCACCGAGGACAACCACCGCCAGCTGTGGATCCCGCCCGGCTTCGCGCACGGCTTCGTCGTGCTGTCCGAATCTGCGGACTTCCTCTACAAGACCACCGACTACTACGCGCCGGAACACGAACGCTGCCTCGCCTGGAACGACCCCTCCGTCGGCGTCGAGTGGCCGCTCGCGAGCGAACCGCAACTGTCGGCGAAAGACCGCGAGGGCAAACCCCTCGCCGAATGCGAGGTATTCGAATGAAACTGCTCGTCACCGGCGCCAACGGCCAGGTCGGTTGGGAACTTGCGCGCGCCCTGATGCCGCTCGGCGAAGTCGTCGCGCTCGACCGTCGCCGCTGCGACCTCTCGCGCCCCGAGACGCTCGCCGCGCTCATCGCCGAACATTCCCCCGACGTCATCGTCAACGCCGCCGCGTACACGGCCGTCGACAAGGCCGAATCCGAGGAAGCCCTCGCGACCACGATCAACGGCACCGCCCCCGGCGAACTCGCCCGCGCCGCGAAGGCGGCCGGCGCGCTGCTGATCCACTACTCGACCGACTATGTGTTCGACGGCACCAAATCCGGCCCCTACACCGAAGACGACCCCGTCGCCCCGGTCAACGCCTACGGCCGCAGCAAGCTCGCCGGCGAAGAGGCGATCCGCGCCTCCGGCTGCGACCATCTGATCCTG
This sequence comes from Azoarcus sp. DN11, assembly GCF_003628555.1. Lineage (NCBI taxonomy): Bacteria > Pseudomonadati > Pseudomonadota > Betaproteobacteria > Rhodocyclales > Zoogloeaceae > Azoarcus > Azoarcus sp. DN11. The sequence continues at coordinate 4,395,733 of NZ_CP021731.1, read as the reverse complement.
CGCACCACCTGGGTGTTCGCCGCGCGCGGCGGCAACTTCGTGCGCACGATGCTGCGCCTCGGCGCCGAGCGCGAAGCGCTGCGCGTCGTCGCCGACCAGCACGGCGCACCGACCTGGGCGCGCAACATCGCCGACGCCACTGCCCACATCGTCGTCGGCGCACAGCGCGAACGGCGCGAGGGGGCCTTCGCGTCGGGCGTCTTCAATCTCACCTCCGCCGGCGAGACGAACTGGCACGGCTTTGCCGAGGCGATCTTCGCCAGTGCCCGCAGTGCGTTGCCGGAACTCGCTCTCAAGGTCACGAGCGTCGAGCCGATCCCCGCGTCGGCCTATCCGACGCCGGCTGCACGCCCGGCCAACTCCCGCCTCACGGCCGACCGGCTCGCGGCGCGCTTCGGCATCGCCATGCCGCCCTGGCAGGACGCCCTGCGTCGCTGCCTCGAAGACATTGCACGCTGAGCCATGAGCGGATTCGAGCATTTCGCCCGCGACGCCTGCGAGCTCGAGCGCGAGATCCTCAAGCGCGGCATCCTGCTCGACCTCGACTGGGACAACCGGGTGCGCCTGCGCAAGCTCGCGCGCGAGGCGCTCGAAGGTGGGCCCGAGCACACCCGGGCCCTGCTCGCCGACCCGGATCCGCGTCTGCGCGCACGCGGCGAACTCTTCGCGCTGAGCGTGCTGATGCTGCGCGTCATGGAAGAGAGTGCCGACACCGGTGTGCATACGCACGGCGGCTCGGCCTGGAAAGCTTTCGGTCGCGCCCTTATCGAAGAGGCGCAGGCCGAAGGGAAGGGCGTCGGCCCGCGGGTTCAGCTCAACGGCGATTCGAGCGCGTAGAGCGACTCGACCGTCTCGCGCCGACGGATCAGGCAGGTGCGCTCGCCATCCACCATCACCTCGGCCGCGCGCGGTCGCGTGTTGTAATTCGAGCTCATCGCCATGCCGTAGGCGCCGGCCGACAGCAGCGCGACCAGATCGCCCGCCTCGACCGCCAGTTCGCGGTCGTGCGCGAGAAAGTCGCCGCTCTCGCAGATCGGCCCAACGACCTCGTAAGTCTTCACCGCGGCAAGCGGGCGCGGCAGCACCGCGACCGCCTCATGGTAGGCGTCGTACAGCGCCGGGCGCGCGAGATCGTTCATCGCCGCATCGACGATCGCGAAATTCTTCTCCTCGCCCGGCTTCAGGTACTCGATGCGCGTGAGCAGCAGGCCCGCATTCCCGACCAGCGAGCGGCCCGGCTCGAAGCTCAACTCCTCCTTGCGGCCCTCGAACAGCTTCAGCAGCGGCGCGAGGTATTCCGCAACCGTCGGCGGCTGCTCGTCGCGATAGCGGATCCCGAGGCCGCCGCCCAGGTCGATGTGATCGAGCTCGATGCCGTCGGCGGCAAGGCGGTCGACGAGCGCGAGCAGCTTGCCGGCGGCTTCCGCGATCGGCGCGGGGTCGAGCAGCTGCGAGCCGATATGGCACGCCACCCCGCTCACGCGCAGATGCGGCAGGCTCGCCGCACGGCGATACAGGTCCGCCGCCGCATCGATCGCGACGCCGAACTTGTTGTTCTTGAGTCCCGTCGAGATGTAGGGATGGGTCTTGGGGTCGACATCCGGATTGACGCGGAACGCGATCGGGGCGACCTTGCCGAGCTCTCCCGCGACCTCGTTGAGGCGATCGATCTCGGCTTCCGATTCGACATTGAAGCAGCGGATCCCCGCGCTCAGCGCCTGACGCATCTCGTCGCGGCTCTTGCCCACGCCCGAGAACACCACCTTGCCCGCGTCGCCGCCGGCCGCCAGCACCCGCGCGAGTTCGCCGCCCGAGACGATGTCGAAACCCGCGCCCAGCTGCGCGAACACCGACAGCACGCCGAGATTCGAATTGGCCTTCACGGCATAGCAGACGAAACCGTGCCGGCCGGCCAGCGCCTCGCGGTAGGCCGCGAAGGCGTCGGTCAGGGCGCGCCGCGAATAGACATAGACAGGCGTACCGTATTGCGCAGCGATCGTGGCCAGCGCGACCTGTTCAAGCTGAAGACCGTTGCTGCCCTCGGTCAGGGTCGGAATCGGGAATCGGGAAGTCATCGGGAGTCGGCGGGAGCAGTGGGGGCTTTGCTATGATCGACGGCGGCGGGTGGGGTCGCCTTGGCCGATGCGGGCGGAACCTGGGGCAGGTAGAGCGGCCCCTTGATCCCGCAGCCGCTCAGGGCCAGGGCGCAGCACAACGCGGCAGCGGTCGGAATGGATCGCATGGTGTCGTCAGTCGAAAAAACGGAAATCCTAACAGAAGGAGAGAACATGGAAGAATCGGCGTTCAACGCGCTGGCCGAGGCCGAGCTCGCGCGGATCGAAGCTGCGCTCGAAGCCTGCGGGGCCGAGCTGGACATCGAGACCATGCCCGGCGGCGTGCTGGAAATCGAATTCGAGAACGGCAGCAAGATGGTCATCAACCGCCATTCCGCCGCCCGCGAGATCTGGGTCGCCGCCAAATCGGGCGGCTTCCACTGCCGCCACGACGCCGGACGCTGGGTCGCGACCCGCAGTGGCACCGAACTCTACGAGCTACTCTCGCAGCTCGTCAGCCAGCAGTCCGGCAGCCCTGTCGAGGTGACTGCCGGCTGATCGTCGGCTTCTCCGTCGGCGGCCGTTACGGCCGCCGGATCGGCGTCGGCACGCGCTCGACGACCGGCGCCGGCGCCGCACTGGCCCGGGCCTGGGTCGGCGCCGGCGCGTCGTCAGGCGCCTCGGACGGCGGCGGCAGGTTCTCGATGCCGGCGGGAACCACGATGGGTTCGGTCGGCAGGTTTTCCTTGTAGATGAATTCCTCGCGCCCCGAGCCGGTATTCACGGCCAGCAGCCCGTCCGGGCGCGGCGGGAATTTCTCCGGCGAGCCCTTCAGGGCTGTGCGCATGAAGTTCACCCACATCGGCAGGGCTGCCGTGCCGCCGGTCTCCCCGCGCCCCAGGTTGCGCGGCTGATCGTGCCCGAGCCAGCTCACCGCGACCAGGTCCGGGTTGTAGCCGGCGAACCACGCATCCACGTAATCGTTGGTCGTCCCCGTCTTGCCGGCGAGGTCGCCGCGCTTGAGCACCAACGCCCGCGTCGCCGTGCCGCGCCGGACCACGTCCTGCATCATCGAGCTCATCAGCCACGCATTGCGCGGATCGATCACGCGCGGCGCACTGTCGCCCGCCACCGGCGGGTCGACTTTCGCGACCACATGCCCTTGGCCATCGATCATCTCCTTCACGACATAGGGCTCGACCCGGTAGCCGCCGTTGGCGAAAACCGCATAGCCGGTCGCCATCTGCCACGGCGTCGCCGTTCCGGCACCCAGTGCCATCGTCAGATAGGGCGGATGCTGGGCCGCGTCGAAGCCGAAGCGCGTGATGTAGTCCTGCGCGTAGGTCGGCGTGATCGCGCGCAGCACGCGGATCGAGATCATGTTCTTCGACCGCGCGAGCCCGTCCCGCAGTGTCATCGGGCCTTCGTACTTGCCGTCGTAGTTCTTCGGCTCCCAATCCTTGCTGCCGGTGATCCCCGCGGGGAAGAACAGCGGGGCGTCGTCCTCGACGCTGCTCGGCGAGTAGCCGCGCTCCAGCGCCGCGGAATAGATGAAGGGCTTGAAGCTCGAACCCGGCTGGCGCAGCGCCTGGGTCACGTGGTTGAACTTGCTGCGGTTGAAGTCGAAGCCGCCGATCAGCGCCCGGACCGCGCCGGTGTTCGAATCGATCGCGACCAGCGCCGCCTCGACATCCGGCAGTTGCGCGATCTCCCAGCCCTTGTCGCCGAGATCGCGGATGCGCACGATCGCCCCGCGCCGCACCCGCCGCGCCTGCGGCGCGCGCTCGTTGAGCATCGGGGCGGCAAAGCTCAGTCCCGTACCGGTGATCTTCAGCGTCTCGCCGTGGCGATAGACGGTGACCGATTTCGGCGACGCATCGAGCACCAGCGCCGCCAGCAGGTCGTCGTAGTCGGTCACGTCGGACAGCAGTTCGTCGAAGTGCTCGTCGTCGCCCTTGTTCGCGCTGCCCAGGTCCACGAAACCTTCGGGGCCGCGGTAGCCATGGCGTCGGTCGTAATCCATCACGCCCTGGCGGACGGCCTTGTAGGCTGCCTGCTGGTCGTCACGCGTCACCGTCGTGATGATGCGGATGCCGGTATCGTACGCCTGCTCGCCGAACTGCTCGACGGCAAGCTGTCGCGCCATTTCTGCAACATAGTCGCCGCGCAGCGGGCTCGACGCCGAACGGCCGTTTGCGAGCGCCAGCGGTTCCGCTCGGGCGGCCTCGAAGGTCTTCTCGTCGATGAAGCCGGCCTCCACCATGCGACGCAGCACGTACTGCTGGCGCAGCGTCGCCCGGCGCGGGTTTGCAATCGGGTTGTAGGCCGACGGGGCCTTCGGCAGTCCGGCAAGCATCGCCGCTTCGGCCACGGTGAGGTCCTTCAGCGGCTTGTCGAAGTAGGCGCGCGCCGCTGCCGAGAAGCCGTAGGCGCGCTGGCCGAGGTAAATCTGGTTGATGTACAGCTCGAAGATCTGATCCTTGCTCAGGCTGCGTTCGATCTTCAAGGCCAGCAGGATCTCGTAGAGCTTCCGGTTGAAGGTCTTCTCCCGCGTGAGGAAGAAGTTGCGGGCGACCTGCATCGTGATCGTCGACGCCCCCTGGCCGCGTCCGCCCGACACGACGTTCGCGACCGCCGCGCGGGCTATGCCGATCACATCGATTCCGGGGTGTTCGTAGAAGCGCTCGTCTTCCGCCGCAAGGATGGCCTGCTTGAGGATCTCAGGCACTTCACTCATTGTTGCGACGACGCGACGCTCCTCGCCGAATTCCCCAAGTAGATATCCATCTGACGTGTATACTCGGAGCGGAATCTTGGGGCGGTAGTCCGTCAATACGTCCAGTGATGGCAGGTTCGGCCATGCGAATGCAGAGATCGCTGCAACGGTCGCCATGCCGAGGATGACGAGGGCGACGAGTGCCGCGAGAGGGTAGAAAACCCAGCGCATCGGGAGTCCAGAAAGAAAGAGCGGGAGCGTAATTATACGGGTCCCCGCCGGACGCCTCAAAAACGCCCCTCCGGTACCCGGCTTTACACCTGCAACATTTTGTTGCTAGCATCTCACAAGCTTATTCAGTATCGGCGCCTAACATAAAGAAATTTAAGGATTTTCTTTGTGATCGACATCTCCCTCTTTCGCCCTAGGGCGCGCCAGCTGGTTGGGCTCGATATCTCATCTTCATCGGTGAAGATGGTCGAGCTCGCGGAGGGCGAAAAGGGTGCGTACCGCATCGAGCGCTACGCCATTGAATCCCTGCCTCGCGACGCCGTCGTCGACGGCAACATCGCCAACCTCGAAGGCGTGAGCGATGCGGTGATGCGTGCCGTACGCCGCATGGGCGGGGGCATCAAGCAGGTCGCCGTGGCGCTTCCCGCGTCCGCGGTCATCACCAAGAAGATGATTCTTCCGGGCGGCCTGCGCGATCAGGAAATGGAGCTTCAGGTCGAGTCGGAGGCGAGCCAGTACATTCCTTTTGCCCTTGACGAAGTCAATCTCGACTTCCAGATCGTCGGTCCGTCGCCGGGCAGCCCGGAGGAGGTCGAGGTCCTGATCGCCGCTTCCCGCAAGGAAAAGGTCGAGGACCGCGTGGCGGTGGTCGAGTCCGCCGGCCTCAAGGCGGTCGTGATGGACGTGGAATCGTTCGCCGCCGAGGCGGCATTCGAACTCGTCTCCAGGCAGTTGCCGGGCGGCGGCGCGGACAAGATCGTTGCGGTGATCGACGTCGGCGCCAACGTCATGAACGTCAGCGTCCTGCGCAACGGCCAGCAGCTCTATGCGCGCGAGCAGGCCTTCGGCGGGATGCAGCTCACGCAGGAAATCGCGCGGCAGTACGGCATGAGCGTCGAGGACGCCGAAGCCGCAAAGCGCACCGGTGGCCTGCCCGAGGATTACGAGCGCGACCTGATGCGGCCGTTCATGGACAGCCTCGCGCTCGAGGTATCGCGGGCGCTGCAGTTCTTCTTCACTTCCACCCAGTACAACCAGGTCGACCACATCGTCCTTGCGGGCGGGTGCTCGGTGATGCCCGGTCTGTCGGATGTCGTCGCGGGCCGCACCCAGGTCCCGGCCATCGTCGCGAATCCCTTCGCCGGGATGTCGCTGTCGTCGCGTGTGCGACCCAAGAACCTGCTGGCCGATGCCCCGTCGCTGATGGTGGCCTGCGGTCTGGCGCTCCGGAGATTCGATTCATGATTCGAATCAACCTGCTGCCCCATCGCGAACTCAAGCGCCGCGAACGGCGCCAGCAGTTCTATGTCGTGTCCGGCGCAATGGTTGTTGCCGGCCTGCTCATCGGCGTGCTCGTGCATACCGTCATTGCCGGCTACGTCGAACACCAGGAGCGTCGCAACGACTTCCTCAAGAGTGAGATTGCCAAGCTCGATACGCAGATCGCCGAGATCAAGCGCCTGCGTGAGCAGATCGACGCCCTGCTTGCGCGCAAGCAGGTGATCGAGTCCCTGCAGACGACGCGCATGCAGGCGGTGAACATCATGAACGAGTTCGCCCGGCGCGTTCCCGACGGGGTGTATCTGCGCTCCATCAAGCAGACGGGGCCGAAGATCGCGCTGCTCGGCTACTCGCAGTCCAATTCGCGCGTGTCGGCGCTGATGCGCAGCCTCGACGAATCGCCCTGGCTCGCGAATCCCGCCCTCGTCGAGGTCAAGGCCGCGTCCGTCAACAAGCGCCGGGTCAGCGACTTCTCGCTGAATATCAGCATCGAGGCGCCCAAGGCCGAAGGCGATCAAGGGGCCAGGAAATGAAGCTCGGCAAACTCCAGAGTATCGACTTCGAGCGCCTTTTGCAGGATTTCAAGGGGCTCGATCCCAACGATCCGGGCGCCTGGCCCCTCGCGCCGCGCATCGCGGTGTTCGTCGCCCTGCTCGCCGCCGTACTTGCCCTGGCCTGGTGGTTCGACTGGCGCGATCAGGTCTCGCTGCTCGATCAGCGCGTGGCCGAAGAAGCGCAGTTGCGCGAGGACTGGCGGAACAAGAAGGCGCAGGCGGTGAACCTCGATGCGTACAAGCTGCAGCTGGAAGAGATCGACCGCCAGTTCGGGGCACTGCTGAAACAGTTGCCCAACCGGGCTGAAATGGACTCGCTGCTCTCCGACATCAACCAGGCGGGCGTCGGCCGTGGCCTGCAGTTCGACCTGTTCAAGCCCGGCGTCGATGTGGTCAAGGATTTCTACGCGGAGATGCCGATCGATGTACGCATCGTCGGTGCCTACAACGACCTCGGCGCATTTGCGGAGGACGTCGCACGCATGCCGCGTATCGTCACGCTCGACAATGTTGCGATCGAGGCGCAGAAGGACGGCATGCTCAAGCTCGAGGCCAAGGCCATCACCTATCGTTATCTCGACGAAGAGGAACTGGCGCAGAAGCGAGCGCAGGAAAAGGCTGCGAAGACAAAGGGAGGCAAGTGAAAACGCCATGAAACGCCTTCTGATACTTGCAAGCGCGCTCCTCCTGGCGGCCTGCTCCAGCGACCAGGAGGACATCCAGGGGTGGATGGCCGAGCAGGAAAAAGGCATGACCGGAACGATCAAGCCCTTGCCCGAAATGAAGCCCCTCCCGGTCGTGAAGTATGAAGCCGAAGGCGCCTCCGACCCCTTCGTGCCGGGCCGCATCGAGCCCGAAACCAAGACATCCCGCCGCGGCGGCCCCGACCTCGACCGTCGGCGCGAGCCCCTCGAAACCTATCCGCTCGAATCCCTGCAACTCGTCGGCGTGATCAAGCAGAAAGGGAAGGTGCACGCGCTGGTGAAGGCCGACCAGAACCTCCATCAGGTCAGGGTCGGCAACTACATGGGCCAGAATTTCGGACTGGTGACCGCGATCACGGAATCCGAAGTCACCCTCAAGGAACTGGTCGAGGACATGAACGGCGATTGGGTCGAGCGCATCAGCACATTGCTGCTGCAGGACCAGCAGGAGGCACGGAAATGAACAACAAACGCATGATTGCGCTGCTTGTCGCGGCGTTCACCCTGGCTGTTCCCGGCGCCGCCGTACTTGCCCAGACGGCACCTGCAAGCCAGGCCGCGACCAATCGCATTGAAAACCTGGAGGTGTTGCAGCAGGGGGGCAGGTGCACCTGAAGCTCACGCTCAAGGAGCCCCTCGCCGCGCCTCCGGCGAGTTTCAGCGTTGCGAATCCCGCCAGGATCGCGTTCGATTTTCCCGGCACGACCAACGGTCTGGGGCGGAACGTGCAGACAATCGACCAGGGCGATCTGCGCAGCGCAAACATCGTCCAGTCCGGGGACCGTACGCGGCTGGTGCTGAACGTCTCCAGGGTGACGCCCTTCGAGTCGCGCATCGAAGGCCGCGACGTCATCATATCCCTCGGTGGCGCGGCCGCTGCCGGTGCCACGACGACGCCGGTGTCGCAGGCAATGGCCAATTTCGCGGCGCCCAAGCGTGACGCGGCGGCCGTCGACGGCAGCAGCATCCGCGACATCAATTTCCGTCGCGGCAAGGACGGCGAGGGGCGTGTGGTCGTGCAGCTTGCCAATCCCGATGCGGGCATCGACATCAGGCAGCAGGGCGGCAATCTCGTGGTCGAATTCCTGAAGACCTCGCTGCCGGAACATCTGCGCCGCCGCTCCGATGTCACCGATTTCGCCACGCCGGTGACGTCCATGACCGCGCAGCAGCAGGGCGATAACGTCCGCCTGGTGGTGACGCCCAATGGCAAGTGGGAACACAACGCCTACCAGAGCGACAACCAGTTCGTGCTGGAGGTGCGTCGCGTCGTCGAGGATCCGAACAAGCTGGTCCAGGGGGCTGCCCGTGGCCAGTACAAGGGCGAGAAGCTCTCGCTGAATTTCCAGAACATCGACGTCCGTTCGGTGCTGCAGGTCATCGCCGATTTCACGAACTTCAACATCATCACCAGCGATTCGGTACAGGGCAATCTGACCTTGCGTCTGAAGGATGTGCCGTGGGACCAGGCGCTCGACATCATCCTGCAGGCCAAGGGTCTGGACATGCGCAAATCCGGTAACGTTATCTGGATCGCGCCCAGCGAGGAACTCGCCACGCGCGAGAAGTTGCAGCTCGAAGCCAAGGCGCAGATCGGTGACCTCGAGCCGCTGCAGACCGAGAGTTTCCTGATCAATTATCACAAATCGAAGGAAATCTTCACCTTCCTGAAGAGCAAGGACCAGACCTTGCTGTCGAAGCGCGGCAGCGTCGTCGTCGATGAGCGCAGCAACCGGCTGTTTGTCACCGATGTCGCAAATCGTCTTGCGGCGGTGGCGAGCCTCATCAAGGAAATCGACGTCGCGCCGCGCCAGGTCATGATCGAAGCGCGCGTCGTCGAGGCGAACAAGGATTTCGCCCGCGACCTGGGCGTCCGGCTCGGTTATGGCGACCGTCGTGCGCGGGGCCTTGGGGAAGGAGGCCGGATCGGTTTCGGCTCGTCCGAGTTCAGCAGCGTCAACCCGGCTACCGGTGCGATCAACACCACCGCCAACGCGCCGATCAACACCATCATCCAGCGCGTCGGCGAGGACGCCGTGAGCGGCAAGGGCTTCCTGCCGAACAATCCGTTCGGTTCCCTGAACCTGACTCTCTTCAACAAGTCCCTTACTCGCTTCCTGAACCTTGAACTGGCGGCGCTCGAGTCGGATGGCCGCGGCCGTGTCGTATCCAGCCCGCGCATCCTGACGGCCAACCAGGTCGAGGCGACGATCAAGCAGGGTCAGGAGATTCCGTACGTCACGCCGTCGAGTGGCACGGAGCCGCCTACCGTCAGCTTCAAGGACGCGGTACTCATGCTCAAGGTTCGCCCGCAGATCACGCCCGACGGCCGGGTGCAGCTGAAGGTGGAAGTGAGCAAGGATCGGGCGGACTTCTCGCGCAGCATCCTGGGCAATCCGCCGATCGACAAGAAGAGCGTGACCACCGAGGTAATGGTCGAGAACGGCGGCACCGTCGTGATCGGTGGCGTGTTCGAGGAAGAAGAGACAAGCAACGTCGATCGCGTTCCGCTGCTGGGCGAGATCCCTTACCTGGGTGCGCTGTTCCGTTCGACCAAGACGCAATCGGCGCGTCGCGAGCTGCTGGTCTTCCTGACGCCGCGCATCGTGTCCGACGCCCTGACGCTCAAGTGATCCGCAGACGGGCGAGCCCGTTCGCCTGTATAGTTGGTGGCATTACGTATCGGATGCCGGTTTGGTGTTAGTGATTCTGGTTGGCATGATGGGCGCCGGGAAGACCACGGTGGGGCGTGAGTATGCCCGGCGCCATAACATGCGTTTTGTCGATTGCGACCATGAGATCGAAGCTCGCACGGGCGTCAAGGTTTCGACAATCTTCGAAATCGAGGGCGAGGACGGGTTCCGGCGGCGTGAAACGCAGCTCATCGACGAACTGACCCAGGAGTCCGACCTCGTGCTGGCCACTGGCGGCGGAGCGGTGCTCAGTGCGGCAAACCGTGCGCTCATGGGTGAACGGGGTATCGTTGTGTACCTGAACGTGCCGACGCCGGTTCTGTGGGAGCGCACCCGGCACGACCGCAGTCGCCCGTTGCTGCAGGTCCCCAATCCGCGCGAGCGCATCGAGAAACTCTATCGCGAACGCGATCCCCTTTATCGGGCCGTCGCGGATGTCATCGTCGATGGCGGTCGCGGCAATCCGGGCGGGATGGTGCGCGTGATCGAAAAGGCCATCGAGAACTTCAAGAAGTAATATGCTTACTCTCAACGTGGCGCTGGGCGACCGCTCCTACCCGATCAACATCGGTCGCGGGCTGCTCGGCGATCCTTCGCTGATTCTTCCCTTCCTCAAGACGCCGCGCGTGGCGATCGTCACCAACGATGTCGTCGGGCCGCTCTATCTGGATTCACTGCAGGCAGCACTGCGTGCGCGTGGCGTGCGCGTTCATGCGGTGACGCTGCCGGATGGCGAGGAGCACAAGAACTGGCAAACTCTCAACCTGATCTTCGATACCCTGCTCGCCGAGCGCTGTGAGCGCTCGACGACGCTGCTGGCCTTGGGCGGCGGGGTGATCGGCGACATGACGGGATTCGCCGCGGCGACCTATCAGCGGGGCGTGCCGTTCATCCAGATTCCCACGACGCTCCTGTCGCAGGTGGATTCGTCCGTCGGCGGCAAGACCGCGATCAATCACCCGCTCGGCAAGAACATGGTCGGGGCCTTCTACCAGCCGAGACTGGTGCTCGCCGACACCGGCACCCTCGACACCCTGCCCGATCGCGAACTGGCGGCGGGCCTCGCCGAGGTCATCAAGTACGGGCTGATCAGGGATCCCGGGTTTTTTGTCTGGCTGGAAGCGAACATCGAGCGTCTGGTGGCCCGTGAGCCCGAGGCGCTGGCGTTTGCCATCGAACGCTCGTGCGCCAACAAGGCTGAGGTCGTTGCGGCGGATGAAACCGAGCAGGGCGAGCGTGCGCTGTTGAATCTCGGCCATACTTTCGGCCACGCGATCGAGACGGGCATGGGCTATGGCGTCTGGCTGCACGGCGAGGCCGTTGCGGCGGGTACGATGATGGCGGCAGAGCTTTCGTGCCGGCTGGGGTGGCTCCCGGCCGAGGAGGTGTCGCGGATCGAGGCGCTGCATCGGCGCGCCGGCTTGCCGGTGCAGGGGCCGCGCCTGGGGGCGGACCGTTATCTCGAGTTGATGGCGCACGACAAGAAGGTGGAGGCGGGACGCCTGCGCCTGATTCTGTTGCGCGGCATCGGGCAGGCCGTCATCCATGCCGATGCGACGCCCGAGGCGATCGCGGCTGCCATCGACGCACGCTGCGCATGAACGTGCTCGCGCCCTATGCCGTTATCGAATCGAGCTCGCGCGGGCGCGTTCATCCCGAGCCCGCGCCCGGCATCCGCAGCGAATTCCAGCGCGACCGCGACCGCATCGTGCATTCGAACTCGTTCCGGCGCCTCGAATACAAGACGCAGGTGTTCGTCAATCACGAAGGCGACCTTTTCCGCACGCGGCTGACGCACAGCCTCGAAGTCGCGCAGATTTCCCGTGGCGTGGCGCGTGCGCTGCAGCTCAACGAGGACCTCGTCGAAGCGATTGCGCTGGCCCACGATCTGGGGCATACCCCGTTCGGTCATGCCGGCCAGGATGCGCTCAATGCGTGCATGAAGAACTACGGCGGCTTCGAACACAACCTGCAGTCGCTGCGGACGGTGGATGAGCTCGAAGAGCATTACGCGGCGTTCGACGGGCTCAACCTGTGTTACGAGACCCGCGAAGGCATCCTCAAGCATTGTTCGCGTGAACGCGCCCGGGAACTCGGCGAGCTGGGGCAGCGCTTCCTCGAGGGCGGGCAGCCGTCCCTCGAGGCGCAGCTCACGAATCTGGCTGACGAGATCGCATACAACAACCACGACATCGACGATGGGCTGCGTTCCGGCCTGATCACGCTCGAACAGCTCGACGACATCGCGATCTTCGCCGGCGCGCGGCGCGATGCCGAGGCGCAATGGCCGGAGCTGGGCGGGCGTCGGCTGATTCACGAGACGATCCGGCGCATGATCAACGAGATGGTGCTCGATCTGATTGCGACGACCCGCGCGAATATCGTGCAGGCGGGCGTGCAGTCTCTCGCCGACGTGCACCGTGCGGCGCGCCTGGTCGCCTATTCGGAGGCACTTGCGCCGCGGCTGCGCGAGTTGAAGACCTTCCTCCGGCAGAACCTCTACGCGCACTATCAGGTGTTGCGGATGACCGACAAGGCCCGACGCATCATCCAGGACCTGTTCGGTGCCTTCATGAGTGATCCTCGCCTGCTTCCGCCGCAGTACCAGGTGCGCGCACGCGCCGATACGCCGCGCGCGATCGCCGACTACGTCGCGGGAATGACCGACCGCTACGCGATGAAAGAGCACCGCCGCCTCTTCGCCGTCGGCGAAATTCATTGAAGCATCATAGGCTTACCGCGCTGCAAAAAAATCTTGAAACACGGGTTTTGCGCGGGTATATTTCTAAGTCCGCCTGAAAGGTAAGCAGTGGCCGTGTGTGCAACACTGGCCGAAAGGAGCCGGTGTGCGCGCGCACCCGGCTTTTTTTGACGCCTGCACAATTTTGGTGCGTTATTTGCATGCGGCGTTGCCGTCGCCCGATCAACGCCGGTTTGCCGGCAAACGTGTTGTGTCGAGGAAGAACGTGATGGATCTCCCCCAGAAGCAGGGTCTGTACGACCCGACCAATGAACATGATGCCTGTGGTGTGGGTTTCGTCGCCCACATCAAGGGTGTCAAGAGTCATGCAATCATCAGCCAGGGGCTTGAGATTCTGAAGAATCTCGACCACCGGGGTGCCGTCGGCGCCGATGAGCTGCAGGGGGATGGTGCGGGTATCCTGATCCAGATTCCCGATGTGCTGTATCGCGAAGAGATGGCGAAGCAGGGCGTCGAGCTGCCGCCGGCGGGCGAGTACGGCGTCGGCATGGTCTTCCTGCCGAAGGAGCAGGCGTCGCGCCTCGCGTGCGAGGAGGAGATCCGCCGCGCCGTGCGCGCGGAAGGCCAGGTGGTGCTCGGCTGGCGCGACGTTCCGGTGAACGGCGACATGCCGATGTCGCCGGCGGTGAAGGCCAAGGAGCCGGTGATGCGTCAGGTCTTCATCGGCCGCGGCCCGACCGTGACGGTGACCGACGCGCTCGAGCGCAAGCTGTTCGTGATCCGCCGCCTCGCGGCGAACGCGATCAACGACTTGCAGCTCAAGCACGGCAAGGAATTCTACATGGTGTCGATGTCGGCGCGCACCGTGAACTACAAGGGCCTGCTGCTGGCGACGCAGGTCGGCGAGTACTACTGCGATCTCGCCGATCCGCGCACCGTGTCGGCGCTCGCCCTCGTGCACCAGCGCTTCTCGACCAACACCTTCCCGAAGTGGGATCTCGCGCATCCGTTCCGTTACATCGCCCACAACGGCGAGATCAACACGCTGCGCGGCAACTACAACTGGATGCGCGCACGCGAGAAGGGCACGCATTCGCCGCTGCTCGGCGACGATCTGGAAAAGATCTGGCCGCTGATCTATCCGGGCCAGTCGGATTCGGCCTCGTTCGACAACGCGCTCGAGCTGCTCGTGATGAGCGGCTACTCGCTCGCCCACGCGGTGATGATGATGATCCCCGAAGCGTGGGAATCGCACACGCTGATGGACGAGAAGCGTCGCGCCTTCTACGAATACCATGCGGCGATGATGGAGCCGTGGGACGGACCGGCGGCGGTCGCCTTCACCGATGGCCGCCAGATCGGTGCGACGCTCGACCGTAACGGCCTGCGCCCGGCGCGCTACCTCGTCACCGACGACGACCTCGTGGTGATGGCGTCGGAATCCGGCGTGCTGCCGATCCCCGACAGCAAGATCGTCAAGAAGTGGCGCCTGCAGCCGGGCAAGATGTTCATGATCGACCTGGAGCAGGGCCGCATCATCGACGACCGCGAGCTGAAGGAGTCGCTGGCGCTCGCCAAGCCCTATCGCGAGTGGATCCGCCGCATCAACATCAAGTTCGACGACCTGCCGGTGCCGGAGGGCGCCGAGCCGCTGCAGCCGCGCGCTTCGCTGCTGGATCGCCAGCAGGCTTTTGGCTACACGCAGGAGGACATCAAGTTCATCCTCGAGCCGATGGGCAAGACGGGCGAGGAGGCGACCGGCTCGATGGGCAACGACTCGCCGCTGGCCGTGCTGTCGGGGAAGGAGAAGCCGCTCTACAACTACTTCCGTCAGCTGTTCGCGCAGGTGACGAACCCGCCGATCGACCCGATCCGCGAACAGCTCGTGATGTCGCTGGTGTCCTTCATCGGCCCGCGCCCGAACCTGCTCGAGATCAACGAGATCAACCCGCCGTATCGCCTCGAAGTGACCCAGCCGGTGCTGGACTTCGACGACATGGCGAAGATCCGCAACATCGCGCGCTACGCCGACAGCCGCTTCCGTTCGGCCGAGCTCGACGCGTGCTACCCGGTTGCGTGGGGCAAGGAAGGCGTCGAGGCGCGCCTGGCGACCCTGTGCGCGGAGGCCGAGGATGCGGTACTGCAGGGCGTCAACATCCTGATCGTATCGGACCGCAAGGTCGACGCCGATCACGTCGCGATTCCCGCGCTGCTCGCGACCTCCGCGGTGCATCAGCACCTGGTGTCGAAGGGTCTGCGCACACGCGCCGGCTTGGTGGTCGAGACCGGCACCGCACGTGAGGTGCACCACTTCGCCGTGCTCGCCGGTTACGGCGCCGAAGCGGTCCATCCCTACGTCGCGATGGAGACCCTGCAGCAGATCGCGGGTACCGGCGAAGCCGGCGACAAGGCGATCAAGCATTTCGTCAAGGCGATCGGCAAGGGGCTCATGAAGGTCATGTCCAAGATGGGCATCTCGACCTACATGTCCTACACCGGCGCGCAGATCTTCGAGGCCGTCGGCCTGCAGCAGTCGCTGTGCGACCGCTACTTCACCGGCACCACCAGCCAGGTCGAGGGCATGGGCGTGTTCGAGGTGATGGAGGAAGCCATTCGCCTGCACCGCCGGGCTTTCAGCAACGATCCGGTGCTGACCGACATGCTCGACGCCGGCGGCGACTATGCCTTCCGCGTGCGCGGCGACGAGCATATGTGGACGCCGGAGTCGATCGCCAAGCTGCAGCACGCGACGCGTTCGGGCAAGGCCGACACGTACAAGGAATACGCCAAGCTGATCAACGACCAGAGCAAGCGCCACATGACGCTGCGCGGCCTGTTCGAGATCAAGCCGGCCGGTCCGCCGGTGCCGCTCGAGGAAGTCGAGTCGGCCAAGGAAATCGTCAAGCGCTTTGCCACCGGCGCGATGTCGCTCGGCTCGATCTCGACCGAGGCGCACACGACGCTGGCCGTCGCGATGAACCGCATCGGCGGCAAGTCGAACACCGGCGAAGGCGGCGAGGATCCGATGCGCTTCAAGCCGATCACGCAGGCGATGCGCCTGTCGCAGATCGTCGGCGAGAACCGCATCGCGCGCGACCTCGAGCTGAAGGCGGGCGACAGCCTGCGGTCGGCGATCAAGCAGGTCGCCTCGGGCCGCTTCGGCGTCACCGCGGAATACCTGGTCAATGCCGACCAGATCCAGATCAAGATGGCGCAGGGCGCGAAGCCCGGCGAGGGCGGCCAGCTGCCCGGCCACAAGGTCACCGAGTACATCGGCTTCCTGCGCCACTCGGTGCAGGGCGTGGGCCTGATCTCGCCGCCGCCGCACCATGACATCTACTCGATCGAGGATCTGGCGCAGCTGATCCACGACCTGAAGAACGCCAACCCGGCGGCCTCGATCTCGGTCAAGCTGGTGTCCGAGATCGGCGTCGGCACGGTGGCCGCAGGCGTCGCCAAGGCCAAGGCGGACCACGTCGTGATCGCGGGCCACGACGGCGGCACGGGCGCTTCGCCGTGGTCGTCGATCAAGCATGCGGGCAGCCCGTGGGAGCTGGGCCTCGCCGAGACGCAGCAGACCCTGGTGCTCAACAGCCTGCGCAGCCGCA
Source organism: Azoarcus sp. DN11 (assembly GCF_003628555.1). NCBI lineage: Bacteria > Pseudomonadati > Pseudomonadota > Betaproteobacteria > Rhodocyclales > Zoogloeaceae > Azoarcus > Azoarcus sp. DN11. The sequence goes on along the minus strand of NZ_CP021731.1, from coordinate 4,379,191 downwards.
TCCGCGTGCAGGTCGACGGCCAGATGAAGACCGGCCGCGACGTCGTGATCGGCGCGCTGCTGGGTGCGGACGAGTTCGGTTTCGCCACCGCGCCGCTGGTCGTCGAAGGCTGCATCATGATGCGCAAGTGCCACCTCAACACCTGCCCGGTCGGCGTCGCGACGCAGGATCCGGAGCTGAGGAAGCGCTTCTCCGGCCAGCCCGAGCACGTCGTGAACTACTTCTTCTTCGTCGCCGAGGAAGTGCGCGAGCTGATGGCGCAGATCGGCATCCGCAAGTTCGACGACCTGATCGGCCGCCCGGAACTGCTCGACATGAAGAAGGGCATCGAGCACTGGAAGGCGCGCGGCCTCGACTACAGCCGCATCTTCCATCGTCCGAAAGTCGCGGCGAGCGTCGCGAAGCGTCACGTCGAGACCCAGGAGCACGGCCTCGAAAAGGCGCTCGACAACCGGCTCATCGAGCTTGCCAGGCCGGCGCTGGAGCGTGGCGAGGCAGTGCGTATCGATCTGCCGGTGCGCAACATCAACCGCACGGTCGGCGCGATGCTGTCCGGGCGTGTCGCCGAGAAATACGGCCACGCCGGCCTGCCTGACGACACCATCCACGTGAACCTGACCGGCACCGCGGGCCAGAGCTTCGGTGCCTTCACGGCGCGCGGCGTGACGCTGGAACTGGTCGGCGAGGGCAACGACTACGTCGCCAAGGGCCTGTCGGGCGGCCGCGTGATCGTGCGCCCGCAGGCCGCGTTCCGCGGCGTCTCGACCGAGAACATCATCATCGGCAACACCGTGCTGTACGGCGCGATCGAGGGCGAGGCGTATTTCTCGGGGGTCGCCGGCGAGCGCTTCGCGGTGCGCAATTCGGGCGCCACCGCGGTCGTCGAGGGCGTGGGCGACCACGGCTGCGAATACATGACCGGCGGCACGATCGTCGTGCTCGGCCAGACCGGCCGCAACTTCGCCGCCGGCATGTCGGGCGGCGTCGCCTACGTGCTCGACGAGGACGGCAGCTTCGAGCAGCGCTGCAATATGGCGCAGGTCGCCCTCGAGCCGGTGCCGGACGAGTTCGAAGCGCGCAAGGGGTCCGAGTCGGGTGACGATCTCGAGTCGCATGGCCGCGTGGACATCAACCACCTCGAAATGGGCGACGAGCTGATCCTGAAGGGCCTGATCGAGCGCCATGCCCGCTACACGGGCAGCCAGCGCGCTCGCGCGATCATCGAAAACTGGACCGCCTGGCGCTGCAAGTTCGTCAAGGTGATGCCGCATGAATACCGCCGAGCGCTGGCCGAGATGGCTGCGCAGAAGCAGAAGCAACTGGAGGCCGCATAAAAAATGGGCAAGCCCACGGGTTTTCTGGAGTATCAGCGTCTGTCGGAGGCTTACGAGCCGGTTGCCGAGCGCGTGAAGAAGTACAAGGAGTTCGTGCTGCGCCTGAGCGACGCGGAGGCCGCGGTGCAGGGCGCGCGCTGCATGGATTGCGGCATCCCGTTCTGCAACAACGGCTGCCCCGTGAACAACATCATCCCGGACTGGAACGATCTCGTGTTCCGCGGGCAGTGGAAGGAGGCGATCGAGGTCCTGCACTCGACCAACAACTTCCCCGAATTCACCGGCCGCATCTGCCCGGCGCCGTGTGAAGCCGCGTGCACGCTGAACATCAATTCGGACGCGGTCGGGATCAAGTCGATCGAGCACGCGATCATCGACAAGGCGTGGGAAGAGGGCTGGGTGCTGCCGCGTCCGGCGGCCGCGAAGACCGGCAAGAAGGTCGCGGTCGTCGGATCGGGCCCCGCGGGCCTCGCCGCGGCCCAGCAGCTCGCGCGTGCCGGCCACGACGTGACGGTGTTCGAGAAGAACGGGCGCATCGGTGGCCTGCTGCGCTACGGCATTCCCGACTTCAAGATGGAGAAGGGGCTGATCGATCGCCGCATGGCGCAGATGGAAGCCGAGGGCGTGACTTTCCGCACCGGCGTGATCGTCGGCGCCGATTCGACGGTCCCCGGCATCGTCAACGATGCGACGCAATTTGTCAGCGCCGAGGCGCTGCAGAAGGCGTTCGACGCGGTGGTCCTCGCGGCGGGCTCGGAAGTGCCGCGCGACCTGCCGGTGGCGGGCCGGGATCTCGCCGGGGTGCATTTCGCGCTGGAGTTCCTGATTCCGCAGAACAAGGCGGTGGCCGGCGACGGCGCGAACCCGATCTCGGCCGCAGGCAAGCACGTCGTCGTGATCGGTGGCGGCGACACGGGCTCCGACTGTGTCGGCACATCGAACCGTCACGGTGCCGCGAGCGTGACGCAGTTCGAGCTGATGCCGATGCCGCCCGAGCAGGAGAACAAGGCGCTGACCTGGCCGTACTGGCCGATCAAGCTGCGCACTTCGTCGTCGCACGAGGAGGGCTGCGCGCGCGATTTCGCCGTGGCGACGAAGGAGTTCCTCGGCAAGGACGGCAAGGTCACCGGCCTGAAGGCCGTGCGCCTCGAGTGGAAGGACGGCCGCATGTCGGAGATCGCCGGTTCCGAGTTCGAGGTGAAGGCGGATCTGGTCTTCTTCGCGATGGGCTTCACGAATCCGCTCGGCAAGCTGCTCGAGGCCTTCGGTGTCGAGAAGGATGCGCGCGGCAACGCCAAGGCGACGACCGATGGGGCGGGCTGTTATGCGACCAGCGCGGCCAAGGTGTTCGCGGCCGGCGACGTGCGTCGTGGCCAGTCGCTGGTGGTGTGGGCGATTCGCGAAGGCCGCCAGTGCGCCCGCGAGGTGGATCAATTCCTCATGGGCGAGACGGTTCTTCCACGCTGAACGGCGAATCGCCCTCGGGGGCGAGTTGACGGACACGGGCCGGCCGGCCCGCGTGGGCGAGGGGCGTCAGTGCGCCCGTGAGGTCGACCGGTTCCTCATGGGCGAACCGGTCCTGCCGCGCCGATCCGGTTTCGGCCGCGTGAAATGAAAAGGGCGACCCGCGGGTCGCCCTTTTTGCTGCCCGCGTGCCGGCGTTCAGTGCGCGAGGCGCTCCAGCGTGTAGCGGGCGATCATGCCTTCCTCGTTGGTCGGCACGACGGCGACTGCCACGCGGCTGTCCGGGGCGTCGACGCGCAGCGCATGGACGCCGTTCGCTTCCGGATCGATCGCCACGCCCAGCCACGCCGACAGTTGCGCGACGCGTTCGCGTACCGGCGCCGCGTGTTCGCCGATCCCGCCGGTGAATACCAGCGCATCGAGTCCGCCGGCCGCCGCCGCGAGCGAACCGATTTCGCGTGCGATGCGGTAGCAGAAGAGATCGACGGCTTCGCGCGCATGGGCCGAGTCCGAGGCGAGCAGCGTGCGCATGTCCTGGCTGATGCCCGAGACGCCCAGCAGACCGGATTCCTTGTACAGCAGGTTGGTCAGGGTCTTCGCGTCCATGCCTTTCTGCTCCATCAGGTAGAGCAGGACGCCGGGGTCGAGGCTGCCCGTGCGCGTGCCCATCATCAGGCCGTCGGCGGTGGTGAAGCCCATTGTGGTGGCGACACTCTTGCCTTCGCGCAACGCGCACATCGAGGCGCCGTTGCCGAGGTGGGCGATCAGCACCGCGCCGTTCGCCCGTTCGCCGATGATGTCGGGGAGCTGGTGCGCGACGTAGTCGTAGGAGAGTCCGTGAAAGCCATAGCGCTTCACGCCTTCCGCGCTGATCGCGCGCGGCAGCGCGAAGGCCTGCGCGAGCGCGGACTGGGTGCGGTGGAACGCGGTGTCGAAGCAGCCGACCTGCGGGATTTCGGGAATGAGCGCGGTGACCGCGCGGATGGCGCGCAGGTTGTGCGGCTGGTGCAGCGGCGCGAGCGGGATGAAACTTTCGAGATCGCGCAGCACGAACTCGTTGAGCACCACCGGGGCGCTGTAGAGTTCGCCGCCGTGCACGATGCGGTGTCCGGCCGCGACGATGTCGAGGGCGGGATTGTGGGTGCTGAGCCAGCGGAACAGGTGGTTGAGGGCGTCGCGATGCTGCTCGGTCTGGCAGCCCGAAATCAGGACGGGCTCCTGGTAGCGGTCGCCGCCCGCATCCCTGGCCGACAGCAGCGGCGTCGCGCCGATGCCCTCGATCTGCCCCGACAGCGCGGGCGATTCGGCCAGTGCCGGCTCGACCGGAAAGAGCGCGAACTTGAGGCTGCTCGAGCCGGCGTTGATGACGAGTACGGCCTTCATGCGAGACGCGCCTCGCGCTTCTTGTGCGCCATCAGCTGCGCGATCGCGCAGGAAGCGGCGCGCGTTTCGGCGGTGTCGGCGCGGCTCGTGAGCACGATCGGCACCCGCGCGCCGAGTACGACGCCCGCCATCAGCGCGTTGGCGAGGTATTCGAGCTGCTTGGCGACCATGTTGCCGGATTCGAGATCGGGCACGACGAGGATGTCGGCGTTGCCGGCGACCAGCGAGCGGATGCCCTTGGTCTTGGCGGCGACCAGCGACACGGCGTTGTCGAAGGCGAGCGGGCCGTCGAGCAGGCCGCCCCTGATCTGGCCGCGGTCGGCCATCTTGCACAGCGCCGCGGCGTCGATGGTCGAGCGGATCTTCGACGTGACGGTTTCCACCGCCGACAGGATCGCGACCTTGGGCTCGGGCAGGCCCATCATCTGGGCGAGCTCGATCGCGTTCTGGATGATGTCGACCTTGTCTTCGAGCGTCGGCTCGATGTTGATCGCCGCGTCGGTGATCAGCAGCGGATGCGAGTAGGTCGGGACGTCGGCCATGAAGACGTGGCTGATGCGACGCGCGGTGCGCAGGCCGGCCGTCTTGGAGACCACCGCGCCCATCAGCTCGTCGGTGTGCAGCGAGCCTTTCATCAGCGCCTCGACGTGGCCGTCGCGCGCGAGCGCCACGGCGGTTTCGGCCGCCAGGTGGCTGTGGGCGACGTCGACGATGCGCACACCGTGCAGGTCGATGTCTTCCTGTTCGGCGACGGCGCGGATCTTCGCTTCGGGGCCGACCAGCACGGGAATGACGAGGCCGGCTGCTGCGGCCTGGATCGGCCCGCGCAGCGATTCGGCGTCGCAGGGATGGGCGACGGCGATCGGGATCGGCTCCTTGCCGGCAGTGATCGACAGCAGGTGGCCGTAGCGCAGCTCCCGGTCCGAGATCGTCACCGCGGGCAGATGGACGCGCGCGCGCTTGATCTTCTCGGTCGGCGCCTGCACTTCGGCGACGCCGTCGATGACCTTCAGTCCGTCCTGGTTGAGCGCGAGGCAGTCGAACACGATGTGGTGATCGTGTTCGAACTTCTCGCGGCAGACGACCGTGATCGTGAGGGTGTCGCCGATCGTGATCGGACGGTGGAAATTCAGGCCCTGCGAGACGTACACGGTGCCGGGGCCGGGGAATTCGGTGCCGAGGATGGTCGAAATCAGCGTGCTGCCCCACATGCTGTGTCCGACGACCTCGCGGAACTGGCCCGAGCGGGCAAATTCCGGGTCGACGTGGGTCGGATTGACGTCGCCCGACATGACCGCGAAGAGGTGGATGTCGTCCGGCCGCAGCGTGCGCACGAGCTGGGCGCGGTCGCCCACCTGGATCTCGTCGAAGACGCGGTTCTGGATGAATTGGTTGGCGCCGTGATCCATGATTGGTGTATTCCGGTTGCAGTGCAGGATCCGCATTTTAGTCGTGTTATCAGAGCGTTGGCGGACATGTTGTAAAAACAGGTTTGCGCTGCGGCATTTCTGTCCGATCCGCGCGACAGCGTTTCCGGGGCCGGGCGGAGGTGGTGGCGCGCACATGCTAAAATCGGCGCCGGTCTGGATCAGAACGGGGTGTTCATGGAAGTCGTGATTCTCGCCGCCGGGCAGGGCAAGCGTATGCGTTCGGTATTGCCGAAGGTGCTGCAGCCGATTGCCGGGCGCCCGATGCTGGCGCACGTGATCGCTGCGGCGAGGGCACTGGATGCGTCATGCATCTGCGTGGTGTATGGCCACGGCGGCGAAGTGGTGCGCGAGCGGCTGCAGGATGCGGGGCTGCGCTGGGCGCGGCAGGAGCCGCAGCTGGGCACGGGGCATGCCGTGCAGCAGGCGCTGCCGGAGCTCAGCGACGGCGAGATGGCGCTGGTGCTGTACGGCGACGTGCCGCTGATCGGCGCGCCGACGCTGCGCCGCCTGCAGACGGCGGCGGGCGCCGGCAAGCTCGCGCTGCTGACCGTGGAGCTCGCCGACCCGACCGGCTACGGCCGCATCCTGCGCGACGACCAGGGCAAGGTCACGCGCATCGTCGAGGAGAAGGATGCGAGCGCCGAGCAGCGCCGCGTGCGCGAAGTCAATACCGGCATCCTCGTCGCGCCGGTGACGCGCCTGCGCGACTGGCTGGGGCGCATCGGCAACGACAACGCCCAGGGCGAGTACTACCTCACCGACATCATCGGGTTGGCGGTCGCCGAGGGCGTCGAGATCGTCACGGTGCAGCCGGATGCGGTGTGGGAGACGCTGGGCGTGAACAGCAAGCCGCAGCTCGCCGAACTCGAACGCATCCATCAGCGCAACATCGCCCAGCGCCTGATGGAAGCGGGCGCCACGGTACTCGACCCGGCGCGCATCGACGTGCGCGGCGAGCTCGAGTGCGGGCGCGATGTCGAGATCGACGTCGGCTGCGTGTTCGAGGGGCGTGTCGAACTCGGCGACGACGTGCGGATCGGCGCCCACTGCGTGATCCGCAACGCCCGCATCGGCGCCGGCACCCGCATCGCACCGTTCTCGCACGTCGAGGACACGGTCACCGGCCGCGACTGCGTGATCGGCCCGTATGCGCGCACGCGTCCCGGCACGACGCTGGGCGATGACGTGCATCTGGGCAATTTCGTCGAGGTCAAGAACAGCGCGATCGCCGACCACTCGAAGGCCAACCACCTCGCCTACGTCGGCGACGCGGATGTGGGCCAGCGCGTGAACATCGGCGCCGGCACGATCACCTGCAACTACGACGGCGCGAACAAGTTCCGCACCATCATCGAGGACGACGTGTTCATCGGCTCGGACACCCAGCTCGTCGCGCCGGTGCGCATCGGCCGCGGGGCGACGCTGGGTGCGGGTACCACCCTCACCAAGGACGCCCCGCCGGAGCAGCTCACCGTGTCGCGGGCCAGGCAGATCACCATCGCCGGCTGGAAGCGGCCGGTGAAGCAGAAGTAAATCGGAGAAAAGCATCATGTGCGGCATCGTCACTGCCATCGCGACGAAGAACGTCGTCCCCGTCCTCCTCGAAGGCCTGCGCAAGCTCGAATACCGCGGCTACGACTCCGCCGGCCTGGCGGTGCTCAACGGCGGGCTGCAGCGCGTGCGCGCGGCCGGCCGCGTCGCCGAACTCGCCGCGCGGGCCGAGGAGAAGAAGCTCGACGCCGGCATCGGCATCGCCCACACGCGCTGGGCGACGCACGGCGTGCCGTCCGAGCGCAACGCCCATCCGCACGTCTCGGAAGGCCTCGCCGTGGTGCATAACGGCATCATCGAGAACTTCGAGGCGATCAAGCGGCGGCTCATGGCCCAGGGCTACGAGTTCGCCTCCGAGACCGACACCGAGGCGATCGCCCACCTGATCCACAGCAAGCTCGCGACGCAGCCGGATCTCTTCGAGGCAGTGCGCCTCGCGACCAACGAACTCGCCGGTGCCTACGCGATCGGCGTGGTGTGCGAATCCGACACCGCGCGCGTGATCGTGTCACGCCACGGCGCACCGCTGCTGCTGGGCGTGGGCGAGGACGGCATGTACGCGGCCTCCGACACCGCGGCGCTGCTGCAGGTCACGCGCAAGGTGATCTACCTCGAGGACGGCGACGTCGCCGAGCTGCGCCTCGACGGCTACCGCATCGCGCGGGCGGACGGCACGCCGGTCGAGCGTGCGGTGCACGTGTCGAGCCTGTCGGCCGATGCGGTCGAGCTGGGCCAGTACCGGCATTACATGCAGAAGGAAATCTTCGAGCAGCCGCAGGCGCTCGCCAATACGCTGGAGATCATCGCCGGCGGCGGTTCGGTGACGCCGCAGCTCTTCGGGACGCGCGCGCCGGAGCTGCTGGGCGGGGTCGAGCGCGTGCTGGTGCTCGCCTGCGGCACGAGCTACCACGCGGGGCTCGTCGCGCGCTACTGGATCGAGGCGATCGCGAAGCTGCCGTGCAGTGTCGAGATCGCGAGCGAATACCGCTACCGCGAATCGGTCGCGCACCCGGGTACGCTGGTGGTCGCGATCTCGCAGTCGGGCGAAACCGCCGACACGCTCGCCGCGCTCAAGTACGCGAAGGTGCAGGGCATGCAGCGGACCTTGGCGATCTGCAACGTGCCCGAGTCGGCCATCGTGCGCGAGGCTGCGCTGCGCTTCATCACGCGCGCGGGCCCCGAGATCGGCGTGGCTTCGACCAAGGCCTTCACGACCCAGCTCGCCGCGCTGGCGCTGCTGACACTGTCGCTCGCCAAGCTCGGCGGACACCTGCCGGAAGCCGAGGAGGCGCGCTATCTCGGGGTGTTGCGCCACCTGCCGGTCGCGGTGCAGAAGGTGCTCGAACTCGAGCCCGAGATCGAACGCTGGGCACAAGGCTTCGCCGGCAAGCAGCATGCGCTCTTCCTCGGCCGAGGCCAGCACTGGCCGATCGCGATGGAAGGGTCGCTGAAGCTCAAGGAGATCTCCTACATCCACGCCGAGGCCTACGCCGCCGGCGAACTCAAGCACGGCCCGCTCGCACTCGTCGACAAGGACATGCCGGTCATTGCGGTCGCGCCGGCGGACGAGCTGCTGGAAAAGCTCAAGTCCAACCTGCAGGAAGTGCGCGCGCGCGGCGGCGAGCTGTACGTCTTCGCCGACGCCGGCAGCGAGATCCACGAGTCCGAGGGCGTGCACATCCTGCACATGCCCGAGCACTACGGCATGCTGTCGCCGGTGCTGCACGTCGTGCCGCTGCAGCTGCTGTCGTACCATGCGGCGCTGGTGAAGGGGACTGACGTCGATAAGCCGCGGAACCTGGCGAAATCGGTGACGGTGGAGTGAGGAAGATCTCGGCTTTTGTCTGCTGTCCCTGACAATTAAAGTCGAAAACTCGTCATTAAAGTCGAAAACTGGGCAATAGAGTCGAAAACTGGATTGTCTTATGCAAACGCCCGGCTGGTCCGGGCGTTTTCACTTCTGAGTCAGAGGGCGGGGTGATCGGCTGTCGCAGGTCTCCGCCGGCTTCTCGGCCAGACCAGCCTATCGCCAAGTGTTCTTAAACAGTCAGCAACCTGCTGCCTACCTGCCGTTCAATTTTGCGAGGTGATTGATGCACGGAGGCTTATCAATTTGGTGAGCGCGTACTGCTGCCCCTGAAGAGAGATTAACCTCATGTGATCCAATGACAGATTCCGGATCGACGTGTGTACTACCCACTCTTCTTCGGCACCCACAAGATCAAGCCATTTTCCGTTTTTTCCACGCGGTACTTGGGTAGCACTTTGGGCAAGTTGATCCGGAAATCAACGGCGCTTGCGCGGGACAGTATTTCTGGTGCCTTATGCGGGGCCTTGGATAAAGCCTCTACCTTAGCGTAATAGAACGCCGGTCCAGGTAGGGCGCCGGCCGTAACCGATTTCTTCGCCCGCTCCATAATCTCAGAAGCCCATGGCGCCCTGGAAAGAATCGCTTCCCGGGCGTGGTAAGTCAGCACGGCGCCCTCCGTGTGCCGTGCCTTGGTGGTCTTCGTCAGATCTACAGCCTGGTCGTAAAATTTCCGCCCCAACTCCACCTCGCCAGCACGATAGAACAGGAGCCCCAGGTTGGCCAAGGCATGCACTTGGTCGCCAACATCTTGGATCCGGCTTTCCCTGAGATCACGCGTAATGTTGCTGACCCAGTCGGTCAATTCGGCACCAGCTTGCTCGTCGGTAAATGCCTTTCCTCCGCTCATTAGGGCGTAAACACGGTTGTTCAGTATGCAAATTTCCCTTGCGGCCGCTAACCGCAATTCCCGCTCGGTGGAGCGTATGGCCGTCTCATAGTCGTCAAGCAAGGACGCTACATAGGTGACATTGGCCACTGGCTCCGGTGCGAACGGTTCGTCGGCCATCCATTCCTGGGCCAACTGCAAGGCTTTTTCCATATCACGCTCTGTGTAAGCTGTTCGGAAAGCTGCCTCGTAGGCCAAGCGATTATTGGAAATCAGCTCTTCCAGGTGGAATCCGTTCCGGATCTTCCCCTCAGCCCATTTCATTTGGGCTAGAGCGTTCTCTGTAGGGTCTTTCAAGGACTGATGGAAACGCTCTTTCGCTTTTTTTAGCTTTCCGTCCTGCACATCGATGGTACCGACGGCGCTAGCCAACTCGGACAGGTGAATCGGAGCGAAGGCCTTTGCTTCAAGGAAGGACTGGGCTTGGCGCCAGAATTTCGGTGACCGCTCCGACGCCTGGGCGGTGGCCAGTTCGGCAGAAATCAGCCACGGATCGGACATGGTGGCTCCGGACCGGATAAGCAGGCGATGAGCCTCGTCCGGTTTTCCATGAGCCGTGAGCAGCTTGGAAGTAGACCGCAGCAGCCAGCGGTTGTTCGGGGCCAACGCCAAGGCCTGCCATGCGAGTCTCTCCGCCTTCTCCCGGTGGCCAGAAGTCGCCTGTAGCCTGGCGAGGTCCATGAGCACTACAGGGTTCCGAGGTTCCACAAGGAGTTGCCGCCGTAGTTGAGCCATCTCTTCTCGTCGCGGCGCATCGTGCCCAGTACCGATCCCTTCCTGCTCCCCTATCGGGTGCTCCAGCTGCTTTCTGATCTGGTCAGCCAAATATTGGGGGCTGCCGGCCCCAGCGGCCAGCAGCGTCTTGGCTGCAACAGCCAGTAAATCCTTACGCCCTTCCAAAATTGCTGCATTCGCCAGATCGGCGGCAACGCCGATGCTTTGCTGCTCCGCAAGCGTTGAGGCTTTCCGTTCAATGCCGCTCTCCCAGTTCGTGACACCTTTACGGGCACGGAGAGGCAGCAAGTCCGGCGAGCCGACCGTATGGGCTGAATCTCGCCAACGAGGGACAATGTTGCGATCAAATGAATCTACAGCGGATTTCACGCAGCATTCCCCGTGGCATTATCTTTGTTTGCCAAGCGTGCTTGGATTTCTCCCTTCTTGGCCAGCAGCTGCAGGCGGGAAATGTAACGGTCTATCCCGACCGGCCGGCCAACCATCTTGCGAGCGGCCGGATCTCCCCTTTTGGACAGGTCAGGGTGGCAAGCGTTCTGGATCAATTCAAATAGCTCCTGGCGGCACCATTCGGGCAACTGAGGCCTCAGTTCTGCCATAAACTTCGTGAAAGCTGCCGTTAGAAATGGCGCTGCATCCGAGTACCCACCCTGCCAGGGGCCGAACGGCATCGGAAGCATGCCTCGTCCCAGGATGCTGAGCATTCCGACGGTAGGGGACATCCCCGAGAACAGAAAGCACATTAAGGCCCCCAGTTGATAGAGATCGCAGGCTTCTCTCCGATCAACCCAGTCTGGAGCTCTAAAGCCGTACATCTGCTCCGGGGGCGCATAGGTAGGGTCGCCAGCGATCATGAAGGCGTCGTGTTCCGCTTCTTTTCCGACCCGGGAGGCGCGCCCCAGATCCGCAATCTTGGCCCCCTCGTTGGCTTGCTCGAAAAGCAGGACATTGGAGGGTTTCAGGTCCTGGTGAGCGACTTTGTGCCTGTGGAGTTGGGACAGGCCGACGGCGACCTGGTGGAGGTGCTTGAACTTCCAAGCATCATGGATGGTGCCCAAGACGCCAAGGGCCGCACGAATATCGCGGTCCGCTTGCTCAAAAATCAAGTAGAAAAGGGGAGGGTGGGGACCGTCAGCAATGGTGCCACTACCTAATACTTGAACGATGCGGTCTAGTTTGGCAGAGCGGCACAGCTCGAGGAGGTCCTTTTCATGTAAATAGGCAGTACTGATGCGCTGCAGTTGGAAGGCAATCTGTTCCGGGGGCGCGGCGAAGGCGTTGGCGATGTCGAACACCTTCATGAAGGCTTGCTTACCTGCCTTCTCGACGATGTAGCCGACGGAGAAATTTCCTCCAGTCTTCCCTTCCGCGCCGACCTCCCCACGGATCGGCAAGCGTTTAACAACCTTCCAGTCGTTTTCCAATTGACGACCTTCCAGTTTGAGAACAGGGTTTATGGTGTTCAACATCCGCGCCTCGCTGTGCCTGTTGCTATCAGTATTAGCATCCCAATCGGGTATGTGCCGGCATGATACGCCAGCCTCCCGTATATCCACATCCTTGCCAACTCAGCGCAGGCTACTGAGATGCCCCCGGATTTATGCCAAGGCCTCCTCCTATTAGAGCGTCGCGCCGATTCGGCGGAGCCGACATTGACTGCCATTGGTCACTGATCAACACGCAATGCACATGTCTGTGCGAGGCAAGACGCCCAAGGTCTGCTTTGGCAGAGGAGTACTTGACCAGCTATCACACGGTCGACATGCGCGAGCACCTAAACGGCAGGTGACCGTTGCATTGCCGCCCCACACCGACGATCAGGGCAACGGCGGCTCCGGCCGACAACCCGCCCGTCGCCTGTAGTCACGATATTTCGCCCCTCCCAACTAAAGCCGATCCGCTACGCCGTGAGCGTGGCATACAGCGCGATCGCCGCCACGGCCGCAGCGCCGAGGCTCATCACCAGCACCATACCGGCGAGCATGTCCTTGACCTTGCCGATGATGGGATGGATTTCCGGATGGAGGTGGTCGGCGAGTGCTTCCATCGCCGAGTTCGCCAACTCCGTGACGAGCACGAGCGCGACGCACAGGACGATCAGTGCCCACCACGGGGCGGCCGGGCGGACGATGGCGAACGCGCCGAGGGTGACGAGCGCGAGCACCACCTCGATGCGGAAGTTGCGTTCCGCGGTCCAGGCGACGCGGATGCCGGCGAAGGCGTTGCGCAGCTTTTTCGGGAAGGGCTGGTTCTTCATCGCGCCGTGCCGCCGGGCCCGCACAACCGGGCGAGGTCCGGCGCCGCAGCGAGGTCGAGGAGCCACATCTGCCCGCGGGTGAAGAAGCGATCGCCCATCAGGTACGTGCCGGTCGTCGGTTCGGCCACGGCTTGGCGGCAGGCGGTGGACGGTTGTCCGGGCGGTGCGAGGGAGTCGATGAAGCGTTCGGCCGCGGCGTCCACGTCGGGCGATACGGTGTGCACGATGCCCCAGCGGACGCCGACGTATTCCCGCGCCACGCCGACGTAGACGCGGTCCCGGCCGATGCGGAGCGCGGTGCGCCAGATCCGGACGGTCGCGAGCGCCTTGCCCTGCGTGCCCGCGGTCAGTCGCGCGAAGGCGAGATCGTTCAAGCGATCGTTCCAGAACGCCGGCGCCAGCGGCGTCGTGGTGTAGTCGAGGCCTTCCCGGGCGAGGCGCAGCATGTTGCGGGGATCGGGGCGGTCGGCCGCCACCCACCCTGCGCGCTGCGGGCGGGCGATCAGCGCGCGCTCGTCCGGGGCAACGATGGCGAACCCCAGCGGTTGCTCGGGGGCGCCGAGGAAGGTCAGCGTCCGGGAGAGCCTGCCCGCCGCGAGGATGTCCGCGAGCGGCCGGTCGATCTGGACGGCCGGTTCGGGCGGGGGAACGCGGGCCGGCGGCGTGCGGGTGGCGGCATAGCCGATGGCCCCGAGGGCGCTCACGGCGGCCAGCGCGTATGCCATCGCCCTGCGGCGCGGTTCGCTCGGCGCATCCCACGCGATCTGCCCGCGCGCGCCGAGCCATTCGGTCAGGCTGATGCCGGCGATCAGCCACAGCGCGCCGACCAGATAGCCCGCCCAGACGTCGCTGAGGTAATGCACGCCGAGCACGATGCGGCTCAGGCCGATCAGGATCACGAGTCCGGCGGTGGCGAAGAAGAGATGGACGCGGACCTTCCAGCGGGCGGCGGACCGGATCAGCAGATAACCGAGGAAGCCGTAGAAGGCGACGGCCGTGGTGGCGTGGCCGCTCGGGAAGGAGTAGGACGATTCGAGGATGACGGCCTCGACCGGCCTGGGCCGCTGGAACGCCAGTTTGCCCAGGGTAAGGACGAGTGACGCCCCCAGCGTCGAGACCAGCAGACCGGCCGCCGCGAACCAGCGCTGGACGAGCCAGAGCGCCAGGGACGCCACGACGAGCAGCGCGCCGACGAGCGGGGGTGCGCCCAGGCCGGAGATCCACACGAAGGGCGGAATGACTGAAGGGGCGCGAAAGGCGGCGATCAGTTGCGCGGTGGCGTGGTCGATCGCGACGATGGCGTCGGACGTGACGACGTCCTCGACGATGCCGGCAAACAGCGCCAGCACATAGGCGAACGCCAGGGCGAGAACGGTCAGCGGCAGTCCGCCGAAATGCGAGCGATCGGCACGCGCGGCGAGGAAGCGGACGGTGCGTGGATGCCGGCGCGCCCATCGGCGCACGTAGGGGTTGCGGCCCAGCGCCCGGCCGATCGAGCGGCCGATCGACATCGCTGCCCGCGCCACTTCGCGGCCCTGGCGCACGACGAAGCGCTGCAGGAACCACAGCAGCGCCCAGGCGACCAGGACAGCCACCACCGCCATGCCGGCGCGTGACATCCAGGTCTGCGCGAGGCCGAGCGATTGTCCGAAGAGGTAGCCGCCGCCGACCCACTGCAGGCCCCATCCGATTGCGCCGAGAAAATTCCACAGCAGGAAGATGCGACGGCGCATGCCGACCGTGCCGGCGATGAAGGGGACGATCTCCTTCACGCTCGGGATGAAGCGCCCGAGAAAGACGCTTTTTGCGCCGTGCCGGTCGAAGAAGCGCCGGGCCAGTTCGAAATGATCCGGGGCGAGGAACCAGACGCCGTCGCGCGCCCATTGGTTGCCGTAGCGCTGTCCCAGCCAGTAATTGAGGTTGTCGCCGAGGACGGCGCCGGCGATGGAGAACCACAGCAGGTCGCCGAAATCGAGATAACCGCCGGCCGACAAGGCGCCGAGCAACAGCAGCAGGGTGGACCCGGGCAGCAGCAGTCCGACCCCGAGCGCGGTCTCGGCCAGCGCGCAGAGAAAGGCCAGCCAGTAGCCGAGCAGGTGGAAGTGCTCGATGGACGGCAGGAGGGCGGCGAAGAATCTCTCGACCACTGGAATCCCCGGCTTCGATCGGGTGCCGGCGATTACCAGATGCGGGTCAGCAGGCCGTCGAGCCGCGAGCCTTCACGGTGGAAGCGGCACACCAGCGCGGCGGCGACGAGGGCGGTGGCCGCACCGCCCAGCACGTCGCCGAGGTAATGGGTGCCGACGTACACACGGGAGAAGGCGATCAACAGCGCCGCGGCCAGGAAGGCAAGGCTGCGCCGGCGGAACCCGTGCAGCAGCAGGGCGGCGGGGATGGCGAAGCTCGCCGTCGCGTGATCGGAGGGAAAGGAGTAGTCCGGGCTGGCTGCGATCAACAGGTGCGTGACGCCCGCATCGTAGGGGCGCATGCGGTGCGCGAACAGCAGGATGAACTGGTTGAGGGCGAGGCCGGCGAGAAAGGAGAACCCCGTCGCGATGAGGACGTGGCGGGTGTGCGCCCGCTCGTTCCGGACCCACCATTGTCCGGCGACCGCGAGCACGAGGATCGGCACGCCGATCGCCGAGGTCCAGATCATCAGGGCGTCGATGGCCGTGCTCGCGCCGGCAAGGCTGTTGATGGCGTGTGTGGCGGCGGCGTCAAGCTCGTACATTATTCAGTCTCGATTGGAACTTCAAAACGCGCGTCGGCGCGATGTCGGCGGGGCGTCGCGCGCCGGGGTCCCGCGCAGGCGTCAGAAACGCGTGGTCAGCGTCGTGAGCCAGGCGGGCGAATGGTCCAGCAGCCACGCTTCCGCGGTCTTGTCGGTCCCGCTCAGGATGAGTCCGGCGATGACCACCATGACGATACCCAATCCGATTTTGCCATTTTTGCCGGCCTGCATGAGCGTGCTTCGCATCCGCGTCACCGCCGCACGCGACACGTAGGCGAGGGCGACGACCGGCAGTGCGGCGCCGAGTCCGAAGAGGCCCATGAGCAGCGCCACCTGCGGCAATTGCGCCCCCTGGCTGGCGAGCACGACCGCCGCGCCCAGCGTGGGGCCGACGCAGGGGCTCCACACGACACCGAGGACGAGGCCGATGGCGAACTGACCGCGCAGGCCGTCCGGCTGTATCCGCGTCAGGAGGCTGCTGCCGGTATCGCCCAGGCCGGCAGCAGCGGTGGCGAAGCGCCGTTGCAGGCTGTCCGACAGCAGGACGAGGCCGAGCAGGGCGAGCAGCAGCGCGGCGCCGTTGCGAAAGAGGCCCGCATCGATATCCAGCGCCGATCCGGCCCAGGCCAGCAGGCTGCCGAGCACCGCGTAGGAAATGGCCAACCCGCCGGCGAGCGCCAGCGGCGCGCGCGGATGCGCATTCGCCGCCGAACCGAGCAGGATGGGGATGAGCGGCAGCACGCAAGGCGAAAGCGTCGACAGCAACCCGGCAAGGAGGCCCAGTCCGTAGGCGCCGAATCCGAATTGCATCAGTCGACCGTCTTCCTGATGAGGCGTTCGAGCCCCTCGGGGGTGGTGTCGCCGACCGAGCGCGCCACTTCGGTGGCGCCCTTGAAGGCGACGAGCGTGCTCTGCATCCTGACCTTGAAGCGCTTGAGCGCCGCCTGGTTGGCGTCGAAGTCGACGGTGAGCAGGGTGACGTCGCGATAGGCGGGCTGTTTCATCAGCCCGTCGAGGATGGGCTTCTGCGCCTTGCAGGTGGGGCACCACGTGGCGCTGACATCGACCACCACGGGTTTGCCCGCGCCGGTGAGCTGGTCGAACGCTTGCGCGGTATAGGGCTTGATCTCGCCCGCGGCGGCGAGCGACGTGAGCGTCGCCAGCGCGATCGCCACGGGAACGTACAGGATTTTCATGGTGCCTCCTTCAGGGCTTTGCGGGTGGTGGGGATATCACTAAGACGTGACAGAGGGGTGGAAGGGTTCGCGTATGACGAAACTTTCATTTTCCCTGCCCGGACGGGCGATGCGAAGCGAGCGGGCGGGAGCTTTGCGCGGTCGTGCATGTCGAAGCGCAGTGGCGGTTTTCCGGAGGAAATCGCGGCGATGACGCCTCTCGGCAACACGAAGCAATGTTACGGCATCGTGGCCATGACCCTTCACTGGGCGATGGCGGGCCTGCTGGCGGGGCTGGTCGTGCTCGGCCTCTACATGGCGCAGCTGCCCGACGTCGGTTTCGACCAGACGAAGATCCGCCTCGTGTTGCTGCACAAGGAACTCGGCATCCTCGCGCTGATGCTCGTGGTGCTGCGGCTCGCGTGGCGGCTCGGCAGTGCGCTGCCGCGGCTCGTCGCGGGCCTGCCGGAATGGCAGCAGGTCACGGCGCGCTTCGTGCACCTGTGCCTGTACGCGCTGATGCTCGCGCAGCCCGTCACGGGCTGGGTGATGTCGTCCGCGGCAGGCATCCCGGTGTCGTTCTTCGGCCTGTTCTACCTGCCGGATATGGTCCGTTACGACGAATACCTGTTCCGCTTCCTGCTGGCGCTCCACCAGTGGCTGGGTTACACGCTGACGCTGCTGGTCGCCCTGCACGTCGGCGCGGCGCTGGAGCATCATTTCGTGCTGCGCGACGAGACGCTGCGGAAGATGCTGCCCGCACGGGCCGGCGCCGGCGGTCTCAGCTCGCATGGGCGTGCACGAACTCCGCCACTTCCTTCAGCGCCTTCGCGATAGCCGCGTTCGCGGCGGCGGCGCCGCCGTGTGCTGTCCGTTCGGCCAGCGGTTCGCGCAGTTCGACTTCCCGGGTGGTGACGCCGGCGCCGTCCCCGGCCGGGATCAGGCTGACGCGCAGCGCAAGGTGGAAGGCCGGCGGTTCGGTCGTGAAGTCCTGTTCGAACGCCGTGATCTCGGTGCGCAGCGCGCAGCCGATGCGCCCCGCGTAGGGCGGCGTGACGACGGCGCCGACATAGCCCGACCGGTCCAGGGTCCGCAGCAGCAGCCCCCTGAGCATCTGCGAGGGCCGCGCGGCCCATTCGGTGCGGCTGAAATAGGCGATGCGGCCGGGCTGGTCGACGTAGGCCATCAGGGCCGTGTCGTAGATCGCGTTCGCCTCGGGCGGAAACACCAGCAGGGTCGCGTCGCGGCGCGGGCGGGCCGGAAGCTCGGATGGGATCGCGGTCAGCATCTCCTTGTCGGGCTCGGCGCCGGGCGGCGCGAGCAGCGTGCAGCCACCCGACAGCGCGGCCGCCAGCATCATGCACAGCGCGGCGTGGCGCGCGCGCGTCATGGCCGCTCCCCCGGTCCGGGGCGCCGCGCCGGGGCGGCACGGACGACCGACAGGGGATCCTTGGAGACCTTGTCGGCGATGCCGTCGAGCGACACCGCCAGTTCGTCGAGCTCGGTGAGCACCCGGTAGGCTTGCGGCACCAGCTGGAGCTGCAGCGCGTCGACCGTGTCGCGGCTCGATCGCACCAGCGGCTGCATCGCAGCGACGACATCCTGGCTCGAGCGCACCAGCGGCTGCAACGAGTCGATGGTGTGCTGGCTCGATTGCAACAGCGGCTGCAGCCGGCGGCTCGCGGCCTCGCCGTTGGCGATCAGCGTGTTCAGGCGGGCGTTGTTGTCTGCGAGCGTCTTCGTGAGTTGCTGCAGATTGCCCGCCGATTCCTTCAGCGCGGCGATCGTGTCGTGGTCGAGGAGGTCGTGCACGAGCCCGGTCAGCGACTGGACGTTGTCGTTCAGCTGGCTGATCAGCAGATCGAGGCTCATCGATTTCGACGCGGCCGTCGGAATCGTCGGATACGGCTCGCCGGGGCGCGCGACGAGCGGGCCGGAGCCGGTGCCGGCGTCCTCGAGGGCAATGTAGACGTAGCCGGTGAAGCCGCGCGTCGCGACCCCGCGGCTCGTGATCGTCGCGACGGTCGCCGCGCTCACCGGGGCGTCCTCGCGGACGGCGAGCACGACGCGGATCGAGCGCGAGTCGATCAGTTCGACGCGCTCGACCTTGCCGACGTCCACGCCGTGGTACTCGACCGGCGCGTCGGGAATCAGTCCCGAGACCGGGTCGTTTGTCCGGATCTGGTAGAGCGTGTAGTGGCCGGCCGCCAGCAGGTACCAGCCGAGTCCGCCTGCCGCCAGGAGCAGCAGGAACGCGGCGAACGCGAGTCTGGCCTTGTTTTCCGCATCAAGCTTCATCTTGTTCTGCTTCGGCGATACGGTGGGGCGGCGAACGCAGTGAAGTTTTCGCCGGTGGAGCGTTCGACCGCCGCGAGGGGGCGACAGCCCTTGCGATGGTGTCCCGTATCGCATGGAGACACCGGCGAAAAAGAGATGGTTCCTGTGCGGGAGGCGCGATGCTCAGTGGAAAATTTCCGTAACGGCCGATCTGCTGCGCCGGCGGTCGACTAAGGTATGGAAAGCGGCGACGACAGCCGCGACGCCGACCCCGACGAAAGGAGAGATCATGCCGACCGGTACCGTCCGCCTGCACCGCGTGCTGCGTGCAAAACCCGAGAAAATCTACCGTGCCTTCCTCGATGCGGAGGCCCTCGCCCGATGGCTGCCGCCCAACGGTTTCACCTGCCAGGTCGACCATCTGGAAGCCCGGGTCGGCGGTACGTTCAGGATGGCATTCAGGAACTTCAGCACGGGCAACGGCCATTCCTTCGGCGGCCGCTATCTGGAGCTGATGCCGAACGAGCGCATCCGCTACACCGACAAGTTCGATTCCGCCGATCTGCCCGGCGAGATGGTGACGACCGTCACCCTGCGCGCGGTGGCCTGCGGGGCGGAAATGAACGTCGTGCAGGAAGGCATCCCCGAGGCGATCCCGACGGAGTTCTGCTACCTCGGCTGGCAGGAGTCGCTCGACCATCTGGCGCGCCTCGTCGAGCCGGAGATTCCGGACTGACGCCGCCTTGGCTTTCGCCCCTGTCGCTGCGCAGGATTGCGGCGCGCATCCTGCCGGGATATGCCGCATACGAGCGCCCCGCCTGGCGCGGCAGACGGCGATGGGATGCACGCGGGTGGGTTTTCGACTTAAATTACGCGGAATGGCATTTTCGTCACCGATCACAGGAGGGAAGTCCCGATGCGCGCATACGTTGCGGTTCTGCTTGCAGGTTTCACACTCTCGGCCGGGGCGGCCGGACCGGCGGCGGAGACCCTGCCGTCCGGCGTGACGATCGAGCGCTACAAGGAAGGGAACGGTACCGCACCGACGAAGACGGACGTCGTGCGCGTGCATTACCAGGGCACGCTCTCGAACGGGCGCGAGTTCGACAGCTCCTACAGCCGCGGGCAGCCGGCCGAGTTCCCGGTCGGCGGCGTGATCCCGTGCTGGACCGAGGTGCTGCAGCTGATGAAGCCGGGCGGATCGGTGCGCATCACCTGCCCGCCGCAGACCGCGTATGGCGCGCGCGGTATCCCCGGGACGATTCCGCCCAACAGCACGCTGACCTTCGTCGTCGAACTGCTCGAGGTCAAGCGCTGAACGGCCACTGTAACCTTTCGATCGCGCACTCCATCTAATCGGCAGCAAGTGGAGGGGGTGCGCCGCATTCCTGCGTGACGATGCCTCTTCCGGGCCGAGGAGGAGTGCATCATGAACAAACGCATCGATTCCGCTTCCGCAGTGCGGAAGCCGGCACGGCGCCGCATCGTGGCGGCGTCGGCCCTTACGCTGTCGGCTGTTGCGGCGGCCGTGGCGCTTGGCCTGTCATCGACGCCGGCCTTGTCCGACGCGATGCCGGGCGGAAACCGGCACCTGGGGCAGTACATTTTCCGTTTCGACACGTTCGGCGACGAGCAGCTATGGACTGACACGCTGCGGATGCACGAGGTGATCCCCGCGATAGTGAGTCCGCTGGTTGCGCTTTCCGTCGGACTGAAGGTGGATGCGACCAAGCTGCCGACGGGTTTCCTCGCCAGGGTCGACCTCAACGATCCCGCGACGACGGTGGAGCTGTTGCGGCGCGATGCCGTCGTCGGTGTCGTCGGCAAGGTCGAGGGCCAGGTGCTGAAGCGGGTCGGCATCACCTGCGCGCTGTGCCATTCGACCGTCGACAATTCGGTGGCGCCGGGCATCGGCAAGCGGCTCGACGGCTGGCCGAATCACGACCTGAATCCGGGCGCGATCATCGCGCTGTCGCCGGCGCTGCCCCCGGACCGCAAGGCGGTCTACAACTCCTGGGGACCCGGCCGCTACGATCCGCGCTTCAACATCGACGGCATCAACGGGCCGGTCGTGATCCCGCCGGCCTACGGCCTTGCGGGCGTTCCCTTCGAGATCTATACGGGCGACGGTCCGGTCTCCTACTGGAATGCCTACGTCGCGGTGACGCAGATGGGCGGGCACGGCAATTTCTCCGATCCGCGGCTGGGCATATCCGTCGTACAGACGCCGCCGGATCTCGTCACGCCGAAGCTGCCTGAACTGCTAGCCTACCAGCTGAGCCTGCCGGCGCCCCGGCCGCCGGAGGGAACGGTGAATGACGCGGCGGC
Organism: Azoarcus sp. DN11; assembly: GCF_003628555.1. Lineage (NCBI taxonomy): Bacteria > Pseudomonadati > Pseudomonadota > Betaproteobacteria > Rhodocyclales > Zoogloeaceae > Azoarcus > Azoarcus sp. DN11. The sequence continues at coordinate 4,357,770 of NZ_CP021731.1, read as the reverse complement.
GCAGCGCGGGGAGGTGATCTTCAACGGCGTGGGGCGCTGCGGGACGTGCCATATGGCGCCGACCTATACCGACGTGCAGAACGGCCCGGACGCGAACACGCCGCTGCTGCACGCCGCCGCCGAGACGGGGATGGACCCCGCCTATGCGCAGCGCTCGGCGACCAAGATGTATCGCACCACGCCGCTGCGTGCGCTGTGGCAGCATCCGCCGTACTTCCACGACGGCAGCGCCAGGACGCTGCTGGATGTCGTGAACCATTACGACAGGCAGTTCATACTGAGTCTGACGCCGGAGCAGAAGGCCGACCTGGTCGAATTCCTGAAATCCCTGTGAGCGGCGTGCGGGCGAATTCTGGCGCGGGAGCAGAAATAGTTCATTGACGTGCGCGGGCGGGGGCGACAGAGTGACGGACATGAACCTCTCCGTCGACCCCGCCATCCACCTGCTGCACGAAGCGGGGCACGCCACGCTGGCGACGCTTTCGACGCAGCTCGCCGGCTATCCGTATGCGACCGCGCTGCCCTGCGTCGTCGACGAGGCGCACCGCCCGCTGTTCTGCATCAGCCTGCTCGCCGAGCACACCAAGAACCTGCTCGCCGACCCGCGCGCGAGCGTGTCGGTCGTCGGCGCCGAGAACGGCAACATCCAGGCCGGGGCGCGCATGACGCTGATCGGCGATGTCGAACGCTTCGAACCGCCGCCGGAACTCCGCGCCCGTTACCTGCGCTACCAGCCGGACGCGAAGCAGTACCTGGAGCTCGACTTCGCGTTCTTCCGCCTGCACCCGAAGCGCATCCGCTTCATCGGCGGCGTGGGGCGCATGGGATGGATCGAGGAGGCGCGCTGGACGGCGCTGCCCGTGCTGGCGGTCGAGGAGGAGGCCGGGCTGCTGCAGCAGATTGCCGGGAACGTGCCGGCGCGCACGCACCTGCTCGGCCTGGATTGCTTCGGCATCGACTATCTGGCGGACGGCCGGCGGATGCGGCAGCGCTTCACCGAGGCGCGCAGCGCCGGGAACCTCGCTGCGGCGGCGCCGCGCATCGCGTCGGGGCTGCGTTGAGCCGGACAAGCGCGGTCCGCCATGCGCACTTCCCCCTGAGCTGACATGACTTCCATCGAAACGACCCTCGCCTTCTTCGCCGTGTCGGTGCTGCTGGGCGCGGCGCCGGGCCCGGACAACCTGTTCGTGCTGATGCAGTCGGCCATGCGCGGGCGCCGCGCGGGGATGCTGGTCGTCCTCGGCCTGTGCACGGGCCTGCTCGGGCACACCGCGGCGGTCGCGGTGGGGCTGGCAGCGGTGTTCGCCGCGTCGGCGACGGCTTTCACGGTGCTGAAGTTCGCCGGTGCGGCCTATCTCGCGTGGCTCGCGTGGCAGGTGCTGACGGCGCCCGACGGAGGCGATCCGACCGTCGGTGAGGCGGCACCGGACGGCTGGCGCATGTACGTGCGCGGGATCGTGATGAACCTCACCAATCCCAAGGTGATCCTGTTCTTCCTCGCCTTCCTGCCGCAGTTCGTCGAGGCCGGGGCGGGGCCGGTGGCGCTGCAGGTGATGTGGCTGGGCTTCGTGTTCATCGTCGCGACGCTGCTGACCTTCGGCGCGATCGCGCTGTTCGCGGCGTCGATCGGGCAGCGCCTGCGCCGTTCGGCGACTGCGCGGCGCGTGCTGAACAAGTCGGCGGGGCTGGTGTTCCTCGGGCTCGCGGCGCGGCTGGTGCTGGCCGAGCGCTGAGCGGCAGGGATCAGGGCGCGAGCTGGCGCAGGTCGGCGGTTGCCGCCGTGCCGAATTCGTCGCCGAGCAGGTAGTTCACGAGCCGGAACGCGCATTCGTCGGGGCGGGCGAGGGCGTTGTCGCGCTTGAGCGCCTCGAAGCGGGCGCGCACCGGGAAGCGGTCTTCGGGCGTCGCGCGGATCTCCGCCTGCATCGCGGTATCGATGACGCCCGGGGCGAGGCTGCAGATGCGCAGGCCGGGCGTGCCGTCCATCGCGACGGCGCGTGCGTGCTGGTCGAGTGCCGCCTTCGACGCGCAATACACGCTCCAGCCGGCGTAGGCGCTGCGCGCGGCGCCGCTCGACACGTGCAGGATGCGCCGGTCCGCGACGTTGCTGCTGGCGGCGGCGAAGGCGCTCGCGAGCATCAGCGGCGCGGTGGTGTTGAGCGCGATGGCGCGGGCGATCGCTTCGGGCGGCAGGATGTCGGGCTGGCCGACCGGCTGCAGCCCCCCGGCGTTGTTGATCAGGAAGGCCTGCGAACAGTCGGCGAGGAAGCTGCGCAGGGTCGCGCTGGCGAGCCAGTCGGCGAGGACGTCGGTGTCGGCGAGGTCGATCTGCACCTGCGAGAGATCGTCGGGGTAGCGTTCGGCGAGGGCGTCGTTCGCGCGCCGCGCCAGGCCCAGCACGGGGATCGTGCGGGCGAGGAGTTCCCGGGCGATCGCGGCGCCGAGGCCCTGGGTGTGTCCGGTCAGGATGGCTTTCATTGCGGTGGTGTTCCCGGGTCAGACGGCCTGGGCGGCGGCCTCGGCCGTCAGCCAGGCGCGGAAGGCAGCGACCGCGGGGCGCTGCGCGATCGCCTCGTGCATGACCAGATAATAGGCGAAGGGCGAGGGCAGCGGTATGTCGAAGGGGATCGCGAGGCTGCCTTCGGCGACGCGCGATTCGATCAGCGAGCGCGACGCGAGCGTGACCCCCTGGCCGGCGAGTACCGCCGAGAGGGCCAGCGCGGCGTTGGCGAAGCGCGGGCCGCGCTTCGCATCGACGCCGGCGACGCCCGCCCGTTCGAGCCACAGCCCCCAGCCCGAGCGCGCGATGCCGGGGCCGGCGTCGCGCAGCGTGTCGTCGTGGATCAGCACGTGGCGGGCGAGGTCGGCCGGCTCGCGCAGCGCGTGGTCGCCGCGCAGCAAGGCCGGCACGCACACCGGCACGTAGTCGGGCGAGAAGAGCTTGTCGACGACGCGGCCGGGGTAGCGGCCGGTGCCGTACAGGATGGCAACCCGGCTCTCGGCGTCGCGCGGGTCGACGGCGAGCGCGGCGACGATGGCCGCCTGGCCGCTGCGATCGACGGTGTCGGCGGTGCTCGAGAGCTGCAGCTCGACTTCCGGGTGCGCGTTGGTGAAGCCCGCGAGGTGCGGCACCAGCCAGTGGCTCGCGAAGGAGGGCGGTGCGATCACCGTGAGCGGCCCGGCGATCGCCTGGCGCGTGCTCTCGATGGCCGCGGCGAAGCAGTCGAAGCCTTCGCGTACCTTGGGCAGCATCGCGCGGCCGTGCTCGGTGAGGGCCAGCGCGCGCGTCATGCGGCGGAACAGCGGCACGCCCAGCCAGCCCTCCAGCGCCTTGATCTGCTGGCTCACGGCGGCCGGGGTCACGCTCAGCTCCGCCGCGGCCTGCTTGAAGCTCAGGTGGCGTGCGGCGGATTCGAAAGTGCGCAGCAGGGCGAGGCCGGGCAGGCGGTAGCTCATCGTCGATGGTTAAGCGGTTCTTAGCCGTTGCATCATAAATCGTCGCTTGTCGCCGGGCCAGCGGCTGCCTAGACTGTGCCCCACATCCATCGTGGTGTCCGGCGGTCCTCCCTCCCTCCTCCTCCGCCGGGAATCTTCGATCGATCGAATGCGCGCCATCGGGTCACCGGTGGCGCGCATTGTTTGCGCGGCCGCTTCCTGCGCCGCGATCGTGGTCACGCCGTCACGGCACGGGACTCCATGCAGGGCAGGTTTGCGGACTCCTCCGCCGGGCGGCCGTTTGCACCGGGATGCAGGCATCCCGGTTTCCTGGAGACGTGAATCGCATGAACAAAGAAAATCGCATCCATTGCGCGACGCTGCGCAACAAGGTGATGTCCGCCAACGAGGCGGCGAGCCTGATCCAGTCGGGCATGAACGTGGGCATGAGCGGCTTTACCGGTTCGGGCTACCCGAAGGCGGTGCCGTCCGCGCTGGCGAAACACATCATGGACGCGAACCTGAACGGCAAGCGTTTCAAGATCGGCGTGTGGACGGGCGCCTCGACGGCGCCGGAGCTCGACGGCGCGTTGGCGATGGTCGATGGCATCGAGATGCGCCTGCCCTACCAGTCGGATCCGACCTGCCGCAAGCGCATCAACGCCGGTGAGATGGAGTACATCGACATCCACCTGTCGCACGTTGCGCAGTTCGTGTGGTTCGGTTTCCTCGGCAAGCTCGACGTTGCGGTTGTGGAAGTCGCGGGCATCCTGGAAGACGGGCGGCTCATCCCGTCGTCGTCGATCGGCAACAACAAGACCTGGCTGGACCAGGCCGACAAGGTCATTCTCGAGGTCAACTCGTGGCAGAGCGCCCAGCTCGAGGGCATGCACGACATCTGGTACGGCACGCAGTTGCCGCCGCACCGCCAGCCGATCCCGCTCGTGCGCAGTTCCGACCGCATCGGCGAGCCCTACCTGCGCTGCGACCCGAACAAGGTGATCGCGGTCGTCGAGACGCACGCGCCGGACCGCAACTCGGCCTTCGCGCCGCCCGACGAGAACTCGAAGAAGATCGCCGGCCACATCCTCGAATTCCTGCAGCACGAGGTGAAGAAAGGGCGCTTGCCCAAGGAGCTGCTGCCGCTGCAGTCGGGCGTGGGCAACATCGCCAACGCCGTGATGGCGGGCCTCAACGAAGGCCCGTTCGACAACCTCACCGCCTACACGGAAGTGCTGCAGGACGGCATGCTGGAGATGCTCAAGTCCGGCAAGCTCGCGAGCGCGTCGGCCACCGCCTTCTCGCTCAGTAACGAGGCGCTGGCGGAACTCAACGCGGATCTGGCGAAGTACCGCGAGCGCATCATCCTGCGCCCGCAGGAGATCAGCAACCATCCGGAAGTGATCCGCCGCCTGGGCATCATCGCGATGAACGGCCTGATCGAGGCCGACATCTACGGCAACGTCAATTCGACGCACGTGATGGGCTCGAAGATCATGAACGGCATCGGCGGCTCGGGCGACTTTGCGCGCAATGCCTACCTGTCGATCTTCATGACCCCGTCGCAGGCGAAGGGCGGGGCGATCTCGTGCATCGTGCCGATGGCCTCGCACGTCGATCACACCGAGCACGACGTGCAGGTGCTGGTGACCGAGCAGGGCCTCGCCGACCTGCGCGGGCTCTCGCCCAAGCAGCGCGCGAAGGTGATCATCGAGAACTGCGCGCATCCGAACTTCAAGCCCGCGCTGAGCGACTATTACAAGCGCGCGCTGCAGTTCTCGCCCGGCAAGCAGACGCCCCACCTGCTCGAAGAGGTGTTCAGCTGGCACCTGCGCGCGCTGCGCGGCGAGCGGATGTAAAACTCACCGGTTCTCCCGGCAGCCCGACGCCCGTTCGGGCTGAGTTCGCCCCGCAGCCCTGCCGATGCCTTCGACGGGCGCAGGGCGAACGGCGGTATTCGATTGCCGCCCTAATACCAGCCACGCCGCATACCCACCTTGCAGCGATGCGGGCACCGGCGCGTTACAACCTGATGCAGCGGGACGCCAAGCGCCTGAACAAGCTGCGCGAGGGCACGCTGCTATATGGAGACGACTGGGAGGCGGAAGGGGAATGAGCGCGGCTTTTCAACACTCTGGCTTGTATCGGCTGCCTCGGCGTAGCTACCGTCGGTCACAGGGGCGCGTCCCTACCGGTTTCGCGCCGCGCTCACACACGAAGGATAGGCCATGATCCGCATCGACATCAACGCAGGCAACGCCGCACCGAGGATCGCCGATGCGATCGCCAAGCTGCAGGACGGCCGCCCGCTCTTCCAGCGCATCGCGGCCGCACTCGAGGCGGAAACCGAGGCGAACTTCGCCGCCCAGGGCCGCCCGGGCTGGGCGCCACTGTCCCAGGCGACGATCGCCGCTCGAACGAAGCGAGCCGGCGGCGCCGCACGCGTCTACGCAGCCATCCACCAGTTCGGCGGCACCATCGACCGCGCCCCGCACTCGACCAAGGTCCGCTTGCGCACCGACGCGAAGGGCGACCTGGTGCGACAGGGTACCGAAGGCCGCTCCAAGAGCCTGGCCGTCTTCGCGAAGGACAGCCACAAGCGCGCCCGCGAGAGCTGGCACGCTGTCGACGCCTACCAGATCACCATCTCCGCGCGCCCGTACCTGCCCTTCACCGGGACCTCGGCCGGCGCGACGCTCCAACCCGAAGCCGCCCAGTCCGTCCTCGACGTAATGACCCGCATGCTGGGCGACACGCTGACCTGATTCCCCGCCGCCGCCCGCGTTTTCCCCACAGAAAACATATTTTCCCGCGGCCTCCCGATAAATCCCGGAATCGTCCGCTACATCCCGGAATTATCTCGCCGGGTCCCTGGGGAATATCTCACTCGTTCTTAGCGCGTCGCGCCCGATACATTCCGGTCCACGCAATTTTCTCGAATAATTGCGAATCGAAATAGGAATGATTATTATTCGCGCATCAATCAGGCTCGGGCATCCCGCCCTGCCCGAATCCCCACGCATCCCGAGGAGCAAATGCGCGAACTGATCCTGCTGGCCCATGTGCCCACCGCAGCAGTCAATGATGGTTTCCTGCCCGCCGCGAAGGCGCTCGATTTGTCGGTCGTGCTGCTGACCGACTGCGCCGACGCTCATCGCGCCCATTTCGCGCACAGCGCGTCAGCGTCGCGCCCGGACGAGATCGTCGCCTGCGACGTGTTCAACCCGTTGTCGGTGATCGATGCGATCACGGGGCGCGGCGCCCGGCCGGCGGCCGTTTTCTCGAACAGCGACCATCTTCAGGCCGCAACCGCGATCGCGGCGGCGTACTTCGGTCTGCCCGGCAAGGATTGGCGCATCGCCTACGCGGCCAAGAACAAGGCCCAGATGCGCGCGCGCCTGGCCGAGCTGGGTATCGACACGCTGTGGCACGCGGTGGTGTGCGAGCCCGCGGCGCTCGCGGCGCTGACGGAGGTGCCGCTGCCGTGCATCGTCAAACCGCGCGAGGGCGTCGCGAGCCAGCAGGTGAGCCTCGCCCGCGACCGCGGCGAGCTCGCCGCGCAGTGTGCGGCAGTGTGGCGCGTGCAGCCGGGCCAGCCGCTGCTGCTCGAGGAATACCTCGAAGGGCCGCTCTACACGCTGGAGACGCTCGGTGACGGGAGCGGGCTCGCCGTGCTCGGCGGCTTCCGCGTGACGCTGTCGCCGCCGCCGCATTTCGTCGAACTCGAGGCGGTGTGGGGGACCGGCTTGCCGGCCGCCGTCGAGGCCGAGGTGCGCGAAACGATCCGGCGTTTCGGCGTCGGTTTCGGCGCCTGCCATACCGAGTACGTGCTGACCGCACGCGGCCCGCGCTTGATAGAGATCAACTACCGCAGCATCGGTGACTACCGCGAGTTTCTGCTCGCCGACGCGCTGCAGTTCCCGCTCTTCGAGCAAGTGCTGCGCCTGCACTTGGGCGAGTCGCTGCCGGCCTTGTCGATTCCCGACCGCGCCGCGTGGATCCGCTATTTCACAGCGACCCGCGAAGGCCGCCTTGAGCGTGCGCCCGCCGCCTTCGCGCAGGCGGAAGACGCCATTCGTCTCGCCTACCAGCCGTTGCGCACGCCCGGCGAAGCAATCGAGCTGACGCATTCGAACAAGGACTACCTCGGGGTGCTGCGCGGCAGCGGCCCCGACGCCGCGGGCCTGCAGGCCGCGGTCGAGCGCGCAAGCCGCGATCTCGTCTGGGAGATCACGCGATGACGGCCCGCCTGCCGGGCATGTCGACCGGGGCGCCGGTCGATGCGGATGCCGACTACGTGTGCCGCCGGGTGGTCGACGCGTTGCTGCGCGAGGATGTGCGCGAATGCGCGAGCCGTGGCGAGTTTTTGGAGGGCGAGGGCGGCCGGCGCTGGCTGCGCGTCGGCCACCTCGGCGCCGCGCCGCTGTGGCTTCCGGTCGAGCCCGCGCGCCACATGCAGGACTGGCGCCTCGCGGACTTGCCGCTGCTGCGCGAGGACGCCACCGGCTTCACGCCCTTGCGCGACGTTGCGGCGGTCCTCGCCGCGTTCGCCGAGGGGCTGCCCGAGGCCGCTGCACTGCGCTTTGCCGACTACGCCGACGAGTGCGGTGCCGCGCTCGAGCATCGCCGCGCCGCACTGGCCGAGCAGGCGCGCTGGTTTGCGCAGCCGGGGTTGCCGTCCGGCCACGCGCTGCCTTGCTGGCACGAGCGCCTGTTGCACCATGACCGCCTCGCCGCCTTCCTCGATCATCCCTATTATCCGACGGCGCGGGCCAAGCTCGGTTTCGCGGTCGCCGACCTGGCGCGCTACGCGCCCGAGTTCTGCCCCGAGTTCGAACTCAACTGGCTGGCGGTGCCGCAGGCGCTGCACCACGCGAGCGGCGCGGCACGGCCGCCTGCCTGGCCGGATTTCGCGGACGTCGGGCTGCCGGCGGCGCTTGCCGCGACGCACGCGCTGGTGCCGGTGCATCCCTTCGTGTGGGAGCACCGGCTCGACGCCTTCCTCGCGGAAGCCGGCCTCGTCGCGCAGGCGATCCGCGCGCCCGGCACATGGCTCGCCGTCACGCCGACGCTCTCCGTGCGCTCGCTCGCGCTGTGCGACGCACCCGCCTGGCACGTCAAGCTGCCGCTGACGATCCGCACGCTGGGGACGAAGAACATCCGCACGATCAAACCCAGCACGATCGGCGACGGCCACCGCATCCAGACGCTGCTCGGCGACATCGTCGCGCGCGAGCCGGCGCTGGCCGGCCGGGTGCTGCTCACCGACGAGGAGAACGGCGCGCACGTCGGCGGTCTGCCTTTCCTGGGCTTCATCCTGCGTCGCTACCCGGAGGCGGCGCTCGCCGACGCGACGCCGGTGCCGATCGCCGGCTTGCTCGCCGACGCACCGGGCGGCGGCACCGTGCTGGAAGCGCTCGCGGGGCGCTACTTCGGCGGGGCGCTCGACGCCTGGTTCGATGCCTACCTCGCGCTGACGCTGGATCTGCACCTGACGCTGTGGCTGCGCTACGGCATCGCGCTCGAATCGAACCAGCAGAATTCGGTACTGGTGTTCGGCGACGATGGCCTGCGCCTGCTGCTGAAGGACAACGATGCGGCGCGCATCCACGTCGGGCGGCTGCGTGCGCGCTGGCCGGATCTCGCCACGCGGCTCGACGGGCTGGAGGACGCGCGCATCGGCGTCGACGAGGCGCTGCCGCTCGCGCAGATGTTTACGACCATCACGCTGCAGCTGAACATCGCGGCGCTGATCGAGGGTTTCGCCGGCCGTCGCGGGGGCGACCCGGCGGACGCCTACGTGCGGGTGCGCCGCCAGCTCGAGGCAGTGCTCGTGCGGCTCGCTGCGGAAGGCGAGGAGGTCGGTTTGGCGCGCCGCGTGCTGCTCGACGACGACACGCTGTACCTGAAATACCTGCTGCGCGCGGCCTCGCTCGAGGACAAGGCGCAGACCGGTGCGGCCGACGTCAACAAGTTCTACGGCAAGCGCGCGCCGAACGTGCTGAAGGGGGCGCGGTGAGCGGGCAGGTGCGTCCCGTCGTCGCCGTGGTGATGCTGTGCCATTTCGTCGCATCCTTCGCGGCGCTGGGCATGCCGCCCTTCTTCGCGCTGATCCTCGAGCGCTCGCTCGACAACGACCGGCCGTGGCTCGCCGGCGCCTTCTACGTCGTGCCGACGCTGCTGGCGGCGCTGTCGGCGCCGTGGTGGGGGCGGCTCGCCGACCGCTACGGCAAGAAGCCGCTGCTCGTGCGCGCGCAACTCGGGCTCGCGCTGAGCTTCCTGCTGGCGGGCTTCGCGACGAGCACCAGCGGCTTCTTCGCCGCGCTCGTCCTGCAGGGGGTGCTCGGCGGCACGTTCGCGGCGTCCAACGCGTATCTGGCGACCATCGCCAGCGGCGCGGCGCTCGTGCGCAGCCTCACCGCGATGCAGTGGTCGGCGCGCGCCGCGCTGGTCGCCGCGCCGGCCTGCCTCGGCCTGTGGATCGGCGAGCGCTCGCCGATCGAGCTCTATCGCTGGCTCGCGCTGCTGCCGCTCGCGGCGGCGCTGCTCGTCGCGCTGCTGCCCGCGGGCGGCGCGGCGGCGCGGGCGGGCGCTCCGGCCGCCGCGCCGGCCGCGCGCGCTCCGGCCAGCCCGCGCCAGATCTACGTGCTGCAGTTCGTCTTCGTCTTCGCGACGGTGGCGACCTTCCCGTATTTCGTCGCCGACCTGCAGCAGCGCCTGCCGGCGCTCACCGCCGGCACTGCCGGCCTGCTGTTCGGCCTGCCGCACCTCGTCTATCTGCTGGCTGCGCCGCCGCTCGCCCGGTGGCTCGGCGCGCCCTCGCTGGGGGGGCTGGCGTTGGGCTTCGCCGCGCTGGCGCTGGCGCTCGCCGCCCAGTCCTTCAGTCACGATCTGCCGGCGCTGGTCGGCTGGCGCCTGGTGATGGGCGTCGCGATGAGTGTCGGCTTCGTCGGCCTGCACGCGCTGGTCGCGAGCGTCGTCGAGGCGGGCAGCGCGGGGCGCAGTTTCGGCGGGTTCGAGAGCAGTTCGAAGTGGGGCGGCGCCGCCGGGGGGCTCGCTGCCGGCGCGATCGCGGTGGCGGCGGGGACTGCCGCGCCCTTCCTGCTCGGCGCGACGGCGCTGCTGCCGGCGCTGCTCTACCTCGCCGTGCTCATGCGGCGCGCGCCACGCCCGCGGGCGGCCTGAAAGGCTCCGCGCAATCCGACCATTGTTGTGGCCGCCGCGCGCGGCCCTGGGAGACATCGCCATGCAATCCGGACTCAATACCGCCGAACACATCGACCCGGCGGCCCTCGCGGCGCAGCGCCGCTGCCAGGAAACGCTGCTGAACTGCTACTGCCGCGAGATCGCCGCGCCCGAAGGCGAGCTGCGCGTCGGCCCGCCTTTCGGCCAGAACGACTGGCCGGCGGCGATCCGCCTGACGCTGCAGCGCGAGGGCGGGCAGGTGCTGCAGGTGCAGCTGCCGCACACCTGCGACCGCCTGCTGACGGTGGTCGAGAGCGCCTCGGTGACCGGCAACTACCGCTATACGTCGCCGGTGTTCCACAAGGCGGAGAACCGTCCGTGGGGACTGCTCGACTGGGAGGGGCTCGCCGCGCTGCTGCTGCGCGAGACGGGCTTGCGCCACGACGCCGCGCCAAACGCCGAGCTGATGGCGCAGATCCGCAACAGCGTCGCGGTCGGCACCGCGGCGCTCGCGCTGCCCGTGCCCGACGCGATTCCGGCGGATCCGGTCGAGGCCTACCTCGACTCGGAGCAGTCGCTCACATTCGGCCATCCCTTCCACCCCACGCCCAAGAGCCGCCAGGGGTTTTCCGCGGACGACCTGCGCCGCTACTCGCCGGAGCTGCGCACGCGCTTCGCGTTGGCGTGGTTCGCCGTGCGGCGCGAGGATGTCGTGCAGCAATCGCTGCTCGCACAAGACTGCGACCGGCTGATCGCGCCCGCCGCCCCCGAAGTGCCCGAGGGCTGGGTCGCCGTCCCGGCGCATCCGTGGCAGGCCGGATTCCTGCGCGCCCATCCGCTCGTGCGCGAGGCGCTCGCGCGCGGCCGGCTGCGCGAGCTCGGCGTGCAGGGGGCCGAGTTCTACCCGACCTCGTCGATCCGCACTCTTTACCAGCCCGGCAATCCATACTTCTACAAGCTGTCGCTGAACATCCGCATCACCAACTGCGTGCGCAAGAACGCGTGGTACGAGCTCGAAAGCGCGCTGCACGTGAACCGCGTGCTGCGGCCGCTACAGCCGGAGCTCGCGCGCCTGTTTCCGGGCCTCGCGCTGATGGAGGAGCCGGCTTTCCTGTCGGTCGACCTCAAGAACGCCGACGCCGAGCGCAACCGCGAAGTGATCGAGGGCTTCGGCCTGATCCTGCGCGCGAGCGTCGATAGCCTGCGTGCGCCGGCGAGCGTGCCGCTGCTCGCGGGCTCGCTGTTCGGCAACCACTATTACGGCGAGGCGCGCATGCGCCGCCTGCTGGCCGGGCTCGCCGCGCGCGAGGGCGGCAGCGTCGAGGCGGTCACCGAGCGCTGGTTCTCGGCCTACGTCGAGCAGCTCATCGATCCGGTCTTCCACCTGTTCTTCGCGCACGGCGTGGTCTTCGAGCCGCATCTGCAGAACGTCGTGCTGGGGCTGCAGGACGGCTGGCCGGCACAGCTCTTCCTGCGCGACTTCGAAGGCGTGAAGCTCACGCCCGGGCGCCATCCCGCGGCGACGATGCCCGGCATCAGCGAACGCGCGCGCGCCTCGCTGTGGTACGACGAGGAGCTCGGCTGGAAGCGCATCGCCTACTGCGTGTTCGTGAACAACCTGTGCGAAGTCGTCGCCCAGCTGGGTGCGGCGCGCGCGGGCTTGGGCGAGCGGCTGTGGGCCGTCGTGCGCCACCATCTGCAGCGCTACCAAGCGTGCCACGGCAATGCCGCTTCCGCGCGGCGCATCAATGCGCTGCTCGCCGGCGCGCCTTTCCCGGCGAAGACCAACTTCAGCAACCGCTTCTTCGCGCGCGCCGACCGCGCCTCGACCTACGTGCCGGTGACGAACCCGATCGCGCTGACGGGCGGGGAGGCGGCATGGCGCTGACGCCCGACGGACTGCACTGGACGCCGGTCTTCGAGCGGCTGCGCGCGGCGCTCGGCGAGGCGCACGGACCGTTGAGCGCCTACGTGTACGATCTCGAGGCGTTGCGTCGCCACGCCGCCGGCATGCGCGCGGCGCTGCCCGCGGGCTTCGAGCTCTTCTACGCGATCAAGGCCAACTCCGAGCTGCCCGTGCTCGAGACGCTCGCGCCGCTCACGCACGGCTTCGAGGTCTCGTCCGGCGGCGAGCTCGCCTGGGTGCGCGCCCGCTTCGCCGACGTGCCGGTGATCTTCAGCGGGCCGGGCAAGACCGACGCCGAGCTCGCGCAGGCACTGGAACTGGGCGTGGACGCGCTGCACGTCGAGAGCCGCCACGAGCTCGAACGTCTCGCGTGGCTGGCGCGGGAGCGTAGCGTCGTGGCGCCGGTGCTGTTGCGCGTGAATCTCGCGCTCGACGACCTGGCCGCGACGACGCTGATGATGGGTGGGCGCCCGACGCCCTTCGGCATCGCGGCCGACCAGCTGCCGGCCTGCCTAGACTGGCTGGCTGCGCACCCCGAGATCCGGCTGCGCGGCTTCCATTTCCACCTGATGTCGCACCAGCTCGACGCCGCCGCGCACCTGCGCCTGCTCGCAGCCTACCTCGCGCAGGTGCGGCGCTGGCGTGTCGAGTACCGCCTGGAGGCGCTCGACCACGTGAACGTCGGCGGCGGCATCGGCGTGAATTACCGCGAGCCGGAGCGCCAGTTCGACTGGCCGGCCTTCGCCGCGGGGCTCGCGGCGCTGTCGGCGCAGCGCGACGGACTCGCCGTGCGCTTCGAGTGCGGGCGCTATGTGAGTGCCTTCTGCGGTTACTACGCGATGCAGGTGCTCGACGTGAAGGCGGCTTTCGGCGGCAACTTCGTCGTTGCGCGCGGCGGCACGCACCAGTTCCGCACGCCCTACGCGCAAGGCCACAGCCATCCGTTCCGCGTGCTGGCGGTGGAGGACTGGCCGCACCCGTGGCCACGGCCGGAACTGCGCGAGGCGCGCGTCAATGTCGTCGGCCAGCTGTGCACGCCCAAGGACGTGCTCGCGAGCGACGCGGCAGTCGAGCACGTGCGCGTCGGCGATCTGCTGGTGTTTCCGTACGCGGGCGCCTACGCGTGGCACATCTCGCACCACGACTTCCTGCGCCATCCGCATCCGCCGCAGCTCTACCTGCCGGCCGGGGTGCCCTGAGCGGGTCTTCCGGCATCAATCGAAGAGCCGCAGGTTCTCGCCCCGTTGCGGCGGGCGGGGGCCGGCCTCGCCGGGCGGCGCGAGCGTGCCGACCCGCACACCCAGCAGGCGCAGGCGACGGTCGAGCGGCACGCGCTTGAGACAGCTGCGCACCGCGGCGAGGATGGTTGACGCGTCGTCGGTCGCCTCCTCGTTCGTCACGTCGCGCGTCACGGTGCGGAAGTCGTCGTAGCGCAGCTTGAGGCCGATCGTGCGGCCGACGTAGCCCTTGCGCTTGAGGTCGCCGGCGACACGCTCGCACAGCTTCACGAGGATTTCGGTCAGCGTGTCGCGGTCGGCGCGCGCGTCGAGGTCGCGCTCGAAAGTGGTTTCGCGGCTGATCGACTTGGTTTCGCGTTCCGTCACGACGGGGCGCTCGTCGCGCCCGTGCGCGACTTCCGTGAGCCAGTGCCCGTAGTGCTGGCCGAATTCCGCTATCAGACTTTCCGGCGCCGCGGCGGCGAGTTCGCCGATGGTGCGGATGCCCATCGTTTCGAGTTTCTCGCCGGCGCGCGGGCCGATGCCGTTGATCTTGCGTGCGGCGAGCGGCCAGATGCGCGTCGGAATGTCGGCATCGTCGAGCACGGTGAGGCCGTCGGGTTTTTCGAGGTCGGAGGCGATCTTGGACAGCAGCTTGTTGGGGGTGATGCCGATCGAGCAGACGAGTCCGGTCGCGGCACGCACGGCGTCCTTGATGCGCTGGGCGAGCTCGACCGTCTCGCCCGGCACGTCGGTGAGGTCGATGTAGATCTCGTCGATGCCGCGATCCTCGATCAACGGGGCGATCCCGGCGACGGCCGCCTTGAAGAGGCGGGAGTAGCGGAGGTAGTCGTCGAAGTTGGCCGGCAGCAGGATGGCGTCGGGGGCGAGCGCGGCCGCTTTCATCAGCCCCATGCCGGAATGCACGCCGAGCGCACGGGCGGGGTAGGTGGCGGTGGTGGCGACGCCGCGCCCGACGTAGTCGCGCAGGCGCGGGAAGTCCTCGATCCGGTCGCCCGCAAGCGTGCCGCGCCGGCCCCCCACGACGACGGGGAGCCCCGCGAGTTGCGGGTAGCGCAGGAGTTCGACGGACGCGAAGAAGGCGTCCATGTCGAGGTGGGCGATGCGGCGTTGCATGGCGATATTTTGCGGCAACGGGACGTGCGCGGGGGACGAGCGGGCGGATTCGCCTGCTCGTCGGAACGGGCGGAGGTCAATTTACAGCAGGTTCATCCGCTTCGCGGCTTCCCGCAGTTCCCCGCGGAAGTCCGGATGCGCGATGGCGATCAGCGCTTCGCAACGCTGCTTCGCCGTCTTGCCGCGCAGTTGCGCGACGCCGTACTCGGTGACGACGTAGTTGATGTCGTTCTTGCTCGTCGTGACGTGCGTGCCCGGCGTCAGCGTCGGCACGATGCGCGAGATCGTGTCGTCCTTGGCGGTGGAGGGCAGCACGATGAAGGCCTTGCCGCCGTTGGAGCGGTTGGCTGCGCGCACGAAATCGACCTGGCCGCCGGTGCCGGAGTAGGGCGAGGGGCCGAGGCTTTCCGAACCGCACTGGCCGAGGAAGTCGACCTGCATCGTCGCGTTGATCGCGACGAGGTTGTCGTTCTGCGCGGCGTAGTACGGGTCGTTGGTGACGTCGACGGGGTGCATCTCCAGCGTCGGGTTGCGGTGCATGTACTGGTAGAGCTTGTTCGAGCCGAGCGCGAAGGTCGCGAGGATCTTGCCGGGCTTGAGCGTCTTGCGGCGGTTCGTCACGGCGCCGGATTCGATCAGCGACAGGATGCCGTCGCCGATCATCTCGGTGTGGATGCCGAGGTCGTGCTTGTGCTTGAGCTGCATCACGACCGCGTCGGGGATGCCGCCGTAGCCGATCTGCAGCGTCGCGCCGTCGTCGATGAGGTCGGCGATGTACTTGCCGATCGCTTCCTGCACCGGCCCGATCGTCGGCAGGCCGACTTCGAGGATGGGGGCGTCGCTTTCGACCAGTGCCGCGACCTGCGAGATGTGGATGTGGCAGTCGCCGTAGGCGAAGGGGACGTTCGGATTCACTTCGAGGATCACCGCGCGCGCCTTCTTCACCGCGGCCATCGTGTAGTCGGGCGCAAGCGAGAGCGCGAGCCAGCCGTGCTCGTCCATCGGCGAGGCCATCGAGAACACGACGTCGGCCGGCGTCAGGCCGCGCTCGATGAGCTGCGGGATCTCGGAGAAGTAGTTGGGCAGGAAGTCCACCCAGCCCGCCTGGCCGCCCGGGCGCGAGGCGCCGCCGAAGAAGTAGGCGCTGTGGCGCACGTTGGCGACGGTCTCGGGATCGTAGTAGCCGAACTTGCGCAGCGGCAGGATCTGGCTGACGACGACGCCTTCGAGGCTCTGGCGGCGCGATGAGAGGGCTTCGAGCAGCGTGGGCGGCTCCCCGACGCCGGTGGGTACGACGATCGTGTCGCCGGATTGCACGAGTCCGGCAGCGTCCGCGGCGCTCATCCTTTTCTGCTGATACTGGACGTGTACGTTCATGATTCCCTCTCCCTGGTGTCGATTGCCGGTGCATCGATTCCGCTGCGACGATATGCATATCCGTACGCATGCGTATTGCTTGAATATGCATACGTATTGCTATTGCCGGCCGCACTTCGGCGGTGGCGCCGTATTCGACGCCATGACAGTACGCAGCCGCTGGCGCCGAGTGCGGCGCCGAGCGCGGACAGGGCGATGACAAGAGCGTAGCGCAAGGGGCGGGACGAGTCGAGCGGGGGGAAATCGAGGCGATGGAGGGCGTTGAAGAGCCAGCGGTGGCGCCGGCCGTCGTCGTCGAGGCGCGCGGCGATACGCCCTGTGGCGAGGTCGAGGTAGAAGGCGTTGTTCGCCGCGTCGTCGAAGCGCACGCGCAGCACCGGGAAGGGCAGGCCGGGATGCTGCCTGTAGTAGTAGTTGTCGCCCGCGTCGAGGCGCGCGGCGTCGCGGATGCGATCGTCACGGCGCAGGCGCGGGGCGGCGGCGAGCATTGTCGCGACGGGAATCGGGCCGGTTTCGGCCGCGCCGCCGTCGAGCGGCTGCCGCAGGAGATGATCGGGCCGGTGCAGCAGAAGCAGCGCGCGGCCGTCGAAGCGCTGCCAGCGCGCTTCGCGCACGTCCGTGTGCCGTGCGATCAGCGGGCCCGGCAGTGTCGCGAGTTCCTCGCGTTGCAGCGGGCCGTCGGCGAGCGCGAGCCGATCCTCGCGGCTCGGTGCGCTGCCTTTCGCCCAGCCGAAGGGGGCGAGCGAGAGCCAGCCGCTCAGCAGCCAGGTGAGCGTGCACAGTGCGGCTGCGAGTCCGCCGAGGTGGTGCCAGCGCTTCCACCCCAGGTAGGGCGTCGCGCGCCCCCCGGGATAGCGCCGACGCAGGCGCAGGCGCTGCACGCCGAGCCAGGTGCCGGTGAGCACGAGCAGGCCTGCGGCGGCGCTCAGCCACAGCACCAGCTGGCGCCACAGTTCCGCGTGCGTGCGGAGGGGGCTGAAATAGACCCAATGCACGATGCTGCCCGGCCAGTTCCAGAATCGCTCGACGGCCGTCGTGTCGCGCACCACTTCGCCGGTGCGGGCGGACACGTAGAGCTCGGTGGCGGCCGCGTCCCCGACCGGTACGCGATAAAGCGGGCGGTAGGGGTCGAGGCTGCGCCCGAGGGTCCACTGGTCCTGCGTCAGCTCGGTTGCGGCGCCGACCGGCATTGCGGCGAAGCTGCGGGCGGCCGCTTCGGCGTCGGTGGCCGACACCGGCGCGCGCGGTTCGCCGGTGTCGGCCCAGACGCTGCGCCAGCCGTCTTCGGCGAGGAAATGGTAGGCCGGGCGCTGCGGCGCCGCGGTGAGGCGCAGCTCGTCCGGGTTGCCGTGCAAGCCGAGCGCCGACCACGCCTGCCACGGAGACACGCTGACCGACGCGGCCGGGATCGGTCGCAGGTGCTGCAGGCGTTCGGCTGCGGTGAGCTCGGGAAAGGGCAGGTAGAGCATCACGACGCCGGACGCGAACCACAGGAGGATCTGCAGACCGAGCGCAATGCCCAGCCAGCGGTGTGCGAGATGAAGCAGGCGGGGCAGGCGCATGGCGGACCTCAGAAGCGCAGGTCGGCGGTCAGTTCCACGCTGCGCGGGGCGCCGAGCAGCACCTGGGTGCTGCCGTAGGCCGCGGTCGCGTAGAGCCGGTCGGTGAGGTTGCGCAGGTTCAGGCGCAGTGCCGTGCGCGGGTCGAGGTGCCAGCCCAGCGTGGCGTCGAGCACGGTATAGGCGTCGAGCCGGAGGGTGTTGGCGTTGTCGCCGTAGCGCTTGCCGACGTAGCGGGCGCCGATGCCGGCGTCCCAGCCCGCGCCCACGTGGCTCACCCACAGGTTTGCGAGGCGTTCGGGGACGTTTGCCGGGGTGTTGCCGGCACGCGAGGCGCCGCCGGCCTCGACCAGCTCGTCGAAGCGGGCATCGAGGACCGTCGCGTTCGCGTCGATCCGCCAGGTGCGCACGGGCTCGATGCTCGCGGTGATTTCGATGCCGCGCGAGGACTGGGTGCCGCCCTGGACGCTGATGCCCGGGTTCGCCGGATCGCGCGTCACGATGTCGTCCTTGCGGATGTGGAAGGCCGCGGCCGTCCATTCGCCGTGCAGCGCGTCGAGCGATTGCTTGACGCCGGCTTCCGTCTGGCGCGCATGGGTCAGGTCGAAGTTGCGGTTGGCGAGGTTCAGTGACACGAGGCTGGTGACGGGATCCGAGCCGGTACTCGCCTGCGCGTACAGGCTCGTCGCCGGCGTTAGTGCATGGACCGCGCCGAGGCGGACGGCGTTGGCATTGAAGCGTTTGTCGAAATCCTGGCCGGACACGAGTTCGTCGCGCGCGACGGCGATGCGGTCGTGGCGCAGGCCGGCCACCAGGGTCAGCGTCTCGCCGACGCGCAGCGCGTCCTCGACGAACACGGCCTGCTGCCGCGTCTCGGTATCGAACTTCGGACGGGTCGGATCGGGGCTGTCGAAGCGGCCCGGTTCGAAGTCCCGGGCCGGCACGACGGATTTGCCGCGGTAAGGCGAGTTGTTGGTGTGGCGGAAGTCGACCCGCATGAATTCCCAGCCGACGTCGAAGCGGTTGCGCATGCCGCCGAGCGTGCCCTCGTGCGCGAGTTCGAGCCGGTTGCCGGCTTGTTCGAGGCGATGCAGGATTTCGAGATAGCCGGTGCGCGTGACCGCGTTGGTGGCGCTGTCGAGTGCGTATTGCTCGACGTTGCGCCAGTGGCGGTCGGCGGCGAAGCGATAGGTCTCGTTGCGCAGCGTCCAGCCCCCGCCCGCCTGCCATTCGATGCGGGCGCGCAGCCGGTCGTCGTCGAGCGCGTAGCGCGGGTCGTCGATGTTGTAGTTCTCGTGGCGCAGGTCGCGGGCGATGCGCCCGTTGCGCAGCGGGGTGCCGAAGTAGGCGGTGGGATTCTCGCGCGACAGGTCTGCGCTCAGGTCGATCTGCAGGTCCGCCCGCGGCGCGAGGTGCAGCGTGCTCATCAGATTGCGGTTGTCGTGCTCGCCGCGGTGGATGAAACCGTCGCCGCCCGCGACGGCGGCGTCGAGGCGCAGCGCCGCGGCGTCGCCCACGGCAGTCGAGCCGCCGACGCCGATGTGGTATTCGCCGCGGCTGCCGGCGGTGAGGCTTGCGTCCAGGTGGCGCCCGCGCGTCGGCGCCTTGCGCACGAGGTTGAGGATGCCGCCGACCGCACCGTCGCCGAACAGCACCGAGGCCGGGCCGCGCAGGATCTCGATGCGCTCGTAGCCCCAGGTGTCGGACGGATAGGTGAGGGTGCCCGCGCCGGTGGCGAGGCGCAGCCCGTCCTCCGCCTGCGCGACCGAGTTGTTGCCGGTGAAGCCGCGGCTGGAATAGGCCTGGCCGCTGCCGGGCGTGCCGATGAAGCTCAGGCCGACGGCCCGCGTCGCGGCGTCGGCGACGCTGCGGTCGCCGCGTTCGCGCAGCGTCTCGACGTCGAGCGCGTCGACGCTCGCGGGCGTCTCGCGCAGGCTCAGTCCGAGGCGCGATCCCGTGGCGCCCGGGCGGTCGAGATCGAGGCCGGCGTCGGGCTCGGCGCGCGCCGAAACCTGAACTGCCGTCAAGACCTTGTCGTCGGCGTGCGCAAGGCCGCCGGACAGGGCGAGCACGAGGCTCGCGGCGAGCGGGCGAAGCGCGAACGGGATGCGGCGAACGGGGGAACTACGGTGCTTCTGCATGCAATGACTCCAGTCGTGAAGCGACCGGACGGGCAGGCGAAGCAGGGGCGCGGCGTCCTCGCGGAGCGCGGGCGACAACCTCCCGCGGTCAGGCGGTCGGCGGCCGGGGCACGCTAGCCTTGCTCCGCCCGCATCCCCGCGGCCGGTCGCATGGTTGATCCCGGGCGCAGAATTGCGCGGCGGGATCGGAACACCAGCAGGCCGGTCTCCGGACTCACGAGTCTTGACGGATCGCCTTCCCATGCCGTGCGCGAAGCCTCGTGGGCTGCACGCGTCCGGCACAGTGGCCGGGCCATCGGGGAGATGGCCCGTGATCCGCCCGCACTCGCCTACCGTTGCGGGGGCAGCCAGGGCTTGGCCGGCGGGGAATTCTGCCGGCGCACCCTGTTCCCGTTTCACCCGCCGTTCTGGCGGGCACCTGCTGGAAAATGGGGGAAAAGCGCGTCAAACGGTGGTCGGTGCGCCCTCCCGGCAGTTCGCGGCCTGGCCCGGGCGGCTCATGCGAGCACTTCCCCTTCGGCGGCGGTGTCGTCCTCGTCGACGGCCTCATCGGCGAGCGCAGCGAGGATGTAGTCGACCGGTAGCGCATGGCGGCGGGCGAGTTCGTCGGCGCTCTCGCCGCTCGCACGCAGGCTTTCGAGCCAGCCGTCGAGGCCGGTCGACAGCGAGCGGCCGGCCTTTTCGCCGTTGTGCGTCGTGCCCGCCTCGACGTCGTACTTGTTCGCGTAGCCGCGCGGCGTGACCATCAGGCCGTCGCGGATGAAGGTGTTCGAGTTGCCGATCAGCACGGTGCTCAACATGCCGATGTCGCACTCGGTCATCTTGTCGAGCGTCGTGAATTCGATGCGCTGCTTGGGGCGATAGGCGGATTTGACGATCGCGACGGGCGTGTCCGGGCGGCGGTGCGCGAGGAAGAGGCGCTGGGCCTCGACGATCTGGCGTGCGCGGCGCCCGCTCTTCGGGTTGTACAGCGCGACGACGAAATCGGCCGCGGCGGCCGCGTTGAGACGGCGCGCGATCACCGGCCAAGGCGTCAGCAGGTCGGACAGCGAGATCGCGCAGAAGTCGTGCGTCAGCGGCGCGCCGACGAGCGCCGCGCAGGTGTTCAGCGCGGAGGCGCCCGGGACGATCTCGACTTCGATGTCGCCGGGTTGGCCCGTGGGGGGCGTCCAGCCGGCCTGGAACAGCACTTCGAAAGTCGGGCCGGCCATGCCGTAGACGCCGGCGTCGCCCGAGGAGATCAGCGCGACCTTCTTGCCCTGCTTGGCACGGTCGAGCGCTTCGATCGCGCGGTCGAGCTCCTCGGTCATCGACTTCTTGACGACCTCCTTGCCTTCGACGAGGTCGGCGACGAGGCGGATGTAGGTGACGTAGCCGATGATGGTATCGGCCTCGGCGATCGCGGCGCGGGCGCGGCCGCTCATGTGCTCGACGCTGCCGGGCCCGAGGCCGACCAGCATGATCTTGCCTGTGCTCATGGTGTTCTCTCTTTGTTGAGGGCGTAGGGCGGGATGAAATCCCGCCGTTTTCCGCCGGGTGGCCGACGGTCGCGTGTCAAATGTGGTGCAGGAGCCTTATCCGCCGCGTGTGTCGTCGATGACTATCCATGCGGCGGAAGACGCTTCGCGCTTCCGCCCTACGCGCGGGCGGTGGCCGGGGTTCCCTGCGTCGCGAGCGCCGGGCGCACCCAGCGGGCGACCGCCCAGCCGGCGAGGCTGCCAAGGGCAAGCCATTCGATCGCGCTGGAGATTGCGGTGGCGATGGCGAACTGGCCGGTCAGAACTTCCATCTGGCGTGCCACTTCATCGCTGTAGGCGGCGAAGGCACCGTCGATATGCGGTGCGCCGAGCGCGTAGGGCAGGGCCAGCAGGGCGATCCCGAGCCAGCGCAGGCGGCCGGGGACGAAGGCGAGGACGCTGAGGCCGGTCGCGGAGCAGAGGACAGTGATGAGCCACCAGGTCTGGCGTGCTTCCAGCGCTGCAGCGGCGGTGCCGGGGATCTCGGGCGGCAGGCCCAGAGAGGGCGCAGCGAAGACGCACAGCCAGGCGGCGGCGCCCCACACGAGGCCGCTGCGTGCCGAGGCGACGCGGCGGCCGCGCAGGTGTTCCCACGTCGTGATCGCGGCGATCAGCACGAGGCTGAAGCCGATCGCGGTCAGCACGTTGGCGATCAAGGTCCAGACATGCCGTTCGGTGCCGTCTGCGGGCTCCCAGGCTGCTTCCTCATGGACGTGGACGGCGCCATGGGCGTCGTCGTGGTCATGAGCCATCGCGGCAGCGGGTTCGGCGGCTTCAGGCGCTTCGGCCGAGCCTTCGAACACTTCCGCGGCGGCGATGATCGGGATGACCTGCCAGTGCTGCACGGCACTCACGAGCAGGCCGGCGAGCGCCCCGACCAGCAGGGCGCACAGGACGATACGGCGGAACAGCATGTCCGGCTCCGGGCTCAGTGGCAGGGGAAGACGTTGGAGTGACGCGTATCGTGCGCGGCGTTGTGGGCCGCGGCGATGTGACTGAAGCCCACACCGTAGACGATCACGGCGCCGAGCAGCGCGGCGGTGACGACGGGCATCGCGATCGCCATCAGGGCGCTCTTCGGACGGGCGATTTCGAGGGTGGCTTGCTGTTGCATGGTGGTTCTCCTTCTTCGATGGGTGTGGGACAGCGTTTGAAACTCAGTTCGATGCCGGCATGCGCGCGACCGACACCGTGGCGTTGCGGCCGTCAGGTCCGCGCAGCTTGTGTTTTTCGACGACGAGTTGCGTGAGATCCGTGCCGGCGGCGATCAGGGCTGCGGCTTCCGACACGGACGGCGTGCCGGTGTAGCGGCGCACCGTCTCCGACGGATTCGGCACCGGCACGGCGGCGAGTGCCGCCGCCGGATGGAAGGCGATGGTCCAGCCGAGGTTCGTCGCGATTTCGAGCAACCCAAGCTCGTCGGCCTTGAGGTCGATGCTCGCGACCGCGCGTACGTCGGCGAGGCTCGCGCCGGCCTGGGCGAGCGCCTCGTCGATCGCGCGCGCGATCGTCTGCGCGGGCGTGCCGCGGTCGCAGCCGAGCCCGAGAGCGACAGGATTGCGTGACGCGCTCACGCCGCCTCCTGCGGCGGGCGGTAGATCACGCGGCGCCCTTTGAGGCGTTCGGCCCAGCCGGCAGGCAGATCGCGCCGGCTGATCCACAGCACGGCGCCGAATTTCTCGGGATCGACGTCCTCGAGGCGCGCGAAGCGCTTGAGGTTCGCGGGGAGCGGGCCGCTGCGGCCATTCGCGTGCCGCGTCCACCAGTCGACGCTGCCGGCTTCCTGCACGAGCGCGACGGGCTCGTCGTTCACGACCGCGGCGCTCGCGCGCACGATCTCGTCGTGGCTCGCGTCGAAGGTCCAGCCGAGCTCGCGGCCGAGGAGATCCACGGCGAGCGTCTCGCGCGCGTCGGATGCGGTCGTCAGCACCGGCTGGGCGCCGAGCGCTGCGGCGAGCACGCCGGCGAGCGCGTTGGCGCCGCCGAGGTGACCGGACAGCATCGGGATCGCGTAGCGGGCGCCTTCGTCGAGCACGACGATGCCGGGGTCCTGCTCCTTGGCCTTCAGGTGCGGCGCGATCAGGCGCACGACGGCGCCGAGCGAGACGATCGCGACGATGCCGTCGAAGCCTGCGAACAGCGCCGGGATCTGGTCGCCGGTCTTGCCGGTGTAGCAGGCGGCGGCGCCGGGCGCGGCGGCTTCGGCTTCGGCGCGGAATTTCTCGGGGGCGAACAGGCGGGCGCCGGGAATCGCCGCGACGACGCGGCCGGCGAGCGCGATGCCGTGCTTCGTGATCGAGACGATCGCGACGCGTTCGTTCGGGAAGGGCAGTTGCGCGCTCATGCCGTGGCCTCGGCACGCTTGCGGCAGCCGCGACGCAGCTCGCCGCGCGCGCGCTTGGGGTTCTGCACGAGCAGCAGCGACAGGTAATTGACCTTCTCGCCGCGCAGGCTCGCGACGTCCTTGACGACGCGCTCCTCGGGCGAGCCGACTTTCTCGATGAAGCAGCTCGTCGCGAGCAAGTCGCGCGCTTCGAGGAGATCGAGCACCTCGTCCAGCAACGGTTTCACCTTCATCAGCACCAGCGTGTCGAACTCGTCGAGCAGGTGGTCGATCACCGACACGCCGTAGGCCGCCGGGATCACCGCGACCGTTTCGTCCTCCTCTGCGAGCGCGATGTCGGCGCAGGCGGCTGCGGCGGCGAAGGAGCTCACGCCGGCGATGGTCTCGACTTCGACTTCGGGCGCGAGCTCGCGCACGGCACGGGCGAGGTGGCGGAAAGTCGAGTAGGTCGAGGCGTCGCCCTCGACGAGGAAGGCGACGTCGCGCCCTTCGGCGAGCAGTTCGGCGGTGCGGACTGCGGCGCGCGTCCAGGCTTTCGCGAGCGCCACCGCGTCACGCGTCATCGGGAACACCAGTTCGACGGCGTCGGCCGGCACGTCGAGGCCGGCGCGCACGACGATGTCGAGCGCGTAGGAGCGTTCCTCGGCCTTCTTCACCGGATAGGTCCAGCGCGCGTCCGACTGCAGCGCGGTCCAGCCGCGGCGCGTGATCAGGTCGGGATCGCCGGGACCGAGCGACACGCCGATCAGGCGGCCGTAGCGGGGCGTGGGGAGGGCGTCATTCATTGTTGTTCTCTGCTTGGGGAGTGTTCTTGTACGCGGTGACGATCCACACCGGGTTTTGCGCCGCGAGGCGGTGCATGTCGAGGATCGGCTGGCTGCGCGCGGCCGACAGCATCGTCACGTCCCACTGGGCGCCCGCGGCGGCGAGCGCGGCGGTTGCGGTCGCGAGGTTTTCGATCGTCACGAAATTCATCACGAGGCGGCCGGCGGGCTTGAGGCGCGCGAGAATCAGCTCGATCAGGCCGGCGAGTTCGCCGCCCGAGCCGCCGATGAAGACCGCGTCCGGATCGGGCCAGGCGTCGAGACCGTCGGGCGCCTTGCCTTCGACGAGGGTGTAGTTCGTCGCCTGCAGGCGCTTCGCGTTCTCGCGCGCGTTCGCGGCGTCGCCGATGTTCTTCTCGATCGCCCAGACGTGGCCGAGGCGGGCGATGCGCGAGGCTTCCAGCCCGACCGAACCCGATCCGGCGCCGATGTCCCAGACCAGGCTGTCGGCGCGCAGGCCGAGCTTCGCGAGCGACACCGCGCGCGCTTCGAGCTTGGTGATCAGACCCTTTTCGGGCTGGCGCTGGACGAAGTCGGAATCTTCGAAACCGAACACCGCGCGCGGGGATGGCACGGCTGCGCGGTCGATGACGACGATGTTGGGATCGGGAAACTCACGCGCGGCAGCGTCTTCGAGCGTGAGGTCGGCGAAGATCGCTTCATCCGGCAGGCACAGGCGTGCCGCGACCGAAATGCGCACGTCGGTGCCGTAGCCCGCCGCGAGGAGCGCCCGCGCGACGCGGTCCGGGCTGTTTGCCGGGCTCGTGAAGGACGCGACACGCGCGTGTTCGGCGACCGCCCGGACGATGCCGTAGAGGCCGTGTCCGGGCGTCGCACCGTCGAACCATTCGCCGGCGTCGGCACCGTGGCAGGAGCGGATCGCCGCGTCCTGCCAGGTCTTGTTCAGCCGCGCACAGGCGAGCGCGACAGTCGACGGCGCCGGCTGCACCTCGATCTTCTCCGCCCCGAGCTTGTCGACGAGGAAGCGTGCGATGCCGTGGCACAGCGGGTCGCCGGTCGCGAGCAGGGTCACCGGCAGACGGTCGGCGAGCGCGGCGCGCACCCATTCGGGCGTCTTGCCGAGCGCGCCGTCCATGTCGCGCAGTTCGACGTCGGCACCGAGATGCGGCGCAACGAGATCCAGCGTGCGGCGCGCGCCGATCACGATGCGGCTCGCGGCGAGGCGGGCGCGGCCGGCGGCCGAAAGCCCCTCCCAGCCGTCGTCGAGAATGCCCAGGATCAGGCAGCGGGGGGCGGACATTCGGATTCCTCCACGGTGACGATGGGTGTGCCTTCGAAGTTGAACGCGAGCACAGTCAGGCGGTACGGGCCGGGATAGCGTTCGCGCAAGGAACGGATCGCACGCAGCGCGAGGGCGCGGTGGAAGGGCACGGTGAGCCCCAGTTCGGCGAGGCTTTCGGCAGCGAAGCGCGCGGTCTCGGCGGAGCGGATCTGCTCGACGACATCGGGTGGCGCGCCGGCTTCGATTGCAGCATCAGCGATCAGCGCGCGGTCGATTTCCGCGCGCCACGCGTGCGTCACCGACAGGCCCTGCGCGATCTTGGTCAGCTTGCCGACCATCGCGCCGAGCACGATGTGGCGCATGCCCAGTTTGACCGCGGTGGTGAAGGAGGCCTTGACGAAGTCCCCGAACTCGACGAAACAGGCTTCGTCGAGTTCGGGGAACACGCGCATCGCGCCTTTCTCGGTACGCCCGCCAGTGGTCAGCACCACCGTGGTCTGCCCCTGGGCGGCGGCGACTTCGATCGCCTGCACCACACTCGCCCGCCACGCGGCCGTGGAGAACGGGCGCACGATGCCGGTCGTGCCGAGGATGCTGATGCCGCCGAGGATGCCGAGGCGCGCATTGAGCGTCTTCTTCGCCATCTCCTCGCCGCCCGGCACGGAGATCGTCACTTCCAGGCTGTCGCCCGCGGCGAGGATCGCGGCGCCGGCGCGCGCGACGTTCTCGCAGATGTTCTTGCGCGGTACCGGGTTGATCGCCGGACCGCCGACTTCGAGCCCGAGCCCCGGTTTCGTGACGACGCCCACGCCCGGCCCGCCCTTCAGGATCACCTCACCGCCGCCGGCGCGGATGCGGCGCACGTCGACGGTCAGGTGCGCCTTGTCGGTCGCGTCCGGGTCGTCGCCCGCGTCCTTGATGCTCACCGCGTGGGCGCAATCGCCTTCGACGCGCCCGTCGGTGATGCGGAACGTCACGTGTGTCGTGTTCGGCAGCACGCACTCGATCTCGGCCGGCACTGCGCCGTGCACAAGGCCGAGGGTCGCCGCGGTCGCCGCGGCGGCCGAGTTCGCGCCGGTCGTGAAGCCCGAGCGGTTGCCGCGCTCGCGCTTCGCGTCGCCCTTGCGCACTTTCTCCGGCACGGCGTGACCCGCTGCCATCGTTCGACTCCGTATGTTCGTTTACGCCGCCGACGCCTGCTGCTCGCGCTGGCGCGCTTCCGCCAGGCCCAGCAGCGCATGGATCGCCGCGACGACCAGCGTCGAGCCGCCCTTGCGCCCGCGGATCACGATCCACGGCACATCGGCGACTTCCGCCATCAGGTCCTTCGACTCCGCCGCCGACACGAAGCCGACCGGCATGCCGATCACGAGCGCCGGCCGCGCCCCTTCCTCGCGGATCAGACGCACGACCTCGATCAGCGCCGTCGGCGCGTTGCCGATGCCGACGATCGCGCCGTCGAGCAGTCCCTGGCGATGGGCCTTGCGCATCGCCTGCACGGCACGCGTGGTCTCCTCGACCTTCGCCTGCTCGATCACGTCCTCGTCCGAAATGAACTGATGGGTCGTGATGCCGAAGTGCGCGAGGCGCGAGGCCGACAGCCCGACGCAGATCATCTCGACGTCC
Organism: Azoarcus sp. DN11; assembly: GCF_003628555.1. Taxonomy (NCBI): domain Bacteria; kingdom Pseudomonadati; phylum Pseudomonadota; class Betaproteobacteria; order Rhodocyclales; family Zoogloeaceae; genus Azoarcus; species Azoarcus sp. DN11. The sequence goes on along the minus strand of NZ_CP021731.1, from coordinate 4,330,259 downwards.
GCGACGACGCGCGTGCCGCCCGCGAGGATCGCTTCCAGACCCGCCGCGACCGCATCCGCGTGGAAGTCCGTGAGGCCGTTGAATTCGAAGTCCGCGTTCGCGTGGATCATGCGGCGCACGACCGGCCATTGCTCCGGCCGGTACTCGTGGCTGCCGACCTCGGCGTCGATGATCGCAAAGGAATCGTGCTCGATCGCGCGTCCGGCGGCGGTGAGCTGTTCGGTGACGACGTTGCTGTTCATGGTTTAGGCGTGAGCGTGGTGAGCGCAGCCGGCGTGCGGCGCGTGATTGTGGGAGCAGGCGTGGCCGTGGTCATGACCGTGGTGGTCATGGCCGCCATCGTGGTGATGAGGGTGGTCGTGCCCGGCATGGTCGTGATGACCGGCGGTATGGCTATGGTCGTGCAGGTGCTCGGCCTCGGCAGCGAGGCGATACTTGCAGCCGTCGCATTCGAGCAGCGATTCTTCGTCGCTTGCGGCGCCGGCGACGCGCGCTTCGACCAGCTCGAAGATCCCTTTATCCAAACCGAAATGCGTGCCCAGCGCGAACGCGATCTGCGGATACTGCGCACGCAGGCGCGCGAGCTGCGCGTCGATGCGCTCGATCAGCACGCCCGTGAAGAGATACACCGGCACGACCGCGATCTGCGTCATGCCCAGGCGCACCTGGCGCTGCACGGCGGTCTCCAGCCGCGGCCAGGTCACGCCGGTGAAGGCGAGGTCGACGAGCTCGTGGTCGGTGGCCTCGAACACCCAGCGCGCCATCTTCGCGAGCTCGCCGTTCGCACCGGCATCAGACGATCCGCGGCCGAGCAGGATCACGCCGGTCGTGCAGGGATCGGGCACGTGCAGCGCGTGCATCAGCCCGTCGAGCCGGCCCATCAGCACGTCGAAAATCTCGCGCCCCATGCCGAGGTGGCGCGTGCACCCGAAGGCAACCCCCGGATGGCGCTCGCGCGCATGCCCGATCGCGGCCGGGATCTCCATCTTCACGTGGCCCGCGGCATTCAGGATGAAGGGGATCACGATCACGCGCTTCGCTCCCGCCGCGGCGCGATCCAGCCCGGTGTCGAGCAGCACGTCGGCGTACTCGATGAAGCAGGCCTCGATGCGCCACTCCGGGCGGCGCGCGCGCCACTCGGCGGCAAAGTGCTCGATCTCGTCGTTGCCCGCGCGGTTGCGCGAGCCGTGGCCGACCAGCAGGATGGTGGTGTCGTGCATCATGCGTTCTCCGTGACGGAGGCCCGGCGGAAGCGGTGGCTGAAGCTCGGGTCGTAGAGTTTGGAACGGGCAATCTCGGGCCAGTCACGCGCGCCCAGCGCCGGGCTCGCGATGATCATCGCCTGCGAGGCGATCTTCTCGGCCTGGCACTTCTTCTTGATGTCGGCGAGCGTGCCGCGGACGATCTTCTCCTCGCCCGGCCAGCTCGCCTTCTGCACGACCAGGATCGGCGCGTCCTCCGGCCAGCCGGCGCGGCGCAGCGCGTCCTGCACCTCGTGCAGCAGCGTGATCGACAGGAAGATGCACAGCGTCGTGCGGTGCGCCGCGAGCGCATCGAGTTCCTCGCCGGCGGGCATCGGCGTGCGGCCGGCGACGCGCGTGAGGATCACGGTCTGCGTGACTTCCGGCAGCGTCAGCGTCTCGCCCGCCGCGGCGGCCGAGGCGAGCGCGGAGGACACCCCCGGCACGACCTTCCACGGCACGCCGGCCGCATCAAGGAGCCGCGTCATCTCGACCAGCGCGCCGTAGAGTCCGGGGTCGCCGGTCTGCAGACGTACGACCGTCTCGCAGCGCGACGCGGCGTCGATCAGCCACGCGCCCATCTGCTCGAGCGTCATGTCCTTCGAGTCGCGGATCGCGCAGCCTTCGGGCGCATGGAGTGTCGCAGCCTGGTCGACGAGCGAGCCCGCGAACAGGATCCCGCCCGCCTGTTCGAGCAGGCGACGACCTTTCACGGTGATCAGGTCCGGATCGCCCGGGCCGGCGCCGACGAACCACACGGTGCCGGGCTTGTGATCGGATTGCATGACGACTCCCCGACGCGCATTCACGACGCGCGTGTGATGGAAACAACGCACCGGGAAGCGGAAGGAAGCTGAATCTGATCGATGCTTGCGGCAGAGGGGGAAAAGCCCGCGACAGCCGCGATCGGAATCCAGTGACACGCCCACACCCCGGGGCAAACGAAACTGCTTACTCGATCGGGCCGGTCTTCTGGCTTGCCTTCTCCCGGACTCCGCCGCCTTCCCGAGCGCAGGGCTCAGTGGCGTGTGGCGGATCCGTCAGGCTTACAGCAGCGGGGGCTGCGCCGGACTGGTCGGAAGCATGCGCTCCCGGACGTCACCGGACTTCCCGTTTCACCCCGTCGTGCGGTTGCACGGCAGGGAACCCGGATCGAAACACGCGAAGAATAGGCGAAGCTCGAGGTGCAATGCAAGAGCCTGTTGCGTCAATTTGCCGGTCGTTTTGCCGGCCGGCCCCGCGAAATATCCCGGCGTATGCAGGCCGCGTTCCGCCGCGATGCGGATACGGTTATGCTGGCGGATATGACACAGATTTCCGCCGATTCCGCCATGACGCCACCCGTCACCAGCGCCGGTGCCGTCCCGTCGTATCTGTCGCGCACCTATCACTGGGCCTACCTGAGCCGTCGCACGCTGCCCTGGCTCGACCGCTCGCTGGTGGTCTCCGCGATCCTCTGGGGTAACGCCGAGCGCCTGATGCGCGCGGCGGTGGAGGAGTTCTCGCCGGGGGAGCGGCTGCTGCAGGCGGCCTGCGTGTATGGCCGCTTCTCGCGCATGCTCGCCGAGCGCGTCGGCCCCGGAGGGGCACTGGACGTCGTCGATGTCGCGCCGATCCAGGTCGCCAACGCCCGCCGCAAGCTCGACGGCCTCGCGCACGCGCAGGTACGCCAGGGCGATCTGGCGCGGCCCGGCTGCGTCGTCGCCGAAGCCAGCGACGCCGTGTGCTGCTTCTTCCTGCTGCATGAAGTGCCGCCGATCGAGCGTGCGTGCATCGTGCACAACCTGTTGGGGGCGGTGCGTCCGGGCGGCAAGATCGTGTTCGTCGATTACCACCGCACCCGCCCGTGGCACCCCTTGCGGCCCATCATGGCGCAGGTGTTCCGCTGGCTCGAGCCGTTCGCGCCCTCGCTGCTCGACACCGACATCACCACGCTATCGCCGCTGGGCGAGGCCTTTACATGGAAAAAGACCACCTGTTTCGGTGGTCTTTACCAGAAGCTCGTCGGGGTGCGGCGCGGCTGAGCCGCGCCGGCCGCGGGTGATGCTCAGTCGCCGCGGCTGCCCGGTTTGGCGTTGAAGAGCGCCGCGCGCGGCGCGGGACGACGGCCCGCCTCCGGACGCTGCGCGGGCTGACGCGGTGCTTCCGCCGATCGCGGGGCGCGGTTTGCGCCGGCGTCCTGCGGGCGCTTCGCGTTCGGCTCGCCGGCGCGCGGATTGCGGCCGTTCTGCCCTTCGGGGCGCGCTGGACGGTTCCCCGCTCCGGCCGCTTCGCCCTGCCGTACCGGTTGGCGGTTCGGCGCATGGCTTTGCGCACGGGGCGCCGGGCGTTCCGACTGCGGCTGGCGCGGTGCGCGGCCGTCGTTACGGCGGCCGGACTGGCGCGGGTCGCGTGGCGGGCGGTCGTTGTCGCCCGGGTCGGGGGCGTGCGTCACGAAGGCCGGCACGGGGGTGCGATCAATGGTGCGCTTGATGAGGCGCTCGATCGACGCCAGGTAGGGCTTCTCCTCGCTGTCGACCAGGGAGATCGCCTTGCCGGTCGCGCCCGCGCGGCCGGTGCGGCCGATGCGGTGCACGTAGTCTTCCGGCACGTTCGGCAGCTCGAAGTTCACGACCTGCGGCAACTGGTCGATATCCAGGCCGCGCGCCGCGATGTCGGTCGCGACGAGCACCGGCAGCGAGTTGTCCTTGAACTGCGACAGCGCCTTGGTGCGCGCCGATTGGCTCTTGTTGCCATGGATCGCGGCGGCCGGGATGCCGTGCTTGCCGAGGTATTCGGCGAGCCGGTTCGCCCCGTGCTTGGTGCGCGTGAACACCAGCACCTGGTGCCAGTCGTGCTCCTTCACCAGATGCACCAGCAGGTCGCGCTTCTGCTTCTGCGGCACCAGATACACCGACTGCTCGACGAGCTCGGTGGTCGTGTTGCGGCGCGCGACTTCGACGCAGCCCGGATTGTTGAGCAGGCCGTTGGCGAGCGAACGGATCTCGTCCGAGAAGGTCGCCGAGAACAACAGGTTCTGGCGCTGTTTCGGCAGCAGCGCGAGCACCTTGCGGATGTCGCGGATGAAACCCATGTCGAGCATGCGGTCGGCTTCGTCGAGGACGAGGATCTCGACGCCCGACAGGTCGATCGTTTTCTGCCCGGCGTGGTCGAGCAGGCGCCCCGGCGTCGCGACGAGGATGTCGACGCGCTTCTTCAGTGCTGCGATCTGCGGATTGATGTTCACGCCGCCGAACATGACCATCGAGGTCAGCGGCAGGTGCTTGCCGTAGGTCTGCACCGATTCCTCGACCTGCGCCGCGAGCTCGCGCGTCGGGGTGAGGATCAGGCAGCGCGGGCGGCCGGGTTTCGCCGCCGCGGGCGTCGTCGACAGGCGGTGCAGCAGCGGCAGCGTGAAGCCGGCGGTCTTGCCGGTGCCGGTCTGGGCCGCGGCGAGCAGGTCGCCGCCGGCCAGCACCAGCGGAATCGCCTGTGCCTGGATCGGCGTCGGCCGCGTGTAGCCGGACTCGGAAATGGCGCGCAAAAGAGGTTCGGCCAGTCCGAGACTGGCGAAGGATGCTTCGGAATTGATCAAGTGGGATGCTCCAGCGACGGCCTGCCGCTGCGTTGCGAGCGGCACCAATCGAGGCGGGCGGGGGACGTGCGACCGGGAAAACGGGTCGTCAGCGGTCGTTAGGGGAAGGCTGCGGCCGATTGGCAAGGCGCGCAGGTGTTGTAATTGTACACATCCTTCTTGCGCCGCAGCAAGCGGTAGGTGCCTCGCGCAGTTCCGGTTTTCGCGGCTTTAGCCTTGATTTATATGCAATTTGTGGGTGCGCGTATTACTAAGGTGCACTGTTGCGTTTATCGCTGGTTCAGTATATTCCGTGTTTCCAGCAAGGTTTTATAGCGGAGTACCGCTCATGGCAGCCGTCCGAACCCGCCTCTCGCTCACCCGCGCCCGCCTCGCCCGCACACTCGGCCTGCGCGCCACCGTGGGCCTTTCGGCGATGACGCTGCTCGCGGCCGTTCTTGGCGCGACAGCGGTGCTGCTGGTGGGCTGGACGTGGGCGGCGCTGGTCGACGGCGACGTTGCCCACGCCCTGGCCGCAGTGGTCAGCTTCCTGGTCGCGCTCGCCGCGTGCGCGCTGATCCTGGGCTGGCTTTTCGCGCCGACGGCGAAGCCGGATGGCGTCCGGTTGCCGCGCGAGCTCGCGCAAGAACTGTTCGCACTCGTGGACAGCATGGGCAAGCGTTTCGGCAGCATCCGCATCGACGCCGTGTGGGTGGTCGGCGACATGAACGCCGCGATCCTGCAGCGCCCACGCTGGGGCTGGGTCGGGCCGCTCGAAACCCACCTGATGATCGGACTGCCGCTCGCCCATAGCGTCTCGCGGCGCCAGTTCGGCGCCATCCTCGCGCACGAATTTGCCCACCTCGCGGCGCAGCGCCGGGGCGTGCACGCATGGTGGGGGCACCTGCGCGCGTGGTGGTTCCGTGCGCTCGACCGCTGCATCGAAGACATGCCGCGCATGGGCGGCGTGCTTGAACGCTGGTCCGCGGGCGACCTGCGCGCGGCGATGCGCCTGTCGCGGCTGGAGGAATTCGAAGCGGACGCGGGCGCGGCGCGCGTCGTCGGGGCGCGCCGGGTCGGCGAGGCGCTCGTCGAGGTCGCGCTGAAGGAGCGCTTCCTCAACGAGGACTACTGGCGCAAGATCATGGAGCAAAGCCGCACGGCACCGCAGCCGCTGGTGCGCCCCTTCCGCGAGATGGGCCTCGGGGTGATGGCCGGCTTCCGCCGCCCGGAACCCGGCCCGGTGGACATCCGCGACATGTTCGGCGGCACGGCCTCGACCGCGGACTTCCATCCGACCCTGGCGGATCGGTTGCGTGTGCTGCGCGTCGACCCGGCCGTGCCGGTGTGCGGCGGCGAGTCGCTGGCGAACACCCACCTCGGCCCCCTCCTGCCGACCTTGTCGTGGGTCTTCGACCGCGCGTGGTGGCAGGACTCGCGGCGCGACTGGCGCCGGCGCTACGAGCGCGCGCGTCGCGCCTGAGGTTCCCGCGTCACTTCGCGCCGCGGCGCTTGCGGCGCGCATCTTCCAGCTGCTCGCACAGCATCGTGGCGCCGTCGAGGATGCGCGGCGTGTGGCGCTGGATCAGCTCGGGAGGGATGAAGTACAGGTTGTCACGCGCGATCGCCGCAAGCTTCGGCCAGCGCTTCCAGTAATCCAGCCAGTCCGGCCGCGCTTCGCCCATGCCGCTGGCGACGATCACTTCCGGGTCGGCCGCGAGCACGCTTTCCACGCCGATCGTCGGCGCGAGTTCGCTCAGCCCGCCGAACACGTTTTCCCCGCCGCACAGCCGGATCACGTCCGAGATGAGGTGCTCGTCGTTGATCGTCATCAGCGGCTTGTTCCAGATCTGGTAGAACATGCGCACGCGCGGGCGCTGGCTGTAGCGTTCGGCGAGCGCCGCCTTGCGGGCGCGGAACGCATCGGCGGCGGCGCGGGCCGCCTTGTCCGTTCCGGCCAGCCGGCCGATGTTTTCCAGGCTGTGCGCGACGTCCTCGAGGCGGCGCGGCTCGCTCATGTACACCGGGATGCCGAGCGCCGCGAGCTTGTCGAGGTGCGAATCGCGGTTGCCGCTTTTCCAGGCGATCACCAGATCGGGCTTGAGCGCCGCGATGGCCTCCATATCCACGTTGCTGTAGCCGCCGACGCGCGGCAGCTTGCGCGCGGCTTCGGGAAAATCGCTGTAGGCGACAGCGCCGACGACGTGCGCGCCGGCACCGGCGGCGTACAGCAGTTCGGTGACGTGCGGCGCAAGGCTGACGATGCGCTCGGCCGGGCGCGCGAGCCGCAGCTCGTGGCCGGTGTCGTCGCGGATCAGCAGCTCGGCCCGTGCGGGGACCGCGGTGAACAAGCTTGCGGCGATCGCTAGCGCGCAGCAGAGGACGCCGAGCCGGGGACGCAGGCGGAGGGGCATGGGCATGTCAGGCAGGGGCGCGGTGTTCGCGGGAAGAAAGGGGCGGGGGCCCTAGCGGCTGTGCCGTGAGGCTGCCCTGCGGGCCGGTCGCGGCAAGCCGGCGGGCGATCGCGTGGATGCCTTCGAAGCGTGATGCGCACCACGCCGGCGCGAGCAGGGTCGGTGCGTTGGCGGTGGCCGAGACGCGGTGGTACACGACGGTTGCCGGCGTGCGGCGGATCATCTCGGCGGCGACGTCGGCGTAGCGGGCGGCGTCCGGCGGCGCGATCTCGCCGCGGCGCCATGCGGCGGCGAGCCGGCTGCCCTTGACGATCATCAGCGGATGCAGCTTCAGCCCCGCGACGCCGGATTCGAGCACGCGCTTGAGCGTGTCGAGGCTGCGCTCGGGCGCTTCGCCGGGCAGGCCGACGATGAGATGCGTGCACACGGGAATCCCGCGGGTGCGGGCGCGCGCCACCGCGTCGGCGTAGGCGGCGAAGCCGTGACCGCGATTGACACGCGCGAGCGTGTCGTCGAAAGCGCTCTGCAGGCCCAGTTCCAGCCACACTTCGTAGCCGCGCTCGCGGTAGCCGGCCAGGAGGTCCAGCGCGGCGTCGGGCACGCAGTCGGGGCGCGTGCCGACGCACAGTCCGACGATGTCGGCGCCCGCGAGCGCCTCTTCGTACAGCCGCCGCAGCGTCTCCACTTCCGCGTAAGTGCTGGTGTAGGCCTGAAAGTAGGCGAGGTAGCGGCGCGCGCGGTCGGTGCGCAGGCGCCCGGCGTCGAGCTGCTGCGCGATCGGCGCTTCGGCTTCGTCGCTGAACGCGCGCACGTTGCAGAAGGTGCAGCCCCCGCGTCCGAGCGTGCCGTCGCGGTTGGGGCAGGTGAAATTCGCGTGCAGCGGCAGCTTGTGCACGCGCTCGCCGAAGCGTGCGCGCAGGTGGCGCCCGATCGTGTTGACGTGGTGGTCGAGCTGCATGTCAGGCGCGCGGGCGCAAGGCGTCGAGTGCGGCGGCGAGGCGCTCCCAGCCGGCTTCGTCGGGCGGCAGGCCGAAGCGCAGGCTGGCCGGTGCGTCGAAACGGCGCACGAGGATGCCGGCGCGCGCGAGATGGTCCTGCACGGCCGGTGCGTCCGCATGCCGCAGCCACTGGAACAGCGCCGGCCCGGCGGGTTCGCCGAGGCCGCCGTGGCGCAGCAGGGCGGCGAGGCGTGCCGCTTCGCCTTCCAGGCGGGCGCGCATCGCGTCCTGCCACGTGCGGTCGGTGAGCGCCGCACGCGCGACGTGGCGGGCCGGGCCGCTGAGTGTCCATGGACCGAGGAGGTCGGCGAGGCGTGCGCGCAGCGCCGCCGGGGCGAGCACGAAACCGACGCGCGCGCCTGCGAGGCCGAAGAACTTGCCGAGCGAGCGCAGCACGACGAGGTTCGGCCGCCCGGCAGCGGTTGCGAGACTCTCGGCCGGTGCCGCGTCGATGAAGGCTTCGTCGACCACCAGCCAGCCGCCGCGGGCCGCGAGGCGTGCGTGCCATTCGAGCAGTTTCTCGCGCGCAAAGTGTGCCCCGGACGGGTTGTTGGGATGCACGAGGAGCAGCACATCGGTGTCGTCGATCGCCGCATCGACGGCGTCGGCCGCGAGCGCGCGCAGCGTGCGGCCGCGCCAGGCGTGCGGATGCTCGGCGTAGGTCGGCGCGAGCACGGTCACGCGCTCGCCCGGGACCAGCGCCGGCAGGGCCTGGATCGCCGGTTGTGAGCCGGCGACCGGCAGCAGCTGGTCGGTGCCGTAGTAGGCCGCGGCGGCGTTCTCCAGTCCGTCATCGTCCTCGGGCAGGCGGTGCCACGCGGCGGCCGGAACGGGCGGGACGGGCCATGCGTGCGGGTTGATCCCCGTCGACAGGTCCAGCCAGTCGGCGAGCGGGATACCGTATTGCTGCGCCGCGCGGCGCAGGCGTCCGCCGTGCTCAAGCATGTGCGCCCCCGATGAACGTCATGCGATGCCTGCGAGCAGCGCGCCGGCGGCCACGACGCCCAGCCACAGCAACATGCCGCGTTCCAGCAAGCGCACCGCCGCGCGCACGCTCGCGGCATCGGGCGCGTTGCCGCAGCCGAGCGGCGGGCGCTGTTCCTCGCGCCCGTGATAGATCGCTGCACCGCCGAGGCGGACGCCGAGCGCACCCGCGCCCGCCGCCATCACCGGCCCGGCGTTGGGGCTGTCCCAGGCCGGGGCCTGCGCACGCCAGCACGCCAGCGCGTCGCGGCTGCGGCCGAGCAGCGCGTAGGTGAGCGCGGTGAGCCGCGCCGGCAGCCAGTTGAGGACGTCGTCGAGGCGTGCCGCCGCCCAGCCGAAGCGGATGAAGCGTTCGGTGCGGTAGCCCCACATCGCGTCGAGCGTGTTGGCGAGGCGGAACACCAGCGCGCCGGCACCGCCCGCGATGCAGAACCAGAACAGCGCGCCGAAGACCGCATCGTTGCCGTTCTCGAGCACCGACTCGGTGCCGGCCTTCGCGACGCCGGCCGCGTCGAGCGCGCGCGTGTCGCGGCTGACGATCCAGCCGACGCGCTCGCGTGCCGCGTCGAGGTCGCCGGCCGCGAGTGGCGCCGCGATCGCTTCGGCGTGCTGCGCAAGGCTGCGCGCGCCGAGCGCGAAGTAGAGCAGGCCGATGTCGACGACCCAGTGTGCGGCGGGATGGCGGGCGCGCAGCCACAGCGCCAGCGCGAGCCACGGCCCGAGCGCCAGCAGCCACGCCAGCAGCCCGCCCGCGCGGGTCGGCGACAGCGGGCGCAGGCGCGCTTCGAGCCAGCCGGCCCAACGGCCGAAGCCGACCAGCGGATGCCAGCGGCGTGGTTCGCCGAGCAGACGGTCGAGGGCGATGCCGGCGAGGAGCTTGATGAACAGGGAAATCATCGGCGCGAGCTTATCGGCGATAATCCGCCACTTTGAACGAGCCGGAATTCTACGCCATGCCGCAAGCAATCACCCTGATGGTGCAGGGAACGACCTCCGACGCGGGCAAGAGCACGCTGGTCGCGGGACTCGCGCGCATGCTGGCGCGGCGTGGCGTGCGCGTGGCGCCGTTCAAGCCGCAGAACATGGCGCTCAATTCCGCGGTGACGACCGATGGCGGCGAGATCGGCCGTGCGCAGGCGCTGCAGGCGCTGGCCGCCGGGCTGCAGCCGCACACCGACTTCAATCCCGTGCTGCTCAAGCCGTCCACGGACGTTGGCGCGCAGGTCGTCATCCACGGCAAGGTCGCCGCCAACCTCTCCGCTCGTGACTACCACGCCTACAAGCCGACCGCGATGAAGGCGGTGATGCAGTCCTGGGATCGCCTCACCAGCGCCTATGACTGCGTGCTCGTCGAGGGCGCCGGCAGTCCCGCGGAGATCAACCTGCGCGATCGCGACATCGCCAACATGGGCTTCGCCGAAGCGGCCGACGTGCCGGTGATCCTCGTCGCCGACATCGACCGCGGCGGCGTGTTCGCGCATCTCGTCGGCACGCTGGAACTGCTGTCGCCGTCCGAGCAGGCGCGCGTGAAAGGTTTCGTCATCAACCGCTTCCGCGGCGACATCGGCCTGCTGCAGTCCGGCCTCGACTGGCTGGAGGAACGCACCGGCCGGCCGGTGCTAGGCGTGCTGCCCTACCTGCACGGCCTCTTCCTCGACGCCGAGGACGCGCTCGGCGAGGCCCGTGTCGACAAGGGAGAGGCGCGCCTGCGCGCGGTCGCGCCGGTCTATCCGCGCATCTCCAATCACACCGACCTCGACGCGCTGCGCCTGCACCCGCAGGTCGATTTCCGCTGGGTCGGCCCGGGGCAGGCGATCCCGCCCGCCGACCTGATCGTGCTCCCCGGCTCCAAGAGCGTGCAGGCCGACCTCGCCTGGCTGCGCGCGCAGGGCTGGGAGGCCGCGATCAAGCGTCATCTGCGCTACGGCGGCAAGGTGGTGGGGGTCTGTGGCGGCTTCCAGATGCTCGGCACCGCGCTCGCGGACCCGCAGGGGCTGGAAGGGGCGCCGAGCACCGTCGCGGGGTTGGGGCTGCTCGACATGGAAACCGTCCTCGAGGCCGAAAAGCAGCTCGAGAACCGTCGTGGCGAGCTATGCCTGCCCGGCGTGGCCGCGGTCACGGGCTACGAGATCCACATGGGCGTGAGCCGCGGCGCGGCGCTCGAGCGCCCCGCGCTGCACTTCGCCGATGGCCGGCCCGACGGCGCGCTATCGGCCGACGGACAGATTCTCGGCACCTACCTGCACGGCCTGTTCGACAGCCCCGCCGCGCTGTCTGCGCTGCTCGCGTGGGCCGGCGCGGGGGAAGTCGAGGTGGTCGACCTCGCGGCGCGGCGCGAAGCCGATCTCGATCGGCTGGCGGACAGCGTCGATCAGAACCTCGACCTCTCTACGGTGTTTCCGGCGGCGTGGGTTGCGTGAAGATTTCATCAGTCCGAACGGTGCTTGGTTGCCGGATATTCGGTGACCTCACGGATCAGCGGCCGGTGAACTGCGGTTTGCGCTTGGCAAGGAACGCGTCCAGCCCTTCCCTGTAGTCGTCGGTCGCGAGAAAGGCGAAAGCGGCGCGCTTTTCCTCGTCGCTCAGGGCGCCGCCGCGCATCAGCCGATGCACCCACTGCTTGTGCCAGCGTGCGACCAGCGGCGCGCCGGCGACGATGCGCGCGGCGCTCGCGCGGGCTTCGTCCAGCACCTGCTCGTCGTCGGTCACGCGCGTCAGCAGGCCCTTCTGCAGCGCCTCGCGCGCGTCGAGGATGCGCCCCTCGAGCAGAATCTCCAGCAGCACCGCCGGGCCGACGAGCTCCAGCAGGCCCGCCATCTCGCCCGGATACATCGAGAAGCCCAGACGGTTGATCGGGGCACCGAAGCGCGCCGACTCGCCGGCGATGCGCAGGTCGCAACAGCCCGCGATCTCCAGTCCGCCGCCGACGCAGGCGCCCTGGATCGCCGCCACGGTGGGAATCGCGCAGGCGCGGATCGCGTCCAGCGCGGCCGCGACCAGCGTGTCGTGGTAGTGCAGGGCGTCGTCGACGGTCGCGCGCACGGTCAAGAATTCCTCGATGTCGCCGCCCGCGGCGAAAGCCTTGTCGCCGGCGCCGCGCAGGATCACGCAGCGCAGCGCCGGATTCGCGGCGATGTGCGCGAAGGCTTCGCGCAGCGCGACCCACATCGCGGAGTCGATCGCGTTCAGCTTGTCGGGGTTGGAAAGGGTCAGCGTGGCGATGTCGCCGTCGGTGGAAAAAAGTATTTCGCCGCTCATGGCCGGGGTTTGTCCGTCGCTTCGCAAAGTGGAAGGAATGGTAGAAAAATTCAATTTATCAAGCAATTAAAAAAGTTCCATACGCCGTGGTATGGAGTCTTTTAAATGATATATCATCCGCCCGCCGACACCGATGCGACAGACATCGGGTGGGCAAATGGACGGAGTGTGGAGGGGCAGCGTGACATCGTTGCTTTTCTTGGAGGGAGAGGGAATGTCTGTATCAATGTATGCGCATATCCGGCGCAATCCGCGGTTTGCGGAACTCGTGGCGAAGCGCACGCGCTTGGCCACGATCCTGTCGGTCGTCGTCCTGACGATCTTCTATGGCTTCGTGCTGCTCGTCGCGTTCGCGCCGGAGCTCATCGCGAAGCGTTTGACCGAAGGCAGCAACCTGACTTTCGGCGTCGCGGTCGGCCTGTTCCAGTTCGTGTTCTTCTGGGCGCTGACCCTGATCTACGTGCGTCGCGCCAACGGCGAGTTCGACGACATCAACAACGAGATCGTGCGCGCGGCGTGGAAGGAGGAAAAATAATGAAAGCCTCCACCATCTCGCGCCTGGCTGCCGGCCTGTTGCCGCTGTCCGTGGCCGCATCGGCCATCGCCGGCGACGCGATCGCGCAGACCGAAAAGCAGGGACTCAACCTGCACGCGATCGGCATGTTCTTCGTGTTCGTGCTGATGACGCTCGGCATCACTTACTGGGCCGCTTCGCGCACGAAATCGACCGCCGACTTCTACACCGCGGGCGGTGGCATCACCGGCTGGCAGAACGGGCTGGCGATCGCCGGCGATTACATGTCGGCGGCGACCCTGCTCGGCCTCACCGCGATGATGTACACGCAGGGCGTGGACGCCTACATCTACATGATCGCGTTCTTCGTCGGCTGGCCCATCATCCTGTTCCTGATGGCCGAGCGCCTGCGCAACCTGGGCAAGTTCACTTTCGCCGACATCACTGCCTATCGCCTCGACCAGGGCAAGGTGCGCACGATGGCGGCGGTGAGCTCGCTGACCGTGGTGTGCTTCTACCTCGTCGCGCAGATGGTCGGCGCCGGCCAGCTCATCAAGCTGCTCTTCGGCCTCGACTACAACATCGCGCTGTTCGTGGTCGGCGCGCTGATGATGGTGTACGTCACCTTCGGCGGCATGGTCGCGACGACGTGGGTGCAGATCATCAAGGCCTGCATGCTGCTGCTCGGCGGCACCGCCGTGATGCTGCTCGCGTTCAGCCAGTTCGGCTTCAGCTTCGACGAGCTCACCACCCGCGCGATGGACGTGCACAAGCTCGGCGGCAAGCTCCTCGCCCCGGGCAGCCTGCTCGCCGATCCGGTCACCGCGATCTCGCTCGGACTCGGCCTGATGTTCGGCACCGCCGGCCTGCCGCACATCCTGATGCGCTTCTTCACCGTCACCGACGCCAAGGAAGCGCGCAAGTCCGTGCTCTACGCCTCGGGCATCGTCGCGTACTTCTTCAACGTCATCGCCATCATGGGCCTGTGCGCGATCCTGATCGTCGGCACCAACCCCGAGTTCTTCGAGGGCGGCGCGCTGGGCGGCAAGGTGATCGGCGGCGGCAACATGATCGCCATGCACCTCGCCAAGGCGGTCGGCGGCAACCTGCTGCTGGGCTTCCTGTCGGCGGTGGCCTTCGCGACCATCCTCGCGGTCGTCGCTGGTCTGGCGCTGGCCGGCGCGTCGGCCATCTCGCACGACATCTACGCCCGCGTCATCATGAAGGGCAAGGCGTCGGAGACGACCGAGCTGAAGGTGTCGAAGGTCGCCACCATCGGTCTGGGCATCGTCGCGGTGCTGCTCGGCATGGCCTTCGAGAAGATGAACATCGCGTTCATGGTCGCACTGGCCTTCGGCGTCGCCGCGTCGGCCAACTTCCCGGTGCTGATCCTGTCGATGTACTGGAAGGGCCTGACGACCCGCGGTGCGCTGTGGGCGGGCTACTCCGGCCTTGCCAGTGCGGTGACCTTCGTCGTGCTGTCGAAGTCCGTGTGGGTCGACGTGCTGCACAACGCCGCCCCGATCTTCCCCTACACGCAGCCGGCGCTGTTCTCGATGCCGATCGCGTTCATCCTCGCGATCCTCGTGTCGAAGATGGACACGAGCGTAGCGGCACGGAAGGAGATCGAGGCTTTCGACGACCAGTACGTGCGCGCGCAGACGGGGGTTGGCGCAGCGAGCGGTGCGTCGCACTGAGCGCGCAGGCAACCGAATGCCGCACCGGACCGTGCGGCAAGGCGACCGCCGCCCGGCGCATGCCAGGCGGCGGTCATTCCTCGGGACGGAGTCAGTCGCCGGACGGACGCTGGATCGATGCGGCCACGACGCGAGCCGGTTCGATCCGCACCGGTGCGGATCGCGCCACATGCGTGCACACGCGCAATACTGCGCACGCATCGCTCGTCGTCAGGTCATGGCCGAGCACCAGCCGGACGTCGGCGAGCAACCTGCCTGCTGCGCCCGGATGAATCGCGGGCCGGAACGGCAGTTTCGCGGCGAACGCTTCGGCCGCATCGCGAAACCCTTCGCGATATTCGATGTAGGACCCAGGCTGGGTGAAGGGGGGCAGGTTGGTCAGCCGAGGGCGTGCCACGCCCCGCTGGCCGAGCAGTGAAGCCAGCCGGCGCGCCAGGCCTTCACCGCCGTGGCCGTTCGTGATTTCCAGGCGGACGGGGCGCGATGGCGGTGTCGGCATGGCTGGAGCCATCGAGGCCGCCGGGATGACGAAGGGAGCGGCCGGGGCTGCGGCACGTCCGGATTCCGGGGCGTTGGCGGGCACAGGCCTGGTCGAGGCGGCAATGATTGCCGCCGCTTCGGCCACGGTGCCCGCGCGGTGCGGCGGCCCATTGCGCAACTCGAAGACGTTTTCGGCCACCTTGACCAGCGTCGCCTGCGGGGTGGACATGACATTTCCGGCGATCACTGCGGGTGTGGCCTGCTGCATCGAGGTAGGCACGCCTGGCGTGCCAGTCCCCGCGGGGGCTGGCGCAGGCTCAGTGGCTCCGTGCGGTAGCGCCGCCTGCGGAGCGGGGCGGGCAGAAGCCGCCTCGGCAGGCTTTGCCAAAATGGCCGCGCCCGCCCACGCGTTGCGCGCGCGGGCGCTGGCGACTTCGGCTTGCTCGTTTGCTCCCGTGCGGCGATAAGCCGTTGCCAGGTTGGCCCATGCGCGGCGGTTGTCTGCGTCGAGTTCGACCGCGCGGCGCAGCGTGGATGCTGCGGCCTCGTCGCGTCCGGCGAGCAATTGCGCATAGCCGAGGTCGTTGTGCAGGTGGCTCGTCGCCGGTGACAGGTTCACGGCGCGTTCGAGCGCCGCCAGCCCTTCGGCGATCTGGCCCTCCTGGACCAGTAGCGCACCAAGCGCGTTCCAGGCCGCCGCATACGCGGGGTCGGCGTCGAGCGCCTTGCGGTAGGCGGCGATCGCCTGGCGATTCGCTCCCTGGCCTTCCTTGACGCGGCCGAGCGCGAAATATCCCGTCGCGTTGGCGCCGCCGTGATTGACGGTCTGCACCGGCGCGATCTTCCACGCACGCTCGGGCATCGTCGGCCCGGTGCTGCAGGCGCCGAGCACCAGCGCGGCGAGCACGGGTTCAAGCATGAATGCAGGCTTTCTCATCGCCGTGTCTCCTGGTTTCAGCCGCCCGTGGTGCCGGAAAAGGTCGGGAGCAGAATGCGGTAGATCTGGATCATCGCCGGCCCGAGCAATACCAGCATCAGGGACGGGAAGATGCAGAAGATCAGTGGGAACAGCAGTTTGAGTGCGATCTTCGCGGCGGCTTCCTCCGCGCGTTGCCGACGGCGGGTGCGCAGCATGTCCGAATGCACGCGCAGTGATGCGGCGATGCTGGTGCCGAAGCGCTCGGCCTGGATGATCATTGCGACGAATCCTTCCACTTCCTCGACCCCGGTGCGCATCGCGAGGTTGCGCAGCGCGCGCGCGCGTTCGAGGCCGGCGCGCAGTTCGAGCGTGACGAGGTGCAGCTCCTCGGCGAGCGCCACGCTCTTGTGCTGCATTTCGTCGGCGACGCGCACGAGCGCGGCTTCGATGCCGAGCCCGGCCTCGACGCACACCGTCATCAGATCGAGCGCGTCGGGGAAGGTCTCGAAGATTTCGCGCTGGCGCACGAAAATCATCCGGTTCAGCACCAGGTTCGGCAGGTAGTAACCGAATGCCGCCGCGAGCAGCACGACGAGGAGCGTGCCCTGGAATTCCAGTTCGGGTTTCGAGATCAGCACCGCGAAATACACAAGCAGCGGCAGCCCGAGCGCGAGCGCCGTCTTGACGCCGAAGAAAGCGAGCGGCGCGGCAGGATTGCGCACGCCGGCGTGCAGGAAGCGCGCACGCAGCGACGAGGTGTCCGCGCTGTCCTTGGGGGCCGACAGTTTCGCGAGCGGGCCCGTGAGCTTCACCGTGCGCTCGATCCAGGCGTCCGCCGCTGGCGTCGCCGCGGTCTTGCGGTCGTCGACGAGCGCTTTCAGGCGCCGGGCGGTGGCCGAGCGCGTAAACAGATTCAGCATGTAGTACGCGCCGGCCGTGACTGCCACGAACAACAGTCCGAGAAACGCGATCTGCGTATAGTCCATGTCTGCGTTCTCCTCCGTGGCGGGCGCCTAGACCCGGATGCGAATGATCTTGCGCATCCACAGCACGCCCAGAGCCATCATCGTCAGTGCGCCGTAGATGAAATTGAGGCCTGCGGGGTCCTGCCACAGCACTTTCATGAAGTCCGGGTTGACGACGTTGATCAATGCTGCCGCCGCGAACGGCAGGCAGCCGAGAATCCATGCCGACAGACGGCCTTCGGCCGACAGCGTGCGGATTTCGCCGTACAGCTTCAGGCGTGCGCGGACGATCGCCGCGATGCCATCGAGCAACTCGGCGAGATTGCCGCCCGAGTCGCGCTGGATCAGCACCGCAATGACGAAGTAGCTCAGGTCGGTGCTGTCGGTGCGCGAGGCGAGGTTGAGCATGGCCGTTTGCTGCGGCACGCCGTGGTTCATCTCGTCGAAGAGGATGCGGAATTCGCCGCCGATCGGGTCCTTCATTTCCTCGGCGACCATCTTGATCGCGGTCGGGAAAGCGTGGCCCGCGCGCAGTGCGCGACCCATCAGATCCAGGGCTTCCGGCAGTTGCTGTTCGAAGCGCTGCATGTGCTTGGTGCGGGCCCGCGTGACGTAGAGCGTTGGTAGTGCCGCGAGCACGCCGGCACCGATCAGGCCCAGGATCACGGGCCGGTTCAGCAGCACCGGCACGGCGAAGCCGACCGCGGCGAGCGCCGCCGTCCAGCCGATGAACTGCGCGAGCGTCAGGTTCAGGCGCGACTGGACGATCAGCCGGTTGATGCCCTGCAGGCGGGGCATCGCCGCGAGCAGGCGGTCGCCTGCCGCCGAGCCGGAGACCGTCTCGTCCTTGAACAGCGACGAGCGCGTCGTGCTGTTCGCGCCCGTTGCGACCTCGTCGAGCCGGCGGTTCAGGCGCTTCACCTCGGCGCTGTGCGTCGAAGCCCACCACAGGTAACCGCCTTCGAGGAACAGCACCACGGCGATGAAGGTTGCGAGCGCGAAGAGCAGGGTCAGCGTGTCCATGACGATCTCACTCGAAGCGGCGGCCCGGATTGAACATCTCTTCGGGCAGGCGGATGCCGAAGGAGCGCAGGCGGTCCGCGAAATGGGGGCGTACCCCGGTTGCGGTGAAGTAGCCTTCGACCGCGCCCTTGTCGGAAATGCCGGTCTGGCGGAAGGCGAAAATTTCCTGCATCGTGATCACGTCCCCTTCCATGCCGGTGATCTCCTGGATGCTCGTCAGCTTGCGCTTGCCGTCGGTGAGCCGGTTGGTCTGGATGATCACGCCGATTGCGCTGGCGATCTGGTTGCGCGCGACCTTGGGCGGCAGGTTGGCGCCGGACATGCCGACCATGTTCTCCATGCGTCCGAGCGCGTCGCGCGCCGTGTTCGCGTGCACCGTCGTCATCGAGCCCTCGTGGCCGGTGTTCATCGCCTGCAGCACGTCGAAGGCTTCGGCGCCGCGCGTCTCACCGAGGATGATGCGGTCAGGCCGCATGCGCAGTGCGTTGCGCACGAGCGAACGCTGCGTCACCTCGCCCTTGCCCTCGATGTTCGGCGGCCGCGTCTCCAGGCGCACGACGTGGGGCTGCTGCAGTTGCAGTTCCGCCGCGTCCTCGATGGTCACGATGCGCTCGTCGGTGGGGATGTAGCCCGAGAGAATGTTCAGCAGCGTCGTCTTGCCGCTGCCCGTGCCGCCTGAGATCAGGATGTTGACCTTGGCCCGCACCAGTCCCGCCAGCAGTTCGGCCATCGGCGCCGTCAGCGTCTTGAAGTCGATCAGCTTCACCATCGTCAGCGGCACGGCGGCGAAGCGCCGGATCGACACCACCGGCCCGTCGAGCGCGAGCGGCGGGATGATCGCATTCACGCGCGAGCCGTCCGGCAGGCGCGCGTCGACCATCGGGCTCGACTCGTCGACGCGGCGCCCGACGCGCGACACGATCTTGTCGATGATCTTCATCAGGTGCGCGTCGTCGCTGAAGGTGACGTTCGTCAGCTCGATCTTGCCGTGACGTTCAACATAGATCTGCTGCGAACCGTTGATCAGGATGTCGGACACGGTCGGGTCCGCGAGCAGCGGCTCGATCGGGCCCAGGCCGAGCATTTCGTACTGGATGTCGCGTACCAGGTCGCGCCGTTCATTCGTATTGACGACGACGTTTTCCTCGGCGAGCAGGCGCTCGACCATCAGCCGCAGCTCTTCGCGTAAACGGTCCGGGGCGAGGTTTTCCATCGCCTCGAGGTCGATGCGCGACAGCAACAGCTGGTGGATGCGCATCTTCAGGTCCTGATAGGCCCTGGCGGCCCCGCTGTCGGCGGGGGTCTGCGGGCGCAGCCCCGCTTCCGGTGCGGCCGATTCCAGGCGTTCGCGCAAATTCATGTCGTATCCCCTTGCTCACGGTGTCCGACGCCGGCCTCAATGGGCGGCGAACAGGCGCGACAACCAGTTCTTGCTCGTCTTTTCGGTTTCGGTATCGAGCGCTTCGGCGATCTCGCGCAGGGCCTTCGTCACCGGACTGCCCTTCGCCAGCCGCGCAATCGGCTGCCCCTGGTTCACCGACGCCGCGACGGCCTCGTAAGCGTTCGGCACTGCCTTGAACAGCTTGGCATTGACCGTCCGTTCGAGGTCATCCAGGCTGATGTCGCTGTTCTTGAGATGGCGATTGACGATCAGCCCGACCTTGGCCATCGGGTAACCGAGCGACAGGAACACCTGCACGAGCCGCTTCGCCTCGCGGATGAACGGCAGCGTGAGCTGCACCACCGGGAAGATCATGTCGGCCATGTCGAAGGGCTGCAGGCTCACCGCGTCGAGCGAGCGGCCGACATCGACGATGACGAAGTCGTAATTGGCGCGCGCCAGCTTGAGAATCGCGTCGACGTGCTCGGCGCGCACGTCCGTCGCGTGAGCCGGGTCGTCGGGCGCAGCGAGCAGGTGAAAACCGGGTGCGACCTCGATCATTGCCGACGCCAGGAAGGCCGCATCCAGCCGGTGGATCTGCTGGCATACCTGCGCGAGGTTGCTCGCCGGCTTCTGGTCGGTGATGTACATCGCCGCATCGCCGAACTGCAGGTTGAGGTCGATCAGCGCGACGCGCTTGCCGTGCAACGAGGCGAGGATCCAGGCGAGGTTCGTCGCGAGGAAGGTCGCACCGCTGCCGCCCTTGCAGGAGGTCAGCGCGAGGATCTTGCCATCTGCGGCCGCGGTGCCGCCACGCTTGCGAGTGATACGGGTCAATGCGGCCCGCAACGCTTCAGGCGATGGTGACATCGGTAGCACCTCGCGCACGCCTGCGCGGAACGCCTGGAGCAGGAATTCGGACGACGTATCCGCGGTGATCACGATGGGGTCGATCTGCGGGTAGCGTTGCGTCAGAACTTCGAGTTGTGTGATCGCGCCAGACCTGAAGGCATCGAGAACGACCACATCGGGTACGGTCCCATTGACTGCGCCGATCGGATCGCTGGATGTCGCATGACCGATGGCGATATCCATCGGGGGGGCTGTCTCGGCCAATTTCACGCGCAGACGCTCGGCATTGTCGTGGCTATCGGAGAGGATCCTGATTTTCATGGTGGTGCTCCAATACTCGGGCGGCGTCTGATCAACTGCACAAGGGGTTGCCGATGCTGTTCATTCCCTCTCGCGGCAGGGTCGTCTGGAAAGGCGGAATCGGCAGCGAGAGGGGCACGAGCGGAATCACTGTGGCGTGCGTGTAACCGGTCAGGCGGACCCTGACAGCCTTGCAGTTGTCGACCGTGCAGGTATTGTCCGCGAAGGGCGGATTGAGGTAGTCGATGTCGATGTTCGCGACAGCGAGCGCGGGCAGCATGCCCCGCATGCGTGACGCAATCGCCCCATCGTTCATGCTGCATACGACAGCGAGCCGAGCCCCGAGCCGTGTGGCCTCGACGGCAGCATTCCAGGTCCAGAGAAGGCGACCCATCTCCATGATTCCGATGAGGAGGGTGAAGAACACCAGGGCGACGATCGAAAACTCCACTGCGGTGGTGCCACGCTGCCGGTTCCCGCCATTCGATGTGCGTGCCGTCATAGTTGCGACCTCATGGTGACGGCAATGTTGCCGAAGGTGATGTCGGGCATGACATACTCGACGAACGAGTCGTACGGATAGCCCGTTATCATTACGGTGACCGTGTTGATCGTCCCGGATCCCGTAAGCACCGTGTTCTCTACACCCGGGCAGGTCAGAATCGCATCGCAAGTCCGAACCATCGTGGTGGCCAACCCCGGGGCCAGCGCCTGGCCACTGCAGACGGGGCTGCCGAACACCGCCATGCACTTCGCGATAGCGTGTTCCGTGGCGTCGCCGGGCGCCTTCGACGTCATGTAGCGGGCTGCGTCGCGCACGGCCTTTGTCAGTGTGTTGTACGTGTAAATCGCACGCCCGAATTCGGTGATTCCGAATGCCAGCATCACCAGAGGGATCAGCAAAAACCCGAATTCGACTGCAGCGACACCTCGCATGTAACGGCGCATGGCTCGCTCCCTCACTGGACCAAGGCCGGTACGAGCGGCCCGACCGATGCTGCGCTTCCGACCGCTCCGGATGTTGCACAGGGACTTCCAGGCTCGTTCGAGGCGCCGAGGTATTCCGCATCGACCACCACGTTGCCGGATACTTTGTCGTACGGATGCAGCAGGAGAACGCACGCATAGCCACGAATCGGTGCATGCTGACCGCTGGCGAATCCGCTGCAATCCAGGAACGGAATCGTTACCAGTCGCCGATCGGCGCCGAAGCTGGTCAATTGTGTAGTTGTGGCCGAGCCTGTACCTGAAGGCTTCATCGAACTTTCCACGGGGAGGTGCGATGCGCGCGCACTCCTGAAGTTCGGGGTCCCTCCAGAGGAACCCGCGTATGCGTTGCGCCCGAGCGCCCAGTTCGCTGACGTGTATCCATAGCCGCTGAAGTCGGGCGGTGCGTTCCTGAGATCGTCATCGGTGCATCCGCCTCCCTGGCAGATCCCGAATCGGCTGTTGAATGCCTTCGCGAGGGAGTCCACGTTACCGGCCTGGCCTACGCAACCGGGGATCGGCGTTGAGTTACCCGAGGTCGGGCAGGTTGCCGGGCCGTTCGGCGGAAGACTGCATTGTCCGGCTCCCTTGAACAAGCATGCGAGTTCTTGCGCCCCCCCGCCGGAACAGCCCGGGGTGGATGCACTCGGATCGAAGTCGACCCAACGGAAGTTGCCCGTCAGATTCGCCGTCGTGCCTCCGTTGCTCTCCTTGAAGTTCATGGAGTACCAATTGCCTTTCACGTAGCCGTAGTTCGGCGCAGACGAACCGGGGGGCGTGCACAGGCCCATCGGAATCGCGCAGTTGTTCTGTGAAGGTGAGAGGGTCGCCGTGGCGAGTGCGTTGACAGTCTGATTGCCGAAGCCCAGCACCTGCATGAACCAAGGAGCGATACCGCTTTGGGTGACCGTGCATTGCACGTACTTCGATGTTCCCGTTGCCGACAAGGCCGATACCCAAGGGCCCGTGAGCGAGGGGCCGAAGGAAACGGTGATGTCAGCCGCCTTGATGCGGCCACCTTGAAAGTCGACCCGGTTTTCGGTGCCGACCGTCTTGCCTGCGTTTTCGCCCCGCGTGAAGTTGTCGGCGGGGATCGGGGTCCCGCTCAATTCGTAGGAAGCGGCCAGCGCACAGGCATCCGCAGCGTTCTGCAATTCGGTCTTGGTCTGGTAGAGATGGCCGCCATCGAGCGCAAGTCCGGCGAATCCGACCAGGACGACGAGGGCGAGTGCCGTGATGATCGCCACTGAGCCGCGCTGTGTGCGAACCGGAACCGGTTGGTAAGCCATGATCGTCGCCCCTGTCAGTCTTCCGATGACATCACTTCGCTGATTTCCCGCCAACGCCGATCGTGAATGTCGTGGGTTCCGTTTGCGGCTTTGCGAAGCTCCGCTCGTATTCCCCCATCGCACCCTGCGCGGCCTTGCCATCGACGCCGTTTACTGGCGCCGTGTTGCGGGATGCGCCGGGGTCGATCACCTGCTGCGCCGTGATGATGCTTACCGGCTCGCCGAAATGCGCGTCCCAATTCGGCGTGGTGGAGCAGCCCGCGAGGATTGCCGCGACAGCTGCCGCGAAAACGATTGTGGTCTGGCTGGTCATGTTCGCATCCTCATCGGGTTTCAAAACCACCCGCTGCAGGGGCGGGTTGGGGCGGGACCGCCTCGGCTGCCGCACTCGGTTCCTGCTGCCGTGACGTTCCTTCCATGCGGCCGAGCAAATGCACATCGGCACGTCCGGGGTCGATGAAGTTGTCGGTGGGAAGCTGGTAATCCGCAGGCAGCGGCCGGATCAGGCGTGGGGTGATGACGAAGACGAGCTCCGAACGATCCGTCTGGAAATCGGTGCTGCGGAACAGGGCGCCCAGGATCGGGATTTCCCCGAGGAAGGGGAAGGCTTTGATGTTGGTGGTCACATTGTTCTTGATCAGCCCGCCGATGGCGAAACTCTGGCCGTCGTGGAGTTGCACCGTGGTGGTGGCGCGCCGGGTCGTGAACGAGGGGAGGATCGCCTGTCCATTGACTCCCGGTGCACTAATACCGATGCCATCGCGGTTGAGTTCCGATACCTCGGGCGCGACCTTCAGATTGATGCGGCCTCCTGCGAGCACCGTGGGAGTGAATTTCAGCGCGATGCCGAATTCCTTTTCCTCGAGGGTGATCGTCTGTGCACCGTTGGTATTGCTTTGAGCGACCGGGATGAAGATTTTGCCGCCGGAAAGGAAACTTCCTTCCTGTCCGCTTATGGCAATGACATTTGGCTCGGCGAGGATTTTCACGAGCCCGTCGTCCTTCTGTGCGTCCAGGGTGACGCGGGTATCCCTTCCGCGCCGGATGATGTTGATCAGGCCGTTTCCGCCGGAAAGGAAATCCGACACGACGTTGTACACGACCCCGCTGGTCGTGGAGCTGCCGGACACGCGCACGCCCATCTTCTCGGCCACGGTCTTGGACACTTCCGCGACCTTGACTTCGAGCATCACCTGTTGCGGCGCGCCGACCTGAAGCATGTTGATTACGCGGGGGGATCGTTTAACCTGACCGCCGCCGCCCTGACCGCCGCCACCGTCGCGAACATAGGCAGTCGCGATGTCGATGGCCCGGTCGACCTTGGTCGCGTCGCTGACAGTGCCGCTGAGCACGAGCGAGTCATAGGCGGAGCTGACCTTGATGTCTTTTTCTTCGGGCAGCAGTGCCGTGAGCGCCCCCAGCACCGAGGTCACGTCCATCGCGACCGTCACGTCCAGCGCGGTGCAGCCACCGGAGCGATCCACCAGCACGACGTTGGTCGAGCCGACCGTCTTGCCGAGCAGGTAGATCTCGTTCGGGCTCAGCAGCAGCACGTCGACCTGCGCAACGCCGGGGCGGCCTTCGTCTTTCTGATTATTGGTTTCTTCGACGATGATGGTGCGCTTTGTGTGTTTTCCTGCGCCTTGAGCGTAATCGGCGCTTTGATTCGCCGGCTTGGACATGCTTATGGTTTCAGGAGGCTCTGTTCCGCCGCCTGGAATGCCCGCCGTACCGCCAGGGTTGCCCAGCAGGATGCGCGTGACCGGCATCTGCGGGCGGATCACCGTCGACTTGCCGACCGGCACCGTCACCATCGGCGCGATTTCGACACGCCCGCAGGGCGAGCCGCCGGCAGACGTCGTGGCGACGGGCCTCTTCGCCGGCGCGGTGTTGGTCGCCGCTTGAGGCGCTCCCGCCGCCATCAGTGCGACTGCCATTGACAAGCCATACGCCGCGTTCTGGAGACTCGACTTGTTCTTGTTGGTGGTCATGATGTCCTCATGCGTCGATGCAGGTTTGAATAAGCTTTTCCTCCGGCAATCGCACAGATCCGTTCCTGAACTGGGTTGTGCTGCCGGTTGTCAGAAGCATTCGGTAACCTTGTTCACGCCGCGGATCACTTCGACACAGGCGTCCGAGCGCGGGGCCGAGGGAGCGGGTTGCGGCTTCGCGGCCGTCGGGCGACGCGGGGCAACGGCGACCTTGACCGGCGTCCGCGCCGGTGCCGGAGGAACGGGCGCCGCAGTGCGCAGCAGCATCGCCTTGGTGATACCGGCGGTGTCGGTGGGATTGGCGTCAACCTGGTTGCGCAGTACCAGCGACAGGTTTCCGACGCTGCGCGCAAGGTCCAGCCGCTCGGCCTGCTCGGGGGTGACTTCGAGCGTTACCGCATTGACGACCTTCGGCTTGGTCTCGTCGCGATTGGCCTCTTGTGCGACGGCGAGCACCAGGATGCGTTCGAGCACGATCTTCGAGATCATCTGATCCTTGTCGTTGGCGCGGTCGCCGACCTTTTCGGTGTTCACCAGGATATCGACGTAGTTGCCGGGCAGCGCGAAGCCCGCGACGCCCACGACGTCGTTCACGCGCACCGTGATCGCACGCTTTCCTTCCGGCACCACGGCCGAGAGGCCACCCTTGGTTCCAACCGGCGCGAGACGCGATTCGAGGATCGGTTCGCCCGGCTGGATGCCGGTGATTGCGACGCGTCCGTCGAGTTTCGCGAGGTCATTGAAGGCGCCGTTCGGCACGCTCCCCGACGGCCAGTCGACCAAACGGACCGCCTCACGCGTGACGCGGCCACCGAGTTGCAGCTCGATCGCCGCGACGGCAATGCGGTTGCCATCGCTGGCGGCCTTCGACTGCAACCACCTTGTTCCCAGGACAACGGCAGCAAGCCCGGCGACCATCGCGACGAAGAGAAAGACGAGACCTTTGGTCTTCATGTGAGTCCCCTTGTTTCCGGGTCGTCAGCCGTTGCCGCCCGCCCCGTAAAATGCCCGCTCGCCGGGCGCTTCAGTCGGTGCCGCGATCGCCAGAGCAATCGCCGGCGCCTCCCTTCAAACCGAGCCTTAGCGGGATGCGAAGTAGTTGTGCCAGGCCCAGTGCAATACTTCCGGAGTCAATCTCGCGGGCTCGCCGCGATAGCGCGCCAGATCCGCGATCTGGTTGATGATGTCCCGCGGGTAGCACGCCAGCAGCGGCTGGTCATATGTCTTGTGGTAATCCGTCAGCAGCGTCCGGAAGGCTGTTTCGTCGTAAGGTACGTCACGCTCCGCGCAAACGTAAGTGAATATTTCTCGGTACTGCTCCTCATTCATCGGTCCGATGTGAATTTTGTAACCAAGCCGACGTAAAAAAGCGGGGTCGGCGACTTCGGACGGCATCAGGTTGGTGGAGAACACCAGCACCACGTCGAAGGGCAGCGTGAACTTGGTGCCGCTGTGCAACGCGAGGTAGTCGTGGTGCCGGTCCATCGGCACGATCCAGCGGTTCATCAGCTGCTCCGGCTTGATCAGCTGGCGGCCGAGGTCGTCCACGACGAACAGCCCGTTGTTGGCCTTCACGTGCGGCGGCGCCTGATAGAAGCCGGTCGTTGCGTCGTAGTCGAGGTCGAGCATGTGCAGCGTCAGCTCGCCGCCCGTGATTGCGACGGGGCGCTTGCAGCGCACCCAGCGCGGATCGGGGCGCTGCAGGTTGTCGAGGCTGGCAGGGCGGCGCGCGTCGTCGACCGGCACATGGATCAGCGGATCGAACACCTGGATGATCTCGCCATCGACGAAGATCGCGTGCGGCACGGCGATGTCGCCTTCCAGCAGCAGTGACAGGCGCTCGGCGAGGTAGGTCTTGCCCGCGCCCGCGGGTCCGTACAGGAACATCGCGCGCCCCGAGCCCATTGCCGCGCCGAGCTGGTCGCGCACTTCCGGGTTGATGATCAGGCCGCGGAAGGCCTCGTTCACGCCTTCCTTCGTCACGTGCATCTTCGTCACCGACTGGCGCCCGACCTGGGCGACGTAGGCGGCGAGGCTTACCGGTGCGGCGCCGGCGTACTTGCAGCGCCCCAGGTACTCCGTGGCACGGGCGCGGCCCGCGTCGGTGAGTTCATACAGAACGTCGCCATCGGTTTCGCCGCGCCGCATCACCTCGCAAATCCGTTCGGCGCGCATGAAGGCGAGCAGGCCATCGAGCACGGTGGTGGCAAGATGCAGGCGCTGCGCCAGTTCCGTAAGCCGCATCTGGCCGCGCACGAACAGCAGCTTCGCCGCGAGCTCGACGAGGAACAACAGCGGCAGTCCCGTTTCCGCCAGCGTGCGCGGTGCGCGCGGGAAGGGCGCGGATTCGTCAAGGGGGATCACCTGGGCGCGGTTGGGGGCATTCATGACGGGGCTCCGAATGGTCGAATCAACTCAAGGCCCAGCCGCCGGAGCGGACCAGGTAGAGTTGGAGGAGGGTGCCCGCAGCAATCGCGACCGCGTAGGGCATGCGGCCGGCGGTCTGCTGCAGCGGTTCGAATCGGGGGCTTTCACCGCCGGCGGCACGCACAGCGCTGGTGGTCAGGATGAAGCGCAGGTTCAGCACGAGCTGCGCGAATGAGCGCTGCCACAAGGCCATGCCGATCGCCAGCACGCCCCCCGCAGCGAAGGTGAGCACCACGACGCCGAGCGTCTGCAGCGGCCCGAGGAATGCGCCGACCATCATCATCAGCTTGACGTCGCCGGCTCCCATCGCGCGCAGGGCGTAGAGGGGAAGCAGCGCCGCGAAGCCGACGGCGATGCCGGCGAGGGCGAACGATACGGTGATTGCCTGAGACGACGGACCCAGGATCCCTTCGGTTGATGTTGTGAGGCCGTGGAAGATCACGCCGCTCACCAAGCCGCTCAGCACGAGAAGATTCGGGATCCTGCGCGCATGCAGGTCCGCCAACACGGCGACTGCAAGTGTGCCGAGGAGCAGTGCAAGCCCCACGTTCATTTCCCTTCTCCCTCTGGATCATGCCCCTGGGGCGCAGAGGCGGACGTGTTGAAGTGAGGCGGCGATCGTGCTGAAGACGCCGTCGAGCTTGGTGCCGACGGTTGTTACCCGATGATCACCACTGCGATCAAGGCAGCAATGAGCCCATACTCGATTGCGGTCACGCCTTCCTGATCCTGGACGAATTGCTTGCGCATGGTTTTGTCCCTCGCAAGAAATCTCGGATTTGCTGGTGGCCAGCGGAGACGGGAACACCGTTCCCGTTCCGCGTGCGCTCAGTTTTTTAGGTTGCCGCCGGAACAAGGGCGGTCGAGATGGAGGTGAATACCGCGACGAGTTTGGTGCCGACGGTTGTCACGCTCGCGATGATCACCACTGCGATCAGCGCAGCAATCAGGCCATACTCAATCGCCGTCACGCCTTCTTCATCACGAACGAATTGTGCGAGTGCTTTCATTTCAAACCTCCGTCTGTACGAGAGAACAACTCCGCCGGGTCCCCGGCTACCACTCCGAAGCGGGGAACCCGTTCCGGAAGTTTCTTGTGCGAACTGACGCCCAGCCTGGCGCAACGCGTGTCGTCAGGGGATCAGGCCGGCCACCGTCGCAAACAAGGTCGAAAGGTCGGTTCCGGCCAGCGTCACCGCCGCGACGATTACAAAAAAAATAAGGGCTCCCAACAGCGCATACTCAATCGCCGTGACGCCGTCCTGTTCCGTCAGGAATACCTTGATCGCCCTTCCGCATTGCGTGGCCTTCATCTGCATCTCCTGACCGGCGAATTCGTGATTCCAGATTAAGGGCGCTTGCGCGCGATGACATCCGCGATTACGCCCTGCGCAGCTAGTCATATGGAACGGGGGGGAGGGGGACAGTTGTCATGGGCAGTATTGCGCTGCAGGCGATCAGAAAACTAACGGGATCAGCCGCCAGCGGACACGCGCCTGATAGGCCCGATACTCCGGGGTCTTGGCGAGATGCCTCTCCTCGAAATGCACGCGCGTGAGGAGCAGGAGCGCGCTTCCGCAAACGATGGCCAAGTTCTCGACCGAGAAGTTGGCCGTCAGATAACAGGAGTACGTGATCAGGTAACTGAGATAGATCGGATGGCGTACGAGGCGATACATCCCTTCGGTCTTGAGTTCGCGCAAGGCGGGGATCAGTGCAAAACTTCGGTTCAGCGACAGGACGCCGGCAATCAGAAAACCGGATCCGGCCATTAAACCCAATTCTGAAAATGGCAACGGCGTGTCAGTGGTCGGGCGCAGAAGCAGGGGGAGAAACGTTCCAAGCGCGGCAGCGGCTAACTCAGGGGGATTGGTGGTGACGGTCCTCGGCGGCGGGCGAAGCAGGAAGAACCCCGCGATAAGTGTTTCGGCCAAGGCGAACGTCAGCAGGCTGACCTTGCCGGTGAGCTTGAAAGTCGTCAGGTGCGCCACTGCGAAAACCAGCCACAACGCGGCGAGACTGATCCCGCTGACGAGTTGCATCCGTGGCGATGCGATGATTTGTGAAATGCGCGTCATTTTGCTGACCTCCGGAGGCGTTACATCACCATCATGGTGCGAAAGTCCGATCGCCACATCCTTCAATGCGACTGGCCGGACTGGTCACCTTCACCCGATCGAAACGTGACAGTTGTCACTCGTGCGGGACGTCATGGCGCGTGGATGCTGCGAGCTGTCTTGCCGCCCGGAAAGGTCTTCGGGGCTTTCGGCTTCACCTGTGGACTCAGCCGGAAAAGGGTATTTCGCCTTCGATATGCGTTTTTCAACGGCCTGCTCTAAAGGGCTGTTGGCGATGCTTCTGCCACGCCGACTTCCTGGGGTTGCAGTGCGGTTTTCGGTGCGCCACGGAGATCGGACAACGAATACCGCAGTATCGCAATTGACGCCGCTGCAACGAGACTGCCCGCAATAATATCTACCAGATAGTGGCCGCCGTTGATGGGCGTGGCAATCAGCATGAGAACATTCAGCGTGGCGAGCAAAGGGAATAATATGCGATGGCCGCGATGAACATAAATAA
This sequence comes from Azoarcus sp. DN11, assembly GCF_003628555.1. NCBI lineage: Bacteria > Pseudomonadati > Pseudomonadota > Betaproteobacteria > Rhodocyclales > Zoogloeaceae > Azoarcus > Azoarcus sp. DN11. Next base: position 4,300,406 of record NZ_CP021731.1, on the reverse strand, counting down.
AGATGATGGCCATTGCGGCATGGAAAGAGGGAAATGTGACGATTCCCTGCATCTCGGTAAACGAGAAGCTTGTTCTCGTGCCTTCAATTAGTGCAAGGAGATGGGGCAAGTGAACCGCGCGCTCCAGATCGATATTGAAATAATGAAATGCGCCCGCGGCAGGAAAGTAATAAGCGGCCGCAGAGGTAATCACAAGCGCAGTAGAAGAAGTGCAGAACAATTCAAAGTTGCGATTCTTTCGTTCATGGTGGGAAAAAATCACGATCGATCCGAATATTTGCAGGAACAGGCTGTAGTAGGCCGCGGTCAGCAGCGTCTCGATGACCGGGTGTCGGTGGATCAAGTCGAGCCAGGCAAGCCAATGAAACCCCATTTCAGCGTCAAGGCTGACGAACTGCGCATCGTGCAGCGGTACGCGCATGTATGCGGCCAAGTACGTCAAGACGGCGCCGGTTGCGCTGAAGCTGACCCACAGGGCTCCGTAATAGCTCATTTCCGAAAGACGTCGACTCCGCGCAGTGACGCCATAGAAAATGGAGACGATCAGTAGCGCGGATGCTGCAATGACGGTGTTGGAGTAATTGCGAAATTCGATTCCTGTCAATGCGATCCATGTCGCGTCGACTGCCAGAAGCGCCAGGATCGCGAGTGGTTCTGGGAATCTTCGTAGAAACGACTGTTTTTTACTCATTATCGTTGCCTTTGCGTCATGCCGCGCGCCGCGGGCCGGCTGGATTGGCGTTACGCGTGTCGATTTCGAATGCGCGGACGCCGAAATGACTGTTCGCCGTCAGGATGCAGCAGTTTCGGGGGAAGGGCATCGCCAGATCCGCCCGGTCGTGGTAGTTCGATGCATCCTGACCGTCTATGACATTTGCCCCACTACCTCGTGCCGGCGCGATTTACCCTGCAGGCGGCATTGCCTTGCGAATTGCCGCGATAAGTGCACTGCCTGCTACGGCTTTCGAGACAAATTCGCAGGCGCCGAGACTCAGGGCGCGGGTCCGGACTTCCGGGTCAGTGAGGCAGGTGAATACAATAATTCGCGCAGTGCAGAAGCTCAGAAGCGGAGGGATCAGCGCGAGCCCATCGTCTCCGCCGAGATTGACGTCGAGCACGATCACGTCCGGCTGTATGCTGCATGCCAGGTCGAGTGCCTGGCGCACACAGGTAGCGCGTGCGGCGACTTGCATCGCAGGCTCCTCGCTCTCAATCAGTGCCGCGACACCCGCGAGAATCGCGCGTTGGTCATCGACCAGCAGGACTTCGATCGGAGGGGCGAGGGTGAGGCAGGGCACGGCGGCGTGCTCCACGCGTGCGGCATTGGCCACGGTGCGTCCAACATATCGTGAATCGGGTAGTTTCGCCCATGGGAGGATGCGCGCGGGGCGCCCATGACAAACTACCCGGATGCGGGAGCGCGCGAGGTCGGGTTATTGACCCGGCAACTCGATGCCGTTCGGGCTGGGCCTGTCGAAGCTCTGCCAGTGCCCTTCGACAGGCTCAGGGCGAACGGGGGGCGGCGGTGACGAGCGCGAACGGGTGGGCGTCAAGGAGCAGGGTGTCGAGTCGGTCGGCGCGGTCGGTGAGATTGACGACCGGAAAGCGGATGCCGATCCCGCAGCCGAGCAGCGGGTTGCTTACTGCGCAACCGCGCCGATGCCTCGTTCCTTCGCGTACACGTACAGCTCGAGCCGGCCATGCACTTCGAGCTTGTGGTAAATCGTGGTGAGGTGGTTGCGCAGGGTGTGTTCGCTGATGCCGAGGTCGTCGGCGATGACGAGGCTCTTGGCGCCCTTGCGGCGGACGACGGCGGCGATGACCTCGAGTTCCTTGGACGTGAGCGTGGCGATGCGGGCGTCGTCGGGCGCGGCGGCTTTCTTGCTGCCCGTGAGCATGTTCATGATGTCGCCGATGAGTGCGCGGTTCACCCACACGTCGCCCTCGTGGACCTTCTCGATCGCGCGCAGCAGCACGTCGACCGGCTCTTCCTTGCGCACGACGCCGCGGGCGCCGGCGAGCACGGCGCGGCGGTGGGTGTCGAGGTCGCGAGACCCCGTCAGCACGAGGACTTTCGCGCCGTAGACGTGCAGGAGTTCGGCGAAGGATTCGCTCGAATCCGTCCCGCCGAGATCGAGATCGATGACGATGACGTCGGCGTTGCAGCTGGCGGGGGAGGCGAGCAGTTCGGCGATGCTGGTCGCGCTGCCCGCAAGGTGCATGCGTTCGGCCGCGCCGATGAGGCGTTCCAGCCCCCACAGGGTGGCGCGATGGTCATCGACCAGGAATACTTGAATGGTGCGTTCGGTGACATCGATCATGATCTTTGCCGCTCATGCTGTCTTCGGGATCGAGATCATTAGATCAGTAATGCCGTCTTGCCGGATGTCGACTACGACACATCCACTTACAGACTCCGCGCGTTCGACGATCGACCGCGGCACGAAGGATTGCGGGGGCGAGTGGATGTCATGTGGATTGCGGATATTCACGACGTAGGCATCGTCGTCGCTGCGCACGAGGATCTCGGCGCGGGGCGCCGAGGTGTGGCGGCGGATGTTCGTGAGGGCCTCGCTGACCATCGGGAAGATCGTCGCGGCGAGCTTGCGCCGCATCGGGATGGCGCTTTCGCATTGCACCGCCACGTCGATCCCGAACAGCTCGCGGAAGCGTTTGGCCTGGCGCTGCAGTGCCGGCAGCAGGGCGTCGTCGCCGTTGTTGCTGCCGTCGCGCATGCCGCTGACGAGTTCGCGCAGCGTGTGCAGCTCCTCCAGCGCGATCTGCTGCAGGGCTTGCACGTCGTCGCGCAGCGGATTGTCCGGCCTGGCCTTGCGGGCGAGGGCCTCGATGCCGTATTTGAGCCCGAGGTAGGGCTGGATCGCGGTGTCGTGCAGATCGCGGCCGATGCGTGCGCGTTCGGTGGCCATCGCTTCGTCGGCGAGGCGTTCGAGCAGGCCGGCGTTCTCGATCACCGGGGTGAGCTGGTCGAGTACGCCCGCGAGCAGTTCGGCGTCGTGCGAGCGGTAGCGGCGCTGGCCGGATGCGAGCACGAGGCGGCAGGGATGGGGGCCGCGGCGGCACAGGGGAATCACGAGCATGGAGCGAGCGTCGAGCGCGTCGGCGAGGTCCTGCACGGCCGCGCGTGCCGCGGCGGTCGGGGTGCGGCTGACGAGATCGAAGCCGCTCGTGTAGCGCAGCGGAATCCGCCCGAGCAGGTGGGCATGGTGATGCATGCAGGCGATGTTCGCAGGCACTGCCGCGAGGGCGGCGACGAGGGCGTCGTGCAGTTCGCCGCCGACTTCGCTGAAGTTGCCGTCACCGTCGGCGCGGAACAGGCGTGCTTCGCCCCCGGGGAGCCAGATCATGAGAAGGCCGAGGTCGGCGGCAAAGTGGCGGGCGAGTCCCTGCAGCAGCGTCTTGGCGACGCGCTTCACGCCCAGGCGCGGGTCGGCCTCGCCGAGAAGCCGGTCGGCCACCGTGACCTGTTCGTTCATCCGCACGCCCGCGCGCGCGAGTCCCGCCACCAGCGGGCCGAGCATCAGGATCGAGAGGGGCTGCAGGATCACCTCGAGCGCAAGCGTGCCGGCGTACGGGTCGCGGAGCATGAGTTCGGCAGTGACGCCCGCCGCGGCGAACAGCGACACGGCCAGGCCGGTCAGGAAGCCGAAGCTGAGCGCGGCGAAGAGCACGGGAAAGAGCAGCAGCAGCGTGTAGGTGATGCCCTGCGTGCCGGCGAGCCAGGCGAAGAGGAGGATCCAGACGGCGTCGATCCACGAGGCAAGCGGCGAGCGCAGCGAGCGCAGGCCGTTGAGTTCGACCCAGCACAGCCAGCCGGCCCAGGCGGCGTAGCCGAGCACGGCGAGCATCATGGTCGGGCGCGTCGTTGCCGACAGCGTCATCGCTTCGGTGGCGGCGACGATCGCGACGAGGACGCGGATGTTCGCCAGCACCCGCCGCAGCTCGGGGCTGCTGCCGGCGCCGGCGCTCGGTGTGTACAGGCGGGCTTGCGTATTGGAGTTGCCGTTGGTTCCAGGCATCGCGTGGAGTCTCTCTGTGGGCTGCGCGTCGCTCGCGGCCGCAAGTCGCCGCTTCCTCGCCCGGTGTGAATGGTAGCCGCGCGGAATGCTTGCGCTAAGTGACAAAATCACGGAGTCCGTGCGAGGAGGAATCCCCGCCGGCCGCGGGCGTCAAAGACGGGTACGCCGGAAAACGGCTGGGAGACAGGCATGGTGGCGACACGCAGCGAAACCGATTCGATGGGTCCCGTCGAGGTCGCGGCGGACCGTTACTGGGGCGCGCAGACCGAGCGCTCGCTCGCCCATTTCCCGATCGGCACGGACCGCTTCCGCTGGGGGCGGCCGATGATCCGTGCGCTGGGGATCCTGAAGAAGGCCGCGGCGCAGATGAATGCCGAGCTGGGCGAACTGCCGGCGGAGGTCGCGGCGCTGATCGTGCGGGCGGCCGACGAAGTGATCGCCGGCGAGCTCGACGCGCATTTTCCGCTGGTCGTGTTCCAGACCGGCTCCGGGACCCAGTCCAACATGAACGCCAACGAGGTGATCGCCAACCGAGCCATCGAGCTCGCGGGCGGCACGATCGGCTCGAAGCGGCCGGTGCATCCGAACGACCACGTCAATCGCGGGCAGTCGTCGAACGATACCTTCCCGACGGCGATGCATATCGCGATCGTCGGCGAACTGCACGAGCGCCTCCTGCCTGCCGTGCAGCGCCTGCGCAACACGCTGGCGGAAAAGTCGAGGGCCTACGAGGAAGTCGTCAAGACCGGGCGCACGCACCTGCAGGATGCGACGCCGGTCACGCTCGGGCAGGAGATCGGCGCGTGGGTGACGCAGGTCGATTTCGGGCTCGCCGCGGTGCGGGCGAGCTTGCCCGGGCTGTATGAGCTGGCGATCGGCGGCACGGCGGTCGGGACCGGGCTGAATGCGCATCCGCGCTTCGGCGACTGCGCGGCGGCGGCGATCGCGGAGCTGACGGGCCACCCTTTCCGCAGCGCGCCGGACCGCTTCTTCGCGCTGGCGGCACACGATGCGCTGGTGCAGTGCTCGGCCGCGCTGCGCACGCTCGCGGGGGGGCTGATGAAGATGGCGAACGACGTGCGCTGGCTCGCGAGCGGGCCGCGCTGCGGCATCGGCGAATTGCTGATCCCGGAGAACGAGCCGGGCTCGTCGATCATGCCGGGCAAGGTGAACCCGACGCAGTGCGAGGCGCTGACGATGGTGTGCGTGCAGGTGTTCGGCAACGACGCTGCGGTCGCCTTCGCCGGCACGCAGGGCAATTTCCAGCTCAACGTCTACAAGCCGGTGATGGCGCACAACGTGCTGGAGAGCATCGCTCTGCTCGCCGATGCGTGCGCCGCCTTCGAGCAGCATTGCGCGCGCGGCCTCACGCCGAACCTGCCGCGTATCCGCGCGAATCTGGAGAAGAACCTGATGCTGGTGACGGCGCTCAACCGCCACATCGGCTACGACCGTGCCGCCGAGATCGCGAAGAAGGCGCACCGGGAAGGCTTGTCGCTGCGCGAGGCGGCGCTGGCGAGCGGTTACGTCCGGGCGGAAGAGTTCGACCTGTGGGTCGATGCGGAGGCGATGACGCGGCCGGGCGGGTGAGGGACGCTCCGTAGGGCGGATGAGCCGAAGGCGTTATCCGCCGGGTGAGGTGTCCGGATCGACCCACGTATACGGCGGAAGGCGCTTCGCTTTTCCGCCCTACGATTCTTCGACGACGTTGCTCACGCCACCTTGTTGCGCGCCTTGGCGATGCGCCCGAGGGCGGCACGGCCGCTGCGGATGTGGGCACGCATCAGCAGTTCGGCCTCCTCGGCGCGCCGCCCGGTGAGCGCGGCGAGGAGGTCCCGATGTTCTGAGAGCGACTGTTCGAGGCGTCCCTCGCTGAACAGCGAGTGGTGGCGCGACAGCTTGATGACGCGGCGCAGGTCCTCGATCGCGTGCTGCAGCCAGCGGTTGTCGGTGATCTCCTGCAGGGCGAGGTGGAAGGACTGGTTGGCCTCGAAGAAACCGTTGATGTCTTCGGCCGCCGCCGCCTTTTCGAGGTCGGCGTGGATGCCGCGCAGGCGATCGAGATCGGCGTCGGTGGCCTTCTGCGCGGTCGTCTGCGCGCACTGGCCTTCGAGCAGTGCCATCACGGCGAAGATCTCGTCGAGGTCACGCTCGGAGATCTCGGTGACGTAGCAGCCGCGGCGCGGCTTGAGCGTGACCAGGCCTTCGGACGCAAGCACCTTCAGCGCTTCGCGCAACGGTGTGCGCGAGATCCCGTAATCGTCGGCCAGCGCCTGTTCGTCCACCCAGGTGCCGGGCGGCAGTTCGTGCGAGAAGATGCGCTGGCGCAGTCTTTCGGCCACCTCCTGGTACAGGGCGAGGGGGGCGATGCGGGATGCAGTCATGAGTAATTTGGCGGTCAGGGTGTGGCGGCCGCGAGTCTAGCGGGTCTGCGGAAAACCTTCTCGCGGGCCGGCTCGGCGCATGCGCGGTTTCCCGAAAAACACCTCAGCGACACGCGGTCGATTTCGCTGTTGCATTCATAATTATGGATAAAGTATTATTTCTCCGCTCGCACAAGTCAACTTCCCGGGCACGAACGCAGAAAGGGAAATCGCGCCGGCCACGCCATGCGTTGCGGGGGCGAGAGGGAGAGGGAGCTGCGTCGATCGCGCGGGAGCGCCGGCGACCGCCCGTGGTCCATGGACTGCGGGCGGTCTCGTCGTCGCCAGGGCAGTTTTTATTCATCAGTACGGGACACCGTAACGCCGCTTTCCGCGGACTTTGGAATCAGAGAGGGTTTGTCATGCCGAACGACAAGATGCCGGCTTATCCGCAGTCGGATCTGGAAGCCTGGAACAAGGCCGCCGCGAAGCAGGCGCCGGGTGGCGACATGGAGAAGCTCAACTGGGTGACGCCCGAAGGCATCGCGGTGAAGCCGCTGTACACGAAGGCCGACACTGCCGGCCTCGCGCACGCCGACACGCTGCCCGGCTTCGAGCCCTTCCTGCGCGGCCCGCAGCCGACGATGTACGCGGTGAAGCCGTGGACCATCCGCCAGTACGCCGGCTTCTCGACCGCCGAGGAGTCCAACGCCTTCTACCGCAAGGCGCTCGCCGCCGGCGGCCAGGGCGTGTCGGTCGCGTTCGACCTCGCGACCCACCGCGGCTACGACTCCGACCATCCGCGCGTGACCGGCGACGTCGGCAAGGCGGGGGTGGCGATCGATTCCGTGGAAGACATGAAGATCCTCTTCGACGGCATCCCGCTCGACAAGGTTTCCGTGTCGATGACGATGAACGGCGCCGTGCTGCCGATCCTCGCCGGCTACATCATCGCCGCCGAGGAGCAGGGCGTCAGCCAGGACAAGCTCTCGGGGACCATCCAGAACGACATTCTCAAGGAGTTCATGGTCCGCAACACCTATATCTACCCGCCGACGCCGTCGATGAAGATCATCGCCGACATCTTCCAGTACACGTCGTCGCACATGCCGAAGTTCAACAGCATCTCGATCTCCGGCTACCACATCCAGGAAGCGGGCGCGAACCAGGCGATCGAGCTCGCCTTCACGCTCGCCGACGGCCTCGAGTACGTGCGCACCGGCATCAAGAGCGGGATGGACGTGGACACCTTCGCGGGTCGCCTGTCGTTCTTCTGGGCAGTCGGCATGAACTTCTACCTCGAGATCGCCAAGATGCGCGCGGCGCGTCTGCTGTGGTGGCGGATCATGAAGCAGTTCAACCCGAAGAGCGCGAAGTCGATGATGCTGCGCACGCACTCGCAGACGTCCGGCTGGTCGCTCACCGAGCAGGATCCGTACAACAACGTCGTGCGCACGACGATCGAGGCGATGGCCGCGGTCTTCGGCGGCACGCAGTCGCTGCACACCAACGCGCTCGACGAAGCGATCGCGCTGCCGACCGAGTTCTCGGCCCGCATCGCGCGCAACACCCAGATCATCATCCAGGAAGAGACGCACATCTGTAACGTCGTCGATCCGTGGGCCGGCTCCTACATGATGGAGAAGCTCACGCAGGACATGGCCGACAAAGCCTGGGCGCTGATCGAGGAAATCGAGGCGATGGGCGGCATGACCAAGGCGGTCGAGTCCGGCTGGGCCAAGATGAAGGTCGAGGAATGCGCGGCGGACAAGCAGGCGCGCATCGACTCGGGCAAGGACGTCATCGTCGGCGTGAACAAGTACAAGCTGGCGAAGGAAGATCCGATCGAGATCCTCGACATCGACAACCATGCGGTGCGCGAGGCGCAGGTCGCCCGTCTGAACAAGATCCGCGCGACGCGTGACGCCGCCGCGGTGCAGGCCGCGCTCGAAGCGCTCACCAAGTGCGCCGAGACCAACGACGGCAACCTGCTCGACCTCGCGGTGAAGGCGGTGCGCCTGCGTGCGACCGTCGGCGAGATCTCGGACGCGCTGGAGAAGGTCTTCGGCCGCTACCGTGCCAACCCGCAAGCCGTGTCCGGCGTGTATGGAGCCGTCGTGGAAAACGATGCCGACTGGAAGGACCTGAAGGCCGAGATCGAAGCCTTCGTCGCCGAAGAGGGCCGCCGCCCGCGCATCATGATCGCCAAGCTCGGCCAGGACGGCCACGACCGCGGCGCGAAGGTGGTCGCGTCCGCGTTCGCCGACCTCGGCTTCGACATCGACATCGGCCCGCTCTTCCAGACGCCGGAAGAGGCTGCGCGCCACGCGGTCGAGAACGACGTGCACGCGGTCGGCTGCTCCAGCCTTGCCGCGGGCCACAAGACGCTGGTGCCGCAGATCGTCGGCGAGCTGAAGAAGCTCGGCGCGGACGACATCGTCGTCTTCGTCGGCGGCGTGATCCCGGCACAGGACTACGACACGCTGTATGCTGCCGGGGCAAAAGGCATCTTCGGGCCGGGCACGCCGATTCCGGCGGCCGCGCGCGAGGTGCTGAAGCAGATCCGCGCGACGCGCAAGGCCTGATCCCATCGAACGGGGCGACCGGTCGACGGCCGTGTCGCCCTTTTTGTCGATCTAACCCATGTCGATGAATACGCCCGAACACCTGCCCGTCCTCGATGCTGCCGACCGCGTGCTGGTCGACGGCGTGCTCGCGCGCGAGCTGCGCCCGCTCGCGAAGACGATCACGCTGATCGAGTCGCAGCGCGAGGACCACAAGGCGCGCGCGCGTCATGTGCTCGAGGCGTTGCTGCCGCACACGGGCGGTGCGATGCGGGTCGGCATCTCGGGCGTGCCGGGCGTGGGCAAGTCGACCTTCATCGAGGCGCTGGGCCTGTATCTCATCGAGCAGGGCCTGCGTGTCGCGGTGCTCGCCGTCGATCCGTCGTCGTCGCTGACGGGCGGCTCGATCCTCGGCGACAAGACGCGCATGGAGCTGCTGTCGCAGAACCCCGCCGCCTTCATCCGCCCGAGCCCGTCCGCGGGAAGCCTCGGCGGCGTCGCCGAGAAGACGCGCGAGACGATGCTGGTGTGCGAGGCCGCCGGTTTCGACGTGATCATCATCGAGACGGTGGGCGTCGGGCAGTCCGAGACGGCCGTTGCCGGCATGAGCGACATCTTCTGCCTGCTGCAGCTCCCGAACGCCGGCGACGACCTGCAGGCGATCAAGAAGGGCATCATGGAGATCGCCGATCTCATCGTCATCAACAAGGCCGACATCGATGCCGGTGCGGCGATGCGCGCGAAGTCGCAGATGAAGACCGCGCTGCACATGCTGCGCCCGGCGAGCCCGAACTGGACGGTGCCGGTGCTGACGCTCTCGGCGCTACGAAAGCAGGGCGTCGCGGACTTCTGGACGACGGTGACGGACTATCGCCGTGCGATGACGGCGTCGGGGGAGTTCGCGGCCAAGCGGCGCCACCAGGCACTGGCGTGGATGTGGGACCTGATCGACGCCGGGCTGCGCAGTCATTTCCGTGGGCACGCGCAGGTGAAGCACGAATTGCCGGGGCTGGCGCGTGCGGTGGAGGAGGGGACGACGACGCCATCGGCCGCCGCGCTGCGATTGCTTGGATATGTGGAGAAGGACGCTTCGTAGGGCGTGAGCCGTCGGCAACAGAATTGAAGTTGAACGCCCGGCCGGCACAAGGCCGGGGACAGCAGAACAAGTCAAGGAGAGGTCATCAATGCAAGACATCATTCGCCAGCTCGACGACAAGCGTGCGAAGGCGCGCCTCGGCGGCGGTCAGCGGCGCATCGACGCGCAGCACTCCAAGGGCAAGCTCACGGCGCGCGAGCGTATCGAGCTGCTGCTCGACGAAGGCAGCTTCGAAGAGTGGGACATGTTCAAGGAGCACCGCTGCACCGAGTTCGGCATGGAAGCGGACCATACTCCCGGTGACGGCGTGGTGACCGGCTACGGCACCGTCAACGGCCGCCTGGTGTTCGTGTTCTCGCAGGACTTCACGGTGTTCGGCGGTTCGCTGTCGGAGACGCATGCCGAGAAGATCTGCAAGGTCATGGACCACGCGCTCAAAGTCGGCGCGCCGGTGATCGGGCTGAACGACTCGGGCGGCGCGCGCATCCAGGAAGGCGTCGATTCGCTCGGCGGCTACGCCGACGTGTTCCAGCGCAACGTGATCGCCTCGGGCGTCGTGCCGCAGATCTCGCTGATCATGGGCCCCTGCGCCGGCGGCGCGGTGTATAGCCCGGCAATGACCGACTTCATCTTCATGGTGAAGGATTCCTCCTACATGTTCGTGACCGGTCCCGAAGTCGTGAAGACCGTGACCCACGAGGAAGTGACCGCCGAGGAACTGGGCGGCGCGATCACGCACAACACCAAGTCGGGCGTGGCCGACCTCGCGTTCGAGAATGACGTCGAGGCGCTGATGATGACCCGCCGCCTGATCGGCTTCATCCCCTCGAGCAACCGCGACAAGGCCCCGACCGTGCCGGCGGTCGATCCGGCCGAGCGCCTCGACATGTCGCTCGACACGCTCGTGCCGAGCAACCCGAACCAGCCGTACGACATGAAGGAAGTCATCTTCAAGATGGTCGACGACGGCGACTTCTTCGAACTGCAGCCCGACTATGCCAAGAACATCATCATCGGCTTCGCGCGCATGGAAGGCGCACCGGTCGGCATCGTCGCGAACCAGCCGCTGGTGCTCGCGGGCTGCCTCGACATCAAGAGCTCGATCAAGGCGGCGCGCTTCGTGCGCTTCTGCGACGCCTTCAACATTCCCGTGGTGACCCTCGTCGACGTCCCGGGCTTCATGCCCGGCACCGCGCAGGAATACGGCGGCATCATCAAGCATGGCGCCAAGCTGCTCTACGCCTACGCCGAATGCACGGTGCCGAAGGTCACGATCATCACGCGCAAGGCCTACGGCGGCGCCTATGACGTGATGAGCTCGAAGCACCTGCGCGGCGACGTGAACTTCGCGTGGCCGTCGGCCGAGATCGCGGTGATGGGGCCGAAGGGCGCAGTGGAGATCATCTTCCGCGGCGAGAAGGACGATCCGGCGAAGATCGCCCAGCGCGAGGCCGAGTACAAGGCCCGCTTCGCGAACCCGTTCGTCGCCGGCGCGCGCGGCTTCATCGACGACGTGATCATGCCGCACGAGACGCGCAAGCGCGTGTGCCGCTCGCTGTCGATGCTGAAGAACAAGGAACTCGAAAATCCCTGGCGCAAGCACGGCAACATCCCGCTCTGAGCGATCTGGCATCACGCACGGCGGCGTTGGCTTCCTCGTCAGCTCCTCGCCGTACTGGCGTACTGTCTCGTCGCAGCCTGCGTCGCCGCCTTGCCCTGCGTGCGCCATATCGCTCAGTTGTCGCTTCGAATTGAGGAAAGAAATGTTCAAGAAAATCCTGATCGCAAACCGCGGCGAAATCGCCTGCCGCGTGATCAAGACCGCCCGCAAGATGGGCATCGCCACCGTCGCCGTGCATTCCGAGGCCGACAAGGACGCGCTCTTCGTCGAGATGGCCGACGAGGCCGTGTGCATCGGGCCGGCGCCGTCGAAAGAGTCCTACCTCGTGATGGACAAGATCATCGCCGCGTGCAAGCAGACCGGCGCCGAGGCGGTTCACCCGGGCTACGGCTTCCTGTCGGAAAACGCCGAGTTCTCGCGCCGCCTGGAAGAGGAAGGCATCAAGTTCATCGGACCGAAGCACTACTCGGTCGCCAAGATGGGCGACAAGATCGAGTCGAAGAAGCTCGCGATCGAAGCCGGCGTGAACACCATCCCCGGTTACAACGACGCGATTGCCGGTCCGGCCGAGGCGGTCGAGATCGCGAAGAAGATCGGCTACCCGGTGATGATCAAGGCCTCCGCCGGCGGCGGAGGCAAGGGCCTGCGCGTCGCGTACAACGACCAGGAAGCCTTCGAAGGCTTCTCGTCGTGCGTGAATGAGGCGCGCAACTCCTTCGGCGACGACCGCGTCTTCATCGAGAAATACGTGCTCGAACCGCGCCACATCGAAATCCAGGTGCTGGGCGATGCGCACGGCAACTACGTGTATCTGAACGAACGCGACTGCTCGATCCAGCGCCGTCACCAGAAGGTCATCGAGGAGGCGCCGAGTCCCTTCCTCGACGCCGACATGCGCAAGGCGATGGGCGAGCAGGCGGTGGCGCTGGCACGCGCGGTGAACTACGAGTCGGCCGGCACGGTCGAGTTCGTCGTTAGCGGCGCGACCAAGGAGTTCTACTTCCTGGAGATGAACACCCGCCTGCAGGTCGAGCACCCGGTGACCGAGCTCATCACCGGGCTGGACCTCGTCGAGCAGATGATCCGCGTCGCCGACGGCGAGAAGCTGCCGCTCGCGCAGGCCGACGTGAAGATCAACGGCTGGGCGATGGAATGCCGCATCAACGCCGAAGACCCGTTCCGCGGTTTCCTGCCCTCGACCGGCCGCCTCGTGAAGTTCGAGGCGCCGCAGGAGGTCGAGGGCCAGGTGCGCGTCGATACCGGCGTGTATGAGGGCGGCGAGATCTCGATGTACTACGACTCGATGATCGCCAAGCTGATCGTGCATGGCGCGAACCGCGAGCAGGCGATCGAGCGCATGCGCGACGCGCTCAACGCCTTCGTGATCCGCGGCATCAACTCGAACATCCCCTTCCAGGCGGCGCTGCTGCAGCATCCGCGCTTTTGCTCGGGCAACTTCAACACCGGCTTCATCGCCGAGGAATATCCGCAGGGCTTCGACGCGTCGATGGTGCCGCACGACGATCCGGCGCTACTTGCGGCGGTCGCGACCTTCGCGCGCCTGCGCTACATCGACCGCGCCGTGCAGATCGACGGCCAGCTCGCCGGCCACGGCCGCAAGGTCGGCGGCGCATGGGTGGTGGTGATGGGGGGCAAGCAGTATCCGGTTACGGTCCATCGCCTGGAAGGCGGCGGCCTGGAGATCACCCACGCCGACAAGACCTACCGCATCGTCTCCGACTGGAAGTTCGGCGAACTGCTGTTCCAGGGCACCGTGAACGGCGCGCCGATCTGCCTGCAGATCGAGCGGCGCGGCCTGCGCTATCGCATCTCGCACTTCGGCCTGCAGGTCGAGCCGATCGTGATGACCGAACGCGCCGCGGAACTCCTCGCGATGATGCCGGAGAAGCTGCCGCCGGACATGTCGAAGTTCCTGCTGTCGCCGATGCCGGGCCTGCTGCGTGACATCTGCGTCGCCGAAGGCCAGGAAGTGAAGGCGGGCGAGAAGCTCGCGATCATCGAGGCGATGAAGATGGAGAACGTGCTCAAGGCCGAGCAGGACGGCAAGGTGAAGAAGCTCGCCGCGAAGCCGGGCGCGAGCCTGTCGGTGGATGAGGTGATCATCGAGTTCGAATGATCGCCGTCCGCGCCGCTGCGATGGCGGCGGCGCCCGCCGGAAGCCCCGAAAGCCTGCGCAAGCAGGCTTTTCGCTTTCAGGGCGGGCGACTCCGGCCGCGTCGTATATGCCAGCGGCCGTCACGCTTACAAATCGGAACACTCTGCGGTGTGCCGTTATTCCGGGCCCGACGTTAAGGGCTCATGGGGCACACCGTTCCATGAGATTTCCGTCAGGAGCAAAAAAATGAAAAGGTTCTGGATTCCGGTGCTGGTGGTCTCGGCAGTGTTCAGTGCGAATGCGTTCGCCGATCACGACGACTGTGATGAGGATGGCGGCGTTCGCTACGAGCGCGAGTACCGTCCCATCGTCAGGCGCCAGATCGTCTATGAGGAACCGGTCGTGGTCTATCGGGAGCCGCGCCGGGTCGAGTATCGCGAGCGCATCGTGTACCGCGACCGCCCCGTGTATTACCAGGAGCCGGAGACGCGTTACTACGAGCAGCCGCGCAGCTATCGCGGCGATGACGAACGCTATGACGAGCGGCCGACGGATTACCGTCGCAACGACGGCAACCGTGCGCTGGGTCAGGTGGTCGGTGCCGTCGCCGGGGGCGTGCTCGGCAGCCGGATGGGACGGGGCAGCGGGCGCGTTGCCGCGACTGCGGTCGGGGCGGTGCTGGGCGGCGTGCTGGGCGGCCGCGTGGCGGAGTATCCCTACTGATCGACCGGCGCCCCGTCGAAGTACGGGCGCGTCATGAGCTCCAGCAGGTGGCCGTCGGGGTTGTCGAAATAGACTCCGCGGCCGCCGTTGAAGCGGTAGCTTTCCCCCGGGCGGGTCCTGCCCGGATCGGCCCAATACGGCAGTCCCCACTCACCGATGCGGGCGAAGGCGGCGTCGAAGCCATCCTCGCCGATCAGGAAGGCGTAATGCTGCGGGGAAATGTCGCCGGGCTGCTCACAGAAGTCGAGCGACACGCCGTTGTCGAGTTCGACGATGAGCATCGGCCCGAACGCGATGGGGACCGGCAAGTCCAGGAGATCGACGAGGAAGCCGGACGATTTCTGCTTGTCGCGGCACCAGACGATGGTGTGGTTGAGTTGCGCGTGCACGTGAATGGCTCCTGTCCGGTACATCTCCTTTGACACTGCCGCGGCGGGATCGATCCGGCGCGTGCGTCGCGGCGTTCGAACCACGCCGGCACTAGGCTATGATTGCGGTGTAACCTCATATCCCATGGAGATCTCATGAAACTGTTCATTGCGCTGATCGCAGTGGCGTCGCTCGTCGGCGCATGTGCCGTGTATACGCCGGCGGGCTCGGTGGTGGTCGATCCGGCCGGTCAGGGAGGCCAGCGCGGCGGCGGTTTCTGCCCGCCGGGACAGGCGAAGAAGGGCAATTGCTGACGGGGGCGTCGATGCCATTTCCTGCCGCTGCCACCGGATCATGATGCCCGACCGCCGCTACCCGCCCTCCATGCCGCCGCGCGACCGTTTCCTGTGGCGCGTGTTCGTCCTGACGCTGTCCCTTGCCGCGCTGATGGCGCTGTGGCGGATGCTGCCGGCGTTCGAGGACTGGTTCAGCCCCAGGCAGGCGGCCGAGCGCACGGTCACCCCGCGCGGCGATCTCGCCGCGGACGAGAAGTCCACGATCGAGCTGTTCGAGCATACGCGCAATTCGGTCGTGTACATCAGCACCGCGCAGCTCGTCCGCGACGCGTGGACGCGCAACGTGATGCAGGTCCCGCGCGGCACGGGGTCGGGCTTCATCTGGGACGACGCGGGCCACGTGGTGACGAACTTCCACGTGATCCAGGGCGCCTCGCAGGCGACCGTGAAGCTCGCCGACGGGCGCGACTACCAGGCCACGCTGGTGGGCGCGAGCCCGGCGCACGACATCGCGGTGCTGCGTATCGGCGTGGGCTTCAAGCGGCCGCCGCCGGTGCCGATCGGCACGAGCGGCGATCTCAAGGTGGGGCAGAAGGTGTTCGCGATCGGCAACCCCTTCGGCCTCGACTGGACGCTCACGACCGGCATCGTCTCCGCGCTCGACCGTTCGCTGCCGGGCGAGGGCGACGACACGACCATCGATCACCTGATCCAGACCGACGCGGCGATCAATCCCGGCAACTCGGGGGGGCCCTTGCTCGATTCGAACGGCCGCCTGATCGGCATCAACACCGCGATCTACAGCCCGTCGGGGGCCTCCGCGGGCATCGGGTTCGCCGTCCCCGTCGATACGGTGATGCGCGTCGTGCCGCAGTTGATCAGGGATGGCAAGTATGTGCGCCCGGTGCTGGGCATCGACATCGACGAGGCCGTGAACGAGCGCCTGCGCGAGGAACTCCAGGTCGAGGGCGTCTTCGTGCTGCGCGTGGCGCCCGGTTCGGCGGCGGAACGGGCCGGCCTGCGGGGTATCCGCCGGGACCGCAACGGCAGTGTCTATCCCGGCGACATCATCGTGTCGGTCGACGGCAAGCCCGTCGATTCCGTCGCGAAGCTGGCCGCCCGGCTGGACGACCACCGCGTGGGGGACATCGTGAAACTCGGCGTGCTGCGGGACGGCAAGGAGCAGGCACTGTCTGTGACGCTGCAGCCGGGCGCCTGAGGCGCCGCCGCCCTCAGCGAGGGCGATCGCCGGACCTTCGCTCGCTGCCGAGGGCGAGCGTGACCGGGAGGGCGGCATCCCCCAGCCCCAGCTTCTGCATCGTGCGGCTGCGGCAGGCGGCCACGCTGGCGGGCGGGAGGGCAAGCATTTCGGCCACTTCGGCGCTCGTATGCCCCTCCAGCAGCAGCCTGAGCACCTGCTGCTCCCGGGCACTCAGGCTTTCCAGGGGATTCGGGGCGTGCCGCTGCCGCACATAATCTTCGATCACCGTGTCGACGATCGTCGCCCCGAGATAACACTTTCCGGCATGCACGGTGCGCACCGCATCGGTTATTTCCCTGCCCGCCGCCTCCTTGCGCACGTAGCCCAGCGCCCCGGCCCGAAAGGCGCGGAAGACGTGTTCGGCATCCCCGTGCACGGACAGGATGACGACCCGCGTGCCCGGGCAGCGCTCGCGAATCTGCTCGGTCGCCTCGATCCCGTTGAGGACCGCCATGGTGATGTCCATGACCACCACGTCCGGCCCCTGCTGCAGCGCCTGTTGCACTGCCTCGCCGCCGTCGGCGGCCATGCCGACCACCGCGATGTCGGGATGGGACTGGAGGAGGAGCGCCAGCCCCTCGCGTACGGCAGGGTGGTCGTCGGTGAGCAGCACCTGGATCGCCATGCCTAGCTCCCCGTCCGCGCTCGCTTGTCCTGCTCGGAAACGGTTTGCGCCTCGAGGTAGCGGATCAGGGCGTCCACGTCGCCGTCCCCGAGGCGCAGGTTGGGCATGCGGACCTCCTTGTACTTGCGGAACAGCTCCAGGGCGACGGGATCCTTGTCCGCCATCACGGCGTCGGGGGTCTTGATGAAGCGGTGCAGCCACGCCCGCTCCCGGCGGCCGATAACGCCCCGCAGGTCCGGCCCCACGGCGTCGCCGCGGCCGATGGTGTGGCAGGCGGCGCAACGCGTGCGGAAGAGGTAGCCGCCGGCATCGAAGGCCGGGATCGGCGGCACCGCCGCGTAGCTCTTGCCGGGCTCTGCGGGGCGGTTCTTCCAGCCGCCGACGAAGGTGTCGATCTTGGTGGCGAGGAAGCGCGGGTTGTCCGTCGCGGAGAGGCGCATCCACTGGCCGTCGGCGGTGCCGATCATCAGGCTGGGCAGATGCCCGTCCCGGTCGGCGCTGTCGGTGAGGGAGGAGAGGCCCATCTTGCGGGCGATGCGCGCGATGTCGTCCACCCGGCCGGTGAGGAACAGCCAGCCGCGGCCGGCCTGGAACTTCTCGGCGTAAGCCTTGAGCACCGCCGGCGTGTCGCGTTCCGGATCGATGCTGATGGAATAGAAATGGATGTCCCGGCCCACGCGGTCGCCGAGAAGTTGCTGCACCTGCGCCAGGCGTGCGGTCTCCAGCGGGCAGGTGTCTTCGCAGTGGGTGTAGATCAGGTTGATGGCCACCGCCTTGCCCTTGAGCAAGTCGTCGTAGAAGCGGACGTTGCGGCCGTCCTGGGTGACCAGCGGCACGTTGGGAAAATAGCCGGCTCCCCAGCGATTGCCGCGCGGCGGCGAGAGCGCGGGGGCGGCACCCGGCGCGCGACCCTCCGCGCCCTCGCCGGCCTGGCGGGTTTCGCTGGCCGGGGCCGTTGCCCCGTGCTCCGCACCATCGTGGCCCCACGCGGGCGACGCTGCCGCGAGCAACGCCGCGAGGGTGGTCTTCGTCAGCCAGAGGCCGAACGTGCCGCTTCGTGAACCGTGGCAATGCCTCCGCATCGTCTGTGATCCTCCTTACTTGAACGCCGTCGGCAGCACGTCGGTGGGATCCACGAAGGTCACCCCCTGGGGGGTCGGGACCGGGGTGGGCAGCGGTCGCAGGAAGGCCCCGCCGGAGTTATCGATTTCCCAGCGCAACAGCATCGCGTTGTCCTCGTGGACGGTGTTGTGACAGTGCTCCATGAACATGCCCCCGAAGTCGCGGAACTGCATCTTGAGGGTCACGCTGCCTCCCGGCCGCAGCCGGTACACGTCCTTGCGCCCGCGCTCCCAGGGCGGCACATTGCTCGCGCTGCCGTTGCGGGCGAGTATCTGTCCCTCCTCGAAGTGGATGTGGATGGGGTGGTCCCAGCCGCCGCCGCCGTTGACCAGCGTCCAGATCTCGCAGGTGCCGAATTTCGGGGCCGCCGAGACGCGGCCGAAGTCGGCGGCAAGCGTCTGCCCGTCGTCGCTCTTGATGCCCCAGGGGCCGAAGAAGCTCGAAACCGGATCGTTGGTGGTCTGCGTCGCGCCCCGTCCGAACTCGAAGGTCCGGTAGGCGGCCACGGGTTTTTGCGACAGATCCGGGTTCGGAATCAGCGTGGACGGGACCTGGCTGACGTCGGGCTTGGGCGGGTTGCGCACGATCCGGAACTCCAGGAACTTGCCGACACAAGGATCGGCGGAGTTGCCGGCCACGGCATCGCTGATGGACAGGTCGCGGCTCGGTTTCTTGCCGTTTTCGTGCTCCGTGAGATTGACCATCCAGACCCGGTCGCCCACGTGATAGCGGGAGAAGTCGATGACAATGTCGTAACGCTCGGCGATCCCCTGCTCGTCGAGTTCGCTCAGTACCACCGGGTTCGGCAGCAGGTTGCCGTCGTTGGCGATCTGGATCATCGGCGATCCGTCGCTGAGGGCGATCTTGAAGAAACGGGAGACCGCGGCATTGAGGATGCGGAAGCGGTACTTGCGCCGTTCCACCTCGAAGTAAGGCCGGTACACCAGATTGACCGTCATCATGTCGCCGAGGAAGCC
Source organism: Azoarcus sp. DN11 (assembly GCF_003628555.1). Classification (NCBI taxonomy): domain Bacteria; kingdom Pseudomonadati; phylum Pseudomonadota; class Betaproteobacteria; order Rhodocyclales; family Zoogloeaceae; genus Azoarcus; species Azoarcus sp. DN11. The sequence goes on along the minus strand of NZ_CP021731.1, from coordinate 4,281,236 downwards.
GTCGAAGTCGAAGATGTCCATCGCCAGCTGCCCGTCGGCGTCCCAGGCCTTGTCCGCCAACATGAGATTCACGTCGTAGTCGAGATTGCCCCAGGTCTTGCCGCTGTCGCTGGCCCGCCCGCTGGGCAGGCGCAGGTTGACCCCGTCGGCGATGTCCTCCGCTCCGCGGTCGAGGCTGCTGTAGATGTTGAACATCCCGGCATTGCCCTTGTACACGTTCTGGGAGGTGAAACTGAACATGTGGTCGTGGAACCAGTGCGTGCTCATGGTCTCGCGGTAGTCGCCGGCGAGCGTGTGGATGCCGCCGTCGTCCCGCGGGCTGCCGCAGCGCGGGTCCGAGCCTTCCAGGTTCATGCTGTAGTAGCCGCCGTGGCAGATCGGGTAGTGGTAGTCGTAGAACTGCCCGGGGAAGAAGAAGGCGCCGGTGAAGCCGTCGTTTTCCGCCCCGTGGTGGCCGTTGTGCTCGTGGGTGCTGAGGGTGTGACGGCCGAAGCCGCCATTCTGGGCGGGATCTGCGGGCAGCCGGTTGTGGTGGCGCAGAATGATCGACTCGTGGTAACGCCCCATCAGCAGCTTGGGCGGCAGGCTGCCGTTGAAGGTCCACAGGGCCAAGGGGCCCTGGTCGGGCAGGTCGGGATGGAAGCGCGGATGAAACGCGACCGCGGGATCGATCCCGGAATTGTGCTGCGAAGAGACGCCGGGGTGGTAAGCCGTGTTCGGCTTGGCGCCCTCCTGAGTCACCTCCACGACCACGCCGGGCTCGAACTCGTCCCAGCGCTGGTGCGCCCAGATCGGCCCCGGCGGCCGGCCCTCGATCGGGCCGAGGCCGCCCCCCAGTTCGGGCGCCACGGGCTGCAAGGTGGTGTTGGCTTCCCGGGTCGGATCGGGACCGGGGGCGCCGGGAAACGCCGGCAGGGGGTTCATGACGCCGGCGCCGAACGTGTACGGCTTGCGCGGCAGTACGTCGAAGCGCGGCATCGGTTGCGTAAAGGGCCGCACGCCGAAGAGCGGACTCGGCGGCAGGCCGGTCGGAATGTTGCTGCTGGACGCAAGCGCGCTCCCGGCGAAGGGACTCAAGCCCTGGATGGGTACCAGTACGCCGCCGGCGGTGATGAGGCCCCATTTGAGGAAATCCCGTCGCGTCACTTGGCCGCGGGAAATGGCCGTGGCCAGATCCAGCCGATTGCGACGCGCGTTTTCAGCCTCTCTCAGCCTCGGTCCGGAGATATTGGATGGCAGGTACACGGTACGCCTCCGTCACGATTGGGTAAGTTCACCCTAGCCGGAGGGGGGCAACGCGTATGTGGGGAAAACTGGATGATTTGCGCGGGGAATTCCTGACACATGCTGGGGGGTTTCGCCCATGACCGGGGGAAATGCACCCATTGTTGGGCAAAATGCACCCATGATTGGGGACGCCCATGCGTGGCCGGCCCACGGCTGCCGTCGCCATGCTGCGGGAAGGGTCAATCGAGGGAAGTGAGCCCGTGCTGGATGGCAAACTTGACGAGGGACGGCAGGTCGCCGATCCCGAGTTTCTGCATCATCCGGCTGCGGTAGGTATCCACGCTCTTGGGCGAGATCGCGAGGATCTCCGCCACTTCGGCGCTGGTCCGCCCCTCCACCACCAGCTGGAGGATCTGGCGTTCGCGGGGACTGAGGTCCTCCAGCGGGCTCACCGTGTGGCGCTGGCGGATGTAGTCCTCGATGACCGTGTCGGATATCTTGGTGCCCAGGTAGCGCTTGCCGGTGTGCACGGCGCGCACGGCGTCGATCACTTCCGCCCCCGCCGATTCCTTCAGCACATAGCCCAGCGCCCCGGCGCGCAAGGCGCGAAAGACGTGCTCGGCGCTGGAATGCACGGAGAGGATCACCACTTCGGTGTCGGGGCAGCGGTCGCGGATCTGCTGCGTCGCTTCGATGCCATTGAGCACCGGCATGGCGATGTCCATCACCACCACGTCGGGTTCGTGCTGCACCGCCTGATGGAGCGCCTCGCGGCCGTCGGCGGCCACGCCGATCACCTGCATGTCGGTCTGGGACTGCAGCACCAAGCCCAGCCCGTCGCGTACGACGGCGTGATCATCGGCGAGCAGAACCTTGATTGTCATTGTTGGGCGTGAGCGAGTACTCCCCTATCCATAGCTATAGGGCGGCGCGCGGGGATTGTCCATATGAACGCGCGGCCTGCCGCCCAGCCCCGCCATCACGCCGGATGGGGGGCCTCGACGACGATCCGCGTGCCTTGCCCGGCGACCGATTCGATGCGCAGCACGCCCCCCACCGCCTCGATCCGCTCTTCCATGGACACGATGCCCCAGCCGGCTCCCAGGGGGCGTTCGCCGTCGAAGTCGAAGCCGACTCCGTCGTCGCTGATGGTGAGTCGCGCCACGGCGGGGCCATCCTCCAGCGCGACATTCACCCGCGACGCCTGGGCGTGCTTGGCGACGTTGTTCAGGGACTCCTGGGCGACCCGGAACAGGGCCGTTTCCGCCGCCCGGGGCAGGCGGGGCGACGGCTCGCTGCCGATCACCGTGACGGCGATGCCGGTCCGCCGCGAGAACACGTCGGCGTACCAGCGCAGCGCGGCGGAGAGCCCGTAGTCTTCCAGCACCGGCGGGCGCAGGTCGGCCATCACGTCGCGCACCGCCTCCACGGTTGCGCCGACCAGGGCCATCGCGTCGTCCACCCGGGCGCGAACGGCGGTGTCGCCGGGCGGCACCTTTTCCCGGATCATGCTCAGATGCAGGTTGATCGCCGTCAGGTTCTGTCCGGTGCGGTCGTGCAGCTCCGCGGCGAGGTGCCGGCGCTCGTCCTCCTGGACCTCCACCAGGCGCCGGGAGAGGAGCTTCAGGTGCTCCGTGTAGCGGGTGAGCTTTTCCTCGGTCTGCCGGCGCGCGGTGATCTCGCGCACGGAGCACAGGTGCAGGTCCGGCATGAAGTTGGCCACGGCCCGGTACTCCACATCCACCAGCGTTCCGTCCTTGCGCTGGCACTTGAACTCGCCTTCCAGCGCTCCCGTGACGAGGAAGCGGCGCCACATCTCGCCCAGTTCGCCGTGCAGTTGCGGCGGCACGTCGTCCCACAGGGCCATGTGCAGCATCTCCTCGCGCGAGTAGCCCAGCATCGCGCACAGGGCGGGGTTCGCGTCCACGTGGGCGGCGTTGCCGTCCACCAGGAGGATGCCGTCCCGGATGTTGTCGAACAGGGCCTGCAGCCGCTGCTGACTCTCGTCGAGCGCCAGTGCGTCGCGGGCCCGGACCGCCAGTACGCGGTTGAATTTCTCGGCGACCTCGCTCATCTCCAGTGGCCCCTCCGGGGTCAGGCGCGACTCCAGTTGGTCGTCCGGCAAGGCGCGGGCGGCGTCGGCGACCCGGCGCACCGGGAGGGCGACGATGCGGGCGATGAACAGGGACACGCTGGTGGCCACGGTGATCACCAGCACGAGAACGATCCCGCCATGAATGGCGTGCTTGCGGACCGTGGCAAAGGCCACTTCGGTGGGAATGCCGGCCGCCGCGACCCAGCTCACGCCGGTTACCGGGCTGAACCCGCAGAGGCGGGTAATGCCGTCCACGTCGGCGTACTCCTGCTCGCCCTCCTTGCGCGCCAACGCGTGTTCCGCCATCGCGCTCCCGCTGATGTTCCTGCCCACCCATTTGTCGCCCTGCGGGGACCTCGCCAGGACCGTTCCGTCGGTCGCCAGGATGGTCATCGCGGTGCCCTGCGGCACGCCCACGCGGGGCGAGATGAGCTGGTAACGCACCAGATCCATGGCCACGGCGACGCTTCCCCGCAATCGACCGTCTTCGCTGCGGATGGGGGCGGCGAGCATGGCCACCCAGCGGCCGGTAAGCCGGCTGACCATCGGCCCGCCGACGGCAAACGACTCGCCGTCCAGAAGCTGGCGGAACCAGGGTTGCTCGGCCATCGACAGGGCGGGCGGATGTTCGCCGGCGGTGGTGCAGACAATGCTGCCCTGGGCATCGACCAGCATGAGGCTGGCGAATTCCGGGTGGAGGGCGTGGAAGTCGGCGCCCGGCCCGCGGCGGCAGGCCTCTTCATCAAGGAGCGCAAACGGGGAACTGCCCGCCAGGGTCGCGAGGTAATTCCGCCCCCGGACGATGAACTCCCCTACGTTGGCTGCCGCCATCTCCGCCAGGCCGTGCGCCGCTGCCTTGGCGTGGGCGGACTCCCCCTGCAGTTCGACGTAGTACCCGTAGCCCACCACGCCCAGAAACGGCAAGGCCGTGACGGCAACGAGGAAATGGAGGTAGGAGAGAATGGAGCGGCCGAACCGCATACGCTGGGAACCGATCCACAAGAGACGTATGATGCACTATAGGGGGCAACGGGCGGCGGCGACAGGACAGGAATTCGATAAACGTGCGCTGACCGCATTCTTCGAGCACGGACGTCTCGGGGGAAAAATGGTTCCAGTGAGCAAATTCAAACTGCCGCCCCAAGCGCCGGACTGGCTGGAGCGAAGCGCGGCCGAAGCCCGCGGCAAGATCGCGGACTCGCCGCTCATGCAGGGATGCGCCGCCGAGAACTCGGACGAGCGCCGCTACGCGCGCGCACTGCTCGGCGGTTTCTGGCACTTTGTGGATGTCTTTCCCGGGATCATCCGGGAAACCTATACCGCCGTGCCGGCGCTGGAGGCGGACGAGCGCCTGCGGCGCTTCCTGATGCGGGCCGCTCGCCGCGTCGCGGGGAAACTCCAGGGCATGGAAACGGATGAGCGGAGCCACCGCGAGCTGTGGATCGCCTCGGCGCGGCAGGTCGGCCTCTCGGAACGGCAGCTCCATGCGTGGCCGGTCCTTCCCGAGATCCGGCACCTGGCGGACCAGATGGCCGCCGAGCGGGATCTTGGCCGCCGGCTCCTCTACTTCGTCGCCGTCGAGATCGTCGCCGCGGAGGTGTCGCAATTCCTCTCCCGCGCCCCCCGTTTCGTCGAGTCGATGGGTGCCAACGGCATGCTCTGGTTTGCCGCCCACCCGGTGGACCGCCAGAACCCGGCGACGCACGAGGCCATCGCGTATGGGCTGGCGCTGTCGTTCAAACGGGTCACGGCAGGGCCGCTCGACGAAGCCTCCGTCCACGCCGACATCCAGCGCTGTGTGGATTGGTTCTTCGCCGGCAGCGTGGCTTGCGCGCGCGCCTTCAGCGAGGCCGGGGGCGGTCGCTGAGCCAGTCCGGCGAGTCATCGCGCAGCTTCGCACGCAACCCTGCGGCCCGCGCAGCCGGGGTCGTTACGCGCCGCTACGGGTGCAACGCAAACGTCGGGTCATAATGGCAACCGTCACAGGCCATCGAAACGACGAGGGAGTCACATGCTGTTCCGCAACGGGCGCGAGAGCGACAACATCGAAGACCGCCGCGAAGAAGGCGGAGAGGGAGGCGGGTTCGGCGGAGGACGCAGCATCGGCGTCGGCACGATCGTCATTGCGCTGGTGGCGATGTACTTCGGCATCGACCCGCGCGTCGTGCTCGACACCGCGGGCGTCGCGCACCAGCGGCCGCCGGCCGAAGCGGTGCATCGTGCGGCGCCGCGCTCGGCCGCGGAAAACGAGCTCGCGCGCTTCTCGTCGATGGTGCTGGCGGACACCGAGGACACCTGGGGGGCGCTCTTCAAGGAGGCGGGCGGGCGCTACGAACAGCCGCGCATGGTGCTCTACACCGGCTCGACACGCAGCGGCTGCGGCGTCGGGCAGGCGGCGATGGGGCCGTTCTACTGCCCCGTGGACCAGAAGGTCTACCTCGACCTGTCCTTCTTCAACGAGCTGAAGGAGCGTTTCCGCGCGCCGGGCGATTTTGCGCAGGCCTATGTGATCGCGCACGAGGTCGGACACCACGTGCAGAAACTGCTCGGCATCTCGGAAAAAGTGCAGCGGGCGCGCGAGCGCGTGTCGGAGCGCCAGGGCAACCAGTTGTCGGTGCGGCTCGAGCTGCAGGCCGACTGCCTCGCCGGGGTGTGGGCGCACCACGCCGACCGCGCCCGGCACGTGCTGGAAGCGGGCGATGTCGAGGATGCGCTCCGCGCCGCCACCGCGATCGGCGACGACCGTCTGCAGCAGCAGTCGCAGGGGCGCGTGGTGCCCGACAGCTTCACGCACGGCAGCTCCGCGCAGCGCGTGCGCTGGTTCCGCATCGGGCTGGACGAGGGCTCGTTGAAGTCCTGCGATACCTTCAACACCGCGAAGCTCTGAGGTTTCGCGGCGGCGGGGCGGAAAATCAGCCCGCGAGCTTCGCGAAGGCCTCCACGACTTCCGCCGGGGCCTGCACCAGCTCGACCAGCACGCCTTCGCCGCCGATCGGGAACTCCTCGCTGCCCTTCGGGTGCAGGAAGGTGATGTCGTAGCCGGCGGCGCCGCGGCGGATGCCTCCGGGGGCGAAGCGCACGCCGTTGGCGGACAGCCATTCGACCGCCTTCGGCAGGTCATCCACCCACAGGCCGACGTGGTTCAGCGGCGTCGCATGCACGGCCGGCTTCTTCCCCGCATCGAGCGGCTGCATCAGGTCGACCTCGACCTTGAACGGGCCCTTGCCCATCGCGCAGATGTCCTCGTCGACGTTCTCGCGCTCGCTCACGAAGTTGCCGGTCACTTCCAGGCCGAGCATATCCACCCACAGGGTCTTGAGCTTGTCCTTGCTCGGGCCGCCGATGGCGATCTGCTGGATGCCGAGGATCTTGAACGGGCGCTGCGTCATGGAAGTGCTCTCCACGGGTTGGTTTGGATTAAGAATTCATAATTATGGCGACTCGGCGCGTGCGCGTCGAGCGCTGTGATGCGCGGGCGCTGGCGGCTTGTGTCGATTCGGCGCCACAGGCAGCGGTCGGCGGCCGCGCCGCGCACGAACCCGTTTGCACCGTTTTTACCCCGCTGGTACCAGAATGGGTTCCCGCAACCGGCGGCGGTGCTTGCCGCGTCCGCCGCCGCGGTGCATCGGGGGCAATCATGCGCATCGACAACCTGGAACATCTTCCGCGCGCCGCGAGCCATCTGCTCGCGCTCTTCGCCTGCGGCCTGATCGTCGGGATCGGCCTGCCGCTGCGCGGTGTGCTCGATCTCGCGAACATCGCGATGCTGATGCTGCTTACGGTCGTCTTCGCCGCCGCGCTCCTGGGGCGCTCGCCGGCGATCCTCGCGAGCTTCCTCTGCGTCGCGGCCTTCGACTTCTTCTTCGTCCCGCCGCGGCTGTCCTTCGTCGTGAGCGACGTGCAATACCTGGTGACCTTCGCCGTGATGCTCGTCGTGTCACTGGTGATCAGCCACCTCACGACGCGCCTGCAGGCGAGCACGCGCGAGGCCCTGGCGCGGGAGCAGCTTGCGCGCGCCCTCTACGCGCTCGCGAAGGCGCTCGCCGGGGCGATGAGCGCCGCGCAGGTGGTCCGCCAGGTCGGCGTCTTCGTGCGCGAACAGGCCGGTGGCGAAGCACGCTTTTTCCTGCCCGACGAAGGGGAACGTCTGGGTGAATTTCCCGCGGCGGGACATCCGCTCGGGCTCGACGAATCGCTCGTGCTCGAGGCAGTGTTCCGTGCCGAGGCGGGCGAGCCGTCGAGCTGCGTGGCCGGCCCGGGCGGCGTGGACCTGTACCTGCCGCTGAATGGCGCCACCCGCCGTCGCGGGGTCCTGGTCGTGCGCGCCGAGGAGGACGAGGACGCCCGGCTTCCGGTCCTGCGGCCGATGCTCGAGGGGGTCGCGTCGCTCACCGCGATCGCCCTCGAGCGCCTGCACTTCGTCGAGGTCGCGCAGGCGAGCCAGCTCGAGATGGCGGCCGAGCGCCTGCGCGCATCGATCCTGTCGTCGATCTCGCACGATCTCCGCACGCCGCTGACGGTGCTGTTCGGCCGCGCCGATGCGCTGGCGCTCGCCGGCAGCCGTCTCGGCGACGAGGAGCGCGAGGCGGCCGGCGCGATCCGCGACCAGGCGGGCCGCCTGCACCAGATGGTCGAGAACCTCCTCGACATGGCCCGCCTGCAGGCCGGACAGGTCCGCCTGCGCAAGGACTGGCACGCCATCGACGAGGTGATCGGCGCCAGCATCCGCCTGCTCGGCGAGGCCTTGCGCGAGCATCCGGTGAAGGTCGGCGTCGCGCCCGAGCTCCCGCTCGTCGCCCTCGATGCGGTGCTGATGGAGCGGGTGTTCTGCAACCTGATCGAGAACGCCGCGAAATACTCGCCGGCCGGTGCGCCGGTCGCGGTGGACGTCGCCAGCGGCGAGGGCGGGCTCGTCATCGAGGTGCGCAACGCCGGTCCGGGTTTTCCGCCGGGGAGCCTCGCGCGCGTGTTCCATCTGTTCGAGCGCGGTGCGCCGGAGTCGCCGGCAGCGGGCGCGGGGCTCGGCCTGGCGATCTGCCGCGCGATCGTCGAGGCGCACGGCGGGCACATCGTCGCGTCGAATCCGCCCGAAGGCGGGGCCTGTGTGCGCTTCACGCTGCCATCCTGCGGCGAGCCGCCGCGCATCGAACCGGAACTCGCGGACCCGGCGGGAGCAGGCTCATGAGCGAGCATCAAACCGGCATCCTCGTGGTCGAGGACGAGCAGGAGATCCGCCGCTTCATCCGCCAGACGCTGGAGCGCGCCGGCTACCGCGTCTTCGAGGCGGCCACGCTGCGGCAGGCGCTCGACGACGTGGTGGCGCGGCGGCCCGAATTCGTGGTCCTCGACCTGGGCCTGCCCGACGGCGACGGCACCGATTTCGTGCGCGCGGTGCGCGACTGGTCGCGCATGCCGGTGCTGATCCTGTCGGCACGCTCCGACGAGGCGAACAAGATCACCGCGCTCGACGCCGGCGCCGACGACTACCTGACGAAACCCTTCTCGGTGGGGGAGCTGCTCGCGCGCGTGCGCGCGCTGCTGCGCCGGGCCGAGGCGGGCAGTGGTGCGGGCGCGGCGCAGGTCCGCTTCGGCGAGGTCGAGGTCGATCTCGCACGCCGCACGGTCACGCGCGGTGGCGAGGCGGTGCATCTCACCGCCCTCGAATACCGCCTGCTCGTCGTGCTGCTTGCCAATGCCGGCAAGGTCATGACGCACCGGCAACTGCTGCGCGAAGTGTGGGGAGCGGCCTACGTCGACAGCACCCATTACCTGCGCATCTACGTCGGCCACCTGCGCCAGAAGCTCGAGGCCGACCCCACGCAACCGGCGCATCTGCGCACCGAAATCGGCGTCGGCTATCGCTTCCAGCTCTAGCCGCGCACCCACTCGCCAAACTCGGGAAAAAAACATGTCTGCAACCGCGGATCACTCACACAGCAGTCTCGGCGGCCTCGCGCTGGCCGCGCTCGGCGTCGTGTATGGCGATATCGGCACCAGCCCGCTGTACGCGTTCAAGGAGGCGTTCCACGGTACGCACGCGCTGGCGGTGAACGAGGCGAGCGTGCTGGCGACGCTGTCGGCCTTCTTCTGGGCGATGATGCTGATCATCTCGCTCAAGTACGTCTGGATCGTGCTGAAGTTCGACAACGACGGCGAGGGCGGCGTGCTGGCGCTGACCGCGCTGGCACACCGCCGCGCCGCGAAGGTGCCGCGGCTCGCGGCGATGGTGATCGCGGCGGGCGTCTTCGCCGCGGCGCTGTTCTACGGCGACGCGATCATCACGCCGGCGATCTCGGTGCTCTCGGCGGTGGAAGGCCTCACGGTGGCCGCGCCCCAGTTCGAGCATCTGGTCGAGCCGATCACGATCGGCATCCTCGTGAGCCTGTTCCTGATCCAGAAGCACGGCACCAGCCGTGTCGGCGCGTTTTTCGGCCCCATCACGCTGGTCTGGTTCGCCGCGCTGGCGGTACTGGGGCTGGATTCCATCGTGCAGACGCCGCAGGTGCTCGCCGCGATCAATCCCATGCATGCGCTCGCGTTTGCCATGGAGTATCCGCGCGCGGCCTTCCTGCTGCTGTCGGCAGTGTTCCTGGCGCTGACCGGGGGCGAGGCGCTGTACGCGGACATGGGCCACTTCGGCGCGAAGGCGGTGCGCATCGCGTGGTACGGGCTGGTGTGCCCGGCGTTGCTGATCAACTACTTCGGGCAGGGGGCGCTGGTGCTGCGCGATGCGTCCGCGGTCGAGAATCCGTTCTACCTGCTCGCGCCGGACTGGTTCGTCTTCCCGCTCATCGGCCTCGCGACGGTGGCGACGGTCATCGCGTCGCAGGCGACGATCACCGGCGCCTATTCGATGACGCTGCAGGCCTCGCGCCTGGGCTACCTGCCGCGCGTGCGCATCCTGCACACCTCCGACCGCGAGCGCGGGCAGATCTACATCCCCAGCGTCAACTGGCTGATGCTGGTCTCGGTGGTGGTGCTGGTGCTCCAGTTCGGCTCCTCCAACGCGCTCGCGGCCGCGTACGGCATCGCCGTGTCGGGCACGATGATCATCACGACCGTGCTCGCCGTCTTCGTCTCCCTGTCGATCACCGGGCGCGTCCGCCTGCCCATGCTGGCCGGGCTGGGGCTCTTCGCGCTCCTGGAGTGCGCCTTCTTCGGCTCCAACCTCACCAAGATCGCCGCCGGCGGCTGGTTCCCGATGCTGCTGGGCGCCCTCATCTTTGTCGCGCTCACGACCTGGAAGGACGGCAGCGCGCTCGTCGCCGGGCAGCGGCGCACGATCGACGTGCCGATGGACGGCTTCATCCGCAGCCCGCACCCCGAAGTGCCGCGCGTGGCGGGAACGGCCGTGTACCTGACCTCCGACACGAGCGTCGTGCCGAGCGCGCTGTTCCACAACCTCAAGCACTACAAGGTCATGCACGAGCAGACGGTGTTCCTGCACGTGATCAACGAGGAAATTCCGTACGTCACCGATGCCGACCGGCTGCGCCTGACGCGGCTCGCCCCCGACATCTACCAGCTCGACGTGCATTTCGGCTTCCGGGAAGAGCCGGACCTGCCCCGTGCACTGGGGGGCGCAGATCGTTTCGGACTGAAGCTGGAGCCCATGCTGACGACCTACTTCGTCGCCCGCTCGGTGATCGTCGATGGCCCCGGCGCGCTGCCGCGCTGGCGCTGTGCGCTGTTCTCGTGGATGACCCGGCAGGCGGAAGGGGCTGCGACCTACTACCGCCTGCCGGCGAACCAGGTCGTCGAATTGGGGACTCAGGTGATGCTGTGAGCGTGCCCGCCGTTCCGCATGATCACGCCGGAGGGTGTGCCGCGCGACGCGAATGGCCGCTAGAATCCGGGCTTCGCCATTCCGGTTCCCCCTCGTGAAGCAATTCGGCTGAGAATCACCGGTGTTTGCCGTCGATCCTGCATCGCTTCGCCGCAACGCTCCGCGCCATTTCGCGTGGCTGCTGTGGCTCGCCCTGCTGTTGCCCGTCGGGCAGCTGGCGGCGATGTGTCACGCGGTATCGCACACGGGCGGGGAATGGACCCGCCAGGCCGGGCGCGACAAGGGCTTGCCCGAGGCCGCGTGCGACCTGTGCCTGATTTCTGCCGCGATCGGCGCCGGCGGCCTGCGTGGCGCGTCGCCACCGCTGCCGGAGCTGACTGCCCGGCAGGAAATCCCGCAAACGGCGCTCGATACCGCACGTCCGCCGTCGCCGGCGCGGGCCTACCTCAGCCGCGCGCCCCCCTTCTCCGTTCAGTGTTGATCGTGGTCACTCGGGCTCTTCCGCCGCGCCGCGGACGGGCCTGCCTCGACATTTCTGCTGGAGAAGGAAATCCATGTACAAGCTCTTGCCGGCGAGCCTCGCGCTCGCCCTGGGCGTGCCGGCCTGCGCGCTGGCCGCCCCGCCGTCCCCGGGCACGGCATCCGACCTTGCCGCGCTGCGCCAGGAAATCGACGCGCTGCGCGCCGCCTACGAGGCGCGCCTGCAGGCGATGGAACAGCGCCTGCAGGCGGCCGAAGCCGCCGCCCATGCTGCCGCGGCGCCCCCCGTTCCCGCCCCGGTCGCCAACGTGCCGCCACCGGCCGGTGCGGGCGGCGGCGCCAACGCCTTCAACCCCGCGATCTCGCTGATCCTGTCGGGCCTCTACACGCGGACCTCGAAGGACCCGAAGAACTTCGCCATCGCCGGCTTCCCGCTGCCCGGGGATGCCGAAGCCGGCCCCGGAACCCGCGGTTTCAGCCTCGCGGAAACCGAACTGGGCCTGTCGGCCAGCATCGACCCGTGGTGGCGCGGGGCGGCCAACATTTCGCTTCATCCGGACAACAAGGTGTCGGTCGAGGAGGCCTATGTCCAGACGACTTCGCTCGGGCACGGCATGTCGCTGAAGGCCGGGCGCTTCTTCTCCGGCGTCGGCTATCTCAATTCGCAGCATTCGCACACCTGGGATTTCGTCGATAACCCGCTCGCCTATCAGGCGATGCTCGGAACGCAGTTCGGTGACGACGGCGTGCAGCTGACCTGGCTCGCGCCGATCGACCAATATCTCGAACTCGGCGCCGAAGCCGGGCGCGGCCGCAGTTTTCCGGGCACCGACACCTCGCGCAACGGCGCCGGCATGGTCGCGCTGACTGCGCACACCGGCGGCGACATCGGTGCGAGCCACAGCTGGCGCGCCGGCGTGTCGCTGCTGCACGCGAAGGCGGACGGTCAGGCGCTCGATGCGACCGATGCGGCCGGCAATGCGGTCACCAACGCCTTCACCGGCAGGACGCGCGTGTGGATTGCCGACGCCGTGTGGAAATGGGCGCCCAACGGCAACGCGACGCGCACCAACTTCAAGCTGCAGGGCGAATACCTGCACAGCACGCGCGACGGCGACCTGGTGTTCGATGTCGGTAACGCCGACCGCAGCGGCGGCTTCCGCGTCGCCCAGTCGGGCTGGTATCTGCAGGGCATCTGGCAGTTCATGCCGGGCTGGCGCGTCGGTCTGCGCACCGAACGGCTCGACTCCGGCGCGCCCGGCTTCGACGGCAGCACGCTGGCCTTCGCCGACCGGGCCTTCCATCCGCACAAGAACAGCCTGATGTTCGACTACAGCCCGAGCGAGTTCTCGCGCGTGCGCCTGCAGTTCGCGCGGGACCGCTCCCGCGACGGCGTCGCCGACAACCAGTTCTTCGTCCAGTACCAGATGAGCCTCGGCGCGCACGGCGCCCACAGCTACTGATGCCCGCACCGGTGCAGGAGAAAACCACCATGAACCGCAAGACCCTCTTTGCCCTGCTTGTTGCGCCGCTGGCGCTGCTCGCGGATCCCGCCAGCGCGGCGCTGCGCGTCTTTGCCTGCGAGCCCGAATGGGGCGCACTCGCCGAGGAACTCGGCGGCAACCTGGTCGAGGTGTCGGTCGCCACGACCGCGCTGCAGGACCCGCACCAGATCCAGGCCAAGCCCAGCCTGATCGCGCGTGCGCGCAATGCCGACCTCGTCGTGTGCACCGGCGCCGAGCTGGAGATCGGCTGGCTGCCGGTGCTGCTGCAGCAGTCGGGCAACGCCAGGGTGCAGTCTGGCCAGCCGGGCAATTTCGCGGCGGCCGACTACGTGCGCAAGCTCGACGTGCCCGGCCAGCTCGACCGCGCGCAGGGCGACGTGCACGCCGCCGGCAACCCCCACATCCAGACCGACCCGCGCAACATCGCCCTGGTCGCGACCGCGCTCGGCACACGCCTGCAACAGGTCGATCCGGCCCACGCGGCAGACTACGCCAAGCGCCAGGCCGACTTCGCGCAGCGCTGGCAGCAGGCGATGACGCGCTGGAGCGCACAGGCGGCGCCGCTCAAGGGCGCACCGGTGGTGTCGCAGCACAAGGCCTTCACCTACCTGTACGACTGGCTCGGCCTGAAGGAAGTCGCGGTGCTCGAACCCAAGCCCGGCGTGGAGCCGACGGCCTCGCACCTGCAGGGCGTGATGGCGACGCTGAAGGGCACGCCGGCGCGCATGGTGATCTACGCCGCGTACCAGGATTCGCGCCCTTCCGACTGGCTCACGACCAATGCCGGCGTGCCCGCGGTGAAGCTGCCCTTTACCGTGGGCGGCACCGACGGCGCGAAGGATCTCTTCGGCCTCTTCGACGACACCGTCGCCCGCCTGCTCGCCGCCGGAGGCAAGCGATGAACTGGGGCGCGCTCGACTGGGGCATCCTCGGGCCGGCGCTCGCCGCCGGGTTGCTGGTGCTCGCGACGCACGTGCCGCTCGGCACCCAGGTGCTCGACCGCGGCATCGTCTTCATCGACCTCGCGATCGCGCAGATCGCCGGACTGGGCGTGATCGCCGCCGACGCGCTGGGCATGCCGGAAGGCGGCGCCGCGGTGCAGGTCGCCGCGGTGACGGCGGCGCTCCTCGGCGCGCTGCTCCTCACGTGGACCGAGCGGCGCGCGCCGCGCCAGCAGGAGGCGCTGATCGGCGTGATGTTCATCCTCGCCGCCTGCGCCGGCATCCTGTTGCTCGCGGGCAACCCGCACGGCGGCGAGCACCTGAAGGACCTGCTCGTCGGGCAGATCCTGTGGGTTGGCACGTCGCAGCTCGCGTGGCTCGCCGCCGTGACGGCGCTGCTCGTCGTTGCGATGGCCCTGGGCTGGGTGCGGCGCCTCGGCCGCTTCGGCTTCTACGGCGCCTTTGCGCTCGCGGTCACGGCCTCGGTGCAGCTCGTGGGCGTGTACCTCGTGTTCTCGAGCCTGATCATCCCGGCGCTCGGCACGCGTGCGCATTACGGCCCGCGGCGCTACGTCATCGCCTACGCGCTCGGGGCGGCGGGCTACGCGCTCGGCCTCGCCTTGTCGGCGATCTTCGACCTGCCGTCGGGAGCGGTGATCGTGTGGACGCTCGCCGCCTGCTCGCTTGCGGGCGCGCTGGCCGCGCGTCCGGGCATGGAGCGCGCGCCTGGCGCTACTCCCAGCTGACCTGCGCGGAGAACAGGTAACCTGCGCCGTAGACGGTCTTGATCAGCCTGGGGCTGTGCGGATCGTCGCCGAGCTTGCGGCGCAGGCGCGAGATGCGCACGTCGATGCTGCGGTCGAAGGGATCGACGTCGCGCTCGCCGAGGAGCTGTTCGCGGCTGAGGATCTTGTTCGGGCGGTGCACCAGCGTCAGCAGCAGGCCGGCTTCGGCCGACGACAGGGCGGTTTCGCTGCCGTCGGCGTGCACCAACGAGTGGCGCCCGGCGTCGAAGCGCCAGTCGCCGAAGCAAGCGACGCTGCGCTCCGGCGGCGTCGTGTCGCCGGGCGCCTCGGGCGCGGCGGGGCGCATGTAGCGGCGCAGGATGGAGCGCACGCGCGCGACCAGTTCGCGCGGTTCGAAGGGCTTCACGATGTAGTCGTCGGCGCCCAGCTCAAGGCCCAGCACGCGGTCGGTGAGGTCGTTGCGACCGGTCAGGATGAGCACCGCGCAGGGGCTGCCGTCCTGCAGCTCGCGCACGACCTGCATGCCGTCCATGTCGGGCAGGCCGAGATCGACGATCACGAGGTCGGGCGAGGTTTCGCGTGCGCGCACGAGCAGGTCGCGCCCGGTGCGCAGGTGTTCGCTGCGGAAGCCGTAGCCGGACAGCGCGCTGCAGATGATGCGGGCGATGTCGGGCTCGTCTTCCAGCACGAGGATCAGCGGTGGCGAAGTCTCTTGGCCGGTCATCGGTCGGGGGCTTCCTCTCCCGGGGTGGGCGTCGTTGTGGTGTGTTCAAGCAGCGCCTCGATCGCGGCGGCGAGCGCGGCCTGGTCGAAGGGCTTGCGCAGCACGGGCACGTCGAGCTCGGCGGTGCCGGCGAGCGCGTTGTCGCTCGCGTAGCCGGTAATCATGAGGATGGGCATGTCCGGACGCAAGGCGCGCGTGCGCGTCGCGAGCTCGCGCCCGCCGATGCCGCCGGGCATGATGGTGTCGGTGACGAGGAGCGCGATGTCGGACACCGCCTCGAGCAGCAGCCAGGCTTCGACGCCGTCGGCCGCCTCGATCACCGTGTGGCCCAGCGCGGTGAGCTGCAGGCGGATGACGCGCCGCACCTCAGGCTCGTCCTCGACCAGCAGTACGGGGCCGGCCACGCGGCGGCCCGCGCCCGTCACCGCCACGGCCGTGTTCTGCTCGTCGGGTGTCACCAGGGCTTGCGCGCGCGGCAGCACGAAAGTGACGGTCGTGCCCTGGCCCGGCGTGCTGCGGATGCGGATGTTGCCGCCGGACTGGCGCACGAAGCCGTACACCATCGCCAGGCCCAGCCCGCTGCCGCGCCCGAAGGGCTTGGTGGTGAAGAAGGGCTCGAAGAGGCGTGGCAGCAGCTCCGGTGCGATGCCGCTGCCGGTGTCGGTGACGTCGATCTGCACGTAGTCGCCCGCCGGCAGTTCCACGAGCGCGGCGACGCCCTCGTCGATGCGGCGTTCGCCGATCGCGATCGTCAGGTCGCCGCCGTCGGGCATCGCGTCGCGCGCGTTGAGCGCGAGGTTCAGCAGCGCGTTCTCGAGCTGGTGCGCATCGACGAAGGCGTGCAGCGGTGCCGGCGGCGCCTGCGTGTGCAGGCGCACGTTCTCGGTGAGCGAGCGGGCGAGCAGTTGCGCCATGTCATGTACCAGCGCGCCGACCTCGACCGCACGCGGTTCCAGCGCCTGGCCGCGCGAGAAGGTCAACAGGCGCTTGATGAGCTCCGCCCCGCGGCGCGCGGCGCGCAGCGCCGGATCGAGGTGCTCGGCGAGCGCGCCGGGCGCGACCCGTGACTGCAGCGCCGCGAGGTTGCCGATGATGATCGTCAGCAGGTTGTTGAAGTCGTGCGCGAGCCCGCCGGTGAGCTGGCCCACCGCCTCCATCTTCTGCGCCTGGATCAGCGCGGCCTGGCTCGCCTTCTGCTCGGTGATGTCGGTCGACAGCACGAAATAGCCCAGCACCTCGCCCCGCGCCGACATCTCCGGCACGATCACGCTGCGCGCATGCGCCATGCGGCCGTTGGCGAGCTTGCGCGCGTACTCGTAGCTGACGCGTTCGCCGCGGTCGACGATCGCCAGCTGCTTCACGACGACCGGGTAGAGCTCGGCGCCGAACACGCTCGCGATGCTGCGCCCGACGATCTCCTCCTTCGTCAGTCCGAACCACTCCGCATAGCCGCGGTTCGCGAACTGGTACACCTCGTTGCGCCCGACGTAGGCGATCAACGCGGGGATCGAGTCGATGATGGTCTTGAGCTTCTCCTCGCTATGGCGCAGCGCGCCGGCGATCTGGTCGATCTCGGCGTTGGCGTGCGCGAGCCGCGCGTTGGCGTCCTCGAGCTCCTGCGTGCGTGCCCTCACGCGGGCTTCGAGCTCCAGATTCTGCTGGTGGATCACCTCCTGGGCGCGGCGCTGCTCGGTGATGTCGGTCCACAGCGAGACGAAGCCGAGGTTGGGAATCGGCACGCCGCGGATCGCGAGGATCTTGCCGTTCGGCCGTTCGCGCTCGGCATAGTGCGGCAGGAAGGCACGCGCGGCGGCGAGGCGTTCGGCGACGAGCCGGTCGACGTCGCCTTCGCCGTATTCGCCGCGCTCGGCGTTGAAGCGCGCGAACTCCTCGAACGGGGTGCCGACGCGCACCATGCTCTCGGGAAAATCGAGCAGGCGCAGCATCGCCTTGTTCCAGGTGACGAGCTTGGGCGTCGCATCGAACACCGCGATGGCCTGGTCGAGGAGGTCGAGGCCGGCGAGCAGCAGGTCGTAGCGCCGCAGCTCGTGCGAGGACATGCGTGGCGGCGGTTTGGCGCTCTCGGTCGGTGGCGGGTTACGGAGCATCGGGCGGGTCTCTCGGCGGCGTCTGTACCATTCTAGAGCAGGACATGGTGATAGGAAGCGGGCACGCCCGCGCGACAATCCCCTAGGGGCGGCGGTTGATCACGTGATGCTGGAGCTGCTGGCGGAAGCGTTCGGGCGACAGCCCCGTCCACGACACGCAGGCGCGGTAGAAGGCGGAGGTGTCGGCGTAGCCCAGTTCGGCCGCGATCGTGGCGACCGGCTGCTGCGTCTTGGTCAGGCGTGACAACGCGATGTCGCGCCGCAGCGCGTCCTTGATCGAGCGGAAGGTCGCGCCTTCATCGTCGAGACGGCGGTGCAGCGTGCGCGGCGAAAGATGCAGGCGCGCGGCGACGTCTTCCAGCGCGAGGTTTTCCGGCAACGCGTCGCGCAGCAGGTCGCGCACCCGCAGCACCATGTCGCGGTCACGCCGGTAAAGCATCGAGATCTTGCCCGGTGCGCCGTCAAGGAAGGCGCTCAGCGCCGCTTCGTCGCGCCGCACCGGCAAGTCGAGCAGGTTGTCGCGCAGGCGGGCGACCAGCGTGCCGGCGTCGAAGTAGGAATGCTCGGTGTAGACGAGCGCGTAGTCGTCGGCGTGCGCCGGACGCGGGTAGGGGAAATGCACCGAGTCCAGCGCGAGGCCGCGGCCGACCAGCCAGCACGACACCGCGTGGATCAGCCGCAGCAGCCATTCGAACGCGAACACGCGCGCGGGGTCGCCGCGCCAGTCGGTGAGGCGGCGCGTCTCGGAGATGCGCAGCTCGGCGCGCTCGTCGTCGGGGGCCTCCGCGCGGCGCACGCTCACCGCCATGTCGGGCAGGACGATGCGCAGGAAGCGCGCCGCACGGTCGAGGGCGTCGCCCAGCGTCGCCGCGCCGAGCATGCCGCGGCACAGGAACTCGAAGCTGCCGCGGCGCATCGGCTGTCCAAAGAGCGCGAAGCCCTCGTCGTCGAGCGCGCGCGTGATGTCGTTGTAGAGCCGCGCGTAGCGGTCGATCGGCACGCGCGTGGCGGGGTCTGCAAGCTCGATGCCCGCCGCGGCGAGGAAGGGGGCTGCGTCGCGGCCCTGGCGTGGCAGGCCCGCAAGCATGCCGGTCACGAAACCCATGGCCACGGTCGCGCGCTTCGGGCGAAGCGGCGCCGCATCGGCAGCGGAGGGCGGCAGAGGTACGGGCATGCGGACGTGTCCGGGGCGGGTGGATGAGCGATTGGCGGATTTTGCACGATTGTCGTCGGCACGCACAATGGAAATCGCCCCGTCCGCCTTCTACCATTAAGCCCACAACATGACCGAGCGCCGCCCGGGCGCCAACCAGAGGGAAGAAGGCATGACCAATCTCAGCGAAGCCAAGAAGCTCGTCGCCTACAAGCCGCAGCACAAGGTGCGTTTCGTCACCGCGGCGGCGCTCTTCGACGGCCACGACGCGTCGATCAACATCATGCGGCGGATTCTGCAATCGACCGGCTCCGAGGTCATCCACCTGGGCCACAACCGCTCGGTCGGCGAGATCGTCAACGCGGCGCTGCAGGAAGACGTGCAGGGCATCGCGATCACCAGCTACCAGGGCGGCCACGTCGAATTCTTCAAGTACATGATCGACCTGCTGAAAGCCAACGGCGGCGAGAACATCAAGGTTTTCGGCGGCGGCGGCGGCGTGATCGTCCCGTCCGAGATCAAGGAACTGCACGACTACGGCGTCACGCGCATCTACTCGCCCGAAGACGGCGCGATTATGGGCCTGCAGGGCATGATCAACGACCTCGTCGCGAAGTCGGACCAGGATCTGACCAGCGCGGCGCCGAAGTCTGCCGACGAAGTCTTCCGGCAGCTCACCGGCGGCGAGCGCAAGGCGCAGCTGCGCAACCTGTCGCGCATCATCACCGCGCTGGAAAACGGCGCCTACGGCGACGACGTCAGGAAGGCGCTCGTCGAAGCTGCCGCCAAGATCAAGACCCCGACGCTGGGCATCACCGGCACGGGCGGCGCGGGCAAGAGCTCGCTCACCGACGAGCTGGTGCGCCGCTTCCGCCTCGACCACAACGACAAGCTGCGCATCGGCATCGTCTCCATCGACCCGTCGAGGAAGCGCACCGGCGGCGCGCTGCTGGGCGACCGCATCCGCATGAACGCGATCGAGCACGAGAACATCTTCATGCGCTCGCTCGCGACGCGCGACACCGGCTCCGAGATCTCCGCCGCGCTGCCCGAAGTCATCGCCGCCGCCAAGCTCGCCGGCTTCGACCTCGTCATCGTCGAGACCTCCGGCATCGGCCAGGGCAACGCCGCGATCGTGCCCTTCGTCGACCTGTCGCTCTACGTGATGACCCCCGAGTTCGGCGCGGCGAGCCAGCTGGAGAAGATCGACATGCTCGACTTCGCCGACTTCGTCGCGATCAACAAGTTCGACCGCAAGGGCGCCGAGGACGCGCTACGCGATGTGCGCAAGCAGTACCAGCGCAACCGCGAGCTCTTCTCCACGCCCACCGACGACATGCCGGTGTTCGGCACGATGGCCGCCCGCTTCAACGACGACGGCATCACCGCGCTGTACCAGGCGATCTTCCCGCGCCTGGTCGAGAAGGGCCTCAAGGCCAAGCCCGGCAGCCTGCCCAAGGTCGCGACCAAGGCGTCGAGCCGCGGCCGCGCGATCGTGCCGGCCGAGCGCGTGCGCTATCTCGCCGAGATCGCCGACACCGTGCGCGACTACCACACGCACATCCAGCAGCAAGCCCGCGTCGCGCGCGAGCGTCAGTCGCTGAAGATCGCGAAGGCGCTGTTCGAGCAGTGCGGCAAGGACGCGGGTTCGTTTGCCGAGCTGATCGACTGGAAGGACGGCGAGCTCACGCCCACCGCGAAGAAGCTTCTCGACATGTGGCCGAAGACCAAGGAGCTCTACGCTGCCGACGAATACGTCGTGAAGATCCGCGACAAGGAGATCCGCACCAAGCTGACCTCCGATTCGCTGTCCGGCACCCGGATCCGCAAGGTGTCGCTGCCGAACTTCGACGACGAGGGCGAGACCCTCAAGTTCCTGATGAAGGAAAACGTCCCCGGCTCCTTCCCCTACACTGCCGGCGTGTTCGCGTTCAAGCGCGAAGGCGAGGACCCGACCCGCATGTTCGCGGGCGAAGGCGACGCCTTCCGCACCAACCGCCGCTTCAAGAAGGTCTCGGAAGGCATGCCCGCGCACCGCCTGTCGACCGCCTTCGACTCGGTGACGCTGTATGGCTGCGACCCCGACCTCAGGCCCGACATCTACGGCAAGATCGGCAACTCGGGCGTGTCGATCGCGACCCTCGACGACATGAAGGTGCTGTACGACGGCTTCGACCTGTGCGCGCCCTCGACCTCGGTGTCGATGACGATCAACGGCCCGGCGCCGATCATCCTCGCGTGCTTCTTCAACACCGCGATGGACCAGCAGGTCGCGAAATTCCGCGCCGACAACGGCCGCGAGCCGACCGAGACCGAGTTCCAGAAGATCAAGGAATGGACGCTGTCCTCGGTGCGCGGCACCGTGCAGGCCGACATCCTGAAGGAAGACCAGGGCCAGAACACCTGCATCTTCTCGACCGAGTTCGCGCTGAAGATGATGGGCGACATCCAGGAATACTTCGTCCATCACAAGGTGCAGAACTTCTACTCGGTGTCGATCTCCGGCTACCACATCGCCGAAGCCGGCGCGAACCCGATCTCGCAGCTCGCCTTCACGCTGTCGAACGGCTTCACCTACGTCGAGTCGTATCTGGCGCGCGGCATGCACATCGACGACTTCGCGCCCAACCTGTCCTTCTTCTTCTCCAACGGCATGGACCCGGAGTACTCGGTGATCGGCCGCGTCGCCCGCCGCATCTGGGCGGTGGCGATGAAGAACAAGTACGGCGCGAACGAGCGTTCACAAAAGTTGAAATATCACGTGCAGACCTCGGGCCGCTCGCTGCATGCGCAGGAGATGGACTTCAACGACATCCGCACGACGCTGCAGGCGCTGATCGCGATCTACGACAACTGCAACTCGCTGCACACCAACGCCTACGACGAGGCGATCACGACGCCGACGGAAGAAAGCGTGCGCCGCGCGATGGCGATCCAGCTGATCATCAACCGCGAATGGGGCCTGGCGAAGAACGAGAACCCCAACCAGGGCGCCTTCATCATCGACGAACTGACCGACCTCGTCGAGGAAGCGGTGCTGAAGGAGTTCGAGGCGATCGCGTCGCGCGGCGGCGTGCTTGGCGCGATGGAAACCGGCTACCAGCGCGGCAAGATCCAGGAGGAGTCGCTCTACTACGAGCACAAGAAGCACGACGGCTCCTACCCGATCATCGGCGTGAACACCTTCCTCAACCCCAAGGGCCAGGCGCAGCAGGAAATCGAGCTTGCCCGCTCGACCGAGGAAGAGAAGCAGGGCCAGCTCACGCGCCTCGCCGACTTCCACGCCCGTAACAAGAATGAAGCGTCGAAGTGGCAGGCGAAGCTGCGCCAGACCGTGATCGAGAACGGCAACGTGTTCGAGGTGCTGGTCGACGCGGTGCGCTACTGCTCGCTCGGCCAGATCACCAGCGCGCTGTACGAGGTGGGCGGGCAGTACCGGCGCAGCATGTAAGCGGTTTTCGTCCGCAAATCGATCGAAAAACGGCGCTTCGGCGCCGTTTTCTTTGCCTGTTACACCTGTCGAGGGGGAGTAAATGCACCAGAACTGGGCAAACGTTAAGGAAGTTTAAGAAAATCGTTGATCGAATGCCTGAATTTGGTGCATAAAGGCGGGCGAATCATTGTTGGCGTATTTCGCCGCACCATTTTGGGGAGTTTGATGAAATACCAGTCGCTCGAGAATTTTCTGGAACACGTCGCGGCGCGCAACCCGGGGCAGCCCGAATTCCTGCAGGCCGTCACCGAGGTGATCGAAAGCCTGTGGCCCTACATCGCGAGCCACCCGCGATACGCGGAACAGGGTCTGCTCGATCGCCTCGTCGAGCCCGAGCGGGTGATCATGTTCCGCGTCTCCTGGGTCGATGACCACGGCGACGTGCAGGTCAACCGCGGCTACCGCATCCAGCACAGCTCGGCGATCGGCCCCTACAAGGGCGGCATCCGCTTCCACCCGTCGGTGAACCTCTCCATCCTCAAGTTCCTCGCCTTCGAGCAGACCTTCAAGAACGCGCTCACCACACTGCCGATGGGCGGCGGCAAGGGCGGCTCCGACTTCGACCCGAAGGGCAAGAGCCCCGCCGAAGTCATGCGCTTCTGCCAGGCTTTCGTGAGCGAACTGTTCCGCCACGTCGGCTCCGACACCGACGTCCCCGCGGGGGACATCGGCGTGGGCGGCCGCGAAGTCGGCTTCATGGCCGGCATGATGAAGAAGCTGTCGAACCGCGCCGACTGCGTGTTCACCGGCAAGGGTCTCGCCTTCGGCGGTTCGCTGATTCGCCCCGAGGCGACCGGCTACGGCACGGTGTATTTCGCCGAGGAGATGCTCAAGCAGAAAGGCCTGTCCTTCGACGGCCTGCGCGTGAGCGTGTCCGGCTCGGGCAACGTCGCGCAGTACGCGGTCGAGAAGGCGATGGCGCTCGGCGCGAAGGTCGTCACGGTGTCCGACTCGAGCGGCACGGTGATCGACGAGGACGGGTTCACCGCCGAGAAGCTCGCCGAGCTGATGGAAGTGAAGAACCACCTCTACGGCCGCGTCAGCGACTACGCGCAGCGCGTGAAGGCGAACTTCCAGGCGGGCGTGTCGCCGTGGCACGTGCCGGTGGACGTGGCGCTGCCCTGCGCGACGCAGAACGAGCTCGACGGCGCCGATGCGCAGAAGCTCGTCGCCGCGGGCGTCAAGTGCGTCGCCGAAGGCGCGAACATGCCCTCGACTGCCGATGCGGTGCGCGTGTTCGAACAGGCGGGCGTGCTGTATGCGCCGGGCAAGGCCAGCAACGCCGGCGGCGTCGCGACCTCGGGCCTCGAGATGAGCCAGAACGCGATGCGCCTGTCGTGGCCGCGCGAGGAGGTCGATGCGCGCCTGTACGGCATCATGCACAGCATCCATGACGCCTGCGTGGAGCACGGCCGCCGCCCGGACGGCACGATCAGCTACGTGGATGGGGCGAACGTCGCCGGTTTCGTCAAGGTCGCCGACGCGATGCTGGCGCAGGGCGTGATCTGACGCACCTGCCGGGCCGGGGACGTTTCGCGCCCCGGCCCGGTGTCCACGGGTTTCAGTGCAGGACGCCGGCGCTGGCGCCGTCGGGTGCCGGATGGCTCCACGGCGATTGCGCTTCCCATTCGTCGAACTGCGCGGTCGGGATCGGACGGCCGACGAAGTGCCCCTGCGCGGTGTCGCAGCCGAGCTCCTGCAGGTGATCCCACAGCGCCTCGCTCTCCACGCCTTCGGCGACCACGCCCAGCCCCAGGTTGTGCCCCAGTTCGACGGTCGAATGCACGATGACCTCCGAGCCGGCATTCGTCAGCATGCTGGCGACGAAGGAGTGGTCGATCTTCAGGGAGTCGACCGGCAGCTTCTGCAGGTAGCTCAGGCTGGAGTAACCGATGCCGAAGTCGTCGATGTAGAGCTCGACGCCGAGATCCTTGAGCTGGCCGAGCGTCTCCAGCGCGCCGGCCGGGTCCTCCATCAGCGCGCTCTCCGTGAGCTCGAACTGCATCAGCTCCGGCGGCAGCGCCCAGGTCGCGAACAGCCCGCTGATGCGGTCGATGAGGCGCGGATCACGCAGGTCCTGCGCCGACAGGTTCACCGACAGCGGCCGCCGGATGCCGCGCTCAAACCATGCATAGGACTGGCGGAAGGCGGCTTCCAGCACCCAGCGTGTGAGCGGCATGATGAGGCCCGCCCGCTCGGCGAGCGCGATGAATTCGCCCGTCGCGATCATGCCGTGCTGCGGATGCTGCCAGCGCACCAGCGCCTCGGCACCGCAGATCTCGCCGCTGCGGATCGCCACCTTGGGCTGGCAGTAGAGCAGCAGCTCGTTCTGGTCGATCGCGCTGCGCAGCTCGCTCATCAGCGCCAGCCGTTGGGTGCTCTCGCGGTCCTCGGTGCCCTTGTACAGCGTGTATTTGCACGCTGTCCTGCGCGCCTGCACGGCCGCGATCTTGGCGCGCCGCAGCAGGGTTTCCGGCGTGTTGCCGTGCCCCGGAAACAGCGAGATGCCGATGTAGGCATGCGGGTCCATCGCCAGGCCGGCGAAGTTGACCGGATCGCGCGCCTCGCGCATCGCGTTGTGCGCGACGCGCGTCGCGGCTTCGGCGCTCGCGCGCGGCATGATGATGGCGAATTCGTCCTCTCCGACGCGCGCGACCGCCTTGTTCGGGCCGGCGATGTGCAGCAGGCGTTTGGCCATCTCGACGATCAGGTGGTCGCCCTCCAGGTAGCCGAGCGTGTCGCTGATCTCCTGGAAGCGCCCCACCTTCATCAGCAGCACCGCCATGGACTGGTTTTCCTGCTGCGCCTGGGCGATCTCTTCGGCGAGCCGCGCGTTCAGCGAGCCGCGGTTGGGCAGGTCGGTCAGGGCGTCGAAATAGGCCATGTGGCGGATCGTCTCCTCCGCCTCGCGACGCTGTTCGCGCATGCGCAGCGTGGCGATGCCAAAGGCGAGGTCGTCCGCCATCTCGGCGAGCAGACTGCATTCACACTCGTCGAATGCGTCCGCTTCGGCGGCGAAGATCGTCAGGTTGCCGATCGCCTCGCGCTCGATGATCAGCGGGAAGGCCGCGATCGAGGCATAGCCGCGCCTGAGCGTCTCGGCGAGCGGGACGGGGAGCTGGGTTCCCAGGAGCTTGGTCGTGTCCTGGACCACGACCGGCTTGCCGCCGCGGATCGCCTGCGCCGTGGGGCCGCGCGACCCCTCGGATTCCCCTTCTGCCCAGGTGAAGCGGCCGAGTTCGAGAAAGCCCTCGTCGAAACCGAGGTGAGCCATTGGCCGGATGGTCCGCGCCTCGTCGTTCTGCGCGTAGCCCACCCATGCCATGCGGTAACCGCCGAGTTCGACGATGACCCGGCACATCTCCTGCAGCAGCGTCTGTTCGTCCTGTGCCCGCAGCAGCGTGCGGTTGCCTGCGCTCAGGGTGCGCAGGGCGCGTTCGGCATAGCTCATGCCGCTCTCCTCGGCGTTCTATTCCCCGATGCTTTCCGTCGGTTCTTGTGCTGGCCGTGCCGGAGACGCGGTTTCGCGCCATCGGCATTTCATCCTAGTGCCCATGACGCGGTGGCGCAACGTTCAGGACGCGGTCGAGCGCGCCTTCAGTGCGCCGATCACGACCGGCAGCAGCGACAGCACGATGATGCCGACGATCACCAGCGTGAGGTTCTGCTTGATCCACGGCATGTTGCCGAACCAGTAGCCGGCGAGCGTCAGCGATACCACCCAGGCGAGCGCCCCGACGACGTTGAAGAGCGTGAAGCGCGCGTAACCCATGCTGCCGATGCCCGCGACGAAGGGGGCGAAGGTGCGGAACAGCGGCAGGAAGCGCGAGATCACCAGCGTCTTGCCGCCGTGTTTCTCGTAGAAGAGGTGTGTCTTCATCAGCGCCGCCTTGTTGAAGAGGCGCGAGTTCTCCCAATGGAAGACCCGGGGGCCGAAATAGCGCCCGATCGAGTAATTCACGGTGTTGCCGATCGCCGCCGCTGCCGTCAGCGTGAGGATCAGCAGCGAGAGGTCCATGTTGCCCAGCGCCGCCAGCGCGCCGGCGATGAAGAGCAGCGAGTCGCCCGGCAGGAAGGGGGTCACCACGAACCCGGTCTCGCTGAAGATCACTGCAAACAGGATCGCGTAGATCCAGATGCCGTAGGCGGCGACCAGCGCTTCGAGGTGCTTGTCGAGGTGCAGGACGATGTCGAACAGCGGGGCGAGAAATTCCATGGGCGGGCGCAGGGACGGGAAAATGCGGATTCTACCCGACGCCTGCACCGCTGCCCGGATTGCAGGGGGGAGTGCACGTGCGAAGAGCGTAACCGCGCATTGCGGTAACTGCGCATTGCGGCCGCCGCTTGGCGCAGGAAACGATACGATGAAATGATCTTTTCAACTTGCCGCGCAAGGCGTGCCCTTCTATATTGCGCGGCGCAATGGCGTACCCGGACCCATCGCGCCTGGCGGGCCGCGCCGATCTTCTCGCGGGAATTGCCGAATGACAGCCCTGTTGCGCAAATTCTGGTTCGAGCCGCCCGTGCGCGCGGTGCTGCTGCTGACCGCCCTGATGCTGTCGGTGCTTGCCGGCGGCACCGCCTTCCTGGTGTACGACATGCGCCAGCGCGAACTCGAATACGCGCGCAGCGAGATCTCCACCCTGAGCCGCATCCTCTCCGAGCAGACGGCCCGCACGCTGGACGGCGTCACGATGGCCCTGCGCGGCGCCCAGGACCGGCTGTCCGACGGGATCGGCCAGCAGTTGCAACTCGACAGCTTTCCCGTCATGGCGCTGCTCAAGGCGCGCGCCGAGGGACTCCCGCAGTTCTCGTCGATGTTCGTCCTCGACGCCAACGGCGTCGTCATGAACTCGACCCTGCTCGGCACGCGGCCCGGCTTCAGCGAAGCCGACCGCGACTACTTCACGACGCTCGCGCACCGGGACGAGGGCATCATCGTGAGCCAGCTCTACCGCCGCAGGTTCGATGGCGAATGGACCTTCTACCTCGCCGCGCGGCTCGTCGACGGCAGCGGCAACTTCCGCGGCGTCGTCGTGGCTGCGATCGTCGTCAACTATTTCGAGTCCTTCTACCGCCGGCTCGACCTGCGCTTCGGCAAGCAGATCCAGCTGATCAACGCGCGCGGCAATCTCGTCGCGAGTTTTCCGAGCGACACGGACCGGGTCGACCAGCCGGTGAAGGGGGTGCCGACCTTCCCGGAGCGATCCGCCGATGCGACGGGCACAACGGTCGTCACCGAAACCGTCGACGGCGAGAATCGCTTCGTCGCCTATCACCCTGTCCCGCGCTACCCGTTCCTGATCGGCGTCGTGGTCGGCCAGGATTCGGCGCTGGTGTCCTGGCCGGGGACGGCGCGCCCCATCGTGTTCGGCGCAGGCTTCGTCGCGGTGCTGCTGCTGGCCGCTTCCTGCGGGGTGCTGTGGAGCATGCGCCGGCGCGAGTTGCTGGCGAGAGCCCTGGAGGACAGCGAAGAGCGCCTGCGGGGGATGGTCGAATCGGTGATGGACGCGATCGTCACGATCGACGAGGACCTGTCCGTCGTGCTGTTCAACCGCGCGGCCGAGCACATGTTCGGCGTCCAGTCCGGCGACGCGCTCGGCAAACCCTTCGACCGGCTGCTGGCGGGAGACTCGCGCAGCGCGTACCACGCCATCGTCGGCCGGCGGCGCAATTCCGGCGAGCCCCATGTCCGTCGTGGCCGCGCCGAGCTGACGGCCCGCCACGCCAACGGGCGCGAATTCCCCGCCGACGCCACTTTTTCGTCCACCGAGATGCGGGGGCAGCGCTTCCTCACCGTGGTGCTGCGCGATCTCACCGAGCGCAAGCGCATCGAAACCCACCTGCGCGAAACCAACCGCCAGCTGCAGGAGCTGTCCACGGCGCTGCAGCGGGTGCGCGAGGAAGAGCGCGCCGGCATCGCGCGCGAGATGCACGACGAGCTCGGGCAGCGGCTCACCGCGATCAAGCTCGAGCTCTCCTGGCTCGGCGGCCGCCTGCCGGGCGAGCGCGCCGACCTGCAGGACAAGGTGGGCGTCATCAAGGAGCAGCTCAACCAGACGATCGCCTCGGTGCGGCGCATCACCTACGAGCTGCGCCCGTTGATCCTCGACGATCTCGGCCTGCGCGCAGCGATCTCGTGGCTCACGGACGATTTCTCCAAGCGCACCGGCATCGAGCTGGCGCTCGATCTGGACGACGACGAACCCGAGCGGGGCAGCACCGAGGCGACGACGCTGTTCCGCGTGTTGCAAGAGTCGCTCACCAATGTCACGAAGTACGCGCGGGCGAGTACCGTATGGGTTTCGTGCCGCCGCGACGGCGGCGACTGGCGCCTGACGGTGCGTGACGACGGCATCGGCTTCGTGCTCGACGCGGCGAACCAGGCGGGGTTCGGCCTGCTCGGCATGCGCGAACGCATCCGCCTGGTGCAGGGCACGTTCGCGATCCATTCCACGCCCGGCGACGGCACGGCGATAGATGCCACCGTCCCGGCCGGGCAATGAGGGAAGCAAGATGGAAAAACTCAGGGTATTGCTCGCCGACGACCATACGATCATCCGTGACGGCCTGAAGCAGATCCTCGCCGATACCGACGACCTCGCGGTGTGCGGCGAGGCGGCCAACGGCAACGAGGCGCTCCTGCTCGTGCGCGAACAGGACTGGGACGTCGTCGTGCTCGACATCTCGATGCCCGGCCGCAGCGGACTCGACCTCATCCGCCTGATCCACGACGAGAAGCCCAAGCTCCCGATCCTGATCCTGAGCATGCATCACGAGGAGCAGTATGCGGTGCGCGCGCTCCACGCCGGAGCCGCCGGCTATCTCACCAAGGAGAGCGACGCCGACCTGCTCGTGCACGCGATCCGCCGCGTCGCGCGCGGCGGCGTGTATGTCAGCGCCACCGTTGCCGAACTGATGGCGCGCGGCCTGATGCCGGCCGCCGCGAACGAGCTGCCGCACACCGCGCTGTCGGACCGCGAATTCCAGATCTTCCACCGGCTCGTGCTGGGGCAGGGGCTCACCGACATCGCCAACGAGCTCTCGCTCAGCGTCAAGACCATCAGCACGCACAAGACGCGCATCCTGCAGAAGATGGCGATGACGAACACCTCCGAGCTGATCCGCTACGCGGTCGCGCACCACCTCGTGAAGTCGACCGACGTGTAAGCGCGCGGGCCGCGGCACCTCCCTTCTCCTCCCCCTCCGGGTTCGCGGAGGCGAACCTCCGCGCCCGCGCGAATATGCCGCTGGCGATCCCGTTTGTTGCGCCTCGCGCGGTTGAATGGCATATTCCGGTGGTTTTTACGGCTGGCATCGGCGGGGGGGGGCTGTGTAGGAAGTTTCCTACACGCAAATTAAACCCCGTCCGATATGTGGTTTTGCGCGAATTCATGAAAATTTCGTCACGTCGAGCTGCGCCGTTCGCGTGGCCGAACGACGAAATTTCAGCTTCAACAGGAGAGCCCAAATGCCATTCCGTCTCAACCGCGTGTCGCTGCTCGTGGCCGCCACCGCCGCGATCCTCGTCTCCTCGCCGTCCTGGGCCGTCGATGCCGACGCCGCCAAGGCGCTCGCGAAGGAGAACGACTGCTTCAAGTGCCACGCCGTCGACAAGACCAAGAAAGGCCCCTCGTACAAGAAGGTCGCCGAGAAGTACCGCGGCAAGGAGGCCGAGGCCTTCGAGAAGATCCGCAAGAACATCACGACCGGCCCGAAGGTGAAACTCGAGGACGGTACCGAAGAGGATCACAAGATCATCAACACGAAGGACGAAGCCCAACTCAAGAACCTGATGCAGTGGATCCTTTCGCAGTAAGCAGTATGTCCTGAATCGCGCCGCCCGGCCGGCGGCGCGGAAAATGAAGTTCGAGCCAAGGGGGTAACATGAAAAAAATGCGAAGCTTGCTTGCAGTGCTGGCCTGTATCGGCGGCATCTGCGCAGGGGCGGTATACGCCGCAGATGCGCCGAAAGAGGCGCCCAAGGACATCGTGCTCAAGGGTGATGCCAAGTGCACATCCTGTCACGACGAGGCGGACGCTCCCGGCGTGCTGCACATCGGCAAGACGAAACACGGCACGCGTGCCGACGGCCGCGCGCCGACCTGTACCAACTGTCACGGCGACAGCGACAAGCACGTCAATTACAAGGGCAGCGACAAGCCGCCCAAGCCCGACCGCACCTTCACCAAGAATACCGCGACCCCTGCGTCCGAGCGCAATGCGGCCTGTCTGACGTGCCACGAGACCGATTCCAAGCGCCACCTGTGGACCGGCAGCACGCACGAACGGGCCGACGTCGCCTGCAGCGCCTGTCACCAGACGCACACGGCCGATGACAAGGTCCGCGACAAGCGCACCCAGCCCGAAGTCTGCTTCGCCTGCCACAAGGAGCAGCGCGCGCAGATCAACCGTCCGTCGCATCACCCGATCGCGGAAGGCAAGATGGCCTGCTCGGATTGCCACAATCCGCACGGCTCGACGGGTCCGAAACTGCTCGTGAAGAACAGCACCAACGCGACCTGCTACACCTGCCACGCGGAAAAGCGCGGTCCCTTCGTGCATAACCACGCACCCGTCACCGAAGACTGCGCCAACTGCCACAACCCGCACGGCACCGTCGCCGACTCGATGCTCAAGGTCCGTCCGCCCTTCCTGTGCCAGCAGTGTCATGACCCGGCCAACCACCTCGGTACCGTTCCCGGTGTCGCGGCCAACACGAACACCAGCGCGGCTGGCGGCGTGAATGGCTTGAACTCGGTGGGTGTCACTCAGGGACGCGCCTGTTTGAACTGCCACACGGAGATCCACGGCAGCAACAGCCCGGCGAATGCCTCCAAGGCAATGCGCTTCTGGCGTTAAGAGTCAGGGAGAAGGAAAAATGCACAACAATCGTGTTTTCAAGCCGACAGTGATCGCAGTCGCGATCGGGCTCGCCTTCCCTGCTACGGCAGCGCTGGCCGACGAAGTCCAGGAACTGATCAGTCCGAACGTGACCGAGGTCGGGGCCAGTCTGCTGAACGTGGACAAGATCAACCCGCTCTATCGCCAATACACCGGCCTCAATTCCGAGGGTGTCAACGGCAGCGTGGACCTCAATGTCGTCCAGCGTTCGGACGCGGGGCGCTGGTTCCGGGTGGAAGGGCGCGACCTCGGGTTGCGCACGCAGGAGTTCAAAGCCTCGGCCGAGCAGCAGGGTGACTGGTCGGTGGGGATCGGTTACAACCAGATTCCGCGTTTCGCACCGTTCACGGTGATCACCCCGGTCGACGGCGTCGGCAGCAATACGCTGGTGATGCCGGCGGCCTTCCCGGGCGCGACCTCGCCGGTGCGCACGATCGGCAACGAAGAAACCCTGATGACCGAGCGCAAGGGCACCACCCTGACGGCGCGCAAGTTCATCAGCGACAACCTGCAGGTGAACTTCAGCTTCAAGCACGAAGACAAGCAGGGTGTGCGCATGTCCGGCGCGAACGGCGCATCGGGCAAGGGCGTCAACGGGGCTACCGTCAGCGGGGCGCTCGGCACGCAGATCTTCGCCCCCGAACCGATCGATTCGACGCACCAGCAGGTCGAGGCGTCCATCGACTACGCGACCAAGCAGTTCTACCTGTCGGGCAGCTATTACGGCAGCTTCTTCGAGAACAACGCAGGCAACGCCCTGTTCGTGACCTCGCCCAACGTCAACAACCGCACGGCGATGAGCCCGCTGTCGTTGGCGCCGGACAATCACGCGCACGAGTTCCAGCTCGCGGGCGGCTACAACTTCTCGAGCGACACGCAGCTGAAGGCCTCCGTCGGCAAGACCCTCGCGTATCAGAACAACAGCTTCATCCCGGCCTCGCTGATCGCGGTCGAGCAGGGGGCTCCCGGCAGCGCGTTCCGCCCGGGGGTGCTGACGAAGCGTTCGGATCTCGGTGGCAAGGTCGAAACGACGAACGCGTTCGCGTCCTTCACGTCGCGCCTCACGCGGGATCTCAGCGTGCTGGCCTCGTGGGCGTACGAATTCCGCGACGACAAGACGCCGGAAGATATCTATCTGATCGACTACAACCACGGCGGTGCGCAGGTGACCAACAATCCCCTGTCGCAGAAGACCCAGCGCGGCAAGCTGGAGGCGAGCTATCGCCTGCCCATGGGCTTCAAGCTGACCGGTGGTTACGACTATGACGTCCGGAAGTACGATGGCATGGACGAGTTGTTCCGCGACAAGACGACGGAGGGCACCTTCCGGCTCGACCTGCGCAAGTCGCTCGGCGAGACGCTGAACGGCAGCGTCACCGTGTCGCACAGCGATCGTGACGGCTCGAAGTGGGGAAGTACGCCGAGTCCTCGATTCGTCAACTCTCCAGCGGAACTCGCTCGAGTGGGGGGATCGATTGGCGAGCACTGGACGGCGCCGACGCAGTTCTCCGACCGCGAGCGCGACAAGGTCAGGCTGCTGCTCGACTGGCTGCCGACGAACGCCCTGTCGGTGCAGTTCTCGTACGAATACGCGAACGACGACTTCTCGACACGCGTCGACAAAATCGGTCTGAACAAGGGCAAGTTCGAACTGTTCTCCCTCGATGGCAGCTATCGTCTGAGCGAACGGTGGAAGGCGAACATGTGGTATTCGCATGGCAAGAACGAGATCGAGCAGCATTCGCTGCAGAGCACGTTCGGTTCGCTGTGCAATGGATCCTCGGTCCGGAATACCTGCGTGCCCTGGGGCGCACAGCTGAACCTGAATTCCGACGCCATCGGTGCGGGATTCGACGGGCAGCTGACGTCCGCGCTGTCGGTCGGCGGGCAGTACCTCTACAGCCACGACGTCAACGAGTACGACATCTCCGTGGCCAACCTGGGGGTACGTTCGCCGCTGCCGGGGGCGACGTCGCCGGTGCTGGCGGGTGCGGGCATCCTGCCCGACACGAAGTACCAGCAGAACACGCTGCGTCTGTTCGCCAGGTACGCGTTCAACAAGTCCACCGCAATGCGTCTGGATTATGTGTGGGACAAGCGCGAGTTCGACGACTTCACATGGCAGAGCTGGCGGTTCTCGGATGGCACGCGGGTCTTCCAGAAGCCTGAGCAGACCACGCAGCTCATCGGCGTGACCGTATCGCACAGGTTCTGATTCAAGGCAGCGACGACCGGGCCGGAGACGGCCCGGTGCAGTCCGGCGACCGGGCGTCGCCGGACCAGGGGGGAGGCATGGGCGCATCTGACGCATCGCGTCAGCCAGTTTGCGCGCAACGTGTCGGCCCCCTTTTTTTCATGGCGCGAGGCCGCGCCAAGCATGGGAGCATTTACAAGTGAAGATACGCAACATGCGAGGTCTGCTGGCAGCAGCCGCGTCTGTAGCGCTGCTGTGGCCATTGTCGGGTCTGGCTGCGGGCGAGGGTGCAGCGCCGGCCAAGCTCGACAATGCCACCTGTCTGAACTGCCACCAGAGCGGCAAGCCCGCGATCCAGATCGAGGATGCCGAGGGCGAAAAGATCAAGCTGGCGCCCGTCGATCCCGCCAAGGTGGCGAAGGGCGTGCATGCGAAGCTCGATTGCGTCGCCTGCCACACCGACATCGTCGACGCGAAGGAGAAGCACGCAAAGGCGCCGAATGCGGTCAAGCCCGACTGTGCCGCCTGCCACGAGAAGCTGTGGGACGAGGCGAAGAAGAACAACCAGGCGGCGAGCAAGGAGCGCCTGGGCATCGTCGTGGAGAACATCGCCGCGTACAAGCAATCCTTCCACGCGCGGCCGGATACCGATCATCCGGATCGGCCCAAGGCGTACTGCAACCAGTGCCACGCGACCCACGATTTCGCGGTGCCCCCGGCCGGGACGCCCGAGCGCGAAAAGTGGCGCATGACGATCCCGGAAACCTGCGGTGCCGCCTGCCACGAGGATCAGCTCGATGACTTCACGAACTCCGTGCATGGCGCGCTGATCGCGAAAGGCGACCCGAAGGGCGCGGTATGTACCGACTGCCACACGACGCACGAAATCCGCAACTCGTCGTCGGAGGCGTTCAAGCTGAAGAACGTGCTCGCGTGCGGCGACTGCCACAAGGAAGAGTTGCACAGCTACCGCGACACCTACCACGGGCAGGTGAATCGCCTCGGCTTCGTCTACACCGCCAAGTGCGCGGACTGCCACGGCAGCCACGGCATCAGGAAGGGCGACGATCCGAAGTCGCGCGTGCACCCGGACAATCGCCTGAAGACCTGCCAGAAGTGCCATGACGACAAGAAGCCGGGCATGGTGAAGGCGACGGCGGGCTTCGTGACTTTCGGGCCGCACGCCAACACGCACGACTTCGAGAAGTACCCGAAGATGTGGATTGCCGGCAAGTTCATGACGGCCCTGCTGATCGGCGTGTTCGCCTTCTTCTGGCTGCACAGCGGTCTGTGGTACTACCGCGAATGGCAGGAGCGCAAGGAGCGCAAGACTGTGCCGCACGTGCGTACCGGCGAACTGGGAGTGAACAAGGACAAGCACTTCGTCCGTTTCGCCTGGGGCTGGCGCCTCGCGCACCTTGTGTTCGCGCTCGTGACGATGACCCTGGTGCTGACCGGCACGACGGTGTTGTTCGCTCATGCCGCGTGGGCACCCAAGGTCGCAGCGCTGCTCGGCGGGCCGAAGGTGATGGGGATCATCCACCGCACCGCGGCGTCGCTCTTCGTCGGCATCTTCATGATCCACTTCGTGTACGTGATGTCGCGATTGCTGCGCAACCGCAAGTTCCGCTGGTTCGGGCCGGATTCGCTGATCCCGAACTGGAAGGACTTCGCCGACTGCTGGGGCATGTTCAAGTGGTTCGTCGGAAAGGGGCCGAGGCCGCAGTTCGACCGCTGGACCTACTTCGAGAAGTTCGACTACTGGGCGGTGTTCTGGGGTGTGAACATCATCGGCTGGAGCGGCCTGATGCTGGCCTTCCCGCACGTCACGGCGAGCTTCCTGCCGGGCTGGGTGTTCAACGTCGGCACGCTGGTGCATGGCGAGGAAGCCTTCCTGGCGGCGGTGTTCCTCTTCACGGTGCACTTCTTCAACAACCACTTCCGTCCCGACAAGCTGCCGCCGCCGGACGTGGTGATGTTCACCGGCACGCAGTCGCTGGAAGAGTTCCGCCGCGAGCACCCGGCGCAGTACCAGCGCCTCGTCGAGTCGGGCGAGCTGGAGAAGTACCTGGTCGATGCGCCGTCGCGCCAGCTGCACGCCGGCTCGGTGGTCCTCGGCCTCACGCTGATCACCGTCGGCCTCGTGCTGCTGGTGCTGGTGGTGACGGGTTTCCTCAGCTGATCGCAGTCTGAGGGCATGACGGAAAAGGGGAGGGCGACCTCCCCTTTTTTTCGTCCACGGCCCGGCGCGGGGGGTGTCACGACCGGTCGTTACGATTCACTACATTTCACAAACAGTTGCGCAAACATGGCTTGCGAGACTGCACGCACACAAAAGCGCGAGCGGCACCCACGATGCTGCCGCCGACGCTGCGGCGCACACGATCGCGCCGGACCCCGAGCCTGATAACGACAAGACCGGCCGGGTGGAGACGCAGGATAAAACCAAAGGAGGAGGTGGGTATGTCCGACAGGAGCGGGCAAGCCGCGCATCCGGCCGCCCTGGATACCTTTCCGCGGCTGCTGATGCATCACGCCGCCGTGCGACCCGCGCGGCCGGCGATGCGCGAGAAGGAGTTCGGCATCTGGCAGAGCTACAGCTGGGCCGACGTCGCGCGCAACGTGCGGGCGATCGCCTGCGGGCTGGCGGCGCTGGGCTTCAAGCGTGGCGACCGGCTCGCGATCATCGGCGACAACCGCCCGCGCCTGTACTGGTCGGTGACCGCCTGCCAATGCCTCGGCGGCATTCCCGTGATGCTCTACCAGGACGCCGTGGCGCCCGAGATGGCCTACGTGCTGCAGGATGCGGAGATCCGCTTCGCGGTGGTCGAGGATCAGGAGCAGGTCGACAAGATGCTCGAGATCCACCCCGAGGTGCCTTTCCTCGAGCACGTGATCTACGACGACCCGCGCGGCCTGCGCCACTACAGCCAGCCGATGCTGATGGGCCTCGACGAGCTGCAGGAGATGGGCGGCATCCACGATCGCAACCACACCGATTTCCTCGACGGCGAGATCGACAAGGGGGCGGGCGACGACATCTCGGTGATGCTGTACACCTCGGGCACCACCGGCAAGCCCAAGGGCGTGTGCCAGACGCACGGTGCCTTCATCGCCGCGGCAACCGGCGGGATGCAGGTCGACGAGCTCACCGACCGGGAAGACATCCTGTCCTATCTGCCGATGGCCTGGGTGGGCGACCACCTTTTCTCCTTCGCGCAGGCGATGGTCACGGGCTTCACGATCAACTGCCCCGAGTCGGGCGACACCGTGATGACGGACCTGCGCGAGATCGGGCCGACCTATTACTTCGCCCCGCCGCGCGTGTTCGAGAACCTGCTCACGCAGGTGATGATCCGCATGGAGGATGCGAACGCCCTGAAGCGCAAGCTCTTCCACCACTTCCTCGACGTCGCGCGCCGCTGTGGCGCCGACATCCTCGACGGCAAGCCGGTGTCGGTGGGTGATCGCTTCCAGTACTGGCTCGGAAATCTGCTGGTATACGGCCCGCTGAAGAACGTGCTGGGCATGAGCCGCATCCGTGTCGCCTACACCGCAGGCGCGGCGATCGGGCCGGACCTCTTCCGCTTCTACCGCTCGATCGGCGTGAACCTCAAGCAGTTCTACGGCCAGACCGAGACCTGCGCCTATGTGTGCCTGCAGCCCGACGGCGCGATCAAGTTCGACTCCGTCGGCAAGCCGGCGCCCTTCGTCGAAGTGAAGCTCGCCGACAACGGCGAGATCCTCGTCAAGGGGCCGATGCTGCTGAAGGCCTACTACAAGCGCCCGGACGCGACCGCCGAGTCGATCAACGCCGAGGGCTACTTCATGACCGGCGATGCGGGCTACTTCGACGCGGACGGCCACCTGAAAATCATCGACCGCGCCAAGGACGTCGGCAAGCTCAGGGACGGCTCGATGTTCGCCCCCAACTACATCGAGAACAAGCTCAAGTTCTTCCAGCACGTCAAGGAGGCGGTCGCCTTCGGCAGCGGCCGCGAGGTCGTCACCGCCTTCATCAACATCGACCTCGAAGCGGTCGGCAACTGGGCCGAACGGCGCGGCCTGGCGTACTCGGGCTACACCGACCTCGCATCGCAGCCGGCGGTGTATGAGCTGATCCGCGACTGCGTCGAGAAGGTGAATGCCGACCTCGCCGCCGACCCGCAGATGAGCGGCTCGCAGGTGAGGCGCTTCCTGATCCTGCACAAGGAGCTCGACGCCGACGACGGCGAGCTGACGCGCACGCGCAAGGTGCGGCGCAACTTCATCGCCGAGCGCTACGCGGTGCTGATCGACGCGCTGTTCGAGGGCAAGGCGACGCAGCACATCGAGACCGTCGTGAAGTACGAGGACGGGCGCGAGGGCCGCATCAGCGCCGACCTGCGTATCGAGGAAGTGAAGACCTTCGCGCCGCAGGCGGCGAAGCAGGCGGCATGAGGGGAGAGGCGATGATGATGAACGACATGCCCCAGGCCGTGCAGGAGCCGGTGGCGGAGCCGACGCAAGTGAGCGGAGGCCGCATCGGCGAGGTGGTCCTCGACCTGCAGAACATCTCGCTGTCCTTCGGTGGCGTGAAGGCGCTGACCAACATCAGCTTCAACGTGCGCGAGCACGAGATCCGCTCGATCATCGGCCCGAACGGCGCGGGCAAGAGCTCGATGCTGAACGTGATCAACGGCGTCTACCACCCGCAGGAAGGTCGCATCCTGTTCCGCGGCGAGGAGCGCCGCAGGATGGAGCCGCACATGGCGGCCCGGCAGGGCATCGCGCGCACCTTCCAGAACATCGCGCTGTTCAAGGGCATGAGCGTGCTCGACAACATCATGACCGGGCGCAACCTGAAGATGAAGTCGGGCCTGCTCGCCCATGCGTTGTACTGGGGCCGCGCGCAGAAGGAGGAGATCGAGCATCGCGTGAAGGTCGAGGAGATCATCGACTTCCTCGAGATCCAGGACATCCGCAAGACCCCGGTGGGGGCGCTGCCCTACGGCCTGCAGAAGCGCGTCGAGTTGGGCCGCGCGCTCGCCGCGGAACCGAACCTGCTGCTGCTCGACGAGCCGATGGCGGGCATGAACGTCGAGGAAAAGCAGGACATGTGCCGCTTCATCCTCGACGTGAATGACCAGTTCGGCACGACGATCGTGCTGATCGAACACGACATGGGGGTCGTGATGGACATCTCCGACCGCGTCGTGGTGCTCGACTACGGCAAGAAGATCGGCGACGGCGTGCCCGACGAGGTGCGCGCCAACGAAGACGTGATCCGTGCCTACCTCGGCACGTCGCACTGAGCGGGAGCTTGGCAATGGGATTCTTTCTTGAAACCTTGTTCGGCGGTTTGATGGCCGGCATGTTGTATGCACTGATCGCGCTCGGCTTCGTGCTGATCTACAAGGCCTCGGGCGTGTTCAACTTCGCGCAGGGCGCGATGGTGCTGTTCGCGGCGCTGGCGATGGCGCGCTTCGCCGAGTGGATTCCGAAGTGGCTCGGGTTCGACAACCTGATCGTCGCGAACCTGCTCGCCTTCGTCGTCGCGATGGCGCTGATGGTGGTGCTGGCGTGGCTGATCGAGCGTCTGTGCTTGTCGAAGCTCGTGAACCAGGAAGGCATCACGCTGCTGATGGCCACCCTTGGCATCAGCTACTTCCTCGACGGCCTCGGCCAGACGCTGTTCGGCAACGACATCTACAGCATCAACGTCGGCATGCCTAAGGATCCGGCGATGATCCTCGAAGGCATGTTCGAAGGCGGACTCCTGATCAGCAAGGAGGACCTCGTCGCCGCGTTGATCGCCGCGGCGCTGGTGCTCGCGCTGGCGCTCTTCTTCCAGAAGACCTCGACCGGCCGCGCGCTGCGTGCGGTGGCGGACGACCACCAGGCGGCCCAGTCGATCGGCATCCCGCTCAACCGCATCTGGGTGATCGTGTGGTCGGTCGCGGGCTTTGCCGCGCTGGTCGCCGGCATCATCTGGGGCTCCAAGCTCGGCGTGCAGTTCTCGCTCTCGCTGGTCGCGCTGAAGGCGCTGCCGGTGGTGATCCTGGGCGGTCTGACCTCGGTGCCGGGCGCGATTCTCGGCGGGCTGATCATCGGCGTCGGCGAGAAGCTGTCCGAGATCTACCTCGGCGCCTTCTTCGGCGGTGGCATCGAGATCTGGTTCGCCTACGTCCTGGCGCTGGGCTTCCTGCTGGTGCGTCCGCAGGGCCTGTTCGGCGAAAAAATCATCGACCGCGTCTGACGCGGCTGCAATTCCCGGGAGAGTTTCCACATGCTCTACAGAGAAAACGGCCAGTTCAAGACGAGCTATGCCGCCGACCAGCAGATCTTCCCGATCGCGCAGGACCGCCTCGCGATCGGCCTGCTGCTCCTCGTCGCCTTCGTCGTGATGCCGATGGCCGGCTCGGAATACCTGTTCCGCGCCGTGCTGATTCCCTTCCTGATCCTCGCGCTCGCCGCGCTGGGGCTCAACATCCTGGTCGGCTACTGCGGCCAGATCTCGCTCGGCACCGGCGCCTTCATGGCGGTCGGCGCGTACGCGGCCTACAACTTCATGGTGCGCATCGACGGCATGCCGCTGATCGGCGCGATGCTGCTCGGCGGGCTCACGGCGACCGTCGTCGGCGTGCTGTTCGGCGTCCCGTCGCTGCGCATCAAGGGCCTGTACCTTGCCGTCGCGACGCTCGCGGCGCAGTTCTTCACCGACTGGGCTTTCCTGCGCATCAGCTGGTTCACGAACAACTCCACCTCCGGTTCGGTGAGCGTCGCGGGGCTCAACGTGTTCGGCCTGCCGATCGAGTCGCCGGTCGCGAAATACCTGTTCTGCCTCACGGTCGTGTGCGTGTTCGCCCTGGCCGCGAAGAACCTCACCCGCACCGCGACCGGCCGGCAGTGGATGGCGATCCGCGACATGGACGTCGCCGCGGCGGTGATCGGAATCCGCCCGGTGTATGCGAAGCTGACCGCCTTCGCGGTGAGTTCCTTCATCGTCGGCGTGGCCGGCGTGCTGTGGGCCTTCGTGCACCTGGGCGCGTGGGAGCCCGCCGCGTTCAGCATCGACCGCTCCTTCCAGCTCCTCTTCATGGTCATCATCGGCGGGCTCGGCTCGATCATGGGCGCCTTCTTCGGCGCGGCCTTCATCGTGGTCCTGCCCATCATCCTCGACCAGGTGCCGCACTGGTTCGACATCCCGCTATCGACGGCGACGACCTCGCACCTGGTGCACATGATCTTCGGCGCGCTGATCGTGTTCTTCCTGATCGCCGAGCCGCACGGCCTGGCGAAGCTGTGGAGCATCGGCAAGCAGAAGCTGCGCCTGTGGCCCTTCCCGCACTGATGCGCGGCGCGCTACCGGTTCTACCTGAAGGCGTCATGGAACAAAAAACGGCAGGCACGCCGCAAGTGCCAAACAAAATAGAGGAGGAGACACCATGAATCGCAAGGCTTTCGCGCTCGTCGCCGCTCTGGCGGCATTCGGTGCCGGCACCCTGTCCGCGCCCGTCGCGGCGCAGCAGGACACCGAACAGTTCTTCCCGCTGCTGGTCTATCGCACCGGCGCGTATGCCCCGAACGGCACGCCGTGGGCGAACGGCAAGCAGGACTACGTCAAGTACGTCAACGCGACCGGCGGCATCAACGGCGTGAAGATCGCGTGGGAGGAATGCGAGACCGGCTACGCCACCGACAAGGGCGTCGAATGCTACGAGCGTCTGAAAAGCAAGAAGCCCACGGTGATCGACCCGCAGGCCACCGGCATCACCTTCGCACTCACCGAGAAGGCGCCGGTCGACAAGGTCCCGCTGGTCACGCTCGGTTACGGCCTCGCCGCGTCGCAGGACGGCGGCGTGTTCAAGTGGAACTTCCCGCTGATGGGCAGCTACTGGACCGCCGCCGATGCGCTGATCCAGCATCTGGGCAAGAAGGAAGGCGGGCTCGACAAGCTCAAGGGCAAGAAGATCGCGCTGGTGTATCACGACTCGCCCTTCGGCAAGGAGCCGATCCCGCTGCTGCAGAAGCGCGCGCAGATGCACGGCTTCGAGCTCGTGCTGCTGCCTGTCACCGCGCCGGGCGTCGAGCAGAAGGCCACCTGGCTGCAGGTGCGCCAGCAGCGCCCGGACTACACGCTGCTGTGGGGCTGGGGCGTGATGAATTCCACCGCGCTCAAGGAAGCGATCGCGACCGGCTATCCGCGCGAGAAACTGCTCGGCGTGTGGTGGTCGGGTGCGGAGCCGGACGTCAAGGACGTCGGCGCCAACGCCAAGGGCTACAGCGCGCTGGCGCTCAACCCGCACGGCACGGACTCGGTGCTGATCAAGGACATCCTCAAGAAGGTGCATGACGCGGGCAACGGCGCTGGCCCGCGCGAGGAAGTCGGCTCGGTGCTGTACATGCGCGGCCTGCTGATTTCGATGCTGCAGGTCGAGGCGGTGCGCACGGCGCAGGCGAAGTTCGGCAAGGGCAAGGTCATGACCGGGGAGCAGGTGCGCTGGGGCCTCGAGAACCTCAACGTCGATGAGAAGCGCATCGGCGAGCTGGGGCTGGCGGGCCTGATCCGTCCGATCAAGACCAGCTGCGCCAACCACATGGGTTCGACCTCCGTGCGCATCCACACCTGGGACGGCACGACCTGGAAGATGCAGCCGGACTGGTACGAGGCCGACAAGAGCGTCGTCGATCCGCTGGTGAAGGAGGCCGCGGACAAGTACGCGACCGACAAGCAGATCAAGCGCCGCGACGCGAGCGACTGCGCGGCTTGACCGCCGCAAGCACGCTGCGGCCCGGCTCCGGCCGGCCGTGGCGTGCGGATGACGCAGATCCCGGCCGCTCCGTGCGGCCGGAGCGAAAACGACTTAGCGGATGAACCGATGGATACGTCGAATCTCCTCCTCGATGTGAACGGCATCGAGGTGATCTACAACCACGTCGCGCTGGTGCTGAAAGGCGTGTCGCTGCAGGTGCCCGAAGGCCGCATCGTCGCGATCCTGGGTGGCAACGGCGCAGGCAAGACGACGACGTTGCGCGCGGTGTCCAACCTCTTGAAGGGCGAGCGCGGCGAGGTCACGAAGGGCACGATCGAGCTGAAGGGCGAGCGCGTCGAGAGCCTGTCGCCATCGGACCTGGTGCGCCGCGGCGTCGTGCAGGTGATGGAAGGGCGCCACTGCTTCGCCCACCTGACGATCGAGGAAAACCTGCTCGCGGGTGCCTACACCTGCAGGGACAAGGGCCAGATCGCCGCCAACCTCGACAAGGTCTATACCTACTTCCCGCGGCTGAAGACGCGCCGCACCAGCCAGGCCGCCTACACCTCGGGCGGCGAACAGCAGATGTGCGCGATCGGCCGCGCGCTGATGTCGAACCCGCGCATGGTGCTGCTCGACGAGCCCTCGATGGGCCTGGCGCCGCAGATCGTCGAGGAAGTATTCGAGATCGTGAAGGACCTCAACGTGAAGGAGAAGGTGAGCTTCCTGCTCGCCGAACAGAACACCATGGTCGCGCTGCGCTATTCGGACTTCGGCTACATCGTCGAGAACGGACGCATCGTGATGGAAGGCGAGGCGAAGAGCCTGGCGGATAACGAGGACGTCAAGGAGTTCTACCTCGGCATCTCGGGCGAGGGTCGGAAGAGTTTCCGCGACGTCAAACACTACCGCCGCCGCAAGCGCTGGTTGTCCTGACGACGGGAGATCGCGGCGCGACGCGGCGTTGCTCGGGCGCTTGTGTGCAGCAGCACACGGCGCACCCTCGCGCCTTGCCTCGCACCGCGCTTTCCCGCCGTCGGTCACGGCGTGACGTAGCCCCCCGTCGGGGCGTGTTTCGTGCCGAGGCGTCCGCCGCGCGCCAACGAGGCGCGGAACACGCCCCGGCGGGGGGCTGGCAGTCCGCAATGCAGCATCGAACAACAAACCCGATCGACCGCTTGGCCCCGTATTGCACTCAGGATCAAAGCAATGAACTACTACGACGCCAGAGAAACCCGTGACCCCGCCGAGCGCGAGCGGGAGCTGATGGCCCGCCTGCCTGCGCACATCGCCCACGCGAAGGCGAACGCGCCGGCCTTCGCCGGGCTGCTGGAAGGCGTCGATCCAGCGACGATCACGAGCCGTGAGGCGCTCGCCCGCCTGCCCGTCACGCGCAAGTCCGAACTCGTCGAGCGGCAGAAGGCGTCACGCCCCTTCGGCGGCTTCGCTGCAACGAAGTGGGGCCCCGGCTGCCGCCGCGTGTTCGCGTCGCCCGGCCCGCTGTACGAACCGGAAAGCGCCCGGCCCGACTACTACCGCATCGCCCGCGCCTTCCATGCCGCCGGCTTCCGCGCGGGCGACCTCGTGCATAACACCTTCTCCTACCACTTCACCCCGGCCGGCTCGATGATGGAGACGGCCGCGCACGCGCTGGGCTGCACAGTGTTCCCCGCGGGGGTCGGCCAGACCGAGCAGCAGCTCGCCGCCATCGCCGACCTGCGGCCCAGCGCCTACGTCGGCACGCCGTCCTTCCTGCGCATCCTCCTCGACAAGGCCAGGGAGCAGGGCGTGGCGTCCAGCTTCACGAAGGCCTTCGTCTCCGGCGAAGCCTTCCCGCCCGCGCTGCAGGAGGCGTTCGCCGCATGCGGGATCACCGCGTACCAGGCCTACGCGACTGCAGACATCGGCCTCATCGCCTACGAGACTTCGGCGCGCCAAGGCATGGTGCTCGACGAGGACGTGATCCTCGAGATCGTCCGCCCCGGCACCGGCGACCCAGTCGCGCCGGGCGAGGTCGGGGAGGTCGTCGTCACGACCTTCAATCCCGACTACCCGCTGATCCGCTTCGGCACGGGCGATCTGTCGGCGGTGCTGCCCGGCGCCTCACCCTGCGGCCGCACCAACGTGCGCATCAAGGGCTGGATGGGACGCGCCGACCAGACGACCAAGGTCAAGGGCATGTTCGTGCATCCGGGGCAGATCGCCGCGGTCGCGAAGCGCCACCCGGAGATCCTGCGCGCGCGCCTCGTCGTCGACAACCCGGACCTCAACGACCGCATGACGCTGCACTGCGAGACGGCGCAGCCCGGCGAGCCGCTCGCCGACGCGATTGCCGCGAACATCCGCGAGCTCACGAAGTTGCGCGGCGAGGTGAGCTTCTGCGCGCCCGGCAGCCTTGTCAACGACGGCAAGGTCATCGACGACGTGCGCGAATACGAGTGAGGCGGGGCGGCGAGCCTCGGGCACCGTGCCCGCCGCCGACACGGGGCGTGCGGCGGCGTCGCGGACCCGAAGGGGACCCCCGCTCGAAGCCCGCCGGTTGCTAGATGGCGTAGTCCTCCGGCAGTTGCTCCGCCTCCGCGAAGAACTCGCGGAAGATCTGCTTGCGGAGGGC
The DNA here is from genome assembly GCF_003628555.1 of Azoarcus sp. DN11. Taxonomy (NCBI): domain Bacteria; kingdom Pseudomonadati; phylum Pseudomonadota; class Betaproteobacteria; order Rhodocyclales; family Zoogloeaceae; genus Azoarcus; species Azoarcus sp. DN11. Next base: position 4,236,531 of record NZ_CP021731.1, on the reverse strand, counting down.
GACGAAATCGGCGCTGCTGCGGTCACGCGGTCGGGCGAGCCTGACCGGGACGACGCGCTTGATCGTGCCGGGACGATTCGACATGACGACCACTTCATCACCGAGAAAGATCGCCTCGTCGATGTCGTGGGTCACCAGGACCATCGTCGTACGCTCGACTTCCCAGATGCGCAGCACTTCCTGCTGCAGCTGGATCCGGGTGAAGGCGTCGAGCGCGCCGAACGGTTCGTCCAGCAGCAGCACCTGCGGCTGGTTCACCAGCGCCCGGGCGATCGCCACCCGCTGCGCCATGCCGCCCGAGAGCTGATGCGGAAGGGCACTGGCGAATCCGGCGAGTCCCACCAACTCGAGGTGCTCATGCACGCGACGAGCCTGTTCGCGGGGGCGTGCATCCTTGAGCCCGAAAGCGACGTTCTCCGCCACGGTGAGCCAGGGCAGCAGGCGATGCTCCTGAAATACCATGCCGCGGTCGAGGCCAGGCGCGGTGACGGCTCTTCCCCCGAGCGTCACCTGGCCGTCGTAGGCGGTCTCCAGTCCCGCGATGATGCGCAGCAGCGTGCTCTTGCCGCAGCCGCTGGCGCCGACGATGCTCACGAAACGTCCGCCCGGGACCTGCAATTCGATGTCCTTCAGCACTTCGACGGCGCTTTTGTTCAAGCTGAAAGTCTTCGACAGGGGGCCGATGGCGAGGTGGCCGGGGAGGGCGGCGGTGATGGTCATGTCCAGCTTCCCGAGTAAGCGGGATTCCACGTGATGAGATGCTGCTCTGCCCGCTTCAGCAGGCTGTCCAGGAGCTTGCCGACCGCGCCGATCGTGAGCATGCCGACGATCACGACGTCCGTCTGCGACAGCTGGCGCGCATCCATGATGAGATAGCCGACGCCGCTGCTCGCGGCAATCAGTTCGGAGGCGACGACGCAGATCCAGGCCACCATCAGTCCCACCCGCAACCCGGTCATGATCGCCGGCAAAGCGCCCGGCAAGATCACGCGGGCCACGAAGCGGCCGCGGGAGACTTCGAGAATGCGCGCCAGTTCGACGTGCCGGTGGTCGGTCCGGCGAATGCCGTCGACGGTATTGACCAGGATCGGAAAGAACGCGCCGAGGAAGATGATGTAGACCTTCGCCGCTTCCCCGATGCCGAACCAGAGGATGGCAATGGGAATCCAGGCGAGCGGCGGAATCGGTTTCAGCACCTGGACCGACAGGTCGGTGAGGCGATCGAGCGTGCGCGACAGGCCGATGCCTATCCCGAGGGCGATTCCCAGCGCGGCGGCGATGCCGAAGCCCTGGAGCACGCGCTGCAGGCTCACCGAGAGGTGGCGCGGCAGATCGCCGCTGGCGGCCAGTTCCCACAGCGTAGCCACCACCCGGCTGGGCGGCGGCAACAGGATGGGACGGATCAGGCCGAGCTCGAACAACGCCTGCCACAGTGCCACGACGAACACCGGCAGCGCGACATAGAGGGCCGCGCTTCTTGCGCCGTGGGCCCAGGCGCGCAGGCGGGGCGCGATCGGGGCGCGCACCGCCCGCTGCGGCGCCGGGTCGAGAGCCAGTTCGGGCGTCATTTCAGTCCGCCTTCCCGGCCGAGCGTGCGATCGGCGAAGCGCTCCACGTCGACCGCCTCCCTGGTGAGCGCGATCTGTCGCAGATAGGCCTCCGTCTTCTTGATTTCGTCGACGTCGTGGTCGTGGATCGCCGCGTTGAAATCGAGCTTGGCCAGGACCTGCTCCACCAGTTCCGGCGGAAGCTTCACGTCCTCGCCGATCAGCCGCGCCGCCTCCCGGGGATTGGACTTGATGTACTCCGCCCCGCGCTCGTAGGCCTTCAGCAGAGCCTTCACCTGATCGCGCTTCCTGGTCGCGAATTCACCGGACGCGAGGATGACCAGCACGCCGGCCTTGATGCCGGTGCCGTCGGCCAGCACGCGCAGCGCCTTCTCGGCTTCGTACTTTGCGAGCACCGGATCCCACACCGCCCCGGCGTCGATGTTGCCGGCGAGCAGCGCGGTGGGCACCTCGCCATTGGGCAGATTGATCAGCTCGATGTCCTTGAAAGTGAGCCCCCCCTGCTCGAGCACCAACGCCAGCAGGTGTTGCGCGTACGAGCCCTTGGTGACGGCGACCTTCCGGCCCTTCAGATCCTTCGCGGCCTTGATCGGCGAGCCGGCTGCCACGACGACGGCCAGGCTCTTCGGGCCGCTCGCGGTGATGCCGACGATGCGCGTGTCGATGCCCGCCGACTTGCCGATGAGTGCGGGCGTGTCACCGAGAAAGCCGATGTCCTGCTGACCCGCGGCGAACGCCTCGTTGATCGGAGGGCCGGCAGCGAAGGAGGCCCATTTGATCGTGGGCGAGCCGGCCTTGGCGAGTTCCTCGTCCAGCCACTTCTTCTGCTTGGCGACGAAGATCGGCGCGTATTGCGGGATCGGCTGGGTGGCGATGCGGATCTGATCGGCGTTCGCCGCGACGGGGGCGAAGACCAGAGCAGCCGCGGCGAGCAGGGTTCCGAGTCGGAGTAGCTTCATGACAGTCCTTATCGATCAGGAACCTTCCCGGTGCAGGGCAAGGTGGGTTATGGGATGCCCGATGACGACGCGGTGATCGGCGGGCTGAACAAGACAAGGGTGCTGCAGGCGATGGATCCGCTGCCAATATATGCAGCGGTGACCCGAAACCAAACGAAGAAAACTTCACTTTCATATTTGCGGACTGCATATGCAGCCCGCCCCGCCGTCGGTCGGTCGCCCGCGCAGCAGCCTATTCCGCGGAGCCCTGCGCCCCGCGCAGTTCTGCTCGCGCAATCCGCGGCAGCAGGAACCGGACAAGATCCAGGCTGTTCCGGCTGGCGCGCGGCAAGAACGCCTCGAAATTGTCCGCCGCGCTGCCGTCAGCCCGATCCGATATGGTCCGCGCCACCAGAAACGGCACGCGGTTGACGCTGCAAACCAGCGCCACGCTCGCCCCTTCCATTTCGACACCATCGCCTTCCAGCTCTTCGGTCAGGTACGCGTGGCTGTCCATTTCCCGGCAGGTGATGAACTGATCGCCGGTACAGATCCGCCCCCGATGCACCTTGCCCGTGGCCGGAACGAAGCCGGCGGCCAGTTCGAGCAGGACGGGATCGGCCGGCATGAAACGGTAATCGGAATACGGTACCTGCCCGCGCGGCAACTGGAGGCCCGCGGATTCGAGATCGTGCTGGACCAGATCGGCGGCGAGCAGGGTGTCGCCGATGTCGATGTGCGGACGCAGGCTGCCGGCCAGTCCGGTAAATATCACCGCCTGCGGGTGCCAGCGGTCGATCAGATGCTGGGTCACCAGCGCGGACATCACCTTGCCGACCCCGCTCTTGCTGACCAGCACGTCCTGTCCTTCGAGTTGCCCCCGATGCTGGGCAAACCCGTTCCACTGGTGGCGTTGCGGGCTGCTCAGCCGCGACAGGAACTCCTCGATTTCGCTGTCCATGGCGCCGAGAATGATGATCATGCGACGGATCCTGAAGTGATTGATTCCCATCCGTCGCTCGCGGCAAGACGCTGTGCCGGGATCAGCATCCGTCGAACTCGCAAACGGCATAGAACGGAATGCCCTCCCGGCGCGCGCGCTCCGAACCTCCCAGCGCCGGCAGGTCGATAATCGCGGCGGCCTCGACCACCTCGGCTCCGGTGCGTCGCAACAGTTTCGACGCGGCCAGCAGCGTGCCGCCGGTCGCGACCAGATCGTCGATGAGCAGTACGCGGTCACCGGACCTGCAGGCGTCGCTGTGGATTTCCATCGCCGCCGATCCGTACTCCAGCGCGTAATCTTCGGTCAGCGTCGCACACGGCAGTTTTCCCTTCTTGCGCACCGGAATGAAACCGAGATTCAGCTGACAGGCGACGGCTGCGCCGAGAATGAAGCCGCGCGCATCGACGCCGGCGACGTAATCGAGGTCGGCCTCCCGGTAGCGATCGACAAGACTGTCCACCAGGACGCGGAAGACTTTTCTGTCCTGCAGCAGCGGGGTAATGTCGCGGAACTGGACGCCGCGACGCGGCCAGTCCGCGACGGTGCGAATGCGTTCTCGAATGTATGTGCCGACTGGAATCGGGGACATGGACGAACTCCGTGGATGTCGCTTCCGGTGGTGCGTGGCGATGGACGACCGGAATGGAATACCTTACAGACCGGCGTCGGCCCGGATCTGCTCGACTTTGTCGGTACGTTCCCAAGTAAACTCCGCCTTCTCGCGCCCGAAATGCCCGTAGGCCGCGGTTTGCGAATAGATCGGGCGCAGGAGATCCAGCTCCTGAATGATGCCCTTCGGGCGCAGATCGAAATTGCGCTGGATGATGCCGACGATCTGCTCGTTGCTGAACTTGCTGCTGCCCCAGGTATCGACCGTAATACTGACCGGCCTGGCGACGCCGATCGCATAGGCGACCTGTACCTGCACCTGCTTCGCGACGCCTGCGGCAACGAGATTCTTCGCCACGTAACGGCCGGCGTAGGCGGCCGAGCGATCGACCTTGGACGGATCCTTGCCCGAGAAGGCCCCTCCGCCGTGGGGGGCAGCGCCGCCGTACGTATCGACGACGATCTTGCGACCGGTCAGCCCGCAGTCTCCCACCGGGCCGCCAATGACGAAACGTCCCGTCGGGTTGACGAGAAATTTCGGGTTGCGGAGCCATTCCTTCGGCAATACCGGCTTGATGATTTCTTCGATCACCAGTTCCGAAAGTTGCGAGTGGGAAATGTCGGGATGGTGCTGGGTGGACAAGACGACGGTGTCTACCTCGAGCACCCGGCCGGTCTCGCCGCAGTATTTGAGCGTCACCTGGGACTTCGCATCCGGACGCAACCACGGCAAACGGGCGTCCTTGCGCAGTTGTGCCTGGCGCTCGACCAGGCGGTGCGCGTAATAGATCGGCGCCGGCAACAGCTGCGGCGTCTCGTCGTTGGCGTAACCGAACATCAAACCCTGATCCCCGGCCCCCTGGTCGAGATCCAGGCCCTGGCCTTCATTCACGCCTTGGGCGATGTCGGGCGATTGCTTGTCGTAGGCGACCAGGACAGAGCACGTCTTGTAGTCGAATCCGATATCGGAGTGGTCGTAACCGATGCGGCGGATCGTATCCCGCGCAATCTGGATGTAGTCGACGTTGGCGCTTGTCGTGATTTCACCGGCTAGTACGACGAGTCCCGTGTTGACCAGCGTCTCCGCAGCGACACGCGCGCGCTTGTCCTGGGCCAGGATGGCGTCGAGGATCGAATCCGAAATCTGGTCGGCGACCTTGTCGGGGTGACCTTCGGCTACGGATTCGGAAGTGAAGAGAAAATCGGACATGTTGTCTCTCGGCAGAATGTTGATGGCAGGTTGCAGCGAGTAGGCCGATCAGGCCGGTTGAAGGGCCGGATCGGACATGAATCAGGCCGCCTTCCGGCGCGTGAAATAGTCGTTGATTTCCCGGTACCACTCTTTCAGCCGGGCCGGGTCGATATTGCTGATCCCGGCGTACGCCTGCGTGAAATGCACGTTGGAGTGGTCGAGGCGGACGGGTTCGACGCGTCCTTCGGCAATGAGCTCGTCGTAAAGTCGCGAGCCCGGCAGCGGGCTGTAGATGCTCCAGCTCCAGCGGTCGAGTTCCAGGGACTTGGCGAATTCGAACGTCTGCCTGACGTCCTCCTCATCCTCGCCGGGAATCCCGATCATGAAGAATCCGAAAACCCGCACATGTTTCTTCGCGAGCTTCACCTTTTCGCGGATCTGGTCGACCGTGATCTGCTTGTTCAGACGAAGGAGACTCCTGGGCGAACCGGATTCGATGCCCAGATCGATCTGGCTGAGTCCGGCGCGCCTCATCAGCGCCAGCTCGTCCTCCTTCAGCAGATTGATGCGCGTGTTGGCCTGCCATTCGACCCCCACCTTGCGCTCGATCATCAGTTCGCAGAACTCCCGCGTCCAGGACGGCTTCATGTTGAAGATGCTGTCCTTGAACCACACGCCCTCGATTCCGTGTCGATCGCGCAGCGCGACGATGTCATCGACCACCTTGGATGCCGATTTCACGCGCCAGCGCCGGCTCATCGTCTGCTGCACGGCGCAGAACGAGCAGGAGTAGGGGCATCCGCGCGAGACGATCATCGAAATGCCGCGGATGCCGCGCAACAACCCGTTGTGCTCGATGTATCGCTCGACCGGAAAGGAGTCGTAATCGGCCGGGGGAAGCTGTTCGAGATCCTTCAGCGGGGGCGCTTTCTCGGAAATGTGCAAGCCGGTGTCGGTCCGATAGCAAAGGCCCTGCACGACGGCAAGTTCGCCTCCCTTTCCGGACAGCGTATCGAGCAGCTGGCCGAGGGCGGTTTCACCCTCGCCGCGAATGGCGAAGTCGACGTTCGGGTTGCTCAGGACGCTCCACGGGTCGAGCGTCGGGTGCACGCCGCCGAGGACGACGTGGGCGTGCGGCAAGGCCTTTCGGGTCACCTCGGCGACGCGCAAGGCGGCCGGCAGCGTGGGCGTCATCGCCGTGACGCCCACGACGTCGGGGCGTTCTTCAGCCAATCGCCGGGCCAGCGCTTCGCTGTCCATCATCAGCACCTGCATGTCGAGCAGGGTCACGTCATGGCCGAGGGTCTTGGCGTAGGAAACCAGATACGCGAGGCCGAGCGGCGGCTCGAACGGGGCGACATAGAGGTTGCCACCCTTGATCCAGTCGACATAGTCCTCGTAACGGTTGCGAAATTCGTTGCCGTCGAAAAATGCCGGATTGATCAGAATTACCTTCATCGCACGCCCTCGCTATTTCGCCAGCTGATCCAGATGCGTCAGCGTCGGGCGCTCGGCTTCCTGTAGCGCCCGGAGGTGCCCGAAGTCCTCGCTCCAGGCCTCCTCGGGCTCGATCACCCAGACGGCGGCGAGGCCGACATTGCCCTGGCGCTCTCGTGCCTCGACGTAGTGACGCTGAAAGAGGGCGCCGCTCACATGCGTTTTCAAAGCCTTCCCCTTGATCTGGAAGCTGCGGCCGTCGCCGGCCAGCAGCGAGACCGCGACGTTGCGGTCGAACCACAGGCTGCGCAGCAGATTTCGATTGGTCGGCGACGACTCCAGAAGCTCGGGAAGGATCAACGTCCCGTCGCCGGCGGCATATAGCTCGTTCCTGACCACGGCGTGGGGCGAGCCCTCGCCGTCGATCGTGGCCAGAACCTTGATGGTCGATGCATCGTTCAGAAGCTCGATGACTTCGGTTGAAAGCGGCGTGCTCATGGCTGTCCTTTGTTACTGCAAACGGGCAAGGTCGGTGTCGGGGTGATTGCCGCAGCGTCGGTAATCGTCGAAGTCGATACGCAGGCCGTACTTCAGGCGCAGATCCTGCAGCCCTTGCGCGAGGCGGATGAAGTAATCCAGCGACGGCGCCTGCTGTCCGCGCAGCGCCGAGCCCGGGCGCGGCACCCAGACGATATAGACGGTGCTGACACCGCGTTCGGCGAGGTATTCGGCTTCTTCGAGGGTCGAGGCGAGGGCATCCTTCTCGGACGTGAATCCGCTCGGGCGCGCGGTTTCCACGCCGCCAACGATGCCCGTGCCGACATTGCCGCGGCCGAAGATATCGACGGCCCGCACGAGCCGGTCGCGCCACTCCTTGTAGCCCACCCATTTCGCCTTGCCGGGGCAGATCCAGTCGAACAGCCGCTCGTTGAGCACTTCCAGATCGCTGGTGTAGCTGGTCAGGCCGGTCTGCTCATAAAGGCGGGCCAACTGCTTTTCGTCGAAGGCCGAGGCGATCAGCTGGCTGGGGAATTTCTTCGTCCTGAAGTTCTCGCCGATGGCCTGCAGCAATTCGATGTAGAAATCGACCTCGCGATCGAACAGCGCGTCGCCCTTGATCACCGAGCCTGCGGTCAGGCACAGGCTCGTGAAGCGCCCGGGTTCCTTGAGCGCCTCGGCAATGGTTTCCTTGACATCCTGCGGCCGCAGACGGCTGGGGACCCCGAGTTCCTCGCGCTGCTGTTTGGTGTGCGTGACGATGTCGCAGAACTTGCAGCCCTTGTCCTCCGCCCAGAAATAGCAGAAGCTCGATTGAAAGACATTGAGCCGCTGCGGCCGCGCGCTGACGATATGGCTCATCGGCAGGCCCGAACGGGTGTTCTTGCCGTAGTAAGCCGGCTTCGGCCACAGATCCACCTCTTCGAGCAGCCGGCCGTGGTCGAGCAGGACGAAGCGCCCGTCGATGTGATCGACGATGTAGGGATCCTGATCCTCGGGCGTCGGGTCGGCCAGGATCGTCGTGCCGTCACGCAGCAGCAGCGATTCGGGTAGCGGCTTGATGGCGCCGTCGCGTGACCCGAAGATGTAGGGACTCCGCAACTGGTGAATCTCCGGGTCGACCGCGGCCTGGGCACGGTCCGTGTACGCCACCCCTCGCCGCTGGGCATCGATCTTCAGCGCTACCAGTCGTGGAAACGACGGATGGCGGGACAGGGTTTCATCGAAAGAAGGCTCGTTGCGGAAACGCCCTTTTGTCAGTGCAAGCATTCATCTTCTCCACGGCGGCATGCCGATATCCGATGCCGGATTATTGAGGCCGCTATGACGAAGAGGAACGATTCATTTTCGATTAACTCATCACAATGTAATATTTGGGTTCGCCCGCGATTTCATTGGATTGGCGCTGTGCGAGTGGCGTCTGTTCGCGCCGCGACCCGCAGGCGGGGCGCCGGAGGGGCATAGGGTTGCTGCGCATTTTTTCGGTTCGCCCTGCGCGACGGCCGTAGAATGACCGCCCCGACAACGATCGCTCCGACAGCATGAGACACAAACCCCTGCACGGCCTGCGCGTCCTGGATCTCACCCGCCTGCTGCCCGGCCCGCTCGCGACCCAGCACCTCGCCGACTACGGCGCCGAAGTCATCAAGATCGAGGACACCGGCGCCGGCGACTATGCGCGCACGATGGGCGCGATGAACGGCGACACCAGCTTCTTCTACCAGGTGTGCAACCGCAGCAAGAAGAGCGTGCGCCTCGACCTCAAGCAGGCCGAAGGGCGCGAGCTGTTCCTGCGCTTGGTCGACACGGCGGATGTCGTCGTCGAAGGCTTCCGCCCCGGCGTGATGGACAAGCTGGGCCTCGGCTACGACGCGCTCGCGGAACGCAATCCGAAGATCGTCCTGTGCAGCATCTCCGGTTACGGCCAGACCGGCCCCTACGCGCTGCGCGCCGGCCACGACATCAACTACATCGGCTACGCCGGCGTGCTCGACCAGAGCGGCACCGCGGGCGGTGCGCCGTCAATGTCCAACCTGCAGATCGGCGATCTCCTCGGCGGCACGCTGTCGGCGCTGTTCGGCCTGCTCGTCGCGGTGCTCGACGCGCGCGCGAGCGGGCAGGGGCGGCACGTCGACGTCGCGATGACCGACGCCGCGATGGCGCACGCGATTTTCCCGCTCGCCGAAGTGCTCGCGCACGGCGGCGTGAAGCCGCGCGGCGAGGATCTCCTGACTGGCGGCGTGCCCTGCTACGGCGTGTATGAGACCGCGGACGGCCGCCACATGGCGGTCGGGTCGCTCGAGGAGAAGTTCTGGCACCTCGTGTGCGACACGCTCGGCCGCCCCGAGCTCAAGCCCGCGCATCTCGCGACCGGAGCAGAGGGCGCGCGTGCGCGTGCCGAGGTTGCCGCGATCTTCCGCAGCCGTACGCAGGCCGAATGGACGGTGATCTTCGACCCCGTCGACTGCTGCGTGACGCCCGTCCTGCGGCTCGAAGAAAGCCTGGAGAACCCGCAGCTCCGCGCGCGCGGCATGGTCGCGGAAGTCGAGGGCGTGCGCCAGTTCGGCCCGCCCGTGCGCCTGTCCGGCTTCGAGCCCGGCCCCTTCGCGCCCGCACCGCAGGCGGGCGCCGACAGCGACGCCGTCCTGACGGCGCTCGGCCTCGATGACGCGGCCATTGCGCGTCTGCGCGCATCCGGCGTCATCTGAGCGTCGACTGCAGGAGGCAGGGGGAAGCCGCAATCGCAGCGCACCCCGGCCGCGGGTTAAGCTTCGCCGATGCAAAGCCTGCTCCTTCTTCTTCCCGATTTCAGCCTGATCCTGCTCGGCGTCGTCCTGCGCCGCCACCTCGTCGACGGCGAGAGCTTCTGGAGCGGCGTCGAGAAACTGGTCTACTTCGTGCTGTTCCCGGCGCTGCTTTTCAACGCACTGGCGACCGCCGACGTCGACCCCGGTCGGGCGCTGCCGCTCTTCCTCTCGGGTCTCGGCACGATGGCCGCGGGCTTCGTGCTCGGCTGGATCGGGCGCGGGCTGATGGGGCTGGACGCGATGGGTTTCGCCTCGCGCCTGCAATGCGCCTATCGCTTCAACACCTACATCGGCATCGCCATCGCCGGCAAGCTGCATGGCGTGCCGGGCGTCGCACTGATGGGCGGCCTGTGCGGCGCGATGGTGCCGTTCGCGAACCTGATGGCCGTCGGCATGCTCGCCCGCCACGGTCAGGGCAGCCTGCTGCGCGAACTGTCGCGCAACCCCTTGGTGCTCGCGACGCTCGCCGGCCTGCTGTACCACCTCGCCGGCTTCGAGGTTCCCGTTCCGCTGGCGGCATTCCTCAAGCGTCTCGGCGATGCGGCCGTGGCGCTGGGGCTGCTCGCGGTCGGCGCCGCGCTGCGTTGGGAAATGGTCGGCGGGCGCTGGACCGGCTCGGCGTGGATCGTCGCGGTGAAGCTGCTGCTTTTGCCCGCCCTGGCCTGGCAGATCGGCCGCGCGCTGGGGGTCGAAGGCATCGCCTTCGATACGCTGGTGCTGTTCGCGGCACTGCCGAGCGCGAGCTCCGCCTACATCCTCGCGATGCGCATGGGCGGCGACGGCGCCGGCGTCGCATGGCTGATCTCGGCAACGACGCTGCTGGCCGTGCCTACGCTGACCCTGTGGCTGTACCTGCTGTGAGCGGGCGAGCCGGCGCGCCGGGCGACGGGGCCGCCACCCGGCCGCGGCGTTCCTACTTGCTGCCGGCGGCCGCCTTCGGACTTCCCGCCGTGCCGGCGGCCGAGGGGTTCGCGGCACCGGCCTGAGGAGCGCCGGCCTGCGCCCCGCTCATTGCGGCCCACGGCCACATCGCGGCCGTCGCGAAGGGGTTGACCGGCGCTTCGCCCTGCGCCGAACGGCCCGATTCGCGTGCCTGTTCGCTCATCGCCTGCACGGCGGCAATCGCCGCACGCTGCACCTCCAGCCCCTGCGTCGTCATCTGCAGCATGCTGAGGTTCATCTTCAGCCAGTTCTCGACCGCCTTCAGGTCGGCGATGCGCTTGTCCAGTTCGCCGACATCCAGTGTCGGCGTGATCATCCCGGGCAGGGAGAACCCCATGCTGTTCCACATGCCGCGCACGAATTCGAGCGGATCCTTCGCCGAGTTGTCATTCGTCATGCTTCGCTCCCCTCATATGAACGTGTTTCATCTTACTCCTCCTGGCGGGGAAGGCGATTCAGCAGCGCACGCAGGCGTGCGGGCCGGACCGGCTTGTGCAGCAGTGGCAGCCCCTCGTCCTGCGCCTGGCGCAAGGTGTCGGGGCCGGTGTCCCCGGTGACGAGCACCGCCGGAATGTTCCCGCCCTTCCACGTGCGCAGGCTGCGGATCACCTCGATGCCGTTGCACCGGCCGTCGAGCCGGAAGTCGCTGATGATCAGCTGCGGAACCGTCCCGTCCCGGTTCAGGGCGCCTACCAGCGCTTCGACATCGCCGGCCGCGGCGACGCTGCAACCCCACGAAGTCAACAGGCTCTCCATGCTGCCGCGCGCGAGCGGGTCGTCGTCGACCAGCGCCACGCGCAGCCCGCCCAGATCGCCGGGCAGGCGTTCGGTCTCGGCGGCGGGCACGTCCGCCTCCGGCTTCGCCAGCGGCACCTCGACGGCGAATACCGAGCCGGCGCCGGGACTGGAGCGCAGCGTCAGGCGATGACCGAGCAGCTCCGTCAGGCGCCGCACGATCGGGAGCCCCAGCCCCAGCCCCTTGTCGCGGGAACGCTCCGGATTATGCAGCTGCGTGAATTCCTGGAAGATCACCTCGTGCGATTCGGCCGGGATGCCGATGCCGTTGTCGCGCACTTCGACGCGCAGGCGGTCGCCGCGCCTGCGACACACCACCAGCACGCGCCCCTTGCGCGTGTAGCGCACCGCATTGCTCACGAGGTTGCTCAGGATGCGCTCGAACAGTACGGGGTCGCTGCTGATCCACGCATCGGTCGGCCGCGCCCTGAGCTCGAGGTCGTATTCCTCGGCGCCCGGGCCTTCGTCGGCCGCGATGCGGTCGAGCAGCGGCTGCAGCGGGAAGGGACGCACATTGGGTTTCACCACGTTGGCATCGAGACGCGAGATGTCCAGCAGGCTGTCCAGCAGGTTTCCCATCGCTGCCGCCGAGGCGCCGATGCGTTCCACGAGGCGCCGTGCATCCGGCGCATGTTCGTGCTGTGCCAGTTCGGCGATGAACAGCCCCAGCGCATGCATCGGCTGGCGCAAGTCGTGGCTGGCCGCCGCGAGAAAGCGCGACTTCGACTGGGTCGCGCGTTCCGCCTCGTCCCGGCTCGCGCGCAGTTCGGCCGTCGCCTCGGCGATCTGGCGGCTCATGTCATCGTGTGCGCTGGCGAGCTGTGTCGCCATCTGGTTGACCCCGTCCGCGAGCGTGCGCAGGGTGCCCCCCCCGATCGGCGGGACGCGCGCGGAGAACTGTCCGCGCCCGATGCGCTCGACTGTCACGGCAACCTGCCGGATCGGTCCGGTCACGCCGCGGCTCATGTAGTTCGCAAGCATCATGCTGCCGACCAGGACGAGCACGATCGCGACGCTGCCGGTGAGCAGGAGCTCGCGCTGGCGCGCGTCGAGCCGCGCACGCGATATATCTACAATCACTGCCCCGAGCGTCGGCGGCGCCGACGTGGTGGTGGTGCCAAGCGCGGCCGTGGACATGTCGTCGTCGAGATTGAGCGTGCTTGGGAGTACCGGTTCGATCACCCGCAGCGTTTTCGCCGAGCCGAGCAGCCGCGGCGAGGCGGCCAGATAGGAAACGACGGACAGCGAGTTGTCCAGGTACCCGCTGCGCGCCAGGGTCTCGCCACCGCGGTCGACGATCAGCACGCCGGTCACGTCGTCCTCGGCGAGCATCGCCATCGCCAGCCGTTGCAACGTGTCGCGGTTGCCGGAGAACAGCGCGTACTCGCTGGCCGCCGCGAGCTGCCGCGCAAAAGCCTGCCCGCGCGCCTGGTAGGCCTCCTCATGGTCGGCAACGCGCGACCGGGTGTAGAAGGCCGTGAGCACGATGGCCAGCACCAGCATCGGCAGCAGGGCCACCAGCATCACGCGTGCGCGGATACCCCATGCATCGATCATGGCCTGGCCTCCTGTTGGCCACCTTCGCGCTGGCGCAGGCGGGCGGTGATGTGCGCCGCCGAATCCAGTTCGATGGCGAGCGAGCGCGCCACATTGGGATTGGTCGCGACTTCGAATTCACGCGGTGCCTGGGGCGGCGGCAATCCTCCGCCGGCGAGCACGCGCCGCACCGCCTCGGCGGCCTGGCGGGCGATCTGCGCGGGGGTCGAATACAGGGCCAGCAGCGCCCCCGCATGGACATAGGCCGGCGAGAAGCCCACCAGCGGCGCACGGCGCCGGTAACTCGTCAGCAGCACGTTCTGGATCGTGTAGCTGTTGAACAGCGTGCTGTCGGGCAAGGCGAGCAGCACCGCCGGTTCGGCCAGGAGGCGTTCCAGCGCGGGGTAGATCTCGTCGACCGCCGAGATCTTCTCGATGTTGGCGTCGAGCTGCTGCTCCCGCGCCACGGATGCCAGCCGGCGTGCCAGCTCATAGGAGGCCGGACTCGCGAGCAGGGCCACCGTCGGCTTGTTCGGCAGGGCAATGTTCAACAGCGCGATCTGCCGGTGCACGGGCTGGTCGAGGAAGATCGCCGAGTAACGGTCCGGGTGCGGACCGTACTGGACGAATTCCAGCGCGTCGCGGGGAATCAGCGTGTGCAGCACGGGAGCCGCCGGCGTGCGGGCCGCGACGGCCTTGGCTGCCTGCGTGCCTATCGTCACGATGACGCGCGCATCGCCGAGCACTCCGCGCTCGAGTTCGCGGACGCCATACACGGCGAAATCGCTGCCGGAAACGTCCGGCGCCAGCGCGCTGCGCAGCGCGACGAGCGTCTCCTCGTACGCACCACTCCGATCCGTGGTGACCACGACGACGCGCTGGCTCGCGAGCGCCTGGCCGCAGCAGGCGGCGAGGAGGGCGAGCGCCAGCAGCAGGGCGCGCACGAAGCCGTGGACGTGGTGCGGCATCGGTGCTCAGCGGGGCTGCCGGGCAGACGCCGCGCGGATCAGGCCTCTGTCCGTGCCGGGACCCGGACCGCGGGTTTCGCCGACACGCGCGGACGCAACGGCGAACGTCTGGCGAGGCGGAATCGGATGCGAAACTCGTATGCTCATCGACTGACGATAATTTTCGGGCGGGTGGCGTGACGGTGCGTGCCCAGTCCCGGGTAACTCGCGATCGGAATATAACAGTGAGATTTTCCCCCATTTCCCCGAAGGAAGGGGGGCGCCTGCCACCTTTTGTGACAGTTTCGACGTGCTATTCTATTTGCCTTGCATTTGCAGCGTATTGGAGCGCGCCGTGACCCGGATCCTCATCGTCGAAGACCACGCACTTGTTCGTGAAGCCTTGGCGCAGACCCTCGCGCGCCTTGAGCCCGGCGTCGAATGCGTCGAGGCCAAGGGCTCGGAGGACGCGCTCGCCAAGCTCGAGGCGAATCCCGACTGGGATCTCGCGGTGATCGACCTGATGCTGCCGGACCTGAACGGATTTTCCCTGCTGGGCGTGCTCGCGAAGCGCTTCCCCGACATTCCCACCATCGTCGTCTCGGCCCTCGACGATCCGGCGTCGATCCGGCGCGCGATGAAGGGGGGCGCTTCCGGTTTCGTGTCGAAGGCAAGTTCGGGCGACGTGCTGCGCGATGCCGTGCGCTGCGTTCTCGAGGGGGGCGTGTACGCGCCGGACAACGGCAATGACGCCGCCGCAAAGCGCGCCGGCGCCCCGGTGAGCGAGCGCTTCGGCCTGACCGCCGGCCAGACGCGCGTGCTGGAACTTCTCGCCCAGGGCAAGACCAACCGGGAGATTGCCGACCTCCTCGGCCTGTCGGAAGGCACCGTGAAGGTGCACATGTCGGCGATCTTCCGTGCGCTCAACGTCAGCAGCCGCGCCCAGGCGCTGATCGTCATCGCCCGCCACGGCCCGCGGCTCTGATCCGCCGCCGGCGTCGCGCGCCCCGCTCAGTGGGGCCGTCGGTTCGCCTGCAGGCGCAGCGGCATGTCGGCCGGCGACAGGTGGCCGCTCAGCTGCGGTTCGTCATCGTCATCCAGGGACGCCGCGGTGTCCGCGTGATCGATGTCCATCAATTCCAGCACCTGCCGGGCGAGCGCACGGCACGCATTCGCGACGGCGGTCGGCAGGTGCTCGGGAAGCTGCTTCTGCAGCAGCAGCTTGGTCCCCGACAAGGCCTGCACGGGATTCAGGATGCGGTGGCGGTAGGCGCCCATCAGCTGCGCGACGCTGCGGTCGACGGCCTCGCGCTGCCACGCATTGGTCGGCCACTGCGTCGGCACCGCGTAGGCGCGCGGAAACATCTCCAGATCGCGCACCACGGTGCGGATGTCTTCGTGTGATTCGCGGAAAGGCAGCAGCACGATGTCCGACATCGCATACAGCTTGCGGTCCATCTCCGTACGGTTGCCGCCCCCGTCGATCACGCCGAGCCAGCCGTCGAGCGAACGCAGCTTGTCGACGACCTTGGTCAGCGCCTCACGCGTGCGCGCATCGGCCGTGATGTAGCGGCGCCCCGCCGGATTCAGCGGTTCGCGCGATGTGTCGGTCAGCACGCATGCGGCGCGGTGGCCCAACAGCCCCAGGCCCTGCGACAGCATGTGCGACAGGGTGGTCTTTCCCGTACCCCCCTTGTTCCCGATCACACAGATGATTTCAGCCATGCCGGTGTTCCTCGCTCGCGGCCTCTTCGCCGCTCGATTGCATTATCGGCGCGGGGCGCCTCGCGCAAGCGGCGAAAAAGCGCCTGGATAGTCCCGCTATTTCGCCGCCGGGCCGCCCGCCATCCGATAGAGGTACAGCCGAGTCGCCCGCCGGTCGCCGACCTCGACGACCCTGTCCGGTTTACGGCCGGGAATCGGAAAACTGTTGCTTACGACGATCGCCCCCGCAGCGAGTTCCTGTTCCGCCTTGGCCCACACCCGTGCCATCGGTACCGGCGACAGGAACGCATAGATCACGTCGTGGCGCGACCATGGCTCGGCGAAAAAGTCCCCGCGGCGGACGCTCACGTTACCCGCGCCGCGCGCGAGCAAGCGGCTCAGCAGCCACGGCCCGGGCGCGGCCTCGATGCCCTCGAAGCGGCTCTCGGGATGCAAGCGCCCCAGCGGCCGCAGCAGAGCGCCGGTCCCGCTGCCGAGGTCGAGGAGCCGGAACGGCCTGCCGGCCGGGAGCAGCGCCGCGACTGCCGCGACGGTCGCCGCGTTCGAAAGGAACAGTGGCACCTGGGTGCGAAAGCTCGTCCAGTACACGGCAAGCAGCAGCGCGAAGGCCGCCAGATACCAGCCCGGCGCAATGCCGAGCCGCCCGGCGACGATCAGCAGGGGCGCGAAGGCCGCGTGGATCGGCAGCCACCAGCGCGCGCTGCGCAGCAGCGCCGCTGCAACGGTGGCCGCCAGCGCCTGAACACCCACGAAGGGCCAGATCCCCGCCGGCAGCCAGCCCGTGCGCGCCAGCGCGGCGGCGCATGCCCAGCCGGCGATCTGGGCGAGGAGGGCCTGGAGTGCAGGGGGCATCGTGGGGGAGGTGGCGGGGCCGGACGGCGGCCGTCAACCCGCCGGGACGACCTTGCCCGGATTCATCAGGTTGTGCGGATCCAGCGCCAGCTTCAACGCGCGCATCGCGTCGACGGCGGCGCGGCCGTGCTCGGCGACGAGGAAATCCTGTTTCCCGAAACCGATGCCGTGCTCGCCCGTGCAGGTGCCGCCCATCGCCAGCGCGCGCTCCACGATCCTGCGGTTCAGCGCTTCGGCGCGCGCGATCTCGTCCGGGCTGTCGGGATCGACCAGGATCACCGTATGGAAATTGCCGTCGCCGACATGACCGACGATGGGGGCGATGAAGCCGCTCTCCGCGATGTCCGCACGCGCGCCGCCGATGCAGTCCGCGAGCCGCGAAATCGGCACGCACACGTCCGTCGTCACGCCGCGACAACCCGGGCGCAGGTTGATCGACGCGAAATACACGTCGTGGCGCGCCGCCCACAGCCGGCTGCGGTCCTCCGGGCGCGTCGCCCACTCGAAATCCTGACCGCCGTTCTCGCGCGCGATCTCCTGCACCGTCTGCGCCTGTTCCTCCACGCCGGCCGGCGAACCGTGGAACTCGAAGAACAGCATCGGCGCCTCGCGCAGGTTCGTCTTGCTGTAGCGATTGATCGCCTGCACCGTCAGCGTGTCGAGCAACTCGATGCGTGCGACCGGCACCCCCAGCTGGATCGTCTGGATCACCGTGCGCACCGCATCGTCGACATCGGCAAATGCGCACACCGCGGCTGACACGGCCTCGGGCAGCGGATGCAGCCGCACCGTGAGTTCCGTGACAAGACCCAGCGTGCCCTCCGAGCCGACCATCAGCGCGGTCAGGTCGTAGCCTGCCGACGACTTGCGCGCCCGCCCGCCGGTGCGGATGACGCGCCCGTCCGCGAGCACCACTTCCATCGCCAGCACGTTGTCGCGCATCGTCCCGTAACGCACCGCGTTCGTTCCCGACGCCCGCGTCGACGCCATTCCCCCAAGGCTCGCGTCCGCGCCCGGATCGACCGGGAAGAACAGGCCCGTGCCATGCAACTCCGCATTGAGCTGCTTGCGCGTGATGCCCGGCTGGATGACCGCATCCATGTCGTCACCGTGGACCGCGAGCACCTTGTTCATTTCCGAGAAATCGACGCTCAGGCCGCCGTGCAGCGCCAGTACGTGACCCTCGAGCGAGCTGCCGATGCCGAAGGGCACGATCGGCACGCGGTGCGCGTGGCAGGCCCGCGCGATCTCGACCACCTCGCCGGTCGTGCGCGGCCACACGACGGCATCCGGCAGCATGTCCGGGAAATGTGATTCGTCGTGTCCGTGGTGCGCCCGCACCGCCTCCGCCATCGAGAACCGTTCGCCGAAGCGTGCCCGCAGCGCATCAACGAAGCCGGCGGGAAGCGGATTGCGCGAAGCAGGGGCAGGGGGCGTCATCGGCGTTAACTCCAGGCAAGGGGCGGTCATCTTCACCCATTTGCCACGTCACGGCACGTCGCACTGCCGCATTCCCGTTCAGGCCGTGGTCGGGGAATCGCCCTTTGCAAAAAAGCTCATGTGGTGTTTGACACACGCGTAATCATCCCCTATAGTGCGCGTCTTCGCTTGGAGGGGTTCCCGAGCGGTCAAAGGGATCAGACTGTAAATCTGACGGCACTGCCTTCGAAGGTTCGAATCCTTCCCCCTCCACCAAGTTTCTGTGATCGGCTCGTTGTTCGGGTTGGTCAGGGTGCAAAGACGTATCGTCTGCGTTGTATGCGGGTGTAGCTCAATGGTAGAGCAGAAGCCTTCCAAGCTTATGACGAGGGTTCGATTCCCTTCACCCGCTCCAGGCTTGGTGTGCTTGAGTTTTACGGAGCCCATGTAGCTCAGTGGTAGAGCACTCCCTTGGTAAGGGAGAGGCCACGTGTTCAATCCACGTCATGGGCACCACGGCTTTTCGCGTTGTTGTGGTCGATCTGTTCGGTCCGGTTTTCTGATTCTGTCAAAGAGGTACTGGCATGGCTAAGGGTAAGTTTGAGCGGACGAAACCGCACGTAAACGTTGGGACGATCGGCCACGTTGACCATGGCAAGACGACCCTGACCGCGGCGATCACGACGATCCTGTCGACGAAGTTCGGCGGCGAGGCGAAGGCCTACGACCAGATCGACGCGGCGCCGGAAGAAAAGGCGCGCGGCATCACGATCAACACCGCGCACGTCGAGTACGAAACCGCGACCCGTCACTACGCCCACGTCGACTGCCCGGGCCACGCCGACTATGTGAAGAACATGATCACCGGCGCCGCGCAGATGGACGGCGCGATCCTCGTTGTGTCGGCCGCCGACGGCCCGATGCCGCAGACCCGCGAGCACATCCTGCTCGCCCGTCAGGTCGGTGTGCCGTACATCATCGTGTTCATGAACAAGTGCGACATGGTCGACGACGCCGAGCTGCTCGAGCTCGTCGAGATGGAAGTGCGCGAACTGCTGTCGAAGTACGACTTCCCGGGCGACGACATTCCCATCGTCAAGGGCTCGGCGCTGAAGGCGATCGAAGGCGACAAGAGCGATCTGGGCGAAGGTGCGATCATGGCGCTGGCCGATGCGCTCGACTCGTACATCCCGACCCCGGAGCGTGCGATCGACAAGCCCTTCCTGCTGCCGATCGAAGACGTGTTCTCGATCTCGGGTCGCGGTACCGTCGTAACCGGCCGTGTCGAGCGTGGCGTCGTCAAGGTCGGTGAAGAAGTCGAAATCGTCGGCATCAAGCCCACGGTCAAGACCATCTGCACTGGCGTCGAAATGTTCCGCAAGCTGCTTGACCAGGGGCAGGCGGGTGACAACGTCGGCGTGCTGCTGCGCGGCACCAAGCGTGAAGACGTTGAGCGTGGTCAGGTCCTGTGCAAGCCGGGCTCGATCAAGCCGCACACCCACTTCACGGGCGAAGTGTACGTGCTGTCGAAGGAAGAGGGTGGTCGTCACACCCCGTTCTTCAACAACTACCGTCCGCAGTTCTACTTCCGTACGACTGACGTGACCGGTTCGATCGCGCTGCCCGAAGGCACCGAGATGGTCATGCCGGGCGACAACGTGTCGATCACGGTGAAGCTGCTGGCACCGATCGCCATGGAAGAAGGTCTGCGCTTCGCGATCCGCGAAGGCGGTCGTACTGTCGGCGCCGGTGTCGTCGCCAAGATTATCGAGTAATTGCTGTAGCGATTGCCTGATCGAGGGCGTCTCGCTAGTCGGGGCGCCTTGTAGTCTCTGCTGCAGGGGTATAGCTCAATTGGCAGAGCGTCGGTCTCCAAAACCGAAGGTTGGGGGTTCGATTCCCTCTGCCCCTGCCACTCAAATTCGTGGTTCTCTCTATCCAGATGGCCGATAAGATCAAGTTCGCGCTGGCTCTCGCCCTGCTTGCAGCCGGCGTCGTCGGCTTCTATCTGCTTTCCGAGCAAGCGATGGTGTTCCGCGTGCTGTCGGTTCTGGCTGGTGTTGCGGCCGGAGCTGCGGTTGCGTGGCAGTCCGAGCCCGGGCGTCGTTTCGTCGAGTTCGCGCGCGAGGCGATCACCGAGGCGAAGAAGGTCGTGTGGCCTTCGCGCAAGGAGACGGTGCAGACGACCGGAATGGTGTTCGCCTTCGCCGTGGTGATGGCGGTTTTTCTGTGGCTGACTGACAAGAGCCTCGAGTGGGTCCTCTACGACCTTATCCTGGGCTGGAAGTAATCATGACGAAGCGCTGGTACGTGGTGCATGCCTATTCGGGCTTCGAGAAGTCCGTTCAACGCGCGCTCGTGGAACGCATTGCGCGTGCCGGGATGCAGGATTCCTTCGGGCAGATCCTCGTTCCCGTCGAAGAAGTCATCGAGATGAAGAGTGGCCAGAAAAGCATTTCCGAGCGGAAGTTCTTTCCCGGCTACGTGCTCGTCGAGATGGACATGAACGACGAGAGCTGGCACCTGGTCAAGTCGACGCCCAAGGTCACCGGGTTTGTTGGCGGTACCGCCAACAAGCCGACGCCGATTTCCGAGAAGGAAGTCGAGAAGATCATGCAGCAGATGCAGGAAGGCGTCGACAAGCCGCGTCCGAAAGTGCTGTGGGAACTTGGCGAGGTCGTGCGCGTCAAGGAAGGCCCCTTCACCGATTTCCACGGGTCCGTGGAAGACGTCAACTACGACAAGAGCAAGCTGCGCGTGATGGTCACGATTTTCGGTCGTGCCACGCCGGTCGAGCTGGATTTCAGTCAGGTCGAAAAGACCTGATGCAGGTGGGCCGCAAGGCCCGAAAACGCCCGCCGCGCGCGGGCAGACAGGAGGAGCGCCGGCAATTGTCGGCGCGTTTGCACTCATAACAGGAGCTAGCCGCGATGGCAAAGAAGATCATCGGCTATATCAAGCTGCAAGTGCCAGCTGGTAAAGCCAACCCCAGTCCCCCGATCGGCCCGGCGCTCGGTCAGCGTGGTCTGAACATCATGGAATTCTGCAAGGCGTTCAACGCCAAGACCCAGGGCATGGAGCCCGGTCTGCCGATCCCCGTGGTGATCACCGCCTACGCGGACAAGAGCTTCACCTTCATCATGAAGACCCCGCCCGCGACGGTCCTCATCAAGAAGGCAGCGAAGATCCAGAAGGGTTCGCCGAAGCCGCATACCGACAAGGTCGGCTCGATCACGCGTGCTCAGGTCGAAGAGATCGCCAAGGCCAAGATGCCTGATCTGACCGCGGCGAACATGGACGCCGCCGTGCGCACCATCGCCGGTTCCGCGCGCAGCATGGGCATCACGGTGGAGGGGCTGTAATCATGGCGAAGCTTTCGAAACGAGTTCAGGCGCTGCGCGCCAAGGTTGACCCCAACCGCGTCTATCCCGTCGCCGACGCCCTCGCGCTGGTGAAAGAGTGCGCGACCGCCAAGTTTGACGAGTCGGTCGACATTTCCGTGAATCTCGGCGTCGATGCGCGCAAATCGGACCAGGTCGTGCGCGGCTCCGTCGTGCTGCCCGCGGGTACTGGCAAGTCGGTGCGCGTTGCCGTGTTCGCCCAGGGCGACAAGGCTGAAGCCGCTCGCGCCGCAGGTGCCGACGTCGTCGGCTTCGACGATCTCGCCGAGCAGGTGAAGGCCGGTACGATCGATTTCGATCTGTGTATCGCCACGCCGGACGCCATGCGCGTCGTTGGCCAACTGGGCCAGATCCTCGGTCCGCGCGGCCTGATGCCGAACCCGAAGGTTGGCACAGTGACCATGGACGTCACCACCGCCGTCAAGAACGCCAAGGCTGGTCAGGTCCAGTACCGCACCGACAAGGCCGGCATCGTGCACGCGACGATCGGTCGTGCGTCGTTCTCGGTCGAAGCGCTGCAGCAGAACCTCGGCGCGCTGATCGAAGCGCTGCAGAAGGCCAAGCCGGCGGCTGCGAAGGGTATTTACCTGCGCCGCGTCGCGGTGTCGAGCACCATGGGTGCTGGCGTGCGCGTCGAACCGGCAAGCATCGTCGCAGCCTGATCGGGTTGCAGGAAAGAACTTTGGGACGTTCCGCCGCGCAGGCGGCGGAGCGGATCGTCAAAGACCGCAGGTGCGATCGTTTCGGCGATCGCTTAAGCGTTTAAGGACGGCCTGCGCAGACGGTGTGCCCAGAACAGGATTCTGGCTGATTTGTCGGCCGCGCTCCTGATCCAGGTCGCCGTGGGTGCGAACCGCTCGTGTGGTTCGCGTGTGGACTTGAAAGGAGGACAGACCTGTGGGTCTCAATCTTGATGACAAGAAAGCCGTAGTGGCAGAGGTGTCGGCACAGGTGGCCAACGCTCAGACCATCGCGGTGGCCGAGTATCGCGGCATTGAAGTGGGTGATCTCACTGTGCTGCGTGCGAAGGCCCGCGAAGCTGGCGTGTACCTGCGTGTGCTGAAGAATACCCTGGTGCGCCGTGCGATCGCCGAAACCCCGTTCGCCGGGTTGTCGGATCAGCTGACCGGTCCGCTGATCTATGGCATTTCGGAAGATCCGGTTTCCGCAGCCAAGGTGCTGAACGACTTCGCCAAGGGCAACGACAAGCTGGTGCTCAAGGCCGGTTCCTACGCGGGCAAGACGCTCGACAAGGCCGGCGTGCAGGCGCTCGCGTCGATCCCGAGCCGCGAAGAGTTGCTCGCCACGCTGCTGGGCGTCATGCAGGCGCCGGTTTCCGGCTTCGCTTGCGCGATGGCCGCCCTCGCCAAGAAGCGCGAGGAAGAGGCAGCTGCCTGACCGTTTTCCGAAAAAGTTTCGATTTAGGAGTGATTTGACATGGCAATCAGCAAAGAAGACATCCTCGAAGCCGTTGGCTCGATGACCGTTATGGAACTGAACGACCTCGTGAAGGCGTTCGAAGAGAAGTTTGGCGTTTCCGCCGCTGCGATGGCAGTTGCTGCTCCGGCTGGCGGCGCTGCTGCTCCGGCTGCCGAAGAGAAGACCGAATTCGATGTCGTGCTGCTTGCAGCCGGCGACAAGAAGGTCGAGGTCATCAAGGTCGTGCGTGCTGCTACCGGCCTGGGCCTGAAGGAAGCCAAGGACCTCGTCGACGGCGCACCGAAGACCGTCAAGGAAGGCGCACCGAAGGCCGACGCCGAAGCGATCAAGAAGCAGCTGGAAGACGCCGGCGCGAAGGTCGAGATCAAGTAATACCGAGTTGTCTCTCGGGGCTGGCGCTCGTTCGGGCGCCAGCCCTTTCGTGCTTTGTGAATCCAAGAAGGCAGAACCCAGCGCGAGATATGGTGTCTATTAGCCTATCGCCTGGCCCGAACTCCTCGGGACGCTGTGTTCTGTCTCTTTGACGTCCGACCTCTACCCGGAGCATCCATGGCGTATTCCTACACCGAAAAGAAACGTATCCGCAAGAGTTTCGCCAAGCGCGCGACAGTGCTGAACGTCCCTTTCCTTCTCGCCACCCAGATCGAATCCTTCGCTTCGTTCCTGCAGGCTGAAACGCCGCCGATGTCGCGCCTGAACCAGGGCTTGCAGGCCGCCTTTACGTCGATTTTCCCGATCGTCAGCCACAGCGGGAACGCGCGGCTTGAATTCGTCCAGTACATGCTTGGTGAGCCGGCGTTCGACGTCAAGGAATGTCAGCAGCGCGGCCTGACCTTTGCTTCGCCGCTGCGCGCGCGCGTGCGCCTGGTCATTCTCGACCGCGACGCGCCCAAGGAGACGGTGAAGGAAGTCAAGGAGCAGGAGGTGTACATGGGCGAGATCCCGCTCATGACCTCTACCGGTTCGTTCGTGATCAACGGCACCGAGCGCGTCATCGTCTCGCAGCTGCACCGTTCGCCGGGTGTGTTCTTCGAGCACGACCGGGGCAAGACCCATTCGTCCGGCAAGCTGCTCTTCTCGGCGCGCATCATCCCCTACCGCGGCTCGTGGCTCGACTTCGAGTTCGACCCGAAGGACTGCCTGTTCTTCCGCGTCGACCGCCGCCGCAAGATGCCTGCGACGATCCTGCTGCGCGCGATCGGCATGACGCCCGAGCAGATCCTCGACACTTTCCACGATTTCGACACGTTCCAGCTCAAGGGCGAAGAGATTGCCTTCGAACTGGTGCCCGATCGCCTGCGCGGTGACGTCGCGAAGTTCGACATCACCGACGATTCGGGTAGGATCATCGTCGCGCGCGACAAGCGCATTACCGCGAAGCACATCCGCGAGATCGAACAGGCCGGCATCAAGACGATGGTCGTGCCGGAGGAGTTCTTGCTGGGGCGGATCATCGCCCGTAACGTCGTCGATCCCGAAACCGGCGAACTGATCGCGCGCGCCAACGACGAGATCACGGAAGATCTGCTCGGCAAGCTGCGCGATGCAGCCGTCAAGGAGCTGCAGACCCTGTTCGTCAATGACCTCGATCGCGGTCCGTACATTTCGCAGACGCTGCGCATCGACGAGACGGCCGACCAGTGGGCCGCGCGCGTCGCGATCTACCGCATGATGCGCCCGGGCGAGCCTCCCACCGAGGAAGCGGTCGAGGCACTGTTCCAGGGGCTCTTCTATGCGGAAGAGCGTTACGACCTGTCGTCGGTCGGCCGCATGAAGTTCAACCGCCGCGCCTATCCGGAAAAAATCGAAGACAAGGCACCGGGCTGGCTCAAGCGCTTCTACGGGGCGGTCGGCGCCCGCGGAGAAGAGGGCCCGGCGACGCTGTCGAACGAAGACATCCTCGCGGTGATGGGCGTGCTCGTCGAGCTGCGCAACGGTCGCGGCGAGATCGATGACATCGACCATCTCGGCAACCGGCGTGTGCGCTCGGTCGGCGAACTCGCCGAAAACCAGTTCCGCGCGGGCCTCGTCCGTGTCGAGCGCGCCGTCAAGGAGCGCCTGTCGCAGGCTGAGTCGGACAACCTGATGCCGCACGACCTGATCAACGCGAAGCCGATTTCGGCCGCGATCAAGGAATTCTTCGGATCGAGTCAGTTGTCGCAGTTCATGGACCAGACCAACCCGCTGTCCGAGATCACGCACAAGCGTCGTGTGTCGGCTCTCGGCCCGGGCGGTCTGACGCGCGAGCGCGCCGGTTTCGAGGTGCGCGACGTGCATCCGACGCACTACGGCCGCGTGTGCCCGATCGAGACGCCGGAAGGCCCGAACATCGGCCTGATCAACTCGCTCGCGGTGTATGCCCAGACCAACCGCCACGGCTTCCTCGAGACGCCGTACCGCAAGGTTACCGATGGCAAGGTCACCGATCAGATCGACTTCCTCTCCGCGATCGAGGAAGGCCAGTACGTGATCGCGCAGGCGAACGCCGACGTCGGCGAAGATGGTTCGCTGCAGGGTGACCTCGTGTCGTGCCGGCACAAGGGCGAATTCCTGTTGGCGACGGCGGACCAGGTCCAGTACATGGACGTCGCGCCGGGCCAGATCGTGTCGGTCGCGGCTTCGCTGATTCCGTTCCTCGAGCACGACGACGCGAACCGCGCGCTGATGGGCGCGAACATGCAGCGTCAGGCGGTTCCCTGCCTGCGTCCCGAGAAGCCGCTGGTGGGCACCGGCATCGAGCGTACCGTCGCCGTCGACTCCGGCACCGCCGTGCAGGCGATGCGTGGCGGCGTTGTCGACTATGTCGATGCCAACCGGATCGTGGTGCGTGTCAACGACGATGAGACCCTCGCGGGCGAAGTCGGCGTCGACATCTACAACATGATCAAGTACACGCGCTCGAACCAGAACACGAACATCAACCAGCGTCCGATCGTGAAGGTCGGTGACCTGATCGGCAGGGGCGACGTCATCGCCGACGGTGCCTCGACCGACCTGGGCGAACTCGCGCTCGGCCAGAACATGCTGGTCGCGTTCATGCCGTGGAACGGCTACAACTTCGAGGACTCGATCCTCATCTCCGAGCGCGTCGTCGCCGAAGACCGCTTCACCTCGATCCACATCGAGGAACTCACCGTCGTCGCGCGCGACACCAAGCTCGGACCCGAGGAAATCACCCGCGACATCGCGTCGCTGGGCGAAGCGCAGCTGTCGCGCCTCGACGAGTCGGGCATCGTCTACATCGGCGCCGAAGTCGATGCGGGCGACGTGCTGGTCGGCAAGGTCACGCCGAAGGGCGAAACCCAGCTGACGCCGGAAGAGAAGCTGCTGCGCGCGATCTTCGGCGAGAAGGCCTCGGATGTGAAGGACACCTCGCTGCGCGTGCCTTCGGGCATGAACGGCACCGTCATCGACGTGCAGGTGTTCACGCGCGAAGGCATCGAGCGCGACAAGCGCGCGCAGTCGATCATCGACGACATGCTGCGCAGCTTCAAGACCGACCTCGCGGACCAGATGCGCATCGTCGAACGCGACGCCTTCGCACGTATCCGCCGTCTGATCACCGGCCAGAAGGCCAACGGCGGTCCGAAGAAGCTGGCGAAGGGCGCCGAGATCACCGGCGAATACCTCGACTCGCTCGAGTTCTACCACTGGTTCGACATCCGCATGGCGGACGAGGAACTGGCGGCGCAGCTCGAAGCGGTGCGCGAAGGTCTGGAGAAAACCCGCAAGGACTTCGAGCAGGCCTTCGAGATCAAGAAGAAGAAGCTCACCCAGGGTGACGAATTACCCCCGGGCGTGCAGAAGATGGTGAAGGTCTACCTCGCCGTGAAGCGCCGCCTGCAGCCCGGCGACAAGATGGCGGGCCGCCACGGCAACAAGGGCGTCGTGTCGCGCATCGTTCCGATCGAGGACATGCCGCACATGGCCGACGGCACGCCGGTCGACATCGTGCTGAACCCGCTCGGCGTTCCGTCGCGTATGAACATCGGCCAGATCCTCGAGACGCATCTGGGCTGGGCGGCGAAGGCGCTTGGCAACAAGATCGGCGAGATGGTGCGGTCGAATGCCGCCGCTGCCGAGATTCGGGGCCTGCTCGAGCAGATCTACAACAC
This sequence comes from Azoarcus sp. DN11, assembly GCF_003628555.1. Lineage (NCBI taxonomy): Bacteria > Pseudomonadati > Pseudomonadota > Betaproteobacteria > Rhodocyclales > Zoogloeaceae > Azoarcus > Azoarcus sp. DN11. The sequence goes on along the minus strand of NZ_CP021731.1, from coordinate 4,209,307 downwards.
GAAGGGTCGGCCGGAGGCGCTCGACACCCTCGACGACCGGGAAGTGGTCGAACTCGCGTCGAACCTGCGCAAGGGGGTGCCGTTCGCGACGCCGGTGTTCGACGGTGCGAAGGAAGAGGAGATCGAGGCGATGTTCGCGCTGGCCGGCATCGAGTCCGGCGGCCAGGTCACGCTGTACGACGGCCGCACCGGCGAAGCCTTCGATCGCAAGGTCACCGTCGGCTACAAGCACGTGCTCAAGCTGCACCACCTCGTCGACGACAAGATGCACGCGCGTTCCACCGGCCCGTATTCGCTCGTCACGCAGCAGCCGCTGGGCGGCAAGGCGCAATTCGGCGGCCAGCGTTTCGGCGAAATGGAAGTGTGGGCGCTCGAGGCCTACGGCGCCGCCTACACGCTGCAGGAAATGCTCACCGTGAAGTCCGACGACGTGACCGGCCGTACCAAGGTGTACGAAAGCATCGTCAAGGGCGAGCACAAGATCGACGCGGGCATGCCCGAGTCCTTCAACGTGCTGGTGAAGGAAATCCGCTCGCTCGCGATCGACATCGATCTGGACACGTACTGAACCGGGTGAATGCCCATCAAGCCACCCGGACGGAGTGATTAATGAAAAGCCTGCTCGCTGACCTGTTCAAGCAAACCCTGCCGAACGAAGACCAGTTCGATGCGATCACGATCGGCCTCGCGTCGCCGGACAAGATCCGCTCGTGGTCCTACGGCGAGGTCAAGAAGCCCGAGACCATCAACTATCGCACCTTCAAGCCCGAGCGCGACGGCCTCTTCTGCGCCAAGATCTTCGGGCCGGTGAAGGATTACGAATGCCTGTGCGGCAAGTACAAGCGGCTCAAGCATCGCGGCGTGATCTGCGAGAAGTGCGGCGTCGAAGTGACGCTGTCGAAAGTGCGCCGTGAGCGCATGGCGCACATCGAGCTCGCCAGCCCGACCGCCCACATCTGGTTCCTGAAGAGCCTGCCGAGCCGTCTCGGCATGGTGCTCGACATGACCCTGCGCGACATCGAGCGCGTGCTGTACTTCGAAGCCTTTGTCGTCGTCGAGCCGGGTATGACCCCGCTCAACCGTGGTCAACTCCTGACCGAGGACGACTACCTCGCGAAGGTCGAGGAGTATGGCGACGAATTCGACGCGCTGATGGGCGCCGAGGGCATCCGCGGCCTGTTGCGCACGCTCGACATCCAGCTCGAGATTGAGAAGCTGCGCGGGGAACTCGAGACCACCAACTCCGAAGCCAAGATCAAGAAGTTCTCGAAGCGCCTCAAGGTGCTCGAAGCCTTCCAGCAGTCCGGCATCAAGCCCGAATGGATGATTCTCGAGGTCCTGCCGGTGCTGCCGCCGGACCTGCGTCCGCTGGTGCCCCTGGATGGCGGCCGTTTCGCGACCTCCGACCTGAACGACCTCTATCGTCGCGTCATCAATCGCAACAACCGCCTGAAGCGCCTGCTGGAGCTGAAGGCGCCGGAAATCATCGTGCGCAACGAGAAGCGCATGCTGCAGGAAGCCGTCGACTCGCTGCTCGACAACGGCCGCCGCGGCAAGGCGATGACCGGGGCGAACAAGCGCCCGCTCAAGTCGCTCGCCGACATGATCAAGGGCAAGGGCGGTCGCTTCCGTCAGAACCTGCTGGGCAAGCGCGTCGACTACTCGGGCCGTTCGGTCATCGTCGTCGGTCCGCAGCTGAAGCTCCATCAGTGCGGCCTGCCGAAGCTGATGGCGCTCGAGCTCTTCAAGCCCTTCATCTTCAACAAGCTGGAGCTGATGGGGCTGGCGACGACCATCAAGCAGGCGAAGAAGATGGTCGAGGGCCAGGAGCCGGTGGTCTGGGATATCCTCGAAGAGGTCATCCGCGAGCATCCGGTCATGCTGAACCGCGCGCCGACCCTGCACCGCCTCGGTATCCAGGCGTTCGAGCCGGTGCTGATCGAAGGCAAGGCGATCCAGCTGCACCCGCTCGTCTGCGTCGCGTTCAACGCCGACTTCGACGGCGACCAGATGGCCGTCCACGTGCCGCTGTCGCTCGAGGCGCAGATGGAAGCACGCACGCTGATGCTCGCGTCGAACAACGTGCTGTCGCCCGCGAACGGCGAGCCGATCATCGTCCCGTCGCAGGACATCGTCCTGGGCCTGTACTACGCGACCCGCGAAGGCGTCAACGTGCTCGGCGAAGGCATGGCCCTGTCCGACGTGGGCGAGCTCAAGCGCGCCTACGAGTCGAAGCAGCTGTCGCTCCACGCCCGTGTCTCGGTCCGCCTGAAGGAGATCGAAGTCGGCGCCGACGGCGAACGCCGCGAGAAGATCACCCGCTACAACACGACGGCCGGCCGCGCCATGCTGTCCGAGATCCTGCCGCCGGGCCTTCCCTTCAGCGTGATCGACAAGCCGCTGAAGAAGAAGGAAATTTCCAGGCTGATCAACGCGTCGTTCCGTCGTTGCGGCTTGAAGGAAACCGTCGTGTTTGCCGACAAGCTGATGCAGTTCGGCTTCCGTCTGGCGACCCGCGCCGGTATCTCGATCGCGGTCAAGGACATGCTCGTCCCGAACCTGAAGGATTCGCTGATCCACGCCGCCGAGCAGGAAGTGAAGGAAATCGCCCGGCAGTACACGTCGGGCCTTGTGACCGACGGCGAGCGCTACAACAAGGTGGTCGATATCTGGGGCCGCGCCGGTGACCAGGTCGCCAAGGCGATGATGGACCAACTCGGCCAGGAAGACGTCGTCAACCGCAAGGGCGAGACAGTCAAGCAGGAGTCGTTCAACTCCATCTACATGATGGCGGACTCGGGTGCGCGCGGTTCGGCCGCGCAGATCCGTCAGCTCGCCGGCATGCGCGGCCTGATGGCGAAGCCGGACGGCTCCATCATCGAGACCCCGATCACGACGAACTTCCGTGAAGGGCTGAACGTTCTGCAGTACTTCATCTCGACCCACGGCGCCCGTAAGGGTCTGGCCGATACCGCGCTGAAGACCGCGAACTCCGGCTACCTGACCCGTCGCCTGGTCGACGTGACCCAGGATCTGGTCGTCACCGAAGATGATTGCGGCACGCGTGACGGCTTCGTGATGAAGGCGTTGATCGAGGGCGGCGAAGTCATCGAGCCGCTGCGCGATCGCATCCTCGGCCGTGTTTGCGCCGAGGACATCGTCAACCCCGATTCGCAGGAAACGGTCATGGAGGCCGGCACGCTGCTCGACGAGAACGCGGTCGATCTGATCGAGAGCCTCGGCATCGACGAAGTGAAGGTGCGCACTGCACTGACCTGCGAGACCCGCTACGGCCTGTGTGGCAAGTGCTACGGGCGCGACCTCGGTCGCGGCAATCTGGTCAACGTCGGCGAGGCGGTCGGTGTCATCGCCGCGCAGTCGATCGGCGAGCCGGGTACGCAGCTCACGATGCGGACCTTCCACGTCGGTGGTGCGGCGTCGCGAGCTGCCGCCGCGAGCGGTGTCGAGTCGAAGTCGGCCGGTACCATCCGCTTTGCCGGCAACATGCGCTACGTTTCGAACGCCAAGGGGGAGAAGGTCATCATCGCCCGCTCGGCGGAGATCGTCGTCGCCGACGACATGGGCCGCGAGCGCGAGCGCCACAAGCTCCCCTATGGTGCAACGCTGCTGGTCGATGACGGCGCCGCCATCAAGGCCGGCGTGATGCTCGCGACCTGGGATCCGCATACCCGCCCGATCGTCACGGAATACGCCGGTACCGTGAAATTCGAGAACGTCGAGGAAGGTGCGACCGTTGCCAAGCAGATCGATGAAGTGACAGGTCTGTCGACTCTGGTCGTCATCGATGGCAAGCGCAAGGCGGGTTCGTCGTCGAAGGGCGTGCGTCCGCAGGTCAAGCTGCTCGACGAGAGCGGCGAGGAAGTGAAGATCGCAGGCACCGACCATTCGGTGGCGATCACCTTCCAGGTCGGTTCGCTGATTACCGTCAAGGATGGTCAGGTTGTCAGCGTCGGCGACATTCTGGCGCGTATCCCGCAGGAATCCGCCAAGACCCGCGACATCACCGGCGGTCTGCCGCGCGTGGCGGAACTCTTCGAAGCGCGTCCGCCCAAGGATGCCGGGGTGCTCGCCGAATACACCGGCACGGTTTCGTTCGGCAAGGACACCAAGGGCAAGCAGCGCCTGGTGATCACCGAAGCCGACGGCACCGCGCACGAGTTCCTGATTCCGAAGGACAAGCACGTGATGGTGCACGACGGCCAGGTCGTCAACAAGGGCGAACTGATCGTCGACGGCCCGGCCGACCCGCACGATATCCTCCGTCTGCAGGGCATCGAGGCGCTCGCGCGCTACATCATCGACGAAGTCCAGGACGTGTACCGTCTGCAGGGCGTGAAGATCAACGACAAGCACATCGAGGTGATCGTCCGTCAGATGCTGCGCCGCGTGGTCATCACCGACGCGGGTGACACCAAGTTCATCCGCGAGGAGCAGGTCGAACGTTCGGAAGTGCTCGACGAGAACGACCGTGTCGAAGCCGACGGCAAGCTGGCGGGCCACTATCAGAACATCCTGCTGGGTATCACGAAGGCATCGTTGTCGACCGATTCGTTCATCTCCGCCGCGTCCTTCCAGGAAACGACGCGCGTGCTGACCGAAGCGGCCATCATGGGCAAGCGCGACGAACTGCGCGGGCTCAAGGAAAACGTCATTGTCGGCCGGCTCATTCCCGCCGGTACCGGCATGGCGTACCACCGCAACCGCCGGGCGCAGTCGGCGGGCGAGGATCTCGCAGCCGAGCATGCATGGGCGGCGATGCAAGAACAACCGTCGGAAGTGCCCGATGGCGTCTCGCAAGATGTGCAGGCCGGTTGACTTTCGCTGGCCTGTCGGGATAACATCCGGCCTCTTTTTGTGGACTGACCAATCGTAGTCAGCCTCAGCCGGAATCAACCGCCCGGGGCGGCCTTTGGGGCTGCCTCGGTATAATGGAAAATTCTCAAGCTATGCCAACAATTAATCAGCTCGTCCGCAAGCCCCGGCAACTTGCAGTCGTAAAGAGCAAAGTGCCGGCGCTCGACGCCTGCCCGCAAAAGCGCGGCGTCTGCACCCGCGTCTATACCACGACGCCGAAAAAGCCGAACTCCGCGCTGCGTAAAGTGGCGAAGGTTCGTCTGACAAACGGTTTCGAAGTGATCTCGTACATCGGCGGCGAGGGTCATAACCTTCAGGAGCACTCCGTGGTCCTGATTCGCGGTGGTCGTGTGAAGGACTTGCCGGGTGTGCGTTATCACATCGTGCGCGGCTCTCTTGACCTTCAGGGCGTCAAGGATCGTAAGCAGTCGCGCTCGAAGTACGGCGCAAAGCGCCCGAAGAAGTCCTAATTGTCGGCTTTCAGAAATAGCTAGAGGTTGTCATGCCCCGTCGTCGCGAAGTACCCAAACGTGAAATCCTGCCGGATCCGAAGTTCGGTTCGCAGGATGTTTCCAAGTTCATCAACGTGATCATGCAGTCCGGCAAGAAGTCCGTTGCCGAGCGCATCGTCTATGGTGCGTTCGAGCATATCTCGGGCAAGGCGGGCAAGGATCCGCTCGAGATCTTCTCGTCGGCTGTTGCGAACGTCAAGCCGGTGGTTGAAGTCAAGAGCCGCCGCGTCGGTGGCGCGAACTACCAGGTTCCCGTCGAAGTGCGTCCGTCGCGCCGCATGGCGCTGTCGATGCGCTGGCTGCGCGAAGCCGCCCGCAAGCGCGCCGAGAAGTCGATGGCTCAGCGCTTGGCTGGTGAGCTCCTCGAGGCCGCGGAAGGTCGTGGCGCTGCGATGAAGAAGCGCGAAGAAGTGCACCGCATGGCCGAGGCGAACAAGGCCTTCTCGCACTACCGCTTCTAAGAAATTTAATGCGGCGGTAAATCGGGCCCTGGCAAGGGCTCGATTGTTTTGTAATACGACACTTGGACTTTCGCGCCCTGCGCGAATTCTGGAAGGCAGGATAAACCGTGGCTCGCAAGACTCCCATTGAGCGCTACCGCAACATCGGTATCTCCGCTCACATCGACGCCGGCAAGACAACGACGACCGAGCGCATTCTTTTTTACACCGGTGTTAACCACAAGATCGGTGAAGTTCATGATGGCGCGGCGACCATGGACTGGATGGAGCAGGAGCAGGAGCGGGGTATCACGATTACCTCGGCCGCAACCACCTGCTTCTGGAAGGGGATGGACCTGTCGTTCCCCGAGCATCGCTTCAACATCATCGACACCCCGGGACACGTCGACTTCACGATCGAGGTCGAGCGTTCGATGCGGGTGCTCGATGGTGCCTGCATGGTCTACTGCGCGGTCGGCGGCGTTCAGCCGCAGTCGGAAACCGTGTGGCGTCAGGCTACCAAGTACAAGGTGCCTCGTCTTGCGTTCGTGAACAAGATGGACCGTCAGGGCGCGAACTTCTTCAAGGTGTACGAGCAGATGCGTACCCGCCTCAAGGCGAACCCGGTGCCGATCGTCATTCCGATCGGCGCAGAGGAGTCCTTTGCAGGTGTGGTCGATCTCGCGCGGATGAAGGCGATCTACTGGGACGAAGCCAGTCAGGGCATGAAGTTCGAGTATCGCGACGTTCCCGCCGAACTGCAGGCCGATGCTGCCGAGTGGCGCGAGAAGATGGTCGAGGCCGCGGCCGAAGCCAGCGAAGAGCTGATGAATGAATATCTCGAGAACGGTGATCTGCCGATCGAGAAGATCAACGCCGGTCTGCGTTCCCGCACGATCGCGTGCGAAATCCAGCCGATGTTGTGCGGCACTGCGTTCAAGAACAAGGGCGTGCAGCGCATGCTCGACGCCGTCATCGAACTGCTGCCGTCGCCGGTTGATATCCCGCCGGTCGCCGGTGTGGACGACGACGATCAGCCGGTGTCGCGCAAAGCCGACGACGCAGAAAAGTTCTCGGCGCTCGCATTCAAGCTGATGACCGACCCGTTTGTCGGTCAGCTGACTTTCGTGCGCGTGTACTCCGGTGTTCTGCAGTCGGGCGAGACTGTGCTGAACTCGGTCAAGAGCAAGAAGGAGCGCATCGGACGCATTCTCCAGATGCACGCCAACGAGCGTCATGAGATCAAGGAGGTTCTCGCGGGTGACATCGCTGCTTGCGTGGGTCTGAAGGAAGTGACCACGGGCGAGACGCTGTGCGATCCGAGCGCACCGATTATCCTCGAGCGCATGGTCTTCCCGGATCCGGTGATTCACGTCGCTGTGGAGCCGAAGACCAAGAGCGACCAGGAAAAGATGGGTATCGCGCTGGGCCGCCTGGCTGCCGAGGATCCGTCCTTCCGCGTGCGTACCGACGAGGAGTCCGGTCAGACGATCATCTCGGGGATGGGCGAGCTGCACCTCGAGATCATCGTCGACCGCATGAAGCGCGAATTCAACGTCGAGGCGAACGTCGGCGCCCCGCAGGTTGCCTACCGCGAAGCGATCCGCAAGGCGGTCGAACAGGAAGGCAAGTTCGTCAAGCAGTCCGGCGGTCGCGGCCAGTTCGGTCACGTGTGGATCAAGCTCGAGCCGAACGAAGCCGGCAAGGGCTATGAATTCGTGGATGCGATCAAGGGCGGTGTGGTTCCGCGCGAATACATCCCGGCAGTCGACAAGGGCCTGCAGGAAACGTTGCCGAACGGCGTGCTGGCCGGCTTCCCGGTGGTCGACGTGAAGGTCACCCTGTTCGATGGTTCGTACCACGACGTTGACTCGAACGAAAACGCATTCAAGATGGCCGCGTCGATGGCGTTCAAGGACGCGATGCGCAAGGCAAGTCCGGTGCTGCTCGAGCCGATGATGGCGGTGGTTGTCGAGACGCCCGAGGATTACATGGGTAACGTCATGGGCGACCTTTCCGGTCGTCGCGGCATCGTTCAGGGTATGGACGACCTGCCTGGCGGCATGAAGGAAGTGAAAGCCGAAGTGCCGCTGGCCGAGATGTTCGGCTACGCGACGCAGCTGCGTTCGCTTACGCAGGGTCGCGCAACGTACTCGATGGAATTCAAGCACTACTCCGAGGCGCCGAAGAGCGTTGCGGAGGCGGTGATCAGCAATCGTAGCAAGTAATAGAACTCAAGCGAGGATTCTCACAATGGCAAAAGGCAAGTTTGAGCGGACGAAACCGCACGTAAACGTTGGGACGATCGGCCACGTTGACCATGGCAAGACGACCCTGACCGCGGCGATCACGACGATCCTGTCGACGAAGTTCGGCGGCGAGGCGAAGGCCTACGACCAGATCGACGCGGCGCCGGAAGAAAAGGCGCGCGGCATCACGATCAACACCGCGCACGTCGAGTACGAAACCGCGACCCGTCACTACGCCCACGTCGACTGCCCGGGCCATGCCGACTATGTGAAGAACATGATCACCGGCGCCGCGCAGATGGACGGCGCGATCCTCGTTGTGTCGGCCGCCGACGGCCCGATGCCGCAGACCCGCGAGCACATCCTGCTCGCCCGTCAGGTCGGTGTGCCGTACATCATCGTGTTCATGAACAAGTGCGACATGGTCGACGACGCCGAGCTGCTCGAGCTCGTCGAGATGGAAGTGCGCGAACTGCTGTCGAAGTACGACTTCCCGGGCGACGACATTCCCATCGTCAAGGGCTCGGCGCTGAAGGCGATCGAAGGCGACAAGAGCGATCTGGGCGAAGGCGCGATCATGGCGCTGGCCGATGCGCTCGACTCGTACATCCCGACCCCGGAGCGTGCGATCGACAAGCCCTTCCTGCTGCCGATCGAAGACGTGTTCTCGATCTCGGGTCGCGGTACCGTCGTAACCGGCCGTGTCGAGCGTGGCGTCGTCAAGGTCGGTGAAGAAGTCGAAATCGTCGGCATCAAGCCCACGGTCAAGACCATCTGCACTGGCGTCGAAATGTTCCGCAAGCTGCTTGACCAGGGGCAGGCGGGTGACAACGTCGGCGTGCTGCTGCGCGGCACCAAGCGTGAAGATGTTGAGCGTGGTCAGGTCCTGTGCAAGCCGGGCTCGATCAAGCCGCACACCCACTTCACGGGCGAAGTGTACGTGCTGTCGAAGGAAGAGGGTGGTCGTCACACCCCGTTCTTCAACAACTACCGTCCGCAGTTCTACTTCCGTACGACCGACGTGACCGGTTCGATCGCGCTGCCCGAAGGCACCGAGATGGTCATGCCGGGCGACAACGTGTCGATCACGGTGAAGCTGCTGGCACCGATCGCCATGGAAGAAGGTCTGCGCTTCGCGATCCGCGAAGGCGGTCGTACTGTCGGTGCCGGTGTCGTCGCAAAGATCATCGAGTAATCGTTTCGACTAATCTCCCCGGGGCCACTCGCCCCGGGGTTTTTGCTCTTTAAAGGACTGCAACATGCAAAACCAGAAGATTCGGATCCGTCTGAAGGCATTCGACTACCGTCTGATCGACCAATCGGCCCTCGAGATCGTCGATACCGCCAAGCGTACCGGTGCCGTTGTTCGTGGCCCCGTGCCGCTGCCGACGCGCATCGAGCGCTTCGACCTTCTGCGTTCGCCGCACGTCAACAAGACCTCGCGCGACCAGTTCGAAATTCGCACCCACCAGCGTCTGATGGACATCATCGATCCGACCGACAAGACGGTCGACGCACTGATGAAGCTGGATCTGCCTGCGGGTGTCGACGTCGAGATCAAGCTGCAGTAAGCTCCCGAGCTTGCGGAGTTTTCAAAGAGGCCGGTATAATCCGGCCTTTGCGTCTTTTGGCGCAATTCATGTGATAGGGCCCGGTCAATCGTAACCGGGGATCAGGAGAAGAAAATGAGTCTAGGCCTTGTAGGACGCAAGGTTGGCATGACTCGCATTTTCGCCGAGGACGGTCGTAGTGTCCCGGTGACGGTGCTTGATGTTGCCAACAACCGCGTTACCCAAGTCAAGACGCCTGAAAGCGACGGTTATGCCGCGGTTCAGGTGGCTTTCGGCAAGCGCCGTGCGAGCCGCGTCAATAAGGCGCTCGCCGGGCATCTCGCCAAGGCTGGCGTCGAAGCCGGTCACACCCTTCGCGAATTCACGGTCGAGCCGGGTCAGTTGGCCAGTCTCAAGGCAGGTGACGTGATCAGCGTGGAGCTCTTTGCGGTCGGGCAGAAGGTCGATGTGACCGGTATGTCGATCGGTAAGGGCTTTTCGGGTGTCATCAAGCGTCACAATTTCTCGTCGAACCGCGCGTCGCACGGTAACTCGGTGTCGCATAACGCGCCGGGTTCGATCGGTATGGCGCAGGACCCGGGTCGTGTTTTTCCGGGTAAGCGGATGGCTGGCCAGTATGGCAACGTGACCCGCACGACGCAGAGCCTCGAAGTGGTTCGTGTCGATGTCGAGCGTCAGTTGCTCCTGGTCAAGGGGGCTGTTCCTGGGTCCAAGGGTGGCGACGTGATCGTTCGTCCCGCGGTCAAGGCCCGTGGCTGAGCGAGGTCGTAATGGAACTTAAACTATTGAACGATCAGGGTGTGCAGGCGGCAATGCTGCAGGCTTCTGATGCGCTGTTCGGGCGCGACTATAACGAGGCGCTGATTCACCAGGTGGTCGTTGCCTATATGGCGAACGCGCGCTCGGGCGACCGCGCGCAGAAGGGGCGCTCCGAAATTGCCAAATCGACGCGCAAGCCGTGGCGCCAGAAGGGTACCGGCCGCGCGCGTGCCGGTAGGGCGTCGAGTCCGCTGTGGCGTGGTGGTGGTCGGATCTTCGCGAATTCGCCCGACGAGAACTTCACCCAGAAACTGAATCGCAAGATGTACCGCGCCGGCGTCGCGTCGATCCTGTCGCAGCTCGCTCGCGAGGATCGTCTGGCGGTGGTCGAGAATTTCAGCGTCGAAGCGCCGAAAACCAAGCTTCTGTCGCAGAAGCTGAAGGGCATGGGGTTGGACTCCGTGCTCGTGATCACGGATCAGTTCGACGAGAACCTGTTCCTGTCGTCGCGCAACCTGCACAAGGTGCTGGTGCTCGAGGTCAGCGAGACGGATCCGGTGTCCCTGGTGCACTACGATCGCGTGATCGTGACCAAGGGGGCGTTGGCCAAGATGGAGGAGACCTGGCAATGAGCGGATTTAGCCAAGAGCGTCTGATGCAGGTGCTGCTCGCGCCCCAGATCTCCGAAAAGGCAACGTACGTTGCCGACAAGAACGAGCAGGTCGTGTTCAAGGTTGCGTCGTGCGCAACGAAGCCTGAAGTGAAGGCTGCGGTCGAGCTGCTGTTCAAGGTCGAGGTCAAGTCGGTCCAGATCGCGAACGTGAAGGGTAAGGTCAAGCGCTTCGGCAAGACGATGGGGCGTCGCAAGGGCTGGAAGAAAGCCTTCGTGTGCCTGAAGCCGGGCCAGGAAATCAACTTCGCGGCCGGGGAGTAATAGTCATGGCACTGGTAAAACTCAAGCCTACGTCTGCCGGCCGTCGCGCGATGGTCAAGGTTGTGAACGCCGACCTGTACAAAGGCCGCCCGCTCGCCTCCTTGGTCGAAAAGCAGTCGAAGAATGCCGGCCGTAACAACAACGGCCATATCACCGTTCGTCACCAGGGCGGTGGTCACAAGCAACACTACCGCCTGGTGGATTTTCGTCGCAACAAGGACGGGATCGTAGCGCGCGTCGAGCGCATCGAGTACGACCCGAACCGTTCGGCGAACATCGCCCTGATCTGCTACGCAGATGGCGAACGTGCGTACATCATCGCCCCGAAGGGTCTGGAAGTTGGTCAGCCGGTCATGAGCGGCGCTGAAGCTCCGATCAAGCCGGGCAACGTTCTGCCGATCCGCAACATTCCGGTCGGTTCGACGATCCACTGCGTCGAAATGATGCCGGGCAAGGGCGCGCAGATCGCGCGTGCAGCCGGTACTTCGGTGCAGCTCCTGGCGCGTGAAGGCGCCTACGCCCAGATTCGGTTGCGCTCCGGCGAAGTCCGTCGCGTGCATGTCGAATGCCGCGCCGCGATTGGCGTGGTGGGCAATGAAGAGCACGGTCTGCGCAAGATCGGCAAGGCCGGTGCGAATCGCTGGCGTGGTATTCGTCCGACCGTTCGCGGTGTGGCGATGAACCCGGTTGATCACCCGCACGGCGGCGGCGAAGGCCGTACCGGCGAAGGTGGTGTGCCGCGGAGCCCGTGGGGCCAGCCGGCCAAGGGCTATCGCACGCGCAGCAACAAGCGCACCGATACCATGATCGTGCAGCGTCGTCACAAGCGTTAAGGGGTAACAGATGGCACGTTCTATTAAAAAAGGCCCGTTTGTCGACGCGCACCTGCTCAAGAAGGTCGACGCCGTCCGGGCGAGCAACGACAAGCGTCCGATCAAGACGTGGTCGCGCCGTTCGACGGTGCTGCCCGACTTCGTCGGTCTGACGATCGCGGTGCATAACGGCCGCCAGCACGTTCCGGTGTTCGTTTCCGAGAACATGGTCGGTCACAAGCTCGGCGAGTTTGCGCTGACCCGTACGTTCAAGGGTCACGCCGCGAGCAAGAAGGCAAAGAGGTAAGGAGCCACCATGGAAACCAAAGCAATCCTCCGTGGCGTTCGCCTGTCGGCCCAGAAGGGCCGTCTGGTGGCCGACCAGGTGCGGGGCAAGCCGGTTGATCAGGCCCTGAATATTCTCGCCTTCTCGCCGAAGAAAGGCGCGCAGATCATCCGCAAGGTCGTCGAGTCGGCGATCGCCAATGCCGAACATAATGAAGGCGCAGACATCGACACCCTGAAGGTGAAGACGATCTACGTCGAGGAAGGTACGTCGCTGAAGCGCTTTACGGCGCGCGCGAAAGGGCGCGGTAACCGCATCCTCAAGCCGACCTGCCATGTCTACGTGACCGTCGGGGAATAAGGGGTAATTATGGGTCAGAAAATTCATCCGACCGGATTCCGTCTTGCGGTCACCCGTGACTGGAGTTCGCGCTGGTTCGCCGGGAGCCGCGACTACTCCAAGATGCTGCACGAGGACATCAAGGTCCGTGACTTCCTTAAGAAGAAGCTCGCGCACGCGTCCGTCGGCCGCATCGTCATCGAGCGTCCGGCCAAGAACGCCCGGATCACCCTGTTCAGTGCGCGTCCGGGTGTCGTGATCGGCAAGAAGGGCGAGGACATCGAACTGCTGAAGCGCGAACTGCAGAAGATCATGGGCGTGCCGGTGCACGTCAATATCGAGGAAGTTCGCAAGCCGGAGGTCGACGCCAAGCTGATCGCCGATTCGATCGCCCAGCAGCTCGAGAAGCGCATCATGTTCCGTCGCGCGATGAAGCGCGCGATGCAGAACGCCATGCGTCTGGGGGCGCAGGGCATCAAGATCATGAGCGCGGGTCGCCTGAACGGCGCGGAAATCGCCCGTACCGAGTGGTACCGTGAAGGCCGCGTGCCGCTGCACACGCTGCGCGCCGACATCGACTATGGCGTGTCGGAAGCGAGCACGACCTACGGCATCATCGGCATCAAGGTTTGGGTCTACAAGGGCGAGATGCTCGGCCGCAATGAGCGTCCGGTCGTCGTCGAGAACGAAAACGAGGCTCGCCGTGGCCGTCGCGGTGCTCCGCGTGGTGCCGAAGGTGGCGAGGGCCGTCCCGGCCGCCGTCCTGCTCGCAGGGGTGGAGCCGAAGGCCAGGCCAAGCAGCCGCAAGATAGCAGGGGTGAATGATGCTGCAGCCGACGAGAAGGAAATATCGTAAGGAGCAGAAGGGGCGCAACACCGGCGTCGCGACGCGCGGTGCGAAGGTCAGCTTCGGCGAGTACGGTCTCAAGGCTATCGGCCGCGGCCGTCTTACCGCGCGCCAGATCGAGTCGGCGCGCCGTGCGATGACCCGTCACATCAAACGTGGCGGTCGCATCTGGATCCGTATCTTCCCGGACAAGCCGATCTCGAAGAAGCCTGCGGAAGTCCGTATGGGTAACGGCAAGGGTAACCCTGAGTACTGGGTCGCCGAGATCCAGCCGGGCAAAGTGCTGTACGAGATGGACGGTGTCGACGAAGCGCTGGCGCGCGAAGCGTTCCGCCTCGCTGCTGCGAAGCTGCCGCTCGAGACCGTGTTTGTTCACCGTCAGTTGGGGTAATCATGAAAGCGAGTGAACTCCGCGCAAAGAGCGCCGGTGAATTGAATCAGGAACTGCTTGAGCTGCTGAAGGCGCAGTTCTCGCTGCGCATGCAGCTGGCTACGCAGCAGCTCGGCAACACGAGCCAACTCGGAAAGGTTCGTCGCGACATCGCTCGCGTGCGTACCCTTCTGCGTGAAAAGGCAGGGCAGAAATGAGCGAACAAATCGAAAAAGTGCGTCGCGCCCTTGTCGGCCGTGTCGTCAGCGACAAGATGCAGAACACGGTGACCGTGCTGGTCGAGCGTCGCGTCAAGCACGAACTGTACGGCAAGGTGATTACGCGGTCGGCGAAGTATCATGCACACGTCGAAGGCGGCATCGCCGCTGCCGGCGACCTGGTTGAGATCGAGGAATGCCGTCCGATTTCCAAGACCAAGTCCTGGCGCGTCGCAAAGGTGCTCGAGAAAGCACGCGTTATCTGATAAAAGTACGGTTTATCAGCGGACAGCTTGGCAGGTAACTGCCAAGCTGTTATAATTTTCTTTCTTTGCTTTTCGCTCTTCGGGGCTCCCTACCCGTACGGGTTCCAAGACTGACCGCTGTAGCGGGGCAAGTTGGAGATAAATTCATGATTCAAATGCAGTCCATTCTGGACGTCGCCGACAATACGGGCGCGCGTTCGGTGATGTGCATCAAGGTGCTTGGTGGCTCGAAGCGTCGCTATGCCAGCATTGGCGACATCATCAAGGTAACCGTCAAGGATGCAGCGCCGCGCGGTCGCGTCAAGAAAGGCGACATCTACAGTGCCGTTGTGGTGCGTACCGCGAAAGGCGTGCGCCGTCCCGACGGTTCGCTTGTCAAGTTCGATGGCAATGCCGCTGTGTTGCTGAATAACAAGCTCGAGCCGATTGGTACCCGTATCTTCGGGCCGGTGACGCGCGAGCTGCGTACCGAGCGGTTCATGAAGATCGTCTCGCTGGCGCCTGAAGTGCTCTAAGGAGTTGTCGAGATGAACAAGATCCGCAAAGGTGATGAGGTTGTTGTCCTGGCAGGCAAGGACCGCGGTCGTCGCGGTGTCGTGCTGCGTCGGGTTGGTGATGAGCATCTCGTGGTCGAGGGTGTGAATCGCGCGAAGAAGCACGTGCGTCCGAACCCGCTCAAGGGTGAGGTGGGTGGTATCGTCGAAAAGGAAATGCCGCTCCATATCTCGAACGTCGCTTTGTTCAACTCCGCGGCCCAGAAGGGTGATCGCGTGGGTATCCGGGTGCTTGAGGATGGTCGCAAGGTGCGCTTCTTCAAGTCGAATGGCGAACTGGTCGACGCGTAAGGAGCGGTGATGGCGCGCTTGCAGCAGTACTACAAAGAAACGATTTCTCCCGAGTTGCTCAAGCAGTTCGGGTACAAGTCCGTGATGGAAGTGCCTCGCATCACGAAGATCACGCTGAACATGGGTGTCGGTGAGGCGGTCGGTGACAAGAAGATCCTCGAGCATGCCGTTGGCGACATGCAGAAGATCGCTGGTCAAAAGCCGGTCGTGACGAAGGCGCGCAAGTCGATCGCGGGTTTCAAGATCCGTGATGGTTATCCGATCGGCTGCATGGTGACCCTGCGCGGCGAGAAGATGTTCGAGTTTCTCGATCGTCTCGTGACGATCGCGATGCCGCGTATCCGCGACTTCCGCGGGATCGCCGGCAAGGGCTTCGACGGTCGCGGCAATTACAACCTGGGTGTCAAGGAACAGATCATTTTCCCGGAAATCGAGTACGACAAGATCGATGCTCTGCGGGGGATGAACATCAGCATCACGACGACGGCCAAGACCGATCAGGAAGCTCGGGCTCTGCTCGCGGCGTTCAAGTTCCCGTTCAAGAATTGAGGGTGTTATGGCAAAACTGGCTCTGATCAATCGAGAAGAGAAGCGCCGCAAGACGGTCGAGAAATTCGCCGCCAAGCGTGCAGCGCTGATCGCTCAGATCAACGATTTCAAGTTGCCTGAAGAAGAGCGCATGGCTGCTCGTCTGAAGCTGCAGCAGCTTCCGCGCAATGCAAGCCCGGTTCGCGAGCGCAATCGCTGCGCCCTGACGGGGCGTCCGCGGGGCGTTTTCCGTAAGTTCGGTCTTTGCCGGAACAAGCTGCGCGACCTCGCGTTCCGCGGCGAAGTGCCGGGCATGACCAAGGCGAGCTGGTAAGGAGATTATCGAATGAGTATGTCCGATCCGATCGCCGATATGCTGACCCGCATCCGCAATGGCCAACAGGCTCAGAAGCAGAGCGTGTCGATGCCCAGCTCAAAGCTGAAAGTCGCGATCGCCAAGGTGCTGCAGGATGAAGGTTACATCGACGGTTATGCAGTGCGTGATGCCGAAGGCAAGGTTCAGCTGGACGTGGTGCTGAAGTACTACGCCGGTCGCCCGGTCATCGAGCGCATCGAACGCGTCAGCCGTCCCGGCCTGCGTGTTTACAAGGGCAGTGACGATCTTCCGCGCGTCATGAACGGCCTGGGTGTGGCGATTGTTTCCACGCCGCGTGGCGTCATGACCGACCGTGCGGCGCGCGCCGGACGCGTGGGCGGCGAAGTCATCTGTTACGTCGCTTAAGGGGGTCTCATGTCTCGTGTAGCTAAAAATCCGGTGGCAATCCCCGGCGGCGTCGATGTGACGGTCGCGGGCGGCGAAGTCTCCGTGAAGGGGCCGCTGGGTACCGTCAAGCAATACATCGGCAATGCCGTGTCGGTTCAGCGCGAAGGCGATGCGCTGCTGTTCGCTGCGGTTGCTGGTGCGGCGAATGGCCGTGCGATGTCGGGTACCGTCCGTGCGCTGGTGAACAACATGGTTACCGGCGTGACCAAGGGCTTCGAGCGCAAGCTGACCCTCGTCGGCGTGGGTTATCGTGCTCAGGCTCAGGGCGACAAGCTCAACCTGACGCTCGGTTTCTCGCATCCGGTCGTGCATCAGATGCCGGTAGGCGTGAAGGTGGAAACGCCTTCCCAGACCGAGATCGTCATCAAGGGCATCGACAAGCAGCAGGTTGGCCAGGTGGCGGCCGAAGTGCGTGCATACCGCGCTCCCGAACCCTACAAGGGCAAGGGCGTCCGTTACGCGGACGAAGTGGTCGTGCTCAAGGAAACCAAGAAGAAGTAAGGGCGGTTCGATATGAACAAGAAAGTGGTTCGTCTGCGTCGTGCTCGTAAAACCCGAGCCAAAATCGCGGAACTGAAGGCGGTTCGTCTGACTGTGTTCCGTTCCAATTCCCATATCTACGCCCAGATCATCGACGGTTCCGGCGCGCGGGTGCTTGCAGCGGCCTCCACGGTCGAGGCTGACGTGCGTTCGCAACTGGCCCATGGCGGCAACGCTGCCGCCGCGGCGGTGGTCGGCAAGCTGATTGCCGAGCGTGCGAAGGCCGCGGGTATCGAGTCTGTCGCGTTCGATCGCGCCGGCTTCCAGTATCACGGTCGCGTCAAGGCGCTGGCCGAGGCCGCCCGCGAAGGCGGTCTCAAGTTCTAAGCGAGGAAACGTATGGCTAAGCAACAAAGCAAGCGTCCGCAGGCTTCCGAGGAGCGTGACGACGGCCTGCGCGAGAAGATGGTCGCCATCAACCGTGTCACCAAGGTCGTGAAGGGCGGTCGTATCCTCGGTTTCGCGGCGCTGACGGTGGTTGGCGACGGCGATGGCGGCATCGGCATGGGCAAGGGCAAGTCCCGCGAAGTCCCGGTGGCGGTGCAGAAAGCCATGGATGAAGCGCGCCGCAAGATGGTCAAGATCTCGCTGAAGAACGGCACGCTGCAGCATTCGGTCATCGGCAAGCACGGCGCCTCTTCGGTCCTGATGCAGCCGGCACCGAGCGGTACCGGCATCATCGCCGGCGGTCCGATGCGCGCCGTCTTCGAGGTCATGGGTGTGACCGACGTGACGTGCAAGTGCATCGGCTCGTCGAATCCATACAACGTCGTGCGTGCAACGCTGAACGGCCTCCTGGCGGTCAATACGCCGGCGGAGATTGCTGCAAAGCGTGGCAAGAGCGTCGAAGAGATTCTGGGGTAAGCCATGGCCGAGAAAACGATCAAGGTTACGCTGGTCAAGAGCGTTATCGGTACCAAACAGTCGCACCGTGCGACGGTGCGCGGACTCGGTCTGCGCCGCCTGAACCATACCGTTGAACTCCAGGACACCCCGGAAGTTCGCGGCATGGTGAACAAGGTGTCCTACCTGGTGAAGTGTGAGGGTTGAGATGCGTCTGAATACGATTAAACCCGCGGCGGGCTCGAAGGCCGCCGGCAAGCGCGTAGGGCGCGGCATCGGCAGCGGCCTCGGCAAGACTTGCGGCCGTGGCCACAAGGGGCAGAAGTCCCGCTCGGGCGGTTTCCACAAGGTCGGCTTTGAAGGCGGTCAGATGCCGCTGCAGCGTCGCCTGCCGAAGCGTGGCTTCGTCTCGCTCACCGGTTCACGTAACGCCGAGGTGCGTCTGTCCGAAGTGGACAAGCTCCCGGTGGACGAGATCGATCTGCTCGTGCTGATGCAGGCCGGTGTGGTGCCAAGCGATACGCTGTCCGCGAAGGTCGTGCTGTCCGGTTCGATCGGGCGCAAGGTGACCCTGCGTGGCGTGAGCGCCACGAAGGGTGCGCTGGCTGCCATCGAGGCTGCCGGCGGTTCCGTCGTCGCCGAATAAGCAAGGAACCGAGCTGTGGCCAATCCTGCTGCCACGTTGGGTACGCCCGGTCGCTTTGGCGATCTGAAGCGCCGACTGATGTTCTTGGTCGGCGCGCTGATCGTTTACCGCATCGGTGCGCATATTCCCGTGCCCGGAATCGACCCCAATCGGCTGGCTGAGTTGTTCCAGTCGCAATCGGGGGGGATTCTCGGGGTCTTCAACCTGTTTTCGGGTGGTGCGCTGTCGCGTTTCACGATCTTCGCGCTGGGGATCATGCCGTATATCTCGGCGTCGATCATCATGCAGCTGATGACCGTTGCGGTGCCGTCGCTCGAAGCTCTGAAGAAGGAAGGCGAAGCCGGTCGGCGGAAGATCACGCAGTACACGCGCGCCGGCACCCTTGTACTGGCTCTTGCTCAGTCCCTTGGCATCGCAATAGCGCTTGAGGGGCAGGCGGGGCTTGTGCTCGATCCGGGTCTTACGTTTCGGTTCGTGACTGTGGCAACGCTGGTCACGGGTACGATGTTCCTGATGTGGCTGGGTGAGCAGATCACGGAACGCGGGCTGGGCAACGGGATCTCGCTGATCATCTTCGGTGGTATCGCAGCGGGGTTGCCGGGCTCCATCGCCGGGCTGTTCGAACTGGTGCGCACGGGGGCGATGCATCCCTTCACGGCGCTGCTGATCTGTGTGCTGGTCGTGCTGGTGACCGCGTTCGTGGTGTTCGTCGAGCGTGGGCAGCGCAAGATCCTGGTGAATTACGCCAAACGGCAGGTGGGCAACAAGATCTATGGCGGACAGAGCTCGCATCTGCCGCTGAAGCTCAACATGTCCGGTGTGATTCCGCCGATCTTCGCGTCGAGCATCATCCTGTTCCCTGCGACGCTGGGTCAGTGGTTCGGTTCGTCGGAGAGCATGATCTGGCTGCGGGATCTTTCGGCCAAACTCGCTCCCGGTCAGCCGATCTACGTGATGCTGTACGCGCTGGCGATCGTGTTCTTCTGCTTCTTCTACACCGCCCTCGTGTTCAACGCACGGGAGACGGCGGACAACCTGAAGAAGAGCGGGGCATTCGTTCCGGGCATCCGTCCGGGTGACCAGACGGCCCGGTACATCGACAAGATCCTCACCCGGCTCACGCTGGTGGGGGCGGTGTACATCACGCTGGTGTGTCTGCTTCCGGAATTCCTGATCCTGAAATGGAACGTGCCGTTCTATTTCGGGGGGACCTCGCTGCTGATCATCGTGGTGGTGACGATGGACTTCATGGCGCAGGTCCAGGCATACGTGATGTCGCATCAGTACGAAAGCCTGCTGAAGAAAGCGAATTTCAAGGGGGCGGGGCTTCCAATCCGGTAAGTTATGGCGAAGGAAGACGTCATCGAGATGCAGGGGGAGGTGACCGAGAACCTTCCCAATGCAACGTTCCGCGTCCGACTCGAAAACGGACACATGGTCCTCGGGTACATCTCCGGAAAAATGCGCATGCACTACATCCGCATTCTCCCCGGCGACAAGGTCACAGTGCAGTTGACGCCCTACGACCTGACCAAGGCCCGGATCGTGTTCCGGACCAAGTAATCAAGAAACAGGAGCAAGGAAATGAGAGTTCAGGCTTCGGTCAAGCGGCTGTGCCGCAACTGCAAGATCGTTCGTCGCAAGGGTGTGGTTCGTGTCATCTGCGCGGACCCGCGGCACAAGCAGCGCCAGGGTTGATATTCGGGCGTTGAGGGATTAACATTTAATGTTTAGCTTTTTGGGGTAATCGAATGGCCCGTATTGCTGGGGTAAACATTCCCAATCACAAGCATGCCGAGATTGCGCTGACCGCCATCTATGGAATTGGCCGTTCGCGTGCTCAGAAGATCTGTGACGCTGCCAATATCGTGCGTTCCGTCAAGGTGAAGGATCTTACCGAGTCGGATATGGAGCGCCTGCGCGATGAGGTGGCCAGATTTGTCGTCGAAGGCGATCTTCGCCGTGAAGTGACGATGAATATCAAGCGCCTGATGGACCTGGGCTGCTATCGAGGTGTCCGTCACCGCCGCGGTCTTCCGCTGCGCGGTCAGAGGACCCGGACCAACGCCCGCACCCGCAAGGGACCGCGCAAGGCGATCGCCGGCAAGAAGTAATAAGGACTGATAATGGCTAAAACCGCAACGAAAGTTCGCAAGAAAGTCAAGAAGAACGTTGCCGAAGGCATCGCTCACGTTCACGCGAGCTTCAACAACACGATCATCACGATTACCGACCGTCAGGGCAACGCCCTGTCGTGGGCGACGTCGGGCGGCGCGGGCTTCAAGGGCTCGCGCAAGAGCACGCCGTTCGCTGCTCAGGTCGCGGCCGAGGCGGCTGGCAAGGCCGCCCAGGAATGCGGCGTGAAGAATCTCGAAGTGCGCATCAAGGGCCCCGGCCCCGGCCGCGAGTCTGCCGTTCGCGCCCTGAACGCGCTGGGCATGAAGATCTCCAGCATTACCGACATCACGCCGATCCCGCACAACGGCTGCCGTCCGCCGAAGAAGCGTCGCATCTGACAAGGAGTTGAAACGTGGCTCGTAATCTGGATCCCAAATGCCGTCAGTGCCGTCGCGAAGGCGAGAAGCTGTTTCTGAAGGCTGAAAAATGCTTTACCGACAAGTGCGCGATCGAGCGCCGGTCGTATGCCCCTGGCCAGCATGGCCAGCGCTCCGGTCAGCGGCTGTCCGGGTATGGCGTTCAGCTGCGTGAAAAGCAGAAGATCCGCCGTCTCTACGGCGTGCTCGAAGCGCAGTTCCGCAAGGTGTATGCCGAAGCTGACCGCCGCCGCGGTCAGACGGGCGAAAACCTGCTGCAGTTGCTCGAAGGCCGTCTGGACTCCGTCGTCTACCGCATGGGCTTCGGCGGCTCGCGCGCGGAAGCACGCCAGCTGGTTCGGCACAACAGCATTCTCGTGAATGGCAAGCGCGTCAACATCCCGTCGTACGTCGTGCGTCCGGGCGAAGTGGTCGAGCTTACCGAAGCTGCGCGCGGCCAGTTGCGCGTGAAGGCAGCGCTGGAGGCAGCAGCGGCTCGCGGGTTCCCTGAGTGGCTGGAAGTCGATGCCAAGGCGGGCAAGGGTGTGTTCAAGGCCTATCCGCAGCGTTCGGAGCTGCCGCCGACGATCAATGAAGGTCTCGTCGTCGAACTGTACTCCCGCTAACGGGTTCGCCTGAAGACTCACTGATCCGAGGAACTGCTGATGCAAAGCAATTCACTGCTGAAACCGCGCATCATCGACGTCCAATCCGTGTCGCCTGTTCAGGCGCGCGTGACGATGGAGCCGTTCGAACGCGGTTTCGGTCATACCCTGGGGAATGCGCTGCGGCGCATCCTCCTTTCCTCGCTGCCGGGCTATGCTCCGACGGAAGTCGCGATTGAGGGGGTGCTGCACGAGTACTCGACCCTGGACGGGGTGCGCGAGGATATCGTCGACCTGCTGTTGAACCTCAAAGGCGTGGTACTGAAGCTGCATAACCGCGGTGAGGCGACGCTGCGTCTTTCGAAGTCCGGTGACGGCGTTGTCACCGCACGTGATATCGAAGCCGGCCACGATGTCGAAATCATCAATCCTGATCACGTGATCGCGCACCTTGCCCCGGGCGGCAAGCTGGACATGCAGATCAAAGTGGAGGAGGGCCGCGGTTACGTTCCTGGCAACGTGCGCCCGGCAACGGGTGAAAGCAAGAGCATCGGTCACATCGTGCTGGACGCCTCGTTCAGCCCGGTGCGTCGAGTGAGCTACCTGGTCGAGAGCGCCCGCGTCGAACAGCGCACCGACCTGGATCGGCTCGTGATCGACATCGAGACCAACGGTGCGGTGGACCCCGAAGAGGCGATTCGCTATGCGGCCCGCGTGCTGATGGATCAGTTGTCGGTGTTTGCGGATCTGGAAGGTACGGCGCCGGTGGCGGAAGTCGCTGCAGCACAGGTGATCGATCCGGTGCTGCTGCGCCCGGTCGATGATCTCGAGCTGACCGTGCGGTCGGCCAACTGCCTGAAGGCCGAGAACATCTACTACATCGGCGATCTGATCCAGCGTACGGAAACCGAGCTGCTGAAGACCCCGAACCTCGGCCGCAAGTCGCTGAACGAAATCAAGGAAGTGTTGGCCTCGCGTGGGCTTACGCTCGGCATGAAACTGGAAAACTGGCCGCCGGCCGGGCTCGAGAAGCTCGGTTGAGTCGGCGCAGTTGAGTGAGGAATAGAAATGCGTCACCGCAACGGTCTTCGCAAGCTTAACCGTACCAGCGCGCATCGTCAGGCGATGTTCCGCAACATGGCGAATTCGCTGCTGCGTCACGAAGTCATCAAGACGACGCTGCCCAAGGCCAAGGAACTGCGCCGCGTGGTCGAGCCGCTGATCACCCTGGGCAAGAAACCCAGTCTGTCGAACCGTCGTCTGGCGTTCAGCCGCCTGCGCGACCGCGACATGGTCGTGAAACTCTTCGACGAACTGGGCCCGCGTTTTTCGGCCCGCAACGGCGGCTATCTGCGCATCCTGAAGTTCGGTTTCCGCGACGGCGACAATGCGCCGATGGCGCTGGTCGAACTGCTGGATCGCGCGGCTGACGTCGAGGGCGACGTGGCTGGTGAAACGAAGGAAGCCGCTGCGGCGTAAGAATTCGCGTCGCTACCTTCGTGTCATGGAAAATGGGCCGCTATGCGGCCCATTTTTTTGGCGGCCGCCCCAGTGTCGCTTGAAGAGGGCGGCTTGGGTTATGGGTGCGGTGTTGGTGGCGGGCGGGGTCGGATGGGAGCGAGCTGGCGCGCCTGCGAATCACCACGCCTTGCGCACGCGGTTGCGGTACTGGACGTCGTGAGGAAGGACTTTCTGCATCGCATCCAGGTGGCTCGCGACGATGTGGCATGCCTTGGCGAGGGTTTCGGGTTTGAGTTGAGGCAGTTCGCTCGTTCGGGCGGTCATGCGCACGACCGTTTCGACCGCGCGCTTGCGCTTGTCCTCCTCGGCCGCCTGATAAACGCCCAAGCCCGCATCGAGCAGGGTCTTGAGGATCTTGACGCGCCGTTCGATGCGATCGAGAAAGACGCTTTGGACGTCGCCTGGAACTTCCGGCATGAGGTTCTCCTGAATGGTGTGAGCGGTGCTGCGCGGGGGCTGCCGTATTCTCCAGAATAGTCGAAGACGATCTGCTTCGAATTGTAAGCGTGCATGAGGAGTTTTTCCGCTTACGTTTCGGCGACGGGGCCGAGCAGGCGCTTCAGGTAGCGGCCGGTGTGGCTGTCCGGGTGGGCGGCGATGAGTTCGGGCGGGCCGCTGCACAGGATGCGGCCGCCGCGGTCGCCGCCTTCGGGGCCGAGGTCGATGAGCCAGTCCGCGGTCTTGATGACGTCGAGGTTGTGTTCGATGACGACGATGGTGTTGCCATGGTCGCGCAGGCGGTGGAGTACGCCGAGCAGGAGCTCGATGTCGCGGAAGTGCAGGCCGGTGGTCGGTTCGTCGAGAATGTAGAGGGTGCGGCCGGTATCGCGTTTGGAGAGTTCGAGTGCGAGCTTCACGCGCTGCGCTTCGCCGCCCGAGAGCGTGGTGGCGCTTTGGCCCAGGCGGATGTAGCCGAGTCCGACATCCATCAGTGTTTCGAGTTTGCGCGCGATCGCGGGGACGGCCCGGAAGAAGTCGAGGGCATTCTCGACGGTCAGGGCGAGGACTTCGTCGATGGTCCGGCCCTTGTAGCGGATTTCCAGCGTTTCGCGGTTGTAGCGCCGGCCGTGGCAGACGTCGCAGGGGACGTACATGTCGGGCAGGAAGTGCATTTCCACCTTGATCATGCCGTCGCCCTGGCAGGCTTCGCAGCGGCCGCCCTTGACGTTGAAGGAGAAGCGCCCGGGGCCGTAGCCGCGCGCGCGGGCGTCGGGGACGCCGGCAAACAGCTCGCGTACCGGCGTCAGCAGGCCGGTGTAGGTCGCCGGGTTGGAGCGCGGCGTGCGGCCGATGGGACTTTGGTCGACGTTGATGACCTTGTCGAACTGGTCGAGTCCGTGTGCGGCCGAAAACGGTGCGGGCTCCGCCGCCGAGCCGTACAGGTGCCGGGCGGTGAGTGCGTACAGGGTGTCGTTGATGAGGGTCGACTTGCCCGACCCGGATACCCCGGTGATGCAGGTGAGCAGGCCCACGGGGATGGTGAGTTCGACGTTCTTGAGGTTGTTGCCGCTGCAGCCTTCGAGGCGCAGCTGGCGCTCGGGGTCGGGGGCGGTGCGGCGCGCCGGGATGGGGATGGTGTAGCGCCCGGCGAGGTAGGCGCCGGTGAGCGAGTCGTCGCTGGCGACGATCTCGGCCGGGGTGCCGCGCGCGACGATTTCGCCGCCGTGCACGCCGGCGCCGGGGCCCATGTCGACGACGTAGTCGGCGCAGCGGATCGCGTCCTCGTCGTGCTCGACCACGATCACCGTGTTGCCGAGGTCGCGCAGCTGGCGCAGAGTGCCGAGGAGGCGGTCGTTGTCGCGCTGGTGCAGGCCGATGGAGGGTTCGTCGAGCACATACATGACGCCGGTGAGGCCCGAGCCGATCTGGCTGGCGAGGCGGATGCGCTGGGCTTCGCCGCCCGACAGGGTGTCGGCGGAGCGGTCGAGGGAGAGATAGTCGAGACCGACGTTGATGAGGAAACTGAGGCGGTCGGAGATTTCCTTGACGATCTTGGCGGCGACGAGGCCGCGGTGGCCGGTGAGCGCGAGGCCGTCGAAGAAGGCCTTGCATTCGCCCAGCGGCATGCGGCTCACGTCATGCAGCGAGCGGTCGCCGATGAGCACATGGCGCGCCTCGGTGCGCAGGCGCGTACCGCGGCAGCTCGGGCAGGCCTGTGTCGCGCGCAGCTTCGCGAGTTCCTCGCGCACCGCGGTGGAGTCGGTCTCGCGGTAGCGGCGTTCGAGGTTGGGGACGATGCCTTCGAACGGGTGTTCCTTGGCGACCATGCGCCCGCCGTCGGAGAGGTAGCGGAAGGCGATCTTGTGGCGGCCGGAGCCGTGCAGGACGACTTGCCGGACTTCGTCGGGCAGCTCGCCGAACGGGGTGTCGATGTCGAAGCCGTAGTGGTCGGCGAGGCTCGCGAGCATCTGGAAGTAGAACTGGTTGCGCCGGTCCCAGCCGCGGATCGCACCGGCTGCGAGCGAGAGTTCGGGATGGGCGACGACGCGCGCGGGGTCGAAGAATTCGACCTGGCCGAGGCCGTCGCACTTGGGGCAGGCGCCGGCCGGGTTGTTGAACGAAAAGAGGCGCGGTTCGAGCTCGGCAAGCGCATAGCTGCACACCGGGCAGGCGAAGCGTGCGGAAAAGAGGTGCTCGGTGCCGCTGTCCATCTCGACCGCGATGGCACGGCCGTCGGCGTGCGTGAGGGCGGTCTCGAAGGATTCGGCGATGCGTCCGCGCTGGTCGCCGCGCACCTTGAGGCGGTCGATGACGACTTCGACGGTGTGCCGCCGCCCCTTTTCCAGTGCCGGCATGGCGTCCAGCTCGGCGATCTGGCCGTCGACGCGTACGCGCACGAAGCCTTGTGCACGCAGGTCGGCGAACAGGTCGCTCTGCTCGCCCTTGCGGTGTGCGACGACCGGCGCGAGGATCATCAGGCGCGTGTCTTCGGGCAGCGCGAGGACGTGGTCGACCATCTGCGAAACGGTCTGCGCCTCGAGTGCATGTTCGGGGTGGTCGGGGCAGTGCGGCGCGCCGGCGCGGGCGTAGAGCAGGCGCAGGTAGTCGTGGATCTCGGTGATCGTGCCGACGGTCGAGCGCGGGTTGTGGCTGGTGGCTTTCTGCTCGATCGAGATCGCTGGCGAGAGGCCCTCGATCAGGTCGACGTCGGGCTTTTCCATCAGCTGCAGGAACTGGCGCGCGTAGGCCGACAGCGACTCGACGTAGCGACGCTGGCCTTCGGCGTAGAGGGTGTCGAAGGCGAGCGAGGACTTGCCCGAGCCGGACAGACCGGTGATCACGGTGAGCCGGTTGCGCGGCAGCTCGAGGCTGATGTTCTTGAGGTTGTGGGTGCGGGCGCCGCGAATGCGGATTTCGTCCATGGGCCGGGCTGACGACAGGGTAACGTGCCACTATACGAGAGAACGCCGGCGCAAGCCAAACCGGTGGGCGGCCAGTGCTAGAATCGCCGTTTTCTCCACGCGCCGACGCCAATGTCCCGACCCGAGCATGATCCGATGACCCCTGCCGAACGCCGGGCTGGCGCGAGCCTCGCCGCGATCTTCGCGCTGCGCATGCTCGGGCTGTTCCTGATCCTGCCGGTCTTTTCGGTGCACGCGCATCATCTCCCGGGCGGGGACAACCTGACCTTGGTGGGGCTGGCGATCGGTGCCTACGGGCTGACGCAGGCCTTCCTGCAGATGCCCTATGGCGTGGCGTCGGACCGTTTCGGGCGCAAGCCGGTGATCGTCTTCGGCCTCGTGCTGTTCGCGATCGGCAGCGCCGTTGCGGCGCTCGCCGGCAATATCGAAACCGTGATCGCGGGGCGTGTGCTGCAGGGGGCGGGGGCGATCTCCGCGGCAGTGACCGCGCTCGCTGCAGATCTGACGCGCGACCAGCATCGTACCAAGGTGATGGCGATGATCGGGTCGAGCATCGGCCTCGTGTTCGCGCTGTCGATGGTCGCGGCGCCGATCCTGTATAATGCGATTGGCATGAACGGGATCTTCTGGCTGACGGCCGTGCTCGCGGCGGCGGCGATCGGTGTGGTCGTGTATGTCGTGCCGGCGGCGCCGCCGGTGCCGCGTGCACCAACCGGGCTGTTCGGCGAGGTGATCCGCGACGGCCAGTTGATGCGGCTGAACGTTGGCGTGTTCGCGCTGCACCTGATCCAGACGGCGATGTGGGTGACGGTGCCGGCGGCGCTGGTGAGCGGGGCGAACCTGCCACTGCCGGAGCACTGGAAGGTCTACCTGCCAGCCGTCGTGTTGTCGTTCGCGGCGATGGTGCCAGCGGTGATCGCGGCAGAGCGGCGCAACCGCATGAAGCAGGTGTTCGGGGGGGCGATCGTGTTACTCGTGATCGTGCAGGCCGGCCTGTTCGCCTTCGGCCGGAACGTCGTGACGCTGGGCCTGTGGTTGACGCTCTTCTTTGTTGCGTTCAACGTGCTCGAGGCGATCCTGCCGTCGTGGATTTCGAAGGTGGCGCCGGTGCACGCGAAGGGCACGGCCCTCGGTCTGTACAACACGCTGCAGTCGATCGGATTGTTCCTCGGCGGCATGCTCGGGGGATGGCTGGCCGAACACTACGGCAGCGGCGCGGTAAACCTGGTGTGCGGCGCGCTCGCCGTGATCTGGCTGCTGCTCGCAGTCTCAATGAATCCGCCCGCCCGCCGCGCGACGCCGGCGTCGGCGGCACACTAACCTGAAACATCCGAGGAGAACCTCATGGCTTCCCTGAACAAAGTCATCCTGATCGGCAACCTGGGGCGCGATCCGGAAACCCGCTACGCGCCGAGCGGTGACGCGATCTGCAACATCACCGTGGCGACCACCGAAACGTGGAAGGACAAGCAAAGCGGTGAGCGCAAGGAAGCGACCGAGTGGCACCGCGTGGTGTTCTTCGGCCGCCTCGCGGAGATCGCCGCGCAGTACCTGCGCAAGGGCAGCCAGGTCTATGTCGAGGGGCGCCTGCAGACGCGCAAATGGCAGGACAAGGACGGCCAGGACCGCTACACGACCGAGATCCGCGGTGACGAAATGAAGATGCTGGGGTCGCGCCAGGGCGGGGGTGGCGACGCACCGATGGGCGGTTACGAGGCGCCTTCCGCGCCCGCCCGCCCGGCGCCGCAGCAGGCGCCGGCCCAGAAGGCGCCGAGCCAGTCGGGGAGTGGCGGATTCGGGGATTTCGACGACGATATCCCGTTCTGATTTGGCTGTTTGACGCGTCGCCCCCGACGCGTGCATTACCCGACGCGAAGCCCTGGTGGCTTCGCTTTTTTTTTGTGTGTGTCGTATGCAGTGTCCGCCGGGTGTCGTGCTCCTTCGGTCTGTGCGCATGAGCCACGTCCTTTCCCGCGGGCGGTTCCCGCTTCGCCCCGTTCGAAGGCCCTGAGCGGCGGCCGGGCGTCCGTTTGATTTCCGGACAGCCTCCATTTTCTGGTCGTACGCCGTGCATGTGGCTTCCTGCTGCAATGCGAAAGGCGTGCGGCGATTTTCCTCCATTCTCTGGTTCATCCGTCTGCTGCGCTGCAGTGGACGGAATCTGGCACGGTCGCTGCAACAGGACTCCCGGGGGCCGGCAGCAGCGGCGACTCGACAATCCAGGAGATGATGGAGACAAACATGGAAGTCCAACAGGCAGCATCACAGGTGCAGGTGATGGGCATCGATGCCGGCGGCACGATGACCGATACCTTCTTCGTACGCGCCGACGGCCGTTTCGTCGTCGGCAAGGCGCAGAGCAACCCCGGCGACGAATCGCTCGCGATCTTCAACTCCTCGCAGGACGCCCTCGGGCACTGGGGGCGCGACGTCGACGACGTCTATCCCGAGCTCGTCACCTGCGTCTATTCCGGCACTGCGATGCTCAACCGCATCCTGATGCGCAAGGGCCTCGACGTCGGCCTGATCTGCAACAAGGGTTTCGAGCAGATCCACTCGATGGGTCGTGCGCTGCAGAGCTATCTTGGCTACGCGCTGGAAGACCGCATCCATCTCAACACTCACCGCTACGACGAGCCGCTGGTGCCGGTGTCGCGCACCCGCGGCGTGACCGAGCGCACCGATGTGCAGGGCAAGGTGGTGATCCCGCTGCGCGAGGGCGAGGTCCGCCAGGCTGCGCGCGAGCTGGTCGAAGCCGGTTCGCAGGCGGTGGTGATCTGCCTGCTGCAGTCGCACAAGAACGAGGCGAGCGAGCTGCGCGCGCGCGATATCGTCCGCGACGAGCTGAAGAAGCTGAAAGTCGACATCCCGGTGTTCGCGTCGGTGGACTACTACCCGTCGCGCAAGGAAAGCCACCGCATGAACACGACCATCCTCGAGGCCTACGGTGCGGAGCCCTCGCGCCAGACGCTGAAGAAGGTCAGCGACCGTTTCAAGAAGCACGGCGCGAAGTTCGACCTGCGCGTGATGGCCACACACGGCGGCACGATCAGTTGGAAGGCGAAAGAGCTGGCGCGTACCATTGTTTCCGGCCCGATCGGCGGCGTGATCGGCTCCAAGCTGCTGGGCGAGTGCCTGGGCGACGAGAACATCGCGTGCTCGGACATCGGCGGCACCAGTTTCGACGTCGCGCTGATCACCAAGGGTAACTTCGCGATCAAGTCCGACCCGGACATGGCTCGGCTGGTGCTGTCGCTGCCGCTGGTGGCGATGGACTCGGTTGGTGCCGGCGCAGGCAGCTTCGTGCGCCTCGACCCGTACAGCAAGTCGATCAAGTTGGGTCCGGACAGTGCCGGTTACCGCGTCGGCACCTGCTGGCCGGAAAGCGGCCTCGACACCGTGTCAGTCTCCGATTGCCACGTCGTGCTCGGCTACCTCAACCCCGACAACTTCCTCGGTGGCGCGATCAAGCTGGATGTGCAGCGCGCGCGCGACCACATCAAGGCACAGATCGCGGACCCGCTGGGCCTTTCGGTCGAGGATGCGGCAGCGGGGGTGATCGAGCTGCTCGATCTGACGCTCTCGGAGTACCTGCGCGCGAACATCAGCGCCAAGGGCTACAACCCGGCTGAGTTCACGTGCTTCTCTTACGGTGGCGCCGGTCCGGTGCATACCTATGGCTACACGGAAGGTGTCGGCTTCAAGGACGTCGTCGTGCCCGCATGGGCTGCCGGCTTCTCGGCCTTCGGCTGCGCGTGCGCGGACTTCGAGTATCGCTACGACAAGTCGGTCGACCTCGGTGTGGCGCAGCTCGCGCCCGACGCCGACAAGGCCACCGCGTGTCAGACGCTGCAGCAGGCCTGGGAGGAGCTCGCCGTGAAGGTCATCGACGAGTTCGTGCTCAATGGCTACAAGCCCGAAGACGTCATCCTGATCCCCGGCTACAAGATGCAGTACATGGGCCAGTTGAACGATCTGGAGATCGTCTCGCCGGTGTCCAGCGCTGCGACGGCCGCCGACTGGAACAAGATCATCGAGACCTTCGAGAACACCTACGGCCGCGTCTATGCCAATTCGGCGCGTTCGCCGGAGCTGGGCTTCTCGATCACCGGCGCGATCCTGCGCGGCATGGTCGTGACGCAGAAACCGGTGTTGCCGGAAGACCCGGACTGCGGTCCGACGCCGCCGAAGGAAGCCTACCTCGGCACCCGTCCCTTCTACCGCCACAAGAAGTGGGTCGATGCGGCGCTGTGGAAGATGGAGTCGCTCAAGGCCGGTAACCACATCGTCGGTCCCGCGATCATCGAATCCGACGCGACGACCTTCGTCGTCCCCGACGGCTTCGAGACGACGGTCGACAAGCACCGCCTGTTCCATCTGAAAGAAGTGAAGTGAGGAGACACGACATGAACATGATGACAAAACAGGAAATCGGCTTCGCCGACCTGCTGAAGAACGGCCAGACGCTGAAGCAGTTCCGCGATGGCATCATCGAGCGCACCAAGGCCACCGGCTGCTACAACGGCCAGGAAAAGCTGGAGTTCCGCGACAGCGACCCGATCGGCTACGAGAAGCTCTTCTCGAAGCTGCGTGGCGGCCTCGTGCATGCCCGCGAAACGGCGAAGAAGATCGCCGCGAGCCCGATCGTCGAGCAGGAAGGCGAGCTGTGCTTCACGCTGTACAACGCCGCGGGCGACTGCGTGCTGACCTCGACCGGCATCATCATCCACGTCGGCACGATGGGCGCGGCGATCAAGTACATGATCGAGAACAACTGGGAAGGCAACCCCGGCATCAACCCCGGTGACATGTTCACGACCAATGACTGCGCGATCGGCAACGTGCACCCGTGCGACATCGCGACCATCGTCCCGATCTTCTGGGAAGGCCGGCTGATCGGCTGGGTGGGCGGCGTGACGCACGTGATCGACACCGGCGCGGTGACGCCGGGCTCCATGTCCACCGGCCAGACCCAGCGCTTCGGCGACGGCTACATGATCACCTGCCGCAAGACCGGGGTGAATGACGAGCCGCTGCGCGACTGGCTGCACGAATCGCAGCGTTCGGTGCGCACGCCCAAGTACTGGATCCTCGACGAGAAGACGCGCATCGCCGGCTGCCACATGATCCGCGAGCTGGTCGAGGACGTGATCCGCGCCGACGGCATCGAGGCCTACGAGAAGTTCGCCTTCGAAGTCATCGAGGAGGGCCGCCGCGGCCTGATGAGCCGCATCAAGGCGATGACGCTGCCGGGCAAGTACCGCAAGGTGTCCTTCGTCGATGTGCCGTACAAGCACGAGGACGTGCAGGTGTCGAACGCCTTCGCCAAGCTCGACTCGATCATGCACTCGCCGTGCGAGATGACGATCAAGCCGGATGGCAAGTGGCGCCTCGACTTCGAGGGCGCGAGCCGCTGGGGCTGGCATACCTTCAACGCGCACCAGGTGGCCTTCACGTCGGGCATCTGGGTGATGATGTGCCAGACCCTGGTGCCCACGCAGCGCATCAACGACGGCGCCTATTACGCGACCGAGTTCCGCCTGCCCAAGGGCACGTGGTGCAACCCGGACGACCGCCGCACCGGCCACGCCTACGCCTGGCACTTCCTCGTGTCCGGCTGGGCGGCGCTGTGGCGCGGCCTCTCGCAGTCCTACTTCAGCCGCGGCTATCTGGAAGAGGTCAATGCCGGCAACGCCAACACCTCCAACTGGCTGCAGGGCGGCGGCATCAACCAGGACGGCGAGATCCACGCGGTGAATAGCTTCGAAGCTTCGAGCTGCGGCACCGGCGCGTGCGCGGTGAAGGACGGCCTGAACCACGCCGCCGCGATCTGGAACCCGGAAGGCGACATGGGCGACATCGAGATCTGGGAGATGGCCGAGCCGCTCCTGTACCTCGGGCGCAACGTCAAGGCCAACTCCGGCGGCTATGGCAAGTATCGCGGTGGCTGCGGCTTCGAGACGCTGCGCATGGTGTGGAACGCCCAGGACTGGACGATGTTCTTCATGGGCAACGGTTTCATGAACAGCGACTGGGGGATGATGGGCGGCTACCCGTCGGCGACCGGTTACCGTTTCGAGGCGCACAAGACCGGGCTTGAGCAGCGCATCGCGGTCGGCGACTCGCTGCCCCTGGGTGGCGATCTCGACCCCTCTGCCCCGGACTACGAGCGCCACATCGACGCGACCGCGACCGTCAAGCGCGACAAGCAGTGCATGACGACCGAGGACTGCTACGACAACCACGACCTGTACCTGAACTACCTGCGCGGCGGCCCCGGCTTCGGCGACCCGATCGACCGTGACCCGAAGGCGATCGAGAACGACCTGAACCAGAAGTTCCTGCTGCCGGAATACGCGCAGAAGGTCTATGGCGCGGTGTTCACGCAGGACGCGAAGGGCGTGTTCGCGGTGGATCCCGCGAAGACCCAGGCCCGCCGTGCGGAGATGCGCAAGGAGCGCCTCGCCCGTGCGCTGCCGACCCGCGAGTGGATGAAGGAGGAGCGCGAACGCATCGTCAGCAAGCACGCGGCGGTGCAGGTGCAGCACATGTTCGCGACCAGCTTCGCGCTGTCCGAGAAATTCACGAACGAGTTCAAGGCGTTCTGGAGCCTGCCGGCCGACTGGCAGCTGCTGGAGTCCGAGCTGGGCGTGCCGTCCTACGGCGCCAAGCACCGCATGGACCTGTCGCTGCTGCCCGACGTCACGACCGTCGTCCAGGTCGAAGAGTGATCCCCGAATCAAGGAGCCGGAAATGACTACCTACACCAATGAGCAGGTCGCACACCTCGTCGAGGGCTCGCTCGACTGGGA
The DNA here is from genome assembly GCF_003628555.1 of Azoarcus sp. DN11. Classification (NCBI taxonomy): domain Bacteria; kingdom Pseudomonadati; phylum Pseudomonadota; class Betaproteobacteria; order Rhodocyclales; family Zoogloeaceae; genus Azoarcus; species Azoarcus sp. DN11. Next base: position 4,175,809 of record NZ_CP021731.1, on the reverse strand, counting down.
AACCACCTTCCGCATGCTGTCGATGCCCAAGGACAACAGCCGCTTCGAGCAGTACCTGAAGGCGCTGCAGGCCAAGGTCTCGTTCCCCCACAAGATCGTCCTGCCGCTGGGGCCGCATCTTTACATCGTGCAGGACGCGAAGACCAAGCAGTGGGTCACGATGTGCGACTGCGGCCACGACTTCGGCGATTACCGCGAGAACTGGAAGCTGAACGCGGCGATCTACGTGCGCGACACCGAGGAGGCGATGACCGAGGTGTATCCCAAGCTGATGGCGCCGGACACGCAGTGGCAGGTGTATCGCGAGTACTACTGCCCGACCTGCGGCACGATGCACGATGTCGAGGCGCCGACCCCGTGGTACCCGGTGATCCACGACTTCGAGCCGGACATCGAGGCGTTCTACAAGGAATGGGTGGGTCTGCCCGTCCCTGAAAAAGCGGCCTGAGCCGTCACTGCCGGGCGGTAGGCCCGGCGCCTGCGGGCCGGTGCCTCCCTGCGGGGAGGTGCCGGCCGGGGCACCCGGGGCCGGTCAGGCCCCGACATTTTCCCGAATTCACCGACACCCATGCGGAGCGCGAGCCCTGCAGGGCCTCGGCTACGCAAAAAAACGAAAGTCGCGCGCCGATCCACGGCGTGGAGGAGAGAGTGATGCTGCGTCGATTGAGGAAATATGGAGGCGGCGCCCGCGGCGCGGTCACGTTGATGACGTCGTCCGCGCCGCTGGTGATCGTCGGCGGGCTGCTGTATGCCGGTTTGTTCGTCAAGGCCGAAGCGGTGGTGCAGAAGGTCGAGCCGCCGGCGATCGAGCGGCGCGACAGCTTCTATGCGGTTGCTGTCCCTGACGAGCGCGTGGTGTGGGCGGCCGGCTCCGGCGGCAAGATCGTGCGCAGTGAAGACGGCGGCCGCTCCTGGACGCGCCAAGTCTCGGGCACGGACGTCAATCTGCAGGGGATCGCGGCTTGGGACGACCAGGCGGCGGTCGCGGTCGGCAACGATGGCGTGATCGTCGTCACGAACGATGCAGGCGCAACCTGGACGCGGGCCGGGATTCCCGCGAGCAGCAATCCGAACAAGCTCTTTCGCGTGCGCATCGCCAATGGTGCGGCGTGGGCGGTGGGGGAATTCGGTGCGTTGCTGCGCTCGGACGACCGCGGCGTGACTTGGGCGCGCGTGCTGCCCGAAAAGGATCGCGCGTGGAATGACATCGCCTTCGTCGGCGACGCCGGCTGGGTGGTCGGTGAGTTCGGTGCGCTGATGAGGAGCAGCGACGGCGGGGCGACGTGGTCTCACGTCGAGATGCCGAACAAGGTCAGTCTGATGAGCGTGGCCTTCCGCGACGAGCGCAACGGCGTCGCCGTCGGACTCGCCGGCACGCTGCTCGTGACTGCCGACGGGGGCGAGAGCTGGCGGCAGGTGCCGGCGCTGACGCGTGAGCACTTCTACAGCGTGGTGTGGGATGAGGTGCGCTGGCTGGCGGTGGGCGACAAGGGCGTGATGGCGAGCGCCGAAGCGGACGCCGCGCAGTGGCAGCTCGGGCGCGTGGCCGAAGGCGACGTGTCATGGCGCACGCAGGTCGCCCGTGCCGGATCGCGCTACTTCCTTGCCGGCAGCAACCTCGCCGTGCTCGACGATGGCGCGCTGAGCGTCGCCGGTCACCAACGCATGTGAGGGCGTCGCGATGAAGAACTCGACTTTCGGCAAGGTCGACGCGGCCTTCGCCTTCCTCATCCGCTTCCGCTCGCTGGTGGTTGCTGCGGTCGCCCTCGTGACGCTGGCGATGGGCTGGCAGGCGAGCCACATCGAAGTGAAGACGGTCTTCAGCGATCTCTTGCCGCGCAATCATCCCTACGTGGAGGTGAACCAGCGCTTCAGCAAGACCTTCGGCGGCTCGAACATGGTCAGCATCATGCTCGAGGTGGAGCAGGGCGACATTTTCAACCCGGTCGTGCTGGGCAGGCTGCAGAAGCTCACCGTCGACCTGCAGCAGGTCGAGGGCGTCGATACCTACCAGATCGTTTCCCTCGCGTCGAAGAAGATCAAGGAGGTGCGCGCTTCCACCGAAGGGGTCGAGTCACGGCCGCTGATGTGGCCGGACCTGCCGCAAGGAGCGGCCGAGCTGGCCGCGCTGAAGGCCGCCGTGCTTAATAACCCGCTGGTGTACGGCCCTTACGTGTCGACCGACCTGAAGGCGACGCTCGTTACGGTCGACTTCAGCGACGGCAACATGGACTACACGCGCGCCTTCAATCAGCTCATGAAACTGGTGGACGAAGCGCGCGGTGACGGCGTCGAAGCGCGCATCGTCGGCGAGCCGGTACTGTACGGCTGGGTGAACCACTACCTGCACGAAACGCTGACGATCTTCTTCGCCGCGGTCGGTGCGCTGGTGGTGCTGCTGTGCCTGATCACGCGCACCTGGCACGGCACCGCCCTGCCGTTGCTGGCAGGCCTCGTCAGCGCAACCTGGGCACTCGGCGCCGCGCGCCTGATGGGCTTCCACCTCGACCCGCTGGTCGTCGTCGTGGCTTTCCTGATCACCGCGCAGGCGATCTCGAACTCGGTGCAGCTCATCGCGCGTTTCGACGACGAGACGCGCCAGGGTACGCCCAGCGCGGCCGCTGCGGCACGGGCGAGCGCGCGCAACCTGTTCAAACCCAGCATGCTCGCGATCGTCGCGGATGCCGGCTGCGTGCTGGTTGTGGCGCTGACGCCGATCCCTCTGCTGCAGAAGATTTCCTTCATCGGCACAGTGTGGGTGCTCACGATCGCGATCAGCGCGCTGATCCTCACTCCGGTGATGTTGTCATGGGTCGGCACGCGCCGGCGCTTCATCCATCCGTTGAACATCGACCCGCTGCTGATGCGCATCCTTGGGTTGTGCTCGGCCATCGTCACGACGCGCTGGCGCTACGCGGTGCTGGTCGCAGCGGTGGGAGTGTTTGCCGTGTCGGGCCTGTACGCGTTCAAGCTGAAGGTGGGGGACGCCAATCCCGGTTCGCCGATTCTGTGGCCGGATTCGAGCTACAACCGCGACGCGGCCGAAATCAACCGCCAGTTCCAGGGCTCGGACCGCATGTTCGTCGTCGTCGCGGGCAAGGAGGCGGGAGCGCTGCGCGAACCGGAAGTGCTCTCCAGCATGATGCGCTTCCAGAAGTACATGGAGGCCCAGCCGGAGGTCGGCGGCAGCATCTCGCTCGCCGATGTGCTGCCGCAGGTGAACCGCGTGCTGCGCGAAGGCAATCCGATGTACCAGGAACTTGGCAAGACCGCGGACGAGAATGCCGAGCTGATGTACATGTTCGTGTCCGGTTCCGATCCGGGCGACATGGACCGCTACGCCGATGCCGACGCGAAGAACGGCGCGGTGACGCTGTTCTTCCGCGACCACCAGGGCGAGACAATCCGCACCGCGGTGGCGCGGGTGCGCGATTACGTCGAGCATAACGCGGTGAAGGGCGCGGACTACCTGCTCGCCGGCGGTCTCGTCGGCGTGCTGGCGGCGGTGAACGAAGTGATCCTCGCCGGCCAGATCGAGGCCATCGCGCTCGCGCTGCTGGTGCTGGTCGTGTGCTGCACGGTCACCTACCGCTCCACGGTCGCCGGCGTGTTCTTCATGATCCCCGTGCTGCTGTCGAACACGATCACCTTCAGCTACATGGCGTGGCAGGGCATCGGCATGAACATCAACACCCTGCCGGTGGTCGCGCTGGGGATCGGCCTGGGGGTCGATTACACCTTCTACATCGTCGATGGCATCCGCGAGAACCTGCACCGCTCGCACAACGTCGAGCGTGCCATCGTCCAGGCCCTGACGGGGCCGGGCAAGGGTGTGCTGATCACCGCGATGACGCTCATCACCAGCGTCGTGCTGTGGCACTTCTCGTCGCTGCGCCTGCAGGCCGACATGGGCGTGCTGATCGCGCTGTGGCTGTTCATCTCGGCCTTCAGCGCGCTCTTCATCATGCCGGCCCTCGTCTATGTCTTCCGCCCGGAATTCATCGTCGGCAGCAAGCGCCATCCCATCGAGCAGGCCGAACCCGTGCTGGTCGGCTGATCCACCCCCGCGGGCGCGGCGGAGTTGCCGCGGCGCCCGCGTATGACGCCTTCAGAGCAGTGACAAAACCAAAAGGAGCGAGGAGATGAGAAGCAAGGGAGTAACGAAGACCAGGGCACGCGCGCTGGCGCTGGCGGTGGCCGCCGCCTGTGCCGGGCTGGCGGCGGGTCCCGCACGGGCGGTCGACAGCCAGGGCAACTACGAGGTCGCGGCCCTGGGCGCTGGCGACGGAGCGATGAAGTCCTGGGCCGCCGACGATTTCAGCTTCAACCTGTCGGGCTACGCGCGCGGCTGGGTGTCGATGAACCTGCAGGATCAGCCGGAACTCAAGGCCATCGGCGCGAAGAGCAAGGGCAAGCTGTCGATGGTGCGCGGCTCGCTGCTGCTCGACGCCGACGCGACGACCGGGGCGGTGAAGTGGAAGGCGATCGGCCGCGTCGACCGCGAATACAAGACCGACTATCTGAAGGATCTCGAGCGCCTGCGCACGACCAACGGCACGGACCACGGCGGCGATTCGCACAGCATCCTGGACAACTATAACCGCGGTGAAGTGCGCGAATTCTGGGCCGAGCTCCCGATCGGCGAGCGCGTTACGGTCAAGGCCGGCAAACAGCAGCTGGTGTGGGGCGAGTCGGACTTCTTCCACGCGATGGACCTCGTGCATGGCTACGATTTGTCGTGGCGGCTGTTCTTCGAGGGCGAGAACGAGGAGTGGCGCAAGCCGCTGACACTGATCTCGACCAAGATCCGTGTGCCGGAGGTGAACGGGATGCTCGCCGCCTATGTCCGGCCGGGCGCCGACTCCTGCGAGGACATCGGCAACACCTACGACATCCAGGGGGGGCGCTGGTTCTTCCAGCCCTATCGCGGCTTCGACCTCACGGCCGTCACCAAGAAGGACTGCAATCATCCGTCCGGTGACTACCGCGACGTCACCGGCGGTGTGCGCTGGTCAGGCGAAGCCTTCGGCCTGAACTACTCGTTCGCGTGGCTGACGACCTTCTCGGCCGACCCGGTCGCGAACTCGGCCTTCAAGCCCTACAAGAAGGCCCCGCAGGGCGCGGTGTTCGACCGTATCCATCCCCAGATCGACGTGTACGGCATGACCGTGAGCGGCTACAGCGCGACCCTCGGCGCGGTGCTCAGCGCGGAGATGGCCTACACGAAGGACCAGCCCTACAACATCGGCACGGGCGCCTTCCTCGACCCGACGGTGCCCGGCAACGTAGGCATCGGCCTGGGCGGCGTGAAGCTCAAGGACACGCTGACGACGATGCTGCGCATCGACAAGGACCTCAACCTGGAAGGCATCTTCGGCACATCGCGACCCTCGTTCTCGTCGATCCAGTTGTTCGACACGCAGGTACTGAGCTTCAAGGAGTCCGACGACCTCGTGCGCCTGTTCGCGTACGGCACGCCGCTCACCGAGCACAACACCATCCTCACGGCGTTTACGACGCTGAACTACCGCAACGACACGATCAACCCGGGCTTCGCGGTCGGCTTCGATCTCAGTCACGGCGGCGGCTTCGCGATCCCGAGCATTGCGCTGACGCTTGATGACAAATGGCTCGCGCGCGTCGAGGCCGACCTTTTCTGGAGCGGCGGTCATTCGAACAAGGTTGCCTTCAGCGGCCAGCGTTCCCAGCTCTTCGGCTACTTCGACAAAGCCAGCCAGCTCGTTTTCCGCTTGACCCGGCAGTTCTGAAAAAAGAGAGGAGACACCACCATGCAGAAAAAACCCACCTGTGCCGTCCATCCGTTGGTTCGGCACCTTGCAGCAAGTACCGGTCTGGCTCTCGTGGCGCTGTTCGCGGCCCACGGCGCCAACGCCAAGGTGCTCGAGCCCGGCTTCGTGATCACCAAGGACAACCTCGCCAGCGTCAAGGACGACACTTTCGAGGGCAAGACCATCGCCAGCATGATCCCCGAGAAGCTTGAATGGATGATCACGAACTATGGGCTGACCATCAAGATCGCGCACTCGAAGAAGATCGAGATGGACCCGAAGTACGTCGAGGCGACGAAGAAGTGGTCGAAGGACGTGAAGTTCAATCCGGCGGACCGCACGCTCAGCGGCTGGAAGGCGGGCATGCCTTTCCCCCCTGAGACGATCAAAATGGACGACCCGAACGCCGGCGACAAGGTGATCTGGAACCTGCGCGCGGCGACCTACGGTGCGACGATGGACCTGCGCGACATCGCCTGGGTGTTCCTCGACGCGAAGAAGGGCTACGAGCGTGTGCAGGCCTTCCAGTCGCGGCGCTACTACATGGAAGGGCGGCTCGACGGCGGCCCGATCTCGGTCGGCGACGGCGACATCGCGCAGAAGACCTACTTCGTCGCGCACTACCCGCAGGACATCCGCGGTCTCGGCACCTTCTCGGTGCGCTACAACCAGCCCAATTCGGCCAAGCCCGACGACTCCTTCGCCTACCTGAAGTCCGTGCGCCGCACTCGGCGGCTGTCCGGCGGTGCGTGGATGGACCCGATCGGAGGCACCGACCAGCTCTACGACGACTGGGACATCTGGGACGCGTGGCCGACCAAGTATACGCAGAACAAGCTCGTCGAGAAGCGCTGGGTGTTCGCGATCGCACACAGCCCGGAGGTCAGTGTCGACACTGCCCAACCCTGGAGCGAGCCGCAGAAGCGCTTTCCGCGCATCAACATGGCCGAGCCGCCGTTCTGCAACCCGGCGAAGGACGTTGAATGGGAGCCGCGCGAGGTGTACGTCGTCGAAGGCACGCCCCCTGCGGAGCATCCGTACAGCAAGAAGGTCGCCTACATCGAAGTCGATTTCCCGCGCCCCTACCTGGGGTACGCGCTCGACCGCAAGGGTGAATTCTGGAAGATGTTCATCTTCCAGAACCGCCCCGATACGGGCGACGACGGCTACAAGGCAGTGATGCCGGTGGTCGGCCACATCATCGACGTCAAGCGCGGCCACGCGACCAACTGGTCGTCGAACATGAAATCGAACCCGAAAGGCGTGAAGGACTCCGACGTGTCCCTCAACGTCCTCGAGGAGGTCGCGACCGGCGCCGGTCGCTGACTTTGCCGCCGCGAGCGCGCCGACTCCGCAGTCTCCCCCCTTGGTCCGCCCCCGTCAGTTTCGGGGCGGACGCTTTTCCCGGGGGGCGGCGCGCCGCAGCAGCAGGACCACAAGACGGAGAACCCTGCCATGAACACCTACACCGCGACGGGTTGCGACTGGGGCTCCACGCAGCTTGCGCGCTTCATGCGACGCCACGGCGATGCGGACCTCGACGCGCTGCGCGAGCGCGCCGCCCGCGAGCCCGAGCGTTTCTGGGGCCAGGTCCTCGACGCGATCGGCCTGCGCTGGATCACGCCCTACCGGCAGACGCTGGACTTGTCGGACGGCGTGATGTGGCCGAAATGGTTCGTCGGCGGGCGCCTCGATCTCGTCGACAACCTCGTCGGCAAGCACGCCCGGGCGACGCCGACGAAGATCGCGCTGCGCTGGGAAGGCGACCGTGGCGAGCTGCGCACGATCAGCTACGCGGAACTCGCCGCCGAGGTCGAGCGCGTCGCCGCCGGCCTGCGCGCGCTGGGGGTGGGCGAGGGCGACCGCATCGCGCTCTACCTGCCGATGATCCCCGAAGCCGCCGTGATGATGCTCGCCGCGACGCGTATCGGCGCGATCTTCATTCCGTTCTTCTCCGGCTACGGCGCCGACTCCGTCGCGCAGCGCGTGCAGGACTGCGACGCGCGGCTGCTGGTGTGCGCGAACGGCTATTACCGCCGCGGAAAACGCGTCGACATGCTGGCGGACGCGCGCGCGACGGTGCGCCAATGCCCGTCGCTGCGCCAGCTCGTCGTCGTCGATCGGCTCGGTAGCGGCATCTCCCCGGAAGCAGGCGGCTCCGGCGACTGCATCGAGTTCGACTACCGCCGCCTGCCGGTGACCGTGTCGAGCTGCCCGCTCACGGCCTTTCCCGCCGACCAGACGCTGATGCTGATCTACACGTCGGGCACCACCGGCAAGCCCAAGGGCGTCGTGCACACGCACGCCGGCTTCCCGGTGAAGGCCGCGCAGGACCTGCTGATGGCTTTCGACCTGCGCGCCGACGACACGCTGATGTGGGTCACCGACATGGGCTGGCTGATGGGGCCGTGGATGGTCTACGGCGGCCTGATGCTCGGCGCGACCCTGGTGTTCTTCGAAGGCACGCCCGACCACCCCGACGCCGGGCGCCTGTGGGAAGTCGTCGCGCGCCACGGCGTCACGCATCTGGGCCTGTCGCCGACGCTCGTGCGCCTGCTGATGGCCCGCGAAGGCAGCCTCCCGGCCCCGCGCGCGATCGCGACGCTGCGCCTGTTCGGCTCGACCGGCGAGGCGTGGAACGAGGCGCCGTGGCGCTGGCTGTTCGAGGACGCCGGCCGCTCGCGCCGCCCCATCATCAACTACTCCGGCGGCACCGAGATCGGCGGCGGCATCCTCGCCTGCTTCCCCGGCCTGCCGCAGAAGCCCGGTTCCTTCAATGGCCCGATCCCCGGCGTCGCCGCCGACGTACTCGATCCCTCAGGCCAGCCGCTGCGCGGCACGGTCGGCGAACTCGCGATCCGCCAGCCTTGGCCGGGCATGACGAACGGCTTCTGGCGCGACGCCGCGCGCTACCAGGAGGCCTACTGGTCGGTGTGGCCGGAGATCTGGGCGCACGGCGACTGGGCACGCGTCGACGAGGACGGCCACTGGTTCGTGCACGGGCGCAGCGACGACACGATCAAGGTCGCCGGCAAGCGCGTCGGCCCCGCCGACTTCGAGTCCGCGCTCGTGTCGCACCCGCTGGTCGTCGAGGCGGTCGCCGTCGGCGTGCCCGACGCACTCAAGGGCGAAGCCGTCGTGTGCTTCGTCACCGTCGCCGACTCCGCACCGCTCGCACAACGATCGTGGGACGACTGCGAAGCCGAGCTCGTCGAACACGTCGGCCGCCTGCTCGGCAAGCCGCTGCGCCCGTCGCGCGTGCATCGCGTCGCCGCGATCCCGAAAACGCGCAACGGCAAGACGGTGCGCCGCGTGATGCGCGCAGCCTATCTCGGCACCGCTCTCGGCGACCTGTCCGCCCTGGAGAACCCTGACGCCATCGCCGCCGTCGCCGGACTGGGCGTGAATCGGCCCGTTCCCGCCGCCGACGCGCTCCCCACCTGATTCCCACCTGAGGAGAACATCCATGAGCAAACTCTATCCGGACGCGACGACCGCCCTGGCCGATGTCGTGCGCGACGGCCAGACCGTCGCCGTCGGCGGCTTCGGCCTGTGCGGCATCCCCGAAATGCTGATCCACGGCCTGCGCGACTCGAACGCGCGCGACCTCACGGTCATCAGCAACAACGCCGGCGTCGACGGCATCGGCCTCGGCCTGCTGCTCGGCACGCGCCAGATCCGCAAGATGGTCGCGTCCTACGTCGGCGAGAACGCCGAGTTCGAGCGCCAGCTGCTGTCGGGTGAACTCGAAGTCGAACTCACGCCGCAAGGCACCCTCGCCGAGAAGCTGCGCGCGGGCGGCGCCGGCATCCCGGCCTTCTACACCCGCACCGGTGTCGGCACCCTGGTCGCCGAAGGCAAGGAAGAGCGCGACATCGACGGCAAGCGCTATCTCCTGGAGCGTTCCCTCACCGCCGACATCGCGCTCGTGAAAGCGTGGAAGGCCGACCGCGCCGGCAACCTCGTGTATCGCAAGACCGCGCGCAACTTCAACCCGGTCGTCGCCACGGCCGGCCGCATCACCGTCGCCGAAGTCGAGGAACTGGTCGAAACCGGCACCCTCGACCCCGACCACATCCACACCCCCGGCGTCTTTGTCCAGCGCATCGTCGTCAATCCGCGCCCGGCGAAGCACATCGAACAACGCACGACACGGCAGGAGTGAATCATGGCCTGGACACGCAACGAAATGGCGCGCCGCGCCGCACAGGAACTGCAGGATGGCTTCTACGTGAACCTCGGCATCGGCATGCCGACCCTGGTCGCCAACCACATTCCGCCCGGCATGGACGTGTGGCTGCAGTCGGAAAACGGCCTCTTGGGCATCGGCCCCTTCCCGACCGAAGCCGAGGTCGACGCCGACCTCATCAACGCCGGCAAGCAGACCGTCACGACGCTCGCCGGAAGCAGCATCTTCAGCAGCGCCGACTCCTTCGCGATGATCCGCGGCGGCCACATCGATCTCGCGATCCTCGGCGCGATGCAGGTCAGCGAGCACGGCGATCTCGCCAACTGGATGATCCCGGGCAAGCTCGTGAAAGGCATGGGCGGCGCGATGGACCTCGTCGCCGGCGTGCGCCGCGTCATCGTGATGATGGAACATTGCAGCAAGGACGGCGCGCCCAAGATCTTGCGCCGCTGCGAGCTGCCGCTCACCGGCGTCGGCGTTGTCAATCGCATCATCACGGATCTGTGCGTGCTCGACGTCACGCCGGACGGACTGCGCCTCGTCGAGACCGCACCGGGCGTCGACGTCGGCGACGTGCTCGCCTGCACCGGCGCCCCGATCGAGGCGGGCGAACTGGTGCCCGGCTGAGTCGTCCGGTCAAGCGTACGATTTTCGAACGCGACCCGGACGGAGGCGTCCGGAAATCGTACGGTCGTAGCAAGACGAATGCCGCCGGGTGGGGCAGTCCCTCCCCGCCGGGATCGGGGCACTTCGCCCGCGACCGCATTCCGCCGAGCAGGCGAAAATATAACTTTAGTAAGCCCTGATCCTGGCACCTCGTTTGCTATTCTTCTTACACGCGAGCACTTCGTTGCACGCGCATTCGCCGGAGTGTTCACGCACCGCAAAACACATACAACGCGCTGTCGCCTGCAGAACCTACAGGACCAGTCCAATTCGGCCGCGCATGACGCGGCTCGCAGCGGTCGGCGCAAAAGGAGGAGAGACTTGATGACACGGGTGCCCGAAGGGCAGATGTTTTCCGACCCGGGTAGCGACGCCGCCGTGACGACGGCGTGGGAACGCTTTCTCGACGGCGCCAGCCGTCCGTCCGATTCGTTGCGCACACTCGTCGACCGGTCGTGGCAGCGCTGCCAGCAGCACAACGTCGATCCCGACAAGCGCAGCGCGCCGCCGCCGGTCAACGAGTCGATGCTGGCGTCGATGAAGGAACACCACGGCGAGCTGCTGCAGGCCAGCGCGCCGATCATGGCCTGCGCGCGTGACTTCCTCGCGGAAACCGGCACCGTCATGGCGCTGGCCGACACGAGCTGCACGATCCTCACGATGGAGGGCGACAACCCGACGATCGGGACCGCCGAGAGCATCCATCTGCTGCCCGGCGTGTCCTGGAGCGAACGGATCTGCGGCACCAACGCGATCGGTACGGCGCTGGCGGTCGGCGAACCGGTGCAGATCCACTCGGCCGAGCACTACTGCGCCGGCATCAAGCGCTGGACCTGTTCGGCGACGGTGATCCGTCACCCTCACGACGGCGAGATCATCGGCGTCGTCGACGTCTCGGGCCTGTCCGAGAGCTACAGCCGCCAGAGTCTCGCGCTGGTGGTGACGACTGCGAGCCGCATCGAGAACAAGATCGCGATGCGCGAGATGGAGCGGCGCTACCGCCTGCTGGAAGCCTCGCTGCAGCGCTGGTCGAACGGCACCGACGGCCTGGTGCTGTTCGACCGCCGCGGTTACCCGGTGCGTGCCAACGAGATCGCCCAGGCGGCAATGACTTCGCTGGGCGCCGACCTCGACCTTTCCGCGCCGCGCCGCGTCACCGCGCTGGCGGTCGGCGAAGATGGCCAACTCGTGCGCAGCCCCGCGCTGCCGCTGTGGCTGCAGCCCGACTGGCTGGAGCCGGTGCGCGACGCGCAGGGCCAGCGTCTCGGCACGCTGCTGGTGCTGCCCTTGCCGCGCCTCGGCCGTGCCATCTCCGGCGAAGGCGCGCGCCGGCTCGCCCGCGAGCCGGCCGTGGCCGCGAGCGACATGCCTTCCGGTTTCGGCGCCATCATCACCCGCGACCCGGCGCTGCGCGAAGCCGTGCGCAAGGCCGACCAGCTCGCGCGCTCCAAGGTCCCCGTGCTGCTGCTGGGCGAGACGGGCGTGGGCAAGGAGGAATTCGCGCAGGGCCTGCACAAGGCCAGTCCTTTCCGCGACGGCCCCTATGTCGCGCTGAACTGTGGCGGCCTGTCGCGCGAACTCCTCGCCAGCGAGCTCTTCGGCTACGTCGACGGCGCCTTCACCGGCGCGCGGCGCGGCGGCATGGTCGGCAAGATCGAAGCGGCCAACGGCGGCACGCTGTTCCTCGACGAGATCGGCGAGATGCCGCTCGACCTGCAGCCACATCTGCTGCGCGTGCTCGAACAGAGCGAGATCTACCGCCTGGGCGAGAACGTGCCGCGCAAGGTCGGCTTCCGCCTCATCGCTGCCACCCACCGCGACCTGCGCAAGGAAGTCGCCGACGGCCGCTTCCGCATGGACTTCTTCTACCGCGTCGCGGTGACCTCGATCTCGATTCCGCCGTTGCGTGCCCGCGTCGGCGATGTGCGGGAGCTCGTCCGGCACTTCGTCGAACGCTTCTCGAAACAGCATGGGCTCGGTCCGCGCCGTCTCGACGAGGAAGTGCTCGCACGGCTCGAAAGCTACGGCTGGCCGGGCAACGTGCGCGAGCTGCGGAACGTCGTCGAGAGCGTGCTGCTGATGAGCGACGGCGAGTGCGTCGGCGTGGACGCCTTGCCGCCGGAGCTGCTCGGCATGGCCGACGCGCCGGTCAGCGCGCCGGTCGCGACCGCCCTCGGCGTGCTCGCGACCAAGGGGCCGGTCGGCAGCATGGCGGAAGGCGAGGCGGAACTCATCCGCCGCGCGATCGCTGCGACCCACGGCAACCTCACGCGCGCCGCGCGCGAGCTCGACATCGCGAAGAGCACGCTCTACCAGAAGGTGAAGCTGTACGGGCTGGAGCGCGATATCGGGCGGGTGCGCGCCGGCTGAGGGCGCCGTTTGCAATCCTGCCCCTGAATACCGTCCGCTCTGAGCCTATCGAAGCCCTGTGCATGCTCTTCGACAGGCTCAGAGCGGACGGTCGTACTTAGTTGGCCCGCGCCGCGTCGTGGGCGTGCAGTGCGGCCTGCATGCGCCGCAGTGCCTCGCCGAGCAGCGCGCGCGGGCAGCCGAAGTTCAGGCGCACGAAGCCGGGCATGCCGAAGGGCGCACCGTCGGACAGGCCGACGCCGGCGTCTTCGAAGAAACGCATGGGGTCTTCGAGGCCGGCGCCGCGGCAGTCGATCCACGCGAGGTAGGTTGCCTCCGGGCGCGTCGTTGCGAGGCCGGGCATGGTCGCGACGGCGTCCATCACGAGGTCGAGGTTGCCGCGCAGGTAGTCGAGGAGGGCAGCGCGCCACGGGCCGCCGTCGCGGTAGGCGGCTTCGGCCGCGACCATGCCGAGCAGGTTGGTGTGGGGGACGATGCCGCGCATCTGGTGACGGAAGCGCCGGCGCAGCGCGGGGTCGGGGATGATCGCGAAGGCGCAGTAGAGCGCGGGGATGTTCCAGGTCTTGGACGGCGCCATCAGCGTGATGGTGCGGCGCGCGACGTCCTCGCCGAGCGCGGCGATCGGGATGTGCGGGGTCGCGGGATCGAGCACGAGGCCGCAGTGGATCTCGTCGGAGCAGATCGTCAGGTCGTGCCGTTCGGCGAGGCCGGCGAGCCACTGGAGTTCGTCGCGGTCGAACACGCGGCCGACCGGGTTGTGCGGGTTGCACAGCATCAGCAGGCGGGTGCGCGCGGTGATGGCGTTCTCGACCTCTTCACGGTCCCAGCCCCAGCGGCCGTCGTACAGCTTCAGCGGACGCGTGACGAGGCGCCGGTCGCTGTTGCCGGGGGCGGTGAGGAAGGGCGGGTAGACGGGCGTGGCGGTGAACACCTCGTCGCCGGCTTCGCCCGTCGCGCGGCAGGCGAGATTGAAGCCGGTGACGACGCCGGGCAGCCACACGAGCCAGTCGGGTTCGATGCGCCACGCGTGATCGCGGACGATACCGTCGATCACCGCGTCGACGAGGCCGGGCCAGGCGTCCGTATAGCCGAACACGCGGTGGTCGAGGCGCGTGCGGATCGCGTCGAGGACGGCGGACGGGGCGGGGAAGTCCATGTCGGCGACCCACAGCGGCAGGACGTCGCGACCGGCATAGCGCTCCCACTTTTCGCCCGGGACCGAGCGGCGGTCGGGAACGTTGTCGAAATCGAACGGAGCGGCAGGCATCGGGTCAGAGGGTTGCTGTGGCATGAGACGGGTTCCTTGAGGCTTGCCGGGTCGCGACGGCAGGCGGGATACAATTACACAAAATCAGCCGATCGAGTTGGAGGAAAGACAATCGTGCAAACCCTGACGGCCCACCCCGACGGGATCCTGGCCGTGGATTCCGGTTACTGCGGTCCGGGCGTGGCGGCCATTCACCTGCTCATCCACCGGGGCCGTGCGGCCATCGTGGACACCGGCACCAACGCGTCGGTGCCGCGTGTGCTCGCGGCGCTGGCCGCGGCCGGCATCGAGCCCGGCATGGTGCAGTGGGTGATCCTGACGCATATCCATCTCGATCACGCCGGCGGCGCCGGCAGCCTGATGTGCGCGCTTCCGAACGCGAAGCTCGTGGTCCATCCGCGCGGCGTGCGCCACATGGTCGATCCGGCCAAGCTGTGGGAGGGCACCTCCGCGGTGTATGGCGCCGAGCGCGCTTTCGCGCTGTACGGGCGGCTCGCGCCGATCGAGGCCGAGCGCATCGTCGCGGCCGAGGAGGGGCTGGAACTCGATCTGGGCGGGCGCACGCTGCGCATCCTGCAGACGCCGGGGCATGCGAAGCACCACGTCTGCATCTGGGACGAAACCGCGCGCGCGTTCTTCACCGGCGACACCTTCGGGCTGTCGTACCGCGAGTTCGACGTCGAGGGCCGTCCGTCGGTGTTCCCGACGACGACGCCGACGCAGTTCGATCCCGATGCGCTGCATGCATCCATCGACCGCCTGATGAGCTATCGCCCGGAGGCGATGTATCTGACCCACTTCAGTCGGGTGACGGGGGTGGAGCGGCTGGCCGCGGACCTGCACCGCCTGATCGACACGCAGGTCGCGGTGGCGCGCGCGGCGCGCGGCGAGGGCGTGGCGCGGCACGTCGAGATCCTCGCCGGGCTGGAACAGATCGTGCGCGAAGAGGCGGAGCGGCAAGGCTGGACTTTGCCGGAGGAGGAGATCTTCCGCATCCTGCGGACCGACCTCGAGCTCAATGCGCAGGGGCTGGGATTCTGGCTCGACGAGTGCGCGCTGCGGGAGCTCAGTCCCGCCTGAGCCGCGCTTACTGGCCCGTGCCATCGTGGCGGGCGCGCAGCTCCTCATATTTCGCGCGGGCGGCGGGGTCGCCCTGCAGGGCGGCCTGCGCATACCAGCGTTCGGCCTGCGCGGCATCGGGGGCGACTCCTTCGCCCGATTCGTACATCGACGCGACGATGTACTGCGCGCCGACGTGCCCCGCGCGCGCGGCGGCGAGGTACCAGCGGGCGGCCTCGGCGGAGTCTTTCGGAACGCCCTGTCCGACGAAGTACATGGTCGCGAGATTGACCTGCGCTTCGGTGTGGCCCTGTTCGGCGGCGCGGCGGTACCACTCGGCGGCCGTCGTCAGCGATTGCGCGACCCCGCTGCCGTGGTCGTAGAGCAGCGCGAAGTTGAATTGCGCCTGGGCGAGGCCGGCGCCGGCCGCGCGACGCAACCAGCGCCACGCGGCGTCCGGTTCGCGTTCCACGGCTTCCTTGCGGAACAGCATCATGGCGAGGTTGTACTGGGCGAGGCGGTTGCCGGCGCGGGCGGCGCGCTCGAAAAGTTGCGCCGCCTCGTCGAGCCGTCCCGCCTCGTAGGCGCCCACCGCGCTCTGCGCCACGGCGGCGGGGGGGGTGTAGTCGGCGTGTGCGTAAGCGGCGGCGAGCAGGCCGGCGGCCAGCATCGTGCGGCATGCCAGATGGCGCATTCGTGGTTCCTCCAATGGCCCATTGGAGCGGACCTGCGCGGACGAGTTCATCACGCTCGCGCTGCGGTAACATCCGGCCTTCTTCGTGCAAGCGTCACCATCATGTCCGGCCCGAGTCCCGAATCCCCTGTCGAAGTCGATCGCGAGCGCCGCTTCGGCGGCATTGCGCGCCTGTATGGGGCCGATGCGCCCGTGCGCCTGGAGGCCGCGCATGCGTGCGTGATCGGCGTGGGAGGCGTCGGCTCGTGGGTGGCCGAAGCGCTCGCGCGCAGCGCGGTCGGGCGCATCACGCTGATCGATCTCGACCACGTGGCCGAGTCGAACATCAATCGCCAGATCCACGCACTGGATCCGACGCTGGGGCAGGCCAAGGTGCTGGCGATGGCCGAGCGCATCCGTGCGATCAACCCGCATGCGCGCGTGGACGTGGTCGAGGATTTCGTCACGCCGGATAACGCGATGGAGCTGTTGCACGGCTTCGACGTCGTCGTGGATGCGATCGACAACGTGCGTGCGAAGGTCGCGATCGTGCTGGCGTGCCGGCGGCGGCGCATCCCGTTGATCGTCGCCGGCGGAGCCGGGGGCAAGACCGATCCGGGGCGCATCCGCGTCGATGACCTGTCGCGCACCGAACAGGATCCGCTGCTCGCCAAGGTGCGGAAGCGCCTGCGCAGCGAGCACGGCTTTCCGCGCAACCCCAAGCGGCCTTTCGGCATCGAGGCGGTGTATTCGTGCGAGCCGCTGCGCCTCGACGACCTCGCGTGCGACCTGCCGCACGGGCCGCAGGGGCTCGCGTGCGCGGGTTACGGGTCGAGCGTCGCGGTGACGGCCTCGGTCGGGATGTTCGCGGCGGCGCGGGCGATCGAACGTCTGCTGGCGCCGCCGGTCGACGCCAGTCCGGAGACTGCCGAGGGCGAGTCATGAGCGAAGCGCATGCAGTGGTGCTGTTCGGGCACGGCGCCCGCGATCCCGAGTGGGCGCAGCCGATGCAGCGCACGCGCGACCAGTTGCGTGCGCAAGCGCCCGGGTTGCGCGTCGAGCTGGCCTTCCTCGAGTTCATGACGCCGACGCTGGAGGAAGCCGTCGACACGCTGGTGCGCGACGGTTTCCGACAGATTGCCGTTGTGCCGATGTTCATCGCGCAGGGCGGGCACCTGAAGAGCGACCTGCCCCGCCTCGTCGGTGCCGCGATGGCGCGTCATGCCGGCTGCGCGATCACGCTCGCGCCCGCGGTGGGCGAGGCGGACGGGGTGATCGCCGCGATGGCGGACTACGCGCTGAGTTTCGGCGGAGTGTCTTCGGGCTGAGCATTTCCGGCCCGAGCCCTTGACTCGCTTGAATATAAGAATAAACTTATATTCATGACGACATATTCCATCATCCGGATCGTTTTGCCTGCGTTCGCGCTGGCCGTTGCAACCCTGGCGCAAGCCGAGGTGCCGACGCAGCGCATCGAGGCGCGCGCGGTCGGCCTGACGCATCCGGCCGAGGCCACGCTGGAGGCGGTGCACCAGGCGACGCTCGCGGCGCAGGTGGCGGGGCGCATCGTCGAGCTCAAGGTCGATGCGGGCGACCGCGTCACCAAGGGGCAGGTGCTGCTGCGCATCGACGCGGCGGAGGCGAGCCAGGCCGTGGCGGGGGCCGAGGCCGGCATCGCGCAGGCGCAGGCCAACCAGATCAACGCGAAGGCGACCTACGAGCGCACGCGGAGCCTCGTCGAGCGCAAGTTCGTCAGCCAGTCGGCACTCGACCAGGCGAAGGCGTCCTTTGATGCGGCCGAAGCCCAGTTGCGCGCGGCGCGTGCGGGGCGCGGCCAGGCGGCGACGGTACAGGGCTACACGACGATCGTCGCGCCACTGTCGGGGCTGGTCGCGGCGCGCCACGTCGAACCGGGCGAGATGGCCCAGCCGGGGCGGCAGCTCGTGACCGTGTATGACCCGGCCGCGATGCGTGCCGTGGTCGATGTGCCGCAGCAGCGCCTCGCCGGCCTGACATCGGGCCAGATCCGGGCGCGCGTCGAGCTCCCCGACTCGGGGCGCTGGCTCGATGCCGCGAGCGTCACGGTGCTGCCCGCCGCCGATCCGCGCACGCACACGGTGCGCGTGCGCGTGGACCTGCCGGCGAATGCCGAAGGGCTGGTGCCGGGGACTTTCGCGCGCGTGCATTTCGTGACCGGCGAGGGCACACGCATTGCCGTCCCGGCCGGCGCGATCCTGCGGCGTGGCGAGCTGACCGGGGTGTATGTCGGTGACGGCAAGGGCGGTTTTGCGCTGCGCCAGATCCGTGCCGGCGAGGCGCTTGCGGATGGCAGCATCGAGGTGCTGGCGGGGCTTGCCGGCGGCGAGGAGGTCGCGCTCGACCCGGTGCAGGCGGGCATCGTCGCGCAGCTCGCCCGCAACCCTGTCGCCCGCAACGGCGCGCGCTGAGGGGGCATCGATGAGCCTCGGCATCTCCGGCCGCATTGCCGGCACCTTCCAGCGCAACGCGCTGACGCCGCTCCTCGCGCTGATCCTGCTGCTGATGGGCGTGTTCGCGACGCTCGTGACGCCCAAGGAGGAAGAGCCGCAGATCGACGTGACGATGGCGAACGTGCTGGTGCCCTTCCCGGGCGCCTCGGCGCGCGACGTCGAGGCGCTGGTGGCGCGCCCCGGCGAGCAGGTGCTGTCGCGCATCGCGGGTGTCGAGCATGTCTATTCGGTGTCGCGGCCGGGCATGGCGGTGATCACGGTGCAGTTCGAGGTCGGCGTGCCGAACCAGACAGCGCTGGTGCGCCTCTACGACACGGTGCATTCGAACAAGGACTGGCTGAGCCCGCAGCTGGGCGTCGGCGAGCCCATCGTCAAGCCCAAGGGCATCGACGACGTGCCCATCGTCAGCCTGACCTTCTGGACCGCGGACACCGAGCGCAGCGGCTTCGCGATGCAGCAGGTGTCGCGCGCGGTGGAGCTCGAGATCAAGCGCATCGCGGGCACGCGCGACGTCACGACCATCGGCGGGCCGGGGCACGTCGTGCGCGTGCTGATGGATACGCAGCGCATGAACGCGCACAGCGTGACTGCGCAGGACGTGCGCGCCGCGCTGCAGCTCGCGAACGCGTCGCAGCCCGCCGGCAGCCTCGTCGCCGGCAACCGCGAGGTGCTGGTGCAGACCGGCACCTATCTCGAATCGGCCGACGACGTGCGCAGCCTCGTCGTCGGGGCGACCGGCGGCAAGCCGGTGTACATGCGCGACGTCGCGCGCATCGAGGACGGCCCCGATCAGGCGTCGCAGTACGTGTGGTTCGGCACCGGCGCGGCGGCCGCGCAGGCCGGCATCGCGGAGAACGGCGTGTTCCCCGCGGTGACGCTGTCCGTGTCGAAGAAGCCCGGCGCCAACGCCGCCGACGTCGCCGATGCGGTGCTCGCGCGCGCCGAGGCGCTGCGCGGCGAACTGATCCCCGAGGGCGTGAATTTCACTGTCACGCGCAACTACGGCAAGACCGCCAACGACAAGGCCAACACGCTGATCGGCAAGCTCGTGTTCGCGACCTCGGCGGTCGTGCTGCTGGTGTTCTTCGCGCTCGGCCGGCGCGAGGCGCTGATCGTCGGCGTCGCGGTGGGCCTCACGCTCGCGGCGACGCTGTTCGCGTCGTGGGCGTGGGGCTTCACCTTGAACCGCGTGAGCCTCTTCGCGCTGATCTTCTCGATCGGCATCCTCGTCGACGACGCCATCGTGGTGGTCGAGAACATCCACCGCTGGCACACGCTGGAGCCCGACACGCCGCTGTGGCAGCTGATCCCGCGTGCCGTCGACGAGGTCGGCGGGCCGACGATCCTCGCGACTTTCACGGTGATCGCGGCGCTGCTGCCGATGGCTTTCGTGACCGGCCTGATGGGCCCGTACATGAGCCCGATCCCGATCAACGCGTCGATGGGCATGTTCATCTCGCTCGCGGTCGCTTTCGTCGTCACGCCGTGGTTCGCGCAGCGCTTGCTGAAGTCCGTCGACGCGCATCACCACGAGGGCGAGGACAAGCTCACGGCGCGCCTCGACCGTGTCTTCCGCCGCACGATGACGCCGATGCTCGACCCGGTGCGCGGCGCTCGCGCGCGCCTGAAGTTGTGGCTCGTGGTGTTCGCGCTGATCGGCGCGTCGGTCGCGCTGCCGGTGTTCCAGCTGGTCGTGCTGAAGATGCTGCCCTTCGACAACAAGAGCGAGTTCCAGGTCGTGCTCGACATGCCGGTCGGCACGCCGGTCGAGGAGACTGCGCGCGTGCTGCGCGAGGTCGGCACCTACCTCGGCACGGTCGAGGAGGTCAGCGACTGGCAGGCCTATGCCGGCACCGCGAGCCCGATCAACTTCAACGGCCTGGTGCGCCAGTACTACTTGCGCAGTGCCCCGGAGGTCGGCGACATCCAGGTGAACCTCGTCGACAAGAAGCATCGCCACCGCAAGAGCCACGAGATCGCCACCGCCGTGCGGGCCGAAGTCGCGCGCATCGCGCGCGCCGCGGGCGGCAACGCGAAGACCGTCGAAGTGCCGCCGGGGCCGCCGGTGCTGTCGCCGATCGTCGCCGAAGTGTATGGGCCGGACTACGCCGGGCAGACGGCCGTCGCGGGCAAGGTGCGCGCGGCGTTCGAGGGGGCCGCGGACATCGTCGACGTCGACGACACCGTCGATGAGGCGGCACCGAAGCAGGTGCTGCGCGTCGATCAGGCGAAGGCCGCGCGCATGGGCGTCGCGCAGGCGGACATCGTCGAGGTGGTGCGCCTGGGGCTCGCGGGGGAGAACGTCACGCCGATCCACGGCGGCGACAACAAGTACGAGATCCCGGTGCGCATCCAGCTGCCGTCGGAGCGCCAGTCGAGCGTCGATGCGCTGCTCGCGCTGAAGGTGCGCGCGCGCGACGGCACGCTGGTGTCGGTGTCCGAGCTCGTCACGGTGCAGGACATCACGCGCGAGCAGGTGATCTACCGCAAGGACCTGCTGCCCGTCGTGTACGTCACCGGCGACATGGGCGGGCGGCTCGATTCGCCGCTCTACGGCATGTTCGACATCCGTTCGCAGATCAACGGCATGCCGCTCGCCGGTGCCGCGGGGCTCGCCGGGACGTTGGGCGAATGGTTCATCCGCGCGCCGAAGGACGCCTACGCCGGCTACAGCGTGAAGTGGGACGGCGAGTGGCAGGTCACCTACGAGACTTTCCGCGACATGGGCGCGGCCTACGCGGTCGGTTTGATCCTGATCTACCTGCTGGTCGTGGGCCAGTTCAGGAGCTACCGCGTGCCGCTCATCATCATGGCGCCGATCCCGCTCACGATCATCGGCGTGATGCCCGGCCACGCCCTGCTGGGCGCGCATTTCACCGCGACCTCGATGATCGGCATGATCGCGCTCGCCGGCATCATCGTGAGGAACTCGATCCTGCTCGTCGATTTCGTCAATCACCAGGTGCGCGCGGGTGTCGAGCTGGGCGAGGCGGTGATCCGCGCCGCTGCCGTGCGCGCCAAGCCGATCGGCCTCACCGCGCTCGCGGCGATGATCGGCGCGCTCTTCATCCTCGGCGACCCCATTTTCAACGGGCTGGCGATCAGCCTGATCTTCGGCATTTTCGTGTCCACCGTGCTGACGTTGGTGGTCATCCCGGTGCTGTATTTCGCCGCGATGCGGGGCCGTATCGCGCAACTGCAAGGAGAAACACCATGACGCTGACCGTCAACCAGTTCGTCCGCATCTTCGCCGGCGCCTTCGTGCTGATCTCGCTCGCGCTCGGCGTGGAGGGCTCGCCGCTGTTCGTGAGCAAGAACTTCCTGTGGTTCACCGCCTTCGTCGGCGCCAACCTGTTCCAGAGCGGTTTCACGCGCTTCTGCCCGCTGGAGATCTTCCTGCGCAAGGCCGGCGTGCAGGACAGCGCGGGCTGTCGCTGAGCCGCTTCGGCGCCGCAGTCGGTGCGGCAAAAGGCCCGGCGCCGATGACGGCGGAGGGCTACAATCGGCCTGTCATCGACCTCGCCGCCCGTCCGGCCCATGAACGATCGCGCATCCCATATCGACCGCCGGCTCGACCGCCGCATTCCGCTCGGCTGTCCGGCGGTGATCCGCCTGAAGACGGGCGAGACGATTCGCGGGGAATGCGTGGAGATCGGCGTCGGCGGGATGACGCTGCGCGCGCCCTACGTGCCGGGCGAGGCCGAGGTGCTCGAAGTGATGGTCGCCGTGCCCGGCAGCGGATCGGTCGCGCGCCCGCCGCTCGTCGCCAGGCTGGCAGTCAAGCGCTGCCACGCGCTGGGGCAGGGCCTGTACGAGATCGGCGGCACGACGGTGCGCGTCGTCGGCTGACGCGCGAGCCGCCGGGCATTTCAGCCGCGGAGCTTTCCGCGCACGATCAGCACGATCGCGCCGATCGCGATCAGCGTCAGCGTCAGCAGCGACCAGTTCGCGATCGACAGTCCCAGGAGGCTCCAGTCGACCTTCGAGCAGTCGCCCGCTCCCTGGAAGATCATCGGCAGCGCGTCGGCCAGCGGGAAGCTGTCGAGCATGAACTCGAGGTCGGGGCCGCATTCGGCCACTTCCGGCGGATAGATCTGGATCCACGTCTGGCGCGCAGCCACGCCCGCGCCCACCAGCGCGGCAATGAGGATCAGCGCGGAATACGCGCGCGTGCCGGTGCGCCCCGGGTTGTGCAGGCCGCCGACGAGGGCGATGAGCGCGACCGCGACGAAGGCATAGCGCTGCATGATGCACATCGGGCAGGGCTCCAGGCCGACCACATGCTGCAGGTACAGGCCGAATCCGAGCAGGCCGACGCAGGCGGCGAACAGGCCGAGGAAGAGTGTGCGGGAGGATGGTGCAAATGAATTCATCATGGGCATGGCAGGGTGAACTTGGCGCGATTGTAGGTCAGTCCGGCGCATTCGTCCGCTGCGGCGCGGAAAAGTTCAGTGGCGCGTGCCGGTCGGCCCGGATGAAATGCCGGCGAAATGCATAGGAAAAAGGGAAAAAGTCATTTGATGCGGATCGAGCAATAGTGTTGTGCAGCTTTCCGGATTTTTCCGCAACAATGCTTCCCCTAAAGTCACCCCATCGACAAACCACATCGATGGAGAGCCAGATGAAAATCCTGCAAGTCAATTCCAGCGCCCGTGCCGCCGCTTCCGCTTCCTCCCGCGTCGCCAACAGCATCGTCGAGCGCCTGCGCGCCCAGAACCCCGGTGCCACCCTGGCCGTCCGCGACCTCTCGAGCACCCCGCATCCCGTCCTCGACGAAGCCGCGCTGGGCGCACTCTTCACCCCCGCCGAGCAGCGCACGCCGGCGCAGGCTGCCCGTGTCGCGCTCGACGACGCACTGATCGCCGAAATCCAGGCCGCCGACGCCGTCGTGCTGGGTGTGCCGATGTACAACTTTGGCGTGCCGGCACAGCTCAAGAATTGGATCGACGCGATCGCCCGCGCCAATGTGACCTTCCGGTACACCGCGAACGGTCCCGAAGGCCTGCTGAAGGGCAAGAAAGTGTATGTCGCGTTTGCACGTGGCGGCCGCTATCGTGGCACGGAAGGCGACTCGCAGGTGCCGTACCTGAAGACCGTGCTCGGCTTCCTCGGCATGACCGACATCAGCTTCGTCTTCGCCGAAGGCTTGGCGATGGGCCCGGAAGCGGAACAACAGGGCTTCGCCGAAGCCCAACGCGACATCGAGGCGGCGTTCGCGTAAGCGTCCCGCGACCTCGCACACCCGGACGGCCGGACGATGGATCCGGCCGCCGGGCAAGAACATACAGAGAGCCCCCCGACCCCAACACGGAGGACAGGACCATGTCCGACAAGCATCAACAACGCCGCAGTGAAGCCGTCGCCCGCTCGCGCAGCGTCGAGCGGCTCGTGGCCGGGCAGGCCACGTCCGACGGGGCGGGGGTGAAGCTCACCCGCGTGCTGACCCAGCCGCTGCAGCGCCGGCTCGATCCCTTCCTGATGCTCGACGCCTTCGGCAGCAACGACCCTGACGACTACCTCGCCGGCTTCCCGGATCACCCGCACCGCGGCTTCGAAACCATCACCTACATGATTGCCGGGCGCATGCGCCACCGCGACAGCGCCGGCCACGAAGGCCTGCTCGAGAATGGCGGCGTGCAGTGGATGACGGCCGGCCGCGGCGTGATCCATTCGGAGCTGCCCGAGCAGGAAGAGGGCGTGATGGAAGGCTTCCAGCTGTGGCTCAACCTGCCGGGACGCGACAAGATGTGCGCGCCGTGGTACCGGGACTTCGGCGCAGGCGATCTGCCGTCCTTCACGACCGAGGCGGGCGCCGAGGTGACCGTGATCGCCGGCGGGAGCCACGGCGTTGCCGGCGCGGTGACGCGCGACGCGACGGCGCCGCTGTACCTCGACATCCATCTGCCAGCGGGGGCCCGCTTCGCGCAGACCCTGGCGGCGGGGCACAACGCCTTCCTCTACGTGTATCGCGGCGCCGTCACGGTCGCCGGTACGCCGGTGGCGGTGCAGCGCATGGCGATTCTTGCGAACGAGGCGGCCGCGGATGGCGTCGTGATCGAAGCGGGCGAGGCCCCGGCGCGCGTGCTGCTGGTCGCAGGCCGGCCGCTCGGCGAGCCGATCGCGCAATACGGCCCCTTCGTGATGAACACTCAGGCCGAGATCCACGAGGCCCTGGCCGATTATCGCGACGGGCGGTTCGCCCCGATCGCCAGCTGATTTCGCTTCGCAAACCGATCCTGCGCCCGACAGGAGAGGCTTTAGCCACGGCGGGAGTTTCCCCTCCCTGAGCTCTCGCCGTGGTTGAGGTCTCTCCTGTCGGGCGCAGGATTTTGTCGATGCGGGTTCAGGCTTCGGTCGCCAGCCGCACCAGCAGCGCGGCCTGATCGAGCACCGGCTGCGGCAACGCGACCTTGCCGGCGAGCATCGCGCGGATCAGCGCCGCGTTCTCCTCCACGCCCGGTGTGTCGGGCAGCCCTTCGACCGGCGGGGCACCCCCTTCCGCCGCGGGCCAGCCGAGTTCCGCGACGCCATCGCGGAACACCTGCATCGCCGGCCGCCGCCGCGGGTTCGCGTAGGCTTCGCCTTCGGTGCCACGCATCAGCATTGCCCGTCCGCCGTCCGCGACGAGAAATTCGTTCATGCGCTCGAGGTACTCCGGGTGCGTGACCGCGACGACGCGCACGCTGCGCCCGAGGCACGGGTCGACCAGTTTCGCCATCGTGTGGCCGCTGCCGCGCACGCCCAGGCGCAGGCGCAGGCTCAGCAGGCGATCGAGCCCCGGCAGCAGCTCGTCGAGGCGCAGGCAGGCGATGCGCTTTTCGGCGAGCTCGCGGTGTGCATCGCCGATGCCAAGCGCCGGATGGATGTCGAGTGCCGCAAGCAGTTCGAACGGGCTCACGCGCGACTCGAAGTCGTGCCGCCCCTGGATCAGCACCGGCACGCCTGCGCGCGCGAGCAGCAGCGCGACCAGCGGCATCAGGTTGGCCTGGCGGCGCGCGCCGTTGTAGGTCGGCAGGATCACGCAGCGCGGGCCCGGCGGCACCGCGAGCTGCGGGCAGCGCGCGTCGATCGCGCGCTTGAAGCCGAGGAGTTCGTCGCGTGACTCGCCCTTGAGGCGCAGCGACACGACGATCGCGCCGAGCTCCAGGTCCGGCACCTTGCCGTCCAGCATGTCGCCGAAGAGCTGCTCCGCCTGCGCGGCGTCGAGGTCGCGCGCGCCCTTGGCGCCACGGCCGATTTCCTTGATGATGGGGGCGTAGGTCATGGTGACGATTATGCGTCGCCATGTGCGTTCCAGCCACAGGAGAATCGAAATGGAAGTCGGATTCGTCGGCCTCGGCCTGATGGGGCGCCCGATGGCGCTGAACCTGATGAAGGCCGGGCACAAGGTGCAGGTGTGGAGCCGCCGGCGCGAGTCGATGCAGCCGCTGCTCGACGCGGGCGCGGGCGCTTGCGCGAGCGCGGCAGAGGTCGCCTCGCGTGCCGAGGTCGTCATCAGCATGGTCGCGGACGCGCCCGACGTCGAGCACGTCGCGCTGGGGCCGCAGGGCGTCGCGGACGGCGCGCGTCCCGGCCTGATCTTCGTCGACATGAGCACCATCGCCCCGGCGGCGGCGCAGGCCATCGCCGCGAAGCTCAAGGCGCGCGGCATCGAGATGCTGGACGCGCCGGTGTCGGGCGGCGAGATCGGCGCGATCAACGCGACGCTGACGATCATGGTCGGCGGCGATGCGGCCGCCTTCGCGCGCGTGAAGCCGCTTTTCGAGGCGATGGGCAAGACCGTGTCGCTGATCGGCGCGAGCGGCGCGGGCCAGGTCGCCAAGGCGTGCAACCAGATCCTCACCGGCGTCGGCGTCGCGGCGGTGGCCGAGGCGATGAACTTCGCGCAGAAGAGTGGTGTCGATGCCGCGAAGGTGCGCGAGGCGCTGCTCGGCGGCTTCGCCTATTCGCGCGTGCTGGAAAACCACGGCCAGCGCATGCTCGACCGCAACTTCAAGCCCGGCTTCAAGGCGTGGATGCACCAGAAGGACCTGCGCATCGTCATGGAAGAGGCGCACCGCCTCGGCCTCGCGCTGCCCACCTCGGCCGCGACCGCGCAGATGCTCAACGCGATGGTCGGCAGCGGGCTGGGCGAGAACGACTCGATCGCGATGCTGAAGCTCCTCGAACGCATGAGCGGCGGCGAGGGGCAGGACTGATGGAGGTTGGATTCGTCGGCCTGGGCGCGATGGGGCGCCCGATGGCGCAGCACCTGCAGCGCGCCGGCCATCGCCTGCACCTGTGGGCGCGGCGTCCGGAGAGCGTCGCGCCCTTCGCAGGCACGGATGCGGTCGTGCATGCGACGCCGGGCGAGCTTGCCGCCGCAACGGACGCCGCCTTCACGATCATCACGACCAGCGCGGACGTCGAGCGCGTCGCGCTGGGCGAAGGTGGCTTCGTCGAAGGCGCGCGGCCGGGTTGGGTGCATATCGACATGAGCACGATCGCGCCGGGCACGACGCGCCGGATCGCCGCCGCGCTGGCCGGACGTGGCGCGGCGATGCTTGATGCGCCGGTGTCGGGCGGCTCGGTCGCG
This sequence comes from Azoarcus sp. DN11, assembly GCF_003628555.1. NCBI lineage: Bacteria > Pseudomonadati > Pseudomonadota > Betaproteobacteria > Rhodocyclales > Zoogloeaceae > Azoarcus > Azoarcus sp. DN11. Next base: position 4,148,732 of record NZ_CP021731.1, on the reverse strand, counting down.
GCGGAAGCCGGGACGGTCGCGATGATGGTCGGCGGCGACGCGGCGGTGCTCGAGCGCGTGCGCCCGCTGCTCGCGTGCTTCACCAAGGCGATCGTGCATGTCGGCGACAACGGCGCAGGCGAGGTCGCGAAGGCGTGCAACCAGATGATCATGGTCGCGGCGATCCAGGCCTGCGCCGAGGCGATGCTGCTCGCGCAGGCGCATGGCGTCGATGCGTCGCGCGTACGCGAGGCCCTGATGGGCGGCTCGGCGTCGTCGCGCATGCTCGACATGATGGGGGATCGCATGATCCGGCGCGACTTCGCCGCCGGCATCGAGGCGCGTCTGCATCACAAGGATTTCGGCATCCTGATGGACGAGGCGGCGCGTCTGGGCACGCCGCTGCCGGTCGCGGCACAGGTGTGGCAGCAGCTCAACGCGCTGATGTCGCAAGGCGGGGCGCACGACGACACGTCGAGCCTGTTGCGCGTGTTGGAGGTGAGCGCGGGCAGACGATCATAAGGCGCACACGAAGCGAGGGGAGTGGGGCGAAGCGCAGGCTCCCGGTTGGGGTAGGGATGGGGGGACTCCACTGCGCCTGTAAGAAACCCATGCGCGAAACCCCGCCCTCGCCCCCTTGAAGGGGAAGGAACCTGCTAATCGCGTATTAGCTCGCCCTCGGCTTGCCGTACCAGCGGAAGCGCTCGACCACCTCGGCCATCTCCGCCTCCGACAGCAGCACCGGCTCGCCCATCTGGCAGCTGCGCCAGTACTGTTCGCACAGCGTCTCGAATTCGATCGCGAGATCGAGCGCGTTGTCGAGATCGCGCCCGAACACGAGCATGCCGTGGTTCGCCATCAGGCAGGCGGAGCGGCCCTCCATCGCGGCGACGATGTGGTCCGAGAGCGCCTGCGTGCCGAAGGTCGCGTAGCGCGCGCAGCGCACGGTGTTGCCGCCGAAGCGCGCGATCATGTAGTGGAAGGGCGGGATCTCGATGCGCTGGCACGCGAGCGAGGTCGCGAACGGCGCGTGCGCGTGCAGGATCGCGCCGGCTTCCGGACGTTGCGCGTAGAGGTCGTGGTGGAAGCGCCATTCGCTCGACGGCGCGAGGCGTCCCGTGGCCGTGCCGTCCTCCGCGACGATCACCATGTTGTCGGGCGTGCAGGCGGCGGGCGGCATGCCGCTGGGGGTGATCAGCATGCCGCCGGCTATGCGCACGCTGACATTGCCCGCGGTGCCGGTGTTGAGCCCGGCGGCGCTCATCGCGTGCGCGGTCGCGAGGAGTCTTTCGCGCAGCCCCGAATCGACCGTGAGGCTCATCGCGCCGCTTCCGGGTACAGGTCGTGCAGCCGGTCCGGCGCACACACGCCGCGTTCGGTGATGAGGCCGGTGATGCAGCCGGCGGGCGTCACGTCGAAGGCGGGGTTGGCCGCGGCGGTGGCTTCGGGCGCGAGGCGCAGCGTCTTCACGGCGCCGTCGCCGTCTTGCCCGATCACTGTACAGACCTCGGCCGGGCCGCGGTCCTCGATCGGGATCGCGCTGCCGTCGGCGCAACCGAAATCGACGGTCGAGAACGGCGCCGCGATGTAGAAGGGCACGCCATGCTCGCGCGCGGCGAGCGCCTTCAGGTAGGTGCCGACCTTGTTCGCCGCGTCACCGTTGGCCGCGACACGGTCGGCACCGGTGATCACGACGTCGACTTCGCCGCGTGCGAGCAGGATGCCCGCCGCGTTGTCGGCGATGAGGCGCAGCGGCACGCCGGCTTCGCGCAGTTCCCACGCAGTGAGGAGGCCCTGATTGCGCGGCCGCGTCTCGCTGACCCACACCTCGACCGCGAGGCCGCGCGCCTGCGCCGCATACACGGGCGCGAGCGCCGTGCCGGCGCCGCAGGTGGCGAGCCAGCCGGCGTTGCAGTGGGTCATCACGCGCAGCGGGCGGTCGAGTCCGGCGGCGAGGCGTTCGAGGATCGCGAAGCCGTGCGCTCCGATCGCCGCGCACATTTCGGCGTCGTCGCGGTGGATCGCCTCGGCTTCGCGCCATGCCGCCGCGGGACGTTCGCTGGCGGGCAGCGGGCGCAGGCGGTCGCGCATCCGGCCGAGGGCCCAGTGCAGGTTCACGGCAGTCGGGCGGGTCGCGGCGAGGGTCGTCAGCGCCTGATCGAGGCGGGCGTCACTGGCATCGGTGGCGAGCGCGATCGCGACGCCGTACGCGGCGGTCGCCCCGATGAGCGGGGCGCCGCGCACCTGCATCGAATGGATCGCCGTCGCGACTTCGTCGAGCGTGCCCAGGCGGCGTAGCTCGCACGCGTGCGGCAGCAGGGTCTGGTCGAGGATCACGACGGCGTCGCCGTCGCGGCGGATCGTGGCAATGGGCTGGGTAAACATCGGGGTATTTTAGCCGGGCGGGCGGTGCGACTGTTGAGTCCGGGATCTCCCGCACGCCGGAAGGTGTCCGCGTTCGCGGAACCGTTCCCGACGCGGGGGCGCGTTTGTCCGCCGGGCAGGCGCTCGCGGACAGCCCCGCGGACAAACGCGCCCCCACGGGTAAGCCGCGTGCCAAGCTGCATGTGTGGCTTGATTGGTGAATGTGACGGGCTCTGCCAGAATGCCCCGATTCGCCGAACCAGAGCCTGAAGCCATGCCGCATTTCCCCGCCCCGTTCGAATCCCGCCTGCCGCATGTCGGCACGACGATCTTCACCGTGATGTCGCGCCTCGCGCAGGAGTGCGGGGCGATCAACCTGTCGCAGGGTTTCCCGGACTTCAACGCCGAGGACGTGCTGTTCGAACGCGTCGCGCACTGGATGCGCGCGGGCCACAACCAGTACGCGCCGATGGGGGGTGTGGCGCCGCTGCGCGAGGCGATCGCGCGCAAGGTCTCCGGCCTGTACGGCGCGGACTACGATGCCGAAACCGAGATCACGGTGACGGCCGGCGCGACGCAGGCGCTGTTCACGGCGATCGCCGCCCTGGTGCATCCCGGCGACGAGGTCATCGTGTTCGAGCCGGTATACGACTCGTATGCGCCCGCGATCGAGCTGCAGGGCGGGCGCGTCGTGCGCATGCAGCTGACGGCGCCGGACTACCGGCCGGACTGGGGCGCGGTGGCCGAGGCGATCACGCCGCGCACGCGCATGATCATGATCAACAGTCCGCACAATCCCACCGCGACGGTGTGGACGGCCGGCGACATGGCGCGACTGGCGGCGCTGACGCACGGCACCGGCATCGTGATCGTGTCGGACGAAGTCTATGAGCACATCGTCTTCGACGGTCTGCGCCACGAAAGCTGCGCCCGCCACCCCGAACTCGCCGCGCGCAGCCTGATCGTGTCGAGCTTCGGCAAGACCTATCACATCACCGGCTGGAAAGTCGGCTACGTCGTCGGGCCGCGCGAGCTGATGGCGGAGTTCCGCAAGGTGCACCAGTTCAACGTGTTCACGGTGAATACGCCGGTGCAGCTCGCGCTGGCGGACTACATGGCGGATGCGTCCCGCCACGAGGGGCTCGCGACCTTCTATCAGGCGAAGCGCGACTTCTTCCGCAGTGCGCTCGCCGGCTCGCGCTTCGAGCTGCTGCCGTCGTCGGGTACCTATTTCCAGCTCGCGCGCTACGGCGCGATCTCCGACGAGGCCGATACCGCCTTCGTGCAGCGGCTCACGCGCGAGACGGGCGTCGCGGCGATTCCCGTGTCGGCCTTCTTCGCCGACGGCCGCGACGAGCGGGTGATCCGCTTCTGCTTCGCCAAGAACGAAGCGACGCTCGCGGCCGCGTGCGAGCGTCTGCGGCAGGTGTGACACCGGCACGTGCTAAACTCCTGCGGCTGATATACCGCCTACATCGTCCATCGTGCGCAACCTGCTCTTATTCGTCCTCGTCCTGATCGGCATCTGGTGGGTGCGACGCGCCCTGAACCGCCCAAGCGACGGGGGCGACACCGCGGGCGGGGGGCGCGGTGCGGGTCGCGGCAATTCGCCTGAACGCATGGTCGGCTGCGACCACTGCGGCATCCACGTGCCCGAGAGCGAGGGCGTGCGCGACGGCGACCGGTTCTTCTGCTGCGAGGAGCACCGCCGTCTGGGCGTACAGCGCCGGGAATCCTGAGGATGCGCGCCGATGCGGACGAGAGACGCAACCTGGCGCGCCGGGGCCCGCTGCGCTACCTGAACCTCTTTCGCCTGATCCTCGCGGGGCTTTTCGTCGTCGCGGGGCTTGAGCTCAACCTCGGCGGGGACGCGCCGAAAGTCTTCAATGCCGCTGCCTTCGCCTATCTCGCCGCCGTGCTGGCGCTGGGTTTTCCCGATGCGGCGCGGCGTTTCGGTATCGATCGCGTCATCACTGCCCAGGCCGTCATCGACATCGCCGTCCTCACGGTGATGATGTGGGCGAGCGGCGGCTATCGCAGCGGCCTGCCGGTGCTGATGATGGTCGTGCTCGCGGGCGCTGGCCTCGTCGCCGAAGGGCGCATGGTGCTGTTCTACGCCGCGCTCGCGACCGTCGCGGTCCTGGCGGAGAACGTCTGGCGCCTGGTCACCGGCGGTCGGTCGGCGGATTTCGTGCAGGTCGCCTTCGTCTGCACGGCCTTTTTCGGCATCGCGATCACGGCGCGCTTTCTCGCACTGCGCGCCAAGGCGAACGAATTTCTCGCGGTGCAGCGCGGCGAGGCGCTCGTCAAGCAGCAGGCGGTCAACGAGCGCATCATCCGCGACATGCAGGACGGCGTGCTGGTGGTCGGGGCCGACGGCATCGTCCGCCAGGCCAATCCGCGCGCGGCCGAACTGCTCGGGCTGATGAGCGTGGACGGCCTGCGCCTGATCGACGTCGATGAGAATTTTGCCGACGTGCCGGTGTGCTGCAGCGGCCCGGAAGGCAGCCTGCGCCGCCTCGGGCCGGGCGGCAAACTGCTGCGCTGCCGGGCGGTGGGGGCGCCGGGCGAAGGCGGCGGACCGGGCGCGGCGGCGTGCGAGACGCTCGTCTATCTGACCGATTTCGAGGAAATCCAGACTCACATCCAGCAGCTCAAGCTCGCCGCGCTGGGGCGCCTCACGGCGAGCATGGCGCACGAGATCCGCAACCCGCTGTCGGCGGTGACGCAGGCCGCGGAACTGCTCACCGAGGAAAAGCGCGGTGACCTGCAGCTGCGCCTCGTGCGCATCATCAACGACAACGCCCGCCGGATCGAACGCATGATCCGGGACGTGCTTGCCCTGGGCCGTCGCGACGAAACCTTGCCCGAGGCGCTGCCGCTGGCGTCCTTCGCTGGCGGCCTGATCGACGAGTTCGCGCTGCGCGGCGGCGCCGAGCGCGCGATTTTTGCGATCGACATTCCCGACGACGTCACTTTCGCGATCGACCGCGCGCACATGCACCAGATCCTCGACAATCTGATCACCAACGCGCGGCGTTACTGCTCCGGCGGTCCCGGTTCGGTGCGCGTGCTCGCCAGCGTCGAGCCAGGCGGACGAACGGCCGTGCATATCAGCGACGACGGCCCCGGCATCGCCGAATCGGATCTCCCGCGCATGTTCGAACCCTTCTTCACGACGCACCCCAAGGGCACCGGGCTGGGCCTCTACATCTCGCGCGAGCTGGCCGAGGCCAACGGCGCGACGCTCGAATTGCGCGACAATGCGCCCGGCGCCCATTTCGTGCTCACCGGACGGAGTCAGCCATGAACACATCCGAACGACGCAGCCGCCCCGCCGGTGTCGACGTCCTCGTCATCGACGACGAGGAAGACATTCGCGAAGTTCTGGAACTCTCGCTGCTGCGCATGGGCCTCGCCTGCGACACCGCCGGGACCGTCGAGGAAGCGCGCCGCCTGCTCGGCGAGAAGACCTACCGCCTGTGCCTCACCGACATGCGCCTGCCCGACGGCGACGGACTCGAGCTCGTCGCGCACATCCAGTCGCACGCGCCCGGCCTGCCGGTCGCGGTGATCACCGCTTTCGGCAGCATCGAGACCGCGATCCGCGCGCTGAAATGCGGCGCCTTCGATTTCGTCACCAAGCCGGTCGAACTCAAGGCCCTGCGCGAACTCGTCAATCACGCCCTGAAACTCCAGGCGCCCAGCGCGCCCGCGCCGGGCAACGGCAACGGCACGCGCCCGCTCATCGGCAACTCGCCTGCCCTCGAACACCTGCGCACCCAGATCGCCAAGCTCGCACGCAACCAGGCGCCGGTCTTCATCCAGGGCGAATCCGGCACCGGCAAGGAAGTCATCGCCCGCCTGATCCACGAGCTCGGCCCGCGCGCCGCCGCGCCCTTCGTGCCGGTGAACTGCGGCGCGATTCCGCCCGAACTCATGGAAAGCGAATTCTTCGGCCACCGCAAGGGCGCCTTCACCGGCGCCGTGTTCGACAAGGACGGCCTCTTCCAGGCCGCGCGCGGCGGCACCCTGTTCCTCGACGAAGTCGCCGACCTGCCGCTGGCGATGCAGGTGAAGCTGCTGCGCGCGATCCAGGAGCGCGCCGTGCGCCCGGTCGGCGCCCACGCCGAGGAATCGGTCGACGTGCGCATCCTCTCGGCCTCGCATCGCGACCTCGCGCAACTGGTCGCCGAAGGCAAGTTCCGCCAGGACCTCTATTTCCGCATCAACGTCATCACCCTGCGCGTGCCGCCACTGCGCGAGCGGCCCGAGGACATCGCCAGCCTCGCCACGCACGTCCTCGCCCGGCTCGCCGAGCGCGACCGCGTGCCGCCGCACCGCCTGTCGCCCGAGGCCACGGCGGCGCTGTCCCGCCATCCCTTTCCGGGCAACGTCCGCGAGCTGGAGAACCTGCTCGAGCGCGCCTGCGCGCTGTGCGACGGCGACGAGATCGGCATCGGCGACATCGACCTCCAGCGCAGCGAGGATGCCGCCAGGCCCCTTCCCGCTTCGCCGTACGGGAGTCCGGCACAGCCGTCGTTCGACGGCGACGAGGATGCCGACGGTGCCACCGACGACGAACGCATCCGGGTCCTGCGCATGCTCGACGACACACGCTGGAACCGTTCGGAGGCCGCGCGGCGCCTGGGGATGACACTCAGGCAGCTGCGCTACCGGCTGCAGAAGTGGGGGATGGAATAGCCGCCTTCATGGTGCCGGGGGCGCCGTAGCGTCCCGACAGGCGGTGGACCGAATCATGGGCGCGCACGTCCGCCCGCAGAGGGTGAGGAGAACGGGTTTCCTGCGCCCCGTTCCCTGTTCCATGTGCGCGCCGCGGCACATCAACGGGTGGGGCGTTCCACTTTTTCGGGCCGCTCGACCCTTTCCGGGCGCTCGATCCTTTCCGGGCGCTCCGGCCGTTCGGGGCGTTCCACACGTTCTGCGCGCTCCACGCGCTCGACCTTCTCGGGACGCGACGGGCGCTCCGCCTTCTCCGCGCGCTCCGCGCGTGCGGCGGCATCACTGTTCCCGCGCTGTTCGGCTTTCTCCGCCTGGCTCGCGCGGTGTTCGGCACGTGCGTCGCTCCTGATCGACTGCGCCACGCGCTCGTTACCCGACTTTATCGCGCTGATGACGCGGCCCAGCTTGAAGCCGTTTTCCTGCGCGATCTTCCCCCAGCCCATGCCGGCAGCGCGCATGGTCAGGATTCCCTGAAAATTGGTTGCCTGCCCGTTGACCACGATCGTTCCGCCCGTGAGGGCGGCCGCAAGCTCCGCGGAGGTCGGCTTGGTGATGCCGGCCTGGGTGAGACTTGCCTGCGCGAGCGCCAACGTGATGAACACGTTACCGTAGCCCATCGGTGCCGTCGGCGTTACGGTAACGGGCCTGCTCTCGGGCGTTGCGGTGCTCCCCGGCTGCAGAACGACCGCGGTGCCGGTGTGCAGGCCCTGGATCAGGGCCAACGCGTCGGTCTGGCTGCCCACGAGCGGGGAAAAATCCTTCGCCATGCTCTCGGCAGCGCGCGTCGGTGCCGCACTGGCGGTCCGGTCGAAAGTGACCGCCGCCTGATTGAGGTCGTTCGAGGCAGACTGTGCCAGCGCGACAGTCGTTGAGCCGCCTAGGGCCACGATCATGAGCGCCGAAAGTGCATGCCGCTTGAGACGAAACATCATGGTGCTTCTCCTTTGCATTTGCCGAGCTCGGCGGGATTAAGAGGCCTCCGGCCGACGATTGATCGTCCGGCCCGCAAACGGGCCTGCCGAGAGGGATTCCGATGATTTCCTAGTGCAATATCATCCGAAAAATCAAAGCTTCATTGCACGTGGGGTAACAAATTTTTATGGTGTCGGCGATTCGCCGGTAGGCTCGGCGCGGGAAGTAAAGGCAAGACCTGACCCGGCGTCAATCGTCAAACGGATTCATCGTCGCTACGCCGGTCGGCGTGAAATGGCGAACGTTGCGGGTGGCGACTGTGAGTCCGTGATACAGGGCCGTCGCCGCAATCAGCAAGTCCGCGCTTTCGTTGCCGATTCTCGCGGACAGCGCACCCCATCGGCGGGCAATCCCGGGAGTGATCGGTAATACGCGATCGGTGTAATAGCGCAGGAGGTCTTCGAGCCAGGTTGTGAGCGTTTCAGCAAATGCCGGATCCGCACGGCGTCGCTTTTCGATCCCTCGTTCGATCTCGCCGATACTTACGACGCTGATGAACAATTCGTCATCCTTGTGCGCTTTCAGCCAATTCACGACTGCGGCGGAGGGCGTGCGCTTGCGCAGTTCCGACAAGATAACGGTATCGAGCAAAATCATTCGAAATCGACATCCCTGAGCGCCACATCGCCGTGCTCGAATGTATCCGCCTCCTGGGGTATCGCCAGCAGATGCGCAACAAACCCCGGTGCGCTGGTTTGCGCATTGCGTATCAATCGCGCATATTCACCTTCGGAAAGTACGACCACGGCCGCCTTGCCGCGGCGCGTGATGTGCTGCGGAGTACCGTGCAATGCGCCCTCGACCACTTGGCTCAAGTGGGTCTTGGCATCCTGCAGCCGCCATTGCCGGTTCATCATAGGCCGCCTATCTGGTCTGTTTAACTGGCTAGATTATGGGCGGCGGAAGTGTCCGGGTCAACGGACGCTGAACCCCGGCGGGGGTTAAAGTCCTGCCTCTTGATGCGGTTACGCTGCCTTGCGTTCAAACATTCCTTTTGCTGCAGCCATTCCCCTGAGGTACTTGACTTGGCGCGCTGCACATAACTGCGTGAGGTTTCCCGGTGCGCCCACTGCACTGCCGAACTGCCGCATCAAGCTCGTCGCGCAGGTGATGAACTGATCCGGCGCGATGCCGAGTCGCTCCAGCAGCCTGGGCGTGTGCCTCGGGATCGCGCCGCGCTTGTCCGGACGAATGCAACGGCCTGCGGTCTCGATAACTTCCAGGTAATCGTCAAACGCAAATGGGATCGCCGCGGACAGTCGGGCCGTGGCATCGAATGGCATCAAGGGCCGTTTCGGGAGCGAGGCCGGTCTTGTCTCGCTGTGTGGCACATCCACTGAATCGGAAGCGTCGGCAGCGGATTCGGGCGAGGAGGGGGAGGCAGACGGCCGGACGGTTGTCGGGAAGCCGGCGGAGGGGGCGCGCGTAAGTTCAGCGATGCGTTCCGCGACGGACGTGAACGCCGAACGTTCCGGCGTATCGGCCATTTGTGCGCGAATGGGATTCAGGTCGACATAGGCCATCGCCGACAGGATGGCTTGCTCGTCCAGCAGCGCTTGACTCTTGAAGCGTCCTTCCCAGAACCGCCCCGTGACGTTGTCTTCGGCGTTGGCCTGTCGCGCGATGGATTCATTGAGCACCCGCATGAACCACGACAGATCCTTCAGCCTCGACCGGTATTTTTCGACGAGTTGGTCGATGACATGCAAGGTGGTTGCGGCCGGTGTGCCGCTGCGGGCTGCCAGAAAGTCTCGCACTGCAGGCGGACCGTCGAAGAGCTGCGTCCAGCGCCGCAGCACCTCGTCGCGGGACCAGTTGGTCGCGCGTTCAGCGTCGACGCGGACGACGAGATGGAAATGATTGCTCATGACCGCATACGCGGCGACATCGATGGCGAAGACTGCGGACAGCTGCCTGATTCGATCAACGATCCAGCCGCGGCGATGCTCGAAGCATCGACCGGTGTAATGGTCCTTGCCGCACAGGAACGCGCGCCGCACGCAGCGTGAGACGATGTGATACCAGGGCGTATCGGCAAGGCAGATGAGAGTGGTGCGCGGGCGAGTCAAGAGAGATACTCCTCCGTGTATGTTGAAAGCATATCACGGAGGGCAAAACAAAGTGGGTGTCCCTTTGTTTTCCCTTGCCTTTGTTTTCCCCGGAGGGGAGGGAGGAAAATTCTGGTTCCCTATTTCCCATCAAGCATGCGCGTGCTTTTCCGGTTCGACAGACAGGCGCAAACCAACCGTCTTGAGGACCGCGAGCAAGGTCTTGAGCGTCGGATTGCCCTTGGGCGATAGGGTGCGATAGAGGGATTCCCGGCTGATGCCGGCTTCCGCCGCCACCGCGCCGAGGCCGCCATAGGCTTCGGCGACGGTTCGCAGTGCCAGCAGGCCAGCGGCCCGATCATCGGGATCATCGAGCGATTCCATCGCCGCTTTCAGGTATTCCACCGCCAGTTCGCGATCGGCGCGCAGTTCGGCGACTTCCGCGTCGTGGTGCGACACCGCGCCTTTGAGTTTGCTCATGTTTGCCTCCGTTTCAGATAGCGGAGAAGTTCGATCACGAATGCTATTATAGCTTATAAGCTACTAGTCGGATAGAAATGAAAACGGGACAAACCTCACGGTTTACCCCGTTTCGCTGGCGGCAAAACAAAGTGGGTGACCCTTTGTTTCGTTACTTCGCTTTGTTTCGGTTTCGTTTCTCCCTGTTCAGGGGAGCAGGTCTTTATCGATCTCGCTGGCGAGCGCCGCAAGTTTCCTGTCTTCGGTGATCAGCTTGCAGTCGTGTCGTCGTGCCAGGATGACGTAGAGCAGATCGTAGAGTGGATGACCATGGCGAACGGCTGCAGACAGGGCCTCGGTCACGAGCTCCTCGTCGGGAAGAAAGCTGTCGACCAGACCGGCAGCCTCTTCGTAGCGTTCCGTCGCGGCGTGCCGGTCCAGGGCTCCGGCGCGCACATACTTCCACAGGGTATTGCCGACCTCGCTGTGGAACAGGCTTGGCGCCAGCACCAGAGAGCTGCGCTCCAGATGCTCGATGATCGCGGCTGCCCGCTCCGTGCGCATGACCAGGTTGACGGCTGCGGATGCGTCCAGGACGACACGCATACGTCTAGCGCTCACGGTCGTCGCGGATCATGGTTTCCGGTGCGGTAAGCGTGTTCGCAACGCCTGTTTCAGCAAGAGTCTGCCGGATGCGCGCGAGGATCTGGGCGCGCCGCGTCTGACGATTTTCGCCGATCACGCTGCGTAGCTCGATCACCGCTTGCTGCGCTAGGCTGCGGTGAGCCCGTTCCGCCCGGAATGCGATCGCCTGATAGATGTCGTCAGGCACGTTGCGGATCTGAAGGGAAGGCATGATGAAATTTCCGGCGGAGGGGTTTCATCATAGTGCATGCGTTTTGATGCGTGCAAGCGGGGCGATTCAATTGCCGGCTCATCATCCTGGTTGCATTGACTGGTCAGTTAAACCGGTCAGATTGTGCCTGGCAGAAGTGGCTGGAGCAACGGACGCTCAGACAGGGAGTGTGGTGATGCGCTAGCTATTTGACATGGCGAACCCAGTCCATGCTGTCGTGCAACACGCGCAGCACATCGATGTAATGATCCTCGGGAATGCGGAATACGATGAGGTGCCGGCCGCGTCGGCCCTGACGTGTCACATGCAGCACACGGATGCCCGGCAGAATGTCTTCGCGCTGTTGGGCCCCGAGTACATCGGGACCATTGAGCAATGCTTCTAACGCCAGAGACAGGGTTTCACCGTAGATTTCTGCCTGCTGGGGGCTGAAGTGCTCCGCCGTCCAAGCCAAAATGGCCGCAATATCCTGCTCGGCCTGACGCGCAAGACGGACCGTCCATCCCGCCATCAGTGCGAAGAGGTGGCTTTCTTACAAATCGCCACGATATGCGCTCGCAGCGAGTCGGCCTCGGTGACGGTCGTATAACGCCCGGCCTCGATATCGGCCACGCCGATGGCGACCGCCTCGCGCAAGGCTTGCAGTCGTGTAGCCTGCTCCTGCTCACGCTGCTGGATCATGCGCAGCCCTTCCCGCAGCACTTCGCTGGCGTTCTGGTAGCGACCGGACGAAACCAACTGTTCGACAAACTGGGCTTGGGGCTCGGTCAGGACGACATTCCGGGTTGGCATGGGGGCTCCAATAAGAGGGTTGGCATAGTTTGCCAATACCTCTAGGAACATTCAAGCTCCAGACAGGGAACCTCACCCCTTCCGCACCAAGACAGACCACTTCCCCATCAAAGTGGGTGTCCCTTTGTTTTTTTCCGCACCAAGACAGACCACTTCCCATCAAAGTGGGTGTCCCTTTGTTTTCTCCTTTGTTTTCTCCTTTGTTTTCTTGCTGCGCATGCTCGACGACACACGCTGGAACCGCTCGGAAGCCGCGCGGCGCCTGGGGATGACGCTCAGGCAGTTGCGTTACCGGCTGCAGAAGTGGGGGATGGAGTAGGGGCTACCAGATCCGTCGAATGCCGAACAACGCGAGTGCCGGGTCGCATGTCACGAGTGGCAGGGATTCAAGTTCGCTTTGCGCCGCAAGCATGCGATCGAACGGATCGCGATGTTCGGCCATGTAACTGCCGGCTTTCAGGCTGTGGAAATGCGTGATCGGCAGATGCTCGAAGCCGTCCGCCGCCACCAGCTCGTCAAAGCGGTGTACCGCATCGGCTGCCTCGTCCAGCTTCCCGAGTCGATGCTTCGTGGCAATTTCCCAGGCGCTTGCGGCGCTGACGACTATCGCGTTGGCTTCGTCCGCAATCGTACTGCGCGCGACGTGCGACAACCGTGGGTCATCGGTGAACCACCACAGCAGCGCGTGCGTGTCGAGAAGGACCCTCATCGCCCGTCCCAGGCGTCAAGCTCGGCGTCCGGCAATGGTTCGAAGAACGCGTCGCCGATTCGCCCGGCCAGGCGCCCCGGTCGCCGCACCGTCGTAGCCGGGGCCAGGGGCATCAGGCGTGCGTACGGCTTTCCCGCTTTGGCGAGAATGATCTCCTGCCCAGCGTGCGCCTGTTCAAGCAGGCGGGAAAAGTGTGTCTTGGCTTCGTGGACGTTTACGACAACGCTCATCTCATGCTCGCTTAAACTAAGTTACATGACTAAGTCTAACATAGTCGTGTGAAGCGATAGGCACAAAGTGGGTGTCCCTTTGTTTCTGCGCGGGCAAGTCAAGAGAGATGCTCCTCCGTGTATGTCGAGAGCATATAACGGAGGGCAAAACAAAGTGGGTGTCCCTTTGTTTGGAGGGGCGCTTGGCTTTCTCTGTCCGGAAGGTGGGTGTTCCCTTGTTTCGTCGGAAAGGCAGAAGGGACCGCCGAGGCGATCCCTTCTTTCATGCGGCGGGAGGCGATTCGCTCTTCCTCCCTAACGCTAGTCAAATCAGCAGATGTTGGCGGCTACACAAGTACCGGTTTTCGCCCAAGTGACCTTACCCGCTGCGAGGGTCGGAGTGAGAATGTACGTTTCTCCCAAAAGTCCATTTACAGGAGCACCCGCTGCTCCCACGGCAGTCGCGGTAATAACGCCATCGGTCGTGGTAATAGAGGAAATATTTCCGGCAGCAGCGACGTTAACGATCTCGTTAGTTCCGCCCGTGCAGCCGACCACTGTAGCTAGATTCTGCGCGCACATCTCGACCGCGGTCTTAATGCCGGATGTACCAATTACGACTTCAGAAAATTTCGCCTTTTTCAGATAGTTCTGGTATGCCGGCAGCGCCACCGCCGCCAAAATACCGATAATCGCCACAACGATCATCAGTTCGATCAGGGTAAAGCCTTGTTGAACCTTTTTCATGATGCGCTCCTTGAAGGAAACCACGGAAAATCCGCTTGGTATCCCCAATGCAACCGCTGTGCCAGCTTTCTGGAAAAGCGCGCATGCCGGGCGCGAAGATCGCGAAACACCCGCAAACACAAAGGGATATCACCGTCGCCGGCCTCGCGGGCCTGACGTCTCCGCTGGCCGCTTCCGTGAAAATTGTCACAATTTGCGTCAAGCCGCGACAGGGGGCGCGAACGCCGCTGTCAAGGTTTGACAATGTCACGCAAACGCTTGAACGGTTCCCCTGATCGCATTGCATTTCGATGTTAGCCAGACTAGACTAGATGTCGCCGTAACGGAGGATTCCATGCAAGCCGTGAACATGCTGCAAGCCAAGTCCACGCTATCCCGCCTGGTGGACGCTATCGAGCAAGGGCGGGAGCGCGAAATCGTGATCGCCCGCAATGGGCGCCCCGCTGCCCGGCTGGTGCCGATCGATGCGGCGCCGGCAGGCAAACGCATCGGCGTGGCGAAAGGCGTGTTCGAGGTGCCGGACAGTATCGACACTCACAACGATGAGGTGGCGCGATTGTTCGTGGGCGGAGTGCAGCCTTGAACCTGCTGCTCGATACGCACGTCGCCCTGTGGGCGATCACGGACAGTCCGAAACTGCCGCAGAAGGCGCGTGACATGATCGTGTCGCCCAGGACGACGATATGGGTGAGTGCCGCAAGCGTATGGGAGATTGCAATCAAACATGCGCTGGGTCGCGGCGATATGCTGGTGTCGGGGCGGGACGCGCTGCGGTATTTCCAGGAATCCGGGTACGGCATCCTTGCCATCGACGCAGAGCACGCGGTTGCGGTCGAGGACTTGCCCGCGCATCACCAGGACCCCTTTGACCGCATCCTGGTGGCGCAGGCCCTGGTGGAGCCGATGCGGTTGATGACTCACGATCCGCTCGTGGCGCTCTACAGCGATACGGTCATCAAGGTTTGACGGATGGCAGGGGAAAATGGGGGCAGACCCCGATATCGCCTCGTCGGGCTGCGACACGTGCCGGCGGCTGAACGTCAAGACATTGACAATGTCGTGCGCTCGTCGGGGATGCGTGCTCCGGGTGCTGCCGTTTGTTTGTAGCTAAAACGTTTTGGCGTTAAGATGCGAAAATCTGTCAGGAGTGGTGGATATGGCTTCGGAACAAGCACGCGCTACGATATACATGGATGCTGCATTGCACAGGGCACTGCGCCTGAAGGCGGCTGCCACGCATCGTTCGATCTCGGACATCGTTGCCGATGCGGTGCGCGAATCGCTGCGCGAGGATGAGGAAGACCTTTCCGCAGTTGCGCAACGCGTCGGCGAACCAACGCTTTCTTATGAGACGTTTCTGGCGCAGTTGAAGGCGGATGGAACGCTTTGAGCTTCGCTTCAAGCGCTCGGTAGCGAAGGACTTGCGGGGAATTCCGCGTGAGGACGTCAGCCGCATCCTGGCGCGCGCCGAACTCCTTCGCGAGAACCCCCGCCCGCCGGACAGTGAAAAGCTTTCGGGCCACGAGTTATACCGCGTGCGGCAGGGAAGCTACCGTATCGTCTATTCCATCGATGATGGAGCGGTGGTGGTCGAAGTGGTCAAGATCGGGCACCGGCGAGATATCTATCGCGTGCTGTGAATTTGCTCGCCGCGGCCGCATGCGTTGGCTCGACTCCGCGAGCGTCTGGAGATTTCGGACCACGGCGTCCTGCACGAGGCGCGACGAACGAAACAAGGCTTCGTCGCCCGACATACTCCGTAATGCGCGAAATGCATTCGAGCATATGGGTCAGGTAGACCCTGTCCGCCTCGGCGCCGGATTTCATTTTCCGCTCTTCACGGCGAGCGCGCCTCTTGCAGCACCCGCGCGCGCATGGCCGGGTGCAGTGCGCCCTGAGTGACGACGTCGACGCGGCGATGGAGCAAATCCTGAGCGTCCATCAATAGTGCTCCCAACGCGAAACCCGAGGTTTCGGGGCCGGGTTCGACGAGCAGATCCACATCGCTGTCGTCGTCCGCATCATCTCGCGCCATCGACCCGAAGACTTTGATGGACCGGAGTCCGTACCGGCGTGCGAGAGCTCGCAATTCTTCGCGATGCGTTTCGATAAGCTGGTGCAGCTTGCTCCCGAATAAATCCACGGAATCGGAACAGTTTAGCAGCGAGCGGGAAGGGATCACACGCAGGTGTCAACTGAGGGCTGAGTGAGGTAGGGCGCCCGCTTCCAGCCCGCGCCGCAGCTCCCGCTGCTTCACTAGCACATAGATCGCCGAAATCAACCCAGCGTCAGCATCGTCGACGACAGACGAAATTGGTGCGCCAAAGGCGTGCCAAAAATTGTACAATAAATACAAATTGTACGTTCAGGAGGCTGTGATGCGGACGGTGACGGCGAGTGAGGCGAAGCAGGGATTGGCAGGCGTGATCGAGATGGCTGCGAGCGAGCCGGTTGTCATCCGCCGGCAGAAGCGGGATGTCGCGGTGGTGATGTCGATGCGGGAATACGAGCGGCTGGTCCGACTTAATGTTGCCGAGTTTCAGCGATTCTGCGATGCAGTGGGGGCTTCGGCGCAGGCGGCGGGGTTAAGCGAGGAGAAGCTCGCCGAGCTGCTGGCCGATGATTGAGGGAGAGTTGTGGGTCGTCGACACGAATGTCCTGATCGGCCGTCTGCTCGCGCCGCGCGGTGTGGCTGCGCAGGCGGTGGATCATGCCCTTGCGCGGGGCATCCTGCTGGTATCGGACGACACCCTGGGTGAACTCGCCGCGGTATTGAGCCGTCCCAAGTTCGACGCCTATGTGTCCCGCGAAGACAGGCAGCGTTTCGTCGCCCTGCTGGGAGGGGTTGCGCGCAGGATTCCGGTCGCGCGGCGGATTCAGGCCTGCCGGGACCCGAAGGACGACAAGTTTCTCGACGTCGCTCTGAGTGGCGGCGCGCGCGCGATCATCACCGGCGACGGCGACTTGCTTGCGCTGCACCCGTTTCACGGTGTCGATATTGTGACGCCTGCTGCGTTTCTGATGTGGCCCTGAGCCGAACAGGCTAAACGCAGAAAATGGCGCAGGAAATGGGGTCAGACCCCTATTTCGATCGCCCGCGCCCGCCGCGCCTGTCCGGAACAATTCGCCGCGGCCCTTGCGCTGGTGCCGAATGAGAAAAATGGGGGCGGACTCCGACTCCCGTCGAGGCAGGAGACCCGACGCCATATAGAATGAAGCGGGACAGGTTTCCACAGGGCGAACCCCATGAGACTCAGCACGGAGCAAGCGACGGTGATCCGGCAGACGGCCGCCGAGGTCTTCGGCGACGAGGTGGACGTATGGTTGTTCGGTTCGCGTGTGGACGACAGCAAGAGAGGCGGGGATATCGATCTGCTGTTGTCGCCGGTGAGGCTGGACGCGCAGCAACAGTTACTGTGCAAGATCCGCTTTCTTTCGCGCCTCGAGCGGCGCCTTGGCGAGCGCAAGGTTGATGTCGTTATCGAGGCGCCGGGCGATACACGTCCGATTGTCCGGATTGCGCATCAAACCGGAGTCCGGTTATGACTCTGTCCCCCGAGTTGTTGGCTCTTCAGCAGACTCTCGACAATTGTCGACTGCATGAGACGGGCTTGCGCGATGCGCTGGATGATCTGGCCTTGCGTGCGTTGTGCGCTGCCGATCTTGCATCGCTCGGAAAGGACGATCGCCGCCTCCTCGATCAGTTCGCCTATCGCTATTTGCGGCTGCAGGATGACATGGGCGCGCGACTGATGCCGGCGGTGCTGCGTGCGCTGGGTGAGGAGGTTGCGTCGATGGCGGCGTTCGATCGTTTTGCGAGGCTGGAGCAGTTGGGTTGGCTTCCCTCGGCTGAGGAGTGGTCCGATCTTAGGCGTGTGCGGAACGAGTTCGCCCATGACTATCCGTCAACCGTTGACGAGCGTTTTGCGCGCCTGCAACTTGCCATCGCGTCGGCGCAGCGTGCGCTGCAGATCTGGACCGGCTTTCAGGACAAGGTGCGGACCCGCTGGCCGGGTTCGTGTTGAAATGGGGGCCCGCTTCGGCCGCGTGGGAAACGTTGATGCGCAGGGCCTCGGCTAGCAGTGCTTCCGGGAGTGAAACGTTTGCGGGCTTGCGCGGTGTGCCTGATGTTGGTGGGGGGGATTTTGAGCATGAAAACCTCCATCCTGAATGCTTGTTCTTATATTGGTTTGGATGTGCATTGAAGGTAAGGTATGCGTGTCGTGCACCTCGTGGACGAGGCGACAACCGATGCTGCGAAGCTTTATCTTGTAGCGACTTGATCATCCTTGTCATCGCGATCGGAAAGCGGGGCCGGTATGCGGTTCATCGGGCCGCGGACAAGCGCTGATCAGAGGCGCGAGCGGTCCTGCCGCTTTTGCCTGTGTTTTCCTGCGCCCTGCTTGCTACCTACCGGTCTTCGCGCGTATGCCAGAGCCGCAGCACGTAAAGCGTGGCTTCCCGGATCTCGTAGCGCATTTCGTAGTGCCCGACAAGGATGCGGCGGACTTCGCGCGGTGCGAATTCGTCGAGCCGTTCGCCGATGCGCGGGTTCGCCACGAGGCTGGCCGGTGCAGACGTGAGCGACTGGATGGTACGCGCCGCGGCGGTTCGATTAACCGGCGCGAGAAACTCGTACAGCCGCGCCAGATCCGACAGCGCCTTGTTCGTCCATTTCAGTTCCATCAGCGCGGCAACGGTAACGGGGTGTCGGTTTCCAGGCTGTCGGCCCATGCCTGCACGGCCTGGTGGTCGATGACGCACGCGCCATCAACGTCCGCCAGGGCCTCGCGGGTCAGGCGGCTGCGTTCTTCTTCCTGATCAATCCACGCAGCCAGCGCCTGCTTCATGATCCAGCCGCGTGAGCGTTCAAGGCGCGCGGCCATCAGGTCGACCTTCTCGGCAAGAGGGCGCGGCACATGGGCGGTTAGAACTTTGGTTTCTGTCTGTGCCATGACACATCTCCTGAGATGTTGGTAATCAAAGCCGATGGTTCATATCCGATGAAATCATAGTGATTCAAAATGATTGACTCAAGTGAATAATAGGCGGGGAAATGGAGTCAGCCCCCGATTTCCAACCCCCGCTTCAGCCGCCATTCCTTCACCAGCGCATAGATCGCCGGAATCACGCCCAGCGTCAGCACCGTCGATGACAGCATGCCCCCGACCATCGGCGCGGCAATGCGGCTCATGACTTCGCTGCCGGTGCCGCTGCCCCACATGATGGGGAGCAGGCCGGCGATGATGGCGACTACCGTCATCATCTTGGGGCGCACGCGTTCGACGGCGCCTTCCATGATGGCGTGGTAGAGGTCGGCGGCGTCGGGCTGGCGGCCTTCGGCGAGGCGCCGGGCGCGGATGGCTTCCCAGGCGTGGTCGAGGTAGATCAGCATGACGACGCCGGTTTCGGCGGCGACGCCGGCGAGCGCGATGAAGCCGACGCCGACGGCGACGCTCATGTTGTAGCCGAGCCACCACATCAGCCAGATGCCGCCGACGAGCGCGAAGGGGACCGAGAGCATGACGATCAGCGTTTCGGTGAGGCGGCGGAAGTTGAGGTAGAGCAGCACGAAGATGATCGCGAGCGTGAGGGGGACGACGACGGCGAGCTTTTCCTTGGCGCGTTCCATGAACTCGAACTGGCCGCTCCAGGTGGCGTAGTAGCCGGGCGGGAAGTCGACCTTCGCGGCGACGGCGCGGCGGGCGTCGGCGACGTAGGAGCCGATGTCGCGGTCGCGGATGTCTACATATACATAGGCCGTCAGCAGCGCGTTTTCGGTGCGGATCGCGGGGGCGCCCTTGGCGAGCGTGACCTTGGCGAGCTGGCCGAGCGGCAGGTTGCCGCCGCCGCCGGGCAGCGGCACGAAGACTTCTGCGGCGATGCGGCGCGGGTCGTCGCGCAGGTCGCGCGGGTAGCGCACGGCGACGGTGTAGCGCTCGAGGCCTTCGACGGTGGTCGTCACCGGGTCGCCACCGAGCGCGGTGGCGACGACCATCTGGAAGTCGTCGACGGTGATGCCGTAGCGCGCGAGCTGGCTGCGGTCGGGGGTGATGTCGAGGTAGAAGCCGCCGGTGACGCGCTCGGCGTAGGCGCTGGTGGTGCCGGGGACGTCGCGCACGACCGCTTCGACTTCGCGCGCGAGGCGCTCGATGGTGGCGAGGTCCTTGCCGAAGACCTTGACGCCGATGGGCGTGCGGATGCCGGTCGAGAGCATGTCGAGGCGCGCCTTGATCGGCATGGTCCAGGAGTTGGCGACGCCGGGGAACTTGAGCGCGGCGTCCATCTCGGCGATGAGCTTGTGGGTGGTCATGCCGGGGCGCCATTCGGACTCGGGCTTGAGGTTGACGACGGTCTCGAACATCTCGAGCGGCGCGGGGTCGGTGGCGCTGTTGGCGCGGCCGGCCTTGCCGTAGACCGATTCGACCTCGGGGAAGGTCTTGATGATGCGGTCGGTGGTCTGCAGGAGTTCGCCGGCCTTGGTCACCGACATGCCGGGGAGGGATGCCGGCATGTAGAGCAGCGTGCCTTCGTTGAGCGTGGGCATGAACTCGGAGCCGATGCGGCTTGCCGGGTAGAGGGTGATCGCCATCGAGACGGCGGCGGCGATCAGCGTGAGCCAGCGGTGGCGCATGACCCACGCGATGATCGGGCGGTAGAGCCAGATCAGCACGCGGTTCACCGGGTTCTTCGCCTCGGGCATGATGCGGCCGCGGATGAAGAGCATCATCAGCACCGGCACCAGCGTCACCGACAAGAGTGCCGCGCCTGCCATCGCGAAGGTCTTGGTGAAGGCGAGCGGCGAGAACATGCGGCCTTCCTGGCCTTCGAGCGTGAATACGGGCAGGAAGGAGACGGTGATGATCAGGAGCGAGAAGAACAGCGCCGGGCCGACTTCCTTGCACGCGCGGATCATCGTCTCGGCGCGTGCGGACTGCGGGGCGTCGCCGGGGAGGTGTTCGAGGCGCTTGTGGACGTTCTCGATCATCACGATGGCGGCGTCGACCATCGCGCCGATGGCGATCGCGATGCCGCCCAGGCTCATGATGTTGGAGCCGAGCCCGAGCGCGCGCATCGCGATGAAGGCGACGAGGATGCCGATCGGCAGCGTGATGATCGCGACCAGGGCGCTGCGCACGTGCATCAGGAAGATGACGCAAACCGCGGCGACGATCAGGCTTTCCTCGAGCAGCGTGCCCTTGAGCGTCTCGATCGCGCGTTCGATCAGCGCGGAGCGGTCGTAGACGGGGACGATGGAGGTAGCTTCGGGCAGGCCGGAGGCGATCTCGGCCATCTTGGCCTTGACGTTGGCGATGACGTCGAGCGCGTTCTGGCCGAAGCGCGCCATGACGATGCCGGAGGCGACTTCGCCTTCGCCGTTGAGCTCGGCGATGCCGCGGCGCTCGGCGGGGACCATCTCGACGCGCGCGACGTCGCGCACGAGCACCGGGGTGCCGCCTTCACTCTTCAGCACGAGCCGGGCGATGTCTTCGGCGTTGCGCAGGTAGCCGCGGCCGCGCACCATGTATTCGGTCTCGGCCAGTTCGACGACGCGCCCGCCGACGTCGCGGTTCGACGCGCGGATGACCTGCGCGACGCGGTCGAGCGGGATGCCGTAGCTCGCGAGCCGGTGCGGGTCGACCGTGACCTGGTATTCGCGCACGAAACCGCCCAGGCTCGCGACTTCGGCGACGCCGTGGGCCTTGGTGAGCTGGTAGCGCACGTACCAGTCCTGCAGGCTGCGCAGGTCGGCGAGCGAGCGGTCCTTGCCGGTCAGCGCATATTGGTACACCCAGCCGACGCCGGTCGCGTCCGGGCCGATCTGCGGCGCGACGCCGGCGGGCATCCGCCCCGCTGCCGACGAGAGGTATTCGAGCACGCGCGAGCGCGCCCAGTAGATGTCGGTGCCGTCCTCGAAGATCACGTACACGTAGGACGCGCCGAACATCGAGAAGCCGCGCACGACCTTGGCCTTGGGCACGGCCAGCAGCGCGGTCGTGAGCGGGTAGGTGACCTGGTCCTCGACGACCTGCGGCGCCTGGCCGGGGTAGTCGGCGTAGACGATCACCTGCACGTCGGAGAGGTCGGGCAGCGCGTCGACCGGGGTGTGCTTCAGCGCATAGGCGCCCGCGGCGCTGACGAACAGCGTCGCGAGCAGCACGAGGAAGACGTTGCGCGCGGACCAGTCGATGAGGCGATTCAACATGCCCGTGCCCCCCTCAGTGCCCGGTGTGGCCGGTGGGCGCGGCGGCTTCGATGCGCGTGACCGCGAATTCGCCCGGCGCGCGCTGTTCGAACTGGAAGCGGATCGCGCTGCCGGGGGCGATGTGCTTGCCGACCTCGGGCGACGCGAGGGCGAACTCCATCGTCATAGGCGGCCACTTCAGCGCGGGGATGGCGCCGTGCGTGATGCTGACCGAGCCGGCGGAGAGGTCGATGGCGTCGAGCGTGCCTTCGGCGGCGTAGTTCGCCGCGGCGCCGGCGGGAGCGTCCTTGCCGGCGGTAAAGCTCGCGAGCGCTGCGCGCAGGTTGCTTTCGGCGTCGATCAGGAAGTTTGCCGAGACGACGACGCGCTCACCCGCGGTGACGCCGTCGAGGATCTCGATGTGCTCGCTGCCGCGCCGGCCGACCTTGACGGCCTTGGGCAGGAAACGGCCTTCGTCCTGCGCGACGAGCACGACCTGGCGCTCGCCGCTGTCGATCAGCGCCGAGGTCGGCACGGTCAGCGTCGGTGCGGCTGCGCCGGTGTTCACGTCGGCGTGGGCGAAGAGGCCGGGGCGCAGCAGGCCGTCGGGGTTCGCCAGTTCGAGGCGGATCGGCGTCGTGCGCGTCGCGGCGTCGAGGGTCGGGTAGAGGTAGGCGACCTTGGCGTCGAAGCTGCGGCCGGGAAAGGCGTCGAGCGTGACGACCGCATGCTGCCCGGGTTTCACGCGCGCGAGGTCGCGTTCGTAGACGTCCGCGAGGATCCACACGGTGGAGAGGTCGGCGATGCGGTAGAGTGCGTCGCCGGGCATGAAGCGCATGCCTTCGACGGCCTTTTTCTCCATCACGACGCCGTTGGCGGGCGCGGTGAAGGTGAGCCGACCGCTGCCGGATTTCGCGCCTTCGGGCAGCTTCATCTGCCAGTTCGACACGCGCGCGCGGGTGGCGTCGGCGAGGCGCTTGGCGGATTCCGCGGCGGACGGGTCGCTGCTTGCGTCCTGCTGCAGGCGTTCGGCGATGCGAAGTTCGGAGCCGGCGGAGACGAGTTCCGGGCTATACACGGTGAATAGCGCCTGGCCGCGGCGCACCGGGTCGCCGCTGGCGTTCACATGCAGGCGCTCGATCCAGCCTTCGAAGCGCGGCGCCACGTCGACGATGCTGCGTTCGTTGATGGCGACGCGCCCGACCGCGCGCACCGGCTCGTCGAGCGTGCGCAGCTCGGCGGCGGCGGTGCGCACGCCCAGCGTCTGCAGGCGCGCGGGGCTCACCGTGACGGCGCCGGTATCGTCCGGGCCGGCGTCCTCGCCGTCGTACACCGGGAGGTAGTCCATGCCCATCGAGTCTTTCTTCGGCACCGGCGAGGTGTCGGGCAGGCCCATCGGGTTGCGGTAGTAGAGGATCTTCTTGCCGCCCGGGGCGGCGGCGGGGCTCGCTTCGGCGGGGGCGCCGGAGGCGGCGGGGGCGGCGTGGTCCGCGTTGCGGGTGCCGGCGAAGTAGCCGGCGGCAAGCGCGACGGCGACCGCGAGCGTGGTGAGGGTGAGGCGTGTGGCGGTGGTCACGGGGCGTCTCCGACCAGTTTCTCGATTTCGAACAGGGCCGTGCGGGCTTCGATCTCGGCCTGCAGCAGGCTCGTGCGGGCGTCGACGAGCTGGCGCTCGGCTTCGAGCACGGCGTCGAAGTCGACGCGGCCGGTCTCGAAGGCGGCGCGGGTGGCGTCGCGCGCGGCTTGCGCCTGCGGCAGCAGCGTGCCGCGGATCAGGCGCCGGCTTTCCTGCGCGCTGGTGAAGGTCGCCCAGGCGCTGCCGAGCTCGCCGTCGAGGCGCGAGGCGGTCGCCTCGCGGCGGGCGTCGGCGGCGGCGAGCATCTGCGTCGCCTCGCGCTCGCGCGCGCGCCGTGCCGATTGCTGCAGCGGGATCATGACCTCGAACATCACGTCCCAGGTCTGGTTCTCGCCGCGCTGGCGGTTGTTCGTCAGGCCGACCGAGTAGTCGGGGTAGCGGTCGGCGAAGGTGCGCTCACGTTCGAGCCGTGCGGCTTCGATGCCGCGTTCGTCGGCCGCGATCCCGGGATTCGCGGCGCGGGCGCGGGCGATCAGCGCCGGGAGGTCGAGCGCCGAGGGCAGCGCGGCGGGCTCGGCCGGCGCGGCGAGCGGGGCGTCGGGCGAGCGCGCGAGGATGCCGTTGAGGGCGGCCGCGGCGCCGCGCCGGCGCTGTTCGATGCCGACCTGCGCGATGCGCTGGCTGGTGATCTCGCGCTGGGCGCGCAGCACCGCCTGCTGCGGGACGAGGCCCTGGCGGTAGCGCGCGAGGGTCGCGTCCTCGAGTCCGCCGAGGAGCGCGAGGGATTCGCGTGCGAGCGCGGCTTCGCGGTCGGCGGCGTAGTAGCGCAGCCACGCGTTCTTGACCGCCGAGGCGAGGTCGAGCCAGGCCGCATCCAGCCCGGCGGCGGCCTGCTCGGCCTTGGCGGCCGCGGTGCGCGTCTGCAGGTCGCGCTTGCCCCAGCCGGGGAGCTGCTGAATGATGCGGTAGCGGGTCTCGCCGACGCGTCCCGGGACGAGCGTGGTGCCGCCGCCGCGCCTCTGGTTGGTGAAGTCCATCAGCTCGACCTGGACGTTCGGGTCGGGCAGGGCGCCGGCGGAGTCCGTGCGTTCGCGTGCGGCCGCGGTTTCGGCGCGCTGGGCGGCGAGGCCGGGGTTGCTGGCGCGGGCGTGTTCGAGCAGGCCGGCGATGTCGGCGCCGAGGGCGGGCGCGGAGGTCGCCGCAGGGGTTGCGATGGGGAAACTCCGGGGCAGCGGCCCGGGGGCGTCCTGTGCGCGGGCGGTGGCGCCTGAAAAGGTGAGCGCCGCAGTGAGGACGGTGGCGCACAGGTGCCGCGGTCCGGTCCTCGTCAAGGACGAAGTCATCATCTGGACTCCGCTAAAGGGGTGTTGTTTTTGCCGGCATCGGTTCGCGTGGAAGCCGGGGACAGCGGGCGGCCTCGCGAACGCCGGTGTCCGCGAGGCCGGGGCTCACTTCAGCACTTCCAGCCGCTTGACGCTGAACGCGCCGTCGGCGCGCTCGGCGACGAAGCGGATCTTGTCGCCGGCCTTGACCTGGTCCAGCATCGCCGGGTCGCCCGCACGGAAGGCCATCGTCATGCCGGGCATGCCCAGGTTTTCGAGCGGGCCGTGAGCGATGGTGATCTTGCCGGCGGCCTTGTCGACCTTGCGCACCGTGCCTTCCGTCGGCGCGGCCGGTTTCGTCGAGGCGTCGGCCATCATGGGCATGCCGTGGCTACCGTGTGCATCGTGCGTGTTCTGTGCGAAAACCGTCGGCGCGGCGAGGAGGGCGGCAGCGATCAGGAAGGGCTTGAGGGTCATGATGTCGTTCTCGTGCGTGGTTCGTGGGGCGGGAGCGTCAGCCGGCTTTGGCGTGGTTCTTCGCGCGTTGGGCGCGGGCGACGGGCTTGACGTCGACCGTGCCGACCATGCCGGCATCGAAATGGCCGGCGATCAGGCAGGCGAACTCGAACGGGCCGGGGCGGTTGAAGGTCCACACGATCTCGGCCGTGCCGCCGGGCGGCACGTGCGCCATCCAGGGGGCGTCGTGCTCCATGTCGGGAAACTTCTTCATCAGTTCGGCGTGCTCGACCAGGGTCTTGCGCGTGCCCAGCACCAGTTCGTGCAGCGTCGCGCCGTCGTTGTGCGCGACCACGCGCACCGTTTCGCCTTCGCGCACCTCGATGCGGTCCGGCGTGAAGCGCATGCGGTCGTCCATGCGGATCGTGATCGTGCGTGCAGCGTCGCGGCGCAGGCCGGCGATACCCCAGTCCTGCTGCTCGCGCACGGCGGATTCGTCGGTCTTCGCCGCGTGCGTGGCGGTTCCATGGGCGCCGGCAGTGAGCGGCAGCGTGGCGGTCGCCGCGGCGAGCAGCAGTCCGGTCAAGGGGGCGAGAAAGCGGGGTGTCGGCATCACGGGTCCGGGATGGTGTGTTTGTCGAGATGATGGGGAGGCTTCGGCGACGCGAGGCTGACGCGAAGATTACATCTTTGTAATCATGAGCGCGGGGCCGGGGCGGGGAGGCACAATGCGCCGCAAGTGCAGGAACGGAAGGAGCCGGAAGTGAAGATCCTGATCGTCGAGGACGAGATCAAGACGGGCGACTATCTCCGCCAGGGGCTGGCCGAGGCGGGCTTCGTCGTCGACCTCGCGCGCGACGGGATGGACGGCCTGCACCTCGCGCTGACCGGCGACTACGATCTCGTCATCCTCGACGTGATGCTGCCGGGCCTCGACGGCTGGAGCGTGCTGCAGACGGTGCGCCGTGCGGGACGCGAGATGCCGGTGCTGTTCCTGACCGCGCGCGATCAGGTCGAGGACCGCGTGCGCGGGCTGGAGCTGGGCGCGGACGACTACCTCGTGAAGCCCTTCGCCTTCTCCGAACTGCTGGCGCGCGTGCGCACGCTGCTCAGGCGGGGCAAGACCAAGGAGCCGGAGCTGCTGCATGCGGCCGACCTGGAACTCGACCTGCTGCGCCGGCGCGTGACGCGGGCGGGCCTGCGCATCGACCTGACCGCCAAGGAGTTCGGGCTGCTGGAACTGCTGCTGCGCCGTCAGGGCGAGGTGCTGCCGCGCTCGCTGATCGCCTCCCAGGTCTGGGACATGAACTTCGACAGCGACACCAACGTGATCGAGGTCGCGGTGCGGCGCCTGCGCGCCAAGGTCGATGAGCCCTTCGAGCCCAAGCTGATCCGCACCGTGCGCGGCATGGGTTACGTGCTCGAGGCGCCCTGATGCCGAGACTGTCGCTCACGCTGCGGCTCACGCTGCTCTTTGCCGCGCTCTTTGCGGCGGTGCTGCTGGGGCTCGGCGCCTATATCCTGGCGTCGGTCGAGCGCCATTTCGAGGAGGGCGATGTCGTCGAACTGCACGGCAAGCTGGAGCTCGCACGTGCGGTGCTCGCGCAGGTGCGCGACGAGGAGGACTTCGCGAACGTCGCGCAGCAGCTCGACACGGCGCTCGTCGGCCATCACAGCCTGTCGATCGCGGTGGTGCGCGACGCGGGACGGGGCGAGATCCTCTTCGCGTCGTCGGGGGCCGGTTACCCGGCGCCGATCGTGGAGGAGGCGCCTGCCGGTTCCGGCGATTTTCCGCCGGCGCGCACCTGGGAGCAGGGCGGGCGCATCTACCGCGGCGTGGTGGCGAACGCCGCGACGGGCATCGCGGGAGCACCGCCGGCGCGGGTCGTCGTGTCGATGGACATCGATCATCACCGCGCCTTCATGCGCGACTTCGAGCGCTCGCTGTGGCTCGCGGTGGCGCTCGCGATCGTCGCGACCGGGCTGCTCGGCGCGTTTGCCGCGCGTGGCGGACTCGCGCCGCTGCGCAAGATGGCGGAGGTCGCGCGCGGCGTGTCGGCGCAGCGCCTCACGGCGCGCATCGATACGCGCAGCCTGCCGGTCGAGCTCGAATCGCTGGCGGGCGAGCTCAACGCGATGATGGCGCGTCTGGAGGACGGTTTTCGCCGGCTGAGCGAGTTCTCGTCGGACATCGCGCACGAACTGCGTACGCCGGTGAGCAACCTGATGACGCAGACCGAGGTCGCGCTCGGGCGCGCGCGCAATGCCGACGAGTACCGCGAGATCCTGCTGTCGAACCTGGAGGAATACGAGCGGCTCGCGCGCATGATCGCCGACATGCTCTTCCTCGCACAGGCGGACAACGGCCTGCTGCCGCGCCCGGCCGAGACGCTGTCGCTCGCCGGCGAGGCGCGTGCGCTCGCGGAGTTCTACGAGGCGTTGGCGGAAGAGAAGGGCCTGCGGCTCGAAGTGGGCGGCGACGCAGCGGTGCGGGGCGACCGGCTCATGCTGCGGCGCGCGGTGTCCAACCTGCTGTCGAACGCGCTGCGCCACTCCGCCGCGGGCGGCGTCGTGCGCATAGCGATCGACACGGCCGCGGGCGAGGCGCGCCTCGCGGTGAGCAACCCGGGAGAGACGATCCCGCCCGAGCATCTCGCGCGCATCTTCGACCGCTTCCACCGCGTCAGCCCGGCGCGCACCCGCCAGGGTGACGGCGCCGGCCTCGGGCTCGCGATCACGCGCTCCATCGCCGAAGCGCACGGCGGCCGCGTCGGCGTCGAGTCGGCCGGCGGCCTCACCACTTTCACGCTCTACCTGCCGCTCGCATCCGCCGACGCGCGAGCGGCAACCCCCGGCCCGGGGCGCGCGGAACCTCAACCGCCGGCCGCCGGCCAAACGTCCACAACCGTCTGAAGTCCGAGGAAAACCATGAAGCCGCACTCCCCCTCCCGTCGTCCCTTCGCGATGATCGCCACGCTGGCGCTCGCTGCCGCTTTCGCCGCGCCCGCGCTTGCGGCCGGCGAGGAGGTCGTCATGCACAAGGATCCCAACTGCGGCTGCTGCGGCAAGTGGGCCGAACACATGCGCTCGGCGGGTTTCGTCGTGAAGGAGATCAGGGACCCCGACATGGGCGCGGTGAAGCGCGCGGCAGGTGTGCCGCAGGCGCTGGGTTCGTGCCACACGGCCAAGGTCGGCGGTTATGTCATCGAGGGCCACGTGCCGGCCGCCGACGTGAAGCGCCTGCTGGCGGAGAAGCCCAAGGTCGCCGGCATCTCGGCGCCCGGCATGCCGCAGGGATCGCCGGGAATGGAAGGTCCGTTCCCGGCCGATCGCTACGACGTCGTGAGCTTCACCGCGGACGGCAAGACCAAGGTCTTCGCCAGCCATTGAGCACCCGCGACGAGGGCGCCCCGGAGAGCCGGGGCGCCGGATGAGGCGCTGAGGGGAGAACCGCATGCCGGCACGGTGATCGTGCTGGTATGCTAGGGCGCTTTTTCCGCTTCAGGTCAAAGCGTCCTCATGAACGAATCCTTCAAGCGCGGCGCCCGCGAGGGTTTCCGCCTGATGCTGCCGATGTCGGTCGGCCTCCTGCCGTGGGCGATCGTCACGGGGGTGGCGATGCGCTCGACGGGCCTGTCGGCGGTCGAGTCGCTGGGCATGAACCTGATCGTCTATGCGGGCACGGCCCAGCTTGGCACGCTGCCGCTGATCGCCGCCGGCGCGCCGCTGTGGCTGATCTTCGTCACCGCGCTGGTGCTCAACCTGCGCTTCGTGATCTTCAGCGCGGCGCTGGCGCCGGCGTTCCACGGTGCCTCATGGTCGCAGCGCGTGCTGTCGGGCTATCTGCTCGTCGATGTCCTGTTCGTGCTGTGCGCGGACCGGCTGCAGCGTAGCGACGATCCGCACTGGCGCTGGGGGTTCTACATTGCGCCGGCGGCGCTGTGCTGGAGCGTGTGGCAGCTCGGCGGACTCGCCGGCGTGCTCGGAGCGGAGGTGTTCCCGAAGGACTGGTCGCTCGAGTTCATGACGACGATCGCGCTGATGGTGATGCTGGTGCCGATGGTGCGGCAGCGCGCGATGCTCGTCGCGGCGCTCGTCGGCGGCCTGGGGGCCGTCCTGCTGCGCGGGTTGCCGCTCCGGCTCGGCGTCATCGCCGGAGTCGCGCTGGGCATCGCGGCCGGCTTCCTGGCCGAACACTGGACGGAGAAGCGGAGACGGGCATGGTAGACGGCATCTGGCTGTGGCTGACGCTGCTGGCGATCGGCTCGACGACCATCCTCACGCGCGGCAGCTTCGTGATCGGCGGCGAAGGCGCGCGCCTGCCGCCGGCACTGCAGCGGGCGCTGCGCTACGCGCCGGCCGCGGCGCTGTCCGCGCTGATCATGCCGGACCTGCTCCTCGATGCAGGCGCGTTCGACCCCGCGAATCCCAAGCTCGCAGCCGGGATCGTCGTCGCGCTCGCGGCGCTGCGCTCGCGCAATCCCTGGCTGCCCTTCATCGCCGGCATGGGCGTGCTGCTCGTGCTGCGCAAGGGGTTGGGCTGGTAGGCGAGGTCCGGGCGCCGGCCGGTCGTTGCCGCGGACGGGCTCAGCAGGTCCTGCAAGCTTCGACCGGCAGGCCGATCCGGATCCAGCCCGGGCCGGCGCTGCTGCCGCTCATGCCTTCCCGGACGCTGTACACGTTCGTATACCCCTGTGCGGCGAGCAGGCGTTGTGCGTGAGCACTTCGCCTGCCGCTGCGGCAGATGAAGGCGACCGGGGCGTCGCGCTCGGCGCCGACGCGGGCCACCACTTCCTTCACGAACCCGGCCGGCCCATCCGGGTTGTACAGGTTGATCGGCACGGCCCCCGAGGCGACGCCGGTCTCGCGCCCTTCCTCGGGTGTGCGCACGTCGATCAGCGTGATCCGGCCCGCCTCGAGCTGCGCCCGCGCCTCGGCAGGGCTGATCTCGGGTACGGCGCCTTGCTGGGCGAAGGCGGGGCCGAGCGGTAGCAGGATTGCCGCCGCCGCGGTGAGGAAAACGTGGCGGCGCAGGACGGAAACGGCGACGGACATGACGAACTCCGGGAGCTGGCGGGCGCATGCAAGCGCCGCTGGGGCTGCCCGCTTATCGTGAAGTCGTCATATTAACATGTGCTTGTATAGGGCGGCTGCCTCAGCCCCCGATCCACGCCAGCGCGCCCGCCAGCGCGAGGCCGCCGCCCGCGAGCAGCGCGAGGCGGCGCGCCGAGCCGTGCAGGCGGCCCCACAGCCAGAAGCCCGAGAGCCCGAGGAAGGCGAGGCCCAGCGCTAGCGTGTCGGCGAGCAGCACCCAGGCCGGGGTGGCGCCGACCGACATGTGCAGGCGCGCGAGGTAGAGCCACAGGTTGGGCAGGGTGCGCTTGACCTCGGCCTGGCGGCTGCCCTTCCAGTAGTCGATCTGCACCGACTCGGACGGCGTGTCGGTGCGCAGCGTCCAGCGTTCGGGCTGGACCAGCTCGCGTTCGCCCCACGGCACCGCGCGCGCAGGTTCGACTTTCGGCTTGAGTGCCGCCGCGTCGAGGCCCAGCGCGGGTGCGAGGGCGGCGGCGAGCGCCTGCGGGTCGGGCGGCGGTGCCTCGAGCGGCACCAGCTGCGTTACCTCCTTGCGGTCGAGCGCGGGGATCTTCAGGACGGCGCGGTGGTTGAGCAGGAAGCCCGTCGTCGCGAAGAGCAGCAGCATCGCCGAAAGGCCGACGCCGAACCACGCGTGGATGCGGCGCAGCCATTTCTGCGAATTCCCGCGCTGGGGCGCGGGACGGGGGTGAAGGGTGATCATGCTCGACCCGGAAGGCTGTCCTGCGGAGTGCCGATCAGAAGCGGAAGCTCGCGGTCGCCTGCAGCGTGCGCGGCGCGCCCGGCTGGTTCAGGCCGTTGGAGCTGCCATGTGCGCTCGCCCAGTACTCGCGGTCGAACACGTTCTTGAGGTTGAACGTGAGATCGTATGCTTTGCTGCGATAGAGCAGCGCTGCGTCGAACACGACGAAGCCGGGCAGGCGCACGAGGTTGTCGGGCGAGGCGAACTGGTGGATTTGCGCATGCGCGCCGCCGCCGACGCTCCAGCCCTGGCCGAGCTCGCGCGTCACCCACAGCGAGCCGCTGTGGCGCGGCGTCAGTGCCGCTTCCTTGCCTTCGAACGAGACGTTGATGCGCCGGGTGCCGAAGTTCGCGCCGCCCGTCGCCGTCGACTTCACGGTCTCGCTGTCGAGCCAGGCGTAGCCGGCGGAGACCTGCCAACCGACGGCGGGACGGCCGACGAGCGACAGTTCGAGGCCGTCGGTACGCTGCTCGCCAGCGTTGATGGTCTGGCGCGTCACCGGATCGGTGATCTTCATGTCGGTGCGCACGAGGCGGAAGATCGAGGCGCCGGCCGACAGCGCGCCGCCGAGGAAGTCCCACTTCGCGCCGATCTCGTGGTTGGTCGTGATCTCGGGATCGGCGTCGACGTTGCTGGCGGAGAGCTGGAACTGTTCACCGGAAGGCTGGAAGGAGCGCGACACCGAGGCGTAGTAGGACTGCATCGCGTCCGGCTGCCACACGATGCCCGCACGCGGGCTCCATTCGCGGTCGGTGCGTTCGAAGTCCGGCTTGCCCGGTTCGGTGGTCTTCTGCCGGTAGTCGTCGTAGCGGACGCCGATCAACGCTTTCCAGTGCTCGCCCAGTGCGATCTGGTCCTGCACGTAGAGGGACGCGTTCTCGAGCGTGGTGCGGTTGTCGATGGTGAGCGAATTTGGCACCGTCGTCCTGAACGGCGGGACCGCGCCGCCGGGGTTGAGGAGCGGCACGCGGTCGATGCCGACCCAGTTGGTGATGTCGAGGCCCTTGTCCTGGCTGCCGACTTCGACGCCGTAGAGCAGCGTGTGCTGCATGCCGGCAAGGGTCGCCAGCTGCGTGAGTTCGAGCTGGTCGAACCAGCCTTCCTCGTCGCGCACGACCTGGCCATGGGTGCGCTGCATGAAGAGCCGGCCGTTGCGCTGCGTGTAGGCGGTGCCGGTGCGGTACAGCGTGTTGTTGCGGTCGAGCTTGAAGTCGTAGTAACGCAGCACGTTGCGCAGCGACCAGTCGGCGTTGAGGCGGTGCGACAGGGTCGCGGTCGCGGTGTTCATCGTCGCCGAGTTCATGTCGTCGCGTTCGGCGTCGCCCGAGCCGTAGTAGGTCTTGTGGTCGACGTTGAGCGGGCGGCCGTTGTTGTCGGGGATGCCGAAGTCGGTCGGGCGGCGGTCGCGGTTGTGTGCGAGCTGCAGCAGCAGGCTGGTGTCCTGCCCGAGTTTCAGGTCGACGGACGGCGCGAAGGCTTCGCGCTTGAGGAAGGATTCGTCGCGGAAACCGGTCGAGTCCTCGAAGGCGCCGGTCACGCGGAAGCTGTGGCCACCCGTGCCGAGCGCGCCGGCGGCGTCGAAGCTGATGCGCTTCTCGCCTTCGGTGTCGAACTGCACGGTGACTTCGCGCAGAGTCTGCGTCGTCGGCAGCTTGCTGACGCGGTTGATGATGCCGCCCGACGAGCCGCGGCCGTACAGCACGGCGGCGGGGCCTTTCAGGACCTCGATGCGCTCGACGTTCGACAGGTCGCGGAAATACAGCGCGTCGTCGCGCACGCCGTCGAGGAAGTTGTCGCCGATGGCGGTGAAGCCGCGGATCACGAACTGGTCGCGCTGGCCGTCGCCCATGTTGAGCGTGACGCCGGGGACGCTCTGCAGCGCCTCGGCGAGCGAGCGTGCGCCCTGGTCGGCGATCAGCTCGGGGCCGACGACGTTCACGGTCTGCGGGATATCGCGCAGCGGCGCGGTGCCCTTGGTCGCCGAGGACGAGACCAGCGGGTTGTAGGGTGCCGCGGCGGCGCCCTCGGACGCGGTGACGGTGACGGCCGGCAGGGTGGCCTGGGCGGTGGCGAGGGCGGGCAGCGCAGCGGCGATCGCCACGGCGAGGGTGGTGGGGCGCATCGGAACTCCAGTCGGGGACGTTGCTGGCTGGCGATCCGGCGCGGGAGCGGCGGAATGGCTGGCTGGTCTTGGTTTCGCGAATTGTATTTCGTTGCAGGAATGCGAATCAATCGCAATTGCTACGCGTTGCGTTTATGCAACTTGCAGCCCGTCGCTGACGGTGTTCCGATCTCGGGGTGGAAGAGGGCGGTCGACGGCAGACTGCCCTTTCCGTCAGGCCTTCAGTTGCTCACCGATCGGCAACGTCCGGATGCGCTTGCCGGTCGCGGCGAAGAGCGCGTTCACCAACGCCGGCGCGATCGGCGGCACGCCGGGTTCGCCGACCCCGGTCGGCTTTTCGGACGACGGCACGATATGCACCTCGACCCTGGGCATCTGGTCGATGCGCAGCACCGTGTAGTCGTGAAAGTTCGACTGCTCGACGACGCCGTCCTTGAGCGTGATCGCACCGCTGAGTGCGGCGCCGAGCCCGAAGCCGATGCCGCCTTCCATCTGGGCGCGGATCACGTCCGGATTGACGGCGATGCCGCAGTCGACGGCGCACACGACGCGATCGACCTTGAAGCTGCCGTCCGGCGCGACCGTGACTTCGACGACCTGCGCGACGTAGGTGTTGAAGGATTCGTGCACCGCGACGCCGCGTGCGCGCTTGCCCGATTTCGCCGCGGCCAGCGGCTTGCTCCAGCCGGCCTTGTCCGTGGCGAGCTTGAGCACGCCCGCGTGGCGCGGGTGGGCAGCAAGAAGGGCGAGCCGGTAGGCCACCGGGTCGGCGCCCGCGGCCGTGGCCAGTTCGTCGAGGAAGACCTCGGTCGCGAAGGCGGTGTGGGTGGAACCGACCGAGCGCCACCACTGTACCGGCACCTTCACGTCCTTGTTGGTCGTGTGCAGTTCGACCTGCAGGTTGGGGATCGCGTAGGGCAGGTTCGCGGCACCCTCGACGGACGATCCGTCGATGCCGTCCTTGATCGCAACGCCCTCGAAGGGCGTGCCGGCGAGGATCGACTGGCCGACGATGCGCTGCGACCACGCGAGCGGCTTGCCCTGCGCGTCGAGCGCGGCGCGCAGGCGATGCACATACACCGGCCGGTAGTAGCCGGCGCGCATGTCGTCCTCGCGCGACCATACGAGCTTCACCGGAGTTTCGCCGCCGACCGCCTTCACGATCTGCGCCGTCTCCAGCAGGTAGTCGGAGTTGGGGTTCGCGCGCCGGCCGAAACTGCCGCCGGCGAACAGCATGTGGACCTTTACCTGCTCCGGCTTCAGCCCGAAGAAGGTGGCCAGCGCGACCTGGTCGCCGGTATGGAACTGTTCGCCGTTCCACACTTCGCAACCCTGCGCATCGACGCGCATCACGCAGTTGAGCGGCTCCATCGGGGCGTGCGCGAGATACGGAAAATCGAACTCGGCCTCCAGCACCTTGGCGCTGCCGCCCAGGGCCTTGTCGGCATTGCCGTCACGGCGTGCGACCAGTCCGGGCGTTGCGGCGAGCTTGCGGTAGTCGGCGAGGATCTGATCGGAGCTGCCGCGATAGGCGGCGCTGTCGTCCCAGTCGATCTTCAGCGCGTCGCGGCCCTTCTTCGCGGTCCAGTAGTCGTGCGCCAGCACCGCGACGCCGCGCGGGATGCTTACCACGCGCACCACGCCCGGTATCGCGCGTGCGGCCTGTTCATCGACGGTACGCACGGTGGCGCCGAAGCGCGGCGGGTGCGCGACCACGGCGACGAGCATGCCGGGGAGCTTCACGTCCTGCGTGAACTGCGCGCGGCCGGTGGTCTTCGCGACGCTGTCCTTGCGCGGCACGTGGCGCCCGATCAGCACGAAGTCCTTTGGATCCTTCAGGCGCACTTCCTGCGGCACCGCCTGCGTCGCCGCCGCCTCCGCCAGTTCGCCGAAGCTCGCCTTGCGGCTGCTCGCGTGGCTGACGATGCCCGCCTTGACGCGGATCTCGCCCGCGGGGACCTTCCAGCGTTGGGCTGCGGCCTGCACCAGCATCGCGCGTGCGCTCGCGCCCGCCTGGCGCAGCTGATCGAAGGAGTTGGCGATCGCGGTGCTGCCGCCCGTGCCCTGCGACGGCCCCCACAGCAGGTTGTTGTAGCGCTTGGCATCGGCGGGGGCGCCTTCGACGACGACCTGCGCCCAGTCGGCATCGAGCTCCTCGGCGACCAGGGTCGCGAGGCCGGTGTAAGTGCCCTGGCCCATCTCCAGGTGCTTTGCGACCACCGTCACCCGGTTGTCGGTGCCGATGCGCACGAAGGCGTTGGGGGCGAAGGCCGGTGCGGCATCGGCTGCGGCGCCCTTGGAACCCGTTGCGGCGGCGAGTGAATCGACGCCCGGCAGCATCAGCCCCAGCGTGAGGCCGGCGCTCGCCTTGAGGAAGTCGCGGCGCGAGACGTTCTCGATGCGGGCGTTCATGCTGCGCCCCTCCCCGCGAGGGCCTTCGCGGCTTCGTGGATCGCGGCGCGGATGCGCACGTAGGTCGCACAGCGGCACACATTGCCCGCCATCGCGGCGTCGATGTCGGCATCGCTCGGCCGTGGCGTCTTCGCCAGCAGCGCGGTCGCGGACATGATCTGGCCGGACTGGCAGTAGCCGCATTGCACGACATCGAGCTTCTGCCACGCTGCTTGCACCGCCGCGCCGACGCGATCCTTGCCGATCTGTTCGATGGTCGTGACGTGCTTGCCGGCGACCGTTGACACCGGCGTCGAGCAGGACCGCACTGCGACGCCGTCGACATGCACCGTGCACGCGCCGCACAGCCCCATGCCGCAGCCGAACTTGGTGCCCGTGAACTCCAGCCCGTCGCGCAGCACCCACAGCAGCGGGGTGTCGTCGGGCATGGCGGTATCGACCTTCTGACCGTTGAGGGTGAAGCGGGTCATCTGCAATCTCCTGTTGGGGAGGCCCCGGTCTCGTGCCGGGTACCCCGTGTCCATCAGGTTAGATGATTTGTGCAGCGAGATCGACCCGCGCGTAAGGCCCTACCAGACGTAGAACATCAGCACCCACGGCACGACTGCCGCCGCTGCGGCCGTCGCGAAGGCGAAGAACGCGGCCAGCCGGCGCGCGAGCCGGGCTGGCGTGCGGCGAAGGTGCAGGGACGCCAGGACGAGGCTCGCGAGCGCTGCTGCGGTCAGCAGGGTGCCGCGCGCCTCGGGGAGCATCGCGAGGATCACACCCTCGGCACTGAGCAGCGTCACCGTGAGGCCGGAGAGCCCGAGGAAGACGCCGGCGCCGCCGAGCGGGATCAGCGCGTAGGCAAGGCGCCGGTGTTGCGCCGCCTCGCCCAGCAGGCCCGCGGCAACGCGCAGCCACAGCGTGATCCAGCCGCCGAGCAGCAGCGCGGTCGTGCCGATGTAGGCGAGGATCATCAGGCCGTCGAGCCACGTGAACACGTCGTTCGCTTCCGGGTAATGCGTCAGCAGCCACCAGGGGATGTCGTCCCCGAGCAGCGCGAAAGCGTCGCGTTCGACGAGCCACTCCGCGGCGGCGAGTTTGGCGCGCACGAACCACGGCGAGGCCGACCACTGGAAGGCGCCGATCGCCGTGCCGATGATGCCGAAGACCAGCAGGCGCACTTCCCAGCGGTCCGCGTCCTGCGCATCGAGCTGCGCGACTTCGCTGCCGGGCACGCGCGCGGCAAGGTTCACCGCGTCGCGATGGCCGGCGCAGCGCCCGCACATGTGGCAGCCGGCGGCGCTTTCCATGCGGCGGATGTCGACCAGCGGCGCGCAGTTGATCGGGATCGTCTTCTTCGCGCCGTACGACTCCCACGCCTCGCGGTCGGTGCGGAAATGCACCGGCGCGAGCCGCGCGAGCAGGCCGAAGACGCCATTCACCGGGCACAGGTGGCGGCACCACACGCGCTTGTTGCGGCCGTAGACGAGGCCCACCGCAATCGCGGCGACGGTCGAACCGCCGAGCACCAGCAGCGCCGCCTTGGGGTACTCGTACACGCTCACGAGCTGGCCGTAGATGGTCGTGCCGAGGAAGGCGACAAAGGGCCAGCCGCCCCACTTGATCCAGCGCGGCACCGGGCGCCCGAGGCCGAAGCGCGACACCTGCTCGGAGACGAAGCCTTCCGGGCACATCACGCCGCACCATATGCGCCCCATCAGCATCATCGACACCAGCACGAAGGGCCACCAGATGCCCCAGAAGGCGAACTGCGCGAACAGCGTCAGGTTGTTCCACAGGTGCGCGCCGGATTCGGGCAGCGGCAGGAACGCGGGCGTGACGACGAGGAACAGGTAGGCGGCGAGGATCGCCCACTGCGCGCCGAGGATCCAGCCGCGGTGGCGGCGCATCAGCTCCCCGACGCGCGCAAGGCGCGGGGAGGCCGGTGCGGCGATCGAGGTGCAGGTGTTCATGCCGCCGACCTCCGTTGCAGGCGTCCGAGCAGCGTGACCACGCCCCAGTAGCCGAGCCACGCGATCAGCACCATCAGCGAGGGCTGGGCGCGATAGCCGGCGAAGGCCGCGGCGATGCCGCCCGCGGTGCTGCCGTCGTCGAGCAGCGCGGAGCTGTCCCACACCGGCTCCATGAGCGGCGGCAGCCACTCCATGTCGATCAGGCGTTCGACGCCCGACACCAGCAGCGCCGCGGCGAGCAGCAGGAGCACGATCTCGCTCGTGCGGAAGAACAGGCGGCTGGGCAGCCAGCGCGCGCCCGACAGGATCACCCACGCGGTCGCGAGCGCCAGCACGAAGCCGATGCCCGCCCCGGCGAAAAGGCGCGCGAGCGTGTCGCCCGACTGCTCCATCGCCAGGCCGTACAGGAAGAGCACTGTTTCCGCCCCTTCGCGCCCCACCGCGATCGCCGCGAGCATGGCGACCGAGGCGCCGCCGGCGGACTGCGCCGCATTCGAGAGGCCCGATTCGAGTTCGCGCTTCAGGTGGCGGCCGTGGGTGCGCATCCACAGCACCATGTGGGTGATGAGGCCGGCCGCGACGAACATGATCGCCGTCTGGAACATCTCCAGCGCACCGGCCGCGAGCCAGCCATGCATGCCCAGCATCGCCAGCGCGAGGAAACCGGCCAGCGCGAGCCCGCCGGCGACCCCCACCCACAGGTGATGAACGCCGATCCGCGTGTCGCCGCGCGTGCGGATCCACGCCAGCAGGATGCTGATGATCAGGATCGCCTCGACGCTCTCGCGCCACACGATGAAGAATGCGTTGCCCATGATGCGTGTCTCCGGAAATGCCTTACTTCGCGACGAAGCGGCCCTTCGCCGTGTCGTGATGAAATTCGCCGAAGAAGGGGTAGGTGCCCGGTTTCAGCGGCGGAAAGATCGTGCTGCGCGTGACGCCCGGCCCGACGACCAGTTCCTTGAACGGGGCGGAGGTCTCGAATTCCTCCGGTCCGGCGTTGCGGTTCGTCAGCTGCAGGCGGAAGCGGGTGTTGGCGGGGACTTCGATCGTCTCGGGCATGAAGCGGCCGTTTTCGGCGACGACCTCAAAGGTGGGCATCTCGTCGGCGCGCGCCACGGCGGGTGCGGCAAGGGCGCCGAAGGCAAATGCCGCCGCAAGGGCGGTGGCGGGAATCATCGGGCTGGCAGGAATCATGGCTGGCGGAATCTCACCGAAAAAACGCAAAAACCCCACCCGGCGCGAGGCCGGGCAGGGCGGGAGGAGCATTGGCGCTCAGAACGCATACAAGGCGCGGACCCCGAACGCGGTCATGTCCTTCGCGTCGCGGTTCGCGGCCGCGCGGCGCACGTACTGCAGGTCGGGCGTCAGCGACAGCTGGTGGTTCAGGTGCCAGCGGTAGTACAGCTCGGCCACCTGCTCGGCGCCGCTTGGCGTGTAGCCGAAGAGGAAGTTGCCATCCTTGTCCGACACGTCCACGGTGGTCTTGCGGAAATCGTCGCTCGCGCGCAGCCAGGCCCAGGCGAGGCCGATGCCGTCGGCGCCGCGGCCCCAGGCGTTGCCGGTCAGTTCGGCCCCGACCGTGACGGCGCGGTCGAAGGCCGCCTTGCCCGAGCTCGACTGGCCGTAGCGGGCGAACAGCGTCACGTCCTCATGCACGCGCTGGTCGACGCTTGCGCCCCAGCCGGTGGTCGCGTCGCGCGAACCGTCGAAGCCCTCGTACTGCGGGTTGCGCCAGGCATACAGGCGATAGGTGCCGTCGAAGCCGTAGTTCTTGCGACCGTACTCGAGCTGGCCGATCACGAAGGGCTTGTCGAAGCTGCGGCCGAAGGCCGCGCCATTGCCGGCGCCGAAAGCGGCGAGCGAGATCTGCCACCAGTCCGGCTTGCTCATCTCGTTGCGGTAGGCGAGGCGCACGCCGGGCGTGAAGCCGAACTCATCGGCGCCCACCGCATGGCCCGAGTCGAGCATCGGGTTATGCACGAAGACATTGTTGAGGAACTTCCCCGCCTCGTTGTCGGCGATCGCGTTCTGGTCGAAGAACACGAAGGGATCCATCTTGCCGACCGTGAATTGCAGGCTGTGCAGCGATCTCAGGGTGTCGCCGAGCGGCGTCGTGAGCTGGTACCAGGCCTGGGCGACGATCGCGAAGGTCTTGGCGGAATCTTCGTCGCCCTTGAACGCGAGACTGTTGAAGGCTCCCGTGAAGGTCGGCTTCAGGTCCGTGAAGCTCGAGCGTTCGCCCTGGCCCATGCGCAGCTGGGTGAAGAACTCGCCCTTGCCGCGGCCGATCTTGCCGGCCGGCACCGTGATGCCGAGATCGCCGCGCCACGACAGCTGCGACTCGGCCTTGCCGTCGGTGCGCGCGCCGCCGTTGATGCGCTGGGCCACCGTTGCAGCGCTGCCTTCGATCTTGATCCCCTCGAGCGCGCTTGCCAGCTTGGTGGGCGCCCCCATGCTGTTCGTGCGCCCCTCGATCGATTTGAGGCGGATGGCGATTTCGGGTTCGCGTTCGCTGATGCGGTTGCTTTCGAGGCTAGCGCTCAGGTCGTGGTTCGCCTGCTCCAGCGCCTGTACGCGCTGCGCCAATTCGGGCGCCGGCGTGGCAGTGCCCGTCGCGAGCCGGGCTTCGAGCTCGGTGTTGCGTTTTTCGAGCTTTTCGACGCGCTCGGCGAGCCGCTTCAGTTCGGCCAGCAGCTTGTCCTGTGCCGTCGGCGCAGCCTGGCTCGCGCACGAAAGGCCCGCCACGGCGACCGCGATCGCCGTGCGCGCAAAGCATGCGGCCCGCATCAGTAGCCGCCCTTCTTGCCGATGCCGGCGAACGTGAATTCGTTCTCGATCTCGAAGGGCTTGAACCACGGGCGCACGCCGGTCTGGCGGTCCGTGTGGCGGCCGAAGTGGCTGGCGTGGTCCGCGCCCGGCGGCAGGATCGTGTACTTCACCTTGTACTTGCCCGGGCCGGCGAGCTTCACGTTGTCGCCGTAGTGGGGGCCGTCGTTCGCCACCATCGGCATGAAGTCGCCGCTGAGCTTCCAGTCGCTGCCTGCCTTGGTGATCTCGAACTTCACGGTCAGGTAGGGAATCCAGCTGCCTTCCTCGAAGCCGTTCGGGTTGT
This sequence comes from Azoarcus sp. DN11, assembly GCF_003628555.1. NCBI lineage: Bacteria > Pseudomonadati > Pseudomonadota > Betaproteobacteria > Rhodocyclales > Zoogloeaceae > Azoarcus > Azoarcus sp. DN11. Next base: position 4,107,872 of record NZ_CP021731.1, on the reverse strand, counting down.
TCGCCAGCGCGCGGACGTCGGCCTCGATGTGGATGTCGGTCTCGGACGCCTTCTTCATCATGCCTTCCGGCTCCATCTCGATCGGCTGCAGGTAGACCGCGGAGATCTCCATGCCGTTGCGCTGCTGCGGGTTGCCGATCGGATATTCGAGGGCGTTGGCGGCGAATGACAGGGAGGCGAGGGCGGCAACCGAAAACGCGCGGAGGGGGAAACGGGACATGAAGAATGTTCCTTGTCTGGTTAGGTATGTACGAGGCCGGCGGACCGCCGTCCGTCCGGACTGACTGTTCAGGTACATATATTAAAGATAATGCGAATCACTCGCAAGTGATGTTAGCATATGGCGACAAAGCAAGCCCATGCCTGCGTCGTGCCGGCGCGGAAACAGGGCGGATCGCGGCGGGGCAGGCGTCGCAGCGTTCCGCCGGAGGCAGCAGCGGGGAAGAAGCGGGAGGAGAAGCGCGGCGTCAGCCGGGCGCGGCGGGGTTCGTCCAGCCCCCGCCGAGCGCCTTGTACAGCGTTACCGCGTCGTTGAGCCGCGCGAGTCGCAACTGGGCGAGCTGGTCCTGCGCCTGGAACAGCGTGCGCTGGGCGTCGAGGACCGTGAGCAATTGGTCGGAGCCCTCGCGGTAGCGCAGTTCCGCCAGGCGCAGGCTGCGTGCGGCCTCGCTGCGGATCTCCTGCTGGCTGTCCTCGAGGCGGCGGTCGCGGTCGGCATTGCCGAGCGCGTCCTCGACTTCCTTCAGCGCAACGTGCACGGCGGAGCGGTAGTTCTCGACCAGCGCGCGCCGGCGCGAGCGCGCAGTTTCGACGCCGTCGCGCAGGCGTCCGCCGTCGAACAGCGTGTGCGTGAGGTTGGCGCCGAGGCCCAGGGTGCTGGCGGGATTGGCGAGCGACAGCAGCGCCGTGCTCGCGAGCCCCGCCGAGCCCGACAGCTGGATACGCGGCAGCAGCGCCGCGCGGGCGGCCGCGACATCGGCGTCAGCCGCAGCGAGTTGCGCTTCGCCGGCGGCGAGGTCCGGGCGGCGCACGAGCAGCTCTGCCGGCAGGCCGGGGGCGACCGGCGGCACCGCCAGGATCGCGAAGGGTTCGACGTCGAGGCTGAAGTGCTGCGGCGTCTGCCCGACAAGGAGCGCTAGTGCGCTGCGCGTCTGGCGTTCGAGCGTTTCGAGCGGAAGCAGCGCGGCGCGCTGCGCGAGCACCGTGCTGCGCTGGCGGCTGACGTCGAGCGCGGAGGCGGCGCCGTCGCGGTAGCGCGCCTCGACGATGGCGAACACGCGTTCCGCGATCGCGAGGTTGTCGTGCGCGATGACGAGCCGCTCGCGCGCGGTGAGCAACTGGAAATAGGTCGTGGCGACGCTGGAAACGAGCGTCAGGCGTGCGGCGTCGTGATCGTGGCGGCTGGCGGCGAAAGTCGCCTCGGCGCCGCGCACGCCCGCCGCGAGCCGGCCCCACAGGTCGACCTCGTAGCTGATCGACAGGTTGGCGCCCGAGGAGTTGCTATCGAGCGCGCCCGCGCCCTTGCCCGGGTCGGTGCGCCGCCATGCCGTGTCGCCGCCGATGTTGGCCGAGGGCAGCAGCGAGGTGCCGGCCACATGCAGTGCGATCTCCGCCTGGCGGACGCGTTCGACGGCGGCGCGGAAGTCCGGGTTGTCCGCGACCGCAGCGGAAATCAGGGATTCCAGCCGGCCCGAGGCGAAGCCGCGCCACCACTGCGGGTCGGCCGGGACGGCGCCGGTCGCGGCGGGTTCGATCCAGCCGCCGGGCACGGCGACGTCCGCCCGCGTCACCGGTTCGGTGACCGCGCACGCAGAGAGGGCAAGCAGGAGAGTGGCGGCGAAAAGCGGTGCGAGCCGGTGCGGGAGGGGGGAATTCATCGCTGGGGTCACTCCGACGCAAGCGCGACGACCGGGTCGAGCCGGGCGGCCTTGCGCGCGGGCAGGTAGCCGAATATGAGGCCGGTGGCGAACGCGCAACCGAACGCGAGCAGCACGGGGAACAGGGAATACACGACGGGTTTGTCGAAGGCTTCGATGACCGCCGCGGCGCCGAGGCCGACGGCAACCCCGATCAGCCCGCCCAGCGCCGAGACGACCAGCGCCTCGATCAGGAACTGCAGCAGGATGTTCTTCATGCGCGCGCCGGTCGCCATGCGGATGCCGATCTCGCGCGTGCGCTCGGTGACCGACACCAGCATGATGTTCATCACGCCGATGCCGCCCACCAGCAGCGAGATCGCCGCCACGGTGCCGAGCAGCACGGTCAGCGTGTTCTGCGTTTCCGACACGTTCTCGATGATCTGCGCCATGTTGCGGATCTGGAAGTCCTCGATGCCCGAGTGGCGCGCCTGCAGCAGCGTGCGCACGGCTTCCTGCGTGTCGTCGATCTGCGCGGCGTCCTTGACGGCGACGATCGCGCTGCGCAGGAAGCGCTGGCCCGTGAGGCGCAGGCTGCCGGTCGTGAATGGCACGAAGATCACGTCGTCCTGGTCGGTGCCCCAGGGGGTCGCGCCCATCGGCCCCATCACGCCGACGACCTGGAACACGAGGTTATTCACGAGCACGTACTTGCCGACCGGATCCTCGTCGCCGAACAGCGCTTTCGCGACCGTCTGGCCGATCGCCGTCACCGTCGCATAGCGGCGCTCTTCGTCCGCGCTGAAGAAGGTGCCGCGTGCAACCGGCCAGTCGCGCGCGATCGTGTAGTCGGCGCCCGTGGCGGTTGCCGACGAGCGGTAGTCGGAGGTGCCGTAGCGCACCGTCACGCCGGTGCTCTGCTCGGGCACGGCCGCGAGCACGTTCGGCAGCTCGCCGATCGCCATGACGTCGTCCGGCACCAGCGTGGCGGTCGTGTCGCGGCCGCGCTGGTTCGGCGCGCCCGGCCGCACGGTGAGCAGGTTCGTGCCCATCGAGCTGATGCGGTCGATCACGTCCTGCTTGGCGCCGTCGCCGATCGCCAGCATCGCGATCACCGCGGCGACGCCGATGACGATGCCGAGCAGCGTCAGCGCGGCGCGGAAGACGTTGGCGCGCAGCGCCCGCAGGGCCGTGCGCGTCGCCTCGACGAGGTCCGAGAGATGCGAAGTGCGGTCGATGTGCGGCGCGAAATCCGGCTCGGGGCCGGTCGGCGGGCGCGGGCCGGGGTCCGAGACGATATTGCCGTCGCGGATCTCGATGATGCGCTGCGCCTGCTCGGCGACCTCGCGCTCGTGCGTGATCAGGATGATCGTGTGCCCCGCCGCCGAGAGCCCGCGCAGAAGCTGCATCACCTCCGCGCCGCTCTTGCTGTCGAGGGCGCCGGTGGGCTCGTCGGCGAGGATCACGCGGCCGCCGTTCATCAGCGCGCGCGCGATCGACACGCGCTGCTGCTGGCCGCCGGAAAGCTGGTTGGGGCGGTGGCCGGTGCGCTCGGCGAGGCCCAGCGATCCGAGGAGCTCGTTTGCGCGTGCGTGGCGCTCCGCCGGCGGCATGCCCGAATAGACGGCCGGCACCTCGACGTTCTCGCGCGCGCTCGCGCCGCCGATGAGGTTGTAGCTCTGGAATACGAAGCCGAAGGTTTCGCGCCGCAGCCGCGCGAGCTCGTCGCGGTCGAATCCCGCCACGTCGCGCCCCATGAAGCGGTAGGTGCCGGTGGTGGGTCGATCGAGGCAGCCGAGGATGTTCATCAGCGTCGACTTGCCCGAACCCGAGCTGCCGACGATGGCGACGAATTCGCCGGGATGGATCGTCAGGTCGATGCCGTGCAGGACCTCGACGGCGAGCTCGCCGGTGCGGAAGGTCTTGGTGATGCCCGACAGCGCGATCAGCGGTTCGCCCGACACCTGCCGCAGCGGCGAATCCTGGTCCAGCCCGGCGATCAGCGGTTCGGCTTTCATATGCGCGGCGTGCGGCGTGGCGCGCCGCCGGGGCCCTTGTCGGCGGCGGCCATGCCGGAGACGATGCGTTCGCCTTCCTCGAGGCCCGACAGCACCTGGGCCTGGATGCGGCTGCGCACGCCGATCTCGATCTGGCGGTCCTCCAGCGGGCCCTGAGGTGGCGCGACCTTGACCGTGACCGTGCGCGGCGCTCCCTTTTTCGCTTCCGGCGCCTTGGCGGCATCAACCGCCGGGGCGCCCGCGCCGGCTCCTGCGGGCGGTCGCGCATCGCTGCCCGCGGCCTTCATGCGTTCGGCGCGCGCGCTGCGCCCGGCTGTGAGCGCCGACATCGGCACCAGCAGGGTGTCCCTGGCCGAAGCGACGACGAAGAACACCTGTGCCGTCATCTGTGTCATCAGCGCCTGGTTGGGGTTGGCGACATCGAACAGCGCGTTGTAGAGCACCACGTTGTTTTGCACCACCGGTGTTGGCTCGATCTTGCTCAGCTTGCCTTCCCAGCGACGGTTGTCGCCGCCCAGGGTCGTGAAGTACGCGTCCATGCCGAGGCGCAGGCGGCTCACGTCCGCCTCCGACACCTGCGTCTGCACGGTCATCGTCGTCTGGTCCGCGACGCGCAGGATCACCGGCGCCTGCTGGCTCGCGATCAGGGTCTGGCCCTGGCGCGCGGTGATCGACACCACCGTGCCCGACATCGGCGCGTAGATGCGCGCGTAGTTGAGGTTGGCCTCGTCGGCGCGCAGGTTGGAGTCGGTCTGGTCGATCTGCGCCTTGATGGCCTCCACCTGCGCCTGCGCCGACTGCAGGGCAGCCTCGGCGTTCTGCAGCGTCTCGCGCGTGGTGGCGTCTTCGCTCATCAGGTTGCGCTGGCGCTTCAACTGCGCGTCGGCGAGCGTGCGGCTCGCCTCGCGGTCCATCAGCTGAGCGCGCAGGTTGCGCAACTGGGCGCGGGTCGCGTCGACGCGGCTCTGCAGCACAACGGGGTCGATCTCGGCGAGGAGGTCGCCGGCCTTCACTTCGGAACCGATCTCGACGTGGATCTTCTTCAGCTGGCCGGACACCTGCGCGCCGACGTCCACGTAGTCGCGCGGCTGCAGCGTGCCCGTCGCGGTCACGACGTCCTCGATGTCTCCGCGCGTCACGGTCGCGTACTGGTAGCGCGCGTGCTCGTCGGGTTTCGCGAAAAACGTCTTCCACGCGAGCCCCCCCGCCGCGGCCAGCGTGCCGAGGATGGCCAGGGCGATTACGGCGCGGCGCAGGCGGCGCGGCTTGGACGCTGAAAATGCAGTCATGTCGTCGTTCGGCAAGTTGTCGGAAGGCGGCGCAGGTGGGCAACGGACACCCTGCCGCGCGGGCGTTTCGCTCCGGGGCAGTGAAACGCAGCGCAAGGATAGCGAATGCGCACTTCAGCTTTGTATCGTATTGCAGCGCGGGGGTTCCTGCAGCGCGAGCTGCTGCAGGCGGCAGGCAGGCTGCCGAAGGTGGGGCAGGCGGGGAAAGGCGGTCTGCGCCGACGGGGCCGTCCGGCCCCGGTCGTTCAATGCGCGGGAACGGTGATGAAGCCCATCTTCTGGATGCCCGCGGTGCGTGCCGCCGACATGATCTCCGCGAGCTTCTGGTAGCGCGTCTCGCGGTCGGCGCGCAGATGCAGTTCGGGTTGCACCGGCTGTGCCGCAGCAGCGGCGAGGCGGGCCGGCAGCTCGTCCTCGGCGATCTTCTGGTCGTTCCAGAACAGTGTCCCGGCGCCGTCCACGGACAAGGTCACGGTGTCGGGTTTTTCGTTGTTCGCCTGGCTTGCCGCCGTCGGCAGGTCGATCTTGACCGAGTGCGTCAGCAGCGGCGCGGTGATCATGAACACGATCAGCAGCACCAGCATCACGTCGATGAGCGGGACCATGTTGATCTCGCTCATCGGCGCCGAGCCGCCTTCCTGGTTGAAGCCCCCGAACGCCATCACGCGGCTCCGGCGCCGGTGAGGCCGATCTTGCGCGCGGCGTCGCTGCCGGCCTTCGCCGGCTGGCCGGCGACCGGCGCACTCGCGAGCCGCGTGCCGGTGGCAAACCACGCGTGCAGGTCGTGCGCGAAGGCATCCAGTTCGGAGAGCTCGAGGCGGTTGGCGCGGGTGAAGGTGTTGTACGCGAGCACTGCGGGAATCGCGACGAAGAGGCCGAAAGCCGTCATGATCAGCGCCTCGCCGACCGGGCCGGCGACCTTGTCGAGCGTCGCGACGCCCGAGGTGCTGATGCCGATCAGCGCGTGGTAGATGCCCCACACGGTGCCGAACAGGCCGACGAAGGGGGCGGTGGAGCCGATCGAGGCAAGCACGGTCAGGCCCGATTCGAGTTGCGCAGTGGATAGCGCGATCGACTTGCGCAGCGCGCGCGTCACGAACTCGTCGGCATCCAGCTTGCCGCCCAGGGTCTCGGCGGTGGTGTGGCGGCGCAAGTGTTCGGCCGCGGCGGCGCCCTGGCGGGCGAGCGCCTCGAACGGGGAGTCGGGCGCGTCCTGCGACAAGCGCGCGAGGCCTTCTTCCAGGCTGGCTGCGTGCCAGAAACCTTCCACGGCGCCATCGATGCGCCGCGCACGGAGCTGACGTGTCGTGCGCACGGCGATCAGGTACCAGCTGGCGACCGACATCACCACGAGGGTGAAGGCGACGAGCTTGATGATGAGGTCCGACTGGACCCACAGGTGAGTCAGGCCGAAGGTGTCGGTGGGCATGTTCAGTTTCCTTCGAGTTTGAATACGATCGGGACGATGACGGCGGCGGCGACCGCCTGTCCGCCCTGCTTCGCGGGCACGAAGCGCCAGCGCTGCACCGCCTCGCGGGCGGCGCTGTCGAGGCGCGCGGAGCCGGAACTTTCCGCCAGGTCGACCTGTGCGGGCAAGCCCTCGGCGGTCACCTGCACGCGCAGCATCACCTTGCCTTCCTCGCGCAGGCGGCGCGACAGGGGCGGATAGGCCGGTGCGGGATTGTTCAGGTAGGCCGCGTCGAAACGCGCCGCGACGACGGCCGGCGGCGCTTCGGGCGCGGCGCGCGGCGCCGGGGGGGCGGAGGCGGGAGGTGCCGGCGGCGTCGGCGCGGCCTCGCGTACGGGTTCCGGGGCCGCCTGCGGGGGCGGCGGCGTCTCCGTGCGGATCGCGGTCGGCGATTCGGCAGTCTTCGGCGCGGGCCTCGGTGCGCGCACCGGCGGGTGCGGCGCCGGCTTGGGCGGCGGCTCGACGACGGGCCTGGGCGGCGCGGGCAGTGCCGGCGCGACGGTCGGCAGCGGCACGGGCAGTTCGATCAGTGCCACCGAGATCGGCGTTTCGGGCACCGCCGCGGGGTGTTGTGCGAGATGCGCCAAGGCCGCGAGTGCCGCGACGTGTGCGGCCGTCACCAGCGCGAGCAGCAATGCACGCTCGCCGCACGGCGGGCGCGGGCGCCGCAGGCCGGGCGTTTGCTCGGGAAAGGACTCGCGCGGTGGTGCGAAGCTCAGCGGCGGGCGCCCCGCTGCATTGCGTGGCGGCGGCGTGAAGGAGGCGGCGGGAAGGGCGTGGGAGTGAAGCTCGGCCATCAGGCGCTACGCGGTGTTCAGCGGATAAACTGGTCGATCAGAAGCGCAGCGAATGCCACGTAGAGGGCGAGGCGGTGTGCGGCGAAGGCCGGGCCTTGCCGCAGTGACGGGTCGTTCAGTACATCCGGGCGTCGGGTATGCATGCCAGTTCTCCGTTGGATTCGATGACGCTGGCTCGTTCTGCGGGAGAACTGGCTTGCGGTGGGTGTGCGCCGGTCCTGCCGGCGCGAACGGCGGTCGGTCGTGCGTCAGCTCGCGCCGCCCATCTGCGATTGCAGGTAGTTCTGCAGCCCGACCTTGTCGATCAGTTCGAGTTGCGTTTCCAGATAATCGATATGTTCCTCGGTGTCCTCGAGGATCTCCTCGAAGATCTCGCGCGAAACATAGTCCTTACAGGACTCACAGTAGGCGATCGCCTCGATCAGCTCGGTGCGTCCGCTCTGTTCCAGCTTCAGGTCGCCCTGGATGCATTCCGGGACGTTCTCGCCGATCAGGAGCTTGTTGAGATTCTGCAGGTTCGGCAACCCCTCGAGGAACAGCACGCGCTCGATGAGCTTGTCGGCATGCTTCATTTCCTCGATCGATTCCTCGTACTCATGGTGCCCGAGCTTCCCGAGGCCCCAGTTCTTGTACATGCGTGCATGCAGGAAGTACTGGTTGATTGCGGTGAGTTCTGTCGTCAGTTGTTTGTTGAGGTATTGGAGAACTTTCTTATCGCCTTTCATACGGCCTCCACGGCAAGGGAATACGAGGGCGCGAACACGGCCATCGCCGCATTCGCGTTCGTCGTCTGCTCTGCCATAGCCGCACGCAGGCAGTCGCGTGCGCAACTCGCGCAGCGACCGCACTCCCCCGCGACGCCGAGTCGGGTCCGCAATTCGCGCAAGGTGGACACCCCTTCGCTGACTGCTTCGTCGATGTGGCGTTCGGTCACTGCGTTGCAGATGCAGACATACATAGTCTAGCCTCGTTGTTCCGTTTGTCGTGGTGGTCTGTACGGATTACTTCGTCAGGATCAGCTTTCCGGCCCGCGTGGCGCGCAGCACGTAATGCGTTCCGTCGTGATCGATCGTCACGCAGGGTTGCCCCAGAAGCAGCCGCTCGCTCGGGATGACCGCCGCACCCGCCGGGCGGGCAGGTTGCCCGCCCGGCGCTGCGTCCGCGGACCGGGTGGTGGGGTTATGTGGATAGTCCTGTGCCTGCATGATGTGATCGATAAAAATCAATTAGGAACGATTCTCATTACAGCATTGGCCGCTTGCCGGGTCAATACCCCCTGTGCTTTGATCGCGCCTCGATGGCGATTCGCGTGTGGCGAGCCCTGTTTTGTCCTGTGCTGTGGCAGCAGCTTCCGGAGAAGCCCAGATGTCCGAAACTTTCGTGATCGCACCCGCCCCGCGTCCCGTTGTTCCCGTCGCCGGAGGCGGCCTGTTTCCGGTGCGGCGCATCTACTGCATCGCCCGCAACTACGCGGCGCATGCGCGGGAAATGGGTGGGGACCCGAGCCGCGAGGCGCCTTTCTTCTTCACCAAGCCGGCCGACGCCGTCCTGCCGGTCGGGGTGGGCACCTGCGGGCAGTTCCCCTATCCGCCGGCAAGCCGTGACGTGCATCACGAACTCGAACTGGTCGTCGCGCTCGGCGCGGGCGGCAGCGACCTTTCGCCCGCGGCTGCGCGGGCGTGCATCTGGGGCTACGCGGTGGGCCTCGACATGACGCGGCGCGACCTGCAGGCCGAAGCCAAGGCCAAGGGCCGGCCGTGGGACATCGGCAAGGCGTTCGACGCCGCGGCACCGATCTCGCAGATCGTGCCCGCCACGGGGCGGGTGCCCGAATCCGGCGAGATCCGCCTCGAGGTCAACGGCGAAACGCGCCAGCGCGGCGACCTCTCGGACATGATCTGGTCGATCCCCGAGATCATCGCGTTCTTCTCGCGCTATTACCGCCTGGAGGCGGGCGACCTGATCTTCACCGGCACGCCGGAAGGCGTGGGGCCGGTGGCCGTCGGCGACCGGCTGCACGGCGTAGTCGCTGGGGTCGGCGAACTCGACCTCGAGGTCGTCGCGCCACGCTGAGCGTTGCGCGGCCCCTCAGGGCAGCCGCAACAGGACCCGCACGCGCGCATCCGCCTCGGCGGCGGGCATGTAGCCGACGAGGTTCGGCTGCGACGCCAGCCACAGGCGCAACTGGGCCACGTTGTCGGCCTCCTGCGGCGGCAGGGCGCGTCCGGTGAACACCATGCGCGACCAGTACGCCCGGATCTGGCTGGGATTCTTGCGCGTCAGCAGCTGGTAGAACTCGTCGCGGACCGGCCCGGCCGGAAGGTCGGCGAGTGTCACGACGACGCCGTCGGCCAGCGTGTGGGCGCGCCCGAGGTAGAACTGCTCCACCTGTGCCGCCGTCAGCATGGGCAAAGGGCTTTGAGCGCCGGCGACGATGACGATCTGCGCCAGGGCGCAGGACGGGGTCAGCAGTGCCAGGGCAAGGAAACTGGCGCGAGCGATGCGAATCACCGGCGCACCCTCAGAAGCTCACGTCGAGCGACAGGCTGAACGTGTCGAACGTACGCCCGCCGATGCGCGTCGTCAGGGGGTTGCCGCGCGGGAAATAGGAGCCCCACGAATTCTCGTCCGGGCGCGCGCGCGTCCATTCGGTCTTCAGCGCCGCATGCGCGGCGAAATCCCAGCGCGCGCCAAGCGTGACGCTGCGTTGCGCGTTGTTGCGCGAGGTCAGGAACAGGTCCCACAGTTGCGCCGGCGGGCCCGCCGGCAGTGTGGCCTCGGCGAACTGCTTGTCCAGTGTCTGGCGCGCGACGACCGCGTAGGGCATGAGGGGACCGAAACGGTGCCCGAGGCTCAGGTACCAGCCGTGCGCGCTGACGACATAGCGATTCGTCTCGCGCCGCGCATACTCGCCGATCAGCTGCCACTCGCCGTCGTCCCACTGCACCCCGACCGAATCGAAGCGCGTGCGGCCCTGCGTGCCGGACAGGTCCGCAATCACCCCGCCCTGGCCGGTGGCGCGAAGGATGCGCGCCATGTCGAGGAACTGCCGGTCGCCGCGTTCCAGCGTGAACGTGCCCTCGCCGTGGCCCAGGTGCAGGGAGTATTCGCCCTGGCTCAGCACGACATTGAGGCCGCGCGTCTCCTTCAGGCGTGCCCGGCCTTGGGGGAAGGGGATGCGACCGCCGCCATAGTAGGGGTGGATTTCGATGTCGAGCCGGTCGAGGCGCTTGTGATAGATGAGATCGATGCCGTCGAGGTCGTTGAAAGGATTGAGGCCGTACACTTCGACCGGCGGGCGCACCCACGGATTCGCGTAATTCACGTGCAGCGAATCCGACAGCATGAAGAAGGGGACGCGCACCCGCCCGGCGCGCACCGACAGCCCGGGGGCGAGGGTCTGGCGGAAGAAGGCCAGCGTGACGCGCGGATCCTGATGCTCGCTGCCGTCCTCCCGTGCCACGACCTGCACGGTGATGTCGTTGCGATCGGTGAGGCGCATGCTGGCCTGCAGGCCAAGCAGGCTGTCGGGGCTGAAGTCGGGGTCCGAGTCTCCCGGGAAATTCACCCCGTAGCGGGTAAACCACACGTCCTTCCTGTTGGTCGTGACCGCGCCGAGAGTGCCGAAGCCCGAAAACTCGAAGCGCGATGGCCCGGCTGCTTCATCGCTGTCGGCATGTGCCGGGACGGCGGCGCAAGCGAGAAGAGCCGCCGCGACGCCTTGGTACAGCAGGCCCTTCGTCCTCATGCGCGGGCCTCCCCGGCGAGTTGTTTGCCAAACAGCAGCTCCTCGACGGCATCGACGTCGAGCGGGCGCGCGAACAGGTAGCCCTGCCCGTAGTCGCAGCCCATGCCGAGCAGCAGCTCCGCCTGGCGGGTCGTTTCGATGCATTCGGCGACGACGCGCATGCCGAGGTCGTGGGCGAGTTCGATGCTGCGCGCGACGATCGTGCGCAGGCGTGCGTCGTTTTCCAGCGAGCGCACGAAGGAGCCGTCGAGCTTCACGAGATCGCAGGGAATCGTGTGCAGGTAGCTCAGCGCCGAATAGCCGGTGCCGAAGTCGTCGATCAGCACCGACATGCCGGCGGTGCGCAGCTTCTGCAGGATCTCGGCAGCGGGGCCTTCGGGTTGGGCGAGCACGCTTTCGGTGACCTCGAAGCGCAGCATCTCGCGCGGCAGGGCGTGGCGGTCCACCTCGGCGATGATCTCGCCGGCGAGATCGGGGCGTGCGAACTGCGTTGCCGAGAGGTTGACGCTGACCCTGGGCACCGCGGCATCGCTCGCTGCGAGCCGCCGCCACTGCGCAAGGCGCTCGCAGGCGCGCCGCAGCACCAGCATGTCGAGTTCGTGGATGAGGCCCAGCGTCTCGGCCAGCGGCACGAAGAGGTTGGGCGGCAGCATCCCGCGGACGGGGTGGCGCCAGCGCACGAGGGCCTCGAAGCTCGTGATCGACCCGTTGTCGAGCGCGACGATGGGCTGGAAATGCACGATGAGCTCGTCGCTGCCCAATGCGTCGCGCAGGTCGCCTTCGAGCTGCAGGCTCTGCAGCGCCTGCTCGTGCATCGACGCGTGGAAGATCGCGACCGAGTCGTCGCCGCGCTCGCGGGTGCGCTGCAGCGCGTTGTCGGCGTCGCGCAGCATCGTGTCGCCGTTCTCGCTGTCGCGGTAATCGATGCTCAGCGACATGCCGATGCGGAACTTGGGGTACAGGATCTGCCCGGCGATGCTGGTCGGCTTGGCCAGCCGCTCGCGCAGGGTTCCGGCGAGCCGCAGGGCTTCGGCGGGGTTCTCGATGCGGTTCAGCAGCAGCGCGAACTGGTCGCCGCCCACCCGCGCGGCGATGTCGCCGTAACGCAGCGTCTCCTGGATCGTGCGTGCCACGTGGCACAGCAGCGCATCGCCGGCTTCGTGCCCGAAGCTGTCATTCACGAGGCGGAAACGCTGCAGGTTGATCGCGAGCACCGCGAAGTCCTGACCGCCCGTGCGGCGCTGCTGGCCGAGTGCGCTGCTCACATGTTCGAGGAACAGCGCGCGGTTCGGAAGCTGGGTCAGGCCGTCGTGCAGGGCGTCATGTTGCAGGCGCATCTGGACCAGCTTGTGCTCATGCACGTCGCTGATCGAACCGGCCATGCGCACCGCGCGGTCGTCCTCGCCGCGCACCGCGACGCCGCGCGTCATCACCCAGCGGTAGCTGCCGTCCTGCTGCCGCGCGCGATACTCGCACTTGAACTGGGTGCTGAAGCCCTTCAGGTGCTCGATCATCTTCGCCCGGTAGCCGGGCGCGTCGTCCGGATGAATGCCGGTGACGACCTCCCAGGGGCTGTAGTACGTGCGGCCGGCCGTCAGTCCGGCGACCTCGCAGTAACGCGGCGAGCAGTAGACCTGCCCGTCGGCGATCTCCCAGTCCCACAGGCCGTCGTTGGCGCCGTGGATCGCCAGCTCGTAGCGCTGTTCGCTCGCCTTCAGCCGCTCGGCCGATTCCTGCAGTTCGCCGATGCGGTCCTGAAGGTTCGCCGCCATCACGTTGAAGCGCCGCGCGAGCCGGGCGAGCTCGTCATGACCGCTTTCCGGCAGGCGGTGATCGAGCTTGCCCGCCGCGATCGCCTCGCTGCCGGCCAGCAGGCGGCTGAGGTTGCGCGTCAGCAGGTAACCGATGCCCGAAAGCAGGCCGAAGGTCATCAGCAGTTCGGCCAGGGCGATCGCCGTGCCCTGCTCGGTGATCGCCTTGCGCGCCGCTGCGAGCATCGCGACGGAGACCCCGAACTGCAGGAACCCGACTTCGTTGCGGTCGAGCAGCAGCGGGCGGCGCACGTGCACGACGCCGCCGGCGGTCCCGCCGCGCGCGCGCGCCTCGTCGATGTCGGGCAGCTCCCGCATGTCGGGCAAGCCCGCGCTGACCAGCACGTGCCCATCGGGTGCGACGATGCGCACGTAGACCAGGCCTTCGTCCGACTCGCTCAGCAGTTCGCCGAGCACGTCCTGCAGCGTGTGCAGCTCGCCCATGTCGCCGTAGGCGACCGCCATCGCATGGAGCATGGTGGCGTTCTGGCTGACGAGGGTGTTGAGGCTCGCGTTGGTGGCCTGGTTCATCAGGCGGACGCTGTTGGCAAGCAGCAGGGTCAGCAGGACGATCTGCACCACCGTGCTGGCAAGCAGCAGGCGCATGCGGATGGAGCTGAGCCGGAGCGAGAGCTTCACCATCTGTGCCGGAAGGCGCCGTTATCGTCGCGCGAGGCGCTTGACGCCCGCTGCGGCGTCGATGCTGCCCGAGTCGACGAAGGCTTCGACGTTGTCGACGATGCGGTCGGGGTCGTACAGGTAGTTCACCATCACCCCCCAGGACTGGCCGAGCCCCTTCTCCGACGAGTCGGCGAGCCAGTTGAGCCGCTCGACGCGTGCGCCGTTGCCGAGATGGAAGCGTGCGACGGAATCGAGTGGCAGCTTGTCGCGCTTGGCCTCCAGCAGGTACGCGGCCGTGGCCTTCAGCAGCGGGTCGCGCAGCGCCCGCGCCAGTGCTGCGTCTTCCGCCCACGCGGGGTCGCCCGACAACACCTGCGCGAGCCTGGGGGAATCCGGCCCCTCGATGCCCGCCGCGGCCAGCCGCTTCCAGTCGTTCTCGTTGAACGCGGCCAGGACTTCCTTCGTGTTCTTCCCCGCCCAGCGCACCAGGCCGGGAATCGGGGATAGCGTCGCGAAGGTCTTGACGCGCGGGAAGTCGCGCTGCAGGTCATCGACGACGCGCTTGAGCAGGAAGTTGCCGAACGAGACCCCGCGCAGGCCATCCTGCGTGGCGCTGATCGAATAGAAGATCGCGGTGTCGGCGCGCTCGGTGTCCGCCGCCGGGGCGTTCTCGTCGAGCAGCTTCTGGACGTTGTCGGCCAGGTCGTCGAGCAGGGCGACCTCGACGAAGATCAGCGGCTCCTGCGGCATGCGCGGATGGAAGAAAGCGTAGCAGCGGCGGTCCGAGCCGAGCCGGTTCTTGAGATCCTTCCATGAGCGGATCTCGTGCACCGCCTCGTACTGGACGATCTTCTCCAGCAGGGCGGCCGGCGAATTCCAGGTGACGCGCGCGAGCTCGAGGAAGCCGACGTCGAACCAGGCCGTGAGGCGCGCGTCGAGTTCGCGGTCGAGCGATTTCAGTTCCTTGTCGTGCTCGAGGAAGCGCAGCAGGTCCGCGCGCAGGTCGACGAGGAACTTCACGCCCTGCGGAATCGCGTTGAACTGGGTCAGGATACGGATGCGCGACGATCGCATCGCGGCGCGCAGCTGGGCCTCGGCATCCCATTGCCTGGGCGTGCCGACCGCCGCCTGGTAGGCCTCGTGCGCCTTGGCGACGCGCTTCGGATCGGGGCCGAATTCGAGCGCGATGATGCGCAGGAAGGCGTGGCGCCCGGCCTCGTCCAGCTTCAGGTAGGTGTCGGCGAGGCGCCCCGCGCGCAGGCGGGTCGACACCTCGCCGCCACGGCTTTCCGCGCACTCGCGCAACTGCCGGCGAATCCGTTCGAGCTGTTTCTCGGTCGGTTCGCCGTTACGGCCGGCTGCGCTGGCGACGATCTCGCGGACTTTAGAAAGACTGCGCGATACCAATCCTGGTGTCATCAGCACTCTCCTTTGCGTCATGGTGCCAGAAATGAATACGTCATCATGCAAACTTTGGCACGGAGCCGGCGCGACGATAATGCCATCGGATTATTCTGGCGGCCGGCAGCCGATGCCTTTACCGAGGCGCTCTCCCCTTGCCGTGGCTGGTGACGAACAGCCAGGTCCCGGCGGCGATCATCGGGACGCACAGCCACTGCGCTGTCGACAGCCCCAGCGAGAGGGTGCCGAAAATTCCCGGATCGGGGGTGCGGAAGAATTCTGCGGTAAAGCGCAGCACCCCGTACCCGATCAGGAACAACGCCGAAACCGCCATCGCCGGCCGCGGCCGCGCTGCATATAGCCACAGCACGACGAACAGCAGCAGGCCCTCGCCGGCCGCCTGGTAGAGCTGCGACGGATGGCGTGGCAGGTTGTCCACCCAGGGGTAGATCATCGCCCACGGCAGATCGCCGTCCACGGGCCGGCCCCACAGTTCGCCGTTGATGAAGTTGCCGATGCGGCCCGCGGCGAGGCCGGTCGGCACGAGCGGTGCGATGAAATCGGTGACGTCCCAGAATCCCTTGCCGGTGCGCCTGCCGTACAGCCACATCCCCACCAGCACGCCAAGGAAGCCGCCGTGAAAGCTCATCCCGCCCTTCCACACGGCAAGGATCTCTGCCGGGTGTGCGAGATAGTAGGCCGGCTCGAAGAACAGCACCTCGCCCAGCCGCCCGCCGATCACCACGCCGAGCATGCCGTACATGAGCAGATCGTCGATCTGTTGCGGCGTCCAGCCCATCTCCGGGCGGCGGCGCGCGTGCACGCGCCCCAGCAGCATGAACAGCACGAAGGCGACGAGGTACATCAGCCCGTACCAGCGGACCGACAGCGGCCCGATCGACAGGGCGACCGGATTGAATTGCGGATGGATCAGCATGGTGGCCGGACGCTCAGTCGAATTGGGCTCGGAACTTGTCGAATTCTTCGCGCAGACGGTCGAAGTCCTCGCGCAGGCGCCGCACCTCGTCTTCGAGTTCGGCGGTGCGTCCGCGTCCGCTGCTGCCTGCTTGCGCCCCCGGCAGGGTTTCGCCCATCGCCTCGAAGGCCGCTGCACCGCCCAGCAGATGCGCGTAGCGCGTCTCCTTGGTGCCCGGTGCGCGCGGCAGCGCGCCGGCCATCGGGGGGTACTTCTCGGCGAGGTGTTCCAGCACGGCTTCGACGGCTGCGATATCGTCGAACCGGTGCATCCGGTCCGAGCGCTGGCGGATTTCGCCCGCCGTCTGGGCGCCGCGCAGCAGCAGCACCGCGAGGACGGCCTGTTCGGCCGGGGGCAGGGAATGGCGCAGGCGCACCAGGTGCTCGTACTTCGCCACCCGGCCGCTCGCCTGGTCGCGCCGCGACACCAGCTTGCGCGCCATGAGGCTGTCGACCGCGGCTTGTACGTCGGCATCTGCCAGGTTCATGACGGGGTCGCGTCCGGTCAGCTGGTTGCAGCCCGTGACGATGCCGTTCAGGGACATCGGATAGGCATCGGGGGTCACGAAGGCCTTCTCGATGAGGACGCCGAGCACGCGGATTTCGGCGGGATCGAGGTCGAAGCCGTCGCTCGCGGGGTCGGGAACGCTTTGCTCTGTCATGGTTTCCGTAGATGGCACGCAGGGGGCATGGGTAGGGAATGATAGCCGAGCACCGTTTGGCTTCGGTTAGAATTCCAAGATTGGACTTCCGTGTGACGCACCGCCGACGCAGCGTGCGCCCGAACCCTGAGCCGAGGACCCCATGCCCCAATACCGTTCCCGTACCTCCACTGCCGGTCGCAACATGGCGGGCGCCCGCGCCCTGTGGCGCGCCACCGGCATGAAGGACGGCGACTTCGAGAAGCCGATCATCGCCGTCGCCAACAGCTTCACCCAGTTCGTGCCCGGCCACGTGCACCTCAAGGATCTCGGCCAGCTCGTCGCGCGCGAGATCGAGGCCGCGGGCGGCGTCGCGAAGGAATTCAACACCATCGCCGTCGATGACGGCATCGCGATGGGCCACGGCGGCATGCTGTATTCGCTGCCCTCGCGCGAGCTGATCGCCGACAGCGTCGAATACATGGTGAACGCCCACACGGCCGACGCGCTGGTGTGCATCTCGAACTGCGACAAGATCACCCCGGGCATGCTGATGGCCGCACTGCGCCTCAACATCCCGGCGATCTTCGTCTCGGGCGGGCCGATGGAGGCGGGCAAGGTCAAGTGGGAAGCCAAGGTGATCTCGCTCGACCTCGTCGATGCGATGGTCAAGGCCGCCGACAGCCACTGCTCGGACGAGGAGGTCGAGGCGGTCGAGCGTTCCGCCTGTCCGACCTGCGGCTCGTGTTCGGGGATGTTCACGGCCAACTCGATGAACTGCCTCACCGAGGCGCTGGGCCTGTCGCTGCCGGGCAACGGCACCGTGCTCGCGACGCACGCCGACCGCGAGCAGCTCTTCCGCAGGGCCGGCCGCACCATCGTCGACATGGCGCGCCGCTATTACGAGAAGGATGACGCCTCGGTGCTGCCGCGCGCGATCGCGAGCTTCAAGGCCTTCGAGAACGCGATCAGCCTCGACGTCGCGATGGGCGGCTCGACCAACACCGTGCTGCACCTGCTGGCCGCGGCGCGCGAGGCGCAGGTGAATTTCACGATGGCCGACATCGACCGCATCTCGCGCAAGGTGCCCTGCCTGTGCAAGGTCGCGCCGGCCGTCCCCGACGTGCATATCGAGGACGTGCACCGCGCCGGCGGCATCATGGGCATCCTCGGCGAACTCAATCGTGCCGGGCTGCTGCACGCCGAACTCCCCACCGTGCACAGCAAGACCATGGCCGAAGCGCTGTCGCGCTGGGACGTCATGCAGGCGCATGACAACGCCGTGTTCGAGTTCTACAAGGCGGCCCCCGGCGGTGTGCCCACCCAGGTCGCGTTCTCGCAGAACCGCCGCTGGAACGAGCTCGACATGGACCGCTCCAAGGGCGTGATCCGCGACCGCGCCAACGCCTTCACGGAGGACGGCGGCCTCGCCGTGCTGTACGGCAACATCGCCGAGAAGGGCTGCATCGTGAAGACCGCCGGCGTCGACGAGTCGATCTGGACATTCACCGGCACGGCGCGCGTGTTCGAGAGCCAGGAAGACGCGGTCGAAGGCATCCTGGGCGACAAGGTCGTCGCCGGCGACGTCGTGATCATCCGCTACGAAGGCCCGAAGGGCGGACCCGGCATGCAGGAGATGCTGTACCCGACGAGCTACCTGAAGTCCAAGGGGCTCGGCAAGGAGTGCGCGCTGCTGACCGACGGCCGTTTCTCGGGCGGCACGTCGGGCCTGTCGATCGGCCATGCCTCGCCCGAAGCCGCGTGCGGCGGAGCGATCGCGCTGGTCGAGGAAGGCGACAGGATCGAGATCGACATCCCCAGTCGCAGCATCCGTCTGGCCGTCAGCGACGAGGAACTCGCCCGCCGCCGTGCGGCGATGGAGGCCAGGGGCAGCCAGGCGTGGAAACCCGCCAACCGCCGGCGCGTCGTGTCGGCCGCGCTGCAGGCCTATGCGGCGCTCACGACCAGTGCCGACACCGGCGCCGTGCGTGACGTCTCCCAGGTGCAACGCTGAAACGCCGGTGGCCGCTCGAGTGGTCCCGAAGGGACTGCAACGGCGGCCTTCGCGGATGCCAGGCGGTTTTGCACGATGAATGTGAGCCGGTTGCATCTTCTGGAATGCATCCGGCGGCGCCGTCGGATGCAGCATGAGTGCCATCCACTGCCTTGACCGCCTCGCAGGTGCCCTCTACCATCCCGCCGATGGACGCTGAACTGAACAAGCTGGAGCATCAGGTCGAACAGATCGTCGGTCTGCTCGAATCCTGCCGCGCGGAAGGGCGCGAGCTGCATACGCGCGTCGCGCGGCTGGAGGCCGAGAACCGCACGCTGGCCGAGAAGGTCCGTCTCGCGACGGAAAGACTCGAACGACTGCTCGAGCAGCTGCCGGAATCCTGACATGCCCACCACGGACACCCTCGACATCTCGCTGCTCGGGAAGACATATTCCGTCGCCTGCCGTCCGGAAGAGCGGGAAGGTCTGCTGGCCGCCGTCGCGTTTCTGGACGAAAAACTCAACAGCCTCGCCATGCGGACGAACTCTTCCGGCGAGAAGCTGGCCGTCATGACCGCGCTGAATATCGCCCACGAATTTTTGCAGTTCCAGCGCTCCGGCGGGTTTGACATGCAGGCCGCGAAGCGTAGAATCGGTCTCGTGAATGCACGCCTCGGCGGGGTGCTCGCGCAGCAGGAAAAGCTTTTCTAACAGTTGGTTAGCGCGGGTTGGCGTGTATGTAAGGTCAATCCCCGCTGTGTCGTCGAAGTCGTAGATTCCTTGGACCAATGTCGAGAGACATGGTCGCGGACCATGGACACCGCAGGTGTGCACGCCCCTCGCCGGGTGAGCCTGATGCGGAAGGAAAGCGACCTCCCTGAACCCCAGGTTCAGGATGCCGGCGGAGGCGACACTGCGGGGGCCAATGGCGAGAGGCGCGGATTTCGGTCCGCGCCTCTTTTTGTTTTTTTGCTCTTGCCGGCGCCGGGCCGGACCGCCGCGGAGGGGATTCCGCGCAGCTTTCGGGAAGGACTCGATGAACTTCGATGTGTGGTGGCTGAGCTACCTCGCGCTGGGCGCCTTTATCGGTTTTTTTGCCGGCCTGCTGGGGGTTGGCGGAGGCGGGATCATGGTGCCCATGCTGACCTCGCTGTTCATCGCGCAGGGCATGCCGAAGGAAAGCGTCGTGCACCTCGCGTTGGGAACCTCGATGTCGGCCATCGTGATGACCTCGATCGCGAGCCTGCGTACACATCACAAGCACGGCGCGGTGCGCTGGGACGTGGTGCGCTACATTGCGCCGGGTATCGTCGTCGGGACTTTCGCCGCGACCTTCGTCGCCTCGCGGATAGCTTCCAAGCCGTTGGCGATCTTCTTCGCGTGCTTCATGGCCTACGTGTCGCTGCAGATGCTCGCCAACATCAAGCCCAAGCCCTCACGCGACCTGCCCGGACCGGTCGGGATGAGTGCGGTCGGCCTGGGCATCGGCGGCGTTTCGGCGCTGGTGGCGATCGGTGGCGGGTCCTTGTCGGTGCCCTTCATGACCTGGTGCAATGTCAAGGTCCATCATGCGATCGGAACCTCGGCCGCGATCGGCTTGCCGATCGCCCTCGCAGGGACGGTCGGCTATCTCGTGAACGGTTGGGGAGTGACCGGCATGCCGGCCCTGAGTCTCGGCTTCGTCTACCTGCCGGCACTGGTGCTGATCAGCGTCGTCAGCACATGGACGGCGCCGGTCGGCGCGCGGCTTGCGCACCGTTTGCCGGTGGCTACCCTCAAGAAGATCTTTGCCGGCGTGCTGATGCTGCTGTCGGCGAAGATGCTGCACGCGCTGTTCTTCTGACCGGAAACGGAAAAGGAGCGAAGGGATGAACTGGAACGTGTGGCTGGTGTTTCTGGCCGCAGCGGTGGTGATCGCCGTGTCGCCCGGCCCGGGTGCGGTGCTGAGCATGGCGACGGGGTTGAGTGGTGGTTACCGCGTGGCGCTGCGCGCGATCCTGGGCCTGCAGACGGCGCTGCTGATCCAGCTCGCGATCGTCGTGCTCGGCCTGGGGGCGGTGCTGGCGGCGTCGGCGACGGCCTTCCTGGTCGTGAAGATCGCCGGGGCGGCCTACCTGATCTGGCTCGGCGTGCGCAAGTGGCGCGCGCCGGTCGAGCTGCTCGAAGACGGCGCCGAGGCGCGCGACACGCGCGGCGTCTATTTGCAGGGCGTGCTGGTGAACCTCACCAATCCCAAGGCGATCGTCTTCATGGTCGCGCTCGTGCCGCAGTTCATCGACCCGCGGCTGCCGCAGTGGCCGCAATTCTTCATCATCGCGGCGACGATGATCGGTACCGACATCGTCGTGATGTCCTGCTATGCGCTGCTTGCCGGCCGCTGCCGTCACTGGCTGCGCAGCCCGCGCATGATGAAGGCGCAGAACCGCGTGTTCGGCGGGATGTTCGTCGCGGCGGGCTCGCTGCTCGCGGCGTCCTCGCGCTGATCGGTCAGGTCCGGCAGGCTCACCGGCTGCCGGCGGACATGCCGTCGAGCAGCGTGCGCAGGTTGTGGCGCATCATCGTGACGTAGGTCGGTGCCGGACCGTCTGCGGCCGATAGCGCGTCCGAATACAGGGTGCCGCCGAGGCGTGCGCCGCTTTCCTTGCGGATGCGCTCGATCAGCCGGGGGTCGCTGATGCTTTCGACGAACACGGCCGGCACGTTTTCGCGCCGCAGCTGGCGGATCAGCTGCGCAACGCCGGCGGCCGAAGGTTCGGACTGGTTGCTGATGCCCGCCGGGGCGAGGAAGCGAACCCCGTAGGCGTGGGCGAAGTAGCCGAACGCGTCGTGGGCGCTGACGACCTTGCGCCGCTCGACCGGAATCGCCGCAAGGGCGCTGCGGATTTCCGCGTCGAGCGCCTTCAGTTCCGTGGTGTAGCGTGCGGCGCTGTCGCGGTACGCCCTGGCGTTCGCGGGGTCGGCCTGTGCGAGCGCGTCGGCGATGTTCGCGACGTAGCGCTGCGCATTCGCGGCGTCCTGCCATGCGTGCGGATCGACGGCATTGCGATGGGGCCCCCTGTCGTAGCCGTGGGCGTCGTCGTGTTCGTCGGTGCCGGCGATCGGTTCGATGCCCTGGCTGGCGACGAGGATCCGACCCTTGTAGCCCGCGGTTTGGGCGAGCCGGTCGAGCCACGGATCGAAACCGAGGCCGCTGGCGACGACGAGCTGGGCGGTGCCGATGCGGCGCGCGTCGGAGGGGCGCGGCTGGAAGTTGTGTGCGTCCTGGTCGGCGGCGACGAGTGCCGTCACCCTGACCCGGTCACCGCCGACCTGGCGGATGAAGTCGCCAAGGATGCTGAAGCTCGTGACCACTTCGAGGGGCGCCGCCGCGTGGAGCGGCGCGGCGAGGCCGAAGAGCGCGGCGAGGGCGACGACGAAACGGAGCAGGATCTGGCGCATGCGGTCTGGCAGTGGGTCAGGATTCGAGGTGGGGGCGGCGGTCGAGCCGTGCGCCGATCATGCCGCCCGGGGCGAGGATCAGCGACAGCACGTAGACGATGCCGGTCACGAGGATGATCGCCGGTCCCGCCGGCACGTCGGCGTAGAAGGAAGCCAGCAGTCCGCCGACGCCGCTGACGAAGGCGATGACGACGGCGAGGCCGAGCATGGCCGGCAGGCGTTTCACCCATAGGCGCGCGGCGGCCGACGGCAGGATCATGATGCCGACCGCCATCAGTGTGCCGAGTGCGTGGAAGCCGGCGACGAGGTTGAGCACCACGAGCACGAGAAAGCCGTAGTGCGCGATCGGGCTGGCGGCGCTGACGCCGCGCAGGAAGGCGGCGTCGAAGCATTCGAGCACGAGCGGGCGGTACAGCAGCGCGAGGGCGACGAGCGTCACGGTCGTGATCGCGCTGATGAGCAGCAGCGACGCGTCGTCGAGCGCGAGCACGGAGCCGAACAGCACATGCAGCAGGTCGAGGTTGCGCCCGCGCAGCGACACGATCATCACGCCGGTGGCGATCGAGAGCAGGTAGAACGCGGCGAGGCTGGCGTCTTCCTTGAGGATGGAGGAGCGCGCGACGAGGCCGGCGGCGAGCGCGACGACGAGCCCGGCGACGATCCCCCCGACCGTCATCGCACCGAGCGACAGGCCGAAGGCGAGGTAGCCGAGCGCGGCGCCGGGCAGGATCGCGTGGGCCATCGCGTCGCCCATCAGGCTCATGCGCCGCAGCAGCAGGAACACGCCGACCGGCGTCGCGCCGAGCGCGAGGGCGAGGCAGCCGGCGAGCGCCCGGCGCATGAACTCGAAGTCGGCGAAGGGGCCGAGCAGACCGTCGGCGATCATGCCGCCTCCGCTTCGGGGCGATGGCACACCGGCGCGGTGGCGTCGAACTCGCCGGCGAGGCGGCGTGCGGTGGCGAGGCGCTCGGGGGTGAGGATCTCTGCGGTCGGGCCGAAGCCGATGCATTCGCGCGCGAGCAGCAGGCACTCGGGGAAGTGGCGTTGCACCAGGGCGAGATCGTGGAGGACGGCAAGGATGGTCCGGCCTTCCGCGTGCCAGTGCAGGATCAGGGCGACGAGGTCCTCGATGGTGCGCGCGTCGATCGCGTTGAAGGGCTCGTCGAGCAGCAGCAGGTTCGCGTTCTGCAGCATCATCCGCGCAAAGCGCGCGCGCTGCAGTTGCCCGCCCGAAAGCGTGCCGATCTGCCGCGCCTCGAAGCCGGACAGCCCGACCGCCGCGAGGGCCGCGCGTACGCGTTCCGCCTGACTGCGCTTGAGACCGCGAAAGGCGCCGATCTCGCGCCACAGCCCCATCGACACCATGTCGAACACGGACACGGGGAAGCTGCGGTCGAGTTCGCTCTGTTGCGGCAGGTAGGCGATGCCGCCCTGGCCCGCATGCACGCGGAACTGGCCCTGCAGGGGCGGCAGCTCGCCGGTCAAGGCCTTGAAGAGCGTGGATTTGCCCGCGCCGTTGGGGCCGACGATGGCAACCAGCGCGCCGGGCGCGATGCTGCAGCGGAGATGGTGGACGGCCGGGTGGCGGTCGTAGCCGAGGGTCAGGTTGTCGAGCTCGAGGATCGCTTCGCGAGTGTTCATGCGAGTGCCCAGCCTACGGTGAGCCAGAGTACCGCGGCCGCGCCGGCGGCGAGGGCGATGCGTGCGCCGATGCCGAGCAGCAGCGCGGTGCCGGGGAAGGGCGCGGACGCGGCGCCGTGCTCATGGCCGCTTCCATGGTCGTGGTGGTGATGCATGTGCGGGAGCGCACTGCTCGATGTCGGGGGCATGATGTCGTCGCGTCGGGACATTGATGTTGTGGAAGGGGCGGCAGGCCGGGGCGCAGCGCGCCTTCAGGCCTTCGCCCCGCGCCGGCGGCCGCAGTCGGCGCAGGTGCCGTGGAAGACCAGCTCGGCCCGTTCCGGCTGGTAGCCGGCCGGCAGCGTGAATCGGTCGTCGGGCCGGATCGATTCCAGGCACAGCACATGGCCGCAGCGGTCGCAGTGGAAGTGCGCGTGCGAGCTGCTGGCCGCGCCGCCGGCCTTGAAACGCCGCGCGCGGTCCGGACCGATGACGCGATGCGCGAGGCCCTGCTCGACGAGCCAGTCGAGCGTGCGGTACAGCGTCACGCGGTCGTGCGGCAGGCCGTTGGCGGCGAGTTCGACGGCGATGTCGTCATGATTCAGCGAACGTGCGCTGTGCTGCAGTACTTCCAGCACGGCCGTCCGCGTGCGCGTCACGCGACCACCGCGGGCGGCAATCAGGTTGGCGGCCGGAGAAACGAGGGGGGTGGGCATGGCGGCGCACGGCATGGGGATCTAATGCAACATTGTAGCATTAGATCCGTCGTGCCCGGGGCTGTTTCTGCGCGCGTCGTGTGAGCAGCCTGTCACGTACCGGTTTCTGCTTAGGTGCGACAATTTGCCCAGATGACGCAAATTGTTACGTTTGCTACGCGAAGGGCAAGCGGTCGAGGGGGAGTCATCCTCATCACTATAGCGAGAGATTTCGTGGCCGAAGTGCTTGAACTCAATGGCGTATTTGCCCACGCGAAAGGCGCGGCGGCAGGAGATCCCCGGGCGGACGGCGACGCGCTGCTCGACTGTCTGTTGCTGATCGCGCGGGCGCACGGTGCGGCAACCACGCGCGACGCCGCGGTCGCCGGCCTGCCGCTGGAGAACGGGCGGCTCAATCCCTCCCTGTTCGCGCGGGCGGCGCAGCGTGCCGGGTTGAGCAGCAAGGTCGTGCGTTGCGCGCCCGAGCGGCTCAATCCGTCGCTGCTGCCCGCGGTGCTCCTGCTGAAAGGCGACAAGGCCTGCGTGCTGCTCGGGTGGAGCGAGGGCAGCGGCCATGCCCGCGTGGTGTTTCCCGAGCTGGGCGAGGCCGCGGTCGAGATGCCGCGCGCCGAGCTGGCCGCACGCCATGACGGGTATGCGATCTACGCGCGCCCGATCTTCCGCTTCGACGCCCGCACGCCCGAAGTGCGGGCGGTCCGGCGGCAGCACTGGTTCTGGGGCGTGATCGCGGAGAACGCTTCGCTGTATCGCGACGTCCTTCTCGCGGCGTTCATGATCAACCTGTTCGCCATCGCGATGCCGATGTTCGTCATGAACGTGTATGACCGGGTGGTGCCCAACCACGCGATGGAAACGCTGTGGGTGCTCGGCCTCGGCGTGCTGATCGTGCTCGCGGGCGACCTCATCCTGCGCACGATGCGTGGCTACTTCGTCGATCTCGCCAGCAGCCGCGCGGACGTCAAGCTGTCGGCGGCGATCATGGAGCGCGTCCTCGGGCTGCGCATGGAGCAGCGTCCCGAATCGGCCGGCTCCTTCGCGGCCAACCTGCGTGCGTTCGAGTCGGTGCGCGACTTCATCAGCTCGGCGACGGTGGTGGCGTTCATCGACGTGCCCTTCGCGCTGGTCTTCCTGCTCGTCATCGGCTGGATCGCCTGGCCGCTGATGCTGCCTTTCGTCATCGGCGTCGTCGTGCTGCTCGTGTATGCGATGACCGTGCAGGGGCGCATGCACGAGCTCGCGGAAACGACCTACCGCGCGGGCGCCCAGCGCAACGCGACGCTGGTCGAGGGGCTCGTCGCGATGGAGACGGTCAAGGCGGTGTGCGCGGAAGGGCCGATCCAGCGCAAGTGGGAGAAGAGCGCGGCGCTGCTCGCGCGCGTCGGCACGCAGCTGCGCCTGCTGTCATCGACGGCGATGAACGGCGCGGCATGGGTGCAGCAGGCCGTCAGCGTGGCGATCATCGTCCTCGGCGTGTACCTGATCCGCGACAACCTGCTCAGCATGGGCGGCCTGATCGCGTGCTACATGCTGTCGTCGCGCGCGATGGCGCCGATCGGCCAGGTCGCCGGCCTGCTGGTCCAGTATCACAACGCCGCGACGGCGTTGAGCTCGCTCGACAAGCTGATGAACCAGGAGGTCGAGCGCCCGGACGACACCAACTTCATCAGCCGCCAGTCCTTCCGCGGCGAGATCGAGTTCCGTGACGTCGGCTTCCATTACCCGGGGCAGGAGACCGCGGCGCTGTCCGAGATCTCGTTGCGCATCCGCGCGGGCGAGCACGTGGGCATCATCGGCCGTGTCGGTTCGGGCAAGACCACGCTGGAGAAGCTGATCCTCGGCCTGTACCGCCCGACCTCGGGGGCGATCCTGATCGACGGCATCGACCAGCGCCAGCTCGACCCCGCCGAGCTGCGCCGGCATATCGGCTACGTGCCGCAGGACGTGACCCTGTTCTACGGTTCGCTGCGCGAGAACATCACGCTCGCCAGCCCGCTCGCGGATGATGCGGACGTGCTGCGCGCGGCGGAAACCGCGGGCGTGACCGAGTTCGCCAACACTCACCCGCAGGGGTTCGACATGCAGGTCGGCGAGCGCGGCGCGTCGCTCTCCGGCGGGCAGCGCCAGTGCGTCGCGATTGCGCGGGCGGTGATCCACCAGCCGCCGGTGCTGCTGCTGGACGAGCCGACCGCATCGATGGACTTCACCAGCGAGGAGGAACTCAAGCGCCGCCTGCGCGGCTTCGCACAGGGCCGGACGATGCTCGTCGTCACGCACCGGACCTCGCTGCTGGAACTGGTCGACCGCATCATCGTCATCGACGGCGGCCGGGTGGTGGCCGACGGTCCGAAGGATCAGGTTGTCGACGCCCTGCGCCAGGGACGGGTCGGGAGGGCCAGGTGATGAGCGAGATCGGTCAGGAATCGTTCCAGCGCATCGGCGACGTGTCGCAGCGGGTCGGCAGGCCGCTGCGGCCGTGGCTCGACCGGGCCTTCGCGCGCGTCATCCCCGATGCGTCCCCTGGCGGTCGCCTCGAGTGGGCGGCGGACGCGGACTGGGCGCTCATCCAGGAGGAGCCGCTGCGTGCGCGCATGCTGCTGCGCGTCCTCGTGATCGGCCTGCTCGTGCTGTTGCTGTGGTCGGCGTTCGCGTCGGTCGATGAGGTCACGCGGGGCGATGCGAAGGTCATCCCGTCCTCGCAGGTGCAGATCATCCAGAGCGTGGACGGCGGCGTGGTCGAGGAGATGTTGGTGCGCGAAGGGCAGGTCGTGGAGGCCGGGCAGCTGTTGTTGCGCATCGATCCGACCCGTTTTGTCGCATCGCTCGCGGAGAACCGCTCGCAGTATTTCGCCCTGCGCGCCAAGGCGGCGCGGCTGGATGCCCTGACCGCGGGCACGGCGCTGAACATGCCGCGCGACGTGCTGCGCGAAGTTCCCGAGATCGCCGACCACGAGCGGCGCCTGTACGAATCGAGCGTGGCCGAACTCGACGCCCAGCTGTCGATCGCCCGGCAGCAGCTGGCACAACGCCAGCAGGAGCTCAACGAGGTACGCGCGCGCCACGAGCAGAGCAGCAACGGGCTCAATCTGGCGCAGCAGGAGCTCAACGTCACTCGGCCGCTGGTAACGTCCGGGGCCGTGTCGGAAGTCGAGATCCTGCGCCTGCAGCGCGACGTGGCACGCCTGCGGGGAGAACGCGATCAGGCCGCGGCGCAGATCCAGCGCATCCTGTCCGCGATCTCAGAAGCCACGCGCAAGATCCAGGAGGTCGAGCTCAACGTGCGCAACCAGCAGCGCATCGACCTCTCCGACACGATGGCCAAACTCGGTGCGCTGAGCGAAGGTGGGCGCGCGCTGGAGGACCGCGTCAAGCATGCCGAGGTGCGTTCGCCGGTGCGCGGCACGGTCAAGCGCCTGCTCGTGAATACGATCGGCGGCGTCGTGCAGCCGGGCAAGGAGGTCGTCGAGATCGTGCCGCTGGACGATGCGCTGATCCTCGAGGCGCAGATCAAGCCCAAGGACATCGCCTTCCTGCGGCCTGGACAAAATGCACTCGTCAAGTTCACCGCGTACGACTTCGCGATCTACGGCGGACTCGATGCCGTCGTCGAGCAGATCGGTGCGGATACCGTCACCGACGAGAAGGGCAATGCCTTTTACATTGTGCGCGTGAGGACCTTGAAATCGAGTCTGGGCGAAAGCCTGCCGATCATTCCCGGCATGGTGGCGGAGATCGACATCCTCACGGGCAAGAAGACCATTCTTTCCTATCTGCTGAAACCCGTCCTGCGGGCCAAGGCCAACGCACTGTCCGAACGATGAGTCAGAACATCTTTCTCTGCTCCGACACGGTCCGCGCATCGACGCGCTGGCTGGACGCGTTCCCCGAAGGGACCAGCTGCGAGCGGTGGGCCCTCGGCGGCAAGGCGTGTCCGGGTGACGTGATCTGGGTCGATACGGCGCATGCCCGGTGGTGCGACCTGATCGGCGCGCTCATGCAGACGCTGCCGGCGTGTCACCTTGCCGTCGTGAGCATGACGCCGGACAGTGCCGAAGCCGTCGCGGCCTTCGACCGTGGCGCGCGCGCCTACTGTCACGCGATGGCGGTGCCGAGCGTGTTCCGGGATGTCGAGCTGGTCGTCCGCCACGGCGGCCTGTGGGTCGGCCCCGAGCTGATGACGCGTGTCGTCGGCGCGGCTGGCCGCGTCCTCGTTTCGCCGGAGAATGCTCCGCTGCCCCTGCTGTCGGAGCGAGAGCTCGAGGTGGCCCACGAAATCGCCAACGGCTTGAGCAACAAGGAGATCGCAGTGAAGCTCGGCATCACCGAGCGCACCGTGAAGGCCCATCTGGGGGCGATCTTCGAGAAACTCGGCGTGCGTGACCGGTTGCAACTGGTGTTGCGGCTGTCGGAACATGGCGAAATTCCGCATCCGGTGAATTCATGATGTATGTGAAACGCGATACCCAGGGAAAAATCGTGGCGGTGAGCCGCGAGCCGATGGTGGCGGAAGGATGGAGCGCCGCGGAGGGTGCCGAGGCGGATCTGATCGTCTTCGGGCGCGACGTGATCGAGGGCGCGAACCCGATGGGCTCGTCGGACCTCGGCCTCGTACGTGTGCTCGAGGACTTGATCGAGCTGCTTGTCGAGCGTTCGGTGATCCGCTTCACCGATCTTCCCGCGCCAGCGCAACAAAAGCTCATGGAGCGCCGCGGTGCGCGCGAGGCCCTGCAACACCTGAGCCTGCTCGACGACGACGGCGTGATCTGAGCCGCCGTCGTCGGCCGCGCGCGTCACGCGGCCGACGGTGCGCGCACTGCCGGTCCGGTCATGCCGTCGAGGCCGAGGTCGGGCAGCACCCGGCTTTCGGCCTCCGATTCCACGCCCTCGGCGATCGCCATCAGGCCAAGGGAATGGACGATCATGCACAGGCCGCGCAGGAACGCCTGGTTCCCGGCGTTGGCATCGATGCCCCGGATGACCGCGGCATCGATCTTCATGTAGTCGAGCCCCAGTTCGTGCAGGTCGCCCAGCTCGCCGAAATGTGCTCCCACATGTTCGATGCCGACCCGACACCCGAGCGGCTGCAGCGCCACGCACAGCGCGCGGAACTCCGCCAGGTGGCGTAGCGCGCCATATTCGGGAACCTCGATCCACAAACGTTTTGCTGCCGCCGTGTCCGCCTGCAGCAACGTGAACAGTTCGCCGCGGAAGTTGGCGTCGCACAGCGATTCGGCCGACACGTTGATGCCGCGCTCGCGGCCATCGGCCGAAATCGCGCGCAAGGCCGCATGCACGACCGCCATGTCGAAGCGCGGCATCAGGCCCAGGCGTGCAACGCGTGGCATGAAATAGCCGGCGGGCTGCCAGACGCCGTCGAGCAGCAGCCGGATCGGTGCCTCTTCATGCAGCAGGCGGCCGTCGTTGGCGACGACCGGATAGGCTCCGAGATGCACCCCGTCGCGTTCGAGCGCCGACAGCAGGGCCGCCCGCCACGCCTGGAGATCCGGATAAGGCGCGGTCGCCTTGGCGCCATCGTCGACACGCACGCAGCGATCGCCCGCCTGCTCGGCCGCCGCAAGTGCGCCGTCCGCGCGCGCCAGGACCTGCGAGCGGGTTTCGCCTGCGGCATAGGCGGTCGCGGCGACCGGCAGGGCGACATCCGGCAGCGCGTCGAGACCGGCGTGAAGCGTCTTCGCCAGCGCTGCCGCGAGCGCGCCGGCATCGTCCTCGCCGGGGGCGAGCAGCGCGATGTCGCTGCCGTTCATGCGCCCGATCGCCCAGTTCGCCCGCCCGGCGGAGAACCCGGAGAGCTGCCCGGCGAGGTCGCGCAGCAGGCGGTCCGTCGGCGCGCGGCCGATGCGCTGATTGAGCCCGGTCAGGTCGCCCACACGTGCGATCAGCAGCGTGCCGGCCGCATGCGCATCGTCGCGCGCGAGCGCGGAGTCGAGCTGATTCAGGAACTGGCTGCGATTGAGCAGCCCGGTCGTCTCGTCGTGCTGGGTCTGCCGCCGCAACTGCTCCAGGCGCCGCGATTCCTCGGCGAGGATCGTGCGGACGCGTTCCGACAAGGTGTTCATCGCACGCACCACGCTGCGGAACTCCATCGTGCTCGGTTCGGGCGTGGTGACGAAGCGGCGCCCGCCGATTGCCTCCGCCTGTTCGACGACCTGGCCCAGGGGGCGCGTGATGTGCTTGATGATGAGCGTGCCGACGAGGCCCGTGAGGGCACCGCCGAGCGCGAACCACCCCAGGAGTTGCAGCGTGCCCTGCCACAGCGCCTCGTAGGCATAGCGCTTGTGGCTTTCGAGCGTCAGTGTGCCGAACTGGCGCCAGCCGTCCTGCACCTGGGCGACGCCGGCGTGCGCCTCGATCGGGACCAGGCGGGCAAACCACTCCGGTGCGCCGTCGAGTGAGCCGGCATATTCGCGTTCGGCCACGATGTCGCCGGTCGGGCTGGTGAGGCGGATGAGGCGGTAGTGCCCGGCGTCGAACTGCGCCGCGATCTGCAGTTCGACGGTGACCGGGTCCTTGGGCATCTGCGACAGCGACAATGCCAGTGAGGTCGCGTTGTCGAGGTTCTTCACCTGCAGCTGCTGCTGCAGGTAATGCCGGGCGGACAGGGTGCTCACCACGAGGCTGCCGCCCAGGGCGATGAGCGTCACCACGGCGATGGCGATCCAAAGCTGTTTGATCAGAGACATGGCTGGGACTCTCCGGAAAACCTGGCAGGGGCGGCGGTCATGGCAAACCTTCCTTGCGCATGCGTTCGAGCACGTCGCGCCAGCGCGACAGCCGCGTCGTGGGGTCGGCGGCCGAACGGCTGGAACCGCCTACCCACAAACCCTCGGCATTGAAGCTGAAGACCGGAAACAGGTCGGGGCGGCGCGACGCGGTGCGGATGTCGCCGATGAGGTTGTCGAGCACGAGCGGCTCGTCGGCAGGCGAGGGGTAATAGCCGAGCACCATGTGGGCCTGCGAGATGCCGCTGCCCGGCCCGCCTATGCTGGCGCGCACGTAGATCAGGCGCAGCTTTTCAGCCGGGATGCCGAGCAGGCGCAGGCTCATGTACTTGGCGATCGAGAAATCCTCGCAGTCACCGGCCGCGCGTCCGAGAGTCTCCATCGGCGTGGCCCAGTAATCCTGCTGCTGCCAGACCACAATGTCGTCCTCGAACGCGATGCGGCGATTGAAGAAGGTGTTCACGCGCTGCAGCTTTCCCTGATCATCGAGATCGGCCGCGTCGCCGAGCATCTGGCGCCAGGCGCCAACCGACTCGCCAGCCTCCGGGCCGAAGCGCTCCCGCGCCAGCCGCTGCATGCGGTCCAGGTCGGGTGCCGCCATGGACACGCCGAGCAGCACGCACGCCAGCACGCACGTCATTGCCGTCAGGCTGCGTACAAATGCGGCAAGGGCACCCCGCGAGGGGCGCCGTCCGCGCGGGCAAGGGGCTGCTGTCATCACGTCGGCGGGCAACTCGTCACCCGCATTATCGGATCGCTTTCATCTGGCGGCGCTCCCCGCAACGGTTTTCGGCCTGTTTCGCCCGGTCAGTGTTGCGTATTTGGCATTCCCGGGTAATCCCACGGCGGTAATATCCCCTTACAAGATTAACCGAGCGGTTGGCCTCGCGCAGGACAGCAGGGCAACCACGCGTTATACCAACGGCAAAAACATCACGCTGTGTTGGGGGGAATATGAAAATTTATCGATCCGCGATTGCGTTGACCGTGCTGGCCGTGCTCCCGTTCGTCGCAACGGGTGCGGGGCCGGATGCCCTGCGTGATGCGGCGCGCAAGGCCGTGGTGGCCAACCCCGAAGTGCAGGCCACGTGGGACGCGTTCCGTGCGGCGCGTGAAGACCAGTCGGTTGCGCGTTCGGGCTATCTGCCCCAGGTGGACGCCATCGCCAGCGTCGGCCACGAGGAATTGCGGCGCCCGGGGCAGTCCTCCGATTCATTTGCGCGTCGCAACCTGACGCTGTCGCTCGACCAGATGGTGTATGACGGTTTCTTCACCCGCAGCGAGGTTGCCCGCCTCGGCTACGCCAAGCTGACGCGCTATTACGAACTCGTCGATGCCTCCGAAGGCGCCGCGTTCGAAGCGGTGCGTGCCTATGGCGACGTGGCGCGTTTCCGCGAACTCGTCAAGCTCGCGCAGGCGAATTACGTGCAGCACAAGCAGATCCACGACCAGATCGCCGAGCGCGCCGGTGCCGGAGTCGGTCGCCGCGTCGACCTCGAACAGGCGACCGGCCGTGTCGCGCTCGCCGAGTCGAACCTGCTCACCGAGGTGTCGAACCTGCACGATGTAAGCGCCCGCTACCTGCGCATCGTCGGCGAAGTGCCGCAGGATGCCATGCCCGGCCTGCCCGTCGGCACGTCGCTCGGTACGATCCCGCCGACGGCGAAGGACGCCTTGCGCACCGCCTTCAACAGCAGCCCCGCCCTGAACGCGGCCGTCGAGAACGTGCGTGCCAGCCAGGCGCTCATCGATTCGCGCCGCGCCGCCTTCCATCCGCGGCTCGACCTGCGCGCCCGCCAGATCGTCGACCACAATCTCGACGGCGTCGACGGGCGCACGCGCCAGGGCGTCATCGAGCTGGTGCTTAGCTACAACATCTTCCGCGGCGGCGCCGACGATGCGCGCCTGCGCCAGGCCGGCGACCTGAGCAACCAGGCGAAGGACCTGCGCGAGAAGGCCTGCCGCGACGTGCGTCAGACCTTGGCGATCGCCTACAACGACGTGCAGCGCCTGCAGGAGCAGCTGCGTTACCTCGACCAGCACCAGTTGTCGATCCAGAAGGCGCGCGAAGCCTACCGCCGCCAGTTCGACATCGGCCAGCGCACGCTGCTCGACCTGCTGGATACCGAGAACGAGTACTTCCAGGCCGAGCGCGCGTACGTGAATGCCGGCTACGATCAGATCATCGCGCAGGCGCGCGCGCTGTCGAGCATGGGGCAACTGATGGGCGCCCTGGGGGTCGCGCGCGAGGATCTGCCGGCGCCCGCCGACGTCGGCCAGGACCGCACCGGCATCGATCCCGATACCGTCTGCCCGCCGGAAGCGCCGGTGCCGATGACCATTGACAAGGCCGCCCTGTTGTCCGAAGCGATGAAGGCTGTCGGCGCCGTGCCCCCGGCCGGCTCCAGGACAAAATAAGCAAGGAAGAAAGCCGGAGACGCGGCATTTCACCGCCGGTGCCCTTGCGGGCGCCGGCGGTCTTCTGTCTGCTCGCGGGAACGATCGCCTGTCGGTTCGGTCGATGTGGCGCGATCCCTTACAATCCGCCACATGAACGCATCCGCCTCCCCTTCGCACGGCGCCGAGTCCTCGCCGCTCGGCAAACCGGCCGACTACTGCGACACCTATGCCCCCGGTCTCCTGTTTCCGATCTCGCGCCAGATCAAGCGCGACGAGATCGGCATCGTCCCCGGCAGGCTGCCGTTCGTCGGCGAAGATCTGTGGAATGCCTACGAGTTGTCCTGGCTCAATCCGCGCGGCAAGCCCATCGTCGCGCTCGCGACTTTCCGCGTGCCGGCTGACTCTCCGCGCCTGATCGAGTCGAAATCGCTCAAGCTCTACCTCAACTCCTGCAACCAGACGCGGTTTGAAAGCGTCGATGTCGTACAGGCGACGTTCGAGCGTGATCTCTCCGTGGCGGCGGGCGCTCCCGTCGCCGTGGCGATTCAGCCGCTGGGCAGCGGTCCCGTGCGCGTGATGGCACCCCCGCCGGGGGAGTCGCTCGACGAACTCGATATCGACATCGACACCTACCAGCCGTGCCCGGACTTCCTGTCGGCCGCAGCGGGTGGCGCCGAGGTCTGCGAAACCCTGCATTCTCACCTGCTCAAGTCCAACTGCCTTGTCACCGGCCAGCCCGACTGGGGCTGCATCGTGGTGCGCTACGCCGGACCGGCGATCGATCGGGCAGGGCTGTTGCGCTATATCGTTTCGTTCCGCAAGCACAACGAATTCCACGAGCAGTGCGTCGAGCGCGTCTTCTGCGACATTCTCCAACGCTGCCGGCCGCGCGAACTTGTGGTGTGGGCGCGATATACCCGCCGCGGCGGTCTCGACATCAACCCCTTCCGTTCCACCGGCGGGTTCGCGCCTCCGGACAATCTCGCCGAGGTGCGCCAGTAGTCCGACCCGCTCCAGCGTGCAGCGGGGAATCTTTCGAGGGCCGCGCTTGACTCCACCAACGCATGTCAACGCTGTTCCGGGCAGGGGCGTTGAATGCTTGGGCCGGACGATCCGGCGCGGCTTCCCGGGGCATGAATGTGCAAGAGGTGTTTTCCGGGTAGTCAACGCGGGGAAGCATGGTTTAATATCCGGCCGGTTTAACACCACCATCTAAAGGAAAAGAGCATGAAAGTTTTCGTTGCTGCCGCGGTCGCCGCGGGCCTTCTCTCCGCCGCTCCGGCGTTCGCCTCCCTGGAACTGGCCAAGTCCAAGAACTGCCTGGCCTGTCATGCCGTAGACAAGAAGCTGGTCGGCCCCGCCTACCAGGACGTCGCCAAGAAGTACGCAGGTGACTCGGGTGCGGTCGCCAGGCTGGCCGAGAAGATCCAGAAGGGTGGTTCGGGTGTTTGGGGCACGATGCCGATGCCGGCGAACCCGCAGGTCAACCCCGAAGAAGCCAAGACCCTGGCGACCTGGGTTCTGTCGCTCAAGTAATCGGGTCAGCGCGATGCAAAAAGCCAGCCCGCGGGCTGGCTTTTTTGTTGCCCGATCGCCGTCGATCAGGACTGCAGGCTGTCGGCGAAACCCAGCGCGCCGACGATGGCGCGGTTGATCTGCTCGGGCGAGAGTTGCAACTCGGTCGCCTGTTTCTGCAGTTCGGTGGACTCGAAGGACTCGCACAGGCGCGCGAGCTTGAGAAACGGGGCATATGCGCCC
This sequence comes from Azoarcus sp. DN11, assembly GCF_003628555.1. Lineage (NCBI taxonomy): Bacteria > Pseudomonadati > Pseudomonadota > Betaproteobacteria > Rhodocyclales > Zoogloeaceae > Azoarcus > Azoarcus sp. DN11. The sequence goes on along the minus strand of NZ_CP021731.1, from coordinate 4,072,585 downwards.
TGCTCGTACAGCAGCGCGTCGGTGATCGCCGAAGGCAGGTGCATTTCTTCGAGCACCGTCTGCATCGAGGTGCCCAGCAGCGCGTTGAGTAGCGAGAAGGCGCCGGTGATGAACAGGTTGTCGAGCTCCGACTTGTCGAAGAAGGATGCGCCAACCTGTTCCATGAAGCGGCCGCGGGCGATCGAGGTCTGCATCATCGCCGGTGCGCCCGGGTCGCGGCTCGCGCTGACCAGCAGCAGCGACAACCACTTGTTCAGGTTGGAGTAGCCGAGGATGGTCACCGCGTGGCGGAAGGACTGGATCTCGCAGCTCAGTCCGAATCCCGCGGAGTTGATGTAGCGCAGCAGCTTGTACGAGACCGCGACGTCCTGGCGCAGCACCGCCTCGATCTCCTTGATGTCGGCGTTGTTGCGTACGAGATTGAGAAGCCGGACGATCTGCGCATGCGCCGGCGACAGTTCCTTCGCTGCCGGATTGCCGTACAGGAAGAACCAGCCGGATGCGCCGTCGAAACCCGCCTGGACGGACTCCTGGAACGCAGCGACGTTCGGCAGCCCCCACGCGAGGGTGATGCCGGGCGAGCCGGCGGGCGTCGCGTGACGGCGGCGGTCCATCAGCACGAAGCGCCAGTCGCAGTCGGGCGGCAATGCCGTCCCCGGCGCGAACCAGCTCAGGCACATGCTGACCCCGGCGTCGCGCAGCTGCGGAAGCAGCGCCTGCGTCTGCGGGTGCGCGAGCGCCTGGGAGGGGATCTCCACCATGGCGTTGGGCGGGGCCTGCCAGTTCATCAGCTCGGGCGTGGGCACGAGGCGCCCCAGGCAGACGAAGACCGTGTGATGCGTCGGCCAGATGTCGGCGAGGCTGTTCAGCGTTTCGACCACGGCGCCGATGCTCGGTCCGTGGGCGATGAGCCGGTTGGCCGTGATCGCGCGATTCCGGTTGACGACCGGTTCGCGAGTCAGGATCGTGGTCTGGGTCATGGTCTCAGCGTACCGTGTCGGTGGCGAAGGTGAAGGCGTCCGCGAAGAAGGCGTCATGCGGCAGGCCGCATAGCGTGGTGAGTTCGTTGCGCGCGGCATCGATCATCGCCGGCGATCCGCAAGCATACACCTCGTGTGCCGACAGGTCGGGCAGATCCTCGATGACTGCGCGATGCACGAGCCCGGTCCGGCCGTGCCAGTCGTCCTGCGCGCCGGCTTCGGACAATACCGGAATGTAGCGGAAGCCCGGAAGCGCCTGCTCCCACGAACGCGCGAGCTCATCCATGTACAGGCCGTCGCGCCTGCGCGAGCCCCAGTAGAGGGTCATCGGTCGCGTGCTGCCGGCGTGGAGCGCCTGTTCGACGATGCTCTTGATCGGCGCGAAGCCGGTGCCGCCTGCCAGCACCACCACCGGCGCCGTCGAGTCCTCACGCAGGCCGAAGCTGCCAAGCGGCCCTTCGAAACGCAGGATGTCGCGCTCCTTCATGCCGCTGAACACATGTTCGGTGAATTTGCCGCCGGCCACGAGGCGCACGTGCAGTTCCATCGCATCCTCGCGCTGCGGGGCGTTCGCGATCGAGAAGCTGCGACGACGGCCATCAGCGAGCAGGAAGTCGACGTATTGGCCGGCGCGGAAGCGGAAGGGCTCGCTCGCGGGGAGCTTCAGCTCGATCACCATCACATCCGGCGCGACGCGGGTCAGGCGCTGCACGCGGCACGGCAGCTTCTTGACCGGGATGTCGCCGGCGCGGCTCACGTTGCGTGCTTCGAGCACCAGGTCCGAGCGTGCATGCGCGCTGCAGAAGAGCGTCATGCCCGCAGCGCGGTCGGCGTCGCTGAGCGCCGTCGCGGATCCCGTGAGGGCGACCTCGCCGCGCAGGACCTTGCCCTTGCACGCGCCGCAGGCGCCGTCGCGGCAGCCGTAGGGCAGCACGAGGCCGGCCGCGAGGGCCGCTTCGAGGATCGTCTGGTCGGTATCTGCCTGGAATTGCTGGCCGCCGGGTTCGAGTGAAATCTGGAACGACATCGGGCGTGAGATAATTCGTCGATGAAAAGAATATTGATCGTCGGTAGCGGTGACGTGGCTCGGCGCGCGATTCCGTGGCTCGCGAGGCGCTTCAGGGTGTTTGCCCTGGTACGCCAGGCCGGGGACCGTGCCGGACTGCGGGCGCTGGGTGCGACCCCGGTGCTCGCCGACCTCGACGACCGGCGCAGCCTGCGGCGCCTGGCCGGGATCGCGGATGCGGTGATGCATTTCGCGCCTCCTCCCGACCACGGGACAGCGGACATGCGCTCGGCAAGGCTGGCGGCGGCACTCGCGTGCGCGTCGACTCTACCACAGCGCCTGGTGTATATAAGTACGACGGGCGTGTATGGCGATTGCGACGGCCGGCGCATCGACGAGAGCCAGCCGTGCCGCCCGCGGACGGCGCGGGCGCAGCGCCGCGTCGATGCGGAGCGCCGCTTGCGGCGTTTCGGGGCGCGGAACGGCGTGCGGGTGAGCGTGCTGCGTGCGCCGGGCATCTATGCGGGCGACCGTCTGCCGCTGGCGCGGCTGGAGCGCGGCGAGCCGGTGCTGCGTGCGGAAGAGGACGTCCATACCAATCACATCCATGCCGAGGATCTCGCGCGTCTCGCGTGCCTCGCGCTTTTTCGTGCCGGCGCAGGGCGCGTCTACAATGCCGTCGATGATACGTGCATGAAGATGGGTGACTACTTCGACTTCGCCGCCGACTGTTTCGGCCTGCCGCGGCCGCCGCGCCTGTCGCGCAGCGAATTGGCGGCGCGCCTGTCGCCGATGGCGCTGTCCTTCATGAGCGAGTCGCGCCAGATCGACAACCGCCGCATCCGGCGGGAGTTGCGGGCGCGGCTGCTGTACCCGACCGTGCGCGAAGGGTTCGCCGCGGCGCCCGGTCAACAAGCAACAACCAACAACCCAGGAGCCGTCTGATGCTGGTGGTGAAAGCCCTGCACATTTCGTTCGTCGTCAGCTGGTTCGCCGGCCTGTTCTACCTGCCGCGCCTGTTCGTGAACCACGCCATGGTCGAAGACGTCGCGACGCGCGAGCGGCTGGCGCTGATGGAGCACAAGCTCTACCGCTTCATGACCCCGCTGGGCATCCTCGCGGTCGTGTTCGGCTTCTGGCTGTGGTTCGGCTACGGCTTCAGCGGGGGCTGGCTGCATGCCAAGACCGCGCTCGTGAGCTTCCTGATCGTCTACCACCTGTACTGCGGCAAGCTCGTGCGCGACTTCGCCGCGGGGCGCAACACGCGCAGCCACAAGTGGTATCGCGTGTTCAACGAGGTGCCCGTCCTCGTGCTGTTCGCCGTCGTGTTCCTCGTCGTGCTGAAGCCCTTCTGATCCTGCCCGGCCGCTCCGAGTTCGGCTCGGGCGGCCGGCTCCTGGCCTTTCCCTGTTTCTCTTTTCATTGCGGTTCCCGCCATGTCCGAAACCTTCTTTTCTCCCTGCCCGCGCGGTCTCGAGCCGATGCTTGCCGAGGAACTCGCCGCGCTGGGCGCGCGGGACGTCGAGGCGGCGCACGGCGGCGTCGGCTTCTCCGGCGACTGGCAGACCTGCTACCGCGCGAACCTCGAAAGCCGGCTGGCGACGCGTGTGATGTGGCGCCTTGCGCAGGGGCGCTACCAGTCCGAGGAGGACATCTACCGGCTCGCCTACGGCGTGACCTGGGCGAAATGGTTCACCGTCGATGACACGATCCGCATCTACGTGACGGCCAAGCAGTCGCCGCTGAAGAGCCTCGAATTCGTCACGCTGAAGATCAAGGACGCCGTGTGCGACCACTTCCGCACCGTGACCGGCAAGCGCCCCAGCGTCGATACCGCGAACCCTGCCGTGCGCATCCACGCCTTCCTGACGCGCGACCGTGTCACGTTGTATCTCGATACCTCGGGCGAGCCGCTGTACAAGCGCGGCTATAAGCCGGCCGCGGTCGAGGCGCCGCTGAAGGAGAATCTCGCCGCGGGCATCCTGCGCATCAGCGGCTGGCGGCCGGGCGAGGCGCTGATCGATCCGATGTGCGGCAGCGGCACCTTCCTCATCGAGGCGGCGCAGATCGCGCTCGACATCGCACCCGGGCTCGGGCGCAGCTTCGCGTTCGAGCGCTTCCGTCATTTCGACCGCCCCGCCTGGGCGTCCATCCGCCAGGCCGCCGAGGCGCGGCGCAAACCGGTACGTCCTCTGCGCCTCTACGGTTCGGATATCGTCGGCGAACAGGTGCGGCGCACGCGCGTGAATCTGCAGGCGGCGGGTCTCGCAGAATGCGTGACGCTCGACCGCGCGGATTTCCTGGCGCGCGAGGCGCCCGCGGCGGAAGGCGTGATGGTGACGAACCCGCCGTACGGCGTGCGTATTGGCGAGGCGGAGGAGCTGGCGGCGCTGTATCCGCAGTTCGGTGACGCGCTGAAGAAGCGCTGGAGCGGCTGGCGCTGCTACTTCCTGAGTGCGGATGCGGCGCTGCCCAAGCTGATCGGCCTGAAGGCGAGCAAGCGCACGCCGCTCTTCAACGGCGCGCTGGAGTGCCGCGTGTTCGAGTACAAGATGGTCGCTGGCACCAATCGGCGCAAGCCGGTCGAGGAAGGCTGAACGACGGTTGGTGTCGGGTAGGGCGGACGCGCCACAGGCGTTATCCGCCGTATGTGCCGTGGCCTGGCCTCATTCGGCGGAAGGCGCTGCGCTTTTCCGCCCTACGAACGATCCGAGTTTGTGAAGAAATTGTAGCGAGCGGCCCGAGTCCGTTCCGAGAAGCGCAGCCGTACAAATGGTACGGCGAGCATCACAGGGGCGGAATCGGGTCGCGCAGTAGATTTATTCGCAAACTCAGACGATGTCGAGGTGCTGGATGCCGGACACCAGGTCCTTCTCGCCGAGCTTGCTGTGGAGCTTGATCTGCAGGCGCAGGTCGTTCACCGAGTCGGCGTTGCGCAGCGCGTCCTCGTAGGTGATCTTCTCGTCCTCGTAGAGATCGAACAGCGCCTGGTCGAAGGTCTGCATCCCGAGCTCGCGCGAGCGCTTCATCACTTCCTTGATGCCCGGCACCTCGCCCTTGAAGATCAGGTCCGAGATCAGCGGCGAGTTGAGCAGCACTTCCACCGCCGGGACGCGTCCCTTCTCGGCTTTCTTCGGCAGCAGGCGCTGCGAGATCAGCGAGCGCAGGTTGAGCGACAGATCCATCAGCAGCTGCTGGCGGCGTTCTTCCGGGAAGAAGTTGATGATGCGGTCCAGCGCCTGGTTGGCGCTGTTGGCGTGCAGTGTGGCGAGACACAGGTGGCCGGTTTCGGCGAACGCAATCGCGTAGTCCATCGTCTCGCGGTCGCGGATTTCGCCCATCAGGATCACGTCGGGGGCCTGGCGCAGGGTGTTTTTCAGCGCCGCTTCCCAGCTGTCGGTGTCGAGCCCGATCTCGCGTTGCGTGACGATGCAGTTCTTGTGCAGATGCACGTATTCGATCGGGTCCTCGACCGTGATGATGTGGCCGTAGGAGTGCTCGTTGCGGAAGTCGACCATCGCGGCGAGCGAGGTCGTCTTGCCGGTGCCGGTGCCGCCGACGAAGATCACGAGGCCGCGCTTGGCCATCGCGACGTCGCGCAGCACCGCCGGCATGCCCAGCTCGTCGAAGGTCGGGATCTTCTGCGCGATGGTTCGCAGCACGAGGCCGACCTTGCCCTGCTGGATGAAGGCGTTGGCACGGAAGCGGCCGATGCCCGCGGGCGAGATCGCGAAGTTGCATTCCTTGCTGGATTCGAACTCCGCCGCCTGGCGGTCGTTCATCACGGCGCGCGCGAGTTCGGCGGTGTGCTGCTGCGTGAGCGACTGGTTGGACTGCGGGATGACGCGCCCGTCGATCTTGATCGCGGGCGGGAAGCCGGCGGTGATGAAGAGGTCGGAGCCGTTCTTCTGCACCATCAGCCTGAGCAGGTCGTGCATGAACTTGAGGGCCTGATCGCGTTCCATGTGTTGCGCTCCAGCGGGATCTCGGGGTGTTGCGTGGTGGGATTATGGTCCTCGCGCGCGCCGCGGTGAACGCTGCGGCGCGCCGGATGCGGCGGCGGGTGTGACGGAAGTCGTCGTTGCCCGGCGCGGGGTGGCGATCAGCCGAAATTGTCCTTGTTCTGGGCCTTCATCTTGGCCTCGGCGGGCGAGACGATGTTGCGCCGCACGAGGTCGAGCAGGCACTGGTCGAGCGTCTGCATGCCGACGTTCTGGCCGGTCTGGATCGACGAGTACATCTGCGCGATCTTGTTCTCGCGGATCAGGTTGCGGATGGCGGGGGTGCCGATCATGATCTCGTGGGCGGCGACGCGGCCCTGGCCGTCCTTGGTCTTCAGCAGGGTCTGCGAGATCACCGCGCGCAGCGACTCCGACAGCATCGAGCGGACCATCTCCTTCTCGGCCGCCGGGAAGACGTCGACGATACGGTCGATGGTCTTGGCGGCGGACGAGGTGTGCAGCGTGCCGAACACGAGGTGGCCGGTCTCGGCGCCGGTCAGCGCGAGGCGGATGGTTTCGAGGTCGCGCATTTCGCCGACGAGGATCACGTCCGGGTCCTCGCGCAGCGCCGAGCGCAGCGCGTTATTGAACGACAGCGTATCGCGTGCGATCTCGCGCTGGTTGATCAGGCTGCGCTTCGACTCGTGCACGAATTCGATCGGGTCCTCGATGGTGAGGATATGGCCGTATTCGTTGTCATTGATGTGATCGATCATCGCCGCGAGCGTCGTCGACTTGCCCGAACCGGTCGGGCCGGTGACGAGCACGATGCCGCGCGGCTGGTTCGAGATGTCCTTGAAGATCTTCGGACAGTTGAGCTCCTCGAGCGTCAGCACCTTGGACGGGATGGTCCGGAACACGGCGGCGGCGCCGCGGTTCTGGTTGAAGGCGTTGACGCGGAAGCGCGCGAGGTTGGGCACCGCGAACGAGAAGTCGCACTCCAGCACTTCCTCGTATTGCTTGCGCTGCTGGTCGTTCATGATGTCGTACACCATGGAGTGCACGTCCTTGTGCTCCATTGGCGGCAGGTTGATGCGCCGCACGTCGCCGTGCACCCGGATCATGGGTGGCAGACCGGACGAGAGATGGAGGTCGGAGGCCTTGTTCTTGACTGCGAAGGCGAGCAGTTCGGTGATGTCCATGGGTTCTTCGACGGATCGTGAAGGTGTGCGCGGAAGGTCGGGTCGGTGCGCGGTGCTATACTCGCCGGGCCGCATTTTCGAGATTATTGCCGACGCTATATGACAACAATCGCCGCCAACTTGCAAGCCGTGCGCGAGCGCGTCGCCCGTGCCGCGATTGCCGCGGGGCGCGGGCCCGACGAGGTGCTGCTGCTGGCCGTCAGCAAGACCTGGCCGGCATATTGCGTGGCCGAGGCGGCCGATGCCGGGCAGCGGCTGTTCGGCGAGAACTACGTCCAGGAAGGCGTCGCGAAGCTTGCCGAGCTGAAGTCGCGCGAACTCGAATGGCATTTCATCGGGCCGCTCCAGAGCAACAAGACGCGGCCCGTCGCGGCGCATTTCGACTGGGTGCATTCGGTCGACCGCGCGAAGCTCGCGGAGCGGCTGTCGGAGCAGCGCGACGCAGGGTTGGTGCCGCTCAACCTGTGCATCCAGGTGAACGTGAGCGGCGAGGCGAGCAAGAGCGGGGTCGCGCCGGACGAGGTGCGCGCACTCGCCGAACGCATCGCGGCCTTGCCGCGGCTGCGTCTGCGCGGGCTGATGGCGATCCCTGAGCCCGACGGCGACGAGGCGCTGCTGCGCGGCCGGTTCGCCGTGCTGCGCCGGCTGCGCGACGCGCTCAACGCCGACGGGTTCGCGCTCGATACCTTGTCGATGGGGATGTCGCACGACCTCGAGCTGGCGATCGCCGAAGGGGCAACCATGGTGCGGGTGGGTACCGCGATTTTCGGAACACGCAGCGTGCGTGCCGAGGGACAGACGTGACGGACAGAATCATGACGGAAAGAATCAGGATCAGTTTCCTGGGGGGCGGCAACATGGCGTCGGCGCTGATCGGCGGCATGCTCGAGCGCGGCTTCGCCGCGGCCGACATCCAGGTCGTGGAACTGCAGGAAGAGGGGCGCAGGCGTCTGGCCGAGCGCTTCGGCGTGCGCGCGGCCGGGGTGGTCGATGATGCGCTGCTGGAGTGCGACGTGCTGGTGCTCGCGGTGAAGCCGCAGCAGATGAAGGCGGCGCTCGCACCGTTGGCGGGTCGGCTCACGCGCCAGGTGGTCGTGAGCATCGCGGCGGGCCTGCGGCTCGCCGACCTCGGGCGCTGGCTCGGGGGGTACACGCAGCTGGTGCGCGTGATGCCGAACACGCCGGCACTGATCGGCGCGGGCGTGTCGGGCCTGTACGCGGATCCGTCGGTGGATGCGGCCGGGCGTGCCGCGGCCGAACGTGTGCTGGCGGCGGTCGGCAGTACCGCGTGGATCGGCGACGAGGGGCAGATGGATGCGGTCACGGCGGTGTCGGGCAGCGGTCCGGCCTACGTCTTCCACTTCATCGAGGCGCTGGAGGCAGCCGGCGCGTCGCTCGGCTTCGATGCGGCGACCGCGCGGCGGCTCGCGATCGACACCGTGCTCGGTGCGGCGAAGCTCGCGGCGGAGTCGGACGAGGCGCCGGGCGTGCTGCGCGAGCGCGTGACCTCGAAGGGCGGCACGACCGCGGCGGCACTCGCGAGCCTGCAGGCGTCGGGCTTCTTCGACGCGATCGCGGCCGCGGTGAAGGCCGCCGAGGTGCGCGGGCGCGAACTGGGCGAACAACTCGGCAAGGACTGAGCGCGATGCTGGGCAACGTATTGCTCCTGATCCTCGACACGGCCTTCGGCTTCATCACGCTCATGCTGCTGGCGCGCTTCTTCATGCAGTGGCAGCGCGTGTCCTTCCGCAATCAGGTCGGGGCCTTCGTCGTCGCGACGACCGACTGGATCGTGCGGCCGCTGCGCCGCGTGATCCCCGGCGTACTGGGGCTGGACCTCGCCAGCCTGCTGCCGGCCTGGGTGCTGCAGACGCTGTTCGTGTTCATCGAACTGTGGCTGCGCGGCGTGTCGTTCAACGGCAACCCCGGCGGGTTGGTCCTCGGCCTGTGGGGGCTGGGGCTGCTGGAAGTGGCGCGCATGGCGATCTACCTGGTGTTCGGCGTCGTGCTGATGTCGGCGGTGCTGTCGTGGGTGAGTCCGCATGCGCCGGCCGCGCCGGTCTTCCACAACCTCGCGGCGCCCTTCCTGCGCCCGTTCCGCCGCATCCTGCCGCCGATCGCCAACGTCGATCTGTCACCGCTGGTGCTCCTGCTGGTGCTGCAGATCGTGCTGATGGTGCTGGGCGGCCTGCGCGGCAACTTCGCGTCGCTGCTGGTCGGATGACGGACGCCGTCTGGCTGCGCGAGGCGGCTGACGGCGCCCTCGTGCTGATGCTGCACATCCAGCCGGGTGCGAAGAAGACCGAGTTCGTCGGCTTGCACGGCGAGGCGATGAAGGTCCGCCTCGCTGCGCCGCCGGTCGATGGTAAGGCGAATGCGGCGCTGTGTGCGTTCCTCGCCGAATTCTGCGGCGTGCCGAAATCCGCCGTGACGCTGGTCAGCGGCGAGACCTCGCGCGCGAAACGGGTGCGTGTGGCCGGAGCGGGCGCCGGGGCGGCCGCGCGGCTGCGAAACGCTGGGCGGTTAACCCGGCCGGTCAGGCATCTCCGTTCGGCGGAGCCTGTCGACGGGCGTTGACAGGGCTTCGACAGGCTCGGTCCGAACGGGATCGGGGGCAGGTCGAACGCACCTGCCTGTCCGCTGCGCCCAGGCTCAGGCCAGTTCGTGCATGATCTGGCCTTCGACCAGCGTGTAATGCACGCGGCCGGGCAGTTCGATCCCGAGGAAGGGCGTGTTCTTGCCCTGGCTGCGCAGGTTGTCGCGGCTCACCGTGACATGTGCGGCGGGGTCGAACAGGCACAGGTCGGCGCGTGCGCCTGGCGTGAGGTGGCCGGCCTTGGTGATGCCGACGATGCGGGCGGCGTCCGACGTGACGCGCGCCAGCGCCTTCACCAGCGGCAGGCCCGCTTCCTGCGCCCACTTCAGCGTCAGCGGCAGCAGCAGTTCGAGGCCCGTTGCGCCCGCTTCGGATTCGCTGAACGGGGTGAGCTTGCCGTCGTCGTCCACCGGCGTGTGGTCCGAGCACAGCGCGTCGATGCGCCCGTCGGCGAGCCCCTGGCGCAGCGCGTCGCGGTCGCGCTGGCTGCGCAGCGGCGGCACGAGGTGGCAGTTGCTGTTGAAGTAGCCGATGTCCATGTCGGACAGGTGCAGGTGGTTGATCGACACGTCGCAGGTGATGTCCATGCCGTCCGCGCGGCCCTGCTCGACGAGCGCGAGCCCCTCGGCGCTCGACAGGCGGGTGATGTGCAGGCGGGCGCCGGTGGTGCGGGCGAGCTGGATGTAGGTGTACAGCGCGACGGTTTCGGCGGCAGTCGGGATGCCCGGCAGGCCCAGGCGCGAGGCCACTTCGCCGTCGTGGGCGACGCCGCGCGACAGGAAGGGCGCGAGCGGCTGCAGCCACACGCGGAAGTCGAAGGTCGCCGCGTACTGCATCGCGCGCAGCAGCACGCCGTTGTCGACGATGGGCACGTTGGCCTGGCTGAAGGCGACGCAGCCGGCCTCGACCAGTTCGGCCATCTCCGACAGGCGCTCGCCCTTGAGGCCGATCGTCAGCGCGCCGACCGGATAGACGTGAGCGCGGTTGAGCTTCTTCGCGCGGTAGCACAGCATCTCGACGAGGCCCGGTTCGTCGAGCGCGGGGTCGGTGTCGGGCGGGATCGCGAGGCTGGTGACGCCGCCGGCCATCGCCGCGTCCATTTCGGATTCGAGCGTGGCGCGGTACTCGAAGCCGGGCTCGCGCAGGCGCGCGGCGAGATCGATGAGGCCCGGGGCGACGACGAGCTTGCTCGCGTCGATCGTGCGCTCGGCGGCGAAGCCGTCCGGCGCCGCGCCGGTGGCGACGATCTTGCCGTCGGCGACGTACAGGTCGCGCTTGTCGTCGAGGCCGTTTGCGGGGTCGATGAGGCGGCCGTTGGTGATGCGGATCTTCATTGCTTGTTGCTCCCTTGCTGGCCGGCCAGCATGCTCATGACGGCCATGCGGACCGCGATGCCGAAGGTGACCTGCGGCAGGATCACGGCCTGTGCGCCGTCGGCGACCGAGGAGTCGATCTCGACGCCGCGGTTCATCGGTCCCGGGTGCATGACGATGGCGTCGGGCTTGGCGAGCGCCAGCTTCTCGGCGGTGAGGCCCCACACCTTGTAGTATTCCTGCGGTGTCGGCAGCAGTGCGCCGTTCATGCGTTCGTTCTGCAGACGCAGCATCATCACGACGTCGACGCCCCGGAGGCCTTCACGGATGTCGTGGAAGACGCGCACGCCCATGCGCTCGACCTCGGTCGGCAACAGCGTCCTGGGGCCGATCACGCGCACTTCGGGCACGCCCAGCGTGGTCAGCGCGCTGATCTGCGAGCGGGCGACGCGCGAGTGCAGCACGTCGCCGACGATCGCCACGGTGAGGTTGCTGAAGTCGCGCTTGTAGTGCCGGATCGTGTACATGTCCAGCAGGCCCTGCGTCGGGTGCGCGTGGCGGCCGTCGCCGGCATTGACGACGTGGATGTGGTCGCGCCCGGTCGCGAGGAGATGCTGCGCGATCAGGAAGGGCGCGCCGCTCGCGGCGTGGCGCACGACGAACATGTCGGCCTGCATCGCGCACAGGTTGTCGACGGTGTCGAGCAGGCTCTCGCCCTTCGCGGTCGAGCTGGTCGACACGTTGAGGTTCACGACGTCGGCCGACAGGCGCTTGGCAGCGATCTCGAAGGTCGTGCGCGTGCGCGTGGAGTTCTCGAAGAACAGGTTGAAGATGCTCTTGCCGCGCAAGAGCGGCAGCTTCTTCACTTCGCGCTCGGCGACTTCGGTGAAGGGCGCGGCGGTGTCGAGGATCGCGGTGATGACGTCGCGCGGCAGGCCGTCGATCGTCAGCAGGTGCTGCAGTTCGCCATGCTTATTGAGTTGGGGGTTATGCATCGATCAGCCTCAGGGTGAGCGCGCCGGCCGCATCGGTCTCGAGTTGCAGGCTCTGGCTTGCGGGCAGGGGTTGGGGCAGGGTGAGGGCGCAGTAGCGCGCGGCGATCGGCAGTTCGCGCCCGCCGCGGTCGACCAGCACCGCAAGGTCCACGTGCGCGGGGCGGCCGAAGTCGAACAGTTCGTTGATCGCGGCGCGCGTCGTGCGGCCGGTGTAGAGGACGTCGTCGACGATGACGACGTGGGCGTCCTCGACGTCGAACGGGATCGCGGTGCGCTTGGGTTGCGGGTGCAGGCCCTTGGAGCCGAAGTCGTCGCGGTAGAAGGACACGTCGATCGAGCCCGGCGGCAGCGTCAGGCCCAGTGCGCGGTGCAGGCGTTCGGCCAGCCAGACGCCGCCCGTGTGGATGCCCACCAGCGCGGTGTCGGGCGTCACGTGCGGCCGCATCTGCTCGACCAGGGTCTGGAAGAGCGCTTCGGCATCAAGCTTTTGCATGGTGAAAGGTGTCCAGGAAGTGTTGCAGGATGATCTGCGCGGCGACGGCGTCGAGCACGGGCTTGCGTTCGCGCCAGCTGCGCTGTCCCGCTTCCTCCAACGCGGCTTCGGCCGCGGCGGAGGACAGGCGTTCGTCGCTTTCCATGACCGGCAGGCCGTAGCGGCCGCGCAGCTGGTTGGCGAAACGGCGGCAGCGCGCGGTCATTTCGTGCGGCGTGCCGTCGAGGTGGCAGGGAATGCCGACGACGAGGCCGGCAGGGCGCCATTCGGCGATGAGTTTTCCGATCGCGGCGAAGCGCGGCGCGCTGGCCTCGTCGCTGATCGTGAGCAGCGGGCTCGCCTGGCCGGTTTCGAGTTCGCCGACGGCCACGCCGAGCCGCGCGAGACCGAAGTCGAAGCCGAGCAGGGTGCCGCGCGCGGGAAGGTCCGGGACTGGCCGGGGTTCGGGCGCAGCCGCCTCAGGCATGCCCGGCGGTCTCGCTGAGGTTCGTGAAGTCGATGCCGAGCTTCTGCATGGCGGCGGCGAGGCGCTCTTCGGACGGCAGCCCGAAGATGATCGACAGGTCCGCGCGCACGGTCAGCCAGGCGTTGTCGGCGATCTCCTGTTCGAGTTGTCCGGCGGTCCAGCCGGCGTAGCCGAGCGTGACCAGCACGTCGGAAGGCTGGCCGGTGTTGCCGATCGCCTGCAGGATGTCGCGCGAACTCGTGAGGCCAGCTTCTTCATTGACCTTGAGGGTCGAGTGCCATTCGCCGGCCGGGCGGTGCAGCACGAAGCCGCGATCGGTTTGCACCGGGCCGCCGAAATACACCGGCTGCTCGGCAAAGCCGGCTGCATCGAGCGGTAGTTCGACGCGCTCGAAGAGCGCGCCGAGGGTCATGTCGATCGGCCGGTTGACGATGATCCCGAGCGCGCCCTGATCGTTGTGTTCCGCAATGTAGGTCAGCGTGCGCGAGAAGTTCGGATCCGTCATGCCGGGCATGGCGATCAGGAAATGATGCGTGAGGTTCGACATGATTTCGCTCATGGCTGCATTTTAGCCTTTCGCGCGGAGCAAGGCGCAGGAACCTGCGCGGCATGGTTGCGTCAGAATGCATCCTTCCGCTTTCGCCGCTTTCCCCCTGGATGCCGTCCGCCCTCGTCTGGTTCCGCCGCGACCTGCGCAGTTTCGATCACGCGGCGCTGTATCACGCGCTGCGCCGCTTCGCGCGCGTGCATTGTGCGTTCGTCTTCGATGCGGAGATACTGGACGCCTTGCCCAGCCGCAGCGACCGGCGCGTCGAGTTCATCTGGTGCAGCCTGCAGGAGCTGGATGTGGCGCTCGATGGGGTGTCGCGCCGTGCAGGCGGGGGCGGGGCGGGCATCGTCGTGCGGCACGGGCGGGCCGACGAGGAGATTCCGGCCCTGGCCGCGCAGCTCGGGGTGACGGCGGTACTCGCGAATCGCGACTACGAGCCGGCTGCGATCGCGCGCGACCGGCGGGTGGCCGGGCGGCTCGCCGCCGCGGGGATCGGCTTCGAGGATTTCAAGGATCAGGTGATCTTCGAGCGCGACGAGATCCTGGCGCAGGGCGGGCACCCGTACAGCGTATTCACGCCGTACCGGAACGCGTGGCTGAAGAAGCTCGACGGCTTCTACGTGCAGGCCTATCCGGTGGAGCGCTACGCCGCGCGGCTGGTGCCGAAGGCGGACGGCGAGCGCGTGCCGGGCCTCGACGAGCTGGGCTTCACCGCGACGAACCTCGCCGAACTGCGTCTGCCCACGGGCATGTCCGGCGGACGGGCCCTGTTCGAGGATTTCGCCGGCCGCATCGGGCGCTACCGCGACACGCGCGACTACCCGGCCGTGAAGGGGGGGCTCCTATCTGTCCGCGCACTTGCGCTTCGGTACGGTGTCGATCCGCGAACTGGCGGCGTTCGCACACGCCGACGGCGGGGCCGGGGCGCAGAGCTGGCTCGGCGAGCTGGTATGGCGCGACTTCTACCACATGATCCTGGCGCATCACCCGCGTGTGGTGACGGAATGCTTCCGGCCGGAGTACGAGCGCCTCGTGTGGGACGCGGCGCCGGAACTGTTTGCGGCGTGGTGCGAGGGGCGCACGGGGTATCCGCTGGTCGACGCTGCGATGCGTCAGCTCGCCACGACGGGCTACATGCACAACCGGCTGCGCATGGTCGTCGCGTCCTTCCTGACCAAGGATCTGGGAATCGACTGGCGGCGCGGCGAGCGCCACTTTGCCGACCACCTGATCGATTACGACCTCGCGGCGAACAACGGGGGATGGCAGTGGGCCGCGTCGACGGGCTGCGACGCGCAGCCCTATTTCCGCATCTTCAATCCGGTGACACAGTCGGCGCGTTTCGATCCGGAGGGGCGCTTCATCCGGCGCTACGTGCCGGAGCTCGCGCGCGTGCCGGACCGATACATCCATGCGCCGTGGCAGATGGGGGCGGCCGAGCAGGCGGCAGCGGGCGCGCGCATCGGCCGGGATTATCCGGCACCAGTCGTCGACCACGCCGCGGCGCGCGCACGGACGCTCGCGCGCTTCGCCGTGGTACGAGCCTGAGAGCCCGGCGCCGCGCGGCGCCGGGCTTCGTCCCGGGTGCGTCAGACCGCTGCGGGTGTTTTCGCGGTGTAGTGCTGCAGCAGCGCCAGCAGCTCGCCTTCCTCGTAAGGCTTGCCGAGATACTCGTTGGCGCCGATCTTCTCGGCGAACTGGCGATGCTTGTCCGCGAGGCGCGAGGTGATCATGATCACCGGCACGTCGCGCGTGCGCGCATCGGCGCGGATGTTGCGCAGCAGGTCGAAGCCGTCCATGCGTGGCATCTCGATGTCCGACAGGATCACGTCGGGCACCGACTCGATCAGCCGTTCCAGCGCGTCGACGCCGTCCTTCGCCGTGATCACTCGGTAGCCTTCGCGTTCGAGCAGGCGGCCGGTGATCTTGCGCACGGTCAGCGAATCGTCGACCACCATCACGGTCGGCTGTGCCGCCGGTGCCTGCGCCTCCACGGGGGCTGCCGCTCCCGCCCCTTCCGCCGTCTCGGCGAGACCGCGGCTGGCGAGCGCGACGGGGTTCAGGATCAGCACGATCTCGCCGTCGCCGAGCACCGTTGCGCCCGAGATGCCGACGACGCGCGCGAGCTGCGGGCCGGCGTTCTTGACGACGATTTCCTGGTTGCCGCGCAGCGCATCGACGTGCAGCGCGAGCGTCTGGGCGCCGGCGCGCAGCAGCAACACCCAGTTGAAGCGCTGCTCCTCCGGCTGGCTGGTCGCATCCCCGAGCAGGCGCGGCAGGTAGCGATAGGTGAAGTGCATGTCCTGCCAGTCGGCGCCGCCGGCGGCGCGCAGCTCCTGCAGCGCGCCGGCCTTCAGTTCCATCACCTGGGCGACCATGCTGGACGGGATCGCGAAGGTGCGGCCGGCGGCGCTGACGAGCAGCGCCTGCGTCACCGCCAGCGTGAGCGGCAGGTAGATGCGGAATTCAGTGCCCGCCCCGCGGGTCGCGCGGATGTCGATGCGTCCGCCGACGGCGGCGGTCTCGGATTTCACGACGTCCATGCCGACGCCGCGCCCCGACACGGTCGACACGTTGCTCGCGGTCGAGAAGCCCGGCAGGAAGATGAGGTTGGTGAGGCGGCGCTCGTCGGCGATCTCGTCCGGACCGAGCAGGCCGTTGGCGCGGGCGCGCTCGGCGATGCGGTCGTAATCGAGTCCGCCGCCGTCGTCGGTGAGGCTGATCGCGATTTCGTTGCCTTCCTGGCTGACGCCGAGCGTGATCTGGCCGATCTCGTTCTTGCCGGCGGCGCGGCGCGCCTCGGGGCCTTCGATGCCGTGTGCGATGGCGTTGCGCAGCAGGTGTTCGAGCGGCGCGGTGATATGTTCCAGCACGCTGCGGTCGATCTCGATGCGCCCGCCGCGCAGATCCAGGTTCGCGCGCTTGCCGAGATCCTTCGCGGTCTGGCGCGTGACGCGGTAAAGGCGGTCGGCGAGACTGTCGAAGGGCACCATGCGCACCTGCATCAGCGCCTGCTGCAGGTCGCGCGACAGCCGGGCCTGGCTGTTCAGCGCAAGTTCGGCGCCGTCGAGGTTGCGCAGCAGGCTCTGCTGCACCGTCGTGACGTCGCCGACGCTCTCGGCCATCATCCGGGTGAGTTCCTGCAGGCGCGTGTAGCGGTCCATCTCCAGCGGATCGAAGTCGCCTTCGCTCGTGCCGGTGTGGGCGATGCGCGACTGCATCTGCACGTCGGCCTGGATCTCCACCTCGCGCAGCTGGTTGCGCAGGCGGATGACGTTTTCGGTGAGGTCCAGCAGCGAGCGGCGCAGCGTGCGCAGCTCGCCGGCGATGCGGGTGCGTGCGATGCCGATTTCACCGGCCTCGTTCACGAAGCGGTCGATCGTGCCGGCGCGCACCCGCAGGGTGGCGGTTGCGCTGTTCTCGGCTTCTGCCGGTTCGCCTTCCGGGGCCGCGACGGACACCGCCACTTCGGTGCCTGCGCCCTCGGTCGCGGACGCCGGGCCGTCGGCGAGCGCCTTCATCATCTGCTCGGTGCTGTCGAGGCCGCCGACCAGTTCGTCGATCAGCGCTGCGGCGTCCCGACCGGCTTCGCGTCCTGCCTCGAGCTGCGATTCGAGTTGGTGCACATGCTCGCCGAGGTTCATCGCGCCGGCCATGCGGGCGCTGCCCTTCAGCGTGTGCAGCAGACGTGCCGTCGCCTTCGCATGATCGGCCGAGGCGTCGCCGCCGCTCCAGCGGCGCAGGGACGCGTGAAGCTCGGCGAGGAGCTCTGCGCCTTCCTCGAGGAATACGGGCAGGAGCTGCTCGTCGAGCTCGTCGGTGACCGCCGCGGGTCGCGCGGCGCCGGCTTCCACGGCGGCTGGCGCCTGTGCCGGTGCCGTCTCCTCGAGCGCCTGTCCTTCGGGTTCGATGCCCGCGTCGAGCGAGATCAGCGTGCGGCCGATGCCGTCCAGTTGCTCGACGAGTTCGGGAACTTCCAGCGGCAGCTGTCGCGACGCGATCTGGGCGACCATGGCCTCGAGCGTGTCGTTGGAGCTCTTCAGCACCGCGGATTGTTCGGCGGTCGGCGGGTGGTCGCCCTCGCGCAGGCGCTCGATCGCGTGTTCCAGCCCGCGGGCGAGGACCTGCACGCTCGTCAGGCGCGTGGTGCCGGAGATGCCTGCGAGCGTGTGCGCGGCACGCAATGCGGATTCCGCGGGGATCAGGGTCGGGTTGGCGGCGAGGCGGCCGAGTTCGCCCCGCAGGGTGCCCAGGTGATGTCGCGCTTCACCGAGATAGAGGTCGTAGAGCGGGCGGCTGATTTCGTTGTCGCCCACGTATATGGTGTCGCGCTCCACCGGCGTTTCGATTTCCTCGAGGTCGACCGTGGCCTCTTCCGCCTCGGCGGGTGCCTGTGCAGGGAGGGGCGGTTCCGCCGGCGTCACGTCCGGCGCGAGGGCTTCGGCAGCCAGGGGTTCCTCGATGAGCGCCACCTCCTCCAGTTCGAGCGCTTCTTCCGCATCGGCCTCGTCCGCCGCCGGAGCGAGCGGTTCGAGCTCGATGATCTCCTCGAGCTCGATCTCCTCCTCGACGCCGGCGGCTTCGCCGAATTCCGCCTCCTTGCCGAATTCGATGGGCAGCGCGAGTCCTTCGGTCCGTTCGAACGCGCTGGATTCGTCCAGATCGAGCGACTTCCCGAAGGTGCCTGCGAGGCCCGCTTCCGACACGGCTTCGAGCGCGGGCACTTCCTCGAGGCCGGCGGCTGGCGCGGTCGGAACGTCTTCCGGCACGTCGATCGGGAACTCCAGTTCGCCGCCGATCTCGGTGGCCGAGACTTCTTCCTCGAGTTCGCCGAGCTCGATCGTTTCCTCTTCGAGCGGCTCGAGCGGTGCCTCCTGCTCGACAAGCCACTCTGCGCCGCCGTCGAGCGGCCTCGCGTCGGTCGCTGCGATGGCTTCGTCCGGCAGCGCGATTGCGTCAGTGGCCCCGGCGGCGACGAGCGGCTGGAACGGAATGGTTTCCGGTACGTACTTGTCCGTGCCGGGGAACTCGATACCGTCGTCCGGCTCCTGCGCGGTGAGCGGGATGTCTTCGTCCAGGCCCGAGAGCTCGATGACTTCTTCGAGCGGCTCTTCGGCGGGGGCCGGCGGTGCCCCGACCGGCAGGATTTCGCCGCTCTCGGCCAGTTCGAGCGCTGCGAACGGGAGGTCGGCTGCGTCGCCCTCCGGTGCCGCAGCCTCCGCGGCCGGGGCGGCCAGCGGCGCCGGTTCGCTGATCGGTGCGTCGCTGCTGCGCAGGCGCTCGGCCTCCGCCATCAGGGCGGACACCTCGCGCGCCTGGTTGCCGCCGGCCTCGAGTTCCGAAGCCCATTCGGAGAAAGTCTGGCAGGCGTCGCCGATGAGGTGGTGGAGGGCCGGGGTGGGCGTCCACTCGAGCTGCAGCCAGCGATTGAGGGTCTGCTCCAGTCCCCACGCAGCTTCGCCGAAGTCCCGCAGGCCGACCATGCGGCCGCTGCCCTTGAGTGTATGGAACCCGCGCCGGATCGACGTCAGGTGTTCCGCATCGCCCGGCGCGGTGCGCGACAGTTCGAGCTGTTCGGCGATGCTGGCGAGGACTTCGTGCGCCTCCTCGATGAAGATCTCGAGAAGTTCCGCGTCGATGTCCGCTGCACTGGGGACAGGGGTCGAAACAGGGGAAGGCGTCTCAAGGGCCGCCGCCGGTACGGCGGGCGCCAGCTCGAGCGGGGCGAAGTCGATTCCGATTTCCGGTGCGGGCGGTTCGACCGGTTCGAGCGCGGGCTGGACGCCGCGATCGGTTGCGGCGTCCCCGGCCGGTGCGGCGGCCTCGACGGGCTGCTCCTCGGGCGCAGGCGCTTCGGGCGCCAGGGCCTCGAAGGCCGCTGCCGGTGGCGCAACGGCCTCCTCCCGGGCAGGCGCTGCGGGTGCTACGGCCTGGGCCTCAGGGACGGCCGCCTTCGGGGCAGACGGAGTCTCGTCGGCAAAGCGCGGCAGCTCGATCGTGAGGGCCGGCGCCTCGCCGACCGCCGGCGCCGGCCGTGCTCCGGGGTGGAGGAAGCTCTGCAGGGTCGCGGGGCCGTGCTGCAGGGCCTGGACGTAGAAACCGAGGGCCGACAGGCGCTGCGCGAGTCCCTCGAACTGGCCCGCGGCGGGCTCGGCGTCGGTCGCGGCGAGTTCGGCGACGGCCGCTGCCGCGCCATGCACGAGGGCGATCGCGTCGGGATCGCCGATCAGCGTCAGTGCGCCTTCGACCTGCTTGAGCGGCGTCGCGAGGTTCGCGAGCGGGGCACGCTTTTGCTGGTTGCGGAAGAAATCGTCGAGGATCTGCTCGACCTGCGCGAGGCTCGACAGGATTTCGCGGGCCAACTGGCCGACCGCCTCGCGCTCCTGCAGGCGCCGCGCCGTCTCGACCGTTGGTGAATGTTCCGCGGGTTCGACCGCTTCGCCGCGGGCGACGGCACCGAGGCGGCCGACGGTATCGGCGACCTGGGTCGAGAAGCCGGCGTCCGGCACCACGCGGTCGAGCGCCCCTTCGGCAAGCAGCAGCGCCGTGGCAACCTCGATGGCGACCTTTTCGTTGTTCTGCAGCGGATCCTTGCGCAGCCAGCGGACGAAGTCGATGAGGGTCTTGAGCAGGCGGTCGAGCGTGGGCCGACCGAGCTGCGGCGCCTGGGCCGCGAGGTCGGCGAGGCTGCTCGCGAAGCGCGGCAGGGCGGCCGCATGGCCTTCCGAGAATTCGTCCCAGGCCTGCTTGGTGGCGGCCATCGAACCCTGCAGCGCCTTGAGCAGCGGGGCGAGCGGCGTGACGCTGACAGTCGAGCCGGCCTCGGGAATCAGCGTCGCCGGGTGCCAGGTGTCGCGCACGGCCTGTTGCTGGGCCGTGCGCACGGGGGCCTGCGCAACCCAGTACAGCAGTTCGCGGACGAAGCGGTCGGGCACGGCGGCCGGCTGGTCAGCCAGGCGCTTGAGCTGGGCGTCGAGTTGCGAGCACAGGCGCTTGACTTCGGGCTGGGGCTGAAGATCGCCGCCGGCCAGGGCTTCGAGAAAGGCCTGCGCCGCGTACCACAGGTTGGTGACCGGGGTGCCGGTATGCAGGACCTCGATGCCCTTGACCGCGTCCAGCATGGCCGACGGGCCGGCCGCATCCGCGGGCGTGCGCAGCCACTGGAGTAGGCCGCGCTGAAAAAGCGACCGTTGCGCGCGCAGCTGTGCCTGGCGGGCTTCGCCGGCAAGCGTGCTGTTCGCGATGTGGCGGCGCGGCGGGCGTTGCGTGAGATCGGGGAAGAACAGTTCCGCCGGCGAGACGGGATCGGCGCTGCGGAGAGCGGCGATTTCCCGGTACAGCGGCAGCAGGCGCAGCGGCTGGTCGGGCGTGCCATGCACGAGCTCTTCGAGGTAGTTGCCCATCGTGGCGAGCGCGCGTCGCGCGAGCGCGACGGTGTCCGCATCGAGGGGGCGCTCGCCGCGGGCGAAGGCGCCCAGCGACAGGTCGAGCGCCGAGGCGAACTGCGTGAGCCCGTCCAGCCCGACGATCGAGAGGGCGCCGCGCACCTGGTGCAGGTGGGTCTGCGCGAACTGCACGCGGCCGGCTGCGTCGGTCGCGGAAAGTGCCTGTTCGAGCGCTTCGTCGGCCCGCGCGAGGGCGAGGTCGATTTCGTTCTTGACCCACGTGAGCGGGCCCAGATCGAGTTCAGTGGGGTGCGTCATGGCCGGTTCCCGAGCGAGGAGGCGTGCGTCAGACCTTGAAGCCCGAGACCGAGCCCTTCAGTTCGACCGCGAGGTCTGCGAGCTGGCCGACCGACACCGCGGTCTGGCGCGTGCCGGTTGCGGTCTGTTCGGTGATCGCGAGGATCTCCTTCATCGTTGCCGCCACGCGCGTCGCCGTGGCCGCCTGGTGCTGCGTGTCGCTGGAAATCTGTTCGATGAGGCGCGCCGCTTCGGTCGACACCTCGCCGATCTCGGCCAGCGCCTGGCCTGCGGCATCGGACAGCTGGGCGCCTTCGACCACGTCGCGGGTCGCGTTCTCCATCGAGCCGACGGCGTCCTTGGTGTCGGTCTGAATCGTCTTCACGATGGCCGCGATCTGCTTGGTCGCCTCGGCGGAGCGTTCCGCGAGGCGCTGCACTTCTTCCGCAACGACCGTGAAGCCGCGCCCCGCTTCACCGGCCGAGGCCGCCTGGATCGCGGCGTTGAGCGCCAGCACGTTGGTCTGTTCGGTAATGTCGGAAATCAGTTCGACGATTTCGCCGATCTCCTGCGAGGATTCGCCGAGGCGCTTGATCCGCTTGGAAGTTTCCTGGATCTGCTCGCGGATGCCGTTCATGCCCTTGATGGTGTTTTCCACCGCGCCGGCACCCTTGCGGGCGGATTCCAGCGAGCGGCGTGCCACCTGGGCGGAGCGCAGCGCGCGTTCGGACGACTCCGTCATCGTCTTGGCCATCTGTTCGACGGTGGCGCCGACTTCCTCGATCTCGCGCGACTGGCGTTCGGTTGCGCCGAGCAGTTCGGAGGACGTCTTCTGCGCCGATTCGGTCGCCTGCGTCACGCGCGTCGCCGCGTCGTTGATGCGCCGCACGAGCACCGAGAGTTCCTCGATGGTGTAGTTGACCGAGTCCGCGATCGCGCCGGTGATGTCTTCCGACACGGTGGTGCGCACGGTCAGGTCGCCGTCCGCGAGGTCGCCCATCTCGTTCATCAGGCGCAGGATGGCCTGCTGCGCGATGTTGCGCTCGCTTTCGGCGGTGCGCTGGTGCTGCTCCGCCTCCTGCTGGCGGGCGGCCAGTTCGCGGGTGTTCACCTGCGCCATCCGGCTCAGGGCGAGAAGACCGACGATGGCGGCAAGGGCGATGCCGAGCGTGGCCGGCGTCAGGCCGCCGGTGGTGCTCGAAAGCGTGGCGGACAGATCGCGCGCGGCAGTCGACAGGGGTTCGGAGGCGCTGAAAATCTCGCTGCCCGCTTTCTTCGCCTGCACCAGGGGCTGGATGTTCTTCAGGATGTCGTCGACGGAGTCGAGCGTCTCGGTCGCCGCCGTCGCATATTCCTGCACGAGGCGGCGGCCTTCGGCGTCGGTGGTGATCGCGCGCAGTTCGTTGATCACGTCGCCCAGCGCCTTGGCATCCTTGCCGAGGGCGAAGGCGGTCTCCGGGTCGATCGCGTTCGCCACCAGCAGCGCATTCGCATTCTTCGCGATGCGCTGGGGCAGGACGATGCCGCTGGTGGTGGCCGCGATGTCGCGGGCACTGCCGCCGGCACGCAGCTGGGCGATCCGGCGGGACTGATCGAACAGGGTCTCGTTCTGCTTGTTGATCGTGGCGACCTCGCGGTTCAGCACGACGAGGTTCTTTTCCTGGGCGATGAGCTGGTTCGCGAGCTCGGCGGCGGGGCGCCATTTGCCGGCGAGGGCTTCCACCTGCGGCTGGACGTTCGCAGGGGCGGGCGGGAGGTCGCGGCCTTCGACGGTGCCCCCGTTGAGGAGCGCGTCGAGCAGGCTGGTGAAGCGGTTCGTGCCCGCGCGCAGCTCGACGAAGGCCTGCTCGTTGCCCTGCAGTGCGAGCTGGGCGGCCTTGGCGATGCGCTGCGCGGTGGTCTCCATGTCGCCGGCCGCAGCGATGTAGGCCGTCGCGTTACCCGACTGGCGGTACTGGTAGTAGAGCAGGCCGAGACCGGTGATGGACGCCAGTGCGAAGACCGTGGCGAGCGTGCCGAACCGGTTGGCCGCGCCCTTGGCCGTTTGCTTGCCGCTGCTGGCTGCCGCCGGTTCGGGGCTGCGCCGGGGCGGGGCTGCCTCCATGATCGTGGTGGCGACCGGCGCGCGTTCCGGGTTGGCCTTCTTCTTTAACTTGAAGTTCAGCGTCGGAAGCTTGAGGGCCATGGTGTGTGCTCCGCGAAATCGGATGATGGGTTGCCGTGAAGGGTTATGAACGGAATCTGCGTGCGGTCACTCGAGGCCGGCCTGCAGGAAGCCGCGGTGCGCGAGCAGCGTCGGGACGTCGAGCCGCAGCCAGGGGTCGTCGCGGGCGTCGAGCATGCGCTCGGTGACCCACGGCCGGTCGTCGGCGGAGTCGTCCGGGTTGGTGCGGAAATCGTCCGGGTTGCGCAATCCCAAGGCCTGCGAGATCAGCAGCGCGCAGTTCGTGCCGTGGCGTGCGCCGACCAGCAGCAGCCGCGCCGGCCCGCCGGGAACGGTGTGCGGACCGTTGTGGAAGACGGAGAAGTCGACAACGCTGAACAGCGTGCCGCGGACGTTGGCAAGGCCGCGAAACCAGTCGTGCGTGAGCGGCACCGCCGCGAGCGGCGGAACGGGCAGGATCTCGCCGCTGTCGGTGAGGTTGACCAGCCAGTTCTCGCGGCCCGCACGCACGCCCAGCAGGGCGCGGCGGTTGCCGCTCTGTGCCTCGGCGAAGCGCCGCACCAGGTCTTCCTGGAACTCGCGCAGGCTGAGTCGCTTCGTCATCGGGCTCAGCCCAGCGCCTGGATGCGGGCGATCAGATCGGCGGGGTTGACGGGCTTGACCAGGTAGTCGTGCGCGCCCTGGCGCATCCCCCAGATGCGATCGGTTTCGAGGCTCTTGCTCGTGCACATGATGATCGGGATGCCGCTCGTCGCCTCGTCGCGCGAAATCGTGCGCGTGGCCTGGTAGCCGTTCATGCCGGGCATGACGACGTCCATCAGGATGAGGTCGGGCTTCTCGCTCTTGCTGCGCGCGATGGCGTCCTCGCCGCTTTCGGCGGTGACGACCTGGTAGCCCTTGGCGGTCAGGAGTTCGGTCAGGGCGAAACGCTCGGTCGGAGAATCGTCGACCACGAGAATTTTCTTGATCGGCATTGCGTTGAGGCTCCTGTCAGTGATTCGCGCCGGCCTTGCGTGCGGCGTGGGTGGCAACCGCCTTGAGGAGGCTGTCCTTGGTGAAAGGCTTGGTGAGGTATTCGTCGGAGCCGACCATACGGCCGCGTGCGCGGTCGAAGAGGCCGTCCTTGGACGACAGCATGATGACCGGCGTCGTGGCGAGCTGCGCGTTTTTCTTGATCAGCGCGCAGGTCTGGTAGCCGTCGAGGCGCGGCATCATGATGTCGACGAAAATCACGTCGGGACGATGGTCGGCGATCTTCGCGAGGGCGTCGAAACCGTCTTCGGCAAGCAGCACCTGGCAGCCGGAGTGCGTGAGAAAGATCTCGGCGCTGCGGCGGATCGTGTTGCTGTCGTCGATCACCATCACCTTGAGTCCGGTCAGATTCATGGCATCAATCCTTGCTGGCGGGCCCCGGTCGGCCGGAGTTCGCGAATTCCTGTGCTGCAGGAGCGATGCGGCATGTCGCGCGTGTTGGCATGCAGACATTCCCCGCGTGCCGTTCGCGGCGAACCGGGCGGGCCTCGCTCCTTTCACCGGGGTGCGAGCGGGCATTCCGTTGCCATGTGGCGTGCACGGAGACTTCGGGGGCTGTTGCGGGCGGCCACGCGCCGATGGAGGTGGCCGACGAACGCGCGTGCCGGATGCTTCCGGTATGTGGGCGCGGGGTGGCCATCTGTGAGCATGCTCCGGGCAAATTGGCTGTAAAATCCGTCGCATCTTACCGCATTTTTCCTGCCATGCCAGAGCATGCATCTGGCGCAATCGGCAGATTCCGACATGCCTCTTGGTTCCACCGCTGTTCCCCCTGTAGTGCTGTGCTTCGCGACCAGCGATGCGACCGCCGGCGCCGGCCTCCAGTCGGATGTCCTGACGCTGGCGAGCATGGGCTGCCATCCCTTGTCGGTGCTCGCCGCGATCGCGGTGCGCGACACGCGCGGCGTCGAGGAGCTGCTGGCGCTCGACGCCGATGTGGTCGATGCGCAGGCGCGTGCGCTGCTGGAGGACATCCCCGTGCAGGCCTTCAAGCTGGGCATGGTCGGCAGCGTCGAGAATGTCGCGGCGATCGCCGAAATCCTGTCCGATTATCCCGATGTCCCGCTGGTGCTGGAGCCCGCGCTGTCCGTCGTCGATGGCGAGGAGGCCGCCGGCGAGGACATGCTGGCCGCGCTCGCCGAGCTGGTGCTCCCGCAGGTGACGGTGCTGGTCGCGAGCCGCAGCGAGATCCTGCAGCTGGCGGCGATGACACCGCTGAATGAGGAGGGCGAGGAGAGTGAGGAGGGCGAGGAGGGCGAGGAGGGCGAGGACGCGGTCGACTCCGACGATTTCGCCGAGCTCTTTCCGCCGGTCGCGGACGAGGATGACGCGAACGAAGGCGGCGAAGAAGCCGAAGCCGAAGACGACGCGCTGTCGCTGGCCGACGCGATCGCGCGCCTGCTCGGACGCGGTGTCGGCCATGTGCTGCTGACGGGGGGCGGCGAGCCCGGACCGCAGGTCGTCAATGTGCTGGTCGGGCGCGAGGGCGTGGTGCGCACGGATGCCTGGGAGCGCCTGTCGGGGCCTTTCCTCGGCGCGGGCGCCACGCTGGCCGCTGCGCTGGCGGGAGCGCTCGCGCATGGCATGACGGTGCCCGAGGCCGCCCGCGAGGCGCAGGAGTTCACCTGGCAGGCGCTTTCCGGCGCTTACCGGCCCGGCATGGGCATGGCTCTGCCGGACCGCTTCTTCTGGGCACGGGGCGCGGAGGACGACAATGCCGAAGCGTGAGTGGCCCCTGCGCGGGCTGTACCTGATCACGCCCGATACCGCGGATAGCGCGTCGTTGCTGGCCGGCGTCGGCCGTGCGCTCGCCGGGCGCCCTGCGCTGCTGCAATACCGCAGCAAGCATCCGGATGCCGCGCTGCGGCGCGAGCAGGCGACGGCGCTCGCCGCGCTGTGCCGCGAGGCTGGCGTGCCCTTCATCGTCAATGACAGCCTCGAACTCGCGCTCGCGGTCGCGGCCGATGGCGTGCATCTCGGGCGCGACGACGGCGATCTGCACGCGGCGCGTGCCGCGCTGGGGCCGGAGCGCATCCTCGGCGTGACGTGCTACAACGAGTGGACACGCGCGGAGGAAGGCGTGGCGGCCGGTGCCGACTACGTCGCCTTCGGGGCGGTGTTCGCGTCGGCGACGAAGCCCGCCGCGGTGCATGCGCCGCTCGAACTGCTGACCCGCGCGCGCCGCGAACTGCAGCTGCCGGTCGCGGCGATCGGCGGCATCACCCTCGAGAATGCCCCGCAGGCGATCGCGGCGGGGGCTGACCTGCTGGCGGTGATTTCCGACGTGTTCGACCATCCCGACCCCGGTGGTCGTGCGGCGGCCTACCGCGCGGCCTTCGGCCTGCCCGGCTGAGCGGGCGCGCAGGCGCGCGCAGGTGCGTTTTTCCCGATTCTTTTTCTCTTTTGCCAAATCGACGAGTGCAAACCGACATGACGAGCAAGAACGAAGTCCTTTTCCAGCGTGCCCAGAAAACCATCCCCGGCGGCGTCAATTCGCCCGTGCGGGCCTTCCGCTCGGTCGGCGGTTCGCCGCGCTTCATCGAGCGTGCGCAAGGGGCGCGCGTGTGGGATGCGGACGGCAAGGACTACATCGACTACGTCGGCTCGTGGGGGCCGGCGATCACCGGCCACGCCCATCCGGCCATCGTCGAGGCGGTGCGCGAGGCGGCGCTGCGCGGGCTGTCCTTCGGCGCGCCGACCGAGGCCGAAGTCGAGATGGCCGAGCTGATCTGCGAGCTGATGCCGTCGATCGACCTGGTGCGGCTGGTGAGCTCGGGCACCGAGGCGACGATGAGCGCGATCCGTCTCGCGCGTGGCTTCACCGGGCGCGACGCGATCGTCAAGTTCGAGGGCTGCTACCACGGCCACGCCGACAGCCTGCTGGTGAAGGCCGGCTCGGGCCTGCTGACTTTCGGCAACCCGTCCTCGGGCGGCGTGCCGGCGGACTTCGCGAAGCACACGATCGTGCTCGACTACAACGACCTCGGCCAGGTCGAGGACGCCTTCAAGGCGCGCGGCAACGAGATCGCAGCGGTAATCGTCGAGGCGGTCGCGGGCAACATGAACCTGATCAAGCCGCTGCCGGGCTTCCTCGAGGGGCTGCGCGCGCTGTGCACGCAGTATGGCGCGGTGCTGATCTTCGACGAGGTGATGACCGGCTTCCGCGCCGGCGCGCAGGGCGTGCAGGGCCTCTATGGCATCACGCCGGACCTGACGACGCTGGGCAAGGTGATCGGCGGCGGCATGCCGGTGGGCGCCTTCGGTGGCCGCCGCGAGATCATGAACCACATCGCGCCGCTGGGGGCGGTGTACCAGGCCGGCACGTTGTCGGGCAGCCCGGTCGCGGTCGCGGCGGGTCTCGCCTCGCTCAAGCTCGTGCGCGAACCGGGCTTCCATGACAATCTCGCCGCGCGTGCGAGCCAGCTCGTCGAGGGCCTGTCGGCCGCCGCGCGCGACGCCGGCGTGACGTTCTGCGCCGACTCGGTCGGCGGCATGTTCGGCCTCTATTTCGCGCCGCGCGTGCCGCGTTCCTACACGGAGGTGATGGCCTCCGACCGCGACACCTTCAACCGCTTCTTCCACGCGATGCTGGAGGCGGGCCATTACTTCGCACCCTCGGCGTTCGAGGCGGGCTTCGTGTCGGCGGCGCATACGGCAGCGGATGTGGACGCGACGATCGCCGCGGCGCAGAAAGTATTTGCCGCGCTGCGCTGAGCGGGGGGCTGGGCGGCGGCGGGATTGCATTCCGCCCTGCGGCCTGCCGGAATGCACGAAGGGGCGCTGCGGCGCCCCTTCTTATTTTTGATCGGCTGGCGTCGCCGTTACAGCAGGAACAGCGTCGCGAGGCCGAGGAAGATGAAGAAGCCGCCCGAGTCGGTGAGGGCGGTGATCAGCACCGAGCTGCCCAGTGCCGGATCGGCGCCGACGCGCAGGCGCACCATCGGGATCAGCACGCCCGCGCAGGAGGCGAGCAGCAGGTTCAGCGTCATCGCCGCGGTCATCACCATGCCGAGCGAGGCGCTGCCGTAGAGCGCCCACGCGAGGACCCCGAGCAGCCCGCCCCACACCAGGCCGTTGACGACGGCGACGCCCATTTCCTTGCGCATCAGGCGCTGCATCGCGGATGGCTCGACCTGGCCCATCGCGATCGCGCGCACGATCATCGTGATGGTCTGGTTGCCCGAGTTGCCGCCGATGCCGGCGACGATGGGCATCAGGGCGGCCAGCGCGACGAGCTTCTCGATCGAGCCCTCGAAGGCGCCGATCACGCGCGAGGCGATGAAGGCGGTGACGAGGTTGATCGCCAGCCACGCCCAGCGGTTCCGCACCGAGTCCCACACCGAGGCGAAGATGTCTTCCTCCTCGCGCAGACCGGCCTGGCTGAGGATTTCATGCTCGGATTCCTCGCGGATGTAATCGACCACGTCGGCGACCGTGAGGCGGCCGACGACGCGCTTTTCGGCGTCCACGACCGGCGCGGACACGAGGTCGTAGCGCTCGAAGGCCTGGGCCGCGTCGTCGGCTTCGTCCTCGGGCTCGAAGCTGATGACGTTTTCCTTGTGCATGACCTCGCCGACGACCATCTCGGGGTCGTTGATGAGCAGCGACTCCAGCGTCAGGATGCCTTTCAGGTGATCTTCGCGGTCGATGACGAAGAGCTTGTCGGTGTGGTCGGGCAGCTCTTCGAAGCGGCGCAGGTAGCGCAGCAC
The DNA here is from genome assembly GCF_003628555.1 of Azoarcus sp. DN11. Lineage (NCBI taxonomy): Bacteria > Pseudomonadati > Pseudomonadota > Betaproteobacteria > Rhodocyclales > Zoogloeaceae > Azoarcus > Azoarcus sp. DN11. The sequence goes on along the minus strand of NZ_CP021731.1, from coordinate 4,043,456 downwards.
GACTTCGAGCGTGACGTCCTCGCGGACGGTCACCATGTCGAAATCCATCAGCGCGCCGACCGACTCCTCCGGGAAGGACATCGCCGCGCGCAGCTGTTCGCGCTCCTCGCTGTCGAGCGACTGGAACACGTCCAGCATGACCTCGGGCGGCAGGTCGGGGGCGAGGTCGGCGAGCTCGTCGGCATCGAGGGTTTCCGCCGCGGCCTTGAGCTCGTGCGGGTCCATCGTCTCGATGAGGGACTCGCGCACCGCGTCGGAGACTTCGAGCAGGATGTCGCCGTCGCGCTCGGCCTTGACGAGGTCCCACACGAACAGGCGGCTCTCGAGCGGCAGCGCTTCGAGGACGTAGGCGATGTCCGCGGGGTGCAGCGCGTCGAGCTTGCCCTGGAGTTCGGCGACATGCTGCTTGTGGACGAGGTTCTCCACCAGTTGGTGGCGGGGCATGTCCTGCCGATGGACGAGGTCTTCCACCACCTTGTGGCGTGCGAGCAGCTCCTGCACCTCGCGCAGGTGCTGCTGGACGTCGTCCGGGTGGCGTTCGTCCTGCTCGCTCATCGGGCGCCTCCGGGGAGTGTGGGTGGGATCGGTCGTAAGGCGCGAATTCTACGGATTTCGCGCTGCTCTTGCGACCCCGGAAAGCCGGAAATGTTGCAATGCGGCACGCTGTCGGGGCGCGTCGCGGCGTCGAATCCGCTCAGGGAACCTGCGCGTAGGCCATGCGCCCGCGGATGCGCGCGGCATGGGCGGCGAGCCGCGGGCCGAATTGCTTCTCGTATTTGCGCGGATTGGGCAGCATCACCGCGAGGTGCGCGGCCTCGTCCGCGCCCAGCCGGCTCGCCGGAACGCCGTAATAGCGCTGCGCGGCCGCCTCGCAGCCGAAGATGCCGGTGCCCCATTCGACGACGTTGAGATAGACCTCGAGGATGCGGCGCTTGCTCCACACCGCCTCGATCATCACGGTGATGACCGCTTCCTGTGCCTTGCGGAAGTAGCTGCGGGTCGGCGACAGGAACAGGTTCTTCGCGAGCTGCTGGCTGATCGTCGAGCCGCCGGCGACCGCGCGGCCCTTGCGCTGGTTCTTCTCCAGCGCGCGCTGGATGCCTTCCCAGTCGAACCCTTCGTGGTCGATGAAGCTGTCGTCCTCGGCGGCGATCACCGCGCGCTTGAGGTGGATCGAGATGCGCTCATAGGGCACCCACTCGTGGCGCAGTTCGGCGTTGGGGCGCTTCTCCTGCAACTCGTCGCGGCGGATGTCCATGAAGCTGGTGCTCGACGGGTTGAAGTGGCTCCACCACAGCACGAGGGCGAAGATCCACAGCTGGTACAGCAGCAGGAGCGCGAGAAGTGCCGCGCACACCCAGCCGATGCGCCGCAACGCCGTCTTCATCGGCCCAGCTGTCGTCGCAGCTCGGCGAGGACCGGCGCGGTCTCGGGGCGCACGCCGCGCCACAGCAGGAAGCTTTCGGCGGCCTGCTCGACGAGCATGCCGAGGCCGTCGGCGAGGTGCGTCGCGCCGTCGCGGCGGGCTGCGACGAGGAAGGGGGTATCGCCACGGCCGTACATCATGTCGTAGGCGAGCGCGCCGGAGGCGTACAGGCCGGGCGGCAGCGGCGGCGCTTCGTCGGCGAGGCTGGCGGCAGTCGCGTTGATGACGACGTCGAACTGCGCCCCGGCGAGCTCGGCGAAGCCGCTGGCGGCGAGCGGCGTGCTGCCGGCCGCCGCGGTGAACTCGGCGACGAGGGCTTCGGCGCGCGACACTGTGCGGTTGGCGAGCGTGAGGCGAGCGGGGCCGGCCGCGAGCAGGGGCAGCATCACCCCGCGCGCGGCGCCGCCCGCCCCGAGCAGCAGGATGCGGCGGCCGGCGAGCGGGCAGTCGAGGTTGTGCGTGAGGTCGCGCACGAGGCCGGCGCCGTCGGTGTTGTCGCCGTAGACCCCGCCGGCATCGAACATGAGCGTGTTCACGGCGCCGGCGGCCTGTGCGCGTGGCGAGCGGCGCGCGGCGAGCGCGAAGGCTTCGAGCTTGAACGGGACCGTGACGTTACAGCCGCGCCCACCGGCCGCGCGGAATTCGGCGACCGTCGCGGCGAAGCCGTCGAGCGGCGCGAGCAGCGCCGCGTAGGTGAGGGCCTGGCTGGTCTGCGCGGCGAAGGCGGCGTGGATGGCCGGGGACTTGCTGTGGGCGACGGGGTTGCCGATGACGGCGTAGCGGTCCATGGACGGGTCTATTGGGCGGTGAGCCGGTCGGCGTTGGTGAAGGTCCAGGTCCTGACGATCTCGACGATGTCGGTGTCGGCGCGGATGCTGTCGGGGAAGGGGGCGAACGGGCCGGCGAGCTTGACGATGCGCAGCGCCGCCTCGTCGAGCACTTTCTCACCCGATGAGCGCTGGATTTCGACGCGGTCGACCGAACCGTCGGCCTTGATCGCGACGTACAGCAGGAGGCTGCCATAGAGTCTGCCGCGCGCGGCGTCGGGGTAGTTGAGCGTGCCGACGCGCTCGATCTTCTGGCGCCAGTCCTCGACGTACTGCGCGAAGCGGTATTCCTTCGCGCGCGCCGCGGTGATCGGGGTCTTGCGTGGGCGTTTCGCGTATTCCTGGAGCTTGCGGTCGATCTCGGCCTCGAGGCGCGCCGCGGCGGCGACGCTGTCGAGCAGGTCGAGGCCCGAAGGCCGGGGTTGGACCGTGGCCGGGTCGGGCTGCTGCACGGCGGCCTGGGTCTGTGCCGCGGATTTCGGCGCCGTCATGACCTCCGAGTGGGCGGCGCTGCGCTCCGCCGTGCGCTTCTTCGCCTCGACCAGCGCATCGCCTTCGCGCTTCGAGGGCTGGGGCGGAAGCGGCGACTTCGGCCGCGCGTCCTGTTCGCTGGTGCCGCCGCCGTCGACGTTGGCTTGCGCGAGCACCTCGGCCTTTTGCGGGGCGCGGGCGTGGCGGGCGTTCACGAGCACGACTTCCAGCCCGCGGTCGGGTTCGCGCGGCCGCGGTCCGAGATCCATCGTGAAGCCGATCGACAGCGCCAGCGCATGGATGGCGAGGGAGACCAGGAAGGCGATCGTGAGCAGCGGATCGCCCTGCAGAAGGGGGCGGCGGCCGATGACGGGCGGGCGCGAGGGCACGCGGGTCGGAGTGCGGGAAGAGGGAGCGTTCATGCGATCCATGCCGCCCCGCGCTCAGTTGCCCTCGAGGGCCGCGTCCGCGGCTTCCCGGGGGTCGGGCTCGGCCAGCATCGTGACGAAGCGCGCGCTGATATCGACGTCGAGCAGGTCGCTGTGTTCGACCGTCAGGCGCACGTGCGTGCCCGGCAGCATGACCGGCAGCGAGGGCACCTTGACCATCAGCGGGATCGCGTCGAGGCGCACGAGGTTGTCGCGCAGCACCTTGCCGTCGACGGCGACACCGGGTTGCTGGCGCAGCCAGCGCAGGCACCAGTAGCGTTCCATCTGGCGCTGGAAGTCGGCGTAGGCGGCGTAGGTGACGTCGAAGTCGCGCAGCGCCGCCATCAGGTCGGCCGATTTCGGCGCGAACGCGGGCGCTTCGTCGCGCAGCACGGAGACGATCTGCCACTGGTTGATCATGTCGACATAACGGCGCAGCGGCGAACTGGACCACGCGTAGCAGTCCACGCCGAGGCCGTCGTGCGGGCCGGCTGCGGTGGACATGCGCACCTTGCCGCCGCTCTGCACGCGGTACAGGCCCGGAACGCCGGCTTCGTCGAGCAGCTTGCCCCAGGTGGAGTTCGCCAGGATCATCATCTCGGCGACCAGCTTGTCGAGCGGCGAACCGCGCTTCCTCTGCGAGATCGTGACGTAGCCGGCGCCGTCCTCGGTGTGCGTCTGCCAGTCGACGTAGAAGTTGAAGTCGATCTGGTTGCGGTTGTCCTCGGCCTTGCCGCGGCCGGCCTCGAGGACGTTGGCGAGGTCCCACAGCAGCGTGAGCTCGCGCTTCCATTCGAAGTCGGGGCCGCCGGAATGGTCGTGCAGCACCTGCTCGTTGAAGAACGGTTCGATGTCGTGATGACGCAGGTTCGCGACGATGGGCACGCGCTCGACGACGGTTTCGTGGCGCTGGACCGCGAGCGCCGCGGTGACGTCGAGATACAGCGACACCGCGGGGCAGTCGCGCCCGGCGGCGAGCGTGAAGGACTCGACGACCGCATCGGGCAGCATCGTGATCTTGTTGCCCGGCATATACACGGTCGACAGGCGCCGGCGCGCGATCGCGTCGAGCGAGGAGCCGCGCGCGAAGCCGAGTGCCGGTGCGGCGATGTGGATGCCGATGCGCCAGCCGCCGCCTTCGCGCGGCGTCACCGAGAAGGCGTCGTCGATCTCGGTCGTCGTCGCGTCGTCGATCGAGAACGCGGCGACCCGCGCGAGCGGCAGGTTAGCCGGGTCGGTCGGGGCGTCGAAGGCCGGGAAGGCCGTGCCGTCCTCGAAATATTCGAACAGGAAGCGGTTGTAATGGAAGTCGTAGCTCGATTCCAGCGCGCCGCATTTGAGCAGCAGGCGCGGCGCGGACAGGCCGGCATCGACGCAGGCGGCCTCGAAGGCCTTGGTTTCGACGCGGTTGCGGTCCGGGCGGTAGAGGAGCTGCGGCAGCATCGCGGCGATCTCGGCCGGCATGCGGCCGTCGACGAGTTCGGCGCGCATGCGCTCGATCGCCTCGGCCTGCTGGCGCTTTTTCTCCAGGCCGGCGAGCGCGGCCTGGAGGATGTCGGCGGGCGCCTTGCGGAAGCGGCCGCGACCCTTGCGGTGGAAATACATGGGGGCCGAGTGCAGGCGCAGCAGGATGCTCGCGGACTCGACGGCGTTCGGGGCGTGGCCGTGGTACTCGGCGGCGAACTCGTCGAAGGCGAACTCGTCCTCGCCGCAGACTTCCCACAGGAAGGCGGTGTCCAGCTCCTCGGCGCCGGCTTCGGCGCGGTTCAGCAGCTCGCCCGGCGCGGGCTCGCGAAAGCGCATCAGCACGTGGCTGCTTTTCAGCTTCACGCGCTTGCCGTGGGACGTCTCGACCTGCAGCGAGGAATCGTTATCAGCGAGGATGGTGCCGGCCTTGAACGCCCCATCCTCTTCGAACAGCACAAACATCGGAACCGCCTAACTAGAGCAAGCCCGACAGTTTAAAGGATTCGCCCGCCCGGCGCAGAGGGCAGCGGCACTGCCGTCGGCCCGAAGGCCGTTCAGCGTTCGGCGGCCGGGCTGACGACGGGAAGGCGGGGCGCGCGCAGCATGTCCACCGAATAGACCGCGAGCGCCGCCCAGATCAGGGCGAAACCGGCGAATTGACCGGCGTCGAAGGGTTCATGGAAGACGAAGACGGCGAGGAGGAAGTTGAGGCTGGGCGCGAGGTACTGCAGAAATCCGACCATCGACAGCGGCAGGCGTTGCGCGCCGATCGCGAACAGCATCAGCGGCACGGCGGTGAATACGCCTGCGAGCGGCAACAGCGCGTCGGTCAGGATGTCCGTGCCGAAATGCAGCGTGCCGCGGCTCGCGAGCCAGGCCAGCCAGGCGATCGCGAGCGGCGCGGTGACCAGCGTTTCGACGAAGAGGCTGTTGATCGCGTCGACCGGGGCGCGCTTGCGCAGCAGGCCGTACAGGCCGAAGGTGCCGGCGAGGAAGAGCGCGATCCACGGCAGCGAGCCGACCTGCCATACACGCCACGCGACGCCCGTACAGGCGAGCGCGACGGCAGCCTGCTGCAGCGGGCGCAGGCGTTCGCCGAGCACGAGGCGGCCGAGCAGGATGCTGACGAGCGGGTTGATGAAGTAGCCGAGGCTGGCTTCGAGCAGGCGGTCGGCGGAGATCGCCCACACGAAGACGAGCCAGTTGCTGCCGGTGAGCGAGGCCGACAGGGCGAGCAGGCCGATCAGGCGCGGCTGGGCGGCGAGGCGGCGCAACCCGCCGAAGCCGCGCCACAGGGCGAGCAGCGCGAGGAGGAAGACGACCGACCACAGCACGCGGTGGGCAACGATCTCGCCGGGAGAAACGCTGCCGACCGCCTTGAAGTAGAGCGGCATCAACCCCCACATGGTGAAGGCGATCAGCGTCGCGATGACGCCCTGGCGGCGTCGCTGTGCGTCGGCGAGTGTGGCGGTCATGTCCGCGCGGTCGCCACGAGCGCGAGGGCGTCGACGGCGTAGCCGTCCGCGGTGCGATGGCTTTCGAGGTCGGCTGCGACGGCGGCGCGCAGGGCGTCCCGGGTGGCCTCGGGCAGGCGCGAGAGCGCTTCGGCCGCGCCGCCGGCGAGATCGAGGAAGGCCTGCCAGTAGGCGTCGGCGTCCGGAAAGTGGCAGCGGACGGGGCAGGGGGCGATGCGCACGTCCGAGAACCCCGCGTCGGTGAGGGCGGCCGTCAGCGTGGCAGCGTCGCCGAAGCGGAACACCGAGGGGCGGGCGACCTTGGGGGGCGGGAGCAGCCGGGCGATGCAGTCCTGCGCGCACGCGAGCAGCGGCACGGCCTCGCGCGGGCCCCACACGGAGAGCGCGATCCGCCCGCCCGGGCGCAGCACGCGGCGCATCTCGGCGAGCGCCTGTGGCGGGTGCGGGAACATGAAGAGAGCGAGGCCGGCGAGGACGCGGTCGAAGCTCGCGTCGGGCAGGCACAGGTGTTCGGCATCGGCGGCGGTGAAGGCGAGGGCGTCGGCTCTGTCTTCGACGGCGGCGCGCCGGGCGCCTTCGGCGAGCATGCCTTCGGCGATGTCGCTCGCGAGCACCCAGCCGCCGGGGGTGACCCGCGCGGCGGCATCGCGGGCGAGCAGTCCCGGACCGCTCGCGAGATCGAGCACGCGCTGGCCCGGTGCGAGTTCCGCCGCGTCGAGCAGGGCGGCAGCGAGGTCGGCTCGCAGGGGAGCGCCATCGGCGTAGCGTGCGGCGATGCGATTGAAGCCGGCGCGCTCCGTCGCCTTGAAGCGGCGCGCGTCGAAGTCTGCGGGCGCGCTCATCGTGCCGCGAGCCCGGCGAAGGCGATCACGTCGTCGAGGTAGTCGCTCCAGCGCGAGAAGCCGTGGTCGCCGCCTTCGAGCACGGTCTGGCGCGCGCCGGCGTACTTCGCGACCGCGTCGCGGTAGTCGAGCACTTCGTCGCCGGTCTCGACCATCAGCCAGAAATTGTGCGGGCGGGTGATCGTCGCGACGTCCATCGCCCGCAGCTGGGCGATGTATTCGGCTTTGAAGTCGAAGGTTTCGCCGGTGTAGATGCTGGTCTGCGGGCCGATGTAGGCTTCCAGCGACAAGGGCGCGACGACCGCCGGGTTCACGAGCACGGCCCTGAGGTCGTGCTTTTCGGCGAGGTGCGTCGCATAGTAGCCGCCCAGCGAGCTGCCGACCAGCATCGGCGCAAGGGCGGGGCGTTCTGCGCGGCAGCGGGCGATCCGGCGTTCGGCGAGCGCGATCGCGGCGCCCGGTTCGGGCGGCAGCTGCTCGCACCAGAATTCGTCGGCGAGCCCCTTTTCAGCGACGCGGCGTTGCAGCGCCTGCGCCTTGATCGACGCAGGAGCCGAGCGGAAACCGTGCAGGTAGATGATCATCGTATGCGGGAACGGGGCTGGACCCCGGAGTTTAACCGCGTTCGGACGCCTACCACGCGACGAGGCCGAATTTCCAGGTTGCCAGCACGATGAGGCCGAAGGCGATGCGGTACCACGCGAAGGCGACGAAAGTGTGGTTGGAAACGAAGCGGATGAAGCCCTTCACCGCCCACATCGCGGAGATGAAGGAAGCGACGAAGCCGATGACGAACACCGGCACGTCGCCCGCATGGAGCAGGTCGCGGGCCTTGTAGAGGTCGTAGGCGGTTGCCGCGAACATCGTCGGGATCGCGAGGAAGAACGAGAACTCGGTCGCGGTCTTGCGCGATAGGCCGAACACCAGTCCGCCCATGATCGTCGCGCCCGAACGCGAGGTGCCGGGAATCATCGCCAGCGCCTGCGCGAAGCCGACCTTGAGCGCGTCGGGCCAGCGCATCTCGTCGATGGCATGGATGCGCGGCCGGTGGTCGCGCTTTTCCAGCCACAGGATCACGAAGCCGCCGACGATCAGCGCGGTCGCGACGGTGAGCGGATTGAAGAGCAGCGCCTTGATCCTGGAATGGAACATCAGGCCCAGCACCGCCGCCGGCAGGAAGCCGACGATCAGCAGGGCGACGAAGCGCTGCGCGGCGGGACTGCTGGCGACGCCGGTTGCGACCTTCGCCAGCCGTTCGCGGTAATCCCAGCACACCGCGAGAATGGCTGCGAGCTGGATGACGATCTCGAAGACCTTGCTCGCCTCGTCGTTATAGCCGAGGAGGTCGCCGAAGATGATGAGGTGGCCGGTGGAGGAGATCGGCAGGAATTCGGTGATGCCTTCGATGATGCCGAGAATCAGTGCGACGAGGTAGTGGGGCAGGTCCATGGGGCAGGGGGGAAATTCTGGCGAAGACCGGCATGATACCCGTGCACCGTGGCACGAAAGTTAAATTGGATTCAGTTGCAGGGTGCGTCGTGCAGCGATCGGGGGTTGTCAGGGGCGGTGAGCGCTTCGAGTTCGCCGAGCCAGCGGATGGCTGCCTCGCGATGCGTGCCGCACATCTGCGGGCTGGGGGCGAGGCTGCCGCATACGGCCGGACGGCGCGGGTCGCCGAACAGACGGCAGCGGTCGGCCTCGTCGAGCTGGGCGCAGCGCACGCCCGCAGGCTTGCCGTCCGGCATGCCCGGGATGGGGCTGGAGATCGACGGCGCGATGCAGCAGGCCGCACAGGCGGGGCGACACTCCACCGTTCAGTTCCGGGCGGGCAGGCCGTGCCACCACGTGAGGATGTCGTCCACCTTGGGGTCGAGCAGGGCTGTGCTGCCGCCGGTGAAATGGCGCCATGCATCGAGGAAGCGCTCACCGACCGCGGTGATGACCGGCACGCCGCTCGTCACGGCCATCGCCATCTCCGCGCGCAGGCCGGAGCCGCCCGCTTCCTGCGCGCCGAACTTGTTGATGAACACCAGTTCCGTACCGCGTTCGAGCGCGGCACGCACCGCCATCGCAGCGTGGGCGAGCGCATCCGGATCGAGCCGGCAGGCCTCCGAGCCGCTGCCGAGGTCCTGCGACAGCGGAAAACGCTCGCCGGTCGCGAGGTCCTCGAGCTCCATGCCGCAGGGGTCGGTGATCGTCGTCGGGATGTCGTGCTGCAGGATGCCGCCCAGCCGCACGCCCTCGCCGGCCAGCGCGCGCGCGGCCTCGAGAAGCACCGGCTCGATGTGGTCGGTGGGGCGATAGACGATGGCTGCGATCGGCAGGGACTGGTCGGTGGTCATGGCGGCGGCGGGTGCGGGCGATCCGGCAATTGTCGCACCGTGCATCGTCGGCGCGAAGCGCGCTGCGCAAATTGTCGCCGCGGCGGGAAGCACCCCTGAGACAGCTGTCGCGGCCGTCTCAGCGCGGGAGAGACGCCTGTCTCGCGTTTCACTGCGTTCGAAGTCTTAACGTATTGATTCGAAAGAAAGCAGTCTCCTGGCATGGGTTTCGCAAATTGGGGGAGGAGTCGGCGGAGTGCTCGCGAAAGTGCCCGACCGTCTCGCGATACCACGCAAAAAACCAAAGGAGACATTCATGCAAGAGGAGAAACCCTGCCGCGCAGGTTCGCTGCTGGCGGTTGTGGTGCTGGCTGGCAGTCTTGGGGGCACGGCGCCGGCGCAGGCCCAGGTCACGCTCGACGTGATCGGCCCGCACGAGTACGACCTCCCCGTCGATTTCAAGCCCTTCAACGTGTTCGTGCAATACGCGACCTTCCAGGACGGAGACCGCCTGTGGGACCGCGACGGCGACCGGCGCCATACGTCGTCGACGCGCACGATCGTTGGCCTGTCGAAATACGTGCGCTTCTGGACGCCGGAGTCGAATCCGAAGATCGGCCTCGCCTACGAGATCATCGTGCCTGAGGTCGGCGTGCGGAATTCGGATGCGCGGACCTCTGCGAGCGGTATCGGCGATCCGATCACGGGGCTTGCGCTGTGGTACAAGCCGACCCCCAACTCGACCCTCGGTTTCCAGTCCTTCATGCAGGTGCCGGTTGGCGACGGCGACATCGGCGGCGGCGACGTGTGGAAGAACCTGTCGAGTCTGTTCTGGGATGTGCAGTTCGGCAAGCTGACCTACACGGCGGACGCGGGCTTCGTGTTCTCCGGCGAGTCGACCGCGGCCGATGCGTCGCCCGGGACGCTCTTCCACACCAACCATCGCCTCGGCTACCAGCTGAACGACGCGATCGAGCCCTTCATCGCACTCGACTACGAACGGCAGCAAGGCTGGAAGAACCGAGCGACCGGCTTGAAGGTGCCCGAAGGCCACGAGACCACCGCCGGCATCGGCGTGATGTTCAAGTGCTACGGCAACCAGTCGATCACCGTGCGCTATTCGCGCGGCATCGACGGCGAGAGCCACGGCGCGACCGACAGCCTCAATCTCAAGTACGCCTACGTCTGGTAAGCACGAACCGGATTCCGGAGGAGAACTGCATGAAAACCAAGAAACTGATCGTCGCGCTCGCCTGCGCGGGGGCGCTGTCGGGAAGCGCATGGGGTGCGAGCGGTCCCGGTTTTGACGACCCGGACAACTGGCCGCAGTATCACCGCAGCTACAACGCGTGGCGCTTCAGCCCGCTCGCGGCAATCAACCGCGACAACGTCGGGCGGCTCAAGGTCGCGTGGATCCACCAGCCGGGCAACATCACCCACGGCATCCAGGCGACGCCGATCGTGATCGACGGGGTGCTGTACTACGTGTCGGCGAACAACAACGTGTGGGCGGTCGATGCGGCGAACGGGCGCACGCTGTGGCATTACGAGCCGAAGCTCGATCCGATCGCGAAGCAGGCGTTCTATGCGTCGGCGAGTCGCGGCGTGACGGTCGGGCGCGGCAAGGTGTTCCTGGGCACGCTCGACGGGCGCTTCATCGCGCTCGACCAGAAGACCGGCAAGGAGCTCTGGTCGACGCAGCTCACGGAGCAGAAGTCGCAATACGGCGCGCTCTTCTCGGCGCCGCCGCAGCTTGCCGGGGATGTGCTCTTCGGCGGCACGACGGGCGGCGATCAGCCGATCAGCGGCAAGATCTACGCGGTCAATGCCGACACCGGCAAGCCCGCGTGGACCTTCGACATCCTGCGCGACGACCCCGAGAGCTGGCCGGGCGACAGCCGCAAGCGCGGCGGCGGCAGCGCGTGGATGCCGGGCACCTTTGACCCGCGCACCGATACGATCTACATCGGCACGTCGAACGCGGCGCCGGACTACTTCAACGCCGACCGCAAGGGCGACAACAAGTACACGGCGAGCCTGCTCGCGCTCGACCCGAAGAGCGGCAAGCTGAAGTGGGCGCGGCAGGAGATCCCGCACGATTCGTGGGATTTCGACTCGGCCTACGAGGCGCTGATGGTGAAGGGCGCGGACGGCAAGGATGTGATCGTGCATCTGAACAAGAGCGGCTTCGTGTTCGTGATGGACAAGGACGACGGCAAGCTCGAGAACGTGTGGCAGTTCGCGCAGAACGTGAATTGGGTGAAGGGCATCGACCCGAAGACGGGACGGCTGATCGACCCGGTGTATCCGGAAGAGGGCAAGAAGAAACTCTTCTGCCCGAACCTGCTCGGCGCGCGGAGTTGGAACCACGGCGCCTACAACCCGCAGACGGGCCTGTGGTACTCGCACGCGATGGAGGTGTGCAACGAGGTTGTCGCCGGGCGCGACGATCCGGCGAACCTCACGGCGATCTCGTCGCTGTCGCTCGGCATCGACGAGATCAAGCTCGTGCCGCCGCCCGCCGACAAGCCGCACGGCCGGCTAGACGCGCGCGATCCGCTGACCGGCAAGGTCAAGTGGAGCATCCGCTACGACATGCCGCCGCTCTCCAGCGTGCTGACCACTGCGGGCGGGCTGGTGTTCACCGGCGACATGGAAGGGCGCATCTACGCCTACGACGCCGACAACGGCAAGGAGCTGTGGCGCTTCAACGCCGGCTCAGGGCTGCGCGGCGGGCCGGTGAGCTACGCGGCGGGCGGGCGCCAGTACATCGTCGTGCCGACCGGGCTGGGCTCGCACGCGCCGGGCTTCCTCGCCGGCGCCTACCCGCAGATCAAGGACCTGCCGGGCGGCGCGGCGCTGATCGCCTTTACGGTCGACTGAACGCTTTTCGTCTTCCTCCTTGGGCGGGTCTTGGCTCCCGCTCTTGTTCGCGGGGCGGTTAAGGATCGCCGCCCCGTTTTTTCTGGGGAATTGCCATGGGTAAATCGATGATGTTTGGGATGACGTTTTCCCGTCGCGGCCAGCGGTTGGGGCAGGCCGTCGCGGTGCTGGCGCTATGCGCGGGGCTGTCTTTCGAGTGCGTGGCGGTTGGGCCGCCGCCGCGGGATGTTGCAACTGAGGCGAATGTCGCCGTCGGCGAGCCGCAAGCGCCGTTCGCGCTCGACGATTCGGCGCGCATCGAAGCCGGCCGCAAGCGCTTCAACAAGACCTGCGCGGGCTACTGCCACGGCTTCGAGGGCGTCGGCGGCCGGGCACCGGATTTCAAGGGGCGCAAGGATCTGCCGGTGCCTGTGATGTTCGAGACGATCACGAAGGGGCGCGTCGGTGCGGATGTGATGCCGCCGTGGGGAGCGGCGTTCAGTGCGGAGCAGATTTGGGAGTTGGTGGCGTATTTGCGGTACTTGGGGGCGCAGTAGCGGGAGATCGCGCTGCGGCCCCAAGACCCCCGGTCGCGTCCTCAATACAGGCCGGTCAGGTAGTAGAAAGCAATGACCACGAACACCGACGCGGTCTTGATGCAGGTGACGGCGAAGATGTCGCCGTAGGACTGGCGATGGGTGAGGCCGGTCACTGCAAGCAGGGTGATGACGGCGCCGTTGTGGGGCAGGGTGTCCATGCCGCCGCTGGACATCGAGGCCACTCGGTGAAGGACTTCCAGCGGGATCCCCGTGGCGTGTGCAGCGGCGATGAACTGCTCTGCCATCGCCGCGAGCGCGATACTCATGCCGCCCGTGGCGGAGCCGGTGATGCCCGCCAGCGTGGTGACCGTGATCGCCTCATTGATCAGCGGATTGGGAATGGCCTTCAGTGCGTCGGCGATGATGAGGAAGCCCGGCAGGCCTGCGATGATGGCACCGAAGCCATATTCGGAGGCGGTGTTCATCGAGGCCATGAGCGAGCCCGCTACCGCCGCCTTGGTGCCCTCGGCGAACCTCGCGCTGACCGTCTTGAAGGCGAACACCAGCACGGTGAGTATGCCCACCAGGAGTGCCGCTTCCACGGCCCAGATGCCCGCGATCTTCGAGATTTCTGTGACGATGGGTTTGGTGCCACCCGCCAGCGTCATTTCGTGGGTTGCGCCGTAGGCTTGCGGAATCCAGCCGATGAACACCCGATTCAGCACCCCCACCATCACCAGCGGCAGCATGGCGATCCACGGGTTGGGCAGCGCCTCGTCGGCATACGCCTCGGGCTCGTTGTGGTGGCCCTCGCCGTAGCCTTCTCCTCGGGCCGCCGCCTGCTTGCGCCGCCAGTTCAGATAAGTGAGACCCACCAGGAGAATGAAGACGGCGCCGGCGATGCCGAGCCAGGGAGCCGCCCAGGTGTTGGTCTTGAAAAAGGTCGTTGGGATGATGTTCTGTATCTGCGGCGAGCCGGGCAGCGCGTCCATCGTGAAGGTGAAGCCGCCCAGGGCGATGGTTCCCGGGATGAGGCGCTTCGGGATGCCGGCCTGCCTGAACATCTCGGCCGCGAAGGGGTAGACCGCGAAGACCACCACGAACACCGATACCCCGCCGTAAGTCAGGATGGCGCAGACGAGCACGATGGAGAGCATCGTCCGCTCGCGTCCCACCAGCTTGATGACGGCCGCCACGATGGACTTCGAAAAGCCCGACAGTTCGATCACCTTGCCGAACACCGCCCCCAGCAGGAAGACCGGGAAGTAGAGTTTGACGAAGGCGACCATCTTGTCCATGAACACGCTGGTAAACATGGGGGGTACCAGCGACGGATCGGTCAAGAGCACCGCGCCGAGCGCGGCCACCGGTGCGAAAAGGATGACACTGAATCCGCGGTAGGCGACGAACATGAGGAAGGCCAGCGCCGCGACGGCGACGATGAAATCGTACATTTGAGGACTCTCGAGTGCGGTTAGGGGCGAGTGCGTTGGGGTGCCAATGCCGGCTCAGTAGCTGCCGCCGGTATTGCCACCCGACTCGATGCGCTCGCGCTCGAGATCCATGATGAGGTGCTCGTCCTCGGCGACGACTTCCTTCAGCACGTCGCGCAGGAAAAGCATGCCGATCACCTTGCCCTGCTCGATCACCGGGAGGTGACGCACCCACTCCTTGTGCATGACTTCCATGCAGCGCTCGCAGGAGTCGTCCGCGGAGGCGCAGATTACGTCCTGGGTCATGATCTCCTGCGCCCGGGTGTCCTTGGCCGTGCGGCCCTTGAGTTCCACCTTCAAGGCGTAGTCGCGCTCGGTGACGATGCCGACCAGCTGCCCCTTGTCGATGACCAGGACGCCATTGACGTCCCTGTCGGCCATCGCCTGCAGCACCGTCATGACAGTTTCGTCCGGTGCGACCGAAACCACATGGCGTCCAGTCTTCTCCACCAGTTGTCTGGCGGTCTTTACGATCTTTTCCATTGCTTGTCTCCTTCCTTTTTGTTTTCGTGAAATTCGCTTATGAACGACAGCGGATCAGCAGGCCGTGCTCACCCTCTCCGACCAATTCGTCGCGTTGATTCAGCATGCCGATGTACTCGACGACGAGGCCGCGCTCCGGATTCTTGGTCGTGCGCTTGCTGTCGATGCGAACCTTGAGCCGCAGCGTGTCACCGATGTGAATGGGCGCCGTGAATCGGTAGTTCCAGTACAGGGAGGCGACGTAGGCCATTCTCATGAACTCGGGAATGCGGAACTTCATCCCCTCGGTCAGGGCCAGGCCAAGGAGCCCCTGGGCGATCCGGGTCTTGAACGGTCCGCGCTTGCTGTACTCCTCGTCCGAATGCAGGGGAAACCAGTCACCCGTGAAGGCAGAAAAGGCGACGATGTCGGCTTCAGTGATGGTCCTGCCGGGGGAAACGTGCTCGACGCCTATGTTGACGTCCTCGTAACACGTGTCCATGTCAGAGCAGCCCGTTGCGCAACAGCTCGCGCAGCCTGAACTTCTGGATCTTCCCCGTCGCCGTCGACGGCATCTCGTCGCGCACGATCAGCCGCTCCGGGATGTACTGCAGGGTGACTTTCTGTGCCTTCAGGAAGTCGGCCATCGATGCGAAGTCGAACGTGTGGCCGTGCTTGGGCACGACGACGGCGCAGCAGCGCTCGCCGAGCCGCTCGTCGGGGTAGGCGACGATCGCCACCTGGTCGACGGCGGGATGGCGATACAGCAGGGACTCGATCTCGAACACCGGAATGTTCTCGCCGCCGCGGATGACGACGTCCTTGTTGCGGCCGCTGATGCGGATGTAACCGTCCTCGTCCATCTTCGCGACGTCGCCCGAGTCGAGCCAGCCGTCGGCATCCACGTTGTTCCATTGGGGGCGCTTGAGGTAGCCGCCGAAGGCCGAACACGTGCGCACGACGAGACGGCCGACGGATCCGCGCGGAAGCTCCACGCCGTCTTCATCGACGACCCGGATCTCGGCGCCGTGGGTCACCTTGCCGTCGGTCGAGCAGGCGCGCTCGTCGTCATCGTCGAGGTCGATCATCGTGATGACGCCGATTTCGGTCATGCCCCAGGCGGACACGATCTTGGTGCCGAGAACCTTGCGCGCCTGCTCGACCAGCGGGCCGGGGATCGGCGCGCCGGAGCAGAGGAAGCTTCTCAGGGTCGGCACCGGCAGCCCCAGCTCCTGCACGGTTTTCGTCAGGTCGGTCAGGAAGGGTGTCGAAGCCATCGTGAAGGTCGCGCCTTCGGACCGGATCAGCTCGATCGCCTTCGCGGCTTCCCATTTGTTGAGGATCACGGAACGGCCGCGCAACAGGATCGGCAGCATCATTCCGTACGCCGCGCCCGTCTGGTGAGCCATCGGCGAGGCCATCAGGACGACGTCGTCGTGGGTGAGTTGCAGCCTGCGCGCGTACTGCACGAGGTTCGCCATCACCGTGTTGGCCGAGTGCATCGCCCCCTTCGGCTCGCCGGTGGTGCCCGAGGTGTACATCAGCAGCGTGATGTCGTCCGGGCCGGGGCGGCTGCGCGTAAGGATGTCCGCGGCGTCGGGTTCCTTTTCCCAGGCCGGCGCGGTGAGCAGCGCCTCGAAGGAGTCGGGGCCGTCGCCGTCGACGACGACAATGCGCTGCAGTGCCGGCAGGCCCGGCTGCAGCGCGCGCGCCATCGCCTCGTGGTCACAGCCGCGGAAGGTCTTCGGCACGATGAAGACTTTCGCCTCGCCGTGTCCGAGCATGAACGACAGCTCGCGCTCGCGGAAGATCGGCATCAGGGGATTGACCACCGCGCCGATGCGCGTGCAGGCGAGATACAGCACCGTGAACTGCCACCAGTTGGGCAACTGCATCGCCACCACGTCGTTGCGACCTACGCCCAGGCGGGACAGACCCACGGCCACGCGATCGGCCAGCGCCGCCAGCTCACGGTAGGTGAAACGCCGCACCTCACCGCTTTCGGCGCGCATCGCGGTCAGCGCAAGCTTGTCCGGAAACTCGGCCACGCAGGCGTCCAGTTCGTCATTGATTGTGCGATCGGGCCAGAGTCCCGCGGCAATGCAGGCCGCACGACGAGGGGGGAGCAAGACTGCGTCGAATTCCATGGGTTGTCTCCTGTTATTTGGACGTTGGTGGCCGAATCGATTCAGGGCCGCACTGCGCGTGCCACTCGTGCGAGCGCTCGGGATCGGGGGGCTTGTGCAAGGATTATCGGCGTCGGTTTTTTCCCGCCAAAGCAAGGGCTTGCACACGGTTTGTGCATCCATGCACAATGTCCCGCATGGACTCACTACCTGACTGGAACGACCTCCGTGTCTTTCTTGCGGTCGCACGCCAAGGCACGATTTCCCTCGCAGGCGAGCGGCTGGGCATCGAACACTCCACGGTGTCGCGCCGCATCGACCGGCTGGAGGCCGACCTGGGCGTGGTCCTGTTCGATCGCCGACGCACCGGGTATTCGCTGACCGACGCTGGCCAGGCGCTCATCCCGCATGCGGAAAGAATGGAAAGCGCTCTGCTCGAGGCCGTCGAGGAGAGCGCGGGCCTGGGGGTGAGGGTGAAGGGGACGGTGCGCGTGGGGAGTCCGGAGGGCGTTGGCATTCACCTGATCGCACCCGGCCTGACGAAACTGCGGCGCGAGCACCCCGAGCTCCAGGTCCAGCTAATCCCTCAGCCTCAGTATCCGAGCCTCGTCGCACGCGAAGTCGATATCCTGATCACTCTGGATCCACCCGAGGTGGGGCGCTACAAGGTGGCGAGGCTGACCGAGGTCGACTATTCCATCTACTGCTCACCCGGCTACCGCGACTCCCATCCGCCCATCCACCAGTTGAGCGATCTCGCCGAGCACAGCTTCGTGGACTACATCCACGACGGGTCGCTGAGCGGCTTCTTCCGGGTGCTGGAAGAGCTCACGCCCCATCCCAACAGGAGCTTCACCTCCACCAGCGTGCTGGCCCAGCGCGAGGCCGCGGCGGCAGGAATGGGACTCGTGGCCTTGTCGCCCTTCGTCGCCGACCTGTCCGACGATCTGGTCTGCGTGTTTCCCGGACAGTCACTCGTGACGCGGACGCTGTGGATCACGGCGCCCGAAGACCTGCTGCGGCTCAAGCGTACCCGCGTCGTGTGGGACTTCATCCGCGAGATGATCGAAGCGCGGCCGGAGTTGTTCCGCCGCGCCGGGTGACCTAGTCCATATTGCGTTCAGTCCGCTGGTTTCGAGACTAGAGGAAAGGCGTCAGGGCGGCGGATCGACTCGAGCGAGAGATCGATATCCAGGTCCGGCCAGTAGAGATGGTCAGGTGACGGCCATTCGACGTGGGTGAGTTGCTCTATCGTGGCGCGTCTGAACCAGGGAAACAGTTCGAACGGAAGAAGAAGTTCTTCATCGGCGAGCAACAGCCAGAAACCATGTTTCGACACATGGGTAACTTCAGGCGCCGAAATGACGTTGCCAGGCATCTGCAATCTCCCCAAGGTGGGCTTCAATGATCGATTGGGCTTCGCGAAGCTGCCGCTGGTTCAGGCCGACAGACGTAGCCAAGTGAACTTCGGGCGTCAGCCAATACTTTGCCTCACCGTCAGGATGAGACACATGGACATGGATGCGCGGTTCCTCTCGAGAGAAGAAAAAGAGACGGAACTGACCTTCGCGCAGAACGGTGGGTGCCATGTTTGTACTTTACACCGCGTTCTGCGCATGCCGCCTCACTATCGAAGCAACGCAAGCAGGCGTGCCCTGGGCTTATCGTTCATGCGGATCCTCAGGGGTACCTCGTCACGCATCGAACTCCCTTCGGTTCGGACTGACGATCTGCAGCCGCGCCATCTTGCGGTAGAAGGTCGCACGGGACATGCCGAGTTCGCGTGCGGTGACGGTGACTTGCCAGTGATGACGGCGCAGCGCCGCGAGCATCTGGGCGCGTAGTTCGGCGTCGGCGTTCGATAAGGGGCGGCGGGGCGCGTCGCTGTGCGAGGGAAGGCGTAGCGGGGGGCGTCGTCGAAGGCGTCGCTGCGTGACGCGGCCGCGTGCGCGCAGACCCGAGCGCGGAACAGGTCCGGAGGCAGATGTTCGAGCTCGACGGTGTCGCCGTCGGCGATCGCGCACGCGTAACGCATCGCGTGGCGCAGCTGGCGGATGTTGCCGGGCCAGTCGTGGCGGGCCAGTGCGTCGAGTGTCGAGGGGGCGAGGCGCAGGGTCGGCCGGTCCATCGCGGCGGCTTCCTCGCGCATCACCTTGCCGATCACGCTGCGGATGTCCTCGCGTTCGCGTAGCGGCGGCAGCAGGAAGACGGCGCCGTTGAGGCGGTAGTAGAGGTCCTCGCGGAAGCGGCCTTGCTGGACGAGATCGGGCAGGTCCTGGTGGGTCGCGCAGACGACGTGCAGGCGCACCGGTAGCGGCGTTTCGGCGCCGAGCGGGAGCACTTCGCCTTCGGCGAGCACGCGCAGCAGGCGGCTTTGCAGTTGCAGCGGCATGTCGCCGATCTCGTCGAGGAAGAGGGTGCCGCCGTCCGATTGCAGGATCTTGCCGCGCACGCCCTTGCTGCGTGCGCCGGTGAAGGCGCCGTCGCGGTAGCCGAAGAGTTCGCTTTCGATCAGTGTCTCGGGGATCGCCGCGCAGTTGAGCGCGACGAAGGGTTTGTCGCGGCGCTCGCTGTAGTCGTGGATCGCGCGGGCGAAGGCTTCCTTGCCGGTGCCGGTCTCGCCGAGCAGCATCACGGGGATGTCGCGGTTGGCGACTTTCAGTGCGCGTTCGACGTTGCCGCGCAGGCGGGCGTCGTCGAGCGCGAGATGCGAGAAGCCGGGAATTTGCGTGCAGGCGCTGTCGTCGGCCGCAGCGTCATCGACTACGGTGGGTAGCGCGAGGCCGCTGCGGCTGCGTGGCGCAGGCGCGCGCAGGATCGCGAAGAGGCGTTCGCCGTTGGTCGTCAGGCGCAGCGGGAAGGCTTGTCCCGGCTGTCCGTGGGCGGCGGCGAGGATCTCGTTCGTCGTGCATTCGAAGAGGTCGTGGATGAAGACGGGCGGCGGGCTGCCGTCGCCGTCGAACAGTTCGAGCCGCGCGCGGCGGTTGCCGCCGACGATGCGGCCGCTGTCGTCGAAGGCGACGAGGTAGTCGGTCTGCACGCTGAGGTATTCGGCGAGCCGTCCGAGCTGCAGCACCCAGTAGGGGCGCAGGGTGTACCAGGCGAAGGCGTTCTCGATCTGCTGCGCGCGGTCGAGCACGAGGCGATACACGAGGAGCTGGCTCTCGCGCTGCGCCGGCGCGTGCAGCGCGGTCGCGTCGAGCACGGCGACGGGGCGGTCGTCGGGGCCGAAGATCGGCACCGAGCTGCAGCTGAAGGCGATGTTGTGCGAGCGGAAGTGTTCGTCGCGATGGACGAGCATCGGCTGGCCGTCGATCAGCGCCGTGCCGACGCCGCAGGTGCCTTCGGCCGCCTCGGACCAGCAGGTGCCGACGCGGAAGCCCTCGGCCTTGAATTCGCGGTCGAGCTCGGGGACGGTGCGGAAGTCGACGGTGACGCCGTCGGCGTCGGTGAGCAGCACGCAGTAGTTCACGGGCCGCAGCTGCGCGTGCAGGCGGTCCATGCCTTCGCGTGCGATGCGCATGAAGGCGTCGATGCGGTCGCGGTGCTCGCGCAATTCCTGGGCGGTGACGACGCGCGGCGTGGTTGCGAGCGCCGGGTCGACCTGGTGGGTGCTGAGCGATCGTCGCCACGAGCGCGCGAGTCGCTCGAAACTACTGTCCAGCCCCAACGGCAGTCCGCGTTCGACGACGTCGATCACGCGTCCCACGTGCTGGACGATCTCCTGAGGTCTCCTCATTGCCTTCCTCTCGTCTCCAGCATCCCGCGCCGGGTGTATTGGATAGAAGTGCTTTTTCCTTTGCTTTCAGCGTATTCCCGGCCCGAGGCGAAATCAATGCGGACAGGTGTCTCACTCGGCTGAGACAGCTGTCTGCGGAATCGCGGGCCGGGTGTCTCAGCGGGCGGGGTGGAGAGCGTCCGAAATCGCGGTTTCGGGCCTTTCCTTGAGGGGCGTGCGCAGCGGCTCGTCTGAGTTTTTTTCAGGTTTTTCAGTTGGTTGTGCGGTTTGTCGAACGGCAGGTGAGGCCTTTCGCCGCGCTGCTGGCACGCGCCGTGCGGAAGGCAGCTCAGGTCCGCGGCATGCGGCGGCTGCCTCCGGGGGCGGTCGGTAGCCGGCGCAGGCGCTGCGGGACTCGAAACCTTTCAACCAAGTGAGGAGCAATGATGAGCGAGACACTGAACCGCGAGAGCCTGCTCAAGGCTTACCGGATCATGCGCACGATCCGCGAGTTCGAGGAGCGCGTGCATACCGACTTCGCCACCGGCGAGATTCCCGGCTTCGTGCATCTGTATGCCGGCGAGGAAGCGTCCGCGACTGGCGTGTGCATGCACCTGACGGGCGCCGACTATATCGCCAGCACCCACCGCGGCCACGGCCATTGCATCGCGAAGGGCGTGGATCCGGTCGGGATGATGGCGGAGATATGGGGCAAGGCCACCGGCACCTGCAAGGGCAAGGGCGGCTCGATGCACATCGCGGACCTGTCGGTCGGGATGCTCGGCGCGAACGGCATCGTCGGCGGCGGCGGCCCGCTGATCTGCGGTACCGCGCTGGCGGCGAAGCTGCGCGGCACGAAGGACGTTGGCGTGTGCTTCTTCGGCGATGGCGCATCCAACCAGGGGACGATCTTCGAGGCGATGAACCTCGCCGCGGTGTGGAATCTGCCGGCGATCTTCATCGCCGAGAACAACGGCTACGCCGAGGCGACCTCGTCGAAGTACTCCGTGCCCTGCGAGAACATCGCCGACCGCGCGCCGGCCTTCGGCATGCCGGGCGTGATCGTCGACGGCTTCGACTTCTTTGCCATGCATCAGGCGGCAGGCGAGGCGATCAAGCGCGCCCGTGAAGGCGGCGGACCGACGCTGCTGGAAGTGAAGCTCTCCCGCTACTACGGCCACTTCGAGGGCGACCAGCAGACCTACCGCGCGTCGGGTGAGGTGCAGAAGCTGCGCGAAACCAAGGACTGCCTGCTGCAGTTCCGCCGCCGCGTGACGGCCGACGGCGAGATCACGAACGAGCAGCTCGACGCGATCGACCGCGAGGTGAAGTCGATGATCGACGACTCGGTGGTACGCGCGAAGGCCGATCCCAAGCCCGCGCCGGCCGAGCTCCTGACCGACGTCTACGTCTCGTACTAAGCGCCCTCGAAGAATTCCAAGGAGACATTCAAATGGCAAGAAGGAGCACCTACCAGCAGGCCATCAACGAGGCGCTGGACCAGGAAATGGGGCGCGACCCGCGCGTCATCATCATGGGCGAGGACAACGCCGGCGGCGCCGGTGCGCCCGGCGAGGAGGACGCATGGGGCGGCGTGCTCGGCGTCACCAAGGGACTCTTCCACAAGTACCCGGGGCGCGTGCTCGATACACCGATCTCGGAATCCGGCTACGTCGGCGCGGCGGTCGGTGCCGCGTGCAACGGACTGCGCCCGGTCGCGGAGCTGATGTTCGTCGACTTCATCGGCGTGTGCTTCGACCAGATCTACAACCAGGCGGCTAAATTCCGCTACATGTTCGGCGGCAAGGCCGAGACGCCGGTCGTGATCCGCGCGATGTACGGCGCGGGTTTCCGCGCGGCGGCGCAGCACTCGCAGTGCCTGTACAACATGTTCACGCACATCCCCGGGCTGAAGGTCGTCGTGCCGTCGAACCCCTACGATGCGAAGGGCCTGCTGATCCAGTCGATCCGCGACAACGACCCGGTGATCTTCCTCGAGCACAAGGTGTTGTACACGATGGAAGGCGACGTGCCGGAGGAGAGCTACACCGTGCCTTTCGGCGAGGCGAACGTCGCGCGCGAAGGGGATGACGTGACGATCGTCGCGCTCGGGCGGATGGTGAATCAGGCGCTGACTGCCGCCGCGGCGCTGCAGAAGAAAGGCATCCACTGCGAAGTGATCGACCCGCGCACGACGTCGCCGCTCGACGAGGACACGATCCTCGAAAGCGTCGAGAAGACCGGGCGCCTCGTGATCGTCGATGAATCGACGCCCCGCTGCAGCATGGCCTCCGACATCGCCGGCATCGTCGCGCAGAAGGCCTTCGGCGCACTGAAGGCGCCGATCGAGCAGGTCACCGCGCCGCACGTGCCCGTGCCCTTCAGCGACGCGCTGGAAGATCTTTACGTTCCGAGTCCGGCCCGCATCGAAGCGGCCGTCACCCGAGTCAAGGAGTACCGCTGATGCCCACGATTCACAAGCTCACCATGCCGAAGTGGGGCCTCTCGATGCAGGAGGGGAAGGTCAACGGCTGGTTGAAGGAGGTCGGCGACGCGATCGCCGTGGGCGAGGAGATCGTCGAGGTCGAGAGCGAGAAGATCGCGGGCGCGGTCGAGGCCTCGGTCGCAGGCGTGCTGCGCCGGCAGATCGCGTCGGCCGAGGACGTGCTGCCGGTGGGCGGGCTGCTCGGCATCGTCGCGGACGCCGAGGTGCCGGATGCGGAGATCGACGCGGCGGTCGCGGACTTTCTCGCGAACTTCACGCCGGATAGCGGGGAAGACGAGGATGCCGGGCCGAAGCCCGAGAAGATCGAAGTCGGTGGTCGCAGGCTGCGTTATCTGAAACGGGGGGAGGGTGGCGAGCCGATGATCCTCATCCACGGCTTCGGCGGCGACCTCAACAACTGGCTCTTCAACCACGAAGCGTTGGCGGCCGATCGGGCAGTGTATGCGCTCGACCTGCCGGGCCACGGCGAATCGGCGAAGGACGTTGGCGACGGCTCGCTTGCGACGCTCGCCACCGCCGTGACCGGCTTCATGGACGTGGAGGGGATCGAGTCCGCGCACTTCGTCGGCCATTCGATGGGCGGCGCAGTGTCGCTCGCCGTCGCGCAGGCGGCGCCCGCGCGCGTGAAATCGCTGACGCTGATCGCGAGTGCGGCGCTCGGTGACGAGATCAACGGCGCCTACATCGACGGCTTCGTCGCGGCCGCGGACCGCCGCGCATTGAAACCCGTGCTGACCCAGCTCTTCTCGGACGCGGGCCTCGTAACGCGCCAGCTCATCGACGACATGCTGAAGTACAAGCGCCTCGAAGGCGTCGACGTGGCGCTGCGCACGATCTCCGGGACGCTCTTCGAGCATGGGCGCCAGGCGACGGTGCTGGCGTCGGTTGCATCGGATCTTGGCAAGCCGGTGCTGGTGATCTGGGGTGAGAACGACCAGATCATCCCGGTGGCCCACGCGCATGCCGCGGGCAAGCGGGCACTCGTCGAAGTGCTGGCGGGGCAGGGCCACATGGTGCAGATGGAAGCAGCGAACGAGGTCAATCGCCTCATCACACGCTTCCTCGACGCGTAAGCCGGCGGTCAGGTACGGGCAAGGACCGGGGGCACATCGAGCACCCGGTCCACGCTCCAGGAGAAATCCGTATGCAATCCACCATTCCCGGAACGGGCGCACGCGGCGCTGCGAAGCTCGCGCGCATCCCGGTCCGCATCGATCCAGCGGTCGCCTCCGCGCCGCGCCCCGGCTGGCTGCGCGCGCGCGATCCAGGCACGCCCGAAGTGCTGCGGCTGCAGGCCGTGCTGCGCGAGCATCGCCTGTACACCGTGTGCGAAGAGGCCGCCTGCCCGAATATCGGCGAATGCTTCGGCAATGGCACGGCCACCTTCATGATCCTCGGTAGCATCTGCACACGCCGCTGTCCCTACTGCGACGTTGCCCACGGCCGGCCGCTCGCGCCGGACGCGGACGAGCCGCACGAGCTCGCCGCGGTCGTCGCCGCGATGCGGCTCCGCTACGTCGTGATCACCTCGGTCGATCGTGATGACCTGCGCGACGGCGGCGCCGGCCATTTCGCCGACTGCATCGCGGCGGTGCGTGCGGCGGTTCCCGGCATCCGCATCGAAGTGCTGACGCCGGACTTCCGCGGCCGCGAAGCCGTCGCGCTCGACCGCCTCGCCGCGTCACCGCCGGACGTCTTCAACCACAACATCGAGACCTTGCCACGCCTCTATCGCGCCGCGCGGCCCGGTGGCGACTACGCCGGCTCGCTCGCGCTGATCCAGACCGTCAAGCGCCGCCTGCCGCAAGTGCCCACAAAATCCGGACTGATGCTGGGCTTGGGCGAGACCGACGACGAAGTCCTCTCGACGCTGCGCGACTTGCGCGCGCACGACTGCGACATCGTCACGCTCGGCCAGTACCTGCGCCCGTCGAGCGCGCACCTGCCGGTCGACCGCTACGTGTCCCCCGAAGCTTTCGCGAGCCTGCGTGAGGCCGCGCTCGACATGGGGTTCGCCGAAGTCGCCGCGGGGCCGCTGGTGCGCTCGTCCTACCGCGCCGATGCCGTGGCCCATGCTGCGACCCGTGGCGCAATAGCGGCTGAGGGCACTGCCGCATGACCGGAATCGTCGTGAATGGCCGCGCGATGCCGATCCCGGGCGGCGGCTGCGTCATCGACCTCGTCGAAGCGCTCGGCCACACCGGCAAGCGTATCGCCGTCGAACTCAACGGCGACATCGTGCCGCGCGGCCGCTACCGCGAAGTCGCGCTCAACGCGGGCGACCGCATCGAAATCGTCATCGCAGTCGGGGGAGGCTGAAGGATGCACGCAAGGGAAATGCACACACTGTCCGCGGGCGACGACCCGCTCGTGGTCGGCGGGCGCACCTATCGCTCGCGCCTCTTGGTCGGCACCGGAAAGTACCGCGACTTCGCGCACACCAGTCGGGGGAGGCTGAAGGATGCACGCAAGGGAAATGCACACACTGTCCGCGGGCGACGACCCGCTCGTGGTCGGCGGGCGCACCTATCGCTCGCGCCTCTTGGTCGGCACCGGAAAGTACCGCGACTTCGCGCACACCCGCGCCGCGCTCGACGCCAGCGGCGCCGAGATCGTCACGGTCGCCATCCGCCGCACCAACATCGGCCAACAGCCGGGCGAACCGAATCTTCTCGACGTGCTGCCGCCGGACCGCTTCACGATCCTGCCGAACACCGCGGGCTGCTACACGGCCGAGGACGCCATCCGCACGCTCCGCCTCGCACGAGAACTCCTCGACGGCCACGACCTCGTGAAGCTCGAAGTCCTCGGCGACCGCGATACGCTCTACCCGAACATGCCTGAGACGTTGCGCGCCGCCGAGTGCCTCGTGAAGGATGGCTTCCGCGTGATGGTGTATTGCGCCGATGATCCCGTGCAGGCGCGCATCCTCGAAGATTTCGGCTGCGTCGCGATCATGCCGCTAGCGTCCTTGATCGGCTCCGGCATGGGCATCCTCAATCCATGGAACCTCGGCCTCATCATCGATCGCGCCAAAGTGCCGGTGATCGTCGATGCCGGCGTCGGCACCGCGTCGGATGCGGCGATTGCGATGGAGCTGGGCTGTGACGGCGTGCTGATGAACACCGCGATCGCAGCCGCCGGAGACCCCGTCAGGATGGCCGACGCGATGGGCAAGGCGGTCGTTGCGGGGCGCGAGGCCTTCCTCGCCGGGCGAATGCCGCGCAAGTTCTACAGCGCGTCTCCGAGTTCGCCAATGAGCGGGTTGATAGGGTAGAAAAGACACGGGTCGCTGAAGCGGCCCCAAGGGTGAAACAGGAGACTTCAGGGCCCCTTGCGGGGCCCCGGTCAGTAGCCACCTCCGCCGCCTCCACCGCCGCCGCTGCGCGGCATGCTGGTAGAGGCCGAGCCGCTGGTGCCGCCGGTGGTCGCACATCCCGCGCTGAGCGCGAGGAGCGCAGAAATGGCCGCGATCAACAGTTTGCGCATGATGCTGTCCTCCTTGGGGATGGATTCTTGTTCAGGCGCTCCCGTTTCAGGATCAGGGATGCGGAAACGGGGCATGAATTGGATCTGCAGCGGGGGGTGAAGTTCGACCCGCTGCAGACGCCGGCGCAGGCCTTCAGCGTGTTGCTGCGGCGTCCCGGGCGGCTTTCTTCGCCTCGGCACGCTGCTTCGCCAGATCCATCAGCGGCGGGTAGGGACCGTAGCGGTGCTGGTCGGCGGAGGCGCCATCGACGTAGGGCGGGAAGGCGGCATCGACGGGCTTGTTCCAGCGTGCTGGGAAGTCGGACTCGAGACCGGACATGATCGGGCGCGGCTTCGACAGTACGTAGCCGGTGACGTCGAAGGCTTCGTCGTCGGTGAGGACCGGCGCCTGATGAGTCGTGCCCTGCGGCATGTTGTGCTTGATGAAGGCGGCGGCGGTCAGCATGCGGTTCATGCCGGCGCCGTTGTTGAACGTGTCGTTGCCCCACAGCGGCGGGAAGGTGTAGCCCTCGGCGTCGCCCGCCTTGCCGCGGCGCTGGCCCTGTCCGTCCACGCCGTGGCAGACGGCGCAGGTCCTGGCATACACGGCTTCTCCGGCGACGAGGTCGGCGCGCCGGTCCGGTACCTTGATCGGCTTCGCGCCCGCGCCTTCGAGCTTCGCACCGACCGGGAGGCCGCGCGACACGTAGTGGATATAGCTCGCGAAGGCCTTCATCTCGCGCGAGTCGAGGGGCAGCGGCTTGCCGTTCATGCATGCGCTCCATGCAGCCGTTCACGCGTTCCTCGACCGAACTGACCGTATCTTCCCGTGCCCGATACTGCGGGAAGGTCGCGGCGACGCCCACCCAGGGCATCGCGTAGGGCTTGGTCGCGTCGTTCTGGTGGCAGGACGTGCAGGCGAGGTTGTTGCCGGCAAGGCGCATCTTGCGATCCTGCACTTCCGGCCCGATGACCGCGAAAGTGCGGGTCGTGAGTTCGTGGCCGTAGCGCACGAGATCGCCATAGGCGTCGTTCGGCAGCTTGTCGAGCGCGGGGGGCGGACGGTCGATCAGGCTGACTTTCTGGGCTTCCTGGGCAAATGCCGGCGCTGCAGCCAGCAGTAGTCCGAGGCCCGCCGTGGTGATACGTGCTTTCATGATGCTTCCTCTCTGTCGGTAAATTATTAACTGCTTATATAACTCTATTTACTCGACCTGCCGAATGCAACAGTGCCAACTTCAGGAATGCCCGGTTTGGGCTCGGGGGTTACCATGCTGGACGGAATCATCTCCATCCGACCTGAGCCTGTATCCGGGAGTCCCCATGTACCGCATCGGCCTGATCTCCGACACGCATGGCCTGCTGCGCCCCGAGGCGCGGGAGGCCCTCGCCGGTAGCGACCGCATCATCCACGCCGGGGATATCGGTGCGCCGGCGATCCTCGACACCCTCGCGCGGATCGCCCCGCTCACGGTCGTGCGCGGCAACAACGATCGCGGCGACTGGGCCTGCGGATTGCGCGAAACGGAGACTTTGCGTGTCGGGGACGTGGCGATCCACGTGATCCACGATCTCGCGGATCTCGCGCTCGATCCCGCCGTGGCGGGAGTCCGCGTCGTGGTTTCCGGCCATTCGCACAAACCGCGCGTGGAGGGCCGGGACGGTGTGCTTTACGTGAATCCGGGCAGCGCGGGCCCGCGCCGGTTCACCTTGCCGGTTGCGGTCGCCGAACTGGTTATCGAAGGGGATGAGGTGTCCGCGCGCATCGTCGGGCTGCCGATTCCCACGACTCGCTGAGGGAGCAAAAAAACGGGCCGCACCGGGCGGCCCGTCATCGGCGATGGTGTCGACGTGCGGCGTCAGATCTTGCTATACACCTCGGCGCCGGCCTTCACGAACTCGACCGACTTCACTTCCATCCCCTTCGCCAGCGCGTCCTCTTCCTTGAGGCCTTCCTTCGCCGCGAAGTCGCGCACGTCCTGCGTGATCTTCATCGAGCAGAAGTGCGGGCCGCACATCGAGCAGAAGTGCGCGACCTTGGCGGATTCTTTCGGCAGCGTCTCGTCGTGGAAGCTTTTCGCCTTGTCCGGGTCGAGACCGAGGTTGAACTGGTCCTCCCAGCGGAACTCGAAGCGCGCTTTCGACAAGGCGTTGTCGCGGATCTGCGCGCCGGGGTGGCCCTTCGCCAGGTCGGCAGCGTGCGCGGCGAGCTTGTAGGTGATGATGCCTTCCTTGACGTCGTTCTTGTCCGGCAGGCCCAGGTGCTCCTTCGGCGTCACGTAGCAGAGCATCGCCGTGCCGTACCAGCCGATCTGCGCCGCGCCGATGCCGCTCGTGATGTGGTCGTAGCCGGGGGCGATGTCGGTCGTCAGCGGTCCGAGGGTGTAGAAGGGCGCTTCCTTGCAGTGCTCGAGCTGGAGATCCATGTTCTCCTTGATGAGGTGCATCGGCACGTGGCCCGGACCTTCGATGATGGTCTGCACGTCGTGCTTCCACGCGATGTCGGTGAGCTCGCCGAGGGTCTTCAGCTCGCCCAGCTGCGCGTCGTCGTTCGCGTCGTAGATCGAGCCGGGACGCAGGCCGTCGCCGAGCGAGAAGGCCACGTCGTAGGCCTTCATGATTTCGCAGATGTCTTCGAAGTGCGTGTAGAGGAAGCTTTCCTTGTGGTGCGCGAGACACCACTTGGCCATGATCGAGCCGCCGCGCGAGACGATGCCCGTCATGCGGTTCGCCGTCATCGGCACGTAGCGCAGTAGCACGCCGGCGTGGATCGTGAAGTAGTCGACGCCCTGTTCGGCCTGTTCGATCAGCGTGTCGCGGAAGATCTCCCAGGTGAGTTCCTCGGCCTTGCCGTTCACCTTTTCGAGCGCCTGGTAGATCGGCACCGTGCCGATCGGCACCGGGCTGTTGCGGATGATCCACTCGCGCGTCTCGTGGATGTTCTTGCCGGTCGACAGATCCATCACCGTGTCGCCGCCCCAGCGGATCGACCAGGTCATCTTGTCGACTTCCTCCGAGATCGACGAGCCGAGCGCCGAGTTGCCGATGTTGGCATTGATCTTCACGAGGAAGTTGCGGCCGATGATCATCGGCTCGCTTTCCGGGTGGTTGATGTTGTTCGGGATGATCGCGCGGCCGCGCGCGACTTCGGCGCGCACGAACTCGGGCGTGATCTCCTCGGGGATAGCCGCGCCGTAGGACTGGCCCGGATGCTGGCGGGTCAGCAGCTTCGCCATCTTCTCGCCGGTCGGGCCGGCGGCGCGCAGCGTCTCGATGTAGGCACGGCGGTTCATGTTCTCGCGGATCGCGACGTATTCCATCTCGGGCGTGATGATGCCCTTGCGTGCGTAGTGCATCTGCGAGACGTTCGCGCCGGCCTTGGCGCGGCGCGGATGGCGATGCAGGTCGGGGAAGCGCAGTTCGTCGAGCGATTGGTCAGCGGCGCGCATGCGGCCGAATTCGGAGGAAAGGTCGCCGAGCACCTCGGTGTCGCCGCGCTCCTCGATCCACTGCTGGCGCAGCGCGGGCAGGCCGGAGCGGATGTCGATCTTCGCGCTCGGGTCGGTGTAGAGGCCGGACGTGTCATAGACGAAGATCGGCGGGTTCTTCTCGCCGCCGAACGCAGTCGGGGTGTCGGCCTGCGAGATCTCGCGCATCGGCACCTGGATGTCGGGGCGCGAGCCTTCGACATAGACCTTGCGCGAGTTCGGCAGCGGCGCGATCGCGGCCTCGTCGACGTGCGCCTTCGCGGCGATGAATTTTTCGGTGGCGTTCATGGTGCTGTCTCCTGGGGATTCGCTTGACGGCTTATGTGTTTCGGCAGATCAAGGGCCGCACGGCGCGGCGGGGGGCGGTTTCGGGTTGCGTCGGGTTCGGCGTTTCAGCCGCGCCACAGCGCGTGGAAGTGGTGGACCGGGCCGTGGCCACTGCCCACCGACAGCGCGCCAGAGGCGGCGATCGCGCGCAGCAGGTAGTCGCGCGCGTCACGTACGGCGGCTTCGACCGGGCGGAAGCCGCCGGCACGCTGCGGCAGCAGCGCGGCGATCGCCGAGGCGAGCGTGCAGCCGGTGCCGTGGGTGTTCTTCGTTTCGATGCGCGGCGAGGGCAGCTCGATCATTCGGTCGCCGTCGAAGAGCAGATCGACGACTTCGCTGCCGGGCAGATGGCCGCCTTTCAGCAGCACCCAGCGCTCGGAGGACAGCGGCAGCATCTCGCGCAGGCGCTCGGCGGCGCGATACATCTCCTTGACGGTCTCGGGCGGACGCTGTTCGAGCAGCACGCCGGCTTCCGGCAGGTTCGGCGTCAGCAGGAAGGTGCGCGGCAGCAGCGCCTCGATCAGCATCGCGACGGCGTTGCGGGCGAGGAGGTGATCGCCGCTCTTCGCGACCATCACCGGGTCGCACACGACGTTCGGCGCATCGAAATGCGCGAGCCGGTCCGCCACCGTCGCGACGATGTCTGCGCTGCCCAGCATGCCGAGCTTCACCGCGTGAATCTTGACGTCGGCAAACAGGGTGTCGATCTGCAGGCGCAGGAAATCGGTCGGCGGTGCATGCACGCCGGTGACAGCCTGGGTGTTCTGCGCGGTGAGCGCCGCGACGACGCCACAGCCGTAGGCGCCGAGCGCCGAGAAGGCCTTGAGGTCGGCGAGGAGTCCCGCGCCACCGCTAGGGTCGACGCCGGCGATGGAGACGACGTTCGGGATCGCGTGGCTCATCGGCGCACCAGATGCTTGCTGCGGGCGGACGCGCGACTCGAAGCGGGGAAGGACGAAGCGGACTTGCGGGTGTTCATGAATGCGTTTCCCTACGCCGGCGTGACCCGGATCAGGTTCAAAGGGACTGTCTCAGCCCGCACATCCGATACATGCGGGCACCCCTAACGGAACTTTGAACGTTACCGGAGCCGGTCCGTGCAGGCAAGCGCTTTTCCGCCCGGGGAGGCCGCCGTCCTGCAGTTGTCCGCGCCGGGCTGGACGACTGCAGGACGGCGGCAGTGCCTCAACGCATTCCGACGCCGATCAGCGCTGCAACGCCGAGTACGCCGAAGATCGAAGCGGCGATGCCGTGCACGAGCTTCACCGGAATGCGCTGGGCGATGCCGTTGCCGAGAAACACCGCCGGCACGTTCGCGATCATCATGCCCAGCGTGGTGCCGGTGACGACTGCGGCGAACGCGTCGTATTGCGCAGCCAGCGCGACGGTCGCGATCTGCGTCTTGTCGCCCATCTCGGCGAGGAAGAAGGCGACGATCGTCGTGGCGAGCACGCCGAACTTGGGCGCGGTGATCTCGTCTTCGTCGAGCCTGTCCGGAATCATCATCCACACCGCCATCGCGATGAAGGACAGCCCCAGCACCCAGCGCAGGATGTCCGGGCCGAGC
Organism: Azoarcus sp. DN11; assembly: GCF_003628555.1. NCBI lineage: Bacteria > Pseudomonadati > Pseudomonadota > Betaproteobacteria > Rhodocyclales > Zoogloeaceae > Azoarcus > Azoarcus sp. DN11. The sequence continues at coordinate 4,011,643 of NZ_CP021731.1, read as the reverse complement.
AAGGTGGTGATCCAGGTGCCGACCGCGCCGGCGAAAGCGTGATTGGCGATGGTGGCGATGAAGATGCCGGCGATGATCGGCCACGGGCGGCGAAAGCGTGCCGCGAGCATGAAGGCGAGCAATTGCGTCTTGTCGCCGATTTCAGCGAGCGCGACGATGCCGGTGGAGACCGCGAGGGGTTCGAGAGGGAAGTTCATCAGGTTCTCCGGGCCGGCGCATGACCGATGACCGCACGCCTCCCCGGCCCGAAACTAACGGAGAGCATGCGGCCAAAAGTCTCGCCAGGTCCGAGGACTGGCCACGCCATGCCCGGACGGGCAAGTTTGTTGACGTGGTCCCTCCGAGGGAATCGGAGGCGGCTACTCCCTAATGACGGCGCGGATTGTAACTGCGCGGACGAGGCGAGGGAAGGGGGGCGGCAGGCGCGACGGAAAAAAGCGCGCTAAAGATTCGCCGGCCGCTGCCGAAGATTTCCTCGTGGAGGATCCGGCTTCGCCGCAGGATCCGGTCCTCGTCGCCCCTTGTTTTTCGCCACATCCGCCATGACTGTTCGTCCTCCCATCCTTTGCGCACTGCTCGCGATCCTGCTGCTGCCGGCGGGGGCGGCGTGCGCGGAGCCGGCCTGGGACGTGGTCGTGCGCGACCGCGAGCGGATCGTCGAGATCGACCGGTCGAGCGTGATCCAGTCCGACGGCGGCGAGAAGGTCGCGTGGGGCCGCATCGTGCTTTCGCCCGAACGTGCCGCGATCGAAGGGTTTGCGTCGGTGAAGGCGCTGAACCGTTACGACTGCTATAACCGCAGCTTCTTCACGCTGAAGCGCGTGTATATGGACGACCGCCACGTCGTGCTGCGGGAAGAGAGCGGGCTGGACGAGCGCCCGGTGCTGGCGGCGCGCAACAGCGTCGATGAGCGCCTCTGGCAGGAAGTGTGCAAGCCGCCGTCGGCGAGCGATCTGAAGAAGGTTGCGCGCGCCGTCACGGCGATCGCCGAGGCCGCGACGGTCGACGCGGACGCTGCGCCGTTGGTCCCTTTGCCCCGGTCCGCCGCGGCGCCCGTCGATGTCCCGACCCGGGAGCGCGTGCGCATCGCGCGTCAGGCGAGGGACAAGGCGCCGGGGAGTGCTGCCAAGCCGACCGTGTCGCGCAACGCGGCGCCCGCGACCACGACGCAGGCTGCGCTTGCGCACGCGTCCGTGCGGCCAGCGATCGAAACGGGCTTGCCGCGCCCGGACTGGAGCTACGAAGGCGAGCGCGGCCCCGACAAGTGGGGCTCGCTGCGTCCGGAATGGGCGACCTGCGCCCAGGGCAAGCGGCAGTCGCCGATCGATCCGCGCAACGGCATCGTGGTCGATCTCGAGGCCCCGCGCTTCGACTACCGCGAAACGAGCTTCCGCATCGCCGACACCGGCCGCACGCTGCGCGTGCATGTCGAGCCGGGCATGGGCGTCGTGCTGCGCGGCCGGCGCTACGAGCTGGAGTTCTTCGAATTCCACCGCCCCGCGGACGAGCGCATCGGCGGGCCGGCGTCCGACCTGGTCGTGCATTTCCATCACCGCGACGCGGCTGGGAACATCGCCATCGTTGCCGTATCGCTCGAAAGCGGCGATCGCGCGCATCCGCTGATCCAGACGCTGTGGAACAACCTGCCGCTGGAGCGCGGTTCCGACTACACGCCGCCGGTGAGGATCGACCCCGCAAGCCTCCTCCCCGCGACCGCGGGACACTACCTGTTCATGGGCTCGCTCGACGAGCCGCCCTGCACCGAAGGCGTGCTGTGGGCCGTGATGAAGGAGCCGCTCCAGCTTTCGTCCGACCAGCTCGCGATCTTCACCCGCCTTTACGCCCGCAACGGTCGCCCGATCCAGCCGAACAACGGCCGACTGGTCCTCGAGTCGCGCTGATCCGGATTCTCCCGCCGTTGCCTCCCTCACAAGCGTCTGAACTTGAATTTCGCGATTCGAGCAAGTAAATTACTAACCAGTCAGTTAGTATTAACCCGGTAACCCGATACCGTTGTCGGGCTGAGCTTGACGAAGGGCTCGGGGCGAACGGGGGCATTGAATTGCCGTGTAAATGACTGGGTACGTGCCAATGGATTCCTCCTGCACGTGCCGCCCAGTGCATCATCCGATGGATCGAACCGATGACCGAGACGCAGCAGGCACGCCGCCGACGCCGCAAGGAAGCCCGACCGCAGGAGCTCACCGCCGCCGCCCTTTCCCTGTTTGTCGAGAAGGGCTTCGCGGCCACGCGCCTCGACGACATCGCCGAGCGCGCGGGCGTTTCCAAGGGCACCCTGTACCTGTATTTCGACAGCAAGGACGCGCTGTTCAAGGCCGTGATCCAGGAAGGGGTCGTCCCCGCGCTGCACGCCGGCGAAGCGTTGCTTGAGCAGCACGACGATCCGCTCGAACTGCTGCGCGCGATCCTGTCTGGCTGGTGGGAGCGCATCGGCAGCACCGAGCTGGGCGGCATTCCCAAGCTGATGATGTCGGAAGCGGGCAATTTCCCGGACGTTGCGGCCTATTACCAGCGTGAAGTGATCCAGCGCGGCACGGCGCTGCTGCGTGCCGCCGTGTCGCGCGGCATCGCGCGTGGCGTGTTTCGCGCAGTCGATCTCGATGCGATCAGCAGCGTGCTGATCGCGCCCCTCGTCTATCGCGCGATGTGGCGTCACTCCTTCGGCCCCCGCTGCGGTGAGGAAGCCGACGCCGGGCTATACCTGAAGACCTACTTCGACCTGATCCTGAACGGCCTGATGGCCCCGGTTGCCGCTGGAGACGCGCAATGAAGACGAAACTGGCGGGCATCCTGCTCGCTGCCCTCCTCGCGGGATGCTCGGGGCCTCCGTCTGCCGAGAAGCCGCTGCGCGCGGTTCTGGTCCGCAGCGTCGCGGGCGGCAGTGGCCCGGAGCTGCGCGTCTATACCGGGGAGGTGCGTGCGCGCCACGAGGCGGACATCGGGTTCCGCATCGGCGGCAAGCTCATCGAGCGCAACGTCGATGTCGGCGCGATCGTGCGGCCCGGGACGGTGCTCGCGCGCCTCGACCCGCAGGACGTCAAGCTCGCCGAGCAGGCGGCTGCGGCCCAGGTGTCGGCGGCGGAGGCCGACGTCGCGCTCGCCCGCGTCGAGTTCGAGCGCGTGCAGAACCTGCATGCGCGCAACTTCGTCAGCGCCTCGGCGCTGGACGGCCGGCGCACGACCCTGCAGGCGGCCGAGGCGCGGCTGCGCCAGGCCCGCGCGCAACGCGCCACGGCCGGCAACCAGGCAGCCTACGCCGCGCTGACCGTCGCGCACGAAGGCGTGGTCACGGCCGCACCCGCCGAGGTCGGGCAGGTCGTCGCTGCCGGCCAGCCCGTGCTGCGCGTTGCCCGCCCCGAACAGCGCGAAGTGCTGATCCACGTGCCGGAAAGCCGCGTCGCCGAGTTGCGCGCCGGTGTTCCGGCCGCGGTGCGCGCCTGGGCGAATCCCGCCCGTATGTACGCCGCCACCGTGCGCGAGATCGCCCCCGCGGCCGACGCCGCGACGCGCTCCTACGCCGTGCGCGTCGCCGTCGCGGATGCCGACGACGCGCTGCCGCTCGGCGCCACCGCGAACGTCGCCTTCACCGCCGCCGCCGCAGGGCAGGCCGTGCTGCCGCTGACGGCGGTGACCCGCGTCGACGGTCGTGCGACCGTCTGGACCGTCGATGGCGCCTCGCGCCTCGTCCCCGTCGAGGTGCAGACGGGCGAATTCCGCGAGGACGGCGTCGTCGTGCTCGGCGGGCTGCCCGCCGATGCGCGCGTCGTGCTGACCGGCGTGCATCGCCTCGTCGCAGGTGAAAGCGTGCGTGCGGTCGACGAGACCGCCGCGGTCGCGCTGGATGCCGGCAAATGACGACCCCGCGCGACTTCGACGAAGGGCGCTTCAACATCTCCGCCTGGGGCCTGCGGCACCAGCCGCTGGTGCTCTACCTGATGGCCGTGCTCGCCCTCGTCGGCATGTTCTCCTATACGCGCCTCGGTCAGTCGGAAGATCCGCCCTTCACCTTCAAGGTGATGGTGATTCGCACCGAATGGCCCGGCGCCGCGGCGGAGGAAGTCGCCCGCCAGGTCACCGACAAGATCGAGAAGAAGCTGCAGGAAGTCGCGCAGGTCGACGTGCTGCGCAGCTTCTCGCGCCCCGGCGAGTCGATGGTGTTCTTCGTCGCCAAGGACTCGACGCCGGCGCGCGAGATCCCCGGCGTGTGGTACCAGGTGCGCAAGAAGATCGGCGACATCAGCCAAACGCTGCCGCAGGGCGTGCGCGGCCCGAACTTCAACGACGAGTTCGGCGATACCTACGGCAACGTGTTCGCGCTGGTCGGCGAAGGCATGGACTACGCCGCCCTCAAGCGTTACGCGGAGGCGATCCGCGGCGAGCTGCTGCGCGTGCCCGACGTCGCCAAGGTGAGCTTCTTCGGCGAGCAGCCGGAGCGCGTGTACATCGAACTCTCGAACGCCAAGCTCGCCACCTTCGGCCTCTCGGTGCGCGACATCACGGGCGCGCTCGCCACCCAGAACGCGACCACCGGCGCGGGGTTCTTCGACACCCGCGATGAGCGCGTGTGGCTGCGCCCGAGCGGCGCCTTCGAGAGCCTCGACGCGATCCGCGACACCGTGATCCGCGCACAGGGCAGAAGCTTCCGCCTCGGCGACGTGGCCGAGGTGCGCCGCGGCTTCGCCGACCCGCCCGGCGAGCGCATGCGCTTCAAGGGCGAGGACGCGCTCGGGATCGGCGTGTCGATGCGCGCCGGCGGCGACATCATCGCACTGGGCCACCACCTCGACGAAGCCATGTCGCGCATCGATGCGCAACTGCCCGTCGGCGTGCGCCTCGAACGCGTCGCCGACCAGCCGCGCGCCGTGTCGCGCTCGGTCGGCGAGTTCGTCCGCGTGCTCGCCGAGGCGGTCGTCATCGTCATGGCGGTGAGCCTGCTGTCGCTCGGCCTGCGCACCGGCGTCGTCGTGCTCGTGATCATCCCGGTGGTGCTCGCGATCACCTTCCTCTTCATGCACCTCTTCGACATCGGCCTGCACAAGATCTCGCTCGGCGCCCTGATCCTCGCGCTGGGCCTGCTCGTCGACGACGCCATCATCGCCGTCGAGATGATGGCGACCAGGATGGAGCAGGGCTGGGAACGCGCGAAGGCCGCGAGCGCCGCCTACGTCTCGACCGCGATGCCGATGCTCTCCGGCACGCTGGTCACCGCCGCGGGTTTCCTGCCGATCGCGACGGCCGCATCGGCGACCGGCGAATACACGCGCTCGATCTTCCAGGTCACGGTGATCGCGCTCCTCGTGTCGTGGATCGCCGCGGTGCTCTTCGTCCCGTGGCTGGGCTACCACATCCTGCCCGACTTCCATGCGCAGCGCGGCAAACCGCCGGTGCTCGCGCGCCTGCTCGGGCGGCTGTCGCCGCGGCTCGGTGCGCGCTTGGCCGAACGCGACGCCCATGCGCACGAGCTGCACGACGAATACGCGATCTACCACACGCCCTTCTACACGCGCTTTCGCGCCGTCGTGGATGCCTGCGTCGCGCACCGCTGGCTCGTCATTGCGCTCACCATCCTCGCGTTCGCCGCCTCGCTGGTCGTGTTCGCCCGCTTCGTCCCGCAGCAGTTCTTCCCCGAATCGACCCGCCCCGAGCTGCTCGTCGACCTGCGCCTGCCCGAAGGCGCGTCCCATGAGGCCACCGAGCGCGCCGTCAAGCGTCTGGAAACCTTCCTCGGCGCGCAGCCGGGCATCGAGAACTACGTCGCGTGGCTTGGCGGCGGCAGCCCGCGCTTCTACCTGCCGCTCGACCAGCAACTGCCGCAAACGAGCTTCGCCCAATTCGTGATCCTCACCGAAGGCCCGGAAGCGCGCGAAGCCCTGCGGACGAAGCTCATCGAGCTCTTCGACCAGGCGCCGGCGGAACTCATCGGCGTCGTCAATCGCCTCGAGAACGGCCCGCCGGTTGGCTTTCCGGTGCAGTACCGCGTCAGCGGGCAGGATCTCGACGAACTGCGGCGCATCGCCCACGACGTCGCCGCGAGGATGCGCGCCCATCCGCAGCTCTCCAACGTCCATCTCGACTGGGAAGAGCCTTCGAAGCGCGTGCGCCTCAAGGTCGACCAGGACAAGGCGCGCCTGCTGGGCCTGTCGACGCAGGACATCGCCGCCTTTCTCAACACCTCCGTGCAGGGCTTCGCCGTCACCCAACTCCGCGAAGGCACCGAAACCATCGACGTGATGCTGCGCGGCGCCCAGTCCGAGCGCGTGCACCTGGGGCTGCTCTCCGACCTCGCCATCCCCGTCGGCAACGGACGCAGCGTCTCGCTCGCCCAGGTCGCCACGGCCGAATACGGCTTCGAGCAAGGCGTGATCTGGCGCCGCAACCGCATCCCGACCGTCACCGTGCGCGCCAACCTCTACGGCCCCGTGCAGCCCGCGGTCGTCGTTGCCGACCTCGCGCCGCAGATCGCCGGAATCCAGTCCGCGCTGCCGCTCGGCTACCGCATCGAGGCCGGCGGCTCGGTCGAGGAGAGTGCCAAGGGCGGCAAGTCCGTCGCCGCGGGCATGCCGCTCTTCCTCATTGCCGTGCTCACCGTGCTGATGCTGCAACTGCAGAGCTTCTCGCTCGTCGCGATGGTGATCCTCACCGCGCCCCTCGGCATGATCGGCGTCACCACCTTCCTGCTCGCGTTCAACAAGCCCTTCGGCTTCGTCGCGATGCTCGGCACGATCGCGCTCTCCGGCATGATCATGCGCAACTCGGTGATCCTCGTCGACCAGATCCGGCAGGATCGAGAGCACGGCCGCAGCGCGTGGGACGCCATTGTCGAATCGACCGTGCGTCGCTTCCGTCCCATCATGCTCACCGCCGCCGCCGCGATCCTCGCGATGATCCCGCTGTCGCGCAGCGCCTTCTTCGGCCCGATGGCGGTCGCGATCATGGGCGGCCTCACGGTCGCGACCGTCCTCACGATGATCTTCCTGCCCGCGCTGTACGCGGCGTGGTACCGCGTGCGGCGCGAACCCGAAGCCATGCCGAGCGGGCAAGCGGCAACGCCCGCGGTGCAGCAAGTGCGCTAAAATGCAAAAGTTTACATTTCGCACGCTAAATTAGAGTGTGCTAATATTTGCGCAGGAACCCAATGCCATGAACTTCGAACGTGCCCGCTTCAACATGGTCGAGCAGCAAATCCGCCCCTGGGACGTGCTGGATATGGACGTCCTCGACCTCCTGATGACGGTCAAGCGCGAGGAATTCGTTCCTCCCGCCCACAAGACGCTTGCCTTCGCGGATGTCGAGATCCCGCTCGGCCTCGGTCAGACCATGCTCAAGCCCGTCGTCGAAGGCCGCATCCTGCAGGCGCTGCCGCTCAAGCGTTCGGATTCCGTGCTCGAGATCGGCACCGGCTCGGGCTACTTCGCGGCGCTGCTCGCGGCCCGCACCGACTGGGTGCGCTCCATCGAGATCGAGCCGGCGCTCGCGAAGTTCGCGGCCGATAACCTCAATCGCACCGGCGTCGAGAACGTCATCGTCGAAGAAGGCGACGCCGCCCGCGGCTGGAGCTGCCGCGCCCCGTACGACGTGATCGTCGTCTCCGGCGGCCTGCCGATGATGCCGCAGAGCCTGCTCGACCAGCTCAAGGTCGGCGGCCGCATGTTCGCCTTCGTCGGCGAGGCCCCGGTCATGGAAGCCCGCCTGATCACCCGCGTCTCGGAAGACCAGTACCAGACCGAAGACGTGTTCGAAACCGTCGTCCCGATGCTGAAGAACGTGCAGCCCAAGGACGGATTCCGCTTCTGAGGAGCCCCTGTATGCGACAGATGACCGCCCCCGAACTCGCCGAACGGCTTGCCGACCCCCAGGGGGACAGGCCGCTGCTGCTCGACGTGCGCGAGTCGGCCGAGTTCGCCATCTGTTGCATCGAAGGCTCGCTGCTGATGCCGATGGCGACCGTGCCGGCGCGCCAGACCGAGCTCGACCCGGACGACGAGATCGTCGTCATCTGTCACCACGGCGGGCGCAGCGCGCAGGTGTGCATGTTCCTCGAGCGCCAGGGGTTCTCGAAGGTCATCAACCTGGCGGGCGGCGTCGCCGCGTGGGCGGCCCAGGTCGATCCGACCATGCCGCAGTACTGACGCAACCGCGACCCGGTCCGGAGAAACCGATGAAGCGCGCGATCGCACTGAGCCTCGCCTCCCTGTTCTCGGCCACCGCCTGGTCGGCCGACCTGCTGCAGGTCTACCGCGACGCCGTCGCCAACGACGCCCGCTTCGCCGCCGCCCGTGCGCAGTACGAAGCGGGCCAGGAGCGTGTCGTGCAGGGCCGGGCCGGGCTGCTGCCGACCATCGGCGCGAACGCGAGCTCGACCTGGAACGACGTCGACACGCACAACCCGTTCTTCGGCACGCGCAGGTTCAACAGCAACGCCTGGGGCGTGCAGCTCACCCAGCCGCTCTTCCGCTGGCAGAACTGGATCCAGTACAAGCAGGGCGAACTGCAGACCGCGCTGGCCGAAGTCCAGCTCGGGCAGGCGCGCCACGACCTGATCCTGCGCGTCTCGCAGGCCTACTTCGACGTCCTCAACGCGCAGGATGCGCTCGCCGCGCAGTCGCAGCTCAAGAAGGCCGCTTCCGAACAGCGCGAGCTCGCCAAGGCGAGCTTCGAGGTCGGCACCGTCACCATCACCGATGTGCACGAAGCACAATCGCGCTTCGACCTCGCCTCCGCGCAGGAAATCGCCGCGCAGAACGACCTCGACGTGCGCCGCCAGACGCTCGTGCAGATCGTCGGCACCGACCCGTCGCCGCTCGCGGGCCTGCGTCCCGGCCTCACGCTGTCCCGCCCGCAGCCGGACAGCATCGCCGACTGGGCAACTGCCGCGGAGCAGGGCGCCTACGGCGTGCAGGCGCAGCAGATCACGCGCGAGATCGCCGTGCGCGAAGTCGAGCGCAACCGCGCCGGCCACTACCCCACGGTCGACGTCGTCGCCACGCACGGGCGCAACAGCGCCGGTTTCAGCACGAGCCTCGGCGGCGCCGCTTCGCGTTCCGACGCCAACACCATCGGCGTGCAGCTCAACGTCCCGCTCTACGCCGGCGGCGCCGTGTCGTCGCGCGAGCGCGAAGCCGCCGCCCTCAAGCTCAAGGCCGACGCCGACCTCGACGACGCCCGCCGCTCTGCCGCGCTCGCCGCGCGCCAGGCCTACCTCGGCGTCACCAGCGGCATGGCCCAGGTCAAGGCCCTCGAAGCCGCCCAGATCTCCTCGACCTCCGCCCTCGAAGCCAACCGCCTCGGCTACGAAGTCGGCGTGCGCATCAACATCGACGTCCTCAACGCCCAGTCCCAGCTCGCCGACACCCAACGCCAGCTCGCCCGCGCCCGCTACGACACCATCCTCGCCCAGCTCCGCCTCAAGGCCGCCGCCGGCACCCTCGGCGAAGAAGACGTCCAGGTCATCGACGCACTGCTGGCCGAGTGATTCAGGCGATAATGTCCACCGGCCGGATGCATGACGGAGGTCGCACAATGCCCAAGATTCTTTTTGTCCGCGCTGAATGGGACGCTGATGCAGGCGTATGGGTCGCCACATCCGATGACGTACCCGGTCTCGCAACCGAGGCAGAAACCCTTGAAGCCTTGTCGCTCAAGCTGGAAATCCTGGTCTCCGAGTTGCTCGATGCGAATGGCTACCCTGATGGCCCGGAAGTGCCCTTCGAGCTATTGGCACGGAAATTCTCCGTCGCTCACCGTGGTATTCGGTAGTGGGCGGAAATTTCGCCCCGGAGCCGGCTGTCGTTTCATCCGAGCGGGGAAGGGGGATCACGATATTTGGCATTCCCCGCATACCGGTATCCATTTCCCCGTCGACAGCAAGATCAAGTCGCGTCACACGGCGAATGCCGTCCTCAAGCAGGCTGGCCTGCCCAAACACTTCTGATCAATGAGCCGGCCCGAAGGGCTTGGGGCGAGTTGATCAGCGCAATTCAGCAACGTCGGCGCGCATCCGTGCCAGGTGGTCGAGCTTCCTGTAGATGATTTCCAGGTTCTCGCTCATTTCAGACGTACGCCGGTTGATTTTGCAATGCGATGGATCGGCTTGTCGCCGGATCCTACGATCAGGTCAATCTTCAGGTCGAACAACTCGGTGAGAGCTGCCCTGCAGCGAAGCTTCCGCATGACATCGTCCGAATCGGTTTCCACGTAAGGTCCACGTCGCCGCCACGCTGACCGTCGTCAGCGCGCGAACCGAACAACCAGATGCGCGCATCCTTGCCGTATTGCGAGGCAACGATGTCAGATGCGATGTGGGCTTTGTCGGCGGGAATTCGCATGAGGTTGTGCCCTCCTTGACTCCTTTGGACTATACAAATCGCCAGTGCAACCGTCAAACGGGCGTCACCGGTTCGACCGGCTCCGGTAGTGCTTTGGCAGGCCAGTCCTGAGCGAGCTCGAAAGACTTGAACGGCCTTGCCTCGCCTGCTCAAGGGCCGGCAGACAGCCGCTCCACGATCTGCATCGTCCGTGCCGTCGCCCCGCGATGCGCTGCAGCGAAATTCCGCCCCGCCTCGCCCGCCGCTCGACGCGCCGCCTCATCCCGCAATAGCGCCGCCGCGCTTCGCATCCCTTCGCCGATGTCGCCCGCGCGCAGCGCAGCCCCCGCCGCAATCGCCAACTCGGCCACCTGCGCGAAATTGAACGTATGCGGCCCCAGCACCACCGGCGTGCCCACCGCGCAGGCCTCGATCAGGTTCTGTCCGCCGAAGGGCAGCCAGCTCCCGCCAATCAGCGCCACGTCCGCAGCCGCGTAATAAGCAAACATCTCGCCCATCGAATCGCCCAGCCACACGCGCGTACCGGCGGCGACGGGCATCTCGTTCGAACGCCGCTGCACCTTGAATCCGCCCGCCTCGACCAGGCGTGCCACTTCGTCGAAGCGCTGCGGATGCCGCGGTACGAGCATCAGCACCGCCTCGCTCGGCGCGTGATCCCGGAACGCCTGCAGGATCAGCGCCTCCTCCCCCTCGCGCGTACTCGCCGCGAGCACCGTCGGCCGCCTGCCGATACGCTCCCGGAAGGCTTTTCCCCGCGCAATCAGCGCATCCGACGGTGCGATATCGAACTTGATGTTGCCAGTGACCTCCACTCCGTCCGCACCCAGGTCCGCGAGCCGCCGCGCGTCGGACTCCGTCTGCGCCCCGATCGCCGCCAGTGCGCCGAGCGTCATCCGCGTCAGCGTCGGCCAGCGCGCATAGCGCCGCGCGGAACGCTCCGACAGCCGCGCGTTCGCCAGAACCACGGGGACGCCGGTGTTGCGGCAGGCAGCGAGCAGGGTCGGCCACAGTTCCGTCTCCATCACGATGCCCGCCCGCGGCTGGAAGTGCCGTAGAAAGCGACGCACGAACGGACGCAGGTCGTAAGGCAGGTAGCAGCGCAGCACCCGCGTCTCCTTGCCGAAGAGCGCCTGCGATGTCTCCCGCCCCGTCGGCGTCATGTGCGTCACCAGCACCGAATGATCCGGCCAGCGTGCCAGCAGCGCCCGCACCACCGGCTCCGCCGCCCGCGTCTCGCCGACCGACACCGCATGCACCCAGATCACGGGCAACGGCGCGCGACATCCGTAGCGCCCGAAGCGCTCGCCGACGTGCTGCAGATACCCCGGCTGTTTCCGTCCGCGCCAGACCAGCCGCAACACCACGAAGGGCAGGGCGAGCAGCCACAAAAGCGCGTAAGGGAGGCGAGCAGGCATCGAAGGCGACGAAAAACCAAACGGCAAGTATATCGCTCTGCCAGGATGCGGCTTATCGCCGCGGCCCGCGGGCGGCCCTGCGATAGGAATTGCGCGAATTTCCCGACGAAAGATCGTCCCGCCCAGCCTATCGCCGTCCGCCACTTCCACGCATCGGCGCCCCCGCGTGCAGATCAGGGCGGGTCTTAATCATTTGTAACAAAGGTCCCGGCCATGCATGAGATAATCCGCGGATTATTTTCCCGCAACGGCAAGAAAGGCGTATGAAGATCCTCGTAACCGGCGCAGCCGGATTCATCGGCATGCACACCAGCGAGGTGCTCCTCGCCCGCGGCGACCAGGTAGTCGGCCTCGACAACCTCAACGACTACTACGACCCCCAGCTCAAGCTCGACCGCCTCGCGCGCCTCACGCCCCACCCGGCCTTCCGCTTCGTCAAGCTCGACGTCGCCGACCGCGCCGGCATGGAGCGCCTCTTCGCCGAAGAGAAATTCGACCGCGTCATCCACCTCGCCGCCCAGGCCGGCGTCCGTTACTCGCTGCAGAACCCGCACGCCTACATCGAGAGCAACGTCGTCGGCTTCACCAACATCCTCGAAGGCTGCCGCCGCAACAAGGTCGGCCACCTCGTCTATGCCAGCAGCTCCAGCGTCTACGGCGGCAACACCAGGATGCCGTTCTCCGAACATGACAACGTCGACCACCCCGTCAGCCTCTACGCCGCGACGAAAAAGGCCAACGAGCTGATGGCCCACACCTACAGCCACCTCTACGGCCTCCCCACCACCGGCCTGCGCTTCTTCACCGTCTACGGCCCCTGGGGCCGCCCCGACATGGCGCTCTTCCTCTTCACCAAAGCCATCCTCGAAGGCCGCCCGATCGACGTCTTCAACCACGGCAAGATGAAGCGCGACTTCACCTACATCGACGACATCGTCGAAGGCGTCATCCGCACCCTCGACCGCACCGCCGAACCCGACCCCACCTTCGACCCGCTCAATCCCGACCCTGGCCGTGGCGCCGCGCCCTACCGTGTCTTCAACATCGGCAACAACAACCCGGTCGAGCTAATGGCATTCATCGAGGCGATCGAGGCAGCCGTCGGGCGGAAGGCGGAGAAGAATTTTATGCCGCTGCAGGACGGGGATGTGCCGGCGACCTACGCCGATACGTCGGAACTTAACGTCTGGACGGGCTTTGCCCCGGCCACGAGCGTCGGTGAGGGGGTAGAGCGCTTCGCCAAATGGTACCGCGCCTACTATGAAACGTAATCTCTTATTACTTTCGGCTCATGGCGTCAATTTCGACGCAATGCAATAATCCCACGTTTTTTCGGGTGATTCAGTATCTCCGACATGTCGAGCTTCGGCGTACCCGAGCAATCGTACGCGTTTCATGTTTGTCGAGATTATGACGAAGAAATTTATTATCGAATCGAAATCGGCAATCGATATGGTGAACTCATGGTAACTCCCGTTATTCTCTCCGGCGGCTCAGGCACCCGTCTGTGGCCTCTCTCACGCGAGAAGCAGCCCAAGCAGCTGCTGGCCCTCTCGGGACCGCGCACAATGCTCCAGGAGACGGCCCTCAGGTTGGGAGGTTTCGCGGACGACCAGGACGGTTGTGACCCGACGATTGTCGTGTGCAACGCCGAGCATCGGTTCATGGCAGCCGAACAACTCAGGTCCTCTGGTGTTGCAGGGGCGCGTATCGTGCTTGAGCCGGTTGGTCGCAACACTGCCCCCGCGCTGACGCTGGCCGCTCTCGCGGCGTGTGCTGGTGGTGGCGATCCCATCCTTCTCGTGATGCCGGCGGATCACGTCGTCACCGATCGCGACGCGTTTCAGTTGTCCGTAACTGCAGGTTTGCCGGCCGCTCGCGCTGGCGCAGTGGTGACTTTCGGTATCGTCCCGTCCCGCCCGGAGACGGGTTATGGCTACATCCGCACAGGCGGCCGCCGCGACGACGGCGCCCTCAAGCTCGTTGCGTTCGTCGAAAAGCCCTCTGCCGATCGCGCGAGTGAATACGTTGCGTCGGGCCAATATCTTTGGAACAGCGGTCTATTCATGATGCGCGCCAGCGTCTGGCTCAAGGCGCTGGCGGCGCTCAATCCGAGAATGGCGCAGGCCTGCAGTACTTCGTTCGAACGGGCCGAACAGGACGCCGACTTTCTCCGCGTCGATGCTGATGCGTTCGCAGCATGCCCGTCCGACTCTATCGACTATGCGGTCATGGAGAAGCTCGCTGCTCACTCAGACCTCTGCATCGACGGCGTCGTCGTGCCGATGTCCGCGGGGTGGTCCGACGTCGGCGCCTGGGACGCGCTGTGGGACGTCATGGAGAAGGACGCCGCCGGCAACGCATCCCACGGAGACACCGTACTGGAAGGTTGCGAGAACAGCCTGCTGTACGGTGGCGCGCGGCTCATCGCCGGTGTCGGACTCAATAACGTCGTAGTCGTCGAAACGCCCGATGCGGTGCTGGTGGTCGACAAGTCGCGCACGCAGGACGTCAAGAAGATCGTCACCCGTCTCAAGACCGAAGGCCGCGCGCTCGCGGACTCACATCGCAAGATCTATCGCCCCTGGGGTTGGTACGACTCGATCGACTTCGGCGAGCGGTTCCAGGTTAAGCGCATCGTCGTTACACCCGGTGCAAAGTTGAGTCTGCAGATGCACCATCACCGTGCCGAGCACTGGATTGTCGTCAAGGGCACCGCCGAGGTCACCAACGGAGAAAAGGTATTTCTGATGTCGGAAAACGAATCGACCTACATCCCGCTCGGTCATGTGCACCGCCTCGCAAACCCCGGCAAGGTGCCGCTCGAAATCATTGAGGTCCAGTCAGGCACCTACCTCGGCGAGGACGACATCGTGCGTTTCGAGGATACCTACGGCCGCGCGCAGGACGAGGGTGAGAAGACATGAACGCAATGCTCAGAGCTCTGTGGAGTTATCGCGGCTTCATTCTTGGCAGTGTAAAACGGGAATTCCAGTCCAAATACCGCAACTCGATGCTGGGCGCCGTCTGGACTGTGCTCAATCCGCTGGCAATGATCCTCGTCTACACCGTGATCTTCGCCGAGGTCATGCGCGCCCGGCTCCCCGGCGTCGACAACGGCTTCGCCTACAGCATTTACCTGTGCGCGGGCCTTCTCACTTGGGGCCTGTTCGCTGAGATTATCGGACGCGGTCAGAACGTCTTTCTCGATAACGCGAACCTTTTGAAGAAGCTCAGCTTTCCGCGCATGTGCCTACCGGTAGTCATCATCCTGAGCGCACTGCTCAACTTTGCCATCGTTTTCGGCCTGTTCACTGTCTTCCTGCTGGTTTCCGGAAACTTTCCAGGCGATGCCTTTTGGGCGATGCTGCCCCTGCTGGCGATCCTCGTCCTTTTTTCGATTGGGCTGGGGGTCACGCTGGGCGTGCTCAACGTCTTCTTTCGCGACATCGGCCAGTTCTTCGGAATCTTCATCACCTTCTGGTTTTGGCTCACTCCGATTGTCTATCCGGCGACGGCCTTGCCTGAGGGAATTCGTGACGGCATGGTATGGAACCCGATGGCCGCGCTCATGAACAGTTTTCAGCAGGTCTTGACGGCGAACCGTTGGCCGCAGTGGGAAACCCTGTGGCCGGTATCCTCGCTGGCTCTTTTTTCTGTGCGACCGGGCTGGCGCTCTTCCGTCGCCATGCCGGCGAAATGGTGGATGAACTCTGATGGGTACCATCTCCGTAGTTAATCTTGGGAAGGCATACAAACAGTATCCCACGCGCTGGTCACGTTTGCTGGAGTGGATTACGCCTTCTCACAAACGGCACCATACCCTTAAATGGGTGCTTCGGGACGTTTCGTTCACAGTTAACGCAGGAGAGGCTGTAGGTATTCTCGGTATCAACGGAGCGGGGAAGAGCACTCTACTCAAGATGATCACGGGCACCACACAGCCTACCAGCGGTAGCATCCACGTCGCCGGACGCACTGCAGCGCTGCTCGAACTCGGCATGGGTTTCCATCCGGATTTCACAGGACGGCAGAATGTATTTATGGCAGGCCAGCTTCTCGGCCTCAGCATGGAAGAAATTACTCGGCTCATGCCGGAGATTGAAGCTTTTGCCGAAATCGGCAACTACCTCGACGAGCCGGTTCGTGTTTACTCCAGTGGCATGCAGATGCGGCTCGCCTTCAGCGTGGCGACCGCGCAAAGGCCAGACGTGCTCATCGTCGACGAAGCACTTTCAGTAGGAGATGCCTACTTTCAGCATAAGAGCTTCGATCGCATTCGTGAGTTTCGAAACCAAGGTACAACGTTGCTGATCGTTTCACATGATAAGGGTGCCATCCAATCCATCTGTGATCGCGCCATTCTGCTCAATGGAGGGCGTCTTGCAATGGAGGGGGAACCCGAAGCCGTCATTGACTACTACAACGCAATGCTCGCGGAGCGCGAAAATCAAACGGTACGACAGCATGTTATCGATTCGGGCAAGGTGCAAACGATCTCTGGTTCTGGCGAGGCGGCAATTATCGAAATTGACCTTCTCGATGAGAACAACGAACGCATCGAAGTCGTCAGTGTTGGTAAGCCGGTCAAACTGAAGGTGGTTGTCGAGGCCAAGGTGGCCATTCCGGAGCTCGTACTTGGCTACATGATAAAGGACAGATTTGGGCAACCTGTATTCGGCACCAACACTCACCATCTGAAGCGTAAGCTAACAGATGTTCCGGCTGGAGCCGTTACTACGTTCATGTTTGGGTTTCCAGCCAACCTGGGGCCAGGAACGTATTCAATCGCGGCCGCCCTGCACACCGCCGACACCCACATCGGCAAGAATTATGAGTGGAGAGACCTTGCGGTTGTTTTCAACGTCATCAACATTGACAAAGACCTATTTGTTGGCGCGGCGTGGCTTCCGCCGACAATGGAGTGCTATCGGTGAGCCGCGATTTTCCAGATTTTTTAAATATATAGACGGTCAATTCGTACTCGAAAGGCTGGATCAAATAGTGTCGTTTGACGGACCCGAGGATGGCGTGAGGCAAATATTGTGGGCAATTGATGCGCCGTCGGTTCGCGCGGCATTACTCCACACAGAATTTGCTTTTTGCTCGCGTCTACCCCTTGCGGTGCTGTCGGCCGGAATTCACTGTGCGATGATATGGAGTCCGACGGTTGCGCTTGTGAGTGGTTTACAGCAGATCTTCGCGGCTAACCGATTGCCACAATGGGGAATTTTCTGGTGGAGCGTAAGGTGCGGGATCTCGCGACGGCGCGAATTGCGGCTTTCCACGATTGCTGGAAGTTCATTTCCGAGATCCAGCTGCCCGAGGAGGGGCAGATTCTCGACATCAAGATATTCGACGAACTGAGAGCCTGAGATGAGTGAAAACGGTTTCTATCGCGCCTTTGAAGACCGGTATCGTGGTTCTCGCGAGTCCATCATAGATCGACTTGAAGTTTATCTCCCGTTTGTTGAGCCTCTCCGCGCAGTTTATCCCGAGTCGGCCGCCGTTGATCTTGGTTGCGGGCGCGGCGAGTGGCTCCAATTGATGAAGCAAAAGGGTTTTGATGCCGTCGGCGTCGATATCGAAGAAGGTATGCTGTCCGCGTGTTCCGGTCTAGGCTTGAAGACGGTCAAACAGGACGCGATCGCCTTCCTAAGAACGCTCGCTGGCGAATCGCAGTGCGTCGTTTCTGGCTTTCATTTTGTTGAACACCTACCGTTTGCCGATCTCCAGGTCTTGGTCGAAGAGGCTCTGCGTGTCCTGAAACCCGGCGGGCTTTTGATACTTGAGACGCCGAATCCAGAAAATGTCGCAGTGGGGACGACAAACTTTTACCTTGATCCTACCCATGAGCGGCCGATACCTCCCCTATTGCTTAAATTCCTGCCCGAGCATTACGGCTTTGCGCGAATCAAAATTGTGCGTCTTCAGGAACAACCTGCGTTGGTCGGCAAGGAAAGCGTAGACCTCATTGACGTGTTCTGCGGTGCAAGCCCGGATTATGCGATCGTGGCACAGAAATCCGCTGCGCCGCCGATCATGGCTGACTTCGACGAACCCTTTGCGCAATCGTACGGAATCGAACTCGACCAACTGGCGAATCGGTTCGATGCAAAGTTGGAGCGGCGGTTCGAGATGTTGGAGCAGAGATTTTCCAGCGCAGCGAGTGTGACGGATCACGTGGCGCGCGTGATAGACAGGTTTGCGGCTGCGGCGGATGAACTTGCAGCGCTAACAAACTTGGCACGCGAGTCTGAGAAGTTTGCGCTTGCGCAAGGCGTCGAACTTTCGCGTGTGCGCGAAGAGCTAGAGACGACAAAGCACGCGCATCAGGATGAGATTGTTCGGTTGACCGCTTGGGCGCGTGAGTCAGAGGCGTACGCACGTGCGCATGAGGATGAGCTATCGCGTGCGCGCGAAGAGCTAGAAGCGACGAAGCAAGCGCATGCAGAAGAGGTCGCAAGACTGACAGGTTCGGCGCGTGAGAGTGAGGTGCGCGCGAGTGCGCAAAGCGATGAGCTTAAATTGGTACGTCAAGAGCTAGAGACGATCGTACGTGTTCGGGAAGAAGAAGCAATTTCGCAGGGCAAGGAGATTCGTCGGCTTAGTGCCGAAATCGAGTCATTGACCGCCAAAATTGAAAAATATGCCAAGTTTTGGTTATTCAGGGTGCTTCGACCGCCAGTTGTGGAAGGGAGTGGAAGGGGGGGGCAGAATAGCTGACGTGCTATTTCGACCCCGATGGATTGAGTGATTATATAAATACTGTTGACAAATTCGATGACAAGAAAAGCCATCTTTACGATCGTTTCGAATAACTACCTGCATTTTGCGCGGACTTTGCTGCAGAGCGTTCGAGTAAACGAGCCAAATGCTGATCTCTTCTGCGTGATTGTCGATCGCGATATGGCACCGGCAGAGAATTTGCAAAACGAATTTGCATCAATTTCGCTCGAAAATATTGATCTGCCCGATCGGGAACGGTTTATTTTTCAGTATTCGATACTCGAGCTGAATACTGCAGTTAAACCTTGGGCGTTTGAGTTCCTTCTCCGGAAGGAGTATGGCTCGGTTACGTACATCGATCCGGATATCTTGCTGTATAGACCTTTGATAGAGGTATCCGAGTTCCACGAAGCAGGCGCGGACATAGTTGTAACTCCTCACCTTTTGGCCCCAATTTGCGACGATAAGAGCCCCTCTGAGCTCGATATCCGGAGAGCGGGAACTTATAATTTCGGCTTTTGCTCGCTAAAAAATTCGCAAAATAGTCATGCTTTTGTCAGTTGGTGGCAAGGAAAGCTCTTGCGTGAATGCGTGGTGGACCACGATCGCGGAATCTTTGTCGACCAAAGCTGGATTGATCTTGTGCCAGGTCTCTTTGATCGGGTTGCGATCTTGCGTCATCCGGGCTACAACGTTGCATATTGGAACTTGGCCCAGCGTAACGTAGTAAAGACTGCGAAAGGCCAGTGGGAGGTCGATGGAGAATCCCTCGTATTTTTTCATTACAGCGGATTCAATCCGGAGAAGCCGGAACGTTTTTCTAAGCATCAGAACCGTTTTACACTCTTTACACTCGGTCCGGCAAGGGAGTTGGCTGAAGCATATGCCTCGCGTGTGCTTGAGAATGGTGCAAAAAAGTATGCAAGGTTTCCTTACGCGTATGGTCGGTTCGCCGATGGCACCCCTGTACCCGAAATCTTTCGACGACTCTACAGGGAGGACGATGGACTTCGAGGTTTGATGGGCGATCATCCCTTCGAGCGCGCGGATGCCATGGTGCAGACTCCCACCGCTGCCGGTACGTCCGTTCAGCCAACATATGCGATGTTGGCTACGTGGAAGAGTCGCCCCGATCTTCAACGGGCATTCTCACTAAATGCCGCTTCGAGCATCAAGGATTTCTACCGTTGGTTCGCAGTGGAAGGGGAAACTTATTTTCCGCCTTCAGTCATCGGTTTTCACAGGGGAGTCGTATCGAAGTGGGATCAGGCTGAGGCGGGATCCGCTTTAGTAGGCAGAACGAGTACGGAGCATGTGGACCACGTTGGTGTTTATAGGGCTGAGAGGTTATTTAGAAACATGCTTGGACGCGAGCCTGACGCGAGCGCACTTAGGCACTACGCACGTCTTTGCCGATCTCGGATTGGGCTTGTTCGTGCGCTGGTGTCAATTGGATTGTCTTCGGAGAGCAAGCAGCACCCAAGGCTCGTCTCGAGGATCCTCCGAGCAAGTGGAGATCGCACTTCCGTCTTGCGTGGTCCGATTTTGCACGAAGCGAAATCTGTTTCAGTTCAATCTGGGCGTGTCGCGATACCTGCGTTCACTGGAATTTACCCGCCTGACTCTGATGCAAAAGAAGGTGGGTTTTGGGTTTCAGAGAGTGTGGCGGTTCCGCTTTGCGGGGAGCCAGGAGACCGGGTTGTAGTTACCGGCGCATACTTTCCAGAGTTCATTGCCAAGGCGTCCAGCGGCGCATCGATGCAACTGCAATTCATGGTCGGCGAGGAATTGTTACATCAATGTGTGTTAGATGCTGCTGGCGATTTTGAAATTCAGTTCTTTTTGCCGGCAGCTCAGAAAGGTCGTGCCGTTGCGCTTCGAGTCGAATCAGATAAGTCATTTATTCCTAGCCAGATCGGTCTGAATGGAGATGATCGACAGTTGGCGTGGCGCCTGAAAGGACTGAATATCGGTGACGTCAAATTATTTGACTGTTCCCGCCCAAAGTCCTACCTGTCTCCTGCCGAATACCGTCGTCCGCCCGGAGTGAATATCGTCGGGTACATTGCGGCAGAACTCGGAGTAGGCGAGGGCGCGCGATCCTTTGCAAGAGGTGCCGTTGGGGGAGGCATCCCGTATTCCGTGATCGACGTTGGCTACCAGAGCGAGAATATGCAGCGCGACAAGTCGGCGCTTGATGCTGCTGTCAGCGACAAGTTTCCGATTGATATCGTATATGTAAATGCGGATCAGACTCCGCGCACACTTGACTATCTCAGGCGAGTAGGCCACAAAAGCTCATTGCGGATTGGTTACTGGCATTGGGAGCAGCCGGAATTACCTTTGAGCTATTTGAATGCTTTTGAGGAATTAGCGGAGGTCTGGGTTCCGTCGGCCTTTGTGCAGGATGCCGTCGCCAAGATTTCGCCAGTTCCTGTCTTCAAGGTCCCGCATGTCATTGATTTCAAAACGACCACGGGCGTGACCAGGAAAGACTTCGGTTTGCCCGCGAATGGTTTTGCCGTGTTGCTCATGTACGATTTTCATTCGTACCAGTATCGAAAAAATCCCGAGGCGTCACTCGCCGCTTTTCGGCTGGCCGCAGCGAATCGCCAAGACGCCTTTCTCGTCGTAAAGACGATCAATGCTGATAAGTACCCTGAAAAGTACGCCGCGCTGAAGCAGAGCGTCGCCGACATAAAGAATGTGGTTTTTGTTGACCGGTTTCTTACGCGGCAGGAGGTGTACGATCTGGAAAGTGTTTGTGATTGCTTGATCTCTCTGCATCGAGCCGAAGGGTTCGGGCTTGGGCCGGCCGAGATGATGTATCTCGGGAAGCCGGTTATTGCAACGGGGTGGTCTGCCAATATGGAGTTCATGACTCCGATGAACTCTTTCCCTATCAATTACGAGCTAAAGACTCTTGAGCAAGCAGTGGGGGTCTATGAGCCTGGGCAGTTATGGGCAGAGGCGGACATCGAGCACGCAGCATCGGCTTTGACGCGCCTGCTGGACCAACCTACCCTGGTGCAGGAAGTCGGAAAACGCGCGGAGCAATCGATCCGTGCCCAACTTTCCGCGCAAGAAATCGGAAGACAATATCGTTCCCGCCTGATCCTCTTGGCGCAACGATATGGTCTGTAATCTCGGTCATTGGACATATTCATGAAAAATTGCCACTTCTTCCTACTCGCAGCCGTCGTCGTCGTCGCAGCCGGATGTGTCAAGGAACCACCTCCGGTCGTGGTTAGGCCGCTGCCTGGCGCCTGTAGCCTGGATGTCCCGGCAGCCGGCGCGGGCGTGAGCAAGGCCCAGGCTGTTCGTATCGAGGGCTGGGCCTTTAATACCTTGTCGCAGACCGTACCGAAGGAAGTCGAAATCATTTTCACGACGCAGGATGGGCGAACGAGCAAATCAGTTAAGGCGGAGCGCGACCTCAAGCGTCCCGACGTCGCCTCGATATTTAAGAATCCCACGCTCGAAGCGGCTGGCTATTCGGTCGACGTCACGCTGGGTGACCTACCCGAGGGGACTTACAGCGTGGCGGTTGCCCAAAAGGACGAGAATCGGATCTTGTTCTGCCAGACGCCTTCGGTCGTCCAGGTCGTGAATTGACTCGCGGCAGTTCTGTAACGCCACCGCCGAGTCGCTTCAGGTCGGATCGGCGATCTGAGTGCACAGCGTTAGGCGTGGCGCTGCTCGTCGCGGGATACGCGGATTCTGTGACCGCAGTTCCTGACGTTTATCGCTGAAGATAATTTATAGCAGAAGGTTCTAACATGATTTTGGTTACCGGCGGCGCCGGCTTCATCGGCGCCAACTTCGTGCTCGACTGGTGCATGACGCACAGCGAGCCCGTGCTCAACCTCGATAAGCTGACTTACGCCGGCAACCTGCAGAACCTGGCGAGCCTCCAGGGTAATGCGCGCCACGTCTTCGTGCGCGGCGACTTCGGCGACTTCAACCTGATCTCGCGCCTGCTCGCGGAGTACCGGCCTCGCGCCGTTGTGAACTTTGCCGCCGAGTCGCATGTCGACCGTTCGATTCATGGGCCGGAAGACTTCATCCAGACCAACATTGTTGGCACCTTCCGCTTGCTCGAGGCGGTGCGCGCCTACTGGAACGGTCGCGATGACGCAGACAAGTCCGCTTTCCGCTTCCTGCACGTGTCGACTGACGAGGTCTACGGCTCACTGACGCCCACCGAACCGGCCTTCACCGAGACCAACCGCTACGAGCCGAACAGCCCGTACTCGGCGTCCAAGGCCGCGTCGGATCACATTGCGCGCGCGTACCACCACACCTACGGACTGCCGGTGCTAAGTACGAACTGCTCGAACAACTACGGCCCTTACCACTTCCCGGAAAAGCTGATCCCGCTGGTCATCCACAACGCGCTGGCTGGCAAGGCCCTGCCGATCTACGGCGACGGCCGGCAGATTCGCGACTGGCTGTACGTCAAGGACCACTGCGGCGCCATTCGTGAGGTGCTTGCGCACGGCCGCGTGGGAGAAACCTACAACGTCGGCGGCTGGAACGAGAAGCCCAATATTGAGGTCGTCCAAACGCTGTGCGATATCCTCGACCGGCTGCGCCCGCGCGCCGACGGGGTGAGCTACCGGACGCAGATCACCTTCGTGAAGGACCGGCCGGGTCACGATCGGCGCTACGCGATCGACGCGAGCAAGCTCGAGCGCGAACTGGGTTGGAGGCCCGCCGAAACCTTCGAAACGGGCATCGAAAAAACCGTGCGATGGTACCTAGAGAACTCCGACTGGGTTGCCGGGGTGACCAGCGGCGCCTACCGCGACTGGGTGAGCAAGCAATACGAATGAAGAGTCTTTTGCTTGGAAAGGACGCCGAGGTCTGCAATGCAGAGCTGAGCGTGTCGATGCCGCCCGGCGTACTCGTTGCACTGGGTCGGTCGCTGCGTTTGCCGCTCGAAACGACCTTGACGATTCCGTTCGCGAGTCGTTCGACTCAGGTCACGCGCCAAGTCTGCTCGCGGTTCGATAGAAGTACGCTCCGCAGTTCCCCCGGCCTAGATCTCCTTCTCCTCACGATCTATGTGCGCTGTCTGGCGCGTGGGCCGGCACCCACTGCGACGCCTGAACTATTAGATATAGAAAAGTCATGATCATGAAACGTAAAGGCATTATTCTCGCCGGCGGCGCCGGAACTCGCCTGCATCCGGCGACCCTCGCGGTTTCGAAGCAGTTACTGCCGGTCTTCGATAAACCGATGATCTACTACCCGTTGAGCACGCTTATGCTGGCGGGCATCCGGGACATCCTGATCATCTCAACTCCGCAGGATACCCCGCGCTTCGCCCAGCTTCTCGGCGATGGCGCCCAGT
The DNA here is from genome assembly GCF_003628555.1 of Azoarcus sp. DN11. Lineage (NCBI taxonomy): Bacteria > Pseudomonadati > Pseudomonadota > Betaproteobacteria > Rhodocyclales > Zoogloeaceae > Azoarcus > Azoarcus sp. DN11. The sequence continues at coordinate 3,987,797 of NZ_CP021731.1, read as the reverse complement.
GGGGGCTTAACTTGAGCTACGCAGTGCAGCCCTCGCCGGACGGCCTCGCGCAGGCTTTCATCATTGGCGAGCGGTTCATCGGCGACGATATCTCCGCCCTTGTCCTCGGCGACAACGTCTTTTATGGCCACGACTTTCACAAGCTGCTCGGCAGTGCTACGGCACGCACAGACGGCGCGTCTGTCTTCGCCTACCACGTGCATGACCCGGAGCGCTACGGAGTGGTCGAATTCAATGCGGCCGGCAAAGCGGTCAGTCTTGAGGAGAAGCCTGGGGCGCCGAAATCGAACTACGCGGTCACCGGCCTCTATTTTTACGACCGACAGGTGGTGGAATTGGCGAAAGCCCTTACGCCCTCGGCACGCGGCGAACTGGAGATCACCGACCTTAACCGGTGCTACCTTGAGCAGGGTTCTCTATCGGTCGAAATCATGGGCCGCGGCTATGCATGGCTTGATACAGGTACTCATGAGTCGATGCTCGAGGCTAGCCAGTTCATAGCCACGCTCGAAAAACGGCAGGGCCTGAAAGTGGCCTGCCCCGAGGAGATCGCCCTGCGCCAGAACTGGATAGACCGCGCGCAGCTTGAAAAGCTAGCCGCTCCATTAGCCAAGAACGGCTACGGCCAGTATTTGTTGCGCCTGCTCGGCGAACCCCTGCATTAAGGAGCCGACGATGAAGGTAACTGCGCTAGCGATTCCCGACGTCCTCATTCTGGAACCCCAGGTCTTTGGCGACGACCGAGGCTTCTTCTACGAGAGCTATAACCGGGAGAAATTTCGCGAAGCAACTGGAATGGATCCGGACTTCGTCCAGGACAACCACTCCCGCTCACAAAAGAACGTCCTGCGCGGTCTGCATTACCAGTTGCCGCCAAAGGCGCAGGGCAAGCTCGTGCGCGTTGTCGTCGGTGAAGTTTTCGATGTCGCGGTCGATATTCGAAGGAACTCGCCTACCTTCGGCAAGTGGGTCGGTGCGACCCTCTCGGCGCAAAACAAGATGCAGCTTTGGATTCCGCCCGGTTTCGCGCACGGTTTTGTGAGCCTCTCCGATGACGTCGAATTTCTCTACAAAACCACAGATTTTTACTCTCCGCAACACGATCGGTGCATCCAGTGGAATGATCCGACGATTGGCGTAGATTGGCCGATCAACGGTAGTCCAGTGTTGTCTGGCAAGGATCAGGAGGGGGTAGGGTTGTTCGAAGCCGATATATTTGTATTTGAGTAAGGTGGATGGGGACGCCGTCTTGCGCGTCGTAGCGGTGTTTTTTGCATCTAGTAGTCTGCTTCGCAAATCCCGGGACACGAAAGCGCGTCTTGCGGCCCGTGACGGCGTTGCTCATCCTAGCTATTGCTGCGGTTTGCGCCTTGCCACAAGCCCCAATCCATCGCTTTCGTCTAGTCCCTTGATTTACGAAGCAGACCACTAGTTGCTGCGACAGATGATGCTGCGGAACTTCGCCGAGATCCTCATTTGCGTTGATGCTCATGCGATTCAGAAGTTCGTCAAGACGGGCACTTCAAGGGGTTGTACCACCGATCGTCATGTTTGTTGTGAGAAGTCAATTTCCACGGGAAACGGCACTGAGCCGGTTTTGGGAGTGCCTTCCACGCACGCTGACCGATATTACAGATCAAGGACCATTGGCTTGGTTGATACTAATAAGCGGACTGGCATTATGCAAGAAATTGCAGTCGTTATCCCAACTTACAAGGCGCGTAATCACATCTTGGGTGTGATAGATGAGATTGGCCCCGAAGTGGATCGGATTTACGTCGTTGACGATTGCTGCCCAGATAGCTCAGGTGATTTTGTGACCGCTAACTGTAAAGATAATCGTGTCTCCGTAATCAAGCATTCCGAGAACCAGGGTGTAGGCGGGGCTGTTATGACCGGTTACAAGGCCGCCATTAAAGATGGTATGAGCTTTCTGGTCAAGATCGACAGCGATGGACAAATGGATCCAGCATTGATCATGAATTTTGTGGCTCCAATTGCTAACGGCGAAGCAGATTACACAAAAGGTAATCGCTTTTTCGATCTCGATAACGTGCGCTCAATGCCAAGTTTACGCCTCTTCGGCAACGCGGTGCTTTCGCTAATGTGCAAGCTGTCGTCAGGTTATTGGAACCTTTTCGATCCGACAAACGGCTACACGGCCATTCATGCTGACGTTGCTCGTCATCTGCCGTTCAGTAAAATTAGTCGACGTTACTTCTTCGAGACGGACATTCTCTTTAGGCTAAATGCGCTTCGCGCAGTGGTTGTTGATGTGCCAATGGATGCAAAGTACGGCGACGAAGTAAGTAACCTGAAGGTATCCAAGATTATCGGTGAGTTTTTTGCGAAGCACGTGCGGAATTTTTCGAAGCGGATTTTTTATAACTACTACCTCCGAGACATGTCCCTTGCTTCAATCGAGTTGCCGGTTGGCCTTGTTCTACTTGGCTTTGGCTCAATTTATGGTGGCTATCATTGGATGCATTCTGCCCAGGCCGGCTTTCCCACGCCAGCCGGTACGGTGATGCTGTCTGCATTGCCTATTCTCGCTGGCATTCAGTTCCTGTTAGGCTTTATTGGATACGACGTGTCTTCGGTGCCCGTTCGGCCTGTTCATGGGAGCACCGGAAAGATGCGCGCAGAAATATCTGGAGAATTTAATGCTAAATGAAGATAAAGCCTGGAGTGAATATCGGGAAAAATTTTCCGAAGTGTACGACGAATCGAATTATTCAAGTCCGCTGCAATCTTCAGTAATGCGTGCAAGCCACAAGTTAGTAGAAAAGGCATTTGACGATCACGCGCATTTTGGCCGCGTACTTGAAGTGGGTGCTGGTACTGGAGAACATTTACCGTTTGTTCGTCACAGCTTTGACCAGTACACGCTCACTGATCTCGATCCAAAAACACTAGAAGTTGCCAAGAGGAAACTTGCCGGCATTCATAACGGAAACGTAACTATTGAAGTTCAAACAGGAAGTGAGCTTGCTTATCCTGACAACACATTCGACAGGCTTGTCGCTACCCATGTTCTTGAACACATCTACCAACCTCACTTGGCGCTAAAAGAGTGGCGCAGGGTTCTCAAGCATAGCGCAATTATATCAATTCTGATTCCCACCGACCCGGGAATGACTTGGAGGCTAGGGCGACACTTTGGACCGCGAAAGAATGCAGTAGCACGGGGGATTGCATATGATTATGTGATGGCAAGAGAGCACGTCAACTCCTGTAACAATCTTATTGCGATTCTGCGTCATTATTTTCCTGGGTCAAGAGAGGCGTGGTGGCCATTCCCGATTCCGTCGATCGATTTGAATTTATTTTTTTCTTTTCATGCGACGCTTGATAAGCGGGAAGAAGGCCAATGATTATCTACGTGGCCGCAACTCTTTGTGTGGTTGGCTTGGCAGTTGGTCAGATTTTATTCAAGGTAAGCGCAACCGCGCTATCGGAAAGCGGCACTTTTTTCGCCATTAAACCTGCAGCAATACTTTTTGCTGCAATGTGCTTGTACGGAGCCACATCAGTCGCGTGGGTCTGGGTTCTACAGAAGGTTGAATTGGGCCGAGTATATCCGTTGATGGCTTTGGCATTTGTTTTGGTGCCGTTAGGAAGTCATCTTGTATTTGGTGAGCGGTTCCAACCTCAATACTTTATTGGTGTTGCCATAATCATGGTTGGTATATTCATTACTGTTAAAGCCTGAAATCGGAGCCGGCGAGTATATGAACGATTGGATCAATCCAGGCTCTCGCAAAAGCTTTTTCTTGATCTTTGCATCTTTGGCATTTTGTCTTTTTGTTTTGATAAGATACCAAATACATAACGGATTCAGCATACTGTCCGGCGAGCGATTTGACACAGTTATATCTACGACAATCTTAGAGCACTGGTATCGCTTCTTCCTGGGTGATATTGATTGGACCGATGTTGGATATTACTTTCCGTACAAAAATTCGATTGCTTATACCGATGCATATTTAATAAATGGGCTGATGTATCTTCCCTTTCGGCTAGCAGGGTTGGATCCATTTATTTCTTTCGAATTATCAAATTTGGTTATTAAATCTGTCGGCTTTATTGGTGCTTACCTGCTTTGCAAAAGAGTATTTTCTTTTGGGGTTTACTGGTCGCTGCTTGCGGCCGTCTTGTTCACATTAAGCAATGGGATGACCGTCCATAGCTCGAGGATCCAGTTAGCCACCGTGGCTCTTTTTCCCATAATGACATTGATGCTTTGGAGTATGTACATCGCATTCGATTCTGGTAACTTGAGAAGATTCAGGACGAATGGCGTACTCGCAGGCGTTCTTTATGGGGCGTGGTGTTTGACATGCTTCTATATGGCTTGGTTTTTTCTACTCTATATTGCAGTATTTGCTTGTGTGATTTTTTTTACTGTTGGCGACTGCCGGGCTTTTAAAGAGAAATTGATTAGTGACTGGGGTTCCGTTTTTTTTGTTTTTGCGGCCGCAGTCATTTCGTTGTTGCCATTCATTTATGTTTTTGCTCTAAAATCTATCGAAACTGGTGTTCGAACATACGCAGAAGCGCTGCATTGGACCGTTCCCTTTGAAGGGGTTCTGCAGGTCGGTACGGAAAATTTTTTGTGGGGCAGGCTATATAATTATTTATTAACATATGTTTCGCCTAGTTATTCTCCAGCTGATGAATATTACAACACTGGTTTTCCCCTAGTAATATTTTCATTGTTTCTTCTGGGGTGTTTTCAGGTTATTAGGAATAACCAGGATCGCCATGCCAGCGCAAATAATGCAATTCTTTGGTCGCTCGCGATTGCTACAATTATTTCTCTGTTGTTGACTATAAATATTTCAGGAAAAAGTGCCTGGTATTTTATTTTTCATTTTTTTCCTGGCGCTAAAGCACTTCGTGTTGTTTCTGCTTTCCTAATTTTATTGGCGCTTCCTGTCGTAATAATAGCAATAAAATTCCTTGCTACGCGCCGCATCGGTCTGATTGCTATGCTGCCATTATGCGCCCTGCTGATTGCCGAGGAATTTAATAAGCCACCATTGTTTCTGGATCGAGTTGCGGAACTAGAGCGTATTTCATTGCCTAGTCTGCCCCATAAAGATTGTCGTGCCTTCTATGTTTCAGGGTGGAGCGGGCAGGAAAATTTAGGTGGTTTTGCTGATATTTATGCTCACAATGTTTCCGCCATGTTAATCGCTCAATTTGCTGGAATTCCGACGGTAAACGGCTTTGCGTCTTTTAACCCGCCGGGCGTTAATTTCTCCAGACCCAATGCATCGGACTATGAACAACGCATATATAATTATGCAAAACGGCATCGTATTTCAAATCTTTGCAAGCTTGATTTAAACTCCAAAATTTGGAGTTTTGTTAGAGATGGTGATATCGATATGGCGTACATGCATGTCCCATTCCTGAATGAAACGAATTGGAGTGGTCGTATTTTGGATGCGCAAGGTTTGTCAAGTTTTGAAAGTTGGGGAACTTGGTCTATAGCAAAAACGGTCGTTTTTGAATTTAACATTCCGCTTCCAGAGAGTTTTAATCTTCATTTGACAGCGCGCGCTTTTGGTTCCAATATTGGTAAAGATTTTGAGGCTCGTGTTGGTGACGATTCCACTAAATTTAGAATAACTGGCGTAGGTGACGCGCGAAATATTATTCCAGTTGATAATCCAACGCGATCAAATCTGTTAACAATAAGTGTACCTAATCCCATCTCTCCGAAAGTATTTTCGCAAGGACAGAGTCCCGATGATCGGAATTTAGGTATCGGATTTGTTGAAATGAAGATCGTGCCTGTCAAAAACTGAGCGCGCCACGAAATATCAGACCATCCCTAGCCATAAGGGGTAGTGGCTGGGGCGAGAATTCGGGGATGATCTATCTCCGGTCAAGTCGTGTTTGAATAAACTGAAGATTGTAAATTTTGATTACGGCGGGTTGGAACCATGAAGAAGGCACTAATCACTGGAATTACTGGTCAGGATGGGGCGTATTTGGCCCAGCTGCTCCTTGAGAAGGGTTATGCGGTTCACGGTACGTACCGTCGGACCAGTTCAGTAAATTTCTGGCGTATCGAGGAGTTGGGAATCGAGCAACACCCGAATCTGCATCTGATCGAACACGATCTTACCGATCTTTCCTCTAGCATTCGGCTGCTGAAAACTACGGGGGCTACTGAAATTTATAACCTGGCGGCGCAGAGTTTCGTCGGGGTTTCGTTTGAACAGCCAGTCACGACGGCGGAGATTACCGGTATCGGTCCCCTTAATCTGCTTGAAGCGATTCGCATCGTAAATCCGGAGATCCGCTTCTACCAAGCGAGCACCTCCGAGATGTTCGGCAAGGTCCAGGCGATCCCGCAGGTCGAGTCGACGCCGTTCTATCCGCGTAGCCCGTATGGCGTAGCCAAACTCTACGCGCATTGGATGACGGTTAACTACCGCGAGAGCTACGGCATCTTTGGAGCCAGCGGCATCCTGTTCAACCACGAGTCGCCGCTGCGCGGACGGGAGTTCCTGACGCGCAAGGTGTCCGACAGCATCGCGAAGATCAAGCTCGGGAAGTTGGATGGACTCGAGTTGGGCAACCTCGATGCTAAGCGCGACTGGGGATTCGCGAAGGAGTACGTCGAAGGTATGTGGCGTATGCTGCAGACCGATAAACCTGATACTTATGTCCTTGCGACCAACCGGACCGAAACGGTGCGCGATTTCGTGACGATGGCCGGAAGGGCCGTGGGTTACGATCTGTACTGGGAGGGTAAGGAGGACAAGGAGGTGGGTATCGATCGCATTTCGGGCCGTACGCTGGTGCAAGTGAATCCGAAGTTCTATCGCCCCGCGGAAGTGGACCTGCTGATCGGCAATCCTGAAAAGGCGAAGCGTGAGCTCGGGTGGGAGCCGAAGACGACCTTGGAGCAGTTGTGCCAGATGATGGTCGAAGGCGATATTCGCCGCAACGAACGCGGGTTCTCGTTCTGACCGGAGGCGTAATGAAGCGTGTGCTGGTCACGGGGGTCAAGGGCTTCACCGGCCGGTATGTTGCCGCCGAACTTGCCGCACATGGTTGGGAGGTCTGGGGCACAGGTGCGCATGAGGCGGTCGGTGATGCCAGATATCGACGTGCGGATCTGGTTGACGCTGCTAGTCTGAGGCGCGTGGTCGAGGAGGTGCGGCCCGACGCGGTGGTGCACCTGGCTGCGCTTGCGTTCGTCGGGCATGGTGACGCGGACGCGTTTTATCGTGTCAACCTGATCGGCACGCGCAACCTGTTGTCCGTGCTCGCGCCTGCGGAGCAGCCGCCAGAGTGCGTGCTGCTCGCCAGCAGCGCCAATGTGTATGGCAACGCTAACGAGGGGGTGCTCCGTGAGTCGACGCCGCCGAGCCCCGCCAATGACTATGCTGTCAGCAAGCTCGCGATGGAGAATATGGCGCGCTTGTGGATGGATCGGCTGCCAATCGTCATCGCGCGACCGTTCAACTACACGGGCGTCGGGCAGGCCGATTCGTTTCTGTTGCCGAAGATTGTCGCGCACTTCCAGCGCAGGGCGGAGGTGATCGAGCTCGGCAACCTGGACGTCTCGCGCGATTTTTCTGATGTGCGGGCCGTGGCAAGCGCTTACCGTAGGCTCCTGGAGGTGTGCCCGGTGGGTGAAACGGTGAACGTGTGTTCCGGCCGCACCCATTCACTGCGAGAGGCCTTGGCGATGGCGGAGGCGATCACCGGGCAGTCGATGCGCGTGGAAGTGAATCCGGCGTTTGTTCGTGCGAATGAGGTTCGGAGGCTTGGCGGGGATCCTGCGAAGCTCCGGAAGCTGATCGGCGAGTGGGATAGCCCACCACTTGAAGAGACGCTGCGGTGGATGCTCGAAGGGGCCTCTGTTTGAAGGTGATTCTTTCCATCGACGCGATCCGGTATCCGCTGACCGGAATCGGCCGCTACACTTACGAACTCGCGAGTCATCTGCAACAGCTGCCGGAGGTCACGGATCTCCGGTTTTTTTTCGGTAGGCGGTTTGCGGAAGCATTGCCGTCACCGTCACCGTCACCGGTTGGCATCTCGCCTCAATCGGGAGTGGGTGTTCGCAGGGCTGCGTTGAAGAGCCGAGCGATCGTCGAGCTCTATCGGTTTTTCGCTCCAAAGCTCAAGGCGCGCGCCCTGCGAGGATTGGAGGACCATGTGTTTCATGGCCCGAATTTCTACTTACCGCCGTTTCGCGGCCGAGGGGTCGTGACGATGCACGACCTCTCGCCGTTTACATGGGGCCATTGTCACCCTCCCGAGAGGGTACGATACATGCAGGCAGAAATCGGACAGTCCCTGAAACGGGCCGCCGTGCTGATTACCGATTCGGAGTTCACACGTCGCGAACTCGCAGCCTATTTCGGATGGCCGATCGAGCGTATTCGTGCCGTGCCGCTCGCGTGCTCGGCGGACTTCCGGCGGCGCAGTGCGGCGGAGCTGGCGCATACCTTGGGGACATACGGTTTGGCGGGCGGCGGATATAGTCTTTACGCAGGCACGATCGAGCCGAGGAAGAATCTCGATGCGTTGCTTGATGCGTATGGATTGCTCCCCGAGTGTGCGCGCCAGCGGTGGCCTCTTGTGCTTTCCGGGTACGAGGGGTGGCGCAGCGACGGAATTCACGCGCGTATCAGGGAAGCGGAGCGGGCCGGTTGGGCGCGTTATCTCGGTTTCGTGCCGGCAGAGCATTTGCCGCTGCTGTATGCCGGCGCGCGGCTGTTCGCATTTCCGTCCTTGTACGAAGGCTTTGGCCTGCCGGTGCTGGAAGCAATGGCGTCGGGCGTGCCTGTTGTGTGCTCGGATTCGTCCTCTCTGCCTGAGGTGGTAGGTGACGCCGCGGCCATGTGTCCGGCCGAGGACGTGGACGCCTTGGGTTATCTGATTGCGCGCGGGTTGGAGGATGAGGTATGGCGTGGCGAGGCGATCCGGAAGGGGCTGGATAGGGCGCAGCAATTCAGTTGGAAAAGATGCGCCCAGGAAACGGTTGCCGCATATCGTGCAGCCGTCGAACTTTGATTGTTGCCCGGATCAATCGATGAAGGTTCTGCACGTCTATCGCACCTATTTCCCGGATCCGCCAGGCGGGCTTCAGGAGGCCATCCGACAAATTTGTCTGTCGGTGCAGCCTTTCGGGGTGGAAAATACGATTTTTACTCTTTCTCCCGCGCCGGATCCTGCCGAGCTTGCCCGGCCCGAGGCGCGGGTCGTGCGGCAGCGCTCGTGGGCGGCTCCGGCGTCGTGTGATCTAGGCAGTATCGCGGCGTTCGCACGCTTTCGGCGGCTCGCTTGCGAGGCGGATGTCATTCACTACCTCTTCCCGTGGCCGTTTGCAGACCTGCTTCACTGCGTCGTGCCTCGGGGAAAGCCGGCGGTTCTGACCTACATTTCAGACATCGTACGTCAGCAGTGGATGGGCAAATTCTATTCGCCTTTGATGTGGAGAACCCTGCATGACATGCGGGCCATTGTGGCGAACGCACCTGCGTATGTTCAAACCAGCCCAGTGCTGTCTAGTGCGGTGATCCGTGACCGGGTCCGAGTCATCCCCCCTGGCATCGATGAACGGTCCTGTTCGCAGTGCGGCGATGATGCGGTTTTCAACCGCTTGAAGCTTCAGGAAGCTGAGCCTTACTTCCTTTTTGTGGGTGTACTGCGATATTACAAAGGGCTGCCTAGCTTGGTACAGGCGGCCGGCGGTGTCGGTGCCAAGATCGTCATCGCCGGATCCGGGCCAGAGGAGCACGCGTTGCGCAATCTCGTCGCGTGCGTAGGCGCGGGAAACGTCGTGTTTGCCGGGCAAGTGTCGGACGAGGAGAAGGTGGCCTTGATACGGCGCTGCCGCGGGTTGGTGTTGCCGTCGCACCTGCGTTCCGAGGCCTTCGGCATGGTGCTCGTCGAGGCAGCGATGCATGGTAAGCCGATGATCTCGTGTGAGTTAGGTACCGGGACTTCCTTTGTCAACGTGCACGCCGAAACCGGCCTCGTTGTGCCTCCAAATTCTCCGCAAGCGTTGTCTGAGGCTATGAATGGTCTGCTGGCCGATGATGAACTGACAGCGAAGATGGGTCGTGCCGCGAGGTCGCGGTATGAGCGAATGTTTTCCGGGGCGACGCTGGGCTTAGGGTATTCTCGGCTATTTCGGGATGTTGCGCGATGAGCGATGCGCTCTGACTCATGGCAGCGTGACGCACGGCTTCCTCGTTTCTGCGTGGTTGGTGGGTGTCAGCGGCGTATCGGAAGTTCTGCCCAGCGAATATGTTCAACGCGTTTCATAGCCCCGAGTTTGGTGCTACGTGGACTGGTTGCCTGCCGCCACCTGATTTAATGAGTTCGCCCCCTGCATGATCCGAGCAATTGAATGACCTTGTCCGTCGGCGATCTGACCTCGGGGCGCCTTCTCGCCCGCAGCGCGTTCTGGAATCTCGTTGGTATGGCTGCGCCAATGCTCGCGGCCGTGTTTGCCATTCCTTTGCTGATCGACGGCATGGGCAAGGAGCGTTTTGGGCTGCTCGCGATTGTCTGGATGGGGGTAGGGTACTTCAGTCTTTTCGATCTGGGACTTGGGCGCGCACTCACCAAAGTGGTTTCCGAACGCTTGGGACGAAATGAACTGACTGGCCTTGGCCCTCTGATCTGGACCGCGTTTGCACTGCTTGCTGTGCTCGGGATGTGCGGCGCAGCGTTGCTGATTATCTTCAGTCCGTTTCTGGTGAACTTACTGCAGGTGCCGGAGGTGCTTAGTAACGAAGCGACTGGGGCGTTTCGTATCCTCGCAGTCGGAATTCCGTTTGTCATTCTCACGGCAGCGCTGGCGGGGCTTCTGGAAGCCCATCAGCGCTTCAAGGCTATTGCCGCGATCCGGGTCCCGTTAGGCGTGCTTACCTTCGCAGGGCCCCTGGTTACGCCGCTGTTTTCGCCGAGCATTGTCTGGGCTACCGTGGCGCTGCTAATCGGCCGCGTTGTGGCAATGTTTTTCTACTTTTTGGCCGCGGCGAATGTGTGCGCGGAGTTGCGCAGACCTGTGTTGCTTGACAAAAATCAGATACGCCCTTTGTTAAGCTTTGGTGGGTGGCTGACAGTAACCAATATCGTCGGGCCACTGATGACCTACCTGGATCGGTTTTTTGTGAGCGCCATCCTGGGGCTTTCGGCCGTGACCTACTACGTGACACCCTATGAAATTCTTATGCGGATGCAGGTGCTTCCGCAAGCCATCATGGGTGTGACCTTCCCCGCGATGTCGGCCGCCCATGGCGGAGAGTCGCGGCGACTGACCGTTCTTTTCGCTGCTGCCGGTCGCGCTGCTTTCTGGGCGATGTTGCCATTAACGGCCGGCGCATTCTTGTTGGCGCCGGAAGTTCTCCTGATATGGCTTGGGGCGGATTTTCGCGACGCAGCGACACCTGTAGTGCGATGGCTCGCAGCTGGGTGCTTGATCAATGTCATGGCGCAGCCCGCCTTTGCGGTGCTTCAGGCGTCGGGCCGCCCTGATCTGGTTGCCAAGGCCCACTTCGTGGAACTAGTCTTCTATCTGGTTCTTTTGTGGTGGATGGCTGGAGCCTATGGCATTGCGGGCGTGGGAGCCGCCTGGACGCTGCGCGCGCTCGCTGATACGGTGATTCTCAATGCCCTTGTCGCGCGGCAATTGCCAGTGCTGAAGGGCCAGGTGCACCGATCCCAGCGCGTACTGGCTGCAATCGTGGTTGGGTTTGCTGCATTGCTTCTGGTCGAGCCGATTGTATTGCGAGTGGCCATGCTGCTCGTATCGGTTTGTATAGCCGGTCCTGTTCTAGGTGCGCTATTACGCAAGGGGTTCTCTGTCGGGTTGCGGGATGTCAGTAATGCCGGAACAGGTAATTCGTGAATGACATCGAGTAACGGCTCACGGGGAGGTGAAGTGATCCAGGACTGGCCTATTGACGGTCTTGAGCGGGTCCAAAGTTGTCCGGTGTGCGGAAGTCCGCGGCGCCGTCAACTCTATTCTGGTCTTACAGACAAAGCTTTTCGTTGCTCTTCGGGGCGCTGGGATCTTTATCAGTGCGGGGAGTGCCAGAGCGCGTATCTGGATCCACGCCCGACTCCCGCGACCATCGGACTTGCGTATGCAAAATATTTCACGCACGCGGAGAGTTTAAGTGCCGACACCGAGCATTTGAGCGGGCTACATCGCATCCGACGTGCACTTGCCAATGGCTACCGGAACCACCGGTTCGGCACGGAACTGCAGCCTGCTAGCCGGCTTGGCATCGTGGCAGCCATGTTGCTGCCTGGCCAGCGCAAGCTTATCGACGCTGAACGACGTGGTGTTCCGAGCGCAAGGCCCGGCATGCGGCTACTTGACGTCGGCTGCGGTAATGGAGAGTTCCTCGCCCTCGCGCGCTCGGCCGGCTGGGCGGTGGTTGGTGTGGAGCCGGACAGAAAGGCCGTCGCGGTGGCTCGTAGCCGGGGGATTGATGTGCGTGAGGGAGGTTTGGAGACGCTCGATCCCGCGACTGAGTCCTTCTACGGCATCACGCTTAATCATGTCATCGAGCACGTCCATGAGCCGTTGGAGGTATTGCGTCGGTGTCATGCCCTGCTCAAACCAGGTGGCTGGATATGGCTCGAAACGCCGAACATCGAGGCCCAAGGGCATGAGCGGTACGGTTCTGCCTGGAGAGGGTTGGAACCACCGCGGCACCTCGTCATCTTTACCTGGGCTTCGCTTATCCTGGCTTTGGAGGAGGCAGGGTTTCAAGCCATAGAGAAACAGCCTTACCGCCCGTTGTGCGCGAACGTTTTTGCAGCCAGTGAGGCAATTGCGAAAGACGAAAGTCCTTCGACAGCGTCACATCTCTCGAAGCAGGCGCGGCGTGCTGCGAAAGCGATGGAGCGCAAAGCCAGAAATGATCCGAAGCTGCGAGAGTTCGTCACGATCAAAGCATGGAAAATGGCGTGATCCAGTGCTCTTGCTCCGGCGTTATTTGTCACATTTTTGATGGTATGGCCTGATGTTTCTGCGCTTAAGCCGAGAGGAATCATGTCTCATTTAGGTAAAGTGGAAATCCTTCTTTCCACGTTTAACGGCGAGAGGTTTCTGCGCCAGCAACTGGATAGTATCAAGGGGCAGACGTATAAGGATTTCTCTTTGCGGGTGCGGGACGATGGATCTCGCGATGGAACGGCTGGAATTCTTGAAGAATATAGCGCAGATTGTTCATGGGTTGATGTTTCCTATGGTAAAAACATCGGGGTTGTCGCAAGCTTTTTCGAACTCCTGAATGGTACCGACCCGCGTGCTTCGTTCATCGCATTCTGTGATCAGGATGATCTCTGGTATTCGGACAAGATCGGACGCGCGGTTGCGAAATTGGCTGAGGTGGGCGGCGATGTTCCTGCCATGTACTGCTCGGCATTACGGCTCGTCGATGAAAATTTGAACGTAATCGGCGTGCCGAGAAAACCTTGTAAGTCGGTGACGTTGCGTAACGCGCTTGTGGAGAATATGGCAACGGGATGTACGGTGGTGTTGAATCGTGCTGCCATCGATTTATTGATACCGACGAAGATGGATCACAACAAGGTTGTCATGCACGACGCGTGGGTCAATGTCGTTATAAGCGCGTTTGGTGTGGTGGTCTATGATGAACGTCCAAGCATGGATTATCGCCAACATGGCGGCAATGTCGTCGGCTCGGCATTGGGGGTGTCGGCTTGGATGAGGAGGCTGTCCCGATTCTTTCGTCGCAGGCGGAGTACGCTTGTCGATCAAGCGAACGAACTACTGCGAATCTATTCGGGAAGCCTGCCGGTTGAGGCTCGCGAGTTGGTTGCTGATTTTGTCGAAGGCGCTGGCTCAGCCTCTTTCTTTGATCGCCTGAGGTATGTTTTGTCGACTCCTTTATATCGTCAGCGCGGTGTTGATAACGTCATTATGCGGGCGCTGATCGTTTTGGGTTGGCGCTGACGGAGCGGACTTTGGGGCGTCTGTAGTGGTTCTGGCTCGAGCCTTGAAGAGCCGCGAATCCCCCGTCCTTGGTAGAATGGCGATGCCTTGATTTCTGGGGCACCTGACACCGATGAATCCGAGTAGCGCCATGAAGACCCGTCAGTTCGGCGACGAACCTCACCCCAAGAAGATCAACTCGCAGGTTGACTCGCGGAAGGCGCATTTCCGCCCTGATCGCGCGGGTCGGCCCTGTAGAGTTCTGCGGTGCATCGAGGTCGCATGAAGAACTGCGACAGGCATCGAGTAATGGCGCGACTCGCGATCATCTCCAGTCAGGCTTTCTCGCTGATCAACTTCCGTGACCCGCTAATCCGCGCCCTGGCTGACGCCGGGGTTGCGGTCGATGCGCTCGCGCCCGATTACGACGAAGATGTACAGGCAGACGGTGCGGTGGCGGGGCTTATAATTACACGTTCCGGGACGCGGGCTGCCTCTCGATCGGGACAGTCACCGAGCGGCGTGAATTGATAGCAGTTTCCATCGTGAGTCATGCTCACGGCGCGATGGTCGAGCGACTGGTTGAGTCCCTGCTGGCCTTCCAAGATGTCCGGCAGATCATCGTGACGTGCAACGTACCCGAGCCGCTGCATCTGCCGGTCGATGCGCGAATCGCGGGGATCGACAATACGGTGCCGGCGGGATTCGGCGCGAATCACAATGCGGCCTTCGCGCAATGTGTCCAGCCGTACTTTTGTCCGTTGAATCCTGACGTCGAGTTCCGCGAAGATCCTTTTCCGTTGCTGTTGGAGATGTTGAGGCGTCGACGGGCCGCCGTGGTGGCGCCGCTGGTCAAATCGCCCACCGGAGAGATTGAAGACAGCATACGGCGCTTTCCTACACTGCAGTCTTTGTTTGCGAAGGTGCTGGGTGGGGACGACGGGCGATATCACGTGGCAGACGGGCAGGACGAGTTCTTTCCAGCGTGGGTGGCGGGAATGTTCATGCTTTTCCGCAGCGAGGATTACGCGCGTCTGGGCGGATTCGATGAGCGTTTCTTCCTGTATTACGAAGACGTGGATATTTGCGCGCGTGCTTGGCAGCGCGGCATGCGCGTGCTCGCATGTCCGCGGGTCGCCGTGATCCATGATGCCCGCCGCGGCAGCCGGCGCAGTGCGCAACATTTCGGCTGGCACCTCGCCAGCCTGTTGCGCTACCTGCGCAAATATTGGCGACGCTGGCCGAAGACGCTGGGTTGAGAGACCGGAAGGGCGGCGCGGTGCGCAGCTTCGCCGACGGCGGCCACGGGGGTGTTGAGATGAGTACGGTGCTGGTTACTGGTGCGAACGGTTTTGTCGGCGGCGCCCTGGCGGCACAGCTGGCGACCACGGGCCACCGCTTGCGGCTGGCGTCGCGCTCACGGGCGCTGGCGCCGATGCAGGAGGCCGAAACCTTCATTCATGGCGATCTTGGCGAACCGGTGGACTGGACGCCGGCACTTGCCGGCACCGACGTGGTGGTGCAATGTGCTGCGCGGGTGCATGTGATCGCAGAGGCAGCGAAAGATCCGTTCGCTGAATTCCGCCGCTGCAACGTCGACGGCACCCTGCAATTGGCGCGTGCTGCGGTAGCGTGCGGAGTGCGGCGTTTTGTTTTCGTCAGTTCGGTCAAGGTCAATGGCGAGGCGACGCCAACAGGCTGCCCTTTCACTTACGCCGACGCGCCTGCGCCCGTTGACCCGTACGGCGTTTCCAAGCTTGAGGCGGAGCGTGGCCTGTTCGCGCTCGCTGCCGAGACTGGACTGGAGGTCGTTGTGGTGAGGCCGGTGCTGGTCTATGGCCCCGGTGTGAAGGCCAATTTCCTCGGCATGATGCGCTGGCTGAACGTGGGTGTGCCTTTGCCGCTCGGGGCGATCGACAACCGCCGCAGCCTGGTGGCAATCGATAACTTGGTCGATTTGCTGGCCACTTGCATTGTGCATCCGCGGGCGGCCGGTGAGGTGTTGCTGGTGAGCGACGGGGAGGACTTGTCGACCACCGAGTTGCTGCGGCGCATGGCCGCGGCGCTTGGCAGGCCCTCGCGCCTTCTGCCGGTACCGCCAGGGATCCTGGAGCTTGGGGCACGGCTGCTCGGCAAGGGCTCAATTTCACGGCGGCTTTGCGGCTCGCTGCAGGTGGATATCACCAGGACAAGGAATGTGCTGGATTGGTCGCCGCCCGTAAGTGTTGATGACGGGTTGGCGAGAACGGCGCGACACTTTCTCGAGCATCGCCGGAAGTGAGGAAGGCCGGCGACTGGCGCGGAGTGCGGCGGTTCTGACGGAGTAATCCAAAGATCATGTGGTTCGGGTGGTTCTTGTTGATGGTGGGTGGTGCTTCCCTCGCGCTGACCTGCGGCCTGCGCCGTTATGCGTTGGCGCGCAGGCTGATGGATGTTCCGAATGCGCGCAGTTCTCATTCGGTGCCGACTCCGCGTGGGGGCGGCGTCGCGATTGTCGTCAGCTTTCTCCTGGCCCTGCCTTTGTTGGCGACACTGAACAGCGTGCCGTGGACTGTAGCGTGGGCGTTGTCGGGGGCGGGTGCGCTCGTTGCGTTGATCGGTTTTCTGGACGATCACGGGCACATCGCTGCGCGGTGGAGGTTGCTGGCGCATTTCGTTGGCGCAGGCTGGGCCTTGGCTTGCCTCGGCGGGGCGCCGCCATTGGTCCTGTTCGGGGCGACGCTCAAGCTGGGGTGGTTGGGGTTTGGGCTGGCTGCCGTCTATCTGGTGTGGTTGCTGAATCTCTACAACTTCATGGACGGAATCGACGGCATCGCCAGCGTCGAGGCGATTTGTGTATGCGTTGGCGGGGCCGCCTTGTATGCGATGGTGGGTAAGGTGTCATTGGCAGTGCCCCCCTTGCTCCTGGCAGCCGCGGTGACGGGATTCCTGTACTGGAATTTCCCTCCGGCCAGGATTTTCATGGGAGACGCGGGCAGCGGATTTCTCGGGATCGTTCTGGGGATCCTCTCGCTGCAGGCTGGGTGGGTCGCGCCGGAATTTTTTTGGTCCTGGCTCATCCTGCTTGGGGTGTTCGTGATCGATGCGACCTTCACCTTGCTGCGCCGATTGCTTCGGGGCGATAAAGTGTACGAGGCGCATCGCAGCCACGCATACCAGTATGCGTCTCGGCACTTCGGGCGCCACTTGCCGGTAACCCTGGCGGTCGCTGCGATCAATGTCATCTGGTTGCTGCCTGTTGCGCTCTGGGTTGGAAGTGGCGGCCTGGATGGAATGGCAGGAGTGGCGATCGCCTATACGCCACTCCTGGTACTTGCGGTGCGGTTCCGTGCAGGGGCACTGGAAACCGGGGCCGCTTGATCGGGCTGGTCAATGTCGGCTTCCGCGGTATGGGGCCTGAGAGACGATGCTGAACGAACAAAATCAGATGTTTGAGAATGCGCTGTCAAGGCGCGCAACCCGTCATGCGTAAATCGCTTCGCTCATCGCTGGTCGTTCTTTTCGATTTGAGTGCCGTCGCGGTTGCATGGATCGGCGGGTTCCTGATCCGCTTCAACTTCGAGTGGCCATCGGATTACGTCGAAAAGATTGCGGTCGGTCTGGTTTGGCTGCTTGTCGTGCATGGATTCGCCTGTCGGTGGGCGGGTCTTTATCGCGGCATGTGGATATTCGCCAGCCTTCCCGACCTGAAACGGGTGCTGAAGGCGGTGGGGTTCTCCTTCCTCGGGTTGGTGGCGATGCTCGCGGTGGATCGGGGCCCCGGTCCGGCGACCCCGCGCTCCATGCTGGTGCTCTATCCGGTGCTGCTGCTTATCGTTATGGGCGGGGGACGTGCGGCGTGGCGAATGTGGCGCGAATATCGCTTGTACGGCGGGCTGGTCGCAGCGGGCAAGCCCGTCGTGGTGGTGGGCGCGGGGTCCGGTGGGGCAATGCTGATTCGCGAACTGCAGCGCAGTGCCGATTGGCGGGTGGTGGCGCTGGTGGACGACGACTCCGCAAAATGGGGCCTCGAACTTTTCGGCCATCCGGTTGCGGGCGGTGTGGGTTCGCTCCCGCAAGTACTGAGGGACTACAAGGCGAAGCACGTCATCCTGGCGATGCCGTCGGCGGCCAGCGATACGCTCAAGCGTGCCACCGACGTCGCCGTGGGGGCCGGTGCGCATGTCTTCAAGGTCCCCGGTCTCGAGGACCTGATGAGCGGGAAAGTCGCGATCAATGCGATGCGGCCGGTCGACATCGAGGATCTGCTCGGCCGCGAACCGGTGAAGATCGATACGGGGCATGTGCAGCGCATGATCATCGGCAAGACCGTCCTGATCACGGGCGCCGGCGGCTCGATCGGCAGCGAACTCTGTCGTCAGCTCGCGCGCTTTGCCCCCGCGCGTCTGGTGCTGATCGAATCCAGCGAATTCGCGCTGTACAACATCGAGCAATGGTTCCAGGTGCATCGCCCCGAAACCCGGGTTGTGCCGCTTGCCGGCGACGTGAAGGATGCTGGGCGGATGGTGGAGATTTTCGCCGCATGGAAACCACAGTTGGTGTTCCATGCGGCGGCATACAAGCACGTCCCGTTGATGGAAGTCGGCAACGCCTGGCAGGCCGTGCGCAACAACGTGTATGGCACGCTGAACGTGGCGGCGCAGGCGCAGCGCCAGGGGGCCGAGCGCTTCGTGCTGATTTCGACCGATAAGGCGGTAAACCCCACCAATGTGATGGGCGCCACGAAACGTTTGGCGGAGATGGTCTGCGAGGCGCTGCACAGCTCGGGCGAAGGCGCCACGCAGATGGAGATGGTCCGCTTCGGCAATGTGCTCGGCAGCACCGGCAGCGTCATTCCGAAGTTCGCGGAGCAGATCGCCCGCGGTGGCCCCGTGACCGTGACGCATCCGGATATCAACCGCTACTTCATGTCGATCCCCGAGGCCGCGCAACTCGTGCTGCAGGCGGCGGCGATGGGGCAGGGCGGCGAGGTGTTCGTGCTCGACATGGGGGAGCCGGTGAAGATAGTCGATCTCGCACGCAACATGATTCGGTTGTCTGGTTACACGGAAGAAGATATCCGTATCGAGTTCACCGGCTTGCGACCCGGCGAGAAGCTTTACGAGGAATTGCTTGCCGACTCGGAATCGACACGGGAAACGCCCCATCGGAAGTTGCGCATCGCGCGCTCTAGACCGGTTTCGGCAGGCTTCCTGGCAGAGCTCGATACTTGGCTCGCACAGTCGGGGCCCGTGAGCGACGATGAAGTGCGCCGAGGGCTCCTGCGCTGGGTGCCGGAATATGTCCCGATGAGCGAACGGCCGGCGTTGCGCGTGATCGAGTCGGGTGGGGGCAAGGCAGCGCGCGCGGGCGACCGGGCGTAAACGATACGTCGCACTCCTCCTGACGGCGTTGTTTCGTACGACGCCGAACTTGCGGCTGAAGCCGCTCCCACGGGATAGAATGTTTCCATCTTGTTTAGCCTGATGGCGTGTCCTGACCACGATGCCGGGAAACGCGCCGATTCCCGATGGCGATTTACGCGGTAGGTGACATCCAGGGGTGTTATTCGGTTCTTCAGCGTCTGCTGGAGCGGATTGGGTTTGACCCGGCCGTCGATCGGCTGTGGGTGGTCGGTGACATGGTCAACCGCGGACCGGAATCGGTGCAGACCTTGCGCTTCTTGCGCAGTCTCGGTGAGGCGGCGACGGTCGTGCTGGGGAATCACGATCTGTACCTGTTGATGGTCGCTGCGGGGCACAGACGGCTGGATGACGACGACACCTTGTTCCAGGTCATCGAGGCGCCGGACCGTGACGAGTTGCTGGCGTGGGTCGCGAGCCGGCCGCTGATGCATGTCGACGGGGCGTTCGCGATGGTGCATGCGGGACTGTTGCCCCAGTGGACGGTTGCGCGGGCGGCCGAGTTGGCGGCGGAAGTGTGCGCTGCGCTGGTCGGCCCGGATGCGCAGGACTTGCTGAAGCATCTCGGCGGGAACGAGCCCGACACGTGGTCCGAGGACTTGTCCGGGCTGGAGCGCTACCGGGTCGTCGTCAATGCGCTGACCCGCATGCGTTTTTGCGCCGCGGACGGGCGGATGGCGCTGGAGGCGAAGGGTTCGCCGATGCGTGCGCCGGCCGGCACGATGCCGTGGTTTGCGACGCCGGGGCGCTTGAGCCTGCCGCACACGATCGTGTGCGGCCACTGGTCGGCGCTGGGCTTCTATCGGGTGCCGGGGCTCATCGCGCTCGATTCGGGCTGTGTGTGGGGCGGGAAGCTGACGGCGGTGCGGCTGGAGGACGGAGCCGTTTTTCAGGTGCAGGCTTAGTCCGAATCAGGCGGTTCGTCTCGATGTATTGGCGTCGTCGCGTTCGTCCAGCGCAGTTTGAATGGCCCCCACATGCGGGAGACGCTCGAGGATCGCGGCGCGCGCCGTGGCGGCGAGATCACGGCGGTGCATGCCGTCCGTGCCGAGCGGCGGTGCAGTGCTGATGTGCGCCACGATGCGAGGTTCGGCGATGATGCTTGCGATGCACTGGCCGAGGCTGACGTCTCCGTCGTAGGCCGGCGCGCGGGTGCGCAGGCCGTTCGCGTCCGAGTAGGAAATCGCCATCGGCTGGATCGCGTGGCCCGATTCGATCGCCGGTTGCAGCAGTGCCGCGTGGAAGTGCAGGACGTGGCTGCCGTCGGTGGTCGTCCCTTCGGGGAACAGCGCGACGTTGCGGCCCGCGTCGAGCAGCGCGCCGATCTCGGCGTTGATGATCTTCGCGTGGCCGCGGCTGCCGCGCCGCAGGAATACGGTCTCGTTCTTCGCCGCGAGCCAGCCGATGAACGGCCAGGTGCGTACTTCGGCCTTGGAGATGAAGGCGGACGGGGCGATCGTGTTGATGACGAAGATGTCGACCCACGAGATGTGATTCGCGACCAGCAGGCAGCCGGGCTCGACCGGTGCCCCGGTCATCTGCAGGTCGATGCCGAGGAGGGCGAGCAGTCCTTGCGACCAATGCCGGTGCAGGCGGCGGTGGGTCGTCTGCGGCGTGAGCGGGTAGATCGCAAGGGCCGTCAGCAGGCCCAGGGCGATGTGCAGGGCGAGCCGCAGGTAGCGCCAGAAGCGGACGATGCGCCCGGCGGTCGGCCGGGCGTCGGTAATCGGGGCGGAGGGTTTCAGTCTTTGCGTCCCATGAAGTGTTTGGCGTAACGGCCGTCCACCTTGGTCATCGGCATCAGGATGGGCAGGTCGGCGGTGTTGAAGTCCGGATCCCATGCGGGTTCGCCGCAGATCCACGCGCCGGCGCGCAGGTAGCCCTTGATCAGCGGCGGGGCGTCACCCGGCAAATCGGTGCGCAGACGCTCCAGCGGCAGCGGGCAGCGCGGGAACACGCGGTATTCGAGCGGTGAGGAGTGCTCGTCCTTGAGGCGATTGTACAGGCTCGCGGCCGTATGTCCGCCGTCGGCCATGCTGATCGAGGCGCAGCCGATCAGGTAGTCGTAGCCGTTTTCCTGCATGTAGCGGGCGAGGCCGCCCCACAGCAGGGCGATCACCGCGCCGCTGCGGTAGTCGGCGTCGATGCAGGAGCGGCCGATTTCGACGATGCGGCCGCGCAGGTGATGCAGGCGCGTGAGGTCGAATTCGTTCTCGGAGTAATAGCCGCCAACCTTGCGTGCGGCGGCGGGCGAGAGGATGCGGTAGGTGCCGACGATGCGCCCGGCGGCTTCGTCGCGTACGATCAGGTGCTCGCAGTAGGGGTCGTAGATGTCGCGGTCGACGCCCGGCGTGCGGGTCGGCAGGCGTGCGCCCATCTCGTCGGCGAAGACGCGATAGCGCAGCTTCTGCGCTTCGAGGATTTCGGTCTCGCAGGCGGCCAGCCCCACGTGCAGGCTGCGTCCGCGGCGTTCGGCGATTTGCGGTTGTTTCTGGAGCATGCGGCAATTCCTCGTTCGGGATATGGCACGCATTGTCGAAATGCTGCGTTGCGACGACATGACGAGGGCGTTACGATGCGGTGACGTTGTTAGCGAAGCAGTGAAGTGGAGCGCCCCCGCGGCGCCTGTTCGCCCTGTGCCTGTCGAAGGGCGGAATCTTGGCAGGGCTTCGACAGGCTTAGCTCGGTGTTCGATTGCCGGGTTGGTAATGACAAACGGACTGTCTGGAGAGTCGATGGAAAACTGCGTGTTCTGCCGCATCGTGAAAGGCGAGCTGCCGGCGTCGAAAGTGTTCGAGGACGAGTCGACGCTGGTGTTCATGGATCTGCAGTCGGTGAATCCGGGCCACATGCTGGTGGTCGTGAAGCCGCACCGCGCAAACATCTACGAGCTCGAAGACGAGCTGGCCGGCGCCGTCTTCCGGACGGCTGCCCGCATGGCGCGCGCGGTGAAGGCCGCGTTCGGCTGCGAAGGCGTGACCCTCTTCCAGGCCAACGAGGAGGCCGGCGCGCAGACCGTGTTCCATTTCCACATCCACGTGCTGCCGCGCTGGAAGAACGACGGCATGGCGCTGGCGTGGCCGGCGAAGAATCCGTCGCGCGAGGCGCTGGAGGCGATGGCGGAGAAGCTGCGCGCGGCACTATGAGGTGGAGCGGCGCAAGCCCCTATAATCACGGCCTGTTTTGTCCGAAATGAAGGCTCCTCATGTCCATCCTCGTCTGCGGCTCCATGGCCTACGACACGATCATGGTGTTCCATGATCGCTTCAAGCGCCACATTCTCCCCGAGCAGATCCACATCCTGAACGTGTCCTTCCTCGTGCCCGACATGCGGCGCGAGTTCGGCGGTTGCGCTGGAAACATCGCGTACAACCTCAAGCTGCTGGGCGCGGATCCGCTGATCATGGCGACCGTCGGGGACGACGCCGAGCCCTACCGACGGCGCCTCGAAAAGCTGGGCCTGCGCCAGGATCACGTTCGGCACGTGCCGGAAAGCTTCACCGCGCAGGCCTTCATCACGACCGATCTGGACGACAACCAGATCACCGCCTTCCACCCCGGGGCGATGAACCAGTCGCACCTCAATCGCGTGCAGGATGCGGCCGGCGTGAAGCTGGGCATCGTGTCGCCGGATGGCCGCGACGGCATGCTGAACCACGCCACGCAGTTCGCCGCGGCGGGCGTCCCGTTCGTGTTCGATCCGGGGCAGGGGATGCCCTTGTTCTCGGGTGAGGAACTGCTCCACTGCCTGAACCTGGCGACCTATTGCACGGTCAACGATTACGAAGCTCGCATGCTGTGCGAGCGCACGGGGCGTTCGCTGGAGCAGCTGGCGGGCAGCGTCGAGGCGCTGATCGTGACGCTCGGGCCGGAAGGTTCGCGCATCTATGCGGGGGGCGAGTGCGTCGAGATTCCGTGCGTTGCCGCGGACGCGGTGGTCGACCCCACCGGATGTGGCGACGCGTACCGGGCGGGTCTGCTGCATGGCATCGCCGAGGGGTATGATTGGCTGACGACCGGGCGCCTGGCTTCCTTGCTCGGCTCGATCAAGATTGCCAGCCGCGGCGGGCAGAATCACGCGCCGGATCGCGCCGAGATCGGCGCACGGTATGCGAAGGCATTTGGAGAGGCATTGTGGTGATGAACGGAAAGCAGCGTGCGGTGGTGTCGGCGTTTGTTGCAGCGGTGCTGGGACTCGGGTTGGGCGGCTGTGCCACCGGCCTCGGCGGAGAGACCTATTCGCGCGGCGAGGCGCGTCGCGCGATGACGGTGCAGTACGGGACCGTCGAGTCGGTGCGCCCGGTGAAGCTCGAAGGGACCAAGACGCCGGTCGGCCCGCTGGCCGGGGCAGCGGTCGGCGGGATCGCCGGGAGTAGCGTGGGGCAGGGGCGTGGCTCGGCGATTGCGACCGTGATCGGTGCGGTCGCTGGCGGACTTGCCGGGGCGGCGGTGGAGGAAGGTGCGACCCGTTCGCAGGGCGTCGAAGTGACCGTGCGGCTCGATAACGACAAGCTGATGGCGATCGTCCAGGACGACAAGGGCGAAGGCTTCCGGCCCGGCGAGTCGGTCCGCGTGCTGCGCGACGGCGGCACGATGCGCGTGGCCCGCTGAAGTTCAGCGACCCCGGAAGCCGGTGGCCGGTCCCGGGGTTTTGCGTCATCCGCGTTCAGGCGAGGAGGACGAGCCCCCATACGACGGCGAGGTTGATCAGCGCCAGGAGCACGGCCGCGCTGCCGATATCCTTGGCGCGCTTCGCGAGCAGGTGCCGCTCCAGCGACACGCGGTCGACGGTGGCTTCGATGGCGGAGTTGATCAGTTCGACGATCATCACGAGCAGGACGCTGCCGATCAGCATCGCCTTGCCGAAGGCGGCGGTCGGCACGAAGAAGGCCACGGGGATCAGCACGGCGGCGAGGAGGCATTCCTGCCGGAACGCGTCCTCGTGGTGGTAGGCGGCACGCAGTCCATCGATCGAGTAGCGCAGCGCATTCACCAGGCGGGCCAGCCCGGTCTTGCCCTTGAAGGGGCTCTCGTTGTGTTCGTGCGTCGGGTGTTCCATTGGCCTGGTGTCGTATGAAGATCAGGGGTAGAAGGCGTAAATCCGGTATCCGGTTGCGCCGAGACCGTCCGCCGCAAAGGGAAGTGTGACTGCAATGTCGCGGCCGGCGGCGAATCCCTGTTCCAGATCTGCGCCCGGGAACCAGTCATGCGGTGCCAGCACGCGCCTCACCAACGGGCGGTCGCGGGCGTCCGTCAGGGTTAGTTCCAGGTGCGGATAGGCGAGCGGATGGGGGGCCCGGTTGCGGATCATCGCGTTCAGGATGAAGCGGCCGGCCTTGCCGGGTTCCGACTGCAGGTCGGAGGATTCGACGCTGATCAGACTGGCGATGCGCGGGAGCTCGATCGTGCAGTTCAGCACCGCGCAGACCTTGAGCAGCGGGGGGCGCAGCAGCGGCCATTCGCGTGCGATGTCCGCACGGAAAAGGAAAATCGACTGGGCAGCCAGGACGCCGCTCAGAAGGCCGATGCCAAGACCGAACAGGCCGCGATGGGCCGGGCGCGGTGTCGGGGGGGCGTAGGCGGCGAATTCGTCATCGATATCCGCCGGCGCAGGGAGGGGAGCCTCCCCGTTGCCCTCCGATGGCGGCGGAATGCCAGTGTCCGTCCGGTCCGGCGACGCGAGATCCGGCAGCAGCGTCTCGGGCGCCGGCTCGGGTTGCTGCGGGGCTGCGGCGGGTGTGGCAGCTCCGCGGCCTTCATCCTCTTGCGCGGCGAGGGGGGGGCATCGGCGGCGGGGGTGTCCGTTCCTCGGGTTCCTGCCGCGGTTCGGGCGCATCGCGCACCGGCACGCGTTGCGGCAAGAGCGTATCGGGCAGCTCGAAATGAAGCTGGTCCGACAGGGCGCCCGCGGCCTTGTCTTCGAGCACGAAGAAGCGGTCGGAGCGGTCCGGGGGGAGTTCGGGCGCCTCCGGTGCTGCGGGAGGGGGGGGGGCTCCTCGATCAGGTGGTCCAGTGCGTTGAACGGAAGCAGGCAGCTGCCACAGCGCACCTGGCCACGGTGTGCGCGCAACTGCTCGGGCCGTACCCGGAATACCGTGTGGCAGGCCGGGCAGCGGGCAAGCATCAGTCGCCGCCGGCCCCGGAGGCGGGCCGGCTGCCTTCCAGTCGCGCCCAGCCCTCGTGTGTCGCGCCGACGTGCAGCGCGATGAAGGGCGCGTAGGCCGCGATGACCTGGTCGGTCTGGGCTTCGAGCACGCCGGACAGCGCGATCCGACCGCCCGGTGCGACGCGCGCGGCCAGCAGGGGTGCGAGCACGCACAACGGGTTGGTGAGGATGTTCGCGACGACGACGTCGAATTGTGTATCGAGCGCCTTGCGCGAATGCTGCAGGCGCAGCGTCACGCCGTTGCGTTCGGCATTGTCGCGGGCGGCCTCGAGCGCCTTGTCGTCGATGTCGATGCCGAGCACGTCGGCGGCGTCCAGCCGTGCGGCGGCAATGCCCAGGATGCCCGAGCCGCAGCCGTAGTCGAGCACGGTGGCGCCCGGCGTGACCGTGGTGCACAGCCATTCGAGGCAGAGGCGCGTGGTGGGGTGCGAACCGGTGCCGAAAGCCATGCCGGGATCGAGTTCGATGTTGATCGCCGAGGGGTCCGGCGCGGTGTGCCAGGAAGGCACGATCCACATCCGATCGGTAATGCGGATCGGGTCGAACTGGCTCTGGGTGAGCTGCACCCAGTTCTGCTCCGCGACCTCTTCGAGCGTGAAGGGCGGCACCGCGTCGAAGCCGGCGTCGGCCGCGGCACGCGCGAGCGCGACGGCGAGATCGGCATCGGCGTCGAACAGCGCGATCACGCGGCTGTGATCCCACAGGCCGACGGGATGGTGGCCGGGTTCGCCGAACTGCGGCTTTTCGGCATCGGTGCCGGCGTCGGCATCCTCGATGCTGATCGACAGCGCGCCGGTCGCCATCAGGGCTTCGGACAGCGCTTCGGCCTTGTTCGCTTCAGCCTGCAGGGTCACGGAGATCCACATGTTCGGCAATTCCTGCGCGTCAGCTCTTCTTGACTTCGCTGCGGTCGGCCAGTTTGTTCTCCAGGTAGTGGATGCTGGTGCCGCCTTCCATGAAGCGTGCGTCGAGCATCAGTTCCTGGTGCAGCGGGACATTGGTCTTGATCCCCTCGACGACCATCTCCGAGAGCGCGATGCGCATGCGGCGGATCGCCTGTTCGCGCGTGTCGCCGAAGGCGATCAGCTTGCCGATCATGGAGTCGTAGTGCGGCGGGATCGTGTAGCCGTTGTAGACGTGCGAATCGACGCGGATGCCGGGGCCGCCCGGCGTGTGCCAGTTGCTGATCTTGCCGGGGCAGGGGGTGAACCTGAACGGGTCCTCGGCGTTGATGCGGCATTCGACCGCGTGGCCGCGGAAGACGATGTCCTTCTGGCCGAACCAAAGCTTTTCGTTGGCCGCGATGCGGATCTGGGCCTGCACGATGTCGATGCCGGTGATGAGCTCGGTGACCGGGTGCTCGACCTGTACGCGCGTGTTCATCTCGATGAAGTAGAACTCGCCGTTCTCGTACAGGAACTCGAAGGTGCCCGCGCCACGGTAGCCGATCTTGCGGCAGGCTTCGGCGCAGCGCTCGCCGACCTTGGCAATGGCCTTGCGTTCGATGCCGGGCGCGGGGGCTTCCTCGATGACTTTCTGGTGGCGGCGCTGCATCGAGCAGTCGCGCTCGCCCAGATACACGGCGTTGCCGTGCTCGTCGGCCAGCACCTGGATTTCCACGTGGCGCGGGTTCTCGAGGAATTTCTCCAGGTAGACGACCGGGTTGCCGAATGCCGCCTGCGCTTCGGCGCGCGTCGTCTGCACGGCGTTGAGCAGCGCCGCCTCGGTGTGCACCACGCGCATGCCGCGGCCGCCGCCGCCGCCCGCTGCCTTGATGATCACCGGATAGCCGATGTTGCGTGCGATCTTGACGATTTCCTTCGGTTCCTCGGGCAGCGCGCCGTCGGAGCCGGGCACGCAGGGCACTCCCGCTGCCTTCATCGTGTCCTTCGCGCTGACCTTGTCGCCCATCAGGCGGATCGTCTCGGCGCGCGGGCCGATGAACGCGAACCCCGACTGCTCGACGCGCTCCGCGAAATCGGCGTTTTCGGAGAGGAAACCGTAGCCGGGATGGATTGCCTCGGCATCGGTGACTTCCGCTGCCGAGATGATGGCGGGAACGTTGAGGTAGCTCAGTGCCGAGGCGGCCGGACCGATGCACACCGACTCGTCGGCGAGCTTCACGTACTTGGCTTCGGTGTCGGCGACCGAGTGCACGGCGACGGTGCGGATGCCGAGTTCGCGGCAGGCGCGCAAGACCCGAAGGGCTATTTCGCCGCGGTTTGCGATCAGGATCTTTTCGAACATGGCGTGCGATTAGCCGATGACGAACAGCGGCTGGCCGTATTCGACCGGTTGACCATTCTCGACCAGGATCGCCTTGACCGTGCCGGCGAACTCCGACTCGATCTCGTTCATCAGCTTCATTGCCTCGATGATGCACAGGCGGTCGCCGACGGCGACGCTCTGGCCGATGTCGGCGAGCGGCTTCGCGCCCGGCGCGGTGGCGCGGTAGAAGGTGCCGACCATCGGCGACTTGACGACGCTACCCTCGGGCAGCGCATCGGCGGCGGGCGCCGCGACGGCATTGGCGGCCGGCGCGGCCACGGCGGCCAGCGGAGCCGGTGCGAGGTAGGCGGGGGCAGCCGGCGCGGCGATGTGCTTGGCGATGCGCACCTTTTCTTCGCCCTCGGTGACCTCCAGTTCGGAAATGCCCGATTCCTGGACAAGGTCGATCAGTTTCTTCAGCTTGCGCAGATCCATGCTGTTCTCCGGACGAGACGGCACCTCAAGGGTGCCCAGAGTGTGTTGGTATTCAGGTTTTCCGCAGTTGCGTGAGGGCGAATTCGAGTGCGGCCATGTAGCCGTAGGCGCCCAGTCCGCAAATCACGCCGACGGCGCGATCGGAAAAATAGGAGTGATGCCGGAACGGTTCCCGTGCGTGGATGTTCGACAGGTGCACTTCCACGTAGGGAATCGCCACCGCGGCCAGTGCGTCGCGCAGCGCGACGCTGGTGTGGCTGTAACCCGCGGGGTTGATGATGATGTAGTCGACGGCTTCGGCGGCCGCGGCCTGGATGCGGTCGATGAGCTGCCCCTCGTGATTGCTCTGGAAGGATTCGACCACGACGCCCGCGGCGCGGCCGCGCGCATCCATTGCGGAATGGATGTCGGCCAGCGTGGTGCGGCCGTACACATCCGGTTCGCGAGTGCCGAGGAGGTTCAGGTTGGGGCCGTGCAGGACCAGGATCCGGGTCTGCGGAGGGGGCGGCGCCTCGGTGGTCTTGCTGCGTTTTGAGCGCGTCATGACGACAAGTTTGCCGCAGATCGTGGCACTTTGTCCAGCGGAGACATTTCGCAGCCCCCTATCGCGACGCAAGAAGTGCGCGAATTTTGCCTTCTAGTTCGGCTTCGTTCAAGGTGCCGAGCTTCACGAAATCCAGTTCTCCCTGCCGGTCGAAGATCGCGGTGAATGGGAGCGCCTGGGTGCTGTTTCCGAGCGCGCTCGTCACGGCCAGCGTCTGCAGCGGGGCAATCAGCAGCGGGTAGGGAACCTTGTTCTCCTCGGCGAATTTGCGCACGTTGTCGGGCTGGTCGATGCCGATGCCGACGAATTGCACCGGTGCGTCGGCGAAGCGCCGGCTGACGGCGGAGAACTCCGGGATCTCGTGCAGGCAGGGCGGGCACCACGTGGCCCAGAAGTTGACCACCAGCACCTTGCCGCGCCACTGCGCGAGAGCCTGGTTCGCGCCATTGCTGTCCGGCAGGTTCAACGCGAGGATCGGCGCGCCGGCGTCGCGGGTGACCTGTGGTGCGCCCGAGGCGGGGGAGGGGGCGATCGAGCGTTGGGCGAGGTAACCGCCCAGTGCGGCGATTGCCGCGACGGTGACGATCAGGGCGTTGCGGGTGGTGGGTTTCATGGGGGTATCCGCTCAGCGTGCCGGTTCCATTTCGCCGTGCTCCTGCACCAGCAGGGCCTCGACGGCGGGCAGCCGCGCCCGGTCCGCGTGCCGTCGGCCGGATCGCTCGGCGTGCGCCTGATACACCGACAGGCGGATCGGTACCTGCTCCCACTCGAAGCTGAGGATCGCTTCGGGGGCGTTGGGCGCGGGGCGGCGAGGCTCGCGGTGCTCGTAAGTGATGCCGTGGTTGAGGAAGAAGATTTCGACTTCCTTCGCGCTCTCGGGGAAGAGTTCGATGTCGACCTCGGTATAGCGGCCCGCCGTGCCGTCCAGCACGCCGCCGGTGAGGTAGGGGCGGAATTCGTCGAGCAGGCGCATCACGCCGACCGCCGCGTGTCGCATCTCGAGGAGCCGTTCCGTCTGCTCCTCGTCCTGGTAGAGCGCCTGCCACGCCCGCAATTCGGCTTCGATCTCGGCATTGTTGGGCAGCGAGTCGGTGTCGGAGGCGCCGAGCTGGCGGGCGGCCTTGCGCTTGGCGAAGCCGAAATCGCTGATGCCGTCTTCGGCCATCATGCGGGCCGCTGCGGCGGCGATTTCGCGCCGCAGGGTTCCGGAGCGGGAGGGAGGCGCGCGGAAAGTCATGGTCGCGAGTCCGGCTGACGGTCGAGGTAGAATGCGCTCCATTCTACACGGGCCGGTTTCAGGCACATTGCAGCCGCCCGTCAATCCCGGAGTTTCGATGCATATCCACATTCTTGGCATCTGCGGCACCTTCATGGGCGGCGTGGCGCTGCTCGCGCGGTCGGCCGGGCATACCGTCACCGGTTGCGACGCGAACGTCTATCCGCCGATGAGCACCCAGCTCGAGGCGCAGGGCATCGGCCTGACCGAAGGTTACGACGCTGCGCAGCTCGATCTCGCCCCCGACGTGTTCGTCGTCGGCAACGCGATCTCGCGCGGCAACCCGCTGCTCGAGGCGATCCTGGAACGCGGTTTGCCCTACGTGTCGGGCCCGCAGTGGCTCGCCGAGCATGTGCTGCAGGGGCGCTGGGTGCTTGCCGTCGCCGGTACGCATGGCAAGACGACGACGACTTCGATGCTCGCGTGGATGCTCGAGGACGCGGGGCTCAATCCGGGCTTCCTGGTCGGCGGGGTGCCGGGCAACTTCGGCGTGTCGGCGCGACTCACCGACTCGCCCTTCTTCGTAATCGAGGCGGACGAGTACGACACGGCGTTCTGCGACAAGCGCTCGAAATTCGTGCATTACCGTCCGCGCACCGCGATTCTCAACAACCTCGAATTCGATCACGCGGACATCTTCGCGGATCTCGCGGCGATCGAGACGCAGTTCCACCACCTCGTGCGCACGATTCCCGCCTCGGGCCGCATTCTTGCGAACGCGGGCGAGGACAGCCTGAAGCGGGTGCTGGCGCGCGGCTGCTGGTCGGAGCTGGAGTGGTTCGGCGATGCGGCACAGTGGTCGGTGGAGCCCGGCGCGGATGAAGGCGAGGCGGTGTTCCGCCTGCGTGGCGAGGAGCTCGGGCGCGTGGCGATGCCGATGTCGGGCAGCCACAACCGCAGCAACGCGCTCGCTGCGATCGCTGCTGCGCGCCATGTCGGCGTTACCCCCGCGCAGGCGATCGCGAGCCTCGCGCGCTTCGAGGGCATCAAGCGGCGCATGGAAGTACGCGGGCGTGTCGGCGGCGTGACCGTCTATGACGATTTCGCCCACCATCCGACCGCCATCGCGCTCACCGTCGAAGGGTTGCGGCGGAAGGAAGCGCAGGGGCGCATCCTCGCAGTGCTCGAGCCGCGCTCGAACACGATGAAGCTCGGGGTGATGAAGAGCCGCCTGCCGGCGAGCCTGGCGTTGGCCGATCGCGTCTTTTGCTACGCGAACGGCTTGGGCTGGGACGCCGGCGAGGTACTCGCGCCGCTGGGCGAGCGGGCAGGGGCTTTCGATACGCTGGACGAACTGGTGGCGGCGGTCGTGGCCGAGGCCCGTCCGGGCGACCACGTGCTGGTCATGAGCAACGGCGGCTTCGGCGGCGTGCACGAAAAGCTGCTGGCCGCGCTGCGCTCGCGTAGCGCGGATTGACGGAACAAGGGCGCGGTCGTGAACCGCGCCTGCCCACAGCCTGGCCGCCGCCGATCCGGCGTGCTTCAGTCCTTCTTGCCTTCGAGCTGGCGGGCCTGCTGGTCGGTGATGTACTCGAACACCTTCACGACCTTGCGTACGCCCTCGGTGCGGCGCGCGATTTCGGTCGCGGCGTCGGCCTCGCGGCGCGTCACGATGCCGAGCAGGAAGACCGTTCCGGCTTCGGTCACGACCTTGACGTGATTGGCGCTGAATTGTGCCGCGTCGACGAAGCGCGCCTTCACCTTGGACGTGAGCAGCGAGTCGTTGCCGCGCGAAGTCAGCGACGAGATGCCGGCCACCTGGATCTCGTTGACGATGCCCTTGACATTCGCGATGCCGCCCGCGACGCGCTCGGCCTCGGCACGATGCGCCTCGGTGGGGGCTTCGCCGGTCAGCAGCACATTGCGGTTGAATGCGGTCACGTTGATATGCACGGCGTCGCCGAGGCGGTCGCGCAGCGCGCTCGACGTGCGCCATTCGATGCCCTCGTCTTCGACGTAGGCGCCCGAGGTGCGGCGGTCGGTGGCCATGACCGCGCCGGCGCCGACCCCGCCCGCGACCAGCGGGAGGCAGCCCTGCAGCAGCGGCAGCGTCGCCGCGGCGGCCAGGCCGAGGATGAGGGTTCGCCGGTTGGCCAGAAGAGTCTTGTTGTTCATGTTAGTCCTCAACTCCGAGTAACAGACAATCGATGCCGTCGCACAGGCAGTGCAGGACGAGCAGGTGTACTTCCTGGATGCGCGCCGTGCGGTCCGCGGGGACGCACAGGTGGATGTCGCCGTCGCCCAGCAGTTCCCCCATCCTGCCGCCACCCTTGCCGGTGAGCGCGATGACGCGCATTTCCCGTTCATGGGCCGCTTCGATCGCAGCGATCACGTTGGGAGAATTGCCGCTGGTCGAGATCGCGAGCAGGACGTCGCCGGGTTGCCCGAGGGCGCGCACCTGTTTCGAAAACACCTGGGTGTAGTCGTAATCGTTGGCGATCGAGGTCAGCGTGGAGGTATCCGTCGTCAGCGCCACTGCGGCCAGCGGCGGCCGCTCCATCTCGAAGCGGTTGACCAGTTCGGCGGCGAAATGTTGCGCGTCGGCCGCCGAGCCGCCGTTGCCGCACGCGAGGATCTTGCTGTTGTTGAGAAGGCTGGCGGTCATGATCTCCACTGCACCCGCGATCGGGGCGGCCAGCGCTTCCAGCGAGTCGAGCTTGGTGCGGGCGCTGTCTTCGAATTGTCGGGAGATGCGGTGAATCAGGTCCATGGGGCACTCTGGTTACATTTTTTTAGGGGCAAAGTCTAGCATGAGGCGAATGCCGGCCTCGCCGCGGGGCCACGCAGCGCGAGTGTGGCGTGTCGCACGTGTCGGCGGAGGGATTCCTTACAGATGCTTACCACGCGCCGGCGTCGAATGCCCCGCGCAGCCATTCGATCGCGCCTTCGTCGAGCGCGTTCATCAGCACGGCATCGAAGCGGCAGGGCCGCTCGGTGTGGCACCTGCCCGCGCCCGCGAGCCACCAGCGCGCCGCCAGCACGATGCGCCGGCGCTTGGTCGCGGTAATGCTGGCGGCCGCGCCGCCGAAGCGCGGATTGCTGCGCAGGCGGACCTCGACGAACACCACCGTGCCGCGGTCGAGGCACACCAGATCGACCTCGCCGCCGCGGCAGCGCACGTTGCGGCCGAGAACGACGAGGCCCCGGCGCACCAGGAAGCGTTCCGCGAGATCCTCGCCCGCCTGTCCGCGCCCTTGCGTCCCGGGCGTCGCGCGCCGGACAATGCCTTCCCTTTTGCCTCGTCCTTCGGCTTCCATGACCACCAGTCCGTCGCCCCTTTCCAGTACCCCGTCATTGTATGTGGTGGCGACGCCGCTCGGGAATCTTCAGGATATCGGCATCCGTGCGCAGGCCGTGCTGGCGGGGGTCGATGCGATCGCCGCCGAGGACACGCGGCACAGCCAGCGCCTGCTCGATGCCCTCGGCATCCGCACGAAGCTCTTCGCGCTGCACGAGCACAACGAGCAGGCGGCGGTCGGGCAGGTGATCCGCATGCTGGAGGCGGGCCGGCAGGTTGCGCTGATCAGCGACGCGGGCACGCCTGCGATCTCGGATCCCGGCGCGCGGGCGGTGGCGCGCGTGCGCGAGGCGGGATTCCCGGTCGTGCCGGTGCCCGGACCGTGTGCAGCCATCGCCGCGCTGTCGGCGTCCGGCTTCGTCGATGACGGCTTCCGTTTCGTCGGATTCCTGCCGGCGAAGCAGGCGGCCCGTCGCGCCGCGATCGAGGATCTGCGTGCGCAGACGGTGCCGCTGGTGTTCTACGAATCGCCGCACCGCATCGCCGAGTGCGTGGCCGACCTCGCCGCGGTGCTGGAGCCTGTGCGCGACATCGTGATCGCGCGCGAGATCACGAAGATCTACGAACAGATCGCCCGCATGCCGCTGGGAGCGGCTCCGGCCTGGCTCGCTGCGGATCCGAACCGTTGCCGCGGCGAGTTCGTCCTGATCGTTGCCGGCGCCCCGGCCGCAGAGGGGCTGGGTGCCGAGGCCGAGCGGGTGCTGGCGCTGCTGCTGGCGGAACTGCCGGTCAAGAGTGCCGCGCGCCTTGCCGCGGAGATCACCGGCGCGGCGCGCAACACGCTCTATGCTCGTGCGCTGGAGCTCAAGGGCGGCTGAGCGTGCATATAATTGCGCCAACATCCGATCCAGGAACACCATGCAGACCCTTTCCCTGATTCGCCCCGACGACTGGCACCTTCACGTGCGTGACGGCGCGGCACTGGCGGCCGTCGTTCCGCATACGGCGCAGCGTTTCGGTCGGGCGCTCATCATGCCCAACCTGCGCCCCCCGGTCACGACGACCGCGCAGGCGCTCGGGTACCGCGACCGCATCCTCGCGGCAGTGCCGGCCGGCGTCGCATTCCAGCCGCTGATGAGCCTGTATCTCACGGACAACACGGCGCCGGACGAGATCGATCGCGCGAAGGCGAGCGGCGCGGTGATCGCGGTGAAGCTCTACCCCGCCGGTGCCACGACCAACTCGGACGCAGGCGTGACGGGGATCGACAAGGTCTGGCCGGTGCTCGCGCGCATGGAGCAGCTCGGCGTGGTGCTGTGCGTGCACGGTGAGGTCACGCACGGCGATGTCGATGTCTTCGACCGCGAGCAGGTCTTCATCGACCAGGTCCTCGCGCCGCTGACGCAGCGTTTCCCCGCGCTGCGCGTCGTGTTCGAACACATCACGACGGCCGACGCCGCGCAGTTCGTGAATGCGGCAGGTCCCAATGTCGGCGCGACGATCACCGCCCACCACCTGCTGCTCAACCGCAATGCGATCTTTGCGGGCGGCATCCGTCCTCATTACTATTGCCTGCCGGTGCTCAAGCGCGAAACGCACCGGCGCGCGCTGATCGAGGTCGCGACCTCCGGCAGCGCGAAGTTCTTCCTCGGCACCGATTCCGCGCCGCATGCGCGTTCGACGAAGGAGGCGGCCTGCGGTTGCGCCGGCTGCTACACGGCGCACGCCGGCATCGAACTCTATGCCGAGGCCTTTGAGCAGGCCGGTGCGCTGGACAAGCTCGAAGCCTTTGCGAGCCTGAACGGGCCGGCGTTCTACGGGCTGCCGCCCAATGCCGGGCGCATCACGCTGGCGAAGCAGGCGTGGGATGTGCCGGCGGGCTACGACTACCTGCCGGGCGATCCGTTGGTGCCGTTGCGTGCGGGCGAAAAAGTCGGCTGGCGTTTGCTCTGATCCGGGGAGGGGGCATGCTGGGTGCGAGGATGAAACCGTTTGCCGCGCTGGTGCTGCTGCTGCCGCTGCTCGCAGCGTGCGAGAACAGCGCCACCGCGTACATGATCGAGGGGAGTCAGCACGCGCTGATCCTCGTGCGCGAGAAGCCGTACTTCTGGCAGAGCACCGTCAACCAGGCGGTGATCGCCTCGCGCTTGCCACATTGCCAGAACCGCGTCGCCATCCACCCGGACGGCACCGAAATGACGCCGATGGAAGTGTTTGGGGCGGGCGACCACCTGTGGGCGCTGCATCAGGGCAGTCGCTGGTATCTCGCCAGCACCGAAAAATGCCAGGTGCAGGATTGGGACAATGCCGCGGGGGGCGCTCCCGGCACTGCATTGGGCACGTTCCGTTTCAGGGATGGCGTCGCCACCTTTGTTCCGGCAGGGAAGTAGGCGCTCGCGTATAATCCCCGACGGGAAGTTCGCCAGGCAGTCGCTGCGTACCTCGTGTGCGTGGAGGAAAGTCCGGGCCCCGCAGAGCAGGATGCCGGCTAACGGCCGGGCGCCGTGAGGCGACGGAAAGTGCAACAGAAAGCAAACCGCCGATGGCCTGTTCTCAGGCACAGGTAAGGGTGAAATGGTGGGGTAAGAGCCCACCGCAGGACTGGCAACAGGACTGGCACGGCAAACCCCATCCGGGGCAAGGCCAAATAGGGGAGCAATGGCGTGGCTCGCGCTGCTCCCGGGTAGGCTGCTAGAGCGCCGTGGCAACACGGCCCCCAGAGGAATGACTGCCCGGCGGTCGCGACGCGAGTTGCGGCCGTTCGACAAAACCCGGCTTATCGGCGAACTTCCCCTTCCCGTTTCGCCGCTGCCTCGGCGGTTTTTCTCCACTTTCATGTGCAATTTCCCACAGTTCCCCACTTCGGGCCCGAAGTGCGCGCGAATCTCGCGGTTTTTCTCATGAAGTTGCGCTATCTGCCTTGATTTTTCAGGCTTTATCGCAACGCATCAGTCGCCCATAAGTCATTGTGTAACAACGGAAAAGTCCGTGACTTCGGCTTGACCCTCAATTTCCTTTACTCTAAAGTGGGGGCTGGTGGTGAAAAGTGGGTCGAAGTGGCATATTCAGGCTGCTTCGACGGGGAAAATCAGGGGGGTGAATGTTCCAGGGAGCCGCTGCGCTCAGTCTCGATGCCAAGGGTCGCCTCGCGATCCCCGCACGGCATCGTGACGCCCTCGTTCCCGACGGGGCGCCCCTGGTCGTCACGGCCCATCCCCACAAGTGCCTGCTGGTGTACCCGAAGGCGGTCTGGGACCCGATCCGCGAGCAGGTGGCGGCGATGCCCGGCCTCGATCCATCGGCCGCCGCGCTGAAGCGCCTGCTGATCGGTTTCGCGCAGGAAGAGGAGCTCGATGGTGCCGGGCGCGTCCTGGTCGCGCCGTCGTCGCGCCAGTGGGCCGGCCTCGACAAGCAGGTCTGGCTGGTCGGCCAGGGTACCCATTTCGAATTGTGGTCCGATGCCGGCTGGCAGAAGCAGCAGGAGGCTATGCTGGCACTGGCCTCCGGTGCCCTGCCGGCCGGATTCGAGAGTCTGGCGCTGTGAACCTCTCGCCGCAGCACGTCACCGTGCTCCTCTCCGAAGCTGTCGATGCGTTGGCCGTTCGGTCCGACGGGATCTATGTCGACGGTACGTTCGGGCGGGGCGGCCACAGCCGCGCGATCCTGGCCGCACTCGGGCCCGCGGGGCATCTCATCGCGTTCGATCGCGATCCGGCGGCAATCGCGGTCGGCCGGCAGATCGCCGACCCCCGCCTGTCACTCGTCCATGCGCCCTTTAGCGAATTCGCGGCCGAGCTGGATCAGCTCGGCGTGGCGCGGGTGGATGGCGTGCTTCTCGATCTTGGCGTGTCCTCGCCGCAGCTGGACGAGCCGGAGCGGGGCATGAGTTTTCGTTTCGATGCGCCGCTCGACATGCGCATGGACACGAGCCGCGGGCAGACCGTGGCGCAATGGCTGGCAGAGGCGTCTGTCGCGCAAATCACGGAGGTGCTCAGGGATTATGGGGAAGAACGGTTTGCTCATGCGATTGCAAAGGCGATTGCAACTGCTCGGACAGGGGGGGCTGTTGCAACCACTCGACAGCTTGCCGAGATCGTGGAAAAAGCGGTCCGTACACGCGAGCCGGGGCAGCACCCGGCGACCCGCAGTTTCCAGGCTCTACGGATTTTCATCAATCAGGAGCTCGAAGAGCTTGCGCTGATCCTGCCGGCTGCGGTGGCCCGCCTGAATCCGGGCGGACGGCTGGCCGTGATCAGCTTTCACTCGCTCGAAGATCGCATCGTCAAGCGCTTCATGCGTGACGAATCGCGTCCGCCGCAGCTGCCGTCGCGCCTGCCGGTGCGCGCGGCCGACCTGCCCAAGCCACGGCTGGCGCTCGTCGGCAAGGCGCAGCGGCCGGGCGACGCGGAAGTCGCCGCCAACCCGCGCGCGCGCAGTGCCGTGATGCGCGTCGCCGAGCGCACGGAGGTCCCGGCATGATCCGCGTCGATGCCTTTCTCGTGGCCGTGGCCGTGGCGAGCGCGCTCGGCGTGGTGGCCTCGCAGCACCAGGCCCGCAAGCTGTTTTCCGAGCTCGAACGCGAGCAGAACCGTGCCCACGGGCTGGAAGTCGAGTGGGACCAGTTGCAGCTGGAACAGAGTACCTGGGCCGCGCACGCACGCATCGAGAAGCTTGCCCGCGAACGCATCGGGATGCGTCCTCCGGCACCGGGGCAGATGTTCTCGATCGAGGGGGTGAAATGACCAAACAGCGTACTGTGACGTTCAATCACAACCCGCTGCTGCGGCACGGTCTGCCGACCTGGCGTCCGCGAGCGGTGATGCTTGCCCTGATGGTCTGCTCGCTGGCACTGGTCGGGCGCGCAATGTACCTGCAGGGGGTCAACAACGAATTCCTCCAGGCCAAGGGCGAGTCCCGCTACGCGCGCGTGCTGGAAGTGCCCGCAACGCGCGGCCACGTGACCGACCGCCACGGCGACATGCTCGCGGTGAGTACGCCCGTACGCTCGATCTGGGCCATTCCGACGGACGTGACGCTGACGCCGCCGGATGCCCGCAAACTCGCCGGCCTGCTGGAAATGGACGTGCAGGAGTTGAACCATCGTCTCGGCGGGGGGCGTGATTTCGTTTATCTGAAGCGCCAGGTGTCGCCCGAGACCGCGCAGCAGATCGCCGACCTGAAGCTCACCGGCATCCATCAGCAGCAGGAGTATCGGCGTTACTACCCCGGTGGCGAGGTGATGGCGCACGTGCTCGGTTTCACCGGGGCGGACGACAAGGGGCAGGAGGGGGTCGAGCTGGCCTTCGACGGCCTCCTGGCGGGCAAGCCGGGTGCGCGCCGCGTGCTTCGCGATCGCCGCGGACAGGTGATCGAGGACGTCGAGGAGATCCGTGCTCCGCGTGACGGGCAGGATATCGCGCTGTCGATCGATGCGAAGATCCAGTACCTCGCCTACTCGGCCTTGCGGCAGGCGATGCAGACGCACAAGGCGAAGGCGGGCGCGTCGGTGGTGCTCGACGCACGTACGGGAGAAGTGCTTGCGCTGGTGAACGCACCGACCTACAACCCGAACAACCGCTCCGACCTGAGCGGGGCGCAGTTGCGCAATCGCGTGCTCACCGACGTCTACGAGCCCGGCTCGATCATGAAGCCGTTCATCATCAGTCTGGCGCTCGAACAAGGCAAGGTGCAGGCCAACACCATCATCGATACCTCGCCGGGTCGCCTGACGATCGGCAAGGCGACCATTTCCGATGCCCATCGGCACGGCGCACTGACCGTGGCGCAGGTGATCCAGAAGTCGTCGAACGTCGGCACCGCAAAAGTGGCGTTGACTTTTCCGCCTGATGAAATGTGGCACCTCTACGACGCCCTGGGTTTCGGCAAACCGCTCAATCTGGGCTTCCCCGGTGAGGCTGGCGGGCGGCTGCGTCCGGCGAAGACGTGGAAGCCGATCGAGCAGGCCACGATGTCCTACGGCCACGGCGTGTCGGTCAGCCTGATCCAGATGGCTCACGCATATCTGGTCTTCGCGCGAGACGGCGAACTGGTCCCGCTGTCGCTGACGCGGCTCGATTCCCCGCCCACGGGCGGCAGGCGTATCTTCTCCGCGGCGGCCGCGCGTGAGATGCGCGGAATGCTCGAACTCGCGTCCGGCCCCGGCGGCACCGCACCGCAGGCCCAGATCGCCGGCTACCGCGTCGCCGGCAAGACGGGGACGGCGATCAAGGTCGAAGGGGGACACTACACGAACAAGTATGTTTCATCCTATGTCGGACTGGCCCCGGCTTCCGATCCCCGGCTTATCGTTGCGGTGATGATCGATGAACCCTCTGCGGGACAGTATTACGGCGGTACGGTAGCGGCGCCGGTGTTTGCCCAGATCACGGAAGGCGCCTTGCGCGCGCTCGGCGTGGCGCCGGACGCCCCGCTCGTGCCCTTGCAGCTTGCGCAGAGGCCAGGTGCTGCAGCCGCCGCGCGGGAGAGCATGTGAGCGTCGAAGCTGCCTCCGGGATCCTCGATCGTCTGCGCCGGGCGGGCGTCAGCCCCGTGGGCATCACCGCCGATTCGCGCCGTGTGCAGCCGGGCGACGTCTTTGCTGCGTGGCCGGGTTCCATCGCAGACGGACGCCGATTCATCGGTGCCGCAGTCGAGCGGGGTGCCGCGGCCGTGCTGTGGGACGACGCCGACGGTTTCTGCGTCGAGGGGCTTCCGGTCCCCGCGATTCCCGCTCCGTCCCTGCGCCGCCTTGGCGGCCATCTCGCGCACCTGATCCACGGGCGCCCGTCCGAGAAGCAGTGGGTGGTCGGCGTGACCGGCACCAACGGCAAGACGACGGTGACGCAGTGGCTGGCCGCTGCCCTTGGCCGCCTCGGCGAGCGCTGCGGGGTGATCGGGACGCTGGGCAACGGGTTCCCGGGGCAGCTCGCCGATACGCTGAACACGACGCCGGATGCGCTCGAAGTGCATCGCATCCTCGCGGGTTTCCTTGCGGCCGGCGGGCGTGCCGCGACGATGGAAGTGTCGTCGATCGGGCTCGACCAGGAGCGTGTCAACGCAGTGGCTTTCGACGTCGCGGTGTTCACGAACCTGAGCCGCGATCATCTCGACTACCACGGCAGCATGGAAGCTTACGGCGCCGCGAAGGCTCGGTTGTTTGCGCTGCCGGGGCTTGGCGCCGCGGTGATCAATCTCGATGACGCCTTCGGAACGGACCAGGCGCGCGGGCTCGCGGCCGCGGGATTGCCGGTGATCGCTTACACGCAGGTCGCGGAACATGCGACGGCCATCCATGGCGCGCGGGTGCTGAGTGCGCAGGATGTGCGGATGTCGCCGTCCGGCGTGCGGTTCGTGCTGGCATTCGAAGGGGCGCGCCGCGAGCTCGATGCGGGCGTGGTCGGGCCGTTCAATGTCTCGAACCTGCTGGCGGTAGCCGGTGCGCTGCTCGCGCGAGGCCTGCCGCTGGACGACATCGTGCAGGCCATCGCGCAGCTGACGCCACCGAAAGGGCGCATGCAGCTCGTCGGCGGTGTCAGCGAGCCGCTGGTCGTGGTGGATTATGCGCACACGCCGGACGCCCTCGCGAAAGTGCTCGAGGCGGTCCGTGCGACCGTGGCGACGCGCGGCGGGCGTCTCGTGTGCGTGTTCGGATGCGGTGGCGACCGTGACGCGGGCAAGCGGCCGCTCATGGGCGATGTCGCGCGCCAGTTCGCCGATCGCGTGATCGTGACCAGCGACAATCCGCGCAGCGAGGATCCGGTGAGGATCGTCGACGCCATCATGCAGGGCGCGGGTCCGCAGGCCGACCGTGTCATCGACCGTGCGCAGGCGATCCGCATCGCGGTGGGCGAGGCGGCGGCCGACGACGTCATCGTGCTCGCGGGCAAAGGGCATGAACCGTATCAGGAGATCATGGGTGTGCGTCTGCCCTTCTCGGATGTCGAACAGGCGCGCGCCGCGTTGCTCGAATGGAATCGCGTGCGGGGGGCGGGAAAATGCTGAGCCTGGGCGACATCGGCCGGCTGCCGGGCTTTCAGGTAAACGGTGACGCCACGTTTACCTGCGTCGGCACGGACAGCCGGCGCATCCGCGCCGGTCAGCTGTTCGTCGCGTTGCGCGGCGAACGCTTCGACGGCCACGATTTCGTCGAGCAGGCCATCGCCGCCGGCGCGGTTGCGGTCATGGTGGATGAGGACTGGGAGCACACGCACGGCGACCTCGAAGTGCCGCGCGCGGTGGTCGGCGACACCCGCCGCGCGCTCGGCGCGCTTGCGGCCCACTGGCGCAGCCGCTTCGACATCCCGCTGATAGGCATCACCGGCAGCAACGGCAAGACCACGGTCAAGGAGATGTGCGCCGCGATCATGCGCGCCCAGTCGCGCCACGACGGGTACCCGCTGGAAAGCGTGCTGGCGACGGTCGGCAATCTCAACAACGACATCGGCTTGCCGCTGACCCTGCTGGAACTGCGCGGCGAACACCGTGCGGCGGTCATCGAGATGGGCATGAACCATCCGGGCGAAATCGCGTATCTGACGGACGTCGCCCGTCCGAGCGTGGCGATCGTCACCAATGCGCAGCGCGCACACTTGCAGGGCATGGGTTCGCTGGTCGAGATCGCGAAGGAAAAGGGCGCGATCTACGGCGGCCTCGGCGCAAACGGCGTCGCCATCGTGAACGCGGACGACACCCACTGCGCGCTGTGGCAGGAGGACAACCGCGGACGTCATGTGGTGACCTTCGCGACAGGACGCGCCGCCGACGTGACGGCGACGAGCGAGGTCCATGGGCTCGGCACGCATGTGCAGCTGACGACGGCCGACGGCAGTGTCGAGTTCGAACTCGCGGTGCCCGGCGAGCACAACGTTCGCAATGCGGCTGGCGCCGCCGCGGCCTGCCTTGCAGCCGGGGCGTCGCGCGATGCCGTTGTCGAGGGGTTGTCCGGTTTCGGCGGTGCGCCGGGGCGGCTGCAGCGGCGCGTCGGCCTTGGCGGTTCGCAGATCATCGACGATACCTACAACGCCAACCCCGACTCGGTGCGCGCGGCGATCGACGTCCTGGCCGCGACGGCCGGCCATACCGTTCTCGTGCTCGGCGACATGGGCGAGGTCGGCATGACCAGCGCGCAACTCCATGACGAGGTCGGCGGTTACGCGAAGAGCAAGGGTATCGACGCGCTGTATGCGCTGGGCGACATGAGTGCGGTGGCGGCGCACAACTTCGGCGACGGCGGGCAGCACTTCGCCAGCGCCGAGGCACTGATCGCGGCGCTGGCGCCGCGCCTGGATGCGAACACCGTGGTACTGGTGAAGGGTTCCCGCTTCATGCGGATGGAGCGGGTGACGAACGGCCTTGCGGCGGTGCACAATAGCGCCCCCTCACAGGAGTCTCACTAGTCCATGCTGCTCGAACTCGCCCTCTGGCTGGGTCAGGATATCCGCACCTTCAACGTGTTCGGCTACATCACGCTGCGCACGGTCCTCGCGGCGCTCACCGCGCTCGTCATCTCCTTCGTTTTCGGTCCTTCGCTGATCCGCTGGCTTGCAGCGAAGAAGATCGGCCAGGCGGTCCGCGACGACGGCCCCAAATCCCATCTCACCAAGGCCGGTACCCCGACGATGGGCGGCGCGCTGATTCTGATCGCGATCGCGGTGACCACGCTGCTGTGGGGCGACCTGCGCAACCAGTACGTGTGGGTGACCTTGCTCGTGACCCTCGGCTTCGGCGCGGTCGGCTGGGTCGACGACTGGCGCAAGGTCGTCCACCGCGACCCGAAGGGACTGCCCAGCCGCTGGAAATACCTGTGGACCTCGCTGATCGCGTTCGGCGCGGCGGTGTTCCTGAGCGTGACGGCCCACGAGCCGGCGCAGACCGAGCTGATCGTGCCCTTCTTCAAGGCCGTGTCCTACCCGCTGGGGATCTACGGCTTCATCGCGCTCTCGTATTTCGTCATCAACGGCACGAGCCATGCGGTGAACCTCACCGACGGCCTGGACGGCCTCGCGATCATGCCGACGGTGATGGTCGCCGGCGCGCTCGCGATCTTCGCCTACGTCGCCGGCC
Source organism: Azoarcus sp. DN11 (assembly GCF_003628555.1). Taxonomy (NCBI): domain Bacteria; kingdom Pseudomonadati; phylum Pseudomonadota; class Betaproteobacteria; order Rhodocyclales; family Zoogloeaceae; genus Azoarcus; species Azoarcus sp. DN11. Next base: position 3,944,449 of record NZ_CP021731.1, on the reverse strand, counting down.
ATGCCGGCTTTTCGAAATACCTCGGTGTGCCCTATATCAATGGCGCCGGCGAACTGGCGGTGTTCCTGGGGGCCCTGTGCGGCGCCGGCCTCGGTTTCCTGTGGTTCAACGCCTACCCGGCGGAAGTCTTCATGGGCGACGTCGGTGCGCTCGCACTGGGGGCCGCGCTGGGCACGGTGGCCGTCGTCGTGCGCCAGGAAATCGTGCTCTTCATCATGGGCGGCCTGTTCGTCGCCGAGACGATGTCGGTGATGGCCCAGGTGCTGTACTTCAAGCTCACCGGCGGCAAGCGCATCTTCCGCATGGCACCCCTGCATCACCACTACGAGCTGGGGGGCTGGAAGGAAACCCAGGTCGTGGTGCGCTTCTGGATCATCACGATCATGCTCGTGCTGTTCGGTCTTTCGACGCTGAAACTGAGATGAGCGCTGCCACCGACAAGCTCGTTCTGGTGCTCGGGCTCGGCGAATCGGGCCTCGCGATGGCGCAGTGGTGCGCACGTCAGGGCGCGCGCGTGCGCGTTGCGGACAGCCGCCCCGAACCGCCGGGGCTGGTGGCGCTCAAGGCGAGCGTCCCGGCCGCCGAGATCGCCCTTGGCGCGTTCTCGGACGGCCTGCTCGACGACGTGGCCCGCATCACCCTCAGTCCGGGGATCGATGCGCGCGCGCCGGTGCTCGCGGAGGCGCGGCGCCGTCGGATCGAGATCGTCGGCGAGATGACGCTTTTCGCGGAGGCGCTCGCGGGAGCAGCGCGCACGCGCACCCGTATCCTCGCGATTACCGGCACCAACGGCAAGACCACGACCACGGCGCTGACGGCCGCTCTGTGCTGCGCCGCGGGACTGGACGCCGTCGCCGCGGGCAACATCAGCCCCGCGGCGCTCACCGCGCTGATGGAGCGGATGGACCGTGGCGAAGCGCTCCCCGAATGCTGGGTGCTCGAACTATCGAGCTTCCAGCTGGAAACCACCGCCGGCCTGAACGCGGAAGGCGCGACGGTGCTGAACGTCACGGACGACCACCTCGACCGCCACGGCGATCTCGACAGCTATGCCACGATCAAGGCGCTGATTTTCGCAGGCGACGGCGTGCAGATCCTCAACCGCCAGGATGCGCGCGTGCTGGCGATGGCGCAGGCGGGGCGGCGTGTCGTGAGCTTCGGCACCGACGCGCCCGCGGGGCCGGACGACTACGGCATCGCCGCGGACGCCGACGGTGCGGCGTGGATGGTTTGCGGCGAGCAGCGCCTGCTGCGCCTCGACGAGATCCCCATCGCCGGCGCGCACAATGCTGCGAACGCGATGGCCGCCTTGGCGCTCGCGCGCGCGATCGGACTTCCCTGGCCGGCGCTGATTGCGGGGCTGAAGGCGTTCAAGGGACTGCCGCACCGCGTCGAACCTGTGGCCCGCCGCGACGACGGCGTGGTGTTCTACGATGACTCCAAGGGGACCAATGTCGGCGCGACGCTCGCCGCGCTCGAAGGCCTCGGGCGGCGCGTGATCCTGATCGCGGGGGGCGACGGCAAGGGACAGGATTTCTCGCCCCTGCGTGATGCCGTTGCACGCCACGCGCGTGCCGTGATGCTGATCGGCCGGGATGCGGCGCTGATCGATGCGGCGCTGGCGGGTTCGGGCGTGCCGACCGAACGTGTCGCGAGCATGGATGTCGCCGTCGAGCGTGCCGCTGCACTGGCGCAGCCGGGCGACGTCGTCCTGCTCTCACCGGCCTGCGCGAGCCTCGACATGTTCCGCAACTACGCCCACCGCGCAGAAGTGTTCGTCGCGGCGGTGCTTCGCCAGCGGGGAGTGAGCGCGACATGAAGTTCATGAGCGCCCTGGCCGGTTGGATCGGCTCTCGCAGCGCGAGCGGCATCGGCTCGGACACCAGCCGTGCGGTCAATCGCCTGATGAGTCCGCCTCTGCCCGCGCGCGACCTGGATCCGCTGCTGATCTGGTCCTCTGCGGCGCTTCTCCTCATCGGCCTCGTGATGGTGTATTCGGCGTCGATCGCGATGGCCGAAGGCTCCAAGTTCACCGGCTACCAGCCCTATTACTTTGTCACCCGGCATGCGGTCTTCCTCGCGGTCGGCGTCGTCGGCGGACTGATGGCCTTCCAGATCACGATGCGCCAGTGGCAGCAGTTCGCGCCGCTGCTCTTTCTCGGCGGCCTCGCGCTGCTCATCGTCGTGCTGATCCCGGGCGTCGGGCGCGAGGTGAACGGCGCACAGCGCTGGCTGCCGCTCGGTCCCATCAACCTGCAGCCGTCCGAGCTGATGAAGCTCTTCGCCGCGCTGTATGCGGCCGACTATACGGTGCGCAAGCTTCCCGACATGGGCAGCTTCCGCCGCGGCTTCCTGCCGATGGCGGTCACCATCGTCCTCGTCGGCTTCCTGCTGCTGCGCGAGCCGGATTTCGGCGCCTTCGTCGTCGTCGCCGCGATCGCCTTCGGCGTGCTGTTTCTCGGCGGCATCAACGTGCGGGTTTTCGCCCTGCTCGCCATCGTCGCGGTGATCGGCCTCGCGCTGCTGGTGTGGCTGTCCCCCTACCGCCGCGACCGCCTGTTCGGTTTCATGGACCCGTGGCAGGACGCCTTCGGCAAGGGCTACCAGCTGTCGCACGCGTTGATCGCCTTCGGCCGCGGCGAGTGGTTCGGCGTCGGCCTCGGCGCGAGCGTGGAAAAGCTCTTCTACCTCCCCGAAGCACATACCGATTTCCTCCTCGCGGTGATCGCCGAGGAACTCGGCTTCGTCGGCGTGCTGACCATCGTCATCCTGTTCGCCATCCTCGTGCATCGCGCCATGTTCATCGGGCGCGAGGCCATCAAGCTCGAGCGTTACTTCTCGGGCCTCGTCGCGATGGGGATCGGCCTGTGGATGGGCGTGCAGTCCTTCATCAACATGGGCGTGAACACGGGCCTGCTGCCGACGAAAGGCCTCACGCTGCCGCTGATGAGCTTCGGCGGCTCAGGCATCGTCGCAAACTGCGTCGCGCTCGCGATCCTGCTGCGCGTGGATTGGGAAAACCGCCAAGTCATGAGGGGACGCTCATGACTTGGCGGTTTCGCGGAGCGCTGCAAGCATTCCCTGCGGCGGCGCGCACGCAAAACACATCGTTCATGCGGGGGCGCTCATGAAGACGCTCCTCGTGATGGCGGGCGGCACGGGCGGGCACATCTTCCCCGGCATTGCCGTGGCGGAAGTGCTGCGCGCGCGCGGTTGGCGCATCGTCTGGATGGGCAATCCGGATGGCATGGAAGCGCGCATCGTTCCGGACCGCGGCTACGAGACCGCCTGGGTGCGCTTCACGGCGCTGCGGGGCAAGGGGATCGTGCGCAAGCTGCTGCTACCGCTGAACCTGCTGCGCGGCTTCTGGCAGGCGCTGCGCGAACTGGGGCGCATCCGCCCCGACGTCGTGCTGGGCATGGGGGGATACGTCACGTTTCCCGGCGGCATGATGGCGGCGCTCACCGGACGTCCCCTGGTCCTGCACGAGCAGAACTCCGTCGCGGGGCTCGCGAACCGCGTGCTGGCCGGCGTCGCCGACCGCGTGCTCGCGGGCTTCCCGCGAACGCTGAAGAAAGCGGGCTGGGTGGGCAACCCGGTGCGCGCGGATATCGCCGCGGCCGCCCCTCCGGAAGAGCGTTTTGCCGAGCGCCGCGGGCCGCTCAAGCTGCTCGTGGTCGGTGGCAGCCTCGGCGCGGCAGTGCTGAACCAGACGGTGCCGCAAGCACTGGCGCGCCTGCAGCCAGCCGAGCGTCCGATCGTCACGCATCAGGCCGGTGCAAAGCAGATTGACGCACTGCGTGCCGCCTACGCGGCGGTCGGTGTCGAAGGCGAACTGCTGCCCTTCATCGACGACATGGCGACGAAATACGCCGAGGCCGATCTCGTGATCTGTCGCGCCGGAGCGCTGACCGTCGCGGAACTCGCCGCCGTCGGCGCGGCGAGCCTGCTCGTGCCCCTTCCGCACGCGGTGGACGATCACCAGACCGGGAACGCGCGCTTCCTCGCCGACCAGGGAGCGGCGTATCTGCTCCCGCAAACCGAACTCAACGCCGAGCGGCTGGCGGGCATCCTCGCGGGCCTGGATCGTCCGCGCCTGCTCGACATGGCCGCGAAGGCGCGCGCGCTCGCCAAGCCGCGTGCCGCAGAGGCCGTCGCGCAGGTCTGCGAGGATCTCGCGGCAGGGAGAAAGCAATGAAACACAAGGTCAAACGCATCCATTTCGTCGGCATCGGCGGGGCCGGCATGAGCGGCATCGCCGAGGTGCTGGTCAACCTCGGCTACTCGGTCAGCGGCTCCGACCTCGGCCAGAACGCCGCGACGCGCCGTCTGCGCGCGCTGGGCGCCCGCGTGGTATCGGGCCATGCCGCGGAGAACGTCGCCCAGGCCGACGCGGTCGTGATCTCGACGGCCGTGCGCAACGACAACCCCGAGGTCATCGCCGCGCGCGCGCGCCATGTCCCCGTCGTCCCGCGTGCCCAGATGCTCGCCGAACTGATGCGCCTCAAGCAGGGCATCGCGATCGCCGGCACGCACGGCAAGACGACGACCACCTCGCTCGTCGCCAGCATCCTCGCCGAAGGCGGCCTGGACCCCACCTTCGTCATCGGCGGCAAGCTGAACGCGGCAGGCGCCAATGCACGCCTCGGCAAGGGTGACTTCCTCGTCGCGGAAGCCGACGAATCCGATGCCTCCTTCCTGCTGCTCACCCCGGTGATCTCGGTCGTCACGAACATCGACGCCGACCACATGGACACCTACGGGCACGACTTTGCCCGCCTCAAGCAGGCCTTCGTCGACTTCCTCCAGCACCTGCCGTTCTACGGCGTCGCGGTGCTGTGCGAGGACGACCCGCACGTGCGCTCGATCATGCCGCTGGTGTCGAAGCAGATCGTCCGCTACGGCCTGTCCGAGACGGCCAACGTCCGTGCCGAGAACATCCGCGCCGAAGGCGGCCGCATGCTGTTCGACGCCGTGCGCGTCAACGGCACGATTAGCCGCCTGCCAATCGAACTGAATCTGCCCGGCCTGCACAACGTGCTCAATGCGCTGGCGGCGATCGCCGTGGCGACCGAGGCGCAGGTGCCGGATGCGGCAATCATCAAGGCGCTGGCCGAGTTCAAGGGCGTCGGGCGCCGTTTCCAGCGTTACGGCGAGATTCCGCTGCGCGGCGAAGACGGCGGCGAGCGCGGCAGCTTCACGCTGATCGACGACTATGGTCATCATCCGGTCGAGATGGCGGCGACGCTCGCCGCGGCGCGCGGTGCGTTCCCCGACCGGCGCCTCGTCCTCGCCTTCCAGCCGCACCGCTTCACGCGCACGCGCGACTGTTTCGAGGACTTCGTGAAGGTGCTGTCGACCGTCGATGCCCTGATCTTGGCCGAAGTGTATGCCGCCGGCGAGCCGCCGGTCGTGGCGGCCGACGGACGTACTCTGGCGCGCGCGATCCGCGTCGCCGGCAAGGTCGAACCGATCTTCGTCGAGGACATCGCCGACATGCCGGCGATGATCCTGTCGGCGGCGCGCGACGGCGACGTGGTGATCACGATGGGTGCGGGCTCGATCGGGGGCGTGCCCGGACAACTGGCCAACAGCGAGGATGTGGCGTGAGCGGTGAAGTGACGGACAAGTACGTGGTCGATCCGGCCATGCGCGCGAAATTCGGCAAGGTCGCGGTGCTGCTCGGCGGCACCTCGGCGGAACGGGACGTCTCGCTGATGTCGGGCGGTGCTGTGCTCGGGGCCCTGCGTGCCGCAGGCGTCGATGCGCACGCCTTCGACCCCGCCGAACTCGACCTGCACATCCTCAAGGAGCAGGGCTACGACCGCGCCTTCATCGCGCTGCACGGGCGCGGCGGCGAGGACGGCACGGTGCAGGGCATGCTGGAACTGCTGCAGATTCCCTACACGGGCAGCGGCGTGATGGCGTCGGCGCTGGCGATGGACAAGTGGCGCACGAAGATGGTGTGGGCGGCTTGCGGCCTGCCGACGCCGCGCTACGCGATCCTGGACGCTGACACCGACTGGGACGCGGTCGCCGCCGACCTCGGCCTGCCGATCTTCGTGAAGCCGGTGCACGAAGGCTCCAGCATGGGCGCGACCAAGGTGACGGAAGCCGGGCAGCTCAAGGCCGCGTGGGAGCTGGCCGCGCGCTTCGACGATCTGGTGATCGCCGAGGAATTCATCTCCGGCGCCGAACTGACCGCGCCCTTCCTGCGCGACCGCGCGTTGCCGCTGATCCGTATCGAGGCGCCCGGCGGCAACTACGACTACCAGAACAAGTACTTCACCGACGACACCCGCTACCTGTGCCCCTGCGGGCTGCCCGCCGAGCAGGAGGAGGCCCTGCGGGCGCTGGTGATGAAGTGCGCCCAGGTGCTGGGCTGCCGCGGCTGGGGCCGTGCGGACCTGATCCTGACCGAAGACGGGCGGCCTTACCTGCTGGAAATGAACACCTCGCCAGGCATGACCGGCCATTCACTCGTGCCGATGTCGGCGCGGGTCGCCGGCATGGACTTCACCCAGCTCTGTCTCGCGATCCTGGAGGATGCCCGTCTTGGCTGAGCTTCGCCTGCGCTCCCCGCTTGCCGCCCGCGGGCTTTCCGGCACCAGCCGGATGCCCGGCCGCACGCACGAACGCGAGGGCGTATGGCACCGGCCGGCCGTGCTGAACCTGTTCTCCGACATCCTGATGCTCTTCGCGGCGGTTGCGATCGGCTACGCGCTGGTCGCGTGGTTCCTGTCGCGTCCGCTGTTTCCGCTGCGCGAGGTGGTCGTGCTGACGCCGCCGGCGCAGGTCACCGCCGAACAGCTCGAATACGTCGCCCGCAGCGCGATCCACGGCAATTTCTTCTCGGTCGACCTGGAGACCGTGCGCGAGACCTTCGAAAAACTGCCCTGGGTCCGCCGTGCCGAAGTGCGCCGCCGCTGGCCCGACGCGCTGGAGCTGCGCCTCGAGGAACATCAGGCGGTCGCCTACTGGACCGTGTCGGACAGCGGCGACTCCCAACTCGTCGACCGACAGGGTGAAATCTTCGTCGCCGCGAGCAACGCCGAGATGCCATCGTTCTCGGGGCCGCAGGGAACGGCATCGTACATCCAGGCGAAGCACCGCGAATTCGGGAAGATGATCGAGCCGCTCGGCCGCAAGCTCGTCGGTCTCGCCCTGTCGGCGCGCGAAGCCTGGCAGCTCAAGCTCGACGACGGGATGGTGATCGTGCTCGGGCGCGACCAGGAAAAGGCGCCGATCGGCGAGCGGCTCGAACGCTTCGTGCGCGCGTGGCCCCAGGCGCGGGAAAAGGTTGGAGTGCAGGTGGCGGTAGCGGATCTTCGCTACCCGAGCGGATTCGCCCTCACGCCCGTGGGCGGTTACAAGGCAGCTAAAGGCAAGCAATGAGCAAGGAATACAAGGACCTGATCGTCGGGCTGGACATCGGCACCGCCAAGGTCACGTGCATGGTCGCCGAAGTGCGCCCCGACGGGCGGCTCAACGTCGTCGGCGTCGGCACGCAGCCGACCAGCGGCTTGAAGCGTGGCGTGGTCGTCAACATCGAGGCCACGGTCGATGCGATCTCGCGCGTGATCCAGGAAGTCGAGGTGATGGCCGACTGCAAGATCCATGACGTCTACACCGGGATCGCCGGCAGCCACATCAAGAGCTTCAACTCGAACGGCATGGTCGCGATCAAGGACAAGGAGGTCACGCCGCTCGACCTCGAGCGCGTGATCGAAGTCGCGCGCGCGATGCCGGTGCCCGCCGAACAGCAGATCCTGCACACGCTGACGCAGGAATTCATCATCGACGGTCAGGGCGGCGTGCGCGAGCCGATCGGCATGAGCGGCGTGAAGCTCGAGGTCAAGGTGCACATCGTCACCGGCGCCGTCTCCGCCGCGCAGAACGTCATCAAGTGCGTGCGCCGCTGCGGCCTCGAAGTCATGGACCTGATCCTGCAGCCGCTGGCATCGAGCTATGCGGTGCTGACCGAGGACGAGAAGGAATTGGGCGTGTGTCTCGTCGACATCGGCGGCGGCACCACCGACATCGCGGTCTTCACCCACGGCGCGATCCGCCACACCGCGGTGCTGCCGGTCGCGGGCGACCAGATCACCAACGATATCGCGATGGCGCTGCGCACGCCGACCTCCGAAGCCGAGGAGATCAAGATCCGCCACGGTGTGGCGATGCACGCCCTGGCCGATCCCGAGGAAATGATCGAGGTGCCGGGCGTCGGCGACCGCCCGCCGCGTCCGCTGTCGCGCCAGCGCCTCGCCGACGTGATCGAACCGCGCGTGTCGGAACTCTTCGAACTGGTGCAGGCCGAGCTGCGCCGCAGCGGCTACGAGGAACTGCTGTCCTCGGGCATCGTGCTCAGCGGCGGTTCGTCCGTGATGCTGGGGATGGTCGAACTGGGCGAGGAAGTCTTTCACATGCCGGTGCGCGTCGGCGCGCCGCAGTATTCGGGCGGTCTCGCGGACGTCGTGTGCCACCCGCGCTATGCCACGGCCATGGGCCTGGTGATGGAAGGCCATGCTCAGCGCCGCCGCGGCATGCTGGCGCGCGAGACGCGCAGCGTGCGGCAGGTGTTCGGACGCATGAAGGCGTGGTTCGAAAAGAATTTTTGACGGAATGGCGTGGAATTTTCCGGCCAAATTGAATGAGTTGTTGATCTTGCTCCTTTATTTAGTAGTAGACTTTCAATTTATTACTAGATGTAGACTCGGCGGCGGCTCGGTGCATATTGGGGTTGTTTTTTCGGGAGGCGAGGCAAATGTTTGAAATCATTGAGAAGGAGCAGACCGGCACGATCATCAAGGTGATCGGTGTCGGTGGTGCCGGCGGCAATGCCGTCGACCACATGATTCGGGAAGGGGTGCAGGGCGTCGAATTCATCGTCGCCAACACCGATGCGCAGGCGCTCGGTCGTTGCCTCGCTCCGAACAAGATCCAGCTGGGCAGCTCCGGCCTGGGCGCGGGCTCGAAGCCCGAAGCCGGCCGTGCCGCCGCACAGGATTCGCGCGAAGCCATCGCCGCGGCGCTCGACGGCGCCCACATGTGCTTCATCACCGGCGGCATGGGCGGTGGCACCGGCACCGGCGCTGCGCCCGTCGTCGCGGAGATCGCGAAGGAGATGGGCGTCCTGACCGTTGCGGTCGTGACCAAGCCCTTCGATTTCGAAAACCGCCTGCGCGTCGCGGAAAGCGGCGTCGAGGAACTGACCCGCTATGTCGACTCGCTGATCATCGTGCTGAACGACAAGCTGCTCGAAGTGTATGGCGACGACGCCGGCTTCGAGGATTGCTTCCGTTCGGCCGACAACGTGCTGCGCAGCGCCGTCGGCGGTATCGCCGAAATCATCAACGTGCCGGGCCTTGTGAACGTCGACTTCCAGGACGTGCGGACCGCGATGGGCGAGATGGGTCGCGCGATGATGGGTTCGGCCGAAGCCTCCGGCATGGACCGTGCGCGTATCGCCGCCGAGCAGGCCGCCGTGAGCCCGCTGCTCGAGGGAACCGAACTGTCGGGCGCGCGTTGCGTGCTGATCAACATCACGGCGAGCCGCTCGCTGAAGATGTCGGAAGTGCGCGACGCAGTGAAGACCGTCCAGGCTTTTGCCGCGCCGGAAGCCTTCGTCAAGTACGGGACGGTCTTCGACGAATCGATGGAAGACCGCGTGCGCGTCACCGTCGTCGCGACCGGCCTCGGTGTGCCGCGCGCCGCGCGCCAGCCGGTGATGCAGATCGTCCAGGGCACCGGCACCTATGGTCCGTCGGTCGGCGCCATCGACATGACCAACCTCGACGTGCCGGCGGTCATCCGTTCCGGCCGCCGCACCACGGTCGAGGCGATGAGCGCGAACGGCATGGGCACTTACGACATCCCGGCCTTCCTGCGCAAGCAGGCCGACTGAGACCGGGAGTCCGAGCCCTGACGGGCGCCCGCTGCAGACCGTCGCCTCCGGTCTGCGGCGGGCGCCCGTCGCCATTTCAGGGAGCCGTTGTCATGTGTGCCGTGCCGCAATTGAGTGTTGCATGTTGCGTTGCAACCGAACTCGCCACGATGCCCCTTGGATGCGTGCTAAACTGCTGTCGTGTAACGGGAATTTAACAATGATCAGGCAGCGCACCCTCAAATCGCTCGTCAAGGCTACCGGCGTCGGCCTGCACGGCGGACGCAAGGTCCAGCTCGTGCTGCGCCCGGCAGCGCCGGATACGGGCATCGTGTTCCACCGCGTCGATCTCGATCCGCCCGTCGACTTCCCGGCCGATCCCTATTCGGTGTGCGACACGCGCATGTGCTCGGGGCTGGAGCGCGAGGGAGCCAAGGTCGGCACCGTCGAGCACCTGATGTCGGCGCTCGCCGGCCTCGGCATCGACAATCTGCACGTCGACGTCGATGCGCCCGAGATTCCGATCCTCGACGGCAGCGCCGGGCCGTTCGTGTTCCTGCTGCAGTCCGCCGGCATCGAGGAGCAGAAGGCCGCGAAGCGTTTCCTGCGCGTGACGAAGGCGGTCGAATACCGCGAGGACGACAAGTGGGTGCGCCTGGAGCCCTATGACGGCTTCCGGCTGGATTTCTCCATCGTCTTCAACCACCCGGCGATCGACAAGACCTCGACGCAGGTGAGCATCGATTTCGCCAAACATTCCTACGTCCGCGACGTCGCCCGGGCGCGCACGTTCGGCTTCATGCAGGACGTGGAGTTCATGCGCGCGAACGGCCTGGCGCTCGGCGGCAGCCTGGACAACGCAATCGTGATGGACGAGTACCGCGTGCTCAACACCGAAGGCTTGCGCTACGTCGACGAATTCGTGAAGCACAAGGTCCTCGACGCGATCGGCGACCTCTACCTGTGCGGCCATCCGCTGCTCGCCCGCTATTCGGCGCACAAGGCGGGGCACGCGCTGAACAACCAGATGGTGCGCGTGTTGCTGGAAGACCGCAGCGCCTGGGAGATCGTGACCTTCGAGCAGGACGTCGCGACGCCGGCAGCGGTCAGTCACCAGTTCGAACTTTCGTTCGCCTGACCGCGCCCCGATGCTCGTGATCCGTCTGTTCGCCGTGCTCGCGCTGATCGGCATCGGCGGATCGATCGTCGCGTGGATACTCACCGGCAATCCGAAATACCGGCGTTGGGCGTGGAACTGCTTCCGCACCGGCCTGGTGGTCCTGCTGGTGTTCCTCGCCCTCTTTGCGCTCGAGCGGGTGTTCGTCCCGTTTGCCTGACGCGCGCGGCAAGGGCCGCCCGGCAGTAAGCCTCAATCGCGGCGGCTGCGCCGGATCAGGCGTTCGAGCGATTCGCGCAGCGGCGACGCCGCGGGCAGCGTGGCCGAAAAATCCTCGAGGCTGCGGCTGCCGCTCTCCGAGATCGTCCGTTGTGGCGGCGGACGCCGTTCGTCGCGTGCCTCGATCACCTTGACCCGCACCTGAACTGTCGTGATCGCAAGGCCCGCCGCGGCGAACTGTTGGGTAAGCGTGGGGGCGATCTGCTTCAGCCGTGCGGCCGCGGCGCCGCCGTTGGCGAGCAGCACGAGCGTTTCCCCCTTCAGGTTGGCGACCGAGCAGGACGATGCGAGCGCCGGCGGCAGCTGTTGCTGGAGCATGTTCTGCAGCCGCATCAGGCGCGCGGCGTGGTCCTTCAGGCGTGCCAGAGCGTCGCCGGTGCCGAGGAAACGCTGGATGAGCTGGGTCATGATCTTGCCTGAGTCGGTTTGCGCTGCGATGGTAGGCGCGGCCGTGTCCTACCGCAAGCCGGCGGCCGCCCGGCCGCCTTCGCGAGGTGACGGGAGCGTGCCGCGGCATCCGCTGGGGGGCTTGCGGCCGGCATGCTAAACTTCCCGCTTTGCCGAATCGGTCCCTTCAGATACCCACATGATTTCCGGCCTGCTCAAGAAGATTTTCGGTAGTCGCAACGACCGCCTCATCCGCCAGTACTCCCAGACCGTGCGCACGATCAATGCGCTCGAGGCGACGATCTCTGCGCTGACGGACGAGGCCCTGCGGGCCAAGACGGACGAGTTCAAGCAGCGCGTCGCGGGCGGCGAGTCGCTCGACAGCCTGCTGCCGGAAGCCTTCGCGGTGGTGCGGGAGGCGGCCAAGCGCGTGCATGGCATGCGCCATTTCGACGTGCAGCTGATCGGCGGCATGGTGCTGCACAACGGCAAGATCGCCGAAATGCGCACCGGCGAGGGCAAGACGCTCGTCGCGACGCTGCCGGCCTACCTCAACGCGCTCGCCGGCAAGGGCGTGCATGTCATCACCGTCAACGACTACCTCGCGAGCCGCGACGCCGACTGGATGGGCCGCATCTACGGTTTCCTTGGCCTGACCACGGGTTGCAACCTGTCGCGCATGGCGCACGAGGAGAAGCAGGCCGCCTACGCCTCCGACATCACCTACGGCACCAACAACGAGTTCGGTTTCGACTACCTGCGCGACAACATGGTGTATTCGGCCAGCGAGCGTGTGCAGCGGAGCCTGAGCTTCGCGATCGTCGACGAGGTGGACTCGATCCTCATCGACGAGGCTCGCACGCCGCTGATCATCTCCGGCCAGGCCGAAGACCACACCGAGCTGTACCTCAAGCTCAACCAGGTCGCGCCGGTGCTCACGCAGCAGGAAGGCGAAGGCGAGGAAGTCACGAAACCGGGCGACTACACGCTGGACCTGAAGGCGCGCCAGGTGCTGCTCACCGAGCAGGGGCACGAGAACGCCGAGCAGATCCTCACGCGCATGGGCCTGCTGGCCGAAGGCACGAGCCTGTACGACCCGGGCAACATCCTGTTGGTGCATCACCTCTATGCGGCGCTGCGCGCGCACGCGCTGTACTTCAAGGACCAGCACTACGTCGTGCAGAACAACGAGGTGGTGATCGTCGACGAATTCACCGGCCGCCTGATGGCCGGCCGCCGCTGGTCGGAAGGCCTGCACCAGGCCGTCGAGGCGAAGGAAGGGGTGCGCATCCAGGCCGAGAACCAGACCCTCGCGTCGATCACCTTCCAGAACTACTTCCGCATGTACGACAAGCTTGCCGGCATGACCGGCACGGCCGATACGGAAGCCTACGAGTTCCACCAGATCTACGGCCTGGAAACCGTCGTGATCCCGACGAACCGGCCGATGCAGCGCCGCGACGATAACGACAAGGTGTATCGCACCGCGAAGGAGAAGTGGGACGCGGTGATCGCCGACATCCGCGAATGCGTCGGGCGCGGCCAGCCGGTGCTGGTCGGCACGACCTCGATCGAGATCAACGAATTCCTGTCGGCCGAGATGCAGCGCCAGAAGCTGCCGCACCAGGTGTTGAACGCCAAGCAGCACGAGCACGAAGCCGAAATCGTCGCCCAGGCAGGCCGTCCCGGCGTCATCACGATCGCGACCAACATGGCCGGCCGCGGTACCGACATCGTACTCGGCGGCAGCATCGAGCGGCAGATCGCGGCCCTCCGCGAGGACGAGTCGCTGACTGCGGAACAGAAGGATGAGCGCATCGGCACGATGCGTGCGGAATGGCAGAAGGTGCACGAGCAGGTGCTCGCCGCGGGCGGCCTGCACATCGTCGGCACCGAGCGCCACGAGTCGCGCCGCATCGACAACCAGCTGCGCGGCCGTGCGGGCCGCCAGGGCGACCCGGGCAGCTCGCGCTTCTACCTGTCGCTCGAGGATCCGCTGATGAAGATCTTCGCCGGCGAGCGCCTGAACGCGATCATGGTGCGGCTGAAGATGCCCGAGGGCGAGGCGATCGAGCATGCGATGGTCACCCGCTCGCTGGAATCGGCGCAGCGCAAGGTCGAACAACGCAACTTCGACATCCGCAAGCAGTTGCTGGAATACGACGACGTCGCCAACGACCAGCGCAAGGTCATCTACCAGCAGCGCAACGAACTGCTCCAGAGCGAGGACATCTCGGACACGATCCACGCGATGCGCCAGGGGGTGCTGCACGACGCCTTCCGCATCTACGTGCCGGTCGACAGCGTCGAGGAGCAGTGGGAGATCCCCGCGCTGGAACAGGCGCTCGCGGCGGAGTTCCAACTGCGCCTGCCGGTCGGCGAGTGGGTGAAGGCCGAGTCGGATCTCGACGACGAAACCATCCTCAAGCGCATCCTCGTCGCTGCGGACGAAGCCTACGCGGCGAAGGTGGCGCTGGTGGACGCCGGGGCGTGGCACAAGTTCGAGCGCGATGTGATGCTGCAGAGCCTCGACACGCACTGGCGCGAGCATCTGGCAGCGCTGGATCACCTGCGCCAAGGCATCCACCTGCGCGGCTATGCCCAGAAGAACCCGAAGCAGGAATACAAGCGCGAGGCGTTCGAGCTGTTCGAGGCGCTGCTCGACACCGTGCGCAGCGAGGTCTCCAAGCTGCTGATGACGGTGCAGGTGCGCACCGAGTCGCAGCTCGAGGAAGCCGAACACCCGCCCGAACTCGACAACGTGCAGTACCACCATGCCGATTACGACGAGGCGCTCGGTACCGGGGCGGCCGCGCAGGAGGGGGGCGTTGCCGTCGCGCAGGCGCCGAAGGTCGGGCGCAACGATCCGTGTCCTTGCGGCTCGGGCAAGAAGTACAAGCACTGCCACGGCAAGCTCAACTGAGACGCGATGGGCGGCCCGGCGCTTTCCCTCCACGACCCGGACGGCCCTTTGCGGGCCGTTTTTGGCTTCTTGTCGGGCCTTGCCTGCCATGACGGCCTCGGCTGATCCGAAGGGCCGGCGCCCCGGCGAGCCAGCGCTCTTTCCGGAGCTGCAGCTGGGCGTTCAGGGCGCCCCGGGCGACGCTGCGGAACCGGGCGTGCGTGAGCCGCGCAAGCTCGGCGAATGGGTCACGTTCATTCGCGAGCAGGAGATGCCGGCACTCGGCGCGACGGTTGCCCTGATCCACTCGGTCACCGAAGACGAGAAATCTCCCACTGGCAAGCTCGCGCAGGCGATTCTGCAGGACGCCGCAATGACGGCGAAGGTGCTCAAGCTCGCGAACAGCGCGCTGTACAATCCGGCGCGCCACGGAGTCAGCACGATCAGCCGCGCGATCGTCGTGCTCGGCTTCAACGCCGTCGCGGAAATTGCCATTGCGATTCGCATCATCGATTCCTTGCTCGCCGGCGGGGTGAGACAGCGCGTCGTCGATGAAATGGCGCGCGTGTTCCATGCGGCAGTGCAGGCGCGCGCCCTCGCCGCGCTGAGGCGGGACGGGCACAGCGAGGAGGTCTTCATCGCCGCACTGCTGTCGCGTGTCGGCGAGATGGCCTTCTGGTGCTTCGGCGGCCGGCTCGCCCAACGGCTGGACGCGGCGCTTGCGGCGGGCCAGGCCGACGAGGACGCGCAGATGGGCGTGCTGGGCTTCCGGCTCCGGCAGCTCTCGCAAGGGCTGGCGCGCGAGTGGAAGCTGGGCCCGCTACTGCTGTCGGTGCTCGACGGCAGCGGCCGCGCGGGCGTGGCCGAGCAGGCGATTCTCTACGGACAGCGGTTCGCCGTCGAAGTCGAGAGTGGCTGGGATACCCCAGCCATCGACAAGCTGGTTCAGGGGCTTTCGAATTTCACCGGGTTGTCGCCCGAGGCGATGCGCGAGGAGCTGGCCGCCAACAGTGTCGAGGCTGCGCGCATCGCCGCGTATTTCGGCGTGGCCGAAGCCGCCGAGCTGATCCCGCGGCCCGTGGCAGCGGCCGCAGCCGCGAAGGTGGATGCGGACGAGGTGCCGCCCGCTGCCGTCGCGATGGAACCCGACCCCCAGCTGCAGCTCAGGATCCTGCGCGAGATTTCCGGCCGCATCGCGGCGGGGGCCGCCCTCAATGAGATCCTGCAACTCGTGCTCGAAGGCATCTACCGCGGGGTGGGGTTCGATCGCGTGCTGTTCGCGTTGCTGACGCCGAACCGGCTGCAACTCATCGGCAAGACCTCGCTCGGGGCGGGTGCCGAAGCCTTGCGGCAGGCGTTCATCTTTTCGCTCGACGGCACGGCCGGAGATCTGTTCAACGAGTTCTTCCGTAATCCGCGTGCGATGTGCTTCGGCCCGGGACAGACGCCGCCCGGGATCCGGATCGACCGACTGTTGCAGGTGACCGACGCCCCCCATGCCTGCATTGCGCCGATCCTTGCGCAGGGACGCCCGATCGGGCTCTTTTACGCGGATCGGCCGAATGCCGCGCAGGCTATCGACGACGAACGTTTCGAAGCCTTCCAGTTGTTCGCCCAGCAGGTGTCGCTCGCCGTCACTGCCGCCAGCTCGCCGCGCCCGAACGGCTGACGCCCGGCATGGCGGCAATGCACGTACTGCAAACCGACTGACCCCCCGGCGGCGCTTGCCGCCCCCTGTCCGATGGAGAATCGCCATGCCTGTTAACCTCTCCACCCCCCACGCTGCCGAGCTGCGTCCGGTCGCCGGCGTGCGCCTCGGCGTTGCCGAAGCCGCCATCCGCAAGCAGAACCGGCGCGATCTGACCGTCATCGAAGTGGCGCCCGGGAGCCGCGTCGCGGGCGTGTTCACGCTCAACCGCTTCTGCGCCGCGCCGGTGCAGGTGTGCAAGGAGCATCTGCCGGGGGGCGACATCCGCGCGCTGGTGATCAATACCGGCGTCGCCAACGCCGGTACGGGCGAAGAAGGGTTGGCGAACGCCCGGGCGACCTGCGCCGCTGTCGCCCGGCTGGCCGGCGTCGAACCCCGGCAGGTGCTGCCGTTTTCGACCGGCGTGATCCTCGAACCGCTGCCCGTCGACCGTCTGGTCGCCGGCCTCCCGGCCGCGCAGGCCAACCTGCGCGCCGACGGCTGGTTCGATGCCGCGCACGCGATCATGACCACGGACACCGTCGCCAAAGCCGTGTCGCGCCAGGTCATGATCGCCGGACGCACTGTCACGCTCACCGGCATCAGCAAGGGCGCGGGCATGATCAAGCCCAACATGGCGACAATGCTCGGCTTCCTGGCGTGCGATGCCGCCATCTCGCAGTCCCTGCTGGAGGCGATCGCGCGCGAGGCGGCAGACCTGTCGTTCAACAGCATCACCGTGGATGGCGACACCTCCACCAACGACTCCTTCATCATCATCGCCACCGGTCAGGCCGGCAATCCCGAGATCAACGATCCGCAAGGGGACGACTATCGCGTCCTGCGCGAGGCGATCGTCGATGTCTCGATCCGCCTCGCCCAGGCGATCGTGCGCGACGGCGAAGGGGCGACCAAGTTCATGACGATCGCCGTCGGCGGTGGACGGGATCGCGCCGAATGCCGCAAGGTCGCCTACGCGATCGGGCACTCGCCGCTCGTGAAGACGGCGTTCTTCGCCTCCGACCCCAACCTCGGCCGCATCCTCGCGGCGATCGGCTACGCCGGCATCGACGATCTCGACGTGAGCGCGCTGCGCGTGTGGCTGGCAAGCGCCAGCGAGGAAGTGCTCGTGGCCGAGAATGGCGGGCGCGCCGCGACGTACCGGGAGGAGGCCGGGGCGCGCGTGATGAAGGAAGCCGAGATCACCGTGCGCGTCGATCTCGGGCGCGGCCAGGCGCAGGCCACTGTGTGGACTTGCGATTTCTCATACGATTACGTCAAGATCAACGCGGATTATCGGAGCTGAGCGTGCAACTCCGATAATCGGGTGGCAGCGGATTTATGCTGAACGTATAATTCGTAATCCAGTCCGATCGCGAACCTGATGGCCGACGAGTTGCAGTCCTTGCTCCGGACCAAGGGACAGGCCGATCTGTCCCCCCTTTTCGACGTGATGCTCGACGGGGTCGTCGTGCGTGACGGCGCGGGGCGGATCATTGCCAGTAACCACACCGCGCAGCGGATCTACGGCCTTTCCGCTGCGGAGCTGGAAGGCCGGACGGCCGCGAGCCTCCCGGTCGCCTTCGTGAACGAGGATGGCTCTCCCTGTCCGCCCGACCAGCATCCTGCGATGGTCACCCTGCGCACGGGATCGCCGCAGCGCGGCGTGATCATGGGGATCGCCCATCCGGGGCGCGAGCCCGTCTGGATACAGGTCAACAGCCAGCCCCTCGCGGACATGGCCGGTCGCATCACGTCGGTGATCACGAGCTTTGCCGACATCACGCCGATCAAGCGTGCGGAAGATGCCCTGCGCGCGAGCGAGGTGCGCAACCGCACGCTGGCGGAGGCGATCGCGCAATCGGGCTGTTCGGTCATCATCACCGACCGCAATGGCCGCATCGAATACGTGAACCCGGCGTGCTGCAAGGCCTATGGATATTCCGAGGAAGAGCTGATCGGCGCCCGGCCGAGCATCTTCAAGTCCGGCGAGACGACGCAGGAGGAATACGCGGACCTGTGGGGGACGATCCTCACCGGGCAGACCTGGCGCGGCGAGATGTCCAACCGCAGTCGCGATGGACGACTGATCCGCGAGGCGGTTTCGGTGTCGCCGGTACGGGACGAGAGCGGCGAGGTGCGCCACTTCGTCGCGCTGAAGGAAGACATCACCCAGATGCGCGACGACGAGCGTCGCCGGCACGAGCTGTTCGAACGCGTCGCGCGGCTCGAGCGCATGGAGCTCGTCGCCACGCTTGCGGGCGGCATCGCCCACGACTTCAACAATGTGCTCGCGGCGATCCTCGGCTATTCGCAGCTGGCGTCCACGCAGCTCAAGGCGGACGGCCGGCTGCCGCGCGTGATCAAGTACGTCGACGAGATTCGCGCGGCCGGCCAGCGGGCGCGCGAGCTGATCCAGCAGCTGCTCAGTTTCAGGCGCGGCGGCGCGGTGCAGCCGGGCAGCTCGCAGGTCGTTCAGATCGGGCGGGAGGTCGTCGGGCTGCTGCGCGCGACGCTGCCGGACACGCTTGCGGTGGTGGCCGAAATCGAACCGGATCTGCCGCAGCTGTCCGTCGATCCGGCGCACGTTCACCAGATCATGATGAATCTGCTGATCAACGCGCGCGACGCGATCACCGGCATCGGAACCATCCGGCTCACCGCCGAGCGCGTGAGCTTCGACGCGATGCAGCGCTGCGACTCCTGTCGCCACGAATTCCGTGGCGACTTCCTCGCGATCACCGTGACCGACGTCGGCACGGGGATCTCGGCGGAGCACCGCGAGAAGCTGTTCGAACCCTTCTTCACGACCAAGGACGTCGGGCGCGGCACCGGCATGGGGCTCGCCGTGGTCCATACGCTGACCCACCTGTACGACGGCCATGTCCGGGTGGAGTCCGAACTGGGCAAGGGCACCGCGGTGCAGGTGCTGCTGCCGGCGCGGCTGTTCCAGGAGGGCGGCGCGGCCTAGCGCCCGGCCCGGCGCGGGCTCAGTGAAGCACGCGCGGCATCGCGAGCACGAAAAGCGGAATCTCGACGTCGAAGCGGTGGTCGTCTGCCGCGACCATCTGATAGCTGCCCTGCATCGTTCCGACCGCCGTTTCGAGGACGGAGCCGCTCGAATAGCTGAACTGCTCTCCGGGCGCGAGCACGGGTTGTTCGCCGATCACCCCCTGTCCGCGCACCTCCTGCACCTTCCCCGATCCGTCGGTGATGATCCAGTGGCGGCTGAGAAGCTGGGCGCCGACGCTGCCGGTGTTGGTGAGCGTGATGTGATAGGCGAACACGTAGCGATCCTCCTCCGGCGCAGACTGCCCCGGTACGTATTCGGCGACCGCAGTCACCTTGATGCGGTATTTTTCGGAGTCGCTCATGGTGTGATCTCTTGCTGGCGGGCGTCGGTCCGTCCATCCATTATCGGTCCGTCGACGACTCGACGGCGGCGCAGAGGTTAAAATAACACTTTTGCCCGGAAATACCGCCATGTCCGTTTCGTCCCTGACCGCTCTTTCTCCGCTCGATGGCCGCTACCACGAAAAGGTCGCCGGCCTGCGCGAGCATTTTTCGGAGCATGGTCTGATCCGCAATCGCGTGCGCGTCGAGGTCGAATGGCTCAAGGCCCTGGCCGGCGACGCGCGGCTGGCCGAGATCGCGCCGTTCTCGGCCGCGACGGTCGCGGAACTGGACGCGGTGGTCGCGGGGTTCTCGCCCGTTGACAGCGCCGCCGTGAAGGCCATCGAGGCGACGACGAACCACGACGTGAAGGCGATGGAATATTGGCTCAAGGAGCGCCTGGGCCACAACACCGAAGTCACGAAAGTGTCGGAGTTCATCCATTTCGCCTGCACCTCCGAGGACATCAACAACACCTCGCATGCGCTGATGCTGCGCGAAGGCCGTGACGCGGTGCTGCTGCCCGCGCTCGACAAGGTGATCGCACGCTTGCGCGAGCTGGCCCATCAGCACGCGAACCTGCCGATGCTGTCGCGCACCCACGGCCAGCCGGCCAGCCCGACGACGCTGGGCAAGGAGATGGCCAACATCGCCGCGCGCCTGCTGCGCGCACGCGCCGCGATCGCTGCGGTGTCGCTGACGGCGAAGTTCAATGGCGCGGTCGGCAACTACAACGCCCACCTGTCGGCCTGGGACGACTTCGACTGGGAAGGCTTCAACCGCCGCTTCATCGAGTCACTGGGGCTGGAATTCAATCCCTACACGATCCAGATCGAGCCGCACGACGCGATGGCCGAGCTGTTCGATGCGATGGCGCGCACCAATACGATCCTGATCGACGCCTGCCGCGACATCTGGATGTACATCTCCTTCGGCTACTTCAAGCAGAAGCTCAAGGAAGGCGAGGTCGGCTCGTCGACGATGCCGCACAAGGTCAATCCGATCGACTTCGAGAACGCCGAAGGCAACCTCGGCATCGCCAACGGCGTGCTGCGCCATTTCTCGGAGAAGCTGCCGGTCTCGCGCATGCAGCGCGACCTCACCGATTCGACCGTGCTGCGCAACATGGGCGTGGGTTTCGGTCACATGGTGCTGGCGCTCGACTCCTGCCTGCGGGGCCTGAACAAGCTGGAGGCCGATCCGGCGCGCCTGGCGGCCGATCTCGACAATGCGTGGGAAGTGCTGGCCGAGCCGGTGCAGACCGTGATGCGCCGCTTCGGCATCGAGAATCCCTACGAGCAGCTGAAGGCGATGACCCGCGGCAAGGGCATCACGCGCGAGGCGCTGCAGGATTTCATCCGCACGCTGGCGATTCCGGACGCCGACCGCCAGCGTCTTCTCGACATGACGCCGGCGAGCTACGTCGGCAAGGCCGTGGAGCTCGCGAAGCGCATCTGAGGCAGCTGCGCCGGAGGCGCGCTCGCGGCTGAATGACATGAACGCCACCTGCGGGTGGCGTTTCCATTGAATCGATGGAAAGGAAACAGGAATGGCGTTTGCCGACACTCTGAAGCAGTTGCCGAAGGTCTCCCACCTCGCGGCGCTCAATCTTCTCGATGCGCAAGGCGCAGTCGTCGCGACGATCGAGAACAAGTCCGGGCAGGCGGGCTCGCTGGCCGTCTACAACCATCTCGCCCAGCTCTACGGCTCGATCAACGCCGAGGCAGCGAGGAAAGGGCTGGAGCTGTATGCGGAGCACACCGGGGACGCGCGCGAGAGTCCGGGCAAGCATCCGAACATCGACCGGCTGATCGGCGTGATCGAGCGCGGCGACGTGCTGCGGGTGAAGCAGGTGTTTGCGGTCTGAGGGAGAAAGGCCGTCAGGCGCCGGCGAGTCCGAAGAAGTCGCGGATGCCCAGCATCCCGATCTGGAAGCCGATCGCGACCAGGATCAGGCCCATGAAGCGGGTGAAGATGCGTTCGACGCGCGGCGTGGCGAGCCGTTGCCGGGCGAGCGCGACGCGCAGCACGAGCCACAGCACGACGGCGGTGGCGACCGACGCGAGCAGGGCGATCACTGGCAGGTAGAGCCGTGACGGGTACGCCACCGACAGCGTGATCGCGGTGGTGATCGCGCCGGGGCCGGCGACGAGCGGCATCGCGAAGGGAACGACGATGCGGTCCTGCGCGTCTTCCGGCGAAGCCTGGTCCTGCTGGATGCCGCTGGGGCTGCCGCGCAGCATCTCGAGGCCGACGAGGATGATGACCAGGCCGCCGGCGGTGCGGAAGGCGTCGAGCGAGATGCCGAAGAGTTCGAGGATGTAGCGCCCGCCGATCGCGGCGCCGGCGAGGATCGCCAGCACAGCCATCGCGGCCTGGCCGGCGGCGCGGCGGCGGGCCGCGGCGGGCACGCCGGCGACGATGCCGAGAAACATCGGCGCGGCGATGATCGGGTTCGTGATCGCCAGAAGGCTGACGAAGGCCTGCAGGAACTCGTTCATCGCCGCGCCGGGGTCGTCAGACGACCGCCTCTTCCTTTTCCTTCTTCGGCCTGATGAACTGCTCGCGCGACACGCCCAGCCACATCACCAGCGGGCTCGCGACCAGCACCGAGGAGTAGATGCCGAAGAGGATGCCGATCGTCAGCGCCATCGCGAAGTAGTGCAGGGTTTCGCCGCCGAAGAGCAGCATCGCGAGCACCATCATCTGCGTGCTGCCGTGGGTGATCACGGTCCGCGAGATGGTCGAGGTGATCGCATGGTCGAGCACCTGCGGTGTGCTCATGTTGCGCTTCTTCTTGAAGGTCTCGCGTACCCGGTCGAAGACGACGACCGACTCGTTCACCGAGTAGCCCAGCACCGCGAGCACGGCCGCCAGCACGGGCAGCGAGAACTCCCACTGGAAGAACGCGAAGAAGCCGAGAATGATCACGACGTCGTGGAGGTTGGCGATGATCGCCGACACCGCGAAGCGCCACTCGAAGCGCATCGCCAGATACACGACGATGCCGAAGATCACGAGCAGGAGCGCCATTGCGCCGTCGGAGGCGAGTTCCTTGCCGACCTGCGGCCCGACGAACTCGACGCGCCGCAACTCGGGCGCGCCGCCGACCGAATGCAGGGTCGTCATCGTGCGTTCGGATACCTTGGCGGAGTCGAGGTCGCCGCGGTTCGGCAGGCGGATCAGCACATCGCGGGCGCTGCCGAAGTTCTGCACCTGCGCGTCGGGGTAACCGTTCGCGGCGAGCGCGGTGCGGATCGGTTCGAGCTCGGGCGCCTGGGTGTAGGTCACCTCGATCAGGGTGCCGCCGGTGAACTCGACCGACAGGTGCAGGCCGCGTGTTGCGAGGAAGAACACCGCCAGCACGAAGGTGATCAACGAGATGATGTTGAACACCAGCGCATGGCGCATGAACGGGATGTCTTTCTTGATGCGGAAGAATTCCATTTTTCAGCCCTGTATTCAGCCTTGTGCGTGCGTGGTCAGTTGCCCGGCTTCCAGATCTGGCCGATCGACAGCGACTCGACCTTGCGGCGGCGCCCGTAGATGAAATTCACGAGCATGCGCGAGATCAGGATGGCGCTGAACATCGAGGTCAGGATGCCCAGGCAATGCACGACCGCGAAGCCGCGCACCGGACCCGAGCCGAACACCAGCAGCGCGATGCCGGCGATCAGCGTCGTGATGTTGGAGTCGAGAATCGTGTCGAACGCGCGCTCGTAGCCGGCATGGATCGCCGCTTGCGGCGTGGCGCCGTTGCGCAGTTCTTCGCGGATGCGTTCGTTGATCAGCACGTTCGCGTCGATCGCCATGCCCAGCGTGAGCGCCATGGCCGCGATGCCGGGTAGGGTCAGCGTCGCCTGCAGCAGCGACAGCAGCGCGACCAGCAGCAGCAGGTTCGCCGCCAGCGCGACCACCGACACCAGACCGAACAGCATGTAGTAGACGCTCATGAAGATCGCGATCGCGACGAAGCCCCACAGCGTCGAGTGGAAGCCCTTGGCGATGTTCTCGGCGCCGAGGCTC
The DNA here is from genome assembly GCF_003628555.1 of Azoarcus sp. DN11. Classification (NCBI taxonomy): domain Bacteria; kingdom Pseudomonadati; phylum Pseudomonadota; class Betaproteobacteria; order Rhodocyclales; family Zoogloeaceae; genus Azoarcus; species Azoarcus sp. DN11. The sequence goes on along the minus strand of NZ_CP021731.1, from coordinate 3,920,772 downwards.
GGCCCGATGGTGCGCTCCTCGATGATTTCCATCGGCGCGGCGAGACTGCCGGCGCGCAGCAGCAGCGCGACGTCGCTCGCTTCCTGCGTCGTCATGCGACCGGAGATCTGCACGCGCCCGCCGCCGATCTCGGTGCGGATCACCGGCGCGGTCACGACTTCGCCCTTGCCCTTCTCGATCAGCAGGATCGCCATGCGCTTGCCGACGTTCTCGCGCGTGACGTCGCGGAAGATGCGGCTGCCGGCGGCGTCGAGCGTCAGATGCACCGCCGGTTCGTGCGTCTGACCGTCGAAGCCGGGTTGCGCGTCGGTGAGGCGGTCGCCCGTCAGCACGACCTGGTTCTTGACGAGGATCGGCGAGCCGCCGCGTTCGTTGTACAGCTCGGTGCCGAGCGGCACGCTGCCGGCCAGCGCGCCTTCGAGGGCGCCCGGCGTGTCATCGACGAGGCGCACTTCCAGCGTCGCGGTCCGGCCGAGGATGTCCTTCGCCTTGGCAACGTCCTGCACGCCGGGCAGCTGCACGACGATGCGGTCGAGGCCCTGCTGCTGGATCACCGGTTCGGCTACGCCCAGTTCGTTGATGCGGTTGTGCAGCGTGGTGATGTTCTGCTTGATGGCAAAGTCGCGGATGTTCTTCTGCGCGGCCTGCGACAGCGTCGCGACCAGCTTGAGATCGTCGGCGGCGTCGTCGCGGTCGGCGAGCTGCAGGTCCGCGGTGCTGGCGCCGATCGCCCTGCGCGCGGTATCGCGCTGCTGGGCATCGCGGAAGCGCAGCACGACATTGTTGCCTTCACGCGTGATGCCGGCGTGGCGCACGTTCTTGTCGCGCAGCAGCGTGCGCAGGTCGGCAGCGGTCGCGTCGAGGCGCTTCGTGATCGCGCCCGGCATATCGACCTGGAGCAGGAAGTGCACGCCGCCGCGCAGGTCCAGGCCGAGGTACATCGGCAGGGCGTGGATCGCAGTGAGCCAGCTCGGCGAGGCGGACAGCAGGTTCAGCGCGACGACGTAGGACGGGTCGTGCGGGTCGGGGTTCAGGCGCTTCTCGATGGCGTCCTTGGCGCGCAGCTGCACGTCGGTGTTCGGGACGCGCACGCGGATGCTGTTGGCATCGGTGAACAGCCCGGTGTGCTCGATCCGAGCGTCGTTGAGCGCCTGCTCGATCGTGCCCTTGAGCGAGGCGTCGAGCTTGAGGGTGGCCTTGCCGCTGGAAACCTGAACTGCCGGCACTTCGCCGTAGAAGTTGGGAAGGGTGTAGATCAGGCCGAAGAACAGGACCAGACCGATAAGGATGTTCTTCCAGAGCGGGTAGCGGTTCATGACATGGATGGGCTTGGAAAAAGGATGAGGCGGCTGGCCGCGGCGGCACGGGGCGGGCGGCTGGCCCGCGCCCCGTGCGCGGGGAGCTTACAGGGTCTTCAGCGTGCCCTTCGGCAGCACGGTGGCGACGGCCTGGCTCTGCACGAGGATATTGACGTTGTCGGCGACTTCGATGCGCAGGAAGCTTTCACCGACCTGGGTCACGCGCCCCGCAATGCCGCCCTGGGTGACGACCTCGTCGCCCTTGGCGAGCGCGGAGACCAACGCCTTGTGCTCCTTCGCGCGCTTCATCTGCGGGCGGATCATCAGGAACCACAGGACGATGAACATCAGGACCAGCGGCAGCATGCCCATCAGGCCGCTGGTGGGGTCGCCAGCGGCGGCAGCCTGGGCGTATGCGTTGGAAATGAACACGGGTGACTCCGGGTAGTTGCCTAAAACGGCGGATTATAGCAGCAGGCCCTGTCGCGCCTGTGGCAACCGGCGCGCGGGGAGTTGTGGTGCATTTCGCGGCTCCGAAGCCGCACATCATGCACCGGGAATTCAGGCAGTGCCGGTGCTGCGCTCGCTGCGGAAGCGGGCGACGTAGTCGGCGAAGCCGCCGTCCGCGATCGCCGCGCGCAGCGCGGCGGTGAGCGTCTGGTAATAGCGCAGGTTGTGGATCGTGTTGAGCATGCTGCCGAGGATCTCGCCCGCGCGGTGCAGGTGGTGCAGGTAGGCGCGGCTGAAGTTGCGGCAGGTGTAGCAGTCGCACGACGGGTCGAGCGGGCGGGTGTCCTGCTTGTGCACGGCGTTCTTGATCTTGATGTCGCCGAAGCGGGTGAACAGCCAGCCGTTGCGGGCGTTGCGCGTGGGCATCACGCAGTCGAACATGTCGATACCGGCGGCGACGCCGGCGACGATGTCCTCGGGGGTGCCGACCCCCATCAGGTAGCGCGGCTTGTGCTGCGGCAGGCGGGGCGCGGTGTGGGCGAGGATGCGCTCCATGTCCTCCTTCGGTTCGCCGACCGACAGGCCGCCGATGGCGTAGCCGTGGAAGCCGATGTCCTCGAGCGCGGCGAGCGACTCGTCGCGCAGGTCCTCGTACATGCCGCCCTGGACGATGCCGAAGAGCGCGTTGCGGTTCCCGAGACGGTCGAACTCGTCGCGCGAACGCTTCGCCCAGCGCTGCGACAGGCGCATCGACTTGGCCGCCTCGTCGCGCGTCGCGGGGTAGGGCGTGCATTCGTCGAAGATCATCACGATGTCGGAGTTCAGCGTGTGCTGGATCTGCATCGAGATCTCGGGCGTGAGCAGCAGCTTCGCGCCGTCGATGGGCGAGGCGAACTTGACGCCGTCCTCGCTGATCTTGCGCAGCGCGCCGAGGCTGAAGACCTGGAAGCCGCCCGAGTCGGTGAGGATGGGCTTGTCCCAGCCCATGAAGGCGTGCAGTCCGCCGTGCGCGGCGACGACGTCGAGGCCCGGCCGCAGCCACAGGTGGAAGGTGTTGCCGAGGCAGATCTGCGCGCCGACGTCGCCGAGCGCGGCAGGCGTCATCGCCTTGACCGTGCCGTAGGTGCCGACCGGCATGAAGACCGGGGTGTCGACGACGCCGTGGGCGAGCGTGAGGCGGCCGCGGCGCGCGGCGCCGTCCTGGGTGATCAGGTCAAATTGCATCGTTGCGGCGGGTGATGAACATCGCATCCCCGTAACTGAAGAATCGGTAGCCTTCGCGCACCGCGTGGGCGTACGCGCGACGGATGGGCTCGATGCCGGCGAAGGCCGACACGAGCATCAGCAGCGTCGACTTCGGCAGGTGGAAGTTGGTGATCAGTGCGTCGGCGACGCGGAAGCGGTAGCCGGGCAGGATGAAGAGCTCGGTTTCGCCGATGCCCGCCGTCAACTCGCCGTCCTGTGCCGCGCCTTCGAGTGCGCGCAGGCTGGTGGTGCCGACGGCGATGACGCGCTTGCCGGCGGCCTTCGTCGTCGCGATCGCATCGACCGTCTCCTGCGGGATCACGTAGCGTTCGCGATGCATGCGGTGTTCGCCGAGGTCGTTCACGCGCACCGGCTGGAAGGTGCCGGCGCCGACATGCAACGTGAGCCACGCGCCGTTCACCCCCATGCGGGCGAGGTCGGCCAGCATCTGCTGGTCGAAGTGCAGCCCGGCGGTGGGCGCCGCGACCGAGCCGGGTTCGCGCGCATACACGGTCTGGTAGCGCGATTCGTCGTGATCGTCGGCGGCGCGGTCGATGTAGGGCGGCAGCGGCAGCTTGCCGTGGCGTTCGAGCAGCGGCAGCAGGTCTTCGTTTTCGGGAAAGCGCAGGTGGAAGAATTCGCCGATGCGGCCGAGCACCGTGACGTCGAACGCGTCCGCGAGGCGCAGGCGTGCGCCGGCGCGCGGGGACTTGCTCGCGCGCACCTGGGCGATCGCCTCGTGCGGGCCGATCGCGCGCTCGACCAGCACCTCGACGTGGCCGCCGGTCTCCTTGACGCCGTACAGGCGTGCGTGGATCACGCGCGTGTCATTGAAGACGAGCAGGTCGCCGGGCTCGACGAGGGAGGGCAGGTCGCAGAAGCCGCGATCGTCCGCCCGGTCGCCGTCCAGCACCAGCAGGCGGCTCGCGCAGCGTTCGGCGAGCGGCGCCTGGGCAATCTGTTCGGGGGGGAGCAAATAGTCGAAATCGTCGAGAGTAAGTGACATGCGCTTGCTGCTGGCCGGGGCTTTCATGGATAATGCGGCGCTTCCCGGGCCGGGATGGCGGAATCGGTAGACGCAGCGGATTCAAAATCCGCCGCCGCAAGGTGTGTGGGTTCGAGTCCCACTCCCGGCACCAGTCTTTCTCGAACGGAAAGCGCAGCAAAGGTCGCGGATTTTAGCAGAGTTCGCGAGGTCCAATCTCCGCTGCGGTGTTCCGTTGCTTCCCTCTTCCTGTTCGACGTTCTTTTTCGGCCATCGGTGGTAAGCGCCCCATGCTGCGTTTCGGCGCTGGGGTATGTTGGGCCGGGCCGTCGGATTTCAAGTTCGAAAAAAACTGAACTCTGCTCATTGTCGATCTTCTTTTTTGGAAATCGTCGCGCGCCCATACTTCTCCAGCGGGCCGGCTTGCCGGTTCACCACGAAAGGAGATGCTGCAATGCGAATCGATCTGCAATGTAACGGTGTCGAAACGCCGTCCGGTCTGCGTGAGTATGTCGCACGGCGCATGAAGTTTGCCGTCGGCCGCTTCCGCGACCACATCCGGTGGGCGCGGGTCAAGGTGGCGGACGTGAACGGCCCGCGTGGCGGCGTGGACAAGCGTTGCGTGGTACAACTGCGCCTGCGCAACCTTCCCGACGTGATCTTCGCGATCACGGCGGCCGAAGCCCGGGCGGCGGTGGATGGCGCTGCCGATCGTGTGGCGCAGGTGCTGGCCCGCCGGCTCCAGCGGCAGCGGCGCGTCGTGCGCGGGCTGATGCCCGATGCGGTGCCGGCCGGCGCGTGACGGTGCCGCTCAAAACTCGAACAACGGAGGTAATCGCTCGATGGAAAACCGTATCGCAACCATAACCCGTTCGGAGGCCTCGGTCCTGTCGACCAACCGGGTCATCCGCAACACCTACCTGCTGCTGTCGATGACGCTCGCGTTCTCGGCTGCGACCGCCGGGCTCTCGATGGCGCTCGGCCTGCCGCATCCGGGCCTGATCATCACGCTGGTGGGCTACTTCGGCCTGCTGTTCCTGACGACCAAGTTTCGCGACAGCGGGCTGGGCGTGCTGTTCGTGTTCGCGCTGACCGGCTTCATGGGCTTCACGCTGGGGCCGATCGTGTCGAGGTATCTGGCGCTGCCCAACGGTCACCAGATCGTGATGCAGGCGATGGGCGGCACCGCGGCGATCTTCCTGGGGCTGTCGGCCTACGCGGTGACGACGCGCAAGGATTTCTCGTTCATGGGCGGTTTCCTGACCGTCGGCATCCTCGTCGCCTTCCTCGCCGGCCTCGGCGCGGTGTTCTTCTCGATGCCGGGCCTGTCGCTGGCGGTGTCGGCGATGTTCGTGCTGCTGATGTCGGGGCTGATCCTGTACGAGACCAGCAACATCATCCACGGCGGCGAGACGAACTACGTGATGGCGACCGTGACCCTGTACGTGACGATCTACAACCTCTTCACCAGCCTGCTGCAACTGCTGGGGGTCATGAACGACGATTGATCCCTTCCGCGCGAGCGGAAACCGGCGTCGCAGGAACGGGGCGGTTCGCGCAGGCGGGCCGCCCCGTTGCGTTTCGGTCGTTCCGAACGAGGCTTGGCCGGCCATTAAACCGGCAATCCATGGCGTTCGTGAGCCTGTCGAAGCCCTACCGAGCCTGGCCCGTCGACAAACTCTCGGTGAACGGGGGGTGACCTATTGAATTGCCGTGTTAGTGATGGGTAGGGCGCGTCCGTTCCCTGATGCGCAGCAGCAGCTTGCGCGCTTCGTCGAGCAGCAGGACGCTGGAGGCGGCGAGGATCGAGCGCAGCCAGTCGGCGGCGGCGAGCGCGGTGGTGCCGAAGATCTGCTGCGCCGGTGGCCAATTGACGACGACGGCCTGCAGTGCGAGGACGCCGCCGAGCGCGAGCCACAGCCGGCCGTTGCGCAGGAACTGGCGGTTGAAGGCGCTGCCGTGTTCGCGGCGGGCATTGAACACGTTGAAGAACTGGAACAGCACGAAGGTCGTGAAGGCGAGCGTGAGTGCGTAGCGTTCGCCGCGTGCGTCGAGTGCGGCGTGGAACAGCCACAGGGTGCCGACCATCATCGTGGCGCCGTACACGGCGAGGCGGACGAGCCGGCTCGGGGTAAGGATGTGGGCGCCCCGATGGCGCGGCGGCGCGCGCATGATGCCCGGGCGGGGGGGCTCCACGCCGAGCGTCATGGCTGGCGGTCCGTCCATGATGATGTTGATCCACAGGAGCTGGATCGCGGTGAAGGGCGAGGGGAGCCCCGCGAGCGTCGCGGCGAGCACGGTGAGGATGGCGCCGATGTTGGTCGACAGCTGGAAGCGCACGAACTTGACGATGTTGTCGAAGATGACGCGCCCTTCCTCGACGGCGCGCACGATGGTCGCGAAGTTGTCGTCGGTGAGCACCATCGTCGCGGCCTCGCGCGTCACCGCGGTGCCGGTGAGGCCCATCGCGATGCCGATGTCGGCGGCCTTGAGCGCGGGGGCGTCGTTCACGCCGTCGCCGGTCATCGCGACGACGTGCCCCTTGGCCTTGAGCGCCTTCACGATGCGGACCTTGTGCGTGGGCGAGACGCGCGCGAAGACGGCGATCGAGTCGATGCGGCGGGCGAGCGTCGCGTCGTCCGTCGCGTCGAGTTCGGCGCCGCTCGCCACCTCGCCCTCCAGCCCGAGCTCGCGCCCGATCGCGGCGGCGGTGGCCTTGTGGTCGCCGGTGATCATCTTGACGCGGATGCCCGCCAGGCGGCAGCGCCGGATCGCGGCGGCGGCTTCGGCACGCGGCGGGTCCATGAGGCCGGCGAGCCCGACGAAGGTCCAGCCGCGCGACCACGTCCACAGGTCGCCGGCGGGATCGAAATCGCTCGCGGGAATCCGCCGCCGGGCGACGGCGAGCACGCGCAGGGCCTGACTGGCGAGATGCTCGTTTTCGGCCGCGACCGTGGCGCGGACGGCATCGTCGAGCGGGCGCTCGCCGTCGCGCGCGAGCCACTGCGCCGAGCGGGCGAGCAGCACGTCGGGGGCGCCCTTGACGAACATTTCCACGCAGTCGCCGTGGTGGTGGAAGGTCGCCATGAACTTGTGCGCGGAGTCGAACGGGATCTCGGCGATGCGCGGGATGCGTTCCCGTTCGGCGGGCGGGTCGATGCCGCCTTTCTGTGCGAGCACCCACAGTGCGCCTTCGGTCGGATCGCCGACCAGGGTCGCGTCGCGCACGCTCGAGTCCGAGCACAGTGCCATCGGTAGCAGCAGCGGACGCAGGTCCGCGAGGCTGTCGCCGCAGATGCGGCCGTGCGGGTGGTAACCCTCGCCATCGACCGCGAAGCGGCAGCCCGCAAACCAGCCGCCGCGCGCGGTCATCTGGTTGAGCGTCAGCGTGCCGGTCTTGTCGGAGCAGATCACCGTGGCGCACCCGAGGGTTTCGACGGCGGCGAGTTTTTTGAGGATCGCGCCGTTCTGGGCCATGCGCCACATGCCGATCGCGAGGGTCACGGTGACGACCGCCGGCAGGCCTTCGGGGATCGCGGCGACGGCGAGCGCGACCGCCGTCATCGTCGCCTGCACCCAGGGCAGGCCGCGCGCAGCGTCGAGCGCGAAGATCACGGCGACGACGGCGCCCGCGATCATCGCGAGGCGCTTGCCCAGGGCGTCGAGCTGGCGCTGCAGCGGGGTCTCGCCGCTCTCGGCGGTGGCGATCATGCCCGCGAGTCCGCCCATCTCGGTCGCCATGCCGGTGGCGGTGACCAGCAGTTCGGCGCGTCCGCGGGTCAGCACCGTGTTCATGAACAGCAGGTTGGTGCGGTCGCCCAGCGGGAGATCGGGGGCGTCGAGTGTGTCGGTGATCTTGCCGGCGGCCTGCGACTCGCCGGTGAGGGCGGATTCGTCGACCTCGAGGTTGTGCGCGGCGAGGAGGCGGCCGTCCGCGGGCACGCGGTCGCCCGCTTCGAGCAGCACGATGTCGCCCGGAACCAGCGTGGCGGCGTCGACGTCGCGCAGCTGCCCGTCGCGGCGGACGCGTGCGCGCGCGGCGAGCATGTCCTTGAGCGCCGCGAGCGTGCGCTCGGCGCGGTGCTCCTGCCAGAAGCCCAGGCTCGCATTGAGCAGGACCACGACCAGGATCACCAGCGCGTCCTTGAGTTCGCCGATGGCCCACGCCAGCGCCGACGCGAAGATCAGCACGGCGATGAGGAAGCTGCGGAACTGGTCGAGGAACTTGAGCCAGGCGGGGCGGGGCGGGGCCTCGGCGAGGCGGTTTTCGCCGCTGTGGACGAGGCGGTCGGCCGCGTCGGCGCTGCCGAGTCCGTGCTCAGGATCGACTTCGAGCGCGGCGGCGGCCGTGGCCGCGCTGAGGGTGTGCCACCGGGTGTCGGTGCTCATCGCCGGGTCGTCCTCGGATTTGGCGGCGCCGGCGCGATGTCCCGCGCGCCGTCGTCGTCATTCGGTCGGCTGCGTGCCGGGCGGGGAGGGGGATTCCTGTTCGGCGGAGATCTCGACCAGGCGCGTCGCGAGCACCTTGTCGATGCGCTTGCCGTCGAGGTCGACGACTTCCAGCCGCCAGTCCTCCCAGGTCGTCACGTCGCCGGTGTGGGGAATGCGCCCGAGCAGCCACATCACCATGCCGCTGAGCGTGTGGTAGCGGCCCTTGTCCTCCTCGGGGACGGCCCTGATCTCGAGGCGGTCCTTGAGTTCGGGGATGGGGATCATGCCGTCGAGCAGCCACGAGCCGTCCTCGCGCTGCACCGCCCACGCCTCGTCGAGGCTGGCCGGCCGGAACTCGCCGGTGACGGCCTCGAGCACGTCCTGCAACGTGACCACGCCCTGGATCTCGCCGTACTCGTCGATCACGAACACCATGTGGGTGCTGGAGGCGCGGAACTGGTCGAGGAGTTCCATGCCGGTGAGCGACTCGGGTACGTAGATCGCGGGCTCGAGCTGCTTCGTGAGATCGGGCTGGCCGCCCTTGAGCGTCTGGTTGAAGAGCTGCTTCGACGAGATGATGCCGAGGATGTCGTCGAGGCCGCCGCGGCACACGGGGAAGCGCGAGTGCTCGGATTCGGCCATGCGCGCGAGGTTGTCGTCGAGCGGCTGGTTGGTGTCGAGCCACACGACGTCGGCGCGCGGCACCATCAGCGAGGCGATCTGGCGCTCGTCGAGGCGGAAGACGTTGCGCACCATCTCGTGTTCGTTCTTCTCGATGACGCCCGCTTCCGACCCTTCCTCGAGGAGGGCGTGGATCTCTTCCTCGGTGACCGCCGGCGCCGCCTCGTCGCGCTTGCCCAGCAGCGTGAGGAGCAGTGCCGTCGACCAGCTGAGCAGGCGCACGAAGGGGCGCGAGGCGACTGCGAGTGCATTCATCGGCCGGGCGACGAGGCGCGCGATGCCTTCGGGGTTGATCTGCCCGACGCGTTTCGGGACCAGTTCACCGACGACGATGGAGACGTAGGTGATCACCACGACGACCAGCACGGTGGAGCCGATTTCGCTCGGGCGCTGGGCGAGTCCGAACTCCTCCAGCCAGCGGGCGAGCGGTGCGGCGAGGGCGGCCTCGCCGACGATGCCGTTGAGGATGCCGATCGAGGTGATGCCGATCTGGATCGTCGACAGGAAGCGCGTGGGCTCCTCGCCCAGCTTGATCGCGACCGCCGCGGCCGCGTCGCCGTCCTCGGCAAGGCGCGTCAGGCGTGCGCGGCGGGCGGTGACGAGGGCGATCTCGGACATGGCGAAGACCCCGTTGATCAGGATCAGGGCGACGAGAATGATGATTTCCATTTTCGCTGGCTATGCAGGGTAGGGGCACGTGGTGCGTGCCGGCGCGCGCAGCGGGCGTGCGCGAAACGCCATGAGGGATGGCGTGAATGCGGCGGGGAGCGACCGGGCGGCCGCGGGAGCCGGGTGCCGGGCGCGGGCACTGCAGGCGGGCACGCAGCGTGCCCGGAGGAGGCGGGTGTCGGAGCGCGCCGGGCAACATCGGCCGAGCGAGGCGCGCGCGCGTTGACCCGGGTGGCTTGCCTGGCGGGGCCTGCGGCGCGGACGATGCGAATTTCGACTACCCATAGCGCGGAGTTCGTGCAGCCCCCGCTACTCCTTCCTTTTGTGCTGAATATCCGCATGATGCATCAGCGGCGGTGCCGCTGTCACGCATGCGGGGGAAGTCCGCACTGCGACGATGGCGTATGAAAGGTTACAATGGCGCGTTTTGGTCATTGGGAACGGGGCGGATGAAGACCACCTTTCTGGATTTCGAACAGCCGATTGCCGATCTCGAAGAGAAGATCGAGAAGCTGCGATTCGTGCAGGACGACTCGGCGGTGGATATCTCGGAGGAAATTTCGCGCCTCGAAGCCAAGAGCGAATCGCTGACGAAGGATCTGTACGCCAAGCTCACCCCCTGGCAGATCGCCCAGGTGGCGCGCCATCCGCAGCGCCCCTACACGCTCGATTACGTGCGCCACATCTTCACCGATTTCCAGGAACTGCACGGCGACCGGGCATATGCCGACGACAAGGCGATCGTCGGTGGCCTGGCGCGCTTCAACGGCCAGAGCTGCATCGTGATCGGGCACCAGAAGGGGCGCGACACGAAGGAAAAGATCCTGCGCAACTTCGGCATGCCGCGGCCGGAAGGCTACCGCAAGGCGCTGCGCCTGATGCGCACGGCGGAGAAGTTCGGGCTGCCGGTGTTCACCTTCATCGACACGCCGGGCGCCTATCCCGGCATCGGCGCCGAGGAGCGCGGGCAGTCGGAGGCGATCGGCCGCAACCTGTACGTGATGGCGGAGCTCAAGGTGCCGATCATCGCGACGGTGATCGGCGAAGGCGGTTCGGGCGGCGCGCTGGCGATCGCGGTGGGCGACCAGCTGCTGATGCTGCAGTACTCGACGTATTCGGTGATTTCGCCGGAGGGCTGCGCATCCATCCTGTGGAAGAGCGCGGAGAAGGCCCCCGAGGCGGCCGAGACGATGGGCATCACGGCGGCGCGCCTGAAGTCGCTCGGCCTGATCGATCGTGTCGTCAACGAACCGGTGGGCGGCGCGCACCGGGACCATCGCGTCATGTCGCAATCGCTCAAGCGCGCACTGCAAGATGCGTTGCGGCAGGTCTCCGACCTGTCGCCGGCCGAACTCGTCGACCGGCGTCTGGAGCGCCTGATGGGTTATGGCCGCTTCAAGGAACAGAACGCCGCCTGAACGGCGGCTCGAGGAGGCCGTCGCCGCCGTGCTGGCGGCGGCCCGCGTCGCGCCCGGCCAGGCCGTGTGCGTGGCGCTGAGCGGCGGGGTCGATTCGACCGTGCTGCTGCACATCCTGGCCGGGCTGCGCGCGTCCGGCGGTTATTCCCTTGCCGCGGCCCATGTCCACCACGGCCTGAGCCGCAACGCGGATGCGTGGCTGGAAGCCTGCCGCGCCTCCTGTGATGCCCTCGGCGTCACCTTCCACGCCTTTCGCGAACGGGTCGATCGCGATGATCCCGCCGGTATCGAAGCCGCTGCGCGCGCCGTGCGCCATGCGGCGCTGGCGCGGGTGCCTTGCGACTGGCTCGCCTTCGGCCACCATCAGGACGACCAGGCCGAGACGCTGATGTTCCGGCTGCTGCGCGGTGCCGGGGTGCGCGGCGCGGCGGCGATGGCGGCGGTCGAGCCGGGGCGGCTGCGCCCGCTGCTCGGGGTGCGGCGCGCCGACATCGTCACCTACGCGCGCGTGCGCGGGCTGGCGTGGGTCGAGGACGAGAGCAACGCGGACCTGCGCTATGCGCGCAACCTCCTGCGCCATCGCGTCATGCCGCTGCTGGCGGAGCACTTTCCCGGTGCCGTGCCGGCGCTTGCGCGCGCGAGCGGGCAGTTCCGCGAGGCGGAAGGGTTGCTGGAGGACCTTGCCGGCATCGACGAGCGTGCCTGCGGCGGGAAGAGGCTCGATCGTGCCGCGCTGCTGCGCCTGTCGGACGAGCGCGTGCGTAACCTGCTGCGCTGGCAGTTGCGGGCGCTGGGGTTGCAGGCCCCGGCGCGGACTCGGCTGGTCGAGGTGGTGCGCCAGTTGCGCGAGATCGTCGAGGATGCGCACCGGTTGCCGCTGGGTGCGGCCGCGTGCTGCGTCTATCGCGGCAGTGTCTGGCTGGAGGCGGAGTCCGGCGGCCCCGAGCCGTCGCCGGTGGCGTGGCGAGGGGAACGGGAACTGTCCTGGGGGGCGGGCAAGGTGGTCTTTGCGGACGCGGTCGGCGCAGGGCTGAGCCGGGCGGCGCTGGAGCGGGCGCGGGAGGTCGTGCTGAGTCCGCGCTGGAGCGGGCTCGCGCTGCGCGAAGGCGAGGGGCGGCCGCGGCGCAGTTTCAAGAACCTGTGCCAGGAAGCGGGGATCCCCGCGTGGCTGCGCGAGCGCCTGCCGGTGCTGCGGGTGGATGGCGAGGCGGCGTGGATCGGGGAGATCGGAGTCGCGGCCGAATTCCGCTGCGCGCCGGGCGAGCCGGGACTCGTTCCGGTCTGGGAGCGCTGAATGGCCACGCTGCGGCGGCCGTCCCCGTGATCAGAAGCCTTCGTTGAAGCCGCGCATCTGGCGACGCGCCTTCTTCGTCGGCCGTCCGCGCAGATCGCTGCCGGGGACCGGTGCGAGGCGCCGGTCTTCCTTTTCGGCCGCGCGGCGGGCGCTGCTTTCGGACGTTTCCTCGTACAGCTGCTGCGCCTCGACGGCAGGACGGCGTTGTTCGTTGAGTCCACGCACGATGACGGTCCATTGCGTGCCGCCCGCGACGATGTCGAGGCTGTCGCCGACGCGCAACTCGCGGGCGGGCTTCACTGCCTGGCCGTTGAGCCTGACGTGCCCGCCTTCGATCGCCTGGCTGGCGAGCGAGCGCGTCTTGAAGAAGCGCGCGGCCCACAGCCATTTGTCGATGCGCATGCGCTCGACCGCGGAGTGGTGAGCGTGACGGTGATCGGGGGGCGGCACGATGAAGCGGATTCCGGCGAGGGTCAGAGTGTGCGGTTGCGCACCAGGTTGACGAGTTGCGCGAGCTCGACCGCGGAGCGCACTTCCATCTTCTCGAACACCTTGGAGCGGTGGGCTTCCACGGTCCGCATCGAGATGCACAGTTCGTCGGCGATGACCTTGTTGAACTTGCCGGCGAGGATCAGCTCCATCACTTCCTGCTCGCGCGCGGTGAGCAGGGCGAGGCGCGCCTCCACCGTTTCGCGGGTGGCCTCGGCGCGCTGGTTGTTCGCGTCGATCTCCAGCGCGCGCATGACGATGTCGACGAGATCGCTGTCGTTGAAGGGTTTTTCGATGAAGTCGAACGCGCCCTTCTTCAGCGCGGCGACGGCCATCGGCACGTCGCCGTGGCCGGTGATGAAGATGACGGGCAGCTGGTTGCCGCGCTGGCGCAGTACGTCGAAGCACTCGAGGCCGCTCATGCCTTCCATGCGGATGTCGAGCACGACGCAGCCGCGCCAGCCGGGCTGGAGCGCCTCGAGGAAGCTCTCGGCGCCCGACCACGTCGCGCACGCGACATCGCGCGTCTTGAACAGCCACTGCAGCGCGTCGCGGATGGCTTCGTCGTCGTCGATGATGTGGGCGCAAGGCTGAGTCATGAGGATTCCACGGGTAGCGACAGCGTGAAGATGGTACCGCCGTCGGGGTTGATTTCGAAACCGAGCCGGCCGTGGTGCAGTTCGGCGATGGAGCGGCAGATGTTGAGCCCCATGCCCATGCCTTCGGCCTTGGTCGTGAAGAAGGGCTCGAACAGCCGGCGGGCGGTTTCGGGGTCGATGCCGGTGCCGTTGTCGGCAACGCGCACGACGAGCATGTCGCCCTCGCGCCGGGTGCTCACGCGCATGGTGCGCCGCGACGGCGGGTTGTCGCGCATGGCGTCCATGCCGTTACGCACGAGGTTCACGATGACCTGCTCGATCATCACCGGGTCGGCCGCCACGGCCGGCAGCGATTCGTCTAGCTCGGTTTCGATGCGCATGCCGCGTTTGGCCGAATCGGCCTCGATGAGGCCGATCGCCTCGCGGATCATCAGGTTGAGGTCGAGCGGTTCGCGCTTGGGCTCGGCGCGGCGCACGAAGTCGTGCACGCGGCGGATGATGTCGCCGGCGCGGCGCGCCTGGCGGCCGATGCGGTCGAAGATGTCCCTGAACTCCTCGCGGTCGAGCGCGGGCTGCTCGAGGCGGTTGAGGCAGCCCGTGTTGTAGCTGGCGATCGCCGCGAGCGGCTGGTTGAGTTCGTGCGCGAGGGTCGAGGCCATCTCGCCCATCGTGATCAGGCGGGAGGTGGCCTGGAGGCGTTCTTCCTGCTGGCGTGCGAGTTCCTCGGCGCGTTTCTGGGCGGTGATGTCGAGCAGCGAGCCCATCCAGCCGGTGTGCCGTCCCGCGGCGTCGATCAGCGGGGCTTCGAAGATCAGGGCGTCGAAACGCTCGCCGTTCTTGCGCCGCAGGCACAGTTCGAAGCCTTCGGGCGGGGCGTTGCCGCCGAGGACGCGGTCGTGGACCTCCTGCGTCTGCACGAGGAAGTCGGGGTCCCAGTAGGGCATCGGCGGCGTGCAGCCGACGAGTTCCTCGGCGCTGTAGCCGACCATCTTGCAGAAGGCGGGGTTCACGTAAGTGATGCGGCCGTTGCGGTCGCGGGCGCGCAGGCCGGTGAGCATGGAGTCTTCCATCGCCCGGCGGAACAGGGATTCGCTGCGCAGGGCCTGCTCTGCCCGGTGGCGGCGCTGCAGTTCGCGGCGCAGCTGCAGCACGCTCCAGATCAGGATGCCGCCGAGCAGCAGGATGGAGCCGATCAGCAGGACCTGGACCCAGCGCGTCTCGCCGCGGTAGGCGGTGACCTGCAGCGTGAGGCCGTCGCCGGGCGGATCGAACGCCATCGAATAGCTCTGCCGGTCGGACAGCGGCGCCACCTTGGACTTCGACACGAGCTCGCGTCCGCCGCTGTCGAGCACGCTTACGCGGTAGCGTTCAGCGAACCACCACGGCAGCTCGTCCGTGACGAGCTCGCGCAGGGAATAGACCCCCACCATCGCGCCCGCGAAGCCGTTTTCGGAGTAGATCGGGACATGCACCTCGAATTGCTGGCGGCCGCCGGCGGCGTAGACCTGGCCGTAGACGCGCCGTCCCAGCGCCTGGGCGAGCCGGAAGCGCGCAGCCGACTGCTCGCTCAGCGGTTCGCCGAGCGTCTCTCTGTCGCCGATGGGCGGCAGCGCGCCCCGCATGTGGCCGGCGGCGTCGAGCCACACCACGCGCACGAGGCCGTTCTCCGAGCGTACGAGCTGGCGCAGTGCGGCGGAGGTCTGCGACGGGTGGCGGTTGGTGGGAGAAAGGATGTCTTGTCCGATCTGCTCGAGTTGCGAGGCGTTGCGCTCGAGCTTGAACTGCAGGTTCTGCTCCATCCACAGCACGTCGTTGATGAGCGTCGCGCGCTGCTCCTCCTCATCGTAGGCGCGCGTGAACCAGACGAGCGCGGCGATCACCACGAGGAACAGCAGCACGGTCAGGTACGGCACGGCCGTGAGCCAGCGCTGCCGGGTGGTCAGGGCGACGGTCGCGCGGGGGCTCATCGGCGGGGGGACGGTGTCCATGTTGTGGATAACCACAATGTTATAGGTCGGGGGCGGTTCATAAACTGAAACAAGTGTCCGGCGCTTCCAGTTGCTGCACGGCATCTGCCCGGACATGGGGCATACATATAACTAAGCAATTTGGAGGAGATAGGGGATGAAAATCCGCGCCCTTTTCATTGGTCTCGTCGCCATGGGGCTGTCCGCTGCTGCGGTCGCCGCCGAGCCCATCGTGATCAAGTTCAGCCACGTCGTCGCCAACGACACGCCCAAGGGCAAGGCGGCCGACAAGTTCAAGGAACTTGCCGAGAAGTACACCAGGGGTGCCGTCAAGGTCGAAGTCTACCCGAACAGCACGCTGTACAAGGACAAGGAAGAAATGGAGGCGCTGCAGTTGGGCGCAGTCCAGATGCTCGCGCCTTCGCTGGCGAAGTTCGGTCCGCTGGGCGTGAAGGAATTCGAGGTCTTCGACCTGCCGTACATCTTCGACGGCTATGACGATCTGCACAAGGTCACCCAGGGACCGGTCGGCAAGCTGCTGCTCGGCAAGCTCGAGGGGCGCGGCATCAAGGGCCTGGCGTTCTGGGACAACGGCTTCAAGTCGTTCTCGGCCAACACCCCGATCAAGGCGCCCGGGGACCTGAAGGGCAAGAAGCTGCGCGTGCAGTCGTCCAAGGTGCTCGAGGAGCAGATGCGCACGCTGGGCGCGATCCCGCAGGTGATGGCGTTCTCCGAGGTGTACCAGGCGCTGCAGACGGGCGTCGTCGATGGCACCGAAAACCCGCATTCGAACCTATACACCCAGAAGATGCACGAGGTGCAGAAGTACATGACCCTGACCGACCACGGTTACCTGGGTTATGCGGTGATCACCAACAAGAAGTTCTGGGACGGCCTGCCGGCCGACGTGCGCGGCGAGCTCGAGCGGGCGATGAAGGAGTCGACCGAATACGCCAACAAGATCGCCCGCGAGGAGAACGACAAGGCGCTGGAAGCGGTGCGCGCCTCGGGCAAGACGCAGATCTACAAGCCGACCGACGCCGAGAAGCTGGCGTTCAAGAAGGCGCTGGTGCCGGTGCACAAGAAGATGGAGTCGCGCATCGGGGCCGACATCATCAAGGAAATCTACAAGGAAACCGGGTTCGATCCGAACAAGCTGTAATTTTCGCCGTCCGTAAAAACGACTCATAGCCACTACGGCAGGTTCCCGGCCTCGATCCGTCGCGGCCGGGGTTGGCGTACGACGGGAGAATTGCATGCTCAAGGTACTCGATCGCCTGGAGGAGGCGATCATCGCCTTCCTCATCGGGGGGGCGACGTTGCTCATCTTCGTGGCGGTGATCCATCGCCATCTCGCGGGGATGTCCATTCCCCTGATCCAGGACTGGCTGCTGAGCCTCAACTTCGGCTGGGCCCAGGAACTGTGCATCATCATGTTCGTGTGGATGGCCAAGTTTGGCGCGGCCTACGGCGTGCGCACCGGCATCCACGTCGGCGTCGATGTCGTCGTCAATCGCCTCGAAGAATCCAAGCGGCGCAAATTCATCCTTTTCGGCCTGCTCGCCGGTGCGCTCTTCACCGGCACCGTCGCGGCGCTCGGAGCGCGCTTCATTTGGGACAACGGCATGCACTACGCCGTGCTCCACACACTCGGGATGGACCCGGGCGACGTGCCCGAAGGGCCGACCACGCCCGACCTCGAATGGCCGACCTGGATCGTCTATAGCGCCATTCCGCTCGGCTCCGCGCTGATGTGCTTCCGCTTCCTGCAGGTGGCCTGGAGCTTCTACCTGACGGGCGAGCTGCCGCATCACGACCACGCCCATGTCGAGGGGCTGGAGGAAGGTCTGCCGCAGGTGGACGTCAATCCCTACGACATGGACGACAACCTCCACCTGCATGACCTCAAGCACGAGATGATGGGCGACGACGCCACCAGGAAGGGGGGCCGGCAATGAGCTCCGCATTCCTCTTCGGCCTCCTCATCGCCCTGATGCTGACGGGCATGCCGATCTCCATCTCGCTCGGCCTCACCGTCCTCACCTTCCTCTTCACGATGACGCAGGTGCCGCTCGACTCGGTGGCGCTGAAGCTGTTCACCGGCATCGAGAAGTTCGAGATCATGGCGGTGCCCTTCTTCATCCTCGCCGGCAACTTCCTCACCCACGGCGGCGTCGCGCGAAGGATGATCAACTTCGCGTCCTCCTTGATCGGGCACTTCTACGGCGGCCTCGCGCTCGCGGGGATCATGGCCTGCGCGATGTTCGCGCTGGTGTGCGGATCGAGCGTCGCCACGGTCGTCGCGATCGGCTCGATCGTGCTGCCGGCGATGGTGCAGGCGGGTTACCCGATGCGCTTCGGCGCGGGCGTCATCACGGTCGCGGGGTCGCTCGGCATCCTGATGCTGCCGTCGATCCCGAAAGTGATCTACGCGATCTCGACCAACACCTCGATCGGTGCCTTGTTCGTTGCGGGCCTCTTGCCGGGGATCCTGCTCACGCTGATGCTGTGCGGCGTGACCTGGTATATCGCCAGGAAGAACGACTACCCGCGCCTGCCGAGGAAGGGCTGGGGCGAACGCTGGAAGGCCTTCCGCGAGAGCGTCTGGGGCCTGATGATCGTCGTCATCATCATCGGCGGCATCTACTCCGGCGTCTTCACGGCGACCGAGGCGGCGGCGGTGAGCGCGGTGTATGCATTCTTCGTGTCGGTGTTCGTCTACAAGGACATGGGCTTCAAGGACGTGCCGAAGGTGCTGATCAACTCGGCCAACATGTCGGCGATGCTGCTCTACATCATCACGAACGCGGCGCTGTTCTCGTTCATCATGACCAACGAGAACATCCCGCAGGCGCTCGCGGGCTGGATGCTGGCGAAGGACCTGAACTGGATCTCTTTCCTGCTGATCGCGAACCTGATGCTGCTTCTCGCGGGCAACTTCATGGAGCCCTCGTCGATCATCCTGATCATGGCGCCGATCCTCTATCCGACCGCGGTGGCGCTGGGCATCAACCCGGTGCACCTCGGCATCCTGATCGACGCCAACATGGAAGTCGGCCTGTGCCATCCGCCGGTGGGCCTGAACCTGTACGTCGCGTCGGGCATCTCGCGGCTGGGCATCACCGAGATGACCAAGGCGGTGATGCCGTGGCTGATCACGTTGCTGGCCTTCCTCGTGATCGTCACCTATTGGCCGGAGCTGTCGATCTGGCTGCCGCGGGCGATGGGGATGATGTAACACGCGATGTCGTCGCGGCTCGCAGCGAAGCCTGCTCCCGGGAGCAGACTTTTTTTCGCCCTGCGCGGGGCTAGAATAGCCTGAGATCCGCGGTGCCGTGCGGGGCCGCGTTCAACCAAGACGGAACGAATATGGCGATTTACCTGAAGGAAGATGAGGTCGCGAGCGTGCTCGACATGCCGCTGGCGCTGGAGGCCGTGGAGCAGGTGATGGGCGCGCACGGGCGCGGCGAGACCGTCGATTACCCGCGTCAGCGGGTGCGGTTGCCGTCGACGATGACCCACCTGCTGCAAGGCGGGGTGCCGGGGCTGAATCTCACCGGGTTGAAGGTCTATACGTCGGCGGGGCCGAAACTACGTTTCTGGGTGCACCTCTTCGATGCGACGACGGGCGATCCGGTGGCGGTGCTCGAAGCCGATCGCCTCGGCATGATGCGGACCGGCGCGGCGGGCGGCGTCGCGGCGAAGTGGCTCGCGCGGCCGGACGCCCGCGTGGCCGGCGTGTTCGGCTCCGGCTGGCAGGCGCAGGGGCAGGTGCTGGCGCTGTGCGCGGTGCGCCCGATCGAGCGCATCAAGGTGTTTGCGCGCAATGCGGATCGCCTGGCGAGCTTCTGCGCGCAGATGAGCCGCGAGACCGGCCGCGAGGTCGTGCCGGCGGCGAGCGCCGAGGACACCGTGCGTGGCTCGGACGTGGTGGTGACGATCACGACCTCGCCCAAGCCGCTCTTCGATGCGGACTGGCTCGAGACCGGCACCCACATCACCGCGGCGGGCTCCAACAGCCTCGCGCGGCAGGAGCTGTCGGAGGCGGCGGTGCGCCGCGCGGACGTGATCTGCGTCGATTCGCGCGAGATCGCCGTGCGCGAGGCGGGCGACCTGATGCCGCTGCTGGAGAAGGGGCGCACGCAGCCGGGCCGCTGGGTCGAACTGGGCGAAGTGATTGCCGGCGTGCGGCCGGGACGCACGTCTGCGGCGCAGATCACGCTGTTCGAGTCGCAGGGCATGGCGGTCCAGGACATCGCCGTCGCGGCCCGCGTCGTCGCGCTCGCGCGCGAGCGCGGCCTCGGCTGCGAGCTGCCGTACTGAGGCGCATCCGGGCGTCGCCGCGCCATGTCCGCCTCGTCTCCAGGCCGGTTCGAATTCTGCTCGCGCAGCGATGTGGGGCAGGTGCGCAAACGCAACGAGGATTCGCTCGCGGTGTGCGAGGAGCGCGGCTGGGCCGTGCTGGCCGATGGCATGGGCGGCTATCGCGGCGGAGACGTCGCCTCGCGCCTTGCCGTGGAAGCCACCCTGCAGCGCCTCGAGCGCGAACTGGCCGAGCCGGATGCCTGCGTGCCCGAACGGGCCGCGGCCGTGCTGGAGGCCGCCGCACACGACGCCAATGCCGGCATCCGCGCGCGGGCGGTGCGCGACCCGAATCTCTCGGGCATGGGCTCGACGCTGGTCGCGGCCGTGTTTCTCGCCGATTGCGTGGTGGTCACCCATGTCGGCGACTCGCGGATGTACCGGCTGCGCGACGCCGGCCTGGAGCAGCTGACGCGCGACCACACGATGT
This sequence comes from Azoarcus sp. DN11, assembly GCF_003628555.1. NCBI lineage: Bacteria > Pseudomonadati > Pseudomonadota > Betaproteobacteria > Rhodocyclales > Zoogloeaceae > Azoarcus > Azoarcus sp. DN11. The sequence continues at coordinate 3,900,454 of NZ_CP021731.1, read as the reverse complement.
TGCAGGAGCTGCTGGACGCCGGCATCATGACGCCCGAGGAAGCGGCGCGCTCGCAGTTCCGGGGCCTCCTCACGCGGGGGCTGGGAGTATCGGCGCTCGTCCTGCCCGACCCGGGCACCCATTCCGCCCGTGCGGGAGACCTCTTCCTGCTGTGTTCGGACGGGCTCACCGACATGCTCGACGACGACGTGATCACGCAGGCGCTGCGACCTGCCGCCGGGATGCAGGCGCCCCTCGAGGCCGCCGCGGACCGGCTCGTGGCACTGGCCAACGAACGGGGCGGGCGCGACAATATTTCCGTGATCCTGGCGCGCATGGCCGCATGAGCGCCGTCTCGATGAAGGAAAGGAAACGATGCCAAAGCTGATCCTCAGCATGGACGGGCTGGTCCTCAAGGAAATCGCCCTCGACAAGGAGCGTGTTTCGATCGGACGCAAGCCGAACAACGACATCCAGATCGACAACCTCGCGATCAGCGGGCAGCACGCGCTGATCACGACCATCCTCGACGACGCTTTCCTCGAAGACCAGAACAGCACCAACGGCACCTACGTGAACGGCCAGCCGGTCAAGAAGTGCGTGCTGCATAACAACGACGTCATCGAACTGGGGAAGTACCGGCTCAAGTTTCTCGCCGACGCGAAGCGGCGCCCGCGGGGAGACCGCTTCGAGCCGTCGGACGAACTGCGCGCCTCGCAGGAGGCTCCTGCGGCAACGCCGGCGGCAGCAGGCGAGACCCAGATGCTGCCGCCGGATGTGATGGCCAGCGTCACCGCCGAGGCGGCGTTCGATGATTCGCGGCTCGGGATCATCAAGGTCCTGAGCGGTCCGACTGCCGGCCGCGAGCTCCCGCTTGCCAAGGCGATGACCACGCTGGGCAAGCCCGGCCTGCAGGTCGCGGTGATTTCCCGGCGCCCGCAGGGCTATTTCATCACCCACGCGGAAGGCGCCAGCTTTCCGCAGGTAAACAATCAGCCGATCGAGGCGGGGGCCCATCCGCTGCGCGACGGCGACATCATCGAGATCGCCGGGGTGCGCATGGCCTTTGCGCTGCAAGGCTGAACTTTTCGTCGTGCCGTATTGCACGCAGCTTCGGCGAGCGCAGTGCTAGGGTATCGGAAATCACTGGAACACGGCTGCCACCGGGTCGGACGGCTGTGTACGTGCGGGGAACGATGAAGCTGAAGGTGCTGGGCTGCAGTGGAGGCATTGGCGGCGCCGAGGCCCGCACGACCGCCTTCCTGGCCGACAACGATATCCTGATCGACTGCGGCACCGGGGTCGGCGACCTGGAGCTGGAGGCGCTGGCGGCCGTCGATCACATCTTCGTCACGCACTCCCACATGGACCACATCGCGGCGATCCCGCTGATCGTCGATGCCGTCGGCGAAATGCGCGGTGTCCCGATCACCGTGTATGCGATTCCCGAGGTGCTGCGCATCCTGCGCGCGCACGTGTTCAACTGGCTGATCTGGCCCGATTTCACCGCCATCCCCGATCGGCGCCGGCCTTTCCTGCGACTGCAGCCGGTCAAGGTCGGCGAAACCGTGAAGCTCGGCACGCGCACCATCACGCCCCTGCCGGCCCTGCACAGCGTGCCGGCCGTGGCCTATTGCCTCGACGGCGGCGATGGCCAGCTCGTGTATACGGGCGACACCACGTATTCGCCCGAGCTCGTCGCGGCGATCAATGCCTGCCCCAGGCTGCGCCACCTGATCATCGAGACCGCCTTTTCCGACGAGCAGCACGGACTCGCGCTGGCGTCGCGCCACATGAGTCCGGGCATGGTGGCGGGCCTGCTCAACGATCTCACGGTCGAACCCAGGGTACATATCAGTCATATCAAGCCGGGGCAGCGTGAGCGCGTGATGGCGCAGATCGCCGCCGCAGGCGGGCGCCTGCGCGCCGAGGTGCTGCACCAGGGGCAGGTCATCGAGTTCTGATTCTCCCGTCGTCCGGGTGCCGCTAGAATGACCGGTTCCGAATGCTTGCCATTCAACCGTTCCCTTCAGCAGGTACCGCATGTCCATCAGCTCTATGCAGGGAAAGCCCGGCGCCGGGGGGGAGGTCGCGGCGCGGCTGGCCTTTTTCAAGGGGCTGCAGGCGATCACGGCGCGCATCCACGCGACCAAGGATATCGACGAGATCGTGTCGGAGCTGTCGACCGATCTGTGTGCGCTGTTCAGTGCGGAGCGAATGTCCTTCTTCGTCGTCAACCACGGTGGCACGCATCTGCTGGCGCGCGTGAAGACCGGCCGCGGCGTGTCGCCCGGCGCGCGCCTGCCGATCGACGAGAGCAGCATCGCAGGCCATGTCGCGTTGACGCGCGAGGCGCTCAACCTGCGCGACGTCTATGACGCCGAAGAGCTCGCGGCGATCTCGCCGGACCTGCGCTTTCGCACCCTCGGTGATACCCTCGGCGGCTACCGTACGCGCCAGATGCTGTGCGCGCCGATCATCGATCCGAACAGCGGCACGCTGCACGGTGTCGTCGAGGTGGTCAACTCGCGGGGCGGAGAGGATTTTCCGCCCGTTGCGACGGAAGGCCTGCTGGGGCTCGCGCAGACGCTGGGGGTTGCGTTCGCGCAACGCAGCAATGCGCCGGCCGCGCTGCGTTCGCGCTACGAGGCGCTGCTCGCCGACGGGCGCATCGCCGCCGGCGAGATGGACGATGCGACGCGCATCGCGCACGAGACCGGCGCCCACGTCGAGGACGTTCTCGTCCAGAAGTACGGGCTGACGCTGCCGCAGATCGGCGACGCGGCAGCGCGCTTCTTCAACGTCGCGTACGAGCCTTTCCGCTCAGAGCGCGTCAAGCAGATGGACCTGCTGCGCAACATCAAGCGTGAGTACGTGGTGCAGAACCAGTGGCTACCGCTGGAGGAGACGAACGAGGGTATCGTCCTGCTCACTTACGATCCCGAGCAGGTGCGCGTGTCGCGCGTCGCCGAGAACGTGTTCCCAAGGAAGAGGCTCGCCTACCGTGTGACGACGTGCTGCGAGTTCGAGCAGACCGTCGACCAGTACTTCGAGCCGTCGGTCGAGAACGGCTCGGTCGACGACCTGCTGCACGAGCTGACGGACGACGAGCAGGAGGGGTCGGTGGCCGACGACGTCTCCGCGGCGGCCGACAACGAGCTCGTGAAGCTCGTGAACAAGATCATCATCGACGCCCATCGCCAGGGGGCCTCCGACATCCACATCGAGCCGCGTCCGGGCAAGGAAAAGACGCTGATCCGCTTCCGCAAGGACGGCACGCTCGTGCCCTACATCCAGGTCCCGGCGAGCTACCGCAATCCGCTCGTGACGCGCATCAAGATCATGTGCGACCTCGACATCTCCGAGCGCCGCAAGCCGCAGGACGGCAAGATCAAGTTCCGCAAGTTCGCGCCGCTGGACATCGAGCTGCGCGTCGCGACGGTGCCGACCGCGGGCGGGCTCGAGGACGTGGTGATGCGCCTGCTCGGCAACAGCGAGCCGATCAGGCTCGACGACCTCGGCGTCAGCCTGCACAACCTCGAGCGCCTCAAGCGCATGATCGCCAAGCCTTACGGCCTGTTCTTCGTGTGCGGCCCGACCGGCGCGGGCAAGACGACCACGCTGCATTCCATCCTCGGCCACATCAACACGCCCGAGACCAAGATCTGGACCGCCGAGGACCCGGTCGAGATCACGCAGAAGGGCCTGCGCCAGGTGCAGGTGAACCGCAAGGCGGGACTGGATTTCGCGACGATGATGCGCTCCTTCCTGCGCGCCGACCCCGACGTGATCATGGTCGGCGAGATGCGCGACCTGGAGACCGTGTCGGTCGGCATCGAGGCTTCGCTCACCGGCCATCTCGTGCTGTCGACGCTGCACACGAACAGCGCCCCGGAATCCGTCGTGCGCCTCCTCGACATGGGCATGGACCCGTTCAACTTCGGCGACGCGCTGCTCGGCGTGCTGGCGCAGCGTCTCGCCAAGCGGCTGTGCAAGTGCAAGGAAGCCTACCGCCCGGAGGAGGGCGAAGTGCAGCAGATGCTCGACGAGTACTGCGAGGACATGGCGGCGACCCCCGCCTTCCAGGCCGATCCGGTCGCGGCGCGGGCGGCGGTGCGGGCTCGCCTGCAGGCCGAACATGGCGGTGCGGACGGGCGCTTCACGCTCTACCGTCCGGTGGGGTGCGCGGAGTGCAACGGCGGCTACCGCGGGCGCGTCGGCCTGCATGAGCTGATGGTCGCCACCAGCGAGGCCAAGCGCTTGATCCAGGAGCGTGCGCGCGTCGCCCGGCTCCTCGTGCTCGCGCTGTCCGAAGGCATGCGCACGCTGCGCCAGGACGGTATCGAGAAGGTGTTTGCCGGCGTCACCGACATGGTGCAGGTGCGCAGGGTGTGCGTGCGCTAGTTCGATTGCAGGCCCCGCACTGCGGAAGCCGGTGCGATGGCCACGGAGACGCAGGTTAAAATGGGGGCCAGCCCCCTGGAGAACACGACAATGTACCGAATCGCCCCCAGCCTGCTCTCCGCCGATTTCGCCCGCCTGGGCGAGGAGGTCCGCAACGTCATCACCTCCGGCGCGGACTGGATCCATTTCGATGTGATGGACAACCATTACGTGCCCAACCTCACGATCGGCCCGCTGGTGTGCGAGGCGATCCGGCCGCATACCGAGGCGCCGATCGACGTGCACCTGATGGTGAAGCCGGTCGACCGCATCATCCCCGACTTCGCCAAGGCGGGCGCGAACGTGATCACTTTCCACCCGGAAGCGTCCGAGCATGTCCATCGCACGCTCGCGCTGATCCGCGACCACGGCTGCCAGGCGGGTCTCGTGTTCAACCCGGCCACGCCGCTGCACTACCTCGACCATGCGCTCGACGAGATCGACATCGTGCTGCTGATGAGCGTGAACCCGGGCTTCGGCGGGCAGAAGTTCATTCCCGGCACGCTCGCCAAGCTGCGCGCGGCGCGCGAGCGGCTCGACGCGTACGAGGCGGCGAGCGGGCGCCGCATCCTGCTGGAGATCGACGGCGGCGTGAAGGTCGATAACATCGCCGAGATCGCCGCCGCGGGGGCCGACACCTTCGTCGCCGGCTCGGCGGTGTTCGGCGCCGGCCGCGACGCGGATCCCCACCGCTACGACGGCGTGATCGCCAAGCTGCGCGCGGAACTCGCCAAGGTGAAGCAGTGAGCCTCGCGCGCTTTCCCGTGCGGGCGGTGCTGTTCGACCTCGACGGCACGTTGCTCGACACGATCCACGACCTTGCCGACGCGGCCAACCTGATGCTCGCCGAAATGGGCCGTCCGGCGCGCCCGCTCGAACAGGTCCATTCCTTCGTCGGCAAAGGCATCCCCAACCTCGTGCGCCGCTGCCTCACCGAGGATGCCGAGGCGGCCGAGGACGAGATCGAACGCGCGGTCGCCGCGTTCCGCCGCCACTATGCCGTCGTCAATGGCCGGAGCACGCGCATCTACCCGGGCGTCGTCGACACGCTGGAGGCGATGCGGGGCATGGCGCTGAAGCTCGCCTGCGTCACGAACAAGGCCGAAGCCTTCACGCTGCCGCTGCTCGAACGCATGGGCCTGACGCCGTATTTCAGTGCGGTCGTGAGCGGCGACACGCTGGCGGTGAAGAAGCCGGACCCGGCGGTGCTGCACCATGCCTGCGAGCTGCTGGGCGTGCCGTCGCAGCGCGCGCTGATGATCGGCGATTCGGCCAACGACGCGCTCGCCGCCCGCGGCGCGGGGATGCCGGTGCTGCTCGTGACCTATGGATATAGCGAAGGCATGCCGGTGGACACCATCGAATGCGATGGGCTACTATCGGTCGCTACCGGGGCGCTCGACCGCATCGAAGCGGCATGAAGTTCCGGCGCATCTCGGCAAGAAACGCCGCAAGACTCCATCATCCGATCGAGACATCGTGACCACCAGGAACCGGGATTCGGTAAAGGAAAGCATCCAGTTTGTCGCCGCGCAACCGCGCTGGCGCGGCTGGCGCTCGTGGCCTGCGGGCCACTAATACGCGACTGCTTCGCGGGCGACTCCTTGCCCGCACCCCTTGCCGAATCGAACCGTTTTCCGTGGAGTCTCCATGCTTGAGCAGGAATTCAACGCGCTGGCCGCGCAGGGCTACAACCGCATCCCGGTTACGCTCGAAACTTTCGCCGACCTCGACACGCCGCTGTCGATCTACCTGAAGCTCGCCAACGAACCGTATTCCTACCTGCTCGAATCGGTACAGGGCGGCGAGCGCTTCGGCCGCTACTCGATGATCGGGCTGGCGGCTTCGACGCGCATCGAGGTCTATGGCCGCTCTGCGCTGCTGCTGACCGGCAATCGCCTGGTCGAGCGGCGCGACTACGGCGATCCGCTGAACTACGTCGCCGAGTTCATGGAGCGCATCAAGGTGCCGCCGCGCGACGGCCTGCCGCGCTTCGCGGGCGGCCTGGTGGGCTGCTTCGGCTACGACACCGTGCGCTACATCGAGCCGCGCCTCGCGCACGCGCAGAAGACCGATCCGGTCGGCACGCCCGACGTCCTGCTGCTGCTGTCCGAGGAGATCGCGATCGTCGACAACCTCTCGGGCAAGCTCACGCTGATCGTGTATGCCGAGCCGGAAGTCCCGGGCGCCTTCAAGCGCGCGAAGAAGCGCCTGCGCGAACTCCTCGCGCGCCTGCGCGAGCCGGTCGAGATCCCGGCGGACATGCACGCCGAGCCGCAGCCGGCGGTGTCGAGTTTCGGCGAGGAGGCGTTCAAGGCCGCGGTGAACCGCGCCAAGCAGTACATCATCGAGGGCGACATCATGCAGGTCGTGCTGTCGCAGCGCATGAGCAAGCCCTATGCGGCGAGCCCGATGGCGCTGTACCGCGCGATCCGCTCGCTGAACCCCTCGCCCTACATGTTCTATTTCAACTTCGAGGACTTCCACGTCGTGGGCGCGTCCCCGGAAATCCTCGTGCGCCTCGACGAGGACGGGCAGGGCAAGCGCGTCACGGTGCGCCCGATCGCCGGCACCCGCCCGCGCGGTGCGACGCCGGCCGAAGACGAGGCGCTGGAGGCGGATCTCCTCGCCGACGAGAAGGAGCGCGCCGAACACCTGCAACTGCTGGACCTCGGACGCAACGACGCGGGCCGCGTCGCCGCGACCGGCAGCGTGCGGGTCACCGACCAGTTCACGATCGAGCGCTACTCGCACGTGATGCACATCGTCTCCAACGTCGAGGCGCGCCTCAAGGACGGGCTCAACGCGCTGGCGGTGCTGCGCGCGGCCTTCCCCGCCGGCACCGTGTCCGGAGCGCCGAAGCTGCGCGCGATGGAGATCATCGACGAACTCGAGCCGGTCAAGCGCGGCATCTATGCGGGGGCGGCAGGCTACATCGGCTTCCACGGCGACATGGACCTCGCGATCGCCATCCGCACCGCGGTGATCAAGGACGGTCACATCCACGTGCAGGCCGGTGCCGGCATCGTCGCCGACTCGAACCCCGATTCCGAATGGACCGAGACGCAGAACAAGGCGCGCGCGATGCTGCGTGCCGCGGAAATGGCGGAATCCGGGCTCGACACCCGCATCGACTGAACCCGCGGAGCGGCGGCCGGCGCGCCGCCGCTTCCGCCGTCCGGCTCACGCTGCGGGCCGACGTGCAACAAGGAATGCATCCATGCTTCTGATGATCGACAACTACGACAGCTTCACCTACAACCTCGTGCAGTACTTCGGCGAGCTCGGTGCGCAGGTGAAGGTGTATCGCAACGACGAAATCACCCTCGAACAGATCGCGCTGATGAAGCCCGAACAGCTCGTGGTCTCGCCGGGCCCGTGCACGCCGGCCGAGGCCGGCATCTCGGTGCCGGCGATCCGCGAGTTCGCGGGGAAGATCCCCCTCCTCGGCGTGTGCCTCGGCCACCAGAGCATCGGCGCGGCCTTCGGCGGCAAGATCGTGCACGCCAAGCGCCTGATGCACGGCAAGACGTCGCCGGTGCATCACGAAAACCTCGGCGTGTTCAAGGGCCTGCCCAATCCGGTGACCTGCACGCGCTACCATTCGTTGGCGATCGAGCGCGAGAGCCTGCCCGATTGCCTGGCAGTGACGGCCTGGACCGACGACGGCGAGATCATGGGCGTGCGCCACAAGACACTCGCGGTCGAGGGCGTGCAGTTCCACCCCGAGTCCATCCTGACCGAGCACGGCCACGCGATGCTCCGGAATTTTCTCGAGCAGAGCCGCGCCAAATGAAACCCGAGCGCAGGCCCGCGGCCTGCGTGAAAAGACAAGGATTGCCATGACGATTACTGCCCAGGAAGCGCTGCAGCGCACGATCGAACACCGCGAGATCTTCTACGACGAGATGCTGTCGCTGATGCGCCAGATCATGGCCGGCGAGATCTCGCCGGTGATGACCGCCGCGATCCTCACCGGCCTGCGGGTGAAGAAGGAGACGATCGGCGAGATCTCCGCCGCCGCGACCGTGATGCGCGAACTCGCGACGAAGGTGCAGGTGAAAGGGCCGGACCAGAACTTCCTCGACGTCGTCGGCACCGGCGGCGACGGCGCGAACACTTTCAACATCTCGACCACGACGATCTTCGTCGCGGCGGCAGCCGGTGCGCGCGTCGCCAAGCACGGCGGGCGCAGCGTGTCGTCGAAGAGCGGCGCTGCGGACGTGCTCGATGCGCTGGGCGTGAAGCTGGGCATCGCGCCGGAGCAGGTCGCGGCCTCGATCGAGGCGACCGGCATCGGCTTCATGTACGCGCCGGCGCACCACAGCGCGATGGCGAACGTCGGTCCGGTGCGGCGCGAGATGGGCGTGCGCACGCTGTTCAACATCCTCGGGCCGCTGACGAACCCGGCCGGCGCGCCGAACACGCTGCTCGGCGTGTTCCACCCCGACCTCGTCGGCATCCTCGCGCGCGTGATGCAGCGCCTGGGCGCGAAGCACGTGCTGGTCGTCTACGGCATGGACGGCATGGACGAAGTGAGCCTGGGCGCGGCGACGATGGTCGGCGAGCTGAAGGACGGCGAGATCCGCGAGTACCAGATCCATCCCGAGGACTTCGGCATGGCGATGGCCGGCACGCGCAACCTGCAGGTGCAGAGCGCCGAGGAATCGAAGAGCGTGCTGCTCGGCGTGCTCGACAACAAGCCGGGGCCGGCGCGCGACATCGTGACCTTGAACGCGGGCGTGGCGCTGTACACGGCCAACCTCGCGGGCTCGATCGCCGACGGCATCGTGCGGGCGCGCGAGATCATCGCGAGCGGCGCAGCGCGGGCGAAGCTCGAGGAGTTCCTCGCCTTCAACCGGCAGTTGGCGTGAGACCGACATGAGCGACATCCTGAACAAGATCCTCGCTGTGAAGGTCGAGGAAGTGGCGGCGGGCAAGGTGGTGCGCCCGCTCGAGCGCGTGCGTGCGGAGGCCGAGATGGTGCCCGCCGCGCGCGATTTCGTCGGCGCGATGCGCGCGAAGATCGCTGCCGGCGACGCGGCGGTGATCGCCGAGGTCAAGAAGGCGAGCCCGTCGAAGGGCGTGATCCGGCCGGACTTCGTGCCCGCCGAGATCGCCGTGCAGTACGAGCGCGCCGGCGCGGCCTGCCTGTCGGTGCTGACCGACCGGCAGTTCTTCCAGGGCGCGCCCGAATACCTGCAGGCGGCACGGGCGGCGTGCGCGCTGCCGGCGCTGCGCAAGGACTTCCTCGTCGACGCGTGGCAGGTGTATGAGGCGCGCGCGATGGGGGCGGACGCGATCCTGCTGATCGCCGCGGCGCTGGATCTCGCGCGGATGCAGGAGATGGAGGCGATCGCGACGAGTCTCGGCATGGCGGTGCTGGTCGAGGTGCACGATGCGGCCGAGCTCGACGTCGCGCTGCAGCTCTCGACGCCGCTCGTCGGCATCAACAACCGCAACCTGCGCAGCTTCGAGGTCCGCCTGCAGACGACGCTGGACCTGCTGCCGCGCGTCCCCGCCGGACGCATCGTCGTCACCGAATCCGGCATCCTCAAGCCGCAGGACGTGGCGCTGATGCGCTCGAACGCGGTGCATGCCTTCCTCGTCGGCGAAGCCTTCATGCGGGCGCCGGACCCGGGCGAGGAGCTGCGCGCGCTGTTCGGCTGAGCGGGGCGACGCGTGACGTCGCCACCGGCTCCGGAACAGGCCGCTCGCCCGCGCCGGTGGTGGGCGGTCTTCCTTGGCACGGTCCTCGCCCTGCCGGTGCTGGCCGCGCTGGTGGCGGCCTGGCTCATGCTGACCGAATCCGGCCTCAGGGCGGCTGCCGCGGTCGCGGGCGCGCTGAGCGACGGGCGTGTGGCGCTGGAATCGCCGTCCGGCCGGCTCGCGGGGCCGCTGCGCATCGGCGTGCTGCGCATCGACTTGCCCGATCTGCGCGTGCGCGCCGAGGGGCTCGCGCTGGCGTGGCGACCGACGGCCCTCGTCGACGGCGGCCTCGCCATCGACGAACTGGCGGCCGAGCGCGTCGAGTTGGCGTCGCGTCCGGGCGACGAATCCCCAGTCAAGCCTCCCGAATCCCTCGTCCTGCCGGTGGCGCTGGCGACGCAATCGCTCAGCGTCGGCCGGTTCGTGCTGCGCGAATGGGCGGACGGCGAACTTGCCGCGGCAAAGGCGACGTTCGAGCTCTCCGATTTCGGCGTGCGCGTGCGCAGCGACGGTTCGCGCCATCGCATCGAATCCTGCCGCGCGATCCTGCCTTTCGGGCGGGTGGAGCTCGCCGGCGAGGTCGACGGCCGGGCGCCGTTCCGGCTGTCGGCGCACGCGAGCCTGAACGGCACGCAGGGCGGGCGCGACTACCGGCTGACGCTCGTCGCGGCCGGCGACCTGCTCGCGCCGCAGTTGCGGATCGAGGCCGCCGGTGCTGGGTTGAGTGGCGACGGCGACGTGCTCGCGTCGCCCTTCGAGGCGGTGCCGCTGCGCCGGTTGCGCGTCGCGCTGGGCGCGCTCGATCCGTCGGTGTTCGAGCCGTCCGCACCGCATGCGGCGCTGCACGTCGCGGCGGACCTCGTGGCGCAGGCCGATGCGCAGGGCGGATGGGGATTGGCCGGGCCGGCCACGGTCGAGAACCGGCGCCCCGACGCGATTGACCGGCAGGGGCTGCCCTTCACGAAGCTCGCCGCCCGGCTGCACTGGGCGCCGGAGCGGATGCGGGCGCAAGACCTGGTCCTGCAGCTGGCGGGGGGCGGGCGCGTCACCGGCGACGTCGATTGGCGGCCGGGGGGGCTGAACGAGCAGGGCGGCGGGGAGGCATCCGGGGCGCCCGGCGATCCGCTCGGTCGCCTGAGCGCCACGCTGCAGCTCGCGGGCGTGGAGATGCGGCGGCTCGACGGACGTCTGCCGCGCTCGGTGCTCGCCGGCAGGCTGCAGGCCGAGGGCGACCGCGAGCGCCAGAGCGCCGAGGTGGACGTGCGCGTGAAGGACGCACGCTTGCGTGCCCAGGCCGTCGTGACGGCGTTGGGCGAAGGCGGGACGCGCAGTTTAGCGGCCGAGGGCGCGCTGTCGTCCTTCGATCCGCACAGCTTCATCGCCGGCGCGCCGCAGGCACGGCTGAACCTGGATTTCCGGCTCGCGGCCGCGCTGGGCGAGGTGCCGCGTTACGACGCCGTCGTTGACCTGTTGCCGGGGCAACTGAACGGCAAGGCGGTGCGCGGGAAACTGCGCGCAGTCATCGAAGGGCAACGTCTCGCCGATGGCGATCTCGATCTGGATCTCGCCGGTAACCGCGTCCTCGCCCGTGGTGCCTGGGGCGCGCGGCAGGACGTACTGAAGGTGGACGTCGATGCGCCGGCGCTCGCCGGGCTCGACCCGCGTCTCGGCGGGCGGCTGACGCTCGCGGGCTTGCTCTCTGGCGGCGCGGCGCAGCCGGCCGGCAGCATCAAGTTCGTCGCCGAGGCGCTGCGTCTGCCGGGTGATGTGCGCATCGCGTCGGCGGACGGGGACGGCTCGCTGGCGGCGGGGGCGGACAGCGAGCTGCGTCTCGCGGTGAATCTGCGCGGCCTGAGGGCCGTCGACACGGCACCGAAGGCGGAGAAGGACGGGCGCGGCGCGGACGATCCCGACTGGGTCAGCGAGGGGAGCCTGCGGGTCGACGGGACCCGTCGTGCCCATGCGGTCGACGTCACCGCGAAGGGCCTGGGCGGCGACAGCCTGCGGCTGCGCATGGAAGGCGGGGTCGCGGAGGCCGCGGCGAATGCCGGCACGGCATGGCGCGGGCGGTTGGTGGCGCTGGAGACGGCGGGGCGCTGGCCGGCACACCTGACGAATGCGGCGACGCTGGAGCTGGGATCGCAGCGTGCGGCGCTGGGGGCGGCTACGCTCGACGCCGGTCAGCGCGGGCGCATCCGTCTCGACGAGACGAGCTGGTCGCCGCGGCAGACCGTCGCGCGCGGCACCCTGACCGGGCTGGCTTTCGGCTTGGTCGCGAGCCCCGAAGGCCGCCCGCGCCGCGGGCCGGGGCCGCTGGTGCTGGGGGCGGAGTGGGATCTGAAGCTGGGCGAAGTCGCGGAGGGCTCGGCGCGTGTGTTCCGCGAGGCGGGCGACCTGACGGTGAGCGGCGAGATCCCGGCACGCCTGGGACTGGAGCATCTGGAAGCGCGCCTCGGCGCCCACGACAACCGCCTCGCGCTGGCGCTGGAGGCGCGCGGCAGCGAATTGGGCGAACTGGCCGGCGCGGCCACCGCGCAGGCCGAGCGGGCGCCGGGCGGCGGCTGGCGCCTCGCGCCCGATGCGGCACTGCTCGGGTCGGCGCATCTGGCGATGCCGTCGGTGGCCTGGATCGGCCGCCTGATGCAGGAGAACGTCGTCACCGGCGGCAGCCTGGATGCGAACCTCGCGCTGGCCGGCACGCCGGCGGCGCCGCGCGCGAGCGGCACGATCGCCGGGCGCGAGCTGTCGCTGGCGCTCGTGGATCAGGGCCTGCACCTGTCCGGCGGGGAGCTGCAGGCCGAGTTCGATCGCGATCGCCTGCGCCTCGCCCGGCTGGAGTTCGTCTCGCCGAACCGCGTCCGACCGCGCGACGGCCGCCTGCCGGTGGCGCGGCTGACGGCCACCCCGGGGCGCCTCGGCGCGAGCGGCGAGATCGCGCTCGACAGCGGCATCGGCCGCTTCACGTTCGAGGCCGAGCGCCTGCCGATCCTGCAGCGCAGCGACCGCTGGCTGATCCTGTCGGGCGTCGGCGCGGCCAACAGCACCTGGACGCACGTGGACCTCGCGGCGAACCTGCATGCGGACGCGGGTTACATCGAAGCGTCCGACTCGCCCGCGCCCAGCCTCTCGGACGATGTCGTGGTTCTCGGTCGCGAGCCGCGCAACGGCGGGGGCGGACTGGGCGTCGCGGCCGATGTGGCGATCGCCTTGGGCGACCATTTCTACCTGTCGGCCCTGGGCGTGGATACGCGGCTGACCGGCGGCTTGCGGCTGCGGCTGCGTGACGGCGCGTCGCCGAGCGCGATCGGCACGATCGCGACGGCCGGCGGCACTTATCGCGGCTACGGCCAGACGCTGTCGATCGAGCGCGGCCTGATCAACTTCCAGGGCGCGCCGGACAATCCCGGGCTCAACGTTGTCGCACTGCGCAAGGGGCTTGCGGTCGAGGCCGGCATCGAGATCGCCGGCAGCGCGCGCCGTCCGCGCATCCGGCTGGTGTCGGAGCCGAACGTGCCGGATCCGGAGAAGCTGTCGTGGATCGTGCTCGGGCGCGCGCCGAGCGCGGGCCGCGGCGGGGACATGGGGTTGCTGCTGCCGGCCGCGCAGGCGCTGCTCGGCGGCCCCGAAGGCGGCATGACCGATCAGCTGTCGCGCAGCCTCGGCTTCGATGAATTGTCGATCGGACAGGGAGAAGTTGGCGGTGTCACCCGAAGTGCCACCAGTCGCGTTGTCGGAGAAGGTACCATCGTGCGAGGGGGCGACAACGTCGGCGGGCAGGTCCTGACGTTGGGCAAGCGCCTGTCGTCGGACCTGTTCCTGTCCTTCGAGCAGAGCCTGGGCGGGGCCGAAAGCCTCGTCAAGCTGACCTACCAGCTCAGCCGCCGGGTGTCGCTGGTGGCGCGCGGCGGCAGCGACAACGCGGCCGACATCTATTACACGATTTCATTCGAATAGCGGGAATCGCCGCGCGGCAATGCTGTCCTAATCGCGGGATTCCCCATGGAGAAAGCACGCATGACGAGAAACGAGACACCCGCAACACGCGAGACGGCCGTTCTTGCGGGGGGATGTTTCTGGTGTCTGGAAGCCGTCTTCAAGGAAGTCGACGGCGTGGAGTCGGTGACTTCGGGCTACATCGGCGGACGCGTCGACGCGCCGACCTACCGGCAGGTGTGCGACGGCGGAACCGGCCACGCGGAGGCCGTGCAGATCGTGTTCGACCCGGCGGTCGTGAGCTATCGCGACCTGCTGGAGATCTTCTTCGTGATCCACGACCCGACGAGCCTCAACCGGCAGGGCAACGACATCGGCACGCAGTATCGCTCCGCGATCTTCGCGACGAACGACGACCAGCTGCATGCCGCGCTCGATCTGATCGAGCACATGGGCGAGGCGCGGGTGTACCCGAGCGCGATCGTCACCAAGGTGGAGCGCGCGGGCACCTTCTGGCCCGCGGAGCCCTATCACTACGACTATTTCGCGAACCACTCGGACCAGCCCTACTGCCAGTACATCGTGGCGCCGAAGATCTCCAAGTTCCGCGAGAAGTTCGCCAACCGGCGCAGGCGGGGCGGTTAGAATCGCGGTTTTAACCCGCGCAGGAGAGATTCGATGTCCCAAACCACCACCGCCAGCGGCCTCGTCTTCGAGGATCTGGAAGTCGGCAGCGGCGCCACCGCCGTCGCGGGCAAGCGCGTTTCGGTGCACTACACCGGCTGGCTCACCGACGGCAAGAAGTTCGATTCGAGCAAGGATCGCAACGACCCGTTCGACTTTCCGCTGGGCGCCGGCCACGTCATCCGCGGCTGGGACGAGGGCGTGCAGGGGATGCAGGAAGGCGGCAGGCGCAAGCTGACCATCCCGCCGCAACTGGGCTATGGCGCGCGCGGCGCGGGCGGCGTGATTCCGCCGAACGCGACCCTGGTGTTCGAGGTCGAGCTGCTGAAGGTTCTCTGATCGCGTGACACGACAAGGGGCCACGCATAGGCCCCGGCGTCGCCCGGCTCCGGCCCGGCGACGGGGCGGCGGGTGTTCGCCCGCCCGTCACGACAGGAAAAGGGGGAGACATGAAACTCGACCCGACCCAGCGGCGCATCCTCGCGCTGCTGCAGAAGGATTCGACGATCAGCACGCAGACTTTGGCCGAGAAGGTGGGCCTGTCCTCGTCGCCGTGCTGGCGGCGGGTGCGCGAGCTCGAGGAGGCGGGGCTGATCCGCGGCTACGTCGCGCTGCTCGATCGCAAGAAGCTGGGGCTCGAGACCTGCGTGTGGGTGCGCGTGAAGCTGAAGAAGCACAGCGCCGACGTGCTCGACCGTTTCGAGCAGGCAATCAAGGGCTGCGACGAGGTCGTCGAATGCTACGAGCTGCTCGGCGAGACGGATTGCCTGCTGAAACTCTACCTGCCCAACCTCGAGGCGCTGTCCTCGTTCATGCACAACTTCCTGCTGAAGATCCCGGAAGTCGACATCACCAATTCCAGCGTCGCGCTGCGCGAGATCAAGAACGAGACGGCGCTGCCGCTGTAGCGCCGGGTTACTGCTTGTCCGCCAGCGCCACCACCAGCGCCGCGGCGTGCTTGCGCCAGAGGATGGGCACAACCATCGCGCGCAGGTCGGGCGGCAGCGAGATGCGCTCCGCGCCGCCGCTCACCACCACCGGCACGGAGATCATGAAGTCCTTGCCGAATTCGCGGCGGGCGTTGCCGGCGATCGTGTTGGCCACTTCGCCGGCGAGGTCGCTCTGGTTGGCCGGCGTCACGTCGCTCTCGCCGATGCGCAGCAGCACGTCGCGCAGCAGCGCACCCGGCGCCGTGTAATAGACGCATCCCCGGCTGCTGCCGGAAATGCCGATGATGCCGGTGTATTCGTAGGCCACCCGCGCCTGCGCGTCGCTCAGGTAGGGCGTGCCGACCTCGGCGGCGACTCCGGTCTGCTGCAGGAAATAGTTCTTCACCCCGTCGATGAAGACCTGGATGTTCTGCTCATCCATGAACGGCTCCTTTTATGAGTTCCTCCACCGCCTCGGCCAGATCCTGCTCCGAGAAAGGCTTGCACAGGAAGCCCTGTGCCCCGAGCTTGAGCGCCTCGATGGCGGTCGCCTTGTCCGCCAGCGCCGAGACCACCAGGATCAGGGTGTCGGGCTTGAGTTCGAGCAGCCGGCGGATGCATTCGATGCCGTCCATCTCGGGCATGGTGAGGTCCATCGTCACCACGTCGGGCCGGGTGCGGGTAAACAGGCTTACCGCTTCGTGACCGTTGCGCGCGAGTCCGACGACTTCCAGGTTGCGGCTACCCAGCGCGCGGGCGATCTTGCTGCGGATGATGTTGGAATCATCGACGATGAGCAGTTTCATGCGGCTTCTCCGTTGATCCGGGCGGCGCCGGCCGACAGTTGCGGGGACGGGCGCGGCAGGCTGATGCGGAAGTGGCAGTATTCGCGCGGCGTGCTGCCGATGCGGATGTTGCCGCCCCATTCGTTGACGTAGTTCCGGATCACGTCGAGGCCGACGCCGCGGCCGCCGTCCTCGTCGGCCGAGCTGCGGGTCGAGAAGGCCGGCCGGAAGATGAGTTCCACCAGGCGCCGCGCGTCGCAGGCTTCGGCCTCGGACGCGCTGAGCAGGCCGCGCTCGATGGCGGCCTGGCGGATCGCCGCGAGCTGCAGTCCTGCGCCGTCGTCGCGGAAGCTGAGGTCGACGCCGCCGTCCTCGCGGGCGGCGAGGTAGAGGGCAATATTTCCGGCGGCCGGTTTGCCTTGCGCCAGCCGTTGCTCCGGCTTCTCCAGCCCATGCACGACGGCGTTGCGGATGAACTGGTTGACCACCGTGGGCAGGGCTTCGCGGTAGGGGCTTGCCAGCGTTGCCGGATCGACGCCGTGGTAGTGGAGCTGCACGTGCTTGCCCTGCTTCTCCGCCAGGCGCGTGGCGAACTCGCGCCAGCGGCGCACCTGCGGCGCCTGCGCGGCGTCGGGTTCGGTGGCCGCACGGGCGGGCTCGACGGCGACGACGCCGCGGATCTGCGCGAAGCGGTTGACGACGCCGCGCAAGGCATCGACCTGGGTGAAGAGGCGTTCGAGGCGCACGGTGAGCGGCAGGAAGTCGTTGCCGTCGAGGGTCGCGTGCTTTTCCCGCAAGCCGACGACCAGATCCTCGACTTCGTGGATCGATTCGGCGAGCCCGGACAGGCCGACGCCGCTGGCATCGCCTTTCAGCCCGTGGAGCAGCCGGTAGATCGCGATCACCGCTTCGCGCCGGTCGGCGGCCGAGGCGGTGCGTTCGCGCAGCAGCGTATTCACCTTGTCGAGGCACACGGCGGCGGCGGCGAGGAAGTCGCGCAAGGCGTCGGGCTCGACCTGCAGCACTTCGACCAGCAGGTCCATCTGCCCCTTGGCGCGCTCGTGCGCTTCCTTCAGCGCGCGTTCGAGCTGCACGCGCTTGGTCACGTCGTTGGCGGTCACCAGCAGGTGGGCCACGACGCCGCCTTCGCGCACGCGGTTGAAGCGGAACTCCAGGTACTTGGTGACGAAGCCGCCGCGCTGGTCGTCGAAGTGCACCTCGACCACGTCCAGCGGGTTGAGCGAGCCGACGAGTTTTTCATTGACGCGTTCGCCGAACAGCAGGTCCAGGTAGTCGCGGGACATCCCGACCGTCTTTTCGGTGACGATGCCACGCAGCAGATCCACGAAATCCGCCCCACCCAGGTCGCTGCGGCCGAGGATCCCCTCGAGGGCGTGGGAATGCTGGGAGCCGATGCGGAAATTGCGGTCGAGCAGGAACAGGCCCTCGTTCACCGTCACGAGGATGTCGTCGGTTTCCTTCTTCGCCTGTTCGAGCAGCGCGTCGCCCTGCCGCAGCTTGCGCAGGAAGTGGAACAGGATGAGCACGAAGTTGGCGGTCGCTAGCGTGATGCCGCCGATCTGCACCGCCCGCAGTGTGGTCGCCTTGGCGGCCGCGGTGACCTCCACCTGGGAGGTCAGCTCGTTCATCAGCTTCAGGAGTTCGAGGTTGGCGCCGCGTGCCACGTCCAGCGCGGAGCGGACCGCGTCGATGTCTGGCGCGGGATTCGCGAGGAGGCTCGTGATGCGCGCCCGATACGGCTCCCAGACGGCGTTCGTGCGCTGCAGGATGGCGATCGCTTCGGCGTCGTCGATGCGGTCGAGCGTCACCACGACGCCGGCCCCGCCGCGAACGCTGCCGCCCTGTCGGAAGGCCGTGAGGGTTTCGTCGAACAGCGCGACGGCCTCGGTGAGTTCCGCCATTTCGCCGCTGGCCGGCTGCCCCGCCACCGTCCGCTCGTTGATCTGCCACAGGGTCTTGGCCGCCCGCTGTGACAGCATCCGCTGGCGCCCGGCCATGTTCACCGCCAGCGCGTCGGCGGCGATCTGCGACGAAATGACGAAGTTGAGGACCAGCACGCCGAGGTCGAAGACCAGGAACATCGCGACCGTGAGCACGATGACCCGGTACTTGCCGAGTCCGAAGAATCGCATGGCCGCACCTCCCCAGGAATGCCGTTGCGATACGCCTCCGCCAGCCGGAACGGCGATAGGCGCAGTTTTGTTTTGCCCAAATGTGATATGTATTACGCATTAATACATTTGAGGTGCGTACGGTAGTCCTCTGCGGTTGGCCGAAAAATGATGTGTATCAAGAATTCCAGGGGAATTTTGCGGTGCAGGATAAGCGGTGCCCGGGACGGGGGAGGGCGTCCCGGGCCGCACCTTGTATGTTTAAGCCAGACCAGTACGGTAGAGTCTGGTTGCCGCTGAGGCGGCCAGACCGGACCGTGCAGTTTGAGCGCGCCTGGGGTGTCCGAGCCCGTGACTGAGTGCAGAGCGCACGGCCGCCGTGCTGGTCTTCCTGAAGCCCGAACGGTTACGCGCCCCGGTTCGACCGAGCGCGCATGCACAAGGAAGGGATCCGAAGATCATGTCTGTGACCTCAGTGGTGGTGGGCATCGACGTCGCCAAGGCGCATGTCGATGTCGCGGTGATGGGCGCCAAGTTTGATGCTCAGCAGTTCGATAACGATGCCGAGGGCCACTCGGCGCTGGCGGCAGCCTTGCAGCCGCAAGGGGTGGCGCTGGTGGTGATGGAGGCCACCGGCGGCTACGAGGCGACCCTCGCCTGCGCGCTGCAGGCGGCGGGCCTCGCCGTGGCGGTGGTCAATCCGCGCCAGGCGCGCCACTTCGCCAAGTCGATGGGGCGCCTCGCCAAGACCGACGCGATCGACGCGCGCATACTGGCCGAGTTCGCCGCGGTGCTGGTGCGCCGCGAGGATCTGGCCAGCCTCATCCGCCCGCTCGCCGACGCTCAGCAGCAGGCCTTGGCTGCGGTGGTCACCCGCCGCCGCCAGCTGCTGACCATGCTGCTGTCCGAGCGCCAGCGCCTGCAACTCGCGATCCCCGTGGTGCGCCCGAGTATCGAGGCCATGATCGAGGCCATCCGCAAGCAGCTCGACGAGGTTGAAGCGCAGATGGTCGGCCACGTGCGCGAGCACTACGCCGCGCTCGACAAGCTGTTGCGCTCCGCGAGCGGCATCGGCCCCGTGGCCAGCGCCACCCTGATTGCCGAGCTGCCCGAGCTGGGCCGGCTCAACCGCCGCCAGATCGCCGCACTCGTCGGGGTGGCGCCAATGGCCAACGACTCGGGCACCAGCCGCGGCCGACGCCGCGTGCAGGGCGGGCGCTTCGAGATCCGCCGCGTCCTCTACATGGCCACGCTCACCGCCGCCACCCACAACCCCACCATCAAGGCCTTTTACCAGCGGCTCATCGCCGCCGGAAAGCTGCCCAAGGTCGCCCTGGTCGCCTGCATGCGCAAGCTCCTGACCACTCTCAACGCCATGGTCAAGACCAACACGCCTTGGGCTGCCGACTTCCATTCTGCTTGACTCCAAAGACGGTTACTCAGGCGGCGAGCTCTTCCACGTCTTCGCCCAGATACGCGCTGCGCACCTTCGGATCGTCGAGCAGCACCTTGCCCGTGCCTTCCAGCGTGACGCGGCCGCCTTCCATCACGTAGGCGCGCTCGCTCACTTCCAGCGCGAGGTTGGCGTTCTGTTCGACCAGCAGCACACCCATGCCTTCGCGCGTGATCGAGTGGATCACCTCGAAGATCTTCTCGACGATGAGCGGCGCGAGGCCCATCGACGGTTCATCCAGCAGCAGCACCTGCGGGCGTGACAGCAGTGCGCGGCCGATCGCGACCATCTGCTGCTCGCCGCCCGAGAGCGTGCCGGCGACCTGGTTGAGGCGTTCCTTCACGCGCGGCAGCAGCGCGAACACTTTCTCCATGTCGGCGGCGATGCCGGCGGTGTCGCTGCGCGTGTAGGCGCCGGTCTGCAGGTTCTCGGCGACCGTGAGGCGGGTGAAGATGCCGCGGCCTTCGGGCACCAGCGCAAGGCCCCTGCGCAGGCGCAGATGCGAGGGCAGCTTGCCGATGTCCGCGCCGGCGTAGCGGATCTCGCCGCCGTTGTGCGGGACGACGCCGGCCAGCGTGTTGAGCGTCGTCGTCTTGCCGGCGCCGTTCGCGCCGATCAGCGACACGAGTTCGCCTTCGCGCACCTGCAGGTCGATGCCCTTCACTGCCTGGATGCCGCCGTAGGCGACCTTCAGGCCGCGGACTTCGAGGATGGGGGTGGTGTTCTCAGTGCGCACGGTGGCCTCCCAGGTAAGCCTTGATGACGTCGGGGCAACGCTGGACTTCGGCCGGCGTGCCTTCGGCGATCTTCTTGCCGAAGTCGAGGACGGCGACGCGGTCGCACAGTCCCATGATGAGCTTCACGTCGTGTTCGATCAGCAGCACGGTGATGCCGTCGCCGCGGATCGTCTCGACCAGCGTGCGCAGGCCGGCGGTCTCGGTCGCGTTCATGCCGGCGGCCGGTTCGTCGAGTGCGAGCAGTTGCGGCTCGGTCGCGAGCGCGCGGGCGATCTCCAGGCGGCGCTGGTCGCCGTAGGAGAGGTTCTTCGCGACCGTGTCGGCGTGGCGGCCGATGCCGACGTAGTCGAGGATCTCCAGCGCGCGTTCCTGCATCAGGCGCTCTTCCTCGCGCGCGGCGTGGTTCTGCGTGAGGATGCCCCACACGCCCGCGGACGAGCGGATGTGGTGGCCGGCCATCACGTTCTCCAGCGCGGTGAGTTCGCGGAACAGGCGGATGTTCTGGAAGGTGCGCGCGATGCCGTGCTGCACGACGAGGTGCGGCTTGGCCGAGGGCAGTTCGGCGCCGTTCATGACGAACTCGCCGCCGTCGATTGCGTAGGCGCCGGTGAGCACGTTGAAGAAGGTGGTCTTGCCGGCGCCGTTCGGGCCGATGAGGCCGTAGACTTCGTCCTTGCGGATCGTCAGCGAGACGTCGGTGAGCGCCTGCAGGCCGCCGAAGCGTTTATTCACGGCGCGCGATTCGAGCAGGGTGATCATGCGTTCCTCCGGTCACGGTGGGCATAGCGGGTACGGGCGGGAAGGAGCCCGGCGGGGCGGACGAGCATCATCACGATCATCGCCAGCGACAGCAGCAGCATGCGCAGCACCTCGGGGTCGAGCAGCGTCTTGCCGAACAGCGCCATCTGCATCGGCACCGCGAAGTGGCGCAGCAGCTCGGGCAGCGCGGTGAGCAGGATCGCGCCGACGATGACGCCGGCGAGGTTGCCCATGCCGCCCAGCACGATCATCGTCAGCACGACGATGGATTCCATCAGGCTGAAGCTCTCCGGGCTGACGAAGCCCTGGAAGGCCGCGAAGAGGCCGCCCGAGACGCCGCCGAAAGTCGCGCCGAGCGCGAACGCGAGCAGCTTCATCATGCGCGTGTCGATGCCGATCGCCTTGGCCGCGAGCTCGTCGTCGCGGATCGCCGCCCACGCGCGGCCGATGCGCGAGATCTGCAGCCGGCGCACGAGGATGATCGCGGCGACGACGCAGGCGAGGAAGGCGTAGTAGTACAGCGTCAGCGACGGGAGCTGGACACCGAAGAGATCGAGATCCTTCGACAGGTCGAGTCCGGCGATCGTCAGCGGGTCGATCGAGTCGATGCCCTGCGGGCCGTTGGTGATGTTGATCGGCTGGTTCAGGTTGTTCATGAAGATGCGGATGATCTCGCCGAAGCCGAGCGTCACGATCGCGAGGTAGTCGCCGCGCAAGCGCAAGGTCGGGAAGCCCAGCGCGATGCCCGCGAGCGCCGCGAAGGCTGCCCCCAGCGGCAGCACGATCCAGAACGGCAGGTGGAGGCCGAAGTGCGGCGACGCAAGGAAGGCCCAGGTGTAGGCGCCGACCGCGTAGAACGCGATGTAGCCGAGGTCGAGGAGTCCCGCGAAGCCGACGACGAGGTTGAGGCCGATCGCGAGCAGCACGTACAGCAGCGCGAAGTCGAGCACGCGCACCCAGCTCTTGCCCATCGCGAGCGCGATGAGCGGCGCGGCGAGCGCGAGCAGGATGACGAGCGGGCGCTGCAGGCGTCGGTCGAACGCGACGCTCGCCGGCAGCGGAAGGGCGGTGGAGTTCGTGGTCATGGTCTCTTTCCTGTGGGGTCAGGCGCGGTCGGCGACGCGTTCGCCGAGGAGGCCCGACGGGCGGAAGATCAGGACGGCGCCGAGGATGATGAAGGCGAAGATGTCCTGGTAGCTGGAATTCAGGAAGCCGAAGGTCAGGTGCTCGATGTAGCCCGCGCCGAAGCTCTCGACGAGGCCCAGCACGAGGCCGCCCACCATCGCGCCCGGCAGGTTGCCGATGCCGCCCAGCACGGCCGCGGTGAAGGCCTTCAGGCCCGGCGTGAAGCCCATCGCGTAGTGCGCGATCGCGTAGTTGGACGCGAACAGCACGCCGGCCAGCGCCGCGAGACCCGAACCGATGATGAAGGTCGCGGCGATCACGCCGTTGGCGTTGATGCCCATCAGGCCAGCGACGCGGTGGTTCTCGGCAGTGGCGCGCATCGCGCGGCCCAGGCGGCTCTTGTTCACCAGCAGCATCAGCCCGCCCATCAGCGCGAAGGCGACGACGATGGTGAAGATCTGCAGCGGCGACACGACGACGCCTGCCATCGGCTGCATCGGGGTGGTCGACACGAGCTGCGGGAAGACGTGGAACTCGCGGCCCCAGATGATCATCGCCAGCGTCTGCAGCAGGAAGGACACGCCGATCGCGGTGATCAGCGGCGCAAGGCGCGGCGCGTTGCGCAGGCGGCGGTAGCCGATGCGCTCGATGAGGTAGCCGACCGCCATGCACACGGGCACCGCGGTCCCGACGCCCGCGAGGAGCAGGAAGACCGGATGCAGGCCGGGGAATGCGCCCGCGAGCAGGGTGACGGTCTGCAGCGCGACCAGCGCGCCGATCATCACCAGCTCGCCATGCGCGAAGTTGATCAGGCCGAGGATGCCATAGACCATCGTGTAGCCGAGGGCGACGAGCGCGTAGATGCTGCCCGACACCAGGCCGTTGAGGATTTGTTGCAGGAAGGTTTCCATCGATTCACCCTTGGTGTTCTGCACACCGCGGCAGCGGGCGCTGCCGGATTGCGGGACGAGCGCTGCCGCTACATCCGCCGGGGGGCGGACGCAGGGCGAGCGTCGTGGTCTTGGGGAAGAGGTGCGCCGACCGCGGAACTGCCGGCCGGCGCGAGGAGAACGGTTACTGGATGGTCTGCAGCGGCGCCCACTTGCCGGCGTTGAAGTTGTAGACGGTGATCGCACCGCCCTTGATGTCGCCCTTGTCGTCGAACGCGACCGGGCCGGTGACGCCCTGGTAGGAGAGGACACGCAGCGCGGGTTGATACTTGGCCGGCTCGAACGAGTTCGCCGCCTTCATCGCCTCGATCATCGACATCGTCGCGTCGTAGGCGTACGGGGCATAGACGTGGATGTCGTTGCCGAAGCGCTGCTTGAACTGGGTGCGGAAGGCCGCGCCGCCGGGCATCTTGTCGAGCGGGATGCCGGCCTGGGTGCAGAAGGTGGTCGCCGACAGCGCGTCGCCCGCCATCTTGATCATCTCGCCGGTGCAGCCGCCGTCGCCGGTCAGGAGCTTCGCCGTCATGCCGAGCTGCTTCATCTGGCGCGCGAGCGGCGCGGCCTGCGCGTCCATGCCGCCGTAGAACACGGCGTCGGGGTTCATGGCCTTGATCTTGGTGAGGATCGCCATGAAGTCGGTCGCCTTGTCATTGGTGAATTCGCGTCCCGCGATCTGGCCGCCGGAGGTCTTCACGGCGTTGGCGAAGGCGTCGGCGAGGCCCTGGCCGTAGGCGGTGCGGTCATCGATCACGGCGATCTTCTTCGCCTTGAGCTGATCGACGGCGTACTTGCCGAGCGCGTTGCCCTGCTGCAGGTCGTTGGCGATGACGCGGAAGGTCATCTTGTAGCCCTGCTGCGTGAGCTTGGGGCTGGTCGAGGACGGCGTGATCACCGGGATGCCGGCCTGCTCGTAGATGCGCGAGGCGGGGATCGACGCGCCCGAGGTGACGTGGCCGACCACGCCCTTCACGCCGGAGTCGGTCAGGCGTTGGGCGACGGTGGTCGCGGTGCGCGGGTCGGCCTGGTCGTCCTCGCTGACGAGCTCGAACTTGACCGTGTCGCCGCCGATCTTGATGCCCTTCGCGTTGGCGTCCTCGATCGCGAGGCGCGCGCCGTTCTCGCCGTCCTTGCCGAAAGCGGCGGCCGGGCCGGTCAGCGGGCCGGCGTGGCCGATGCGCACGACGACGTCCTTCGCGTGGACGGCACCGGCGGCGAGGCTGGCGGCAGCGAGGGCGAAAATCAGCTTGTTGTGCTTCATGGGTTGTCTCCTCCTTGTGGGCGGTGCGCGGGTACTGCTGCACAGGTGCGGCGGAGACGAAGGGACACCGGCCGCTCGCGCGGCAACCGGGCTATCCACGATGGTTTGTCTCCTGCCTGTATTTGTTTCGCAACCGCTCGTGGGTTCGATTGCGTGGGGATGAATGGTACGGAGGGGAGTGCGGAATTGTTTTGCGGCTTTTGCGGGTTTCACGGATGCCGGGAGGAAAATTTTTCCGGACGCGGTCCCGTTTCAGCGGGTTTCGTGCCGGAAGGGGGTGGCGCGGTGCAACAAGCCCCCCTTGTCGCCGCCATTTCCCTTCCCGAGAGTTCCTCTTGCCCCGGTGGTCCGGTAGCATCGCGGACCCATCCTGCGGATACTTGCTTCATGGACCAACCCGCCCGCGCCTGCGGCATCGATTTCGGCACTTCGAACTCCACGGTCGGCTGGGTACGTCCGGGCGCGGCGACGCTGCTCGCGCTCGAGGACGGCAAGCCCACGCTGCCTTCGGCGGTGTTCTTCAACGCCGACGAGGAGACGACCGCATTCGGCCGCGCGGCGCTGGCGGAATACCTCGAAGGCTACGAAGGCCGCCTGATGCGCGCGCTGAAGAGCCTGCTCGGCAGCAGCCTGATCGACGGCCAGACCGAGGTGCAGGGGCGCGCACTGCGCTTTCGCGACCTCCTCGCGGGCTTCATCGGCGAGCTGAAGTCACGTGCCGAGGCGCAGGCCGGGCGCAGCTTCGATCGCGCGGTATTCGGCCGTCCGGTGCGCTTCGTCGATGACGACGAGGACGCCGACCACAAGGCGCAGCAGACGCTCGCCGAGATCGCCGCGCAAGTGGGTTTCCGCGACGTGAGCTTCCAGTTCGAGCCGATCGGCGCGGCGCTGCACTACGAACTGTCGCTCGCGCGCGAAGAGCTGGTGCTGATCGCCGACATCGGTGGCGGCACCGCGGACTTCTCGCTCGTGCGCCTGTCGCCCGAGCGCGCCCGCCGCTCGCACGACGACCACGACCGGCGCGAGGACCTGCTCGGCAACGGCGGCGTGCATATCGGCGGCACCGACTTCGACCGCGCGCTGAGCCTCGACTGCGTGATGCCGCTGCTGGGTTACCGCAGCCGCATGAAGAGCGGCGCGGAGCTTCCGTCGAGCGTCTACTTCCAGCTCGCGACCTGGCACACGATCAACTTCGCCTACACACGGCAGGCGTGGGCGGACCTGCAGAACGTGTATCGCGACGCGGCAGCCCGCGCCGAGCTCGACCGCCTCGCGAAGCTCATCAGCCAGCGCGAAGGGCACTGGCTCGCGCTGCAGGTGGAGCAGGCGAAGATCGATCTATCGGCGGCACCCGTCGCGACGATGAACCTGGAACGGCTGGAGGCGGCGCTCGCCCACACGATCACCGACGCCGATTTCGTCCGCGCGACGCTGTCGCTGGTCGACCGCGTCGCGGCCTGCGTGCGTGCGCTGCTCGACGAGGCGGGCGTGCGGCGCGAGCAGGTCGACACGATCTATTTCACCGGCGGCGGCAGCGCGGTGCCGCAGCTGCGCGCGCGCATCGCCGCCGAGCTGCCGGGCGCGCGCAGCGTCGAGGGCGATCTGTACGGCAGCATCGGCGCCGGGCTGGCGGTCGAGGCGGCGCGGCGCTACGGCTGAACGCCTATTGGAACAGTCGTCGGCAGTTTTCGCTCCGTCTCGTTCGAGGACAAATACATGGTGGCCGGCGGTCGCGTCTACCTGTCCAGCCTTCAGGCTCCGGCCGCCCGCAGCCGGCAACAGGTATGACTGATAGTTACGAAGGGACCGCTGTGCCGCGATCAATTGATCTATCGAAAAGGTGCGGACAGCATACGCCGTGGCATACTGGCACCTCTACCGCGGGATGAATGGATCGTGAGCAAGAGCGATAAGCACATCACCGAATGGACAATGGCGCCGCAGTATGATGTCGAAGTGGTTAGCGCCAGAATGGGGCCACATGGATTGGATGGTCACTTCCATGACGCGTGGTCTATTGGCGCAATTCTGGAAGGTACATGCAGTTTTCGCTCTGGCAGCCATGAATACAAGGCTCGGCAAGGCGACCTGTTCCTGATCCCGCCGTTCGAAGTGCATTCCTGCGCCGCTGCGTCGTCCGATGTGCGATACAAGGTGCTGTATATCGGCGATTCGTGCTTGCTGAAAATAGACGCCGATCGATTCTTCGCGCTCGAGGACACAAGCTCGCGGGTCTTTACGGCTCCGGCACTTGCCGAGCACATTGCGGCGTTAAGTGCGCATGATGTCGACATGGTCAGGGCCAACGCATTACTGAGGGCGCTCTCGGCGTTCCTGCCATCGACGCAGGAAACCTGCGTGCGCGAGCGGGAACTGCATCCGTTGCAAAATGCCATGCACCAGCTCTGGCAGTCCGACGTGGAAGTGGGTGAGTTGGTCGAACGTTCGCCGCACAGCCGATGGCACACGCTTCGAACTTTCCGCAGTCAAACCGGGCTCTCTCCGTCTGCATACCTGCGACAGTTGCGGGCACTCAAGG
The DNA here is from genome assembly GCF_003628555.1 of Azoarcus sp. DN11. NCBI lineage: Bacteria > Pseudomonadati > Pseudomonadota > Betaproteobacteria > Rhodocyclales > Zoogloeaceae > Azoarcus > Azoarcus sp. DN11. The sequence continues at coordinate 3,873,039 of NZ_CP021731.1, read as the reverse complement.
CGCGTTTTCAACTGAATCAGCAACGGGCTTCGTTATCCGACCTGGCACTGCTTCTGCATTTTGCCGATCAGGCCCACTTTACGCGGACCTTCAAGGCGGTGTTCGGGGTGACGCCAGGGCGGCTGCGCAACGTGATCATGCGCCGCTGAACCCGCCGGGTTTCTGTCCTGGCCCCCTCTACAGGAACAACGTGCTGATCGACACCAGCAAGAGTATCGCCATCGCCATGTTCAAGCGCCTGATGGCAGCTTCGGTTTTTAGCAACTGGCGCGTCGCTGCACCGCACAAGGCCCACGCGCCCACTGACGGAAAGCAGATCACCAAGAACACCATCGACATCGCGAGCACGCTGGAGCCATAAGCTTCGCCGGGATAGGTGTAAGTAGCGATGCCGGACGCGGCCACGATCCAGGCTTTCGGATTGACCCATTGAGCAACTGCGCCGTCCAGCATGCCAAGTGGCTTGCCAATGACGATCTCTGACGGGGTGCCCGATGCACGCCACAGCTTCCAGGCCAAGTATGCCAAAAACAAACTGCCCGCACCTTTGAGCACGGAATGGATGACCGGCACTCCGGTAATGAGCGCTTGCATCCCCAGCCCCGTGGCCAGCATCAATGATGAAAAGCCGATTGTCGCGCCCAGCACTTGCGGCAAGGTTCGTGCCAATCCGAATGCGACGCCCGAGGAGGCTGCCGCAATGTTGACCGGCCCCGGCGAGGCCGACGTTGCCAGCGCGAACAACATGGTGGGTAGCCAGAACTCCTGCCACCCAAGTGAAAGAGCCGTGGTTACCATTTCGTCACCTCCCCCTTGCTTATGGCAAACATATGTTTTCGGAGATATACCGCACAGTAACCCTCAGGCTTCACCGTGCCGTCCAACGGATAGCCTGCCCATTCTTCCAATGGCCAAGTTGAGTAGGTGTCAAAACAGGAGGCCAACGAGTTCATTGCTTCACGGCAGGTAATGATCGTTGTGTGATCATTACCTGCTTACGAAGACGCGTATTGAATACCGTTGTACCGTATGCACTTGTTTGGTGCATTTTGGCGTGAGCAGTCCGCCTGAACGTGCCATTGGCGGCGCCCGTCGCGACGATGAACCTGGAGCGGCGGAAGTGGCGCTCGCCCACTCGATCGCCGACGCCGATTTCGTCCGTGCGGCGAGAGCGGGTCGATACGATCTATTTCACCGGCGGCGCGGCGCTACGGTTGATCCCGTCCGGCGGGCCGCGGTAGCGGTGCGCGGGCGACGGTCAGCACGAGCATCCGGCCGTCGGGCTGCGGCGGCAGCGCGGCCGTGGCCGTCAGGATCGATGACGAGGCCAGCCGCCGGGCGCGGGCCGCGGACCACTCCTCGAGCCCGACGCCGACGCACTTGCTGCGCGCTTCCATTTCCGACCACGCGGCGGCGAACGCGTGATTGCGCGGCGCGTCGTCCAGTGCCGCGAGCTGCTGCACGGCCTGCGGTCCGAGGTAGAGACCCGCCACGCGCTCCCAGTCCGGCAGCGGTGCGACTTCCGCGAGGTCGATGCCGATGACGGCTCCCGCGCACAGGCCGATCGCGCCGACTCCCGCGGCGTAGCTGAGGCTGATCGACAGCGGCAGGCCCTGCCAGGGCGCGGCCACGGCGGGGGGCTGCCCGGATTCGAGCCGCAGCGGGACCTGCTCGCGGCGGCAGTCCAGGTAAGTCGCGAGCAGGTCGCGCAGCAGTTCGTGCGTGAGGTCGCGGAGTGCCGGCCCGTGCGCCCGGCACAGCCACACTTCGGGGCGCGCGGCGGCGAGCGGCGGGCGCTCGCCGGCCGTCCGCGGCCGGGGAGGCGTCAGGGGCGCCACGCCTGCGCGGGCGAGCCACACCACACGGTTCCCGCGGGCAGCTGCTCGCCCTTCATGACGAGCGTCAGCGGCCCGAGCAGCACGCCATCGCCGAGTTTCGTGTCGTAGAGCACCGTGTTGCGGATGCCGAGCGTCACGCGGCGGCCGATCTGCACCTTGCCGATCTTCATCACGCGGTCTTCGAACAGGTGGGTCTGGGGACCGGACCAGGCATTGAGTTCGCTCCCGTCGCCGATCTCGACGCAGTCGAATTCGGTGACGTCGGTCGTGTCCATGAACACTGCGTGCCCTGTCTTCACGCCGAGGAGCCGCAACGCGACCGGAAGCATCGGCGTGCCGCGCAGGTATTCGAGGAAGTTCGGCACCGCGATCGACTCATACACGCTGGTCACCGCTTCGCTGATCCACACGAAGGGCGTCCACATCGGCGCTGCCCGGGGTTTGTAGCGGCCGATCAGCAGCCACTTGAGCGCGACGACGAAGAGGAAGGACCCGAATCCATAGTAGATGCCGGCCAGGCTCAGTTCGTACACCAACCTGAGCCAGCTGTCGTCCGCGGCGTCGGACATGATGTCGAGGACGATCACGTAACCGACCGCGAAGATGATCGCCAGCGGCAGCACGATGCGCAGCGCCTCGACAAAACCTCGTCCGATCCGGCGCCACGGCGAGGGACGGAAAGTGAGCGTCGCCGGGAATCCGGTCAGCATTTCGCGCGAGGGCAGGCTGACTGCCGGCGAGCCGACCCAGGTCTGGCCGGGCAGCATGGCTGCCGTGCCCGGCGCTTTCGATTGCACGCCGATCAGCACATCCGATGGCAGGGTGGTGCCATCGGGTACGTAGGCACCGTTGCCGACGAAGCTGCGCGGGCCGACCACCGTGTGGTTGATCGACATCCACCCGCCGTCGATCTCTTCGTCGCCGAGCATTACCGCGTCCGCGATGAAGGTGTCGTCGCCGAGCGTCAGCATGTCGGGAACGAGTCCCATCGCGGTGGAAATTTCGGCACCGCGGCCGACTCTCGCTCCCAGCAGGCGATACCAGAATGGGGCGTACACCGTCGCATACACGCCGTGCAGCACCTGCAGGCTGACGCTCTGGATCTGGTTGGTGAGCCACTTTCGACAGTAGACGTTGCTGTGCACCGGCCAGCAGCCGGGGGCAAGGCGACGCGGCAGTACGACCCAGCGGACGCCGGCGGCGATCAGCGCGGTCGCGACCACCAGCACTGCGCTCGCCGGCAGCGCCAGCAGGACGTATTGCAGGATCGAGAGCAAGTAGCCCTGCGTATCGAGTTCGGGGGCGAGTACCCTGCCTTCGAGGGCGTCGATCAGGACGAAGGTCGGGAAGATCGGCAGGAAGAACAGCAGTGCGATCAGTGCAGCTCCGAGCGCGAAGAACAGCGACTCGCCGACACGGCGCAGCCGTGTCACCGCCGGCCGCGGCGGGCGCTTGGCCGGATCCAGCATCCGCACGAGGCTCGCCGGCGCGCCATCCCACACTTCCGCGGTCGCGATCCGCCCGCCGCGGGGCAGGGCGGCCAGCCCTTCGAGCCGGCCGTAATCGGCGATCGCGGTATCGCCTTCCATGACGGCGTATGAGCCGACATAGGCTTCGCGGCCGATGTCGATGCGGCTGACGACCAGTTCGCCGCGTTCGACGCGAACGTTCTCGAGGTTCACGCTCGATCCCAGGCTGGCGCCGTCGCCGATGTGCAGCAGGTGGGGCAGGCGGATCGTCAGCGAGCCGATCACCACGTCCTCGCCGATATGCGCGCCCGTCGCCCGGAGGTATCCGTTGTACAGCGACGAGCCGGCCCACAGGTGGGCGGGCGAGATCTGCTGCAGGCGGTCGCCGAGCCACCAGCGGAAGTACGTGAAGCCCCACAGCGGATAGCGGCCGGCGCCGATCCCGCGCAACAGCACGTTTCCGGCGAGGACGCCGATACCGATCCCTACCAGGTTCATGGCCAGGAAGACCACCACCGACATCGACATGGCGACGACGATCGAATCGCCGGGATCGCCGGTGAAATAGTGGTAGGTAAAGAACGGGGCGAGCCACGTCATCATGTGCAGGGCGATCAGGATCGGTAGCGTGATCGCCTGCGCGGCGCCGCAGAGCAGGCGGCGCGAGCTGGGTATTGCGGCGAACGGCGGTGCCGCGGCCACGTCCGGGCCCGCCATGCCGGCTTGCATCGCCGCGCCGATCGCGGCGACGCGGCGGTTGCGATACACGTCGTTGACCGTCATGTGTGCGAAGCGCGCGTCCTCGCGCAGCGCCGATACGAGACGTGCCGCGAGCAGCGAGTGCCCGCCCAGGTCATCGAAGAAGTCGGCCGTCCGGCGGATCGGCAAGCCCGGGAAGAAGCGGCCGAGCGCCGCAAACAGCGCCGCCTCGGCGTCGTTCTCCGGGTCGTCGGCGTCGATCTCCTCCTCCACCCGGGTCATCGGCAGCGCACGCAAGGCCTTGCGGTCGATCTTCCCCGAGGTCAGGCGCGCGATTCCCGCGACCACCTCGAAGTGGCTCGGCACCATGTAGGAGGGCAGCAACTCGCGCATGTGGTGGCGCAGCGCATTCACGTCCGGCGTGCTTCCCGCCGCGGGCACGATGTAGGCGACGAGCTGCTCGATATCGTTCACGGTCTTCAGCACCACCGCCGCGGTCCCGCTGCCGAGCTGTTTGCCCAGCACCGCCTCGATCTCGCCGAGTTCGACGCGGAAGCCGCGCACCTTGACCTGGTCGTCGACCCGGCCGAGGCACTGGATCCGGCCGTCGGCGTCGATGCGCGCGAGGTCGCCGGTGCGGTACAGGCGCGCCTCGAACGGCTGCTCCGCCCACGGGTTGGGCAGGAATTTCTCGGCCGTGAGTTCCGGCCGTCCGAGGTAGCCGTGCGCGACGCCCGGGCCGACGATGCACAGCTCGCCCATTTCACCTGGCGGCAGCAGCTGCATGTCGTCGCCCACGACCAGCAGGCCGTAGTTCGGCAGGGGCTTGCCGATCGTGACCGCCTCGCCGGCGCGCAACTCCGCGAGGCTCGCGGAGACGGTCGCTTCCGTCGGCCCGTAGGTGTTGAAGACCTGCCGGGACGGCGTCGCCCAGCGGTCGACGACCGCCTGCGGGCACATCTCGCCGCCGAGGTTGATCAGGCGCAGGCCGCTCACCTCGGCGCTGAACAGCGCCAGCAGCGTCGGCACCGCGTGCAGCACCGTGACGCCGTTGTCGTCGAGCGCGCGCGGCAGCGCGTCGGGGTCGGCAATGATTTCGCGCGGCGCGATCCACAGCGTCGCGCCGACCAGGTAGGAGATCCAGATCTCCTCGAAGGACATGTCGAACGCGACCGAGAAGCCCTGGTAGACGGTGTCGTCGCCGCGCACGCCGAGCACCGCGTTTTCGCTGCGCAGGAAATGGCAGATCGCGCCCTGGCTGATCGGCACGCCCTTGGGCTTGCCGGTTGATCCGGAGGTGTAGATCACGTACGCGGGATGGTCCGGGCGTGCGCCGTTGCGCCGCTGCAGCGGGCCGTCGGTCGTGAGCTGGAGTTCGGCCTGGTCCCACACGCGGAAGGCGGCATCCACGATCAGCGTGTCCAGGCCGTGGGCGGTGACGATGCCCGCCGCCCCAGCGTCTTCCAGACACACTTCGACACGCTCGACCGGCGTGTCGGCATCGAACGGTAGCCACGCCGCGCCCGTCTTGGCGATTGCCAGCTGGCTCGCGAGCAGGTCGACTCCCCGCGGCGCCCACAGCCCCACGATGTCGCCGGGCTTGACGCCCTTGCCGATGAGATGATGCGCCATCAGGTCGGCGCGTTCGTTGAGGTCGCGGTACGTGACCCGGAGCGTGCCCGAGATCAGTGCGACATGGTCCGGCCGAAGCGCGGCAGTGGCCTCGAAGATGTCCGCGAGGATCTCGTCGCGCAGGAGGTCGGGGGAATGGGGGCCTTTCAGAATCACAGGTGCTCCGTGCCCGGGAAGAGGGAGAAGTGCGGCGGCCGGCATCGCCAGCCGGCGCGCAGAATTATTCGTGCCGAATTGTATCGGCGCGAGACTTAAACGAGGTTGCGGGAAAAATTAAGAACAGTTAGGAAAGCGTCGCGCACCGCACGTCCAGTCGCGCGGATGAGCAGAAAAATTGCATCGTCTTTCGCATTTTCGAGGGGTATTGGTGCGGCGCACCGTTCATGTCGTCGGCGTTATTTCGAAAAATCGCAGGATAGCGAAAATTCCTTTCAATGAGCGCCGCTTTCCCGCCGCAACTAGAAAAAACTCCCCGACGCCATCTCCTTACGATGCTCATCAGCGTTCGATGCCGCGGACGCGCACAACAGCAACCATACAGGAGACAACGTCGGCAGCCGGATCGGGGCGTCACGAGCGCCGCGCGTCCAGGTGCTGCGACGGACCACGCGCCATGTCGAATACCCTCGCCCCCGTCGCCCTCGACGACAAGTACACGCTGACCTCCGGCCGCGCCTACATGACCGGCATCCAGGCGCTGGTGCGCCTGCCGATCATGCAGCGCCTGCGCGACCAGGCCGAGGGCCTCAATACCGCCGGCTTCGTCACCGGCTACCGCGGCTCGCCGCTCGGCAACGTCGATCAGGAATTCTGGAAAGCGAAGAAATACCTCGAGCCGCATCACATCCGCTTCCAGCCCGGCCTCAACGAGGACCTCGCGGCGACTTCCGTGTGGGGCACGCAGCAGGTCAACCTCGACCCCAACGCGCTGTACGACGGCGTGTTCTCGATCTGGTACGGCAAGGGCCCGGGCGTGGACCGCACCGGCGACGTGTTCCGCCACGCCAACGCCGCGGGCACCTCGAGGCACGGCGGCGTGCTCGTGATCGCGGGCGACGACCATGGCGCGAAGAGCTCGACGCTGCCGCACCAGACCGAGCACATCTTCAAGTCGATGATGATGCCGGTGCTCGCCCCCGCGGGCATCCAGGACTACCTCGAATACGGCCTGCACGGCTTCGCGCTGTCGCGCTACTCGGGTTGCTGGGTCGCGTTCAAGGCGCTGACCGACACGGTCGAGACCTCCGGCTCGGTCGATATCGACCCCTTCAAGGTCCGCACGATCATCCCGGCGGACTTCCCGATCCCCGCCGACGGCCTCAACCTGCGCTGGCCCGATCCCCCGCTGGTGCAGGAAGAGCGCCTCGTGCACCACAAGCTCTACGCCGCGCTGGCGTACTGCCGCGCGAACGGGCTCAACCGCACGATCATCGACAGCCCGAACGCCAGGCTCGGCATCATCACCTCGGGCAAGAGCTACCTCGACGTGCGCCAGGCGCTCGAAGACCTCGGCATCGACGAGCACGTCGCCGCCGAGATCGGCATCCGCCTGTACAAGGTCGGCATGGTGTGGCCGCTCGAATCCGAAGGCGTGCGTCACTTTGCCGAAGGGTTGGACGAGATTCTCGTGATCGAGGAGAAGCGCCAGTTCCTCGAATACCAGCTGAAGGAAGAGCTTTACAACTGGAACGAGAACGTGCGCCCGCGCGTGATCGGCAAGTTCGACGAGAAGGGCGAATGGGCGCTGCCGCACGGCGACTGGATGCTGCCCGCCGCCAGTGACCTGACGCCGGCGATGATCGCCCGCGTGATCGCCGCCCGCATCGCGCGCTTCTACACCTCGGACCAGATCAAGGCGCGGCTTGCCTTCTTCGACGCCAAGGAAGCCGCGCTCGCGAAGCCGCGCCTGTCGATCCAGCGCGTGCCGCACTACTGTTCCGGCTGCCCGCACAACACCTCGACCAAGGTCCCGGCGGGGTCGCGCGCGATCGCCGGCATCGGCTGCCACTACATGGCGACGTGGCTGTCGCCCGAAACGACGCAGACCTTCTGCCAGATGGGCGGCGAAGGCGTGCCCTGGGTCGGCCAGGCGCCCTTCACCAAGACCAAGCACGTGTTCGCGAACCTCGGCGACGGCACCTACATGCACTCGGGGATCCTGGCGATCCGCGCGGCCGTCGCCGCGCGCGTGAACATCACCTACAAGATCCTCTACAACGACGCCGTCGCGATGACCGGCGGCCAGCCGCACGACGGCACGCTGTCGGTGCCGATCATCGCGCGCCAGCTGCAGGCCGAAGGCATCCACAACATCATCGTCGTCAATGACGGCACCCCGCGCGCCTACGGTCCCGCGGACCTGCCGCACGGCGTGCCGATCCGCCACCGCGACGAGCTCGACGCCGTGCAGCGCGAGCTGCGCGAAGTGCCGGGCGTCACCGCGATCATCTACGACCAGACCTGCGCCGCCGAGAAGCGCCGTCGCAGGAAGCGCGGCAAGTTCCCGGATCCGGCGATGCGCGTCGTCATCAACGACCTCGTGTGCGAAGGCTGCGGCGACTGCAGCGAGAAGTCGAACTGCATGTCCGTGACGGCGGTCGAGACCGAGTTCGGCCGCAAGCGCACGATCGACCAGTCCGCGTGCAACAAGGATTTCTCCTGCGTCAAAGGTTTTTGTCCGAGCTTCGTGACGATCGAAGGCGGCAAGCTGCGCAAGGGCAAGGCCGCGACCGCCGCGGCGGACGTGTTCGCGTCGCTGCCGGAACCCGCGCTGCCGGCGACCAACGCGCCGTGGGGGATACTGATCACTGGCGTCGGCGGCACCGGCGTCGTGACGATCGGTGCGCTGCTCGGCATGGCCGCGCACCTCGAAGGCAAGGGCGTGTCGATCCTCGACATGGCCGGTCTCGCGCAGAAGGGTGGGGCGGTGTGGTCGCACGTCAAGATCGCGAACCGTCCGGAAGACATCTTCGCCGCCCGCGTCGCTGCAGGTGAGGCGAACGTCGTCATCGGCTGCGACCTCGTGGTGTCCGCCAGCGACGAATCGCTCGCGAAGATGCGCACCAATCACACCCGCGTCGTCATCAACCGCGACCAGACCAACACCAGCGAATTCGTCCGCGGCTTCGCGGCCCAGGCGCGTACCGGCAACGTCACGAAGCACCCGGACCCGCAGTTCCCGTCCGGCTCGATGGAAAACCAGATCGTCGACGCCGTCGGCAGCCAGAACGTCGAGTTCCTCGAAGCCTCGCGTCTCGCGACCGCGATCCTCGGCGATTCGATCGCGACCAACCTCCTCATGCTCGGTTTTGCGTGGCAGCGTGGCCTCGTGCCGCTGACGCGCGATTCGATCATGCGCGCGATCGAACTCAACGGCGCCGCCATCGAGGCCAACAAGTCCGCCTTCCAGTGGGGCCGCCGCGCCGCGGTCGATCCGGACGCCGTCGAGAAGGCCGCGAAACCGCAGCACGGCACGCCCGAGCACCACAAGCTGTCGGCCTCGCTCGACGAAGTGATCGCCCGCCGCAAGGCCTTCCTCACCGACTACCAGGACGCCGCCTACGCCGAACGCTACGCCAAGCTCGTCGAGCGCGTGCGCGCGGCCGAAGCCAAGGTCCAGCCCGGCACGACGCTGCTGACCGAAGCGGTCGCGCGCGGCTACCACAAGCTGCTCGCCTACAAGGACGAGTACGAAGTGGCGCGCCTCTACACCGACAGCGACTTCCTCAAGCGTGTCGAGGAGCAGTTCGAAGGCGATTACAAGCTCGTCTTCCACCTCGCCCCGCCGACGCTCGCCGACAAGGACCCGGCCACCGGCGAGCTGCAGAAGAAGAAGTACGGCCCGTGGATGCTGAAGGCGATGCGTCAGCTCGCGAAGATGAAGGGCCTGCGCGGCACGCTGCTCGATCCGTTCGCCCGCACGCATGACCGCAAGCTCGACCGGCAGCTCATCGCCGACTACGAGCGCGTCGTCGAGGAGATCCTCGTCGGCGTCGAGAAGGCGAACTACGAGGCCGCCGTCGAACTTGCGAGTCTGCCCGAGCAGATCCGCGGCTTCGGCCACATCCGCGAGCGCTACCTGGCGAACGCCCGGATGCGTGAAGGCGAACTCCTCGCGGCCTTCCGCCGCAAGGAACGCCCCGCCGACGTGACGAGCGGCAAGGTCCGCAAGACCATCGCGGTTATCCCGGGCTAAACCCCAGGAGTCTCCGCTTCGCTCCGCCGTTCAGCAGGCGCGGAGCGGTGCTCCGCGTAACCCCTGGTTGGAGTCTTCGCTTCGCTCGCCGTTCAGCAGGCGCGTAGCGATGCTCCGTGAAACCCCTGCTTCACCCCCCGCAGCAAACCTTCCGCCACGGCCACGAGCCGCGGTGGAGGGCGCGTTGCACCCTTTAAAGACCAATGAAGGAGACATCATGAGCGTTTTTTCCCTGAGCGATTTCGCCGACCACGAACAAGTCGTTTTCTGCAGCGACGAAAAGAGCGGCCTCAAGGCCATCATCGCGGTGCATAACTCCAACCTCGGCCCGGCCCTCGGTGGCTGCCGCATGTGGCCCTACGCCAGCGAAGAGGAAGCGATCCGCGACGTGCTGCGCCTGTCGCGCGGCATGACCTACAAGTCGGCGATGGCCAACCTCAAGCTCGGCGGCGGCAAGTCCGTGATCATCGGCAACCCGCGCACCGACAAGACGCCCGAGCTGCTGAAGGCCTTCGCCCAGGCCGTCGAGCGCGTTAACGGCCGCTACATCGCCGCGGAAGACTCCGGCACCGGCGTAGCCGACATGAAGTTCATGTCGCAATTCACCGACCACGTCGCCGGCATCGTCGACAAGCCGTCCGAGAACGGCACCCGCAGCGGCGACCCGTCGCCTGCGACCGCTTACGGCACCTTCGTCGGCATCAAGGCGGCCGTGAAGGAGCGTCTCGGCCGCGATTCGCTCGAAGGGCTGAAGGTCGCCGTGCAGGGTCTGGGCAACGTCGGCTTCGACCTCGCCCGCCAGTTGAAGGAAGCCGGCGCCCAGCTGTGGGTCACCGACATCCACCGCGAGCCGCTGCTGCGCGCGGCGAAGGAGCTCGAAGCGACGGTCGTCGCGCCCGACGAGATCTTCGGCCTCGACGTCGACGTCTTCGCCCCGTGCGCGATGGGCGCGATCATCAACGACCAGACCCTCCCGCAGCTGAAAGCCAAGGTCGTCGCCGGCGCCGCCAACAACCAGCTCGCCGAGCCGCGCCACGGCCTCGCGCTGATGAACAAGGGCATCCTGTACGCCCCCGACTACGTCATCAACGCCGGCGGCATCATCGACGTGTACTACGAGCGCACCGGCAACTTCGACCGCGCGGCGCTGACGAAGCACATCGAGAGCATCTACGACAACCTGATGGAAATCTTCGCGCGCGCCCGCAAGGAAGAGCGTCCGACCGGGGAAGTCGCCGACGCGATCGCCGAGGAGCGCTTCAAGCGCTGAGCGACCGCGCTCCTCCGTCGCCGGCGGGCGATCCTTCCGATGGAGGATCGCCCGCCGGTGGCGGTAAATCCCATCAACCGCGCAGGAATTTCGATGCGAGGGCAGCCAGCCCGGACGGCAAGGAATTGTCTTCCGGCAGTTGCCCCTGCGGCGTGAGATGGTCGATGAGTTGCGGCAGCAGCGCGGCGAGGCCGTTGGCTGCTTCGTGATGCGGAACGCCGAGCTGGTTGGCGATTTCCGCCACCGTGTCGCTGCCGAGCGCGCTCGAGAGCTGACTGCCGTCGATCTGCGCGTTCTGGCCAGTGCCGACCCACGAGGCCGCTGCATCGCCGAGTCCCGCATTCTGGAACTGCTGCAGCAGGCCGGCGAGTCCGCCCGGCTGGTTCTGCAGCAGGTTCATCGCGATCTGCAGCAGCGGGCCGCCCGGTCCTTGCGTGGCCTGCTGTTGCCCGCCGCCCAGCACGCTTCCCAGCACCTGGCCGGCCAATCCGTCCAACAATCCCATTGCGGTCTCCCTGGCGTTTGCGACAGAAGCGCCATTGTTTGCTCTTCGCCCGCATTCCGCAAGCATCGCCGGGCCCGCGTGGTTTACCATGTCGCGCATCGCATCATTGCCCACATCATGCGCACGCTGACTCCTCAACAAGCACTGCTGCTCTCGCTCCTCGCCGCCCTGACGACCATCGGGATGAAGACCGGGGCATGGTGGCTCACCGGCTCGGTGGGTTATCTCTCCGACGCCCTCGAATCCCTCGTCAATCTTGCCGGTGCGTCCTTCGCGCTGCTGATGGTGTTCTTCGCGCGGGCACCGGCCGACCCCGAGCACCCATACGGCCACGGCAAGGCGGAGTATTTCTCGGCGGCCTTCGAGGGGGTGATGATCTTCGTCGCCGCGCTGGCGATTCTCTTCACGGCCGGCGAGCGCCTGCTCCACCCCGAGCCGCTGGGTGAACTCGGCCTCGGCACTGCGCTGTCGATCGGTGCGAGTGCCATCAACTTTGGCGTCGCCCGCGTCCTGTTCCAGGTCGGGCGCGCGAACCGCTCGCTGGCACTGGAAGCCGACGCCCGCCATCTGATGACGGACGTGTGGACGACCGCCGGTGTCGTGGTCGGCGTGGGGCTGGCGAGCGTGAGCGGCTGGGTCTGGCTGGACCCGCTGGTTGCCGCGGCGGTCGCGCTGAACATTCTGCGCGAGGGCTGGGGGCTGATGCACCGCTCGGTCGACGGGCTGATGGACCGCGCGCTCGGCGACGAGGACATCGCGCGCATCGAGGCCGTGCTCGCCTCGTTCGCGTCGCGCGGTTGCAGTTTCGCAAACCTCAAGACACGTGTTGCAGGATCGATGCACTTTGCGCACGTCGACCTCCGCCTGCCTGGTGACTGGTCGGTCGCCCGCGCCCATGCGCTCGCCGACGAAATCGAGCGGGCGGTGGAAGTGCAGGCGGGGGCGCGGCTGACGACACACGTGGAACCGGTCCGCTGACTGGGCCGGGGCTGGCGGATGCGATCGCGGCAGAGGGATGACAGCGGGGGGCTGCGCTGCCAATGCGAAAATGTGGGAAAGTTTCCCACGTGTGTGCTACACAGAAAGTGAGGGTGTGGGAAATTTTCCCCAGCTTCTCTGCGCCAGATGTGGGTGAAAGTGCCCGATTGGGGGTAGAGTTCGGAAGCCCGACGCGCAGCCCCCGCTTTCCGTCTCATGTCCCGGTGAGCTCGCGACTGGCACGGGTATTGCTCAACCATCGTGCGGGCAGTGATTTTCGCCGCCTGCAAAGGAGGCAGCCATGAGCACCCAGAACGACATCTTTCTCGCGCGTCAGCCGATTTTCGACCGGCAGCGCAAGGTCGCTGCCTACGAACTGCTCTTTCGTGAAGACGCATCGGGCGAAGCCCGCGTGACGGACGACGCCCGCGCCACGGCGCAGGTGATCGCGCGCGCGTTTGGGCGCCTGGGGCTCAACAGCGTGATCGGCGGCAGCACCGGATTCGTCAATGTCGACGCGGAAATGCTGATGAGCGGCCGCATCGAGAACCTGCCCCGCGAACGCGTCGTGCTCGAACTGCTCGAGACGATCGAGATCGATTGCGCCGTTCTGGAGCGCTGTGCCGAATTGAAGCACCTCGGCTACCGCCTTGCGCTCGACGATGTCTGCGCCGTGAGCCGCGAGATGGAGCCGTTGCTCGACGTCGTGGATGTCGTGAAACTGGATATCCTCCAGGTGGAGCCTGCCGCGCTGGAGCAACTGGTGCGCCGCCTGCGCCTGCATCCCGCGAAACTGCTCGCCGAGAAAGTGGATACGCTCGAACGCGCGCGGCGCTGTCTCGCGCTCGGGTTCGACCTCTTCCAGGGCTATCTCTTCGCCCGCCCGACCCTGCTGGCGGCCTGAAGCGCCCGCTTCGTCATACTTCCCGCCGGATTTCGGCGATGATCGCGTCGCCATAGGCCTCGAGCTTGCGGTCGCCGATGCCGGAAACGCGTGTCAGCTCCGCAATCGACGTCGGCCGCGCGAGCGCGATCTCGCGCAGCGTGGCGTCGTGGAAGATCACATAGGCCGGCACGTTGCGCTCGCGCGCGGTCGCCGCCCGCCAGGCGCGCAGGCGGTCGAAGAGCGTTAGCGGCACGCCGTCGAGGATTTCCATGCGGGTGCTGCGCGCGCGCTTCGTGCGGCGCTTCTCGGGTGCGAGGCGCAAGGCGAAATCCGCTTCGCCGCGCAGCAGCGGACGGGCGAGATCGGTGAGCGTCAGCGCGTTGTGGCGGTCGTGGTCGACGGCCAGCAGCCCGCGCGCGACGAGCTGGCGGAACAAGGTGCGCCAGGTCTTTTCGTCCACGTCGGCACCGATGCCGAAGGTGCTCACCTTGTCGTGCTCCCAGTCGCGTACCTTGTCGGTGAGCTCGCCGCGCAGCACGTCGATCACGTGACCGGCGCCGAAGCGCTGGCCGGTGCGGAACACCCCGGACAGCGCCTTGCGTGCCGCGTCGGTCGCGTCCCAGGTGCGCGGCGGCTCCAGGCAGTTGTCGCAGTTGCCGCAGGCCGCGCCGGCCTCGCCGAAATGCGCGAGCAGGTGTTGGCGGCGGCACGCGGTGGTCTCGACCAGCCCCACCAGCGCGTCGAGGCGCGCGCGCGCGCGGCGCTTGAAGTCCTCGCTGCCTTCCGACTCGTCGATCATGCGGCGCTGCTGCACGATGTCCTGCGCCCCCCAGGCCATCCACGCCTGCGAGGCGAGGCCGTCGCGGCCGGCGCGGCCGGTTTCCTGGTAATAGCCCTCGATCGAGCGCGGCAGGTCGAGGTGGGCGACGAAGCGCACGTCGGGTTTGTCGATGCCCATGCCGAAGGCGATCGTCGCGCACATCACCAGTCCGTCCTCGCGCAGGAAGCGGCCCTGGTTCGCCGCGCGCACCTCCTGCGGCATGCCCGCGTGGTAGGCGAGCGCGCGGATGCCCTGTTCCTCGAGCCATGCGGCCGTCTCCTCGACCTTGCGCCGCGACAGGCAGTAGACGATCCCCGCCTCGCCGGCGTGGTCGTCGCGGATGAAGGCGAGCAGCTGGTTGCGCGGGTTGTCCTTGTCGACCATCCGGTAGCGGATGTTGGGGCGGTCGAAGCTCGAGATGAAGCGCCGCGCGGCGGTGAGGCCCAGGCGCTGCGCGATCTCCTCGCGCGTCTCGGCGTCGGCCGTGGCGGTCAGCGCGATGCGCGGCACGCCCGGGTAGCGTTCGGGCAGCACCGAGAGCTGCAGGTATTCGGGCCGGAAGTCGTGCCCCCACTGCGACACGCAGTGCGCCTCGTCGATCGCGAAGAGCGCGATGCGGCCGGCCTCGTGCAGGCGGTCGAGCGTCGCGAGCAGGCGCCCGGTGAGGAGCCGCTCGGGCGCGACGTACAGCAGGTCCAGCCGGCCGACGACGAGGTCGCGTTCCACCGTGACGGATTCGTCGGCCGCCTGGCTGGAGTTCAGATAGGCTGCCGCTACGCCCGCTTCCTGCAGGGCGCTCACCTGGTCCTGCATCAGCGCGATCAGGGGCGACACCACCACGGCGGTGCCGGGGCGCAGCAGGGCCGGGATCTGGTAGCACAGCGACTTGCCGCCGCCGGTGGGCATCAGCACCAGCGCGTCACCGCCCGCCGCCACATGCTCGACGATGGCCTGCTGTTCGCCGCGGAAGGCGGTGTAGCCGAAGACGTGTTCGAGGACGTGGAGCGGAGAGAGCGGGGGGCGGGCGGTCATCGCCGGCATTGTACCGGGGCAGGCGGGGGCGAGACAGGCTGGAGCGTGCGTGCGCCGCGCAGGAACAATGCCCTGGGGATGATTTCCCGGGTGGTGGGGAATTCGACGCGGGGCATTGGCGGTGCTATCGTTTAATTCCTGAAAGAAGTAGCGGGTCAGACAAGGCGGGGGGAACCCATGCGGAAGACCAACGTTTCGAAGCTGTACGAGACCTATCCCCACCTCACGCAGATCGACGAGTTGTGGGGCACCCGCGACTGCCGCGAGTACCTCAAGCGGCTCATGAACGACACGCGCGACGGCCACCGGCGCGGCTTCCCGGGCGACCATGCGCGCACGATCCTGCGCCTGCTGATGGAGCACGACCGCGAGTTCCCGCAATTCGAGGAAAGCATCACGTCCGACTGGCGCGCCGCGGTGGGCGAGTCGCGCGGCGAGGTTCAGGGATGACGCGCCATCGATGAGTTTTCGCGATGACGATCTCCTCGAGTTCGCCACCGAACCGCAACCGGCGCCCGCGACCACCGCGGTACCGTGGAAAGTCGCGATCGTCGATGACGACGAAGGGCTGCATCGCAGCACCGAGCTGAGCCTCGCGGGCACGGAGATTCTGGGCCGCCCGCTCGCCTTCCTGCACGCGTATTCCGTGAGTGACGCGCGGGCCCTGTTCGCCGCCGAGCGCGACATCGCGGTGGTCCTGCTCGACGTGGGCATGGAAACGCGGGATGCGGGCCTGCGGCTGGTCGACGAGATCCGCCACGACCTTCACATGCGCGACGTGCGCATCATCCTGCGCACCGATCCGCCGGGCTATGTGCCCGAAATCGCCGCGATCCGCGACTACGACATCAACGACTACGGGAACAAGTCGGAACTGTCGTGTACGCAGCTCTATGCGTCGCTTACCGCGGCGATCCGAGCCTACCAGCAGATCCGCATCGTCAAGGCGAGCCGCGCCGGACTGGCCCGGATCGTGCGCAGCAGCGCCGAGCTCCTGCGCTGCGAGGGGCTGGCCGATTTCGCGGGCGGTGTCATCACGCAGCTGGCGGGGCTGCTCGGGCTGCCGGCGGACGGGTTGGTGTGCGCGCGCCGCGAGGGCGGCACGCCGTGCGAGGTGGTCGCCGCCGCCGGCCGCTTCGGCCGCGCCAGCCGCCAGCCGCTCGATGCGTTGCAGGAACCGGCGATCCGTGCGCTGCTGGAGCGCGCGCTGGCGCAGCGCGCGAACGTCGTGGAGCCGGGGCAGGGCATCGCGCTGTACTTCGGGTCGCGGCCGGGGCGGGACCTCGCCGCCTACGTCGAGACCGGCCATGCGGCGGACGAGCTCGATCCGAGCCTGCTGGAGATGTTCCGCGCGAACGTGTCGGTGTGCCTCGACAACGTCGACCTCGTGCAGCGGCTCAACGAGTATTCGTATTTCGATCCGCTCGTGCATCTGCCCAACCGCCGGCAGCTGCTGGAGCTGCTCGACGCGCATCTGCATGAGCGCGAAGGCCGCCGCGGGGTGCTCGCGGTCGTCGACATCGACCATTTCGGCGAGATCAACGGCGCGTTCGGCTATCACTACGGCGACGCGTTGCTGAAGGGGGTCGCAGCGCGCATCGTTGCCGGATGCGGCGCGAAAGTCCGGGTCGCGCGGGTGGGCTCGGACAGCTTCGCGGTGTTCTGGACCGCCCACGATGCGGATGTGAGCAGTCTCGACGGCCTCTTCGCCGACCCGCTGGAGGTCGAAGGCGAGAGCGCCATCGTGTCGGTGACGATCGGCATCGTCCGCCTCGACGACGTCGGCGGGGACGGCAGCGAGGCGCTGGAAGATGCCTACCTCGCGCTCAAGCGCGCGAAGCAGGCCGAGCGCGGCTCGGTCGCGCGCTACAACCGCGGCGTCAGCGAGGAGATCCGCGGGCGCGTGAATCTGCTGCACAACCTGCGCGGGGCATTCGGCGCGAACGAGCTGTTCCTCGTGTTCCAGCCGCAGATCGAGCTCGCGACCGGGCGCTGCGTCGGCGCCGAGGCGCTGCTGCGCTGGCGCACGGGCGACGGGACGATGATCCCGCCCGACCGCTTCATCCCGCTGGCCGAGCGCTCCGGCCTGATCCTGTCGATCGGCGAGTGGGTGCTGCGCCGCGCCTGCGAGGAGGCCGCGCGCATGGCGCAGGCGGGTCACGGTTCGGTGCGCATGGCGGTCAACGTGTCGGTGATCCAGTTCCGCGATCCGCACTTCCTCGGACGCCTGCGCGCCGCGATCGAGGACAGCGGCGTCGCGCCGCAGCAGATCGAGCTGGAAATCACCGAATCGGTGGCGATGGGCGAAGGCGACCGCATGATCGAGCTCTTCGGGCGCATCAAGGCGATGGGGCTGGACATCGCGATCGACGATTTCGGCACCGGCTTCTCGTCGCTGAGCCACCTGCAACGCATGAATGTGGATCGCCTCAAGATCGACCGCGCCTTCATCAACGACATCGGCGGCGCGGGCAAGGGCGGCGAGATCGCCGGCCTCGTGTGCGGCCTGGGCGACCGTCTCGGCATCGAGCTGATCGCCGAGGGCATCGAACAGGCCGAGCAGGCCGCGCGGCTGCAGGCGATGGGCTGCCAGCTCGGCCAGGGCTACCATTTCGCGCGGCCGATGCCCGCCGACGACTGGCGCCCCTGGCTGGACGAGCATGCGGCCGGACGGGGCGCCCGCCTGCTCCTGATCTGAGGCGCCCGTTCGCCCCCGCTCGGGCGAGCGTTCAGGTGCCGCGGATGCGCCCGAGCAGGGCCGTCGTCGAACGGTCGTGATCGAATGGGATCGAGTGCACGCGGCCGCCCCAGCCGGTGACCTCCGCTGCCCCGACGATCCGGTCCACGCTCCAGTCGCCGCCCTTCACCAGCACTTCGGGACGTGCCTCGAGGATGCGCGCCAGCGGGGTGTCCTCGTCGAACCACGTCACGAGGTCGACGCTCTCCAGCGCCGCCATGACCGCGAGGCGGTCTTCGAGCGGATTCACGGGCCGGTCGTCGCCCTTGCCGAGCCGCCTCACCGACGCGTCCGTGTTCAGCGCCACGACCATCGCCGCCCCGAGCGCGCGCGCCTGCGCGAGATAAGTCACGTGACCGCGATGCAGGATGTCGAAGCAGCCATTCGTGAACACCAGCGGGCGGGGGAGTGCGGCGGCGCGCGCGGCCAGCGCGTCCGGAGGGCAGATCTTGGCTTCGAAGCCGGGGCGGGGATAGCTCATCGGGGCTCGTGCGATAAAGGACAGGAATGCGCGGCAGGACCGCGGGGCGTCGCCGATTTTATTGAACCGGGAAGCAAATACAACCGTTCATGGGCAGGGCTTCGACATCCGACCCGCGGCTCGTCGGCGTAATCGTGCGGATGCGGCCACGGGCATTTTTGCCGGAGCCGATGCCGTGCGGGAAAACCCTGATCCGGCGACAAATGTCGCGCGCGCGGTGCCATTTATCACATATTGCGCCGCAATATATTGACAAATAGCAAATATCCGTGTTGCGAGTGCCTTTTTTGCTATGGCATGATCCATTCGGGTTCGCTGAAATACGGCTCGCAAGAGCCTGTGCATTCGATTGAGGGTAGAGACATGAGTCTTGCCGGTCGTCATGCAGTAGCCGTATTCGTCGCGCTCGCGTCGCCGGCCCTGGCTCAGAGCCGTTTCAACCTCCAGTCCCCCGTCACCGGCATCGCCGAGCAGATCTACAACATGCATACGCTGATGTTGCTGATCTGTCTTTTCATCTTCGTGATCGTGTTCGGCGTGATGTTCTGGGCGGTGATCCATCACCGCAAGTCGAAAGGCGCCGTTGCCGCCAACTTCCACGAGAACACCGCGGTCGAGATTGCCTGGACGATCATCCCGATCCTCATCCTGGTCGGCATGGCGTGGCCGGCGACCAGAACGGTGCTGGAGATGAAGGACACGCGCGACCCGGACATCACGATCAAGGCCACCGGCTACCAGTGGAAGTGGGGCTACGATTACCTGCAGGGCGAAGGGCAGGGCATCCGCTTCGTGTCCAACCTGTCGACGCCGCACGAGCAGATCGACGGCAAGGCCGCCAAGGGCGCGCACTACCTGGTCGAAGTGGACAATCCCGTCGTCGTGCCGGTCGGCAAGAAGATCCGCATGCTCACGACCGCGTCCGACGTGATCCATTCCTGGTGGCTGCCGGCGTTCGGCGTCAAGCAGGACGCCATCCCCGGTTTCATCCGCGACGCCTGGTTCCGCGCCGACAAGGAGGGCGTCTACCGCGGCAACTGTGCCGAACTGTGCGGCAAGGACCACGGCTTCATGCCCATCGAGGTGCATGTCGTGTCGCAGGAAGCCTACAGCCAGTGGGTCGCCGACCGACAGGCCGCAATGGCCGCCGCGGCGAGTGCCGGCGCGCGCGAATGGTCGCTCGCGGAACTCGTCGAGCAGGGCGCCAAGGTCTTCGCCGCGAACTGTGTCGCCTGTCACCAGGCCGACGGCAAGGGCCTGCCGCCCGCCTTCCCGCCGCTCGACGGCTCGAAGGTCGTGCTCGGCGAGGCTGCGGCGCAGATCGCGGTCGAGCTCAACGGGCGCCCGGGCACGCCGATGGCGGCCTTCGGCAAGCAGCTGTCCGACGTGGACATCGCGGCCGTCATCACCTACACCCGCAACAGCTGGAGCAACAAGACCGGCGAAGCCATCCAGCCGTCGCAGATCGCGGCAGCGCGAGGCAAGTGATGCCGACCGAAGGCAGGCGAACCCGAGCAGGACCGAATCGTCAAGGAGGCAGCATGGCGGCAGTCATGTCCGATCACGCGCACGGCGTCCATCACGGCCCCACCGGCCTGATGCGCTGGATCACGACGACCAACCACAAGGACATCGGCACGATGTACCTCGTGTTCAGCTTCATCATGTTCCTCTCCGGGGGCGTGCTGGCGCTGACGATCCGCGCGGAGCTCTTCCAGCCGGGCCTGCAGATCGTGCGGCCCGAGTTCTTCAACCAGCTCACCACCATGCACGGCCTCGTGATGGTGTTCGGCGCGGTCATGCCGGCCTTCGTCGGCTTCGCGAACTGGCAGATCCCGCTGATGATCGGCGCCAGCGACATGGCCTTCGCGCGCATGAACAACTGGAGCTTCTGGCTGCTGCCGCCGGCCGCGATCCTGCTGATCGGTTCCTTCTTCGTCCCCGGCGGCGCCACCGCGGCGGGCTGGACGCTCTACGCGCCGCTCTCGGTGCAGATGGGCATGGGCATGGACATGGCGATCTTCGCGCTCCACATCATGGGCCTGAGTTCCATCATGGGCGCGATCAACATCGTCGTCACCGTCCTCAACATGCGCGCGCCGGGCATGACGATGATGAAGATGCCGCTCTTCTGCTGGACCTGGCTCATCACCGCCTACCTGCTGATCGCCGTGATGCCCGTGCTCGCCGGCGCGGTCACGATGGTGCTGGCCGACCGCCACTTCGGCACCAGCTTCTTCAGCGCCGCAGGTGGCGGCGATCCGGTGATGTACCAGCACGTCTTCTGGTTCTTCGGCCACCCGGAGGTCTACATCATGATCCTCCCGGCCTTCGGCATCATCAGCCAGATCATCCCCACCTTTTCGCGCAAGCCGCTCTTCGGCTATGCGTCGATGGTGTACGCGACCGCCTCGATCGCGATCCTCTCCTTCAGCGTGTGGGCCCACCACATGTTCACGACCGGCATGCCCGCCGCCGGCCAGCTCTTCTTCATGTACGCGACGATGCTGATCGCCGTGCCCACCGGCGTGAAGGTCTTCAACTGGGTCGCAACGATGTGGCGCGGCTCGCTCACCTTCGAGCCGCCGATGCTCTTCGCGGTCGGCTTCATCTTCGTGTTCACGATGGGCGGCTTCACCGGCCTCATCTGCGCCATCGCCCCGATCGACATCCAGGTGCAGGACACCTACTACGTCGTCGCCCACTTCCACTACGTGCTCGTCGCCGGTAGCCTCTTCGCGCTCTTCGCCGGCGCCTACTACTGGCTGCCCAAATGGACCGGCCACATGCCCGACGAGCGCATCGGCAAGCTGCACTTCTGGTGTTCGATGATCTTCTTCAACGTCACCTTCTTCCCGATGCACTTCCTTGGCCTCGCCGGCATGCCGCGGCGTGTTCCCGACTACGCGCTGCAGTTTGCCGACTTCAACATGGTGGCCTCGATCGGCGCCTTCGGCTTCGGGCTGTCGCAGCTCATCTTCCTCTACGCCGTCGTGAAATGCGTGCGCGGCGGCGAGAAGGCGGCGGCGCGCGCATGGGAGGGCGCCGAGGGGCTGGAATGGACGCTCCCGTCACCCGTCCCGCACCACACGTTCGAAGAAGCGCCGGTGGTGAGATGAGCAAGCGGTCACGTTTTCCCGATGCGAGCGCCGGATGGGGTATCCGCGGCGCAGGTGAGGACTGTCTGAGCCCGCAGGGCGAGTTCCGCAGCCTGCAGAGCGGATATCCCATTCGGCGCGGATCGAAGGCAACAAAACCATGACCCCCAGCAGCGACGACCCCGCCCGCCGCGCCGCCAACCGCCGCACCGCGCTGCTGCTGGCGGCCGTCGCGCTCGCGTTCTTTATCGCCGCCCTGTTCAGCTTCAAGGGGCCCGCTCCATGACCACGCAAGTCCGCGTCGCTGCCGAAAACCGCCGCCTCCTCGTGCGCCTCGCCGTCGCCGCCGTGGTCATGTTCGGCTTCGGCTTCCTGCTCGTGCCTTTCTACCAGAAGATCTGCGAAGTCACGGGCATCAACAACCTCGTCCAGCCCGATACCGTCGCCAACACCCAGGTCGACCTCGCGCGCTCCATCACCATCCAGTTCGACGCCAACACCCACGATCTGCCGTGGCAATTCCGCCCGCTGCAAACCCAGATCAGCGTCCACCCCGGCGAACTCGCCACCGTCGCCTACGAAGTCACCAACACCCGCGGCGAACCCGTCACCGGCCAGGCCGTCCCCAGCTACGGTCCGCAGCTGGCCGGGCAATACTTCCGCAAGCTCGAATGCTTCTGCTTCGCCAAGCAGACGCTCGCCGCCGGCGAAACGCGCACCATGCCCGTCGTCTTCGTCGTCGATCCTGGCCTGCCCGCGGACGTCCGGGTCATCACGCTCTCCTACACCTTCTTCGAAGTCGCTGCGCGCCGCATCGCCGGCGACGACGCGGGAAGCAATTCGTGATCGCCATGCCGGACCGCGACCCGCACGCCCCTTCCCGCAACGAGTCCGCCACGCGGCCGCGTGCCGGCTTCCTCGCGACGCTGCGTGCCGTGCTGTGGTCCTTCGTCGGCATACGGCGGCGCCACGACTACGAGAGCGATGTCCATTCGCTCGACCCGCGCGCAGTCATCGCCGCCGGCCTGCTTGCGGGGCTCGTGTTCGTGCTGACCATCATCGCCGTTGTGCGCCTGGTGATCGGTTCATCGGGGTAGGGAAGGGAGGGAGACCGCACATGACGCAAACCTTCGAAAAATACTTCGTGCCCGAGCCCTCGAAGTACCCGATCTTCGGCTCGGTCGCGCTGCTCCTCTTCACCGGCGGCGCCACCATGTGGCTCAACGGCATCAAGGCCGGGCCGTGGGTCTTCTTCCTCGGCATCGCCGTGCTCGTCTTCATGCTGTTCGGCTGGTTCGGCCAGGTCGTGCACGAATCCGAAGGCGGCAAGTACGGCCACCGCGTCGACCGCTCCTTCCGCTGGTCGATGGGCTGGTTCATCTTCTCCGAAGTCATGTTCTTCGCCGCCTTCTTCGGCGCGCTGTTCTACGCCCGCGTGCTCGCCGTGCCCTGGCTCTCGACCGGCGACACGGTGCAGCTCCTGTGGCAGGGCTTCGTCGGCGGCTGGCCCACCGCCGGACCGGGCAAATCCAGCCCCTTCACGCCGATGACCGCCTGGGGCATCCCCGCGCTCAACACACTGATCCTCCTGAGTTCCGGCGGGACCCTCACGTGGGCGCACCACGGGCTGCGCCACGACAAGCGCGGCCAACTCAAGCTCGGCCTGCTTGTCACCATCCTGCTGGGCCTGCTCTTCCTCGGCCTGCAGATCTACGAATACGGCCACGCCTATGCCGAGTTGAACCTGCGCCTCGACACCGGCATCTACGGCTCCACCTTCTATTTCCTCACCGGTTTCCACGGCATGCACGTCACGGTCGGCGCGATCATGCTCACGGTGATGCTCGGCCGCGCGATCGCCGGCCATTTTACGCCGGACAGCCACTTCGGCTTCGAAGCGGCCACGTGGTACTGGCACTTCGTCGACGTCGTGTGGCTGCTGCTCTTCCTCGTCGTCTACCTGTTGTAAGCGGCCTGTCCGGATGAGCCTGCGCCGCAACGCCCGCCCGCATCCCGTGCCGCTGCTCGCCGGCATCGCGCTCGCGCTGCTCACGCTGCAACTGGGCAACTGGCAGACGCGCCGCGCAGCGGAAAAGGCTGCACTGCAGGCGGCATACCGCGTCGCGGCCGAACGCCCCGCGCAGCCCCCCGGTTCGAAGCCCCCGGTCGAGTGGCAGAAGCTCGAACTCCGCGGCGAATGGCTCCCCGGGCGCAGCATCCTGATCGACAACCGCGTGCACCAGGGCCACGCCGGCTATCACGTCGTCACGCCGCTGCAGATCGCAGGGCAGGGGGGCGTCGTGCTCGTCAATCGCGGCTGGACGGCGGCCGCGCCCGACCGGACGCAACTCCCCCGGGTCGACAATCCGCCCGGCGCGATCGTCGTCACCGGCCGCGTGCGTCATCCCGACGCCAAACCCTTCCTGCTCGGGGCCGACACGTCCTCGGGCCCCGTCCGGCAGACCCTCGATCTCCCTCGCTACCGCGCCGAAACGCATCTGCCGGTCGCCGACTTCTACGTGCAGCAGACCAGCCCCGCCGCCGACGGCCTGATCCGCGACTGGCCCGAGCCCGACGCCGGCATCGACCGTCACCGCGGCTACGCCCTGCAGTGGTACGCCCTCTCGGCGCTCGCGACCGCACTCACCTTGTGGTACCTGTGGAACGCTTTCCGGAGCCCTCGGCATGACCAGCGCAAGCCTGTCTGACGGTTCGCCCGCAACGCCTGCGGATTCCGCGCAAACCCGCACGGGACGCCGCACGCTCGCGCTGCTCGCCTTCGTCTGCGCGCTGCCCGTTGCCGCGTCCTATTTCGCGTACTACGTCTGGCAGCCCGAAGGGCGCACGAACTACGGCGAACTGCTCGTCCCTGCCGCCCTGCCCGACGCCGTCCTGCCGGGCGTCGCCGGCCAAGCGGATTTCGCCCGCAGCGAGCTCGATGGCCGCTGGACCCTGCTGTTCGCCGCGCCCGGTGCCTGCGACCGCGCCTGTGCCGATGCCCTCTACGCGATGCGCCAGTCGCGGCTCGCGCAAGGCGAGGAGATGGACCGCGTCGCGCGCCTGTGGCTGCTGTCCGACGCCGCGACGCCGGCCGGCGACCTGCTCGCGCCGCACGCCGGCCTGCGCCTCGCCCGCGCCACGCCGGCATGGCTCGCCCGCCTGCCCGCCGCGGAGCGTGGTCGCCACGTCTATCTGGTCGACCCGCGCGGCAACGTGATGATGCGCTTCCCCGAGAACGCCGACCCGCGCCGCGTCGTCAAAGATCTGCAACGCCTGCTCAAGTATTCGGCGCTCGGCCGGGGGCAGCCCTCCCGGCCGAACTCCGCCAACCCGATGCGGACTCCGGGATGACCGCCTACCGCCGCCTGATTCTCCTCGCACTCGCGCTCACGACCCTCGTCGTGGTCTTCGGCGCCTACGTCCGCCTCTCCGACGCCGGCCTCGGCTGCCCCGACTGGCCGGGCTGCTACGGCCAGGTGAGCCCGCACCACGCCGCCGACGAGATCCGCGACACCCATGCCGCCGACCCGCAGGGGCCGGTCAGCCTGCCGAAGGCGTGGAAGGAAATGATCCACCGCTACCTCGCCGCGAGCCTCGGCCTGCTCATTGTCGCCATCGCCGCCCTCGCGTGGCGCCAGCGCAGCGCGGCAGGGGCCTCCCCACGGATCGCCGCTGCGCTCGTCGCCGTCGTGATCGTCCAGGGGCTGCTCGGCAAGTGGACCGTCACGCTGCTGCTCAAGCCCGCCATCGTCACCGCCCACCTCCTGGGCGGCCTGACGACCCTGGCCCTGCTCGCGTGGCTCGCCTTGCGCGTTCATGCGCAGCCGCGCGTCGACGTCTCGCGTCGCCTGGCCGGCCTCGCGCGCGCCGCCTTCGTATTGCTGGCCCTCCAGATCGTGCTCGGCGGCTGGACCAGCACCAACTACGCCGCACTCGCCTGCACCGATTTCCCCACCTGCCAAGGCAGCTTCCAGCCCGTGGCCGACTATGCGAACGCCTTCCACGTCGTGCGCGAACTCGGCATGACGGCCGACGGCGAAGCGCTCCCGCTCGCGGCGCTCACCGCCATCCATTGGTCACACCGCATCGGCGCGCTGCTTGCCGGCACCGCGCTGCTGGCGCTCGGCTGCGCCCTGCTGCGCCGGCCCGCGACACGCCGTTTCGGCGTCGTCCTGCTGGCCGCGCTCGCCGCCCAGCTCGCCCTGGGCATCGCCAACGTCACGTCCAGCCTTCCGCTGCCGCTCGCCGTCGCGCACAACGCGGGGGCGGCGGCGCTGGTCATGGTGATGGTCTGGATCAATCACGGCCTGCGCGGGACCCGCCTCCCCGCGCCGGCCGCACAGAGGAGGGCAGGCCATGCCGGCCGCGAAAATTCATACGCCTGAATCCCACCTCGCAGGATCGCGCCTGCACGCCTTCTACGTGCTGACCAAGCCGCGCGTCAATACGCTGATCGTCTTCTGCGCCATCATCGGCATGTTCCTCGCCGTCCCCGACGGCCTGCCCCCGCCGGCCGTCGTGCTCGCCGCCACCGTCGGCATCGCCTGTGTCGCCGGCGCCGCGGCGGCAATGAATTGCCTCATCGAAGCGCACATCGACGCCCGCATGAGCCGCACCCGCGGCCGCCCGCTGCCACGCGGCGAAATCACCCCGCGCGAAACGCTCGCCTTCGCCACCGCCCTCGGCGGCACCGGCCTCGCCCTGCTGCACCAGCTCGTCAATCCGCTCACGATGTGGCTCACGCTCGCCACCTTCGTCGGCTACGCGGTCGTCTACACCATCTTCCTCAAGCCGCGCACGCCGCAAAACATCGTCATCGGCGGCGCCTCCGGCGCCATGCCCCCGGTACTCGGCTGGGCTGCCGTCACGGGCGAGGTCAGCGCCGATGCGCTGCTCCTCTTCCTCATCATCTTCGCCTGGACCCCGCCGCATTTCTGGTCCCTCGCGCTCTACCGCAGCGCCGACTACGCACGCGCCGGGCTGCCGATGCTGCCCGTCACCCACGGCCCGGAATTCACGCGCCTGTCGGTGCTGCTGTATACGTGCATCCTCTTCGGCGTCACGCTGCTGCCCTTCGCCACGCGCATGAGCGGGCTCGTTTACCTGATCGCCGCAGTCGCGCTCGGCGGCGCCTTCCTCGGGCACGCCTGGCGCCTGTACCGCGACTACAGCGATGCCCGCGCGCGACGCGCCTTCCGCTTCTCCATCCTGTATCTCTTCTTGCTCTTTGCGGGGCTGCTGGCGGATCATTACCTGCGTTTCTGATCCACCGTTTCGACTCATCTCATCCAGGAAAGATGCTCCGCGCCCTGATCGTCGCCGCAACCCTTGCAGTTGCCACCCTCGCTGCCTGCTCCAGCCCCAACTCCACCACGGCTTTCCGCGCCACCGACATCACCGGCGCCGACTACGGCAAGGGGCTCGCGCTGTCCGACCACCACGGCACGCCGCGCACGCTCGCCGACTTCCGCGGCAAGGTCGTCACGCTGTTCTTCGGCTACACGCAGTGCCCCGACGTGTGCCCGACCAACCTCGCGACCATGGCCGAAGCCATGCGCCAGCTCGGTCCCGACGCGGCGCGCGTGCAGGTCCTCTTCGTCACCGTCGACCCCGAGCGCGACACGCAGCAGCTCCTGGCCCAGTACGTCCCGGTATTCGACCCGCACTTTCTCGGCCTGCGCGGCGACGCGGCGCAGACGGCCGCAGTCGCGAAGGAATTCCGTGTCTTCTACCAGAAGAGCGGCGACACCTCGGGCAACAACTACACCGTCGACCACTCCACCGGCACCTACGTCTTCGACCCGACCGGCCGTGCGCGCCTTTACGTGAAGCACGGCGAGACCGCCGAGAACATCGTCGCCGACCTCCGCACCCTGCTCGCCGGCAAATGAAAACGGCAGCCAGTGGCTGCCGTTCGCGTTGCGGGGCCGGAAAGCTGCTCAGACCGTGAGCAGCCCGCGCAGCTTCTGCAGCGCCTTCGCCTCGATCTGGCGGATGCGCTCCGCCGAGACGCCATACTCTGCCGCCAGTTCATGCAGCGTCGCGCTGTCGCCTTCCGCCAGCCAGCGCCGCTGCACGATGTTGCGGCTGCGCTCGTCCAGGCTCGCGAGCGCCTCGTGCAGGCCGACCTCGTGCAGGTGTGCGAGCTCGGCGCGCTCCAGCACCTGCGACGGCTCCGCGTGCGGGTCGGGCAGGTAGGCGATCGGCGCGAAGCGCTCGTCATCGTCGTCGCTGTCGCCCTCGAGCGGGATGTCGCGCCCGCTCAGGCGCGTCTCCATCTCGATGACTTCCTCGGGCTTCACACCCAGTTGTGCCGCCACCGCGTGGATCTCGTCGCCGCTCAAGGTCGTCGAATCCTGCTTCAGGCTGCGCAGGTTGAAGAACAGCTTGCGCTGCGCCTTCGTCGTTGCGACCTTCACCAGCCGCCAGTTCTTCAGCACGTATTCGTGGATCTCGGCCTTGATCCAGTGGATCGCGAACGATACCAGCCGCACGCCGCGCGCCGGATCGAAGCGCTTCACCGCCTTCATCAGCCCGATGTTGCCTTCCTGGATCAGGTCCGCATGCGGCAGCCCGTAGCCGAGATAGCCGCGCGCGATCGCCACCACCAGGCGCAGGTGCGACATCACCAGCCGGCGCGCCGCCTCCAGGTCGCCCTCGTCGCGCAACCTGGTCGCCAGTTCCATCTCCTCGCGTTCGGTGAGCAGCGGAATGCGATTCACCGACTGGATGTACTGATCGATGCTGCCGGCGGCAGACGGTACGGGGAACGACAGGGCTTGGCTCATGTACGGGGGTCCTCCATGCGCGTGATTTTAGCACTCAACGTCTCTGAGTGCTAAAGCCCGCGGCGAGTTCCCGCGCCAGTGATCCCGGCTATGCCGTAGACGTGAAATTTGCCCCCCGTCGCTATCCGCGTCGGGTAGTGGGAAGGCCCGGAACGCGCCCTGGCAACGTGTCCGCGCAAGCCTCGAGGTGCGTCCGCAAATTACACGAGGCTGTCGGATGTTGCGGCTTGTTGCGCCTGTGCAACAACTTTTATCCATTTGCCGTGTTCCGCGCGAGCGAGTCTTGCACCGTTACGCGCCCGTTAAGCACAATCGTGGCAACTTCTCGCTTGAGAGGTAAGTCGGGCCGGGGTCATGACCGCGGCTTCAGCTTCAATTAGAGGAGAAATACATGCAAAAGAAACTGATCGCCCTGGCCGTCGCTGGCCTGGCGTCCGCTCCGGTTTTCGCGCAGACCAACGTCACCGTTTACGGCGTGGTCGACACGACCCTGGAGTCCGTGCAGGCGAAGGGCGGCGCGGACTTCATCGACGTTAACGGCGATTTTGGCGTTCGTGGCGCTCGGGTCGATGGCAGGCTTCGTGAAATCGAGCGTCGCGCCCGCGTCACCTCGAACAGCTCGCTGATCGGCTTCCGCGGCACTGAAGACCTCGGCAACGGCCTGAAGGCCCTGTTCCAGGTCGAAAGCGGCTTCAACGCCGACGGTTCGGGCACCAGCACCCTGGCAACCCGCGACACCTTCGTCGGCCTGAACGGCGGCTTCGGTACCGTCCAGCTCGGCAAGCTGACCACCTTCATGCGTACCGCTGGCGCCAAGGTCGACTTCAACCCGGCTGCGACCGGCATCGGCTTCCAGGCTGCCACCTACGGCACGATCGCCGGCATCAAGACCGGCATCGACGAGCGCATCAACAATGCCGTGATGTACACGACGCCGAGCTTTAGCGGCTTCGCCGCCCAGTTGGCCTATTCGGCCGGTGAGAACAAGAAGTCGGAGTCCCAGAACCGCGGTGAGAGCGTCAACTCGAACGCCTACCAGCTCGCTGCGGCCTACGAGAACGGCCCGCTGTACGTGTCGGCTGGCTATGGCTACGCAAAGGATCCGTCCGCTTCGAGCGCGCCGAACGTCGGCCCGTTCGCAACAAACGCCGTCGGTCTTGCTAACGTCAACGGCCTCCACGACAAGGTGAAGACCGGCCGTATCGCCGCCAAGTACTCGTTCCCGACCAACACGACGATTTCGGCCCTGTGGGACCGCTCGAAGTACGAGGCTCAAACTGGTACGGGGCTTGCCTCTCCCGCGCTTCGTAACATTAACCTCGACGCCAAGCGCAACGCATGGATGGTCGGTGCCGAGCAGAAGTTCGCCGGCAATCAGGCCGCCTATCTGCAATACGCGCGTTCGCAGAAGATCAAGGGTAATGATTGCGATGTCACTGGCTGCACCAGGCTCGACGATGGAAAAACCCAGTTCTCGCAATGGACCCTCGGCTATACCTACAGCCTGAGCAAGCGCACGATGGTCAAGGCGTACTACACCCGTATCAACAACCAGCGCGACTCGGCCGCCGACTTCTACCTGAGCGGTATCGGCTCCAACGGTCTCGTTAGCGCCGACCAGGATCCGACCGGCTTCGGTCTGGGCCTGCGTCACACCTTCTAATTCCGGTCCGTCCGGAATTGATCGAGACGGGCGCTTCGGCGCCCGTTTTTTCGTCCACGTCATCCGCGGCTGGGGGGATCGTGAGGGGCGCTTGTGCCTTTCGCTGCGACCCGCGCGGCATCCGCGTCCGATGTCCGCAATAAGGGTCATCACTCCTGTTGCATGCATGCGACAATTCTGTGACGATGGGGTAAGGTTCTTCTTTCCTGCATTGTTGCGCCCCCTATAATCGCGCTGTGCTTCTGCTGCGGGCGCGGATCCTCACGCGGGATTCCGTGCGGACAGGTTTGCAGAAAGCCGACAATCAAATCCATTACAAGTGGGGAGTCGAATCAATGCTGAACGTCAAGACGCTGGCCATCGCGCTGGCTGCCATCGGTGTCGCCGGTGCCGCCCAGGCGCAATCCAACGTGACCATCTACGGTCGCGTGAATACCTCGCTGGAACAGACCAAGGTCGAAGGCCAGAAGAGCGTCACCCAAGTCGTCGACAACAGTTCCCGTATCGGATTCCGCGGCAACGAGGACCTCGGGAGCGGCCTGTCGGCGCTGTTCCAGGTCGAGAGCCGCTTCCGCGCGGATGATGGAAGTTCGAATGGCAGTCAGGGAAAGCTGGCCAGCCGTGACACCTTCGTTGGCCTGAAGAGCAACAGCCTGGGCACGATCAGGCTCGGCTACATCACCAGCCCGCTGTACTACGCGACGCACGATTATCTGGGCATGCACAACCATGACACCGGAAACTCGTCGGATGCGTTCATCTGGGTGCCGGCCTACGATCCGGAAAACTTCTTCCTCCGCAACTCGGTTACTTACGCGAGCCCGACCTTCGGCGGCGGTTTCATGGTCGAGGCACAGTACTCGGCGCTGAACGAACAGGCGGCCGCAACCTCCACCCGCAACGACCGTCCGGCGCACTACTCGGGCACGTTGACCTACAACAACGGTCCGCTGCACGCCGGCTTCGGCTACGCGCAGACCAACCGCTTCTACAACTTCACGCAGGGCCGGAGCAAGGACAGCGCGCTGGTTCTGGCGGGCGTGTATGACTTCAAGGCGGTTGTCGTCGGCGCGTTGGCAGAGCACAACAGGTCGGAGAACGGCGGCCTGCAGGCCAGCACCGGCCTTACCGGCGACCACTCCCGCAACCACTACCGCGTCGCGGTGATGGTTCCGGTCGGTGCCAACGAGTTCCACGTGAACTACGCTGTCGCACGCGACTGGAGCCACACCGGCGACACGGGCGCAAAGCAGCTCACGCTGGCCTACAACTACAACCTGTCGAAGCGCACCAAGGTCTACGCACAGTGGACCAAGATCGACAACGACAAGCAGGAAGTGTCGATCGCCACGGGGGGTGCGTATAACGGCGGCGGTGCATACAGCTTCCTCGGCTCGGCTCCGGGTCTGGACAACACCTCGATCGGTGTCGGCCTGCGCCACAACTTCTGATCGTCCGACGACGGTCTGACCAAAGGGAAACGGGCGCTTCGGCGCCCGTTTCCCTTTGCGGCGCCGCAGCGCGGTCAGACCAACACTTCGGTCACGGCCGGATGGCCGAGGAAGGCCTGCGGGCTGGCGCTGGCACCGTAGGCGCCCGATTGGCCGATGACCACCAGGTCGCCGGGTTCCGCGTCCGGGAGCGCCATCCGGTCGGCAAGCAGGTCGAGCGGCGTGCATAGCGGCCCGACGACCGATACCGCGTCACCCGCCACGGCACCCATCCGGTTGCCGATCGCGACGGGGTAGTTCTTGCGGATCACTTGTCCAAAATTTCCCGATGCCGATAGGTGGTGGTGAAGACCGCCGTCGGTGACGAGGTAGGTGTGGCCGCGCGAGACCTTCTTGTCGATGACCCGGCACACGTAGAGACCCGCCTCACCCACGAGGTAGCGTCCCAGTTCGATGATGAGCGCGGCCTGAGGCAGATCGCGCGCCGCCTCGGCGACGAGCGCGGCAAGGTTCTCGCCGATCGGGGCGAGCTCGAGTGCCTGTTCGCCCGGGAAGTACGGAATGCCGAAGCCGCCGCCGAGATTCAGGCATTTCACCGGTGCCGGCGCAGCCTGGGCGAGGCGTACCGCGAGTTCGAAGCTCTTGCGCTGC
The DNA here is from genome assembly GCF_003628555.1 of Azoarcus sp. DN11. NCBI lineage: Bacteria > Pseudomonadati > Pseudomonadota > Betaproteobacteria > Rhodocyclales > Zoogloeaceae > Azoarcus > Azoarcus sp. DN11. The sequence goes on along the minus strand of NZ_CP021731.1, from coordinate 3,840,846 downwards.
GCCTCGATGATCGCATCGGCCTTGAGATTCTGCGACCCGGCGAAAAGGTGGAAGCCCTCGAATGTGCAGCCCGCGCGCCCGATCTCGGCGAGCAGTTCGGGGACTTGCTCGGCGTCTACGCCGAACTGTTTCGGCCCGCCCCCCATCTTCATCCCTGATGACTTGAGTTCGAAATCCGGATTGACTCGGACGGCAACGCGTGCCGGGACCCCGAGCGCAGCTGAAGCGGCCGCCAGCGGGGCGATCTCGCGGAGCGATTCGACATTCACGAGGATGCCGGCGGCGACCGCCTGCACCAGCTCGGCGTCGCGCTTGCCCGGACCTGCAAAGCTGATGTCGTGCGGAGCGACCCCGGCATCGAGTGCCACTTTGAGCTCTCCAGCCGACGCCACGTCGATGCCGTCGACCAGTGTCGCCATGTGGCCGACCAGCGCCGGCATCGGGTTCGCCTTCATCGCGTAGTGAAGCTGGACCGCCGGGGGGAATGCCGCGCGCAGTTCGGCAATGCGCCGGTTCAGTACCCTGCGGTCATAGGCGTAGAAGGGCGTGCGTCCGACCCGTGCAGCAAGACGGGTGAGCGGGATGCCGCCGACGAGGAGCTCGCCGTTTTCGCTCGCGAACTGCGTCATCGGCGCGTGTACCGGGGCGGATTTCGCGGCGCCGCTCATCGCGCGGCCTCCTGCACTTCGGCGGCGAGCGTTTTGCGATCGATCTTCCCGTTGGGATTGCGCGGGAGCGGACCACTGCGCACTTCGACGCGTGACGGCACCATGTAGGCGGGCATGCGGTTGCGGCAGTCTGCGAGCAGCGCCGCCGTGTCGAGGGTTGTGCCCGGCGCGGGCGTTGCGACGAGGCAGATTGCCTGTCCGAGCGCCAGGTGCGGCACGCCGAAAGCGACGCATTCGCCGACGCGGCCGGTGCCATAGACGATCTCCTCGACTTCCGTGGGGCTCACGCGATAGCCCGAAGTCTTCATCATCTCGTCGCGCCGGCCGATGAAGTACAGGAAGCCGTCCTCGTCGCGGCGCACGGTGTCGCCTGAGAACACGGCGATCTCGGGAATCGTCAGCCCGGCGTCGCGTCCGCCGATGCCCGCCGGCAGCGGCCTGTAGCGCTCGGCAGTCTTTTCCGCATCGTTCCAGTAGCCCATGCCGACCAGCGCCCCGCGCTGCACCAGTTCGCCGGGTTCGTTCGGCGCGCATTCCGTGCCGTCCTCGCGCAGCACCAGCACTTCGGCGTTCGGAATTGCCTTGCCGATCGAATCGGGGCGACGGTCGATCTCTTCCGGCGGCAGGTAGGTCGCGCGGAAGGCTTCGGTGAGGCCGTACATCAGGAAGGGGCGCGTGCGCGGCAGCTTGGCGCGCAGCGTCTTCAGCGTCTCGAAGGGCATGCGCCCGCCGGTGTTGGCGATGTACCTCAGGTGTTCGCCGACGGTCCCCGGCCACTCGAGCCCCGCGAGCTGGATCCACAGCGGCGGCACTGCGGTGAGTCCGGTCACCCGTTCGCGCACGACGGCGTTGAGCACGTCGCGCGGCAGCAAATAGTCGATCAACACCACGCGTGCCCCGGAGTGGAAGGCCGTCGTGAGCTGTGACAGGCCGGCGTCGAACGACAGCGGCAGGGCCGCAAGCAAAGTGTCGCCGGAATGGTTGCCGAGGTATTGCGCGACGCTGCGGGCGCCCGTGACGACGTTGCGGTGGGACAGCACGACGCCTTTTGGCCGCCCGGTGCTGCCCGACGTATACAGGATCGCGGCCATGTCGGAATCGATGACGCGATGGCCGGCGCGGGCGGGCGCTTCGGCAAGATCGCTCCAGCGGTGCACGCTCGCGCCTTCGACGGTGGGCAGCGTGACGGGATTCCCGACCAGCACCACTTGCCGCAGATCGTGACATGCCGCCAGCACCGGCTGCAGCAAGGGCAGGCGCTCGGCACTCGTCACCAGCACGCGCACGTTGCAGTCGTTCAGGATGTGCCCGACCTGTTCACCCTTCAGTAGCGGATTGACCGGGACCAGCACGCCTCCGGCAGCGCTCGTGCCGAAGGCGGCTGATACGAATTCGAAGCGCTTTTCAAGATAGATCGCTACCCGTTCGCCCCGCGCGAGGCCCAACGCGAGCAGGCCGGCGGCAAATGCGTCGCATTGCGTGCCGAGTTCCGCGTAGGATAAGGTTTGTGCTGCGCGCGTTAGCGCCGCTTGTGCGGGATTGCGCGCAACGGCGCTGCGGAGCAGGCCGTGGAGCAGGGCGGTCGTTGTCATCGAGTGTTCCGGGTTCGGGATCGTGCATTATTCCGACAATGGGCGGCGGAGTTCGGCGCCGACCGGAAGTATAATTCGCAGTTCCGCGCCGGAAGCCGGTGGCGGATGGTTGCAATCGTAAAGTGTGTTGGTCGGTGCAGCGAGGTTTTCGTTTTGAATATCCAGGAACAGGTCTTGGCCCTGCTCGACGAAGTGTTGAGTCTCGATGGACGCGGTTTGCTGTTCGACGCCGACACGCCGCTGTTGGGCAGCGTGCCGGAACTCGATTCGATGGCAGTGCTTGCCGTGATCCAGGCGATCGAGGAGCGTTTCGGCATTGAGGTGCCGGACGACGAGGTCGACGGCAGTTCTTTCGCCACCGTGGGGACCGTTGTCGATTTCGTCAGCCGCCTCAGTGTTGGCTGATGCGGCCCGGGCCGGGACCAGAATCGCGGCCGCGATGTGGTTGCGCAGCAGTCGCGCGATCCGCGTGACGACGGACACGGCAGCATTGCAGATGCAATCACCCGCCCCGGGGCGCGATGCCTTCGTCGAAACCCCATGCGGCGAAGTGCGGGTTCTCGAAGCCCGGTTTGCCGTAGGCGAGGGGGCCGCCGTTCAGTTCCATGACGCGCCCCCCCGCGGCCGCCAGCACGGCATGGCCGGCGGCGATGTCCCATTCCATCGTGCGCCCCAGGCGCGGATAAAGGTCGGCGTCGCCCGCGGCGATCAGGCATAGCTTCAGCGACGAGCCCGCGTTGGCGAGCCTCGCGACCGTGCGGCCGGCGAGGAAGGCATCGAGCGCTGCCGCATCGCCGTGTGAGCGACTGGCGACGACCGTCAGGCCTTCGGACGGTGGCACGCGACAGCGGATCGCACGTCTGCCCTGTCCGTCCTCGACAAAGGCGCCGGTGCCGACCAGCCCCGCGAACAACTTGCCGAGGGCGGGCGCGAGCACCACGCCAAGCAGCGGCTGGCCGTTCTCGACGAGTGCGATATTGACCGTGAACTCGCCGTTGCGATTGATGAACTCCTTGGTCCCGTCGAGCGGATCGACGAGCCAGAAGCGCTCGCCGATTGCCGGAACGTGTCCCGCCGCGACCGCCTCTTCGGCCACTACCGGGATGTCGGGCGCGAGGGCTGCGAGCCCGGCGAGGATGACCGCTTCCGCACGCTCGTCCGCCTCGGTGACGGGCGACGCATCCTCCTTGCCGCGTACCGAAAAATCGGTTGCATACACCGACATGACGACCTCGCCGGCCTGGCGTGCAATCGGCAGCAGGTGCTCGAGGAGATCGGGCAGGTGATGATGATCCGACACGGGGCCCGTCGTCACTTGCTCTTGATCATCGTGCCGACGCCGTGATCGGTCAGGATCTCCAGCAGCAGGCAGTGCTCGACGCGGCCGTCGATGATGTGCACCGACTTCACGCCGTTGCGCGCCGCGTCCAGCGCCGAGCCGATCTTCGGCAGCATTCCGCCCGACAGCGTGCCATCCTCGACCAGATCGTCGATCTGGCGCGGCGTGAGGCCGGTCAGCAGCTTGCCGTCCTTGTCCAGGACGCCCGGCGTGTTCGTCAGCAGCACGAGTTTCTCGGCCTTCAGGATCTCGGCAAGCTTGCCGGCGACCACGTCGGCGTTGATGTTGTAGGTCTCGCCATCCTCGCCAACGCCGATCGGCGCGATCACGGGGATGAAATCGCCCTTGTCGAGGAAGGAGATCAGGCTCGGATCGATCTGCGTGATCTCGCCGACCTGGCCGATATCGACGAGGTCTCCCGGGGGCGCGTCCTTCTTCTGCATCAACAGCTTCTTCGCGCGGATGAAGTTCGCGTCCTTGCCGGTCAGGCCGACCGCTTTCCCGCCGGCCTGGTTGATGAGGTTGACGATCTCCTTGTTGACCTGCCCGCCCAGCACCATCTCGACGACTTCCATCGTCTCGGCATCGGTCACGCGCATGCCCTGGACGAACTCGCCCTTCTTGCCGACGCGCGCGAGCAGGTTCTCGATCTGGGGGCCGCCGCCGTGCACGACGACCGGGTTCAGCCCGACCAGCTTCAGCAGCACGACGTCGCGCGCGAAGCAGTCCTTCAGCTTCGGATCGGTCATCGCGTTGCCGCCGTACTTGATGACGATCGTCTTGTCGAAGAAACGCTTGATGTAGGGCAGGGCCTCCGCGAGGATTTCGGCCTTCAGCGCGGGCGTCACCTTGCGAGCGTCGGGGGAGTCGGACATGGCAGCTTCCTGAATGATTGTGCGCCGCCATTTTAAAGAGTCATGCTGCAAAGCAGAAGCCGCAATCCCTTTCCGGGGATCGCGGCTTTGCCGGACGCTAGACAGCGGGGAACGTCAGTCGATCGTCAGCCGTCTTGCCTGCTCGTGCGCTTTCTTGGGCAGACTCAGTTCGAGCACGCCATCGTTGAACCGGGCGCTCGAGCGGGCCTCGTCGATCTCCTGGCCCAACTGGAAGCTGCGCGACACCTTGCCGAAATAACGTTCGGTGCGCAGCACCCGCTCACCTTCCTTCACTTCCTTTTCCTGCTTGCGTTCGGCACTGATCGACACCACCGGGCCGTCGATGTGCACATGAATGTCTTCTTTCCTGATACCCGGCAGTTCCGCGTGAACCTCGTAGGCGTCGTTGTCCTCCTTCACATCCACGCGCATCTGGGGAGCTTCGCTGACGCCGCCGCCGAAATCGACCGGGCGGACGAAGAATCCGCGCAGCAGGTCATCGAAGGGATCGCGACGAATCAGATTGCTCATGGCTTTCTCCTCTTTGGCAACAGGGTCTTCCCATCCCAAATATAGGATCGGAATGGGGCATTTCAAGACCGGCGCCGTGCCCCGGAGGCGCTCGCGCCGGTCGGTCAGGGGGGCTGGAAGCTAAGCGGGTGTGCCGGCTTGGTTGCCGCGGTAGTGCTCGCGAAGCTGCAGGATCGCGTCGCGGTTCGTCCACGAAAACACCTTCGCGGCCGCCGCCGCCTGCGGCAGCCAGAGCGCGGCGTCGTGCTCGTCGGGGGCGAGCGCCACCGCCTGGCCATCCGGCACGCACAGGCTGAAGACATGTTCCGTGTTGTGCGAAACGTCCGGCGCATAACGGTGGCGCCATTCGTCGCGGATCACGAAGCGATTGCAGTGATGCCAATCGACCAGGTGCTCCGGTCGGGCACGGATGCCCGTTTCCTCGCGAAGTTCCCGCAACGCGGTCTCGGCGGGCGTCTCGCCCGGCTCCAGGCTCCCTGTCACCGATTGCCAGAATCCCGGCGGTGCGACGCGCTCCAGCAACAGGATGTCGAAGGTCGCGGTGTGAACCACGACGAGCACCGACACCGGCAGCTTGTAGGCCATCGCGTTCGTCAGAACGTGCGCAGGTGGACAAGGCCGTCGGCGGTCAGTCCGACGAAGATCCAGAAAGGCACGCCCTCCGCTGCCCGTTCGCTCGCGGCTTCGCCGAAAATTTCCAGCGCCTGAAGGAAATCCTGTTCCGCAGCGGCGCGAAACCGATCCGCGTGTGCGAGGATCAGCACATGGCCGTCGGCGGGCCACCAGCTCATGTCGGTCAGGCAATCCGCGAGTGCGTCCCAGTTGTGTCCGAACCATGCGGGAAAACGCAAGGTCGCAGCCACGCGGCGCAGGAACTCGGCCTTGTCCCGGCAATCCTGCAGGTCGGCATGTGCCACGCCGAGGCCCGCGGCTGCGGCAGCAGCGGCGAGGGCGGCTCCGCCGTCGCCGGGCAAGTGGTATACCCCGGCGCCGGAGGCCTTGTGCAGCCTTGCGGCCAGTTGATCTTCCCGATCCATCGATTCCTCCCGCGTCACCGCAGCGATTCGATCCGGCGGAAACTGCGATAGTGGTCGCCGGTGTAGTAATACACCTCGGGCGGGTTGCCACCGGTGATGATGCGGCGCGCGCCACGATCATCGGCGCCCGGCGTCGTTACTGTGTATTCGCGGTAGTAGCCGCGCGGCTTGTCCGGCAGCTGCCGCTCGCGGTTCTGGAACACCGTGCCATCCTTGCGGTGAGGGAAAGGGCCGCCCCGGTCGATCAGGCGCAGTGTGGCGACCGCCTCGGGCGGAAGCGCATTCGCGACCGCCGCATTGTCCGGTCCGCGGCCGCACCCGGGGAGTGCCGCGAGCGCTGCCGCCATGAACAGCGCCAATCTGAGTGCCAAAGCTCGCAAGAGATCCTCCGAAGCCATCCCGCCGGTCGGGCTGCCGGCGCATACGAATCGCGCTTTCCGCTTACCCGCCCTGGCGCGGGGCGTATTTCCGTACCAGCTGCTGCATGAACCCGCTCAGCGCCTCGAGGCGGGGGTTGGTCGGGTCGAGGCGCCGTGTGCGCGCGATCAGCCCGCGTGCCTGTGCCGCCAGGCGTTCGTTCCAGCCGCGATTTTCGATATGCCGCAGCACGGCAAGGGCCGCGTTGAACAGTACATGCGGATTTCCCGGCATCTTCTGCACTGCGGCCATCATTTCGCGCACCGCGCCGTCGAAATTGCCCGCCTTGACCATCTCCGCGCCCGCGCTGATGAGGGCGCGCACCTCCACATGGACACGCTCTTCCAGTTCATTGGAAAGATCGCTGCGACCGCGCTCCCGCAGGATTGCGCGGGTCTTCTCGACGGTGCGCTCGTCGGCCGCGTTGCGCAGAATGTCGATCACCAGCTGGCTGCCGGCCGCCTCGAGGTGATTGTCGAGGCAGGCCTTGACCAGCTCCTGCTTCATGTCGAGCGACAGCGCAGATAGGGCCGATCCGGTCTGCAAGGCATCCTGTAGCGCCGCCTGGGCAAGCTCGGGGGAGCCTGTGCGGGTGTGATAGAGGGCTTTCGACAGCGAAGCGCACGCGGGCGTGGTGGACAAGCCCTCCATGCTCGACTCGAGGTCGCGGATCGTCGCCTGGGCCTCTGCGGTGCGCCCCTGGCTCAACTGCGCCCGGACCAGTTGCACGTGGTCCTCCGGGTCGCGAAAATCGGAATACTTGCCCTTGCGCACGACCTCGGCCAGGGTCCGCTCGGCTTCGGCCGTGTCGCCGGCCGCGAACTGGACGCTGCCAAGATGGCGCAGGCGCTTCAGGCGATGAGGCGAGAGGGAGACTGCGCTCGCAAGCACGTCGCGCGCTTCCTTGAGGCGGCCGGTCTCTTCGCGCGTGCGGGCCAGCCAATCGTAGGCATCGACATACCGGCTGTTTTCCGCAACCAGCTCGCTCAGTATTTCCTCTGCCGCGGCATAGTCCTTTTTCGCGAACAGCATCCTGGCCAGCCCCAGCCGTGCCCACGGCACCACCCTTGCCGTGAGGATCTCGCGGTAGATGGCTTCCGCCTGTTCGGTATGACCGAGAGCGGCGTGCTGCTCCGCTTCGAGGCGCAGAAAATCGGTACGGTAGCGCGGATGGGACTCCGCTCTGGCCGCGCAGAGTTCGATGGCCTGTTGCGTGTCCCCGGTTTCGATCATCCGATAGACGGGCTGGAAGATTTCACGTTTTTCCAGCGCACGGAGAAGCCGCACGTGGAGCATGTCGGGCGTCAGCGGCTTCAGGATGTAGTCGTTCGGCACAAGTTCTGCCGCACTCACCACACGCTCGTAGTTGCGTTCGCCGGTGATCATGATGAACAGCGTGTCGAGCGGGATGATCTCCTTGTTGCGCAGATCTTCCAGCAGATGCTGGCCGTCCTGGCCGTCACCCAGGTTGTACTCGCTCAGGATGACGTCATAGCGACGGTCGCGCAGGCGGCTGATCGCCATCCCGGCCGAGGGGGCGAACTTGACGTTGGCGATCCCGAAGCTGTTGAGCATCGAACGCAATTGGCTGCGCATGCCCTGGTTGCTTTCCACAATGAGGAAATTCAGTCGTTCGAGTTCGGCCATGTTCGCATTCGGTGCGGTTCGGGTTTCGTTACGCGGGGGGCGTTTCCGAAGCTTACGGCAATGTCGGGTGAAATCTGTAGCTTTTGTCGCTGCGCCCTGAACCGGCAGGCGGGGGCCCGCAAAAGACAAAGGGCAGATGGTCACCCATCTGCCCTTGTCATGCGGTGCGTGCCGACGTTCAGATCTTGGCGACTTCGACCTGGGTTTCGACTTTCTGGCGCAGGCGGATATGCAGCTCGCGCAACTGCTTTTCATCGACCGCCCCCGGCGCATCGGTCAGCAGGCACTGCGCGCGCTGCGTTTTCGGGAAGGCGATCACGTCGCGGATCGATTCGGCGCCGGTCATCAGCGTGACGATGCGATCGAGACCGAAGGCGAGACCGCCGTGCGGCGGGGCGCCGTACCGGAGCGCGTCGAGCAGGAAGCCGAACTTGACCTGCTGCTCCTCGGGGCCGATGTTGAGCGCGTCGAAGACGCGCGCCTGCACGTCCGCGCGATGGATACGCACCGAGCCGCCGCCGATCTCCCAGCCGTTCAGCGCGAGGTCGTAGGCCTTCGCAAGGCACTCGCCCGGATTCGATTCGAGCTGCTCGACATGCTCGTCCTTCGGGCTGGTGAAAGGGTGATGGCACGCGACCCAGCGCTTGTCTTCCTCGTCGTACTCGAACATCGGGAAGTCGACCACCCACAGCGGACGCCACGCGTCGCCGGTCACATAGCCCTTCTCGTGCCCCAGCTTGATACGCAGCGCGCCGAGGGCGTCGTTGACGACCTTGGTCTTGTCCGCGCCGAAGAAGATCAGGTCGCCGGACTGGGCGCCGGTGCGCTCGAGGATGGTGCGCAGTGCGGTCTCGTGGAGGTTCTTGACGATCGGCGATTGCAGGCCGGTTTCGTTGGGCTGCGCGACGTCATTGACCTTGATGTAGGCCAGCCCCTTTGCGCCATAGATGCCGACGAACTTGGTGTACTCGTCGATCTCGCCGCGCGTCAGCGAGGCGCCGCCCGGGATGCGCAGCGCGGCGACGCGGCCGCCGCTGGTGGCCGGGCCGCTGAAGACCTTGAAGGCAACGTCGCGGACGGCGTCGGTGACTTCGGTCAATTCCAGCGTCACGCGCATGTCCGGCTTGTCCGAGCCGAAGCGGCGCATCGCTTCCGCGTAGGTCATGCGCGGGAAGGGATTGGGCAGCTCGACCGCGAGCGCTTCCTTGAACACGAAGCGGATCATGTCTTCCATGATCGCGGTGATCTCGATCTCGTTCAGGAACGAGGTCTCGATATCGACCTGGGTGAACTCCGGCTGGCGGTCGGCGCGCAGGTCTTCGTCGCGGAAGCACTTCGTGATCTGGTAATAGCGGTCGAAACCCGCGACCATCAAGAGCTGCTTGAAGAGCTGCGGCGACTGCGGCAGGGCGAAGAACTGGCCCGGGTGCACACGCGAGGGCACGAGGTAGTCGCGCGCACCTTCCGGCGTGCTCTTCGTGAGCATCGGCGTCTCGATGTCGATGAAGCCCTGCGCGTCGAGGAAGCGGCGGAAGGCCATCGCCACCTTGTAGCGCAGCATCATGTTCTGCTGCATCTGCGGGCGACGCAGGTCGATCACGCGGTTCACCAGCCGCACGTTCTCGGACAGGTTGTCGTCATCGAGCTGGAACGGCGGCGTCGCCGAGGCGTTCAACACCTCGATCGTGTGGCACAGCACTTCCACCTCGCCGGAGACGAGGTTCGCGTTCTCGGTGCCGGCCGGGCGGCGGCGCACCTTGCCCGTCAGGTTGACCACGTACTCGTTGCGGATCGATTCGGCGGTGCGGAAAGTGTCGGCGCGATCGGGGTCGCAGACGACCTGCACGAGACCTTCACGATCGCGCAGATCGATGAAGATGACTCCGCCGTGGTCGCGGCGGCGGTGTACCCAACCGCAAAGGGTCACGGTCTGGTCGAGGTCGGCGGCGCTTACCTGGCCGCAGTACTTGGTTCGCATGGGTTCAGTTCCGAAACGAGGGCGCGGCCGATGCGGCCGCGGGTTACTCAACCAGCAGCGTCGAGCGCGCTGGAGCGACGTGGTTGGGAGGTGCCACCACGCCCATCGAGATGATGTACTTCAAGGCTTCATCGACGCTCATGTCGAGTTCGATCACGTCTTCCTTCGCCATCATGAGAAAGAACCCCGAGGTCGGGTTCGGCGTCGTCGGGACATAGACGCTGACATGCTCGCCCTTGAGATGATTGGCGGCGTCGCCGCCAGGCTTGCCTGTCATGAAGGCGATCGTCCAGGACCCTTCGCGCGGATACTGGACGAGCAGCGCCTTGCGAAACGCCTGGCCCGAGCTGGAAAACAGCGTGTCGGAAACCTGTTTCACGCCGTAGTAGATCGACTTCACGACCGGAATGCGGGCGAGCAGCGCTTCCCAGTAGCGCACGATCTTCTGCCCGATGACGTTGGCCGCAATGAGGCCCGTGCCGAGCAGGATGACGAGGCCGACCACGAGGCCGGCGCCGGGGATGTCGAAACCGAGCAGGTTCCGCGGCTGCAGGCCCTTGGGCAGCCATTCGATGATCTGGTCGAGCGTGCCGACGATCCACGCCAGGACCATGAACGTGATCGACAGCGGGATCCAGATCAGCAGCCCGGTGATGAAATACTTTTTCACGTGCGCCGATCGCCCTCAGCCCGGGTGGCAGGCGCATGCGCCGCCGCAACCGGCCGGCGCACCGGAGGATTCCGCCGCCTTGGCGGACGCGGAAGGGCCGCCCTTGAAGTCCGTTGCGTACCAGCCGGTGCCCTTCAGCTGGAAGCCGGCCGCGGAGAGCTGCTTCCGGTAGCTGTCCGCATTGCACGACGGGCAGACGGTGAGCGGCGCGTCGCTCATCTTCTGAAGGTGTTCCTTCTGGAACCCGCAACTGTCGCAACGATACTCGTAAATAGGCATGGCAACCTCCGGAAATCAAGACTTTGAAGTCTAGCGCAACGCAGCATTGGCGAGAAGTGAGTCGCAGGCCGCGGAGCAGCAGCGATTACCATATGGGGGTTCGCTGCGGGTCTTCAACCCTGCCTAGAAACTGCCGAGATACATACCCGTGAGGCTCTTTCCCCAGAACAGCGCCAGGACGCCCGCCCCGGCGAGGTAGGGGCCGAAGGGGATCGGGACGCTCCGGCCGTGGCGGGCGAACACGATGAGCCCGATGCCGGCCACCGCTCCGACCAGCGATGAAAACAGGATCGTCAAGGGCAGCATCTGCCAACCCAGCCAGGCGCCGATGGCGGCAAGCAGCTTGAAATCGCCGTAGCCCATGCCTTCCTTGCCGGTAGCCAGCTTGAACAGCCAATACACCGACCACAAGGAAAGGTAGCCTGCCATTGCGCCGATCACGCCCGTCGCGATATCCGTGTAGGTGCCGCCCAGGTTCAGCGCGAGGCCCAGCCACAGCAGCGGCAGGGTGAGGCTGTCGGGGAGCAACTGCGTGTCGAGATCGATGAAGGCGAGCGCGATCATCGTCCAGAGGAAGGCCATCGCGCCGACTGCCGCAAGGCCGGCCCCGAAGTGCCAGGCGGCGTAGCCCGACAACACTGCGGACAGCGTTTCGACCACGGGGTAACGGCGGCTGATCGGCGCGCCGCAGTGGCGGCAGCGTCCGCGCAGCATCAGGTAGCTGACGACCGGGATGTTCTCGAGTGCGGTGATCAGATGCCCGCAGTGTGGGCAGCGTGACCGCGGCGTTGCGAGGTTGAACGTCTCCTGCTCGGGAGGCGGTTCATTACGCAGTTCCGCGGCTTGCGCGTGCCATTCGCGCTCCATCATTCGGGGCAGGCGATGAATCACGACGTTCAGGAAACTGCCGACGAAGAGGCCGAGAAGCGTTGCGAGGAACGTGAATGCGACCGGGTCGCGAAGAAATTCGGGCATGGGTGAGCGTGTGTGGGGCAACCCGGCGGCATTGCGCCGGGCTGCGCGGGCCCGGTCAGACGACCTGGCCGAGCTTGAAGATCGGCAGGTACATCGCGACGACGAGGCCGCCGATGACCGTACCAAGGAAGACCATGATGAGCGGTTCAAGCAGTGTCGACAGGCCGGCGACGGCGTCGTCGACTTCCTGTTCGAAGAAGTCGGCAACCTTGCCGAGCATCGAGTCGAGTTGGCCCGACTCCTCGCCGATCGACACCATCTGCACGACCATGCTCGGGAAGACGCTGGAGTTCTGCATCGCCACGGTCAGACTGGTGCCGGTGCTGACCTCGGTCTGGATCTGCTTGGTCGCCGTCTGGTAGACGTAGTTGCCCGATGCGCCACCGACGGAGTCGAGTGCTTCGACCAGCGGCACGCCCGCGGCGAACATCGTCGAGAGTGTGCGCGTCCAGCGTGCGATGGTCGCCTTGAGGACGATCTCGCCGACCACGGGCAGTTTGAGGATGGCGCGGTCAACCGCGATCTGCATCGCTGTCGAGCGCTTGTACGTATAGCTGATTCCGGTGATGACGCCCGCGATGATGCCGAACACGACGTACCAGTATTGGACGAAGGCGTCGGACATGCCGATCACGATCATCGTCGGCGCAGGAAGTTCGGCGCCGAAGCTCGCGAACACCTTCTTGAACTCGGGGACCACGAACAGCATGATCACGGTCACGACGATGGCCGCGACCACGATGACCGCCATCGGATAGAACATCGCCGACTTGATCTTGCCCTTGATCGCGAGAATTTTTTCCTTGTACGTCGCGATGCGGTCGAGCAGCCCGTCGAGAATACCGGCCTGTTCGCCAGCCCCCACCAGGTTGCAGAACAGCTTGTCGAAATAGACGGGGTGGCGGCTGAAGGCCTGGGACAGGCTGGAGCCCGTTTCGACGTCGTTGCGGACTTCGTTCAGCAGGCGTGCGAGGCTGGGGTTTCCCGAGCCCTTGATGCCGATGTCGAAGGCCTGCAGCAGCGGGACGCCGGACTTCATCATGGTCGCCAGCTGGCGCGTGAAGAGTGCGATGTCCTTGTCCGTGATCTTGTGGCCACGCGACATCTTGGCTTTCTTGACCTTGAGGACCTGCACGCCCTGGCGGCGCAGGGTGGCCTGGACCACGGACTCGCCGCTCGCGCGCATTTCGCCGCGTACCTGCTTGCCATTCTTGTCCTTGCCTTCCCACGTGTAGAGGATTTCCTTGGGGCCGACAGTGGCGCCTCTGGCCCGGGTGGTGGTGGTCGCCATGAGCGTTTGATGTTCCCTATTCGTTGGTGGTGGCGAGAACTTCCTCGAGCGAGGTCGCACCCTGTTTCACTTTCAGCAGGCCGGACTGGCGCAGGTCGCGCACGCCCTCGCGCTGGGCCTGTGCGGCGATGTCCATGGAATTGCCATTGGTCATGATGATATGGGCAATTTCCTCGGAAATGGGCATGACCTGATAAATGCCGAGGCGCCCCTTGTAGCCGCTGCCCTTGCAGCGTTCGCACCCGACGGGACCGTAGGGCCGCCAGCTGCCGTCGAGCTCCTCGCCGGAGAAGCCCGCCTGGAGCAAGGCTTCGATGGGGATGTCGACCGGCTGCTTGCACGTGCACAGCCGCCGTGCTAAGCGCTGGGCGGTGATCAGGATCACCGAGGACGCGATGTTGAACGGTGCGACGCCCATGTTGCGCAGGCGCTCGAGCGTGGTCGGGGCGTCGTTGGTGTGCAGCGTCGACAGCACGAGGTGACCCGTCTGGGCGGCCTTGATCGAGATCTCCGCCGTCTCGAGGTCGCGGATCTCGCCGACCATGATCACGTCCGGATCCTGGCGCAGGAAGGCGCGCAGCGATGCCGCGAAGGTGAGGCCCGCCTTCTCGTTGACGTTGACCTGGTTGATGCCGGGCAGGTTGATTTCCGCCGGATCCTCTGCGGTCGAGATGTTCACGCCGGCCTTGTTGAGGATATTCAGGCAGGTGTAGAGCGACACCGTCTTGCCCGAACCGGTCGGGCCGGTCACCAGGATCATGCCGTAGGGGCGCTCGATCGCATCGAGCAGTTGCTTCTTCTGGTCGGGCTCGTAGCCGAGCGCATCGACGCCCAGCATCGCGGAGGAGGCGTCGAGAATACGCATGACGATCTTCTCGCCGTGCAGGGTCGGCAGCGAGGACACGCGGAAATCGATGGACTTGTTCTTCGAGAGGACGAGTTTCATGCGCCCGTCCTGGGGGATGCGCTTCTCGGAGATGTCCAGGCGCGAGATGACCTTGATGCGCGCGGCGATCTTTTCCTTCAGCACCAGCGGCGGCTGGGCGATCTCGCGCAGGACGCCGTCGGTGCGCACGCGGATACGATAGTACTTTTCGTAAGGTTCGAAATGGATGTCGGAGGCACCTTCGTTGATCGCGTCGATCAGGACTTTCTGGATGAACTTGACGACCGGGGCGTCGTCGACCTCGGCGGAGGCGTCATCGGGGGGCGCCGTCTGTTCCGCTGCCTCCTGATCCTGCAGGAGGTCCATGTCGAACTCTTCGCCCGTGAGTTCCTTGAGCGTATCCTCGGTCGATTCGGACAGCGACTCGGCGAGGCGCGCGAGGCGGTCGGCCTCGACGACGATGAGATCGACCTGCATCCCCGTCTGGAAACGGATCTCGTCGAGCGCCCGCATGTTGGACGGGTCGGCCGTCGCGACGGTGAGGCGATTCTGGCGTTTGCCCAGCGCGACCACCTGGTGCTTGGCCATCAGCTTGCGGTCGATGGCGTCGCGAGGGATGCTGGCGCGGTCGACCGACGCGATGTCCAGCAGCGGGTAACCGAATGTCTCGGCGGCGAACCAGGCGACGGCCTTGGCGGTCAGCAGTTTGCGCTGCGCCAGTTCGAGGATGAATCCGTTGGGAACTACGGCTGCGCTTTTGGTGCACGCCACGGCGTCGGCCTCCGAGAGCCGGCCGTGCTGGATCAGTGCTCGCGCGAGTCCGCTCAGGGCGGTCTGGGGGTTTGCTGCCATGTCCCGGTCTTAGCTAACTGACATCTGATCTTGCCCGCCGCGTAAGGAATTGTAAAGACTGCTGCAGTGCGGATGGCGGCTGGAGTGCGTGCGGCGGGCACGGGCCGGGCCGTTCAGGTGGTTCGTCCGAGAAGCACCTCGATCACGAAACGACTGCCCACATATGCGAGTACCAGTGTGATGAAGCCGGCGAGGGTCCAGCGCAGTGCCACGCGACCGCGCCACCCCCAGGCGCGCCGCCCGACGAGCAGCGCCCCGAAGAGCACCCACGAGACGATCGCGAAGACGGTCTTGTGGTCGAGGCGGAAGGGCTGCCCGAACAGGGCTTCCGAGAACACGACGCCGGAGGTCAGCGTCAGCGTCAGGAGAATGAAGGCGATGCCGATCAGCCGGAACAGCAGCGTCTCCATCGTCAGCAGCGGAGGAAGGTTGGCAAAGGCCCTGGTCAGCCGCCCGCTGTGCAGCTGGCGCTCGGCAATTGCCATCAGCATGGCGTGGAGTGCCGCCAGGGTGAAGACGCTGTACGCGAGCATCGCCATGATGAAGTGGGCGCGGAATCCCGGACTGCCCGCGTTAACGAGAAGGTGCTGGCCCGGGAAGGCGAGGGGCAGCAGGCTGCCGGCGACACCTGCCATGACGACGAAACCGTGCAGTCCGTCGAGGCGTGCGTAGAAAGTTTCGATCCAGTAGAAGCAGACCGCGAGCCAGATGACCAGCGATACCGCGAAACCGAAGCCGAAGCGCATGCCTTCGCCCGGGAACAATTCCCCCTGCAGCGCCCAGCCGTGGGTTGCAATGGCTGCGAGCATGGTCAGGCGCTCCGCAACCGACATTCCGCGTCGCGGCTGTTGGGGGGACGCCTGAGCGGTGACGCGCCAGAAATGGGCGCCCAGGACCGCGTAGAGCGTCGCAGCGAACAGATGAAGTAGAATGGTTTGCATAGTTATCCGCAGTTTACTCCAAGCCTTAGGGCCTCAGCCAATATGCTCGACAATCTCACTCAGCGCCTGTCCAAGGTCGTCAAGACCCTGCGTGGCCAGGCGCGCCTCACCGAAGACAATATCCAGGATGCAATGCGCGAGGTGCGGCTTGCGCTGCTCGAGGCGGACGTCGCGCTGCCGGTTGTCAAGGATTTCGTCGCCCGGGTGAAGGAGAAGGCCGTCGGCCAGGAAGTCGTCGGTTCGCTGACGCCCGGTCAGGCGCTCGTCGGGGTCGTGCACGACGAACTCAAGGCGCTGATGGGGGGGACGCATACCGGCCTGAATCTGGCTGCGCAGCCGCCCGCGGTGATCCTGATGGCGGGCCTGCAGGGCGCGGGCAAGACCACGACCACCGGCAAGCTGGGCAAGCTGCTGCACGAGCGGATGAAGAAGAAGGTCCTGGCGGTGTCCGCCGACGTCTATCGGCCTGCCGCGATCGAGCAGCTGAAGGCGGTGTCGGCGCAGGCCGGGATCGATTTCTACCCGACGACGCCCGACCAGAAGCCGGTGGATATCGCCCTCGCGGTGGTCGATCACGCGCGCCGCCACTACTACGACGTCGTGTTGTTCGACACGGCCGGCCGGCTCGCGATCGACGAAGCGATGATGGACGAGATCAAGGCGATCCACGCCGCGATCAACCCGGTCGAGACCCTGTTCGTGGTCGATGCGATGCTGGGTCAGGATGCGGTCAATACCGCGCGGGCCTTCAACGAGGCGCTGCCGCTGACCGGCGTCGTCCTGACCAAGCTCGATGGCGACGCGCGTGGCGGTGCAGCGTTGTCGGTTCGCCACGTGACGGGCAAGCCGCTGAAGTTCGCCGGCGTCGGCGAGAAGCTCACGGGCCTCGAGGAGTTCCACCCCGAGCGCATGGCCAGCCGCATCCTCGGCATGGGGGATATCCTCGGCCTGGTCGAAGAGGCGCGGCGCGGCGTCGACGAGGAGAAGGCGCGGGTTTTTGCGCAGAAGCTCAAGACGGGCAAGGGCTTCGATCTCAACGATTTCAAGGAGCAGATCGCGCAGATGCGCAAGATGGGCGGCCTTGCGTCGATGATGGACAAGCTGCCCGCGCAGTTCTCCCAGATGGCCGGCAAGCTGCAGGGTGGCGCCGAGGAGAAGGCGATCGGCCGCATCGAGGGCATCATCAACTCGATGACGCCTGCCGAGCGCGCGAAGCCTGAACTCCTCAAGGCCAGCCGCAAGCGGCGGATCGCGGCGGGCGCGGGAGTGACCGTGCAGGAAGTCAATCGCCTGCTCAACCAGTTCGAGCAGACGCAGAAGGTCATGAAGCAGTTCTCCAAGGGCGGCATGCAGAAGATGATGCGCGGCATGAAAGGCATGTTGCCGGGCATGCCACGCTGAACGGAGCCGGACGGATGCGCAACATCCTGCTTGCGGTGGGTCGGGCATTGCGCAGCCTCGGGCGCAAGGGTGTGTTCGTCCATCTGGTGTGGCCCAGCGTGGCGGCTCTGGTCGTGTGGATGACGGTTGCCGTCCTGTCGTGGTCGACGCTGGTCGACGCGATCGTGCACTGGATCCAGGGATGGGCATTCGTCGGGGAGTGGCTGGCAACGACGGACCTCGGCGCCGCGGCGACGCTGGTCGTGGTCAAGATCGCGCTGGCGCTGGCCTTTCTGCCGCTGATCTACGTGACGGCAGCGTTGCTGGTGGCCGTGTTCGCGCTGCCGATGATGCTCGAGCAGGTCGCGCAGCGGGACTACGGAGACCTGGAACAGCGCCGGGGCGGCTCGAATCTGGGCAGCGCCTGGAATGCGCTGGTGGCAGGGGGGCTGTTTCTGCTCGGCATGCTGGTTTCCCTCCCGCTGTGGCTGATCCCCGGCGCCGGGCTCGTGGCCTCGGTGGTGCTGACGGGCTGGCTCAACCAGCGCGCATTCGGCTACGACGCGCTGATGCTGCACGCCGACCGCGAGGAGCTCCTGCGTTTGCCGCGGATCCAGAAGGCGCCCATGCTGCTGCTCGGCGGCGGGTGTGCGCTGCTCGCCTATGTGCCGGTCGTGAATCTGGTCGCCCCGGCATTCTGCGGCCTCGCCTTTGTCCATTTCATGCTCGAGGCGCTGCGGCGGGAGCGCGCCGAGCGGGGGGTGACGATACTGGAGCCCCTCCCCGCACCCCTGGCCCGGGAGTGACGCATGGCATTCGGCGCGCTCATCATCGGCGACGAGATCCTGTCGGGCCGGCGCAGTGACAAACACCTGGCGAAACTGATCGAACTGCTCGGCGCGCGCGGCCTGAGGCTCGCGTGGGCGCGCTATGTCGGCGACGATGCGGCGAGTCTCGTTGCCGCGCTGCGCGAAACCTTGACGACCGGGGACGCCGTGTTCAGCTTCGGCGGCATCGGCGCCACGCCGGATGACCGTACGCGCCAGGCCGCAGCCGAAGCGCTGGGTCTGGATCTCGTGCTGCACCCCGAGGCCGAGGCGATCCTGCGGGCGAAGTTCGGCGACGAGATCACGCCGCACCGTCTGCAGTTGGGGACGTATCCGCGGGGCAGCACGATTATCCCGAACCCGTATAACCAGGTTCCCGGATTCGCTATTGGCAACCACTTTTTCGTTCCCGGCTTCCCTGTCATGGCCTGGCCGATGGTGGCGTGGGTGCTGGATACCCGATTTCACCATCTGCACCACGCGGCAGACTACGTCGAGGCCGCAATCACGGTGCTGGATGCGGTGGAAGGGCGGCTGGTCGATCTCATGGAGGCGATTACGGCCGGGTTTCCGGATCTGAATCTGTTCAGCCTGCCCAACGTTCCGGCGTCCGCGGACGAGGTCCGGTCGATCGAACTCGGCGTCAAAGGTCCGGCGGCGAGTGTCGCGGCGGCCATGTCACGCATCAAGACAGAGGTCGGCGCGCGCGGATACGCGTGGCAGGAGAAGGCATGAGCAGGCCGGCGGGACTGTTGCGACGCCAGTCCCGTCCTGCGAGCGAGGAGTCCCGCGGGATCCGTCTCGGGGCGCGGGACGTTGCCTACCTGCTGAGGCGCTCCGCGCGACGCAGTTTCGCCTTGCAGGTCGATCATCGCGGCGTCCGCGTCGCCGTCCCGTGGCTTGCGACACAAGCGGAGATCGACCGTTTCATCCGTGACCACGGCGATTGGCTGCTGGAGAAGCTCGCCGCCCGCATTGCGCCGCCGACATTGAACATTGCCGACGGCGCGTCGGTTCCGCTGCTGGGCGAGACATGCCGGCTGCGCCTGGGGGGCAGTGCGCGCGGGGCGCGCTGGCGGAGGGGGCTCGACGGTGTCGAAGAACTGGTGCTGCCGGCCTCGTCGGATGTGCGCAAATCCCTCGTACGGGCGTTGCGCGCACGCGCCTTGCCGTGGTTCGGCGAGCGCGTCGCGGAATTCTGCTTCCGGCTCGGACGGCCGGTTCCGCCGGTGCGCCTGACGTCGGCGAGGACTCGCTGGGGAAGTTGCAGCAGTCGCGGGGGCATCCGCCTGCACTGGCGCCTCATTCATCTGCCACCCGAACTCATCGACTATGTCGTGGCCCACGAAGTGGCGCACCTTGCGGAAATGAACCACTCTCCGCGTTTCTGGGCGGTGGTCGCCGGCCTGTATCCGGACTGGAGGGCTGCGCGCCTGCGCCTGCGGGAGGCGGGGCGCGAGTTGCCGCTGATCGATGGCGGCGATGCCGGACTTATCACTGAAGATTGAAGAGGACTGCAGAAATGAAACTGCTTCACACCATGCTGCGTGTCGGCGATCTCGAGCGTTCGCTCAAGTTCTACACCGAAGTGCTGGGAATGCGCCTGCTGCGCCGTCACGACTACCCGGAGGGCAAGTTCACGCTCGCCTTCGTCGGCTACCAGGACGAGGCCGAAGGGGCCGTGATCGAGCTCACGTACAACTGGGGCGTGGATGCGTACGAGCTGGGCAATGCGTTCGGACACATCGCGCTGGCGGTTCCCGATGCCTATCGCGCGTGTGACGAGATTCGCGCGCGCGGCGGGAAGGTCGTCCGCGAAGCCGGGCCGATGAAGCATGGCACGACGGTCATCGCCTTCGTCGAGGATCCGGACGGCTACAAGATCGAGCTGATCCAGCATCGCTGATCACCTGTTGCGGGCCAGTGCGGGTTCAATGCTGACGTCATGTAATATGGCGGTTTCGTTTGAACCGGAATCACCCATGGAGCTGGATGCACTGCTTCGCCCGCTGGCCGGCAACCGCTGTGGAGAAGATCTGACCTTCTCCACCCTTTTCGACGACATACAGGAGGCGCGCCGCTTCGACGATCCCTCGGTAAGCCAGGGGGAATGGGTCAGGCCGCTCAAGGAGGCGGACTGGCCGCGCGTCGTGCGCCTCTGCGCGGAGGCACTGGCCGCGCGCGCGAAGGATGTCCGTCTCGCCGTCTGGCTGACCGAAGCGGCAGCGCAGACGCGCGGATTTGCGGGGCTGGCGGACGGCTACAGGCTCGTCGCCGGATTGTGCGACACCTTTTGGGACGACCTCCATCCGCTGCCCGAGGACGGCGATCAGGAAATGCGCGCGGGGAATCTCGACTGGCTGCTGACACAGTCCCCCCGCATCATCCGCGAGCTGCCCATCACCGATTCTCCCCTCGGCCGCTTCTCGCCGGCCGATCTGGAAGCCGCCAGGCATCGTGCAGGCCATCCTGAGCGCAATCTGCGGGAGGCGGAGCCCCTCGCGCGCGCCGCGCCCGTGACGCTCGATCAATTCGAGGCGGCGCGGCGCGACACCGCGACCGATTTCTTTGTGCGAAACGCGAGGGAGGCGGAAGCAGCGCGGCAGGCTCTGAACGAACTGCAGCGGGTCGTCGATGCGAAACTCGGCCTCGACGGACCGGGCTTCGACGACGCGCGTCAGGCACTGGCGGAGGCGTTCGGTATGTTGCGACGTTACGCCGCTGAGGCGGGCGTGCCGGCGTTGCCGCATGGGGCCCCGGATGCGCCGGCCAGCGCGGCGTCCTGTCCGGCGGGTGCGTCGGGAGCATCGGCCGGCCCGATCACGACACGCGCCGACGCGCTCGCGCGGCTCCGGGAGGTCGCGGACTTCTTTCGGCGCACCGAACCGCATAGCCCGGTAGCCTATCTGGCTGACAAGGCCGCACGCTGGGGTGACATGTCCTTGCACGAATGGTTGCGGAGTGTCGTCAAGGATGACGGGGCGCTCACGCATGTCGAGGAGTTGCTGGGCCTCGCGTCGCGGGATGCCGTCGGGCACTGATGCGCCCGGCAGGGCCTAGTTGACGAGCCGGAATTCGATGCGGCGGTTGCGCGCGCGCCCGGCGGGCGTGTCGTTCGACGTGATCGGCCGATCCGGCCCGGCGCCGGAGGCATTCAGGTTCGCGGCGGCGATACCGGTTCCGACGAGATAAGTCTTGACCGCATCGGCACGGGCGAGGCTCAAGGCGACATTTGCCATCCGGTTTCCCGTCGAGTCGGTATGACCGACGATCTCGATGCGGGGGCGATCGAGTCTGGCGATGGCTGCGGCCATCTGGTCGAGAAGGGCGATGCCGGCCGGGGTCAGGATCGCGGATCCGCTCTCGAATTCGACCACCCGGTCCGCGAGCGTCTGGTCGAGCATGGCTTGTGCGCCGGCAGGCGCCCGCAGTCCGTTGTTCACCGTGTAGGTGGGGTTGAGCGCGGTGGCGATCGCGCTGGCGACCTGCTGCCGTCGGGCCTCGTTGGCAACGTTGCCACTGATGGTGACCTGGGTCCCGTTGACGTCCAGTTGTCCCTGGTGGACCTCGCGCATGTCGTCGCCCAGGATCCTCGCCACGTGGTCCGTCCAGTCGGGCGGAGCGACAACGCCTCCCGTTTCGAGGCGGTCGACAACCTTGTCCTTGCCATAGATGCCCTGAAGGCGCGCGATGAGGGTCGAGCGGGCGCGTTCGTCGGGCACGGTGCCCGTCACGTAGACCATCCCGTCCGCGGCAGGGGCGCCCGGTGGCACCGCGCCCGCCGCTGTCGCAGCGCAGACGAGGCCCGCCGCGAGTTTCGATTTGAGCTTCAAGATCATTCTCCGAAAAAAACCTCCCTGAAGGTCGCCAGCGCGGTCGCCACGGTCGTGTCCGGTTGCGACAGGTAGCTCGAAAGCTTGGCAATGCCATAGTCGTCGGACAGTGCGGGGTGTGAGTCGACCCACTCGGGGTCCTCCAGATCGACGATCGCGTCGGGGTCGGACCCGGGTGAAACAAGCGTGGCGAGCAGACGTGGCGATGCGCCGTTGAATCCGACGACAAGCGTGTTGCGGCCGTTAACGAGCCCTTGCAACAACTGAAGCTCGCGTTGCGAATGCCTGAGGAAGCCGAAGATCAGATTGAGCCAGATACGGGCAATCGCGTCCCGCCGCCCGGGATCGCCAGGCAGCGGGAGTTGCAGTCCGCGTTCGATGCTGAGTCTGCTGTCGCCGAGCAGAGGCCGCAGCATTATGCCGAGGGACAGGAGAATGCGGCGGGTGCTCCGGGCGTGTCTGCGGTGTGTGAGGAGGCGGTCGATCTCTCCGATGGTCATGGTGTCGGGCGCCGCGTCTTCGGGGGGGCGCCGCGGAATTTGCGCCAGCACCTGCCCGTGGTCGATATCGGCAAGGGCATGCAGCACCGAGGTCGGTTCGTCGGCCGTCCGGGCAAGTCCGACCAGGTGCGCGAATTTCTCCCATAGGGGGGTAAATGTTTCGGGGCCCTCGCGGGACCGTTCCGGGTCGCACTCGATGGTGGAGGCGACCAGAAACGGAAAGCGTCGCGACGAGGCGTCGTGGCTGGTTTGCAGGTGGCCGACCACGGCGAGGCGGGTATGCGGTCCGACAAAGGCGAAGTGGACGGGGCTCATGCTGTCGTATGCAATGCGCCACCGCGGATCCGCGGACAGGAGGTTCATGCTTTCCGAGATCCAGCGGTCCAGCATCGCGATCAGCTTGGTCGCGCCGCCGCCCTTGATGAAATCCCCGCGGGCGGGCAGCTTGCCAAAATAGCCAATGCTGGTGCCCGTCATGGCCGCGCTCCACGGTCGGAGTTCGTCGCCGCGACCGAGGTCGGACTGCCCGAGCCGGATTTCGCCTGTTCGTCGACGTTCGCCTCACCGGCTACGCTGGACGGGAGAGGGGTGTTGCGGGAACCCTTGGGGCTTGGGTCCTTGCCCGCCTGGATGTCCGGACTGCTTACGATCTTGAGTGTCACCGGGATCGAGATTCCGCCGGCTTGCCAGGCAAGAGTGAACGACCCGTCTGCATTCCGGGTGCGCGTGGCGGAATTGATGAATTTCTCGAGCCCGAAGCGCCCGCCGAAGTTCGCAACTTCGAGTTCCTGTCCGTCGAAGGTCGTCGCGACGATGCGTGCCCCCGGAGTCCCTGCGGGATTCGGCCAGACGAAGGTCGCCCACTGGGCGGCGCCGTTCCGGTAGCGCAACTTCTGGCCATCGATTTCGATCGTATATTCGGTTGTGCCCGGCGCGGGAAGCGGCAGCAGCCGGAAGCTTGTCTGTGCCTGCGCTGGCCCCTGTACGGCGCCGCTGCCGTCCAGCGGCGCGACCCATCCCGGAAACGCGGAGACGAATTCGGGGCGCATGCGGATGCCCAGATCGCCCCAGGTTCGCGGCTCGATGTAGTCGCCGCGCCGGACGACGAGTGCACCGATGCTGGTCGTGGCGAAGCGTGAGACCGCCCCGTCGGGGCCGAAGAATTGTCCGATCTCGGCGGGCGTGGCCTCCAGACTGGAGGCCCTGTCGAACGGATACTTGCGGGCAAGCTTGCGACCGAACGGTTCGTACACGTTTGCCACCCAGATCTTGTTGAGTTCGCGCTCGGCCGGGGACAGGAGCGCGGAAAAGGTCTGGAGCAGCGGGCGCACGAGCAGCGGGCGGAGCATGTCGCGCTGGTCGTCGGGCATGCCGGTGAGCATCTGCTCGTCAACGAAGCGCAGTGCGTCGGTCAGCTCGGATTTGCCTCCCTCGATGGTTTCGGCTATCAGCCTGATGGAGCCCGGCCCCGGGTCGCCCTGATTGGCCAGGAGGTTCAGCCGTGTGCGCAGCGCGGACAACTGGCGCAGGTAAAGATCGAGGATCGGTTCGCCGCCGTCCCTGCGTGCTTGCAGGCGGCCGACGCCCGCAAATTCGCGGCCGATGGTGCCGGTCGGGCCGTCAGCTCTGGTGAGGGGCAGATTCACCTCCGGCGCAACGGGCGCCGGCGACATCCGCAGGACCGATTGCTTGAACCACTCGATGAAGCCCTTCTGCGCGCGCTCCGAGTTGGCAGAATCCAGCACGGGGTTGTCCCATGCCGTCTGCTCATGCAGGGTGCGCAGCAGCCTGCCGAGGGGCGAGGACGACGCATCGCCAAGGCGATTCATTGCCGCCACCGCGGCGGGGAAATCGTGGAAACCGCTGACGCCGATACCCAGTGCGAAACGCCGCCATTCGCTGGCGTATTCCTTCTTGTACATCGCGAGGAGCGTCTTCTGGATCTGTTCCGGGCTGCCGACGAGCGAAAGATCATCCTTCGAGTTGGTGTCGAGCACCCAGTCCGAGCTTCGAAGCTCCCCCGTGGCGGCTTCCCTGATGGCGGCTGCAACATAGCCCTGCCAGGCTTCGGCCGTGAATGCGCCCGAGATCACATGGCTGCCGGCGATCAGATTCGCATCGTCCTGCGTCAGGAGGTTCGCCACCGTCACCGGCGGAAAACGCGTGGAGGCCCTTGCCTTGATGTCCGCATAGACTCGTTCGATTGCAGGCGTGCCGCGCACGACGTGGCGCAGCGTTCCGCGCGTTTCGTCGATCAGCGCGAGTTTGGGGGCGATGGTGGGCCAGGCGGGATCGTTGGCCTGACGGAGGTGGAAACTCAGGATCCGTTCCGCACTGCGCATCATCTGCTCTCGCGGCATGGGGCCGCGGTTTGCTTCAAGCCAGTTGCGCCAGAAACGGCTGAGCTGATCGGAGAGGTGACCGACTTCCGTGTGCTCCCTGTTACTGAGCATCAGATAGGTTTTCAGCGCGTTGTAGGCGTCCTGCGCGTTCGTCGGGGAGGCTTCCTTGTAAGGGTGTGCCCCTGTTGCCGAATTGCCGGGCGAGTCAGGCGGGGAATTGGTGGTTTGGGCCAGTTGGTCGGGGTTGCGATTGACGGCCGTCAGAAAGCCCTCGAGGCTTTCGCTGACGGGCGTGAGAAGGACTTCGGTCACGCCGCGGTAGTATTCGTCGAGCAGCCTTGCCTTTACATCGTCCCCCTGGAAGAGGCCCAGTCCGAGGGAGTAGGAGGGGGAGGATTCAAAGTGCTGCAGTTGCGCGATGCGTTCCTGCAGGACTTCGAGTGATTCGAGCCGCGATTGAAGGTCAATGCGGCCCTCCTGGATGCGGACGAGCTTGTCGAGATCCGCTCTCACGTTTTCCACCAGGCTGCGGTTGTTCGCATAGGACCAGCTCCAGCCAGCCAGAGACAGGCCGAGGAGTGCCGCGGCGCCCAGCGAAACGGCATGCTGGAGTTGGCGCTTGCTCCTGCTGACATAGTGCCGGACCAGGTGCCGGTCGGCGAAAATCACTTTCGAGAAAAGATCCTTCAGGAAGAAGCCGTTGTTCGAGGCGATTCGGGTAGTGGCCGCGCCTTCACCCGACAGGCCGAAGCGCGTTTCCACTCGCGCGCAGGAACTGCTCGGTGTTTCGCCGCTCTGGATTGCCGACGTGATATAGAAGCCGCGAAAGATGGGCTTGAACTGGAACGGATTGTCCTCGAACAGCGTCGCGATGAAGGAGCGCAGTACCGGCTTGATGGCGGCGAACTCGAGCGGGAAGGCCAGCAGTCCCGGCGCCATGCGCTCGCCTCGCGCAACCGACATCTGTGCAACGCTCAGCTCCCGCAGCCCTTCATGCAGTTCGTCGAAGTGACGGTCGAACAGCGTGATCGCGTCATTGCCGCCTGCGGTCTCGTAAGGCAGGGTCGCGCCCCAGATGCGGTCGCGCTCGTTCCAGTCGAGGTCCTGAAAGAAATCGCTGAAGCCCGCGATCAGGTCCGCCTTCGAGAACATCACATATACCGGCGCGAACACTTCCAGCCGCTCGGTGAGTTCCTGGACCCGCTGACGCAGGTGTTTGGCGAGGGCGATGGCATGGGCGGGCGGGCTGCCGAGCAGTTCGCCGATGCTCGCCGTCACGATGATGCCGTTGATCGGCGCAAGCGGGCGATGCTTCCTCAGTTGGTCGAGAAAGCCGAGCCATTCCCCGCGGTCCTCCTCCTCCACCGAATAGCGGCCCGCCGTGTCGAGGAGGATGCCCTCCGTCGTGAAGAACCAGTCGCAGTTGCGCGTGCCGCCCAGCCCCTGTACGACGCTGTCGCCGGCATCGCCGAACGGGAAAGTCAGGCCGGAGTTCACCACCGCCGTGCTCTTGCCTGCGGCAGGGTTGCCGATCGTGATGTACCAGGGCAACTCGTACAGGGCGGCTCGTCCCGAGAGCTGTCCCAGCTTGGATGTCTTGATGGTCCGGATGGCGTCCTTCATGCGCTTGCGCAGGGCCTCGATCTCCGCTTGTGCACAGCTTTCGCCCGTCACCGTGCGTGGATCGAGCAAGCTTTCGAGCGCCGAGGCGGCCAGCCCGCCCCGGTGCCTGCGCCATGCCCAGATGGCGAACCAGATCACGAGCAAGGCCAAAGAGGCGACCGCAGCCCATGACAAGGCGAGTTCCAGCGTCCGGGCGCCGAGCGCGATGAAGGCCGACAGCGTCAGGATTCCGAGGAAGGAGAGCGTACGCGAGTCGGTCAGGAAGGTTCGAAGTGCAGACATCGTTCAAGGGCGGTCAGGCGTTGGGGCGGGCGTTTGCAGTGACTGAGGGGTCGCGGGCGGCGTGGACGATCATTGCCGCGCTCGCAGGCGGGGACTGGCAGGTGAGGCACAGCACGGCACCATTCGAGGCGCTGACGGCATCGGCGGCGCATAGCAACGCGACGAGCCCGCCGATCGGCGCTGCGAACCCCGTGGCCGTACCGAGCGTCAGGGTGTCGATAAGCGGCTCGAGTGCCGGAAATCGCTCCAGGAGTGTCGGGAAGAGTTCCTTCGCTATGCCGGCGCGATGGTCTGCGTCGGTAAACACGTTCGTGATGGCGGATGCGCTCAGGCCGGCGTCGGCCAGCGCGGCGTCGATGCAGCTTCCCATGAGCGCGCGGTCGGTCGTCATACGCGCGGAATGTTCGGAACGGCCCGATGCGGCCCGCGAAATCTGTGCTGCGGGCCGGCCCGTGGTAAGCGCGGCACCCGCGGTATTCGCGAGCACCATGACCGCGGCAGCCTCTCCGGGAATCGTGCCCTCCTGCATGTTGGCCATGAACAGGCGGGATTCGGCCTGCCATTCCGCGACGGTCCCTTCGCCCACGTGGGACACCGCGCCGATCATGAGGGCGATGGCCGGTGTCGTCTGGCCGCTCAGCTCGGCGATCAGCTGGTCGATGGCTTCGAACGCCTGCGCGTCGTCCCGGAGGCAGCGAAATTCGATGCTGGCGGCTTCGACGCCATGGGGTGCGAGATGCTCTTGCCGCAACCAGGCGGTAAGCCGCGTTCGGCGTGCATCGGGCCAGGTACGGCTCGTCAGCCACACGACGGACCGGAGTACCCGGGGATCGCCCGTAAGTGCTTCCGCAATTTCATCGAGCGCAGGGGGGAGCGTCATGTGCAGCATGGCCAGGGCGCGCAGGTCCTCGTTGTCGAGCGGCGGGGGCATCGCACCACCGGGGCCGGCCAGTTGCTTCGTGATTTCATCCATCGGAAGCGAAGGCACGCGTGCTGCGAAGACCGGGAAGCCGTGCATGTCACGGAGTTCGTCGTCGAGCACGGGCGCGCATCCTTGTCGGCTCGCGTCGGCCACCTGTGCGGCGTCCGTTCCGTGCGCGCACAGGAGAGCGTGGCCGATCAGGTGGGCCCGGGAACTGCGTTCGTCGCGACCGGCTGGCAAAGGGGGCGAATCCGTGAGCGTGGTCGCTCCGGAACTCGCTGCGTCGGTTCCCGGTTCGCGAAGGTGTTCGATACATGAATGCAGGAGCTGGAACCCGACGAGAAGCGATGCCGGAAGGACGAAGAGGTGTGTGACCAGGTCAAGCGCGCCGGGTTGGTAGCCGTCTGCCTGCCACCAGCCGAGAACGAGCGCCCAAACGGGCATTGCAGCAAGGAATGCGAGAAGTGCGGACCTGAAGGTGATCGCGAACATGGCCGGTGCCGGGGAAATCAGTCGACCGTATTGGCCTGCGACGCAATCAGGATCGCGCCGCAGGCGGTCTTATCGCCATGACGCGCGGCCGGGCGGCCGTCGATGATCGTCGTCGGATCCCCCGTCGCGATCACCGTCACACTGCCATGCCCTTTCTGCGGGCAGGTGACTTTGTCGCCGACGCGTGCGATGCCTTTGCCGTTGCAGTCGCTACTGAGCGATCCCCCGATCACGGTGCCGCCGTGATCGGTTCGATCTCCAATCAGGATGAATGGACGAGCCATGAAAAGTGGTTCCAAGCGGAGGTGGGTGGGAGGCGTTTCACAACCGTGGGTTTGCCCGTTCAGGAGTGCTTGTCGGCAAGGATTCCGCGCCGGCGCAGTTCGACGTGACCGAAATCCATCATCTTCCAGCGCCCGCCCCAGGTCAGGCCGGCAGCCTCGGCAAGGGCGCCGTAGAGTCTGTAGCCCTCCATCGTCCAGGGATCGCGCTCGGATATCACGAGAGTGCCGTTGCGCAGGAAGGCGACGTCTGCTGCGAGGCCATGCTGGTGGTAGCTCATGTTCGGACCTGCCTGGGTCACCGAAGGGCCACGCAGGACCAGTTCGGCCTGCCGCTCGGGGCTGCGGTAGCCTTCGAGCAACACCGCTTCATAGCCGTAGCTCTCCTTCAGCACCTTGAACACGGTGAGAAGTTGCTGCCGGAACTGATCGTCGAGCAGACTCCAGTCCCTGCTGGCGGTTCCGGCGTACGGAATCAGCATTTCGACTTCCGCTGTCGCGAACACCGCAGGCGGCAAGGACGGCGGGGGGGTGAGGCGCTCGCCCGCGAGAAGAACCGATATCTGCCGATCGGGCAGGACGTTGTCCGTCGGGAACTCATACAGCGTGCGCGGTGACAGGGCGAGCACGGCCAGCGATGGAAGGACTGTCAGTGCGAGGCCGCCGATTGCGACGGTACGGTGCCGGATTGGTGCGGTCGTGTGCCTGCGGTGGTTGCGCAGTTGATGCCAGCCGATGTGAACAGACCGGATGGCGGCGCTGAATCTGTGACGTAGTGCCGTAGCAAACCGACGCGCCTGCCGCGTGCCCGCGTTGATGATGAGATGCCGTCGCGTCGGGTGCCGTGCGAACGCCAGGCCGAGGCAAACAAGAAGGAAGTACGCGATAGGTGCGACGAGAAGGGCTGGCGAAATCACGGTTCCGAGCTGTGTTAAATGCTGTTGTCGTTAGAATGAGGTATTGTATATGAATATGCAGCATGACTCATTGGTGCGATATGTCCAGTTCCCGGTCAGCATCTGCGGCCGCTTCTTCCCGGACGCCGAGCCTCTTCGCATCTGCCGCTCATCGCGGCGATGTGTGTGACTTCCCTATCCTCGACGAACTTTCGGTGACAAGGAGGGAGGTCGCGGGCGAAAGGTGGGCGATAAGTCTGCTTGTGTTCGGGGTACTGTTGGCCGCAGTCGGGGGCGGGGTGATTGCACTGGGCAGCGGGATGAACCGCTCAAGCGCGCAATTTGATGGGGTAGTCGATGTACTCGTGGGGGAAGCTCCGGTAACGAGAACCCCGCCGGAGCCAATGGTTCGTGCCGAGGAGGTGCCGATGCAGGCGGCTACGATCGTGGAGGTGCCGGCATCGCCTATGGAGATGCCGAAGTTTGCCGGTCCGGTATACGACCGGAGCGACTCTGCCGGTGGCAAGGTACGACCTGGCGATGCAAGGCCAGAGAAAGCAAATGCGGCCGCGGGCCATGAGCGCTCAGTGGTAGTGCGGGGTACGGAACGGGAGAAAGGCAAGAGTGGCGCAGGCAGCACAGCAGTGAAATCTGCTCCTGCGTCGATGCGCAGGTTGCCGCCGCATGCGAAGCACGTGGAGAGGTCGGTCGATGCCGACGCCCAGGTCATCGAAGCTATCGTGATGCGCTCGCGGTGAAGATCATTCCCGCCGCGAATGCCGACGTTACCGACCGTTCCATCGGAGGCGGCTTGAATCCTTGCCGGTCTGGTCGAATGAAAATCCACACAACGCTGGGGGAAACGGGCGAAAAAAAACCAACCGAGAACGGTTGGTTTTTTGAATAGTGGTGGAGCCGGGGGGAATTGAACCCCCGTCCGCAAGCCCTCTACAGACAGATCTACATACTTAGCCAACCTATTTGAATTTAACCGCTGCCTTAGCCAGTCGGCAGGCCGGGTAGCGGCGAGTTACCTTACTTTTAGCTGTCGCACCAAGTAACCCGGCGCGACTCGCGATTCTCTGTAAATGACACTGCAGCGGCTCAGCTTACGCTGAGACCACCCGGCCCAGAGACCCGCCGGTGCAGCGCCCGCCGGGATTAAGCGGCGAGAGCGAAACGCTCGTCGTTGGCGTTTGTTTGCTTCCAGATGGATTTACGAGGTGACTGGTCCTCGGTATGCACTGCGCTGCTTTGCGACCCACGTCGAAGCCAAGTCGGCCCCTGTTGTTCATGCTACGAATCTGGTGGCGGGACACCGGATTTCAAGTGCCACTCTAGCACTATTTCGACTCCGGTGCGATCCGTCGCCGTTCCGAATGCGTCGTGCCCACCGTTCCGGAGCCTTGCGCCTCTTTACGCCGGACGCCGGGTCTGCAGCATGTAATTGACGCTCGTGTCCTGGCCGAGGGAATACGTCTGCGCGAGCGGGTTGTAGCTCATCCCGAGAAGTTCCGCAGCTTCGAGGCCGGCATTCCGGCAGAACCGCGCAAGCTCCGATGGTTTGATGAATTTTGCGTATTCGTGGGTGCCGCGCGGGAGCAGGTTGAGAATGTATTCGGCGCCGATGACGGCGAAAAGGTAGGCCTTGAAGTTGCGGTTGAGGGTCGAGAAGAACACTTGGCCGCCCGGTTTGACGAGACGTGCGCAGGCGGCGATCGTGCTGGCGGGATCGGGGACGTGCTCGAGCATTTCCATGCAGGTGACGACGTCGAAGCTTTCAGGATGTTGCGTGGCAAAATCCTCCGCGCTGCTGTGCTGATAATCCACCTTGTTGCCTGACTCGAACAGATGTAGCCGCGCGACCCCGAGAGCCTTCTCCGACAGGTCGATGCCCGTTACCTGGGCGCCCAGCGCCGCCATACTCTCCGACAGGATGCCACCACCGCAGCCGACATCGACGACGCGCTTGCCGGCGAGGCTGGCGTGGTCGTCGATCCAGCGCAGGCGCAGCGGGTTGATCTCATGCAGAGGCTTGAATTCGGAGGTAGGGTCCCACCAGCGGTGCGCGAGGTCGCTGAATTTCTGCAGTTCTGCGGGGTCGGCGTTGGTAGTCATGATTTGGCTTTCGGCTGTGGTCGAGCGAAGACGCTATTGAAACAAAACGTCGGCAAAAATGAAAAGGCCCTGCCGAGGCAGGGCCTTTGTCGAACGTCAGGCCAGATTACTTCGTGCCGACCAGTTCGATTTCAACGCGACGGTCGGGCTGCAGGCACGCGATCAGCTTCTTGCGGCCCTGCTTGTCGGAGCAGGTCTTGCCGGTGATCGGCTGACGCTTGCCCTTGCCTTCCGTGTAGATGCGGTTGGCTTCGATGCCCTTGCTCACCAGGTAGGTCTTGACGGCGTTGGCGCGGCGCTCGGACAGCTTCTGGTTGTACGAGTCGGAGCCGAGGCGGTCGGTGTGGCCGACGGCGAGAATCACTTCCAGCTTGATGTCCTTGGCCTTGGCGGCGAGTTCGTCGAGCTTGGTCTTGCCTTCCGGCTTCAGGACAGCCTTGTCGAAGTCGAACAGGGCGTCAGCCGACAGCTTGATCTTGTCCGCAGTGGGCTTCGGCGCCGGAGCCGGAGCCGGAGCCGGAGCTGCTACGGGAGCAGGGGCCGGGGCCGGGGCGCACTTGTCCTTCGGGACGATGTCGCTGTCACACTCGCAACCAACGGGGAGCTGGCCGGCCATCGCGGTGCCGGCAGCGGCCGGGCTCCAGTAGCCGGTGCGCCAGCACAGGCCGGTGCCGCTGCGGGCGACAACGTTGCGGGCGTCGATTGCGTAGGGGACTTCGCCCTTGCCATCCACAACGACGTCTTTTGCCTGAGCGAAGACAGTGGATGCGGAGAGGCCGATCGAGGCGATGGCGGCCAGTGCGAACAGCTTTTTGGTCTGTTTGATCATAATTTCCTCGTCGATTTGGCAAGAGGATGAATGGGTAACGATTAAGTCCGGCGAGTTCATCACGAATCTCCGCGACATTAACTCGCCACACATATCCAGTTCAGTTACTGAACTTAGTTTGCCACAGGGCAGCAAAGCCAAGCAATTCCGTGTCGTTTAATTGCAACACTGGATTCCCTTTGTCCACGCGGATCTCGCCCGCGATCCACACATGCGAGACATGCTCGCGCCCCGCGACGTGTACCAGATGGGATGCCGGATCGAAGCATGGTCGGGTTTCGGGGGTGTCGAATGCGACAGCGCAAAGATCGGCCTCCTTGCCGACTTCGATCGACCCGATGCGCGAGTCGAGTCCGAGTGCCCTTGCGCCGTCCAGGGTCGCCATTCGCAGTGCGGAATGTGCGGGAACGGCGGTCGCGTCGAGCGTCGAGACCTTCGCGAGGAGGCTCGCGTGGCGCATCTCCTGGAAGAGGTCCAGGCGGTTGTTGCTTGCCGCGCCGTCGGTGCCGAGGCCGACGCGGACGCCCGGCGCCAGCAGCGGGGCGATCGGCGCGATGCCGCTCGCAAGCTTCATGTTGGATGTCGGGCAGTGCGCGATGCTGCAGCCGTGACGGTGCAGGATTTCGATATCCGATTCGTTCAGATGGACGCCGTGCACGCCGATGAAGTGGTCGCCGAGAAGGTTGAGGCCGGCGAGTCGGGCGAGGGGGCGGACGCCATGCAGTGCGATCGAGTCGGCGACTTCCTGGGCGGTTTCGTGGATGTGCATGTGTACACGCACGTCGAGTTCGGCGGCAAGGCTTGCGATGCGGGCAAGGTTTGCGTCGGAGACCGTGTAGGGCGCATGCGGAGCGAGCGAGAAGCCGATGAGGGGGTGGTCGCGCCAGGCGTCTCGGGCGGCGAGGCCTTTGCGCAGGTAGTCGTCGGCGTCGCTGGCGTAGGGGGTGGGGAATTCGAGGACCGTCATCCCGATGACGGCGCGCATCCCCAGCAGGTCGAAGGCTTCGGCGGCGGCATCCGGGTGGAAGTACATTTCATTGCAGGTCGTGATGCCGCCGCGCAGCATCTCGGCGATTGCCAGCAGGGTGCCTTCGCGTACGAAGGAACTCGAGACGTGCCGGCTTTCGGCGGGCCAGATGGCCTCCTGCAGCCAGCGCATCAGCGGGAGATCGTCCGCGATTCCGCGCATCAATGTCATCGCGCAGTGCGCGTGCAGGTTGACGAGGCCGGGAATGAGCGTGTGGTCGGGGAGATTGACGGTCCGCCGCGCGTCGTAGCGGGTACGTGCGTCGCTCTGCGGGAGGATATCGACGATGCGCCCGCCCCGGACGGCGACGGCATGGTGGTCCAGCGTGACGCCGGCCGGCTCCACGGGAATGATCCAGCGCGCATTGATCACGAGGTCGACGGGTTGGCTCACCGGGAGGGCTCCTTGAATGGTGCGAGGGTATCCGGCGGGATCGGCCGCCGTCCGCGTGCGCCGGGGGAGTGCCGGGCGTCAGTGTGGTCGGCGCGTTCGCGCAGGTCGTGATCGCGTTCCACGCCACCCCCTGTTGTGTGGGCCCGAATTTAAGCACACGGCCCCACGCGGGACAATTGGATGGTAGCGGCGCGGGGAGAGGAGGGTGGTGTCGGCATGGTAAGATTCCACGTTTTTGACCTCGCTGTTTTTGTCGCAGCCGCCAAATGACTCCGTTTGCCAAGGAAACCCTGCCGATCAGTCTCGAAGACGAGATGCGGCACTCCTATCTGGACTACGCGATGAGCGTGATCGTCGGGCGCGCGCTGCCCGACGCCCGGGACGGCCTGAAGCCGGTGCATCGACGCGTGCTGTATGCGATGCACGAGCTGTCGAACGACTGGAACAAGGCCTACAAGAAATCGGCGCGCATCGTCGGCGACGTGATCGGCAAGTACCACCCCCACGGCGACTCGGCGGTGTATGACACCATCGTTCGTATGGCGCAGGATTTCTCGCTGCGCTACATGCTCGTCGATGGGCAGGGCAACTTCGGTTCCGTCGATGGCGACAACGCGGCGGCGATGCGGTACACCGAAATCCGCATGGCGCGCATCGGCCACGAGCTGCTGGCTGACATCGACAAGGAAACGGTGGACTTCGGCCCGAACTACGACGGTTCGGAGAAGGAACCGCTGATCCTGCCGGCGAAGATCCCGAATTTGCTGATCAACGGTTCGTCCGGCATTGCCGTCGGCATGGCGACGAATATTCCGCCGCACAACCTCGGCGAGGTGGTCGACGCGTGCCTGCTGCTGCTCAAGGATCCGCAGACCGACATCGAGGACCTGATCCGCATCGTGCAGGCGCCGGACTTCCCGACCGCCGGGCTGATTTACGGTCTCGCGGGCGTGCATGACGGTTACCGCACAGGGCGCGGCCGCGTCGTGATGCGCGCACGCACGCATTTCGAGGATCTCGAGAAGGGCAACCGGCAGGCGATCATCGTCGATGAGCTGCCTTACCAGGTGAACAAGCGGACGCTGCTCGAGCGCATCGCCGAACTGGTCAACGAGAAAAAGATCGAGGGCATCAGCGAGATCCGCGACGAGTCGGACAAGTCCGGCATGCGCGTCGTCATCGAACTGAAGCGCAACGAAGTGCCCGAGGTCGTGCTGAACAACCTGTTCAAGCAGACGCAGCTGCAGGACACCTTCGGCATGAACATGGTGGCGCTGGTCGATGGCAAGCCGCGCACGCTGAATCTGAAGCAGATGCTGGAGTGCTTCCTCGCGCACCGCCGCGAGGTGATCACGCGGCGCACGGTGTTCGAGCTGAGAAAGGCGCGCGAGCGCGGGCATATCCTCGAAGGTCTGGCGGTCGCGCTGTCGAACGTCGATGAGATCATCGCGCTGATCAAGGCCGCACCGGCGCCGTCGGACGCGAAGCGCGAGCTGATGGCGCGCGAGTGGCGTTCCGTCCTGGTTGAGGGGATGCTCGAGCGCGCGATGGCGGACAGCTATCGGCCGGAAGGGCTGGCGGCCGAGTTCGGGCTGTCGGCGCAAGGGTACCGGCTCTCCGACGCGCAGGCCCAGGCGATTCTGGAGTTGCGCCTGCAGCGCCTGACCGGTCTCGAGCAGGACAAGATCGTCGCCGAGTACCGCGAGGTGATGGACGTGATCACCGACCTGCTGGACATCCTCGCAAATCCGGCGCGCATCACCGCGATCATCGTCGAGGAGCTGGGGCTGATCCGCAACCAGTTCGGCGACCCGCGCCGCTCGGAGATCGTCCTGAATACCGGCGAGATCAACATCGAGGATCTGATCGCACCGGAGGACATGGTCGTGACGCTGTCGCACGGCGGCTACTTCAAGCGTCAGCCGCTCGCCGACTATCGCTCGCAGCGTCGCGGCGGGCGCGGGAAGCAGGCAACGGGGATGAAGGACGACGACTTCATCGACCATCTCTTCGTCGCCAATACGCACGACTACATCCTGTGCTTCTCGAGCCGCGGCCGGGTCTACTGGCTGAAGGTATATGAGGTGCCTGAAGGGACGCGCAATTCGCGCGGGCGCCCGATCGTGAATCTGTTCCCGTTGCAGGAAGGGGAGAAGATCAACGCTGTCCTGCCGGTGCAGGCCTTCGACGACGATCACTTCGTGTTCATGGCCACGGCTGAGGGCACGGTGAAGAAGACTGCGCTCACGGCGTTCGCCAATCCGCGCAAGGCCGGCATCATCGCGGCGAGCCTGGACGACGGCGACCGGCTGATCGGTGTGGCCATCACCGACGGCGAAAGCGATGTGATGCTGTTCTCCGATGCCGGCAAGGCGGTGCGCTTCTCCGAGGACGATGTGCGGCCGATGGGGCGCGAGGCCCGCGGCGTGCGTGGCATGACGCTGGAGGATGGCCAGCAGGTGATTGCGATGCTGGTCGCCAAGCGCGAAGATCTTTGCGTGCTGACCGCGACGGAAAACGGCTACGGCAAGCGCACCCCGGTCGCGGAATACACCCGTCACGGCCGCGGCACGAAGGGGATGATCGCGATCCAGACTTCGGAGCGCAACGGCAAGCTGGTGGGGGCATGCCTGGTCGAGGAGAGCGACGAGGTGATGCTGATTTCGACCGGCGGCGTGCTGATCCGTACCAAGGTCCAGGACATTCGCGAACTCGGTCGTGCGACGCAGGGGGTGACGCTGATCAACCTCGACGAAAGCGATACGCTGGCGGGGATGGAGAAGGTCGCCGAGTCGGAGACGGACGAAACCGCGGTCGACGATCCGTCGGGCGCAGCCGACGCGACGGACGAAGCCGGCGACGACGTTTCGGCTGAATGAACCTGCAGGAGGAGTGTTTCCGATCATGACCCGAGTGTTCAACTTCAGTGCCGGACCCGCCGCCTTGCCGGAGCCGGTGTTGCGCCAGGCAGCCGAGGAAATGCTCGACTGGCACGGCGCAGGCTGCGGCGTGATGGAGATGAGCCATCGCGGCAAGGAATTCACGTCGATCATCGAGCGGGCGGAGTCCGATCTGCGCGAGCTCATGGCGATCCCGCACAATTACCGCGTGCTGTTCCTGCAAGGGGGCGCCACGCAGCAGTTCGCGCAGATCCCGATGAACCTGCTGGCGGGCGGCTCTGCCGATTACCTCGTCACCGGGGCGTGGTCGCAGAAGGCGTACAAGGAGGCGCAGCGCGTCGCCGCTGGCGGGCTGGGCGGGCGAGTCCGTCTTGCGGGCAGCACCGAGGCCGCTGGGTTCACGCGTACCGTGCGGGCGGACGAGTTGCAGCTCGATGCGCAAGCGGCCTATTTCCATCTGTGCACCAACGAGACGATCCACGGCATCGAGATCGGCGACGACGGACTGCCCGCGTCGGTGGCCCCGATCGTTGCCGACATGTCCTCCCATATCCTCTCGCGTGCGGTCGACGTGAGCCGTTACGGCCTGATCTATGCCGGGGCGCAGAAGAACATCGGGCCTTCGGGCCTCGTGATCGTCATCGTGCGGGACGACCTCCTCGGGCGGGCCGGCAGCCTTACCCCGACGGTCATGGACTACAAGGTCATGGCGGATCACGGCTCCGTGCTCAACACGCCGCCGACCTACGGGATCTACATTGCGGGGCTGGTGTTCCAGTGGCTCAAGGCGCAGGGGGGCGTTGCCGCGATCGAACGGGCGAACGTCGAGAAGGCACGGCTCCTGTACGACTTTATCGACGCCAGCGGTTTCTATCGCAACGAGGTGGAGGCTGGATGCCGTTCGCGCATGAACGTGCCTTTCCTCCTGCGCGATGAAACCCTGAATGAGGCCTTCCTTTCCGGTGCCCGCGTGGCCGGGCTGACGCAGCTGAAGGGGCACAAATCGGTCGGCGGCATGCGGGCGTCGATCTACAACGCGATGCCGCTCGAGGGCGTGCGGGCGCTGGTGGATTACATGCGCGATTTTGCCGCGCGAAATGGTTGAAACGGCTTGAGCAGCCCCTGGCGGGGCCGATGAGGCGAGCATGAGCGACGAACTGCTGAACCTGAGGAACACTATCGACCGCCTCGACGAGGAGATCCTTGCGCGGCTTGCCGAGCGTGCGCGCAGCGCGCAGCGCATCGGGGAGATCAAGCAGGGCAACCTGTATCGCCCCGAGCGCGAGGCGCAGGTGCTGCGCCGGCTCGCGTCGGCGAATCCCGGCCCCCTGCCGGACGCGGCGGTGCAGCGGATCTTCCGCGAGATCATGTCCGCCTGCCTGGCGCTCGAGCATCCGACCAAGGTCGCCTACCTCGGGCCTGCGGGGACCTTTTCCGAAAGTGCGGCGCGCAAGCATTTCGGCGGTGCGGCGGCGCTGATGCCGATGGCGGCGATCGACGACGTGTTCCGCGCGGTCGAGGCCGGCAACGCCGACTACGGAGTCGTGCCCGTGGAGAATTCGACCGAGGGCGCCGTCGGCGGCGCGCTCGACCTGCTGCTCGCGAATCCGCTGAAGATCTGCGGCGAAGTGAATCTGCGCATTCACCAGCATCTGCTGTCGAAGGCAGAGGGCATCGGTGCGGCCAAGCGGCTGTACTCCCACGCGCAATCTCTGGCGCAGTGCCATGAGTGGCTGAACCGCAATCTCGCGCAGCTGTCGCGCGTGCCGGTTGCCAGCAATGCGGAGGCGGCACGCATGGCGGCCGAGGATCCCGAGTCGTGCGCGATCGCCGGCGAGGCGGCTGGGGAGCTCTACGGCCTCAATGTGCTGGCGGCCAATATCGAGGATGATCCGAACAACACGACGCGCTTCGTCGTCATCGGCGATCACGACGCTGGTCCGTCGGGATGTGACAAGACCTCGCTGGTGTGTTCGGCCCTGAACCGCCCGGGCGCGATGCATGGACTGCTCGAACCGCTGGCACGGCATGGCGTCGACATGACCAAGCTCCAGTCGCGGCCGGCGCGCGGGGGCTTGTGGGAATACGTCTTCTATGTCGATATCGACGGACATCGCGAGGACGCCGACGTCGCCGCCGCGTTGAAGGAGCTCAACGAGCGCGCCGCGTTCGTGAAGATCCTCGGCTCGTACCCGGTGGCAGCAATCTGAGCAGCGGGGCACGGCAGGGTGAAGGACTGATGTCTGCGGAGTTGTTTGCATGGGCGTGATCGACAAGCTGGTGGTGTGCGGCGTCGGCCTGATCGGCGGTTCGTTCGCAATGGCTTTGCGTCGTGCCGGCATGGCGCGTCGCATCGTCGGGATCGGGCGCAGCCAGGCGTCGCTCGCGCGGGCGGTCGAGCTCGGTGTGATCGACGAGGCCTGCTCGGACTGGGCTGCGGCGCTCGACGGCGCCGATTTCGTCCTGCTCGCCCCGCCGGTGGGGCAAATGGACGCGGTGATGGGGGCGATGGCGCCGCATCTGGCGCCCGGCACGATCGTGACCGATGCCGGCAGCACGAAGCGTGACGTGATCGACGCAACCTATCGCCATCTGTCAGGGCATCTCGCGCACACGGTGCCCGGCCATCCCATTGCCGGTGCCGAAAAGAGCGGTGTCGAGGCGGCCTTTGCCAGTCTCTACGAGGGGCGCAGGGTCGTCGTCACCCCGCTGCCCGAAAACGAACCGGCGGCCATTCTCAGGGTGCGTGAAGCCTGGGAAGCGTGCGGCGCGCTGATCCACGAGATGCCGCCCCAGGAGCATGACCGCGTATTCGCCGCGGTGAGCCACCTGCCGCACCTGCTGGCCTTCGGCCTCGTGCATGATCTGGCGCAGAGGTCGAACGCCGAACAGTTGTTCAGCTTCGCGGCCGGCGGGTTCCGCGATTTCACGCGGATCGCGGCGAGCCATCCGGAAATGTGGCGCGACATCTGCATCGCAAACCGCCAGGCGCTCCTCGCGGAGCTCGATCAGTATCTCGCCGAACTGGCTCACCTGCGCGCATTGCTCTTGTCCGGCGACGCAACCCGCCTGGAGGAGCTTTTCGGCGAGGCGCGTGCGGCCCGCAACGCCTGGGGCGAGCAGTTCGCCAATTCCGCCAATCCTGCTGCAAGCCCGGAGTGACCATGGAATTTATTGATTTGCCGCCGCTCCTCGGCGCGTGCGGGCGGGTTCGCCTGCCCGGATCCAAGAGCATCTCGAATCGCACACTGCTGCTTGCGGCCCTCGCCGAAGGCGAGACCGACATCCGCGATCTGCTCGCGTCGGACGATGTGGAGCGCATGCTCGAAGCGCTGCGCGCGCTGGGGGTCGAGTGGACGCGCGAAGATGACAGCGACAATTACCGCGTGCGCGGTGTCGGTGGGGCCTTCCCCGTGAAGGTGGCTGATTTGTTCCTCGGCAACGCCGGAACCGCGTTCCGGCCGCTGACGGCAGCCCTCGCGCTGTCGGGCGGCGAGTATCGACTTTCGGGTGTGCCGCGCATGCATGAGCGCCCGATCGGCGATCTCGTGGACGGCCTGCGCCAGATCGGGGCCGATATCCGCTACACGGGCAGCGAAGGTTTTCCGCCCCTGCATATCTGTCCTGCGCAGATTCGCCCGGGCGGCGTCGTGCGGGTGCGCGGCGACGTCTCGAGCCAGTTCCTGACCGCCTTGCTGATGGCGCTGCCGCTCACGGGCGTCGAAACCACCGTCGAAGTCGTCGGCGAGCTCATCTCGAAGCCCTACATCGGCATCACGCTCGACCTGATGGCGCGTTTCGGTGTCGCGGTGCGGCGGGAGGGCTGGGCGCGCTTCACCATACCGGGAGGCGTCCGCTACCGCAGTCCCGGCACCGTCTTTGTCGAAGGCGATGCATCGTCGGCCTCGTATTTTCTTGCTGCCGGTGCGATCGGCGGCGGGCCGGTGCGCGTCGAGGGCGTCGGGCGCGACAGCATCCAGGGCGACGTGCGATTCGCGGAGGCGCTCGTGCAACTCGGGGCGCGGATCGAGATGGGCGACAACTGGATCGAGGCGCGCGCCCCCGAGAGCGGCCGCCTCAAGGCGTTCGATCTCGACCTGAACCACATCCCCGATGCGGCGATGACGCTCGCGGTTGCGGCCCTGTTCGCGGACGGGCCGTGCCGCCTGCGCAACATCGCGAGCTGGCGCGTCAAGGAGACCGACCGCATCGCGGCGATGGCGACCGAGCTCCGCAAGGTCGGCGCAATCGTCGAGGAAGGGCCGGATTACCTGGGTGTGACCGCGCCGGCGCGGCTCGTCCCGGCGGCGATCGACACCTACGACGACCACCGCATGGCGATGTGCTTCTCGCTGGTGTCGCTGGGTGACTGCCGCGTTCGGATCAACGACCCGAAATGCGTCAACAAGACCTTCCCGACCTATTTCGAGCGCTTTGCCGAGGTGACCGGACCGGTCCCGGTGGTCGCCATCGACGGTCCGTCCGCTTCGGGCAAGGGCACGGTCGCCGCGCGGGTGGCGGAAGCGCTCGGCTACCACTGTCTTGACAGCGGATCGCTGTACCGGCTCGTCGCCTTGGCGGGGATCCGGGCCGGGCTGTCCTTCGACGACGAGGCGGGACTGGCGGCGCTCGCCGCGACGCTGCCGGCGCGCTTCGCCGAGGGGCGCGTGTTCCTCGCCGGCGAGGACGTCACCGATGCGATCCGTTCGGAGGAGGCGTCGGCGGGGGCATCGAAAGTCGCCGCACTGCCCGCGGTCCGTTCCGCGCTGCTCGACCGGCAGCGCGACTACCGGCACGCACCCGGCCTCGTGGCTGAAGGTCGGGACATGGGATCGGTCATCTTTCCGGACGCCGGGACCAAGATTTTCCTGACGGCAACGGCCGAGGCGCGCGCCGAGCGTCGCTATAAGCAGTTGATCGAAAAGGGAATGGCTGCTAACATGAAAAGTCTTCTAAAGGATCTTCAGGATCGGGATGCGCGCGATGCCGCCCGAACCGTGGCGCCCCTTCAGAAGCTGCCGGATGCGGCGCTTCTCGATACCACCGAAATGGACGTCGAGCAGGCCGTCGGCTTTGTGCTTGACCGGGTTCGTTCCTGACAGGGCGTTCCCGACGAGGTGGATCGCCGGCCGGGATGCCGGGGGCGACCTTTATTTCAATCTACCACTGGTGGCCGCTCCCGGGCGGCTTTTGGATTTCAACTCTTTATGACCTCTGCCACCTCCGTTTCCGATTCCATGGAAAATTTCGCCGCGCTGCTCGCCGAGAGTGAGGCCCGTCAGGACATGCGTCCTGGCGAAGTGATCACCGCCGAAGTGGTCAGCATCGACCACAACTTCGTGGTCGTGAATGCCGGCCTCAAGTCCGAGAGCTATGTTCCCATCGAGGAATTCCGCGACGACCGCGGCGAACTCGAAGTCCAGGTGGGCGACTTCGTGCACGTTGCGATCGACGCCCTGGAAGACGGTTACGGCGAAACCCGCCTGTCCCGCGAGAAGGCCAAGCGTATCGCCGCCTGGAACGACCTCGAGAAGGCGCTCAACGAAGGCTCGCTGGTGAAGGGCCTCATTTCGGGTCGTGTGAAGGGCGGTCTGACCGTCATGACCAACAGCATCCGCGCCTTCCTGCCGGGTTCGCTGGTCGACATGCGTCCGGTCAAGGACACCACGCCGTACGAAGGCAAGGAATTCGAATTCAAGGTCATCAAGCTCGACCGCAAGCGCAACAACGTCGTCGTTTCGCGCCGTGCCGTGCTCGAAGAGACCATGGGTGAGGAGCGCGAAAAGCTGCTCGCCAACCTCAAGGAAGGCACCGTCGTCAAGGGTATCGTCAAGAACATCACCGACTACGGCGCGTTCGTGGACCTGGGCGGCATCGACGGCCTGCTGCACATCACCGACCTGGCATGGCGTCGCGTGCGTCACCCG
This sequence comes from Azoarcus sp. DN11, assembly GCF_003628555.1. Taxonomy (NCBI): domain Bacteria; kingdom Pseudomonadati; phylum Pseudomonadota; class Betaproteobacteria; order Rhodocyclales; family Zoogloeaceae; genus Azoarcus; species Azoarcus sp. DN11. The sequence goes on along the minus strand of NZ_CP021731.1, from coordinate 3,798,296 downwards.
TCGGAAGTGCTCAACGTCGGCGACGAGATCGATGCCAAGGTGCTCAAGTTCGACCAGGAAAAGAACCGCGTCTCGCTCGGCCTCAAGCAGCTCGGCGAAGATCCGTGGGTCGGCATCGCCCGCCGCTACCCGCAGGGCACCCGCCTGTTCGGCAAGGTCACGAACATCACCGACTACGGTGCGTTCGTTGAAGTCGAGCAGGGCATCGAAGGCCTGGTGCACGTCTCCGAAATGGACTGGACCAACAAGAACATCCATCCGACCAAGGTTGTCCAGCTGGGCGACGAGGTCGAAGTGATGATCCTCGAGATCGACGAAGACCGTCGCCGCATCTCGCTGGGCATGAAGCAGTGCATGTCGAACCCGTGGGACGATTTCGCGATCAATCACAAGAAGGGCGACAAGGTGCGCGGCCAGATCAAGTCGATCACCGACTTCGGCGTGTTCATCGGGCTGGACGGCGGTATCGACGGCCTGGTGCATCTGTCCGACCTGTCGTGGAGCGATGCGGGCGAAGAGGCCGTGCGCCGCTTCAAGAAGGGCGACGAAGTCGAGGCCGTCGTGCTGGCGATCGACGTCGAGCGCGAGCGCATCTCGCTGGGCGTCAAGCAGCTCGAAGGCGACCCCTTCACCAACTTCATCGCCACGCACGAGAAGAACAGCCTCGTCAAGGGCGCTGTGAAGTCGGTCGATGCCCGTGGTGCGGTGATCGCGCTGAACGACGATGTGGAAGGCTACCTGCGCGCTTCGGAAGCCGCGACCCATCGCGTCGATGACCTGACGACCATGCTGAAGGAAGGTCAGGAGCTCGAGCTGATGATCATCAACGTGGATCGCAAGACCCGTTCGATCAATCTCTCGATCCGCGCGAAGGATCAGGCCGAACAGAGCGATGCGATGCAGAAGCTGGCTTCGGATACCGCCTCCAGCGGTACGACCAACCTCGGTGCGCTGTTGAAGGCCAAGCTGAACGAGCAGAAGCAGTAAATCTGATTGGTCATGACCAAATCGGAGCTGATTGCGAGGCTGGCGGCGCGTTTTCCGCAGCTGGTCGCAAAAGATGCCGATTACGCGGTCAAGATGGTGATCGATGCGATGTCCGACGCGCTGGCGCGCGGGGATCGCATCGAGATCCGCGGGTTTGGCAGTTTTGCGTTGAACTACCGTCCGCCACGTGTGGGACGTAATCCGAAATCCGGAGACAAGGTGCATGTACCCCAGAAGTACGTGCCCCATTTCAAGGCAGGCAAGGAATTGCGCGAGCGCGTCGACATCGACGCCTGAGCGTGCAGTTTCGGGTTTTGCCTCGTGATCGAGTGAGAAGGCGGCGTGAGCCGCCTTCTTTTTTGTCATTCGCTCGGAGATAATGCGGCCTCATGCGCCCCCTAATGTGGTTCTTCCGGCTTCTCCTGTTCTTCCTGCTGTTCGGCTTCGCGGTGAAGAACGACCATCTGGTCAGCCTCCAGTTCTTCTTCGGCAGTGTCTGGCAGCTGCCGCTGGTGTTCGTCATCCTGGTGGCGTTTACCGCGGGCGCCCTTCTGGGGGTGACGGCGACCTTCGGATCGCTCCTGCGTCAGCGGCGGGAGATCAGCCGCCTGCGCCGCCAGCTCCTGCGCATCGAGCGTGACCGCCCGGCCTCGCCGAGCGTGACGGCGCCGCCTGCGCCCGAGATGCAGGCGCCCGAGACCTTCTGAATACGATGGATATTGAACTTTGGTGGTTTCTCGCCCTGCCGTTGTTCTTTGCGCTGGGCTGGCTCGCTGCGCGCATCGACATCCGCCAGGTCGTGCATGAGTCGCGCGCGCTGCCGCGCTCGTATCTTTCCGGTCTCAACTTCCTGCTCAACGAGCAGCAGGACAAGGCGATCGATGCCTTCATCGAGGCAGTGAAGATCGATCCGCAGACGATCGAGCTTCACTTTGCGCTCGGCAGCCTGTTCCGGCGCCGGGGCGAAACCGACCGTGCGATCCGCATGCATCTGAATCTCGTCGATCGCGAGGACCTGTCCGAGGAGCAGCGTGTGCAGGCGCTGGCCGAATTGGGGCAGGATTACCTGAAGGCCGGCCTCCTGGACCGCGCCGAGGCGGTGTTCGTGCAGTTGCGCGCCTCGCAACTCAACGACCTTGCGATGCGTTACCTGCTCGAGATCTACCAGCAGGAGAAGGACTGGGCCAGGGCGGTCGAGGCCGCGAAGGCCTTGCCGGATCACGAGAGCGTGCTGTGGCGCAAGGAGGTGGCGAACTTCTATTGCGAACTGGCGACTTCCGCGCTGGCGAGCTCGAAGTTCGAGGAAACGCAAAAGTATCTGGACGAGGCCTTCTCGATCAATCGCCGCTGCGTGCGTGCGAGCCTGGTGCTGGGCGATCTGGTCGTTGCACAGGGCAGGCACGAGGAGGCGATCGAGGTGTGGAAGCGCGTCGAGAGCCAGGACCCGATCTATTTGGCGCTGGTGGCCGAGCGCATCATGGATGCGCATGCGAAGCTCGGGCGCGTGGAGCAGGGCCAGACCTTGCTGCGCTCGTGGCTCGAGCGCCACCCTTCGCTGGACCTCCTCGACGAGGTGTTCCACTGGGAACTGGAGAAGCAGGGGTCCCGCGCCGCGTACGACCTGGTGCGGGAAGAGTTGCGGCGCAATCCGACCCTGCTGGGACTCGACAAGCTGCTCGAGGCGGCGCTGCTGCATGCACCGTCGGAGCAGCGCGGCGACATCGAGCTGGTGAAGCAGCTCATCCATGGGCACACTCGGCGCGTGGCCCGCTACCGTTGTGCCGAATGCGGATTCAAGGCGAGGCAGTTCCAGTGGCGCTGCCCCGCTTGCGGTGGCTGGGAGACCTACCCTCCCCGGCGCACCGAGGAGTACGATCTGGCGCCCTGAGCGTCGCGATTTGTCCCGATTCTCGGACGGTCTGCGAAAAGGCGGACCGTCTTGCATTGCAGAAAGAGGTTGAAAGATGAAGATCACCGTCGTCGGTACCGGATATGTAGGGCTCGTCAGCGGGGCGTGCCTCGCGGACGTGGGCAACGATGTACTGTGTCTTGACGTGGATCCGGCAAAGATCCGCATGCTCGAGGAAGGAGGCATTCCGATCCACGAGCCGGGCCTGCTCGAGATCGTGCGCCGCAACGTCGCGGCGGGGCGCCTGTCCTTCACGACGGATGTCGAATACGCGGCGAAATTCGGTGTCATCCAGTTCATCGCCGTCGGGACGCCGCCGGACGAGGACGGCTCAGCGGACCTGCAGTATGTGCTGGCGGCGGCGCAAAACATCGGCCGGCACATGGACGGCTACCGCGTGGTTGTGGACAAGTCGACCGTGCCGGTCGGGACCGGTGACAGGGTTCGTGACGCTATCGCCGCCCAATTGCAGGCGCGTGGCGTCGACCTGCCCTTCAGCGTGGTGTCGAACCCCGAATTCCTGAAGGAAGGCGCTGCGGTCGAGGACTTCATGCGACCCGACCGCATCATCGTCGGCGCCGAGGACGAGCGTGCCATCGGCCTGATGCGGGAACTGTACGGGCCGTTCCAGCGCAATCACGAGAAGCTGCTGGTGATGGATGTGCGCAGCGCCGAGCTGACGAAATATGCCGCTAACGCGATGCTCGCGACGCGCATCAGCTTCATGAACGAACTGGCAAACCTGTCGGAGGTGCTGGGCGCCGATATCGAACTGGTGCGCCAGGGCATCGGCTCGGACCCGCGCATCGGCTGGCACTTCCTGTATGCCGGCTGCGGCTACGGAGGCTCGTGTTTCCCGAAGGACGTCAAGGCCTTGGTCAGCACCGGGCGCGAGTATGAGCATGAACTGCTGATCCTGAACGCGGTCGAGCAGGCGAACGAGGTCCAGAAGCTGCGGTTGGTCGACAAGGTCGTCGCCCGTTTCGGTTCGGATCTGTCGGGGATGCATTTCGCCCTGTGGGGGCTCGCGTTCAAGCCCAACACCGATGACATGCGCGATGCGCCGAGCCGGGTGATCATCGGCGAGCTGTTCCGTCGGGGGGCGACGGTTTCGGCTTACGATCCGGTCGCGATGGCCGAGGCGAAGCGCATTTTCGGCGACGAGCCGCGCCTGCGTTACGTGGATCGGCCGATGGCCGCGCTCGATGGCGCGGACGCGTTGGTGATCGTCACGGAGTGGAAGGAATTCCGCAGCCCGGACTTCGAACGCATGCGCACGGTGCTGCGTCATCCGGTCGTTTTCGACGGGCGCAACATGTACGAGCCGGCGACGATGAAGCGGGTGGGGCTGGAGTATCACGGGATCGGCCGCCGCTGAAACCGCGACACGCCGGTGCCGCGGGCGCTATAAGCTTATGCCGTGCCGCGGGTTATCGTGCCTGCCGCCGGCAGCTTAAGATCGTTGGGAATCAACGCTACCGGATAACAGCAACATGGATTTCAAGACTCTCGACGATTACGTAGGTCAAACTCCGCTGGTGCGCCTGCAGCGCATCGGGGCGGGGCGCAACAACGTGATCCTCGCCAAACTCGAAGGCAACAACCCGGCGGGGTCGGTGAAGGACCGCCCCGCCCTGTCGATGATCGTGCATGCGGAGCGGCGCGGCGACATTCGCCCCGGCGATACGCTGATCGAGGCCACCAGCGGCAACACCGGCATTGCGTTGGCAATGGCGGCGGCGATCCGCGGCTATCACATGATCCTCGTGATGCCGGAAAACCAGAGTGTCGAGCGGCGCCAGACGATGCGCGCCTTCGGCGCCGAACTGGTGCTCACGCCACGTGAAGGCGGGATGGAGATGGCACGCGACGTGGCCGATCGCATGCGCGACGAAGGCAAGGGCATCATCCTCGATCAGTTCGCGAATCCCGATAATCCGCTCGCGCACTATGAGGCGACAGGGCCGGAGATCTGGGAACAGACCGGCGGAGGCATCACTCATTTCGTCAGCAGCATGGGGACGACCGGCACCATCATGGGCTGTTCGCGTTTCCTCAAGGAAAAGAATCCGGCGATCCGCATCATCGGCTGCGAGCCGGACGAAGGTTCGCAGATCCCGGGCATCCGCAAGTGGCCCGAGGCCTATCTGCCGCGCATCTACGAGAAGCCGCGCGTCGATGCACTGGAGCGCGTGAGCCAGGCCGACGCGGAGGAGATGACGCGCCGACTCGCGCGCGAAGAGGGCATCTTCGCCGGGATTTCGTCGGGCGGCGCGATGCACGTGGCAGTCCGGCTCGCGGCGCAGCTGGAGAATGCCGTGATCGTGTCGGTGGTCTGCGACCGGGGCGACCGCTACCTGTCGACGGGCGTGTTTCCCGGCTGAAGGCGTTTCTGGAGGCGTAGATGCCGGTCCTCGTATTCGATATCGAAACCATTCCGGACGTGGCCGGCATCCGGGTGCTCAACGGGCTGCCGGATGATCTGAGCGACTACGAGGTCGCGGAGTTTGCGTTCCAGCAGCGCCGCGCCGCGAACGGCACCGATTTCCTGCAGCATCACCTGCAGCGCGTCGTGACGATCTCCTGCGCGTTGCGGGATGCGAACCAGTTTCGGGTGTTCTCGCTGTCGGAGCCGGATAGTGGCGAAGGCGAGATCATCCAGCGCTTTTTCGACGGCATCGAGCGCTACACGCCGCAGATCGTGTCGTGGAACGGCGGCGGCTTCGATCTGCCGGTCCTGCACTACCGCGGCCTGCGCCACGGCGTGTCGGCGCCGCGCTACTGGGATCAGGGCGAGGGCGATTATCACGACTCGCGTGACTTCAAGTGGAACAACTACATCGGCCGTTATCACAGCCGCCATCTCGACCTGATGGATCTGCTGGCGATGTACCAGCCGCGGGCGAATGCGCCGCTCGACGAACTTGCCAAGCTGATGGGCTTCCCGGGCAAGCTCGGAATGGACGGCTCGGCCGTATGGCCGGCGTGGCAGGAGGGGCGGATTGCCGAGATCCGCGACTACTGCGAGACGGATGTCGTGAACACTTACCTCGTGTATCTCGGTTTTCAGCGCATGCGCGGCCAGCTGGACACGGCCGCCTATGCTGCCGAACTGGACGTGGTGCGCAGCGCGCTCGCGCGTATCGACGCGCCGCACTGGAAGGAGTTTCTCGCCGCCTGGCCGGCTTCCTGAGCGCCTGGGGAGTCGGCACGTCGTTTCAGGTCTGAATCCCGCCAGATGAAAAACGGCCAGCGCGAGGCTGGCCGTCGGTGCAACGGTCGGGGCGGCAGGACCGCCCGTGCGGCGATCAGTACACGTCGTGCTGCGTGTTGTACACGTTGAAGTGGCCGGTCGGCGTGATCAGTTTGGGATCCTTGATCACGGTCTTCAACTGCAGGGTCTTGTCATCGACGACGACGATTGCCGATTCCTTGTCCTTCGCCGACCAGACCGAGAACCACACCTCGTTGCCGTCCTTGTTGTACTCGGGTTGCACGACACGCTTGGCGCCTTCGTCTTTCAGACCCGCCCATTCGCCGATCGGCAGAACCTTGTAGCCCGCCTGCAGGTTCTTCAGGTCATATACGGCGACCGATTGCGAGACCTTGGATTCGGGATTGAGCGGGTTGTCGACGTAGAGGTGGTTCGATTTCGGGTGGGTCTTGATGAACAGCGAGCCGCCACCCTGGCTCTTGAGGTTTTCGACCAGCTTCCACGCGTATTGCTTGTGATTCTTCGGATCGGTGCCGACCAGCGCGATCGTATCGTCGCCGAGGTGGCCCGTTGCCCACACCGGACCGTACTTCGGATGCACGAAGTTGGCGCCGCGGCCCGGGTGCGGGATCTTGCCGACGTCGATCAGTCCGGCGAGCTTGTCTTCCTTGGCGTCGATCGCGGCGATCTTGTTCGACTGGTTGGCGGCGACCATGAAGTAGCGCTTCGACAGGTCCCAGCCGCCGTCGTGCAGGAAGCGCGCGGAGCCGATCTCGGTCATCTTCAGGTTGGTGATGTCGGAGTAATCGACCATCAACGTCTTGCCCGTTTCCTTCACGTTGACGACGAACTCGGGCTTGAAGTGCGAGGCGACGATCGAGGCGACGCGCGGCTCCGGGTGATACTCCTGCGTGTCGACGGTGAGGCCGCGGGTGGAGACGATCTTCAGCGGTTCGAGCGTGTCGCCGTTCATGATGACGAACTGGGGCGGCCAGTAGGCGCCGGCGATCGCGAGCTTGTCTTCGTAGCCTTTGTACTTGGATGTGTCCACCGAGCGTGCTTCGAGCCCGATGCGGATTTCGGCGACGTTGTCGGGTTTCTCCATCCACAGGTCGATCATGTTGACGCGCGCGTCGCGGCCAATCACGAACAGGTAGCGACCCGAGGCCGAAATGCGGGAGATGTGCACCGCGTAGCCGGTCTTGACGATGTTGATGATCTTCTTCGTATCGCCGTCGATCAGCGCGACCTCGCCGCTGTCGCGCAGCGTGGTCGAGAAGATGTTGGAGATGTTGAAGTCGTTCATCTTCTTCGTCGGCCGCTTCTCCGGCGGGATGATGACCTTCCATGTCTGCTTCATGTCCGCCATGCCGAATTCGGGCGGGGTGGGGGCGGTCTGCTGGACATAGCGGGCCATCAGGTCGACCTCGTCGTCGGAGAGTTCGCCCGACGTGCCCCAGTTGGGCATGCCCGCCGGCGATCCGTACTTGATGAAGACCTTGAGGTATTCGGTGCCGCGCGCGAGCGTGATGTCCGGGGTGAGCGGCTTGCCGGTGGCGCCCTTGCGCAGTACGCCGTGGCAGCCGGCGCAGCGCTGGAAGTAGATGTTGCGGGCCTTGTCGAATTCGGCCTTGCTCATCTTGGGAGCGTCGGGATTGCTGTCCTTGTACAAGTCCGCGTCGGCGAGCGGCGAACCGCCGGCCTGGTATTTCGCTTCAGCTTCGCCCATATGCTTGGGTTCTTCGGCGAAGGCCTGCGCGATAGCCAGCGGCAGGCTGGCGAGTACGATTGCGCCGGACAGCCATTTGCGTTGCTTACTCATTTGCGATCTCCCTTCTGAAAGATGTCGTGCGGTAAAGCGTTTCAGCGCCAGAGATTGATCCTTGTCGGAGGGCAAATCCTTAACCTTGATCAAATTGGGGGCTTAACCAATACGTCTATGACGAAGTCACCAGGCCAGGGGTTTTGTCATGCCGTGAGCGCAAATTCGTCGGGATGCGGAACCTGCGTGAGAAGACTGTGCAGCGAGACGACGGAGCCGACCATGATGAGTGCGGGCGACTTGATTCCCGCGCGTCTCACCGATCCGGCAAGGCGGTCGATGCGGTCGGTCAGGGTGATCTGATGGCTTGTCGTGCCGGCGTGGACAACGGCTGCGGGTGTGTCGCCGGGCAGGCCGTGGGCGATGAGCTCGCGGCAGATGATGTCGAGCGCGCCCAGGCCCATGTAGATCACGACCGTCTGGTTGGGCCGCGCGAGCGCGGGCCAGTCGAGGTTGACGCTGCCATCCTTGAGATGACCGGTCGTGAATACCACCGATCGTGCGTGGTCGCGATGCGTGAGCGGCATGCCCGTACAGGCGGAGATGCCGCACGCGGCCGTGATGCCCGGCACGACTTCGCAGGCGATGCCCTGGCCGACGAGCTCCTCCATTTCCTCGCCGCCCCGTCCGAACATGAAGGGGTCGCCGCCCTTGAGCCGCACGACGTCGAGACCGGTGCGCGCGAGTTCGACGAGCAGGCCGTTGATCTGGTCCTGCGGCAGCGAGTGGTTGCCGGATTCCTTGCCGACGTAGATCAGGCGTGCGCCGTGATTGACCAGCGCGAGGACGCCTTTGCCGACGAGATGGTCGTAGACGACGATCTTCGCGTCCCCGATCAGGCGTGCCGCCCGCAGCGTGAGCAGGTCCGGATCGCCGGGGCCCGCGCCCACCAGGTAGACCTTGCCGACGGAGTGGGGGGCGTGGCCGCCGACACCCTTGTGCGTGCTCATGGATGGCTCTCCAGGGGCCGCGCGGACGCGCCTGCGCGGCAGGTTCTCGATGGCAAACAGCTGAATCGCGCCGACACTGTATCCCTACACCGCGTCCGGGAAATTAACCGATATCAAGGAGCGCGGGATGCCGTGCGATTGATACTTGCCTTGCCGCGTCGGCCGCCAATCTCCCTGAAAGCGGGGAAACGGCGCGGGGCGGGCCAGCCAATCTTCAGGAGGTCGAAGCGTGTCGAGCGGGGTGTTCCGGACGATATTTCTGGCATCGGTCGCGCTGGCTGCGGCAATGCCCGCCTGTGCGCAGCAGGCAGCCCCGCAGCCCGAGCGCATGCGCGAACTGGTGCATCTGGTGCGCCAGGATTGCGGTTCATGCCACGGACTGACATTGCAGGGCGGGCTGGGGCCGGCACTGACGGTTGCCGCCTTGCGCGACAAACCGCGGGACAGCCTCGTCGCGACCATTCTCGGCGGCCGCCCCGGTACACCGATGCCGCCGTTTCGCGGTATCGTCGCCGACGATGAGGCGGCGTGGATCGTGGAACGGCTGCAGGCGGGCTTCCCGGCGGATTCGGGCACCGCGCGCTGAGCGGGCGCCCGGGCATCCTTGCAGTTCGAATATGAGTTGAGGGTCAAATGCTGCACCTGATCGTGAAGTACATGTGGTGGATTGTTGCTGTGCTGCTCCTGTCCGCCTGTGCGACGCCTCAGGCGCCGCTGCGCGGCACCGGCGACCTCGGTGTGGTGATCGAGCGTGCGACGGGGCAAGTGCAGGTGATCGAGACCTCCGGGCGCAAGTCGCTCGCGCAGGTGTCGGGGCTCGGGGACCTGTCGCACGCGTCGGTGGTGTTCTCGCGCGACGGGCGATATGCCTACGTGTTCGGGCGCGACGGCGGGCTTACCAAGGTCGACCTGCTGACCGCGACGGTCGCCGGGCGCGTCGTGCAGGCGGGCAACTCGATCGGCGGCGCGATCTCGCAGGATGGCCGCCTGGTGGTCGCGCAGAACTACGAACCGGGTGGGATCAAGGCCTTCGATGCCGACACGCTGGAACTCGTCGCCGACGTGCCGGCCGACTACGGCACGGAGGGCAAGCGCTCAAAGGTAGTCGGCCTCGCCGATCTACCCGGCAACCGCTTCATCTATTCGCTTTTCGACGCGAACGAGATCCGCGTCACCGATCTCTCGGACCCGAAGCACCCGAAGACCGAGCGCTACCCGGCCGGCAAGCAGCCCTACGATGCGCTCGTCACGCCGGATGGCCGCTATTACATCGCCGGCCTGTTCGGCGAGGACGGCCTGTCGATGCTCGACCTGTGGCAACCGGGCGAGGGCGTGCGCACCATCCTGCCCGGATACGGCCGCGGCGAGCAGGCGTTGCCGGTGTACAAGATGCCGCACCTGCGCGGCTGGGCGGTCGCGGCCGGGCGCGTCTATCTGCCGGCCATCGGGCACCACGAGGTGCTCGTCGTGGAAATGGGGAGCTGGAAGGAGGTTGCGCGCATCCCGGTGAAGAGCCAGCCCGTGTTCGTGATGGCGCGGCCTGACGGGCGCGAGGTGTGGGTGAATTTCGCCTTCCCGGACAACGGCTGGATGCAGGTGATCGACACCTTCACGAACCGGCTCGTCGATACCTTCCAGCCCGGCCGCGCGATCCTGCACCTCGAATTCACCCCCCGGGGCGAGGCGGTGTGGATCTCGGCGCGCGACGACAACAAGGTCGCGATCTACGACACCCGCAGCCGCCGGAAGCTCGCGGAACTCCCCGTCGCGAGTCCGAGTGGGATCTTCTTTACCAGCCGCGCGTTCCGCACGGGGTTCTGACATGGGCCGTCACGGCGCGCACGTGCTCGAGTCAGGCGCAGCGCAGACTTTCGGCGGCCCGGCCTGTTCCCGCACTTTTCGGCTCCTCAACGACTTCCAACGCGGGTTTCCGCTCGTCTCCCGGCCCTTCGCGGCGCTCGCGGACGAATGCGGGCTGCGCGAAGACGAAGTGCTGGATGCGTTGCGGGCCTGGCAGGCCTCGGGCGTCGTCAGCCGCGTCGGGGCCGTGTTCGCGCCGCGCCGCATTGGCGCCAGCGCGCTGGCAGCGCTTGCGGCGCCAGCAGAGCGACTCGAGGAAATCGCCGCTCGCGTGAGCGCGATCGCCGAAGTCAATCACAATTACCAGCGCGAACACGCCTACAACCTCTGGTTCGTCGTTACGGCGGCGTCCCCTGGGCGTCTGCGCGAAATCGTCGACGGCATCGAACGCGACACGGGCTGTGCGGTGATCGTGCTGCCCCTCGAGGAGGAATTCCACATCGATCTCGGATTCGATCTGGCCGGCGCGGCGCGCACTGCGAATGCGTGCGCAACCTCGTCCGCGCAGGCGATTTCCGCGGCGGCCTGTGCGCTGCCCGAACTGGAGCGCGGCCTGATGCGCGCCCTGCAGGAAGGTTTGCCCCTCCGTTCTCAGCCCTTCGATGTGCTCGGGCGCAAAGCTGGCCTGCGCGAAGCGATGGTCATCGAGATGATCGAGCGCTGGCTCGCCGACGGCATCGTCAAGCGCTTCGGTATCGTCGTGCGACACCACGAGCTCGGCTTCCGCGCCAACGCGATGTGCGTGTGGGACGTTCCGGACGAGGAGGTCGGCCGGCTCGGCCGCCTGCTCGCGGCCGAGCCGGCCGTCACGCTGTGCTACCGCCGCCGCCGCGCGCTGCCAGGGTGGCGCTACAACCTTTTCTGCATGATCCACGGACGCTCGCGCGACGCGGTACGCATGGCTCGCGACGACATGGCCCGCCGCCACGGCCTCGACCTCTGGATGCACGAGGTGCTTTTCAGCTGCCGCCGGTTCAAGCAGCAGGGTGCATGTTATCTGACGGACAGCGACAAATGAACGAAGCCCGCATGCCTGCCGCCGTGCTCGACGACGCCGATCGCGCGCTGATCAATGCGCTGCAGGGCGACTTCCCGCTCACCCGGCACCCCTTCGCCGACGTCGGCGCCCGCCTCGGATTGGCGGAGGAGGAAGTCCTCGCCCGCCTGCAGCGCCTTTTGGACGCGCGCGCGCTCACGCGCTTCGGCCCGATGTTCCAGATCGAGCGCATCGGCGGTGCATTCTGCCTGGCGGCGATGAGCGTTCCCGATGCGACCTTCGACCGCGTTGCCGCACAGGTCAATGATTTCCCGGAAGTGGCGCACAATTACCGGCGCGGGCACGCCCTCAACATGTGGTTCGTGCTCGCCACCGAACGGCCCGCCGGCATCGCCGACTGTGCGCGCCGCATCGAAATCGCGACGGGCTTGCCCGTGTTCCTGTTTCCCAAGGAGCGCGAGTACTTTGTCGAAATGAAGCTGGAAGCGTGACGAGCGTGGCCCCCGACGAACTCGAACGCCGCATCATCGTCGCAACCCAGGGCGGCCTGCCCTTGGTGCCCGACCCGTGGGGAGTGGTCGCCCGCGAGCTGGGTGTCGAACCGGGCGCGCTGCTTGCGAGGATACGCTCCATGCTCGAGCGTGGCGCGATCCGCCGCATCGGGGCCGTGCCGAACCACTACGCGATCGGCTACACCGCCAACGGCATGAGCGTGTGGGACGTCGCCGACGACGCGGTCGATGCGATTGGCGAATGGCTGGGCGCGCTCGCCGCCGTCACGCACTGCTACCGTCGCCCCCGACGCCTGCCCGACTGGCCCTACAACCTGTTCGCGATGGTCCACGGCCGCAGCCATGAGGCCGTGAGCACCGAACTCGACGACATCGCCGCCCGGCTCGAGGCGCGCTTCCCGGGCGCCTGCCGTGCCCGTGACGTGCTGTTTTCGTCCGCGATCCTGAAAAAAACCGGCCTGCGCATCGCGGCGCCGGAGTAATCCCCGCCGGCGGCTTCAGGCTGCTTGATGGCGGTCATTTTTCGGTCGGCCCCCTTGCCGTTTAATGGCTGAGACCCCGGAGACAACCCATGTTCCGCATCTCGAATTTCATTCGCGAACTCGACCACCCCACCCCCGTCGCCGCCCGTCGCAATCCGCCCGGCCCCGTCGTCATCTGGAACCTGATCCGCCGCTGCAACCTCACCTGCAAGCACTGCTACTCGATCTCGGCCGACAAGGACTTCCCGGGTGAACTCTCGACCGCCGACGTCTTCCGGGTGATGGACGACCTCAAGGCCTTCCGCGTTCCGGTCCTGATCCTGTCCGGCGGCGAACCGCTGCTGCGGCCCGACATCTTCGAGATCGGCCGGCGCGCGAAGGATCTGGGCTTCTATGTCGGCCTGTCCAGCAACGGCACGCTGATCTCGCAGCAGAACATCGACGCGATCGCCGGCACAGGGTTCGATTACGTCGGCGTCAGCCTCGACGGCATCGGCGCCACCCACGACAAGTTCCGCCGCCTCGAAGGCGCCTTCGAGGCCTCGATGGCCGGCATCCGGCTGTGCCTCGCACGCGGGATCAAGGTCGGTGTGCGCTACACGATGACCGAGGACAACGCGCACGACCTGCCGGCGCTGCTGCGCCTGGTCGAGGACGAAGGCATCGACAAGTTCTACTTCTCGCACCTCAACTACGCCGGCCGCGGCAACAAGCACCGTGCCGACGACGCGCGCCACCAGACGACGCGCAGCGCGATGGACCTGCTCTTCGAAACCTGTCTGGACCTGCACCGCCGCGGCATCGAAAAGGATTTCGTCACCGGCAACAACGACGCGGATGGCGTCTACCTGCTGCACTGGATTGCGCGCCGCTTCCCCGAACACGCCGAGCACATCCGCGGCAAGCTCGTGCAGTGGGGCGGCAACGCGAGCGGCGTAAACGTCGCCAATATCGACAACCTCGGCGTCGTGCATCCCGACACCATGTGGTGGCACGTGCCGCTCGGCAACGTCCGCGAGCGCAGGTTCTCCGAGATCTGGAGCGACGTCTCCAACCCCCTCATGGCCGGGCTCAAGCGGCACCCGCGGATCCTTTCGGGGCGCTGCGGCGCCTGCCGGCATCTCGATATCTGCAATGGCAGCTCGCGTGTGCGCGCGCAGCAGATCACCGACGATCCCTGGGCCGAAGATCCCGGCTGTTACCTTGACGAGGAAGAAATCGGCATCTCGGGCGACGCCGCCCGCGGTGAGCGCGTCGTCACGACCCCCTTCGTCGCGCGGCGCCGCATCGCCTGATCCGGGGATCCCATGAACACCACCCGCATCCTGCCGTCGCCCGCACGACGCATCCTCGTCCTGTCTGCGTTCCTCATCGGCGCAGCCCTTGCCTTTCACGCCGCCGACTCGAAGGGGGCGGACGGCCCCGCGGCGCTCTATCAGCAACACTGCGCGGCCTGCCATGGCCCCGACCGGCTCGGTGCGACCGGCCCGGCACTGTTGCCTGAAAGCCTTGCGCGCCTGCGCAAGGAGGAGGCGGCCACGGTCATCCGCGACGGCCGCACGGCGACGCAGATGGCCCCTTTTGGCGCGCTCATCGGACCGGACCAGATCGCGGCGCTCGTCACGTGGATCTACACGCCGGTCGTGCCCGCGCCGAGTTGGAGCGAGGCCGACATCCGCGCCTCGCGCATCGCCCATGTCGATCCCGCATCGCTGCCGGCGAAGCCCGTGTTCGACGCGGACCCGATGAACCTCTTCCTCGTCGTCGAGACGGGCGATCACCACGTATCGGTGCTCGACGGCGACAAGCTCGAGCGCATCCATCGTTTCCAGAGCCGCCATGCACTGCACGGCGGGCCCAAGTTCACCGCGGACGGCCGCTATGTCTTCTTCGCCTCGCGCGACGGCTGGATCACCAAATACGACCTGTGGAACCTCAAGGTCGTGACCGAGATCCGCGCCGGCATCAACACGCGCAACGTCGCGGTCTCGCCGGACGGCGGCCACGTCGCCGTCGCCAACTACCTGCCGCACACGCTGGTGCTGCTCGACGGCGACCTCAACCTGCTGAAATCCATCCCCGTTACGGACCGCGAGGGCAAGACCAGCTCGCGCGTCTCCGCGGTGTACACCGCCTCCCCGCGCAAATCCTTCGTTGCTGCGCTCAAGGACGTCCCCGAAGTGTGGGAGATCAGCTTCGATCCCGCCGCCCCGGAAATCCCGGTCGGCTACGTGCACGACTACAAGTACCGCGAAGGCGCCTTCGTGTCGGGTTACCTCAATCCGCGCCGCACGGAACTGACCGCACCCCTCGACGATTTCTTCTTCACGCAGGACTATTCCACGGTCCTCGGCGCCTCGCGCGAGGGGGTGGGCCAAGTCGTCAATCTCGACGTGCGCCGCAAGATTGCCGACCTCGCGCTCGACGGCATGCCGCATCTGGGTTCCGGCATCTCATGGGACTGGCAGGGGCGGCGCGTCATGGCGAGCACCAACCTCAAGGCGGCCGAAGTCACCGTCATCGATCTCAAGGACTGGAATGTCGTCAAGCGCATCCCTACGCGCGGCCCGGGTTTCTTCCTGCGCAGCCACGAGAACAGCCGCTACGCCTTCGTCGATTCGATGATGAGCCGCGAGGCGAAGAACACCCTGCAGGTCATCGACAAGCAGACGCTGGAGATCGTCAAGGAACTCAAGGCCGCGCCCGGCCAGACCCTCGCGCACGTGGAATTCACGCGCGATGGCCGTTATGCGCTCGCCAGCCTGTGGGAAATGGACGGCGCCCTCATCGTCTATGACGCGAAGACGCTCGAGGAGGTCAAGCGCCTGCCGATGAAGAAACCTGTAGGCAAGTACAACGTCTGGAACAAGATCACGCACGAGGAAGGCACGAGCCACTGATTCGCCCCACTCCCGGACGGCGTGAGACGAGTCCGGCGGATGAATCCCGAAAAGTTTAATAAAAATGTTGCGCGCCTCGTATGCGTTGCCTATAATGCGCAGCTCTTAGCAGGCGCGTAGCTCAGCTGGTTAGAGCACCACCTTGACATGGTGGGGGTCGTTGGTTCGAGTCCAATCGCGCCTACCAACGTATGGAGCAGGAAGATGAACTTCCGAACTACTACTGAAGCCGGAAACTGAAAAGTCGGGCTCCGCTGTAGCGCTCCAGGAAAAAAGTGCGGCCCGTCCGCACTTTTTTTTCGTCCACGTTTTTCGCAAACCTTGTCCGAGGCCTAGAGATCATGCCGAATATCACGCTCCCCGACGGTTCCGTACGCAGCTTCGACCATCCGGTGACCGTGCTCGACGTCGCCGCGTCGATCGGCGCCGGTCTCGCCAAGGCGTCACTGGCGGGCAAGGTCGATGGCAAGCTCGTCGACCTCTCGCATCGCATCGAAGGTGACGCGTCGCTCGCGATCGTCACGGACAAGAGCGCAGAGGGCGTGGATATCATCCGCCACTCGACGGCACACCTTCTCGCGCATGCCGTGAAGGAGCTGTTCCCGGACGCCCAGGTCACCATCGGGCCGGTCATCGAGAACGGCTTCTACTACGACTTCGCGTACAAGCGCCCCTTTACGCCGGAGGACCTCGAGCAGATCGAGAAGCGCATGGCCGAACTCGCCAAGCGCGAGATCCCCGTCGCGCGCGAAGTGTGGCCGCGCGACAAGGCGGTCGAGTTCTTCACGGGGCTGGGCGAACACTACAAGGCCGAGATCATCGCCTCGATCCCGCAGGGCGAGGATGTCTCGCTCTACCGCCAGGGCGACTTCATCGACCTGTGTCGCGGCCCACACGTGCCCTCGACCGGCAAGCTCAAGGTCTTCAAGCTGACCAAGCTCGCCGGTGCCTACTGGCGCGGTGACTCGAAGAACGAGATGCTGCAGCGCGTCTACGGCACTGCCTGGGCGAAAAAGGAAGACCTCGAGAGCTATCTGCACATGCTCGAGGAGGCCGAGAAGCGCGACCATCGCAAGCTCGGCCGCCTGCTCGATCTCTTCCATCTGCAGGAAGAGGCGCCGGGCATGGTCTTCTGGCACTCGAAGGGCTGGACGCTGTGGCAGCAGGTCGAGCAGTACATGCGCCGCACGATCCTCGAAAACGGCTACCAGGAAGTGAAGACGCCGCAGATTGTCGATCGCTCGCTGTGGGAAAAGTCCGGCCACTGGGGCATGTACTCCGACCTCATGTTCACGACGCAGTCGGAGAAGCACGACTATGCCGTCAAGCCGATGAACTGCCCGTGCCACATCCAGATCTTCAACCAGGGGCTGAAGAGCTACCGCGACCTGCCGCTGCGCATGGCGGAGTTCGGCTCCTGCCACCGCAACGAGCCCTCCGGCTCGCTGCACGGCATCATGCGCGTGCGCAACTTCGTGCAGGACGACGCGCACATCTTCTGCGCCGACGATCAGGTGCAGACCGAGGCGGCCGCCTTCATCGAGCTGCTGCAGAGGGTGTATGCTGACTTCGGCTTCACGGAGATCCTGATCAAGCTCTCCACGCGCCCCGACAAGCGCGTCGGCACCGACGAGCAGTGGGATGCCGCCGAAGCGGCGCTCGCCGCGGCGCTCGACGCGCAGGGGCTCGCGTACGACCTGCAGCCGGGCGAAGGGGCCTTCTATGGCCCCAAGATCGAGTTCTCGCTCAAGGACTGCCTCAACCGTGTATGGCAGTGCGGAACGCTGCAGCTTGATTTCAACCTGCCGGTGCGCCTGGGCGCGGAATACGTGGCTGAGGACAATACGAAGAAGTACCCCGTGATGCTGCACCGCGCGATCCTTGGGTCGCTCGAGCGCTTCATCGGCATCCTCATCGAGCACTTCGCCGGCGCGCTGCCGCTGTGGCTCGCGCCGGTCCAGGCGGTCGTGCTGAACATCTCGGAAGGACAGTCGGAGTATGCGACGGAAGTCACGAAACGCTTGAAGCTGGCGGGTTTCCGGGTCGAGGCGGATTTGCGTAACGAAAAGATTACCTATAAAATCCGAGAACATAGCGTACACAAGCTGCCCTACCAGATCGTTATCGGCGAGAAGGAAAAGGCGGCGGGGCTCGTTGCCGTGCGCGCCCGAGGGGGCCAGGATCTTGGCCAGATGACCCTCGATACCCTGATCGAGCGTTGGCAGCGCGAAGTTGAAGCGCGGTCGGCCTCGATCTGATTTTTTGGCATTCGTGGAGAACTGAACCATCGCTCAAGAAAAAAAGCAGCGCGTCAATGAGGAGATCAGCGCGCCCGAAGTTCGTCTGCTCGGTGAAGATGGCGAACCGATCGGTATTGTGTCCCTGAGAGCAGCCCTCGAGGCGGCGGAAGAAGCCGGGCTGGATCTTGTCGAAATCGCGCCGATGGCGCAGCCCCCGGTCTGCCGGGTGATGGATTTCGGCAAGTTCAAGTATCAGGAGCAGAAGAAGGCCCACGAAGCCAAGCTCAAGCAGAAGCAGGTGCAGATCAAGGAAGTCAAGCTGCGTCCCGCGACTGACGAGAATGACTACCAGATCAAGCTGCGCAACCTCAGGCGCTTCCTTGAGGAAGGTGACAAGTGCAAGGTGACGCTGCGTTTCCGTGGTCGGGAGATGGCGCACCAGGAATTCGGTCTGCGTCAGCTCGAGCGGGTCAAGGCCGACCTGGAGGAACTGGGTCAGGTCGAGCAGATGCCCAAGATGGAAGGGCGTCAGATGGTGATGGTGATCGCGCCGGTTCGCAAGAACCGCTGAGCGTGGTGATGAATCTGCCTTGCGCCCTTGGGCGGGAGGCAAACCCCGGCGGACATTGGCCGTCGGAAAACAAGTGGTGCCGGGTTGAAAACGCGCCGCATGGCGACGCTACCTGGCGTCATTCATAAACTTGGAGTTAGCAATGCCGAAGATGAAGACCAAGAGCGGAGCCGCCAAGCGGTTCAAGGTCCGCGCTAGTGGTGGGATCAAGCGGTCCCAGGCGTTCAAGCGCCACATCCTTACCAAGAAAACCACCAAGAGCAAGCGCCAGCTGCGCGGCATGACGGAAGTCCACGCCGCCGACGAGAAGCTGATCCGCGCCATGCTGCCTTACGCTTGATAGGAGTCCACTATGCCCCGAGTTAAACGTGGTGTAACCGCCCGCGCACGTCACAAGAAGGTTCTCGATCAGGCCAAGGGTTACCGCGGCCGCCGCAAGAACGTATACCGCATCGCCAAACAGGCGGTGATGAAGGCCGGTCAGTACGCCTATCGTGACCGTCGCCAGCGCAAGCGCCAGTTCCGTGCCCTGTGGATCGCCCGTATCAACGCCGCCGCGCGTGAAGTGGGCCTGACCTACAGCACCTTCATGAACGGCCTGAAGAAGGCCGCAATCGAAGTCGATCGCAAGGTGCTGGCCGACTTGGCCGTGTTCGACAAGCCCGCTTTTGCGGCGCTCGCCGACCAAGCCCGGGCCAAACTCGCTGCGTAATCCGACGCAGCACGAAAAAAGGAGGCCTGGCCTCCTTTTTTTTTCCTGAATTTTCGACGGCAAGCAAATGGATAAGCTCGATCAACTCGTTCAACAGGCCACGGCCGAGTTCGCCGCGGCGGCGGACGGCGTGCAGCTCGAACAGGCCAAGGCGCGCTTTCTCGGCAAGACGGGCGTACTCACCGAGCAGCTCAAGGGGCTCGGCAAGCTCGCGCCGGAGGAGCGTCGCGCGGCCGGCGCCGAGATCAACCGCGCCAAGGATGCGATCGAGGCGGCGCTCGAAGCCCGTCGCAATGCCCTGCGCGAAGCGGCCCTGCTCGCCCAGCTTGCCGCAGAAGCGCTTGACGTCACGCTGCCGGGCCGCGGCGCTTCGATCGGAGGGCTGCATCCGGTGAGCCGTACGCTGGAGCGCATCGAGGGCCTGTTCCGCTCGATCGGCTTCGTCGTCGCCGACGGTCCGGAGATCGAGACCGACTGGCACAACTTCACCGCGCTCAACACACCCGAGAATCACCCTGCGCGCTCGATGCACGACACCTTCTACCTCGAAGGCAACGACGAGGTGCTGTTGCGCACGCACACCAGCCCCGTGCAGATCCGTGCGATGCTCGCTCACGCCGGGCGCCATGCCGGGCGCGAGCACATGCCCGAACTGCGCATCATCGCGCCGGGCCGTGTCTATCGGGTCGATTCTGACGCCACGCACTCGCCGATGTTCCATCAGGTCGAGGGCCTTTGGGTTGGCGAGAACGTGAGCTTTGCGGACCTCAAGGGCGTCATCGCCGACTTCCTGCGCAAGTTCTTCGAGACCGAGGACCTGCAGGTGCGTTTCCGTCCGTCCTTTTTCCCGTTCACCGAGCCGAGCGCCGAGATCGACGTCGCCTTCATGAGCGGCACGCTCAAGGGGCGCTGGCTCGAGATCGCCGGCTGCGGCATGGTGCATCCGAACGTGCTGCGTTTCGGCGGCATCGACCCGGAGCGTTATACCGGCTTTGCCTTCGGCATGGGGCCCGACCGCCTCACGATGCTGCGCTACGGGGTCAACGATCTGCGCCTGTTCTTCGAAGGCGATCTGCGCTTCTTGAGCCAATTCAGGTAATCGAATCATGCAATTCTCGGAACAGTGGCTGCGGAGCCTCGTCAATCCTCCGCTCGACAGCGAGGCGCTCGGACATCTGCTGACGATGGCCGGCCTCGAGGTCGAAGAATCCGCTCCGGTCGCGCCGCCTTTCACCGGCGTGGTCGTCGCGCAGATCGTCGCAGCGGAAAAGCACCCGAACGCCGACAAGCTGAAGCTGTGCAAGGTCGACGCGGGGCAGGGTGAGTTGCTGCAGATCGTCTGCGGCGCGCCCAATGCCGCGGTCGGCATGAAGGTGCCCTGCGCCGTCGTCGGCGCGAAGCTGCCCGGTTTCGACATCAAGGCGGCCAAGCTGCGCGGCGTCGAGTCGTTCGGCATGCTGTGCTCGGCCCGCGAGCTGAGACTGTCGGAGGATCATGGCGGTCTGCTCGAACTTCCGCCCGGTGCGCCGATCGGCACGAGCGTGCGCGACTATCTCGGGCTCGACGACACGCTCTTCACGATCAAGCTGACGCCCAACCGTTCGGATTGCCTGAGCCTCGTCGGCGTCGCCCGCGAAGTCGCGGCGCTGACCGCCCAGCCGCTTGCAGTGCCCGACGTCGTGGCCGTCGCGCCGACGATCGACGACCGTCGTGCGATCGTGCTTGACGCGCCGGCCGCCTGCCCGCGTTACCTCGGCCGCATCCTGCGCGGCGTCGATGCGAAGGCGCCGACGCCCGACTGGATGAAGCAGCGCCTGCAGCGCTGCGGCGTGCGTTCGATCAGTGCGCTGGTCGACGTCACCAACTATGTCATGCTCGAGCTCGGCCAGCCCCTGCACGCGTTCGATAACGCGCGCCTGTCGGGCGCGATCCACGTGCGCTTTCCGTCCGAGGGCGAGCAGGTGCTGCTGCTCAACGAGCAGACCGTCACTCCGTCGTCCGACACCCTGCTGATCGCCGACGAGACGCGTGCGCTGGCGCTGGCCGGGATCATGGGCGGAGAGGACAGCGGCATCACGCTCGACACCACCGACGTGTTCCTCGAGAGCGCCTTCTTCGCGCCCGATGCGATCGCCGGGCGTGCGCGCAGCTACGGATTCGTGTCCGATGCCTCGCACCGCTTCGAGCGTGGCGTGGATTTCGAACTTGCGAGCGGTGCGATCCAGCGCGCCACTCAGTTGATCCTCGAAATCTGCGGTGGTGCTGCCGGTCCGGTGGTCGAGGCCGTGTCGAACGAGCACCTGCCGGCGCGCAAGGCGGTCCGCCTGCGTCCGGCGCGCGCGCGCCGCCTGCTCGGTATCGACCTTGACGATGCCGCGATCGTGAAGCTGCTCGCTGGCGTGCACCTCGACGTGCGTAAGGATGGCGAAAACCTGCTCGTCGTGCCTCCGTCCTTCCGCTTCGATATCGAGATCGAGGAGGATCTGATCGAGGAGATCGCGCGCCTCTACGGCTACGACAACATCCCGGCGCTGCCGCCGCAGGGTGGCCTCGCGATGCTGGATCGTTCCGAATCCGGGCGTAGTGCGTGGGACGTGCGTCACCTGCTGGCGGGGCGGGACTACCAGGAAGTGGTCAACTACGCTTTCGTCGAAGAGGCGTGGGAGCGCGATTTCTGCGCCAACGAGACGCCGATCCGGCTCGCGAACCCGATCGCCAGCCAGATGAGCGTGATGCGCAGCAGCCTGATCCCGGGCCTCACCGGCAACCTCGTCGCCAATCGCAAGCGCCAGCAGGCACGCGTGCGTGTCTTCGAGATCGGCCGCTGCTTCGAGCGCAAGGCAGACGGCGAACCTGTCGCCGGTTTCCATCAGCCGATGCGCGTTGCCGGGCTCGCCGGCGGCGCCGCGCTGCCCGAGCAGTGGGGCGCGCCGACACGCAATGTCGACTTCTACGACGTCAAGGCGGATGTCGAGGCCCTGTTTGCGCCGCGCGCCCTGAGATTCGAACCCGTGTCCGATCCCGCCCTGCATCCGGGGCGCGCCGCCGCCGTGCTGCTCGAGGGCCGGCGCATCGGCGTCGTCGGCGAACTGCATCCGGTCTGGGTGCAGCGTTACGACCTGGGGGCGGCTCCGGTCGTGTTCGAACTCGACATGGATGCGGTGCTGCAAGCGCAACTGCCGGTCTACGAAGAAATCTCGCGCCAGCCTGCAGTCACTCGCGACCTCGCGCTCGTGGTCGAGCAGGCCCTGCCGGTGGCGCGCGTGATCGAGGTGCTCGGCGAGTCGGCGCCTGACATCGTGAAGGGGGTCGAGCTCTTCGATGTGTATCATGGCAAGGGCATCGAACAGGGCAAAAAGAGCCTTGCGTTCAGGGTGTTGATGCAAGATACTCAACGCACGCTTGAGGACGCGGAGGTGGATGCCGCGGTCACGGCGATTGTGCAGCATGCCGAAACGGTGCTCGGCGCCCGCTTGCGTGGATAGCCCCAGAAATGAACGTGACCCTGACCAAAGCAGAGCTGGCCGATCTGCTGTTCGAGCGTGTCGGCCTCAACAAGCGTGAAGCCAAGGACATGGTGGAAGGCTTTTTCGAGGAGATCCGGCTCGCGCTGGAGAAAGGCGAATCCGTGAAGCTCTCCGGATTCGGTAATTTCCAGTTGCGCGACAAGCCGCAGCGGCCGGGACGCAATCCGAAGACGGGTGAGGAGATTCCGATCACCGCGCGCCGCGTCGTCACCTTTCATGCCAGTCAGAAGCTTAAGGCAGCCGTGGAGCAGCTGAGCGATGCAGGCAAGCAGCCATAACGAGGCTTCCGGGTCTCTGCCGCCGATTCCGGCGAAGCGCTACTTCACGATCGGCGAAGTCGCCGAATTGTGCGCCGTGAAGCCCCATGTACTGCGGTACTGGGAGCAGGAGTTCACGCAGCTGAAACCGGTCAAGCGACGCGGTAACCGACGCTACTACCAGCACCATGAGGTGCTGCTGGTGCGCCGCATCCGCGAACTGCTGTATGACGAAGGCTTCACGATCTCCGGGGCGCGCAACAAGCTTGGAGAATCGGCGATCCACGAGCAGGAGGTCGTCGAGGAATCGGAACGCCTGCGTCAGACGCTGGCAGCCGTGCGCGCGGAGATCGTTGCAACGCTGGTATTGCTGAAAGCGTGATTCAGTACTGGCAAAAGTCATACACCCTGCTATACTATTGGCTTGTGTCGGGGCGTAGCGCAGCCTGGTAGCGCACTTGCATGGGGTGCAAGGGGTCGCGAGTTCGAATCCCGCCGCCCCGACCAATAAATTCAGACAAGAACCGGCCGCTGGCCGGTTTTTGCGTTTCAGCACCCCGTCGGGCGGTGCCAGGTGTCCGGGCGAGGTGCGTCGGTGTGCTAAGATGCTTCGCCGCTTCTGCGATACATCCGGCTCCGCATCGTGGTCTGTATCCCTCCGAACGGAAGAAACATGCGTATTCTGGTCAGTAACGACGACGGTTATTTTGCACCCGGCATTGCCGCGTTGGCCGCGGCCCTGTCGGAGGTGGGGGATGTCACCGTCGTCGCGCCGGAGCGCGATCGCAGCGGTGCCAGCAATTCGCTGACCCTCGACCGCCCCCTGTCGCTGCGACGTGCGGCGAACGGATTCTATTTCGTCAATGGCACGCCCACCGACTGCGTACACCTGGCGGTGACGGGCATGCTGGACCATCTGCCGGACATGGTGGTATCGGGGGTCAACCATGGCGCCAACATGGGCGACGACACGGTGTATTCCGGTACCGTCGCAGCCGCCACCGAAGGCTATCTCCTGGGGGTGCCGTCGATCGCGATCTCGCTCGTCAGCAAGCAGGCGAGCGATTTTTCCACTGCGGCCCGTGTCGCACGCGATCTGGTGGAGCGCTTCATGCGCGAGCCGTTACGTCAGCCGGTGCTGCTGAATGTGAATGTCCCCGATCGTCCGTACGGGGAACTGCGCGGACACACGATTACGCGCTTGGGCAAGCGCCACAAGGCCGAAGCGGTCGTTCGTAGCGTGACGCCACGCAATGAGACCGTGTACTGGGTCGGGGCTGCCGGCCAGGCCGCGGATGCGGGCGAAGGGACGGACTTTCACGCAGTTGCCGAAGGTTTCGTCTCGATCACGCCCCTCCAGATCGATCTGACGCATTACAACCTGATGGCGGGTGTTTCCGAGTGGCTGGCGCGATGAGCTTGCGCAGAGCCGACCCCGGGCAGGCGGCCACGCGTGCGCGTGCGCGCATGGTGGAACGTTTGCGCGGCCAGGGGATCAGAGACGAGCGCGTCCTCGCGGCGATGATGCAGGTGCCGCGCCATACCTTTGTCGAAGAGGGATTGGCGTACAGCGCCTACGACGACACCGCCTTGCCGATCGGCTACCAGCAGACGATTTCGCAACCCTTCGTGGTCGCGAAAATGATCGAGACCTTGCGCACAGGCCGCGAACTCGGCCGCACGCTGGAGGTCGGAGCAGGCTGTGGCTATCAGGCGGCGGTGCTGTCGTTCGTCGCTTCGGAGGTGTATGCGGTCGAAAGGATCCGATCGCTGCTGGATGTGGCACGCGAGAATCTGAGGCCGCTGCGCCTGCCGAACGTTCGGCTGAAATGTGCGGACGGCACAATGGGTTTGCCCGAGGCTGCTCCGTATGACACGATTATAGTCGCGGCTGCCGCTGCGAGTGTGCCGGTGTCCCTCAAGGAGCAACTTGCTCCCGGCGGACGACTGATGCTCCCGCTGGGCGGCGCGGATCAGCGGCTCGTGATGATCGAGCGGCAGGGGAATGTTTTTCGGGAGAGTCGCCTCGACGCTGTGCGATTCGTCCCATTGTTGACTGGTACGGAATGAGTGATTCAGTGAAGCTTGGTCATGTGTGCCGCTGGCTGGCGCTTGGTAGTCTCGTCGCTGTGCTGTCCGGATGCGCCGCCACGCCGCGGCCCGCGCCTGTTCGTGACGTTACTCCGCCGCCGGCCGCGGAGCCGGCGGCAAGTGTGCCCGCGTCGAAGGCCGAGGCACCTTCCCACACCGTTCGTCCCGGAGATACCCTGCTGGGCATTGCGCGGCAGTATGGGGTGACGACAAAGGATCTGGTCGCATGGAACGGCCTCACGGACCCGAACCAGATCCACGTCGGCCAGACGCTCAGGGTGGGTCCCGGATCGACCCCTGCCGCGACGAACGGTACCGTGGTGCAGCCGATTGCGACGACCCAGCCGGTGGACATCCAGCCGGTCAAGCCTTCAGGCGAGGGCGCTCCGGCCGCGGCGGGCGGGCTCAAGCAGGAACCGCGAGGTGGCAAACAGCCTTACAGCGACGAGGCTTGGGCATTGCTGAGTCCGCGCGCCACGGCGCCCGGTTCTTCGGTTGCGCCGCCTGCACCGGCAACGGCTCCGGAGCCGGACAAGGCGCCCGGCAACACGGCGTGGTTGTGGCCGGCGTCCGGCCAGGTGATCGGCACTTTCGACGAAGGCACGAACAAAGGTGTCGATATTGCCGGCAAGCTCGGGGATCCTGTCATCGCGTCGGCGGGCGGGAAAGTCGTGTATTCCGGCAGTGGCTTGCGTGGCTACGGAAAACTGGTCATCATCAAGCACGACGCGAATTACCTGACAGCCTATGCGCATAACCAGCAGCTGCTGGTGAAGGAAGGCGATTCCGTCTCGAAGGGCCAGAAAATTGCCGAGCTGGGCAGCACCGATGCGGATCGCCCCAAAGTGCATTTCGAGATCCGCAAGCAGGGCCGCCCGGTCGATCCGTTGAAGTATTTGCCTGCACGCTGACGAGGAGGCTATGTACGATCCGGCAAGTCATGACGATGTTGAAAGTCAGGAGCCGGATCTGCCTCTCGAGGTGGAGGTGTTCGTCGAACGTGCGGCTCCGGCTTTCGAGAACGAGTTCCTCAGCGACGTTACCCAGATCTACCTCAACGAAATCGGCGCCAACCCGCTGCTGACCGCAGAAGAGGAGGGCGCACTGGCGCGGCGGGTCAGGGCGGGGGATTTCGCGGCCCGGCAGACGATGATCGAGCGCAATCTGCGGCTGGTCGTCAATATTGCCAAGCACTATCTGAACCGCGGCATTCCCTTGCTGGATCTGGTCGAGGAGGGCAATCTCGGCTTGATGCACGCGCTGGAAAAATTCGATCCGGAGCGCGGTTTCCGCTTCTCGACCTATGCGACGTGGTGGATACGCCAGAATATCGAGCGTGCGATCATGAACCAGTCGCGCACGATCCGGTTGCCGGTCCACGTCGTGAAGGAACTCAATCAGGTCCTGAGGGCCCAGCGCAGCCTCGAGGCGGCCGGGAACGGCGAGTTCACGCTGGAGCAGATCGCCGCGAGGCTGGACAAGTCCGTCGAGGAGGTGCGCGCGATCCTGGCCTTGAGCGAGCATACCGCCTCGCTCGATGCGCCGCTGGAGATCGACCCGAGCCTGTCGATCGGGGAGTCGCTCGCGGACGACCAGGCGACTTCTCCGGACTTGTCGATCCAGGATGCCGAGGTCGAGGAGCTGATCCGCGAATGGATCGGCATGCTCAATGAAAAGCAGCGACTCGTCATCCGCCACCGCTACGGACTGGACGAATGCGAGGTGATGACGCTGGAAGAACTGGCGGCGCGCCTGTCGCTCACGCGCGAGCGGGTCCGCCAGATCCAGCTCGAGGCTTTGAGCCAGTTGCGGCGCACCGTCAAGCGCCGCGGAATTTCCCGCGACGAGCTCCTCTGATGGTTCTGCCGGCCTATGGGGCGTTGCCGGTGACGCTTGCGTACTGATCGCGCAGCGCGCGGGCCAGTTGGAACACCGCCATCGCGTAGAAGCTGCTCTTGTTGTAGCGCGTGATCGCGTAGAAGTTGCGATAGCCAAGCCAGTATTCGGTCGGCGCGCCCGGCGTCGCGAGGTCGACGAGGGTGGCGGGCGCGGTCGGGGGATTGCTGCTGGCGGCGACGATTCCCGCAGCGGTGATCTGCCCGGGCGTCAGGACGGGCTCGATGCCGGCGTCGACGAGCGCTTGCGCGTTCGTTTCGGGCGACAGCAGGGCGGGAATCGCCACTGCCTCGCCGCGTACCCACCCGTGCCGGGCCAGGTAGTTTGCCACGCTGCCGATGGCGTCGTCGGGTTCGTCGAAATCGATACGGCCGTTGCCGTCGAAATCCACGGCATAGCTGCGGATGCTGCTGGGCAGGAACTGGGGGTAGCCGATCGCGCCCGCGTAGGAGCCGTAGTAGGAAAGCGGGTCGCGGCCCTGTTCGCGGGCGAGGAGGAAGATCTGTTCGAGTTCGCCGAGGAAGAGCGACGCACGCGGCGGGTAATCGAATGCCAGGGTGGCGAGGGCCGAGACGATCTCGAAATTGCCGGTGTCGCGGCCGTAGAAGGTCTCCACGCCGATGATGGCGACGATGATTTCGGGCGGTACGCCATATTGTTCGGTCGCTTTCTGCAGCGCCGCCGCGTGGGCCTGCCAGAAGGCGACGCCGCCGTCGATGCGCTTGCCGTCAAGGAAGCGCGCGCGGTAGCGCTGCCATGAGCGGACGCCGGTCGTGGCGGGCGGGCGGATCAGTTCGATGACGCGCGGTTCGTGGTGGGCCTGTCCGAGGGCGGCAAGCACTTCGTCGCGATTGAAACCGTACTTTTCCTGCATGGTGGTCGCGAAGCTGATGACTTCGGGGCGTTGTGCGTAGGAGCCGTCGGCGAGGCCGGGTTGGGAAAACAGTCCGAGACAGAGGACCGCGGCGACGAGGGTGCGTTTCATTTGAGGTTCAATCTCCGGATGGATCGGGCGAGTTCGCGAACGCTGTGCGGGGCGACCTGGTCTCCCCCGTAGCGCAGCCTGGCGTAACCCTCGGTGATCGTGCGCAGGGCCTGCGCATGGTCGGGGAAGGCTGTCGACAGTCGCTCGCCGTAATCGAGCGGGCCTTCCCACGGGTGCCGCGCAGCGCCGCGACGGGCGAGTTTGCGGGAAAGCTGCGCCCACGCGGTGTCGAGCGGATCGTACCGACGGCGCCGCGCAAGAGCCCAGGCGAAAAGCAGCATCATCAGGGCTGTCGCGGACGCCCCGAGGAGGATGGTCAGGGTGCGCCAGTCGGGTTGGGAGAAGCCGATCCGTTCCAGCAGTTCGCGTTGCCGCTCGGGATTGTATCCAAGAACCCACTGGTTCCACGTATTGGATAGGGCCTCCCAGTGGTGGCGCAGGTCCCGCAGCCAGTCCAGGCCGGGGCGCCGGAGCAGCGGGAGGGGGTCCCATTCGGGCAGGGCGGCACTGAGGCCGGATTCGATCCGGGCGGGGGCGGACAGGGCCGTGGGGTCGACGCGGA
The DNA here is from genome assembly GCF_003628555.1 of Azoarcus sp. DN11. Taxonomy (NCBI): domain Bacteria; kingdom Pseudomonadati; phylum Pseudomonadota; class Betaproteobacteria; order Rhodocyclales; family Zoogloeaceae; genus Azoarcus; species Azoarcus sp. DN11. Next base: position 3,769,822 of record NZ_CP021731.1, on the reverse strand, counting down.
TCCATCCGCGCCCGGCGAGCCAGACTTCTGCCCACGCATGGGCGTCGGACTGGCGCACGACCAGGCTGTGGTCGACAGGATTGATTTCGCCGCCCTGATAGCCCGTGACCACGCGCGCCGGCACGCCTGCCGCGCGCATCAGGAACACGAAGGCGGAGGCGAAGTGCTCGCAGAATCCCTGCCGGGTGTCGAACAGGAACTCGTCCACCGCGTGGGTGCCCAGCATGGGGGGACTGAGTGTGTAGGTCAGGCCGATGCCGCGCAGGCGTTCGAGGGTGCGGGCGAGGATGGTGTCGTGATCCGGGGCGCCGGCGGCAATCTCCCGTGCAAGTGCGCGGCTGCGCGGGTTGACGTTCGCCGGCAGACGCCGTGCTTCGGCGAGTGCGGCCGGAGTTTCGGTGATGCCGATGGCCGTCGCTGGATACGAACGCAGGTCGAAGCGTGAGCGAACGCGCACGGGTTGCTCGGCAAGCAGCCGGTAGTCGCTGGTATAGCGCGCATTGGGGATATTCGCAGCTGGGAAATCGAGCGCGAGGAGCCACGGCTGATTGTGCGGCTCCAGCGTGAGACGGTAGCTGTAGGCGAGTCCCGACGGCTCGTAACCGGGGGTGGTCGTGGACACGCTGAGGCCGGGTCGCCAGGTCCTTCCGTCGTAGCGGGTGAGCACCGGGCCACGCCAGTACCGTTGTGCGGGCGGAGGCGGGGGGCCGTCGAACTCGGCGCGGAAGGCGATCGCGTCGGACAGGCCGAGTTGGCTGATCGATCCGGGCGCCATCGAGTCGGATAGCCCGGTCATGCCGCTGTACGCGTCCGCCGGCAGGCCCCACAGCGGCCCCTGGATGCGCGGGAACAGCACGAACAGCACCAGCATGAAGGGCAGTCCCTGGGCGAGGAGCACGGCACCCGTTCGCAGCTGCGCGGCCGGAAGAACTCCATCGTCCTCGAGGCTGAGCAGGGTCGTGGTCGCGAGGAGGGTGCCGGCAAGTGCGAGGGCCGCGATGCCCGGCGTCTGGTTGGAAAAAAACAGGCCGACCTGCAGGAAGAGTGCGAGCAGGACCGCAGCGCGGACGTCGCGCGTGGTGCGCGATTCGAGCAGCTTCAGGCACAGCAGCACCGCCAGCAGCGCGACGCCCGGATCCTTGCCGAAGAAATGTCCGAATTCGAGTCTGACGCCGGCTCCCGATGCGATGCCGATCAGCACGATCAGGAGTTGATGCGGGGGCTGTCCGCGTCGCCACGCCAGGGCGGCACGCACGGCAATGAGGCTGGCGCACAGGATGACCAGCCAGGCGGAGAACTCGATCGCGTGCGGTGCGACCGTCGCGGCCACGGCGGCGAGAAGCCATCCGAATTGCAGCGGCGTCGGCGTGCGCGCTTCACGCATCGGCAGCCTCTCCCGTTCCGAAAAGGGCGAGTCGCAGCAGGCAGTTGGCGCAATGGCCAGGCCCGCGGCCGACGGCGACGCTTGCGCCGGGCAGGGCAAGAGAGAAAGCGAGTCCGCGCTGCTCCGCGATCACGACCCACGCCGCGAGGCGCGACAGGCGCGCTTCCGTGCCGAGGGGGGGCGGCAGGGCGGCCCAGTCGAGATGAACCTCGCCGCCGTCCAGTCCGCTGAATTGCTTGGTGAGCATGGGGCCGCCGCGGGCAAGGATTTTCCATGCAACATGGCGCGGCGAATCCGCCGCCTGATGCGGGCGCAGTCCGGCGAAATCGTCGTCGCCGCCGGCACCGCTGCGCTGGCCGAGGGAGTGCGCGCCAGACTCCGGCAAGGGCGGTGGCAGGCGCTCGGGCGCGGGGTAGACGAGGCAGCGCTGATCGGGTGCGAGCACGCTCCAGGCGCGGATCAGACCCAGCGGATACGTCGTTTCGATGTGCACGCGGCCGAGCGGCATCCAGCCGCGCCGCGTGGTCGGCAGCGGGAGCAGGACATCGGCACTGTCCTCGGCGGCAATCGCGAACGGTGCCAGTGCGCCGCGTGCCTTGAGATGCAGGGATGGGCGCCGCGCCCGCCGCTGGTTGCTCACGACGAGGTGGAAACTGGCGCGCTCGCCGGCGAAAACCGGGTCCGCCCGGCCAGGTGTGATCGAGAGGTGGAGCAGGTTGCGGAATGCGTGCACGATGCTTGCCACCGCGACGCCTCCGAGCAGGAAGACAAGCGCGTAGCCGAGGCTCAGGTTGTAGTTGATCGATGCGAACAGCATGATCAGGAGGGCGCCTGCGAAGGCCAGGCCGGCAGGCGTCGGCAGCACGAAGATGCGCCGATGCCCGAGCACGATCGGCGCAGGGTCAGGCCGTCCGACGCGGAACAGCCAGCGATCGAGGGGCTCGCGCAGTGCGAGAAGCCGCGGTACGACGGACGAGAGGCTCCGTGCGACGAGGGGGCGACGCACGGCGAGGAAGGGGCGACGCCGGGCGTCGGGGCGTGCGAGCATCAGACAACAGCTACGTCGCGGATGAGCTGGCCGAGCACCTCGGGTGTGACGCTGCGTCCGTCGCCGGCGGAGTGCAGGCGGTGGGCGGCGACATGCGGGAAGACGGTCTGGATATCCTCCGGGAGGACGTGATCGCGCCCTTCGGTGAGTGCCCAGGCGCGCGCGGCGGCGATCAGGCCCAGGCCTGCACGTGGGCTGAGTCCGCCCGAGAGCTCCGGATTCTGCCGGGTGCTGGCGAGCAGGGCCTGGACGTAATCGACCAGGCGTGCGGAGATCGTGATCGCCTGCGCTGCCTGCTGCATGGCCAGCAGCTCTTCCGGCTGGATCACGGGATGCTGCCGCTCGAGGAGTTCACGGCGGTCCTCGCCCATCAGCAGGGCCCGTTCCGCGCTGCGGTCGGGGTAGCCGAGGCGGAGCCGTAACAGGAAGCGGTCGAGTTGGCTTTCCGGTAGCGGGAAGGTGCCGATCTGGTGCGAGGGATTCTGCGTCGCGATGACGAAGAACGGCTCCGGCAGCGCGTGGGTCTCGCTGTCCGCGGTGACCTGGCGCTCCTCCATCGCCTCGAGCAGTGCGCTCTGGGTCTTGGGCGTCGCGCGGTTGATCTCGTCGGCGAGGATGAGTTGGCTGAAGATCGGGCCGGGATGGAAGCGGAAGCTGCCTGCCTCGCGATCGAAGATCGACACGCCGATGATATCGGCCGGCAGGAGGTCGCTCGTGAACTGGATGCGCTGGAAGTGGAGCCCGACAAGGCGGGCGATGACATGGGCAAGCGTGGTCTTGCCGACTCCCGGAACGTCTTCGATCAGCAGGTGGCCACGCGCGATGAGGCAGGTCAGGGCGAGCCGCAGTTCGTGCTCCTTGCCGAGAATGATGCAGTTGGCGGCTTCAAGAACGCGAATTGCGTAACGATGGGGCATGGCGCGGACGTACTGTGAAATTCACCGGGAAGCGGTGATAATAGATTAAAGACCAACAGGCTGCGCCCGAAGCGTGTGCACCGATTTGAAGTCAGGGATGCGGGAAAGTTCGACCGCACGTGAGAGAGGGGGGGTATGACGACGACTGCGTTCATCACGCACCGCGATTGCTGGCTGCACGACATGGGGACTTTCCATCCGGAGTGCTCGGACCGACTTGCGGCCATCAACGACCGGCTGATCGCCGCGGGCCTTGATCTCTACCTGTCGTTCTACGATGCGCCGCTGGCCACCGAGGAGCAGGTGGTGCGGGTGCATCCGGCCAGCTACCTCGAGGAGCTGAACGCCGCCGTGCCCGAGCACGGCATCCGCCACCTGGATCCCGATACCGCGATGAGTCCGGGAACGATGAAGGCGGCGCTGCGCTCTGCGGGCGCGGGGGTGCTCGCGACCGATCTCGTGCTCAAGGGCGAGATCGAGAACGCCTTCTGTGCCGTGCGGCCCCCGGGGCATCATGCCGAACGCGGCAAGGCGATGGGGTTCTGCTTCCTGAACAACGTGGCCATTGCCGCCCGCCATGCGATCGAGGCTCACGGACTGGAGCGCGTCGCGATCGTCGACTTCGACGTTCATCATGGCAACGGGACGGAAGACGCGTTCCGCGATGACCCGCGGGTGCTCATGGTGAGCATCTTCCAGCATCCGTTCTATCCTTACAGCGGAGCGGACTGTACGGCGCCCAACATGGTCAATGTGCCGGTGCCGGCCGGGACGCGCGGCGACGCCTTCCGTACCATCGTGACCGAGCGCTGGATGCCGGCGCTGCGCGAGCACAAGCCGCAGATGATCTTCATTTCGGCGGGCTTCGATGCGCACTACGAGGACGACATGGGCTCGATCGGGCTGGTGGAGTCCGACTACGTGTGGGTGACCCAGCAGGTCAAGGCGGTGGCGGAGGAGTGCGGGCACAAGCACATCGTGTCCATCCTCGAGGGCGGCTATTCGCTGTCGTCGCTCGCGCGCTCGGTCGTTGCGCACATCAAGGCGCTTGCCGACCTGTGACGGCGGCGTGGGCTCACGCCCGTATCGGCGCGTGCGCACGTGCGCCAGGTTGTGCCGGCAGTCTCGCGAGCAAGCCACTGGCCGTCCGGCGTCGATCAGGTAGAATCGGTTCTTTTAATTTTCGGCCGCTTCCATGATTACCGGATCGATTGTCGCCATCGTCACCCCGATGAACGAAGATGGCAGCCTGGACATCCCGCGCTTGCGCGCCTTGATCGACTTCCATGTTGCCGAGGGCACCGACGGCATCGTCATCGTCGGGACGACTGGCGAGTCGCCCACAGTGAACGTCGAGGAGCACTGCGAACTGATCCGCGTCGCGGTCGAACACGCGGCCGGACGCGTCCCGGTGATCGCCGGCACCGGCGCCAACTCGACGGCCGAGGCCATCGAACTCGCGCGCTTTGCGCAGAAAGCGGGTGCGGTGGCGCATCTGTCGGTGGTGCCGTATTACAACAAGCCCACGCAGGAAGGCTTGTACCGTCACTACCGCTCGATCGCCGAGGCGGTCGAACTGCCGCTGATCCTGTACAACGTGCCGGGGCGCACAGTGGCCGACCTGTCCAACGACACGACGCTGTGCCTGGCGCAGATTCCCAACATCGTCGGCGTCAAGGACGCGACCGGCAGCATCGACCGGGCCTGCGACCTGATCGAGCGCGCGCCGAAGGACTTTGCGCTGTACACTGGCGACGACATGACCGGCATGGCCTTCCTGCTGCTGGGCGGGCATGGCGCGATCTCGGTGACGGCCAACGTCGCACCGCGTGCGATGCACGAGATGTGCGCCGCTGCGATCGCGGGCGACGCGATCAAGGCGCGCGAGATCAATGCGCGTCTGGTCGGCCTGCATCGCGACCTGTTCTGCGAGGCCAATCCGATTCCGGTGAAGTGGGCGGTCGAGCAGATGGGCCTGATCAAGTCCGGTATCCGCCTGCCGCTCACGCCGCTGTCCGAAGGCGTGCATGAGCGGGTGCGGGCCGCGATGCGTCGTGCTGGCGTGAACATCTGATTCTTTCCTGGAATTACCGAAACTCATGAATCGTACCTTGCGTACTGCGGCCTTGCTGTGCGGCACGGCCATCGGCTTGTCGGGTTGTTCCGGCTCCCTCCTCGAATCCAAGAAAATCGACTACAAGAGCGCCAAGCAGCTGCCGACGCTCGAAATTCCGCCGGACCTCACGGCGCCTACGCGCGACGACCGCTATGTGGTGCCGGATGTTTCGCCGAAGGGCGTGGCTACGTACTCGGCCTACGCCAACGACCGCGCCCAGCCCCAGCCCGTCGCGGGCCAGGCGCAGGTGCTGCCCGCCGTGCAGAGCATGCATGTGGAGCGGGCGGGCAGCCAGCGCTGGCTCGTGGTGCAGGGTTCGCCCGAGGTTCTGTGGCCGAAGGTCAAGGATTTCTGGCTCGAGACCGGTTTCGTCCTCAACGTCGAGCGCCCGGAAGTGGGCGTGATGGAGACCGACTGGGCCGAGGACCGCGCGAAGATTCCGCAGGACTTCATCCGCTCGGCGCTGGGCAAGGTGCTGGACGGTGTGTTCTCGACGCCGGTGCGCGACAAGTTCCGCACGCGCCTCGAGGCGGGCAAGGATCCGAACACCGTGGAGATCTACGTCAGCCATCGCGGCATGATGGAGATCTATCCGAACGAGGCCAAGGACACCACCGTCTGGCAGCCGCGGCCGGCCGATCCGGAACTCGAGGCCGAAATGCTGCGCCGTCTGATGATCAAGCTGGGCGCGGCGGAAGAGCGCGCAGCGGCGGTCATGACGGCGACTCCGGCGGCCGAGCGTGCCTTCCTCAAGGGAGCGACGGGCAGCAACGTGTCGCTGGTCCTGGACGACTCCTTCGATCGCGGATGGCGCCGCGTGGGCCTCGCGCTCGACCGGATCGGGTTTACGGTCGAAGACCGCGATCGTTCGAAGGGGATGTACTTCGTCCGCTATGTCGACCCCGATGCCGACGTGAAGACGAAGAAATCCGAGGGCATCCTCTCCAAGCTCGCATTCTGGCGCAGCAACGAGCAGGTTGTGCAGAAGGGGGGCGAATACCGCCTGCGCGTGCGGGGCGAGGGCGAAAAGTCGATCGTCAGCGTCATGACCCGCGAGGGTGGCGAGGATGCGTCCGAGACTGCGCGCAAGATCCTGGGGCTGTTACAGGAACAGTTGCGCTGAATGGAATCAGCGCGCCGCGTGCGAGCCTATCGCGTTCGCAAGCGGCGGTGAGTACTCGGGCACGGCGGCCCGCTGTGTCCGAGTACTTGATGAATCGCGAGGCAACAAAAAAGCCGGCTCGAGAGCCGGCTTTTTTTGCTTCGCTGATCCAGCGAGATTACTTCTGGGCGCCGTCCTTCGGAGCTTCGGCGGGGGCTGCAGCCGGAGCGGCTTCCTGAGCCGGAGCGGCAGCAGCGGCCGGAGCGGCAGCTTCCTGAGCCGGGGCGGCCGGAGCGGCGGCAGCGGGAGCTGCCGGAGCAGCGGCGGGGGCTTCGGCCTTCGGTGCTTCGGCCGGCTTGCCGCAGGCGGCAACGGCGAGGGCGAGCAGGGAAGCAACGAGGAGCGACTGTTTCATGTTCGATATCCTTCTTTCGGGGCTAGGTGGATGACCAGTTACAACCGGCCGGGCCGGAATGCATACCCGACTGGCGAACCTCGGAGAATTCTAGCATGTGATGCTGGCGTGCCAATAGTTTCTTTGTGCAACGCAATAAGGAAAAACGATAATTCAAATGCCAAGTGGTGTGCCGACGGTGCTGGTTTCCGCGGTTACCCAGGATGCTTCGAACTGCGTGGCGAGATGGGCTTGTGCATCTGATCCGCCGGTGATGGCCTTCCCCCGCGGAAGATCCTGATGGAACCGCGTAACGAGGCGGCTGTTGTCGGCGATGAGGAATGGCTGACTCCAGGTCCGCGCGGAGGTGTTGGTGGTGCGGACGCTGGCACTGTGCGCATAGTGGCCGAGCAGGCGGGTGAGGCGCGGACATTCCTTCTCGATCCAGGTCGTGGAGTGCAGAAGGATCCGCAGCGCGTCGCGGCGGGTGACCCGGGAGCACAGGCGCTCCAGGTGTTCGATACCCGCCCGGATTTCCAGACCGCATTCGCGCAGATCGGGGTCGAAAAGGATCACCGTCTGTTGCGCATGCTCCAGGGCATCGAAGAGGGCTGCACGATATCCGCCGTAGCTGTCGAAGGATTGTTCGTGTGGGGCATCCATGATCGGACCCGTATGAGTGTCGGGGGAAGGGCAGGGCTTTGCGTTTCCTGCCGAATGGTCGAGGCAATTATAGGTCCGGCGCGTAAAGCGTTCTGCGAGTCGGTAGAATTGCGCTCTTTGGGGCGGAAGTTGCATGCCTGTTGCGGTCATCGAATCACTGGACCATGAAGGGCGCGGATTCACCCGCGTCGAAGGCAAGGCGGTGTTCGTCGATGGCGCACTGCCCGGCGAGACGGTCGAATACAAGGTGGTGCGCCAGCGTCCGAGCTACGATCTGGCCGAACTCGAACGCGTGCTCAAGCCCAGCGGCCAGCGCGTGGTGCCGCGTTGCCCGCATTACGGCGTGTGCGGCGGCTGCTCGATGCAGCATTTCGATGCCGTCGCGCAGGCGGCCGCGAAGCAGCGCGTGCTCGAGGACGCGCTGTGGCACATCGCCAAGGTCACGCCGGCAGTCGTGTATCCGGCGATTCACGGGCCCGCCTGGGGGTATCGCTACCGCGCCCGCGTCGGCGTGCGCATGGTGCCGTCCAAAGGCGGCGTGTTGATCGGTTTCCACGAGCGGCGCAGCAGCTACATCGCGGACATGCAGACGTGTGCGGTCCTGCCAGCGCACGTGTCGGCGCTGCTGCCGGCCTTGCACGAGCTGGTCGCTGCGTTGTCGATTCCCGACCGGTTGCCGCAGATCGAGATCGCCGTGAGCGAGGGGACGACGGTATTGGTGTTCCGCAACCTGCTGCCGTTCACGCCGCAGGACATCGCGCGCCTCGCCGCATTCGCCGATGCGCATGGCGTGCAGGTGTGGCAACAACCGGGCAGCCCGGTGACGGCCAGGCCGCTGCATCCGAAGAAGGCGCCGGGGCTTGCGTACTCCCTGCCCGAATTCGACGTGACGCTGGATTTCCTGCCGACCGACTTCACGCAGGTGAACGTCGATATCAACCGGTTGCTGATCCGCCGTTCCATGCAGCTGCTCGACCCGCTCCCGGGCGAGCGCATCGCGGACCTGTTCTGCGGCCTGGGCAACTTCAGCCTGCCGATTGCGCGGCGCGGGGCGCACGTGATCGGCGTCGAGGGCAGCGATGCGCTGGTCGCACGGGCGCTGAAGAATGCGCGGCGCAATGGGCTGGCGGAGCGCACGGAGTTCTACGCGGCGAATCTCTTCGAGGCGACCGAGGACAGCCTGGCAGCGCTCGGCCGGCTCGACAAGCTGCTGATCGACCCGCCGCGCGAAGGCGCGATTGCCGTGGTGAAGGCGTTGAGCGCGCAGCAGATGCCGCGGCGCATCGTCTATGTGTCGTGCAATCCCGCGACGCTCGCACGCGATGCCGCGGTGCTGGTGCATGACAAAGGCTACGTGCTGCGCGGCGCGGGCATCGCCAACATGTTCCCGCAGACCTCGCACGTGGAGTCGGTCGCGCTGTTCGAGCGGGGATGACAGGTGAGGGCGGGGTGATATACTCCGCCGCTCCCGGAGGTGTGGCAGAGTGGTCGATTGCACCGGTCTTGAAAACCGGCAACGGGCAACCGTTCGTGAGTTCGAATCTCACCGCCTCCGCCAGATTTCATCCGTCTCCGCATGTCGCGCGTCATTCTCCTCAACAAGCCTTACGGTGTGATCTGTCAGTTCACGGCGGAGCCGGGGCGGCCGACGTTGAAGGATTTCGTCGCGGTGCCGGGGGTGTATGCGGCGGGGCGGCTCGATACCGACAGCGAGGGGCTGCTGCTCCTGACCGATGACGGCGCGCTGCAGCACCGGATCGCGGATCCGCGCCACAAACTGCCCAAGACTTATGTCGTGCAGGTCGAGGGGGAGCCCGACGAGGCCGCGCTGACGCGTTTGCGCGGGGGGCTGGATCTGGGCGATTTCGTGACGCGGCCATGTGAGGCGCGCTGCATTGCCGAACCGGACTGGCTGTGGCCGCGCGATCCGCCGGTGCGTTTCCGCAAGAGCGTGCCGACGGCGTGGCTGGAGATCGTGCTGCGCGAGGGGAAGAACCGGCAGGTGCGCAGGATGACCGCGAAAGTGGGCTTTCCGACCTTGCGGCTGATCCGTGTCGCGATCGGCGGGTGGTCGCTCGCGGGGCTGTTGCCGGGCGCGTGGCGCGGCGAGGAGGTCGACATTGCCGGGCTAGGTGTCCCGGGTGTCGAACGCGAACGTCGGCGTGCGCCCGGCGGGCCGGCGCAGGGCAGGTCGCGCCGCGCGGGGCCGGGACGGTCGGGGCGCTCTTAGCGGCCGTGCCTTACCCGCGGTAGAATCGCGCTTCCCCGTTCCTGCAGGTTTTGCCGGCAATGATCCTTCCGTCCTTTTTCGGCCGTTGTGCGGCGATCGCTGCCGTGGCTTGCGTGTGTGTGCCGGCCGCCCGCGCCGAATTGCCGATGGTGGAGCTCGGGGCGGGGATGTACCGGATCGAGGCGGAGCTGGCGCATACCGACCCGACCCGCCAGCTCGGCCTGATGAATCGCAAGTCGATGCCGCTGCAGCACGGGATGGTGTTCGTGTTCACGGAGGAGGCGCGCCATTGCATGTGGATGAAGAACACGCTGATTCCGTTGTCCGTGGCGTTCATGGATCGCGACGGCCGCATCCTGAACGTTGCCGAAATGCAGCCGCAGACCGAGGACAGTCACTGCGCCGCGGCGCCGGCGCGTTTCGCGCTGGAGATGAATGCGGGCTGGTTCGCGTCCCGCGGCCTCGGCGCCGGCACGGTGATCCGCGGCATCGACAGGCTGCCTGCCGGGCGCTGAGCCTTCCCGACGGCGGCCCGGCGATTCGGGCTGCGGCTCCCCAATTCCCGATATAGGGCTGTTTTCCCGCGCTTATCCGGCGGCGGGGCTTGCCGGCGCGCGGCGATAATTGCCGCACGTCGCCGAACGTCCGTGCTGAACGGGCGGCATCCGGCGCGCAGGCAAGGAGTCGGCCGTGGCCGAAGACAGCGATCTCGAGAAAACCGAACAGCCATCGCCACGACGGCTGGAGCAGGCCCGCGAGGAAGGGCAGGTTCCGCAGTCGCGCGAGCTGTCGACCTTTCTCGTGCTGATGGCGGGCGTCAGTGCGCTGTGGGTGATGGGGGAATGGATCTCGGGGCGCATCCTGGGCATGTTGCGCGCGGGATTCTCGATCGAGCGCGCGCGTGCATTCGATCCGAAGCTGATGCTGGCGGGCTTCGGCGACCTGATCACCGACGCGCTGCTGACGATGCTGCCGCTCTTCGGGATCCTGATGGTCGCGGCGATTGCGGCGCCGATCCTGATGGGCGGCTTCGTGTTCGCGCCGAATTTGCTGGGACTGAAGCTCGATCGCATGAACCCGATCCAGGGCGTCAGCCGGATGTTTTCGATGCACGGGCTGGCGGAGCTGGTGAAGTCGCTGCTCAAGGCGGCGGTGGTCGGGGTGATGGGCGTTTTCGCGGTGTGGCGCGAGCACGAGCACATCTTCGGCCTGACGGGCGAGACGGTGGAGGCGGCGGTGCCCGACTTCCTGAAGATGGTGCTGTTCGCGACGCTGCTGATCATCATGGGGCTGGCGATCCTGGCGCTGATCGACGTGCCCTTCCAGCTGTGGCAGTACAACAGGAAGCTGCGCATGACCAAGGAAGAGGTCAAGCGCGAGAGCAAGGAGCAGGACGGCGATCCGCAGGTGAAGGGACGCATCCGCGCGATGCAGCGCGAGATGGCGCGCCGCCGCATGATGGCGCAGGTGCCGAAGGCGGACGTGGTGGTGACGAACCCGACGCACTTCTCGGTGGCGCTGAAGTACGACGCGGACAAGATGCGTGCGCCGATCGTCGTCGCGAAGGGACGCGGCGAGCTGGCGTTGAAGATCCGCGAGCTCGCCAAGGAACACAAGGTGCCGATGTTGGAGGCGCCGCCGCTGGCGCGCGCCCTGTACAAGCACTGCGAACTGGAGCAGGCGGTGCCCGGTGCGCTGTACACGGCGGTGGCCGAGGTGATGGCCTACGTGTATCAGTTGAACCACTGGATGGCTCACGGCGGACTTCCGCCCGCGGTGCCCGGCAAGTTGCCGGTGCCCGCCGACATGGACCCCGGCGCGCCCGACTGACGGGCGGGCCGGAACGGACGAAGCGATAGAGGCTGGCAATGAACGATGTCCTCAACCTGCGCGCGCTGCTGACGCCGACGAACCTGCGGATGCTCGGTGCGCCGATCTTCATCATCATGGTGCTGTCCATGATGGTGCTGCCGTTGCCGGCGTTCGCGCTGGACGTGTTCTTCACCTTCAACATCGCCGTGTCGGTGATGGTGATGCTGGTGGCGATGTACACCCGCCGCCCGCTCGAGTTCTCGGTGTTCCCGACGGTGCTGCTGGTGACGACGCTGCTGCGCCTCGCGCTCAACGTCGCCTCGACGCGCATCGTGCTGCTCCAGGGGCACACCGGGCCGGACGCCGCGGGCAAGGTCATCGAGGCTTTCGGCCACTTCCTCGTCGGCGGCAACACGGCGATCGGCCTCGTCGTGTTCGTGATTCTCGTCGTCATCAACTTCGTCGTCGTGACGAAGGGCGCCGGCCGGATCGCCGAAGTGAGCGCGCGCTTCACGCTGGATGCGATGCCCGGCAAGCAGATGGCGATCGACGCGGACCTCAACGCGGGACTGGTCGACGAGGCCGAGGCGAAGCGCCGGCGCAAGGAGGTCGCGCAGGAGGCGGACTTCTACGGTGCGATGGACGGTGCGTCGAAGTTCGTGCGCGGCGACGCGGTCGCCGGCATCGTGATCCTGCTGATCAACATCGTCGGCGGGCTGATGGTCGGCATCGTCCAGCACGACATGCCAGCGGGCCTGGCGGTCGAGACCTACACGCTGCTGACGATCGGCGACGGCCTCGTCGCGCAGATCCCGGCGCTGATCATTTCGGTCGCGGCAGGCATGGTCGTGTCGCGCGTGGGCGACGACGCGGACGTGGGCGGGCTGGTGCTCACCCAGGTGTTCTCGAACCCGCAGGTGCTGATGCTCACCGCGGCGATCATCGGCGTGCTGGGCCTGATTCCGGGCATGCCGAACCTCGTGTTCATCCTGATGGCGGGGTCGCTCGGCTGGCTCGGCTGGCGCCGCTTCGGCATCGCGCGCAGGGAGGCGGAGGCGGCCGCGCGCGTGGCACCGCCCGCGGCCGCCGCGGCGCCGGCCGCGGAGAGCCAGGAAGCGAGCTGGAACGACGTCGCGCCGGTCGATGTGCTCGGCCTGGAAGTCGGCTACCGCCTGATCCCGATGGTGGACAAGGGCCAGGACGGCGAGCTGCTGAAGCGCATCCGCGGCCTGCGCAAGAAGTTCGCGCAGGATGTCGGCTTCCTGTCGGCGCCAGTGCATATCCGCGACAACCTCGAGCTCAAGCCCAATGCCTACCGCATCGCCCTGAAGGGCGTGGAGATCGGCAGCGGCGAGGCTTACCCCGGCCAGTTCCTCGCGATCAATCCGGGACGGGTGACCGGGCCGCTCGCAGGCCGCGAGACGCGCGACCCGGCCTTCGACCTGCCGGCCTACTGGATCGACGCGAGCCAGCGCGAGCAGGCGCATGCGCTGGGCTACACCGTGGTCGATGCGAGCACGGTGGTCGCGACCCACCTCAACCACCTGATCCTGAACCACGCCGCGGAGCTTCTCGGGCGTCAGGAGACGCAGGCGCTGCTCGACCACATCGGCAAGACGACGCCGAAACTCGTCGAGGACCTCGTGCCCGCCCTGCTGTCGGTCGCGACGGTGCAGCGCGTGCTGCAGAACCTGCTCGAAGAGGGCGTCAACATCCGCGACATGCGCACGATCATCGAGACGCTCGCCGAGAACGCGCCGCGCACGCAGGATCCGCTGGAGCTGACCTCGCGCGTGCGCCAGGCGCTCGGCCGCTCGATCCTGCAGAGCCTGTTCCCGGGCAACGCCGAGATCCAGGTCATGGCCCTCGATCCGGCGCTCGAACGCATCCTCATGCAGGCGATGACGTCGGGCGGTGGCGATGGCGGCGTCATCGAGCCGAGCCTCGCCGACGGCCTGCTGCGCCATGCGGCCGAGATATCGCAGCGGCAGGAGGACATGGGCCTGCCGCCGGTGCTGCTGGTGCCGCCGCAGCTGCGCTGGCTGCTGTCGCGTTTCCTGCGTCGCGCGGTGCCTTCGCTCAAGGTCATCGCGAACCCGGAAGTGCCGGAGACGCGCACGATCCGCGTCACCGCGATGGTGGGCGGGGCTGCGCGCTGAGTTTCCTGCCCGTCTGATTATTGAACGGCCAATCGGATACAACCGTTCGCCCTGAGCTTGTCGAAGGGCGCGGCCAGGGCTTCGACAGGCTCAGCCCGCACGGTATTGGGTTGCAGGTTAATAGCGGGGAGAAATCGGGTCTATTCCGCGCTATCGATCCATCTCCCCGCCGCCATAATCGGTTCCATGCTGCGCACAGAGCGCGGTAGCCGGGAGATCCACCATGAACGTCAAGCGCTACTTTGCCCCCTCCGCCCGTGAGGCCCTGCGTGCCCTGAAGGCCGAACTCGGTGCCGATGCGATCGTGCTGTCGAACCGCGCGGTCGAGGGCGGCGTCGAGATCCTCGCCCTGCCGGCGGACGACGTGGGCGCGCTGCCGGGCGCGCCGCGCACGGCCGCACCGGCACCGCAGGCGGCCCCGCGGGTCGCGGCACGCCCCGTGCCGGCCGAGGACGACGATTTCCAGGTGAGCCTGTCGGGACGGGCGTCCGCGCCGCAGGCCGCTCCCCGCAAGCCGACCAAGGTCATCCGCCCGTTCAATCCCCCGCGCATGGAGACGCCCGACTACGTGATGCGGACGCGTGAGGCGGCCTTGAGCGAGGAGTATGCGATCGACGACTGGGGCATGGGCGACGCGCCGGCCCGTCCCGTCGCGGCCGAACCCGCGCCGCAGCAGCCTGCTCCGCAGGTGAAGGCGGCCGCGCCCGTGCGCGAGATCGAGGACGAGCGCATCCGTTCGCTGCAGGAGGCGAACGTCCAGCTGATGCAGGAGATGGCCGGCATCCGCAGCATGATCGAGCGCCAGCTCGCGGGCTTCGCGTGGGGCGAGACGCGCCGCCGTGCGCCCGCGCGCGCGGACATCGTCGGCGAACTGCTCGAGGCCGGATTCTCGGGCGTGCTCGCGCGCCGTTTGGCCGACTCCGTGGAGGAAGAGGCTTCGCCGGAAGACGCGCGTGCCGCGGTGAAGAATGCGCTTGCGCGCGACCTGCGCGCCGTTGCATCCGATGCGGACATCATTGATCGCGGCGGCGTGTATGCGCTGGTCGGGCCGACCGGCGTGGGCAAGACCACGACGACGGCGAAGCTCGCCGCGCGCTGCGTCGTGCGCCACGGCGCCGAACGGCTCGCGCTGATCACGACCGACGGCTACCGCATCGGCGCACAGGAACAGCTGCGCATCTACGGCCGCATCCTCGGCGTGCCGGTGTTCTCGGTGCGCGACGCGGCCGACCTGCGCCAGACGCTCGCGGAGCTGCGCAACAAGCACATGGTGCTGATCGACACGATGGGCATGAGCCAGCGCGACAAGATGGTGGCCGAGCAGGCGGCCATGCTGACCGGCGCGGGCGACGTGCGCCGCCTGCTGCTGCTCAATTCGACCTGCCGCGGCGACACGCTCGCCGACGTCGTGCGCGCCTACAAGGGGCCGGACCTGGCCGGTTGCGTGCTCACCAAGGTCGACGAGGCCGCATCGCTCGCGCCGGCGCTGGATGTCGCCGTGCGCAACGAACTCGACGTGTTCTACGTCGCCAACGGCCAGCGCGTGCCCGAGGACCTGCACCTGCCGAACCGGGCCTACCTGCTGCACCGTGCGCTGCGCGAGCAGGCGGCCGAGTCGCCGTGGAAGCTGCAGGGCGACGAAGCGGCGCTGATGCTGGCGTCCGGCGGAATCTGACATGGTCGCCCCGCGTGAAGACCAGGCGGCCGGGCTGAGGCGCCTGTTCCGGCGCACGCCCCCGACGGTCGTCGCGCTGTACGGGACCGGGCGGCGCCGCGCACAGGTCGCGCTGCAGGCCGCGCATCGCATCGCCGGCCGCAGCGAGCGCGTGCTGCTGCTCGACGAGGTGCGGGACGAGGGTTCGCTCGCCGCGGCGCTCGGTCTGCCCGCGGGCGGCGATCTGCTGAGCGTGCTCGGCGGTCGCAGTCCGGTGCGGGAGCTCGTCCAGCCGGTGCCGGGCCTGCTCGGTTGCGTGCCGGTGGCGGCCTGCGCGCTCGCGCTGCCGCTGCTTGACGATGCGCGGCGTGAATGCCTGCTCGCGGCGCTGCGCACGTTGCAGCGGCCGGCGAGTTTCATCCTCATTCATGCGGCGTGCGAGGGGGCGGCCGATCCGTCGCCGTTCACGCTGGCCGCGCCGCGCCGTCTGGTCGTGGCCGAAGCGAGCCGCAGCGGTGCGACCGACGCCTACCAGGTGATCAAGCGTCTGGCCGCGGCGGGCGCCGGGTCGCTGCACGTCGCCGTGTGCGGCGCGCGCGGCCGGGCCGACGCCGCGGCCTTCTTCGCCAGCCTGAGCGAACTCGTGCGCCGCCACGTCGGCGTGCCGCTCGCCTGGCTGGGCGAGGTCGAGCGCGACGAGCTGGCGGCAGGACTGGGACGCAGCGCGGCGGAGGCCTCCCCGCGCGACGCCGAGGCCGCCTTCCTGCGGCGCCTCGCGGCCTTCGGCGACGTGCGGGCGGAGGCCGGCGCAGCCCGCAGGAGGGGCGGATGGGACTGAGCGGCTACCCGTTTGGCAAAACCGGGCCGGCTGCGGGACAATGGCAGTCCGCAGGTCTGCCCCCGTGCCCGGAATCCCGGCCAGGTCGGAAGAAAATACAGGCGAAGTGGATGTACGACTCGGCAGGTAATCTCGACAAGAACCACCTCGTGGAGGCCTACGCTCCGCTGGTCAAGCGCATCGCCTACCACCTGATGGCGAAGCTGCCGGCCAGCGTGCAGATGGACGACCTGATCCAGAACGGCATGCTGGGCCTGCTCGATGCGATCAACCGTTACGAGGATGGTCTCGGCGCGCAGTTCGAAACCTACGCGGTGCAGCGCATCCGCGGCGCGATGCTCGACGGCCTGCGCGAGAACGACTGGCTGCCGCGCAGCATGCGACGCGACATGCGGCGCATCGAGACGGCGATCCACGAGCTCGAGCAGCGCCACGGACGCCAGCCGAGCGAGACCGAGCTCGCCGAACTGCTGGGGATGCCGCTGGCCGAGTACCAGCGCATGCTGCAGGACGCGCGCGGCTACCAGCTGGTGCATTTCGAGGATTTCACCGACGGCGAGGGCGAGGACTATTTTGAGCGCCATCTCGGCGAGCACGAGTCCAATCCGGCCGACATCCTCGAGCAGGCCGACATGCGCAACGCGCTCGTGCGCGCGATCGAGGACCTGCCCGAGCGCGAGAAGCTGATGATGGCGCTGTACTACGACGAGGAGCTCAACCTGCGCGAGATCGGCGAAGTGCTGGGCGTGTCGGAGTCGCGTGTGTGCCAGCTCCACAGCCAGGCCGTCGCGCGCCTGCGCTCGCGCATCCTGGGCACCGTGCGGGTTGCCGGCGGTACCGGCGCGCGCCGCGGGCGGCCGCGGAAGAATCCGCCGGCGGGCGGCTGAACGGGCCGTCCGAGGGGGCAGCGGGCATGGACAAGATCAGCGTCGTCGGGCTTACCTTGGGCATTGCCGCCCTGATCATGGGGCAGGTGATCGAGGGTGGCCACATCGCTTCCCTGGTGCAGCCCACCTCCTTCCTGATCGTGGTCGGCGGCACGCTGGGGGCCGTGATGCTGCAGAGTCCGCTCAAGGTCTTCCGCGAAGGCATCCGCATGACCAAATGGGTCTTCGTGCCGCCGCCGTCGAACCACGCGGCGCTGATCCGCCAGGCGACGAGCTGGAGCCAGATCGCGCGCAAGGAAGGGCTGCTGGCACTGGAGGCGCAGCTTCCGCGCATCGGCGATCCGTTCACGCGCAAGGGGCTGCAGCTGCTGGTCGACGGCGTCGAGCCGCAGCGCCTGCGCGAAGTGCTGGAGGTCGAGATCGACGCCTGGGCCGCGCAGATGCGTCTGGGCGCGCGCATCTGGGAGGCCGCGGGCGGCTACGCGCCGACGCTGGGCATCCTCGGCGCGGTGCTGGGCCTGATCCACGTGATGGAAAACCTCACCGACCCGTCGAAGCTGGGGGCCGGCATCGCGGTCGCCTTCGTCGCGACGATCTATGGCGTGGGTTTCGCCAATCTCGTCTTCCTGCCGATGTCGAAGAAGCTGATGGCCTACGTCGCGGATGGCGTGTCGCAGCGCGAGATGCTTGTCGACGGGCTGGTCGGCATCGCCAATGGCGACAATCCGCGCATCATCGAGAGCCGCATGCAGGGCTACATGGCCTGAGCGCGCGAGCCGCCATGCGACGCCAACGCCGACACCGCCAGCAGGACGATGCGAACCGCGAGGATCACGACCGCTGGCTGGTGTCCTACGCCGACTTCATCACGCTGCTGTTCGCCTTCTTCGTCGTGATGTACTCGCTGTCGT
Organism: Azoarcus sp. DN11; assembly: GCF_003628555.1. Taxonomy (NCBI): domain Bacteria; kingdom Pseudomonadati; phylum Pseudomonadota; class Betaproteobacteria; order Rhodocyclales; family Zoogloeaceae; genus Azoarcus; species Azoarcus sp. DN11. Next base: position 3,751,707 of record NZ_CP021731.1, on the reverse strand, counting down.
CGGTGAATGAGGGCAAGTACCGCGTGCTGTCCGATTCGCTGATCAACGCCTTCCGCAACGTCACCGTGAACGTGCCGGGCGATCCGGTGATCGCGCCGCCGCCGGCCGTCGCGCCGCCCAAGCCGGCGCCGCTGTCGCCCGCGCCCGACGAGGAGATCGAGCGCCGCCGCCGCGAATACAAGCGCATGACGACGATGGCCGAGGACATCCGCGGCGTGCTCGAGCCGCTGATGCAGGGCGGGCAGGTGCATGTGTCGGAAGGGGCGCGCGGGATCTCGGTCGAGATCAACGCCAGGGTGCTGTTCGCACCGGGCGACGCGGTGCTCTCGACGCCCGCGGTGACGGCCCTGCGCGCCGTGGCCGAAGTGCTTGCGCGCGCCGACTTCCCGATCACGGTCGAGGGGCACACCGACAACCTGCCGATCCGCACCGGGCGCTATCCGTCGAACTGGGAGCTCTCGGCGGTGCGGGCGTCCACGGTCGTGCGCCTCTTCATCGAATCGGGCGTGCGCGGCGGGCGCCTCACCGCGGCGGGCTACGCGGACCAGCGTCCGATCACTGACAACACCAACGAGGAAGGGCGGGCGCGCAACCGCCGCGTCACGATCCTGATCGAGTCGATGATGGGCGAGCCGGCGCCGCGCGCGCCGGGCGCCATCCACGACGGGGACCCGATCCGCGCGATCCTGCCGGAGGGGGAGGCGTCCGCGCCGCCGGAGCCCCCGGCCGGGCGCTGAGGCCGTGCGCCGGGCGTCAGTTCCAGTTTAGCGCGAGCGGCGCGACCTTGGGCGTGAGCGCCATGCCCTTGCGCGCGCGCCGGTGCACGAGCGGCACGAGCTGCGACGGCTTCAGGTCGATCGCCACGGCCTTGCCGCCGCGGCCCGTGCCTTCGACGCGCAGTACCGACTCGTCGGGCGGCACGGCGACGGCGACGAGCGCTTCCTTGTCGTCGAGCGCCATCACGATGACGCCGCGCCCGCCCGTCTGCACCTTCATCTCGCTGCGCATGAAGACGAGGATGCGGCCGCCTTCCGACACCGCGGCGATGCGCTCGCCTGCGACACGCGCCGGCACGAGCACCTTCTCGCCCTTCTCCAGCGTCATGAAGGCCTTGCCCGCGCGCTGGCGGCTGGTCGCGTCGGCGAGCGTGCAGATGAAACCGTAGCCGCCGGAGTTGGCGAAGAACCAGCTCGACTCGGGCTCGGCCGTGAGCACCTGCGCCACCTTGCCGCCATCCTGGAAGTCGACCAGCGTCGTGATCGGCGCGCCGTCGCCGCGCCCGCCGGGCAGGTCCGACACGCGCACGGTGTAGGCGCGGCCGTTGGTGTCGATGACGACGAGCGGCCAGGTGGTGCGTGTCTCGATCACCGCGAAGGCGAAATCGCCGGCCTTGTAGGTGATGCCTGCGGCGTCGATGCCGTGGCCCTGGCGCGAGCGCACCCAGCCGTTTTTCGACACGATCACGGTGACCGGCTCGTCGGCGACGCTGATCTCGGCCGGCGCGACCGCGGCAACCGCTTCGATCACGGTGCGGCGCGCGTCGCCGTACTTTTTCGCGTCGTCCTCGATCTCCTTGAGGATCAGGCGCGTCATCGCGGCGCGGCTGTCGAGGAGATGCTGCAGGCCGTCGCGCTCTTCGCGCAGCTCGGTGAGCTCCTTCTCGATCTTGAAGCCTTCGAGGCGCGCGAGCTGGCGCAGGCGGATCTCGAGGATGTCCTCGGCCTGGATGTCGGTGAGGCCGAAGGCGGCGATCAGCGCAGGCTTGGGCTCGTCGGACTCGCGGATCACGCGGATCACTTCCTCGATGTGCAGGAAGGCGATCATGCGGCCTTCGAGGATGTGGATGCGGCGATCCACCTCGTCGAGGCGGTGGCGGGTGCGGCGATCGACCGTGACGTAGCGGAAGTCGATCCACTCGCGCAGGATCTGCACGAGGTTCTTCTGCTGCGGCCGGCCGTCGCGGCCGATCATCGTCAGGTTGATCGAGGCCGAGCTCTCGAGGCTGGTGTGCGCGAGCAGCACCGCCATGAACTCGTCGCGGCTCTGGCGCGACGAGCGCGGCTCCAGCACGATGCGCACCGGCGCCTTGTCGCTCGATTCGTCGCGCACGGTCTCCAGCACGCCGAGCACGAGCTGCTTGAGGTTCTTCTGTTCCTGGCTGACGTCCTTCTTGCCGGCGCGCGGCTGCGGGTTGGTCAGCGTCTCGATCTCGGCGAGCACGCCGGCCGCGGACACGCCGTGCGGCAGCTCATCGACGATCACCCGCCACTGGCCGCGGGCGAGCTCCTCGACGTGCCAGCGCGCGCGCATGCGCAGGCTGCCACGGCCGCTCGCATAAGCGTCGCGGATCGTGTCGGGCGAGGAGATGAGCTGCCCGCCGCCGGGGAAATCGGGCCCGGGGAGCAGCGGCAGGACGTCGTCGAGGCCGGCGTCGGGGTGACGGATCAGGTGGCAGGCGGCGTCGGCGACTTCGCGCAGGTTGTGCGGCGGGATCTCGGTCGCCATGCCGACCGCGATGCCCGAGGCGCCGTTCAGCAGCACGAAGGGCAGGCGCGCGGGCAGCAGCTGCGGCTCCTCGAAGGCGCCGTCGTAGTTCGGCACGAAGTCGACGGTGCCGCGGTCGATCTCCGCGAGCAGCAGTTCCGCGATCGGCGTCAGGCGGCATTCGGTGTAACGCATCGCCGCCGCGGAGTCGCCGTCGCGCGAGCCGAAGTTGCCCTGGCCGTCGACCAGCGGGTAGCGCAGCGAAAAGTCCTGCGCCACGCGCACCATCGCGTCATAGACGCTGGAGTCGCCGTGCGGATGGTACTTGCCGATGACGTCGCCGACGACGCGCGCGGACTTCACGTGCTTCGAGCTCGCCGACAGGCGCATCTCGTTCATCGCGTACAGGATGCGCCGCTGCACCGGCTTCATGCCGTCCTCGACCTGCGGCAGCGCGCGCGACTTGACGACGCTCATCGCGTAGGCGAGGTAGGCGCGCTCGGCGTACTGGTCGAGCGCGAGGGGGCCGTCGTCGTGGGTCTGGTGGCCGTCGCCGGAGGCCGGGGGAGTCGGCGGCGCCGGGGGCGGGGCGTTGAAGAGGTCGAGCGTGTCTGAAGTCATTGCGCGATGCGTCGAAAGGCTTGGGTAAGTGGCATGGCGTGAGAGGTGGCGGGCCGGGCCGGGACGTCGCCTTCGCGGCGGTGTCGGTCGAGAGCGCCTGCGTCGAGTGTCGGCAAGCCGCATTCGCGATGAATTTGCGCCGCCGTCGCGATCAGCTTAGAGTCATCCAGCCGTCTGCCATCGGAAGCGCGCATTCTGGCAGCGTTCCGGGCCGAAGTTCAAGGACGACGAGCCTGACCCTTCCGCATCTGACCGATCTGCCATGAACCTGCGTTTCGTCGAAGCCTTCCTGTGGGTGGCGCGCCTGAAGAGCATCACGCGCGCCGCCGACAAGCTGTGCCTCACGCAATCGGCGGTGTCGAGCCGCATCGCCAGCCTGGAGGAGGAGCTGGGCGTGGCGCTGATCGACCGGCGCGAGCGGCACTTCCGCCTGACCAATTCCGGCAACCGTTTCCTCGTCTATGCCGAACGGCTGCTCGCGATCCAGCGCGAGCTGAAGGACGAGATCGGCATGGCCGAACCGCAGGCGATGACGATGCGCATCGGCGGCATCGAGTCGGTGCTGCATACCTGGCTGATCCCGCTGGTCGAACATCTGCGTCGCACGCAGCCGCACATCGAGTTCGAGCTGACGGTGGAGATGACCCCGGTGATCATCGAGCAGTTGCGGCGCGGCGGGCTGGATCTTGCGTTCGCGGCGCTGCCGGCCACGGGCGAGGGCATTCGCGTCACCGAACTGCCGTCGCTGGAGATGGTGTTCGTCGGCCGCCGCAGCGACGCCGGGCGCGGCGGCCAATGGACTTTGCCGGAGATCCTCGAACACGACCTGCTGACCTTCCAGCGCGGCTCGCAACCCCATGTCGCGCTGGTCGAGCTGATCCGCCGCGCAGGCCTCGAGAGCGGTCGCGTCCACACGATTTCGTCGATCTCGGCGCTGGTGCGCATGGTCGAAGGTGGCTTCGGCTTCGCGACGCTGCCGCGCGCGACGCTGCCGAGCCTTGCCCGGGGAGCCGATCTCGCGGTGCTCGACACCGAGCCGCGCCTTGCGCCCCTGCCGGTCCATGCGTCGTACTGGGCCTACCCCGGTGCGCCGCAGATGGAGGCCGCGGTGCAGGAGGCGATCGCCTTCGTGCGCGGCTTTCCGGTCGACGGCCTGGGGTTTTCCGATGACGTCGGAAGGTCTGGAAACAAGCGCGGATCTCATCGAAAAAATCGATGAGATCACCAAGAAATTTTTCGTTTGTCTAGCTTCGGCCCCCCGTCGATACTTTGATCACGGCGCGATTACAGCGTCGGGCCAAGGATGAGGAGACGGTCGGTGGAAAGGAATCCTGACAGCGCGGTTGCGTCCGCTGAAGAACTGACAACCGGGGTCGCTGCACGCCGCGCGATCCGGGCCGGCCTGTGGACCTCGCACACCAGCGGGATCGCGCCGGGCCATGTGCAGGGCAACGTCGCGATCCTGCGCGCGCGCGACGCCGACGAGTTCCTGCGCTTCTGCCAGCGCAACCCCAAGCCTTGTCCGCTGCTGGCGGTGTCCGAGCCGGGCGAGCCGCTGCTGCCGACGCTCGGCGCCGACGTCGATATCCGCTTCGATGTGCCGCGCTACCGCGTGTGGCGCAAGGGCGAACTCGTCGCCGAGCCGACGGGGATCGACGATTTGTGGGAGCCGGACTTCGTGACCTTCGTGATCGGTTGCTCCTTTTCCTTCGAGCAGGCGCTGCTCGACGCGGGCGTCCCGCTGCGCCATGTCGCCAACGGCAGGAACGTCGCGATGTATCGTACCAACATCCCGACGACGCCGGCGGGCAAGTTTCACGGTCCGCTGGTCGTGTCGATGCGGCCGATGACGGCGGCCAACGCGATCCGCGCGATCCAGGTCACGTCGCGCCTGCCCAACGTGCATGGCGCCCCGGTGCATTTCGGCGATCCGGCCGAGATCGGCATCGCCGACCTCGCGAAGCCCGATTTCGGCGATCCGGTCGAGATCCTGCCGGGCGAAGTCCCGGTGTATTGGGCCTGCGGGGTGACGCCGCAATCGGTGGTGATGGAAGCCCGCCCTGAGCTGTGCATCACGCACGCGCCCGGTTCGATGCTGGTCACCGACCTGCTCAACCACCAGCTCGCCTTTTCCTGAACAGGGCCATTTTTTCGCGGCACCCCGGCACAGACCGGGGGCGGCGCGTGTCGAACCACCTAAAGGAGATCCTCCGTGTGGATTAACGAGACCACCACGAACGAACGCAAGACGCTGACCGCGGCCTTCGCCGGCTATGGCATCGACGCGTTCGACTACATGATCTATACCTTCCTGATCCCGACGCTGATGGCGGCATGGTCGATGAGCAAGGTCGAAGCGGGCTACATCGCGACCGGGGCGCTGATCACCTCGGCGATCGGCGGCTGGGCGGCGGGCATCCTCGCCGACAAGTACGGCCGCGTGCGCGTGCTGCAATGGACCGTCATCTGGTTCACGTTCTTCACCTTCCTCTCGGGCTTCACGAATTCCTTCGAGCAGCTCTTCTTCACGCGGGCGATGCAGGGCTTCGGCTTCGGCGGCGAATGGTCGGTCGGCGCGGTGCTGATCGCCGAGATGATCCAGCCGAAGAACCGCGGCAAGGCGGTTGGCCTGGTGCAGAGCAGCTGGGCCGTGGGCTGGGGCATCTCCGCGATCGCGTTCTGGGCGGTGTATGCGTTGATGCCGTCGGGGTATGCGTGGCGCGTGCTGTTCTGGCTGGGCATCCTGCCGGCGGTGCTGATCTTCTACATCCGCCGCAACATCCACGACCCGGAAGTCTTCCACGTTGCCCGTGCGAAGGTGAAGGCCGAGGGCGGCGGCAACTTCCTCGAGATCTTCTCGCCGCACCTGTTGCCGACGACGATCTTCGCCAGCCTGCTGTCGACCGGCATGATGGGCGCCTACTACGCGGTCACGACCTGGCTGCCGACTTTCCTCAAGATGGAGCGCGGGCTGTCGGTGCTGGGCACGAGCGGCTACCTGCTGGTGCTGATCCTCGGGTCCTTCGTCGGCTACCTGACGAGCGCCTGGCTGTCGGACCACCTCGGCCGCCGCCGTTGCTTCATGCTCTTCGCGACCTGCGCCGGGGCCCTGGTCTACAGCTACACGCTGCTGCCGATCAACGACACGATGATGCTGTTCCTCGGCTTCCCGCTCGGCTTCTTCCTGTCTGGCATCTTCTCGGGGATGGGGGCCTTCCTCGCGGAGCTCTTTCCGAACGAGCTGCGCGGTTCGGGCCAGGGCTTCTGCTACAACTTCGGGCGCGCGGTCGGCGCGACTTTCCCGGCGCTGGTCGGTTACCTGAGCACCAGCATGCCGCTCGGCGAAGTGATCGGCATGCTCGCCGTGGGCGGCTACCTCCTCGTGATCGTCGCCTGCCTGCCGCTGCCCGAGACGCGCGGCCGGGACCTGGTCCTGCAGAACTGAGCACGGCTACGGCGCACGGAAGAGTCCCGCCATGACTACTGAGCTTGCACACCCGCCGGCGCGTCTGCTGTCCGTCGGCGACGCCGCCTGGACCGTCGAGTTCGGCAACGGCATCGACCCGGCGATTCACGGCCGCGTGCTCGGCTTCTCGAGCCTGCTCGACACGCTGTCGAGCGACGGCCGCCTCGACGGCGTCGTCGAGTGGGTGCCGACCTTCCGTTCGGTGACCGTCCATTTCGACCCGCTGCGCACCGACGCGATGGCGTTGCGCGATCTGCTCGCCGAGCTCGCCGGCAAGAGCGGCAGCCTGTCCGCCGCCGGCTGCCGCTGGCACATCCCGGTGTGCTTCGACGCCGACTGCGCGCCGGATCTCGACGAGGTTGCCGCCGCCAAAGGCATGTCGCGCGACGAGGTCGTGCGCCTGATGACGGAAACGGTCTTCACCGTCTACATGCTGGGTTTCCTGCCCGGCTTCCCCTACCTGGGCGGCTTGCCCGAGGCGCTCGACATGCCTCGGCTCGCGACCCCCCGGAAGGTCGTGCCGTCGCGCTCGATCGCGATCGCCGGCCGCATGTGCGCCGCCTACCCGTGGGAAAGCCCGGGCGGATGGCGCCTGATGGGCCGCACGCCGGTACGCCTTTTCGATGCGGCCAACGCACGCCGGCCGGCCTTGCTCGCGCCGGGCGACCAGGTGGTCTGGCAGGCGATCGACCGCGACGCGTTCGAGGCCCTCGATCGTGAATGCGCCGCCGGCCGCTTCGATCTGTCCTCGCTGTTGAAGGAAGGAGAGGCGGCATGAGCGCAGTCGTGGAAATCATCGACGCCGGCCTCGCGGTGAGCGTCCAGGATCGTGGACGCACGGGCTACCGCAACATCGGCGTGCCGGTGTCGGGCGCGCTCGATCCGGTGCTGATGGCGGCGGCGAACGCGCTGGCCGGCAATGCATCGGAGGCCGCGGTGCTCGAAGTCGGCCTGAGCGGGCCGTCGCTGAAGGCGCTGTCGGGCACGGTGCGTGTGGGGCTGTCGGGCGAGATGGGCGCGCAGCTCGTCAATACGCGCGGTCAGGTGCTGAAGGTGGCGCCGTGGCAGACCGCGACGCTGTTCCCCGGCGACGTCCTGCGCATCGGCGGCGTGTCGCACGGCGTGGGCTACGTCGCGCTCTCCGGCGGGGTGCAGGTGGCCGAGCAGCTCGGTAGCCGTGCGACCTACCTGCGTGCGGCGATCGGCGGCGTGCAGGGCCGGGCGCCCAGGGGCGGCGACCGCCTGCAGTGCGAGGCCGTGCGCGGCGATCCGTGGCTCGAATTCCGTGCGCGGGCACCGTGGCAGCACGAGACCGGCCCAATTCGCGTGATCCTGGGGCCGCAGGAGGACCATTTCACGCATGAGGCGGTGGCGAGCTTCCTGTCGAAGCCCTATGCCGTGACGCGCGACATGGATCGCATGGGCCTGCGCCTCGACGGCGACAAGCTCGCGCACAACGACAAGGGCGCCGAAATCGTGTCGGACGGCGTCGCGCCGGGCGCGATCCAGGTCCCGGCGAACGGCCAGCCGATCGTGCTGATGGCCGACTGCCAGACCTCGGGTGGCTACCCGAAGATCGCGACGGTGATCCGTGCCGATCTGCCGCGACTCGCGCAGGTACGGCCCGGCGACGCGTTGCGCTTCGTCGCGGTGAGCCACGCCGAGGCTGCGACGGCGCTGCGCGAGCAGGTGCAGCGGCTTGCCGAGTGGGTCGCCATGATCCAGAGTTTCCGCCCGCCCGGCGTCATCGACGAGGCGGCGCTGTATGGCGCGAACCTCATCTGCGGCGCCGTGCGCGGCGACGAATGGAACCTGCACGGCGTCGATCTCACCCTTCGTTTCGGAGCACACCATGTCTGAGCGCATCAATCTCAATGCCGACCTCGGCGAAAGTTTCGGCGCCTGGCGCATGGGCGACGACGCGGCGATGCTGGAAGTCGTCAAATCGGCCAACGTCGCCTGCGGCTTCCACGCGGGCGACCCGCTCGTGATGCGCCAGACCGTCGCGACCGCAAAGCGCTGCGGCGTGAGCCTCGGCGCCCATCCGGGCTTTCCCGACCTGCAGGGATTCGGCCGGCGGCGCATGGACTTGCCGGCGGCCGAGCTCGAGGCGATGCTGATCTACCAGATCGGGGCACTGGCCGGCATCGCGCGTGCCGACGGGATGACGGTGACGCACGTGAAGCCGCACGGCGCGCTGAACAACATGGCCTGCGCGGATGCGAAGCTCGCAGCGACGGTCGCGCGCGCGGTGCGCGCGGCCGATCCGGATCTGATCCTGCTCGCGCCGGTGCTGTCGCAGCTCGTCATCGCCGGGCGCGAGGCGGGGCTGCGGGTCGTCGAGGAGGTCTTCGCCGACCGCGCCTATCTCGACGACGGCAACCTCGTGCCGCGCTCGCAGCCGGGCGCGATGGTCCACGGCGCGGACGCCTGCCTGCGCCACGTGCTGGCCATGCTCGAAGCGGGCGCGCTGATCTCGATCAACGGCAAGCGCCTGCCGGTGAAGGCGCAGAGCATCTGCGTGCATGGCGACGACGCCGAGGCGGTCGCGACGGCGCGGGCCTTGCGCGACGGCTTGCAGCGCGCGGGCTACGAGCTGGTGTCGATTCCCGAGCTCGCCTGATCAGGGAAGCGCCAACAGGCGCGTGACGGCGTCGGCGAAATCGTCGGCGACGAGGCTGGGCCGGATCGCCGGATCGGCATCGTCGCCCGCACGGAACTTGCCGGTACGCACGAGGACGCCCGGAATGCCGGCGGCAAGCGCCGCGCCGACATCGTCGTGCAGGTCGTCGCCGATCACCACGGCGTCGGCGGGCGCGACGTCCACTTCGGCGAGCGCGGTGCGGAAGAAGCTCGCCGCGGGCTTGCCGGCGATTTCGGCCGTGACGCCGCTGCTGAATTCGAGGCCGGTGACGAAGGCGCCCATGTCGAGCGACAGGCCGTCCGCTTCCATGAAATAACGGTTCTTCGCCATCGCGATGAAGGCGCTGCCGGCCATCAGCAGGCGGAAGGCGGCGTTGAGCTGCGCGTAGTCGAGATGGTGGCCCATGTCGCCGAGCACGACCGTGTCGGGAACGTCGGCACTCGGGCCCATTTCGGCGGCGAGATCGGGATGGACGAGGTACAGCGGTTTCAGGCCGCGCTCGCGCACGAGCCGTTGCGCGGCGTGCGGGGCAGTGTGGAGTTCGTCGTCGGTGATGGCGAAGCCCATGCGCTGCAGCTTCGCGACCAGCGTCCGGCGCGGCGTGCGCGTCGTGTTGGTGAGGAAGCGCAGCGGCAACCCCGCCGCGCGCAGACGGGCGAGGGCATCGACCGAGCCGGCAATCGCCTCATCGCCGACGTGCAGCACGCCGGCGAGATCCACCAGCACGGCACGGGGGCGGCAGACGAGGCGGGGGGCGGGATTCGCGGCCATGCGGGTCTATTCGGAAACGGGGCGGGCGTTTCCGTTATAGGCGGCGTGATGCGGCGCAGCAAGACGCCGCCAACGGCGCACCTTCAGATGTCCGCCTCGACCGTGTCGCCCTTTTCCTCCATCCACGCGCGCCGGCCCGAGGCTTCGCCCTTGCCCATCAGCAGCGTGAACATCTTCAGCGTGTCGTCGAGCGCATCCGGCCGCACCTGCACCGGCAGCACGCGGCGCGTTGCCGGGTCCATCGTCGTCTCGCGCAGCTGGTCGGGGTTCATCTCGCCCAGGCCCTTGAAGCGCCCGACCTCGAGCGCATCCGGCTTGAAGCCTTCCTTCTCGCCCCGTTCGCGGATCGCCGCGAGCTCGCCGTCGTCGAGCGCGTACAGGCGCCGCGCCGGGCGCTTCTTTCCCTGCGCCGGCACATCCACGCGATACAGTGGCGGCTGCGCCACAAAAATGTGGCCGCGCGCGATGAGCTCGGGGAAGTGGCGGAAGAAGAGCGTCAGCAGCAGGGTCTGGATGTGCGCGCCGTCGACGTCCGCGTCCGACATGATCACGACCTTGCCATAGCGCAGGCCGGAGAGATCGGGGTTGCTGCCCGCGGCGTGCGCATCGACGCCCAGCGCGACCGCGATGTCGTGGATCTCGGCGTTCGCGAGCAGCCGGTCGGGGTCGATCTCCCACGCGTTCTGCACCTTGCCGCGCAGCGGCAGGATGGCCTGTGTCTCCTTGTTGCGCGCCATCTTCGCCGAACCGCCCGCGGAATCGCCCTCGACGAGGAAGAGCTCGTTTTCGGCGATGTCTTCCGATTCGCAATCGGACAGTTTGCCCGGCAGCACCGCGACGCCCGAGGTCTTCTTCTTCTCGACTTTCTGCGCGCTCTTCTGGCGCGCGAGCGCCTGCTTGATCGACAGCTCCGCGATCGCCTTGCCGGCCTCGACGTGGTTGTTCAACCAGATCTCGAAGGGGTCGCGGATCATCGACGACACGAGCTTCACCGCCTCGCGCGAGTTGAGCTTCTCCTTCACCTGGCCCTGGAACTGAGGGTCCAGCAGGCGTGCCGAGAGCACGAAGCTCATGCGCCCGGCGACGTCTTCCTGCTGCAGCTTCACGCCGCGCGGCAAGAGCGCATGGTGCTCGATGAAGCTCTTCACCGCGTCGAACACGCCCGCGCGCAAGCCGCTCTCGTGCGTGCCGCCGGCGACCGTCGGGATCAGGTTCACGAAGGACTCGGACGGCACCGACTGCTCGAACCAGCCGATCGCCCACGCCGCGCCTTCGCCCGGCGCGAAAGTCGAATCGTCCTTGTCGGCGTATTTTTCCGTCGTGAAGAGCGGCGCGACCGGCTCGAGATCGCCCGCCTGCTCGCGTAAATATCCGGCGAGCCCGTCCGGGTAGGACCAGGTCTTCGTCAGCGGCGAGCCGCTCGCCTGCTCGATATCGAGCCGCACCGCCACGCCGGACAGCAGCACCGCCTTCGAGCGCAGCAGGCGCTCCAGTTCGGCCTGCGGCACGCGCGGGTTCTCGAAGTACTTGCCGTCCGGCCACACGCGCACGCGCGTGCCGGTCTGCCGGCCGCAGTCGCCGACGACCGCGATTTCGCCGATGTTCTCGCCGCCCTCGGAGAAGTCGATGCGATGGATCTTGCCCTCGCGCTTCACCTCGACCTCGACGCGCGTGGACAACGCGTTCGTCACCGAGACGCCGACCCCGTGCAGGCCGCCCGAGAACGCATAGGCGCCGTTGCCCTCGCGCTTGTCGAACTTGCCGCCCGCGTGCAGCCGCGTGTAGGCGAGCACGACGACCGGCACGCCTTCCTCGGGATGCAGGCCCACCGGAATGCCGCGGCCGTCGTCCGCCACGCTCACCGAGCCGTCGAGGTGCAGCGTCACATGGATCTTCTTCGCGAAGCCGCCGAGCGCCTCGTCCGCGGAGTTGTCGATGACTTCCTGGATGATGTGCGCCGGCGAGTCCGTGCGGGTGTACATCCCGGGCCGTTCGCGCACGGGTTCGAGTCCCTTGAGGACGCGGAAGGACGATTCGTCGTATTGCTTGCCTGTCATGGTGTCTGGGTTTGTGTTGCGGTCCGGCCGAACGCCGGGGAGGCGTGCAAGGATACCCGCTGCGCCGGCATCTGGCACGGTGGCGATGTGGTTCGGCGAGGCGAGGGATCAGACCGCTCGTTCGGTGCCGACGCTGTTGAAGGTGTCGGCCGGGGCCTCCGCCGCAGCCGAAAGCAACATCGGGCGATTCGTCCGCCATGCGAACTGCTTCTCTTGCGTCGCATGTGTGCAAATGTAATATGCACACAAAACGCCTTCGACATGAACACGTCGATGCTGTCCGCAATCCGGGGACCACCTGTTCCATCCGCGCGAACGGCGAACGACGACAACCGAGAACGGATTCGCGCCATGGCCAAATTCCTCAACACCAGCGCCACCAACTACTTCCTCGAAGAGCTGATCAAGAATGCCAGGGACCGCCTGATCCTGATCAGCCCCTTCCTCAAGCTCAACGATCGCATGAAGGAGCTCCTGGCCGACAAAAACCGGCTCAAGATCGACGTGCGCATCGTCTATGGCAAGAGCGAACTGCAGCCCGAAGAAATCAACTGGCTGAAGGAACTCACCTACATCCGCACCAGCTTCTGCAAAAACCTGCACGCCAAGTGCTATCTCAACGAGGAGCTGGCCATCATCACCAGTCTCAACCTCTACGAGTTCAGCCAGATCAACAACAACGAGATGGGAGTCCTAATCCGCCGCGACGACGACGGCGAACTCTACAAGGACGCCTACGAAGAGGCCCAGCGCATCATCCGCATCAGCGACGAAGTGCGTATCACGCTCGAACGCGTCACCGCCGAGGCGCGCAATGACGGCGACGGCAAGGCCGACAGCGAAGAAGTCACCGACAAGGCGGACAAACTCACCACCTCCAAGCTCGCGCAACGGTTGGGCCTGCGCACCGCCGACCTCATCGAGCGCTTTGTCGCCAACGGCCTGCTCGAACTGCGCGAAGGCAAACACTACATCACCGCGAAGGGCAAGGAAGCCGGGGGCGAATTCCGCATGAGCCCGAAGTTCGGTCCGTATTTCCTGTGGCCGGAGAACGTGGGGCTGTGATTTTCAACGTGGCGACAAGACGAGTCCGGAACTTGTAGTCCTTTGAATCTTGGGTGTTTGGCATAGTTTAGTCCGGAGATGTGTGGCATCCAACCTGTCGCATATAGGGAGACGCAACCGCTGATGAATGCGAATCTGCAGAAGGAGGAGTTCCAGTACGCGTGCGTAAGCGCGCTGGCCGCTCATGCCGGCTTGAATCGAGGGGACTTTCGTGTGGATGACGACAGCGTTGATGTCTCATTCAAGGGCCTCGGCTATCACGGTGCTGGCCGTCGGCGGAACCCGATCATTGAGTTTCAGCTCAAGTGCACATCGCAGGATCTCATCAACGGCGAGGTCATCAAGTTCTCGTTGAAGCGCAAGAACTACGACGATCTTCGCGGCGACGATGTAATGGTTCCCAAATACCTCGTCGTCATGCTTGTGCCTGTGGATAAGGCCAATTGGATCACCGTCCATCGGGACCTGTTGCATTTGCCCAATAGTTGCTACTGGTTATCTTTGCGCGACTACCCTCCAACGAATAATCCCGAGAAGATAGTGGTGGAAGTGCCGCTGGCAAATCGCGTAACACCCGAGACGCTTATTGCGATGATGGAGGCTGCGAGTCTTGGGGAGGCGCTATGACTGACACTCGTCGCCAAATCACGCAGGTGACCATTGAGCAGGTGGAGGCATATCTTGCCAGCAGTGGCTGGTATCAAGACGGTTCTATCCGATCTGTGGCAAGTATTTGGCACCGTCAAGATCACGAGGAGGCTGAGGTCGTTCTTCCAATGTCGACCGCCGTACGCGAGTATCAAAAGCGCTTCGCGGAGGCTCTTACTGCGGTTTCAGAGTTTGAGAACCGGCTGGTAATAGAAATCGCCAATGACATCGTTCGCCTTACAGCGAATGTGATCACAGTACGCGTGATTGGTGAGGACACAACCGGTGGGACGATCCCGATCAACGATGGCGTACTGCTGTTCTCCAAGGCGAAGGACCTCTTGTACTCCGCGGCCTTATCAATGTACTCCAAGAGGAAGCAGTTCAGCGGTCAGCCTCCCAAAGAAGCGAAGGCGTACGTTGACTCACTTCTTTTGGGGCAGACCGAGGTTGGCAGCTACGTCGTCAATGTCATTGCGCCCTTACCTCCGCCACCGCCGGCCGAGTTGATCGCTCAAAAGGCTGTGCCGGTCGCTGAGGGCGTGACGCTGAGTCTGGTGCATGGGTTAGAAGCGATCACGAAGGCAGCGGCAGAGTTTGGCCAAAGCCAGAACCTGCGGACCTTTGATGCGGCAATCGAGAGGGGCGTAAGTTCAAATATGTGCGATGCCCTTCTAGGCTTTAGCGGCACCGAGCACAAGCGTGAGTTCGAGATTCGCATTGCGGGTGCCGCCGGTCCAATGTTTGAGGGCGTGACGAAGGTGTTTAAGTTCGGTGCTGACGATGTCACAGCAGTTCGCAAGGCATCGGACTACTACAAAGGCGACTACACATTAGAGAATCGGCGTATTTGGGGCTTCGTGAAAAAGCTTGATCGCCCTAAAGGTGACGAGATTGGAAAGATCACCGTCGAGGCTGACGTGGATGGCGTTGATCGGAGCGTCAAGATCGAACTTGGGCCTGAGGAATATCACCAGGGTGTTCTCGCGCACGACACGAAGGCGATTGTTGAGTGCAGCGGCGACATCCACATTAAAAATCGGCGCGCCCAGCTTGTTAAACCTACGGGCTTCCGAATCATCACAATAGAGGACCTGTTCTAGCGGCTGAGGTGTGGTCAGCGCCAGAAGTTGTCCGTGAAAGTCCCACTCGCAGGGTCATCCGGACAGATGGACCTTCTTCCGACCCGACGTCTGACGCTTCCGACAACCTCGCCTCACAAACAATCCCATACACCGCTGCTGTTCGCACGGCACCCGTCGTTATTCCCGTCCATCTTCACGTCCGGACAGTTCTTCAGGAAGAACGTCGCCGCGGCACACGAGTTCAGCAGTTGGCAGTGCGTTCGTCCATCGGGGCGGGAGGCCGGAATGTCAGGGTGATGCGAGCATGATACGGGGCTGTTGGCATGATCGCGGCCGCCCTGGTCGATAGAATAAGGCGTTGAGGTCGTCGAGGGCGCAGGGCCATGCAGCGAGCGCCGTGCGCTATCGCTCCATCTGCCGCTCGTTCCCACCGCGCCTGCCGCGTTCCTCTTCCTGCGGCGGGTGTTTGCGTCCTCGCGGCTGCGTGTCGCCTCCCCGGTCCTGCGGGGCGCGCTCGTCCATGCGCGGACCGCCCATCGGGCGATCACGCATCTCCCTTTCGCGCATCCGGTGGTCGCGCCCGAGTTCCATCTGGCGCGGTTCCATCTGCCGGAGTTCCCTCTGCCGCGGTTCCATCTGCATGGGTTCGGATCGCCGATGAATCGGGCCGCCCTGTCGCGATTCCGCGTCGGGGCCGAAACGCTGCCGATCCTGCGCCATCGTGCGGGGAGGGCGCTCGCGGCGTGCGGCTTCGCGTTCGTCCCGATGCGGTCCGCGCATTCTCGGGGGCGCCGGCGGGGGCAGGAAATCCCGGTCTGCGGCTTCGCGCGGCCGGTAGCGGTAATGCTGGCCGCTCAGGTCGCGTTGTTCGCCGATGTCGCGCGGATAACGGTCGCCCGAGTACCGTCGCTGATAGATTGGCAACGGTGCCGGCGGCGGCGCGGCACGGTGGTCCCAGCGGTCCCAGCCGCGGCGGTGTTCCGCCCAGTCGTCGCCCCAGTGCTCGCGCCAGCGCGGCGGACCCTCGCGGCGCCAGGTGCGGAAATAGATCGGCGGGTCGCGGTAGTAGCGGACCGGAATCCGCAGGATGAATACGGGCACGACGAGTGGTGCAACGAGCGTCCACGGGCCGTTGTACCAGGAACTCGCGTACCAGTCGTCGTCGTAGAACACCCAGTACAGGCCGTCATAGAAGAAGAAATTCCCGGCTACTCGCGGCGCGTAATACACCGGGTAGCCGGGCACCCGCACGAGCTGCGGATACACCGGCAGGTTGATGCCGATGACTACCTGCACGGAGGCCGTTGCCGGTGTGACCCCGGCCAACAGCAGCCACAACACGATCAAGAACTTGCGCATGCGCATTTCCCCCTCGGGCGTGCCCTGCGAGCGGCGTTGCTCGCCTCTGTACCTTTATAGATCCTTGATGCGGCGGCGCCCGTGACCGTCTACTGCCCGCGCATGAAGAAGCGGTCGAGGTCGCCCATCGTCAGCTGTGCCCAGGTCGGGCGACCGTGGTTGCACTGGTCGGCGCGCTCGGTCGCTTCCATGTCGCGCAATAGCGCGTTCATCTCGGGAAGGGTCAGGCTGCGATGCGCGCGCACCGCGCCGTGGCAGGCCATCGTCGCGAGGAGTTCGTTCCTGCGGGCCGTGACGACTTCCGAAGCGGGGTATTCGCGCAACTCCTCCAGCAGCTTGCGCATCAGCTCCGCGACCGGCGCGTTTGCGAGCAGCGCCGGCACGCTGCGCACGGCAAGCTCCTGCGGCCCGGCGGGTGCGACCTCGAAGCCCATGCCGGCGAGTACTTCGGCGCATTCCTCGGCCGCGGCCATGTCCTTCGCGCTCACCGAGAACACCGCCGGGATCAGCAGGCGCTGCACCGAGGGCGTGCCGTCGAGCACGGTCTTCAGCTTCTCGTACAGGATGCGCTCGTGCGCGGCGTGCATATCGACGAGCACGAGGCCCTTCGCGTTCTGCGCCAGGATGTAGATGCCGTGGAGCTGCGCCAGCGCATAGCCCAGCGGCGCCGAATCGTCGGC
This sequence comes from Azoarcus sp. DN11, assembly GCF_003628555.1. Lineage (NCBI taxonomy): Bacteria > Pseudomonadati > Pseudomonadota > Betaproteobacteria > Rhodocyclales > Zoogloeaceae > Azoarcus > Azoarcus sp. DN11. The sequence goes on along the minus strand of NZ_CP021731.1, from coordinate 3,734,827 downwards.
GTGCTGTGGCAGCGCCGTCGGGGTTGCGGCCGCAGCCGCCCGGCCCGCGGCGGGGGGGAACGCGGTCGGGCGGAAATCCTGCGCCGCCGCAGCCATCGGCGGCGGGGCCGGCATCGCCGCCGCCGCGGGGTCGCGCGCGGTGCCGACGAAATCGAAGTAGCTGCGGCTCGCCGACTCCATCGCCAGGCGCCCCTGCACCGGCGGCGCGTTGCCGTAGCCGCCGAAGGGGCGCGGGCGCTCGCCCTGCACCGGTGCGTCCGCCGGCGCGGTGGCGGTGGCTACGGCCGCCGGTTCGTCGCGCGCCGCGAGGTTCGCGCCCGATTCGGCGAGTGTGCGCGACAGCGCGTGGAACACGAACTGGTGGATCGCGCGCGATTCGCGGAAGCGCACCTCGATCTTGGCCGGATGGACGTTCACATCCACGCCCGCCGGATCGAGTTCGAGGAACAGCACGTAGGCCGGATGCCGCGCGCCGTGCAGGATGTCCGCGTAGGCTTGGCGCACCGCGTGCGTGAGCAGCTTGTCGCGCACGAAGCGCCCGTTCACGAAGAAGTACTGCGCATCGCGGCTCGCGCGCGAATACGCGGGCAGCGACGCGAAGCCCGACAGGCGCAGCGGCCCGGCGTCGGCATCGAGCGCGCGCGCCTGCGCGAGGAAATCGTCGCCCATCAGCGCCGCGACGCGCCGGGCCTGGTCCGTCACCGGCAGGCGATGCACGACGCGGCCGTTGTGCGCGAGCTGCAGGCCGATGTCGGGGCGCGCCAGCGCGACGCGGCGGAACATCTCGTCGCAGTGCGCGTACTCGGTGCCTTCCGACTTCAGGAACTTGCGCCGCGCCGGGGTGTTGTAATAGAGGTCCGCGACATCGACGACGGTGCCCGCGCCCAGCGCCGCGGGCGCGACGCTGCGCTCCGTGCCGTCGATGCGCCACGCGTGCGCGCTGCCTTCGGCGCGGCTCGTCAGCGTCGTGCGCGCGACCGCCGCGATCGCCGCCAGCGCTTCGCCGCGGAAGCCCATCGTGCCGACGCGTTCGAGGTCGTCGAGATTCGCGATCTTGCTCGTCGCGTGGCGTTCGAGCGCGAGCGCGAGCTCGTCCCGGGCGATGCCGCAGCCGTCGTCCGTGACGCGGATGCGCCGCACGCCGCCATGCTCAAGCTGCACGTCGATCGCGCGCGAACCGGCGTCGACGGCGTTCTCCAGCACCTCCTTGAGCACCGACGCGGGGCGTTCGACGACCTCGCCGGCGGCGATCTGGTTGATGAGGAGGTCGGAGAGGAGGTGGATCGAGGGCATGAAGTGCGTGTGAGGAGGCGCGAAGGGCAATTATACGGAGTCCGCCCGGCCCGGTCGCCCGTGCCGCGGGACGCACATTTCGGGGGTGGGCCGGCCTTCCGGTATCATTGGCGGAAATCCGCCCGCCGCATGCGGGCCGTGTCGGGCTGCGGAACAACTCCGGCCGGCTCCTGTCCCATTCCCCCGACGCGCCGCTGCGCGTCCGAACCGAACACCAAGAAGCCTGCATGAAGTCCATCGTCATCCTCATTTCCGGTCGCGGCAGCAACATGGAAGCCATCGTGAACGCGGCCATCCCCGGCGCGCGCATCGCCGCGGTGATCAGCAACCGCGCCGATGCCAAGGGGCTCGAATTCGCCGCGGCGCACGGCATCCGGACCGCCGTCGTCGATCACAAGGCGTTCGCCTCGCGCGAAGCCTTCGACGCCGCGCTCGCCGAGACGATCGACGCGCACGGCGCCGATCTCGTCGTGCTGGCGGGCTTCATGCGCGTGCTGACGGACGGTTTCGTGCGCCGCTACGAAGGGCGCCTCCTGAACATCCATCCGTCGCTGCTGCCGTCCTTCCCCGGCCTGCACACGCACCGGCGCGCGATCGAGGCGGGCGTGCGCGCGCACGGCGCGACGGTGCATTTCGTGACGCCGGAGCTCGACTGCGGGCCGGTCGTGATTCAGGCCGTCGTGCCCGTGCTGCCCGGGGACGACGAAGCCCGCCTGTCGGCGCGCGTGCTCGGGCAGGAGCACCGCATCTACCCGCAGGCCGTGCGCTGGTTCGTCGAGGGCCGGCTGACGATCACCGCGCAGGGCCAGGTGATCGTGCACGACGAAGCGGTCGATGAGGCCGGGTGGACGATCCCGGCGCTGGATCGTGCCCTGGGGGACGGAGCTTGCGACAGCAGACGGTCCTGATCCTCGCCGCCGCCGCCTCGGTGCTCGCGCACGCGCTCGTCCTGAGCATGCCGGGCTGGGCCACGCACGTCGCCTCGGAGCCGCCGGTCCTGCACGCGACGCTCGTGATTCCCGAGCCGCAACCGGTGACGGACCTCGCGCCGGTCGTGATGCCGCCGCCCGTCGCGCCGGAGCAGCCGAAGCCGCGGCCCAAACGGGTGAAGGCCAGGCCCGTCCCCGAAGCGTCGGCGCCGGTCGAAGTGCCGGCCGCGCTCCCGATGACCGCGCCGCCGGGGGAGGGCAGCGAGCTCGCACTCGCGTCGCCGGCCGCGAGCACTGCACCGCCGGCGGTCGAGCCGCCTGTGGCCGCCGATGCGGCGCCCATCGCCCAGGCGGCGCCGGAGCAGGTTGCCGCCGGCGACCTGAAGGGCTTCAGCATCGCCGGCTGGCCCGAGCGCGGCAGCATCCGCTTCAGCGTGCATATGGGCGAGGGCGGCTTTGCCGTTGGTGAGGCACAGCACGAGTGGTCGCACGACGACAAGCGCTACAGCATGTCCGTCGCGGTGCGCACGACCGGCGTCGTCGGCATCTTCCGCAGCTTCCAGTATGTGCAGCGCAGCGAAGGCAGCGTGGGGGCGGGCGGCCTGAGGCCGGAGCGTTTCAGCGTCGAGCAGACGCGCAAGGCGCCGACGAGCGCCCGCTTCGACTGGGGGACGCGGCAGGTGACGATGACGCGCGGCGACAAGGAACGGGTCGCGGAGCTGCGGCCGGGCGACCAGGACGTGCTGAGCCTGTGGCACCAGATCGGCATCGTCGGCGCGGTCAGCGGCTCGAACGAGCTCAACGTGATCACCGGACGCGAGGCGACGCCGTCGACGATCGAGGTCATGGGGCCCGAGAAGCAGGCGCTGCCGATCGGCTTGCTCGACACGCTGCGCGTGCGTGCCGAAGCGCGCAACGGCAGCCTCACCATCGACATCTGGCTCGCGCGCAACTACGGCATGCTGCCGGTGCGCATCCGCATCGTCGATGACAAGGGCGAGGTCCTCGACCAGCAGGCCATCGAACTGCGCCTGTCGCCGCCGGCGCCGGCCGCAGGCGATGCGGCCGTGGCCGGTACCGGCGCGGGGCATGGTGCCGACGGCGACATGATCGAACTGCGGGCGGAGGACAACGCCTTCGCCCATCCAACCATCGGAAACTGAAGAACAAACATGGCAAGACACGAAGAGGCCGCCTCGCGCGGCCTGCTGATCCACGCTGCCCAGGTCCTCGGCGCGGTGCTCACCTTCGAGCATCCGGCCGACGTCGTGCTGTCGCGGCATTTTCGCGAGAACCGCGAGATCGGCCACCGCGACCGCGGCTTCATCGCCGAGGCCGTGTACGGCATCGTCCGGCGCCTGCGCTGGCTGCGCCGCCTCGTCGGGGACGATGCCCGCCCGCGCGCGCTGCTGCTCGCATGGCTCGCGCGCGGCGAAGGCTGGCCGATGCGCCATTTCGAAGGTCTTGCATCGGCCACCGAGCGTGACTGGATCACCGAGATCAAGGCCAGGGAACTCGACGAAGGCACACTCGGCGAACGCGCCGACATGCCCGACTGGCTCGCCGAACGCCTGCTCGCGACGCACGACGAGGCCGCGCTGCTCGAACTCGCACACAGCCTCAACCGTCCGGCACCGCTCGACCTGCGCGTCAACGTGCTGAAGAGCGATCGCGACAGGGTGCTCGACGCGTTCAAGGTGAACGGCATCGAGGCCACCCCCTGCCCGTACTCGCCGCAGGGCATCCGCCTCGCCGGCAAGCCCGCGCTGCAGAAGCATCCGCTCTTCCTCGACGGCTCCTTCGAAGTGCAGGACGAAGGCAGCCAGCTGCTGGGTTTCCTCGTGCAGCCCAAGCGCGGCGAACTGGTCGTCGATTTCTGCGCCGGCGCCGGCGGCAAGACGCTGCAGCTGGGAGCGCTGATGCGCTCGACCGGGCGCCTGTACGCCTTCGACGTATCCGAAAAGCGCCTCGCCAAGCTCAAACCGCGCTTCGCCCGCGCGGGACTGTCGAACGTGCACCCGGTGCTGATCGCGCACGAGCGCGACGCCAAGGTCAAGCGCCTCGCCGGCAAGGCCGACCGCGTGCTGGTCGATGCGCCGTGCAGCGGTCTCGGCACCTTGCGCCGCAACCCCGACCTCAAGTGGCGCCAGACGCCCGAGTCGGTCGCGGAGATGGTCGCGAAGCAGGGCGCGATCCTCGACTCCGCCGCACGCCTCGTCAAGCCGGGCGGCCGCCTTGTGTATGCGACCTGCAGCCTGCTCGCCGACGAGAACGACGCCATCGTCGATGCCTTCCTCGCCGCTCACCCCGAGTTCCGCCAGGTGAGCGCCGCCGACGTGCTCGGCAAGCAGGGCATTGCGCTCGACACCGGCGAGCGCCTGCGCCTGTCGCCGCGCGTGCACGACACTGACGGCTTCTTCGCGGCGGTGCTGGAGCGGGTGAATGGCGCTGCGTGACGCAGGGAACCGGCTGCCCGCGCTCGCCGCGGCAGTCGTGCTGGCGAGCGCCGCGGCCCCTGCCGCCGCAGGCCAGCGCCTGCCCGCACGCGGTTCGGTCGAAGTGGCGTTCTCGCCGGCCGACCGCCCCGAGGAACTCCTGATCGACGTCATCGACCACGCCCGCAGCACGCTGCACGTGCAAGCCTATGCCTTCACGAGCAAGCCGATCGCCCGCGCGCTGATCGACGCGTATCGCCGCGGCGTGCGCGTCGAAGTGCTCGCCGACGCGAAGATGAACGGGCGCGGCAAGGGCAACGTCCTGCCCGAGCTCCTGCAGGTCGGCATCCCGGTCTCGCTCGAGACGCGCTACGCCGCCGCGCACAACAAGGTCATGATCGCGGACGCGGCAGGCCCCGCGTGCGCGCTGGCCACCGGTTCTTTCAACTTCACCGCGTCGGCCGTCAAGCGCAACGCCGAGAACCTGCTCGTGCTGCGCGACAACTGCACGCTGACGCAGATCTACCTCGACAACTGGCGCCGCCACCGCGCGGACGCCACCGCAATCACCCGTCTGCCCTGGAAACCCGAAACGTGAAAGAAGAACTTCGTTTCGCTGCCATGCTCACGGATACATGGAGCGACCTGCAGAGCCCCTCAGTCCTCTGGCAACTCGCCGCGCTCGCCGGCTGCCTCGCGCTCGCCTGGCTGATCGGGCGCGCGATGCTCGAGCGCGTCGCGTACCGCGGCGACACCATAACCGCCGCGCAGCGCTTCGGCCGCAGCGGCCTGCGCCGCGTGCTCTTCCCGCTGCTGGCGCTGATCTTCGTGTTTGCCGCGCGCGCGGTGTTCGGCAGATATCAGAGCGTTCACCTGCTCAACCTCGCGGTGCCGCTGCTGACGTCGTTCGCGCTGATCCGCATCGTCGTGTTCACGGTGCGGCAAGGCATGGGCCGCTCGAGCTGGCTGGGCAGTTTCGAGCGCATCTTCGCTTCGCTCGTGTGGGTGGTGGTCGCGCTGCACATCCTGGGCTGGCTCCCGGAAGTGATCGACGCGCTGGAGCGCGTGTCCTTCAGGGTAGGCAGCCAGAAACTCTCGCTGTGGACGCTGCTGCAGGGCGCCGGCATGGTGGTCGTCACGCTGCTCATCGCGCTGTGGGTGGCGGGGGCGCTGGAGCGGCGACTGAGCGCCGCACCGGGGCTGGACGACAGCATGCGGCTCGTCCTGATGCGGGTGGCCAAGGCCTTGCTGATCGTCATCGCCGTGCTTGTCGCGTTGCCCATGGTCGGCATCGATCTCACGACGCTCTCGGTTTTCGGCGGCGCGCTGGGCGTCGGCCTGGGCTTCGGCCTGCAGAAGATCGCCGCGAACTACATTTCGGGCTTCATCATCCTGCTCGATCGTTCGCTGCGCATCGGCAACCTGATCTCGGTCGGCTCCGAGCGCGGCATCGTCACGCAGATCAATACCCGCTACACCGTCCTGCGCGCGGGCAGCGGCGTCGAGTCGCTGGTGCCGAACGAAACCCTCATCAGCTCGGTCGTGCAGAACGAGACCTACAGCGACACGCGCATCGTCGTGCCGATCAACATCCAGGTGGGTTACGACACCGATCTCGAGCGTGCGATGGCGATCCTCGTCGAGGCCGCCCGCACCCACCCGCGTGTGATCGGCGACCCGGCGCCCAAGGCCTTTCTCGTCGCTTTCGGTGAAAGCGGCATCGACCTGCGCCTCGCGGTCTGGATCGCCGATCCGCAGGAAGGCACGCTGGGGGTGATCTCGCACATCAACCTGGAAGTGTGGAGGCGCTTTCGCGCCGAGCGCATCGAGATCCCCTTTCCGCAGCGGGAAGTGCGCGTGGTGCACGACGAGGCCGCGCTGTCGCAGACGGCTGCCGCGGCAGCGGCAGGGGACTAGGCGAGGCGGCGACTCACAGGCCGGCGTCGCCGCGCACGGCGTCGGCCCAGCAGTTGGGCGTCTCGTACAGGCGCACGCGCTCGAGGCGCAGATGGTTGCCGTAGCTGTCGTGATAGCGCGGATCGAGGATACGGAAGGCCTCGCGTGCGAGGTTCTCCGCCGTCGGCACGCAATCGAGCACGACCGTCTTGTGGCCCGGCATCGCCGCCAGGAACTGCATGACCTGCGTATCGCCGCGGAACACCAGGAAGGCATGATCCCAGACGTCGACAATATGCGCCTTCGCGATCGTCTTCACCTCGCCGAAGTCCATCACCATGCCGTTCACGGGCTGTCCCGCCGCCTCGATGATCGCGCCGGACAGCGTGATCTCGAGCGCGTAGCGATGGCCGTGCAGGTGGCGACATTGGCTGGCATGGTCCGGAATCCGGTGTCCTGCGTCGAATTCCAGGCGGCGGGTGATGCGCATGATTGACCTCGGGAGTGCAGGGCGCGGATTATAGCACCCGACCCCGAACGCCCATTCCGGGCGACTCCTTGCTGACTTCGACCGCGATCCGCGGCACCTGCACCCCCATGGCCTCCAGCGACCGGCAACTCACCACCCGCAACCACGACCGCGACCTCGCGGGGCTCACCTACATCTACCCGGTGCTCTCGCGCCGCGCCGGCGGCGTTTCGGTCGGCATCAACCTCAATCCCAACAACGCGTGCAACTGGCATTGCGCCTACTGCCAGGTCCCGGACCTGGTGCGCGGCAGCGCGCCGCGCATCGACCTCGCGCAACTCGAGGCCGAGCTTGCGGGCTTCCTCGATGCGCTCGTGCATGGCGACTACCTCGAACGGCATGTTCCCGAGGGGCTGCGCCAGGTGCGCGACATCGCCTTCTCCGGCAACGGCGAACCGACCAGCGCCGCCGAATTCGCCGACGCGGTGGAGATCGCAGTGCGCCTGCGCGCGCAGTTCGGATTTGGCGAAGAGGTGCCGCTGCGCCTCATCACCAACGGCAGCCTGATGGGACAGGCGGCAGTACGCGAAGGCGTGCGCCGGCTCGGCGACGCGGGCGGGGAAGTGTGGTTCAAGGTCGATGCCGGCACGCGCGCCGCCATGCGCCGAATCAACGGCGTCGGCCCGGACCCCGACGCGGTCGTGCGTCGCCTGCAGGCAAGCGCCGAGCGCTGCACGACCTGGGTACAGACCTGCATGTTCCGCTGGGACGGGCAGGCGCCATCCGACGCAGATATCGCCGCCTATCTGGCGGTGCTGGAAAAGGCCGGCGTGGAACGCCTCGCCGGGGTGCTGCTCTACGGAATCGCGCGCCCCTCGATGCAGCCCGAGGCACCGCGGCTGTCGCCACTTGGCGAAGCCGAGCTCGAAGCGATCGGCGAGCGCATAAGAACAATGGGGCTGACGGTTCGGGTCAGCCCCTGATGGCCATGCGGTACTCCGCCCGGGTTAGCGCGACGTGCGTTCCTTGCGCTTCGCGCGGGCTTCCTTCTTCAGCGTCTTGAATAATTCCGGGTTCGAGGACTTCAGGAACTCGGCTACTTCGACGTCTTCCTTCTTCACCTTGTTGATGTCGATCTGCTCGATGTGAACGAGACGGAGCAGGGCCTGCACCGGACGCGGAATGTTGCGGCCGCTCTCGTAGCGGGAACCCCCGCTCTGGGTGACGCCGATCTTCGACCAGAATTGCGACTGGTTCAGGCCGAGCTTGCGGCGGATCTCACGAACATCAATGGTTTCAGTGCTTTTCATCTCTTGGGCCTCTGTTGTGCAGTCAGTTGTGCTATGAGGATTAGCTGCGCGCTAACGCGATCATACGACTTAAGTCATATGGTGACTAAAGTATAGATTACTATTCCGGGCAAATACAACGGCAGAATCAAAAGTCCTAGGGCTAATCGCAATCCATATGTGCCCAAATTGGGTTCCCAGGGGTGTGGACGACATCGGCCTGCAAAGTGGACTGCCTTTCGCTAGAATCACATGTTTTATCCACAGTTACTTGGATACGACGATGGCACTGATAGTTCAGAAGTACGGCGGCACTTCCGTTGGCAATCCGGAGCGCATCAAGAACGTCGCCAGAAAGGTCGCGAAGTTCCAGGCGCAGGGTCGCCAGGTGGTGGTCGTGGTGTCGGCGATGAGCGGGGAAACGAACCGCCTGATCGCGCTCACCAAGGAAGTCGCTGGCACTCCCGACCCGCGCGAACTGGACGTCGTCGTGTCCACCGGGGAGCAGGTCACGATCGGCCTGGTGTGCATGGCGCTCCACGACATCGGCGTCAAGGCGAAGAGCTACACCGGCGCCCAGGTGCGCATCCTTACCGACAGCGCACACACCAAGGCACGCATCCTCAACATCGACGAGGCGCCGATCAAGAAGGATCTCGACGATGGCAACATCGTCGTCGTCGCCGGCTTCCAGGGCGTGGATGAGCACGGCAACATCACGACGCTCGGCCGGGGTGGCTCCGACACCACGGGCGTGGCGCTTGCCGCCGCGCTGAAGGCCGACGAGTGCCAGATCTACACGGACGTCGACGGCGTCTACACGACCGACCCGCGCGTCGTGCCCGAAGCGCGCAAGCTCGACACGATCACGTTCGAGGAGATGCTCGAGCTCGCCAGCCTCGGCTCCAAAGTCCTGCAGATCCGCTCGGTGGAATTCGCCGGCAAATACAAGGTCAAGTTGCGCGTCCTGTCGAGCTTCGAGGAAGAAGGCGAGGGCACGCTCATCACTGTTGAGGAAGATCAGAACATGGAACAACCCGTCATCTCCGGCATCGCCTTCAGCCGCGACGAAGCCAAGCTCACCGTGCTCGGCGTGCCCGACAAGCCGGGTATCGCCTACCAGATCCTCGGGCCGGTGGCCGATGCCAACATCGAAGTCGATATGATCATCCAGAACGTGAGCAAGGACGGCACGACCGACTTCTCGTTCACGGTCGCGCGTGGCGAACTCGACAAGGCGATCAAGGTGCTCGAGAACGTCAAGGAGCATATCGGCGCCCGCGCGATCGCCACCGACAGGACCATGGCCAAGGTCTCCATCGTCGGCGTGGGCATGCGCTCGCACGCCGGCGTCGCATCGCAAATGTTCCGCACCCTGGCCGAAGAGGGCATCAACATCCAGATGATCTCCACGTCCGAAATCAAGATCTCGGTGGCGATCGAGGAAAAGTACCTCGAGCTCGCCGTGCGGGTCCTCCACAAGGCCTTCGGTCTCGACGCCGCTGCATAATTCGGTTTGACCGCAGGGGCCGGAATCGCTATGATGCGCGGCTCGAAGGTTGGAGAGTTGGCCGAGAGGTCGAAGGCACTCCCCTGCTAAGGGAGCATACGGGCTAAAACTCGTATCGAGGGTTCGAATCCCTCACTCTCCGCCAGCCATCAAGTAAAGACGCGCCTTTCGGCGCGTTTTTGCTTTGTGTCCCACATCCAGCCCCACATCCCGAAAACGCTTGGCAGCGCTCCCCTTCGGCGTGATGACGTGGCACTCGGTTGTCATGCTACGCTGTCCCTCCGCAATGATCGGGGGAGGCGAGACGTGAAGTTCAATCTGTTCTTCGTCGCAATCTGCTGCATGGTCGGCGTTCAGGGGTGCGGAACTGCGCCGATTGCGGCAGACGGTCGACGCTTGCGGATGCTGGTCCGGCACCGAAGGACCCTATGCAGGTCATCAGGGAGTCATTGAAGTACCGCCTGAAGGACCCCGACTCAGCCAAGCTCGAACTAGATCGCTCTCCGCGTCCCGTTGTGTTCGCCGGTACGATGATGACGAACGGCGGGGCGGGCTGGGAGCTGTGTCCCCAGGTGAATGCGAAAAACAGCTTCGGTGCATACACGGGATACAAGCGGGTTTTCATCCTGTGGAACTCGGGCAAGGTCGTCGACTTCATCGATGACTATCTCGGGGATGCATATTGCCGGGAGCGCAATGATTACCGGCTTGAAGTCGGCATGTAAGCGCCGGCCGCGTGCCCAGGAGGGCGGCACCGCCGGCTGTCGGGGTTTGTTGTGTTGTTGACGCGGCACTCGCCGACTAAACCGCGCCGGGATCAGGCGGGCGCCCGGTCCCGCGTGAAGCGTTCTACGGTAGCAGGGCTCAGGCAGAACCCGCCCGAACGCCCGACCTTCGCCGCCGGGATGTCTCCACACTCGATCGCGGCTTTCAGTTGCTCGAATGTGTAGCCCATGCGTTTCGCGAGTCGCGCATCGATCCGACATAGTTCGGCGGTCTGCTGCTCGTTCGCCCGATGCAAGGCTTCCAACTGCTGAATGATCGTCGGTAGCGTCATCGCTTCACCCTCGAACAGGCCGAAATTCGGGGTTCCTGCGTCCCGGTAGGGGGTAGGTAAGGCGCTGGCATCACCAGCCCCCCGTCAGTCGCAGGAACCCCCGAAAATCGGCCTCCCTCGATCAAAGGGACTCGGTTACCGGCCCGTCGGTCGCGACGATTCGCGCGGCTGCCGCCCGCAGGGCGTCGACGTACTCGGTCGGGCGTGACGTGAGCTTCATCCCAAGGCGACCCGAATGCTTGCCCGCGACTTTCTTTACAGTCTGATCGCAGCCGTCCCCTATGCCATTCATACAATCCTGACCGATAACGGGATTCAGTTCGCCAAGCGGCGAGGAGCAGAAGCATACTGGTCCATTCCGTTCGATCGCATTTGCCAGGCCCATAGCATCGAACATCGCCTTACCAAGGTCTGCCATCCTTGGACCAATGGGCAGGTCGAGCGCATGAACCGAACGATCAAGGAGGCGACGGTCAAGCGCTACTACTATCGGTCACACGATCAGCTGAAATCACACCTGCAGACCTTCTTGATGGCCTACAACTTCGCTCGCCGCCTCAAGACCTTGAAGGGGCTGACCCCTTATGAGTACATCTGCAAAATCTGGGCAACGGACCCGGATCGCTTCAAAACAAACCCCGTCCAGCACACTGTGGGACTAAACACCTAGAAAGTTGCTACGGGGTCGTCGTCGGGTTTCCTGAGGACGTAGAACACGTAGCCGTAGTTGTTCTCCGCGGAATCGAAGATGCGTATCCCATCCAGCGTCTGCGCGGCGAAAGTCCGCACGGCCTTCTCGGGGTGCTGAATAAGGGAGGTGGCGAGCGGTTCGAGCTTGTCGTAGTAGCCGTCGACCCATGCGGCTCTCGAGAGGACGTGCGTGTCGATCGCCTCGTAGCCGGCGGTGCAGGCGATCGCAAGGTTCTCGTCTATTTTGCGCATGTCCGGGTAGCCGCGCCGGAAATAGGTGCGCACATGTTCAGGTACATCGTCGCGCAACCATGAGAGTTCGCTTATTACGGCATATCCGCCTGGGCGGATGGCCGGCAGCCAGGTTTGTAGAGCATTGGGAAATCCGATGTGATACGCGGCGCACTCCGACCACAGAAGATCGATTTCTCGAAAAACTGCGGGAATGTCGGCCATGTCCATGCAGTGCGTCTGCACCAACTGCCCGATGCCGAGTTGCATGGAATAGCGGTTAAGGCTGTCGAGATGCTGCGCGGCTGTATCGATTGCGTGCACTTTGGTGCGCAGCCGGCTCGCGAGCGCGAGGCTCTGGCGACCGATTCCGCAGCCGGCGTCGACGACGAGGGGGAAGCTTTCGTAGGGGATCATGGCCAACACGTGCAGAGTATCGGCGTCGCTTCCAGGGCCGAGTTTTTCCATGTTTAAGGTGAGGGTGATCGCTAAGGAAACGCTGATTTATTCGGACACCGCCGCCCCATGCGGCCGATGCGTTTGAGATAATTCTGTCAGCCCACGATCCCCGAGACTGAGCATGCAATCGAGCTTTTCCGACCTTGAGTACGCCGCGAAGAAGAAGCTGACGCGGCGCGACCGGTTCCTGGCCGAGATCGAGACGGTAACGCCCTGGTCGGCGTTGGTGGCCGAACTCGAACCGCACTACCCGAAGGGAGAAGGCCGCGGTCGTCCGCCGATCGGGCTGGAACGGATGCTGCGGATGTACGTGGCGCAGCAGTGCTTCGGGCTGTCGGACGAAGGGATCGAGGATGCCGTCTACGACAGCCAGTCGATCCGGCGCTTTGTGGGCATCGATCTGGCACGCGAGTCCGCTCCGGATGCCACGACGCTGCTCAAGTTCCGGCGGCTCCTCGAGACTCACGAGCTGACGCGCAAGATCTTCGACACGATCAACGCCCACCTCGCACAGAAAGGCTTGATGATGCGCGAAGGCATGATCGTCGATGCCACACTGATCGCCGCGCCGCCCTCGACCAAGAATCGGGAGCAAGCCCGCGATCCCGAGATGCATCAAGCCAAGAAAGGCAAGCAGTGGCATTTCGGCATGAAGGCGCACATCGGCGTCGATGCCGATTCCGGTCTGGTTCATACCCTGGTTGGCACTGCCGCCAATGTCGGGGACGTCACGCAGGCGCATGCGCTGCTGCATGGGGATGAGACCGATGTGCTCGGCGACGCGGGCTATCAGGGCATGCACAAGCGCGATGAAAACAGAGACCTCACGGTCAACTGGCACGTGGCGATGCGGCCGGGCAAGCGCAAGGCGCTGGGTACCAGCCGGCTGGACCGACTGCTGGAACAGTACGAACAGGCGAAGGCACGCATCCGGGCAAAGGTCGAGCATCCTTTCCATGTTGTGAAGAACCTGTTTCGTCATCGCAAGACGCGTTACCGCGGGTTGACGAAGAACACGGCGCAGTTGTTCACGCTCTTCGGCTTTGCCAATCTGGTCCTGGCGCGCCGGCGATTGCTCGCGTCCGGCGCCGGCAGTGCGTCATGAGTAATGAAAATCGAAGAACGCACGTTGACGACGCCCCGAACAACCACCGCGCGAGCAAAATCCGCAAGCGCTCCGACGAAATTCTCGGACCGAATGTCACCGCGACTGGTGACCGACGACGGGTTCGTCATTTGTTCAGCGTCTCCCTAAATAAGAAGGGGCGCCGCGGTCTCATTCAAGCAGATAATAGGCTGCCGTTGCGCCGCGGTTGGCCTTGGCCTTGTCGAGTTCGCTGCGCGCGAGCACGCGCAGGTGGACTTCGTCCGGGCCGTCGAAGAAGCGCATCGCACGGCCCCAGGTCCAGAACAGCGACAGCGGCGTGTCGGGCGTGAGGCCCATCGCGCCGAACACCTGCATCGCGCGATCGAGGATGCGCGTCTGCAGCTGCGCGGCGACGAGTTTTATCGCGGAGACGTCGACGCGTGCGGCCTGGTTGCCGCGCTGGTCCATCAGCCACGCGGCGCGCAGCACGAGGAGCCGCGCCTGGTCGATCTCGACGCGCGAATGTGCGATCCATTCCTGGATGTTCGCGAAGTCGCTCAGGTACTTGCCGAAGGTGCGGCGTTCCAGGGCGCGCTCGCACATCATCTCCAGCGCGAGTTCGCACTGGCCGATGGTGCGCATGCAGTGATGCACGCGCCCGGGGCCCAGGCGCGCCTGCGCCAGCGCGAAACCCTCGCCTTCGTCGCCCAGCAAGTTCTCCGCCGGCACGCGCACGTCGCGGAAGACGATCTCGCAGTGCCCTTCCGGCGACAGGTGGTGCATCACCGGGATGTTGCGCACGATTTCGACGCCGGGCGTGTCCATCGGCACGATCACCATCGAGTGGCGGCAATGCGCCCGCTCGCCGCTTTCGTCCTTGGTGAGGCCCATCACGATCGCGAAGCGGCAGTGCGGGTGGGCGGCGCCGGTCACGAACCATTTGCGCCCGTTGATGACATAGTCGTCGCCGTCGCGGCGGATCGTCGTGCGCAGGTTGGTGGCGTCCGATGAGGCGACGTCCGGCTCCGTCATCGCGAAGCACGAGCGGATGCGGCCTTCGAGGAGCGGCTGCAGCCAGCGTTCGTACTGGGCAGCGTTCGCGTGCAGGTGCAGCAGTTCCATGTTGCCGGTGTCGGGTGCGCTGCAGTTGAACACCTCGGCCGACCAGGGAATGCGCCCCATCGCTTCGGCGAGCGGTGCGTATTCGGCGTTGTCGAGCCGCGTGCCCGGCTCGTGTTCGCGCAGGCCGGGCAGGAACAGGTTCCACAGCCCCTCCTCACGCGCGATCGCCTTGAGCGGTTCGACGACCGCGAGCGGGTATTCGCCGCGCGTGGCGCACCGGTGCCAGGCGAGATTGGCGGGCAGGATGCGCCGGGCCATGAAATGGCGCAGCACGTCCAGCACCATTTCGGTCTTCTCGGAATAGTCGAAGTCCATGGGTTCCGTTCCTCGTGTAGGGTGGGGCGTCCACCGTGTTCGTGATGCGCGCCGCAGCACTTTGTCGCGATTATAGACGACCGACTGGACGGTCGTGTATCTTGCTTGCGAGGAATTCCATGGGGCCGGGGAGGCCTCCGGTCGGCGCAGCGGTGAGGACGGGCGAGTGGAAGCGATGTTCAGGGTAGCTAGGGGCGAGTGGCATGGCGGCGGAGCGTTCTGATCCCCGGCGCCCGCATGATGCGGCGGGGACGGCCAACGAGGGCGGCGGACAAATCGGGCATGACCCGCAGTCGCTGACCTGTCCGCTGATCCCCTCGCGCATGAAGTACACCTGCTCGGGGCGGTGCAAAGGGTGCAAGCCGACGCTCGGCCCCGCATCGTCACCGGCGGCAGACGATCGCGAGGGCGGCGGACGTGATGGGTGACACATGCGACAGGATGGGAAACGACCATATTGACACCCGACCGGTCGGTCGGTTACGCTGGGTCATGTCAGCGCGCGCGTATTCGCAAGGCGGTTTCGCCGCCCACGCCGGGCCGGAGCTGCGTCATCAATTCACAGAGGTCGCCAGAAATGCATTTTGAGCAATCGAAGAAGTCACTCGAGTGGATGGAGCGGGTCCGGACCTTCATGGACGACCATATCTATCCCGCCGTTCCCCTGTATCACCAGCAGGCTGCGAGCATCGACCGCTGGAAGGAGACGCCGCCGGTGTTCGAGGAGCTGAAGTCCAAGGCACGCGCGGAAGGGCTGTGGAACATCTTCATGCCGCCGTCGGACCACGACGACGAGTTCTTCTCCAGCATCGGCCTGACCAACGTCGAGTACGCGCCGATCGCCGAGCTGATGGGGCGCGTGTCCTTCGGCTCCGAAGTGTTCAACTGCATGGCGCCGGACACCGGCAACTTCGAGGTGCTGCACCGCTACGGCACCAAGGACCATAAGAAGCGCTTCATGGTGCCGCTGATGAACGGCGAGACGCGCTCGGCCTTCCTGATGACCGAGCCCAAGGTCGCCTCGTCGGACGCGCGCAACATCCGCACCGAGATCCGCCGCGACGGCGACGAGTACGTGATCAACGGCCACAAGTGGTGGTCGTCGGGCGCCGGTCACCCGCACTGTGCGTTCTTCATCGTGATGGGCAAGACCGACCCGAACGCCGAGACCTATCGCCAGCAGTCGATGATCCTGGTGCCGCGCGACACGCCGGGGGTGACGGTGGTGCGCCACCTCAATGTGTTCGGTTTCGACCATGCGCCGCACGGCCACTTCGAGGTGATCCTCGACAACGTGCGGGTGCCGGCGGAGAACCTGATCCTCGGCGAAGGGCGTGGCTTCGAGATCGCGCAGGGTCGCCTCGGGCCGGGCCGCATCCACCACTGCATGCGCAACATCGCATCGGCGGAGGTGGCGCTGGAGCGCATGTGCATCCGCCTGATGTCGCGTGAGGCCTTCGGCAAGAAGATCAACGAGCACTCGGTGTGGGAAGAGCGCATCGCCAACGCGCGTATCGACATCGAGATGGTGCGCCTGCTGTGCATGAAGGCCGCCTACATGATGGACACGGTCGGCAACAAGGAAGCGCGCGGCGAGATCGCGATGATCAAGGTGGTGGCGCCGCAGGTCGCGCAACGCATCATCGACCTGGCGATCCAGGCGCACGGTGGCGGCGGGGTTTCGCAGGACTTCGGGCTGGCGGAGCTGTACGCGAATACCCGGATCGTGCGATTGACCGACGGGCCGGACGAGGTTCATTGCCGCACCGTGGCGCGGCTCGAATGCAAGAAACACGAAGGACGCGAATATTCGAGCATCAAGGCCTACTCCAAGTAAGGGGTGACCCGGGGCAGCGCCCAAGGCAGCCCCGGTCCGCGATATCGTTGTTTTGTGGGGCAAGCTGATGATCAGTGCCGGGCAGCGTCGCTACGTTCTCTTTCTGCTGTTCATGGTGTCGGTGTTCAACTACATCGACCGGACAATCCTTTCGATCCTGCAGGTGCCGATCAAGGCGGATCTCGGGCTGTCCGATTCGCAACTCGGGGCGCTGACGGGGCTGTCGTTCGCGCTGTTCTATTCGACGCTGTCGCTGCCGATCGCGCGCCTCGCCGATCGCTGGACGCGCAAGTACCTGATCGCGGGATCACTCGCGATCTGGAGCGGCATGACCTCGCTGACCGGGCTCGCGACCAGCTTCACGAGCCTGCTGTTCTACCGGGTCGGGGTCGCTGCGGGTGAAGCCGGCAGCATCCCGGCGACGCATTCGATGATTGCGGATCTCTACCCGGCCAGCGCGCGCGCCACGGCGTTGTCGGTCTGGGGCTTGTCGCTGCCCGTCGGGATGATGTTCGGCTTCTCCATTGCCGGTGCGCTCGCCGATGCGGTCGGATGGCGCATGGCGTTTGCGGTCGTCGGCGTGGCGGGCCTGGTGCTGGTGCCGATCCTGACGTTTACGATGCGTGAGCCGAAGCGCGGGCAATTCGATCTGGCCCCGGCAACGGCGTTGCCGGCTCCGAGCGCCAGGGAGGCATTGAGCCGACTCTGGGGACTGAAGACCTACCGCTATCTGGTCGTCGCCGGCGCCTTCCATGCGTTCGCGTGGTATTCGGTCAATAGCTGGAGCGCACCGTTCTACGTGCGCGTTCACGAAATGTCCCTCGCGCAGACCTCGCTCTACCTGGCGCTCGTGAACGGTTTCGGCAGCGCCGCGGGCATGTACCTGGGCGGGCGCCTCTCCGATCATTTCGGCAAGAACGATCCCCGGGCGCGGGCCCGCGTCGTCGCGATCGCCTTGTTCGTGATGGTCCCGTTCGCGCTGTGCCAATACTTCGTCGCCTCCGCCGAAGTCTCGATGGCCTTGGGCGCCGTATCGCAGACCCTGATGCTCGTCTATTACGGACCGATCATCGCGATCGCCCACATGCTCGTTCCGGCCAACATGCGGGCGTTTACCTCCGCGGTGTTGATGCTGGTGCTCAATCTGTTCGGCCTGGGCCTCGGGCCCTTCGTCACGGGGCTGCTCAGCGACACGCTGGTGGCGCACATGGGCATGGCCGAGCATTCGTTGCGCTACGCGATCAGTTTCTCCGTCCTCTTTTCGCTGATGGGCGGCTGGATGTTCTGGCGTGCGTCGAATTCATTGCCGCACGAAATGCTGCACAAATCGGAAAAATCATCGCCGGAACCGGTTGTGCCGGCGGGGCTGCGTGAAGTTCGCGAAGCGCGCGTCGGTTAACGGTCGTACAAGAGATCGAGGAGAGGAAACGATGGGGAAGCTGGAAGGCAAGGTTGCGCTGATTACCGGCGCCGCCCGCGGATTCGGGGCCGAAGCGGCACGCGTGTTCGCGCAGGAAGGCGCTGCGGTGGTGCTTTGCGACCTCCTGGACGAGGCCGGTGGGGGCGTCGTGCAGGAGATTCATGCGGCAGGTGGACGGGCTCGGTATTTTCACCTCGACGTATCGCAGGAAGAGGACTGGCGCCGTGTCGTCGATGAAAGCATCGCTGTCTTCGGCAAGCTCGACATCCTGGTGAATAACGCCGGCATCGTGCCCAGCGTGACTTCGATCGAGGAGCGGACCGTCGAAGAGTGGGACCGCGTGATGGCAGTCAACGCGAGAAGCGTCTTCCTGGGCACCAAATACGCCATTCCGCAGATGCGCCGGGCCGGCGGCGGTTCGATCGTCAATATCTCGTCGCTCGCGGCGCTCGGGCAATCCCAGATCATGGAAGCGGCCTACGCCGCGAGCAAGGCCGCGGTCCGGACCTTCACCAAGGTGACGGCAGGCCAGCACGCGAAGGATGGCATCCGCTGTAACTCGATTCATCCGGGCCCGATCGATACGGACATGTTGCGCGGAGCCTGCGCCGACCCCGAAGCCGTGGCGCGGCGGCTGTCGCGCATTCCGCTCGGGCGTCTCGGGCAGATCCGCGAGGTCGTTGCGGGCGTGCTCTACCTGGCGTCCGACGACGCTTCCTACACGACGGGCGCGGAGCTCGTCATCGATGGCGGGGCTTTGGTGCAGTAAGGAGGAAGAAAGATGGAAGCAAATCCAGCGTCCCGCGCCTTTCCGAGACTCTTCGAGCCCTTGAAGCTCGGTCGGATCACGCTGCCCAACCGCATCGTAATGCTCCCGCACGGGACCAGCATGGTGCGGGATGGCGCGATCACCGACGAAGACCTCGCGTACTACGAAGCGCGTGCGAAATCCGGACCGGCGATGATGGTCACCGGAGCGGCCATTGTTCACCCGACGTCGGCGATCCGCTCGCGCAAACTGGTCGAACCCTATAACGAGGCCGTCCTCGAGGGCCTGAAGCGGCGCGTGGACGTGATCCACTCGCACGGCGTGAAAGTGGTCGGCCAGATCGTGCACCTCGGGCGCGAAACGATCGGTGGGGAGTTCGACAACGCCCCGGTGGCGCCGTCCGCCATCCGCTCGCCCCGCGATCCGTACCCGCCGCACGTACTCGACGAAGACGAAATCGCTGCCATCATCGACGCCTTCGGCGTATCGGCCGCCAACCTCAGGCGCACCGGCCACGACGGCGTCGAGATCCACGGTGCACACGGCTACCTCGTCGGGCAGTTCCTGTCCCCGGCTACCAACCACCGCGACGATCGCTACGGCGGCACGGCCGAAAAGCGCCTGCGCTTCCTGCGCGAAGTCATCGAATCGATTCGCGAGCATTGCGGCGAAGACTTTCTGCTGGGACTGCGTCTGAGTGCCGACGAGGAAGTCGCCGACGGCCTGGAAATCCCCGATACCGTCCAGATCAGCAAGCTCATCGCCCAGGATGGCCTGACCGATTACCTGAGCATTACCCTCGGGACGCGCGGGCTGTATGTGAAGGATGTGACGGCGCCCGAGGCGACCGCGGCCCGCGCCGCCGGAATCATCCGCAAGGCGTGCGAACTGCCGGTGATCGTCGGTCAGCGCATTACCGGTCCCGCTGTTGCCGAACGGATTCTGGCCGAAGGGCAGGCGGACCTCGTCGGCATGGCGCGTGCCTTCATCGCCGACCCCGACTGGGTGGCCAAGGCCGCTTGCGGGCAGGTCGAACGCATCCGGCCCTGCATCGGCGTGAATCAGGAATGCCGCTCGTTCTCGCCGCATCTGCATTGCGCCGTCAACCCGATGGCGGGGCGGGAAGTGGTGCCCGAATTCATGGATCGCGGCCGGGTAGTGGCGCCGCGTCGGATCGCGGTGATCGGGGGCGGACCCGCCGGCCTGGAAACGGCCCGCGTCGCGGCCGAACGCGGCCATTCCGTGACGGTGTTCGAGGCGTCGGACGGTCTCGGCGGACAGTTTCTCTACGCCGCGTCCTTGCCGCATCGCGCCGACCTGCGCCGCCTGATCGACTATCAACAGGGCGAACTGCGGCGCCTCGAAGTGAAAGTCGAGCTCAATACGAAAATCGCCAGCGCGGACGATCTCGGCGGGGCATTCGACGTCGCGGTGGTTGCGGTCGGTGCGGCGGCCAATCCGGTCAGTGACGAATTGGCTGGCGATCACGTCAAGACCTGGTTCGAGATCCTCGAGAACGGTGCGCCGGCGCCCAGCGGGAGCGGGCTGGCCGTGATGGTCGATGACGGCAGCGCGTTCTGGTGGACCTACGGCGTGGCCGAAAGCCTGATGGACGCGGGCTGGCAAGTAACCATCGCGACGCCGTCGGCCGCGATTGCGGGGACGATCCCGACCGAAAGCGTCGGGCCGCTGCTGGCGCGCCTCGGCCGAGGCGGGACCGAGTATCGCGTGCTCACGGTATTGGAAGGCGTCAATCCCGAGGGCGCGTCCTTGATGAATGTGACCAGTGGCAACGTGGAGACCGTGCCTTGCGATCTGGTCGTCATCCAGACGGGACGCACGGCGCGATCCGGTCTGGCCGCGGAGCTCAGGAAATCGGGGCTCGAGACGCACGCCATCGGCGACTGCGTCGCGCCTCGCCGGATGTCCAACGCGGTGTTCGAGGGCCAACGCCTGGCCCGCCAACTCTGACGGCGCCGCCGAGCCTCGGCGCCGACGACGAAAACAACTCGCTGCGGCCGGACGGTCGCGGCAAACCCTTTGGAGGAAGACATGATCGATTTCGACGGCAAGACGGCAGTGATAACGGGTGCCGGAAGCGGTATGGGCGAGGCGATGGCATGGCGCTTTGCACGCGAGGGCATGAAGATCGTCGTGGCCGATATCGACGCCGCGGCGGCGAAAAGGGTCAGCGACGCGCTTCAGGCGGCAGGGCACCGCGCGCTGCCCGTGCGCTGCGACGTCGCCAGCCCGGAAGAGGTGGAAGCCCTGGCCGTGACCTCGTTCGAGACCTTCGGCAGCGTCGACCTGCTTTGCAACAATGCGGGGATCGTCCCGTCCGGCCGTTTCCGACCCGTCTGGGAATATCCCTTGGAAGACTGGAAGTGGTCGTTCGACGTGAACATGATGGGTGTTGCCCATGGTCTGCGCAGCTTCGTCCCGCGGATGCTGGCGCAGGGCACCGAAGGCCACATCGTGACCACCGCCTCGGTGGCCGGTCTCGTCAGCGGGTCGGGCTCCGCCGTCTACAGCGCGGCCAAGTTCGCAGCGGTGCGAATCACCGAGGCGCTCTATGCGTCCCTCCAAGAACTCGGCGCGCCGATCGGCGTGACCGTGCTGTGCCCGGGGCTGGTGAACACGAAGATCTATCAGTCGGAGCGCAATCGTCCGCAAGAATTGCGGCCGGACGGCGGGGCGGCCGAGGAGACCGAGGAGCTCAAGGCGATCGCGGCCAACCTGTATGCGGGGGCCATCTCGCCCGCCGACGTGGCGGAGCAGGTCATCGGCGCCGTCCGTGCCAATCAGCTCTACCTGCTGACAACGGACAAGTTCGACGAAGCCATCGAAACCCGGATGCGGGCCATCCTGGACCGGGCCAACCCGACCTTCGCCGGTCTGCTCGAACTGACCAAGCGCGATTTGCGCGACGAAGGCGAGAAGGCGGCATGAGTCGCCTGGCGCAGAAAGTTGCCCTCGTCACCGGTGCGGCGTCGGGGATAGGGCTTGCAACGGCGCTGCGCTTTGCCGAGGAGGGTGCCACGGTGATCCTCGCCGACCGCAACGAGGCCTTGCTCGAAAAGGCGCTGGCCGAGGTGCGGCAAATCAGCGAGGGCCATCGCGCGATTCACCTCGATGTGACCGTCGAGGATCGCTGGATCGCCGCCATCCGGGAGATCGATTCGGCCTTCGGCCGGTTGGACGTCCTCGTCAATAACGCCGGCTTCGGCCGCTTCCGGTCGATTGCGGATACCTCGCTGGAAGAGTGGCGATCCACGCTCGCCGTCAATCTCGACAGCGTGTTCCTGGGCACGAAATACGCGCTGCCGCTGCTGGCCAGGGGCGGGCGCGGCTCAATCGTGAATATGTCGTCGATTCGCGGATTGGTGGCCGGCCCGAACGCTTCGGCATATTGTGCGGCGAAGGCCGGAGTTCGCCTCTTCACGAAGGTGACCGCCCTCGAATGCGCCGAGGTACGCAACGGCGTGCGCGCCAATTCGGTGCACCCGGGCCACGTCGAAACGCCATTGACGGCTCCGGCCTATGCCAACGCCGACATTGCCGAAGAATTTCTTCGGCATACACCGCTCGGCCGTTTCGGGCAGCCGAAGGAGATTGCGGATGCCGTCCTGTTTCTGGCGAGCGATGAATCGAGCTACATCACCGGATCGGAAATCACGATCGACGGCGGCATTACCGCCCAATGAAATCTTAGTGACGGGAGGTCGTTGTGGAGCAACAAACCATCAGCAGCACGAGCTTGTTGTTGCAGTCGAAGCTCTTGCGAAAGATTGCACCCTATACGTTGGCCGGATATTCGAGATGGCGTCAGCTTGTCGATAGCGATGGCGCGATCCCGGCCAGGATCAAGGCCTTGTATGTGGCCGTTGCGGCGACGACCAAGGGTTACGTCTCGATGGCACAACGCGAGCTCAAGCGTGCGCACCAATTGGGGCTGACGTTCGAGGAAGCCTCGGCGGCGGCGGTCGTGCTGAGCAGCGTACGCGGCGAAGGCGCCGCGCTGTCGTTCATCTCGACGCTGGAGGCGGAATATCCGGGCCGGTCCGAAGGCGAGGTTCCGATGCCGGAAATCGAGGTGGGACCGCAGGAAGCGGAGCAGAATTTCCTGCGGTATTTCGGCACGATGCCGCCGTCGCTCAGCAAGCTGATCGAGCTGCTGCCACTCGGCGGCGATGCGTATTACCTGATGCGGGAGGGCACGATCAACGGTACGGCGCTCGGCCCGAAATACTCGGAACTTATGCTGGTTGCCGTGCTGGCGGCCGATTACAGTCCGCTTGCGTCGGTGCATATCAACGGCGCCCGGACGGCCGGCGCGACCGAGACCGAGATCGCGGAAGCGATCGTGTGCACCGTGCTGACGAGCGGTTTGTCGGCATGGGTGTCCGGCGCCAACGCGATGGATGTCCGCCCGGGATGACCCTGTCCGTGTGATCTCCCCCGGATGTGCCGGCCGCCGCTTGGGCGGCCGGCTGTAGCCCACCGCTTCCTTTCGACGCGCTGATGCGCTCGGAGGGGCCGGTGAGGCCTTGTCCGTAGATCCCCGCGACTCATCGGCGGCGTGATCGCGGCTTTCCTTCCTGTTCTGGCAATACCCCCCCTACGACCTCGCCGCCGGTGTCGGTTCCGTCGCTGCAAGCGGCCTCCGCTCCCTCTCGCGGCAGGGTTCGCTTCGACCTGATAGCGCAGCTTGAGTCGTGCCGTTTTCGGCTTCAAATTCTGCGGAAAAATATTGACAACCGACCGGGCGGTCGATAGCCTTTGCATCACGTGCAGAACATGAAAACGGCGACCACTGTTACATGCGTCGGCTCCTGATATCGACGTCTTTAGTTTCATATCGACGACATTCGACGGAGTTGGCGGCAGCAACGTAAAACCCATGAACCGGTCCGGGGAAGTCTGAGGAGCGAGTCAGAATGAGCAGGCTTCCCCGTAAAAAACCATTAGAGCCGGATTCCAGAGATGCACAAAAAAGGAGGAAGGAGATGAAGGAAGCTCAGTTTGAGGCGCGCTTACTCTGCTTGCGGCCGATGGTGATCGGGCTGGCCGCGGCAGGTTTTTGGAGTGGTGGTGCCGCCGCGTTTCAGTTCGAAACCAATAATCCGGACTTGGAAGTCCGTTGGGACAACCAGGTTCGATATAACGTCGGCTGGCGCATGAACGAGCGCGACAAGACCTTGGGCGATACTTGGACGGCACAAGCGGGTGAATACAAATTCAACAACGGCGATATCGTCACCAATCGCGTCGACCTGCTGTCCGAATTCGATTTCGTTTTTAAGCGGAACTACGGTTTCCGGGTGTCCGGTAGCGCCTGGTATGACGCTGCCTACGATCGCCACGTCGATGGCAATCCGGCGTACCAGGCTGCCGGTCTCGGGACCGCTTATCCGAACAACCGGTTCACCAACGACGTAACGCGCTATTACACGCATTCGGGTGAATTGCTCGATGCGTTCGTATTCGGTCGGGTCGACCTCGGCGAATCTCCCCTGGATGTGCGCTTCGGTCGGCACAATATCTATTGGGGCGAGTCGCTGTTCACGCCGATTCACGGCGTCTCGTACTCGCAGGGTTCGGTGAACTTCAGTAAATCGCTGGCGACGCCGGGTTCGGAAGCCAAGGAGCTGTTCCTGCCGCGGAACCAAATTTCGGCTCTGCTGCGGCTCAACGATACTTTTTCCTTCGCCGGGCAGTATGCTTTTGAATGGAAGCCGTTCCGCCTGCCCGAAGGTGGAACCTATCTTGGCAGCACCGACTTCCTGTTTTCCGGTGGAACCCGGATCAGTCCTTTCGCCACCACACGCTTTGTCGGCGATCTCCACTCCGGCCCCAATTCCAGGCCCAAGGGCAGCGGCGATTGGGGGGTGAACGGAAAAGCGAACACCGATTTCGGCACCTTCGGTATTTACTATCGGGAATTCGACGACAAGGTTCCCCAGTTCCTCCGCACCACCACTGGCCCGACGAGGTTCTATAGCGCCTATGCGAAGGACGTGAAACTGTGGGGCGTGAGCCTGTCGAAGGAAATTGCGGGCGGTATCGCGATCGGTTCCGAGATCGTCCATCGCGAGAATTCGGTGCTGAATACCGTATTCGGGGCGACGGACCTCGCACGGGGTGATACCTGGCACGCGCTGATCAACGCAATTGGCATTATCGGCAAGACCCCGCTGTTCGATATGGCGAACGTGTCGGGCGAGCTGACCTACAGCAAGCTCGACAAGTTGAGGGGCAATCCGGCGAACTTCAAGAGCGTCGACCACGCTTGCACGAATAACGTCGGCGCAGCAGGGGGTACATGGCGCGACGGCTGTTCCACCGACGACGCGTGGGGGCTGCAGCTCTCGTTCTCGCCGACCTGGTTCCAGGTGCTGCCGGGGGTCGATCTATCTATGCCGATGTCGTACAGCCGCGGCCTGAAGGGAAATTCCCCGGTGCCGTTCGGCGGCAACCAGGACACGGGCAGCTGGAGCGCGGGATTTAGCGCCGACATCAAGGCGAAATACAAGCTCGATATCACCTATATCGACTATTACGGGCTCACCAAATCGAAACCCACGCCCGCGGCGTTTGCCGTTCCGGGCATCGGGCCGACGGTCCTCGGATCGTCCAACGGCAACGGCCCGATTCACGACCGCGGCTGGCTTTCGGTGACATTCAAGACCACATTCTAAGAGCACGAGAGGAGACAACGATGGCACAAGGAATCAAGACGCTCGCCGCCCTGGTGGCGGCAGCTATTGCCGGCACCGCACTGGCCGCCGCCACGCCCGAAGAGGTGAAATCCCTGGGGGGAGGGCGCACCCCGTGGGGAGCCGAAGTCGCGGGCAACAAGGAGGGCACGATCCCAGCGTGGACCGGCGTCCTCAATCCGCCGGCGAATTTCGATCCCAAGACGCCGGCGCATCGCCCCGATCCGTTCGCGAACGAAAAGCCGGTGCTTTCGATCGACGCGAAGAACATGGACAAATACTCGGATAAGCTGACCGAGGGCACCAAGGCCATGTTGAAGAAGTACCCGACGTACCGCTTGGATATTTATCCGGGACACCGCACGGCGAATTATCCGAAGTATTACCTGGACAACACGCTGAAGAACGCGTCGGAGTGCAAGACCGCCAGTGACGGCCTGAAGCTTGAGGGCTGCTGGCCCGGCCTGCCCTTCCCGTTCCCGAAGACGGGTAACGAGGTGGTGTGGAACCGCCTGTTGAAGTACGATGCGCCCGCCATGGCGACGGCGGCCATGTCGTCGAGGGTCATCGATACGCAAGGCAACATCACGTTGACCGGTGCTTCGACCGCGTATATCCAGTATCCGATCTTCGATCCGAAGCGGACGACGCCGCTCTCGGACAACGAAGTCTATGAAGCGCTGCGTCTCGACTACTCCGCACCGAGCCGCAAGGCGGGTGAAAAGGTGCTGGTGCGCGATTCCGTCGATATGGTCAATACCGGTCGTCGTGCGTGGTCCTATCTGCCGGGACAAAGACGGGTCAAGTTGTCGCCCGATCTCTCTTATGACACGCCCAGCCCGACCGGCGGCGGGACCGGCGTTCTGGACGACACCGCGGTCTTCTTCGGCGCCATGGACCGGTACGACTTCAAGCTGGTCGGCAAGAAAGAGATGTACATCCCCTACAACTCATACAAGATCCGGGATCCCAAGGTTTGCCCGGAGAGCGTCCGGCACATGAAGAATCACCTCAATCCGGACTGCATGCGTTGGGAGTTGCACCGCGTGTGGGTCGTGGAAGCCACGCTCAAGCCCGGCAAGCGCCACGTCTATCCGAAGCGCGTGTTCCACTTCGACGAGGACATGCCGGGCGTCGGTATCGCCGACAACTATGATTCGACCGGCCAGATCTACCGGGTGGTGCTGAACCTGCCGATCTCGATGTATGAGACCCCAGGACACCATCTGACCGACGAGTACGTGACCCACGATCTCGCGACCGGGATGTACGCCCATCAAACCGATCCGACGGACGGCGGCGGCTGGGTGGTGACGCCGATGAAGCCGAACTCGTTCTTCATGCCAGAGGCACTGGCGGCTGAGGGTGTGCGCTGATGATCCTTGACGACCCGGGCCGGCCCGCTTGAATGCGGGCAGGTCGGTCCGGATTCGGAACGATGCATTCGTAAGAGGAGGAGACCGCCTTGCGTTACCTGAACCTATTTGCAGCTATGGCTGTCGGGGCAATGCTTGCGGCATCGCAGCCAGCAGCGGCCTGGACCTTCGTGGGACCGCTCGACCGGCCGGCCGTGGCGAGCACGCTCGCGCCACAAAGCCCGATGCTGGCCGTCGCGGCGGCCGGGAACCGTCTTGTCGCGGTGGGCCAGCGGGGGCACATCGTGTACTCCGACGATCGCGGGAGCACCTGGAAGCAGGCCGAAGTCCCCGTCGCCACCGATCTCGTCGCAGTGACGTTTCCCACCGAGAAGCTCGGTTGGGCGGTCGGCCACGGTGGCGTCATACTGCATTCGAGCGACGGCGGCGCGCACTGGATCAAGCAACTCGACGGGAAGCAGAGCGCGGAGATTGCGGTCCGCTACCTCGAAGCACAGGTCGAGACGAATCCGGAGCTCGCGACCTACGTCGCACGCGAAAAGCGCCTCCAGCAGGACGGCGGGACGCAGCCGCTGATGGCAGTGTTCTTCGAGAACGAGACGAGCGGGTACGTCGTCGGTACCTTCAACCGCATCTTCCGCACCCTGGACGGCGGCAAGACCTGGACGCCCTTGATGGACCGTACAGACAACCCGGACGAGCTGCACTTCTACGCCGTCGTCGGCGACCGCCAGGCGGTCTATGTGGCGGGCGAGGGAGGCCTGGTCCTGCGTTTCGACGCTGGGAAGAGCCGCTTCGTCGCGCGCCCACTGCCATACCAGGGAAGCGTCTTCGGCCTGCTGAAGCTCGAATCGGACACCCTGCTCGCGTTTGGCCTGCGGGGCAGCCTCTTTCGCAGCGCGAATGACGGCGGGTCGTGGGAGAAGGTCGCGCTCGGCACGTCGGCGGGGATCACCAGCGGCGTTGTGCTGCCCGGCGGCGAGGTCCTGCTTGCGACCCAGGGGGGTGAAGTCCTGCGCAGTGTCGATCAGGGCAAGAGCTTCACGGAGGTGAAACCGGCACTCCCGATGGCCTACTACGGAATCGTCGGGCAGCCCCAGGGGGGCGTCGTGCTGGCGGGTTCGGAAGGCGTGCGGGTAGATCCTCACTTGGAGCAGTAGCGGCATGAGCAAACCAATGACCCATCGCGAATCCATGAAGACGATTTCCGACCCGCGAGATTTCGACGACGCGTCGGGTAATCTTCTTGAGCGGCTGATCTTCAACAACCGGCCAATCCTGATCGTGATCTGCGCCCTCCTTACGGTGTTTTTCGCGTTCCAAATGCGCGACCTGCACGTCAATGCCAGCTTCGACAAGATGCTGCCGCAGGGGCATCCGTACATTCAGAATTACATTGAGAACCGTCCCGACCTGCGCGGCATGGGGGATTCGGTGCGGGTCGTCGTCGAGAACCCCAACGGCGACATCTTCGATCCGCAATACCTAACCACGCTGGCGAAAATCAACGACGAAATCTTCACGCTGCCGGGCCTCGACCGTGCCTGGATGAAATCGCTCTTCGCGCCGGTCGTCCGCTGGGTCGAAGTCACTGAAGAAGGGTTCCGTGGTGGGCCCGTCCTGCCCAACGATTACAACGGTAGCGCGAAATCGATCGAGGACCTGAAGATCAATATCGGGCGGGCGAAACTCGTCGGCAGTCTCGTCGCCAACGACTATCACTCCAGCATGATCGTGATGCCCCTGCTGGCGAAGGACGGGAAAGGCAATTCACTCGACTATCATCAACTGTCGAACCAGCTCGAAGACATCCGCCTACGCTATGCGACCGGCAACGCTGCAAACCCGCCGAAGGTGCGGATGTACATCATCGGCTTTGCGAAGCTGGCCGGGGATCTGATCGACGGCCTCGAGAAGGTGATGACCTTCTTCCTGGTTGCTGCAGGGATCGCCGCGCTGATCATCTTCCTGTACACGCGCTGCTTCCGCAGCACGGCAATGGTGCTCGCATGTTCGCTGATCGCGGTCATCTGGCAACTCGGGATCGTCGTCACGCTCGGCTACGGACTCGACCCGTTCTCCATTCTCGTGCCCTTCCTCGTTTTTGCGATCGGCGTGTCCCACGGCGCGCAGAAGATGAACGGCATCATGCAGGACGTAGGCCGCGGTGCGCACAAGTGGGTCGCCGCCCGCTACACCTTCCGCCGCCTGTTCCTCGCCGGGTTGACGGCTCTGCTGGCCGATGCGGTGGGCTTCGCGGTGCTGATGGTCATCGACATCCCAGTCATCCGCGAGCTGGCGCTGGCAGCGAGCTTGGGTGTCGCAGTGCTGATCACGACCAACCTGATCCTGTTGCCGGTCTTCCTGTCCTACGTGGGAGTCAGCCGCGCCGCAGCGAAACGCAGTCTGGCGGAAGAGCGCGAAGAGAGCGGTGGCCGCGGTTTCGGCAAGGTCTGGAGCCTCCTCGACCGCTTTACCGAGCGGAAGTGGGCATCGGGCGCGATTGCGGTCGCCGTGGTGCTCGGCGTGCTTGGCTGGTTCGGCGCGCAAAACCTGAAGATCGGCGATCTCGATGCTGGGGCCCCCGAGCTGAGACCGGAGTCGCGCTACAACCGCGACAACGCGTTCGTCACGTCGAACTACGGCATATCCAGCGACGTCTTCGCCGTGATGGTCAAGACGCCCGACGATGGCTGCCGGTCGTACGAGACGCTGACCGAGATCGATCAGCTCGCGTGGACCTTGCGGCAGCAGCCCGGCGTGCAGCGCACGGCCTCGCTTGCCGACACGGTGCGTTCCTATACGTCCGGTGCGTTCGAGGGCAATCCGAAGTGGCTCACGGTGCCCGACGCTCAGTCGGTGATTGACGCGCAGATCAACAACGCGATCGCGTGGAACGCCGACATGCTCAATTCGCGGTGCTCGATGACGCCGCTGCTGGCATTCCTGTCCGACCACAAGGCCGAAACGCTGAACCGCGTCGTCAAGGTCGCGGAGGAGTTCGCGGCTGAGCACAACACGTCGCAACGGCAATTCCTGCTTGCGGCCGGGAGCGCCGGCATCGATGCTTCGACCAACATCGTCGTGCGCGACGCCAACCGCACCATGCTGCTCTACGTGTATGCGTCGGTGGTCTTGCTGTGCGCCATCACCTTCCGCAGCTGGCGTGCGGTCGTCGTCGCGGTGTTGCCCCTCGTGCTGACGTCGGTCCTCGCCGAGGCACTGATGGTCCAGCTCGGTATCGGCGTCAAGGTCGCGACGCTGCCGGTCATCGCGCTCGGGGTGGGTATCGGCGTCGACTACGCGCTGTACCTGCTGTCGGTACAACTCACCCAGCAGCGTCTCGGCTTCACGCTCGCGCAGTCCTACCAGAGGGCAGTCGCCTTTACCGGCAAGGTCGTCGCTCTGGTGGGCGTGACGCTCGCGGCCGGCGTGATCACCTGGGCTTGGTCCCCGATCAAGTTCCAGGCGGATATGGGAATCCTGCTGACCTTCATGTTCGTGTGGAACATGCTTGGTGCGCTGATTCTGATTCCGGCCCTGTCGCACTTCCTGCTGCAAGGGGAGTCGCGTCCTGCCAAGGTCTCATCCGAAACGCCTAGTGACGCCCAGGCGCCGATCACGCCGACCGATAGCCCCAAGGAGGCCGCAGTGACGGGCACCCGGAAGGCGCTGCAGTCGGTGACCTAGATTCCCTTCCGAAGTCTCATTATGAGGTTTGATCGTGTTTCGTCATTTGCTTGTTCCGACTGACGGCTCCACGCTGTCTGCCATGGCAGTCAAGAAGGCTGTAGCCTTTGCGCAGGAGACGAAGGCCCGCATCACGTTCTTCTTCGCCACGCCCAACATGGAGTCGTCGCTCTACGGTGAGGTATCGTTGATGCGTACCCTCGAACCGGATCTGGTTGATCAATTGGTCAATGAGCGGGCTCGCGACATTCTTGAGGGGGCAGAAAGCGTCGCCAAGGATGCGAGCGTGCCGAGCGCGTCCGCATGTGGCGTCGCCGACGAGCCCTATGAGGGGATTCTTGCTGCGGCCGCGCAGCATGGCTGCGACATCATCCTGATGGCCTCCCACGGTCGCAAAGGCGTCAAGGGACTGCTTCTCGGGTCCCAGACGCAGAAGGTGCTGACGCACTCGACGATCCCGGTTCTGGTATATCGCTAGGAGCAACCAATGAGCTACGAAGTCCTTGAGTGTGATTTGCTGGTCGTTGGCGCCGGGATGGCGGGATTGTCGGCGGCAGGCTGGGCCGCCGAGCGGGGCGCCCGGGTCATCGTCGTCGAAAAGGCTCCGGAGATCGGTGGCTCCGCTTTCCTGTCGGGCGGGGTGCTGTGGACGGCTGCGTCGGCAAAGAAGATGGAGCTGTACGGCGCGGGCGAACCCGCATTGGGCAGGCTCATCTGCGAGCGCTACCCCGAAGCCATCGCCTGGCTGCGCCGCCGCGGCATCGACATCTCCAAGGCCATGAAGGTGCTGCACGGCAATGGCTACCAGATCGACATCGTCGAACACCTGAAGGGCTGCGTCGATCTCGTCGAAAAGGCGGGCGGGCACGTGGTCTTCGAAACGACGGTGTCGACGCTGCTGAAGGACAGCGAGGGGCGCGTCACCGGTGCGAGGACGGTGCACCAGGACGGCAAGATCGACGTCCATGCCCAATGGACCCTGCTCGCGACGGGCGGCTTCCAGGGCAATCCCGAGCTGCGTTCGCAGTACATCCACGACAACGCCCGCAACATGCTTTTGCGGTCGAACCCTTACAGCGACGGCGCCGGACTGATGCTGGGCCGGGAGGCCGGCGGCGAAGTGCGCGGGACCAACCGAGGCTTCTACGGGCACCTCGTCAGCAAGCCGAACGCGTGGGGCGAGGAGCGCTATTACACGATGCTCTCGCAGTATCACAGCGACCATGCCTTGTTGTTCAACGAACGCGGCAAACGCTTCTGCGACGAATCCTTTGGCGACCACACCAATACCTACCATACGGTGATGCAGCCGAACGCGCGCGCGATCTGCCTGTGGGACGCCCGCGTGCACGCCGAGCACGCGACCAAACCGATCGTTGCCACGGCGCCGCCGTTGGACAAGTTCGTCGTGGCGATGGAGAACGGGGGCGAGGGGATCATCGCGAACACTCATGCCGAGCTGGCTGCGTTCGCCACCGCCCAGGGCTTCGACGGGGAGACGATGGTACGCGAGCTGTCCCACTACAACGACGAGGCGAACAATGGCTGGGAAGTCATGAATCCCCCGCGAACGGAAACCTGCCTGCCGATGGATCGGGCCCCGTTCTACGCACTGGTCGTCTATCCGGCGATCACCTTCACCTTCGGCGGCCTGACGATCGATACCGGCGCCCAAGTCCTCGACAACCAGAGTCGGGCCGTTCCGGGACTGCTGGCGGCAGGGAGCGATGCGGGCGGAGCATATGGCGTCGGGTACGCCGGCGGTCTGGCGATGGCAATGACCTTCGGCATCACGGCGGCCAGGACGGCAGGTTGGGAGTGAAGACGGAGCCGGGCGAGGTGGGCGCCGTATTCCCCCGGATTCATCATTTGAACATGCGATTCAGCGAGAACGCGCGATGAAAGAATTATCAGGACGTTGGTTCGTCTTGGGCCTGTTGTTCGCAGTGTCGACCTTCAATTACATCGACCGGACAATCATTTCGATTCTGCAGGTTCCGATCAAGCGCGACCTCGGCCTGTCCGACACCGAGCTCGGACTGCTCACCGGCCTGTCGTTTGCGTTGTTCTATACGACACTATCCTTGCCGATTGCGCGCCTCGCGGACCGTACCGTTCGCAAGCGTCTGGTCGCCGCAGCGGTCGCCGTCTGGAGCGGAATGACAGCACTGACCGGCCTCGCGGCGAATTTCACGCACTTGGTGATCTTGCGAATCGGTGTCGCGGCCGGCGAAGCCGGCAGCATCCCCGCATCGCATTCGATGATCGCGGACCTGTTTCCGCCGCGCTCGCGCGCCACGGCCATGGCAATCCTTGGACTATCGCTGCCTGTTGGCATGATGTTCGGCTTCTTGGCAGCGGGAGTGCTCGCCGAGACGCTCGGCTGGCGGAAGAGTTTCGCCATCATCGGCGTCGCGGGACTTCTGCTTGCACCGATCGTGCTATTTGCGATCCGGGAGCCGGTCCGCGGCCGCTTCGATCAGCCTGCGGACGTCGCGGATTCACAGCCCGGCTTTGCCCAGGCTCTGCGGAAGCTTTGGCATCTGCGCAGCTATCGGTTTCTCATCGTCGGAGCGGCGCTGCACGCCTATGTCTCCTATTCGGTGATGAACTGGAGCGCTCCGTTCTATACACGGGTGCACGAAATGTCGATCGGCGAGGTCTCGGTCTATCTCGCACTGGTCAATGGCATCGGCGGCGGCATTGGAATGTACCTCGGTGGCTGGCTGTCCGACCGTCTGGGTCAGCGGGACGCCCGCATGCGCCTGCGGGTTCTCACGTTCGGCGGATTGATCTTCGTGCCGATGGCGCTCGCGCAGTACCTGGTCGAATCGACAACGCTCTCACTGGCTTTCGGCGCAGTGGCTTTTACCTTGCTACCATTTTACTATGGCCCGGTCGTGGCGGTTCCGCAATTGCTCGTCGCGCCGAACATGCGCGCCTTGACGTCTGCAGTGACGCTGCTGGTGACGAACCTAGTTGGGCTCGGCCTCGGTCCGACGGTGACCGGCTTTATCAGCGAGACCCTGATCGTCCGTTTCGGCATGGGGCAGTATTCGCTGCGCTTCGCCATCAGTGCTGCGATCCTGTTCTCGCTCGTCGCCGCCTTCATGTATTGGCGGGCGTCGAGCTCGTTGATCGCCGAAATGCGTTACGCCCAAGAGGAGAGCGCGCGCGAGCGTGCTTCCTCCGGTAGAAGCCTGTCGCAACCCGGTTCTCTGGCCGTGACAGCGCAAACCGGCGCCTGATGGTCGGAATCCGCACAGAAGTCCAGCATCGCCCCAAGTGAATCGAACGCGACTAGGTGGTCGTCGTGACTCGCTTCGAGGTGAAGCATGGATGCCCGTTCCATCTTGCGCCCTCGGTCGTCGCTGGATAGGGAAAACGATAGGGGCGGTTGAGGGGGACGCCGGCGACTAGATCGGCGAGTCCTTGTCCGCCCGCGGATTGAGCACAAAGGCGCTTTTCGCGGTCTCGTGGCATGTGGTCCCGAATCCCGCTCGAATCTCCTTCGAGCTCCCATTCAGGTTGCCCCAGCACTGGTAGCTGATCTTGTCGCACGCCTCGATCACCTTCGCCAGTGGCCCCTTGCCCTTCTCGTTGGCAAGATGCGCCTCGAAGGCCTCGTCGGTCGCGTAGATCTCCGTCCACTCGCTCACCCGTGGCGATGGGTAGTCGGCGTGGTAGCAGATCGCCCCCGGATGCTCGAGCATCACTTCGCACGGCGCCGCTTGATTGGCGCGGAAGACGGCCTCCTGACCGGCCTTCATGTCCCACTGAATCTTGAGCATGAACGGCATTGTCTCCTCCTTGGCAATCGGGAATACAGGTTCCGCAATGCATAGTACGCGAGGATTGTGGTGTGCGAAACGGAACCTGGCAGGACCCATGGCAGCCTGATCGATAATCCAACCAACTGCCGCCAACCCCATGTCTCTGACCCGAACCAAGCATCGACCATCCGCCGGCGAGAATGTCCTGCCCAGCGGCGTGCGCCGCGCGCTCTGGCGAATTCTGCCGCTCATCGGCGGCCTGCACGCCTAACATCGGCTGGCGTCTGCTGCCGGCCCTCGACCTTGGCACTGCCGGTCGGGTGCCGGCCGCTGGCGGCTTGGCCCTTTCCTCCTGCCTCGTGCCATTCGGCCTGCTTTGTCGCTTCGTCGTGGCGGACCAGCTACTGCGGTCCACCAAAGCGATTCGGGCGCCTTCGGAGATAACCGGACTGCGCCTGATACCGGCTTGACCGGGCGGCATTTGGGGCCAGGACGCACGGGTACCGAGACGTCGGTGTCGCTGGCGAAGCGGTAGCGCTGAGCATGGAATGTCAAACGAAGTAGGGCGGGCTAGCTGTTCCCACTTCCGGTCGTCGGTCTTATGTGGAGCCACACATAAGACCGGGTAGTTGCCCGTCGGCTTCGCGCAAGGTGAATGACCCCACCCCCAAAATGACTCAGGCCCCGCTAACCGGGGCCTGCTTGGTCATTTGGCATTCAATCCGCCGAGCAGAATGCTGCACAGCGACTTCGCCATCTCTTCCGGGGGGGTCTTGTCGGCCATGCGGGGATACCATTTGTAGGCCCAGTTGCACATGCCGAGGAAGGTTAGGGTGGCGAGGTCCGGATCGACCTCGCGGAACTGGCCGGACTTGATCCCGGCACGGATGATGTTGGTGACGCGGGTGAAATAGTCTTGTCTGCGCTGGCGCATTTCGGCGCGCTGTTCGTCCTGGAGTTCCGCGTAGTGGTCCATGAAGGCGCGGACGTAGCCGGGGTGCAGAGCGATCTGGCGCAGTGTCGAGGCGCAGGCGCGTTCCAGGAGTTCTGCGGGTTGGATGTTCGGCATGCTGGCGTCGGCTTCGAGGCCACCGATCAGCGCGTCGATATGCAACTGGTGCATCTCGTGGAGGATGTCGTCCTTGCTGGAGAAGTAGTGGTAGAGGGTCGGCTTGCCGAGGCCTACTTCGTCGGCGAGCATCTGCATCGAGGTGCCGTGGTAGCCGACACGGTCGAAGAGGGCGGCGCAGTGTTCGATGATATCGAAGCGTTTTTCGTCGTGCGCCGCGGTTGTCGCGCGGGCCCTCTTTTTCGTTACCGGCTCGGTCCGCTTGACTGAAGTTTTCATAAGGCTCCCATAGTCCCGATTGAATTGCCGACGCGGGCGACGCGCTGCAGCGTGCCGACCCGCGTCCCTGCGTTCGCACGCGAATGCCCCTAGCCCAGTTGCAGCTCCGAAACGACCAATCGGGACAGACGCTTCTTGTCGACCTTGCCAGTCGTCGTGTACACGAGATCTTCCACGACGATCAGATGTTCCGGCCATTTTTTCTTGGAGAGGCCTATGGTGGCAAGATGACCCTTCACGTCTTCCAGGGTCGGGGCGTGATATCCGCCCCGGATCTTGCATACCGCACAGGCTTGCTCCCCGAGCCGAGCTTCCGGCACGGCAACCACAGAAGCCATCGCGATGGCGGGGTGGCTCAGTAGCGCGGCTTCGACTTCGGCTGGGTCGATATTATAGCCACCGCGGATGATCTGATCCTTGATCCGTCCGACCACTTTCAGGGAACCGTCGGGGTCGCAGATGATCTCGTCGCCGGTGAGGAAGTAGCCGTCCGGAGTCAAGTTGTACTCCCGGTCGCCCAATCCGCGGCAGTATCCGATGAAGAGCGACGGCCCCTTTACGCCGGCCTGTCCGCGCTGCCCCCGGGGAAGCATGCGGCGTTCGGCGTCGAAAGCCTCGTCGCGGGTTCCGGGGAAGGACTTGCCGTCGGAATGGCAGAGGCGTTCGAGCGGGTCGCCAGGATGCGTCGAGGCATGTCCCATGCATTCGGACATGCCGAACATCCGCAGTGCGGGGATGCCCAGCAGCTCCTTGGCGCCACGGATGAGCTCGGGCGTCATCGAGCCGCCGCCGACGCCAAGCGCCTTGAGCGGACTCGGCCGGGACCACTTTCCGCTACGGGCGATCTCCACCATCGAGACAAGGTTGGTCGGCACGCAGATGCCCCAGCGGCACCCGTATTCATCGATGATCTTCAGGGTTTCGAGCGGATCCCACCGATCGACGATGACCAATGGATGGCCGAGGGCGAGGGAGAAGTGGGCGGTGAAGGTGAAGCCGGGCGCGCTGCCCCAGGGCATCAGACCCAGGATGGGATCGCCGGGTATAAGGTTGGCAACCCAGGCGCACGCCCGCACTGCGTAGTTCATCGCGGCCGGCGAGTGCATGACCCCTTTCGGTACGCCCGTGGTGCCGGAGGTGAAGCCAATGAGTGCGGTCTGCGCGTTGCGTTCGTCGGGCTCGCCGACGAGGCTGCGCTCGCGCGTGCTCAGGCGCAGGCCGGGGAGTCCCGGCACCGGTTCGCCCACGCTGTCGTCGAAGACCGCGGCATGACCGAGGCGTTCGTCGAGCACACGGCGCTCGGAGGCGCCGAGATCGGGGGTGTAGGGGCAGATCACCGCGCCGACGAACGAGATGCCGAGTGCCGCGGCGAGGACCGAGGTGTTCTTCCTCCCCTGCAGCATGACGCGATCGTGCGGGCGGATGCCGGCGGCGAGCAGGGCGCGCTGGGCCGCTTCGGCCATGGCGCGCATCTCGCTGCGGCTCCACCGCCGTCCGTCGGCACCGACAACGGCCAAGGCCTGCGGGTCCGCGTCGGCCAGAGCGGCGAACTGTTGCCACAGGGATGCGTCGGTCCAGGTCAGGCCGTCGGCGGAGAAGGTGTTGGGGGTATGTTCAGGCAATCGACTGGCCTCCATCGACGAGAAAGGTCTGGCCGGTGATGAAGCTGCCGGCCTCGGAAACGAGCAGGGCGACGGTCGGCGCGACTTCGGCGGGCTTGCCGAAGCGGCGCAGCAGGATGCCATCGAGGAGCTTCTGCTGGATGCATTCGGTCAGCGTCTCGGTCATGCCGGTCTCGACCGAGCCAGGGGCGACGGCGTTGACGCGGATGCCGTGGTGCGCCCACTGGGCGGCGAGGTCGCTGGTGAGGTGCACCATCGCGGCCTTGGTCGTCGTGTAGGGCACGACCTGGCCGGCGTCCGGCCGGTAGGAGAGGAACGCGCCGACCGACGAGATATTCACCATGCAGCCGCCGCCCTTGCCGATCATGTGGCGGGCGGCGTGTCGGCAAGCGAGGAAGGTGCCGGTGAGGTTCACATCGACAACCTTGCGCCAGCCCGACAGCGGGATCTCTTCCGGCAGGCCCCACCACGAGGCGCCCGCGTTGTTGATCAGGATGTCGAGGCCGCCCAGGCGCTCGACGGTCGCGGCGACGGCGGCTTCGATTTCTTCTTCCTTGGCGATGTCGCAGCGCAGGCCGATCGCCTTGACGCCGAAGCGTTCGGCGAGCCCCGCCGCCATGTCGGCGCATTCCTGCTCGTGGCGCGAGGCCAGCGCGACGCTGCAGCCGAGGTCGGCCAGCGTCGCGGCGATGGCTTCGGCGAGCGCGCCGCGGCCGCCGGTGATCAGCGCGACCTTGCCGTCGAGACGAAACTGGCGGGCGACGAAGCCCGGGGTGAAGTTTGCGCTCACCTTGTTGTCCTTGCGATGCGGGGTTTCAGGCGGCCTGCTTCGCGAGGAGGTCGACCTCCTCGCTGATCAGGGCGATCCGTTTTCCTTTCATCCTGCCGACGTGGGCCACTGCGGCGGCCCACTCGGGGGAGCGAAGTGCCGCATCGAGCACTTCGCGCGAAGGGAAGGTCAGCACGGCATGGCCATCCCAGGCGGGGCCTTCCGGATGATCGTAGTCGAACGTCACCTCGCCGTGGCGGTAGGCGGCGAGGCCGGGGAGCTTCTTCGCGTAGTCCGCGTGCTCGCTGCGCCACCAGGTGGTGAATTGCTCGCGCGACCACTCCGGGGGGCGGGTCGCCAGGATGACCAGGCTTGCTGACATGTCCCTATCTGCCTCCGTCGATTAGCGGCCGGTCCACTTCGGGGCGCGTTTGTCGAGGAAAGCGCGCACGCCTTCCTTCGCGTCTTCCGAGTGGTGGACCACGTTGCAGGTCATGGTCTCGAGCGTGATCAGCGAGTCGGTGTCGGCGTCGAGACCGCGGTTGAGCGCCATCTTGGTCATCCACATGCAGAACGGGCTCTTGTCGATCAGCGGCGCGCAGAAGTCCTGGATCAGCTTGTCGAACTCGGCCTGCGGCGCGGCGGCGTTCACCAGGCCCCAGTCGGCGCACTGCACGCCGGTGAGGAGCTTGCCGGTGAGCATCAGCTCCTTCGAGCGGCGCATACCGATCATGCGCGGCAGGCGGTAGATCGGGCCCGCGCCGCCGAACAGCGCGCGGCGGATGTGGAAGTCGCCGATCTTGGCTTCATTGGCGGCGAGCGCGAAGTCGCACGAGATCATCAGCTCGAAGCCGCCGGCCACCGCGAAGCCTTCGACGGCGGCGATGGTGGGCTTCTTCATGTTGAAGATTTTGTCGAAAGTGCGCGCCGAATCGATCGCGAGCTGCAGCGAAGTGGTCGTCTCCTGCAGCACCGGGCTCACCAGCAGGTCGAGGTCGGCGCCCGAGCAGAAGGTGTTGGCGCGGCCGCGGAACACGACGGCGAGGGCTTCCTTGTCATCGGCGGCGCGGTCGACCGCCTTCTCGAGTTCCTTCAGCAGCTGGGGGCTGACGCAGTTGCGCTTGTGCGGGCGATTGAGCCAGATCGTGGCAACGCCGTTGGGGGCAACTTCGTACTGGATGACGTCCTTTTCCAATTCCATGACTGTGTCCGCTCCTTGGTGATTTTCGATTCGAACCCGGGCTGGCCCCGGCTTCATTTAGCACCCGACCGGTCGGTCGGTTAAGTGAAACCATACCACGGCAACGATATTTGTCAATGCCATGTTTTCAGAAAATCTCGAACAGGCCCGCGGCGCCGATGCCTCCGCCCACGCACATCGTCACGACGCCGTATTTTGCCTTGCGGCGGCGGCCTTCGAGCAGGATGTGGCCGGCCATGCGCGCGCCGGACATGCCGTAGGGGTGGCCGACGGCGATCGCGCCGCCGGAGACGTTCAGGCGCTCGTCGGGAATGCCCAGCGTGTCGCGGCAATAGAGGACCTGCGATGCGAAAGCCTCGTTGAGCTCCCACAGGTCGATGTCCTCAACCTTGAGGCCCGCCTGAGCGAGGAGCTTCGGCACCGCGAGCACGGGTCCGATGCCCATCTCGTCGGGGTTGCAGCCGGCTACCGCCATGCCGCGATAGCGCCCGAGCGGGGTGAGGCCGCGCCGTGCCGCTTCGCCCGCTTCCATCAGCACCAGCGCGGCGGCGCCGTCGGAGAGCTGCGAGGCGTTGCCGGCAGTGACGTAGCGGCCTTCCTTGAGGACCTGGCCGCCCTTGAACACGGGCTCCAGCTTCGTGAGGTCTTCGAGCGTGGTCTGCGGGCGGTTGCCTTCGTCGCGATCGAGCCTCACCGTCTCGAACACGGTGCTGCCGCTGACCTTATCGAAGCGCGCCATGACCGATTCCATCGGCACGATCTCTTCGGCAAAGCGCCCTTCGGCCTGCGCCTGCGCGGTGAGCTGCTGCGAGCGCAGCGCGTATGCGTCCTGGCGCTCGCGGCTGATGCCGTAGCGCTGGGAGACGATCTCGGCGGTCTCCAGCATCGACATGTAGAGCGCCGGGACGCGTTCGTCGAGCGCGGGGTCCTGGATGCGGAACATGTTGTAGTGCTCGTTCTGCACCAGCGACACGGATTCGACTCCGCCCGCGACCGCGACGTTCATGCCGTCGACGATGATCTGCTTCGCGGCGGTGGCGATCGCCATCAGGCCCGAGCCGCACTGGCGGTCGATGGTCATGCCGGGGACGCTCGTCGGCAGGCCGGCGCGCAGGGCGGCCTGGCGGCCGACGTTGAAGCTCGTCGTACCCTGCTGAATCGCGCAGCCCATCACGACGTCTTCGACGGCGTCGGACTCGACCGCGGCGCGGTCCAGTGCGGCGCGCACGACGTGGCCAGCCAGCGCCTGGCCCTGGGTGTTGTTGAAGGCACCGCGATAGGCCTTGCCGATCGGGGTGCGGGCGACGGAAACGATTACCGCGTCACGCATCTTGTGCGCTCCCTGTTGTTGATGGTGGGTGAGAAAAATTGTGATGAAGTCGATGCGCTCAGACCGCATCTAGCGCCGCGTCCCAGTCGCCGCATGCGGCGGCGCGCGCGAGGAGTGGCGAGGGCGTCCAGTACTCGCCGTGCTCGCGGTGGTAAGCGGCGACCGCGTCGCGGATCGACGCCAGCCCCGTTTCGCGCGCCCACCACATCGGGCCGCCGCGCGTGGCGGGGAACCCGTAGCCGTTTGCATAGACGACGTCGATGTCGCCGGCGCGCAGCGCGACGCCCTCGTCGAGGATGCGCGCGCCTTCGTTCGCCATCGCACACAACAGGCGCTGCAGGACCTCGGCGTCGGGGATTTCCTTGCGGACGATGCCCAGTTGGGCGGAGACGCCTGCGATGAGGGTTTCGATTTCGGGGTCGGGGGTGGGGATGCGGCCGTCGTACAGGTAGTAGCCGCGCCCGGTCTTATGGCCGAAGCGCCCCATCTCGCAGATGCGGTCGGCAATGGGTGAATAACGCAGGTGCGCCGGCCGCGTGAGGTTCTCCTGCTGGCGGATGCGCCAGATGACGTCGAGACCGGCCATGTCGCGCATTGCGTAGAGGCCCATCGGGAAGCCGAAGTCGGTCAGCACGCGGTCGATCTGCGACGGCGTCGCTCCTTCCTCGAGCAGGAAGTCGGCTTCGCGGCCGTAGGCGGCGAGGATGCGGTTGCCGATGAAGCCGTGGGCGTTGCCCGACACGACGGCGATCTTGCGCAGCGAGCGTGCGACCGCCATCGCGGTGGCGAGCGTTTCGGGCGAGGTGCGCGGGCCGCGCACGACTTCGAGCAGGCGCATGACGTTCGCGGGGCTGAAGAAGTGCAGGCCGACGACGTCTTGCGGGCGCGAGGTGGCGCCGGCGATGGCGTCGACGTCAAGTGTGGAGGTGTTGGTCGCGAGGATCGCGCCGGGCTTGGCGACGGCGTCGAGGCGGCGGAACACGGACTGCTTGATTTCCATGCTCTCGAACACGGCTTCGACGATGAGGTCGACGTCGGCGAGCGCTGCGTCGTCTGTGGTCGCGCTGATGCGCGCGAGGCCGGCGTCGGCACGCGCCTGCGGCAGGCTGCCGCGGCTTACGGACGTCGCGTAGTTGCCGGCGATGGTCTTCATGCCGCGCGTGAGCGCCTCGTCGGAGCTGTCAAGCAGCGTTACCGACAGGCCCGCGTTGGCGAAGCTCATCGCGATGCCGGCGCCCATCGTGCCGGCACCTATGACGCCGACCGAGGCGACCGACCGGGGCGCCGCGCTGACGTCGGGCAGCTTGCCGGCGGCCCGCTCGGCGAAGAATAAGTGGATGAGCGCGCGGCTCTGCGGGCTGTGCTCGCATTCGCGGAAGGCCTCCTTCTCCAACCGGAAACCTTCGTCGAAGCTCAGGCGACAGGCCGCCTCGACGCAATCGACGATCTTCCACGGTGCGAGCTGGCCTTTCCACCTGCGCGCGTTCTTCTTGCGGAAGTCGTCGAAGAGCGTCGGATCGACGCTGCGGATCTTGTCGGTCGATTCGGCGAGCCTGCGCGCGGGGAGCGCGCCACTGACGACGTCCTGCGCCATCGCGAGCGCGTCTTCCAGCAGCTTGCCGTCGGCGAGGCGGTCGATAACGCCCCATTCGTGCGCCTGGCGCGCGGCGACGGGCTTGCCGCCGGTCGTGACTTC
Organism: Azoarcus sp. DN11; assembly: GCF_003628555.1. Classification (NCBI taxonomy): domain Bacteria; kingdom Pseudomonadati; phylum Pseudomonadota; class Betaproteobacteria; order Rhodocyclales; family Zoogloeaceae; genus Azoarcus; species Azoarcus sp. DN11. Next base: position 3,692,498 of record NZ_CP021731.1, on the reverse strand, counting down.
GAGCGCGACGGCGGGGCCGGCGAGCCGCGGCCACCACTGCGTGCCGCCGCCGCCGGGCATCAGGCCCAGCATGATCTCGGGTTGGCCGATCTGCGCGTCCGGGCTCGCGATGCGCCACTGGCACGCGAGCGCGAGCTCCAGGCCGCCGCCGAAGGCGCTGCCATGGATCGCGGCGATCACCGGCTTGGGGCTCGCCATCAGCGCGTCGATGATCGCGTAGAGGCTGGGTTCCCCGTAGGGCTTGCCAAAGTCCTTGATGTCGGCGCCGGCGACGAAGGTCGTGCCGCCGCCGATGATCACCAACGCCTGCACGCCGGCATCCGCGCGGCTCGTCTCGATGGCCTGCATCAGCCCCTGGCGCATGCCGAGGCTCAGCGCATTGACGGGCGGGTTGTTGACGGTGGCGACGGCGATATCGCCGTGGCGGGTGTAGCTGACCGCGCTCATCGGGCGTCCTCGTCGATCTGCACGACCAGCCGCCCGGTGTGGGCGCCGGTGAAGAGGCAGTTGAAGATGTCGGGGATGTTCTCGAAGCCGCTGCGCACGTCGACGTCGTACTGCAAGCGCCCGTCGCGTATCCACGAGTCGATTTCGCGCAGGGCCTTGTCGCTGCGCACCGCGTCGCCGAGGATGTCGGTGACGAGGAAGCCTTCGATACGCGCGGTATTGACGACGAGGTTCCACAGGTTGCGCGGGCCGGGCACGCTCTCGGTGGCGCCGTAGCGCGCGATCATCCCGCACAGCGCAACGCGCGCGCCCTTGCGCAGGTGGTTCAGCGAGGCTTCGAGGAGCGAGCCGCCGACGTTCTCGAACACGATGTCGATGCCGTCCGGGAAGGCCTCGCGGAGCGCCGCGTCCAACCGGGTATCGCCCTTGTAGTCGATGCATTGGTCGTAGCCGTAGCGCTCGACCGCGCGCTGGCACTTGTCCTTGCCGCCCGCGATGCCGACGATGTGCGAAGCTCCGGCGATGCGCGCCATCTGGCCGACGAGCGAGCCGACCGCGCCCGCGGCGCCGCTGACGAGCACCGTGTGGCCGGGACGGATGCCGGCGACGTCCTGCAGGCCGTAATGCGCGGTGAGGCCGATCGTGCCCAGCACGTGCGTGTAGGCCGGCAGCGGGTGGCCGAAGCGCGTCGGCAGCGGCAGGAACTGCGCGGCGGGACCCGCGACGTAGTCGCTCCACTCGCCGAAGCCCCATACCAGTTCCCCGATCGCGCGCGTTTCGTCGCGCGATGCGACGATCTCACCGATGACGACGCCGCGGATCACGCCGCCGACGGCCACCGGCGCGCCGTAGCCGGGGTCGGGGTCCATGAAGTTGCGGATCGTCGGGTCCATGCACAGTAGCTTGATGCGCACAAGGACCTCGCCCTTTGCCGGCGCGGGGACGGGCGAGGTCGCGAGTTCGAGATCGTCGCGCCCGACCTGGCCCTGCGGACGGCGGCGCAGCAGCCATTGTCGGTTGATGTTCGGGTTCATTGCGGGGCCTCCAGCAGGACGCCGGTCGCCATCCATGCGGCGATGCCGGCCGAGGGAACGGCGCACAGGATGGCCTCGGCCATCTCTTCGTCCGTCGCGCCGACGGCGCGTGCGGCGCGGATGTGCGTCGCCGCCTGCGGGCTGTAGTCCGACGCGAGCACCGCGATCAGCATCAGTTCGGCGGCCTTGCGGTCGAGCTGATTGCAGTCGATCGTGCCCTTGCGCATCAGGAAATAGCCGTCGGCGCCTTTCGGCGCGAGGCGCAGCAGCGTTGCGAGCGCTGGCGGCACCGTGCCGAAGTAGGTCTTGAAGTTCGCCTCGGCTTCGCCTGGCGCGGCGCGCACGAGTTCGAGCGCGGACGGCTGGCGCGGCGGGTCCTCGGCGTGGCAGGCGGGGGGGTAGATCTCGCGAATGGTCGCATCGAACGCGAGCGCCGCGCCTTCGCCGCGCAGGCTGCTCAAGAGGATCAGCCCGGCCGCCGCTTCGTCGCGGGTGAGCCCCCGGCGCGCCGCACGGTCGAGTTCCTTGCGCGCGAGGGCGGGGTAGCGGCGGTTGCAGGCGGCGACGGCGGCGAACAAGCCCTTCAGTTTCGCCGGCAGGGCGCCGTCGGTCTCGACGACCTCACGGAAGAGGTCGTAGCCCGAGATCGTGAATGGCGCGAGCTCCTTGAGCAGCTCGGAGTTGAACAACGCGTTCCTATCCCTCACCTTGAGTCTCCATCGGTTTTGTCGTGGTGTTGCCAAGTGTGCGCCTCCCGCCTGCCGTTTTGCTGACGGTCGGAGCCGCTTTCTCCTGCTTCTTCGCAGCCATTTCGCTTTAAGCCTACCGACCGGACGGTCGAGTGTCAATGACCTCTTCCGCATCCGCGTCCCAGCAAGGGATCGCCCGGTTTTCACGTTGACAGCCGACCGGTCGGTCGAGTATCTTGCGTCCAACAGTCGCTTCCCTTGCTAACACGTCTGAATAACGCTAAGAAATCGACCGTATGGACGGTCTGGGTGCGGCGCGTGCCCGGCGTAGGAACGGGGCCCGCGATATCTGGCGAAGACAGACCTGACGGCGTGAGCGCGCCTGTCCGGCACAACAAATGGACAAATGAATGCCATGGGTGGAATGACGAGCAGTGTGATGACGGAGGCGGCGGTCGCCGATGAGGTGGCAGTCGCCAGTGAACCCAAGGCCTACATCGGCGAGCTCGGCGAGGTGCGGCCGGTTGCGTTGATCGACGAGGCGCGCTTGGGCGAATATCTTCGCGAGCACCTGCCGGGCTTCCGCGGACCGCTGATCGTCCGGCAATTCCAGGGTGGGCAATCCAATCTGACCTACCTGCTCGAAACTCCGGCGCAGAAATACGTGTTGCGCAGGCAGCCGCCCGGCGTCCTGCTGAAGTCGGCACATGCGGTCGACCGCGAGTTCCGCGTGATCCAGGCGCTGTCGCACGTTCCCGGCTTCCCGGTGCCTGCGCCTTTTGTCCTTTGCGAGGACCGCGAGGTGCTGGGCAGCATGTTCTACGTGATGCGCCATGTACCGGGGCGGATCTTCTGGAACTGCCGTATGCCGGACCTCGATCCAGCCCATCGCGCAGCGGTGTTCGACTCCGCCAACGAGACGCTGGCGCTCCTGCATACGGTGGATTACGCCGCCTTGGGGCTTTCGGACTTCGGCCGGCCCGGTAATTATTTCTCGCGCCAGATCTCCCGCTGGTCGGGGCAATATGACCAGTCACGCACGCAAGACATCCCGGAGATGGACAGATTGATCGCGTGGCTGCCGGAGGCGTTGCCGGCCGACGACGGGCTGTCGTCGATCATCCACGGCGACTATTCCTTTCACAACCTGCTGATCCATCCGACCGAACCGAAGGTGGTGGGCGTCGTGGATTGGGAATTGTCGACGCTGGGCCATCCGCTGGGCGACCTGATGTATCACGCGATGGAGTGGTATCGGCCGCCTGGGGTGGATGCGCGCGGCACGCTGGCGGATGCGGATCTTGCAGAGCTCGGCATTCCGACGCTGGAGCGCTACGTCGCGCGCTACTGCGAGCGCACCGGATTCGCGGTCGATGCGACGAACCCCTTCTACCGCGCGTTCAACCTGTTTCGCACCGCCGCGATCCTGCAGGGCATTGCCCACCGCCTGCAGAGCGGCAACGCGGCATCGATGAACGCGGCCGAGATAGCCGCAAACATCCGCCCGCTCGCGAGCGCCGCCTGGCGCTTCGCGCGCGACGGCGGCGCAAGCTGACCGGGGCGGCGCACGGTCGCCGGCTGCCTACCGCATTCTTCCCGAAAACCCCGCAGGAAACGCCATGACCGATTCGCTAGACGAAGCCCGCGACAAGGCCCGACGCCTGAGGGCCGACATCCGCAGCTTTCACGACCGCGTGATGCCGGACGACCTGAAGAGGAAGTCCCATCTGCACCAGGTGCTCGGCAAGGACGACTACGTGCGCTGGATGCGCCTGTTGAACGACCAGGGCTGGGCGATCGGCCACTGGCCGAAGGAGCACGGCGGACAGGGCTGGTCGCTGCTCGAGCGCTTCACCTTCGAGGACGAACTCGCACGCCTGGGTTGCCCGTGGGTGATCCCCTTCGGCGTGAAATACGTCGGACCGGTGATCTACGCCTTCGGCAGCGATGAGCAGAAGCGCCGTTTCCTGCCGCGTATCGCGACCACCGAGGACTTCTGGGCGCAGGGCTACTCCGAGCCCGGCGCCGGCTCCGACCTCGCCGCGCTGCGCACCGAGGCGATCCGGGTTGAGACAAGTGAAGGCGACCACTACGTCGTCAATGGCCAGAAGGTGTGGACCACCTACGCGCAGTGGGCCGACTGGCTGTTCTGCCTGGTCAAGACCGCGCCCGGCGAGCAGGCGCAGAGATCGATCTCCTTCCTGCTGATCGACATGAAGAGCCCCGGCGTGACGGTGAAGCCGATCCCGACGATGGACAGCTACGTGCACGTGAATGAAGTGTGGCTGGAAAACGTGCGCGTGCCGGCCGAGAACCTCGTCGGAGCGGAGGGCGAGGGCTGGACTTACGCCAAGTACCTGCTCAAGAACGAGCGCACCGCCGGTGCCTTGCTCGGCATGGCCTGCCACGCGCTGGCACGGCTCAAGGCGTTGGCGCGCGAGCAGCCGCAGGTTTCGCCCGAACGCACGGCGGCCCGCATCGGCGAGCTGGAACTACGGCTGCTGGCGCTCGAAACGGCGTCCTACCAGGCCGTCGAGTCGATGATGCGCGGCACCGACCACGGCGGCGAGGCCTCGCTGATCAAGCTGCGCAGCACCGAGCTGTACCAGGACATCGCGGAAGCCGCGATCGACCTGCTGGGCCTGGCCGGCGTCGCGTGGGATCCGGCCGCGCTGCACGCAGCGAGCGCGCCGCCGCTGGGGCCCGAGGACGCGGGCGGCATCGTCAAGGACCACTTCTACAACCGTGCCGCGACCATCTTCGGCGGGGCGTCCGAGATCCAGCGCAACATCGTTGCCAAGGGAGTGTTGGGACTATGAACATGGACCTCGAAATGGCCGGGATGCTGCGCGACAGTGCCTCGCGCTACGCGGCCGACAACTACGGCTTCCTGCAGCGCCACGCGCTACTCACCGACCCGGCCGGTTATAGCGAGAAGGCGTGGCGCGACTACGCCGACCTGGGCTGGCTTGCACTGCGCCTCCCAGAGGCGCATGGCGGCCTGGATGCCGATCCGCTGGTGGTGGGTGCGCTGATGGAAGTCGTGGGTGGCCGCCTGCTGATGGAACCCGTCCTCGCGAGCGCCCTCGTCGGCGCGGGCCTGCTGCGTAGCCAGGGCAGCGCTGCGCAACAGGAGGTGTTGTTGCCGCAACTTGCCGACGGCTCGGTGAAGTTCGCGTTCGCCGACGCCGAGCCGGGCAGGGGGCAGCCCTGCCAGGTGCGGGCGGGACGCATCAGCGGCCACAAGATCGCGGTGCTGCACGGCGACATCGCCGACCGCCTGATCGTGTCGGCGATCGATGCCGATTACGGCGGCACGAAGCGCCTGTTCCTCGTCGATGCGCGCTCGCCCGAGATTGAGACGCACCGCTACCGGCTCGTCGATGGCCGCGGTGCGGCGAACCTGCATTTCGCCGGCGTGGCGGCCGAGCGTCTCGACCCGGACGACGGCACGCCCACCGAGGCCGCGATCGCCGACGTGATGGACCACGCGACCGTCGCGTCCTGCGCCGAGGCCCTGGGCATCGTGCGCGCGCTGGTCGCGACGACCTGCGACTACCTCAAGATCCGCAAGCAGTTCGGGCGCGCGATCGGCACCAATCAGGCGCTGCAGCACCGCGCGGTGGACATGTTCCTGCTGCAGGAGGAAATTGCCGCCCTCACGCGTGCGGCGCAGGAGGCGCTGCTGCTCCCCGCGGCCGGGCGTGGGCGCATCGTCAGCGGTGCGAAGGCCTACATCTGCACTGCGGCGCGCAAGGTCGCGAATGAGGCGGTGCAGATGCACGGCGGCCTGGGCATCACCGAAGAGCTGGACGTCAGCCACTACTTTCGCCGGCTGATGGTCAATGCCGCGCTGTTCGGCAGCCGCGACGAGCATTTCGCGCGCTTCCTTGCGGCCACTTCCAACGCGCGAACCGAGGAGTTGCACGCATGACCGCCACAGCTACCGCCACCCCGGCGGCGCTCTTCGACATCTCGGGCCGGATCGCGCTGGTCACCGGCGCCTTCGGCGGCCTCGGGCTCGACTTCGCGCACGATCTCGGCCGCGCCGGCGCGACCGTCGTGCTGGCCGGGCGGCGCATCGAGCAGGGCCGCGAGGTGGCGGCGCGCTTCGTGGAGGAGGGCATCCGCGCCCATGCCGTCGCGATGGATGTGACGCGCGCGGAAAGCGTTGACGACGCGCTCGCCAGCATCGTCGTCACGGTCGGCGTGCCGGACATCCTCGTGAACAATGCCGGCGTCACGCAGACCAAGCCGCTTCTCGACGTCGGCGAGCAGGACTGGAACGGCATCATCGACGTGAACCTCAACGGCTCGTGGCGCGTCGCCCAGCGGGTTGCGCGCGCGATGAAGGACGCAGGCAAGGCCGGCAGCATCATCAACATCTCGTCCATCCTCGGCCTGCGCGTCGCGCAGCAGCTGCCCGCGTATTCGGCTTCGAAGGCGGCGCTGATCCAGCTCACGAAGGCGATGGCGCTGGAACTCGCGCGCTACGGCATCCGCGTCAATGCGCTCGCGCCCGGCTACGTCGAGACGCCGCTCAACGCGGACTTCTTCGGCAGCGACGCCGGCAAGGCGCTGGTCAAGCGCATCCCGCTGCGACGCCTGGGGCGTGGCGGCGAGCTCACCGGCCCGCTGCTGCTGCTCGCGTCGGAGGCCTCGTCCTATATGACCGGATCGGTGCTGGTGGTCGATGGCGGCCATACGGTCAATACGCTGTGAGGGCGCGGCGATGACGGCGAAGGTACTGCTCGAACGGCAGGGCGCGGTCGCGCGCATCGTGCTCAACGCGCCTGCGGCGCTGAACGCGATCGACCGAGAGATGGCGCGCGAGTTTTCCCGCGTCGCCGCGGAGGTGGGCGAGGATCCGGCGGTGCGCTGCGTGATCGTCACCGGCGCCGGGCCGCACTTCATGGCGGGCGGCGACATCCGCTGCTTCGCCGATTGGCTGGAACTGCCGGCGGCCGAACGCGATGCCCGGCTCAGTGCGTTGATCTCGGACGTCAGCGATGCGGTGAGCAGCCTGCGCACGATGGCCAAGCCGGTGATCGGCGCGGTGCGCGGCGCGGTGGCCGGCTTCGGCTTCTCGCTGATGTGCGCGTGCGACCTCGTCGTCGCGAGCGACACGACGAACTGCAAGCTCGCCTATTGCCAGCTCGCGGCCTCGCCCGACGGCGGCGGCAGCCACACGCTGCCGCGTCTCGTGGGGGCGCGCAAGGCGATGGAGATCGCGCTGCTCGACGAGCGCATCGATGCCGCGAGCGCGCTGGCGCTCGGCCTGGTGACGAAGGTCGTGCCCGACGCCGCGCTGGATGAGGAGTCGATGACGCTCGCGCAACGCCTCGCCGCGCAGGCGACCGGGGCGTTCGGGCGCACGAAGCGGCTCTTCAATGCGTCGCTCGAAAACGATCTCGCCACGCAGCTTGACGCAGAACGTCAGGCCTTTCTCGCGGGGGCGGCGTCGCCGGATTTCGCGGAGGCGGTGGCGGCGTTTGTTGCCCGGCGCAAGCCGCAATTCCATGGCCGATAGCTCGGTTGAGGACGTCGCCGATGGCGTGCTGACCGTGGGTGCCGTCGGTCCTGCCGCGCCGGTCATGGGGGCGGCGGAATTCGTGAGCTTCATCGCCGTCGGGCTGGTGGTCGGCGCGGTGGCCGTCGACCTGATGCTGCCGGCACTGCACGCGATCGGTGACGAGTTCAGGTTGGTGCACGCCAACCTTGGTCAGGCGGTGGTCGCCGTCCTGCTGCTCGGCGTCGGGCCGGCGCAGCTGTTGTTCGGTCCGCTCAGCGACCGTTACGGCAGACGGCCGCTGTTTCTCGCGGGGCTGCTCCTTTTCATCGGCGGCAGCGTTATGGCCGCGCTGGCCCCGACCTTCCAGACGCTGCTCGCCGGGCGCTTGCTACAGGGCTTCGGCGCCGGCGGCGTCCGCGTCGTGACCTTTTCGATCGCCCGCGACCGCCATGCCGGCGTGCAGCTCGCCCATGTGATGTCGCTTGCGATGGCCGGCCTGTTGTTCGAGCCCGTCGTCGCGCCCATGTTGGGCCAGTTGGTGTTGATGGTCGGCTCCTGGCGCTGGTTGGTCGCGGCCACGGCGGGAGTCGGCGTGGCGACGCTGGCGTGGGCGTGCTTGCGTCTGGACGAGTCGCGGGCGCCCGGCGGGCGACGCTCCGTTTCCCCGGCCTCGCTCGTCGCTGCCTGCCGGACGGTCGCAAGGACGCCGGCGGCCGCGGCGGGCATACCGGTCTTCGGCCTCGTAGTCGGGGCGCAGCTGGGCTACCTGTCATCGGCGCAGGGAATCTTCCAGATCGCCTACGGCGCCGGCATGAGTTTCACGCCGCTGCTGGGGCTGGTGTCGCTGACCACCGCAGTCGCGTCGTTTGCCAACGCACGCCTGGTGCGCCGGTATGGCAGCCGGCGGCTGATCCGTTACGCGCTGTGGGCGCTCGTCGCCGCGAATGCTGCGGCATTTGCGCTCGCCGTGGCCGGCCAGGCGTCCCTGCCGGCGTTCATGCTGCTGCAGGCCTGCGGCATGTTTGGGTTCGGACTGCTGCTGCCGAATCTGACCGCGACGGTGATGAATCCGCTGGGGAGCATTGCCGGGACTGCCGCGTCCCTATTCGGCTTCGTGTCGACGATGATTGCGGCGCCGATCAGCTTCGTCGTCGGCTTCCTCTTCGACGGCACCATTCGTCCGGTCGCGGGCGCCTATGTGCTCGTCGGCCTGCTCTCGCTGGTGATCCTGTCCCGATACCGTATGGAGGAGTAGGCGGCACGCGCACTGGATCGTGTCGCGCGGCCGCTGCGACGAGATGACGATTACAGCATCCCGCCGTCGACCTGGATGATCGCGCCGGTGGTGTAGCTCGAACGTGGGCTCGCGAGATACAGCGCGCTCGATACGATCTCTTCCGGCCGGCCGATGCGCTTGACCGCCGATGGGGCGTTGCGGTCGTAGTCCTCGCGCCAGCTGCGCGAGATGTCGGTCCAGAAGGGGCCGGCCATGATGGCGTTGACGCGCACCGTGGGGCCGAACTCCATCGCCTGCGAGCGCGTGATGATGTTGAGCGCGCCCTTCGCCGCGGCGTAGACCGGGTACGCCGGCTCGGGGCGGATCGCCGCGGTGCTGGTGATGTTGATGATCGCGCCTCCGCCGGCCGCGCGCATGTGCTCGGCCACCAGCGCAGCAAGGCGGAACGGGCCTTTCAGGTTGACGTCCACGATCTTGTCGAACAGCTCCTCGCTCACCGCCGCGGACGAGTCGGCGACCGGTGCGATCCCGGCGTTATTCACCAGCACGTCGATGCGGCCGAAGGCTTCGAGGGCCCCGGCGACGAGTCGCGGCAGTTCGTCCCATTTGCCGACGTGGCAGCCGATGGCGACGGCGCGGCGCCCGAGGCGCTCGACGTCCGCAACGACCTCGGCGCAGCTCTCGGCGGAACGGCTCGTCGCGACGATGTCGGCGCCGCATTCCGCGAAACCCAGCGCCATCGCGCGCCCCAGACCGCGGCTGGCACCCGTGACCAGCACGACCTTGTCGGTGAAATCGGTGTAGTTCTGCATCGCTAGCGGTCTCCGTGATCGGTCAGGGCTGCACGCGCATCTGCGCGAGCATTTCCTCGGGGGTGGTGTCGTAGCGCCGGCGCGAGTCCGGCATCGGGGTAGCGCGCTCGCGCTGCGCCGGCTGAAAGGAATGGCACACCGCGGCCTGGCCCAGCTCGGCGGCCGAATCGAGGTGCTCGATGGTGATCCGCCGTCCGTTCGATACGAAGGCGACGCGGCGCAGCACCAGCGCGTGCTCGGCCTCCTCGGGGGCGAGCGATTCGGTCCACTCGCGGAAGCCGTGGTAGATCGTGCGCCCGGCGTGGATTGCCGGCGCCATGATGCGGTCGTCGTGGAGGTCCCACTGCAGCACGACAACGCCGTCGCGATGGAGCGTCGCGCGCTGCCAGCCCTCGGGCGCATCGGGCCGGACCGCCGCGAGCGGTTCGACCGTGCCGTGGTAGCGCCGATGGCCGCGGCCGGCGTGCGCGTGGGCGACCATCAGGCTCGCGAGGTCGAAGACGTGCGTGCATTGCAGGCGCACGTCGGCGAGCGTGCCGAGCTGCGACGCGCGCGCCACGAGCGGCTTGCCGACCAGCGCCTGCAGCGGTCGCCCGGCCTCGGCGCAGGTCGTCCACGGATAGCGCGGCGCGGCCATGCGCAGTTCGCGGATGTGCGTACCGTCATGCACGAGGGTGAGCCCGAAATGGTGGGACTCGTCCTCCAGCCAGCCGACGACGGTCGTCGCGTCGGGGGCATCGAGGTCGACCTGGCGACGGTAGATCCCCTCGAAGGGGACCTCCGCCATCTGACTGCGCCACAGCACCGCGCGCGCCTACCGCTGCAGGATCGTCACGCCGCTGACGCCCGGTGCGCCATAGACGTGGGTGTAGCCGAGCCGCGGAGTGCCAGGCACCTGTCGCGCACCCGCTTCCTGACGCAACTGCGTGCAGATCTCGATCACCTGGCGCAGGCCGGAGGCGCCGATCGGCTCGCCGTTGGCGAGGCAGCCGCCGTCGGTGTTGATCGGCAGCCGTCCGCCGATCTCGGTTTCGCCGTCGCGCAACAGACGCTCCTGCTCGCCGTGTTCGCAGAAGCCGTTTTCCGCCATGTGGATGACCTCGCTGCCCGAGTCGGTGTCCTGCAGCTGCAGGACGTCGATGTCGCGCGGGGCCACGCCGGCCTGCTCGAAGGCGGCGCGCGATGCCGTCACCGTCGGCGCGGGCGCCTGCTGTGCGGCCAGCGCCGGACTGAAGACCTCGAACGAGCCGTGGTGGCGCGTGCGCACGACGGCGGCCTTCACGATGATCGGTTTCGCGTGATACCGCTTCGCGACTTCCGCCGGGCACAGCACCACCGCCGCGCCGCCTTCGGCCGGATTGCAGAACATGTACTGGCGCAGCGGCAGGTTCACCGGCATCGATTCGGCGATCTCCGCATAACTCATCTCGCGCCGCCGCCATGCTTGCGGGTTCAGCGCGCCGTTGCGGAAGGCGCGCTGCGCGACGCGCACCAGCGCGTCCTCCGTGATGCCGTGCTCGTGCATGTAGCGCCGCGTCTTCAACGCGAAGAACTGGGTGGTCAGCATCAGGCCGGTCTCGCCGTACCAGTCGGGCAGGCCCCAGTCGCGCGGATGCGGGTTGAAGGCGCCGCGCGGGTGCTTGTCGAAACCGACCGCGACGGCGAACTCGGCGGCCCCCGAGCGGATCGCCGACACCGCGCTCGCCAGCGCGCTGCCGCCGGTGGCGCAGCCGTTGGCGACGTTCACGAAGGGCAGGCCGGTGAGCCCGAGGTCGTTGCATAGCGCGTCCGCGTTGCCGGCGTCGTGGCTGCCGCCGTAGGCGATGCCGATGCGGTCCCAACCGATGCCGGCGTCCTTGAGCGCGGCGCGCAGCGCGATCGCGCCCTGGGCACGGCCGGTGAGCGTGTCGTGGCGGCCGAAGGGGTGCAGGCCGATGCCGATGATGGCGACGTCTTGAGTCATGCGCATGTTCCTCGTCAGGCGGATGCGGCCGGGCGGAAGGCGAAGGTATGCACCTCGCCGTCGTCGGTCCTGCGGTAGGGGATCAGGGTCAGTTCGAGCGGCATGCCGATCTGCAGTTTCGCCTCGTCGGCGACGGTCAGGCGCGACTCGACCTTGATGCCGCTGTCCAGCTCCACGTAGCCGACGCCATAGGGCTGGAAGGTTTCGGCCGTCTCGCCGCTGTTGTAGGGCGCCTTGGGCAGGAAGCCCTGGATCGTCCACGACCACAGCGTGCCGCGGTGGCCGAGATCGTGCGGACTCATGCGCGTCGCGGTGCAGCGCGTGCAGCTGTCGGTGGCGGGAAAATACACCTCGCCGCATTCGTTGCAGCGGCTGCCGACGAGGTGAGGGGTGTCGCCTTCGAACCGGATCAGGTCCGGGCTGGCCAGAACGGGATGGGGCATGTGCGGTTCCCTTGTTGTGAAGGAGGGGAGGGCAGGCTGAGTTCAAGCTGCCGTCGTTGGTGAAGTCGCCGCCGGCGACGGTCGCCCGCGTTCGCCGACGTCGCGCCGGCTCAGCGCCAGCAGGGTTGCGAACTCCGGATTGCGGCGGTCGAGGATGGCTGCCATGCGCTCGCGGATCGCGTCGTCGAAGCTGTCGGTGGTGAGCGCGTACAGGCGGTTGTCGAGCACGGCCCGCCACGCGATGTCGGCGACCTCCTCGGGGGACATCGCGCCCGCGTAGAGGCTGGCGGCAATCGCCTGCAACTCTTGGGTTTCCCGGGCCGGCCCGTCAGCGGGCCGTAGGGCCTCGGGGCGGCTTCGCTCGGATTCGTAGATGCGCGTGTTCACGAGGCCGGGGCACAGCAGGCTCACGCCGATCGGCGCGTGGCGTTCGCGCAGCGTGGCATACAAGGCTTCCGTGACCCGCACCGCGGCATGCTTCGCCGCGCTGTACACGGCGGAGCCCGAACCGCTGATGAGTCCCGCGACCGAAGCTGTGGTCAGGACGTGGCCCTCGTGGCCCCCGTCCAGCATGCGCGGGATGAAGCTGCGCAAGCCGTGTATGACGCCGTAGAGATTTACGTCGAGCGACCAGCGCCAATCCTCGAGCGGGAACTCCCACACCGCCCGGTATCGCCCGGACGGGACGACACCGGCGTTGTTGCACAGCAGATGGACTGCGCCGAAGGCGGCGTACGCCCGCTCGGCCAGGGATTCCACGTCATCCCCGCTGGCGACGTCGGTGCGTACGCCGATCGCCGCATGGCCCGCTTCCACGAGGTCCGCACACACAGCCGCAAGGGCCGTTTCATCAACGTCGGCGGCGACGATTTTCATCCCCGCGCGCGCAAAGCGCCACGCCATCGCCGCGCCGATGCCGCTGGCAGCGCCTGTGATGACCGCAACACGTCCGGCCAGATCCTGCATCGGTTTCTCCTGGTATCCGTATCGCCCCTGCGCTTCGCCTTCCGGCTGCGTCGCTGCGGGGGCTTGTCATCCGCAATCGAGTCACTTAAGATTCGGCTCAAGCGTACCGACCGACCGGTCGGGTGTCAATAAAGCACGACAGCCGACGGCCGCCACATGTGCGCGAGTGCTCCTCTGCTCTTTGGGCGGTGTCTCACTTCGACGATTGCGCCTCCTCTCTCTCCACGCAACCTGCGTCGAAGCTTTGCCGTCCGGCGACCTGAGTCTGCCGGACGGCGTTCTTTTTTTGCGTCCCGCGTCGATGTTCGGCGTATCGGCGATCCGGAGCTCTGCCGGGTCCGCGAGCATCGGCACATCCCGTTTTGCACAAACGTCTTGTTGTCCTCGTGGCGATGCATTAGTATTCAGCCGACCGACCGGTCGGGTTAAAATGTCCCAATCGAACGCGGAAGCGGTACATGGATTTTCCCGATAACCTTTAAGAGGCGTTGAAAGCGATGTCGCAGCGTGAAGTTGTCGTGCTGGGAGCTGCACGGACTCCCATCGGAACGTATGGCGGAACCCTAAAGGACATTCCGCTTACCGAACTCGCCACAGTCGCGGTGAAGGCGGCCCTGCAACGTTCCGGCGCCGCGCCGGATGCGATCGGGCACGTCGTGATGGGCAACGTCATCCCGACCGAGCCGCGCGACGCCTACCTGAGCCGCGTTGCCGCGATGGACGCAGGCATCCCCGAGACCGTCCCGGCCTTCAACGTCAATCGCCTGTGCGGTTCGGGCTTGCAGGCCATCGTCTCCGCGGCTCAGGCGATCCGCTTGGGCGACTGCGATCTCGCCATCGGCGCCGGCGCCGAATCGATGACGCGCGGCCCCTACACCGTGCCGAACTTGCGCTGGGGCGCGCGGATGCTGGATGCGCGCCTCGTCGACTACATGAACGGCATCCTCCACGACCCGTGGAAGACGGTGCACATGGGCATTACGGCGGAGAACGTCGCCGAACGCTACGGCATCACGCGCGAGATGCAGGACGCGCTCGCGCTGGAGAGCCAGCGCCGGGCATCGGTCGCCATCGTCGAGGGCTATTTCAAGGACCAGATCGTCCCCGTCGAGGTGAAGACCAGGAGCGGCGTCGCACGCTTCGACACGGACGAGCACGTGCGTTCCGGCGCCACGCTCGAAGCGCTTGCCGCAATGAAGCCGGCCTTCAAGAAGGAAGGCGGCACCGTAACCGCCGGCAACGCCTCGGGCCTCAACGACGGCGCGGCCGCCGTGGTGCTCGCGGAAGCCGGCCGCGCCGCCGCGCTCGGTCTCAAGCCGCTGGCGCGCCTGGTCGGCTACGCGCACGCGGGCGTCGACCCACTCTACATGGGAATCGGCCCGGTGCCGGCGACACGGCTGGTGTTCGAGCGCACCGGCCTCAAGGTCGAGGATCTCGACGTCATCGAATCGAACGAGGCCTTCGCCGCCCAGGCCTGTGCGGTGACGCGCGAACTGGGATTCGATCCGCGCAAGGTGAACCCCAACGGTTCGGGCATTTCGCTGGGCCATCCGGTCGGCGCGACCGGCGCAATCATCACGACCAAGGCGATCTACGAGCTGCACCGCACCGGCGGGCGCTACGCGCTGGTGACGATGTGCATCGGCGGCGGACAGGGCATCGCGGCGATCTTCGAGCGGCTGTAAGACGCGGCCGGGACATTTTCAGCATTCACAGCGGGAGCAAGGAATGGGTATCGGCACGGTAGGCGTCCTCGGGGCGGGAACGATGGGCAACGGCATTGCGCAGGTGTGCGCGGCGGCGGGGCTGTCCGTCGTCATGGTCGATATTTCGGCCGATGCGGTCGGGAAGGGGATCGCGACGATCTCCGGCAGCCTCGACCGCCTGATCAAGAAGGGCCAGCTCACGGCCACGCAGAAAACCGAGTACCTCGACCGTATTCGCGGCACCACCGATTACGCCGACCTCGCGCGCGTCGACCTCGTGATCGAGGCCGCGACCGAGAACGAGGCGCTCAAGCTGAAGATCCTCGCCCAGGTCGACGCCGTCGTCGGCCCGGACGCGCTGATCGCGACCAACACCTCATCGATGTCGGTCACGCGCCTTGCGGCCGCGACGAAACGCCCCGAGCGCTTCGTCGGCATGCATTTCTTCAACCCCGTGCCGGTCATGGCGCTGGTTGAACTCGTTCCGGGGCTGCGCACCGCGCAGGCCACCGTCGAGGCCGCCCGCGCCTTCGTCGCCGCGATCGGCAAGACCTCGATCGTCGCGAAGAACAGCCCGGGCTTCGCGGTGAATCGCATCCTCTGCCCGATGATCAACGAGGCCGTCTTCGCGCTGCAGGAAGGCCTCGCGTCCGCGGAGGAGATCGATGCCGGCATGAAGCTCGGCTGCAACCAGCCGATCGGCCCGCTCGCCCTGGCCGATCTGATCGGGCTCGACACGATGCTGTCGGTGATGGAGATGTTCCACGCCGGCTTCAACGATCCCAAGTACCGGCCCGCGCCGCTCCTCAAGGAAATGGTCGATGCCGGTTTCCTCGGGCGCAAGAGCGGCCGCGGCTTCTTCAACTACGCCTGAGATCGGCGAACCATCTCGCGGGAGTCAGCCAAGCATGAACTTTGATCTGTCGGAAGAGTTGTCAGCACTGCAGCAGAAAGTCCGCCGTTTCATCGCGGAGGAAATCATCCCCTACGAGCGCGACCCGCGCCGGACCGCACACGGACCGACCGAGGAGCTGCGCGCGGAGCTGATCGCGAAGGCGCGCGCCGCCGAGCTGCTGTCCGCGCACGTGTCGAAGGAATTCGGCGGCCTGGGCCTCGATCACCGCGCCAAGGCGGTGTTCTTCGAGGAGGCCGGCTATTCGCTGCTCGGCCCGGTCGCGCTGAACATCGCGGCGCCCGACGAGGGCAATATGCACCTGGTGGAGGTCGTCGCGCGCCCCGAGCACAAGGAACGCTGGCTGCGTCCGCTCGCGGCCGGCAAGCTGCGCTCCTGCTTCTGCATGACCGAGCCCACGCCCGGCGCCGGCTCGGACCCGTCGATGCTGCAGACCACGGCAGAGCGCGACGGCGACGACTACCTCATCAACGGGCGCAAGTGGTTCACGACCGGCGCGGACGGCGCTGCCTTTGCGATCATCATGGCCAAGCTCGAGGACGGACGCGCCACGATGTTCCTGTCCGACACCGACGTGCCGGGCTTCATCGTCGAACGCTCGATGGACACCCTCGACACCTGCTTCCCCGGCGGGCACGGCGTGGTGCGCCTGGACAACGTCCGCGTGCCGGCCGCGAACATCCTCGGCGAGCTGGGCGAGGGCTTCAAGTACGCGCAGGTGCGCCTGTCGCCGGCGCGGTTGACGCACTGCATGCGCTGGCTGGGCGCGGCGCGGCGCGCCCACGACATCGCCACCGACTACGCGCGCCGGCGCCAGGCCTTCGGCAAGGCGCTGGGCAGCCACGAGGGCGTCGGTTTTATGCTCGCCGACAACGAGATGGACATCCACTCGGCGCGGCTCGCGATCTGGCACACCGCGTGGGTGCTCGACCAGGGCCACCTCGCGATCCACGACTCCAGCATGTCCAAGGTGCTCGTGTCGGAAGCGTGCTGGCGCGTGGTCGACCGTTGCGTGCAGATCCTCGGCGGGCAGGGCGTGACGCGCGAGACCACGGTCGCGCGCATCTTCGCCGACATGCGGGCGTTCCGAATCTATGACGGTCCCTCCGAGGTGCATCGCTGGAGTATCGCCAAGCGCGTCATCAAGGGCATCAAACGCGAAGCCTGATGGTGCGGTGCGACCCCGCCAGGGATTTCAATCCAGACCTCCGACGAGTATCCAAAGCATGAACGAAATGATGCGCAGCGCGCTGGAAGCGTTTATTCAGCGGGAGGCGGGTGCCGACCGCGTCTCGATCAAGGAAGCGAGGCTACTCTCGGGCGGCTCGATCCAGGAAAACTGGTTCATCCACGCCACGGCAGAGGGCGGCAAGGCTGGGCAGGAGTTGCAGCTCGTCGTGCGCACCGACGCGCCTTCCGGCGTGGCGGGCAGCCACTGCCGCGCCGAGGAGTTCGCCCTGCTCAAGGCAGCCCACGCCGCTGGCGTGGTGGTGCCCGAACCGTTGTGGCTGTGCCGCGACGCAAGCGTGATCGGCAAGCAGTTTTTCGTGATGCGCTACGTCGGCGGCGTCGCGGCCTCGCACGTCGTCGTGCGCGACGCGAACTTCGGCGGAGACCGTCGCGTCCTGCTGGAACGCCTGGGCGTCGAACTCGGACGGATCCACTCGATCCGGCCGCCACGCGAGGATCTCGCGTTTCTCCCGCCCCCGGGCTCGTCGCCCGCGCTGCAGCACGTCGCACGGATGCGCCGCTTCCTCGATGCCCATCGCACCGCGCACCCCGCGCTCGAGTGGGGCCTGCGCTGGCTCGAAATCAACGCGCCCGAGCGCGGCGAGATCGTCCTGTGCCATCGCGATTTCCGCACCGGCAACTACATGGTCGACGAGAACGGGCTCACCGCCATCCTCGACTGGGAGTTCTCCGGCTGGGGCGACGCGCTCGAGGACGTCGGCTGGTTCTGCGCCAAGTGCTGGCGTTTCGGCGGACAGGGCGAAGCGGGCGGCATCGGCGCGCGCGCAGACTTCTACCGCGGCTACGCGAGCGTCACCGGCCGGCGCCTCGAAGACGAGGACATCCACTACTGGGAAGTGATGGCGCATCTGAACTGGGCCGTGATCGCCGTGCAGCAGGCCGAACGCCACCTGTGCGGCGAAGAGAGCTCGCTGATGCTCGCGCTCACCGGCCACATCGTGCCGGAACTCGAATACGAAATCCTGACCATGACGGAGGCCCGCTGATGCGCGACGAACCGACCGGCGAACAATTGCTCGAAACCGCGCGCAACGTGTTGCGAGAAGAGATCCTGCCCGCGCTGCCGCCCGAGCGTAAGCATGCCGCGCTGATGATCGCCAACGCCATGGCCATCGCGATGCGCCAGTTGAAGCACGGCGAGGATGGCGAGCGCAGGGAACTGGGGTCGCTGCAGAGCCTGCTGGGCTACGCCGGGCGGGACGCGCCCGCGGGAGCGGCCGACCTGCGCCGGCAGCTCAATGAGCTCGACCGCGAGTTCGCGCATGCGATACGTGCCGGACGGGCCGACGCCGGCGCCTGGCACGACGCGGCGCGGCAGCATCTGCAGGAAACCATCCGCGCCAAGGTCATGGAAAGCAACCCGAAGTATCTCGGGGGACAGGGCTGATGAGCCGTCTGCCAGGTACGGAGCGTCGCCGGCGCATCTACCTGATGCGCCACGGCGAGGTGCAATACTTCGATGCCGCCGGACGCCCGATCGACCCGCGCCACGTGACCCTCACCGAGCGCGGATGCGAGCAGGCGCGGGCGGCGGGCGCGCTGCTGCGTGACATTCCCTTCGACGACGCATTGATTTCCGGCATGGCGCGCACCGCGCACACCGCGAGCCTCGTGCTCGACGGACGGACCGTGCCGGTGCGCGAGGAGCCGCGCCTGAAGGAAATCCGCGCCGGGCGCCTTGCGGAGGTGCCGCCGGAGCGGCGCGACGAGATCATCACCCGTGCCTATGAACGGGCCCCGGAGCCCGATGCGAGCTTCATTGGCGGCGAATCCTGGATCGACTTCCAGCGTCGCGTGCTTGAAGTGTGGCTCGAACTCGTCCAGGCGGACGGCTGGGCCAATCTACTGATCGTTGCCCACGACGCCGTCAACCGCGTCATCCTCAGCCATGTCGTCGGCGCCTCGTTGCACGGCCTGAAGGCCTTCGAGCAGGAACCCGCCTGCATCAACATCATCGACGTCGATGTCGCAGGAGGGCAGGTCGAGCGTGCGTTCATCCGCGCCGCAAATCTCACTGCCTACAACCTTGCCTCACACGCCAACCATCACACGGTGATGGAACGCATCTCGGCGCAATTTAGGTCAGGCTGATTGAGTCTTTAAACGACATTGGTAGGTATTCCCCGGCTGTTCCTCAAGATAACCCACGTCTTGCGTGCTCGAGGACGCAGAGTTCGCCGGGACGTGGAACTCAAAAAGTTGTAGCCCCAATACTTGTTGTTGCATTTCGGGGCTAGATATGAGAATTTAGAACCGTTGCGGTGTTACATGTGGGTGTTACATGTTCCGCTGGTTGATAATTTTATTGATATTAATCAATCAGTTGTGAGCGAAGTCAGCGCATCCCTCACTCTCCGCCACAGCATCAAGAAACAAGCGGCTCTCGGGCCGCTTGTTTCGTTTACGTACGCAGCAGTCCCCATTCCTTGCGTGACTGCGGGCCCTCCCGGTGCAAGACCGGGGCTCTGTGCGGCTACAACAGCGTGTGGTGTGTCGCAATGCCGCTTTTGGGCTTGCCTCACATTCTTCTTTGCATCATCCCTTGTGGGCTCTACCCATCCATGCGGCAGCGAGGACAATACCGAACCCGGCCCGTGCGTCCGCCCGCGCTTCCGATGCCGCCTCGCCGCCGTGATGCAAGTCATGTCGGCCTGAGAATGCCAAAGACATTTTTATGGAAATGACATTAGAATTGCCTTCCTGATTGATCGAGGGGAGGCGATGGTCGTGGAGAATTGTCGCGGTTGGGCGAGTCCGCGCTTGGTGCGCCGGGGCTTTCGCATGACCGAGTGCGGATATTCGCTTGTCGAATTGATGATCGTGGTTGCCATCGTCGGAGTCGTCTCCGCGGTCGCCGCGCCGTCATTTGCCCGCCTGTTGGCGGAAACTCGGGTCGGAGACGCGTCCAGCGACCTTTTTGCGGCAGTCCTCCAGACGCGCTCGGAGGCGTTGAAACGCCATCGGCGGGTCGTGTTGTGCGTGAGCGCAGACGGGGCAGAGTGCGCAAGTGGGGGAGGCTGGGGGCAGGGCTGGATCGTTTTCGAGGACGGAAACGAGAACGGCCAGAGGGAGGAGGGCGAGCCGCTGGTGCGCGCCGGGGAGGTTCGCGCCGGGCGGGTGGGGATTACCGGCGACGCGAGCGTCGGGCGTTACGTGTCCTACGTGGCGTCCGGGCGCACGCAGCAACTAGCGACCGGAGCGTGGCAGGCGGGCACGCTGACGCTCTGCAGTGAAGGCATTGCGCGAAAAATAATCATCAACCGGGTCGGGCGGCCGCGGATCGCCAAGGGAAACTGCTGATCACTATTGACCCGTTCGCCCTGAGCTTGTCGAAGGGCTTGGTCAGGTTGGGCTTCGACAGGCTCAGCCCGAACGGTATTGGGTTGGCGGGTTCATAACAGAGTGTGGGGCGCGACGGTCTCCGAAGTCGTCAAAAAAAACGGACCCGTACAGGGTCCGCCTTTTTGGGTCCGGGATGAGTCAGTCGATCTTCTTGTAGCGATATACCTTCACGCGATTCTTCTTGATCGGGATCGGTGGCAGTTTGACCTCCAGGGCTGAGCCGCCACCCGCATCAGGCTTTCCGCCGATGATGAACGGCACGATCTTGCCGTCGACCAAGACCGTTCCGGTCACCGGGGACGGTGGCAGACCGCCGCCGACGAACTCTGCCGACCGGGTGGTGCCTGCCGGAACCGCTCCTCCGCAGCTCGCGCCGCCGTGGAGGAAGCACGCTGCATAACCGCGAGCCGTGCCGAGCGACGAGCACGCGTTCTTGTTCTTCGCCTGGAACGTGCTGAAGTTCACGAATCCCCCGATAGTTGCCGGGGTCGTCACAACCTGCTCGTTCGGTCCGGTAGCGCTCGTGTCGGTCAGATCGATAACCCAGCCGCGGGGGCGCGTGGCGACCGAGGAAAATACCGGGAGATAGTCCAGGGTGGGGTCGGACGTGTTCATCAGCTGGCACGTGCCGCTCGACAAGATCAGGTCGCCAGCGGCGTCGCAGTCGGTGTGGTCGTCGATGGTGACGAAGCCGCTGGTGACCGCAAATTCGTCCCAGAAGCCATAGAAGCGGTTCTTGGTCAGTGCGGCAGCGGAGGTCGCGAGTGGTTTCTCGCGATTCCCGGAGCCGATCAGGACGATGTTGAAGTTGCCGACCCGGACGACATCCGGCGCATAGAGGAATTTGCGATTGCGGACGTTGGTCGTCGACCAATCCCCGATGGTGGCGACTTGCGTCACCGACCAGTCGGCCTGGCTCTGTGCCCCACTCTTGGCAGGGTTCGAGAGGTTGATGCGCCAGACGTTGCCCGACGTGTCAGCTGCATAGATCACGTCGGAGAAGCCGTCACTGTCCGTGTCCACGGGAACGAGGTCCGCTACGATACGGCCGGCAGTAATGCCCAGATCGATGTAGCGAAGTTGCGTACCGGTCTTGGCGTCGAGCACGAAGACGCCGCTCCCCGTCGCAGCGTTCGTGCAGTTCCGCGGTTCCGTATCTTCGCACGGGTCATAGCCGGCGCCGAAAACGGCATAGAGCGCAGACTGGTTCTTCACGCGGACGACCCGCGGTGCGGACCAGGTCTGGCCGAGTTTCGCCGTGTCGGTGCCGCCGAAGCAGTTGTTGTTCTGGTCACAACCAAAACGCCATAGCGGGGTCGGCGCGGCCGTCGCGGGGTGCTTCGTCACGTCGAAGGCGTAGATCATCCGCCCGCCGCGGCGCATCGACGGAAGAATGTAGGTGACCGGGGATCCGGTGCCATCGGCATTCGCCGGGCCGACATAGGCGCCGATCGAGCCGTCGAAAAAGAAATCCTTCGGCGCGGTCGGATCGTCCTTGAAGGTCACGTAGGGGAAGTTGTCGCGGTTCCGTGTCAGCCGGGGTTCGAATTCCGGCGCCAGGAAGGCCCACAGTTCGGTGCCGCTGGTGCTGACATTCTCGGTCTTGTTGCCGTTGATCGCGCGGAACAGGCCGTCGTCCGAGCCGTAGAACACAACCACGTCATCGATGCCGCCGGTGCCGTAGTTGATCGCCAGCGGGCGGGAATGGATGACGCCGCCGTGGACGGTCGGCCTGATCGCGGTCGAGGCTTTTCCGTACGTTTCGGTATCGGCCGCGGGCAGGGCGGCGTTATATCCGTCGCCGACGTTGTCCCCGCGGATCCACTGCTGGTAGGGCGTGGGCGTGGGTACCGCGAAGCTCGTGCTCGCGGTGCAGTTGGACGGAGCCGCGGCGCAGGTCTGGATGCTTCGCGCCGTCGTCGGCGTGATGCTGCGGATTTTTTCCGCAACGCCGCCACGTTCGACGACCCGCCCGTCGGGACTGTCGTCGAATTCGAATCCGGTACAACTGCCCCGCGGAATGCCGTGGTCCGGTGTGGGCGGTTCGGTGACGCTCCTCCAGTAGTCGCCCGAGCTCGTCGTCCAGAAGCTGCGTGCGCAGGCCTGCAGGAAGCCGGTGTTGGCGTTGTCGATGGCGGCCTTGCCGTTGGCGTCGGCGAGGAACAGCGAACGCGTCGTGACATCGCCGACGACCGTCTGCTGAAGCGCGAACTGGTACTGCTTCAGGTTGCCTGCCCAGCGGGGGCGGGATTGCGTGTCCGGGCGGAACATGCCGATGAAGACCTGGTTGAGGTAGGTCCCCTGGGTATTGACGCTGATTGGCAGTGACGCGGAAGCAAACGAGCTGTTTACAGCGTTGATCTGCAGGAAAATTGTCTTCAGGCCGTCCACCAGCGCCTTGAGGTCGCCGTTCACCTTGAACGCGCCGCCGACGCCGGTACCCCCGTTCTTGGCCATGCTGTCGAGCAGTGGAGCCTGATTTACTTGATCAGGATCCTTGTCGCTGTTAAAAACATTGATCGTGAATGTTTTGACCGGCTGGTGCCCCGCGACTTCGCTGACGTCAGTTCGAGCAAGGAACTGCGCCCATTCATCGGCAAACCGGATGTCGGCCTTGCTGGTCGGGTATAACTGGTTCGGCTTGAGTCCGAGGTAGCCCATGACCCGGTTTGTTGGTGGGGCTGCGTTCTGGTCAGTTCCGGATTCCTGATTGGGGAATTTGTTGCCGACGACGACGAGGTAATTATTTCCACACGAATTAACGGAAATTGGACTCTTGTAGGTTGTCTTTGTTTGGTCCGTGAAAGCTGTGGGGTCTTCCAGAGTGTTTGGGTTCGAAAAACGAATCGGTCCGAATCCGAGTGCGCCCGGCGGACTTCCCATTGCGGTGGCGGCGACGCCGTTGGTATTGGCGTACCCACCAAAATACTTGAACGCTTCAAACAGTGCGACTCCATAATCAGCGGAAGAGCTGATTTTCCAGGAGGGGTCCTGAATTTTGCTGTCGATCTCTGTCAGATTATTCCGAATAGCTGTGCATGCCGCGTTGTTGGGGGCAAGTAGTTGCACCGAGTAGCGAATGTAGGCCGAAATGGATGTCTTTAGTAGCGGGTCCGCGGTCCCGGTGCCAGAAAACAACATTAGGCCGAGGTTGACGCTAAATGGTGCATTGGTATTGCAAGTTAAATCATCCAATACCACTTTGAGCGCTCTGACTTCAACTTGCCCTTGCGTTAACGAGGCGACTCCCCCGAAAACTCTGTCTACGTAGCCTAAGCAGATCGCGTCATTGTTGCATTTTGCGCGTACGTCAACCGACTTCCATCCGCTGGCCGCCCAATTTGACGTATTGTCCAGAAAAAGAAGGACATTTGGCGCCGCTTGGGTGGTTTGGGGATTCGTGTAGATGTCGATGTCTTCCGCCAGCGCCGGGGTCGTGACACTGATCCCCAGCCATGCGAGCGCCGTCGCGAAGTGCAGTCGTTTGCTCATCTGTGTGCTCCGGTTCGTGTTGCCGTCAGGGCGGTTCATTTGCAGGCGTCCTTCGCTTCCGCGTAATCGATCCGCATTTCGACACCCTGCACGGCTTGCGCCTTGGCGCCGGTGCCCGGCAGTTGGACGTCTGCGGTCATCTCCCAGAGGGAGGTCGCGCACAACGAGTTGTCATTGAGTTGCGCGGCGGCCAGGACAACGGTCAGACCGCTGCTGGAACTGCTGCCGAAGCACGGAAGGTTTTCGAGCGGAACGCTGTTGTCGGCCTTCACCAGTTCGCCCTTCTTCAGGTAGCGATAACGCTTGCAGACGGGAGGGGGAATCTTGACGGCGTAACTGGTTTCGTTCGCGGCGGCGGCGCCGGAGAATGCCGGCAGCGGTGCGCTGCGGTCGACGTTGAGTGCCGTGAAATTGTCCGAATTGAGCGCCAGATCGAGATGGTAGTTGGCGGCGTCCTCGGCCTCCTTCTGGAACTGTTCGTTGCCGACGACGAGGAGATTGGTGTTCGCCATCCTGATCGCGGAGACCGCGAGCAGGGTGATCAGGATCAGCATGATCAGGCCGACGAACAGGACCGCGCCTTCTTGCCTGGGGCGTGTGTGCGAGTGGTTCATTTGGTTCTCCGCCCCACGGGGTGGATCAGTTCGATGTACGTGTTGAACACGTGGCGTTTGAAGGCGTCGTTGGGGGTGAGGGCTGCTTTCGAACCGAGCTGGAACGTCTTCGTGCTGGCGTCGTAACCGGGAGTCGGATCGGTCGCGCGCGCGATCAGCCAGACGCGGACGCCGACGATATTGACGAGCTGGTTGGCAGCGGGGGTTTCGCTGAATGCGTCCGGCGACCCGTCGCCGTTGGTGTCGATCGCGTATTCGAACTGCAGGTCCTCGATGCCTTCGACGAGGGCCTGGACGTTCGGGTTGGTGGCGCTCAGGGCCTCGGGGCGAAAATCGGCCCGTTTCAGGGTCGGGATGCCGTCGCCGGCGACGTTGTTCCGATCGATGAAAAGGACGCGGCGGATGTATTGCCGGATGGGTGCGTGATTGGTGGTGGTGCAATCGATCTTCTGGAGATCGAATGGATCGGTGCCCAGTTTGACGCGGAAGGGTTTGTCGGCGACGGCGCTGACATACTCGTCGCCGCACAGCGAAACCTGGAGATAGGCAAGATTCGGCTGCAACGAGGCCGGCGCGGCGATCGCGGTCGATGCCCGCTGGACGAACAGCATTCCGGTGCCGGCCCGTGCCGTCGCCAGGCACGGGAAGCTTCCGGAATTGACGCCCTCGATGGCGACATCCATCGAACTCTTCCATACCGTCACGTCCGTGGAGCACGGGCTGGCGGTCGTGGACGGCGGGCTGGCAATGCTCGCCATGGCATCGTAGTAGCCGGCCATCGAGATTTCGTCGCGAAGGATCTGGATCGCATAGCGGCCGTTTTCCAGCTGCTGTGCCGCCTTGTCCAGTTCGCGGCGGGACTGGCTGTTGTTGATGAAGATGGCGGTCATCGCACCGATGACGAACAGCCCCAGCGTCATCGCGATCATCAGTTCGACGAGCGATATCCCGCTCTCCGCCGTGCGCAAGCCCGGCGTTTGCGGTTTCGGGAACATTCGAGGGCTTCGCATGTTGGTTTACCCGGCAGCTTGTTTGGGGATGAGAACGCGGGTCACGACTGCCCGGCGCAGGCCCGCGCCGAAATCGACACCGGCGGCGCACTGCGCGCCGGGTGTATTGTTCGGGGGCGATGCCGTAGGCACGGTGCCCTGCCACACGCCGACGACGAAGAATTCTCCGAGGGCGGCGTCGGTCGGTGCGACGGAAATCAGGCAGCCCCGCATGCCGATGGGGGCGCCGATGCTGGCGGTGCCCTTCTTTTCGGCGGCACCCTTCATTGCGTTGCTCCACTCGCACAGTTGCGCGGCGGCGTCACCGGTGGTCGGACAAGTCGCGGCCTGCGTATCACCCACGCCGTAGGCGGCGAGGCTCACGGCCTGGAAGTCGGCGACGTAATTGCGGCCCGCGGCGACGCGGTTGGCCATGTCCTCGACCAGCATCAGCGCCACCGAGCGCTGATAGGCCTCCATTTCGACCCCGTTCGCCTTCGTCTGCAGGCCGGCGAGTCCAAGCAGGCCGATGGCGAGGATCACGATCGAAACGAGCACCTCGAGGAGGCTGAAACCGTCCTGTTCCCGCCGTGCGACGGGATTTGTCCCGATGATCGTCATGGGCATGCTCCGTCCTTCTTGCGTTTCACGCTGCCGGTCTGGTCGCGAATTTCGATGCAGAGCTTGGACGTCGATCCGCTGCCGGTCACCGTGACCGTGATCGGGAGCGGGTCGGTTCCGACCCCCAGGCGACCGGTCGCGTCATACGCGATATTGGGCGTCGAAGGGGTGAAGCTCACGCCCGCAAGGGCCGACTGGGAGTGGACGACCTGACCTCCGACCTGTACCGACCACCCGCTGGCCAGGCCGGTCGTGACGAAAGTCGTGCTGGCACGGTTTTTCAGCGCCTCGCTGCGAGCAATCAGCAGGGAGTCGTACAGCGCCGCTTCCGCTGCGCGTACCCGCTGCGACGCGAGCAGCTCCTGGAACGACGGGTAGCCGATGGTGGCGAGGATCGCCAGGATTGCGACCGTAACCATCAGCTCGACCAGCGTGAATCCGTGTGAGCCGTGACGTCCGCTCGGGCAACGGGGCGCGCGTGTCGCTTTCATGATCAACGTCCGCCCCAGCAGTCGGCGGCGCTTCCCGAACCGGAAACGGTCTTCGTGCCGGCCTGGTCGATGCTGAGAATGCCGCACTTCGTGTCCCCCGTCAGCTGGGATCCCTTCGGGGCGGCCTGTACCGTGAATGCCGTTGCACTGGGGACGCCGGCGATGCTCACGTCGTAGTACTTGCTGACGTCGGAAGGCGGGGTCCCCATGCCGATGTCGGTCAGTGATCCGAACGTGCGCGCGTCCAGCCGATATTGCTGCTGCCGGGTCGCGATATCGAGCAGGTGCGCAGTGGCGACACTGCGATTCGCCCGCACGAGGTAGGATTGGTACGAAGGGTAGGCCACGGCGGCGAGGATCCCGATGATCGCGACCACGATCATGACCTCGATCAGGGTGAAACCTTTGCTCGCGGGCTGCGGTGCCGGATGTCTTGTGTTCACGATCGAATCCGTATCAAAGATGGGTACGTGGATGGTATGGTCGGAACGGTATTCTGGCTAGAGAGTAGTGAAGTTCCGCCTGGACTTGAAGGAATGTCCGATGAGCGTCTGATTTCCGCGCACGAATGGCAGAACAGGGCCATTCAGGCAGGTCGGCAGCCCGCGCGGATGTTCGATGGTGGCGTCCGCAGCCGCTGATGTCGCGTTCTTGATTCGATTCGCAACTTTGAGGTTTTGCGCCCTTGGACGTCACTCCGTCACACAGGATCGTCACGCTTCCCGATTTCCGCAATCTCGGGGTACTGCTGCGCACGCTGGTGATCGCCGAGGCCGTCAACGTTCTCTCGCTGGCGGCCCACGCCCCGGATCTTCTGGATGCGGTGACTCGAGTCGGCGCAGGTGCGCTGCCGTATGAAGCCTCGCTGCTCGCGGTGGTGCTGCTCCTGTTCGTCGTCTCGCCGTGGGTGGGGAGACTGCCGTATCGGCAGGGAGTGTGGGCCATCGTGGCAGTTGTCGCGCTGGCTGCCGGCGGTCTTGAACTCGCATTCAATTCGTGGACGGGTATCACGCCCGGTGTCGGGCCGCTCAAGTCCGTCACGATTGGCGCCCTGCTTGCCGCGCTGATATTGGGCTACTTCAACTGGCGGCAGCGCGTGCTCTCGCCGGCGCTGGCGACGGCGCGCCTGATGGCCCTGCAGTCGCGCATACGTCCGCATTTCCTGTTCAACAGCCTCAACACCGCGGTGTCCCTCGTGCGGCAGGATCCGCGTCTTGCGGAGCAGGTCCTGCTCGACATGGCCGACCTGTTTCGCGCGCTGCTGGCCGATAGCCGATCACTGGTGCCGCTCGGCGACGAGATTCGTCTCGCCGAGGCCTATCTGCAGATCGAGCAGTTGCGCCTTGGCGAGCGCCTGCGCATGCATTGGAACCTCGAGGGGGCGCCGATGTCCGCAGATGTGCCGATCCTCGTGTTGCAACCGTTGCTCGAGAACGCGGTGCGCTACGGCGTCGAGCCTTTCGCGCAGGGTGGAGACGTGTTCGTGTCGATCCGGGTGAGTTCGCGCATGCTGGAAATCGAAGTGGTCAATTCGGTGCTTGGCGGCACGTGCGTGGTCCCATCCGGCAACCGGATCGCGCTGGCAAACATCGAGGAGCGTCTCGGTTTGCATTTCGATGCCGAGGGTAATTTGCGTATTGCGACGAAGGACGACATGTTCGTGGTCAGGGTTTCCGTTCCGCTACGGGTGTCCGCGCCGTTGCACCGTTCATGAAGACCATGTCGCGATTTGCACAGCGGGGAGGCGCCAAGGTACGCTGATCGACTCGAGTGGCGTTCGCCACGAGTCTTGCGATGTGCTTCGATTCAAAAGGTGAATCATGGTTGGGAGCGCAAGGTTTTTCGGAATGCTGCTGCTCGTGCTCGTGGGGGCTGAGGCGAATGCCGTCCAGGGGGCGGAAATCGAACTGGTTGGAGTGTTCGGCAGCAAGGCTGTCCTGGTGGTCGATGGCGGTGCGCCGCGCACGCTTGCGGTCGGGCAGCAGACGCGCGACGGCCTGCGTCTCGTCGACGTGTCCGACGGGGCCGCGACCGTCGAACTCAATGGCAAGCGGCAGAAGGTGATCCTCGGCGCGGGGCCGGTCCGCAGCGCCGCCGGCGATGGTACCGGTGCCGCGGCGGTGAGTCTCATCGCGGATGCGCGCGGGCATCATTTTTCCAGCGGCAGCATCAACGGAGCGTCGGTCCGCTTTCTCGTCGATACCGGTGCGAGCATGGTGTCGATGGGCGCATCGGACGCTCGCCGCGCGGGAATCGATTTCCACAAGGGCGTCGGCGGCATCAGCCAGACCGCCAGCGGCCCGGCGCGGGTCTGGAAGGTGCGGCTGGATACGGTGCGCGTCGGGGATGTCACCTTGAACGGCGTCGACGGGCTGGTCCATGAAAACGATCTCCCCTTCGTGCTGCTCGGGATGAGCTTTCTCAGCCGCATGGACATGCAGCGGGAAGGGGATCGCCTGACGCTGCGCAAACGATTCTGAGAGGTGGGCGTGACGGAGACGGGAGGTTCCAGGTCGGGAGGGATGCGGGATTCCGAGTGGTTGCGGCGGCGCTTTACGGGTGCGCATGCGACCGAAGCCGTGCACGACGACGGCAGTCCGTCCGGGAGCGGTCTGCGGCCGGCGGCGGTGCTGGTGCCGGTGGTCGCGCGCGAGCAGGCGCTGACCGTGCTGCTGACGCGACGCACCGACCACCTCCACCATCATCCCGGGCAGATCAGTTTCCCGGGCGGGGGGGTGGAGGCGACCGATGTGTCGCCGGTGATGACGGCGCTGCGCGAAACGGAAGAGGAGATCGGCCTCGATCCGGACCACGTCGAGTTGCTGGGTGAACTGCCCGAGTACCGGACCGGCACGGGTTTCCGCATCACGCCGGTCGTCGGGCTGGTTCATCCGCCGTTCGACCTGACGCTGGACAGCTTCGAGGTCGCCGAGGCCTTCGAGGTGCCGCTGTCGCATTTCCTCGATCCGGCCAGGCACGAGAAGCACCGCATGGAATACCAGGGCAGGATGCGCGAGTACTATGCGATGCCCTATGGGGACTACTTCATCTGGGGGGCGACGGCGGGAATCCTGGTTTCGCTGTACAGGTTTCTCGATGGCGCGCGGTAGTGCAGTGGCCTTCGACAGTTGACGTTGACGTCAACTGCAATTATTTTGCGCCTTCGTGTCGCCGCGTGTGGACGGCGACGGAAAGGAGTTCGGCATGAAGATCGAGAACAGCGTATTCGTGGTGACCGGCGGCGGCTCCGGTCTTGGGGCGGCGACGGCCCGCATGCTCGTGGCGGCGGGGGGCAAGGTGGTGCTCGCGGACGTGAACGGCGAGGCGGGTGAAGCGCTGGCGCAGGAACTCGGTGCGAGCGCGGCGTTCGTCCGGACCGATGTGACGAGCGAAGACAGCGCCAGGGCCGCGATCGGTCGCGCGGTGTCGGGTTTCGGCGGTCTGCAGGGGCTCGTGAACTGCGCCGGCATCGCGCCCGCGGAGAAGGTGGTGGGTCGCGAAGCGCCGCATCGCCTCGAGTCGTTTGCGCGCACGATCAATGTGAACCTCATCGGCAGCTTCAACATGATGCGTCTGGCCGCCGATGTGATGAGCAAGGCTGCGCCGAGCGCAGAGGGTGAGCGCGGCGTGATCGTCAGTACCGCCTCGGTCGCCGCCTACGACGGGCAGATCGGCCAGGCTGCCTACGCGGCCTCGAAGGCCGGCGTGGTCGGACTCACCTTGCCGGTCGCCCGCGAGCTCGCGCGTTTCGGCATTCGCGTGATGACCATCGCGCCCGGGATCATGGAGACGCCGATGCTGATGGACATGCCGCAGGAAGTGCAGGACTCGCTCGGAAAGACGGTGCCGTTCCCGTCGCGCATGGGACGCCCGGCCGAGTACGCCGCGCTCGTCCGCCACATCGTTGAAAATGCGTACCTGAACGGCGAGACGATCCGCCTGGATGGCGCCATCCGCATGACTGCGAAATAAGCTGCCGCGACCGGGTGGTCCGACTCGCGCCGAAGGGGGCGGTGCCGATCGCGGCCTGCCCCCTTCTGCTTTCCGCGGCGCACGCGGTGCGGGCATTGGAGGGGGTCGGCCAAGTGTGCTAAAAGGGGGTTCCGCGTGATTCATGTTGCGCTGCAGCGGCTGTGCGAAACGATTTCCTCACGGCCCCCACGGCTCCCTTCCGCCCCTCCCGATGACTTCGTCCGAAAACGTCGCACCCGCTTCAGTTCCCGCCGAGGAGTGTTACCACTGCGGGTTGCCGGTTCCGCCCCAGTCCAGTCATTACGTGCCCGTCGACGGCGTTGAGCGCAGGATGTGCTGCGTCGGCTGCGAGGCTGTCGCACGTTCCATCGTCGATAACGGCCTGACCGATTACTACCGCCATCGCGATGCGATGCCGGAACCGCAGAAGGAAGCCCTGCCCGCCGAGCTGCAGGAACTGGGCCTCTTCGACCATCCCGACTTCCAGAAGAGCTTCGTTGCGCCCGTTGGCGAACACGAGCGCGAGGCGTCGCTGATTCTTGAAGGCATCACCTGTGCGGCCTGCGTCTGGCTGAACGAGCAGCATGTCTCGCGCCAGCCGGGCGTGTCGCTGGTCCAGATCAACTATGCGACGCGACGCGCTCGGGTGCGCTGGGACGAGCGCCACACCAGACTGTCGGACATTCTCGCCGCCATCCAGGCCATCGGCTACCGCGCCTACCCCTACGACGCCGAGCGTTCGGAGCAGATTGCGCAGCGCGAACGCCGCTCGATGCTGTGGCGGCTCTTCGTCGCCGGCTTCGGCACGATGCAGGTGATGATGTATGCCTTTCCCGCCTATATTGCCGGGGAGGGCGACCTGACGCCCGACATCGCACTGCTGATGCGCTGGGCCAGCCTGGCACTGACCTTGCCGGTCGTCCTGTATTCCGCCGCTCCGTTCTTCCGCCGGGCCCTGCGGGACGTGAAGCTGCGCCGCCTCGGCATGGATGTGCCGGTCGCGCTGGGTGTCGGCAGTGCATTCGTCGCGAGCGTGTGGGCGACGCTGACCGCGGGCGGCGAGGTGTATTTCGACTCGGTGACGATGTTCGTCTTCTTCCTGCTCGGCGGGCGTTACCTCGAGATGCTCGCCCGCCAGAAGGCGGTGCGCGGCGTGGAGGAACTGGGTAAGGTGCTGCCGGCTTTCGCCGAGCGGCTCGCCTGGCCGTCTCCCGCCGGCGAGCGCGTGCCGGTGTCGCAACTCGTGCCGGGGGACGTCCTGCGCGTGCGTCCCGGCGAGGTGATCCCGGCAGATGGCGTGGTGGTCGACGGGCAAAGCGATGCGAACGAATCCTTGCTGACCGGGGAAAGCATGCCGGTGCCCAAGTCGGTCGGCAGCGAGGTGACTGGCGGCAGCATCAACACGTCGGGTCCGCTCGCGATCCGTGTGCAGCAGACGGGCGACTCGACGCGGCTCGCCGCGATCCGGCGCCTGATGGAGCGTGCGGCGAGCGAGAAGCCCGCCATCGCCCGGCAATCCGACCAGGTTGCGGTCGTGTTCATCGTTGCCCTGCTGGTCCTCGCGTGCGTCACCGGCGTCGTGTGGTACTTCATCGCCCCGTCACGGGCGCTGTGGGTGTTCGTGTCGGTGCTGGTGGTGGCGTGCCCGTGCGCGCTTTCACTGGCGACGCCGGTCGCGCTCACGGTCGCCACGGACGCGCTCGCACGCATGGGGGTGCTGGTGACCCGCGGCCACGGAATCGAGACCCTCGCGAACGCCAACCATTTCGTCTTCGACAAGACGGGCACGCTCACCCACGGGCAGCTGACGGTGGAGGAAATCCTGCCTCTGGCCGATCTCGACGAGCGACAGCTTCGGCGTATCGCAAGTGCGCTGGAACAGGCCTCCGAGCACCCCATTGCCCGCGGCCTGCGTCGCTCGATCGACGAGGCGGATCTGCCGAGAGTCGGAAATCTCGCCTCGGAAACGGGGCAGGGTGTGACCGGCACCCTGGATGGCGCGCTCCATTGGCTGGGGCGCCCGGATTTCGTCGCGGCGCAGCTGCAGCGCGATCTGCCGCCCCAACTGCAGGACCTGGCCGCGCGCGGCGGCTCGATTGTCGCGCTCGGCGGCGAGGGGCGCTGGCTGGGACTCTTCCGCCTTGCCGACGTGCCACGGCCCGAGGCTGCTCAATTGACGGCGAAGCTGGCGCGCGAAGGCATCCGGACGACCGTGCTGAGCGGCGATGCACAGGCCGTTGCGAGTTCGATCGCACGACAACTGGGCATGGATGAGGCGCGCGGCGCGATGACGCCGCAAGGGAAGCAGGCGTTCATCGAGGCGCTGCAACGTGCCCCGACTGCGGTGGTCGCGATGGTCGGCGATGGCGTGAACGATGCGCCCGTCCTGGCCCAGGCGCACGTTTCGGTCGCGATGGGCGACGGGACCGAGCTCGCGCGCAATCAGGGCGATATCGTGCTGCTCAGCGAGAATCTTGCCGGGCTCGGTCGCGGAATCGACCTGGCCCGCCGGACATTGCGCATCATCCGGCAGAACCTGTGGTGGTCGTTCGCCTACAATTTCATCTCGATCCCGCTTGCCATGGCGGGCCTCGTCACCCCCTGGATGGCAGGAATAGGCATGGCGGGAAGTTCGTTGCTGGTCGTGCTGAATGCCCTGCGCCTGCAGCGCGGTTGTCGGATGGATTGAACGCTTATGGAAAGTCTCTACATCCTCGTGCCGCTTTCGGTGGTACTGGTGTTCGTGATCGGGGTGATTTTCTGGTGGTCGGTGCGCTCCGGCCAGTACGACGACATGGAGGGACCGGCGTACCGGATGCTCATGGACGATCGCGACGCGCCCGTACCCCGCCGTCCCGAAAAGGCCGATGGTCCGGCTTCACCCGCCAGGGACGAGTGATTCCGGCCTCGCAGGAAGGCCTCCGCGCGAGGTGCGCGGAGTGTTGACTTACGTCAAAGCCCCGAACAGCGAGCATGGGCATACTTTACCCACGGTTTTCGAGGTTGGTGCGGGCTGTTCGTGCGCGCCAATCTGGTAAGGGTAATTTGTCTCTCTGTTGGGGTTGGGGGTGCGCTTGATGCGCACCCTTTTTTTTGCCTAGCACTTTGGGCTATGATGGATTAATTAAAACCACTCTGACAACAGGTTTTTTTTGTAACTGGGTACTTTCACCCATTTCTGCAGTGCAATAGAATGTCGGCCGATGTCACAAGCCCGTGGCGAGCCGTTACATCTGCTCTCCCGGACCGGTGCGGAAGTTTTCTTCATCTCAAGGGGAAGTTCCATGCAATCGCAGGCGACTTATAACTACAAAGTCGTCCGCCAGTTCTCCATCATGACGGTCGTGTGGGGAGTGGTGGGCATGCTGGTGGGGGTGATCATCGCGGCGCAGCTTGTCTGGCCCGAGCTGAATCTGGGCGAGTGGCTGCACTTCGGCAGGCTGCGTCCGCTACACACGAACGCCGTGATTTTCGCTTTTGGCGGCTGTGCCCTGTTCGCGACCTCGTATTTCTGCGTGCAGCGCACCTGCCACACGCCGCTGTTCGCGCCCCGGCTCGCAAGCTTCACGTTCTGGGGCTGGCAGCTGGTGATCGTCCTGGCGGTGATCACCCTGCCGATGGGCCTCACCACCGGCAAGGAGTACGCCGAGCTGGAGTGGCCGATCGACATCCTGATCGCCGTCGTGTGGGTGTCCTACGCCATCGTGTTCTTCGGCACGATCGCGAAGCGCAAGACCAGTCATATCTATGTCGCGAACTGGTTCTTCGGCGGCTTCATTCTCACGGTCGCGCTGCTCCACATCGTCAATAGCGCCGAACTCCCGGTGACCCTGACGAAGTCCTACTCGGCCTACGCGGGCGTTCAGGACGCAATGGTCCAGTGGTGGTACGGGCACAACGCGGTGGGTTTCTTCCTCACCGCGGGCTTCCTCGGGATGATGTACTACTTCGTCCCGAAGCAGGCAGAGCGTCCGGTGTATTCGTACCGGCTCTCGGTGGTGCACTTCTGGGCGCTGATCTTCACCTATATGTGGGCGGGTCCGCACCACCTGCACTACACGGCGCTGCCGGACTGGACCCAGTCGGTGGGCATGGTGTTCTCGCTCATCCTGCTGGCGCCGTCCTGGGGCGGCATGATCAACGGCGTGATGACGCTGTCGGGCGCCTGGCACAAGCTGCGCACCGACCCGATCCTGAAGTTCCTGATCACCGCGCTTTCCTTCTACGGCATGTCGACCTTCGAAGGCCCGATGATGTCGATCAAGACGGTCAATGCCCTGTCGCACTACACGGACTGGACCATCGGCCACGTGCATTCGGGCGCGCTCGGCTGGGTCGCGATGATCACGATCGGCTCGATGTATTACCTGATCCCGCGCATGTACGGCAAAACCCAGATGTACTCGGTGGGCCTGATCAACGCCCACTTCTGGATCGCGACGATCGGCATCGTGCTGTACATCGCCTCGATGTGGATTGCCGGGGTGATGCAGGGCCTGATGTGGCGTGCCACCAACCCGGACGGTACGCTGACCTATTCCTTTGTCGAGAGCGTGAAGGCGAGCTACCCGTTCTGGACGATCCGCCTGGTGGGAGGCGTGATGTTCCTGACCGGCATGCTCATCATGTTCTACAACATGGTCCGAACGATCGCTGGCGAGAAGGCGTATGAGGCGCCCGTGGTCGCCCCCGCTGCCGCCCACGCATAATCGGAGAGACTAGACATGGCTCAATCGAAACATGAATTCATCGAGCGCAGGGTCGGCTGGCTGATCGTGCTGTCCCTTCTGACGGTCAGTATCGGCGGCCTGGTCGAGATCGTTCCGCTGTTCTTCCAGAAGACCACGACCAGCGCGATCGACCGGACGGGCAAGCCGCTCGACGTCAAGCCGTACGATGCACTGCGGCTGTCCGGTCGCGACATCTACGTGCGCGAAGGCTGCTACAACTGCCACTCGCAGATGATCCGCCCCTTCCGTGCCGAAACCGAGCGCTACGGCCATTACTCGGTCGCCGGCGAGTTCATCTATGACCGCCCGTTCCAGTGGGGCTCCAAGCGTACGGGGCCGGATCTGGCGCGCGTCGGCGGCCGCTACTCGGACGAATGGCACCGCGTGCACCTGAACAATCCGCGCGATGTCGTGCCGGAGTCGAACATGCCGGCGTTCCCGTGGCTGCATCGCCCGCTGAAGTCTGACGACATCGAGGCCAAGATGCGCGCGCTGCGCACGCTGGGCCACCCCTACACCGACGAGGAGATCGCCGGTGCGCGGGCGGCGCTGGAAGGCAAGACCGAACTGGACGCTGT
Source organism: Azoarcus sp. DN11 (assembly GCF_003628555.1). Lineage (NCBI taxonomy): Bacteria > Pseudomonadati > Pseudomonadota > Betaproteobacteria > Rhodocyclales > Zoogloeaceae > Azoarcus > Azoarcus sp. DN11. Next base: position 3,656,696 of record NZ_CP021731.1, on the reverse strand, counting down.
CGTCGCCTACCTCCAGGGGATGGGTACGGCGCTGTCGAACTTCAAGTAAAGAAAAGGAGAAGCGCCGTGGATATCAATGATCTCCGTTCCCTGCTCACCGTCCTTTGTCTCGCCTGTTTCGTCGGCATCTGCCTGTGGGCATACAGCAGAGGTGCGCGGGCAGGGTTCGACGAGGCGGCGCGTCTCCCCTTCACCGATGACGATGCGCCGGTCAGCGCGGGCGGCCGGCACAGCAAGGAAGGATAAAAATGGCTGACTTTATTAGCGGCTTCTGGAACGCGTACGTGATGGTCCTGGTAGGCCTGAGCCTGCTGTTCTGCCTGTTCGTTCTGGTGTCGAACAACAAGCGTGCGAAGGGCCCGGTCGAACTGCATGGCCACGTGTGGGACGAGACCCTGGCCGAGTACAACAACCCGCTGCCGCGTTGGTGGCTGTTCCTGTTCCTGGGCACGGTGATCTTTGCGGTGGTGTACCTGACGATGTACCCCGGCTTCGGGAACAACAAGGGGGCGCTCGGCTGGAGTTCGGTTGGACAGTACGAAACGGAGATGCGCAATGCGGATGAGCGTTACGCACCGATCTTCGCGAAGTACCAGGGCATGGACATGGTCGCCGTTGCCGCCGACGAGGAGGCGAGGGGGGCCGGCAAGCGCCTCTTCGTGACCTACTGCGCGCAGTGCCATGGCGCGGATGCCCGCGGCGCCAAGGGCTTCCCGAACCTCACCGACACCGTCTGGAACTGGGGCGGCGAACCGGAAACGATCAAGGCGACGATCACCGGCGGCCGTCAGGCCATGATGCCGCCGTTCGGGCCCACGCTCGGTGCGGAAGGGGTCAAGGACGTGGCGAACTACGTGCGCTCCCTGTCGGGACTCGCCCATGATTCGCTGCGCGCGCAGCGCGGGGCGGAAATCTTCCAGCAGAACTGCGTGGCCTGTCACGGACCGGAGGGCAAGGGCACCCCGGCAATGGGAGCGCCGAACCTGACCGACAGCGACTGGCTGTATGGCTCCTCGGAAGCCACGATCATGGAGACGGTGGAAAAGGGGCGCACCAACCGCATGCCCGGCTTCGGCGAGTTTCTCGGCGAGGCGAAGATCCATCTGCTGGCGTCGTATGTCTACGGACTTTCGAACAAACCGGCCGCCAAGTAAGTCCAACGGCTGAGTTCTTTTGCGGCAGTCGTCCCCGGGGGCTTCCCCGGGGAAATTTGAAGTAAGTAAATCAGAAAATACGGATATTGCGATAATGAGCGATCCGGCTCGGATACGGGTGGTCCCGAAATCGCAGCTACAGGATGAGCAGTCGACTGACCTGTATGTTGCGAGGCAAAAGCTTCATGTCCGGTCAATCAAGGGCGTTTTCGCGAACTGGCGCTGGGCCCTTGTCTGGCTGACACAGATCCTCTATTACGGCTTGCCGTGGCTGCGGTGGAACGATCGCCAAGCCTTCCTGTTTCATCTCGCCGAACGCAAGTTCTACATTTTCGGCTGGGTGTTCTGGCCGCAGGATGTGTTCTATCTCGCCATCCTGCTGATCCTTTCGGCGTATGCGCTGTTCTTCTTCACCGCGATCGCCGGTCGCCTGTGGTGCGGATACGCCTGTCCCCAAACGGTCTACACGGAAATTTTCATGTGGATCGAGGAGAAGATCGAGGGTGACCACATCAAGCGGCGCAAGCTCGAGGCGGCGCCGATGGACGCCCGGAAATTCGGCCTGCGGGCGGCCAAGTATTCGATTTGGGCGCTGTTCTCGTTATGGACCGGCTTCACACTCGTTGCGTATTTCACGCCGGTTGATGAACTTCTCCAGTCCGCCCGCACCTTCGCCTTCGGGCCGTGGGAAATCTTCTGGATACTGTTCTACGCAGCGTTCACGTATCTGTTCGCGGGGGTGCTGCGCGAACAGGTGTGCAAGTACATGTGTCCCTATGCACGCTTCCAGAGCGTGATGTTCGATCCGGACACGCTCGTCGTCACGTATGACGAGGAGCGTGGCGAGCCGCGGGGATCGCGCCGCAAGGGAGTCGAACCGCGCAGCCTCGGACTGGGAAGCTGCATCGACTGCAACATCTGCGTGCAGGTCTGCCCGACGGGCATCGACATCCGCCAGGGGTTGCAGTATGAGTGCATCGGCTGTGGCGCCTGCATAGACGGCTGCGATCAGGTGATGGACAAGATGGGATACCCGCGCGGCCTGATCCGTTACTCGACCGACAACGCGGTACGGCAGCGCTGGGGGACGAAGGAAATCGTGATGCACGTGCTGCGTCCCCGCACGCTGATCTACGGAGGCATCCTCGTCCTGATCACGCTGGGGACGATCTGGAGCCTGGCGACGCGGTCCGATCTGCGCGTGGATGTGATCCGCGACCGCGCCACGCTGGCGCGGGAGGTTGCGGGGGGGCTGATCGAGAACGTCTATCAGCTTCGCATCATGAACATGCAGGAAGTCTCTCGTCCGATCGTCGTGCGCGTGTCGGGGCTGGACGGAATCCGGCTCGATGGGCCGCAGCAGTTCGAGATCGCCCCGGCGACGACGGAGTCGCTGACGGTGCAGGTTCAGGTCCCACCCGAGGCTGCAACCCCGGGAAGCCACGAGATCTATTTCGACGTCGGTGTGTCGGGTGATCCCGGCGTCACCGTGCGCGAGCACACCACTTTCCTACTTCCGCGTTAATCAGGAGCAGAGGCATGCGCAGTGCAACCATGCAGAAGACCATCGAACCCTGGTATCGACAGGGATGGCCCTGGTTTCTGATCTCCATTCCGGCGGTGGCCGTGGTCATGGGCATGACGACTCTGTGGCTTGCCGTGAGTACGTGGGACGGACTCGTGGTGGATGATTACTATCAGGAGGGCAAGACGATCGAAAAGACGATCGCGCGTTCGCAGAAGGCGGCGGAAATGGGCCTTGTCGCCGACGTCCGTATTCGCGCAGACGAGGTGACCCTGGATCTTTCCACTGCGTCCCGGGCGCCCCTTCCGCCGACTGTCGTGCTCACGATTTCCCATCCGACGCGCTCCGGAATGGATCAGGTGGTGCTCCTGAAGCGCCGGGACGGGGTTTTCGTGGCGCCGGTCGCGCCCTTGACGGCAGGGCGATGGCTGCTGCAACTCGAGGACGAATCGCATACCTGGCGCATGAACGGGACGGCCAACATTCCTGCCGATTCCGTGATCCGCATCGTGCCCTTCAGATCCTGATCACCGTGTCATTGGGGATGCAATGCTGAAATGGATACAGGTGCTGTGGCCGTCGTTCATGGTGGCCGGTCTTGCCGAAGCCGTGTTCTTCACGGTGATCGACCCGCAGGAACTTTACCTCTTCGGTGAGTCGGTGCATTACTCGCTCACCGCCACCTATTCGATTGGTTTCTTCGGCTTCTGGCTGGTGGGGGCGGCGTCCAGTCTATTGACGCTGTTCGTCAAGCGCAGCGCCGCCGAAGTCAACCGGAAAGCGTGAGCGGCCGCGCCGGGCAAGCAGTCATCTGCTTCCCCGCTGCGCGTGCGGCACGCTTCCCCAATCAGCGGTAAACGAGAACCGGGATCTTGCTGTGGGTCAGGACCTTTTGCGTCTCGCTGCCCAAAAGCAGGCCGGCAATTCCGCGGCGGCCGTGGGATGCCATGAAGATCAGGTCGCATCCGTGACGCTGCGCGGCATCGATGACGGCCTCGTAGGGCACCTCATTGACGACCGTGTCGGTATCGGAGGCGACACCGGCTTCGTCGGCTGCGACCCTTGCTGCATCCAGGATCCGCTTGGCTTCGTCAGCCGCGGCCTTGCCGAACTGTTCCGGCGTCGTCGGGTCGATCAGGGCTCCTTCGCCGTAGATCGGCATGGGGAAATCCGGTTGGGCATAGAAGAACGTGATGCGGGCGCCGGCATCCTTTGCGAAGGACACTGCACGGGCCACGGTGCTTTCGGACAGCGGGGAGCCGTCGGTGGGTACGAGTATGTGCTTGAACATCGTGCATCTCCGATGGGTTCACGAGGACAGCCCGATTATAGCGACCGAACTTGTGCGAAAGCGATGGTAATCCGGTTGGGGTATTGATCCTCGTCAATCCGCTCGGCCACGGCCCGGCGCAATCTGCGGCCATGACGGAGGCGACATGGAACTGACATTTTTCGGCGCAGCCGGAGAGGTCACCGGCTCATGCGCGCGGGTGCGTTACGACGGTGGAATTTTCCTCGTGGACTGCGGCCTTTTCCAGGGCGGGAGGGATGCAGACCGAAAGAACCTGCAGGCACTCGACTTTGACCTGCGCGGTATCGACTTCGTGCTCCTGACGCATGCCCATCTCGACCACTCGGGCCTCGTGCCGCGCCTGGTGTCGTTGGGCTACCGGGGAAAGATCTATGCGACCGCCGCCACCGTGGACTTGGTGGGTGTGCTGCTGCTCGACTCGGCGCACATCATGGAAAAGGAGGCCGAGTGGGTCAATCGTGGCAAGCGGCAGCGGAACCTGCGTCGCGGCTACGAGGCCGGCCCCCTGTACACGGTCAACCAGGCCCGGACGAGCCTCGTCAGCTTGCGCAAGATGGCGTATGGCGAGGAGTTCAGTCCGCATCCCGGAGTCCGCTGCCGGTTCCATGACGCCGGGCACATCCTCGGCTCCGCGGTGATCGAGATCGATGTGGAATCCGGTGGCGCCAGGCGCAGGCTCGTCTTCAGCGGTGATCTGGGACAGCCGGCCCGCCCGGTGCTGCGCGATCCCACCCCCTTGTCCGAGGCGGATTGTCTGGTTGTCGAGTCGACCTACGGCAACCGTGCCCACCGTGCCCTGGCGGAAACGGAGACCGAGCTGGTCTCCGTATTGCGCGACACGCTCGAGCGCAGGAAGGGGAACGTCGTCATCCCGGCGTTTGCCGTGGGGCGAACGCAGGAAATGCTGTTCGTCCTGGCCGACATCGTGCGCCAGGGCAAGCTTGCGTCGCTGCACGTTGTCGTCGATTCGCCCATGGCAGCGGCGGTCACGGAACTCACGCTGCGTTACGATGACCTCTGGGATGAGGAGACGCGCGACCTGCTGGCCTGGATGCGCGGACATCCGGAACGCATGCGGGTGAGGTTCGTGCAGGATGTCGAGGAATCGAAGGCACTGAACAACGAGCGCTCGGGGCTGGTCATCATTTCGGCAAGCGGGATGTGCGAAGCCGGCCGCATCAAGCATCACCTGCAGTACAACATCGGCCGCAGCGAATGCAGCGTGGTCATCTGCGGTTTCCAGGCGGCCGGCACGCTCGGTCGGCGGCTGGTGGATGGGGCCCGCACGATCACCTTGTTCGGCGAGAAATTCCCGGTGCGCGCGGCCATTCACACGATTGGCGGCTTGTCCGCCCATGCGGACCAGCCGGCGCTGCTGGCGTGGCTGTCACATTTTGCGCGACCGCCCCGGAATACGTTCGTGGTCCACGGCGAACGGGAGGCTTCCTCCGCGCTGGCGGATGCGGTCACCGAGCGGTTCGCCTGGCCGAATGTCACGATTCCCGTGGCGGGACACGGATACACTCTGACCTGAGAGCGTTGTCAGGGAGTGGCGGGGGATGAGTCAAGGAAGGTTGGCAAGGAAAACCGGCGGGGGGGATCCTGCACGGGCCGTCCAGCGGGCGTTGCGCGAGATCCACGACCGGGTCGAGGGCAACATCGATCCATTGGGCATGGCGGCGCCCATCGTGCATGCGCAGCTCGCATGGCTCTCCCATCCTCAGGAACTGGCCGAGCGCATCGCGGAGCTGTCGAGCGACCTGCTGCGTCTGCAGTGGCATTCGGCCTGCCGGGCGATGGGATTGCGCAGCGAGGATCCGGTTGTTCCCCATGCAGATGATGTGCGGTTTGCCGATGCCGCCTGGACCGACTCGCCGACGTGGGACCTGACGAAGGAGTGGTACCTCGCCTGTACGCACCACGTGCAGGACATGCTCTTCGACACGCCCGGCCTCTCGAGCAAGGAACGCCGCCGTGCCGCGTTCTGGTGGCGGAAGTGGCTCAATGCCGTGGCTCCGACGAATTTCTTCTGGACGAACCCCGTCGCGATGCGCAGGGCCATCGAATCGAAGGGGGAGAGCATCAGGAGCGGAATCCGGAACATGCTCACGGACCTCGAAGCCGGGGAGATCCGCATGAGCAGCCCGGGGGATTTCAAGGTCGGCGTGACGCTCGGGACGACCGAGGGCGCCGTGGTGTTCCGCAATCGGCTGCTCGAGGTGATCCACTATGCGCCCACTCGGCCCCGGGTGCATGCGGAGCCGGTGGTGATCGTCACGCCCTGGATCAACAAGTTCTACATCCTCGATCTGACGCCGAAGAAGAGCATGGTGCGCTACCTGCTCGACCAGGGGTTCGACGTGTTCATCACGAGCTGGAAGAACCCCGACGCGCCGATGCGCGATGTCACGTTCGACAGCTATCTGGAGGACGGCGTGCACGCCATCGTTGAGACGGCGCGCGCGTTTACCGGCGCCGCCAAGGTGCATGCGGTCGGATACTGCATCGGCGGCACGGCGCTGGCGATGTACATGGCCTGGGCGAACCGCCGATTCGGGCCGGAGGAGGTGCCGGTCGCGGACTGGACGCTCTTCACGACGCTGGTCGATTTTCGCAAGCCCGGCGACATCGAGGTGTTCGTGGACGATGCGAGCGTGCGCTACATCTCGGAGAACATGGCACGCAAGGGCTTCCTCGAGGGCAAGGAGATGGCATCCGCCTTCCGCCTGTTGCGGTCCAACAGCCTGATCTGGCATTACGTCGTGCACGGCTGGCTCTACGGCGAGGCGCCGGCGCCGTTCGACGTGCTGTACTGGAACATGGACGCCACGCGCATGCCGTACGCGATGCACGCGTGGTACTTGCGCGAGCTGTACCTCGAAAATCGCCTGATCGAGGTCGATGCGCTGAAGATCTCAGGGCAGCCGATCGATCTTTCCCGGATCGTGCAGCCGCTGTATGCCGTTGGCGCCGAGGACGATCACATCGCGCCGTGGGAGCAGGCTTACCGGATCAACAATCTCGTTACCGGGGCTCGGCGTTTCGTCCTGTCGAGTTCGGGCCATATCCTCGGAATCGTCAATCCACCGGTGAATCCGCCCAAGCGCAAGTACTGGGTTGCGCCTGCCCGTCGCACCGACAAGGCTGCCGATTGGCGCAAGCATGCTGCCGAGCACGACGGCAGCTGGTGGGATGACTGGATGGCCTGGCTCAAGCCGCGTTGCGGTGAGCTCGTCGACGCGCGTCCTGCAGCATCGCAGGCATTCCCGGCACTCGAGAAGGCTCCCGGTCGATACGTGCTGGAACGCTGAGCGGCGATCCGGCTTGCCGGGCCGGGGCATGGAGGCCTTGGCCCGATTGATGCGAGTCAAGGTTGCGCGCGGCTTCCCAACCCAGAATCTCTTCCGTAATCCCGCGCTCGGGGGTCAGCCCTGATGGCGGGCCAGTCGGGCGGGGTCGAGCAGGGAGATGTGCTTGCCGTGTACCGTGATGAGCCCGGCCTCGGTCAGGTCGTGAAAAATGCGCGAAAGGGTTTCGGGCGTGAGGTTGAGCCGCGAGGCGATGACCTGCTTGCTGGTCGGCAGCGCGATATCGCTTGCGCCCTCGCTTTCGTTGTCGACCTGCTGCAGGAGGTAGCCGATCACGCGTTGCATGCTCGAGCGCAGGGAGTAGGTCTCGACGTCCTGGACCATGCCGTGCAGGCGGATTGCCATGCCGGCAAGGAGTTTGCGGGCGAATCCCGGATCCTGGTCGATGAGGTCGGAGACGACGGCCTGGCCGATGTGCAGCAATTGCGTCGACGTAAGGGCCTCGGCGAAAACCGGGTAGGGGCGGTTGAGGAACATCACCGCTTCGCCGAAGCTGTGCATCGGGCTGATGATCTCGACCACCTTCTCGTTGCCCTGCGCGGACGAGACGGCGAGCTTCATCTGGCCCGAGACCACATAATAGAAACCGTGCACGGGATCACCGCGCTGGAAGAGGATTTCGCCCTTCTCGAGGTGACGTTCGCGGGTGAAGCGGGCAACGCGGTCGATCTCCTCTGCGGACAGTTCGCTGAAGAAGGAAACTTTTCGCAGTGTGGCGGGAATATCGACTGGACGATTGGACATCTCGGACTCCGTAGGGAAACTCATGCATTCTAACCCGCAACCCAACACGGGCCGTGATCCGGCACCCCGCCGCCTGTCCCCGCTCGGCAACTCCGGAGACAACGCGCAGACGCGCACGCAACAGCGCGCGCAACCGGCTCAGGCCTCACCCATGCTGTTTGTCGCGCCGCACCGGGCAATGTTCCTGTCGGGTGCGGTGATGCTGCTCGTGAGCTTTGCGATGTGGGCACTGGAACTCAGCGCCCGCGCGGGGCTGATGCCCGCAATCGGCTGGGTGCTCCCTCCGGCATGGATGCACGCGCTGCTCGTCACGTCCGGCGTGTTCCCGTTCTTCATGTTCGGCTTCCTTCTCACCGCCATGCCGCGCTGGCAGGGCTACGACGAGATTGCGCCGGGGCGCTGGCTGTGGGCGTGGCGCCTGCTGGCGGCGGGATGGGCATTGACTGTCGCGGGCATGCTCGTGCCCGGCATCGCCATCCTGGGGCTGATGCTGGTACTCGTCGGCTGGGGCGGGCTGCAGCGCATCCTGTGGCAGGTCGCGCATCACGGGGATCTGGAGGCCCTGCATGCCCGTCTCGTGTGCTATGCGATGATCGCCGGAATGGCCGCCGTCCTCGCCTGGCTCGGCTTTGCGGCGAGCGGCAACCCGATCTGGGCGCGCGTCGCGATCGAGGTCGCTGTGTTCTGCTCACTGCTGCCGGTGTTCTTCGGCGTGTGTCATCGCATGGTGCCGTTCTTCTCGAGCGGCGTGATCCCCGCCTACGTGATGGTGCGCCCGCTGTGGGTCATGGTCCTGGTCGTCGGCGGAAGCGCCCTGCATGCGGTGCTGGACGTCGCGGGATTGCAGGCGCTGCGCTGGGTGGTCGATGCGCCCGCCGCCTTTGCCGCGCTGTGGCTGTCGCGGCAGTGGAGGCCGGTTCCGGCGCTGAAGGTGCCGCTGCTGGGGATGCTGCACATCGGCTTTCTCTGGCTCGGAATCGCGCTGACGCTGTTCTCCATCCAGGGCGTCGCATCGTTGCTGGGTTACGCGGTCCTGGGGCTGGCGCCCCTGCATGCGATCGGCGTCGGCTTCTTCGGATCCGTCCTGTTGGCGATGGTCTCGCGTGTCAGCCTGGGCCACTCCGGACGCAAGCTCGTCGCCGACCGGCTGACCTGGGGACTGTTCCTCGGGCTGGAACTGGTGGTCGTGATCCGGGTCCTTGCTGAAGTGGTTCCCGCGGGCTGGTCCGCCACGGTCATGCTGCTCGCCGTCCTGGGCTGGCTGGGCGTGTTCGGCGCCTGGGCCACACGCTACCTGCCAATCTACTGGCGGCCGCGCAGCGACGGTCGCCCTGGGTGATCCATGTACCTGACGGTCAAGCACCTGCACGTCACGTGTGCCGTTCTGAGCGGCAGCGGCTTCCTGCTGCAGGGCCTATGGATGATGCTCCGGAGTCCCCTCGTCGATCATCGTGTGACGCGCATCCTGCCGCACATCATCGATACGGTATTCCTGGGGAGCGCGATCACGCTTGCGGTGATGAGCGGGCAGTATCCCTTCGTCGTGCCCTGGGTCACCGCGAAGGTCATCGGTCTCGTCGTCTACATCCTTCTCGGCGCGACTGCGCTGCGCTGGGGTCGCACGATGCGGACCCGCGTGCTGGCGCTGGCCGCGGCCGTCGTCACTTTCTCGTGGATCGTCTCGGTGGCGTTGAGCAAGAACCCCGCCGGATTCCTGACTCTTACCGGAGTGTTTTGATGGCCGATTCGCTGATCCCCACGTCGCCGGGTTTCGAAACCCCGCTCGAGATGCTCGAAGCCTGCCATGAGCGCCTGCAGGCACAACTGGCCACGCTGGCCCGGCTCGCGGCCTGGCTTCCCGAGCATGGTCCCGACCGCCAGGCGCAACAGGCCGCGACCAACGTGATGCGCTACTTCGATGTTGCCGCGGTGAAGCACCACCAGGACGAGGAGGACGATCTCTTTCCCGTCCTGCGCGAGCGCGTCGATGAGGCCCGGCGGGGCGAGCTCGGTACGCTCATCGACTGGATCCTGGCGGATCACCAGCGGCTGTTCGCGGGCTGGGCGCAGATGCGCGCGCGGCTCGAGTGCATCGCGCGCGGAGAAAGTGCCGACCTGACGCCGGCCGCGGTGGAGGAATTCGCGGGCGCTTACCGGCGTCACATCGCGCGGGAGGAAGGCGAATTGCTCCCCGTCGCCCGCAGCGTGCTCGGCGCGCAGGATATCGAGGTGCTGTCGGGAACGATGACTGCGCGGCGGCGCCAATAGGGCGGGGCGCCGCAATCGGCGGCACGGCACGCACCCCGGTCAGGGGCGGGGCGACGGCGACGGGTGCTGGATCAGCCGCTTCAGGCCGACGATGTCGAGAATGCGGATGTGCTTCTGCTGGACCGCGATCAGGCCTTCGTCCTGGAACTTCGAGAAGGCCCGCGACACCGTTTCGAGCTTGAGGCCCAGATAGGAGCCGATCTCCTCGCGGGTCATGCGAAGGTGGAATTCCGCGGGGGAGAAGCCGCGCGCCGTGAAACGCTGCGACATGTTGAGCAGGAAGGCCGCCAGGCGCTCTTCGGCGCGCATCGAGCCGAGGAGGGTCATCACGCCGTGGTCGCGCACGATCTCGCGGCTCATGACCTTGTGGAACTGGAGCTGTAGGCCTTCGACCACGCGCGACAGTTCCTCGAGCTTGCTGTAGGCGATCACGCAGACTTCGCTGTCTTCGAGCGCGATCGCATTGCAGGAATGGGCTTCGGTGCTGATGCCGTCGAGACCGAGCATTTCGCCGGTCATCTGGAAGCCGGTGACCTGTTCGCGCCCGTCCTCGAGTAGCACGTCGGTCTTGAACGAACCTGCGCGGATCGCGTAGATCGCCTCGAACGGATCGCCCGCGCGATACAGATGCTGCTGCCGCTTGATCTTGCGCCGCGCACCGACCAGTTCGTCGAGACGGTCGATTTCCGATTCCGACATCCCGAAGGGCAGGCACAGTTCGACCAGGTTGCACTGGGAGCATGCGACCTTCAGGCTCGCGACTGTAATCGGCACCGTCGCCTTCATTTGCACGATAATATTGTTCCTTCTACATCGACCGAGAAGTGGCAGGCGCCCGGCGGAATGGACCGTTGATCCACGTCAACCACAAAACTGCGGCTTTTTGAGATCGTACGGAATGCACTCAAGCGAAACATCCATGACCAGTCAGAAAGATCTTGTGTTCGACCAGCAGCTGATTCGCCGGTTCGACATCAATGGGCCGCGCTACACGTCCTACCCGACGGCCGACCGCTTCGTCGAAGCGTTCGATGCCCGTGCATTGCGGGACTGGCTGGCGCAACGCGGTGTCGGGGGCGTGAGCAAACCGCTCTCATTATACTTCCACATCCCGTTCTGTAACACGATCTGCTACTACTGCGCGTGCAACAAGATCATCACGAAAGATCATGCACGTTCGGCGAAGTACCTGAAGTATCTCGATAAGGAAATCGGGATGCAGGCCGCCGCATTGGGCGGTAGCCACCAGGTCACGCAGCTTCACCTCGGCGGCGGCACGCCGACCTTCCTGTCGCATGACGAGCTGCGCCAGCTCATGGATTCGGTGCACAAGCGCTTCACGCTGGTGCCGAACGGCGAATACTCGATCGAGGTCGATCCGCGCAAGGTCGACTTCGACACCGTGAAGCTGCTCGCCGACCTCGGCTTCAACCGCATGAGCGTGGGCGTGCAGGACTTCAACGAAGACGTGCAGGAAGCGGTCAATCGCATCCAGAGCTTCGATGAAACCAGGCTCGTGATCGAGTCGGCCCGCGCCACCGGCTTCAAGTCCATCAGCATGGACCTGATCTACGGCCTGCCGCGCCAGAACATCATCAGCTTCAACCGCACGCTGGAGCAGGTACTGGAGCTGTCGCCGGATCGCATCTCGCTGTACAGCTACGCGCACCTGCCGGGCCTGTTCAAGCCGCAGCGCCGTATCTCGATCAACGACATGCCGACCTCGGACACCAAGCTGCAGATCCTGCAGATGGCGATCCGCCGGCTGACGGAGGCGGGCTACGTCTATATCGGCATGGACCACTTTGCCAAGCCGGACGACGAGCTCACGATCGCCCAGCGCCAGGGGCGCCTGCACCGCAATTTCCAGGGCTATTCGACGCAGGCCGAATGCGACCTGCTGGCCTTCGGCGTGTCGGCGATCGGCAAGATCGGCCCGGTGTACTCGCAGAACGTGAAGACGCTCGACGAGTACTACGACGCCCTCGATCGCGACGAACTGCCGGTCCTGCGCGGCGTCGAGCTGACGGCCGACGACCTGCTGCGTCGTTCGATCATCCAGGCGCTGATGTGCCATTTCGAGCTGTCGATCGATTCGATCGAGATCGCGCACCTGATCAAGTTCGACGAATACTTCGCCGCCGAACTCGAGGATCTCAAGGCGATGGAGGAGGCCGGCCTGCTGAAGGTCAGCGACAAGTGGATCAGCGTGCTGCCGCCGGGGCGCCTGCTGGTGCGCGGCATCGCGATGGTCTTCGACCGTTACCTGCGCGCCGACCGCGAGCGCGCGCGTTATTCGAAGGTCATCTGAGTCCGGCCGGCGGCCCGTTGTCGCGGGCTGCCTGGGGCGGGAGAAGGTGGTACAGTGCGGGCGTCCTCGGGCGCCCGTTCTTCTTTCGTGTCCCGCCCGCGTGAGTTTCCCGCCCTTTTGTCCTTGCCATGCCTGAAACCGGTTACATCGCAGCCTTCCTGATCGGCCTTCTGGGCGGCACACACTGCGTCAGCATGTGCGGCGGGATCGTCGGCGCTCTGACTGTGAACATGCCGGGTCGCGCCGGGCGGCAGTGGCCGGTGCACCTGGCCTACAATCTCGGGCGGGTCGCGACTTACACGATCCTGGGGGGATTGCTCGGCGCCCTCGGGACCGTCGGCATGCTGTTCTCCAACGTCCTTCCGGTCCAGATGGCCTTGTATGTGCTGGCGAACCTCATGCTCGTCGCGCTGGGGCTGTACCTGACGGGATTCACGGGCCTGCTCGCGCCCGTCGAGCGGGCCGGATTGGTGCTGTGGAAGCGTGTCCAGCCTTTCACCGCGCGTTTCATCCCGGCGCGTTCGGTGGGGCACGCCTTGCCCCTCGGGCTGCTGTGGGGCTTCCTGCCTTGCGGCCTCGTCTATAGCGTGCTGACCACCGCGCTGGTCACCGGGTCCGCCGGGCGCGGCGCAGGGCTGATGCTCGCCTTTGGCCTGGGGACGCTGCCGAATCTGATGTTGGCGGGCATGCTGTTCAAGCGCTTCCGCGACATTACCCGCAACCGGCGCGTGCGATTCGTGGCGGGGACGCTCGTGCTGGGCTTCGGCGTGTTCGGGCTGTTCCATGCGCCCACGCTCGGCGGAGCCTTGTGGAAGGGCGTCGTCTGCGAGGTGTGAGTCGCCTCACGAGGATGTTCGCGTTCGCGAGCCGTGAGCGTGTGCCTCGGGCGGCGAAGTGGGCGGCTCCTCGGATGCCGTCGAGAGCGCGTGCAGGATCGGGCAGGGGGCGGGCGCTTCGGTGTGTTCGCAGCAGGTCACGAGGCCTTGCAGCGCACTGCGCATCTCCTCGAGCTGCCGGATGCGGGATTCGACGTCGGCGATCTTCGCCTGCGCGAACGCGCGTGCACGCTCGCGGTCTGTCTCTTCGTCCAGGGCGAGCAGTTCCGAGATCTCCTCGAGGCTGAAGCCGAGCGTCTGCGCGCGACGGATGAAACGCAGGCGCGCGAGTTCGTCGGTGCCGTAGACGCGGAAGGCGCCCTTGTGCGCACCGCCTTGCGGGAGCAGGCCGCGACGCTGGTAGTAGCGCACGGTTTCGACGCCGACGCCGGCTGACTTCGCCAGGGTTCCGATCGTGAGCTCGCTCATGGGGATTGACTCCGTACTTTGGTACAGGGTCTAGACTGCCCCAGTCGTCCCGTTTCTGCAATGGCGGCGGGATGCAGCGCCCCTCGGGATTGTGAAGATAGAGATTGGAGTCGTGCATGAGTGCCCCCGAATCGATGGTCAAGCATTCCTCCCTCGAATTGCCGGTTGCCGGGATGACCTGTGCCGCGTGCGCCGCGCGGATCGAGAAGGTGCTGAACCGCTTGCCCGGTGTTGCCGCTTCGGTCAATCTGGCCGCGGAAAAGGCGCGTGTGACATTTGCGGACGCCCGCAGCAATCCGGATCAGGTGGTCGCGGCGATCCGCAAGGCGGGCTTCGAGGTCCCGCAGGCCTCGCTGGAACTGGCGATTTCCGGGATGACCTGCGCGGCCTGCGCGACACGGCTGGAAAAGGTCCTGAACCGGCTCCCCGGTGTCGATGCGACGGTGAATTTTGCGACGGAGCGGGCAAGCCTGCGCTACCAGCCCGGACTGGTGGCGCCGGAGACGGTGCGCGAGGCGGTCCGCCGCGCCGGTTTCGAGGGTGTCGAGACGGGCATCGCGGCACGCGAGCAACAGCGCATGCGGCAGGCACAGGCGTGGCAGGCGGAGATGCGTCGCTTCTGGATCGCGGCGCTGCTCACGTTGCCCCTGCTCGCGCAGATGCCGCTGATGTTCGGCGCAGACGCGGCTACCGGGCACGACCTCGTCCCGCGCTGGCTGCAACTGGTGCTCGCGACGCCCGTGCAGTTCTGGATCGGGGCGCGGTTCTACCGCGGCGCCTGGTCGTCGCTGCGCGGCGGCGGCGCCAACATGGACGTGCTCGTCGTGCTCGGCACATCGATGGCGTGGATCTACAGCACCGTCGTGACGCTGCTCGGCCGCCACGACCTGCACGTGTATTTCGAGGCGTCGGCGACGATCATCACCCTGATCCTGCTCGGCAAGCTTCTGGAAGCGCGTGCCAAGGCCCGCACGACGGCCGCGCTGGATGCCCTGCTGCGGCTGCAGCCCAGGCTCGCCTATGTCGAACGCGACGGCGAACTCGTGGCGGTTCCGGTGGAAAAACTGCAGCCGGGCGATCGCTTCGTCGTGCGTCCCGGCGACGCCGTGCCCGTGGACGGCGAGGTCGAGTCGGGCGAATCCGCGATCAACGAGGCGATGCTCACCGGGGAGAGCATGCCGGTCGACAAGCGTTCCGGGGGCAAGGTGTTTGCCGCGACGCTCAACGGCCAGGGCGCGCTGCGTTGCCGCGCGACCGGGGTCGGTGCGCATACGCTTCTCGCCGGCATTATCCGCATGGTCGAGCAGGCGCAGGGATCGAAGGCGCCGGTGCAAAGGCTGGCGGATCGCATTGCGGCCGTCTTCGTGCCGGTCGTCGTGGCGATCGCGGCGCTCACCTTCGTCGGCTGGTGGTGGCTGGCGGGCGATTTCGCGCAGGCATTGATCAATGCCGTCGCGGTGCTGGTGATCGCCTGCCCCTGCGCGCTCGGCTTGGCGACGCCGACGGCGATCATGGTCGGAACGGGGCAGGGCGCGCGCGCCGGCATGCTCGTGAAGAACGCGGAAGCGCTGGAGCTGGCCGAGAAGATCGCCGTGCTCGCGGTCGACAAGACCGGCACCCTGACCGAAGGCGCGCCGGCCGTGAGCGCGGTGCTGCCGGCACCGGGCTGGCAGCGCGAGGCGCTGCTGTCCATCGCGGGCGCGCTGGAGGCGACGAGCGCGCACCCGATTGCCGCGGCGATCGTCGGCGCCGCGCGTGCCGCCGGTCAGCTCATGCCTGCCGCGGAGAATGTCGTCGCCGTGCCCGGCCAGGGACTGGCGGGGCGGGTGGATGGCCATGACGTGGTGCTGGGGGCGCCTGGCTTCCTGCAGGAGCGGCAGATCGCAGTGGATGCCGCATCGTGCGCGCGGCTGGCGGCGGGTGGCCAGACGCTGGTCGCGGTCGCCGTCGATGGGGTGTTCGCCGGAGTCATCGGCGTCGCCGACCGTGTGCGCGAGGATTCGGCGGCAGCGGTGGCGCGGCTCCAGGCGCGCGGCCTGCGGGTCGTCATGCTCACGGGCGACCATCCGGCGACGGCCGCGGCGATCGCGGCGCAGACCGGGATCACGGACTGGCGGGCGGGGGTGATGCCGGGCGACAAGGCCGCGGCCGTCCGGTCCCTGGCGGGGGGCGGGCGC
Organism: Azoarcus sp. DN11; assembly: GCF_003628555.1. NCBI lineage: Bacteria > Pseudomonadati > Pseudomonadota > Betaproteobacteria > Rhodocyclales > Zoogloeaceae > Azoarcus > Azoarcus sp. DN11. Next base: position 3,640,533 of record NZ_CP021731.1, on the reverse strand, counting down.
GTCGGAATGGCAGGGGACGGCATCAACGACGCGCCCGCGCTCGCGGCTGCGGATGTGTCGTTTGCAATCGGCGTCGGCGCCGACGTCGCAGTGGAGGCCGCGGACATCACCCTGGTCAGGAACAGCCTCCACGGCGTTGCCGACGCGATCGAGTTGTCGCAGGCAACGTTGTCGAAGATCCGGCAGAATCTGTTCTTTGCCTTCATTTACAACGTATTGGGCATCCCGCTCGCAGCGTTCGGCTTGCTCAACCCGGTGATCGCGGCGGCGGCGATGGCGATGAGCTCGGTGTCGGTGGTGACCAATTCGCTGCTGTTGCGGCGTTGGGCTTCCGGCAGGTGAGCGAATTTTTAGGAGAAGCTGAAATGGCGGAAGTGACGATCAAGGTCGAGGACATGAGCTGCGGCGGGTGCGTGCGCAACGTGACGACGGTGTTGAAGGCCCTGCCCGGCGTGACCGATGCGCAGGTGTCCCTCGATGCGGCGCAGGCAGTGGTCCAGTACGATCCGGCGAAGGTGACCGTCGAGGCGATGCGCGGGGCGGTGGAGGATGCGGGGTTCGGCTGCCCTGCCTGACGGGAGCGCGCGCCCGTACGGCAGGAGGCATTTTCCACATATAATCCGCTCCACAATTTTCACGGGAGGGTTGTATGGGTTTCGATCAGGTCAAGGCCGGCAAGGACGTGCCGAACGACATCAACGTCATCATCGAGATTCCGGCGCAGGCCGATCCGATCAAGTTCGAGGTGGACAAGGACAGCGGCGCCGTGTTCGTCGACCGCTTCATGGGCACCTCGATGCGTTATCCGATCAACTACGGCTATGTGCCGCACACCATCGCCGGTGACGGCGACCCGGTGGACGTGCTGGTCGTGACGCCCTTCCCGCTGCTGCCGGGCGTGGTGATCCGTTGCCGCCCGGTCGGCGTGCTGAAGATGGAGGACGAGTCGGGCCAGGATGCGAAAGTCGTCGCGGTTCCCGTCTCCAAGCTGACCCCGCTGTACGACAAGGTGCAGACCACCGACGACCTGCCCGAGCTGCTGATGAAGCAGACCGTGCATTTCTTCGAGCACTACAAGGATCTCGAGCCGGGCAAGTGGGTCAAGGTGCTGGGCTGGGGTTCGGTTGAAGATGCCAAGAAGGAAATCCTTGATGGCCTGAACAAGGCGGCTGGCAAGTAAGCCGGACATTCGTCCGCAGAATCGCAGATGGCCCGCCTGAGCGCGGGCCATCTGCATTTCGGGACGTCGTGAAACGGAGCGTCAGCCGAGCTTGCAGTCGCTGGCAAGCGGCTTGTTGCTATCCCGGTCGAGGAGGATGCTCTTCCACGGCAGATCGATCCACACCAGGCCGTTGCGCTCGTCCTCGAAACGCGGCAGGCCCGAACGGGAAGGGTTGCGCGCGAGCTGGTAGCGCCTGCCGGTCCAGCTGATCAGGATCTGGTTCGCGTTGTTGGACGGGCGCTGCACGTCGACGCGCTGACCCATTTCGCAGTGGTAAGTCCCGCTCGCGAGCTTGAAATCCAGTTGCTGATTCCCGATGACTTCGGGCTGCTCGACAATGCCCGACGGAGCAGTCGCGGCCGGAGGTGCGGAGGGAGGCGTTGCGCAGGCAGAAAGCGCCAGTACCGAGGCGAGGAGCGTGAGGCGGGCGGACATTGCGTGACCTGTAGCAGAACTTGACGATTTCATTTTAGATTCTGCCGGGGCGCTATTCCGTGGGGCTTAGCGCAATCAAGGGTAACAGAAGGTTTCCCCCTGCCGCGACGCGTGCGCCTGCCGGGCTGGCTGCCGCGCTGCGGGCCGACGCGGTATAGTTGTGCCCATGAAATCGCATGATCAATCGCTCTCCATTGCCGTCGCCCAGATCAATTGCACCGTGGGTGACCTGAAGGCCAACGCCGACCGGATCATCCATGCCCTGGCGCGGACCAGAGCGCTCGGGGCAGACCTGCTCCTGACGCCGGAGCTCGCCCTGTCGGGCTATCCGCCCGAAGACCTGCTCCTGCGTCCGGATTTTTACCGTGCCTGCGCGCGTGAGGTCGCACGGATCGCCGAGCAGACGCAGGGCATCACCCTCGTCCTAGGCCATCCCGAGCTGCGCCATGCGAAGCGCTTCAACGCGGCGTCGGTGATTCGCGACGGCCTGGTCCTGACCACCTACCACAAGCATCTCCTGCCGAACTACGAAGTGTTCGACGAGGAGCGCTATTTCGAGCACGGGCGTGCCGCGTGCGTGTTCGAGCTCAAGGGCGTCAAGCTCGGGGTGAACATCTGCGCGGACCTCTGGGAATCCGGCCCGGCCGAACTGGCGCGGGCCGAGGGCGCGCAGGTGCTGCTGGGGCTCAACGCGTCGCCGTATCACATGAACAAGCTGCAGCGCCGTTACGAGGTGCTGCGCGAGCGGGTTGCCGCGACCGGCTTGCCGGTGGTGTATTGCAACATGGTCGGCGGGCAGGATGAGCTCGTGTTCGACGGGGCGTCGTTTGCGCTGAACGGCGACGGCTCGTTGGCGTGGCAGGCGTCCGCGTTCGACGAGCGTGTCGACCTCGTGCAGCTGCGCGACGGACGCTGGGCGGACGGCGAGCGGATCGAGCCGCGTCCGATCGAGGCCGAAGTCTACGAGGCGCTCAAGGTGGGCGTGCGCGACTACCTCGGCAAGAACGGTTTCCCGGGGGCCCTGATCGGGCTTTCCGGCGGCATCGATTCCGCGCTGACCCTGTGCATCGCAGTGGATGCTCTCGGCGCCGACAAGGTGCGGGCGGTGATGATGCAGTCGCCCTACACGGCGCAGATGAGCCTCGACGACTCGCGCGCGCTCGTCGCCAACCTGGGCGTGCGCTACGACGAGATTCCGATCGAGCCGGCGATGACGACGTTCGCCGGCATGCTCGCGGACCAGTTCAAGGGCCTGCCGGCCGATACCACCGAGGAAAACCTGCAGAGCCGCATCCGCGGCATGATTCTCATGGCGCTGTCGAACAAGACCGGCGCGATCGTGCTCACGACCGGCAACAAGAGCGAGATGGCGACCGGCTACGCGACCCTGTATGGCGACATGGCGGGGGGCTTCGCCGTGCTCAAGGATCTCTACAAGACCTTCGTGTTCCGGCTCACGCGCTGGCGCAATACCGTCAGCCCCGTGATTCCCGAGAACATCATCACGCGCCCGCCGTCGGCCGAGCTCAAGCCGGACCAGAAGGATCAGGATTCGCTGCCGCCGTACGAGGTCCTCGATGCGATCATCGAGGCCTACATGGAGCGCGACGAAGCGCCGCGCGACATCATCGCTGCCGGTTACCCCGAGGCCGACGTGCGGCGCACCGTTGCCATGCTCAAGCGCAACGAATACAAGCGCCGTCAGGCGCCGGTCGGAATCCGTGTCACCAAGCGGGGATTCGGCAGGGACTGGCGTTATCCGATAACATCGCGTTACCAGGACGAATATTGACGGTGCGCGGGGCAAGGCCCTGCGGCGCCTCCGACGAGGAGATTTGCAATGAAAAAGATTGAAGCCATCATCAAGCCGTTCAAGCTCGACGAAGTGCGCGAGGCGCTGTCGGAGGTCGGCATCGCCGGTCTGACCGTGTCGGAAGTGAAGGGCTTCGGTCGCCAGAAGGGGCACACCGAGCTGTACCGCGGTGCGGAGTACGTCGTGGACTTCCTGCCGAAGATCAAGGTCGAGATCGTGGTCGGCGACGACCTCGTCGATCAGGCGGTCGAGGCGATCATCAAGGCCGCCCACACGGGCAAGATCGGCGACGGCAAGATCTTCGTGCTGCCGGTCGAGCAGGTCGTGCGCATCCGCACCGGCGAGACCAACGAAGCCGCCATCTGATCGCGGCCGCGTTCAGCTGCGGGCGGGGTTCCCCGCCCTGAGCAGCACCAGCAGGGCCCCCGATCCGCCGTCGTGCGGGCCCGCCTGGCAGAAGGCCAGGATCTCCTCGCGCTGCGCCAGCCAGCCGCGCGACAGGTGTTTCAGGATGGATTGTTTGCCCGGCGAGCCGTGACCCTTGCCGTGGATCACGCGCACGCAGCGCCGGCCCTGCTGCAGGCTTGCGGCGAGGAAGTCCGCCAGCGCGGCGCGAGCCTCGTCGCGGTTGCAGCCGTGCAGGTCGAGCTGGGCCTGCAGTACCCAGCGGCCGCGGCGCAGGTCCGTGAGTACGCGGCGCGGCAGTCCGGGGCGCAGGAACGCGGCTTCCTCGCCTGTCTCCAGCCTGTCCTCCAGCGTCATCGGCGCTTCCATCGACTCGCGCAGGGCTTCGCGCTCGTCCTCGAAATGCTTCAGCGGATGGGGCAGTGGCTGCGGACTGTTGACCTCCGCGCGATTGCGCGTATCGACGGGCTGCGCGCCGCGGGCTGCATAGCGGAACAGGTCCGCCGGATCGGTGCCTTCCCCGTCTGGGGGCAGCAGCAGGAACGGGTCGATGGGGGGCGACGCCGGACCGGGGGCATCGTGACGTCGCGTGTGCCGGTGATCGACGCCGACTTCGGCGCGATTGCCGTGGTCGATCGGGATCACGTCCTCCATCGCGAAGCGGAAGAATTCGTCGTCGGTGCGTGGCGGGCCGCGACGTGGCGACGCCGCAGGCGTTTCGTCCTCGGGCTCGGGGGCGCGCGGTCGAGGGACGGGAGGTGGTTTCGGGGCTTCGACTTCGGCCCTGCGGGCCGAGTGCGCAAGCGGCTTCACCCCCTGGAGGGCTGCCTGGAAAAGGCCGGCACCGCCATCCTCTTCCGAACGGGTGTCGTTCCCGCTCTTTCGGGCAGGCGCCGCAGGTTCGATGCGCCGGCCGAGTACCCGCTCCTCGCGCAGCTTGCCGCGCAGGGCGGCAAGCTCGTCGAAGGGACTGTGCGACGGTCCGCTCCGGTCAGCCGGTTGGGAGCGGGCCGAGCGGGGCGGGCGCGGCATGGGATCAGCTGCCGAGGGCGTCGAGGTAACGTTCGGCGTCGAGCGCAGCCATGCAGCCCGTGCCGGCCGAAGTCACTGCCTGGCGGTAGATGTGGTCCTGCACGTCGCCGGCGGCGAACACGCCGCGGACGCTGGTCGACGTAGCGTCGCCTTCGCGGCCGCCCTTCGTGACGATGTAGCCGCCTTCCATCTCCAGCTGGCCCTCGAAGATGTCGGTGTTCGGCTTGTGGCCGATCGCGATGAACACGCCCTGCAGCGCGACATCCTTCGTTGCGCCGGTGTTGATGTCCTTCACGCGCATGCCGGTCACGCCAGTGTTGTCACCGAGCACTTCGTCGAGCGCCGAGTTGAGCGCCAGTTCGATCTTGCCTGCGGCGACCTTCTCCATCATCTTGTCGATGAGGATCTTCTCGGCGCGGAACTTCTCGCGGCGGTGCACGACGGTGACCTTCTTCGCGATGTTCGCGAGGTACAGCGCTTCCTCGACCGCCGTGTTGCCGCCGCCGATGACCGCGACGTCCTGGTTCTTGTAGAAGAAGCCGTCGCAGGTCGCGCACGCGGAGACGCCGCGGCCGGAGAACTTCTCTTCGGAAGGCAGGCCGAGGTACTTCGCGGTCGCGCCGGTCGCGATGATCAGCGCGTCGCAGGTGTATTCGCCGGCGTCGCCGATCAGGCGGAACGGCTTTTCGGCGAGCTTCACCGTGTGGATGTGGTCGAAGATCATCTCGGTGTTGAAGCGCTCGGCGTGCTTCTGGAAGCGCGACATCAGTTCCGGCCCCATGACGCCGTCGGCATCGGCGGGCCAGTTGTCAACCTCGGTGGTGGTCATCAGCTGACCGCCCTGCGCGAGTCCGGTGATGAGCACCGGGTTCAGGTTCGCGCGTGCAGCATAGACGGCAGCCGTGTAGCCGGCCGGGCCGGAACCGAGGATGAGCAGACGTGCGTGCTTGGTCGTCATGGCGAAGTCTTCTTTCTGGTTGGCAATCCGCAAATTATAGCCGAGGGGCCTGGATGGCCGTTCCAATGGTTGCCATAGGTACGACTAATCGCTTGCCGGATCGCGATCGAAATCCCGTTTGAGTGATGGATTCGAAACGCATGAAACGGTTTATACTGGAACAAACCATCCACGCCGTCGGCGTACTGTTCGAACCGGTCCCATTGCACTGCTGTTCCCGGAGGTTTCATGACACAGGCTACTGCAGTTTCCACCGCGGCGCTCAGGACCTTCCCCCTGTTCCAGGGCTTGTCCGACGATACCCTGCAGGCGGTGGCGCACTCTGCGGTGATGCGGCGCATTCCCCGCGGTCAGGGGGTGCTGCATGCGGGGGATCGCAGCGATTTCGTGTATTTCGTGCTGACGGGCAGCCTCAAGGTGATCGTCAGCGACGAGGACGGGCGCGAAGTGATCCTCAGCATCCTCGGGCAAGGGGAGCTTTTCGGGGAAATGGGGATGTTCGGCGAGCAGCCGCGCTCCGCCTCCGTCGTCGCCGTGACGCCGGCCGATCTCGTGCTGATCGCAAAGCACGACTTCCGTCGCATCTTGCAGGATAACTTCGAGGTGGCCTGGCGCATCATGTGCAACCTCGCCGACCGCCTGCGCAATGCGGACCGCAAGATCGAGTCGCTGGCGCTGATGGATGTGTATGGGCGGGTCGCGCGACTGCTGCTGGAGATGTCGGAGGACGTGAACGGCGAAGCGGTGGTGGTGCGCAAGATCACCAAGCAGGACATCGCGAAGATGATCGGCGCCTCGCGCGAAATGGTCAGCCGCGTGATGAAGGATCTCGGATCGCAGGGCCTCATCGAGGAAACCGAACACGGCATCGTGCTGCGGGACCGCTTGAACGATCTGTGAGGAACGCCGGGCGGGGGCTGCTGTATCGCTTCGCAACAGCGGCATCGGCCGCGGCGACTGATCGCATATAATCGCGAATTGTCGATTACCTGGGCATTCGTTCCCGAGCCGATGGCGTCCCGTCAGTCCCCCCGTTTCCAGCCTCTGCCGGAACGGATCTCCCTCTTGCTTCAGGAAGCACGCTGGCTGATTCTCGGCGTGATGTCCCTGTATGTCGGGCTGGTGCTGCTCGGTTACAGCAAGTCCGATCCCGGCTGGTCGCATGCCGCCGAAGTCGCGCGGGTCAGCAATCCGGGCGGGCGCTTCGGGGCCTGGCTCGCCGATCTCCTCTACTACCTGTTCGGCTTGTCCGCCTGGTGGTGGGTCGTGTTTCTCGGCTATGCGCTGGTGTGGGGCTTCAGGCGCCTGCGCCATGATGTCCGGCTCGATCGCCGCTCCTTCTTCTTCGTGCTGACGGGCTTTTTCGTGGTGTTGCTGTCGAGCAGCGCCCTCGAGTCCTTGCGCTTCTACTCGCATGGCGCGAGCGTGCCCTTGGCGCCGGGCGGCCTCGCCGGGGTCGAGCTGGGGCAGATCGTGCAGCGCTATCTCGGTTTCACCGGCGGCACCTTGCTGCTGCTGGCGCTGTTCGCCTCCGGTTTGAGCCTGTTCTCCGGGATTTCGTGGCTGTCCGTGATCGAGCGCATCGGGCTGTCCCTGGAGCAGGGATGGCAGGGTGCGCAGCGGGCGTGGTATGGGTGGCAGGACCGCAAGGCCGGCCAGCAGGTGGCGCAGAAGCGCGAGGCCGTGGTCGAGACGAAGCGGCGCAAGACGGTGGCGGCGCCGACGCCCCAGTTGCGCATCGAACCCGCCGTGGCCGAGGTGCCGAAATCCGAGCGGGCCGAGAAGGAGCAGCAGCGGGAGCGCCAGCAGACGCTGTTCGCCGACCTGCCGACGCCGGTCGGCGCGATTCCGCCGCTGAGCCTCCTCGATCTGCCGTCGGGCGACGTCGAGCCGCCCTCGGCCGAATCGCTCGAATTCACGTCGCGCGTGATCGAGACCAAGCTGGGCGATTTCGGCGTCGAGGTGAAGGTGCTGGCGGCCTATCCCGGTCCGGTCGTGACGCGCTACGAGATCGAGCCGGCGACCGGCGTGAAGGGCAGTCAGGTCGTGAACCTCGCGAAGGATCTCGCGCGTGCGCTGTCGCTGGTGTCGATCCGCGTCGTCGAGACCGTGCCGGGCAAGTCCTGCATGGCGCTCGAACTGCCGAACGCGAAGCGCCAGACCGTGCGCCTGTCCGAGATCCTCGGTTCCAAGGCCTACCACGACATGCACTCGACGCTGACGGTGGCGCTCGGCAAGGACATCGCCGGCCAGCCGGTCGTCGCGGACCTCGGCAAGATGCCGCACGTGCTCGTCGCGGGCACGACCGGCTCCGGCAAGTCGGTCGGTATCAACGCGATGATCCTGTCGCTGCTGTACAAGGCCGGGCCGGAGAAGGTGCGGCTGATCATGGTCGACCCGAAGATGCTGGAGCTGTCGATCTACGAGGGCATTCCGCATCTCCTCGCACCGGTCGTCACCGACATGAAGCATGCCGCCAACGCGCTCAACTGGTGCGTGGTGGAGATGGACAAGCGCTACAAGCTGATGGCGGCCGTCGGCGTGCGCAACCTTGCGGGCTTCAACAAGGCCGTCGTCGAGGCGGAGAAGGTCGAGAAGCCGCTGACCAACCCGTTCGCGATCAACCCGGACAATCCCGAACCGCTCGAACAGTTGCCGCACATCGTCGTGATCGTCGACGAACTGGCGGACATGATGATGGTGGTCGGCAAGAAGGTCGAGGAGCTGATCGCGCGGCTCGCGCAGAAGGCGCGCGCGGCCGGCATCCACCTGATCCTCGCGACGCAGCGGCCGTCGGTCGATGTCATCACCGGCCTCATCAAGGCCAACGTCCCGACCCGGATCGCGTTCCAGGTGTCGAGCAAGATCGATTCGCGCACGATCCTCGACCAGATGGGCGCGGAGACGCTGCTGGGCATGGGCGACATGCTGTATCTGGCACCCGGCACCGGGCTGCCCGTGCGCGTGCACGGTGCCTTCGTGGCCGACGAGGAGGTGCACAAGGTTGTCGATCATCTCAAGCGCTGCGGCCCGCCCGACTACGTCGAGGGCATCCTGTCGGCGCCCGAGGACGAGCTCGATGCGGCGCTCGGCGGGAGCGGAGGAGGCGAGGGGGATGGCGAAGCGGATCCGCTGTACGACCAGGCGGTCGAAGTCGTCATCAAGACGCGGCGCCCGTCGATCTCGCTGGTGCAGCGGCACCTGCGCATCGGTTACAACCGTGCGGCCCGCCTGATCGAGCAGATGGAGCGTGCCGGCCTGGTCTCGGCGATGGGCACGAACGGCAACCGTGAAGTGATCGTGCCTGCGAAGGAGGGCGAATGAGGGTTTCGGCAAGGTTCCTGCAAGCCGCCTTGCGGCTGGGGGTGGCGCTTGCGCTGATGTGCGGGGCGGGTCTCGCATCCGCGGGCGGGATCGCGCAGCTGCGCCAGTTCATCGACGGCGCACGCACGGCGCAGGGCGAGTTCGACCAGACCGTCTTTGCCGCCTCGGGCCGCAAGCCGCAGCGCGCGAGCGGCAGTTTCGTGTTCGCGCGTCCGGGCAAGTTCCGCTGGACTTACGAGAAGCCGTACCCGCAGGTTCTCGTCAGCGACGGGGAAAAGCTGTGGTCCTGGGATCGTGACCTCAATCAGGTGACCGTCAAGCGTCTGGGCGATGCCCTGGGCAGCACGCCGGCGGCGATTCTTGCCGGCGACGGGGCCATCGAACGCAATTTCGAACTCTCCGAAGCGGGTTCCGGCGACGGGATCGAATGGGTGTACGCGAAACCGAAGCTGGCCGAGAGCAGCTTCGAGTCCATGCGCATGGGCTTCGCCGGCGGCACCCTGAAGCGGATGGAGTTGAAGGACCACTTCGGGCAGACGACGCTGATCGAATTCCGTTCCCTGACGGCCGGGGCGCGCCCGGATCCCGCGCAGTTCCGCTTCGTGCCGCCGCCGGGTGCCGACGTGATCGGCAACTGAGCGGCAACTAAGTGGCAACCGAGGCCGACGCAGCCGATGGCTGATCTCTTCGATTCACTGGAACCGCCGCGCGTACCGCTCGCCGAGCGCATGCGGCCGCAGCGGCTCGACGAGATTGCCGGGCAGCGCCACCTCGTCGGGCCGGGTAAGCCGCTGCGGCTTGCCTTCGAGTCCGGCAAGCTCCACTCGATGATCCTGTGGGGGCCGCCCGGTGTCGGCAAGACGACGCTGGCGCGCCTGATGGCGCAGGCGTTCGACGCCGATTTCATCGCCCTGTCGGCGGTGTTCTCCGGCGTCAAGGACATCCGCGAGGCCGTCAGCCAGGCGCAGGCCGCGAAGGCACGCGGCCGCCACACGATCCTCTTCGTCGACGAGGTGCATCGCTTCAACAAGGCCCAGCAGGACGCCTTCCTGCCCTACGTCGAACAGGGCCTCGTGACCTTCATCGGCGCGACGACCGAAAATCCGTCCTTCGAGGTCAATTCGGCGCTGCTCTCGCGCGCGTCCGTGTATGTGCTCGAACCGCTCGACAACGACGCGATGGGCGGGCTCTTCGAGCGGGCGCGGGCGCTTGCCTGTCCGCAACTCGCCTTCGACGAGACGGCGCGCGAACGCATGATCGGTTTCGCCGACGGCGATGCGCGGCGGCTGATGAACCTGATCGAACAGGTGCAGGTCGCCGCGGAGACGGCCGGGGTGGATCCCGTCACGCCGGAGTTTGTCGACGAGGCGCTGTCGAGCAAGCTCAGGCGCTTCGACAAGGGCGGGGAGGCCTTCTATGACCAGATCTCCGCCCTGCACAAGTCGGTGCGCGGCTCGAATCCCGACGGCGCGCTGTACTGGCTGTGCCGGATGCTCGATGGCGGGGCGGACGCGCTCTACCTCGGCCGCCGGCTGGTGCGGATGGCGGTCGAGGATATCGGCTTGGCCGATCCGCGCGCACTCGAAATCGCACTGAACGCCTGCACGACCTACGAGCGGCTTGGCTCGCCGGAGGGCGAACTCGCGCTCGCGCAGGCGACGATCTTTCTCGCGTGCGCGGCAAAATCGAACGCGGTGTACAAGGCCTACAACGCCGCGCGCCAGCATGTGGCGAACGACGTGTCGCGCCCGGTGCCCCTGCACCTGCGCAACGCGCCGACGCGGCTCATGAAGGAACTGGGTTACGGCAAGACCTACCGCTATGCCCATGACGAACCCGACGCCTATGCTGCGGGCGAAACCTACCTCCCCGAAGGCATGGCGCCACCCGGATGGTATCGACCGACACCCTACGGCATGGAGGCGCGCATCGCCGCCAAGCTCGAGCATCTGCGCGAACTGGATGCCGCCGCCTCGTCGGGCCGGCGGCCCGACGAGGGTGGGAAGCAGGATTAGAGGGCGGTCGCGCCCTCAGTGGGGCAGGGGATGGTCGGCCACGAAGCGGGCCTGGACGTTCCTGGCGCGCTCGGCTTGTTCGAGGTCGCCGCGCTCCGTGGCGCGGTCGATGAGGTCCTGCATATAGCCGGTGAGCACGAGAACGCCTTCGGCTGTCTGGACCATCCCGCAGACGATCTGAGCAGCGGCCCCGTCGGGAATTCCTTCGTGCTCGGCAATCAGCGCAACTTCGTCGTCGGTCAAATCGCAGTAATCAAGGCAGTCTCGGATCGACAGCATGGGTGTCTCCTCATATGTGGCGTTCGTCGTCTGTGCGGCGCTTCCCTGAGAACCTTAACTATAAGCTAGGGGCGGTCGAATTCAAGGAAAGTTTGTGCCGATCGTTTTGAGTAAACGATTGATTTGATTAATATAATTGTGCATCGCGGCATGCGGGCGGTTTTGCCCTAGAATGTCATGGAAACAGAACGAGTTGGCGGCGGATCCGAAGGTTCCGCCGCAGTATTCATCGCCTATTCATTGAATTGAAAGACTTTCGGAACAGCCATGCTTGATATCCAACTGCTGCGCAACCAGATCGATGTCGTTACCACTGCACTGGCCGCGCGCGGCACGAGTTTCGACCCGGCGGAATTCCAGGCGCTCGAGAACGAGCGCAAGAACCTGCAGACCCGCACGCAGGAGCTTCAGGCGCAACGCAACGCGCGGTCCAAGCAGATCGGCATCCTGAAAGGGAAGGGCGAGGATGCGTCCGCGGTGATGGCGCAGGTCGCGGGGATCGGCGACGAGTTGAAGGCCAACGAGCAGGCGCTGTCCGCGCTGCTCGCCCGCATCGAGGCGCTGGTGGCGGGGCTGCCGAACCTGCCGCATGCGAGCGTGCCGGTGGGCAAGGACGAGACGGCGAACGTCGAGGTGAGCCGCTGGGGCACGCCGCGCGAGTTCGACTTCAAGGTCAGCGACCATGTCGACGTCGGCGGCGGACTGGGCGGGCTGGATCTCGAGACCGCGGTGAAGATCGCCGGGTCGCGCTTCGCGGTCATGCGCGGCGGGGTCGCGCGCCTGCATCGCGCGCTCGCGCAGTTCATGCTGGACGTGCATACGCGCGAGCACGGCTACACGGAAGTGTACGTGCCTTACCTGGTCAACCCGGACAGCATGTTCGGCACCGGCCAGCTGCCGAAGTTCGAGGCCGACCTGTTCGCGGTTCCGCGGGACGAGGGGCGCTTCTACCTGATCCCGACGGCCGAGGTGCCGGTGACCAACATGGTGCGCGGCGAGCTGCTGCAGGCAGACGTGCTGCCGCTCAAGTTCGTCAGCCACACTCCTTGCTTCCGCTCCGAGGCCGGCAGCTACGGTCGCGACACACGCGGGATGATCCGTCAGCACCAGTTCGACAAGGTCGAGCTCGTCCGCATCGAGCATCCCGACAACTCCTGGGGCGCACTCGAAGAGATGACCGGCCATGCCGAGGCGATCCTGCGCAGGCTGGAACTGCCATACCGCAAGATCGTCCTGTGCACCGGCGACATGGGCTTCTCTTCGGCCAAGACGTACGACCTCGAGGTATGGCTGCCGGCGCAGAAGACCTACCGCGAAATCTCGTCCTGCTCGTGCTTCGAGTCGTTCCAGGCGCGCCGCATGCAGGCCCGGTTCAAAAACGCGCAGGGCAAGAACGAGCTCGTGCACACGCTGAATGGCTCGGGTCTCGCGGTCGGGCGGACGCTGGTGGCCGTGCTGGAGAACTATCAGCAGGCAGACGGGTCGGTCGCCGTGCCGAAGGCACTCGTGCCTTACATGGGCGGGCTCGAGGTGCTCGAGCCGCGCGCGTAACCGCCGCGCGCGGGTAGCCGCTGCGACGTTGTTTCGAGCCGCAGCCCCGCGGGCTGAAGCGGCGGGACGTAGGGGCGCTCGAGGCGCAGCAGGATGTCGTGGTAGTTGCGGATGTTCTCCGCCATGATCACGGCCTCGCCGCCCCGTGCCGCGCCGGCCTTCAGGCGGCTGGCGTACTCGGGCTTCGACATGAGGGGCAGCACCGCCTTCATGTCGAGCCAGCTGGTGTTGTCCTTGCCCATCCGTTGCGCGATCGTGCGCGCCCCGTTCATGTGGCCCATCCCGAGGTTGTACGCCGCCGCAGCCATCCACAGGCGATCCGGCTCGGGTACGTCATCGGGCAACTGCTCCCTGAGCATCGAGAAGTAGCGCGCACCGCCGAGAATGCTCTCGCGCGGGTCGAGGCGGTCGCGTACCCCGAGGCGATCTGCCGTCTCCGAGGTCAGCATCATCATCCCCCGCACCCCGGAACGCGACGTCGCCAGCGGATCCCAGTGCGACTCCTGATACGCCAGCGCGGCGAAAAAACGCCAGTCGATGCCGGTCCGCGCCTGTGCCTCGTGGAAATGCTGGCGGTAATGCGGGAGCCGCGCCTGGAGGCGGGAAAGAAAGGTCGTGATGGCGCTGTCCTCAAGACGCCGGATGTGGCCGAAGTAGCGATCCGAGAGCCGGGCCAGCGTGTCGTTCGCGCGCGCGTCGGCGAGGAACGCCTCGATTTCCTCGTTCAGTTCGTCTTTCGCTTCCGTGGAGAGCGCCCACCCGATGGTCGAGCTGACAGGCAAGTCGTATATGACGGCCAGGTTCGGTGAGGTTTGTGCCGCCACGGCGAAATGGACGCGGTCAGTGGCGACGATATCCAGTTCGCCCTTGGCCAGCGACTCGAGCAGGTGGTCGTCCGAGGCGTTCACCGGGAAATGGAGGTGCATTTCCGGAACCCGCTTGTGGATCTGATTCAGGAAGTCGGCAGCGAGGGAGCCGTGCCGTGCCGAGACGGTGCGTCCCGCGAGTGAGCTTTCTTCCGTGATTTCGCCGTTCTCGGCACGCCCGACGAGGACGTAGTCGACCTCGCGCAGCGGACTGGTCCAGGCGAGTGGCAAGCGGTCGTTGCGGCCCACGCCCGCCGCCGCCAGATGCACCTGGCCCCGGATGACGGCCTCGAGGGCTCGGGCCGCATCGGGAAAGATCACCATGTGCACCGGTACGCCCAGGCGCTTGCCGAGTTTCTGCAGCAGATCGTAGTCGAAGCCGGATGCCTTCCCGTCGCTGCCGTTGCGGTAGGTGATCGGATCCACGCGGGTCGCGACACGCAACTCGCCTGCGGTACGGTAGCCGGAGACCGTCCGTAGGTCGGTGAGTGACGTTCCCGAAGGCCCGCAGGCGGTGACAAGGAGTGCGGCAATGATGATCAGGGAGGCGCGCAAGAGGCCGGTCCATTCGACATGACCGAATGATTCTGCGTGAGCCCATCGGAATGGGCAATGCTGAAAGAATTCCGGTGCCCCGCGCGCTGGACAGTCGGCGACGAAGAGGGGTTTGCGTCTGTGCGCGTTCAGAAAGGGGGTTCCGGCTGTGTTTGTGAAGGTGACCGCCTGGATGCCGCCGCAGCATGCATAAAAAAAATCCCGCGGTGTTGTTGTCCCGCGGAATTTTCTGCGTATAATTCGGCCTCCCGCAAGGCGAGGCCATGCGGGAGTCGGAGAGGTGGCAGAGTGGTCGAATGTACCTGACTCGAAATCAGGCGTAGGTGCGAGCCTACCGTGGGTTCGAATCCCACCCTCTCCGCCAATCGCTGAACGGCTTGGTAGCAGGCCGGGTCGGCAAAAGCGCCCGTAGCTCAGTTGGATAGAGTACCTGGCTACGAACCAGGGGGTCGTGGGTTCGAATCCTGCCGGGCGCGCCAAGTTTCAAGTACAAACGCCACCCTTGAGGTGGCGTTTGTGTTAATGGGACCCGGCTGTGTTATTCGATTGCCCGTGAGGCACTCGATTGAGCTCCGCATGAGCACGGCGCGATACAGCCTGATGCCCCTTTCGGCGGCGTGAAGCAGTCGGGCCTGGGCGTCGAGTTCGGGCGCTACGGGCTGGAGGAGTACACCTCCAGCCAGACCCTAAAAATCATGAAAGGCTGAGGCCAGTCGCGTGTGAAATCGGGTGTTCCGGATTCGGCCGATGTGTCCTTATCGCCATCCCGGAACACCCATCTGCCGGTCGAAGTTCAGTCGCCGGCGTTTTTCTTGCGCACTGTTTTCGGGTCACAGATGATCGGGCGATAGATTTCGACACGGTCACCTTCCTCGAGGACCGCATCGAGGCTGGCGAGTTTGCCGAAGATACCGACCTTCTGTTTTTCGAGGTCGATGTCCGGGAACTGGCCGGTAATGCCGGAGCGCGCGATCGCGTCACCGACGGTCGTGCCCTCGGGCACTTCGAGCGTGAGCCACGTTTGGCGTTGCGGAAGCCCGTACGCAATACCGACTTTCATTTTTCCACCTCAGCCGACGCTGTGTGCGCCGGCCATCTGTATGCCCTTGCCGGCGCGCACATCGAGCATGCGTTTGCCGACCACCATCAGGCCCGCGGTCAGGAATCCCCCCGGGGGCAGGATCATCATCAGCACGCCGCTGTCGGCCGGCATCAGGCGGATTTCCATGAAATGGAACGCGGGGCCGAGCAGCAGCGAGGCGTCCGCGAAGAGCGTGCCCGAGCCGATGATCTCCCGCACCGCTCCAATGGCGGTCAGCGCCAGCGTGAAGCCCAGTCCCATGAAGATGCCGTCCAGCAGCGAGGGCAACACCGGTTCCTTTGCAGCAAAGGCTTCCAGGCGCGCCAGCGGCAGGCAGTTCGACACAATCAGCGGTATGAACAAGCCCAGCACCTTGTACAACTCGTGCATCCACGCGTTCATCGTCAGGTCGACGAGCGTCACCATCGCGGCGACGATCAGGATGTAGACGGGAATCCGAACTTCCTGCGTGATGTAACCGCGGAACAGCGCGACCAGCAGGTTCGAGGCCGCCATCACCGCGGCGGTGGCAAGGCCCATGCCGAGACCGTTGGTGGCACTGGTCGTCATCGCCATCGTCGGGCACATGCCAAGCAGCATGCACAGCACGCCGTTGTTGTCCCACAGGCCGTCGCGGGCGATGCGGCTGTAATCGTTTGACATTTCAGTTCGCTCCGGTCAGTTCCGACTTGTGTTCCGCGAAGAACTCGAGCCCGCCGCGAATGGCTGCGACGACGCCGCGCGGTGTGATCGTGGCGCCCGCGAACTGGTCGAAATCGCCGCCGTCCTTCTTCACCTTCCATCGCTCGGGTGCGGGCGCGTCGAGCGAACGTCCGGTGAAGTGCAAGATCCAGTTGCCCTTCTTGACCCCGATCCTGTCACCCAGTCCCGGCGTTTCCTTGTGGGCGAGCGCGCGTACGCCGAGAATCCGGCCGCCGGCGTCGACGCCCATCATCAGGCGAATCTCGCCGGCGTATCCGGAGCCGCGGATCTCCCACGCGGCGCCCGTGACCTTGCCGCCCTTGCGCGCGCGGTAGATCGTGAGGGGCCGGCCGTGGGCGTCCTGCAGGGTCAGCGCATCGGCGACCGGGTTGTTGTCGCGCAGGTTTTCGGGGAGGACCTGGGCGAGCGAATTGAGCTTGTCTTCGCGCGCCCGCTCCGCGATCGGGTCGGTCGTCATGCGGTCGGTGACGGCGAGGACCACGCCGAAGCCGAGGCAGAAGCTGCCCAGGATCGCCGCATGAATCCAGGTGCGCGGTTTCATGCGTCCTCCCTCAGCGGCAGCGGTGCGCCGTCGCGGCTGCGGCCGAAGAGCCGAGGCCGGGTGTATTGGTCGATGATCGGTGTGAGCGCGTTCATCAGCAGGACCGCGAAGGCCATTCCCTCCGGGTAGCCGGCGAAAGTCCGGATCACCCATGCGAGGACGCCGCAGCCGATGCCGAAGACGAGCTGTCCGGTCTTCGAGACCGGGGAGGTCACGTAGTCGGTGGCGATAAAGAAGGCCCCCAGGAAGCTGGCGCCCGACAACAGGTGGAAACTCCCGTCCGCGAAACGCGCGGGATTGACCGCATGGAAGAGCGTCCCCATCGCGAACAGGCTGCCGAGCACGGCGACCGGGATGTGCCACGAGATGATTCGCCGCGCCAGCAGGAGCAGGCCGCCCGCGAGGACGAAGATTGCCGAGGTTTCGCCGAGGCTGCCACCGCGCAGGCCGAAGACCAGATCGCGCAGCGCAGGTACCTCGGCCACCGATTGCGTAACCGGTATGCCGCGAGACAATTCCGTCTTGACGTGTCCCAGCGTGGTAGCGGAGGTCACAGCGTCCGGCACTCCGGGGCCGAAGGTGATATCGAGCGCCGCACCGAGCGCAGGTGCTCCGGGCGAGAACAGCGGCTGCGGGCTGACCCAAGCCGTCATCACGACCGGGAAGGAGACCAGCAGCGCAACGCGTGCCACCATCGCCGGATTGAACACGTTTTGCCCGAGTCCGCCGAAAGCATGCTTGGCCAGTGCGATGGCGAAGACCGCACCGAGCGCGCCGGTCCACCAGGGCGCCCAGGGCGGAAGGCTCATCGCGAGCAGCCAGCCCGTGAGGATCGCCGAGCCATCCGCGATTCCGATCTGTACGGATCGGCCCTGGAGCACCAGGCACACCGCCTCGACCACGACGCAGGCGCCGACCGTCACACCGAACAGCAGGATCGCCGGCAAGCCGAACAGCCACCAGCCGAATACGGTGGCGGGTGTCAGCGCAAGGAGCACCGTCAGCATCGTGCGCTGCACGCTTCTCGGTGCGTGAGTGAAGGGGCCGCTATGGGCTGCGCGGAGAGGGTGGCCGCTGCGACCGCGGCGCGCAGGAGGGGGTGTCGTCATGCGTTGATGTCTCCCGTGGCAGCGTTTGCCGTCGCTGCGGCCTGACGGACGGCTGCCGCGGCCCGTTTGGCTGCCTCGGCCTTTTCGAGTCGCAGCGTTCGCGCTTCGGCCAGCGTGCGCGTACGGTCGTTCTTGCGCTGCACGGCCGCGTCGGCGTTGAGCCGGCCCTTTGCGTAGTTGAAGTACTGAACCAGCGGGATGTGCGAAGGGCACACCCAGGCGCAACTGCCGCAGGACAGGCAATCCTGGACGCCCAGTTTGGCGGCGTCCTCCAGGCGGTCCTTGCGGATGTAGGCGGCGAGTTCGACGGGTACCAGTCCGCAGGGGCACACGCTGACGCAACTGCCGCAGCGGATGCAGGGGCTTGCGGGCTGCTCGGCGACTTCCTCGGCGGTGAGCGCCAGAATGCCCGAGGTGCCCTTGACCACCGGAACGTCCAGGCTGGGGAGGGGCTGCCCCATCATCGGTCCGCCCTGGACCAGTTGTTCCTCCATGCCGGTCAGTCCGCCACAGAAGGCCAGCAGGTCGGCAACCGGCGTGCCGAGCGCGACGTCGACATTGCGCGGGTGGCGAACGGCGCCGCCACTCACGGTGACGACCCGGTGCGTCAACGGCCGGCCGTGGCGCACCGCCTCATGCACGGCACGCGCGGTGCCCGGATTGTGGACGACCACGCCGATGTCCGCGGTGAGCCGTCGCGCGGGTGTTTCGCGGCCGGTGATCGCCTGCACCAGATGGCGTTCCGAGCCCATCGGGTACTGCACCGGCACGGCGACGACCTGCACCTCGGCAAACTTCGCTGCCGCGTGCGAGATGCTGTCGATCGCCTCCGGCTTGTTGGCCTCGATGGCGATGATCACGCACGGCGCGTCCAGCGCACGGGCCATCAGTCGCGCGCCGTCGACCACGTCGTCCGCATGCTCGCGCATCACGCGATCGTCGCAGGTGAGATAGGGTTCGCACTCGGCGCCGTTGATGAGCAAGGTGTCGATGCGATGCTGACCACCGAGCCCAAGCTTGACCGCTGCGGGGAAGGCCGCGCCGCCCATGCCGACAATGCCGGCCTGCGCAACGTGCTCGCGGATCGCCTCGGGCGGAGCCTCGAACGGGTCGGCAAGCGGCGCGGGCAGGGGCGCCCACGCGTCGAGTCCGTCGGGCAGCAGCACGATGGCAGTCTGCGGCAGGCCGGAAGGATGCGGAGCCGGGATCTGGCTGATGGCTTCGATGACGCCCGAGGTGGGCGCGTGCAGCGGTGCCGACACCGGCCCCTGACCGCGCGCGAGCAGCTGGCCCTTGCGGACCTGCTCACCGGCGGCGACGAGCACTTCGGCTGGTGCGCCAATGTGCTGCTGCAGCGGGAGGACGAGCCGTCGAGGCATCGGCATCACGACGATGGCCTCGTTGCTCGACAGCGACTTGCGATAGTCCGGATGAATGCCGCCTCGGACCGGAAAGAGTTTCATGGCCGGGCTCCTGTCAGTGGACCGCCCCGTCGCCCACCGTCGCGGGCTTGGGCCAGTACCAGGTGGCGAGGGTTTGCGCGACCGGAAGCATTTCGATCGCGTCGGTGGGACAGACAAGCGCGCACTTGCCGCAGCCATGGCACGCGTCGGTGATCACCGTATGCATCAGCTTGGTGGCGCCGTAGATCGCGTCGACGGAGCATTCCTTGAGACAGCGGGTGCAGCCGATGCACAGGTTTTCCTCGATGCGGGCGTACACCGGCACCTGTTCGACGTGCTCCGACAGGTCCGCACTGACCCCCAGCTTCTTCGCCAGCGCCTCGGCAACTGCCTTGCCGCCCGGCGGGCACACCGTAACGGCCGCTTCGCCGCGTGCCAGCGCCGCGGCGGCCTGAGCACAGCCCACGTACCCGCATTGGCCGCACTGCGATCCCGGAAGCATCGCCCTGAGTTCCTCTTCGAGCGGGTCTTCCTGAACAGCGAGGTAGCGGGCCGCGGTGCCGAGCAGGCTGCCAAGCGCGATGCCCATCAGCGTGAGACTTCCGACGTCGATCAACATGACCGGTTCCTCAGTTCGTGCTCATGCCGGAGAAGCCCATGAAGGCCAGCGCCAGCAGGCTTGCCGTGATGAAGCCCACCGGCGGGCCGGCGAACAGGCGCGGCACCTCGGCCAGCGCGAGGCGTTCGCGCAGTCCGGCAAAGATCACCATGACGAGGCTGTAGCCGATCGACGACGCGAAAGCGAAGAGCGCGCTGGCGAAGAAATTCATGTGGCTTTCGACGAGCAACAAAGCGACGCCCAGCACCGCGCAATTGGTCGTGATCAGCGGCAGGTAGATGCCCAGCATCTGGAACAGGGGTGGCGAGACCTTGCGGATCGTCATCTCGGTGAATTGCACGGCAGCGGCAATCACCAGGATGAAAGTCACCGTACGCAAGTAGCCGAGGCCATACGGCTGCAGCAGCCAGGCCTCGACCGCCCAGTCGATCATCGACGATACCGTGATGACAAAGGTCGTCGCCATGCCCATGCCGACCGCGGTGTCGACCCGAGTCGTGACGCCCATGAAGGAGCACAGCCCGAGGAAGCGGGCGAGGATAACGTTGTTGACCAGCGCCGCGCTGACGAAGAGGAGGACGTATTCCTGCATGGGGTCAGCCTTGTTCGGGGTGACAAGCGGGCGCGTCCCGGCGTACCAGTCGCGGTGCGATCTCGCCACAGGTTTCGAGGACGCGGGCGAATATGCGAGCGAGAACGAGTCCGACGAGCAGGCCCGCAGCGCTGGCGGCCATCGTGATGCCGTCACGGTGCGTGACAGCCTGGGCGAGGGCGCCGGCGGCAAAGCACGTTGCCAGCGGCAGCGCGTAGGCCGTCATGCTCGCCTTGACCAGCGCATCCTCGCGGACGCCGACAATGACGCGGTCGCCAACATGAAGCCCGGCCCCGTCGGGAAGGGGAAAACGCCGCGCCTGGAGACGGCTTGTCAGGGTGCCGAGCCCCTTGCTGCCGCAAAGGGCCGCGGATGCACAGCCCCCGCAACTGCCGGTTTGTTCGGGCTCGAGCCACGCGATGCCCTTATCGACCGCAACGACCCGCGCTCGTCCTTCGACAAACGGGTGCCCGTTTTCCCTCTTGTCGGGGGGGAGGCCGAGTCCTCCAATCATCGAACCAGACATTTACCCATCCCTTACCGATCGACAATCCGATACGCATGACAGCTACGTTGCACCGAGACGTGGTTTCAAGACGCGTCCGGTAATTCTTGCATCGCAGCATATCGCACAAATGATTTGTAATCAAACAATATGTAGTCAATCTAAACCGTCGGCAGGACTCGTTCGTTTCGGCGTTGCCGGACTTGCCCCCTATGAGCGGCGGAATTCGCCATTCATTGTTTCGAGAGCTGAGGATGGGCGCGGGGGCGTCAGCGTAAAGTGTGTGGCGTAAGGTCAGGAGTCACGACGTCGAGTCTTGCCGTCGGACGGAGGACGAGCGCTGTCGTGAGGGATATGGAGACAGGCTGCGACTCGGCGATGTGTAATTGGCGGCCTGCGTGTTCAAGGGGGCGTGGGTTCGAATCCCGCCGGGCGCGCCAGCATTCCTGGGGAGGGGAGGCATCTTCGGATGCTCTTTTCATTTCCGGATTATGGTTTCAGGGGCGCGTGATTTTTAGCGTCCGATCTTGACTGGATTACAAATCTGTCTATAATGCGCTTTCTTTAGCGCCCGTAGCTCAGTTGGATAGAGTACCTGGCTACGAACCAGGGGGTCGTGGGTTCGAATCCTGCCGGGCGCGCCAAGTTTCAGACACAAACGCCACCCTTGAGGTGGCGTTTGTGTTTTTTGGGCCCGGGTGTGTTATTCGATTGCCCGTGAGGCCCTCGATTGAACTCCAAAGGCGCCGTCCGGCGGAAGATCGTGGTCAAGGTCTGACTCAGGCCTTCCTGGGGCCGCCCTTGGGCACCGTCAGCATGATCGACATGATCGCCACGAGCACCATGAACGCGTTGAACGTCAGGGCGATCATCGCGGCTTGCCTGACGGCCAGGTTGTCCTGGCGGCCGACGAAGGTGATGACGCCTTCGAGCCATGAAACGTGTTCCGGGCTGGCCCGCAGCGCGGTGAAGATCGCCGCGGAGATGGCCACGCCAAAAGCGGCGCCGAGCGAGGAAGCCATCTTGTAGATGCCGGCACCCGCACCTGCTTGCGCGGTCGGCAGGGAAGACAGCGCCGCATCGGTCGAGGGGGTGGCGTAGAAGGCAAGACCGACGCCGAACAGCGTGTAGCCGACGATTGCGAGGATCTTGTAATCGGTGAGCAGCAGGTTGGCCGGGGACAGCATCAGGATGGCCAGGCCGGTGATCAGGCAGCCCCAGATCATCGGCTTGCGGGTGCCGAAGCGCTGCAGCAGCTTCTCGCCCACGCGGATGAAGGCAATGATCGCGATCGCATAGCCGAGGGTCAGCCCGCCCGCCTCCTGCGCGGTCATGTTGCCGCCGATCTGCACCAGTTGCAACGACACGAGCAGCGTGCCGGCCACGCCGTTGAGCAGGAAATTCGAGATCGTCGCGCCGGTATAGGTCGGGTTCCGGAACAGTTTGAAATCGACGAACCCGTGGACGGCGCGCGCCTCGACCATGAAGAACAGGGTACCGAAGACGAGCGCCACGGCAATCATCCCGAGTATGGCGGGGCTGGTCCAGCCGAGTTTGTTGCCCTGGGTCACGAGGATCTGCAGCGCGACCATGGCGAGCATGAAGGTCAGCACGCCGGCGACGTCGAATTTATAATTGTCCGTCGTTTCCGCCTTGCTCTCGGGCGTTCCCTTGATCATCGCGAGACCGACGACAGCGACGACGATGGAGGCGAAGAAGATGTAGCGCCAGCCGAAGCTCTGCGAGACGAAACCGCCGAACAGCGAACAGATGCCGGAGCCGCCCCAGGACCCGATGGACCACAGGCTGACCGCGCGCTGACGCGCGGGGCCGTCCCAGTAGGTCTTCACCAGCGCCAGGCTGGCCGGCATGATGCAGGCGGCAGACAGCCCCTGCAGAGCCCGGCCCGCCATCAATGCCGCGACTGCCAGATCACCGGTGGGAGTCAGTCCGACCAGCAGCGAACCGGCAATATGAAGAAAGAAACCTGCCCTGACCAGCCGGACGCGGCCGATGGCGTCGGCCAGGCCGCCGAGCACGACGGTGAAGATGCCGGAGAACAGGGCGGTGATCGCGACGGCAATGTTCATCATGCTTGCATCGAGCCCCAGATCCTTCTGCATGTCGGGGGCGACGTTCAGCGTGGTCTGCGCGAAGAGCCAGAAGTTCAGGACGCCCATGATGATGCCGAAGAGCAGCCTGTCGTTCCCCTGATACCGGGCGGGGCTTCCCGTATGGATGGTCATCGCGGACTCCAGGCATGCAACGCTTCACAGGGTATACGGGATCCATAGCAGGAATCCTCGCCTATTCCACCCAGGCGGCCTGCCCCGTCACGCCGCCCGAGTCACAGCCTGATGCTGCCCGCCCTTCACCGGCCGCCCGGGCTGCCCGGATCGATGCGATGACGTGCGACCGGAACCCGCCAGCCGCGATAGATCGCCATCAGGCGCAGGAAGATGCACGCACCGGCGCCGAGCAGCAGCGAATACGCGCGCGCAGCGCCGATTGCGTACCCCGCGGACACGATCGCGCCACCTGCCAGCGCCGCCACCGCATACAGCTCGCTGCGCAGCACGAAGGGGGGCTCTCCGGCGAGAACGTCGCGTGTCATCCCCCCGCCTATCCCGGTCATCATCCCCAGCAGGGCGGCCATGAGCGGATGGATGCCGTACTCGATCGCCTTCTGCGTGCCGATGACCGTGAACAGGCCGAGGCCGACGGCGTCGCAGAGCACGATGGGGCGTTCGAGCGAAACCACCCTGGGATACCAGTAGAAGGTGATCAGGCCACCGCCGATCGCGATCAGGAAGTAGTGGATTTCCGTGATCGCCACCGGCGGCACGGCGCCGATCAGCACATCGCGCACCATGCCGCCGCCGACCGCGACGACGAAGGACAGGAAGAGCACGCCGAACAGGTCGAATCCCTTTCTCGCTCCCAGCAGGCCGCCGCTGAAGGCGAACGCCAGTGTGCCCACCCAGTCGAGCAGTTTCACCAGATCCGGTAGCAGCACCGTACTCATGGTCAGGGCCGGGCCGCTTCAGTGCGCCCGGTTGGCGGCCGTATCGGTCGGCGGGCAGATCCAGGCGCCGGCGGCGGCCAGCATGGCTTCGATACCGGTGCGCAGCGTCGGGTCGAGCACCGGCGCGAAATTCGGTGCATGGTTGGCCGGCAACTCGTCCAGCCTGCCGGCCTTGCGCGCCTCCTCGTAAAGCGCCGGGTCGATGCCGCCGATCACCCAGAATACGGTCGGAACGTTCCACGCCGTGCCGAACAGCCCGAAGTCCTCGCTCGCGCTCGCGGGCGAAATCTCCGCAATCCGGTCGCCGCCGAAGTGCTGTTCGAGCGCGGCAACGACTTTCCGTGTCGCGTCTTCGTCATTGCGGGTGAGGGGAAACTCGCTCAGCACGGAGAACTCCGGCGGCCTCGGCGCCCCCGACGCGGCCGCCTCCGCTTCCAGGATGCGCCTGACGACCGCGAGCACCCGGGTCCGCACTTCATCCTTGAAGGTGCGGATGTTGAGACGGAGCAGCGCCTGATCGGGGATCACGTTCTCGTTCATGCCCGCCCGCAGCGTGCAGACGCTCACCACGGCCGAATCGGTCATCGCGACTTCGCGCGACACGACGGTCTGCAGGCGCATCACCGCCGACGCGGCCATCACTACCGGATCGACGCTCTTCTGCGGCATCGAGCCATGAGCGCCGCGGCCGAACAGCGTCACTTCCCAGCTATCGCCGGCCGACAGCATCGTTCCGGTGCGCCAGCCGATCCGGCCGGCCGAGAGCGGCATCACGTGCTGGGCCAGCGTGACGTCGGGCTTGGGGAAGCGTCTGATCATCCCGTCCTCGATCATCGCGCGCGCACCCTGGCCGGTTTCCTCGCCCGGCTGGAACACCACCATCGCCGTGCCGCGCCACGCTTCGCGGTTACTCGCCAGGATCTCGCTCGCGCCCATCAGCCACGCGACGTGCATGTCGTGCCCGCAGGAATGCGCAATCGCGGTCGGCTGCCCGAACCTGTCCGTGCCGGTCTTCCGGCTGGCATAGGGCAGGCCGGTGCTTTCCGCGATTGGCAGCGCATCCATGTCGGCGCGCATCAGCACGGTCGGCCCTTCGCCATTGCGCAGCAAGCCCACGACACCGGTCGCGCCGACCGCTTCGGTCACCTCGTACCCGCGCTCGCGCAGCCAGGATGCGACGATGCCGGCAGTGCGATGCTCCTGCATCGACAGCTCGGGATTCGCGTGGATGTCCTGGTAGATGCCTTCGAGGCGCGCGAGCAACGCTCCGGACGGGCCCGGCAGACCTGCCCGCGCCGCCCCGTCTTCCGCGCTCTTCCGTTTCATCCCGCCCTCCCTCAGGCTGCCGTCTCGAATTCGGCCACCCGGGCGTCGGAATGGTCGCATTCGCCATCCGACGCCTCGAGTCCCGTCCACGCGAGAAGTTCGCATGCGATCCGCAGCGCCGCGTCCGGCGGCAGCGCGGTGGGGTGTTCGATCAAAGCCAGGAGTTGCAGCACGTGGGCGCGATGAGCCGATTGACGGTCGTGACCATCAGCGCAATGGGGGCAGAGCATGGAGTCCTCCTTCGTAGGGAGCGAAGTCCAGCGACAGGTGCTGCAAGGCATCCACGTTTAAACGAAATCACGCCGTGGACGCCCAGCACGTTTGTTCGGATCTGTCGGAGCGGGATTCCCTCCGTCAAGCGTCCCGCGGCAACACGGTCAGCACCCGTACGATGAACGCGTGCAACTCGTTCATGTAGTTGCGCAGGAACTCGGCGGTCGAGTTGTCGGTGACCTGTCCGTCTTCGGTGATGAGCCCGGGCTTGAACTGGATGTACGCCTCGACCGTATTCATCAGCGGTGAGTTGCAGAAACACAGCACGCCCCGCAGGCTCTGCTGCGCGACTGCAGTGCCGATCGATCCGGGCGACGTACCGATCACCCCCGAAGGCTTGCGGGCGAAGGAGTTCTGGCCCCACGGCCGGCTCGCCCAGTCGATGGCGTTCTTCAGTCCGCCGGGAATGGAGCGGTTGAATTCGGGCGTGACAAAGAGCACCCCGTCGACACCGGCGATGGCCTTTTTGAAAGCGCGCGCGACAGGAGGATAGTCCGCATCGTAGTCCTGGCTGTACAGCGGCAAGTCCCGGATCGGTATTTCGGTCAATTCGAGTTCCGGCGGGGCGAGCCTTACCAGCGCCTTCGCCAGCAGGCGATTGATCGACGTGCTCGAGAGGCTGCCAACGAAATACCCGACCTTGTACTTTCTCATGAGAGTCTCCTTGATCCGCGGTGTGGCAATAATCCGACCTCATTTCGAGGGCGGACCCTGCAAAAAAGGCGCCGCGATTCCCGTCATCGGCCGCGCAAGCGCCCAGGAGATCAGGGAAGTGACGTGGGCTTCAACCAAACCGACAAGCAGGCCGCGTCCCACCGGGTCGTACCCCTGGCACATCGGGTGGCCGTGATCATCAACGCGGGCGTCCATGTCACTACTCCTGCCTCTTGCACGGGATGACGCGCTAACCGCAAGTCACCACGCCCCGCAACTGCCGTACGCCGAAGCGTCACGGTTCCCCTCGCTGCAGTGACTGAAAGATAGACAAGCCATGCGTGGAGTGCAACGACGCCGCTATTTATGAAATATTATTAACATAGTGTCGTATCAGTGTTTTTTGCTTTCCGGACATGGCCGACTAAATTGACTTCAGTCGGCACAAGAACAGCGGCGCGCCCTGATAGCGTGACGCACCGGACGACATGCTTGCGCTGCACTCGGGGGCATCCAGACCGAAAGTCCGTCATGACGTTGGAGGCAGTCCTGGCCAAGCCGTCGACGCCGCGCCCGGTGCCGGGCTCGACCAGGGCGTGCCCCCGGATGGCCAGCCCGCTTATCTGAATATGCGACATTGCCCTTCAATGTGCGGCCGACCTCCGGTCCACGCCTCCATCCCCGTCTCCTTGCCGCGTGTGCCCGCCTCGGGATGCCGGCACCGCGCCATGGTGTCATCATCGCGATGAAGTGCCCGAACCGACATCGGAAACCGGAACATGACAAAGAACTTTGATTTCGTCGTCGTCGGCGGTGGCCTGGCCGGCGCCACCGCGGTGGAAACCTTGCGGACCGAAGGCGCGAAGGGAAGCATCCTCCTGCTCGCCGCCGAGCCGCATCTCCCCTACCACCGGCCACCGCTGTCGAAGAGCGCCCTCACGGCCGAGCAGGCGCCGCCGCCCACGCTGGTGCTCAGCAAGGACCAATACCGCGAGCTGGGAGTCGAACTGCTTCTCGGCACCCCCGTTTCCGCCATCGATCCCGCGGGGCAGATGGTCCACACCCGGCCGGGCGCGGATATCCACTACAAGCGCCTGCTCATCGCCACCGGGGCATCACCGAGGCGCCTGTCGCTGCCCGGGGCGGCGCTGCCCGGCGTTTTTTATCTGCGCTCGCTGGAGGATGCCGAAGCGATCCGTGGGGGTGCGCAAACGGCGAGGCGGGCCGTCGTGATCGGCGGCAGCTTCATCGGCCTGGAGGCCGCGGCTTCGCTACGGCAAAAGGGTATCGAGGTTACGCTGCTCGAACGCAGCGAATTGCTCGGGAAGCTCCACATGCCGGAGGTTTCCGCCTTCTTCCGGCGCGGCTTTGCCAAGCACGGGGTTGAAGTCATCGTCGGCGATAGCCCGGCGGCAATCCGCGGTAAAACGGCGGTCGAGGCCGTGGTGACGCAGGGCGGCAGAACGGTCGCCTGCGACATGGTGGTCATCGGCGCAGGCGTGGCGCCGGAAACCGGCTTCCTCGAGGGCAGCGGCATCGCGGTAGACAACGGCATCGTCGTCGATCGCTTCCTGCGGACAAGCCAGCCCGGGGTCTTTGCTGCCGGCGACGTGGCCAATTTTTTCGACCCCATCTTCAGCCGTCAGCGCCGCGTCGAACATTGGGACAACGCTATCCGGCAGGGCCGCATCGCGGCCCGCAACATGCTTGACCAGCGCGTGTCTTACGACGAAGTCACCTATTTCTACAGCGAGATGTTCGATCTGAGCTTCAACCTGCTCGGTCAATTCGAAGCCGGCGATGAAAAGATCGAGCGCGGATCGCTGCAGTCCAGATCCTTCGCGTCCTTCTTCCTGCGGCACGACGTGCCGCGCGCGCTGTTCTCGTTCGGGCGGCCGACGGAAGAGATGAAGGTGACGGAGCTGCTCATCAAAAACCGGGTGAACCTCAAGTCCAGCAGGGCACGCCTGTCCGATCCGGACTACACGCTGTGCCACATCCCCAACCAGACCATCTACATCCTGCAGGGCGGCGGCGCCTTCGGCGCATTTGAGTGCGGCGCAGTTCGGGCGCTGGAGGAGTCCGACGTCCGTCCGGATGTGGTCGCCGGCGTGTCGATCGGCGCGTTCAATGGCGCCATCATCGCCGGCAATCCCGACCACGCCGCGGCAGCGCTGACTGCCTTCTGGAATGACCTGGCCACCGCCACGCCGGCCCTGCCGGACGAAAATCTGCGGCGGCAGATCGCCTGCGGGCAGATCGCGCTGTTCGGGGTGCCCCAATTTTTCCAGCCGCGCTGGTTCCTGCCGATGCTCAGCCCGGAGCAGTTGCCGAACCGCTGGTTCAGCCTCTACGACACCGCGCCGGCCGTCAAGCTGCTCGAAAAGTACGTCGACTTCAGCAAGCTCAGGTCCAGCCCGACCCGGCTCATGGTGAGTGCGGTCGACGTGCAGACCAGCGAACTCGTCGTTTTCGACAGTTACGTGGACGACCTGACGCCCGCGCACATCATCGCCAGCGGCAGTCTGCCGCTCGGCTTCCCGTGGACGACGATCGACGGCAAGCATTACTGGGATGGCGGCATCGTGAGCAACTCGCCGCTGGACCTGGTGGTGCAACGTTGCGGCTCCGCCGGCAAGCGCGTCTTCATCATCGACCTGTTTCCCGGCAAGCGGAATGCCATGCCCGCCAACCTGGTGGAAGCCATGGCCAGGCAGAGCGAGATCCTTTACTGCGAACGCGTTCGCAGCGATTTGAGCACCCGCGAACTGGTGAACGATTTCCGCAGGCTGGTCGATGAAATCGTCGCCGAACTGCCGGCCGCCACCGCCGAGCGCATCCGCCATCGCCCGCGCTTCATTGCGTTGATGGGCGAGGACGCCCCGATGACGATCACCCGCATCATCCGCGAAGACAGCGAAGACGAGCCGTCGTCGAAGGATTACGACTTCTCGCGGCTGACCATCGACCAGCTGATCGAGTCGGGCTACGGCATGACTCGCAAGGCCCTGGGGCTGTGAGCTGGGCACCGGTTCACGAAACGACGCCGGCACGCCGGCGATTGTTCGGCAGCAACCAACAGAGGAGAGCCGTTTGCATGAAGATTGAAACGATCCGCGAGCAGGGCTCGCGATGCCGCTCACCGGTCCGGCGTTCCGGGTCGGGCCCTACCGCTTCACCAACCGCGAATATTTCATCGTCCGTTACCAAGCCTGCCGCCAGGCTGGCCTGAACCTCGGGCTGGGTGAAGTGGTCTTCGATTATCCTGGCTGAAACAACAAGGAGCCCCACCATGTTGAATGGAAAAGTTGCCCTCATCACCGGTGCCGCGAGCGGCATCGGCAAGGAAATCGCGTTCGTCTATGCCAAGGCCGGCGCGGCCGTGGCGATCGCCGACATCAACCTGGCCGCCGCGCAGCAGACCGCCGAAGAGATCAAGGCCGATGGCGGCCGTGCGATGGGCGTGGCGATGGACGTCACCAACGAGGACGCGGTCAATGCGGGGACCAAGGCGGTGGTCGATGCGTTCGGTGCGCTCGATATCCTGGTGTCGAATGCCGGGATCCAGATCGTCAATCCGATTGTCGACTACACCTTCGCCGACTGGAAGAAGATGCAGGCCATCCATGTGGACGGCGCCTTTCTCACCACCAAGGCGGCGCTGCAGTACATGTACCCGAACAACCGCGGAGGCAAGGTGATCTACATGGGTTCGGTGCATTCGCACGAAGGGTCGAAGCTCAAATCGGCCTATTGCGCCGCCAAACACGCCTTGCTCGGCCTGTCGCGCGTGCTTGCCAAGGAAGGGGCGGAGCACAACGTGCATTCGCATGTGATCTGTCCGGGTTTCGTGCGCACTCCGCTGGTCGCCAAGCAGATTCCCGAGCAGGCGAAGGAACTCGGGATCAGCGAAGCCGAGGTGGTCAAGAACATCATGCTCAGCGACACCGTCGACGGAGTATTCACTGCCACCGACGACGTGGCGCAGACCGCCCTGTTCCTGGCGGCCTTCCCGAACGGGGCCCTGACCGGCCAGTCGTTCGTCGTCAGCCACGGCTGGCACATGCAGTAAGGGCGCGGAATGGCGTGCGTTGCCGTTGTCGAACGGTAGCGCCCGCCGTGCAGGGGGAGTCGCGGTGGGCCGGTCTTTCAGCCGCATGGGCCGGGCCAGTCGCTTCTGGCTGAAATTTTGCGCGGAGCGGATGCCCTTACCCGAGGGCGCGATCGAAGTCCGAGATCAGATCGGCTTCGTCTTCGAGACCGATCGACACGCGGATCAAACCTTCGGCAATGCCCATTGCCGCGCGTACCGCCGGTCCGGCCTCCCAGAAGATGGTCGGTGCCACCGGAATGATCAAGGTGCGCGTATCGCCAAGACCTGTGGCCTTGATCGGCAGGGTTAGGCGGTTGAGCACGTCGACCATCGACGACGGGTCACGCAGTTCGAAGCTGAACAGCCACGAACCGGCGGCGAAGAGGCTCCTTGCACGCTCGTGTTCGGCGTGTGAGGGCAGGAAAGGGTAGTGGACCGCTTGAACTTTCGGGTGGCCCTCGAGCCAGTGTGCCAAGGCGAGCGCCGTGCTGCTCGTCTGCCTTACGCGCAGTGCCAGGGTCTCGCTGCCGACGCTGATCCGATGTGCCTGGTCCGAGCACATCGTGCCGCCCATGTCGCGCAGGCCTTTCTTGCGGATCTGCAGCAGCCCCCAGCCTTTGGGATCGCCCTTGCGATAGGACGGGAAAATGTTCGGGTTGAGTGACCAGTCGAACAGTCCGGTGTCCGTGACGGCACCGCCGAGTGCTTCGCCGTGACCGGCAATGGTCTTGGTCAGCGAGTTGATCACCAGGCTCGCGCCGACCGTGCGCGGCTGGAACAGCGCCGGCGAGGTGATGGTGTTGTCAACCACATAGATGAGTCCGCGCTCGCTGCACAACTTTCCGATGGCCGCGAGATCGGCGACCTGTGTGCGTGGATTGGCGATGGTTTCGACGAATACCATGCGGGTTTCAGGACGGATCGCCGCGGCGACGGTCTCGACGGAGCAGGCGTCGACCTTGTCGACGGCGACTCCCAAGCCCTCGATGGTGCCGAGCAGGCTGTTCGTGTTGCCGAAAATGTACCGGCTCGCCACGAGATGGTCGCCCGCGCGCAGAAGCGTGAGCACGGTCGCCGCAATCGCCCCCATTCCGGTTGCGAAGCATACCGTTCCCACGCCGCCCTCCAGCGCGGTGATCTTGGCCTCGAGAGCGGCCGTGGTCGGCGTGCCTTGGCGCGCGTACTGGTAGCCACCCTTGTAGGTTCCCTGAAACGCTCCGATCAAGTCCTCGACGCGGTCGAAACCGTATTGGACCGAGGTGTGGATCGGCTTGTGGAGTCCTCCGTGCTCGACGCCGAAGTGGCGATCGGAGTGGACGTTGTCCGTGCGGAGCACACGGCTATCGGTTGGTGAATGTGTCATTGAAGAGTATGTCGGTGTGCCCGGTTCGGGCCTCATCCAGAGGATGCCTTCGAGAGGGATCGAGACCCGCTGATGGCGCAAAAGCGGTCTAGTCGGAGGGCGTATGGAGCTGAAAACGGCAAGTCCGAGCGAGCCGTGGCTACCCGTTCAGCCGGCATGAGCGCCCCGTGGCCATCGTACACAATATTCCCGCCGCTCGTTTGGCTCAAGCTGGCCGCAGGGAAAAGGCCGAGGTCTCGTTCCGGGATGGCTCGGCGATCTTAGTGATGAAACGGGTCATCCGGGATCGAAATCTGCCGCTGCCGTTTGATGCGCCGGGGCGCGTGACGGACCCCCGCGCGCAGTGTCGCGATTTTCGATTCTGCGCGCGCGGGCGATACTCCTGCCTTTCTCAGATCTTGCCGAACAGGTAGGCGAATGCGGCGAGGCCCATTACGATCCAGAACGCTAGAAATGCGGGCCAGCGGACCTTGTTGAACCAAGTGTCGTTGATTCTCCGGTGCGGTGATTCGGAGAGAGGGGCCGCGTGCGTGCGGCGGTCCTCGGTGGAAAGCTCCGGCGGCGTACCCGGGCCGGAGTAATAGTTGGCGGTTGACATGATCGACACCTCCTCCCGAACCTATCTATGCGTCGGGGTCGGGGCGTGTCGTTGGACGATCCGCCCCTTGAGGATACGTTAGGCGTCCCTCCCGCGGAGTCCAAGGAATTTTTGCACGGAGCACGAAAGAAGGACGCAAAGCAGCGTCCCTCGTTCAGGTGGCGTTGGGGCATGTTGCCCCGGATGCCGGCTCGGATGCCGGTGCGGATTTCATGCACTTCGATGAGGCGTTGTGCGGTGAGGAGGAGGGCGGCGGCGAGCGAAGCCATGGGCAACATGCTGATGAATTCGTACAGCAGTGCGACGAACGCGGCGAGGACGATGGCGGCCGTCTTTTCCGTGCCGCCGCTCATGGGGCGAAGGCGAGTTTTTCGATGATGTCATGCCTCTTGGCTTCGATTCCCAGCCCGGCGGAATCTGGCCCAGCAGGATCAGGACGCCGATGCCGGTCGTGAAACCGATGATGCGGATCAGGGCTTCGCCGGTGCGGCGAAGCGCGGGGTCAACTCCCTGTGCCCGCGCCGGCCAGGCGTCGCAGCACGCCGAGCATGTAGCGCCCGGCGCGGCCGCTGGGTTCCAGCCCGTTCTGCCGCTGTACGTCCTCGATCGCTTCGCGGCTGATCTTGCCGATGACCCCGTCGATTTCTCCGACCGGGTATCCGAGGCGCGCGAGAAGGGTCTGCACTTCTCGCCGTTCGGCCCGGGACAGTCCGGGGTCATCGGTCGGCCACGGTCTGACGAATGCCGCAGCGCCGCGGAGGCGATCCGACAGGTGGGCAATGGCGAGCGCGTAGCTTTCGGCGGCGTTGTACGAGTAAAGTGCGTCGAAGTTCTGCAGCACCAGGAAGGCCGGGCCGCCTTCACCGGCGGGCATCAGGATGGCCGCCGCAGTGGTTGAGGGTTCGAGCGGCACTCCGTCGATGCGCTGGATGCCGAGGCGCATCCAGTCGCCGATCGAACGCTTGTTGTGCCGGCCTGCGAGGGACGCGTCGAATCCCGCCGGCAGCGTTACTTCGTAGCCCCAGGGCTGTCCGCTGATCCAGCCGGCCTTGGCGAGGAAGTTCGCGGTCGAGGCGAGGGCGTCGGGAACACTGTCGACGAGATCGCGCCGTCCGTCGCCGTCGAAGTCCACCGCGACCCGGGCAAAAGTGGAGGGCATGAACTGCGTGTGCCCGAATGCGCCTGCCCAGGAGCCGGTCAGGCGGGCCGCGTCGACGTCTCCATTCTCGATGATTCGCAGCGTTGCGAAAAACTCGCTGCGAAAGAAACCCTGCCTCCGCCCCTGGCAGGAGAGGGTGGCGAGCGAGGTGAGCAGCGGGCGCTTGCCGATGTTTCGGCCGAAGTCGCTCTCCACGCCCCATACCGCCACGATCGTGGCCGCGTCGACGCCGTAGGCGGTTTCCACGGCCTGCAGGGTCGTGGCCCACCGTTGCATCATCGCATGCCCGTCGGCGATGCGTTCGTCGTCCACCAGTCCCGCCAGGTAATCCCAGATCGGCGTGCGGAACTCGGGCTGGGAGTCGAGCTGGCCGAGCACCGAGTTATCCGGTTCGAGGCCCTTCGCGTAGGTGTCGAACGTTTCGGGCTTGATGCCGCGGGTTTGTGCCTCCGTGCGCAGATCGCCGATGCAGCGGTCGAACGAAGCGTCGGCGGCGGCAGGCAGGGAGAGCAGGGTGGTCGTGAGGATGCTGCAGACAAATGCAGGCTTCAGGTTCATCGCTGGCTGGATTCGGGGCACGAGTATGCCGATGGTACTCCCCTTGCGCCCGTCTCGCCGAGCGAAGGCAAGATGCGCAGATACTTGTGGCATTCTTGCCTGTTTTGCCAATGTAGCGCAGCTTGTACCCGCTGCGCGCCCTGCGAGCCCTTCGATGGAAGTCGTGTTAGGAATCATCCTGCCGGTGTTCGGCACTCTGGGACTCGGCTATCTCGCCGCACGCGCGGGGCTGTTCGACGAGGCGGCGAACCGCGGCTTGTCCGTATTCGTGTTCAACTTCGCCCTGCCGCTGATGCTGTTTCGCGCGATCGCACAGACGGATCTTCCGGAAGTCTTGCCGTGGGGTTACCTGCTGTCGTATTTCATCGGCGCGTTCTCCGTGTTTGGCCTGTCGATGCTTGCCAGCAGGCTGCTGTTTGGGCGAACCCTCGCGGAGCAGGGGGTGCTGGGGTTGGGGGCGAGCTTCTCCAATACCGCAATGCTCGGCATTCCGCTGGTCGTGACTGCCTATGGTCCGTCGGCGGCGCTGCCGCTGTTCATGCTGATCGCGGTCCATAGCCTCGTGATGCTGCCACCGACGACAGCGCTGATCGAAACCGCGCGCGGGGGCAATCAGTCGCCCGCTGGGCTTCTGCTCGGCCTCATGCGCAGCATCGCCGCAACGCCGATCATCTGGGGGCTGAGCATCGGACTGACGCTGGCCACGCTGGGCGTGGCACTTCCCGGGCCGGTGGATGCCGTGGCAAAGAGCCTCGGTAGCGCCGCTCCACCGTGCGCACTGTTCGCCCTCGGCGCCTCGCTCACCCGCTACCGGGCGGGCGGTAATCTGCGTGAGCCCCTGACGCTCGTGCTGCTGAAGACCATCGTCCATCCCGCACTCGTCTGGCTGCTCGCGACCCGCGTGTTCGAGGTCCCCGCACTGTGGGCGACCGTCGCCGTGACGCTCGCAGCCTTGCCGACCGGTGTCACGCCCTATCTATTTGCGCAGCGCTATCAGGCCGGCCTGGCGACCTCCGCCTCGGCAGTCTTCCTTTCCACGATGCTGTCCGCGCTGAGCTTGTCGACACTGTTGCTGGTGCTGCACACCTGACAGTCGGGATGCGTCGTTGCGCGGCCGTGATGGCCGTCCGCGAGGAGCGTAGGCAGGACGTCAGGCAGATCGCCTCACGCCGCAGGGTCGATAATCGCAGCCAGGTTTACGCGCGTCGCGAGATCCGCCGGTCGCGGGGGGCTTGCGTACGGCCGCGACCGGGAGGGGGGCGGGCGGACGGGCCTTGCACCCGTCCGCAAGTCGTTCCGGGTTACCAGAGCTGCCACCACGGGCGGCCATCCTTCGGGCCGCCCGCGTAATACACGCTGTTCGGGAAGTTCTTGTGCATCACGCGGTCGGCATCGTCGCGCAGATCCTTCATTCCCAGCGCGTCGTAGCTCTTGACCAGCATGAACAGCGCTTCTTCGTTCGCCGGCGCGTTCGGATAGGTCTTGAACACCGCCTGCGCGCGGTTGATCGCCGCCACGTAGGCGCCGCGCTTGTAGTAATAGCGTGCGACATGCACCTCGTGCTGTGCGAGCGAATTCACGAGGTACTGCATGCGCTGGCGCGAGTCGTCGGCATACTTGCTGTTCGGGAAGCGGCTCACGAGCTGGCCGAAGGTGTCGAAGGACTCCTGCGCCGCTTTCGGATCGCGCTCCGAGAGGTCCTGGTTCGACAGCCCCCCGAGCAGGCCGAGGTCCTCGTTGAAGGTAGCGAGGCCCTTCAGGTAATACATGTAGTCCGTATTCGGATGGTTCGGATGCAGCTTGATGAAGCGATCCGCCGCCGCGATCGCCAGTGCCGGCTCATAGGACTTGTAGTGAGCGTAGGCCTCCTCGATCTGCGCCTGCTGGGCATAGCGGCCGTAGGGGAATCGCGCCTCGAGTTTTTCGAAGAGTTTGATCGCCTGTTCGTAGGAACCCTCGGCCATGTAATTCTTTGCTTCCGAGTACAGCTTCTGGGCGTTCCAGCCGGCCGTCTCGTCGACCTGTTCCGGCAAAAGGCCGCAGCCGCCGAGCAGCAATGCACCGATAACCGCTAAACTTCCAAGAGTGAACCTGGCCATCGAAAAAACTCGCGTGAATGAACCGGGCGATTATAGCCCACAGGAAGGGGCTGCTTCGCACCAGTGGCTGACGATCCCGGCCGATTGCGCGGGGCTGCGGCTCGACCAGGCGCTCGCGCAGCTGTTTCCCGCGCATTCGCGCAGCCGCCTGCAGGGGTGGCTGAAGTCCGGGCGGGTCAGTCTCAACGGCGGCCTGCACGACGCAAAATTCAAGGTGTGGGGCGGTGAAGTCCTCGAAGTGGATGCGGCGCCTGCGCCCGAGGAGGTCGCCGAGGCTCCCGAAGACATCCCGCTGAACATTGTTTTCGAGGATGCCCACATCCTCGTCATCGACAAGCCGGTCGGACTTGTCGTGCATCCGGGCAGCGGAAACTGGAGCGGCACGCTCCTCAACGCGTTGCTGCACCACGCGCCCGAACTCGCGGGCGTGCCGCGCGCGGGCATCGTGCATCGCCTCGACAAGGATACCAGCGGCCTGATGGTCGTCGCCCGGACCCTCGAAGCCCAGACCGACCTCGTGCGCCAGCTCCAGGCACGTACGGTGAGGCGACACTATCTCGCGCTCGTGCATGGCACGGTGACCGGCCCCGGTGTCGTCGACGCCGCGATCGGCCGCCACCCGTCGCAACGCACGAAGATGGCCGTGCATTCGGCCGGACGCGTCGCCGTGACGCGTTATTCCGTACGCGAACGCTTCGCGCGCGCGACGCTCGTCGAGTGCCGGCTCGAGACCGGGCGCACGCACCAGATCCGCGTCCACATGGCGCACATCGGCCATCCGCTCATCGGCGATGCGACCTACGGCCGGCGGCGCTGCGGCAACGCGGTCCTGGACGCCTTCCCGCGGCAGGCCCTGCATGCCTTCCGCCTCGGCCTCGTTCATCCCGCGACCGGCGAGGACATGGTGTGGGAGTCGCCCCTGCCGCAGGATTTCGAAAACCTCCTGGCAATCATCTGTACGGAGCTGGTCATATGAGTCCCGACTGGTTCGAACCCGACTGGCCCGCTCCCGAGCGCGTGCGGGCCCTGATGACGACACGACATGGCGGCGTCAGCGAGGGGCCGTGGGCGAGCATGAATCTCGGCAGCCACGTCGGCGACTCGCCGATTGCGGTGGCCCGCAACCGGGCAATCCTGCGCGCCGTCGTGCCGTCGGAACCCCGCTGGCTGGATCAGGTCCATGGCACCGCCGTGTGGGATGCCGCGAGCACGGACGCCGGTGGCGCTCCGCCGCGTGCTGACGCTTCATTCGCGCGCGAGGCCGGTGCGGTATGCGTCGTCATGACGGCGGACTGCCTGCCGGTGCTCTTCTGCGATGACGAAGGGTCGGTCGTGGCTGCCGCCCACGCGGGATGGCGCGGCCTCGCGGCGGGCATCCTCGATGCCACGATCGTGCGCATGGGCGTCTCGCCC
The DNA here is from genome assembly GCF_003628555.1 of Azoarcus sp. DN11. Lineage (NCBI taxonomy): Bacteria > Pseudomonadati > Pseudomonadota > Betaproteobacteria > Rhodocyclales > Zoogloeaceae > Azoarcus > Azoarcus sp. DN11. Next base: position 3,602,944 of record NZ_CP021731.1, on the reverse strand, counting down.
GGGCGCATCATGGCCTGGATGGGCCCCGCGATCGGGCCGGAGGCCTTCGAGGTCGGCGGCGAAGTGCGGGAGCGCTTCATCGCGGCCGACGCAAACGCCGAGCGGGCGTTCCATCCCGCGCCATCGGATGGAAAATGGTATGCCGACCTGTTCGAGCTTGCGCGCCAGCGCCTGCGGTCGATCGGCGTCGAGCGCGTGTTCGGCGGCGACGTGTGCACCCATTCCGACCCCTCGCGCTGGTTTTCCTATCGCCGCGACGGGGTCACGGGCCGCCTGGCTTCCCTGGTGTGGCTCTCGGATTGAGCGCTCGCCGGCTTGGCTATTGATCGATATTCGAATCGGATCTATCGTTCGACGGTGCCTCGCTCGCGTCTTCCTGACGGGCTGCGGCACGACGACGAGCAGGGGTCCCCGCGAGCCAGAGAAACAATGCCAGGGGGGCGGCCCCCCAGAAGACGAACGTGAGAACCCCGCCGGTGATCGTCGTGTCGGAGATCGCCGCGATCAGCACGACGTACAGCCAGGCGATTGCGATTATGTACATGGCGCCGATTCTACCCGCGGCAACGCAGGTCCGTCGCCAGGGGCCGTCCGCGGTCCAGGGAAAATCAACAGGGTGATCGGCGAGTTCCGCATGCGCCCGAACCCGCGCCTCAGGAGGGGCTGATGTCCGAATCCGACAACAACCAGGGCAACCCGGCAATTCAAGGGATGCTTCAGTTCGGCCAGGCGATGGCGCAGAACTTCTTCCAGGCTATCGCGCGCCAGCATGCCGTCATGCAGGACAGCAGCGGCGAAGCGGCGCCCAACGTCCCCATGCCGGAAACGGAAGTGTTTATGCGCCTGCAAAAGGAGTTCGCCGAGCGCCACGCCGTGCTGTGGTCGACGATGCTGCAAGTGAAGCCGGGTGAAACGGTGACGCCGGTCGTATCGGCGGAACCGGGGGACCGGCGGTTTGCCTCGCCCGAATGGACGGCGAGCCCGGTCTTCGACTACATCCGCCAGGCCTATCTGCTCAATGCCAGCTTCCTCAGGCAGGTGTCCGACGAACTGCCGATGGCCGACGGCCGCGCCAAGTCGCGCCTGCAGTTCCTGACGCGGCAGTACATCGACGCGCTTGCGCCGTCCAACTTTGCCGCGACCAATCCGGAATTCATCAAGACTGCCCTCGACACCGAGGGCGAGAGCATCACGCGCGGGATCAAGAACCTGATCGCCGACCTCGAGAAGGGCCGCGTGTCGATGACCGACGACGCGGCGTTCGAGGTCGGACGCAACATCGCGGTGTCACCCGGCGCGGTCATCTACGAAAACGAGCTGATGCAGCTCATCCAGTACGCGCCGCTGACCGACAAGGTCGCCCAGGTGCCGCTGCTGATCGTGCCGCCGTGCATCAACAAGTTCTACGTCCTCGATCTCCAGCCCGACAATTCGCTGGTGCGCTTTGCCGTGGAGCAGGGATTCACGGTCTTCCTCATCTCGTGGAAGAACCCCAAGGCGCCCGAAGCGACCGCCACCTGGGACGATTACATCGAAAAGGGCCCCCTCAAGGCACTCGAGGTCGTGCGTGCCGTCACGCGCGTGAAGAAGCCGAACGTGCTCGGGTTCTGCGTCGGTGGCACGATATTGACATCCGCGCTCGGTGTTGCGCGTGCGCGTGGTGAAGATCCCGTCGCGAGCCTCACGCTGATGACGACGCTGCTGGATTTCGCCGATGCGGGCGAGCTCGGCTGCTTGGTCGACGAGGCCAGCGTGGCGGCACGCGAAGCCGCGATCGGCAAGGGGGGGCTGCTGCCTGGGCAGGAACTGGCGAACGTGTTCTCCGCGCTGCGCGCCAATGACCTCATATGGCAATACGTCGTGGGCAACTACCTGAAGGGGAACAAGCCGCAGGCGTTTGACCTGCTGTACTGGAATTCCGACAGCACGAATCTGCCGGGACCGTTCCTGACATGGTATTTGCGTAACATGTATCTGGAAAATAACCTCCGCATGCCGGGGAAGCTCAAGATGCTCGGCGTGAAGGTCGATCTCGGCAAGGTCGAGGTGCCGGCGTATCTGTTCGCGGCGCGCGAGGATCACATCGTTCCGTGGAAGGGCGCCTACCTGTCGCGCGGCCTGCTGGGTGGAGAAACGACCTTCGTGCTCGGCGCCAGCGGCCACATTGCCGGCGCGGTCAACCCGGCATCGAAGAATCGGCGCAGCTATTGGGTGAATGTTTCCGGCGCCGCCGATCCGGACGAATGGCTGGACGGGGCTGGAGAGCAGAAAGGCAGCTGGTGGCTGCACTGGATCGAATGGCTTAAGACGCACGGCGGCAAGCAGGTCGCCGCGCGCGGCCGGATGGGTAACGCGAAATATGCGCCGATCGAGCCTGCGCCGGGGCGCTACGTGAAGGAAAAAGCCTGACAGGTCGGGTTGGCGGCACAACAAGAATTATCCCGCGGCAGCGGACACGGGGGCGCTGCCGCAAATGCATGGAAACCCTTCGTGAATCGATCAACGGGAGAGGAGAAAGTTTATGGCAAGAGTTGCACTCGTGACCGGTGGTATGGGTGGTCTGGGCGAGGCGGTCTGCATCAAGCTCGCTGCGCTGGGCTACAGGGTCGTGACGACGCATTCCCCGGGCAACACCAAGGCCGCTGAATGGCTGCAGACCATGAACAACATGGGCTACGGCTTCAAGGCCTATCCCTGTGACGTATCGGACTTCGATTCGTGCAAGACCTGCGTCGAGACCGTCACCCGGGAAGTGGGGCCCGTGGACGTGCTGGTGAATAACGCCGGGATCACCCGCGACATGACCTTCAAGAAGATGACCAAGGCCGACTGGGATGCCGTCATCGCCACCAACCTGGACAGCGTGTTCAACATGACCAAGCAGGTCATGGACGGCATGGTCGAGCGCAAGTGGGGGCGCGTCATCAACGTTTCGTCGGTCAACGGCCAGAAAGGCGCGTTCGGTCAGACCAACTACTCCGCCGCGAAGGCGGGGATGCACGGCTTCACCAAGGCGCTGGCGCTGGAAGTTGCGCGTAGTGGCATAACCGTCAACACCATCTCGCCGGGCTACATCGGCACCAAGATGGTGACGGCAATCCCGCAGGAAATCCTTGAATCCAAGATCCTGCCGCAGATTCCCGTGTCGCGTCTGGGTAAGCCGGAGGAAATCGCCGGGCTGGTGGCCTACCTCGCCTCCGATGAGGCCGCGTTCGTGACCGGCGCCAACATCTCCATCAACGGCGGTCAGCACATGTTCTGACCTGGAGCGGAACGGTCCGAGAACGGCGCGCTTCCTGAGGGGGGTGCGCCGTTTCGTTTTGCGGCGCAGCAAAAAATCCAAAAACTGCCTATAATTTGTCCGCTTTGCGGTTAATGCAATGCCGCATGGTTGCCAGAGGAAGTGCGCTGCGTACGGTTGTGGTGCGACCCGCGCGCTTCCCATCACCAATCTGCAAGAGGATTGCACCATGACTCAGAAAGTCGCACTCGTTACCGGCGCCATGGGGGGGTTGGGCACCGCGATCTGTCAGTCGCTGGCCAAGGACGGCCTGAAGGTCGTCGCCAACTGCCTGCCGGGTTTCCCGCAGAAGGATGAATGGCTTGCCAAGCAGAAGGAACTCGGCTTCGAGTTCATCTCCGCTGAAGGCGATGTGTCCGATTACGAATCCTGCAAGGCGATGGTCGCGAAGATCGAGGCCGAAGTCGGCGCGATCGACGTCCTGGTGAACAACGCCGGCATCACCCGCGACAAATTCTTCCCCAAGATGGAGAAGGGGCAGTGGGATGCGGTGATCAACACCAACCTGAACAGCCTGTTCAACGTCACGCACCACGTATCGCCGAAGATGGCCGAGCGCGGCTGGGGTCGCATCATCAACATCTCGTCGGTGAACGGCGTCAAGGGCCAGGCCGGTCAAACCAACTACTCGACCGCCAAGGCTGGCGTGCTCGGCTTCACCAAGGCTCTCGCCGCCGAACTCGCAACCAAGGGCGTCACCGTGAACGCCATCGCCCCGGGCTATATCGGTACCGAGATGGTCATGGCGATCCGCGAGGATATCCGCCAGGGCATCATCGACACCGTCCCGATGAAGCGTCTCGGCAAGCCCGAGGAAATCGGCGCGCTGTGCTCCTACCTTGCGTCCGAACTGGCTGGCTATGTTACCGGTGCGACCATCAACATCAACGGTGGCCTGCACATGTGCTGATGCAGTATTCCGCTCCCGCGGACCCCTGCGAGACCCCGCCAATTGGCGGGGTTTTTATTTCTGCACCGCGGTATAATTTTCACGTACATGCAGAGCGGAACGACCGCCGCCGAGGAGAGGTAGTGATGGCTGAACAGGCCCGTCTCATCAAGAAGTATCCGAATCGTCGTCTATACGACACCCGGACCAGTTCCTACATCACGTTGGCCGACGTGAAGGAGCTCGTGCTCGGACGCGAAGAGTTCCAGGTCGTTGACGCCAAGACGGGCGAAGACCTCACGCGCAGCATCCTGCTCCAGATCATCCTCGAAGAAGAGGCTGGCGGCGCCCCGATGTTCACCAGTGACCTGCTTGCACACATGATCCGTTTCTACGGCAATGCAACGCAGGGGATGATGGGAAAGTATCTCGAGAACAACATCAAGGCGTTCACCGAGATGCAGGCGAAACTGCAGGAGCAGGCCCAGGCGATCTACGGCGAAAACAGCCCGATCAGCCAGGACTTGTGGGCCCAGTTCCTGAACTTCCAGGGGCCGGCGCTGCAGAGCGTGATGGGCACCTACGTCGATCAAAGCAAGAAGATGTTCTCGCAGATGCAGGAACAGATCGAGAGCCAGACCCGCAACATTTTCACCGGTTTCCCGTTCCCGAGCTATGCCCCCGCCGCCAGGGAAGAGCGGGCTGCGCCCCAGCAGGCCAAGGACGAGAAGGCGGAAGCCGCAACGGCGAAAACCGGTCGCTCAAGCCAGAAGTAAAATTTCGACCGGGGCGCCTCGACCCCGGGCAATACCTCCCCCTCAGAGCATGACCCAACACAAGACCTCCGGCGTACCGCGAGTCGGTTTCGTCTCCCTCGGATGCCCGAAGGCGACCGTCGACTCCGAACACATCCTCACGCGCCTGCGGGGCGAGGGGTACGAGATTTCCGGCAGTTACGACGACGCGGACATCGTCGTGGTGAATACCTGCGGCTTCATCGATGCTGCCGTCGAGGAGTCCCTCGATGCCATCGGCGAAGCGCTTGCCGAGAACGGCAAGGTCATCGTCACCGGCTGCCTCGGGGCCAAGGACGACGTGGTGTTGGCCGCGCATCCGCAGGTCCTTGCCGTTACCGGGCCGCATGCGACCGATGCGGTGATGAAGGCGGTGCATCAGCATCTGCCCAAGCCGCACGACCCGTTCACCGACCTCGTGCCGCCGCAGGGCATCCGCCTCACGCCGAATCACTACGCCTACCTGAAGATCTCGGAAGGCTGCAACCACCGCTGTTCCTTCTGCATCATCCCGTCGATGCGCGGCGACCTCGTGTCCCGGCCCATCCACGACGTGATGCGCGAAGCCGAGGCGCTGGTCGATTCGGGGGTGAAGGAGCTTCTGGTGATCTCGCAGGATACCAGCGCCTACGGCGTCGATACCAAGTACCGCACGGGATTCTGGAACGGTCGGCCGCTCAAGACGAAGCTGATCGACCTGGCGAAGGCGCTCGGCGAACTCGGCGTCTGGGTGCGCATGCATTATGTGTATCCGTACCCCAGCGTGGACGAGCTGATTCCGCTGATGGCGGAAGGCAAGATCCTGCCGTATCTGGATGTGCCGTTCCAGCATGCCAGCCCGCGTATCCTCAAGGCGATGCGGCGCCCGGCAAACGCCGAGAACGTGCTTGAACGTGTCCGTGCGTGGCGGAGCATCTGTCCCGATCTGACGATTCGTTCGACCTTCATCACCGGCTTCCCCGGCGAGACCGACGAGGACTTCGAACTGCTGCTGCAGTTCCTCGAAGAAGCCCGGCTCGACCGTGTCGGCGCGTTCGCATACTCCCCCGTCGAGGGGGCTGAAGCCAATCAGCTCGCGGATCCCGTCCCGGACGAGATCCGCGAGGAGCGCCGCATGCGTCTGATGGAGTTTCAGGAGGACATCTCGACCCAGCGGCTGGAACGCTGGATCGATCGTGAAATCACGGTCCTCGTGGACGACCTCGACGAGGACAGCGCGATTGCCCGTTCGCCGGGAGATGCTCCCGAGATCGACGGCCTCGTCATCATTCCGAACGGCGAGGGCCTGGTGCCCGGCGAATTCGCCCGCGTGCGCATCACCGATTGCGACGTGCACGACCTGTACGCCGAGCCGCTCGCCTGACGGAACCCGCCGATGTTCGAGCCGATGCCGCCGAAATCCGACAAGGCCGACCCGGTCATCGGATTGGCGCTGGGCAGCGGCGCGGCGCGCGGCTGGGCTCACCTTGGCGTACTGCGCGCACTGGCGCGCGAGGGCATCGAGCCGCAGATCATCTGCGGTTGTTCGATCGGGGCGTTTGTCGGTGCCGCGATGGCCTCCGGCGACCTTGAGAAGCTCACCCAATGGGCTGAGGCACTGAAGTGGCAGGACGTCGTCTCACTTCTCGATGTCAGTCTGCGGGGCGGACTCATCAAGGGGCAGAAGCTCATCCAGTTCTTCGAGCGCAACTTCGTGGACTGCGATTTTTCCCAGCTCGATCGTCGTTTTGCCTGTGTCGCGACCGAACTCGAGACCGGCCGCGAGGTGTGGCTGCGCGAAGGCAGCGTCTCTCAGGCGGTGCGTGCGTCAATCGCGCACCCGGGGCTGCTCACGCCCATCTCGCGCGATGGGCGTCTCCTGGTTGATGGCGGACTGGTGAACCCCGTTCCGGTGTCGCTGTGCCGTGCGATGGGGGCGGACATCGTGATCGCCGTCGATCTCGGCTCGGACATGATCGGCAGGGCGTGGCGTCCCACGCCCGCGGAGGAAGAAGAGACGAGCGAGGGTTGGACGGAGCGGCTCTTCGCTCGCCTCGGTATCTCGATGAGCACAACGGGCAACGGCGTTGGGCGCGGGGCTCCCCCGGCGGCGGCTGAAGCCGCGTTGCCTTCCCTGATGACCGTGCTGACTTCCAGCATCAACATCATGCAGGTGCGCATCGCGCGCAGCCGAATGGCGGGTGAGCCTGCCGACGTGCAGATCTCGCCACGGCTCGGTCATATCGGCACGATGGATTTTCACCGCGCCCGAGAGGCCATCGCGGAAGGCGAGGCCGCGGTCACCAACATGCTGCCCGCCTTGCGCCATGCGCTGGGCCGCACGTCTGCCGACCAATCCGCGTGATCGAGCTCGTAGAAGCCCTCTCTGTGGCCGTGGGTCCGTCGCATGTACTGAGCGATGCCGCGGCAATGGCGCCCCATCTCGCGGACTGGCGCGGGCGTTATGTCGGGAGCGCGCTTGCGGTCGTCAAGCCCGCCGACACCCGGCAGGTTGCTGCCGTCGTGCGAGCCTGCGCGGCGGCGAACGTCCCGATGGTGCCGCAAGGCGGCAACACCGGCCTGTGCGGAGGCGCCACGCCCCTGCCGGATGGCCGTTCCGTGGTCGTCAACCTGTCACGGATGCATCGCATCCGCAGCGTCGACGTTGCAAACAACGCGCTCGTCGCCGAAGCCGGTTGTACTCTTGCCTCGGTCCAGCAAGCCGCCGAGGGGGAGAGCCGCCTGTTTCCCCTGTCGCTGGCGTCGGAGGGCAGTTGTCTCGTCGGTGGCAACCTGTCGACCAACGCTGGTGGCGTCCATGTCTTGCGCTACGGCAACATGCGCGATCTGGTTCTCGGCGTGGAGGTCGTGCTGCCCGACGGCAGAATCTGGGATGGTCTGCGCGCGCTGCGCAAGGACAATACAGGGTACGATCTCAAGCAGCTTTTCATTGGCGCCGAAGGCACGCTCGGAATCGTCACGGCGGCGGTGCTCAAGCTGTTCCCGCGCCCGCGTGCCCGTGCCACCGCCTGGCTTGCCGTGCCGCACCCCGGAGCCGCTGTGGAGCTTCTCGGCTTCCTGCGGGAACGTTGCGGCGAGCGCGTGACGGCGTTCGAGATCGTCGGCCGCACTGCGTTCAAACTGGTGCTGCGTCATATTCCCGGCTCGCGCTCACCGTTGGCGGGCGACCATGCCTGGTGTGTCCTGCTCGAACTCACCGATACCCTCGACGCGCAAGCGCTGGATGCGATGCTCGAAAGCGCCGTCGCGGCTGCGCTGGACGCCGGACTGGTGACTGACGCCGCCGTCGCAACCAGTGTGGCGCAGGCGGCGGCATTGTGGGCGTTGCGCGAGAACATCTCCGAAGCGCAGAAGATCGAAGGCGTCAGCATCAAGCACGATATCTCGGTGCCCGTGAGCCGCATTCCGGAGTTCCTGGAACGAGCACACGCCGAATTGACTGCGCGGTGGCCGGACGTGCGCATCGTCGCCTTCGGCCACATCGGCGATGGCAACCTCCACTACAACCTGTCGAAACCCGGCGTGCTCGACAACGTGGCGTTCATCTCGCGCACGGAGGAGGTCAATCGGGTCGTACACGACCTGGTTGCGTCCCTGCGGGGGTCGATTTCAGCCGAGCACGGGTTGGGTCGGTTGAAACGCGACGAGAATGCCCGCTACAAATCGGATATCGAGCTCGAGCTGATGAGGGCTGTGAAGGCTGTCTTCGATCCGCGCGGGCTGATGAATCCCGGGAAAGTGCTTTGAAAGCAAAAAAACGGCGAATCCTGGTTTACAGGGTTGGGGCGTCACCCTATAATGCGCGCTCTTTCGCCGTCGGGGGTATAGCTCAGCTGGGAGAGCGCTTGCATGGCATGCAAGAGGTCAGCGGTTCGATCCCGCTTACCTCCACCAGTCGAAAGAACGATGCAGTCCCCATCGTCTAGAGGCCTAGGACACCGCCCTTTCACGGCGATAACCGGGGTTCGAATCCCCGTGGGGACGCCAGTATGTCGCGAGGCGTCGAATCATGATGACGAATCGCATTCCGGTCGGTAGGGCCGGGTACGGGTTAGTGTGGAGTGGTAGTTCAGTTGGTTAGAATACCGGCCTGTCACGCCGGGGGTCGCGGGTTCGAGTCCCGTCCACTCCGCCAGTAACAACGCAGACGAGTATCTGCGAAGATTTAAGTAAATGTAGTAAAGTGCTTGCGGTTGGTAGCGCCAGAAGCTAAAATGCGCAGCTCTGTTGGGGGTATAGCTCAGCTGGGAGAGCGCTTGCATGGCATGCAAGAGGTCAGCGGTTCGATCCCGCTTACCTCCACCAACGAAGCAACAAAAAGACGTTGTCCCCATCGTCTAGAGGCCTAGGACACCGCCCTTTCACGGCGATAACCGGGGTTCGAATCCCCGTGGGGACGCCACATGAAGCAAGGCGTAGAACGACGACTTGCGAGCCGGCAGGACCATGCCGGACACTGGTTGGCGCGGAGTGGTAGTTCAGTTGGTTAGAATACCGGCCTGTCACGCCGGGGGTCGCGGGTTCGAGTCCCGTCCACTCCGCCAATAAAGAAGAATGGGAGCCTCCGGGCTCCCATTTTTTTCGTCCTTGCGTCCGGAAACGAGCCCTTCGTACCGGATGTTCCGCATTCGACCCTGTAAGCATTGCCGCGGCTTTACTTCGCACGGACTGGCGCCGCATTTGCACATTACGTTATATTCGATACATACGCATCAGTATGGTCCCTGTCGGATCAGGGCTGCCGCGTTGCTTACCAAGGGAGCGGGAATCGATGGATTTGAAGAAGATCGGCGTAGTTGGCGCCGGCACAATGGGAAACGGCATCACCCAGGCGTTTGCCGTGGCGGGATTCCATGTGGTGATGATGGACGTGGCTGAGGCGGCCGTGCAGCGTGGTCTGGCAACCCTGAGCGGGAGCCTTGATCGCCTGATCAAGAAGGACAAGATGACGGAGGCGCAGAAGGCGGAGACGGTGGCGCGAATCGCGACGGCGACCGACGTCGCCGCGCTTGCCGACTGCGATCTCGTGATCGAGGCGGCGACCGAGAACCTTGAGCTGAAGCTCAAGATCTTTGCCCAGCTCGATGCGGCCATGAAAGCCGACGCAGTGCTTGCCTCGAACACGTCGTCGATTTCGATTACCAAGCTCGCCGCATCGACGAAGCGTGCGGACAAGGTGGTCGGCATGCATTTCTTCAACCCGGTGCCGATGATGGCGCTCGTCGAGCTGATTCGCGGTCTTCAGACATCGGAAGCGACCTATGCGGCCGTCGAGGCAGTTGCCAAGGCGGTCGGCAAGACGCCGGTGCAGGTACGCAACAGCCCGGGCTTTGTCGTGAACCGGCTGCTGTGCCCAATGATCAACGAAGCGATCTTCGCGCTGGGAGAGGGGCTCGCGACGGCAGCCGAGATCGACGAGGCGATGAAACTCGGCTGCAACCATCCGATCGGGCCGCTGGCGCTCGCCGACATGATCGGCCTCGATGTCGAACTGGCGGTGATGCAGGTCCTCTTCGAGGGATTCAAGGATCCGAAGTACCGTCCGGCGCCGCTGCTTGTCGAAATGGTGGAAGCGGGTTACCTGGGCCGCAAGGCCGGCAAGGGGTTCTACGACTACAAGTAAGCTTGCCGGAACCGGATTCTGCGCAGTCCGGTTCCCCGGTCGTAGACGCAAAAACGCCACCCTCGAGGTGGCGTTTTTGCGAGTGGTGTTCCCGGTCAACCGCGGCGCATGGCGTCGAAGAATTCCGCGTTGCTCTTCGTGGCCTTGACCTTGTCGAGCAGGAATTCCATCGCGTCGATGTCGTCCATGCCATAGAGCAGCTTGCGCAGCACCCAGACTTTTTGCAGCACGTCCGCTTTCATCAAGAGTTCCTCGCGGCGGGTGCCGGAGCGGTTCACGTTGATGGCCGGATAGACGCGCTTCTCGGCCATGCGACGGTCGAGATGCAGCTCCATGTTGCCGGTGCCCTTGAACTCCTCGTAGATCACGTCGTCCATCCGGCTGCCGGTGTCGATCAGCGCGGTGGCGATGATGGTGAGCGATCCGCCTTCCTCGATGTTCCGCGCTGCACCGAAGAAGCGCTTCGGTTTCTGCAGGGCATTGGCGTCAACACCACCGGTCAGCACCTTGCCGGACGCCGGTACCACCGTGTTGTAGGCGCGTGCGAGGCGGGTGAGAGAGTCGAGCAGGATCACGACGTCCTTCTTGTGCTCCGTCAGGCGCTTGGCCTTCTCGATCACCATTTCGGCGACCTGCACGTGGCGCGATGCCGGCTCGTCGAAGGTCGAAGCGACGACTTCGCCTTTGACCGAGCGTTGCATTTCGGTCACTTCCTCGGGGCGCTCATCGATCAGCAGCACGATTACGACCACGTCCGGATGATTGGCAACGATCGCGTGGGCGATGTGTTGAAGCATCACCGTCTTGCCGCTCTTCGGCGGTGCCACCAGCAAACCGCGCTGTCCTTTGCCGATCGGCGCGATCATGTCGATGATGCGGCTGGTGACGTTTTCTTCGCCGCGGATGTCGCGCTCGAGTTTGAGGCACTCATTCGGGTGAAGCGGAGTGAGGTTCTCGAAGAGGATCTTGTGCTTGCATGCCTCGGGCGCCTGGCCGTTGATCCGGTCAAGCTTCACCAGTGCGAAATAGCGTTCGCCGTCCTTCGGTGTGCGGATCTCGCCCTCGATGGTGTCGCCGGTGTGCAGGTTGAAGCGCCGGATCTGCGACGGCGAGACGTAGATGTCGTCGGTTCCCGCCAGGTAGGAAATGTCCGGCGAGCGCAGGAAGCCGAATCCGTCGGGGAGCACTTCGAGCGCGCCGTCACCATAGATGGGTTCGCCTTTCTTGGCCCGGTTCTTGAGCAGGGCGAAGACCAGTTCCTGCTTGCGCAGGCGGTTGGCGCCTTCGATTTCGTTGGCGACCGCCATTTCCAGCAGCTCGCTGACGTGGAGAGACTTGAGCTCCGATAATTGCATGGTGAGAGGGCGCGACGGGGCGCAGATGGATGAAACCAGTGGAGGGGGTAACTGCAGAAAGACGCTGCTGCGGCGCCGGAAGGCCGGCTTCTGGAGCGGGAGGCGCCGCGCAGGCAGGCCGGGACTTTAGCCCCGGTCAGAGATTGCTGTCAATGAATGCCGTCAGTTGCGATTTCGAAAGCGCGCCGACCTTGGTCGCTTCGACGTTGCCGCCCTTGAAGAGCATGAGCGTCGGAATGCCGCGGATACCGAATTTCGCCGGCGTTTCCTGGTTTTCGTCGATGTTCAGCTTGGCAACCTTGAGCTTGCCCGCATACTCCTTGGCGACGTCATCGAGGATCGGCGCGATCATCTTGCACGGACCGCACCACTCGGCCCAGTAGTCGACCAGCACGGGGGTTTGTGCCTGAAGCACCTCGGCCTCGAAGTTGCCGTCGGTGACGTAATGGATATGCTCGCTCATGATTCCTCGCATCAAGTCTTGCAGGTGATTCGGGTTTGGAGGCGGGCCGGATCGGCCCTCTGGACAATGGCAGACTGGGTCGCCACTTCAGACTATTCGGGAAAAGTTATGCCAAGCCGCCGCGAACGTCAAGACTCTTCGCCGGGATGAGGGTTTGCCCGCGCGGGTGTCAAAAGAACGAGGGTCTCGGCTATATTGTCGGAAAAGCCGGTGCGCCCGGGTTCTGGCGGGCCTTGCTTGACTAACCGTGGAGTGGAAACGATGGCTTATGTTGTGACTGAAGCTTGCATCCGCTGCAAGTATACCGACTGTGTCGATGTGTGCCCGGTGGATTGCTTCCGTGAAGGGGCGAACTTTCTCGTGATCGACCCGACGGAATGCATCGATTGCACCCTGTGTGTGGCCGAGTGTCCGGTCGAGGCCATCTACGCGGAGGACGACGTGCCCGAGGGGCAGCGCCACTTCATCGCGCTGAATGCCGAACTGGCGACGCAGTGGAAGCCGATCGTCGAGCGCAAGGATGCCCTGCCCGACGCCGAGGAATGGGCGGCGCGCAAGGACAAGCTTGGCGAGTTGAAGCGCTGAAGCGTCCCCGCGGCAAGGCGTGGCTGATGCGCACCGGCAGATGGTGAAATAATGCGTGGCGCGCAGGGTGCGGAGTCTTTTCCTGGTCGAGGCTATGCAATATGATGCACTTGGATAGGTTGATATGAACTTGGAAAGGGGATTGGCATGCTGGTGAGCGAGATTCTTGCAATCAAGGGCAAGGTGCTCTACACCATAGCGCCGAACAAGAGCCTCGCCGAGGCGGTCGAGATCATGACCGAGCAGGACGTCGGTTCGCTGGTGGTCTTCTCGCACGGGCAGATGGTCGGCATGCTGACCTTCCGCGAGGTGCTGCGCGCGGTGCATAAGGGTGGCACCGGATGGGGGAAGATGGCGATCGAGGAGGCGATGCTGTCAGGCCCGGTCGCGGCGTCGCCGAACATGGAAATGGATGAGCTCCGGCGTCTCATGGTGGAGCATCGCCAGCGTTATCTGCCGGTGATGGACGGAACCACGCTGCTCGGGGTGGTTTCCTTCCACGACGTGGCCAAGGCTGTGCTCGAAGAGCAGAGCTTCGAGAACCGCATGCTCAAGAATTACATCCGCAACTGGCCGCAGGAGCCGGGCGAGCAGGAGTGATGCGCGGCTGACGCAGCGCGTTCGGCCGTTCCCGTCCGCCGTACCCCGGGGGCATGGCGGATGAGCACAAGAAGCCCTCGCACAACGAGGCGAGGGCATGCAGCTGGAAGTCGGCGGCGCCGAAAGGCGCTTGTCGTCCAAGCCTCGGGAGGGCTTCGCCGGATGTGGTCGGTCCGGTGCTGATTCCAACTGTCGGAGGAGGTGCTGTGGAAAGGATCTGGCTCAAGAGCTATCCCCCCGGAATTCCCGCGGAAATTGACGTGAACGAGTTCACGTCGCTCGGCGACCTGTTTGCGAAGGGGGTGCGCCAGCACGGTGACCGGATCGCCTACGTGAACATGGGAAAGTCGATCACGTATGCGGAGCTGGACCGGCTGTCGGCGCGGTTTGCCGGCTATCTCCAGGGTGAATTGAAGCTTCCGCGCGGGTCGCGGATCGCGCTGATGATGCCCAACGTCCTGCAGTACCCGATCGCGATGTTCGGGGCGTTGCGCGCCGGGTATACGGTCGTCAACGTGAACCCGCTCTACACGGCGCGCGAATTGGAGCATCAGCTCAGGGATTCGGGCGCCGACACGGTCGTCATCGTCGAGAATTTCGCCAGCACGCTCGAGCACGTCGTGCAGCGTCTGAAGGTGCGGAACGTCGTGATAACCAGTCTCGGCGAGCTGCTCGGTTTCCCCAGGGGCCTGCTCGTTGACTTCGTCGTGCGCCATGTCAAGAAGCTGGTGCCGTCGTGGAGAATTCCCGGTCACGTACGCTTTTCCGAGGCGCTTGCTGCGGGTGGAAGGCATCCCCTGAACGCCGTCGATGTCGGGCACGAGGATGTCGCGTATCTGCAGTACACGGGCGGCACGACGGGCGTCGCGAAAGGCGCGGTGCTGACCCATGGCAACATCATTGCGAACCTGCAGCAGGCGCACGCGTGGATCAAGCCCTACCTGAGAAGGGAAGGCGAGATCATCGTCACGGCCTTGCCCCTGTACCACATCTTTTCGCTGACGGCGAACTGCCTGACTTTCTTCAAGATCGGCGCGATGAATGTGCTGATCACCAACCCGCGGGACATCCCGGGTTTCGTCAAGGAATTGGCGAAGTACCGGTTCACGGCGATCACCGGCGTGAACACCCTGTTCAACGCGCTGCTGAACAACGAGGATTTCAGCAAGCTGGATTTTTCGTCCCTGCACATTGCGCTGGGCGGTGGCATGGCGGTGCAGCAGGCCGTCGCGGAGAAGTGGCGGCGCGTGACGGGGCGGCCGCTCGTGGAGGCCTACGGTCTTACCGAGACGTCGCCCGCGGTGACGATCAATCCGCTCGATCTGCCGCAATTCAACCACTCGATCGGGTTGCCGATCTCGTCCACCGAAGTGAGCATCCGCGGCGATGGCGGGGAAGAGGTGCCGCTTGGCCAGCCCGGCGAGCTGTGCGTGCGGGGTCCGCAGGTCACGCGGGGGTATTGGCAGCGGCCGGAGGAGACGGCCAATGTCTTCACGGCAGATGGATTCCTGCGCACCGGCGATGTCGCGACCATCGATGAACGGGGTTTCGTGCGCATCGTCGATCGCAAGAAGGACATGATTCTGGTGTCGGGCTTCAACGTCTTCCCGAACGAAGTGGAGGATGTCATCGCCAGCCACCCGGGCGTGCTCGAGGTGGCCGCCGTCGGAGTCCCGGACGAGCGGACCGGCGAGGCGGTGAAGGTGTTCATCGTGCGCAAGGATCCGGCGCTGACGAAGGAGGCAGTCGTCGCCCATTGCCGGGCGAACCTTACGGCCTACAAGGTGCCGCATCTGGTGGAGTTTCGCGAGGAACTGCCGAAGACGAACGTCGGCAAGATCCTGCGGCGTCTGCTGCGCGACGGGCAGGCATGAGGGCGCGCTTGTGTTCCGTTCGCGCCTGTGTTTAGATTCACCCGCTAATCGCTTGTTTTAATCCCGAAATGACCCATCTGGTTCGCGCCCTCGTAGTAGTGTCCGTACGCGTAGTAGTAGGCGTAGGCGGTCGCGCGTCTCGAGGGTAAGGGCACACAAGCAAGCAACGGATTCCCAACCCCCGCCGGCGCGCAAGCCCGGCGGGGGTTTTGTTTTTTGCGCCGCCGGTTTTGACGCCCGACACCGAACCGAAGGAGCGCAAGATGATGCAAATGACCGGCGCCGAGTTGATCGTGCGCCTGCTTGAACGGCAGGGTATTCGTACCATTGCAGGAATCCCCGGAGGGGCGATCCTGCCCCTGTACGATGCCTTGTCAGGGAGCGAGACCATCCGGCATGTGCTCGCTCGCCACGAGCAAGGGGCGGGTTTCATCGCGCAAGGGATGGCGCGTGTGTCCGGGCGTCCCGAAGTGTGCTTCGCGTCGAGCGGTCCGGGTGCGACGAATCTGGTGACGGCGATTGCAGACGCTCGCATGGACTCCATTCCGATGGTGGCCATCACCGGCCAGGTGCCGCTCGCGATGATCGGCACCGACGCGTTCCAGGAAGTCGATATCTACGGCATGACGGTGCCGATCACCAAGCACAATTTCCTCGTCCGCTCGGCGGCGGAACTGCTCGAGGTCATTCCCCAGGCATTTCGCATCGCGATGTCCGGGCGGCCCGGGCCGGTCCTCGTCGATGTGCCGAAGGACGTGCAGAACCAGCTCGTCAGCTTCGAGGCGTTGCCCGAGCCGGCGGTGCCGGATCCGGCACCGTCGCTGAACCTCGACGCGATCGATGCCGCGGCGCGGATGATCGACGCCGCAGAACGCCCGGTGCTGTATCTGGGCGGTGGCGTGGTCCACTCGGGCGCGTCGGGACTGGCGGTTAGCCTGGCGGAGCAGGCGGGGTTGCCGACGACGATGACGCTCATGGCCCTGGGCACGATGCCGGCCGACCATCCGCTTTCCATCGGCATGCTCGGCATGCACGGTGCGCGCTGCACGAACTTCATTCTCGAGGAATCGGACCTGCTGATCTGCGTCGGCGCGCGCTTCGACGATCGGGCGATCGGCAAGGCCGCACAGTTCTGCCCCAACGCGAAGATCATCCATATCGACATCGATCCGGCCGAGTTGCACAAGATCAGGACGGCCCACGTGGCGATCAACGGCGACGTGGCGGCCGTGCTGGAGGCCATGCTGCCGCGGGTCAAGCCGAGCCTGCGCAAGCGCTGGCTGTCGCACGTGGATAGCCTGAAGGCGCGCTTTCCCATGGCGATGCCGGGCCGCGACGATCCGCGCACCCATTACGGGCTCGTGCATGCCGTGGCCGCCGCGCTGGACGACGAGGCCATCATCGCCACCGACGTGGGGCAGCACCAGATGTGGGTTGCGCAGGCCTACCCTTTCCGCCGGCCGCGCCAGTGGCTGACCTCGGGCGGCTCGGGGACGATGGGCTTCGGGCTCCCGGCCGCGATTGGTGCCGCGCTTGCGGAGCCCGAGCGGACCGTCGTGTGTTTCACCGGCGACGGCAGCTTCAAGATGAATATCCAGGAACTGGCGACGCTCGCCGAGGAAGGGCTGAACGTCAAGATCGTGCTGATGAACAACAATTCGCTCGGCCTCGTGTATCAGCAGCAGAGCCTGTTCTACGGCAAGCGGGTGTTCGCGTCCAGGTATCGCGGCGAGCCGGACTTCGTGAAGATCGCGGAAGGTTTCGGCATCGCGGCGGTGGATCTGGACAATGCCGCGAATCCGCGCGCGGCGCTCGCGCAGGCCTTGCAGAGTCGCGGGCCGTGCCTGATTCACGTGTCGATCAGCTGCGAGGAATTCGTCTACCCCATGGTGGCGCCGGGTGCTGCCAACACTGAAATGATCGGAGATTGAGCATGATCGAACAAGTTGCCGAGCCCCTGCAGCAGCAAGGCTTCGCCAAGGTGGTGCTGGAGCTGGAAGTGAACAACCATCCCGGTGTGATGAGCCACATCTGCAATCTTTTCGCCCGCCGGGCGTTCAACGTCGAAGGCATCCTGTGCATGCCGATGGCCGATGCGCGCCGCAGCCGGATCTGGCTGCTGGTGTTCGAGGATCAGCGGTTGGAGCAGATGGTGCTGCAGGTCGAAAAGCTGGTCGATGTGCTTTCCGTGCGCCGCCACGGGGCCGGGCACGAGGTGTTCGAGCGCCTCGAGAAATTCTTTCTCTGATGCACGCAATCGGGGCGGGCGCGGCACTGCGTTTGCCCCGATCTGCTGGGCGGAAGGGGCGTTTCGGCACTGTGCTAAACTGCAACGTTCTATCCGCCACCTGTTTCAGTCGAGATCGCGATGTCCGGCAACACCCTAGGCAAACTATATTGCGTCACGTCGTTTGGCGAATCCCACGGTCCCGCGATCGGCTGCGTCGTCGATGGCTGTCCGCCGGGATTGCCGATTTCGGCCGAGGAGATCCAGGTTGAGTTGGATCGGCGTAAGCCCGGGACGTCGCGGCACGTCACGCAGCGCCGCGAGCCCGATGAGGTGGAAATCCTGTCGGGCGTGTTCGAGGGGGTGACGACCGGCACGCCGATCGCGCTCCTGATCCGCAACCAGGACCAGCGCTCGCGCGATTACGGCAACATTGCCGAGACGTTCCGGCCTGGTCATGCGGACTACGAGTACTGGCAGAAGTACGGGATTCGCGACCACCGCGGCGGCGGCCGGGCGTCGGCGCGCGAGACGGCGGTGCGGGTGGCTGCCGGCGCCATTGCCAGGAAGTGGCTGAAGGAACGCTACGGCGTCGTGGTCCGCGGCTTCATGTCGCAGCTCGGACCGATTCCGATCCCGTTCGTGAGCTGGGACGAGGTTCCGCACAACCCGTTCTTCGCGCCGAATGCCGCCATCGTCCCGCAACTGGAAGCCTACATGGACGAGTTGCGCAAATCGGGCGACTCGATCGGCGCGCGCATCGACGTGGTCGCGACGGGCGTTCCGATCGGCTGGGGCGAGCCCGTGTATGACCGGCTCGATGCCGACATCGCGTACGCGATGATGGGCATCAATGCCGTGAAGGGGGTCGAGATCGGCGCCGGGTTCGAGTGCGTGACGCAGCACGGGACCGAGCACTCCGACGAGATGACGCCCGAAGGCTACCTGACGAACAACGCGGGCGGCGTGCTCGGCGGCATCTCCAGCGGCCAGGACATCGTCGTGAGCATGGCGGTCAAGCCGACCTCCAGCATCCGCCTCGATCGCCGCTCGATCGACAAGCAGGGGAATCCGGTGGTCATCAACACGCAGGGGCGTCACGACCCCTGTGTCGGCATTCGTGCAACGCCGATCGCGGAGGCGATGCTCGCGATCGTGCTGATGGATCATGCGTTGCGCCATCGGGCGCAATGCGGCGACGTGACGACTGAAACGCCGAAGATCGCGCGTCTGGCCCCGCAGGGCGTGCAGCGGGTTCCCGCTCCGCGCGCTTGAGCGGGGACGTCTTGCACGCCTCCTGTCGGGTCCGTCGCAGGTCGGACAGAGGCGTTCGTCCGAATCGGGCCTAGGCTCCGCCGTGCTTCCATACTGGCGGCTCTCGGCCTACTACTTTTCATACTTCGCGTTCGTCGGCGCTTTTTCGCCGTATTTCACGCTGTACCTGCATTCGATTGCGCTGTCGGCCACCGACATTGCGATCCTGATGTCCCTCATGCAGGTCATGCGCGTGATCGCCCCGAACATGTGGGGGTGGCTCGCCGAACATTTCGGTCGCCGGCTCGTCATCATCCGCCTGTCCGCCTGGGCGAGCCTGGTCGGGTTCGGCGGCTTCTTCTTCACGACGCGCTTTGAAGGGCTCTTCCTTGCGATGGCCCTCATGGCGTTCTTCTGGAGTGCGGCGCTGCCGCTCGTCGAGGGCCTGACCTTTGCCCATCTGGGCGTGCATCCCGGGCGCTACGGCAGCATCCGCGTGTGGGGCTCGGTCGGTTTCATCGCCGCCGTGCTGGGTGTCGGCTACGTGCTCGACTTCCTTCCGCTGGACGCCGTGCTCTGGATGACCGCCGTGATCCTCGGCGCGATTGCTCTGTGCTCCATAGCCTTGCCCGAGGCCGAGCGGCCGCCGGCGCATCGTGAAAGCGCGAGCCTGCGGGAGACACTGCGCCGCCCCGAGGTGCAGGCCTTGCTGATTGCCTGCTTCCTCATGTCGGCCGCGCATGGTGCGCTGTATGTCTTCTACTCGATCTTCCTGGTCGATCATGGCTACGGCAAATCGGTCGTCGGCGCGATGTGGTCGCTCGGAGTCGTCGCGGAGATCGTCGTTTTCATGTTCATGCCGCGGCTGCTGCGGCGCCACTCGATGCGGGCGATCCTGATCTTTGCATTTGCGTGCGCGGTGGTGCGCTTCGCGGCGATCGGCTGGGGGGTGGGTTCGCTCCTCGTGCTGGCGTTCGCCCAGCTTCTCCACGGTGCGACCTTCGGTGCCCATCACGCGGCTGCGATCGCGGCGGTCAACCAGTGGTTCCGGGGAAAGCTGCAGTCGCGCGGGCAGGCGCTTTACGGGAGTATTTCCTTCGGCGCGGGCGGGATGCTGGGCGGGCTCGTGAGCGGATTCACGTGGGATTTAGTGGGGCCGGCATGGACCTATACTCTCGGTTCCCTGTTCGCGCTCGCGGGGCTTGCGTGGCTCGTGCTGGGGTGGCGCAGTGATATGGAGTCGATGATGGAAGGGGAGGTGCGATGAAAACTCGGTTCGTGAGGGTGATGTCGGCCGCGGCCGCAGCGTGGCTCGTGTCGGCCTGCCAGACCGTGCAGACAACCGGCGCCGGAGCCGTGGGCGTGGATCGCAGCCAGATGATGATGGTGTCGGCCGCAGAGGTCGAGCAGGCATCCGGCAAGCAGTACCAGCAGGTGATCGCCGAGGCGCGCCAGAAGGGGGTGCTCAACCGCGATCCCGCGCAGCTTGCGCGCGTACGCGCCGTTTCGAATCGCCTGATCCCCCAGTCCGCCGTGTTCCGGCGTGATGCGGCGCAGTGGCACTGGGAAGTCAACGTGATCCAGTCGGACGAGCTCAACGCGTGGTGCATGGCGGGGGGGAAGATGGCGGTCTATTCGGGTCTGATCGATCAGCTGAAGCTCACCGATGACGAACTGGCAGCGGTGATGGGGCACGAGATCGCGCATGCGCTGCGCGAGCATTCGCGCGAGCAGATTTCCAAGGCGATGGTGACCAGCATGGGCGCTTCCGTCGCAGGTGCGCTCCTGGGAGTCGGGGAACTCGGTACGGATCTCATGAGCATGGTCGGCAAGGTGACTTTCGAACTGCCCAATTCCCGTCTGCACGAAACGGAGGCCGATCGCATCGGCGTCGAACTCGCCGCACGCGCGGGCTACGATCCGCGTGCCGCCATCAGCCTGTGGGACAAGATGAGCTCGCACTCCAACGGCGGACCTCCGCAGTGGCTGTCCACCCACCCCGGGCACGACACGCGGCGCAAGGATCTTGCCGATTACGCCCAGCGGGTGATGCCGCTTTACGAGCAGGCACGCCGCTGAATGCGGCGCCGGGCAGCGCTCGGGCCGCCGCTACCCAGTCGGCGGCACGTGTGAAATAATCAAAACCTTTTCCTTGTCTTTCCGCGGGATATATTGGATGGAAGCCCAGACGCTGTACGAAAAGTTGTGGTCCAGTCACGTCGTCCATGAAGAGGCCGACGGCACTGCGCTCATTTACATCGACCGCCACCTGGTACACGAGGTAACCAGCCCGCAGGCCTTCGAGGGCCTCAAGCTCGCCGGGCGCAAGCCGTGGCGCGTGAGCTCGATCGTCGCGACCGCCGACCACAACACGCCGACCGATCATTGGGAACGGGGTATCGAGGATCCGGTCTCGCGCCAGCAGGTCGAGACGCTGGACGCGAACATCCGCGAAGTCGGCGCGCTCGCGTATTTTCCGTTCAAGGACTCGCGCCAGGGCATCGTCCATGTCATCGGGCCGGAAAACGGGGCAACGCTGCCGGGCATGACGGTCGTCTGTGGTGACTCGCACACCTCGACGCACGGCGCGTTCGCCTGTCTGGCGCACGGCATCGGCACATCCGAGGTCGAGCACGTGATGGCGACCCAATGCCTGCTGCAGAAGAAATCGAAGACCATGCTGGTCAGGGTCGACGGCCAGCTCGGGCGCGGTGTCTACGCGAAGGACATCGCCCTTGCCGTGATCGGCCGTATCGGCACGGCCGGCGGGACGGGCTACGCGATCGAATTCGGCGGCAGCGCGATCCGCGCGCTGACGATGGAAGGGCGCATGACCCTATGCAACATGGCGATCGAGGCCGGTGCCCGTGCCGGCCTGGTCGGCGTCGATGACATCACGATCGACTACCTGCGCGACAAGCCCTTCGCACCGAAGGGCGAGCTGTGGGAGAAGGCGGCTGCCTATTGGCGCACCCTGAAATCCGATGACGCTGCGCACTTCGATCGTGTCGTCGAACTCGATGCAACCGAAATCCTGCCGCAAGTTACCTGGGGCACTTCGCCCGAGATGGTCGAGACTGTCGCCGGCCGCGTGCCGGATCCGGCGAAGATCGCCGATCCGGTCAAGCGCGAAGGTGTCGAGCGCGCGCTCAAGTACATGGGCCTCGCGCCGAATACGCCGATCAGCGAAATTCCGGTGGATCAGGTGTTCATCGGCTCGTGCACGAACTCGCGCATCGAGGACCTGCGCGAAGCCGCGGCGGTCGCCAAGGGGCGCAGGAAGGCCGCGAGCGTCAAGCGCGTGCTGGTCGTTCCCGGTTCGGGGCTGGTGAAGCATCAGGCCGAGGCCGAAGGGCTCGACAAGGTCTTTATCGAGGCGGGTTTCGAGTGGCGCGAGCCGGGCTGTTCGATGTGCTTGGCGATGAATGCGGACCGCCTCGAGCCGGGCGAGCACTGTGCCTCGACTTCGAACCGCAACTTCGAAGGGCGGCAGGGCGCCGGCGGCCGAACGCATCTCGTCAGTCCCGCAATGGCTGCCGCTGCGGCCGTGACCGGACGTTTCGTGGATGTCCGGGAACTCTGACTGCATCCGGCGCGACTTCGCGCCGACGACCGAACTTGACAGGGATGGCCGGGCCATCCAGAGGGTAGTGAAAGAATGAAACCGTTTACCTCACTCGACGCGCTGGCCATGCCGCTCGATCGTGCGAACGTCGATACCGATGCGATCATCCCGAAGCAGTTCCTGAAGTCGATCAAGCGCAGCGGCTTCGGTCCTAACCTCTTCGACGAATGGCGTTACCTCGATCACGGCGAGCCGGGCCAGGACTGCACCAACCGGCCGAAGAATCCCGATTTCGTGCTCAACAAGGGCCGCTATCAGGGCGCGCAGATCCTGCTCACCCGCGACAACTTCGGCTGCGGCAGCTCACGCGAGCACGCCCCCTGGGCGTTGGAGGATTACGGCTTCCGCGTGCTGATCGGCACGAGTTTCGCCGACATCTTCTTCAACAACTGCTTCAAGAACGGCGTGCTGCCCATCGTGCTGCCGGCTGTGCAGGTCGACGAACTGTTCCGCCAGTGCGAGACGTCCGAAGGCTACCGCCTCGTCGTTGATCTGGCCGCGCAGACGATCACTCGCCCGGACGGCACGACCATCAAGTTCGACGTGGATCCGTTCCGCCGGGAATGCCTGCTGAACGGCTGGGACGACATCGGCCTCACGCTGCGCCACGCCGACAAGATCCGCGCTTTCGAGGAAAAGCGCCGCGCCGAACACCCTTATTATTTCGCCTGAGCAGCGCTGCAAGGGCACGAGGAGAAGACTGCTGATGAAGATTTGCGTTCTGCCGGGCGACGGGATCGGTCCGGAAATCACGGCCGAGGCCGTCCGCGTGATCGAAGCGCTGGACCTGAAGTTCGAACTTGAAGAGGCGCTGCTGGGCGGCGCTGCGGTCGATGCCACCGGCGACCCGTACCCGGAAGCGACGCGCAAGCTCGCCCGCGAAGCCGATGCCGTGCTGCTCGGCGCCGTGGGTGGTCCGAAGTGGGACAACCTGCCGCGCGAGCAGCGCCCCGAGCGCGGCCTGCTGGGCATTCGCAAGGATCTCGGCCTGTTCGCCAACCTGCGTCCGGCGATCCTCTATCCCGAGCTCGCGAACGCCTCCACGCTCAAGCCCGAGGTCGTGTCGGGGCTCGACATCCTGATCGTGCGCGAGCTCACGGGCGACATCTACTTCGGCCAGCCGCGCGGTATCGAGAACCGCAACGGCGAGCGCTACGGCTTCAACACGATGCACTACACCGAGTCGGAGATCCGCCGCATCGGCCGCGTCGCCTTCGAGGCCGCGCGCAAGCGCAACAAGCGCCTGTGCTCGGTCGACAAGATGAACGTGCTGGAAACGACGCAGCTGTGGCGTGACGTGATGATCGAGCTCGCCCCCGAGTATCCGGACGTCGAACTCACCCACATGCTCGTGGACAACGCCGCGATGCAGCTCGTCCGTGCACCCAAGCAGTTCGACGTGATGGTCACCGGCAACATGTTCGGCGACATCCTGTCCGACGAGGCCTCGATGCTCACCGGTTCGATCGGCATGCTGCCTTCGGCCTCGCTCGACGCCAACAACAAGGGCCTGTACGAACCCTCGCACGGCTCGGCGCCGGACATCGCCGGCAAGGGCGTGGCGAACCCGCTTGCGACGATCCTGTCGGCGGCGATGATGCTGCGCTATACGTTCAATAACGAGGCCGCCGCTGCCCGCGTCGAGACGGCCGTGAAGAAAGTCCTCGCGCAAGGGTATCGCACCGGTGACATCTACGAGCCGGGTACGACGAAGACGGGCACGAAGCAGATGGGCGACGCCGTGCTGGCGGCGCTCTGAGATTTTTGGCAATTCGAGGTAGAGCAAATGAACAAGGTTGGTCTGGTCGGTTGGCGTGGCATGGTCGGTTCCGTGCTGATGCAGCGCATGGTCGAGGAGGGCGACTTCGCCCACATCGAGCCGGTGTATTTCTCGACGTCCGCGGCCGGCGGCAAGCCGCCCGCTTTCGGCGGCAAGGAAGCCTCGCTGCCGCTGCAGGATGCGTCGAACATCGACATGCTCAAGCAGATGGACATCGTCATCACCTGCCAGGGCGGCGACTACACCAAGGCCGTCTATCCGCAGTTGCGTGCCACCGGCTGGAAGGGGCACTGGATCGATGCCGCCAGCGCGCTGCGCATGGAAGACAACGCGGTGATCATCCTCGATCCGGTCAACATGAACGTCATCAAGGATTCGCTCGTGAAGGGCGGCCGCGACTGGATCGGCGGCAACTGCACGGTTTCCCTGATGCTGATGGGCCTCGGTGGCCTGTTCCAGAGCGACCTGGTCGAGTGGGTATCGGCGATGACTTACCAGGCGGCCTCCGGTGCCGGCGCGCAGAACATGCGCGAGCTGCTCGCCCAGATGGGCGCACTGCACGATGCAGTCAAGGCCGAACTGGCCGATCCCGCCTCCGCGATCCTCGACATCGACCGCAAGGTCGCCGCGACGATGCGTTCGTCCGACTTCCCGGTGAAAAACTTCCGCGGTGCCGCGCTCGCCGGCAGCCTGATCCCGTGGATCGACGTGCCGGTCGACAACGGCCAGTCGAAGGAGGAATGGAAGGGCGGCGCCGAATGCAACAAGATCCTCGGTCGGCCCGCGTTCCGCAGCGCCGGCAGCATCCCGATCGACGGCCTGTGCGTGCGCATCGGCGCGATGCGCTGCCACTCGCAGGGCCTCACGATCAAGCTGCGCAAGGATGTTCCGCTCGACGAGGTCAGCGAGATCATCGCCAAGGCCAACGACTGGGTGAAAGTCGTGCCGAACGAGCGCGAGCTCTCCGAGCGCGAGCTCACGCCGGCTGCTGTCACGGGCACACTGGCTGTTCCGGTCGGTCGCCTGCACAAGATGGCGATGGGGCCGGAATACCTCGGTGCCTTCACCGTCGGCGACCAACTCCTGTGGGGCGCCGCCGAGCCCCTGCGCCGCATGCTGCGCATCCTTCTCGATCGCTGATCGTCATAACGCGGAGAGCGGCGTTTTCGTCGCCGTTCTCTGCGCCCTATGCCGCGGTCCTCAAAGCGGAACCGGGTTCGCGGGATCAAAATAGTCTTGGCAATTAAAGAATTGCTGCCAAGATTTAAACAAAATGTTAGATTGCCGAGGCATGATGGATGCCCGGTCGCGTCCGCGACGTCCATATTCCACGCAGGTAGGTGCCCATACTAGGGTGCGGATGACATGACAAAGATGAAGACATCGATCAAGGCTTCCCTGATCGCGACGGCGATCGCCATGTTTCCTCTGGGTAGCAACGCAGCAGGACTCGGTGCGATCCATGTTTTCAGCGGCATCGGACAGCCGCTCAGGGCGGAAGTCGAGCTGAATGCGAGCAGCGAGGAACTGCAGTCGCTTTCGGCGCGCGTAGCCTCTGCGGAAGCGTTCCGGCAGGCCAATCTCCAGTACACCAGCGCGACGTCTGCGGTACGCCTGGTGGTCGAGCGCCGGGGCAGCCGGTCGGTCGTCAAAATCACCAGCGAACGGCCCTTCAGCGATCCGTTCGTCGATCTCCTCATCGAGCTGAACTGGGCCTCCGGTCGGCTTGTGCGCGAATACACTTTCCTGCTCGATCCCATTCCGGCTGGGGCGCCGGCCACTGTTGCCGGTCGTGGTGCTGCCCCGGTCGCAGCGCCTGCTGCGCCTGCGCCGCGTAAGGGGGCGGCGCCGCAAGCATCGGGAGCCGCCGGGGGCGAGCGTGTCGAGGTCAGGAAGGGCGATACCCTGCACCGTATCGCCGAGGCCAACCGGCCCGAGGGGGCGAGCCTCGACCAGATGCTCATTGCGTTGTTCCGGGAGAATCCGGACGCCTTCGACGGCGGCAACATCAATCGCCTGCGCTCCGGTTCGATCGTGACGGTCCCGCCCGAGTCGCGCGTGCGAGAAATCGAACCCGCACAGGCCCGCCGCGAGGTGCAGGCCCAATCCGCGGATTTCGCTGCCTACCGCCGGAAATTGGCGGGCACGGTCGCCGCGCGGCCGGCCGCTCCGGAGGCAGCACCGTCGCGCAGCGATACCGGAACAATCGTGCCCAAGGTGGACGAGCCTGCAAAGGCGGCCACCGGCGATCAGGTCAAGGTATCGGGAGCACCGTCCAAGGCCAAGGGCGAAGACCCGCGCCTTGCTCGTCTGCAGTCGCTGGAAGAAGAACTCGTCGCACGCGACAAAGCGCTCCAGGAGGCAAACGACCGCGTCGTCGCGCTTGAGGCCAACGTCAAGAAGATGCAGGAACTTCTGAACCTGCGCAGCGACAACATGGCGAAGCTGCAACAGCAGGTGACGCCGGAAGCCCCGGCCCAGCCTCAGCCCGAACAGACGCCAGCCGCCGCACCGGCACAGCCCGCGGTGCCGGCCCAGGAGTCGATGCCGGCGGCGGCAGCGCCGAAGCCGGCTCCGGCCCAGAAGCCGGCCCCTGCCCCGGCGCCCGTCGAAGAGCCCGGGTTCGTGCAGAGCCTGATCGGCGATCCGACCGTGCTGGCGGGCGGCGGTGGCATTCTCGCCCTGTTGCTGGCCTATCTCGGGGTCAAGGCACGGCAGCGGCGGAAGCAGGAGGCGCAACAACAGGGCGTCGAGTCAGTGGCCAGCGCGTTCCCGCCGCCGACGAACTCGGTGTTCGGCGCGACCGGTGGGCAGAGTGTCAATACCGGCGAAAGCAGCGTGTTGCACACGGATTTCAGTCAATCCGGCCTTTCCGCGATCGATACTGACGAAGGGGTTGATCCGGTCGCCGAGGCGGACGTCTATATGGCCTATGGGCGTGATGCACAGGCCGAGGAGATCCTGCTCGATGCGTTGAAATCGGACGCGTCCCGCATGGCAATCTATCTCAAGTTGCTTGAGATCTATGCTCAGCGCAAGAACCTCAAGGCGTTCGAGAACACGGCAACGGATCTGTATTCCCGCACCGGCGGCGACGGAAGCGATTGGGACAAGGCCGCCGAGATGGGGCGTCGTCTTGACCCGGAGAATCCCCTTTATCGCGCCTCGTCGGGTGGCGCGGCAGCAGCGCTTGTCACGGGCGGCGTGGTCGCCGCAGGTTTGGGCGCAGCTGTCGCCGGAGCCGCGCCCGATGCGTTGAATTCGTTCTCGACGGTGAGCCCCATGATTCCGGATCCGCTGCCGACCCAGGCGTCGGCGGGCGCAGGTATCGAAGCTTTGCCGGAAGTGGACGCGAATGCCGTGGATTTCGACCTCGACGCCGGCCTCGATTTTGGCAGCACCTTTGCAAGCTCGATCCCCGCTGCCCTGCCCGAGATGGGGCACGAAGAGGCCCCGGCCGAACCGTTCGGAGCGGCCAAGTCCTTCGATCTCGACATCGGCGCAGTGACGGAGCAGCCCGCGATGAGCAAGCCGGCGGCCTCCGCTCCCGCGCCGGATCCGATGATTGCCACCGTGATTGGCCAAGGCATGGATTTCGCGGCGAGCGACCCGTCTCTCGAGTTTGACCTTGCCGTCCCGGAACTTGATACCGGGCTGGAGGGCGCGCTCAATGAGACGGCAACCGCGTCGAACGTCGTGCCGGCCACAGCCGGTGCTGCAGTCGCTCCGGATATGGAGAAGACCACGTTCGACAGCAACCTGCTCGATTTCGATTTCAATCTTGATGGTGGGGGAGGGCAGTCGGCAGCAACCCCGCCGTCGCTGGATCTCGGCGGCATCGATCTGAACCTGGAGGCAACGTCCGCCACCTCGGTCACGCTGCAGACCGAAGCAGGGGGAGCTCCGTCTACCGGCAGTCTGTCCCTGAGTGCAGACGTGATTGAAGAGGTCAACACTAAGCTCGAACTGGCGCGCGCCTATGAAGAGATGGGCGATACCGAGGGCGCGCGCGAGCTCATCGCGGAAGTGCTGCGCGAGGGCTCGCCGGAGCAACGGGAGGCCGCGACCCGATTGGCAGCGCGGCTCGGTTGACCGAGGCAGGCGAAGGTTAGCTTGGATATTCAAGGGCCGCCGCTTGGCGGCCCTCCCATTTGATGCATTCCGGATTGTTCATTGCGCTTTGGATGGCGTTCGTCGTCGTCCTGCAGTTTCTTTCACCGAAAGCCTTGATGTTCGCGGTTTTTGCGTGCGCCTTCGCCGCATGGCGCCTTTCCCCGTCGCGCAGCATGCGGCTTCTGAGGCGCGTGCGCTTCCTGATCCTCGCGATTCTCGTGCTCTTTGCCGGGTTCACTCCCGGCGAGGCACTTCTGCCTGCATTTCCCGAGATCAGCCCCAGTCGCGAGGGGGTGATGATGGCGGCCGAGCACGTGGGGCGCCTGGTGGGAGTCGTATTGTGCGTGGCAATGCTGATGGATGCCTTGCCGGTCCGCCGGCTCGTCGGCGGTCTTCATGCGTTGTTGCGGCCATTCGGTTGGGTCGGACTTCCGAGCGAAAGACTTGCCGTGCGCCTCGTGCTGGTCCTGCGCTACGTGGAATCTGCCGCGCCGGGTGACTGGCGGAACTGGCTCGAGGACGACCACGCAGGCGGCAGCAGTGCGGAGGTGATTGCTTTCACCCGTGAGACTTTCGCGTGGAGCGATCTCGTGGCGATGTTTGTCGTGGTAGTCGCGGCGGCGATCTGGTGGGGAGTGGCACGATGAGAATCGCTCTAGGCGTCGAATATGCCGGCGATGCGTTTCAGGGCTGGCAGAGTCAGTCTCACGGGCGGACCGTTCAGGACCATCTCGAGGCGGCGCTCGCGGGCATCGCAGGCCACCCTGTCAGGCTGCATTGCGCAGGGCGCACCGATGCGGGCGTCCATGCGACGGCGCAGGTCGTGCATTTCGACACGACCGCGGCGCGTCCGATGCACGGATGGATTCGCGGCACCAACGCCCGCCTGACTTCGCCCATCTCCGTCCGCTGGGCGGTTGAAGTCGCCGACGACTTTCATGCGCGCTTCTGTGCCGTATCGCGCCGCTACCGCTACATCCTGCACAACTCGGTCGTGCGGCCTGCGCTGTTGGCGGGGCGCGTGGGGTGGTTTCATCCGCCGCTGGACGCAGCAGCGATGTCCGAGGCCGCCCGTTCGCTTCTCGGGTGGCATGATTTTTCAGCCTTTCGCGCCGCCGGTTGCCAGGCGAAATCACCGGTGAAGCTGATGCACGACGCCCAGGTCCGACGCGATGGCGAGTACATCGTGTTCGATTTCTGGGCGAATGCTTTTCTCCATCACATGGTGCGCAATCTCGTCGGTGCGCTGGTGTACGTGGGCAAGGGACATTACCCGATCGGGTGGCTGGCGGAGGTGCTGGCATCGCGGGACCGAAGCCGTGCGGCACTGACCTTCCCGGCGGATGGCCTGTACCTGTCGGGGGTGGAGTACCTTCCACACTGGCCGCTGCCGGACGAAGGGCGTATCATCGCCCTCCCGCGTATCCCGTTCGTCTGAGTGTCCAGAACCCGAATCAAGATCTGCGGCCTGACCCGTCCCGAGGACGTGCGCGCTGCCGTGGAGGCGGGCGCCGATGCCATCGGACTGGTGTTCTATCCGCCCAGTCCGCGTTTCGTTTCGTTCGAGCGCGCGGCGGAGCTTGCCGCGCTGGTCCCCCCGTTCGTGACGACCGTAGGGCTGTTCGTCAATCCCGATCCCGCCTACGTGCAGCAGGCGCTTGCGCAAGTGCCGCTGCAACTTCTGCAGTTCCACGGTGACGAGACCGAAGCGCAGTGTGCGGTCCACGGGCGGCCATGGATCAAGGCCGCGCGAGTGCGCGCGGGAGTCGATCTGGTAGAATTCGCAGCTTCCCATCCGTCCGCCGCCGGGCTGTTGCTCGATGCATTCGTCGAGGGCTACGGGGGGGGCGGCAAGGTTTTCGATTGGTCCCTGATTCCGCAGCGCCTCGGGCGTCCGCTGATTCTTTCGGGCGGACTGGACCCCGAGAATGTCGGCGAGGCAGTTCGCCGCGTAAGGCCGTGGGCGGTAGACGTCTCCAGCGGCGTGGAATCGGGCAAGGGCATCAAGGATGCGGCACGGATTGCCGCGTTCGTCGCTGGAGTACGCAATGCAGACGGCTGACAAGCCATACCGGTTTCCTGATTCGCACGGTCATTTCGGCCCGTATGGCGGCGTGTTCGTGGCCGAGACGCTGATTCCCGCGCTGGACGAACTGAATGCGGCCTACGAGGCGTGCCGGAACAATCCGGCCTTCATGGCCGAATTCGAGTACGAGCTCAAGCACTACGTCGGCCGGCCAAGCCCCATCTACCATGCGAAACGCTGGTCCGATACGCTCGGGGGCGCGCAGATCTACCTCAAGCGGGAGGATCTGAACCACACCGGCGCCCACAAGGTGAATAACTGCATCGGCCAGGCGCTCGTCGCACGCCATATGGGCAAGCCGCGCGTGATCGCCGAGACCGGGGCGGGTCAGCACGGTGTGGCGACGGCAACGGTGGCAGCGCGCTACGGCATGGAATGCGTCGTGTACATGGGGGCCGAGGACGTGAGGCGTCAGGCCGCCAACGTGTACCGGATGAAGCTCCTGGGGGCGACCGTCGTTCCGGTCGAATCAGGGTCGAAAACCCTGAAGGACGCGCTCAACGAGGCGATGCGCGACTGGGTCACGAACATCCACAACACCTTCTACATCATCGGCACGGTGGCAGGTCCCCATCCCTATCCGATGATGGTGCGGGACTTCCAGGCCGTCATCGGCAAGGAGTGTCTCGTGCAGATGCCGGAGATGGTCGGGCGGCAGCCCGACTGCGTGATCGCCTGCGTCGGCGGCGGGTCGAACGCGATGGGCATCTTCCATCCCTACATCGACGTGCCCGAAGTGCGCCTGATCGGCGTCGAGGCTTACGGCGAGGGGCTCGACTCGGGGCGTCACGCGGCCAGCCTCACCGGCGGCACGCCGGGCGTGCTGCACGGCAACCGGACCTACCTGCTTCAGAGCGAAGATGGCCAGATCATCGAAACGCATTCGATCTCGGCCGGCCTCGATTACCCCGGCGTCGGCCCCGAGCACGCGTGGCTCAAGGACAGCGATCGTGCCGAGTATGTCGGCGTGACGGACCAGGAGGCGCTCGCGGCCTTCCACGATCTCTGTCATCTCGAAGGCATCATTCCCGCGCTCGAGTCCTCGCATGCCCTCGCTTACGCTGCGAAGCTCGCGCCGACCCTGCCGCGGGACAAGATCCTGCTCGTCAATCTGTCCGGGCGCGGCGACAAGGATATGCATACCGTCGCCGAGAAGTCCGGCATCCAGTTCTGACTCGTCGGGCCGAGCCGGGCCCGCGCACCCTGATACCGATCATGTCCAGAATCCAGTCAGTTTTTCAGAGCCTGCGGGCCTCGGGTCGGCGGGCGCTGATCCCTTTCATCACCGCCGGGGATCCCGTCCCCGAACTCACCGTGCCGCTGATGCACGCGCTCGTCGATGGCGGAGCCGACATCATCGAACTGGGGGTGCCGTTCTCCGATCCGATGGCGGACGGACCGACCATCCAGCGCGCGTCCGAGCGGGCGCTGCGCAACGGCATGAGCCTGCGCAAGGTGCTCGCGCAGGTGGCGGATTTCCGTACGCGAAATGCCGACACGCCGGTCGTGCTGATGGGCTACGCGAACCCGATCGAGGCAATGGGCGCCGAGCGCTTCGTGTCCGCTGCCCGCGAAGCCGGGGTCGACGGTGTCCTGGTGGTCGATTATCCGCCCGAGGAGTGCGAGACATTCGCGGCGACGCTGAAGGCGAGCGGACTGGACCCGATTTTCCTCCTGGCGCCGACCTCCACCGAGCAGCGCATCCGCGACGTGGCGCAGATCGGCAGCGGTTACATCTACTACGTGTCACTGAAGGGTGTGACCGGCTCCGGGGCGCTCAATTTCAACGATGTTGCCGCGCGCCTGCCGCAGATCCGCCAGGGTGTCGGAATGCCGGTCGGCGTCGGATTCGGTATCCGCGACGCGGAGTCGGCCCGTCGTATCGGCGAGGTCGCCGATGCGGTCGTGATCGGCAGCCGCATCATCGAGGAAATCGAGAACAGCCCGCGCGAACAGGCGGTGGCCCGGGTGAAGGCTTTTGTCGAGGGCGTACGTGGTGCGCTCGACCAGATTCAAGGAGCTCCGCGATGAGTTGGTTGCAAAAACTGCTGCCGCCGAAGATCAAGCGTGCAGAGTCGGCGGCGCGCAAGTCCATTCCCGAGGGGTTGTGGAGCAAGTGTTCGGCCTGCGAAGCGGTCCTTTACCGCTCGGACCTCGAAAGCAACCAGAGTGTCTGCCCGAAATGTGGGCACCATCAGCGCCTGCGCGCGCGCGCGCGGCTAGATATGCTGCTCGATGCGGAGGGACGCTTCGAGATCGGCAGCGAGGTCATGCCGGTCGATCCGCTGAAGTTCAAGGATTCACGGCGCTATACCGAACGTCTCTCGGCGGCGAACGACGAAACCGGTGAAGCGGACGCGATGGTTGTGATGCAGGGCGCTATCCTGACCGTGCCTGTCGTCGTCGCGTGTTTCGAGTTCGAATTCCTGGGCGGCTCGATGGGGTCGGTCGTCGGCGAGCGCTTCGTGCGCGGCGCGAAGGCCGCACTGGAGCAGCGCCTGCCGTTCATCTGCATCACCGCGACTGGCGGCGCACGCATGCAGGAAGGGCTGTTCTCGCTGATGCAGATGGCCAAGACCACCGCTGCGATCACGCAACTTGCCGAGCGCAAGCTCCCCTTCCTGACGATTCTGACCGACCCGACAATGGGGGGCGTGTCGGCCAGCTTTGCCTTCATGGGGGATGTCGTGATTGCCGAGCCGGGGGCACTGATCGGATTCGCGGGGCCGCGCGTGATCGAACAGACGGTTCGTGAAACCCTGCCCGAAGGTTTTCAGCGCTCGGAGTTCCTGCTCGAGAAGGGCGCGATCGACATGATCGTCGATCGACGCGAACTGCGCTCGAAACTGGCGGAACTTCTCACTCTTCTTACTCGTCAGCCGCCCATTGGCGTCTGATCCCGATTCCGTTTCATGATTTTTCCCGATTCCCTGAACGGGTGGCTCGAGCTGCTCGAAAACCGGCATGTTAAGCAGATCCAGCTCGGCCTGGATCGCGTCGCCCGCGTACGTGGCACCCTCGACGTGCGTAGCGATGCCGTGGTGATCACCGTGGGGGGGACCAACGGCAAGGGTTCGACCTGTGCAATGCTCGAGGCCATTCTCCTGGCTGCCGGGTACCGCGTGGGTTGTTACACCTCGCCGCATTTGCTGCGCTACAACGAACGTGTGCGCATCGACGGTCGGGACGTCGGCGACGAGACGCTGGTCGCTGCGTTTGGCGCGGTCGAGGCGGCGCGGGGCGAAACATCCCTGACCTATTTCGAGCATGGAACGCTCGCGGCCTGGTGGGCATTTTGCCGCGAGCCGCTGGATGTCGTGATTCTCGAAGTCGGTCTGGGCGGGCGCCTCGACGCCGTGAACGTGATCGACCCCGACTGCGCGATCGTTACCGGCATCGCGATGGATCACATGGACTGGCTGGGTGACTCCCGCGAGAAAATCGGGTTCGAGAAGGCGGGCATTTTCCGCGCCGGCCGTCCCGCGATCTGTTCCGATCCGATGGCTCCGTCCACACTGGTGGATCATGCGCGTGCGATCGGCGCCGATCTTCGCCTCGTCGGTGAGAACTTCGGATTCTCCGGCGACCGCTCACAGTGGGTCTGGTGGAGCAAGGGGGGCTCGCGCAGGGGAGGGCTGGCCTATCCGGCGTTGCGAGGAGCCAATCAGCTGCTCAACGCATCGGCCGTGCTGATGGCGCTGGAAACGCTGCGGCAGCGGATCCCCGTCCCGATGCAGGCGATTCGCCAGGGACTGATGCTCGTCGAGCTCCCCGGGCGCTTCCAGGTGCTTGCCGGGCGTCCCTCCGTCGTGCTCGACGTCGCCCATAATCCCCAGGCTGCCGGCGTGCTGTCGGAAAACCTCTCGAACATGGGGTTCTTCCCCGAAACCTGGGCCGTCCTGGGGATGCTGTCGGACAAGGATGTGGAAGGCGTCGTGAAGCTGATCCAGGACAGGGTGGACCACTGGATGCTGGCCGGCCTGCCCGGCCCGCGCGGGTTGAGCGCGGAGGCGCTGGAGGCGCGTGTGCGCGCGGCCGGCGTGCGGGGCGATATCCAGCGATTCGAGCATCCCGCCGACGCCTACGCTGCCGCCCGGAAATCTGCGGGCGAGGGTGATAGAATCGTAGCCTTTGGCTCATTCCTGACGGTCGCGGATGTGCTAGCTGCCGTCCGCGCCGCTCGTCATTGAGGCTCTGCGTGACCGATAGCGACAACGTCGAACTCAAGAAGCGTGCGCGGCGCCGCTTGGTGGGGGCGGCCGCGCTGGCGCTTCTGGCCGCGATCATCCTGCCGATGGTGATGGATCGGGAGCCGGGCACGTCCACGCAGGACATCCAGGTCTCTATCCCCGATCGTGAGGCGGACAACGCCCTGTCGCGCCCGATCGCAGGTCGCCCGGCGCGCGAACCGGAGCCTCAGCTGGTGCCTCCGTCCGAAGAGCAGCTGCCTGTTTCGCCCCCGCCCGAAGTGCCGCGATCGGAAGGTGCGGCGGCTGCACCGGCCCCGGCCCCAGCACCGGCGCCTGCAGTCAAGCCGCCGGCCGCGCCGAAGCCGCCGACTGCAAGCGTCGCAGCCTCGCCGGCCAGGCCGGCAGTCCCGCCTGCGAAGGAAGGCGGAGCTGACTCCGCCCGTGCCCA
This sequence comes from Azoarcus sp. DN11, assembly GCF_003628555.1. Lineage (NCBI taxonomy): Bacteria > Pseudomonadati > Pseudomonadota > Betaproteobacteria > Rhodocyclales > Zoogloeaceae > Azoarcus > Azoarcus sp. DN11. The sequence continues at coordinate 3,567,737 of NZ_CP021731.1, read as the reverse complement.
GGCCATTCTGGAAGACAAGCCGCCCGTGCCCACCTCTTCCGGCAGCAGTTTTGTCGTCCAGGTGGGCGCTTTCAGTGATGGCGGCAAGGCCGCATCGATCGCCGCCGATCTTAAAAAGCGCGGTTTCGCTGCCTACACCGAGAAAGTCGGCGCTGTGACGCGTGTCCGGATCGGGCCGTATGACGGGCGCGACGACGCCGAAAAAGCCGTCCTGCGGGTCAAGGCAAGCGGAATGAGCGGTGCGGTCGTACCGAGATGAACGCACGCAGGTTGCGGCGATGACGGTATTCGATTACGTCTTTCTCGGAGTTCTTGCGCTGTCGGCGGCAGTGGGGATGTGGCGCGGACTGGTCAGCGAGGTGATAGCGCTGCTCGCCTGGGCCGTGGCGCTTTTCGCGGCCTGGCGCTTTGGCGCCGAGGCCGCCGCCCTGCTCGGGAGGGTGATCTCGGAGCCCGCATGGCGGCAGATCGCCGGGTTCGCGCTGATCTTCGTCTCGGTGCTGATGCTTGCAGCGTTGCTGCGTTTCCTGCTTCGCGAGTTTCTCAAGGCGGTGGGACTTGGCGCCGCAGACAGGGTGTTCGGTGCGCTGTTCGGCATTGCGCGTGGTATCGCGATTGCCCTCGCGGTCGTGCTGTTCGGCGGCCTGATCGGCATGGCGCGGGAACCCTGGTGGGCTGGCGCAATGTTCGCGCCTCCGTTGGAGACGGCGGTCATCGCTGCCAAACCGTGGTTGCCCGAGGTGGTGGCCACCAAGATTCGATTCAGATAGGTGCTATTCCATGTGCGGAATCATTGGGGTCGTTGCGAACTCCCCGGTCAATCAGTTGCTCTATGACGGCCTGCAGGTGCTGCAGCACCGCGGACAGGACGCGGCGGGCATCGCGACGTCCGAGGGTGGGCGCTTCTTCATGCACAAGGGGCCCGGCCTCGTGCGCGACGTTTTCCGCACACGCAACATGCGCAATCTGGTCGGCAACTGGGGCATCGGCCACGTCCGCTACCCGACCGCGGGGTCGGCGTGCAACCCGGCCGAAGCGCAGCCTTTTTACGTCAATTCGCCCTTCGGCCTGCTGTTGGCTCACAACGGTAACCTGACGAATTCCGAGGAATTGAAGCGCGAGATGTTCCTCTCGGATCTGCGCCACATCAACACCAACTCCGACTCGGAAGTGTTGCTGAACGTGCTCGCGCACGAGTTGCAGGCTGCCGCCAAGGGCTTCAAACTCGACGAGGACGCCGTTTTTCGCGCCGTGGCGGGTGTGCATCGCCGTTGCCGTGGCGCATACGCCGTCGTCGTGATGATCGCCGGATTCGGCCTGCTGGCCTTCCGTGATCCGTTCGGCATTCGGCCGCTTGCCGTCGGGCGCCACGATGTCGCTGGCGGCCAGGAGTGGCTCGTGGCCTCGGAGTCGGTCGCGATGGATGTGCTCGGGTTCAAGACGTTGCGGGACGTGGTGCCGGGCGAGGCGATCCTCATTGACACCCAGGGCAACTTCCGCAGCCGGCAATGTGCGGAAAAGACGGTCGAAGCGCCGTGCATGTTCGAGTTCGTGTATCTCGCGCGCCCGGATTCGGTGATCGACGGCGTGTCGGTGTATGAGTCGCGCGTGAAAATGGGCGAATTCCTCGCCGACAAGCTCAAGCGCGTCGTGCCCCACGCGGACATCGACGTCGTGATCCCGATTCCGGATTCCAGCCGTCCGTCGGCAATGGAAATGGCTCACCGGCTCAATCTCCCGTACCGCGAAGGTTTCGTGAAGAATCGCTACATCGGGCGTACTTTCATCATGCCCGGGCAAGCGATTCGGCGTAAGTCGGTGCGCCAGAAACTCAACACCATCCCGCAGGAATTCAGGGGCAAGAAGGTCTTGCTGGTCGACGACTCGATCGTCCGCGGTACCACGAGCCGCGAGATCGTCACAATGGCGCGCGACGCGGGAGCCGTGAAGGTGTACCTGGCGTCAGCCGCGCCGCCGGTGCGTTACGCGAACGTCTATGGCATCGACATGCCGACTCGCGGCGAGCTCATCGCCGCCGGTCGCGACGAAGAGGAGATTCGCCGCGTCATCGGAGCCGACGGCCTGATCTATCAGGACATCGCTGACCTCAAGGCCGCCGTTCGCGCGGTGAACCCCGCGATCAAGTTCTTCGAGACCTCCTGTTTCGACGGCAGTTACATCACGGGCGACATCACGCCGGAATACCTGAACGGGATCGAGAATCAGCGTAGCGAGAGCAAGGCCGGCGATGACGGCGAGGGCGGCCAACTCGACCTGAACCTCGTGGCGAACCAGGACAACTGACCGCCGTAGGCGAATACGGTCCGGCACGCAGGCAGTGCGAGCGGGCCAGGGTGTCTTTGTCGGCCCTGCCGAGCCACGGTGACGTTGGGCGGCAGTCCGCAGGCTGCGCTCGCTCCCGTGGCGGTCAGCTCAGGGGGTAGGGTCGAAAGCTCGATCCGTCCCACAGGAGCCATGTCGCCGTACCACGCCAGTCCGACAGTACCCACCTTTCGCAAACATGGCCGTCAACATCGTGCAGGTGATGCGCCGGTCGGTGAGTATGTCCGTGGATGAGGGTGGGGTAGCCGTGGGAACGTAGCAGGCCTTCCACCGCGCTTGCGTTCACGTCCATGATTTCCTGCGGCTTGTCCTGCTTGGCCGTTTCGCTGTGGCGGCGTAGTCCTTCAATGACCAGCTTGCGCTCGGCAAGGGGGCGTCGAAGAAAATCCTCCTGCCACGCCGGGTCCCGCACCTGTCGGCGGAAGGCTTGGTAGGCCTGGTCGTCCGTGCACAGCATGTCGCCATGCGTGAGCAATACCCTCCGACCGTCGAGCTCAATCAACATCGGATCGGGAGCAATGGTCATTCCGGCGCGGCGCGCAAAGTCGTCGCCGACGAGAAAATCCCGGTTGCCGGCAACAAACATGATTCCCGTGCCCGCCGCGGCGACTGCGGCGAACGCGGCACCGATCTCCCGATTCAGGGGGGAGTCGCCGTCGTCATCCCCGGCCCAGTACTCGAACAGGTCACCCAGGATGTAGATGGCACCGACTCCGCGCGCGGGGCCGGTGAGCAGGTTCAGGAGGGCGCGGGTGTTTTCCGGAGCCTGCTCTGACAGGTGCAGGTCGGAGATGAACAGGGCCGACATGGTGTCGTGAAGATCGAAATCGGGTCGGCCCGGCCGGATCAGACGATTTCGGCGCGCTCGATGACGACGTCCTCGACGGGGACGTCCTGGTGGAAGCCGCTCGAACCCGTGCGTACCGCGCGGATGCTGTTCACGACATCCATGCCTTCAGTCACGCGACCGAACACGCAGTAACCCCAGCCCTGGATGTCCGGCGAACGGAAGTTCAGGAAGTCGTTATCGACGACATTGATGAAGAACTGGGCGGTCGCCGAGTGCGGTGCCTGGGTACGGGCCATCGCGATCGTGCCGGTGAGGTTCTTCAAGCCGTTGTCGGCCTCGTTCTTGATCGGTTCGCGTGTCGGCTTCTGGGCCATGCCCGGCTCGAATCCGCCGCCCTGAATCATGAAGTTCTTGATGACCCGATGGAAGATTGTGTTGTCATAGTGCCCGGCGCCGACGTAGTCGAGGAAATTCTTGACCGTTTCCGGCGCCTTGTCGGCGTCCAGTTCGAGGGTGATCGTGCCGAAATTGGTATGCAGCTTGACTGCCATGTGCGACTCCTTGGGGGCTCGTTATTGGGTTTGGCCGGTCTTGGCGGCCTCTACGACGCGAACCGACTCGATGATGACCGGCTCGGCCGGGACGTCGCGCATGCCGCGGGCGATGCCGGTGCGGGTCTTGCCGATCTTCTGCACCACGTTCATCCCGTCCTTGACCTTGCCGAACACCGCGTAGCCCCAGCCGTCGCGCGACGGGTAATCGAGGAAGTTGTTGTCGACGAGGTTGATGAAGAACTGGGCCGTGGCGGAGTGGGGATCCGACGTGCGTGCCATCGCGAGCGTGCCGGCTTCGTTGTGCAGGCCGTTCTTCGCTTCGTTCTCGATCGGTGCGCGCGTCGGCTTCTCGTTCATGGCACTGTCGAAGCCGCCGCCCTGGATCATGAAGCCGTCGATGACGCGATGGAAGATGGTGCCGGTGTAGTGCCCGCTTTTAACGTATGCGAGGAAGTTTTCGACAGATTTCGGGGCCTTGTCGGCGAACAGTTCGAGGACGACCGTGCCCTGATTGGTCCGCATCTCGACAACGGGATTCGCTTGGGCGCTGGCGAACCAGGCAAAAAGAAACAGGCTTGCAAGAAAGCGCTTCATGTCGAGTTTCCGTTGAGGAGAAAGAATCCGGGATTGTGTCAGGCCTTGCCTTCATAGACGATCTTCCAGCGACCGCCTTCCTTCTGCCAGTACTGGCGCTTGCGAACACGGTCGGACAGACCTTCGCTGCGATAGTCCTGCTCGAAGGTCACGACCACGATGTCGTCGCGCCCGGGATTGCGGAACATGCTCATCTTGTCGAGGCGCACCTTGATCCACTGGCGATTCGCCGCCAGCTTGCGCTTTTGATCGGACCATTCGGCAAAGTTCTGGCTGTCGCTGCGGAAGTCCCTGGAATAGTGCGAGAGGTAGCGGTTGACGTCGCCGACATTCTCCCAGTCGCGGCGCCAGTCTTCGATGGCCAGTTGCAGGGCACGGCGCTCGGCCTGCCAGTGGTCCATCGACAGCCACTCGATCTCGCTGCTGATGATTACCGGAGTCAGGCCGGGCTGGACGAAGCTGGAAAGCTTGAGAAAATCCTGGTTCGCGAGCGTGACGCAGCCTTCCGAAGAGAGCGGCGGGCGGGCGTACGTGTCGCTGGGTGTGCCGTGCAGCCAGATTCCGTGACCGGTGCGCCCGAGGCGCCGATCCCATTCGTTCGGATAATTGATCGGGAAGGCACCGATGCCATAGAGATCCGGCAGTTTGGCCTGCTCGATGAAGGAAGTGATTTCGTACACGCCCAGCGGCGTCTTGTTGTCGCCCTCGGCGCGCTTGTCCGTCCCGGCCTTTCCGTGGCTGACATAGTAGTCGGCGACGAAGCGGGGTTTTCCGCCCTCGTTGGCATAGACGTACAGGCGCGCCCGCTTGGTGTCGACGACCACCGCGTAGCGCTGGTCCGGCCCCATCTGGAGGAGGTAGCGCGGGATATAGGTGGCAGCCGCCGGCCGTTCGCGGTAGGCGCGCAGGCGAGCAATGGCCTCGTCCCGCAGTTCGGTCACACGCTCGGCAGGTGCCGACGCATTGCCGAAGGTCGAGATCGGCTTGGCGCGCGCCAGCAGCAGGTCGCCCTTGATGAGGTTTGCGAGCCGGAAGTTGGGGTAGGCACGCAGGAGCTCTTCGGTTCGCTCAAGCGCCGCGTCCAACCGGTTGGCTTCGATTTCGGTGAACACGTATTCGAGCGAGGCCTCCGGGCCGGAGTCCGAGATGCCGTGCCGAGAGGGAGCGCTTGCGGCGGCGAGCGGCAGCACTGCCGTCGCGATTGCGGTCAGCAGTCGGACAAACAGCGCTCGCCCCGGCGTCATTCCCTTCATCCCCCGACGCGCTCCTGGCGGATGCGCCACGAGCCGTTGCGCTTGACCAGTTCGAGCGTCTTGGTCGTGCTGGAAGTGAAGCCCGCCGATTCATAGTTCTGGCGGAAACGTACCGTCGCGACATCACCGTCGACGCTGGCGTTGGGTTTCTCGATCCCGACCGAAATACGGCCGGGTTTGCCGACGCGCTGCTCGCGCTCGCTCTCCCAGGCTTTCCGGGACTGGCCGTCCGGAGCGCGGAAGTCCTTGTCGTAGAAGGCGAGGTAGCCCTTGACGTCCTTGCGCGACCAGGCTTTTGCCCACGCCTCCACCATCTGCACCGCTTCGCGCCCGGCGCCAGCGGCGCTGGCCGCGGGGGGCGCTTCGGTTGCCGATGCGGTGGCAGCCGGGCGGGCCGTGGCTGCAGCCGCGGTGGTGGCCGGCGCGGCGGAAGCGGCAGGTACCGGCGTTGCCGCCACAGGAGCAGGTGCTGCGGGCTTGGCTGCCACGGCACCGTTGGCGGGCGCGGAGGGAGCCGGGGCCGTCGGTACAGGAGCCGTCATGGCGGCACTTGCGGCCGGAGCCGGAACTGCTGCGGGAGCGGGGGGCGCCAGCGCCGGGGGTGCCGCAGGCCGGGTCTGGCCGGTTTGTTGCGACGCCGCGCGGGGCCGTGCCCCCGAAGACATCATTTCACGGATCAGTGCGAGCTTGGATTGCGCGCCCGTGTTCGCCGAATCGAGCTGCAACGCCTTGTCGTAGGCCTGGCTTGCGAGACGGGCATAGACGTCGCCAAGGTTCTCGTGCGCGGTCGCGTAGCTCGGATGCGTGCGGATGGCCATTTCCAGCGCCGCGCGCGCCTTGTCGTAATGGCGCTGCTGCGCGTACAGCACGGCGAGGTTGTTGTACGGTTCGGGCAGTTCGGGGAAATCTTCGGTCAGCTTCTGAAAGACGGCGATGGCCTCGTCCTGACGGTTCAGCTCCGTGAGGGCGATCCCCTTGAGGAAGCGCGCCTGCGGTTCCCTGGCGTTGCTCGCGAGGACACGGTCGGCCATCGCGAGGGCCTGCGCATGTTGCCCCTGATTCACGAGCGATTGAATCTGGGCAACGTTGTCGGCGGCATGCAGCAGTGGCGCAGCACCGAGGCCAAGGGTAATGGCCACCACGGCCAGGGCGAAATTGGGACGCATCTTCATTGTGCTAGAATCGCTCGGTTCCGTTGATCCACGCGGACTTAACCGTTGATTCTATCAAATAACCGGGTCCGTATCACGGCGAGGCGCTGGCCTCGGTGCGACGGCGGTGCCGGTTTCCGACTGTTCCCGCGGCCGGCTTTTCGTGCGTCCGGGAAAGTGGTCTCCTCGAATGCGGCTTCTGGGGCCGCCATGCGGAAGATGCCATGCTTCAGATTCACAACACACTGACGCGAAAGAAAGAATCCTTCGTTCCCATCGAGCCGGGAAAAGTCCGGATGTATGTCTGTGGCATGACGGTGTACGATTTTTGTCACCTCGGTCATGCTCGCGTGATGGTCGTGTTCGACATGGTGGCACGCTGGCTGAGGGCGAGCGGATTCGAGCTTACGTATGTCAGGAATATCACCGACATCGATGACAAAATCATTCGCCGCGCCGGCGAAAACGGCGAGTCGATCCGTGTGCTGACCGACCGCTTCATCGCTGCGATGCACGAGGATGCGGACGCCCTCGGTGTCATGCGACCCGATCACGAGCCGCGCGCGACGGAATACGTGGGGCAGATGCAGTCCCTGATCGAGCGGCTGCACACCAAGGGCCTGGCTTACGTCGCGGAGAACAGGGACGTGTGCTACTCGGTGCGCAAGTTCGATGGCTACGGCAAGCTGTCGGGCAAGTCGCTCGACGAGCTGCGCGCCGGCGAGCGCGTGGGGATCGCGGGCGAAAAGCACGATCCGCTCGATTTCGTGCTGTGGAAGCACGCCCGCTCGGAGGAGCCGGAAGAGGTCAAATGGGCCTCCCCGTGGGGGGCCGGGCGACCGGGCTGGCATATCGAATGCTCGGCGATGAGTTCCGACCTGCTGGGGGAGCATTTCGACATCCACGGGGGCGGGCAGGATCTGCAGTTTCCGCACCACGAGAACGAGATCGCACAGTCCGAGGGGGCGCACGACCATACCTTCGTGAACTACTGGATGCACAACGGCTTCGTCCGAGTCGACGACGAGAAGATGTCGAAGTCGCTCGGCAACTTCTTCACGATCCGTGACGTGCTGAAGAAGTACGACGCCGAGGTGGTGCGTTTCTTCATCCTGCGGGCGCACTATCGCAGTCCGCTCAACTATTCCGACGCCCATCTCGAGGATGCACGCCAGTCGCTGACCCGGCTGTATACGGCGTTGCGCAACGTTACGCCGGCGGACGTGGTAGTCGACTGGGACGAGATCCATGCGCGCCGCTTCCGCGAGGCGATGGACGACGATTTCAACACCGCCGAGGCGGTCGCCGTGCTCTTCGATCTCGCGAACGAGGCAAACCGCAGCGGCTCTGCTGCCATGGCGGCGCAGCTGAAGGGACTGGGCGGGGTGCTCGGTCTGCTTGGCCGTGACCCGCTTGCTTTCCTCCAGGGCGGCACTTCGGAGGCCACGGGCGACGAGGCGGGCGAGATCGAGGCGCAGATCGAACTGCGCGCCCAGGCCAAGAAGGCGAAAAATTTCGCCGAGGCAGACCGGATCCGTGCCGACCTGCTGGCGCGGGGGATCGCGCTCGAGGATACGCCGCAGGGGACCCTGTGGCGGCGCGCGTAAGCGCCTGACCGTGCCGGCGCGCCGCAGCAGTGCGGGTGCCGGGCGGCGCAAACGATCCGGCCGCGCCAACGTTTCCGCGGGCGCGGCCGATCCTGGCGGGTTCAGCCGCCGAAGAACTCCTTGACCTTGTCCATCCAGGACTTGGCCTTGGGGTTGTGGCGATCGGCGTCGCCGCGTGACACTTCTTCGAATTCCCGCAGCAGTTCCTTCTGGCGCTCGGTCAGGTTCACCGGCGTCTCGACGACGACGTGGCACATCAGATCGCCATGCGCCTGCGAGCGGACGTTGCGGATGCCCTTGCCGCGCAGGCGGAAGACCCGCCCGCTCTGGGTCTCGGCAGGAATCTTGAGGCGTGCCATGCCCTCGAGGGTCGGGATTTCGATCTCGCCGCCCAGTGCGGCCGTCGTGAAGCTGATCGGCATTTCGCAGTGCAGGTCGTCGTGGTCGCGCTGGAACACGGAGTGCTGGCGGATGTGGATCTCGACGTACAGGTCGCCCGGCGGCCCGCCATTCACGCCCGGCTCGCCGTGGCCGGCGTGGCGCAGGCGCATGCCTTCGTCGATGCCGGCCGGGATCTTCACCTCCAGGGTCTTCTGCCGCTTCACGCGCCCGGCGCCGCCGCAGTCACGGCACGGGTCGGGAATGATGCGGCCGGTGCCGTGGCACTTGGGACAGGTCTGCTGGATCGAGAAGAAGCCCTGCTGGATGCGGACCTGGCCGGCGCCGCCGCAGGTGGGGCAGGGCTTGGGTTGGGTGCCCGGCTTGGCGCCGCTGCCGTGGCAGGTGTCGCACTCTTCGACGGTCGGGATGCGGATCGTCTTGTCCGCGCCGCGAGCGGCTTCTTCCAGCGAGATTTCGAGGTTGTAGCGCAGGTCGGCGCCGCGATAGACGTTCGAGCGGCCGCGACCTCCGCCGCCGCCGAAGATGTCGCCGAAGATGTCCGAAAAGGCGTCGGCAAAGCCGTCGAAGCCCTGGGCGCCGGGCCCTGCCCCGGCCGACGGATCGACGCCGGCGTGGCCGTAGCGGTCGTAGGCGCCACGCTTCTGCGAGTCGGAGAGGATCTCGTAGGCCTCCTTGGCCTCCTTGAACTTCTCCTCGGCGTCCTTGTTGTCCGGATTGCGGTCCGGGTGGTGCTTCATGGCCAGCTTGCGGTAGGCCTTCTTGATTTCGTCGTCCGAGGCGTCGCGATTGACGCCCAGTACGTCGTAGTAATCCCGTTTCGTTGCCATAGTGTGTCGCTCAGGCTGGGGAGGCCGCGCGGGCCTCCCGGTCATGCAAAGGCCGAGCCGGCCGGAAATGCTCCTCCGGCGTGGGCTCGGCCATCATCTCGCCGCCCGGCGAGCGATTACTTCTTGTCTTTGACTTCGGTGAACTCGGCGTCGACCACGTCGGCATCGCCCGCCTTCGAGCCGGACGACGAGCCCCCTGCGGCACCTGCTGCGCCGGCTTCGGCGCCCTGGGTCTGCGCGTACATCTGCTCGCCCAGCTTCTGGCTCGCCATCGCGAGGGCCTGGGTCTTGGCTTCGATCGTGGCCTTGTCGTTGCTCTTCAGCGACTCCTCGGCGTCTTTGATCGCGGCTTCGATCTTGGCCTTCTCGTCGGCGCCGATCTTGTCGCCGTATTCGGTCAGCGACTTCTTCACCGAATGCACCAGCGCGTCGCACTGGTTGCGTGCGTCGACCATTTCGTGCGCCTTCTTGTCCTCTTCGGCGTGTGCGGCGGCATCCTGCACCATGCGCTGGATCTCGTCGTCCGAGAGGCCCGAGTTGGCCTGGATCTTGATCTTGTTTTCCTTGCCGGTGGCCTTGTCCTTGGCCGACACATGCAGAATGCCGTTCGCGTCGATGTCGAAGGTGACCTCGATCTGCGGCATGCCGCGCGGCGCCGGCGGGATGTCGGACAGGTTGAACTGGCCGAGGCTCTTGTTGCCGCTGGCCATTTCGCGCTCGCCCTGGAGGACGTGGATGGTCACGGCGCTCTGGTTGTCGTCGGCGGTCGAGAACACTTGCGAGGCCTTGGTCGGGATCGTGGTGTTCTTCTGGATCAGCTTGGTCATCACGCCACCGAGGGTCTCGATGCCGAGCGACAGCGGCGTGACGTCGAGCAGCAGCACGTCCTTCACTTCACCCTGCAGCACGCCGCCCTGGATCGATGCGCCGACCGCGACGGCTTCGTCCGGGTTGACGTCCTTGCGCGGATCCTTGCCGAAGAACTCCTTGACCTTCTCCTGCACCTTGGGCATGCGCGTCATGCCGCCGACGAGGATCACGTCGTCGATGTCGGAGACCTTCACGCCTGCGTCCTTCAGCGCGATGCGGCACGGCTCGATGGTGCGCTCGACGAGGTCGTCGACCAGCGATTCGAACTTGGCGCGGGTGATCTTCATCGCCAGGTGCTTCGGCCCGGTGGCGTCCGCGGTGATGTAGGGCAGGTTGATTTCGGTCTGCGACGACGACGACAGCTCGATCTTGGCCTTCTCGGCCGCTTCCTTCAGGCGCTGCAGCGCGAGCACGTCGTTCTTGAGGTCGACGCCTTGTTCCTTCTTGAACTCGGTGACGATGTAGTCGATCAGGCGCTGGTCGAAATCCTCGCCGCCGAGGAAAGTGTCGCCGTTGGTCGCGAGCACTTCGAACTGGTGCTCGCCGTCGATGTCTGCGATCTCGATGATCGAGATGTCGAAGGTGCCGCCGCCGAGGTCATACACGGCGATCTTGGAGTCGCCCGGCTTCTTGTCCATGCCGAAGGCGAGCGCGGCCGCGGTCGGCTCGTTGATGATGCGCTTGACTTCGAGGCCTGCGATGCGGCCGGCGTCCTTGGTCGCCTGGCGCTGGCTGTCGTTGAAGTAGGCCGGCACGGTGATGACCGCTTCGGTGACTTCCTCGCCGAGGTAGTCTTCGGCGGTCTTCTTCATCTTGCGCAGCACTTCGGCCGAGACTTGAGGCGGGGCGATCTTCTTGCCGCGCACTTCGACCCAGGCGTCACCGTTGTCGGCCTTCGCGATCGTGAAGGGCATCAGGTCGATGTCCTTTTGCACTTCCTTCTCTTCGAAGCGGCGGCCGATCAGGCGCTTGACCGCGAACAGGGTGTTCCTGGCGTTGGTGACGGCCTGGCGCTTGGCGGGAGCGCCGGTCAGGATCTCGCCGTCTTCGGCGTAGGCGACGACGGACGGCGTGGTGCGCGCGCCTTCCGAGTTCTCGATGACCTTGGGCTTGCCGCCTTCCATCACGGAAACGCAGCTGTTGGTGGTGCCCAGGTCGATGCCGATGATCTTGCCCATTTCAGTTCCTTTCGTTTGAGTGTGCAGCCGAGGGGCTTCGCTCGCGGTGCCCCGGCTTGCCGGATTGCGTTGTCAGATAGGTAGGGTCGCCGTCGCGGATTTCAAGTGGCCGGCGAGGTTCAGGCACCCTTGCCCTTGGAGACCATGACCATCGCAGGGCGCAGCACGCGCTCGTGCAGCAGGTATCCCTTCTGCAGCACGGCCGTGACGGTATTGGCCTCGCTATCGGCCTCGACCATCGCGATCGCCTGATGGCGGTTGGGGTCGAACTTCGCGCCGACCGGGTTCTCCTCGGCCACGCCGGCGCTCTGGAAGGCCGCGGCGAGTTGCTTGAGGGTGAGCTCGACGCCTTCGCGCAGGCTTTCGATGGTCTGATTTTCGGTGGTGAGCGCCGCTTCCAGGCTGTCCTTGACCGGCAGCATCGCGTTCGCGAACTTCTCCGACGCGAACTTGGACGCCTTGGCGATGTCTTCCTGGGCGCGGCGGCGGATGTTCTCGGCCTCGGCGCGCGCGCGCAGCCAGGCGTCGTGGTGTTCGGCCGCCTTCAGTTCGGCCTGGCGCAGGGATTCCTCGAGGCTTGGCATGACGTCGCCCGCGGGCTCGGCGGCGGCTTCGCCTTGGGGAGCCGGGCCGGATTCTTCGGCGGGGGCCTGCAGCAGTTCGTCGGGGGTCTCGGCGGAGGGTTTGTTTTCCTGCATGGGTGGCGCTCCAGCTGTTCGTTTGACGGGGCGGCAGATGGGGGCGGCCTGGTCCCGTTTCAAGAGGCTGGTTACAAAAAATCGTCGGGTTGCTCATGCGCGCCCGCGTGTGTCACGATTGAAACTTCACACGGCGCTCGGCGGCCGTGCGGGATGCAAGGTCCGGATCACACATGAGCGAGATGCCGCAGACAATCGGGAAGTATCGCATCGTGCGGGAAGTGGGGCGTGGTGCGACGGCTGTCGTCTACATGGCGGAGTCTGCGGACTGGCCTGTGCCCGTTGCGGTCAAGCTGATCCGCTTCGACGACAAGTCGAAGGACGAGTCGAAGTGGAACCGGCGCCTCCTGAAGCTGCTCAAGGCCGAGCAAGCCGTCTCCACGCGCCTGGATCACCCGCACATCATCCATGTGTACGACGTCGTGATCGAGCCGGAGCAGGCCTACGTCGTCATGGAGTATTTTCCCGGCGAGTCACTCGAGCGCTACTGCAGGTTCGAGCATCTGCTGCCGGTCCATCGGGCGATCGGGATCGTGTTCAAGTGCTGCATGGCACTCGATTACGCCTACCGGCAGGGCATCGTGCATCGCGACATCAAGCCCGCGAACATCCTCATCGATGATCAGGACAACGTAAAGATCACCGATTTCGGCCTGGCGCTGAACATCGACAAGAAGGTGGAGTCCGATTCGACCTTCATCATGGGCGTCGGCTCGCCGGCCTACATGAGCCCCGAGCAGATCAAGGGCTATCCGCTCAACCAGAAGACGGACCTGTACTCCCTCGGCGTGGTGCTGTTCAATCTTCTCACCGGGCGCCTGCCTTTCCGCGCGAGCAGCCCGGCCCAGCTGATCTACAAGATCATCAATGCCGACCCGCCGCGCGTGTCGCAACTCAACCCGGAGTTGCCGGAGCCGATGGACGCGGTCATCCGCAAGGCGCTCGAAAAGGATCTGTACTCCCGCTACAAGAACGGAGCGGAATTCGCCAAGGATCTGTCTGCGGTGCGTTACCAGCTTGTCGACGACACGTACGTGCCGCCGGACACCAGCCGCTTCTCGTGCCTGCGCAAGCTCTCGTTCTTTACCGAGTTCGACGATGTCGAACTGTGGGAAGTGCTGCGAATTTCGACCTGGCGGGTCGTCGAGGGCGGGACCACCCTTATTCGCGAAGGCGATGCGGATCAGCGGTTCGGGATCGTCATCGAGGGCGAGGTGGAGGTGTCCCTCGGGGGGCGCCGCGTGAGCGATCTGGGCGTCGGCGAGGTTTTTGGGGAGCTGGCCTGGCTGGACAGCCTTCGCCATCGTCACGTGAAAACCGTGACCTCGAAACAGCCGACCACTTATCTGGAAGTGAACCCGTCGGCGCTGGCGCTTGCGACGGACGAACTGCGCGAGCGTTTCCGCACGATGCTGGCAACGACTGCCGCCCGGCGCCTCGGCGAAGCCTTGCGTGAGCTCGCCGCGAACGGCGAGCCGGCGATCGCTGGCAAGTTCACCGCGACCGGGCTCGATCTGCAACTGGTCGAGGACTGAAGAAGCGGCGCCGACCGCCATCTTGGCGATTCGCGCGCGAAAATCCGGCGCTGATCGGTACCCTCGCGCGCGGGCGGCGCCGGTCAGTCGCGATGATGGCGAAACCGCGCCCCGACCCGGGTATCCGGCCTGTCCGCGAGGGCAATGTTCACGAGCGAGGTGAGCAGGCTGTAGAGCAGGGCGCTCCAGAAGGCCGCCCAGAAATCGGCCACATGCACGCCGCTGACCAGTCCCGTCACGCCCCAGAACAGGAATGCGTTGATCACCAGCGTGAAGAGCCCGAGCGAGAGGATCGTGATCGGGAGCGTGATGAGGATCAGCAGCGGCCGGATCAAGGCGTTGATCAGGCCAAGCAGCAGCGCCGTGACCAGTGCGGATGCGTAACTCTCCACCCGCAGGCCGCTGATGAGCTCGGGCAGGAGCATCAGCGCGGCCGCGTTCAGCAGCCAGCGCAGCGCAAGTTTGAGTCGCGGATCCATCAGCAGGTCGCTCCGGCCTTGCGTGCACGCTGGACGCTGGCGGCGAGGTCCTGTGGCGCGGCGGCGGGACGCGAGAGCCAGTTGCCCAGGTGGTCGCGCACGATGTCGCTGAGCGCGTTGATCCAGTCGTTGCGTTCGTTGAGGCACGGGATGTAATGGAACTCCTTGCCGCCGCAGGAGAGGAACGCATGGCGGCACTCCATCGCGATCTCCTCGAGGGTTTCGAGGCAGTCAGCCGGGAAACCGGGGCACAGCACGTCCACCCGCTTCGTCCCTTGCTGCGCGAGCGCTTCGAGCGTCGGTTGCGTATAAGGCTTGAGCCATTCCGCCTTGCCGAAGCGCGACTGGAAGGTGAGCTGCCAGCGCTCCTCCGGCAGGTCGAGCTGTGCGGCCAGGAGCCGCGCTGTCGCGTGGCATTCGCAGTGGTACGGATCGCCGAGGTTTAGCGATCGGCGCGGCACGCCGTGGAAGCTCATGATGAGCTTGCCGCCCTCGCCATTCTTCATCCAGTGGTCGCGCACGCTCTGGGCCAGTGCGGCGATATAGCCCGGATGGTCGTGGAAGTTGCGCACATAGCGGATCTCGGGCTGGTTGCGCCAGTGGGCAAGGCAGGCCGTGACCTCGTCGAGCACGCTCGCCGTCGTGCTGGCGGCATACTGCGGATACATCGGTACGATCAGGATGCGGGTGCAGCCGTCGGCCTTCATGCGCTTGAGCACGTCCGGCACGGACGGGGCCCCGTAGCGCATCGCCCAGTCGACGCGCAGGTCCGCGAGGCCACGGTGGCCGAGGTAGCCGGCAAGGAGCTTGGTCTGGCGCTTGGTATGCACCGTCAGCGGTGAACCCTCGTCCATCCAGATCTTTGCGTACTTTGCCGCCGAT
Source organism: Azoarcus sp. DN11 (assembly GCF_003628555.1). Lineage (NCBI taxonomy): Bacteria > Pseudomonadati > Pseudomonadota > Betaproteobacteria > Rhodocyclales > Zoogloeaceae > Azoarcus > Azoarcus sp. DN11. The sequence goes on along the minus strand of NZ_CP021731.1, from coordinate 3,552,574 downwards.
TTCGCGGGGCGGGTGTTCAGGATGATGCCGTTCAGGATCGGCCACCATACGGGCGCCGGGATCTCGACCACTCGCGGATCCGACAGGAACTGCCTGAGATAGGGGCGGACAGCGGCGGCAGTCGGTGCGTCAGGCGATCCGAGATTCACGAGCAACACGCCCGTGCGGGCGGGCGTGCCGTGCGTCCAGGCGGGTTCGGGCCAGTAGCGGGCCATGCTGATCCTTGTGTGAGTGCAGCGTGCCGGTCAATTCGCGTTCGAGAGCGCGTTCGAGAGCAGGCGTGCCGTGATGTCGACGATGGGAATTACCCGATCATAAGCCATGCGCGTCGGTCCGATGACGCCGACCGAGCCGACGATGCGTCCGTTGACCTCGTAACCGGCGGTCACGACACTGCAGCCGTCGAGCTGGGCCAGCCCCGATTCGTCGCCGATGAAGATCTGCACGCCCTGGGCGCGATTGGACAGGTCGAGGAGCTGAATCAAGCCGGTCTTCTGCTCGAACAGCTTGAACAGTTCGCGCAGCCGCGCCATGTTCGACGACAGATCCTCGATGTCGAGCAGGTTGGTTTCGCCGGACAGCACGTAGCGCGAGCTGTCGTCCTCGGCGGCAGCGCTGCCGGTTTCCACCGCCGCGTTCATCAGCTCGCTCATGTCGCTGCGCAGCTGCTTGAGTTCGGCACGGACACGCGTGCGGATGTCGTCGAAGCCGAGTCCCGCGCAGTGTTCGGTGAGATAGTTCGCCGCTTCGACGAGTTCCGACGGCGAGTATGAGCGCCGCGTATGGATGATGCGGTTCTGCACGTCGCCCGCCGCCGTGACGATGATCAGCAGGATGCGGTTTTCCGACAGGCTGATGAACTCGATCTGGCGGATCTTGATCAGGTCGCGATGTGGCGAGATGACGACTCCGGCAAACTGCGTCAGCTCGGACAGGAGGTGCGAAGCGGAACTGACCAGCCGCTGCGGCTGGTCGGGCTGCAGATGTCCCTTGAGCTCGCGCAGTTGCGCCTGTTCCAGCGGCTGCACCGTCAGCAGCGAGTCGACGAAGAAACGATAGCCGAGCGCGGTCGGAATGCGCCCGGCCGACGTGTGCGGACTCGTGATGAAGCCCATCTCTTCGAGGTCGCTCATCACATTGCGCACCGTCGCGGGAGACAGCTCGAGGCCCGAGTAGCGCGACAACGAGCGCGAACCCACCGGCTGCCCCTCGACGATGTAGCGTTCGATCAGGGTCTTCAGCAGGATCTGCGAGCGGGGGTCGAGCGGTTTCATGATGGTCTTGGGTGATTTCCCCGATTCTATGGAACTGCCGGCGTCTCTGCCAAGGTCCCGCATGATTTGTGGTTTAATCCGCGGCATGAACCACAGCTTTCATACCATTGCCCTGATCGGCAAGTACCAGAGTCCCGATGTTGCGGGCGCGGTCCTGTCGATTGCCGGTTTCCTGCGCGAGAAGGGGCTCGCTGTATGGATCGAGCAGGGTACGGCAAGTTCCATCGGACTCGTCGGCGAGTATGCGACGGTCACTTACGACGAGATCGGCGCACAGGCCGACCTGGCGGTGGTGCTCGGCGGGGACGGCACGATGCTCAATACGGCTCGCAGGCTGTTCGAGCACGCAGTGCCGCTCGTGGGCATCAACCAAGGCAGGCTGGGCTTCCTGACCGATATCCCGCGCAAGGAAGCGCTCGAAAAGCTTGCGGAGATCCTCGACGGCCGCTTCACGGACGAGGCGCGCACGATGCTCGACGCCGAGGTGATCCGCGCCGGGCAACGGGTCTTCCATACGCTCGCTTTCAACGATGTCGTCCTCAACAAGGGCGATCTCGGCCGCATGATCGAGTTCGACCTGTCGATCGATGGCGAATACGTCTACACGCAGCGCTCCGACGGCATGATCGTCACGACCCCGACCGGTTCGACGGCCTATGCCTTGTCCGCCAACGGCCCGATCCTGCACCCGACGGTCGGGGGGATCGCGCTCGTGCCGCTGTGCCCGCACGCCCTGACGGCCAGGCCGATCACGCTGCCGGACACGTGCCGGATCGAAATCCAGCTGCTTTCCCCACACGACGGGCGCATCCATTTCGACGGCCAGACCCGTTTCGATGCCCACGCGGGCGATCTTCTCCGCATCACCCGTTCGCCCAAGGTGGTGCGTTTTCTGCATCCCGAGGGGTACAGCTACTTCGAGATGCTGCGCCAGAAGCTCCACTGGAGCGCCACCCCGCGGCTGCCCTGACGGCCGCCCTTTTTCCGATCCGCGACGCCTATGCTCCGCCGCCTGACCATCCGGGATTTCGTAATCGTCGATCGACTTGAACTCGAATTCCAGTCGGGGTTCGGTGCCCTGACTGGCGAGACCGGCGCGGGCAAGTCGATCCTGCTGGATGCCCTCGGGCTGGCCCTCGGCGGTCGTGCCGATGCCGGTGCGGTGCGTATCGGGCGCGACAAGGCCGATATCGCCGCCGAGTTCGAGCTGCCGGTCGGTGGGGGGCTCTCCGACTGGCTCACTTCGCAGGATCTGCCCGGCGACGATGGCATGGTGATCCTGCGCCGCGTCGTCGAGTCGGGCGGCCGATCCCGTGCCTGGATCAACGGCGTGCCGGTGACGCAGGCGCAGCTGCGCGAGGCGGGTGACTGGCTCGCGGACATCCATGGGCAGCATGCTCACCATGCCTTGATCAGGGGCGATGCCCAGCGCGCGCTGATCGACGCCCATGCCGGCGCGGCCGCCCTCGCCAACGACGTCGCTGTCCGGTTTCGCGCATGGCAACAGCTGGCGGAATTGCGGCGGACCGCGGAGCAGGATTCCGCCGCATCCGAGCGCGAACGCGAGCTGCTCGCGTGGCAGATCGGGGAATTGCGGGACCTGGCGTTCGACCCTGACGAATGGGTCGAGATCAATCACGAGCACTCCCGTCTCGCCCATGCGGCGAGCCTGACGGAGGGCGCGGACGAGGCGCTGGCGACGCTCGGCGAGGGCGATGGCGCTGTGACGTCCTTGCTGCGGCACATCGGCGTGCGGGTCGACGCGATGGCCGACATCGATCCGGGGCTGGGCGACGTCCGCGAACTGCTCGCCGGTGCGGCCATCCAGGCGGATGAGGCGCTACACGCGCTTCGCCGCTATCGCGACCGGCTCGACCTCGACCCGCAGCGCCTCGCCGAGATCGAGCGGCGCATCGGCGCCGTGACCGATGTGGCGCGCAAGTACCGCGTCGATCCCGAGGGGCTTCCCGAGCTGCTCGACACCTGGAGCGGGAAACTCGAGGAGATGGTGGCGCGTGCGGATCCCGTGCATCTCGCGGAACAGGAGGCACTGGCGCGGCGAGCCTATGACGAGGCTGCGGCGCGCCTGTCCGCCGCGCGTCGTCCGGCAGCCGACCGCCTCTCGCGCGAGGTGAGCGAGGCGATGCAGACGCTGGCGATGGCGGGGGGGCAGTTCGCCGCCGTGCTCGAACCCTGCGCACCTTCGGCGCATGGCGTCGAGGCGGCCGAATTCCGCGTCGCGGCCAACCCCAGCCAACCCTTGCGGCCGCTGGCCAAGGTCGCCTCGGGCGGAGAACTGTCGCGGATCGGTCTCGCCATCCAGGTCATGACCAGCCGCGACTCGGCGACCCCGACACTGATCTTCGACGAGGTCGATGTCGGCATTGGCGGCGGCGTTGCCGAGATCGTCGGCAAGCTGCTGCATCGGCTGGGTCAGGAACGGCAGGTCCTGTGCGTCACTCACCTTCCCCAGGTGGCGGCGTGTGCCGACTGGCAGTGGAACATCGCCAAGTCGAATCGCGGCAACGAGGTGGTCAGCGCCGTCACGCCGCTGGAAATGGACGGCCGGATCGAGGAGATCGCGCGCATGCTCGGCGGCGTCAGCATCACCGACACCACCCGTCGCCACGCTGCCGAAATGCTCGGGGTGACCGCCGCGCCCTAGGGCAGGGGCGGCGGTCGGGAAGCGAGTCAGTCGAGCTTGCGGTTCGGGCAGTTCTTCTTGAGGCAATCGACGTAGAGGTAGAGCGCGTGCTCGTGGACCGCAAAGCCGCGGTCCGCAGCGATCTTGTTCTGTCGCCGCTCGATCTCCTCGTCGAAGAATTCCTCCACCTTGCCGCACTGCACGCAGACGAGGTGATCGTGATGCCCGCTTTCCTTCAGTTCGAAGACTGCCTTGCCGGATTCGAAATAATGCCGCTCCAGCAGGCCCGCCTGCTCGAACTGCGTAAGGACCCGGTAGACGGTGGCGAGGCCGATGTCCATGCCTTCCGCCATCAGCAGTCGATACACATCCTCGGCAGTCAGGTGCCGCAAGTCCGACGTCTGGAACAGATCAAGGATCTTCAGGCGCGGGTAGGTGGCCTTGAGGCCGATATTTTTCAGGTTCTGCGAGTTTTCTGACATGGTCGCTCTGTTGGCTTGCAGTTCGCTCGGCCGCTTGGCTGCTGGCTACGTATGATATATTTTTTCGCGTTTGTCTGAAAAACATACGCCGTCTGGCGCTAACGACCAAGATCTCCATTTCATGCGTGTATTGACTCTTCCGGCGGTCGTCGCCGTCGTGGGCCTCATGGCCGGTTGTTCCTTCACCTCCCTGACCAACAAGCTGAATCCCCATCGCGTCGACGTGCGCCAGGGGAATTACGTGGATCAGGAAATGATGGCACGCCTGAAAAAGGGCATGACGCGGGAGCAAGTCCGCTTTGCCCTCGGCACGCCTCTCGTGACCGACTCCTTCCACTCCGATCGCTGGGACTACGTCTACATCTTCCGTCCCGGGCGCGGTGAACCCCAGCAGCGCGTCCTTAGTGTCTTCTTTGACGGCGACAAGCTCGATCGGGTTTCCGGCGATGTCCAGTCGGGCGACGCGCCGGCCGCCGCTGCGGCCTCGCAGAGTGAGCGCGCCCGCGTGATCGAGATCCCGCCCGCAGCCAAGTGAAAGCGTGTCTGCTGCGCTCACAGGACCTGACTGAATGAATCCCTTACGTATTGCAATCGCAGGTGCATCCGGCCGCATGGGGCGGATGCTGATCGAGGCCGTGCTGAACGACAGCGAGGTCGTGCTCGCCGCCGCCTTCGATCGGGCAGGCACCCCCTTCGTCGGCCGCGATGCCGGCGAACTGGTCGGCGGCGCCTGTGGCGTCGTGATCACCGACGACGCCCGTGCGGCGATCGCGTCGGCGGACTGCGTCATCGATTTCACCCGCCCGGAAGGGACGCTCGTGCATCTCGCCATCGCCCGCGAGCTCGGCAAGGCGATGGTGATCGGCACGACGGGTTTCTCGGCGGTCGAGAAGGACGTCATCGCCGCGGCGGCACGGGACGTCCCCGTCGTGTTTGCGCCGAACATGGCCGTTGGCGTGAACGCCGTGTTCAAGCTGCTTGAAGTGGCGGCCCGGATCCTCGACGAAGGGTACGACGTGGAGGTCATCGAGGCGCACCATCGCTTCAAGGTCGATGCGCCGTCCGGCACGGCGCTGCGGATGGGCGAGGTCGTCGCGCGTGAGCTCGGGCGAAATCTGGAAGAATGCGCGATTTACGGGCGCGAAGGGGTGACCGGCGAGCGCAAGTCCGAAACAATCGGATTTTCGACGATCCGTGGCGGCGACATCGTGGGCGACCATACCGTTCTCTTCGCCGGCATCGGCGAGCGCATCGAGATCACGCACAAGTCCGGCAGCCGCATGCCTTACGCGCTGGGCTCGGTCCGCGCGGCGCGCTTTCTGGCCGGCCGGAAAAGCGGTCTTTTCGACATGCAGGACGTCCTCGGCCTGCGTTGATCCGTCGAGCCGGTCCTTCGCCCACGTTGCCTCGGACCGCGGCAAACGATACAATTCAGCGGTTTAGACAAGCGGGATCGGCCGAACAGCGGCTCGTCCCGTTTTTTTCACGTTCGGGCAGGCGTACCGCGCCTGTCCCCGTCTTTTCGGCTGAAATCCAGGAGTTTGTCGTGACTGCTTCCCCGCCCGCCCTACTAGCACTCGCCGATGGGACGGTATTTTTCGGCAAGGGAATCGGTGCGGCCGGCAGCACGGTTGGTGAGGTGGTGTTCAACACGGCGATGTCCGGTTACCAGGAAATCCTCACCGACCCGAGCTACTGCCGCCAGATCGTAACGCTGACCTACCCGCACATCGGGAATACCGGCGTCAATCCCGAGGACGTCGAATCCGGGCGTGTGCACGCCGCCGGCCTCGTCATCCGCGACCTGCCAATCCTTCCCTCCAACTTCCGCATGGGCCAGACGCTCGACGCCTACCTCAAGGCCGAGAACATCGTCGCCATCGCCGGCATCGATACCCGCAAGCTCACGCGCGTCCTGCGCGAGAAGGGCGCCCAGAACGGCTGCATCGTCACCGCGGCCGATGGCGCTGCGCTCAACCCCGAGGCGGCCATCGCCCAGGCGCGCGCCTTTCCGGGGCTGGCAGGCATGGACCTTGCCAAGGTCGTCAGCGCCGAGCAGAAGGTCGAGTGGACCGAAGGCGAATGGCAACTCGGCTCCGGCTACGACGCCGACCCCAAGGCGCGCTTTCACGTCGTTGCCTACGACTTCGGCGTCAAGCGCAACATCCTGCGCATGCTCGCGAGCCGCGGCTGCCGCCTCACCGTCGTGCCCGCACAGACTTCCGCTGCCGATGCGCTCGCGCTCAATCCGGACGGCATTTTCCTGTCGAACGGTCCGGGAGATCCGGAGCCCTGCGACTACGCGGTCGCGGCGATCCGCGAGTTTCTCGCGCGCGGCATCCCGACTTTCGGCATCTGCCTCGGGCACCAGCTCATGGCGCTCGCCTCCGGCGCGAAGACCGTGAAGATGAAGTTCGGCCACCACGGTGCGAACCATCCGGTCAAGGACCTCGATACCGGGCAGGTGCTGATCACCAGCCAGAACCACGGCTTCGCGGTCGACGTCGACACGCTGCCGGCGACCCTGCGGCCGACCCACGTGTCGCTTTTCGACGGCAGCCTGCAGGGCATGGAGCGCACCGACGTGCCGGCCTTCTGCTTCCAGGGGCACCCCGAGGCGAGCCCGGGGCCGCACGACGTCAGCTACCTGTTCGACCGCTTCATCAAGCGGCTCGAAGCGCGCAAATGATTCGCAAGCGGCAGCCTGCGCTGCCGCTCCCCAACGCAAGACCGAGGTTAGGCAATGCCTAAGCGCACAGACATCAAAAGCATTCTCATCATCGGCGCCGGCCCGATCATCATCGGCCAGGCGTGCGAGTTCGACTACTCCGGTGCGCAGGCCTGCAAGGCGCTGCGCGAGGAAGGCTACAAGGTCATCCTGGTGAACTCCAACCCGGCCACGATCATGACGGATCCGGGCACGGCCGATGTCACCTACATCGAGCCGATCACTTGGCAGGTCGTCGAGCGCATCATCGAGAAGGAGCGTCCCGACGCACTGCTGCCGACGATGGGCGGGCAGACGGCGCTCAACTGCGCACTCGACCTCGCCAGGAACGGTGTGCTCGAAAAGTACGGCGTCGAACTGATCGGCGCCTCGCGCGAGGCGATCGACAAGGCCGAGGACCGCCTCAAGTTCAAGGACGCGATGACCAAGATCGGCCTCGGCTCGGCCCGTTCCGGCATCGCCCACAGCATGGAAGAGGCCCTGCAGGTGCAGGGCGGCATCGGCTTCCCGGTCATCATCCGCCCGTCCTTCACGCTCGGCGGCACCGGTGGCGGCATCGCCTACAACATGGAAGAGTTCGAGGAGATCTGCAAGCGCGGTCTCGAGGCGAGCCCGACCAATGAACTCCTGATCGAGGAATCGCTGATCGGCTGGAAGGAATACGAGATGGAAGTCGTCCGCGACCGCGCGGACAACTGCATCATCGTCTGCTCGATCGAGAACCTCGACCCGATGGGCGTGCACACCGGTGACTCGATCACCGTCGCCCCGTCGCAGACGCTCACCGACAAGGAATACCAGATCCTGCGTAACGCCTCGATCGCGGTGCTGCGCGAGATCGGCGTCGACACCGGCGGCTCGAACGTCCAGTTCGCGATCAACCCGCAGGACGGTCGCATGATCGTCATCGAGATGAACCCGCGCGTGTCGCGCTCGTCGGCGCTTGCCTCGAAGGCGACCGGCTTCCCGATCGCCAAGGTCGCGGCCAAGCTCGCCGTCGGCTACACGCTCGACGAGCTCAAGAACGACATCACCGGCGGCACGACGCCGGCCTCGTTCGAGCCGTCGATCGACTACGTCGTCACCAAGATCCCGCGCTTCGCGTTCGAGAAATTCCCGCAGGCCAACGATCGCCTCACCACGCAGATGAAATCGGTCGGCGAAGTGATGGCGATGGGCCGCACCTTCCAGGAGTCGTTCCAGAAGGCGCTGCGCGGCCTCGAAGTCGGTGCCTACGGCCTCGACGAGGTCGAGACCGACCGTACCGATCTCGAGCACGAGCTTGCGAACCCCGGTGCCCAGCGCATCTGGTACGTCGGCCAGGCCTTCCGCGAGGGTTACACGCAGGAACAGGTGTTCGGCCTGACCAAGATCGATCCGTGGTTCCTCGCGCAGATCGAGGACATCGTGCTGACCGAAAAGGCCATCACCGGCCGTTCGCTGAAGGCGATCCAGGCCCCCGAGCTGCGCGACCTGAAGCGCAAGGGCTTCTCCGATCGCCGCATCGCCAAGCTGCTGGGTGTCGATGAGACCGCGGTGCGCCTGCACCGTCACGCCAATGGCGTCCGCCCCGTGTTCAAGCGCGTCGATACCTGCGCGGCGGAGTTTGCAACCTCGACCGCCTACATGTACTCCTCGTACGAGGACGAATGCGAAGCGCGTCCGACGGACAAGAAGAAGATCATGGTCCTCGGTGGCGGGCCGAACCGTATCGGCCAGGGCATCGAGTTCGACTACTGCTGCGTCCATGCCGCGCTCGCGCTGCGCGAAGACGGCTACGAGATGATCATGGTCAATTGCAACCCGGAGACCGTCTCGACCGACTACGACACGTCGGACCGCCTGTACTTCGAGCCGATCACGCTCGAGGACATCCTCGAGATCGTGCACATCGAGAAGCCGGTCGGCGTGATCGTGCAGTTCGGCGGCCAGACCCCGCTCAAGCGTGCGCAGGCGCTGGAAGAAAACGGCGTGCCGATCATCGGCACGAGCCCGGACATGATCGACGCGGCCGAAGACCGCGAGCGCTTCCAGAAGCTGCTCAACGATCTCGGCCTCAAGCAGCCGCCCAACCGCACGGCGCGCACGCCGGAAGCGGCCGTCCGCCTCGCGGCGGAAATCGGCTACCCGCTGGTGGTTCGCCCGAGCTACGTGCTCGGCGGCCGTGCGATGGAAATCGTGCACGAGCAAAAGGACCTCGAACGCTACATGCGCGAGGCGGTGAAGGTCTCGAACGAGTCGCCCGTGCTGCTCGACCGTTTCCTCAACGACGCCACCGAGGTGGACGTCGACGCGCTCTCCGACGGCAATCAGATCATCATCGGCGGCATCATGGAGCACATCGAACAGGCAGGCGTCCACTCGGGCGATTCGGCTTGCTCGCTCCCCCCGTACACGCTGTCGGCGAAACTGCAGGATGAGTTGCGTCGTCAGACCGAGGCCATGGCGCGCGCGCTCAACGTCTGCGGCCTGATGAACGTGCAGTTCGCCATCCAGGGCGAAGGCGATGATGCAACGGTCTTCGTGCTCGAAGTGAACCCGCGTGCATCGCGCACCGTTCCCTTCGTTTCCAAGGCCTGCGGCCTGCAGCTCGCCAAGATCGCCGCGCGCTGCATGGCCGGCCAGAGCCTCGCGAGCCAGGGCGTCACCCGCGAGATCGTGCCGCCGTATTTCGCGGTGAAGGAAGCCGTGTTTCCGTTCGTGAAATTCCCGGGTGTCGACACGATACTCGGGCCGGAAATGAAGTCGACGGGCGAGGTGATGGGCGTGGGCCGCAGCTTTGCGGAAGCCTTCGTGAAATCGCAACTCGCTGCCGGTGTCCGGCTGCCGCAGTCAGGCACGGCCTTCATCAGCGTGAAACCGACCGACCGCGGCGCGGCGGTCGAAGTGGCGCGCGAACTGCACGAACTCGGTTTCCGGGTTGTCGCGACGCGCGGCACCGGTTCGGCGATCGACGCCGCCGGGATTCCCGTGAGCGTCGTCAGCAAGGTGAATGAAGGTCGTCCGCACATCGTGGATATGATCAAGAACAACGAAGTGAGCATGGTGATCAACACGGTGGAGGAGAAGCGTCAGGCGATCGTCGATTCGCGCTCCATCCGTACGAGCGCGCTGGCGGCGAAGCTCACCGTGTTTACCACCATCGAGGGCGCGCGTGCGGCATGCATGGGCATGCGCCACCTCGAAGGGCTCGAGGTGTATGGCCTGCAGTCCCTGCATGCGGAACTGAAGAAGCAATCATGAACAAGACTCCCCTTACCGTAATGGGTGCAGAGAAACTCCGTATCGAACTGCACAAGCTCAAGACCGTCGAACGGCCAAACGTGATCGCGGCGATCGCCGAGGCCCGCTCGCACGGCGACCTTTCGGAAAACGCTGAATACGACGCAGCCAAGGAACGCCAAGGTTTCATCGAGGGGCGAATCAAGGAGCTTGAAGGAAAGATCGCGAACGCGCAGATCATCGATCCGAGTCTGCTCGACGCGGACGGGCGCTGCGTATTCGGCGCCACGGTGAAGCTCGAGGATATGGAATCGGGGCAGGCGGTCGCCTATCAGATCGTCGGTGACGACGAGGCCGACATCAAGGAGAGCAAGATTTCGATCAGTTCTCCGATCGCTCGTGCGCTCATCGGCAAGTACGCCGGCGACGTCGCCGAGGTGCAGGCCCCGAGCGGTGTGCGCGAGTACGAAATCATCGAAGTGCTCTACATCTGAGACCGGACGGGGCGCGCTGCGTCCCGGCCGGGAAGCCAGTCTCCGAGGGGCCGTGCCGGCCCCGACAGTAGCGGATAATTATTATTTGCCGCCAAGCGGTCCCGGCTTGCGGGAAAGACTCCTGGAGCGCTTTTCTGACAGCCGTTTCTTGTCGGCGGCAGCCTTGATGAGCGCGGTGCGTCGGGCTGCAGCCGCGAATGCGCGGGCTGACTTGGCCGTCGCCGCACGCGGCGAGTTTGACGTGGTCGTCTTGGGCGCGGTGGTGGCCAATTCTTCCTCGCGGCGTTCCCGCCACACGACCAGGATCGTGCCGATATGTTGCACTGCCGATGCGCCCAGCGCGTCGCAAATGTTCTGCATCAAGGCGTCGCGGTCACCACGTTCGGCACCATAGACCTTGATCTTGATAAGCTCGTGTGCCTGCAGGGAACGGTCGATCTCGCCGAGGACGGTCTGCGTCAGCCCGTTACCCGCGACGCTGACAACCGGGTTCAGATGGTGTGCGGCAGCCCGCAGTTCGCGGCGACGCGCGGGTGATAGCTCGATCATCGTTTTCTCAAATCTTTCAGGGGCATGGATTCTACTCCGATGACGAGGACCAAGACCAGCAAGGCGTGGATGCACGAGCATGTGAACGATCCCTACGTCCAGCGCGCCAAGGGCGAGGGCTATCGTTCCCGCGCGGCGTACAAGCTGATGGAGATCGACGACAGGGACCACCTGTTGCGTCCCGGCATGGTGATCGTCGACCTCGGGGCCGCTCCGGGTTCGTGGACGCAGGTGGCGGTTCAGCGCGTCGGCAGGACGGGGCGGGTGTTCGCACTGGATCTGCTGCCGGTCGAGTCCTTGCCCGGGGTGGAGTTCATCCAGGGCGATTTCCAGGACGATGCGGTGCTCGGCGAACTCGAAAATCGTCTTGATGGCGAGCCGGTCGACCTTGTACTTTCCGACATGGCCCCCAATATGTCCGGTATCGACACCGTGGACCAGGCGCGTTCGATCCAACTCGGCGAACTCGCGCTTGATTTTGCTGCGCGGCATCTCAAGCCCGGGGGAAACTTTCTTATCAAGGTGTTTCAGGGCGCTGGATTCATGGAGTTCCGCGGCGAGATCCAGCGGCATTTCGCTTCGCTGCAGGTGCGCAAGCCGAAAGCCTCCAGGGACCGCAGCGCCGAGGTGTATCTGTTGGGGCTGAAGCGCAGGCCAGAGTGACCGGAAGGGCGCGCAGCGATTGATTGTCTCGATTGTGGCCATTGGTTTACGCAGCGGAACGTTCGCCTCTAGAATGGGTCAATGTTTCGCTGCCTCGACGGGCTCATAAGGAAAGAAGTTGAATAATCTCTTCAAGAATCTCGCGATCTGGATGGTCATCGGCGTCGTGCTGATGACGGTATTCAACCAGTTCAACTCGCGTCAGGTCGCGACCAACACGATGGAATACTCGCAGTTCCTCGAGGAGGCGAAGGCCGGGCGTATCGCCAAGGCCACCATCGACGGGCGCCTCGTCAGGGCAACGACCCAGGAAGGGCGCCAGATCACGGTGTATACGCCGGGGGTGCAGGATATCTGGATGGTGTCGGACCTCATGCGTGCCGGCGTTGCAGTCAACGCGACCAAGCCCGAGGAAGAGCAGTCCTTCCTGATGAGCATCTTCGTGTCCTGGTTCCCGATGCTCCTGCTCATCGGCGTCTGGGTGTTTTTCATGCGCCAGATGCAGGGCGGCGGGCGCGGCGGCGCGTTCTCCTTCGGCAAGTCCAAGGCGCGCATGCTCGACGAGTCCGCAAACTCGCTGAGCTTCGCCGATGTCGCCGGCTGCGACGAGGCCAAGGAGGAAGTCTCCGAACTCGTCGATTTCCTGCGCGATCCGTCCAAATTCCAGAAACTCGGCGGCCACATCCCGAAAGGGGTCCTGATGGTCGGCTCTCCGGGCACCGGCAAGACGCTGCTCGCCAAGGCCATCGCCGGAGAGGCGAAGGTCCCGTTCTTCTCGATCTCCGGTTCGGACTTCGTCGAGATGTTCGTCGGTGTCGGCGCGGCCCGCGTTCGCGACATGTTCGAGCAGGCGAAGAAGCACGCCCCGTGCATCATCTTCATCGACGAGATCGATGCGGTCGGCCGCCAGCGCGGCGCCGGGATGGGGGGCGGTAACGACGAACGCGAACAGACCCTCAACCAGTTGCTGGTCGAAATGGACGGTTTCGAGGGGCAGACGGGCGTGATCGTGATCGCCGCCACCAACCGTCCGGACGTGCTCGACCCGGCATTGCTGCGTCCGGGCCGTTTCGACCGCCAGGTGGTCGTGCCGCTGCCCGACATTCGTGGGCGCGAGCAGATCCTCAAGGTCCACATGCGCAAGGTACCGATCGCCCCGGACGTCGAGCCCGTGGTGCTGGCGCGCGGAACCCCCGGTTTTTCGGGTGCGGACCTCGCGAACCTCGTCAATGAGGCCGCTCTTTTCGCCGCGCGCGGCAACAAGCGTCTGGTCGATATGGACGACTTCGAGCGTGCCAAGGACAAGATCATGATGGGCTCCGAACGCCGCTCCATGGTCATGCCGGAAGAGGAACGTCGCAACACCGCGTACCATGAGTCGGGCCACGCGGTGGTTGCCAAACTGCTCGACAAGACCGACCCTGTGCACAAGGTCACGATCATCCCGCGTGGCCGGGCCTTGGGTGTGACGATGCAGTTGCCGGAGACGGATCGCTACAGCCAGGACCGCGAGCGGCTGTTGCAGACCATTGCGGTCTTGTTCGGTGGCCGGATCTGCGAAGAAATCTTCATGAAGCAGATGACCACGGGCGCTTCGAACGACTTCCAGCGTGCAACGGATCTTGCTCGCCGGATGGTGACGCAGTGGGGCATGTCGGATAACCTCGGCCCGATGGTGTACGGTGAGGAGGAAGGCGAAATTTTCCTCGGCCGGCAGGTGACTACGCACCGCAACGTTTCGGAAGCGACGATGCAGAAGGTCGATGCCGAGATTCGCCGTATCATCGACCAGCAGTATGCGCTTGCACGTCGCCTGATCGAGGACAACAGCGCCAAGATCGAGGCCATGACTAGGGCACTTCTCGAATGGGAGACGCTCGACGCCGACCAGATCGAAGACATCATGGCCAGTCGGCCGCCACGTGCTCCCAAGCCCACCTCGCAGGCCCCGCGGCGTCCGCGTGACGATGATGCTCCAGGCGCTGCGCCGACTGCGGCGGCTCCCGCGGCGTGATCCAATCAGTTTTGTAAAGTGATTCGAATTGGGCCGACGAGAGTCGGCCCAATTCTATTTCAGGAGGAAGAAATGGCGGTTCTCAAGTGTGGCCGATTCGACATCGATCTCGAGCGTCCGCGCATCATGGCGATCATCAACACCACGCCCGATTCGTTCAGCGGCGACGGACTCGGCCACGACATCGACGCTGCCATGCGGCGTTGCGAGGCAGCGGTCGCTGCGGGTGCGCACATTCTCGACATCGGCGGAGAGTCGACCCGCCCCGGCTCGGAATCGGTCCCGGAGCAGGAGGAAATCGATCGCGTGGTTCCTCTCGTCGAGCGCCTCGCAGACTGGCCGGTTCCCGTCTCCGTCGATACGGTGAAGCCTGCGGTCATGCGTGCGTCACTGGCGGCCGGCGCAACGCTGATCAACGACATCAACGGGTTCCGCGCGCCTGGGGCGATCGACGCAGTGGCGGACTCGGATGCTGCCCTGTGCGTCATGCACATGCAGGGCGAACCTCGCAGCATGCAGTCTGCTCCCCGCTATAACGACGTGGTGGGTGAGGTGCTCGATTTTCTCGATCATCAAGTCGGTGCACTCAGCGCCCGCGGAGTCGAAAAGGAGCGCATCCTTCTCGACCCCGGTTTCGGTTTCGGGAAGACGGTGGAACACAACCTCGCGCTGATGCGCGCCCTTGATCGATTCCTCGCCACGGGCTTTCCCGTGCTGATCGGCGTGTCGCGGAAATCGGTACTGGGTGCCGTTACCGGCCGTGCCGTCGCGGATCGTGTCCCCGCGAGCATCGCCGGTGCGCTGATCGCCGTCGAGCGTGGCGCACGAATCGTTCGTGTGCATGACGTGGCGCAGACGCGGGATGCACTGACCGTGTGGGAGGCGGTTCAGTTCGGCGCTCCGTGAGCGAACGCTATGGTTGCCCCCGCCTGAGGTGCGATAATCGCCATTTTTCGCAGTTGGAACACGCGATGGCGCGCAAGTATTTCGGTACCGACGGAGTGCGGGGCAGGGTGGGGGACTCGGTCATCACGCCCGATTTTGTAATGCGGCTCGGCTATTCGGCCGGTGTGACCTTGGTCGGCCGTGAACATCTGCCGCGCGGCGAGCGGCCCGCTGTGTTGATCGGCAAGGACACGCGGATCTCGGGCTACATGCTCGAGGCGGCGCTCGAAGCCGGCTTCGCCGCGGCGGGGGTCGATGTCCTGCTTGCCGGGCCGGTCCCTACCCCGGCGGTTGCCTATCTCACGCGCGCGCTGCGATTGCAGGCCGGCGTGGTGATCTCCGCTTCGCACAACCCCTATTATGATAACGGGATAAAATTTTTCTCCGCTGACGGGAGCAAGCTGCCCGATGTGGTGGAGAGCGAGATCGAAGCGCGCATGGACCAGCCGATGGGCTGTGCCGACTCGGACAGACTCGGGAAGGCGCGCCGCATCGATGACGCGCGCGGTCGCTATATCGAGTTCTGCAAGAGCACCTTTCCTAACGAGCTCGACCTCCGCGACCTGAAGATCGCTCTGGACTGTGCGAACGGCGCGGCATATCACATTGCGCCGAACGTCTTTCACGAGTTGGGGGCAGAGGTCATTTCAGTCGGTGTCGAGCCGAACGGACGCAATATAAACGAGCGCTGCGGCGCCACCTCGCCCGAAACGCTGCGTCAGGCGGTACTGGCAAACAATGCCGATCTTGGCATCGCACTCGATGGCGACGGCGACCGCGTGACGATGGTCGACGCGCGCGGTGAAATTTACGACGGTGACAAGCTTCTGTATGTGATCGCCGCCGCGCTTCGGCGGCAGGGGCGTCTCGAGGGTGTGGTGGGCACCCTGATGAGCAATCTCGGCTTCGAGCACGCCATCGGTCGCTTGGGTGTCCCGTTCGCCCGCGCAAACGTGGGTGATCGTTATGTCCTCGAATTGTTGCAGGAGAGAGGCTGGACGCTCGGCGGCGAGAACTCCGGCCACATCATTTGTCTCGACCGGCACACGACGGGCGACGGGATCGTCTCCGCCCTGCAGGTACTCGCTGCGCTGAAAGAGGCACGCAAGACGCTCGCGGAGGCTTGTGCAGATCTTGTCTTCTACCCGCAGCGACTGATCAACGTGAAGCTCCCCGCCGGATTCCAGTGGCAGTCGCATGCGGGTATCGCTTCGACCTGCAAGGACATCGAGGCTCGCCTTGGTAGCCGGGGGCGTGTCCTGCTGCGACCGTCTGGCACCGAACCGCTGCTCCGCGTGATGGTCGAGGGCCAGGACGGTGAGGAGGTCGAACGCCT
The DNA here is from genome assembly GCF_003628555.1 of Azoarcus sp. DN11. NCBI lineage: Bacteria > Pseudomonadati > Pseudomonadota > Betaproteobacteria > Rhodocyclales > Zoogloeaceae > Azoarcus > Azoarcus sp. DN11. Next base: position 3,536,223 of record NZ_CP021731.1, on the reverse strand, counting down.
TGCGAGGGAAATCGCAGATTGTATCGAGAGCGCGACCGCGGAGCTTTGTTAATCCCGAATTATGAACTGTCACATTCTGGAAATGCACTGACCCTAAAGTATTTGGGCTTTGGGGCGTGGCTGCGCACGTGTGCGGTTTTTGCCGGCCGGCAAGTGCATTCGGGAGTTGGCTGAGTTCATTTATTGGAGATTCACCATGTCGCGTTTCAAGCAGACCGCCTTCGTGGCCACAGTCCTCGTTCTGGGTGCGCAGGCCGCGCATGCTCAGTCCGTGGTCAGGATCGACGGTTCGAGCACGGTGTTCCCGGTTACCGAAGCGGTTGCCGAGGACTTCCAGAAGGCGAAGAAAGGCGCGGTGAAGGTGACGGTCGGTATTTCCGGAACCGGTGGCGGCTTCAAGAAATTTTGCCGTGGCGAAATCGACGTCGCCGATGCTTCGCGTCCGATCATGAAGAAGGAAATGGAAACCTGCGCGCAGGCTGGCATCAGGTACATCGAGCTGCCGGTTGCCTTCGATGCGCTGACCGTCGTCATCAACCCCAAAAATACGTTCATCAAGCAGCTCTCGGTGGAGCAGATGAAAAAGATGTGGGAGCCTAGCGCGCAAGGGGTAGTGACCAGATGGAAGCAGGTCGATCCGAGCTTTCCTGATGCGCCGCTCAAGTTGTTCGGCCCGGGCTCGGATTCGGGCACCTTCGATTATTTCACCGAGGCGGTTGTCGGCAAGGCCAAGGCTTCGCGTGGCGACTACACGGCCTCGGAAGACGACAACGTGCTGGTGCAGGGAGTCTCTCGCGACGTCAATGGCCTCGGCTACTTCGGCTACGCTTACTACGTCGAAAACAAGGGCAAGCTAAAGGCTGTTCCGATCGCGAACAAGCAAGGCAAGCTCGTCGAGCCAACTGCTGCCACCGTTCTCGATGGCTCGTATAATCCGCTATCGCGCCCGATTTTCATCTACGTTGCGGAAAATTCCCTCGAAAAGGCCGAGGTGCGTGACTTCGTCACTTTCTACCTGAAGAATGCAGGCAAGTTGGCAACTGAAGCGAAGTACGTGCCCCTGCCGGCCAAGTCGTACGACGTTGCGCTGGAGCACGTCAACAAGAAGAAGTTCGGCTCCGTGTTTGGGGGGGAGCCCGAAATTGGTGTGACGATCGAGGTCGTGCTCGCACGTGAAGCGAAGCTCTGATCGTATTTGAAAGGCGTGGCGCGCGGGCGTTTCTGCGCCCGTGCGCCTCTTGTCGGTTGACGACCGTTGGCATCATCGGGGTCTTGGTAAGCGAATCGTTTGTTTTTTTCAGCAACGTGTCCATCCGGTCGTTTCTCGCGGACGCAATGTGGGCGCCGCTCTTCGCCGAACGGCGCTACGGCGTCGGTCCCGGGTTTCCGTGGGGGGACTTCGGGTGGCTGAAGTCCGGAGTCACCGTGATGCCGATCCGGTGTTCAACTGGATTTCGCGTCCCGAAGAGGCCTTCCCGCAGAATGCGGCTGCAGCCGGATTCATGCTCGTCCTGATGACATTGGCCATGAATGCCGTATCAATCTGGATTCGTTACCACGTGCGCAAGGACATCAAATGGTAGGTAGGTATTACGATGCGAATGAACAACCAAGTCGCCGCTGAGGCGTCGCCGCAGGGCGGTAGCGCCGCGGATCAGGGGGACGGCGCCCGTCATGCCGCGCGCCCCGGCAGCGGTGTCGCCGTCAAGGCCTCGGTCGAGGAATTCAGCTTTTACTATGGCGACTTCAAGGCGCTGAAGTCGATTTCCATGCCGGTGCACGAGAAGCGTGTCACTGCGCTGATCGGCCCGTCGGGTTGCGGCAAGTCCACACTGCTGCGGACCTTCAACCGCATGCACGATCTCTACCCGGGAAACCGTTACGAAGGAACGATTCGGCTGCTCCCCGACAACACCAACCTGCTCGATCCGGCCGTTGATCCCATCGAAATCCGCATGCGGATCGGCATGGTTTTTCAGAAACCCAATCCGTTTCCGAAGTCGATCTACGAGAACGTTGCGTATGGTCTTCGCATTCGCGGCGAGCACAGCCGCTCGGTCATCGACGATCGCGTGAAGGAAGCCCTGCGGGGCGCCGCGCTGTGGTCGGAGGTCGAGCACCGTCTGCATGACCCCGCGACGGCGCTGTCGGGTGGGCAGCAGCAGCGCTTGTGCATCGCGCGCTGTCTTGCGACCGACCCTGAGGTCCTGCTTTTCGACGAGCCCACTTCGGCGCTCGACCCCATTGCGACTGCCAGCATCGAGGAACTGGTTCACGAATTGCGCGACAAGGTAACCATCCTGATCGTGACGCACAACATGCAGCAGGCCGCGCGCGTCTCCGATTACACGGCGTACATGTATCTTGGCGAACTGATGGAGTTCGGGGAAACGAACCAGATCTTCGTCAATCCGCAACGAAAGGAAACCGAAGACTACATCACCGGCCGATTCGGCTGAGTCGGGAGGCGGTTCTCTGTACGCCCAGGGATGCCGATTGGTTCGCGGCGGTCCCATGACACTCCGCGGGCAAGCCGCGGGGGGGGGGGGCTACAGCGCTGCGTCCGTAGTACGTGCCGGTGATCTGGCGGCCTTCCTTTACCTGTTGGAGGCCTGACGATACAATCGGAAAATTTCGCTGAGGCGCGATGCATGAAACGAAAGCTAGTCGTCGCTAACTGGAAGATGAACGGCGACCGGGCGCGGAATCGTGTGCTGCTGGATTACATCCTGGGCGGCATGCCGTCCGGCGTTGATTGTGCCGTATGTGTGCCGTTCCCGTATCTCCCGCAGGTTGGCGAGATACTGGAGGGGCGCGCAATCGCGCTTGGTGCGCAGGATGTGAGCGAGTTCTCCGGTGGTGCTTACACCGGCGATGTCAGCGCCGCGATGCTTGCCGACTGGAGGGTTCGTTTCGTTGTGGTCGGTCACTCCGAGCGTCGCGCGTTGCATCTGGAGTCTGACGACGTTGTTGGTCGGAAAGCAGCGGCCGCGCTCGGTAGCGGGCTCACGCCCATAGTATGTGTCGGCGAAACGTTGGCTGAACGCGAATCGGGGGCTGCCGAGCAAGTGCTTTTGCGGCAGCTCGATGCCTTGGCTGCCGTTCTGCCTTCGGAGCTGCAGCGGGTAGTGGTCGCCTATGAGCCGGTCTGGGCGATTGGTACCGGGCGTGCTGCAACAGCCGAGCAGGTGCAGGAAGTCCTGTATTTTGTTCGCAGATGGCTGGCGCGACATGTCGAGGATGCGAACCAAGTTCGCATCCTTTATGGCGGTAGCGTCAAGCCTGATACGGCCAGGCAGTTGTTCGGGTTGCCTGACGCGAACGGCGGCTTGATCGGCGGGGCTTCGCTTGAGGCGCAGCCCTTTTTGGAAATCTGCAGGGCGGCGGCGAGCTCCGCCCGGAGTAGCTGACGATTAATCAGGGTCTGTTATGAGCCATTATTTTTTTTCTATCGTTCTGACCGTTCACGTGCTGGTCGGTCTCGGCATCATCGGTCTTGTCCTGATGCAGCACGGCAAGGGCGCCGATGCGGGTGCGGCCTTCGGTAGCGGCGCGTCGGGGAGTGTTTTCGGTGCTTCCGGCTCCGCCAATTTTCTCAGTCGAACCACGGCCGTCCTTGCCGCAGTGTTTTTTCTGACCAGCCTGGGTCTGAGCTACCTCGCCAACGGCAAGGCGCAGGTGCCCTCCAGCATCATGCGGGAAGCGCCCGTGAGTGTCCCGGCGGCACCGGCCGGGGCCGCTCCTGCGGGGCAAGGGGGCGATTCCAAGGCACAGTCGATCCCGAAATAAGTTCCCTCGGGGCTTTGCGTGATAAGGGAAAAGCCGTATAATTTCGAGCTGTAACAAACGTGCCGACGTGGTGAAATTGGTAGACACGCCATCTTGAGGGGGTGGTGGCGAAAGCCGTGTGAGTTCGAGTCTCACCGTCGGCACCAGAAAACTGAATCGCCCGCGAAAGCGGGCGTTTTCATGCAGTGGGTTAATTATAAAAACTAAAACAGTCTGTAATTAAAACGGGGTGTCACGCAATGCTGGAAAACTACTTTCCTGTCCTGATGTTCATCCTCGTGGGGCTTGGTTTTGGCCTCGTTCCAGTCATCCTCGGGCGCCTTGTCGCCCCGTACCGCCCTGGCAGCGAGAAGCTGTCCCCATATGAGTGTGGTTTCGAGGCATTCGAAGATGCGCGCATGAAGTTTGATGTGCGTTACTACCTCATTGCGATCCTCTTTATTCTTTTCGATCTCGAGATCGCCTTCCTCTTTCCGTGGGCAACGGTTTTCCAGGAATTCATTGCTGCCGGCCAGGTGGCATGGTTCGTATTCGGTTCGGTTATGGTCTTCATTGCCGTGCTGGTAATCGGTTATGTCGTCGAGTGGAAGAACGGTGCACTCGACTGGGAGTGATGCATGAGTATTGAGGGCGTTTTCCGTGAAGGGTTTGTCACCACTTCGCTCGATGCGGTAATCAACTGGACGCGCACCGGTTCGCTATGGCCAATGACGTTCGGTCTTGCGTGTTGTGCGGTCGAGATGATTCATGCGGGCTGTGCGCGCTATGACCTCGACCGGTTCGGGGTGGTCTTCCGACCCAGTCCGCGTCAGTCGGACCTGATGATCGTTGCCGGCACGCTCTGCAACAAGATGGCGCCGGCGCTGCGCAAGGTGTACGAGCAAATGGCCGAGCCGCGCTGGGTGATCTCGATGGGGTCGTGTGCGAACGGTGGCGGCTACTATCACTACTCCTATTCGGTTGTTCGCGGTTGTGACCGCATCGTGCCGGTGGATGTCTATGTTCCCGGGTGCCCGCCGACGGCCGAGGCGCTGCTGTACGGCATCATTCAGCTTCAAAACAAGATCAAGCGCACGAATACCATCGCGCGCTGATGGGTGGTTCATCTATGAGTCCCAAGCTTGAGCGTCTGAGTCAGGCCCTTCATGAGGTCCTGGGTGACAGGTTGCGGTCGGTTGTGATCGATCGTGGTGAGGTGACCATCGAAGTTGCGCCGGAGAATTATCTCGGCGCCGCTCAGAGTCTGCGTGATCACGCAGACCTCTGTTTCGATGAGCTGATCGATGTTTCCGGGCTCGATTATTCGACCTATGGCGATGGTGCGTGGTCGGGCAAGCGTTTCGCGGTAGCGGTGCACTTGCTGTCCGTTACGAAGAACTGGCGTCTGCGCGTGAAGGTTTTTGCCGAGAACGACGATTTCCCGGTTCTGGATTCGGTCGTCGGCGTCTGGCCGAGCGCGAACTGGTATGAGCGCGAGGCGTTCGATCTCTACGGGATCATGTTCGCCGGTCATCCCGATCTGCGCAGGATTCTCACCGACTACGGCTTCGTTGGCCATCCGTTCCGCAAGGACTTCCCCGTCACCGGGTATGTCGAGATGCGCTACGACGCAGAGCAGGGGCGAGTGGTTTATCAGCCGGTAACCATCGAGCCGCGCGAAAATACGCCGCGCATCGTGCGCGAAGAGAATTACGGGGATGTCGGCCATGGCTGAGATTCGCAACTACACGATCAACTTTGGTCCTCAGCACCCGTCTGCGCACGGCGTGCTGCGTCTGGTGCTTGAACTTGACGGCGAGGTCGTCGAGCGCGCCGATCCGCATATCGGCCTGTTGCATCGCGGAACGGAAAAGCTTGCGGAGACGCGTACCTGGATTCAGTCGGTGCCCTACATGGACCGCCTGGATTACGTCTCGATGATGTGCAACGAACATGCGTATTGCATGGCGATCGAGCGTCTGCTAGGGCTCGAGGTGCCGATTCGCGCCCAGTACATCCGTGTGATGTTCGACGAGGTGACGCGAATCCTGAATCACCTTTTGGGTATCGGCACCCACGCACTCGACATCGGCGCAATGACGATGGTGCTGTACACCTTCCGTGAGCGCGAAGACCTCATGGATGTGTACGAGGCAGTTTCCGGCGCGCGAATGCACGCGGCGTATTACCGTCCGGGTGGCGTCTATCGCGATCTCCCTGACCGGATGCCGCAGTACGAGGTCAACAAGTTCAAGAATGCGAACACTGTTCGTCAGTTGAACGAGAATCGTCAGGGTTCGCTGCTGGATTTTCTCGAGGATTTCACGAACCGCTTCGCCGGCTACTGTGACGACTACGAGACACTGCTTACCGATAACCGCATCTGGAAGCAGCGGACGGTGGGCATCGGCGTGGTGACGCCCGAACAGGCCAAGGCTTGGGGTTTTACCGGTGTCATGCTGCGCGGATCGGGCGTTCCGTGGGATCTGCGCAAGAAGCAGCCCTACGAAGTCTACGATCAGGTCGATTTCGACGTGCCCATCGGAAAGACAGGCGACTGCTACGACCGATATCTCGTCCGCATGGAGGAGATGCGTCAGTCGAATCGCATCATCAAGCAGTGCATCGACTGGCTGCGCAAGAACCCGGGCCCCGTGATCGCGGATAACCACAAGGTGGCGCCGCCGCCGCGTGAGCGCATGAAGGCGAACATGGAGGAGCTGATCCATCACTTCAAGCTCTTCACCGAGGGCATGCATGTTCCGGCAGGCGAGGTGTATGCCGCGGTCGAGCATCCCAAGGGCGAGTTCGGCGTGTATGCGGTGTCCGATGGTGCGAATAAGCCGTATCGGTTGAAGATGCGTGCGCCAGGTTTTGCGCACCTTGCCGCGATGGACGATGTGGCGCGTGGTCACATGATTGCCGACGTCGTCGCAATCATTGGCACCATGGATATCGTGTTCGGCGAAATCGACCGCTGAACGCCCGATCTTGAAACGTCGGCTGGCAAACCGGGAAGACGAGTACGAAATGCTGAGTCAGGAATCGCTACAACAGATCGATCGCGAGATCGCGAAATACCCACCGGATCAGAAGCAGTCGGCTGTGATGTCGGCGCTGCGCATCGCGCAGGTCGAGAAGGGCTGGCTGCCGAAGGAACTCATCGAGTTCGTCGCGAGCTACCTCGGTATGCCTGCCATTGCGGCCTACGAGGTGGCGAGCTTCTACAACATGTACGACCTCGAGCCGGTCGGCCGTCACAAGATTACGGTGTGCACGAACCTCCCCTGTGCGCTGTCGGGGGGTGTCCACGCTGCCGATTACCTCAAGGAAAAGCTTGGCATCGATTTCAACGAGACGACGCCGGACGGCAAGTTCACGTTGAAGGAAGGCGAGTGCATGGGAGCCTGTGGCGATGCTCCGGTCATGTTGGTGAATAACCATCACATGTGCAGCTGGATGACCAAGGAAAAGATCGATCAGATTCTTGCGGAGCTGGAAAGTAAATGAGCGCAAGCGGACTGATTCTCGCCGGCGTCGACGGCGATCGTACCTGGGGTCTGCAGGACTATGTGGCGCGCGGCGGCTACTCGGCGCTGCGCAAGATCATTTCCGAAAAGATTCCGCCTGAAACCATCATCGCCGAACTCAAGGCCTCGTCGCTTCGAGGACGGGGTGGCGCCGGTTTTCCCACGGGCCTGAAGTGGAGCTTCATGCCGCGCTCGTTCCCCGGCGCGAAGTATCTGGCCTGCAATTCGGATGAAGGTGAGCCGGGGACGTTCAAGGACAGGGATATCCTGCGCTATAACCCGCACACGGTTATCGAAGGGATGACCATTGCAGCGTATGCGATGGGTTGCGAGCGCGGGTACAACTACATACACGGCGAGATTTTCGAGGTTTACCAGCGCTTCGAGGCGGCACTCGCCGAGGCTCGTGCTGCGGGTCTTCTTGGGCAGAACATTCTTGGTTCGGAGTTCTCCTTCGAGTTGTTCGCTCATCACGGTTACGGCGCCTACATCTGCGGCGAAGAGACTGCGCTTCTTGAATCCATCGAAGGCAAGAAGGGACAGCCGCGCTTCAAGCCGCCGTTTCCCGCCAGCTACGGTTTGTATGGCAAACCGACGACGATCAACAACACCGAGACCTTTGCTTCGGTTCCCTTCATCATCAACATGGGCGGAGAGGGCTTCCTCAACCTGGGTAAGCCCAACAATGGTGGAACGAAGCTGTTCTCGGTCTCCGGCCATGTGAATCGGCCCGGCAATTACGAGATCGCGATGGGTACGCCCTTTGCCGAGCTGCTCGAGATGGCAGGCGGCATGCGTGGCGGCCGCAAGCTGAAGGCGGTGATTCCCGGTGGCTCGTCGGCGCCGGTGCTGCCTGGCAGCGTAATGATGGACTGCACGATGGATTACGACTCGATCTCGAAGGCGGGGTCGATGCTCGGTTCCGGCGCAGTCATCGTGATGGACGAGACGACCTGTATGGTCAAGGCGCTCGAGCGCTTGTCCTACTTCTATTTTGAGGAGTCCTGCGGGCAGTGCACGCCGTGCCGCGAAGGTACGGGCTGGCTCTATCGCGTGGTCCATCGCATCGAAAACGGACTCGGTCGCAAGGAAGATCTCGATCTCCTCAATTCGGTGACGGGCAACATCATGGGGCGGACGATCTGTGCCCTCGGTGATGCGGCATCGATGCCGGTGCAGAGCTTCATCAAGCACTTCGGCTCGGAATTCGAGTACCACATCGAAAACAAGAAATGTCTAGTGCCGCCTGAAGTTCAGTACGAAGGCAGCCAAATCTACGTGAGACCGTAATGCTAGAGATTGAAATCGACGGCAAGCAGGTGACGGTCGAGGATGGCAGCACCATCATGGATGCTGCCACCAAGATCGGTGCTTTCGTTCCGCACTTCTGCTATCACAAAAAGCTTTCCATCGCCGCAAGCTGCCGGATGTGCCTGGTGCAGGTCGAGAAGGCGCCGAAGCCGCTGCCCGCCTGTGCCACGCCCGTGACGAACGGGATGAAGGTGTGGACCCGCTCCGAGCAGGCCGTCAAGGCCCAGAAAGGCGTGATGGAGTTCCTGCTGATCAACCACCCGCTCGATTGCCCGATCTGTGACCAGGGCGGCGAGTGTCAGCTGCAGGATCTCGCAGTCGGTTACGGCGGCAGCCAGTCGCGTTACGAGGAAGAGAAGCGCGTCGTTCTGAACAAGAACCTCGGACCGCTCGTTGCGACCGACATGACGCGCTGCATCAACTGCACCCGCTGCGTGCGGTTTACGACCGAGATCGCCGGTGAAATGGAGCTCGGACAGGCGTTCCGCGGCGAGCACGCCGAAATCATGCCGTTCGTCGAGAAGACGGTCGATTCGGAACTCTCCGGGAACATCATCGACCTTTGCCCGGTGGGCGCGCTCACCTCCAAGCCTTTCCGTTTCGCCGCGCGGACGTGGGAGCTTGCACGGCGCAAGTCGGTGAGTCCGCACGATTCGCTCGGTTCCAACCTGATCGTTCAGGTAAAGCACGACGTGGTCAAGCGCGTGCTGCCGCTCGAGAACGAAGACATCAACGAATGTTGGCTGTCGGACAAGGATCGCTTCTCGTACGAAGGCCTGAACAGCGAAGATCGTCTCACCGTTCCGATGCTCAAGCAGGACGGTGCGTGGAAGGAAACTGACTGGCAAACCGCGCTGGAGTTCGCCGCGAACGGACTGCGCAAGACGGCCAAGCAAAATGGCCCGGACTCGATCGGTGCTTTGGCGTCGCCGCATGCGACTGTCGAAGAACTGTATCTGCTGCAGAAGCTGACCCGAGCTATAGGCTCGGATAGCGTCGACTTCCGGTTGCGCCAAAGTGATTTCCGCGCTGACGGTTTCCGCGAGGGCGCTCCCTGGCTGGGTATGGCTATCAATGAGGTCGCCAGCCTCGATCGGCTGTTCGTGATCGGCAGTTTCCTGCGCAAGGACGCGCCGCTGCTCGCTCAGCGTGTGCGGCAGGCGGCCAAGCGCGGCCTGCAGGTCAGTGCGCTCAATGCGAGCGCCGAAGAGTGGCTGTTGCCCGTAAAGAACCGCGCGCTGGCTGCTCCATCCGCGTTTGTTCCGATGCTTTTGGAGGTGGTTGGCGCGCTTGCGGCCGAGAAGGGGGTCGCAGTCGCGGAACTCCTCGCTGCGGACGTACCGTCGGCCGTATCTGACGATGCGCGTGCGATCGCCCGGAGCCTCGCGTCGGGCCGCAAGGTTGGAGTGTGGCTCGGCAATTTGGCCGTCCAGACCGAGTTCGCAACCGAAATTCACCAGCTTGCCGAAGAAATCGGTCGTCTGACCGATGGTGCCTTCGGGATCATCGGTGAAGCCGCCAACAGCGTAGGCGGCTATCTCGCCAAGGCCATTCCGCTGGTTGGCGGCCTCAACGCGCGCCAGATGCTGGAGCAACCGCGCAAGGCGTATCTGCTGCTGAACGCCGAGCCGGATCTGGATTTCGCCAATCCTGCCTTGGCGCAAGCCGCGCTCGGTGCAGCGCCGCTCGTGATCTCGCTGTCGGCGTTCAAGTCGCCTGCGCTTCTGGCCGCAGCCGACGTGCTGTTGCCGATTGCGCCTTTCACCGAAACTTCGGGCACATTCATCAACTGCGAGGGTCGGACCCAGAATTTCAATGCGGTCGCCCGTCCTCTCGGTGAAACCCGGCCCGGCTGGAAGGTTCTTCGGGTTTTGGGAAACCTGCTCGAGTTCGAGGGATTCGAGCAGAACGATTCGGATTCGGTGGCTAAGGAAGCGCTTGCGGACGGCAACCGCCCCGACTTCGGAAATCGGCTTTTCGGCCTCGAGTTCAAGTTTGCCGATCGGGCTTTCAAGGGGTTCGAGCGCGTCAGCGACGTGCCCATCTACGCAGCCGATCCGCTCGTGCGGCGCGCTCCGTCGCTGCAGAAGACGCGCGACGCGAAGGCGCCGATCGCACGCGCCAGCGCGGCGACGCTTGCCGCAATCGGCGTCGAATCGGGCGCTCACGTGCGCCTGAAGCAGGGCGAGGGCGTCGCGGAGATCCAGATTGTTGTCGACGACACGGTGGCGGCGAACTGCGTGCGTGTTGCCGCGGCCATTGCGGCAACGGCCGTCCTCGGGGCGATGTGCGGCGAAATCAGCGTGGAGCGTGTCTGATGGAAGCATTGCTGGAACCCGTATCGCAGTTTTTCGGGCCTGCGTGGCCTGCCGTCTGGACGCTCGCGAAGATCGTCGCGATCATTGCTCCGCTCATGTTGGGTGTGGCATACCTGACACTTGCCGAGCGCAAGGTCATCGGTTACATGCAGGTGCGTATCGGCCCCAACCGCGTGGGTCCGAAAGGCCTGCTGCAGCCGATCGCCGACGGCATGAAACTCCTTTTCAAGGAAATCATCGTTCCGTCGGGTGCAAGCAAGGGACTGTTCATCCTCGGGCCCATCCTTGCGATCGCTCCGTCCCTGGCCGCATGGTCGGTCGTGCCGTTTGCCGATGGCATTGTGCTCGCGAACGTGAACGCCGGTCTGCTGCTGCTCCTCGCAATCACTTCGATGGAAGTGTATGGGGTCATCATTGCGGGTTGGGCTTCAAACTCCAAGTACCCGTTCCTGGGGTCGATGCGGGCCGCGGCGCAGATGGTGTCGTACGAGGTCGCCATGGGCTTTGCCCTGATCTGCGTGCTGTTGATCTCGTCCAGTCTGAACCTGAGCGACATCGTGCACTCGCAGGGGCAGGGGCGATTCCACGACATGGGCTTGTCCTTCCTGTCGTGGAACTGGCTGCCGCTGCTGCCGATGTTCATTGTGTTCCTGATCTCGGGGATCGCGGAGACCAACCGGGCGCCGTTCGACGTCGTCGAAGGCGAATCGGAAGTGGTCGCGGGACACATGGTCGAGTACTCGGGCATGGCGTTCGCGCTGTTCTTCCTCGCCGAATACGCGAACATGTTCCTGGTGTCGGTGATGACGTCCGTGCTGTTCCTCGGTGGTTGGCTTTCCCCGGTGGCGGCGATCCCCGACGGGTTCCATTGGCTCGCACTGAAGACGGCGTTCTTCCTGTTTGTCTTCCTGTGGGCGCGTGCTACGTTCCCGCGCTTCCGCTACGACCACATCATGCGGCTGGGCTGGAAGGTGTTTATTCCCATCACCCTCGTATGGGTGATCGTGGTGGCGGTGTGGATGATGTCGCCGCTGTCTATCTGGAAGTGAGAGGCTGAAGATGGGTGCCAAGGATTACATCGGGAGCCTGTTCCTTAAGGAACTGATCAAGGGCTTGGCGCTGACGGGGCGTCACCTGTTTGCGCGCAAGATCACCGTGCAGTTTCCGGAGGAGAAAACTCCGCAGAGCCCGCGTTTTCGCGGCCTGCATGCGCTGCGTCGCTACCCGAATGGCGAGGAGCGCTGCATCGCGTGCAAGCTGTGCGAAGCGATCTGCCCTGCCATGGCGATCACCATTGAGTCGGATCAGCGCGACGACGGATCGCGCCGTACGACCCGTTACGACATCGATCTGACGAAATGCATCTTCTGCGGCTTCTGCGAGGAGGCCTGCCCTGTCGATGCGATCGTTGAAACTCGTGTTCTGGAGTACCACGGCGAACGACGCGGCGATCTGTACTACACGAAGCAGATGCTGCTCGCCGTTGGCGACCGCTACGAAGCCCAGATCGCCGCCGACCGGGAAGCCGACTCGAAGTACCGCTAAGGGAGAGCGCCCTCGGGCGCCACAAAGGACATGGATTTCAAGACCCTCGTTTTCTACATCCTGTCGGCGATCATGGTGTTCGCCGCGCTTCGGGTGATCACGGCACGGAACCCGGTGCACGCCGCGCTGTTCCTGGTGCTTTCGTTCGTCACTGCGGGTGGCATTTGGCTCCTGCTCGCTGCCGAGTTCCTCGCGATCGTGCTCGTCATGGTTTATGTCGGGGCGGTCATGGTGCTCTTCCTGTTTGTTGTGATGATGCTCGACATCAATCTCGACCGGCTGCGGGAGGGATTCTGGAGCTATCTCCCGGTCGGGGCACTGATCGGCGTACTGCTTGTTGTGGAGATGGGGCTGGTTCTTGGTGGCCGCTACTTCGGACTTGAGGCGATGCCTGCACCGCCCGCGGTGCAGGCCGGTTACAGCAATACCCGCGAATTGGGACGGCTCCTGTATACGGATTACGTCTATCCGTTCGAGCTCGCGTCGCTGCTGCTGCTGGTGGCAATGGTCGTTGCCGTTTCCCTCACGCTTCGCAAGCGCAAGGGCGTGCGCCACGTCAATCCGTCGGAGCAAGTGACCGTCAAGCGTGGTGATCGCGTCGAGCTCGTTTCGATGCCCGCCGAGAAAGAATAAGAACTGCCCAAGGGGTTATAGATGCTTTCGCTTTCCCACTATCTCATTCTGGGCGCGATCCTGTTCGCCATCAGCGTGGTCGGGATTTTCCTGAACCGGAAGAACTTGATCGTGCTGCTCATGGCGATCGAGCTGATGCTGCTCGCGGTCAACCTGAACTTCATCGCCTTCTCGCACTATCTGGGCGATCTGGCCGGACAGATTTTTGTTTTCTTCATCCTCACCGTGGCTGCGGCCGAGTCCGCTATCGGCCTCGCGATTCTGGTCGTGTTGTTCCGCAATCTGCGGACGATCCACGTGGATGATCTGGATAGCCTCAAGGGTTAAGGACGCGGCTCGATGACGGACATGCAAAAGCTCTATCTCCTGGTACCGCTTGCGCCCCTGGCAGGGGCGATTCTGGCGGGTCTGTTCGGCAAGACGATCGGACGTGCCGGTTCGCATATTGCGACGATCCTCGGCGTGGCGGTTGCGTTCGCCGCTTCGGTGGTTATCTTTCAGGACGTTCAGGCCGGGAATACCTTCAACGGCACTGTATACACGTGGATGAAGAGCGGTGATCTGACGTTCGAGGTGGGTTTTCTCGTTGATCCGCTCACCGTGATGATGATGCTCGTGGTGACCTTCGTGTCGCTCATGGTGCACATCTACACGATCGGCTACATGCACGACGATCCCGGCTACCAGCGCTTTTTCAGCTATATCTCGTTGTTCACGTTCTCGATGCTGATGCTGGTGATGTCCAACAACTTCCTGCAGCTCTTCTTCGGCTGGGAAGCTGTGGGCCTGGTGTCCTACCTGCTGATCGGCTTCTGGTACGAACGGCCGACGGCCATTTACGCGAATCTCAAGGCGTTCTTGGTCAACCGTGTCGGCGACTTCGGCTTCCTGCTGGGCATCGGCCTGATCGCCGCATACACCGGTAGCCTCAACTATGCCGAAGTCTTCGCGAAGGGTAGCGAACTGGCTGCGCAGAATATGGCTGTCACTGGTTGGCCGCTCATTACCGCGATCTGTATCTGCCTCTTCATCGGCGCTATGGGCAAGTCGGCTCAGGTTCCCCTGCATGTCTGGCTGCCCGATTCGATGGAAGGCCCGACGCCGATCTCGGCACTGATTCACGCCGCGACGATGGTTACCGCGGGTATCTTCATGGTGGCGCGCATGTCGCCGCTGTTCGAGCTGTCGGATGTTGCGCTGTCGTTCGTGTTGGTGATCGGCGCCACAACCGCCCTCTTCATGGGCTTCCTCGGTATCGTCCAGAACGACGTCAAGCGCGTGGTGGCGTATTCGACGCTGTCGCAGCTCGGATACATGACGGTGGCGCTTGGCGTGTCGGCGTATTCTGCCGCCGTGTTCCACCTGATGACGCACGCGTTCTTCAAGGCGCTTCTGTTCCTCGGCGCCGGTTCGGTGATCATCGGTATGCACCACGACCAGGACATGCGCAACATGGGCGGCTTGTGGAAATACATGCCGATCACGTGGATCACCTCGCTCCTCGGCTCGCTTGCGCTGATCGGCTTTCCGTTCTTCGCGGGTTTCTACTCCAAGGACTCGATCATCGAGGCTGTGCATGCTTCGCACATCCCGGGCGCAGGCTACGCCCTGTTCTGCGTGCTGGCGGGCGTGTTCGTGACTGCGTTCTACTCGTTCCGCATGTATTTCCTCGTGTTCCACGGCAAGGAGCGTTTCGGCAACAATCACGGCCATCACGATCACGAGGGTGACCACGATGATGAAGAGGTGTCGGGCGACCATCACCACGGTCTCGCCCCCGGGCAGAAGCCGCATGAGTCTCCCTGGGTTGTGACGCTGCCCTTGGTGCTTCTCGCTATCCCGTCCGTGGTGATCGGTTTCTTCACGATCGAGCCGATGCTCGTCGGTGCGTGGTTCAAGGGTGTGATCCACGTCGGCAGCAATCACGTCGGTCTCTCCGAACTCGCGGAACACTTCCACGGTCCGGTCGCGATGGCGCTGCACGGTCTGCAGTCCGCGCCGTTCTGGCTCGCGATGGGGGGGGGCGTTCTGGCGTGGTTCTTCTATCTGGTGCGCCCGGACATTCCGGCCGCCATTCAGCGCACCTTCCGGCCGGTGTACCTGCTCCTCGAGAACAAGTACTTCTTCGATCGCTTCAACGAGATCGCGTTTGCTGGTGGCTCGCGACTGATCGGCAGGGGACTCTGGAAGGGAGGCGACCAGGCGCTCATCGACGGCATTGCAGTCAACGGGACGGCAAAGCTGGTGGGCTGGGTTGCGCAGATCAGCCGCCTGTTCCAGACCGGCCACCTGTATCAGTACGCTTTTGCAATGATCATTGGGGTCTTTATCCTTCTGACCTTCTGGTTCAATCTGGTCTGATCCTGCAGGTAGGTCTGTGTATAACGATAAACGCGCGTCGGATGTCGGCGCACTGAACGGAAAGTAACGATGACGGGTATGCCATTCCTCAGCCTTGCGATCTGGATACCGATCCTGGGTGGGTTGCTCGTGCTAGCAACCGGTTCGGACCGCAATGCGCCGCTGGCGCGGTCTCTTTCCTTGCTGGTTGCGCTGGCGGGATTCGCCGTGGCGATTCCACTGTTCACACAGTTCGACGCGAGCACCAGTGCGATGCAGTTCGGCGAGTTCCTGCCCTGGATTCCGCGTTTCAACATCAACTACCACCTCGGGGTCGATGGCATTTCGGTGTTGTTCATCCTGCTGAACGCGTTCATCACGATCACGGTCGTGGTCGCGGGATGGCAGGTGATCGAGGAGAAAGTGGCGCAGTACATGGCGGCATTCCTGATCATGTCGGGGCTGATGAACGGGATCTTCTCGGCGCTGGACGGCATCCTGTTCTATGTCTTTTTCGAGGCCTCGCTGATCCCGCTGTATCTCGTCATCGGCATCTGGGGTGGCGCGAACCGGGTGTACGCGGCGATCAAGTTCTTCCTTTACACGCTGCTTGGCTCGCTGCTGATGCTGATTGCACTGCTTTACCTCTTCATGGAGGCGGGCGGGAGCTTCAGCATTCTCGATTGGCACAAGCTGCCGTTGGCGATGCCGGCGCAGACACTGGTGTTCTGGGCGTTCCTGATCGCCTTCGCGGTGAAGGTTCCGATGTGGCCGGTGCATACCTGGCTGCCGGACGCCCACGTCGAAGCTCCAACCGGAGGTTCGGTGGTGCTGGCAGCGATCGCTCTGAAGCTTGGCGCATACGGCTTCCTGCGGTTCTCGCTGCCGATCGTGCCTGACGCTTCGCAGGCCATGGCTCCGATGATGATCGCGTTGTCGCTGATCGCGGTGATTTATATCGGTTTCGTGGCGCTCGTTCAGACCGACATGAAGAAGCTGGTCGCCTATTCGTCGATCTCGCACATGGGTTTCGTCACCCTCGGCTTCTTCATGTTCAACGCCATCGGCCTTGAAGGTGCTCTGGTGCAGATGATCTCGCACGGCTTCGTGTCGGGAGCAATGTTCCTTTGCATCGGCGTTCTCTACGACCGCATGCACACGCGGAACATCGCCGATTACGGTGGCGTGGTGAAGACGATGCCGAAGTTCGCTGCGTTCTTCATGCTTTTTTCGATGGCCAACGCCGGCCTGCCCGGAACCAGCGGGTTCATCGGCGAGTTCATGGTCGTTCTTGGCGCCGTGAAATTCAATTTCTGGGTCGCGTTTGGCGCTGCGATAACGCTGATTCTGGGTGCGGCGTACACCCTCTGGATGTACAAGCGCGTCGTCTTCGGCGTCGTGGGCAACAGCCACGTCGCCCAGCTCGAGGACATCGGCGCGCGCGAGTTTGCCTTCCTCGGCGTCCTTGCGCTGTGCGTACTGGCGATGGGCCTGTATCCCTTCCCATTCACGGAAGTGATGCACGCTTCGGTTAATGAACTCCTGCGGCATGTCGCCGTGAGCAAGCTCTGATCGAGCGGGCGAGACACTTTTTCGGACTGGTCAGAAGATGAATTTCGTCGTTCCCGACTTTTACCCCGCTGCAGCCGAGATTCTCGTGGCTGTGATGGCGCTGGTGATCATGTTGGCATCCACGTTCGCACGCCGGATCGCCAGTGATCTCGCGTACGGGCTCACACAACTTACCCTGGTGTTTGCAGCGCTCGTCTGTGTGCTTGTGAGCCCCAACCTGCTTGCAGCCGTCGCGGCGGTGATTTCCGAAGTGCCACTGTTCGGCGTGCGGCTCGCCGAGATCGTGATGAGCCTAGCCGATGGTTATGCGGCGAACGAGGTGGTAGCCACATTCAGTGGAATGTTCATCGGCGACATGCTGGGCGGGCTGCTCAAGGTGTTTTCGCTGCTGGCAGTCGCGGTGGCGCTGCTTTATGGCCGGGGCTACCTTGCCGACCGCAAGGTTGATCGGCCCGAATACTATCTGCTGTCGCTGCTGATGAGCCTTGGCATGATGGTGATGATCAGCGCGAATCACATGCTGCCGCTGTACATGGGGCTCGAAATGATGTCACTGTCCCTGTACGGGATGGTGGCGTTCGATCGGGAGTCCGCGCGCTCGACCGAAGCTGCGATGAAGTATTTCGTGCTGGGCGCGCTGGCGTCGGGCCTTCTCCTGTACGGCATGTCGATGATCTACGGTGCGACGGGCAGTCTGGAGCTTTCCGGTATCGCGCAGTCGATCTACCATCAGGCCGCGAACAAGACGGTCCTCGTGTTCGGTCTGGTGTTCGTCGTTGCGGGAATCGCGTTCAAGCTGGGGGTCGTGCCGTTCCACATGTGGGTTCCCGACGTTTATCAGGGGGCTCCGACCGCGGTCACGCTGATGGTCTCCTCGGCACCGAAGTTGGCGGCCTTCGCGATGGCGATGCGCCTGCTGGTGTACGGCTTGTTCGAACTGGCCGACCAGTGGCAAACGATGCTGATGTTCCTGGCCGTTCTTTCGATCGTGCTTGGCAACCTGGCTGCAATCGCTCAGTCGAACATCAAGCGCATGTTGGCTTACTCCGGCATCTCGCACATGGGGTTCGTGCTGCTGGGTCTGCTCGCCGGCGTGGTCGATGGCGACCGCAACTTTGCGCTCAACGCCTACAGCTCGGCGATGTTCTACGCGGTTTCCTACGTGATCATGAGTCTCGCGTCGTTCGGGATGGTCATCCTGCTGTCGCGGGCGGGCTTCGAGGCGGAGACCATTGATGATTTCAAGGGTCTGAACAAGCGCAATTCGTGGTTCGCCGCGATGATGATGATCGTGATGTTCTCGATGGCAGGCATTCCGTTCTTCATCGGTTTCTTTGCCAAGCTGTCCGTCCTGCAGGCCGTGGTCGCTGCCGGATACATCTGGCTGGCCGTGGTCGCGGTACTGATGTCCGTGATCGGCGCGTTCTATTATCTTCGCGTCGTGAAGGTGATGTACTTCGACGAGCCGACCGATACCGCCCCGATCCGCGCACAGGGCGAGGTGCGGTTCCTGCTGTCGGCCAACGGTCTGGCGATCGCGGTCCTCGGTCTCCTGCCGCAAGGCCTGATGTCCCTCTGCGCCTATGCGCTCCTCGCATCCCTCTGAGCTGGATCCTCTCGAAGAGATCCCGCTCGAATCCAGCCCGGTCTACGACGGTGTTCTGCTGAAGGTCCGTCGGGATCGGGTTTCGCTTCCCGACGGCAGCCAATCGGTCCGGGAATACATCACGCACCCCGGTGCCGTTGTGGTCGTGCCCGTTCTTCCCGACGGGCAGTTGCTGTTCGAACGACAGTTCCGCTATCCCCTTCGTCGCGCCTTCCTGGAGCTTCCCGCGGGGAAAATCGATCCCGGTGAGGACCTCCTCGCCTGCGCCCAGCGCGAGCTGCGCGAGGAAACGGGTTACGTCGCCGGCCGATGGGAATACCTGGGCGTGATGCATCCGTGCATCGGGTACTCCGACGAGCGCATCGAGATCTATCTGGCACGTGAGCTGACCCATGTGGGCGATGCGCTCGACGACGGGGAGTTTCTCGAGATCCTGACCTTTTCGGTGGATGAGGCGATCGGGGCTATTGGTAATGGCGCGATCACTGACGGCAAGACGATCGCGGCGCTGTTCAGGGCGCTTCCTGCGCTGGGATTGTCGATTGGTGAGAAGCCGCAGGATTGATGCGACGAAGGCCCCGGGAAGAAATGGGCTGCTGCTGCGCTGCACGGTTTTGTAGCGGGATCGGGCGGGCGTAGAAGCTGCGGCCGGAGCCTCAAGGAGGCAATAAAAAACGCGAACCGTGGTTCGCGTTTTTTATTGCCGGCGCCCGCCGTGGGCGCCTTCAGGTTGGTCAGCCGCAGGTGCCGACGGCTCCGCATGCGGTGCAGAAGTCGCAGCCGTCCTTGCGGATGACGGAGTGGTTGCCGCATTCGCTGCACAGTCCGCCCTGCATGACTTTCGGATCACTGTCTTCGCGCGGTGCTTCGAGGATGCCCATCTCCCGAACCGGGTAGCCATCCTCGTCGAGCACGCCGAGCATCGCGTAGCGGTGGATGATGAGCTGGGCCATGTACGCGACGGTGCTCGGGTAGTTCTGCTGGCGCTTGGTTCCGGGGACGAAGGCCATGAAGTCGCCGAGCGGTTCCGGGTAGTTCAGCAGCTTGCGCAGCTTCATGCCGATCCACGCCGGGTCCATGACGCGCATGTCGAGCGACAGGATGCGGGTCAGGCCGTCGAGGGCGCGCGGGTAGTTGCCGGACAGCCACACCGAGTACGGGCGCGTGACGCCGTCGGGGAGGGTGATTTCCTTCAGGCCGAGGACGAAATCTTCGCCGGTGGCCGGGTTGGAGATATCCACCGTCCAGGACAGCGTGCCGTCGGTGCCGGTCTTGGGTTCCTGCAGGCTGAAGAGCGTATCCAGCACCGGGGTCGGCGCGTCGCTCACCTCGAGGGCGCCGAGTTTTTCGCAACGGTAGCGCACCACCTGGGCGAAGGCCGAGACGACGCCCGGGAACATGGTCTTCTCGCCGTGCGGCGGGAAGGGCATTTCGAAGGATTTTTCGCCGATCGTGCGGGCGAGGGTCTCGAGCTTGAGCTTGAGCCAGCCGCGGTCGTTGGCACGCATGTCCATCGACAGCGTTTTTGCGACCGCACCGAGGCCACGCGGCTGGTCCGCGCCGTTGACCCAGACTTCGAACGGGAAGGTGCCGCCGTTGTTGCCGACCTGGCCGACGAAGAGGGCGAAGTCGCCGGTCGGAGTGCCGAGCATGTAGGTCCAGGCCATGTTCCCGTCAGGGAGTTCGGGGCGGCCGGGCCAGCGCAGGCTCGACAGGACCGGGGCGGGGAGGCTCTTGATCGACAGGCGCTTGTTCGGGCCGGAGAGCTCGACGTCCTGCGGCTGCTTCTGCTCGGTGGAGGGGGTGACGGAGAGCACGGAACCGAGCACCGAGTTGGGACGGTAGGTGGCGAGACCCTTGAGGCCGGCTTTCCACGCGGAGAGGTAGAGATCCTCGAATTCCGTGTAGGGGTAGTCCTCGGGGACGTTCACCGTCTTCGAGATCGAGGTGTCGATGAACGGCGCGACCGCGGCGACCATGTCCTTGTGGGCCTGTGCCGAGATCTCGAGCGCGGTGACGAAATAGGACGGCAGGCTGTCCATGTTGCCGCCGAGGTGCTTGTACAAACGCCACGCGTAGTCCTCGACGGCGTACTCCTTGTACGTGCCGTCGGCCATGCGCTTGCGCCGGGTGTAGGTGTACGAGAAGGGCGGCTCGATGCCGTTCGAGGCGTTGTCCGCGAAGGCGAGCGAGATCGTGCCGGTCGGGGCGATCGACAGCAGGTGCGAGTTGCGCAGGCCGTGCTTGCGGATCTTGTCCTTGACCTCGTTGGGGAGGCGCGAGGCGAAGTTGCCGCCCGACAGGTAGAGGTCGGCGTTGAAGAGCGGGAAGGCGCCGCGTTCCTTGGCGAGTTCGACCGACGCGAGGTAGGCGCGGTCGCGCATGTACTCGGAGATCTTCGCAGCGACGGCGCGGGCTTCGGGGCTGTCGTAGCGTTGGCCGAGCATGATCAGGGCGTCGCCGAGGCCGGTGAAGCCGAGGCCGACGCGGCGCTTCGATTGCGCTTCGTTTTCCTGCTGTTCGAGCGGCCAGTGCGTGACGTCGAGCACGTTGTCGAGCATGCGGATCGCGACGTCGACGACCTTGCCGAAGGCTGGGTAGTCGAAGTCGGCCTTTTCGGTGAAGGGATGCTTCACGAAGGGCGTGAGGTTGATCGAGCCGAGGTCGCAGCAGCCGTACGGGGGGAGCGGTTGCTCGGCGCAGGGGTTGGTTGCCTCGATGGTCTCGCAGTAGTACAGGTTGTTGTCCTGGTTCATGCGGTCGAGGAACAGGATGCCGGGTTCGGCGTGGTCGTACGTCGAACGCATGATTTGGTCCCACAGCTCGCGTGCGCGCAGCTTGCGGTATACCCACAGGCCGTCGTCGCGCTGGTAGGCACCCGCCGCCTTGAGGTCGTCGATCGGTTCGGCCTTGTGTGCAAGCTCGACATCGGTGTCGGTGTCGACGGCCTTCATGAAGGCGTCGGTGACGCCCACGGAGATGTTGAAGTTCGTCAGGTCACCGTGGTCCTTGGCGTGGATGAACTCCTCGATGTCCGGGTGATCGCAGCGCAGCACACCCATCTGGGCGCCGCGACGCGCGCCAGCGGATTCGACGGTCTCGCACGAGCGGTCGAAGACGCGCATGTAGGACACGGGGCCCGAGGCGTTGGAGAGGGTGCCTTTGACGAGGGCGCCTTTCGGACGGATGCTCGAGAAGTCGTAGCCGACGCCGCCGCCGCGGCGCATCGTTTCGGCGGCTTGGGCGAGGGCGGTGTAGATGCCGGGACGGCCGTCCACGGCTTCGGTGACGGAGTCGCCGACCGGCTGGACGAAGCAGTTGATCAGCGTCGCCTGCAGCTTGGTGCCGGCCGCGCTGTTGATGCGGCCGGCGGGCACGAAGCCTTTTTCCTGCGCTTCGAGGAATTTCGCTTCCCAATGGGCGCGCTTGTCTTCGGCTTCGACAGCCGCGAGTGCGCGTGCGACGCGCGTGCGCACTTCGGCGACGGTCTGCTCGTCGTCCTTCGCGTATTTTTCGATGAGAACCTCGCCCGAGATTTCCTGGGGTGCGAGGGTCGAAGCGTCGGCCTTGCCTTTTGCCTGCGGATTGATCGTCGTGCTCATGGTCGTTTTCAGTATGTGAGTCCGTTCGATGGTGTGTGTTTCGGCGTGAACAATAGCCTGTGGAGTTTGATTTTGCAAAAAAATAAAAACACATAAAAACAATGAGTTAAAAATTACAACAGTATGTCAAGCGTGAGAATGTCACTATATCTAGTAGCGCTTTTGGCTGACTTTTGGGGCTGAAAGTCGCGCCGGCAAAGGGTTTCGGCTGTCGCGGGGTGTCGCGCAAGGATTCGTGCGACAGAGGCGGAAATGTTCGCCTCTTTTGGGTGGGTGCGTGACGCAGTATCACTTGCTGCTAAAATTCTTGCAGAGAGCATGCTCCGGAGTTCGCTATGCATGATGCCGAGCGGGTAGCAGCACAGGCGGTCGAGCGCCACCGGCGCGAGCCGTCGCAACTGCTGCAGGTTCTTGTCGAAACGCAGGACGCCATTGGCTATCTGCCGGCGGCTGCCCTGACCCGAATCGCCGGCCTGCTGGAGTTGCCACGGGCGCGCGTTGAGGGCGTTGCCGGCTTTTACAGCTTCCTGCATACGGAACCCGTCGGCCGGTTCCGCATCCTGTTTTCCGACAACATCATCGACCGGATGCTCGGCAGCCGTGCGTTGATGGAGAGCCTTTGCCGCCGGCTGGGTGTGTCGCCGGGGCAGGTGTCACCGCGAGGCGAAGCGAGCGTCGATGCCACGTCCTGTACCGGCATGGGGGATCAGGGGCCGGCGATCCTGGTGAATGGGGTGGCGGTGACGCGGCTCGATGAGGCGCGCGTGGAACGCATCGCGGCGCTGGTGCACGCGGGGACGCCGCTCGCCGAGTGGCCTGCGGAATTCTTCCGCGTCGATGACAACATCCGTCGCCGTGGCGCCTTGCTCGGCGCGGATTTCGTTCCCGGATCGGCCTTGCAGGCGGCGATGGCGCGCGGACAGGATGGCTGGCTCGAGGAGATGCGCATTTCGGGTCTGCGCGGGCGCGGCGGGGCAGGCTTCACGACGGCGGTGAAGTGGGGCGCGTGCCACGATGCGCAGGGGGCCGACAAGGTCGTGGTCTGCAATGCGGACGAGGGGGAGCCGGGCACGTTCAAGGATCGTGTCCTGCTGGCCAGCCAGGCAGACCGGGTGATCGAGGGTATGACGCTGGCCGCGTGGGCGACCGGTGCGCGACAAGGGCTGCTGTACCTGCGGGGCGAGTATCGCTATCTGTTGAAGCATCTGCGGGCGGTGCTGGCCGTGCGGCGCGCCGCGGGGCTGCTGGGAGCGCGGATCCTGGGCGAAAGCGGATTCGACTTCGACATCGACATCCACCTCGGTGCGGGCGCCTACGTGTGCGGTGAGGAAACGGCGCTGCTCGAATCGCTGGAAGGCAAGCGCGGGACGCCGCGGATCCGGCCGCCGTTCCCGGTGACGCATGGCTATCTCGGACGCCCGACCGTCGTCAACAACGTCGAGACGCTCGCGAAGACGACGCTGATCGCGCTGCAGGGCGGGGCCGCATTCGCGGCGACGGGGACGCCACAGTCGACCGGCACGAAGCTGCTCTCGATTTCGGGCGACTGCGCGTACCCCGGCGTCTATGAATACCCTTTCGGCGTGACCATCGAACACGTGCTCGAGGACTGCGGAGCGCACGATCCGCAGGTCGTGCAGGTGGGCGGGGCGTCGGGGGTGACGATCGCGAGTCACGAGTTCCATCGACGCATCGCGTTCGAGGACGTGCCGACGGCAGGCGCGTTCATGGTGTTCGACGGGAGCCGCGATCCGTTCGAGATGGCGCGCAACTTCGTGCATTTCTTCGCGCACGAGAGCTGCGGATTCTGTACGCCGTGCCGCGTCGGAACGGCCCTGCTCAAGGGCTACATGGACAAGCTCGCGAGCGGGAAGGGGGCCAAGATGGATCTGGCCGACATCGAGTGGCTGGACCGGCTGCTGAAGAATGCCAGCCATTGCGGGCTTGGGTCCAGCGCGCCGAATCCGGTGATCGACACGCTGGTCAAGTTCCGCCCGGCGTACGAGCGGCGCCTGGTTTCGCTCGACTTCAAGCCGGCGTTCGACCTGGATGCGGCGCTGGAGACCGCGCGTCGCATGACCGGTCGTGACGACCCGGCGGCGCATCTCGATTGGCGGGAGGAGGTGTAGCGATGGGCGGGACATTCCTGTTCGACGGGCAGCCGGTGCCGTTCGAGGACGGTCAGACGATTCTGCAGGCCGCGCGCGCGGCCGGACGCTACATTCCGCACCTGTGCTGGCACCCGGATTTCCCGCCGCACGGTTCGTGCAAGCTGTGCATCGTGAAGGTGGGCGGGCGTCACGTGTCGTCCTGCGCGCTGCCGGCGCGGGACGGCATGGAAGTGGAGAGCAATACGCCGGAGATCAATGGCGAGCGGCGGGCGCTGCTGCAGATGCTGTTCGTGGAAGGGAACCACTTCTGCCCGTCGTGCGAGAAGAGCGGCAACTGCCAGTTGCAGGCGCTGGCGTACGAGCTGGACATGAGCAGCGCGCGCTTCGCGCATTTCTTCCCGGACCGGCCGGTCGATGCGTCGCATCCGGACGTGCTGCTCGACTTCAACCGCTGCATCTTCTGCGAGTTGTGCGTGCGGGCGTCGCGCGATGTGGACGGCAAGGGGGTGTTCGCGCTGACCGATCGCGGCATCCACAAGCATCTGGTCGTGAATGCGGAGTCGGGGCGGCTCGCCGACACGGACTTCGCGGTGACCGATCGGGCGGCGGATATCTGTCCCGTGGGCGTGATCCTGCGCAAGCGGGTCGGGTTTGCCGTGCCGATCGGCGAGCGCAAGTATGATCGGGCGTCGATCAGCACGGTCGCGATGGAGAAGGGCGAATGAGCGACAGCATCCTCATGCCGCGCGTGCGCGTTGCGACGACTTCGCTGGCCGGTTGCTTCGGCTGCCACATGTCGTTTCTCGACATGGACGAGCGCCTGCTCGACCTCGCGAAGGTCGTCGAGTTCGACCGCTCGCCACTGACCGACATCAAGCATTGCGGGCCTTGCGACATCGGGCTGATCGAGGGCGGCGTGTGCAATGCGGAGAACGTCCACGTCCTGCGCGAGTTCCGGCGCAACTGCAAGACGCTGGTGGCGGTGGGGGCCTGTGCGATCAACGGCGGGCTGCCGGCGCAGCGCAATCATCTCGACCTGGGCGACTGCCTGCAGCAGGTGTATGTGAAGCGCGACGGGGTCGAGGACGGGGGCGTTCCCGATGATCCCGAATTGCCGCTGCTGTTGGACCGGGTGCACCCGATCCACGAGGTCGTGCGGGTCGATTACTTCATTCCGGGCTGCCCGCCGTCGGGCGACGCGATCTGGACCTTCCTGACCGACCTGATCGGCGGTCGCACGCCGCGCCTGTCGCATCCCTTGCTGCATTTCGATTGAGGTTTTGCATGGATTCGCTTGAAACGGCTGCCGACAGGGAGGGCCTGCGCCGGGTGGTGATCGACCCGGTGTCGCGGGTCGAGGGGCACGGCAAGGTGACGCTGCTTCTCGACGAGGAGGATCACGTGCGCGAGGCGCGGCTCCATATCGTGGAATTCCGCGGCTTCGAGGTGTTCATCCAGGGGCGTCCGTACTGGGAAGTCCCGGTGATGGTGCAGCGCCTGTGCGGCATCTGCCCGGTCAGCCATCACCTCGCGGCGTCGAAGGCGATGGATCGCGTCCTGGGCACGAGGATCACGCGCTCGGCCGAGAAGCTGCGACGCCTGATGCACTACGGCCAGATCCTGCAGTCGCATGCCCTGCACTTCTTCCACCTGTCCTCGCCCGACCTGCTGTTCGGCTTCGATTCCGAAGTGGGCAAGCGGAACATCGTCGGGGTGGCCGCGGCGCACCCGGAGGTTGCGCGCCAGGGGGTGCTGCTGCGGAAGTTCGGGCAGGAGGTGATCCGGGTGACCGCCGGCAAGCGCATCCACGGCACCGGCTCGGTGCCGGGCGGAATGAACCGGCATCTCGCGGTCGAGGACCGCGATGCGCTGCGTGCGGATATCGATCGAATGGTCGAGTGGAGCCGCGCGGCGGTCGCGCTGGTGAAGAGGCTGCACCGTGCCGATCCCGCGCTGTATGACGAATTCGGGCGATTCCCGGCCAACCTGATGAGCCTGGTGCGGCCGGACGGCGGGATGGACCTGTATCACGGGGCGCTGCGCTTCCGCGATGCGAGTGGAAAGGTGCTGATCGACCAGGTGCCGGATCAGGCCTACCGCAGCGTGATCCGCGAGCAGGTGAAGCCGTGGAGCTACATGAAGTTCCCCTACCTGGAGCAACTGGGACCGGAGGCGGGCTGGTACCAGGTCGGGCCGCTCGCGCGGGTGCAGAACTGCGACTTCATCCCGACTCCGCTGGCCGAGTCGGAGCGGCGCGAGTTCGTCGATTACGGCCAGGGTGAGCCGGTGAGAGCGACGCTCGCGTATCACTGGGCGCGGATGATCGAGATGCTGCACGCGGCCGAGGTGATCCGCGATCTGCTCGGCGATGGGGATTTGCTCGAAGGGCCGTTGATGGGGGACGGCAAGCGCGGAAACGAGGGCGTCGGCATCATCGAGGCGCCGCGCGGAACCCTGATCCATCACTATCAGGTCGGTGACGACGACCTCGTGACGATGTGCAACCTGATCGTGTCGACAACCCACAACAATCAGGCGATGAACACGGCCGTGCGGGAAGTGGCGCGTCGCTACCTGGACGGGCGGAAACTCACCGAGGGGCTGCTCAATCACATCGAGGTGGCGATCCGCGCCTACGATCCGTGCTTGTCCTGCGCGACCCATGCGCTGGGCAAGATGCCGCTGGTGCTGGAGCTGGCGGCGGCGAACGGCGAGGTGCTGGACCGGGTGGTGCGTGACTGATCCGGTGAGGCTGGTCGTTTTCGTCACCGGCAACGAGTCCCGCGGCGACGACGCCGTCGGGCCGGCCTTGCTACACGCGTTGGAGCCAGAACTGCCGCCGGGTGTCCGGGTCGTTCATGATTTCCAGCTCCAGGTCGAACATGCGCTGGAACTGCATGACGCGGATCTGGCGCTGTTCATCGACGCGGAGTGCGGCCTGCAGGCGCCCTTCGCGTTCGGGGAGCCGGATGGCAGCGTCCCCGTCTCGAGCTTTTCGCACGCGCTCTCGCCCTCCGCCATCCTGGCGGTGTTCCGGCGCATCGAGGGGAGCGAGCCGCCGCCGGCTTTCATCCTCGGCGTCCGAGCGGAACGGTTCGAGCTGGGTGAGGGGCTGTCGGAACCGGCCGCGGAGGGGGTGGCGCGGGCGCTGGCCTTTGCGCGCGAACTGCTGCGCGACCCTTGCGCCGGGCGGTGGCGCAGCCTGATTCAGGCACGCGCGCGGGCGTTGCCGAGGTTGGGGAAAAACAGCGCGGTGTAGGCGGAAAGGTCGAGTTCGGCGCTTTCGCGGATGCGGCGCAGGCTGGCCGGATCCATGTTGAGCAGTGACCAGATTGCCGGGGCGATGCGCTAGGCGGCGGCCGTGCTGGATTCGTTTTCCTGATCGGCCTCGGCGATGCGCGCAGCCACGTGCACCATTGCCGCTTCATGGACGTAGTCGCCGGCGAGGCGCGGGTTGCCCTGCGCGCCGATGATGTCGACGAAGGTCGTCGGCAGGTGCCACTGGGCCATCAGGGCGGCCCCGACCTCCGCATGATCGCAGCCGGCGATGCGGCGTTCGACCTCGTGCAGCGGCTCGCGGTTGGCGGTGGCGACGGTGCGCGCTTCATGCGTGAGTTCGGGAATCGTCTGGTACATGACCAGGTGCCCGATGTCGGAGAGCAACCCGATCACGAACAGCCGCTCGACGCCGATCATCCCCCGGTTTCGTCCGATCTCGCGCGCGGCCAGCCCGCGCATGACGCTGCCGCGCCAGAAGCGCGGCATGTCGAGGTACCGCGGCGCGAACAGGGGGAAGGCGCCGCTGGCCGATATCGCGAGCACGAGGTCGTGCACCTGCTGGATGCCGAGGATCGTCACCGCGCGCGTGATCGTGTCGATCCTGCCGCCGTAACCGTAGAAGGCGCTGTTGGCGAGGCGCAGCAGGCTGGAGGAGATCGCGGGATCCGCGCTGATGGCATGAGCCACGCTCGTTGCCGATCCGGTCGGGGTGTCGAGTTCGTCGCGGATGCGCAGATAGACCGTCGGCAGTGACGCAAGCGTAACGACGTTGGCAACGAGTTCCTGGGCAGAATGCATGGCAAGGTCTGGTGAAGGGCCTTCAGCGTGTGGGTGCGGGGGGCGACGCGTCCGCCGCAGGTGCGACAAGGTCCCGATAGGCGTGCCAGCTTGCGTGACCGACGACGGGCATCACTACCACCAACCCTAAATGAAAGCTGAGAAAGCCGATCAAAGTCAATACGACGATGATCGACGCCCACACGAGCATGGCGCCGGGATTGCGGGCGAGGGCGGCGATGCTGGCGAGCATCGAGGTTATCGCGTCCTGGTCGCGGTCGAGCATGAGCGGGACCGAAATCACGCTCGCCGCGAACACGATGCACGCGAACATCAGGCCGACACTGAAATACACGAGCAGGAATTCGAGGTTTTCGAGCGTTACCAGCTGGCTCAGCAGGCCGCTGAGGTTGGGTAATTCGTTGGTGTAGAAGAGCGCGAAGATGACGAGCGAAGCACGGGCCCATACGAGGAAAATCACGCCCAGAACGACGGCGAAGATGCCGATGTTGCCGGCGTTGCGCCGCCACACGGTGAAGGTGGGCAGGAGGGCGCAGGCTTGCCCCTGTTCATGCTGCCGGCTGATCTCGTACAACCCCATTGCCAGGAAGGGGCCGAGCAGGAGAAAGCCGGAGGTCATCGCCGCGGTGTATGCGTAGGCGTGCTCGAACACCATCGTCACGATGAGGCCCATCGCCGCGAAACAGAAGCCGTAGAAGAGGCTGGGGACGGGGCAGGCGCGAAAGTCGCGGATGCCGCGCCCGATCCAGCGCACGGGGGCGCCCGCATCGACTTCGCGGATCGTGGGAAACACCGGATCTTCTGCTGCCGTACCCGTATCGATCTGCTGCGACATGTCTCTCTCCTGTTGGGGGATCCTGTCGTGCGGCAGCGAACGGGGCTTCTCTGTTGTTGTTCCTATGTGGTGGTGAGAAAGCCTCGCATGGCATCGCCGACCGCATCGGGCGCTTCGGCCATCATCGCATGACCCGCGCCTTTGATGACTATCATACGCGCACCGCCGGGAACGTTGGCGAGTGCTTCCTGCAAGGGCTTGACGGCCTTCCGGGGCGTCATCTGGTCGCGCTCGCCGCATAGCATCGCGCAGGGAGCGCGAATGCGGCCTGCCGCTTCGAGGCCGCCCTGGTAGGCGTTGCAGGCGGCGAGGTCGTTGGCGAGCACGCCGTCGCGCTGACGCTCCATCAGGCGCAGGTTGAGGCCGGTGAGCGAGACGCCGGGGACGGGGCTCGCGCCGAGCTGCGAGGCGGGCGTGTAGGACCACTGGTTGATCATCGCGTGTGCGGCCTCGCGCTGGTGCGCGGCGGCTTCGAGCAGCGGCGGTGCCACGGGCATGGGGGCGACGCTGCCGAGGAGGATGAGCTTCGTGATGCGCACGGGGGCCTGCGCGGCCGCCTGGAGTGCGACGAGCGAGCCCATGCTGTGGCCGGCAACGGCTGCGTGCACAATGCCGGCGGCGTCGAGCAGGGCCGCGATCCAGTCCGCCAGGGCTTCGATGGTGGGCAGCGGGGCGCCGTGCGAGCGGCCGTGCCCGGGCAGGTCGGGGGCGAGGACGGCGAAGCCGTGGTGCGCGAGCTGGCGCGCCTGGTAGTTCCACACGCTGTGGTCGTGGCCGGCGCCGTGGACCAGGACCACGGCGGCCTGGCGGCGATCGAAGGGGCGCCCGCCGGTGTAGACGTAGGCGGGCGTGTCGTTGACGCTCAGTTCCATGGCTTAACCCTGCACGACGCGGCTGGCGGCGTACAGGCCGCGGTTGAGGTCCTCGATGAGGTCGTCGACGCTCTCGAGCCCGACCGACAGGCGCACGGTGCCTTCGCTGATGCCCGCGGCCGCGAGGTCCTGCGCGGACATGCGGAAGTGGGTGGTGCTGGCGGGGTGGATCACCAGGGACTTGGCGTCGCCGACGTTGGCGAGGTGCGAGAACACGCGCAGGCCTTCGATGAAGGCGCGACCGGCGGCGCGGCCGCCCTGGAGTTCGAAGGACAGCACCGAGCCGGCGCCGTCGGGCAGCAGGCGGGCGGCGAGCGCGTGATCCGGATGGCTGGCGAGCCCCGGCCAGGCGACGTGCGCGACGAGCGGGTGGGCGGCGAGGTGTTCGGCGACGGCGCGTGCGTTGGCGACGTGGGCGCGCATGCGCAGCGGCAGCGTTTCCATGCCCTGCAGGATCTGGAAGGCGTTCATCGGCGACAGGCAGGCGCCGAAATCGCGCAGGCCTTCGCGCCGCGCGCGCAGCAGGAAGGCGGCGATCGGCGATTCCTCGGCGAAATCCATGCCGTGGAAGCCGTCGTAGGGTTCGGTGAGCGTCGGGAAGAGGCCGGAGGCTTCCCAGTCGAAGCGCCCGCCGTCGACCAGCAGGCCGCCGACCGCGACGCCGTGGCCGCCGAGGAACTTGGTGGCGGAGTGCAGTACGAGGTCGGCGCCGAGCGCCAGCGGGCGCTGCAGGCAGGGGGTGACGAGGGTTGCGTCGACCAGCAGCGGGACGCGATGAGCGTGGGCGATGCCGGCGATGGCGGGAATGTCGAGTACGTCGAGGCCGGGATTGCCGAGCGATTCGCCGAAGAAGAGGCGCGTTTCGGGGCGCACTGCCGCGCGCCAGGCGTCGGGGTTGCGCGGATCGACGAACGTGGTGGTGATGCCGAAGCGCGGCAGCGTGTAGGCGAGCAGGTTGTGCGAGCCGCCGTAGAGCGCGTGCGAGGCGACGATGTGGCCGCCGGCGCCCGTCAGGGTGGTGATCGCGAGATGCAGCGCGGCCTGCCCGCTCGCGACGGCGATCGCGCCGATGCCGCCTTCGAGGGCCGCGATGCGCTCTTCGAGCATCGCGTTGGTCGGGTTCGAAATGCGCGTGTAGACGTGGCCGGGGCGTTCAAGATTGAACAGCGCGGCGGCGTGGTCGGCGTCCGGAAAGACGTAGCTCGTCGTGAAGTAGATGGGGGCTGCGCGGGCGCCGAAGGCGGGGTCGGGCGACTGGCCCGCGTGCAGGGCGAGCGTTTCGGGGCCGAAGGTCCTGGGTTGGGTCATTTGTCGGTGCGGTTTGCTGTCCCTGGCGCGAGCGCCGCTCAGGCCAGTTCGTCGGGGTCGAGCATGCGCTGGATGACGGCGATGCGATCCTTGAGCGCGAGCTTGCGCTTCTTCAGGCGGCGCAGCAGCAGTTCGTCTTCCTGCGGGGAGTCCTGCAGACGCGTGATGGCGTCGTCGAGGTCGCGGTGCTCGTTGCGGAGCTCCGTGAGCCGGATCTGCAGGCTGGTGACGTGGTCGAAGGCTTCTTCGGTCATCGGGTACCTGCTCAAGCTGGGCGTGTGCACGCCGTTGGAGGGACGGTCGGATCAGTAATGGTATGCGCCGCACGGCGTAATGACAACTTGCTGTGCAGCGTGCCGGCGCGAGGGGACGCGCGAGGCCGCGAACTGGCACCGATCGGCACTCCGCTGCCGGCTGCGGGCGGGCCTGACGCGTGCCAGGGCGTCAGCTGCAGAGGGCGGCGAGAATCAGCTGGCGGGACTCCCGGGCGGCGTCGAGGAGTTGGTCGAGTTCCCGCGGGTCGATGCCGTGCGGCGCTGCGTCGCGGAGTCCGGCACGGTGATCCAGCCCGAGGAGCTTGTCGAAGGGATTGGGCGTTTCCACCGCAAGGCTCGCGACGAAAAGGAGGTCCGCGAGGTTCCCGGGGGGCCAGGAGCCGCTGTAGGGGGTGCTGCAGTCGAAGGTATCGAGGATCGTCTCGGGAAGTTCGAACACTTCGAGCACGGCCTTGCTGACGGGATTGCTCCAGGTGGTCACGAACTCGGCGAAACGGGGCAGGTTGTCTTCGAGCGCGGGATAGTCGGCGGCACGGGCGAGCAGCAGGAACTGCCCGATGTCGGCCATCATGCCTGCGAACATCGCGGTGTCGGGATTGACCACGCGCAGTTCGCGGGCGAGGGCGTGGGACCAGGCGGCGACGTCGACCGAGTGCATCCACAGCCCCGATGCGATGGTGCGCATCTTCTGCGAGCGGTGGTCCTGGGCGAGTTGCTCGGCGGCGACCGCGAAGGCGAGGCAGCGCAGCGAGGCGAGGCCGATGCGGCGGACGGCATCGACGACATTGGTGATCTCGCTGGCGTAGGGGTTGAGCGCGACGGCGTTTGCCATGCGCACGGTCTTGGCTCCGAGCACCGGCTCGGTCTTTGCGACCGCGGCGATCTCCTCGAGCGAGGAGGCCGGGCTGTCGGCGAGCCGCTTGATGCGTAGCGAAACGTCCAGGGCGGTGGGAAAGCTGAGATGTCCGCCAGCGATTTCGGCTTCGATCCGGTCGCCGAAGGCGCGTGCCTGAGCGTCGAAATCCTTCATGGCGATTCCCGATAGATATTGAGCCTGCAAGTTTACCGCGCCTTGGCGCCGGCCGGGCGGTCGTTGCGAGGGCGCAGGCGCTGGCCGAGGGGGTCCGGGAACGGGCGCGCGCGTGTTCCTGCCCGGTCCCCGCTCGCTGTCGTCAGAGGCTGCAGGAAGCGCCGATCGCCGTGACGCCGGCACGCGCGATCTGTGCGTCGTCGGAGGACTTCACGCCGGAAACGCCCACCGCGCCGATCACTTCGCCGCCGACGACGATCATCTCGCCGCCTTCGAGCGGCGTGACGGGCAGCCCGAGGCCGGCGAAGCGGCCGTTGTTCACCATGTCCTCGATGGCCTTGCTGGGCTTGCGCATCATGACGCAGGTGCGGGCCTTTTCGGGTGCGACATAGGCGCTCGACGGCGGCGCATTGTCGAGGCGCTGCAGCCAAAGCAGGTGGCCGCCTTCGTCGCAGATCGCGATCGTGACCGCCCAGCCGTTGCGCAGGGCTTCGGTTTCCGCGGCCGTGGCGATCTTGCGTGCATCGTCGAGGGTCAGGACCTGGCGGGTCTTCATTGTGAATGTCTCCGTGTTGGGCCAAAAAGGGCGCAATTGTGCAGCGAGCGCGGGTTTTGGAAAAGCCCGCGCCGGAACCGGGACGCAGGCACGGGGCCGGTGCGTGGCCCCGGCATGACGGGTCCGCGCAGTCTTGATACAGATCACGTACCCGGACGGTTTATTCCGTTACGCTGGCGAAAAGGCCCTGTTTTATGCCGATGGGGGTGCGACGGATGTATCTGCGGAGAGAATCGTGAAAGTGGTTTTTGCGCCGGCCGTGGGATTGATGAACCGCTGCAGCTACCCGGTGAAATTCGGCCTGCTCGGCCTGATCATCCTGGTGGCGTTTGCCAGCCTGATGCTGACGCTCGCGCGCCAGTTGAACGCGACGATCGAGCGAACGGAGCGCGAGCTGGTCGCTTCGGATCTGTCGCGGCCGATTTCCAGGGTGGTCGAGCTGGTGCAGCAGCATCGCGGCCTGTCGTCGGCGGTGCTCGGGGGGCTGGAAAGTGCAAAGGCGACGCGCGCGGACAAGGCGACCGAGGTCGATCGTGCGGTTGACACGCTGGACACGGTGCTTCCGCCTGCCGTGCGCAAGAGCGACTGGGGCGACATCCGTTCGCGCTGGGACGGGTTGGCACGGGAGGGGCTGAAGCTGGATCCGGCCGAGAACATCCGGGCGCATACGCGGCTGGTCCAGAGCCTGCTGGATTTCCAGATTGCGGTCGCGGACGAGTACGGTCTGACCTTCGATCCGCAGCAGGATAGTTTCTACCTGATGTCGACGGCGGTGGTCCGCACGCCCTACCTGCTCGAGCGCATCGGCCGCTTGCGCGCCAGGGGGGCGGGGGTGCTTGCGCGCGGCACGATCGACGAGGCTGGAAAGCTCGACGTGAGCGTGCTCGCGAACGACATGAATGCGGCGGTGGGCGATCTCGAGTCCAACATCCGCAAGATCGTCGCGCAGCGGCCCGACCTTGCGCAGCGGCTGGAATCGTCGTTCGCGGAAATGAACGGCAAGCTCGCGAACGTCAGCGCCGTGGTGCGCCAGATCCAGGCGGGCGACCTGCAGAGCACCGCAGCGTCGGCATATTTCGGGATGGCCACCGAGGCGATCACCGTGGGCTACAGGCAGATGAACGAGATCCTGCTGCCGACGCTCGACGAGCTGCTGCGGCACCGGATCGACGAGGCCCGGCGCGTGCTGTACTTGAACGTCGCCGTGTTGGTGATCGTCGCCGTGGCGATCGCCTACCTCTCGATCGGGGTGTATCTGTCGATCATGGGTAGCGTGAAGCGGCTCGCCGAGGGCAGTCACCGACTGGCGGCCGGCGACCTGACGACCGCGATCAGGCTGCAGGCGCGCGACGAGCTGCGCGTGATTGCCGACGGCTTCAACGACATGGCCGCGACGATGTGCCGTCTGATCACGAGCATCCAGAGCAATTCCGGGCAGGTCGCGGAGACCGCGCGCGGCATGGTGGCGTCGGCACGCCAGATCGATACGGCTTCGCAGCGGCAGAGCGAGGCGGCGTCGAGCATGGCGGCGGCGGTGGAGGAGATGACGGTGGGCATCGACCATATCGCCGGCAACGCGAGCAACGCCAACGAGCTCGCGCGGCGCTCGGGCAGGCTGTCGGGCGAAGGGGGCGAGATCGTCGAGTCGGTGGTCGCCGATATCGGGGAGATCGCGCGCGCGGTGTCCGGCTCGGCCGACACCATTGCCGAGCTGGACCGGAGTTCGGAACGGATTTCGGCGATCGTGAACGTGATCAAGGAGATCGCCGACCAGACCAATCTGCTGGCGCTGAACGCGGCGATCGAGGCTGCCCGCGCGGGCGAACAGGGGCGCGGCTTCGCGGTGGTGGCCGACGAGGTGCGCAAGCTCGCCGAACGCACGACGCAGTCGACGCGGGAGATCGCGCAGATGGTGGGGGCGATCCAGCGCGACGCGCGCGGTGCCGTCGACAGCATGCAGGGCGGCGTGACGCAGGTGAACACCGGCGTTGTCCGCGCGCAGGAGGCGGGGGCCGCGATGGCGAGCATCCGCGACGAAGCCGGCCGGGTCGTGGAGACGGTGGCCGAGATATCCGATGCGCTGCGCGAGCAGAGCGTGGCGTCGACGGAGATTGCGCGCAACGTCGAAACGATCGCGCGCATGGCCGAGGAGAACAGCGCGATTGCCGTCGAGAGCCACCAGACGGCGGATCGGCTCGAGGGCCTCGCGGAGCGGTTGCTGGCGGACGTGGGCCGCTTCAAGGTGGCCTGAGGTGGCCCTGGGGTGACCTGAGCGGGCCCGCCCCGGCTACGTGTGGGAGGCGGGCGCGGGCTGGCGCAGCGTCTCCGAAGGCAGTTCGCCGAACATCGCGCGATAGTCCGATGCGAAGTGCGAGAGGTGCCAGAAGCCCCAGCGCGCGGCGATGTCGGCGATCTGGCGGCTGGCCGGGTCGGCGTTCTTGAGTTCGCGGCGGACGCCGTTCAGGCGCAGTGCGCGCAGGAAGCTGACCGGGTTGAGGTTGAGGATGTCCTGGAAGCTGTACTGCAAGGTGCGGCGCGATACGCGCAGTTCGGTGCACAGGTCGGCGACGGTGATCGGCTCGTCGATGTGGCTGCGCATGTATTCGCGGGCGCGGTCGACGATCAGCTGGCGGGCGCGGCACGGTGCCGCCGGGCGCGGGGTGTCCTCGCGCGGCGTGATCGCGGCGATGATGCTGGCGTAGATCGCCTGTTCGAGGCCCTTGCGCATCTGCGGGTGGCGCAGCAGGGCCGGGGTGGCTTCGAGGCTGGCGAGCACCGTGAGGAGGAAGCTGCGCAAGGTTCCGGCCTGGCCGACGGTCGCCGGAATGATCCGCTGCTTGCCGATTTCGGCTTCGATGTCGCGATGTTCGACGCGCAGGGCGTAGTCGGTGAAGGCCTCGTTGTCGGTCGTGACGGCGACGATGTCGTGCAGGCGGGGGGTGCGGTAGTCGAGCGCCTCACCGCCCTTGAGCGTGACGATGGAGTCGAGCCCGCACGGTTCGCCGCAGTACCAGCCGGTGCCGTCGATATCCACGGGGACGCCGATCGTGCGCGACCCTTCCCACGAGCAGCCGATTTCGTGCACGACCTGGTTCGTCCGTTCGCGGAAGACCTGCACGTTGTCGAACCAGAATTCGTCGAAGCGCCCCGTGAAGGAGCCGGCCGAGAGCTGGTCGTAGCGCTGATTCCAGTGTTGCAGGCAGGCTGCGTGGTCGTCGGCGTCGCGCGTGTCGAGGTGCACGACGGAATAGGCGTCGTCGCCCGCGGTGCGCGTGTTCCGGTCGCGCCCGGCGAGGATGTGGGCATCCATTTTCCGATTGTCTCCTCACCGGAAAGTGCGATTAATTGTAGTTATAAGGGCTGTTATTGTTTGAAAGACACTAATACAAAAGTGACACGCGGGACAATGAAATTTTTCTAATGGTTTGCGCGCGTTGTCGCTCGGGACGAGCTGCCGGGGCTCACGGTGCGGATTGCCGATTTCGGATAACGGTCTGCGAAAGGCGCTTCCTACAATCGACGCCATCGGTTGCAGGTCGGCGCGTGCGCCGGCCGTGACGACCGGACAAGAAGCCGGCCAAACGGCACATCACATCAAGTGAGGAGACGACAACATGACCATAAGGACCAGGAGGTCGCCTGGCCTCGCGCTCGTTTGCATGACCGTTGCAGCCGTGCTGGGCAACGGCGCGGCGCGGGCGGCGGCGACCGAGGCGGAGGCGGCGACGCTGGGCAAGAGCCTGACGCCGGTCGGCGCGGAGCAGGCGGCGAGCAAGGACGGCGCGATTCCGGCGTGGAGCGGCGGGATGACGCAGGTGCCGGCGGGGTGGAAGCCGGGGCATCTCGATCCGTTCAAGGACGACAAGCCGCAGTTCTCGATCGATGCGGGCAACGTCGACAAGTACGCGGACAAGCTCTCGGCCGGCCAGATCGCGCTGATCAAGGCCTACAAGGGCTACCGCATGGACGTGTATCCGAGCCGGCGGAGCTGTCCGGTGCCGGATTTCGTCGCCGCGCAGACGAAGAAGAACGCCACGGCGGCGAAGCTGGGGGCGGACGGGTGGCAGCTCGAGCAGGTGTTCGGCGCGGGCGTGCCTTTCCCGGTGCCGAAGTCGGGTGCCGAAGTGATGTGGAACTACAAGCTGCGCTACACCGGGCTGGGGCGGCGCGCGCAGATCTCGGCGCTGATGCCGGAGAAGGACGGCAGCTACGTCGAGAACAAGCAGTGGGCGTACGAGATGTACCCCTTCAACGACCCGAAGGTGACCGGGCCGGCGGACGTGGGCGGGGTGGAGTCGAAGCTGCTGTACGACGTGCTGACGCCGCCGTCGCGCGCGGGCGAGGGCTACCTGATCCACGCCTACATCGACAAGCCGCAGGATGCGTGGATCTACTTCCCGGGCCAGCGCCGCGTGCGCCGCTCGCCGACCTTCGCTTACGACAACCCGATCGCCGGCTTCGACAACCTGTACTTCGTCGACCAGATCAACATGTTCACGGGCGCGCTGGATCGCTACGACTACAAGCTGGTGGGCAAGAAGGAGATGTACGTGTCGTACAACTCCTACAAGCTGATCGACAAGAAGCAGAAGTTCAAGGACATGCTCGGACCCGAGTATGTGAAGCGCGACCTGATGCGCTACGAGCCGCACCGCGTGTGGGTCGTGGAGGCGACGGTGAAGCCCGACAAGCGCCACTCCTTCGCAAAGCGGGTGTTCCACTTCGACGAGGATTCGTGGGCGCTGCTGCAGGTGGACATGTACGACGCCAAGGGCAACCTGTGGCGCGTGCAGGAGGGCAGCCTGTGGGCGGCGCCGGACGTGGGTGCGTGCATGGCGTACGAGACGCAGATGTATGACCTGATTGCGCGCCGCTACGTGGTCGACAACTGGACTGCCGAGGGCGAGGTGCTGGACCTGACTGCTGCCAAGGATGGCCGTATCACTGCGGCCAACTTCACGCAGGACGAAATGCGCCGCCGCGGCGAGCGCTGACCCGCACTCCACCCAGGGAGAATCTCCATGAAGAAGAGGACGATTTCGGATCGTCGGGGCCCGCTCGCGCCTTCGATCCTGGCAGTTGCGGTTGCGGCGGCGTGCTGGTCGCCGGCGAGTCATGCGTTTCGCTTCGGCTCCGAGGACGGGATCTCGGGCAGCCTGGACAGCACGATCTCGTACGGCGTGATCAGCCGGCTGCAGTCGGCGAGCTGCAAGACTCTCGGCAACGACAGCGGCGGCTGCAACAACGGCGCGAACAATGAACTGTCGAAGGTGTTCAACCTGGGCAACGGCCTGGGTTACGCGAACGCCGACTTCAATTTCACGAACTTCGACGACGGCAACCTCAATTTCAAGAAGAACGACATCGTCTCGGCGGTGCTGAAGGGCACGCACGACCTGTCGCTGAAATACGGGGACGGCTGGAGCGCGCTGGCGCGTGTGAACTGGTTCGTGGACACGAAGTCGGACGACACGCGCCGCACGGATGCCGCGAACGAGGCAACGGGGAATGCGACGCTGCTGGACCTGTGGGTGGC
Organism: Azoarcus sp. DN11; assembly: GCF_003628555.1. Lineage (NCBI taxonomy): Bacteria > Pseudomonadati > Pseudomonadota > Betaproteobacteria > Rhodocyclales > Zoogloeaceae > Azoarcus > Azoarcus sp. DN11. Next base: position 3,497,398 of record NZ_CP021731.1, on the reverse strand, counting down.
CAAGGAGTTCACCCTCGGCGACCGGCGCGGCAAGGTCAAGCTCGGCAACCAGGTGATCTCCTGGGGCGAGGACATCTTCATCGTCGGCGGCGTGAACCAGATCAACGCCATCGACTTGCAGAAGTTCCATGTGCCGGGGACGCAGCTGAAGGAGATCTTCATCCCGGCGCCGATGCTGTCGGCCTCGCTCGCGCTGACGGAGAGGCTCGGCGCGGAGGCGTACTACCAGTTCCGCTGGAACGGCTTCAAGTTCGATCCGGTGGGCTCCTTCTTCTCGACCGCGGACGTGCTCGGCAAGGGGCGACGGGTGGCGTACGTGCCGACCAGCATCGTCGAGGCCTTTGCCGGTCCGGGCGCCTGTGCCGGCTTGCCGACCGGGCATTGCGGCGACAATCCGGGCATCTCGGATGCGGCGGCGGTCGCGGCCGGCATCGCGGTGCCCTTCCTCGGCACGAAGGAGCCGAAGAAGACCGGCCAGTACGGCGTGAACTTCCGCTACAACGCCGAAGAGATCGACACCGAGTTCGCCCTCACCTACCAGCGTTACCACGACAAACTGCCCTTCCTGGGCTTCACCGGCAATACCGCCGGCGCCGTCACCGGGTATTTCATCGCCTACGGCGAGGACAAGGATTTGTACGCGATTTCGGCGAACACCAAGCTCGCGAACATCGCCGTCGGCGCGGAGCTGTCGTACCGGCCGAAGGACAGCGTCGGCATCGACCCGACGGTGCCTTTCGGCAACATTTTCGGCGGGCCGTCGAGCAAGTTCAGCATCTACGAACACGGTAGCAACCCGGGCTTCATCGAGGAGGAGAAGTACCAGTTCCACCTCACGGGCTTTTACACCTTCTCGCACAACGACCCACTCGGCGGCGTCGCGAAGGCACTGGGGGCGACCGACGGCTTCATCCTCGCCGAGACCGCGGTCGCGTATTACCCGGGGCTCGACACCAGCGGGCGCACGCCGCTGTTCCTGCCGGACTACTCCCTGCCGAACAAGACCTCGTGGGGCTACGTCGTCGAGGCCGCGTTGAACTACCCGAACGTGTGGGGCTCCGGCGTCACGCTCACGCCGCAGATCGACTGGGCCCACGACGTCCGCGGCACGACGCCGAACGGGCTGCCCTTCGTCGAGGGGCGCAAGGCGCTGACGCTGTCGTTGTTCGCGAACTACCGCGATGCGTGGAAGGGGGCGATCCAGTGGGTGACCTTCTCCGGCGGCGGGGCCAACAACCTGATGCGCGACCGCGATTTCCTCGCGGCGAGCGTTTCGTACTCGTTCTGATGCACCTGCCGGCCCTGTGGGAGCGTGACTTCCGCAGGGCCGGCCCAACGGATAACCCGAAATGATAGAGAGACTCGTGCGGACGATGCAGCGCGTGTGCTTCAGGCACCGCCTGCCGATCCTGCTTGCCTTGCTCGGCTTTACCGTGGTGATGGCGCTGTTCGCGTCGCGCCTGCACATGAGCGCGGGCTTCGACAAGCAGTTGCCGCAGAACCACGAATACATCCAGACCTTCAACCAGTATCGCGAGGTGCTGTTCGGCGCAAACCGCATCATCGTGACCGTCGAGGCGAAGCAGGGCGACATCTGGAACGAGAAGGCACTGACGAAGCTGTACGACGTGACGCAGGCGCTGTTCTTCATGAAGGGCGTCGACCGGCGCACGGTGACGTCCTTGTGGACGCCCAACACGCGGGCGGTGCAGATCACCGAAGAAGGCATGAAGGCCGAGGACGTGATCGGCGGCGACGTCACGGTGAAGGCGCTCACGCCGGAGAACATCACGGCGATCCGCGAGCGCACGATCGTCGGCGGTTTCATCGGCTCGCTGGTGGCGAACGATTCATCGTCGGCGATGGTGGTCGCGGAACTCGCCGACCCGGATCCGCAGACCGGCGAGCGTCTCGACTACGCGGAGTTCAGCAAGCGGCTGGAGCGCGAGGTGCGTGACACCTTCAGCGACGCCGACGTGAGGATCCGCATCATCGGCTTCGCCAAGCAGATGGGCGACATCTCGGAAGGCGCGACGAGCGTGATCGAGTTCTTCGCGCTCGCCTTCCTGCTGACCGCCGCGGCCGTCTATTGGTATACGCGCTCCTGGCTGCTGACCTTCCTGCCGCTGTCGTGCTCGCTGGTGTCGGTGGTGTGGCAGTTCGGCACGATCACGCTGCTGGGCTTCGGCCTCGATCCGCTGGCGATCCTGGTGCCCTTCCTGGTGTTCGCGATCGGGGTGTCGCACGGCATCCAGCAGGTGAACTACATCGCCAAGGAGGTCATCAACGGCGCCGACGGCTACACCGCCGCGAGCCGCAGCTTCACCGGCCTGCTGGTGCCGGGCACGCTGGCGCTGATCACCGCTTTCGTCGGCTTCGCGACGCTGGTGCTGGTGCCGATCCCGATGATCCGCGAGCTCGCGATCACGGCGTCGGTGGGCGTTGCGTACAAGATCGTGACGAACCTGATCATGCTGCCGGTGGTCGCGAGCTACTTCCGCTTCGACGAGCGCTTCGTGCTGCGCGCGACCAAGATGGAGGCGCTGCGCAACCGCATGATGGCGTCGCTCGGCGTGCATATCGCCAATCCGCGCAACGCCGCGATCGGCACGCTGGTGTGCCTCGCCTTGTTGGCGGTCGCGGTGTGGCAGAGCCAGGGGCGGCACGTCGGCCACGTGCTGCCGGGGGCGCCCGAACTGCACAACGACTCGCGCTACAACCAGGACGTCGAGGCGGTGGTCGCGCGCTACGCGCTCGGGCTGGACCTGCTGACGGTGGTGGTCGAGTCGCCCGCGGATGGCTGCTACCGCCACGACATCATGAGCCATGTCGACCGCCTGACCTGGTATCTCGCGAACGTGCCGGGTGTGCTCTCGGCGCAATCGCTGCCGGCGATGACGAAGCTCGCGGCCTCGGGCGTCAATGAAGGCAATCCGAAATGGGCCGCGCTCCCGCAGGAGGAGCTGACGCTGGGCGAGGCGGTGCGCCAGGTGCCGGAAGGCATGCGCCTCTTCAACCCGGAGTGCACGCTGCTGCCGGTGAACCTGTATCTGGCGGACCACAAGGCGTCGACGATCAAGGAGGTGGTCGCGGCGGTGAAGCACTTCCGCGAGACCCAGCCTTTCCCCGGTGTGACGGTGCGGCTCGCGAGCGGCAACGCGGGCGTGCAGGCCGCGACCAACGAGGTGGTCGAGCACTCGGAGCTGCCGATGATGCTTTACGTGTATGCCACGATCCTGGTGCTGGTGTTCGCGGTGTATCGCGACTGGCGTGCGATGGTCGCGTGCTGCCTGCCGCTGACGCTGGCGACCTTCCTCGGCTACTGGTTCATGAAGGCGCTCGACATCGGCCTGACGGTCGCGACGCTGCCGGTGATGGTGCTGGCGGTGGGGATCGGCGTCGATTACGCGTTCTACATCTACAACCGGCTGCAGATGCACCTCGCGCACGGCGAGGACATCGTCACCGCGTTCAAGCAAGCCTTGCGCGAGATCGGCGTGGCGACCGTATTCACGGCGGTGACGCTGTCGATCGGCGTGGCGACCTGGTCCTTCTCGGCGCTGAAGTTCCAGGCCGACATGGGGATGCTGCTGACCTTCATGTTCATGATGAACATGATCATGGCGATCACGCTGCTGCCCGCGCTGGCGGTGACGATCGACGTGCTGATCCCGCGCCGCGGCCCCGTCCGTGCGCCGCTGATGGCCCACTGAGGGGGGACGCGATGAAGACAGGCAATCGTATCGGGCAGGCCCTGCTGGGCCTGTGTCTGGCGGCCAGCGCCACGGTGTTCGCAGCCGCACCGGCTGAAGCGGCGAAAGTGCCGGCGCCGGCGATGAAGGCGCGGCTGGCGGCGAAGGTGCCGGTGACGGGACTGGTGCGCGCGGGCAGTGCGCTCGTCGCGGTCGGCGACTACGGCACGATCGTGCGTTCGGCCGACGAGGGCAGGACCTGGCAGCAGGCAGAGGTGCCGGTGAGCACGCTGCTGACCGCCGTGCATTTCGTCGATGAGGCGCACGGCTGGGCGGTGGGCCACGGCGGCGTGATCCTCGCGACGGCCGACGGCGGTGCGACCTGGCAGGTGCAGGTGACGCTGGACGACAAGCCGGTGCTGCTGTCGGTGTATTTCGCCGACGCGCAACGCGGCTACGCGGTCGGCGCGTACGGCGCGGCATTCGTGACGCGGGATGGCGGTCACAAATGGACGCGCCTGGCGGTGGGCAGCGGCCACGATGGGGACCTGCATCTGAACCACATCTTCGGTACCCGCGACGGGAAGCTCTTCATCGCGGCCGAAACCGGCGTCGCGTTCCGTTCGACCGATCGCGGCGCGAGCTGGACCAGGCTCGCGACCGGCGTGTCGGGTTCGCTGTGGAGCGGACTGGAGCGAACGGATGGCGAAATCGTGCTGCTGGGCATGAGCGGGCGCGTGATCGCGAGCCGCGACGGCGGCACCAGCTGGCAGGTGCGCGATACCGGGACCGAGCAGTCGCTCACGTCGGGGATCGCACTCGCGAACGGCGGCCTGATCGTCGTCGGTGCGGGCGGGGTCGTGCTGCGCGGCAGCGGGACGGCGCCTTTCCAGTTGGAGGTCCGCCCCGACCGCCAGAACCTCGCCGCCGTCGTCGCGGCGCCGACGGGGGCCGTCGTCGTCGCCGGTCAGCTCGGCGTCGAGCGGCTCGTTCCCGGCAAATAACCAGGACAGGGAGGCGTACGCATGTTCAACAAACTGATGGCGCTGCTGTCGGGCGAACTCCAGGCCGAAGGACTCGAAACAGGGCCCTTCAAGCGCCGGCACATCGCGGTCGCCGCTTTGCTGCTGGAGGTGATGTACATCGACCACCGCGCGAGCGAACACGAACAGGCGGCGATCGGGCGCCTGCTGCGCGAGCACTTTTCCCTGCCCGACGAGGCCGTGCGCGAGCTCCTTCGGGTTGCCGACGAGCGCTATGCCGAAGCGCTCGACGACTGGGAATTCGCCGAGGCGGTGCGGGCCGGTTTCAACGCCGCCGAGCGGCGCGAGGTGCTGACGATGCTGTGGGAAGTCGTCTACGCGGACGGTGACCTCGCGCGGCTCGAAGACCGCCTGGTGGCGCGGCTCGCGCAGCAGCTCGATCTCGATTCGGATGCCGTCGATGCGGCGCGGGCGACAGCAGTGGCGCGTGCCGGGCTGATCGACGACGGGCCGGACGCCTGAATCGTCTTCGGCAGATCCGGCCTTCGGCTCATCGGCCCTGCGAATCGTTTCGAAAGACCAACCAATAAGACAGAGGAGACACATTCATGGAGCGTTACCACGGACAGCAACTGAGCGAAGGCGCGCGGCGCTTTCTGCAGCGTCCGCAGCGCATGCTGATCGGCCCCGAATGGCTGGAGGCGGCGAGCGGCGAGACACTGGCGGTGATCGATCCGGCGAGCGGCGAGAAGTTTTCCAGCGTGCCGGCAGGTGGAGCGGCAGATATCGACCGTGCCGTCGCGGCGGCGCGACGCGCCTTCGAGAGCGGCGACTGGCCGAAGATGCGCCCGGTCGACCGCGAGCGCCTGCTGCTGAAATTCGCCGACCTCGTGGAGGCGAACGCGCAGGAACTGGCCGAGATCGAGTCGCTCGACAACGGCAAGCCGGTGATGATGGCGCGCCATGTCGACGTCGCGCTGGTGGTCGATTTCCTGCGCTACATGGCGGGCTGGGCGACGAAGATCGAAGGCTCGACGATGGACGTGTCGGTGCCCATCATCCGCGACCGCGAGTTCTTCGGCTTCACGCGGCGCCAGCCCGTCGGCGTGGTCGGCGCGATCATCCCGTGGAACTTTCCCCTGCTGATGGCGGCGTGGAAGGTGGCGCCGGCGCTCGCCACCGGCTGCACGATGGTGCTGAAGCCGGCGGAGGAAACGCCGCTGTCGGCGCTGCGTTTTGCGGAGTTGGCGCTGGAGGCGGGCTACCCGGCGGGCGTGCTGAACGTCGTCACCGGCTTGGGCCACACCGCGGGCGCGGCGCTCGCGTCGCACCAGGGCGTCGAGAAGGTCGCCTTCACCGGTTCGACCGAGATCGGCAAGCTCGTCGGCAAGGCCGCGCTCGACAACATGACGCGCGTGTCGCTGGAACTGGGCGGCAAGAGCCCGGTGATCGTGCTCGACGACGCGGATGTGAGCATGGCCGCGGCCGGTGCCGCGCAGGCGATCTTCTTCAACCAGGGCCAGGTGTGCACGGCGGGGTCGCGCCTCTTCGTGCATAAGAGCCGCTTCGACGAGGTGCTCGAAGGCCTCTCCGGCATCGCCGCGAGCATGAAGCTCGGCGCCGGCATCGACCCGGCGACGCAGATCGGCCCGTTGGTGTCGGCGACGCAGCAAAAGCGCGTGCTGGGCTACATCGAGAGCGGCTTCAGTGAGGGCGCGCGGGCCGCGACGGGCGGTGCGGCGGGCGAGGGCGCGGGCTACTTCGTGAAACCCACGGTGCTCGTCGATACGACCGACGACATGAAGGTCGTGCGCGAGGAGATCTTCGGGCCAGTGGTCGTCGCGATGCCCTACGACGATCTCGACGAGGTTGCTCGGCGCGCGAACGACACGCCCTACGGGCTCGCCGCGAGCATCTGGTCGAACGACCTTTCGCGCGTGCATCGCCTGATCCCGAAGATCCAGGCCGGCACGGTGTGGGTGAACTGCCACAACATTCTCGACAACGCGATGCCTTTCGGCGGCTTCAAGCAGTCCGGCATCGGCCGCGAGATGGGGCGGGCGGTGCTCGACCTGTATACCGAATCCAAGTCCGTGATCATGGCGCTGTGAGTGAGGGAGGCGCTTCCCGCCAGCGCGCGGGGAGCGCATTGACTCACCGGAGAGTGGAGACAGAAGTGAAGGCGGAGACCAGAAAAATTACGCGCAGAACTCTGCGCAGTGTCGGCGCGCTCGCGCTGGCGATCGGACTTGGGGGAGCCGCCGTGGCGGCCCAGGACCCCGGACGCGACGTGATCGACAAGAAATGCGTGAGCTGTCACCTGGAGGGCGGCAAGCTCACGCGCATCCCCGAGATCCGCAAGTCGCCCGAAGGCTGGGACATGACGGTTACGCGCATGGGCATCTGGCACAAGGTCGAACTCACGACCGAGGAGCGCCGCGCCGTCGTGAAGTACCTCGCCGACCGCCAGGGTCTGGCGCCAGCGGAAAGCGCCGCGTTCCGTTCCCTGATGGAGCGCCGGCCGAACACGCAGGACACGCCGCCCGACGAGGAATTCGCCCAGATGTGCGGCCGCTGCCACAGCTTCGGGCGCGTCGCGCTGCAGCGCCGCGACGAGGACGAATGGCGCAAGCTGATGCACACCCACCTCGGCCAGTTCCCGAGCGCCGAATACTCAGCCCTCGGACGCGACCGCAACTGGTGGGAGATCGCCCGCGACAAGATGCCGGGGCGGCTGGCGGGCCTGTATCCGAAGAACACCGATGCCTGGCGCGACTGGAGCCGTGCGAAGCACCGCCCGGCCGACGGCCGTTGGGTGGTCGCGGGCGAGCGGCCCGGCTGGGGCCCCTATACCGGCACGATGACTGCCGTCCCGAAGGGCAAGGACAAGTACGAAGTGAACTACGAATTGCACTTCGGGCCCGGCAATACGGTGCGTGGCCACGGCGATGCGGTGATCTACACGGGCTACGAATGGCGCGGTTCGACGCGGCTCGGCAACGAGGACACGCGCGCGGTTTTCGCGCTGAGCGAGGACGGCTCGCGGATCTCCGGGCGCTGGTTCCTGAAGAACGCCGAGGAGATCGGTGCGACGTTCGAAGCGCTGCGGTCCGACAAGGCGGCGAAGAACGCGGTCGTCTCGGTGAGCCCGAAGATGCTGCGTGCGGGTGAGACGGCGACCGTGACGGTTGCGGGCGCCGGGCTCGACCCGAAGGTCGATCTCGGCCCCGGCGTGGAAGTCGTCGAATGGCTCGGCAAGTCGGCCGACGTGTTGAAGCTGCGTGTGAAGGTCGCGACCGATGCGCCGCAGGGCGTGCGCAAGGTCGCGGTCGGTGGCCGCGAGTCGGGGCAGACGCTGGCGGTGTACCGGCAGATCGATTCGGTGCGCGTCGAGCCCGCGTTCGCGATCGCGCGTCTGGGCGGTGGCACGAATCCGCCGGCGTCCGCGCAGTTCGATGCGGTCGCCTACCTCAACGGGCCGGACGGTAAGGCCGGCACAGACGACGACGTGCGTCTCGGCAGCGTCCCCGCAACCTGGTCGGCCGAACCTTTCGACGAGCGCGCGAAGCACGACGAGGACCTGAAGTTCGCCGGCCACATGGAGCCGCATGGCCAGTTCCTGCCGGCTTTCGCGGGCCCGAATCCGAACCGCCGCGGCCTCAATAACGTCGGCAACCTCGCGGTCGTCGCGACCGTGGCCGACGGAGAGCGCGCGCTCGATGCAAAAGGGCACCTGATGGTCACCGTGCAGCGCTGGAACCCGACGCCGCTGCGCTGACGAGTCAGGAGAGAGAACATGGCAACGCTCCAGATCCAACCCCACAACTACCGTGCGGTCCGCAAGGGCGACCGGCAGGTGCTGCTGCACGTGCCGACGACCTCGATCTTCGAGCTCGATCCGGCCGCATCCGAGCTGCTCGGGCTGTTCGAGGCGACGCCCGCGGTCAGCGCGGACGACATCCAGAGCCGCTTCGACGGCCGCTACACGCCCGCCGAGCTGTGCGACAGCCTGAGCGATTTCATCGACCTCGGCATCGTCGCGCCGCAGCCGAAGCACTACGAGATCCCGGCGCGCATCGTCGAACGTTCGCCGCTGAAGACGCTGGTGCTGACGCTGACCACCGGTTGCAACCTCGGCTGCAGCTACTGCTACCGCGAGGACCTGACCTCGCCGAAGAACTCCTCGGTGATGGACTTCCAGACCGGCGCGCGCTCGATCGACCTCTTGATGGACGAGGCGTGCGAGAACGAGCGCGTCGGCATCGTCTTCTTCGGCGGCGAGCCGCTGACGCGCATCGCGGTGATCCGCGACCTCGTCGAATATGCCGAGGACAAGGCCGCCGCGGCGGGCAAGGAGGCCGAGTTCTCGCTGACGACCAATGCGACGCTCCTCACCGACGAGATCATCGACTTCCTCGACGCGCACCGCTTCGGCATCACCGTCAGCATCGACGGCGACCAGGCGCAGCACGATCGCCATCGCCGCACGATCGCCGGCGGCGGCACCTACAGGACGGTCGCGATGCGCGTGAAGCGCTTGCTCGAACGCTACAAATCGAAGCCGGTCGGGGCACGCGTCACGCTTGCCTCCGGCAACCTCGACGTCGCCGCCATCTACAAGCATCTCCACGACGAGCTGGGTTTCTTCGAAGTCGGCTTCGCGCCCGCGACCGCTGGCCCCGATTCGCCGGTCGGGTTGAGCCGTGAGGAACTCGACATCGTCTTCGAAGCCTTCAAGGCTCTGGGGCGCGAGTACATCAGCGAGGCCAAGCGCGGCCGTCGTCACGGCTTCGGCAACATGCAGCAGCTGATGACGGACCTGTGGATGGGCACGCGGAAAGTGCTGCCCTGCGGCGCCGGCGTCGGTCTGCTGGCGGTCGGCACCAGCGGCAAGATTTCGCTGTGCCACCGTTTCACCGGCTCCGGGCTGGAGACCTTCGGTGACGTCGACAACGGCATCGCCCGCGAGTCCCTCACGCAGTTCATGACCCGCGCCCAGGCCCCGCACGGCGCCTGCCAGGTCTGCCCCGCGCGCAGCCTGTGCGCGGGCGGTTGCTACCACGAATCGTATTCGCGCTCCGGCGACCCCTTCCAGCCGACTTTCGAATACTGCGACCAGATCCGCGCATGGACGGCCTTCGGCCTCGAAGCCTTCGGCGAGATCGCGCTCGCCAACCCGGCGTTCTTCAACGCCGCCCTCGAACAAAGGAGTGCCCTGCAATGAAACGACTGCGAGCCCTGAACCACAAGGCGCACCTGATCGAACAGGCGGCCAGCGACGGCCATCGCGAGGAAGTGCAGCTGATGAGCAGCGTCGTCGGCTGCACGACGACCTTCGACCCCGGCTGGGAAGTCGATGCCTTCGGCGGACTGGCCAGCCTGTGCCAGCCGATGGAAGCCGATCTCTACGGCTGCACCGACCCCTGCTGGTGGCCGGCGCAGCTCGCCGACAGCCTGAACACCGCGCGTGACTGGACCGACGGCAAGAACTCGGCGCTGCGTGACTGGCGCGAACTGCAGACGCTTTTCCCGGGAGATTGAGCGATGAGGATGCTGCCCATCAAGAAGGCGCGAGCGGCGCTGGTGGTCCTATGCTGCGCGGCCGCGTCGCTGCCGGCGTTCGCCAAGGAATACCTCCTGACCGTCACGCGCCCGAACAACCTGCACGTCATCGATCCCGAGAAGCGCGAGGTGATCCGCACGATCGTGCTGCCCGGCGACGGCATCCCCGGCGCAATCTCCGTGCCGAAGGACGGCAAGGTCGCGTACGTGCTCACGAATCGCATGGAAAGCGTCGTCGGCGTCGATCTCGATACCGGCAAGCCGGTGTTCCGCGCCGACTTCTCGACGCCGCAGCGGCGCGTGAAGGGTTTTTTCGCCGTCACCGTGAGCGAGGACGGCAAGGAGCTCTACGCCCATCAGGCGCCAGTGCAGCTCGGGCGCTCCGAGTACCAGGTCGAGGACACCTACATCGCCGTCTTCGACACCGCCGACGGCCTGAACGCGAAGCCGCGCCGCACCTTCCCGGCGCCGCGCCGCATCAGCCTGCTCGCGCCGACCGGCAATCCGGATCACGTGATTGCGCTCGGCTGGGACATGTATCTCTTCAACACCAAGAGCGGCAAGCTCGAGAAGACTTTCCCGATCCGGCACTGGGAGCGGCCGGGCATGGGTGAGCCGGACGTGCTGGCGATGTGGGGCACCTACGAGCAGGCGCGAGTGCTGTCGACACCGTACTTCGTCGCCAAGACCGACGTTCCGCCCGATTCGCCGGAAGCGTTCAAGGCCGGCATCGCGATGTTCGACCTCGACGCGGAAACGCTGCAAGTCAGGGAGTTCGAGAACGCGACGACGGTGATGTTCTCGTCGGTGATCAACCCGGCCCGGCGCAACGAGGCCTTCCTCGTGATGAACCAGCTGAGCAAGGTCGATACCGACTCCGGCAAGCTGCTCAAACGCGTCGAGCTGCCTCAGACCTTCTACGCGATCAACATCTCGGGCGACGGCAAGGAGGTCTATGTCGGCGGCGCGCTCGACAAGGTGTCCATCCACGACGCGGAGACGCTGGAGAAGAAGGGCGAGATCACGATGCCCGGCGGGGCGGACCAGTCGATCGGCTGGATGCGGGTGGTGAAGCGCTGAGCGGTGATCGGGATGCCGATTCATGCGCTGCGAGGCTTGAACGCGCCCCCGACGGGAGGCACGCCGCGCCTCGTTGGACGCGTGGCGGACGCCTCGGCACGAAGTGCCTCCCGTCGGGGGCTGCGCCGTGCCGATGGCGACGGACGTAGGGCGGAAAAGCGGAGCGCCTTCCGCCAAATGTCGGCCGCGGGTTCGGCAGCTCATCCGGCAGCCTCGGCCTTCGGCTCATCCGCCCTGTGGGTTTGGAGGCGCTTACAATGATCCCGCTGAACGGCAGCCGCTCCTTGCCCCACCAGGCCCTCGCCTGGGCGTTGCCCTTGGTGCGCGAACGCGCGCGCATGGTCGCCGGCGTCGTCGTCCTGTCGTGCATCGGCTCGGCTGCGGCGCTGCTGCCGCCTTACCTCACGCAGCGTCTCGTCGACGACGGCATCGTCGGCGGCAAGGTCGGTCTGGTGCTGTGGCTCTGCGCGGCCTTCCTCGTCCTGATGGTCGGCGGCGTGCTCGTCGAAACGCTGTCCCGGCTCACCTACCTGAAGCTCTCCGCCCACGTCCTGTTCGGCCTGCGCGAGCAGGTCTGGCGACACCTGCAGACCCTCGCGCCCACTTATTATGCCCGCACGCGCGGCGGCGAGATCCTGTCGCGCCTCGACGGTGACGTCGCCGAAGTGCAGCGCTTCGCCCTCGACGCACCGATGGCGCTGCTCAATGGCGCGTTCTCGCTCACGGTCGCACTGGTGCTGATGCTGTCCCTGAGCCCGCTGCTCACGGCGCTCGTCTTCGCGCTCGTCCCGCTGCAGGTCGCGGCGCTGATGTTCACGCGCCCGTGGCTCGAAAAAAGCGCGCAGGCGATGCGCAAGGAAAGCGCCGCGATGTCGAGCTTCTTCGTCGAATCGCTGCGCGCGATGAAGTTCATCCAGGCGTCCAACGCCGCGCGGCGGCAGGAGGCGGGCCTGCGCGCGCACCACGGCGACTACTTCGCCGCGCTGCGCCGCTCGCAACTCGCGTCTCTCGGCGCGGGCGGCCTGCAGCGTCTGCTGTCGGGCATTGGCGTGCTGCTGGTGTTCGCGGTCGGCGGCTCGATGGCGGCGGCGGGCGAGCTGTCGGTCGGCGTCGTCGTCGCCTTCATCGCCTACACGACGCGCGCCGCCGGGCCGCTGCAGACGCTCGCCGGCGTGTTCATGGGCTGGCAGCGCGCCAAGGTCAGCCTGCAGCGCATCCGCGAGCTCGCCGCCGAGCAGCCGACCGTGCAGTCTCCGGCGAACGCCGTCCCGCTCGCGCAGCCGGTGCGCGGCGAACTGCGGCTCGACGCCGTGCGCTTCGGCTATGGCGCCGAGGCGGTGCTCGACGGCGCGACGCTCGACATCCCGGCCGGCACCAAGCTCGCGCTTGTCGGCGCATCCGGCGCCGGCAAATCGACGCTGATCGACCTGCTGCAGCGCCACTACGACCCGCAGGCCGGACGCCTGCTACTCGACGGCGTGCGTCTCGATCTGCTCGACCTCGCCGAACTGCGTCGGCAGGTCGTCGTCGTCGACCAGGAGCCGGTGCTGACGCCCGGCAGCGTGCGCGACAACCTGCGCTTCGTCGCCCCCGGCGCCGACGAGCCGGCGCTGCTGCGTGCGCTCGATCTCGCCGGCCTCGCGAAGCTCGCCCACGCCGGCGGACTCGACCGGCCCGTCGGCGCATCCGCGGCGGCCCTGTCGCGTGGCGAACGCCTGCGCATCGCGCTCGCCCGCGCGATCCTGCAGGACCCGGCAGTGCTGATCCTCGACGAGACGACTTCCGGGCTGGACCTCCCCGTCGCGCAGGCGATCATCGGGGCGGTCGACCATGTCTTCGCCGATCGCACCCGCATCGTCATCACCCACAACCTCGCGTCCGTCGGCGCGGTCGACCGAGTCGTCGAGCTGCGCGACGGCCGCCTCGTCGAGCATGTGCCGACCCGGCCCGCCGCACCCTTGCTGAGGATCGTATGAGCGTCATGGTCGGCATCGTGGACGGCGGCTTCGCGCGCGTACCTTCGCACGTGCTGCATCGGGCGGCGAGCTTTGCGCCGGTTCCCGATGGAAACGTGTGTCGTGCGCCCGTGGGTGGCCGCCCGCTGCCGCATGGCGAAGCCGTGGCGGCGCTCGTGCTCGAGGCCGCGCCGGCGGCGCGCCTCATCGACGCCCGCATCGCCTCGCACAAGCACGCCCCCACGCCTGCGATGGTCGCCGCCGCGATCGAATGGTGTGCCGGCGAGGGCGCGCGTGTCGTCAATCTGAGCCTGGGCCTGCTCGAAGACCGCACGGTCTTGCGCGACGCCTGCGCCCGTGCGCTCGCACAAGGCGTCGTGCTCGTCGCCGCAGCGCCGGCGCGCGGCACGCCGGTATTCCCCGCAACCTATCCCGGCGTGCTCTCCGTCAGCGGCGATGCGCGCTGCGCCCCCGGGCAGTGGTCGCTGCTGCAGGGCGAGACGTCCGGCGGCGCCGGCTGGGGCTGCTCGCCCGCGGGTCCCGCAAGAGCGACTGGCGGCGCCAGCATGGCGGCGGCGCGCTTCACCGGCATCGTCGCACGCGTCCTCGCCGACTTTCCCTCCGCGCGCCCCGACGGGCTCGTGGAACTCCTCGCCGCCCGCGCCAGCTGGCATGGGCGGGAACACAAGAGAATCGCGGAGATCGATTCATGACAAGCACACAGCACACCCCCACCCCCGACAGCGGTACCCGACCGATCGAACTGGGCTTCGCCCTCGTCGACGAACGCGAACTCGCGTCCTTCGCGCGCCACGAACGCCTCACCCGCGACGATTACCTCGACCCGTTGGGCGAGGCCCGCGACTGTGTCGCGCTCCCCGACGACGCCGAGCCGACGCATTTCTTCCTCGGCAGCGAGTTCTGCGAACACCTGTTGCCGAGCGTCGAAGCCATCGACCGCGCCGTCGCGCTGTGCGAACGCTGGGGCCTCACTTTCGGCCTCGTCACGCCCATCGCCTGCGACGGCCTGTTTCCGCCCTTGCGCGCGGCGCTTGCACGCCTGCCGGCGGGCGCCGAAGTCACCGTCAACGACTGGGGCATCGCGCGCCTCGTGCAGCGCGAGTTCCCCGATCTGCGGCCGGTCGCCGGACGCCTGCTCGGCAAGATGCTGAAGGACCCGCGCCTGCCGTCCGCCACCTGGGCGCGCATGTACCCCAACGGCCTGCGCGCCGGCCCCTTCCGCGACATCCTCGACGGGCTCGGCATCGGCCGCCTCGAACTCGACTTCCCGCCCTTCGGCGCGGCCGACATGTACGCCGGCATCGATTTTCCCGTCGGCGTGCGCGCGCCCTACGGCTACATCGCCAAGGGGCGCATCTGCAAGTTGGGCTCGCTCTCGCTCGACTCCCCGGAAAAATTCTCGCCCGGCCACAAGTGCCGCCGCGAATGCCTCGGCTTCAACGAAGTCGGCGCACGGCCCGGCACGAACGAACTCCCCACCTCGCAACGCGGCAACACGATGTACTACCGTCACGCGAAGGGTATGGCCACTGCCGTTGCCGAAGCGGTGAAGAACGGCTGGGTCAACCGCATCGTCCTCTCGGGAGCCTGACATGCGAATTACCGCCCCCATCAGCACCCCGGCCGAAGTCGAACCGCTCGTGCGCGCGGGTGCCCGCGAACTCTACTGCGGCGTCGTCCCGCCCGACTGGATCCAGCGGTTCAACACCTCCGGCGTGAATCGCCGCGTGTTCGGCAATCTCAACGGCTACGCGGATCTCGAACGCGTCGTCGACAAGGCCACGGCGCTCGACGCCGAGGTTTTCCTCGTCCTCAACGCCCAGCAATACGGCGAGCAGCATCTCGACGCGCTCACCGAGATCGGCACGCGCTTTCGCAGCATCGGCGGCAAGGCGGCGATCGTCGCCGACATCTCGCTGATCGCCTCGCTCGCCGCCAACGTGCCGGACCTCGACATCCACGTCAGCTCCGTCGCCACCTGCCGCAACGTCGAGTCCGCGCGCTTCTTCGCCGCGCTCGGGGCGAACCGCATCATCCTGCCGCGCGACGTCACCGTCGCCGAGATCGGCGCGATCACGGAAGCGCTGCCCGACCTCGACATCGAAGCCTTCGTCCTCAACGACGGCTGCGTGTTCGAGGAAGGCACCTGTCATACCGTGCATCTGCCGATGAACAAGGGCGGCCCGATCTGCATCGACAACTACCAGTTCGAATACCGCGCAACAGACGGCGGCCAGCCGCATGAGCGCGCACTGCGCCGCCTCGAACAGAACGACCTCGATTACAAGCGCTGGCTGTGGTACCGCTTCGGCAACGGCTTCTCGACCGCGCCGAACGGCTACCCTTGGGGACCGTGCGGCGTCTGCGCGATGCCGGCGATGCATGCGGCCGGTGTGCATGCGGTGAAGATCGCCGGCCGCGAGGGTGCGAGCGAGCGCAAGATCAAGAGCGTCGAGCTCGTCGCCCGCGTGCTGGAGCGGATCGCGGCCGGCGAGCCGGAAGACGCGGTACGCGAGTTCGCCGTCGGCCTGCGCGACGCACCGAGCCACTGCGCAGGCGGCTACATGTGCTACTACCCCGAGGTGCGGAGCCAGCAGGCGGTTGGCGATGCGGAAGCGAAGGTGCCGACCGCGGCCTGACCAGGAAAAAAAAAGAGCCCGGGCTCTGGAGGGGGCCCGGGCTGCAATCCACACCAAAGGAGGAGAGGGGTGGAGGAGACAGTTGAAAGATTAAACAAAAAAGTTGCGCTATGCAACTATAAGCATGTGAGAAGTTCTCATGGGGTGATTTGAGGCATAAATGACCGCCATCGACCGATCGCAAGCCATGCCTCCTGGCGTGCGTTCCCGCGCGTTCATGCGGGCCGTTGCGTCGCCTTCAACGGGACTTCAACCCGATCCGAACCACGCGCACTCGCCCGGACTCGGGGGCTGGCAAGCCAGCGCAGGCTGGCCCGGAAAAGAAAAAGCCCGGACGTTTGAAGGTCCGGGCTAAATCCACACCAAAGGAGGAGGGTGGAGGAGACGGGTTGAATCATATCGAATCGTCTTGTGCAATGCAATAAAGTTGTTCTACAAGTTTTCTATCGAGCGATCAGATATTCGTATGGCTCAATAGGCGCAGATGTTTTTCGGAATGTCTTGCATGTGCTGCGATGCAATATAAACCCGGCCCGGCCCGACCGCAGCAACGGCCGGCTCATGCCGTGGCCGGGTTGCGGTACGTTGCCGGGCAGCAGCGTCAGGCCAGTCCGACCAGTCCGACCAGCGGGCGCGGTTGCGTGAGCACCTCTGGCTTGAGGATTTCGTCGAGCTGCGCCTTCGTCAGCAGGCCTTTGGCAAGCACGAGCTCGTACACGCTGTCGCCGCTGACCAGCGCCTGTTGCGCGATCTCGGTGGCGTTGGCGTAGCCGATGTAAGGGTTCAGCGCGGTGACCAGCCCGATCGAGTTCTCGACGCTCTTGCGCAGCGCTTCGCGGTTCACGGTGATGCCCTTCACGCAGCGCTCGGCGAGCGTCAGGCAACCGGCGCGCAGGTGGGTGGCGCTCTTGAACAGGCTGTGGGCGATGATCGGCTCGAAGGCGTTGAGCTGCAGCTGGCCGGCTTCGGCGGCGAAGGAGATCGTCATGTCGTTGCCGATCACTTCGAACGCGATCTGGTTAACGACTTCCGGGATCACCGGATTGACCTTGCCCGGCATGATCGACGAGCCCGCCTGCATCGGTGGCAGGTTGATCTCGGCGAGCCCCGCACGCGGACCCGACGACAGCAGGCGCAGGTCGTTGCAGACCTTGGAGAGCTTCACCGCGACGCGCTTCAGCACCCCGGAGAGCTGCACGAAGCTGCCGCAGTCCTGCGTGGCTTCGACGAGGTTCGGCGCAGTCAGCACGGGGATGTCGGTGATTTCGGCGAGATTGCGGCAGACCATTCCGGCATAGTCCGGGTGGGCGTTGATGCCGGTGCCGATCGCGGTCGCGCCGAGGTTGATCTCGCGGATCAGCAGCACGGCTTCCTTCAGGCGCTCGATGTCCTCGCCGAGCATCACGACGTAGGTCGAGAACTCCTGGCCGACCGTCATCGGCACCGCGTCCTGCAGCTGGGTGCGGCCCATCTTCAGCACGTCGGCGAACTCGACCGCCTTCTCGTGGAAGGCATCGCGCAGCACCTCCATCGCCTCGATGAGCTGGAAGATGCCCGCGTAGCCGGCGAGCTTGAGCGCCGTCGGATACACGTCGTTGGTGCTCTGGCTCATGTTCACGTGCTCGTTCGGGTGCAGGCGGGCGTAGTCGCCCTTCGCGTGGCCGAGGAGTTCCAGCGCGCGGTTCGCGATCACTTCGTTGGCGTTCATGTTGGTCGAGGTGCCGGCGCCGCCCTGGATCACGTCGACGACGAACTGCTCATGCAGCGCACCGGCGCGGACTTCCTCGCAGGCGCGGACGATCGCATCGGTGCGCTCGGCGTCGAGCATGCCGAGCTGCTGGTTTGTCAGCGCGGCGGCCTGCTTGATCGCGGCGAGCGCGCGGACGAGCTCGGGGTAGATCGAGATCGGCGTGCCGGTGATCGGGAAGTTCTCGACGGCGCGCAGCGTGTGGACGCCGTAGTAGACGTCGGCGGGCACGGCGCGATCGCCCAGAAGATCGTGTTCGATGCGCTCGGCGGCGGGGGCGGTGGTGAAGGTCATCTTTGTTCCTGTCTCGTGGTGTGGGTGGGGTGCATGAATGCTACGGACGATGTTGAGATTCCGTGTCGTGCCATGCAAAAAACGCATAACATCCCCAAGAAAGCCGAATAGGACCCGGATAGGCCAAATAAGGAGCCGACCGAACATGCAGATCAAATGGATCGAGGATTTCCTCACATTGACCGACGCACGCGCGTTTTCGAGGGCGGCGGAGCGCCGTAACGTGTCGCAGCCGACCTTCAGCCGCCATATCCAGGCGCTCGAGGACTGGCTCGGCGTCGAGCTGATCGACCGCAGCTCGCAGGGCGTGCACCTGACGGCCGCCGGGCGGATCTTCCGCGGCTTCGCGGTGGACATCCTGCGGCGTACCTACGACATGCGCACCGTGCTGCGCGGGCAGTCGCCGGCGAACGTCGACACCGTGCGTTTTTCGGTCGCGCACACGCTGTCGCTGACCTTCTTCCCCCGGTGGCTGGGGCAGTTGAAGGAGTCGCTGGGTAACGTCGTCGCGCGCGTCGGGGCGGTGAACGTGCCCGAAGGGGCGAGCGCGCTGATCGAAGGCGCAACGGATCTGCTGATCGCCTACCACCATCCGCAACTGCCGATGCTGCTCGATCCGGTGCGCTTCCCCTACATCACGCTCGCGACCGACCGCATGCTGCCGCTGTCGGTGCCGCGCGAAGACGGCCGTCCGTGTTACAAGCTGCCGGGGCAGGTGGAGGCGGCGGTGCCTTTCCTCGCGTATTCGTCAGGGACCTACCTCGGACACGTCGTGGAAATGATCCTGCTTGCCAACGAGCGCTGCCATTTCGACCGCTCCTTCGACACCCACATGTCCGAGGCCCTGAAGGCGATGGTGCTGGAAGGTCATGGCCTGGGCTGGCTCCCGGAGAGTTGCGTCGGTCGCGAGATGAGCGAGGGCCGTCTGGTTCCGGCGGGACCCGCGCAATGGACCTGCCCGCTGGAGGTGCGCCTGCATCGAGCCGCCGAAAACGGCAACCCGATGGTCGACCGGATCTGGGCGCTGCTGAGCGCGCCGAGCGGCGGCTGAAAAGAAAAAAGCCCGAGCGCGGTATTCGGCTCGGGCTAAATCCACACCAAAGGAGGAGGGTGGAGGAGACGGTTCAAACTATATTCGAATCCCTTGTGCGGCGCAACAATATTATCCCAAAAAGATTTTTATGTTGCGATCATTCGTGTAAATAATTTAGTTAAATCAGTAATATAAGTGATAGATGAGTGCATTCGGAGTTGTGTCA
Organism: Azoarcus sp. DN11; assembly: GCF_003628555.1. Classification (NCBI taxonomy): domain Bacteria; kingdom Pseudomonadati; phylum Pseudomonadota; class Betaproteobacteria; order Rhodocyclales; family Zoogloeaceae; genus Azoarcus; species Azoarcus sp. DN11. The sequence continues at coordinate 3,478,166 of NZ_CP021731.1, read as the reverse complement.
TGATGTTGCGGCCGGCTATTGCCCCAGCAGAGAGGAGACCAGCGAGAACTCGTTGAGGGCGGCGAGGGTTCGCGCCTGCGAGTCGCGCCCCGCATTGCCCAGCGAGGCCAGCGTGAGCAGGTCATTGAGGCCCGGAAGGCCGGCGTTGAGCCGGTCGGCGCCCGTGTCGAAGAGGCCTTGGCTCAGCTGCAGCGCGGAGAACTGCAGTTCCGCCGCCAGAAGCCCTGTCGCACCGCCATTGGAGGAAGTGAACGTCGCACCGAGCGCGGAGAATTCCGCTACCGCCTTCGCGAGCAGCGAAAAGGTGCCTGCCGGGTCGGTTTCGAAGGCCCCACGCAGCTTCACCACGTCAATACCCAAGGTTCCGACGCCGGGAATCAGCGACGGCCGCAGTTCGATGCCCAGATCCGACAAGCGGGTCAGTGCGGACCTCCCGTTGTCGAACACCTTCGTCAAACGTGTCTGGAGATCGGCGGTCAGTTGCGTCCCCGGAGACGACCCCGGCACCGTGCCGAACAGGAAACCCAACTCGTTCAGGCTGCCCTGGAGGCCGTTGAAGCTGTCGACGAAATGCTGCACTTCGGTCGCGAGACTGCCGAAATCGGTGCCGAAATTGCTTCCCAGGCTGCTGCCGGTGGCACCCGGACGCAGTATCGACAGCCGGTTCTGGAAAGTCGCCACCGCCGAAAGAAGCTGGCCGAAGCTCGACAGATCGACGATCGTCGAGGTATCGCCGAGCAGCGAAAAACTGCTCGCAGCCGCGACAAGGCTTGTCGAGGCGGGACGAATGGCGCTCGTGCCGGGCAGGCCGAGCGGCGAGATCAGGGGCAGGATGTCCACGTCGCGAACCCCGCGCACTGGTGCAGGCCGGAAAGGACTGCTCCGATTAGAGCGGAACGGGCGCCAAGGGTTTCCGGTGACCGGGGCGTGCCGTTGGGGTTGTGCCCGATCCCGGGAAGCGCGCATTGCGGGTATCGTGCGGAGTGCGCCCCGGAAGTCCGAAAAGCTCCCGGGCAACGAACAACATCAAGCCGAATCACAGGCAGGAACCTCATGACCCGACCCCGACTCATTCTCACCCGCCGGTGGCCCGCTGAAGTCGAACGCGCTCTGGGCGAGCGCTTCGACGTCCGCCTGAACACCAACGACCGCCCCTTCTCCCGCGATGAAATCCGCGCGGCACTCGCCTCCTGCGACGCGCTGCTTGCCACCGTCTCCGACCGCATCGACGCCGATGCCCTCGGCACCGCGCCGAGCGCGAAGCTGATCGCCAACTACGGCGTCGGCTACAGCCACATCGACATCGACGCGGCCGGGGGCCTGGGCATCGCGGTGACGAACACGCCCGACGTGCTCACCGACTGCACCGCGGACCTCGCGATCACCCTGATGCTGATGGTCGCCCGCCGTGCCGGCGAAGGCGAGCGCGAACTGCGCAGCGGCAACTGGACCGGCTGGCGCCCGACGCACATGATCGGCACCCGGATGAGCGGCAAGACGCTCGGCCTCATCGGCATGGGCCGCATCGCCCGGGCGGTCGCAATGCGCGCGCAGCACGGCTTCGGCATGAAGATCGTGTTCTTCAACCGCAGCCGCGTGCCGGCGGAGGCGCTCGCGGGGCTCGATGCGCGCCAGTGCGATACGGTCGAGGAAGTTCTCGCCCAGTCGGATTTCGTCTCGCTGCATTGCCCGGGCGGTGCCGCGACACGCCATCTGATCAACGCCGAGCGCCTCGCGCTGATGCGCCGCGATGCCTTCCTCATCAACACCGCACGCGGCGAGGTCGTGGATGAGGTCGCGCTGGTCGATGCGCTGCGCAGCGGCACGATCGCCGGCGCGGGCCTCGACGTGTTCGAACGCGAGCCCCTCGTCAGCGAAGGCCTGACGACGCTGGAGAACGTGGTCCTGCTGCCGCACCTGGGCAGCGCGACGCGCGAGACGCGCGTCGGCATGGGCATGCGTGTGCTGGCAAACGTCGAGGCCTTCTTTGCCGGCCGCACGCCGCCCGACCGCGTCGCGTGAAGGCCGGCGCAGCGCCCCGACGGATCCGGCGCCGCAACCCGACACCATGACATCCGCCATCGCCGCAGCAGGAATCGCTATCATGTGCGCCTTCCGCGGTCCCCGCGATCGCGCCCGACCCCCCACCGGAGAACCCAATGGCCTCAGCTCATGACAGCGTCAGCATGGCGGTGTTCTGCGATTTCGAAAACGTCGCCCTCGGTGTGCGCGACGCGAAATACGAGAAGTTCGACATCAAGCCGGTACTCGAGCGCCTGCTGCTCAAGGGCAGCATCGTCGTCAAGAAGGCCTACTGCGACTGGGAGCGCTACAAGGGCTTCAAGGCGGTGATGCACGAGGCGAACTTCGAGTTGATCGAGATCCCGCACGTGCGCCAGTCCGGCAAGAATTCCGCCGACATCCGCCTCGTCGTCGACGCGCTCGACCTGTGCTACACCAAGTCGCACGTCGACACCTTCGTCATCATCAGCGGCGACTCCGACTTTTCCCCGCTGGTGTCCAAACTGCGCGAGAACGCGAAACAGGTCATCGGCGTCGGCGTCAAGCAATCGACGTCGGACCTGCTCATCGCGAACTGCGACGAGTTCATCTTCTACGATGACCTCGTGCGCGAAAGCCAGCGCACGGCCAAGCGCGAGACGCGCGAAACCCAGCCGGCGCCCAAGCGTTCGCCCGAGGAGGAAAAACGCCGCAAGGAGGAAACCGAGGCGCGCAAGCTCAAGGCGATCAACATCGCCGTGGAGACTTTCGACGCGCTCGTCGCCGAACGCGGTGACAGCGGCGTGCGCATCTGGGCGTCGATGCTGAAAGAGGCGATCAAGCGCCGCAAGCCCGATTTCAACGAGTCGTACTATGGCTTCCGCGCTTTCGGCAACCTGCTGGAAGAAGCCCAGTCGCGCGGATTGCTCGAGTTCGGGCGCGACGAAAAATCCGGTGCCTATGTCTATCGCGGCAACCGCGCGGCAGCGGCGGAAGCCGCCGCCGAGGCGTCTGCGGAGCAGGCGGTGGACGTGGCATCTGCGCCGGGCGAAGTGCCGCATGCCGAAGCCGCGCCGGCAGAGCGGCACGCGGCCGAAGAGGGGAGCGGCCGGCACGAATCGCGCCGCAAACGGGGTGGACGCAAGTCGGCAGGAAAGAAGGCGGAAGCCGCCGCCGCGGCGGAATCGCACAAGACGGACATGCCCGCAGCCGAACCCGAAGCCGCGCAACCGAAGCAGGAGCCGGCACAGCCCGAACTTCCGGCCGCCGTGAGCACGCCGCCCGCTGCGAATGTCACGCCCGAAGTCGGCGCAGTGGAGCAGGGCGAAGCGCCGAAACCGAAAACCGCCAAGCCGGGCGGCCGCAAACCACGCCGCGGCAAGGCGCAGGCTGCCACCGAGGAAGCCGGGAACACCGACGTGGCGGAAGCAGCCCCGGCGGCCGTTGCTCCCGAAGTGACGCCCCCGGCCGAGACATCGGACCAATCGCCCGCGGAAGAAGCTCCGGCCAAGCCTGCGCGCAAGGGCGCTTCGCGCAGCCGTCGTCCGCGCAAGACCGAAACCGCATCGAGCTGACCGGATTCCCGCCCGCATCGCGGACGGGGCCGCAACGCGCACGGGGAGCGGCAACCGCGTCCCGTGGCGGCGTCAGCCCAGCGTCGCGCTGGCCAGCTTGGCCCCGAAGCCGATGAAGAGTCCGCCGACGCCGCCGGTCGCGGCGGCGGACAGGCGACGGCGACGGCGGAACTGCGCCGCGAGGTGCGCCCCGCCGAAGATCAGCGCCGACAGGTAGGCGGCGCTGCACACCTGCACGATCGTGCCGAGGATCGCGAACGAGAGTGCGGGGTAAGCGTAGCCGGGATCCACGAACTGGATGAAGAAGGACACGAAGAACAGGATCGCCTTCGGGTTCATCAGGCTGATCACCAGCGCGGAACGGAAGGGATGTGCGGCGTCGAGAGGCGCCTGCTCCGCTTCGACGGCGCCCGCGGCCTTGTCGCGCCAGCGGGTGAGCGCCGCGCGCAGCAGCCCGAGGCCGACCCACGCGAGGTAGGCCGCCCCGGCGTACTTCAGCACCATGAACAGCGCCGGCGTCGTCTTCAGCACGGACGCGGCGCCGGTTGCGGAGAGGATCATCAGGATCGTGTCGCCGACGAAGATCCCGCACGCACCGCGATAACCGGCCGCCACCCCCAGGCGCGACGCGATCGACATCACGTACACCGAATTGGGTCCGGGCAGCAGCACGATGAAAATCGTGCCGAGGATGAAGGTCGTCAGGTCGGTTATGCCATAAGCCATGATCCAGGTCTCCGCCGGTGGAACGAATAATCTTAAGCTTTCCCGCGGTGAAAATCAGTCACGCGCGTGGCAGTTTTCGTACAGGGAATTCTCCAGATCCACGCGCGCCATGCTGCCGCGGCGCCACAGCGTCAGGGCGCCGCAGGCGTAGCGTTCCTCGCCGCCGCTCGCGGCCTCCTTCATCAGGCCGAAGCGCATCCCCTCGATGTCTATCGTCGCATCGCCCCCTGCGTGGTAGGCGACCGAAAAGCCCTTGCCCGCATCGCAGGCGTATTCCACGGGGCGCGAGGCGGTGGGCGCCTGGGCACAGCCCGCGATCAGGGCGGCCAGCAGGCTGGCGAGAGGGCCGAGGGCAAAGGTACGAGCGGTCATGGGAAACGTTCCGTCAAGGGCTGCGCGAATGCGCGTTCAGGTCGCCGGCGCGATGCGCATCGGAATGGTCACGGGCCCGTCGTTGACCAGATGGACCTGCATCATCGCGGCAAACTCACCGGTCGCCACCTGCGGGTGCACCTTGCGTGCCTCGGCGACGAAGTGCTCGTACAGCGCCCGTCCTTCGTCGGGGGCCGCGGCATTGGTGAAGCTCGGTCGGTTCCCGCCGGTGGTGTCGGCGGCGAGGGTGAACTGGCTGACGATCAGCAGGCCGCCCTCCACGTCTTGCACCGAGCGGTTCATCTTGCCGGCCTCGTCCGAAAAGATCCGCAACTTGAGGAGCTTCCCCAGCAGCTTGTCCGCTTCCGCGCGGCGATCGCCGCGTTCCGCACACACCAGGATCAGGAGTCCGCGACCGATCTCGCCGGTGACCCTGCCGTCCACCACGACGCGTGCTTCCGACACGCGCTGCACCACTGCCAACATCTGCGCCGATTCCTCACTATGTGGCGGACATCCGTGCCCGCGCGACAACGTTACAGGTCGGACGGCGGCGCCACAAGCGTCCGGTCAGAGCGCATGGCTGCGTGCCCAATGCGCGATCGCGCCCGCATTCATCGCGCCCGACTGGCGGGCCACTTCCTGTCCTTTCCGGAACAGGATCATCGTGGGAATGCTGCGGATGCCGAAGCGCGCGGCGAGTTCCTGGATCTCTTCCGTGTTCACCTTGGCCAGCCGCATCTGCGGCTCGAGCATCCTCGCCGCTTCCTCGAAGGCCGGTGCCATCATGCGGCAGGGGCCGCACCACGGGGCCCAGAAGTCCACCAGCACGGGCAGGTCGCTGCGTTCGACGTGCTGTACGAAGTTGGCTGCGGTGAGCGTCAGGGGCTTGCGCGCGAACAGCGGTGCGTGGCACTTGCCGCAGATCGGTTCGTCATTCAGGCGTTCGCCCGGCATCCGGTTCAAGGCGTCGCATTCGGGGCAAGACAGGGTCAGGGTATCGACGGACATCATCAACTCCGGAATGGGTGGGCGGGGGGCTCGTCGTCGCTGTACGCGGTTCGGTCATCCACGCCAACCCCGCTGCGGAGGCGGGCGGCGCGCCGGCGAGAGCAGCCGTCGGCATCGCTGCCTGGCATTTCGTGGCCGCCCCCTACCCACATAGAAGCGTGTGCTTATATTAACGCGAACGCGGAGCGCGGGAAACGAGCTTCCCGCTTTCGCTCAGCTTGCGTCGAAAACGTAAGCGTCCATCGCCAGCATGCCGTAGCGCACGTCGCTTGCGGCCAGCCGTTTCGCCACCGGATGGCCGCCGGCAGCGCCGTGGGCGAACATCAGCGGCATCAGGTGTTCGTCCGTCGGATGCGCCCGTTCGGCATGCGGCGCGAGCGTCCGGTAATCGAGCAGCGCGTCGACATCGTTCGCCGCGAGCGTGTCGGCGATCCACTGCGCGAAGGCTTGCACGTAGGGCTCCGTGCCGGCCGCTCCGCCGGTGAACTCATAGAGGTTGTGGGTGAGGCTTCCCGACCCGACGATGAGGACGCCTTCGTCGCGCAGGGGCGCCAGGGCCTGTCCGAACGCATGGAACCAGCTCGCCGGACGTCGCCCCGGCATCGAGACCTGCACCACCGGCACCGACGCATCGGGATACATGTGCAGCAGCGGCACCCAAGCGCCATGATCCAGGCCGCGCTGCGGCTCCGCGCGCGCATCTACGCCCGCCGCGGCAAGGAGGCCGATGGCGCGCTCGGCGAGTTCGGGCGCGCCTGCTGCGGGGTAGCGCAGGTCGTACAGAGGGCGCGGAAAGCCGCCGAAATCGTGGATCGTCTCGGGGCGTTCGCTCGTGGTGACGCTCACCCCGGCAGTCATCCAGTGCGGCGACGCGACGAGGATCGCCCGGGGCATCGGGAGCGCGCGGGCGAGCGCCGCAAGCTCGCGCCCGGCCTCGCCCGGCTCGAGCGCGAACGTCGGCGCGCCATGGGAAACGAACAGCGTGGGCATGGTGGTCATGGGGTCTCCGGGCGGGGTTGGATCAGCTTTGAGTTCGGGACTCTCTTTCATGGCCCCGATGCCCTTCAGTCTAGGGAGACCGGTCAAACGGATAAACGGGTGGGGGTGACACGCACTGTTCAATAATCAGCAACAATTGGGCGGCGTTTGCTGCGAGCAATGTTTTCCGCGTCGCACAATTCCGCCGTGCTTTTATGGTATCGTCGCCAGATACAGCCGGTCCGGACCCTTTCTCCCAATCGCAATTCGCATGACGCTTCTTTCGTTGATTGTTGCGCTGCTGCTCGAGCAGGTGCGGCCACTGCCGGTGCGGCAAATCGTTCTGGATCCGCTTCACCGTCTTGCGGGCGTCCTCGTCGAACGCTTCAACGACGGCCAGGCCCGCAACGGCGCAGTTGCCTGGCTGCTGCTGGTCGTTTCCGTCGTCGCAGTCGGGGCGCTGGCGTACTTCCTGCTGTGGCTCGCCCATCCCCTGCTGGCGCTGGCCTTCAACATCGCCGTGCTCTACCTGACGATGGGTTTCCGCCAGGAAAGCCATTTCTTCACCGATATCCACCTCGCGCTGCGCATGGGGGAACTCGACCGCGCGCGTTCGCTGCTGAGCGAGTGGCGCGGGGGGCAGTACGTCAACGCGAGCTCCAGCGAAGTCGCGCGACTTGCCATCGAGAAGGGGCTGGTCGCGGCGCATCGCAACGTGTTCGGCGTCATCTTCTGGTTCATCGTCCTGCCGGGGCCGAGCGGTGCCCTGCTGTATCGTCTCGCGCGTTTCCTCGGCGAGGAATGGGGCGAGCGCGGCGACGCCGAGTTCGGCCAGTTCGGACGCTTCGCGAAAAAGGCCTTCGAGCTGATCGACTGGCTGCCCGCACGACTGACCGCGGCATCGTTCTCGGTCGTGGGCGACTTCGAGGACGCGGTGTTCTGCTGGCGCACGCAGGCGATGCTATGGGCCGACAGGGCGTCCGGTATACTCATTGCGGCCGGCGCAGGCGCCCTCGGCGTTCGCCTGGGCATGCCGGTCCATGAATTCGGTGAGATCGTAGAACGACCGGAAATGGGTGTCGGAGAAGAGGCCGATGCCGACTACATGCAGAGCACCGTGGGCCTGATCTGGCGCGCGTTGGTGCTGTGCCTGCTGATGCTGGCCCTGCTGGTGATTGCCGGCTGGGTTGGTGCTTAACATCGAGGAGGGAGCACAGATGGCGAATCGTGAAGTTGTGGTTTTGAGCGCAGTCCGTTCGGCGGTGGGTGGTTTCGGCGGCTCGCTGAAGGACATGGAACCCGCCGAGCTGGGCGGTGTGGTCGTCAAGGAAGCGATCGCCCGCGCCGGCGTCGATCCGAAGCAGGTGACTTTCGCCGCCGTCGGCAACACCATCCCGACGGAATCGCGCTATCCCTACGTCGCGCGTGTCGCGACGATCCAGGGCGGCATGTCGATGGATTCGGTGGCCTTCGCGGTCAACCGCCTGTGCGGTTCGGCGCAGCAGGCCGTCGTCAACTGCGCCCAGGCGATCATGCTCGGTGACGCAGACTTCGCGATTGGCGGCGGCGTCGAAGTGATGTCGCGCGGCGCCTACCTGATGCCGGCGCTGCGTAACGGCGCGCGCATGGGCGACACCAAGGCGATCGACGCGATGGTCGCCGTGCTGACCGACCCGTTCGGCGTCGGCCACATGGGCATCACGGCCGAGAACCTGACCGGCAAGTGGGGCATCTCGCGCGAAGACCAGGACGCCTTCGCGCTCGAGTCGCAGAACCGCGCCGCCGCCGCGATCGCCGATGGCCGCTTCAAGAGCCAGATCGTCCCGATCACCTTCGAAACCCGCAAGGGCCCGGTCGTGTTCGATACCGACGAGCATCCGCGTGCGACCACGATGGAAGCGCTGGGCAAGATGAAGCCCGCGTTCAAGAAGGACGGCTCGGTCACCGCCGGCAACGCTTCGGGCATCAACGATGCCGCTTCCTTCCTCGTGCTGGCCGACGCCGCCAAGGCGGCCGCCGGCGGCCACAAGCCGATCGCCCGCCTGGTCGCCTACGCGATCGCCGGCGTGCCCAACGACGTCATGGGCGAAGGCCCGATCCCGGCGTCCAAGCTCGCGCTGCAGCGCGCCGGCCTGTCGCTCGACAAGATCGACGTGATCGAGTCGAACGAAGCCTTCGCCGCGCAGTCGATCGCGGTCGCCAAGGGCCTCGACCTTGACCCGAAGAAGACCAACCCGAACGGCGGCGCGATCGCCCTCGGCCACCCGGTCGGCGCGACCGGCGGCGTCATCATCACCAAGCTGCTGCACGAGCTGATCCGCGTGAACGGCCGCTACGGCATGGCCACGATGTGTATCGGCGGCGGCCAGGGCATCACGACGATCTGGGAACGCATCTGATCGTTCGTTCGGCCTCCGGGCAGAAAAAACCCGCTTCGGCGGGTTTTTTTTCGTCCTGACCGGGGTGCCTACCAACCTTGCGATTGGCGTTTCGCCGTGCGGATCTCGTCGCGGATCTGGCGGAAGTGTTCGAAACGGCGCGCGTCGATCGCGCCGGACTCGACCGCCGCCAGCAGCGCGCAGCCGGGCTCGGCCTCGTGCCGGCAGTCGCGGAAGCGGCACTTGCCGAGGTGGTCGTGGAACTCCACGAAGCTCGCGGCGAGTTCCTCGGGCGTGAGGTGGGCGAGGCCAAAGGCCTGCAGGCCGGGGCTGTCGATCAGCCAGCCGCCGTCGAGCGGGTAAAGGCGGGCAAAGGTGGTCGTGTGTTTGCCGCTGTTGAGCGCTTCCGAGATTTCGCGCGTCGCGGCGCGGGCCTCCGGGATCAGGGCGTTCGTGAGCGTCGATTTTCCCATTCCCGATTGCCCGACGAAGATGCTCCGTTCGCCGGCGAGATGGGGAAGCAGTCCTTCCACCCCTTCGCGGGCGCTCAGCTCGACCACCTGATAACCGAGTTCCCGGAACGGCGCCAGCATGCGGCGCGCCCGCGGCAGGGAATCGCTCAGGTCGGTCTTGTTGAGGACGATCAGGGTCCTGAGATGCTGGCTCTCGGCAGCCGCAATGCAGCGCGAGATCAGAAGGTCGGAGAACGCCGGCTCGGTCGCGGTGACGAGCACGACCTGGCTGAGGTTCGCCGCGATGAGTTTTTCCCGAAAGGCATCCGAACGCCACAGCAGGTTGCGGCGCGGATGGAGTGTCGTGATCACGCCCTGGCCGCTCCCGCTGGCCTCGATCCCGACCTCGTCGCCGCACGCGAAAAGGCTCTTCTTCCCGCGCGGATAGCATTTGAGACAGTTCCCGTCGCGTGCGGCGTCGCTGGAAACAGCGACTTCATAGTGACGCCCGAAGGCGGCGACGATCACTCCGTTCAGTGGCGTACCGTGGCTCGGGCGGGGTTTGCTCACGAAGCGGGTGGCCTTCAGCTGGTGGAACGCAGGCGCGCGACGCGCAGGGCGGCCGGCGGGTGGGAGTCGAAGAAGCGCGAATACAGCGGATCGGGCGTCAGCGTCGAGGCGTTGTCGCGGTAGAGCTTGACGAGCGCCTGTGCAAGATCGGCAGCGCGTGTCTGCTGCGCGGCGTAGGCATCGGCTTCGAATTCGTGCACGCGCGACCAATGGCTCATCAGCGGCGCGAGCGGGAAAGTGAACGCGGGCAGTGCCAGTGCGAAGAGCGCCAGCGCGACGGCGGTGCCGGCTGCGGCGGGGGCGACGCCGAGCCCGGCGAAGAACCACGCCTGCCCCATCAGCCAGCCAAGCAGCCACAGCATGCCGAGGCTCGCAGCGGCGACGACGGCCAGGCGCTTCCAGATATGGCGGTGGTGGAAATGGCCGAGCTCGTGGGCGAGCACGGCCTCCACTTCCTCGGGCTGGAGCTTGTCGAGGAGGGTGTCGAAGAACACGATGCGCTTCGCCGCGCCGAATCCCGTGAAATAGGCATTGCCGTGCGCCGAGCGGCGCGAGCCGTCCATGACGAAGAGCCCGCGGGAGCGGAAGCCGCAGCGCGCGAGGAGCCCCTCGACGCGCGTCTTGAGGGCTTCGTCCGCCAGCGGCGTGAACTTGTTGAACAGCGGCGCGATGAAGGTCGGCCAGACGAACTGCGCCAGCAGGTTGAATCCGAGCCAGAACAGCCAGACCCACAGCCACCAGCGCTCCCCCATCGCCCCCATCAGCCACAATACCGCGGCGAGCACCGGCAGGCCGATCGCTGCTGCCAGCATCGTCTCGCGCGCAAGGTCCGCTGCGTACAGCGCGAGGGTCATGCGGTTGAAGCCGAAACGCTTTTCGATGCCGAAGGTCCGATAGAGCGCGAACGGAAATTCGACTGCCCAGCCGATGACGCCGAGCGCAGCGAGCAGGGCGACGCCGTGGGCGAGCGTTCCGGCCTCGAGGATCCCGGCGAGCGCGTCGTGGATGGCCTGCAGGCCGCCGCCGAGCGTGAGGACGAGCACGTATGCGGTGCCGACGGCAGCATCGGCGGCGCCGAGCTTCATCCGGGCGGCGGTATAGTCCGCGGCCTTGCGATGCGACGCCAGGCTGATCGACTCCGCGAACGGTGGCGGCACCGCGTCACGGCACGCCTGCACGTGCCGGATCTGGCGCAGCATGAGGGCGAGCCGCGCGAACAGGGTCAGCGTGAGGGCGGCGAGGAACAGGATCGAGAAGGCGTTCGGGGACATTTCGGCGGGTGGCGGAGAGGCGCGGCGGCATCTATGCCACAATCGCGCCTTTGCTCAAGCGGGCGGACGATTATGGCACAGGATCAGAATCACCTCATCTGGCTGGACATGGAGATGACCGGGCTCGAGCCCGATACCGATCGCATCATCGAGATCGCGATCGTGATCACCGATGCCCAGCTCAATACCGTCGCCGAAGCCCCGGTGATTGCCGTGCATCAGTCTGACAGCGTGCTCGACCGGATGGATCAGTGGAACCGCGACACGCACGGCAAGTCGGGGCTGACCGATCGCGTGAAGGCGTCCACCGTCGGCGAGGCGGACGCCGAAGCGCGGATGCTCGCGTTCCTGCAGGAATACGTGCCGGCGCGCACGTCGCCGATGTGCGGCAACTCGGTGTGCCAGGACCGCCGCTTCCTCGCGCGCTACATGCCGCAGCTCGAAGCCTGGTTCCATTACCGCAACCTCGACGTGTCGACGCTGAAGGAACTGGCCCGCCGGTGGCGTCCCGAGGTCTACAAGGGCGTCGTGAAGAAGGGGAAGCACGAGGCGCTCGCGGACATCTACGAATCGATCGGCGAATTGCGCCACTACCGCGACACCTTCCTGCGCCTCGAAGGCTGAGCGGTCGCGCTCAGTCGCGCCGGTACAGCCTGAAAATTTCCTGCTTCTTGCCGCCGCCGCGGCGGTATTCCCAGATCTGTTGCCATTCCGTTGCCGGCGTCTGGGTGTTGCCGCGATCGTCGGAGGCGAGCAGGAAGCGGCACGGCGTCTCGTTGTTCACGACCTTTTCCGGCCGAATCCCGGCGAAGTAGTGGAAGGAGGCGCGCTGGCTCGCCGACAGGTTCATCATCGCGACGCAATCCGCCCGCTCGCCGGCGAGCGCGATCTTCAGCGACATCGCCGTCGGGCGATAGCTCCGGTCGTGATCGAACCAGGGTTTCAGCAGCGCGATCGCCAGGCACCACAGCATCGTCATGCCCAGCGCCCAGTTCGCCGGGGCGCGGGTCGGCGAGCGCGGCAGCCACGCCACCAGCAGCACCCATGCGGCGAAGATGGTGATGCCGGTCGCTGCCGAAATCCCGGGGGAGTGCATTGCGAAGTCCGGCGCGATCCGCACCAGGTAACGCGCCAGCCCCGGCGGCCACAGGAAGACCTGCGCGCTCCAGGCGATCCACAGGAGCAGGGCGAACACGCCGAAGGTCATCACCGCGAACCAGTCGAACGCATTCGCGGCGCCACGGCGCAGGCTCGGCACGCCGGATGCCGCGAGCAGCGCGAGTGGCGGAACCACGGGCAGCATGGACGCCTGCCCCAGGCTGCCGTTGGCGATGATCCAGGCGAGCGCGAGCGCCAGCGCGGCGATCGGCAGGAAGAACGGTACGTGCAGCAGGTGCCGGCGCGTCCGCCACAGCGACCACAGCGCAATCGGCCACAACGGCCAAGCGAACCAGCTGAGCAGTTCGACGAGGCGCGCGAGTTCGTCGCCGCGCAGCGGATCCGTCCACAGGTTGGGCCATTCGACGCGCCACCACAGCGCGAGCAGTTCCGGGGACTGGTAGTGCAGTGCCAGCGGCCACAGCGCGGATGCGCCGATCGCGAGGCTCAGGCCGATGATGAGTCCGCTGCTGGCGCGCGGATCGCGGCATTCCGGGCAGGCAGCGATGACGACGATGAAGAGGGGGATCGTGAGCACGACGCCGGGCAGGCCGGCGGCGAGGAAGGCGAGCGCCGCGCCCAGTCCGGCCTGGAACCCGCCGAGCGCCGGGCGCGTCGGGATGTGCGAGAGGCCCGCCAGCGTCAGCGCCTGCATGGCCATCAGCGCAATCATCGGCTGCGTTTCGTGCGCGTGCAGGACGAGGCCGAGCGTGCCGAGGGTCAGCAGCGCCGCGGGCGTACGGGTGTGGCGCCCGTAGAGGCGCGTTGCCGCGCGGGCGATCCAGAAAATTGCCAGCGCCGTGAACAGCGTCGTCGCCAGCCGTGCGCCGTCGTGTGGCGGCAGCAGCGGGGCAAGAAGGCGTGCGAAGGCTGCGCCTGTCCAGTAATAGAGCGGCGGAAAGGCCGTTTCCGGTTGGCCCGCGATGGCAGGAAACAGCAGGCTGTTTCCCTGCAGCATCTCGAGGATCGCGCCGAAGTGACGGGCGTCGTCGCCGCGCCACGGGTCGTGGCCGGTCAGTCCGGTAAGCAGGTAGAGCGCGATGAGCAGCGCCAGCCCGGTTGCGCCGAACAGTTGCTGCCGTATCGAAGAGGTGCCGGAGGATTCACCAGTCATGTCATGTCGCGCCGCCCGTCATTATGCGGGGGTGTTCGATCGTCAGGTGCGGAATTCTAGCCGGCGGGCGTTGATGCGCCGCGGGCAGGGAACAAAAAAGGCAGCCGAAGCTGCCTTTTTGCGTGACCGTAGGCCGGGATCAGCCGAGGCGCTGAACGCTGCCGTACTTCTGGCGGAAACGCTCGACACGGCCGGCGGTGTCGACGATCTTCTGCTTGCCGGTGTAGAACGGGTGGCAGGCCGCGCACACTTCGACGTGCAGGACGGGCTTGCCCAGCGTCGAGCGCGTTTCGAAGCTGTTGCCGCAGGAGCAGGTGACCTGGACGGCGTTGTAATTCGGGTGGATGTCCGCTTTCATGGTGATTCCTCGAACGAACGGGCGGTGAATGTGGCCGCCCTGACAACAGTGGAAACCGCGGATTATCGACGATCTCCCCGGGTATGGCAAGTGGAGCGTGACTGGCGTGGGCTCCGGGCCGCCGCCGCCGGTGTTCGCCCGCGCTGCGAATCGCCGTACAATACGCCCCTTTTTTCAGGGAGTTGGTGTGCGTCTGCTGCTCGCGCCGATGGAAGGTCTGCTCGACGCGGTATTGCGCGACGTTCTGACCCGCGCCTGCGCCTACGACTGGGCCGTGAGCGAGTTCGCGCGCGTGTCCGGGACCCTGCTTCCGCACCGCTTCTACACCCGCCTGTGCCCGGAATTGCTGGCGGGCGGGCAGACGACCAAGGATGTTCCGGTGCGCGTCCAGCTGCTCGGCTCCGATCCCGCGTGTCTGGCCGACAACGCGGCGCGCCTCGTCGAACTGGCGCCCCCGGGGATCGATCTCAATTTCGGTTGCCCCGCACCCACCGTGAATCGCCATCGCGGCGGTGCCGTGCTGCTCGACGAGCCGGAACTGCTGCATCGCATCGCTGCTGCCGTGCGCGCCGCAGTCCCCGCCGGCTTGCCGTTTACCGCGAAGATGCGGCTGGGCGTTGCGGATACCTACAGGGCGGTCGAATGTGCCCAGGCCCTCGCGGCCGGGGGCGTGGAAGGCCTGGTGGTGCACGCGCGAACCAAGCTCGACGGCTATCGCCCGCCCGCGCATTGGCCGTGGATCGGACGCATCGCCGAAGCTGTCCGCATTCCCGTCACCGCCAACGGCGAAGTGTGGTCGGAGGCGGATTGGCGGCGTTGCCGCGCGGAGAGTGGCGTCGCCGACGTCATGCTGGGACGCGGCGCAGTTGCGGATCCTTTCCTCGCACGACGGCTCCGTGAGCACGAGGGGGCCATGCATGAGATCGCGATCGACCGTGACGCCGAATGGACGGAGCTGCAGCCGCTCCTCGCGCTTTTCTGGCGCAAGGTCCAGGAAAGAGTGAAGCCGCAGCATTCGCCGGGCCGGATCAAGCAATGGCTCAACCTGCTGCGCCGCAATTTCCCGCAGGCCGAGCAGCTGTTCCAGGATGTGCGGGCGGCGCGCCGGCCACCCGAAGTGGACGTGGCGCTGCGGCGGCACGGCATCCCCTCCGCAGCGATGCCCCTCGCAGCCTGAACCGGACGAAATCGATGAGTTACGCAAATTCGCGCATTCCCGACAGCGCCCAGGCAGGCATCCACGAGCAGCTCGTGCGCCGCGTCGAGCGCCACCTGGCGGAGCCCTTCCGCAAGCCCTGTCTCGACTACAACCGTGCCGCCTTCGAGGCGAGCCTCGCGGGCTGGGGCCGCAAGGCGCCGCTGATCCTCGACGCGGGCTGCGGCGTCGGTCACAGCACGATCCAGCTTGCGCGCGCGTTTCCCGACCATTGGGTGATCGGCGTCGACCAGTCCGAGGATCGCCTCAATCGCCGCAAGCCCTATCCGGACGCGCTGCTGCCAAAGAACATGGTGTTCGTGCGCGCCGATCTCGTCGATTACTGGCGTCTGCTGTGCGACGCGGGCCTGCGCCTGTCCCGCCACTACATCCTGTACCCGAATCCGTGGCCCAAGATCGGCCACCTCGGGCGGCGCTGGCATGCGCATCCGGTGTTCCCGTTCATCCCGCGGCTGGGTGGCGTGCTGGAGTGCCGCACGAACTGGCGGGTGTATATCGAGGAATTCGCGTGTGCGCTCGGACTCGCGACCGGCCGTGACGTGGCGTGGGAAACCTTCGAGGCGCCGGCGCCGTTGACGCCGTTCGAGCGCAAGTATCGCGATTCCGGTCAGCCGCTCTACCGGCTCGTCTGCGATCTCGATGCGCAGGCTTGCGCGCGGCAACCGGATGGCGCACGCTGAACGGAATTCTGGAGAAACGACCATGACGAGCGAGACCGCTGCGGACGCAGGAAGCGATAACCCCCATCTGCTGGACGACCACGAATTCGAGGCGCTCGAGGAGCTGCTGACGTCGGACGTCGTGCCCGAGGATTGCATGAACCTCGAGATGCTCGACGGTTATCTTGCCGCCGTGATCGCGTCGCCGGTCACCATCGACCCCGAGCAGTGGCTGCCGCCGGTCTGGTCGGCGCACGGCGACGAGATCTCGTTCGGATCGGGCAGCCAGTTGCAGCGCGCGATCCGCCTCGTGCGGCGCTATTACAACGAGCTCGCGACGACCCTGGGGCAGCCCGAGGGGTGGGAGCCGTTCTGCTACGCGGCGAGCGAGGGCGATACGATCGCGATCGGCGAGGAGTGGATCGAAGGCTTTGCGCAGGGGCTGGAACTGTGGCCCGCGGACTGGGATGCGGACCTCCCCGAGGATGCGGCGGACGCCGTGCGCACCGCACTCGACGAGCTGATGGCGCCGTGGACCGCCGACGATGCGGAGATGGCGGACGAGGACACGCGCCTGCAATGGCTGGAACAGGCGGTCAGCTGCCTCGAGGTCATTCTCGGGCAGTGGCGCGCGCTCGGGCTGGGCGAATCGGAGTTGCTGTCGGTGGATGGGCCGGCGGTGCACACGCCGGCGGCGGTCGGACGCAACGATCCTTGTCCGTGCGGCAGCGGCAAGAAGTACAAGAAGTGCTGCGGGGCCGCTGTCGAATGAGGGCTGCCGCGGGGCTGCCGGAGGCCGTCGCGTGAGCGACGATCACTGCACCCGCTGCGGCGCCTGCTGCGCGGCCTTCCGCGTCGATTTCCATCGTTCCGAACTGGCCAGCGCCATGCCCGGCGGGGTGCCGGACGCGCTCACGGTGCCGGTGACCGGGGCGCTGATGCGCATGCGCGGGACGGACGAGGCGCCGTCGCGCTGCGTCGCGCTTTCGGGCGAGATCGGGACAAGAGTCGCTTGCTCGATCTATGCCGGCAGGCCGTCGCCGTGCCGCGACTTCGCACCGTACGCGGCGCTCGGCATCGGCGAGGACGCGTGCGACCGGGCGCGCCGGCGTCACGGCTTGCCGCCGCTCCGAGCGGAGTCATGAGCGACGGCAACCCCTGCCTCGATTGTGGCATGTGCTGCGTCTATTTTCGCGTGTCGTTCTACTGGGGCGAGGCGGACGACGCGCCGGGCGGTTTCGTGCCTGCCGAGCTGACGGAGAAGCTCGACGCCTACCGGCGTTGCATGGCGGGGAGCAACACGGTGCCGCGCCGCTGTGTGGCGCTGGAAGGGCAACCCGGCGAGCACGTGTCCTGCACGATCTACGACCGGCGGCCGACGCCGTGCCGCGAGTTTCCGTCGCACGAGGCCGACGGCACGCCGAATCCGAAATGCAACGAGCTGCGCGCGCAGATCGGCCTGCCAGCACTGAAGCCGATCGTGCCGGCGAGGCAGGAGGCCTGATCAGCGCGGGGTCGCGACGGCGGCAAGGAGCCGGAGCGGGCCGATCGCCCGCACGGTCTCGATCTCTTCCGGGCGTCGCACGAACAGCGAGCCGGCGAAACCCAGCGCGTTGACCGAGATGTTCTCGTGGCGCTCGCAGGTGCGCGGGATCACCGTCATCCATTCGCGCGAGACGAGGAAGTTGTACGGCGGCATCGGATCGGCGGAGGCGGGGATGCCGACCGCCGTGCAAGCGCGGTCGAAGGCCGCGTGCATCGTTTCGCCCAGCGACACGGCATCGCCGCACGGTGGCAGGCGCAGGAAGCAATGGCGCCAGGGTAGGGCGGGGTGTGTGGCGATTTCTCCGGCGGGCAGGTCCTGCGGCAGCTGGTGGGTGAAGCGGCTCAGGCGCGCGGTCTCGGTGGCGTCCGGGATCCACTGCAGGTGCTTGTGGCGCTGGCTGGCACCCGCCTCGGCGCCGCCGTTGTAGAAACCGAGGCCGCCGCTGGTGGTCATCACCGTCGCCAGCGCGATGAAGTCCGCGCGTGTCAACGGTGCGGTCTGCGCCTCGTAGCGGCGCGTGACGATGAGCAGGTGGCGGTCGATGACCGGAAACTTGTTGAGCACGCCCAGGTGTTCGTTGCCGAGCGGGCCGATCGTCAGTTCGGGGTCGGGAGGCAGGAAGGGGTTGAAGTCCGGGTCGCGTCGCACGGCGGCCTCGACGCGCGCTGCATCCTTGTGCGCGAGCGTGGAGACCCAGCGCACCGTGAAGTCGATGCCGGCGTCGCGGATCGGTGTCTGCTCGGTGCGGATGGGCAGCAGCGCGCCCATGTCGGCGGCGCGGCTGAGCGTGCGGTCGATCCGGTGCAGCAGGTCGTCGGACATGTTGTGGGCGGCCTGAAGGAACAAGGGGATAGCCGGGAGTGTAGGCTGACGGCTTCCGATCGATCAATTTGAATCGCGCCATGTGAAGCGCGTGCGGGAGGTGTATATGACGGTTTCGTTTGCGGTGCGCGGCGAATATATCCAGCTCGATCAGCTGCTGAAGGCGACCGGGCTCACCGGTACCGGCGGCGAGGCCCACGCGGCCGTCGAGGCGGGGCGGGTGACGGTGGACGGCAAGGTCGAATCGCGCAAGCGCGCGAAGCTGCGGCCGGGCGCAACCATCTGTTTCGGGGGGGAAACGGTCATGCTGGTGGCGTCCGACTGATTTGGCGGCGCTATGCGCTGCCGTGCGGATCGTCGGCAGTGCGCGACAGCCGTTCCCAGATCCAGCCACCGGGCAGGTCCTTGCCGGTGAGCACGTACACCAGGGCATGGTCGTTCGACAGCATCAGCCCGAACTCGCGTTGCGCGTCCGTCGTACCCACCAGCAGCAATTCGTCGCCGGGCCGCAGTTGCGTGTCGGCGTCGGGAATCAGCAGGTGGTCGTCGTCATCGCGCCGCAGGTAGAGGACCTCGCATGCGAGCGGCTCATCGCGATTCGACGGCGATCGCAGCAGCGCCTGCAACTCGACCGTCGCCCCCTTCATCAGCCGCCGGTACAGCGCCGGGGCGCGGCTGAGGTTGATGCGCTCGCTCCAGACGGTGGGGATTTCCCAGCCGAAGCGCTTGGTCAGGCGCTTCAACAGGCGATCGCACCATTCCTCGTTGCGCCGCTTCATCTCTTCAAGGAAGGGCACGAGCAGCGGGGTGGTCAGGATCGCGAGGCACTCATGGGCGATGATGCGGCTGGGAACGACGTTCACGTCATAGTCGAAGGACTCGAACAGCGCGTTGTTGGCGAAATGGTTCTGGCGCAGGATGACGAACAGGGCCGGATTGAGCTCGCGCGCGGTGACGACCGTGGACAGGTTGTCGATGTCGTTGGACGTGGCCGCGACGATCCCGGCCGCGCACTGGACGCCGGCCGCTTCGAGCGCGGAGGCGGCCGTCCCTTCGCCCTGCACCCAGCGCGGCGGGCACGCGGCGGGCGCGGCGTTGCGATCGATGATCGTGAGCGGCACCCCTTCCTGTTCGAGGACCTGCGCCAGCATGCGGCCGAAGCGCCCGTGTCCGCACAGGATCCATTCGCCGCGCGGCGGGTTGCGCTGGCGTTCCATCGTCGTGCCGGGGACACCGGTGAGCCAGGTCAGCAGGTGCCAGGCGGCGGGCGCGTGCAGCGCGAGCGCGAGGTATTCCGAGAATTTCTCGAACGGGTTGATGATGTGGCGTGTGCCGAACGATGCCATGTTGGCGGCCGTTTCGGCCGATTCGGCGCGGCACAGCGCCGGAATGCCCGGAGCGAGGAGCCGCGCCGCGATCGCGATCGCGAGGTTGGCGCTGTCGTCGTTGGTCAGTGCGACGACCCCGATGCAGCTGCGGTGCGTGAGGCCCGCGAACTTGAGGGTCTCCGGGTTGCGTGCGTCCGCGCACAGTGCCGGAACGTCGGCGCGGTAGCCGTGCAGTTCGATCTCGCCGACCTTGGTGTCATCCAGCTCCACGACGACCGCGCGGACGCCGAGCCGGTCGAGCGCGTCGCAGATCAGCCGGCCGGTTTCGCCGAAGCCGCACACGAGATAGAAGGGCTCGCGCAGGTTGCGCACCGCGCGCATGAAGCCCTGCGTGCGGATCGCCTGTTGCAGGTTGCGGTCGGCGAGCAGGGCGAATACGGTGCCGACGGTGTAGGCCCAGCCGACCACGGACAGGTAGATGCAAATGATGACCCACAGCCGCTGCTGGTCGGAGAAAGCGTAGGGGATCTCGCCGAAGCCGATGGTGGTCGCGGTGTAGCTGATGAAGTACAGCGCGTGGAAGAAGCTGATGTACGCGGGCTTGCCTGCGGCATCCACGCCGGGCGCGAGCGTGAGGCCGAACACCGAGATCGCGATGATGACGATCAGCAGGATCAGCGGCGCGCGCAGGCGCCGCATGATCAGGAAGAAGACGCTCTGATGGCGCAGCAGCGGCATCATCGCAGCGGACCCGCTAGCGGCGCTGCATGATGGTCTCGGCGATCAGGATGATCACCGAGACGATGTTCGCGAACAGCGCGCCGCCCGCGAGCGAGACGACGCGGGCGACCATCATCGGCGTCATGCCCGTGCCCATGACATGCTCGGCATAACCCCACACCATCGCGGCGGCGATCAGTTGCAGGTCGGCGACCAGGCTGGTCGCGAGGTGGATGGCGCCGATCTGTGTACGGTCGCCGAATTTGAGCACCGTTGCGATCAGGTTGACGACGATCGCGACGAAAAGCTCGTTGATCTCATGGTGCACCGGGTCGTCGAGGTCGCCGACGAAGAACCCGAAGTTCAGCGTGGCCGCGAGGACGATAAAGAAGCCGAAGATGACTTTTTCGAGGTTCATGCCGGTCTCGCGGTCAGCACGCGGCGCCAGCGCCGGGGCGGCGCGCGCTCACGTGAAGGTCATACTGCGAGTCCGATTATATGCGGCGGCGAATGCGCCCGGAATGCCCTTATTCCTGGATCTCGCCGTCGACGTAGTACCAGCGGCGATCCTCGCGCACGAAACGGCTGGTCTCATGCAGGCGATGGGCGCGCCCGCCGACACGGTAGCGGGCGACGAACTCGACGATGGCCGTGTCTTTCCCCGTCTGCACATGCTGCCGCACCTGCAGGCCGATCCATTTGGGCGCCGGCTCGCCACCGGCCAGGTCGAGCGTCACGGGGCGCGTCGAACTGTGCCAGGTGTCGAGCAGGTAGGCCTCGTTGCACAGCGTGAAGGCCGTGTAGCGGCTGCGCATCAGCGCCTCGGCCGATTCGGCCGGCAGGTCGCCCGCGATCACCGGTGCGCAGCACTCGGTGAAGGGCTTTCCGGATTGGCATGGGCAGGGGATCGCGAGCATGTCGGAAGTATCCGCATGTCAGTCCCGCCGAGCAAGAATTTCCCGCAGCACATAGGGCAGGATGCCGCCGTGGCGGTAGTAATCGACTTCGATCGGCGTATCGATGCGGCATAGTACCGCCACTTCCTGCGTCGTCCCGTTGCTGCGGCGGATCGTCAGCGTCAGGTCCTGGCGCGGTCGCAGGCTTGCACCGATGCCGCGGATGTCGAAGCTCTCGTCGCCCTTCAGGTTCAGGCTCTCCCACGAGTCCTCACCCTTGAACTGCAGCGGCAGGACGCCCATGCCCACGAGGTTGGAGCGGTGGATGCGCTCGAAGCTCTTCGCGATCACCGCCTTCACGCCGAGGAGCTGCGTGCCCTTGGCCGCCCAGTCGCGGCTCGAGCCGGTGCCGTACTCCTCGCCCGCGAACACCACCGTCGGCACGCCGCGCGCCATGTGGCTCGTCGCGGCGTCGAACACCGTCGTCTGCTTGCCGTCGAACAACGTATAGCCGCCTTCGACGCGCGAGCCGTCGTCGCGCGGCGGCAGCATCATGTTCTTCACGCGCACGTTGGCGAAGGTGCCGCGCACCATCACGTCATGATGGCCGCGCCGCGAGCCATAGGAGTTGAAATCCTGCTTCGCGACGCCGCGCGCCAGCAGCCACTTGCCGGCCGGCGTGCTGTCCTTGAAGGAACCGGCGGGCGAGATGTGGTCGGTAGTCACCGAGTCGCCCAGCATCAGCAGCGTGCGCGCGCCGACGATGTCGCCGACGGCCGCCGGTTGCGCCGAGAAGCCGTCGAAGAAGGGTGGGCGGGCGATGTAGGTCGAGTCCGGCCATTCGTACACCTGGCCGGTGGTTGCCGGAATCGCGTTCCACAGGTCGTGATCCTTCGTGAAATCGGCATACAGCCGCGTGAAGGTCGCCGGGTCCATCGCGAAGGGCAATACCGCGGCGATCTCCTCGGAGGTCGGCCAGATGTCGCGCAGATACACGGGGCGCCCGTCGCGGCCGTTGCCGAGCGGGTTCTCGGTGAGATCGACATTGGCGCGGCCGGCGATCGCGAAAGCGACGACGAGCGGCGGGGACGCGAGGAAATTGGCACGCAGGTTGGGATGGATGCGTGCCTCGAAGTTGCGGTTGCCCGACAGCACCGCCGCCGCGATCACGCTGTTCTCGTTGATCGCGTCGTTGAGTTCGGGCGCGAGATCCCCGGCATTGCCGATGCAGGTCGTGCAGCCATACCCCGCGAGCGCGAAGCCCAGCTGCGCGAGCGGTTCGAGCAGCCCGGCGCGGCCGAGGTAGTCGGTCACCACGCGCGAGCCGGGCGCGAGCGAGGTCTTGACGTGCGGCTGCACCGACAGGCCTTTTTCGACCGCCTTCTTCGCCAGCAGGCCCGCGGCGATCAGCACCGCCGGGTTGCTGGTGTTGGTGCACGAGGTGATCGCCGCGATCAGCACGTCGCCGTGGCCCAGGGTCACGCCCGGCAGCGCGGTCGGGAAACGCGTGCCCAGCGCGGCTTCCGGCTGGCCGAAGCCGTTCTCGCTGACCGGCAGCGAGAACAGGCGGTCGAACACTTCCTCCATGTCCTTCAGCGCGATGCGATCCTGCGGCCGCTTCGGCCCGGCGAGCGAAGGCTCGATCGACGCGAGGTCCAGTTTCAGCGTCGTCGAATAGTCGATGTCGCCCGCGCGCGGGATGCCGAACAGGCCCTGCGCGCGGAAATATGCCTCGAACAGCGCGCATTCGGCCGCGGTGCGTCCCGTGTCGCGCATGTAGGCGACGGTCTTCTCGTCGACCGGGAAGAAGCCCATCGTCGCGCCGTATTCCGGCGCCATGTTGGCGATCGTCGCGCGGTCGGTGACCGAGAGGCTCGCGGTGCCGTTGCCGAAAAATTCGACGAACTTGCCGACGACTTTCTGCTTGCGCAGCATTTCCGTGACGGTCAGCACCAGGTCGGTCGCGGTTACGCCTTCCTTGAGCTGCCCCGTCAATTCCACGCCGACGACGTCCGGCGTCAGGAAGTACACCGGCTGGCCGAGCATGCCCGCTTCGGCCTCGATGCCGCCCACGCCCCAGCCGACGACACCGACACCATTGATCATCGTCGTGTGCGAGTCGGTGCCCACCAGCGTGTCGGGGTAGTACAGCGTGCCGTCGCCCGTGTCCTGCGCCCTTACGCCGCGGAACAGGTATTCCAGATTCACCTGGTGCACGATGCCGATGCCCGGCGGCACCACCTTGAAGGTGTCGAAGGCCTGCATGCCCCATTTCATGAACTGGTAGCGCTCTCGGTTGCGCTGGAACTCCAGTTCCATGTTCTGCCGCAGCGCGAGCGGCGTGCCGTAGTGGTCGACCTGCACCGAGTGGTCGACGACGAGGTCTACGGGCACCAGCGGTTCGATCAGCTTGGGATTGCGGCCCATCCCGGCCGCCACGTTGCGCATCGCCGCGAGGTCGCACAGCAGCGGCACGCCGGTGAAATCCTGCAGCACCACGCGCGCGACGACGAACGGAATCTCGTCGGTGCGTGCGGCCGCCGGTTTCCAGTTCGCCAGCTGCCGGACGTGCTCCTCGGTGACCTTCTTGCCGTCGCAATGGCGCAGCACCGCCTCGAGCACGATGCGCACTGACACCGGCAGGCGGGACACCCGGCCGACGCCCGCGGCTTCGAGCGCCGGCAGCGAATGGAACAGACCGTCCCCCGAGGGGGTAGCGAAGCGCCTGAGGGTGTCGAACGCGGCTTGGGGCATGTCGGATCTCCTTTTCATCGGTTCAGGTGCGAGGCGAACGACCGCAAAGCCGCGTCGTGCCGCCTCCGGCTACCTGTTGGAACGGCGCGTTTGCGATGCGTTCCCGCGCCACCTTGCCCGGTGTAGACGACGGACGGGGCGAAGGCAAACGCCGGGACCGCGTCCGGCGGGGGTACGCAGGTCTGCGGGGAGGAGTAGAATTCGCGCGCTGACCAGCGATGGTTGTTGCATTGCACCGCAAGTCTTATAAAAGACATATAATCTCGCGGCGTCGATCGGGTCCCCATCCCCGACGCCCTGCCAACGTCACGAATAAGGAAGGAATTCGCCGTGCTTGAAGCCTACCGTGCCCACGCCGCCGAGCGCGCCGCCCTCGGCATCCCGGCCCTGCCGCTGTCGAAGCAGCAGACCCAGGATCTGGTTGCCCTGCTGAAGAACCCGCCGAAGGGCGAGGAAGCCGCTCTCGTCGAACTGATCACCTACCGCGTGCCGGCCGGTGTGGACGATGCCGCCAAGGTCAAGGCCGAGTTTCTCGCCAAGGTCGCCAAGGGTGAAGAAGCCTGTGCGCTGATTTCGCGCGCCAAGGCCACCGAGCTCCTCGGCACGATGCTGGGCGGCTACAACGTCAAGCCGCTGATCGACCTGCTGGCCGACGCCGAAGTGGGCGCCGTCGCCGCCGAAGGTCTGAAGAAGACGCTGCTGGTGTTCGACTACTTCCACGACGTCGCCGAGCTCGCGAAGGGCGCGAGCGGGACAGCTGCGGCCAACGCCAAGGCCGTGATGCAGAGCTGGGCCGACGCCGAGTGGTTCACCTCGCGTCCGGAAGTGCCGGCCTCGCAGAAGCTCACCGTGTTCAAGGTCACCGGCGAAACCAACACCGACGACCTGTCGCCTGCGCCGGACGCCTGGTCGCGCCCCGACATCCCGCTGCATGCGCTGGCGATGCTGAAGAACCCGCGTCCGGGCATCGAAGCCGACAAGGCTGGCGAGCGTGGCCCGATCAAGCAGCTCGAAGCGCTGGCCAAGAAGGGCAACCTGATCGCCTACGTCGGTGACGTGGTCGGTACCGGTTCGTCGCGCAAGTCCGCGACCAACTCGGTGCTGTGGTTCACCGGCGAAGACATCCCCTTCGTTCCGAATAAGCGCTTCGGCGGCGTGTGCATCGGCTCCAAGATCGCCCCGATCTTCTTCAACACGATGGAAGACGCGGGCGCGCTGCCGATCGAGATCGACGCCGGCCAGATGGACATGGGCGACGAGATCGAGCTGAAGATCGACCAGACCACCGGCAAGGTCACCGCCACCAAGAACGGCGCGACGATCGCCGAGTCGCAGCTGAAGACACTGGTCATCCTCGACGAAGTGCGCGCCGGCGGCCGCATCCCGCTGATCATCGGTCGCGGCCTGACCACCAAGGCGCGTGAAGCGCTGGGCCTGCCGGTGTCGACGCTCTTCCGTCTGCCGCAGCAGCCGAACGATCCGGGCAAGGGCTACTCGCTCGCGCAGAAGATGGTCGGCCGCGCCTGCGGCCTGCCGGAAGGCAAGGGCATCCTGCCGGGCACCTACTGCGAACCGAAGATGACCACCGTCGGCTCGCAGGACACCACCGGCCCGATGACGCGCGACGAGCTGAAGGACCTTGCCTGCCTCGGCTTCTCCGCCGACATGGTGATGCAGTCCTTCTGCCACACCGCCGCCTACCCGAAGCTGGTCGACGTGCGCATGCACCGCGAACTGCCGTCGTTCATCTCGACCCGCGGCGGCGTGGCGCTGCGTCCGGGCGACGGCGTGATCCACTCGTGGCTGAACCGCCTGCTGCTGCCCGATACGGTCGGCACCGGCGGCGACTCGCACACTCGTTTCCCGATCGGCATTTCGTTCCCGGCCGGCTCCGGCCTCGTGGCCTTCGCTGCTGCGACCGGCGTGATGCCGCTCGATATGCCCGAATCGGTGCTGGTGCGCTTCAAGGGCAAGCTGCAGAACGGCGTCACGCTGCGTGACCTGGTCAACGCGATCCCCTACTACGCGATCAAGCAGGGCCTGCTGACCGTCGAGAAGAAGGGCAAGAAGAACGTCTTCTCCGGCCGCATTCTCGAGATCGAAGGTCTGCCGGATCTGAAGGTCGAGCAAGCGTTCGAGCTGTCCGACGCCGCCGCCGAGCGTTCCGCTGCCGCCTGCGCGATCCAGCTGAACAAGGAACCGATCATCGAGTACATGCGTTCGAACATCACGCTGATGAAGTGGATGATCGCGAACGGCTACTCGGATGCCCGCACGCTGGGCCGCCGCATCAAGGCGATGGAAGCCTGGATCGCCAAGCCCGAGCTGCTGAAGGCCGACGCCGACGCCCAGTACGCCGCCGTGATCGAGATCGATCTCGCGGACGTCAAGGAGCCGATCGTCGCCTGCCCGAACGACCCGGACGACGTGAAGCTGCTGTCGGAAGTCGCCGGCGACAAGATCGACGAAGTCTTCATTGGCTCGTGCATGACCAACATCGGCCACTTCCGCGCGGCCGGCAAGGTGCTCGACGGCAAGTCGGACATCCCGACCCGCCTGTGGATCGCCCCGCCGACCAAGATGGACGCGATGATCCTGAACGAGGAAGGCTACTACTCGGTGCTCGGCAAGTCCGGCGCCCGCATGGAAATGCCGGGCTGCTCGCTGTGCATGGGCAACCAGGCGCAGATCCGCAAGGGCTCGACCGCCATGTCGACCTCGACGCGCAACTTCCCGAACCGCCTCGGCATCGACACGCGCGTGTATCTCGGCTCGGCGGAGCTCGCCGCCGTGTGCGCGCTGATGGGCAAGATCCCGAGCGTCGGCGAGTACATGGAGCAGGTCGCTGCGGTCAATGCCAAGGCCGCGGACGTCTATCGCTACATGAACTTCGACCAGATCGCGGAGTTCAGCGACGTTGCGGCAACCGTGACGGTTTAAGTCTCCAGCAGCCGTTAGCACCTCGAAGGCCCGCACCATTGCCGTGGTGCGGGCTTTCTTTGCTTACGGCGTTCCACCCGCTTCCCGCCACAGTTCTTCCAGCCGCCGGGCGAAGCGCGTGCCGAGCGCCTCGTCTTCGTGCATGAAGTAGACGTAGGCGCGTTCGAGCGGCTGCGCGGCGATGCGTTCGACCCAGGTGCGCAGGTCGGCGTCGTCGTAGTGGGTGCGCCGCAGGCGGATGTAGGCGGACTCGGTCGTGGAGACGAAAGGCGTTTCGCCTTCGTCGGTGTCGGTGACGCAATACATCGCCCCGCGTGAGCGCAGGGCTTCGTAGACTTCGCCGTCCTGCCAGGAGGCGTGGCGAAACTCGAAGGCATAGCGTTTGTCCGACGGCAATACCGCCAGGAAATCGTGCAGCCGATGAAGATCCTTTCCGAGAAACGGCGGCAGCTGGAACAGGAGCACGCCGAGCTTGTCCCCGAGCGTGGCGGCGCGGCGCACGAATTCGGCCACGCTCGCCTCGGATCCGTGCAGGCGCTCCTCGTGCGTGATGCGGCGCGGCGCCTTGAGCGTGAAGGCGAACCCGGGCGGCACTTCTTCCGCCCAGTGCGCCAGCATCGATTCGGCCGGCATGCGGTAGAAGGTGTTGTTGATTTCCACCGTCGTGAAGCGCTCGGCGTAGTAGTGCAGCATCGCGTTCGCGGGGAGCTTCTCCGGGTAGAAGGCGCCGAGCCACTCCTTGTACGAAAAGCCGCTCGTTCCGGTCGACAGTCGCATCGCATCCGCTCCCAGGACTTGTGCCATGCCGCGCGGGCATGAGGCGGTTCCGCCCGCGCGGCGGGCAAAGGGACAACCTGCGGCCGACCCGCCTGGCGAACTCGGCGAATACGCCGCCAAGCGGACTTTCGCTGCCACGCCGGAGCCGGCGCCGGCGGTGCCGCAGGCAGGCGGAGGGCCGTTGCTCTTCGTGATCCAGCAGCACTCGGCGCGGCGGCTGCATTTCGACTTCCGGCTCGAATGTGATGGAGTGCTGAAATCCTGGGCAGTTCCCAAGGGGCCGTCCCTCGATCCCGCGGAGAAGCGGCTTGCGGTCCAGACCGAGGATCATCCCTATGACTACGCCTCGTTCGAAGGCGTCATCCCGCCCGGGCAGTACGGTGCCGGGGAAGTGATCGTGTGGGACTGCGGCGTTTATTCACCCGACGAGGATCAGGCGTATTCGTTCGACGATCGGGACGAAGCGCAGCGGCGGGTCCGCGAAGGGCTCGCGCAGGGCAAGCTGAGCTTCTTGCTGCGCGGAGAGAAGGTGAAGGGCTCCTTCGCCCTCGTCCGCACGTCGGAGCCGCGCAACTGGCTGCTGATCAAGCACAAGGACCGCTTTGCGGGGCCGGCCGATCCCGGCGCGAGGAACCGCTCGGTACTCAGCGGATTGATGGTCGAGGAGCTCAAGGTCCTGCCGGTGCGCCGCATTCCGGTGGCGACGCTGGTGCCTGGCGGCAGGCCCGAGGCGATGCCCGCGACGCTCTCGCCCATGCTCGCCGAGACCGGCGAGGCGCCCTTTGCTGATGCCGACTGGCTGTGGGAACCGAAGCTCGACGGTTATCGCGTGCTGGCCTTCGTCTCCGGGGAGAGGGCGAAAATACGGGTGAAGCTGCTTTCGCGCCGGGGCCTCGACCTGACCGCCACCTTCCCGCGGCTCGCTGCGGAACTGTGCGGCCAGGGGGCGGACATGATCCTGGATGGAGAGATCGTGGCCTTCGATGCGGCCGGCCGGCCGTCGTTCAATGCGCTGCAGAATCGCTTCCAGCTGAAAACCGAACGCGACATCGCCACCGCCGACCGCAGCACGCCGGTGGTGTTCTGCTGCTTCGACCTGCTGCACTTCGCGGGCGTCGACCTGCGCGGAGCGCCGTATCGCGACCGCCGCCGCTACCTCGCCCAATGCCTGCTGCCTTCGCCCCTGCTGCAGCTCGTCCATGTCGCGGAGGACGGGGAGGCGCTGCATGGAGCGGCGCTCGCCAGCGGCTTCGAGGGGGTGGTCGGCAAGCGCAAGGACAGCCGCTACGAGGCCGGCCGGCGCTCGGCATCGTGGCTCAAGATCAAAGCCGCGCAGAGCGCGGAGTTCGTGGTCGGCGGCTACACGCGCGGCAAGGGATCGCGGGCACCCCTGGGCGCGCTGCTGATCGGGTACCGGGATGGGGGCGTGCTGCGGTACGCCTCGCATGTCGGATCCGGCTTCGACGCCGCGACGCTGGCGCAGGTCAGGGCGCGACTGGAGGGCTTGCGAACGGACGCCTGCCCGTTCGCGGAGCCGCCGGAGCTGAACGGCCCGACGACGTGGGTCGTGCCGGAGATGGTGGTCGAAGTGCAGTTCCAGGCGTGGACCGAGGACGGTAGCCTGCGCGCGCCGGTTTTTCTGCGTGTGCGCGACGACATCGACCCCCGGACGGTGCGGCGTTCCGGGCACAGGCCGCAGGTGCCGCACGCAGCGGGAGCGCCGGGCGCGGAGGGGGGAAGCGGCGAGATCGACGAGATCCTGCGGCAACTGGAGAACGGCAAGGCGGCCTTTCCGCTCGCGGTCGGGCCGCACCGGATCCGGCTGACGCATCTCGATCGCGTCTACTGGCCGGCGGATCCGGCACTCAGGCAACCGGCGCTGACCAAGCGCGACCTGCTGCGCTATTTCGCACAGGTTTCGCCCTTCCTCCTGCCGCACCTCGCGGACCGTCCGCTGACGCTGATCCGCATGCCCGACGGCATCGGCGGGCAGCGATTCTTCCAGAAGCACTGGGAGCAGGAGCGGCCGGGGTTCGTGGACACCCTCACGGTGTTTTCCGAGCACAAGGACGAGAGCCATGAGGCGCTCGTGTGCAACAACCTGGCGACGCTGCTGTGGCTTGCGCAGTCGGGCACGATCGAGCTCCACGTCTGGCATTCGCGGGCACGCGCCGGGGCGGATGCGGCGGTGCAGGGGACCGACTACGCCGGATCGCTCGCCTCCCTGGAGGCCTCGGTGCTCAACTTTCCCGACTACGTGGTGTTCGACCTCGACCCCTACATCTATTCCGGCCACGAGGCGCCGGGGGCAGAGCCGGAGCTCAACACGGCCGCCTTCGAGAAGGGCAAGGAGGTCGCCTTCTGGCTGCACGAACTGCTGCAGGGCATGGCGCTCGACGCGATCGTCAAGACCTCGGGCAAGACCGGGCTGCATGTCTTCGTGCCGATCCGGCGCACGATCGATTTCGATGCCGCGCGCAAGGTGTGCGAACTCGTCGGGCGGCACCTGCTGCGCCAGCATCCGCGGGACATCACGATGGAGTGGAGCGTGCGCGCGCGGACCGGCAAGATCTTCCTTGACTACAATATGAACGTCCGCGGCAAGACCCTGAACGTCGCCTATTCGCCCCGCGGGGTGCCCGGCGCGCCGGTGTCGATGCCGCTCACCTGGGACGAGCTGGCCGGCGCGCACCCGCTCGACTTCAGGATCACCAACGTCGCGCAGCGCCTGGCGCAATCGGGTGATCACTGGCACGACGCCCTGGAGCGCAAGCAGAGTCTGGAAAAGGCCGTGTCGGGCGCCAGATCATGACTCCCTGACCCCCGGAGGCAAGCATGGCGGCACGATCGATTGCATCGCTCACGGTCTCGTTCGGACTGGTGGCCATCCCGGTAAAACTCTATACCGCCACCGAAGCGAGCCGGACCGTCTCCTTCAACCTGCTGCACAAGGGCTGCGGCTCGCGGCTCAAGCAGCAGTACGTGTGCCTGAAGGACGAGGTGGTGGTGGCGCGCGACGACATGGTCAAGGGTTACGAATTCGCCAAGGACCAGTTTGTGACCTTCAGCGCCGACGAGCTGAAGGCGCTCGAGGAGGCAGGCTCGCACAGCGCCGAGATCACCGAGTTCGTGCCCATCGAAACCGTCGATCCGGTGTATTTCGACAAGGCCTATTACCTCGCCCCGGACAAGGGTGGCGCCAAGCCCTATGCGCTGCTCGCCCGCGCGCTGCGGGCAGCGGGGCGCTGCGCGCTCGGCCGCTGGGCGGCGCACGGCAAGCAGCATGTCGTGATGATCCGCCCGGTCGAGGTGGGGGAAATGAGCGGGCTCGTCATGCAGCAGCTGCTCTACGGCACGGACGTGCGCTCGATCAGGGACCTCGACATTCCGCAGACCGAGGTCAAGGATGCCGAGCTCCAGTTGGCGCAGCTCCTCATCGATCAGCAGGCCGTGGACCGTTTCGATCCTGCCGCCTACACCGACGCGGTGCGCGCGCGCATCGAGGCGGCGGTGCAGAAGAAGGTCGAGGGCCAGGAGATCACGCTGACCGAGGAGGGCCAAGCCGGCGGCCAAGTGATCGACCTCATGGAAGCCCTGCGCGCAAGCCTGGAGAAGAAGACGCCGGCGCCGGAGTCGTCCGCCCAGCCGCAGGCCGAGACGCGCAAGCCGCCCCGGCGGGCGAAGCCTGCCGCCGAGCAGGCGGTACGCAAGACGGCCAGAAAATAGCGAGGTTTCCCGATGCACCGCTACGGCGTGCGCGAGGTCGAGAAACTCCTGCGCCTGGGGCGCAGCACGATCCGTGCATTGATCGGGGCCGGCTTCGTCTCGCCGGAGCGCGGCCCGCGCAACGCCTGGCGGTTCTCGTTCCAGGATCTGGTCGTGCTGCGCACCGCGCAGGCGCTCGCCGCGGCGCAGGTCCCGCCCCGGCGCATCGTGCGATCCATGAAGGCGCTGCGCAGCCGCCTTCCCGAGGAGATGCCCCTCTCGGGGCTGTCCGTGCGCGTGGTGGCCGACCGCGTCGTGGTCAGGGAGGGCAGCAGCCACTGGCAGGCCGAGTCGGGCCAGTATCTGCTCGCGTTCGAAGGCGATCCTGCCGACGGCTCCCTGAGCGTGATCGAGCACAAGCCGGCTGCAAGCCAGGCCGGGAGCGCAGCCACCCACGCACCGGCGCACGCCGCGCACTGGTTCGAGCAGGCGCTTGCGCTGGAGCGCGACGAACCCGAGTCCGCGCGGCGGGCGTACGAGCGGGCGATCGCCGAGGCGCCGAACCTGCTCGATGCCCGCATCAATCTGGGATCCTTGCTGCACGAGGCCGGGCGCCTGACGGAGGCCGAACGCGTCTACCACGATGCGATCGCGGCCTGCGGAGCCGATCCGACGCTGATGTACAACCTCGGCGTCCTGCTCGACGACATGGACCGCAAGCACGAGGCGATGGACGCCTACCAGGCGGCCCTGCGCGGCGATCCGGGTCTCGCCGATTGCCACTACAACCTGGCGTTGTTGTGCGAGCAGTTCAGGCAGCCGCGGGAAGCCATCCGCCACATGGCGCAGTATCGCCGGCTGGTGGAGGCGAAGCCGGAATAGGCCGTGCCGGCGAAGGCGATTCAGTCGTAGCGATGCGCCGTGCTCTCGTCGACGGGCAGCACGTGCGTGACCAACTCGCCAGCGTGCCAGCGATGCAGCAGGAAGGCGGGCGGTTCGCGGCACCAGGCCAGCGTATCGGGCGCGCCCGACAGGTCGCAGACGATCTGGTGGGCGACCGAAGGGGCGGTGACGCACGGTCGTCCCGCGAAGCTCGCGAAGATCGGGCGATGCACGTGGCCGCAGGCGAGGGCGCGCACTTCGGCGTGGCGGCGCAGCCAGTTGGCGAGGCGTGCGGAACCTCGGCAGGCGATGGTGTCGAGCCCGGCGATCCCCGTCGCGAACGGGGGGTGATGCAGGAACAGCAGGCAGTCGCGGTCGGGATCGCACGCCCGGTCGAGCCAAGCGAGCTGTTCGTCGGCGACCTCGCCGCCTTCCTCGCCGGGGAGGGTGGTGTCGAGGAACAGCAGGGTCAGTTCGCCGAGCATCCGTCGCGCGCAGCACAAGTCGTCGTTCGTGAATCCCTGATCGGGAAAGGCGTTCCTGAGCTGCGAACGGTCGTCGTGATTGCCGGCCATGAGCTGCCACGGCACCGGCAAGGGCGCAAGCAGTTCGCGGACCCGTGCGTATTCCCGCGCGGTGCCTTCATTCACGAGGTCGCCGGAGACGACGACCACATCCGGCACCGGGTACAGCCGGGCAACGCGCCGGACGGCCGCGGCGAACAGGGCGCCGGTGTCGATCTTGTCGTAGAGCAGGGTGCCGGGTGCGACGACGTGAGGGTCGGACAACTGGGCAATCAGCATTGCAGGAATCTCGTCAGGCTCGATAGAAGCCTAGACGAAAACCCGGTCCGTCGCAGCGCCTCGCCGGCGTCGCCTGTCAGTTGGCCTGCGGCAGGCCGGCGTCCGGCACCATGCGGCGCGCGCCGTTGAAGCGCTTCGCCCAGTAGCTCTGGCTCATCTCGTCGATGCGCACTTCTCCGCCGCTCGCCGGGGCGTGCAGGAAGCGGCCTTCGCCGAGGTAAATGCCCACATGCGAGAAGGCATGGCGCATTGTTTTGAAAAACACCAGGTCGCCGGGCTTGAGATCCTGCATGCCGACTTTGTCGCCGACGCGGGCCATGTCGCGTGCGGCGCGCGGCAGGTTGAGGCCGAGCGCGTTGCGGAAGACGTTCTGGACCAGGCCGCTGCAATCGAGCCCGGTTTCGGGCGAGTTGCCGCCGAAGCGGTAGCGGATGCCGATGTACTCCATCCCCTGGTTGATGAGATCCTGTGCCGCCGTACCGTAACGGCCGAAGGACGACGTCGTCGCGGCCGGCGGGTCGGCCGGAGCGGGCGTGTCGTCGGCGCCCGCAGGTGGCGCGATCAGCAGGGTGGTCGTGGCGAGCAGGGCGACGAAGCGGGTTGTCAGGCAGCGGCGGAAGTTGCTTGCGGGGGAAATTCGATTCATCCGTGACGCCTCAATTGCCGGCGGCTGTGTTCCAGTTCCGCCAACGTGCGTGGAGTGTTGTGGCCGAGCGCGCGGGCGCGTGCCTGCGCGGCGAGCATCAGTTGCGCGATCGCCCAGGCATCCCCCAGCGCGTGGTGGCGCTGGAAGGTCTCGATGCCGAAGGCCTTCATCCAGTCGGCCAGACGCGCCGGCCGGTCGATGTGTTCGTCGTAGAGGGCCGGCAGGAGCCAGTGCAGGTCGAGCCAGGTCCAGTCCGGCGTGATGCCGAGATGCTCGTCGAGCGCACGTTCGAGCAGGCTGCGGTTGAACGACGCGTTGAACACCACGACCGGGCCCTTGCCCGCGAAGGCGAGGAGGCTCGTCAGTACCGCCGCGGCATCCGGTTCCACGGCGGCATGAAAGCTGTCGTGCGGGGACAGTTGTTCGCGGTCGACGGCGATCGCCGCGACTGCGAGCAGGCGATCCTTGTCGAGATCGAGCCCGGTGGCCTCGGTGTTGATGACCACGTAGCGCGTCTCGAAGTGGGCGGTGCCCAGATCCGGCGCCGGCAGCGCTTCCCACTTCGCGAGGGCATCGCGCAGCGCGACGTCGAGCGTGGCCGTGTCTGCGCTGTTGCCGAGGAGCCGGGTGAGCCAATTCATAGCTGGTAGTCGAGCTTGAGCCGCAACTGCAGCTTCCTGGCCTGGCGGAACGCTTCCTTCAGGATGCGCCGGTCGAGTTCGTTCAGCGTGTCGGGATTGACGCGGTTGTCGCCCGGCGCGTCGTGTTCGGTGTCGAGATGCTGGGAACGCAGGCGCAGCAACTGGATGAAGTGGAAGCCGTCGATCAGCGCGGCGATTTCCTCGGACGGAATGCCCATCTTGTTGCCCGCTTGGCGCAGC
Source organism: Azoarcus sp. DN11 (assembly GCF_003628555.1). Lineage (NCBI taxonomy): Bacteria > Pseudomonadati > Pseudomonadota > Betaproteobacteria > Rhodocyclales > Zoogloeaceae > Azoarcus > Azoarcus sp. DN11. The sequence goes on along the minus strand of NZ_CP021731.1, from coordinate 3,443,628 downwards.
CGCTGCACGGTGCTGCTCGACACGACCGCGGTGCGCAGGGCGAGAATGCGCGCGACGTCGACGAACAGGCGGGCGCCGGATTTCTTCAGGTCGATCGTGCCGTCGTCATCGACGACGAAATCGCGGATGCGTCCCAGCGGCGGCGCGGCCTGCAGCGCATTCGACGCCATCATGCGCAGGAAGTTGGCGTTGGCCTTCGCCGTGCGGTTCAGCCACGCGCGCAGCTGGTCGCCCAGGCGCTCGTTGCCGCACAGCACGCGATAGTCGAAGAAGATCGTTGCATTGAGCAGGGCTTGCGGGTCCGGTTCGCGAATCCAGTCGCCGAAGCGCCCCTTCCATTCGTCGAGCGTGAGGCAGAGCTCGGGGTTGCTCGCCATGATGTTGCCCTTGCACAGCGGGAATCCGCAGGCGGCGAGGTTCTCGTTCACTTCCTTCGCCGAGGCGAGCAGGCGGTTCTTCAGCTCGACCGGGTCCGCCCCTTCGGGGCATGCGTAGATGATTCCGTTGTCCTGGTCGGACGAGAGCGTCTGCTCGTGGCGCCCTTCCGAGCCGAAGGCGAGCCACGCATAGTCGACGCCGTACAGGTCATGCCGCGCACGCGCGAGATCGATGATGCGGCAGGTGAGGGCGTCGTTGAGCGCGGAGATGAACTGGGTCAGCTGTTCCGCGCCGATGCCCTGGGCGATCAGGTTGAGCGCCAGCTGGCGGATGTCGCGGCTGGCGCGCTGCAGCGCTTCCAGGTCGTCGGCGCCTTCGATGCTGGAACGGATCTGTCGCAGGCCGATGCGCTGCAGCGTGAACAGATCGCGCTCGGACACCACGCCTTTCAGACGACCCTCCGAGTTGACCACCAGCAGATGGCGCACGCCGTGCGTCGCCATCTCGAGGGCCGCGTCGTAGGCCGAAGCCGAGGCCGACATGACGTGCGGCGTGCGCGTCATCACGTCGCCGATCGGGCGCTGCAGATCGATGCCCGGCAGCACGACGCGCGGGAGCAGATCGCTCTGGGTCAGGATGCCGAGCGGCTTCTGTTCGCTGTCCGTGACCACCATGCAGCCAATACGCATCTCGGACATCTTTTCCAGCGCGGCGCGGAGCGAGCTGTCCGGCGTGACGAAGATCGGCGCCTTCTTCACGAGCTGGCCGAGCGGCGTCGTCATCGTCTGCTGCTCCGCCGCGCGCTGCGCAAAGGTGCTCTGCAGCTGCTGTCGCGACTGGTTGAGCAGGCTCGCGATGTACTGGGTGCAGAAGACGTGGAAGACCGGGCTCATCTGCATGAGCTTGAGGAAATCGTCCGCGGGCAGCTGGAACACGAAGCTGTCTTCGACCGCCGCGTAGGCGTTGGTCGAGGGGCGCTGGGCCGAGATCGCGCCGATCGGGAAGCATTCGCCCGGACCCAGCGTCATCGCGGCGTAGTCGGTGACACTCGCGGGGCCGACCTGGCGGGCCTGCACCTTGCCGCGCTGCACGATGTGGAAGTGCGTCGGCTGCCCCATCTCGGGGGTCAGGATCTCGCTGCCGCGGGCGTGAAACGCCAGCACCGCACGCTCGCTCAGGAATCCGAGCGCCTCCGGCTCCATCCGGTTGAACGGCGAGAAGCGCTTGAGGAAGTCCGAACTGGCTCCGACCAGCATCTCGGAGGCGGTAGCAGGCATGGCAACTTTCGCAGGCAAAAAACCCGCGCATTATAGGATGCAACCCGGCCGGCCGGGATGATCCAGGGCAAATTCCCGTGTCTTTCCCGGGGTATTTGGGCGGTATTGCCGGGGCAGCCCTGCCGCCCCGGCGCGGTCAGAGCACGTCGGCCGCGTGGTCGGCGAGACGCGAGCGCTCGCCGCGCTGCAGCGTGATGTGGCCGGAATGCGGCCAATCCTTGAAGCGGTCGACCACGAAGGTCAGGCCGGAGCTGCCCTCGGTGAGGTAAGGGGTGTCGATCTGCGCGATGTTGCCGAGGCACACGACCTTGGTGCCCGGCCCCGCGCGCGTGATCAGGGTCTTCATCTGCTTCGGCGTGAGGTTCTGCGCCTCGTCGATGATCAGGAACTTGTTGATGAAGGTGCGCCCGCGCATGAAGTTCAGGCTCTTGATCTTGATGCGCGAGCGGATCAGGTCGCGCGTCGCCGCGCGGCCCCAATCGCCGCCCTCGCCGGTCGTGCCGTTGAGGACGTCGAGGTTGTCCTCCAGCGCCCCCATCCACGGCGCCATCTTCTCTTCCTCGGTGCCCGGCAGGAAGCCGATGTCCTCGCCGACCGGCACGGTCACGCGGGTCATGATGATCTCGGAATAGCGCTTGGCTTCCAGCACCTGGGTCAGTGCCGCCGCGAGCGTGAGCAGCGTCTTGCCGGTGCCGGCCTGGCCGAGCAGCGTGACGAAGTCGATCTCGGGATTCATCAGCAGGTTGAGCGCGAAGTTCTGCTCGCGATTGCGCGCCGTGATGCCCCACACGTTGTTCTTGTTGTGGGCGTAGTCGATCAGCGTCTCGATCAGCACGCTGCGTCCGCTTCGCTCCTTGACCCACGCCTGCAGCGGCGATTCGCCATCCTGGAAGACAAATTCATTGACCAGCAGGCCGGTCGAGAGCGGACCATTGATGCGGTAGTAGGTGTGCCCTTCCTCTTTCCACGACTCCATGCCCTTGCCGTGGGTGTCCCAGAAGTCCGGCGGCAGCTCGCGCCAGCCCGTGTAGAGGAGATCGGTGTCCTCCAGTACCTTGTCGTTGAAGTAGTCCTGCGCCTCCAGGCCCAGCGCGCGGGCCTTGATGCGCATGTTGATGTCCTTGGAGACGAGGATCACCGGCCGCTTGGGGAAGCGCTCGACCAGATGCATCACCACCGCAAGGATCTGGTTGTCGCCCTTGGCAGTCGGCAGCGCCGGGGGCAGGGCGAGGTTGATCGCCTCGGTCTGCAGGAACAGCTTGCCGGTCGCCAGTTCGTGCGAGGGGGCCTTGAGATCGATGCCGTCGGCGATGTCAGCGGGGCAGGAGCTGACGATCTCGTCCATCGTGCGGCTCGCCTGGCGCGCGTTGCGGGCGACTTCGGACATGCCCTTCTTGTTGTTGTCCAGTTCCTCCAGCGTCATGATCGGCACGAACACGTCGTGCTCCTCGAAGCGGAACAGGCTGGTGGGGTCGTGCATCAGCACGTTGGTGTCGAGGACGAAGAGCTTGGTGTCCCGGCTGCGGGGCGCGCGTTTGGTCATGGAGTGGTTGATGCTCGGGCGTCGGGTTGAACGGGGTTACAGGGTCTTCACGAAATCCAGCACTTCCTGCGCATGGCCGGCCACCTTCACGCCGCGCCATTCGCGACGGACGACACCTTCGGCATCGATGACGAAAGTGCTGCGTTCGATGCCGCGTACCTGTTTCCCATACATGTTTTTCATCTTGATGACGCCGAAGGCATTGCATGCCGCCTCGTCGGCGTCGGAGATCAGCTCGAAGGGCAGGCCGAGCTTGGCCTTGAAGTTCTCGTGCGACTTCAGGCTATCGCGCGAAATGCCATAGATGTCGCATCCGGCGGCGCGGAACGCCGCGTGGTGATCGCGGAAGTCCGAGGTTTCGTTGGTGCAACCCGGCGTGTTGTCCTTCGGGTAGAAATACAGCACCACCTTGCGGCCTTTCTGCGCCGCGAGGGTGACGCTGTCGCCGCCCGTCGCGGGAAGGGTCAGGTCGGGCATGGACGGGATGCTTGCCGTGCTCATCGGGCTCTCCGGTGTGAGTTGTCGCACTCAGCGTAGCGGAGGAGCCGGCCGGAAGACAACGTCTGCATGCGCGTGAGGGTGTGGCGGGCGCGCATCCGCCCGCACACTGGCGTCAGGCCGCGTCGAAGAGCAAGGCCGCGACGACCGAGCGGCCCTCGGCGGCGAGGATGTTGTAGGTGCGGCAGGCGGCAGGCAAGTCCATGATTTCATAGCCGATACGCGCTTCGATCAGCGGGCGCAGGATCGCCGGTGCCGGAAAGCGCAGGCGGCTGCCGGTGCCGATCAGCACGACTTCGGGCTTCATCTCGCACACCGGGGCGAAATCGTCCGCACTCAGGTTCGCGAAGCCGCCGGGGGCCCAGCCTCCCACGATACGGTCGACCGCGACCAGCACGTTGCCGTCGTGGCGTTCCTTGTTGATCATCAGGTGGTCGGTACCGTAGCCGGTCACGACGTTGAGGTTGGGATTCTGTTCGAGATTCAGCTTCATCGGGTTCGCTCGGTCGGCAAAATTGCCGGGGGATACAGGCTTGGATAAGATACATTCTTTTGGTTTTCCGGCCCACCCGGCAGTTCCCCGCGGTGTTGCCGGCGATCCTGCGGCGCGCCCGAAGCCGGGTGCGGAGTGAACATGCGAAAGAAAGGACGGAGTGCGATGAGCGTCGAGCCGAAACTGCGGGTTGCTGTCCCGCCCGAACAAACGAAGGGGCAGCCCGAAGCCCCGAGGCTCCCGCAGGTTCACAAATCTGCCAAGCTCGCCAACGTCTGCTACGACATCCGTGGCCCCGTCCTCACCCGTGCCAAGCAGATGGAAGACGAAGGGCACAAGATCATCAAGCTGAACATCGGCAACCTCGCCGCGTTCGGCTTCGACGCCCCCGAAGAGATCCAGATGGACATGATCCGCAACCTGCCGAACTCGGCGGGCTATTCGGATTCCAAAGGCATCTTCGCGGCGCGCAAGGCGGTGATGCACTACACCCAGCAGAAGCACATCAAGGGTGTGACGATCGAGGACATCTACATCGGCAACGGCGTGTCCGAGCTGATCGTGATGGCGATGAACGCGCTGCTCAACGCCGGCGACGAGGTGCTGGTGCCGGCCCCGGACTACCCGCTGTGGACGGCGGCCGTGAGCCTGTCGGGCGGCCGTCCGGTGCATTACCTGTGCGACGAGGCGAGCGGCTGGCTGCCGGACCTCGCGGACATGCGTGCGCGCATCACGCCGAACACCCGCGCCATCGTCGTCATCAATCCGAACAATCCGACCGGAGCGGTCTACCCCGACGAGGTCCTGAAAGGCATCATCGATCTCGCCCGCGAATTCGGCCTGATCCTGTACGCGGACGAGGTGTACGACAAGGTGCTCTACGACGGCGTGACGCACACGTCGATGGCTTCGCTGTCGGAGGACGTGCTGACGATCATCTTCAACGGCCTGTCGAAGAACTACCGCTCCTGCGGTTATCGCGCCGGCTGGATGGTCGTGTGCGGCGACAAGCGGCATGCGCAGGACTACATTGAAGGGCTCAACATGCTCGCCTCGATGCGCCTGTGCGCGAACGTGCCGGGGCAGTATGCGATCCAGACTGCGCTGGGCGGCTACCAGAGCATCGACGATCTCGTCTCCGAGGGCGGGCGCATGCGCCGGCAGCGCGACCTTGCCTATGAACTGATCACGGCGATTCCGGGCGTGAGCTGCGTGAAACCGCAGGCGACGCTGTACATGTTCCCGAGGCTCGATCCCGGGATGTATCCCATCGAGGATGATCAGGCCTTCATCGCCGAACTCCTCGAGCAGGAGCGCGTGTTGCTGGTGCAGGGCACGGGCTTCAACTGGCCGCGCCCCGACCATTTCCGCCTCGTGTTCCTGCCGCACGAGGGCGATCTGCGCGACGCCATCGGCCGTCTCGCCCGCTTCCTTGAAGGCTACCGGAAGCGTTACGGCACCTGAAGCAACTTGTTTTACCATCTGAAGACGAAACTCAACGAGTTCTTATGAAAGCGATCAATGTTGGCCTGCTGGGCATCGGTACCGTCGGTGGCGGTACCTTCACCGTTCTGAAACGCAACGAGGAGGAAATTACCCGTCGCGCCGGTCGCCCGATCCGCATTACCGCAGTGGCCGACAAGAACCTGGAACTCGCGCGCAAGGTCGCCGGCAACGGCCCGCGCCTGACCGACGACGCCTTTTCCGTCGTCACCGACCCCGAGATCGATATCGTCGTCGAACTGATCGGCGGCTACGGCGTCGCCAAGGAGCTGGTCCTCAAGGCCATCGAGAACGGCAAGCATGTCGTGACCGCCAACAAGGCGCTGCTTGCCGTGCATGGCAACGAGATCTTCGCCGCCGCGCAGAAAAAGGGCGTCATGGTCGCGTTCGAGGCGGCCGTCGCCGGCGGCATCCCCATCATCAAGGCGCTGCGCGAAGGTCTCTCCGCCAACCGCATCCAGTGGCTCGCCGGCATCATCAACGGCACGACCAACTTCATCCTGTCCGAGATGCGCGACAAGGGCCTGCCGTTCGCCGACGTGCTCAAGGAAGCGCAGGCGCTCGGCTATGCCGAAGCGGATCCGACCTTCGACATCGAAGGTGTCGATGCCGCGCACAAGGCGACGATCATGAGCGCGATCGCCTTCGGGGTGCCGATGCAGTTCGAGGCCGCCCACATCGAGGGGATCACCGCGCTCGACAGCGTCGACATCGCCTACGCCGAACAGCTCGGCTACCGCATCAAGCTGATGGGCATCTCGCGCATGCGCCCGGAGGGCATCGAGCTGCGCGTGCATCCGACGCTGATCCCCGCCAAGCGCCTGATCGCGAACGTCGAAGGGGCGATGAACGCGGTCGTCGTTTATGGCGACGCGGTCGGTGCGACGCTCTACTACGGCAAGGGCGCCGGTGCTGAACCGACCGCCAGCGCCGTGATCGCGGATCTCGTCGACGTGACCCGCCTGCACACCGCCGACCCCGAGCACCGCGTGCCGCACCTCGCGTTCCAGCCCGACCAGGTGCACGACCTGAAGGTGCTGCCGATCGACGAAGTGATCACGTCCTACTACCTGCGCATGCGCGTCGAGGACAAACCGGGCGTGCTTGCGGACATCACCCGCATCCTCGCCGACAGCGGCATCTCGATCGAGGCGATGATCCAGAAGGAGGCTCCCGAAGGCACCTCCCAGACCGACATCATCATGTTGACTCATGAAACGGTCGAGAAGAACGCCAACGCCGCGATCGCGAAGATCGAGGCGCTGCCGGTCGTGCAGGGCAGGCTCACCCGCCTGCGCATGGAAAGCCTGCAGTAATTCTCCTCCACGGCCGGCGCGCTATCCGAGTGCGCCGGCGCGACGGCAGGCACGGCCGGGTGCGGAGCGCTCTGCATCGCCGTGCCTGCCGTCCATGAACGAACACGAAAATTTGAGGATTTGCCCGTGAAGTACCTGTCCACCCGCGGCCACGCCGCCCGTCCCGAGTTCTGCGACATCCTGCTGGGCGGCCTCGCTCCCGATGGTGGCCTGTACCTGCCGGAGACCTATCCGCAGGTCACGTGCGCCGAGCTCGACGCCTGGCGCGGCCTGTCCTACGCGGAGCTCGCCTTCGCGATCCTGTCGAAGTTCATCACCGACATCCCCGCGGCCGACCTCAAGGCGATCTGCGACAAGACCTATACCGCCGACGTCTATCGCTTTGCCCGTTCCGGCGACAACGCAGCCGACATCACTCCCGTGCATTGGCTCGAACCGGGCCGCTTCGGCCTGCTCGAACTGTCGAACGGCCCGACGCTGGCGTTCAAGGACATGGCGATGCAGCTGCTCGGCAACCTGTTCGAGTACGTCCTCGACAAGCGCGGCGAGACGATCAACATCCTCGGCGCGACGTCGGGCGACACCGGTTCGGCGGCGGAATACGCGATGCGCGGCAAGCACGGCGTGACCGTGTTCATGCTGTCGCCGCACGGCAAGATGAGCGCGTTCCAGCGCGCGCAGATGTATTCGCTGCAGGACGAGAACATCTACAACATCGCGGTCACGGGGATGTTCGACGATGCGCAGGACATCGTGAAGGCGGTGTCGAACGACGCGGCGTTCAAGGCCAAGTACAAGATCGGTGCGGTCAACTCGATCAACTGGGCGCGTGTCGCGGCCCAGATCGTGTATTACTTCAAGGGCTATTTCGCCGCGACGAAATCGAACGACGAGCAGATCGCGTTCTGCGTGCCGTCGGGCAACTTCGGCAACATATGCGCCGGCCACATCGCACGCCAGATGGGCCTGCCGGTCGCTCGCCTGATCCTCGCGACCAACGAGAACGACGTTCTCGACGAGTTCTTCCACACCGGCGTGTATCGCCCGCGCAACGCAGCGGAAACGCATGTCACGTCGAGCCCGTCGATGGACATCTCGAAGGCGTCGAACTTCGAGCGCTTCGTCTTCGATCTCGTCGGCCGCGACCCGCAACGTGTGGCGGAACTGTGGAAGTCGGTCGATGCCGGCGGGGCGTTCGACCTTTCCGCGACCTCCGAATTCGCCCACCTCACGAACTTTGCGTTCGTGTCGGGGCGCAGCACGCACGAGGACCGCCTGTCGACGATCCGGCAGGTGTTCGAGACCTACGGCACGATGGTCGATACGCACACGGCCGATGGCGTCAAGGTCGCGTGGGATTGCGCCGACTCCGTGCCAGCCGGCGTGCCGCTGCTGGTGCTCGAAACCGCGTTGCCGGTGAAGTTCGCCGAGACCCTCCGCACGGCGCTGGGGCGCGAGCCCGAGCGTCCCGCGGAACTCGAGGGCATCGAGTCGCTGCCGCAGAGGGTCGAGGTGATGGCGCCCGACGTGGACGCGATCAAGCGTTTCATGGTCGAGCACCTCGGCGCCTAGGTGCCAACAGAAGGCGCGGGCATCGGGCCGGACGGCCGGTGCCCGCGTCGGCTTACTCCTCGATGTGACGCAGCGACAGGTCGAGCGCGCGCACGTCCTTGGTCAGGCTGCCGATCGAGATGCGGTTGACCCCCGTTTCGGCAATCGCCCGCACCTTTTCCAGGCTCACGCCGCCCGAGGCTTCGAGCTCCGCGCGGCCCGCGGTAATACGTACTGCCTCGCGCATCGTCGCGAGGTCCATGTTGTCGAGCAGGATCATCTTCGCCCCGGCCGCGAGCGCGTCCTCGAGCTGCGCGATCGTCTCGACCTCGATCTCAATGAACACGTTGGACGGCGCGATCTTCTTCGCCTGTTCCAGCACGCGCGCGACGCTGCCCGCGGCGATGATATGGTTCTCCTTGATGAGGATGCCGTCGTAGAGGCCGACGCGATGATTGGTGCCGCCACCCACCGCAACGGCGTATTTCTGCGCGAGGCGAAGGCCGGGCAGGGTCTTGCGGGTGTCGACGATCCTGGCGCCGGTCCCCGCAACGGCGTCGACAAAGCGGCGGGTGACGGTGGCGGTGCCGGAGAGCAGTTGCAGGAAGTTCAGCGCCGTGCGCTCGGCGGTGAGCAGCACCCGCGCATTCGCAACGACGTCGCACAGCGCCTGACCCGCCTCGACGCGATCGCCGTCGGCGACATGCCAGATGATCGTGGCGGCGGGGCTGAGTGTGGCAAAGGCCGCGTCGAACCAGGCCGTGCCGCAGACGATTGCATCCTCGCGCGTGATCACCCGTCCGCGGGCGTCGGTTTCGGCGGCGATGAGGCGTGCGGTCAGGTCGCCGGTGCCGACGTCCTCGGCGAGCGATGCGGCGACGTTGCGCTGGATCTCGATGCGCAGTTGTTGAGACAGATTCATGGCTTGCCTGGATCGGTATGATGAGGCAGGAATTCTAGCGGTTCCGCCGTGTGCCGGGGCAATCCGGCCTCCACCGCGGGCCATCGTTTTCGGGAGCGGAAGTGCGGCCACGTGACGTATCGGAATTGGTGATCCTCGCCGCCCTGTGGGGCGGTTCATTTCTGTTCATGCGCGTCGCCGCACCGCAGTTCGGGCCGGCGGCGCTGATCGAGCTCCGGGTCGGCCTGGCCGCCTTGCTGCTGCTGCCAGTGCTCGCATGGCGCGGCAATCTCGCTCCGCTGTGGCGCAAGGCCGGGCCGCTGCTTGTCGTCGGCGTGACGAACTCCGCCTTGCCCTTCGTGCTGTACGCGTGGGCCGCACTGTCGGTCACGGCCGGATTCGCATCTGTTCTCAACGCCACCTCGCCGCTCTTCGCGGCACTGGTCGCACGGGTCTGGCTCAAGGATCGCCTCTCGGCGGCTGCGACGGCCGGCCTGTTGCTCGGCCTGCTGGGCGTCGTGATTCTCGTGTGGGGCAAGGCGTCGTTCCGCGCCGGCGGTTCGGGTTGGGCAGTGGCGGCGTGCCTCGCCGCAACGCTGAACTACGGCGTCGCGGCGAATTTCACCAAGCGCTTCCTGTCCGGCGTCGATCCGATGGCGATCGCCACGGGTAGCCAGTTCTATGCCGCCCTCGTGCTCGCGCCTTTCGCGGTGTGGCTGTGGCCCGAGGCAATGCCCGGACGCGAGGCGTGGACGTCGGTGCTCCTGCTCGCGTTCGCCTGCACCGGTGTCGCCTACGTGATGTACTTCCGCCTGATCGCGCACGTCGGGCCGGCGCGTGCGATCGCGGTCACTTTCCTCATTCCGGTGTTCGGCATGTTGTGGGGCGCGATCCTGCTCGACGAAGTCGTCACGATCAACATGCTTGCCGGTTGCGGTGTGATCCTCGCGGGAACGGGGCTCGCGACCGGCGTGATTCGGGCGCCCCGCAGGCTCGCAGTCCTTCAGGGCCGGGGCTGATCGCCGGCCAGGCGAAACGCACCGATCAGTTCTTGCTGCCTTCGACGTAGTAGTCGAGCCGGCCGCGCGGCGCCAGGTATTCCACGGTTTCGACCGAAAGGGTGGCGGGGCTCAGGGCCGACTCGACCTTCAGGTCGGCGTCGCGCAGATCGAGGAGCAGGGCTTCCGCGCGCGGGATGTCCGGATCGTGCAGCATCACGAGCGGATGCAGGAGGTCCGCGGGATTGGTCTCCACGACCATCCCGACGCTGCCGTTGGACAGCGAGACGAAAGTGCCGGGCGGATAGACGCCGAGCGTCCTGATGAACAACTGCACGAGCTGCCCGTCGTAATGCGCGCTTTCGGCGCGGAACATCTGGCGCAGCGCTTCGGCCGGCGCCTTCGCGTCGCGCAGGTCGAAGGGATTGCACAGGTTGTCGTAGCGGTTCGCGATGGCCGCAATGCGGGCGAGCCGGGGGATCTTCTCGCCAGCCAGGCGGTTGGGGAAACCACTGCCGTCGAAGAGTTCGTGATGGCACGCGATGATGTTGCGCACCGCCACGGGAAGCTCCTTCATGCCGCTGATGGCCTTGATGCCGTAGCCGACGTGGGCGCGGTAGAACTCTTCCTCGGGGCTGCTGCGCCTGGTGTTGCGCAGGATGCGAGGCGGGATTTCCTGTTTTCCGATGTCGTGGAGCAGGGCACCCAGGCCGAGGAACCGCATTTCCTCTTCGGACAGCCGCAGCGTCTTGCCCAGCATCAGCGACAAGGCCATCACGTTCAGTGCATGAAACGCGAGGCCGCCTTCGCGGCTCTTCTGGCTCACCAGATGGATCACCATGCTGTCGGTGCCGAGCAGGTTCTCCACCAGCGTCCCGACCAGCGCCTTGGCCTGTCGCTGTGCGTCCTGCGGGCGGCCGAGGAGCGAACGGAAAATGTCGCCCGCAGCGATTGCCTGCTGCTCGAACAGCCGTTCACGCCGTGCCAGTCCTTCGCGCTGCTCGCGCACCCTTGCGATGCGCACGCGTTTCTCGTCCTGCATCCCCGCAAGCGCCGCGCTGCTGAAATCCTGCTCGGCGACGGGGCTGTTGGCCGTGCGCTCGGGAAGCGGTTCGGCCGTGCTGCGCGCGGGGTCCCACTCGACGACCGTGATGCCCATTTCGCGCAGCGCCTGAATCTGCTTCTCGCTCGAGAGGCAGAAGCGATTGAGCAAAAAAGGGTGTCCCATCCAGCCGAGGGATGACAGGGATATGAAAACCCCGGGTCTGAGGCGGTCGACGCGGATCTGCGGCATTGGTCGATTATGAAGTTGGACCTGGCGATTCTGTTGGCGTCAGGATTCTCGCATGAACGAGGTTGGCGGTTTCAGTCGGTCGCGGCTGAGTGCCGGGGTGTTCCCGCCCTAACTCCCCCTGATCGCCTGCAGGGTCCATCCGTTGAATATGCCCCGTGAAGCGTCCGCAACTTCGCTGGCGGTCAGTCCCACCGGGCCGATGCCCTCGCGTGCCAGCCGGTCGGCCGCGGCGCCGTGCAGGTGCACCGCCGCGATGAGGCCCGATTCGGCCGGCCAGCCCTGCGCAACCAGGCTGGCGATCAGTCCGGTCAGCACGTCGCCCATGCCGGCACTGGCCATGCCCGGGTGTCCCGTGCTGTTGATCAGCCAGCGGCCATCCGGTGTCGCGATCACGCTGCCACTGCCCTTGAGTACCACCAGCGCGTTGAAGGTGCGCGCGAGTTCGAGGGCACTCGCGACGCGATCGCTCTGCACGGTGGCCGTGTCGGATCGCAGCAGCCGTCCGGCTTCGCCGGGGTGGGGGGTCAGCATCGTCGGGGCCTCGCGTGTGGCGACGAGGGACCTGAGATGATCGGATGCCGCGACGATGTTCAACGCGTCGGCGTCGAGGACGATCGGGCGGGGGCGCCGGATCGCCCGTTCCAGGAGCGCCGCGGCGACGTCGCCATGACCCAGCCCGGGCCCAACGGCCAGCACGGTTGCGTACTCGATCACGTCGTCCGGTCGTTGCAGCATCAGTTCCGGCTGCGTGAAGTCGACCGCCGGCGCCGCCTCGTCGACGAGACCCGTGAGCACGCGCCCGCAACCGAGCTTCAGCGCTGCCCGGCCGGCCAGCAAGGCGGCGCCGGTCATCCCGCGCGCCCCGCCGATGATGCCGACGTCGCCATAGCATCCCTTGTGGGTGTTCTGCAGGCGCTGCCTGAGGAAGGGCTTGATGATTCCCGGCTGGATCTGCAAGCCCCTGGGCGGAAGGTAGTCAGGCGGGTCGATGTCCAGGCGGTGGACATTGACGACCCCGGCGATGTCCGGGCCGTCATGCGTGAGAAGTCCGGGCTTGAGCGCGAGAAAGGTCAGCGTGGTCGTCGCATGGAATACCGTGCCCAGCACCCGCCCGGTGTCGGCGTCGAGTCCGCTCGGGATGTCGATGGCGAGCCGCGGCGCGTGCTGCGCGTTGAGCGCCTCGATCCATTTCGCGTGCCGTCCGGTCACGGGGCTGCGCAGCCCGATGCCGAACAGCGCGTCGACGACCAGCGCCCAGCCGTTTGCCGGGGCGGCCGGGAAATCCGATACGGTTTCGCCGCCGGCCGCCCGCCACGCCGCGAATGCGGCCGAGGCCTCGCGCGGCAGCTTCGCCGGGTCGTCGGCGAACGCAACGGTCACGTTGCGGCCGGCCTGCAGCAGGCGGCGCGCCATCACGAAGCCGTCGCCGCCATTGTTCCCGGGGCCGCACGCAATCAGCACATGGCCTGCCCGGTCCTGGGTCAGGCGCACGGCTTCCTCGGCAGCGACCCGTCCGGCGCGTTCCATCAGGCTCGGCCGCGCATCCGGCGCGACCAAGGCCTCGATCGCACGAATGCCGTCGACCGGATAAATCGGCTTGGGCGGCAGAAACATGGGGCCTCCGGCGGGGACTGGAAAGCCCTGATTCTACGCGTTCATGCGAATTATGACGTCAATCTGTCCGCACGCCGATCGAATGCCGTCGCAGGTCAGTTTTCGGATTGTCCGCGGCGCTTTTCGAGCCGCGTCTCCTGCACCAGCTCGACCGAGCCGTCCTCGTGCTGGCTCTCCAGCCGTACCGTGAAGCCCCACAGCCGCGCCATGTGCTTCATCACTTCGTCGATGCTTCCCCCCAACGGGCGCTTGCGGTATTGCTGATGGCGCAGCGTGAGCGAACGGTCTCCGCGCAGGTCGACGTTCCAGACCTGGATGTTCGGTTCGCGGCTCCCGAGGTTGTACTGGTCGGACAGGATCTCGCGTACGCGCCGGTAGCCCAGCTCGTCGTGAATCGCCGAAACCCTCAGCTTCGGTTCGTGCTCGTCGTCGAGGATCGCGAACATGCGGAAGTCGCGCATCACCTTCGGCGACAGGTACTGCGCGACGAAGCTCTCGTCCTTGAAGTTCTTCATCGCGAAGTCGAAGGTCTCGCGCCAGTCGCTGCCGGCGATATCGGGAAACCAGGCGCGGTCTTCCTCGGTCGGGTCCTCGCAGATGCGCTTGATGTCCTGCCACATCGCGAAGCCCAGCGCATACGGGTTGATGCCGCTGTACCAGCGGTCGTTGTAGGAGGGCTGGTAGACGACGTTGGTATGCGATTGCAGGAATTCCAGCATGAAGCTGTCGGCGAGCAGTCCCTCGTCGTAGAGCGTGTTGAGCAGGGTGTAATGCCAGAAGCACGCCCAGCCCTCGTTCATCACCTGCGTCTGGCGCTGCGGGAAGAAGTACTGCGCGATCTTGCGCACGATGCGCACGACCTCGCGCTGCCACGGTTCGAGCAGCGGCGCATGCTTCTCGACGAAGTAGAGCAGGTTTTCCTCGGGCTCGGGCGGGAAGCGCGGCGCTGTGACCTTGCCCGGCTTGGTGTCGTGGACCGGCAGCGTGCGCCACAGCTCATTGACCTGGCTCTGCAGGTATTCCGTACGCTCGGCCTGGCGCAGCTTCTCCTTCGCGAGCGACAACTTGGGCGGACGCTTGTAGCGGTCCACGCCCAGGTTCATCAGCGCATGACAGGAGTCGAGCAGCAGCTCCACTTCCTCCTCGCCGTGGCGCTCCTCGCACTGCGCGATATAGTTCCGCGCGAAGACCAGGTAGTCGATGATCGCGTCCGCGTTCGTCCAGGTGCGGAAGAGGTAGTTGCCCTTGAAAAAGCTGTTGTGCCCGTACGCCGCGTGCGCGATCACCAGCGCCTGCATCGTCAGCGTGTTCTCCTCCATCAGGTAGGCGATGCAGGGGTTCGAGTTGATGACGATCTCGTAGGCCAGCCCCATCTGTCCGCGCCGGTAGCTCTTTTCCGTCGACAGAAAATGCTTGCCGAAGGACCAGTGGTGGTAATTCACCGGCATGCCGACCGACGCATAGGCGTCCATCATCTGTTCCGAGGTGATCAGCTCGATCTGCGCCGGATAGGCGTCCAGGCGGAAATTCGCCGCGACGCGCGCGATCTCGGTGTGGTACGCGTCGATCGCCTCGAAGGTCCATTCGGACGTCGCGGGCAGTTGCTTCGGCTTCTTTGCGGAGGCGCGCTTCATGCGAGAGTCTTCTTGAAGAGTTCGCGAAACACCGGATAGATGTCGGCCGGCTCCTCGATACGCTGCATGGCGAAGTTCTTGTGCTCGCCCGACAGCTTCTCGTATTCCCGCCACAGGTTCTGCGGCTCGCCCGGCGTGATCTCGATGTAGGCGAAATACTGGCACCATGGCAGGATCTGCGTGCCCAGCAGCTCGCGGCAGATGGGCGAGTCGTTGTCCCAGTTGTCGCCGTCCGAGGCCTGCGCGCCGTAGATGTTCCAGCTGCCCTGTGCGTAACGCTCGGTGACCACCTCATGCATCAGCTTCAGCGCGCTCGACACCACCGTCCCGCCCGACTCGCGCGAGTGGAAGAACTCGTCCTCGTCGACTTCCTTGGCGACGGTGTGGTGGCGGATGAAGACGACGTCGATCTGCTCGTAGGTACGCGTCAGGAACAGGTACAGCAGCATGAAGAAACGCTTCGCGGTGGCCTTCTTCTCCTCGTCCATCGATCCGGACACGTCCATCACGCAGAACATCACCGCCTGCGTGGTCGGCTTCGGCACGCGGATGCGGTTGTTGTAGCGCAGGTCGAAGCTGTCGATGAACGGGATCGCGTCGATCTTCGCGCGCAGGCGTCCGATCTCGTCCTTGAGCTGCAGCGCTTCCTCGCAATCCTCGCCGGACTCCTCGATGACCTTCTCGAGCTCCTTCTGCAGCTCGCGCAGGCGCGCCGAGAACGGCGACCCGAGCGCAAGCCGGCGCCCCAGCGCCCCGCGCATCGAGCGCACGATGTTGATGTTCGCCGGCGTGCCGTCGGAGGTGAAACCCGCACGCTGCGTCTTGTAGTCCGTGATGCGTGCGAGCTGCGTGCGGACCAGGTTCGGCAGGGCAAGGTCGTCGAAGAAAATGTCGAGAAATTCCTCGCGCGAGAGGTGGAACGCAAAATCGTCTTCGCCCTCACCCTCGTTGCTCGCCTTGCCCTGGCCCCGACCTCCGCCCCCCCCGGAAGGAGGGCGGTTGATCAGATCGCCGCTGGCGAACTGATCGTTGCCCGAAAAAACCTGCTCCCAGATGCCACCGCGGCCATGCTGGAACTGCGGCTCGCTCAGATCCTTGGAAGGGATCGTGATCTGCTCGCCGTTGTCGAGATCGCGGATGGAACGATCCTGGATCGCCTCGTTCACGGCGCGACGGATCTGCTGCTTGAAGCGGCGCATGAAGCGTTGCCGATTCACTGCGCTCTTCTTCTTGCTGTCGAACCGCCGATCGATGATGCGGGTCATGTGTGTCTCCGGCACGGGTGCGGAACGTCGCCCGGACTTGCCGCCCGGGCGACGCATCGGTCACGAGGACTTGCGGACCCGCAAATACCATTCGCAGAGCAGCCGCACCTGCTTCTCGGTATAGCCCTTCTCGATCATGCGATTGACGAAGTCCTGATGCTTCTTCTGCTCGTCCGCGCTCGCCTTCGCATTGAAGCTGATGACCGGCAACAGCTCCTCCGTGTTCGAGAACATCTTCTTCTCGATCACCCCGCGCAACTTCTCGTAGCTCGTCCAGCTCGGATTCTTGCCGTCGTGCTTCGCCCTTGCGCGCAGCACGAAATTCACCACCTCGTTGCGGAAATCCTTCGGGTTGCTGATGCCGGCAGGCTTCTCGATCTTCTCGAGTTCGTCGTTCAGTGCCGAGCGGTCGAGGATCTCGCCGGTGTTCGGATCCCGGAATTCCTGGTCCTGGATCCAAAAGTCGGCATAGGTCACGTAGCGGTCGAAGATGTTCTGTCCGTACTCGGAGTAGCTCTCGAGGTAGGCCGTCTGGATCTCCTTGCCGATGAACTCGGCGTAGCGCGGCGCCAGGAACTCCTTGATGTAGCCCATGTAGCGCGCCTCGACCTCGGGCGGGTACTGCTCCTGCTCGATCTGCTGTTCGAGCACGTACATCAGGTGCACCGGGTTTGCCGCGACTTCACGGTGGTCGAAGTTGAACACCTTCGACAGCGCCTTGAACGCGAAGCGGGTGGATAGACCCGTCATCCCTTCGTCCACGCCCGCATAGTCGCGGTATTCCTGGAAGCTTTTTGCCTTCGGGTCGGTGTCCTTGAGGTTCTCGCCGTCATACACGCGCATCTTCGAATAGATGCTCGAGTTCTCGGGCTCCTTGAGGCGCGACAGCACGCCGAACTGCGCCATCATGCGCAGCGTGTCGGGTGCGCAGGGGGCGGCCGCGAGCGAACTTTCGATCAGCAGCTTCTCGTAGATGTGCACCTCGTCGGACACACGCAGGCAGTAGGGCACCTTCACCGTGTAGATCCGGTCGAGGAAGGCCTCGTTGTTGCGGTTGTTCTTGAATGCGACCCACTCGGACTCGTTCGAGTGTGCCATCACGATGCCGTCGAACGGGATCGCGCCGAAGCCCTCGGTCCCCTTGTAATTGCCTTCCTGGGTAGCCGTGAGCAGCGGGTGCAGCACCTTGATCGGCGCCTTGAACATCTCGACGAATTCCAGCAGTCCGCGGTTCGCGAGGCACAGACCGCCCGAATAGCTGTAGGCGTCGGGGTCGTCCTGCGAGTACTGTTCGAGCTTGCGGATGTCGATCTTGCCGACCAGGGACGAAATGTCCTGGTTGTTCTCGTCGCCCGGTTCGGTTTTGGCGACCGCAACCTGCTTGAGCACCGACGGACGCAATTTCACGACGCGAAAGCGCGTGATGTCGCCGTTGAACTCATGCAGGCGCTTGACCGCCCACGGGCTCATGATCGTGTTCAGGTAGCGGCGCGGGATGCCGAAATCGTCCTCGAGGAGGCGTCCGTCCTCGTTCACGTCGAACAGGCCCAGCGGCGACTCATGTACGGGCGACCCCTTGATCGCGTAGAAGGGGACCTTCTCGATCAGCGACTTCAGCTTTTCGGCGAGAGAGGACTTGCCGCCACCGACCGGGCCGAGCAGGTACAGGATCTGTTTCTTCTCTTCCAGGCCCTGCGCCGCGTGACGGAAGTACGAGACGATGTGCTCGATGACTTCCTCCATGCCGTAGAAGTCGCGGAAGGCGGGATAGATCTTGAGCATCTTGTTCGAGAAGATGCGCGACATGCGAGGATCCAGGCGGGTGTCTACCAGTTCGGGTTCGCCGATCGCCATCAGCATGCGCTCCGCTGCCGTTGCATATGCCGAGCGGTCGGACCGGCACAGCTCCAGGTATTCCTGGATCGACATCTCCTCTTCGCGGGCCGCCTCGAAACGGGCCTGATAGGCATTGAAGATCGTCATCTGGATTCTCCTCTCTGGTCGAGCCGTTCGCCGACACCCGTCAGAGGGTGTCCGGGGGCTCAAGTTCCGTGGTTTCCGTCATTCCATGCGCAAGTCCTCACGCTTCATTCTGCGGCCGGAAGGACTCTGGAAGGAAGGGGCCTGTGCTGTGCTAAAATCGAAAATCTATCTTTACGCGCTCCGTTTGCCCTCCGCGGTCGGGGGGCTGGCCTCCCGGAAGCCCGGCGGGTGCCTTGTGGGCAAACTTTGACTTGTCAGGGATCGTTACTTAATGCAGACCAACCAGGAAACGCAGGGCGCACTGGAGCGCCGCATCGACATGTCCGTGTCAGTGGCCGAGATCGACAAGGAAGTCGAAGCCCGGCTGAAGCGCATGGCCCGTACCGTGAAGATGCCGGGTTTCCGTCCTGGCAAGGTGCCAATGAAGATCGTAGCGCAAACCTACGAATCGCAGGCCCGCTCCGAAGCGATCGGCGCTGCCGTCGAGAAGGCGTTCGGCGACTCCGTGCGCGAGCAGAACCTGCGCGTGGCCGGTTATCCCCGCATCGAGCCGAAGGACGCAGCCGCCGAAGGTACGCTCGAATTCAGCGCCGTGTTCGAAGTCTACCCGCAGATCGAACTGGGTGATCTGTCCCAGAGCAAGATCGAGCGTCCGGCGCTGGTTGTCGGCGATGCCGAGGTCGAAAAAACCGTCGAAGTGCTGCGCAAGCAGCGTACCCGCTTCGAGACCGCCGAGCGTGCCGCCGGCGAGGGTGACCGTGTCGTGATCGATTTTGCCGGTCGCAAGGACGGCGAATTGTTCGATGGCGGCCAGGCGCAGGACTTCCCCTTCGTGATTGGCGCCGGTTCGATGCTGAAGGATTTCGAGGCCGCCGTGACGGGTCTGGCAGCCGGTGAAAGCAAGACCTTCGACATGACCTTCCCGGAGGACTACCATGCCCGTAACCTCGCCGGTCAGGCGGTGCAGTTCGAAGTGACCGTGAAGCGCGTCGAAGCAGCGATCCTGCCGGCGGTCGACGCCGACCTCGCGCGTGCGCTGGGCGTTGCCGACGGCGATGTCACCAAGCTGCGCGACGAGGTGCGCGCCAACCTCGAACGCGAGGTGAAGCGCCGCATCCAGGCCAAGGTCAAGGAGCAGGTCATGGACGCGCTGCTGACCGCCAACCCGATCGAAGTGCCGAAGGCGCTGGTCGATGCCGAGAGCCATCAGTTGGCCGAGAACGCCAGGCGCGACCTGGAGATGCGCGGCATGAAGACGAAGGACATCCCGGTCGAGGCCGCCTGGTTTACCGATCAGGCCGTGCGTCGTGTCAAACTGGGCCTCATCATGGCCGAACTCGTGAAGGCGAAGGAACTCTACGCGAAACCGGAACAGGTTCGCGCGCTGGTCGAAGAGATGGCCCAGAGCTACGAAGATCCTTCGGAACTGGTACGCTGGTACTACGCGCAGCCGGAGCGCCTCGGACAGGCCGAGGCGGTCGTGATCGAAGACAACGTGGTCGCGTGGGTCACCACGCAGGCCCAGACCGTCGAGAACGCGGTATCGTTCGACGAACTGATGGGTAACAACGCGGCCTGATGCCGCGAAAGACCAAGGAATGAGCAATATGGCGCCTCAATCGAGCAGCAGCTGGGATCCAGTCGGCCTCGGGCTGGTCCCGATGGTGGTTGAACAGAGCGGTCGGGGCGAGCGCGCCTACGACATCTATTCGCGCCTTCTCAAGGAGCGCGTGGTGTTTCTGGTCGGGCCGGTGAACGACGTCACCGCCAACCTGATCGTTGCGCAGTTGCTCTTCCTTGAGTCCGAAAATCCGGACAAGGACATTTTCTTTTACATCAATTCCCCCGGGGGATCGGTGTCGGCGGGGATGGCCATTTACGACACGATGCAGTTCATCAAGCCCGACGTCAGCACGCTGTGCATCGGGCAGGCCGCGAGCATGGGCTCCTTCCTGCTCGCCGCCGGCGCGAAGGGCAAGCGCTTCTGTCTGCCCAACTCCCGGGTGATGATCCATCAGCCGCTGGGCGGTTTCCAGGGGCAGGCGTCGGACATCGAGATCCACGCCCGCGAAATCCTGAATATCCGGGCCCGTCTCAACGAGATGCTCGCAAAGCACACCGGGCAGTCGCTCGAGCGCATCGAGAAGGATACGGATCGTGACAACTTCATGTCGGCCAAGGATGCGATGGAGTACGGCATTGTCGACAAGGTGCTGACGACTCGGTCCGAAGCCTGACATACGAGAGGAAGACCATGACGGAAAAGAAGACGGGTGGCGAAAAGCTGCTTTACTGCTCGTTCTGTGGAAAGAGTCAGCATGAGGTTCGCAAACTCATTGCGGGACCGTCGGTCTTTATCTGCGACGAGTGCATCGAGCTGTGCAACGACATCATCCGTGACGAGATTGCACAATCGGCCGACGGGGAAGGGGGCGCCAACAGCCTGCCCACTCCCGCGGAGATCTGCGAGATCCTCAACCAGTACGTGATCGGCCAGCAGCAGGCCAAGCGCAACCTGGCCGTTGCGGTGTACAACCACTACAAGCGCCTGCGCCACATCTCGGGGCGCAAGGACGATGTCGAGCTGTCGAAGAGCAACATCCTGCTGATCGGACCGACCGGTTCGGGCAAGACGCTGCTTGCGCAGACGCTCGCGCGCCTTCTCAACGTGCCGTTCGTGATGGCCGACGCGACGACGCTCACCGAAGCCGGTTATGTCGGTGAGGACGTCGAGAACATCATCCAGAAGCTGCTGCAGAAGTGCGACTACGACGTCGACAAGGCGCAGCACGGCATCGTCTATATCGACGAGATCGACAAGATCTCGCGCAAGTCGGACAACCCGTCCATCACTCGCGACGTGTCCGGCGAGGGCGTGCAGCAGGCGCTGCTGAAGCTGATCGAGGGCACGGTGGCCTCGATTCCGCCGCAGGGTGGGCGCAAGCACCCCAACCAGGATTTCATCCAGGTCGATACGACCAACATCCTCTTCATCTGCGGCGGTGCATTCGATGGCCTGGAGAAGGTCATCCGCAATCGCACCGAAAAGATCGGCATCGGTTTCGGCGCCGAGATCAAGAGCCGCCAGGGCCGTGACCTGACCGAATCGTTCCGTCAAGTCGAACCAGAGGATCTGGTCAAGTTCGGCCTGATCCCCGAGTTCGTCGGCCGCCTGCCGGTCGTCGCGACACTGCAGGAACTCGACGAGGCGGCACTGATCCAGATTCTTGTCGAACCGAAGAACGCGCTGGTCAAGCAGTACCAGAAGCTGTTCTCGATGGAAGGGGTCGAACTGGAGATCCGCCCGGCGGCACTGCACGCCGTGGCCCGCAAGGCGATCCGCCGGAAGACCGGCGCGCGCGGCCTGCGCTCGATCCTCGAGGCGGCGCTGCTCGACATCATGTACGACCTGCCCACGCTGAAGGGCGTGGAAAAAGTCGTTGTCGACGAGGGTACGATCGAAGAAGGCGCCCAGCCGCTGCTGATCTATGCGGATCAGCAGAAGGTATCGGGTTCCAACTGAATCCGAAAAATCGGTTCTGGGCGCCGCTTGATTTTTCGTGGTTGGGCCCCATGTGGGCCTGACCAGTCCTTTCGAGGTAAAAACAATCATGTCAAGCCCGCTTGACCTCCCCGACGAGCAAATGGAACTGCCGCTGCTGCCGCTGCGCGACGTGGTGGTGTTCCCGCATATGGTGATTCCGCTCTTCGTGGGTCGCCCGAAATCCATCAAGGCACTCGAGAACGCCATGGAGGCGGGCAAGGGCATTCTCCTGGTGGCGCAGAAATCCGCTGCCAAGGACGAGCCCGCGGCCGAAGATCTCTACGAGATCGGCTGCATTGCCAACATCCTGCAGATGCTCAAGCTTCCCGATGGCACGATCAAGGTGCTGGTCGAGGGCGTGCAGCGCGCGCGCGTCGACTCGGTGGAAGATCTGCGCAGCGTATTCGTGGCCAAAGTCACGCCGGTGCCCGTTCCCGAGACCGACAACAACGAGCTCGAGGCGATGCGGCGGGCGATCATTGCCCAGTTCGACCAGTACGTTAAGCTGAACAAGAAGATTCCGCCGGAAATCCTCGCGTCGCTGTCCGGCATCGACGATGCCGGCCGCCTCGCCGATACTATCGCCGCGCACCTGCCGCTCAAGCTCGAGCAGAAGCAGGAAGTGCTGGAAATGTTCGATACCGGTGACCGCCTCGAGCGGCTGCTGTCGCAACTGGAGACCGAACTCGACATCCTGCAGGTCGAAAAGCGCATTCGTGGCCGCGTGAAGCGCCAGATGGAGAAGAGCCAGCGCGAGTACTACCTCAACGAGCAGGTCAAGGCGATCCAGAAGGAACTCGGGGAAGGCGAGGAAGGTGCCGATCTCGAGGAGATGGACAAGAAGATCAAGGCTGCGGGCATGCCGAAGGAGGCGCTCGCGAAGGCCCAGGCGGAACTCAAGAAGCTGCGCCTGATGTCGCCGATGTCGGCGGAAGCGACCGTCGTGCGCAACTACATCGACACGCTGGTCGGTCTGCCGTGGCGCAAGAAGTCGCGCGTCAGCCGCGACCTCGCGGAAGCCGAGAAGGTCCTCGACAAGGACCACTACGGTCTCGAGCGCGTCAAGGAACGCATCCTTGAGTATCTTGCGGTCCAGCAGCGCGTGGACAAGGTCAAGGCGCCGATCCTGTGTCTGGTCGGACCCCCGGGGGTGGGCAAGACCTCGCTCGGCCAGTCGATCGCGAAGTCAACGAACCGCAAGTTCATCCGCATGGCACTCGGTGGCGTGCGCGACGAAGCCGAGATTCGCGGCCATCGGCGGACCTACATCGGCTCGATGCCGGGCAAGATCCTGCAGAACATGAGCAAGGTCGGCGTCAAGAACCCACTGTTCCTGCTCGACGAAGTCGACAAGCTGGGCATGGATTTCCGTGGCGATCCGAGTTCCGCGCTGCTGGAAGTGCTCGATCCGGAACAGAACCACACCTTCCAGGACCACTACATCGAGGTCGATTTCGACTTGTCCGACGTGATGTTCGTCGCGACGGCGAACACGCTCAACATCCCGGCGGCGCTGCTCGACCGGATGGAGGTGATCCGCCTGTCGGGCTACACGGAAGACGAGAAGGTCAATATCGCCTTGCGTTACCTGCTGCCGAAGCAGATGAAGAACAACGGGCTCAAGCGCGACGAGCTGTCCGTGACCGAGGAAGCGCTGCGCGACGTGTGCCGTTACTTCACCCGCGAGGCGGGCGTGCGGAGCATGGAGCGCGAGATCTCGAAGATCTGCCGGAAAGTGGTGAAATCGCTCGTTCTCAGGAAGCGCACGAGCAAGGTCGTGGTAAACGCGAAGAACCTCGACAAGTATCTGGGCGTACGCAAGTACTCCTTCGGCATGGCCGAGAAGGAAAACCAGATCGGCCAGGTGACCGGCCTGGCGTGGACGGAGGTGGGCGGCGAACTCCTGACCGTCGAGGCCGTTGCGCTGCCGGGCAAGGGCAAGGTCATGACGACGGGCAAGCTCGGCGAAGTGATGCAGGAGTCGATCCAGGCTGCCCTGTCCGTGGTGCGGAAGCGTTCGCGTTCGCTCGGTATCCAGGAAGATTTCTACCAGAAGAGCGACATCCACATCCACCTGCCGGAAGGGGCGATCCCGAAGGACGGTCCGTCGGCGGGCATCGCGATCTGCTCCGCGCTGGTGTCGGTGCTCACGGGCATTCCGGTGCGTTGCGACGTCGCGATGACGGGAGAGATCACGCTCCGCGGCGAGGTGCTCCCGATCGGCGGCCTGAAGGAAAAGCTGCTGGCAGCCGTGCGCGGCGGCATCCGGGTGGCGCTGATTCCGGAAGAGAACGTCAAGGATCTCGCCGAAATTCCCGAGAACATCAAGAACGTGCTCGAGCTGATTCCGGTGCGCTGGATCGACCAGGTGCTTGAGCATGCGCTCGAACGTCGGCCCCAGCCGCTTCCGGAGACCGCTACGGAAGAGGCTCCGCCGACCGAGTCCGGCGAGAGTACTGCGACCGGCAAGGCCGTCCGCGCGCACTGATTCTCGGGGCGACAGTTCGGCAAGTCCCGCGTCAATACGCGCTGTAGCGTTGTAAAACGCTGCAGCGCGTATTGACACTCCGGAAT
The DNA here is from genome assembly GCF_003628555.1 of Azoarcus sp. DN11. Taxonomy (NCBI): domain Bacteria; kingdom Pseudomonadati; phylum Pseudomonadota; class Betaproteobacteria; order Rhodocyclales; family Zoogloeaceae; genus Azoarcus; species Azoarcus sp. DN11. The sequence continues at coordinate 3,419,262 of NZ_CP021731.1, read as the reverse complement.
ACTGCGCGCTATAAAGTCCGTGCTTCTCGCAACGCATTTGGAATCGCCCTGAATGCGGCTCCGGCAGAGGGTTTGCGCATTTCGGGTCATCGCTTTCATATCCAGAAGGGGACTTAAGTGAATAAATCCGAACTGATCGACCAAATCGCCTCACAAGCGGAATTGTCGAAGGCGGCTGCGGGAAAGGCTCTCGATGCAGCAATCGCGGCAGTCAAGGGCGCGCTTCAGACAGGCGACTCCGTAACCCTCGTTGGATTCGGCACCTTCCATGTCGGCACGCGTGCTGCGCGAACCGGCCGCAATCCGCGCACGGGCAAGAACATCAAGATCAAGGAAGCAAAGGTTCCGAAGTTCAGGGCTGGCAAGGCCCTGAAAGATGCAGTAAACTGACGGACTTTGTTGGATTGGGGGCTTCGCACCTGTCCGGCACGGGTGCTTAGCTCAGTTGGTAGAGCGCCTCCCTTACAAGGAGGATGTCAGCGGTTCGACCCCGTTAGCACCCACCAAGAACACCTGCCACCACGTGGCAAGTAGTATCAGAAACCCGCACAGCGTAAGGCTCTGCGGGTTTTTTGTTTTGCCGCATTGGAAGCGTGGAATTCCCTTCCCCAGAGGAGTGCTCAGGTTGCCTTGCGGAAGGTCAGATTGATGCGCTGGCGACCAAGAAGAGAGTGAGTGCCGTCCTTCACGGGGAGGATGCCGTGAAAGCGCAGTCGCGACGGGCCGCCCCACACAACCACGTCACCATGTCGGAGCGCGATGCGATCGCTGGTGTCGCCGCGGCTCAGGCCGCCGAAGAGGAAGGTCGCCGGCAGGCCGAGCGAGACCGAGACGATCGGGACGGCAAGGTCCTGCTCGTCGCGGTCCTGGTGCAGCGACATGCGGGTGCCCGGTTCGTAGCGGTTGATCAGGCAGGCGTCGGGATCGAAGGCCGGGAAGCCGGCCTCGGCGGCGGCGTCGTGCGCGAGGCTGCGGAAGGATTCGGGCATCGGGGGCCAGGCACAACCGTTTTGCGGGTCGGCCGGTTCGTAGCGGTAGCCGCGCCGGTCGGAGACCCAGCCGAGGGGGCCGCAGTTGGTCATCGCGGCGGACATTTGCTGGCCGCCGGGGGTGAGCATGTGGCGGAAGGGCGCGCGGGCCGCGACGCGCTCTATCTCGGCCAGCAGGAGGGCTGCGCTTGCGCGGGCAAATCCGCGCAGGACCACGGCGCCGGGGGCGAGCTCTTCGCGGCCGGTGGAGAAGGCGTCTTCAGTTTCGAAGAGATCCAGCGTCATCGTGCCGCTCGTTTGCGGAATCACGCGGCGAAGGGCGGTCCGTTCGCGGTCGGCTTCAGTGGCGACCGCCGCGGGGCTCAGCTTTTCCTGGCGCTCGCCTGGGAGCCATTGCCGCTGCGCCCGTCGGTGAACCAGCTCGCGAACGCGGCCTCCGCAGTCTCGTCGGCCTGTGCGTCACTGGAGTGCGCCGAAAGGTCGTCGAGTTCGATCACTTCGCAGTCGTATTCCAGATATTCGAGTTCCACTTGTCGCTCCTTGTCCGTTCGTGCCAACTGGTTCGGACATGGGAGCACTTTAATGCGCCGTCGAGATCGACACTGCGTCGATAAGCGCGGGGAAAACGGCTCAATTCGGCGACGCGGGTGGGACGGGTTCACTGGAGCGGCTGGTCTTCGAGGCTCAGGTCGACCATCAACTCGTTGGCCAGCGCTTCGAGGTCGCGGCGCAGGTCGGATGCGTGAACCGCGAGCGGCACGTGCAACTCGGCATGGGCGCGAAACAGGGGTTCGCCGCTGAACGATGCGTTTTCGCAGGCGGTCTCGAGCTTGTCGATGCTCACGCCGTGACGTGCGAGGACCGTCGAGATCTCATGAACGATGCCGGGGCGGTCGTGGCCGGTGAGTTCGAGCCGGGCTTTGCGCAGCGCACTGGTCGTCGCCGGGATGCCGCGCTCGAGGCGCAGGTGAAGCCCTTCGTGTTCGAGCTGGAGCAGCGACTTTTCGAGGTCGGCGGCGGCCGATTCGTCGATCTCGAGCCGCACGATACCTGCAAACTGGCCGGCGAGCTGGGCCATGTTGCTTTCCATCCAGCCGGCTCCGCAAGCGGTGGCGCGCGTGGCGAGGGCGTTGACCAGTCCAGGGCGGTCGGGGCCGATCAGGGTGACGACGAGGGAGGTTTTCATGGCTGGTATCTCCGGTGTGCGGTGCGTCTGGGGATTACGGGTGCGGCGGTTGCCGCGGGCCTGGAGGTGGTCGCGTGTCTGCGTTTACGTGACTATAGTGCGTTCTGCCACGCGGGTACGGGTCGGGAGGTCCGGCGCGCTTTTCGCCGCGTGGCACCATCCATCCGAACCGTTCCGGAGCGATCAATGGCTGTCAGATCCATTCTGCGCATGGGCGACCCGCGCCTGTTGCAACCTGCCGCGCCGGTGAGCGTCTTCGGGACGCCCGACCTCGAGGCGCTGATCCGTGACATGTTCGACACGATGGCCGCGGCCGGCGGGGTGGGGCTGGCTGCACCGCAGATCGGCGTGGGGCTGCAGGTGGTGATCTTCGGCTTCGAGCATAGCGAGCGTTATCCCGATGCGCCGCCCGTGCCGCGAACGGTTCTCGTGAATCCGGTGATTGTGCCGCTCGGTGACGAGGAGGATGAGGATTGGGAGGGGTGCCTGTCGGTGCCGGGCTTGCGCGGGCTGGTGCCGCGCTTCCGGCGCATCCGCTACGCGGGATCAGCGCCGGACGGGAGCGTGATCGACCGCAGCGTGGAGGGTTTTCATGCGCGCGTGGTGCAGCATGAGTGCGATCACCTGGCGGGGATCCTGTACCCGATGCGCATGCGCGACATGAGCCGTTTCGGCTTTACCGATGTGCTGTTTCCCGATCCGGCGGAGGATCCGGGGGCGGAGTGAGGGCACGGCCAGAGGATGGGCCGGAGAACGGATGGGCCGGAGGGTCAGCGCCGGCACTCGGCCGGGTCGGCCGTCGCCACCCGGAGCCAGGCGATCAGGTCGGCGCGCTCCCGCGGATCGGGGATGCCGGCGTAGCCCATCGTGGTGCCGGGGACCGTGCGCGTGGGGTTTTCGAGGAAACGATCGAGCGTTTCGGCGTTCCACTTGAACTTTGCCTTCGCCATTGCCGGCGAGTACTCGAAATCCGGCGCGCTGCCGGCGCGTCGTCCGAAAAGGCCGCAATGCTTCGGGCCGGTGCGGTTGTACGCAAGTGCGTGACAAGCGGCGCAGCGATCGTAGATCGCCGCGCCGCGCGCCGGGTCGCCGGGTGGAGGGGGCGCCGCCGCGGCGTACTGTGCCGCGAGCAGCGCAAGCGTGGCGACCGCCTTTCGGCTCATGACACGAAGGCCGCCGGGACCGGGTTGTCGCCGAGTGCCTGGCGCAGGATGGCCCAGTGCATGGCCTCGTCGCCGAGGATGCTGGCGGCAGCCTTGGCGAGATCGCGCTCCTTGAAGAGCGGCACGGCGCCGAGATAGGCGCTGACCGCCCCCTTCTCGAGCCCCGCCGCAAAGCCCAGCACGTCGGCCTGCGTCTTCAGCTTGTCGGTCGGAAACTCGTAGTGCGCTTTCGCTTCGACGGGCTTGCCGCCGAGCTTCTGCACCGTCTTGGCGAGCACGTCGGCGTGTTCCTTGTGCTGTCCCTGAAATTGCGTGGCGAGATCCAGCGTCGCCTTTTGCAGCAGTCCGCTCTGCGCGCCCACGCCATACGCAACGATGGCTTCCAGTTCGGCGCCCAGCGCAGTGTTGAGGATGCGGACGTCGGCCTCGGTGTCGCCGCCTTTCTTCTTGCCATATTCGGCGGCGAGGGCGGGACGATTCGCGAGCAAGGCGACGGCGCTGGCGGAGAGCAGCGCGCCGGAACCGAAGAGGAAACGCCGCCGGCTGATGTCTTCGAGGGCGGCAAAGGGGTTGATCTGGACAATCATGGCGATCTCCTTTCAGGTGTGGGGCGGCTCGTCCTCATGGGCGGGGAGGCCAGGTGGGGCGGGGGGCTGCAGGCCGAGGCGCGTGCATACGCGCGCGACGATGCGGTCACAACGGTCCCCGTCGAAGGTGAATACGTCTTCCAGCAAGGTGCCGAGGTGCTGACCGAGGGCCTCGCGCAGCTGGGCACGGGCGCGCAGGAAGCGGACTTTGGCGTTGCCCGCGGAGATGCCCAGGACTGTAGCGGTTTCGTCGACGCTGAGGCCTTCCACGGCGCGGAGCATGAACACCGTCCGGTGACCCTCCGGCAGGCGGTCGATCGAGGCTTCGATGATCCGGCGCAGCTCTGCCCGCATCGCCTCGGTTTCCGGTGTCTGGATGATGTCGTCGGAACCTTCGTCGACCAGGGTGTCGAGTGCGATATCCGATGCCTCGGGCCGCCGCGCGCGTCGGCGCGCGAGCGCCTGGTTGACGACGATACGCGTCAGCCAGGTGGACAGCTGCGATTCACCGCGAAAGCCCGCGAGCGCCCGGTGCGCTTCAATGTATCCGTCCTGAACAGCATCTTCGGCTTCTGCATCGTCGCGCAGGATACTGCGAGCGACTCGGAACAGGCGGCGGTTGTTCTGGCGCATCAGGCGCTCGAAGGCGAAGACGTTGCCGGCGAGGATTCCTTGTACCAGCGCGGTGTCGGACTCGGGCGTGGGGGTGGCGGTTGTCATGGTGTGCTCCCGGTTTTGCCCATTAGATGGCGGGGGACGCACAAAGGTTACAGTTGCCGCGTGGGTAGGCGCGCGACATGGGCGAGGGCGTCGTGTGGCCGGATCCGGGGGAGAGGCGGATACTGCCGGCGGGTCGCGGGGACGACGGCCGCGCGGGTTCAGGCGGGCTGGTCGAGCAGGTCGCGCAGGGTGCTCTGGAACAGCCGCGAGACCATGCCGCGGTCGAGGTCCGGATTGCGTATCGCGCGGATCTGCAGGCCTTCGAACATTGCGATGACGACTTCGACCATTGCATCGATCGCCTGGTCATCGTCCTGATGGCCCGACGCGCGGCGCATGTCGCGCATCGTGAGCGCGAAGCTTTCGCGGCAAACACGGTCCGCCTCATGCACGATCTGGGCGACATGGGGATTGCGCGATGCTTCCGCGACGATCTCCAGCTTCAGGCCGGCGGTGGCCTGGTCGAGGCAGTCGTTGATGCCTTCGGCCACTCGCGCGAGCATCGCCTCGCGGACGTTGCAGGCGGATCTAATCTCCGCGGTCAGTGTCAAAAAACGTTCGAGATCGCGCGCGACAATCGCCGAGATGATCGCTTCCTTGTTCTCGAAGTAGTGGTAGATGTGGCCGGAGCTCATTCCGGCGGTCTTCGATATCAGTGCAATGCTCGCGCCGTGGAATCCGTGTTTGCGGAAACAGTCGCCGGCGGCAGCCAGGATCTGCGCGCGGCGTGCCTCGGCACGTGAAGGTTCGACGAAATCAGGGCGCATGGAGAGGCCTCTCGTTCTGGTAAACAAATTTGTCGCGAATGTTGCGTTGCGGTGTAGCCTAACATAGAATGAGCGTTCAATCTAGAATAACCGTTCTAAGTCTGACACAATCAGTTCTTTTCCACTCGCCCCGACCGGCGGTCAGAGATGATCTCGAGACGAAACATGCACAACCACCCCAACCGGTTTTTCTACACCCTGATGACCGGCCTCGCCGGCGCCTTCGTCCTGAGTGCCTGTAGCAACGGGAATTCGCAGCAGGCGGCCGGCGGTCCTCCGCCCGTGCCGGCCGTGACCGTCGTGTCGGTGCGCGCCGAGCCGGTGCCGCAGACGACGGAGCTTCCCGGACGGACGGCCCCCTACCTGATTGCCGAGCTGCGTCCGCAGGTGGGCGGCATCGTGAAGCAGCGGATGTTTGCCGAAGGCAGCGAGGTGAAGCAGGGACAAGTCCTTTACCAGATCGACCCGGCGACGTATCAGGCGACGTACGACAGCGCGAAGGCCAGCCTCGCGCGTGCGGAGGCGAACGTGCAGGCGGCACGCCTGAAGGCGGAGCGTTACGCGCAGCTGGTCGGCATCGAGGCCGTGAGCAAGCAGGCCAACGACGACGCCGCCGCGCAGCTGAAACAGGCGCAGGCCGAGGTCGCGAGCGCGAAGGCTGCGGTCGACAAGGCGAAGATCGATCTCGATTTCACCCGCGTGACTTCGCCGATCGCGGGCCGCATCGGACGCTCGGCGGTCACGCCGGGCGCACTGGTCACGGCCAACCAGGCCGCCGCGCTCGCGACGGTGCAAAAGCTGGATCCGATCTATGTGGACGTCACGCAGTCGAGCGCCGAGCTGCTGAAGATGCGACGCGACCTCGCCGAGGGGCGCCTGCAGCGCGTCAGCGGCGACGCGGTGCCGGTCAAGCTGGTGCTCGAGGACGGTTCGCTGTACGGGAGCGAGGGCAAGCTGGAGTTTTCGGAGATCTCCGTGGACCAGGGAACGGGCAGCGTGACGCTGCGTGCGGTGTTCCCGAATCCGAAAGGTGAGCTGCTGCCGGGCATGTACGTGCGTGCACGGCTTGCGCAAGGCGTGAACAGCGACGCGATCCTCGTTCCGCACGGCGCGCTGAGCCGCGATGCGCGCGGCAACGCGACCGTGATGGTCGTGAACGGCGAGAGCAAGGTGGAGTCGCGCATCGTGACGGCCGCGCAGTCGCACGGGGACGCGTGGGTCGTGACCGACGGGTTGGCCGCGGGCGAGCGCGTGATCGTCGAGGGGCTGCAGAAGGTGCGCCCGGGCGTGGCCGTGCAGGCCCAGGAAGCCGGTGCGGCGGGAGCGCCCGCGCCCGCCGGGGCGGCTGCCGCAGCCGCCAAGTGAGGTAGCCGACGATGGCACGTTTTTTCATTGACCGGCCCATCTTTGCGTGGGTCATCGCAATCGTGATCATGCTGTTCGGCGCGCTGTCGATCCTGCGTCTGCCGGTGGCGCAGTACCCGTCGATCGCGCCGCCGACCGTGGTGATCAACGCGACCTATCCGGGCGCTTCGGCGAAGACGGTGCAGGACTCGGTGACGCAGGTCATCGAGCAAAAGATGACCGGCCTCGACGGGCTGCTGTACATGAGTTCGTCGTCCGACTCCTTCGGCCGCGCGACGATCACGCTGACCTTCGATGCAGGAACCAACCCCGACATCGCCCAGGTGCAGGTGCAGAACAAGCTGCAACTGGCGTTGCCGCTGGTGCCGCAGGCGGTACAGCAACAGGGCGTGCAGGTCGCCAAGTCGGCGCGCAACTTCCTGATGGTGCTGGGTTTCGTCGCGAAGGGCGGAACGCAGGATCGGGCCGACCTCTCAGACTACCTCGTTTCCAGCGTCCAGGATCCGCTGTCGCGCGTGACGGGCGTCGGCGAGGTGCAGGTGTTCGGTGCGCAGTACGCGATGCGTATCTGGCTGGATCCGGCGAAGCTGAACAATTTCCATCTCACCCCCGGTGACGTGCAGAACGCGATCCGGGTGCAGAACGCGCAGGTGTCGGCCGGCCAGCTTGGCGGCACGCCGGCGGTATCCGGGCAAGGTTTCACCGCCACGATCACGGCGCAGAACCGGCTCGAATCGGTCGGTCAGTTCGAGAAGATCCTGCTGCGCAGCTCGGCGCAGGGCGGCGAAGTGCGCCTCAAGGATGTTGCGCGCATCGAGATCGGTGCCGAGAACTACGGCATCCTCGGCCGCTTCAACGGCGAGCCCGCAGCCGGTATCGGCATCAAGCTCGCGGCAGGGTCGAACGCGCTCGACACGGCTGCGGCCGTGCGCGCCAAGATGGAGCAGATGAAGCCGTATTTCCCGCCCGGCGTGGAAGTGGTGGTGCCCTACGACACGACACCGTTCGTGAAGCTTTCGATCGAAGGCGTCGTCGAGACGCTGATCGAGGCGATCGCGCTGGTGTTCCTCGTGATGTACCTGTTCCTGCAGAATTTCCGCGCGACGATCATTCCGACGATCGCGGTGCCGGTGGTGCTGCTCGGGACCTTCGGCGTGATGGCGGCCGCGGGGTTCTCCATCAACACGCTGACGATGTTCGGCCTGGTGCTCGCGATCGGCCTGCTCGTCGACGACGCGATCGTGGTGGTCGAGAACGTCGAGCGCGTGATGACCGAGGAGGGCCTGTCGCCCAAGGAGGCGACGAAGAAGTCGATGAGCCAGATCACCGGCGCGCTGGTGGGCATCGGTCTCGTGCTGTCGGCGGTGTTCATCCCGATGGCGTTCTTCGGCGGCTCAACCGGCGTCATCTACCGCCAGTTCTCGATCACGATCGCGGCGGCGATGGGCCTGTCGGTGCTGGTCGCGATCGTGTTCACGCCGGCGCTGTGCGCGACGATGCTCAAGCCGGTGGAAAAGGGGCACGAGCACGGCGAGCGGGGCCTCTTCGGGCGCTTCTTCCACTGGTTCAACGTGATGTTCGCGCGCAATACGCAGCGCTACGAGTCGGCCGTCGCCCGCATCCTGCATCGCAGTGTCCGCTTCCTGGCGATCTATGTTGCGATCGTCGTGGTGCTGGGGCTGCTGTTCACGCGCATGCCGACTTCCTTCCTGCCCGAGGAAGACCAAGGCGTGATGTTCACGCAGATCACGCTGCCGGCGGGGGCGACGCAGGAGCGCACGGTCGAGGTCCTGAAGAAGGTCGAGAAGCACTTCCTGGAGACCGAGAAGGACAGCGTGCGCTCGATCTTCACTGCGGCGGGTTTCAGCTTCGGCGGCAGCGGCCAGAACATGGGCCTCGGTTTCGTCGGCATGAAGGACTGGGACGAGCGTCATGAACCCGGACGGGACGTGAAGTCGGTGGCCGGGCGCGCCATGGCCGCGTTCTCGCAGATCCGCGAGGCGATGGTGTTTGCCTTCGTGCCGCCGGCGGTGCTCGAACTGGGTACCGCGAACGGCTTCAACCTGATGCTGCAGGACCGCGCCGGCTTGGGCCACGATGCCTTGGTCGCTGCCCGCAACCAGTTCCTCGGCCTCGCGGCGCAGGATAAGCGGCTCGTCGCGGTGCGACCTAACGGGCAGGACGACGTTGCCGAATACCAGCTTGACATCGATCACGCGAAGGCCGGAGCGTTGGGCGTGGCGGTGGCGGACGTCAATGACACGCTGAACACGGCCTGGGGCGGCGTGTATGTCAATGACTTCATCGACCGTGGCCGCATCAAGAAGGTCTATCTGCAAGCCGATGCGCCGGGGCGCATGACGCCGGAGGATCTCGGCAAGTGGTACGTGCGCAACAAGCAGGGCCAGATGGTGCCGCTGTCGGCATTCACCACGGCGCGCTGGGTCTATGGATCGCCGCGCCTGGAGCGCTACAACGGTCAGCCGTCGATCGAGCTTCTGGGCCAGGCTGCGCCGGGTCTGTCGTCCGGTGAGGCGATGGCGGCCGTGGAGGAAATCATGGCGAAGCTGCCTGCCGGCATCGGCTACGAATGGACCGGCACCTCGTACGAGGAACGTCGTGCGGGCGCCCAGGCTCCGGCCTTGTATGCGCTGTCGCTGCTGGTGGTGTTCCTGTGCCTCGCGGCGTTGTATGAAAGCTGGTCGGTGCCGTTCGCGGTGATGATGGTGGTGCCGCTCGGGGTGCTCGGCGCGATCCTTGCGGCGACCGGCCGCGGGCTGTCCAACGACGTGTATTTCCAGGTCGGCCTGCTGGCGACCATCGGCCTGTCGTCCAAAAACGCGATCCTGATCGTCGAGTTCGCGAAGGCGCAGATGGAGAAAGAGGGCAAGGATCTGATCGCGGCGACACTGGAAGCCGTGCGCATGCGGCTGCGCCCCATCCTGATGACCTCGCTCGCCTTCGGCCTGGGCGTGCTGCCGCTGGCGAAAGCCACCGGTGCGGGCGCGGGCAGCCAGCATGCGATCGGCACCGGCGTGCTCGGCGGCACGATCGCCGCGACGGCGCTGGGCATTTTCTTCATCCCTCTCTTCTACGTCGTGATCAAACGCATCTTCAAGGACAAACCGCGGCAGGAGTCGCCCGCGGCCGAAGTGCCTGCCGTGCAGGAGGCCGAGTGATGACTGCATTGCGTACCCTGGCCGTCGCGATGGCCGCCACGTTGCTGGGCGCCTGTTCGCTGATTCCGGCCTATGAACGCCCCGCCGCGCCGGTGCCGGCGGCGTTCCCCGATGCGCCCGCGACGGCTGGCGCCCCCGATGCGCCGGCCTGGCGCGACTACTTCGCGGATGGGCGCTTGCGCGAACTCGTCGAACTCGCGCTCGCGAACAATCGCGACCTGCGCGTCGCCGCACTCAACATCGAGCGCGCGCGGGCGCAGTACGGTATCCAGCGCGCGGACCTGTTCCCGTCGATCTCGGCGAACGCCGGGCAGACGGCGCAGCGCTTGCCGGCCGAACTGAGCCGGACCGGTCGGGCGGGCACGACGCGGCAGTACAGTGCGACGGTGGGGTTCTCGGCCTACGAGCTCGATTTCTTCGGTCGCATCCGCAGTCTGAACGAACAGGCGCTCGAGCAATTCCTCGCCACCGAGGAGGCGCGCCGCAGCGCGCAGATCAGCCTCGTCGCGGAAGTTGCCGATGCGTGGCTGCGGCTCGCGGCGGATCGCGAACGCCAGACCCTGGCGATCAATACGCTCGCCACGCGGCAGAAGTCCTACGACCTGACGAAGCGCAGTTTCGACGTCGGGGCGACCTCGGCACTGGATCTGCGCCAGGCGCAGACGCTGCTCGAGGGCGCGCGCGCCGACGTGGCGCGGTATGCGTCGCTCGTCGCCCAGGACCAGAACGCGCTCGCGCTGGTCGTCGGTGCCCCGGTGCCGCCGTCGCTGATGCCACAGGACTTCGCCGAGTCGATCACGGCGGTGGCCGAGCTGCCGGCCGGCGTGCCGTCGGAGGTGCTGACCCGCCGCCCGGACATCCTGCAGGCGGAGCGTCAGTTGCGCGCGGCGAACGCCAGCATCGGCGCCGCGCGCGCGGCCTTCTTCCCGCGCATCTCGCTGACGGCGTCGGCGGGCACCGCGAGTAGCAAGCTCGACGGGTTGTTCGAAGGGGGATCGGGCACGTGGAGCTTCGTGCCGCAGATTTCGCTGCCGATCTTCGAGGCGGGCCGGCTCACGGCGAACCTGGAGGCGACCAAGGTGCAGCGGGAGATCGCAGTGGCGCAGTACGAGAAATCAATCCAGTCGGCGTTCCGCGAAGTGGCCGATGCGCTGGCCGACCGGGCAACGCTCGCCGAGCAGCTCGATGCACGGCGCAAGCTGGTCGAGGCGACCGGGGAGAGCTTCAAGCTTTCCGAGGCGCGCTACAAGGCCGGCGTCGACAGTTATTTCGGCCTGCTCGATGCGCAGCGCAGCCTGTATGCGGCCCAACTCGACCTGATCGCCGTGCGCCAGTCCGACGGTACGAACCGTATCGCGCTGTACAAGGCGCTGGGGGGCGGCTGGCAGTAGGAAGGCCGCTGGAAAAGTAGCACGCAACAAACGCAAAACGGCGGACGAGGATATCGTCCGCCGTTTGCTTTTTTGCACGCGGGGGAGGGGGCGCCCGCGTGTCCCGTCCCGATCAGCCGCCGGCGATGATGGGCACGAAGGCGACGCGGTCGCCGTGGTGCAGCATGGCATTGCGCTCGCCCGACAGGACCATGTGGCCATTCACCGCGATGTTCCACGAGTGGTCGTTGAGCGCCTCGCGAGCCTCGGGCAGGCGGCGGGCCAGGGCGTCGCGCAGCGCGACGACGTTGGTGACCGGTTCGTCGATCACGACCGTCTTTTCTGGCGCGCCGGGCAGCACGTTGGGGAGTTCGACACGCACCGCGAAGCCGGTGGTGGTGGTGGCGAGCCGTTCGTGCCACTCGGCCTTGGGTACGCCCTCGGCGTTGAGGCCGGTGACTTCGTAGAAGCGCGCCTTCATCGCCTCGAATTCCTTGCGGTCCACCTTCTCCCCGGTGAAGGGGCCGACCTGGATTTCCTCTTCGAACCAGCGTTTCGGCAGTGTGTCGTCCTTGGCGCGCAGGCCGAAGCGGAAATTGAGCAGGCGTTCCAGACCCGTGATGTTGCGGCCGATCTCGTTCAGTTGCTCGCCGGTGAACTCCAGCTCCGTCGCGGTCGACACCTGGGTCGCGAAGTCGCCGCAGTCGGGCGTGGTCGGCGAGTTGAAGAGCTTGGTGTTGAAGCGGCACATGCCCACCGAGTCGCCCACGGCGAAGGTGTTCTCGCAGCGGCGCACGGCGACTTCCTTGCCCTCGTAGCGGTTCGGCTCGGGCGCGACGGTACCGCCGTAGAGTTCGGTCTTGAACGCGGCGTCGTCGTTGATGCGGGCGTTGATTTCGAGCGTGACGCGGTTGCGCAGGTGATCCATGCCGCGCGTGGCGACCGACAGGCCGAGCGCGAAAGCCTTGAGGATGCGCGCGTCGTGCGGATCGGACTGGAACAGGCCCTTTACCGCCATGCGATAGTCGAGCGCCGCGGCGGGGTACTTGCCGCGTTCGACGGCGCGTGCCGAGTCGGCGATGGTGTCGCCGAAACCTTCGCGCTTCGCGGTCATGAACAGTAGCTTCTCGACCGTCTCGTAGTTGCCCCACGACAGGTCCAGCCCGCCGGTATGGCTCGCGTCGATGATGCCGCGCTGCCACAGCTCCATCGCCCACGCGATCGCGCTGCCGGTCGAGGACGAGTCGAGGCCGAGGTCGTTGAGGATATTGTTCAGGCGCAGGATGTGCTCCGGCTCCTTCAGGCCGATCATCGGGCCGAACTTGCCGACGGTGACGTACTCGGGACCGTCGCCCTTGTCGTACTGGTCGAACTTGCCGTCGCCCTTGATGCCGTTGTAGGTGCGCTGCTTGCCGTGCTCGATGTCGGCCTGCGCCTTGTCGTAGCTGGCGTTGCCCTTCAGCCCCTTGAGCGCCGCCGAGCCCCAGCCGCCCTTGCCTTCGGGCGTCATGTCGTTGAGGTTGCGGCAATGCACCGGGCACTTGAAACAGCCGTCCATGCCGGGGCGGTAGGGGTCGAAGTTGTCGGCGTCGAGCGTCTCGTGCCACGCGGTCTTCTGGTTGTTCAGCGTGCCGAGCGCGCCCAGCACGCGCGAGGGCTTGTACAGGAAGGGCGTGCCGACCTGTTTGAGTGCGTTCTTGATGACCGAAGTGGAGGTGATCTTCTTGCCGATCACCTTGTTGTGGGCCTTGAGTTCGGCCACCTTCGGCGCCTCGTCGGGCTTGCCGTGCACCATGATGGCCTTCAGGCGCAGCGAACCCATTTTTGCGCCGCCGCCGCCGCGCGCCCAGATCGCCTTGATGCCGCCCATGATGCCGCTGCACAGCGCGAGGTTCTCGCCGGCGCTGGTGATGCGGGCGAGCGCCATGTCCTTGCGTTCGGTGCAGTCGAAATCGCGTTCGACCGCACCGGGCAGGGCGAGGTTGTCGAGGCCGAGGTAGGGTGTGGCGTCATGGAACTCGACCTCGTCGTGCGCGATGCGCAGCAGCGTCCATTGCGGCGCCAGGCCGTACAGGACGATGTGGTCGTAGCCGTGGCGCTTGACGAAGGACGGGAAGTAGTCGCCGCCGTTGGTGTCGAGGATCGCGTCGCTCTCGGGCGAGCGGCTGGTGAAGTTGCCGCGCGTGGCCGCCGGCATGTCGCCGGTGAGCGTGCCGGCGCCGAAGATCAGCGGGACTTCCGGATCGAGGGCTTCGCGCTTGTCCTGCAGCAGGTTGTAGAGCAGGTACATGTTGGCGCCGCGCCCGCCGAGGTAGGTGCGCAGCACCTCGAGCGGCAGGTACTTGCGAAGTGTCTGGCGTTTTTCCAGATCGACGAACAGCACGGCACCCTGCGTTGCGTACTGCGGCCCGTCGTGCAGACGCGAGCAGAGCTGTTCAACCTTGTCCCTGATTCCCATCTCGTTCTCCTGTGTCCGGGGTTGAATCAAGTGTGGCAATAAAATTGTTTGAAGTCAAACAAAAAAGGCGGGTGAATCCTTGTTTTGCGGGCGATCGGGAGCAGGACTCGTGACGAGCTTGCAAGAGAATGGTGAGGAATCCAGCAATGGCGCGGGATGCGCAACAGAATCCGGGGGAAAAGCCGTGCAAGCGGCGAAAGTAGTGCACCGCAAGATAATTTGATATCAATCAAATAAGGTGCAGAAAGCCGCTCGCACGTATTGTTGCGGTCTCGCGTCCGACCTATCGTGCGCTCAAATTCGTTGGCCAACGGCGTGCTTCGATTCACCTCAAGACTGTGCGGGCCCCGCGTCGGGAGCCTGTCGTTATGGAGAAATGCGAATGAATGCGGCTGAAATCCTGCTTTCGGTTGGCGCCGACACGGCGATCGCGATCGAATGCGAAGAACGGCGGGTGACTTACGCGGACCTGCGGGACCGTGTGCGGCGCTCGGCCCAGGCGTGGCAGGCAGTGGGGCTTGGGACAAGCGACCGGGTGATCGTGTTCGCGCCCGACAGCGACGACTGGGCGGTGGCCTATCTCGGTGCGATCTGGGCCGGCGGTGTCGCGATCGGGGTCAATCCGCGCCTGTCGATGCCGGAACTCGCCCCGCTCCTGAAAGAGTGCGAAGCGCGTTTCGTGTGGTGCGAGCCGAATCTGGTGCAGGATCTGCAGGGGCTGGTCGCGACAGTCCCCGGCGGGCCGGCCGTGGTCAGCGGCGGGGAATCCGACTGGACGCGGGCGCTCGCAGACGCCCGGGGGATCGACGCGGTGCAGCGCGACGCCGAGGATCCGGCACTGTGGATCGGGACTTCGGGCACGACCGGGACCCCGAAGGGGGTGATCCACGTGCAGCGCGTCGTCGTGAACGCGCATTCCTTCGCCTGCAATCTCGCGGGACTGACGGCGGCAGACCGCTTGTACGCGACGTCCAAGCTGTTCTTCGCCTACGCGCTCGGCAACAGCCTGTTCGCGGGCCTGCGTGCGGGCGCGACGGTGATTCTCGACCGCGAATGGCCGACAGCTGAGCGCGTCGAAGAAATGGTCGAAAAGCATCGCCCGACGCTGCTCTTCAGCGTGCCGACGCTGTATAACAAAATGCTGCAGACGGGGGTGGCCGCGCGGCTGGCGGACCGCGGCATCCGCCATTTCGTGTCGGCCGGCGAAGCGCTGCCGTTCGCGATCCGCCAGGGGTGGCGCGAGCAGACCGGCTGTACGTTGATCAGCGGCTATGGGACGTCCGAGACCTTATGCCTGATGCTCTACAGCGACGACGACTCGGGCCTGATGCGCCCGACGCCGCTGACGGAAGTGCGCTTCAATCCGGAGATCGGTGCGGATCTGCCGCAGCGCATCTGGGTGCGCCATACGACGGTCGCGGTCGGTTACTGGAAGCGGCCGGACGCGCAGGTCGATTTCGACAACGGCTGGTTTTCGCCGGGTGACATGTTCCTGCGTTATCCGGACGGTCGCCTCGAATACGCGGGGCGCAACGACGACATGCTGAAGATCGCGGGCCAGTGGGTCAGCACGCTGTGGGTCGAGCAGGCGCTGGCGTCGCACTGCGGCGATGCCTTGCACCAGATCGCGGCGGTCGGCGTCGAATCGGCCGACGGCCTGACGGCGCTGGCAGTGCTCGCCGTGGCGGCGCCGGGACGCTGGGCCGAGGCGCGTCAGCGCGTGGAGGAGGGCGTCGCCGCACTGCCGGGCCATCGGCGCCCGCGCTGGGTGCATTGGCTCGACGCCCTGCCGCTCACGCCGACCGGCAAGCTGCAGCGCGGACGATTGCGCGCGCTGCACGAGCGCCACGCCGCGGCCGCCGCGTGAGGAACTGACGAACTGCCCAGGGCGACCCGGCGCCAGGGTCGCCCGCCTGCAGCAAAGAGGCTGTCGCGGGAAGGGCCACCCGTCAGCCGCTCATTATTCGGCCATCGAGGAGACCACCGTGTCCAGCAATGACGCCGTCGACGTTCAGTCCTTCATAGATCACCAGCCGTTTTCCGGCTTCCAGTGGGTCATCTTTGCCTTGTGCTTCCTGATCGTGCTGCTGGACGGTTTCGACACCGCCGCGATCGGCTACATTGCGCCCTCGCTCATCCAGGAATGGGGCGTCACCAAGCCGGCGCTGGCGCCGGTGCTGAGCGCGGCGCTGTTCGGCCTGGCTGGCGGGGCGCTCGCCTCCGGCCCGCTGGCGGACCGCTTCGGCCGGCGGATGGTCCTCAACACATCGGTGCTGGTGTTCGCGGCGGCGTGCCTGGCTTCGTCCTTCGCGGCGGATCTGCAGGGGCTCACGGTCCTGCGCTTCGCCACGGGCTTGGGTCTGGGCGCCGCGATGCCGAACGCGGTGACGCTGATCAGCGAATATTCCCCGAGCAAGCGCCGCGCGCTGATCACCAACGCGATGTTTTCCGGCTTCCCGCTCGGCGCTGCGCTGGGAGGCTTCCTCGCAGCCTGGATGATTCCGCACTTCGGCTGGCGCAGCGTGCTGGTGCTCGGCGGGGTCGCGCCCGTGATTCTCGTGGTCCTGATGCTGCTGGCGCTGCCCGAATCGGTGCGTTACATGGTGGCGAAGGGGCTGCCGGCGGATCGCATCCGGGCGGTACTTGGCAGGATCTCGGCTGCGGCGTCCGGCGCGCGCGCGTTCACGCTGACCGAGACGAAATCGGTTGCTGCCGGCAAGCGCGGCCTGGGCGTGGTGCTGTCGCGTTCCTACGCGGTCGGCTCGCTGATGCTGTGGCTCGCGTATTTCATGGGCCTGGTGATCTTCTATGCGCTGATCAACTGGATGCCCATCCTGTTCAAGGATGCGGGCCTCGACCCGAAAACGGCGACGCTGGTCGCTGCGCTGTTCCCGCTCGGCGGCTGCGGTGCGATCTTCTTCGGCTGGCTGATGGACCGCTTCAACGCCAACCGCATCATCGCGGTGGGCTACGCGCTGACGGCGGTGGCGATCTATGCGATCGGTCAGGCGGCCGGCAACGTCGGGGCACTGGTGGTCGTCGTGTTCGTTGCCGGAACGCTGATGAACACCGCCCAGGTCTCGATGCCGGCCCTTGCCGCGGCCTTCTATCCGACGCAGGGCCGCGCCACGGGGGTCGCGTGGATGCTCGGGATCGGCCGCTTCGGCGGCATCGCGGGCTCCTTTCTGGTCGCGGAGCTGACGCGGCAGAAGCTCGGGTTCAGCGAGGTGTTCATGGTCGTCGCCATTCCGGGTCTGCTCGCGACGGTTGCACTGCTGGTCAAGCAGTTCTCCCACCCCGAAACGGCGACGGCGCAGCGGTCGGCGGACGCACCGGCGCGTCTCGACGAGGAAATGCAGGGCGCTCACTGAGCGACGCGGGGAGCGTTCCGGCCCGGGTCGCGAAGGCGCCGGGCCGGGGGAACGGGATATGATCGACGCGTAAATTGTAAGGAAAAGGGCAAGATGCGCGCCGATCAGCTGGATTTCCACTCCCTCGTGGAGTTCGCGCCGGACCGGGGGGCGATCGAGTTCAGCGGGCGACGCGCGATCCTGTTGCATACCGATGCGATGGGCGCGTTGCGCAAGGAGCTGGTCGAGACCCTCGGCGCCGACATCGCCAAAGTCATCCTGACGCGCTACGGTTTCAGCAGCGGCCACGAGGACGCGGGCCTGCTCCCCGGCTTCATGCACCCCGACACGGTCGAGGAGTTCGTGCGTGGCGGGCCGCGCGTGCACATGTTCTCCGGCATCGCGGAAGTCGAGACGCACAGCGTCGAGGTGGACCGCGAGCGCGGCCACTACCGCATGAGCGGCTTCTGGCGCCATTCCTACGAGGCCGAGCAGCATCTGCGGCTTTTCGGGCAGTCCGACGAGGCCGTGTGCTGGACGCTGGCGGGCTACGCGTCGGGCTTCGCGTCCTACGTGTTCCAGACCGACATGATCTGCGTCGAGCACGCCTGCGAGGGGCGCGGCGACGATCACTGCGCGTGGACGCTGATGAACGCGGCCGACTGCGCGCCGGAGTTCTCCGGCCTGCGCAAGTACTTCCAGCCGCTGAACATCAAGGACCGCATCAACGTCCTCGAAGGCAAGGTCTACGAGCGCACGCGCGAACTCGAAGCCTCCGAGCAGCGTTACCGCAACCTGATCGAAGACCTGCCCGAGATGGTGTTCGCGCTGCACGTCTCGGGGCGCATGCTGCAGCTCAACAAGGCGGGGCGCACGCGCCTGGGCATCTCGCCCGAGCAGCTGCCGCGCATGCGGCTGAAGGATCTCGTCCTGCCCGCGCATCGGGGGGCGGCTGCGAACTTCCTGAAGAGCATCGCCACCGCCCGCACCGCCACGCGGCTCGACGTCGTGATGCGCGATGCGGCAGGGTGCCCGGTGCCGATGCGGCTACAGGTGGAGCCGGTCCTCAAGGGCGACAGGATCGTCGGCTACAGCGGGCTCGCGATCGACATCACCGCGCAGCAGGAGCGCGAGCGCAAGCTCACCGAGTACGCGGCGCGGCTGGAGAACCGCGAGCAGCAGATCCAGGACATCATCAACGACGCGGTCTACATCCTCGACCTCGACGGCCGTTTCAGCTTCGTGAATGCGCGCATGGCCGAACTCCTGGGCGTGCCGGCGGACCGCGCGATCGGCCGCAGCTGCGGCGAGCTGATGCTCCATTCGTCGGCGCAGCGCGTCGAGCGCGACTTCCGTCGGCGCCTGAACGGCGAGGGCGGTCCGCCGTTCGAGATCATGCTCGCTGCGAGCGGCGCGCCGAACCGCCTGCTGGAGGTCAGTTCGGCAGTCCTGTCCACCGCCGGCGGGCCGGAAGGCGTGATCGGCGTCGCGCGCGACATCACGGCGCGGCGCGAGATGGAGCGCCAGCTCGCGCAGGCCAACCGCCTCAGTTCGCTGGGACAGTTCGCCTCGGGCATCGCGCACGAGATCAACAACCCCCTCGGCCTCGTCTCCGGTTTCGCCGAGGAACTGCAGGCCCTGATGGAGTCGATCCCTGGTGCCCGCTCGAACCCCGATTTCGACGTCCTGCGCCAGGGCCTGACAACGATCCAGGAGCAGGCGCATCGCTGCAAGGCCATCACAGACAACCTGCTGCTGTTCTCGCGCAAGCAGGCGGTGCCGATCGAGGTCGTGGACGTGGGGATGCTGGTGCGCGAGCGCCTGTCGGCCTATCGCGACATCGGGCTCACGCGCGGTCTCGCGGTCGACCTGTCCCTCGACGCGGCGCTGCCGCGCATCGCCACCAACCCGACGCTCCTCGACCAGATGCTGCGCAATCTCATCAAGAATGCCGGCGAAGCGATGAACGGAGCGGGCCGGGTCAGCGTGATCCTGCGGCCCGCCGAGGGCGGCGTCGATCTGGAAGTGCTCGACGAGGGATCCGGCTTGCCGGCAGGCGTCATCGACCACGTGTTCGATCCCTTCTTCACGACCAAGGCGCCCGGGCGCGGCACCGGCCTGGGGCTGTCGATCTGCTACGGAATCATGACCGAACTGGGCGGGCGCATCGAGTGCGGCAACCGCCCCGAAGGCGGCGCCTGGTTCCGCATCCACCTGCCCGCCGACGCGGCGGGCGCCGACACGAGTTTGCCATGAAAGGCCACATCCTCATCGTCGATGACGAATCCCTGTACCGCCAGCTGCTGACGAGCCGCCTCGGCCGCGCCGGCTACCGCCTGAGCGAGGCCGCGGACGGCGAAGCCGCCCTGGAGTGTGCGCAGCGCGGCGGCGTTGATCTCGCGCTGGTCGACATCAAGATGCCCGGCATCGACGGCATCGAGGTACTCAAGCGTCTGAAGGCATTCGACCCGCAGGTCGAGGTCGTCATCCTCACCGGGCACGGCAACGTCGACAGCGCGATCGCCGCGATGAAGCTCGGCGCGTTCGACTATTTGTCCAAGCCCTACAAGCTCACCGAGCTCGACATCGTCGTCGAGCGCGCACTCGAAAAGCGCATGCTCGCCCGCCGCTGTGCCGCGCTGAGTGCCGAGGTCGCGCACCTGCGCGCGTCCGACGACACCGCCGTGATCGGCCGCAGCGCGGTGTGGCAGCGCACGCTGGAACAGGTGCGCAAGGCGGCGCCGCTCGACCTGCCGGTGCTGATCACCGGCGAGAGCGGCGCCGGCAAGGAGATCGTCGCCGGTCTGCTGCACCGCTGGAGCCCGCGCGCCGGCGAAGCCTACGTGCCGCTCAACTGCGGCCTGCTCGACGGCGAGCTCGTCGAAAGCGAACTCTTCGGCCACAAGCGCGGCGCGTTTTCCGGCGCGACCGCCGACAAGGAAGGCCTCTTCGAAGTCGCCAGCGCCGGCACGCTGTTCCTCGA
Organism: Azoarcus sp. DN11; assembly: GCF_003628555.1. Taxonomy (NCBI): domain Bacteria; kingdom Pseudomonadati; phylum Pseudomonadota; class Betaproteobacteria; order Rhodocyclales; family Zoogloeaceae; genus Azoarcus; species Azoarcus sp. DN11. Next base: position 3,399,145 of record NZ_CP021731.1, on the reverse strand, counting down.
CGAAATCGGCGAACTCCCGGCCGCCTGCCAGGCCAAGCTGCTGCGCGTGCTCGACTCTGGAGAATTCCGTCAGCTCGGCGCCACCGCACTGCGGCGCACCAACGCGCGCGTCGTCGCCGCGACACACCGCGACCTCGAAGCGCTCGCCGCGGAAGGCAAGTTCCGCCACGATCTGCTGTACCGGCTGAACGTCATGCACATCCCGGTGCCGGCCCTGCGCGAGCGCATCGAGGACATCCCGCTGCTGGTCGACTACCTCATGCGGCGCAGCGCCCGCGGCGCGGCGCCGCTCCAGCTCACGTCCGCCGCCCTCGCGCGCCTGTGCGCCTACCCCTGGCCGGGCAACGTGCGCGAGCTGCGCAACGCCGTCGAACGCCTCGTCGCCTTCGCCGACGACCGTACGATCGACGAGGCCGCCGTGTGCGCAATCCTGCGCTTGCCACTGGAACAGCCGGCAGCGCTCCCGCCTGTACCGGCATTCACCGACATCCTGCCGCTGGAGCACGTCGAGCGTGACTACGTGGCGTGGGTGCTGGAGCGCCTCGATGGCAACGTCAGTGCCGCCGCGCAGGCGCTCGGCGTGTCGCGCTCGACCGTCTATCGCGTGATGCGCGCGGTGGCGGCCGTCGAATAGGGTGGGGTGGGAGGGAGAAGCCCTTACTCCGCCGCGAGGTTGCGGCAGATGCGCTGGAGCACTGCAAGCGTCTGCGTCCGTTCGGCTTCGCTCATCCCGGCCAGCGCCTTTTCGCGCACGGCCACGCCGACCTGCGCGATGATCTCGAGCTGCGGCCGTGCCGCCTTGGTCAGGTACAGCCGGTGCGCGCGCCGGTCTTCGGGATCCGGCCGCCGCTCGATCAGCCCCTCGCGCGCGAGCTGGTCGATCATCCGCACCAGCGTCATCGGCTGGATCTTCAGCCGTTCCGCAAGCGTTACCTGCCGGATGCCCTCGTTGCGCTCGAGATGGATCAGCACCCGCGCTCGCGCGAGCGTCAGCGGGCTGCCCTGAATCGCGTCGACAAAGGAGTGCCGCATCAGGCGCGCGGCATCCGCAAGCAGAAGTGTGAAGCTGGTTTCGCTGAGGGGCACGGGACGTTGCAGGATAATAAGCTCGGCTGATTATAAACCGACCATCAGGCTCGAGACGCACGGCCTCCCCGAGCCGGGCACAGGATCAGGCCTCGTCGCGCAGGATCGCAAGGATCGACAGCAGACCGAAGCCGACGATCAGCAGCCACTGCAGCAAGGAAGCGCCAGCCGACACCGCGTACGCGAGCGGAACCCCGAAACGGGGCGCCGCCGTGAGCCACCAATGCAAGGCGTTTTCGAGCGCGCCGAAGGCGGCAGCAATGGGCAGAAGGCAGCTCAGGACACGGCGAAACGACGGAGAGCAGGCGCTGAAGACGCTCGCACGCGTGGCGGCGAAATACCCGAACACTCCGTACGCCGCGAGCAGCGCCAGATCGGCCGGCAGGTAGTCGCGATAACGCGCGAGATCGGCCGGCGACCAGGTGTGGATGATCCAGCCGAAAGCTCTGGGCGTGAAGGCGAACTGCAGCGCCAGCGCGCCGGGACCGAGCGGTTCGAGATACCAGGCGATACCGGCAAGCAAGGCCAGTGCGGTCAGGCCGGAAATCCAGGCGATACGCATCGCGGACACCTTCTCGACTGTTACGCGCTTCGCGGCGCAAACATGATGATCGCCATCCCCGAGACCGCCACGAGCGACCCGACGATATCCCACGCAGAAGGCCGGATGCCATCAACGAGCCAAAGCCAAAGAATCGCCACGAAAACATAAACCCCGCCGTAGGCCGCATAGACGCGACCGGCCGCAGTGGGGTGCAGCGACAGCAGCCAGGCAAACAGTGTCAGGCTCAGCGCGGCCGGAACGAGCAACCAAGGGCTTCTTCCCTGATTCAGCCAGAGATAGGGAAGATAGCAACCGACAATTTCCGCGACGGCGGTGACGAGAAAGAGGGCAATGGTTTTCACTTCAGTCGTGCAGCGGCAGCAGCTTAGCTTATATGATTTTGCAAGGAATCAGTATGTCCTCATTGAACCCGTATATTGCACATAGGCGATGATAGCCATCTGCAATGATAAGTTTTTTATTTTGTGTGTCTCGCACCAGAAGCAGAGGGGACATGGGAACCCCCTTTTTTATTTTCTTTCGGTCCTTCTCGACATGTGAATTGCTTACGCCGAGGAGAGATAGCTGGGAAGCCCTGAAAATGTCCTTGGCTTTGAATTGGCGAATAGCAGCGGAACGAAGTCCTTTGATTATTTCGGGTAACTGGGGGTCGTTGAATAGTAGCTGGAGATAGGATTCAGCAGCAGGATAGTCATGTTCCTCTGGTTCATCAAGCCACTTGATCTCTACGGAAGTTGGTTCGATTTTCGGCATTTTCATCTCCGGGGAAAACGAATGGTTTGGTGTTCGGACGTTCAAAATCCAGGGGCGCGCCGCTTGCGGCGCGCCCCTGGACGGAAAAATGCGCAGCATTTTGACAGTCCGCTGCAATCAATGGTTAGCTCGGCGGTGACTACTGTTTTACGGTACCGAGAGCAACTGCCCGCTGCTTTACCTTGGGGTCTTTAATCTGCTCATAGCTCACTTCATCTTTAACCTCTTCGTCAGCTGCCTTGCGCTGGAGGATGTTTAGAAACGAAATGCATTGATGTGTCGCAGGAGATAGCGGGAAAATCCCGCGAATACCGTTATCCACGCAGCTAGCGCGATGTACACGAACAGCTCCGGCAGGAAGCCAAGGAATTCGAAACCCATCGCCTCGATCATCCGGTGCGTGCAGGTCGCGTACATGCCCAGGGGGAACACCGCGCCCCAGTAAAGCGGATCGTACTGCAGTGGGAAACGCCGATAGCCGTGGCGCCACACGCCCAGGAGCAGCAGCATCGGTATCCACCATGTGCCGGTCGCCCAGTAGAAGACGGTGAACCCCTTGATGAAAGGCAGCAGCGACTGCAGGAAAGGCGCGTCATGCCCGTTCAGGATCAGCAGCGACCCTGCCAGCGTCGAGATCGCCATCGCGCCCATGTTGATCCAGTACGGCGGCGACAGATCGCTGGGAGAGAACGGAAAGAATGTGTAGCGGTAGAAAATCAGCGACATCATCCAGATATAGAGCATGCCGCCCCACAGCCACATCGAAAGCACCAGGAAGTTCATCTCCAGCCGGCCTGGCTGCTCGATATGCGCCGCAAGCAATGCGCCGAGCACCGCGATCGATTGCGTGGCCACCACGGCGAGCAGCCAGGCGCCGCTGATCCCCTGATGCAGCGGCGGCTTGTGCTCCTTGACCGTGAGGCCCGTGAAGATCGCGTAGGTGAGTCCGATCCACAGCGCGGCCGCTCCTCCCCAGAGCACCATGGCAATGCGGTATTCCCCCGCCAGCAGCACGAACTGGCTGCCGAGAATGCATGTGGCCGCCACGGACGTGAAGAAACCGGGCCCGCGAAGGTGATCGATCAGGTCATCGAAGAATCGCCGCGGGTAGCGCACGATGCGCAATAGGGTAAGAAACCACAGCACGATATAAACGACGCAATTCAGCAGGAACAACGCCTTGGCTACGGATCGCATCGCCAGCAGGTGTGCCGCGAGCGAGACAATGCCCGTCGCCATGACCATGCCGAAATATGCCGGCGACAGGCCCGCGAGCTGAGCGACCATCGGTCCTCCACGCGACGCAGGCCGTATCAAGCTTTCTGATTCGTCTGGAATGGTTCTCATGGCGTGCGCAGCAGGAAGAGTTTCGACGGCTTCGCGGCAAGCTTACTACCGACGAGGCTCGGGTGCGCAAGTGCGCAGCGGGGTGAGATCTTGTGCGGGTGCGGGGTCAGCTCTCGCAGCTTGCCTTGGGGTAAAAGACAAGGCTGCCCCCAACTTTGAGACCTGCCGCCGAATTTGTTGTGTTTGGCCAGGCCATTTACCGTATGGAGACGAATAGCCATCGGCGTAGGCCAGGGACGGCAGGAGCAACGAAGGCAGAAGAGTGCGACGCACGTTTAGTTCATTGGCGGTTGAATAATTCGGCATAAGTGCCATAACGTTGGAATTCTCTGGCTTGCGCGGCTTTTTGCGCAGGCCCAGTGGAATGATGTGTTATGTGAAATTTGTACCGATTATATTGAAATACAATTTCTTGCTGAGGTGATCAACCCATCTATCGGTGAACAAAATGGGCGTTCCGTTTTTCAATAAATGCACTAACGCCTTCGCGAAAATCATGCTCGGTGAAACAACAGTAAAAGCGGTCACGCTCGGCAATTAGTCCAGATGCCAGATTGACTTGCGTGTCGTTGACCGACGCCTTGATGCGACGAGCAACAGGACCGGAAAATGAAGCTACCTGCTTTGCGACAGCCAACGCCACATCTTCCAGTTGTTCGTCCGGAACGACTCTGGAAACCAACCCAGCAGCGAGAGCTTTGTCTGCACTTAGGGCTCGGCCAGTTAAGAGTAGATCCATTGCAATATGTTTACCAACAACTCGGGACAGTCGTTGCGTTCCTCCTGCTCCGGGCATCGCCGCTAACGTGATTTCAGGGTGGCAAAATTTTGCAGTGGCCGCCGCGATGACGATATCGCACATCTCGACCAATTCGCAGCCGCCGCCAGCAGCCAAGCCGCTGACAGCAACAATTACTGGTTTTGAAATTTCCGGCAAACTTGAAACACAACCGATGAAATTGCCTGCGATTGCCTCTTCAGCTGTCATCTCCGACATTTCCCGGATGTCCGCGCCCGCACAAAAGTGCTTGAGTGCTGATGAAATAAGAATAGCGCGAACACTCTCCGTATTTTCCAAGGCCCACAGAGCGACGTCTATCTCGTGGCAGAACTCACGGCTTAGCGCGTTGAGTACGCCAACCCGATTCAACGTGATATGACCAACGCCGTCACACTGTTCAACGTTCAACGAACTCATAAGCCCTTCTCCATCAGTGGGACGTTACAGATTCGATCTTGCCGCATCGTAGAAGTGAGCGGCCTGCGCGGCTTTTCGCGCAGGTCCGCTCGACTGCCGGGATGGGCAGAAAGTCAGAAACCATACTCGCGTTCAACACGACAGACTCGGACACGAAATGTCTGATACCATTCCTTTGCGCGCCCCTGAGCTTGGAGGTGAGTGATGTCTTCCTTCCAGGCCGCTATTGCTTCCTGACTTGCCCAATATGAAACGGTGATTCCGATTTCTTGCCGTGCGCTCTCGACGCCAAGGAACCCCGGTTGTTTTGAGGCAAGCTCCACCATTTGTTTTGCCGTTTCACCGTAACCGTTGTCGCTGTCAGTGCGGACGGACGTGAAAATGACAGCGAAATACGGCGGCTGTGGTGTTTGTGCGGGGGAAACCATCTACGCTCCTTTTGCTGCCCAACGTTGAGGTGAGGGGCGCCGCGCGAGGCGGGCGGAGAAAAACCAAGGCGGTGTTTTCGGCGTCCCCTCGACCGACTACAAAGGGACTTCCCACTTCCGCCGGCGGCCTTTGCCGCCCGGCATCGAAGTGCCAAGATTGAATTGCTGAAGCTCAATCCGAGGTGGCGAAAGGGGAAGTCCAAATGAATACTACGACGGTCGGCGTGGATCTGGCAAAGAACGTGTTCGTGGCCTGCGTGGCCGATGGCGCGGGGCGGGGCGGGTGATCGAGACGCGGGAGTTCAACCGGACGGGGTTTGTGGCGTGGCTGTCGACGCTGCCGCAGGGCACGCTCGTCGGGATGGAAGCCTGCGGCGGTGTGCATTGCTGGGGCCGGACGATGCAGGCGCTGGGGCTCGAACCGCGGCTGATGGCGGCCGAATTCGTGCGCCCGTACCGCAAGCGCCAGGCGGTCAAGAACGATCGGGCCGATGCGACGGCGATCGTCGCGGCGCTGCTCGCGCCAGGGATGCGCTTCATCCCGGTCAAGACTGAAGCGCAGCAGCAGCAGCGGCTCGCGTGGCACAGCCTGCGGCAGGGCTGGATCGAGGAGCGCACTGCGCTCTTGAACCGCATCCGGGGGCTGCTCGCCGAATTCGGTATGGTGGTTGACACGGGCGCGACGCGGTTGCGGCATAAGCTCGCCGAGCACGAATTCGACACCGCGCAGCCCGCGCCGATCCGTCACTTGATCCAAGCCGTGCACGACCAGCTCGACGCGCTCGATGGGCGCATCGCCGAGTGCGACCGGCAAATCACCGCGCAACAGGCCGAGGACGCCGCCGCCCGGCGGGTGCGCGACCTGCCCGGTGTCGGCATGCTCACCGCTGATGCGGTGGTCGCCAGCGTCGGCGACGCCACGATGTTCCACAACGGCCGCCAGTTCGCCGCGTGGCTCGGCCTCACACCGAGCCAGTATTCCAGCGGCGGCAAACCGAAACTCGGGCGCATCACCCGGCGCGGCGACGACTACCTGCGCACGCTGCTCGTGCAGGGTGCCCGCAGCGTGCTCGCCGCCACCTTGCGCAAGCACCGAACCGCCCCCGAGGCGCTCACGCGGCTGCAACAGTGGATCGTGACGCTCAACGGCCGGGTCGGTTACCACAAGACGCTGGTCGCGATCGCCAACAAGCACGCCCGCCTGTTGTGGGCGGTGCTCGCCCGGGGCGAAGCCTACAACTCCGAGGCGTGGCGCCAGGGGCACGGCATGGCTGAACAGCCCGCGTCCTGAATCAGCAGGTTCCATTGAGGGTGTTTCCATGACTGCGCGTCCGCGATAGACAAACAGGTCAGACCGACCGGCTGAGAGCCTGGCTAACCTGATGGCCGACCACGCAGGGTGTCGCGGCTGATCCCCGCGCCCCGGTCGCGCCGACGAGCGATTGAGGCCAGCCGGTGCGGTTAATCGCAGGGCCCCGGCGCTGACGCGCCGAACAAGGCCGATTGGGGAAAGGCAGTCTGTTCTGTCCTTGTCCATCGCAATGCCGGCAGTCAAAACCCGGTCACGCCCCGGCGTGCTCGGCAGGAGATGAAGATGCGCACATGATCAACGGTCGGTTCGGCCTGCGGCCGGTCTGCAAGGAAGGGGTTGACGAGAAGTCCCTTGGGGCAGGGTTAGCTCTCAGCCTACCTGGTAATAACGGCATCGAAGCTCTCTCCGTTGCGAATGCGCTCGAGGCGGCTGTAAATCGTCGCGGCGCCTGCGCCTTCCAACCAATTTCTGACTTCAACCTTGGCGGCTGCGTAATTTTTGACAATGCCAATTTCATTACCGGAGAAGAACTGTTCGAACGAGGTAAGCTGCCGAACGTACCGAGTATCAGTAGCGCCTTGTTCGCTCATGGTATAGCGAGAACGAAAGTCTACCTGCATAGCGATACCTTCATCAAACCAAGTCGGAATTTCAGTGAAGCGACGCCAATAACCAACTCGTTCAGAGAGTTCCGCATGCATCAGTTCATGCGCGACAACATCAACATTGTTTCCCTGGGGCCCGAGGATGACGCATGCCCGAGAGCCGACAAAATGAGTGCCTCCCGTAGATTTTGCAGTAACTGACCAAAAACTGCCGGGATGGTGAATGAAAGCGACTATGGGGTGGGCGTGAGGCTCGCCGAAGGTAGAGGTGATGCGAGCCTTCGCCTTTGCTCGCAATTCGAGGAACTCCCTTCGCTGCTCCTCGGTTGCGGAAGGCTGGACTAGAGTCCCATCCGGAAGCGATTCCAAATTCGTAACGTCAATGAGCGCGCAGGCCACCGGGCCGGGTAGCGCAGCAGCAGGTCGTGCGAAGCCAAGAGATGAAAAGGCTAGTGCAGCAATGACAAACACTCGTTTGGTCAGGCGCATGGATTTGATGAGAGCTAACGAATGAAATGGACTCCCCCTGCACCTGGGGCATCGGTGTGCCAGATTGGGATTGCGAAAGTCTCAATCACGGTGAGGAGGAGTCGAAATGAACGTTACCACTGTCGGTATCGACCTGGCGAAGAATGTATTCAGTGTGCATGGGGTCGGGAGGGATGGCAAGGTGCTGCTCAGGCGAAGTGTCGGACGGGCCGATCTGCTGCCGATGTTCGCGCAGATGCCGCCGTGCCTGATCGGTATGGAAGCGTGTTCGGGGGCGCATCATTTCGCACGCGAGCTGCGCCGGCTCGGCCACGACGCGCGGATCATGGCCCCGCGCTTTGTCGCCCCGTACCGTAAGAGCGGGAAGAACGACGGCAACGACGCCGAGGCGATCTGCGAAGCGGTCGCGCGGCCGAACATGCGCTTCGTCGCGGTGAAATCGGTCGAGCAGCAGGCCATCTTGGCGCTGCATCGCGTGCGCAAGGAAGTGTCCGACCAGCGCACGGCGCTCATCAACCAGCTGCGCGGAATGCTGTGCGAATTCGGCATGGTGTTGCCGCGCGGCCGCTACAGTTTCCGCCACAAACTGCCGCCAGTGCTTGAAGACACCGGCAACGGCATCCCCGAGCTCGCGCGCCGCCTGTTCCGCGAGGTCAATGAACGCATTGGCGCGCTCGATGCGCAAATTCTCGCCTACGACCGCGAGATTGAAGCATTGGCCCGCCACAGCGAAGCGGCGCAGCGCCTAATGGAAATGCCCGGCGTTGGATCGATCACCGCCACCGCGATCGTCGCGAGCGTCGCCGACATGAAGGTCTTCAAGAGCGGGCGCGAATTCGCCGCCTGGCTCGGTTTGGTCCCGCGTCAATATTCGACCGGCGGCAAGGTGCGCCTGGGGCGCATCACCAAACAGGGCGACGTCTATCTACGAACGCTGCTGATCCACGGCACCCGCGCGGTGCTCGCAGCACTGGGTACCAAAAATGACCGGCTGAGCCTTTGGATCCGCTCGCTGATCGAACGGCGCGGCTACCGCAAGGCCACTGTTGCGCTGGCCGCCAAACATGCACGCATGATCTGGGCGATCCTCGCCAAGGGCGACGCGTATCGGCGCCCGGCCGCTGTGTAGTCTGCAAGGAAGAAAGAAGCGTCTCACTCCCTCACGCTGCGAGGACATTTCGTTGATGCGATGACGGTTCAAACCGACGCGGGCGACCCTGGTTAACTCCAAGGCGGCAAAGCCAGACCGGCTAACGAATGAGGGCCCCGCGCGGCGCATTGTCATCAGGGCCAGAGCGCATGTCGCTCACCAACAGGCCGCATGTAGAGCTGCAGTTTGTCCTTCACCGGATCGACGAAACCCCATGAGCGCGAGATCGGAGGAGTCGGTATTGAATGACGGCCTAGAAAAAGCCCCTTGAAAATCGGGGGAGTCCATGTAGTTGAGGTAACCGGCAACCGCGCGAGGCGGGCTATTCGGAGATGTTATGCGTTGGGTATGCAGCATGCGACTCAATTCAGAAAAGAACTCGGCACGATATGAAGCGCCGTTTCCGCTTAAGCGATGATCGGCACCCGGATAGACTTTGACGATAAGGTTGCGCTTGCCCGCCTCTTTGAACTTTGACTCCAAGAAGCGCGCAGACTCAACCGGAACACTCGCGTCGTTTTCGCCAATGCCCAGTAGGATCGGAATGTTGAGCTTGACATAGTCGGTAAGCGGATCGATGTCCATGATGTCCGACCACCATCGATGGGGGTTGCCGTACCAATTTCTTTCGATGCTTCGCGGATCGGTCGCGATCTTTTCCCAGCCTGCCTGGACGTCAAACGATGTGGCTCCCCTCTCCTTAAGCGTTCCAAGGGACTTGCGCATTGAGTAACCGCCACTGCCAATAATGGCAAGGTGTGTGATACCCGGCGACTGCCCCGCTATTCTTGCCGCCGGAAGGGCGCCTTCAGAGACGCCAACTAAGACAACATTGGTTGGCTTTGGAATGATCGCGTTTAGTTGTGCGGAAATGAATTCGGAGTAGTCAGCGACCCACTGCTCAGGATTGTTTGCGAGATGAAAGTCTCGACCACAGTCGAGCAGGCCCATTGAACGGTCAGGCACGAATCGTTTGTTTAGCACGAAAACGCGTGCACTGACCGTAAGGCCGCTCACGTAGCCAGGCATTACAGATTTCCAACTTGGGCAGCCAGTTGCACCATAAAAGAAGATCACAGTATCTGGCTGCAAAGCGCGATCAACCTCAAACGAGTAGTAAACGCTTGAACCGCCATCCTTGTACTGAAATGTAAGAGGTTGCGGAGCTTCGCTTGAGTACATGTGTGCGGTGCGCTGAATTGTCGTGCAGCCAGACAACGTGAGCGCCAGCGACAGAATGAGAAGGTTCAGAACGCGCATAAGCTTATTGTTTGCGTTACGCATAACGAATAGCGTTTATCCGCCGCTGAGGGCGCGCGGGGTCAGTGAATGCGATCATGGCGGCGGATAAACCTCGTTGGACTGAATCGCCGCTACGGCGGATGCTATGGGGATTGTAAGCGGCGATCCTGCGGCGTCAATCCTTTGGCATGCGGCGAGCACCCTTTCGGGCATGCGAAACGGGCCATCCGGAGTCCGGGAGCGGCCATTTTCGGACGGTCGTCGGGACGGTGAGACCGGACGGCAGTACCGCGCCGGGATCGGGGCGAGCACCGCCGCGGGCGCCCGCCGGCGTGCCCGTAATCCAGGTCATTGGTGGGCATGTCGGCGCGTTCATGGCGGCCCTCGCGTGTGAAGCGTCCGATGCGCCGGCGGGAGGAGCGCCACCACGCGCATCTTTCCGCGGCCGCAACACGGGCAGCGCTGATGCTCGATCCGCGCCACGCGGCGCAGGAAGTCGGCGACCGTTTCGACGGTGGCCGGTGACGGGGCCGGCACGGCGAGCGCGGCCCGCGCGGCGGCCAGGCCGGGGCGCTTGCGCGCCGGCGAAAGCAGGCCGTAGTGGCGAATGCGCTTGAAGCCGGCGGGGAGCACATGGAGCAGGAAGCGGCCGATGAAGTCGACGCCCGGGAGGCGCAGTGTCCGTTTCTTGCCGCCACCGGCTTCCGCTCGCACGCGGAAGGCGACCTGCTCGCCGTCGATGCCGACGATGCGCTCGTTGGAGATCGCGACCCGGTGGGTATAACGGCCGAGATATTCGAGGACCGCTTCGGGCCCGCCGAGCGGCTGTTTAGCGTAGACCACCCAGTCATGGTCGTGCAGGCGCCGCTTGAGGGGCAGCCAGTCGGCGCCGGCCGGCCAGTGCTCGCTGCCGGCCAGCTGTGCGAGGCCGGCGACGAAGTTGCCGCGGAACACGCGCGAGAGCGCGCGCACCGGGAACAGGAAGCCCTTCTTCGGCCGAATCCACTCGCCGCCTGAACTCAACGCGCCGCCGGCGACGAGCGCATGAACATGAACGTGGCGGCGCAGATCCTGGGTCCAGGTGTGCAGCACGAGCGAGAACGCCGGCACGCCTCCCAGATGGCGGGGGCTGGCCGCGAACTCCGTGAGCGTGGCGGCCACGCTGGCAAAGAGCAACTCGTACAGAGCCCTCGGGCGGGCGGCGACGAGACCGTTGAGGATGTGCGGCAACGTGAAGACAAGGTGGAAGTAAGGCACCGGCAGCACCTCCCGGCGCCGGGCGGCGAGCCAGGCTTCCTTCGCCCGCGTCTGGCATTGCGGACAGTGGCGGTTGCGGCACGAATGATAGACGTGCCGGCGCCGCCCGCAGGAGTCGCAGGCTTCGAGATGCCCGCCGAGGGCCGGCGTGCGGCAGGCGGCGATCGCCCGCCAGACCTTCGCGCCGCCGCGCGGCAGCGGCCGGGTGGCGAGATAGGCCGGGCCGAAGGTGTCGAGCACCTCGGCCAGGCCGGCCGGGCACATCGGGCGCTCAGTGCGGGTCGAGCAGCTCGAGCGGCGAAGTCGTGCCGGTCAGGCGTGAGCGCGCCAGATGCAGGTAGCGCATCGTCGTGGTGACATGGCCGTGTCCGAGCAGGCGCTGGAGGGTCGGCAGATCGACGCCGGCTTCGAGCAGATGGGTGGCGAAGGCGTGGCGCAGCGAATGGATGCCCCCGCCCGGGGCGATCCCAGCCGTATCGCGCGCGGCCCAGTACATGCGCTGGGCCGTTTCCGCGCCCATCGGTCCGTCGCCGGCGCCGTTCGGAAACAGCCAGCGCCCCGGACGGTACAGGCGCCAGTAGTGGCGCAGGACTTCGAGCAGCCGCGGCGAGAGCAGCGTGTAGCGGTCCTTGCCGCCCTTGGCCTGCCGCACCTTCAGGCACATCCGATCCGAGGCTGACTCGATATCGGAGAGTTCCAGCGCGCACAGCTCGGACACCCGCAAACCGGCCGCATAGGCCGTCGTCAGCGCGGCGCGGGCGCGTTCGTTGCGAGCCGCCGCCAGCAGCCGCACCACTTCCTCGCGGGTGAGGATCTGGGGTAGCCGCTTGGGCACCTTGGCCATCGGAATCTCGAAGTCCCCCGCTTCGCGCCCGAGCACCCGCGCCAACAGGAAGCGAATCGCGCAATTGGCCTGATTGACCGACGCGTAGGCGAGCTTGCGCTCTTCGATCAGGTACAGCAGATAGGCCTGGATCTGGGCCGCGTCGAGCCGATCCGGTGGGCAATGGTAGTGGCGCGCCAGCCCCGCCACGCAGCGCAGGTAGCACTCGCGCGTGCGCGCCGAGAAGCCGCGCAGCACCATCGCCTCATCCATTCGTTGGCGCAAGACAGACATGATCGTCTCCTGAAGATGCCGGGAACATTCCCGGTTTCAGGATCGATCAGGTGACGAAATTTGCTGGAAAATCCTGTCGCAAGGCAGTGGTCAGCGAACAAGATGGCGATGCTAAACGCATCGACTGCCTGCCACCGCGCAAGCGGTTTAGTTCAACGTATGGTCGACACCAAGTGTCGTGCTAAAAGCGTTATTGGACGTGTCGCATAAACAGGCGACAACTGGTATGTCTTTGTCTTACAAGGTAAGATGTGTATAGGCATACAGTTAATTGTCCAATAAGATGCAAGAATCCATTCTTCCGTCGTCATCGCCGCGGCTGCTCGATCAGGTGCGAGAGCGTTTGCGGCTCAAGCATTACAGCTTGCGTACCGAACGGGCGTATGTTGGTTGGATCAGAAGATACATCATTCACCAGGGTCGGCGCCATCCCAAGGACATGGGGAAGAAGGAGGTCGAGGCGTTCCTGACGTCGTTGGCGGTGGAGCGCGATGTGAGTGCTGCGACGCAAGGGCAGGCGTTGTCGGCCATTTTGTTCTTGTACCGGGAAGTGCTGGAGCAGCCGCTTCCGTGGCTCGACGAGGTGACGCGGGCGAAGCGGCCCGCAAGATTGCCTTCGGTGATGTCGCGCGAGGAGGTACAGCGGCTGATCGCGGCGGTGGACGATCCGCTCATGAATCTGGTCGTGGCGTTGTTGTACGGAACCGGAATGCGCGTGCTGGAGGCGTTGCGCCTGCGGGTAAAGGATGTGGATTTCGGGCGAGGCGAGATTCTTGTTCGGGAAGGGAAGGGGAACAAGGATCGTGTGACGATGTTGCCGGCGAGCCTCGCCGATCGCTTGCGGGCGCAGCTTTCCGTGGTGCGGGCGCTGCATGCTGCAGAATTGCAGGCGGGGCGCGGGGATGTTGGCTTGCCACATGCTTTGGCCGCGAAGTACCCGTCGGCGGCCAAGTCGCTCGGGTGGCAGTACGTCTTTCCAGCTGCGGGGCTGTCGGTCGATCCGCGGTCGGGGGCGGTCCGGCGGCATCACGTTGACGAGAAGCGGGTGCAGCGGACGGTGAAGGCGGCTGCGCAGCGTGCGGGTATCGTGAAGCAGGTCAGTCCGCACACGCTGCGCCATTCGTTTGCCACCCATGTGCTGGAGGCGGGTTACGACATCCGTACGGTGCAGGAACTGCTCGGCCACTCGGATGTGTCGACGACGATGATCTATACGCATGTGCTGAATCGCGGGGGGCGGGGTGTCGTGAGCCCCCTGGATCGCGTGACCTGAAGCCGGTCGGGGGCCATTGTCGCAAATCTGGACAGTGTCTGATTTTGCGGTTCGCGTCGATGGTGCCGCCGCGACCCGCGTTGCTGCTGGGTCGCTCCGTGCTTGCGGGATGAAGGTGTCTGCATTCCGCACAATCGTCGCTTGTGGCCGGCGCGCTCAATCGTCCCGTTTTGAATTCCCAAGTATCTGTAAATAAAACACTATCTGGTGTCCGCGCAAAACGGGCATCGAGCTTGCATTGCCTCGCCTGATTCAGTTGGAAGACCAACAATCACGAGGAGACGGAAATGCATGCAAGGAGATGGGCCGTTTGCCTGGGGGCCATCGCGGCGCTGGTGGCCGGGGGTGGGGCACAGGCGGCGTGGCGGGATGGCGGCGAGGTCTACGAGAAGGTGTGCCGCTATTGCCACGAGGCGAACGTGGGGCCGGTGCTGAAGGGGCGGGCGTTGCCGGAGGAGTACATCCGGCGCGTGGTGCGGATGGGCAATCGGGCGATGCCGGCGTTCCGGCCGAGCGAGATCGACGATGCGACGCTGGCCGATGTGGCGCGGCGCGTCAGCACCGGCGCGGCGCTGGCGCAGGAGTGAGCCGACATGGACAGGCGGGGATTCCTGAAGGGCGTAGCGGGGGGCGGGGCGCTGGGGGCGATGCCGCTCGCGGCGATGGCACACCTGGGTGAGGCGGGCGCGGCGGGACGGCCGGCGGCGGTGATCGCGCAAGCGGACTCTCCGCAGGCGCTGGCCCTGGCGCGCGCGCTGGCGGCCGGCCTGGGGGTGCGGCCGGTGGCGGCGGGCGGGGGCGAACTGGGCAGTTTCGCGGGCGTGACGGGCCTGCTCGATCGCGCGGGGTCGGGGCGCGTGATCGGGGTGATGGACGACGCTTCGGCGGTGATCTTCCAGCAGATCGCGGCGGCGCGCGGCGCCGGCCTGGTCATGGATACCTACCGCCGCATCGGGGTGGCGAGCCTCGTCGCGTTCGCGATCAACGCCTGACGCATCGCGCAGTCATCACAAATACGACGGAGACAATCGAATGGTTTCGAAGAGCAAGGCGCTGCCGAAGGGGATCAGCGCGGCGGAGTTCGACAAGGCGGTGCGCGAGCTGCGCGCGATCGTGGGTGACGAGTATGTGATCGTCGATGACGACAAGCTCGCGCCGTACCGCAAGATCATGATGCCGGTGCCGGAGGCGCAGCACGAGCTGTCGGCGTCGGTGATGCCGGATGGCGTGGAGCAGATCCAGCGCGTGATGAAGGTGGTGAACAAGTACCGCATCCCGGTGTATCCCATCTCGACCGGCAAGAACCTGGGCTACGGTTCCGCGGCGCCGGTGCAGCGCGGGCAGATCGTGATGGACCTGCGGCGCATGAACCGCATCATCGAGGTCGATCCCGAGCTGTGCACGGCGCTGGTGGAGCCGGGGGTGACCTACCAGCAGCTCTACGACTACCTGCAGGAGCACAAGCTGCCGCTGTGGTTCTCGTGCCCGGCGCCGTCGGCGATCGCCGGGCCGGTGGGCAACATGGTGGACCGCGGCGTCGGCTACACGCCCTACGGTGAGCACTTCCTGTTCTCGTGTGGCATGGAGGTGGTGCTGGCGGACGGCAAGGTGCTGCGCACCGGCATGGGCGCGATGGAAAACTCGAACACCTGGCAGGTGTTCAAGTGGGGCTACGGACCGACGCTGGACGGGATCTTCACGCAGTCGAACTTCGGCGTCGTGACCAAGATGGGCATGTGGCTGATGCCCGCGCCGCCGGACTATCGCCCCTTCTGCATCCAGTATCCGAACGAAGCCGACATCACGAAGATCGTCGAGGCGCTGCGGCCGCTGCGCATCGCGATGGTGATCCCGAACGCGGTGGTGATCGCGCACACGCTGTGGGAGGCGCCGTGCACACCGGTGAAACGCGCGGACTACCACACGGGGCCGGGGGCGATTTCCGACGAGGCGGTGAAGAAGATCCAGAAGGATCACAACATCGGTGCGTGGAACGTGTACGCGGGCCTGTACGGCACCAAGGAAACCAACGACGCCAACTGGAAGATCATCGAGGCGGTGGCCGCGGCCACCGGCGGCAAGATCATCACGCAGGAGCAGTCGAAGGGCAGCAAGGCGCTGGAATACCGCTTCGACCTGATGAAGGGCAAGCCCAACCTGGGCGAGTTCGGGCTGTACAACTGGCGCGGCGGCGGCGGTTCGATCTGGTTTGCGCCGGTGTCGCAGGCCAAGGGTGCCGAGACGCTCAAGCAGATGCAGATGGCGAAGACGATCCTCGCGAAATACGGCTTCGACTACGTCGGCGAGTTCATCGTCGGTTGGCGCGACATGCACCACGTTATCGACCTGCTGTACGACCGCTCGAACCCCGAGCAGATGCAGAAGGCCTACGCGTGTTACGACGAGCTGCTGCATACCTTCGCGAAGGAAGGCTACGGCATGTACCGCGCGAACACGGCCTTCGCCGAGAAGGTCGCCGCCACTTACGGGCCGGTGAAGCGCGACGTCGAGAAGCGCCTGAAGAAGGCGCTGGACCCCAACAACATCATCGCGCCGGGACGGTGCGGCATCAGCCTGTAAGGGGGAAACATGAAGGAATACAAGCTGTTCATCGACGGCGAGTGGGTGCCGTCGTCGACGGAAACGATCCTCGACGACCTCAACCCGGCGACCGGCGAGGTGTGGGGGCGGGTGCATCAGGCCTCCGCCGACGACCTGGAACGGGCCATCGCCGCGGCCCACCGGGCGCGCGAGAGCTGGGGCAGCACGCTCGCGAACGAACGCGAAGCGACCCTGCTGCGGGCGGCCGACGAGCTGCAGAAGCGTATCCCGGAAGTGGCCGAGGTGCTGATCGACGAGGCCGGTTCGACCTTCGGCAAGGCGATGTTCGAGGCGAGCTTCGTCGTCAATCTGCTGCGCAGCGCCGCGGGCGAGTGCCGCCGCATCACCGGCGAGACGATGCCCTCCGACAGCCCGGGCGTGTTCTCGATGAGCGTGCGCCGGCCGCTGGGCGTGATCGCCGGCATCGCGCCGTTCAACTTCCCCTTCCTGCTGGCGACGAAGAAAGTGGCGCTCGCGCTTGCGGCGGGCAACACCTTCATCCTGAAGCCCGCGACTTATACGCCGGTGACGGGACTCAAGATCGCCGAGATCTTCGAGGCGGCGGGACTGCCGAAGGGCGTGCTGAACGTGGTGCCGGTGCAGGGTTCGGTGCTTGGCAACACTTTCGTCGAGGATCCGCGCGTGCGCATGATCACCTTCACCGGCTCGACCGAGGTCGGGCGCGAGCTGTCGGCGGCGGCGGGGCGGCAGTTCAAGCGCATCACGCTCGAGCTGGGCGGCAAGAGCCCGCTGATCGTGCTAAAGGATGCGGACGTCGATTACGCGGTGAATGCCGCGGCCTTCGGCATCTTCCTGCACCAGGGGCAGGTGTGCATGGCGAACTCGCGCCTGATCGTCGAGGCGCCGATCTTCGATGCCTTCTGCGACAAGCTCGTGAAGAAGATCGCAGGTTTCAAGGTCGGTGATCCGCGCGATCCGCATACGGTGATCGGGCCGCTGATCGACCGCAAGCAGTGCGCGGTGCTCGATCGCCACGTCGCCGATGCGGTCGCGAAGGGCGCGAAGCTGCTGCACGGGGGAAAGAGCGACGGCGCGTTCTACCAACCGACCATCCTCGCCGGCGTGACGCCCGACATGGTGGTGTTCCGGGAGGAGAGCTTCGGGCCGGCAGTGTCGGTGATCCGCGCCGCAGACAGCGAGGAGGCGCTGCGGCTCGCCAACGACTCGTGCTACGGGCTGTCGTCGGGCCTCGTCACGAATGACCTGCAGAAGGCGCTCGACCTGTCGCTGCGGCTGGAGGCGGGGATGGTGCACATCAACGATGCGTCGATCATGGACGAGCCGCACGTGCCGTTCGGCGGCGTCAAGGACAGCGGCGTCGGGCGCGAGGGCGGGCATTTTTCGATGGAGGAGATGACCGAACTCAAGTGGATCACGGTGCAGCTGGGGCAGCGCCAGTTCCCGTTCTGAACGACAAGAAAATCAGGGAGGAGACATGAAGATCAGGACGATCATGCTGGCCGTTGTGCTGGCGGGGGCATGCATGGGCAATGCGCTGGCGAAGGAGGGCGGCGACCAATACCCGAACGGCGTCGAAAACTGGCTCGCCGGCGCGGCCCCGCCGCCGGGCAACTATTTCCTCAACTACGTCGGCCATTACAGCGCCCGGTTGCGCGACGGGGATGGCGACAAGGTGCCGAGGGCGTCGGTCGATGCGTGGTTCGACGCGCTGCGCTTCATCAGGATGACGGACACAAAGATCCTTGGCGGCGACTGGGGGATGCATCTCGTGGTACCGCTGGTGCAACAGAAGGTGAAGCTCGGCGGTGACAGCAAGACGGTGACCGGGCTCGGCGATATCACCTTCAATCCGCTCATCGTCGCGTGGCACGCCAAGAACCTGCACTGGTTGTTCGCGCTCGACCTCAACATGCCGACCGGCAGGTACAAGTCGGGCGATCCGCGCGAGAGCATCGGCACGAACTACTGGAGCATCGAGCCGATCGTCGCGGCGACTTGGCTGTCCGACGACGGGTGGGAGCTGTCGGCCAAGTTCATGTACAACATCAAGAGCAAGAACAAGGACTTCCGGCCGGCGCCCGGCGCGCCGAAGATGGATTACGAGTCGGGCGACGATTTCCACATGGATTACACGGTCGGCAAGCACTTCGGGCCGTGGACGGCGGGGCTGTCCGGCTATTACCTGAAGCAGACGGAGAACGACCGGCTCGAAGGCAGGACCCTGCCGGAAGTGCCCGGCCTGTGGTCGCGCGGGCGCAAGGGCGAAGTCTTCGCGATCGGCCCGAGTATCGGCTACACGAACAAGAACGGCACGACCTTCATCGTGCAGTGGCAGCACGAGACCGAGGCCGAGAACCGCTTCCGCGGCGACAAGGCGTGGTTCAAGCTGGTGCTGCCGTTCTGAGGGGCGGTTGAGGGGAACGGCGGGATCGCTCCCGCCGTTCCGTTACCCCGCGAAATCAGCCGAGATCCAGCGTGACTTCGGCCGTCAGCGAGTTCGCGATGAAGCAGCGCTTGTGGGCGCTGTTGTGGATCGCCGTGAGCGTTGCGGCGTCGGGTGCCTTGTCGACGAAGGTGACGCGCGGCGAGAGGGTGATGTGCGTGAGCGCCTGACCCTTTTCGGTCTTGCCGAGCTCGCCGGCCGGCGTGTCGGCGTAATGCGCGACCGGAAAGCCCTTGAGGTCGGCGATCGCGAGAAAGAACAGCATGTGGCAGCTCGCGAGCGCGCTGACCACCATCTGCTCGGGGTCGGCGCCTTCCGGGTCACCCAGGAAGGTGGGCGACGAGGACATGGTGACCGTCTGGCCGCCTGCGAGGGTGGCGACGTGGTTGCGCGAATAGGTCGTGGCGTCGGTCGCGTGCGGCGCGCGAGACCATTCGATGGCGGCGGTGTGCTTGGACATCGGCGTTCTCCTCAGCGGTATTTCCTGTAGACCTCGCGGGCGTCGGCGTGTGCGCGGTCGAGCGTGCAGATCGACGGATCATCGTCATGCAGAGTGAAGAAATCGTCGGCCTGGGCGCGCATCACCATGTCGATGGCGACCTGGTCTGCGACGTCGTATTTCTCGGTGATCAGCGTCGTGACTTCGTCGAGATGCTCTTCGTAGGTCATGAGGCCTCAGCGATGCTCGGGGAAGATCTTCTGCAGGAGGGCGACGAGGGTGGCGCGCTCGTCTTCGCTGAGATGCTCGACGAGGCGTTTCTCGTGATCCTGCACCCGGCGCTTGAGTTTCTTGAGGAGCGCGGAACCGTCGGGGGTGAGCACGAGGGAGTTCGAGCGGCGGTCGTTCTCGGCTGGTCGGCGCTCGACGAGGTTGCGGCGTTCCAGGTTGTCGATGACGGAAACCACCGTCGAGCGGTCGAGGTGGGCGGCACGGGCGAGTTCGGTCTGCTTGAGTCCGGAGTTGGACTCGATGATCACGAGGATGCCGAACAGGCCGGGCGTGACGTCGAATTCACCGAGTCCTTCGGCGAAATCACGGAAGATCGCGATCTGTGCGAGGCGCAACTGGTAGCCAGCCAGGCTGGGCAGCATGCCGTAGTCGAGCCCTTTCCTGTCCGTCGATTTTTTTAGGGTCATGAAATATCGGGTGTAAAACAAAACGTTGGGTGCCCGAAGTATGCCGCCCAAACGATGATAAAAATAGTGGAAGACAAACAATTTGACAGGAACCAAATACGGCGATAGAGTTGGCTCATCGAGGCGCGTGGGGTGCGCGCCGGTTCCAGTCGGCTATGACGGAGGGGCGGATGAGCGGACAGACGGTATCACTGGTGATGGCAGGCAGTGGCGGCGCGGGGGTGGTGACCGCGGGCAGCCTGCTGCTGGAAGCGGCTGCGCGGGCGGGCTGGTACGCGTACATGACGCGCTCGTCGGGCCCGCAGATCCGTGGCGGCGAGGCGGCGGTGATGGTGCGGCTGGGTACGGAACCGCTCGCCTCGCATGACGACTGTTTCCACCTGCTGGTCGGGGTCGACTGGCAGAACGTCGGCCGCTTCGCCGCCGAGATCCCGCTGGGGCCGGACAGCCTCATCATCGGTGATCCGGGTGAAGGCGAAGTGCCGGAAGTTTTCGCCCGCAGCGGCGCGCAGCAGATCGCGCTGGCGATGAAGGCGCTGGCGAAGACGATTCCCGACGGACGCCCGAACATGGTCGCCTTCGGCGCCATCGCCGGCCTGATCGGCCTTACCGAAGACATCGTCGTCGGCGTGCTGCGCGACACCCTGAAGCGCAAGGGCGAAGGGGCGATCGCCGCGAGCCTCGCCGCGTTCCGCGCCGGTGTCGAAGCGGCCGCGGATTTCCCCGCGGTGCCGCGGCTGCCTGCGATGAAGGCGGACACCAGCGAGCGCTGGAGCATCACCGGCAACGAAGCGACCGGCATGGGTGCGTTGCGCGGCGGGGTGCGCTTCGTCGCCGCCTACCCGATCACGCCGGCGACCGAAGTCCTCGAATGGCTCGCGCCCGCGCTGCCCAAGGTGGGCGGCGTGCTGGTGCAGGCCGAGGACGAACTCGCCTCGATCAACCAGATCATCGGTGGGTCCTACGGCGGCGTGCCCTCGCTGACCGCCACCTCCGGCCCCGGCCTCGCGCTGATGACCGAATCGCTCGGCCTCGCGGTGGCGGCCGAAGTGCCGATCGTCGTGGTGGATGTGATGCGCGTCGGCCCATCGACCGGCATCGCGACCAAGTCCGAGCAGGCCGACCTCAACATCGCGGTGTACGGCCTGCACGGCGACGCGCCGCATCTCGTGCTCGCCCCCACGTCGGTCGCCGACTGCCTGTTCACGACGCAGTGGGCGGTGCATCTGGCCGAGAGCCTGCAGACCGCCGCGATCGTGCTCACCGACCAGGCGATGGGGCAGGCGCGGGCGGTGATGCCGCGCTCGGCCGCGGTGAGCTTCATCGGCCAGCGCGAGAAGCCCGCGGCGCTCGCCGAAGGCGTGCACTACAAGCGCTACGCGAATACCGCCTCGGGCGTGTCGCCGATGGCGATTCCCGGCATGGCGGGGTTCACGTACACCGCCGACGGCCTCGAACACAACGAGACGGGTACGCCCTCGTCGCAGGCCTCCGACCACCAGGCGCAACTCGACAAGCGCCTGAGAAAGCTCACCGGCTACAACTACGGCGATCACTGGGCCGACATCACCGGGGACGCCGACGCCGACACCGCGATCCTCACCTGGGGCTCCAGCGCCGGCCCGGCGCGCGAAGCGCTCGCCCGCCTGCGCGCCGCCGGTCACCGCGTGAAGCTCGTCGCGGTGCGCCTGATCTCGCCGGTGCAGCCGGAGAAATTCGCCGCCGCACTCGCAGGCGTCGAACGCGTGCTGGTCGTCGAGCAATCGCACAGCGGGCAGTTCCACCGCTACCTGCGCGCACAGTACGACCTGCCGCGCCAGGTGCGCGCGCTGCACAATCCCGGCCCGCTGGCGGTCCGCCCCGGCGCCATCGTCGAACAAATCACCCAGTGGAGCTGACCATGGATGCCTGCGTAAAACAGCGGGAATACACCGCGAAGGATTACAAGTCGGAGGTCAAACCGATCTGGTGCCCGGGCTGCGGCGACTACTCGGTGCTGGCGGCGATCACCCGCGCGTTGGCGTCGATGCAGCTCGCGCCGGAGAACGTCGCGGTGGTGTCGGGCATCGGCTGCTCTTCGCGCATCCCGGCCTACACCAGCGTGTATGGCTTCCACGGCGTGCACGGGCGGGCGCTGCCGGTCGCCACGGGCCTCAAGATCGCGCGCCCCGACCTCACGGTGCTGGTGACGGGTGGCGACGGCGACGGCTTCTCGATCGGCGGCAACCACTTCCTGCACGCCTGCCGTCGCAACGTCGACCTCACCTACATCGTGATGGACAACCAGGTCTATGGCATGACCAAGGGCCAGGCCTCGCCGACCACCGATCCGGACTGGGAAGGCAGCAAGCTCACGCCGGACGGCGCGGGCATCGAGTCCTTCCACCCGCTGGTGGTCGCGCTCGCCGCGGGCGCGAACTTCGTCGCGCGCTGTTCGAGCTCGGACCCCAACAACGTTGCCGACATCATCACGCAGGCGATCCGCCACCCGGGGTTCTCGCTCGTGCAGGTGCTCAGCCCGTGCGTGACTTTCCGTTCCGAGCAGCTCGAATGGAAGCACCTGGTGCGCACCGCGGTGGTGGATGTCACCGACGACGCCGCGCGCGCCGCCCGCCGGCTCATGACCGACGATGGTTTCAACGTCGGCAAGGTGCTGTACAAGGGCGACCGGCCGGCCTACCAGCCCGAGCCCAAGGGCATGGCGGCCGTGGCGGAGCTGGAATCCGATTTCGCGCTGTAACGGCGATCAGCGCGGGGTGCGGCTCCATCGGGCGCACCCCCAACCCCATCAGAGATGAATCTTTCTAAGACAACGAGGAGATCAGGCAATGGCGCTGCAAATCATCGACGACTGTATCAGCTGTGACGTGTGCGTTCCGGAGTGCCCGAACGAGGCGATCGCGTCCGGAGAAGACTATTTCGTCATCGACGCCGGGAAGTGCACTGAATGCGAAGGGCACTACGACACGCCGCAGTGCAAGGAGGTCTGCCCGGTCGACGCGATCGTGCCGCGGGCTGCGTGAGGTGCATCATCAATCGCCGGGCAGGATGAGCTCCTCCTGCCTGGCGCCGTATTACCATCAACACCGCAATTTAATCGATCACCATCCGTTCGCCCCGAGTTTGTCGAAGGGCTGGACTCGGCAGGGCTTTGACGAGCTCAGCCCGAGCGGCACCGGGTTGCCGCGTTTCCCCTGACCGGTCTTCTCGGCCGGGTATCTTCCTTCCTCCCCGCACCTGCCGCAAATCGTCCGACGCAGAAGCTCCGGCGATTTGACTGCGGAGCCGCTCGCTCATATAGTTGCGTTTGTTAATCATTAACAAAGGTAACCATACTGCGCGATGCAAGGTTTCTTCAGATCCTACCTGTCGGTGTACCGGCCCCTGATCCACGCGCTGAACGAGCTGCTTCAACCCTGCGAGCTGTCCTACTCGCTGTGGCAAGTGATGGTGTATGCGAAGGAACACACGCGCGCCTCGCTCGTCGAGATCTCACAGTATTACGGGATCGAAAAGCCCGGCGTCACGCGCAGGGTGCAGCGGCTCGAGGAGTTGGGGTATCTCACGTGCGCTCCCGGCAATGACCGGCGCGAGAAATCCCTTGTGCTGACGGAGCTGGGGATGCGTGTCTATTCCGAATGCCGGGCGAAGATCACGGCGCTCGAGGAGCGCGTCACCGCGGGGATCGGTCCGGGGCCTCTGGAACGGACCGTCGCCGTCTTCGGGCAACTGCTCGGCAACCTCAAATAACAAGCTCACCCCAACATGCCTTCGTCACCTCTCTGGACCCGCGACTTCCTGATCGTCTCGGGTGTGAATTTCTTTCTGGCCCTCGTGTTCTACATGCTGATCGTGGTGGTCGGCGCGTATGCGATCGAGGCCTATGGTTCCTCGCTGAGCGAGGCGGGTCTTGTCGCCGGGATCTTCGTGATCGGCACCCTGCTCGGGCGACTGGTTATCGGCCAGTTGATCGACAGCATCGGCCGGAAAAAGACCATGATCGTCGGCACCGCGACTTTTGCGCTGACCACCAGCCTGTATTTCCTGAGTGACTCGGTCGCGACCCTGATTGTCGTGCGCTTTCTCCACGGCATTGCGCTGGGCGTGGGCAGCACGGCAGCCGGCACCGCGGTGGCGCATATCATTCCGCCGGACCGCAAGGCCGAGGGGATCGGCCACTTCAGCCTCAGCACCACCCTGGCCTCCGCAATCGGTCCCTTCCTCGGGCTGTGGCTGCTGCAGCATGCAAGCTTCATCTGGATCTTCGCGTCCAGCCTGACGGTATCGGTGCTCGGCCTGCTGGCTGCCACCCGGCTGCAGGTGCCGGAGATGGATGCCGCGCACCGGGCTGCGCGAGGCTTCGAATTCTCGTTCGGCCGGCTGCTCGAGCGCCGGGCGCTGCCGATCGCCGCGGTGACCATCCTGGCGGGGCTGTGTTATGCGAGCGTGCTGGCTTTCATCAATGTCTATGCGGTCGAGCTCGATCTCGTGACGGCGGCGAGCTTCTTCTTCATCGTGTATTCGGTCGTGGTGTTGTGCTCGCGTCCGCTGACCGGGCGGTTGATGGACCGGAAGGGCTCCGGCGTCGTGGTCTATCCATGCTGCGCACTCCTCGCGGTCGGGATGGCCGTGCTGGCCAATGCGCATTCCGCGGCCATGCTGCTGGTGGCGGCGGCACTGATCGGCCTGGGGTTCGGCAATCTGCAGTCGGCGCTGTATGCGGTTGCCGTCAAGGTGGTGGTCCCCCAGCGGATGGGGATGGCGACATCGACATTCTTCATCTTCCTGGATGCCAGCCTGGGTTTTGGCCCCTATCTCCTGGGCCTGACGATCTCGCACATGGGCTACCGCAATCTGTACTGGAGCATGGCGGCGCTCGCCGTCCTGTCGATGGCGGCGTTCTACCTGCTCCATGGCCGGCATGCGGCGCGGTTGCGCGCCGCCGCCTGAACGGAGGCGGCATGGCGCGCGATGGCAGCCCCGCTCCGCAAGCTCGGGGTGACGATCCGGGGCGGCGTTGATACGCGACCCCGTGGTGCTCAGTTCTCGGCCAGTTCCTTGGCGGCGGATTCGAGATCGAGTCCGCCGAATCGCTTGTAGTAGTAGGGGGCTGCGGCCGGCAGTGCTCCGTTGGGGGTTTCGCACACCGCCATCAGGTGCTGCTGCGCGTGCCGCCAGGTGATCTGGTAGATGGCGCGCGACAGTGCGCGTGCGGCGGTGCCGCTCCAGTCGTGCGGCATCAGCTGCATCGGCAACTGCGGGTCGTGCAGCAGCGCGCGGCGGAATTCGTGCATCGTCAGCGTCTGGATCAGGAAGCACTGTTCGGGGTCGAGGTTGCGCGTGGCGCGCAGCGAGCGCAGCACCGGGCGCATGCGGTCCGAGAACTCCCGGTAGGTCGCCTCGATCTCGTCGAGGTTCCAGCAGTCGCGCGCAAGATCCTGCAGGGGACGGGTCGCCAACGCCCCGAGCGTGGCCGCCTGCATCGGCACGACCTTGTCCTGCGTGGCGGTGTCCTGGAGGATTTCCATCAGCGTCGCGGTGTCGCTTGACGGGTGCCCCATGACCCCGGGCGCGACGTTGCCGTAACCCGCCCAGGAGAGCTCCTTGCGCAGCGTGTCGCGCTCGGGCGAACCCAGCGTGGAGGGCAGCACGACCAACTGCCATTCGCCGTTCCAGGTGTCCTGCGGCGTGTCGTAGATGCGGCGGTAGGCGTGCTCGAAGCGGCGTCGGCCCGAGGCCGTCAGGCTGTAGTAGCTCTTGCGCCCGATCTGTTCCGATTCCAGCCAGTGGTCCTGCGACAGGCGATACACGCTGGTGCGCACCATGCGCTCGTTCAGCCCCAAGGGCTCGACGAGGCGGATGAAGCTGCCCAGCCAGACGGTGCCGCCGTGCGGCGCGATGAAGTCGCCGTACACCGTGATGATCAGCGAGTTGGCGCGCACCCGGCGCTCGGCCAGGTAGTCGCTGATCCACTGTTCGAGGAAACGGTTTTTCATTGATTTCGCACCGTTATTTGTTATGTCAGCAGGTCGCGGATGGGGTAGATGGGCTGATTCTAACGCGATGCCGGAAGCGCTGGAAACGAGCATGCGGTGATGTCTGAAACGGATCGCTTTGGCAGTGCTTGGCGTTATTGATGTAAGTCAAACAATGAGGAAAAAAGCGATACAGAAACCTTGACCATATATCGATCACTTTGTATCGTGAACGCAAGGCGTCGGGGGTGAGGCGTCGGTCTCGGCAGGCGACTGAAATCCGGTTTGCGAGGTGGACGATGCGGCAGGGTGCGGTTTCAATGGCGGATGCTCACGGAATGTACGGCGTGGATCGGTGGACCGACGACGGTGCGGTGCGCGCCGAGGATTCGGTGGCCGAGGAAGTGCCGGTCGCGCTGGTGTACAACGGCTTCTCGCACGCCGTGATGATGGCCACCCCGCAGGATCTGGAGGACTTCGCGGTCGGTTTCAGCCTGAGCGAAGGCATCGCCGGCAACGCCCGCGAGATCCTCGACATCGAGGTCGTCGAGCATGCGCACGGTACCGAAGTGCAGATGCAGCTGGCGGGCGAGCGCTTCGCGCAGCTGCGGGCGCGCCGCCGTGCGATGACCGGGCGCACCGGCTGTGGCATCTGCGGCGTCGAAAGCCTCGACCAGCTCGCCTGTCGGCCGATCGCGAAGGTCGGGGCGACGGGCATGCTCGACGCAGGCGCCTTGCAGCGTGCCCAGGCCGAACTCCAGTCGCGTCAGCATTTGTTCGATCTCACCGGCGCGGTGCATGCGGCCGCGTGGTGCGGTTTTGATGGCCATATCGAACTCGTGCGCGAGGACGTCGGCCGGCACAACGCGCTCGACAAGCTGATCGGCGCCATCGCGGCGGAGCGCCGTTCGTTCAACGAAGGTTTCCTGTTCATGACCAGCCGCGCGAGCTACGAGATCGTGCAGAAGTCCGCGGCGGTCGGCATCGCGGTGGTGGCGGCAGTTTCCGCGCCGACCGGCATGGCAGTGCGCGTCGCGCAGGCCGCGGGCCTCACGCTGATCGGCTTCGCGCGCGGCGAGCGCCACAGCATCTACTCGCATCCCGAGCGGGTCCACTAAAAAAGCAAACGGGGGAGACATGCCCACACGCACCACTCCGCAATCAGTGCGGAAGGTCCCGACTTATTGCTACAACTGCGTCGCCGGACCGGATTTCATGAACGTGAAGGTCGTCGACGGCGTCGCGACCGAGATCGAGCCGAACTTCGCCGCCGAAGACATCCATCCGGCGCGCGGCCGCGTCTGCGTGAAGGCCTACGGCCTGGTGCAGAAGACCTACAACCCGCACCGCGTGCTGCAGCCGATGAAGCGCACCAACCCGAAGAAGGGGCGCAACGAGGATCCGGGTTTCGTCGCGATCTCGTGGGACGAGGCGCTGGATCTCGTCAGCGCGAAGCTGACTTCGGTGCGCGAGAAAGGGCTGGTCGATGAATCCGGCCTGCCGCGCGTCGCCGCCACTTTCGGCCACGGCGGCACGCCCGGGATGTACATGGGCTCGCTGCCGGCCTTCCTCGCCGCGTGGGGGGCGATCGACTACAGCTTTGGCTCGGGCCAGGGTGTGAAGTGCGTGCATTCGGAGCACTTGTACGGCGAATTCTGGCACCGCGGCTTCACGGTCGCGGCCGACACGCCGCTCGCGCACTACGTGATCTCGATCGGCTCGAACGTCGAGGCTTCAGGTGGGCCCTGTGCGGTCACGCGCCACGCCGATGCGCGTGTGCGCGGCTACAAGCGCGTGCAGGTCGAGCCGCACCTGTCAGTGACCGGTGCCTGTTCGGCCGAGTGGGTGCCGATCCGCCCGAAGACCGATCCGGCCTTCATGTTCGCGCTGATCCACGTGCTGGTGTGCGAGCAGGGGCTGGACAAGCTCGACGTGGCTTTCCTGCGCGATCGCAGCTCTTCGCCCTATCTGGTCGGCCCCGATGGCTTGTACCTGCGCGACGCGGAATCGGGCAAGCCGCTGCTGTGGGACGAACGCAGCGGCCGCGCCGTGCCTTTCGACACCGAAGGTGCGCTGCCGGCCGTGGCGGGACGCTTCCGTGTGGAAGGTGCGGTCAGCATCGACGCGGACGATGCGCGCCAGCAGTTCGACGTCGCCGAGGGCGTGACTGCCTACACCAAGCTCGTCGAGCACATGGAGAAATACACGCCGGAATGGGCCGCGTCGATCTGCGACGTGCCGGCGGAAACGATCCGCCGTGTCGCGAACGAGTATCTGGAAAACGCCTCGATCGGCGAGACCATCGAGATCGACGGCCAGACGCTGCCGCTGCGCCCGGTCGCGGTGACGCTCGGCAAGTCGGTGAACAACGGCTGGGGCGCGTTCGAATGCTGCTGGGCGCGCACGCTGCTCGCGACGCTGGTGGGTGCCCTGGAGAACCCCGGCGGCACGCTGGGCACGACTGTCCGCCTCAATCGCCCGCACGACAATCGCCTGCTGAGCGTGAAGGCCGGCGAAGACGGCTTCATGGCGCAGCATTTCAATCCGACGGACAAGGAACACTGGGTCGCGAAGCCGACCGGCCGAAACATCCACCGCACGCTGGTGCCCATCGTCGGCAATACCGCGTGGAGCCAGGCGCTCGGCCCGACGCAGCTCGCGTGGATGTTCCAGCGCGAAGTGCCGGAAGACTGGAACATGCCCATGCCGACGATGCCGGACGTGTGGTTCATCTACCGCACCAACCCGGCGATCTCGTTCTGGGACACGCGCACGCTGGTCGAGGAGATCGCGAAGTTCCCCTTCACGGTGTCCTTCGCCTACACGCTGGACGAGACGAACTGGATGGCCGACCTGCTGCTGCCGGAGGCCACCGACCTCGAATCGCTGCAGATGATCAAGGTCGGCGGCACGAAGTTCGTCGAGCAGTTCTGGGAGCACCGCGGCGTCGTGCTGCGCCAGCCCGCGGTCGAACCGCAGGGCGACACGCGCGACTTCACGTGGATCAGCACCCAGCTTGCGAAGCGCACCGGGCTGCTGGAACAGTACAACAACGCGCTCAACCGCGGCGCGGGCGGCGGTGCGCCGCTGAAGGCGGAGCACTACGACTACAGCCTCGATACGAAGGCCGAGCACGGCGTCGAGGAGATCTGGGACGCCGTGTGCCGCGCGTCGAGCGCGAGCCTTTCCGAAGGGCGCGAGGTGCATGACCTGGAGTGGTTCAAGGAGCACGGCTTCTACACCGTGCCGATGTCGAAGACCGAGTGGTACCTGAGCCCGACATTGGCGCAGCAGGGCCTGCGCTACGAGATGCCCTATCAGGAGCGTCTGCTGCGCATCGGCCGCGAGCTCGGCAACCGCCTGCACGAGCAGAAGATGCACTGGTGGGACGAGCAGCTCTCCGAATACGCCGCGCTGCCCGAATGGCACGACGTGCCGGGCCGCTGGACGCAGCAGATCGCCAACGCGGGCGGCAAGCCCGAGGACTTCCCGCTGTGGCTGCTCGCGACCAAGAGCATGCAGTACCACACCGGCGGCAACGCCAGCATTGCGTTGATGCGCGAGGTCTCGCAGAACGTGCGTGGCCATACTGGCGTGATCATGAACGCGAAGACCGCGAAGAGCCTGGGCATCAGTGACGGCGACCGCATCGAGGTGCGCTCGCACATCGGCGCGACCTACGGCGACGCGGTGCTCGCGCAGGGTGTGCGACCCGACACGCTGGTGATCCTGGGCCAGTTCGACCACTGGGCGACGCCGCTCGCCAAGGACTTCGGCATGCCCAGCCTGAACTCGATCGCGCCGATGTCGATGGAGCTGACGGACGCGACGGGCTCGGGCTCGGACATCGTCCGCGTTGCAGTGCGCAAGGTCGCGTCCAAGGAGGCTGTATGACCCGCTACGTGATGGCCATCGACCTGCGCCGCTGCGTGGGCTGCCAGACCTGCACCGCCGCATGCAAGAACGCCAACGCGACGCCGCCGGGCGTGCAGTGGCGGCGTGTGCTGGACCTCGAAACCGGTGAATTCCCGAACGTGCGCCGCAGCTTCCTGCCGGTCGCGTGCATGCATTGCGACGAGCCGCCGTGCGAAGAAGTGTGCCCGACCAAGGCGACGACCAAGCGGCCGGACGGGCTCGTCGCCATCGACTACGACACCTGCATCGGCTGCGCGAACTGCGTGATGGCCTGTCCGTACGAGGCGCGCTCGATCGTGCATGAGGCGAAGTTCGCGTACGGCGACAAGCCGATCCAGTCGGAGGAGGTCCGCTTCGACCCGGCGCGCATCGGCGTGTCGATGAAATGCACCTTCTGCATCGACCGCATCGACCTCGCGGCGAAGACCGGCCAGGTGCCGGGACGCGACCCGGAAGTCACGCCGGCCTGCGTGAATTCCTGCATCTCGGGCGCGATGGCCTTCGGCGACATCGACGATCCGGACAGCAAGGTCAGCCGCCTGATCGCCGAGAACAAGACTTTCCGCATGCACGAGGAGCTCGGCACCGGTCCGGGCGTGTATTACATCTGGGACAAGGCGTGAGCGGGTCAGACATGAGCAAGCAATCGGGAAAGATGCGCGCCGGCGACCGCGTGGGGCCGCGCCAGCAAAACAACTGGGATTGGCGTGCGGCGTCGAACTTCATCGCCGGCGGTGCGGGCGGCGGGTTGCTCGCGTTCGCCGCCTTCGCGAGCCTGTGGGGGGCGGACGCGCGCGCGCTGCTCGTCGCGGGCATGGCGCTGATCGGCGCAGGGCTCACCTGCGTGTGGTTCGAGATCGGCAAGCCGTGGCGGGCGCTCAACGTCTATCGTCATGCGGCAACCTCGTGGATGACGCGCGAGGCGGCCGTCGCGCCCTTCGTGTTCGGTTCGGGCGTGCTGGCGCTGGCAACGGGGCAAAGCCTCTTCGTGCTGCTGACGGGGGCGTTCGGCGCCTGCTTCGTCTATGCGCAGGCGCGCATCCTCGCCGCCGACAAGGGCATTCCGGCCTGGCGCCATCGGCGCTGCCTGCCACTGGTGGCTGCGACGGGTTTTGCCGAAGGCGCGAGCCTGCTGGCGGTCGCGGCCCCTTTCCTGATTCCGCACGCCGCCGGGCAGATCGCGGTCGCAGTCGGCGTGCTGGTGCTGCTCCTCATCCGCGTGCTGCTGTGGCGCAACTACCTGCGCGGTCTGCGCAGCGATGGTGCGCCGGTCGGCAGCCTGCGTGCGCTCTCCGCGATCGACGGACAGTTCCTGAAATACGGCAACCTGCTGCCGGCGATCCTGCTGCTGGTCGGCGTGCTCGGTGCGCCGGTTGCCGGCGCGGCACTCGTCCTTGCCGGCCTTGCGGCCGTCGCGGGGGGCTGGCGGTTCAAGTACACGCTGGTCCGGCGCGCCGCTTTCACGCAGGGTTTCGCGCTGCCGCACCTGCCGGTGCGCGGTCGTGGAGCGTCCGGTGCCGGCGTGAAGCCGGGTTGGGGAGGCGCAAGTTAGCAGCGGAAAATAAGGCTCCGTTCGCCCTGGGCTTGTCGGAGGGCAGTGGTAAGGCTTCGACGGGCTCAGCCCGAACGGTTTGGGGGTGTTTCGTCGTACAGGCAGTTGAACAACAACGCGGGGCCATCGAGCCCCATCCCTGCACTGCAGGAGGAGACCAGATGTACGAAGTGAGATTCCATGGCCGAGGCGGCCAGGGTTCGGTGATGGCGTCCGGCATGTTGGCCGCGGCGATGGTCGAGGAGGGCAAGTACGCGGTGTCGATCCCGTCCTTCGGGTTCGAGCGCCGCGGCGCGCCGGTGGTGTCCTTCCTGAGAATGAGCGACCGCGAGATCCGCCAGCTCACGAACATCTACCAACCCGACTGCATCGTATGCGTCGATCCGGCGCTGACGAAATCCGTCGATATCTTCGCCGGCATGAAGGCGCACGGCGCCCTGGTGCAGGCCACGCACCAACCGCTCGCGGAGCTTGCGCTGCCCGACTGCGTCGGCACGGTCGGTCTGCTCGACGCGGTGAAGATCGCGCTCGAGATCTTCAAGCGCCCGATCACCAACACGCTGATGCTCGGCGCCTTCGCCAAGACGACTGGCGTCGTGTCGCTCGACTCGCTCAAGCGTTCGCTGGAAGACTCCGACTTCCGCGACGCCGGCCTCGCGCAGAACATGATGGCGCTGGAGCGCGGCTACGCCGAGGTGGTCGTGCATCGCATCGAAAGGAGGGCTGCGGCATGAGCCGGCACCACAGTTATCCACTCTTCAACCTGGAGCAGGCCGGCGTTCCCGACGACCTCTGTCCGGTCGCGACCGTCGTCAGCCCGATGCTGCCGGGCGACTGGCGCAGCATGCGCCCGGTGGTGAACCGCGACAAATGCGTGAAATGCGCGGTGTGCTGGCTGTACTGCCCGGTGCAGTGCGTCGAGGAGCACGCCGCGTGGTTCGACTTCAACCTCAAGACCTGCAAGGGCTGTGGCATCTGCGCGAACGAGTGCCCGCAGCGGGCAATCACGATGGTGGGGGAAGCCCAATGACGACAGCCACGCTGGAAAAGGCCGCGGCAGCCGAAGCGCCGCGCAAGCAGAAGGTGATCCTCGCCGAAGGCAACGAGGCCGCCGCGCTGGGCGTCGCGCTCGCGCGGCCCGACATGGTGTCGGTGTACCCGATCACGCCGCAGTCCTCGCTCGTCGAGCACCTCGCGAAGCTGATCGCCGACGGCCGCATGGACGCCGACATCGTCGATGCCGAAGGCGAGCACTCGGTGCTGTCCGTGCTGCAGGGCGGGGCGCTCGCCGGTGCGCGCACCTACACCGCGACCTGCGGCCCCGGCCTCGCCTTCATGTTCGAGCCGTATTTCCGCACCCCCGGCATGCGCCTGCCGATCGTGCTGACCATCGTCACGCGCGACGGCATCACGCCGCAATCGGTGTGGGGCGGCCACCAGGACGCGATGACGGTGCGCGAGGCGGGCTGGATCCAGGTGTATTGCGAGAGCGTGCAGGAAGTGCTCGACACCACCGTGATGGCGTTCAAGATCGCCGAGCACCACGACGTGATGCTGCCGGTGAACGTGTGCCTCGACGGCAACTACCTGTCCTACGGCGCCTCGCGCGTCGAGATGCCGGACCAGGCGGACGTGGATGAATTCATGGGCGAGAAGGACGTGAACTGGCACGTCGCGCTCGACCCGCTGCGCCCGATGGCGGTCGATCCGCTCACCGGCGGCACCACCGGCAAGGGCCCGCAGACCTTTGTGCGCTACCGCAAGGGCCAGTGCGCCGGCATGCAAAATGCGCTGCGCGTGATCGAGGAGGTGCACGCCGACTGGGCGAAGCGCATCGGCCGCAGCTTCGCGCCGCTGGTCGAGGAGTACCGCCTCGACGACGCCGACTTCGCGATCATGACGCTCGGCAGCATGTCCGGCGCCGCGAAGGACGCGGTCGACGAGGCGCGCGACGCCGGCAAGAAGGTCGGCCTCGTCAAAATCAAGACCTTCAGCCCCTTCCCGGTCGAGGCGTTGATGAAGGCGCTGGGCAAGGTCAAGGCGCTGGGCGTGATCGACCGCTCGGTAGGCTTCCGCTGGAACTGCGGGCCGATGTACCAGGAGACGCTGGGCGTGCTGTATCGCCTCGGCCGCTTCATCCCCTCGATGAGCTTCATCGGCGGGCTGGCCGGTGCCGACATCACGATCCCACACGTGCATCGCGTGATCGCCGAGACCGAAGCCCTCCTGAACGGCGTAGCCGCCCCGACCGAGCCCGTGTGGCTCAACGAAAAGGATTGAGGCCAGCATGGACCGAGCCATCGAACACACCAAATACCTGATCGCCGGCAGCAGCCACGCGGCGCTCGAGGCGATCAACGCGATCCGCATGCACGACCCGGAGGGAAGCCTCACCGTCGTCACGCGCGATTCGCACCTGCCGTACTCGCCCACCGTGCTGCCCTACGTCGTGTCCGGCAAGTCCGCGCCCGCGCGCATCTTCCTGCGCGACGAAGACTTCTTCGCCCGCAACAAGGTGAGCTACCGGCCCGAGTCGGCGCTGAAGGCGCTGCACGCCGACCGCAACACCGCCGAGCTCGCAGACGGATCCTCCGTCGTCTATGAAAAGCTGTTGCTCGCGACCGGCGCCTCGCCCGCGATCCCGCCCATCCCCGGCATCGACACGGTCTCGTTCCACGTGCTGCGCACGCTGGATGACGCGCTGAAGCTGCGCGGCGCGATCGCCAAATCGAAGCAGGCGGTCGTGCTCGGCGCGGGCCTCGTCGGCATGCACGCCGCCGAGAACCTCGTGAAAGCCGGCGCGAGCGTCACCATCGTCGAGATGAGCGACCAGCTCACGTCCGGCTACTTCGACAAGGTCGCCGCCGACATGATCGAGCAAGCCTTCCGCGACGCGGGGGCGAAGATCATGACCGGCAGCCGCGTCGTGCGCCTCGAACCCTCGGCGGCGGGCGCGAAGCTCACGTTGGAAAACGGCACGACGCTGGAAGCCGACCTGCTGCTCGTCGCGACCGGGGTGAAGCCGGACATGGCCTACCTCAACGGCAGTGGCGTCGAGCACCAGCAGGGCATCCTCGTCGATGACCGCATGCAGACCACTGCCGCCAACGTGTGGGCCGCAGGCGACTGTGCGCAGGCGCGCGGCTTCTTCACCGATACGAAAGTGATGAACGCGATCCTGCCCGACGCCACGATCCAGGGGCGCGTCGCCGGCATGGCGATGGCGGGCGACCCCGGCATCAAGGATTACGCGAGCGGCGTGCCGCTCAACACCTATCACTTCTTCGGCCGCCACGCGATTTCGGTCGGGTCGAGCACGGTGCCGGAGGGGGGCGAGGTGGTCACGCGCTTCGACGAGAAGACCGGGCGCTACCTCAAGGCGATCTTCGCGCCGGACGGCTGCCTCACCGGCATCTTCGGGGTGAACGAATTCTTCGACGGCGGCGTCATGGCGCAGCTGATCCTGCGCCGCATCGACCTCACACCGCTGCGCAGCCGCTTCGTCGCGAACCCGCTCGCAGTGGGCCGCGAAATCATGTCGCAGACCTGGCGCTAAGGAGCCATCAATGGGACGAGCTTACAGCACCATCGCCTTCGACCCCGCCAAGTGCGACGGTTGCGGCGATTGCATGACGGCCTGCGCGCAGGCCAAGACCGGCACGGACGACATCGCGCGTTCGCGCATCCAGATCTATGGCCGCGAGGGCGCGCCGGACAAGACCTTTGAACTCGCGCTGTGCCGCCAGTGCGCCGACCCGAAGTGCGTGACCGTCTGCCCCGCGGGCGCGCTGAACAAGGATGGCACCACCGGCGTGATCGGCTGGGACGCGAGCAAATGCGTCGATTGCCTCCTGTGCACCGTCGGCTGTGCCTACGCCGGCATCGCGCTGGATGAAACCGCAGGCCACGTGTCGAAGTGCGACACCTGCGACGGCAACCCGGCGTGCGTGCCCGCCTGTCCGCACGGCGCGCTGAAATACGTCACCACCGCCAACATCTACAACGAAGTCGGCGACTGGGAAGACCTCTTCGCACCGGGCCTCGCCGGCTGCCAGGGCTGCAACACGGAACTCCTGATGCGCCACACGCTGCGCCGCGTCGGCCCCGACACCGTGCTCGCGACGCCCCCGGGCTGCGTGCCGGGCATGGGCTCGGTCGGCTTCAACGGCACCACCGGCACCAAGGTTCCCGTCTTCCACCCGCTGCTCACCAACACCGCGGCGATGCTGGCCGGCATCAAGCGCCAGTACAAGCGCGTCGGCCGCGACGTGCAGGCGCTGGCGATCGCCGGCGACGGCGGGGCGTCGGACGTCGGCTTCCAGTCGCTCTCCGGCGCGGCCGAGCGCGGCGAGCAGATGCTGTTCATGGTGGTCGACAACGAGGGCTACATGAACACCGGCATGCAGCGTTCGAGTTGCACGCCCTACGGCGCCTGGACCTCGACGACGCCGGTGGGCGAGGCCTCGCACGGCAAGACGCAGGACGCGAAGAACCTGCCGCTGATCATGGTGAACCACCGCTGCGCCTACGTCGCCACGGCCTCCACGGCCTACATGGAGGACCTCTACGACAAGCTCGACAAGGCCATCGCCGCGTCCAAGACCGGTTTCGCCTACCTGCACGTCTATTCGCCCTGCACGACCGGCTGGCGCTTCCCGTCGAACCTCAACATGGAAGTCGCGCGCAAGGCTGTCGAGACCAACTTCGTGATGCTGTGGGAATATACCCCGCAGGACGGGCTACACTTCACGAAATCGGTGGATGATCCGCTGCCGGTCACCGACTATCTCAAGGCGATGGGCCGCTTCCGCCATCTGTCGCCGGAGCAGGTCGAACACATCCAGAAGAAAGTCGTTGAAAACCAGAAATTCGTTGAACGTATGACGGAGCACGCACATGTCGGCTAGGGACGGTTTTGCAGCAGCTAAAGGTGCAATGGGGAAGGGCGCGGCGCCGGAGACGCTCGATCCGATCGAGAAGGCGAGCCGCGACGAACTCGCCGCGCTGCAGCTCGAACGGCTCAAGTGGAGCCTGCAGCACGCTTACGACAACGTCGCGCACTATCGTCAGGCTTTCGACGCGGCGGGCGTGCACCCGTCGGACCTCAAGCAGCTCTCCGACCTCTCGCGCTTCCCCTTCACGACCAAGAAGGAGCTGCGCGAGAACTATCCCTACGGACTGTTCGCCGTGCCGATGCGCGACATCGTGCGCGTGCATGCGTCCTCGGGTACCACGGGCCTGCCGACGGTGGTTGGCTACACGAAAAACGACATCGCGATGTGGGGCTCGGTGGTCGCGCGTTCGCTGCGTGCGGCCGGCGGCACCCCCGACGACATCATCCTCAACTCCTACGGCTACGGCCTCTTCACCGGCGGTCTCGGCGCCCACTACGGCGGCGAGGCGCTGGGCGCGACCATGATCCCGATGGGCGGTGGCAACACCGAGAAGCAGATCCAGCTGATCCGCGAGTTCAAGCCGACGATGATGATGGCGACCCCGTCCTACATGCTCACGGTCGCCGACGGGCTGCAGGAGCAGGGCATCGACCCCGCCTCGACGACGCTGCGCATCGGTGTGTTCGGCGCCGAGCCCTGGACCAACGAGATGCGCCGCGAGATCGAGACGCGGCTGGGCATCGACGCCATCGACATCTACGGTCTGTCCGAAGTGATCGGCCCGGGCGTCGCCTGCGAATGCATCGAGACCAAGGACGGCCCGCACATCTGGGAAGACCACTTCTACCCGGAAATCATCGACCCGGTGACCGGCGAAGTGCTGCCCGACGGCACGCCCGGCGAGCTCGTGTTCACCTCGCTGACGAAGGAAGCCCTGCCCATCATCCGCTATCGCACCCGCGACCTGACGATGCTGCTGCCCGGCACCGCGCGCACGATGCGCCGCATGGGCAAGATCACCGGCCGCAGCGACGACATGCTGATCATCCGCGGCGTGAACGTCTTCCCGACCCAGATCGAGGAAATCATCCTGCGCCACGACCAACTCTGCGGCCACTACCAGCTGCAGATCACGCGGCCGGGCCACATGGACGAACTCACGGTGCTCGCCGAGGTGCGCCACGACCTGTCCGACGCGCTCACCGACGCCCAGCGCTCGAAGATCGCCGCCGAAATCCGGCACGAGATCAAGAGCCGGGTGGGCGTGAGCGCGGACGTCCAGATCGTCGATACGGGCCGCATCGAGCGCACGCAGGTCGGCAAGGCCAAGCGCGTGATCGACAAGCGGCCGAAGGGGTAATGCAGGGGGTTTTGCCAAGGGTACGAAAACAAACAACGGCCACGGCAAATGTGGCACGGACGGAGACAACACAGTGAATGATCGGACCACCATCAGTCCCGGCGACGCGCTGAATGCCGCGACCGGCGAGCTGTTCAGGCAGGCGGCAGGGCAGGGGAGGAACGCCCTCGACGCCGCCGAGTGCGAACGCTTCGTCGCGAGCTTCGGCGCGGCGCTCGCCGAAGGCGCCCCCGGCGGCGTCGACCTGCGCATCGCCCTCGAAAACACGCGCGAATTCGGCATGGTCCTCACCGCGGGAGCGGGCGGCCTCGACGGTGCGCTCGACCGCGCCAATTTCCGCAAGGACCGTGCCGCCGTCTCCGCCTCGGTCGAGTTGACCGACGCCGCCGATTTCCTGCGCCTGTTCCGCCGCACCGTCGCCTACCAGAAGATGGCCGCGCTCGCGCAGCGCGACGGCCGCCGTGCGCCCGACCCCGTGCTGGAATTCTGCTTCGGCCTGATGCTGGGCCTCGGTCGCGAATATTCGGCGCAGAACCCGCAGTCCGGATTCGTCATCCAGCGCATCGAACTCGATCAGGTGCAGTTCGCGAAGAAGCCGACCGTCGGCGTCGCGCGCGTGGAGTTCGGCAAGCCCGTCGCCGGCCGCCTGCCGCGTCCCGTGCACAAGATCGACAAGCTGATCCACCCCCAGTCGATCGGCATCGTCGGCGTCTCCGCGAGCGGCATGAACTTCGGCCGCATCATCCTCAAGAACCTGATGGGCAGCGGCTATGCGAAGAACAAGCTGACCATCATCCGCCCTGGCGAGACCGAGATCGACGGCGTGCGCTGCGTCGAAAGCCTGCGCGCGCTGCCGGCGAAGCTCGATCTCCTGATCGTCGCGGTCCCCTCCGACGCGGTGTATGAGCTCGTCGACGAGATCATCGCGACCGACGCCGTCGAATCCGTGATGCTGATCCCCGGCGGCCTCGGCGAAACGGCCAAGAGCCGCGAACCGGCCGCGGTGCTCGCCGCGAAGATCAACGCCGCGCACGCGAATCCGGGCGGCGGCCCCGTCTTCCTCGGCGCGAACTGCCTCGGCGTCGTCTCGCACCCGGGCGGGTACGACTCCTGGTTCATCCCGCTCGAACGCCTGCCCAAGCCGCAGAAGAAGGCCCAGCGCAACTCGGTGATGCTGAGCCAGTCCGGCGCCTTCATGATCACGCGCATCTCGCAGAACCCCTGGCTCGACCCAGCCTACATGCTCGCGCTGGGCAACCAGACCGACCTCACGCACGGCGACATGCTGGGCTTCTTCGCCGAACGTGAAGGCATCGACACGCTCGGCATCTACATCGAAGGCTTCAAGGACGGCGACGGCCTCGACTTTGCGCGCGCGGTGCGCAAGGCGGTGCTAAACGGCAAGCAGGTCGTGGTGTACAAGTCCGGCCGCACCGAAGCGGGCGCAGGCGGCGTGATGGGCCATACCGCGTCGATCGCCGGCGACCCGGTCCTCTTCGAGGCCGTGCTGCGCCAGGCCGGCGCGATCGTCGCCGAGGACTTCAACACCTTCGACGACCTCTTCTACATCGCCGGCGCGCTGCACGGCAAGAAAGTCGGCAAGCGCCTCGGCGCGATCAGCGGCGCGGGTTTCGAGGCGGTCGGCATGGCCGATTCGATCGCGACGGAAACGGGATCGCTCGAAATGGGCGCGCTCGAAGCCGCGACGGTCGAGCGCGTACAGGCCATCCTCGCCGCCAAGCGCCTCGCCGCGCTGGTCGAGGTGCGCAACTCCATCGACATCAACCCCGGCGCCGACGACGAGGCTCACCTGCAGATCACCGCAGCCTTCCTCGACGACCCCAACATCGACGCCGTCGTCGTCGGCCTCGACCCGACCGCGCCGTCGATCCGTGGCCTCGAAACCAGCAAGCTGCGCCCCGGCTACGACCTGTCCGATCCGAACGGCACGGTGCACATCTACCCGCCGCTCGCCGCGAAGAGCGACAAGCCCGTCATCGGCATCGTCGACGGCGGCTCGCTCTACGACGCGATGGCCGCGAAGCTGATGGATCAGGGCGTGTGCGTGTTCCGCAACTGTGGCCGCGGCACGCAGGCGCTCGCGCGCTACGTCGAGGCCCGCCTCGAAGCCTACGCGATCCGCGAACGCAACAAGTAAGCATTGACGCACTACCAAACCGCACCGAATCCGACGCCGGCTGGGACCGGCGTCCTACACCAAGGAGACTGGAAGATGAGCGAACTCAAAGCCGGACTGACGTCCACCCGCCGCTACGACATCGACAAGGGCCGCACCATCGGCTTCATGGGCGACGACTGCCGCGTCTACTCCACCCCCGCGCTGCTCTACGACATCGAAGTCGTGTGCCGCGACCTGCTGCTGGAAAACATCGAAGCCGGCAAGGATTCGGTCGGCACGCGCGTTGAGCTCGACCACGTCGGCGCGACCCTGCTGGGCATGTGGGTCGAGATCACCGTGAAGCTCGTGGAGGTGAACGGCCCCGCCGTGACCTTCGAATTCACCGCGCGCGACGCCCTCGAGGAAGTCGCCCGCGGCAGGCACAGCCGCTTCGTCGTCGGCGCCGAGAAGACCGCCCAGCGTCTCAAGGCCAAGCTCGAGAAGGCGACCGCCGCAGCCTGACCCGCCACATCGGCTTGCTCTCCAGTAAACTGGCTGGTCAAGGAGAGCGAGTCGATGACCGAGGAAGATTTCATGCGCGCCGCGCTGGAGCAGGCGCGCATGGCGGGAAGCTGTGACGAGGTGCCGGTCGGCGCCGTGGTCGTGCTCGACGGCGAGATCGTCGGCCGCGGCTTCAACCAGCCGATCGGCCGGCACGACCCGACCGCCCACGCCGAGGTGATGGCGCTGCGCGATGCGGCGGTACGCCTCGGCAATTACCGGCTGCCCGGCTGCGAGCTTTACGTGACGCTGGAACCCTGCGCGATGTGCTGCGGCGCGATCATGCATTCGCGCATCGCGCGCGTCGTGTTCGGCGCGCGCGACCCGAAGACCGGCGTCGCCGGCAGCGTCATCGATCTCTTCGCCGAGCCGCGCCTGAACCACCACGCGACCGTCTCGGGCGGCCTGCTCGCCGAGGAGTGCGGCGGCCTGCTGTCGAGCTTCTTCGCGGCCCGCCGCGGCCGCACGCTGGTCGCTTAACGACCATGCGCATCCTGATCGACCTCGCCACGCAGCGCCTGAGCCTGTTCGGGGCAGACGGCACCTGCATCCGCCGCTACCGCGTGTCGACGGCCCTCAATGGTCCGGGCGAAGTCCGCGACAGCGGCTGCACGCCCCGCGGCCGCCATCGCATCCGCGCAAAGATCGGCGCCAGCGCGGCGAAGGCAGCTGTCTTCCGCGGCCGGCGTCCAACGGGCGAGACCTGGACCCCGGCACTCGCTGCGCAGCACCCCGGGCGTGACTGGATCCTCTCGCGCATCCTGTGGCTCAGCGGCTGCGAACCGGGGCGCAACCGGCTCGGCAAGGTCGACTCGATGCGCCGCTACATCTACATCCACGGCACGCCGGACGACCAGCCGATGGGCGTGCCGCTGTCGCACGGCTGCATCCGCATGCGCAACGACGACGTCATCGAGCTGTTCGACCTGGTGCCGCCCGGAACGCAAGTGGATATCGAGGAGACGACGAACATGAACGCTGCGCCGACGATCCGCATCCTCGACTGGCGCGACGCCGCGGCGCTCGCCATGCCGCTGCGCGAACGGGTGTTCGTGATGGAGCAGGGCGTGCCGGCCGAACTCGAACGCGACGCCAGCGATCCGCACTGCCGCCATGCGGTGGCGACGACCGCCGCCGGCGAGGTTGTCGCCACCGGCCGCCTGCTGCCCGACGGGCATATTGGCCGTATGGCCGTCGCCGCCCTGTGGCGCAACCGGGGCATCGGCGGGTTGATGCTCGAAGCCCTCGTCGCGGAAGCCGATCGGCTCGGCTTCCGCGAGGTCGTCCTGAACGCGCAGATCGACGCCGTCGACTTCTATCTGCGGCACGGCTTCACGCCGGAAGGGGAGGACTTCGTCGAGGCGGGCATCCGCCACCGGACGATGCGCCGCGCGCTGACGCCGCGCCGCGGCTGACGGCTTCAGTCGCCGGCGGCAACCGCGAAGCGGTGCACGACTTCGCTCGCGCATTCGCCGCCGCTGTCGTTCCAGGTCCATTCGCGGAAAGTGACGTTGCCGCCCCGATCCTGCAGGATCAGCGTCGAGCAGCGCGTGCCATAGCCCGGTGCGCGGATGAAGGCTGGCGACAGCCACCGTTCCCATTCCGCGCTGACGCCGGTTTCGGGCAGGTGATGATCGGGTGCGGGCTCGTCGTCGCGCAGCAGTCCGAGGAACGCGTCCGCATCGGGCAGGCGGCCGAGCGCCGCGGCGAAGCGCTCGTGCGCCCGCTTCACCTTGGGCCAGGGGGTGTCCAGCACATGGTTCGACAGGCCGTAGATCCCCGGCGCCAGCAGGCGCACTGACCCCGTCGTGCTCTCGTGGATGCCGAACTGCCGGCCGTCGCCTACCAGCAGGTTGAACGCTGCGTACTGCGCGCTGACTTCGGCCACGGCCCGCAGGCGCGCGGTCGCATCATCGCTTCCCGTCAGGCAGTCGCGCACCAGCGTGCCGCGCGACGGCGCTCCCGGGCGGTGCAGCGTCGGGTCGCGGTAATTCGTCAGCGCGGCGAAGCGCCCGTTGCGGCTGACGCCCATCCATGTCCCGCCCGCTTCGAGGTCCCGCCCCGCGAGCAGGTCGGGCGCATCCGTCCACCAGTGCGCAGGCACCGCGGGGCGGGCGAGGAACTCGTCCCGGTTGGCGGCGACGACCAGGGGGTAATCCGGATGGGCCTGCCAGCCGACGACGATCAGGCACATTCGACGAAGCGTTCCGTGTGGCGCGCGAAACCGGGCTCGACGATGTCCGCGATCCGGTGGGCGTCGGCCTCGACGCGCAGGGCCGCTTCGAAGGCGTCGGGATCGGTCACGTTCTCATAGACTTCCATCCACGTCACGCCGTCCTCGCGCCGCTCCATCAGCCGCCCCGCAACGCCGGTGCGTCGTTCCAGCGTCGTCTGCATCGCGCGCACGGTCGCTTCCGCGTCCTCGTGCCCGGCATCGGCACGGACGCGGTAATAGACGTAGTAATGCACGCAGCCCGCTTCGCCGCTCATTTTTCGGGCAGGGCGTAGGGCAGGTCGAGGAACTGCAATTGCGGTCCCCGCGGACTGCCGAGATGGACTTCGCCGGCTTCGGCGCAGCTGATCTGCATCACCGCCAGCGCCTCGAAGCCGCCCTCGG
This sequence comes from Azoarcus sp. DN11, assembly GCF_003628555.1. Taxonomy (NCBI): domain Bacteria; kingdom Pseudomonadati; phylum Pseudomonadota; class Betaproteobacteria; order Rhodocyclales; family Zoogloeaceae; genus Azoarcus; species Azoarcus sp. DN11. Next base: position 3,356,166 of record NZ_CP021731.1, on the reverse strand, counting down.
GCGCGGCGGCGACGTTCACGAGCTTGCCCGCCGACTGCTCGCCGAACTCCGGCGTGAACAGGTCGGCGCCCGCCACTGGGGCCGCATCAGCCGGCACATGCACGTGATACATGCGCTTCTTGAGCTTGCCGAGGTATTGCGTGCGCGCGACGATCTCCTGGCCGGGATAACAGCCCTTGTTGAAGCTCACGCCGCCGATCACCTCGAAATTGAGCATCTGTGCGACGAATTCCTCCTGCGTCGCGGCGGTGATGAGCGGCAGGCCGGCGCGGATCATCGCCAGCTGCCACGCCGCCGTGCCGGCCTTCGCCGCGCCGCCCGCAGCGAGCTTCGCGAACACCTCGGGCGCAGCCGCCGCCGGCACCGCGAGCACGAGATTGCGCTGGTCGAGGCGGATGCAGCGCAACTCCCCGGAAACCGATTGCGTCATCGGCGCAAGCGGTGCAGCAATGCCCGTGCCCGCGAGCAGGGCGTCCGCCGCGGCGCCGCTGACACCGATCAGCGCGATGTCGGGTGTCGCGTCCGCGAGCTTCACCTTGCTGCGCAGCACGTACATCGACAGCTTCTTCTGCAGCATCTGCTGCACGTCCGCGGACGTGGCGATCATCTGGCCGGTGCCGTCGTTCCACAGCAGCAGACTCGCGAGCATGCGGCCCTTGGGGGTGTTGAAACTGGACCACTGCGCCGCCTGCGGCCCGAGTTTCTTGACGTCGTTCGACAGCAGGTTGTGCAGGAAGGAGACCGAGTCGTCGCCGGCGCAGCGGATCAGGCCCAGGTGCACCAGCGGCACGACCACGGTGCCGGATTCGACGGCGCGCACCTCCGTTTCCGGAGCATTGAAACGGATGCCGGAGCCTTCCAGCGTGGCGCCTTCGCGTACGAGAAATTCTGTCCAGAGCGTGTTCATGTGCGTTTGTCGGAGCGGGAGAGGGTTGTCGAAAAGGGGGATGAAGTATTATAGGGCTCACCTGACGCAATGGTTGCGGACCAATATTTCCGGCACACGCCTCGCCGCCCCTTCCGCGGACCTGTCCAATTCGATGAAACCCCTCGTTCTCCGACTGCTGATGGCACTCGCGTTCGCCGTTGCGACCGTGTCCGCGGCCGCCTGGTGGTACGCGCAGCGTCCGCTCGAGCTGGCGCAGCCGGTCGTCGACTTCACGGTCCAGCGCGGGCACACGATGCGCCAGGCCGCGGCGGCGATCGCGGCGGCCGGCATCGACGTGAGTCCCCGCGCGCTGTACTGGATCGCCCGCATCAGCGGCAAGGCCGGGCGCATCGTGGCCGGCAGCTACGAGGTGCATCGCGGCGTCACGCCCTGGCTGCTCATCCTGAAGCTCTCCAGCGGCGACGTCTCGCAGGCCGAGATCCGCTTCGTCGAAGGCTGGAACTTCCGTCAGGTCCGTGCCGCGCTGGAAGGCAACCCGAACCTCCAGCAGGACACCGCGGGCCTCGCCGAGGCCGACATCCTGCGCGCGATCGGGGCGACCGAAACGCACGCCGAGGGCCTGTTCTTCCCCGACACCTATCTGTTCGACAAGCAGTCGAGCGCGAGTGCGGTGCTGCGCCGTGCCTACGCCGCGATGAAGCAGCGCCTCGCGCAGGCCTGGGAGGCGCGCGACCCGACGGTCCCCTTGGCGTCGCCCTATGAGGCGCTGATCCTGGCGTTCCTCGTCGAAAAGGAAACCGGGCGGCCCGAGGATCGCGGCCTGATCGCCTCGGTCTTCGCCAACCGGCTGCGCATCGGCATGCGCCTGCAGACCGACCCGGCCGTGATCTACGGCTACGGCGAAGGGTTCGAGGGCCGCCTGCGCAAGTGGCACCTCGAAACCGACCACCTCTACAACACTTACACGCGTGCCGGCCTGCCGCCGACGCCCATCGCGATGCCGGGTGCAGAATCGCTCAACGCCGCGCTCCACCCGGCGCAGACGGACTACCTCTACTTCGTCGCGCGCGGCGACGGCTCCAGCGAGTTTTCGTCCAACCTCAACGACCACAACAAGGCCGTCAATCGTTATCAGCGGGGATCGGGAAGTTGAACCAGACGCGCGCCCGCGGGCGCTTCATCACCTTCGAAGGCATCGACGGTGCCGGCAAGAGCAGCCAGATCGCGGCGCTCGTCGCACTCCTGCAGGCGCGCGGGCTGACCGTGGACCAGACGCGCGAGCCCGGCGGCACCGTGCTCGGCGAAAAGCTCCGCGAACTGCTGCTGCACGAACCGATGCACCTCGAAACGGAAGCGATGCTGATGTTCGCCGCGCGCCGCGAACATCTCGCCGCCCGCATCCATCCCGCGCTCGCAGCCGGCACCTGGGTGGTGTCCGACCGCTTCACCGATGCCACCTACGCCTACCAGGTCGGCGGCCGCGGGCTCGACGCCGCGAAGTTTTCCGCCCTCGAGGACTGGGTGCATCCGGGCTTCCAGCCCGACCTGACCCTCGTCTTCGACCTGCCGCCCGAGGTCGCCGCCGCGCGCGTGGCCAACACCGGCGCGGCGCCGGACCGCTTCGAGCGCGAGCAGCGCGACTTCTTCGAGCGCGTGCGCGCCGCCTACCTCGAACGCGCGCGCACGGCCCCGCAACGCATCCGCGTGATCGTGGCCGACCGCCCGCCCGAAGAGATCCGTGCCGAGATCGAGGCCATCGTCGCGGAGCGCTTCTTCCGATGATCCACCCTTGGCTGCAGGAGACCTGGCAGCGGCTGGTCGGCCTCGGCGCACGGCTGCCGCACGCGCTCCTCTTCGTCGGCCCGGAAGGCCTCGGCAAGCGCGACCTCGCCGACGCGCTCGCGGCACGCCTGCTGTGCGCGACCCCGGGCGCGGACGGGCACGCCTGCGGCCACTGCGCGGCCTGCCAACTGAGGCTCTCGGGTAACCATCCCGACCTGCTGCCCGTCGTTCCGGAAGCCGATGCGGCGTCCGGGAAAGAGCCAGGGGACGGTGATGATGCGGGTGAGGGCGAAGGCGGCAGCGGCAAGAAAAAATCCTCGCAGATCCGGATCGAGCAGATCCGCGACCTGCAGGAAGCGCTCGCCGTGACCGGCCACCAGAGCAGCCGGCGCGTGATCGTCGTCGATCCCGCCGAAGCGATGAACGCCTTCACCGCCAACGCCCTGCTGAAGCTCCTCGAAGAGCCGCCGGAAGGCTGCGTCTTCCTGCTCGTCTCGTCGGCGCCGCGCCGCCTGCTGCCCACGATTCGCAGCCGTTGCCAGCAGTGGAGCTTCTCGCGCCCCGCCGGCGAGGCCGTCGCGCAGTGGCTCTCGGCCTCGGAAGCCCCGCCCGCGGACCTGCTCGCCCTCACGGGCGGGATGCCGCTCGCGGCGCAGCGCCTCGCCCGCAACGGCTCGGACGCGCTGCTGCGGCGCTTCGTGAAGGATCTCGCCCAGTTGCCCGCCGGCGATCCGCTGAAACTCGCCGGCCAGTGGGAAAGCTGGCTCAAGTCGAAGGAAGCGCTCGCCGCCGGCTTCGGCATGCCGCAGCTCGTCGAATGGATGCAGCGCTGGGTCACCGACCTCGCGTCGCTGCGGCTGGGCGGGCGCGTGCGCTTCTTCCCCGGCGAGGACGGTGTCATCGCCGCGCTCGCCCAGCGCACGAGCGTGGCCACCGTGACGAACTGCTACAATGAACTCGCCCGGATCCGCCGGGTTGCACAGCATCCGCTGAATGCCCGGCTGATGCTCGAAGACATGCTCCTGCGCTATGCGCGCGCCGTGACCGGAACCCGCCGATGAGCGAAGCTCCCAAATCGAGCGTCGCACGCCCCAGCGTGCTGTCGCTGAACATCAACTCCAAGTCCGCGCTGTACGCGGCCTACATGCCCTTCCTTAGCAACGGCGGCATCTTCGTACCGACGCCGCGCGTGCATGCGCTCGGGGACGAGGTCTTCATGCTGCTGCAGCTGATGGACGACCCGACCAAGCATCCGGTCGCGGCGACCGTCGTGTGGGTCACGCCCCACGGCGCGCAGGGCGGCAAGACCCAGGGCATCGGCGTGCATTTCAGCTCGGACGAGTCCGGCAAGGCGCTGCGCGGGCGTATCGAACAGATCCTCGCCGGCCACCTCGGCTCCAACCGCCCCACCCACACCCTCTGATGCTTCGTCGATGTTCGTAGATTCACACTGTCACCTGGATTTCCCCGACCTGGCCGAGCGCGAAGAGGCCGTCCTCGCGGCGATGGCCGAGAACCGTGTCGGCCACGCGCTGTGCGTCAGCGTCAAGCTGGAAGATTTCCCCCGCGTCCTCGCACTCGCGGAACGTCACCCGCACCTGTCCGCGTCCGTGGGCGTGCATCCCGACAACGAGGGCGTGGACGAACCGGACGAAGCGCGCCTCCTCGCGCTCGCCGCGCACCCGAAGATCGTCGCGATCGGCGAGACCGGCCTCGACTATTACTGGCAGAAGGACGCGCCCGAATGGCAGCGTGAGCGCTTCCGCACGCATATCCGTGCCGCGCGCAAGTGTGGCAAGCCGCTGATCATCCATACGCGGTCGGCGGCGGACGACACCCTGCGCCTGATGCGCGAGGAGGGGGCCGGCGAGGCCGGCGGCGTGATGCACTGCTTCACCGAATCGCGCGAAGTGGCCGAAGCGGCGCTCGACCTCGGCTTCCACATCTCGTTCTCGGGCATCGTCACGTTCAAGAACGCCAAGGAACTCAAGGCCGTCGCACAGTACGTTCCGCTCGACCGGCTGCTGATCGAGACCGATGCGCCGTATCTCGCGCCGGTCCCGCATCGCGGCAAGACCAACGAGCCCGCCTGGGTCGTGCACGTCGCCGAAGAGCTTGCCCGCCTGCGCAGCGAACCGCTCGAGCGCATCGAAACCGCCACCACCGAAAACTTCTTCCGCCTGTTTCGTCATGCCCATGCTCACTGATTCGATCAAGCGCCTCGCGGTCACCGCAATCCTTGCCAGTTCGCTGTGCAGCCCGGCGGCGTTCGCCGACAGCTACGAGGACGCGCTCAGCTCCGCGCGGCTGGGCGACACGTCGCAGCTCATGCAGCTCATCGCACGCGGCATCGACCCGAACACGGTGGACGCCCAGGGCAGCTCGCTGCTGATCCTCGCCGCGCGTGAAGGCAACCTCGAAACCGTGAAGGCATTGCTCAAGCATCGCCCCAAGGTGTCGCTGCGCAACGCGGCGGGCGACTCGGCGCTGATGCTCGCGGTGCTCAAGGGCGAGACCGCGATCGTCGACGTCCTGCTGGACGCCGGCGCCGAGGTGAACCACGACGGCTGGACGCCGCTGATGTACGCGGCCTTCGAGGGCCGGGCCGAAATCGTCGACCGCCTGCTGGCGCGCCGCGCGGATGTCACCGCATTGGCGCCGAACGGGTCCGATGCGCTGATGCTGGCGGCGCGAAACGGCCACATCGACGTCGTCCGCAAACTGCTGAAAACGGGCATCGATCTCGACCGGAAAAACGACGCCGGATTCACCGCCGAAACCTGGGCGCTCGAAAACGGCAACACCGACATCGCCGACCTGCTGCGTGCGGAACGCAGCCGTCGTCAGGCGGCCGGCAATCGCTGAGGCGTGTCCTGGCCGCCGGGTGACCCGGCTGTCCCGTGTTCTGCCGCGACCCGGAGCAGGGGCGCGAAACGCGCCGCCGTCGTGATCGTGTTCGCGTGGATCGTCACCGTGTCGTCGATCTCGCGCGCATAGCCACCCGCCATCGCGACCGCCACCGGCGTGCCATGCATGGCGCAGTGCTGCAGCACCAGCTCGTCGCGCGCCACCAGCCCGTCGACGCTCAGCGCGAGGCGGCCCAGCCGGTCGTCGCGATACGGATCGGCGCCCGCGAGGTAGATCGCAAGATCCGGCTGCAAGGCTGCGAAGACTTGTTCGAGGCCATCGCGCAGCGCCGCGAGGTAGTCGGCGTCGGCGGTGCCGTCCGGCAGCTCGATGTCCAGGGTGGAGGTCGCCTTGCGGAACGGAAAATTCTTCTCGCCGTGCAGGCTCAGGGTGAACACGTCCGGCAGCCCCGCGAGGATCGTCGCCGTCCCGTCGCCCTGGTGGACGTCGCAGTCGATGATCGCGATCTGCCGTGCCCGGCCTTCCGCGCGCATCGCCAGCGCAGCAATTGCTGCGTCGTTGAACACGCAGAAACCCGATCCGAAGTCGCGGTGGGCGTGGTGCGTGCCACCGGCGAGGTTCGCCGCGCATCCGTCGACCAGCGCGTGCCGGCAGGCCGCGAGCGTCGCCCCGGCCGAGCGGCGCGAACGTTCCACCATCGGCGCCGACCACGGGAAGCCGATGCGCCGCTGTTCGGCGGGACCCAGCGTTCCGCGCGCAACGCGATCGAGGTAAGCCGCATCGTGCGCCCGCAGGATATCGGCGTCCGAAGCCGCTTCGGGAACGATGAAGTCGTCGCCCGAAAACAGGCCGCTGTTCCGCAGCCGCTCGCGCAGGCGCGAATACTTCTCCATCGGGAAGCGGTGCCCGGCGGGCAGGGGCAGCACGAAGTGGTCGGCGTAGAACAGTTTCACACGGCTATCCTGAACGGGGTTTGCAAGGAATCACGTGCCGGCGGGTCCGCGAGATCGACGCCCGGCCCATTGATCATTAAACTCGGAACCATCCCCGACACACAATCGCAAACCTGCGACGACAGGTGCAGACATGAGCATCACCGAAAAGATCAGGCAGTGCCACCCGGCGCTGACCGCGCTGCGGCGCGACATCCACGCCCATCCCGAGCTCGCGTTCGCCGAACGCCGGACGGCGGACCTCGTCGCGAACCGCCTCGCGGCTTTGGGGATCGAGGTGCACCGCGGCCTCGGCGGAACGGGCGTCGTCGGCGTGCTCCGCGCCGGGCGCAGCCTGCGCGCCATCGGCCTGCGCGCAGACATGGACGCCCTGCCGATCCAGGAGCGCAACGAATTCGAGCACGTGTCGCAGCACCCGGGCTGCATGCATGCCTGCGGTCACGACGGCCACACGACGATGCTGCTCGGCGCGGCCGAAGTGCTGGCTGCGAACCCCGACTTCGACGGCACCGTGTATTTCGTCTTCCAGCCGGCCGAGGAGGGCGAGGGCGGCGGTGCGGCGATGATCGCCGACGGCCTGTTCGACCGCTTCCCGATGGCCTCGATCTTCGGCATGCACAACTGGCCCGGCCTGCCGTCCGGTCACTTCGCCGTGCATGACGGCCCCGTGATGGCAAGCGCCGATCGTTTCGACATCAGCATCCGCGGCCAGGGCGCGCACGGCGCGATGCCGCATCTCGGCACCGATTCCATCGCTGCCGGTGCCGCGCTGGTGCAGGCGCTCCAGACCATCGTCAGCCGCACGCTCGACCCCCTCGACTCCGCTGTCGTTTCGGTGACCCAGTTCCACGCGGGCGAGGCGTACAACGTGATCCCCGATCGCGCGCAACTGTGCGGCACCGTGCGCGCGTTCAGCGCGGCGGTGCAGGACCGCATCGAAGCAGCGATCTCGCGTATCAGCGCGGGTGTCGCCGCGAGCCACGGCGTCAGCGTCGAGGTCGAATATCGTCGCGGCTACCCCCCAACCATCAACACCTCCGACGAAGCCGCGATCTGTGCCGAAGTGGCCGCCGGCCTGCCCGGCGCCAGCGTGCTGACCGATCAGCGCCCCAGCATGGGCGCCGAGGATTTCGCCTTCTACCTGCGCCACAAGCCGGGCTGCTACGTGTGGATCGGCAACGGCCCCGGTGAAGGGGGCTGCACCCTGCACAACCCGCACTACGACTTCAACGACTCGATCATCCCGTTCGGCGTCGCCTACTGGGTCGAACTCGCACGGCGCCTGCTGCCCAAATCCTGAACCTCCGGCGCCCTGTGCCGTCCACCTGCGCATGCATACCTTCCAGCTATCCCTGCGCATGATGTTGCGCGACCTGCGGGCGGGCGAACTCCACCTCGTCGGCCTCGCCATCGTGATCGCGGTGGCCTGTCTCACCAGCGTCGGCTTCCTCGCCGACCGCGTCGCCCGGGGGCTCGATCGCGAGGCCAACCAGTTGCTGGGCGGCGACCTGCTCCTGCGCGCCGATCATCCGTGGGACGATGCTTTTGCGCAGGAAGCCGGGCGGCTCGGCCTCACGAGCACCGGCACGGTCCTGTTCACGAGCATGGTGAGCACCGGGAACGCGGCCCAGCTCGTCGGGGTCAAGGCCGTCGGCCCGGGCTACCCGCTGCGTGGCCATGTCCGCATCGCGGCAGGCCCCAACCAGGCGGATGCCATCGCCGACCGCATTCCCGGACGCGGTGAAGTCTGGCTCGACGAGCGGCTCCTGGCGGCCCTCGACGTTTCGGTCGGTGACCATGTGGGACTGGGGCGGCTGGAGTTCAGGATCGGCGGCGTGCTGACCTTCGAGTCGGATCGCGGGGCGAATTTCTTCAGCCTGCTCCCGCGGGCCATCTTCAACGCCGCGGATCTGGCAGATTCCGGGCTCCTCGTCGCGGGCAGCCGCGCAACCTGGCGCCTGCACGTGGCCGGAGAGCCGGATGCCGTGGAGGCCTTCGAGCACTGGTCGAAAGCGCATCTCGGACGCGGCGAAACGGTGGAGGGCGTCGACAACGCGCGGCCCGAGGTCCGCAATGCGCTCGACCAGGCGCAGCGTTTCCTTCGCCTCGCCGCGCTGCTCACAGTGGTTCTTGCGGCAGTCGCGATCGGCATCTCCGCACGCCGCTTCATGCACCGCCACCTCGACGCCTGTGCAGTGATGCGCTGCCTTGGCGCACGCCAAGGCCAAGTGCTGGGACTCGTCGTCAGCGAGTTTGCACTGTTCGGACTCGCTGCCGCCGCCCTCGGCTCCTTCCTCGGGTGGGGGGTACAGCAGGGGCTGGCGCGGATCCTGGTCGAGATCATGGACACCGCACTGCCGTCCCCTTCACCGCTGCCGTTTTTCCACGGCCTCGCAGTCGGGGTGGTCCTGCTGATCGGGTTCGTGCTGCCGCAACTCCTGCGCCTCGGACGAGTCTCCACGCTTCGGGTCCTGCGGCGCGAGATCGCGCTCGTCGAGACGCGCAGCGCCTTCGCGTGGCTTGCCGGGGCCGCCGCGCTGCTCGCGCTCGTCTTCTGGATCGCCGGCGAACTGCGGCTCGCGTCCTACGTGGCGGCTGGTTTCAGTTTCGCCCTCGCTGCGTTCGCGGCGGCAGCCTGGGCCATCCTGCGCCTGCTTGGGCTGACGCGGAAAGGGGCGATGTTCGGTGGCAGCGGCTGGCGTTACGGGATGGCCTCCCTCGTGCGCCGCACCGGGGCGAGCGTCGTGCAGATCGTGGCGCTCGGCCTCGGCGTGACCGCGCTGCTGTTGCTGACGATCGTCCGCGGCGATCTGCTCGACGGGTGGCGAGCAATGACCCCACCCGATGCCCCCAATCGCTTCGTGATCAATATTCAGCCCGACCAGCGCCAGGCGTTGACGGATTTCTTCGTTCAGCAGGGTTTGCAGGCGCCGGAAGTCCGCCCGATGATCCGTGGCCGGCTCGACGCCATCAACGGGCGCGAGGTGCGTCCCGAAGACTACGAGAACGAGCGCACGCAACACCTTGCCGAGCGCGAATTCAACCTCAGTTATGGCGGCAGGCTGCCCGACGGCAACGTCGTCGTCGACGGACGCTGGCACGGTTCGGAAACGGCCCCGCAGTTTTCCGTCGAGCGAGGCCTTGCGGAGGCGTTCTCGCTCAAGGTCGGCGACCGCGTCCGTTTCAATGTTGCCGGAAGGCTCGTCGAAGCGCCAATCACCAGCGTCCGCGAGCTCGAGTGGGACTCGATGCGCGTGAACTTCTTCTTCATCGCGTCGCCCGGCATGCTCGAAGACGATCCTGCAAGCCTGATCACGAGTTTCAGGCTTTCCCCGGGTAATCCGCGATTCACTGCCGAACTGGTGAAGCGTTTCCCCAATCTGTCCGTCATCGATGTCGACGCGGTGATTGCACAGGTCCGTGCGATGACCGACAAGCTGGTGCTCATTGTCGAGTTCGTGTGTGCCTTTTCCGTGATCGCCGGTTTCCTCGTGCTGTTTTCCGCGCTGCAATCGACGCACGACGAGCGGGATTACGAACTGGCGATGCTCCGGACGCTGGGCGCCCGCAACGCGCAGATGCGCCATGCACTGCTGGCCGAGTTTGCCGTGCTTGCCGTGGTGGCTTGCGGGCTGGGAGGAATGGGCGCAGCGGCGCTGGGCCGGATTCTCGCCCGCTTTGCATTCAAGATGTCTTACGTTCCGCACCCTTGGCCGTTGGTGCTCGCCCTGTCAGTTGGCGTCTGCGCAGTGGTGCTCGCCGGGTGGCTCGGGACGCGCAGACTGCTCGCGCGGCCCCCGACGACCAGTCTGCGCCGATTGTCATGAGAATTACCAGATTGCATTTTGTAAAATATGATTCTCAATACAAAGACATATTCTTATGGCGTTTTCGAAATTGAGAAAGGCGCCCTCGGGCGCCTTTCTTGTGCTTGAAAACGCGACCTGTCCTATTTCACATGGCAGGTCAGGCAGATCTTGCTGCCATCCGCGGTTACGCGCAGGAAGGTGGGCAGGAAGGTTGCGGCCGTGCCGGGTACGCCATGCGGATCGTGGCAGGACGCACATTCGACCTCGAAGCCCTGGCCCGAATCGTAGAAGCGCAGTTCGTCCTTGTCTGGACGGTTATTGCCGTTCGCGTCAAAGAAGCGGATGTTCCTGTACGTGCCGGACGGAACGTTCCAGTCCGAGCCGCTCGGCAGTTTGACGCCCACGGGGTGGTCGTTGCTGAGATCGGTGCCGATTGCGAACGCCGAGAAATCGGTCGCCCCGGCCTTGACGACGGTAAGCGGGTCGGTGGGACCGCTCACCGGTGCGTGACAGGCGAGGCAGCCCGCCCCATTCAAACCGGCATGCACGGTGGCGTCGGGGCCGCGCGTGTTGTTCCAGGTGTCCAGCAGGCTCTGGGATGTGGTGTCACTGGGGTTGAGCGCCAGTGCGGCATTGTAGCCCCCCGACCCCGGCATGTTCACGATCGAGTCCACCGCCGTCTGACCGTCGTGGCAGGACAGGCAGGTCAGCGAGTTCGGCCCCGGCTGGGTGGCGTCCTGCGACAGTGTCTGCTGGCTGTAGAGCGTATAGGTGGTGGTGCGCACCGTCCGGTTCCACAGCGGCGCATTGATGTTCTGGTTGGCCGCGTGCGGGGTGTGGCAGTAGACGCATACCTGCTGGTAGTCGTTGCGGTACGGGTCCATCGATGCCCCTGCCGGCCCCCCCGAGTCCTGGCGCTGGGTGAGGTTGTGCCGGGTATTGGCGATCGTGCCCTGATTGGAGAACTTGGTTGGAAGATCTCCGGCAGCAAAGGAGGGCGCGGGTGCGAGCAGACCCGCGGCCAACAGGTACGCAAACGGTTTTCTGATGTGCATAGCGTGGTGACATTTCGTGATTGGTTTTATGGTGTCACGTTATGCATTTAATATGCCAATGATTATGCTGTTGAGATTTTTGGAGCTTCTGACGGCGCCAGGCATTATTGCCCGCCTGTTCTATGAACCCCGTTTCGCCTCCTGAACGGGGCGGTACACCTCGATCTTCAGGTGGAACTGGTCAACGACATACAGGCGTCCCGTCTCGTCGACTGCGACTCCCGCGATCAGTGCGAACTTTCCGGGGAAATCGCTCGTTCCCGGCGCGCCGATCCACATCAGCAGATCCCCGGCCGGATTGAATATCTGGACGTTGTTGAAGGAGGCGTCGGAGACGTAGATGTTGCCTGCAGGATCAACCGCAATGCCGCGCGGCCGGGAGAACTGCCCCAGTCCGTTGCCGACGCTGCCGAACTGTGAAATGTACTTGCCATCGAGGTCGAACGCCTGGACGCGGAAATTCCCGGAGTCGAGAACGAGTAGTTTCCCCGCCCGGCTGACGGCGGCGGCTAGCGGAATATTCAAAAATCCGGGCGCCGCTCCGCGCGGGCCGATGCGAAACAGCTCGCGGTTATCGGGCGAGTAGGCGACGACCTTGTGGTCCTCGCCGTCGACACTGCCGCGGTCGACCACGAAGATGCGCTGCCCGTCCTGGCTCACCGCAAGACCGGCTGGCTGGGTCAGGGCCTTGGGATCGCCGACCGCAAACTGGAACAGCCCCAGCGCGTCGAACACCAGCACGCGCCGGAGTCTGCCGTCGAGGACGTAGACCCGGTTCTGCCCGTCGATCGCGAGTGCCACCGGTTTCTGCACCCTGTTCGGTTCGCGCAGTCCCATCCGGAAGGCCCGTGCCCGCTGTGCATCAAATACCACGATGGCACCTGTCGGCGGGTCCGCAACGTAGATGCGGCCATTGCTCGCGGCGATGGCGGCAGGCTTGCGGAAAGCGCGTTCGTCCGACACGGAGCCCTTGCCGGTGAGCACCTTCCGCATCCGCCCGTCGTCGGTTTCCGGTCGGATGTCCGCCTCGGACCTTAGCCTGGTTTCATAGGCGAAGCGGGCTGGACTGGGAGGTCCGGGCCATTCGAGCTGGTACTTTTCGTCGCCGTGCTCATCCCCGGGGCCGCCCGAAGTCGAGCAGCCAGCCGAAAGGAGCCCGGCGGCACAAGCCAGGAGGAATTGCCGTGCGAACGGAATGGAAGCGAATGCTCGTGTCGGATGTCGGGGAGCTCTTGGCGTCATCATGCGGCGACCGGGGTGCGGTCGCGTCGACCCCGCCCTGGTACCTACTTGTCATTAACGAATTTGAAAGCGGTATGCCACTTTCAAATTCGTACCAAGCAAGATTCACACCGTCTTGAATCAGCCCCCGATATACGACATTTCGATTTTTCGTGATGCCGTCGTGTTTGCGGTGCGGATTTCCGAATAGTGATCCTCACGGTTCTGCCACACGCCGGCAATGGCGCGATCGAGCTCGGTATCGCTCGCGCCGCTGCGCAACAAGGTGCGAAGATCATGCCCGCTCTGGGCGAAGAGGCACGTGTACAGCCTGCCTTCCGTGGACAGGCGGATGCGCGTGCAGGTGGAGCAGAACGCCTGCGTGACCGAGGAAATGACGCCGATTTCGCCGCCGCCGTCACGATAGCGCCAGCGCTCGGCAACTTCGCCGGTGTAGTTGGGATCGATCTGCTCCAGCGGGAAGACGCGATGGATGCGCTCGATGATTTCGCGTGACGGCACGACGGCGCTCATTTCCCAGCCGTTCGAACTGCCGACGTCCATGAACTCGATGAAGCGCAGGATGTGGCCCGTGCCGCGGAAGTGGCGGGCCATGTCGATCACGTTGTGGTCGTTGACGCCGCGCTTGACGACCATGTTGACCTTGACGGGGCTGAGCCCGGCTTCTTCGGCGGCGGCGATTCCCTTCAGGACCGCCGCGACGGGGTAGTCGGCGTCGTTCATCGCACGGAAGGTGGCGTCGTCGATGGCGTCGAGGCTTACCGTGACGCGATGCAGGCCGGCGTCCTTCAGGGTGCGCGCCATCTTGGGCAGGAGCACGCCGTTGGTGGTGAGGGTGAGTTCGACGTCGGGAATTTCGGCGAGCTGGGCGATGAGGTTCTCGACGTGCTTGCGCAGCAGCGGTTCGCCGCCGGTAATGCGGATCTTGCGGACGCCGCGTTCGGCGAAGAGCCGCGCCACCCGCGTGATCTCCTCGAACGACAGCAACTCCTTGCGGGGCAGGAACGCGTAATCCGATCCGAACACTTCGCGCGGCATGCAATAGATGCAGCGGAAATTGCAGCGATCGGTGACCGAGATGCGCAAGTCGTGAACCATGCGCCCCCGCTTGTCGGCAAGGCGGGCGCCCGGTGCGGGAGCGTCCGCGGTGACGGGGGGAGGCTCGCTCGCGGGGTAGATCGGAATGGATTTCATCGGATACCTGGCTGTCGGGGCCTGAAATGGTGCATGCTGAAAACGCTCGGAAACCTGTGGTGGGGGTTCATGATTTATTTTTGCGACAGTTAACCGATCGTTGCGGCGGAAGGCAATATGGTTGGCGCAGTTGCCTGCGGCGGCGCCAGTGTCCGGGCTACGCACCGTGCCGCGCTGGCAGATGCCACAGTAGCGTGGAAGCCGGTTCGCGGGTATAGGGCAAAAGTATTAATCTTCCGGCAGCTGCATCTACTCCCTCGGGGGATTGTGCGATGACGACACGAGTTACAGAAACTTCGACCGAAAAGCTCTATGAGCGTTTTCCGCATCTTCGAAAGATTGACGGTATGTGGGGCACGGCGGAGTGCCGCAAGTTCATCTTCCTGCTGATGACGGACACGCGGGGCGGAAAGCGCCAGGGGTTTCCGGCCGAGCATGCGGGAACCATCATGTCACTGCTGATGGAGCACGACCGGCGGTTTCCGCAGTTCGAGAATGAGGTGCAACACAACGACACTCGCTGGGGCGATCTGTCCCGTCGAGGGCTTCGCTAGCGGCACGCTTGCCTGTCGGCCGGGCGAGAGGGATCATGGGGCGTCCGGTCCGCCGGGCGCCCCGTTTTCATCGCAGCATCGGGAGAACAAGAAGATGGCCGACCTGCTCCCCCTCGCAGCGGACAGTCTCTGCGTCCGTTGCGCACCCGAGACATTCGCATTCGAGGACACGACGAGTCTTGCCGACGTGCCGGGGGTGGTGGGGCAGGGGCGGGCCGAGGAGGCATTGCGCTTCGGCCTGGCGATGCGCCAGCCCGGCTACCACGTGTTCGTTCTCGGCGATCCGGGAACGGGACGGCATGCGACGGTCTTCCGCCTGTTGCACGAGTTTTCGCCGATCGGCGAGGTGCCGCCCGACCTGTGCTATCTGCATAATTTCGACGACCCCCAGCGCCCGCGCCTCCTGACGCTGGCGGCCGGGCGAGGGGCTGCACTGCGTGCCGACATGCAGGCGTTCATCGCCGACCTCGGGCCGGCGATCGAGGCGGCGCTTGCGAGCGACACCTACAGCAATCGCGTGGATTCGCTGCAGGATGCGCACAAGACGCGGGAGGAGAAGGCACTGCGCGATCTGGGCGAGGCGTGTGCCGCCGATGGCGTGTCCCTGCTGCAGACGCCGGAAGGTTTCGTCTTCGCGCCCACCAAGGACGGGCAGACGATGTCGCCGGAAGATTTCGAGGCCCTGGCGCCGGAGATCCGGGCTGCGGTCGAGGAAAAAGTCGGTGCCTGGAGCGATCGTCTGGCGGATCTGCTCGAGCGGTTTCCGGGCTGGCGGAAGGAGCTTCACGAGGCCATGCAGCGCGCGGCGTACGATGCGCTGACACCGGCCGTGTCGCATCTGATGCGCGGATTGCGCGAGCGTTACGCGGACCTCCCGACGGTGCAGAGCTTTTTCGATGCGATCAGGAGCGACATCCTGGCGAGCGGCGGCGAATGGGCGAGCCAGGAGGGCGAGGAGGAGGAAGGGGCGGAGGACGAGGCCCGGACGACGTTCCATCGCTACCAGGTCAAGGTCCTTGTCGATCACTCCGCGACCAGCGGTGCTCCGGTCGTATGCGAGGACAACCCGACCTTCAGCAATCTGATCGGTCGCATCGAGCACATCTCGCAGATGGGGGCACTCGTGACGAATTTCAGCCTGATCCGGGCGGGAGCCCTTCATCGGGCTTGCGGCGGCTACCTCGTCATCGACGTGGAGCGCCTGCTGATGCAGCCGTTCGCATGGGAGGGGTTGAAGCGCGCGCTGCGTTCGGGCGAAATCCGCATCGAGCCGCCGGCGGAAGCGCAGGGCTGGAGCAACATGCTCACGCTGGAGCCCGAGGCGGTGCCATGCGATGTGAAGGTTGTCCTGGTCGGCGATCGCGAGATGTTCTACCTCCTGACCGAGAACGATCCCGACTTCCCCGAACTTTTCAAGGTTGCGGCCGACTTCGATGAGGACATGCTGCGCAACGACGCAAACGTCGAACGCTATGCGGCCCTGCTGGCAACGCTCGGACGGGCGTCGGCGCTGTTGCCGTTCGATCGGACGGGAATCGCCCGTCTGGTGGAGCACGGCGCCCGGCTTGCCGAGGACGCCGGCCGCCTGAGCCTGCAGACGCGCCTGCTTGCGGACGTGATGCGCGAGGCGGATTTCCACGCGCGCGCGCTGCAATTGGCGGTTGTGGGGCGTGAGCAGGTGGAGGCGGCCATCGCGTCGCGCTTGCGTCGCTCCGGTCGCTACGCCGAGCGGGTGATCGAGTCGATGATCGACGGGACGACACTCATCTCGACGGCGGGGGCGCGTTGCGGCCAGATCAACGCGCTTGTCGTGGTCGAGTTGGCCGGAGAGCGCTTCGGGCATCCGGTGCGCGTCACGGCCACGGCGCGGCTGGGCGAGGGCGACGTGGTCGATATCGAGCGCGAGACGGAACTAGGCGGCGCAATCCATTCGAAGGGCGTCCTGATCCTGTCGGCGTTTCTCGCGGCGCGGTATGCGCGCCACCAGCCCTTGTCCCTGTCGGCGAGCCTCGTCTTCGAGCAATCCTACTCGCCCGTGGAAGGTGATTCCGCATCGCTCGCGGAACTTTGCGCCCTGTTGTCGGCGCTCGCCCAGATTCCGATCCGCCAGTCGTTCGCCGTCACCGGCTCGGTGAACCAGTTCGGCGAGGTCCAGGCCATCGGCGGCGTCAACGAGAAGATCGAAGGCTTCTTCGATCTGTGCGCAGTGCGCGGCCTGACCGGCGAACAGGGGGTCGTGATTCCCCGGACAAGCGTGCGTCACCTGATGTTGCGCGAGGACGTCGTCGAGGCTGCACGGAAAGGCACGTTCCGGATCTTTGCGGTCGCGACTGTCGACGAGGCGATGGAAGTGCTCACCGGCCTGTCTGCCGGTGTTGCCGATGCGAAGGGCGTGATGCCGCGGGCAACGGTCAACTACAGGGTCGCTGCGGCGCTGAGCGCCATGATCGCGGCGAAGCATGCCTTCGATCATGGCGCTGCCGCCCGCCACGGCCGCTCGCGGCGGCGGCACGAGGGCGATAACGACTGACCAGCCCGCGTGACCGGGGAGTGTCGTAACCCGTTCGCGCCAACGCAGGCATTTGCGAATTCCGCAGCGATAAAGCAAATGGGCCACCCGAGAGGGGTGACCCATCCACTTGGCTTTACTGGCTCCCCGACCTGGGCTCGAACCAGGGACACACGGATTAACAGTCCGTTGCTCTACCGACTGAGCTATCGGGGATCGGTATCGTCTGCTCGCGCAGGAAAACTGCAGGAGCCAAATTTTGGCTCCCCGACCTGGGCTCGAACCAGGGACACACGGATTAACAGTCCGTTGCTCTACCGACTGAGCTATCGGGGAATTGAGCCGCGCATTATAGGTAGCGCGCGGCTATGCGTCAATAATGATCGAGCGGGTTTCTCAGGCCTTCACAACCTGGGCAATCGCCTTCGCGACGTAGCCGATGTTGCGCGAGTTGAGGGCGGCGAGGCAGATGCGGCCGGTCGACACGGCGTAGATGCCGAAGTCGTTTTTCAGCTGCTCGACCTGGGCGGCCGACAGGCCGGTGTAGGAGAACATGCCACGCTGCTGGATCACGAAGGAGAAGTCCTGCGCGACGCCGGCCGCCTTGAGGTTCTCGACGAGGCCGGTGCGCATCGCACGAATGCGGTCGCGCATGCCCGCGAGTTCGTTTTCCCACATCTGGCGCAGCTCGGCCGAGTTGAGCACGGCCGCAACCACTGCGCCGCCGTGGATCGGCGGGTTGGAGTAGTTGGTGCGGATGACGCGCTTGACCTGGGACAGCACGCGGGTCGATTCATCCTTGGCGGCCGTGACGATGGAGAGGGCGCCGACGCGTTCGCCGTAGAGCGAGAACGACTTCGAGAACGAGCTCGAGACGAAGAACTGGAGCCCGCTGGCGGAGAACAGGCGCACGGCGATGGCGTCCGGCTCGATGCCGTCGGCGAAGCCCTGGTAGGCCATGTCGAGGAAGGGCACGAGGCCGCGTTCGCGGCAGGCACCGACGACCTCGCCCCACTGGGCTTCGCTCAGGTCAGCGCCTGTCGGGTTGTGGCAGCAGGCGTGCAGCACGACGACCGAACCCGGGGCGAGTTGTTCGAGCTTGGCCTTCATGCCGGCGAAGTTCACGCCGCGGGTGGTCGGTTCGTAATACGGGTAATTTTCGACCGGGAAGCCGGCGGACTCGAACAGCGCGCGGTGATTTTCCCAGCTCGGGTCGGAAATGTAGACGGTCGCGCCGGGGAGAAGGCGCTTCAGGTAGTCGGCGCCGACCTTGAGCGCGCCGGTGCCGCCGAGTGCCTGCACGGTCACGACCTGGCCGTTGGCGATGAGGGCGGAGTCCTTGCCGAACAGCAGGTTCTGCACGGCGGTGCTGTAGGCGGCGGGGCCTTCGATGGGCTGGTAGCCACGCGGGGGCATCGCTTCGAGACGCGCCTTTTCGGCAGTCTTGACGGCTGCCAGCAGCGGAATCTTGCCGTTGTCGTCGTAGTAGACGCCCACGCCGAGGTTCACCTTCTCGGTGCGGGTGTCGGCGTTGAAGGCCTCGTTCAGTCCGAGGATCGGGTCACGGGGCGCCATCTCGACGGCGGCGAAGATCGAAGCGGGCATAGAAACAACTCCACGGTTGCGCGGCGGGCGTTGGAGACTGAACCTGTCACACGCGTACTGGTCCATCCTGCCGTGCCTTGCGCCGCATTTTGCGAAATAATGCGCGTTTGCCCGGTGTGCTTCCGTTGGTCGGAGCACTCCGGCAAGCGCTTGAAACAGCCGGAAATTCTAGCATGACGAGTTCGACGGACAGCGTTCCGGTAGTGACTTTCGAGGGCAGCCCGTTCAGGCTCCATCAGCCCTTTCCGCCTGCGGGGGATCAGCCGGTCGCGATCGGGCAGCTGACCGAAGGGATCGGCGACGGGCTGATGTACCAGACCCTGCTCGGCGTGACGGGGTCCGGCAAGACCTACACGATGGCGAACGTCATCGCCCGGTGCGGCAGGCCCGCGCTGGTCCTGGCGCCGAACAAGACGCTCGCCGCGCAGCTGTACGCGGAATTCCGTGAGTTCTTCCCCGAGAACGCCGTCGAGTATTTCGTCTCCTATTACGACTACTACCAGCCCGAAGCCTACGTGCCGTCGCGCGATCTCTTTATCGAGAAGGATTCGAGCATCAACGAGCACATCGAGCAGATGCGCCTGTCGGCGACGAAGAGCCTGATGGAGCGGCGCGACGTCGTGATCGTCGCGACGGTGTCGTGCATCTACGGTATCGGCGACCCGGTCGATTACCACGCGATGATCCTGCACCTGCGCGACGGCGAGCGCATCGCGCATCGGGACCTGGTTCAGCGCCTCGTGGCGATGCAGTACACGCGGTCCGACATCGATTTCCGCCGCGGAACCTTCCGCGTGCGTGGCGACGTGATCGACGTGTTTCCGGCGGAAAACGCGGAGTACGCCGTGCGGATCGAGATGTTCGATGACGAGATCGAGCATCTGACGCTGTTCGACCCGCTGACCGGGCACCTCAAGCAGAAACTGGTGCGTTTCACCGTCTACCCCTCCAGCCATTACGTCACGCCGCGCGCGACGGTGCTGCAGGCGATCGAGGCGATCAAGGACGAGTTGCGCGAGCGCGTCGGCAATTTCCAGCGCGCGGGGAAACTGGTCGAGGCGCAGCGCATCGAGCAGCGCACGCGTTTCGATCTCGAGATGCTCAACGAGATGGGGTTCTGCAAGGGCATCGAAAACTATTCGCGCCATTTGTCGGGGCGCGGGCCGGGCGAGCCGCCTCCGACGCTGATCGATTATCTGCCGCCCGATGCGCTGTTGTTCGTCGACGAATCGCACGTCGCGATTCCGCAGGTGGGTGGCATGTTCAAGGGCGACCGGTCACGCAAGGAGAATCTCGTCGAGTACGGCTTCCGCCTGCCGTCGGCGCTCGACAACCGGCCGCTGAAGTTCGAGGAATTCGAGCGCCTGATGCCGCAAACGATCTTCGTGTCGGCGACGCCGGCGGATTACGAGGCGACGCATCAGGGGCAGGTCGTCGAACAGGTCGTGCGGCCGACCGGGCTGGTCGATCCGGCGCTGGAAGTGCGCCCCGCAAGCACGCAGGTCGATGATCTGCTGTCGGAAGCCAAACGCCGGATCGCGGCCGGGGAGCGCGTGCTGGTCACGACGCTGACGAAGCGGATGGCGGAGGATCTCACCGACTATCTGGGGGAAAACGGCATCCGCGTGCGCTACCTGCATTCGGACATCGACACCGTCGAGCGCGTCGAGATCATTCGCGACCTGCGTCTGGGCGAGTTCGACGTGCTGGTCGGGATCAACCTGCTGCGCGAAGGTCTGGACATCCCGGAAGTCTCGTTCGTCGCGATCCTGGACGCCGACAAGGAGGGCTTCCTGCGTTCCGAGCGCTCGCTGATCCAGACGATCGGCCGCGCCGCCCGCCACATCCACGGCCGCGCGATCCTGTACGCCGATGTCGTGACGCGCTCGATGCGTGCGGCGATGGACGAAACCGAGCGGCGGCGCGCCAAGCAGGTAGCCTTCAATGCCGAGCACGGCATCGTCCCGAAGACCGTGAGCAAGCGCATCAAGGACATCATCGACGGGGTCTATTCGACCAACGACGAGCGCAATGCCGCGGTCGCCGAGGAGGCGAGGGCCGAGTATTTCTCGATGGACGAGAAGGCCGTGGCGAAGGCGATCAAGAAGCTCGAGAAGGAAATGCAGGAGCACGCCCGCAATCTCGAGTTCGAAAAGGCCGCGGCGGCGCGCGACGAATTGTTCAGACTGCGCCAGCGTGCCTTCGGCGCAGATCAGCACGGGACGACGTGAGGGGAGCCGACTTGAAGAGAATCCTGTTCGTCTGCACCGGAAACATTTGCCGTTCGCCGACCGCCGAAGGCGTGGCCCGGCATGCCATCCGCACGGCCGGTCTCGAGAGCCTGATAGAGGTCGAATCGGCCGGGACGCACGGTTACCACGTCGGTGAGGCGCCGGACCCGCGGACCAGAAAGGCTGCGGAAAAGCGCGGTTATGACCTCTCGATGCAGCGGGCGCGCAAGCTCGTTGCGGCCGATTTCGAGTCCTTCGACCTCTTGCTCGCGATGGATCTCGGGCATCTCGAGATCATGGAGCGCAACTGTCCCGACGCGCATCGACCAAAGCTGCAACTGTTCATGCGGTATGCGCGCCGGTTCACTGCCGAGGAAGTGCCCGATCCGTATTACGGCGGCGAACGCGGCTTCGATCTGGTGCTCGACTATTGCGAGGATGCGGTGGACGGGCTGCTCCACACGCTGATGTCGTCGCGCTGAATCATCAGACGAAAAAAAAAAGAGGGGCGCCCGCCGGGCGCCCCTCTCCCTGTTGCATCGTGACCTGGAGGTCAGTGCGGCTTGTGGGTTTCCACCTGCTGCAACGGCTCGTCCGCGATAACGCTCTGCGGGCGGGGGCGTCGGCCGAGCGGGCGGGCAGGGGCCTCTTCGGCGTGCGCTTCGGCAAAGGCCTGAACCTTCTCGCGGCTGGTCTCGATCATCACCAGCCCGCTTTCGGTCAGTGAGCTGCCAAGGTCGATGGGGGCGGACGGCGCACGAGCGGCTTCCGACACCTTGTTGACCACGACCGGCTCGACGGGGGCAACCGATTCGGCCGCCACGGTCGGTGCGATGACGACAGGAGCTTCTGCAGGGGCCGGCGCCTCGACCTCGGTCACGACAACGGCCTCGGGGGCCGGGGTGGCTTCCTCGGCTTGCATGACCGGCTCGGCAGCCATTTCCGCGGGCTCAACGGCTTGCGGAGCTTCGGCGGGCTGTTCGCCAGCGGCCGGCTCGACGGCCGCAGTCGCGGCAGCAAGAACCGGCATCGGTGCCTCCTCGATCCCCGCGGGAACGGCTTCGGCCGGGCTCGCAACGACTGGCAGGGGGGCTTCGGCTTCCGCGACGACGATCGGTTGGGTTTCCGCGGCGATGGTGGCAACAGCCTCCGCGGGCTGCTCGGGCTGGGCCGTCTCACTTGCGGCTTCTGCGTCGGCGCTTGCAGCGAGTGCGCCTTGCTCCTCACCGGTACGGCGGTCGCGGCGACCACGGCTGCGACGGCGACGCTTCTCGGGCGCGCCTTCCTCGCCGGCTGGTGCGACCGGTGCGTCGGTCACTCCCGGGGCAGCCGCTGCAGCGGCCGTGTCGACGACCGGCTGTGCGATCGCGCCTTCTGCCGCCTCGACGGCCTTGGGCTGACGTGGTGCGCGCCCTTGCCGGGCGCGGCCTTCGCCGCCTTCGGCCCGCTCCGTGCGTTCCGCGCGCTCGGGGCGTTCTGCGCGTTCCGGCCGTTCCGCACGCTCCGGTCGCTCGGCGCGCTCCGGTCGCTCGGCGCGCTCGGGCCGTTCGCTCCGTCCGCCGCTGCGGGCGGCCTGTGCGGATTCCTCGCGTTCGCCGCGCTGACCTTCACGACGGTTGCGCCCATTGCCGCCGCGGCGGCCTTCGCCGCGCTCGCCGCGCGGGCGCGGTTCGCGCTTGGGTTGTGCTTCCTCGGCGGGTTGCGGGGCGGGCGCAGCCTTTTCGCCACGCAGCCAGGCGAACAGGCGGGCAATCAGGCCCGGCTGAGCGGCCGGAGCGGGCGCTGCCTCGGGCTTCGGCTCCACGACCGGCGCGGGTTGTGCGGGGGCGATACCCTTCACCACCGCCTCGGCCCGCGCGGGCTTCTTGTCGTCCTTGGTCGGCAGGCGCAGATCGACTTCGGCCGGGGGCTTGCCGACCATCTGGTAGCTCGCCAACGTGAGTTCTTCCAGGTTCAGCTGATCGTGGCGCAGACGGATGATCTCGTGGTGCGGCGTCTCGAGATGGCGGTTGGGGATGATGATCAGCTGGATCTTGTGCCGGTACTCGATATGCGCGATGTCGGAGCGCTTCTCGTTGAGCAGGAAGGTTGCGACATCCACGGGCACCTGCAGATGCACGGCGCCCGTATTTTCCTTCATCGCCTCCTCTTCGAGGATGCGCAGGATGTGCAGCGCCGACGACTCGGTGCTGCGGATATGGCCGGTGCCGCTGCAGCGCGGGCAGGGGATGTAGCTGGTTTCCGCGAGGGCGGGGCGCAGGCGCTGGCGCGACAGTTCGAGCAGGCCGAAGCGGCTGATCTTCCCCGTCTGGACTCGCGCGCGGTCATGCCGCAGTGCGTCGCGCAGCCGGTTTTCGACCTCGCGCTGATTCTTCTGCGACTCCATGTCGATGAAGTCGATGACGATCAGGCCGCCCAGGTCACGCAGGCGAAGCTGGCGCGCGATCTCCTCGGCCGCTTCGAGGTTGGTGCGGAAGGCCGTTTCCTCGATGTCCGCGCCCTTGGTCGAGCGCCCGGAGTTCACATCGATCGACACGAGGGCTTCAGTGTGGTCGATCACGACCGCGCCGCCGCTCGGCAGGCCCACCTGGCGCGAGTAGGCCGACTCGATCTGGTGCTCGATCTGGAAGCGCGAGAACAGCGGCACGTCGTCGCTGTAACGCTTCACGCGGTTCACGTTCCCCGGCATCACGTGCGCCATGAACTGCTGCGCCTGTTCGTGCACGTCGTCGGTATCGATCAGGATCTCGCCGATATCCGGCTGGAAGTAATCACGGATCGCTCGGATCACGAGGCTGCCTTCCTGGTAGATCAGGAATGCGCCCGACTGCGACTGCGCAGCACCGTCGATGGCGCGCCACAGTTGCAGCAGGTAGTTGAGGTCCCACTGCAGTTCCTCGGCGTTGCGTCCGATTGCCGCCGTGCGTGCGATCAGGCTCATGCCCTGCGGCACTTCGAGCTGGTCCATGACTTCGCGCAGCTCGCTGCGCTCGTCACCCTCGACGCGTCGCGACACGCCGCCGCCGCGCGGGTTGTTCGGCATCAGGACGAGGTAGCGTCCGGCCAGCGAGATGTAGGTGGTGAGCGCGGCGCCCTTGTTGCCGCGCTCGTCCTTCTCGACCTGGACGATCAGCTCCTGCCCTTCCTTCAGCGCATCCTGGATGCGTGCCTTGCCGGCATCCACGCCCGGGGCGAAGTAGGAGCGGGAAATTTCCTTGAACGGCAAGAACCCGTGCCGTTCCGAGCCGTAATCGACGAACGCCGCTTCGAGGCTGGGCTCGATGCGGGTGATGACGGCTTTGTAGATGTTGCTCTTGCGTTGTTCCTTGGCGGCCGATTCGATATCGAGGTCGATCAGTTTCTGACCATCCACGATTGCGACGCGCAGTTCCTCGGCCTGCGTCGCATTGAAAAGCATGCGCTTCATTGATTTCGTTCCCCCGCGCGAAACCCACGGGCAGGACGAACGGCGCGCACCATCGCGCTTGTTACGTGATCAGGAGCGGGTAGGTTGTTCTACTTTTTTCCGGTCGGTAAAGGCTGTGATGGGTCGGCTGGTCGAATTTCGCGCGCTCCCGCCTTCGGGCCGGAACGCTTGATCCTGCGGGTGTGCGTTACGCGTCTTTGTTCAATCCAATGGATCGAAGATTGTCGATTGCGTTACCATCGGTGCCTTTTTCGGCAACGACAGCACGTTTTGGTCGTCCGGGAGCTCTTCTGGGGCTCGCTGTCGACCGCTTTCCTCCGCATCGTTGCGCGAGGGACGTCGACCAGAC
Organism: Azoarcus sp. DN11; assembly: GCF_003628555.1. Taxonomy (NCBI): domain Bacteria; kingdom Pseudomonadati; phylum Pseudomonadota; class Betaproteobacteria; order Rhodocyclales; family Zoogloeaceae; genus Azoarcus; species Azoarcus sp. DN11. Next base: position 3,331,699 of record NZ_CP021731.1, on the reverse strand, counting down.
CGGGACTGACCGGCGGCAAATATATTTCAGGATGATGGCACAAGGCAAAGTGGCCGCGGTGCGACGCGAGCGCGTGGACGATTCGGTCGCAGGGCAGCGGATAGATAACTACCTGATGCGCGTGTGCAAGGGCGTGCCGAAGAGCCACGTCTATCGGATCCTGCGCAGCGGGGAAGTGCGCGTGAATGGCGGGCGGGTCGGCCCGACTTACCGTCTCGCGCTCGGCGACGAAGTGCGCATTCCCCCGGTGCGCGTGGCGGCGCGCGATGCGCCCGCGGCTGCGCCTGCAGGCAAGCCGCTGCCGGTCGTGTACGAAGACGACGCGTTGCTCGTCATCGACAAACCCTCGGGCAAGGCGGTGCATGGGGGTAGCGGCGTGAGCTTCGGCGTCATCGAGCAGTTGCGCAGTCAACGCCCGGACGCGCGCATGCTCGAATTGGCCCATCGGATCGATCGGGAAACGTCAGGCCTGCTCATTATTGCCAAGAAGCGTTCGGCGCTGACGGCCCTGCACGACATGATGCGTGAGGGGCGCGTCGAAAAGCGCTACCTCACGCTGGTGCCGGGGCGCTGGGCCAACCCTTTGCAGCACGTGAAGGAACCGCTGTTCAAGTACCTGACGCCAGAAGGCGAGCGCCGCGTGCGTGTGAGTGGCGAGGGCAAGCCCGCTCACAGCGTGGTGCGGCTCGTCAGGCGCTGGCAGCGTTTCAGTCTTCTCGAAGTGGAACTCAAGACCGGCCGCACCCATCAGATCCGTGTGCATCTCGCCCATCTTGGCTTTCCGCTCTGCGGCGACGACAAGTACGGGGATTTTCCGCGTAACAAGGCGCTGGAGCAGGAAGGCCTGAAGCGGATGTTCCTGCACGCCGCCTATCTGTCCTTCGAGCACCCGCTGACGGGTGAGACGATCGCGCTGCAATCACCCCTGCCCGATGAATTGCAAGGCTTTGTCGATCATCTGGATGCAAGCGAGTCAGACAAGAATGGCTAATCGTTACGATCTCATCGTTTTCGACTGGGACGGGACCCTGATGGATTCGGCCGCCGCGATCGTCCATGCCATCATGGCCGCGTCACGCGACTTGAATCTGCCGGAGCCGTCCGAGGCGCGTGCGCGGCACGTTATCGGATTGGGGCTCGCCGACGCCTTGCGCCATGCAGTGCCCGATCTGCCCGAGGCCGATTACCCCAGGATGGCCGAGCGCTACCGCTATCACTACCTGTCGCGGGATCATGAATTGTCGCTGTTCCCCGGCGCATACGAAATGATCGAGGAACTCGCGGCTGCCGGTCGCATGCTGGCCGTGGCGACGGGAAAGAGCCGGCCGGGACTCGATCGCGCGCTCGAGCGCAGCGGGCTCGGGTCGTTCTTCGACAGTACGCGCTGTGCGGACGAGTGTTTCTCGAAACCTCATCCGGCGATGCTGGAGGAGATCATGGCCGAGCTGGGCGTCGTACAGGAGCGCACGCTGATGGTCGGTGACACCACCCACGATCTGCAGATGGCGAGAAACGCCGGGGTCGCGGGGCTGGGGGTGGCTTTCGGCGCGCACCCGAGGTCGGTGCTGGAGGGCGAGGAAGTGATCGGTCTGGTCGACTCGCTGGCGGAGCTGGCGCTGTGGCTCCGTGAGAACACCTGAACGTGTAGATCAGTCCGCCAGAATCAGGAACAGCGCCGGCCGTTTCGCCAGTTCGGGCTTCGGTCCCTTGCGCCAGTCCGCAATGCTCGCGCTGCCGATCCACTCGTTGGCTGTCGTCAGTTCCCGCGCGACGCAGAGGCGCGTCGCCGGTCGGCAGATTGCCAGTAGTGCGTCGAACAGCCGCTCGTTGCGGTAGGGCGTTTCGATGAAAATCTGGGTCCGCCGCTGACGGCGCGATTCGTCCTCGAGCTGTCGGATGCGGCTGTCACGCTCGGCCTCGGAAACCGGCAGATAGCCGTTGAACGCAAAGCTCTGGCCGTTCAGGCCCGACGCCATCAGGGCGAGAAGGATTGACGACGGGCCGACCAGCGGGCGCACGGGAATGCCTCGCGCGTGTGCGCGTGCGACCAGCCGCGCGCCCGGATCGGCGACCGCAGGGCAGCCCGCTTCCGACATCAGGCCGATGTCCTGGCCATCGAAGGCCGGCGCGAGCAGGGCGTCGAGCGATGCGTTGTCGCCCTTTTCGGGTAGTGGCTGGATGTCGATCTCGCGCAACGGGCCGGGGTGTTCGAGGCGCTTCAGCTCGGCGCGCGCGGTCTTTGCGTTCTCGACGACGAAGTGGCGGATCCCGCGCGTAATCCGCGCCACGTCGCGCGGGAGGATGTGCTCACAGGCCGTGTCGCCCAGGCTCACCGGGACAAGGAAAAGCGAGCCGCGCTGCGCAGTCATGGGAGTTGCACGCCTTCCGCGCGCAGGAGGCGCGACAGGGCGATGAGCGGAAGGCCGATGAGGGCGGTCGGATCGTCGCCGGACAACGACTCGAGAAGCGTGATGCCGAGCCCTTCCGATTTGGCGCTGCCGGCACAATCGAGTGGGCGCTCCTTGTCGACATAGCGCCGGATTTCCTCGTCGCCGAGTTCGCGGAAGCGCACAAAGGTCGGGACGCTCTCGCTGCGTACCTGTCCGGTGCGCGTGTTCACCACGGCGAGCGCCGTGTGGAAGGTCACTGCCTGGCCGCGCATGCGGTGCAGCTGGGCGATTGCCCGCGCGACGGTGCCGGGTTTGCCGAAGATCTCCTCGCCGATGTGGGCGACCTGGTCGCTGCCGATCACCAGCGCGTCGGCGTAATTGCGGGCGACGGCTTGTGCCTTTTCGATCGCGAGGCGGTTCGCGGTAGCGGGAGGCGTTTCACCGGGCAAGGGGGTTTCGTCGACCTGCGGGCTGGCTGTTTCGAACGGCGTCTGGAAGCGTTCGAGTAGCAGGCGGCGATAGGTGGAAGTCGATGCAAGTACGAGTTTCATGGTCGCAGAGAGGTTGTTGGCGCGCCGGTCGGGCCATTCCGGCGCAGCGCGATCCGGTCGGCAGTGCAAGCCCTTGAAAACAGGGGGTCGGTACTTTTGACAGGGGAAGCCGAAAATAATATCATGCGCCCCTTATGCCGCAACGAAGCGTTATTCCGGATCCGTTCAAGTTCGCAGCTGAAGGCCGCAGCCTGATCGGCACCATTCCGCTGGCTGAGTTGTCGCGCCTGGCCGACGTGCTGCTGGACAAATCCGGCGAGGTGCAGTTCAGCCTGGTCGGCGAGATGGGGATCGATCGCAAGCCTCGCATGCAGCTCGCCATTACCGGCGAACTGCGCGTGCGCTGCCAGCGGTGCCTCGGCTCGATGGCGTGGCCGCTCGGGGTGAAGGTGCAGTTCGAACTGGTCCGGCCCGGTCAGCCGATCCCGGAAGACGAGCTGGAAGAAGACGAGTTCGATGCGATTGAAGCGACGCCCGACATGGATGTGAGGGCGTTGGTAGAGGATGAGATCGTGCTGGCGGTGCCAATCGCGCCTCGGCATGAACAGTGTGAGGCGCCCCGCCCGGATGGTGGCGCCGTAAAGGAATCGCCGTTCGCGTCGCTTGAGAAGTTGCGCAAGACCGACAGCGCGGAATAGGCGCGATATTTGTACTAGGAGTTTTTCATGGCCGTTCAGCAGAACAAGAAATCCCCCTCCAAGCGTGGCATGCATCGCGCCCACGACTTCCTGACCAACCCTCCGCTCGCGGTCGAAGCGACCACCGGCGAAGTTCATCTGCGTCATCACATCAGCCCGAGCGGTGTGTATCGCGGCAAGAAAGTCGTCAAGACCAAGGGCGAATAAGTCCGGTCCCTCAAGGCGGCGCAGCGCTTCGGGCGCCTGCGCCGTTTTTTCATCCTGATTCCCTGTTCGAATTGCACGAAAACACGATGGGTGTCACCGTTGCGATAGATTGCATGGGTGGCGATCATGGCCCGTCCGTGACGGTGCCGGCCGCGCAGGCCTTCTTGCGCAACCATCCCGCGGCGAACGTGATTCTGGTCGGGCGCGCGGATGCGCTCGAGCAGGCCGTTGCCGCGATCGGTCATGGTTTTGGCGATCGCGTCTCCGTCCAGGTGGCCTCCGAGGTCGTCGAGATGGGCGATCCGCCCGCAATTGCCATGCGCACGAAGAAGGATTCGTCGATGCGCGTGGCGGTGAACCTTGTCAAGGCTGGCAAGGCCCAGGCAGCCGTCTCCGCGGGAAATACCGGCGCCCTGATGGCGATCTCGCGCTTTGTCCTCAAGACACTAGACGGTATCGACCGCCCGGCGATCGCGACGATCCTGCCGGCGCGCAAGGGGCAGGTGTACGTCCTCGATCTCGGTGCCAACGTCGATTGCGAACCCGAGCACCTGCTTCAGTTCGGGATCATGGGGGCGATGTTGGTGTCGGCGGTCGAGCACGTGGATCGTCCGTCGGTCGGCCTGCTGAATATCGGCGAAGAGGCGATCAAGGGCAACGATGTCGTCAAGCGCGCGGGCGAGCTGCTTCGCACAAGCGGGCTGAACTTCTACGGCAACGTGGAAGGGGACGACATCTACAAGGGAACGACCGATGTGGTCGTGTGCGACGGCTTCGTCGGCAACGTGGCCCTGAAGACGTCCGAGGGGCTGGCACAGATGCTGGCGGCCTTCCTCAAGGAAGAATTCAGTAGAAGCCTGTTGACGAAGGCAATGGCTGTCGTTGCAATGCCGGCGCTCAAGCGCTTCAAGAATCGCGTCGATCACCGTCGCTACAACGGTGCGGCCCTCGTCGGTCTGCGCGGCGTGGTGGTCAAGAGCCATGGTTCTGCCGACGCCTATGCGTTCGAGCAGGCGATTCACCGGGCTGCCGAGGCTGCGTCCAACCGTTTGGTTGAGCGCATCAGCGAGCGCATGGTGGCAATGGGGAGAGCAGCATGATCTATGCACGAATCGCCGGTACCGGGAGCTTCCTGCCGGGCGATCCGGTCAGCAACGATGATCTGGTGGCGCGCGGCATCGATACGTCCGACCAGTGGATCGTTGAGCGTACGGGCATCCGCGCGCGCCATCTGGCTGCCCCGGAGGTCACCTCGAGCGATCTCGCCTGCGAAGCGAGCCGTCGTGCCATCGAGGCCGCAGGGCTTCGGCCGGAAGACATCGATCTTCTTATCGTTGCGACGTCCACGCCCGATTGCATTTTTCCGAGCACGGCGACGCTGCTTCAGGCAAAACTCGGCATTCGCAATGGCGCTGCCGCATTCGACGTGCAGGCAGTGTGCACGGGCTTCGTTTATGGCCTGACGATCGCCGAGAAGTTCATCCGTTCGGGCAGCCACAAGCGCGCCCTGGTGGTCGGCGCCGAAGTGTTCTCACGCATCCTCGACTGGTCCGATCGCGGCACCTGTGTGCTGTTCGGCGACGGGGCCGGCGCTGTCGTGCTCGAGGCTTCCGACGCGCCGGGTATCCTGTCGACCTCGCTGCATGCGGATGGCAGCCATCATCCGATCCTCTGCGTGCCGGGCGCGGTCGCCGCGGGGCAGGTGATCGGGGACCCGTTCCTGCGCATGGATGGTCAGGCCGTATTCAAATTTGCGGTCAAAGTGCTGGGCGAAGTCGCGCATGAAGTGCTCGCGCAGGTCGGGGTCGAGGCCGGGCAGGTGGACTGGATGATTCCGCACCAGGCGAACATCCGCATCATCCAGGCGACCGCCAGACGGCTCGGTGTGCCGATGGAGAAGGTGATCACCACGGTCGACCGCCACGGCAACACGTCAGCCGCCTCGATCCCGCTTGCGCTCGATCTGGCCGTTCGTGACGGGCATATCCGCCCGGGGCAGCGAATCGTGATTGAAGGCGTCGGCGGAGGCTTCACCTGGGGCGCCGCGCTGCTCCAATTCTGAGACAGGACAAGAACAATGGCTTTTGCTCTGGTGTTTCCGGGACAGGGTTCCCAATCCGTGGGAATGATGGCAGCTTACGGTGACCGCGCCGAGGTCCGTGATACCTTTGCCGAGGCGTCGGATGCACTCGGTGAGGATCTCTGGCAGATGGTCAATGACGGCCCTGCCGATCGCCTGGCGCTCACCGTCAATACGCAACCCCTGATGCTGACCGCCGGTGTTGCCGCCTATCGCGCATGGCTTGCCGCCGGTGGCCCGAAGCCGCAACTCGTCGCCGGTCACAGTCTCGGCGAGTATTCGGCGCTCGTCGCCGCGGGGGCGATGGCCTTCGCCGATGCGGTGCCGCTCGTGCGTTTCCGCGCGCAGGCGATGCAGGAAGCCGTTCCGGCCGGCGAAGGCGGCATGGCTGCGTTGCTGGGGCTGGAAGTGGAGGCGGTTCGAGAGGCCTGCGCCGAGGCTGCGCAGGGGGAAGTCGTTGAGGCGGCCAACCTGAACGCGCCGGGCCAGATCGTGATCGCCGGCGCCAAGGCGGCGGTCGAGCGTGCAATCGAAGCCGCGAAGGCGCGGGGTGCGAAGCGCGCGATGCTGCTGCCGGTGAGTGCGCCGTTCCACTGCGCGCTGATGAAACCGGCCGCCGAGCGCCTCGCCGAGCGCCTCGCGTCGGTGGCGATCGGCAAGCCCGGGATTGCCGTGCTCAACAACGTCGATGTCGCGGCCTACGACGACCCGGCGAAAATCCGTGACGCACTGGTGCGGCAGGCCTTCTCGCCGGTGCGCTGGATCGAGCTCGTACAGGAAATGGCGCGGCGTGGCATGGGACACATCCTCGAATGCGGTCCGGGCAAGGTCCTCGCGGGCATGACCAAGCGGATCGCGGGTGAGGTCCAGGGCGGGTCGATCCACGACGCCGCCAGTCTCGAACAATCCATTGCGGCCCTGAGGTGATTCAGATGAGTTTTTCGCTCGAAGGGCAGGTGGCCCTCGTTACCGGCGCCTCGCGGGGAATCGGCCGGGCAGTGGCCCTGGAACTGGGGCGGCTCGGTGCGACCGTCATCGGTACCGCGACCTCGGAGTCCGGTGCCGCGGATATCGAAACGGGTCTGCAGGAGGCCGGTGTCAAGGGTTGCGGAATGGCCCTCAATGTCACCGACGCGGCTGCCTGCGAAGCGGCGATCGGCGACATCGAGAAGCGTTTCGGCGCCGTCGGGATCCTCGTGAACAACGCGGGCATCACGCGCGACAATCTCGCGATGCGCATGAAGGACGACGAGTGGGATGCCGTCATCGACACCAACCTGAAGGCGGTGTTCCGCATGTCGCGGCTCGTCATGCGCGGCATGATGAAGGCGCGCGGCGGTCGCATCATCAACATCACGTCGGTCGTCGGCAGCGCCGGCAACCCGGGGCAGGCGAACTACGCAGCCGCGAAGGCCGGTGTCGCCGGCATGAGCCGCGCGCTGGCGCGCGAACTGGGCAGCCGCAACATCACCGTGAATTGCGTGGCGCCAGGCTTCATCGACACCGACATGACCCGCGCGTTGCCCGAAGCCGCGCGTGACGCCCTGCTAGGCAACATCGCACTCGGACGTCTCGGTCGTCCGGAAGAAATCGCCGGGGTGGTGGCGTTTCTCGCCTCGCCCGCTGCCGCTTACGTGACGGGCACGACCCTGCACGTCAATGGCGGTATGTACATGTCGTGATCGCCGGCCGCGATAGCGGTTGCCATCCTTTTTGGTAGAATACGCCGGCTTTTTTTCTTACATATCTGGATCATTCTGGGAAGGAGTTAGTTCATGGAGAACATCGAGCAGCGCGTCAAGAAAATTGTCGCCGAACAACTTGGTGTGAACGAGTCGGAAATCAAGATCGAGTCCTCGTTCGTCGACGATCTGGGCGCGGATTCGCTGGATACCGTGGAACTGGTCATGGCACTCGAGGAAGAGTTCGAGTGCGAAATCCCGGACGAAGAAGCTGAGAAGATCACCACGGTTCAGCAGGCGATTGACTACGTCAACGCCCACCTGAAGAAGTAATTCTGATTACCGGAGCGAACCTTGACCCGTCGCAGAGTCGTCATTACCGGCCTGGGCATCATCTCCCCGGTCGGCAATACCGTTCCGGAGGCCTGGGACAACATTGTCAACGGCCGCTCCGGGATCGGCGAGATCACGCGCTTCGATACCACCAACTTCCCGGTGAAGATCGCCGGTGAAGTGAAGGGGTTCGACATCGGTGCGTATCTCTCGCCGAAAGAAGCTCGCCGCATGGATGTGTTCATCCATTACGGCATGGCTGCCGGCATCCAGGCATTCAAGGATGCCGGGTTGCAAGTGACTGCCGAGAACGCCGAGCGGATCGGCGTCAATCTGGGCTCGGGCATCGGCGGTCTGCCGATGATCGAATCGACCCACGACGATTACCTGAAAGCGGGGGCGCGCAAGATTTCCCCGTTCTTCATTCCGGGCACCATCATCAACATGATCGCCGGCAACCTGTCGATCATGTTCGGCCTGAAGGGGCCCTGCCTCGCGATGGTGACTGCTTGCACGACCGCTACGCATTGCATCGGCGAGGCCGCCCGTCTCATCCAGTATGGCGATGCGGACGTGATGGTCGCCGGCGGCGCGGAGTCGACCGTGACGCCGCTGGCCGTCGGGGGGTTCGCGTCGGCCCGCGCGCTCTCCACGCGCAATGACGACCCGCAGACGGCGAGCCGTCCGTGGGACAAGGGGCGGGACGGTTTCATCCTGGGCGAGGGCGCCGGCGTGCTGGTGCTCGAAGAATACGAACATGCGAAGGCGCGTGGCGCGAAGATCTATGCGGAAGTCGTCGGCTACGGCATGAGCGCCGACGCGTACCACATGACCGCTCCGTGCGAGGATGGCAACGGCGCGGCTCGCTGCATGACCAACGCGCTGCGCGATGCCGGCATGTCGCTCGACGAAGTCGATTACATCAATGCGCACGGCACGTCCACGCCGCTCGGCGACCTCGCGGAAACGACCGCGGTCAAGCGCTGCTTCGGGGATCGTGCCAAGTCGATCGCGGTCAATTCGACGAAGTCGATGACCGGCCACCTGTTGGGTGCTGCAGGAGGGGTCGAGGCGGTGTTCACGGCGCTGGCCCTGCATCACCAGATCGCGCCGCCGACGATCAACATCTTCGAGCAGGATGAGGGCTGCGATCTCGACTACGTGGCCAACAAGGCACGGCCGATGGAAATCCGGGCGGCGTTGTCGAATTCGTTCGGCTTCGGCGGCACCAACGGAACGATCGCGTTCCGTCGCATCTGATCGTCAGATGCGATAGCCCGTGCGCTATCCGCTGGAAATTGAGCTTCGGCCGTCGCGGCTGATGCTTCTGGCGAACGCCGCGATCCACGTGATTGCGGCGTTTGCATTTGTGCGCTCGTCCTTGCCTCTGCTGCTGGTGATCGTGGCCGTCGGCTGGCTCGTGGTCTCGCTACGGGAGACCGTCCGCATCGAACGCGACAAGGCGGGCGTGCGGCTGACGCTGGAAGAAGGGGGCGAACTGCGCGTCGCTCCAATGGGAGACCCGCGTCGCGTGGTTTACGGGGCCGCGGAGGGCAGCTGCGCCGATTTCGGTTGGGTCGTGTGGATCCACTGGCGCGGTGCGCGCGTCAGGGGGGCCAAGGTGAGGCCCCTCGTCGGTGCGATGATGCTCGTGCGGGGCAACCTGAATCAGGGTGACTGGCGCGGGCTGAAGATCTGGCTCAGGCACAAGGTGGACGCGGCGCAGACGCACACCTCTGGAGACGCCGCTCCAGCGCGGCGTCTGTCCTGATCCTCGAGAACCGGGAAAGCCCCGCGTTCAGGGACGGGGTGGCCGCAATACAGTGGGGCGCGCGACCGGGAGGGTGTCCGGATAGTCGCGGGAGCTGTGCAGGCCGCGGCTTTCCTTCCTGCGCAGGGCGCAGCGTACGATGAGGTCGGCTGTGACCACGAGGTTGCGCAGTTCGAGCAGGTCGTTGCTGACGCGGAAGTGCGAATAGAACTCGTTGATTTCCCGCGCCAGCAGCCGGATGCGGTGTTGTGCGCGCTGCAACCGCTTCGTCGTGCGCACGATGCCGACATAGTCCCACATGAAGCGCCGCAGTTCGGCCCAGTTGTGTGAAATGACGACTTCCTCGTCGGCGTCGGTGACCCGGCTCTCATCCCAATCGGGAAGTTTCGGCAGGGCGTCGCGTGGCCGGGAGAGGATGTCGTTGGCCGCGGCTTCACCGAAGACCAGGCATTCGAGGAGCGAGTTGCTGGCGAGCCGGTTGGCGCCATGCAGGCCCGTGCACGCCGATTCCCCGACGGAATACAGTCCCGGCACGTCGGTGCGTGCGGCAAGATCGGTGACGATGCCGCCGCAGGTATAGTGCGCCGCCGGCACCACGGGAATTCCTTCGCGCGTGATGTCGATGCCGAGCTTGAGGCAGCGCGCATGAATGTTCGGGAAGTGTTCGCGCAGCCAGTCGGCGGGCTTGTGACTGATGTCGAGATAGACGCAGTCGATCCCGTGTTTCTTCATCTCGAAGTCGATCGCGCGAGCGACGATGTCGCGTGGCGCGAGTTCCGCACGCGGATCGTGTGCGGGCATGAATCGCGTGCCGTCGGGCAGCTTGAGCAATCCGCCCTCGCCGCGCACCGCTTCCGAGATCAGGAAGGACCGCGCCTGCGGATGGTATAGGCAGGTCGGGTGGAACTGGATGAATTCCATGTTGGCGACGCGGCAGCCGGCGCGCCATGCCATCGCGATACCGTCGCCGGTTGCGACGCTCGGGTTCGTCGTATACATGTAGACCTTGCCGGCGCCGCCCGTCGCAATGACGGTGCTGCGGGCGGCGATCGTAACGACGTGGTTCGCGGCAATGTCGAACACGTAGGCGCCGAGGCAGCCCTTGCCGGGTTGACCGACCTTGTCGCCGAGCACGAGGTCGACGGCGATGTGGTTCTCGAGAATCTCGATGTTCGGATGCCTGCTGACCTGTTCGCTGAGCGTCGCCTGGACTGCCGCGCCGGTGGCGTCGGCGGCGTGGATGATGCGCCGGTGCGAGTGGCCGCCTTCGCGTGTGAGGTGGTAGCCGAGGCTCGACTCGTCTTCGCGCGTGAAAGGAACGCCGCGCCCGATCAGCCATTCGATGGCCGCCTTGCCGTGTTCGACGACGTAGCGCGTGGCCTTGGGGTCGCACAGGCCGCCGCCCGCGATGAAGGTGTCCTGGATATGGGCTTCGATGCTGTCCGAGGTGTCGAGGACTGCAGCGATGCCCCCTTGTGCCCACGCGCTGGCGCTATCGGAAATCGCACGCTTGGTGACGAGGCCGACGCGGAGGTGATCGGCGAGGCGCAGTGCGATGGATTGCCCGGCGGCCCCGCTGCCGAGAATGAGTACGTCGTATTGTTTTGACAAGATCGTTTTGTGCAAATGATCGTGAAGTCGGAAACTATATCACGTCCGTCGCATTGCTCCGGAACACCGGCCGCGGCTGCGTTGGGTCCGCGGCGGAAAACCCCTCTGCGGTCTGAACTATTTCAAGGCGTGTCGGTCTTCTGATTAGCTTCGACTTTGCCGGAGACACGGTCGGGTCGCTATACTGGCGCGGATTTTGCCCAACATAGAGAAACGACCCGCCCATGAGCGATCGCGAGATAGATCAGCAGCTTGTCGAACGCGTTCAGCGCGGCGACAAGCAGGCGTTCGGCTTGCTGGTAGCCAAGTACCAACGCAAGCTGCACAGGCTGCTGTCCCGCCTGATCCGTGATTCGGCCGAGGTCGAAGACGTGGCCCAGGAAACCTTCATCAAGGCGTATCGCGCCTTGGGTTCGTTTCGTGGCGACAGTGCTTTTTACACGTGGCTTTATCGTATCGGAATCAATACCGCCAAGAACTATCTGGTTTCACAGGGCCGACGGGCACCGACCTCGACGGGGTTCGATTCGGAAGAGGCCGAGACGTTCGAGGAAGGCGAACAGTTGCGTGACATCAACACGCCTGAGCGCTTGATGATGACGCGGCAGATCGGCCAGACGGTCGATCAGGCGATGGAGGCGCTGCCGGAGGAATTGCGTACGGCGATCATGCTGAGGGAGCTCGAAGGGCTGAGCTACGAGGAGATCGCGAGCATCATGGATTGTCCGATCGGAACCGTGCGTTCGCGAATCTTCCGCGCGCGCGAGGCCATTGCGGAAAGACTGCGGCCGCTGCTGGACACGGCACCTGATAAACGTTGGTAGGTGGTACTCATGAAGGACAGATTGTCGGCACTTCTGGATGGTGATCTCGACGAGCAGGCGGCGCACCCGGTGTTCGAGTCGATGAGACGTGATCCGTCGTTGCGCACAGACTGGGAAGCATATTGCGTGATCGGCGATGTGCTGCGCGGCGACCGTCACGGCAGCGCCGGTTTCATAGGACGCGTGATGGCGAGCATCAGCGATGAGCCGACTTTGCTCGCCCCCCCATTGCAGACGGCTCCGGGGAACGGCCGCGCGTGGCGTTCGCTGATGCCGCTGGCCGCCTCGCTGATGGGAGTGGCGGCCGTCGGCTGGGTCGCGCATGCGCTGTACAGTGATCAGGGGTCGGGAATGGGCAGTGCGATCGCGGTTGCGCGAGCGCCGGTGGTCGTCGCCAGCCCCGTGGCGGTAAGATCCGTCGCGGTTGCTCCGACGCCTGCCGCTGTAGTCGATCCGACTCGCGAGTATCTTTTCGTCCATCAGGCGATGGCTGGCGGCGGGTCGATCTCGAGCGTGATCCAGCACGTGCGTGTCGTTTCCGATGTCGGTCAGGACAGTGGTCGATGAGGCGTCTGTCGGCTGTCTTGGCGGTCTGCGCAGTATTGATGCAGGCGCCGGCGTTTGCGGAATCCCTGGGTGACCCCCTGTCCTGGCTCGGGCGCGTGGCGACCGCGGGCCAGCGCCTCAACTATTCGGGCACCTTCATCTATCAGTCGGGCAAAAATTTCGAGACTTCGCGCATCGTTCACATGAGCGATGCCAACGGTGAGCATGAGCGCCTCGAGGTGCTCGATGGCAGTCCGCGCGAGGTGATCCGCAGCAACAGCGAAGTGCGATGCGTGCTGCCGGACCAGAAGACCGTCATCGTGGACCGTCCCGGCAGCCGTCGAGCATTTCCTTCGCGGCTGCCCGTGGCGTTCGGTGGCCTGGCCGAGAACTATCGCATCCGCAAAGGTAATGTGGGCCGCGTGGCGGGGCTGGACGCGCAGCAGATCATTCTCGAACCGAAGGATGACCTGCGCTTCGGATATCAGCTATGGGCGGAACTGCAGTCCGGACTGCTGCTCAAGGCACGCACGGTTGACGAGCGCGGCGAGATCGTCGAGCAATTCACTTTCAGTGACGTGAAGATCGGCGGCGAGATCGGCAGCGATGCTTTCCGCCCGCGCAACGTGAAGCACAGCGACTGGCGCATCGTGCAGGCCAACGGGGTGGAGGTGCGCAAGGAAGAGAGCGGCTGGGTGTTGAATACGCCCTTGAATGGCTTTGCGCTCATGTCGGTGATGCGCAGGCCGCTCGGACGTGACCGGGGCGAAGCGCTGCACATGGTGTATAGCGACGGTCTGGCATCGATTTCGGTGTTCATCGAGCCGAATGACGGCTCGCGCGCGGACCTGGGGCCGTTCGCCAGCGGCGCGATCAATATCTACAAGCGCGTCGTGGGGGGCATCTCGTGACGGCTTTGGGCGAGGTGCCGTTACGTGCGGTGCAGCGCCTGGGCGATGCGGTCGAGCCGGTGGTGCGATGAACGAAGCACAAGGCGTGATCGAACGTCTGGAGGGCGATCACGCGTGGGTCCGCCTCACCGAGCGGGCAGGCGGTTGCGGGCGGTGCGACGAGCCCGGCGGATGCCGTTCGACGGGGCTCGCATATGCTTTCAAGGCGCCGAGCGCGGTGTTTTCGATTGCCAATCCGATCCATGCCGAGCCGGGCGAGTCGGTGCGCCTGCGCATGCGCGAAGGGGCGCCGCTGCGCGCGGCATTGATGGGTTACGGCCTGTCTGCATGCCTGCTGCTGATCGGGGCGGCAATCGGCAGTGCGGTGGCCGATGCCGGAAGCGAGGATCTGGCTGCGGCGGTCGGCGGCGTTGTCGGTCTCGTCATGGCCTTTGCGGTCAATCGCATGGCGTTTCGCAGCCGGACGCTGCGCAGCGGCTTCGAAATCGAGGTGCTGCGCGGTAGCGTTTGTTGCGGCCCGACTCGCGCGGAGCAGGAATGAGGCTGCTCCGTCTAGGTCACGCCTGCATCTTCGCATTGGTGTGTGTGTTTTTCGCGCCGGCAGCCGAGGCAGTCGGCAGCCTGATCGCGCTGCCGGATTTCACGCAACTCGTACAACGGCATAGCGCGGCGGTCGTGAATATCAGTGCCGCGCAGGCCGGGAAGGCGGGCGCGCCGGGTTTTCCCGGGCTGAGTCCCGACGACCCGATGTTCGACTTCTTCAAGCGCTTTGGTCCGCGCAAGCCCGAGCATCCCCGCATCGATCCCGACAACAAGTCGCTGGGTTCCGGCTTCATCGTCAGCCCTGACGGCTACATCCTGACCAATGCGCATGTCGTGGCCGAGGCGGACGAGATCATCGTTCGGCTCGTCGACAAGCGCGAGTTCCGTGCGCGCGTGGTGGGTGCGGACGCACGCTCCGACGTGGCGCTGATCAAGATCGATGCCACCGACCTGCCACGCCTGACGATTGGGGACCCGGACAAGCTGCAGGTCGGCGAATGGGTGGTCGCGATCGGCTCGCCCTTCGGCTTCGACCATTCCGTGACGGCGGGGATCGTCAGTGCCAAGGGGCGCAGTCTCCCCGACGAGAACTTCGTGCCCTTCATCCAGACCGATGTCGCCATCAACCCCGGCAACTCGGGCGGGCCGCTCTTCAACCTGAAGGGCGAGGTCGTTGGCATCAATTCGCAGATCTACAGCCAGACGGGCGGATTCATGGGGCTGTCGTTCGCGATCCCGATCAACCTCGCGATGGAGATCCAGAGCCAGCTCAAGGCCAGCGGACGAGTGCAGCGCGGCCGCATCGGCGTCGCGATCCAGGAAGTGACCCGCTCGCTTGCCGAGAGCTTCGCTTTGCCGCGTGCGGAAGGGGCGCTCGTCAGCGGCGTCGAGGCCGGAGGGCCGGCGGCGAAGGCCGGAATCGAGCAGGGTGACGTGATCGTGCGTTTTGCCGGCAAGACGGTCGAGGAGTCCAGCGATCTGCCGCGGATCGTGTCCTCGAGCCGACCGGGGGCGCAAGTCGGCCTTTCGCTGTACCGGAACGGTGCGTTGCGCGAGGTCAACATCACGGTCGGCGAGTGGGCAGACGACGGGCGTTCGCGCGTCCGGCGGGGGGAGCACTCCCAGCCGGCACCGAACAAGCTCGGGCTGGTGCTCGCCGTCCCGAGCCCGACACAGAAGCGCGAGCGGAACGTGGAGCACGGTCTGGTGATCGAGCGGGTGCAGGGCGCCGCGGCGCGGGCCGACCTGCAGCCGGGTGATATCGTTCTTGCGGTCGTCATGAGCGGGCGGCAGGTCGCATTGAAGACGGTCGAGGGCTTCGCGCGCCTGGCCTCCGAAGTGAAGGACGGTCAGCAAGTGACCCTGCTGGTGCACCGGGGTACCGGGGCGAGCTACGTGACCTTGAGGGCGGGAGAGTGAGCCGCACGCGCGAATTGACCGTGATGAGCCGGCAGTGGTGCCACCTGTGCCACGACCTCGTCGGACAGTTGCAGCCGCTTGCCGACGAACTCGGATGGACGGTTCGCATCCTCGACGTGGATGCCGACCCGATGCTGGAGGCCAGGTGGGATGAGCTGGTTCCGGTCGTTCTGGCCGGGAGCACTGAACTGTGCCGCTACCATCTGGACGAGGCGGTGATCCGTGCCTATTGCGGGCGTTTTCCGCTAGAATCCGCCGTTTAGCCGATTCAAACCGATTCATCCTGGGTGCCGCATGGCACCTTTCTTTTGTTGGCGCATGCAACACATCAGAAATTTCTCCATCATCGCCCACATCGATCACGGCAAGTCCACGCTGGCCGATCGGCTCATCCACTATTGCGGCGGCCTGTCGGACCGCGAGATGGAGGAGCAGGTGCTCGATTCGATGGATCTCGAGCGCGAGCGCGGGATCACGATCAAGGCGCAGACCGCGGCCCTGCAATACAAGGCGAAGGACGGGCAGGTCTATAACCTGAACCTGATCGACACGCCGGGACACGTCGACTTCTCGTACGAGGTCAGCCGATCACTGTCGGCCTGCGAAGGGGCGCTGCTGGTGGTCGATGCGTCGCAGGGTGTCGAGGCGCAGACGGTTGCGAACTGCTACACGGCCATCGAGCAGGAGGTCGAGGTCGTTCCGGTCCTCAACAAGATCGACCTGCCGGCGGCGGATCCGGACAATGCACGCCAGGAGATCGAGGACGTCATCGGCGTCGACGCGTCGGAGGCGGTCCTGTGTTCGGCCAAGACCGGTCTTGGCATCGAGGATGTGCTCGAGACGGTGGTGCGCCGTGTGCCGCCGCCCAAGGGTGATCCGGCTGCGCCGCTGAAAGCGCTGATCATCGACTCGTGGTTCGACAACTACGTCGGCGTCGTCATGCTGGTGCGCGTCGTCGACGGGGTGCTGCGGCCGAAGGACCGCATCCTGCTGATGGCGACGGGCGCGCAGTACCCGTGCGACCAGGTCGGCGTGTTCACGCCGCGCTCGGTTGCGCGCAGCGAACTGTCGGCGGGCGAGGTCGGTTTCATCATTGCCGGCATCAAGGAATTGCAGGCCGCGAAGGTCGGCGACACCGTGACGCTCGCGAGCCGGCCGGCGGCCGAGCCGCTGCCGGGCTTCAAGGAGATCAAGCCGCAGGTGTTTGCGGGCCTGTATCCGGTCGAGTCGAGCGAGTACGACCAGTTGCGCGATTCGCTGGAGAAGCTGCGCCTCAATGATGCTTCGCTGCAATTCGAGCCCGAGGTTTCGCAGGCGCTCGGTTTCGGCTTCCGTTGCGGCTTCCTCGGCTTGCTGCACATGGACATCGTGCAGGAGCGTCTCGAGCGCGAATTCGACATGAACCTGATCACCACGGCGCCGACCGTGGTGTACGAAGTGGTGATGAACAGCGGCGAAGTGATCCACGTCGAGAATCCTTCGAAGCTTCCCGACCTGTCGAAGGTCGCCGAGATCCGCGAACCGATCATCACGGCGACCATCTTCATGCCGCAGGACTATGTCGGCCCGGTCATCACGCTATGCAACCTGAAGCGTGGCGTGCAGGTGGACATGCGCTACCACGGCCGCCAGGTGCAGCTGATCTACGATCTGCCGATGAACGAAGTCGTCATGGACTTCTTCGACAAGCTGAAATCGGTGTCGCGCGGTTACGCGTCCCTCGATTACGAATTCAAGGAATATCGCGCGGCCGATCTGGTGAAGCTCGACATGATGGTCGGGGGCGAGAAGGTCGATGCGCTGTCGGTGATCGTGCATCGCGCTTCGGCGCAGTACCGCGGCCGAGAAGTGGCGGCGAAGCTGCGTTCGCTGATTCCGCGCCAGATGTTCGACGTCGCGGTCCAGGCGGCGATCGGCTCGCACATCATCGCGCGCGAAACGATCAAGGCACTGCGCAAGAACGTGCTCGCGAAGTGCTACGGCGGCGACATCACCCGCAAGAAGAAGCTTCTCGAGAAGCAGAAGGAAGGCAAGAAGCGCATGAAGCAGGTCGGCAACGTGGAAATTCCGCAGGAAGCCTTCCTCTCCGTGCTGCGGGTGGACGAAGGCAAGTAGGCGGCGCGCCGCCCATCGAAACGCGACGAAACGGAGTCTGTGTGAATTTTGCGCTGGTATTGTTCCTGCTGCTGGTGGCGACGGCGATCCTGTGGGCCATCGACCGGTTCTACGCGCGCAAGCGCCGCGCGCCTGGGGCGCCCACGCCATGGTGGGTGGAGTACGGGGCGAGCTTCTTTCCGGTGATCCTGATCGTTTTCGGCTTGCGCTCGTTCATCGTCGAACCGTTCAAGATTCCATCCGGCTCGATGATCCCGACGCTGCTGGTCGGCGACTTCATCCTCGTGAACAAGTGGACGTACGGTATTCGCCTGCCGGTGATCAACAAGAAGATCATCGAGGTGAATAAACCCAGGCGGGGTGATGTGATGGTGTTCCGCTACCCAGCCGATCCGTCGATGGACTACATCAAGCGCGTCGTCGGCCTGCCGGGCGACAAGATCGAATACATCGACAAGCACCTGCGTATCAACGGCGAACCGGTGGCGATGTCCCCGCAGGACGACTACCTGCATCCCGATCGCCTGTACTACTCGCCGCGCTTCTCGGAAAAGCTCGGCACGGTGGAGCATTCGGTGCTGATCGAGCGCGACGTGCCGCCCTTCGTGCCGCAGGTGCTCGATTATCCGCATCGCGAGAACTGCACCTATACTACGGCCGGCGTGCGTTGCACCGTACCCGAAGGGCATTACTTCGTGATGGGCGACAATCGTGACGCCAGCAGCGACAGTCGCGTGTGGGGGTTCGTCCCGGATGAGAACATCGTCGGCAAGGCGTTCTTCATCTGGTTCAACTTCAATGACATGAAACGGATTGGCGGATTCCACTGATACGGAGATGGCATGCGGATGAGGAAATGGCAGAAGGGCATGAGCCCGATCAGCGTACTGATTGTGGGCGGCCTGCTGGGTTTCGTGCTGCTGATCGGTTTTCGCGCCGTGCCTGCGGTGAACGAATACCTTGCGATCCAGCGCATCATCAAGAAGGTGGCCGACGAGGGCGACGGGGGCGCGTCGATCGCCGACATGCGCAAGAGCTTCGAGCGCCGTGGCCAGATCGATGACGTGGTGACGGTCACCGGTGCGGATCTCGACATCAGGAAGCAAGGCAACAAGGTCGTGATCGATGTCGAGTACGCCCGCAAGGTTCCGGTGGTCGCTAATGTCAGCCTGCTGATCGACTTCCAGGCGTCTTCGACCGGACGATAGTGATAGCCAATCCGGATCGACTCCAGCGTCTCGTCGGGCATCAGTTCGGCGACCCTTCGCTGTTGGAGCAGGCGCTCACGCACCGCAGTTTCGGCCAGCCCAACAACGAGCGGCTGGAGTTCCTGGGCGACAGCATCCTGAACTGCGTGATCGCGATAGCGCTGTTCGAACGCTTCGGCGAGTTGCGCGAAGGCGAGATGTCGCGCCTGCGCGCCTCGCTCGTGTGCCAGGACGGCCTGCACCGGATCGCGCGTGAGCTCGATCTGGGCGAATACCTGCGTCTCGGCGAAGGAGAACTGAAGAGCGGCGGTTTCCGGCGCCCATCGATCCTGGCCGATGCGCTGGAGGCGACGTTCGCGGCGGTCTTCCTCGATCGCGGTTTCGAGGCCGCGAAGGCGGTGATCGATCGTCTGTATGCGCCTCTCATTGCGGCAATCGATCCGCGCGTCGCGTCGAAGGACCCGAAGACCGCGTTGCAGGAACACCTTCAGGGGCGCAGGTTGCCGCTGCCGACCTACACGACCGTGAAAGTGCATGGCGAGGCGCATGCGCAGGAATTCGAAGTCACGTGCGAGGTCAACGCGCTGAAGATCCGTACCACCGGGCGCGGCGCGAGCCGCCGCGCCGCCGAGCAGCAGTCGGCCGAGAACGCGCTGGCGCAGTTGAGGAAGTCATGAGTCTGGATGCAAACGCCGAGAACGGGTCGGCAGCAACGCCCGAGGGATTCCGCACGGGGTTCGTCGCCATCGTCGGTCGCCCCAATGTCGGCAAATCGACGCTGTTGAATCGCCTGATCGGACAGAAGATCAGCATCGTGTCGCGCAAGGCGCAGACGACACGGCACCGCGTGACCGGCATCCTGACCAACGAGCAGGCGCAGTTCGTGTTCGTCGACACGCCGGGCTTCCAGACCAAGCATCGCAATGCGCTCAACCGTTCGATGAACCGCACGGTGTCGCAGGTGCTCGCCGACGTGGATCTCGTGCTCTTCGTGATCGAGGCGGGTCGCTTCGGCGAGGACGACCGCAAGGTGGTCGAAGTGCTGCCGCGCGAGGGGAAGGTCGTGCTGGTGATCAACAAGGTCGACCGACTCGCCGACAAGACCCAGTTGCTGCCCTTCATCGCGCGCGTCAAGGATGTCCATCCCTTTACCGAGGTCGTGCCGCTCAGTGCTGAAAGAGGGACGAACGTCGAGCAGCTGCTGAAGGCGGTGACGCCGCTGCTGCCCGAGGGCGCGCCGATGTACGGCGAGGACGAGGTCACCGACCGCAGCGAGCGCTTTCTCGCGGCGGAATTCCTGCGCGAGAAGCTCTTTCGGCTGCTCGGCGACGAACTGCCCTACGGTATTGCGGTGGAAGTCGAGAAATTCGAGACCGAAGGAAGCTTGCGGCGGATCCATGCCGCGGTTGTCGTCGACCGCGCCAGCCACAAGGCGATCGTCATCGGCAAGGGCGGCGAGCAGCTCAAGCGCATCGCCTCCGAAGCGCGCGTGGAGCTCGAGCAACTGTTCGACGGCAAGGTCTTTCTCGAGGTGTGGGTCAAGGTCAAGAGCGGCTGGGCCGACGACGAGCGCGCGCTCAAGAGCCTGGGCTACGAGTAAGGCCTGCGGGCGCGTGTCCTCGTGAGCCAGAAGCAGCGCGTAGGCGAGCAGCCCGGTTTCGTCCTGCATACGCATCCCTGGCGCGAGACGAGCCTCATCGTCGAGGCGTTCTCGCGCGATCACGGACGCATCGCGCTGGTTGCGAAGGGCGCGCGGCGCCCGCTGTCGGCGTTGCGTGGCGTCATCATGGCGTTTCAGCCGCTCCTGCTCGACTGGTCGGGCGGCGGCGAGGTCAAGACGCTGGTGCGCGCCGAGCGCGGCGGCGGGCAGCCGCTGCTGACCGGCCGCGCGCTGATGTGCGGCTATTACCTGAACGAATTGCTCGTGCGCCTGACGCCGCGCGAGGATCCGCATCCCGCCCTGTTCGACGCCTATGCACGGGCGATCGCGATTCTGGCGCGCAATGAGCCTCAGGAGCCGGTGCTGCGCCGATTCGAACTCGCGTTGCTGCGCGAGCTCGGCTACGGAATCGGCCTGGATACCGACAGCGACTCGGGCGAGCCCGTCGAGCCCGGCGAGGGCTACGTCTATATAATCGAGCGCGGTCCGGTGCGGATGCCCGACGCGACGGGCGATCTGCCGTCGGTGAGCGGGCAGACCCTGCTCGACTTGGAGCACGAGGATTTCTCTCGCGCGGAAACGCTGGTGCAGAGCAAGGCGCTGCTCCGAATGCTGATCAATCATTACCTCGGCGGACAGACGCTGCAGTCGCGCCGGGTTCTAAAGGAGTTGCTGGAGCTGTGATCGAACTCGGCGTGAATATCGACCATGTGGCGACGCTGCGGCAGGCGCGCCGTACCTGGGAGCCGGACCCGGTGTGGGCGGCCGTGGAGGCGCACCTTGGCGGCGCGGACGGCATTACCGTGCATCTGCGCGAGGATCGGCGCCACATTCAGGACGAGGACGTGCGCCGCTTGCGCGAGCTCACGCAGGTCAAGCTGAACCTGGAGATGGCCGCGACGGACGAGATGGTCGGGATCGCGTGCCGGCTCAAGCCCGAGATGGCGATGCTGGTGCCCGAAGGCCGGCACGAGGTGACGACCGAAGGGGGGCTCGACGTGGTCGCGCAGGAGGTGCGCCTGAAGGGCGTGGTCGGCCGTCTGGCTGACGCAGGGATCGTCACGAGCGTGTTCATAGACGCCGAGGTTGCACAGGTCGAGGCCGCCGCGCGGATCGGGGCGCGGGTGTGCGAGATCCACACGGGGCCTTATGCCCATGCCTTCCACAATGCCGGAAGGGACGCCGAGAGTGGATCCGTGCTCGCGGAAATCGGGAAGGTCCGCGAGGCGGGCGAGGCGATCCGCGGGCTGGGCATGCGCTTCAATGCTGGTCACGCCCTGAACTATTACAACGTGCAGCCGATCGCGCGGCTTGCGGGCGTGCGCGAATTGCACATCGGCCACTCGATCGTCAGCCGTGCGGTGCTGGCCGGCATGCGCGAGGCCGTTCGGGAGATGAAACGGCTGATGCGCGAGGCAGCCGGGCAGGGCAGCTGAGCATCGCCGGATGATCCACGGAATCGGCACGGACATCGTTCACATTGCACGCTTGCGGGCTGCCCTGGAGCGGCATGGCGATCGCTTCGCCGCGCGGGTCCTTGCCGACGGCGACGAGCGGGCGGGGTTCAGGGCCAGCCGTGATCCGGCGCGCTTCCTTGCCAAGCGATTCGCTGCCAAGGAAGCATTCGGCAAGGCCTTGGGGACTGGCGTCGCCGTCCCGGCGACCCTTCACGCGGTGCGGGTCGGGCACGATGAGCTCGGCAAGCCGGTCTACCTGTTCGATGACGGGCTCGCCGCCTACATGCGGGAGCGTGGCCTCACCGCTCATCTGAGCCTGAGCGACGAAGCCGACTATGTCGTCGCGTTTGCGCTGATCGAGAAACCATGAATTCCACTGCTGAAAACAAGATCCGCCTGCCCCTCGGGCCGGTGATGCTCGACGTCGTGGGGACGACGCTCACGGACGAGGAGCGCGAGCGCCTGTGTGATCCGCTGGTGGGCGGCGTGATCCTGTTCGCGCGCAATTTCACCGACTGCGATCAACTCTCGGCGCTGACCGCGGACATTCACGCGCTGCGCGATCCGGCGCTGGTGATCGCGGTCGATCACGAAGGCGGCCGTGTGCAGCGTTTCCGTTCCGACGGGTTCACGCGCCTGCCGTCGATGCGCCGGCTGGGGCAATTGTGGGCGCAGGACCATGTCGCCGCGCTCGACGCCGCGCGCTCGGTCGGCTTCGTTCTCGCTGCCGAGTTGCTGGCCCATGGTGTCGATCTCAGCTTCGCGCCGGTGCTGGACCTCGACTACGGTTGTAGCCGGGTGATCGGGGACCGCTCCTTCCACCGCGATCCGCAGGTTGCGGCGACGCTCGCCCAGGCGCTGGCCGCGGGCATGGCCGAGGCGGGGATGGGCTGTGTGGGCAAGCATTTTCCCGGACATGGTTTCGTCGAAGCCGATTCGCATCTGGAAATCCCCGTCGACGAGCGCGACTTCGACGCGATCTGGAACGAGGACATCGTCCCGTATCGGCATCGCATCGGCAGGCAACTCTCCGGCGTGATGCCGGCGCACGTGATCTACCCGAAGGTCGATCCGAATCCCGCAGGTTTTTCGCGCTTCTGGCTGCAGGACGTGCTGCGCACGCGCGTCGGCTTCACGGGCGTGGTGTTCAGTGACGACCTGACGATGGAGGGGGCGGCAGTGGCCGGCGACATCCTCGCGCGCGCGAAGGCGGCCCATGCGGCGGGTTGCGACATGGTGCTCGTATGCAACCGTCCCGATCTGGCCGCGGATCTGCTGGATCGCTGGGTGCCGGACGTGCAGCCGGAAAGCCGGGCGCGCATCGAGGCCTTGCGCGCGCGCCCGCAGTTCCCGGACGCCTTCGCGCTCGAACTGAGCCCGGTCTATCAGCAGGCGCGCGGAATCGTCGCGGAGATCCCGGAAGAGATCGCCTGAGCCTCCGATCGCACGTTCGCCGCCCATGACCGACTCCGTGGCGCCTTTCGACGCCAAGGCCTTCCTGAAGACCGTACCCGAGGAGCCCGGCGTCTATCGCATGATCGGCGCCGAGGAGCGGGTGCTTTACGTCGGCAAGGCCAAGAATCTCAAGCGGCGGGTGTCGAGCTATTTCCAGCGCACCCAGCCCAGCCCGCGCATCGCGATGATGGTGGCGCAGATCAGGCGCGTCGACGTGACGGCGACGCGCTCCGAGGCCGAGGCGCTGATCCTCGAGAACAACCTCATCAAGAGCCTCGCGCCGCGCTACAACATCCTGTTTCGCGACGACAAGTCCTACCCCTACATCGAACTTTCCGGCGACGGGTTCCCGCGCCTCGCCTACCATCGCGGTGCGTTCACGAAAGGCGCGCGCTACTTCGGGCCGTTTCCCAACGCCTGGGCCGTGCGCGAAAGCATCCACCTGCTGCAGAAGACCTTCCAGCTGCGCACCTGCGAGAACTCGGTCTTCCAGAACCGCTCGCGCCCCTGCCTGCTGCATCAGATCAAGCGCTGCACCGCGCCGTGCGTGGGCCTGATCGACAGTGACGATTACGCCGCCGACGTGAAGCTTGCGGCCCGCTTCCTCGACGGGCGCGCCTCCGAAGTCATCGACGACCTGACGGCGCGCATGCACGCCGCCGCCGAGCGCCTCGCGTTCGAGGAGGCGGCTGCGATCCGCGATCAGGTGCGCGTGCTGCAGGCGGTGCTGCAGCGCCAATACGTCGACAGCCGCAAGGACGAAGATGTCGACATCATCGCTGCGGTCGAGGAGGGCGGGCTGACCTGCGTGAATATCGCCATGGTGCGCGGCGGCCGGCATCTGGGCGATCGCCCCCAGTTTCCGAGCGCGGCAGCGGGCTGTGGTGCGCTCGACGGTGCACTGGCCTTTGTCGAGCAGCACTATCGGGATCACGGCATGCCGGCGCGGGTGCTGCTCAACGTTTCGCTGGAGCCGGTGAAGGCCTTGATGGCCGAGATCAGCGACAAACCTGGCGCCTTGGTCGTGCCGCGCAATACGGCCGAAAAGGCGTGGATGGAGATGGCGGAGAACAACGCGCGGCTCGCGATCCTCGCCCGCGCGCGCGATACCGGGCGCAGCGAGGCGCGTCTGGAGGCGTTGCGCGACGCGCTGGACCTGGCCGAGGCGCCCCGGCGCATCGAATGCTTCGACATCAGTCACACGATGGGCGAGGCGACGGTCGCGTCGTGCGTCGTGTGTGTCGATGGCGCCATGAAGAATTCGGAGTACCGCCGTTACAACATCGCGGGCATCACCGGCGGCGACGATTTTGCGGCGATGCGGCAGGTGCTCGAGCGCCGCTACGGCAAGGTCGCGGCCGGCGAGGGGTTGTGTCCGGACCTGATCCTGATCGACGGCGGCAAGGGGCAGGTCAGTTCGGCCCTGGCGGTGCTGACCGAGGTCGGGCTGGAGTCCATCGCGATGGTCGGCGTCGCAAAAGGCGAGGAGCGTAAGCCGGGCCTCGAGACGCTGATCTTCCCGGACGGGCGGACGCCCCTGAATCTCGCATCGGATCATCCGGCCCTGCACCTGATCCAGGAAATCCGCGACGAGGCACACCGTTTCGCGATCACCGGTCACCGTGCGCGCCGGGCCAAGGCGCGCATCGGGTCGCGGCTGGAAGACATTCCGGGCGTGGGTGCGACCCGCCGCCGCAACCTGCTCGCGACCTTCGGCGGACTCGACGGCGTGCGCGCCGCGACGGTCGAGGATCTGTGCCGCGTCGATGGCGTGAGCCGAAAGCTCGCTGAAGCGATATACAATGCCCTGCATTGACATGCAGTTGTCGCATTTCTTTCACTTTCTCGATGCAGATCAACATTCCGAACTCGCTGACCTGGGCGCGCATCGCGCTGATACCGCTCTTTGTCGGTGTCTTTTACCTCCCGGAAAGCTGGGTTGATCTGCCGGAAAAGAACCTCGCCGCAACACTGATCTTCATCGTCGCGGCGGTCACCGACTGGTTCGACGGTTATTTGGCGCGCGCGCTGAACCAGACCTCCGCGTTCGGCGCCTTTCTCGACCCCGTCGCCGACAAGCTGATGGTGGCGGCCGCGCTCATC
The DNA here is from genome assembly GCF_003628555.1 of Azoarcus sp. DN11. Taxonomy (NCBI): domain Bacteria; kingdom Pseudomonadati; phylum Pseudomonadota; class Betaproteobacteria; order Rhodocyclales; family Zoogloeaceae; genus Azoarcus; species Azoarcus sp. DN11. Next base: position 3,306,195 of record NZ_CP021731.1, on the reverse strand, counting down.
CTGCTCGTCCAGCTGGCGCGCGTGGATTCGGTGATCGCCGTCGTCATCATCGGGCGCGAGATCACGATCTCCGCGCTACGGGAGTGGATGGCCCGCATCGGGGCGTCCGCAGGCGTCGCCGTCGCCTTCGTCGGCAAGCTGAAGACCGCGGCACAGATGACCGCGATTCCGCTTCTGCTGTACGACGCACCCCTGTTGCACCTGAATGTCCGGACGATCGGCGAGGTGCTGATCTATGTCGCGGCGGCCTTGACCCTGTGGTCGATGGGTTACTACCTGCATCGCGCAATGCCCCATCTGGCGAACGAAGGGAACAAATAGTGTGTCCGCCGATGCTGGGCAGGGGCCGCGTTGCACGGTAGAATGCCCAGCCCTCGCGGGCCGGGATGGTGAAATCGGTAGACACAGCAGACTTAAAATCTGTTTTGTCAAGTTTTTTTCTCTCGTACCACCAGGGCGGAAGGTCAGTAGTGACAATGGTTTGCGAACATCCAAGGCGTATCTTCGCGGCTCGGCTTGATGGTCAGGAGCCAAGCAGGAGCCAGTAGAGAGAGTGTAGGCTCCTGAGCAGCACGTAATGCCCGAGTGGTGAAATCGGTAGACACAAGGGACTTAAACAATTTGAGCCTTCGGGTGGAAACGCCCGAAGTGAAGCCCGTCAAAGTCGGCGAAAGCCCTGGATGCCCCGGCATCCGAGCCAACGCCGAGCCAAGCTCAGGCCCAACGCGTGGGAAGGTGTAGAGAGCAGACGGCGGGCACCTACGGCCGCAAGGCTATGGTGAAGGCGTGCTCCAGACCACGAACAGCGCATGCGCTGGCGGCGAAAGCCGAAGTGGTAAGAAAATCCCTCGCCGTAAGGCGTGCCGGTTCGATTCCGGCCTCGGGCACCAATTCAAGGGCCGCTTCTGTCGACGCAGAAGCGGCCTTTTCATTATGCGATTCCCCGACCTGCGGCTTTTCCCACTTGCCCCCTCGATCCCCTGCCATAGCTTCGCCCTTGGCTGGCTAACGCTACTCCGCCAAGAAGGTCTGCGGTAAGACTTGATATCCGTTGGCGATCGTGGGTGGATCATCGGATGCGGGCAACTCTCCAACTCGTATAATGATCGAAGCTGCACGACGTTCGCATACAGTGCAATTTAAGCCGTCACGGCATCCGCGTCAGCGCGCCATGACCGCTATCAGATAGGAACTGATTGATCGGGGGGGGGGGCGCCGTGGGGCTGTATGAGAGGTGGTGCGAGTCCACCAAGGAAAAGGACAAGCGCAAGTACTACTGGACTTATGTCGAGAAGGAGGGCGGTCGCGACGAGATCCGGCAGGACCTCGCTGAGACCATCCGCTCGCACTACGACCGACTCGAACGGATCGCCGATGACGTGGAGCGACTCGGATACAAGGTCGCAGCCAAGATTCTCAGCGAGGCGATGCCTCAGTCAGACAAGGGGCGCTCCGGCGACCTCGGCGAAATCCTCGCGACTGAGCTGGTGGAGGAAGAGATTGGCCTGCGTGTCCCCGTGCGCCGGCTTCGCTATAAGGACGGCCGCAACATGGCGATGCGCGGCGATGACTTCATCGGCGCCGGCTACGATGGCAAGGGCGAGAAGCTCTGGCTCCTGAAGGGTGAGGCCAAGAGCAACAAGATGCTTGGCAAATCCACGGTCACCGGCGCTCGCAAGGTGCTCGATCGTGACAATGGCCGCTGCACGCCGGACTCGCTGCTGTTCGTCGCCAACCGCCTGCTGGAGAGCAGCGACCCTGACGATAACGCGCTGGGTCGTGACCTCCGCGACGAGGTGGGTCTCAAGTCCCTCCGCGCCGATCGCATCGACCACATGCTCTTCACCGTATCGGGTAACGGCCCCCACGCCGCGCTGAAGGTCGACCTCGACGCTGCTGGGACCAACCGCGACCACTACGTCGTGAACATCCACGTCGAGGACCACCAGGACTTTATCGCAGCCATGTACGGGGAGGCGGAAGACCTTGGAGACGCCTGACGAACTGACTGCCTTCCTCGCCACCGCGACCGTCGACGGCATCCTCGGCCGGCTCCTCTATCGCGGCGCAGCTTGGTCACTGATGCGGGAAGCGGGCGTGTTGCCGCAAAGCGCTCCGCCCTTGGGCGCAACCATCGAAACCGACCTCGCCGAACATGGCTTCGCTCTACTTCGTGGTGCCATGGCTCTGCGTGCTAAGACCGGCGCCTCTGACCTGACGAACAAGGCTTTCGAGCGGGCCGCCAACGCCTTCGAAGCCCTAGTCCGAAATGGTGATCCTGAGGCGCCCAATCGAGGCTTCCGTCGCACCATCGCCGCCGCTGCCTATCACCTGGCCGGCTTCTCGGCCGTAGCCTACTCCCTCTTCAATGAGACGGCGGAAGACCTCAACACTACGCCGGGCGAAACGGCGATCCGTCACCTGATCTTGCGCGACCTCGACCAGCTACGTGGCTTCGTTCGTGATTGGCTTGGCAACGAGGCCCACGGCGACGAGCAGATGGCCGAGGCACTTAGTGGCGACGAGCCCGACATTGACGCGGTGTTGTCCACCATCCTCAATACGACGATCTGCCGGGCACTGGCATTCTTCGACTTCGCACTCGAGACGGGCGAACAGGAGCCGATCGAAAGTGCACGGAGTTTGCTCGCCACCGCCGTCAGCCTGGCTGACAATGCCGAGAACGTGCCGTTGTGGTGGATTTCGAACCTATGCGACCACCTAATCGACGACCTATGGCAGCACTCGCTTCACCAGAGTCTGCCGACAGAACCGCCTGAGGGGACGGAAGAAAAATACCCCGATCTGCGCCGGCTGTTTATCTCCTCGCTCTATGCTCGCAAGACCTCAGAGGTGGAGCTATGGCCCTCACAGCGCGAGGCCGCACGACGCTCCACGGACGTGACGGACGATCTGGTCGTGGCCCTGCCGACCAGCGCGGGTAAGACACGGGTCGCCGAGATCGCCACTCTGATGACGTTATCCTTGGCGCGCCGAGTCCTGATCGTTACACCGCTGCGCGCCTTGTCGGCTCAGACCGAGCGTTCTTTCCGAAAGACATTCGCGCCACTCGGGTTCAGCGTTTCCTCACTTTACGGGGCCAGCGGCCTTTCGGCGGGCGACGAGGACGCCCTACGTACCCGCGAGATCATCATCGCCACACCCGAAAAGCTCGACTTCGCGCTGCGGAGCGATCCTTCCTTGATCGATAACGTCGGCCTGATCGTCCTCGACGAAGGCCACATGATCGGACCGAGCGAGCGCGAAATCCGCTACGAGACGCTCGTGCAGCGTCTGCTACGACGCACGGACGCAGCCGATCGCCGGATCGTCTGCCTTTCCGCCATCCTGCCAAGCGGCGACGAACTGGGCGATCTCACCGCGTGGATACGCTCCGACGAACCCGGCGAACCAGTACGTTCCGACTGGCGTCCCACACGCCAGCGGTTCGGCGCTCTCACATGGCGCGGTAAGGACGCGCTGCTACGGCTCGACCTCGATGATGATGGTCCCTTCCTCGACAAGTTCGTCGTGGAGAAACCTGCGCTCGGGAAGGAGAAGAAGCCCTATCCACGCAAGAACTCGCACCTCGCATTGTTTGCGGCGTGGGAGTTCGCGAGCCAAGGCAAGCGCACCTTAATCTTCTCCACCCAGGCCAACTGGGTCGAGAGCTACGGCAAACAGGTCGTGGACCTCTGCAAGCGCGGCTACCTGGACTCGCTGCTGGAGGACGAGGCGTTGATTGCACGCGCCCTGGAGGTCGGCAAGGAATGGCTTGGCGAGGATCATCCCGCCGTGGCCAGTCTGCAGGCGGGTGTCGCCATCCACCACGGCCGGTTGCCGAGCCCGTTCCTGCGCGAGCTGGAAGTCCTCCTGTCCGAGGGTGTCTTAAAGGTCATCGTCGCATCGCCGACGCTCTCGCAGGGCCTAAACCTCAACGCCGCAGTGCTGCTGGTGCCTGCGCTATATCGGGCGGCCGAGAAAATCAAAGGCGAGGAGTTCGCCAACGTCGCGGGCCGCGCCGGGCGTGCGTTCGTGGACGTCGAAGGTCTCATCGTCCACGTCATGTTCGACAACATCAACTGGCGAAAAAAAGAGTGGAGGAAACTGGTTGCCTCTGCCAAGGCCCGCACACTGAAAAGCGGCCTCATTCGGATCGTCGCCGAGATCCTTGAGCGCCTGTCGCGCGAGGGCGTCCTGGGTCGCGCTGACGCCTGGGAATATCTCGCCAATGCCCGCGAAGCCTGGAGATCGCCCGAGGAAGAGGCAGCGGTGGCCGAACGTCTCGCCACTGCAGTGGAATACGAGGGCGATGACGACGACGATGAAGGTGGCGACGACGACGAGGAGAGCATCGATGAGGAGCCACTGTCGCAGCTCATCGAACGCCTCGATGCAACCGTGTTCGGTCTGATTGAAGCACTGGACGCCGATCGCGCCGATCTACCGAAACTCTTGGACGAGGCGCTCAAAGGATCGCTGTGGGCGCGTCAGATTGCCCGCGACGAAGAGGATGTTGCCACTTTGCACAAGAAGGTGTTCGAGGCGCGCGCCGACCTCATTTGGAAAACTACCACGACGCAGGCGCGGCGTGGGCATTTCGCGATGGGCGTTGGGCTCGAAGCTGGCCTATCTATCGACGCCATGGCAGACAAACTCGCCGAGCTACTCGACCGGGCCGACGACGCAGCGTTGAGCGGCGACGTCGACGAACTCGCCGAGGCCCTCGGCGGTCTAGGCGAGCGCCTGCTATTCATGAGGCCCTTCATCCCCGACAAAGCGAATGCGCTACCGGCGAATTGGAAGGCCATCCTGCGAAGCTGGGTGTCCGGCGAAGAGGTCGCCAAGATCGGACCGCAGAACATGCGAGCAGTCGAAGAGGCCTTCACCTATCGCCTGGTCTGGGCGCTGGAAGCCGTCCGCACCCGCCGCATGTCCTTAGGTTGGTCGCCGGACATGGTGGCGGGCGGCGCAGCGGCAACGGTCGAAACCGGCGTCCCGCAGTTCATGATGGCGATGCTGATCCGCGCCGGCCTGCCGTCACGGCGCGCGGCGATGGCAGCCATTGAGGACGCCATGCCCGTCTTCGTCACACCGGCGGAGATGCGGGCCTGGCTCGAATCCGACGAGATTACGGCCTACACCGACGCCGGCGACTGGCCGACGCCCGACACCGCTGCGCTATGGGCGCGCTTCCGAACGGAGGCTCTCAGTGGCGGCATCCAGAGATGGTCGGTTGAACGCTACAAGCGCCTGCTTGACATCGAGGCCGTCCCGCCCGCCGGCCTCTATCGGGTCGTCACCGACGAGGGGGACGGACGGACCTGGCTGGCAACCCCCGACTACCAGCGGGTCGCCGCGTTCAAGAAGCCGGCGGTCGATCCTAAACCTAGTCTCTTTTCGGGCCGGCTACCGGGCAATACTAGGCTCGTGGAAGCCTTGCGCGTCGGCCGTGGAAAACTGCGCTGGCCGCCTGCCGATGCGTAAGGGGTAACCGTAGGCATGCTCTATGTTTGGATCGGCGACGAGATGCGCGCCCCCGTCGCGAAGGGGAGAACGGACAAACGCACACGTCTTCTTCAGTGCTGGCCCCTATATCTTCTACCTTGTCAGCCCTGGCGTGGCCGCTCGCTGGGATGCCCCCTCAGGCGTGGTGAGTTCGCTCTTTCTTCCTTGACCCACGATGAATTTCTGCGGGCCGTCCGCTGGGAGGATAGCGCCCCTTCCTAACCCCCGTCCGCTTATCGCCGTAGTCAGAACGACGAACGCGCGGCCCTTGGGCTGCGCGTTCGAGCATGTGGGCACGGGTTTTCGCTTCGTCACATAGGCTTCGGCGGCCCGGCTTTGGCCGTTCTCCCCTTCCTGAATCCCCGATCCCCCGCCATGAATGCATCCAGCATGTGCGGAATCAGCGTCGTCGCATCGACCGTTTCGCCATAGGTCTGCGCATGCAGCGCGGCGTAGCGGTCGAGGTCAGCCTTGAGGCTGACCGGACACGTGAAAGTCAGCTTGATGCTCTCGGTCTTAGGCAGCGGGCCCAACCGCAGCTTGCGCGTGGTGCTCATCGCGAAGTCCCTCGATTGAAGAACAGTGGCTGATAGGGCCGCAGCACCAGATCCCGATTGACGATGATGCGCACGGGCAGGCCCGGCCGCTCCGTCAGCGTGGGTTGGATGTTGAGGTTGCGCCGGGTCATCTCCTGACCGACCTGGTTCACGCTGTCCTGCAGGCTGTCGCGCCCGGCGATGATGACCCGATTGCCATTCTGGCGGCTTTCCGGCGCAGCCAACTCAGCGCCGACGCCCAGCAGCGTCGTCAGCGCAGCGCCGGCAAAGATGCGGTCCCAATGCCAATCGACACCATCCTCCAAACCGGCGTAGCCGGCCGGGTCGGTGCCGGCCAGGTTGTCCAGTGTCAGCGAAGACGTGTCGGGCAGGATGATCCGGTTCCACACCACCTGCACCCGGCTCTGCCCGTAGCTCACCTGGCTGTTGTAGCGACCAAGGATGCGCGAGCCCTGCGGGATTAGCAGGAACTTCCCGGTGGCCGTGTCGTAAATCGGTTCCGTCGCCGTGGCGATCACGTCGCCAGGCAGATCGGACTTGATGCCCGTGACCAACGCGCCAGCGATCACCGTCCCAGCCATCACCTGGTACGGTGAAGCTGGCATTTTCAAGTTTCCGGAATTGCGAGTTTCCGTAGTTCCGGCTTTCAGGAATGCCTCTTTCTGGTCTTGCCGGTTCTGCGCGGCGGTCGGATCAGCAGGCTGTGCTGCCGTCGAGGCCGGCCCGGCAGCCATCGGATCGAAGCCGGCAAGGCCAGACGCAGGACTGGCCGTGGCCACCTGCGTTGGCGCGGCGGCGGCACGCTGGTTGCTGGAACGGAAGAACACCGATGCCCCTGCGGCCGCTTCCGCTTCCTTGCGCTGTGCGTCGTGCTCGGCATTAGCCGGAGCGTGGCCGGGCGGGGTGTAGCTGGGTGTTACTGGCTGCTGCGATTTCACGATGGCCGGACCCAAGTCCCCCGGCAGCGGCGGCCCAAGTTCAGGAACATGCGGCGGCAATTTGGAATAGTCGGTCGGAAGTTGCTCCAGTCCTTCCGGGCGCGCAACACGATCCACGTTGTAAAGCTCGGCTTGTTCGCCTGCACTGCGCTTGCGCGGTTGCAGCGACCACATCGTGGCGCCCAGCACGGCCACGGCGAGGCCACCAGCCAAGATCGCCAATGTGCGCCGGTTCAAGCGTGTCACGGGGCGCGGATGGGCGCGTAGCGCCACCGCCTCGGGGGCCTCCTTGGACGCCTGCGGCGCGCCAAGGTCGGGAGTGTCGTCCAGGCTCATGGTCAGTTCCCCCGTGCTACGCCATCCGTGCGCTCGATGCGCACCACTTCGCCCCTGTCACCGCCCAAGCGCAGTTCGGCCGCGCCGAACAGCCGATCCACGATGTAGTACGGCGAGCGGAAACGGTAGTTCACCAGTTGTCCGTCGCCTTGAGCGCCGATCACGAACAGCGGCGGCAGTTCACCCTGGGCGATGCCGGGCGGGAACTGGATATAGACCTTCTCTCCGTCGTCGAAGGCGCGCATCGGCTTCCACGGCGGCGTGCTGCCGCTGATGGCATAGCGGAAGCGAATCCTCTCCAGCGATAGGCCGGTATCGACCGGCGCCATCGCCTGCGCGGCCTGCGCCTGGCGTTGCAAGGCCAGCATCCGATCTTTCGGGTATTCCCACGACACCGAAGCCATCCAGGCGCGTTCGGTCGAGGTCAGCTCGATCAGGTAGGTGCGCCGACTGCTGGTGACGACCAGATTGGTCTTGAGGCCCGAGCGGATCGGCTTGACCAACACGCTGACACGCAACGCATCGCCGGTGCCGCTGGAAGTGTCACCGACAATCCAGCGCACCGTATCGCCGGCGGCAACCGTCACCAGTTCCTCGCCGGGTTGAAGAGAGATCACCGTGACCCGACCCGGCGCCGCATAGACCTGATACAGCGCACCATCGGTGAAGGGCCAGACCTGAATGGCATTGACGTAGCCCTCGCGTGTGGGCGCGATACGCGCCTCGGCGTTGGCTCGCGAGACCCGCAGCTTTTCATCGGCGGGTTCAGGGGCAGCCTTGGCCTCGATGCTCTCCGCCAGTGGTTTCATCTGCGCCGGCATCGGGAGCACCTTCGGCACCTCTACCACTTCAACCGGCTTGGGCGGTTCGGGCAGCGGCTGGGCCTGTACCGGCTCATCGAGTGAGATGATCGGCGACGGCACGCCCTTCGTAGCGCAGCCCTGCAGCGACAGAACTGACGCTGCAAGCGTCAACACGAAAGCGTAAAAGCGGAAAGACTGGTTCATGGCTTGGCTCCTTCGGCGGCATCGAGTTCGCGGCTCCACGACAGTCCGTTGACGTAGATGCCCAATGGGTTCTTGCGCAACCGCTGCACGGTTCGCGGGGTTTGCAGGACGGTGGAAATCACGGCGTTCCAGCGTTCGGCGCCGGCCGGCGCGCCGTTGACGAAGCGCTGCTCGGTCCAGCGCAGGTTGAAAGACGCATCGCTGGCGCGCACAACGCTGGTGATCTGCACCGTGACCGACTCCTTGCCGACGCGTGCGAACGGGTCATGGGTGCGGGCGTACTCGTTGAGCACGCCCGCACCGCGGTCGGTGGTGTAGTCGTAGGCATCGAGCCAGTTCTGCCGCACGACGATGGGATCGATGGACAGCGAGCGAACCAGCACGACGAAGTGCGCCAGGTGATATGCGATCTGGGCATCGTTCGGCCGGTACGGCGTGGCGGCCTCGCCGACCGCCCGAACCTGGCCAGCCTGATCCACTTCCACCACGTAGGGCGTGACGATGGACTGCGCCGAGCGCCAGACCAGTCCGCCCGCCATCAGCAGCGCGAGCGACAAGCAGCCGAAAGCCATGAGCCGCCAGTTCTTGGCCTGCACGCGGGCCGAGCCGATGCGCTCGTCCCATACTTGCGCGGCGGATTGGTAGGGGGTGGCAGGCTGCGGCGCATCGGCATAGCGCACCTGCGGTCGTTTGAATCGCATGGTTTGTTCTCCTTATGAATCGCTTCAATCGTCGGAACTGTGCAAACTCGGGCCGCTACTCGAACCACCGCCGTCGCCTCCGCGCAGCGTGTGGGCAGCAGTCGTGGCGGCATGGCTGATCTGCTGGCGGCGGTGCAGGCGCTTAGCCCAGGCGGGTTGCGCCTGTTGCTGCGGGTCAGCAGCGCCGGAATTGGCTTCGCTGGCAGCGGATTGACCTGATGCGGCGGCGCCTCCAGATGCCGGCCCTGCCTCGTCAGAACGGAAGGCGGATGCCGCGCGCTCCTTGAGCGAGCGCATCCCGGCGGCGGCCTTTTGGCCGACGGCCTGCGCACCGGTCTTGGCGACGTTGCCCACGCCGGCAGCCGCGCCCTTGGAGCCACCGCCCGTTGCTGCTGAACCGGCTTGATAGGCCGATCGCGCGCTGCCTGCGGTCGAGGCCGCGGCACGCGCACCATTGCCAGCCATCTTGGCGGCGGCGGGTGCCATGCGCGCCCCAGCTACCACTGCGCTACCCACGCCAGTCGCAGCCGCACCGACCGCGATGGCCGTACCGGCTGCGCCCATCGCGGCACCAGCCATCGCACCCGCGCCAAGCTGCGGCGAACCAGACACCAGGCCGGTGGCAATGCCGGGGCCGAAGATGCCGAGTGCCAGCATGGCGAGCGAGGCCAGCATCACCACCAGTGCGTGGTCGATGGATGGCTCATTGGGCGCGATCTGAAACTCGGCGAACAGCCCGGTGCCGATGCCCACGATCACGGCCAGCACCAGCACCTTGATGCCCGAGGACACCACGTTGCCGAGCACCTTTTCAGCGAGGAACGCGGTCTTGTTCCATAGTGCGAACGGCACCAGGACGAATCCGGCGAGCGTGGTCAGTTTGAACTCGATCAGCGTGACGAAGAGCTGCACCGCCAGCACGAAGAAGCTGATGATGACGATCAGCCAGGCGAGGAACATCACAGCGATGGGTGCGATGTTGATGAACACCTCCGGGAAGCCAGCCATCTCGCTGATCTGCTGCAGGATGGGCGCAGCCGCGTCGATACCGGTCTTGGCGAGGCGCCCCGGCTGCAGGAAGGTCGCCATGGTCAACGTCGAACCGGAAGCCGTCAGGCCAAGGCCGGCGAAGGACCGGAACACGATGCCGGACAGCCAGTTGAAGTTGCCGATGATGTAGGCGAAGGCGCCGACGTAGAGCACCTTGCGCAGGAGCTTTGCCATCACGTCTTCGCCCTGGCCGGTGGCATGACCCAGCGCCCAGTAGAGTCCGGCCAGGGTCATGTCGATGGCTACCAGCGTTGCAGTCAGGAACGCGACTTCACCGTGCAACAGACCGAACCCCGAATCGATGTACGTGGAGAAGACGTTGAGGAAGCGGTCGATGACGGAAACGTCGTTCATGGCCGCATCCGTCAATTGCCGTAGAAGTTCACGGACTGCGGCGTGTACGCCGTGCCGTTACCGATGAAGCGGCGCGTCACCTCACGTCCGCGTTCGACGGCGGCGGCTTGCCGCGCCAGTTCCAGCGAGGCCGCACGACCTTGCGTGAGCTGGAGCTGCTGGGTCTGGATGGACTGCTTGGCTTGCAGGGCCAGGAGCTGGTTGGTGGCCTGCATGGCCTGCAAGGCGCCGGTGGCCGATTGGCTCTGATCGACCAGATCGGCCAACACGCCCTCATCCTGGTTCAGGTTCTGCGACACCTGCGCCTGCATGCGCATGGCGGTCTGCAAGCCTTGAAGCGTGTTCTGCCAGCGCTGATGCGCATCCTGGAACATCTGGTTGCCGCTCACGGAGGCGGCGTACTGCTCCGGGTAGAGTTGCGCGAATTGCTGGTCCATGTTCTGAATGTCGAAGGCCAGCCCACGCGCCTGGGAGATCAGTTGCCGGGTTGTATCCAGATTGGCCCGCAGGCGATTGACCACGTTGAACGGCAGGCTCGCGAGGTTGCGAGCCTCGTTCATCAAGGACTGCGCTTCGTTCTGTAGCTGCCTGATCTGGTTGTTGATCTGCTCCAGCGTGTGCGCGGCAGTCAGGATGTTCTGTGCCAGATTCGTGGGGTCGATGACGACCCATTGCGCGTGTGCGACGGGTACGGCGCCAATCAAGACAGCAACAGCAATGGCAAGAAGACGTTTTCTCATGGTGAAACCTCCAGAGGTTGGGAAGCAAGGAAGGACGCGGCCGATGGAGCGGACGGCAACAGGTCGGCCGCCCAATCGAGGCCGCGATGGCGCAGCCAGGCTCCTGCGAAGCCCGGTGTTCCGGCATCGCGCAGCACACCGTCGATCGCACGCTGGTCTTGGGGTGTCGAAGCACCTGCGAAGGCGAGCGTGACCGGCCCCAGGTCAAGATCGAACAGACGGTTGCCCAGACGCGATTGGTAGTAGTAGTCGCGCTTGGGCTGGGCGGTGGCGACGATCTCGATCTGCCGGGCGTTCAGCCCGAAGCCCTCGTAGATCGTGCGTATCTGTGGCTCGGTCGCCTGCGGGTTGGGCAGGAAGATGCGGTTGGCGCAGCTCTCGATGATCGCGGGCGCAATGGTCGAATCCTTGATGTCAGCCAGCGACTGCGTGGCGAAGATGACGCTGACGTTTTTCTTGCGCAGGGTCTTGAGCCATTGGCGAATGCGCGCCGCAAACACCGGGTCGTCGAGGAACAGCCAGGCTTCGTCGAGGATCAGCAGCGTCGGCGCGCCGTCGAAACGCTCGTCGAAGCGCGCGAACAGATAGCCCAGCACGGCCAATACGGCGGCCTTGCTGTGCATCAGTTCCTCCATTTCGAAGCCCTGAACGTCGCCCACGCCCAGCCGGTCGCTGTCGGCGTCGAGCAGCTTGCCGTGGGCGCCGCCGAGCACGTAGGGTACGAGCGCCTGGCGCAGCACGTTGGATTGCAGCAGCACCGACAAGCCGGTGAGCGTGCGCTGCTCCACAGGCGCACCCGCGAGACTTCCGAGCGCCGACCAGATGGCCACCTTCTCATCGGGGCCGATTGCAATGCCTTCATGCCGCAGGCGGCCTTCAACCCACTCGGCGGCCCAGGTGCGATAGCTCTCCCGGTCGATGCGGGCGAGCGGCTGAAACGCGATCGCACCATCGGCGCCCAGGTCGTAGTGCTCGCCGCCCAGGCCGAGAATGGTGGCGCGCATCGAACGCCCCATGTCGAAGGCGAAGATGCGTGAGCCGTGATAACGGCGGAACTGCATTGCCAGCGTGGCGAGCAGAACCGACTTGCCCATGCCGGTCGGGCCTGCCACCAGCGTGTGCCCCACGTCACCGATGTGCGTCACCAGCCGGAACGGCGTCGCACCCTCGGTGCGCGTGACGATCAGCGGCGGGCCGTCGAGGTGGTCGTTCTTCTCCGGCCCGGCCCACACCGCCGACACCGGCATCAGGTGCGCGAGATTCAGCGTCGAGACGATGGGCTGGCGGACATTGGCGTAGGCATTGCCCGGCACCGACGACAGCCAGGCCTCCACGGCGTTTAGCGTCTCCGGGATGGTCACGAAGCCACGGCCCTGGATGACTCGCTCCACCCTACGCAGCTTTTCGTCGGCCGCGTTGGGGTCGACATCCAGTACGGTCACGGTCGCGGTGACGTAGCCGAAGGCGACCTGATCGCTGCCCAGCTCCTGGAAGGCCGCGTCTGCGTCGGCAGACTTGTTGCTGGCATCGGTATCGACCAGCGGGCTTTCCTGTTGGAAGATGGTTTCGCGCAGTAGCGCGAGGACGTTCTTGCGCTTGGCGAACCACTGCCGGCGCAAGCGACCCAGTTCCTTCTCGGCCTCGGCCTTGTCCATGCAGAGGAATCGCGTGCTCCAGCGGTAGGCGAAGCCCAGCCGGTTGAGGTCATCCAGAATTCCCGGCCAGGTCGAAGTCGGGAAGCCACGCACGGTCACGACGCGCAGGTGCTGGTCGCCCAGCATGGGCGCGAGGCCTCCGATCAGCGGCGCATCGGCCAGCAGCGCATCGAGATGGAACGGCACTTCCGGCACACCGATCCGATAGCGCCGCGTCGAGACCGTCGCGTGCAGGTAGGTCAGCGTCTGGCTGTCGCCCAGCCAGACGATCTCCGGCATCACGCCGTCGAGCAGGTCATAGATGCGGTCGGTTTCCGCGACGAAGGCCGACAGGCGTTCGTGCCAGTCCACGCCCTGTGTGGGGGTGTTTTCGTAGAGCAGCTTGGCCGCGCGAGCACGCGATTCTTCCGCCGGCAGATACTGCAGCGTGAGGTGATAGATGCTCTCGAAGTGGCTGCCAGACTCCTCGAAGGTCGCACGTCGCTCCTCGTCCACCAGCCAGGACAGCGGTTCCGGGAAATCCGAGTGCGGATAGTCAGCGGCAGGCCGGCGTTCGGCTTCGATGAACAGCGCCCAGCCGGAGCCAAGCCGGCGCAGCGCGTTGTTCAGCCGCGCCGTGGTGGCGATCAACTCGCCCTGCGTTGCGCTGTCCAGGTCCGGCCCGCGAAAGCGCGCCGTGCGCTGGAAGCTGCCGTCCTTGTTGAGCACCACACCCGGCGCGACCAACCCAGCCCAAGGCAGCCAGTCGGCAAGCAAGGCCGGGCTCTGGCGGTATTCGGTGAGGTTCAGCATGGCATGGCTCTCACACGTCCAGCAGCGGTTTGTGCTTCAGGTGCATGGCAAACACCTGCATAAACTGAGGATCGACGCGCGCACCCCACATCGCCAGCGAATGGCCGATGATCCAGAGCACCAGTCCTGGAATCCACAGTTGCAGGCCCAGACCCACAGCGGCGGCCAGCGTGCCGTTGGCGATCGCCACGGTGCGCGGCGCACCGCCCAGCAGGATCGGTTCGGTCAGCGACCGATGCAGCGGTATCTCGAAGCCCGGCAGATCGTTGGCCGTGCTCATACGACGGCCCCGCCGGAGAAGCTGAAGAACGACAGGAAGAACGAGGATGCGGCAAACGCGATGGACAGACCGAACACGATCTGGATCAGCTTGCGAAAGCCGCCCGACGTGTCGCCAAAGGCCAGCGCCAGGCCCGTCGAAATGATGATGATGACGGCGATGATGCGTGCGACCGGCCCCTGGATGGAGTCGAGGATGGATTGCAGCGGCCCTTCCCAGGGCATCGAGGAGCCGGCCGCCTTCGCAGTGCCTGCGGTCATCAGCATCGCAGCGGCCAACAGCAGGCCGTTATGCGCCGGCTCTGCCAGGCGCCGCAGGCGTGCAAGGTGGGAGACCGGATTTACAGAAAAGCGGAAAGCATGGGCGTGCGTCATGGCAGTTCTCCAGAGTGGTTGGGGGACGGGGAAGGAACGATGGAAGAAAACGGCAGCAGCTCTGGAAACGGCGTTTCCAGCATGTCCGCCAAGCGGTAGCCCGTGCCGTCGAAACCGGCGACGCGGGCAATGGTTTCGATGCGGCGCTTGCGGCCACGGCCGACGATGAACACGACGACGTTCACCGCCTCGGCGATCAGGGCGCGCGGAGGATTTACCGCGACTTCGAGGATCAACTGCTCCAGCCGCAGCAACGCGCCGAGCGCGGAGCCGGCGTGAATGGTGGCGATGCCGCCAGGGTGGCCGGTGCCCCAGACCTTGATGAGATCAAGCGCTTCGCCGCCGCGCACTTCGCCAACAACCACGCGGTCGGGCCGCAGCCGCATCGTGGCGCGCACCAGCTCGGTCATAGACACGACGCCAGCGCGCGTGCGCAGCGGAACGTGGTCACGGGCGGCGCATTGCAGCTCGATGGTGTCTTCGAGCACCAGCACGCGGTCGCCGGTGGCGGCAATCTCGGCGAGCAAGGCGTTCGCCAGCGTGGTCTTGCCGGTGCTGGTGCCGCCAGCGATCAGGATGTTCTGCCGCTCGCGCACTGCGCGGCGCAGGAACTCGGCCTGCAGAGCGGACAGGATGCCGTCGGTGACGTAGCGATCCAGGCCGATGATGTTCACGGCGCGCTTGCGCAGTGCGAAGGCCGGCCCCGGCGCGGCGGGCGGCAGGATGCCCTCGAAGCGTTCCCCCGTCTCGGGCAGCTCGGCGGTCAGCAGTGGTTGGCCGCGATGCACTTCCGTGCCGACGTGTGCGGCGACGAGGCGGATGATGCGTTCGCCATCCGCGTCGGACAGTTCAACGCCCAACGGCGCACGGCCAGAAGAAAGACGATCTACCCACAGCGACCGGTCGGGGTTTAGCATAATTTCCACCACGTCCGGGTCTTCCAGCGCGCAGGCGATCACTGGCCCCATGGCCGTGCGCAGCATGCGGATGCGGCGGTCCAGCGACGTGGCGATGGGCGACTGCGGAACGGCACTCACTGGGCTCGCTCCTGCGCTTCGGCCAACGCAGCCGCGTCGTCCATCCGTGCACTATCGGGTTGAAGTTCCTCCACCACGTCGCGCACCAGGCTACGTCCGCGCAGCAGGTGGCGGCCGAGCTGTTCGACGAACTGCTCGAAGCGGGCCTTGCCCTGGGCGCGGGCCGCGTCCTGATGCGCTTCAGGCACCGGCGTGCTGACGGTCAGGAAGTAGCGGATGAACAGCGCCAGCGTTTCCATCTCGATGTTCTGGTCGCGCTCCAGCCGCTCGAACTGGCGAGACAGCCGGTCCAGCCGCTTGGCGATGGCCGCCTCGCGCTGGTCGCCCGCGTCCGGCGAGAGCCAGGACGCCAGTGCCGCCGCGACGATGGACGACTTGGACACGCCTTTCTTGGTGGCCAGCTCGTCCAGGCGCTTGGCGTGCTCGGGCGGGATGAACAGGTTGAGGCGGTATTGGCTCATAGCTGGATTCCGTCGTCGGGGTCGAGGGATGCCAGCCGGACCGTGCGCTGCATGGCCGGATCGAGCTGACGGGGAAGCGGCAGCGGCAAGTCGTCGTCATCAAGCAGCGCCAGGTCGTTGCTCGCGGGCTCCTGCTCGGGGTGGTACTCGGCGACCTCGGACAGTTCTGGCTGACGGCGCGGGCCGCTTTCATCGCCGGTACCGGTGTCGTTGCCAGTCAGGCCCACGGCTGCAGGCGCGGCGGGTACGGCCGGGATCGCCAGTCCGTTCCAGTCGTTGGGCCGCGACGGCGGCGCATCCGCATAAGGCCCTGCCGCGAGAGCCGGAGGCGGCAGCACGCGGCGCTTGAAGTTGGCGTCCGCGAAGTAGCGCAGCTTCTTCGCCTTGATCGGCGCCACACTGGACACCATCACCACGGCCTCATCGGGTGGAAGCTGCATCACCTCGCCGGGGGTGAGCAGCGGGCGTGCGGTCTCCTGGCGCGACACCATCAGATGCCCCAGCCACGGCGCCAGCCGATGGCCTGCATAGTTGCGCTGTGCGCGCAGTTCGGTGGCGGTGCCCAGCGTCTCGGAGATGCGCTTGGCCGTGCGTTCGTCGTTGGTGGCGAACGTCACCCGGACATGGCAGTTGTCGAGGATGGAATGGTTCTGGCCGTAGGCTTTGTCGATCTGGTTGAGCGACTGTGCGATCAGGAAGCTGCGGATGCCGTAGCCCGCCATGAACGCCAGCGCCGTCTCGAAGAAGTCGAGCCGGCCCAGCGCCGGAAACTCGTCGAGCATCAGCAGCAGCTTGTGGCGGCGGGCGATGCCGTCGCTGCCGTCAAGCGATTCGGTGAGTCGCCGACCGATCTGGTTGAGGATCAGACGCACCAGCGGTTTGGTGCGGCTGATGTCGGATGGCGGGACCACCAGGTACAGCGACACCGGATGCGCAGACGAAATCAGGTCGGCGATGCGCCAGTCGCAACGCGAGGTGACTTCGGCCACCGTGGGGTCGCGATACAGACCCAGGAAGGACATGGCCGTGGACAGCACGCCCGAGCGCTCGTTGTCCGATTTGTTCAACACCTCGCGCGCAGCCGAAGCGACGACGGGATGCGGTGTTTCCCCGAGGTGGCGCGTCGTCATCATCCGATGCAGCGTCAGCTCGAAGGGACTCGCCGGGTCGGACAGGAAGTTGGCGACGCCGCGCAGCGTCTTGTCCTCGCCCGCATAGAGCACATGCAGGATGGCGCCGACCAGCAGCGCGTGCGAAGTCTTTTCCCAATGATTGCGCCGCTCCAGCGCGCCCTCGGGATCGACCAGGATGTCGGCGATGTTCTGTACGTCGCGCACTTCGTGGGCGCCGCGACGGACTTCCAGCAGCGGGTTGTAGGCTGCGGACTTTGCATCGGTCGGGTTGAACAGCAGGCAGTGCGAGAACCGCGAGCGCCAGCCTGCGGTGATGCTCCAGTTCTCGCCCTTGATGTCGTGGACGACGGCGGACGCGGGCCATGAGAGCAGCGTGGGCACCACCAGGCCGACGCCTTTGCCGGAGCGCGTTGGCGCGAAGGTCAGGACATGCTCGGGGCCTTCGTGCCGAAGGTATTGCCTGTCATGCAGGCCAAGAAAAACACCGGCGGACTGATTGAGGCCAGCTTTGCGAATGTCGGCCGCATCGGCCCAGCGCGCCGAACCGTAGGTCGTAACCAGCTTCGATTGCCGAGAACGCCACACCGACATGGCGATGGCGACGACGACAGCGATCAGCCCGCTGCCACCCGCGATCGCGCCGCCGATGTCGAAGACATGCGGCGCATAGGCATCGAAGAAGAACCACCACTCGAACAGCCGCCAAGGGTGATAGACCGGCGTGCCGAAGAAATCGAACCAGGGCGACCCAAGGCGTAGCTGGTAGCCCAGAGCGGCGGCTGTCCATTGTGTGGCACCCCACACGCCGGCGATCACGATGCTGAAAACAGCAACGATCTGCCCGAACAGCACGCCTTGACCTTGCATCCTGGCCTCCCGATTTCTCCTGCGGCAAGTGGCACGAAAAGGTGCCTCCCTCGTGAGATTCGGTGTTGGATCAAGGACGGTCAAAGACCGTTATCGGGACAAAGATGCTTTAGAAAACATCAGTTCATGTAGCGGCGAAACAAATAAAACCGCCACAAACGACGGAGCACTGCGGCGTATCGAGCAAAAAAATGCGGTCTTGTCGCAAGTCGCCCCCAAATCAGAACTTGGGCTGCTCCTTCGGCGGGGAGTAGGGTGTTTTACCGTCACCGAGAAACCGTCGATTCGTGGCTTCGGCCACCCGGTTGCAGAGTTCGTCGCCGAGCGTTGCGCGGTCTGTCTTGCACTGCTGACGCAGTGCCTTCAACCGTTTGGGGTTGGCTGCGAGCGATTCAACCGTTTCGGGCGTGGCGGTCGTGGTGACCGTTCTGCTTGGCTCGGACTTGCCGCAGGCGACCAGAACTGCAACAAGTAGAGACGGAACAATCTTCTTCATGGTTCGATTTCCTCCGGGGAATCGGATTGCGCGGACTTCGTTGGCTCTTCGTTCTCATGAGATCCGATGGAACGTACTCTTTCGATGAAGCAGGCCAACGCCTCCGATTGTTCTCCGTCCAAACGAAGCAGATAGGTTGTGAGCATTGGCGATCTTCCTGCCAGTGGCCGCGCGACGACGTCAGATTTGCGGCAGGTGAGGATGTGCGACGAACCGGCCAACCCCAAGGCGAACCCCGCCGACACCAGCGCCATCATCAGGTCGAATGACGCCACCTGCTCGGCAACCATCGGCTCCCGATCCACACCGCGTAGCACTCGATCTACCTGGCGCGCGTAGCCTTCGCATATCTGCGGATTGCACAGTACCAGCGGGTAGCGCAGCAATTCGTCCAACGGAATGCGTTTGTAAGCGAGCAAAGGATGCCGCGCGGGGACTGCCACCATCAGCGGATCACTCCATACCGGCTCGGCAAGGATGCCATCGCCGACCTCGTCAGACAGTGCGAACCCGACGTCGTATAGGTCGTCATGCAATCCCTTGATCTGCTGTGACAGGGAAGTTTCGAACAGACGGATTTCGACCTCGGGTTCTTCTTGCCGGCACAGTGCTAACAGGCTCGGCAGGCGAGACGACGTGATGCCGTCGGACAAAGCGATGCGAAGCTGGCCATGAAAACCGTTGGCTGCTGCCTTCACACTGTCCCGTGCCTGCTGCAAGGCTGCGAAGACCCGCGGTACGTGGGCTAGGAACAACCGACCCGTGCGAGTCAGTCGGGTGCTGCGAGTGGTTCGCGCGAACAGTTGCGCGCCAAGATCTTCCTCAAGTTCTTTAATGGCACGCGATAACGGGGACTGTTCGATGTGCAGCCGCTCGGCCGCTCGCGCGAAATGCAGTTCCTCAGCGACCGCGAGAAAGCAGCGTAGATGGCGTAGTTCCATGTTGCGTCCGTCCATCCCTGTTCGATTTGGGCGGCCTTCCCTCCAGTTCAGGAATGCTCAGCCGTTGAAGATGTGCGGAAATAACTTCGGCCCGGACACGCTGCCGATATCGCTTTGCTTGACCGACCGAATGGTGGCGCAATAATTTGGCCTTTCACTGTCACCATGCCGCTCCTGCTTTACCGTGCAACTTCCGGCGCCTTGGCTTCGTCGTCGCTCGAAGCGCCGCCGGAAAGCCCGGAGAGCGCGTCATGGGCAATCGCGATGGCTTCTCGTCGATTCGACAGAGGGCGTGTACTGCTGACCTACTCAAGTCGTGGCAACACGGAATCCGTAGGCCGTGTTCGTACCCCAGTCGGCAACGACAGCCGTTGAACGGTCGGCAGAGACAACGAGTCCGACGGGGCTTCTGAGGCCGTTGGCGACGACTAGCGTGTTCCCATCTTTGCGCACTTGCTTGACCTCGGTACCACCGTAGTCGACCACGTAGACGGATTCTTCGTCCGCAATGGCGATGCCGGGGCCCGGCTGCACAAATTCCCTTGAAACCGTTCGAGTGCGCCCGTCGGAGCCAGCAAAGGCAACACCTCCGTTGATGTTCGACACGAAGTAGCTGCCGTCCGCAAGTTGGACGGCACCCACCGGCGTCTGTAGATCCCCTTCCACTGCGATGGCGAGA
Organism: Azoarcus sp. DN11; assembly: GCF_003628555.1. Lineage (NCBI taxonomy): Bacteria > Pseudomonadati > Pseudomonadota > Betaproteobacteria > Rhodocyclales > Zoogloeaceae > Azoarcus > Azoarcus sp. DN11. Next base: position 3,286,289 of record NZ_CP021731.1, on the reverse strand, counting down.
CGTCCCTTTGTATCCGCTGCGAGGATTTGGTTGGTTCTTCGGTTTGCGATCAACAGGCGTCCGCGAAGATCGAAAGAGAGACCTGCCGGTGTACCGAGTCCGCGCACAAAAACTTCCCTCTGACCTGAGCGGCTGATCCTCCAGATCAAATCGCCGCTGTAGGAGGCGACGTAGAGATCTCCGTCCGGTCCGAGCGCCAGACCTGACGGACCGTTCAGATCGGCAGCGAGCACCGATACATCGCCGGTGGCGGCAACGCTTACCACTGTGCCGGCACTCCAGTTGGCCACAAGCAGACGGCCCTCGCGATCGACCGCCATACCCACCGGTGAGGAAAGGCCCCTGGCGATGATGCGATCGCGATTCCAGCGCAGTGGAGCGCCGAAAGCAGGTACGCCAAGTGCAGGCACGATTGCTGCCATCATTGCCATTGCCTTGCGCCGTGTGATCATATTGCCTCCCCGACGAGTGCGGACAGGTCCGTATGGACAAGTGACAGGTCTTCGGGGGCTGCCAGATGCAGGCGACGCCACCCACGGCTGAGCGCAACGGAGTCGAGTGCGCGGTCGCCGATGACGGCCACAGGATGACCAACGGCGCTCAACATGGGAACGTCAGAAACATCGTCGCCGAACGCCCAGCAGTCGTCCGCCCTTGCCGCACGATGAGCGAGGAATTCCGCGATAGCTACGGCCTTTCCGTCACCGATCGTCTGTGGTGCTTCGAAGCGCCCGGTGTATTTGCCGTTGGCATGAAGCAGGCTAGTGGCGAGCACTTCTTGCACACCAAGATGGTCCGCAATAGGTACCAGGATTTCCTTGAATGAGCCGGAGACAAACACCGGCTCGACACCCTTTGCGCGCAGGCCATCGAGTTCGTCCACTACTTCGGTGACAAAAAGGTTCGGATCGGCCAACGCACTACGAGACCAAGCCTGCGCGCAGGCGGTCACGGCATCCACAGAGCGGCCAGCGAAGAACTCGTAGTAACGGCGATTGATAAGTTCGCGCAGTGCGCCGCTTTCTGCAAGGCCACGCAGAATGGCCGTCACGTCTTCGAACTCTTCCGACACTGCCTGGCCGTTCACGCGATTCCATCGGCGATACCAATAGTCGTGGAAGCTGAACATGCTCTTCATGTTCAGCAGGGTGCCATCGACGTCGAAAAATGCGTAGGTGTGTTTCATTTCAGGGGTCCTCTCTGTAAAAGGGTCGCGGACTTTGGACAGTCAGGTCGCAGTACGGCGCCGACTCAACTCCGGGAAATCCGGGTTCGAGCCCAGCACGCCTCCTTCTCCCCAGCGGTTCTGGGGGATTTCGTTGATGATCACGACGATTTTGTCCATGGGCACGCCTGCAATCTCGTGGACGACCTTCGTCAGCGCTTCGATCAAAGCCTGACTCTTTTGGTCGCCCAAAGTCGGCCAAGTGGTTATGGTGATGAACGGCATGGCGATCCTTTCTGGTCAGGGGAGAGTTGTTGCTACGCATTGAAAATTGACCCCCTTTCGCGGGTTGTGCGCGCTGAAAATTGACCCTGGTGATTAACCTGCCTGCTCGATGTTTGAGCAGGGTTCGAGGAGATGATCACCATGAACATGCTGGGCAAGATTCGGCGGTTGCACTTTCGCGACGGTCTGTCGATCAAGGAGATCTGCCGGCGCACGGGGCTGGCACGCAACACCGTGCGGCAATGGCTGAGGGCTGGCGAGGGAGCCGAACCGAAGTACCGGCGAACGGCGCGGGAGACGGTACTGGCGCCCTTCGAGACGCGGCTCGTGCAGTGGCTCGAGGCGGACGCCCGACGGGCGAAGCGGGAGCGGCGCACGGCGCTGGTGCTGTTTCGGCAGTTGAAGGAGTTGGGCTTCACGGGCAGCTACTCGCGGGTGAGCGAGTACGTGCGACGCTGGCGCGAGGCCGGTGGGAAGCCTGCGAAATCGAGCTTCATCCCGCTCAAATTCGAATTCGGCGAGGCCTTCCAGTTTGACTGGAGCGAGGAATCGCTGGTGATCGGCGGCTTCCATCGCAAGGTGCTGCTCGCCCATACGAAGCTCTGTGCGAGCCGCGCCTTCATGCTCGCGGCCTACCCGACGCAGAGCCATGAGATGCTGTTCGATGCGCACACGCGTGCGTTCCGGGTGTTCGGCGGCATTCCCCGGCGTGGCATCTACGACAACATGAAGACCGCCGTCGACAAGGTTGGCGTGGGCAAGCGGCGCATCGTCAATACGCGCTTCGCGGCGATGGCGGCGCACTACCTGTTCGATCCGGACTTCTGCAACGTTGCCAGCGGCTGGGAGAAAGGGGTCGTCGAGAAGAACGTGCAGGACAGCCGGCGGCGCCTGTGGCAGGAGGCGCTACAACGGCGCTTCGGCAGTTTCACCGAACTGAACGCCTGGCTTGAGGTGCGCTGCCAGGCGCTGTGGTCGGAACTGGCGTACCCGGACGCCGAGCACCTCACCATCGCCGACGCCCTCACGCTTGAGCGCGATGCCTTGATGCCGATGGTGCCGAGCTTCGATGGCTACGTGGAGGCGATCGTACCGGTGTCCAGTACCAGTCTCGTGACGAACGAGCGCAATCGCTACTCGGTCCCGTGCGCCTTCGCCAACCAGAAGGTGAGCCTGCGGCTGTACCCCGAGCGGATCGAGATCCATGCCGAGGACGGTCTCGTCGCCACCCATGCGCGTAGCTTCGAGCGTGGCCAGGTCATCTACGACTGGCAGCACTACCTGCCGCTGCTCGAACGCAAGCCGGGCGCGTTGCGCAACGGAGCACCCTTCGAGGGCTTGCCGGCGCCGCTGCAGCAACTGCGGGCGCTGCTCGTCAAACGCCCGGGCGGCGACCGCCTGATGGCCGACATTCTGGCGCACGTCCCCCGGCATGGCCTGGAGAACGTGCTGGTGGCGGTCGAAGTGATCCTCGAATCCGGCTCGCCCAGCGCCGAGCACGTCAAGAATGTGCTCGCCCGCCTGCGCCAGGCACCCCCACCGACACCCCTCGACACGGCACTCGCGGTGACCGAGGCACCGCTTGCCGACGCCGGCCGCTACGACCGTCTGCACGCGGAGAACGATCATGCGTGAGATCGTCGCCGAACTGAAATCGCTGCGGTTGCACGGCATGGCCCAGCGTTACGAGGAATTGCTCGCGGAAGGCGGCGTCGGCATCCAGAGTGCCGGCTGGCTCATGCAGTGTCTGCTCGAGGCTGAAGTCACCGACCGCCATGTGCGTTCGATCCGCTATCAGATGGGGGCGGCGCGTTTCCCCATGCACCGCGATCTGGCCGGCTTCGACTTCGACAAGTCGAAAGTCGATGCAAAATTGATCGATGAACTCGCCACCGCGGCCTTCACCGACGCCGCCGCCAACGTCGTGTTCATCGGCGGAACCGGGACCGGCAAGACGCATCTCGCGACCGCCTTGGGTGTGAAGGCGATCACCGAGCAGGGCAAGCGGGTGCGCTTCTTCTCCACCGTCGAGCTCGCCAACAGTCTGGAACTGGAGAAGGCCGCCGGCAAACAGGGGCGGCTCGCGCACGCGCTGATGCACGTCGACCTCGTGATCCTCGACGAGCTGGGCTATCTGCCCTTCAGCCAGGCCGGCGGCGCCTTGCTCTTCCACCTGATCTCCAAGCTCTACGAGCGCACCAGCGTGATCATCACGACGAACCTGACCTTTGCCGAATGGCCCTCCGTGTTCGGCGACGCGAAGATGACGACTGCGCTCCTCGACCGTCTCACGCACCACTGCCACATCGTGGAAACGGGCAACGAATCCTTCCGTTTCCAGCAAAGCAGTTAGACGGCCAAGGCGCGCGTCCGGGCGCGCGAGGCGAGCCGGGCGACGCGGCCCGTCGAGTCCCTGGATGTGACCGCGGAGCCGGACGCGCCATTCTGAGCCGAGGGGGAGGAAGCGGCTGCGGGCTACGCCCTTCGCCGCTTCCTCCCCCTCGGTCGATACGACTACACTTCAATACAGCCAATCAATGATGAACGGCTAAACCCCCGGGGTCAGAATTCGGTGCACACGGGGGGTCAAAATTCAACGCGCGCGGACAGGCTATGCCAAGTTCCGATGAAGGCGAGATACCCCAAAGAGGCTCCATTTGCCGTGCGCAAATTCTGAACAAGTCCATCCGTTCCGAGGACGAAGCGGGCGGCCTCTCGAATGCTGTCAGGCGGAGCGTCCACGATGCCCGCAATGGTGATGGTTCGATTTTCAAACGAGATGCGGCCGACCAAGGCTCCGCCTGTTTCCAGGGAACCCCAGTGCAGCGCATCAGCATGGATCGCTTGCGCGACCGGGTGCAGAATCCGAATGTTCCAGCCACCATCGTCAGCTACTTCGAGCACAGTGGTCGGGCCAAGGTTGGCGCGGGTCCATGCCATACCGAGGCCTTCGGCATCCGAGACCCCGGCGCAAAGCATTGCCTCCTTCGGAAGCCCGCCAACGAGCCAGCGTTCCAGTTGCATGCCGGCCAGTGACGAAGAACGCGAAACAACGGCATCAGACATTGGCATCGTCAGTGAACGGCAGTTGTCGCCCACAAAAATGCGCGTCGGCTCCGACGTATCCCCGGCAATCGATGCCCGCAGTTCCGGCACAAACCGACAGCACTCGAACAAGAATGCTGTAAGGTCGTCAATGCGGCCGGCGCGACCAGGCCCTTCGAGCAAAACCGCGACACAGCGGCCCTGACCATACATCGCGATCCGTACCAGGCGGGCAGGAGACTGGTTCAGTGCTGCTGATTGTGTTTCTGCGGCCAGCACCTGAAGTGAGGCCGTCGCGTCCACGATGAGGGCCGCATCCTGCGGAACGACTGTGGCGAACTGTGCCGGATCGACCAGAAGGGTCACGGCGTCGGTGTCGAACGCGCGCGATTGAAGATGCGACAGCTCCTCAAAGGCCGTCTTCATCAGTGCCGACTTCCGAGGTGGAACCAGTACCGATGCCCGCTCAATGAGTGCATGCCGCGCCGCGTTGTGAGGCGACATGGATTCGTTGTCGACGAAAGTCATTGAGCCGAAACCTGCTCGCCCCAGTTGCATCGCGATTTTCGATCCCACACTTCCGCAGCCCAGTATGACCAGCGGCTGCGATGTGGCTGCTGATGGAATGCCGGACGTTCTTGCCAATAGCTCGGGGGACAGCGCATGCGCATGAAAGGCCGGGTGAACCGTGGCGTTTCGCTCTAGGAGTGATTGGGTATTGAGTTCATAGCGCACCACATAGGGCAATACCTCGATACTTCTCCCTGGTGAACCCACAAGCGAAGCTGGCCGTTGTACAGTCAGAATCACAATCGCGTACAAGCCATGCACCCAGCCGCGCGAGTCCTGCTGCATATCCAGGATCGAGCGTCCGTAATAACCATCCAAGCCTTGGGCCAAAGCGTCGCGATCAATGCCGAGTTCCGCTGCTCGATCAAGCAGCGTAGCGAGATCGACAACCGTCTCCGGTTGATAGTGTCCGACGACATACGGGTGGCCGCCGGTTATTGGAGCCCGCGCAATGAAGGCCGCAGTACGACCATTTCCCCACTTGCCCAACTTGTCGTTGTGAACTTCCTGAAAGAACACTGCATCGATTTGTGCGGTCAGTTCGGCATTGATGATGGCGTATAGCCCGCCATCAATGGTCACGTAGCCTGCCGGAACTACCAGAATCGTGCCGTCAGCGGGTGCGGCAGCCGCGACCTTCTCGGCACTGAATACAATGGTCGAGGGACAACTGTCTCGGCGCGTCGGCTCCCACCCCTGTTCCAAGTCCAGCAATGTTCCGGCTGCGGCTTTGTGGAGCCAATCGACCAACTGATCGACAATGGCGTCCAGGCCAAACCGATGCAGTAACTCGTCCAACGACCCCTCGAACAGGCAAGGCGAGACCAGCTCACCTTCGCGATGGGGGTTGATGTGCGGCAAATTGAGCGGGAAGTCCGCACGTAAGAAAGGATTGGGCGCAGACAGGGGCCAATCACTGCCGAATGCCAGCACGCATGTCTCGACAGCGCGCACTCCGGTTTCGGAGACGCCGTTACGTCGTGACCTGTTTGGCAGTTGGACGGCAACATCGACTTCTATTTGCGTCGATGCACCGCTTGCCTTTGGCTCGCCAACGCGAATCAGGCCCCGATGCCGCTGAAGTTGATGTAGTGCGTCTGCGATGGCGCCCGTCATGATGCCCCGTGCGGCATCGGAGTGCGCGCGGAGGTGATCACGGCAGCGGCCTTCGATCCGGACTCCTTCTTCGAGGGAGGCTGCACACCCTGAGCGGTGACGGTGAAAACGAGGGGTTCCACGGACTTCTCGCTCGGGTATTCGCCCGTGCAGTAGAACTCGCCCTTTGCTTCGTCCACGATTGCCACGTACTCACGCTTTGCGCGGATGCAGGGTGGATCACTGTCGTCGTCTGCAATCGGCTTGCAACTAGCGACGATGACGGCGCCGTCACGGGTCTGCGAAAGCGCCTTGCGGGCATCGGCATCGAGTTCGGCCTTCTCACCGTAGTCGGACCAACTGTCATAGGACAGCGAATGCCAGGAACAGTGATGCGGTGCCTGCATGATGTCGTACTCAAGTACATCGGTTTCGGCCTCGTGACGCTGCCACTGGCGGTTCCAGATGAACACCTCAGCATCGCCCCCAGTAAGGAACTTTGCGCCATCCGGCGTCTGAGCATCAGCGGCCAATGTGATGTTCAGGATCACGCTGGACTGGTTCTTGACCAGGCACTCTTCCTCTTCTTCGTCGTCCTGGGCATCCAGGGGTGCCAAAAGAAACGCAGAGAAGAATGCGGAACTCTTGCCGTTGATCGTCGAGAAACGCGTGTCCACCTTCCGCACAATTGAGGTGAGATCACGGTTTTTCCGTCGATGTCCTCGCCCATGATCTGGATGCGGTCGCCGTTTCCGACGGCGAAGTTCTTGTCGCGGTTCAGTTGTACCCGCCGACGTGCCTCCGTGTTGAATGCTTTGGCGTCGTCGCTCAAAGTGTGCGTCTTGCTGGCGCGTCGAAACACGATCGGGGACGACCACATCTCGCGGATCACGATTTTCTTGTCCTTGTCGTCCTTCTTGTCATCCGGGTACTTGTCCAGCGGTCCCAGGTAGAAATGGCGCGTCAGGCCACGGCAATGATCCTGGTCCGGGTGGCTCAACAGGAAGGCATCGACATACGGCCTGCCGTTCTCATCCTTTTTCAGCCGTTCACGCAGATCCTTGGCAACGTCGCGCACGTCCTTTTCGGGGTTGTCGGCGTCCTGCCGAATGTTTACGTCGATCAGCAGCGTCGTTGCGTCGAGGTCGCCGAATTTGATGAGAGTCATGTCCCCGTTGTCGACGGGGAAAAACGTGATGGTAGTAGGCATTGGGGTCTCCGGGTAGACGACCGAAGGATGATCGCGTATAGTTAATGTACGACGATTTTTTATATCCGTCTACTTTTTAGGCGTAAATAATGCAAGAGCCTCCTGCCACTGCCGCCGATCCTGCTGAGCCCAAGGGACTAAGTTGGGGGTTGGAGAGCAGACTTCAATTCATCGATTTCCGTTTGCGCTGGGAGCGGCGTATCAATCGAATGGATCTCACCGAGCACTTCGGCATATCGGTCCCACAGGCCTCACTGGACATTGCCAAGTACACGGAGTTGGCGCCGAACAACCTGATTTATGACCGCAGTTCCAAGACGTACACGGCAGCACCGAGTTTTCATCCGCTTTACCAGCGAAGTTCGGCGCAACACTATCTAGCTGAGCTGCTGGCCACCAAGATGGGAGTCATCGAACCAGCGGCCAGCTTTATTGGCTCAGCGCCTGAGGCAGATTGGGCACCGTCCCCTTGGCGCACGATCAATGAACAGGCCGTCGAAGCAGTGGTCCGGGCAATTCGGCAGCAGGAAGCCATTTGGGTGAGCTACCAGTCCATGACGTCCTTGGACGAATCGGTTCGTCTGCTGTCGCCGCACGCTCTGGGCAACGACGGTTTTCGCTGGCACATGCGCGCGTTTTGCCATAAGCGCCAGCGCTTCAGCGATTTTGTCCTCGCCCGAATCCTGCGCATCGATGGCTTCGAGGCGAGCCAAGTGGACTCCAGCCAGGATTCGCATTGGCAAACTGTATTGACGCTGGTGCTTGCACCGCATCCCGATTTGCCCGCTGCCAAGAAACGAGTCCTGGAGTTGGACTATGGAATGGAGGGTGGACAGGTCAAACTTCCATGCCGCCAAGCGTTTCTGTACTACACACTGAGGCGTTTGGGCTTGCATACCAAGGAAGCACCCGACCCCCTCGCGCAGCAGATCACTTTGAAAAACCGCGATGAAATTCAACCCTATATTGATGCCTTGTCGGCCCAAAGCTAAGCACCTATGACGAATATTTTTGAACTGGTCAAAGACCCCTACGAGCGCAAGGCGCGCGTAATTCCAGGACTTCTTGTAGCTTTGCCGCTGCTCGTTCCCTTGTTGTGTGTCTACGGCGCAAAGCACCCGGTACTTACAGGCGTGATCGGACTGCTGGGTGGCTGCGGTGCCATTTATGCGCTCGCAAGCGTAGCCCGTGGACGGGGAAAAAAGTTGGAAGAGTCCCTAGTGAAAAAATGGGGCGGAATGCCAACAACCATCGCCCTGCGCCATCGTGACAAATTTCTGGATAGCGTCAGCAAGCAGCGATATCACACCGCGATTACAGCTAAGCTGGGTATTGCCATGCCGAACGCAGAAGAGGAATCAGCAGATCAGGACAAGGCGGACGATACCTACATTGGGGCAACCAAGCGACTCCGCGAACTCACCCGTTCCAACAAGCAGCTCCTACTCAAAGAGAATATTGCATACGGATTCCATCGCAATATGTTAGCGATGAAACCCGTTGGCATTTTGTCGTGCCTCTTGGGTATCCTTTATGGATTGTTGATTGCAAAAATCTTGCAGGTTGCGCCTCCACATTTTGAACCTGTGCATTTTGCTGATCCGGGGCTCGCTGCAGGCCTAACGCTGCTCATTTCGCTGGCGTTACTGGCCGCTTGGCTACTGTATTTCGATCAGAGCGCAGTCAGGCGGATGGGGTTCGTCTATGCAGAACGCCTATTCGAGTGCTTGCCGTCTTTGCCTTCTTCGGCCCCGCGAAAAAGAGCACCAAAACCGACGACGGACTGAGATCTGTCCAACTAGCAAACAGGCGCCTGGCTCCGCTGTAGTGTTTGCCCGCAAGGTGATTCCGACATTCGGGATGGTCACGGTCACGCCTCTTGGCCAGTTTCAACTCGATTGCGATGCAGGTCCGAAACCACCGCGATCAACCTGTTGATCGGTTCGGCCAGCCGCTTCGGCAATACGCGGTGCTGGGTATGAGTTTTCAGGTCGGCGATCCAGCGATGTGCTACCCACACGTCTTCTTCGGGGTGGTTGTTGTCCACGCCGTTGCAGTATTTGTAGCCAACGAGCGCATCAGTGTGCGACAGCAGGATGCGCGCCATCGTCATGTGGAAGCGATGGGCTTGGAGATCAGCCGGGCCTTTGGGGCGCGGCAAGGTCAGCCGTAGGCATCGCTGGCCGTTGAACTCACTCCAGTCGGGGCCAACGACCTGTCCAGCACGCTCCAGCATCTTGCGCGACTGTTCGTTCTTGCCATTGACCAGGGCAACGGCGACCGCACCCTTCGGGTACTCCAGCTTTTCGGCGAGCAGGTTCATCCAGCGCACCAACTTGTTCAGGGTCTCATCGTCCGCAAACACAAGAAATTGATGCCGCTGCTCGTCGTCGAGAAACGCCGGCAATTGCGCGTAGAGGGGATACAGCAGGTCGTGGAGATAGACGTAGGTCTGCCTGCGCCCTTGCTCGTGGCTCCGCGTGGTTGCGGTCAATACCTGCTGTGCCCATTCCGGCGTGAGTTCGGCCAGCGTCATCTCGGTGATGTCGATGGAGATGAGCGGGAATCCGAGCGACTTCCCGATCAGCGCCTTGCGTCCATCGAAAGCGTGGCCAAGTTCGATTTCAACGCCGCCCAGCACCATCGGCTCGGCCTGGACCGGCGGCCCGAGCACGGCAACGTCAAGCCGGAATTTGCTGCCGAAAGGCGTCTCCAGGGGATGCTCGGTTGCCACCCGGTCGGCGCCGAGCAACAAGTTGCCTTCCAGCGGATAGTCCGACGCATCCGCATCCTTGAACGCCCACGGCATCGCAAGCCCCGCATTCAAGCGTCGGGAGAGTTCGGCCGCGACCAGTTCTTTCGCCTGCCGGTGTTCGGAGCTTTCCTGTACGGCGTGCCACCGGCTGGCTTCTTCATCGTCGAAGTGCGCTTTGGGATTAAAGGTGTGCTGGGCAGGAAGCACGCGGAAGTGGGATCGCCGACGCAACTTCCCGCTCTCAAAGGAGGGGCTGACCCATGTCACCATCTGTCGTGATGCGCCGGGAGACACCAGGGGCCACAGCTTGCGTGCATGTTCCCGGCTGCGAACGTCACGCGCGGCGATCATGGTCTGGAAAATCCCTTTTCGAGAGAAGACAACGATCGCCTCGTCCATTCCTGTCTTTCCCTTATGGCGATACGGCCGCTAGTTTCGTGGTGCCATCCAGCTTGCGGTGAATCAGCGATACCAGCGTCAGGATGTCCAGTGCGTCCTGTTCGGACATGGGCCAATTCGTCTTGGGTGCATGCGCCAGCGGATTGCGCACGGCGCCGAACAGGCCGATCAGCAGATTGGCAAAGCCTTTCTGCTCGCTCTTCTCGGACTCGGTGGTGAGCGGTCCCAAGGCGAGAACGGGCTGCTGGCCAGCGAATGCCTTATTCACCAAGTCCGCGCCATCGCCGTTCAGGCCCGACAGCAGGCGAATCCGCTCCGCAACGCCTTTCGTTGCCTCGAACACGGCATGGAAGTAGTTTTCATCCAGCAGCTCGGCGCGGCAATAGTTCAGCACTTCCGCGTGGACGACGCGGCTTTCCAGCGCGGCCTTGAGTCGTCCAGCTCGTGCGCGCGCGGCATCAAGCGTCGTGGCCTTGTCGGCATGCGCGACCTTGCCGTCGTCGCGCACGTAGAAACCGGAGAAGGCAAGGACGACATTGAGTTCGTCGCGCCGCCAGGCGAACGTCGCTGGGTCACGGGCGTAGTTCACCGGGTTCATCGCACGGTTGATGAACATGATGAGATGGTTGCCGATCTGATGCTGGTTCTGTGCACCGGCCAGCGCATTGAACAACCGCTTCCACTTGGTCATGCCGGGTGACGTGTCGGCAATCTCGATTTCTTGCAGCAGGCGTTCGATCTGCGTGCCGCTCAAGCCGTGCTCGGTATCGGCGAGCACGCGGCACGCAGCTTCAAGATGCTGTGAGCTGAAAGGGTCAATTCGCGTCGCCAATGCCAGTCTCCCTCGTCAAGCGTCAGATGATGGCCTGCAGGCCCTTGTCGGCGATGACGTTCAGCAGTTTGAGTGCCGGCCCCGTGGGATGGGTGTCGCCTTGCTCCCATTTGCGCACGGTCGAGGTCGACGTGTGCAAATGCAGAGCGAACACCGGCTGGCTGAACTTCAAGGCTTCGCGCAGGCGTTTGATGTCGGCAGCGCTGAACTCCCGCACCGGCGGCGGGCAGATCGCGTCGAACTCGCGCATCGTCACCTTACTGATCGCTCCTGCTTCGTGGAGCGCAGCCAGGTCGCCACGCAGGGATTCAATGATCTTGCTCACAATGCACCTCCAATAACACGCCCGACTGCAGCGCCTTCGACAAAGCCTCGGCGGACAGTTCCAGAAACACCTTACCGGCGAATTGCAGCGCTTTCTTTTCGTCCTGCGTGATGTTCGCCTTGTCACTCTTGGGGAACCCATGCAGGAACACGTAGCGGCTACCGATCCGAGCCGACAGCAACGTGCGGTAACCACCGCTCTTGCCGCCGCCGGGGCGGGCAACCCGCTTCTTGTAGAGGAAGCCGCCCAAGTCCGCGTCAATCAGACCGCTTTCCATCTCCTGAACCGCCTTGCACAAGGCGGCATCAGGCAGCTTTTCGCTCGCCTGCCACCGCGCAAAGTCCTTTCGCTTGAGAACGCGCGTCATCTTGACCTCCAAACTATACCCGAAACGGGCACACTTTTCCAGGCCGCCGCGCGATGCACGGGTGGGGAGGGGCGCCGGGCCGACTGGGTTGATCGCTGGCCACTGGTCATGTGGTCACCTCCTTCGGTTCTTGGCGCGTACCGACGACCGACTTGCGCCTGCTCGCCACCAATTCGGCCGCCTTGCGCACGGGGTCGTCCTCGGTATGGACGTAGCGCATGAACATCGCCACGGTCTTGTGCGCGGTCAGCACCATGCCAACCTTGACCGGGATACCGGAGTTGGCAATATCGGTCGCCGAGCGGTGGCGGATGCCATGGGTGCCAACCTTCGGCACGCCGGCGCGGTCGAGAATGCGGCGCCATGCCTGGTAGTAGGAATGGGGGCCGAGTGGTTTGTCGTGATCGTTGATAGCAGGGCAGACGTAGGGCGATTTGCCATAGCGAGGCGCGTTCGTCAGCAGCCGACGGGCTTCCTCGCTCAACGGCTTCGACATATCGCCCGTCTTGCTGTCCGGCCAGACAACCCGGCCATTGGGCAAGTCGAGCCAATCCCACTGCAACAGCAGGATTTCCGACATGCGGGCTGCGAACTCGAATTGCAGCCGGACGGCCAGCAGATAGATCGGATGCTCCAGCCCCTTGGCCTCGGCCTTGTCCAAGTAGGCGAACAGGCTGACCATCTGCTCGTCGGTGATGAGGCGGGTCGACCCTTTCTCCGGGTACTTGGGTACGTGGCGACAAGGATTAGAGCCGTCGGGACGGTAGCCCCACAGTTCAGCCAGGTTGAACATCTTGCGAACGAGCGACAGCACGCGGTTGGCCTGCGTGGGGGACTTCTCCATGCGCTTCATCAGCGCGGTGATGTCGTGGCGGGTAACCTCGTGGACCTTTTTCGTTCCGAAGGCTGGGATGACGAAGTTGTCGATCTGGTACTGGTAGCCGTCCTGCGTACTCGGTTTGTTGTGCAGCTTGGAGTGGTCTTCCATGAACCGGCCGCACAGTTCCCTGACCGTCGGTGCCTTGCGGGCTTCGCCCTTGTCGTGGCCGGGGTCGCCGCCGCGCCGGACTTCAGCCAGCCAGTCCTGTGCCAGCGACCGCGCCTGTTCGACGGTCAGTTCACCGAACTGGCCCAGCGCCGGCTTGCGGCGAACGCCGGAGTTCGTTCGGTACTGAAGCATGAATACTTTGCGGCCGGTTGGTGTAACCTTGCACAAGAAGCCCGGAACGATCGTGTCCCGGAGTTCAAGGTCGCAGGTCTGTGCCTGAGCCGCGTCAACAACGCTTTTGGTTAGCTTGATCTTTGCCATTTGTCGCTCCTAGAGTCCACCGATTCCAGGAGCCGGCTAGGAGCCAAGCAAAAGAGAACCGGGGCGGTTTGCATCGCGCACCGGCATATGATCCAAGACGTTGGCTCTACGGAAAACCTGCCACAGCAAGCTGTATCCAAGCCCAGCGTTACCCCGGTGCGGACTCCATGCTCTGGCTTAAAATCTGCGGCCCTTGGCGTACGGGTTCGAGTCCCGTTCCCGGCACCACCGCGCGTCGGCACGTGTCTGTCTCATAGTTGTCCGACTCCGGAAGTTCACGTGATCGTTCTCAACCTCAGTTGCGAGCATGAGCACCTCTTCGAGGGGTGGTTCGCTTCGTCCGCAGCTTTCGAGGACCAGCGCGAGAGGGAACTGATCTCCTGTCCGGTGTGCGGGTCGACGGCCATCTCGCGCCGCCCCTCCGCGCCCTACGTGAATACTGGCGCCTCGGCGCCGGTGCGCGATCGAGGAGCGCCCACTCAGCCTGCGATGACCCGGCCAGCACCGGCCGCGGCCGAGCCGGATGTCGTGGCGGCCGCGGTGGCGATGCTCCGCCGCCTGGGGCGCGAATCCGAGGATGTGGGCGACCGTTTTGCCGACGAGGCGCGCCGCATTCATCACGGCGAGAGCCAGGCGCGCAACATCCGCGGCCGCGCGACGCGCGACGATGTCGGCGAATTGCTCGACGAGGGCATCGCCGTGCTGCCGTTGCCGGCGGACGAGGATCTGCACTGAGCCGGGGGGCCGGCGGATCTTCAGCAGCGCGCCTCGACCAGGGGAATCCACATTTCGTCGGCCGACAGTCCGCCGTGGACACCGATCATCGCGTGTTCCTGCTCGCCCGGGACGTGGTCGCGCAGCGTCCAGCCCGTCTCCATCAGCAGGGCATGGCTGCCGACCCGTTCCTGCAGTCGCGGATGGGGCTTCCCCGGCCCGAACAGGCCGAAGCCGATCAGGTCGGCCGAGCGCGACACGGTGGCCTTGCCTGCCAGGCATTCACGCGCCATCTGCTCGAAGTCCCGATCGGCGCCCTGACGCACGGCACAGAAGGTCGCGCGCCGCTCGCCGAACAGCGGGGCCGTGAGCATGCCGTGCAAACCGGGCAGCGTGTCGAGGTCCATCGCGCATTCGGGCGGCGAATCGATGAAGCCGTGGTCGGCGGTCAGGACGATGTCCGTATTGCTGCCCCGGAGCCGCTCGATGAGCTGGTTGAACGCGGCGTCGATGCGTCCGAAGTGCGTGATGACTTCGTTGGAATTGCAGCCGTAGGCGTGGCTGAGGCCGTCGAACGTCGGATAGTAGGCGTGCACCAGCATCCGCCCGGTTCCGCTCGCCGCGATCGTCTCGACGATGGCGTCGATCATCCCTTGCAGGCCCTTGTACGCGACCGTATCGGCACCGCGGCTGTGGCGGGACGAGTAGGGGGAAAAGGCGAGATCGCGGGGCGAGACGAAGACCGAGGGATGTTTGCGTCGCTGGAAGAGCGTGCGGTAGGAAAACAGGCGGGGTACGGTGAGGGGTGCCCTGATCGGGGAGCGATCGCGGCGCATGGTCGGCAGCGGCGCGATGACGCCACCGAAGCGCCGGTCGCGAATGAACCACCCGGTGAGACCGTGGCGGGCTGGTGCGAGGCCCGTCATCGTCGTCGTGACGGCGCTCGCGGTGGTGCTCGGGAATACCGAGGTGAGCCGGCCGGTGCGGTGTGCGAGCAGGGCGCCGTTTGTGCCGGTGCGCTGCAGGAACATGTCGCCCAGGCCGTCGATCAGGATGAAGACAAGCTTGCGCGGACCTGTGTCGACACGGGAGGCGGCGGGCGCCCCGGGCGGCTGCCACGGTCGGCCGTCGAGATAGTCGCGGAGTTGCCGGATCAGGGCGAAGAGGCCGCCGTCACGGTAATCCGGGAGCACGGCGTGCTGCGGGAGAGCGATCCTTTCCGGATCGGCAAAATCGGAGTGACGGACGCGGGGCATGGCGAGCGCTCTGCAAAAGACAAAAAGGGAAGGTGCATCGGCACCTTCCCTTTGTCAAATGCTGGAGCGGGAAACGAGTCTCGAACTCGCGACCTCAACCTTGGCAAGGTTGCGCTCTACCAACTGAGCTATTCCCGCATGTACTTCTGGAGGCGCGAGCCGGAGTCGAACCGACCTACACGGATTTGCAATCCGGTGCATAACCGCTTTGCTATCGCGCCACTTGTCTGGCCTGACTTTCCGATGCGTCTCGATCGGGGAAAAGGCTTTACGGAGCCTTTCCGAAAATCTGGAGCGGGAAACGAGTCTCGAACTCGCGACCTCAACCTTGGCAAGGTTGCGCTCTACCAACTGAGCTATTCCCGCGAAAGACCGCCATTATAGGTCGTATTTTGATGGCGTCAACTACCTGTAATCATTCTGTCTTCAGCGATCGCGCTGGGGTTTTTTCTTGCCCGGCTTGAAGCCTGTGCTGCGCGTGTCGCGGCGCTCGCCGTGGAAGGATTTGTCCGCATGCGGGCGATCGCCGGCCGGCTTGCCTGCGGGCTTGTCCCAAGGCTTCGCGAAGGGCTTGCGGGGGGCGTCGTCGCGGCGGTGGTCGGGCTTCGTGCCGAAGCGCGGGCCGGGGCCCGGGCGCGGGCGGGCGGCGTCGCGCTGCGCCTCGTCGTAGTCGAGCGGGCGGATGTTGAGCTGACGCTGCCTGATGCGCACGCGGCGCAGGATTTCGAGCATGTCCTGCGGCAAATCGCTCGGCAGCTCTACGGTGCTGTAATCCTCGTAGAGGTTGATCTGGCCGATGAAGCGGCTTTCGATGCCGGCTTCGTTCGCGATCGCGCCGACGATGTCCTTCGGGGTTGCCTGCTGGTTGCGGCCGACCTCGATGCGGTAGCGCTGCAGGTGGCCGTCCGAGAATTCGCGCCGGCGCTGCAGGATCGCGTCGCGGTTCTCGCGCGGCGGGCGCTCCGGGCGCGGGACCGATTGCATCGCGATGTCCGGTCCGCTGCCAGGCAGCTGCAGGGGGCGTTCGCGCTGTGCGAGGAAGGCGAGCGCGGCGGCGATGTCGTGGATGTCCGCAGCGTGGCTGTCTTCGATGCCGGCGACGACCTCGTGGAAGAAGTCGAGGTCCTCGGATTCGAGCACCGTGGCGACCTGCTGGCGGAAGGCGGCAACCCGCTTGTCCGCGACCGCTTCGCGCGACGGCAGTTGCAGCGGCTCGATCGGCTGGCGCGTCGCCCGCTCGATGACCTTCAGCATGCGCGCCTCGCGCGGTGCGACGAAGAGGATGGCGGTGCCGGTGCGGCCCGCGCGTCCGGTGCGGCCGATGCGGTGAACGTAGGCCTCGGTGTCGTACGGAATGTCGTAGTTGATGACGTGGCTGATGCGCGGTACGTCCAGGCCGCGGGCGGCGACGTCGGTCGCGACGACGATGTCGAGGCTGCCGCCCTTGAGCTGCTCGATCACGCGCTCGCGCAGCTGCTGGGTCATGTCGCCGTTCAGTGCCGCCGCCGCATAGCCGCGTGCTTCGAGCTTCTCGGCGAGCTCGACGGTCGCGGTCTTGGTGCGCACGAACACGATGGCGGCATCGAAATCCTCCTCGACCTCGAGGATGCGCGTGAGCGCGTCGAGCTTGTGCGCGACCGCGATCTGGCAGAAACGTTGGCGGATCGTCGTGACCGTCGCGGTGGCGGCCTTGATCTTCACTTCCCGCGGCTCGCTCAGGTAGCGGTGCGCGACGCGCCGGATTGCATCGGGCATGGTCGCGGAGAGCAGCGCCGTCTGCCGCTCTGCCGGCACGTGCTCGAGGATCCACTCGACATCGTCGATGAAGCCCATGCGCAGCATCTCGTCGGCCTCGTCGAGCACGAGGGTCCTGAGGCCGTCGAGGTTGAGGCTGCGGCGCTCGATGTGGTCCATCACGCGCCCCGGGGTGCCCACCACGACGTGCGCGCCGCGGCTCAGCTGGCGCAGCTGCACGACCATGCTCTGGCCGCCGTAGATCGGCAGCACATGGAAGCCGGGCAGGTTCTTCGCATAGCGCTGAAACGCCTCGGCGACCTGGATGGCGAGTTCGCGCGTGGGCGCGAGCACCAGGACCTGTGGCTGCCGCACGGCGAGGTCAAGGCGGTCGAGTAGGGGCAGGGCGAACGCCGCCGTCTTGCCGGTGCCGGTCTGGGCTTCGCCCAGCAGGTCGTCGCCCGCGAGCAGGTGCGGGATGCAGGCGGCCTGAATGGGCGACGGAGTCTCATATCCGATGTCGGCCAGGGCTTCGAGGATGGCGGGGCTCAGCTCGAGCTGGGCAAAGGATTCGGCGGTGGGATTCATGGGCGTCCGGGAGTGGGAAGGATGGGAGGACGTGCCGGTTGTGCGTGCATCGTACCGAATTCGCCCGTTGTGGCGTCGACCGGCGAATGCGGACCGGATTGCCCGGTCCGCTTGGGCCTGCTCAGGCGCGCAGCGTCGCCGTGCGGTGGGCCTGGATGATGGGCAGCAGCTGCCCGAAGATCTTCGGCGTGCCGGCGACGACGTTGCCGGTTTCCATGAAGGCCGTTTCACCGGCCAGGTCGCTGACGAGTCCGCCGGCTTCCTGGATCAGCAGCACGCCGGCCGCCATGTCCCAGGGTTGCAGCCCCATTTCCCAGAAGCCGTCGAGACGGGCGCAGGCGACGTAGGCGAGGTCGAGCGACGCCGCGCCGGGGCGGCGGATGCCGGCGGTTTTCTGCGTGAGGTCCTTGAACATCCCGAGATAGGCGTCGACATTGTCGAATTCGCGGAACGGGAAACCCGTGCCGATCAGCGATTCGTTCAGGCGCACGCGCTTCGAGACGCGGATGCGGCGGTCGTTGAGGAAGGCGCCGCGCCCCTTGGTGGCTGTGAAGAGTTCGTTGCGCGTGACGTCATAGATGACGGCCTGCTCGAGCACGCCGCCTTTTGCGAGGGCGATCGAGATCGCATACTGCGGGAAGCCATGGATGAAGTTCGTCGTGCCGTCGATCGGGTCGATGATCCACTGGTATTCGCTGTCGGACGACTCCGCGGACACGCCGGACTCCTCTGCTAGAATGCCGTGCTCCGGGTATGCCTCGCGCAGGACCTCGATGATGGCGGCTTCGGCAGCCTGGTCGACCTCGGTGACGAAATCGTTCGGAGACTTCGCCTGGACCGACACCTGGTCCAGCTGCAGCGAGGCGCGATTGATGATGGAGCCCGCGCGGCGGGCGGCTTTCACTGCGATGTTGAGGGTGGGGTGCATGCGCGTCGGTCTCGTTGGAGCGGGGCGCCCGGTGAGCGCCCCGCTCGAAAGAATTCCAATAAAACGAAGTATTTTAATATGAACGGCGCCATCGCGCTCGACCGCATCCGTATCGTACTTTCCCGTACCAGCCATCCCGGCAACATCGGCGCCGCTGCGCGCGCGATGAAGACGATGGGGCTGAGCCGGCTGTGGCTGGTCGAGCCCGCCTCCTTCCCCGATCCGGTGGCGGACGCGCGCGCCTCCGGGGCCGGCGACCTCCTGGCGGCCGCGCGGGTTGTCGGCTCGCTCGAGGAGGCGCTCGAAGGCACGATCCTGTCGGCCGCCGTCACGGCACGACGGCGCGAGCGCTCGGTGCCGGTGCGCAACGCGCGCGAGGCCGCTCCGGAGCTGGTGTCGTTCGCCGGTAAGGGCGAGGTGGCGCTGGTGTTCGGCAACGAAACGAGCGGGCTCACGAACGACGAGGTCGGGCTCTGCTCGATGCCGGTGACGATTCCGGCCAACCCCGGTTTTTCGTCGCTCAACCTTGGTGCCGCGGTGCAGTTGCTGTGCTATGAGCTGCGGATGACGGCGCTGGATCCGGCGCCGCCCGCGGAGTCGCTGCCCGACCTGGCGCCGTTTGAGGACGTGGAAGGTTTTCATCGCCACCTGGAAAGGGCGATGACGGTCAGCGGTTTCTACGATCCCGCCAATCCGAAACGTCTGTTGCAGCGTTTGCGGCGCCTGTTCGGTCGCGTCCGGCTCGAAAGGGAGGAAGTAAACATCCTTCGCGGCATTATTAGTGCGTTTGAACGCAAAGCTGACTAAAATCGTCGGGAATTGACATTCGGACACCGGAGCAATCATTCATGTTCAGACGTCTGCGCGAAGATCTGGCCAGCGTTCGCGAGCGCGACCCCGCGGCCCGCTCGACCTGGGAAGTGCTGACCTGCTACCCGGGCGTGCATGCGCTCTTCATGCACCGGTTCGCGCATGCGGCGTGGACGCGCGGGTTCTACTGGGTCGGGCGTTTCGTCAGCCACGTCAGCCGTTTCCTTACCGGGATCGAGATCCACCCGGGGGCCACGATCGGCAGGCGGGTCTTCATCGATCATGGCATGGGCGTGGTGATCGGCGAGACGGCGGAGATCGGCGACGACTGCACGATCTATCAGGCGGTGACGCTGGGCGGCACCTCGCTCTATCGCGGCACCAAGCGTCATCCGACGCTGGGAAAGGGCGTCGTGATCGGCGCGGGCGCCAAGGTGCTGGGGGGCTTCACGGTCGGGGATGGCGCGCGCGTCGGCTCCAACGCTGTCGTCGTGAAACCGGTGCCGGCGGGTGCGACCGCCGTGGGCAACCCGGCGCGGGTCATCGAGCCGGACCGTGACAACGCGCGTGACCGTGCGCGCGAGCAGAAGGCCGAGCAGATGGGATTCTCGGCCTATGGCGTGACGAAGCAGATGGATGATCCGCTGACGAAGGCGCTGCATGGCCTGCTCGATCACGCGGTGGAAACCGATCGCCGCATCCAGTTGCTGGTCGAGCGGCTCGAGAAGGCGGGTTTCAGCCTCGATGCGACGATCGAGAAGAGCGACGAGTTCGACGCGCAACGTCTATCGAAGATGGTTGACTGAGTGACATCCGAGTAGTTGACTGATTTTGTCGGGCTCCGTATAGTTGAGCGAAACGTTCGGGTATTTCCCTGGGCGAGAATCTCCGCGATAGAAGGAGCTCCAACATGAGACTGACCACCAAAGGACGATTTGCCGTTACCGCCATGATCGATCTGGCATCGCGCCAGAGTGAGGGTCCGGTGACGCTGGCGGGTATTGCCGATCGGCAGAAGATCTCGCTGTCGTATCTCGAGCAGCTGTTCGGCAAACTGCGTCGTCACAAGCTGGTCTCCAGCGTGCGGGGGCCGGGTGGCGGTTATCGGCTGGCGCGCGACATGTCGCGCATCACCGTCGCCGACATCATCGTCGCCGTGGATGAGCCGCTCGACGCGACGCAGTGCGGCGGAAAGCAGAACTGTCAGGACGAGCATCGCTGCCTGACCCACGACCTGTGGGCGAACCTCAACAAGCGCATGTATGAGTATCTCGACTCGGTGACGCTGAATGCGTTGGTCCATCGCGAGGTCAAGGCGGATCCGGACATGAGCGTGCTCAAGGACGTGCGCCGGCGCGCGATGGTTGCGATGCGCGAGGCGGCTGCGGCCTGACACGGGATCGCGTCAGCGTGTTCGCCCCCGTCTATCTCGACTGGAACGCTACCGCACCGCTCGATGCGGCGGTGCGCGAGGCGATGCTGCCGTGGCTGGGCAGCCGCTTCGGCAATGCGTCGAGCCGGCATGAATATGGCCGTCAGGCGCGCGCGGCGATCGACGAGGCGCGCGCGAAGGTGGCGGCCGCAGTTGGTGCCCATGCGACCGAAGTGATCTTCACGAGCGGCGGTACCGAAGCGAACAACCTGTTCGTGAAGGGCGCTGCGGGCCTGATGAAGCCCGGGCTGATTGCGATCAGCGCGATCGAGCATCCCTGTGTGCGCGAGCCGGCGAAGCAGTTGCGGCGCGCCGACTGGACGGTGCGCGAGATCGCGGTGGACCGCACGGGGCTGGTCAAGAGTTCCGACTGGCAGGCTGTGCTGGCGGCAAAGCCGGCGCTCGTGTCGGTGATGCTCGCGAACAACGAGACCGGCGTGCTGCAGGATGTCGTGGCGCTGGCGCGCGAAGCGAGGGAAGCGGGCGCCTGGTTTCACACTGACGCGGTGCAGGCCCTGGGCAAGATCGGCGTTGATTTTCGCGCGCTGGGCGTCAATGCGATGACGCTGTCGGCGCACAAGGTGGGCGGTCCGCTGGGCGCCGGTGCGCTGGTGGTCGACAAGCGGCTGGAGCTTGCGCCGCTGCTTGCCGGCGGCGGTCAGGAGCGTGGTTTGCGCTCCGGCACCGAGAACGTTGCGGCGATCGTCGGCTTCGGCCTCGCCTGCGAACTGGCGGCGGCGCGCGTGTCCGAGGAGAATGCGCGGCTGTCCGCGCTGCGCGATCGTCTTGAGGCAGGATTGGCCGGGCATGGCATGCGGATTTTTTCCGCGGGTGTGCCGCGCCTGCCGAATACCGTATTCTTCGCCGCCCAGGGTCTGGACGGCGAAACGCTGGTGGCGAAGCTCGATCGCGCCGGGTTCGCGTGCGCGAGCGGTTCCGCGTGTTCGAGCGCGAATCCGGAGCCGTCGCACACCTTGCTCGCGATGGGGGTCGAGCGCGAGATTGCGCGCGGCGCCGTGCGGGTCAGCCTGGGGCGCGACACGCGCGAAAACGATGTGACCGATTTCCTGGCCTGCCTGGGCCGGCAGATCGCTGAACTGAATAACCTGACCGCGGTGGCGGTCCAATAATCGAACGACCGACGGAGGAATACCGATGCTGAAGTTTCCGATCTACCTGGACTACTCCGCCACAACGCCGGTCGATCCGCGCGTCGCTCAGGCGATGATTCCCTGGCTTACCGAACATTTCGGCAACCCGGCGAGCCGCTCGCATGCCTACGGCTGGGAAGCCGAGAAGGCGGTCGAGGACGCGCGCGAGCAGGTCGCTGCGCTGGTCAATGCGGACGCAAAGGAAATCGTGTGGACGTCGGGCGCGACCGAATCGAACAACCTCGCAATCAAGGGTGCCGCGCAGTTCTACAAGGGCAAGGGCAAGCACATCATTACGGTGAAGACCGAGCACAAGGCCGTGCTCGACACCTTCCGCGAGCTCGAGCGCCAGGGCTTCGAGGCGACTTATCTCGACGTGCAGGAGAACGGCCTGATCGATCTGGCCGCGTTCAGGGACGCGCTGCGCCCGGACACGATCCTCGTGTCGGCGATGTTCGTGAATAACGAGATCGGCGTGATCCAGCCGATCGCGGAGATCGGCGAGATCTGCCGCGAGAAGGGCATCACTTTCCACGTCGATGCCGCGCAGGCGACGGGCAAGGTCGACATCGACCTGCAGACGCTGAAGGTCGACCTGATGTCCTTCTCGGCGCACAAGACCTACGGCCCGAAGGGCATCGGCGCGCTGTACGTGCGCCGCAAGCCGCGCGCGCGCCTCGAGGCGCAGATGCATGGCGGCGGCCACGAGCGCGGTCTGCGCTCGGGCACGCTGGCGACGCACCAGATCGTCGGCATGGGTGAGGCTTTCCGCATCGCGCGCGAGGAGATGAAAGTCGAGAACGAGCGCATCCGCATGCTGCGCGACCGCCTGCTGAAGGGCCTGCAGGATCTCGATGCGACCTATGTGAACGGCGACCTCGAGCAGCGCGTTCCGCACAACCTCAACATCTCCTTCGCCTACGTCGAGGGCGAATCGCTGATCATGGCGGTCAAGGACATCGCGGTGTCGAGCGGCTCCGCCTGTACTTCGGCGAGCCTGGAGCCGTCCTATGTGCTGCGCGCGCTGGGGCGCAACGACGAGCTGGCGCACAGCTCGATCCGCTTCACGATCGGCCGCTTCACGACCGAAGAGGAAGTCGATTACGCGATCCGCCTGCTGCACGAGAAGATCGGCAAGCTGCGCGAACTGTCGCCGCTGTGGGAAATGGTGCAGGAAGGCGTCGATCTGAATAGCGTGCAGTGGGCAGCCCACTGAGCACTTGAGACAGGAGAACGAAAATGGCATACAGCGAAAAAGTGCTCGATCACTACGAGAATCCCCGCAACGTCGGCGCGTTCTCGAAGGACGACGAAGGCGTGGGCACCGGCATGGTGGGCGCGCCGGCCTGTGGCGACGTGATGAAGCTGCAGATCAAGGTGGGCAAGGACGGCGTCATCGAGGACGCGAAGTTCAAGACTTACGGCTGCGGCTCGGCGATCGCGTCGAGCTCGCTCGTGACCGAGTGGGTCAAGGGCAAGACCGTCGAACAGGCGCTCGAGATCAAGAACACCCAGATCGCGGACGAGCTTGCGCTGCCGCCGGTTAAAATCCACTGCTCGATCCTCGCGGAAGACGCGATCAAGGCGGCAGTGGCGGACTACAAGAAGAAGCACGAAGGCTGACATCGGGAGGCGGAATCATGAGCGTCACTGTGAGCACGAGCGCGGCCAAGCACGTTTCGAACTTCATCGCCAAGCGCGGCAAGGGCTTGGGGATCCGTCTCGGGGTGCGGACCTCGGGGTGTTCAGGCATGGCCTACCGTCTGGAGTTCGTCGATGAGACGCATGACGACGACGTGGTGTTCGAGAGCAACGGCGTGAAGGTCATCGTCGACCAGAAAAGCCTGGCTTACCTCGATGGCACCGAGCTCGACTTCGTGCGCGAGGGCCTGAACGAAGGCTTCAAGTTCAACAACCCGAACGTCAAGGACTCGTGCGGCTGCGGCGAGAGCTTCAACGTCTGAGGCGGCGAGCGCGGATCCGATGAGCATCGATTTCCAGCAGGACTTCTTCGAACTGTTCGGGCTGCCGCGGCGGTTTCGCATCGACGAGGCCGCGCTGGAACTCGCCTTCCATGACCTGCAAGGGCGGGTGCATCCCGACCGCTTCGCGCATCTGCCCGACAGCGAGAAGCGCCTGTCGATGCAGTGGGCGACGCAGGTGAACGAGGGCTTCCGCACGCTGCGCAAGCCCCTGCCGCGTGCGACCTACCTGCTCGAGCTGATGGGTGTCGATGCCGGGCTGCACACGAATACGGCGATGTCCCCGGCCTTCCTGATGGAGCAGATGGAATGGCGCGAGGCGGTCGAGGAAGCACGCGCGGCGCGTGAATCCGAGGAGCTCACGCAACTGCATGCGCGGCTGCGCCAGCATTCGCGCGAGGTCTTCGACGAACTGGCGCGGCAGTGTGACGACGAGCAGGACTACGCGAGCGCCGCAGAGACCGTGCGTCGCCTGATGTTCATGGAAAAACTCCAACACGAGATCGACGACGCCCTGGAGGCGCTGGAGAGCTGATGGCCCTTTTGCAGATTGCCGAGCCCGGTCTGTCGACCGAGCCGCACAAGCACCGCCTTGCCGTCGGCATCGACCTCGGCACCACGAATTCGCTGGTGGCGACGGTGCGCAACGGTATCGCGGTGTGTCTGGTGGATGAGGAGGGGCGGTCAATGGTTCCGTCCATCGTCCGCTACCACACCGATGGCAAAGTCGAGGTCGGCCGCAGTGCGGCGGTCGCGCATGCGACGGATCCGAAGAACACGATCATGTCGGTCAAGCGCTTCATGGGGCGTGGCCTCAAGGATGTCGCCTACATCGAATCGATGCCCTACGACTTCGTCGATGCGGGCGGAATGCTGCGCCTGCGCACGGTGCAGGGCATCAAGTCCCCGGTGGAAATCTCGGCCGAAATCCTCAAGGTGCTCGGCGAGCGCGGGAAGGCGAGCCTGGGGGGCGAACTCACCGGCGCGGTGATCACCGTGCCGGCCTATTTCGACGACGCGCAGCGGCAGGCGACCAAGGACGCGGCAAAGCTGGCCGGACTCAACGTGTTGCGGCTGCTCAACGAGCCGACCGCCGCCGCGGTGGCGTACGGCCTCGACAACGCGGCGGAGGGCGTCTATGCGGTGTACGACCTCGGCGGCGGCACCTTCGACCTGTCCATCCTGAAGCTCTCGCACGGCATTTTCGAGGTGCTGGCGACCAACGGCGATGCGGCGCTGGGCGGCGACGACTTCGATCACCGCCTGTTCTGCTGGGCGCTGGACCAGAGCGAGATCGATCCGCCCACGAGCGAGGACGCCCGACGCCTGCTGATGAAGGCGCGCGAAGCCAAGGAATTGCTGACCGCCTGCGAGGAGGCGACGATCAAGGCGGTGCTGTCGACCGGCGAGAAGGTGGATCTGGTCGTGACGCGCGAACAGTTCGCCGACATGACGAGGCACCTCGTGCAGAAGACCGTCGCACCGATGCGCAAGGTGCTGCGCGATGCCGGCCTCGCTCCCGAGGACGTCAAGGGCGTCGTGATGGTCGGCGGTGCGACCCGCATGCCGCATATCCAGCGCGCGGTGGCGGATTTCTTCGGCCAGGAGCCGCTCACCAACCTCGATCCGGACAAGGTCGTCGCGCTGGGCGCGGCGATCCAGGCGAACGTGCTCGCAGGCAACCGCAAGGAAGACGACGACTGGCTGCTGCTCGACGTGATCCCGCTGTCGCTCGGCCTCGAGACGATGGGTGGGCTGACCGAGAAGGTCGTGCCGCGCAACTCGACGCTGCCGATCGCCCGTGGGCAGGAATTCACGACCTACAAGGACGGCCAGACGGCGATGGCCTTCCACGTCGTGCAGGGTGAACGCGAACTCGTCGCCGACTGTCGCTCGCTGGCGCGCTTCGAGCTGCGCGGCATTCCGCCGATGGCGGCCGGTGCGGCACGTATCCGCGTGACGTTCCAGGTCGATGCGGACGGTCTGCTGTCGGTGTCGGCACGCGAGATGTCGTCGGGCGTCGAGGCCAGCGTGCTGGTGAAGCCGTCCTACGGGCTGACCGACGACGAGATCGCCGGTATGCTGCGCGACGGCGTCGAGCGTGCGTCCGAGGACATCGACGTGCGCGCGCTGCGCGAGCAGCAGGTCGAGGCCGATCGCGTGATCGAGGCGACGCTCGCCGCGCTGGAGCAGGATGGCGGCCTGCTGAGCGACGAGGAGCGTGCCGCCATCGAGGCCGCGATCGCCGAAACGCGCGACATGGCCGCCGGCCACGATCCGCGTGCCATCAAGCGCAGCACGGAAGCGCTGTCCCGTGCTACCAACGAATTTGCCGCCCGCCGCATGGACAAGAGCATCCGTCAGGCGCTGGCGGGTCACAAGGTGGATGAGATTCAGGTATGACGCAGATCATCGTATTGCCGCACGTGGAACTTTGTCCCGACGGGACGGTGATCGAGGCAGAACCCGGCACGTCCATCTGCGAGGCGCTGCTGCGCAACGGCGTCGAGATCGAGCATGCCTGCGAGCAGTCCTGTGCCTGCACGACCTGTCACGTGATCGTGCGCGAAGGTTTCGATTCGCTCAACGAGGCGGAGGAAGAGGAGGAGGATCTCCTCGACAAGGCGTGGGGGCTGGAACCGCAGTCGCGCCTGTCCTGCCAGGCGGTGGTCGGCGAAACGCCGCTCGTGGTCGAGATTCCGCGCTACACCATCAACATGGCCCGGGAGGGCAAGCACTGATGAAGTGGACCGAGGTGCAGGAAATCGCGATCCAGCTCGCGGACAAGTTTCCCGAAGCCGATCCGACGCGCGTGAATTTCGTCGACCTGATGAACTGGGTGATGGGCCTGCCCGAGTTCGATGACGATCCCACGCACTGCGGCGAGCGCGTCCTCGAGGCCATCCAGCAGGCCTGGATCGACGAAGTGGCCTGAGCCGCGGCGTCGCGGCGGCGTCGGAAACCGGCGTCGCCTTCCGCAGGTTAGTTCAATTCCGACCGGTAGCGGGCGATCCGTCGTCGATCGCCCGCATTCGTGCGCCCGGGCGGGGGCTCGGTGTTGCCAGCCGGCCTCAGGCCGGCGACTTGGGCAGTTCCTCGGCGCGTAGCACGAAAACCATGTCGTCCCCGCCTGCAGACGGCAGCCAGACGAACGGCAGTTTCGGGAACGCCGCTTCCACGATGTGACGATTGTGTCCCACTTCCACGGCGAGGACGCCGCCGGGATTGAGGTGCGCGCGCGCCTGCGCGAGGATGCGGCGCACGACGTCCAGACCGTCCTCGCCGGCGGCGAGCGCCATGCGGGGTTCGTGGAGGTATTCGGCCGGCAGCGTCTCCATCGAGTCGGCGGTGACATAGGGCGGATTGCTGATGATGAGGTCGAAGCGCCGTCCGGCCAGTCCGTCGAAGACGTCGCTCTTCACGAGCTCGACCTGTTCCTCGAGGCCGTATTCGGCGACGTTGAGCTGCGCGACTTCGAGCGCGTCGTCGGAAAGGTCGGCGCCAACCACGCGGGCATTCGGGAAGGCGTGTGCCATGAGGATCGCCAGGCAGCCCGAGCCGGTGCACAAGTCCAGCGCGCTGCCGATCCGCTCCGCGTCCTCGACCCAGGGGGCGAAGCCGTTCTCGAGCATCTCGGCGAAGAAGGAGCGCGGGACGATCACGCGCTCATCGACGTGGAAGCGGAAGTCGCCCAGCCAGGCTTCGCCCGTGATGTAGGCGGCCGGCACACGTTCTTCGGCGCGGCGCTCGATGACCTCGAACAGCGCTTCGCGTTCCTCCGCGGTGATGCAGGCGTCGAGGAAGGGTTCGAGGCGGTTGAGCGGTAGCGACAGCGTATGCAGCAGCAGCCACACGGCTTCGTCGTAGGCGTCGTTGCAGCCGTGGCCGAAGAAGAGGCCGGCGCGGTTGAAGCGGGTGACGGCGTAGCGCAGCCAGTCGCGCAGCGTCACGAGTTCGGCGAGGGGGCCGCTCTCGTGTTCGTGGACGTGTTCTTCGCCGTTGTCACAGTGTTCGCAATGTTCGGTCATGCTCGGTCTCGTGAGCGCGCGAGGAGGGCGCGCAGGGTGCGTTCGTAGATCAGGGAAAGCGGTTCGATCGCGTCGACGGCGACGCGTTCGTCGAGCTTGTGGATGGTGGCGTTGACCGGGCCGAACTCGACGACTTCCTTGCAGATGTCGGCGATGAAGCGGCCGTCGGAAGTGCCGCCGCTGGTCGACAGCTCGGTCTCGACGCCCACCGTCTCGCGGATCGCGCCGCCGATCGCCTCCACCAGCTTGCCGCGGCCGGTCAGGAAGGGCTTGCCGGAGAGGTGCCAGTCGAGCGTGTAGTCGAGGCCGTGCCGGTCGAGCACGGCATGGGTGCGTTGCTTGAGTTCGTCGGCGGTGCTGACCGAGGCGAAGCGGAAATTGAACAGCACTTCGCATTCGCCCGGGATCACGTTGTTGGCGCCCGTCCCGGCGTGGATGTTGGAGACCTGCCAGGTCGTCGGCGGGAAGAATTCGTTGCCGTCGTCCCAGCGCGTCGCGGCCAGCTCGGCAAGCGCGGGCGCGAACTCGTGGATCGGGTTGCGTGCGAGCTGCGGGTAGGCCACGTGGCCTTGCACGCCCTTGACGCGCAGTGTGCCGGAGAGCGAGCCGCGGCGGCCGTTCTTGATCATGTCGCCGAGGGCCTTCACCGACGTCGGCTCGCCGACGATGCAGTAGTCGAGCGTTTCGCCGCGTGCGGCCAGCGCCTCGACGACCTTCACGGTGCCGTGGGCGGCAATGCCTTCCTCGTCCGAGGTCAGCAGCAGCGCGATCGAGCCTTCATGGTCGGGATGGGCCGCGACGAAGCGTTCGATGGCGGTGACGAAGGCGGCCAGCGAGGTCTTCATGTCGGCCGCGCCGCGGCCGTAGAGGTGGCCGTCGCGCACGGTCGGTGCGAAGGGATGCGAGGTCCAGGCGTCGAGCGGGCCGGTCGGGACAACGTCGGTGTGGCCGGCGAGGCACAGCACGGGGCCGGTGTCGCCGCGGCGCGCCCACAGGTTGGAGACGCCTCCGGTGTCGATGCGCTCGAAATGGAAGCCCAGCGGCGCGAGGCGCGACGCGATGAGGTCCAGGCAGCCGCTGTCCTCGGGGGTTACCGAGGGGCGGGAAATGAGTTCGCAGGTGAGCGCGAACGTGGCGTTCGGGGAAGGATTCGTCATTGCGATCGGGCGGCAGGTGCCGCCCTGGTTCAGGGCCGGGGGCGCGAGAGGATTGGTCAGTGCGGATCAGCGCGCCGGATCATCGTCGAGGTGCAGCGCGAATTCGCTGAACGAGGCGCCGTCGGTGCTCTTGTTCTGCGAATCGAAATCGACCGACGGCGGAGGTTCGTCCCCCTCGGCGCTCGGCGCGGCGTTGATCTGGGCGTTGTTGATCAGCCAGGCAAGGTTGGTCGGCGAATCGGCGTTCGCGAGTGCCTCGTCGAAGGTGATGATGCCTTCGCGGTACAGGCGGTGGAGGTCCTGCTCGAAGGTCTGCGACCCGGGGGCGAGGCTCTGCTGCATCGCTTCCTTGACCTCGTTCAGTTCGCCGCGCTCGACGAGCTCGGCGACGTGACGGGTGTTCATGAGGATCTCGACCGCCGGGATGCGCATGCCGTCGGGCTTGCGCACGAGGCGCTGCGAGATGATGCATTTCAGCGCGACCGCGAGGTCGAGATACAGCAGCGAGCGGTTCTCGAGCGGGAAGAAGTTCACGATGCGGTTCAACGCGTGATAGGCGTTGTTCGCGTGCAGCGTCGCGAGGCACAGGTGGCCGGTCTGCGAATAGGACAGGGCGGCCTGCATCGTCTCGCGGTCGCGGATTTCACCGATCAGGATGCAGTCGGGCGCCTGGCGCATCGCGTTGCGCAGCGCCTCGTGCCAGCCGAGGGTGTCGATGCCGACTTCGCGCTGGTTCACGACCGACTTGCGGTGCTTGAACAGGTATTCGATCGGGTCCTCGACGGTGAGGATGTGGCCGGAGCGGTTGCGGTTGCGGTGGTCGATCATCGACGCGAGCGTCGTCGACTTGCCCGAACCGGTCGCACCGACGACGAGGATCAGGCCGCGCTTCTCGGTGACGACTTCGGACAGCACCGGCGGCAGGCCCAGCGAATCCAGCGACGGGATCTCGCCCTGGATGTAGCGCACCACGATCGCGATGCTGTGCCGCTGCCAGAACACGTTGACCCGGAAGTTGCCGAAGTCGCGCCGTCCGAAGGACAGGTTGAGCTCCTTCTCGCGCTCGAAGGTCTCGATCTGCTCCGGGCTCATCATCTCGTAGATCATCCGCTTGATCATGGTGGGGTCCATGACCTGCTGGTTGATCGGCATCGTGATGCCCTGGATCTTGATGTGGATCGGTGCGCCGGCCGAGACGAAGATGTCCGAAGCGAGCTTTTCCGCCATCAGTTGGAACAGCTTGTCGAAAATCATCCGGGGATTCTCCTGAGCGTGATTGGGCGGGCTTCGGTGTCGGGCGGCCGTCCGTGGCCGCCCGGAAAAGCAAGTCAGGCGATCAGGCGCCGCGCAGCAGTTCGTTGATGCCGGTCTTGGCGCGGGTTTGGGCGTCGACACGCTTCACGATCACGGCGCAGTACAGGCTGTACTTGCCGTCGGCCGACGGCAGGCTGCCCGGCACGACGACGGCGCCGGACGGCACGCGGCCGTAGGTGACCTCGCCGGTCTGGCGATCGTAGATCTTGGTGCTCTGGCCGATGTACACGCCCATCGACAACACGGCGTTCTCCTCGATGATCACGCCTTCGACGACTTCCGAACGCGCGCCGACGAAGACGTTGTCCTCGATGATGACGGGGCCGGCCTGCACCGGCTCGAGCACGCCGCCGATGCCGACGCCGCCCGACAGGTGCACGTTCTTGCCGATCTGGGCGCAGGAACCGACGGTGGCCCAGGTGTCGACCATCGTGCCTTCATCGACGTAGGCGCCGATGTTCACGTAGGACGGCATCAGCACGACGTTCTTGCCGATGAAGCTGCCCTTGCGCGCCACCGCCGGCGGCACCACGCGGAAGCCGCCTTCGCGGAACTGTTCCGGCGTGTAGTCGCCGAACTTGGTCGGCACTTTGTCGAAGAAGTTGAGCGCGCCGGCCGACTGCACCTCGTTGTCGCGCAGACGGAAGGAAATCAGTACCGCCTTCTTGATCCACTGGTTGACGGTCCAGTTGCCGTCGATCTTCTCGGCCACGCGCAGCTTGCCGCTGTCCAGTCCGGCGATGACGGTGGCAACGGCGTCGCGCACGATCGAAGGGGCCGAGGAGGGCGAGAGGCTGGCGCGGTTCTCGAAGGCGTCGTCGATGATCTTTTGCAGGTCTTGCATGGGGGATGTCCGTTTGTATTTCAAAGAGTTTGGCAGAAGGCGGCGATGCGCTCGGCGGCCTCGACGCATTCGGCCGTTTCGGCCACGAGGGCGATGCGCACGAACCCGGCGCCCGGATTGACGCCGTTCGATTCGCGGGCGAGGAAGCTGCCCGGCAGAACCGTGACATTATATGCAGCCTGCAGGCGGCGGGCGAACTCGGTGTCGGCGATGGGCGTCTGCGCCCACAGGTAGAAACCGGCGTCGGGCTTCTGCACCTTGAGGTGCTGCGCGATGATCGGCATCGCGCGGTCGAACTTCTCGCGGTACAGGCGGCGGTTTTCGACCACGTGCGCCTCGTCGTTCCACGCGGCGACCGAGGCGGCCTGGATCGGCAGGCTCATCGCGCAGCCGTGGTAGGTGCGGTAGCGCAGGAAGGCCTTCAGCACCTTTGCGTCGCCGGCGACGAAACCGGAGCGCATGCCCGGCACGTTCGAGCGCTTGGACAGGCTCGAGAACATCACCAGGTTGCGGAAATCCGTGCGCC
This sequence comes from Azoarcus sp. DN11, assembly GCF_003628555.1. Classification (NCBI taxonomy): domain Bacteria; kingdom Pseudomonadati; phylum Pseudomonadota; class Betaproteobacteria; order Rhodocyclales; family Zoogloeaceae; genus Azoarcus; species Azoarcus sp. DN11. Next base: position 3,254,468 of record NZ_CP021731.1, on the reverse strand, counting down.
CGAGCGCGTGGGCGGCCTGCAGCGCGCCGATCGGGGGCGCGTCGTCGTCAAAGTAGATCTCGGAATAGCACTCGTCGGCGGCGATCACGAAGCAGTAGCGGTCGGACAGTTCGAAGAGACGTGCCCACTCCGACTGCGAGAGCATGCGGCCGGTCGGGTTGCCCGGCGAGCACACGAACACGAGCTGGATGTCGCGCCACACCGCCTCGGGAATGCCGTCGAAATCCGAGCCGAAGCCGTTTTCCGGCAGGTTGTTGAGGAACACCGGTTCCGCGCCCGCGAGCAGGGCCGCGCCTTCGTAGATCTGGTAAAAGGGGTTCGGGCTCAGCACCTTGGCACCGGGGCGGCCGGAGTCGATCACGGCCTGGGCGAACGCGAACAGCGCCTCGCGCGAGCCGTTGACGGGCAGGACCTGGGTCGCCGGATCGACTTTCGGCAGGCCGAAGCGGCGCTCCAGCCAACCGGCGATCGCCGCGCGCAGCGGGTCTCCGCCGATCGTCGCGGGGTAGTTCGCGAGCCCCTGCAGGTTGTCGGTGAGGGCCTGCATGATGAAGGGCGGGGTGGGGTGCTGCGGCTCGCCGATCGACAGGCGGATCAGCTTCAGGTCGGCCGGAGGCACGACGCCGTCGAGCAGCGCACGCAGTTTTTCGAAGGGATAGGGCTGGAGGCGGTCGAGGTTCGGATTCACGGCGGACTGTTTCGGCTTGTATCGGTGGGTATGCGCCTGTGTCTGAAGGCAGGGGCATCGAGCGCGCGATGGTATCATGACGCGCTTTCGCCGGCCCCGGCCGGCCAGTTCCAGCTCCAACGCCAGCCCTAACTCCTGCTCCGATCCGACCCGGCCCCGTTCCGACGTGCGTCTTTCCAAGCTCAAACTCGCCGGTTTCAAGACCTTTGTCGATCCGACCACGGTGCTCACGCCCGGCAATCTCGTCGGCGTGGTGGGGCCGAACGGCTGCGGCAAGTCCAACATCATCGACGCGGTGCGCTGGGTGCTGGGCGAGACGCGCGCCAGCGCCCTGCGCGGCGAGTCGATGCAGGACGTCATCTTCAACGGTTCGACGACGCGTAAACCCGTGTCGCGCGCGAGCGTGGAGCTCGTGTTCGACAATGCGGAAGGGCGCGCGGCGGGGCAGTGGTCGCGCTACGCGGAAATCTCGGTCAAGCGCGTGCTCGACCGCAGCGGCGAGTCCACCTACTTTCTGAATAACGTCCAGGTCCGGCGCAAGGACGTCATCGACCTGTTCCTCGGCACCGGCCTTGGTCCGCGCGCCTACGCGATCATCGAGCAGGGCATGATCTCGCGCATCATCGAGGCGCGCCCCGAAGAGGTGCGCGGCTTCCTGGAGGAGGCCGCGGGCGTCACGAAGTACAGGGAGCGGCGCCGCGAAACCGAAGGACGGCTGTCGGATGCGCGCGACAACCTCGCCCGCCTCGAAGACATCCGCATGGAGCTGGGCGAACGCATCGGCCATCTGGGGGTGCAGGCGGAGATCGCTGCGCGCTACCGCGACCTGAACGCCGCGCACACGCAGCGCCAGCAGCTCCTGTGGCTGCTCAAGCGCAACGAGGCGCGGGCCGGGCAGGCGCGGCTGGAGGGCGAGCTCAATCAGCTGTCGTCGAAGATGGAGGCCGACAGCGCCCGCCTGCAGGAGCTGGAGAACGCCGTCGAGGAGGCGCGCGCGGGGCATTTCGAGGCGTCCGAGGCGACGCACGCGGCGCAGTCGGACCTCTTCGCGGTGTCGGCCGAGGTCACGCGCCTGGAAGCGGAGCTGCGGCATCTGGACGATGCGCGCAAGCGCCTCGAAGCGCGGCTTGCCCAGCTTGCGACCGACGAGGCGCACTGGCGTGCGCGCGAGGAGGCGCTGGGGGCGGAGCGTGAGCGCTGGAGCGGGCTGCTGGAGAACGCGGCGCTGCGCGCGGAGCAGGCCGAGGCGCGGCACGCGGAGATCGCCGACCGGCTGCCCGAGGCGGAATCCGCCCGGCAGGCGGCGGATACGACGGTTGCGTCGGCGCGGCGCGAGCTCGCGCAGACCGAGCAGCAGCTGCGCGTCGAGGAGGCGAATCGCGCGAGTGCGGTGCGCGCCATCGATGCGCTGAATCAGCGCCGCGGGCGCCTGGCGAGCGAATCGGGCGGCGTCGAGGGCCCCGACGAGGCCGTCGTCGCGCAGCAGGAGGGGCGCGTCGAGGCCCTGTGCGAGGAGCAGGAGCGGTGCCAGGAAGAACTCGGCACCGCCCAGGCGCGGCTGCCGGAGGCGCAGGCCGCGCTGAAAGCCGCACTCGAGCACGAACGGCAGGTACAGCGGCGCCTCACGGAACTGCGGGCACGCCGCGATGCGCTCGTCCAGCTGCAGGCCAAGGTCCAGTCGCAGGGGCAGCTCGGCGACTGGCTGAAACGCCACAAGCTGACGGAGCTGCCGCCGTTGTGGCGCGATCTGCGCGTCGAGCCGGGCTGGGAGATGGCGGTCGAGGCCATGCTGCGCGAGCGGCTCGCGGCGCTGACCGGCGACGTGGGCGAAGCCGCGCGCGCGATGTTCGGCGACGCGCCGCCCAGTTCCTTTGCGCTGGCCTTCGGCGACGGGGTGGTTCCGGTCGATGCGCCCGGGCCCCTGCCGGGGGCGTTCGCGCTGCTGGACAGGATCAGCTTCGTCGACGAACGCCTGCGGCCGGTCGTCGCCGACTGGCTGCGCGGCTGCCTGGCCGCCGACGAGCTGGAGCCATGGGTCGAGCGGCGTGGCGAGATTCCGGCCGGCCAGTGCATCGTCGGACCCCGGGGTCAGATCCTGACCCGGCACGCGCTGGTGCATTACGCGCCGGACAGCCGCACGCACGGCGTGATGGAGCGCCAGCGCGAGATCGACGGGCTGGCCGAGCAGCAGCGCAGTCTCGAAACGGACGCCAGTATCGCGCACGACGCGCTGATTGCGGCCGAAGGGGTCGCGGCCGAGTTGCAGGAGCGCGGCAACGCGCTGCGGCGCGAACTGCAGGCGGCGCAGCAACAGGTGCATGCGGAGCAGGTCGAACTCCTCAAGCTCACGCAGGCACGGCAGCGCGCGGAGGAGCGGCGTGCGCAGCTCGCGCGCGACCTCGACGACATCGAGCACCTCGAAGCGACCGAACGCGAACACCTTGCCCGCGCGGAGATGGAGCAGGCTCGCGCGGAGGAACTCGCCGAGCTGCAGCGCGAACGTCTCGACGGCGCGCTGGAAGTGCTGACCGAGCGCGACAACGCGCTGCGGGAGACGCGCTCGCTCGAGCAGGCGCTGGCCCGGGATCGGCAGGAAGCGCGCTTCTCCGAGCGCGAGTGCGCAGGCAAGCTCGACGATATCGCGCGTAACCTGCAACTGGCGGCCGAGCAGATCGGGCGGATCGTCACCGAAATCGAGGCGCGCGGGCACGAGCTGGAGGCGACCGACAGCGGCCGCAGCCGCGACGCGTTGCAGGCGGCGCTCGAACTGCGAGGGAACCGCGAGGCCGCGCTGGCGGCGCGGCGCGATGCGCTGGAAACGGCGGCGATGGGGCTGAAGCAGACCGAGGAGCTGCGCCTGCGCACCGAGCAGGAGGCGGCGCCCGCACGCGGGCGGGTCGCCGAACTGCGCCTGGCGGTGCAGGCGGCGGAGCTCGCCGCGGCGCAGCTGGATGAACGGCTGGTCGAGGCGCAGGCCGACGAGGCGGTGCTGCAGCCGCTGCTCACGCCGGAGCTGCGGGAAAATTCGCTGGTGCGCGAAGTCGCGCGGCTCGCGCGCGAGATCGCCGAACTCGGGCAGGTGAACCTCGCGGCGCTCGACGAGTTGCGTAGCGCGCAGGAGCGCAAGGGCTATCTCGATGCGCAATTCGAGGACCTGACGCAGGCGATCGACACGCTGGAGGATGCGATCCGGCGCATCGACCGCGAGACGCGCGAACAGCTGCAGGAAACCTACAATACCGTGACGCAGCATTTCAGCACGCTGTTCCCGCAGCTTTTCGGCGGCGGGCAGGCGCGGCTGGTGCTCACCGGGGACGAGATCCTCGACGCGGGCATCCAGATCGTGGCGCAGCCGCCGGGCAAGAAGAACAGCTCGATCCACCTGCTGTCGGGCGGCGAGAAGGCGCTCACGGCGATCGCGCTGGTGTTCTCGATGTTCCAGTTGAACCCGGCGCCGTTCTGCATGCTTGACGAGGTCGACGCGCCGCTGGACGATACGAATACCGAGCGTTATTGCCAGATGGTGAAGCGGATGTCATCGCAGACGCAGTTCGTCTTCATCAGCCACAGCAAGATCACGATGGAGATCGCACAACAGCTGGTGGGCGTGACGATGCAGGAGCAGGGCGTCTCGCGCGTCGTGGAAGTGGATATCGAGGAAGCGCTGCGCCTGGCGGAGCCGGCGGCGGCCTGAACATGAGCGCCGCGCCGTCCCGAACGGGCGCCGCGGCAGGGATTTTGATTGCGACGTCCAATGGGTTGCGAAGCCCGCTGCCTGACGCAGCGGGACCACAACGGGAAGGAAGATGGATAACGAATTGCAGATCGGTTTGGCGGCGCTGGGGGTGGCTTCGGTCGCCGGAATCGTCGCCTACAACAAGTGGCAGGAACGCAAGCACCGACGGCAGGCCGAGCAGGCCTTCAAGTCGGACCATCGCGACGTGTTGCTCGAGCCGACGGACAGCGGGGCGGACGATCGCCCCGCGGAGCGCATCGAGCCGTCGCTGGGCGATCCCGAACCGGCAGTCCGGCGCGCCCCCGCAGCGGCGCAGGACCCGGGTGTGCGCAAGGTCACGCCGGGCGTGCCGGATGTCGTGGACCCGCGCATCGACTGCGTGATCCGCATCGAGGCGATCGAGCCGCTGGACGCGCCGCGCCTGTGGGCGGTGCAGAGCGAGCAGTTGAGCGGGATCGCGAAACCGGTGCGCTGGTTTGCGTTCGACGACGCCGCCAACCTGTGGCGGCCGCTCAACGCGCATAGCGCCGGCGCCTACCACTGGTTCTGCGCCGCGATGCAGACGGTGGATCGGCGCGGGCCGATCAGCGAGAACGACTTCCTGCGTTTTTCGGGCGGCATGCAGCACGTGGCCGACCAGTTCCTCGCGGTGCCGGCCGACCTGCCCGCGCGTGGCGAGGCGCTGCGCAATGCGGCCGAGCTCGACAAGTTCTGCGCGAGCGTGGATGTGCAGATCGGCATCAACGTCGTGAGCACTGGCCAGCCCTTCGTCGGCACCAAGGTCCGCGCGCTCGCCGAGTCGCATGGAATGGTGCTGGGGCCCGACGGCTCCTTCCACGCGCGCGACGAGGAGGGCAACACGCTCTTCACGCTCAGCAACATCGAGCCGGCACTGTTCGCCGCGGAAGAGATGCGCGACATGAGCACCAGCGGCCTGACGCTGGTGATCGACGTGCCGCGTGTGCCGAACGGCGTGTTCGCGTTCGAGCGCATGATGCGCCAGGCCATGCAGATGGCCGACGCGCTGCAGGGCACGGTCGTCGATGACAACCGTGCGCCCTTCGGCAGCGAGGCGGCCGCGATGATCCGTGGCCAGATCCAGCAGTTCCAGACGCAGATGGCGAGCGGCGACCTGCCGGCGGGCGGCCCGGTGGCGCAGCGCCTGTTCTCCGCCTGATGATCGCTTCGGCCCTGGAATTCGAGCGCGCCGCCCGGTTGCGGCGCGAGCTCGAAGCGCACAATCACGCCTATTACGTTCTCGACGCGCCGACGGTCCCGGACGCCGAATACGACCGGCTGTTCCGCGAGCTGGAGGCGCTGGAGCGCGACTACCCCGAGCTGGCGACACCCGATTCGCCGACGCAGCGGGTCGGCGGTGCGCCGATGCCCGAACTGGCGGCGGTGCGGCACGCGGTGCCGATGCTGTCGATCCGCACCGAGACCGACACCACGAACGGTGGCGTGATCGCATTTGACACGCGCGTGCGCAACGCGCTGGGACTGGGCCCCGCGGATGCGCCCGTGGAGTATCTCGGCGAACTGAAGTTCGACGGCCTGGCCATCAGCCTGCGCTACGAGCACGGCGTGCTGGTGCGTGCGGCGACGCGCGGCGACGGCGAGACCGGCGAGGACGTGACGCACAACGTGCGCACGATCCGCCAGATTCCGCTGCGCCTGTCGGGCAAGCCGCCCGCGCTGCTGGAAGTGCGCGGTGAGATCTACATGCGCCGCGACGATTTCCAGCGCCTGAATGCGCGCCAGGAGCAGGCCGGGGAGAAGCTCTTCATCAACCCGCGCAATACGGCGGCGGGCGCGGTGCGCCAGCTCGACCCGCGCATCGCCGCGAAGCGCCCGCTGTCCTTTTTCGCCTACGGACTGGGCGAAACCGGCGACTGGGCGCTGCCGCCGACGCAGGCGGCGCTGCTCGACGCGTTTGCGGCCTTCGGCCTGCCGGTGTGCGAGCACCGGGTCGTCGCGGTCGGCGTCGACGGGCTGTGTGAATTCCACGACCGCATCGCGGCGCTGCGCGACAGCCTGCCGTACGACATCGACGGGGTCGTGTACAAGGTCAACCGCTTCGATCTGCAGCGCGAACTCGGCTTCGTGACGCGCGAACCGCGTTGGGCGGTCGCGCACAAGTACCCGGCGCAGGAAGAGATCACCGAACTCCTCGACATCGAGGTGCAGGTCGGCCGCACCGGTGCGCTGACGCCGGTCGCACGCCTGAAGCCGGTGTTCGTCGGCGGCGTCACGGTGACCAACGCGACCCTGCACAACGAAGAGGAAATCCTGCGCAAGGGCGTGCTGATCGGCGATCAGGTCATCGTACGGCGGGCCGGCGACGTTATACCTGAGGTCGTCGGTCCGATCGTCGAACGGCGCAAGGGCGGCGAGCGGGCCTTCGTGATGCCGACCCGTTGCCCGGTGTGCGCGTCGCACGTCGAGAAGGCCGAGGACGAAGTGGTGGCGCGCTGCACGGGCGGGCTGTTCTGTCCCGCGCAGCGCAAGCAGGCCCTGCTGCATTTCGCCGGGCGGCGCGCGATGGACATCGAGGGTCTGGGCGACAAGCTGGTCGACCAGCTCGTCGAGGCCGGCATCGTGAAGACGCCGGCGGACCTCTACAGGCTGGGCGTGCTGGCGTTGGCGAACCTGCCGCGCATGGCCGAGAAGTCGGCGGCCAACCTGCTCGCGGCGATCGAGAAGAGCCGGCATACGACGCTCGCGCGCTTCATCTTCGCGCTCGGCATCCGCAATGTCGGCGAAGCGACGGCGAAGGATCTGGCGCGGCATTTCGGCGCGCTCGACGCGCTGATGGAGGCGACGTCCGAGCGGCTGGTGGAAGTGCCGGATGTCGGCCCGGTGGTGGCGCAGAGCATCGCGCGCTTCTTCGCCGAGGCGCACAACCGCGAGGTGATCGAGCAATTGCGCGCGGCGGGCGTGACATGGGAAGAAGGCGCGCCGGCAGCGCCGGTGGCGGGCAGCGCCAGCGGCAAGGTCTTCGTGCTGACCGGCACGCTGCCGACGCTGAGCCGCGACGAGGCGAAGGCGCTGATCGAGGCGCACGGCGGCAAGGTCAGCGGGTCGGTGTCGAAGAAGACGGATTACGTGGTTGCGGGCGAGGAAGCCGGTTCCAAGCTCGCGAAGGCGGAAGAACTGGGCGTGGCGATCCTCGATCAGGACGGCTTGCTGCGCCTGCTCGAACAAGGTTGAAGATATGGCACGGACCAGACGCCGCGCTGAACCGAAAGATGAAACAAGGGAGAGTCATCCAATGAAAAAGGTCACCAAGGCGGTATTCCCGGTTGCCGGCATGGGCACGCGCTTCCTGCCGGCCACCAAGGCCAGCCCGAAGGAAATGCTGCCGATCGTCGACAAGCCGTTGATCCAGTACGCGGTCGAGGAAGCGGTCGCGGCCGGCATCACTGACATGATCTTCATCACCGGCCGCACGAAGCGTTCCATCGAGGACCACTTCGACAAGGCCTACGAACTGGAAACCGAGCTCGAGGCGCGCGGCAAGAAGGAATTGCTGGAGATGGTCAAGAGAACGGTGCCGAAGGGCGTGAACTGCGTGTATATCCGCCAGTCGGAGGCGCTCGGTCTCGGCCATGCGGTGCTGTGCGCGGCGCCGGTGGTCGGCGACGAGCCCTTCGCGGTGATGCTGGCGGACGACCTGCTGGACAACCACGGGGCGGAGCCGATCATGCAGCAGATGGTGGGCGTGTACAACTACCACCGCTGCTCGGTGCTCGGCACGATGAACGTGCCGCGCGAGGACACCCGCCAGTACGGTATCGTCTCCACGGACAGCCAGCAGGGCAACGTGCAGCGCGTGACCGGCATCATCGAGAAGCCGAAGCCCGAGGACGCGCCGACGACGCAGGCGGTGGTCGGCCGCTACATCCTGACGCCGCACATCTTCGACCACCTGCGCTCGATCAAGCCGGGCGCGGGCGGCGAGCTGCAGCTCACCGACGCGATCGCCTCGCTGCTGAAGGAGGAGGCCGTGCTGTCCTATCAGTTCCAGGGCGTGCGCTACGACTGCGGTTCGAAGCTCGGTTACCTGAAGGCGACCGTCGAGTTCGGCTTGCGCCATCCGGAAACCGGCGCGGACTTCGCCGCCTATCTGGCCGCGCGTGCGTAAGCACGGCTGACGGGAGAGGGCGGAACGTTTCGCTCGCTCCCCGAAACGAAAAAGGCGCTGCCGCGGCAGCGCCTTTTTCTTGGCGACCCCGGCAGCTGCCGGGGCGCACGTTACATCGCCTCGGCCTTCGCGGCGCGCTTGCGCTCGTTCTCGGTGAGGTAGCGCTTGCGCAGGCGGATCGACTTCGGCGTGATCTCGACGAGCTCGTCGTCGGCGATGAACTCGATCGCGGATTCCAGCGTGAGCTGGATCGCCGGCACGAGGCGCACGGCCTCGTCGGTGCCCGAGGCGCGCACGTTGGTGAGCTGCTTGCCCTTGATCGGGTTCACGACGAGGTCGTTGTCGCGCGAGTGGATGCCGATGATCATGCCTTCGTACACCGGGTCGTTGTGCGTGACGAACATGCGGCCGCGGTCCTGCAGCTTCCACAGCGCGTAGGCGACAGCCTGACCGTCGTCCTGCGAGATCAGCACGCCGTTGCGGCGTTCGCCCATCGCGCCGGCCAGCGGGCCGTAATCGTCGAACACGTGGCTGGCGAGGCCGGTGCCGCGGGTGAGCGTCAGGAATTCGCCCTGGAAGCCGATCAGGCCGCGGGCCGGGATGCGGTATTCGAGGCGCGTGCGGCCCTTGCCGTCGGACTGCATGTCCTGCAGTTCGCCACGGCGGCGACCGAGCTCTTCCATCACGCCGCCCTGATGCTCTTCCTCGACGTCGACGGTAAGCATTTCAAAAGGCTCGCACTTTACGCCGTCGATCTCGCGGAACACGACGCGCGGACGGCCGACAGCCATCTCGAAGCCTTCGCGACGCATGTTCTCGAGCAGGATCGTGAGGTGCAGTTCGCCACGGCCCGAGACTTCGAACACGTCGGAGTCGTTCGTGTAGTTCACGCGCAGCGCGACGTTCTTCAGGAGTTCCTTCTCCAGGCGCTCGCGGATCTGGCGGCTGGTGACGAACTTGCCTTCGCGGCCGGCGAGCGGCGAGGAGTTGACAAGGAAGTTCATCGTCAGCGTCGGTTCATCGACGGCGATCGGCTTCATGCCGTCAAGGCTGTCCGGATCGCAGATGGTGACGCCGATGTTCACCTGGTCGATGCCGGAAACCAGCACGATGTCGCCCGCTTCCGCCGATTCGGCCTGGCTGCGCTCGAGGCCCTTGAAGGTCAGCACCTGGCCGATCTTGGCCTTGCCGCGGTTCTCCTCGCCGTACATCACGACGACTTCCTGGTTCGGGCGGATGCGGCCGCGCTTGATGCGGCCGATGCCGAGCTGGCCGATGTAGGTCGAGTAGTCGAGCGAGCAGATCTGCAGCTGCAGCGGGCCGCTGACGTCCACTTCGGGCTGCGGCACGTGTTCGAGGATCGCTTCGTACAGCGGCTTCATGTCGGTGCCCGGCGTGGCAGCGTCGAGCATCGCGTAGCCGTTCAGCGCGGAGGCGTAGACGACCGGGAAGTCGAGCTGTTCTTCGGTCGCGCCGAGCTTGTCGAAGAGGTCGAAGGTGTGGTTGATGACCCAGTCGGGACGGCTACCCGGGCGGTCGATCTTGTTGATCACGACGATGGGCTTGAGGCCCAGCGCGAGCGCCTTGCGCGTGACGAAGCGGGTCTGCGGCATCGGGCCTTCGACCGCATCGACGAGCAGCAGCACGCCGTCGACCATCGACAGCACGCGCTCGACCTCGCCGCCGAAGTCGGCGTGTCCCGGGGTGTCGATGATGTTGATGTGGGTGTCGCCGTACTGGACTGCACAGTTCTTGGCGAGGATGGTGATGCCGCGCTCCTTCTCCAGGTCGTTCGAGTCCATCACGCGTTCGGAGACCTGCTGGTTCTCGCGGAAGGTGCCGGATTGGCGCAGGAGCTGGTCGACCAGCGTGGTCTTGCCGTGGTCGACGTGGGCGATGATGGCGATGTTGCGGATGGAGCGGGACATTTGGGGGCGGAAGTCTTTGAAAAGTTTTTAATTTTAGCACGCGATGCGGCATCGCAGCAGGGAACGTCGATCGAACGGGGGGCGTGGCGGCGCGGCGGAGGCCGCGCGGCGCGGGTGGTTCGGGTCCTGCGGCCGAGGCGGTGCCGTGGCTGCGTGCTAGAATCGGCGCCGTTTTCCAAGGAGACAGGCTTCATGCTCGCGATCATCGGCGGGACCGGACTCACCCAGCTTTCGACGCTCGAAATCACCCGACGTGAAGTTGCCCGCACGCCCTACGGCGAACCGTCGGGGGCGCTCACTTTCGGCAAGCTGGCGGAGAAGCCGGTGGTGTTCCTCGCGCGGCACGGCTATGGTCACACGATCCCGCCGCACCAGGTGAATTACCGCGCGAACATCTGGGCGCTGAAGGAGGCGAAGGTCTCGGCGATCGTGTCGGTCGCGTCGGTCGGCGGTATCCGGCCGGAATTCGGGCCGGGCGCGATGGTGGTGCCGAACCAGATCATCGACTACACGTGGGGCCGCAAGAGCACGTATTTCGACGGCGGCGAGTCCGCGGTGCACCATATCGATTTCACCCATCCTTACGACGAACCCCTGCGCCAGCGCATCCTGGCGGCGGCTGCCGTGGTCGGCGAGGCGATGTACGACGGCGGCGTGTATGCGGCAACCCAGGGGCCGCGACTCGAGACGGCGGCGGAAATCAACCGGATGGAGGGCGATGGCGCGGACCTGGTGGGCATGACGGGCATGCCCGAGGCTGCGCTGGCGCGCGAGCTGAACCTGCCGTACGCCGCGATCAACGTCGTCGCGAACTTTGCCGCGGGCCGCGGGGCGAGCGAGACGGGGATTCAGTTCAGCAGCATCGAGGTGGTGCTGCAGGAAGCCATGGTGCGGGTGCGGCGCGTTCTCGAAGAGCTCTGCCGCACCTTCTGAGCGTCGTCGGCCGCCGGGCGGCCGCGGTGTGTTGCGGGGCTACCCGGGGCTACCAGTAGAACGGCAGCTGGCGCTGGCCCTTCGCCGGAATCTGCGTGTCGCGCATCTGCTCCTTGCCGGCGCTTGCCACCGTGACGTGATATTTGCCGGTCGGCAGGCGGGCGAGGACGAACGGACCTTGCCCCTTCAGTTCGAGCACCTTGCGGCCGTCGGGATTGGTCACGACGACGTTGGTGTCGGCGAGATAGGAGCCGTCCTTCCGGGCGAAGATGAGTTCCAGGTTGTAGTCGGGCGCGGCGGACAGGAGCTGCTCGCGTTCGTCGAGACTCACGCCGCCCGACAGGTAGGGTACGCCCTCGAACTTGCCCTGCAGCGGGGCAGACCCCGCGTTCGCCGTCGTTGCCGACAAGGCGGTGGCAAGGGTGAGGAGCGTCGCAATGATCGATCCTTGTTTCACGGTAATTACCTCCTTCGAGCATGAGGGGCCGCAGCGTGCGGCGCCCCCATATGCTAATGACGCTCGAAGGTGCCGATGAGTTCGGTCTGCGTGAGGATGTGGCCGCGCATGGCGGCTTCGAGGCCGGACTTGGTGGCGGGAGCGAGCGCCGGCAGCACGACGTCCAGCGCATAGAGCTTGTGGAAATAGCGGTGGCGGCCGATCGGCGGGCAGGGGCCGCCGTAGCCGGTGCGTTTCCAGTCGTTCAGGCCTTCGAGCGCCGGGATGGCCGCGCTCAGCCCGCCCGACATCCTAACTGCCGTAAGGCGGCAGAATCGCCGGCTCCTCCCGGGGCCGTGACAGGCGGTCTTCCTCGGCCCTGTCGAGCCACCAGTTCTGGGTTGCCAGATAGTGCTGGAGTAGTGGCGAATTGATGTCCTCCGGATTTTTCAGCGACCAGTGATTGTCCTTGACGCCTTGGACGATCAGGTTGACCAGCGCTGCCTCGATGGCTTCCTGGACACATAGCTGAGCCGGCTCGTTGCGCGTGTATCCGATTTCCCCTTCAAGCAGTCGTTTGAAGGATACGAAGCGAAATACATCGGCACTCAGTTTGTAAGAATAGATCGTCTTGGTCGTGGATGTGCTCACGAGGATTTGACTGGTGCGGATATCGACGGCGCGCAGGTTGAGTGTCACCTGGTCGGTGCGGTATTCCTCCGACGCTCCGACGCCCATGTAGCGGGCGCCGGCTCCACCGGTTCGCACATTCGTCTCGTAGGTGATGATGCCGCCTTCGAGGAGAATGCTGGCCGGCAATAATCCCACCAGATTGGCGCCGTTGGCCTGCTGCGTGTCGAGGGCCCGGACGATTCGGCGTTCCGTGAGGACGTTCTGCAAACCCTCGCGCTCGACAGGAATGAACCAGTTCGAGTCCATCATTGCCTTGATCAGCAAGGACGCTGCGCCCTGCGTCACTGCCGTGGAGAAGGAACTGTCAGGGGTGGGTTTGTATTGACCGGTCTGGTCCCGGAATCCATAGACTGCGGCGGCAATCTTTCCTTTGGGAGGCGGCAGGCTGGCTAGGTCGCGGCTCATCCCGGTGCCTGGTGTGAGTTCGGCCGGTTGTCCCCTGGCGTCGAGAACCGCTTGGCGTTGCGTATCGAGGATGGTGCACCCCGAAAGCAGGAGTACGCCGGCGATGGTTGCCAGAAGGGGCCGTAGCCGAGCCTGCAAGCGGGGGGTCTTTCTTTCGTTCATGGCCCTCATCCTCAAGGCGCCGTGCCGATTTCGAATGTCGACGATGCTCCGGTCGCCTTGTCCATGGTGGTGATCTTCAGCATACCTCCACCGAGGTCCACGATGGAAACGCTGAAGGCGTCTGTCTCCACGGTGCCGGCCTTCAGTTTGCCATTGCTGTCGAAGATGCTCCCGGTAACGCTCGTGGCGATGCGATCAAGGATCATCGATTGCAGCCGCTGGTTGAACGTTTCCAGCGCCGTGGGTGGCTTGAAGCCCGAGGCGCCCTTTTTCGCCGATGGATCCGTATGGCGATTCTGGGCATTTGCGTTGTTCAGCAGTACGGATCCGTTGATAGGATTGCCGCCGAACGCCGGGTTGACCGGCGTATAGACGAGGTTCGTTGCCAGTACGGCAGACGGAAGGCCGCACAGGCTCATGACCGCGAATATCTGCGCCGTGCCTTTACTCTGGCGGTGCTTCATGTTTGGTCTCCTGGAGAATGACAAGTGCCGTGTCGCTGAGGGGGGCTTACGGCAGTTCTTCTTTTCCGAGATCCGGATCGGCTGTCAGGCGGTTCAGCAGGGTGATGCTGGCGATGCGCCCCGCCATGTACTGCGCGGTGTTCTGCGCCAGCGGCCGGATGGAGTTGCTGCTGCCGGCCTGCAGGAACACCCGTGCGACAGGCCGGTTGTTGTGCTCGACGAAGACCGTGCTGCCCCAGCGGGCGGACGGTTTCTCGACGATGGTGAGGTCGACCGAGCCGGTATCCGGCTGGGCGCGCCAGAACTGCGCGAATTGCCTTACGAATTCACCGCCGAAATGGGTGATCGTGCGGTCGACAATGAACCCGGTGGCTTGCTCTAGCGTGCCGTTTGCCAATTCGGTAAGGGCATCGCCGTCGATCGGCCCATCGTCGTCCGCTGCGGTCGCGGGAAGCGGCGGGCACAAGCCGATCAGCAGCGCTCCGATGCGGAGGATCCTGATCATTTGCCATCCCGTGTCATTGGTTCGAGGTTCTTCATGGCCCAGGACGCCGCCTGCACGCGGTTGGTGACCTTGATCTTCCTGAAGAGGTTGTAGATGTGGGTCTTCACCGTATGGGGACTGACGTTCAGGCTGCGGGCGATGTCCGCATTGCTGGCGCCATCGCTCATCAGGCGCAGGCTTTGCAACTCCTTGGGGGTGAGGGAGGGATCATCGCCTGCCTGCAGGTGCCTTGCCGGCCGCGTGTCTTCGACGTAGTCGGTCAGCATCTTGCGCGGGACCCACCAGTCGTTGTTGCTGATGGCCTGCACGCCCTTGAGGAGCTGTTCCTCCGACGTGTCGCGGTGGAACAGGCCCTTGAACTTGGGCCAGCGGAGCAGCCGTGCGCTCGATACGTCGCGATCGGCGTTGAAGAGCGCTATGGCAGTGACCAGCGCGTCGCCGCCCAGGGTCATCATGTGGGTGTCTATCTGTTCGTCCACCGACAGTCCGATATCCAGCAGCGCGACCGACTCGGCCGAATGTTGCGGCCATCCGGGTTCATCAAGTGTGGCAACCACGCACCGACTTCCCAGGCGGCGCTCAAGGAGCGCGGCCAGCAGTTTGTTCTGCATGCTGGGATGGCCGACGATTAGGACGCCTTTGATCGCCTGGAGGGCGGTTTGGGGCGCAAGCTTCGACATGATTCTCCTGTTTACATCGATGGCCGTCCCCGGTCTGGCTTCCCGTTCCAGATCATCATATTCCAGTCACAAAAACCAGATCTTGCCCTCGGGGGGCGCAATTCCTTTTCGATCTTCCCGTCGCCCCTTCCGCGGGAAATGGGCAAGGAACTCGCGCGGAGCACTTGCCAGCCTCTTGCGTCGAGCTGTTGCGGGAATGGTCTGTCCCGGCAGGGGATTGAGACCAGATGCGATACAGTTTGATAAACATTAGTGCGTCGGGCCGGATCGGTGGAGATTTCTTAAATATGTGCGTGACATGGGTCACGGTTCCAATAAGGCAATGTTTTGCGCTTTTCTTTCTCTGCTCGTCGACATCGGGAAAGGGTGACGCTGAGGCTTCATCCGATCTTCTTACTCCGAAAGGGGGAGGTTGGGCGGTCGACCAAGGCGTCCGTGCCGGCGAAATTCGACACTTTTGCGTAAACGGGGGGTATTCCCGGCGGACGGATCGCCTCATCCCTATTTCCGAGTGGTATTTCCGCAATTAGGAAGATTTTCGTAGCGACGGCCATCCGGTTTACACAGCTGCTTGCCTGATTGTGCGGGGAGGCGAGGGCGGAGCAAGCTGCGCCCCATCGCATTTGTGCAGGGGGCTCCCCGTGATTCTTTCTTTCGTTCGGCACGCGATGCTCTTCGGCACGGTAGTGGCCTTGCTGGTCGCATCGCGCCCGGGCGCAGCAGGGGGGCTGAGCGATCTGGCACCCGATGATGAACTGACAGTCGCCGCAAGCTTGCAGGCGGCAAAACTCTCCGGCAGCGTTTCGTCGGCCCGAAGTGTGGCCGACATCCTGCAGGCGGGGCAGGCCAATGGGCTCTCCGCAATGCAGACGGGCGAGCAGCACGTGATTGCCGCGCGGCAGGTGGGTGGCGGCAACCTCGCGGAAATCGTCCAGTCGGGGGAGTTCAACAGGGGATTTCTTTCGCAGGACGGGCGCGCCAACCGGGCGGGTATCGTCCAGGCGGGTTCGGGCGACGAGGCGATTGTGACGCAGCGGGGCGTCAACAACTTCGTGCAGATCATTCAATTGGGCGAGGGCTTGCGGGCGGTTGTCACGCAGAGCGGGAACAACAACGTGTCACGGGTCACGCAACGGAACTGAACAAGGGGTGCTCGACCCTCGTATCGAGCAAGGGGGCGGGAGAGGCGGGATTACGGTCTTCCTCGCAACGTGAGCAGTGAGTCAACGAAGGTCTGGAGATCAAACCATGAAGAGGAAACTCAGCACGATCGCATTCGGCATTCTTGCCGCCTATGGCCTAGCTTCGTCCGCCTGGGCGGCGGAAACGACGGTGAGCCAGAACGGTTCCGACAACGTGGCCAATGTTACGCAGAGCGGTGCGAATTTTGGTTTGCTGACGACGGCAACGGTAAAGCAGGACGGTACAGCCAATAACGCGGCAGTGAATCAGATTTTCGTGAATGGTCCGGCGGCGGCCGTGTCAAGCACGGGTTCCTTCAACAACGCGACCATCGATCAGCATGATCTGATTGCCGCCAAGGCCTCGATCGGCCAGGAGGGAACGGCGAATACTGCGGCGATCACGCAGGACAATTCTCCCGCCGGTTGGGCGAACGTGGCCAGCGCGACCATCCTTCAGCAGGGCAGCAACGACAGCGCCACGATCAACCAAAAGGGTACCAATACCGGTGGCGCAACGACGGACGGCGCCATCGCGAGCATCAGTCAAGTGAACGGGGTGACGAATGCGGTAGGTACGATCAACCAGATCGATCTCTCGCAGCGCTCGACCGCTTCGATCATTCAGAGTGGCGTAGCATTCGGCGGAGGCACGGCGACCAATACGGCGCTGATCAACCAGACGGGACCGGACAGTTCGGCGACGATCGCCCAGAATGTGACGCAGGGGGATAGCGCAACCATCAACCAGATGGGCGCCAACCAGCATGCGTCGACGCTCCAGGATGATTCGTGGTTCTCCTCCGCCTCCATCTCGCAGACGGGGACCGACAACAACGCGTCGGTGTCGCAGACTGCGATCAGCGACCGTTCGAGTGCCTCGATCGTTCAGACGGGAGATCTCAACGGCGCGGAGGTGAACCAGGCCGGGGCTTTCGCTTCGACGGCCCAGATCACCCAGATTGGCACGGATAACCTGGCAAAGGTCAACCAGAACGGTGCGTTCAATGACGCGGAGATTTCGCAAAACGGAACCCTGCTGGTGGCAACCATCAACCAGTCCGGCTTCGGGGGATCGTCCAACCATAATCTGGCGATCGTCGATCAGAGCGGTTTCAACCATGTCGCGACCGTCAACCAGTCGGGTGGTGGCGGCAACTTCGCGAAGGTTGTGCAGAACTGATCTTTCGTGATCCGGAGGGTGCTCCCGGGGGATTTGCTCCCGGGAGCACCTGAGCAATGAAGTCTGTCGGCGATTATTCCATGTATGTGCCTTGGTGGGGATATGCTCTGATCATGCTGTTGGCTGGGGTGGGTGACGCCATGGCTGCTTCTTCCGGGGTGCGTGTCTGGGCAGAGGTGACGCGGGACGGCAACCGGTGGACCGTGGCGCCCCACGTTGCCGCGGATGCGGGCCGCGTGCTCCGGTACGAAATGAGCACGAGCAAGGAAGGCCCCTCCGGTCGATCAAGCACACGCCAAGGCGGGCGGGTGGTAACTCAAGGGGACGCCGCTCGTCCCTTGGCTACCGTGCAGATCGAACTCGGGGGGCACGATCACTGCAAAGTGGCAGTCCGCGTGCTCGATGGGGACGTGCCGGTCGGCGATCTGAGTCTGCAGTTGCCTGACTGATCGTCCTCGCACTAGTGGCGCTGGAAGGTGCCGATGAGTTCGGTCTGCGTGAGGATGTGGCCGCGCATGGCGGCTTCGAGGCCGGACTTGGTGGCGGGAGCGAGCGCCGGCAGCACGACGTCCAACGCATAGAGCTTGTGGAAGTAGCGATGGCGGCCGATTGGCGGGCAGGGGCCGCCGTAGCCGGTGCGTTTCCAGTCGTTCAGGCCTTCGAGCGTGCCCGCCGGCAGTGCGGCCGGCGCGACGCCTTCGGGCAGGCCCGCAGCCTGAGCGGGGATGTTGTACAGCACCCAGTGCACCCAGGTCATCTTCGGTGCGGCGGGATCGGGCGCGTCGGGGTCGTCGACGATCAGCGCAAGGCTGCGGGTGGCCGGGGGGAGGCCGCTCCACGCCAGCGGCGGCGACACGTTGCGGCCGTCGCAGGTGTAGGCGGCGGGGATCGCGTGACCATGTTCGAAAGCGGTCGACATCAGCGTCAGGGGCATCTTCGGGTCCTCCAGTCGGTCGCCGGCATCAGTACGTTGCCGGGGTGCTTGCTTCCTGCCTCCGGTCCACCGCGTCGGCCAGCTCGCGCAGGGAGGCCGATACGGTGACGGGAGGCGTTTCGACGGGCGCAATCTCCCGCAGGGCGGGGGGAAGCGCCGCGAGGTTGGCGGCGGCGTGGGCGCGCACCGCGGCGAGGGGCGGTGACGCCGCGAGGCGCCGGCCGGCCCGCATCGCCGGGGCGAGCAGGGCTTCGCCCGCGGCCCTGTCCTCCAGCAGCGTGAGGAGGTCGCCCGCGAGGTGGCCGGCGGCGTCGCGCCGTCGATAGACCTGCTTGCGCCCGGGCCAGGTCGCCTTGCCTTCCGAACGCTTGCGGCGCGGCTGTCCGTCGTATTCCTGCAGCTTGTATGCGCAGTCGAGCCACGGCTGGTCGGCCGAGGTGTTCATGCGGGTGCCGACGCCGAAGCCGTCGATCGGTGCGCCGGCGGCGACGAGATCGCGCACGGCGTATTCGTCGAGGTTGCCGCTGACGAAGATGCGTACCCCGGGCAGGCCTTCGCCGTCGAGGATCGTACGCACGCGGCGGGCGTTTTCGGCGAGGTCGCCGCTGTCGATGCGCACGGCCTGGATCGCGATGCCGTCGCGTGCGAGGCGGGCGGTGAGGCCCGCAAGCTTGCACGCGGCGGATTCGGTGTCGTAGGTGTCGATGAGCATCGTGTTCGCCAAGGGCTGCGAGCGGGCGAAATGCTCGAAGGCGGCGGCTTCGTCGTCGTGCGCCTGGATGAAGGAGTGGGCCATCGTGCCGTACAGCGGGACGCCCCAGCGCATGCCGGCCTCGACCGTCGCCGTGCCGTCGAATCCCGCGAGGTAGCTGGCGCGGGCGGACAGCAGCCCGGCTTCGGCGCCGTGGGCGCGGCGCAGGCCGAAGTCGACCAGCAGGCGGCCCTGCGCGGCGAGCGTGCAGCGCGCGGCCTTGGCGGCGACCATCGTCTGGAACTGCAGCAGGTTGATGATGCGCGTCTCGACGAGCTGGGCCTGCGGCAGAGGGGCGGTGACGCGCAGGATGGGCTCGTCGGCGAAGAACACGGTGCCTTCCGGCATCGCGTCGATGTCGCCGGTGAAGCGCAGCGTCGCGAGCCAGTCGATGAAGCGGCGGTGGAAGCGGCCGCTGCCCGCGAGCCACTCGAGTTCGGCGTCGGAGAAGCGCAGGGTTTCGAGGTAGTCGAGCACCTGCTCGAGGCCGGCGGCGACGAGGAAGTTGCGCTGCTGCGGCAGCCGCCGCACGAAGAATTCGAAGGACGCCGTCTTCGTCATGCCGCCGTCGAAGTAGGCCTGCAGCATGGTGAGCTGGTAGAGGTCGGTGAGCAGGGCGGAGGTGGAGGCGGTCATGCGGGATCCCCTGATGTCGCCGGAAGTGAGGAGGAGGGCGCCGTGGCGCGCCATCTCGGCGATGGCGCGTTCGCCGTCGCCGGGTGCGAGGTCCACGGGGCGTATCGCGTCGGTGAGGAGGATCACCGCGTAGCCGTGCGCGAGGCCGTCGCGCACGGTGTTGAGCACGCAGTAGTCGGTCGCGAGGCCGCCGACGAAGAGGCGCCGCACGCCGGCATCGCGCAGGCGGGCGTGAAGGTCGGTGCCGCCGAAGCCCGAGTAGGCGTCGCGGTCCGCGGTGTCGGCCTTGGAGATGACGATTGCCGACGCGGACAGCGCGAGTCCCGCGGCGAAGGCCGCGCCGGGCGTGCCGGCGACGCAGTGCGGGGGCCACGGGCCGCCGCGCTCGCGGAAGGAGCAATGCCCCGGCGGATGCCAGTCGCGGGTGGCGACAACGGGGAGGCCGAGACGCGCGAAGCGGGCGATCAGTGCGTTGAGCGCCGGCACGACCTCGTCACCCGAGGGCACCGCGAGGCTGCCGCCGGGGAGAAAGTCGTTCTGCACGTCCACGATGACCAGGGCATCGCCGGGCTGCAGGGTGTTCAGTGCGGCGGGACTTGCCATCGCACGCCTCCGGTTCGTCTGCCTACTTACTTTAGACCGTCATTCGGCTCCCGGGTCCGCGTCGCCTTGCCGTTGCCCTTCGCGCCGCGTTTGCCGTTGGCGAATTCCTTGCGCAGGGCGATGAGTTCTTCGATACGCGCTTCGATGCGCTGGTTGACGCTGCCTTCGGGGTAGGCGCCTTTTGCGTCGGCTTCGCCGGCGGCGACGCCGGTGAGGCGCGTGATCGCCTCGTCGACGGTGGCGATGGGGTAGATGTGGAAGCGTCCGGCCGTGGCGGCCTGCACGATGTCGTCGCGCAGCATCAGGTGCTTGACGTTGGACTGCGGGATCAGCACGCCCTGCTCGCCGGTGAGGCCGCGCGCCTTGCAGATGTCGAAGAAGCCCTCGATCTTCTCGTTGACGCCGCCGATCGCCTGGACCTTGCCGTGCTGGTTGATCGAGCCGGTAATCGCCAGCGACTGCAGGATGGGCAGGCCGGAGAGCGCCGAGAACAGCGCGCACAGTTCGGCGAGCGAGGCGCTGTCGCCTTCGACCGGGCCGTAGGATTGCTCGAACACCAGGCTCGCCGACAGCGACAGGGGGCGGTTCGAGGCGTAGCGCGAGGCGAGGAAGGCGGACAGGATCATCACGCCCTTGGTGTGGATGGCTCGCCCGAGCTCGGCCTTGCGCTCGATGTCGATGACGTCGCCGTCGCCGAGGCGGGCAGTGGCGGTGATGCGCGTGGGCCGTCCGAAGCGGAAGTCGCCCAGGTCGATGACGGCGAGGCCGTTGATCTGGCCGACTTCGGCACCGGTCGTGGAGATCAGCAGGGTGTCGCGCAGCACGGCGTCGTGGACGGCGTCGCGCAGACGGTCGGCGCGCTCGATGCGGGCGGCCAGCGCCGCTTCGATGTCCGCGCGCCGCATCGCGCGCTGCCCGGCCGCGCGTGCTGCGTGGTCCGCTTCGCGCAGCAGGTCGGCGAGTTCGCGGGTGCGCGTCGACAGCTTGCCAGCGTCCTCGGCAAGGCGCGAGGCGTATTCGACGAGGCGGCCGGCCGCATCGCGGTCGAGCGGCAGCAGGCCCTGCTGGCGGGCGAGCGACGCGGCCTTGTGCAGGTAGCGGCGCGTGTTGTCGGGCGTGCGCTCGACGACGTCCTCGAAATCGGCGCCGATCTTGAAGAGCTCGTCGAACTCGGGGTCGAGCGCCTTCAGCAGGTAGTAGTGGCGGGGCTGGCCGACGAGGACCACCTTGACCGAGAGCGGGATCGGATCGGGTTCGAGGGGCAGCGAGCCGACCCAGCCGAACACCTGGGCGAGCGACTCGATGCGTACCTGCCCGGATTTGAGCGAGCGCTTCAGCCCTTCCCAGGCGTAGGGCTGAACCAGGATCTTTTCGGCGTCGAGGATCAGGTAGCCGCCGTTGGCGCGGTGCAGGGCGCCGGCGCGGATGAGGGTGAAGTTGGTGACCAGGGTGCCCATGTGGGCGACCTGATCGACTCGGCCGACGAGGTTGGGGAAGGTCGGGTGATCCTCGAACACGATTGGCGCGGTGCTGCGTCCGTCCTGGTCGACGAGCAGATTGACCTGGTAGCGCTGTGCCGAGATGCCGCCTTCGCCGGGGCCGGACGAATCGCTCTTGCTCGCCTGTTCGCGCAGTTCCTGGCCGACCTCGACGACGTCGCGCAGGACCTTGTCGAGGAAGGCCTCGATCGCGGGCAGGTCGGCGTGGCGTTCCTTCAGTTCCTCGATCAGATGGCCGACTGCGAGTTCCAGCGTCTCGCGGCTGGCGGCGCGCATGCGCGCCTGCATTTCGCGGCGCTGGCGGGGGAAATGCTGCAGCAGCCTGTGCAGCTTTTCGCGCAACGCCTCGATGATCTTGCTGATGCGCTCGCGTTCCTCTTCAGGCAGGGCGTTGAACGCTTCCGGGTCCAGGCTCTCTTCGCCCTTCATCGGCACGAAGGCGAATCCCTGGGGGGTGCGCAGGAAGGCGACGCCCTTGTCGCTCGCCTCGTCGCCCAGCGCACGCAGTTCGCTTTCCTCGCGCTGCTTGAATTCCTCCTGGATCGCCTCGGTACGCGCGCGATATTCGTCGCTGTCGAAGCCGGCGGTGATGGCCTGGCCCAGTTCGGAGACGAACTGCTGCATGTCGTCGCGCAGCTGTGCGCCGCGCCCTGCGGGCAGCTGCAGCGAGTGGGGATGGTTGGGTTCGGCGAAATTGTTGATGTAGATCCAGTCGCCGGGCGGCGGCAGCGTGCCGGCGTGGGCTTCCAGCAGGCGGCGGACGGTGGCGTGGCGGCCGCCGCCAGGTTCGCCGAGCACGAACAGGTTGTAGCCGGGGGCGTCGATCTCCAGCGCCAGCCGCACGGCCTCGACGGCGCGTTCCTGGCCGAAGATCGCGTCGGATTCGGGGAGGGCGTCGGTCGTGTCGAAGTCGAGAAGTTCGGGGGCGCAGCGGGTGCACAACTGTTGCGGTTCGAGCGGGGGGACTGCGGGCATGGTCACGATCTCCTGCATCCAGATATTCGCTCCGGATTCCCGGTGCTTCATTCATCATTAAACTGGATGAGGCGGCAGTTTGCGAGACATTTGTTCGCGCACGGGAAAAACCATGCCATTGGCGTGGGAATGGCCCGGAACGAAACCCCGGTGTGCGGGTCCTAACTAGTCAGGATGGCCGCGTGTTCCGGCCATGGAGGATCGCAGGATGGGCAAGCGCTCCGTGCAACTCGACGAACTGATCAGCCAGGAATACCGCCACGGCTTCTACACGCCGCTGGACGTGGATGCCGTGCCGCGCGGCCTGTCGGAAGACGTCATCCGCCTCATTTCGGCGAAGAAGCAGGAGCCCGCCTTCATGCTCGAATGGCGGCTGAAGGCCTTCCGCCACTGGCTCACGATGGCGGAACCGCAGTGGGCGACGGTGCGCCATCCGCCGATCGACTACCAGGACATCGTGTACTACTCGGCGCCGCGCGCGAAGACGGACGGGCCGAAGAGCCTCGACGAGGTGGATCCCGAGCTGCTGCGCACCTACGAGAAACTCGGCGTGCCGCTGGCCGAGCGCGAACTGCTCGCCGGCGTCGCGGTGGATGCGGTGTTCGACAGCGTGTCGGTCGCGACCACCTTCAAGGAAAAACTCGGCGCGATGGGCATCATCTTCTGCTCGTTTTCAGAGGCGGTGCAGAACCATCCGGACCTCGTGCAGGAGTACCTCGGCTCGGTCGTGCCCTACACCGACAACTTCTTCGCGACGCTCAATTCGGCGGTGTTCTCGGACGGGTCGTTCTGCTACATCCCGCCGGGGGTGCGCTGCCCGATGGAGCTGTCGACCTACTTCCGCATCAACGCGAAGAACACCGGGCAGTTCGAGCGCACGTTGATCATCGCCGACCGCGGCGCCTACGTGAGCTACCTTGAAGGCTGCACGGCGCCGATGCGCGACGAGAACCAGCTGCACGCGGCCGTGGTCGAGCTGATCGCGCGCGAAGGCGCCGAGATCAAGTATTCGACGGTGCAGAACTGGTATCCGGGCGACAAGGACGGCAAGGGCGGCATCTACAACTTCGTAACCAAGCGCGGCGACTGCCGCGAGGCGAATTCGAAGATCTCATGGACCCAGGTCGAGACCGGTTCGGCGATCACCTGGAAGTATCCGAGCGTGATCCTGCGCGGCGACAACTCGGTGGGCGAGTTCCATTCGGTGGCGCTGACGAACCACTGGCAGCAGGCGGACACGGGGACGAAGATGATCCACGTCGGGCGCAACACGAAGAGCACGATCCTGTCGAAAGGCATCTCGGCGGGGCACGGCAGCAACGCCTACCGCGGCCTCGTGAAGGTCGCGAAGAGCGCGGCCGGCGCGCGCAACTACACGCAGTGCGACTCCCTGCTGCTGGGCGACCGCTGCGCCGCGCACACCTTCCCCTACATCGAGGTGAAGAACCCGACCGCGCGCGTTGAGCACGAGGCCTCGACCTCGCGCATCGGCGAGGATCAGCTGTTCTACTGCCAGAGCCGCGGCATTTCGGCCGAGGACGCGGTGTCGCTGATCGTGTCGGGCTTCTGCAAGGAGGTCTTCAGGCAGTTGCCGATGGAGTTCGCCGTCGAGGCGCAGAAGCTCCTCGGCGTGAGCCTCGAAGGGAGTATCGGGTAGGGAACGCAACTGAGGGGCCGCCATGCTGGAAATCCGCAACCTGCACGTCACGGTGGACGACAAGCCGATCCTGCACGGCCTGGATCTCGACGTGCGGGCGGGCGAGGTGCACGCGATCATGGGGCCGAACGGCTCGGGCAAGAGCACGCTCGCGCACGTGCTGGCGGGGCGCGAAGGCTACGTGGTGACGCAGGGCGAGATCCGTTATCTGGGGCGCGACCTCCTCGCGCTGGCGCCGGAGGATCGTGCGCGCGAAGGCATCTTCCTCGCGTTCCAGTACCCGGTGGAAATTCCCGGCGTTGCGAACATCTATCTCCTGAAGGCGGCGCTGAACGCGCTGCGCCGCCATCGCGGCGAGACCGAGCTCGATGCGGTGGACTTCCTGACGCTGGTGAAGGCGAAGCTCAGGCTCATGGAGATGGACGAGGCCCTGCTGTACCGGGCGGTGAATGAGGGCTTTTCGGGCGGCGAGAAGAAGCGCAACGAGATCCTGCAGATGGCGGTGCTGGAGCCGCGCCTGGCGATCCTCGACGAGACCGATTCGGGCCTCGACATCGACGCGCTGAAGGTCGTCGCGAACGGCGTCAACGCGATGCGCAGCGCGGCGCGCGCGATGATCCTCGTGACGCACTACCAGCGCCTGCTCGACTACATCCGGCCCGACCGCGTGCATGTGCTCGCGCAGGGACGGATCGCGCTGTCGGGTGGCCCGGAACTGGCGCAGGAGCTGGAAAGCCGCGGTTATGGCTGGGTCGAGGCCGAAGTGCGCAAACCGCAGGCCGGTGTCGCGGGAGGGCAGGCATGAGAATCGGCCCGGATGAACCCTGCGTGCCGGGATTGCTGTCGGCCTACCCGTCGCTCGCGGCGCGACTCCCTGGGGCCACGTTGCCGTGGCTGCGGCGCCGGCGCGACGAGGCGATCGAGCGCCTTGCGGCGCGGGGCCTGCCGACGACGCGTGACGAAGAGTGGAAATACACGAGCGTCGCCGCGATCGCGCGGCGGGCGTTCGGGGTCGAGAGCGAGACCGTTGCACCCGACGCAGTGCGCGCCGTGGTGCAGCGCCATGCAATCGGCGGGACGCGGCGACTGGTGTTCGTCGATGGACGTCTCGTGGCGGGGCTGTCGGATCCGGGGCGCTTGCCGGCCGGGGCCAGGGTCGGAAGCCTCGCGGCGATTGTCGCTGAAGGTGGCGGCGACGCGGAAGAGTGGTTCGCCGACGGCAGCGAGGGGGCGGACGGCTTCAGGCTGGTCAACGACGCGTTGTGGTGCGACGGCGCGTGGATCGATCTGGCGCCCGGCGTCGAACTCGACACGCCGGTGCATCTGCTGTTCGTCACGACGCGCAGCGATCTCGCGGTGTTTCCGCGCAACCTGATCCGGGTCGGGGCCGGCGCCCGGGCGACCGTGATTGAGCACCACGTCGGGCCGGACGGCGCGGGCTATCTGAGCGATACGGTGACGCGCATCGTGCTCGGTCGCGGCGCACGCATCGCGCACACGAAACTGCAGCAGGAGGGGCGCAAGGGATTCCATGTCGCGGACGTCGCGGCGGAGCAGGGGCAGGACAGCGCCTTCGTGTCGCACGCGTTCGCCTTCGGCGGGCAACTCGCGCGCGCCGCGATTGCGACGCGCCTCGCTGCGGAAGGCTGCGAGGCGCGGCTCTCGGGCCTGTACGTCGGCAGCGCGCGGCAGCACATCGACCATCACACGTGCATCGACCACGCCAGTCCGCACGGCACGAGCCGCGAGCTTTACAAGGGCGTGCTCGACGGCGCGGCGCGGGCGGTGTTCAACGGCCGCGTGATCGTGCGACCGGATGCGCAGCGCACCGATGCGCTGCAATCGAACCGGAACCTGCTGCTGTCCGAAGAGGCCGAAGTCGACACCAAGCCGCAATTGGAAATCTGGGCGGACGACGTGAAGTGCGCGCATGGTGCGACGGTCGGTCAGCTCGACGCGGACCAGCTGCATTACCTGCGCGCGCGCGGCATCGGCGAAAGCGACGCGCGGGCGCTGCTGATCCGCGCCTTTGCCGCCGACGCGCTGGCCGGCATCGAACACGGCCCGCTGCGGGCGCGGCTCGAATCGCTGCTGCCGGGCGCGCTGCCCGAAGCCGCTTGAGGTGATACAGGAGATCGACGATGCGCGACGACCCGAAGGAACGTGCGGCGCTGGGCAGGGTGGCGGACACCGACGCAGCGGGCGACATCGCGCGCCGGCGTGCGGACTTTCCCATCCTCGCGCGCGCGGTGAATGGTCGTCCGCTGGTCTACCTCGACAACGGCGCGACCAGCCAGAAGCCCCGGTGCGTGATCGACGTGGAGGCGCACTACTACGAACACCTCAACGCGAACGTGCATCGCGGCGTGCATCGACTGAGCCAGGAGGCGACCGACGCCTACGAGGGTGCGCGCGACACCGCGCGGGAATTCCTCAACGCCGCGCAGCGCGAGGAGATCGTGTTCGTGCGCGGCACCACCGAGGCGATCAATCTCGTCGCCAACAGTTTCGGTGCCCATTTCCGCGCTGGCGACGAGATCCTCATCACCGGCATGGAGCACCATTCCAACATCGTGCCGTGGCAGCTCGCGTGCGAGCGCAGCGGCGCGGTGCTGAAGGTCGTGCCGGTGGATGAGCGCGGCGAGCTGGACGTCGAGGCCTTCGGGACGCTGCTGTCGCCGCGCACGCGCATCGTCGCGCTGACGCACGTGTCGAACGCGCTGGGCACGATCAACCCGGTGCGTGAGCTGATCGCGCAGGCGCATGCGCGCGGCGTGCCGGTGCTGCTCGACGGCGCGCAGGCGGTGCCGCATGTGGCGATCGACGTGCAGGCGCTCGATTGCGATTTCTACGCCTTCTCCGGCCACAAGCTCTACGGGCCGACCGGCACCGGGGTGCTGTACGGGCGGCGCGCGCTGCTGGAGGCGATGCCGCCGTGGCAGGGGGGCGGCGACATGATCCGCCAGGTGAGTTTCGCGCGCACGACCTACAACGACCTGCCGTACAAGTTCGAGGCGGGCACGCCCAACATCGCCGGCGCAATCGCGCTCGCCGAGGCGATGCGCTACGTCCGGGGCGTCGGCTTCGACGTGATCGCGGCACACGAACACGCATTGTTGCGTGATGCGACGGAGCGGGCGCAGGCGTTTCCGGGGCTGCGGCTGATCGGCACGGCGCGCGAGAAGGCCGCGATCCTGTCCTTCGTGCTGGAGGACGTGCACGCGCACGATGTCGGCTCCATCCTCGACCACGAGGGGGTCGCGGTGCGCACCGGACACCACTGCGCGATGCCGCTGATGGAGCGCTTCGGCGTCGCGGCGACGGTGCGGGCGTCGTTCGCGCTGTACAACACGCATGAGGACGTCGCCGCCCTGTTCGCCGCGCTGGAGAAGGTGCGGGAGGTGTTCGGCGATGCCTGAGCTGCGCGACCTGTACCAGGAACTCATCATCGACCACGGCCGACGGCCGCGCAATTACGGCGTGCTCGCGGATGCGAACCATCAGGCCGAGGGCTTCAACCCGCTGTGCGGCGACCGCATCAGGCTGTTCGTGAAGACCCGCGACGGCGTGATCGAGGACGTGCGTTTCGAGGGGACCGGTTGCGCGATCTCCACGGCGTCCGCCTCGCTGATGAGCGAGGCGCTGAAGGGCAGGACCGAGGCCGAGGCGCGGGCGCTGTTCGACGGCTTCCATGCGCTGGTCACCGGACACGAGGGCGCCGCAGGGGCAGGGCCGCCGCTGGGCAAGCTGGAAGTGCTGGCCGGTGTCGCGGAGTTCCCCGCGCGGGTGAAGTGCGCGACGCTCGCGTGGCACACGCTGGTCGCCGCCCTGCAGGACAGGCTTGCGCCGGTAACGACCGAACCGGATGAGCAGGCGGAACCGGTTTCGACGGGACGAGCGGCAGATGGACAAGCGGGAACGCAAGGGTAAGAGGCGGGAAATGAGCATCTTCGACTGGCTGCACCGCGCCGAGCAGGCGAAAGCGAACGAGGTGCAGGCCCCGGCGCCGGAAGGGCCGGGCCTGCGGTCGGACGTCATCGCTGCATTGCGCACCATCTACGACCCCGAGATCCCGGTCAATATCTACGATCTGGGCCTGATCTACGGGCTCGACGTCGACGAGGAGGCCGGCAAGGTCGCCGTCCGCATGACGCTCACGGCGCCGGGCTGCCCGGTCGCGGCGAGCTTTCCCCGCACCGTGCAGTGCGTGATCGAGGACGTGGCCGGCGTCAGCGAGGCGAGCGTAGAGCTGGTGTGGGAACCGCAGTGGTCCGCCGCGCGCATGAGCGAGGCCGCGCGCCTGGAACTGGGGTTGCTGTGATGGCCGAGTGGATGGATGTTGCGAAAGCGGACGATTTCGCCGACGACACGGTCCGCGTCGTTGCGCTCGAGGACGGGCGCGAAGTGGCGGTGTTCAACGTCGGCGGGCGCTTCCTGGCGATCGAGGATCGCTGCAGCCACGAAGACGAGGTCCTGTCGTGGGGGGCCGTCGAGGGCGAGGAGGTGATCTGCCCGCGCCACGGCTCGCGATTTTCGCTGGTGACGGGGGCTGCGCTCACGCCGCCCGCGTGCGAACCGGTTGCGACCTTCGCGGTGCGCGTGGAAGGGGGCGTCGTGCAGGTCGATGCGGCGTCGGCTGGCTGATGCCGACGCGCCCGGGGGCTGCCGGCCGAAAGCGCTTAACACCTGGAGGCAGTTACTCCACGCGTTTGCCGAGCCAGGGCGAGGTCGCAAGATGCGCCCGTTCGAACGCCGCGATTTCGGCCGAGTGGAGCAGCGTCTCGCCGATATCGTCGAGTCCGCTCAGCAGCCGGTGGCGCCGGAAGGGATCGATGTCGAACGGGATCGCCTCGCCCGAAGGCGTCACGACAGCCTGCTTCTCCAGGTCGATCGTCAGGCGATAGCCCTCGGTCGCTGCGACTTCGTCGAAAAGACGGTCGATCACCTCGACCGGCAGCGTGATCGGCAGGAGGCCGTTCTTGAAGCAGTTGTTGAAGAAGATGTCGGCGAAGCTCGGCCCGATCAGTGCACGGATACCGTACTGTTCGAGCGCCCACGGCGCATGCTCGCGTGACGAGCCGCAGCCGAAGTTCTCGCGCGTCAGCAGGATGCTCGCGCCTTCATAGCGCGGCTGATTCAGCTCGAAATCCGGGTTGAGCTTGCGGCTCGCCGGGTCGATGCCGATGTAGCCCGTATCGAGGTAGCGCCACTCGTCGAAGCAATGCGGCCCGAAGCCGCTGCGGTGGATGGATTTCAGGAACTGTTTCGGGATGATCGCGTCGGTGTCGACGTTTTCCCGGTCAAGCGGCGCGACGAGGCCGTTGAGGACGGTGAATTTGTTCATGATTTCCCTTTAGTTCAATTCGCGGACATCGACGAAGCGACCGGCGACGGCGGCCGCAGCGGCCATTTCCGGGCTCACGAGGTGGGTGCGTCCACCTGCCCCCTGACGTCCTTCGAAGTTGCGGTTCGACGTCGACGCACAGCGCTCGCCGGCGCCGAGGCGGTCGTTGTTCATGCCCAGGCACATCGAACAGCCCGGCTCGCGCCACTCGAAGCCTGCACGTACGAAGATTTGGTCCAGCCCCTCGCGCTCGGCCTGCTCCTTCACGAGCCCCGAACCGGGGACGACGATCGCGAGCTTCACGTTGGCCGCGATGCTGCGCCCCTCGACGACCTTGGCCGCGGCGCGGAGGTCTTCGATGCGCGAATTGGTGCAGGAGCCGATGAAGACCTTGTCGATCGCGACGTCCGTAATCAGCGTGAGCGGCGCGAGGCCCATGTAGGCGAGCGCGCGTTCGATCGCATCGCGCTTGATCGGATCGCTTTCGGCGGACGGGTCCGGCGTGCGGCCGCCGACGGGCACGACCATCTCAGGCGAGGTGCCCCAGGTGATCTGTGGTTCGATGGCGGCGGCGTCGATCTCGACCACGCGATCGAAGACCGCATCCGGATCGGAATGCAGTGTCTTCCACACCTTGACCGCGTCATCCCACTTGCTGCTGCAGGGCGCGTAGGGGCGCCCCTTGAGGTAGTCGATCGTCGTGTCGTCGACCGCCACCAGCCCCGCCCGCGCACCGGCTTCGATCGCCATGTTGCAGACCGTCATCCGGCCTTCCATCGACATCTTGCGGAAGACGTTGCCGGCGAACTCGATCGTGTGCCCCGTCCCGCCCGCCGTGCCGATACGGCCGATGACGTGCAGCGCGACGTCCTTGGGCGTCACGCCCGCCGCGAGCCGGCCCTCGACGCGAACGAGCATGTTGCGCGACTTCTTCATCACCATGCACTGCGTCGCGAGCACGTGCTCGACGTCCGAGGTACCGATGCCGAACGCGAGCGCGCCGAAGGCGCCGTGGGTGCTGGTGTGCGAATCGCCGCAGACGATGGTCATGCCCGGCAGCGTCGCGCCCTGCTCCGGTCCGACGACGTGGACGATGCCTTGGCGCTTGTCGTCGAGGCCGAACAGCGTGACTGCGTGTTCCTTACAGTTCTCGATCAGCGTGCTGACCTGCAGCGCGGCGATCTCGTCGTCGATGCCCTTCTCGCGTTCCTTCGTCGGCACGTTGTGATCCGGCGTCGCGACGATGCTGCTGACGCGCCAAGGTTTGCGTCCGGCGAGCTTCAGGCCCTCGAAGGCCTGCGGGCTCGTGACCTCGTGCATGATGTGCCGGTCGATGTAGATCAGGCTGCTGCCGTCATCGCCCTGTCTGACGACGTGCGCGTCCCAGATCTTGTCGTAGAGTGTCTTTCCCATCGTGTCCTGGCTCCTGGCCGATTAAGCGCAAGGACATGGTGGCAAACGTGGGCGTCGCTGAAAAACGGTGCTTCGCCATGGCAGCCATCTCGTTTGGAGACGGCTCGCCGGATCAGGCGGTCAGGTGCGCGAGCAGCAGGCGGGCCGCGGCGGGAAGACAGGCAGCATCCCGGACGACAATGTGGAGTTGGCGTTTCGCCCAGTTGTCGGTCAGCCGGATCAGCCGCAGCCCGAGCGCGGACGCGAAGAAGCTCCCGACGCGTTCCGGAACGACTCCGACGCCGAGGCCGACGTCCACCATGCGGCACAGGGCGTCGAAGCTCGTGACGTGGATGCGCAGGCGCCGGGCCATGCCTGCCTCCGCCGCGGCGTTTTCGAGCAGCGTGAAGAGCGCGCTGTTCTGGCTCAGGCCGACGTGGTCGTAGGCGAGGCTCGCGACGTAGCTCGTCTCTTCCATCGCCGCGAGCGGATGGTCCGGCCGCGTCAGCAGGACGAGCTGGTCGCAGCGATAGGGATAGTATTCGAGGCCGTCGAGCTCGCCCGCGCCGGACACGACGCCGAGATCGGTCCGCCCCTCGCGGACCGCACGCAGGATGTCGGTGCTCAGATGTTCCTGCAGGTCGATCTTGATGCCTTCGTTCGCCGTCATGAAGGCGCGCAGGTCTTCGGGCAGGAATTCGACGACCGCAGAGATGTTCGCGTGCATGCGCACATGGCCGCGCACGCCTTGGGCGTACTCGGACAGCTCCGCATGCAGGAGATCGACGCCGCGCAGCACGTTGCGCGCGTGAAAGAGGAGCGCTTCGCCGGCGGCAGTGGGCTTCACGCCGCGTGCGCCGCGTTCGAGGAGCCGTAGCCCGAAGAGCTGTTCCAACTCGAGGAGCCGCTTACTGACGGCCGAAGCGACGATATGCTCGCGCTCCGCTCCTTTCGCAATCGCGCCTGTCTCGCATACCGCGACAAAGAGCTGCATCGAGACGAGATCGATCCGCTTCATGATGGCACCCTCGCCGCCCCTACTTGCGCTGCTGTCCTCAAGTTCCCTCTTCTCCCCGGCAATTCAGCTTGCGTCCGGAGAGTTTCGGGGATCGCGACGCCGGTTCGCAAGCCCCGGGATGTTCAGGCGACGGTGCCAGAGGTTTACAAATGAAATCGAGGGTGAACAGCCCCTATTCTCGTTTTGTTAGAGCTTCTTAGAGCGTTGCCAGTGCCTGCGCCTCGATGTAGCGCTGCACTTCCTCGGCCGGAACCGGGCGGCTGAAGTGGAAGCCCTGCATCACGTCGCAGCCGTGCTGCAGCAGCGCCTCGATCTGGAATGCCGTCTCCACGCCTTCGGCCAGCACGCTCAGGCCAAAGCCGCGCGCGATGCCGACGATCGCGCTGATGACCGGTGACTGGCGGCCGGTGCTGTCCAGGTCGCGGACGAAGGTCTGGTCGATCTTGACCGTGTTCACGGGGAAGCGGCGCAGGTAATTCAGCGACGAGTAGCGGGTGCCGAAGTCGTCGATGGAGATGCGCAGGCCGTGCTTGCGCAGTTCCTGCACCTTGGCGATCACGCTCTCCGCGTCGTCCATCAGCAGGTTCTCCGTGATCTCGATCTCGATGCTCTCGGGCGGCACCTGGTGGGTGCGGATCGGCAGGAGGATGCGTTCGACGACATCCGCGCGGTTGAATTCGAGCGGCGAGATGTTCACCGCGACCTTCAGGTCGGTGAGGCCGCTACGTCGCCAGCTCGCCTGCTGGCGGCAGGCTTCGTTGAGGACCCAGTCGCTGATCGGGAAGATCAGCCCTTCTTCCTCGGCGAGGGGGATGAAGATGCTGGGGCCGAGCAGGCCGCGCTCCGGATGCTGCCAGCGCACCAGCGCCTCGACGCCCGTCACGCGGCCGTGCACCAGGTCGATCTGCGGCTGGTAGTGCAGCGTCAGCTGATCGCTCTCGATGGCGATGCGCAGTTCGTTCGAGAGATCGACGCGTTCGCTGTGGCTGCGGTGCATCTCCGGTGCATAGCGCATGAAGCCGTTCTTGCCCTGTGCCTTGACCTGGCACATCGCCATGTCGGCATCGCGCAGCAGATCGTCGACACTGTCGGCGTCGTCCGGGAAGACGGCCAGGCCGATGCTCGCCGTGCAGCGGAAGTCGCGTCCGCCCACGGTGAAGGGCGCACGCAGCGCGGCGACGATTTTCTCGGCGATGCGCTGCAGCGCTTGCGCGTCGGCGATGTCGGGCAGCAGGATCGTGAACTCGTCGCCGCTCTGGCGCGACATCGTGTCGCCGGCGCGCAGGCATTCGCGCACGCGCCGGGCAAAGCTTTTCAGCAGCTCGTCGCCTTCGATCTGGCCGTGCGTGTCGTTCACGAGCTTGAAGCGGTCGAGGTCGATGTACATCAGCCCGACCACCTCGCCGCGGCGGCGTGCCTGGCTGATCGCGAGCTTGAGGCGGTCACGGAACAGCGCGCGGTTGGGCAGCCCGGTCAGGAGGTCGTGGTAGGTCTGGTAGCTGATCGTCTCTTCGGCGTGCTTGCGCTCAGTGATGTCGCGCAGGACGCCGGCGGTGCCGATGAAGCGTTTCCCGTCGCCGTCATCGACCTCCTGCTGGTAGATGCCCTGTGAGCTCAGCATCGCGACGATGGTGCGGTTCTCGAAGGTGCGCACGTCGAGATTGCGGCAGCGCAGCCGGATTTCGCGGTTCATGGTCGCGCGCAGGCCGACCCGGCGTTCGGCGAAGGCGCTGCGCGCCTGGTCGAGGTCCATGGGGTGCACGATCAGCGAGTAGTGCTTGCCGATCAGTTCGCCACGCCTGTAGCCGAGCAGCGTTTCGATGCGGGAATTGAGGAAGACGAAGTGGCCTTCCGGGTCGAGCGTGTAGATGATGTCGGGCGAGTGTTCCACGAGGAAGCGGTGCAGACGCTCCGATTCTTCGAGGCGGGCCGTCATGCGCGCGTTCTCGCGTTCGAGGTGACGCCGGCTGATGGCCTTGTCGACGGTGCGGATCAGCTCTTCGGGGTTCGCGTGCTTGCGGATGAATTCGCAGGCGCCCCGCCGCAGCGCCAGAATGGCCGAGTCGATGGCGTCGTCGCCGCTGAAGACCACCACGGCGGTGTCGATGCCGGCTTCGCCCATCCACGCCATGATCTCGGTGCCGTGCATGTCGGGAAGGTGCAGGTCCAGGACCATGACATCGATGTCGGCACTGCCGAGGTGCGCCATAGCGTCCATGGCGTTGGCGCAGGTGAGGACCTCGCGTCCTTCCGCTGCGAGCAGCGCGCCATAGGCCTCGCGGATGCGCGGTTCGTCATCGACGATGAGCACCCGCGCCGTGGTGCGCGCGGGGGGGCCGGCCTTTGTCGCCGAGAACAGGCTGTTGCCAATCTCCATCGAAGTTCTCCGAAGCGGGCGTCACGCGCAGTGCCGACTCGCAAGCATCATGAAACCTGAACGCACGGCAGCAGGAGCGAGAGCGTGGTGCCGACGCCCGCCTTGCTGCGGCATGAAATTCTGCAACCGATCCTGGCGGCGAGGCTGCCGACGATGGACAGCCCGTGGCCGCGTTCGGCCTGGGCGTGCGACGGGTCCGGGAAGGACAGGTTGCGGATTGCCTCGTCGGGCATTCCGGTGCCGCTGTCTTCCATGCGGATCTCGACGTGTCGCTTGCCATTCTCCATGACGCCGTCGAGGACCGAGATGTCGAACCGGCCGCCTTGAGGCGTCGCCTCGGCGGCGTTCTTCCATAAATTAACGAGAATTTGTTTCAAACTGTCGGGATCGCAAGCCGCACGGTCGCTGTCCTCGCCGAGGTGCTTCGTGATGGCGATGCCCTTGTCGCCGAACAGCGGTGCCGCGTACAGGGCGAGCAGCTCGCGCACCAGCGCATTGACGGCCACGGACGCGGTTTCGGTGGCGGGCGGCGGGACCTCGTTCATGCGCCGCACGATACCCGCCACGCGGTCGATCTCGTCGCGCAGGACGTCGAGTTCGTGCCGGACTTCGCTGTTTTCCGGGAGCTTCTGGTCGAGGATGCGCAGGTAGCTCTTGATGATGCCGAGCGGATTGCCTGCTTCGTGTACGACGCGCCGCGCCTGGAGGCGGAAGGCCGCAGCGGCCTCGTCCTCGGCCTGCTTGCGGTAGGAGGTCGCGTCCTGCCAGGCCTCGACGCTCATGCCGCCGATGCGGCCGAAGTTCTGCAGCCACGGCGTGCGGCGCTTCAGCCGGGCATGCTCGGCGCGGCCCAGGGCGAACAGCATCACGCCGACGATGCGCCGCTTGCCCACCATCGGCAGGGCGAGGATACCTTCGCTGCCGAAGGTGCGCGCAAGCTGGCGGTCAAGCAGGGATTCGCGATGGGCCGGGCCGTCGTCGAAGCTGCTGCACACCTCGCGCTCGGCAAGCGCGCGTGTCGCGAGGCCGGCATCGATGCCGCGCGCAATGCGCGTCTGGCGGAAGATGGCTGCCTGCCCGGCGATCGAGGTGCCGGTGAGCTCGCCCGACTCGCGGTCGATGAGGAGAAAGCCCATGCGCGGGAGCTCGAACAGGATGCGCGCCGATTCGCGCAGGGCGCCCAGCAGTTCCTCGTCGCTGGTGAGCGTGAACAGGTCCTGTTGCAGCGGATGCATGACCGCCATGTCGCGGATGTGGTCGGCGAGGGCGCGATCCGCTTCCTGGTGGGGGCTGGGGGGGGCGAGCACCGTGACGTTGGGCAGCGTGCGCGCCGGCGACGCTTCGTCGGATTCGGGCCGCGCCGCGACGCCCATCGCGGTGGCGATCACCTGCACATGGTCGAGTGCGCGCGCCAGGGTCCGGCCCGGGTCGAAACTCGCATCCGCCCCAAGGAGCGTCATGGCGAGTTCCTCGAACGGAACGGGGCCCTCCACGCCGCGGGCGAGGGCGTCGGCGAACCACACGAGGCGCGGCAGGGACGAAGCCGTCGCGATCTCCGCCGCGTCCGCATGATGGAACAGGATCGCGTCGGCGAGTTCGCTGTCGAGCTTCCACTGGTCTGCCATCCAGGTGCCCACTTCGCCATGATCGGTCGACAGGCTGCTGCGTTCGAGTTCGAGCAGCTTGTCCTCGGTCCCGGTCTGCGACAGCAGCCATGCGTACTGCTCGCCCAGGGCGGACATCAGGAGGAGCTGGCCGACGTCGTGCAGGAGGCCTGCGAGATAGGCTTCGTCGGGCTTGGGATAGCCGGTCGCGATGGCGACCGCACGGCTCGTTTCGGCGACCACGAGGGAGTGGCGCCAGAAATCGGTGAGATCGGCAGCAACGGCTCCCCGGTCGGCGTCGAACAGGCGCTTGACGGCGAGACTGGTCGCCATCGAGCGGACCATTCGCGTGCCGAGAAGCACGACGCAGGACTTGATGTCGCCCAATGCGGTGCTGCGGTAGTACGCCGCCGAATTGGCCGCGGTCAGGATGCGCGCCGCGAGTCCCGGATCCTGGCTCACGATGGCGGCCAGGCTGTCGATCGTGGATGATTCGTCATCGACCTGCTGGATCAGGCGGAGCAACACCTGGGGCAAGGGCGGTACGTTTGCGCCTTCGATCGCAGTGGTGACGGTGTGCGGAAGCTGTAGATCGCGCATTGGTCGGATTCTTCGATCGCCGGGGCCTTTGTCAGTGAGGGGCCTGCCGACTGCGCACCTTGTCCGCAGCTAGCAGCACGATAATATGTCACGGACTGTAAGTAATAGTAACTGAATATGCGCGGTATACGTGTTTCCGCGCAGTATGCAAGCTTGCTTATTTGCTTGCCGCGTGCAAATTTCACGATCGTTGCGTTCGAGGGGCCGATTCGCACGCTGACAGGCGCAGATACGGCCCCGGCATCGGGGTCATCGCGGCGCGACGCGTGAAAGCTGGTGGTCGCGCAGCAGGCATATCGCCTCTTCGTCCTCGACCTGGGTGAAGTCGCCGTAGAATCCGCTGATGCCGCCCAGCCAGGCCGGCCTCAGGACGCTTTCGACGTGGTCGCAGTGACGTGCGAGCGTGTCGAGCGTGTCCGGGGGGCCGACCGGCACGGCAACGATCAGTTCGTCCGGCTGCCTGGCGCGGATGACGTGCAAGGCGGCGAGCATCGTCGCGCCGGTTGCTACGCCGTCGTCGGTGACGATGACCGAGCGGCCGGCGATCGCGGCGGCGGGCCGCACGGCGCGGAAGTATTCCCTGCGGCGTTCGATCTCGGCAAGCTGGTGCGCCCGCTCCTCCACGAGGTAGTCGTCGTCGATGCCGATCACGGAGTAGGCAAAGCGGGCGAGGTATTCCTCGCCGTCCTCGCCGATCGCGCCGATCGCGAGTTCGGGGTCGTAGCGGGCGCGCAGCTTGCGCGCGAGCACGACGTCGAGTTCCGCACCGAGTTCGCGCGCGAGAACGGCTCCGGTGACGACGCCGCCGCGCGGGATGGCGAGCACGAGCGGATCCTTCAGCGGGCGCCCCTTGAGCCTGGCCGCGAGCTGGCGTGCGGCGTCTTCCCTGTCCTTGAACATGGCTGTCTCCGATCACCCATTTGAGTTATGGCGGATCGCGACGGAAAGGCAAGGACACGGGGCGTCGGCTCAGGACGGCGCGACGCCCCGGCGCACCATCTCGACCATCGCGTCGGCGATCTGGCGCGGCGTGCGGCGGCCTTCGCGGTACCACAGATAGACCCAGTTCATGCCACCAAGGAGGAAGAGGCGCAGCAGCGAGCGATCCGTGCCGGGAACGACGGGCAGGGCGGTGACGAGATCGCGGAAGAGCTGTTCGTAGGCTTCGCGTGCGGGCTGGATCTTCGCGAGGAGTTCGTGGTTGCCGATGAGCGCGAGGCTGTGTCCGGTGATGCGTTCGACCGCCGGGCCTTCGATCATCTGCGCGACGTGCACCTCGCAGGCACGACGCAGGCGCTCCCAGGGATCGGAAAGCGCTTCGATTTCCGCTGTGATCGTGCCCATGACGCGCTGGAAGCCTTCGCGATGCACCGCGAGATAGAGCTCGTCCTTGGACGCGAAGTGGTGGTAGACCGAGCCGGGCAGCAGCCCGACCTTGCGCGCGATGTCGCGGATCGAGCTGCGGTCGTAGCCCTGGTCAGAGAACAGTTCGGCCGCGGCGTTGAGGATGATCTGGCGGCGGTCGAGCGGTTCCTCCTGGTTGCGCGTGCCGTCGCACGGGGCGGACGCGAGCTGGGCGCTGAGCGTGCCGCGTTCGAGGAGCTCGCGCTGGCTGTCGGTGAGCGCCGCAAGCCCTTCGGGGGTCGCGTCGGCGAGCGCCTGCAGGCGCTTGGCGGTCGTTTCCAGTCCGTGCCTCTGCCAGATGTAGCGCACCCCCGAAGCGGAGATCGTCAGACCGGCGCGGCGCAGGCGTTCGGCGACGGCGGCCTGCCCGAGTTCGGGCTCATCGTGCGCCAGGCGCAGGATCCCGACCTCGGTCGGGGAAAGCGGCGGATCGTCGTGGGCGGCTGCCGTGGCAGAGGTCATCAAGGCTGGTGCGGTGGGGGGATGGGCGGGAATCATAGCGTGCGGGAGGCTGCGCTGCATTCGTCGCGGGATCGGGTACGGACGGAGATCTGTGCGCGTTTCGGGGTTGATTAGACTACTTGAACAACTGTTTGACAAGTCTGTTTGGTGGCTGTAGCTTGTCCGGGCACCGTCAGGGCGTGCCCGCGGGAGCAAAACTCGAGAGCGACCATCGAGGTCGCCACCCGCCGCACCCGCTTCGGGGCGGCCAAGACCGGAGACAAACCAATGACCACCACCCCCTGCCTCAGCCGTGCCCCGGCCCCGCCCGTGCGCGATTCCCTCGTCCGGCGTGCCGGTGCGGCGTCGATGACGCCCGCCTAGCCCTCGCGGCCCGCGACTTCCTTCCTTTTTTCATCTCTTGTGTTTCCGCGTCTCGACGCGGACAGCCGGAGTTCGTCCATGGATTTCCAGATAGCGCTGTTGCTCGCGCAGGACGGCATCACCAACGGTGCGATCTATGCGCTGCTCGCGCTCGCGCTGGTGCTGGTGTTTGCCGTGACGCGGGTGATCTTCATTCCGCAGGGGGAGTTTGTCGCGTACGGCGCGCTCACTCTGGTCATGATCCAGGCCGGCACGGTGCCGGCGACGCTGTGGCTGCTCGTCGGGGCGGGGGTGCTCGCGGCGGCGCTCGATGCGCGCCATGCGCTCGCCAGCGGGCAGAAGGGGCGGATCGCCAACGTGCTGGCGTGGAACGCGGGCTACCCGCTGGTGCTCGCGGGCCTGCTCTACGCCCTGCCGCTCGCGACCTTGCCGCTCGCCGTGCAGGTGCTGCTGGCGCTCCTGGTGGTGGTGCCGCTGGGGCCGCTGATGTACCGCCTGATCTACCAGCCGGTCGCCGCCGCGTCGGTGCTGATCCTGCTGATCATCTCGGTGGCGGTGCACGTCGGCATGGTGGGCCTGGGGCTGCTCTTCTTCGGCGCCGAAGGCTCGCGCACGCCGGCCTTCTCGGAAGCGCGCTTCGAGCTCGGCCCGATGATGGTCACCGGCCAGACGCTGTGGGTGGTCGTCGCCTCGATCGTGCTGATCGTCGCGCTGTACCAGTTCTTCGGCCGCACGATTTACGGCAAGGCGCTGCGCGCGACCGCGATGAACCGCAACGGCGCGCGCCTGATGGGCATCTCGCCCGCGCTCGCGGGGCGCCTCACCTTCCTCCTCGCGGCGGCGATCGGCGCGCTTTCCGGGGTGCTGATCGCCCCGATCACGACCATCTACTACGACACGGGCTTCCTTATCGGTCTCAAGGGCTTCGTCGCCGCCATCGTCGGCGGCCTAGCGAGCTACCCCATCGCCGCCGCGGGTGCGCTGCTGGTGGGCCTGCTCGAAGCCTTCAGCTCCTTCTGGGCCAGCGCCTACAAGGAAGTCATCGTGTTCACGCTGATCATCCCGGTGCTCTTGTGGCGCTCGCTCACCAGCCACCACGTGGAGGAAGAGGAATGAAGCCGCGCGTTGTCCTGGGCCTGTTCCTGGCCCTGCTGCTGGGGGCGCCGCTCGTGATGCCGCCCTTCTACGTCACGCTCCTGAACTACATCGGCCTGTACGCGCTGGTGGCGCTCGGCCTCGTGCTGCTGACCGGCGTCGGCGGCCTCACGAGCTTCGGCCAGGCCGCTTTCGTCGGCCTCGGGGCCTACACCACCGCGGTGCTCACCACCGCGACCGATCTGCCGTCCTGGCTCGCGTGGGCGGGCGGCTCGCCGTGGCTCGCGCTCGTCGTCGGCCTCGTGTTCACCGCCACC
Organism: Azoarcus sp. DN11; assembly: GCF_003628555.1. NCBI lineage: Bacteria > Pseudomonadati > Pseudomonadota > Betaproteobacteria > Rhodocyclales > Zoogloeaceae > Azoarcus > Azoarcus sp. DN11. Next base: position 3,214,299 of record NZ_CP021731.1, on the reverse strand, counting down.
GTCGCGCTCGTGCTCGGCTCGATGACGCTGCGGCTCTCCGGCCACTACCTGCCGCTGGGCACCATCGCGTGGGGCATCAGCCTGTACTTCCTCTTCGGCACGCTCGAGACGCTGGGCGGCCACACGGGCCTCACCGGCATCCCGCCGATCGCGGTGTTCGGCTACGAACTCACCGACGGCAGCCAGATCTTCTACCTGATCTGGGTGTTCCTGCTGTCGGCGGTGTTTACCACCCAGAACCTCCTCGACTCGCGCGAAGGCCGCGCGATCCGCGCGCTCAAGGGCGGCATGGTGATGGCCGAGGCGATGGGCGTGGATACCGCGCGCTCAAGGATGGTGATCTTCGTCATCGCGGCGCTCCATGCCTGCGCCTCCGGCTGGCTGTACGCGCACATGCAGCGCTTCGTGAACCCCACGCCCTTCGGGCTGCACATCGGCATCGAGTACCTCTTCATGGCGGTGGTGGGCGGCGCGGGGCAGGTGTGGGGGGCGCTCCTCGGCGCGGGCGTCATCACCATCGCCAAGCAGTGGCTGCAGGACCTCCTGCCGCGGCTCTTGGGCGAGAGCGGCAATTTCGAAGTGATCTTCTTCGGCCTGATGATGGTCGTGATCCTGCAGCGCGCGCGCGAAGGCCTGTGGCCGATCGTCGCGCGCCTCGTGCCGGTGCGGGCGACGCGTCGCACGCTCGACGCCGCGGCCGAACCGCTGCCGCGAAAGCCCTTGCCGGCGCGCGGGGACGTGATCCTCGAAGCGAAGGAGGTCACAAGGAAGTTCGGCGGGCTCGTCGCCAACAACGCGATGAGCCTCTCGGTGAAGGCCGGCGAGATCCTCGCGCTGATCGGCCCCAACGGCGCGGGGAAAAGCACCATGTTCAACCAGATCTCGGGCGTCGACACGCCGACCTCGGGTGAGGTGCTGTTTCTCGGCCAGTCGGTCGCCGGCCACGGCTCAAGAGAAATCGCGCGCATGGGCATGAGCCGCACCTTCCAGCACGTGAAGCTCCTGCCGACGATGAGCGTGCTCGAGAACGTCGCCATCGGTGCGCACCTGCGGGGCGGCAAGGGCGTGTTCCCGGCCGCGTGGCGCCTCGACCGCGGCGAGGAAGCGCGGCTCCTCAACGAAGCGGCGCGCCAGATCGAGCGCGTGGGGCTCGCCGAGCACATGTTCGACGCCGCCGGTAGCCTCGCGCTGGGCCAGCAGCGCATCCTCGAGATCGCGCGCGCACTCGCCGCCGACCCGTGCCTCTTGCTGCTCGACGAGCCCGCCGCCGGCCTGCGCTTCAAGGAGAAGCAGGCACTCGCCGAGCTCCTGAAGAAGCTCAGGGGCGAAGGCATGGGGATTCTTCTCGTCGAACACGACATGGACTTCGTGATGGGCCTCGTCGATCGCGTCGTCGTGATGGAGTTCGGCCAGAAGATCGCCGAAGGCCTGCCCGAGGAAGTGCAGCAGAACCCGGCGGTGCTCGAAGCCTATCTCGGAGGTGTGGAATGAACGGCATGAGCGTGGAGATCAATGCGATGAGGGACGTGATCGAGCAGACGCTCGACACCGCCCCCGGCACCCCGCGCGCGGTGCTCGAAGTGCGCGACCTGTGCGTCGCCTACGGCAAGGTTGAGGCCTTGTCGAACGCCAACCTGCGCGTCGGCGAAGGCCAGATCGTCACCGTGATCGGCCCCAACGGCGCGGGCAAGACGACGATGCTCTCCGCCATCATGGGCCTGCTGGAGTCGCGCGGCCAGGTCACCTTCGACGGCGAGGCCGAGTACGTGCCGCGGGTCGAGCGCATGGTCGCGCGCGGCATGAACCTCGTGCCGGAAAAGCGCGAACTCTTCGCCGAGATGAGCGTCGAGGACAACCTGCTGCTGGGCGCCTTCCAGCGCTACCGCATGGGCAAGCGCGACCACGGCGAGACGATGGAGGAGGTGTATGGCCTCTTCCCGCGCCTCAAGGAGCGCAAGGCGCAGATGGCCGGCACGCTCTCGGGCGGCGAGCGCCAGATGCTCGCGGTGGGGCGGGCGCTGATGGCCAAACCGAAGTTGCTGATGCTCGACGAGCCGAGCCTGGGGCTCGCGCCGCTGATCGTGCGGGAAATCTTCCGCATCATCAGCGAGCTGCGCCGGCGCGGCGTGTCGATCCTGCTGGTCGAGCAGAACGCGCGCGCCGCGCTGCAGGTCGCCGACTACGCCTATGTGCTGGAGACCGGCGAGATCTCGATGGAAGGGCCGGCCAAGCAACTCGCCGACGATCCGCGGGTGATCGAGTCCTATCTGGGGCTGGGCGGCAAGCACCAGGACAAGCTGGCGGGGTGATGTCGGATAGGGGCGCAAAAACATTACAAACTAGTTGAACAAGTGTTTGACAAGTGAGAATAGCGCTGCTAACTTTCACACCATGCCGGCACGAAGTGACTACCGGCGACAGAGCGGCTCGAGTCGCCAACCATTCGACCCGACACAGTCGGGCGTCAAGAGACCAAAGGAGTGAGACATGCAGGTGAAGAAACTCGCAGTGCTGTGCTCGATCGCCGCCGCCTCGTACGGTTCGCCGGCGCTCGCCGACATCACGATCGGCGTTTCGCTGTCGGCGACCGGGCCGGGTGCTTCGCTCGGGATTCCGGAGAAGAACGTGTTCGCGCTGCTGCCGACGCAGATCGGCGGCGAGAAGGTCAATTTCATCGTGCTCGACGATGCGACCGATCCGACGCTGGCGACGAAGAACGCACGCAAGCTGGTTAGCGAGGACAAGGTGGATGTGCTGGTGGGTTCGTCGACGACGCCGGCGACCGCCGCGATCGCCGAGGTGGCCAACGAGAGCGCGACGCCGCAGGTCACGATCAGTCCGGTGTCGCTGCCGGCTGAGCGCAACAAGTGGGTGTTCCGCACCCCGCAGCAGAACAGCGTGATGGCCGCTGCGGTGGTCGGGCACATGAAGCAGAGCGGAGTGAAGACGCTCGGCTTCATCGGCTTCTCGGACGCGTACGGCGAGGACTGGCTGGCTTCGGTGACCGCCAAGGCCGCAGAGGCGGGCATCAAGCTGGTCGCGACCGAGCGCTATGCGCGTTCGGACACCTCGGTGAGCGGGCAGGTGCTGAAGCTGGTGTCGGCACGGCCGGACGCGATTCTGGTCGCCGCTTCGGGTAGCCCCGCTGCCCTGCCGCAGACCACGCTGGTCGAGCGCGGCTACAAGGGGCAGGTATACCAGACGCATGCGGTTGCGAACCAGGCCTTCCTCAAGGTCGCGGGCAAGGCGGCCGACGGCGTGATCATTCCGGTCGGGCCGGTCGTGGTCGCGGACCAGATTCCCGATTCCCATCCGTCGAAGGCCATGGGCAAGGGGCTCGTCACGAAGTACGAGGAGAAATATGGCGCCGGCTCGTTCTCGTCCTTCGCCGGCCATGCCTTCGACGCCTGGCGGCTCATCGAGCAGGCAGTGCCGGTCGCGCTGAAGAAAGCCAAGGCGGGCACCCCGGAATTCCGCGTAGCCCTGCGCGATGCGCTCGAGGGGAACAAGGAGGTCGTCGCGAGCCACGGTGTCTTCAACATGAACGCGAACGACCACTTCGGCCTGGACGAGCGCTCGCACGTGCTGGTGAAGATCGACAGCGGCAACTACAAGCTGATCAAGTAAGCGGCGCACGCGGGGACGATTCATGAGTACTGTGATCAACGAGACCGACGCGATGTTCGCGCGCCCGGTCGTGAATATCGAGGAACGGCCCGACGGCAGCCGCGTCCTGCGCTCGGGCATCCCGCTGCCGCAGGCTTATGCGCGCTGCGTGGGCGAGTGGCTGGAACACTGGGCGCGGGAAGCACCCGAGCGCGTGTTCCTGGCCGAGCGCAACGCGGCGGGCGAGTGGGACAGGGTGAGCTACGATGAGGCGCGCCGGCGTGTGGTCGCGATCGCGACCTGGCTGCTGGGGCAGAACCTGTCTGCGGAACGGCCGGTCGTGATCCTTTCCGACAACTCCATCGAGCATGCGTTGCTGATGTACGCGGCGATGCACGTCGGTGTGCCCGCGTGCGCGATCTCGACCGGCAATTCGCTGATGTCGAAGGATTTCGCCAAGCTGAAAGGCAACATCGAGCTGATGCGGCCGGGCGTGGTCTATGCCGACGACGTCGCCCGATTCGGCGCGGCGATCGAGGCGATCGCGCCGTTGCACGATGGCGTCGTTGTCGCTGGACGCCGCAGTGCGCAAACGGAAGGCTGCATCGCCTTCTCCGACATCGAGGCTGCGAGCGACGAGGCTGCGGTGATGCGTGCTTTCGACCGCATCACGCCGGACACGATCGCCAAGTTTCTGTTCACGTCGGGGTCGGTCGGCACGCCCAAGGCGGTCATCAACACCCAACGCATGCTGTGCGCGAGCCAGCTCGCGAAGGAACTGGTGTGGCCTTTCCTGAAGGAGGAGCCGCCGGTGCTGGTGGACTGGCTGCCGTGGAGCCACACTTTCGGCAGCAACCACAACCTCAACATGGTGCTGCGCTGCGGCGGCAGCCTCTATATCGACGACGGCAAGCCGGTGCCGGCGCTGCTTGCCAGGACACTGCGCAACATCAGGGAGGTGTCGCCGACGATCTACTTCAGCGTGCCGCGCGCCTACGACATGCTGGTGCCGGAACTGCGCCGCGATCGCGAACTGCGCGAAGCGTTCTTCGGGCGCCTGAAGCTGATTTTCTACGCCGGTGCGGCGTTGCCGCAGCACCTGTGGGCCGAGCTGGAAAACCTCTCCGAGGACACCAAGGGCCATCGCGTCGCGATGGTGTCGTCGTGGGGTTCGACCGAGACTGCGCCGCTCGCGACCGACTGCCACTTCCAGGCGGTGCGCTCGGGGGTGATCGGGGTGCCGGTGCCCGGGACGGAACTCAAGCTCGTGCCGAGCGCGGACAAGCTGGAAGTGCGCGTGCGCGGGCCGAACGTGTTCCCCGGCTACTGGAAGCAGCCGGAACTGACGGCGAAGTCCTTCGACGACGAGGGTTTCTACCTGATCGGCGATGCGGTCGAGTTTGTCGATCCCGCGCGGCCCGAGCAGGGACTGCTGTTCGACGGCCGCGTCGGCGAAGACTTCAAGCTGCTGACCGGGACCTGGGTGCATGTCGGCGCGCTGCGCGTGAAGGGCATCGACGCGCTGAAACCCGTCGCCCAGGACATCGTCGTGACTGGCCACGACCGCGACGAGATCGGTTTCCTGGTGTTCCCGAACGTTTCCGAGTGCCGCTCGCTGTGCCCCGGTCTGCCGGCCGATGCGCCGGTCGAGCAGGTGCTGGCGAATCCGGCGGTGCTGGCGCGCGTGCGCCTGGGCATGAATGCGCTGGCGCAGGGCGGCGGCGGGTCCTCGACGGTGGCGGCGCGGGCGATGCTGATGGCGGAGCCGCCGTCGGTGGAGGCAGGCGAGATCACCGACAAGGGTTACATCAATCAGCGCGCGGTGCTGGCGCGGCGCAAGGATCTGGTCGCGGCGCTGTACGCGGAAATGCCCGACAAGGCGGTCATCACAGCATGAACGTCAAGACGGCAACCGAGGACAGCCGTTCGCCCTGAGCCTGTCGAAGGAAACAGGCAGGGCCTCGACAGGCTCAGCCCGAACGGAAGTGAGTTGCCGGGTTTAAATAAAAGGATCGCCCCATGAGCGAAGAACTGGTCAAGACCTCATTCGAGAACGACATCTACACGGTGATGCTGGCGCGCCCTGCAAAGCGCAACGCGATCAGCGACCGCCTCCTGAACGCCATCGACGCCGCGTTCGCCGCGGTGCCCGAAGGCACGCGCGTGATCGTGCTCGGCGGCGAAGGTGAGCACTTCTGTGCCGGGCTGGATCTCACCGAGCACCAGCACCGCGACCCCTTCGGCGTGATGCAGCACTCGAGGAGCTGGCACCGCGTGTTCGACCGCATCCAGAACGGTGGCATCCCGGTGGTGGCGGCGCTGCACGGTGCGGTGATCGGCGGCGGGCTGGAGCTGGCGACGGCGACCCACGTGCGTGTCGCCGAGCCGAACACGATCTACCAGCTGCCCGAAGGCCGCCACGGCATCTTCGTCGGCGGCGGCGCCTCGGTGCGTGTCGCCAAGATCATCGGCGCGGGGCGCATGTGCGAAATGATGCTGACCGGGCGCATCCTCGAATCCGACGAGGGCCAGCGCCTCGGCCTGTCGCACTACCTCGTCGGCCCCGGCGAGGCGCTGGCGAAGGCGCAGCAGCTCGCGCGCCGCATCGCCGAGAACGCACCGATGGCGAACTGGGCGATGGTCACGGCCGTCGCGCGCATCGACAACCTCGCGAGCGACGACGGCCTGTTCGTCGAATCGCTGACCGCCGCACTGACACAGACCAGCCCGGAAGTCGCCGAGCGCATCGGGCACTTCCTGCAACGCAAGGGACAGGGACCGCAGCGATGACTAATCCTTACTCAGCATCCGAGGCCGCGGCGCACGCGCGCGCCTACGACGACATCTGGCTGGTGGCCGGGCAGCGCACGCCCTTCGCCGACTACAACGGCCCGCTGCGCGATGTGTCGCCGACCGACCTCGGGATCTTCGCGGCGCGCGCGCTGTTCGAAAAGAGCGGCATCCCGGCCGGCGAGATCGACGCGATCGTCGCCGGCAACATGGCGCAGGCGAGCTTCGACGCCTACTTCCTGCCGCGCCATATCGGCCTGTATGCGGGGGTGAATCCGGCCGTGCCGGCGCTGCTGGTGCAGCGCCTGTGCGGCACCGGCTTCGAGACCATCCTTGCGGGCGCCGACCAGATCTCGCTCGGCAAGGCGAAGGTCGCGTTGTGCGTGGGCACCGAGTCGATGTCGCGGAACCCGATCGCCGCCTATACGCACCGCGCGGGCTTTCGCATGGGACAACTCGATTTCCGCGATTTCCTGTGGGAGGCGACCAAGGACACCGCGCCGGGCGACAGCATGGGCGACACCGCCGAGAACCTCGCCAAGCGCTACGGCATCTCGCGCGAAGAGGTCGACCGCTTCGCCGCGCAGAGCTTCGCGCGCGCCTGCGCCGCGTGGGAGTCGGGGTATTTCGCGGACGAGGTCGTGCCCGTCGTCAATGCGAAGTGGGATCTGCCGGGCTACAACCCGCGCGCGCTGAAGCTTGCTGATCGCGCCGAGTGCGTGGACCGCGACGGCCATGTGCGTCCGACTTCGCTGGAGACGCTGCAGAAGCTGAAGCCGGCCTTCGGCGGCGTGCAGACGGGCGGCAACAGTTCGGCGATCGTCGACGGCGCGGCCGCGGTGATCGTCGCGCACGGCGACTGGGTGCGGGCGCATGGCGTGAAGCCGCTGGCGCGCATCGTCGCCGGCGCTTCGGTGGCGGTGCCGCCGGAGATCATGGGCATCGGCCCGGCGCCGGCCATCCGCGTGGCGGCGGCGAAGGCGGGGTTGAGGGTGGGCGAGCTCGGCCGTGTCGAGATCAACGAGGCCTTCGGCGCGCAGTACCTCGCGTGCGAGAAGGAGCTGGAGCTGGATCGCGACAAGACCAACGTGCATGGCGGGGCGATCGCGATCGGGCACCCGCTGGGGGCGTCGGGCGTGCGGCTGACGACGACGGTGGCGCGCGAGCTGCGCGAGGCCGGGCTGCAGTACGGGGTGTCGTCGGCGTGCTGCGGCGGCGGCCAGGGTGTGGCGATCGTCGTCGAGAACAGCAACGCGTAGGGCGGAAAAGCCGAAGGCGCCTTCCGCCGAATGCTCAACGATTATTGACATGGCAATCATGTCGAGCACTCCCCTTAGGCCTCATCTCGTTGAAGGGCGGGGTGCTTCGACAGGCTCGGCCCCAACGGTATCGAGGGCCGGGTAGGTAAATCCATTCGGCGGATAACGCCTTCGGCTCATCCGCCCTACGATCGAGGAAGTCTCATGCAACTCGAACACAGCACCTTCATCATTACCGGCGGCGCGTCGGGACTCGGTGAAGCCACCGTGCGCGCCTTCCACGCGGCCGGCGCGAACGTCGTCATCGCCGATCTCAATTCAACCGCCGGCGAGAAGCTCGCCGACGAGCTCGGTCCGCGTGCGGCCTTCCATCGCACCGACGTCGCTTCGGAAGCTGACGCGCGCGGCTGCGTCGGGCTCGCCCGGGAGCGCTTCGGCGGCCTGCAGGGGCTCGTGAACTGTGCCGGCATCGGCACGGCGGCGAAGGTGCTCGGCAAGGACGGTCCGCATCCGCTCGACGTCTTCGCGCGCATCGTGAACGTGAACCTCGTCGGCACCTTCAATATGATCCGGATCGCGTCCGAGGCGATGGCGCAGGGCGAGGCGAATGCCGGCGGCGAGCGCGGCGTGATCGTCAATACCGCGTCGGTCGCGGCCTACGACGGCCAGATCGGTCAGGCTGGGTATGCGGCATCGAAGGGCGGTATCGTGTCGATGACGCTGCCGATCGCGCGTGAGCTCGCCCGCTTCGGCATCCGCGTCGTGACGATCGCGCCGGGCCTGTTCCTGACGCCGATGATGAAGGGGCTGCCGGAGGACGTGCAGAAATCGCTTGGCGAGTCGGTGCCGTTCCCGCCGCGGCTCGGCGAACCGGCCGAGTACGCGCAGCTCGCGCGCTCGATCGTCGAGAATGCGATGCTCAACGGCGAGACGATTCGGCTGGATGGCGCGATAAGGCTCGCTCCGCGGTGACTCATTGCTGATCGGCCCCGGCGATCGAATACATCCGTTCGCCATGAGCCTGTCGAAAGGGCTGGACAGGGAAAGGCTTCGACAGGCTCAGCCTGAACGGCAAGTGATTTCCGGGTCAATAACAGGTACTGCTGACCATGACCGACTACACCGCGCCGCTGCGCGACATGAATTTCATCCTGCGCGAGCTTGCGGGGCTCGACGCCGTCGCGGCGCTGCCGGGCTGCGAGGAAGCGACACCGGACGTCGTCGAGGCAATCCTCGGCGAGGCGGGCAAGTTCGCCGCTGGGGTGCTCGCGCCGATCAACCGCGCGGGCGACCTGCAGGGCTGCCGCCTGGAGGCGGACGGGCGCGTGACAAGCCCGGAGGGTTGGAAGGAGGCGTGGCAGCAGTACGTCGAAGCCGGCTGGATTGGGCTGTCGCTGCCGGTCGAGTTCGGCGGGCAAGGGCTGCCGAAGCTGGTGTCGACGCCGGTATGGGAGATGTGGTTCTCCACCAACATGGCCTTCACGATGCTGCCGCAGTTGAACGTGAGCCAGGCGGAAGCCCTGCGCATCGCGGCGAGCGATCCACTGAAGCAGACCTGGCTGCCCAAGGTGGTGAGCGGCGAGTGGGGCAGCACGATGAACCTCACCGAGCCGCAGGCGGGCTCGGATCTCGCGGCGACGCGCGCCCGCGCCGAGCCGGCGCCGGATGGCACGTATCGCGTGGTCGGCCAGAAGATCTTCATCTCCTGGGGCGAGCACGAACTCACCGAGAACATCGTCCATCTCGTCCTCGCGCGCCTGCCCGATGCGCCCGCGGGCGTGAAGGGGCTGTCGCTCTTCCTCGTGCCGAAGTACCTGCCCGATGCGGAAGGCCGCCCGGGCGCGAAGAACGACGTGCGCTGCATTTCAATCGAGCACAAGATGGGCATCCACGGCAGCCCGACCTGCACGATGAGCTACGGGGATGCGGGCGGGGCGGTCGGCTGGCTGGTCGGCGAGCCGAACCGCGGGCTGGAAACCATGTTCATCATGATGAACGAGGCGCGCTTCGGCGTCGGCGTGCAGGGCGCGGGGTTGGCCGAGCGCGCCTACCAGATGGCGCTCGCGTATGCGCGCGAACGCGTGCAGGGGCGCGACGCGATCACCGGCGAGGCGGGCAAGCCCATCCTGTGCCATCCGGACGTCAAGCGCATGCTGCTGTCGCTGCGCGCGCGCGTGATGGCGATGCGGGCGCTGCTGTACACGGCGGCGGCGTGGTTCGACACCGCCCACCATCATCCCGACGCGGCGGTCGCGGGCAAGGCGCAGCGCTACGTCGACCTGCTGATGCCGGTCGCGAAGGGCTGGTGCACCGAGGTCGGGCAGCAGGCCTGCTGGGATGCGATCCAGGTCTTCGGCGGCATGGGCTTCGTCGAGGAGACCGGCATCGCGCAGTTCGCGCGCGATTCGCGCATCATCACGATCTACGAGGGCACGACCGGCATCCAGGCGAACGACCTGGTCGGGCGGAAGATCCTGCGCGAGGGCGGCGAGACCCTGCGCGAGCTGATCGCCGAGCTGCGTGCGACGGTTTCGGCGCTGCGTGTCGAGCCCGGTTTCGGCCCGATCGCCGATGGCCTTGCCGAGAACGTCGCGGCGTTGAGCGAAGCGACGCACTGGCTGCTCGCCGCGGGCAAGGAGCGCTACGCCGAGGCGCTCGCGGCAGCCGTGCCTTTTCTGCATCTCCTCGGCACCGTCTGCGGCAGCTGGCAGATGGCGCGGCTCGTGCTCGCCGCTCGCCGGCGCCTGGCGGCGGGCGAGGGCGACGCCGCCTACCACGCGAGTCTCGTCGAGTTGGCCCGGTTCTGGATGGCGAGTTTCGCGCCGCAGGCCGCGGCGCACCTGCGCACCGTGCAGTCGGCCGGCGCGCCGCTGACGGCCTTCGACGACGCCCTGCTCTGAGTTCCGCGCAGATGCGCGGAACATGCTTGCCACGAGGCATCCGGGGCAGAAAACCATTGCAAATCAATGGTTATTATCCGACGGAATTGGTTGGATATAGGGCGCCGATTTGCTATAGATACGCCATCGACGGGGATATTTTGCCGTAGCACGAACCCATCTCCTCGAGGGCGGGCCGCGATCGGGGGAGTGCCTATGACGATGGACGTTTGCGGTCTCCTGCTGGACGAGTTGCCCGATGCGTTCGTGGTGCAGTCGCCCGAGGGGATCGTCCGGCACTGGAGCAGGAGTGCCGAAGCCATTTTCGGCTACCCGGCCGACGAGGTCGTCGGACGGGACCTGCTCGAACTGATCGTGCCGGCGGATTGTGCGGACGAGGAGCGCGGCCTGCGTCGCGACGTGCTGGAAGCGGGGGCGGCGGCGATCGAATCGCTGCGCCGGCGCAAGGACCACTCGCTCGTGTATGTGTCGATCTCGGCGAAGCTGGTGCGAGACGGGCAGGGGCGGCCGCAGTATGTGATCCTCTGCGCGAAGGATGTCACCCAGCTCAAGGTGATGCGTGACGCGAAGCTCGTCGAGGCGCGCTACGGCAAGCTGCTGGAATCCATGCCCGACGGCATCGTGCTGGTCAACGCGTCGGGGCGTATCGTGTTTGCGAACAGCCAGGCCGAGGCGATGTTCGGCTACGAGGGCGGCCGACTGCTGGGGCGGCCAGTCGAAGCGCTGCTGCCGGAACGCCTGCGCGGCGCCCATGTGGCGCATCGTTCGGGCTACTTCGGCCAGATGCGCACGCGGGCGATGGGCATGGGGCTGGAGCTCTACGGGCTGCGGCAGGACGGGACCGAATTCCCGGTGGAGATCGGCCTCAGCCCGCTTGGAACGGAGGAGGGCACGCTGGTGACCAGCGCGATCCGCGACATTACCGAACGCAAGCGCTTCGAGCGCGCGCTGCACGAGAAGAACGTGGAGCTCGCGAAGGCGAACGCCGCGAAGGACCGCTTCCTCGCGAGCATGAGCCACGAGCTGCGCACGCCGCTCAACGCGATCATCGGCTTCACCGGCACCTTGCTGATGCAGCTGCCGGGGCCGCTCAACGAGGTGCAGGAAAAGCAGCTGCGCCGCGTCAAGTCGAGCGGCCAGCACCTGCTCGAGCTGATCAACGATCTCCTCGACATCGCGAAGATCGAGGCGGGCAAGATCGAGCTGAACGTCGAACCGGTGGACTGCCGGGCAGTCATAGAAGAGATCGTCGCAACCCTGCGGCCGCAGGCCGAAGGCAAGGGGCTGGCGTTCGCGGTCGAGGAGGTGGCCGACGATCCGCTGCAGCTCCTGACCGACCGGCGGGCGCTCAGCCAGATCGTCATCAACCTCGTGCAGAACGCGATCAAATTCACCGAGCGCGGCAGCGTGACGCTGCGGCTCGCGCGCCGCAAGGAAAACGGCCGGCCGCTGGTGGTGGTGAGCGTCTGCGACACGGGCATCGGGATCGGCGAGGAGGATTGCCAGCGCCTGTTCGCGCCGTTCTCGCGCATCATGCCGCGCAGCGGGAAGTTCGCCGAGGGCACCGGCCTCGGGTTGCACCTGAGCCAGAAGCTCGCCGAACGCATGGGCGGGCAGATCGTCGTCGAGAGCGCGCCCGGTTCGGGCAGCACGTTCTCGCTCGTCCTGCCGGAGGGGTGACCATGGCAGCACGCATTCTCCTCGTCGAGGACAACCCGGCGAACCTCGAGCTGGTCAGCTATCTGCTCGAAGCAGCCGGGCACACCGTGCTGATCGCCGAGGACGGGCAGCAGGCACTGGAGCTCGCGTGCCGCGAGCCCTTGCCGGAGCTCATTGTCAGCGATCTGCGCATGCCGGTGATGGACGGCTTCGAAATGCTTCGTCACATCCGCACGCACGAAACCCTGCGCAACATTCCTATCATCGCAGTCACGGCGTTTTCCATGTCGGGTGACCAGACGCGGGTCATGCTCGCCGGTTTCGACGGCTACATCTCCAAGCCGATCGTCCCGGAGACCTTCGTCAGCGAGGTCGAAGCCTATCTGCGCGCCGGGCGGCGCAAGGCCGGTCCGGTAGCCGACGAGTGAGGGTGCGTGCCGATGGCGAAGATCCTTGTCATAGACGACGATGCCATGAACCGCGAGCTGATCGTTGCCCTGGCGGGCTACGAGGGGCACGAGGCGTTCGAGGCCGGGGACGGTGTCGAAGGCCTCGACATCGTGCGGGTGCAGCGCCCGCACGTGGTCATCTGCGACATCCTCATGCCCAACATGGACGGGTACGAGTTCGTGCGGCGCCTGCGTGCCGATCCCGAGGTCGCCGACACTCGCGTCATCTTCTATACCGCCAACTACAACGAGCGCGAGGTGCGCAACCTCGCCTCCATCCTCGGCGTCTCGCGCATCCTCATGAAGCCGTGCAATCCGGACGACATCGTCCAGGCGATGGAGGAAGTGCTCGGACAGGCGACCGGACAGGCAACGAAAGGGAGCGCGCCCGCGAGCGACAGCGAATTCGAGCGCGAACACCTGCGCGTGCTGACCGACAAGCTCGCAGCGAAGGCCGACGAACTCGAACGCCGCGCGGCGGATCTGGCGAGCGAGGTCGAGACCCGCAAGCTCGTCGAGGCGCAGTTGCGGCGCGTGCTGCGCGCACGCAAGGTGATGGCCGAGTGCAACCGCACGCTCGTGCGCGCCACCGACGAGCGCCGACTGCTCTCCGACATGTGTCGCTTCCTCGTCGAGCTCGGGAACTACGGCATCGCGTGGGTGAGCCTGGCGTGGCACGACGCGGATCGCACGCTGGAAACGGTCGCAGCGGCGGGCGAGGGCGCCGCGATGCTGAAATCCTTCCGCTTCTCGTGGGGGGACAATGCCTGCGGCGACGGCCCGGTGGGCGAGGCGGTGCGCACGCGCGAGCCGCAGGTCGTGCACGATGTCGCCACCGACCCGCGCGTCGGGCGCTGGCGCGAGGCGGCGCTCGGGCGCGGCTTCCAGGCTGCCGCGGTGCTGCCCCTCGTATTCAAGGACGACGTCTTCGGCGTGCTGTGCATCGTCACGCGCGAGAAGGAGGCCTTCGACGCGGACGAACTCGAACTGCTCGGCGAACTGGCGGACGACGTCGCCTACGGCATCCATACGCTGCGTGCGCGCATCGTGCAGCAGCGCACCGAGGAGACGCTGCGCCTGCGCAACCGTGCCATCGACGAGAGCATCAATGCGATCGTGATCAGCGCTGCGGACCGCGAGGCCGACAATCCGGTGATCTACGTGAACCCCGCCTTCACGTTGATGACGGGCTACGCCCCCGAGGAGATCATCGGCCGCAACACGCGGCTGCTGATCGGCGCCGACTGGGACCAGCCCGACATCGAACGCCTGCGCGAGGCGGTGCGCCGCGGGCGGGATGCGCGGGTGACGCTGCGCTGTTATCGCCGGGATGGGTCGCAGTTCTGGAACGAGGTCTCGCTCGCATCGATGCACGACCCGAGCGGGCGCGTGTCGCACTTCATCTCGATCTTCAACGACCTCACCGACCGCAAGCGCTACGAGGCGGAGCTCGAACAGCAGGCCAACCACGACGCGCTGACCGGGCTCGCCAACCGCAACCTGCTCAACGACCGCCTGCAGCAGGCGATGATCCACGCGCAGCGCAACACCGGCGCCGTGGCGGTGATGCTGCTCGACCTCGACCGCTTCAAGCTGATCAACGACAGCCTCGGCCATGACGCTGGCGACGAGCTGATCTGCGAGGTGGGGCGGCGGCTCGCGGCCTGCGTGCGCCAGGGCGACACGGTGGCGCGGCTCGGCGGCGACGAATTCATGATCGTGATGTCGCACCTCGCGACCGAGCGCGACGCCGTCTCCCTCGCCTCCAAGGTGCTGCAGGCCGTGTCCGCGCCGATAAGGCTCGCGTGCCACGAGATGGTCGTCACCGGCAGCCTCGGCGTTGCCCTGTACCCGCGCGACGGCGAGTCGCCGGACGTGCTGGTGAGGAATGCCGACGTCGCGATGTACCGCGCGAAGGAACAGGGGCGCAACGATTTCCGTTTCTACGCGCCCGAGATGAACGCGCGCATGCTCGAACGGCTCGAACTCGAAAACGGCCTGCGCCGTGCGCTCGAGCAGGACGAGCTCGAACTGCACTACCAGCCCAAGGTCGAGCTCGCCCACGGGCGCGTCGTCGGCGCCGAGGCGCTGATCCGCTGGCGCCATCCGGTGCTGGGCATGGTCTCGCCGGCCGATTTCATTCCGGTCGCCGAGGAAACCGGGCTCATCGTGCCGATCGGCGAGTGGGTCATCAACACCGCGTGCCGGCAGTTGCAGGCATGGCGCGAGGAGGGGCTGCCGGACGTCAGCGTCGCGGTCAATGTGTCGGCGCGGCAGTTCCAGCAGGCCGACCTCGTCGGCGTGCTGGACACGGCCCTGCGCTCGACCGACGTGCCCGCCCGGCAATTGCACCTCGAAGTCACCGAAAGCGGCGTCATGAGCAATCCGGAGCGGACCATCGTGATGCTGCGCACGTTGAAGGAAATCGGCGTCCTCGTGTCGCTCGACGATTTCGGCACCGGCTATTCCAGCCTCAACTACCTCAAGCGCTTCCTCATCGACAGCGTCAAGATCGACCAGTCCTTCGTCGCCGACCTCACGACCTCCTCCGAGGATGCCGCGATCGCGCGCATGGTCATCTCGCTCGCCCACAGCCTCAACCAGACGGTCGTCGCCGAGGGCGTGGAAACGGCCGCGCAGCTGGACTTCCTGCGGCGTCATCGTTGCGACCAGATGCAGGGCTACCTTTGCAGCCGGCCCATCCCGGCGGCCGCCTTCGCGAGCCTGGTGCGGGACGGCGGCTGCATCCCCCTGCCGGCGACGAGTCAACTGCACTGAACCGCGCTTGTCGATCCGTCCCTGATCCTTCCCGTCAGACTTCGGCCGGCGCCGATCCGCCCGCGCGACTGAGAAAGCGCTCCAGCCGCGGATCCTGCGCGTAGGCGACATTGAAGCGCAGATAGGGGGTGGGTTGCAGCTGCGGCCGGAAGACGTGGCCGGGAGCGAGCATGATGTCCTCGGCAGCGGCCTGGCTGGCGAGCTTGGCGACGTCCTCGCGCCCCTTTGCCCGCGCCCAGACGAACATGCCGCCCGCAGGCTCCGCGAACTCGGTGAACCCGCTGCGTTCGAGCATCTGCAGCGTCCGTGCGCCGGTCTTGAGCAGGCGTTCGCGCAGCCGCTGCACGTAGTTGCGGTAATGCCCCTCGGTCAGCATCCGGTACACCAGCTGTTCGGCGAATTCCGAACTGCACAAACAGGTGACGATCTTCACGTCGGTCAGGCTGGCCGCCAGTTCGGGCTCGCAGGCGACGAAGCCGACGCGCAGGTTGCCCGACAGGGTGTGCGAAAAGCTGCCGACATAGATCACGCGCCGCAGCTGGTCGAGGCTGGCGAGGCGGGTCGGCGGGCGGGGGTGAAAGTCGCCGTAGACGTCGTCCTCGACGACCAGGAAGTCGTGCTTCTCGGCCAGCTGCAGCAGGCGGAACGCGCTCGCGGGCGACAGGTCGCAGGCGGTGGGGTTCTGCAGCACGGACTGGGTGAAGAACATCTTCGGCTGGTGTTCGCCGAGCAGGGCTTCGAGCACTGCCGGGTCGGGGCCCTGCGGCAGGCGCGGCACGCCGATCAGGTTGACGCCGAACAGGCGCAGGTTGGCAAAGAGGTTCCATGGCCCGGGGTCGTCGACGAACACGCAGTCGCCGGGTTTGAGCAGGTGGCGGACGATGATGTCGAGCGCGTGGGTGGCGCCGCCGGTCAGCACGATCTGTTCCGGCGACGCGGGAATCTCGGCTTCCGCGAGCTTGACGCACAGCTGCTCGCGTAGCGGCGCGTAGCCCTGCGGGCTGCCGTAGCTGGTGAGCTTGACGCGCGGCTGGCGCGACAGGGCGCGCAGATGGCGGCGCACGCCCGCCTCGTCGTACCACTCCGCCGGCAGCCAGCCGAGGCCCACCTTCAACTGGTTGGGGGATTCGTCCATGCTGCGGTGCAGCAATCCGGCGCTGGCGAAGATGCGCGCCAGTTCCCCTCGCGCCGGTGTTCCGGCCGCAGGTGCCGGGCGGCCCTCGACGTAGAAGCCCGAGCCGCGCCGGGAGCGCGCGTAACCCAGCGCCACCAGGCGGTCATACGCCTCGACCACGGTGTAGCGGCTGACGCCGTGGCGTTCGGCAAAGTCGCGGATGGTCGGCAGACGCATGCCGGCGCGCAGCACCCGATCGTCGATGCGCGCGCGGATGCCGATCACGATCTGCTCGGAAAGCGGCAGGGCCGAAGTGGGGTCAAGCACGAGCTGCAGCATGGCAAACCGCCGTGTCCTGCTCCTGACGCGGAATTGTCTCAACGCTCCGGCCGGACAATTCGGTCAACGGGCGGACAACTGTACCGGGTGGAGGCAGGAAGTTTTCGATAGTGTTTGGGCAGGTGAACACCGCGGAGGTTTCCGACGCCTTGGCAATCCCGCGATGCCCGCACCGATCCGGGGCCGACTGACCCGGCCGTAAGCGAACGACCCTCCGGCCGGCGTGCGGTCCGCGCCCGGACCGATGCATTCCCCAACGTGCCATCCTGTGTGGAGGTCGTCATGCCGCTCAACGCTTCGCTGACCGCGCTGTTTTTCTTCGGGCTTTTCGGAGAACTCCTGCGCTTCTTCTTCTGGTGACTTGTCGCCGGCGACAGGGGCCCTGCGGGGCCCCGCTGCCGTTGGCGATCGGAGGATTAGCCCGTATGCTTCACCGTTCCATTACCGGAACGATTCGGTATCCGCGGAGCGCCGCCCCTTGCACGAGGCGGGTGCCCTCCGCGGCTGCCGCCCGCCATGCCAGAGACTCCCCTGCGCGTCCTGTCGGTGATCCCGCCGATGACGCAACTCAACACCCCGTACCCGTCCACCGCCTATCTCACCGGCTTCCTGCACTCGCGCGGCGTCGATGCGGTGCAGGAGGACCTCGCGCTGGCGCTCGTGCTGCGCCTTTTCTCGCGCGACGGGCTGGTCGAGATCCGCAGCCGCATCGAGGCGACGCCCGAGCGCCAGCGCAGCCCGCGCGTGCAGGCCTTCCTCGCGCAGTTCGAGCGCTACCGCACGACGATCGATCCGGGTGTCGCGTTCCTGCAGGGGCGCGATCCGACGCTCGCGCACCGCATCTGCAGCCGCAGTTTCCTGCCCGAAGGCTCGCGCTTCGAGTCGCTGGACGTGTATATCGACCCGGAAGGCGGCGATCCGCTCGCGTGGGCCTTCGGCGCGCTGGGGCTGGAAGACCGCGCGCGCCACCTCGCGACGCTGTACCTCAACGATGTGGCCGACGTGCTGCGCGAAGCGGTCGATCCGCGCTTCGAGTTCGTCCGCTACGCCGAATCGCTGGCGCAGAGCCAGGCGAGCTTCGAGCCGCTGGCCGCCGCGCTCGCCGAGCCCCTGAACCTCGTCGACGAGACGCTGCGCAAACTCACGCACGATGCGATCGCCCGCCATGCACCGCAGGTCGTGCTGCTGTCGATCCCGTTCCCCGGCGCGGTGTACGGCGCCTTCCGCATCGCGCAGGCGATCAAGGCACAGGACCCGAAGATCGTCACGGTGCTGGGCGGCGGCTTCGTGAACACGGAACTGCGCGAGCTGAAGGAGCCGCGCGTCTTCGACTACTTCGACTACGTGACGCTCGACGACGGCGAGCGCCCGATCCTCGCGCTGCTCGACCACCTGCAGGGCGGGCGCGGCCGTTCGCGCCTGGTGCGCACCTTCTTTCGTGACGCCGAGGGTGACAAGGGCAAAAACGGCGAAGTGCGCTACGTGAACATCGGCGAGGCCGACATCGCCTTCGCCGAAGTCGGCACTCCCACCTGGGACGGCCTGCCGCTCGACCGCTACCTGTCGGTGCTCGACATGCTCAACCCGATGCACCGCCTGTGGTCGGACGGGCGCTGGAACAAGCTCACCGTTGCGCACGGCTGCTACTGGAAGAAGTGCAGCTTCTGCGACGTGAGCCTCGACTACATCTCGCGCTACGACGGCGCCAGCGCCAGGACGCTCGTTGATCGCATCGAGGCGATCATCGCCGAGACGGGGCAGACCGGCTTCCACTTCGTCGACGAAGCCGCACCGCCGAAGGCGCTGAAGGCGCTCGCGCAGGAACTCCTCGACCGCGGCGTGGCGATCTCGTGGTGGGGCAACATCCGCTTCGAAAAATCCTTCACGCCCGAGCTGTGCCGTCTGCTTGCCGAGAGCGGCTGCATCGCGGTCTCGGGCGGTCTGGAAGTGGCCTCCGACCGCCTGCTGGAGCTGATGAAGAAAGGCGTGTCGGTCGATCAGGTCGCGCGCGTCACCAACGCCTTCACCGAGGTCGGCATCCTCGTCCACGCCTACCTGATGTACGGCTTCCCCACCCAGACCGTGCAGGACACCGTCGACGCGCTCGAATACGTGCGCCAGCTGTTCGAATCCGGCTGCATCCAGTCCGGCTTCTTCCATCGCTTCGCGTGCACGGTGCATTCGCCGGTCGGCCAGGACCCGGACGCGTTCGGCGTGAAGCTCGTCCCGCTGCCGCCCATCACCTTCGCCAAGAACGACGTGCGCTTCGTCGATCCAACCGGCGTCGATCACGACACGCTCGGCATCGCCCTCAACAAGGCGCTGTACAACTACATGCACGGCATCGGCCTGGAGCAGGACGTGCGCGGCTGGTTCGCCGACCGCGTCCCGCGCACCCGCGTGCCGCGCAACTTCATCGCGCGGGCGCTGCGGTCACGGATCTCGGGCAACGCCGCCTGACGCGCGAGCGGCCGTGGCCGCCGCCGGGATTCTGATCACAAAGCCTTTTCGCCTTTCGGCGGCGACGGAGGATTGGTCCGGAGTTCCGAGTGGATCGTGTCGGCGGCCTCCTGCATCACCTTCATCATGGCCTTGTGGGTGGCCTTGGAGATTTCTTCTCCCGGGCTGCCGGAGATCATGTAACTTTCGCCCTCGAAGTTGCCCGATTCGAAGGTGCGCTCCCAACGCGGTTTGCCCTCGGCGTCCGCCAATGTCACGGACAGGCTGATCACGGCCGTTGGCGTCACGGCGAACCCGACGTTCTTCAACTGGTTGTATTCGTAGGTGAAGCGCGAAACCTTCGGTCGAATGACGGCGATGAAATCCTTCGCGCCCGACGCCGATTCGACGACCCGCACGCCACCCGAGAACACGTCCTTGAAGGCGAGGTTGGCCGCATCACGCGTAATGTTGCCAAGCGGCAGCGTCAGGGTGGTCCCGCCTCCCGTGAAGCTGGTTGGCTTGCCGCTGAACACTTCCTCCTGCGTCGCACGGGGCATCTCGACTGCTCCCACGCCGGAGATCCTCGCGTCGTAGCTGTGGGGCTGATACTGGAAATAGGTCGGATTCACGCCCGCCTGAAACGAGCAGCCGCCTGCGGTGAGTGCGGCGGCGACGAGGAGCGGAGTAAGGCGTCGGGCGGTTGTTATGATATGTCTCCCTAGGGTTTCAATTCGGCCTCGCCAAACGCGCCGTCTCGCCAGTAACGGATGCGGAAGGCACGGCTCGCGTCGTGCCTCGACAACAGTTCCTTGAGTTCGACCGAATTCTCGAAGCCGGCTCCGTCGAACTCGAAGAGTAGATCGCCGACCTGCAGCCCGGCGCGCTCGGCAGGGCCTCCCCGATCGATCGCCGTAACCACGACGCCTTCCCGCACGGGCGCTTCACGACTCAGCCCCGCCCGCGCCTCAGCCAGTTCCACGACCCGGCAGCCCAGGGTAAATGCGCGTTGCGTGGCGATTTTGTCGCCCGGCGCGCACTTCATCGGCAGGCTGATTTCGTTCGGATAGTCATAGGCGGATCCATTGACGATATCGACGCCGGCGCCGATCACGCCCCCAAAGACGATATTGCCGAAGGCCATTCCTTTGGTACCGGACTTTACCGACTCGATGGCCGGCTCATGGTCGGTCTTCGTGCAGCGGACCAGAAGGTCGGCATACGACCGGTTTACCGTCACCGTTGCAGGGGTGGTCGGCACATACCAGCGGCCTTTATCGTTGCTCAGCTCGCAGCTTGCGCCGGGGCAGCCGGGTGTCGTCACGGAGAGGGATTGATTCTGTCCGCTGACGATGGATGCGCAGCCGCTGATGACGCTGATCGCGATGATGGGAATCAGGGTAGGACGCAGCATTCGTGAAATCCCCGGCGGTCCGCGATGCAGGCCTTTCCGGTGGCCATCGGAAGGCACGGAGGCGGATGGTTTGTTCGATGCGACTGCGTTCACGGACTATGCTATTCGCCTGAAATTCTTCCCGTCTTGATCCACGGCAAATGTAAGCAATGTTTGCGGAGATGCGCGTTGAGCAGTGCCGGTTTCGCGAACCCCCCGGGCGCCGTTCGGTCCAACGGGGATCCGAATACGGGTAGGACCGATACCGCGC
Source organism: Azoarcus sp. DN11 (assembly GCF_003628555.1). Lineage (NCBI taxonomy): Bacteria > Pseudomonadati > Pseudomonadota > Betaproteobacteria > Rhodocyclales > Zoogloeaceae > Azoarcus > Azoarcus sp. DN11. The sequence continues at coordinate 3,193,302 of NZ_CP021731.1, read as the reverse complement.
CCGCGGTATCGGAAAAGCCTTTGATTCAGATAATAATTTTGCAAAGAGGTGCGTTTAGTATCGATCGGTGAAGCGGCACAAGACCGCGTCCGAACCAGGTTCAGTACAGGAGACCGCGATGACCACTGCAACGACCGAACTACTGTCCGTAATCGAACTCGAGAACGAGTTCATCCCCCCGATCGGCGAAACCGAGGCACGCGACGTGGCATGGGAACAGCGCCTGAACGCCGAAGTGGCGTGGCAGCTGGCGCGTGCGACCGTCGATGACGGCCTCGCGCAATGGACGGATCGGGCCGAGGAGGGCGCGATGCGGCGCCTGCCGACGATGCGCACCATCGCACGCATGAACACGGTGCTCGTTGCGCTGCGCGAGCGGCTTTACCAGATCCAGAACGAGGCGGCGAACATCGCGATCGCCGAACTGGCCTTGCGGCAGCAGTCGAACCCCGCCGCATCGACCGACGACGCCTTCTCGCCGCTGCACGCCCGGAACGCCCGACGGATCGAGGCGCTTGCCGCGTCGTGCTACGAACTGCTGGCCGGCTCGCAGGGCAGCCTCGCGGCGGTCGCCGGCAAGGTGCCGGCCGGGTACGTTGCTGCCGGGCGCAGCAGCGGGCTGGAGGATTCGCTGTACGCCGAGCGCCGCCAGCGCGATACCGTCATCGATTTTCCGGATCGCCGCGCCGCGGCCTGATCGGCGCGGGCGCCGGTTTTCACTCGGCGCCCGCCGCGATCGCGTCCACCGTCGCGTCGATCAGCCGACGGGCGATGCTGAAGCGGTGCGGCAGGCGCGGCAGGCGGTCGATCGTGAACCAGGCGGCGGCCTCGATCTCGTCGGGCTGGCAAACGATCGCGCCGCCCGCGTAGTCGGCGACGAAGGCGATCATCAGCGAATGCGGGAAGGGCCAGGACTGGCTGCCGAAGTAGCGCACGTTGGCGACCTCGACGCCGACCTCCTCGCGCACCTCGCGCGCGAGCGTCTGCTCCAGCGATTCGCCCGGTTCGACGAACCCGGCCAGCGCGCTGAACATGCCTTCGGGGAAGTGCGGCGAGCGCGCGAGCAGCAGTTCGTCGCCACGGCGCACCAGCGCCATCACGGCGGGGGCGAGGCGGGGGTAGTGGACCATGCCGCAGCCGGGGCACACGCGCGAACGTTCGTTCGCGTGTGGCGCCGTCGCCGTGCCGCAGCGGCCGCAATAGCGGTGCGTGAGGTCCCACTGCACGATCTGGATCGCGCGTCCGGCGACGCCGAAGAGCATCTCGTCGATGCGTCCGAACAGGCTGCGCAGGTCGCGCCACTCCATGCCGTCCGGGGCCGGCGCCTCCGTCCCGACGGTCATCGCGTAGCAGTGCCGGTCCGCGAGCAGGCCCACGTAGTGCGTCCCGGCCGCTTCCAGGCCGCGCAGCTCGTTGCGCGCGGGCACCCGCGTGTCGCCCCCGGTGGCGAAGACCAGCACGCTGTTGCTGCGGAACACGAAGCACAGGTCGGCGGCGGCAGGTGGGGCGGGCGAACGGTATCCGGGAGTGAACATGGCGGGGTGGGCGAACGTGGGCGAAAGGTGGGGCCATGATGCGGGGCGCGCCGTCCCTGCGCAAGCGCGTGACTTGCACAGTTTGATATCGATCATTTCCGGTGACGCCGTTCCGGGTTATGGTCGGACTTTCGGAAGCAAGCGGAGGGTTTCGGGATGAGCAGCGGTGCGTGGAGTTGTCCGCACGATCTCGACGGCGTGTGCCAGCGCGTGCAGGGCGCGGTGTGCGAACCGGGCATGCGTGGCTGCGTGCTGGAAGGCAAGGTGCGCTTTGCGCGCGAGGAGATGAATCTCCCGCGCAAACCCGTGAAGGCCGTGAAGCCGGAGCCAGCGAAGAAGCCGGTCCAGCCTCCGAAGCGCCGGCTGCCGTTCTGAGGCACGCCGCTGCCCGTGATGCAGGCAGCGGCGCGCGGGCTTGTCAGAACGGCATCACCAGCTTGATCCACGCCTTGTCACCGCGGAAGCGGTTTTCGGCTTCGGTTTCGTGCTGCCAGACCGCCATCAGCGCGGTGCCGGTCTTCGTCGTGTAGCTGACGCTCGGGCCGATCGCGAACGCCTCCCCCTTGCGTCCGGACGACCATGGTCCGAGCGCCGACGAGATCGTGCGGCCGTTGAGCTTGTCGTTCGTCGTCTGCTTGACGTAGTAGCCCGCGAGGCCGACGGCCCACGGCCCGAAGCGCTTGCACGCGGAGTAGTCGACGTGGAATTCATCGCCCGACTCGTAATCCATCCTCGGCGCCCCGGGGGCAGGACGGAAATCCTTGTTCTTCGCCTTGATGTTGTACATGAATTTGGCCGACGCCTCCCAGCCGGCCTCGTTCAGCCAGGTCGCCGCGAACACCGGCTCCGCGCTCCAGTAGTTGGCGCCGATGCTCTCGCGCGGGTCGCCCGACTTGTATTTGCCGGTGGGCGCGTAGATGTCCAGCGCGGTCGCCCAGTGCCAGTTTCCTGCGTGCCACGAGATCACGAGCGGGGAGAACACGAGGTCGCCGAGGCCGGTCACGGTCTTGCTGCTGCCGCCGAGTTTCACGGTCTGGTTCACGATCGGCAGGATCGCGTGCATCGCCCAGTTGCCGCCGAGAATCTGCTTGTCGGTGACCTTCACGTAGCGCAGCGCGTCGAACCACGCGTGCACCGATGCGCCCTTTACCTTGTCGCCGTCCCCGTCGCGCAGCTTGGCGTTGTAATAGCCGAAGTAGTTCAGGAAGTAGTCGCCCGGCGGGGGAAGGGCGCCGGCGTAAAAGTTCTCGCCGCCGTTGGGGTACTGGTCACCACCTTCCTTCGCAAATGCACCGCCCGCGACCAGCCCGGACAGGGCCACCGCCACGCAGATCTGCTTGAATCTCATGCTTCCTCCTCCTGGTTGTTTTGATGTGCTGAAGCAATGCCTTTCATTGGCACGAATCAGGGCAAACAGCGCCCCTGGCCTCGGCCGGGCCATTACCGTTGTCCGTCGTGGCCTGCAGGAAGCTGCGCTCGGTGCCGTCGAGCACGAGGCAGGTGAGGACGCCGCTGCGCCAGGCGCCGGTGTCGATACCGATGCGGTTGTGGCGCACCTCGGGGTGCTCGGAGATGCAGTGGCCGTGCACGACCACCGCGCCATGGTCGCGATCCGAGACGAGGAAGCGCCTGCGGATCCACACGAAGTCGCGCTCGGATTGCTCGTCGAGCGGGATGCCGGGCAGGACGCCGGCGTGCACGAAGAGGTAGTCGCCTTCGCGGTGGTTCGTCGCGAGCCCGCGCAGCAGGGCGAGATGCGCGGGCGGGATGCTGCCATTAAGGCGTGCACACAGGCGCGCCAGCGTTTCCGGATCGCGACATGACGGGTCATCAACCGCCACTCCGTAGTGGGCGAGGGTGTCGGCGCCGCCATAGTCCATCCAGTGCCCGCCGACGAAGAGCTCGCCGTCGAGAAAGCGCAGCATCACTTCCTCGTGGTTGCCTTTCAGCGCGACGACCTCGAAGCCTTCCGGCCGCCAGCCGATCACGCGCTCGACGACCCCGCGCGAGTCCGGGCCGCGGCTGACGTAGTCGCCGAGGTACACCAGCACGCGGCGCTCGGCGCGGCGCAGTCTTGCGTCCAGTGCGATGCCGTGCAGCAGGGCATCGAGCAGGTCGAGGCGGCCGTGGATGTCGCCGATCGCATACACGACGGTCCCGGCCGGGGTGCGCGCGGACGGCGCACGCTGTCCGGGATCGGAGCGGCAGGCAGCCCAGCGCAACTTCATGCAGCGCGATTCACGTGGAAGCTGCGCCCGACGTTATGCACGCGCGGGCGGAACGCGAGCATCGAGTCGAGGCGTTTGGCGATCGAACGCACGACCTCGGGGGCGGTGCCCTTGCACAGCTCGATTTCGATGTCCATCTCGTCCATGTGCTTGACCTTGCTCACGGGTGATGCGGAGGGCGCGGCGTTTGTTACTTCGCGAAATCGCGCATTTCGGTGAAGACCGACTGTTCCATCCTCGTCAGCGCCTCGCGCTGCGCAGCCGGCCATTCGTAGGTGAAGGGCTTGGCGGTGACGCCAGGGAAGGACTGGTCGCGGGCGCCGACCACTTCCAGTTCGAACAGCGCCATGCGGGCGGGCGACGCGGCACTGATGTGCTCCTTGAGAAACCGCGTCGTGCCCTTGACGAGGAAGGCAAGATTGCCCGGGCCGATGATGTGTATCGCGGCCTGCCCGGTGCGTTGGAGGTTGGCGTAGCCGGAGCCGCCTTGGTCCGCGCCGAAGCGAAGGCGCTTGCCGTTGAGGGCGACGGCCCAGGTATAGGCCGAGCTCGGATAGCCGTCGGTGCCGGTCGTCAGCAGCAGGGCCGGTCCGCCGCGACGCAGGTAGTCGAGCAGGTTGGCGGGCATGTCCGGGGTGATCGGGGCTGCGGTGCTCATGGTTTCTCCTATCTCCTCATCATTGTCCGGGCGCTCGTCTGGCGCCCCCACTTCCACGGTGCGGTGACTTCGTGAATGACGTCGTAGAACCAGCGGTCGAGCAGCGGCGCGCCCTCGGGCGGGGCCTGGTTGGGCATCTGGCCCGGCGCGATGAGGGCCAGCTCGCCAGCGTCGTCGCCCGCGACCGGTTCGCCCGCGACCGAGTGCGCGCGGAAGGCGAGGATCACGGCGCGCGCGCCGGTCTGCGAATAGACGCCGATCAGCCCGTCGACGGCGACTTCCAGCCCGGTCTCCTCGCGTGCCTCGCGCACGACAGCGTCCTCGAGCGATTCGCCCAGCTCGACGTAGCCTCCGGGCGGCGCCCAGTAGCCGGCGAGGGGGGCGAGATTGCGGCGGATCAGCACGAGCTGGTCGGCATGCTCGATCACGGCCAGCACGACCGGCGAGGGCTTGTGGAAGACCGTCTCGCCGCAGGCCGGACAGGTCTCGCGCTCGCGGCCGTGGATCTTCGCGAGGACCAGCGGCGTGCTGCATTGCGGGCAGAACTTGTGGGCCATGATGGGTCTCCTTGAGGGATCAGGCGGCCGCCGCGCCGTCGCGGGCGGACTGGAAAAGATCGAGGCGCAGGTTCACGAGGTCGCCATCCTGCAGGCCGAGCGTCTCGCGGATCGGCAGCGGTGCGACGATCTCGAACTTGTCGTCCGGGTAGTCGGGCATTTCCGGGAACACGACCGCGCCGGTGAGGTGGCCGGCGATATGCACGCCGAAGCATTTCGCGGCGCAGAAACCGTCGCGCGGCGTGATCGCGATGCCGGCGGCGGCGCGCAGGCGGGACCGCGCCCAGTCCCAGGCCGTGCCACGCATGCGCAGGTTGAAGGTGCCTGGCCACGGGATGAAGCCCAGTTTCCTGCGGAATTCGAGGATCACCCAGTCGATCGCGGTGAAGCGCGAGCCTTCGCCGAGCCCTGCGGCGACTTCGCCTTCGAGTTCGAGGCTGGTGGCGGTGGTCATCATGCCGGCTGCTCCCGCTGCGACTTGGCGTGCTCGCGCTCCTCGTTGCCGGTCCAGCGGCCGAAGAGGTCGACGTCGAGGTCGAACTGGTCGAGCACCTTGGTCACCGACTGGTTGATGATGTCGTCGATGGTCTTGGGCCGGTGGTAGAAGGCGGGCAGCGGCGGCACCAGCACCGCGCCGGTCTCGGTGGCCTGCGTCATCAGGCGCAGGTGGCCGAGGTGCAGCGGTGTCTCGCGCAGCATCAGCACGAGCTTGCGCCGCTCCTTGAGTGTGACGTCGGCGGCGCGGATCAGCAAGTTGGTGTTGAAGCAGTTGGCGACCGCGGAGAGCGTCTTGATCGAGCAGGGCGCGATGATCATGCCGGCGTGCTTGAACGAGCCGCTCGCGATGGAGGCGCCGACGTCGTTGTTGTCATGCACGCAGGAGGCGAGGCGCTTGACGTCGTTGATCGAGTAGTCGGTCTCGTAGACGATCGTGCGCTTGGCCGAGTCGGACATCACGAGGTCGGTCTCGACGCCAGCATGCTTGAGGGCTTCGAGGATGCGGATGCCGTAGATCGCACCGCTTGCTCCGGAAATGCCGACGACGATTCTCATGGTGCTGTCTCCGTTATTTGTGCAGCGTTGCGAGCAGGGCCTGCGCCTTCGCCAGCGCGGCGGCGGGCAGGGTGATGCGGTCGAATTCGGGGCCGGCGCCGCGAGTGGCGACAAAGCCGGCCTTGGAGCCGGCACTGCTGCCGGCGGAAGAGGGGTCGATGACGTAGCCTTCGGCGCCGCCGAGGATCACGGTGTCGCGTTCGGGCAGATAGCGCGTGGCCATCGCCCACGCGACCGCGCGCGGGTCGCGGATGTCGACGTCGTCATCGACGACGGTGACGGTCTTCAGCCGCTTGTCGAGATTCAGCGCGAGCATCACGAGGCGGCGCGCCTCGTGGCGCGGGCAGTTCCTGACCGCAATTGCGGCCGAGAAGCCGGCTGTTCCGCCCGTCAGGTCGAGATCGACGACGCCTGCGACCATCGTCTGCAGCTGACCGAGCAGTTCGGTGCCGGCGGCGAGCGAGAGCAGCGTGTCGACATCGCCCGACCACGGGCACAGGCCGGGGTAGATGAAGTTGTCGCGGTGCGTGACCGCGGTGACTTCGATCACGGGGCTCACGTTGGTGAAGTAATAGCCGGTGTTCTCGCCGAACGGGCCTTCGCTCTCGCGCACGCCCGGCAGGATGCGGCCTTCGATGACGATCTCGGCGCGCGCCGGGACTTCGACGTCCACGCTGCGCGCGCGCACCAGTTCGACCGGTTCGCCGCGCAGCCCACCCGCGACGGCCATCTTGTCCGGCCCCTGCGGGCCGCTGCGCACGACCGACGCGAGCAGCGTCGCGGGCTCCAGGCCCAGCGCGATGGCGACGTCGAGCGGCCGTCCCGCCGCCTCGGCGTTCGCGTGGAATTGCGACAGCGGCGGATTGGCGAGCAGCACGCCGAGCCGCCGTCCGCCCTTCACCATCATGCGGTGAATGCCCATGCCGCGCCGTCCCGTGGCGGGGTCGGTGCACAGCACGACGCCGGTCGTGATGAACGGTGCGCCGTCCTTCTCGTGATGGGTCAGGATGGGTAGCAGCGACAGCAGCTCGTCGGGGGATTCGTGCACGACTTCCTGCACCGGCGCGCTCTTCGCGACGACCGGCGCGATCGCGCGCTGCTTGTTCGCGAGCCAGGCCTGCGCGAGCCGGTCTTCCGTCGTGCCGAAAGCGAGCGCGACGCGGCGGCGGGCGCCGAACAGGTTGCCGGCGACGCGCGCGCCGGGGTAGCCGCGCACGTTCTCGAAGATCGCCGCGGGCGCGTCGGCCGGTAGGCTGCGCAGTACGGCCGCGATCTCGAACTTCGGGTCGAACTCGTCACGCACGTGCAGCAGGTCGTCGCCGAGGTCGGCCAGAAAGCTGCGCAGGTCGGGGTAGGCCATCGTTTTCGCGTTCCGTTCGATGATACGTGGATGCTTCGGGCGAGCCTCGTGGCCCGCCCGGTTCGGTCTGCTTACCGGTACCGCTCAGGCAAACGCTCCACCCGTTCGATCACCCGGATCGAGAACTTCCGGTCACTCAGCTGCCCGCGCCCCAGCCGCACCTGCAGGCTGTCGGCGAACTGGTCGAGCCTGCTCGACACCTCCACCTTCGCGCGCTGGTAGGTGTATTTGTGCAGCCCGTCGTTGAGCGTGCGGATCGTCAGTTCCAGCTCCTTGCCCTCGGCGAGTTCCGCGAGGTCCATCACGAACACTTCCCACTTGTTTGCCATGACCGCTCCTTATTTCTTCGCGCCGCGGAAGCCGTAATCGGCCCAGCTGTTGAGGACCTTCTCCTGGATGTCCTTCGGGTACACGTTCTTGAAGCTGACGACCGACGGCACGTCGTTGGTCTTGTCCCAATCGACCGGCCACAGGCAGTCGAACAGCACCTGCGAGCCGATCGAGTACTTGCGGTCGTGCGGCGTCGCGTGCGGATAGAGCGCCGTGCCGGTGGTGTTCTTGAAGACGTGGATGCCGCGCTCGGGATTGCAGCGCGTGCAGAACGCGTGATAGACCTCGTCCCAGTTGAAGATGTCGGTCTGGTCGTCGACCACCATCACCATGTGGAACCACGGGCCGAGCTTGGAGCCGAACGCGAGCTGCGCGATCTGCATCGCGATGCCGGCGTAGGTCGGCTTCACGCCGACGATCATCATGTGATGCGTCGAGCGCGGGTGCATATACACGCCGGTCACCGGGATGCCCTGGCTCTTCAAGAGCTTCTCCAGCTCCAGCCCGAGCGAGAACGAGCGCAGCAACTGGCCCTCGTCCTGCGGCACGCCCATGTTCGAGATCGTCATCGTCGCGTTGTTGCGATAGGTGATCGCATCGACGCGGAAGGTCACGCGGAAGTCGCGCGGGCTGGTGCGGTAGCCGGTGTATTCGCCGAACGGGCCTTCCTCGACCTTGTAGTCGGGCAGGATCATGCCCTCGATGATGATTTCGGCATCGGCCGGCACTTCGAGGTCGTTGGTCTCGCACTTCACCAGACGCACCGCCTCGCCCGCGAGCATGCCGCACAGCTCGGGCTCCGGGATCGGCGAGGGCGCGCAGGCCGCCATCGCAGCGAGCGGCGACAGCCCGATCGCGGTCGCGAAGGGGCAGCCTTCACCGCGCGGCAGGTAGTAGTCGGTCAGCGTCTTGCCGAGGTCCGAGAACGGGAACACCGCGCCCGACATCGTGCGGCCGTCCCACATCATCTGCCGATACATGCCCCAGTTCACATCGCCGCGCACCGGGTGCTTGGTGATGACGCCGTGCCAGGTGCCGACGTAGCGCCCGCCGTCGCCGTCATGCACCAGCGGCACCGGCAGCTTGCACAGGTCGACGTCGTCGCCGAGCAGAATGTTCTCCTTGCACGGCGCGTCGCGGCGGTCGACGATGACCGGCGCGATTGGTTCGCTGTTCGTGCGCTTGAGGTACTCCGCGCCGATCTGCGGCAGGGTGGAGGCCGGATCCATGCCCAGCGCGATCGCCATGCGCCGGTAGGTGGAGAGCGGGGCGCCGAAGTAGCTGAAGCCCGGATAATCCTTGATGTTCTCCATGAAGGGCGCGGCTTCGCCCAGTTCACACACGCGGCGCACGATCGCGCCGGCCTCGTTATCCCAATCCACTTCCTGCTTGATGCGCACCGCGTCGCCGGACTTGACGCATGCCTCGACGAATTCACGGTTGTTGCGGGGTGCCGAAATCTTTCCCACGTCTGTCTCCTTGGTGAGGAATATGCTGTTCGCTTCGGTGGTATCAGTGGATCTTCGAGAGCATCGCGTCCCACTTACCCTGCGCTTTCAGGATCAGCTCCGCGACTTCGCGCACCGCGCCGTGCCCGCCGCGCGCCGCCGTCACGTAGGCCGCGGCTTCCTTGACGTCCGCGACCGCGTCGCCGACCGCCACCGGCAGTCCGACGCGCTTCATCATCGACAGATCCACCAGGTCGTCGCCGACGTAGCAGACCTCGGCGTCGGAGATGTTCATTTCCTCCAGCATCTGCGTGTAGGGCTCGGTCTTCTTCTTGATGCCCTCAAAGAAGCGCTTGATCTTCAGCTCCTCGGCGCGATGGCGCACTGCGCCGGACTTCTTCGACGTGATGATCGCGACCTCGACGCCGCACAGCTGCAGCACGATCACGCCCATGCCGTCCTTGATGTCGAAGTTGCGCGACTCGATGCCATCGTCGTTGATGACGATGCGCCCGTCGGTCATGACGCCATCAACGTCGAGGATCACCAGCTTGATGTTCTTGGCCTTTTCCATGTCTTCGTTCCCTCTTCAGTTGAGCCTTGCCCGGCCACTCCCTCCCCTTCAAGGGGAGGGCTGGGGTGGGGATGGGTGGACTCCGCAGCGTGTGCAAGAAACCCATCCCGATCCTGTCCTTCCCCTTGAAGGGGAAGGGACCTGCTAACCCGGGTCGAGTAGCTTTCAGATCCCGATCCCGTACTCGTGCCACCGCGCCCGGATCTTCGCCAGCGTCTCCTCGTCCATGCGCGCCTCGACCGGCTTCTGCTTCCATTCGAACGGAATGCACGCGTCCATCAGGATGCGCGAGGTCGTGAGCTTGTCGGAGTTCGGGTCGAGCGCCGGGTCGAGCGGCGTCGAGCGGCCGCGCTTGATGAGCTCGGTGCCGCGCATCGGGTCGTAGCGGCAGGACAGTGCCCAGAACACGCGCTGCAGGTCGTCGGCCTGGATGTCCTCATCGACCGTAATGACGCCCTTCATGCCGTAGTTGCCGGTGTTCGTGCCGAGCACCGCGTCGGCGACCTGGCGCGAATGCCCCGGGTAGGCCTGCTTCACCGACACGACCGTCCAGAAGCGCCCCGCGGACTCGGGCAGCACGCACACCGACTGGATGCCCGGGATGCGCATCTGCTCCAGTTCGGTCCACAGCGTCGCCGTGCGCGTGAAGGCGAGCAGCATATGCACGTCGGTCACCGGACGGCCCTGGCCGGTCGCCCACAGGATCGGGTTGTTGCGATGCAGGATCTGCTGCACTTCCAGCACCGGCTTCGGGATCGGCTTGTGCAGCTCGTCGGTGTAGTAGCCGGTGTATTCCGCGAACGGGCCTTCGGGCAGGAAGGCGTTCGGGTCGATCTCGCCCTCGAGCACGATCTCCGCGCCCGCCGGCACCGGCAGCCCGGTCAGCGGCGCCATCAGGAACTCGGCCTGCTGGCCGCGCACAGTGCCGGTGATGTCGTAGTCGGACGCCCCCTTGTGCATCAGCGTGCCCGCCATGAAGATCAGCGGATCGCAGCCGATGATCGCCGCCGCGGGCATCTTCTTGCCCATCTTGGCGTACTTCTTCATGATCCGTTCGCCGCGCTTGCCCGGCAGGATCTGCACGCCGCAGCGCTTGTCGTCGAGCATCTGCATGCGGTAAGTGCCGAGGTTCACCTCGCCCGTCTCCGGGTCCTTCAGCACCACCGACACCATCGTGCCGATGTAGCGCCCACCGTCGAGCGGGAAGAACTTCGGCACCGGGAACATGCTGAGATCGACCTTGTCGCCGGTCAGCACGTTTTCCAGCACCGGCCCTTCCTTCACTTCCTTCGCCTTGATCAGGCCTTCGGACGTGATCGTCTTCTTCATCCATTGCTGCGCCGACTGGCACAGCGTGAGGTCGTGCGGCAGGCCCAGCATGATCGCGAGGCGCTTGGTCGTCGCGAAGGCGCCCGTGAACACCGGCGTGTCGTAGCCCTTCACGCTCTCGAACAGCAGCGCCGGGCCTTTCTTCTCCTCGGTGAGCTTCGAGACGTGCGACAGCTCCAGATTCCAGTCGACCTCGGTCGTGACGCGCTTCAGTTCATGGGCTTCGGCGCACTGGTTGATGAAATATCTCAGATCCATTTCGGATGTCTCCTTGGCGGGAAAGTTGGGGTTGTTGTGTGACGGGAATCAATGCATCGCCTGCACCGACTCGATGACTTCGTAGCCGGCAGCCCCGAGCGCGCGCGTCACTTCGTCCGTGTCCGCGTGGTGGAAGCGCACGATCACCTTCCGCTCCTGATCGCCGCTCGCGACGCCCTTCGGGCCCAGGCTGATCGGGTAGATCGCATGCACCTCGGCGCCGGTGCCTTCGACGATGTCGGCGATGCGGCCGATCGTCCCGGGGCCGATGCGCGTCGGCGCCAGCGTCACGCCGCTCCTGCGCTCCCACGCGCCGAGGAAGTGCGCCGCGAGCGAGAACATCTCGATCGCCGAGATCATCCCGACGACGTGACCGTCGTCCATCACCGGCAGCTGGCCGACGCCCGCCTGCTGGCCGACCTGCAGGCAGCGCTCCATCGTGTCGTTGGCGTCGATAGTGGCGGGGTTGCGCACCATGATGTCCTTGACCTTTACGTGGTTCGAGAAGTAGTTGAGCTCATCCGGGCTCTGGCTGCGGATCGCGGCGTGCGCGGCGCGCAGGCAGCCGGCGCGGGTGACGAGCCCGCGCAGCCGCCCGTCATCGACGACCGGCAGCGCATGCAGATTGGTCTCCGACAGGATCCGCTTGGCTTCCGACAGCAGCGTGTCGCTGCCGAGCACCGCGGGGTTGGCTTGCATCCAGTTGCGTACGATCACGTTGATCTCCTCTTCAGGACAGGCGCTTGCCGACGAGCAGGTTCGAGACGATGTAGTCCATCGCCGAGGTCGCTCCGGTCGTCGCCGGTGCCTTCTGCTTGTTGCTCCAGATCGTCTCGGGGCGGGCCTGAAGCACGAACACGTTGCCGCCGACGGGCAGGTTTTTGTCGATCGCCCACTCGATGTCCATCGGGCGGCCGTAGTGCTTCTCGATCTTCTTGGCCATCCACGCGAGCTCGGTGATCTCGTCGTCGATCAGCGACTGGATGTTCTGGCGCTCCGCCGGCACCTCCATCGCGACCGAGCGCTGCAGCTTGAGGTCCGCCGTGTAGCAGATCTCCTTCGTCGAGATCGTCCGCTCGATGATGTCCAGCGTGACCTTGTTCACCACGAAGTTGTCCGGCGTCACCTCGCCCGACACCACCGACTCGCCGAAGCCGAAGTTCGAGTCGATCACGATCACCGAGCGGTCGCCGGTCGAGGGGTGCAGCGTGAACATCACGCCCGCGGTGTAGGCGTTCGCCATCTTCTGCACGCCCACGCTGATCGCCACCTGCTCGTGCGGGAAGCCCATGCGGATGCGGTAGGCGATGGCGCGCGCCGTGTACAGGCTGGAGAAGCAGCGCCGGATGTGGTGGATCACGTCGTCGATGCCGCGGATCCACAGGTAGGTGTCCTGCTGGCCGGCGAAGCTCGCGCCCGGCAGGTCCTCGGCCGTCGCGCTGGAGCGCACCGCCACCGGCACCGCCGGCAGGTAGCAGCGCACCGACAGCTTGCGGTAGGCCTCCGCGATCAGGTCCTCGAGCTCGATCGAGATCGGCCGCGACTCGATCATCTCGCGGATCTCGCGTGACGCCGCCTCCAGCCGGTCCATGTCGTCGTGATCGAGCCCCTGCAGCAGGGCATGGACCTCGTCCTGGATGCCGGCCTCGCGCATGAACTGCGCGTAGCCCGCGGTCGTCACCGCGAAGCCCGGTGGCACCCTTACGCCGGTGTTGATCAGCTCGCCGAGCGACGAGCACTTCCCGCCGACCAGCGGCACGGAATCCTTGTTGCAGTCCTCGAAGAAGCACACCTTCGGTGCCCGGCTGTCGAGGCCGGGCGCGAGGCGGACTTCTTCGGCCATCAAAGCGCTTCCCATCTTGGTTTCCCCTTCACTGGACGATCGTGACCAGGCCGGTCGAACCATCGACGCGCAGCGTCATGCCGGTCTTGATCACGCGGGTGGAATGGCCGGTGCCGACGACCGCCGGCATGCCGTACTCGCGGCACACGATCGCCGCGTGGCTCATCACGCCGCCGACGTCGGTGATGCAGGCCTTGATCTTCGCGAACGCGGGTGCCCAGGACGGCGAGGTCGTCGGGGCGACGAGGATCTCGCCCTCCTGCAGGTCGCGGATCTCCTCCGCGCTGCGGCACACGCGCGCCCTGCCTTCGACGGTGCCCGGGCTCGCCGGGAAGCCCTTCAGCTCGGTGATGCTGTCGGGGTCGGCGACTTCCTGAACGGAGGCCCAGGCCGACAGCGAACTGTTCGTGACGCCCCACAGCACGATCGTGAAGGGCTCCTGGATCACCTCCGGCGCGATGCCGATCGCCGGCGGCGGCGCCCACTCGCGGAACTTCTGCATCACGCCCTTGCGCCACTCGATCTCGGCCGGCCAGGTCTTCGTGCCGCGCGGAGTGACACCGGTCGCCCACGCGGTGACGATGTCCCACAGCGCCTGCTTGATCTCGTCGCGGCGCAGGTACCAGATATCCTCGATCTCGGCGATCAGGCCATGTTCCTGCATGATCGCGGCAACTTCGCGCATCTTGTTCCAGAACACCGAGTGGAACCAATGCTCGACGTAGAACAGGTGGTTCTCGACGTACGGGAACACCGTGCGGGCGCAGCCGAGCAGCTCGTCGAACTGCTTGCGGTCCTGGTCGTTGTCGATCAGGTCGCGATACTCGGCGGTGACGCGGTCGCGCTCGGCGCGCACGGCCTCCATCGGGCGGTCGATCTCCTGGCCGTCGCGCAGCTTCTGGATGTAGGTCTGGATGCCGTCCAGCGGCAGGTTCAGGTTGTCGTTCCAGCTGCGGTCCGTATGGAACCAGCCCGTGCCGGACGAGATGTTGAACCACGGGTAACGCGCCTTCTCGAAGGCCGCGAGCCACTCGTCACCGTGGCGCTGCCCGGCGAGCGCCGCCTTCACGTCCGCCCACTCGCGGTGTGCGGTCACGACGTCATCGACTTCGAGCGCGACGGCCTTCTTCGCCAGCGCCTTCAGCTCGTCGTCGGACTTGTACATGATCACGTCGATGCCCGAGATCATCTGCGTCACGCGCTGCAGCGGGATGCTCGGGAACAGCTTCTGCGTGAAGTCCATGAAGAACACGTAGGCCGCGTAGCCCAGGTTCAGGAACTCGAAGTGGTACTGCCAGCAGCGGATGCCGAGGTTGATCAGGTCGTCGTAGTTCTTGATCAGGTGGTAGGCGGTCGATTCGCCGACGCCGTCGGTCACCACCTTCAGGTCCTCGACCTCCGGCAGGCGCGGGATCGGCAGCGCCTCGAGCTCGGCGATCGTGCCCTCCATCTTGGTCTTCCACTTCGCCTCGAGCTCGTCCCAGTTCTTGTAGTAGTAACCGGCACGCTCCATGAAGTTGGGCACGCGCTGCCCGATCTCGTCGGGGTTCTTCACCGGCACCGGCGAGATATAGACGTAGCCGTTGATGATGCGGTGATCGACGCCGCGCACCGGCGGCACCTGGAAGATGCGGTTGTTGAACTGCGACAGCGCGAGGTACCAGGCCTCGTCCCAGATCGTGTCGAAGGGATAGAGCGGCTCGGGGTAATGCAGGCCGTCGTAGAACCAGAACGTGTCCTTCTCGTACTGGTTGCGCTCGGGATCGTCGGTGACGAACTGGTAGTGGTACGGATACATCAGCTCCCAGCCTTCGGTGCCCGGGATCGTCTTGCCCTTCACGTCGTGCGGAACAGGAAACTTCATGTTTTGTGTCCCCTCGTGCTGTGTCGTTTTTTGGATTTGGCCGGACTCGTTTTGCGACCGGTTGCGGAACATCCATCGCAACCGCTGTGCCAGCAGACGCTGACGCAATGCAGCAACGTTGCATGCCAGGAGGGTGCTGTGCGGGGCGGCGGAGACCGCGGCACAAGGCCGTCGGGCCCATGACGCAGTTGCGGAAAAAAATCTTTCGGAAACCTGCGAAAACGCTTGCCGCGCGCGGGATGCGCGGTCACGTGCAATGCCGGCGCTTGATCATTTGATGAAGCTTTTTGGGGCGTCGACAGGCCGTTTGATCATTTGGTGAACCGGCTCCCGAGTGCGGGAAATTGCAAGCAAAAAGCACGACTTCAAATCGTTTGATTTGGGTCAATACGGCGGTCAGGGACGGCGCGTAGAACGAGCGCTCTAGGAGGAGACAGCATGAGGACCAGGCAATGACCAGGGCCCATTCCAAGGCGCGCGTCGCGGCGGACGACCTGCGCTCGCGAGTCCATTTCTGCGCCGAAACCGGCCAGATCTGGCTGCACGAGCACCGCATGCTGCTCGTGCACGCCGAGGCACAGGCCTCGCTGCGCAAGGAACTGATCGACACGCTCGGAATGACCCGGGCGCGCGGCCTGCTGCTGCGCATGGGCTACGCCTCCGGGGTGCGCGACGCCGAACTCGTGCGCACGCGCATGCCCGAACTCAGCGAGGTCGACGCCTTCATGACCGGCCCGCAACTGCACTCGCTCGAAGGCATCGTCGGCGTGATCCCGATCCGCGTCGAAGTCGATCGCGAGGCCGGGACTTTCCACTGTGAATTCCGCTGGATCAACTCGTGGGAGGGGCAGTCGCACCGGCGACAGTTCGGCATCCACAACGAGCCCGTGTGCTGGACGCAGATCGGTTACGCCTGCGGCTACTCCTCGGCCTTCATGGGGCGCCAGATCCTGTACAAGGAAGTCGAATGCGCCGGGATGGGCGACGAAAGCTGTCGCATCGTCGGCAAGCCGATCGAGGAATGGGAGGACGCCGACGAGCATATGCGCTACTTCGCGCCCGATCCGATCGCCGACCAGCTCATCGACCTGCAGACCCAGATCGTGCAGCTGCGCTCGACGATCGCCGAGAAGGAAAACCTCCCGGCCGACATGATCGGCCATTCGCCCGGCTTCCGGCATGCGCTGGACCTGCTCAAGCAGGCCGCGAGCGGGCAGATCACCGTCCTGCTGCTGGGCGAGACGGGCGTCGGCAAGGAACTCTTCGCCCGCGCGCTGCACGAGATGAGCAACCGCCGCGACAAGCCGCTCGTGGCGATCAACTGCGCTGCGATCCCGCACGACCTCGTCGAATCCGAGCTCTTCGGGGTCGAGAAGGGCGCCTACACCGGCGCGCAGGTATCGCGCCCGGGGCGCTTCGAGCGGGCCGACGGTGGCACGCTCTTCCTCGACGAGGTCGGCGACCTGCCGCTCACCGCGCAGAGCAAGCTGCTGCGCGTGTTGCAGGAAGGCGAAGTCGAGCGCCTCGGTGATGACAGGCTGCGCAAGATCAACGTCCGCCTCGTCGCCGCGACCAACGCCGGCCTCGCGCAGCTGGTCAAGGAAGGGCGCTTCCGCGCCGACCTCTACTACCGCCTCAATGCCTTCCAGATCAACATTCCGGCGCTGCGCGAACGGCGTGACGATATCTCGCCGCTGGCGAAGCATTTCCTCGAAAAATACTCGGCGATCAACGGCAAGAAGCTGCTCGGCTTCACCGACAAGGCGAAGAAGGCGCTGGTCGGTTACGCCTGGCCGGGCAACATCCGCGAGCTGCAGAACACCGTCGAACGTGGCGTGATTCTCGCCCCACAGGGGGGGCGCATCGAGATCGAGCATCTCTTCCTGTCGCGCAGCGACGACGAGGTGCAGGAACTGGGCCTCGACTCCGACGGCAAGCTGGACATCGCCGGTCCCCACGCCGGTCGCGCCCTGTGCGAGGCCGTGTGCGACGGTGCGATGACCCTCGACGAGGTCGAGGCGATGCTGCTCGAAGCCGCGATGGACAAGGCTCGCGGCAACCTCTCGTGGGCGGCACGCATGCTCGGCATCACGCGCCCGCAGCTCGCCTACCGCCTGAAACGCCTGCACGAGGAGTCCGTCGCGCGCGACGGCGCGGCCGGCGAAATGCCGCGCGAAACGCGCGACCCGGGGCCGACATGAGCGAATCGCGGGCGAAAGTGCTCGCCTACCTGCAGGCGCATCATGCGATGACCCTCGCGTCGCTTGGCGAGGGCGGGGTATGGGCCGCCGCGGTCTTCTACGTGAACGACGGCTTGCGGCTGTACTTCCTCTCCGCGCCGACCTCGCGCCACAGCCGCAACATCGCGCACGACACCCGGATCGCCGTCACGATCCAGGAGGACTGCGCAGACTGGCCGCAGATCAAGGGCATCCAGGCCGAAGGGCGGGCCGCCGAGATCGCCGGCGAGGAGGAAAAACGGGCTCGCGAACTCTACGGGGCGAAATTCCCGATCGTCGGCAAGCTCGCGCAGGCCCCCGCGGCCATCGTGAAGGCGTTCGCAAAGGTGCGCTGGTACCGCTTCGAGCCCGAGCACCTGTACTTCATCGACAACTCGGCCGGGTTCGGACACCGCGAAGCGGTCGACTGCAGTGCCCCGGCGTAGGGGCAAGCCCTAAGTCTGCTCGACCAGGGTGGCCGCAGGCGACCCGGTGGCCGCATTCACATCGTGCCGGCGTTCGACTCCCCGGAATGCCCAGGCCGCGGCCACGCCGACGCCCGCGAGCAGGGGAATCAGCCAGCGGCCGCCATCCCATCCCCCGAGAGCGGTCGCGAGCGCGGCAATCGCCGGTACGCCGACGAAAGTCCCGAGGTTCGAACACTGCATCAGGATGCCGTTGCCGATCGCGATGTCGGCCGGCGAGCGCGCATGCAGCGGAATTCCGCCCATGACGGCCGCAGGCAGCAGGCCGCCGGCGCTGCAGGCGACGACCGCCGCGACCGACCGCAGCAGCGGATCGTAGCCCGCCGTGAACACGAACCAGCCCAGCCCGCCCATCATCACCATGACGCCCAACTGTAGCGTCCAGCGCGGAACGCCTCGTGCGAGCAAGTGCCCGGTAGTCAGGTTGCCGAGGATGTTGCCGCCGACGGCCACCGCGGTGAGCCAGGTCGCGTGCTCGGCCGTGTAGCCCATGTGCTCGACCGCAAACGAGGGCAGCCAGGTGGCGATCATGAACCATGTCGCCGCATAGCTCCCGAAGCACGCACCCATGAGCCAGAAGGCCGGCTGGGTGAGACGTGCGCGCGTGAATATCTGCAGCGGCGGCGGGCGCGGGCCGGCGCGTTCGGCGAGGCGACGATGCAGCAGCACGGCCGCGAGAAGGCTGGCCGCGACTGCCACGGCATTCGCAGCCCACAGTCCGCGCCATCCGTAGCGCTGGAGGAGCAGCGGCGCCACGGCCATCATCAATCCCATGCCGGTCGGCATGTAGCAGCTCCACAGGGTCAGCAGGCGCCGCCGGCGTGCGGGGTCATCGGCCGCGGCGGCGGCGAGGAGCGAGGGGGCGGCGACGACGACCAGCACGAAACCCGCGCCTTCGCAGGCGCGCGACGCAATCAGCGTCAGGCCGTCCGGGGCGGCGGCCCCGAGCGCGGAACCGATGCCCATCAGCAGCAACCCCGTCAGCAGCCCGCGTTCAGCGCCCAGGCGTGCGAGCGCGAGGCCTACGGCCACGCCAAACATTGCGGCTGCGGCGTTGATGGCCGTCGCGATCCAGCCGGCGTGGATGAGGTTCACCCCGAGCTGTTCGCGAATCGCGGCGAGTGCGGGGGGTACCTTGCCGACCTGGGCCGACGCGAGGCAACCTGCAAGAAGCGCCAGCGCAGTCGGGCTGTCGAGGGTCTTCATGGACATTCTGTCGAAGTGGCGGCGGAATATCCAAAAGAGTGGAAGTAAAACGATTTTAAGTCAAGCTAAATGGACGGCGAGACGCCCCGCCGCATGAGCCGACATTCCGCATCGGGCGCCGAAGCTCGAGCGCCGGGGGCAACGCTGGGCTGATGGTGCGGTACGGTAGAAATGACAAGGGGGCGTTTCCGCCCCCTTGTCGACAGCTCGATGGCGTTTGGGCGCCCTCGGCCGGTCAGGCTGCCTTGCGGCCCTTCACGCTGCTGGCCGGCGCGGTCAGCATCGGCTGAAGCGCGTTGCTGGCGGCTGCGAGGTTGGTTTCGGCAACGTCGCGGCTGGTCTTGACGAAGTTTTCATACGCCGCGCTGGCGTTGGTCATCGCAGTCTTGAGCGCATCGACGA
The DNA here is from genome assembly GCF_003628555.1 of Azoarcus sp. DN11. Taxonomy (NCBI): domain Bacteria; kingdom Pseudomonadati; phylum Pseudomonadota; class Betaproteobacteria; order Rhodocyclales; family Zoogloeaceae; genus Azoarcus; species Azoarcus sp. DN11. The sequence continues at coordinate 3,173,953 of NZ_CP021731.1, read as the reverse complement.
AATCGCTGCTGCCGGCGGGCGCGGACTGGGCGACCTGCTCCATGAATTCACCGAAACCGCTCGTGAGTTCGTTGAGTTGCCGGGTACCGAAGGCTGCGATATCGCCCTGCGTCTCGAGGAACAGTTCGTTGATGCCGCGGAAGTATTCCGCGGCTTGCTCGAGCGATTTGCCCTGGGCGTTCATGCGGGAAGCGAACTGCCCGCGCAGATCCCCATCGACCACCGGGCTGGCACTCTCCGAGGCGCAGGCGCAGGCCGTGCGGGCGGCGCCGATGTTGAGGGCGATCAGGCGTTCGGTCGCACTGAAGATGATTTCGGCGAAGGACTGGAAGGCCTCGATGTTGCCGTTGGTGGCCTTTGCGAATTTTTGTGCGGATACGTAATTGTTCATGTCGAGCTCTCCTCAGCTATATGTGTGGTCACGCGCTGTCGGATCTCTGTCGTCTGGGCGCAGGGTGGGGGGGAACTCGAATGCTACGTTGCAAACATTGCGTATGACATACATCGTTCTGCGTGTTTTACGTACTGGTTTATCGGTATTCTGACGAGTGGCCCGGCTCATCCCGAAATCGTCGTGATGCCGTTGCGGATGGCATACTTCGTCAGCTCCGCGACGCTGTGCAGATCGAGCTTGCGCATGATGTTGCGGCGGTGCACCTCGACCGTCGAGGCCGCGAGATGCAGGCGTTCGGCGATGCGTGCCGAGGTGTGCCCTTCCGCAATCAGCTGCAGCACCTGGCGCTCGCGCGCGGTGATGCGCGGCGTGGCGGTGTCGCGTGGGACATTGTCGAGCAGCGCATTCGTGACGGTCGCGGCGACGTCCGGGCACAGGTAGGTCTTTCCGAGCTGCACCGTGTGGATCGCGCGCAACAGCTCTTCGCCTGCTTCGGCCTTGGTGACGAAGCCGCGCGCGCCGGCGTTGAGCAGGTCGAGCACGAACTGGCGGTCGGAAAATGCCGACACGCCGATCACCTTGATGTGCGGCCGCAGCGCGAGCAGGCGCCGCGTCGTCTCGATGCCGTTCATCGCCGGCATCCCGATGTCCACGCAGGCGATGTCGACCGGCTGGTCTGCAGCGATCGCCAGCAGCTCCTCGCCGGTGCCCGCGACACCGACGACGTCGATGCCGGGCTCCTTCTCCAGCAGCGCGCGCAGGGCATGGAGGAACATCCGGTGATCGTCCGCGAGGGCGATATGTACCTTGGTGTTGGTCATTGCGTGTCCGTGGGTGGTGGCTGCCGTTTCGCGAAGTCGCTGGCTCGCCGGAACGGCCGGAGGAGGACCCCGCTCGCGCCGATGTCGAACGTCACCTGGATTTCGGTTCCGGACTGTGGGTGCGAGCGCAGCGAAAACCGTCCGCCGGCAAATTCTGCCCGCTCCCTCATCGTGATCAGGCCGAGTCCCGGTGTCGCTCCGGTCTCGCCCAGGTGGCGTGGATCGAAACCCACGCCGTCGTCGGCGACCTGCATCAGCAGGCGGGTGTTGCGGTTCGACAGATGGATACGGACGTTCCTGGCGCGCGCGTGCTTGGCGCAATTCGTCAGGGCTTCCTGCGCGATGCGAAAGAGCAGCGACTGGAGGTTGGAAGGCAGTTGCATCGTGAAGCCGGTGGTGTCGAGGTGCACGTCGATCCCCGTGCGCAGTCTGAACTGCTGGGCGTAGTCCTGCACTGCAGGAACCAGCCCGGCGTAATCGAGCGTGGCCGGGCGCAGGTTGGTGCAGATGTCGCGGATGCCGCTGATCGTGTCGAGGAGCAGCGCCTGCGCGTCGTCGAGCAGGGGCTGGAGCTCGGAGAGCGCGACCGGCGGCAGCGCCCGCGCGAGGTTGGTCAGCGTGAGCTGCAGGGCGGCCAGGTTGGGGCTGGCATGGTCGTGCAGCGCCGAGGCGAACTTGCGGCGTTCGTTTTCCTGCACGTCGACCATGTGCCGCGAAAGCTCCGCGAGGCGGGTCGCGTGGGCCGTGCGTTCGAGCTCGAGCTGCTTGCGGTCGGTGTTGTCCGACAGCACCGTGCGGCTGGCGAGGAAATTCCCCTGCGCATCGAAGAGCGCCGTCGAACTCATGAGAACGGGCTGGATCGAGCCATCCTTGTGCAACAGTTCCATGTCCATGTTGTGCAGCACGCCCATTCTCTTGAACGTGCGGAAGACCTGCCCGAACAAGGCGCGGCTGGCCGGGCCGAAGAGTTCGGAGGCATGCATGCGGCCGACGACTTCCTCCCGCTCGTACCCCTGCCAGCGCAGCTGCGTGTCGTTGATCCGGATGATCAGCCCGTTTGCGTCGAGCGAGTAGTAACCGCAGGGCGCGTTCTGGTACAGGTCCTCGATCTCGTGGGTCTTGCGGCGGAGTTCCTGTTCCGCGAGCTTGCGTTCGGTGATGTCCTGCGTTGTCCCGTACAGCTTGTACACCCTGCCGCTGCCGTCTTTCACGGGAACGATGGTCGTGGCGTGGTAGCGCTCTGCTCCCGACGGCAGAAGCACGGTCTGCTCGAGGTCGAGGCGGTTCCCGCTATCGATCGCTTCCCAGAACGCCGCCCGCGTGAGCTCCACGGATTCGAGCGAGTAGTAGCCGAGCGCCTCGTTCAGGTCAGGCGTCCCCATGGCGTTCGAACGCTCGAACAGACGAAAAAGCTGCGGGGACCAGCTCATCGCGCCCGTGTTGCGATCCAGCTCCCAATCGCCCATGCGGCCGACCGCCTGCGCTTCGTGCAGCCGCGCTTCGCTGGCGCGCAGCGCCTCTTCATTGTCTCGGTAATCGGTGAGCTCCCGCGGCATGACGATCTCACTGCGAAACGGATGACGTGGCGGGCACACATCCGCGCGCCCCTCCGACCGGGCCGGCGGGTGGCGATGGATGGGCGTCAAGCTCGAAAGGCAGTGCAGGGTCTGAGCTTCTTTGTTCCATTTTAGATAGAGCAACAACCTCCCTGTCGATTTCAACCGGCCGGCGCGGCGTTCTCACGGGCACCGGGCACAGGTTATCCGAAAAGCATCCATACCCACTCTTTTCGAATGGATAAAACCGGCGTGGATGGCCGTTCTCGGACGGATGATCATACCGGTAGAATCTTTCCCCATATACCACGAACCGGCGATGTGCCTGTAACGCGATGTTTCCATCGCCGGCAGCACCTCATTCCTCCGCGACGGCGCGGCGTGGCGGGCGGAGGAGATAACGGGCGGGGTCGAGGGCGTCGACGAGGGGGCGTTCGAGCGGCAGGGGGTCGCCGGCAAGCTCGCTCGCCAGCAGTTCGGCCGCGAGCGCGGCCCACACGAGTCCGCGCGCGCCGAATCCCTCGACCGCATGGAGGTCCGGTTGGCGCGGGATGGACGCGAGCGGCGTGCCGCGCTCGGCCTGGAGAATCGACGGGATCGCGCCGATCATCGGCAGGCGATCCGGGGAGGCCGGACGGAATCCGACGCGTCCGTCGAGTTGCGCCGGGTCCAGGCCGGAGGCAAAGCCCGGCAGGATGAAGTTCAGTTTCGCGAGGTTTTCGCGGTGATCGGCGAGGCGCTGCGCCGGGTCGTCGTCGTCCACGGAAAAGGTGGCGCCGGCACAGCGCACGCCGTCGATTTCCGGGCTGACATAGCCGAGCCGGCACACGACGACGCGCGGTGCGCTGCCTGGCAGGGCGGGCAGGTGGCTCACCTGGCCTCGCGCGCTGCGCACGGGGAGGGCGGCCGCCTGCGGGAACTGCCGGATGCCGGTGCCGTTGGCGAGGATCGCGACCGGCGCCGCGGCGATCGTCTGCCCGCCCGCATCGAGTGCGCGCCAACCCGCCGGACCCTGCTCCAGCGCAGCGACACCACGGCCGTAATGACACCGGATGCGTTGCGGAAAGGCAGCCAGATTCGCCGCGCACAGGCTGGGCGGATTTACCCAGCCGCCACCCGGAAACCACCAGCCGCCCTGTGCGACCGGCCAGCCGGCGAGCTCCGTGGCCTGCTCACGGTCGACGAAACGCAGGAAATCGTCGGGGGCCTGCGCGGCCTCCACGACGCGTCGCTGCTTCTCCTCGTGCGCTGGATCGCGTGCGAGGTGCAGCACGCCGCAGGCGTCCCAGCGCACCGGGAGGCCGAGTTCGCTCAGACGCTGCAGGTGGCGCAGGCCGTACAGCGCGCCGGCGCGCGTGATGCGGGCGAGGCGGTTGTCGTCGAGGCTCGGCAGCGGCCGCAGCACCCCGCTCAGGTTGCCCGACGCGCCGGCACCGGGGCCGGGGGCGGCGTCGACCACCTCCACGCTCCAGCCGCGCTCGGCGAGGCGGTTTGCGATGCTGCTGCCGGCGAGACCCGCGCCGAGCACCAGCGCGTGCCGGGGTGAGTCCCCCGCGGGCGCCGAATCGGGAGCGTCGAACCGGGCGCGCAGCATCTCGCGCTTGCCGCCGAAACCCGCGCCCTTCTCGCAGCGGAAACCGATCTCCCCGAGCGCCCGGCGCACTGCGCCGCTCACCGACCAGGTCGCGAGCGTCGCTCCGGGGGCGGCGAGTCGCGGAAGCTCGCGCAGCAGCTCGGCGGACCACAGTTCGGGGTTCGTCGCCGGGGAAAAACCGTCCAGATAGAACGCATCGGCGCGGCATTGCAGTTGCGGGAGCAGTTCGAGCGCGTCGCCCAGCATCAGCGTCAGGATGACGCGGCCGCCATTGAGGTGGAGGCGATGCATGCCCGGCATCAGCACCGGCCACTGCGCCTGCAGTTCGGCCGCCAGCGGTGCGAGCGCCGGCCAGCGCGCGTGCAGCGTCGCCAGATCCGCGCGGCGGAAGGGGTGGCGCTCGACCGACACGAAGTGCAGCCGCCCGCAGCGCTGCGGATCGTCCCGCCATGCCGCCCAGGTGGCGAGGAAGTTCAGCCCGAGGCCGAAACCCGTCTCGACGATCGTGAAGCGCTCGCGCCGCCGCCAACGCTCCGGCAGGTCGTCGCCCGCGATGAAGACGTGTCGCGCCTGTTCGAGGCCGCCGTCACGCGAGTGATATACGTCGCCAAAGGCCGTCGAACAGGGCGTGCCGTCCTCGGTGAAGCTCAGTCGGGCGGGCTCGATGGGCATGGCGATTCAGGAACCCAGTGCCGAAAAAGACAGGGCGCCTTGCGGCGCCCGGGGTTTCGTTGCAGCGTTGCCGGTCATTCCAGCCGCATCTGCGGGAAGAGGATCACGTCGCGGATGCTCGGGCTGTCGGTGAGCAACATCACGAGGCGGTCGATGCCGATGCCGCAGCCGCCGGTCGGGGGCAGGCCGAATTCCAGCGCGCGGATGTAGTCGGCGTCGAAATACATCGCCTCCTCGTCGCCGGCTTCCTTCGCCTTCACCTGCTCGAGGAAGCGCGCGGCCTGGTCCTCGGGGTCGTTCAGTTCGGAGAAGCCGTTGGCGATCTCGCGGCCGACGATGAAGAGTTCGAAGCGTTCGGTGATGTCCGGGTTGGCGTCGTTGCGGCGCGCGAGCGGCGACACTTCGGCCGGGTAGTCGACGATGAAGGTCGGTTCCCACAGCTCGGCCTCGGTGGTTTCCTCGAACAGCATCAGCTGCAGCGTGCCGAGGCCGGCGCCGTCGCGCGGTTCGGCCTTGAGGTCCTTGAGCTTGTTGCGCACCCAGGCGGCGTCGTTGAGCTGCTCGACGGTGAAGCCCGGGTGATACTTGCGGATCGCCTCGACGATGGTCAGGCGCGCGAAGGGCTTGGACAGGTCGAGCTCGCGGCCCTGGTACACGAACACCTCGGTGCCCAGCGCTTCGCGCGCGGCCTGGCGCAGCAGGCCTTCGGTGAAGTTCATCAGGCTGCGATAGTCCGCGTAGGCCTCGTAGAACTCCATCATCGTGAATTCGGGGTTGTGGCGCGGGCTGAGGCCTTCGTTGCGGAAGTTGCGGTTGACTTCGAAGACCTTCTCGAAGCCGCCCACCACGAGGCGCTTGAGGTAGAGCTCAGGCGCGATGCGCAGGAACAGCTCCATGTCCAGCGCGTTGTGATGCGTGATGAAGGGCTTGGCCGCGGCGCCGCCGGGGATGGGGTGCATCATCGGCGTTTCGACTTCGAGGAAGCCGTGAGTGACCATGTAATTGCGGATCGACTGCACCATGCGGCTGCGCGCGACGAAGGTGAAGCGCGTCTGCTCGTTCATGATGAGGTCGACGTAGCGCTGGCGGTACTTCTGCTCGACGTCGGTGAGGCCGTGGAACTTGTCCGGCAGCGGGCGCAGGCTCTTGGTGAGCAGGCGCACTTCGGTCACCTTGACCGACAGTTCGCCGGTGCGCGTCTTGAACACGGTACCCACGCCGCCGACGATGTCGCCGATGTCCCAGTGCTTGAAGTCGACGTAGATCTCTTCGCCCACTGCGTCGCGCGTCACGTAGAGCTGGATGCGGCCGGACAGGTCCTGGATCGTGACAAAGCTGGCCTTGCCCATGACGCGCTTGAGCATCACGCGGCCGGCGACCTTCACTTCGACCGGGTTGGCTTCCAGAGCCTCGGGTTCCTTGTCGCCGTACAGTTCGTCGAGCTTGCCCGCGGTGTTCTCGCGAGCGAAGTCGTTCGGGAAGGCGCGGCCGGTGGCGCGCCACGCGGCCAGTTTTTCACGCCGCTCGGCGATGATGTGGTTCTCGTCGGCTACGGTCGGGGCGTTGTTGTTCTGGTCGCTCATGAATCGGCAGGCTTGCGGCTAAAAAGATAATTGTGGCATGCCCGGGAATACCCCGCAAATCCGCGCCGCTCGCCGTCACGCATCGTGGTGGGGCACAAAATTGGTCGAAGCGCTAAAGTGTCGCCCGCTGCGGCCGATAGTCGCGATATATCCGAAGCAAACCGTAGGCGGGGAGGAAGGAAATGGGCTCGTCCGAAAGCCTGTACGAAACGATCGAGAAGACGTTCTGGAATTCGCTCACCAAGAAGCTGTGCAGCTTCCTGTTGCTGTTCTTCATCGACCTGGCGTACGTCGGGATCTACCTGAACCAGAAGATGGCGGTCCAAGCGCTGCTCGAGGCGGGAAAGATTCCGCCCGAGCTGGCGCAGCAGGTCTCCGCTTCGCTCGAGACCGGGCTGTACCTGATGGCGATCGTGACGGCCGTGGTGCTCGCGGTCATCGTCGGGCAGATCCTCTACATCCGGCACCTCATCGTCCGGCCGGTGCGCATCATTACCGACATCTTCAACGAGATTGCGCGCGGCGAGGGCGACTTCTCGCGCAACCTGCCGCTCGTCACGCACGACGAACTGCGCGACCTCGCGATCAGCTATAACCATTTCGCCGAGAAGATGCGCCAGATCATCGGCGACGTGCGCACGATGACGGTGAGCATCGCCCGTGATGCCGTGATCGTGAAGTCGCGCGTCCAGGGGGCGGCGAACGACGCGCGCCGACAAGGGCAGCTCACCGAGGTGGTGTTCAGCGCGAGCACCGAATCGACCTCCGCGATCGAGAGCGTGTCGGAGAGCACACATCAGATTTCCGAGTCGACAACCAAGAACCTGGAGATCGCGCGTGCTTCACTGGGGGAGATGCGCGACATCTCGGAGAAGATCAACGCGGTGAGCGAGAAGGTGCTGCACTTCAACGCGACCGTGGACGACCTGTCGAAGCGCTCCGAGAGCGTCAAGCAGATCGCGTCGCTGATCCGCGAGATCGCCGACCAGACCAACCTCCTCGCGCTCAACGCCGCGATCGAGGCCGCGCGTGCGGGCGAGGCGGGGCGCGGCTTCGCGGTCGTCGCGGACGAGGTGCGCAAGCTCGCCGAGCGCGTGAATACCGCGGCCGAGGAAATCACCGGCAATATCGACGGGATGATCGGCCGCGTGATGAACACCCGCGCCGAGAACGAGGTCATCAACGTCGACGTGCTGCAGGCGCGCGAAGTCGTCGCGCGCTCGGCGATGCAGTTCCAGTTCATGGTCGGCGAATTCGAGACGACCGGCGAGCAGTTGCTGCAGATCGCGACCGCGATGGAGCAGCTCTCGGCGACCAACGGGCAGGTGCACGAGAACGTGGCCACGATCCACGATCTGTCGGGTACGGTGGCGAAGCACATGGAAGAGTCCGAGGACTGCACGGTGAAGCTCGCCCGCGCGACCGAGTCCGTGCAGGAGCTGGTGTCACGCTTCAAGATCGGCAAGGGCGAGTTCGATCACGCCGTCGAGCAGGCGCGGATCTTCCGCGATCGCGTGCAGGCCCAGCTCGAGGAGATGAGGAACAACCGCTTCGACGTGTTCGACAAGCGCTACCAGCCGATTCCCGACACCTTCCCGCAGAAGTTCAAGGTGTCGTGGGGCGACGAATACACCCGTCGTTGCCAGAAGATCCTCGACGAGTGCCTCGCGGCGATTCCGGGCTGTGCCTATGCCGTGGGCTTGAACGTCGACAGCTATCTGTCGGGGCACAACCTCAAGTATTCGAAGCCGCTGACGGGGAACCGGGAGGCGGACCTGGTCGGCAACCGCACGTGCCGCAAGTTCGAGGGGGTGGCGGAGCTGCGCGGGGCGAAGAACACCGATCCGTTGCTGCTGCAGACCTTCATGCGCGATACCGGCGAGATCCTGTGCGACATGTCGATGCCGATCATGATCGGCGGCCGGCTGTGGGGCAACGTGCGCGTCGGCATGCCGGCGGAGGCGTTGCTCGCCGAACGCTGAATGGCGAGAGCACCGGGCGCCGTGGGGTGCGCCCGGTGACGTGCGGCATGCGCCGCGGATCTGTGCCGCGGGGGATCAGCGGGCCTGTTCGGGCAGCTCGATCTTGACTTCCAGGACCTCGTAGTTGTCCTGCTTGTCGAGGTGCACCTTGATGTCGTCCGGATTGACCGAGACGTACTTCGAGATGACGTCGATCAGCTCGCGCTGCAGCGCCGGCAGGAAATCCGCCTTGGCCGCATCGCCGCTGCGCTCGTGGGCGATCAGCAGCGACAGGCGGTTCTTGGCGATTTCCGCCGTCTTCTTCTTTTCGCCGAAGAGGCGGGCCAGGAAGGACATTTCACTTGCCTCCGAACAGGCGCTTGATGAGCCCGGGCTTCTCGTAGTTCACGAAGCGCAGCTCGCGGTTCTCGCCGAGGAAGCGCGCGACGACGTCGGTGTAGGCTTCGGCGACGTCGGAGCCTTTCAGGTGGATCGCCGGCATGCCCTGGTTCGAGGCCTGGAGCACCGACTCGGATTCCGGGATCACGCCGATCAGTGGTACGCGCAGCAGTTCCTGCACGTCCTTGTACGACAGCATCTCGCCTTCGTCGACGCGCTTGGGCGAGTAGCGGGTGACGAGCAGGTGCTCCTTGACCGGCTCCTTGCCTTCCTCGGCGCGGCGGGACTTCGACTGCAGGATGCCGAGGATGCGGTCGGAGTCGCGCACCGACGAGACTTCGGGGTTGGTCGTGACGATCGCCTCGTCGGCGAAAGTCAGCGCGAGCACGGCGCCGCGCTCGATGCCGGCGGGGGAGTCGCACACGATGTAGTCGAAACCCATGTGCTCGAGGTCGTGGATCACCTTCTCGACGCCTTCCTCGGTCAGCGCGTCCTTGTCGCGCGTCTGCGAGGCGGGCAGCACGAAGAGGTTGTCGCAGTGCTTGTCCTTGATGAGCGCCTGGTTGAGCTTGGCGTCGCCGTTGATGACGTTGATGAGGTCATACACGACGCGGCGCTCGCAGCCCATGATCAGGTCGAGGTTGCGCAGGCCGACGTCGAAGTCGATGACGGCCGTCTTGAAGCCGCGCAGGGCCAGGCCGGAGGAAAAGGCGGCGCTGGTGGTGGTCTTGCCCACGCCACCCTTGCCCGAGGTTACGACGACGACACGAGTCACGGTTTGTCCTTCCTGAAAGTGTGCGCTGCGCTCAACCGAGCTGCAGCGGTTCGATGTCAAGTTTCTGGTCGGTGCCCCCGTCCGTGAGGCGCACGAGCGCTGCACGGCCGGCGAGCGAAGCGGGAATGCCCTGCTCGAAGGTGCGATAGATGCCGGCGATCGACACCAGTTCGGGGCCGAAATTGGTCGTCACGATGCGCGCTTCGGTATTGCCGCGGGCGCCGGCGAGCGCGCGGCCGCGCAGCGGGCCGTAACAGTGGATGCTGCCGTCGGCGATGACTTCCGAGCCGTTGCTGACGCCGGCCAGGAGCACGAGGTCGGCGCCGCGGGCGTACACCTGCTGGCCGGAACGCAGCGGACGGTCGATGTAGAGGGTGTTCGCGGAGCTTGCCGGTGCGGCGGCCGGAGCCGGTGCGGGCTGTGCGGCGGGGGCGGGTTCCGGGTGCGGTTGCGGCGCTGCGGGTGCCGCGCCCTGGCGGTCGCGCAGTTCGGCCGCGTCGAGGATCGCGAGTCCCGCCTGACGGGCCGTCGCGGCGAGGTCTTCCGGCAGGTTGCGCACGCCGACGGGCTGCAGCCGGTAGCGGCGGAAGAGGCTCGCGAGGCCGACCCAGTCGATGCGTTCGGGGTAGGCCGCGATGTCGGCGAAATCAAGCACGGCCGCTTCGCCGCTGAAGAAATCGGGCATGCCGCCGAGCATCAGGTGCAGGGCGTCGGCGAGCCTTGCCGGTTCGGTTTCGCGCAGGACCGCTATGGTGGCGCCGAGCGTCGCATTACGGAACTCGATCGAGCGGGCGGCGTTGGAAGCGGACATGGGTACGATGAGGCCGAAAAGCTTGAAAGTCTAATGACGACAGTGGAATCGGGCAAGGATCTTCCGGTGCATGATGTCATGCACCGGAAGGCCATAATCGCGCTCAGTGCAGGGTCGGAGGCGGTTCCGCGGGGCCGGGGCCGGACTCGAAGAGTTCGTCGATCTCGTCCGGTTCGAAGCGGTATTCGTGGTTCGACAGGTCGTCGCGCACGACCAGCTCGCCGTGCTCGGCGTAGATGCGGCGCACCTCGCCTTCGCCGAGCGCGCGCAGCATCGCGACGATCTTGTCGCGGTCGGGCGGGAAGTCGTGGGTCACCGGGCGCGGATCGTAGAGGCGCACGGTTTCCTCGGCGAACAGGCGGCCGAGCAGGGTCTCGGGGTCGAGCGCAAGGAGTTCTTCGCGCGTGACGGTCTGCGCGAACTGGTGGGCGCGCGACCAGCCGTCCTCGTCGCGCGCGTCGGCGCCGGGGAGCTTCTGCAGGAACAGTGCCGCGGCCGCGTCCTTGCTGCACGCGAGCCACAGGCCGGCCGGCTGCTGTTCGGACTGCTGCAGGTAATGCTCGAACACCGTGGCGATGCTGTTGCCTTCGAGCGGGACGAGGCTCTGGTAGGGCTGGTCCATGCCTTCGACGTCCAGCGTGAGCTGGAGGATGCCGTCGCCGACCAACTGCGCGAGGTGGTCGCCGTCCGGTACGGGCTCGTCGAAGGCCGCGAAGCCGCGCAGGTTCAGGGTCTCGTCGCAGTCGACCACGAGCAGGCGTACCGCCCCGTGGCCCTGCACCTGGAAGGTGAGGCGCCCGGCCTGCTTGAGGTTCGCGGTGATCAGTGCCGACACGGCGCTCATCTCGCCGAGCAGGGTGCCGACGTTGCGCGGGTAGTTGCGCCCCTTCTGCAGTGCCTGCCAGACGTCGTCCAGGCGCACGACGGCGCCGCGGATGTCGAGGTCCTCGAGCAGGAAGCGGCGTACGTAGCTCTTGTGAGTCTTCATCGGTGGGCTCCGTCCTGCGCGAACAGCGCGGTGAGGCGTTCGGTGTCGAATCCGGCGACGATCCCGCCCGAGGCCGTCTCGATCACGGGGCGGCGGATGACGCTGGTGTGCGCGGCCATCAGCGCGATGGCGTCCGCGGCGGAGGCGATCGCCTGCTGCGCGGGGTCGAGCTTGCGCCAGGTGGTGCCGCGCGTGTTGACCAGCGCCTGCCAGCCGAGGCGGTCGCACCAGCGGGCGAGCGTGTCGGGGGAGATGCCGGACTTGCGGTAGTCGTGGAAAGTGTAGGCGATGCCCTGCGCGTCGAGCCAGGCAAAGGCCTTCTTCATCATATCGCAGTTCTTGATGCCGTAGATCGTCGTGCTCATGGTCTTACTTGCGCAGTGCGCGTGCCAGCGCGTCGGCCATCGCGCCGCCGGCGGCGGGGCGCTCGTTGCCGCGCGTGCTTCCGCGCGGCGTGTTGCGGTCCTGGCGCGGACCGTCGCTGCGGCCGCGCGGGGCGGTGTCGCGCGGTCCGCCGACCGGGCGGGCTTGCACGGGTTCGTCGCTCATGCGCATCGTCAATGCGACGCGGCTGCGCGGCAGGTCCACTTCCAGCACCTTGACCTTCACGACCTGGCCGGCCTTCACGACGCTGTGCGGATCCTTCACGAAGCGGTCGGACAGCGCCGAGATATGCACGAGGCCGTCCTGATGCACGCCGATGTCGACGAAGGCGCCGAAGTTGGTGACGTTGGTCACCACCCCTTCGAGCATCATGCCGGGGGCGAGGTCCTTGAGCGTCTCGACGCCGTCGCGGAAGGCGGCGGTGCGGAACTCCGGGCGCGGGTCGCGGCCGGGTTTCTCGAGCTCGGCGAGGATGTCCTGCACGGTCGGCAGGCCGAAGCGCTCGTCGGTAAACTCGGCCGGGCGCAGCGTCTTGAGGAAGCTCGCGTTGCCCATCAGTTCGCGCACGTTCCGGCTGACCTTCGCGAGGATGCGTTCGACCACCGGGTAGGCCTCGGGGTGCACCGACGAGGCGTCGAGGGGGTTGTCGCCGTTGGGGATACGCAGGAAGCCTGCGGCCTGCTCGAAGGTCTTGGGGCCGAGGCGCGAGACCTTCTTCAGCGCGTCGCGCGTGGCGAACGGGCCATTGGCATCGCGATGCTCGACGATGTTGCCGGCGAGCGTGGCGTTGAGGCCGGAGATGCGCGCGAGGAGTGCCGCGGAGGCGGTGTTCACGTCGACGCCGACGGCGTTCACGCAGTCCTCGACGACCGCGTCGAGGCTCTTCGCGAGGCGCGACTGGTTGACGTCGTGCTGGTACTGGCCGACGCCGATCGACTTCGGGTCGATTTTCACGAGTTCAGCGAGCGGATCCTGCAGGCGACGGGCGATCGACACCGCGCCGCGCAGCGACACGTCGAGGCTGGGGAATTCGCGCGCGGCGAGTTCGGACGCGGAATACACGGACGCGCCGGCTTCGGACACCGTGACCCGGGTCAGGCGTAGTTGCGGCAGCGCTTCCATCAGGTCCGCGACGAGCTTGTCGGTTTCGCGCGAGGCGGTGCCGTTGCCGATCGCGACGAGCTCGACGGCGTGCTTCTTCGCCAGCGCGGCGAGCGTCGCGAGCGAACCGTCGCGGTCGCGGCGCGGCTCGAAAGGGTAGATCGTCGCAGTGTCGACGAGCTTGCCGGTGCGGTCGATGACCGCGACCTTGACGCCGGTACGGATGCCGGGGTCGAGGCCCATCGTGCAGCGGGCGCCGGCCGGCGCGGCGAGCAGGAGAGCCTTGAGGTTGCGCGCGAACACGCGGATCGCTTCCTCTTCGGCGCGCTCGCGCAGCTCGTTCATCAGCTCCAGTTCGAGGTGCAGCGAGATCTTCACGCTCCACGCCCAGCGCACGCTGTCGCGCAGCCAGCGGTCGGCCGGGCGGCCCTGGTCGCGGACGCCGAAGCGCGCGGCGATGCGTCCTTCGCACGGGTGGGGCGCGTCCGGGTCGGGCTGGTCGACGGTGAGGGCGAGGCGCAGCACGCCTTCGTTGCGGCCGCGCAGCAGCGCGAGCGCGCGGTGCGAGGGCATCGTGGCGATCGCCTCGCGGAAATCGAACCAGTCGCGGAACTTGGCGCCTTCGGTTTCCTTGCCTTCGACCACCGTCGAGGCGACCTGGCCGCTTTCCTGCAGCCAGCCGCGCAGCGTGCCGAGCAGTTCGGCGTCCTCGGCGAAGCGCTCGATGAGGATCTGGCGCGCGCCGTCGAGCACACTCTTGACGTCGGCGAAGCCGGCTTCGGCGTTGAAGTAGCGTTCGGCTTCGGTCTCGGGAACCCGGTTCGGGTCTTCCAGCAGCGCCAGCGCGAGCGGCTCGATGCCGGCTTCGCGCGCGATCTGCGCCTTGGTGCGGCGCTTCTGCTTGTAGGGGAGGTAGAGGTCTTCGAGGCGCTGCTTGGTCTCGGCCGAGGCGATCTCGGCGGCGAGCGCGTCGGTCATCTTGCCCTGTTCGGTGATCGATGCGACGACGGCGGCGCGGCGATCCTCGAGCTCGCGCAGGTAGCCGAGGCGTTCCTCGAGGTTACGCAGCTGGGTGTCGTCGAGCCCGCCGGTGACTTCCTTGCGGTAGCGGGCGATGAAGGGCACGGTGGCGCCTTCGTCGAGGAGCTGGATGGCGGCGACGACCTGGCGGGGTTGTGCCGAGAGTTCGGTGGCGATGCGGTGTTCGATCGGGGGAAGCATGGACTCGGGCGGGCGCGGTGACCACACGCGTGGGGTAGCGCCGTCTTGTTGGAAAGGGGGAACGAGGGGGGCGATGGTGCAACAGGGGGCCTGCCGACGCAAGCGCCGCCCGGTTGCAGAATTTGACGGATCAGAGCGCGATCAGGCTCTGGCGCCCGACCCAGCTTTCGCCGGCGTCCAGTTCGATGCGCTGGCGCGCCGCGGCGGCCTCGACGCACAGCATGTGGCGGAAGCCGTTCGCCGGCATGTCGGTGAGCGCGGCGCAGCGCGTTTCCCACGGGTTCCACACGATGACATCCGGGAAGCCTTCCGCGTTGATGCCGAGGCTGCGGTCGCCGTCGCGCAAGAGCAGCGGGCGCTTGACGTCGTGGTACACGCGGTCGGTCTCGTCCTCGACCACCAGCACGTCGCCGGAGTCGCGCTTGATGCGGTCGTGGTCGGCGGCGTCGCGGTATTCGTGGCTGTAGAGGCCTTCGAGGCGGGCCGTCTCGACCTCCTTCACGCGCAGGTAGGTGTGCAGCGCCGCGGTGAAGGCGAAGGGGGCGTGGCCGGTGTTCTCGACTTCGAGTTCGACGTCGAGACGCTCGCCCTCGACGACCACGGTGAGCTCGGCGACGAAGTTCTGCGGCCAGATCGCCCAAGTGTCGTCGGTCTCCGTGCAGCGCAGCGTGACGAGCGCGTAGTCGTCGCCCGTGCGCTGTTCGTCCACGACCCACGGGCGCGTGCGCAGGATGCCGTGCTTCGGGAGCTTGCCGAGTCCGGCGAACTGCGGGAAGCACACCGGGATGCCGCCGCGGATCGCGGTGCTGCCGTCGTAGACGGCGGCGGGGCTGAGGTAGAGGCGCTCGTCGCCGCCCGCCGGGATCCACGACAGGATCTGGGCGCCGAAGAGCGACACGACGGCGCGCGCGCCGGCCTGCGTGGAGAGCGCGAGGGCGGGCTGGCCGTGGAAGGTTATGGTTTCGATCGTTGCGGGCATCGGGTGCGTTTCAGTCCTGCAGCGCAAGGACACCGAGTTTGACGGTGTTGTCCTCGGGATCGTTCGACAGCACGAACCCCAGGCCCTGCACGAACTTGAGCATGCGTTCGTTGTTGGCGAGGAAGACGCCGTTCATGTACAGCAGGCCCTTGTTGCGCGCGGTTTCGATGAGCACGCCCATCAGCTTGCGTGCGAGGCCGCGGTGCTGCCAGTCGTCGGCGACGACGACTGCGAATTCGCAGGACTCGCCGTCGGGATTGACCGCATAGCGGCACACGCCGACCTCCATCTCGTGTGTTCCGTCCTCGGCCGGGATCGTTGCGAGGAAGGCCATCTCGCGGTCGTAGTCGATCTGCGTCAGGCGCGCGACCATCGCCGGCGGCAGTTCGCGCATGGTGTTCATGAAGCGGTAGTACTTGGTCTCGGCCGACAGCTTGCGCACGAACTCGACTTCGAGTTCGGCGTCCTCGGGCTTGATCGGGCGGATCGTGACCACGGTGCCTTCGGGCTGGATCCAGGTGCTGGTGAGCTGCGACGGGTAGGGGTGGATCGCCATGTGTGCGTAGCGGTCGACCGACGGGGACACGTTTTCCACCGTGACCCGTGCGTCGACGGCAACGGCGCCGTGCTCGTCGACGATCAGCGGGTTGATCTCCATCGTCGTGATCCACGGCAGCTCGCAGACCATTTCCGACACGCGCAGCAGGACGAATTCCAGCGCTTCCATGTCGACCGGGGGCATGGTGCGGAATTCGCCGAGCAGGCTGGCGACACGCGACGACTTGATGAGGTCGTGCACGAGGTAGTTGTTCAGCGGCGGCAGCGCGACGGCGAGGTCCTTGTTGGCCTCGACGCGGTTGCCGCCCTCGCCGAAGGTGATGACGGGGCCGAACACGGGATCGCGGCGCACGCCGACGGCCAGTTCGCGGCCGTTGCGCTTCATGATCATGGGCTCGATCGCGACGCCGTTGATCGCGGCCTCAGGCTTGTTGCGGCGGACGTCCTCGAGGATCTCCTGGTAGGCGGTGCGCACCGCGGCGAGGCTGCCGAGGTTGAGGCGCACGCCGCCGGAGTCGGCCTTGTGGATGATCGACGGCGAGTCGATCTTCATGACGACGGGCAGGCCGATTTCCTCGGCCAGCACCATCGCCTCGGTCGCCGAGCGGGCGACGACGGTCTGCGCGATGGGGATGCGGAAGGCGGCCAGCAGCGCCTTCGATTCCATCTCGTTGAGCACCTTGCGGCGCTCGGCGAGCGCCGTCTCGATGACGAGGCGGGCGCTTTCGATCGACGGCGGCTTCAGGTGCGACAGGGACGCCGGCGTCTGCATCAGCAGCTTCTGGTTGCGGTAGTACGCGGAGAGGTGGCTGAAGAGCTCGACGGCCGGCTCCGGCGTGCGGAAGGTCGGGATGCCGGCCGTCTCGAAGGCCTTGCGGCCGCTGCGTACCAGTTCCTCGCCCATCCAGCACGTCACCACCGGCTTGTCGGCGGTTTTTTCCAGCTCGACGATCGCTTCGGCGACGGCGCTCGGGTCGCTGGTGGCCTGCGGCGTCAGCATCACGAGGACGCCGTCGACGTTGGGGCCTTCGATGGCGGCCTGCACGGTCTTGCGGTAGCGCTCGACGTCGGCGTCGCCGAGGATGTCGATCGGGTTGCCGCGCGACCAGCCGTGGGGCAGGGCGGCATTGAGCTTCTCCATCGTCCCTTCGGAGAGCTCCGACAGCGGGATGCCGAGGTCGGCGGCGCGGTCGGCCGCCATGACGCCCGGTCCGCCGCCATTGGTGACGATCGCGAGGCGGTTGCCGCGCGGGCGGAAATGCGAGAACAGTGCGTTGGCGGCGGCGAAGAGCTGCCCCATGTTGTACAGGCGGATCACGCCGGAGCGGCGCAGCGCGGCGTCGAACACCGTGTCGTCGCCGCTCACCGAGCCGGAGTGGGAGCGGATCGCCCGCGCGCCCTGCGGATGGCGCCCGACCTTGATCAGCAGCACGGGCTTGACGCGCGCGGCGCCACGCAGGGCGCTCATGAAGCGGCGCGCGTCGCGGATGCCTTCGACGTACATGATGATGCTCTCGGTGCGTGGGTCCGAGATCATGTATTCGAGGACTTCGCCGAAATCGATGTCGCTCGAGGAGCCGAGCGAGACGACCGTGGAGAAGCCGATGTTGTTCGGCATCGCCCAGTCGAGGATCGAAGTGACGAGGGCGCCGGACTGGGAGATCAGGCCGATGGAGCCCTTGATCGCGCTGACGTGCGCGAAGGTGGCGTTGAGGCCCAGTTCCGGGCGCATGATGCCGAGGCAGTTCGGGCCCAGCAGGCGGATGCGGTAGCGGCGCGCGGCCTCGACCACGTGGCGTTCGAGCGTGGCGCCGCGCGGGCCGCTTTCGGAGAAGCCGGCGGAGAGGATGATGATCGCCTTGACGCCGGCGCGCCCGCAGCCTTCGACCACGGTGAGGACCTTTTCCGCGGGCACGGCGATGACGGCCAGGTCCAGGCGGTGCGGCACGTCCTCGACGGTCTTGTGGCAGGGGACCCCGAGTACCGATTCATGCTTCGGGTTGATGGCGAACAGACGGCCGCGGAAGCCCGCTGCGAGCATGTTGCGGACGACCACGTGGCCGATGGAGTTTTCCCGCTCGCTGGCGCCGATGACTCCGACCGATTTCGGTTCGAGCAGGGGGCTCAGGTAATGCTTTTCTTTCATGTTGGTTCGCCTTGATCCAGGTTCGCTGGTCTCGGAGTGCCAGGTTCGGCACGTTGCCGCGCATGCGGAGTGAATCGTGTTCGTGGTGTTGCAGTGTGGTTATACCCTGCTCGAAACTCAAGTTTACCGCAGTGCACCATTCGAATGGTGACATAAACGACAAAAATAGCCGATCGGTACCAACTGCAAGGCCGTATCGCCGCGCGGGCCGCGAGGCTTGGCGCCGGTTGGTGTCCGCTCCGTGCGTGCCGATTGGCATCGGACTAAAATTGGTGGCTCCTCGGGGTTCCCCCGCCACACAGGCAGATTTTCCATCATGAAGAACATCGCCGAATTCCCCATCTTCCGCCAGCAGGCATATATCGACGGCGCCTGGTCGGACGCCGATTCCGGTGCGACGTTTGCCGTGCGCGACCCGGCTACCGGCGCGACGATCGCGCGCGTGCCCGACATGGGCGCCGCGGAGACCGCCCGCGCGATCGCGGCAGCCGACGCGGCACTGCCGGCATGGCGGCGCACGCTGGCGAAGGAGCGCGCGGCCCTGCTGCGGCGCTGGTTCGCACTGATCGTCGAGGCGGCGGACGAGCTGGCCGCGCTGATGACGGCGGAGCAGGGCAAGCCGCTGGCGGAGGCCCGCGGCGAGGTCACGTATGCGGCGTCGTTCGTCGAGTGGTTCGCCGAGGAAGCGAAGCGCGCGATGGGTGACGTGATCCCGACCGTGGGCCAGGACCGCCGGCTGCTGGTGATCCGCCAGCCGGTGGGGGTGTGCGCGGCGATCACGCCGTGGAATTTCCCGGCGGCGATGATCACGCGCAAGGTGGCGCCGGCGTTTGCCGCGGGGTGCACGGTGATCGTGAAGCCCGCGGAGCAGACGCCATTGACGGCGCTGGCGCTGATGGCGCTCGCGGAGCAGGCGGGTTTCCCGAAGGGGGTATTCAACGTCGTCACCGGCGACCCGGTCGCGATCGGCGGCGCGCTGACCGCCAGCCCGATCGTGCGCAAGCTGTCCTTCACCGGCTCGACCGAGGTCGGCCGCCTGCTGATGGGGCAGTGTGCGCCGACGCTGAAGAAACTGTCGCTGGAGCTGGGAGGCAACGCGCCGTTCATCGTGTTCGACGATGCCGACCTCGATGCGGCGGTGGAAGGGGCGATGGGATCGAAGTACCGCAACGCCGGGCAGACCTGCGTGTGCGCGAACCGGCTGCTGGTGCAGTCGGGCATCTACGACCGTTTCGCCGAGCGCCTGGCCGCGGCTGTGCGCGGACTGCGGGTCGGCCCCGGTACGGCGGACGGGGTGCATGTCGGGCCGCTCATCGACGATGCGGCGGTCGCCAAGGTCGAAGGCCACATCGCCGACGCGCTGCAGAAGGGCGCGCGGGTGATGACGGGCGGGCGGCGGCATGCGCTGGGCGGCTCCTTCTTCGAGCCGACGGTGCTGGCCGACGTGACGCCGGCGATGCGCGTCGCGCGCGAGGAGACCTTCGGCCCGGTGGCACCGCTGTTCCGCTTCGAGACCGAGGAGGAGGCGATCCGCATGGCGAACGACACCGAGTACGGCCTCGCCGCGTATTTCTATTCGCGCGATGTCGGGCGCATCTTCCGCGTGTCGGAGGAGCTGGAGTACGGCATGGTCGGCGTGAACACGGGGCTGATGTCGAACGAGGTGTCGCCGTTCGGCGGCATCAAGCAGTCGGGCCTCGGTCGCGAGGGGTCGGTGTATGGCATCGACGAGTACCTCGAGATCAAGTCGGTCTGCATTGCGGGCGTGGACCGGTGAGCGAGGGCATCGCGACGGCTCACGGACTGCCGGTCGAAGCCTCGGCGTGGGTGCGGCGCTTCATGCCGCTGGTCGTGCCGGGCGGCGCGGTGCTCGATTACGCATGCGGCGGGGGGCGTCACGCGAGGTTGTTCGCGGCGCAGGGGTTCCGCGTCGTGGCGGTCGATCGCAATGCCGAAGCGCTGGCAACGCTCGCGGGCGTGCCGGGCATCGAGACGCGCTGCGCGGACCTGGAGGAGGGCGCGTGGCCGTTTGCGGGGCAGCGCTTCGATGCGGTGGTGGTCACGAACTACCTCTTCCGGCCGCGCCTTGGCGATCTGCTCGCCTGCGTCGCGCCCGGCGGGGTCCTGATCTACGAGACGTTCATGCTGGGCAACGAGCGCTTCGGGCGTCCGTCGAGCCCCGAGTTCCTGTTGCGTCCGGGCGAACTGCTCGAACGCATCGGCGCCGGCTTCTCGGTGGTTGCGTTCGAGCAGGGGGTCGTGGCGCGTCCGCGCGCGGCGGTCGTCCAGCGGGTGTGCGCCGCCAGGCGACCGGCGGATTCCGTCGAACTGCGAGTTCAAGGGGAAGTCGCAACGGAGTGAGAAGTATTTGGGGAGCGCCCCCAAATTTTTTGTTTAAGATTTGGGGCATATACCCCATTGTCGGTATCCCAAGGAGGGGGCGGGAACGGCTGTAGCGGCGGGAAGCGGGCGCGGCTATTGGGAATGGGAAATGTTTCCAGTTGTGGCACGCGGTGTGCGTGGGGATTGTCAACCCGGCACCACTGGTCCGGGATGATCAGTTCAGCGGAGGCCGAAATGAATACCCCTGACGTCACCTTGCTCCAAGCCGGTCGTGTCGCCCGTCTGAAGACCCCGTACATCCTCGGCTACGTTGGATTTCGGGCGACGGAAGGTCTCGCGGCCGGAGTGCTGTGATGTGTCGGGCGGAGTCGGCCGTGCCGCGCATGTGGGCCGGTGCGCGGCGCTTCATGCTGACGGGGCTGGCCCTCAACGGCATTGCCCAGGCGGTTGCGGCGCTGGCCTGCGCCTGGTTGACGCACCGCTTCTTCGAGATGGTGATCGACCACCGCACGGGCGGTTCGGCGATGGCATTCGGGCTGATCGGCGCCATGCTGGGCGCGGGAGCGGTGCTCGCCGCCCTGCGCGTGGTGGAACGCGTGCAGGCGGAGCGTCTGGGGCAGGATTACGCAGCGGAATTGCGACTCGCCCTGTACGACAGCCTGGCCGGGCAGCCGCCGCGGCGAATGCAGGCACGCGGCCGCGGCGCGACGATCCAGCGCTTCGTCGAGGATGTAAAAGGGATCCGGCGCTGGATGAGTCTTGGCTTGCCACGAATTGCGGTCGGCGCATTGAGTGCGTCCATTGCGCTCTGCGTGCTGGCCCTGGTGAATGGAACCATGGCCTTCGTCGCGAGCTGGGCTTTCGTCGGCGTGGCGGTTGCGCTGGCGCTGCTCAGCGATCGGGTCGATCCCGCGGTGCACGAGGCGCGGCGGCGCCAGGCGCGGCTCGCTGCAAACGTGAATGACAAAATCGGTGGCATCGCGGTGGTGCAGGTGTTCGATCAGGTCGCCCGCGAGCGCGCCCTGCTCGAGCGGCAGGGCGCGGGGCTTGCCGACGCCGGGGTCGCGCAGACTCGGGGAATGGCGCTGCTGAAATCGGCGGCCGAGTTCAGTTCGTCCTTCGCGGCTGCCGGCGTCCTGCTGGCGGGCGCGTTCGAGGTGGCCGGCGGTGCGCTCAAGGCATCCCAGGTCGTCGGCGCGATCACCGCCGTCGGTCTGATCGCGCCCGCCTTCCGCGATTTCGGCCTGGCGCTGGGCTACCGGCGGTCGGCGCGGGCCGCGTTCGAGAAGATCGCCACCTTCCTTGCGACGCCGCGCCTGGCAACGTGTGCGCAGGACGACGACGGCGACACTTCGCCGACCCCGCTCGCCGCACCCTGCGGGGCGGTCGAGATCGAGTTCCGCGGCGTGTCGAGCGGCACGGCGCTGCGGTGCTTCAGTGCGTGCGTGCCGGCCGGCGCGACGGTGGCGATCGTCGGCCCGAGCGGAGCGGGCAAATCAACCCTGCTGGCGATGGCGGCGCGCCTGCTCGAACCCGACCGCGGCGAGATCCGCATTGCCGGGGCGCCGATCGGACGCTATCGGCTGTCGGAACTGCGCCGTGCGCTTGGCGTCGTGACGCCGGACCTGCCCTTGCTGCGCGGCACGCTCGAACGCAACCTGCGCTACCGCTGGCCCGATGCGCCGGACACGGAGGTCGCGCGCGTGGCCGCGCTGTGCGGCGTGGACGAGCTGCTGGCGACGCTGCCCGATGGTGCGCGCACCCGGGTGGCGGATGCCGGCGCGAATCTGTCCTACGGGCAGCGCCAGCGCATCGTGTGGGCAAGGGCGCTGCTCGGGAGCCCGTCCGTGCTGCTGCTCGACGCGGCGGACGCGAACCTCGATCCGGCGTCGGCGCGCAATCTCGGGCAGATCCTGGATGGTTTCGCCGGCACCGTGCTGATGGTGACGCACAGTTATGCGCGGATGATGCAGGCCGATCTCGTGTGGTACGTCGAAGTGGGGCGCCTGCTGGAATGGGGAACGCCCGCTGAGCTGATGGGCCGGAGGGGACGCACCCGGCGCCTGTTTCAGCGTGAAGCGGATGAGGCGGGGTGAGCATGGCTGCCGGCGCAGCATGCGGCGGGGAATCTGGGGGTGCGGGTGTTCAGCCACCTTTTCGGGGGTGCCCGCTCAGGCGCAGCATGGTAACCGAGGCGGCGGAGGCTGCCGGGGTTGGAGGGAAGGCGATGGCCGCAACCAAACGCGAACGGCGCGCTGGGCCGATGGTGCTCCGCCCCTTCAATCTGAGTCGCTGGTTTGCGCTGATCGGGCTGTTGTCGATCGCGTCGATCTCGGCGATCGCCGGCTACCTGATCTCGGAGTTCGTGACCGAGCGCATGGTGCGGCAGGAAGGGCAGCTCACCCTGGAGATGGTCGAGAATCTCGTCCTGACGGAGAAATCCATGCGCGCACTGCTGGTCGAGGGCATACCGGCGAGCGAGGATGAACCGGGCGGGGCGTTCGCGCATCTCGCGCGCATGCCCGGCGTGCTGCGGTCGAATCTGTACGATACGTCCCGCCGCATCCTGTGGTCCAGCGACGCGGACCTGATCGGTCAGCAGTTCGGTGCGAACGAGGAGCTCGACGAGGCCCTGTCGGGGAAACTCGTCGCACACGGCAAGCACCACGAGGCCAAGGAAAAGGCCGAGCATCTGCACCTCGCGCGTGCGGCGAACTTCTTCGTCGAGATCTACCTGCCGGTGCACGACACCGATGGCAAGGTGCTGGGCGCGATCGAGTTCTACAAGAACCCCGTGGCGCTGTTCAATGCGCTGCAGTATCTCAACCGCAGCATTGCGGTCGGCGCCACGCTGGCGGGCCTGTTCCTGTTCGTGACCCTTTTCGGCGTCGCGCGGCGGGCCGATCTGCTGATTTCCGAACAGCAGGGCCGCCTCGTCGACGCCGAAACGCTGGCCGTGGTGGGCGAAATGAGCTCGGCCATCGCCCACGGCATCCGTAACCCGCTGGCGTCGATCCGCAGCTCCGCCGAGCTGATCCTCGTCACGGACGAGGCAACGGGCCGTGAAGCCGCTGCCGACATCATTTCCGAATCGGACCGGCTGGAAGCCTGGGTGCGCGAGCTGCTGTCCTATTCCCGGCCGCTGGAGGAAAAGGCCGCGGCCGTGTCGCTCGGGCCGATTTTGTCGCGCTGCGTCGACGAATTCGGGCGCGAGCTGCATCGGCGGCGCATCACCGCATCGCTGCAGATGCCCGAGCAGATCCCCGAGGTTCGGGGCGATCCGCTGCTGCTGGCGCAGGTCCTGCACAGCGTGGTGGCGAACGCGATCGAGGCGATCCAGGCGGACGGCAAGCTGCAGATCGGCTGCGAGAGCCAGCGCGGCGGCCGGCAGGTGGTGCTCGCGGTGCGCGACAGCGGCCCCGGCATGACCGCCGAGCAGCTGCAGCGTGCCGGCAAGCCGTTCTACACGACCAAGACGCAGGGCCTGGGGGTCGGGCTGGCTCTGGCGCGGCGCATCGTCGAGCGCTACGGCGGCATGCTGGAAATCGACAGTGCTCCGGGTCAGGGTACGGCCGTTCGGCTGGTCCTGGCGTGCGCATGACGGACGGGACCGAGATAGCGGAGGGGGCGATGGAGCGCGCGATTCTGGTGATCGAGGACGAAGCGATCCTCGGCAAGAACATTCGGATCTACCTCGAACGCAGCGGCTATGACGTGCGTGTCGCAGGCAGCGCGGAGGATGGCCTGGCGCTGCTCGACGTCTTCAAGCCCGACGCGGTGATCCTCGATTTCAACCTGCCCGGGCTCAACGGACTGGAGGCGCTGACGCGCGTGCGCGCCTTCGATTCCGGCATCCCGGTGATCATGATCACCGGGCATGGCACGGTCGAACTCGCCGTCGAGGCGATGAAGGCGGGCGCGCGCGACTTCCTCACCAAGCCGGTTGCGCTGGGCAAGCTCAAGCTCCTCGTCGACAAGGCGTTCAACGAGAAGCAGCGCGACAGCGCGCTCGATTACTACCATCGCCGCGAGGCCGACGCCACCGACCTCGCCAGCCTGTTCGGCGATTCGCCGCCGATGGTTGCACTGAAGCACACCCTTCGCCAGCTGCTCGATGCGGAGTCGCAGCTGCAGGACGGCGACGCCCCGGCGGTGCTGGTGTTGGGCGAAACCGGCACCGGCAAGGAGCTGGTCGCGCGTGCGCTGCACTTCAACGGGCCGCGGCGCGACAGGCCGTTCGTGGAGCTCAACTGCGCGTCGATCCCGGCGCAGCTGCTCGAGTCGGAGCTCTTCGGCTATGAGCGTGGCGCCTTCACCGATGCGCGCGAGCGCAAGCTGGGCCTGGTCGAGACGGCGGAGGGCGGCACGCTGTTTCTCGACGAGATCGGCGACATGGACCTGTCGCTGCAGGCCAAGCTGCTCAAGCTGCTCGAAGAGAAGACCGTGCGCCGCATCGGCAGCCTGCGTGACCAGCGCGTCAACGTCCGCATCGTCGCCGCGACGCATCGGCCGATGGAGGCGCTGGTGCGCGAAGGCAGCTTCCGCGCCGACCTGTATTTCCGGCTGTGCGTCTTCCAGCTGACATTGCCGCCGTTGCGCGAGCGCGGCACCGACATCCTGTCGCTGGCGCGCCATTTCATCCGCCTGCACGCGGCGCGCTACGCCAAGCATGAGCCCGGCCTGACACCCGCCGCCGATGCGGTGCTGCTTGCGCACCGCTGGCCGGGCAACGTGCGCGAACTGCGCAACGTGCTCGAGCAGGCCGTGCTGATGGCGACGGGAACCGCGATCGATGCGCCGCAGCTGTCGCTGTCGGCCGTGGTCGCGACGGCGCCCGCGCCGGTCCGCCAGGCCGCGGCGCTGCCTGCGCCCGCCGCGCCGGCAGCGCCGCAGA
Source organism: Azoarcus sp. DN11 (assembly GCF_003628555.1). Lineage (NCBI taxonomy): Bacteria > Pseudomonadati > Pseudomonadota > Betaproteobacteria > Rhodocyclales > Zoogloeaceae > Azoarcus > Azoarcus sp. DN11. The sequence goes on along the minus strand of NZ_CP021731.1, from coordinate 3,148,773 downwards.
CGCTCGAGGACATGGAGCGCCGGGCCCTGCTCGATGCCTTGCGCCAGACGGGCTGGAACGTTTCGCGCGCGGCGCGCGTGCTCGGCATCAGCCGCGACACGCTGCGCTACCGCATCGACAAGTTCGGCCTGAGCGTGACGAGCGCGTGTTGACGGCTCACGCCTGCGCGATGAGGATCCGTTGCGCCAGCGCGCGGACTCCCGCAGGGGTCAGGTCGTCGCAGGAAAAGCTCGGTGCGTCCGGGAAGCGCGCGAAGTTGCGGTTCTGGGAGCGGTGATAGAGCGGGTCGTAATGCAGGTCGATGAACTCCCCGTACAGCGTGTGCAGGTCGCGCTGTTGGGCGAGATCCTTCCAGCGGTCGAGGACCTCGTTGCTTTGCAGCCCGTGCAGGAAGTCGATGCGGTGCTGCAGGTCGGGCACGTCGTCGCCCAGGTAGGCGTAGTCGCGCACGAGGAATTCGATGCGCGCGTCGCGCGTCGCGTCGATGGCCACGCAGGCGCTCGAACGCATGTGCTGGATCAGCCCCTCGGGTAGATGGATGCGGCCGATCTTGCGGCTCTCGGCCTCGACATAGACCGGGCGCGCGGGATCGAAGCCGTGCAGCTTCTCGTACAGGCGGGATTCGAACGCCTTCTGCGTGGGCTGCGGGCGGTCGGGCAGCGCGCCGAGCACCGAGCCCTTGTGCGCCGCGAGATCCTCCAGGTCGAGCACCTGTGCGCCGAGCGCGGCGAGCTCCTCGAGCACGCGCGTCTTGCCGCTGCCGGTGGCGCCGCAGATCACGCGCAGGTCGAAGCGTTTCGGCAGGGTCTCGAGCTCGGCGACGACCATGCGGCGCCAGTTCTTGTAGCCGCCTTCGAGCTGGCAGGCGTCCCAGCCGATCAGGCGCAGCCAGGTCACGAACGAGCCGCTGCGCTGGCCGCCGCGCCAGCAGTAGACGAGGGGGCGCCAGTCCTTGGGCTTGTCGTGGAAGCGCTCGCGCAGGTGGCGGGCGATGTTCTCCGCGACCATCGCCGCGCCGATGCGGCGCGCGTCGAAAGCCGACTGCTGCTTGTAGATCGTGCCGACGATCGCGCGCTGCTCGTTGTCCAGCACCGGGCAGCTGATCGCGCCGGGGAGGTGGTCTTCCTGGAACTCCGCCGGGCTGCGGGCGTCGATGAACTCGTCAAAGGTGTCCAGCTGTGCTACGGTCGCAATGCCTTTTTTCATGCCTTGTCGCGGCGCCGGTGCTGGCCGGGCGGCCGCCTTTCCCCTTTGGATTCCATGGATCAGATCAAACTCACGCAATTCTCCCACGGCGGCGGATGCGGCTGCAAAATCGCGCCCGCCGTGTTGTCGAAGCTCCTCGCCCACGCGCCGGCCGGCATCGTTCCGCCCGAGCTCCTCGTTGGCACTGAAACTGCGGACGACGCGGCGGTGTACCAGTTGAACGAGCGGCAGGCGATCGTCGCGACGACCGATTTCTTCACCCCCATCGTCGACGATCCCTTCGATTTCGGCCGCATCGCGGCGACGAATGCGCTCTCGGACGTGTACGCGATGGGCGGGCGCCCGATCATGGCGCTCGCGCTAGTCGGCATGCCGCTCGACAAGCTGCCGCCGGAAGTGATCGGCCGCATCCTCGAAGGCGGCGCCTCGGTGTGCCGCGACGCGGGCATCCCGATCGCGGGCGGCCATTCGATCGACGTGCTGGAGCCGATCTACGGCCTCGTCGGCCTGGGCGTGGTCGACCCCGCCGAAGTGAAAAAGAATGCCGGCGCGCAGGACGGCGACGTGCTGATCCTCACCAAGCCGCTCGGCATCGGCATCCTTTCGGCGGGCCTCAAGAAAGGGCTGCTGTCGGACGGCGACTACGCCGAGATGCTGCGCTGGACGACGCTGCTCAATCGCGTCGGTGCGCGCCTCGCGGGCATGAACGGCGTGCATGCCGTCACCGACGTCACCGGCTTCGGGCTGGCCGGCCACCTGCTGGAAATCTGCCGCGGCTCGAAACTCGGCGCGACCGTGAGCTTCGACGCGCTGCCGAAGATCGCCGCCGCCGAGAAGCTCGTGCGCGACGGCATCGCCACCGGCGCGTCGACGCGCAACTGGGCGAGCTACGGGCAGGACGTGGTGATGCCGGCCGATGCGCCCGAGTGGCAGCGCAAGCTCGTCACCGACCCGCAGACCAGTGGCGGACTGCTGATCGCGTGCGCCGCGTCCGGCGTCGATGCGGTGCTCGCGGCGATCCGCGACGAGCAGGGCAGCGAGGGCCAGGTGATCGGCCGCATGGTGGCGGGCGGGGCGGTGCTGCGCGTCGAATGAACCGACGCGCGGTCGCGCCCGCGGCGATTCACGCTCAGTTCTTGAGCAGCGCCCGCAGCACCTTCCACACCGTCTCCAGCATCAACGGCTGGGCCTCGGCAGTCGGATGGAGCCCGTCGGACTGGAACATCTCCGGCTTGTCGGCGAAGCCGTCGAGGAGGAAGGGGACGAAGGGGGCCCGCTCGGTCTGCGCAACCTCGGCGAAGGCTTGCTGGAAGCGGCGGTTGTAGGCCGGCCCGTAGTTCGGCGGCAACTGCATGCCCACCAGCAGCACCTGTGCCCCCTTGCTGCGTGCCGCCTGGATCATCGCGACGAGGTTCTCGCCCATCAGCGTCGGCCGTAGCCCGCGCAGGCCGTCGTTGGCGCCCAGTTCGAGGATCAGGAGATCCGGCTTGTGGCGCTCGAGTGCGGTGCCGAGGCGCGAGCGTCCGCCGGCCGTCGTTTCGCCGCTGACAGAGCCGTTGACCACGGTATGGTGGAACCCTTCGCGCGCAAGCCGCGTCTGCAGCAAGGTGGGCCAGTCTTCCTTCGAGCGCAGGCCGTAGCCGGCGGACAGGCTGTCGCCCCACACGAGTATCGTTGCCGCCTGGGCGGCGCCCGACAACAGGACTGCAAACAAGAAGGTCACGATGGATCGCAGCGGCATTGAATTCTCCGTCCCGGTGATGCAGGTCTCGAGCCTGTCGAAGCATGTCGAACTGGCCGATGGCCAGGGCACGCTCCGGATTTTGCAGGATGTGTCGTTCGGTGTCGCCGCCGGCGAGTCGGTTGCGATCGTGGGCGCTTCCGGTTCGGGCAAATCGACCCTCCTGGGATTGCTCGCCGGCCTGGATGTTCCCAGCGCCGGCAGTGTCCGGATTCTCGGTCACGACCTGTTTGCCCTCGGCGAGGATGACCGGGCTGGCTTGCGTGGCGAATTGATCGGCTTCGTCTTCCAGGCCTTCCAGCTCCTGCCGGCGCTGACCGCGCTCGAAAATGTCATGCTGCCGCTGGAGCTCGCGGGGGCCCGCGAGGCGGCCGCAACGGCCCGCCAGTGGCTCGAGCGCGTGGGCCTCGGCGGCCGCCTGCGCCATTATCCCAAGCATCTCTCCGGCGGCGAGCAGCAGCGCGTGGCCCTGGCGCGGGCGTTCGCGCCCAACCCGCGCCTGCTGCTGGCGGACGAACCCACGGGCAATCTCGACGCGGCGACGGGCGAAGCGGTGATCGAGCTGATGTTCGCGTTGAACCGCGAGTCCGGTACGACGCTGATTCTCGTCACGCATGACGAATCGCTCGCCGGGCGCTGCGACCGCGTGCTGCACATGCAGGCGGGGCGGCTGGTGGAAGAGTCCGCCCGCACCGCCTGAGACGGGACAGGTCAGGCGGCGGAGCTGGCGATGCGGCGCAGGACGCGCGAGGCCGCGTTGATCCCCGAGCGTGCGGCCGATTCCAGTGTCGCGGGGTAATCCGAGTCGAGGTAGTCGCCGGCCAGCCACAGTCCCGGCACAGGCGTCTGTGCGCCGGGGCGCGATACGCCCGGACGGCAGGCGAAAGTCGCCCGCTTCTCGGTGATGACCTGCGACCATTGCAGCGGCGGCAGGCGCCGGCCGAGTTCCTGTTCGAGCTGGGCATGCACGGCGAGCAGGAGATCCTCGCGCGAGAGCGCGTCATGTGGGCCGTGCGCGCTGATGACGCACGCGAAGAGCCCTTCGGGGCCGCCGAGCTGGCCGCGGTCGAAGACCCATTGGGCCGGCCCGCGGGTGAGTCCGATCATCGGGTATTGCAGGCGCATCGACGCGCCGAGCGCGAGGTAGACGGTCGTGATCGGTTCGCTCGGCAGCGCGGCGATCATGGCCGACAGGCGATCGCAGCTGCCCACCGAGTCGAGCAGGGCGCTCGCGTGGTGCGGGGCGGTGGCGAGCACCACCTGCGCATAGACCTGCCGGGGAGAGGGGTCGCCTTCCAGCCGGAAACCTTCGTGCAGGTGGTGGATCGCCTCGATCGCCGTCCCGGTGCGCAGCTTGCCGCGGCGCACGGCGAGGTAGCGCGCGGCGGGGACAGGGAAGAGTTCCGACAGGTCGACGCGCGGGATCAGCAGCTCGCTCGCCGCGGCACCGGCCGCGAGGCTGTCGCGCAGCACGTTCGCGAACACCTGCGCGGAGGCTTCGGCGATCGGGGTGTTCAGTGCTGCGACGCACAGCGGTTCCCACACCAGCCGGGTCAGTCGCTCGGGCTGGCGCAGTTCGCGCAGCAGCGCCGCCACGCTCAGGTCGGAGTCGACGCGGAAGCGCCGCTTCTTCAGCGTGCGCATCAGCCGCAGCAACCCGAGCCGGTCGCCCCAGTCCAGCCCCTTGGCGCGCAGCAGGCCGAACGCCAGATGCAGCGGGGCGGGCAGGCCGGCGGCCTGCAGGTGCAGGTGCCCGGGGATGTGCAGGGTGAGCGGCAGATGGGCGAGTTCCTTCGGCGATCCGCCCGTGATGCGGAGCAGGCGCAGCAGTTCGGCGTACGCGCCGAGCAGGATGTGCTGGCCGTTATCGACGCGCCACCCGTCCTTCGCGACCGCGCGCGCCCGTCCGCCGAGCGTGTGCGAGCGCTCGAACACGGTCACCTGCACGCCGCGCCGCGCGAGTTCGACCGCGCACGCGAGGCCGGCGTAACCGGCGCCGATGATCGCGACCTGCTGGGTCATCGCGGGCTGCGTCCGGTCGTCATGCGCGCACCCAGGTCTTGCCGGCGATCCACAGCTTGCGCACCGGGGTGAGCGAGGTGCGGCGGTCGAGCACGAGGAAGCCGTCGCTGGCGATCTCGCGCAACAGGGTGCGGTAGATCGCCGCCATCACGAGGCCGGGACGCTGGCTCTTGCGGTCGACGGCGGGGAGTTGGGCGAGCGCCTGGTCGTAGAACGTCTCGGCGCGCTCGGCCTGGAAGGCCATCAGCGCGCGGAAATTCTCGTCGTGGCGTCCTTCCATGATCTGGCTCGCCGGGACCTTGAAGCGCTGCAGGTCCTCGATCGGCAGGTAGATGCGTCCGCGACGGGCGTCCTCGCCAACGTCGCGGATGATGTTGGTGAGCTGGAAGGCCATGCCGAGGTCGTGCGCGTACTTCAGCGTCTGCCGTTCGCGGTAGCCGAAGATCTCGGCGGCGAGCAGCCCCACGACGCTGGCGACGCGGTAGCAGTAAAGCTGCAGCCCCTTGAAGTCGAGATAGCGGCTCTGCGTGAGATCCATCTCCATGCCGTCGATGATCTCGAGGAGCTGTTCGCGCGGCAGGTTGAAGCGCCCGGCGACGTCCTTCAGCGCGAAGCCGACCGGATGGCTGGGCGTCCCGCCATAGGCGCGCGACACTTCCTTGCGCCACCAGTCGAGCTTGGTCTGCGCGACCTGCACGTCATGGCATTCGTCGACGACGTCGTCCACCTCGCGGCAGAACGCATACAGGGCCGTGATGGCCTGGCGCCGTTCCGGCGGCAGGAACATGAAGCTGTAGTAGAAGCTGGAGCCGCTCTTCGCGGCCTTGTCGTGACAGTATTCGTGCGGATTCATCGGTTTCTCGGGTAATGCACGGCGCGCCACGCGAGGCGCGGCCAGTCGCCGCGGGTGAGGGTGGGCCGGCGGCGGAATACGTCGTAATCGATCGCCTCGATGCGTTCGAGGATGCGCAGGCCCCCCTGCACCATCAGGCGCAGCTCCCAGCCGATGCAGCCCGGCAGTTGCCGCGCGAGCGGGGCGCCTTCGAGCATCATCGCGCGCGCACGTTGCACTTCGAAGTCCATCAGCGCGCGCCACGCGCTGTCGCAGCGGCCGCCGTCGATGTGCGATTCGTCGATGCCGAAGCGTGCCATGTCGGCCTGCGGCAGGTAGATGCGCTGCTTGCGCCAGTCGACGGCGACGTCCTGCCAGAAGTTGATCAGCTGCAGGCTGGTGCAGATGAGATCCGAGCGCCGCAGGTTGTCCGGGGTCGCGGCGTCATAGAGATGCAGCAGCAGCCGCCCGACGGGATTGGCGGAGCGGCGGCAGTAGTCGAGCAGCTCAGCGAAGTCGGCATAGCGCGTCTTGCCGACGTCCTGGCTGAAGGCGTCGAGCAGGTCGCGGAAGTACTGCAGCGGCAGCTTGTGGGTGCGGATGTTCGTGCCCAGGCGCGCGAAGATCGGTGCGAGCGAGGCGTCGCGCGGGGGGGCGCCCGCCGCGATCGCGTTCAGTTCGATGCGGTAGTCGTTGAGCCGCGCCAGGCGCGCGACAGGCGCGATGTCGCCCTCGTCGGCGATGTCGTCGGCAGTGCGCGCAAACGCGTAGATCGCTTCCACGGGCTCGCGCAGGCGGACCGGAAGCAGGAGCGAGGCGACAGGAAAATTTTCGTAGTGGTCGACGGGCATGATCGGGGCGCCGCGAGTATACGCGAAGCGGCGCAGCACGGCCGCATGCGAAACGGCCCGGCCACCGGTCAGGCCGTGTTCCCGCCGCGCGACGTGGCCACGTCCGGGGCGGCGCCGGGCGTGCAATCCTGCGCCGGGTGCTGTATGACGCAGTTGCGGCCGTTTCGCTTCGCGTCGTAGCAGGCGGCGTCGGCCGCGATCAGGATGTCCGACGGATCGGTGTGCGTGCCGTCGATGCAGGCCATGCCGATGCTGGCGCCGACCGAGAAGGTGTGTCCCTGCCAGTCGAAGCGGAACGAGGAGATGCTCTCCCGCAGCTCATTGGCGATGTTGAGCGCGTCCTCCGGGCTGCAGCCGCGCAGGATCAGCGCGAACTCGTCGCCGCCGATGCGGCAGATGATGTCCTGTTCGCGCAGCCGCTGCTGGATCAGCAGCGCGATGCGCATCAGCAGGTCGTCGCCGGCGGCATGGCCGCAGGTGTCGTTCACGATCTTGAAGCGGTCGAGGTCGATGAAGCACAACGCCCCGTGATCACCTGCACGGCGTGACGCGATGACGCATTCCTCCAGCTTCTGCTCGAACACGCGGCGGTTCGGCAGGCCCGTGAGCGGGTCGTGCTGCGCCTGGTAGGCAAGCAGCGCCGTCGCGTCGTCGATGCGCGACTGCAGCGTGCGCTGGTTTTCCGAGATCGCACGCGCCATCGTGTTGAAGCCGCGCTCCAGCGCGGACAGTTCCTGGCTCGTCGCCTGCTCGGAGATCTTGACGTCGAGTGCGCCCGCCGCCATCTGCTTGACGCCGCGGACCAGGCCTGCGACGGGGTGCGACACCGACCGGGCCAGCCCTGCCGCGATCGCCGCCGTGAGCAGCAGGCCGAGGGCGACGATCGCGAAGGAAGTCCATACGGTCAGGGATTTCTCGCGCGACGAAGGCCGGGTGTCGAGTTCGACGTGGACCCAGCCGATCGTCCTTGTGCGTGCGACGCCCCGCGTCTGCCAACCGTCCAGGTACTCGTCGTCGATGTTGATGCCGGCCGATTCGATCGGCGCGATGACGGTGAGGATGTCGGGCGCGGCGCACGGGGCCGTCCCCCCGTTGGCCGCGCTGCGCAGGGCCTCGGGATCCAGCACGCCGATGCGCCCCTTGCTTGCGAGCAGCACCCCCTGGTCGTTATACACCGCCGCGGCGACCACTTCGCGCTGCGCCATCGCGGCCTGCAGCAAGGATTGAAGGGTGGCACGATTGCCGGAGATCACGCCGTATTCGGCCGCCGGGGCGAGGAAGCTGACGATGGCCGTGCCGTGATCATGAACTGCGCGGTCCACGGTCCGGGCACCGCGATAGAGGACCAGCGCCGTCACGAGCGTGGCGAGCAGCGCCGCCGGCAGCAGCGCGACGAGCAGCAACCGGTCGTGCAGGGAGAGGCGGCTCGGCTTCAATGCGGCCTCCTTTTCTCGATCGCATCGGCGAGGGCCGTCTCATCGGGAACCGGGTACAGGAGCGAGCGCGCCACGTGGCGGTTGACCCCGACACTGAAATACTTCGGCGCCTCCGCCGCCGGCAGCTCGACGTGCGTCGGGTTCGGGTGCGAGGCCAGCCATTCGCCCACCTGGCGGGCGGCATCCTCTGGCGCCGTATAGACGGATGCGATTGCGCCGGCCGTCACGTAGGCCTGCGAATAGCCGAACAGCGGCTTGCGGTAGCGGTAGGTGGTCAGCAGGATCGGGCGTGCCGTGCTGGAGCTGTATGCGACCGGATCGGGCACTGCGAGGATCGCATCCGAGGTTTCCAGCAGGCGTTCCAGCGCGGGCAGCAATCCGTCGGTGTCCTCGATGACCTCGAAGCTCATGCTCAGGCCCTGGCGGCTTCCCGCTTCGGCGAGCGCGCTGCGCATCGGTGCCGACTGCGGACCGAGCAGCACGCCCACCCGCGTGGTCTTCGGATTGGTCGCACGGATCAGGCGCATGTGCCGGGCAAGCGGCTGGTCGAGCACGATCCCGCCCAACTTGACGCGCGGATGCCGGGACTGCAGCGTGCGCAGGTTGGGGGTTGAGACCAGCGTGACCAGGATGGGCGCCGCACTGCGCCCGGCGATGGCGTCGGCGGCCTCCGCGCCGACGGCAATCACGAGGTCCGCGCGCTTCAGGATTGCGTCGTCGACGGATTCTTCAGCGCTGCCGGCATTGTTCAGGCGCACGGAAGGGGAGGCCGAAACTTCGCGAAAAAGGGCCCCGGAAAATGCCTCCTGCACCGCGCTCCGTTTCGACAGCACCACTGCCACTTCGAGCGCGAACGCCGGCCGCACCAGCAGCGCCAGCATCGTCAGGACGAAAAGGAGGCGCACGAGCTGGCTCAGCATGTCACGTGCGGCATGCGACGGTCGTCGTGGGAAAAATCGGGAGCCGGGGCGTATGCTTGCAAGAGGATTCGCTTCGGGTCGGTGTGTCCTCGTTGCGGAGGCGGCGCGCGGGAGCATTCCGGCCAAGGTGGCCATCATCCTCATTTCGCGGGGTACATACACGATGCTTATGAAATGAGGCAGCTTTCCATTTAAGTCGGATCGAGTCAATCCCGGATTTGCCCATCATAAGCGGCTTGAATTTATCGTGGCGCGTCGTGTCATCCTCCCCGGTGGGAAATTCCGCACACCTGCGGCGGAAAGGATGTGACGGATTCGGCGCGTGTTCCGCGTTGCGGTTTTGCAACGGCGCCGTCGCCCCCCGGTGCCCGATGCGGAGCCAACGTTTGCGACATGAGGTGTGATCGGATGTTCGAGATCGACGGTCTGAAGAAGCGCTTCGACAGCGAGGGCCCCCGCCCATTGTTCGAGGGAGTGTCGCTGCAGCTGCGGCGCGGTGAGTGCGTCGCGATCATGGGCGAATCCGGGGTCGGCAAGTCCACGCTGCTCAACTGCATGGCGGGCCTGGAGCCGGCCGATGGCGGGAGCATCCGGCTGGACGGCACGGAACTCGTGGGGCTCGACGATGACGCCTTCGCGCGGCTGCGTCGGCGCAGCTACGGGTTCGTGTTCCAGGCCTTTCACATCCTTCCGCATCTCAGCGTCTTGCAGAACGTCGCGCTTCCCCTGTGGCTGCTCGATGAGCATGGCATCGAGGCCGATCACCGCGCGCGGGCGATGCTGGAGCGGGTGGGGCTTGTCGATCGCGCCAAGGGCTGGCCGCGCGAGCTTTCCGGCGGCGAATTGCAGCGCGTCGCGATCGCGCGTGCCCTCGTGCATCGGCCCGCGCTGGTGCTCGCCGACGAACCGACGGGCAATCTCGATCCCGACCGCGCGGCGGGCGTGCTCGATCTGCTCCTGGAGGGCATTCGCCGCGACGGTGCGATGGGCGTTCTCGTCACGCACTCGCGCGCCGCCGCATCCCGGGCCGACCGCGTCCTGCGCCTGTCCGCCGGCGGCCTGCACGCGGAGGCGGCGCGCACGTGAGTGCGGTACTGCGTCGCATCTTCCTTGCGAGCCTCGCGCGCCGACGCCTTGCAACGGCGCTGTCGCTGTTCGCAATCGCGCTCGGCGTCGCTCTCGGGCTGGCGGTGCAGATCATCCACAGCGTGGCACTCGACGAATTCGGCCGCGGCATGCGTCTGCTGGCGGGCGAAGCGGATCTCCAGGTGATCGGCCCGCGCGAGGGGTTCGACGATGCCGTGCATGGCCGGCTCGCGATCCGCGACGAGGTCGCCGATGCCAGCCCGGTCCTCGAACTCGACGTCCGCCTGCCCGGGCGCGACCGATCGCTGCGGATCTTCGGCATCGACGCGCTGCGGGTCGCGCAGGTGAGTCCGGCCCTGATGCCGCTGGTGGCCGAAGCGCAACGGGGCGAGCGTGACCTGACGGTGCTGCGGCCCGGCGTGCTGTTCGCGAGCCCGGCAGCGCAGGCGGAACTGGGCGTTGCCCCGGGGGGCCGGCTGGACGTGCAGGCCGGCACGCAGGTCGCATCGTTGCATATCGCGGGGTCGGTGCCCGGCGCGGGGCAGGGGCGTGCGCTCGCGGTGATGGACATTGCGGCCGCCCAGGCGCTCTTTGGCCGGCTGGGCCGCATCACGCGCATCGACCTGCGCTTGAAGCCCGGCGTCGACATCGCGGCCGCCCGCCGCGCGCTAGCCGCCGGACTGCCGGCGGGCGTCGAAGTGCTCACGCCGCAGGCGACGGAAGACCAGTCGGCGGGCCTGTCGCGTGCGTATCGCGTGAATCTCACGATGCTCGCGGCGATCGCACTCGTCACCGGCGGGTTCCTGGTCTTCTCGACACAGTTCCTGTCGGTCGCGCGCCGCCGGCAGGAGCTCGCCTTCCTGCGTGCGCTGGGACTCGACCGCCGGGCGCTGATGCGCGGCCTGCTCGTCGAAGGCGCGGTGGTCGGGCTGGCGGGCGGCCTGCTCGGGATCGCGGTCGGACACGGCATCGCCGCCGTCGCGTTCGACGTCGTCGGCGGCGATCTCGGAGCTGGTTATTTCCGCGGCGTTGCGCCTGCGCTGCACTTCGACTCGCCGGCGAGCGGCGCCTACCTGCTGCTGGGCGTCGCCGCCGGGCTGGCGGGCGCATGGCTGCCGGCACGCGACGCGCGGCGCATGCTGCCCGCACGTGCGCTCAAGTCCGGCGACGAGGCGCACATGTTCCGTTTCCGCGCCCGCCCGCGAATCGCCGCTGGCTGTCTCGGACTGGCCTTCGCGCTGTGCCTGTTGCCCCCCGTCGGCGGCATGCCGGTCTTCGGATATCTGGCCGTAGCGTTCATCCTCGTCGGTGCCGTGCTGGTCCTGCCCATGATCGTGCGCACTGCAGTGCACCCCGCGGCCGGATCGCGCAAAATCCTGTGGCAGCTTGCGCGTGCGCGCCTCGCGGCGGCGCCGGGGCAGGCCGTCGTCGCAGGGGCCGGCGTCGTCGCGAGTGTCGCGCTCGCGGTCGCGATGGCGATCATGGTCGCCTCTTTCCGTGATTCGGTCGATCGCTGGCTGACTGCCGTGCTGCCCGCGGACCTCTACGTCAGCGCTGCGTCGCAGGGGACGAGCGGGTTCTTTGCACCCGGAACCCTGCAGCGGATCGCTGCGCTGCAGGGGGTGTCACGAATCATGCCCGTGCGCTTCGACACGCTGCGCCTGGATGACCGCCACCTGCCGGTGACCCTGATCGCACGCCCGCTGGACGGCGGCAGCCGCCTTCCGCTGGTGGGCGCGACGGCGCGGGTGCCCGCCGACGAGAAGCCCGCATGGGTGTCCGAAGCGGTGGCCGACCTTTTTGCGGTGAAGCCCGGCGATCGCCTCGTCCTGCCGCTCGCCGGCAAGCCGGTCGCCTTCCGCATCGCGGGGGTCTGGCGCGATTACGCGCGGCAGCAGGGTGCCGTCGCGATCGATCTCGATGACTATCGTGCCGCGACCGGCGACCTCGTCGCCAACGATGTCGCCGTCTTCCTCGCCGACGGCGCATCCTTCAACGCGGTTGCTGCCGCCGTGCGCGCGCTGCTCGGCAAAAGTGCGGCGAGGATTGCCGCACCGGGCGAGATCCGCGCGCTGAGCCTCGCGATCTTCGACCGCACCTTTCTCGTCACCTACGTGATGGAAGTGGTGGCCGTGCTCATCGGCTTGTTCGGCGTAAGCACCAGCTTTGCGGCACTCTCGCTCGCGCGGCGCAAGGAATTCGGCGTGCTGCGCCACCTCGGGCTGACACGGCGGGAAATCGGTCGGCTGATCACCCTCGAGGGATTGCTGACGGCCGTGGCCGGAACCGCCCTCGGCCTTGTCGCGGGAACCGCCGTGGCCCTCGTGCTGATCGAAGTCGTGAATCGTCAGAGCTTTCACTGGAGCATGGATCTGCATCTTCCGGGCGTCGCCTTGCTGGCATTTGCCCTCATCGTGGTCGCGCTCGCCGCGTTGGCCGCGCGCGTGTCCGGGTATCAGGCGATGCGCGATTCGGCCGTACTCGCCGTGCGGGAGGACTGGTGATGGCGATGCGGTGGATCCGGCATGCCGCGCTGCTCGGCCTGTGCGTGGCGCTCGTGTTGCCGGCGGTGGCCGAGGTCGGCTATCCGCCCGTGCTGCCGGGCAAGGCCCTGCGCTTTCCCGACGACGGCGGTGCGCATCCGCAATTTCGCACGGAGTGGTGGTACGTGACGGGCTGGCTCACCGACGGGCAGGGCGTCGAGCGCGGCTTCCAGGTCACCTTCTTCCGCGTCCGGCCCGGCATCGCGGAGGACAATCCGAGCCGGTTTGCCCCGCACCAGCTCGTGCTCGCCCATGCCGCGCTGGCCGACCCGTCCGTGGGCCGCCTGCGGCATGCCGAACGCAGCGAACGGGCGCTCGATCCGGTCGCGGGCGCTGCCACGGGGCGGACGCAGGTCTGGGCGCGCGACTGGCGGCTCGAATGGAGCGGGGATCACTACCAGGGCCACGTGGAGGCCGAGGACTTCGCGTTCGACCTGCGCCTCGACCCCGCAGCGGCCCCCGTTCTCAATGGCGAGGGCGGTTTCAGCCAGAAGGCCGGTGACCCCAAGCACGCCAGCTACTACTACAGCCGGCCCCAGCTTGCGGTCGCCGGATCCCTGCGAGTCGACGGCGCCGCGGTGCCGGTCACGGGGCGGGCGTGGCTGGACCACGAATGGTCCAGCGAGCTGATACCCGAGGGCGCACGCGGCTGGGACTGGATCGGCATCAATCTCAATGACGGCGGCTCGCTGATGGCCTTCCGCATGCGAGACGAGTTGGGCGGAGCGATGTGGGCCGCCGGCACGCTGCGCACCGCGCAAGGCGAAACCCGCGCCCTGCGGGCCGGCCAGGTGGTGTTTACGCCCCTGCGACGCTGGCGTTCGCCGCGGACGGGGGCCGAATATGCGGTCGAATGGGCCATCGACATCGACGGCCGCCGCCTGCAGCTGCGTCCCCTGATGGACGACCAGGAACTGGACAGCCGCCGTTCCACCGGCGCCGTCTATTGGGAAGGGGCCGTGCAACTGTTCGAGGCGGGGCGCGAAATCGGCCGCGGCTATCTCGAAATGACCGGGTACGCCGAACGCCTGCGGATGTGAGGCCGTGTATAATGCGCGCGCCGCTGCAATGGCGGCAGCCCGCAACGCGGGCATTGCGGGGCCCAAGTGGCGGAATTGGTAGACGCACCAGATTTAGGTTCTGGCGCCGCAAGGCGTGGGGGTTCGAGTCCCTTCTTGGGCACCATCAGGGCGCAATCGCGGCCCCTGCAATCACGGATTCTTGATGACTAACGCACAGTGGTTCCTGCTGGTCGGCGGCCTGTTGCTGGCCATGGGGCTGACCTCGTCGATTCTCAAGCGCCTGCCCGTCACGAGCGCGATCATCTACCTCACCGTCGGTATGTTGGTCGGACCGACGGTGCTGCACCTCTTCCATTTCAATCCGCTCAAGCAATCGGCCCTGCTCGAGGTGCTGACCGAGGCGGCAGCGCTCATCTCGCTGTATGCGGCTGGCGTCAAGATGCCGGTGCCGGTGAGCCTGCCGCGCTGGCGCACGCCCATCCTCCTCGCCTTCGTGGCGATGGCGGTCACGGTCGGGCTGGTCGCCGCATTCGGCCACTACGCCCTGGGGCTGCCGCTCGGGGCTGCCGTGCTGCTCGGTGCGATCGTTGCCCCGACCGATCCGGTGTTGGCCACGGACGTCCAGATCCGGCACCCGCACGATCGCGACCGTCTGCGCTTCACGCTGACCTGCGAGGCGGGCATGAATGACGGCAGCGCGTTCCCGTTCGTGATGCTGGGACTGGGACTCCTGGGACTGCACGAGCTCGGCCAATTCGGCATGCGCTGGGTTCTCGTGGATGTGGTGTGGGCCACGGCGGCCGGCATTGCGCTCGGCGTGGCGGCGGGGGCCGCTCTTGCCCATGTCGGGCACAGGCTGCGCAACAACCGGACCGAACGCCGCCTGATGGACGACTTCCTGGGCCTGGGGCTGATTGCGGTCGTGTACGGTCTCAGCCTCGTGATCAGCGCCTGGGGCTTCCTCGCCGTGTTTTTCGCGGCCGTGGCGTTGCGACAGACCGAGCGGCGGCTCTCGGGGGCCAGCCCGGATGAACCCGAGCGCCTGCAGGTCAATGGTGATGCGGTGACGGAAACGGGCAGGTATGCGGAACGGATGGCTGCGACGTCGGTCAGCGAGGGTTCGCTCGTTTTCAAGGAGCATCTCGAGCGCCTTTCCGAAATCGTGCTCATCCTCCTGATCGGCGGAACGCTGTTTGTCGATTCATGGAGCTGGCGCGCGGTGTCGCTCGCCGTCTTTCTGTTCGTCGTGGCACGACCGGTCAGCGTCTTCATCGGCCTGGCGGGCACGCGCGCGCCATGGAACGCCCGCGCTCTCGCCGGCTGGTTCGGCGTGCGCGGGATCGGTTCGCTCTACTACCTGATGTACGCGATCCAGCACGGCCTGCCGGAGAAGCTCGCGCTGGAACTGATCCACATGACACTGATCGTCGTCACACTCTCGATCCTGTGCCACGGCATCAGCGTGAAACCCCTGATGGACCGGTTCTGGTCCGGGCGTTGAGGCTCTGGCGAGGGAGCGCTCCGGCGGCAGCGCTTGCGCGCATCGCCGGTTGTGGCGCGCCCCCGCTACTTCAATGCGCGGGCTTGGGCAGCGGCGCGTATTCGATCGGGACCCAGGCGTAGACGCCCTTGCCGTCCGCGCGCACGTGGCCGATGCCGGGGAAGGGCAGATGCATGCCGGCGACGAGGGTCTTGCTCGCCGCGAGCGAGTACATCAGACTGCGTCGCGTCGCTGTTGCCTGGGCCTGGTCGAAGTCGAACTCGATCGAAACGCCTGGCAGCGGGAACTGGACCGCGTGGGAATGCACGACATCCCCCCAGATCAGCAGTTTCTGGCCCGCGGATTCGACGGCGATTGCGCTGTGACCCGGCGTGTGGCCATAGGCCTTGGCCGCGCGAATGCCGTTGGCAATCTCGGTGCCGTCGGCGAACGTGCGCCACTTGCCGCGCGCCTGGTACGGAGCCGCGATCTCCCGTGCCATCTTGAAGAAATTCTGCATCTCCGGCTTGGCCGCGGCCGCGGCCTGCTGCGACAGCCAGAAATCGTTGTCCAGTACCGACACGTAGACGTTCGCGTTCGGAAACACCGGCGGAGCCGATGGCTCGCCGAGCCCGCCGATGTGGTCCGGGTGCATGTGGGTCAGGATGATTGTGTCGACCTGTGCGGGGTCGTAGCCGGCCGCCTTCATGTTGTCGATGACGAAGCCGAGACCGGGCCCGAAGAGCTTGCCCGCGCCGGCGTCGACGAGGATCAGGTTTCCGCCGGTGTTGATCAGGTAGGCATTGACCGCCGTCTGCATCTTCGGATTGCCGACGAACATGCGGGCGAGCAGGCGGCTGAGGTCTTCCGGATCGGCATTCTTGAGCAGCTTGGCGTCCAGTTCGATCGCTCCGTCATACAGCGCGGTGACCTCGAACTGCCCGACCATGGTTCGGTAGTAGCCCGGGACCTGGGTCTTCGCCACCGGGGCCTCGGCCAGCGCCGGGGCGACCGGTGCAAGCACGAACAGCGCGGCACTCACTGCGAGGAGTCGCTGGAGGCTTTTGTACATTCATATTCTCCTGTCGATTTGTGGCGATGAAAATGTCATTGAGAATGGCGCAAACGCCGCCATCGCGAGGCGGGCGGCGGTTTTTCCGTCAGCGGCTGATCGGCTTGTAGCGGATGCGCTTCGGTTTGGCGCCTTCCTCGCCCAGTCGCTTGCGCTTGTCTTCCTCGTATTCCTGGTAATTGCCCGCAAAGAAGGTCCACTGCGAGTCGCCTTCCGCCGCGAGGATATGCGTGCAGATGCGGTCGAGGAACCAGCGGTCGTGGCTGATGATTAGGGCGCAGCCGGCGAATTCCAGCAGCGCGTCTTCCAGCGCGCGCAGCGTTTCGACGTCGAGGTCGTTCGATGGTTCGTCGAGCAGCAGCACGTTGCCACCCGAGATCAGCGTCTTTGCCAGGTGCAGGCGGCCGCGTTCACCGCCGGACAGGTTGCCGACGATCTTCTGCTGGTCGCCGCCCTTGAAGTTGAAGCGGCCGATGTAGGCGCGGCTGGGCATCTCGAAGCGGCCGACTGTCAGTACGTCGGCGCCGTCCGAGATCGCTTCGAACACGGTCTTGTCGTTCGCCAGGCCTTCGCGCGACTGGTCGACGGCCGCGATCTTCACCGTCGAGCCGATCGTGATCGCGCCCGAGTCCGGCTTGTCGCGTTCCTCGATCATCTTGAACAGGGTCGATTTGCCGGCGCCGTTGGGGCCGATCACGCCGACGATGGCACCCGGCGGGATGCTGAAGCTGACCTTGTCCATCAGCAGCTTGTCGCCGAAGGCCTTGGTGACCTCGTTGAACTCGATGACCTTGTCGCCGAGCCGCTCGCCGGGCGGAATGAAGATTTCCTGCGTCTCGTTGCGCTTCTGGTATTCGACGGTCGTCATCTCCTCGTAGCGCGCGAGGCGGGCCTTGGACTTCGCCTGGCGGGCCTTCGGATTCGAGCGCGCCCATTCCAGTTCGGTCTTCATCGCCTTCATGTGGGCGTCGATCTGCTTCTGTTCCTGTTCGAGGCGCTCCTCCTTCTGCTCCAGCCACGAGGAGTAGTTGCCTTTCCACGGGATGCCGTGGCCGCGGTCGAGTTCGAGGATCCACTCGGCAGCGTTGTCGAGGAAGTAGCGGTCGTGGGTGACGGCGACCACCGTGCCGGGGAAGCGCGTCAGGAACTGCTCCAGCCACTCGACCGATTCCGCATCGAGGTGGTTCGTCGGTTCGTCCAGCAGCAGCATGTCCGGTTTGGACAGCAGCAGCTTGCACAGCGCGACGCGGCGCTTCTCGCCGCCGGACAGGTTGCCGACCGCGGCATCCCACGCGGGCAGGCGCAGCGCGTCGGCGGCGATCTCCATCTGGTTCTCGATGTCGGAGCCGGCCGCGGCCAGGATGTTCTCGTATTTCGCCTGCTCCTCGGCCAACTTGTCGAAATCCGCATCCGGTTCGGCATATGCCGCGTAGATCTCCTCCAGCCTGCGGCGGGCCTCCACGATCTCGCCCAGGCCGGACTCGACCTCTTCCTTGACAGTCTTCGTCGGGTCGAGCTGCGGCTCCTGCGGCAGGTAGCCGATGCGGATACCAGCCAGGTGCTGCACCTCGCCTTCGTATTCCTTGTCGGCGTTGGCCATGATGCGCAGCACCGTGGATTTTCCGGAACCGTTCAGGCCGAGCAGGCCGATCTTCGCGCCGGGAAAGAAAGACAGGGAAATATCCTTGATGATCTGCCGCTTGGGCGGCACGACCTTGCTCACGCGGAGCATAGACATTACATATTGGGCCATTGCGTCGCTTTTTCGTTTCGGAGGAACGTATATGATGAAGTGCGGAAAGGATACCTCAAGCCCGGGAGTGCTTGCGCTGTCACGGGAGTGAGAAACAATCCCGTCCTCCCCGTGGACTCTGCTGTTATTGTTTGTTACATCTAGAGCGTTCAGGGCAATTCGATTGCGCCGTTCGTCCTCGGGGAACCGCCGCATGCACGCTGCCGACGACAGGGTTGCCGATACCGGGCCGGTGCGCCGCAACTGCTCGCCGGGTGGCGTCGCATTGATCGTCTTTGCGCTTGCGTTCGCGATCGGTGCTGCGGTCGTCGTGTGGGATCACCTTGCCAGGCGCCATCATGAGCAGGTGTTTGCACATCTCGCGAGCCACAATGCCGAAGTGGTCCTGACGGTGGACGAGCGGTTTCGCGCCTACCGCATGCTGCTGCGGGGAGGCCAGGCATTTCTGCGTGCCGGTGACGAGGTTGACCTTGCGGCGTGGCGAACCTACCTGCAGCGCCTGACGTTCCAGGAAGACTATCCGGGCGTGCAAGGCATCGGGTTCACCCAGTGGATCCTTCCGGGACAACTCGAGGCGCACACCCGCGCGATGCGCGCACTCGGCAACGCAGAATATCGGGTATGGCCGGAAGGACCGCGCCGGTTCCTGAGCAGCATCGTCGTTCTCGAGCCGGCCGACTGGCGTAATGTGCGCGCCATTGGCTTCGACATGTACTCCGAACCTGTCAGGCGCGACGCCATGAATCGGGCCGTGCTGTCCGGCGAGGCCGCCCTGACCGGCAAGACCACCCTGGTACAGGAGACGGAAACGGACGTGCAGGCCGGAGTGCTGCTTTACATGCCCGTGTTCGGCGACGGAATGCCGATAGCGACCGAGGCCGAGCGCTGGATCGCGCTCAGGGGGTGGGTGTATATGCCTTTCCGCATGGCCCGGCTGATGCAACACATGCTGCAGCAGCACCCGGAGCAGATCCGGATGCAGGTGTTCGACCGCGTCGAATCACCTGAATCCCTCCTGTACGACAGCCATCCCGGGCTGAGCGCCGCCGGTACCGGATTGGTCAGCACCGGGAGCGCGATCCTCGGCGGGGTCGAATGGATCGTTCGCCTCGAAGCCCTGCCGGCGTTCGAGGCCGACCCCGACGTCAGGCAGGCGGAATTCGTTTCGGTCGTGCTGGTTGGCATCCTGCTCGTCCTCACGGCGCTGTTTTTTTCGATCACGCGCGAGCGGGCCACACAGCTGGCGCGGACAAGCGAGTCCCTGCGCCGCAGCGAGGCGAAGTACAGCGCGCTCGTGAACCTTGCCCACGACGGCATCGCCGCCACCGATGCGGATTTCAGGCTGACTTTCGTCAATCCCGGATTTGTCCAGCTCGTCGGGCTCGACGAGGCGAAGCTGCTCGGGCGGGCGCTCGACGAGTTATGGGGCGAGGGCGGCAGTGAGAGCCGCGAACGGATACTCGCCCATCTCGGCAAAGGGGAGAGCAAGCGCTACGAACTCAGGATGACGCGTGGCGATGGCGCGACGCTGACCGTCCTCGCCTCCCTCGCGCCACTGACTGACGGATGGGGCCGGATGAAGGGCGTGATCGCGCTCCTGTCGGACATCAGCGAACGCAAGGAAGCCGAGCAGCGCATCGCGCACATGGCGACGCACGACATCCTGACCGGAGCCGTCAATCGACTGATGTTCGGCGAACTCCTGGCGTACTCGCTCGCCCAGGCGCGCCGCGCGGGACACGAATTCGCGCTCCTGTTCATCGACCTGGACCATTTCAAGCAGGTGAACGACGAACTGGGGCACCACGCCGGCGACCTCCTGCTGTGCGAGGCGGTCCGGCGCATGCAGGGTTCGATCCGATCGTCGGATACGCTCGGACGGCGGGGCGGGGACGAGTTCGTCGTGCTGCTGCCGGAAATCGGCTCGGCAAAGGACGCTGAAACGGTTGCGGAAAAGATCCGTGCCGCCATCGAACGGCCGTTCATGCTCGAGGGGCGCGAGGCCTGCGTCTCGTCGAGCATCGGCATCGCGCTCTATCCCGAGGATGGCAAGGACGAGGACGAACTGATGTGTCGCGCCGACGCGGCCATGTACCGCGCGAAGCTCAGCGGGCGCAACCGTGCGTGCCGTGTCTGCTGAGAGAGGTATGTGGCGTTAGGCGATTTCGACGAGGGCGATCAGGTCGCCCTCGTCGATCAGGTCGCCTTCATCGACCTTGACCTCGACGATGGTCCCTTTGTGGGGCGAGGGGATGTCCATGGCCGTCTTGCCCGTTTCCAGCACGATCAGCGGTTCGTCGAAGCCGATCGACTCCCCTGATTGCACCAGCACGCTCTGCACGAAGACGTCCTCGGTCCGGCAGTTCCCGCAGGTATCCCAGCATTCCGGAAACTTCGGCATGCGGATTTCGACTACCCGGCCCGTCATGGCTGTTTGCCGGCTGGTGTGGTTGATACGTTATCGACGAACATCACTGACTCAAAGGTACGTTTGAGAAGCTTGCTGTAGAACTGGTCCATCGTCACGCCGTCTTCGAACTGCACCATGTCGCCGCGCATGATCTTCATGCGGGCCGTCGCGATCCAGTAACTCTTGCCGGCCTCATCGACCTCGATGTACGTGTACTCGTTGGCGTCGATCGAATCGAGCGCGACGCCGGTCCGGCGCTGCGCCGCCGAATGTTCGGTGCCGGACCGGATGAGCTGCATCGCAGCGCCCGGCGAGGGGTGTCCCGGGGGAGGTGCGGACCGTGCCGCCTGAGGCGCCAGCGCCACCAGCGCGGCGAGCAGAGGGAGAGACAAGCGTGCGGTGGCATACCAGGGGAGTGCCACCGTCCTGCGGGGGTATTCCATGCATCTATCCGGCTTGCTGCGAGTTACACGCAGTGTACTCCTGCCGGGAGCGTCTCGCACCGCAGTTGTGTACCGGGCAATTGCAGCGGTCCGGCGTTTTCGCCGGACGCCGGATCATTTTTCGACAAATGCGCGTTCGATCACGTAATCGCCAGGGTGGCCGATATGCGCCGAAATCTGGAAGCCGCGTGCGTCGAGCAGGTCGCAGCAGTCCTGAAGCATCGCCGGGCTGCCGCAGATCATCGCGCGGTCCACCGCTGGGTCGAGCTCGGGCAGGCCGATGTCGCGGAACAGCTTGCCGCTGTTGATCAGGTCCGTGAGCCGCCCCTGATTGACGAAGGGTTCGCGCGTGACGGTCGGATAGTAGATGAGCTTTTCGCGCACGAACTCGCCGAAGAACTCATGCCGGGGCAGTTCCTCGGTGATGAACTTGTGATACGCCAGTTCCGACACGGTGCGCACGCCGTGGATCAGCACGACGCGTTCGAAGTGTTCGTAGGTTTCCGGATCCTGGATCACGCTCATGAACGGGGCCAGTCCCGTGCCCGTCGAGAGCAGGTAGAGGTTCTTGCCCGGCTTGAGGTCGTGCAGCACGAGGGTGCCGGTGGGCTTCTTGCTCACGACGATCGGGTCGCCTTCCTTGAGGTGCTGGAGGCGCGAAGTCAGGGGGCCGTTGGGAACCTTGATGCTGAAGAACTCCAGATGCTCCTCGTGGTTCGGGCTCGCGATGCTGTACGCGCGCGTGAGCGGGCGGCCGTCGACTTCGAGCCCGATCATCACGAACTGGCCGTTCGTGAAGCGCAGCGCGCGGTCGCGAGTGGTACGGAAACTGAAAAGAGAGTCGTTCCAGTGATGCACGCTCAGGACACGCTCGGTCGCCAGGTTGCTCATTTCGCTCTTCGCTCCATTATCGGATTTTCCGATTGTAGTGGCTTGCTTTATGCTGATGAGTGGATTATTCAGATAATCAATATCCAGAAAATCGATATGAAGCATACGCTCAGACAACTCGAGGTCTTTGTCGCCACGGCACGCGCCGGGACCGTATCGCGCGCGGCCGAGCGGCTCGCGATGTCGCAGTCTGCGGCAAGCAGCAGCCTCACGGAGTTCGAGCGGCAGTTCGACGTGCGCCTGTTCGATCGGGTCGGCAAGTCCCTGCGCCTGAACGAGCTTGGCCAGCGGCTGCTGCCGCGGGCCGTGGAACTCCTCGCGCGCGCCGAGGACATCGAGGACCTGCTACAGGGCGGAATGGGCTTCGGGAGCATGAAGATCGGGGCAACGCTCACGATCGGCAACTATCTCGGCACGCTGATCGTCGCGGCTTTCCTGCGGCGCCACCCGGAAAGCCACATCCACCTGAGCGTGCATAACACGGCGACCATCATCCAGCAGGTCGCCGGCTTCGAGCTCGACATGGGTATGATCGAAGGCAGTTGCCACCACCCGGATCTCGAGGCCGTTCCCTGGCTCGATGACGAGCTGGTGGTCTTTTGCGCGCCGTCGCATCCGCTCGCAAGCAGCCGCCGCGCGAGCCTCGACGAATTGGCCCGGCACTCGTGGATCCTGCGCGAAATCGGCTCGGGGACGCGGGAGACTTTCGATCAGGCCATGCGCCATGTGGCGTCACGCATCGACGTGCGCCTGGAACTGGAGCATACGGAAGCGATCAAACGTGCCGTCGAATCCGGGCTGGGAATCGGCTGCATTTCCCGTCTCGCGCTGCGGGAAGCGTTCCGGCGCGGCAGCCTGGTGCCGGTCGATACGCCGGAACTGGATCTGCAACGGTCCTTCCATTTTCTCTGGCACCGGCAGAAATTCACGACGCCGGGCATGCGCGCCTTCATCGCCTTGTGTCGCGAGATGACGGCTGGCGCTCGCCGCAGCGACGAAATTCCGTTGACGTATATCCCCTGAGCGGTACGCGGCCGGCGGCGAATACGGCAGGATGCGAAAAGGGCGCCACGCGGCGCCCTGGGTGTCCCGGGATCAGGTCTGCAGGCCCGTGCCGGCCGGCAGCGGCGTCTCGGCCTTGCCTTCCGGCATGTAGGACGCGACCTGACACGCGATGGCGGCGATGTAGGGAATGCACTGCAGGCCGAGAATACCCACCCACAGTTGCACCTCGAGGTCCTCGAAGCCGCGCTGGAAGAGCAGTACGGCCGCCCCGAGCATCAGGGCGACGAGCAGCCCGATCTCCTCGCGCAGCGGCGAGAAGAAGGCGAGGGTACCCTTGTCCTTCCAGCCCTTCGGGGTGCGCACGAATTCGCCGCGCCGCTTGACGAGACCGGCAAACACGCCGCGTGCGATCGCGTGGGCGAGGCCTACCGAGAGCACCGATGCGCCGAGAATGTCCTTCCACGGGGCATCCATCGTGCGACGGTAGAGGATGGGGCCGAGGCCTGCCTTGAAGGCCATGAAGGCGAGGATGGGCAGCGCCAGCGAAGTGACCGGCAGCCCGAAGGCCTTCGGGTAGAACAGGATGCCGACGGTCCAGGCGAGGCTCGCGAAGGCGAAAACGAGCTGCAGGGCATCGCCGAGCCAGGCGAACCAGCCGGTGAGGAAGTGGTAGCGCTGGGCGAGGTTGAGCCGGCTCGGGCCGATCATCGCGGGCAGGTGGTGCTTGAGGATCTGCATCGCGCCGAAGGCCCAGCGGAAGCGCTGGCTCTTGATTGCGGGGAAGTCGGCAGGCGTCAGGCCGCGCCCGAGGATGTGGTCGACGTAGCGGGTGTCGTAACCCTTTTCGATAAGGCGCAGGCCCAGCTCGGTGTCCTCGCAGATGCACCATTCCGACCAGCCGCCGACCTCGTCGAGCGCGAGACGGCGCACCAGCGTCATCGTGCCGTGCTGGATCAGCGCGTTGCGCTCGTTGCGGTGGTGCATGCCGATGCGGAAGAAGCCGTCGAATTCCCAGTTGCACATGCGGCGGAAGGGTTGGGTTTCCCAGTCGCGGTGTGCCTGCGGCGCCTGCACGACGGCGACGTCGCCGTCGTCGAAGTGCGGAATCAGGCACGACAGCCAGTCCGGCGACACGACGTAGTCGGCATCGACGACGCCGACCACTTCGGCACGGGGGTCGGTCTGGCGCAGGCCGAAGTTCAGCGCGCCGGCCTTGAAGCCCGGCCAGTTATCGAGGTGGTAGAAACGGAAACGCGGGCCCAGTTCGGCGCAGCGCTTTTCCAGCGGCTTCCACAGCGCCTCGTCCTTGGTGTTGTTGTCGAGCACGAGGACTTCGAAGTTCCGATACTTCATCGCGGCGAGGCTGTCGATGGTCGCGATGACCATTTCGGGCGGCTCGTTGCAGCACGCGAGGTGGATCGATACGAAGGGTTCCTTGTCGGCGTCGTGCGGCGGCAAGGGCAGGAAGCGGCGTTTCCAGCGGCGCTTGAACAGCACTTCGCCGAATTCGAAACCGTGCGACAGCAGCACCGCGATCGTCAGCAGGGTTGCGCCGATCAGCATCGTCAGCCCGATCAGGTCGCGCTGCGTGAGATAGTAGTCGGCCGGGACGTTGAGGCCGACCACGAGCGTCGCGGCACAGGCCTGCACGAGCCCTGCAAGCCACAGGCGGCCCAGCACGCTCCAGTCGCGCAGGAAGAACGCGAGCAGGAACATCGGCAGGAAGGCGATCAGCGCGGCGGAGCGCGCCTTTTCGTGCCAGCGAACGTCCTTGACGACCAGGCCGTCAAGGGCGAACTTCGGATGGCGGTCGGCATTGAACATGCCCCAGTACGCACCGGCCCAGCCTTCGATCTCGATCTTCCACGGTTGGTCGATCGCTTCCATGATGTAGTAGTCGAGCGAGGCCGAGCGCGGATTGGCGAGGAACTCGCGGATGAAGCGTGCCTGGTTCTCGGCCGAGGCAACCCCCTTGGTGTCGCCGCCGCCCAGACTGTCCATCATCGGGCCGCGGCTGGGCCAGCCGATTTCGCCGATGACGATCTTCTTCTTCGGGAAGCGCTTGACGAGTTCGTCGTAACGCATGAGCGCGTAGTCGACGGCGTTTTCGACCGGCACGCCCTCGTGGTAGGGCAGGAGATGGACGGTGATGAAGTCGACGCTGTCGGCGAGTTGGGGATTCTTCAGCCAGACGTGCCAGGGTTCGGCGGTCGAGACCGGCTTCTTCAGGCGCCTGAGGGCCTTGCGCGCCTTGTCGAGGTAGACGGCCAGCTCCTTCACGGTAACGTCGCCGCGCAGCAGCGCCTCGTTGCCGATGATCACGCGGTTTACGTGCGAATACTTGCGGGCGGCTTCGATGACCGCGTCGACTTCCTTCTCGTTCTTCTCAGCGTCGGGCCCGATCCACGCGCCGGCCATCACGGTGAGGTCGCGATCGGCCGCGAGCGGGACGATGGAGGGGTTCTCGAGGCTGCCGTAGGTGCGGATGTGTTCGGCGGACTGGGCGAGCAGGTCGAGATCGGCGCCGATCTCGGCCTCGCTCGGGTAAGTGCCTTGCAGGGGATTCTGGTCCCGCTGGAAGGGGCTGTAGGCGTATCCGTGGATGCTGTTGGCGGCGCCGACGAATTCGGTGCCGCGGTTCCAGCGTTCTGCTATCAGGTACTGCGCGCCGGCGACGATTCCGGCAAGTATGAGCGCTACGATAATTCGGTAAATCAGCGAAGCCGCGTTTTTCATCAGGATCAGTGTCCCTCGAGGACTGTATCAAACACCTCTATGCCCCGCCTGGGCGGACAAGGCTTAGGATCTTGCGGTGCAATAGAATACTTCAGGTATGCCAGAATTCGCGCATACGGGACCGTACAGCCGATGGCCGCGGAGTGTATGCGCTTTTTCTGCTGCTTAGCAAAGGGATTATGGGTTTAATTTGCAACACGGTGCTGGCCCGTTCCGGGCCCGGCGAATCGCAAGGAATTAAGGTGTTGTCGGGAAAAGAAATGCAGCAGCGCGGCGTGGTCGCGCGACTGGCGGGGGTGAGTTCGATCGTGCTGGCGGCGGTCCTCTTGCTGCGCTACGCAGTGCTCGAGGCGGGTGTGCTCCCGGCCGAGTGTGCGCCGCGGCTTGCGGATGGGCTGTCAGGCTGGTGCCTGGTGAAATGGATGCTCGTGCAGGCTTTCGTCCAGCAACGCCTCGGGTGGGCGAGCCTCATCCTGGGCGTGGGCGCCTTCCTGTCACGCCGGCAGCCGCTCGCCTGGGGCGGATGGCTATGCGGGATTGCAGGTCTCGTCCTTTACAGCTTCGACTACGCCGCCGTGGGTGCCATGCTTTCGCTGCTGGTGCTCGCGCACGGCGGCGCGCAGGCACGGGCCGGCAAGGAGGAGGCCGGTTGCGAGCCACGCGATGGCCTGGGGATTGAGGGGCTCCGGTAACCAGCGGCCGACGACGCAGACTGCGATCACGAGGCCGCACACCGTTTCCTCCACGCCGAGCCGGCTCGCCGCCCACCACCCGGTGACCCCGAACACGAGCGCGGGAACGAGATACAGGAACACGGGGAAGTCGCGGTAGCGCGGATCCGCGAACAGCAGCAGGGCGGCGATGGCCGCGGCGAACAGCAGCAGCCCGCGCAGCAGGCCGAGCGCCTGTCCGGCGTCGAGCGCGTGCAGCCGGCCCTCGCGGAGGGTGGCCCACGCTTCGCTCGCGCTCGTGAGCGGTGCCGTGGCGGACCAGTGCGACGCGACGAGGGCCGTCATGAGGCCCAGCGCGCCGATGCTGCCGAGCAGCCACCATTCGAACGGGTCGCGCCAGGCAAGTTGCGCGTGTTCCCAGCCCAGTACGGCACTCAGTCCGGCGACGGCGCCCGTCGTGCACAGGGCCGCCGCACGCAACGGGCCGTTACGCCTGCCCATCGATAGCAGCAGGCACAGCACGGCACCGAGACCCGCGCCGGCGAGCAGCGAGGCGACCCCCGTGCGCTCGGTGACGGGGCCCGCGAGGGGGAATTTCGGGTGCAGGTCGGTGCCGAGCATGCCCCAGTAGCCGCCGACGGTGCCTTCGAGGCGGCGCTTCCACGGCTGGTCGATGGCTTCGATGAGGTTGTAGTTCCAGCCCTTTTCGTGCGCGATATGCACGAATTCGCGGATGTAGCGCGCCTGATTGACCTGGGAGGGCTCCGAGCCCTGACGCTGGCGTCCGGCGCTGGGCCAGCCGGTCTCGCCGATCATCAGCGGCTTGTCGAAATGGCTGCGCACTTCGTCGAACACGTCCGCGACGTGCGCGACGGCGCGGTCGATCGCGACGGGGTGGTCCTCCCAGAACGGCAGGATATGAACTGTTACCCAATCGACCGACTCGGCGAGCTTCGGGTGCTGCAGCCAGAACTCCCAGACGTCGGCGTAGGTCACGGGGACCTTCACCCGCGCGCGGGCGTATTCGATCAGCTCGCGCATTTCCGACTCGGTGCGCTCGCGGCGCAACAGCACCTCGTTGCCGACGATCAGAACGCGAACCACGTCGGCGTAGTCGTTGGCGAGCCCGATCGCGTGGTCGAGCTGCTTCATGTTGCGCTTGGGATCGGCATTGACCCAGGCGCCGAGCAGGACCTTGAGGCCGATTTCGCGTGCGACGGCGGGCACCTGATCGAGGCCCTGGTCGACTGAATAGATGCGCACGCATTCGGTGATCTTCGACAGTGCGGTGAGGTCCGCGGCGATCTGCTCGCGCGTGATTACGAGCTTTTCGTCGAAGGGCGTCTGGCCCGGCAGGCGGTAGGGGGCATAGGACACGCATTTCAGGCGCTCCCCGTCCGCGAGTTTCAGGTCGTGCATCGGCACCGGGTGGGTCTGCTGCACGAGCACCATGCCCAGGACCAGCAAGATGGTCAGGCCGACCAGCAGGAGGCTGAGCCAGTTGCGGTCGTGCGGTCGGGGCGGGGTGTGCGGAGACATGGCGCGGTGGTCTGGACGTCGGGGCGGGGTCGAAAAAAAGCCACGCCGGGGCGTGGCTTCCGTCGGAAAGAAGCGGCAGGATTTTAGCTTGCGTAGTCGTCCATCGGCACGCAGGCGCAGAACAAATTGCGGTCGCCATAGACGTCGTCGATGCGATTGACGCTGGGCCAGAACTTGTTTTCCGCGACCCACGGCAGCGGGAAGGCGGCTTGCTCGCGGGAATAGCTGCGAGTCCAGTCGCCGAGGAAATCCGCCTGGGTGTGGGGGGCGTGCTTCAGCGGGTTGTCCTCGGCGGTCCAGCGGCCGGCCTCGATCTCGCGGATTTCGCTGCGAATGGCAATCATCGCGTCGATGAAGCGGTCGAGTTCGCCCAGATCCTCGGACTCGGTCGGTTCGACCATGATCGTGCCGGCGACCGGGAATGACATCGTCGGTGCATGGAATCCATAGTCCATCAGGCGCTTGGCGATGTCGACTTCGCTGATTCCGGTGGCGGCCTTGATCGGGCGGATGTCGAGGATGCACTCGTGCGCGACGCGCCCCTGCGAGCCCGTATACAGCACCGGGTAGTGCTCGGCGAGGCGGTTGGCGACGTAGTTCGCGTTGAGGATCGCGGCCTGGGTCGCCTGCCTGAGGCCTTCCCCGCCCATCATCGCGATGTACATCCACGAGATCGGCAGGATGCTCGCGGAACCGAAGGGCGCGGCGCTGACTGCGCCCTGGCCCTTGTTCGGGCGATCTTCGCCGCCGGTCGCGGCGACCACGTGGTCGGCCATGAACGGCGCGAGATGCGCCGCCAGGCCGATCGGGCCCATGCCCGGTCCGCCGCCGCCATGCGGGATGCAGAAGGTCTTGTGCAGGTTCATGTGGCTGACGTCCGCGCCGATGTGCGCGGGGGAGGTCAGGCCGACCTGGGCGTTGAGGTTGGCGCCGTCCATGTACACCTGTCCGCCGTGCTCATGGACGATGGCGCAGATCTCGCGGATCGCCTCTTCGAACACCCCGTGCGTGGAGGGATAGGTGATCATCAGCGCGGCAAGGCGGTCGGCGTGCTGCGCGGCCTTTGCGCGCAGGTCGGCGACGTCGACGTTGCCCCTGTCGTCGCATGCGACGACCACGACTTCCATGCCGCACATGTGTGCCGTCGCGGGATTGGTGCCGTGCGCGGACTTCGGGATCAGGCACACGTTGCGGTGCGCTTCGCCGCGGCTCGCGTGGTAGCGCGCGATCGACACGAGGCCCGCATACTCGCCCTGCGCGCCGGAGTTCGGCTGCATGCAGATTGCCGGGAAGCCGGTGACGGCCTTGAGGTAGTCGGCGAGGCCCGCGATCATCTCGAGGCAGCCGGCCGCCTGCTCGCGCGGCGCGAACGGGTGCATGTTCGCGAATTCCGGCCAGGTGATCGGGATCATCTCGCTCGTCGCGTTGAGCTTCATCGTGCAGCTGCCGAGCGAGATCATCGAGTGGTCGAGGGCGAGGTCGCGGTTCTGCAGCTTCTTCAGGTAGCGCAGCATCTCGTGCTCGGTGTGGTGCGTGCTGAACACGGGGTGCTTCAGGATGGCGTCCTCGCGTTGCAGCGCGGCGGGGATGGCGCCGCCGTTCGCGGCCACCGCGGCGTCGAGCGCGGCGAGGTCGGCGCCTGCGCCGAAGCACTGCAGCACCGCCGCGATGTCGGCGGCGGTCGTCGTCTCATCGACCGAGATGCCGAGCATGCTGTCCGAGACCTTGCGCAGGTTGAAGCCCGCGGCGTCGCAGGCAGTGAGGAGTTCGCCCGTGCGTGCGCCGGTCGCGACCTGCAGCGTGTCGAAGAAGGCCGCCGTCGGTACCGGGAAGCCGGCCCGGCGCAGGCCTTCGGCGAGGATCGCGGCCAGGCGGTGGATGCGCGCCGCGATCGTGCGCAGGCCTTCCGGTCCGTGATACACGGCGTAGAAGCCGGCCATGTTGGCCAGCAGGACCTGCGAGGTGCAGATGTTCGAGTTCGCCTTCTCGCGGCGGATATGCTGCTCGCGCGTCTGCAGGGTCATGCGCAGCGCGGTCTTTTCGCGGGCATCTTTCGATACGCCGATGATGCGGCCGGGCATCGCGCGCACGTTGGCTTCGCGTGTCGCGAAGAAGGCCGCGTGCGGTCCACCGAAGCCCATCGGTACGCCGAAGCGCTGTGCCGAGCCGAGCGCGATGTCGGCACCTATGGCGCCGGGCGACTTGAGCAGCACGAGAGCCATCAGGTCGGATGCGACGGCGGTGACGGCCCCTTTGGCCTTCAGCGCCGCGATCGTATCGCCGAGATCGGCAATCTCGCCGCGTTCGTTCGGGTACTGCAGCAGCGCACCGAAGACTTCGTGCGTGGCGGCGTCGGCCGCCGGGCCGAATACCAGTTCGAAGCCGAAATAGGCGGCACGGGTGCGCACGACGTCGATGGTCTGCGGGAAGCAGGCTTCGTCGACGAAGAACGCGTTCGCCTTGGCCTTGCTCACGCGCCGCGCCATCGTCATGGCCTCGGCAGCCGCGGTGGCTTCGTCGAGCAGCGATGCGTTGGCGAGTTCGAGACCGGTCAAGTCGATCACCATCTGCTGGTAATTCAGCAGCGCCTCCAGGCGGCCTTGCGAGATCTCGGCCTGATACGGCGTGTAGGCGGTGTACCAGCCGGGGTTTTCCGTCACGTTGCGCAGGATCACCGCCGGCGTATGCGTGCCGTAGTAACCCATGCCGATGAGGGACTTCTTCACGATGTTCTTCTGCGCGATCGAACGCAGCTCGGCTAGCGCCTCGTGCTCGGGCTTTGCGGCGTCCAGCGGCAGCGGCGCGGGCAGGCGGATCGCCGCGGGGACGGTCTGGTCGATCAGGGCGTCCAGCGAGGGGGCGCCGATGGCCGCGAGCATCCTCGCGATCTCGGCCGGATTCGGGCCGATGTGGCGGGCGATGAAGGCGTCACGCTGCTCGAGCTGGGACAAGGGGGCGCGCAGGGCGGAAGAGACAGGGGCGTTCGACATGACGGAAAACTCGGCGAAAGAACCGGGTCGCGCGGCGGCAGCCCGGGAGCTGATGCGTGCGGGGGATCAGGCGTTGGCGACGACGGCTTCGTAGCCGGCTGCGTCGAGCAGCGTGCCAAGGTCGGCTGCGGCGTCGGGCTTGATCTTGAACAGCCAGGTTCCGTAGGCGTCGGTATTCACCGATTCGGGGGCGTCGACGGCCGCCTCGTTGGAGCCGATCACTTCACCCGCAACCGGCGCGTAGATGTCGGACGCCGCCTTCACGGACTCGATCACTGCGCAGGCCTCGCCGGCGGCGACCTTCCGTCCCGCTTCGGGCAGTTCGAGGAAGACGACGTCACCCAGCGCTTCCTGCGCGTGATCGGTCACGCCGAGCGTCAGCGTGCCGTCCGCTTCGATGCGGACCCACTCGTGGGACTGGGTGTACTTGAGGTCTGCGGGGATGTTGCTCATGGAAGTCTCCAAGGGTGATAGGTGCGGATACCGGGCCGGTGGCCCGGGAGCGGTACGGCATCGGAAAAGGAGCGCGGCGCCCTGTCAGACGAGCACCCTGCCATTGCGCACGAAGGGCAGCGGGACCGTCCGGGCTTTCAGGCGGCGTCCGCGGATATCGACCTCGACGGCGTCGCCAGCCGCGACGGCGAGGGGCAGGCGCGCGAAGGCGATCGATTTCTCCAGCGAGGGCGAGAAACTGCCGCTGGTGGTTTCGCCGTCGCCGTGCGCGGTGAATACGGTCATGTGCGAGCGCAGTACGCCCTTGTCCTCGAGGATCAGGCCCAGCACCCTGCGCGTGGCGGGATTCGCGAGCAGTGCATCCTTGCCGACGAAGTCGCGTGCGGTGTCACTCAGATCCACGGTCCAGGCGAGCCCGGCGTCGAGCGGCGACACCGCGTCGTCCATGTCCTGGCCAAAGAGATTCATGCCGGCCTCGAGTCGCAGCGTGTCGCGGGCGCCGAGGCCGCAGGGCTTCACGCCGGCCGCCGCGAGGGCGCTCCACACGGCTTCCGCCTGACCGGCGGGCAGCGTGAGTTCGAAGCCGTCTTCACCGGTATAGCCGGTACGCGCGACCAGCAGCTCACCCACCGCGGCTGCGGCGAAGATCTTGAGTCCTTCGCTTGCCGCGCGCGTTTGCGGCAACGCCTGCCAGGTCTTCGTGCGGGCGTTGGGGCCTTGCACCGCGATCATCGCAAGGTCGCGGCGGCTGTCCAGGGTGACGTTCGCGCCGGTGACGGCGATGCGCTGGCGCATCCATGCGACGTCCTTGTCCGCGGTGCCGGCGTTGACGACGATGCGGAAGGAGGTCGACGAGAAGTAGTAGACGATCAGGTCGTCGATGACGCCGCCTTCGGGGTTGAGCATGCAGCTGTAAAGCGCTTTGCCGGGCTCCTTCAGCTTGGCGACGTCGTTCGCGAGCAGCCCGCGCAGCCAGGTCGTTGCGTCGGGGCCGTCGAGGTCGAGGGCAAGCATGTGCGAGACGTCGAACATGCCGGCGTCGCGGCGCACGGCATGGTGTTCCTCGATCTGCGAACCGTAGTTGACCGGCATGTCCCAGCCGGCGAAGTCGACCATGCGGGCGCCTGCCGCGACGTGAGCTGCGTGAAGAGGAGTTTGCTTGGGCACGGGCGGCTCCTGGAGGAATACGCGATCGGTTGTCGATGCAGCGGAAGCGTGACGGGGCGGGGCTCCTGACGCAGAGCTCCGCCCCGTCTGTCCCTTGTACCTGAGAGTTTTCGGCCGAAGCCGGTGCCCCTTCGGTGGATGCGCCGGCCGCACCATCGGTTGCGTGCCCGCATCGCTCTCCAGATTCGTATTCCGTCGGCGGTCCTTTTGCCTGAGCGATTCCGGGGGGGTTGCGCCTTCGGCGACTCTCCGGGAGAGTGCTCTCCCGCGCGACGGGCGGACGATAGCACCAAGGGGCGGGGCTGGCAACGGTCGGACCGGGCTTGCCGTTTGCTATCATGAATGAAAAATACATGGATCCCGGCTCCGGCCGGGATCGCCGCTGCGGGCACCCCCGACAATGCCATTGAACGCCGATCTTCACTGCCACTCGACCGTCTCCGACGGCTGGCTGACGCCTGCCGAGGTGGTGCGGCGCGCGGCCGCCAACGGTGTCGAGCTCCTCGCGCTCACCGACCACGATGAAGTCGGCGGCCTTGACGCGGCGGCGGTGACGGCAGCCGGGTGCGGCCTGCGGTTCGTGCCGGGAGTCGAGATTTCGGTGACCTTCCGCGAGGAGACCATCCATGTCGTCGGGCTGGGAATCGATCACCGCAATCCGCAGTTGCTCCAGGGCCTGATGCAGGTGCGCAGCGGACGCGAGCAGCGTGCGCAGGCGATGAGCGATGCACTCGATGCGATCGGCATCCACGGCGTGCTCGAGGGGGCGCGCCGTTTCGCACACAATCCCGCGCTCGTCGGTCGCGCGCATTTCGCTCGGCATCTCGTCGCGAGCGGACTCATGCCGGATGTCGCGGCCGTGTTCCGCTACTATCTTGCCCGCGGCAAGCCCGGATTCGTTCCTCATGCCTGGGCGCGGCTCGAGGATGCAGTGAGCTGGATCCGCGGGGCAGGGGGTATCGCGGTGATCGCCCATCCGGGCCGCTACCGTCTCTCCGCGCACGACATGGATGCGCTTTTCGACCGTTTCGTCGCCTGCGGCGGCGAGGCGCTGGAAGTCGTGTCGGGCGCGCATGCGCAGCCTGAAGTCCTGCGCTTCGCCAGTCTCGCGCGACGCCGGGGGCTGCTCGCCTCGCGCGCGTCCGATTTTCACGGCAGCGACGAAAGCCCCGTCGATCTGGGGCATTGCGACCCGCTGCCGCCCGATCTCGTCCCCGTCTGGTCGCGGCTCGCCGAAGCCGCACCGATCGCGGACATGCACCCCTGACCAGGACAAGAAGGCATTCATGGCCCAGTTCTTTTCGCTTCACCCCGAGCTTCCGCAACCGCGCCTCGTCCGTCAGGCCGCGGAGATCATGCGTGCCGGCGGACTCGTCGCGTTCCCGACCGACTCCGCCTACGCCCTCGGTGGCGTCACCGGCGATCCGGATCTGCTGCAGCGCATCCGCCGGATCCGCGCTGTCGACGAGCGCCACCACTTCACGCTGATGTGCCGCGACCTCTCCGAGATCGCCACCTATGCGCGCGTCGATAACGCGCAATACCGCCTGCTCAAGGCGGTGACGCCGGGACCCTATACTTTCATCCTCGAAGGCACGAAGGAATTGCCGCGACGGGTGCTGCACCCGAAGCGCAAGACTGTCGGCCTGCGCATCCCCGAACATGCCGTCGTGGCTGCGTTGCTGCAGGAACTCGATGAACCCATCCTCACTTCCACGCTCCTGCTGCCCGATGAGGATCTGCCCCTGACCGACCCGGAGGAGATCCGCGAGCGCCTCGAGAAGCAGGTCGAACTGGTCATCGAGGGCGGCTATTGCGGTCCCGAGGCCACGACGGTCATCGACCTGACGTCGGGTGCGCCGGTCCTGGTGCGCGCCGGCAGGGGCGATCTGGCACCGTTCGGCCTGGAGAACGACTAGCACGTCCGGCCTTGCCGCGAGCCGGAGGGGATTTGCCGGCTCTGCTAGAATATTCCGTTTCACCTGCCGAAGTTCATGGATTCGCTGATCGCTACTCTCGCTATCTGGGCATTGCCGGTGCTGCTGGCCATCACGCTGCACGAGGCGGCGCACGGCTATGTGGCGCGGCATTTCGGTGACCCGACCGCGGAGCAGGAGGGGCGCATCACGCTCAACCCCTTCAAGCACATCGATCCGGTGGGGACCATTCTCGTGCCCGGGGCCATTCTCGCCCTCAGTTCGCTGTTTGGCGGTGGCGGCGTGCTGTTCGGGTGGGCGAAACCCGTTCCGGTGAATTTCGGCCGCTTGCGCAGGCCGAAGGCGGACATGCTGTGGGTGGCTGCCGCCGGCCCGTTCATGAATTTCCTGATGGCGCTGGGCTGGGCACTGCTCCTCAAGCTGGGGATATCCGGTCCGGGCGGGCTGTACGCCATGCCGATGCGCGAGATGGGCATGGCAGGCATCCAGATCAACTCCGTGCTGATGCTCCTCAACCTGCTCCCCATCCCGCCGCTCGATGGCGGTCGCATCGTCGTCAGCCTGCTGCCGCATCGGTTGGCGTGGAAATTCGCACGCATCGAGCCGTACGGCTTCCCGATTCTTCTCGTGCTCCTTTTCACAGGCGTCCTCGGCCACATCCTGTGGCCGCTGATGGCCATCTTCCAGATCTTCCTCGCGACGCTTTTCGGGTTCTAATCATGTACGCAGAACGCGTTCTCTCAGGCATGCGCCCGACCGGGCGACTCCACCTCGGCCACTACCACGGTGTGCTCAAGAACTGGGTCAAGCTGCAGGAGAGCTATCCCTGCCTGTTCTTCGTGGCCGACTGGCACGCGCTCACCACCGCGTACGACAGCCCGGAAGTCATTGCCGACAGCGTCTGGGACATGCTCATCGACTGGCTCGCGGCCGGGGTCGATCCCGAAAAAGCTACGATCTTCATCCAGTCGCGTGTGCCCGAGCATGCCGAGCTGCACCTCCTGCTGTCGATGATCACGCCGGTCGGCTGGCTCGAGCGGGTGCCGACCTACAAGGACCAGCAGCTGAAGCTCGCGCACAAGGATCTCGCGACCTACGGCTTCCTCGGTTATCCGCTGCTGATGTCGGCCGACATCCTGCTTTATCGCGCCGACAAGGTGCCGGTCGGCGAGGACCAGGTTCCGCACGTCGAATTCACGCGTGAAGCGGCGCGCCGTTTCAATCACATGTTCGGGCGCGAACCGGGCTTCGAGGACAAGGCCCGGGAGGCCGTGAAGAAGCTCGGCGGAAAGAACAGCAAGCTGTTCGAGGAGCTGCGAAAGCGCTTCCAGCAGGAGGGCGACGGTGCCGCTCTGGAGCAGGCGAGGACGATGCTGAACGAGGCAAAGAGCGTCAGTCATGTCGATCTCGAACGTCTCCACGGCTACCTCGAAGGCAGCGGCAAGATGATCCTCGTCGAACCGGGCGCGCTCCTCACCGAGGCGGCCCGCATGCCGGGCCTGGACGGGCAGAAGATGTCGAAGAGCTACGGCAACACCGTCTTCCTGCGCGAGGACAAGGACAGCATCGTGAAGAAAATCCGCACGATGCAGACCGACCCGGCACGCGTGCGCCGCAGTGATCCGGGCGATCCGGAAAAATGTCCGGTCTGGCAGTTCCATCAGATCTACTCGGACGAAAGCACGCGCAAGTGGGCGCAGGAAGGCTGCCGCAGCGCGGGCATCGGATGCCTCGAGTGCAAGCAGCCGGTGATCGACGGCGTGCTGGCGGAGCAGGCCGTCATGTGCGAACGCGCAAAGCCTTACGAGGAAGACCCGGCGCTGTTGCGCCGCATCGTCGCCGAAGGCGACGACCGGGCGAGGGTGCTCGCGCGCGAGACGATGCGCGACGTGCGCGAGGCGATGGGCCTTTCGTATCGCTGAGAAAGGTCGCCCACGGGCGGCGGGGATGCTTGCGCGATGAACATGCCGCTCGATCTGGCTCCGGCCGAGACGCCCGCCCAGGTGGAGGCCGTCGCTCGCCTCTACGGCGAGCCGCTGCTCGAACTGCCCAGGGATCTCTACATCCCGCCGGATGCGCTGGAAGTCTTCCTGGAAGCCTTCGAGGGGCCGCTCGACCTGCTGCTCTACCTGATCCGCAAGGCGAACCTGAACATCCTCGACATCCCGATGGCGCCGCTCACCGCGCAGTATCTCGGATATGTCGAGGCGATGCGCCGGCACAATCTGGAGCTCGCCGCGGACTACCTGCTGATGGCGGCGACGCTGCTGGAAATCAAGTCGCGCATGCTGCTGCCGCGTCCGCCACGCGAAAGCGGGGACGAATCGCTCGACCCGCGTGCCGAACTTGTGCGCCGCCTGCTCGAGTACGAGCAGATGAAGATGGCCGCCGCGCGGATCGATGCGCTGCCGCGCGTCGAGCGTGACCACGAATGGGTCAGCGTCTTCGTCGCCGAGAAGATCGTCGAGAGGCAGCCGGAAGTGAGCCTGCACGACCTGCAGCTCGCCTGGCTCAAGATCATGAAGAAGGCGCGTCTCACGCAGCATCATCAGGTGCGTCGCGAGGAACTGTCGGTGCGAGAGCACATGACGGCGATCCTGCGGAAGCTGGGCGATGGCGACTTCGTCGTGTTCGACACCCTGTTCGAGCCCGCACGCGGGGCCGCAAGTCTCGTCGTGAGCTTTCTTGCCGTGCTCGAACTGGTCAAGGAAAAGCTCGTTCAGGTCGCCCAGAACGAACCCTTTGCGCCGATTTACGTGAAACTTGCCGATGCAGCCAACGACGCCTGACGACTTCAAGCGCGTGATGGAGGTTGCCCTGCTGGCCGCGGCGGCCCCCCTGCAGGGGTCCGACCTGCGGCGCCTCTTCGACCCGGATCCCGGTCCGGACCTCGTGCGCCGCCTGCTCGACGAACTGCGTGCCGAATGGGCCGGCCGGGGGGTGGAGCTCGTCCAGCTGGCGTCCGGCTGGCGCTTTCAGACGCGCCCCGAATACCAGGTGTTCCTCGACCGCCTCAAGGAAGATCGACCGCCGAAATACTCGCGCGCGGTGCTGGAAACGCTGGCCATCATCGCCTATCGTCAGCCTGTCACGCGCGGCGACATCGAAGACATCCGGGGCGTCGCCGTGTCGCCGAATGTGCTGAAAACGCTCGAGTCGAGAGGCTGGGTCGACATCGTCGGCCACCGCGACACCCCGGGTCGTCCGGCATTGTTCGCGACCACGCGGCGTTTTCTCGACGACCTCGGGCTGCGAAGCCTGACCGAATTGCCCGCGCTAACCGAAATCGAAAGGATCATGGACCTTGTCGACACCAAAGAAATCGAAGCGGCCGCTCCGGCCGCCAATGAAGAAGAAAACTGAACCCGCTGGTGCCGACTTCGCACCCGCTCGCTCGCGTACGTCGGGTCCGCGGGCGCCGGATGACGCGGGTGCGTCTGCCGAACCGCGGGGCGAACGTTCGCCCGTGCGCGCCCGGAGCGCTGCCCCCGCCCGCGGCGCGCCGGCGGAGACGATCGAGCCGGAGCGCTTGCAGAAGGTTCTCGCGCAGCTCGGTGTCGGGTCGCGCCGCGAGATCGAGGAGTGGGTCATCGCGGGCCGCATACAGGTGAATGGCGAGCCGGCCGAGCTCGGACAGAAGATCGGCCCCGGCGATCGCGTGAAGGTGAATGGCAAGCTCGTTCCGCTGAAGTTCGCGACGCGCACGCCGCGCGTGCTGATCTATCACAAGCCGGAAGGCGAAATCGTGTCGCGCGAGGACCCCGACGGGCGTCCGACCGTCTTCGAGCGCCTGCCGCTCCTGCGCAAGGGGCGCTGGATCGCCGTCGGCCGGCTCGACTTCAACACTTCGGGGCTGCTGCTCTTCACCAACGACGGCACGCTGGCGAACCGTCTCATGCATCCGCGCTACGAACTGGAACGCGAGTACGCGGTCCGCCTTCTCGGCGAACTGACCGAAGAGCAGAACGAGTCGCTCAAGGCCGGCATCCAGCTGGAGGATGGCCTGGCACGCTTCACGACACTCACTGACCAGGGCGGCGAAGGGGTGAACCACTGGTACAAGGTCACGCTTTCCGAAGGGCGCAACCGCGAGGTGCGGCGCATGTTCGAGGCCGTGGGCCTCACGGTCAGCCGCCTGATGCGCGTTCGCTACGGTCCGGTGACGCTGTCGTCGCGGCTCAAGCGCGGCATGTGGATGGAAATGGCGGAGGAAGACGTATGCGAGCTTGCGGGACTGCCGCGCCCGCAGCGCCAGGTTTCGGCGCGCACGGCCGAAAAGGCGCGACAGGTCAGGGTGCATCGGACGACTCCGCGCTGATGGCGACGAATTGCGAGCCGGTCGCCCGGGCTCGCAATTGCCTGTTTTCAATGGAGCAGTTATACTTGTAAAGCTTTGATACCCGCGTTCGCGCGGGGATCGTTTTGTGGATGGAATCAACAAAGATGGGCGTTACGCCCATTTTTTATTTGTGGGCATGAAATGGACGTCGAACGTCTGGTCGAGCAGGTTGTCACCGGCCTCGGTTTCGAGCTGGTGGATTTCGAGACTTCCCCGAAGGGGCGGTTGATGCGCGTGTTCATCGATATCGATCGCGGCGTCAACGTGGACGACTGCGCAACGGTCAGCAATCAGCTGACCCGGGTCTTCGAAGTCGAGAACGTCGATTACGACCGTCTCGAAATCTCGTCGCCCGGTCTCGATCGGCCGCTCAAGAAAGCCGCCGATTTCGAGCGCTTCGCCGGGAGTGACGTCCAGGTTCGCCTGCGCATGCCCATCGGCAATCAGCGGAATTTCGTCGGCGTGCTCGAAGGCTTCTCCGAAGGTGTGGTGCGGCTCAGCACCGAGAAGGGCGAGGTCGCCTTTCCCTTCGACGAGATCGAGAAAGCGCGTCTGGTGCCCAGGTTCTGAGTATTCGTATGTGGAGGTTTTGATTAATGAGCCGCGAAATTTTGCTGCTTGTCGATGCGCTGGCGCGCGAGAAGAACGTAGCCAAGGACATCGTGTTCGGTGCCCTGGAAACTGCGCTCGCCTCGGCGACGAAGAAGCGCATCCATGACGACGCCGATGTGCGCGTGACGATCGATCGCGACACCGGTGACTACGAGTCCTTCCGCCGCTGGGTCGTGTTGCTGGACGAAGAGGTCGTCAACGACGAAGCCGAGATGGGTATCATCGATGCCCGCGAGGTCAAGCCGGGCATCCAGCTTGGCGAGTACATCGAGGAGCCGCTCGAGCCCATCGACTTCGGCCGCATCGGCGCCCAGGCGGCGAAGCAGGTCATCCTCCAGCGTATCCGCGACGCGGAGCGCGAGCAGGTGCTGAACGACTTCCTCGAGCGCAAGGAGCATCTCGTCTCTGGTTCGATCAAGCGCATGGAGCGCGGCAACGCCATCATCGAGGTCGGTCGTCTCGAGGCAGTGATCCCGCGCGACCAGATGATTCCGCGCGAGAACCTGCGCGTCGGCGACCGCGTCAAGGCCTTCCTGCTGCGCATCGACCGCGGCGCCCGCGGTCCGCAGCTGATCCTGTCGCGCACCGCGCCTGAATTCCTCGGCAAGCTGTTCGAGCTCGAGGTGCCCGAGATCGAGGACGGACTGCTGGAGATCAAGGCCTGCGCGCGTGATCCCGGCCTGCGTGCGAAGATTGCGGTGCAGTCCAACGACAGCCGCATCGACCCGATCGGCACCTGCGTCGGCCTGCGCGGCTCGCGCGTGACGGCGGTGCGGAACGAAATCGCGGGCGAGCAGATCGACATCATTGTGTGGTCGTCAGACCCCGCCCAGTTCGTGATTTCCGCGCTGCAGCCGGCCGAGGTGGTGTCGATCGTCGTCGATGAGGAGAGCCACGGCATGGACGTGGTGGTCGATGACAACAACCTCGCGATCGCGATCGGCCGCAACGGGCAGAACGTGAAGCTCGCGACGGAGCTGACCGGCTGGACGATCAACCTGATGAGCGAAGAGGAATCCGCGCAGAAGACCGGCCAGGAGCGCCAGGGCTTGCGCCAGCTCTTCATGGACAGGCTGGACGTCGACGAAGAGCTCGCCGACATCCTCATCGACGAGGGGTTCTCGTCGCTCGAGGAGATCGCTTACGTGCCACTCGCCGAAATGCTCGAGATCGAGGCCTTCGACGAGGAAACGGTCAACGAATTGCGCAACCGCGCACGCAACGTCCTGCTCACCGAGGCCATCGTGACCGAGGAGCAGCTGGAAAATGTTTCCGACGATCTGATCAACCTCGAAGGGATGGACAAGCCGCTCGCTGCCAAGTTGGCCGAACACGGCGTGCGCACCCGCGATGATCTGGCCGATCTCGCAGTCGACGAGCTTGTCGAAATCGCCGGAATCGAACAGGAACGTGCAAGCGCGCTGATTTCGGTCGCGCGCGCGCACTGGTTCGAAGAATGAGGGGAGGGCACTGATTGATGGACCAAATGAGCGTAAACCAGTTCGCCGGCGAACTCAGGATGCCGGCAGCGGTATTGCTCGAGCAGTTGCAGAAAGCCGGTGTTGAGAAGACCAGCCCCGACCAGTTGCTGAGCGAGCAGGACAAGGCGCGATTGCTCGAATACCTGCGCCGCTCCCACGGAGCAGGGCTGCCGAAAGGCAAGATCACGCTGACGCGCAAGCAGACTTCGGAGATTCGTGCGACCGACTCGTCGGGGCGTGCCCGCACGGTTCAGGTCGAAGTGCGCAAGAAACGCGTGTTCGTCAAGCGCGACGAAGTCGGCGGCGAGGCCCTCACGGGCGAGTCGCCCGCCGTCGAGGAGGCAATCGCTGCCGCGGTGGAAGGTATCGAGCCCGTGGCCGAAATCGTGCCCGAGCTGCCCGTGGTCGAGCCCCCTCCTGCGGTCGTCGAGCCGGAGCCGGTTTTCGAGGCGGCGCCCGAGCCTGAGCCCGAGCCCGTGCCGGAACCTGTCGCGGAGGCCCCGATCGAAGAGCCTGCGCCCGTCGAAGAGCCGGTGCAGCCGGTGGCCGCCGAGCCGGCTGAAGAAGCCCCGGCAGCGCCTGAGGTGTCCGTGCCGCGTCCGCGCGTCTCGATCCTCAGTGACGAAGAGCGCGCCGCGCGCGAGCGCGAGGCGCGTCGGCACCAGGAATTGCGTGCGCGCCAGATGGCGGATCTGAAAGCCAAGCAGGAGCGCGAAGCCGCTGCACGCGCGGCCGCCGAGGCCCGCCGCGCGGAAGAGGAGGCGCGCGTCAAGGCAGAGGCCGAGAAGCGCGCGGAAGCAGCCAAGCCCGAAGTTCGTGAAGGCGCGAAGGCGCCTACCGGCACCCTGCATCGCCCCGCCAAGGCAGACGAGAAACCGGGAAGCAAGGACAGCAGGCGCGGTGCGCGTGGCGGCGCGGATGCCGGCGCCGGTGCTGGTGACAGCAAGCGTCGCGGTCTCAAGACGCGCGGCGAAGTCGGTGCGACGACCGGATCCTGGCGCGGGGCCCGCGGCGGTGGCCGTCAGGGGCGGCAGCAGGATGATCACAAGGCATTCCAGATGCCCACTGAGCCCGTCGTGCGCGAGATTCACGTGCCGGAGACGATCACCGTTGCCGATCTCGCCCACAAGATGGCGGTGAAGGCGGCCGAAGTGATCAAGGCCCTGATGAAGATGGGATCGATGGTCACCATCAACCAGGTGCTGGACCAGGAAACCGCGATGATCCTGGTCGAGGAAATGGGGCACAAGGCGTTCGCCGCCAAGCTCGACGATCCCGACGCGTTCCTCGAGGATGCCGAGGCGCAAGCCGACGCCACGGTCGAACCGCGTGCGCCGGTCGTCACCGTCATGGGGCACGTCGACCATGGCAAGACCTCGCTGCTCGACTTCATCCGCCGCACGAAGGTTGCATCCGGTGAGGCGGGCGGTATTACGCAGCACATCGGCGCGTACCACGTCGAGACGCCGCGCGGCATGCTCACCTTCCTGGATACTCCGGGTCACGAGGCCTTCACGGCCATGCGTGCCCGCGGCGCCCAGGCGACCGACATCGTCATCCTCGTGGTTGCCGCCGATGACGGCGTGATGCCGCAGACGCGCGAGGCGATCCATCACGCGAAGGCTGCCAACGTGCCGCTCGTGGTCGCCGTCAACAAGATCGACAAGCACGAGGCCAACCCGGAGCGCGTGAAGCAGGAGCTCATCGCCGAAGGCGTGGTGCCGGAAGAGTACGGTGGCGAGGTGATGTTCATCAACGTGTCGGCCAAGACCGGTGTGGGCATCGACAGCCTGCTCGAGTCTGTCCTGCTGCAGGCAGAGGTCCTGGAGCTGACGGCGCCGGTCGATACGCCGGCCAAGGGCCTCATCATCGAAGCGCGTCTCGACAAGGGGCGCGGTCCGGTTGCGTCGCTGCTCGTCCAGTCCGGCACCCTGCGCAAGGGCGACGTCATGCTGGTGGGGGCCACCTTCGGCCGCATCCGCGCGATGCTGGACGAGAACGGCAAGGCGATCGACGAAGCAGGGCCGTCCATTCCGGTCGAAGTCCTCGGCCTGTCGGATGTTCCGGCCGCCGGCGACGAGGCGATCGTGCTCGCCGACGAGAAGAAGGCGCGCGAAATCGCGCTCTTCCGTCAGGGCAAGTTCCGTGAAGTAAAGCTCGCCAAGCAGCAGGCCGCCAAGCTCGAGAGCATGTTCGAGCAGATGGCCGAAGGCGAAGTCAAGTCGCTCCCCCTCA
Organism: Azoarcus sp. DN11; assembly: GCF_003628555.1. Classification (NCBI taxonomy): domain Bacteria; kingdom Pseudomonadati; phylum Pseudomonadota; class Betaproteobacteria; order Rhodocyclales; family Zoogloeaceae; genus Azoarcus; species Azoarcus sp. DN11. The sequence continues at coordinate 3,105,900 of NZ_CP021731.1, read as the reverse complement.
TCATCAAGGCCGACGTGCAGGGTTCGCAGGAAGCGCTCGTGCAGGCGCTCAACAAGCTCTCCACGGATGAAGTTCGGGTCAACGCGATCCACTCCGCGGTCGGCGCGATCTCCGAGTCGGACGTCAACCTGGCGCAGGCCTCGGGTGCCGTCATCATCGGCTTCAATACCCGTGCCGATGCCGGTGCACGCAAGCTGGCCGAGACCTTCGGCATCGACATCCGCTACTACAACATCATCTACGATGCCGTGGATGACGTGAAGGCTGCGCTGTCGGGCCTGCTTTCGCCGGAGAGGCGCGAGAATCAGCTGGGCCTCGTCGAAGTCCGCCAGGTCTTCCGCGTGCCCAAGGTCGGCTCGGTGGCCGGTTGCTACGTGCTCGAAGGTCTCGTCAGGCGCGGCGCGCAGATCCGTGTGCTGCGCGACAACGTGGTCATCCACACCGGCGAGCTCGAGTCGCTCAAGCGCTTCAAGGACGACGTCAAGGAAGTCAAGTTCGGGTTCGAGTGCGGTCTGTCGATCAGGAACTTCAACGACGTGCAGGAAGGCGATCAGCTCGAAGTGTTCGAAATCCAGGAAATCGCCCGGACGCTATAAGAGATGCCCAAGGAGTATTCCCGCAGCCAGCGCGTGGCGGAGCAGGTCCGCCGCGAGCTGGCCGAGCTGATCCGCCTCGAAGTGAAGGATCCCCGGGTGGGATTCATCACGCTGACCGACGTCGAGATCACGCCCGACTATGCGCATGCAAAGGTGTTCTTCACCTCGATGCGCGGGGAGGAAGGGCTGGACGAGATCCTCGTCGGCTTGCGCCGCGCGAGCGGCTTCCTGCGTCGCGAACTTGGCAAGCGCGTGCGCATTCACACGCTGCCCGAGCTGCATTTCCAGTACGACCCGTCCGTCGAGCGCGGCAGTCGCATGTCGCAGTTGATCGACCAGGTGGTGCGCGACGATGACGCGCGGCACAAGGACGAGCCGGAAGACTGACCGGCCTTGAAGACGCAGAAGCAGTTCAGGCACCAGCGGCGCGCGCTGGATGGCGTTCTCCTGCTCGACAAGCCGCAGGGCATGACGTCGAACGCCGCCTTGCAGACCGCGCGCCGGCTGTTGAACGCGGCAAAGGCAGGGCACACGGGGACGCTCGATCCGATGGCGACGGGTTTGCTGCCGCTGACCTTCGGGGAGGCGACCAAGTTCTCGCAGATGCTGCTCGATGCGGACAAGGAGTACGAGGCAACCGTCCGCCTCGGGATCGAAACCGACACGGGGGATGCCGAGGGCCGGCCGACCGCCAGTGCGCCGGTGGCAGTGACGGAAGAAGCGATCCGTGCGGCACTGGTATGCCTGACGGGAGAGATCGAGCAGATCCCGCCGATGTATTCGGCGCTCAAGCGCGACGGCAAGCCCTTGTATGAGTACGCGCGCGCCGGCATCGAAGTCGAATTGACGCCGCGACGCGTGGTCATTCATGCCCTCGAGTTGCTGGAATCGGGGGACGAGAATTTCCGGGTCCGCGTGGCGTGCAGCAAGGGGACCTATGTCCGTACGCTCGCGATCGACCTTGGTCGCCTGCTCGGTTGCGGTGCCCACCTGTCGGCGCTTCGGCGCACGCGCATCGGCCCCTTTGCAGTGGGGGCGGGCACGGTGACGCTCGCGGCGCTCGAGGGCGTTGCGGCCGACGAGCGTGAACAGCTGCTTGCGCCTGCCGACGCGCTCGTGGCCCATTTGCCGGCAGTTACTCTCTCCCGCACGCAGACCACGGGTTTGCTGCAAGGGCGGGTGCTGGCGGTCGATTGCGGGAAGCGGGGGCTCGTGAGGGTTTACGGGGACGGGCGCTTTCTGGGGCTGGGGGAATTGGCTGATGATGGCCGCCTGTCGCCAAAACGCCTCGTTGCAACCGGTACAACTACGCAACAGTCTTGATAAACATTGAGTTTTTTATGGCGCGTTGGGTATAATCCCACGCTTCTGATTGGCAGAAAACGAAAAGAGTAAACACCCACATGGCTCTCGATACCGCATCCAAGGCGCAGATCGTCACCGACTTCCAGCGTGCACAAGGCGACACCGGCTCGCCGGAAGTTCAGGTTGCGCTGCTCACCGCCCGCATCAACGGACTCACTGGTCACTTCAAGGCCAACGCGAAGGATCACCACTCGCGTCGCGGCCTGCTCAAGATGGTCAGCCAGCGCCGCAAGCTTCTCGACTACCTGAAGCGCACGAACGCCGACAGCTATCGCACCCTCATCGAACGTCTGGGTCTGCGCAAGTAATTCGCTGGCCGTGTCGCGTCTGACAACGTCGAAAAAGACAAGGTAGCGAACAAGCCGGTGCGGATCCCGCGGGGTCGCACCGGCTTTGTTTTTGCTGGCTGCCATGCGCGAACGGGGCTGCTTGCAGTTGTAGTCTGCTGCTTTCCATTCATCTAAAGGATATTCAACTTGCCTACCGCCATCAAAAAAACATTCGCATACGGCGCGCATACCGTCACCATCGAGACCGGGGAGATTGCTCGTCAGGCAGGTGGTGCCGTCATCGTGAACATGGATGACACGATGGTCCTGGCGACCGTCGTTGCCGCCAAGGAAGCAAAGCCCGGCCAGGATTTCTTCCCGCTCACCGTCGATTACGTCGAGAAGTTCTACGCAGCAGGTCGCATTCCCGGTGGTTTCTTCAAGCGTGAAGGGCGCCCGACCGAGAAGGAAACGCTGACCTGCCGCCTGATCGATCGCCCGATCCGCCCGCTTTTCCCGGACGGCTTCTATAACGAAGTCCAGATCATCGTCACGGTTCTGTCGTTGAACCCCGAGATCGATTCCGACATCCCCGCGATGATTGCCGCCTCGGCTGCGCTGGCGATCTCCGGCGTCCCGTTCAACGGCCCGATCGGCGCGTGTCGTGTCGGTTACGCCAACGGCGAATACATCCTCAACCCGACTGTCGAGCAGCTCAAGACCAGCGAGCTTAACCTCGTCGTCGCTGGCACCGAGGTCGCGGTCCTGATGGTCGAGTCCGAGGCGCAGGAACTGTCGGAAGAAGTCATGCTGGGCTCCGTGGTATTTGGCCACCAGCAGCTGCAGGTCGCGATCCGCGCCATCAACGAACTCGTCGAGATCGCCGGCAAGCCCGAGTGGGATTGGCAGCCGCCCGCGAAGAACGAGGCGCTGATCAGCCGCCTGAAGGAGCTCGCGGGCGCCCAGCTCGAGGATGCGTTCCGCATCACCAGCAAGCAGGCCCGTACCGAGCGCGTCAACGAGATCCGCAAGAACACGTTCGCGACGGTTGGCGCCGAAATGGAAACTGCGCCGTCGGCGAACGAACTCAAGGACATCTTCCACGAACTCGAAGCGGGTATCGTGCGCAGCCGCATCCTTGCCGGCGAGCCCCGCATCGATGGACGCGACACCCGTACAGTCCGCCCGATCGAGATCCGCGTCGGCGTGCTGCCGCGTACGCACGGTTCGGCGCTGTTCACGCGCGGCGAAACCCAGGCGCTGGTCATTGCGACCCTGGGTACGGGCCGGGACGAGCAGATCATCGATGCGATCGCGGGTGAGTACCGTGAAAGCTTCATGCTGCACTACAACTTCCCGCCGTTCTCGACCGGTGAAACCGGGCGCATGGGTGTCACCAAGCGCCGCGAAGTCGGTCACGGCCGCCTGGCGAAACGGGCCCTGGTTGCCGCACTGCCGGCGCAAGAGGATTTCAGCTACACGGTTCGCGTGGTTTCGGAGATCACCGAGTCCAACGGCTCGAGCTCGATGGCGTCGGTGTGTGGCGGATCGCTCGCGCTGATGGACGCCGGCGTGCCGATGAAGGCCCACGTTGCGGGCATCGCGATGGGCCTGATCAAGGAAGGCAACCGCTTTGCCGTCCTGACAGACATCCTTGGCGACGAGGATCACCTCGGCGACATGGACTTCAAGGTCGCGGGTACCGAGAAGGGCGTAACCGCGCTGCAGATGGACATCAAGATCCAGGGCATCACCAAGGAGATCATGCAGGTCGCGCTCGCCCAGGCGGGCGAGGGGCGCATGCATATTCTCGGCATCATGAAGAGCTCCTTGGCGTCACATCGCGGTGAAGTGTCGGAATTCGCCCCGCGCATGATCACGATGAAGATCAATCCCGAAAAAATCCGGGACGTGATCGGCAAGGGTGGGGCGGTCATTCGTGCGCTGCAGGAAGAGACTGGTACTGTCATCGAGCTGGAAGATGACGGCAGCGTCAGGATCTCGTCGGTGAGCGCCGACGGTGCGCAGCTCGCGAAGCAGAAGATCGAAGCGATCACTGCGGAGGTCGAGGTGGGCAAGGTGTACAACGGCACGGTCGTGCGTCTGCTCGACTTCGGCGCGATCGTTAACATCATGCCGGGCCGCGACGGGCTGCTGCACGTCTCGCAGATCGCGAACGAACGGGTCAATAACGTTGCGGACTACGTCAAGGAAGGCCAGGCGGTGCGCGTCAAGGTTCTTGAGACGGATGAGCGTGGCAAGATCCGTCTGAGCATGAAGGCGCTGCTGGATCAGGCTGCCGAGTAAGTTGCTGCAGGAAGAAAAAAGGTTCTTCGCGCGATCTGGGGAAAGTAGAGGTTGACGGGTCGGAGGTTGGTAGATTGGCAGTCGCCAAACAAACCGATCCCCTTCCTCTTCCCCGTCATGCGAGATGCTATGTTGGGCCTGGTCTTCTGGGAAGGCCATGTCGTCGATTCATCCCAGGAGCGAACCGACGGTTCGCTGCTTCTGTCCCTTTCTGAAGTCCCCTCTTACCGTCCCCGATGCGGGCGTTGCGCCAGTGAGTGCGTCCTGATTCATGAGCGACGGCGGCGCCGGGTGCGCGACCGAGACTGGTTTGACCGACGGGTCTGGCTGGACGTGCCGATCCGGCGGCTCGACTGCTATCAGTGCGGCGCGCGTGCGGCCGAGCGGCTGAGCTGGCTCGATGCGGGCGAGCGCATCACGCACCGACTGCGAGCCTGGGTCCAGGCGCTCGTACAGATGCTGCCGATTGCCCATGTTGCCGAACTGACCGGTTTGCACTGGCACACCATCAAGCGCATCGACCAGCGACGCCTGCAGGCCCGGTACGGCGATTTCGAGGCCCAGGGGGTGCGTCGGCTGGTGATGGATGAGTTCGCCCTGCACAAGGGACACCGCTACGCGACGGTGATCATGGATGCTGAACGCATGCGGGTGCTGTGGGTCGGAGAAGGCAACAGTCGCGAGGCGATCCGACCATTCTTCGAACTGCTCGGCGAAGAAGGCTGCCAACACATCGAAGCCGTCGCGATGGACATGAACACCGCCTTCGATCTGGAGGTGCGAGCCCATTGTCCGAACGCAGAAGTAGTCTATGACCTGTTTCACGTCGTCGCGCGCTTCGGTCGGGAAGTGGTCGATCGGGTGCGGGTCGATCAGGCCAACGCCTTGCGCAGCGCGCCGGCACAGCGTCAGGTGATCAAGCGCTCTCGCTGGCTGTTGCTGCGTAACCGCGACAACCTCGGCAACGAGCAGGCGGTCAAGCTTGACGAGTTGCTGGCGGCCAACGCGCCACTGGCCACTGTCTATCTTCTCAAGACGGCCATCAAGGAAGTCTGGTTCGCCCCGACCGTGCGAGAAGGGGCACGAAGATGGAAGCACTGGTATCGCTTGGCCATCGACAGCGGGATCGCGCCGGCCATCGCCTTCGCCAAACGGCTGCGCAAGTACCTACGAGGCATTCTCGCCTCAGCCATCTTCCCGCTCAACACCAGCGTCCTCGAAGGCGTCAATAACCGCATCAAGGTCATCAAGCGCATGGCCTACGGGTTCCGCGACTCAGCCTATTTCTTCCTGAAGATCAAGGCCGCCTTCCCCGGAAAAACGCGATGAACCAGAAAAAAGGGGCGCCGCGGCGCCCCTTTTTCGTTTATGCCTATGCGCAAAGCGCTGCGATGTTCAATCGGGCTGCTTATTTCGCGACCTGGCGTTCGCGCATTTCCTCCAGCGTCTTGCAGTCGATGCAGAGCGTTGCCGTGGGGCGCGCTTCAAGCCGCTTGAGACCGATCTCGACGCCACAGCTGTCACAATAGCCGTATTCGCCGGCATTGATGCGGCCAAGGGCTTCGTCGATCTTCTTGATCAGTTTGCGCTCACGGTCGCGATTGCGCAGTTCGAGCGCAATGTCCGACTCTTGGCTGGCACGATCGTTGGGGTCGGCGAAAGCAGTGGCTTCGTCCTGCATCGTATGAACGGTGCGCTCGATATCGCCAGCCAGTTCCCGTTTCACCGATTCCAGCATTTCGCGGAAGTGGGCCAGCTGCTTCTCGCTCATGTATTCCTCGCCCTTTTCGGCGACGTACGGCGGGAACTGTTTCTGCAGTGTATCGTCCGGCATGACTTCGACTTCCGGTTGGTAATTGAAAGAGTCGAACTAATATCAGAAACTGCCCCGCAGAGCAAGTAAAGACACGGTTCTCGGGATCGCCATGCATTTGCGGTGCGGATGCAAAAAATACCGGTCCGTGTTTGACGCGCAGGGAATGAGTGTGTATTATTCGCGGCTCTCGGGGTGTAGCGCAGTCCGGTAGCGCGCTTGCTTTGGGAGCAAGATGTCGGGGGTTCGAATCCCTCCACCCCGACCAGCTAACCCCGATGCCCGCGGGATCTGCCCGTAGCTCAACTGGATAGAGCACCGGCCTTCTAAGCCGGGGGTTACAGGTTCGATTCCTGTCGGGCAGGCCAGTAAGAGGTTTTTGGCTGTAGAGTTTCTGCAGCCGGAGAAGTGGCGGCATTAGCTCAGTTGGTAGAGCACTGGATTGTGGCTCCAGTTGTCACCGGTTCGATCCCGGTATGTCGCCCCAAAATCAAAGAGATACGGCACCCTTCGGGGTGCCGTTTTCAATACTCCCGCGTTTTTTCAAAACTCCCCGCTGATTTATTCCAGCGGAGTCGCTTTCTTTACCCTGCGCCGGTCATAGACCTTTTCGATCATTGCATCGGACGCATGGCCGGAAAGGGTGCGCGCATCCCGGCCCGCTTCCTTCAATTCTGTTACCGTCTTCGCGCGCAGGTCGTGGAAGTGGAACCGCTCGGCAAGGATCGGCGGCTCGCCGTTCGGTCCAGGCGCGGTGGCCTTGTCCATCGTTCGCTGCCACGCCGTCTTCCAGCCTTCGACCGTCATCGGCGATCCGTCGCGGCTCGTCACGAGCCGCGTGCTCGCAATGGGGCGTTCGAGGTCCTTCAGCGCATCGACCGCAGCACGTAGTGCAGGCGTCCAGCCGATGCAGATTTGCACCGGGCGACTCCGTGCGGTCTTGCCTTGCGTGATCAGGAGGCCCTCTGCGGTAATCGCATCGCGGCGTAGAGCAAGGAGATCGCCGCGGCGCTGTCCGGTGAGGCGCGCGAGATCCATCATTGCCGCGACGAGGGGAGGCGCAACCTTCTTCACGGCGTCGAATTCCACGTCGGTGACGTAGCGCGTGCGCGGCATTTCCTTGAACGGCTTCACCTCGCGCACTGGATTGTCGCGGCAATGGCCCCACATGATGGCGTGCCGCATGACGTCCTGCAGAAGGGAGCGTTCGCGATTGGCTCGCACCTTCGACTTCTGGCCGCGCACCTGCATGAAGTCCCACACGTCGGCTGGGGTGATGTCGGCGGGCTTCATCTGTCCGAACACCTTCGTCAGAGTGGAGGCTTCCAGTTTATTCCCCGCCTGCGTGCTCGCGGCCTTCTGCGGGACGACTTCGCGCAGGTATCGACCGATGACGCCCGACATCGTTTCCTTGGGGGCGTTCGTGTTCTCCAGCTCCGCCCACTTCGTGCGCGCGATCGACAGGTCGCGGCCGAGATTGATCCAGCCGCCCTTAGCGGCGTACCAATACGACCGCCCTTTGAGATACATGCGGGGCGGCAGGTTGAGATCAATTTTGCGCGGGCGTCCCATCATTACAGAATAGCTCCGAGATCGGGGCCTTGTCTGCGATGGGTAGATGCAGTTGAACCGCCCATGCGCTTCTCGACGATTGAGCGCAGGACTTTTGGATCGCCAGCTGCGTTCTCCTCGTATGGCCAGCCACGATCCGTGAGCCAACGCTTTTGCAGTGACGGCTTCTGGTAGCCGGTGAGGTTGCGGAGTTCGTCCTTGGTCAGGAACATGTCATGCCTCTTTTGACGCAGGCAGTAGCTTCGCCTCGGTCGCGTCCTCCAGCGCAGTCTTACCGCTTGGCGGCGTCTGCGACGGAGTATGGGTCGTCCTTGATCCGGCTACCTCCGGTGTTGTTTTCGCGCTGGAAGTCTTGACGAGAAGACCGGCAGGCATCGACTCGGCCGACATAGGCAATCTTCCCGAGCAGGCCGGTGATACACAGAGCGGTCATGGCGAAGCCGTCGGCTGCGCCCGTAAGACCGCCTAGCGTCAGGAAGGGGCAAGTCTCACTCACAGTGTCCGGAACGACACCGAAGGCATGCTGTTTCATGAGGCACTGTCCGCAGTAGGGAACGCTCTTCGGTCCTCCTGTGGTCGGAGCTCGTAGTAGCGATCGATGAATAGGTGCTTCGCCACGATAGGTGCTAGCGCCTGAATCGGCCGGGCCAGCGGTGAGGACTGTGTCGTACCGGTCCATGCGTCTTCATAGGGCGGATCGAGATCGCGTCGTTCGGTGGCGCGGAGTACGAGGTCCGCGTACTTGACCGATGGCGGCAGGTAGGGCGGGGCGCCGAGGTCGGCCAGAATGTCCGCGGTCGTCTGGCTCTCTGCATTGAGGCAGGCGGCGAGCAGTTTCCTGAGCGCATCTCCGGCGTGGAGGAGAAGCGCCGCCAGGGCGTCATCGGGCGGCACGATGGTGCTCGCTAGATAGTCGTGCTGCGCGACCGAATAGAAGGTGTGCGCACGGCCCGCGAAGCAGCACGTGCTCGCGAGGACGTGGGCGATGTCCTCGATGTTTACTTGGCCCGGTACTGTGTCTCCTCCAAGGTTCTGATCGGCACCGATCGGGCCGCCGGTTCGGCGCATGGCGTGCGCCGCCTGGGATTCATGTTTCATCTGTTTCTCCTTGCTGGCGTTCGTTGTCCGAATAGTCGATGCATGCCAAGGCCGGCCGACGGCGATTGCAGCGGTCGCAAGGCGGGGAATCAGGACGAGACGAAGTCAGAGCGGCGAAAAGCGCCGCTTGACGAGCAAGGAAATGAGCGATTGAGTCGCGCGAAGCGAGAGAGCGAGGCGTCCCCGCCACGTCTCAAGGCGTGCGCAGCGCTTTTGAGACGAGAGAAAAATACCGACACGATCGTCGTTTGGCAAGTCCCGGAATTACCCAAGACGGGATGCTGCCGCGGTGTCGCCCACCTTCGTGGCGCGATCCTTGATGTAAGTGGGTACCTGAAGGGCCTCAGGATAGGGAGGGCCGCAGGAGAGGCGCTCGGGGAGGGAGCCGGAAGGCGGGGGGTAGTACGAGAACATCGGTCTCTCTTCGAAAAATTACGGAGAGGCGTATCCCACCGAGATGGACATGAATCTTGAGGCTGACCCCGGACCCGAAGGTCGTTCCGGTTACAGGGGCTGACCGGACGCTGAATATATTCGTAGGCGCCATACGCCGGCTCGTCAAGGGGCCGCTTCACAATGTGTCGATTGCCAGGTCAGGTTCTCCGTCGACGGTTGCCGGCAAAGGAGTGGCCCCCGTGCGCACGACAACGTCAGCGTCGGCCGCTTGGACCTTTACGACGCGCCCGTTACGGTGCCTTGCGCGGTGAAGCCCTTGATGACATCCAGATGGCCGGCGTTCTGAGTGCGCAGCGCTTCCAGCTCGCCTGTCGCCTGAGCGAGGCGAGCGGCCAGGTCGCGGGACTCCTTGCGCATCTCCGACAGATCAGCCTCGAGGTTCGTGTTTCGCTGCTTTTGGTCCTGTAGCTGGCTGTCGAGGTTCGCCACTTCACGCGTGTGGCGGGCTTGGCTATCCGCCAGACGCTCGCTGAGGCCTGCGGCCTTCGCCTCTGCGATCGCGGCCAGACGTTCGGCATTGGTGCGAGCGTCGCGCTCGGCGTCTACCGCACTTCGTAGCCGCTCGTTGTCCTTTTCGAGGACGGGGATAGTGTCGAGTCGGACATGTGCCTTGGCTAACTCGGTGCGGGTGGCCTCGGCTGCGTGGCGCTCACGGGCGGCTTCGTCTCTTGCGGCGGAGAGATCGGTCTCCATCTGCTCGATTTTTCCGGCGAGCGCTGCCTTCTCTTCCTGAGACGTCTGCAGGGCGCTTTCCAGCGTCTCGATGTGGCCGCTCTGGCGCTCGTTCTCGGCGGCGAGTTCGTTGGCGGCCGCTTGCATGTCGGACAGTTTGGCGTCGAGGTCGGCCCGAGCCGTTGCCCTTTCCTGCGTCACACAATCGAGAATCGCCCGTTGCAGCGCTGGGGGGAGGGCTGAACCTGCTTCGATCGAGGGTGGCTGGTTGCCTTCCCATCGTTGGAACAGCTTATGGATGGTGCCCAGGCTGCCGCTGCCGTGACGCTCGCGGATCTGGCGTGGGGTGGGTTTCCCGCCGGCGGCTTTGATGCCATCGGCGATGGCCGCCACCTGCTCGTACGTGATGCTGGCTTCCCGAGGCATCTCACGTCTCCAGTACGATACGTTACGTACGATAGGTTACGGTACGGTATGAATCAAGCGCCCATGACCTCGATCGAGGTGAGCCCGGTCAGCGGTGGGGGGGGGCGCTGCTTGTGGCCCTGGCGAGTCCGGTTTCGCAGACTTCTCATGTCGCTGGCGCCCCCCGTGGAGGTCGTCGGGCCGCGAGGTCAAGGGGCGTTTGCGCTACCGATTCGCCGCGGATTGACGGTCTTGGCATCGCCTTCAAGCTGTCGCACCCGACCCAGTCCTCCCAGACGGTCAGGACTTCGCCGTCGATCTCGTCGGGTTCGAGGGCGTCGGGGGCTACCAATGCGCGGTCGATCCATCGTATTCGTAGCAGTGTTCCGGCGCGTTCGAGGATCTCGACCCATCCGTGCTCGCGGTGGATCGCCATCTCGCCCGGTCGCAGACGGGCCGGATGGGTGTTGATGTGCACGACGTTCATAACCCTTACCTCCATGCCCAGGGGAATGTCATGTGATTGCAGTGTGGATGGCGCCAAGTCGGGTGCAGCCCCCGAGCGGAGGAGCCCCATCGGGGAGAACAACTGGCGCGGGGGGCCTTTCAGACGATGGGAGCACCACAGGATGGGCCCGCCGTGGGCACCAGCTCCCTGTCTGGGGCGTCAAACGCGCGCGGGCGGCATCAAATCCGGCGCATTGGCGTGCTGTTGCAGATGCGAGAGGTCGTGCAGCCGAGCAGGCTGGTCGCGATCGTGTGCGAAGGGTTTCTGTCGGGCGGATGAGATCCGTTCCCTCGCGGGAATGTCGCTGATCAAGCGAAGAAATGCAAGGCGGTTTGGTCAGGCTGAAGGTGCGCTCGAGTCGTCGCGTCACTGTCTGGGCGCAACTCGGCTGGTGCTTGTTCCTGAGGCGGTGGCATGCTGCCATTGGCTCGATGGCGTTGCCCCGTTGCCCCGTTGACGGCGCGGGCACTTGGCGTAGAATCGTCACGAGTATTCGGCCATGCGGCCGTTGTACTGTGTCCGGTCAGCCCCTGTAACCGGAACGACCGTCAGGTCCGGGGTTTCGTTTGTATCACCCACCCGATCGGGAAGATTCACTTCCCGATCATGGGATGTGTGGTCTCCCGATTTTTTTCGTCTGGAGACTGTCATGTCCGAATCCACGCAAGTTGCTTCCAAGACCGCTCCCGAGAAGGAGCATTTCGACCTGCATACCAAGGGATGCGGCTATTTGGGCCGGGTCCGGTGGGTGAAGCCGCGCGGTGGTGGCCGTCGAGCCGAGCCCTTTCTCGCATGCGCAATCAACGCTGTTCACGGGTCCGTCACGGAACCGGCGTACACGTACTTTGACCTCAGAGTGGTCGGTGCCGAGTGTGCCGAGCTCGTTGAACGCTTCAAGCAGGATGTCCAGAACGACCGCAAGGTCTTTGTGTCATTCCGCGTGGGTGACATCTACCCACATCTCTACTATGCCGACGTCAAGGATTCCGAAACCGGTGCGCCCGGCAAGGAACCGCGAGTCATCATCAAGGGCCGGCTGCTACTGCTGACGCACGTCAAGGTGGACGGCCAAACGGTCTACGAACGCCCGAAGACAACGGATGTTCAGCCAGCGGCCGAAAGCGCTCATCTGGAGCGCACCGGCACCAGCGGGTGATCGCCCGATCAGCCGTTCCAAGCTCGGAGCCTTTCGTGGGTTCCACCCGTTTTGCACGTTTCGGCAAAAAACGTGCGTGGTGCGCCCAGTCAGCCCCTGTAACTGGGACGGCCGTCAGGCCTGGGGTCCTCGGTCGGGCCTTGCCTGTCCGCTTCGATCCCGTACCGGTCCGGAATACCGGTGCCTCTTTCAAAGCCGGGGCCACCAACCATGTTGGTGGCCCTCCTGTACCGCACGCACCGATGGTTCGATCCGTTCGGTGTCCGATTTTCAACCACCCATCGGGGGCGCTCGTCCCCTTCGGTGGGCACGCCTCCGATACCGCATTCGGAGATCGAGATCGTGAGCATCACTGTCGAAGGCACGCTGAACATCAAGCGCATCAAGGGGGCCAATGGCCCGTTCTGTGTCGGCGATCTGCTGACCGATATCGGCGAGTTTCGGGTCAAGGACCCGATCCTCGATCAGTTCGAGGAAGGGAGCTACACGGGGCGCTATATCATCCAGCGCATCTTCCCCTGGTCCTATGCCAGCAACGGTCGGCTCGTGTTGGAGATCCGCGCCCGACTCGCCGATCTGCACGTTCAAAGCGGCACGGAAAGGAGTTTGCCCGAGGCCCCGATGGAACCCGATCCCGCTGACGAGGCGGTAGCGCAGACTGCGCGTCCGGGTGCCGGGAATGGCGATTTGGAGGGAAGCGGTGCGCCCGAACGAGGGCAGGAGGGCGGGGCGCCGCCGGTATCGCCCACCACAGGTTCGGACGAATCGCCCGATCTCGAACTCTTCGGCGACGAGCTCCACGGGCTGGTCGCGGCGCGCCAACCGGTGAAGCTCGATCCGACGATCGATGACCGCCGGCGCTTCCGGGAGCAGCGCAATCGGCTGAAGTCCGGACTCCAATACGGCTTTGTGCCGGAAGAGCAGGTCTGGTATCCGGAGGAATCCGATCGGTATCGGGCCTACCTGGCCGCGAAGGCGGACGCATCGTAGAACAATCCCCGCGGCCGACTCCGGCCGGCCCGCGCGCGGGCTTTCCGAATCGGGTCAGTGCGTCAGGCTACGCGCGTGATTCGGAAAGCCTGCGAGGGCTCCATCGACAACTGGGCAGCAACACGCCCGATGTGTTGCGGCATTTGCGTCGGCGGTTTTCCCGCGCGCCCTTTCATCGGCGCCCACGCCTTCCACTGGGGTGCCTCGCATCCGAGCCACGGGGTCTCACGGCAACGCGCCTGAGGCCCGCGGGTGTGACGAAGGTATCGTTCAAATCCCATCCAAGCGGAACCAGCGGGTTCCCATGGTCGGCCCACAGCAGGCAGACCGACGATGGAAATCCGTTTGCGGCCGTCCGGCTATCGGCCGGTGGCGCGTGTTGCCAGATTCATCAGCCTGTCAGTCCCTGCAACAGGACCGAGCATCTCGCTCCGGGACATCATCCACAACCTGCGGGTCGCGATCGGCCCGTCGAGGGTCAATGCGTCCCGCCGACTCCGAGGAGGTTCCATGGCCCTGATATTCCCGCGCCTGGCGCGCAATTTCGTGAAGAACGGCTACTACCCGACCGACCAGGCGACGCTCGAGCGGATTGTCGCCGCCCTCGATGTGGCAGGCAATGAGCTACGGATCCTTGATCCGTGCTGCGGCGAAGGCGCTGCGCTCCACCAGGTCAGGGAAGCGCTGACTGGATGCGGTGCCGCTGTTCAGGCATTCGGCGTCGAGTTCGATGCCGAGCGCGCCTGGCATGCGAAATCCGTCCTGGACCTTGCGATTCACGCCGACATTCAGGACGTCGTCGTAACACCCGGGTCCATGGGTCTCTTGTTCCTGAATCCGCCCTATGGCGACGCAGTGGCGGACCGGGCGCAGACCGGCGACAAAGGGCCGGACCGACTCGAGAAGATCTTCTTCCGGCGGACCTTTCAAACCCTTGCGTTCGGCGGCGTCCTCGTTCTCATCGTGCCCTACTACGTGCTCGATGCGGAGTTCGCAGGTCTCCTTGCCCGCAACTTCGATCGCATTCGCTTTCATATGGCTCCGGAGCAACAGTTCAAGCAGTGCGTGGTGTTCGGCGTTCGACGCCGTTCGGATCGGCCGGAATCCCGCACCGTGTCGGCGCTCATTGCTGCCGGTAAGGGCGAAGCATTCGATCAGGTATTGCCCGAGTGCTGGACCGACGAGCCGTACGCCGTTCCGGAGATTGCAGGTGGGGAGGGCCGCTTTCACGCGGTCCGCATCGACGCCGCCCAACTCGCGGCCGAGGTGGCGCGACTGCATGCGCATAGTCTCTGGCCGCAGTTCCAGACTCACTTCGGTGTTACGAAAGGCGCCCACCGTCCGCCCTTGACTGCAATGGGGCGGTGGCACCTGGCTTTGGCGCTGGCGGCCGGTCATGCTCACGGAATCGTGACCGCCGGCAGCGGTCGCACCCTGTTGATCAAGGGCGACACGTACAAGGATAGGGTCCGCTCCGTCGAGCTTTCGGAAGGCCCGGAGGGGACCGTCAGTGAAACCGTCATTCTTACCGATCGGTTCGTGCCCGTGATACGCGGGATCGACTTCACCCCAGGGCCCGGGTTCGGGGCCATCGTCACGATCCAATAGAGCAGGGCAAACGCACTGCATGTGGGTCTTGCGGAGCGCCGCTCCGCCTCGCTTTGCTGGCCTCGGCGCCGGCGCTTTGACCACCACCACTGCAACCCGAACGGGCTCCCTCTTCGGGGGCGAGCTCGCCTTTGTGTTGTCTTCCAGCCATCTATCATCCTTTGGGAGAACGAGATGCAGCAGGAAATCGATATGTGGGTGCTCGTGCGACACCGTGACGTGTCCGCACTGTCGCGCGCGGGCCGCAACGGCTCGACGACGGATCGCGAGTGGCGGGCGGGCTGCCTTGAGTATCTTCAGACCACGCTGCTGTGCCACCCGGGCACGCTCGCGCGGACGGAGGTCGTCTGGCGGCTGGCGTGCCGGGCGCCCGACGACGCCGAGACGTTCTGGACGACCATCCGAGTGGTTCGAGCCAAATTCAACCACGCACTGGCGAGTACCCTGGATCGCCTGTGCGCACTGCTTCCCGAAGCGGGTGCCGACCAGATGGAGATCCCGATCGGAGCCGACGGCGGAATCGATTGGCCGGAGGCCCTGTTTCCGATGGGCGCCGCGCTCCTCACGCACGTTGCGGAGCGACTGCAGGACACGCATGACTTCGACACTTCCGGCGAGGTCGTCCTCCACGTGCTGACCGACCTGGCGCGCCTTCTGTCCGACCATCTCACCGATCAGTCGCCGTTCTTCGATGCGATCGCGCGGTCGGTGCGTGTGCCGAGCGACAAGGTGCTGATGTCGGCGCTGGCGCAGGGCGAGTTGCTCTTGCTTCCGGTCCGGCGCATCAGCGATTCGTAGTTTCTCCTCGGGCGGCCGTGGTGCCGCGATTCCATTGTCCTCCCTCATCACCCGTCGGGTTGCACGCCCGGCGGGTGCGGCGACCGACGGGACATTCAGGAGCGCATCATGCACACATCGCGAAACTTCAACCGTATGGCGGGCGAGTACGAGCTTGCGCAGCGTCAGCCACTTCGCGTCGCCTTGATGACGGCGGGTAACCCGGACCTCGGTCAGGACCCCGCGCAAACACTTCTCGGCGTCCGGAATCGCCTGACGCCGGTGGCATCCCTTGGAGACGCGAGCCGTGTTGTCCGCCGCTTCATCGTCGAGCACCAAGTCGGCGGCGGTAATTGGGTGGGCGGACAAGTCCTCGACGGTTGCGGCCAGCAGGTCGCCTGCGTGAGTTACAACGGACGGGTGTGGCTACCCGCTCGCGGGGCAGTGCCGCAACCAGTTTCCCAGACGTAGTTTTCCGGCGACGCCATCGCGTCGACGCCGCGCGCTGTCAGCCCCTGAAACAGCGACGGCCCTTCGGGGCCCGGGGCATTCGTCCTTCATCCACCCCCATCGGGAAGATCCGCTTCCCCGCTGGGGCGCGGCATCTCCCCATTTCACGAGGAGCTTTGCCATGAATAACGTCGATTTCACCGACCTCGAAGCCACGCTCTCGGGCGCGGACGCCAGGCGCTTGTCCCGCGTCCGGTTCGCCTCCGTACCCGAAAACCAATCGTCATGGGCGATTGGCGTCCAATGAAGGGAGGCACTCATCATGTTGTCGATCGAGGGTTTCTCCGATCTGTACGCGGATGCCTGCGTCCGCGGTGAAAATGGCGAACTGTTGCTGCTGTCCTTGTACGGACGCGACACCTCCGTGCTGCAGTTCATGTCCGCCTTCTCCGTGTCTCGTGATCAGGGCGGCCTGCTCCAGGCGGGGGAGGCCACCTTCACCCTGGCCGATGATGGAGCGCGATACACGATCTTCGTCCCGGAGCCGGAGCGACTCCAGAAATTCACGGGCCGTTTCCCCGACCGGAACCTGTTTGGAAGCCTGACCCACACGTGGCTCTACGACCCGGTTCTGGTGCAGCTCGACCGGCCGGGGGGAACTGCCTGGCTGGTGAGTGATGAGCGCGACGTGCCGCGCTCCCAACTGTGGGCCCTGATCCGGGACCTCAGCCCGCTGCCGCTCCTCGATCACTGGCGCGATCCGCTGCTCGACGGCCTGGGCGATCGGCTCTGCATGCCGCTGAGCCGCTTCAAGTTCCCGCCGCTCGGCAAGGTCGGCGGCGTTCGCGTCACGTTGGAGGAGCGCTTCCAGGACATCGTTTCGATGGCCGTCAAGCAGGGTGTGTTGACGCTCGAGGCGGACGACCTGTCCGCTGACGCGGCGGGACT
This sequence comes from Azoarcus sp. DN11, assembly GCF_003628555.1. Taxonomy (NCBI): domain Bacteria; kingdom Pseudomonadati; phylum Pseudomonadota; class Betaproteobacteria; order Rhodocyclales; family Zoogloeaceae; genus Azoarcus; species Azoarcus sp. DN11. The sequence continues at coordinate 3,088,910 of NZ_CP021731.1, read as the reverse complement.
AATCCAGGCGATCGCCGAAGCATTGCCGCCCGTGCGGGCCCTGTTCAAGCCCTTGTTCGAGCTCGGTCGCGTGGTGATGACAGCAGGGGTCGAGCCGTTCCTCGAGCGCCATCCGGATCTCGTCGACCGCTGTCTCGGCGCCTACGTAAGAGGCGATTGGGGGGTGAGTTCCGAACCCGAGCAGAACGACGAGGCCGTGCGGTCGGGCGACCGCATACTCGCCGCGTATCCGATCGACCCGGCTCGGCCGAGCGCAGGCTACGGCACCAATACGTTGTGGCTCATCACTGAAGCGGACCGCAGCGTCACGACCTTGCTGCTGCCCGAAGAGTACTGAGGCAAAAGCGTTCGGGGCGAATACGTCCGCCTTCGGCTATCGCCCCGTTCTTCCACATCAAACCCATGCGGGGACACGTACCCGCATGGGTTCGGTCTCCGCCTTCTCGAGGAGACCTCCATGCAACTCGCACATGCCGACTTCGCATCGGCTCTCGTCCTTCCGGGACCTGCCCAGCTGTCGCTGGCGGAGTTCGTCGACGACTTCGGCGCCAGCCTGCTGGACGCCGTTCGACGCCAGAATCCTCCCGTCTATGACGGCGCAGCCGATCCGCGGCGCGATGAGTTGATGGATCGGCTGCGCCGGAAGCCCTTTCCGGCGCAGCGCGATGCCGTCCAAGCCTTGACTCGCTTGCTGCTCAACACCGGCGACCCGGCGGCGATCCTCAACGCCGAGATGGGAACTGGCAAGACCATGATGGCGATCGCCGCGGCCGTCGTGATGCACGAGGCGGGCTTCCGCCGCACCCTTGTACTGTCTCCGCCTCACTTGGTGTACAAGTGGCGCAGGGAAATCATGCTGACCGTGCCGGATGCTCGAGTCTGGATACTCAACGGGCCGGACACGCTGCAGAAGCTGCTCACACTGCGCGCGATGTGCACGGTGCCCGCGGTGCCGGAGTTTTTCGTGCTCGGGCGCGTGCGGATGCGCATGGGTTTTCATTGGCGACCCGCGTTCACCGTACGCAGGACGGCTTATCGGGACGAGCTCGGCGCGCGCCACGTCGCCGCCTACGCCGCGTGTCCGGACTGCGGGCAATGGCTGACGGACAGGGCCAACGACTCCGAGCTGCCAATGTCGGCGGCGCGCGCGAAGGTCGTGCTCGACGAGAATCGAAGCGCTTGCCCTCATTGCAGCGGGCGCCTGTGGACCTTGACCCGCAAGGGCAAGCCGCAGCGCTCGCACCGCGAGCTCGTCATGGACGCGTTGCAGCAGTTGCCGACCATCGGCGTGAAGACCGCTGACAACCTGGTCCGACGATTTGGCGAGGAGATGCTCGGCGCCATGCTGGCGGACAACGTGCACGAGTTCATCAACCTGATGGACGAGGAGGGGGAACTCGTCTTCTCCGACCGTCAGGCCGCACGCATGGAGCGCGCAATGGCCGCCATGGAGATCGGCTTCGGCCAAGGTGACTACCAGGCGACGGAATTCGTCAAACGGTACTTGCCCCAAGGCTACTTCGGGCTGCTGGTGGTCGACGAGGGGCATGAGTACAAGAACGCTGGAAGCGCACAGGGACAAGCTATGGGCGTCCTGGCCGCCAAGTGCAGCAAGACGCTACTGCTCACCGGCACGCTGATGGGCGGCTACGCCGATGACCTGTTCTATCTCCTCTGGCGTCTCAATCCGAGGGCGATGATTGACGATGGTTATCGCCCGAACGTGCGTCGCAGCCTGGGCCCGGCAGCAATGGTCTTCATGCGCGACCACGGTGTCGTGAAGGATATCTACCGGGAGGCGGAAAGCCGCTCCCATCGGACGGCGAAGGGCAAGACGATCAGCCATCGAACGGCCAAAGCCCCCGGTTTCGGCCCGAAGGGCATCATGCGGTACGTGCTGCCCTGCACGGTCTTCCTGAAGCTCAAGGACATCGGCGGGGACGTTCTGCCGCCCTACCGCGAGGTGTTCGAATCGGTGGTGATGACAGAGGCCCAGCGCGAGGGCTACACGAAGCTCGCGAGGGTCCTCACGGCCGAGTTGCGCCAAGCGCTGCGCTGCGGTGACGCGACGCTGCTCGGTGTGGTGCTCCAGGTGCTGCTGGCGTGGCCCGACTGCTGCTTCCGTGACGAACTCGTCAGGCATCCTCGAACCGGCGCCCAGCTTGCGTATCAGACGGCAGTCTTCGGCGACAGGGACGTGAGCCCGAAGGAAGCGGCGCTGATCGAGCTTTGCCGTCATGAGAAGGGCAGGGGCCGCAAGGTGCTCGCGTACTCCATCTACACCGGGACCCGAGACACCACGAGTCGCCTTCGGGTCCAGCTGGAACGCGCCGGCTTCAAGGTGGCCGTGCTGCGCGCGAGCGTCGAAGCAGCCCGGCGCGAGGACTGGGTGGCCGACCAGGTCGAACGCGGCATCGACGTACTCGTCACAAATCCGGAACTCGTGAAAACCGGGCTCGACTTGCTCGACTTTCCGACCATCGCCTACATGCAGTCGGGCTACAACTGCTACACCCTGCAGCAGGCCTCGCGCCGTTCATGGCGCATCGGGCAGCGGAACGACGTGGCCGTGCACTTCTTCGGATACGCGGAATCGGCGCAAATGGACTGCCTCACATTGATGGCGCAGAAGATCGCGGTGGCGCAATCGACGTCGGGCGACATGCCGGAGACGGGCCTCGACGTCCTCAATCAGACCGGTGACAGCATCGAGGTGGCGCTGGCCAAGAAGTTGGCGGCCTGACGAAGCCAGGGCGGGGGCGGCAGCCCTCGTCCTGGTTTCACCTCGCTCCCGCATCCAGCAACCGTTGGCACTCTCGCCGGGACGGCTTCTCTAGCTTTACCGTGGGGCGCTGACCCGGAACTGCCGCGGACGTCAGTGGACGGCTGTGCAGAGACCGCCGCGGATCAACTGCTGCTGCGGATGTTTCGGTTGCGCCGCCGTTGGAGAGGTTGCTTCGCTCGGAAACCTGCCGGACAGCCGACGCGTGCAACTCGGCCACACCGGTCATTGGCCTTTGGATCGGTGTCGGGCGGCAATGCGTTGGTCACCTGCCGCTCAGTTGCTTGCTTCGGTCAACGACCGTTTGTCACTTCAGGCTACAGCCGGACCCGGCCCACTCCAGTCTCTCAGGTCCGCAGGACTTGAACGGCAAGTATCGGAGCCACTAGCCACCCGGTGCGTCGTTCCCATCCCGGGACGTCGGCCTGAACGGTCGTCCGGTCTACGCAAACTGAGTGGCGGGAGTGAGGCCCCGGGCCGACAGCTGCCGCACGGCGCTCAGCGTCGTCGAAGGGAAGGTCTCCGGTTCATCGGACTGGTGGTATGGACCCGTTGTTGCCACTCGCCCAGGATCACATTGACGAGCAGGTTACAAATTGCAGTTGCCGCCAAGCCTCAGCGGCTGGAGCAGGGAAGGCGACTGGTCGGTGAAATGCCATCCTGTTAGACTGATGACGATTTAAGACGACTTTAAGCAACGAGCCGCGCACCGAAGCCATGAACGCTGAACCGTGGGTTACCGCCGAGCAAGTCGCCCAGCATCTGGGTGTCGTGAAGGACACCGTCTACCGCTGGCGGGAACGCAAGGGCCTGCCCGCGCACAAGATCGGCAGACTGTGGAAGTTCCAGCTCTCCGAAGTCGATGAATGGGTGCGCGCGGGCGGCGCCGACGAAGAGAAGGAAAGCCGCATGGGTTCCCATGCGTAATCAGGTGGTTTGCATCGTTTTTCCGGAGGGTGAATGGACAAATGCCAGCTGAGTGAGCGCGACATCTGCACCAAGTTCATTACTCCAGCCATCCAGCAAGCCGGCTGGCAACAGCACCAGTTCCGCGAAGAAGTGAACCTCACCGATGGCCGCGTGATGGTGCGCGGCAAGCTCGCTGCCCGCATCAAGAACCCCGAAGCCAAAGGTGGCCCCAAGCGCGCTGACTTCGTGCTCTACGCTCGCCCCAATGTCCCGATCGCGGTGGTCGAAGCCAAACAGGCGAGGTTTTCTGTCGGCCACGGCATGCAGCAGGCCCTGGCCTATGCCGAGATGCTGGACGCCCCGTTTGCCATCAGCAGCAACGGCGATGGATTCCTGCTGCACGACCGCACGGCCCTGACGCAGCCCATCGAGCGCGAACTCCCGCTCACCGAGTTCCCGTCACTGGACGATCTGTGGCCCCTTTACCAGCAGTGGAAGGGCCTCGCCGAGCCCGCCGCCGTCAAACTCGTCGAGCAACCGTTCCATACCGACGGCAGCGGCAAGGAGCCGCGCTACTACCAGCGCGTGGCCATCAACCGCGCCATCGAAGCCGTCGCCAAGGGCCAGCAGCGAGTGCTCCTGGTCATGGCTACCGGCACCGGCAAAACCTACACCGCGTTCCAGATCATCTGGCGGCTGTGGAAAGCCAAGGCCAAGAAACGCATCCTGTTCCTGGCCGACCGCAACATCCTGGTTGACCAGACCATGCAGCAGGACTTCGCCCCCTTCGGTGAAGTGATGCACAAGGTTACCAACCGCGAGGTTAAGAAGAACTACGAAATCTATCTGGCACTCTATCAGGCGGTGACGGGCAGGGAGGAATGGAAGCAGATCTACCGCCAGTTCCCGGAGGATTTCTTCGATCTGGTGGTGATCGACGAATGCCACCGCGGCAGCGCCGCCGATGATTCCGCCTGGCGCGAGGTGCTCGACTACTTCAGCAGCGCCACGCACCTGGGCCTGACCGCCACGCCGAAGGAAACCAAGGAGGTGAGCAACATCACCTACTTCGGCGACCCGGTCTACACCTATTCACTCAAGCAAGGAATCGAGGACGGCTTTCTCGCCCCCTACAAGGTCATCCGCATCGCCACCGATGTCGACGCAGTGGGCTACACCCCCGAGAAGGGCAAGATCGACAAGCTGGGCCAGGCCGTGGAGCAGCGGCAATACAACACCAAGGATTTCGACCGCAACCTGGTGCTGGAAAAGCGGACCCGGCTGGTGGCCAGCAAGGTGTGGGAATACCTCAAGGCCACCGACCCCATGGCCAAGACCATCGTCTTCTGCGACGACCAGGACCACGCCGAACGCATGCGGCAGGAGCTGGTCAAGATCATCCCGGCCGCCGCCGGCAACCGCCGCTACGTGATGCGCATCACCGGCGACGACAATGAGGGCAAGGCACACCTCTCCTACTTCATCGACAACGACGAGCCGTATCCCGTCATCGCCACCACCTCCAAGCTGCTGACCACCGGCGTCGATGCCAAGACCTGCAAGCTCATCGTGCTGGATCAGAACATCAACTCGATGACCGAGTTCAAGCAGATCATCGGTCGCGGCACGCGGCTACGCGAGGATTACCAGAAGCTCTACTTCACCATCATGGACTTCAAGGGCGCCACGCGCCTGTTCGCCGACCCGGATTTTGACGGCGAGCCCGTGGTGATCTACGAACCCACGCCCGACGAACCCGTGGTGCCGCCCGAGACCATCAATCCGCTTGGGTTTGGCGAGCCCGAGCAGCCGCCCTATGTCCCGGGCAGCGCAGGCGGTGACGACAAGCCGCCCGGCGGCAGTACCGGTGGCGGTGGCGAAGGCCGCACCAAATACGTGATCGATGACGTGAACGTGCGCGTCGCCGTCGAGCGTTCGCAGTACCTCGACGCCGATGGCAAGCTCATCACCGAGGATTACCGCGTCCTGCTCAAGGACGACATCCGACGCGCCCTGCAAGCCGAGTTCGGCAGCCTCACCGAATTCCTGCGCCGCTGGAGCAGCGCGGAGCGCAAGCAAGCGGTGCTGGGGGAGCTGGCCGACCACGGCGTGCCTCTGGACATACTGCAACAGGCCGTGCCGGGCGGCGACGAGCTCGATGCGTTCGATCTGGTTGCCCACGTCGCCTTCGACCAGAAGCCGCTCACCCGCCGTGAGCGAGCCAACAACGTCAAGAAGCGCGATGCGTTCGGCCAGTACGGCGACCAGGCCCGCGCCGTGCTCGAAGCCCTGCTCGACAAGTTCGCGGACCACGGCGTGCAGGACATTGAAGACGCCAAAGTGCTGGAGCTGCCGCCCTTCGACCAGTTCGGCAGCAAAACCCAGATCCGGCGCGGCATCTTCGGCAGCGTCGAGCAATACACCCAGGCCGTGCAGGCACTCGAACAGGCGCTCTACGAACTGCCAGAACAGAAGCAGGCCTGACCCAGCGTCAGGCTGCATGAAACGAGAACATCGCAATGAACCTCAGCAGCACCATCAAATCCATCCAGGACATCATGCGCAAGGACGACGGCGTCGACGGTGACGCTCAGCGCCTGGGCCAGCTCACCTGGATGCTCTTTCTCAAGGTCTTCGACCAGCGCGAACAGGAGTGGGAGGACGACGCCAAAGAGAAGGGCAAAAAGTACAAGTCGCCCTTGCCTGAAGAGTTTCGCTGGCGAAATTGGGCAGCCTACCTGGCTGGTCAGGACGGAAAAACCAAATCTCAGAAGGCTGGGAGTGAGCTGATCCCGTTCGTCAACAACGAACTGTTCCCCAAGCTCAAGGAACTGGACGCCAACGCCAGCCCGCAGCACAAGGTCATCCGCAGCGTTTTTGAAGACGCCAACAACTACATGAAGTCCGGCACCCAGCTGCTGGCCGTGATCGAGAAGCTCGAAGAAGCGATCAACTTCCACGATTTCAAGACCCGCGCCAACCTGGGCGACGTGTACGAGCAATTGCTCAACGACCTGCGCGGCGCCGGCAATGCGGGCGAGTTCTACACCCCACGGGCCATCACCCAGTTCATGGCCGACCGCGTAAGCCCCAGCTTGGCCCAACGCGAAACGATAATGGATCCGGCCTGCGGCACCGGCGGCTTCCTGACCGCCGTGATCGACCACTTCCGCAACCAGCTCTCCACCAAGTCCAGTGCCGCAGACAAGGCCGCCATCGAAACGCTGATCCGCGGTATCGAGAAAAAGCAGCTGCCGCACCTCTTGTGCACCACCAACATGCTGCTGCACGGCATCGATGTGCCCAGCCAGATCGAGCACAAGAATACCCTGGGCATCGGCTGGAACGAATGGAGCGCCCACGGCAAGGTGGACTGCGTCATCACCAACCCCCCCTTCGGCGGCTACGAGGATGATGGCGTCGGCAGTGACTACCCGGCTGACCTGCGCACGCGCGAGACGGCCGACATGTTCATGGCCCTCATCGTCAAGAAGCTCCTGAAGGAAAACGGCCGCGCCGCCGTGGTGCTGCCGGACGGTTTTCTGTTTGGTGACGGCATCAAGGCGACGCTGAAGAAACTGCTGCTGCGCGACTGCAAGCTCCACACCATCGTGCGCCTGCCCAAGGGCGTGTTCGCGCCCTACACCACCATCAAGACCAACCTGCTCTTCTTCACCAAGGGCGCCACGGTGGACGATGGCAGCGAACACTTCCACACCGACACCATCTGGTATTACGAGCACCCCTATCCGCCGGGCTACAAGAGCTACAGCAAGACCAAGCCCATCCGTTTCGAGGAGTTCAAGCCGGAGCAGGATTGGTGGGGCATTGAAGCCAACGACTTTGCCGACCGCGTGGAGAGCGAGTTCGCCTGGAAGGTGGACTTCAAGACCAAGCGTGAGCAGGCCGAAGCCGCCGCGCAGCCGCATTGGGATCGCGCCGAGCAGCTGAGCAACGAAGCCAGCGCGCTGGAAAACCGCGTGCGCGACCTGCGCGACTCCATCAAGGGCGTGAGCGCTGCCAAGCAGCGCCGGCCGGTGGAAGAGGAGATCGACACCCTGCGCACCCAGGCCGAGGGGCTGCGCCTGCAAGCCCGCGACGCCCAAGCCGCCGGCGATCGCCTCTACTGGCCCATCTACAACCTGGACCTGAAAAACCCCAACGCGCCGGAAGAAGAAAGCCACGACCCGGACGTACTGCTGGACAAATACAAGGCCCTGCTTGGCCAGATCGAAGAAACCGAGAACCGCCTGAAGAGCGAACTCGCCGCCGCCTTGGCGCACCACTTCACGACAGAAGAAGCCGATCAATGAAGCAGCCGTCTGCCAAGCCTCAGCCCGCCCAGGCTTCCGGCCACCTTCTGGGTGACATCCGCCAGCTGATCGAGCAAAGCCGCCAGCAACTCGCCAGCGCCGTCAACAGTGCCCTGACCCTGCTGTACTGGCACATCGGCCAGCGCGTCCGCAGCGAAGTGCTCCGGGAAGCGCGGGCCGGCTATGGCGAACAGATTGTCGCGACACTGTCGAGACAATTGGAGGCGGAGTACGGGCGCGGCTTCTCCGAGAAGAACCTGCGCCACATGCTGCGCTTTGCCGAGGCCTTCCCGGAAGTACAGATTGTCTCCGCAGCGCGTAGACAATTGAGCTGGACGCACTTCAGAACCCTGATCTATATCGACGACCCGCTCAAGCGCGACTTCTACTTGCAGATGTGCCAGCAGGAAGGCTGGAGCACCCGCACTCTGCAAGAGAGGCTCGACTCCCAGCTCTTCGAGCGCACCGCGCTTTCCAAGCAGCCCGACGCCCTGCTCGCGCAGGAGCTGGCCAGCCTGAGACAAGACGGCGAGCTGCACCCCGGGCTCGTGCTCAAAGACCCCTACGTGCTGGACTTCCTCGGCTTGCAGGATCGCTACCTGGAAAAGGATCTGGAAGACGCCATCCTGCGCGAGCTGGAGCACTTCCTGCTGGAGCTGGGCGCGGGCTTTTCCTTCGTGGCGCGGCAAAAGCGCATCCAGATCGACCACGACGACTTCTATATCGACCTACTGTTCTACAACCGGCGGCTCAAACGCCTGGTGGCCATCGACCTGAAACTGGGCGACTTCAAGGCCGAATACAAAGGCCAGATGGAGCTCTACCTGCGCTGGCTGGCCAAACACGAACAGGAGCCGGATGAAGCGCCGCCGCTGGGCATCATCCTGTGCAGCGGCAAGAAACGCGAGCAGATCGAGCTGCTGGAGCTGGACGCCAGCGGCATCCACGTCGCCGAATACCTGACCGTGCTGCCGCCCAGGGAAGTGCTGCAAGCCAAGCTGCATGAAGCCATTGCGCTGTCGCGCGCCCGGCTGGAAAACCGTGGCGGGGAGGACGCCTGATGGACGCGCAGCAGTTTTTGGCGGAATTCGGGTATATCGCCAATGCGCCGGGGGGCGTGGCTCGGTTGCGGGAGTTGGTGCTTCAACTCGCGATCTCCGGTCGTTTGGTTGAGCCCGGAATTTCTGCGAAGGCTATCTCTGAATCGCTGGAACTCGCTGCACAGCAGCGCCAGCAGTACGGCAAAGACATGGGGTTGCGCGCAGCTCGGTTACACACGACGATTGTTGGCGCAGCACCCTACGCAATTCCTGCACATTGGCAGTGGGTGCTATTGGAAAACTTGTCCTTGTATATCCAGAGGGGCAAGGGGCCAAAATATGCCGACCGTGGAGACGTGCTAGTTGTTTCGCAAAAGTGCATTCAGTGGTCGGGTTTTGATTCGCGGCAGGCGCGATTTGTCGCCGACGACTCGGTCGCTGGCTATGGGCCAGAGCGGTTCCTGTGCGATGGCGATCTGCTCTGGAACTCAACTGGCACGGGGACGGCCGGCCGGGTAGCGATCTACTCCGATGCATCGGAAAAGCGTTGTGTAGCGGACTCGCACGTCACAGTTATCCGCTTAAGCACAGTGGCCACACCGCGCTATGTATGGTGCGTGATTGCTTCTCCCTGGGTTCAGGCACGCATTCAGCCGACGCATCCAGATTCGCTGGTGTCAGGAACAACTCAGCAGGTTGAATTGGCCACCAGTACTGCGCGGGCACTGCCAATTCCTTGCCCGCCAATCGAAGAACAATCCCGCATCGTCGCCAAAGTCGATGAGCTGATGGCCTTGTGCGACCAGTTGGAGACGCAGCAGCAAAACCGCCGCAAACTGCAAAACGCCCTGCGCCAGTCCACCCTGCAAGCCCTCGCCAGCGCCCAAAGCCCACACGAACTGCAAGACAGCTGGCAACGCCTGCAAGCCAACTTCGGGCGCTTGTTTAGTGAACCGGAGGATGTTCGGCTATTCCGCGATGTGCTCTTCGATCTGGCGCTGCGGGGTGTCCTTTTGCCCGACTCAAAGCTAACCCCAAGCGGCGATTTTTCGGACAAAGAGCGAGGCCCACTTCCCATCGGCTGGGAATGGAAAACACTGTCCGATCTGTCCGAGTACATCACGAGCGGCTCACGAGGCTGGAAGACCTACATGACGGGCGCGGGCGATTCATTCATCCGCTCCCAAGACATTCGGCAGGATGCGTTGATCTTCGACTCTCCGGCTTTCGTCACTTTGCCGGAGCGAGTGGAAGGAAAGAGAACCCTCGTTCGTCCAGGCGACCTTCTGCTCACGATCACCGGTGGAAATGTCGGACGATGCGCAGTCGTTCCAGAGCTGCAAAACAATGCATATGTGAGCCAGCACGTTGCACTGATTCGACTTCAGGAGTCGAGCCTGTCTGAGTTCATTCACTTCTGGATGATCAACGCTTTCGGCGGACGAGCTTTCCTGGCCCGATACATTTACGGGGACAAGCCTGGCTTGAACCTTGCTCAGGTGGGTAGTGTCCCGATTCCAGTTCCGCCAGCGCCTGTTCTTCCCGAGATACTGACGAGCTTGCGCAGGTATCAGCAACTGTGCGATGGCCTAGCGAAACAACTCGATGCCAAACGCGAAGTTGCGACAAGACTCTGCACCGCCGCTGTCGCCGCCCTCACCGGCATTTCCATCGAACAAGAAGAGGAAGCCCCCGTGAAAGCCCCGCAAACCGAGCTGATCGCACCGCTGCGTTTGGGCACCCCGCCCGACGTGAAAGCCCAGGCCCCGCTGGCCACGCTCCTTGTGCGTCACAACGGCGAGATGTCGGCGCGCGACCTGTGGCAGCGCTTCGGCGGCGAGATCGATGCCTTCTACGCGCAACTCAAGACGGAAGTGGCGCACGGCTGGATTGCCGAGCCTGCGGTGGCCGAGGTGCGCGAAAAGTCCACCGCAGCGGCAGGGGCCTGAGCATGCAGCTGCGGCACTTGGCCATTCCGCACTTTCGCAATCTGCGGGACGTGGTGATGGACTTCGCGACGCAGCTCTCGCCCATGCCAGGCGCGGCTGCCGATGCGCCGCCCAAGTCCATCCGCAGCCATGCACTGATCGGCCAGAACGGCACCGGCAAGTCCAACCTGATCGAAGCGCTGATCACCATCTTCCGCGACGTGGATCTCGACCGCGATGCCGCGCTCGACTACACGCTGGAATACGAGATCCGGGGCCACACGGTGCGCCTCCAGGCCGACACCGCCAAACAGAAGCGGCCCTTCGTCTGGGTGGATGGTAAGAGCGAGTCGCAAGGCCATTTGCTGAAGAACCGCGAGCTGCTGCCCTCGCACATCTTTGCCTACTACTCCGGTCGCAACGAGCGCATCGAGGCCTTGTTCCAGGAGCACCAGCGCCGTTTCAACCAGCGCCAGGAGATTACGACCGACGAGGTGTTGCCCGAGCAGCTGTTGGAAAATTTCACCGCCAGCGAGGCGGACATCCGCGCCCTGGAAGAGGCCAAACGCCGCCGCGAAGCACGGCTGAAGCAGGCCGGCGACGACCGCCTGCGCCGGCTGTTCTACTGCCGCGGCGGCCACAGCCAGCTGGTGCTGCTGGCCTGCCTGCTGTCGGATGACCCGGTATTCCAGAAGGTGCTGAAGAACCTGCACATCGAGTCGCTGGAATCCGCGCTGTTCGTGCTGAAGGAGCCGCACCGCCTGCGCGAAAAGCGCCGAGGCGGCAAGTTCGACGAGAACGAGCTGAACGAGGGCGACCCGCGCTTCTGGTATGCGCGCGGCAATGTGGTCAGCGAGTTCCTCGACAAGCTGTGGCAGGTGGCGTGGGCACCCATCGAGCAGGAGGCCACCAAGCAGATCGATTTTCGCGGCCGTACCGAGAAGCAGAAACAGCTTTACCTGTTCGTGCCCAGCCACGCCAAGCTCAAGCAGCTGGGCGAACTGGTGGGCGGCACCGACAGCTTCTTCCGCTACGCCGAAGGCGCCTACATCGGTGACCTGATCGACGAGGTGCGCATCACGGTGAAGAAGCGCGAGGTTGGCGATGGGCACGACGGCAAGGTGAGCTTCACCCAGCTCTCCGAAGGCGAGCTGCAAATGCTCACTGTGCTGGGCCTGATGCGCATCACCCGCGAAGACCACTGCCTGTTCCTGCTCGACGAGCCGGATACGCACCTGAACCCGATCTGGAAGCTGCGCTACTTCGACGACATCGAAGGTGTGTTGGAACACCAGTCGGATAGCTCTCTGTCGGGACAGCTGGTGCTTAGCTCATCCACTTACGAAGTGCAGTCGCAAGTACTGATCACCACCCATGACCCGATGATGGTGGGCAGCCTCAAGCGCGAGCAGGTGCACATCCTGCGCCGGCAGGGCCCGCGTACCGTGGTGGAGGTGCCCGACGAGCACCCGCAGGGCATGGGCGTGACCGGACTGCTCAAGAGCGATCTGTTTGGCCTGTCATCCACGCTGGACATCGAAACGGAGCGGCGCCTGTTCCGCCGCAACGAGTTGTTCGTGAAGTTGCCCCGCACGGCAGAGGAAGACGCCGAGCTTTCCCGCCTTTCGGCCGAGTTGGCTGACCTGGGTTTTTCCACGGCCGATTTTCGCGACCCCGATTACGCGTTGTTCGTGCGCAAGATGGCGCAGCACCGCAAGTTCCGCAAACCGACGCTCACCCCCGAGGAGCAGGCCGAGCAGGACCGCATCGCCGACGACATCATCGGTGAAATCTTGCGAGAGGAGGGGGGCGAGTGATCTTTATCGATCTGGAGAACAAGAAGCCGACAGACACCAACATCCCGGGCTGGACACCGTGGACGCAGGCGCAATGGGACGCCTGGCTGGCAAAGTCCAAGCAGCTCGTTGCCGACATGGCGGCACTGGAAGCCGCTGGCAAGCGCGATGAGCGCAATGCGCTGATTGACGCCAATAGCGGGCACTGGGGAGCCCTGAAAGACTGGCTGTTGGCGCTGTCCGGCGGCAAGTGTTGGTTTTCCGAGGTGCGAGAGCTGTATTCGCACTACGACGTAGAGCATTTCCGGCCCAAGAAAGAAGCCAAGACGCTGGATGGCGGGGAACGCGATGGCTACTGGTGGCTGGCCTTCGATTACATGAATTTCCGGGCGTGCGGCAACGTGGGGAATCGCAAAAAGGGCGGCTGGTTTCCGTTGCAGCAAGGCTCGCTGTGTTCGACCTACGCCGCGCCTTGCGAAGAGTCGGAGGCTCGTTACCTGCTAGACCCCATTGACGATGACGATGTCTCTTTGATCGCCTTTGACGAGGAGGGCAAGGTCATCCCTGCGCCAGGTGCATCAAACTGGGAGGAGCAGCGTGTTCAAGAAACGGTCAAGCGCCTGAAGCTCAACGAGCACGTCCCCCTCGCCGAAGCACGCCGCAAGGTCTGGCAAACGGTGGATGGCTTGATCGAGGATTTCCACAAGGCCAAGGCACGCTGCGGCGCAGGGAATAACCCGGTAGCCAAAGCCAAGTTGACGGAGGTACGTGGCCGCATTCGCGAAATGACAGATCCGGCCGCCGAGCTGTCCGCAGTGGCGCGCTGGTGCCTGCTGCTGCGCAATGATCCACAGCTCTCGAGATTGGTGGGCTGAGATCGATGATTACCGACCTCCAAGCCCCCCCAACCCGGCGAATTCCTGCTCTACGAGACCGAGTACGGCCGCACCGCGTGGAATGCCGGTTTGCTGAAGACACTATTTGGCTGCTGTAAGGCAGGTTACCGACACATCGCTGGATAGAGCGGATAGGGGATGCGAATGGATCAATGCATTGTCGCTTCGCGCGGCAAGTCGCGGTGCGTGTTGAGCGATCGATGCTTGACGCCGCAGGGTGGCGGTCTCGATGACGACACGTACACGTATGGCTCCCTCCGTGATAATTGACGCTGCACCGGAAGGGCTGGCGCGCAGTGCCAGCCTGTCGGTCGACGTGTCCATTCAGATTCGCGCCGGCTCGACGATCGTGTGCTGTCGGGGCGCGAGAAATGCATCGTGAAATAGTGCCGGTGGCAGGCTTTCACCAAGCAGGTAGCCCTGGACCATGTCGCAGCCCATGATGCGCAGGAGTTCGTGTTGCGCCGGCGTCTCGACGCCTTCCACAATGACGACCAGATCCAGTTCATGGGCGAGCGATATGATGTTTCGCACAATTGCCGAATCCGCGCGGTCGGCGAGATCGACGACGAAGCTTCGGTCGATCTTCAGGATGCGGACCGGCATGCGCTTGAGGTAGCTCAGCGAGGAGTAGCCGGTGCCGAAGTCGTCGATGGCCAGCCGTATGCCCAGATGCGCGAGGCGGGCGACGTTCTCCCGCGCGCGATCGTTGGCGCGCATGCAAATGCTCTCGGTTATTTCGACGACCAGGTCATCGGGCCGTAGGTCGAATCGTTCGAGTGCATTGGCGACCGTGTCGGCGATGTCGCGCCGGCGCAATTGCTCGACCGAGAAGTTGACCGCGACCCGCAGGTCATGGCCGGCGGCGTGCCACGCGTGAAGCTGCGCACACGCGGTCTCAAGCACCCATTGTCCGATCTTGCCGATCAGTCCTTGGTCTTCCGCGACCGGGATGAAGGTGTTGGGGCGGATCATGCCGAGTTGGGGGTGCTGCCAGCGGATCAGCGCCTCGGCCGCCACCATGCGGCCAGTGCTTGCGTCGATCTCGGGCTGGTAGTGAAGGACGAATTCGTCATGCTCGACGGCGTGTCGGAGGTCTCGCCCGATCCGAAGGCGCGAGCGAGCCGTCGCGTCCGTGGCTTGATGGAACCGGCGCGCGGGCCGGACGCTGCGCCGTCGGTTCCAATTCCACCCATGCGGGTGTTCCGGGGGATTGCGTGTCGTTTGCATTGTTCCTCTCCGTGTCTCGGTTGCCGGTGGCCGAAAAATGTCTCGGCCGTGGTTCTTGGCTTTTCGACGTGTCGCAGCCAGGCACGGGCGTGGAGGCGGGCGGACACCGATCGCGAAAGCGGAGCGACGCCAGGCGCGGGACGCCTGGACACTGTGCCGGCATGCGCCGGCCGCGAGGGATCCAACGAGACGAGGCAACCCGCCTAGGCGAGTCGCTCAGACAGCAGTGAAGGGAAAGCAAGACGCGAAGCTGCTTCGAAGGGTCGAAGAGGCGTCGCTTAGCGAGGGGAGCGAGAGCAGGAAATGTCGACTGGACGGCTTTACGATAGTGCGTCAGTCGAATATCGGCAAGGCATTATTGCGGCATGCTGGCTGCGCGGGCGGTGTTGAGCGTTCCGGGCCAAATCTGCCCGGAACGCCGCTTTCTGGTTAGAACGGTAGCTCTTCTTCGGCGATAGAGCCG
The DNA here is from genome assembly GCF_003628555.1 of Azoarcus sp. DN11. Classification (NCBI taxonomy): domain Bacteria; kingdom Pseudomonadati; phylum Pseudomonadota; class Betaproteobacteria; order Rhodocyclales; family Zoogloeaceae; genus Azoarcus; species Azoarcus sp. DN11. The sequence goes on along the minus strand of NZ_CP021731.1, from coordinate 3,073,553 downwards.
GTGGGGCGCAGCAAGAGATGCTCATGGAACCAGCGCTGGTACTTTGCGAGCTCGTTTGCGAAGTAAGCGGAGCCGGGAAACACGAGTAGCAGCTCCTGGTAATGTGCGATGCGTTCGCGAAAACGGTCCTCCCAGTGGGCAAATGGAAGGTAGGCTTGGGGATCCTGCCCCGGCCTGTTTGCGGGTTCGTCGTGCCACATTTGGCGATCTCCCGGAGGGTAGGTGCTGGACGGGAGAACGCACGAGCCGCGACCGGGACGTGGATCATCCCGGAGGGAAAGTTGGATGCAACTGGGACGAAGACCCCGGGCTGATGCCGTACCTGTTTCAGGGGCTGACAGGTCGCGCGGCTACGAGGAGCCGGTGCTGGAGAATGTCATCCAATTGTGGTTCATGCCAGGCTGGCATTCAAGGATTAAGGATGGTCGGGGGGCGAGGGCGGCCTTTCTCGGAAAGGGTTGGTGATTCGTGGACCTCGCCGCGCCGGTCAGTTAGGCGTACCAGGGTCTGACCGGATGCGCGCGTTGGACGGGCTGGTGTGATTCGAGCAGCTGACATGCACGCAGCCCTCTGTGTGGGTCGGCTCTTCGGTACAAGGGGGGAGCTGCGTCGAACCCATGCCGTTCATACGCTCTTGCGCGGCGCGGAACATGCTGGCCTTGCGTGCCTCGACCACGGCCTGCCGCGCTCGCTCGTCGGCCGCGCGCTGCGCCTCGTGTTTCGCCGCCCGGGCCCCCAGTTCGGCGAGGTGGGCCCGGAGGCGCTTGAGGCCGCGCGTCGCGGTCTCGCGGGCATCCTCCGGAACGTGGGCGATCAGCTTTGCGTCGTCGCCGCCGATGAGCGACGCCATCACCGGGTCGCCGTCTGCCGGCGCGGGCAGCAGGGGCTGGACGGCCTCCTGCGTGATCCGCCCCGCCACGACGGCCGCAGAGAGGGTCGCCGCGCGCCGTCGCGGGTCATTGCCGAGCGACGCCCACCACCGGCATGGCACCCTCGCCTCGCGCGCCTCGCGCACCAGACGCTCGTACGCCTGGCAGAACGCCATGCGCGCCGCTACCTTGTCGCGCGCATCAAGGAGCGGTCTGGCCACCGCCAGTGCCTGCGTGATCTCGTCGGTCCATACCACGGTCGCGGCGTCGTCGTCCGCGGAAAGGGCGGTCGCCCACGCCTCCTCCGCGCCAGGGCGACTATCGAGCTCCGCGATCCGCTCGAGCACGGCGGCCATGGTCAGGCGGCCCTTCAGTTCCTTGCGGCAACGCTCCAGGGCGCGCAGTACGTCGGCGTCGGGGTAGGCCGACAGGTCCGCATCCATGACCTTCAGTGCCGCCGCGGACAGCTCGGTCCCGGTCAATTCAGCCGTCATGGCAATGGCCTTCAGCGTGTTCGCGCTCACAGTGACTCTCCTCGTTCGGCCAGCACCTCGGCGAGGGCGGCCATGGTGGTGCCGGCTCTGTCGGACTGGCGCGCCTTGCCGGCGGTCATGAGCCTTCCCGTCACCCACTCGGTGCGCAACTTCTCGGCGTCGCTCAGCAGGCAGCCGAAGTCGTGCATGCGGCCAACGTAGTAGCTCCCCGGGTGCTGCACGAACCACGCGGCAATCAAGGGTGATTCGTCGTAGCCGATGCGCTGCACGAACTGCTTCACCTGCGAACTGACCTTCTGGTTTCGAACTGGGGCGGCGCCGTAGCGGTCTGCATAGGCGTTCCGGTAGGCCGCCCATGTCGCCCGACACGCGGACTGCAGCGCGGTCTCACCGGGCGGGGCTTGCTGGGGGGCTGGCGCCTTGGCGACAGCAGTGAGGCGTTCTGGCTCCGAACACGGCGCCGTCCCCCTGACGGTTAACTGGTGGTTCATTGGTGGTTCACTGACGGTTTGGCTCCCACTGGTGGGAGGCGTCTCGGGACACCCGTGGGAGGCCTCCCCTCCCATGGGCGGGAGCCCTCCGCACCCCTGGGTGGGAGGGGTGACATCGACGGGAGGGGTGACATTGGTGGGAGGGGTGACATCGGCGGGAGGGGTGACACCCACGGGAGCCGTCTTTCGGGCTGCCGCCCCGTCCGCCAACCCCTTTAGCTTCGCGACGTTGAGCTGATACTGCTTGGTGGTGCCGGGCGCGCCACCATTGGCATGCCCGACCACCTTGAGGTATCCCGCCTCTTCAAAGCCGTGAATGATCCTGCGGGCCTGCTTTTCCGACACACGGATCTTTTCCGCAACAGCTTTCATCGACGGGTGGAGGCTCCCGCCCTCGTCATTGCACCAGTCGGCGAGGGCGAGCATTGCCAGCATCTCGCTTCCGGACGCAGGGAAGCCTTCCCACACGAGGGACATGACCTTGATGCTCACGAAGACGCTACCTCACCCGCGCGGGCCGTGGGTCGAGGAGGACAGCGCATCTCTTGATCGGCGTGAATCAAGCCGTCGAATTGACGCCCGGGATATGCTGCCTGTGATTCCTCCATGTGCTTTCCTCGCTGGCATTCGTGGTCCGAGATGGTCGATACATGCCAAGGCAGTCCGATGGCGATTGCATCGGCCGCGGGGCGGGGCATCAGGACGGGTCGAGGTCAGAGCGGCGGGAGGCGCCGGTCGACGAGCAAGGAAATGCGCGAGTGCCGCGCGAAGCGAGAGATCAAGAGCGTCCCCGCCGGGTCTCGAGTGGCGGCATTGCGCCTTCGAGACAGCACAAAAATACCGGCCAGACCGTGGTTTGGCAAGTGCAGGGGAATTCGCTGGCGAATTCCCCTGACAGATCGACGCCACGGCTATGGTGGCCGCAGGATAGGCAAGACTACAGGAGCCCCCGCTGGGCGAAGGACACGTCCCCAGCGCCGGCGATGACGAAGTGGTCGAGCACCTGCACATCGACCGTGGCGAGTGCCTCCCTCAGTCGCCGGGTCAGGAGTTCATCGGCCGTCGAAGGCTCCGACGCGCCCGACGGGTGCTGGTGTGAAAAGATTACGCCGGCTGCACGAAGCTCAAGCGCTCGGCGCACGATCTCGCGGGGATAGACGCTGGTCTGGGTCAGCGTGCCGCGAAACGCCTCTTCGGCGCGGATAAGGTGGTTTCGGGCATTGAGGTACAGCACCACGAAGACCTCGTACGGCAGCCCCTCGAAGAACGTCCGGAGGAACTGCCTGACGACATCAGGCGAGTCGAGAACGTTCCGGGTTGTCAGTTGCTCGGCGAAGCTGCGGTGCAGAACCTCGATCGCGCAGGCGAGCGCCTCCCATGCCGGGGTGCGCGGCTCCCGGGCAAGTTCGACGATCTTGCTCCAGGATCCATCGCAGTGCTCCCAGATGTCCTCGGCTTCGGGGCCGAAGAAGCGCTCGAGCAGTGCTGCATCCGCAAGGGACGTTTGAGAGGAAAAGAAGGACAACATCGGCGTCTCCTTGGAGAAATGCGGGGAGCGCCGTGTTCCCGCGGGAAAACAACTCCCCACGGGATTGACGAGAAACTGATCCTTGACCCCGAGCCCGAAGGCCGTTCCGGTTACAGGGGCTGACCGGACGCAACGCAGCCGCGCGGCTGGGCGTTGAAGACATGCTAGTTGGCGCGTCGCACGATTTCAATGTCAGACGGCACCCCTTGTGGCAGTGCGCGGCCTCTCCGAGCTCACGCCAATGCGAATCGCGCCGGCGCCAACCCGCTTGTCCACAGAAACTGGGGATAGATCTGTGGATAAGCAGCGAAGGTTCTTTGCTGTCATGGGTATAGCGCACAGTTCGACAAAGGTGCGAATGTGCCGAAATGTCGTTAGCCAGGAATTGAACCTCGGCCGTTGCAGGACGGGCACAGCTGGAATTCTCTGCTCGTCTCGACGCCGTATCCGTGACATGCCCGGCAGGTGTCGGTGCCGAACCGCGGATCGTCGGTCGAGGAGCACCGGTCGCGACCGGTGCCACCGCACGAGTGGCAAGTGCGCTCTCTCGCTACCTGGGTCTCGCCCGCACCGCGGCAGTGCGGGCAGGGGTGTTCGTCGTCGAGCATGGCGAGGCTCCAGACGGTTAGAAGGTGTTGTCGAGGCTTGAGCGGATCTTGGCTGGCAGATCCTGCCAGCCGGCCGGGTCATCGGTGGTGACGCAATACTGGCCGGTGACGCGGGTGCCGGAGCCGTCGCGGGCGAGGTCGAGTCGCAGCTTGTACTGGCGCTGGCCGTTGGCCACGTCGGGCGAATGCACTACCTGTTCGAGGCGATATAGGGCGCCGGGAGTGGTTTCGTGGAGATAACCCGCGATATAGAGTCCCGCCTCGCCGGTTCCTGATTGAACCTTGGCCTGGTTCGGAGTAACGAAGCTGTACCGGCTCATCACTCGCGCATAAGTTGAATCGACGTCTTGGACGGAGCGTGTGGAGAATGGGTTGCACTCCACGTTCTTGCGCCAGTTCCGATAGATCCTCTTGCCGAGGGTATCTTCGGGCGAGTCGGGATTCGTCATGGTCGGTGCGCTCTGGTTCGACTGCTGTCGCATTCGCTCGCGCGTTTCGTCGGCCTCGCGTTTGGCTTGCTCCTCGCAGGCCTTGCGATCGTTAGCGCCCATGCACTTGGCGCCGAAGATCAGGCCGTCGAGCACGTCGGCGCGAGCGGGCTGCAGGGCCGCCACCAGAAGGAGGGCGGCCAGGTATGGCGTTCGTTTCATCATCGCCTCCATGGAAGTCATCAGACCTACATCATGATGAGCAGCACAATCCATGTCAGAACAATAGCGCGACCGACGTCGACCGCGAGATCCCGCTTTGTATCAAATCCCTCCGACAGGCCGCGCCACTTGGCGACGACGACCCATGCGATCCAGGTAACGAGGGCCATTGCCGCAATTCCGACCAGCAACTGCCGGACCTGCCCCATCTGGTAGCCGGTGGCGCCGAAGAAGCCTTGGGCGGCGGAGGTGTAGCCGGAGCTCGTGCCCTTCAGCAAGGCGGCGGAGCCTGTCCCAGCCGACGGCTTCAAGGGGGCAGGGGTATGGACATAGCCGCCAGGCGAGCCGCTTGTGGGTGTGGCGGTGAGGACCTCGGCGTAGCTCGGGGGCGTGAAGGCCAGCGTATAGCCGGCAAACTGCCGCAGGTAGGAGACGAGCTTGGTGCCGTTGCCGTCGGCCGGATCGGTTGCTCCACCCGATTTCAGCCACTCCCCCACGGTGCCAGCGCCGATGAGGTGTGCCGCAGCGACGAGACCCGACGCGGTGATGGGGATGCCATGGATCGTCGTCCCCAGGTAGCTTTCGGCGCCATGGACTTTCATGAGGGTGTTCCACACCTGCTCGTGGTAGGCGGTTACCGCCCGGACCTGGGCGTCGGGATTCGCGAGAAGATCGGCCAGCGAATTGACCCCGTACTTACCGGTGAAGCGGCCTGCCCAGTCGTTGGTCTTCGGTGTGCCGTCGCCCGCGTAGAGGCCTGCGTCCTGCAGGGCGGCTTCACCGAACTGAAAGAGGCCGACGTAACCGAACTGGTTGGTGACCTCTGGGTTCATCCTGCTCTCCCGCTGCCCCAACGCCTTGAGGAAATCAGTGTAGGCCACGCCAGCCCAGACGAGGCTGGCCAGCAGAAACAGGACGAATGCGAACCGCAGACGGGTGTTCATGTCACGCCTCCTATTGGCTTGGGCACGGTGTCCCGTCGGGCCTGATGGAGCGCGCGTACCCGTACGCACCGTCCGCGGCGAGGCGCCACACCCCTTGGCACAACCCACGGCCGCCAACGGCTAGGTCGTGCCACCCCTGGGTCGTCGTTGGCAGCACGCGGTAGGCGGCCGCCATGACGTCGAGACGCGGGCTCCAGCGCCCGTCGAGGCGCTTGGCGAACAGCCAGACGCTGCTGCCCGTCATACCCGACGTGCAGGTATTGCCGGCGACGACGAAGACCTCGGGGCTGCCGTCGCCGTTCAGGTCTTCGAGGGTCACCTCGGGATGCATCGCCGTTTCGCAGCCTGGGAGGCTGCTCACGATGACGCCGTTGCGCAGGGCGAGAGGCGTGAGGGCTGCGAGCTCGGCCCGGTCTGTTTGAGACAACGCGGCAGGCGGCACCACGGCGAAGAGCGCGGCGGCAAGGGTCTGTAACTCGCCGTGCGACGTGTCTGCGGCCAGCGGCACGCCCGAATAGGCGAGGGCAAGGCCGATGGCAAGCTCCTGCGGGAGGTTGATTCTCTGATTCATGGTGTGAACCTCCTACTGCGAAATCGCCCCGTCGGCGCCGATGAGGACGGGCCAGACGTGAATCCCGGCCGCCTCGAGGAGCGCGTCGGCCGACATGGGTACCATGTGCAGGTCGACCGAGGTCCGCAGGCGCAGGAAACCCTCCGGGGTGCCCACCGACGCGACGATTCCCCGCGCGCCCATCCGACGCAATGCATCCGCGTTGCGTTGCAGCCAGTCGAGGGAGGCCGGGTCGTCGCCGACGATGAAGATGGACTGCCCGGGTCCGCCCGGCAGCTTGCTGGGCATTGGGTTCTGCAGCAACCGACCGGGCCCCGCGCGGATCGAGACCACCGGGAAGAGCTGAGGCGGCTGTGGTTGCGCCGGTATGTAGCGTGCCGGCTCGCGAGCCGCGTCGTCGGCGAAAGGCTCGAAGTATGGCGCGAGCGGCACGCCTCCTGCGTCGTGGATGACGGTGGGCGGCCGGCTTGCAAGGGGGGCCGCCGACCAGGACGGCGGGGCGAAAAGAACGGCCAGCATGGGGATGAAACGGATCGGATTCATCGCATTCACCACAAGCCGAACTGGATGCTGCCGAGAAAGATCTGGCCGCGCACCCGGCAGCAGGCGTACGGACGCCACAGCGTGTAGGCGTAGCTTCCGGAACGGGTGGTCATGGCGTCGCCGTAGGAGACTGGGCTCGCAGTGTCATTGAGCCCGAAGATGTGGCAGGGTGTGGGAAGCGCGACGTTCATCTGCCACAGGCCCCCCATCGGATCGTTCTCCCGCGCCGGCGGCGGATCCCACACCAGCTGACCGCGCCGGCGCCGTGTGCCGCCCGAGGCGACGTAGGTGTAGACGTGCGGTTGCGCCGGCCGGGTGATGAAATCGGCGATGCGCTGCGACAGGACCGCGGCGGCCTTGACCTCGTGCTGCTGCACCACCTCGCCGGTGCGCGGATAGAGGTTGCCCCAGGTGTTGAGCGGCCAGGTGCCGACCTCGCGCATGCCCGGCACCCAGGAGGCCGGAAGCAGGAGCTCTGCCGGCAGATAAGAACGCCACACGGCCGCGTCCAGGGTCGATTGGTAGTAGGGCACGAAGGGAATCACAGCCGAGGGGCAGGTGACGAGGTCGGGCAGTCCAGCCGCGGGATGGCCGATAACATCCGCGTCGCGGAAGCGCCGCTGCTTGTCTGTGCGATCGGCCTGCGAATGTGTGCCGGCGCTGTCGGCCAGGTCGACGCCGAGCAGTGTCCCGAGGAGACCTTGGCTCGCGGCAGCGAGCGGGATGCCGATCTCGGGCCAGGGGTGCGTGGCCACGTCGTGGTAGGTGCTCACTACCAGGTCGGGGGCGAAGTGGCTGAAGCGGGTAGACGTGCGGATGGAGCAGCCGACGGGCGTGCACTGCAACCAGTAGCAGATCCCCGAAATATGCCACGCGCCGCAGGCCGGGTAGCTGGCGACAGCCTGGGCGAGGAGGGCGGCGGCGGTGGTGAACTCCACCGCACCCGACAGGGGCGCGCAGGTAATGATGCAGGCGGCCAAGAGCGCGTGCAGACGCGGCGCCGCGGCCGACCGGGTGACGGAATATGCGTGCATGCCGCTTCCTCCTACCGGCCGCGCCGGGCACGCCATGTCTGGTAGATGGCGCGGGCCTGATTCACGTCCTCCACGCCGTAAACCACGGCCGCCCCATCGAAGACGATTGCCGGCACCTTGGTGAGCCGGTACTGCATGGCCGCGGCCAAGCCCTGTGCGCTGGCCCCGATCGCCAGGCGGTCGGCCTCGGTGAGCGCCTCGAAGCGGCGACTGGCGATCGCTTCGGCCCGAGCGGGGTCGGGGGGTAGGCCGGCGGACAGGGCGGCATTAATTCGTTCCATGCCGTCAACGTGATACACCGTCGCCGTTCCCGTGCCGCGCACGTGCTGCGTGCCGAGCAGGAAGACCTCGACCCGCTCCTGAGCCTGGACGGGCGGAAGGGCGGCGGCGCAGGTCAGCGACGCGACGAGCCGGCGCATCGTCGTGTTCACTTGCTTGCTTTCCCGACAGTGCGCGTCAGGGCTTCCTCGAGCTCGGGGCCGGGGATCGCCCCGACCACCCGGCGCCCGTCGGCCAGCACGAGGGTGGGCGTGTTGCGGATACCACGGCTACGCCCAAACTCGACGATCCGCCCGACCCGCTCCATGGCCGGCTCGCAGTGGGGCTCAATCTGCCGTGGCGCCGGCGCGCCTTCCATGTAGGCCTGCCATTGACCGGCCTGTTGACCGCCCGTGGCGCACCAGGCGGCCACCGCTGCGGGAATCGATTCGGGGGAGACAACGGGGTACGTGAAGGTGTAGATCGTCACATTGTCGAGAGCGGCGAGCGTGGGCTGTAGCGACCGGCACGCAGGGCAAGCCGGATCCTCGAACACGGCGAGCCGCCGCGAGCCGTTCCCGCGCACCGTCTTGATCGCAAGGTCGAGCGGCAGATCGGCGAAGGGGATTGCCGCGAGCGCTTCGAGCCTCGCCTGCGTGAGGTCGCGGCGATCAACCATGTCCACCAGGCGACCCTCCGCGAAGGCGTAGCGCCCGGTCGCGTCCACATAGAAGACGTCCGTTCCATTGACGATCTCGTAGATGCCGGAAACTGGCGTGGGGGCCACCGAGTCGGGCCGGACCTGCCCGGCGGTGTTGCGCGTGACGGCGGCCTTGATGTCGTCGGTCACCTTGATTGGATCGGCCGTAGCGATGCCGACGGAGAAGGACAGGAGGATCGCGCCCGCCACCACGTGGCTTACAGCGCGGTACATCTTCGAGGTGTACGTACCGGGTCGGGCGGCGTATGTTTTAGGGTGGGTGATTGTCATTGGTACATTCCTCACGCGTGTAGGAGGTACGTATGAAGCCAATTGCGAACCTGATCCGCGCGATGTTCGTTTGCGCGTTTGCCCTTCTGGCGGGCATGGGGAAGCTGTTGGCTTTCTTCCTGACGCCAGGGCGTGATGCGGATGCAGAAAATCATGAACGCGGCACTGACGCGTTCGGGCGAAATGACATCGCGCCGTTCGACTACGGACCTTTTGGGGGCCTGGACATTACCGAGGGGGCTTACACCGGTTACACGGTGCATGGTCGCGAACCGGTCTCTGTCGGTCGCAACGGGGAGAGAGTCGGCGCATATTCCGGCGACCCGATCGTCCATTTCTGAGTCTGACGCCATCATCATCGTCCCCGCCGGAGTGTGTGCCCGACGCCACCGACGAAACGGGTGGCGATATGCGCTCCGGATTGACCCGCCGCCATGCCCGCTGTAATTGCACTGTGCTTCATGGCATCGATGCCATGCACTACGTGCAGGCTCGCCCATCCCATCATCCCGCTCCAGATCAAGGGTAGGCCGAGATAAAGGCCGATGAGGAGCGTATTCAAGGTGCTACGCTTGAGCGCCGCGTCGAACTCCAGGTGCAGGACGTTGAGTAGAAGGTGCTCGGCGTCCGGGTACATCGCGATCCACAGGTGTTCGTCGATCCACATCGCGATGTACCAGAGGACCGCCCAAAGCTTGACCGTGAAGATCGCGAGCGCACCCAGGAACATGATTTGAAGGCTGTAGCGCCCGAAGACCAGGATCAGGGGCAGGAACATGTAGATGCCCATGAGGATCAGGGGCTGGGCCAGGGTTGCAAACTGGATGATGGGAAAGCGGGAAGCCTGGGTGTGGAGCGCCTTGTTCACCATCCCCGCCATCCCTGCGACGTCGGGTCCGGCTCCGAGTAAGGCCTGGTACCAGCGGCGATTGTCATCGGGGAGCATCGTCTCGGGCGCGAGCGCCGGATATGACCGCCCCGTGGCCAGCCTTGCCAATCCGTCGTCCCGTTTCTCGACGGCGACTGGGCTGAACACCAGCGCCACCTTCTCGGTCAGCGAGGTCGGCATCGCCGCGAGATTGCCGACGCCCTTGACCAGCTTGGCTCGCACCCCGATCGCAGGATCCGCCCACCATTCGAGACAGGTGGGGCGCCCGTAGTCCGGGACTGCGGTGTTGGCATCCATATCCGCATCCCGGACGGCCTTGTCGAGAGCAAACCCCGGCACGCCGGCACGCGCATGCAGGGCCGGGTAGAGGTTCGGGTCGGCCTGAAAGGCGTGGCTTCCCATCCAGTCGGGATCCCCTTCGCCGTAGGCCTCCAGCGCGGCTGCCGCGGCAGGGGATGGCGGATTTTCGAGATAACGGGACCGGCCCGGCAGGTAGCATTCATTGTAGAAGCGCTGCACCTCCGCGCGCAGGGTCGGATCCTCCACCGCGGCGGAGCGGGCGAATTCTTCCACTTCCCGGAGGCCGCTCAAGCCGCCCGAGATGCCGCCGCGCACCGCATCATTGAACCCGGCAGACAGGCCCATGACGGAAAACCACCAGGGGGGCAGCGCAAGGTTCTGCGGCACCGAGCTGAAGGCATCGTCGTAGGTGCTGTCCGAGCTCGTTCCGGTTGCAGTGGCGGGAGCCGGATTGAGCGCGGTCGCTGCGGGCGTGTGGCGGAGACTGACGTTTTGGAGGCTGGTGCCGACCGGCGTGAAGCAGAAGGCCATGACGAAGATGGCGGTCCAGAACTCGACCTCCATTTTCCTCACCATCCAGGCCGCATCGGCGCCTTCGACGGCGTTCATTTCATGGGCGCGCAACCAGGTGCCAATGATGATGAAGAGGAAGGGGAGGAAGATGATGCCAGTGTCCACGAGGATGTCGCGAAAGATGCCCGCGAACGCCCAGCCGTACATGGTGGTGAAGAGCTCCAGGTAACTGTCGACGCTCACGGCAGGTCCTCCTACATGCTGTGGCCGAATGGAATTCCGAGCACCACGATGAGCTCGATGAAGAGCAAGCCGATGCAGATCCGGTGGCGCGCGCCCAGGAAGGCCGCGCGGGCTTCGTCGGGCCAGTGCGCCGGCAAGCGGCGGGTGAGCCACGGCCAGGCAAGCCACAGGGCGCCGATCGCGAGGAGGTGTAATCCGGCAAGGTACGGTTTGATCCGCCCGATGACCTGATGCAGGACCTCCAGATCGTCGCGGAATCCGAGCGCAATCAGCGCTACCACGACGAAGGCGGCGAGCCCAATAACCGCCAGCAGGGCGGCCATGACGGAGCGGGCGAGAGGACGGGGGACGAGGCGTCGGCGTCGCGACGGTAACGGGTGAACGGTCATTTCCTGACCCGCCCGTCGATCATGGGCCGCTGGTCGACCGGCTGCTGTACGGCGTTCGCGGCCGAAGCGGCGCGGGCCGCGTGATAATTGTCCAGCAGAATGGTTGCCGTCTCGGAAATGACTCGCTTACGGACGTTGGCCTCATAGAGCACGTCGTCGATGTGGCGGTTCAGCTCGGCGAGCTTGGATTCGATCTGTGTATTGGCGGTCTTGTACACCTCGGGGATCATCCGTCCCGTCAGGAGCAGGTTCCGGATGATCAGTGCCTTGTCGACGGTCCTGGCCAGTGCCACGTCCTGGACCAGGCGCTGGCGCGCAATACCTTGCTCGATGGCAGGGAGCTCGCGAATGGCGTCGACGAGCTCGCGGGTCACGACGATACCGGGAGCGGAGGCCGCCGCCAGATCCGTCCCGCGTGGCACGACGTTGGCAAATAGAGCATCGACTTGCCCTTGCACGACTGGGATTTCAAGCTCGAACTTCTGAATTAGGCCAAGGCCGGTCTTCGACTGCGGGACGGGGCAGGCATTTTCCTTGCAGGTACTTATCTCCACGTCGCCAAGTACGTCTGTTCCGAACGTGGCGGCGCTTCCCGGAGAGGGGAAGGTCGCAGTCAACTTGACAGCAGGATAGGCTGCAGCCGGCGTCTTGGGCGATTGCCCCATTGTGACGTTGAAGCCCCCGAATACTGTGTCGTGCACTATTCGGACAGGCTCCTGGGCGACTCCCCCGGCCTTTTCCCCTCCGATCCAACTGATACCCTCATTCCCGGCACTGGCACCCACCTTGTCCTTCGCCACCACCACATCCCTGGTGACGGTCGCCTGCTGCTTCCAAGCCTCGCCCCGGGCCATGCGAATGAAATCCTCGTAGGGATCTTCGCCGGCCTTGATCTGGGCCTCCATCTCCTCGCAGCTCTTGGTGGCGATCTGGATTGCCACCTCGGCCTTCTTCGCGTAGGTCTGGAATAGCTCGTAGAGCCCGGGCGATGCCCGCTGGAACAGGTACAGCGGCAACGCGGCGATCCCAGCCTGAACGGCGTTCGTGACCTGGGTGCCGAGTTGCGCGAACCGGTTCATGAGGTTCTGGAACGAAACCTCGAAGTCATAGGCGCCGCACGAGTAGTGGAGGCGGGCAACCCCCGACAGGGCGAGCTTGTAGGGCACGCCGTGGGGGTTGGCCGCACGCGATGCGGAATCGCCGCCTCCCAGTCGATAGTAGAGGCCGGATCGGGTGCTCGGGATGTCCGCGGCCTGGAGGGCCGTGGCGGCGAGGCCAAGGAGGACGGCGGTGGTAATGCTTCGCATCGTCTTCATGGGTTCGTCCGTGAGGATTTGATGACACGGCCCGCGAGCTCGGCGGCTGTGCCCGAGAACCGGCCGTCGAGGATCTGATCGACGGCGACGGGGTGGTGCCCGAGGCGACTTACGAACGGCATCGCGTCCGAGGTATTGGCGACCGTCAGTGGCAGCCGGATAGCGGCCCATTCCAGCCACTGGAACAGGCGCTCGCCCAGGTGCTGGCGGGCTTTTTCGATGCCGGACACGAGGACCAGAGCCCGCCCGAAGAGCACGGTGTTGAGGTCGTCGTCCAGATCGTCGCCGTCGACCTCGAGGCCGACGATGACCCCGGAAATGAGGCCTTGGCCGCTCGCCAGAAGGTGGATGTAGGCCACGTCGTCCGGCTCCGAGAGCGCCTTGGCGCGGGCCCACACGGCAAATGCGTCGTCGGGCACGCACTCCAGGAAGAGCAGCCGGTGGTGTCCGCGGGCTTCGGCCGTGACCCGATCGAGCTGCGCGGCTAGGATAAGGTCGGCGGCAAGGGGTTCGCGCGGATCCTGTGTGTCCATCACGCTGCCCTCTTCGCCGCGATCTCGCGGGAAATCGCGTAGGCCGCCTCGAGTTCGGTGCAGCCGGTTGCCTTCATGATGTCCAGGCGCCAGGCCTTCTCGTGCTTCTCCGTCATCGCGAGCGCGATGGCGAGCGGCGGGGGCACGTTCCTGAAAAGGGCCTGCATTTGCGGATTGAGGATCACCCCCTCGGTGTACTTCGGAGGCTCCTTGCGGGCGGACTCCATCAGCGCGCGCTGCTCGGGGGTCAAGGTGCGGAAGCGGGCGACCTGCGCGATCTCGTCGCGATCCATGGTGAGGAGCACCCAGTGCTCGCACATGTTGAGAATGCGGGAGGCCGATGCCGGAAAGTCCTGCATGTTCTGGGTGCCGAGCCAGTACCACGCGCCGAGCTTCCGCCACATCTTGGTGATCTTGACGGAGTACACGTTCAGCAGATCATTGGCCGTGATGATGTGCCCTTCGTCGGTGAGGTTGATGATGGGGCGGTGGTCATACTGGGTCGCCTCGGCCAGCGCCTGGACGTGCGTGATCAGGGACGTATAGGCGACCGCGAGGGCATCCTCATATCCCTCCTGCGCCAGCGTGCCCATCTCCACGATCGTCACGTCAGCATCCGGCCAGGTCGCGCCGTAGCGGTTGAAGAGCCTTCCGCGCAGACCGTCGCAGAAGACCATCATGGCCTGGCCCATCTCCTCGGCTCGGTCGCGCCGCGAGGGCCCCAGATTCTCGTCGCCACGCATGGCCATCAGGGCGTGGGCGACGTCCTGCACCCGGGGATGCGGCTGGCCGCGGTCGCGGGCCTGGCGCGCGGCGGCCAGGATTCCCCGAGCGACCAGGTAGCGGTCCGCGCGACTCATCTTGCGCATCTCGCATTCCTCTCCGCCAGTAATCATCAGCGTCGTCGCGATGACCATCTCGCCCAGGATGTCGCGCTTGCCGGGGTCCGCACCTTCGTCATCGTCCTCGGGCGACGCGCGTAGCCCGTCGGGGTCCGAGTCCGGGAGCTCATCGTCATCCGGCGTCCCGAATGCCTCGTCGAGGGCCTTGATGCCTTCCTGATCGAAGAGCCGCGGGGCCATCGCGAAGGGTGGCAGACTGACATGCGTATCGGGGGTGAGCTCGACCTGGTTGACGGTGAGCCCGTGGCGGCGCATGTGCTCGCCCAGGAGGCCGAAGGATTTCCCTGCGTCGATGATGAAGAAGCGGGGTCGGTAGATCGCCATCATCTGCATCGCGAGATAGCACAGGGTCGCTGACTTGCCGGCGCCGGTCGGACCCAGGGTGAGGAGGTGGGCGTTCTTGTTGCGGTCGTGCGGATTCAAGGGGTCGAACAGGAGGGGCTCGCCGCCGCGGTTCCAGAGCCAGAAGCCGGGGTTGCCGGTGCCGCGGGCGCGCCCATAGAGGGGAAGCAGGGACGCGATCTGGGAGGCGAAGGCGAGGCGCGAGCGGCGCAGGTGGCGCGCGTCGAACCGGGGGTCGAAGCACATCGGGAGTGCGCGCAGGAAGACGTCGCAGCCGTGCAGCTCGTCCACTGGCTGAATGAACCGGAGCCCCGATGTATGCAGGGCGGCGGTGAGGTCTGCCACCGTGCGCCCCAGCTGAGAGATGTCTTCGCCCCGCACGAACAGCGTGAGGTACATCGGGTAGAGCTTGTCGGTGCGCATGTTGTCGAGGACGGCCACCGCCTCGTCGTAGGTGTGAGCGGCTTCGAGGATGTTTGCGCGCGAGGCGCTCTTGATGGTTTCGATGCGACCGGTCATCGTGTCCTGCGGGCAGATGACGACGGTCGCCGAGAGCATCGTGCCGGCGGGAAAGCGGTCGAAGCGCGCGAAGAGCTTGCCGGCATGATCGCGCTCGGCGGTGAAGTGGCCGATCTCGGGGAGCTTGCGCATCGACTGCAGTGCCAGCGCCCGCACGGGCCGGCCGTCGAAAAACCACAGACCGGCCGTCGGATCCGACTTCGGCGCAGCGAGGAAGAGCAACTCCCCAAGATCGAGGTCGTCTGGCGCCTCGTCGGGTTGCGGGTACGGACACAGCCGGAGGAGGTCACCGACGGTTTTGGCGAAGTCGGGTTTCGGGTTGAAGAACGGCAACAGCCACGAGTAGAAGTCCGCGGCGTTCATCGGCCGGGCATGGACGCCGGTCTGCGCCAGACCGGCGACGAGCCCGCGCGCCGTCTGCTGCAGTGTCTCGACCGGATCGAGGAGCTCTCGGGAGAAGTCGAAGCCTGGCGGGAAACGGCGATAGATGGCGCAGCGCACGCGGCGGATCTGACCGCGCCACCGGTTGCCCGACACCCCCTCATCGAGAAAGAGGCCCTCGGGTCGGGCCACGAGCGACAAATGCTCCGTCATCTCGGCGAGGAAGTGGCGCGTGAAGTCGCTCGCGAGAATCTGCCGCGCCCGCTCGGGTGCCTTGGCGTGCACCGAGACGATGTAGTCGCGTATGCGCTCGATCTGCCACGAGAGATCCGTGTCGTCGTTGCAGAAGAACTGGACGACCCACGGGGCCTCGTCGTACTCGGGCAGGGCCTGGAGCGCAGCCTGGACCTCCGCGCAGCGCGCCTTGAGATACTGATCGGCGCAGGCTTCGCTCGGTATCGGATCGAGCTCGTAGAGCAGTGCGCGCGAGACGCCGTCCTCAAGGAGGAAGGTGCCGGTCTTCTCGTCGAAGTCCCGCCAAGGCAGCAGGTCGGTGATGCTGGGTGGGCGGGAGGCGAGCCGCTGGCGCTCCCGCACCGGGAGGGGGTTCCTCGGCACGGCGGGCTCGCGGCGCGAGACCTCCGCGTCGGCAGGGGCGGACCCGGCGGTTGGCGCGAGCCCCAGCATGCGAATCAATCCGAGCATGGCCGTCGCTCCTTCAGGGGTGGGCCACCCGGCTGGCGCCGGAATCGTGCGCCGGCCGCAGCGCGTCCGCCTCGCCTGGGACCAGGTACTCGACCCGCTCGTACATCGGAAATGCCGTCACGTATCCCGGTGCCGGGTACTTCCCTCGGGACAGGTGGGGAAACACGACCATGATGAGATCCGGGTTGGGGAGCCGGGCGAAGCGGCGCTCGAGCTGGAGCATCGCCGGCTCCAGGACGGGGCCGGGCAGGACTTCGGTGGCGGGCCGCAGCGGGAGGGCTTCGCGGGCCCGGATGCGCTGGTACTCGGAAGTGCGCTGGCGGTAGATTTCTTCGACGGTGGGCCCGTCGTCCGGCAAGGGCGACTTGCGGGGCCCGGCCACGCTGCAGGCGGCGAGGGCGAGGGCCGCGACCGTGGCAGCTGCGATGAGACGTGCGAACCGCGGAAAATCAGTCCAGTCCATAGTAACTACCTCGCAGATGGGAAGTCGTGGTTGCCGGGGCGTCGAGACGCCCGTAGTCGATTCGCCGCGCGTCGGGGGTCTTGTCGATCTGGATCTCGGTGTCGATGTGCACGTCCACCTCGCCCCCGGCGCGTACGACGACCGCATCGAAACTGTCGGCGAGCCGGCGCATCAGCCAGCTCGTCACCTCGTCGGTGCCGGCGCTCGCCATCTGCCCGAGGATGTAGGTGCCCTTGCTCCCGGTGACCCGGCTGGAGGTTGTGCCGAAGACGTTCTCCGTGGTGGTGGTCTGGGCCGCGGTCGCCGCCTGGCCCGCGATCGACAGGCTCCGCAGTCCAATGGTGTCGGCGAGGACGGCCGGGGCATTGGTCACGAACTGCCCGGGGATGCATGGGTTGCCGTGGCGGTCGGAGATCCAGCCGAGCTTCGGCGCCGCGGCGAGCGAAGGCTTGCCGCCGGCTGCCCCACCGCTTGCGCCGTACAACGGGGTCGTTCCGTCGCGGCGACGGCTGACTGTCTGAATGCTTCCGTCGTTGAAGACGAAGGTCATGGACTGGATGAGGCCCTCGGCGCAGGAGAGCGTCATGTCGCCGATGGCAACGCCCGACACCACGATGCCGGCCAGGTTGCGGGGAAGGTAATGACCATTGGCGGCCAGGTTCTCAGGCCCCAGCAGAAGCTTGAACTGCATCGGATCGGTCACTTTGCCATCCACCGGTACGCGGCCGATGATCGCGGTCATGTTGGCGACGCCTGTCAGGGTCGCGTTCTCGGGGATCGTGTAGAAGGGCGTGGGGGCAGGGGGCGCCGTTCGGGCCGGGGCACGTGCCGTACGGCGGGCGGGCGGCGCCGCTTCGGCGAGGGTGACCTTGCGCACGACGCCTTGCCTTCCGTCGGCGCCCTTGCCCATCTCGTAGCCCAGCGGCAGGACGCGGGTCGGTGCAGCGATCCCGGCCAGCGCAGCCGCATCAGGTTTCGCCTTGTCGAAGCCGAAGCCGGCAGGGAGGTTGCCTGCGCCGATCGCTGATCCCAGCACATCGCTCGATGCCTGTGAGTCGGCCGCGGCGCCCTGCTGGCGCTTGAGGGCGTCCATTTCGGCTGTCATTTCGGTACGCAACTCACGGCGAAGCTGTTCGCGGATGCGATCCTCGCCACGCTGGTGGCGATCGTTCTGCTCCAGCAGGCGCCGGTTTTCGGCGATCAGGGACTGCACCTGGTCGTTCAACTCGGTGTAGCCCGCGACCACGGTTTTGAGGGTTTCCTGCGGCGTATCGGCGTCGGCCCCCTTGGCGGTGGGAGGCAGGGGTACTTCCGGCACTGCGTTCAGGGGCGGCCCCGGCTCGACGCCCGGCGTCTCGCTCTGCCGATAGAGGATGTAGCCCGTCACGATGAGGGCAATCACGGCGAGGAAGGGGACGAGCCTGTTCTGTGCGATCTGCATGGCGAGGCTCCTAGCGCCACAGCGGCACGGCCGCAAACGGCCGATCGGAGACGAGGTAGACGGCTGTCGTGTCGGCCTCGGAGCCATAGGGCAAGAGATGCCAGTGCTGGGGTGTTGCGGCGATCCACTGCCCGCGCAGCCACCGCGTGTCCAGCTCGAGGTCGATGGCGCGCCCGGTGCGGTTGGTAAAGCGCACGGCGGTCACGTACAGCGACCCGCTCGACCACGCCCCCAAGGGCGCCGTTTCGATCTCTCCTCCCCGGTAGAGGCCGGCCACGGGGGACCGATCAACCGGTTCCTGGCGTACACCCGGCTGCGTGGGGAGCAGGCGGGCCGGCGCATACAGCATCTGAGCCGCGTAGCGAGTGAGCTGGATCATGTCGACCGCCGGCTCGTCGTTCCGCCGGGTTTCGGCAAGCTCGTTACTCTCTGCGGCATCACCGGGCAGATGGACGCGGAGCATCGGCGGGACCTGGACGCCTTCGATCGACTCGATATCGAGCGGAACCGTCGCGCCGCCGTCGATTGCCTGCGCATACAGCCGGGCGCGCGGGAAGGGTCCGTTCGCTGTCAGATAAGCGGTGTCCTCGATAATCTGGACCTCGAGCAGACCCTGCAGGCTAGCGGGCACATCCATCAATGCCACGAACGGGAGCTGCAGCAGGCGCTCCCGCCCTGGGCTGAGGAGCACCCGGACGGGAAGGCGCTCGAACAGCACATGCTGGGTGCGGCCGACATTAGTTTGGCGGTCGTCGGGGCGATCGGGTGACCGCGGCAGCGCCTGCGTTTCCGGGGGCGATAGAGGATTTGCAGGCTTCCCGGCGGCTGAGCCGTGGGACTGGGGTGCGGGTGCCGGAACGGGCTTGGGGGCCGGCTCTGGGGGGAGGGTGCCGAGATCCATGGTCGTCGTGCCGGCGGGATGCCAGGTTGGCGCAGTCCCCGATCCGACAGGCCCGGGCGACAGGCCAACCGGGGAGGGCGTCTTGGCTTCGGGCTCCTGCGCAGAGGCAGAAGCAAGAACGCCGAGGCAAACAAGCGCGGTGGCGGCGCGAATGGCGATCATGACTCCTCCTCCTTCGTGTCCGGGAGCCGCGGCGGCACGGCCTGCGGCAGGTCTGAACCAGCAGTGGTGGCAGACGGTGCCGCGGACGGAGGCAGCGGCACCGCCGGCGCCGGCTGGGCGGCGATCGGCGCCTCCAGGGCCTGCGGGTCGATCCGTTCGGGATGACGGCGGGCGAAGCAGTTCAGGGCGAGGCCCCAGGGGTTGCGCTCCCGGTCGACGTCGTAGCGCACCACGTGCAGGGGATAGCGGATGAAGGTGTCCTTCACGGGCATCCCCCTGGAGGTCTCGAGGATCTGGGCATCGAGGAGCACCGTCCATCCACCGTTGCCGTGCGCCGTCACCCGGTTCGCCGTGAAGCCGTACCCGGGAATCTCCAGGAGGGCGCGGGTGCGCTGGATCAGTTCCGCATCGCCGGACTTGACGCTGACGTCCTTGAGGAGCTGCTCGCGGCAGGACGGCGTCAGGTAGTTCTGGAGCGCGTAGATCTGCGCGACGTAGTCCTTGGAGCCATCCTTGGCCCAGCGGTTGAGCTGCTGCCAGATGAGGTAGCCGAAGGCATAGACGTTCGGAGGCGGCACCTCCGGAGCACGTCCCGCCTGAATGGTGGCCCCGCGGGAGAGGTCTGGCGGGATATGCACGGTGAAGTCCGTCTGCCTCACGAAGCGGTCGGCCACCGCGATCAGCACGATGACCAGCGCGACGAGGATGGCCCAGGACTGGAGGCGAATCGTCGCGCGGGCGTTTGCGAGGTTGTCGGTGTAGGCAGGCATGGCAATGCTCCGGGCTCAGCACAACGGGTTCCGGCGTTTCGCCACCTTAGGGGGCACGAGTGTGCGGCCGAGGTCCCAGGCGCCCGCGTGCGAAACAAGATGAGAGCGGATGAGGCCGAGGCGCGCCGCGCGACGCTTGAGCAGCTGAACGTAGTAGTGATCGGGGCGATTGCGCTTCATCGTGGCGAGGTACCCCGCCGCGACCCAGACCGTGGCGATGGGGCCAGTGGCGATGATGAGGACGGCTACCGGAAAGTGCTGCAGGGCCAGGCCCACCACGCCGCCCACCGGGAACCACAGCAGGAAGGCCAGCCCGATGACCCACTTGGACTCGGTGTACGAGAGCCCCTTGATGATCGCGGGCTCCGCGTTCACGCGGTCGGGCAGCGGCGCGCGGCCCGTTCCGCTGGATGCATCGGGCGTCGGCGCCTGTGGGCTAGAGGAGTCCATGGCGGCGCCTAGGCGATGATGGTGGCCGCCTCGTTGAGGAGGTAGACCATGAGCACCAGCACCACGGCCCCGACGACGGCCAGCACGCCCAAGTCCCCGAGTTCGGCCCGGCCCATGCGGTACTCGTTGAATTTCGCGATTCCGCCGGCCGCGACCGCGATGAAGCCCAGCGTGGCGATGATGAGACCCAGGACGAGCAGGCCGTTCTTGAAATACTGCTTGCCGATCTCGATGTAGTCCCCCGAAGCGGCACCGTCCGCGGCGACGGCCGTCGGCAACTCGGCCAGGGCCGGTTCGGCGACGAAGACCGAGGCGAGGACGCCAAGGCCAAGCAAAGCGATGCGGGCGGTGGCTTTCGCCCAGCACCGCTGGGGAAGCATGGGGGCTGTCGTCATGTGACGATCCGCGGCGTTCGCTGCGTCCGAAGGTTGGATAAGGAGTTTCATGGTTTCCTCCGTGAGGTGGTGAGGCGCCGCAACGTGGAACGCCGGCAGGCCTGCGGCCCGGCCTGCCGAGGCGGTCGCGATCTAGCTGAGCAGATAGATCAGCAGCAGAACGATGATCAGCACACGCAGCTTGTAGAACAGGAGCATCGGCAGGCGGCGCGGGTCGTCGAGGCCTTCGATCCCGAGTCTGCGCACCATGTCGGCGGCCCAGAGAACGACCACAGCGCCGACGAGCAGGGCGAAGAAGAGCCCTATGTAGCCGGGTTGGTAGCCGGCCGCGGCGGCGAAGGCGGCGGACTGCTGGGGCGACATGGCGGTACCTCCGGGCTCAGCGCCGGTAGTCGCCCTTTAGCGGTTCGATCGGGCGGGGATGCCGTGGTGCGTCGAGGTGGTCCGCAATACCCGCACGGATGAGATCGAGGTCGCGGGCGAGCTCGTCGTACTGAAAATGGATGCGGGCAATGGAGGGGGCATCTGCCTTCGCTGCGCGAACCTCGGAGCTGAGAAGTGCGAGCTCATGTTCCAGGCGCGCGAGGTTCTCGCGCTCGCGGTCGGTGTCGGCAGCCACCGGCAAGGTGGTAGCTGCGACGAGGGCGGCGATGGTGAAGCGGAGCAGCAATGGCATGACGGACTCCTTGGTTGCTACAGGTACTTCTTGAACGTGCTGGCGGTGGTCGAGAGGGCCGCGGCCACCAGGGTTGCGAAGATCAGGACGAGGTACGCGGGATTGAATCCGCCAAAAGGCCACGCGAGATAGGCGGTGAAACCGGCAGTGAGGAACCACCACGTGAAGCGCTTCGTGTGGTGGTAGACGTAGGAGGACTCCCGGCCACCGGTCCACCTGCGCAGGTCGCGACGGACCAGGCCATCGATCAGGCCGATGAAGATGGCCATCGCGAAGGCCGGCAGCGCATAGAAGGCGATCGCCAGGCGGATGGCGGTGTCCTGGGCCACGTAGTAGGCGGTCTCGACGGCGCGCCCGACTTCCTTGACGATGCAGCGTACGGCGCGCGCGTGGGGATTCGCCACCGCGTCGGGCTCAATGGCAGTCGTACGGGCGATGAAGGCGGGGGCGCCCAGCGAATGGAACGGACGCGCGACGAGCTCGGCGAAGTCGCGCGCAAAGGCGACGGTGTCGTCGACCATGAGCGACCGGGGATAGCCCTGGAGGTAGCCGAAGTCCTCCTCCACGGCGGCTATGGCGCGTTCGACGCCGCGGCCCTTCCAGAAGGTGTGATCGCCTAGGATGGTAAGGGCAGTCCCGAAGATCCAGGAGCTCAGGGTGGAAAAGGCGAGGCCGATCACAACGCTCGCCAGGGCAGCAATGGGGCCGCGGGACCGGCCCGCCGGTGTGGCCGATGCCTGGGGCGCCGGGGGACGGGCGGATCCTGCGGACGACGCGGCGGTGCTCACTGGACTGCCCTCCTGTCGCTACGCGACATCCTCCCCGAGGGAGGGGGAGCGCCCCCTTCGGGCGGCCGGGCGGGGGTGCTCACTGCCGCCTCCCCGGCGTCATCGTCCGAGGTGTCGAAGCCCAGTGGCGCGACGAGCCCGACCGGCATGTCCTTCAACCAATCGGTCTGAGCGGCCCAGTGCTCGGCCGTCCGATACTTGGCCCGCATCTGGACTGCCACCTCGCGGAGCGACGGCGGAATGAAGCGATCGTTCGTGGCATCGGGCAGCGGAAAGCGCAGCTTGAAGAGGCGGTTGCCCTCCAGCAGGGCGAAGGCCTGTCCTTGCGGCAGGGCCATGATGTCAGCCGGGGATACCATCGGGACCCGCTGGGTGGTGAGGCGGTCCTCGTTGCGGGAGGTGAAGTCCGTCTCGGTCGACCCGTCGGTGTCGCTCACGCCGGTCACGACCATGAGGTGCTGCACGTCGACCTCAGGCAGCTGATTGCAGAAGAACTCCGCAGTGCCCGGATCCTTCACCCGCAGCATGATGATGTTGTTGAAGTTGCCCAGCACCTGACGGGCCTTGGCGGCGTCTCCGAGCTTCGCCTCGATGTCGGGAATGGTCTGGGTGTAGGCGGTGATGCTGAAGCCCGATCCGCCCAGCTTGTTCACCATCGGCACAAACTCCGGTCCAGCGATCTCGTTAACCTCGTCGAAGTGGCAGGCCACATCGGGCAGGATGATCTTGCCTTCGGGATGGTGGGGATCGAGGCCGGTCTTGTAGAGTTTGCCGCCAACGCTGACGAGATCGGCGAGCATCGAGTTCCCGACGGCCGCTGCGACCGTGGCGTCCGAGAGTGCGTCGAGACCGACATAGACGATGCCGTCCTGCCGGATGACCTGCATCCAGTCGAAGATCGGCCGGATATCGGTCGCGTCGAAATAGTCCGGCGAGATCAGCTTGCCGACGGGGCCGGTGGTGAGCTTCTCGAGGAAGGGGCCGAGCGAGGCCACGATCTTCTCGAAGAAGCTCCGCTCGTAGCGGACCGCGGTGGCGAGACCCTGGAGGACGGGATCGGGAAGCTGCAGATCCTTCAGCACGTGCACGAGGGCGATCAGGCGGTCGCTGCGATCCTGCAGGGCGCGCGGAACAGTGATCTGGCGTTTCTCGATGCGGGTCTGTACTTCCTCGACAAGGATCTCCCAGTTCTCGGGGCCTTCCGTGCGCAACACGTGCGTCGCGTAGCGCAGGAAGAGCGGTTCGATGTCCGTGATGTCGCGCAGCAGCAGGTTGTAGGTGGGCACCTGCCCGAGGGCGACCTGGGCTTGGGCGACGAGATTCGTGAAGCGCCATGCGAATTCCTTGAAGGCCGCCGAGTTGCCGCTGGAGGGCAGGGGATTCGTCGTTCGGTTCGCGACCTCGGTGATTCGGGCGAAGTTGCCGATGCCGTTGTAACGGGCGGAGATTTCGGGGTAACCCAGGTGGAAGAGATAGAGGTGGTCGAGGCGCCCGGCGCGCGCAGCTTCGGCATGGACGCGCAGCATGAGGTCCGCGTCGCCCTTCGGGTCGATGACGATGACGACCTTCCCGTCGCGGATGTCCTGGGTGGCGAAGAGTTCCATTGCACGGGTCTTGCCGACGCGCGTCGTGCCGAGGACGACCAGGTGACCGGGGCGATGCTTCTGCCCGAGGGCGACGTGAGCCTCATTGGGCTCGACGCCGTGCAGTACCGGCGTTCCGCCGAGATCGGCAGGCTCCGATAGCGGGTTCCACCAACGGGGGAGCGCGAGCGCCGCGGCAATCGGCTTGAGCGGTGTGGCGCCCATCGCGCGAAGCACCGCGCGCGTTGCGCGGATGCTTGCGCCTTCGACCAGGTAGGGCTGGGCCTGCGGGCGTGTGGCGTCCATGCGGCGCTGCGTGTGTTGTTGCCCCCAGGCGAAGCCTTCGCCCAGATACAGCTTGCCCGGAATGCGCGGCAGCTTGTGCGGCGCGATGGTCGTCGCCTTGTACCGGGTGAGACCGTACTGATAACGGCATACCCGCCAGGCCTGTCGGGCGCGCAGGGCGGCGAAGGCGAAGGCGAGGGCGGCGGTGCCCAGGCCGAGGTCCGGGGGCATCATCAGCGCCCACGGAGTGATGAGTGCGACGAGGCCGCAGCACGCCGCGGTCAGGGCACTCCAGATCTCGATGGGAGGGCGCAGCCACGCTTCGATGGTGCCATGGCTCATGTGCGATTCCCCAAGAAGAGCGCACAACCATGGTCCATCGGCAGGGAGGAGGCCGTTGAAGAGGACCATGGTTGTGCTGAAGCCGCCGTTGCAGCGGTCAAGGACCCGCAAGAACTGCGAGGGGAGGGAGACAACAAGGCAATGTGGATGGGATATGGCGCCGGAGTCGTTCCGGCGCGATGGGATCCCGCACGGAAGGTGGCAGAGGCAGCGCAGAGGTGCGGGCGGTCGCCCCCGATGCGGAAGCCAGTGAGACGCGTCCGATGCGGCAAGTCAGGCATGATCGGGAATCCTTTCCATCCGTGCGAAGACGGAACGCGCGTAGCGGGTGGCCCGCGCCGAGTCGCCGGGGCTGTGATAGGCGCCGGCGGCGTCGAACCAGTTGGCTGCGGAACGGCGCCTCTCGAGGAGGATCGCGCCGGCCACCCGCAGGTTGTGCCAGGGGTCGAGCGCAAGCTCGGGCGTGCGTAACTTGTCGGAGTGGTAGTGCCAGTTAACCTGCATCGGGCCGCAATCCACGTTGCGTACCCCTTGGGCGAGCATGTGCTTGAGGTCGGTGACCGCTTCCGGATAGCGTTGGTAGCGGCGGGGGCTACGGCGGACATTGAGCGTCCACGGCCAGGGCAGCGCCAGCGCGCCCCACTGCATGGTGGACTCCTGGATCGCGATGGCGAAAAGGAGCTTGGGCGGGAGCGCGAGCGACTGGGCCACGATGCGGTAGGCGGGCGGGACTGGTGGATAGACCACGCGGGCGCGCTCGTGGCCGAAGGTGAGCCCAGGCACTGCCGCGAGCAGCCCGCCTTGGCAGAGGCGGACGAGGAAGGTGCGACGTGCGGGAGACGAGTTCATTGCGCCGCACCTCCTGGCGTGAAATACCAGTTGGGGAGGGTGGGGGCGTTCGGAGCGCGCCCGAAGTCGATCGCCTTGCCGTGTGGGTAGAGACGCCGCGTGGCCGCATCACCGGCTCGCTGCCAGGCGAGGACACGCTGCGTATCGTCGTGCAACAGTTTGGCGAAGAGCTCCGCGTAACGGTCTCGCTCCGCGTCGGAGCGTGCGTGGATGCCAAGCACTTCGACCGGGCTGATGGTGGCGACGCTGAAGGCGCCGCGTGGGCCGCGCATCAGGCGTCGCGCGCGGTGCAGCTCCTCGAGGGTGATGCCCCAGTAACCGGCTTCGACGCGATCGACGGCCGCAATGTCGGTGGCCTCGGGGGCCGAGGGGTGGGCGGCGGTCGTGGCAGGTTGGACGGCGCGCAGCTGCGTGTGGCCGGTCTCGACCGCCGCCGCCGGGTGCAGCACGGCGACGAGGAGGAACAGGACGGTCTTTCGCATGACTCACGCCTCAGTTCTTGGCATCGACGGCGGTCACGGTGCCATCGGGCAGGCGGAGGTGGACCCGGCGCGCCTGGGAATCGATGCGCTCGATGCGCGCAATTCCGACAGCATCACCCTCGCGATAGAACGCCAAGTTGCCTTGCGGGTCGCGAATCGCGACAGAAGGCTTACTGCCCCAGGTGTCGATCGACAGGACGGTGGGCATCCGCGGCTCGGGCCCAGCCGGCTTGGACGGCTTGGCGCCTGCGGCCCGCCGTGCTGGCTCCGGTTTCGGCCGGGGTGGGGCGGTGAGCGCTTCCAGCCGCGTGCGAATGTCGTCATTGCGCTCATCCAACGCGACAAGTTGGGCCTCGATGGCCGAGAAGCGGGCCCCAAGATCCTCGAAGGAGCGGGAGAGTTCAGCGATGCGGTCGTCAAGCTGGTCCGGCCGTGGCGAAGGAGGGGGCGGCGGCTCGGGTGCCGCGATCGCGGGTAGCGGCTGCGGCACCGGATCCACACCTTCGGGTTTGCGCAGCGGTGCCGACGGGCTCGGGCTGAGGACCAGGAAGACTGCCCCGGCGACGAGCAGGGCAGCGATCAGGTACACGACGCGCGCGCGGTGGCCCGACGCGCGCAGGGAAATGCGTGGAGCGAAGCGGGAGAATGCGCCGACGGGCGGAGTTTGCGGCGCGTTCATTCGATCGTCTCCGGTGGCGTGACAGGTGCGACGGGACGGGTGATGACTGCTTCCACAATCGCCACCTCGTTTGGGGCCTCAGAGTTGGGGCCGCGCAAAGCGATCGTCAGGGTGCGATCGACGGGCGAGGGATTCACGTTGTACGGGTTCCCGAGGAGGACCTGAAGAATCGCGCGGGCCGGGTAGGGCCCCAGGACGCGATGTGATTCGGGCAGGGGCAGGGCCAGGAGGGCGGTGGCAGCGGGGTCGGCGGATGCCACGCGGTAGCCCGTCCGCAGGAGGAGGTAGGCGACCGCATCGCCTACGGTTCGCACATGCTCGCGCGGGAAGTGGACGGCTGCGACTACGGTGAGCGGATCGACGACGGCTGCGGCAGGGGCAGGTTCGGCGACCGTGAAACGGGCAAGGCGGATCTGGTCGGGCGGGGTGGCCCACGCACCGGTGACAACCAGCAGCAGCGCAAGCGCAAGAGGGCGAGGCATGTGGGTCTGCTCCGTGAGGGGAGGCGTCCCCGCCGGGAGCGGTGAGGACGCCGGGCTGCCGGGGTCAGCGGCCAGTCACGGGGCGCAGTGTGGCGAGCGCGTTTGCGTCTTGCAGCCCGAAATTCGAAAAACATTTTTCGAGTTTCGCCTTGCATCGCGGGGAAGAAAATGGTTGGCGAAAGGGCGCAAGGGTGGGCGGCCGGTGGCGGCCCGCCTTCTACGGGACTACAGGCCCAACCCGAAAGGGCGCCCAGCTCAAATTCCGCTGGGCGAAGGATTTACCGGTACGGGGCGCCTTGCGGCAAAGGCCGACGGGAGACGGGCCGCCAGACCGCCTGGAGCGGCCTGGCGGCAAATGCGCCAAAGGTTCCGGTACAACCACTGTGGCATGTCAAGCGGAAAGTCGAAAAACCTGGCGCGATTTTGGTGCGGACAGAAAGGGTGAATTGCGGCACGCTCTAGTCGCGATCCGGCAATCGCGGGTGCCGTCGAGTCCTCGCCAAATCCCCTGTCCTATGCCTAAAGTGAGATGTGCCATGCGCGGCCGCGAGCGGCCGTCCACGGCTTGGGCCAAGACGTGAAGAAGAACAACTCGCACCTTTCAGAGGTGTTTTCGTGATGAACGACCTGCCCCCGCCGATTCCCCCGCACCAGCAGGAGGCCCGTACCCGGGCCGTCATGACCATCGGTCATTTCCTGGAGGGCCTTGGAGAGCCGAGATGGCGCAACGTGCTGCTATGCTGGCTCGGACGATACGATGGCCTGGAGGCGTACCTCTATCCGGAGGATGACCCGGTCTTGACGGTCCGCGACCTGCTGGCGCATTACGTGGATGCCCTGCGGCCGGCTGATCCAGCCCAGCTCGCGGCGGATCTGGCCACCCTGCCGTTCTGTCGGTACCGCGCGAAACGCGACGACGAGAAGTGGAAGCCGCTGGTCGAAACCTTCTCCTCGTTCTGCCGAGGTACGACCGTCGAGGTCTGGGAGTCCGAGCGACCATCGCCACCGCCGGAAGTGCTGCAGAAGTGGCTGCTGGCGCAGTTCTGCGCGGCTCAGATCCGCAACCTTCGGGGCTGACCCCATGGCCGCTCTTGCCGCCACATGTTTCCTGGCTGCGGCAGCGCTGGCCGGCTGGCTCGGCTGGTCCATTTACCGCGAACGGGCCGTGCGACAGCGTCCGGCCGATGCCGATGCGGAGCAGACGATGGCGGGTGCACCGGCCACCGGTGCCCTTGCCGCCCCCGGCCTGGCGGCCAGCCGAAGCGGCTGGCTCAGGGTCCTCGACGCGCCGACCCTGGTCCAGGTATGCAAGCTTTCGAACGCGCTGCAACAGATCCATCGTGAATCGAAACTGAGCCAATCCACTTGGGATCGCGACGTCGCGCCCGCGATCCTCGGCTACCTGCGGTTCGTGCAGCTCTTGCCGGCCAGCGAAGCGCACCATCACGCCCATGTCGGCGGCTTGGCCGCCCACACGATCGAGGTACTCCATGCAGCGGTCACCTTGCGCAATGGATACCTGCTGCCCAAGGGCGGCGCCGCCGAGGCGATCGACGCCCAGCGTGATCACTGGACCTACGCCGTCATTCTCGCCGCGCTGTTCCACGACATCGGCAAACCGATGACCGACTTGCGGGTGAGTGTCGCCGACCGACCAGGCGGCCCCGGACGGCAATGGCTTCCGGTATCCGGCGACATGCCGACCGCCGGCGCGGTCGAATACGAGGTGCGATTCGCGCCGAAAGCCGAACGCAACTACGGCGCGCACCGTCGCCTGCCGCTGGTGCTGGCGCCGAGGATCGTCCCTGCAACAGCCCTGGCGTTTGTGGCGCGCGAACCGTCGGTCATGCGCCAGCTCGAGGCTGCCTGGTCGGGCGATGACGCAACCGGCGTGCTGACCGAGATTGTGCGCCAAGCCGATCGCCGCTCGGCCGCGACCAACCTGCAGCATGGCCCACGCAACCAGTTCGCGACTGCTGCAGCCGTCCCGCTGGTCGACCAGCTGATGAGCGCCATACGCCGGCTGCTGCGCCAAGGTGCGTTGCCGCTCAACCGGGACGGCGCGGCAGGTTGGATCGGCGCTGGCGCAGCCTGGTTTGTGGCGAAGCGGCTCGCGGACACGGTACGGGAAGAGATCGCACACACCAATCCGGACGACGGCGCGAGCATTCCCGGTCCGGCCAAGAACGACCGGCTGTTCGACACTTGGCAGGACTACGGGCTGCTGGAGCGCAACCCCGACACCGGTCAGGCGATCTGGTACGTGGAGGTCCGCGGCGAGGGGTACGCCCACGAGTTCGCGGTGCTGAAGTTCCCCTTGGTGAAGCTCTTCGATTCGGCCGACGACTACCCGTCCGACTTCGATGGCGAACTCGTCGTCAAACCGCCCCGAAAGACACGGGACAAGCGAGCGGACGAACCACCGGGCGACGGCCAGGGCGGGGCACCAAAGCCCGGTGATCGCCCTGAGCGGCAACGCGCCTCGGGTCCGCTGACGCCGCCCGATATTCCTCCTCCCAAGCCCGCCCATGCGGCGACCAGGCCATCCACGGGTCGTGATCAGCCGACGAGCGAGGTGAAGACCAGCGAAGCCAAGGGGCACGAGGTACCAGCCACGACCGCGAATCTCGGCCGAAAAGACGAATTCCTCTCGGATGACGACTCGGTGACATCCGCGGCCACTACATCCGGGAGGCCCCGCCGCCGACCGCCTTCAGCCACGCGACCCGTTACTCCGTTCGCATCCGTGCCAAAGTCGGACACCGACGACGCCAAGTCCATTCACGAGACGCCCAGCGATGCAGCCGTTCGCTTCATGGCGTGGCTGCAACAGGGGATCGCTGATGGATCCATCCCCTACAACGAAGCCGGCGCGCCGGTCCATTTCGTGCCAGAAGGGATGGCACTCGTCTCCCCGCGGACATTCCGCGACTTCGCGGCGCTCTACGGTGACGACGGCAACGGGATGGATCCTGATGCGAGCCCGTCGGACAAGCTGGGCATCGGCATCCAGCGGCAAGTCATCAAGGCGCGCTGGCACTTGGTCGGGCCCGGAAACTCGAACGTTCATCACTTCGGCGTTCTCGGCCGCGGCGGAAAACGCGTAGGAAAACTCGCAGCCGTCGTGATCAAGCACCCCGAGCACTGGTTCAATCCTGTCCCGCCATCGAATCCGAACATTGTGTCCTTTGTCGATCCCGACTCGTCCGAGCAATCCGGTGCATCCTCGTGATCCGCTTGCTCGCGGTTGCCAAACCTGCTCAACCAGGGATCCGGTCCCCATGCCAGTTGCGTGTTTCGGGATGTATCGGCGTTGACAAGCCGAGGATGATGTTCAATTCTGTTTAGGAATACGCTCCATTCCATCCGGGACGCCCTCGTCGCTTCATGCGCATGTGCCGCAGCTTCACCTCGCCGGCACCCATGCTTTCCCTTCGCTTTCGTCCCCTGCTCGCCGCTGCTTCACCGGAGGAGGTCGGATGATCGTCTACAGCACCGTATCGACTAAAGGAGGCGTCGGGAAATCCACCCTGACCGCTAACCTCGGCGCGCTGCTCGCTGACATCGGCATGCGTGTCTTGCTGGTCGATGCCGATGTGCAGCCGAGCCTCAGTCGCTATTACCCCATTGCCAAGAGGGCGCGGCACGGACTGACGCAAATGATCAAGCAGGGCGCGCTCACAGACGACTGCATTTCGACTATCGACTTCGCGCTCGCGCCCATGCCACTGCGTCGCCAGCCGCGGCTCAACCCGAATGGCTGCCTGGACATCGTCATCTCCGATGCGCCGCAGGGAACGCTCCAGGACTGGCTGGCGCCGCGCATGGACAGCGCGCTGCGCATCAAGCTCGCCTTGCGCAGTCCGCTGCTGCATGAGCACTACGATGTCGTGCTCATCGACACCCAGGGCGCGGTGGGGCACCTTCAGGATGCCGCAGTCCTGGCAGCCGATGTGCTCCTTTCGCCGATCTCGCCCGATATCCTCTCCGCGCGCGAGTTCCTGTCGGGCACTGAGGAATTGCTGAACCGCGTCGAAACGGCTGCTGCATTCGGCATCTCCGTGCCGCAAATGCTGGCGATGATCTACCGTCACGAGAACACCCGCGATGCACGTGAGATCGGCAAGGCCATTTGCGAGAGCTATCAGCAACTCAAGTGCAAGGTCCTGCTCCTGAAGACGGTCATCCCGCACGCCGTTGCGTACCGCAATGCTGCCACTGCCCAGGTCCCGGTCCACTGGGTCGACCCGGTCAAGGCGTGTCCTGCAATGCATGCGCTCCTGTGGGAGCTCATTCCGAGCCTCGACGGCATCCACGCCGGTGTGCCGCCCGGAGCCCCCTGCGAGGTTGGCGGTGACCATGACGCCCAGAACGCGATTGCCTGACTCCATCTCCGTCAAGGAGCTGGCCCAGCACATGGAAAAGCGGGGAAAGCTCCAGCCGCAAGCGTCCTCCAATGCCACGACCGGGGAGCGTCGCGCGCTGCTCGCCCAGCATAGCCTGGCGGTCAAGGGCCCGACCAACGCCGCGGCTGACCTCCAGCCGGGCGAGGACGTGGACGGCTGGAGCTTGATGCGCTGCATGGAGATCGACTGCTACGACAAGAACCCACGAATCCGGACCAATCCGCGCTATGCGGACATTCGCGCATCGATCGAATCGCGCGGCGGTCTCACCGAAGCCCTCTCGGTGACGCGCCGGCCCGGTGCGGGGCGGTACATGTGCTATTTCGGCGGCAACACGCGGCTGCAGATCATGCAGGAGCTGTGGCTTGAGACCCATGATCCCCGCTACGAATGGATCCACGTGGTGGTGCGCCCGTGGGTGAGTGAAAGCGATGTCATTGCGGCGCATCTGGCCGAGAACGAGAACCGAGGCGACATCACGTTCTGGGAGCGGGGGCGAGGGGTGGCGCTCCTCAAGAGCGAGCTCGAGTGCGAGCTGAAGCGGCCTCTGTCGCTGCGCGAGCTAGCGGAGCGCGCGCGGGGTTGCGGATTGAAGCTTCATGGCGCGACGGCCGCCAATCTCCTCTTCGCCGTGGATTACCTGGCGCCGATCGGCCCGCACCTCACCCACGAGAGCGCGGGGGCCATTCGAAGCCGTTTCGGGTGCCTGGAAAAGCTTGCCGATGCGATCAACCTGGCCCCCTACGTGCGCAAGACCGCCTTCGACGAGCTCATCGCCGAGGTGGCGACGGGGATCAATGCCGTTCGCGACATGGACGAGCCGCCGCGGCTCACCAAGCCCGAGGTCGAGATGATCCTGTCTCGCATGACCGCCCAGTTCGCGGCGCTCGCGCAATGCGTGCAAGCGGCCGTGGAGCGTGCGCTCGTGGCGGTCGCCGGCGCCGAGGGGCAGCTTGCTTTTGCGGAGATCCACCGCCTCCTGACCGAGCCCCCGAAGGAGGCGGTGCCCGAGGCGACGGACGGCACCGGACACGCTGCGCGAGTGACCCCCGCGGGGCGGGCCGACACGCGCTTTTCGAGGCGGCTGGGCGACTTCGCTGCCGCATTCAAGCTCTCGGACTGCATTCGCCAGGACGCCGGCCGGCGGGCGGGATTCAGCGTTGAGCCGCTTCGCATGCCCTCCGACGCGTCCGGAGAGCCCGAACGCCATGGGGCGCACCGGCTCTTGGCGCAGCTCGCCCTGTCGGCTGAGGGGGGCGATGGGGAAGCCGACGACCCCGTTGTGGCCCTGCTGCGACATCCGGCGTCGTGGTCGCTCACGCGTTCGCTGATCGACGCGTATCACCGCGCATGCACGGAGAAGCCACCCACCGCCGAGGACAACTAGGAGGAGGAGATGATCCCGATAAGAAGTGAGCAGCTGCGCTACGCGCTGCTGTCGCATCTCATTCACCTGCTCGACACCGGAGAGCTGCAGACGCTGCTCGAGGCCGGGCTCAGCCCCGAGATTCTGGATACCCTGCGTGCCGCGTCCGCACGGGATCTCGCATCCATCGCCGGCATGCCTCAGCTCGACGTCTGCATTCATTTCGATCCCGCAACGCTCGAGGCCGCCTATCGACGGCACTGCGCGATCGCCGAAATGCGGCAGCTGATGGAATATCACGTGATGCACGGCGCCCAGCCTCCGCTCCTGGTTCACCTCTTCAAAATGACCCTGACGGAGATTCAGCAGCACCGCGCGCTGCTGTGCCCCGATCCGCCGCCTCGCGGCCGGCCGGCCCTTCCCGATCCGAGCGTACGTGAAGCGATCCATAACGCCTGGTCGCGAATTCGATGCACGCACCCGCCACAACGTCAGTTCGTAGAACTCCATCGCGCATTCCCGGACCATTCGATCGCCACGCTGTGGCATGTCGTGCATGAGTTCGACGCGGATGTCGAGGGCATCGATTTTCTGGATTCATCCAATCCAACGTTAAAGCCGTAAACCACTGGATTCATCCAACCCAACAGCAACGCCGACTTCGTTGGGATTCCATTTACCCAGCCGTGCTTCACCGATGTCCGGACATTCCCTTTCCGAGCCGCAGATCACCCTCGAGGTTCTCGTTCGCCTGGACGGTGACTACGCCGCCACCGCCGTCCTCCTCGCCTTGCTGTGGCGGGCCGCAGATCGGGCGCCAGTGCGCATCTCCAGCCGCGCACTGGCCGAGTACACCCTGCTGGGACACCAGGTTGTCCAGCGCGCCTTGCTGCGCCTGGAAAGGCACGGTTTGATCCGCAGTCGCAAGGTCCGCTGCGCCACCGGCGCGTACATCGTCGACATGGCGGCGCTCCGGCACCTCTTGAGCGGCCCCCTTCCCGAATGCGACTTCCTACCCGGATTCACGCCCATTCCGGCGCTGGCCCAACTGCAACCCGTCGAGTCGCCTGCGGACGACCTCACCGACGCCACCTAGAGGAAGACAAATGTCATCCCACCCGATCGCCCCACCGATCCCCCGGTCCTCTCTGGCACCTGTCGACGATCAGCCCGGACTCCTCGATCCCGTCTTTCCAGGCGGAACCCCAATCCCCTTCGAGACCGACGATCGCTCCCCGTTTCCCGATCGTTACAGCATTGCCAAGGAGCGCGAGAAGCTTGCCGATCTCATCGAGGCAGACGACCCCGATCCCCACGATCCGCGCTGGGCGCGCTACGAGCTCTACCTTCAACGCTGCGACAAGCTCAAGCAGATGGAGGCTGAATACCGGGTCACCGCGGGAGCCGACGCCACGGTCGAACCCGCGGTCGCGACCCAGCTACGCGATCTCGGCTCGCTGGTGGACGACGGTGTCGACACCATGACCCTCCATACAAAAGAGGGCTTTCGGATGTTCATGGGCCGCCGACGCGACCCGGCGGGGCACTACAACGCGATTCCGGGCGGCAAACGGGTCGCTTCGAGCCTGAAAGCATTGTGGGCGCTCACGCGCAACAACAACCCATACGCGGACTGGGCGCTCCTTCGTGCCGACCACCGCATCCCGGAGCTCAGGCGGGCACTCGACCGCCAGGCGACCCTGCTCAGCGCCGAACTCAAGAAGCGGGCCGACAAGGGACTGGGCTTCGGCATCCTCAAGTCCCGCGAGCCGAAGGTCCTGGAACTCGGATTCCGCAGCCCGTACGGCTATGTCATTGCCGAGCTGATCGTGGAGTTCGACTACTACATCCGGGTGGTCAAGACGCTTGGCCGCAAGGCCCTGTTCTCCGACAAGGAGGCGCATGACGCCATCCGTCAATTCACCCGGCCGATCCGCGCCGCTTTCGAGGAGTTCATCCGCTTCGAGAACTGGCTCACCAAGCCGGACCTGCTGCCGCTCAGCCGCGCCGACTTCCTGCCCGGCGCCGACGCCAATGCGCAGAAGCGTGTCGCAGCCGTCACCGGTATCTTCGGTGCTGTGCCAGCAGGCATCTACGCAGGCCACCAGATCTCGCGCCACTCCCAGCGCCGTATTTCGATTTCGGACACCGAGAAGGCCATGCTCGAGCGCGTGGCCGCTGAGATCGCCGCCATCGATTCGGAACGTGGCGCAGCGGGCGATGAGGCAACGGATGATGGGCTGGTCGACTGACGCGCCGGAAACGGAGTTGGCGCAACCTGATCCGCCGGGTGCTGCCGATGTCGTCGACCAGCGCTGCGACAGTAAGCCTTGTCAACCGGATGCTGACGCAAAGGCCTTTACGGGTAGGGGCGGCGCCCCCGCCGACGTGCGGCAGGCGCAGGCCCGTGTCGACACGATTCACCGCCAACAGGAGGAACTGTCGCGAATCACACGCCGAGTGCGAGGGCGCACCTTCTACTTGGCGCTCCACCGGCGCACTGTGACCGGGCAGGTGCAACTGCGCTGGCGTGCGGCAGGCGCCGGGCCCCGGGCCGGCCACATCCCCTGGGGCGCCATCCACGCCCATTTCGCCCAACTCCCCGGGACGCTGCGCGAGTGGTATGAGCGCACCCACCGGCGCGCCATCGAGCTCAACCGGCGTGAAATCGAGGCGCGCCTCGCCCTGAAGCATGCCCGGCAGCGCGATCCGTAGTATGCCGCACGGCGGCGGGCACCGGCGTCGGCCACCGTCGTGTTCTACGTCGACGCCAAGGAGTGCAACATGCCGAACGTATTTCGCGGGAAAGGCAATCTCGGCGATACGCCGATCCTCAAGCACGTCCCAATCAACGGGGTCGATGAGGTCGTCGCCGAGATGCGCGTGTTCTTCGACGACTACGCCTACGACCAGACCAACGACGAATATCAGCAGGTCGGCGGATTCTGGATGAGTGTGTCGCTGTGGGGCCAGCGCGGCGAGGACGCCGCGCGCGTGCTGCGGCGAGGTGCGCGCGTGCAGGTCGAAGGCGTCCTCAAGCAGTTCATGTACTCGCCGGAGGGCGCCCCCGACAAGGTGCCCGGCTTCCAGGTGACCGCTGACGACGTCACGCTATGCCTGGGCCGGGTCGAGCGAGCCGACTACAAACCCAAGCGCGAGCTCGCTGGTTCCACGAGCGAGGCGGCTGTCGACGCCACGTAAACGATTGCCCCTGTCTCATCCTGCTTGCGCTGAGGTCGGCCAGTCACAACCGGCAGCGCGAAGCGTATTTCAGTTCTCGGTGATAACGAAGCCTGCCTGTGCGGCCGCGGCGAGAAGGGTCTGCCACCCGTTCGGCGGTTCGAAGCTCATTCGCTCGCTGACGACCAGCTCCGCCTCACCAACGCGGTCGCCAGAGAGAAGCAGGCATTCGCTGTCGTCGTGCTGGCGCGATCGCCAGATCAGACCGTCGGCATCGGGGCAGGCTGCATGGAGGGTCGAGGCCCAGGAGGCGGTGCGGTCATAGTGCGCCGGTCCCGGCTCGAGAAGCTGCGAGCGCATCAGTCCCAAGGCCCGCAGGTTGCTATCGGGGTTCGGTCATAGCTCTCGCGACCATCTGCCGGAATTGGGCCGCGTTCCGTTGCGCATAGTCACCGAAGTTGTTGTTGAAAACGGCATGGACGGACTTGGCCTCCCGCGCCAGCTGTCGGACCTTCTGAGCCAACTCGGTCAACTCCGCATCGGCATAGAGGTAGTTGAACCGTTCCCCGGACGAGCTCAGTCCTTTCTTGTCCCAGGTGTCGGTGTTTCTCCCGTGAAACCGGACAATCGCCACGTGCGGGCACGTCACCTCCCAAAGTGCCGGGACACTGCTGGCAAAGCCTTGGGGTTCATCGACGACGACGTGTGCCAACCGATGTTCCCGTTCAAACGCCATCACCTGGGCTGCCCGATCGCCCTCAAACCAAGTCCGGTTCCGGAACTCCACCGCCACTTGAAATCCCCGGAGCTGTTCAGCGCATTCCAGTATGTGATCGAAAGCCGCCCTGGAGGGCACGAACCAGGGCGGGAACTGGAATAGAACCACCCCGAGCTTTTGGGCTGCACGTAACGGTTCCACGGCCATTGCAAACCGAGTCCATAATTCATCCTTGAGCTCTGGCGGTAGGTCCCTGTAATACACGTTCTTCTTCTGCACTGCTCCCAGAGCATCCCGGATGTCCTTTGGTAATGCCTGCGGATCGGTCTGGTGTTGCGTGAAAAGGCGAAACGCCTTTACGTCAAAGGTGAAGTCGGGAGGTGTTCTCTCGACCCACAACAAGGCGTTTCTCACCGAGGGCATGGCGTAATAGGAGCTGTCCGCCTCCACGACTGGAAATTGGGTGGCGTAGTAATGGAGACGGCCCGCTGGGGTCTTCACTTCGTCGGGGTAGAAGAGTCCGGACTCGATGAGGGTCTTGTCGGTCCATGAGGCTGTTCCGATGAGGATAGTGCCGGTCATGCCGTTCTCCTGGTTGCATCTGTTTCAGGTAGCGTGCACAGGTCAAGACGGTTAGCGTCCCCGCGTGTGCGATGCACTGATCGACGGGCATGGGTGGGCCACCGGACGGTCAGGATTCGCGGGTTTCGGCAGTTGGAGCGAGATTCATATCAGCGTCGCGCCGAGGCGCGTTCCGAGCCCGTGACGCCGACCGCGAGGCCGACCGCGAGGCCGACGAGGTTGCCATGGTGTAGTGGGGCATATGCATCCGTTGCTGGTAGCACTCCTCACACGCGGCAATCCGGACCTCGGCCAGGATCCCGGCCTGCCGCTGCTGGGAATTGCCAACCGATTGACACCAGTCGCCTCGATGCATGAGGCGCGCTGGTGCGTGCGTACTTTTGTCGCGGAGTATGCGCCTGGCGCCGGCAATTGGGCAGGAGGCTAGGTGCTCGACAGCGGCGACCATCAGGTCGCCTATGTCAGCGACAATGGCCGGGTGTGGTTGCCCTGCGGATTGTCCCGGGCGGACTGCCGGCGCGCGAGACGTGAATCCACACCGTTGACCAAGCCGAGCCGGGCGTTGCGACCGGTCAGCCTCTGAGATAGCTCCTGCCTCTGGTTGGGCGCGAAAACGATACAGCGGCGACGAATCCAAACCGGTCGCCTCGCGGTGACCGGTTTCACTTCAAGAAGTGAAATGTCGTGCTCACTGTTGCGTCTAGCTGCGAACGGCGGCGCGCCCACCACAGTGCCCGCGCTCAAGGCTGCGGTCTCGGTCCAATCCCGCTGCGTAGCTGCAACCAAATTGAATTACGCGAAATACTCTTGACGTACGGGCATGCGAAGAGGGAGTCGTCGCTTTCGCAACTGGCTCGTTTGGGCGCGATTGAAGCCTTGGGCCGTAATGTCCAGAGCACACATGCGCCCCGATCAAGCTTCCGGCCAAGGGAACAGATGGCCGAGCCGCTCCGCCTTCGTGCGCAGGTAGCCGGCGTTGTGGGGGTTCGGCTCGATGATGTGGGGGACGCGCTCGGCGACCGCAATGTCGTAGCGCTCCAGCGCGTGCACCTTCCGGGGATTGTTCGTCATCAGCTTCAGCGTCGCGATGCCGAGGCTGCGCAGCATCGCCGCCGCGA
This sequence comes from Azoarcus sp. DN11, assembly GCF_003628555.1. Classification (NCBI taxonomy): domain Bacteria; kingdom Pseudomonadati; phylum Pseudomonadota; class Betaproteobacteria; order Rhodocyclales; family Zoogloeaceae; genus Azoarcus; species Azoarcus sp. DN11. The sequence continues at coordinate 3,035,422 of NZ_CP021731.1, read as the reverse complement.
CCGAGTAGTCGCGCCTATCCGCGGGAAAGCCGAGACGTTCGTTGGCCTCGACGGTGTCGGCGCCTTGGTCCTGCAGCGCGTACGCGCGGATCTTGTTCAGCAGCCCGATCCCGCGGCCTTCCTGGCGCAGGTACAGCAGCACGCCGCGGCCTTCGGTGGCGATTGCGGCGAGCGCCGCTTCGAGCTGCGGGCCGCAGTCGCAGCGCTGGCTGAACAACGCGTCGCCGGTCAGGCATTCGGAATGGACGCGGGTGAGCACCGGCGCCCCGTCGGTCACCGCGCCGAGCGTCAGGGCGACGTGCTCGCGTCCGCTGGCGACTTCTTCGAAACCGTGGAGTTCGAATGTCGCCCACGGTGTCGGCAAGTGACACGCGGCGACGTGGAGGATCTCGCTACCGGACGTTTTGTCCGTTTCGTTGAACTTGTTCTGCATGCTAATTCCCTGTTGGCTCCGCGCTGCCCGGCCGGACGTCGCGCTACCGCCGGACGTGCGACGGTATCGGGAAAAGCAGCCAGGATCGGCGATTGACGGTCGGTGCAACGGAGGTGGTTGAGATCTATGTGAGTCTTTGCCGGGCATCGCGCAATGGGTAAAAACGCCCCGCGCGGGCTCAGTGCGCGAGTGAAGCCGGGCTCGACCAGGGCGAAGCGGCCCGCCACGCCCCGAACTGGTCGGCCGCCATCGGATGGCTCACAAAATGGCCCTGCGCGATATCACATCCCAGTTCCGTCACGCGCCGCAACGCATCCTGGCTTTCCACGCCCTCTGCCACAACTTCGAAGCCCAGCTTGTGCGCCATCTGTGCGGCCGAGCTGACGATGGTCGCGCAATCCTCGCTCTGTACCAGCGGGATGACAAACGACTGGTCAATCTTGATGGCATCGACGGGCAGGCGATGCAGATAACCCAGGCTCGAATAGCCGGCACCGAAGTCGTCGATGGCAAGTTGAAAACCCAGCCGCTTCAGGGAGTGAAGGATCTCGACCGCGGCCGAGGCGTCCACCATCAGCGCGCTCTCCGTCAGCTCCAGCTGAATCCAGCCTGGCTGGGCTCCCCAGGTCTCGACCAGGCCCTTGAGCTTGTCGAGCAGCGTCGGGTCGCGCAGATCGTGCGCCGAGAGATTCACCGACAGCGGCAGTTCGATTCCTGCCATGTGCCACGCGTAGCGCTGGCGGAACGTCGCTTCGAGAACCCAGTGAGTGACGGGGGTGATCATTCCCGCCTGTTCCGCGAGCGTGATGAACTCGAACGTCGGGACCTGGCCGAGCAGTGGATGCTTCCACCGAACCAGTGCCTCGGCGCCACAGATCGCTGCCGAAGCCAGGTGCAGCTTGGGCTGAAGCTGGAGCGCGAGTTGGTGCCTCTCGATCGCGTGGCGCAGCTCCCCCATCAACGCCAGCCTGCGCGAGGCTTCCTGATCGAGCGCCGGTGCAAAGACCGCGTAGTCCCGACCGGCCTGCATCGCATCGCGCATCGCCACGCGAGCGCGTCGTAGTAACACCTCCGCGTCCGCCCCATGGCCGGGAAACAGGGCCAGACCGGTGTGAGTGTGTACATCGAACGCCAACCCCTCGACGTCGATCGAGGTGTGCAACAACTTCGAAAGCTGCTGTGCCGTCGCGGAGGAGCGAGCCGAATCGGCATTCGGCAACAGCAGCGCGAATTCGCCTTCGCCCACCCGGGCGACTGTTTCGGCAAGCTTGGCCTCGATCAGTCGGCGCGCGAATGTCTGGATGAGCCGATCGCCTTGAGCGTAGCCCAGGGTGTCATTGACTTCCTGCAGATGGTCGAGGCTTACGATCATGAGCGCGAGCGGCTGGTTCTGCGCAACCGCGGTAGCAAGAACGGACTCGAACCGCTCGCATAAGCTCGCCCGATTGGGTAGACCGGTCAGCGCATCGCAGTAGGCCATGCGGTGAATGGTAGCTTCAGCCTCCTGGCGGCGAAGCCGCGAGCGCAGGTTGCCGATGCCGTAAGCGAGGTCGTCGGCCAACTCCGCGAGCAGTTTTACTTCGGCGTCATCGAAGGCGTCCGGCTCCGAGGCCGCAATCCCCAACGTGCCGATCACCTCGCCGTCGACGTGCAGCGGAAAGGCGCTGGCGGATGCGTAGTGAAAGCGAAGCGCCTCCGCGTGCCACGGTGCGTGATCGGGGTCGGTCAGCAGGTGGCGCACGATACACGGTTTGCCCGTGCGGATTGAAATACCGGTCACGCTGTGACCGAACTCGTTGTCGGCCCAGCTCGCATACAGGTTTCGAAGCGTCTCCTCCTCCTGCTCATAGTGGTCGTCGAAACCGAACGCCGCCAGGGAGACGGATTTTCGCTCATCGTGCTGTACGTAGCCGACGTAGCTCATGCGGTAGCCGCCTTGCTCGACGATGACGCGGCACATCGCATTCACCAGTTCGGCCTCATCGCTGGCCCGCAACAGCGTCCTGTTGCCTGCGCTGAGCGTCTTCAGGGCGCGGTTGACGCGAAGCAGTTCCTTCTCGTTGTCGGCTATCGTCGCCGAAGCGTTGGGTCGTGCAATTTGAGCATTGGCTGGCGTACTCATCATTCAGTATAGACAGCCTATCCCTCTTCTTCACATTTGCGGCAGGAGGCCACGAGCTTGTTTCCGTCGAGGTCGCGTATGTATGCGGCGTAGGCATGCGGCGCGAAAGGTCGGGGGCCAGGGGCGCCTTCGCAGGTACCCCCGAGTTCAAGCGCGCGCCGATGGAACTCGCGCACGGCAGCGCGGTTCGGGGCTCCGAGGCCGATGGTCATGCCGTTACCGATAGTGGCGGGTTCCCCGTTACGGGGGTAGAGGATCATGAACTGCGGTGCATCGATACCCCAGCCGCAGGCCTTGCCTTCGACCTCAAGCAGGCACTTGAACTGCAGCGGTTCGAGAACCTGATCGTAGAAGGTCTTCGCGCGCGCGATGTCGCGCGTCCCGAGCGTGACGTGGGTAAAGATGCTCATGGTGTCTTCCTCTCTGTTTTTCTGCCCTATGGGGATCAGCGCTTGCTGACCTTGATGTCGGTCTCTTCCAGATCCCAGGTCGTTGGCGTCTTGCCCTCTTCGCGCAGCTGGTACTTCAGCACCCGGCCCTGCGGGTTCTTGGGCATCGAGCTGCGGAATTCGATATAGCGGGGGAGGGCGTAATAGGGAACGGAGTCGATTGCCCACTTGAACAATTCTTCGGGCATGAGGGCGCTGCCGGGCTTGAGAATCGCGGTGACCTTGACGTCATCCTCGCCCTTGTCGGAAGGCACGGCGTGGACCGCAACTTCTTCGATGGCCGGATGCGCTGCGAAGGCGGCTTCCATCTCGAAGCTAGAGATGTTTTCGCCGCGCCGGCGCAGGTAGTCCTTCTTGCGGTCCACGAAATAGAAGAAACCTTCTTCGTCGAATTTTCCGATGTCGCCGGTGTGGAACCACATGTTGCGCAGCAGCTTCATGGTGTCGGCGGGGCGTCCCCAGTAGCCCATGAACATGATGTCGGGGCGCAGGGGGCGAACGACGATCTCGCCTGGCGTGTTGGCCGGAAGCTCGCGATCGAGGTCGTCGACGATGCGCACGTCGAAGTCGGGGATGCGCTTCCCGGAGGAGCCGGGCGCTGCGTACTCGCCGCCGGGTAGCGAGGTAATGACGCTCGCTTCGGTGAGGCCGTAGCCATTGCCGCCCACCTGCTTGGCGCCGAAGCGTTCGCGCCAGATCTTCTTTGATTCCTCGGTGAAGGGGTTGCCGCGCACGGTGTGGATTTGTCCGACGCAACGTTTCATCGACTCGTTGTCCGGCGCCTGGGCGAGCAGTCCGCCCATGCTGCCGAGGATCGACGCGATGGTGGCGCCGCTGCGCTCGACTTCGGGCCAGAAATTGGATACCGAGAAGCGCTGTACGATCGCGACCCGGGCGCCGACCATGATGTTCGAGAGGATGCCGACACACAGCGCGTTCATGTGGAAGAGCGGCAGCGGGGTGATGGTGATGTCATTCTCGGTTGCCGGTCCCGCGCGCAGCTGGAGGCGGGCGAGATTGCACATGTAGTTGTAGCTCAGCATGCAGCCCTTGGACGGCCCGGTGGTGCCCGACGTATAGACGATGCAGGCGAGGTCCCAGGGATTCGGCTTCGTCTCGATCGCGTCGTCGCGCCGGCCGCGGTGTTCGTCCAGCGGCGCGATGCGGGCGCGGCACTCCGGGACCTTGGTGAGGTGGGCGCGGTGAAGGATCAGCTGCATTTCCGGCAATCCGTCCGCAACCTGCGCGATGCGTTCGACGTAATCCGCCTCGCAGATCACGATTGCAGCCTGCGAGTCCGCGATCTGATGGCGGAGGAACTCGCCCCGCAGCGCAGTGTTGACAGGAACACTCACGGCACACAGTTTGTTGATGGCGAGCCAGGTCACGACTGCATCGATGTTGTTGTCGAGCATGCTCAGGACGGTCTGCCCGGCCTGGACGCCCAATGCTGCGAGCGAGTGGGCGAGGCGCGTCGAAAGCTGGTCGACCTGGCCGTAAGTGTAAAGCTCGCCGCCGAAGTCGAGCAGCACCCGCTCGGGGTGCTTTGCAACTGCACGGTCGAGTGCCGCGATGACCGTATCCTGTGGGCCGACCGACCAGGTTTCCTGATTGCCCATGCCTGCCATGTGATGTCTCCTGTCCCGATTCGCCGTGTTGGGGTGATGTGCAGCTTTCGTTGTGATGGCAAAACATAAACACAAATAGAAAAACTGTCAAATATAAGGAAGCGTAATGATCATTTTGATGGGGGATCGGATGTTCATGCGGTTGGGGCACGCTACAATCACCGATCGGTGGATTCTCGGGGAGCGGAGATGGCGGAAGCAGTCGAGGCGGGCAAGGCAAAGGTGAAGAAGCCTCGCGCGACCGCCCCTGCGAAGGAGGGCGCCGAGCCCGCGCCGGTCAAGGCCGTGAAGGCGGTTCGCCGGAACAGGCGGTCCGAAAGCACGATCCTGGGCATTTTCGACGCTACCGAAGCGGTGGTTCTCGAGTCCGGAGCAGACCGGGTAAACATCCTCGACGTTTGTCAGACCGCAGGCATCTCGCGTGGGACGTTCTACCGGTATTTTTCGTCGCAGGACGATCTCTTGGACGCGTTTTCACGTCACCGGCGCGATCGTTTCCATGCTGCCCTGATCGAGGCGACTGCCCCGTATGCCGATCCGGACGAGCGTTTCGACGCCGTATTGCGATTCGTCGATGATTACCTCGAGCGCGGCAATGCACGACGGCTGCTCGTGGTTGCGCCGGAGTACGCGATGCGCTGGCTGCAGCGCATCTTCCCCGACTCGGTGATCCGGTTCCAGGACGTGCTTGGGCCGGTCTTCGATGCGTGGGAGTCGCGTGCGGGAATCAAGATCGACCGCGAGCTCACCTGCGAGCTGCTGGTCCGATACATCCTCAGCGAGATTCTCGTCCCCGCCGGCCCTGAGCGCCGAAGCCTACCGCGCCGCCTCGAGCGGATGTTCGCCATGCTGATGCAGGGCCGCGTTTCCCGCCGCTGAGCACGCCGCGTCCGCTCGCCGCTGCGGGCGAGCGGGTGTGCGGCATCCGTCCGTCTTCCACTGCGCTTTGACTCCGCGTCAAACCGCCCCGCCGTGTCCGGCCGGGGCGCTGTGCTTCAATCGGTTAGTTCGTCGAATCGGACGCATTTCACCAACAAGCGCATCCGGCACACCCCGGAGGGAGACAGAATGAGTGGCGCAAACAGTTATGACGTGGCGATCGTCGGTGGCGGGCACAATGGCTTGGCGGCCGCCTGTTATCTGGCCGAGGCAGGTAAACGTGTCATCGTCATCGAGGCCCGCGAGAAGATCGGCGGCATGGCCTCCAGCGGTTACCTGATACCGGAGGCGCCCCGGCATCTGATCAACCCCTGCGCGCTTGATCTCATGTCGCTCAGGGTTCATCCCATGATGCCGCAGGAGCTGCAGCTCGAGCGCCATGGGTTTCGTCAGGTCGAAATGTCCCCGGGATACGTGTACGTCCATCCGGATGGCAATTCGCTGGTGTTCTGGCGCGAGCCGGAAAAGACTGCGGCCGAGATCCGGCGCTTCTCGTCCCGAGATGCGGAGGAGTTCCTGGCGCTGATGAAGCTCGTGGATGCCTTCATCGACATGGCCATCCCGATGATGCGTGTCGACCCCGCGCAGCGCAACCTGGGCGCGAAATGGCAGGCCCTGAAGGCGGTCTTCAGGAACCGCCATCTGAAACCGGAAATCATGGCGCTCATCGGCAGCCCGGCGTACGCGTCGATCATGGAGCGCTTCGAGCATCCGGTCGTACAGTCGGCGCTGTGCTGCCTGCTTGGCGCGGCCGGACCCATCGCGAACGACGCGACGGGGATCTACTTCGCGCTGTTGGGCTTCATCCATCGCTTCGGGCTGGGCCGCGCCGTGGGGGGAACCCAGGCGTTGTCGGATGCGCTGGCGGCCCGGTTGCGCGAGCTGGGTGGGGAGATTCTGGTGTCTGCGCCGGTGGCGGAGATCATTGCCGGCGATGGTCGGGCGGAGGGGGTGCGACTCAAGGACGGACGTGTACTGTCGGCGAAAGCCGTGGTGGCGTCGATCCACCCGAAGATGGCGCTGGAAATGGTTACGCCCGAGGCGCTCGATCGGCGCACGCTAACTCGCGTAGCGCTTGCGCCGGCCAACGGCCACGGGGCATCGCCACTGAAGGTCGATGTCGCGCTCAGTAGCCAGGTGAACTACCGCCGCGTCGAAGCCCTGCGGGCCGACGGGCTGAGTCTGCGCAAGAGCGTCCTCCTGATCGGCACCTCCGATGCCGTGCTCGACAACTTCCGCTGCGCCGCGCGCGGCGAGGTGTCGAAGCTGCCCTACATGTGGATCACGGTGCCGACTGCTGTCGACCCTGGGCAGGCGCCCGAGGGGCAGGACGTGGCTTACCTCTATCCCGTCGCGACGCCGGTCGAGCCGCGCGAAGGATGGGATGCCATCAGGGACCGGGTAGGGCAGACGGTCATCGACCAGGCCGCCGAATACATGCAGGGTCTCAAGGAATTCGAGATCGGTCGTCGGGTCGAGGCCGCGCCGGACCTGGAGAAACGGCTTAATGTGCATCGCGGCTGCGTGGTGCATGTGGATACGAGCACCACGCGTTCCGCGATGATGAGGCCGGCGGCGGGATTGGGTGGGGACAGTCTGCCGGTTGCAGGACTCTTCCTCGGAGGCGCGGGCATCCACCCGGGTGGTGGGGTCAACGGCTTGCCGGGACGCATCGCCGCCAGTCGGGTGAACCGTTTCCTCGCACGCTGAGGTGGCGCGCGTCGCGCAAGGGGGCCAAAGGTCTCAGGCCGCTTCGGGCGGCGTCTTCGGCGGGGCGTCGGGCCGCGTGAGCGGATGCTGGGCGCTGCGCTCGCGCTCCACGGCAGCCAGCACGAAGTCGACCGCGAAGCGTCGCCATGTGTCCGCGTCGTCGGCGTTCGCCACGTCCAGGCCGCACAGGGTGACGACGGTGTAGCGGCTGACGAAGGCGCTGGTGGTCACCTGCGCGGCTGCGGCGAGGAACAGGTCCGGGTCGACGTTCGCACGAAAATCGCCACTTTCGGCCCCGCGCGCGAGGACGCTGCGCATCTTGCGCTTGAGCTCGGGAGCGAGGTCGACAAAGCTGTTGCGCGGCGTGGCGTGGCTCTCGTGGTAGCGGATCCCTTCCTGTGCGAGCGCGCTCAGCATGGGGTCGCAATAGGGCCGGATCATGTGGTTGAGGAGTGCCCGCAGCGCGTCACGCGGCGCCAGGTGATCCAGTTCTACCGCGACGAGTTCGCCCATGGTCGTCGCGGACGAGTCTTCCAGCACGCAGGCGAAGAGTTCCTCCTTGCTTCGGAAGTAGTGATAAACGAGCTGTTTTGTGACGCCGGCGGCCTGGGCGATATCGTCGATGCGGGCGTCCGCCAGTCCCTTGGCGGCGAATTCTCGTCGCGCCGCAGCGCTGATGCGGCGCAAGGTCTCCCTCTTATCGGGTGCTGCGCGTTCGGTCGACTTGCTCGGGTTTCGGGAAGAGCTGGGCATGTTGGGAGATTTCGTTTCCGCTCGTTGTCCGCGAAGCTTAGCGCAGTTGACTCGAGGTCAAACGACAGTCGCTGTCGAATCGGCCACTGCTTCGATTTGATGGTTAGGATGTGGACACGTTTGCAAAAAATGCGCATGTGTCTGGCGGTTGTTTCTCGATAACCGCAGCAACGGGCGCCACACAGGAGACAACCGTGAGCACCGATATCCTCAACCTCGACCTCGAAACCGCATACACGGCCGTATCGGAAACCTACAAGGGCAAAGGCGACATTCACGCCGCGTGCCGGGAGATGCGCGGCAAGTCCCCGATCTACGTCGGGGACTTCATCAAGCAGTTCGGCGTGCCGACGAACGCCGGCCTCAAGCAGGGCACTCGGCCCACGTTCGCTCTGTTCGGCTACAAGGACGTGATGAACGTGCTGCGTGATGCCGACACCTACACCAACGGATTCATTGCCGAGGGACTGGGGGCATTCTTCGATGGCCTGATCATTCTCGCGATGGACGGCGAGCAGCACCGGCGCGTGCGGGCCTTGCTGCAACCGGCCTTCATGCCGGATACGGTCAACAAGTGGCGGGGCCAGATCGATCACGTGATCCGCAAGGACTTCCTCGAGCCGATGGTGCCGCAGAAGAAGGCGGATCTGATGGACTTCGGCCTGTACTTCCCGATCCGTGAAATGTACGCGCTGATGGGTTTCCCGACCGACGACACCGAGAGGTACAAGAAGTACGCGGCATGGACCCTGGCGATGGTCGGAGGCAACCAGGTCGACCCCGAGAAGATCGATGAGGCGCGCCGTAATGCCGGGATTGCGGTCAAACTGCTCTATGACGCCATCCAGGAGGTGGTGGTCAAGCGCCGCGCCGAGGGCTCCCACGGCGACGACATCATCGGGCGCCTGCTGCGCGCCGAATACGAGGGCGAGAGGCTCGACGACCATCAGGTCATCACCTTTGTGCGCTCGCTGTTGCCGGCGGCTGGCGAGACGACCACGCGCACGTTCAGTTCCGTCATGACCTTGTTGCTGACGACGCCGGGGCTGGTGGATCGCGTCAGGGCCGACCGCTCGCTGGTGCCCAAGCTGATTGACGAAACCGTCCGCTATGAACCGGTGGCGACCTTCAAGGTGCGTGAGACGGCCAAGGAGGTGGAACTGCACGGCGTAACGATCCCCAAGGGGTCGTTCGTGCAGTGCATGGTGGTGTCGGCGAACCGGGACGAGGAGGTGTTCGAGAATCCGGACCAATTCGACATCGACCGCAAGCTCAAGCCTTCCTTCGGTTTCGGGTTCGGCCCGCATATGTGCATCGGGCAGTTCGTTGCGAAGGTGGAGCTCAATTGCGCGATCAACGCGATCCTCGATCTTTTCCCGAACCTGCGGCTGGACCCGGACAAGCCCGCACCGGTCATCGAAGGTGCCCAGCTGCGCGGCGCGTCCCACGTGCATGTGATCTGGGACTGAACCCGGGCACCGTTCCCGCCCGTCGCGTGCACGGGCGGCTTCCCGACCTCTTCCGGAATTCAACGATGAGAATCTTCAAGACCGTTCCCCAACGGGGCGATTTCGCCTATCAATGCCTGGTCGGACCGCAGAAGGTCAGCGGCGCCAAGCTCGCGGACCTGCGTGATCACTTTGGGCTCAAGCTCACCAAGCACATGCCCTTCGGCAGCGTGCGCGACGAAGAAGGGCACATCTATTCCTTCGTCCGTGCCGTAAATGCGCCTGGCAGCTCCCCCAACCCGACGAAGTTCATCTATCAGTCCACCCGGATTGACGAGCGCCACATCCGTGTCGACAAGGAAAGGATCCTGCCTCGCGCGATGACGATGTTCCCTAAGCGCTGGCTGGAAGGCGATACCGCCTGCTGGTCCAGCCTGGACGGCGAATCCGGCGAGCCGTGGCTGATTACCGCGTCGGGTGAGCGCTTCAGCTGGAAGGAGGAGGGTCTTCTCGACATCGGCGGGCCGCTTATCGGCAACGGCATGCAGTGGTACCTGCCCGGCGAGGATTGGGGCACCTTCTACGTGTCGCAACTCTACGACGTGTCCGGCATCTGCGAGGGGCGTCCGGTGAAGGGCGTCATCGCGCTCGACCAGGCGTGGATGGCCGACGGCGGTGCCATTCACTTCCAGAAGGACCTCGTCGTAAACAACAAGATGCACGTCATCTGGTGGTCGTTCGCGACGATCTACAAGGACGGGACCTGGGATGCGGGCTCGTTCATGGTCGGCCATGAGAATCTGGGCTACGCGATCTTCCAGAACCACAAGGGCGAGATCTATTGCACGACGGATATCGAGGGCGAGGTGCGACACAAGGAGGGAAGTTATTTCGCCGAAACTGCCCGCATCGTGGTCGATGGCCGGGAGGAGTGGGAGTTCCTGCCTGATCCGAAAGGCGAAATGATGGACTTCGTCGGCGGGTTCCCGATCACCGCGCAACAGGAGGGCCGCTGGAGGCGTGTGGGTGATACGCGCGAGCCGGATCGCTGGATGGCCTGGGGCGAATCGGACCGCCGCAACGGCAGCGCGCGCAATGTGCGCGGCAGCGAACTCTGACCGTTCGATGAACACGAGACACGAAAAAGGAACCACCATGAGCATCGACGCAAAGGTCATCGAGCATTTCCTGCACACACAGCTTGCGCGATGGAACGCCTCCGACAAGGAAGGTTTTCTGGCTGCTTACCGCGAAGTCGCACCCGGCGGTCTCACCATCGAATACGTCGGTCGACCGTCCGCCGACGGGTGGCCGGTGCTTGAAGCGATGTGGACCGCGCAGAACGCCAAGATCGACATCGAGGAGGTCGCGATGATCATCAATGGCTGCGAGGCGGCCTGTCACAACCGCAACAGGGTGAAGGGGACCGATGTGACGATCGAAACCATCGAGCTCTATCGCTTCGACGAGGGCGGCAAGCTCCACGTGCGCTACTTCATTCGTCAGCCCTGAACGGGCAGTAACGACGCGGTCGGGAAAAACCGCGATCGCGAGCGTCCTCTCTACATCCTGAAGCAGGTGCGGCGTGTTCTGACACCCGGTCAGATCACGCCGTTCTTGTTTCGGACGGGATTCAGCCGTATATTTGAACAGAAATGCAAAAACTGAATATATAACGACGAGAGGCTGTGCATCGGTGAAGCCGCTCGACCCCGCGATCGAGCGCTTCATGCAGGGTCGGGTGGCTCGTCGAAGTTCTGCAGCCTTGCCTGAGCGTTCTGACCGACGTCTCGCCGGGCAACCCGTTCATCCCAACCGAGGATCCCACCATGGCGAGAATCCAGCCCATTCCCCTCGATGCGTTGCCTGAACCGCTTGCCGACGCAGTGGCACGGGGGTGCGCCAACCGCATGTTGAGTTCCACCGTCCCGGTGCAGGTCTGGGCACATCGCCCCGAGCTTGCCCAAGCCTGGCTCGCGACCCTGGAAACGATGCACGTGAACGGGGTGCTCGACGGCCGCCTCCGCGAGTTGGTGCGGCTCAGGATCGCCTCGATCACGACCTGCAAGGCGTGTCAGCTCGCGCGCAAGGACGACGCGGTGAGCGAGGAGGATATCGCCTGCCTGAGCACGGACGATGCTCGTTTTTCGCCGCACGAGAAGGCGGCGCTGCGATACGCCGAGCTCTTTGCGGCCGACTACATGGCCATCGACGACGCGGTATTCGCCGAGCTCGGCCGCCATTTTTCTACCGCCCAGATCGTCGAGCTGAACATGTTCTGCGCGCTGATGCTCGCGGGTGGGCGCATGACGTATGTGCAGCAGGCGTACGCGGAGTAGGGCGATGCACGAAGGCATCCTCGCCGGTATCCGCGTCATCGAGATCGCGTGCGGCATCCCCGGTCCGGCGGCCGGATTACAGCTCTCGGAGGCGGGTGCGGAAGTCATCCGCATCGAAGCGCCGGGCGGCGATGCGGAGCAGGGCACGGCCTTGTTCTCCGTTCTCAACAGGGGAAAGCGTCGGGTCGAACTCGACCTGGATCGCGATGATGAGCGCAGGCGTCTGCATACCTTGCTGGCCGACGCCGACGTGTTGATCCACGACTTCATACCCAGCCGTGCGGCAGCGTTGGGGCTGGCGGACGACGTGCTTGCTGCAGCATGCCCGCAGCTTGTTGTCTCGGCAATCACCGGCTGGCCATCCCGGCATCCACTCGCCGAGGCCTTGCCGCGGGAATCGCTCGTGCTCGCGCGCTTGGGTCTGCTCGACGAGCAGCCTGGTCATCGGCCGGGCCCGATCTTCGTCCGCATGCCATTCGCGAGTTGGCTCGCCGCCTGGTTCTGCGTCATCGGGGTGATGGCGCGTCTGATCGCACGTCGACGCGACGGGCGCGGCGGGGCGGCTCACACCAGCCTCGCCCAGGCCGCGCTCGCACCGATGAGCATGCACTGGTCACGCGCCGAGACGCCGACACCGGTGTTCGCGAAAGGGCTCGACAAGACGACGCCTATTCCGCTGCACCGATGCTTCGACGGGCGCTGGATCCATGTGCACTACTCACCGGACAAGGCGCCTTGGATGGCAGAGGCGCTCGTAGCGATGGGGCCCGAGGCGGTCGCGGCCGAGAACGCGAAATATCCGCCCAGCCACGTTGCGCCAAACTTCGGCGCCAATAGGGTAATCATTGCCACGCGCCCCGCGCAGGAATGGGTCGAACACTTCTGGCAGCACGACGTGGCCGCACAGGTGGCGGCCCCTTTCGGTGAGATATACCGCGACGAACAGGCACGTGCCAACGGATTTGTCGTGATGGTGGACGATCCCGTCCTCGGTCGCGTGTTCGAACCGGGGCCGGCGTACACCACCGCCCCTCCCCCGCGCCTGCGCGGCGGGTTGCGGCCGCTTGAATCGGACCCGGCTTGGAGCGTCCCGCGCGCGCAAGCATTCGACGGCGCGCCGAAGGGGCAGCCGGGGAGCGCACCCCTCGCAGGGCTCAGGGTGCTCGACCTGGGCGCCTACCTCGCGGGGCCCTTCGCGACGCAGCTCCTCGCCGACCTCGGCGCCGAAGTCATCAAGGTGGAACCCCCCGGTGGCGATGCCATGCGCCGTCTGGAACGGATCTTCGCCGGCACGCAGCGTGGCAAGCTCGGTGCGACGCTCAAGCTCGGCGATCCGGCCGCACAACCGGCACTCGCGGCGCTGGTGCGCTGGGCCGACGTGGTTCATCACAACGTCCGCCTGCCGGCCGCGCACAAGCTGAGTATCGACTACGAAACGCTGAAGGCGATCAATCCGGCGCTCGTGTATTGCCACATCAGCTCCTACGGTCCGCTGGGACCGCGCAAGGACTGGCCCGGGTTCGATCAGCTGATGCAGGCGGCTTGCGGCTGGGAAGTGGAATGCGGCGGCGAGGGGAAGCCGCCGATGTGGCTGCGCTTCGGCGTCGGGGACTACTTGGCCGCGCTGTCGTCAGTGTTCGCACTCCTGCTCGCGCATTTTCAGCGCCAGGTAACGGGCGACGGACAGGCGGTGGCGGCATCGCTCCTCGGCGCGACGCTACTGACCGTGGGAGAGGCCGTGATGCGCGCCGATGGCAGTCTGTCCCCGATCGATCACCTCGACGCGGCGCAGACCGGCGTGTCGCCGGATCACCGTCTGTATCGCTGCGCGGACGGCTGGTTGGCCGTCGCCGCGCTGCGGCCGGAGGAAGCGCGGGCGCTCGCCGCGTTGGCCGGGAGCGATCGCGAGGCCTGGTTTGCGGCGCTTAGCCGCGAGACGGCCTGCGACTGTCTGACCTCCGCCGGCGTGCCCTGCGAGGCCGTGCTCGAAAACCCGGGTCTGAGCTTTCTCGACGACGACGGCTGCCGACGGGCGGGGCTGCACGCCGCCTATCCGCACGCGGTGTATTGGCACCTCGAACAGGTCGGCGCGTACTGGAACTTTTGCGACCTGCCCCTCGCCCTTGACCGGGCACCACCGGCGCTGGGCGAGCACAGCCACAGGGTGTGGCGATCGGTCGGGCTCGACGAAGGGCAGATTCAAAGCATGGTCGCCGCGGCCGTGACCAATCCCTGAGGCATGGACGAAGGAGAGACGAACACGTGAACGAACTGGACTTCAGCGGCAAGACGGTACTCGTGGTGGGAGGATCGAGCGGGATCGGCAACGGCATGGCGCAGGCCTTTCGTCGGCGCGGGGCGAACGTCCATGTCTGGGGCACGCGACCGACCGTCGCCGATTACGCCGATTCGTCCGACTCGAACCTCGAGGGACTCGCGTATGTGCAAGTGGATGTGGCCGACGCCGATGCGGTGGCGAGCGCGCCGGTGCCGTTCGAGCGGCTCGACGTGCTGATCTGCGCGCAAGGCACGGTGCGCTACAACCGCGAGGAGTTCAAGGTGCCGGCCTTTCGGGAGGTCGTGAACGTGAACCTCGTGAGCCTCATGGCCTGCGGCGACAAGTTCCACGACATGCTCGCCGAGAGCCGCGGATCGATGATCATCGTGAGTTCGGCCGCGGCCTTCCATTCCACGGTCGGCACCCCGGCCTACAACGCTTCCAAGACGGGGGCCTACGGCCTTACCCGCACGCTGGGCGAAGCGTGGGCACGCGACGGCATCCGCGTAAACGGCATCGCCCCCGGACTCGTCGCGACCAAGCTTACCCGCATCACGACGGATCACCCCAAGCGCCTGGAGGCATCGCTCAAGAATATTCCCCTCGGCCGCCTCGGCACGCCGGAAGAGATGGCCGGTGCGGCGCTCTTCCTCGCTTCGCCGCTGGCGTCCTACATGCTCGGCCAGACCCTGCTGGTCGATGGCGGCCTGCTGCTCGCCTGATGGAGATCGAAGATGGCATGGGATTTTGAGACCGACCCGGAATTCCAGCAGGAACTCGACTGGATCGACCGCTTTGTGCGCGAGGAGGTCGAGCCGCTCGAGCATGTCCTCGGCAGCCCCTGGAATATCCACGATCCGCGCTTCGAGGCGCTGGTCCGCCCGCTGCAGCGCGAGGTGAAGGCCAGGAATCTGTGGGCTTGCCACCTCGGACCGGAACTTGGCGGGGCGGGCTATGGCCAGGTCAAGCTGGCGTTGATGAACGAGATCCTCGGTCGCGCGCTGTTCGCGCCCATCGTGTTCGGCGCGCACGCGCCCGATTCGGGAAACTGCGAGATCCTCGCGCACTACGGCACGCCCGAACAGAAGGCGCGCTACCTCGAGCCGCTTCTCGACAACCGCATCGTGTCCTGTTTTGCGATGACCGAGCCGCAGGGGGGCGCCGATCCGAAAGTGTTCACGACGCGAGCCGAACAGGATGGCAACGATTGGCTGATTTCGGGGCAGAAGTGGTTCGCGTCGAACGCTCGCTATGCCGCGTTCTACATCGTCATGGCGATCACCGACCCGACCGTGTCGCCCTACAAAGGCATGAGCATGTTCATCGTGCCTGCCGACACGCCGGGAATCGAGATCGTCCGTAACGTCGGCGTCCCTGACGATCCCGAGGCGACTCATGGCTACCTGAATTTCGACCGGGTGCGGGTGTCGGCGGAGAACATGCTCGGCGCGCCCGGCGAGGCCTTCGTCGTCGCGCAGGTGCGCCTTGGCGGGGGGCGCGTGCACCACGCGATGCGCGTCATCGGCCAGTCGCAGAAGGCACTCGACGCGCTGTGCGAGCGGGCCTTGTCGCGCAGCACCCAGGGCGCGCTGCTCGCGGACAAGCAGATGGTGCAGGAGAGGATCGCCGATGCGTGGATCCAGCTCGAGCAGTTCCGCCTGCTGGTCATGCGCACTGCCTGGCGCATCGACAAGTACCAGGACTACATGAAGGTGCGCAAGGACATCGCCGCGGTGAAGGCGACGATGCCCAAGGTGCTGCACGACATCGCGTCGAGTGCATTGCAGGTGCATGGATCGATAGGGGTGTCGTCCGAGATGCCCTTCGTCGGCCTGATCGTGCGCGCCTACCAGATGGGGCTCGCAGACGGTCCGACCGAGGTGCACAAGATCACCGTCGCCAAACAGTTGCTGCGCGAGTACACCGGTTGCGAGGACTTGTTCCCCGACTATCACCGGCCGACGGCCGAGGCCGCTGCACGGGCGAAGTTCAGCGCGGTGCTGGGATGAGCGCTCACGGGTGGGCGGCGGAGGTCGATCTCGGACGACTCGCCGAATGGATGGATGCGCAGGGGCTGGGTAGTGGGGCGATCGACTCGGTCACGCCGCTCACCGGGGGCACGCAGAACATCCTGCTGCGCTTTTTTCGCGACGGCGCCGACTATGTCCTGCGCTGCCCGCCGCCGGGCGCAAAGCCCGAGATCCACGCGACCTTTCTCCGTGAGGCGCGGCTGCTCGGAGCACTTGCCGGCACGGCGGTACCACACCCGCGCCTGATTGCTGCCTGCACGGATGCGTCGGTGCTCGGTGCGCCGTTCTACCTGATGGCTCCGGTGGATGGGTTCACAGCGACGCCGACGCCGCTCCGGGGGGCCTATGTCACCGACCCGGCGTGGCGCCATGCGATGGGGCTGTCGATGGTCGATGCCTTGCTGCGCCTGGGCGAGGTCGCGCCCGGCGCGGTCGGACTGGCGGACTTCGGGCGGCCGGAAGGGTTTCTTGAGCGGCAAGTGCCGCGCTGGCTCACGCATCTCGAGCGCTGCGCGGAGCAGCCCGGTTGGCCGGGGCCGCAGGCGCTGCCTGGCGTGCGCGAGGTGGCCGACTGGCTCGAAGCGCACGTGCCAGCGGCCAACGTTCCGGGGTTGATGCACGGCGATTATCACTTTGGTAACGTGATGTTCCGGCATGACCGGCCCGCGCTTGCAGCGATCATCGACTGGGAGCTAGCGACGCTGGGGGATCCGCTGCTTGATCTCGGCTGGCTCGTCGCGACCTGGCCCGACCGCGACGGGCGGGGCGCCGGCACCATCCGCATCGCGCCCGCCGACGGTCTTCCCTCGACCGCCGAACTCGTCGAACACTATCGCCATGGCAGCGGGCGCGATCTGTCGGCGATCAATTGGTACGTCGCGATGGCACGCTTCAAGCTCGGCATCATGCTCGAGGCCAGCCATGCGCGATCCTGCGCAGGCAAGGCTCCGGCGGAAACCGGCGCGCAGCATCATGCGTCCGCGGTGCGCCTGCTCGAAGCGGCGATCGCGGGGATCGAGGTGCGGGCGTGAATGGGCACGGGGTTTCCCCTGCATCCATGCGCAGCGCCCTGGTGGCGCTGGTCGCATGCCAGGTCGGACTGCATGCCTGCGTGCAGGGGGCTCGCCTGGCGGCGCCGCTGAGCGTCCTGCGGCTGGGGCATTCCGAGTGGGCCGTGGGGCTCGTGATGACGATGTTCGCGCTCTTTCCCGCGATCTTCGCGATCCCGGCCGGACGGCTTGCTGATCGGCACGGCTACCATCTGCCGGTGCGCATTGCGGCCGGCCTGTCGCTCGCGGGTGCGCTGCTCGCAGCTTCGGTGCCCCATCTCATTGCCCTGTGTGCGGCCGCTGCGTTGTGCGGCGCGGGCTCGGGCTTCGGCATGATCGCGATTCAGCGCACGGCCAGCCGATTCGCGCGGGACGAGGCGGACCGGCTTCGCGTGTTCAGCTGGATCGCGCTTGCTCCGGCCGTGGCGGGACTCTTCGGGCCGATGATGGCCGGCGTGCTGATCGATCATCTCGGTTTTTCGGCGGCGTTCGCCGCGCTCGCGCTGCTTCCGTTCGCGACCCTGGTGATCGCCCAGGCGGTCCCGCATGAAAGCCGGGCGCCGGTCTCCGCATTGGACCGCAAGCAGCCGTCCGCGTGGGGCCTGCTCCGCCTGCCGTCGTTCCGGCGCCTGCTCCTCGTCAATTGGCTGGTGTCGGCCAGTTGGGATGTGCATGGCTTCGCGTTGCCGATTCTCGGGGTCGAACGCGGCTTCAGCGCATCGGCGCTGGGGGCGGTGCTGGCGGCCTATGCGGTCGCGTCGATGTCGGTGCGCGTCCTGATCCCGTTTGTGGCCGAACGCCTGCCACGACGCCATTTGCTTGCGGGGGCGCTTTCCATCACGTGTCTGGTGTTCGTGCTGTATCCACTGCTCCAGAGTGCATGGGCCATGGCGCTGTGCGCCGCGACCCTCGGCCTTGCGCTGGGCGCGATCCAACCGACGATTCTCGCGACGCTGCATCAGGTCACGCCACGCGAGCGGCACGGCGAGGCGCTGGCTTTCCGCTCGATGACGGTGCACACCTCGATGACCGCGATGCCCCTCCTTTTTGGCGCCATCGGGGCGAGTGCCGGCGCGGCCGTGCTGTTCTGGGTGATGGCCGCGGCGCTCGGTCTCGGGGGCCTGCAGGCCCGGCGGATCGAGGCGGACGACGGGGCTCCCGCGCGCCGCGAGGAACATCCACAACAGGAGGAGAGGACATGCAGCTGAGCGGAAAACGCCTCATCGTGACCGGCACCGCAGGGGGCATCGGTGCGAGTGCACTGCGCGGACTGGTGGCGGCCGGTGCGCGGCTGGCGGCGCTGGATGTGAATGACGAGGCTGGCAGCGCGGAAGTGGCGCGCGCCAATGTGGGAGCCTCGGGCGAGGCGAGGTATTTCCACTGCGACATTCGCGAGCGTGCCGAAGTCGATAGGGTCGTCGCGCAGGCCGTCGCCTGGCTGGGTGGCCTCGACGGACTGGTGAACATCGCTGGGGTCGAGCGCGCGGCGCCGGCCGAAGCGATCGTCGACGCCGACTGGGACCTCATATTCGACGTCAATGCGCGCGGCACCCTGAACACTAACCAGGCCGTCTTTCCGCATCTGCGGGAGAAGGGCGGTCGCATCCTCAACTTCGGCTCCGCGGCTGGGGTCATGGGGCTGCCCGGATGTGCCCACTATTCGGCGGCCAAGGCGGCGGTCCTCGGCTGGACCCGAACGGTGGCGAAGGAGTGGGGGCGACACGGCATCAGCGTGAATGCCGCTGCGCCGGGCATGTGGACGCCCATGTACGACGCCCACCGCGCACGAATGGACGCGGATGCCCTGCGGGCGCACGACGCGATGATGGCCGGGTTGATCCCGCTCGGCGGCAAGCTCGGCGACCCCGATCGCGACATGACGCCTTTCGTGGTGTTCATGATGAGCGACGGGGCCCGCTTCATCACCGGCCAGACGCTGGCCGTCGACGGTGGACTCATGATTCCGTGATGCAGGAGCGGGACCCGTTGCACTGTCGGCTGCACTAACGCGCGGCACGTCAGCATTCCCGCCCAGGCAGGGCAGGTGTCTTCCGGCCTGTCCGGTCCCTCCTTGAACACTTGGCAGTACGCATTAAAGGGAGCACTATGCGCAAAAGTGTTCATAAACAGCGCCGCCTTATCCGGCGTGAAGGCACCGTGTCGAGGCCATTGCACATGGCCGGCACAGCGTGTTCCATCACAACCGGGCGGTGCGCCAACGGAGGAAGATGAAATGAGCAGTGTCAAGGACGTTACGCTGGAGAGCGCGTTCGCCGGAGTGGCCGACAACTACCGCGGTGAGGATGTCGATCTGCATGCGATCTACCGCGAGATGCGGAAGAACTCGCCGATCATTGCCGAGAACTTCATGGGCAAGCTCGGGGTGCCGAACATCGCAGGGCTGGATCCGAACCGCCCGACCTACACGGTGTTCAAATACAAGGACGTGATGACCGTCCTGCGCGATGCCGCAAACTACACCAGCGGCTTCATCGCCGAAGGGCTGGGAGCCTTCTTCGACGGCCTGATCCTTACCGGCATGGACGGCGAGGCGCACAAGAAGGCACGCGGCCTGCTGCAGCCCATCTTCATGCCCGACGTGGTCAACACGTGGCGCGACAGCAAGATGGATCCGATCGTGCGCAACGAGTACCTGTTGCCGCTGGTGCCGAAGAAGAAGGCAGATCTGATGGACTTCGGCCTCCACTTCCCGATTCGACTGATCTACGCGCTGATCGGCTTTCCCGACGACGAACCCGAGAAGGTCGAACAGTACGCGGCGTGGGCGCTGGCGATCCTTGCCGGCCCGCAGGTGGACGCCGAAAAGGCCGCGATTGCGCGCAAGGCTGCAATGGAAGCCGCTCAGGCGCTCTACGACGCGGTGAAGGAAGCCGTCGTCGCCGTGCGCCAACGCGGCGCCGAAGGAAACGACCTCATCAGCCGCCTGATCCGTGCCGAATACGAAGGGCGCAAGCTCGATGACCACGAGATCACGACCTTCGTGCGTTCGCTGCTCCCGGCCGCCGGTGAGACCACGACGCGAACCTTCGGCTCGCTGATGGTGTTGCTGCTCGAGCGTCCGGACGTGCTCGACAGGGTCCGCAAGGATCGCAGTCTGGTCGGCAAGGCCATTGACGAGGCGATTCGGTTCGAGCCCGTGGCGACCTTCAAGGTGCGTCAGGCGGCACAGGACCTCGAACTCGGCGGCGTCCGGATCCCGAGGGGTGCCATGGTCCAGTGCATCGTTTCCTCCGCCAACCGCGACGAGGAAGCGTTCGAGAACAGCGAAGAGTTCGACATCGATCGCAAGCTCAAGCCTTCATTCGGCTTCGGCTTCGGCCCTCACATGTGCATCGGACAGTTCATCGCCAAGACCGAGCTCCAGGTGGCGCTGAACGCCATTCTCGACCTGTTCCCCAACATCCGCCTCGACCCGGATCAGCCGAAGCCGCGGATTACGGGCGCACAGCTTCGTGGCCCTCACTCCGTCCCGGTCATCTGGGATTGAGGTGGCGCGCGGACCGGCTGAGCCAGTGGCCGAACTGGAAATTTCGTTAAACATGAACACAAAACAAAAAAGTGTTTAACAAAACGAAATTCTTGCTCTAAGATAGAGGCTCATAACCGGTTCGCGCCCACCGCGGACGCCACTCCAACAGGGGACACACACATGAAGCTCGAAGATCTCATCCTTGTCAGCGTCGATGACCATGCGATCGAACCGCGTGGCGCCTTCGACCGCCACATGCCCGCCAAGTACAAGGGCCGCCAACCGCGCGTTGAGAACCGCAACGGCCGCGACATCTGGGTGTTCGAGGAGCAGGCAACGGGCTACATGGGGCTGAACTCGGTGGTCGGGCGTCCGAAGGAGGAGTACGGCATGGAGCCGCTCTCCTACGAACAGATGCGCCGTGGTACCTGGGACATCCAGGCGCGGGTCGACGACATGAATGCGAACGGCGTGCTCGGCTCGCTGTGTTTCCCGACCTTCCCCGGTTTCGCCGGCCAGCGCTTCCAGGTCATGCCGGACAAGAACGTCAGCCTTGCAGCCATCCAGGCCTACAACGACTGGCACCTGCATGACTGGTGCAACGCCGCCCCGGGGCGCTTCATCCCCTTGATGATGGTGCCATGGTGGGACATGCAGGCGGCCGCGGCCGAGGTGAAGCGCATGGCCGATCAGGGTGTGCATGCCATCACGCTGTCCGACAACCCGACCGTGCATGGCTACCCGTCGATCCACAACCCGCACTGGGATCCCCTGTGGAAGGCGTGCGAAGAGAACAATGTCGTGATCTGCTGCCACATCGGCACCGGCGTGAAGGCGGCTCACGCCTCGGATGAATCGCCGATCGACGCGTGGATCACTTCCATGCCGATCTCGATCTCCAACTCGGCGGCGGACTGGATCTGGGCACCGATGTGGAAGAAGTACCCCAAGCTGCGCATGGCCCTGTCGGAAGGCGGCATCGGCTGGATCCCGTATCTGCTGGAGCGCGCCGACTTCACGCACAACCACCACCACGCCTGGACGAACTCGAACTTCGGCGGCAAGAAGCCCAGCGACATCTTCAACGAGCACTTCATCACCTGCTTCATCGAGGATGCGTTCGGGCTCAGGAACCTCGATTCGATCAACGTCGATATGGTCACGTGGGAGTGCGACTACCCGCACTCGGACTGCACCTGGCCGAACTCCGCGGACGTGTTCTGGCAGCAGGCGAAGAACCTGCCCGACGAGATCATCAACAAGATCAGCCACCTCAACGCGATGCGCGAATTCTCTTACGACCCGTTCGCCATCCTGGGGCGCGAGAACTGCACCGTCGGTGCGCTGCGCGCGCAGGCGACGCATGTCAGCATCGAGCCGGCGCTGGGCCTCGGCGGCGCAGCTCCGCAACGCGATCCCAGCAAACCGGTGACGTCGGGCGACATCAACAAGATGTTCGCCTCGGCAGACGCGCAGACCGCGCTCTGAGTCCGGTTGCAGTGCGGTTGGCGGGCACGCGGGGCGTGTCCGCCGGCCGACGGTCGTCCGTGCCGTTCGCGGGCGACGCGACCCGGGTCATCCACGCCGTTGCTCAAGCCGACGGCCCACTATCGAACGCGCCATGTCCATAGACCAGTTCAAGTACAGTCGCATTCCGCCGGAGGCCGAAGCACTTCGTGTGGAAGTGCGCGCCTTCCTCGCCGAAGCCCTGAAGGACTACCCGGCGGTCCGCCGGGCGGATTCCTGGATGGGATTCGACGCCGAATTCAGCCGTCGCCTGGGAGCGAAGGGCTGGGTCGGCATGGCCCTGCCCAAGCGCCATGGTGGCGGCGAGGCGAGTCCCTTCGCGCGCTACGTCGTGATCGAGGAGCTGCTCGCCGCCGGCGCGCCGGTGTCTGCGCACTGGTTCGCCGATCGCCAGAGCGGCCCGCAGATCCTGCACTACGGCACCGATGCGCAGAAAGAACGCCACCTGCCGGCAATCTGCCGCGGCGAACAGTTTTTCTGCATCGGCATGAGCGAGCCCAATTCGGGCTCCGACCTCGCTTCGATCAAGACGCGCGCACGCCGTGAAGGGGACAAGTGGGTGGTGAATGGGCAGAAGGTGTGGACCACCAACGCCCACCGCTCGCACTACATGATCGCGCTGGTACGCACCGGCGAGAACAGCAAGCGCCAGGAAGGACTCTCGCAGTTCATCATCGACCTCAGTCTGCCAGGTATCACCATCCGGCCGATCAAGGACCTGACGGGCGCCGAGCATTTCAACGAGGTCTTCTTCGACGAACTCGTACTCGATGCCGACGCCCTCATCGGTACCGAAGGGCAGGGCTGGGGGCAGGTCACCGCCGAACTCGCCTTCGAGCGCAGCGGTCCCGAGCGCTTCCTCAGCTCGATCGCGTTGCTCCACACGCTCATCGACGCGGTGGGCCGTAGTCCGGATGCCCTGCAGTCCAAGGAGATCGGCCGCTTCGCCGCGCGACTGGTGACGCTGCGCAACATGTCGTTGGCGGTGACGGCCCAACTTGCGGCGGGCAACAACCCGGCGTGGGAGGCCTCGGTCGTAAAGGATCTCGGTGCGGTTTTCGAGCAAGAGATTCCGGAAGTCGCGCAGCTGTTGTGCGAGCTTCCGCCAACCGTTCAGGGCGGCAGCGACCACGCCCAGGTGCTGGCCTATCTGACCCAGATGGCGCCATCGTTTTCACTGCGCGGCGGCACGCGGGAGATTCTCCGCGGCATCATCGCGCGCGGATTGGGGCTGCGTTGATCATGAGAGACCTATTCGATTCCTCTGTCGAGCGCCTGTTCTCGGACCTCGTCACCGCCGATGCAGTGTTGGCTTGCGAGGGCGGCGAATGGCCGACGGAGCTGTGGACGGCGGTCGAAGCGTCCGGTTTCACGCTGGCGCTGGTGCCGGAGTCGCTCGGCGGTGCCGGGGCCGCGTGGGCGGATGTGTGCGGTGTGCTGCGTCTGGCCGGCCGCTTCAATCTCCCGCTGCCGCTGCCCGAAGCGATGCTCGCCAACTGGTTGCTGGGTGCGAGTGGACTGGCCGCCGTGTCGGGAACACTGAGTGTTGCCGCGCGTGGCACACTGCGCCTTGAAAACGGCCGTGTCACCGGGGCCGCTGTCGATGTGCCGTGGGGGCGCCACGTCCGCCACGTGGTGGCCGTCACAGCGGGCGCGGCGCCCGCGGTGGTGCTCCTGCCGACCGAGGCGGCGACCGTGGTCCGTACCGTGAATACGGCTGCCGAACCGCGCGACACGCTCAAATTCGAAGCGGTGGTGCCGCTCGCAAGCGCGGCTTTGCCGACGGCACTGTCGGCCGACGTGCTCAAGCTTGGCGGCGCAATGATGCGTGCCGCGCAGATCGCGGGAGCGCTCGAAACCGTGTTGGCGATGGCCACCACGTATGCCGGTGAGCGCGTGCAGTTCGGCAAGCCGATCGGCAGTTTCCAGGCGATCCAGCACCAGATTGCAGTCCTCGCCGAACATGCGGCGGCCTCCGTGATGTCCGCCGAAGCGGCCTTCGCCGAGTCGGACGATCGGCTCGCACGCCTGCCGGTGATGGCGGCCAAGATCTGCGCCTCCGAGGCCGCGGGGATCGGGGCCGGTGTCGCCCACGCCGTGCATGGCGCGATCGGCTTCACCCACGAACACGCCCTGCACCTGACGACCCGCAGGCTGTGGTCGTGGCGCAGCGAGTTCGGCTCGCTCACCGACTGGTCGCAGCAACTCGGTCGCGCGCTGTGCGGCGCCGGCTCCCAGGCATTGTGGCCATTGGTTACCGCCGGCGTGCTCGCCGGATTCGAGGAGACTGCAGCATGAAACCCTTTCTGATCCTCGAACGCGAGGACGCTATCCTCACCGTCCGCATGGACAGCCCGGAGACGCGCAACGCGCTCTCAGACCCGTCACAGATGCAGGAGTTCGTCGACCTGTGCGCCAACGTCCGTACGGACCGCTCGATCAAGGTCGTCGTACTCACCGGCAACGGACCGGCTTTCTGTGCCGGCGGCAACGTCAAGGACATGCGCGAACGCGGCGGCATCTTTGCCGGGTCGCCCTACGAGGTGCGCGAGAGCTACCGCAACGGCATCCAGCGCATCCCGCTATGCCTTTACGACCTGGACGTGCCCGTCATCGCGGCGATGAACGGACCGGCGATCGGCGCGGGCCTGGACCTGGCGTGCATGTGCGACGTGCGCATCGCCGCCGACACCGCGAAGTTCGCGGAAAGCTTCGTGAAGCTCGGCATCGTGCCGGGTGATGGCGGTGCGTGGCTGCTGCCGCGCATCGTCGGTATGCCCAGGGCCAGCCTGATGGCGTTTACCGGCGACACGATCGACGCCCAGACCGCGCTCGCGTGGGGCCTGGTGACCGAGGTGGTACCCGCTGCCGAGCTCGAGACCGCGGCGCTGGGCATTGCGCGGCGTATGGCGGCAAATCCGGCCCACGGCCTGCGCCTCACCAAGCGCCTGCTGCGTGAAGGCCAGCACATGCGTCTCGATTCGCTGCTGGAGATGTCGGCGGCCTACCAGGCGCTTGCCCATCACACCGAAGATCACATGGAAGCGGTCGCGGCCTTCGTCGAGAAGCGCGAACCGAAATTCACCGGCCGCTGAGCCGGGAAACTGCACGAGAACAGGCGGAGGTACAAGGATGCGGACCGTATTCCGTGAAGATCATGAAATGTTCCGCGAGATGGCGCGGCGCTTCATCGAGAACGAGATCGTCCCCCACCTGCACGAGTGGGAGACGGTCGGGATCGTCCCGAAGTCGGTCTGGCGCAAGGCGGGCGAGGTCGGCCTGCTGTGCTCGACGGTGCCGGAGGAATACGGCGGTGCGGGCGGCGATTTCGGCCACTCGGCGGTGATGATCGAGGAGTTGGCGCGGGTCAATGCCACCGCGATCGGCTTCACGACCCACTCCGAGATCGTCGCCCCTTACATCGTTGCCTACGGCAGCGAGGCGCAGAAGAAGAAGTGGCTGCCGCGGATGGTTGCGGGCGAGATCATCGGTGTCATCGCGATGAGCGAACCCGGCATCGGTTCCGACCTGCGCTCGATGCGCACCAGCGCACGGCGCGACGGCGACGAATACGTCATCAACGGCCAGAAGACCTTCATCACCAACGGTGGCAACGCGGACCTGATGGTCACCGCGACCAAGCTCGACCCGAATGCGAAGGAGCTCACGCTAATCTGCGTCGAGGCCGATCGCCCCGGATTCTCCAAGGGCCGATTGCTTGAAAAGATCGGATTGAAGGGCCAGGACACCTCGGAACTCTTCTTCGACGAAGTCCGTGTCCCGGTCGAGAATCGCCTCGGCGACGAGAACAAGGGCTTCGGCTATCTCACGCACCAGCTCGCGTGGGAACGCACCATCATCGGCATTCGCGCTGCAGCCTCCATCGAGGCGCTGATCGACGACACGCTCGAGTACGTGCGCGAGCGCAAGGTGTTCGGCAAGACGGTCTTCGATTTCCAGAACACCAAGTTCAAGCTCGCCGAATGCAAGGCGCAGGCGACCATGCTGAGGGTGTTTGTGGACGACTGCCTGGGCAAGGCCATGCGCGGCGAACTCTCGCCCGAGGTCGGCGCGATGTGCAAGCTGGTCGGCTCCGAGATGCAGGGCAAGGTGCTCGACGAACTGCTACAACTGCATGGCGGCTACGGCTTCATGAGCGAGTACAAGATCAGCCGCGCTTGGGTCGATGCACGCGTCGCGCGCATTTATGGCGGCACGTCCGAGATCATGAAGGAAATCATCGCCCGCTCGCTCTGAGCAGACCGGACCGCGCGGGCGTGACGCAGATTATGTCTTCTCCTCCGACGGTGCGCGGTGCGCTGCCGGTTTACGGGACCTCGGCAACACGGTCCCGCTCTTTCTTCTGTGGGGACGCCCGGCGTCACGGGCGCCCCCGCACGCCGCAGGACAAACGGGAGAACGCAGCATGAAAGAAGGGCAAATCGACGACGCCGGCGACCCGGACCTGCGCGGTGGGGTA
Organism: Azoarcus sp. DN11; assembly: GCF_003628555.1. Taxonomy (NCBI): domain Bacteria; kingdom Pseudomonadati; phylum Pseudomonadota; class Betaproteobacteria; order Rhodocyclales; family Zoogloeaceae; genus Azoarcus; species Azoarcus sp. DN11. The sequence continues at coordinate 3,008,747 of NZ_CP021731.1, read as the reverse complement.
TCGCGCGAGGCGGCGGAAGACGCCGTACGCACCCTCATCCGCTGGGCCGGCGACGAACCGGGCCGCGAGGGGCTCGTCGATACGCCCTCGCGGGTCGTGCGCGCCTACGAAGAATTCTTCGCCGGCTATTCGCAGGACCCCGCCGAAATCCTGGCTCGCACCTTCTCCGAGGTCGAGGGCTACGACGAGATGATCGTCATGAACGACATCCGCTTCGAAAGCCACTGCGAGCACCACATGGCGCCCATCATCGGCAAGGCGCACATCGGTTACCTGCCGAACCACCGCGTGGTCGGCATCTCCAAGCTCGCGCGGCTGGTCGAGATCTACGCCAAACGCCTGCAGATCCAGGAAAAAATGACGGTGCAGATCGCCGACACGCTGCACTCCGTGCTGCAACCCAAGGGCGTCGCGGTTGTCATCGAGGCCTCGCACCAGTGCATGACCACGCGCGGGGTGCACAAGCCCGGCGCAGGCCTCGTCACCAGCCGGATGGTCGGCGCGTTTCGCGAAGACGCCTCGACGCGGCGCGAATTCCTTGCGATGATCGGCATGGGCGGCCCGCGTGGCCTGCCGAATACCTGAAAGGAGACCGGAAATGAGCGAGCAGGCGACCCCCTGGAGCGACGAATTCCTCCTCGGCTATGGGCCGATGGACGACATCCACCACGAGTTTGTCGAGCTTGTGCACGCCATGCAGGTGGTCGGAGACGAAGTCTTCCCGGCGCTGCTCGACCGTTTCGCCGCCCACGCCGAGCACCACTTCGCGGAGGAAGCCGCCTGGATGTCCGCGGGAAACTTCCCGGCACGGGACTGCCACGTCGAGGAACACGAGAAGGTCATGGCGTCGGTGCGCGAAGTGCAGCAGATGGTCGCTGCGGGCAACATCGAAGTCGGGCGCCGCCTCGCGGTCGCGCTCGAGGAGTGGTTCCCGGGCCATGCGACCTACATGGATTCGGCGCTGGCGCAATGGATGGTCAAGCGCAGCACGGGCGGCGTGCCGCTGGTGCTGAAGCGCGCGGCGACGACCTGAAGGTCGGGTAGGTAGGCGTGCTGCGGCGGCTATGGCAGCCGGGTTAGGTCGGTGAAGTTGGCTGCAGTATCCAAAGGGTAACTCGTGCGACCATTCATCGCTCAGTTGTGATGTTCCCTGCGCAATGACCGTCGTTCGGCCTCAGCTGCCGGCCAGGCCGCACCGAATGAGTGGCGGCAGTGCTGCCGGCAACTGCCGTACGGCCCTCAATGCCGTCGAACGGCAGGTCTCTCGTTCATCGAACTGGTGTCGACCCTGAAGTCACGTTCGCTGTCCTGAACGTTTCGCCCCAAAGTTGCTGGTCGGTAAGCTACCAGCAACGATGCTGCGACGGCGGTCAGGATTGGAAACCGCCGGAGTCCGGCCCTATGCGTCCGTTCTTCCGGGCGCGTCGCGCGGCCATTGCTTTGATCACAGGAGCGTCCACGACGCCCTCAGGAATGAACGGGTCTTCTTCATCGTCCAGAGCGACGATGTCGTGGTCGTTCTCGCCAATTTGCCAGGCGGGGCGGACGTGCAGGTGGCGCTTGAGCAGTCCGAGCTGGAACTCGATCTCCGGGCTGCTTTGCTTGCTGCGGGGCAACTGCGCGGGCATCAGGAAGAAGGCGTCGAACTTGTTGAACACCTTCATGAAATTCGTCAGGTTCTCCGACGTTGCCGGTGTCATCCGATTGATGCGCGAGACCATGCTGACCGTGCTCCCGGATCTAACGTCCGCAGTGATGAGATCGATGTTGGGCCCAACGACCACGGCGTAGTGATGAGGGTTGCTCTTGGAAATGCCTGTGACGATCGTGACGCGCAAAGCATCCTCGGGCTCATCGCGGCCCCACCGGGCAAGCCAGTCCGTGAAGATCTTCTTGCCAGCTTCGAGGTTCTTAAACATCAGCCCCATGAATGGTGGCTGTCGGTCGTCCCACCCGTAGCACGTCCCGCCCCAGCCGGCTTTGTCCCAGACCGGTATGTCGATGGGTGAGAACACCTTGCGTTGGGTGTGCTTGCGCTGAGAGGTGTCCATCAGCTCATCTGGCGGAGGGCCGTCGCCGGGCTTGATCGTACCCTTGAGGTCGTTGCGCTTGGAAACAGTGCGGTTCGGCCGCCAGTGCTGGTCACGCAGGCAGTCGTAGTATTTGTCGTTGTCGCCCATCCAATCGGACAGCCGGACCTTGGCGTCGCTGCCAAAAAGGTTTCGTCCAATGGCGACCACGTTGCCCAGCATTGCGGCTCGAGCCAAACCTCGCTCCTCTCCGGCAACCTTCCTCATCCACGCTTCGGCATCGCGGATGATGAACTGACGCGCTGCAACGGTCAGCGTGGTATCGCACAGGAAATCGGTGAACTGTGTCAGCGCTTCCTTATTCTGGAAGTCAACGCACTCGCCGGTGACAATTTCCGCATGGACACCCGCGACGTTGTCCAGCCAAGCGAATGACGGCCCAGTGGCTTGCTCTTTCACTTTGCGCACGCGGATGACCGTCCTCTCGGCGTGCGGGAGGATATCCTCTTCGTCGCTGGTGGCCATGAAAGCTTCCATGGCACCAAGCAAAGATTCTGCGACGCCGATTGACGCGGCATCGTTCGGGCAATCGACCGCGAACTCGGCCCCCAGGATGATCGAGCGGACCAGCGCGCGCGGCCCTTCGTTTAGCGAGGGCTCGTTCGGAAGATCCTCGCGGGCGGGCTGATCCTGCCAGCGCTCGAAGAGCTCGAGCATTTCCTTCGTGTTCTTGGGCGACTCGGCGAACCCCTCTTCGTTAACACGTTTTTCATGGCCGAGCGCGTACAGGACGGCCAGTCGCGGCATGTCGAGATCGAGCCGGGCAAGGGCGTCAGGCAGTTGCTCGAGCGCCGAGATCCGAGAGAAGGGGACGTTCAGGAAGTGGATGCTGAGCACGGCCTGCAGCAACATCGTCTCTTGGTCCGACTGCGCCTCACTACGCCCGGTCGACGTCAGCAGCCCCTCACAGAATCGGGCCCAGACGATTGCCTGGAGGACCTGGGGAATCCGCCCCAGCTGCATCTCGATCCAGGTTAGACGCCGCAAGCAATGGTGCGCGAGGCCGGGCATCTCCCCTACAGTCTGGAACATGCGGACGGCACGCTCGATCGCCACGATGAGCTTATTGCGCGCGGCCCACAGCAGCCCAACCCTCTCGTACGCGTAGCTACCATCCAGCAGGGTGAGAATCAGTTGGCGTTGATATTCTTCCTTGACGAACAACTCTTCGGCGCGCCCCAGCCACCGGATAGCTTCATAGGGCTTTTCATTCCTCATCTTCTGCCGCCCACGCGACCTGAAGGACTCGCCGGCCTCACCGTCGCTCACGCGCTGTCGCTGCACATCCACGACCAGTTCATACAGGCTGTCGAACTCTGGGGTGTCGAAGAGTTCACTCATCTCGCGAACCATCCCGAACAGCGAGCTAAAGGGGAACTGACCCAACTGTTTTGAAGCCTCGGCGATCTCCTTCAAATCCGCCCAAGCCGTCGAAAGCGCTTGGGAGTCACGGCCGTACATCGCATCGGTCAGGTTGACGAACGTCCTCAACATGCGCGCGAACAAGGCGTTGTTCGGCCGTGCCTCATCCCCCTCCAGCGCCTTCAGCTGGGCGACCAGCGCCTGACACCGATCGGTGGCGCGGCTTCGATCCGCTGGCACCAGGTTTCGACGTTCCAGGGTGATCAGCAGCTGGTTCAAGTTGAGCAGACGCTCCTGGTCATGCGCCTCGGTGGAGCCTGCTGCATGGCACTCGACCTCGTCGTAATGGGCGAGGAACTCGTTGAAATCCTCGAACCACCAGTGGGCCGTCCAGGCGCGCTGATAAGCGACGCGCAGCAGTTGGCTGGGGATTGCCAGCTCGCGCGCGATGCGGTCGGCCATCGCGAAGCGGCCTTCGATCTCGACACGCGGCCTGTCCAGCCCGCGCGCGAGATTGGCCGCGCGGAGGCAGTCTTCGACCAATTGGTACCGCGCGCCCTCGTAGCGCCCCGGGTCGGAGATCTGTGCATCAAGCTCCTCCAGGTCCGCCTTGCGCCTGGTGTCTTCGGGCCCGCGCCGCACGCTGCCCTCGTGTGACGCGTCCTCGATCTGAAGCGCCGAGATGGCAAGCCCCAGGTGGCCGTGCCTGTAGACGCGGTCAGCGAGCCAGTTCCTGTCCATGATGTGGACCGGAATGCCTGCGGTCTTGGTCAGCGCGTCCTCGGTGCTGGCCCGCACCCTGTCGCTGACCAGCTGATTCGTGAAGAAGTAGATCCGCTTGTAGTCGCGCTTCGTCGAGAGCACATTTTCGACGTCCGCCTCAAGCTTGGGTTTCCATTTTTTCTTGGCGCTGAAGGCGAACGCCCAGCGCTCCGATCCGCCCGCCGGTTCCCCGACCCACCAGCGTTCGGAGATTTCTTTGGCGACCGGATAGTTTTCCGAGTCGACCTTGCTGTCGCCGCCGCCTGTGGGGCCGGTTTGGATCCGCAGGTTCGGGCAGATCTCTTTCTCGGCGATCAGCCGGCAGAAGTGCTCAAACTGATACTCCTCCTTGCGTGCGGTCAGCGTGTCAAGGTGGTGATCGAACACTGGACGCGCCAGAACGGGACGCGATTCGACAACCGAGTCCGAGAAGAGATCGGGGTGCCGAGCCCGCATCAGTTCGCGAGGGCTGGGCGCTTGCTCTTGGGTTTCGGGCACGGTTTTATCCGCGCTTACGTCGTGAGACTTCATGTCCTTGCCTGACTCTTCTGTTGCGCGACCTGAAGCTGCACTTCAGGTCATCGTCCTTGGGAAGGCACCTGCATGTTCGCCGGTTCCTCGGCAGTCTACATGCCGAGTCAAGGTCTGGCGATCACAGCTACGCAGCAGTGGATCGTGGCCCCCACTCTCGCCACATTGGGCGAAGTTGGTGAGATGTTCTGCTCCGCGCGACGACGGAGGACTCCGTGAACTACTTCCGGAATGGCGTCTGCGCGCCGCAGGGCCCTTTCGATAGAGGCGTCTAAGGCCGTCGCCGATGAGCGTCAACTTCTGGCCGTGATCACTCTTTCAGCCGTCTCGACGCCGGCCATTCGGCCGAAATCCCCGGGCGTCCAGTTCATGCGGCTTCATGCGGCCGGACCCGACCGGAGGCGTACGCTTGGCGAAATTGCAGGCAGACTTGTTTTGCTCGAGCCGCGTAATCACACGAGACGCGCCGAAGCCACCATTCGCGGCGTCCAGAGAACTCGGACTAGACTTCGAGGCCCGGTTTGAGTGGAGTGTCGTGCGAGTACAGCTTGATGCTTGAGATGGCGATAGCGCCCAAAAACAACAGCATGACCCTCGCCGGCTGCAAGCGCGTCTCCGACGAGGGGGCCCCGCGCGAGTACCACTACTCGCAGTCCCGGCTGCTCAGGGCGGTGGTCGGCGCCGCCGACGGCATCGAGCTCGGTCGCGTGTCGAACCACCAGCGGTAGACACGGTTCCGGTTGTCGCGCCGCCGTACGAACGCCTCTTCGAGGACCGCTTCGGTCTCGAGGACTTTGTCACCGCCGTCGTAGAACTCGTGGTCGAAGAAACGCCCCTGTAGCGCGCCGCAGTGAACGCAGCCATTAGACAGATAGGCCTGCCCCTCCGTCTTGCTGAAGCGGCGCTGCAGCTGGCCGATGCCGACTTCCCGCAGACGCGCGGGCGGCAGTAGCGTGTGAATGAGCCGCTCGCCGTCCGGATAGTGCTCGGCGAACCCATAGAGGTCGGTCGTGAGGTCTGCGCATCCGGGCAGCACGCGGCCGATGTCGAACCGCAGCTCGAGCACGCGTCCCGTCTCGCGCTTGCACCGCCAGCACTGGTCGTAGCCGGCGTACACCTCGAGCGGTACCCGCAGGCCTAGGGCCGGAGCGTACTTGAGTCGGCCCGCGAGCGCACCCTGGACGAACTCCTCGAGCGGGACCTTCTGCTGCCAGTAATGCGGCTCGTCCTTTTCGCGCGCCGACACCCAGTCCCGTGAGTAGCGCGGAGACGGTAGCCACACCGAGAAGCGCTTCGATTCCTCGTCGAGCACCAAGCGGAAAGCCGGGATGTCCTTGGTTACCGAGAAGTCGTGCTGCCGAAAGAACCACAGCCCCCGTACCCGCGACTTCCCGTATTGTCCGCGCGCGTTGAATTTTGACCCCCCGTGTGCACCGAATTCTGACCCCGGGGGTTTAGCCGTTCATCATTGATTGGCTGTATTGAAGTGTAGTCGTATCGACCGAGGGGGAGGAAGCGGCGAAGGCGTAGCCCGCAGCCGCTTCCTCCCCCTCGGGGCTCAGAATGTCGAGTCCGGCCCCACGGTCACATCCAGGGACTCGACGGGCCGCGCCGCCCGGCTCGCCTCGCGCGCCCGGACGCGCGCCTTGGCGGTCTGACTGCTTTGCTGGAAACGGAAGGATTCGTTGCCCGTTTCCACGATGTGGCAGTGGTGCGTGAGACGGTCGAGGAGCGCAGTCGTCATCTTCGCGTCGCCGAACACGGCGGGCCATTCGGCAAAGGTCAGGTTCGTCGTGATGATCACGCTGGTGCGCTCGTAGAGCTTGGAGATCAGGTGGAAGAGCAAGGCGCCGCCGACCTGACTGAAGGGCAAATAGCCGAGTTCGTCGAGGATCACGAGATCGACATGCATCAGCGCGTGCGCGAGCCGCCCCTGTTTGCCGGCGGCCTTTTCCAGTTCCAGACTGTTGGCGAGCTCGACGGTGGAGAAGAAGCGTACCCGCTTGCCGTGCTCGGTGATCGCCTTCACACCCAAGGCGGTCGCGAGATGCGTCTTGCCGGTCCCGGTGCCGCCGATGAACACGACGTTGGCGGCGGCATCGGTGAAGGCGGCGGTGGCGAGTTCATCGATCAGCTTCGCATCGACCTTGGACTTACCGAAGTCGAAGCCGGCCAGATCGCGGTGCGTGGGGAAACGCGCCGCCCCCATCTGATAGCGGATGGAACGCACATGCCGGTCGGTGACCTCGGCCTCGAGCAGACACTCGATGAGCCAGCCGGCACTCTGGATGCCGACCCCGCCTTCCGCGAGCAATTCCTCGTAACGCTGGGCCATGCCGTGCAGACGCAGCGATTTCAGTTCGGCGACGATCTCACGCATGACCGTTCTCCGCGTGCAGACGGTCGTAGCGGCCGGCGTCGGCAAGCGGTGCCTCGGACACCGCGAGTGCCGTGTCGAGGGGTGTCGGTGGGGGCGCCTGACGCAGGCGGGCGAGCACATTCTTGACGTGCTCCGCACTGGGCGTGCCGGATTCGAGGATCAGTTCGACCGCCACCAGCACGCTCTCCAGACCATGGCGGGGGACGTGCGCCAGAATGTCGGCCATCAGCCGATCGCCCCCCGGGCGTTTGACGAGCAGCGCCCGCAGTTGCTGCAGCGGCGCGGGCAAGCCCTCGAAGGGCGCACCGTTACGCAAGGCCCCCGGTTTGCGTTCAAGCAGCGGCAGGTAGTGCTGCCAGTCGTAGATGACCTGGCCGCGCTCGAAGCTGCGCGCATGGGTGGCGACCAGGCCGTCCTCGGCATGGATCTCGATCCGCTCAGGGTACAGCCGCAGGCTCACCTTCTGGTTGGCGAAGGCGCACGGGACCGAGTAGCGATTGCGCTCGTTCGTCACGAGACTGGTACTGGAGACCGGCACGATGGCCTCCACGTAGCCATCGAAGCTCGGCACCATCGGCATCAAGGCATCGCGCTCGAGCGTGAGGGCGTCGGCGATGGTGAGGTGCTCGGCGTCCGGGTACGCCAGTTCCGACCACAGCGCCTGGCAGCGCACCTCGAGCCAGGCGTTCAGTTCGGTGAAGCTGCCGAAGCGCCGTTGCAGCGCCTCCTGCCACAGGCGCCGCCGGCTGTCCTGCACGTTCTTCTCGACGATCCCTTTCTCCCAGCCGCTGGCGACGTTGCAGAAATCCGGATCGAACAGGTAGTGCGCCGCCATCGCCGCGAAGCGCGTATTGACGATGCGCCGCTTGCCCACGCCAACCTTATCGACAGCGGTCTTCATATTGTCGTAGATGCCACGCCGGGGAATGCCGCCGAACACCCGGAACGCTCGCGTGTGCGCATCGAACAGCATCTCATGGCTCTGCGTCGGGTAGGCCGCGAGCATGAAGGCGCGGCTCGCACAGAGCTTCGTGTGCGCCAGCAGCACCTTGCGATGGAAGCCGCCGATCACCAGCGATTCCTCGCTCCAGTCAAACTGGAAGGCCTCGCCGAATTCGAATTTGAGCGGGATGAAGCTCGATTTCGCCGGTTTCCCACCGGCCTCGCGCCAGCGTCGCACGTACTCGCTCACCCGCGAGTAGCTGCCCGCAAAGCCCAGATCCTGCAACTGCCGAAACAGCACCAGCGCCGTGCGCCGCTCCCGCTTCGCCCGCCGGGCGTCCGCCTCGAGCCACTGCACGAGGCGCGTCTCGAAGGGCGCCAGTACCATCTCGCGCGCCGTGCGCCGGTACCTCGGTTCGGCCCCTTCGCCAGCCCTCAGCCATTGCCGCACGGTGTTGCGTGCCAGCCCCGTGCGCCGGCAGATCTCCTTGATCGACAGACCGTCGCGAAAGTGCAACCGCCGAATCTTGCCCAGCATGTTCATGGTGATCATCTCCTCGAACCCTGCTCAAACATCGAGCAGGCAGGTTAATCACCAGGGTCAATTTTCAGCGCGCACAACCCGCGAAAGGGGGTCAATTTTCAATGCGTAGCAACACGGATGCGACCTCGTCGCCCTGCGCGTTCGTGACGTGACCCACGGCAACCAAGTGCTGTCCCGCACCGCGGTCGTCCAGAGAAAGACGCAGCGGCCGGTCCAGTTCGAACTGACCGAGCCGACGCGAACGACGGTGGCGACATGGATCGAGAAGGCAAAGCTGAAGCCGGAGGACTTTCTCTTTCCCAGCAGGCTGCACCGTTCGCCGCACGTCTCTACACGCCAGTATGCGAGGATCGTCGAACAATGGGTGACAGCGGCGGGGCTGGATCCATCCGCCTACGGCACGCATTCCATGCGGCGGACGAAGGCGACCCTGATCTACAAGCGGACCAAGAACCTGCGGGCCGTTCAAATCCTACTGGGCCATTCCAAGCTCGACTATCTCCCGCGCCGGACTATGTCCCGCTGCGCCGCCTGCCCCCTGGTGACGAAGGGGTGTGTGACTCCTGCGGGACATAATCGGCACGGCTACAGACTCTTCAGGAAGGCCAACAGGCGATCGTCGGGTCGATACCTGCCGGGTTTGCCCTCGGGAGGTGTGGTCATGTCCAGAACCCGCTGCTTCAACTCAAGGTTGGCATCCAGGTAGATCTGCGTCGTCTCGATCGACTCATGACCGAGCCACAACGCGATCACGCACTGCTCGGCACCTTCGCGGAGGAGGTCCATTGCCGTCGTGTGCCGAAGCACATGAGGACTCACCCGTTTATGCTTCAGCGATGGGCAGGCGTTGGTAGCGACGGCAACGTGTTTGGCCAACAGGTAGTGCACGCCATGGGCGCTCAATTGCCCGCCTCTCGCGTTCGGGAACAACGGCTGAGCGGTTGCCCTGACTGGCTCTCTCACCCAGGCAGCCAGGACGGCTCGGGTGTTCTTGCTCAGCGGCGTACACCGCTCCTTACGCCCCTTGCCGATTACGCGCACGTGCGCGCCGCACCCCAGATGCAGATCCTCCTGCCGAAGGCTGGTTAGCTCCGACAGGCGCAACCCTGTCTGCACCGCCAGCAGAATTAGCGCGTGATCGCGGCGCCCTGACCATGTGCGCTGATCCGGCGCAGCGAGTAACGCATCGACCTCTTGTCGATTCAGGAACGGGACCAAGGCACGCGTGAAACGCTTGGCTGGAATGGCCAGCACGCGCTGGATCTGCGCGGCATGGACGGGTGCCTCGAACGCCGCGTAGCGGAAGAACGAGTGGATTGCCGTCAGGCGTAGGTTGCGTGTTCTGGGGGTCACGGCGCGGACCTTCTCCATCTCGTCGAGGAAGGCAACGACCAGTGGAGCATCTATGTCCTCCATCTCCAGCGTCGAAGGTGCCTTGTGAAGTCGTTTCTGCACGAACTGCAGTAGTAGCCGGAACGTGTCGCGGTAGGAGGCGATCGTGTGGGCACTGGCTTGACGCTGCTGCATTAGCCGCTGTGTGAAGAAGCCTTCCAGCAGCGGGGCAAAGCTCGCCTGGCTCCTCATGATGACTCTCCCCAGCGCCGCTCCAGTCGCGCCATCGCCTGCGCCATCAGCTCGGGGCAGCTACTCAGATACCAGTAAGTGTCTGCCACGCACACGTGCCCGAGGTAGGTCGACAGAACCGGCAGGCGCCGCGCCGGACTCGCCTGGCTCCTCATGATGACTCTCCCCAGCGCCGCTCCAGTCGCGCCATCGCCTGCGCCATCAGCTCGGGGCAGCTACTCAGATACCAGTAAGTGTCTGCCACGCACACGTGCCCGAGGTAGGTCGACAGAACCGGCAGGCGCCGCGCCGGATCCTCTCCAGCCTCGTACCAACGCGTAAGCACCTGGACGGCAAGACGATGGCGGAAGTCATGCAGCCTGGGGCCTTTGCTTGCGCCGGGCGCGCGCAGGCCGGTTTGCCGCGACAGCGCGTAGAAGGCTCGATGAACTCGGCCAAGGTCCAGCCGGGTGCCACGGTTGGAGACAAACACGTAGGCAGAACCGCGCGGTCCCAGGAACTGTTCGCGACGCTCAAGGTAGTCGGCGAGCACCGTGCGTGTGCTCGGATGGATGGGTACCAGCCGAGATCGGCCAAGCTTGGCAGCCCGAATCGTCAGCAAGTCTTGATTGAGATCGACGTCGCCAAGTTTCAGATCGAGTGCCTCGGAGATCCTTAACCCCGTGACGCTGAGCAATCCCAGAAGGCAGTAAAACACCCATGGCCGCAAGGGCGTCGACGGCCATTTCGTCGGCAGCTTCAGTGCCGCATCCAGCAAGCGTTGCACTTCCAACTCGGTGTACAGGTAGGGCCTGGCGCGGGTCGATCGGTGCGGCAACAGCTCCGGCGGAGGAACCTCGGTGAGGGCGTCTGTGATGCTGCAGTAGCGAGCGAAGCCGCGCACGAAGCCTAGACGTCGGGCCCACTCCGCAGGTTGAACGCTCTTGGACTGTTGCGCCCACTCCAGAGCCAGTTGGACGGTGATGTGGTGTGCCTGATGCTCATCCATGAAGGCGACGAACCGTGGCAGCAGAAGGCCGGCGTCGCGCATCTTGAAGCCCAGTCCACGGCGCAGTGCAAGGTAGCCCAGCAAGGTCTCACGAAGCGTGTTCATCGTGCACCTCCTGGCCAGGGCAAGGCCAAGGACCGCAGCGACTTGATGTCCACCGTGGCATAAATGGACGTGCTCTGTGGGCTGCGATGGCGCAAGACCTCGCCGATCTCGGGGAGCGAGGCACCACCTTGCAGCATGCGCACGGCCAAGGCGTGCCGGAACTGGTGCGACCCGCGGTGGGCTGCATTGACCTGGCCGCGCCGGAGCGCGTAGCGCACGATGGAGCCGATCCCATCGGAGCCTTCCAGCAGGCCGCGGATCGGCGCCATAGAGCGCAGGAACAGGTGCCGATCCGTGCTGGTGGGCCGCCCATGTTCGAGATACACAGCGATGGCCTCGCCGACATCGGCCGGCATTGGCAAGAGGCACTCTCGCCCACCCTTGCCCCGCACTCGCAGGTGCCCTGTGTCCCAGTCGCAATCCTCGAGCGTCAGCGCGATGATCTCGTGAGCGCGCAACCCCAAACGGGCCAGGAGCAGCAACACAGCGCGGTCGCGCCGGCCGATTGCAGTGCTGAGGTCGCAGCTGTCGATTGCGCGTTGCGCATGAGCGGGCGATATGGCCTTGGGCAGCCGTGGCGTGGTGGTCCAGGTGGCCACGGATGGCACGGATGCAACGAGTCCGGGGGCCACCTCGCCACGATACTGCGCGTAGCGAAGGAACGAACGCATTCCGTTGACGACACGCTTCAGCGACGGCGGCTGCATGCGTTTGGTTCGGCATTGCACGAACTCGATTACATCGGCGGCGCGCAGCACGCGCAGATCGACCCTGTCGCGTTCGAAGCGCTCAGAGAGGAACTCCCGTGCGACAGTCGTGTAGCACTCGATCGTCGCGGCGGCCAAGCCTTGGTGATTCTGAAGGTGCTGTCCAAAACCGGCAGCAAGTTCGTCCGCCTGTGTGGCGTCGACGCGGGCAACTTCGCATACACCGTGACCGCGCAAGAATCGCAGCAGGTCAGTTACTTCATAGCACTCGCGGCGCCGGGTCTCGGCGCGGATGCGCCGGCGCCAACGTCGCCGGCGGCGCTGGTACTGCTCGATGTGAGTTTCGCAGAGCTCAGCCAACGCCACGCCATGCTTTGCAAGCCAACGGTCGAACGACACTGCGTGCCGCGCCTTGATGTGGACGACGCTCGCTGCGTACTGTTGGTCGATCAACGATGCGACAAACGCGCCAAGATGTCCGGCAAGCGGGCCAGTGGCCCGGCAGACAAGCGCCACAGCGCTCTCATACGACGGTTCCATGACTTTCTCCTTGCTGTAGGCAGTAGTGCCTACAAGGAGTGTCGCTATGTACCGTGTGCTGAGCACCGACCCATGATGTTCCAACCCGTATCACGATCACGGGACATAGTCCGGCGCGGGAGATAGTCCCGCCTATTGCCAGCTGGCAATAGGCTCGAAAGTCGACGGTCCGTTACCTCGGCATTGAGGTCGATGATGCCTTGGAGATCTCTGAGCAGATCGAGATCTGACAGTGGCACGGCCGCCCGACGCGAGCGCATGAAGCGACGAGCGGCCGCTGACGGGCGCACTGCCGGGAGGGTAGGATCGGCCTCAAGCGGACCTTCGCTACCGGCTTGGAACTTCCAGTATGCTTCCTGCTCGTTGTGGCCGACCACTCGCCGGCCTGAAGAATTCTCGTTGCGGGGTGCGCAAACAACAACGCCCCGAGGCCGAAACCAAGGGGCTCAAAGATGGTAGAAGCCAACAGTAATTGGCTCTCGGCCGGTTGGTAGAAAGCCTGCTAGGCCCAGATGGCGACCAGCTCGGCAATCTTAGTTGCGACCACCGCCATTGAGTCTTCGGCAGTGTCCAGGCCAGTTCGGGAAGCAAGCAAGGGGCTGACATTCCGGAGCGCTGGATACGTCGTCTGGTGCACGATGGGCACGAGCCGGTTGCTCGCCAAGAGGGCCGAAAGCTCTTTGTCGGCGACGCCCTCTTGCGGGAGGCGGCGCAACAGGTTCGGGGTGACCAGCACAAGCCCGATGCGCGAATTCGCCAAGCCCTTGTCAATGGCACGCATCATCGGCACGCCAAGGCCAAGGTCCCTCTCGCTGAACCATACCTTGACACCAGCCGACACGAGCAATTCGTACAGCTCCTTGGCTGCCCCCTGCCGATCGTCCCACGCGTGGCACAGGAAGCAATCGCGAAGGTCAGGCTGCTCTACCGCTGTCTTCTCAACGGATTCGCGAATTGGCGTGAGTGACTGCACTTGGGAAGGCGTGTACGAGACGGACGACCCGGCTCGCGACCAGCGCGGCCTTGCTCCGCTACCGGACCTGCTACCGCCGCTGCTGCTGTAGTCACCTCCTCCGCTGCCCGACGTGGAGTAGGGCGAGCTGTAGCTGTAGCCACCGCCGTAGCGGTAGCCGCGGCTGCTGCATGCAGGACAGGCCGCAGCCGCTGCTGCCGACTTGTGTCCACGTACTGGTGCCGTGCATCTTGCCATATACAAGCTGCCATTTTTATTGTGACAGCGCTGATGTTAAACACAAACGCTTAAGCCGTCAGCCTTTCATGCGATAGGCCTTTAGCGTCTGCTCTTGGGAAAAGCGAACGGCCGCGGGGTCGGGTCCGGCTATAAGCGGAAGTGCCAAGCAGTCATTCGCGACGATTTCGGGGTCGATGACCGCTGACCTGCACATTCCGGTCGTAGGCGGCTTCGGTCTCCAATGACCGTTCTGGTTTAGGTTTGTTTGACGTCTGCCCTTCACGTGACGAGGCTGGATGACGCGAGAGCGCCTGCGGGCAGACGTTGAATAAACCTCCAGGGACGAAACCGCGGAATGCTGGTGCGCGGTTCGGGTAGGGCACGGCCTATGGGGATTTGACGCCAGGCGGTGTTCCCAAGATGGCCGATGATTGGCGCATCGAAGCGTCGGCAACGCACAGATCGGCACCGACGGCGCTCATAGGCGGCACGATCACACGTGCCAGAGGCGGCGAATGCTGGCGATACGGCATCGAGCAACAGCCGGCCGCTCCCGGCGCCGGGAAATCGGGCGCCGATGCTGTCGTGTGAGGAAAGAGCTGCAAGCGGTGGATCATGGCGGTGCGCGAATCGGCTGTCGACGCATCATGATCTCGATGACCAGCATGGCGCCGCCGCAGCAGCGACAGACGAAGGTCGGCGGTGGCGTTGCGGCGCTTTCGTTGTCGACCGGTTCGGGTCGAGGCACATCGAGCAAGGCACGTGCCGTGGCGAGATTCTGCTGTCGCCCGGCATTGGCCAGCAGTCCGTAGTGACGGATGCGGTGGAAACCCGTTGGCAACACATGCAGCAGGAAGCGCCGCATGAACTCGTCGGCGGCGAGCGTCATCGTCTTGTGGCGGGAACCCCCCTTGGCTCGGTAGTCTTTCCAGCGGAAGGACACGCCATGCTCATCCATCGCCACCAATCGCCGGTTGGAGATGGCCACCCGGTGGGTGTAGCGGGAGAGGTAGGCCAATACGGCCTCGGGACCGGCGAACGGACGCTTGGCATACACCACCCACTCGCACCGGCGCAGCGGCACCAACCACCGGCCGAATGCGCCGGCATCGGCCAGGGGCGCGTGCTCCCCGAAGAATTGCAGCTGGCCGGCACGATACAGCTTCTCGAGTTCCTCGATGAAGCGCCGACGGAACAAGCGCGACAGCACGCGCACCGGCAGGAAGAACCCGCGCCGGCAAGCGATCCAGCGTTTCCCATCTGCAGAAATTCCGCCGCCGGGGACGATGCCATGCACGTGGGGATGATGCGTCAATGCCGAACCCCAGGTGTGCAGGACCAGAGTGGCGCCGATCTGGGCGCCGAGGTGTTTCGGATCGGCGGCGATGGTCGTCAGCGTTTCCGCCGCCATGTCGAACAGCAGCCGGTAGAGCACCGCCTTGTTGGTGTAGGCGATGGCACTGATCGGTTCGGGCAGCGTGAAGACGACGTGGTAGTACTCGACGGGCAGCAGATCGGCTTGTCGGGCCTCGAGCCAGCGCTGGGCGGCACGCGCCTGGCACTTCGGGCAGTGCCGGTTGCGGCAGGAGTTGTAGCTGATCTCCTCATGCCCGCAGCCATTGCAACGCAATGCGTGTCCGCCCAGCGCCGCGGTGCGGCACTGTTCGATGGCCGACATGACCTTGAGCTGACCGAGGCTCAGGTGGCCTGACTGCTTTGCTCGCCACGCGGGGCCATGGGTGCGGAAGATGTCGGCGACCTCCAGGGCAGGCCGCCCCATGGCGGCGCTACGGGGAGTTCAGCCTCTCCAGCGGGCTGACGACCTCGCGCAGGATGTCGGTGGCGACCTGGGCGTACAGGGCGGTTGTTTCGAGCCTATTGCCAGCTGGCAATAGGCGGGACTATCTCCCGCGCCGGACTATGTCCCGTGATCGTGATACGGGTTGGAACATCATGGGTCGGTGCTCAGCACACGGTACATAGCGACACTCCTTGTAGGCACTACTGCCTACAGCAAGGAGAAAGTCATGGAACCGTCGTATGAGAGCGCTGTGGCGCTTGTCTGCCGGGCCACTGGCCCGCTTGCCGGACATCTTGGCGCGTTTGTCGCATCGTTGATCGACCAACAGTACGCAGCGAGCGTCGTCCACATCAAGGCGCGGCACGCAGTGTCGTTCGACCGTTGGCTTGCAAAGCATGGCGTGGCGTTGGCTGAGCTCTGCGAAACTCACATCGAGCAGTACCAGCGCCGCCGGCGACGTTGGCGCCGGCGCATCCGCGCCGAGACCCGGCGCCGCGAGTGCTATGAAGTAACTGACCTGCTGCGATTCTTGCGCGGTCACGGTGTATGCGAAGTTGCCCGCGTCGACGCCACACAGGCGGACGAACTTGCTGCCGGTTTTGGACAGCACCTTCAGAATCACCAAGGCTTGGCCGCCGCGACGATCG
This sequence comes from Azoarcus sp. DN11, assembly GCF_003628555.1. NCBI lineage: Bacteria > Pseudomonadati > Pseudomonadota > Betaproteobacteria > Rhodocyclales > Zoogloeaceae > Azoarcus > Azoarcus sp. DN11. The sequence continues at coordinate 2,992,572 of NZ_CP021731.1, read as the reverse complement.
AGTGCTACACGACTGTCGCACGGGAGTTCCTCTCTGAGCGCTTCGAACGCGACAGGGTCGATCTGCGCGTGCTGCGCGCCGCCGATGTAATCGAGTTCGTGCAATGCCGAACCAAACGCATGCAGCCGCCGTCGCTGAAGCGTGTCGTCAACGGAATGCGTTCGTTCCTTCGCTACGCGCAGTATCGTGGCGAGGTGGCCCCCGGACTCGTTGCATCCGTGCCATCCGTGGCCACCTGGACCACCACGCCACGGCTGCCCAAGGCCATATCGCCCGCTCATGCGCAACGCGCAATCGACAGCTGCGACCTCAGCACTGCAATCGGCCGGCGCGACCGCGCTGTGTTGCTGCTCCTGGCCCGTTTGGGGTTGCGCGCTCACGAGATCATCGCGCTGACGCTCGAGGATTGCGACTGGGACACAGGGCACCTGCGAGTGCGGGGCAAGGGTGGGCGAGAGTGCCTCTTGCCAATGCCGGCCGATGTCGGCGAGGCCATCGCTGTGTATCTCGAACATGGGCGGCCCACCAGCACGGATCGGCACCTGTTCCTGCGCTCTATGGCGCCGATCCGCGGCCTGCTGGAAGGCTCCGATGGGATCGGCTCCATCGTGCGCTACGCGCTCCGGCGCGGCCAGGTCAATGCAGCCCACCGCGGGTCGCACCAGTTCCGGCACGCCTTGGCCGTGCGCATGCTGCAAGGTGGTGCCTCGCTCCCCGAGATCGGCGAGGTCTTGCGCCATCGCAGCCCACAGAGCACGTCCATTTATGCCACGGTGGACATCAAGTCGCTGCGGTCCTTGGCCTTGCCCTGGCCAGGAGGTGCACGATGAACACGCTTCGTGAGACCTTGCTGGGCTACCTTGCACTGCGCCGTGGACTGGGCTTCAAGATGCGCGACGCCGGCCTTCTGCTGCCACGGTTCGTCGCCTTCATGGATGAGCATCAGGCACACCACATCACCGTCCAACTGGCTCTGGAGTGGGCGCAACAGTCCAAGAGCGTTCAACCTGCGGAGTGGGCCCGACGTCTAGGCTTCGTGCGCGGCTTCGCTCGCTACTGCAGCATCACAGACGCCCTCACCGAGGTTCCTCCGCCGGAGCTGTTGCCGCACCGATCGACCCGCGCCAGGCCCTACCTGTACACCGAGTTGGAAGTGCAACGCTTGCTGGATGCGGCACTGAAGCTGCCGACGAAATGGCCGTCGACGCCCTTGCGGCCATGGGTGTTTTACTGCCTTCTGGGATTGCTCAGCGTCACGGGGTTAAGGATCTCCGAGGCACTCGATCTGAAACTTGGCGACGTCGATCTCAATCAAGACTTGCTGACGATTCGGGCTGCCAAGCTTGGCCGATCTCGGCTGGTACCCATCCATCCGAGCACACGCACGGTGCTCGCCGACTACCTTGAGCGTCGCGAACAGTTCCTGGGACCGCGCGGTTCTGCCTACGTGTTTGTCTCCAACCGTGGCACCCGGCTGGACCTTGGCCGAGTTCATCGAGCCTTCTACGCGCTGTCGCGGCAAACCGGCCTGCGCGCGCCCGGCGCAAGCAAAGGCCCCAGGCTGCATGACTTCCGCCATCGTCTTGCCGTCCAGGTGCTTACGCGTTGGTACGAGGCTGGAGAGGATCCGGCGCGGCGCCTGCCGGTTCTGTCGACCTACCTCGGGCACGTGTGCGTGGCAGACACTTACTGGTATCTGAGTAGCTGCCCCGAGCTGATGGCGCAGGCGATGGCGCGACTGGAGCGGCGCTGGGGAGAGTCATCATGAGGAGCCAGGCGAGTCCGGCGCGGCGCCTGCCGGTTCTGTCGACCTACCTCGGGCACGTGTGCGTGGCAGACACTTACTGGTATCTGAGTAGCTGCCCCGAGCTGATGGCGCAGGCGATGGCGCGACTGGAGCGGCGCTGGGGAGAGTCATCATGAGGAGCCAGGCGAGCTTTGCCCCGCTGCTGGAAGGCTTCTTCACACAGCGGCTAATGCAGCAGCGTCAAGCCAGTGCCCACACGATCGCCTCCTACCGCGACACGTTCCGGCTACTACTGCAGTTCGTGCAGAAACGACTTCACAAGGCACCTTCGACGCTGGAGATGGAGGACATAGATGCTCCACTGGTCGTTGCCTTCCTCGACGAGATGGAGAAGGTCCGCGCCGTGACCCCCAGAACACGCAACCTACGCCTGACGGCAATCCACTCGTTCTTCCGCTACGCGGCGTTCGAGGCACCCGTCCATGCCGCGCAGATCCAGCGCGTGCTGGCCATTCCAGCCAAGCGTTTCACGCGTGCCTTGGTCCCGTTCCTGAATCGACAAGAGGTCGATGCGTTACTCGCTGCGCCGGATCAGCGCACATGGTCAGGGCGCCGCGATCACGCGCTAATTCTGCTGGCGGTGCAGACAGGGTTGCGCCTGTCGGAGCTAACCAGCCTTCGGCAGGAGGATCTGCATCTGGGGTGCGGCGCGCACGTGCGCGTAATCGGCAAGGGGCGTAAGGAGCGGTGTACGCCGCTGAGCAAGAACACCCGAGCCGTCCTGGCTGCCTGGGTGAGAGAGCCAGTCAGGGCAACCGCTCAGCCGTTGTTCCCGAACGCGAGAGGCGGGCAATTGAGCGCCCATGGCGTGCACTACCTGTTGGCCAAACACGTTGCCGTCGCTACCAACGCCTGCCCATCGCTGAAGCATAAACGGGTGAGTCCTCATGTGCTTCGGCACACGACGGCAATGGACCTCCTCCGCGAAGGTGCCGAGCAGTGCGTGATCGCGTTGTGGCTCGGTCATGAGTCGATCGAGACGACGCAGATCTACCTGGATGCCAACCTTGAGTTGAAGCAGCGGGTTCTGGACATGACCACACCTCCCGAGGGCAAACCCGGCAGGTATCGACCCGACGATCGCCTGTTGGCCTTCCTGAAGAGTCTGTAGCCGTGCCGATTATGTCCCGCAGGAGTCACACACCCCTTCGTCACCAGGGGGCAGGCGGCGCAGCGGGACATAGTCCGGCGCGGGAGATAGTCCAGCTTCTTGTGCCCGAGCAGGACCTGGATCAGGCGGATGTCGACCTTCTGCTCCAGTAGGTGGGTGGCAAAGGCATGGCGCAGCGAGTGCATCGACACCCGCTTCTCGATGCCGGCTTCGTCGGCAGCGGCGTGGATGGCACGGTCGAGTTGCCGGGCGCTGAGGTGCCGGACCGGATCCTGACCCGGGAACAGCCAGCCGCCATCGAGCATCTTGCCCTGCGCGCGGGCCACCCGCCACCACACGCGCAGCCGTTCCAGCAGCAACGGCGAAAGCATCGCATTACGATCCTTCTGGCCCTTGCCTTGTTCAACCCGCAGGGTCATGCGCTGGCTGTCGATGTCGGTGACCTTCAGGGACACGACTTCGCTGATTCGTAGGCCCGTCGCATAGGCCAGCGCCAGGGCAGTTTGGTGTTTCAGGTTGCCCGCCGCAGCGATCAGGCGCTTCACCTCGTCCGGGCTCAAGATCACCGGCAACGTGCGCGGCAGATGCACCGGCTGCATCTTGGCCATCAGCTCGGGACGGTCGAGCGTGACGGTGAAGAAGAACTTCAAGCCAGAAATTGCCGCGTTGAGCGACGTGGGCGACGTCCCGTGATCAACGAGGTACAGCTGGTAGTTCCGCAGATCCTCGATGGTCGCGGTATCCGGAGCGCGCCCAAGATACTTCGTGAAGTAGCGCACGGCGCGCACCCAAGATACTTCGTGAAGTAGCGCACGGCGCGCACGTACCCTTCCTGGGTTCTGTCGCCCAGCTTGCGCATCCGCATGTCCTCGATCATGCGCTGGCGCAGCGGGCTGACGGGGCGGACAGTCGTTTCCATGATGTGCTCCTGTCGAAAACGAGGCGGATCGCCTCATTTCCAACATGGCAGAGCACTGCCGATGCGCACCCGCGACGTCCTGACGGTTCGAAGCGGTTCAGCCCGCCCTACCGCGCGAGCGGTTTAGTCCAAGGCCGAGTACTCGTCGTCCGACCGTCGCCGCTAGACCATCCCGTCGCAAGTGCCCGTGACGGCCGCCGCGCCGCTCAGCTCCCGCAAGCCTGTATCAGGAACTGCCTGAACGCGTCGGCGGGTCGTTCCAGCGCGCCGTCGTGCCTCCAGATCAGCCCGACTTCCATGTCGGGTACCACATCGAGGATGGGGCGGGCCTCGATCTTCTTGCCTTCCAGCGACCACGGCCGGTACACCATGTCCGACAGGATAGTGACGCCGAAGCCGTGCGCGACGAGCCCGCGCAGCGCTTCGACCGAACCGGTGCGAAACGCGATGTCGGGCTGAATGCCCTTGGCTGCCCAATAACGCTGCGTCGACAGTTCGCCTTCATCGACGGTGACCTGGATGTAGGGATAGGCAGCGACGTCGGCGAGGGCCGCGTTGTCTTTCTGCAGGAGCGGGTGGGCGGCCGAAGTCCATAGCTGGCGGCGGGAGCGCAGCAGCACGTGGTGGCCGAAGCGTTCGCGCTCGACGACGTTGGACAGGATCACCACGCCCAGCTCGATGTCGCCGGCCGCGACCCCGGCTTCGATCGCTTCGCGGTTCATGTCGTTGAGGTCCAGTTCGACGTCCGGATAATTCGCGCGAAAGCGGGCGAGTAGCGGGGGCAGGAAATATCCGAGCACGGTGTAGGAAGCACCGATGCGGATCGCGCCTTTCAGGTGGTGGGCCTGGAAGCGCGGTTCGCGCAGGGCGTCTTCGAGCGAGTCGAGGATGTCGCGCGTGCGTCGATAGAAGCCGTGCCCCTCCGCGGTGAGGCCGACGCCGTGCGGCTTGCGGTCGAACAGGCGTACGCCCAGCGATTCTTCCAGGAGCAGCACCGCATTGGTGATGGCCGATTGCGAGACGTGGGCGCGTGTGGCGGCCATCGAGAACTGGCCGGTCTCCGCGGCGGCGATGAAGTAGCGCAGCTGGCGCAGGGTGACGTTGTTGTCGACCGGCATCCGTTTTCCTAATACCAGAACTCAGTATTGGTGATTTTACGATACATAGACAGATTCGTACTATGTGTCGATATAAATAGAGGGTCTGGAGGGGATGATGAACTCACCGTTGTCTGCCGAGGCGAGAGATGCACTGCTTTCGGTCACGCTGGAGGACAAGTACACCCAGGAGTCCGGACGCATCTACCTGAGCGGTACGCAGGCCTTGGCGCGCCTGCCCATGCTGCAGAAGGAGCGCGACCGGCGCGCCGGGCTGAACACCGGCGGCTACATTTCGGGCTATCGCGGCTCGCCGCTGGGTGGGCTGGACATGGCGCTGTGGAAGGCGAAAAAGCATCTTGCCTCCCATGACGTAGTCTTTCAGCCCGGCCTCAACGAAGACCTCGCCGCGACCGCCGTCTGGGGCACGCAGCAGGTGAATCTCTACCCCAACGCCCAACGCGACGGGGTATTCGGGATGTGGTACGGCAAGGGGCCGGGCGTGGACCGCTCGGCCGACGTGCTGAAGCACGCGAACGCCGCAGGGACCTCGCCCCATGGCGGCGTGCTGATGCTCGCCGGCGATGACCATGCGGCGAAGTCGTCGTCGGTCGCGCATCAATCGGAGCACCTGTTGATCGCCTGTGGCATTCCGGTGCTGTACCCGGCGAACGTGCAGGAATATCTCGACTTCGGCCTGCATGGCTGGGCGATGAGCCGCTACTCGGGATTGTGGGTGTCGATGAAGTGCGTCACCGATGTCGTCGAGTCGACCGCATCGGTCGAGATCGACCCGGACCGCCTGCAGATCGTCATTCCGGATGGCTTCGCAATGCCTGACGGCGGGCTCAATATCCGCTGGCCGGATACGCCGCTCGCGCAGGAAGCGCGCATGCTCGATTACAAGTGGTATGCGGCGCTCGAATACGTCCGCGCGAACAAGCTCAACCGTATCGTGATCGATTCGCCCGACGCGCGCTTCGGGATCATGGCGGCAGGGAAGGCGTATCTCGACGTGCGTCAGGCGCTGGCGGACCTGGGTCTGGACGACGACGCCTGCCGACGCATCGGTATCCGCCTGTTCAAGGTGGGCTGCGTGTGGCCGCTCGACGCCCACGATGCGCGCGCGTTTGCGACCGGACTGGAAGAAATCCTGGTGGTCGAGGAGAAGCGCCAGATTCTCGAGTACGCCCTCAAGGAAGAACTGTACAACTGGCGCGACGACGTCCGCCCGCGCGTCTACGGCAAGTTCGACGAGCGCGACAACTCGGGGGGCGAGTGGTCGGTGCCGCGTGGGCAATGGCTGCTTCCGGCGCGCTACGAGCTGTCGCCGGCGATCATCGCCAAGGCCATCGCGGCGCGACTGGAGCGGGTGGGGCTGCCCGAGGACCTTCGCGCCCGCGTGTTCGCGCGTATCGATGTCATCGAGGGGAAGGAGCGCGAAGCGGCGCGGCCTCGCGTGACCGTCGAGCGCAAGCCCTGGTTCTGTTCGGGCTGTCCGCACAACACGTCCACCCGCGTGCCGGAAGGCTCGCGCGCGCTCGCCGGCATCGGCTGTCACTATATGGCGATGTGGATGGACCGGCGCACCGAGACTTTCACGCAGATGGGCGGGGAGGGCGTGAGCTGGCTCGGCCAGATGCACTTCTCGGGCGACAAGCACGTCTTCGTGAACCTCGGTGACGGCACCTATTTCCATTCGGGTCTGCTCGCCATTCGCGCGGCGATCGCCGCCAAGGCGACCCTCACTTACAAGATCCTCTACAACGACGCGGTGGCGATGACAGGGGGGCAGCCGGTCGACGGGGTGCTGACCGTTCCGCAGATCGCGCAGCAGGTGAGCGCCGAGGGCGCTAGCCGGGTCCTGATCGTGAGCGACGAGCCGGAGAAGTACGCGACGCGCGCCGGTCTGCCGGATGCGGTGACGGTGCACCATCGCGACGCGCTTGACGCGTTGCAGCTCGAACTGCGCGAGAGTTCGGGCGTGTCGATCCTGATCTACGATCAGACCTGCGCCACCGAAAAGCGCCGCCGCCGCAAGCGCGGCGATTACCCTGATCCGGCCCGCCGCGCATTCATCAACCCGGCAGTCTGCGAGGGCTGTGGCGACTGCTCCGTGGCCTCCAACTGCTTGTCGGTCGAGCCACTGGAAACGCCGCTGGGCACCAAGCGCAAGATCAATCAGAGCGGCTGCAATAAGGACTTCTCCTGCCTGAAGGGTTTCTGCCCGAGCTTCGTGACCGCCGAGGGCGCGCAATTGCGCAAGCCCGCAGCGGGCGAGTCGGCGCCGGTGATTGCCGCGGATGCGCTGCCTGAACCTGCACTGCCCGGGCTGGACAAACCCTGCGGTATCGTCGTGACGGGGGTCGGCGGAACGGGGGTGGTGACGATCGGTGCGCTGTTGGGCATGGCGGCTCATCTGGAACACAAGGGCGTCACCGTGCTCGACATGACCGGGCTCGCGCAGAAGGGCGGGGCGGTGTTGAGCCACGTGCAGATCGCGGCGACCCCGTCGGCCATTCACGCCACCCGGATCGCTACCGGCGAGGCCGACGTGCTGATCGGTTGCGACGAGATCGTCTCGGCTTCGGGCGAAGCGCTCTCCAAGGTACGGCAGGGACGCACGCGAGCGGTGGTCAATAGCGCGCAGACCCCGGCGGCGGAGTTCCTGTCGAATCCCGACTGGAAGTTTCCGGGGGCGGCGGCCGAGGGCGACATCCGCGCCAGTGTGGGCGATGCCTGTGAATTCATCGACGCGAACGCGCTTGCACTGCGGCTGCTCGGAGACACGATCTACGCCAATCCGCTCGTGCTGGGGTTCGCATGGCAGAAAGGCTGGATTCCGGTCGGCAAAGCGGCATTGCTGCGCGCGATCGAGCTGAATGGCGTCTCGGTCGAAAAGAACAAGCAGGCGTTCGAGTGGGGACGGCTTGCAGCACATGATGCGGGAAAACTGCCGGTGGCCGACGCTTCGGGGCGGGGTGAGGCGGTGGTGCTGGCCATGCCAGAGTCGCTCGACCGGCTGATCGAACGCCGTGTGCGGCTGCTCACCGATTATCAGAATGTCGCCTATGGCGAGCGTTACCGAAATGCCGTGGCGCGGGTGCGAGAGGCCGAACGAGCGGTGGTTGGACAAGGCCGACTCGCCCTGACCGAGGCTGTCGCGCGCAACCTCGCGAAGCTCATGGCGTACAAGGACGAGTACGAGGTGGCGCGGTTGCACAGCGCGCCCGAATTCCTCGCCCAGTTGCGCGAACAGTTCGAGGGCGAGCCCGGGCGGGATTACCGGCTCAACTTCCACCTCGCGCCACCCCTGGTCGCGAAGCGTGGCGTTGACGGCCTGCCGCAGAAGCGCGCCTACGGTCCGTGGATGATGCGTACCTTCCGCCTGCTCTCCCGCTTCAAGGGCCTGCGTGGCACCGCCCTGGATCCCTTTGGCCGGAGCGTGGAGCGGTGCCAGGAGCGCGAGCTGGTGAAGAACTATTTCGTCTTCATCGACCGCATCTGCGACGGCCTGTCGCGAGACCGGCTGGAGGTCGCGATCGAGCTTGCGCGCATCCCGGAGGAGATTCGTGGCTATGGCCACGTCAAGGAACGCAGCATGGCCGGCGCGGCCAAGCGTCGCGAAGAGCTGCAGGCCCGGTTCGAGGCTGGCCGGTCGGAACGGGCAGCCTGAAGCGCGCCGTACGACAACGTCGAGGCGCTCGTGCCCTTGATGGTCGTACGGAGCGCTGGAATCAACCAACAATCGGCAACAAGGAGACTCATGAAGATCCTGGTACCCGTCAAGCGCGTGCTTGACTACAACGTGAAGGCCCGCGTGAAAGCGGACGGTTCGGGCATGGACCTCGCTAACGTGAAGATGGCCATGAACCCCTTCGACGAGATCGCGGTGGAAGAGGCGGTGCGGCTGAAGGAAGCCGGCATCGCGACCGAAGTGGTGGCGGTGAGCTGCGGCGCGGCGGTGTGCGCGGAGACGCTACGCGCGGCGATGGCGATCGGGGCCGACCGCGGCATCCTCGTCGATTGTGGTGAACTGAGCGACGCGGAGCTGCAGCCGCTCGCCGTCGCCAAACTCCTGAAGGCCCTGTGCGACACGGAAGCCCCCCAGCTGGTGATCTGCGGCAAGCAGGCGATCGACGACGACGCGAACCAGACCGGCCAGATGCTCGCCGCCCTGATGGGCTGGCCGCAGGCCACCTTTGCGTCGAAGCTGTCATTGGACGGGAAACTTGCCACGGTCACGCGCGAGATCGATGGCGGCCTCGAAACCCTCGAGATGACGCTGCCCGCGGTCGTCACCACGGATTTACGCCTCAACGAGCCGCGCTACGCGACGCTGCCCAACATCATGAAGGCGAAAAAGAAGCCGCTCGAGACTGTGAAGCCCACGGATCTGCGAGTCGATGTGGCTCCGCGTCTGGCGATCCTGAAAGTGGCCGAGCCGTCCAAGCGCAGTGCCGGCGTGCTGGTTCCGGACGTCGCGACGCTGGTCGATAAACTGAAGAACGAAGCAAAGGTGATCTGATGGCCGTCCTCGTCATTGCGGAACACGACAACCAGTCGATCAAAACCGCGACTCTCAACGCCGTGACCGCAGCGCAAGCGGTCGGAGCGGACATCCACGTCCTGGTCGCGGGCAGCGGCTGCTCCATCGCTGCCCAAGCCGCCGCCGCCATCGGCGCCGTCGCGAAGGTGTTGGTATGCGACGCGGCCCAGTACGAAGCTCAGACCGCCGAGAACGTCGCCGAGCTCGTGCGCGCGCTCGCCGCCGACTACAGTCACGTCTTCGCCGCGGCAACCAGCGCCGGGAAGAACATGCTGCCGCGCGTCGCCGCACTGCTCGATGTCGCGCAGATCTCCGACATTGTCGCGGTCGAATCGGCCGACACCTTCGTGCGACCGATCTACGCCGGCAATGCGCTAGCGACCGTCAAGAGTACCGACCGCGTGAAGGTCGTGACCGTGCGCACCGCTGCGTTCGACCCCGCGCCGCTCGGCGGCTCCGCGCCGATCGAGGCCGTGCCCGCCGCGAAGGACCTCGGCCTTACCCGTGTCGTCGGCCGCGAACTCACGAAGAGTGAGCGCCCCGAACTCGGTGCCGCCAAGATCATCGTCTCCGGTGGCCGGGGGCTGGGTAACGGCGAGAACTACCGCACCTTGCTCGAGCCGCTCGCGGACAAGCTCGGCGCCGCGCTCGGAGCGAGCCGCGCCGCGGTCGACGGGGGCTTCGTCCCCAACGACTACCAGGTCGGCCAGACCGGCAAGATCGTCGCGCCCCAGGTCTACATCGCGATCGGCATCTCCGGCGCCATCCAGCATCTGGCGGGCATGAAGGATTCCAGGCTGATCGTCGCGATCAACAAGGACCCCGAGGCGCCGATCTTTCAGGTTGCGGACTACGGCCTTGTAGCGGATCTGTTCGCCGCAGTTCCCGAACTGACCGCGAGCCTTTGATCCGCAGGTCATGCCGATTCGCTGGCCGTGATGCCAACCCGTTCCCGTTGGATTCTTCGGTGGCAGCTATTCCTCTCCCGCTGCAATCCCTGCCGAAGATCCCTTCGCCCATCGGTCGAAAGCCGGTGGGTTTTTTTTGATTCAACCACGCCAGGGATACGGCAAAAAATCCTTGCGCTCGTTCAGGGTATTGTCTACTCTTGAACAAAAGCACATATAGTGTGTAAATAAAGAAACGCCGCCCGATAGAGGCGCACCTTCGACAGGAGGAGACATCATGGCTATCAGAACACTCGGCATCAGCGCCGTCGCGGCGGCGTTGCTGACCGCTACCGACGGTTCCTTCGTTTCGCTGCACCCCCCAGGTGTCACCCAGGCGTGTGCTTCAGCTCCATCGTGCGATGGGACGCTGGAGAGTCACGCGTATGCGGTGTCGCATCTCTATGCGCACAAGACGATGAACGAGTTCGTCGGCATGGTATTGATGCACCGCTAAGTGTGGAGGGGACGTCAATGCGTCCCCGGCCGCGCCGGAACGCTGCGGAAGTTCCTCCCGACCGGCTTCAGGCGTCACGCTTCCGCAATGAAGCGGCGTGTGCGCGAGTTCCCGTCCGTCGTGAGGGCCTCCAGGCGGCGCTCGATGTCGCGGTCCTGCCGGGTGACACGGTCGCGCTGGCGCAGGTAGTCGAGCCACGAGTCCACCAGGAAGCGTTCGGCAAGACAATCCGTGTGTTCGAGATCCCTATAGAGGCGCCAGGCGATCGCCCCGTTTCGTCGGCGTGAGATGCCGAGTTCGTGGGCCGCGCGCACGAACTCCTCATGCCGCTCGGCCGGTACGTGGTAAGTGATTTCGACCGCAACCGGTCCCTGCTCATGGTCGGCCGGACTGGCAGCGGGCCCCGTTTCCTGCGTGTCGGCGACGCTGAAATCGGACTCTGATCCCATTTGCATGCGAGCTCGTCCGGTCAGCATCAGTCCGGCCGCAATCGACCCGGCAGCAATCCACAGGCTCGCCCCGACGCCCATGCGTTCGGCGATCGCGCCCCACAATACGCCGCCCGCTGCCATCGCCCCCATGATGACGAGCAGGTATACCGACGCAACGCGAGCACGTACCCAGGCTGCGGCGGAGGTCTGGATCACGGTCCCGGTGGTGGTATTGACAGCCATCCAGGCCATTCCGCCGACGAAGAGCAGTGCACTCATGACGAAGAGATGGTGTACCACCGGAATCAGCGCTGTGACGGCCATGAACACCAGGCCGCCGCCGGTCACGATGCGGCGCACGGAGAATCGACGATACAGTCGGGTGACCTGTAATGCCGCGATGACTGCGCCCGCGCCGAGACTGCCGAGGAGCAGGCTGAACCCGCCTGCAGCGAGCCCGAGCTGGTCACGGGCGACGAGTGGCAGCAATGCCCAGATCGCGCTGCCTGCGGTCACGAAAGCGAAGACCAGTCGCAGCGCGAGCCGCAGCTGCGCGGAATGCTGCATGTAACGTACGCCGCTGCGGATGCCGCTCCACAGCCGCTCGGGCGGCAGACCGGGCCGCAGATCCGTGTCGGGCAGGGCGCGCAGCAGCCCCAGTGAGATCAAGAAACCGACCGCGACCACGACGAACAGCGTCGGGACGCCCGCGAACGCAATCAATGCCCCCGCGGCGGCCGGTCCCACGACGCGCGCGATGTTGGGCGTGACCGTGGACAGGGCGATCGCTGCCGGTATCTGCCCCTTCGGCGCGCTGTCGATGTTGGCGGCAATCCACGCCGCCATGCCGAACGCGTTGCTGCACCCGAGCGCGAAGGTGAGGCCGAGGAGCAGCCAAGCGCCGATGCCGCCCGCCAGGGCCGTGGCTGCGAGCAGGCAGGCGCATGCGAGGGAACAGGTCTGGGTGATCAGAAGGAGGCGCCTGCGGTTGACCAGATCGGCGATCACGCCGCTCGGGAGCCCGAGCAGAAAGGCCGGCAGCGCCATCGCCGTCTGGACCAAGGACACCATCAGCGGCGAATCGGGCCGCAGTTCGGTCATCATCCAGGCGGCGCCGATGTTCTGCATCCACATCGACAGGTTGACGGCGATCGCCGCGATCCACAGCGCGCGAAACGGCCGATGGAGGAGAGGCGCCCACGCACCCGTGGCATTCCGCTCGACACTCACGGGCGGGGCACCGGAGTCGTCATGACTGGCCGGGCGTGCTCATGCGGGGCAGCGTCTGGTGCAGGTTGGCAATTCGCGAATACAGGCGTCGGTAGGTCTCGCGTTCGCGATGGTTGAAGCGCGCGTCGCCGTTCGGTCCGAAGGCCGCCACGATCTCCTTCCAGTCCTGTTCCGCGAGGTGGTCGCAGGCGCCCGGGATGATCGCCCGCTCCTCGAGTGCGATATGCCTGAGCTGCCCGAGGGCGAAGGCGTCGATGGCGCTTGCGAGCGTTTCTGCGTCGGGGTCGGGGGACGCCTGATAGTGGGCGACGGCCGCGCGCAGGGCAGCAAGTTGTCGGTCGCCATCCAGATGCTCCTGTTGCAGATCGTCGATGACCTGGTCGAGCGACGTCGTGCGCCTCCTGAGTGCCGCGAAGAGGTAGGCATCTTCCTTTGGATGGTGCAGTTTGGCCGGGAACTCGTCGAGGTAGGTGAGCATGCCGTCGAGCAGGCCGATATCCGCAGGTTTGCCGTCGCGCAGTCCGCCAGCGAGCATCCGCATGCCGTAGGACACTACCGCGATCGAGCGGTGCTCGTCCTTGATGATCGCGCAGACCTTCGTCATCGCCGGGTTCGGGTCATTCTTTTCGACCGACGACACGAGTACCGGGATGCGGCTACCAGCTAGCACCTTGAGCGTTTCCGAGGCGAGCATGACGCCGCCAATGCTGCGCGGCCCGTGCGATGCCATGAAGATCAGGTCGCAGCCCAGTTCCTTCGCGGCGGCGAGAATGGCCTCGTGCGGCCGGTTGCTCCGCCGGGTCACGCACTCGCAGTCGATGTCGCCCGCGCGCGCCGACACCTCGGCCTTGGCGAGGATCTCGCGGGCGCGCCCGCCGAAGTCGTCCTGATACAGGCCGGGGTCGAGAAGGTGGATCAGCGCACCGTCGTCGGTCAGAGAGGCGCCGGCATCCGGATCGGCATAGAAGAACGTGATGCGCGCCCCCACGCTGCGGGCGAACTGGACGGCCTGAGAGATCGTCTGGCTGGCGAGATGGGTACCGTCGGTCGGAACGAGGATATGGCTGTACATCGCGTGCTCCGGTGGCTGCATTCAGATGATGTCGATAGGGTGCGCGGTAGCGGTCGGCGCCGCAACCGGGGCGCGCGGTGCGGAACCCGGTCCGGCTGGTGCGCGCGCAGGCACTCAACCCTTCGCGTGGAGAACCTCGGGGTCGAAGACCTCCGCTGGCGTGCGCACGCTGGGGCCGAGGATGGGGCCGACGATCTCATGACCCCAAGTGGAGAGCTGCTCCGGATTGAGTTCGAAGCCGTCATCGTGCCAGGGTTCGAGTTCGGTGATGCATTCGATCGCGAAGCCGGACGGCGTGAAGTGATAGAAGGACATGTGCGGGTCCTGCGAATGCTGTCCCAACGTCATCATCATCTGCAGCCCGTTCTTCTTGACCAGATCGTAGGTTTCGCCGACGTCGCGAACCGAGCGCACGAAGAGGCCGATGTGCTGCACGCCGGCCTTGCCCGGGCCGAAACCGTAAGCGATATCGTGGCTCGTCTTGTCGTTGAGCCTGGAGCGGAAGAACCCCGTCTTGCCCTTGCCGGCGCCCGAGCCGTACCAGTGCATGCCCATGATGCCGGTGAGGAAGTGTTCGAGTTCGGGCGTGTATTCGGGCGTGATCACGACGATGTGGCCGACGCCCCGTTCGCCGCAGACGAATCCGCCGTGCGGACGGCCCGGCACGAAGGAGCGCGGGCTCCATTTCTGGGCATAGAACAGCTCGTGCTGGTATCCGACCGGATCACGGAAACGGATCAGCTCCTTCACGCCGCGTTTGTCGCACAGTTCCGGATCGCCGAAGCTTACCTCGACACCATGGCTGCGGAAGCGCTCGACGGCGGCGTGAAACTCCAGCTTGCCCTTGGCTTCCCAGCCGATGTAAGCGAGGCGGTCGATCTTGCCCGGATGGAATGCGAGCCGATGACGACGGTCATCGAGCTTGAAGTAGAGGGTGTCCGGATCCGCAGTCGGGGATGTCCCGATCTGAAAGCCCATGACCTTCGGGCCATATTCGCGCCAGGCATCGAGGTTCGCCGATTCGAACCCCAGGTAGCCGATACCGATGATGTCCATGCTGTCTTCCTCCTGTTTTGAGCGACCTGCGCCCGCGATTTGCACCGCGCTTTGCGCAGACTTCGGACGGTGCCGCAGCGGCAATGCGTCCGTTCGTTCACTGTTGGGTCGCGAACCTTTGGGCTCGTGCTCAGATTGCGAGCAGACCCCCGTCGATGACGAGGTCGGAACCGGTCATGAAGGCGGCTTCGTCCGACGCCACGTACAGGGCCAGCGACACGACTTCCTCGGGTTCCCCCGGCCGATCCTGCAGCACGCCATCGAGTAGCGCCCGGCGGGTGACGGGGTTCTCGACGAAGGCCGCGGTGCCGGGCGTCTTCACGAAGCCCGGACTAATGCTGACCGCGCGTATGCCGACCGGCGCCCCTTCGACCGCCAGCTGGCGGGTGAAGGAGACGACCGCACCCTTGGCGGCGCAGTGGGCGCTGATGCCTGCAACCTTGGAGCCGCCCCAAGCGGCGGTCGAGGCGATGTTGATGATCACGCCACCGCGCACGGCGAGGTGCTTCCACGCGTATTTGGTCGTGTAGAAGATGAGGTCGATCTCGTTCCGGATCGTGTAGTGCCAGTCAGCGATCGAGAATTCCGCCACCGGTCCGAAACGCGCGGCCGATGCGTTGTTGTAGAGAACGTCGATGCGCCCAAACTGTTCCGCCGCGGACTCGACCCAGGCGCGGGCCTGTTCGTGGTCGCCGAGGTCCACCGGGGCGGAGCCGTGCAACTCGAATCCTTCGGCCTCGACCAGCCGGCGCGTTTCGGCGTGGGCCGCGGCATCCGTATCGCAACCCACCACCACGGCGCCCTCGCGCGCGAAGCGCAAGGCTGCGACACGACCCTGACCGCCGCCAGTGCCGGTGATCAGCGCTACTTTTCCTTCAAGACGATTCATTCGGATCTCCGCGAAGTGGGCGGTTCCAGCGCTTTTCGCGCTACCAGTCCGGCGAAGAGCTCAGGCGCCCGGTGCTTCGACGCGGATCGCCTCGGCGGGACAGGCGGCAGCCCCCTCGATCGCGGCCTCTTCCTGGCCGGCGGGGACGAACTCGCTGTCGAGATAGACGATGCCGTCGCCGTCCAGCTTGTACACGTCGGGGCACAGGGCCGCGCACAATCCGTAACCGCAGCAGCGGCTGCGATCGACAATAACCTTGTGAAGTTTTTCGTTCTGTTCGCTCATGGCGTGTCTCCTCATCTGCTCGGGGCCATCGAGGCCTGCGAGATGATTATGCACAGAAAACGAAAAAGTGTCACTATTTTTGCGGGACGTGTCGCGGGGGCCGCAAAAAGGGTTGCTCAAGGACCGCCGGTAGCCCTCGCGACGACCCTCAAAACAGCAGGTTCGACAGCTTGTCCGCGAGTTTGCGCACCTCGCTTCCGAGCTTGTCCGCGTCGGCCCCGATGTACTGGCCCCGGAACATCACCGCCGATACGGCAAAGGCAATGGCACCGGCGCGATCGCGCACGGGGGCCGCGATAGCCATGATGCCGGCCGAGAAGTAGCCGTCATCGATCGCCCACTGGTGTTCCCTGGCGAACTGCACCTGCTGACAGTACTCGTCGAACTCCAGCGGTCGGGCCCAGCGGATCTTGTCGAATGCGGCGCGCATCGCGGTCGGGTCGAGATCCACCTCCGCCGCGAACAGTCTGCCGCTGGCGCCCATGAAGATGGGCAGGCGCTGACCGATCGCCATGTCGATGCGCAGATCGGTCGGGCTTGCCTCGGAACTCACCAGCACGATGCGGTCGTATCCCATCTGGCGCCACAGGGTGACCGTGACATGGAAGCGGGCGGCGAATTGTTGCAGCAGTGGGCGCGCGATATCGAGCCGCTGGCCTTGTGTTACGAGGTGTCCTACGAGTTTGGCGAGCCCCAGGCCTGGCGAATAGGTCTTCGACGCGGGATCGAAAGCAACCATGTCCTCGGCGGCCAGTGTGCGCAGGATGTTGAAGCAGGTACTGGGGTTGATCGACAACTGCCGGGCGATGTCCGCCGCGCGCTCCGGGGTGTCGGTCTCCGTCAGAAAGCGCAGGATCCGCACCGCATTGACGACAGGCTTGACGGTGACTCCGCTTGAAGACCGGCCTGCGGTTTCATCCTCTTGTGTGGTGTCCATCCCTTGTCTCCTCCGTCCGTCGTGCAGGCGTCCCGGTCGGCAAGCGGGAGACGTCTTCCTCGAGTGCGCCCGAGGCGAGGCGCCTTAGGAAGGGTGTCCATCCGTGAGCCGGAGAATCTGCACGCAAAACGGTTTTGTGTTTGCGTATTAGAATTAAATTCTGTCCGCAGAATACTACGGCGACGACGAAAAGGCGACAGCCGGGCGCGCTTAGGACAAGGGGAAATGGCCCTCAGGGTTTGAAGTAGCCCACCGCGATGATGTGGTCGCCGACGACTTCGAACAGCGTGTGCTTTTCCTCTGTTTTTTTCGTGACCGGGTTTTTCCACAGGTAGTCGAGTTCGCCTCGCGGTCGGTTCGCGGTCTGCTCGAGCATCTTGCGAACGATGGGCGTGCCGGCCTGGTCGTACAGGTCCCGACCGTCGGAGCCGACCAGGCGCGGCATCGTGCCGTGGGCGACGAAGCGTCCCGTTTTCCGGTCGATCACGAACACGTAGAGATCGTCTTGCACGAAGCGGCCTT
This sequence comes from Azoarcus sp. DN11, assembly GCF_003628555.1. NCBI lineage: Bacteria > Pseudomonadati > Pseudomonadota > Betaproteobacteria > Rhodocyclales > Zoogloeaceae > Azoarcus > Azoarcus sp. DN11. The sequence goes on along the minus strand of NZ_CP021731.1, from coordinate 2,975,263 downwards.
CGATGCGGTTGAATTCGGCAATTGCGCTGGCGGGCGCGGCCTTCATCGCCGCAACGGCCTGTTCCAGGAAGGCCAGCGCCTGGTCCGGGGACGAGCGGCTGATGTAGTAACCGACCGCGACCACTCGTTCGCCGACCTTCTCGAAGAACGCATGCTTGCGCTGCACGGTGTTGTCGGTCCAGTTGACCCAGCGGTACTCGACTTCGCCGCGGCCATCGGTACGCGCCTTGTTCAGCATCTCCGCGAAGAAGGCCTTTCCGCTGGCGTCGCGCATCTCGGAAACCTTGCGGCCGATCAAGGTCGTGGACGAGCCACCGCTCGTCAGCATGGTGCCGTCCATGTCGAGCACGTACACATAGAGCTCACGGTCAATGAAGTCGCCCTGCCGGCCGAATTCCGCCAATGCCTGGTCGCCGACGGTACGAAGTCGGGCTGTGGCCTTCTGCAGCAAAGCCTGCGCGCGTGCGGCGGAGGCCGGCGCTGACACCTGGCTGCCCGTAACCGCTTCGGCCGCGCTTGCCGGCGGCAGCCAGGTGCTCGCAAGAACGAACAGTCCCATCACGAGTGTTCTTATCGCCATGCTCCCCTCCGAATAGTCGAAAACTGGACAGTAAATCTGATTGTGAAGGAATCTGCCTGCGACCGTGGCCGGGCTCAGTCACGGACCAGCAACACACTGCCGCCCAGCGGTCCACCGCCTGCCGCAACCACTGAAACGTGATGGGGCGCGATCTGTCGTTCGCCCGCGCGTCCCCACAGCTGCGAGCAGGCTTCATGAACGTAGCCCAGACCGTGCGTGCGTCCACCGGAGAGCTGGCCGCCGTTGGTATTGATCGGCAACTGGCCGTCGCGGGCGATGCGGTGGCCACCTTCGACGAAGCGGCCGCTTTCGCCGCGCGGGCATAGCCCGAGCGCTTCGAGCCAGATCATCGTGAGGATCGAGAATCCATCGTAGAGCTGGGCTGAGCCGACGTCCTTGGGCTTGAGATCGGTGCGCGCCCACATCATTTCGCCGACATCGCGCGCGGCAGTCGCGGTGAGGTCGATCTGGTCCCACGACCAGGGCTGGTGCAGGGCGGCACCGATCGCTTCGAGGCGGATTGGTGGATTCGGCCCGTCCTTGGCGACGTCGGCACGCGAAAGGATGATCGCGGTCGAGGCGTCGCAATGGACGTCGCAGTCGAGCATGCGCAGGGGAGTCGAGATCATGCGCGAGGCGAAGTAGTCATCGAGCGAGAGCGGCGTCCGGTAGATCGCCTTGGGGTTCAGCGCGGCGTTGGTGCGACAGGTGAGGGCGATCTGGGCGAGTTGTTCGGGCGTCGTGCCGTATTCGTGAAAGTGGCGCTGGGTGTAGAGCGCCATGAGGTTGATCGCGGAGAGCACATTGAATGGCGTGTACCACTGCCAGAAGAAGCTGCTGTCGCGTCCGATCGTCTTGTTCGTCAGGGCGCTGGCATTCTTGTCGACCTTGCGGCGGCTCGCCTCCGTGATGGTGCGGAAGACCAGCACGTGGCGGCACAGGCCGGATGCGATCGCCATCGCGCCGTTGATGATGCCTGCGAGCGGTCCGGGGCCTTCGTAGCCCCCTCCGTACCAGTTGACCTGGAGGCCGAGGGTGCCGATCAGCGCGTTGGGGCCGACGGGCGAGAAGGCATCGCCATTGTTGTTGTCGCCCGGCCAACACGCCACGCCGTCGATGTCCGCGCGCTTGAGTCCCGCGTCGGCGATCGCTTCGAGGCAAGCGTCCAGCGTGAGTCGCATGCCCGATCGTGCAACCGGGCGTCCCACCGCGGACTGGCCGACACCGGTGATGGCGACGTCCTTCTCAAAGATTCGGTCGAACATCATGCGTCCTTCTCGAAGAGGGGGAGCCACACGTCCTCGTGCTGCTCGAAGCGCACCCTGACGGGCATGTCGATATGCACCGCCTCGGCGGGAAGTCCCACGATATTCGTGACGAAGCGCAGGCCGGCCTGTTCCGCGAGTTCGACGATCGCCACGACATACGGCTCGATGAGGTCGGGGCGCCATGCCAGGTGATTGATCGTGTAGCTCAGGACCTTGCCTTTGCCCGAGACCGCCCGGGGTGCCACCTCGAAACTGCCGCAGTGCGGGCAGATCGGGGCGGGCGGATGAAAGAGGCGCGTGCAGTCCGCGCAATGATGTATGAGCAGGCGCCCCTGCGCGCCGCCCTGCCAGAACGGGGTGTTGTCCTCGGTAAGGAGGGGAAGTTTTCGGGTCATGTTCTGCGCGCTCTCGACGATTTGACGATCGGTCAAGCGGGATTCTACATGCACATATAGACAGAAGTGAAAAATCTGTCTAAAGTTTGTCGCAAGAACCTGCCTGCCAGCGTGCAACGACGCGGAGGCCATACAAGGAACTCTGATCCCATGAGTACTCGACTCGAAGCCAGAAGTATCGTCGTAACCGGTGGATTCGGCGCGCTCGGTCGCGCGGTCGCGCAGCGCCTCGTGGAAGACGGTGCGCACGTCACGCTTGTGGACCGTGCGGCGGCGCCCGCTGGCGGCCTGCCTGCAGGCGTCGCGGTTGTGCTCGGCGAGGTCGACCTGAGCGACGAAGCGGCCTGCGCGGCAGCCTATGCGCGCGTGCGTGTGGCTGCTGGTGGCATCGACGGCGTGGTGAATGTGGCCGGTGGCTTCGCGTGGGAGCCGATCGAAGGCGGAGCGCTCGAGACCTGGGATCGCTTGTACACGATGAACGTGCGTACCGCCGTAGCGAGTTGCCGGGCGGCTCTGCCGCATCTGCTGGCGCGTGGGGCGGGGCGCATCGTGAACGTCGGCGCCTTGGCCGCGCAGAAGGCCGGAATGGGGATGGCGGCGTACGCCGCATCGAAGTCCGGCGTCGCGCGGTTGACCGAATCACTTGCCGAAGAGCTCAAGGACCGTGGCGTCACCGTGAATGCGGTGCTGCCGAGCATCATCGATACCCCCACCAACCGCGCCGACATGCCGGACGCCGATGCCAGCCGCTGGGTGGCGCCGGACAAACTCGCCGCGGTAATCGCCTTCCTGCTCTCGGATGACGCCTCAGCCGTCACCGGAGCCTGCGTGCCGGTGAGCGGCCGGGTGTAGCAACCGCCAGCGCCTCTCCCGTGGGGAGGGGCAGAACTCGAAGAAAAGAGGATTCGCCCGCATCGAGCGGGACGAGTCCCCGACAGGAGACAATAGATGCGACTCGTCACATATCGTGACTCTCACGGCTTTCAGCGTGCCGGCGCGCTGATCGAATCGGATTCGGCGATCGTCGACCTCGCCACGGCTTGCGAAGTCGTAAACGGCCATGGGTCCCCCATCTTCGCGAGCGTGCTCGGTTTGGTCGAGGCCGGTGAGGAGGCACTTGCAGCGGCGCGCGTCCTGGTGCGGAAAGCTCCGTCGGCGGCGGTCATCGCGCGTGAGGGCGTGAAACTGTGCGCCCCCATCCAGCCGCCGCCGCAGATGCGCGACTGCTCCTGTTTCGAGCTACACCTGCGACAGAGCTTCGCCGCAGCGCGGCGCGCCCGCGTGGCGCACTTGCCCGACCCCGAGGAGGCGCTGCGGCAGATGAACACGCGCGCCGACGAACGCGTCATCGAGACCTTCAATCGCCAGCCGATCTATTACAAGTGCAATCGCTTCGCGGTGATCGGTCCCGACGACGACGTCGTGTGGCCGGCGTACAGCAAGGCGATGGACTTCGAACTCGAGCTGGCGTGCTACATCGGCCGCAAGGGGAAGGACGTGCCGCGCGACAAGGCGCGCGATTACATCGTTGGCTACACGATCTTCAACGACATGAGCGCCCGCGATGCGCAGGCCCTCGAGATGCCCGGCATGCTCGGCCCGGCGAAGAGCAAGGACTTCGATACCGGTAACGTGATGGGGCCTTGCCTCGTCACTGCGGACGAGGTGCCCGATCCTTACGACCTGCAGATGATCGCGCGCGTGAATGGTGAGGAATGGGGGCGTGGCACTACCCGAGACATGCGCTGGACCTTCGCGGACGTGATCGCGCACATCTCCCGCTCGGAAACGCTCTATCCGGGCGAAGTGCTGGGCTCGGGCACGGTCGGCAACGGCTGCGGACTCGAGCAGCTGCGCTATCTCAAACCGGGTGACGTGGTCGAACTCGAGATCGAGGCGATCGGCACGTTGCGCACGCGCGTGACGAAGCCGTGACGGGAAGACGCAGGCCTTCGCAATAAGGACGTCAGCCGGTGGGCAACGGCTGCCGACGTACAGGGTGCCGAACACCGGTGCCCGAGCAATTGAACAACCCACAAGAAGTGGCCGTCAGGCCCATCGAACGAGGGTCGTCCTTACGGACGGCTTCACTCCACAGGAGATGACAATGTTGACCAAGGCAAGCTACACGTTGGCGGACGGCACGCCGCTGTCCGATCTGGTTCGCGTCCCGACGCGGGAAGTCCAGATGCGGGCCCTGTCGGATCCGGAGATCTATCAGTTGGAGATGGATCGCGTCTTCGGCAAGACCTGGCTGCTGCTCGGGCACGAATCCGAAGTGCCCAACTCCGGCGACTTCGTCGTGCGCGACATGGGGTCGGACTCGGTCATCGTCGCCCGAGCGAAGGACGGGAACATACACGTCTCGCTCAACGTGTGTCCCCACCGCGGCATGCGCATCTCGACGGTCGACGCGGGCAATACCCAGATTCACAAGTGCATCTACCACGGGTGGGCGTTCAAGCCGAGCGGCGAGTTCATCGGAGCGCCTGTCGAGAAGGAGTGCATGCACGGCAAAATGATGCCGAAGGAGGACCTGGGCCTGCCGCAGGCACGGGTGACGCTCTACGGCGGCATCATTTTCGCGACCTGGGACCTGGAGGGACCGTCGTTCGAAGAATTCCTTGGTGATGCGAAATGGTACTTCGACACCCTGTTCGAGCGCAGCGACAAGGGGCTCGAAGTGCTCGGCCCGCCGCAGCGTTTCATCGTGCGCGCGAACTGGAAAGCCGCGGGCGAACAGTCGGCCGCCGACGGCTACCACACGCTGACCCTGCACCGCTGGCTCGGTGAGGTCGGCAACTACTCCAAGAGTGGCGACGGCGGCAGCGCGGACCTGTCGCCCGAGATGTACGGCGTGGAGGTGAGCTCGCCGCATGGCCATGCGCTGCGCTGCATCGACCTCGGACGCAAGATCAAGAAGCTCTCCGGCCTCGATCCGGCGGAGCTGACGGTGGAGCAGAAACTCGAAGCACTGCCGCCGCCGGGGATGACGCGTGAAATGTTGCCTCAGCTCAGGAAGCACCTGAGCGAAGAGCAGCTCGAAGTGATGGTGTCGATGCCGCCGCAGGTGGGCGGGATTTTCCCCAACGTGCTGTTCGCGTTCGTGTACATCCCGCAGGCCGACGGCTCCGTGCTCGGCCTCACGCTGCTGCACGCCTACGTGCCGAAGGGGCCGGATCAACTCGAGTTCGTGAACTGGGTGCTCGCTGAGAAGGATGCCCCGCAGGAGCTCAAGGACAGGATGCTGATGCAGAGCATCCAGTTGTTCGGCACCTCGGGCATGGTCGAGCAGGACGATTCCGATACCTGGCCCCACATGACCCTCGCCGCCAAGGGCGCGCGCGGGCGTCGCTCGACCCTCAAGTACCAGGCGGTGTACGAGACCGGCGCCCCCGCCGGCTGGCCCGGGCCGGGCATCGTCAACGAAGGGTTCACCAAGGACGACACCCAGTGGCACTGGTGGCTGTACTGGAACGAACTGATGAACGCCAAGGCCTGAGCCGTCCGGTCCGACCCAACACCTTCGAAGGAGCGACACATGAGCGCCGCACAACAAGTTGCCGAGAACGCCCCCGTCATCGGAAACCCGATCCCGGTCGGGGCCGAAGTCTATAACCGCATCGTCGGCTTCCTCTACCAGGAAGCGACCCTGCTCGACACGATCCGTCTCAAGGAGTGGGGCGCGACGCTTGCGCCCGACCTGGTCTACACCGTGCCTCTGCGACAGACCCGCCCGATGTCCCAGCAGGCCCAGTCGGTTATCCGCACGGTGCAGCACTACCACGACAACTACCGCTCGATCATGGGGCGCATCATGCGGCTCACCGAGACACGTAGCGCGTGGGCCGAGGATCCCCCGTCACGCACCCGCCGCATGGTGAGCAACGTGCAGGTATTCGCTACCGACAGGCCCGACGAATTCGCGGTCGTGAGCTATCTGCTGCTGACACGCAGCCGATTCGACTTTCCCGATATGGATGTCATCAGCGGCGAGCGCAACGATCTGCTGCGCGTCGATGGCGAGGGATTCAAGCTCGTGCGTCGCGAAGTCATTCTCGACCAGGCGGTGCTGGGCACGCCGAACCTTGCGATCTTCCTCTAGGCAACCCGGGCGCCGCCGGTCCGGTTACGGATCGGACGGTGCCCGTTCTGTCCTTCGGCACGAGGCTGGTACGAGAGCCAGGACGGGGAGCGGAGTAGAAAAATGGCATCAAACGGAAATCACGCGGCGATCGATCTGACCGAGTTCAGGCAGGGCTGGCAGGTCGTTGTTCTGTCGGTGATCGGGGTGGCGATCAGCATCAACGCCGCATTGCTGTATGGCTTCGGCGTCCTGGTGATCCCCCTCGAGCAGGCTTTCGGTTGGGACCGTGGTTCGCTGCAAGCAGCAATCACCTTTCTGTTCGGCGGCGCCGTGCTCGGCCTGCAACTCGTCGGCTGGCTCAACCTGCGTTTCGGCATGAAGCGCGTGACAGTGATTTCGCTGCTGCTGATGGCGCTCGGCTATCTGGCGACGACGCAGATTGGCGGCTCGATCTGGTCGCTCTACGCAGCATTTTTCCTGCTCCCGATCATCGGCATGGGTTCGCTGGCGGTCACCTGGACGCAACTCCTCAATCTCTGGTTCCACCGCAACCGCGGACTGGCGCTCGCGATCGGGCTTTCGGGCACCGGTATCACCGCCGCGCTGGTACCGAGGCTACTGGACTGGGGGGTCGAGAACTGGGACTGGCGGGCCGCCTTCGTAATCCTGGCGCTGCTCAATGTGCTGGTGGGACTGCCGCTGACCCTATGGTGGTTCCGCCTGCCTGGCGAACGTCCGGTAAGCGGCACGAAGGCAGACGACGGTCCGCCGCTGGTGCGGAGCGGCGTCAGCTTCCAGGAAGGAATGCTCCTGCCGCGATTCTGGATCTGTAACGTGGCGTTGTCGCTGGTCGTGTCGGCGGTGGTGGGCCTCGTCACCAGTACCGTGCCGATGTTGCGAGACAAAGGGCTGTCGGCGGCGGATGCGACCCTGGTCTTCGGTTACTTCGGCATTGCGCTGATTTGCGGTCGCCTGGTGGTCGGCTACCTGCTCGACCGGCTGTGGCCGCCCGGCGTGGCAGCCTTGAGCCTTTCCCTGCCCGGGGTGGGTTGTCTGATCTTCCTGTCGGGAACCACCGATCCGGCCGTCATGAGTCTTGCAGCGGCGCTGGTCGGACTTGGCGCGGGCGCCGAATTCGACATCGCGGCCTTCCTCATCGCACGCTACTTCGGCCTCAAGGACTACGGCCGGTTGTTCGGCGTGCATCAGGGGCTCATCACGGTCGCGTCGGCAGCCGCGCCGCTGATGTTTGCTGCGATGCTGAGTGTCACCGGTACCTACTTTGCCATGCTCGTCTATTGCACCGTGGCCACCCTGCTCGGCGCGTCATTGCTGCTGACGCTCGGGCGCAGTCCCCAGTTTGCCCTGCACGCCGAAGTGCAGCGGGCCTGATTTCATCCCTCTCATCGGAGCCAACAAATGCCCACGATCACTTTCATCGAACACAACGGCACCCGGCACGAAGTGCACGCCGACGTCGGCCAGTCGGCCATGCAGGCCGCGACCTTTGCCGGCGTTCCCGGCATTCCCGGTGACTGTGGCGGCGCCTGCGCCTGCGCCAGCTGCCATGCCTACGTCGACGACGCCTGGGCGGGGCGTTTTGCGCCCGCCGAAGGTACCGAATACGACATGCTGGAGAACGTCGTCGAGCGCCAGCCTACCAGTCGGCTTACGTGCCAGCTGGTCGTCGGAGCGGACATGGACGGCCTCACGCTGCGGCTGCCGGCTGCGCAGTTCTGAAGACGGCGATCTGAAAAACGATAAGGAGACGGGAAGATGTCGCTCGATTCAGTGGTGATCGTGGGGGCGGGGCACGGGGGCGTGCAAGTGGCGATTTCGCTGCGCCAGGAAGGGTTCGGGGGCCGCATCGTGCTCGTGAACGACGAGCCCGGTCTGCCTTACCAGCGACCGCCCCTGTCGAAGGCCTACCTTCTCGGCAAGATCAACGCCACTGCGATGCTCTTCCGGCCGGAGACCTTTTACGCGGATCAGCGCATCGAGCTCGTCCATGATCGGGTAGCGGCGATCGATCGGCAGAACCGTCGTGTCATGCTCGACTCGGGGAGTGCGCTCGACTTCGGCCATCTGGTGCTCGCGACCGGCGCCCACAATCGGCCGCTCAACGTGCCGGGTTCGACGCTGGGCGGTATCTTCGGCATCAAGACCAAGGCGGATGCCGATTTCCTGTCGCCGCTGGTGAAGCAGGCCAGGAACGTCGTCGTGATCGGTGCCGGCTTCATCGGTCTGGAGTTCGCTGCGGTGGCGGCGGCCGAAGGAGCTGCGGTCGAAGTGCTTGAACTCGGCGACCGCCCGATGGCACGGGCAGTGTCCCCGCAGATGTCGGAGCTCTTCCGTGCCGCACACGAAGGCTGGGGCGTGAAGTTCAACTTCCGTACCGGTCTGGCGGAGCTGGAAGGCGAGGACGGCAAGGTGAGTGCCGTGACGACATCGGATGGACGACGTCTGCCTGCCGAGTTGGTCGTCTTCGGCATCGGCGTGATTCCCAACGTGCAGCTCGCGCTCGAGGCCGGACTCGACATCGATAACGGGATTCGCGTCAACTCCAGTCTCCTCACTTCGGACCCCCACATCTCCGCGCTGGGTGACGTCGCCGCCTTCCCGTGCGTGCAAAACGGCGAAAATCTCACGCGCCTGGAGTCCGTGCAGAACGCCGTCGACCAAGGCAAGCTCATCGCGGCCCGCCTCGTGGGCAAACCCGCACCCTACACAGCGCTGCCCTGGTTCTGGACCGACCAGGGCAATCTCAAGCTGCAGATCGCCGGTCTGTCGATCGGGGCTGACAACTACGTGACGCTGGGCGATGCCGCCGCGCAACAGCTCTCGGTGCTGTGCTTCCGCGGGGAGGAGCTGATCGCGGTCGAGTCCTGCAACCGCCCCGGCGACCACGTGTTCGCACGCAAGATCCTCGCACGCCCCCCGGCGTTGACGCCCGCTACCGCCGCTGCCCCCGATTTCGATCTGAAAGCCTGGGAAGCGGCCAACCGGCCCTGATCGTCCGGTGTGCTACTCGGCGCGATCGCATGTCGGCATCCGCCGCATGTCGGTCGCGCCGAAATCTGCAGCGTGCTTACTCCGCGAAAGAGTGGAGCCAGGACTGGTCGTCGCGGCAAAGGCGTTCCGGATGTGCGGTGAAGTCCCAGGTCGAGCCCACGATGCGAATCGCCTGGGGCGCGCGTTCGGGTTGCTGCACGAAGCAACGGCCGCTCGGGCGGGCGTGCAAGTCCTTGTCGATGTCCCGCAGACGTCCGAGGGCGATCAGCGCACAGCGGCGCAGCACGAGGGCCGCTTCCGCCTCGTCGGGCGCGAGACTGCTCAGCGCCCAGCGCGCCATGCCCTGGCTCATGTCGACGCCGGCATAGGGCGAGGGGGACACGATCGTACGGTCCTGCACTTCCCAGTCGAGCCGCAAGCCGTCGTCACGGACCAGACGGGCGTGCGAACGGCCGTCGACATGACGGGGAACTTCGATGTCGAAGCGGCGATGGGAGATGCCGCGCGCCGCTGCGGCGATCGCGAGGCCGGCGAGGTCGAACATATGCGTGCATTGCAGGCTGGCGTCGGTATGGCGGGTTACTGCGCTGGCGATGGGGTCCAGTTGCATGCCGCGTAGTGCGTTCAGCGGTGCGGCGGCATTCGGGCACTCGGTGAACGGATGTCGCGGAGCCTCGGCGGAGATTTCGATCACGCGGCCGAGGCGATGACGCAGCGCGACGCGGAAGTGGTGAAAGTCGTCTTCGAGGACGGCACGGACTTCGCCCTCATCGCTGGTCTGGCGGCCTTCAAGCTGGATCCGTCGGCAAAAGGAGGGCATTGCAATGGCTTCCGTTGGGGAGTGTTTCTTTCTTCTTAAAGTGTACAATAACAAAAATAGTGTGCAATAACGACAGGAGACGAAAATGGGCTTGCTGAAGGACAAGGTTGCGTTGATTACCGGGGCCGGCGGCGGCATCGGCCGCGGCGTGGCACACAGCTTCGCGCGCGAGGGGGCTGCCGTGGTGATCGCGGAGATCAACGAAGAGACTGGAGCCCTGGTGGCGCGCGAGATCGAGGAGCTGGGCGGGCGGGCGCTGTTCGTGCGTACCGACGTGATGCAGAAGGCGTCCGTGACGGGCGCGATCGAGGCGGCAGTGGCCCATTTCGGCGGGCTGGACATCCTCGTGAACAACGCCTTCGTGCCGACGCCGAACGTGCGCCTCGAAGACAAGACGGACGAAATGCTCGAGCAGACGCTGACCTCGACGATCAAGGCGTCGTGGTGGGCGATGCAGGCATCGCTGCCGCACATGCGGGCGCGCGGGGGCGGGAAGATCGTCAATTTCTACTCGATCGACGTCGAGATCGGCGCGTGGCTGCATGCCGACTACAACACGGCGAAGGGCGGCATCGTCGGCCTCACGCGCAGTGCTGCGGCGGAATGGGGGCGCTTCAACATCACAGTGAATGCCGTCGCCCCGACCGCGATGGGCGCGACCTTCCACAAGCTGGCCGCGGAGAACCCCGGTTTCGCCGAACGCTCTGCCGCGATGCGCCCCCTCGGCCGGTGTGGCGATCCGGAACTCGACATCGGCCCCGTAGTGGTCTTTCTTGCATCGGACATGTCCCGCTATGTCACCGGCGAAATGCTGCATGTCGATGGCGGGCTGCACTTGCCCGGCTACAACTCGCGTCCGGCGGATGTGCCGGTGCGCGAATACTGAATCGAATTTCTGACGGGCCCTGCGGTTCGCCCCGCGGTCCGTCCATTCCCAAGGCACACGCATGAACGACGAAGCCGAGACAGTCGCTGAAGACGGACCGGTAATGGAGTCCGCTCGGCGCAATCGCCGCTCGGACGCGACCATTGCACGAATTCTGGCATCGACGGAAAGGATCATCCTCAAGGGAGGTGCCGAGCGCATTTCCATTATCGACGTGTGCGACGACGCAGGTGTCTCGCGGGGCACGTTCTACCGCTATTTCTCGTCGCAGGACGATCTGCTCGATGCGTTTTCGCGCCACAAACGCGAGGGTTTTCACCGGGCGATGCAGGAAGTGACCGCCCCTTACGACGACCCCGACGAGAAATTTCGTGCCCTGATCGGTTACCTGGAGCACTACGCGGCGCACGGACAGGCGCGGCGTCTGCTGGTGGTGGCGCCCGATTATGCGATGGGCTTTTTTCGCCGCGTCTTCAACGACGCGCGCGTGCGCTTGCAGGACGTCCTCAGGGCCGTGTTCGACGCGTGGGATGGGCGTCTCGGCATCAGCATCGATCGCGAGCTCGTGTGCGAAATGCTGATCCGCTACGTATTGAGCGAACAGCTCGTCCCCAATGAGCGCGTAAACGAAGGCACTGCGCGCATCGAGCGTCTCGTGCGCTCGCTGATCGGTTTTCCTGCCACCAAGGGCGATGAGGCTGTCGAGGTGGCTGCGCCGACACGTTCCACGGGCTCTCGACGCCGCGAAAAAGAAAAAACATAAACAGATTTGCAAAATCTGTTTATGTTTGGCATGATGAATCTCATCGTTGCAAAGACACCGGTCGAGTGTCGCAGGCAGGAGACAAATCCCCGATAGTCAGGCGAGGTCCGTCCGGCGCATCGATGCTCCCGTCCGCGATTGCGGCACTCGGCAGGTTCCACCAACCTGCACTGGGAGACACCACATGCTCATCGACCTTCACGCCCACGCCCCCCATCCGGATTACTACGACCAGCACCCCTATTGGGGGCCGGCTTTCGAATCGCAGCCCGACGGCGACATCAAGCTTCGCGTCGGCGACTGGATCCTCACACTCGGCGCGCCCGAGCGAAAAGCCGCCTTGCGCAAAGCGAAGGCCGAGGGCAATGCCCTGAACGTGCAGGACTACATGAGCCGCTGGCGCGACCCCAAGACCCGCCTGGCGGGGATGGATGCAGCCGGCCAGAACGCCCAGGTCGTCTCGGTGCCTTCGCATTGCTACATGTACTGGACGGAGCTCGACTACGCGATCCCGTTCTCGCGCAAGGTCAACGACGTGCTCGCCGAATACTGCTCGGCGGCATCCGACCGGCTGATGTTCTGGGCGCAGGCGCCCCTGCAGGATCCGAAAGAGGCGGCCAAGGAAATTCGCCGCGCGTGCACGCAACTGGGCGCAAAGGGTCTGGGTGCGGGTGGTTCGAATTTCGGCGGCCTGGAGTTCGATTCGCCTGAGATGGATCCGGTGTGGGAGGCCCTGTGCGACCTCGACCTGCCGATGTTCGTGCATGGCTATAACCAGTCGGTGACGTGGGGCAAGAAGGCCAACACCGACCGCTACGAAACCACGGCCATCGTCGGCATGAACTACGACGAGACGAAGGCCTTCTGGTACCTGGTGAACGGCGGAGTGTTCGACCGCTTCCCCAAGCTCAAGGTCTATATCACGCACGGCGGCGGCTATGTGCCTTATCAGCTCGGCCGACTGGCGCAAACCAACCCCAACCTCGACACGTACCACAACAAGAAGCCTGTACTGGAGTACATGCGCAACTTCTGGTTCGACGTGGAACTGCACGAACTGCCGATGCGTCAGGCGCTGATCGACGTCATCGGCGCCGACCGCATCCTCTACGGTTCGAACTTCGGAGGCAGTGATGCGGTGCGTCACGACCTCACCGAAGGCCTGCGCCTTTCGGAGGAGGATCTGCAGAAGATCCGCTGGAAGAATGCCTGCGAACTGCTCCACCTCGACCCCGCGAAAGTGGGCGCCGTCGCAAAGGCCGAGGTGGCGGCATGAAGCTCGCGCGCTGCAGCGATGGCGGCGCGCCATTCTGGGCCGTCGTCAATGCCGAAGCCCGCACGGTCACCCCGATCGTCGGCAGCTTCGCGGATTGGGGACCTGCGCTGACCCGCGCGATTGCCGCGGGGCAGGGCGGAGCAGCACATTCGCTGCTGACGCCCGACGGCGACGCCCGGCCGCTCGATTCGGTAGGGCTGCTGCCGCCGATCGAGCCGGTCAATCGGGTCGTCGTCGCGGGCGCGAACTACGCGAAGCATTTGGCCGACGACTTCGGCCTGAAGTCTCCCCCGCAGCCGATCGCGTTCCTCAAAGCCTACGGCGCCCTGATCGGTGCCAATGATCCGATCCGCTATCCGCCGCTGACGAACGAACTCGATCACGAGGTCGAACTCGTCGTCATCGTGGGGGATGTGCCGGTCGACCCGGAAGACCCGCTCGCCAGCGTTCTCGGCTATGCCGTGGGCAACGATGTATCGGCGCGCGACCTGCAGCGCAGCGGTCCGGCCGGCATCGGCATGGATCTCTTCGCGGCGAAAAGCCAGGACCGCAGCACGGGAGTGGGTCCGTGGATCGTGACGCGCGACGAGTTCCCGGAGGGGAGCCCGAAGCTGCGCCTGACCCTGAAGGTGAACGGCGAGACGCGCCAGGACGGCAATACCGGCGAGATGACGTGGAACGTCGCGCAGCTGGTGAAGTTCGTCGAAGAGCGTTCCAGTTTCGCGCCCGGCGACATCCTGTTTACCGGATCGCCGGCCGGCGTGGGTCAGGGTACGGGCCGATTCCTCAATCCCGGCGACGTCGTCGAAGCCGGAATCGAGGGGGTCGGGACGATCACGAACGTCGTCGGGCCCAAACCCGGCGTCTGAGCAAGGAGGCAAGACAAATGCTCGACAAGAATCACAAGGTTGTGGTGGTCGGTGCCGGCCTGATGGGTACCGGAATCGCGCATGCGTTCGCGAGCAGCGGTTTCGCGACGCAACTGGTGGATACCAGCGCCGAGGCACTCGCCAAGGCGGAGAAGAGCATTCACGGCATCCTGGATGGTGGCGTGAAGCTCGGGAAGCTCGCCGTGGATGTGGCGGACGCCGCCAAGGCACGTCTTTCCACGAATACCGTGTTGAAACAGGCTGCCGAGGGGGCTCACCTTCTGGTCGAGACCGTCTCGGAGAATCTCGCGGTCAAGAAGGCGGTGCTGGGCGAGGCGGTTCCCGTGCTGGCCGCGAACGCGGTGATCGCGACCAACACATCGGCGCTCAGCGTCACCGAGATTGCCGCGTCGGTGCCATGTCCCGAGCGCGTCATCGGCATGCACTTCTTCAACCCGGTGCACAAGATGAAGCTCGTCGAGCTGGTGCTCGGTATCGCGACCGACGAAGCCACCGTCGCGACCAGCCGCGAATGGTGCGATGCGATCGGCAAGACCTCGATCCTGGTGAATGAGTCCCCCGGCCTGACCACTAGCCGCATGTCCGCGATGCTGGGGAACGAAGCGATGTGGATGCTGCAGGAAGGCACCGCCAGCGCAGAGGACATCGACACCGCGCTGCGGATGGGTTTCAACCACCCGATGGGGCCGCTGGAGCTGGGTGACCTGACCGGCTGGGATACGCGCCTGTCGGTGCTGCGCTACCTCCATTCGACGCTCGGCGAGAAGTTCCGTCCCTGCCCGCTGATCATCAAGATGGTGGCGGCCGGCCGCTACGGGCGCAAGACCGGGCACGGAGTATACAAGTATGACGAGACTGGCCAGCGCGTTCCGGGCTCGGGCCTGAAGGCGAGCAACCTATGAGCGACGTCTTCATAGTCGAGGCCGTCCGCACGCCGGTCGGCAAGTACCGGGGGAGTCTGGCCGGCGTACGCGCGGATCACCTCGGCGCCCACGTCCTCAACGCCGTGGTCGAGCGCGCGGGCATCTCGGCGGCCGAGGTGGATGACGTCATCTTCGGCTGCGTCACCCAGGTCGGCGAACAATCCGCGAACATCGCGCGCACCTCCCTGCTGGGGGCCGGCTGGCCGGATGCGATTCCCGGCCTCACGATCGACCGCAAGTGCGGCTCCGGCGAGGCCGCGGTACACGTCGCCGCAGGACTGATCGCCGCCGGATCGGCGCAGGTCGTCGTGGCGGGCGGTGCCGAGAACATGAGCCGCGTGCGCATGGGCGGCAACCGCGAAATCTACGGCGAGCCCTTCGGCTGGCTGGCTTCCGAGCGCTATGAGCTGACCAGCCAGGGCGAGGCGGCCGAGCGGGTCGCGGACAAATGGGAATTGACTCGCGCCCAGCTCGACGCCTTCGCGGTGGAGAGTCACCGCCGCGCCGCAGCCGCGGCCGAAGCGGGATATTTCCGCAAGGAGATCGAGCCGGTGCCTGTCGCCGCGCTCAAGGACCGAGACTACGTCGAGCCCGCACCGGAAGTCTTCGCCGCGGACGAAACGATTCGCCCCGGCACCAGTGCCGAGAAGCTTGCCACGTTGAAGACCAGTTTTCGCGACAACGGCAAGATGACCGCCGGAAATTCGTCGCAGATCTCCGACGGTGCAGCGCTGCTGCTGCTGATGTCCGCAGAGGCGGTCGACCGGCTCGGCGTAAAGCCCCGGGCACGCATCCGCGCTTTCACCACGGTCGGCTCCGACCCGACGCTGATGCTGACCGGGCCGATTGCCGCAACCCGGAAGGTGCTCGCCCAGGCCGGGCTGAATGTCGAGGACATCGATCTGTTCGAGATCAACGAGGCGTTCGCGCCGGTGCCGATGGTGTGGATGAAGGAGCTCGGTGTGTCGCACGAGCGGCTCAACGTCAATGGCGGAGCGATCGCCCTCGGGCATCCGCTCGGCGGAAGCGGCTCGCGCATCATGACCTCGCTGCTGCACGAACTGGAACGACGTGACGCGCGCTACGGCTTGCAGGCGATCTGCTGCGCGGGCGGCATGGGCACCGCGACGATCATCGAGCGCATGTAAGCGGGCGCCGCGGCAGGCAAACGACAGGAGAGACGACATGAACATCGACCTTAGCGACCGGCGCGTAATCGTAACCGGCGCCTCACGGGGCATCGGGCGTGCGATCGCCCGCGCCTTCGCCGCCGAAGGGGCGCGCGTTGCGATCTGCGCACGCACTCCCGAAGCGGTCGAAGAGACGGGCAGGGAGCTTGCGCAGCAGGCCCAGGCGGTTATCGCGCGCGCGGTGGACGTGACCGACACGCCGGGTGTGAAGGCCTTCGTGGATGAGGTCGCCGAGAGCTGGGGCGGGGTCGATGTCCTCGTTAACAATGCCGGCCAGGGGCGGGGGGGGAATCTGGACACGCTCACCCCCGAGGCGATTCTCGAGCACGCCAACATTCTCCAGATGGGGCACTTCCGCTTCGTGCAGGCGGTGGTGCCGTACATGCGCCGGCAGCGCTGGGGTCGCATCATCGAGATCAACGCGCTGGCCGGTGCGATCCCGACGCCCGACGGCATCCCGTCGGTCATCAATCGTGCGTCCTGCCTCGCGCTCTCCAAGTCCCTCGGGATGTCGCTCGCCAAGGAAAACATCCTCGTCAACTCGCTGAACATGGGTTGGATCGACACCGGCCAGTGGGAGCGCCATTTCAGGGAGGTCGGCCCCGGAGTCTCCCGTGAGGAGTTCAACGAGATGGTCCTCAAGGTGGTGCCGATCGGGCGTTTCGGCAAGCCCGAAGACGTGGCAGGCATGGCGCTGTTCCTCGCCAGCGACTACGCCAGCTTCATCAGCGCGGCCTCGATCGATATCGCCGGCGGGCTGCAGGGCCAGATCGCGTACTACCCGACACTCAAGCGCGATTTCACCGAAGCCGTGAAGCGGCGCAATGAGGGCTCGGCGACAGTCTGATTCGTCGGTGCCGACCCGGATCGGTGTGTGTTTTTACTATGGCAATTGAATTAATGAGCAGGCGGGTTGTGCGGGCTTGAATTCTAATCATAGAAGTTAAATCCGACTGTAGAATTATAAGAAATTACCCGCTACAATTCAGTTGTGTGAAAACCCGCCGTACCGGGACACAGCGATCGATCTGAAAACAGGCCGGATTCGCCCACCAATGAGGCGTGAAAAGACAAGGTCAGGGCGTCACGGTCATCGATATAACCAGAGGAGACAAATTCATGAATAATGGCAGCAGGTCTGTCCGTACCCGGTTCGCGCTGCGAGGCGTCACTGCCGCGCTTGCACTTGCATGGGTGGGGGGGGCGTCGGCGTTCGAGGTCGAAACCGGCAACCCGGACGTCAAGATGCGTTGGGATAACACGATCCGATATACGGCGGGCGTGCGCGTCGAGGATCAGGACAAGAAGCTGATGCGCAATCCGGTCTACGACGAGGGCGACAGCAAGTTCGATCGAGGCGACATCGTGACCAACCGTCTCGACCTGCTCTCCGAATTCGACGTGAGCTATCGCGGCAAATTCGGCGCTCGTGTGACCGGTGCGGCGTGGTACGACCATGCCTACGACGATCATTCGGTGACTGCGCCGACCGGCACTGCCACCGCCTATCGCAATGACAAGTACAACGGCACGGTCAAGCGCTACGTGAATGGTCCCTCGGGCGAAATCCTCGACGCCTTCGTCTGGACCAACCTCGATCTCGGCAAGGTGCCGCTCAACCTGAAGGTCGGTCGCCAGACCAACGTGTGGGGTGAAGGCCTGCTGATCGGTGCGCATGCAATCTCTTACGGACAGTCCCCGGTCGACGGCGTGAAGGCCGTAACCAACCCCGGCATCGAGACCAAGGAAGTTTTCCTCCCGATCGGGCAGGTGCATGCAAGTGCCCAGCTCACGGACAGCGTGACCGTCGTCGGGCAGTATTTCTACGACTGGGAACCGACCCGCGTACCGCACGCCGGCACTTACCTGATGGGTGCTGACACCGCGCCGTCGTCCGATAACCTTTCCTTCGGGATCGGCCAGCTCAAGGCCTCGATCATCGACGCGAAGGAACCGAGCAAGCGCGGCAATTGGGGCGTCGGTGCGCGCTGGAATGCCGAGGCGATCGAGTCGACCTTCGGTGCCTACTACCGCAAGTTCGACGACTACGCGCCGGAACTCGGTGTGCAGCTCTCGGACTTCGTTCGCCTCGGTCCCGCCGTATTGCCCCGCAAGGCACGCTTCCTGTATCCCGAGGATATCGAGCAATACAGTGTGAGCTTCTCGCGTGTGATCGGTGGCGTAAGCGTGGGTACCGAGTTGTCGTACCGCAAGAACGGGCCTTTGAATACGCCGGCGTCGCATACGCTCGACTCGGGCGCGCGCGGCGACACCTGGCATGCGGTGGTGAATGGCGTTTATCTGTTACCGCAGACGCCGATGTGGGATACCGGGACATTGATCGCCGAGATCGCATACAACCGACTCGATCGCGTGACCGAGAACGAGCAGCTGTATCGCAAGGTCGGTGCGGCAAGTTGCGTCAATTCGGCAATCGGACGCCCGGGGACCGGCACCAAGCGCGACGGCTGTTCGACCGTCGATGCCCTGCAGCTCGCCTTCAGGTTCTCGCCGCAATATCTCAACATCTTTCCGTCATGGGACCTGGCGGTGCCGGTCAGCATCAACTACGGGCTTTCCGGAAACGCACCCTCTTCAGGTGGCGGCACAGAGGGTGAGCTGCGTTGGTCGATCGGTACTACCTGGACCTATGCGTCCAAGTACGAATTCGCCCTCAACTACTCCGACCGCACCCTGCCAGTGCGCAAGGGCGTCGTTCGCGGTGAGGAACGAATTACCGGCGGTGCGGCCCACAGCAACTCCTCGGTTGGTGTGATCGACCGTGGCTGGCTGTCCTTCACGTTCAAGACGGCTTTCTGACAGGCCGCAAACAGGAGACGAGAGACATGAAGATGCGCAATTTCGTATGGGCCGCCGCGGCGGTCCTCTCGAGCCAAGCGATGGCGGCGGTTACAGCAGAAGACGCGAAACAGCTCGGTGCGACGCTAACCAAGTACGGCGCGATCCAGGCGGGCAACAAGGAAGGGACGATCCCGGAATACACCGGGGGGCTGACCAAGGCTCCGGCCGACTTCAAGCCCGACAGCGGTTTCTGGGCCGATCCGTTCAAGGACGAGAAGCCCTTGCTCCGGATTGACGGCAAGAACTATCAGCAGCACGCAGACAAGCTGTCGGAAGGGCAGAAGGAGCTCTTGAAGAAGTACCCGAGCTTCTATATGGATATCTATCCGTCGCACCGTACGGCGTCTTATCCCGCCAAGATCCTGAACAACACGGTGCGCAATGCGACGACGTGCAATACCGCCAAGAACGGGCTCTCCGTCGAGGATGCATGTCGGGGTGGTCTGCCGTTCCCGATTCCCAAGACCGGCTACGAGGTGATGTGGAATCAGCAGCTTCGCTACAAGGCCGATACGACCACCAAGTCGTCGCGCTCGTGGGTCGTGGACTCCAACGGCAAGGTGGTCATGGCGGCGCAGCAGAAAACGATGGAAGAGACGCCCTACTACCATGACGACCTGGACGGCCGCGACGCAAAGCTCTACTGGCGCACCTACTCGGTAACGCAGGCGCCGATCCGGAAGGCCGGCGAGGCGACCGGCCTCTCGGACTTCCTCGATCCGACCGAGAAGCCACGCCGCGCGTGGAGCTACACGCCGGGTCAGCGCCGCATCAAGCTTGCCCCGGAGTTCGCCTACGACACACCGGTCGCGAGCATGGGCGGCGTCACGCTGTTCGACGAGCTCTTCGTATTCTCGGGACAGATGGACCGTTTCGAATTCAAGCTGGTCGGCAAGAAGGAGATGTACATCCCCTATAACGCCTACAAGCTTTATTTCGGTTGCGGCGTCGAAGAGCAGTTCATGGACAAGCACCCGAATCCGGCCTGCTGGCGTTGGGAGCTTCACCGCGTCTGGGTCGTGGAAGCGACGCTGAAGCCGGGCGTCCGCCATGTGTACGCCAAGCGCATGTACTACTTGGACGAGGACACTTACGGCGCAGGCCTGTACGACGCGTTCGACCAGAGCGGCCAGTTGTATCGCTCGATCTTCAACTCGATGGTTCAGCTGTACGACGTCCAGGCGCCCTACACCGTGAAGAACGTGGTGTATGACTTCAACAAGGGCATGTACGCGCTGGTGAACGACGGCCTGGTGGGCGGTTATGGCGTCCTGAAGGCGCCGATGGCCAACCGCGAACTCAACCCCGAGGCAATCGTCGCGCAGGAAACCGCGCGCTGATCGTCAGCCCTCATGTGGAAGCGGGCAGTGCGGCTTGCCGTGTTGCCCCTTCCGGTTCCGGCTCACTCCAGATAGATCCCCCCGCCCGGTGCTTGTTGTGGGCGGGGAGATCGCATCGACAAGGAGTTGTCTCTTGAATCGCGTTACCCGTTCGATCTCCCGTTCCGTGGTCCCGGGCCGGCGTCTGCGTCTGACCCTTGCGGCAGCGGTTCTCGGCGCGGCAGGCGTGGCGCTCGCCACAGGTTCCGCCGTGCGCGACGTATTGGCCGTCCCGGCGGTGATCTCTCCCCAGTCCTTGCGGGGTGCCATGTCAGGTATCGCAAGCAAGGATGGACGCGCCCTGGCCGTCGGGCCGCGCGGGATCATTCTGCTGTCACGCGATGCCGGTCGGAACTGGTCCCAGCTCGTCGTGCCGGTGAGCGCAGACTTGACGACGGTGCGTTTCGGGGCGGGCAGCACCACATGGGCACTCGGACACGATGCAGTCGTCCTGCGTTCGGATAACGGCGGGGAAACCTGGTCCCGGGTGATGGACGGTCATGCGCTCTTCGAGCTGCTCTCCAAACACTACGGCGCTTTGGCCAATGCGGGCAATGAAGAGGCGGGACGCGTGTTGCGGGACGTCGAGATGGCGGCCGAGCAGTCCGCGACGCCGGGCGTGCTGGCCTATCCGTTTTTTGACATCAACGTAAATGAGCGTGGCGAGGGTTTTCTGGCCGGCGCTTTCGGTCTGCTGCTGCATACGACGGATGGCGGCGCCACATGGGAGCCATGGATCGAACGCGCGGACAACGGGCGTCGCATGCACCTGTATGCGATCGAGCCGACGCCCGACGGTGGGGTGTTTCTTGCCGGAGAGCAAGGTCTGGTGCGTCGCCTGGATCGGGACGCGGGCCGGTTCGAGACCGTCGAAACGCCCTACAAGGGTACGTATTTCGGCATCACGGCAGGGCACGCGAAGCTGATCGCCTACGGGTTGCGCGGCAATGCCTATATCAGCCGCGATGGGGCGGCGAGCTGGTCGTCTCTCGCCATGGGCAGCGATGCGAGCCTTGTTGCCGCATTGGACCGCGGCGCGGGACGGCTGGTGTTCGTGACCCAAACCGGTCAGGTCCTGCTGAGTAATGACGATGGGGCGAGCGTGACGGCGCTCGAGGTGCCACGCGGCGGCGAGGTATTCGCCGCCGCGATGGCCGGCCCGGAAGAGCTCCTGCTCGCCCGGGTCAATGGCGTTGATCTGATCCGTTTGCCCCTCCGGTAACGGCCTCTTCCGATACTGAAATTTGCGAGACACAGCATGGCAGGCCACAGCGAACAAAGAGTGATGCCGGTGATTCGGGACCTGAAGGACTTCGATCTCGGTTCCGGTAGCGTGCTCGAGCGCATCATCTTCAACAATCGCATCGTCGTGCTCCTGGCATGCCTTGTGGCGACTCTCGTACTCGGCTTCGCCGCGACGCGCATCGAGGTCAATGCGAATTTCGAGCGGATGATTCCGCTCGGCAGCCCGTACATCAAGAATTACCTGGATAACAAAAGCGAGTTGCCGGGCCTGGGCAACACGATCAGGGTCGTCGTGGAGAACAAGTCGGGGGACGTCTTCGACCCCGGGTACCTCGACGTGCTGAAGAAAGTCAATGATGACCTTTACCTGATTCCCGGCGTCGATCGTTCGTGGATGAAGTCGATCTGGATGCCGATCGTCCGCTGGCGGGAGGTGACCGAAGACGGCATCACCGGCGGTGCGGTCATGCCCGCGAGCTTCGACGGTAGCGCAAACGAGATCGCGAAACTGCGCGAGAACATCGGCAAGGCGGGCATCGTCGGCAGACTCGTCGCGAACGATATGAAGTCGAGCATGATCGTGGCGCCGCTGCTGGAGATCCATCCGAAAACCGGTGAAGCGCTGAATTACGGCGAGTTTGCGGACGCCCTCGAAGCGAAGATCCGCACCTACGAGAGTGACAAGGTCGGCATCCACATCGTCGGTTTCGCGAAGATCGTCGGCGATCTGATCGCGGGCCTGCGCGAGGTGATGATGTTCTTCGCGGTGTCAGTCGTCATTGCCGCGTTCTTCGTCTATCTCTACACCCGCTGCGTGCGCAGCACGATGCTTCTTGTGACGGTCGCCGTGATCGGCGTGGTGTGGCTGCTCGGGCTGATGCAGTTGCTCGGGTATGAGCTCGATCCGTATTCGATCCTGGTGCCTTTCCTGATCTTCGCCATCGGGCTGTCGCACGGCGCGCAGAAGATGAACGGCATCATCCAGGATATTGGCCGCGGCACCCACAAGTACGTCGCGTCACGCTACACCTTCCGGCGCCTGTTCATGGCCGGTCTCACGGCACTGCTGGCGAACATCGTCGGCTTTGCTGTACTGATCATCATCGACATCCCGGTTATCCGCGATCTGGCCCTGACAACCAGCGTCGGCGTTTCGGTCCTGATCTTCACGAAGCTTTTCCTCATCCCGGTCGCACTCTCCTATCTCGGCGTGAGCGAATCGGCCATCCGGCATGCCACGGCGGACGACATGAAGGCGGGCGGGCGGCGTTCGTTGCCGGGGCGGATCTGGCACGGTTTGGACCAACTCACCGAGCGGAGGTGGGCGATTCCGGTCATCGCCATTGCCGCGGTCGTGACCGTCGTCTCTGCAATCGTCATGCAGGACCTTCGCATCGGAGATCTGGATGCCGGGGCGCCCGAACTTCGGCCCGAGTCGCGCTACAACCGCGACAACGCATACATCACGGAACACTACGGGCTCTCCAGCGACCAGTTCGTGGTCATCATGAAGACCGGCGACGAGGGCTGTCGTCTGTATTCGAGCCTGCAGAAGATGGACGGGCTGGCACAACTGCTGCGGCAGGATCCGGCGGTCCAGACGACGACCTCACTGGCCGAAACGGTGCGTTTCGTGACCTCGGCGATGTTCGAGGGCAGTGGCAAGTGGCTCACGATCAGCCGTAACCAGTCGATCACCGACGGCTCCGTGTCGGCAGCCGTGATCGCGACGCCGGACATCACGAACCAGAGTTGCTCCGTGTCGCCCCTGGTCGCCTACCTGAAGGACCACAAGGCGGATACCGTGGGACGCATCCTGCAGACTGCGGAAGCGTACGCGGCTGCCAACAATACCGCGCCCGATGCAAAGGAGCCGGTGCAGTTCCTGCTGGCTGCGGGCAGCGCTGGTATCGAGGCGGCGACCAACATCGAGGTACAGAAGAGCATCGTCACAATGTATCTCGCGGTCTATGGTGCAACGGCGCTGCTGTGCCTGATCACGTTCCGCAGCGTTCGCGCGACGATCGTCGCACTGATCCCGCTCGTCATCACCACGATCCTCTGCAAGGCGCTGATGGTCTGGCTCGGTATCGGACTCAAGGTCGCGACCCTGCCGGTCATCGCGGTCGGCGTCGGTGTCGGTGTCGACTACGCGCTTTATCTGCTGAGCGTGCAGATTGCCGTCCAGCGCCGCGGGGGAAGCTTGCGCGATGCCTATCGCAAGTCGCTCGATTTCACCGGCAAGGTGGTCGCGTTGGTGGGACTCACGATGGCTGCCGGCGTGATCACCTGGGCATGGTCGCCGATCAAGTTCCAGGCCGACATGGGGATCCTGCTGACGTTCATGTTCCTGTGGAACATGCTCGGTGCCCTGATCCTGATCCCGGCGCTGTCGCATTTCATGCTCAACCCGCGCGAACCGAGCGGCGCACGCGGAACCCTTTTGCGCGCGGCGGCCTGATTCCTCAAGAAATTCAAGAAAGCCGACATCGCCCGGGCGGGCGACTGTCGGACAAGACAGACCACAACTGGAGACAAGACGATGTTCGACCTCTTGCTGAGTGCCGACATGATGCTGCCTGATCCCGACGACATGGCTGCGCGGCTGGTGAACAAGCTCGGCGTGCATGGCCATCCAAACTGGCGTCAGGCGTTCGACGATCATCCCTACGTCGCGCATTTCCTGCGCGTGCACAAGTCGCTGGCGGTGTCTCCGACCCGGCTCGAGCCGCAATGGCATCTGGATCGCGAGAACCCCGGCGACCCGATGTTCCACGAGTTCCTCGAAAGCCTGAAGGACTACCAGGGACGCCATCGTCCGATGCTCACGCACTCGGTCGTGCTCGCGCTGCAAGGGCCGAAATTCGACGCCTTTGTCGACAAGCTGATGCGGCGTGGGTTGCCGTTCCGGATGGCCCAGCGCACGCCGGACATGCCGTTCGACCGGTTGTGGCTCGGCGCGACGCCAGAGCGGCCGCGTTACACCCCGGTGGTGGATGGTGGCCTGTGCATCGAGGTGATGCCGACCGAACCGCTGCAGATGCCGTCCGAGACATTCGCCGCGGAACCCATGCAGCCGCGCGACCCGAAGCCGGGCGACATGGTGCGCGTCAGTGCGCGCGGATTCCTTGTCCGCGATCTGGACGAGACGCTGCGCTGCTGTTCGACGAATCTCGACTGGGAGCCGAGCGGCGAAGTCGAAGCGCTGCATCGCGAGGGATACCGCCGCGCGACGATGCCCTTTACCGTGGCCAACAGCGCCAGCCTTGACGTGATCCAGCCCAGCCGCTGGAACAGCGACGCGGGCCTGTACCTGAACAACTGGGGGCCGGGGCTTTACTACATTCGCATCGCGGTGAGCGGCCTCAAGGCCAAGGCCGAGGACTTGCGCGCGCGCGGGACCCGTTTCCAATGGATCGAGGAGTCCGAAGCCGTCGGCGGCGGCGCGATGATCCGGATCGATCCGAGCGAGATGCGCGGGCAGCTCATCGAGTTCGAGGAGGTCTGACATGGCATCCGACCTTGCGGTCAAGAATGCGGGCGCCGAGTCGATGGCGGTCCCGCTCAACGACGCCGTGGCCGTGGAGCGTCAGGGCAGTATCGGCTGGGTCGTGCTGACCCGCCCGGCCCAGATCAATGCGATCAACGACGACATTCGCACCGGCGTTCCGCAGGCTCTGCAGGATCTCGAGGCAGACCCGGCGATCCACGTGATCGTCATTCGCGGGGATGGCCCGCGGGGTTTCTGCGCGGGCGCCGACATCAAGGAACTGCGTGGCCCGGAGACCTCGATCGAAGTGCGCCGGCGCATGCAGGGCGCGCGCTGGGTCGAGGCGTTCGATGCCGCGGAGAAACCCACGATTGCGGCCATTCATGGCTATTGCATGGGAGGGGGCATGGAGCTCGCGCTCGCTTGCGACATCCGCTTTGCCACGCCCGATGCGGTTTTCAGTCTGCCTGAGACTGCCCTGGGCCTGATTCCCGGCGGGGGAGGGACCCAGCGGTTGCCGCGCGTGGTCGGTCCGGGCCGGGCGATGGACCTGCTGCTCACCGGTGACCGCCTGAGCGCCGATGAAGCGAAGGCGATCGGCCTGGTCACCCGGGTGGCGAGCGCGCCGGACAAGCTGGTGGAAGAGGTGCGCGCGTTCGCGATGCGCATCGCCTCGCGCGCGCCGGCGGCGACGCTGTGCGTGAAGCGCGCTGCGCGTGCCGCACTGGACGTCGACCTCAAGAAGGGCCTGGACCTCGAGCTGGATCTTTTTGCACTGCTCAAACCCAGCGACGACGCGAGGGAGGCGGCGACCGCCTTTCGCGAAAAGCGCGAACCGCGCTTCACCGGTCGCTAAGCGACGCGCTCCGCGCAGACAAGAATCAGGAGACAGACAGATGAGCGAGCGAAAACTGGATGGCCGTGTCGCGATCGTGACCGGTGCGGCCGGCGGCCTCGGCGCCGAATCGGCCCGCGTGCTGGCGATGCACGGTGCGAGTGTGGCAATCACGGACATCGACCTCGACGGCGCACGCAAGGTTGCCGCCGAGATCGAGTCGGGCGGTGGGCACGCGATTGCAGTGCGGGCAGACGTCTCGTCCGAGGCGGACGTCGCGGCGATGGTCGCGGCGGTGGTGAACCGCTTCGGGCGAGTGGACGTCCTGTACAGCAATGCGGCGATCCTAAGCGTCGAGCAACGCCAGCGCGACCGCGACGTTGCCAACATGGACGTCGAGGCGTGGGATTGCGCGATGGCGGTGAATCTGCGCGGTGCGATGCTGTGTGCCAAGTATGCGATTCGCGAGATGCTCAAGCAGAAGAAAGGCTCCCTGATCTTCGCGACCTCCGGACTCGGCGCCCAAGGCGACCTGTCGCTGTCGGCCTACGCCGCCTCGAAGGCGGCGCTGATGATGCTCAGCAAGTCGATTGCGACCCAGTACGGCAAGGAGGGCATCCGCTCCAACGCGCTGCAGATCGGACTCGCGCCAGCAGAGAATGCCCATGGGAGCATGCCGCCGGCCGTGATCCAGATCATCCGCGACAACCACCTCACGCCCGATGTCGGCACCCCGCGTCAGATCGCCGACGTGGTGGCCTTCCTCGCGTCCGACGAGTCGTCCTTCGTAACCGGCACGACGCTGGTCGCCGATGGCGGTTTCTCATGCCACACGCCCTCGCTTGTCGCGATGAAGGCTCTCTTCGCGCAGACCGGCGCGAAGAGTATGTAAGGGGTCGTCCATGAAAGCAGCTGTCATCAGCGAGCGGGGTGCCGCTCCGGTC
The DNA here is from genome assembly GCF_003628555.1 of Azoarcus sp. DN11. Taxonomy (NCBI): domain Bacteria; kingdom Pseudomonadati; phylum Pseudomonadota; class Betaproteobacteria; order Rhodocyclales; family Zoogloeaceae; genus Azoarcus; species Azoarcus sp. DN11. The sequence goes on along the minus strand of NZ_CP021731.1, from coordinate 2,948,418 downwards.
GTGCAGGAGTTTCCGGAACCGGCGCCACAGGAAGGCGCCGTCCTCATCGACATGGACACGGCAGGGCTCGGGGGCTGGGACGTACTCGGCGCGTACCGGCTGGGCGTGCAATACCCGTGCGTGATCCGCGGCGAAGGCGTGGGCAGGGCACCGGACGGCCGCCGCGTGTATTTCGGCGAGCGCTCGGTGATGCCCTTCGGGGCGTGGGCCGAGCGTACGCTGGTGCCGACCGATGAGGTCTGGGACGTGCCCGACGAGGTCGACGACAAGACCGCGATCACGATGGGCATCGCTGCCACCGGCGCACTGGTGCCGCTCGAGCAGGCCAACATCCAGCGGGGTGAGCAGGTTCTGGTCCTCGGTGCGACCGGCACGCTCGGGCAGGTGGCGCTGCAACTCGCCCGCTATCTCGGCGCGGGCAGGGTCGTCGCGGCCGCACGCTCCGCCGAGACCCTGCAGCGCCTGAAGACGCGCGGGATTGCCGACGAAGTCGTAGCCCTCGGTAGCGAGAACGATGTCGCGGCGTTGAAGGACGCGGCGGGCGACGGTTTCGACGTCGTGCTCGATCTGGTGTGCGGGCAACCGATGCTCAACGCCCTCAAGGCGACCCGCTGGGGCGCACGCATCGTGACGATCGGCACGGGTGCAGGGCGTCAGATCAATCTCGATATCGCCGATCTGCTTTTCCGCACGCTGTCATGCGTGGGTACGGGGCAGCGCCCGCCGGCCGATCGCCGCGCGATCTGGGAGCGCCTGTTGCGCATCGCACGCACAGAGAATATCCAGGTCGACTACGCCGACTATACGCTGGATCAGGCTGCCGAAGCCTGGGCGTCGCAGATTGCCGGACCGCACGCGAAGATCACCGCGCGGATCAGGGGCTGACCGGCAAGGGGCAGGGGAGGCTGGGCATGGGACGATGGTGGGCGGTCGCGCTGTCCGAGGCGGTGCAAGGTGACAAGGCGCTCGCGGTGACCTGCGAAGGCGAGCAACTCGCCGTGTTTCGCGACGGGAGGGGCGTAGTGTTCGCGCTGGAGGACCGGTGTCCGCACCGGCGTGTGCCGCTGTCGCCCGGACCCGTGAAACCTGGTGGTCTGCAGTGCCCCTACCACGGCTGGACCTTCGACGGCGCGACGGGCCTGTGCAATGACATTCCCAACCTGCGTCGCGATGAGCGGGTGCCGGCGCGTTATGCGGCGCGCGCCTTTCCGGCGGCCGAGGCGAACGGCTTCATCCACGTCTGGCGGGGGGCGGGAACTCCCGCCGCCGTATTGCCGGGCGCGTCGTATCGCGCGGCAGGTCGCGAACAGACCGGTTCAACAGTGGCCAATATCGCGTTCGAGCAATATCTCGACGTGATGCTCGACGGCCCGGAATGCCTGCTTTCCTTCCCCGGCGTGCACATCACCGATTTCTTCCTCGGCGATCCGCGCCGCGACGGCGAGCATCTTGTCCTCGATCGAGGCGCGGTGTGGAAGGGCAAGGGAAATGGGCCGGCCTTCGTGCGAGACCATTCGCTGTGGGTACGTACTCGCGTACCGGTAAGGGGCGGCGACATTCGCGTGGAACTCCTCAGCGCCGAAGAAGATCCGCTCGTCACGATCTTCATCGCTGCCAGCGAGAACAGGCGGGGTACCACCAGTCTGGTCTGGCGCGGTTTTCTTCATGCCACGCCAGCGCCGCTGTCGTGGCGGTGGCGAATCGCGCGGGCGATCGGACGTGCTCCGTTCGCAATCTTCCCCCAAATCGACGGCGCAGCCGTGGCGGCACTCGAAGTCGCACCGTCACGAGATCGCAGATTGGCGAAGACCGATACGAGGACGCCGGCCGGGCGCGTGGTGACCGTGCAGGAGAGGTGCGCAGTATGAGCGAAGTCCCGATGATGGATGCGGCAGGGCGCGAAGCGGAGGCGACCTCCAAGCGCGACTGGGTACCGATCAATCTCGATCTGCGCGACACCTGGTTTCCCGTCGCCTACAGTGCGGACATCGGTGAGCGGGCGGTACGCCGTATCGTCCATGCGCAGGACGTATATCTATGGCGCGACGGCGTGAGGTTATATGCGGCCGAGTTTCGCCCCGACCGCCTTGACGCGATGCGCGCCGGCGCAAGTGCCTTCACGAACGGCTCCGGTTTCTATCCGGCTGTCGAGCGCTACGGGTATATCTGGGCGTGGTACGGAAACCCCGATAACGCGCACGAGGAACTGATCCCGAGCATCCCCTTCCTGCCCCCCGATGGTCAGGGGATCCCCCGCTACACGCAGCGCGCGGTGCGCTTCGATGCGGCCTCGCCGCTGTCCGTCGAGAACCTCATCGATCTGACACATGCCGACTTTCTGCATGCCAATGCGATCGGTGACGGCCAGTCCGAGAACGATGTCGTCGAGGTCCATTCGACCTCCGAGACGGTGACTCGCATCCGCAACGTCACCCGCAAGTCGGTGGCACCGGTGATGCGCTGGATCGGAGGCGTACGCGCCCAGTACCAGGATCTGCGCGCAGTTCTGCATGTCCATCTGCGCAACAACGTGTGCATCTCTTACCCGAACTTTACCCCGGGCTATCCGATTCCGAACGTGCAGCCCTTTGTGCCTGTCGGCAAGCACCGTTCTCGTGTTGACCAGACGAACTACACTGTCCACGCGCCGGCACCGTTTCGCTGGCTGATGCCGCGCATCTCCTACGTGATCCAGCCACAGGACAACTCGGTGCTGCGCCCTCAGAACGCGCGCTATTTCGAGTCCACCGAGCGCCGCGACCTGAGCTCGCGTTTCGACGGCCCCGGCAATCGCTACCGATTGCTGATGATGCGTCTCGCCGAGAGGCAGCAGCGCGGGGACTTCGGCTACGGCGCCGATGCCGACCCGAGTGCCGACATTTCGGCAGTGCTCGGCATGCGGGGCTGATTTCTGCAATCCGGACCCCGTCCCGGTACAGGGCAACTCGGCACGACCGTGATCCTCGCGGGCTTGGCGATGCTCGGCCCGTTTTCGATCAACACCTACCTGCCATCCTTCGGGGAAATGGCGGTGGTGCTCGGCACGGATCGAGTCGCGTTGCAGCAGACAGTGGCGATCTACTTCGCCGCCTTTGCCTTCATGGCCCTGTGGCATGGCACGATCTCGGATTCCTTCGGGCGCCGCCGCGTGGTGCTGGCCGGTCTGGTCGTCTATGCATTGGCGTCGCTCGGATGCGCGCTTGCGACGCAAGTGGAGCAGTTGTGGGTTCTGCGGGCACTCCAGGGCTTCTCGGCGGGTGCCGGGATCGTGATCGGTCGCGCCGTCGTCCGGGATCTGCATGAAGGGCCGCGTGCGCAGCGCATGATGTCGCAGGTGGTGTTGATGTTCTCGATCGCACCCGCCGTCGCTCCTTTGGTGGGCGGCTGGTTGCAGGTCGCGATGGGCTGGCGGTCCGTTTTCGTGTTCCTGTGCCTGCTTGCCACCAGCCTGCTCGTGGCCGTGTTTTTCGGATTACCGGAGACCCTGCCCGCCTCGCAGCGTCACCCGTTCAATCCGGCGGGTGTGCTTCGCGGTTACGCGTCCGTGCTCGGAAACGCGCGCTTCATGAGCTGGGCACTGGCGTATGCCTGCATGTTTGGCGGCTTCTTCCTTTACGTCCTGTCTGCGCCGGTGTTCCTGATGGAGCACCTTGGCCTGGGCGAGACCGATTTCCTGTGGATGTTCGGACCCGCGACGGTGGGTCTGATGTTGGGCTCCGCGCTTGCGGGCCGCCTTGCGCAGCGCTGGTCCACGGCCGCCACGCTAAAGGCCGGCCTCGCGATCATGGCTGCCGCCACGCTCTGGAATCTCGCCGTGTGCCTCGTCGAACCCGGCGGCACGGCGTGGTATGTGGCGTATCTCCTGTTCTTCAATCTGGGCATGTCGGTGATGATTCCAACGATCACGGTGCGCGGCCTGGATTGTGTACCGGAGCGCCGCGGCACCGGCTCATCGGTTCAGCTGTTCATCCAGACGGGATTCAACGCCTGGATTGCCGCGGTGCTGGCGCCACTGATGTGGCATTCGCTGTTGTCTCTCGCGCTGGGAGCCGCTGCTCTTGCCCTGTGCGGCGTCCTCGGGGTGGTCGTGGCGGGCCGCCTGTCCAGCTTCTCCGAGGCCCATCAATGAGGGTCTACTCCTTCACCGGCTGCGCTATCTGCGCGCGACGGCGAATCAGCTTGATCTTGCGGCCTGGCGGTAACCCCTGAACAGGATCAGCGGCATCCGCAGTAGCGTCCGCCACCCGAGCAGCTGGAGCGCCTGCCAGCAGTCTTCGGGGCGGATCAGGATGGTGGTGGCCATCGAGCCCATGACCTTGCCCTTCATGACCAGCGTGTCGTCCTTTCGCTGGATGGACTTCACTTCGACCATCTCCACGCCTTCCTTGCTGAACATCTTCACGGCTGCCGCTCTCCATCACGTTGGATGTGACCGCAACCGCGCGACGCGGTCGCGGCGTTCCACGGGTCAGTTTTCGATGAGGTCGTCGAAATCCATGCCCAAGTCTTCCAGCACCACCTGCGCCGCATTGCGTCCGGACGCTGCGGTGACCCCGCCCCCCGGATGGGTGGAGGCGCCCGCCATGTACAGACCCGCCACCGGCGACTTGTACTGCCCGTAGCCCGGGGCAGGGCGGTTGCCCGCGATCTGCCAGTTGTACGAGCCGAAGTGCAGGATGTCCGCACCGATCATCGCGTTGTTGTGGCGCTCGATATCGAGCGGGGTGAACCACGAGAAACCGATGATGTTGTCGTCGCTCATATTGGTCGTGAGCTTGCGCAGGTCGTCGAGGAATCCGTAAGCGATCTCCTTGCCGATCTCGTCCCAACGCTGCGGGCCGCCCTTCACGTTGTAGGGGCAGAAAGCGTACATGTTGAGCACGCGCTTGCCCTCGGGTGCCCGCGTCTTGTCATAGACGTCCTGCATCACGTAGGCGACGAAGTCGCGGCGCGGGATGCCGTATTCGAGATCGGAGAAGGCGCGTGCGAACTCCTCCCAGTCGGAGTGCGAACGCTCGACCCAGAAGAAATCGTCCACCGCCGGACCGACCTTGTACTGCGGCGCCTCGTGCAGCGCGAGGTGCAGGTTGAAGGGCTGGAAGCTGTTGCGTTTCAGCCCCCGAATCCGCGGCTCGAATCCTTCCGGCAGATTCGCGCCCGGCACCATGTGCGGGAACACCTGTTGCACGTGCATCGTCGAAATGACGCCTTTCTTCGCGACGATCTCCTCGCCCGATTCGAGCACGACGCCCGTCACCTTGCTGCCATCCATGCGCATCTGCTTGACGGGCGCATTGACGCGTACCGCGCCGCCATGCGATTCGAAGCACTCCCGCAGCTTGTCCGCGAAGGCACCCGAGCCGCCGACTGGAATGCCGACACCGTAGCGGTGCATGAAGGGCAGAATGATGTAGAAGCCGAATCCCGTGCCGTTGTTGAACGGGTTCATCATGGCTTCCGAGGCATAGCGGGCCAACGCGATGCGCACCTTGGGGTGCTCGAACCATTCGCAGATGAAGTCCCATGCGCTCATCGACTGGGCTCGCATCAGCGATTGCCCGACCACGCTCTGCTCCATCATCACGGCTTGGGCGCCCGCGTTCGGGGGCGCATGGAACATGCCCATCACCATCATGTCGAGGTTCTGGAACACCTCCTTGTTGAAGCGCCGGTAGGCTTCCGCATCCTTCTGCGAGAATTTTGCGATCGCTTGGGCAGTCTGTTCGAGATCGGTGTAGAACTCGAGCGTGGTCCCGTCGTCGTAGAAGATCGCAGTCATCTTGTCGGGGTTGATGTACTTCAGCCCGAACTTCGATTTCAGCTGCAGTTCGTCGTTGCGCAGCAATGGGTTGGCCTGCAGCAGGGTATGTGCGACCGAGCAGACGTCATGCTTGAAGCCCGGCGCCGTCAGCTCGCGCGTCATGACGCCCCCGCCGACCTTGTCGTTTTTCTCGACGACGCATACCTTCAGTCCCGCCTTCGCCAGGTAGCACGCGGCCACCAGACCGTTGTGACCGCCACCGGCGACCACGATGTCGTATTGTTCGCTCATGGATATCTCCCGTTATCGGTTCCATCGTCGGGCGTGAGGGCCCCCGCCGCGCTATCGGGGATAGCGCGGGATGTCTTCCTCTCGTGCTGCGGGCGCCGTGAAGCACCCCCGGATCAGAGTGCGGTTTCGGCGTCCGCCTGTTTGAACATGGCGTTGATGTCGCCCGAAGTGACCGGTTTGCCGGCTTCCCGCTTCGGTGCCGCGCCCCCCATGCCTTGCGTGGGCGAGGTGTCGATGCCCTTGGCGCGAGCCTGCGCGCGCAGCGCGCCGACGGTGCAGTTCTCGCGGCCGAGGATCGCGAACGGGTCGTAGCTGTATTCGCGCATCACGTTCCGGTGAGTGACCTTGGCGATGGTCTCGTCGGGGAGGTGCCTGAAGCTCTCCCACACCACTTCCGGAGAATTCGGCCAGGTGCAATCGGAATGCGGGTAGTCGCATTCCCAGCCAACCATGTCTTCACCGATGTGCTTCAGGTTCTGCAGCCCGAAGTCGTCCTCGATGAAACACGTGATGATGTGCTCCTTGAAGATGTCGCTCGGCTTCTTGCCGCCGAAGCTGGCATTCGTCCAGGCCTTGTGATGCCGGTGGGTGAAATCCGCGCGCTCGAGGAGGTAGGGAATCCAACCGATGCCGCCCTCGGAAAGCGCCATCTTCAGCTTCGGGAACTTCCTCCACATCGGAGCCCAGATCCAGTCGGCCGCCGAGTTCGCGATCGAGATCGGCATCGAAGTGATCCACGCGTCGATCGGCGACAGGTCGGAGGCGTGCTCGGCCTTGACGCCGGTGCCGATGTGGCAGTTGATGACCACCGCGTTGTCCGCGCAGGCCTTCCACACCGGGTCCCAGTACGAATCGTGGATCGACGGGAAGCCATGTAGGGCGGGGTTGTCGGAGAAGGAGATCGCATGCACCCCGTCCTTCGCCATGCGCTTGATTTCGGCGGCGGCCGCCTGCGGATCCCACCAGGGAATCAGCGCCATCGGGATGAAGCGACCCGGGGCGGCGTTGCACCAGTCGTGCAGGTGCCAGTCGTTGTAGGCCTGGATGGCGGCGAGCGATACGTCGCGCGCGTCGTCGTACTGCTGGAAGCGCTGCCCCGCGAAGCCGGGGAAGGTCGGGAAACACAGCGAGCCGAGCACGCCATTGGCGTTCATGTCGTCGACGCGCGCCTGGACGTCCCAAGTGCCGCGCCTCATGTGTTCGTAACCGAGCGGCTCCATGCCGTACTCTTCCTTGGGGCGACCGACGACCGAGTTGAGGCCCATGTAGCCCGTTGCCCGTCCTTCGAAAACCCACACGTCACGACCCTTATGCTTCTCGATGTGAGGCTCGCGCCCCTTGAAGCGGGCCGGCATGTGTCGCGCGAAGGCGTTCGGGGGTTCGATGGCGTGGTCGTCGATGCTGACGAGGATGAGATCTTCAAGTTTCATCGCGTGTTGTCTCCGATTCCGCCTTCGCATGCCGCGCACGTGGCCGAGCGGCATGCAGACGGTATGTTTGTGGTAGTGGTCGCCGTTACGCGTCTAAAGGATCACGCCCAGGTTGGGGGTGCCGATGACGACCTGGTCGAGCAGGATCTCGCGGCGAGCGAGTTTCAGCGCGCCATCCTCGCGGCGCAGAACGTCGTGGCGGACGCAGGGGATCAGGTCGAAGTAGTCGAAATCGAAACGGCTGCGTGTAAGGAGCAGATAGCTCTCGACCTTCAGGTCATCGCTGTCGTCGATTCGGTAGACGCGTACGTTCGTGACCAGACGCTTGATGCGCGATGGAGGATCCTCGCCCCAGGCGCTCTTGGTGTCGGTAATGCGCTTGACCCGCATGAGCATCGAGCCGTAATTCTCGTGTAGGTGCTGGACGTTGCGCGAATAGGTCTGGTCGAACTGGGACGTCGAACGGGTATGGCGCAGGGGCGCGTTGTATTCGAGGTCCTTGGTGAGCAGCTCCGCCCATTCGCCGAGGCGCAGGTTGTCGAGCATTTCGGCTTCGTCATAAAGGAAGTCGAGCACCTCGTTGTAGGTATCGCTGCCGGAGGGAATACGGTTCGCCTTGATCGAGGGCGGCAGCGGAGTCGGTTCGAGCAGTTGCTGAAGCATGGAGGTCTCCTGAAATAGGGGTAAGTAGTCGCGCTGTGATCAGTTCTCGGCAGTCATCAGTTCGTACCAGTATTCCCACCAGCGCCACTGGGTGTCGTCCTTCGTGAAGCCGTCACCGACATCGCCAGGGCCCGGCCAGCCTTCGAGCCTGTTGTTCTCGTACATCGACTGATACTTCATCGTGATGTGCTTGCTCACGGCACCCTTCGCCGCGAGCGTCTGGTGCGGCCAGGTGTCCGAATCGTCCTGCTCGACCATCCCCGAGGTGCCCAGGAGTTGGACGCCGAGGCGCAGCATCTTGGCCTTGAGTTCCGGCGGAGTGTCCTTCTCGGCCAGGATCCAGTTCACGAATTCCAGCTTGTCCGGCCCCTTCGGGACATAGGCGTGCAGCGCCATGACCCCGATCACGCCATCGGGCGAGGGGATGTAGACGAACTCGAACAGCCCGTTGGGAAAGAAGTTGCCCACCTGGGGCGGACGCCAGGCCATGACGCGCAGCTGGTCATCGCTGAAGCGACGGAGCACTTCCGGCAGCATCTCGGGCGTGATGCCCGGCGGGGGCAGCGCCTCGAGTTTCTCCTTGATCGACAACTCGCTCGGGTCCTTCCCCGTCAGGCGTCGGATCTTGCGGTCCAGCTCGATGCATCGCATGGTATGTGCGTGCGCGGTGTAGACCTCGGTGCCGTACATCTCCGGTGTCAGGTCGCCGCCGCCACCTTCGCTGCCCGGCTTGCGATAGGGGCCGACTTCCGATAGCCAGCGGTGCAGGGTCAGAACATGGAATCCGTCCGACGCCGACTGCTCGCAGGCAGTCTTCCAGTTCGCACGGATCGTGAAACGCTGCGGGGGACCCAGCACTTCCATGCCCTTGTCTGTGCGGCACCAGAGCGTGTCGAAATACCATTTCGCGTCGCCGAGGAAGTCCTCGAAGCTAGGGCCCTCGACGTTCCACGTCGCGAAGACCAAGCCGCCATAGATCGCGACGCGCGCCTTCTTCAGGCCGAGTTCCTGCTTGGTCATCATCTTCCCGTGCATACATTCCTTCTCGACCGGCGCGCCGATAAAGTCGCCGTTCGGCTTGAATGCCCAGCCGTGGTAGATACAGACGTGAGTCATCGTGTTACCCACGTCATGGGTCGAGATCTTCATGCCCCGATGGGGGCAGACGTTGAGGGAGACGTACACCTCGCCGTCCGCCCCGCGTGCCATCAGCACGGAATCCGATCCCATGTCGCGGACGACGAAATCGCCCTTGTTCGGGATTTCGGTTTCGTGCCCCAGGAATACCCAGGTCTTGGCGAAGATGCGCTCCATCTCGAGCTCGAACAGTTCGGGATCGGAAAGCGCCCGCATCTTGACTTCGCGGGTTTCGAGGTTGATCAGGTCGGAAAGCAGTGTGCCGTCCGAGAGTTTCGGGTTTGATTTTCTGTCCATGTGTTCCTCCTCCTTGAAGGTCGTCCGTTCGTCTGCGCTTAAAAACTGAACATAAACACAAAAGATGTATAATTTAAGCGCAGTATCCTACCGTTGTTCATGGTGCGATTTGATCTATGTCAACAAAAATGGCCGATGGTGCCTCGCCTACGCGCGACATCCGCAGGCTTGCGCGGCTTTGGTGAAGTTGAACACTTTTGCAAAAAAGTGGATCAAGGCCGTCCCTGTGAGGCAAATTCAAGACGTGGCAGGAGAGCTGAATGGATTTCGGAATCAATGGACGTCGGGCGATCGTGTGCGCGTCCTCACGCGGCCTTGGAAGAGCCTGTGCCTTGGAGTTGGCGCGGGAAGGCTGTACGGTCTTCCTCAACGGACGTGACGAGGGGCGCCTGACCTTGGCGGCAGACGAGATCGCGCGGGAGACCGGAGTGAGGCCCGTCACCGTTGCTGCGGACCTCGATACCGAGCGAGGGCGGCAGCTTCTGCTCGCCGCATGCGATGAACCGGACATCCTCGTCACCAACAACGGCGGGCCCGCACCCGGCAGGATCGAGGATTGGGATCACGCAGCGTGGCTGGGCGCCATCGAAGCCAACATGCTGTCCGGGATACTCCTCATCCAGGCCGTCGTGGGGGGAATGCGGAAGCGCAAGTTCGGGCGCATCGTCAATATCACCTCCGCGATGGTGAAATCGCCGCAGCTCCCGCTCGGGCTCTCGACTGCCGCGCGCGCAGGATTGACGGCCTTCTCCAAGGCACTATCGCGAGCCGTCGCGCGCGACAACGTCACGATCAATAACCTGCTGCCGGAGCGGATCGAAACCGACCGGCTGCGCTACTTGATCGAACAGCAGGCGACGAGAGCCGGGTGCAGCTTCGAGGAGGCCCGGCATGACATGCTCAAGCCCGTCGCTGCAGGCAGATTCGGCCGCCCCGAGGAGTTCGCCGCCGCATGTGCGTTTCTGTGTTCAATGCAGGCTTCCTACATATCGGGACAGAACTTGCAGGTGGACGGTGGAAGCTACAGCGGGCTCATGTAAGAGCGCTCACCCGCTGCAAACCACGGCGTCCTGCCGCCTTACAGAATTCAACCTCCGTCGGAGCAATTCATGATCACGCGAATGGACCACTTCACGATCGTTACCGATCGCCTCGATGTGACGCGTCGCTTCTACACGGAACTGCTCGAGATGGAGGAAGGGCCGCGTCCGCCTTTTCCCGTCTCCGGCTGCTGGCTCTACATATCGCAGCAAGCCGTGCTGCACGTCATCAGTGTCAAAGAAATGCCCGAGCCGCGTCGGGGCGTTCTCGACCACATGGCATTTCGCGCTGAGGGACTAGTGCGCACGCTGAATCGCCTGGATGCGGCCGGCGTCAGCTACCGCATCATTCGCGCGCCGGGCGAACTGCGCACGTGGCAGGTCTTCTTCACGGATCCGAACGGGGTCGAAGTCGAACTCGACTTCGACCCGGCCGAGAGCGCTCCCGATGATTGGGCTCTCCGGAGAAGGCCGATCTGATTCGTGCGGAATCACGGGTCATACTCGCACCGCCGTTGCTCGACCTGTCATTGCTCCCCCGGTGCGTGGCAGTGATCCAGCCGCCGTGACCGTGGTGACGGGCGTTTGATTAGGACGCTGGAAAGGTCGGATTGCACCCAAAGAACTTTCAAAAGTCCGCCGTAGTTCCGCGCCGTTGCGGGGAGTGGGAAGACGTTGTTTTGAAAATAAAGTGACGCAAGTGTTTGATTTTACGTATTAGTAACCAGTCTTGTGGCTCCAGGTGTCACCGGTTCGATCCCGGTATGTCGCCCCAAGTAATCAAGGACTTGGGGAAAAGTAGGCAATCTACAAATCGCCAATCGTTCTACAAAACGGCTCGCTGAAAAGCGAGCCGTTTTCACTTTACGGGGCTCACTTTCTCGCCTCGACGCTTGCGGACATAATGCTCGGTCATCTCGCGTTTCGAGTGGCCGAGCAGCTTTTGCGCTGTTGCTACGCATTGAAAATTGACCCCCTTTCGCGGGTTGTGCGCGCTGAAAATTGACCCTGGTGATTAACCTGCCTGCTCGATGTTTGAGCAGGGTTCGAGGAGATGATCACCATGAACATGCTGGGCAAGATTCGGCGGTTGCACTTTCGCGACGGTCTGTCGATCAAGGAGATCTGCCGGCGCACGGGGCTGGCACGCAACACCGTGCGGCAATGGCTGAGGGCTGGCGAGGGAGCCGAACCGAAGTACCGGCGAACGGCGCGGGAGACGGTACTGGCGCCCTTCGAGACGCGGCTCGTGCAGTGGCTCGAGGCGGACGCCCGACGGGCGAAGCGGGAGCGGCGCACGGCGCTGGTGCTGTTTCGGCAGTTGAAGGAGTTGGGCTTCACGGGCAGCTACTCGCGGGTGAGCGAGTACGTGCGACGCTGGCGCGAGGCCGGTGGGAAGCCTGCGAAATCGAGCTTCATCCCGCTCAAATTCGAATTCGGGGAGGCCTTCCAGTTTGACTGGAGCGAGGAAGCGCTGGTGATCGGCGGCTTCCATCGCAAGGTGCTGCTCGCGCACACGAAGCTCTGTGCGAGCCGCGCCTTCATGCTCGCGGCCTACCCGACGCAGAGCCATGAGATGCTGTTCGACGCGCACACGCGTGCATTCCGGGTGTTCGGCGGCATTCCCCGGCGCGGCATCTACGACAACATGAAGACCGCTGTCGATAAGGTTGGCGTGGGCAAGCGGCGCATCGTCAATACGCGCTTCGCGGCGATGGCGGCGCACTACCTGTTCGATCCGGACTTCTGCAACGTTGCCAGCGGCTGGGAGAAAGGGGTCGTCGAGAAGAACGTGCAGGACAGCCGGCGGCGCCTGTGGCATGAGGCGCTACAACGGCGCTTCTGCAGCTTCACCGAACTGAACGCCTGGCTCGAGGTGCGCTGCCAGGCGCTGTGGTCGGAACTGGCGTTCCCCGACGCCGAGCACCTCACCATCGCCGACGCCCTCGCGCTCGAGCGCGATGCCTTGATGCCGATGGTGCCGAGCTTCGATAGCTACGTGGAGGCCATCGTGCCGGTCTCCAGTACCAGTCTCGTGACGAACGAGCGCAATCGCTACTCGGTCCCGTGCGCCTTCGCCAACCAGAAGGTGAGTCTGCGGCTGTACCCCGAGCGGATCGAGATCCATGCCGAGGACGGTCTCGTCGCCACCCATGCGCGCAGCTTCGAGCGTGGCCAGGTCATCTACGACTGGCAGCACTACCTGCCGCTGCTCGAACGCAAGCCGGGCGCTTTGCGCAACGGAGCACCCTTCGAAGGCTTGCCGGTGCCGCTGCAGCGACTGCGGACACTGCTCGTCAAACGCCCGGGCGGCGATCGGCTGATGGCCGACATTCTGGCGCACGTCCCCCGGCATGGCCTCGAGACCGTGCTGGTGGCGGTCGAAGTGATCCTCGAATCCGGCTCGCCCAGCGCGGAGCACGTCAAGAATGTGCTCGCCCGCCTGCGCCAGGCGCCCCCGCCGGCCCCCCTCGAGACGGCACTCGCAGTGACCGAAGTGCCGATTGCCGACACCGGCCGCTATGACCGTCTGCACGCGGAGAACGGTCATGCGTGAGATCGTCGCCGAACTAAAATCGCTGCGTCTGCACGGCATGGCCCAGCGTTACGAGGAATTGCTCGCGGAAGGCGGTGTCGGCATCCAGAGTGCCGGCTGGCTCATGCAGTGTCTGCTCGAAGCTGAGGTCACCGACCGGCATGTGCGTTCGATCCGCTATCAGATGGGGGCGGCGCGCTTCCCCATGCACCGCGATCTGGCCGGCTTCGATTTCGGCAAGTCCAAGGTCGATGCGAGGCTGATCCACGAGCTCGCCACCGCTGCCTTCACCGACGCCGCCGCCAACGTCGTGTTCATCGGCGGAACCGGGACCGGCAAGACTCATCTCGCGACCGCCTTGGGTGTGAAGGCGATCACCGAGCACGGCAAGCGGGTACGCTTCTTCTCCACCGTCGAGCTCGCCAACAGTCTGGAACTGGAGAAGGCCGCCGGCAAACAGGGGCGGCTCGCGCACGCGCTGATGCACGTCGACCTCGTGATCCTCGACGAACTGGGCTATCTGCCCTTCAGCCAGGCCGGCGGCGCCTTGCTCTTCCACCTGATCTCCAAGCTCTACGAGCGCACCAGCGTGATCATCACGACGAACCTGACCTTTGCCGAATGGCCCTCCGTGTTCGGCGACGCGAAGATGACGACTGCGCTCCTCGACCGTCTCACGCACCACTGCCACATCGTGGAAACGGGCAACGAATCCTTCCGTTTCCAGCAAAGCAGTCAGACGGCCAAGGCGCGCGTCCGGGCGCGCGAGGCGAGCCGGGCGACGCGGCCCGTCGAGTCCCTGGATGTGACCGCGGAGCCGGACGCGCCATTCTGAGCCGAGGGGGAGGAAGCGGCTGCGGGCTACGCCCTTCGCCGCTTCCTCCCCCTCGGTCGATACGACTACACTTCAATACAGCCAATCAATGATGAACGGCTAAACCCCCGGGGTCAGAATTCGGTGCACACGGGGGGTCAAAATTCAACGCGCGCGGACACTATGGCATCCGCCAGGAGGCGGGCGCGCGCTTCGCGACGCTGTTCTTCGTGCGCCCGCTTGGCGCCACGCCGTGGGACTACTGGCTGATCCACCTGTCGAACCGCTACAAGGCGCACGAGGTGATGAAGAACCTGCACTGGGACAACGCCACGGCCTTCGGCCACGAGTTGGAGCCCGGCGTCTTCATGCAGGGCTACGACGCGAACCGCGACCACGAATACACCGGCCAGGAGACCTTCGACTTTGGCGACTCGTCGCGCGAGGCCTGCGTCAATGGCATCCACGAGCACTTCGGACGCCTCATCTTTGCTGAGTCCGGCCCGGTCCGCCTGCGCGACCTGGTGGAGCGCTACGCGGCGCAGTCGCCGGGCTCGACCATGCATTTCATCCAGGCCGCAGCCAACTTGCACCGCTCGCAAGACGTGATCATCTGCAGCCCGGACGGGCGGACGCTGCGCCCCTCGAAGTCCTACCACCTCAACAGCACGATCGAGGCCGCCCGCACGCCACGGCTGATCCCCTGACGCCCTCGCGCGGCGGCGCTGCAGGCAGTGAAGCCCGTTCCTTGGTATGTTGCCGGAATTGCCCGTAGCCTCGTCGCATGCCGCCATCCCGGCCGGCTGATGAGAGGAACGCGCGCATGGGACGCACAAGCACAATTGTGAAGCTGCCGGCGAACCAACAGAACCACGTGGACGCATTGCTCAGGCGCCATGCCTATGCCTGCTGCGACACCGTGAAAGAGGAGCTGGCTGCGGCCGGAATCCGGCTCTCCCGTAGCGCCCTGCATCGCTATTCGCAGAGGCTCAAGGCCGCCGACTTGCGTTCTCCGACCGGCCGACGCGAGACCGTCGTCATCGTGCTCGACACCGATGGTTCCGACCCGATTGCCATCCGTACGTCAGCCTCTTCGGCGAGCGTCGTCGCCGCGATTGGCGCCCTCGGTTTGCCGGCCTCGAAGCGTCCCGCCGAGGCGACCTGACCGGTCCGATTCCCGGCGGCGCGGGTGTTTCTCCACAGCAAACACCCTTTTGCGCCACATCCAGATAAATTCAGGCTGGTACCACTAAATCCTGCAATTATCTCGCCGGGTCCCTGGGGAATATCTCACTCGTTCTTAGTGTGATTCGTGCCCAAGCGGTGCTCATCGCCATCGGCATCAACTGGGAGGGGCATCGCCAGGTGTTGGCGGTGGAACTCGCGAACCGCGAGAGTCAGAGCAGCTGGAAGGATTTCCTGTTGCGACTCAAGGAGCGCGGGTTGTCGGGCGTGGAGTTTGTCGTCTCGGATGATCACGCCGGGCTCAGGAAGGCGATTTCCGAAGTGCTGACCGAAGCGGCGTGGCAACGCTGCTATGTCCACTTCCTGAGGAACGCCCTCGATTACCTGCCGCGCAAGGCCGACGACGACTGTCTGCAGGAGCTGCGCTGGATCTACGACCGGCGCGACCTGCAGGAGGCCCACGGCGACCTCGTCGCGTGGATCGGCAAGTGGCAGACGAAGTATCCGAAGCTTGTTGACTGGGCCGAATCGAACATCGGCCAGACGCTGACCTTCTACCGCCTGCCGCGCCAGCATCACAAGCACATGAAGAGCACCAACATGCTCGAACGGCTCAACGAATGAAATGGACTCCCCCTGCACCTGGGGCATCGGTGTGCCAGATTGGGATTGCGAAAGTCTCAATCACGGTGAGGAGGAGTCGAAATGAACGTTACCACTGTCGGTATCGACCTGGCGAAGAATGTATTCAGTGTGCATGGGGTCGGGAGGGATGGCAAGGTGCTGCTCAGGCGAAGTGTCGGACGGGCCGATCTGCTGCCGATGTTCGCGCAGATGCCGCCGTGCCTGATCGGTATGGAAGCGTGTTCGGGGGCGCATCATTTCGCACGCGAGCTGCGCCGGCTCGGCCACGACGCGCGGATCATGGCCCCGCGCTTTGTCGCCCCGTACCGTAAGAGCGGGAAGAACGACGGCAACGACGCCGAGGCGATCTGCGAAGCGGTCGCGCGGCCGAACATGCGCTTCGTCGCGGTGAAATCGGTCGAGCAGCAGGCCATCTTGGCGCTGCATCGCGTGCGCAAGGAAGTGTCCGACCAGCGCACGGCGCTCATCAACCAGCTGCGCGGAATGCTGTGCGAATTCGGCATGGTGTTGCCGCGCGGCCGCTACAGTTTCCGCCACAAACTGCCGCCAGTGCTTGAAGACACCGGCAACGGCATCCCCGAGCTCGCGCGCCGCCTGTTCCGCGAGGTCAATGAACGCATTGGCGCGCTCGATGCGCAAATTCTCGCCTACGACCGCGAGATTGAAGCATTGGCCCGCCACAGCGAAGCGGCGCAGCGCCTAATGGAAATGCCCGGCGTTGGATCGATCACCGCCACCGCGATCGTCGCGAGCGTCGCCGACATGAAGGTCTTCAAGAGCGGGCGCGAATTCGCCGCCTGGCTCGGTTTGGTCCCGCGTCAATATTCGACCGGCGGCAAGGTGCGCCTGGGGCGCATCACCAAACAGGGCGACGTCTATCTACGAACGCTGCTGATCCACGGCACCCGCGCGGTGCTCGCAGCACTGGGTACCAAAAATGACCGGCTGAGCCTTTGGATCCGCTCGCTGATCGAACGGCGCGGCTACCGCAAGGCCACTGTTGCGCTGGCCGCCAAACATGCACGCATGATCTGGGCGATCCTCGCCAAGGGCGACGCGTATCGGCGCCCGGCCGCTGTGTAGTCTGCAAGGAAGGAAGGAAGAAAGAAAGAAGCGTCTCACTCCCTCACGCTGCGAGGACATTTCGTTGATGCGATGACGGTTCAAACCGACGCGGGCGACCCTGGTTAACTCCAAGGCGGCAAAGCCAGACCGGCTAACGAATGAGGGCCCCGCGCGGCGCATTGTCATCAGGGCCAGAGCGCATGTCGCTCACCAACAGGCCGCATGTAGAGCTGCAGTTTGTCCTTCACCGGATCGACGAAACCCCATGAGCGCGAGATCGGAGGAGTCGGTATTGAATGACGGCCTAGAAAAAGCCCCTTGAAAATCGGGGGAGTCCATGTAGAGGAGATCAAGCGGCGCACCCACGTCGTGCGCATCTTCCCCAATACCGATTCGTGCCTGCGCCTGATCCGCGCGCTGTGCGTCGAAACGCACGAGAGCTGGCTCGAGGACAACCGCTATCTGAACATGACTCTGCTCGCCCAGCAGAAGAAGGAGGCCCTGCGGCTGGCCGCGTGAGGCCGCACCCGCTTTTAGCGCCGCTTCGGGCTACGCCCTCCGCGGCGCCGAAAGCGAAATGACATCAACCAAGCCGTGCTCAACCCAAATTGCACAACTTGACGCACACAACTAATAGATTTTCCTCGGCCCGTTTCATCCCATCCCGTTCGGTTGTGGTTGGTCCCAGAATTATCTAGCCTCTACGTCCGGGTTTATCTCTCTCCCTCTCATGAGGTCGGGGCCGGACGCGACGTCCGGGTGCGGAAACTGCGGAGTCTAGCCAAAATAGCCATGCACGTACCAGCCGCCCGGCGGGTCCTGCAGCTCGAACACCCACCACAGTGCGGCATCGGGTGCGCGGGCGACGTAGTAGTCGCGGCGCACGTCGGTGCCGTCCCACCATCCGGACTCGATGCGCTCCGGGCCGTTCAGCAGCGTCAGCGCGCGGATCGAGTCGAGTGCGCGCGGTTCGCGCATCACCCACAGGGGGCGCGGCCCGGCTGCCGGCGGGACATGGCGGGGGGCGAGGCGACCGGGTTCTGCCGGTCGCCAGGCGCGTTCCGGGCGGTGTTCGGAAACGGGGTGCACGGTGCGCACCGCGTCGCGCCCCAGCCTGGCGCGCAGGCGGTCGAGCAGCAGCGCGGCCGAGTCGCGCGCGCTGTCCGGATCGCCGAACAGGTCCTGCGTGCGGCCGGGCGTGCTGACCGGGTTGTCGGCCGACAGGCGCAATGCCTCCACCGGGGCCGGCAGCGCCAGCGCGGCCAGATGTTCGCGGGCAAGCATCAGCAGCCGCCCGTCGTCGCGTCCGGGCGTTCCGGTGACGATCTCGAGCACGGTGTCGGGGCGGTCCTCGTGTTCCAGGCACAGGCAGCAGCGGTCGAGCGCGGCGTGGCGGGCCGCGAGCCAGGCGGAAAGCCCCGCAAACAGCCGTCCGGCGGCGAACAGCAGCGGCTCGGTGTGCAGGATGCTCGCCGGCAGGGCGAGGCGCGATTCGAAGCGTTCCGGCGGAATGAACCAGCGGCGCGGGTCGGGACGCTCGCCGCGTGCGCGCGCCAGCGTGTCGAGCACGGCACCGGCCTGGCGCCGCGCCAGTCCGTCGCGCGGCAGGCGGGCGACATCGCCGATACGGCGGGCACCGATGCCGTGCAGCAGGTCGAGCGTGGCGCGCGCCACCTCGGCACCGTTGCCGAGGAGCTCCACGGGAAGCTCATCGAGCTGGCGCCACCACCCGGCAGCGGCCCGGATCTGCCGCCCCGGGTGCGTGCGGGCGAGCCAGCGGGCGGCGAGCGGGGTCGGGGCTGCGGCGATCGCGGCGTTCAGGCCGAGC
Source organism: Azoarcus sp. DN11 (assembly GCF_003628555.1). Taxonomy (NCBI): domain Bacteria; kingdom Pseudomonadati; phylum Pseudomonadota; class Betaproteobacteria; order Rhodocyclales; family Zoogloeaceae; genus Azoarcus; species Azoarcus sp. DN11. The sequence goes on along the minus strand of NZ_CP021731.1, from coordinate 2,929,726 downwards.
GGAACGAGTCCAGCCCGGATGCGCCGCACCAGCCCCGTGACACCGCCGAAGAGGCGCAGGCTGGCGCTCGTTTCCAGCACCAGCGTGTCGGGCGGATCGATGCTGACGCAGGGGGTGAATTGCGCGGCCCAGGCGGCGAACTCCTCCAGGGTCGCCACTTCGAGCGCGGGATCGCGTTCGCGCAAGTGCAGCGCCGGGGCGACGGCGAGCGCGCCGGCAACGCCCTGGCCGGCCTCCACGCCGCGCGCGAGTGCCGTGGACGTGGCCGCGACCACGCGCGCGCCGGGCGCATGCTCGACGACCGCGAGTTCGCCCGGCTCATCCACGCCGCGCGTGAATACCTGCAGCGGCAAGTCGGACAGGATCAGGGCGAACCAGAGCATCGTTGAAGACCGGGGCCCGGCGCGGGCCGGGGCGTTGCGGAAGCGGCAGGCGCAGCGGTGCGGCGAGGCCGGGGCCGCGCCGCTTGAGGATATCGATCACGAGTCCGTCGTCGCGCGCGGCAAGCCGCAGGCGCAGGCTCGCGGGGGACGGCTGGCGTGCGGCGGACGCGGGGCGGAACAGGAACAGCGGCGTCGCGGAGGATTCGGCCGCGAGCTGCAGGCGCCGCAAGGCGGCGGTGTCCGCGCGCGCGAGCCAAGCGAGCACGGCGCTGCTGCCGCCCGAGATCAGCGCCTGGCGGGTCGCCCACTGGGTTTCGGCGTGGCTGGCGGCTTCGAGCAGCAGCAGGCGTTCCAGCGGCACGCCTGCCGCGGCGAGGGCCGGGGCATAGGGAAGATGGGGCGGGGTGACCCAGACGATCCAGCGTTCGGCCGGCAGCGTGCGCAGGACGGGCAGCAGCAGTCCGATTTCGCCGATGCCGGGGCTGTCGGACAGCAGTTCGATCAGGGCGTTACGCGGCCAGCCGCCTCCCGGCAGTTGGGCGTCGAGCGCCGCAAAACCGGTTGCGATGCCTGCTTCGGCCGGCTGTGCAAGCCGGTCGGCCTGCCAGACGAGGCCGGGCGGCAGGGCAGCGAGGGTGGCTTGGGCGAGGGCGGACATCGGGGGGGAGGGGGCGGAGCCGGGAGGGCACGGGGGCAGGCTTCACAGCGAACCGTTGCGCACCAGGCCGACGGCGATCCCCTCGATCGTCAGGGAGGTGCTGCGGGTGTCGACGACGATGGGCTCGAAGTCGGGGTTGGCCGGCAGCAGGCTGACGATGGGGCCCTTGTGGGAGAAGGTCTTTACGGTGACCTCGTCTTCCACCCGGGCGACCACGATCTGGCCGGCGCGCGCCTCGGGGCTGCGATGCACGGCAAGCAGGTCGCCGTCGAGGATGCCCGCGTCGCGCATGCTCAGGCCGCGCACGCGCAGAAGGTAGTCGGCGCGTGGCGAGAACAGCGCCGGATCGATCTGGTGGCGCGCTTCGATGTGTTCCACCGCGAGGATCGGACTGCCGGCGGCGACCCGCCCGATCAGCGGCAGACCCAGCGCTTCGGCGAGACGGATGCCGCGCGCCCGGCCTTCCTCGAGCAGGATCGCGCCCTTGGCGGCGAGCGCGCGCAGGTGGCTTTCGGCCGCGTTCGGCGAGCGGAAGCCGAACGCGCTGCACACTTCGGCCCGCGTGGGCGGACGCCCCTCGGATTCGACCGTCTGGCGGATGAATTCGAGGATTTCGCCTTGCCGGGCGGTCAGGTTATGGTTGCGGCTGTTCATGGGGATATCCGGCTGCAATTTTGAGAAGGAGCGTCCTGTCGGTTCGGTTGGGGGGTATGTACTGAATATTTATATAATAGCGCCACTTGCCGGCATGGACCAGCCCGAGCCGGGAACGAAATTTCCGGAATCGTTTCGGGCGCCACATCTGCCCGAATCGGCGCCCTGCCGGGAGCGGGCCGCCCGTGCGAGTCCGGGCGGCCGGACTCGCGCTCAGGCCTTGACCGAAGGCTCCTGCAGCGGCAGCCGCACCGCGAGGATCCCGGGTTCCTCGGAACCCTTGATGGTGAAGCCGAAGTGCCTGAGCAGCTTGAGCATCGGCTCGTTCTCCGCCATGACTTCGCCCGTCAGCACCTGCAGGCCCCGTTCCCGCGCGTAGTGGATGACCTTCTTCAGCAGGGTCGAGCCGATCCCCAGCCCCTTCATGTCGGAGCGCACGAGGATCGAGAATTCGGCCGCGTGGTTGTCGGGATCGGCGACGGCGCGAACCACGCCCAGCGTCTCCGGGCGACCGGAACTGTCCTTGCCGCTCGCGATGAAGGCCATCTCACGGTCGTAGTCGATCTGTGTCAGGCGCGCCATCTCGGAGCGCGGGAGCGTTCCGACGTAATGGAAGAAGCGGAAGAGGATGTCCTCGGGCGTGACGCGGGACAGGAATTCGTAGTGCGTTGCTTCGTCCTCGGGCCGGATGGGGCGCAGCACGGCACTGCGGCCGTCGCGCAATCTGGCCGTTTCGGCCAGCGCTTCGGGATAGGGGCGGATCGACAGGCGCTGGGGGTTCGGCGGCGCGGCGGAAACCTGGATGTGCGCGTCGACGGCGAGGACCCCCTGGTCGTCGACGAACATCGGGTTGATGGCGAGTTCCTCGATTTCCGGCAGGTCCACGACCAGCTGCGAGATGCGCGTCAGCATCAGCGCGACGGCGTCGCGATCGGCCGCCGGGTGGTTGTGGTACGCATTCAGGAGGCCGGCAGCGCGGCTGCGGTTGATGAGATCGTTGGCGAGCGGCAGGTTGAGCGGCGGCAGGCCGATCGCGAGGTTGCGGTACACCTCCAGTCCGCGGCCGCCTTCGCCGAACACGATCATGGGCCCGAACAGCGGGTCCGTGACGACCCCGACGATCAGTTGCCGCGCATGCGCCCGCGTTTCCATCGATTGCACGGCGAACCCGGAAATCGCGATCTCGGGTCGCAGCGTGGCGACGCGCGCGAGCATGGCCTTGGCGGCCGATTCGGCGGCTTCGGGCGTTTCGAGGTCCAGGGCCACGCCGCCGACTTCCCACTTGCGGCGGATGTCGCGCGACATGACGGTGACCGAGACGGGCGTCCCGAGCTCCGTCGCGATCGCGGACACGTCCTGCGGCGTTGCCGCGAGGTGGGTCGGGACGATGGGGATCTCGTACGCGGCGAGGATGTGCTTCGCCTCGGGCTCGGTCAGGCGCGTGCGGCCTTCCGCCAGCGCCCGGCGCACCACGGCGCGCGCGCCGTCCACGTCGGGGCGGAAGTCGACCGAGGTGGACGGGGGGCCTGCATCAGCACTTCGCGGGTATGCCGATGGTTGACCATGTGCAGGAAGGCGCGCGTGGCGTTTTCCGGCGTGTCGAAGGTGGCGATGCCGGCGTCGACGAAGAGCTTGCGCTCGGTCGCCGCGGTCTCGTCGCCGATCCAGCAGGTGAGCAGGTTGCCGCCGACGCTGCGGATCGTCTTGATCGCCGTTTCGGCGATCTCGGTGCTCGGCGTGAGGGCGTTGGGCGTGTGGATCAGCAGGATCGCGTCGCCGTCCTGTTCTTCGCACAGGATCTTCAGCACGTCCTCGTAGCGCTTGGGTGGCGCGTCGACACGGATCGCGATCGGGTTGCGGCCATTCCATTCCGGCGGCAGCAGGCGGCGCAGGCGGGTGAGCGTGTTCGGGTGGAGGTCCGGCAGCGCGTAGCCGCCGAGGTGCAGGCTGTCTTCCGCCATGATGCCGGCGCCGCCGCCGTTGCTGATGACGACGAGGCGGTCGCCGTGGATCGGCCGCGAGCGCACGACGGTCTCGACGGCGCCGAACAGTTCGTTGAGGTGGTCGACACGCAGGATGCCGGCGCGGCGCAGCACGGCGTCGGCCACGTCGTCGCTACCGATGAGGCCCGGGCTGTCGAGAAACAGCGGGTCGCCGACGTCGTGCATGGCGCGCTGCGCGCGTCCGGCCTTGATCGCGACGACCGGCTTGTTGCGGGCTGCGGCGCGTGCGGCAGCCATGAAGCCGCGGCGCTCGCGGATCGATTCGATGTACATCAGGATCGCGCGCGTGCCAGGGTCGCTGCCGAGGAAGTCGAGGACTTCGCCGAAGCCGATGTCGAGCGCATCGCCGAGCGACACGAAGTGCGAGAAGCCGACCTTTTTCGGCAGCGCCCAGTCGAGCACCATCGTGCCCACCGCGTCCGATTGCGACACGAAGCCGATGTTGCCCGACAGCCCGCCGACCTTGGAGAAGGTCGCGTTGAGGCCGGCCTGGGGCACCATGACACCGAGCGTGCTGCCGCCGAGGATGCGGATGTCGTGGCGCCGGGCGATCTCGAGGATCGTGACGTCGAGCGGCCGGCCGTCGGTCCCCAGGGTGGTCGAGAGCTGGCTGGCCATGACGATGGCGGCGCGCGTGCCGCGCTTGCCGAGTTGCTCGAGGATGCCCGGGATCGCGGACGGCGGGGTGCAGATGATCGCGAGATCCGGCGTGCGCGGCAGGGCGTCCACGCTCGGGTAGGCCAGCACGCCTGCGACCGCGTCGCGCTTGGGGTTGACCGGCATGATCACGCCGCCGAAGCCCCCCGCGAGGAGGTTCCGCATCACGACGCTGCCGATGCGGCGCGGGCGGGCACTCGCGCCGATGACGGCGATGGATTGCGGATTGAACAGGCTCTGCAGGTATCGGAAGCTCATGATGGGTGACGGGAGTCGGTTTTCAGGGAAGGCGTCAGCGTACGCGCTGCCACAGCATGGCGTGCGTGACGATGTACTGGTACTTGCGTGCATGCTCGCGGATCACGAGCGGAAGTTCGGTTTCGCGGCGCAGTTCGAAGCCGTCCGCGGTCAGCAGCGATTTCAGCGCGTCGCCGCTGCGCACCGGGCGCTCGCCGTCGAGGTAGCCGCCCAGCCAGGCGCCGCGGGGGGTGAACTGCTCCATCCAGGTGTAGGGCGAGAGGATCGCGACGACCCCGCCGACGCGCACCAGCCCGCAGGGTCCGCCGAGCCGTCCGAGCAGCGACTTCGGGCTGGGGAGGCGGCACAGCAGGTTTGCGAGCAGGATGGCGTCGTAATCCATGAGCTCCGCGGGCAGCGAGCAGGCGTCGGCCTGGCGGAAGCTGACCCGGCTGCGGTCGATCGCCGGGTCGACGTGCGCCCGCAGCGGGTGGCCGAGGTCGCCTTCGTCGCGGCAATCGTAGTCCAGCGCGCCGTCGCGCTGCAGGGCCGTGGCGGCGTCGATGAAGGCGCGGCTCAGGTCGACGCCCAGCACCTCGCCGTACGTGCGCGCGAGTTCGAAGCTGGCGCCACCCACCGCACATCCGACGTCGAGCGCCCGCTCGGTCGTCACGCCGAGCTCGCGCGCGCCGTCGATCAGCCAGCGCGCGGAACGCTGCGGGAACTGGCACGCGTCGCGCGGCCCGGACGCCCAGGGCATCTGCTCCTCGGCGCTGCCGTAGTGCAGCAGCAGGTATTCGTTGGTGACCTCGGCGCTTTCGTACACCTTGCCGCGCGCGCCCGTTTCGTCGAGCGTCACGGCACCGCCGTCGTGCGCGGCCTGCACGATCCGGAAGCCGGCGTGCTGGAAGAAGTGCGGGCGGAAATGGAAGCGCGACCACACGCTCGCCTCGTCGCCGGTCGAGACCCACGATCCGCCGAGGATCATCTGGTGCTCGCCGTCGTAGCACGGGCTGCTGAAATCGTCGTAATACGGATGCACCTGCGCGCCCGGCAGCGGGTTGAACTGGTCGCCCAGCCACTGCCACACGTTGCCGAAGACATCGTGGAAACCCTGCGCCGTCGGACGTCCGCTGGTGACGGGCGTCGAGGAGCCGCAGCCGAGGTTGAGGTTGAGGCCGCGTTCGCGCAGCAGGGTCGCGCCGTCGGCGGCCATGACGGGGTCGTCCGCGACGGCGCCGACGGGGTCGCGCAGCGCGTTGTGCTCGGCCTCGCTCGGCAGGCGGCAGGGCACCCCGTCGCGTGCGCTCAGCCACACGCAGTAGGCGCTCGCCTCGTGCCAGTTCACTTCCGCCGGCCAGTCCCAGGGCATGTCGATGACTTCGAACAGCGTGCGCAGGCGGAACTGGTGCGAACCCGCGGGGCCGTCGGGTACCCAGAAGGTCGGCCATTTGAGGTTGCGGTAGGTGCGCCACGCCCAGCCCGTGTCCGACCACCAGCCCTGTTCGCGATAGCCCCCGGCCGCGACGAACTCCCAGAACTGGCCGTTCGTGACCAGGCAGCGGCCCGCGTGGAACGGCTGGGTGTCGACGCGGCGGCTGCCGTATTCGTTGTCCCAGCCGTAGGAAGGCCAGTCCGCCGGTTTGCCGAGGCGCAGGCTCGCGGCGCCGACCGGCAGCAGTTCCATTTCGGGGTAGTCGCGCCCGGCGACCGGCGGGAATGCCGAGGGTCGCGTCGCCGACGGATGCAGCGGCGCCCAGCCCGCAGGTCTGCGCACGAGCCGCAGCGGCAGTTCGTGGATCAGGACGGACGAGGTCTCGAGGTGGATGCGTTCGTGCTCGAAACCCATGAACAGCGCCCACAGCGGGTCCTGCTGCGTGATCGGCGGGTGGCCGTCGGCCAGGCCGGGATGCTCGTCGATGACCCGGCAGACCAGCGCATACACCGCCTTGCGATAGTCCTGCGCCTCATCGAAGGCGGGCCAGCGCATCGCGTTCTTGGACATGTCGTCCCAGCGCATCTCGTCGATGCCGGTCTCGAAGATGCGCTCGAAGTACGGGTTGAGCGGCTCGGCGATCAAACCGGCGACCCGCAGCTTGTTCACGTACAGCGCCGGCGGATGGCAGTAGTAGAACACCATCGGATGGCGCAGGTGATGGTACGGCGGGCGGTAGAACGCCTCCTCGCCGAGCAGCGCGGAGAAGAGCAGTTCGGTGAGCGTCCAGCCATTGTCGAAATACGCGCGCACCTCGGCACGGGTGCAGCTTGCAAGGTTCGGCAAGGGCAGCGACGTCAGCACGCCGTCTGCAGTCCATCCGGGGCAGCGCTCGGGCGGCAGGGCCGTCCACCAGTCCGGACCCCGCGGCACCCCCAGGCGCTCGCCGAATCGACCGTCGAGGTTCTGTCGCCAGCTCTCTTCCATCACGTCGCCAGTCATTGCGGATCTTCCTCGCTACGCATTCGCCATCGTGTGGAGGCGCGGGGGGCCTCATCGGACGAGGATAACTCCGGACGCGGCTGCGCGCCAACGCCTTGCACACCGCGCCGCGTCGGTGGGCGAGGCGAGAGCGGTGGACGTGATCTAAGCTGAACTCACCGGCGGCCGTGCCGTCGCACGGTACGCGAGCGGCAGAGGAGGCAGTCATGGAACAGCGGAAACTTGCACTGATCGTCGGCGCGGGGCCGGGGCTGGGACGCTCGCTCGCGCGCCGTTTCGGTGCGGCCGAGATGAATGTGGCGCTCGCCGCGCGCAATGTCGATCGGCTGGAGAACCTGAGCGTGGAATGCGCGGGCATCGGCCGCGGTGCGCATGCCTATTCCTGTGATGCGAGCCGCGAGGCGGACGTGGCGGCCCTGTTCCGGGCGGTCCGCGGCGACTACGGCTGTCCCGACGTGGTCGTGTATAACGCGGGTGCCTTTCTCGCGCGCGGCATCGTGGAGACGAGCGCGGAAGAATTCGAGCGCTGCTGGCGCGTCGGTTGCCTGGGCGGCTTCCTCGTGGGGCGCGAGGCGGCGCGGGCCATGCTCGAGCGCATCGGGCAGGGCGGTGCCGGGGGCACCATCCTGTTCACCGGTGCGACCGCGAGCCTGCGCGGGAGCGCGGGTTTTCACAACCTCGCCGTGGGCAAGTTCGGCCTGCGGGCGCTCGCCCAGAGCATGGCGCGCGAGCTCCAGCCCAAGGGCATCCATGTCGCGCACGTGATCATCGACGGCCGCATCAGGCCGAGCAGCGTGGTCGAGCATACGGACGTGGCGGACGGGGATTCCCTGCTCGATCCGGATGCGATCGCCGAGGCCTACTTCCAGTTGTACCGGCAACCGCGCAGCGCTTGGACACAGGAGCTGGACCTGCGCCCGTGGGTGGAAAAGTTCTGATCGATCGGCCTGAACCGTTGCGAGATTCGCGACGGCCGCTTGGCGGCTGCGCGCGGTGCCGGACGTGTCGCGCGCATCGTTCCACCGCGGCAAGCTTCGCCGCGAGCGGAAATCGGCCGCTTCTTGCAACTTGTCGGACGGTATGTGAAGATTCGCCCCTTGTATGCGTTGTGTATTGATAACTACATGTTTTGTAATAAAAAACATGTAGTGTGCCGAGATTTCGGCAGGCCCCGGAATCTCCTTTCCTGCCGTGCGGGGAAACCCCGTTTCCCCGGTCGCGATCCCGTCCCGGCTTGCGGGACTTCCGGCGTCCGGCATGGGCTTCCCGAAAAAATCAATCGTTTCCCGGGCGTGTTCGCCCCGGGGCAGGAAGGCGTGGTGTGCTGATGGAAGCGGTTCGCGGTTTGTCGCTGGCGTTCATGCCGGCGGCTTCGCTCCGGGCGTGCCCGGAACAGTGGTGGGACGACGTGCTCGGCATCGCAATTCTCGGCGGCGGGGACGCCAGCCTCGTACCGCCCGCAATCCCGGTTGCCAGCATTGCCACCCCCGTCCTTGAAGGGCCTCGGTCCATGTGCGAGATCTGGCGCACGCGCGGGCCGCTGGAGACGGGCTTGCGCGGGCGGGTCCGCTATCGGTGCAGCGATACGATGCTGTTGGGTGCCCTCGAGATCGGGGAGGACGCCGTGCCGATCGGGGCGTCGGTGTCGGGCTTGCAGTGGGCGACGGAGGCTGCCTACCGGGAAGTGTTCGGCCTGCTCGACGAAAGCGGTTATCGGGCGCTCTTCCGTGCCTGGAACTACTTTCCCGGGATCAACGTCGAGGCCGACGGCAGCGAGCGTTACCGGCAGTTCAACGCCGGGCGCCAGGAAGCTTTCCGCGCCGGCGGCCGCAGCACGACCGGACGCGTTCCCGCCGCATGCGCACTGGGGACGGCGGACGGACCCTTCACCCTGTATTTCCTGGCTTTGCGCGAGGCGCCCGTTGCCATCGAGAATCCGCGCCAGGTCTGCGCGTATCATTACCCGCTGCAGTACGGTCCGCGCAGTCCGACCTTCGCCCGTGCGAGCCTGGCCCTCTCCGAGGCGCCGCCGGTGCTCTTCGTGTCGGGAACGGCAAGCATCGTCGGGCACAGGACGCTGCATCCAGGGGACGTGGTGGCGCAGACGGAGGAATCCTTCCGCAACATCGCGGCGGTGCTTGCCGAGGCGCGACGGGTTGCACCAGATGGTGCCGGGTTCGGGCTGCGGGACCTTTCCTACAAGGTGTACGTACGCCATCCCGCCGATCTGGGCGCAGTGCGGGCGAGCGTTCGCGAGCACGTCGGCAGCGAGGTGCCGGTGGTGTTCGTGCAAGCCGATGTGTGTCGAGCCGATCTGCTGGTCGAGATAGAGGCCTCGGGCGGGCATGCATTGGAGGAGGCTTGATGAGGATGGCTGATGCGGTGGCGGTGCGTGGAATGCCGGCTCAGGCAGTGTTCCCGCTCGTGCTGGCGCTCGCTTCGCTCCATGCGAGTGGTGCAATGGCTGCGGAGAAGCCCTTGTGGGAACTGGGTGCTGGCCTCACCGTGCTGCAGTTCCCCGCCTATCGCGGTTCGGACGAGAATCGCCTGTTCGTGCTTCCCGTTCCCTACGTCGTGTACCGGGGCGAATTCCTGAAGGCCGACCGGCAAGGGATCCGCGGCACCTTCTTCGATAGCGACCGTGTCGAAGCGAGCCTGAGTCTGGGTGCGTCGCCGCCCGTGAGCAGCGACCGGGTGAAGGCGCGCGAAGGCATGCCGGACCTGAAACCGACGGTGGAGCTTGGTCCGTCGCTCGATGTGCGGCTGTGGCGGTCCGGCGACGAGCGCCTGCGTCTGCGCACGCGGCTGCCCTTGCGTGCGGGGTTTACGGTCGAAGGCAGCCCGGAATCGACGGGCTGGCAGTTCTCCCCGCAGCTCAACCTGGACTGGCGCGAGCCGGCCGGGATGGCGGGCTGGACGCTGGGTATCGTGGCCGGGCCCGTCTATGGCGATCGGCGGCAGCATCGGTATTTCTACGCCGTGGAAGCGAACCAGGCGACGCCGCTCCGCCCGGCATTCGATGCGCGCGGCGGCTATGGCGGGACACAGGTGCTTGCCGCGCTGTGGAAGCGGTTTCCGGGCTGGTGGGTCGGGGGCTTCGTGCGCTACGACAGCCTCCGGGGAGCGGTGTTCGAGGACAGTCCCCTCGTGAAACGCAAGGATTACGTCGCCGCGGGCCTGGCGGTGACCTGGGTGCTGGGCGAGTCTTCGCGACGGGTCGAGGCCGATGAGTGAGCGCGGCGGGACGCGGCCCGGCCTGGTGCGCCGGCTGCGGGAGTACGTGCTGCTCTATCTCGGGCTGGGCTACCTCGGCACGATCTGCCTCCTGTGGACGCCCTTCGCGATGGTGTTGCACCCGCTGCTGCCGGCGCAGGCCGGGCGCCGGCTCGGCCGCTTCATCATCAACCAGGGCTTCAATAGCTACATCCGCTTCCTGACCCTGATCGGGGCCTGCCGCTTCGACCTGTCGGCACTGGACAAGCTGCGCGGGCAGGGGCCGCTGATCCTCGCACCGAATCACCCGAGCCTGCTCGACGCGGTGATGGTGATCTCCCGCCTGCCGGACGTCGCGTGCATCATGAAGGCGGGGCTGATGGACAACATCTTTCTCGGCGCCGGGGCACGGCTCGCACGCTACATCCGCAACGATTCGCCGCTGCGCATGGTGGGCAGCGCGACGCGCGATCTGTCGGCCGGCAGCTTCCTGCTGGTGTTCCCCGAAGGCACCCGCACGACGCGCATGCCCCTCAATCCGCTGCTGAGCAGCATCGGACTGATTTCGCGGCGGGCGAAGGTGCCGGTGCAGACGATCTTCATCGAGACGGAATCGCCCTATCTGTGCAAGGGCTGGCCGCTCTTCCGCAAACCCGAGATGCCGGTGACCTACCGCGTCCGGCTGGGGCGCCGCTTCGACCCGCCGGTCAGCGTGCAACCGTTCATGGCCGAACTCGAGCGCTATTTCGTTGCCGAACTCGCGGGTGCGGTTCTCCCGCGACCGCCGCGCGGCGACGGTGGCAAAATGTCGTCGTCCACGATCTGACCCTGTTCCGGTTGCAGCCATGACGTTCCATCAGGTCACCCTGCCGAAATCCGCGCCGTTGCCGAGTCCGGTGGCCGCCCCGACGTCCACGCATCTGGTGCTGATTCCGAGCTACAACCCGGGACCCAAGGTGTTCGAGACCGTGCGTGCCGCGCGCCACCAGTGGATGCCGGTGTGGGTTGTCGTGGATGGCAGCACGGACGGCACGGCCGACGGGCTGCGCCGCATGGCGGAAGAGGATCCGGGGCTGCGCGTGATCGTGCTGCCGCGGAACTCGGGCAAGGGCGCAGCGGTGCTGCACGGTATCGAACTCGCGGCGAAGCAGGGGTTCACGCATGTGCTGACGATGGACTCGGACGGCCAGCACCCCGCGGAGCTGATTCCCGACTTCATGGCGGCGTCGGCGGCCAGGCCCGAGGCGATGGTGCTGGGCATGCCGGTGTTCGACGCCAGTGCGCCGGCGCTGCGCGTGCGCGGACGCAAGGTGTCGAACTGGTGGGCGAACCTCGAGACGCTGTGGATGGGGATCGGCGATTCGCTGTTCGGCTTCCGCGTGTATCCGATCGGCCCGCTCGCCCAGGTGATGCACGGCCAGCGCTGGATGCGCCGCTTCGACTTCGACCCCGAGGCAGTCGTGCGCATGGCCTGGCTGGGGGTGCCCCCGGTGAATCGCCCGGCGCCGGTGAAGTATTTCGGTGCCGACGAGGGCGGGGTGTCGCATTTCAACTACGCGCGCGACAACCTGCTGCTGACGTGGATGCACACGCGCCTGTTCTTCGGTTTTCTCGTGCGCCTGCCGATGCTCGTCGCGCGTCGCGTCAGATCATCCCGCCGTTGATCGAGATCACCTGCCCGGTGATGTAGGCCGCCTCGGCGGATGCCAGGAAGCCGATCAGGTCGGCAACTTCCTCGGGCTTGCCGGCACGTTTCATCGGCACGATGCGGGCGATCGCGTCCGCGTCGAAGGCGTGTTCGCTCATGGCCGTGTCGATGATGCCGGGGGCGACCACATTCACCGTGATGCCGCGGCTGGCCAGCTCCTGCGCGAGCGATTTGCTGGCCGAATGCAGTGCGCCCTTCGCGGCCGCGTAATTGGCCTGGCCGCGGTTGCCGGTGATGGCCGCGACGGAGGAGACCGTGATGATGCGCCCCCAGCGCGTGCGGATCATCGGCATCGTCAGCGGCTGGGTGACGTTGAAGAAGCCGTTCAGCGACACGTCGATGACGCGCTGCCACTGGTCGGCGCGCATGCCCGGGAAGACGGCGTCGTCGTGGATGCCCGCGTTGTTCACGAGGATCTGCAGCGCAGCGTCGGCCGTGATCGCTTCGAGCGCGGCGGCGGTTGCGGCCGCGTCGGTGACGTCGAACGCGACCGCCTGCGCGCTGCCGCCCGCGGCACGGATTTCGCGCGCCAGTGCTTCGGCCTTGTCGGCCTGCCGGTTGGCGTGGATGAAGACGTGGTGGCCGTCGCGGGCGAGGCGGCGGCAGATCGCCGCGCCGATGCCGCCGCTGCCGCCGGTGACGAGGGCGTGCTTCAAGATTGACTCCCGTTGGGGGCGCCGGCGAGGACGCCCGCGTCGAGGATCACCGCGGCACGCCCGGAGACGAGCATGCGGCCGGCGGCCGCGACGGTGAAGGCATAGAGGATCTGGTTGTCGTTGCCGGCGATGCGTTCGGCACGGATGTCGAGATCGGCGGCGAGCGTGTCGAGGCGTTCGACGCCGATCTCGACGCCGCGCACGCTGGCGAGGTAGCCGGCACGCGGGGCCTCGCCGGAAGGCGCGAGCAGGGCGCCGTGCACCGCCATGGCCTGCGCGGCGTACTCGATGGCGCTCGTCGCCGGCAGCCCCCAGGCTTCGCGCAAGGGGTTGCCGGCGTCACGGTGGCTCGTCGCGTGGCAGCGGATCGTGTCGGCATCCCATGCGTCGACGCCTGCGAGCAGGCACATGGTCCCCTGATGCGGAATGCGCCGTGCGATGGCGGCGCGGTCGAGGGGCGCGGCTGGCCGGTTCATGCGCTGAGATCCACCGCGAGGCGGGTGTGATCGAGATAGTCGAGCACGACGCGGCCGGTACAGTGCTGCGCGATCGCGGCCAGCAGGGGCAGGCTGCGGGCGGCGGGGATCGCGCGGCGCAGTTCGTCGAGCGCCGGGTCGGCGAGCGAGTCCGCGGACGCATCCGTGAGCCGGGCGGAAATCCGGCCGATCGCTTGCCCGTCGGCCTCGGGCGTTAGCAGCAGCGCAACGCCGAAGGCGTCCGGGACCGGGCGTTTCGCGCGCAGGGGTTCGGGGTAGTCGGCGTCGTAGGCGATCAGCAGGCACGGCGCGCGATCGACCGCGACCTGGGTGATCGCTTCGAGGAGCCCCGCAGCAAAACTGCCGTCGTACGCGCACAGGACTGCCGCGGACGCGGTCGCGCCGGTCGCGATGCTCCAGTAGCCGGCGGCAGCGTTATGTACGGAGTTGTGAAAGCGTGTCGGGGAGATCTGCCGGTCGTCGGAGGCGAGCGTCTCGCAGATCTGATGGCAGTTGACGCCGTCTCCGCCGGATGACGAGAAGACCGTCGCGAGTGCGGCGGGATCAACGCCGGCGGCGCGCGTGGCTTCGAGGCCGACGGTCAGGGCGAGTTTGACGACGCGCACGGCGCGCCGGCGCTCGGCGGGCGGGAGGAGGTCCGGTGCGGCGAGGACGGTCTTCTGCGGGACCCAGGCGGCCTCGCCGGCGAGGATCGCGGCGCAGGCGGGCCAGTCGGCGAGTCCGGGGCCGAGCACGCCGATGCTGCGGATCGAGGCGGAAGGCGGGGGGGCATCGTCGGATTCATGCTGCGCGGCCGAGGATCAGGCTGCAGTTCGTGCCGCCGAATCCGAAGGAATTGCTGAGCACGCGCCGCACGCTGCGGCGGCGCGTCGCGAGCACGTAGTCGAGTCCCGGCTCGGGATCGTTCGTCCCGGCGCCGGCGGGAATGATGCCGTCGCGGATCGCCAGTGCGGCGATCACGGCCTCGACGCCGCCGGCGGCTCCGAGCGTGTGCCCGGTCGCGCCCTTGGTCGAGCTGCAGGGCGCCGCGTTGCCGAACAGGTCCGCCACGGCCCGGCCTTCGGCCGCGTCATTGCTCGGCGTCGCGGTGCCGTGCAGGTTGATGTAGTCGATATCCTGCGGCGCGAGTTCGGCGCTCGCGAGCGCGGCCGCCATCGCATGGCGCGCGCCGCGCCCCTCGGGATGCGGCGAGGACATGTGGTAGGCGTCGCTCGATTCGCCGCTGCCCAGCAGCAGGATCGCGTCCGGCGGCAATGCGTCCGGCGTGCGCTCGAGCAGCGCGAAGGCGGCGGCCTCGCCGATCGAGATGCCGTCGCGCGCGCGGTCGAAGGGCCGGCAGGCGTGCGAGGACGTGAGCTCGAGCGAATTGAAACCGTACAGGGTCGTCAGGCACAGCGAATCGACGCCGCCGACGACCGCCGCATCGATGAGCCCGACCGTCATCATGCGTGCGGCAGCGGCAAAGACCTTCGCGCTCGACGAGCAGGCCGAGGACACGACGACGGCGGGTCCCTTCAGCCCGAACCAAGCCTGCACGAAGGCGCCGACGGAAAACGTGTTGTGCGAGCCCGCGTAGTCGAAATCCTGCGGCAAGGCGCCGGTCTGCGGATCGCGTCGGCGATAGGCGAGTTCGGTCTCGAGGATGCCGGAGGTGCTGGTGCCGAGGAACACGCCGATGCGGTCGTTGCCGTAACGGGCCGCGGCGGCGCGAACGGCATCGGCAAAGCCGTCCTGGACGAGGCCGAGCTGGGCGAGGCGGTTGTTGCGGCAATCGAAACGGGCGAGCGCGGCCGGCAGCTTTTCTTCGTCCGTACCTGCGACCTCGCCGATCCAGGTGGGCAGGACGACGGTTTCGAAATCGCACGGCTTGAGGCTGGATGCGCCCGCGAGCAGGGCTTCGCGCAGCGGTTCCCGGCCGCGCCCGAGGCAGGTCGTCGCGGTGTAGGAGGAGATCAGCAACGGATGCACGGCGCCTCGGAAGCTAATGAAAAAACGGTATTTTAGCAAAAGGCCGGGCGCATCCGGACTCCGTCGGGGCGCAAGGGGGCACGGCCGGGTCCGGAGGGCCGGAAGCGAAGACGGCATTTGCGACGCGCTCTTCGGCGGGGCGGCAGCTACTCGCCGCGTGCGAGGCAAAGGTACGCAGGGAAGGGGCAGTCATGCCAGCGCTGCGGCAAGGGTGACGGGGGTAAGGCCGGCGCCGGCGCAGCGCTCGAGAAGCCGTGGGAGGGCGTCGAGGATCACCGCCCGGCCCGACGTAGTCCGCGCCGCGTTGCCGTCGTGCAGCAAGAGGATGTCGCCCGCCGCGAGGCTGTCGGAGAGCCGGCGGACGACGAATTCCGCATCGCTGTTGCGCGTGTCGTAGGCCCGCCGTGTCCATGAAGCAAGTTGCAGGTCCAGCTGCGCGAGGACGGGTTCGAGGAAGGGATTGCGCAGTCCGGCGGGGGCGCGGAAGAAGCACGGCTTGCGGCCGCAGGTCTGCGCGATCGTCTCCTGCGCGGTGGCGATCTCGCGTGCGAGCCAGCGCGGCCCGCGCAGCGAGAAGGTCTTGAGGTGGTGCTCGCTGTGATTCTCGACGGCATGACCGCGTGCGACGATTTCGCGGGCCAAGGCCGGGTGGTGCCGCACCTGCCGGCCGATCGCGAAGAAGGTGGCGCGCGCGCCGTGGGCGTCCAGCAGATCCAGCACGCGGGGCGTGATTTCGGGGTCGGGGCCGTCGTCTATCGTCAGCGCAAGCTCGCCGCGTGCGGCGGCGGCGTCAGGGAGTCGCGTCCAGTTGGTCCCGAGCAGTCCGCAGCGCGGCAGCAGTCCGGCGGCTGTCAGCAGGCCGTGGTTGGCGACGAGGGCACCGGCCGCCCACGGCCAGGAATCGGGGCGCAGCACGACCCCGGCCGCCGCGGCCGCGTGAAGGGCGGCGGAGAGATGGATCAGCGCTCCGGGGCGCCAGCGGCGGGGCATGAGGGGCGTGCGAGGGCTGCCGCGAACAGCAGCGCGAGGAGGGCGCCGGGGCCGACGGTGCCGCCGATCGCCTGCAGCACCGGAACCGACGAGAAGGCGAGGACGCCGAAGCCGGCGACCGTCGTGAGGTTGGCGAACAGCATGGAGGCGAGCGTGCCGGGCGGGGGGGCGCTGCCGTCACCCTTGCCGTCGAAGAACAGGGCATAGTTGGAGCCGACGGCGACGATCAGCAGCAGCCCCACGAGGTGCAGGATCGTCAGCGCGACGCCGGCCAGCAGCAGCCCGGCGACCACGACCAGCACGGATGCCGCGAGCGGCAGCAGCACGCGGACGACCCGCCGTGCCGAGCGCAGAGTGGCCCCGAGCAGGGCGACGATGCCCAGCACGCCGGCGAGCGAGAGCAGGAGCGCCTCCCTGAAATAGCCGGCGTACAGGCGGTCGGATTCGCCCTTCATGTCGATGAACAGGGTGTCGGATCCCGGTGCGCCTTCGAGCGCGTGGCGCACGGCGGCGGTGTCGATCTCGCCCGGATGCGCTCCCGTCGTCGGCGCGCGCAGCGGCAGCAGCGCCGTCCAGCGTTCGCCCTGGCGCATCAGCAGCGAATCGACGGCGATGGCGAAGCTCGTGCCGTCGAGGTCGGCACGTGTCAGGGGGGCGCGCTCGCGTGCCGCGGCCACGTCCTCGACGAACGGTTCGAGCCGTGCGGCCGGGAGAGGGAGCCCGCGCGTGGCTTCCGGCAGGCGGGCGCGAAGTTCGGCCGCATCGGGCAGCGCCGCCTTCCGTTCCAGCTGCCGCGCGCGGGAAGGCAGGTAGAACGACGGGCTCTCGAAGCCACCGATCGCGCCGGACTCGACGAGCGGCTGCAGGCGGCCGGAAGCCGCCTCGGCAGCTTGCAGCGCCGCTTCCGGGTCGGCCGCGCGCACGACGACCATGTAGCGCACGTCAGGCGCACCGACATCGGTGCGCAAGGCGAGGTCGAGCGCCTGGGCCGCCGGCGGCACCGGGCTCAGCGCGGACAGCTCGTGATTCCAGAGGCGGTCCCGCTGCGCATACACCACGCCGCCCGCGGCGAAGGCCAGCGCGATCAAAAGCCAGCGCAGTTTTCCGGCAGCGGCGAGCAGTCCGCGAAGCTGCATGCCGAGGGGCGTGACGTCGCGGATCGCGAACCTGGCGGGCAGCAGATGCGGGAGGATGAAGCGCGTCGTCAGCGCGGCGACGACCAGTCCGGCGATCGAATACAGCCCCAGCTGCGCGAGTCCGGGAAAGCCGGAGAACATCAGCGCGCCGAAACCGCAGATCGAGGTCAGCACGCCCAGGCGGATCGTCGGCCAGAAGGTATCGCGGCCGTCGCGCGTGCCGGACTGCACGAACAGATAGATCGCGTAGTCGACGGCCTCGCCGATCAGCGTCGTGCCGAATCCGAGAGTCACGCCATGCACCATGCCGAACCCGAGGCTCACCGCGGCAACCCCCGCCAGCGCCCCGGACACGACCGGCAGCAGGCCGAGGACGAGCGCCGTCGGCGAGCGATAGATGAAGAGCAGCAGGGCGACGATGATCGCCGTCGATACCAGGGCGAGGCGCGTGACCTCGCTCTCGATGGTCGCGCGCGAATCGACCGCGAACGCCGGAGCGCCCGAGATCAGCAGCTTCAGGTTCGCTCCCGCGGGGAGTTTCGCCGCCTCCTCCGCAAAGGCGCTGTGCAAGGTCGAGATCGCCGCCTGCTGGCGGTCGAGGTCCGAGCCCGAAGCGCGTGTCTGGGCCAGCAGCAGTGCGCGGCGACCGTCGCGTGAGGCCCATACGCCGTCCCGCGTGGCCGGGCGCGCACCGCCGTCGAGCCGCTCCAGCAACTGCATCAGCTCGCCCGTCGGATCGCGCGGCAGCAGCGCCTTCGTGAGCATGCCGAGCGGGGATGCGAGCAGATCGACCGACTCGCCGATCGCCTGCCGCAGCCCGGCCGTCGTGAAGCGTTCGGCGCCGATCGCCGGACTCAGCAGGTAGCGGTGCGTGAACAGCAGCGCCTGGTCGCGTTCGCGATGCACGGGTTCGCCGTTCGCGACCATGCCGAAGGCCGCGTCGGTACGCAGCTGTCGCGCGAGTCCGCGCGACAGCTGCGCGCGCTGGCCCGCGTCGCCGCCTTCGATGCCGACCAGCAAGAGGCGCGACACGACGCCGTCGCGCAACTGTTCGACGAGAACGCGCTGTTCCTCGCTGGGGGCTTCGGGCAGGAAGGCGGACAGGTCGGTCGTGAAGCGCGTCTGGCCCGCCACGGCGATGCAGGTCCCGACGAAGGCCAGCCACAGGAGCAGGGCCGGCACGAAGCGGCGCGTCACCGCGTCTGCCCCATCGTGACGATCTCCATCACCGAGCGGTCGCCGTCGGCCTGCATGATCTCGATCTCGCGCAACTGCCCGCGTGTTCCGGCGATGTTGATGCGTACGATCATCTCTGCCATGCGCTGATCGCGCGGCAGCAGCGTCAGCGTCCAGCGCTCGGCGCTGCCCGCAAGATGCAAGGCGTAGGTGCGCTCCAGCGTCGCGCGGTCGCCGGCGAGGGTGGCGCGGATGCTGTCGATGAAACCGGCGACTTCGCCGTAATCGGACAGACGGACGCTGAACTGCTTCTTGCCGCGGGTGACGGTCAGGGTGTTCCCCTCCAGCACCAGCGATTCCGGCCGCGGCTTGAGCGTGATCTTCTCGAGGCGGTCGGGTGCCTGGAAACGCAACTCGCCAGAGGATTCCACCGGCTGGTCGAGGACGGCGAGGTGCTTCCGCTCCACGAACGTCGCCTGACCGCTGCTCTGTTTGCCCAGGGTCTGCATCAGCTGCGCGACGGTCCAGCCCTCGGCAGCAGCGGCCGGCCCCGCAATGTCCAGGACGGCGCCAAGTGCAAGCAGGATCGCGATTGAGCAGCGCAGGTATGCGGTTCGGAACACGGAAACTCCACTCCCTTCGGTCAGCGGGCGTCGCGGTGGCGCGCGCTTTCCCAGAAGTCGAAAAAATTGAACCAGTTGAACGGCGCCTGCCGCGCGTAATGGGCAAGACGGGCAGCGTAGTGTTCGATTGCGGCGTGCTGCAGGCGTGCCCGGTTCTCGCGCGTTGCGGCGGAAAAATCCGCGATCTGCTCGAAATGCACATCGTAGCGATTGCCGCCGCGATACAGGCCTACCATCAGGATCACCGGGCGCTTCAGCATTGCGGCGAGGCGCCACGGGCCGACGGGAAAGCTTGCCGGCGCGCCGAAGAATTCCACGATCTGTCCAGGTTCGTCGCCCGGACTCCGGTCCGCAAGGATGCCGACCAGCGAGCCGTCGTCGAGCCGCTCCTTCACCTGCAGCATCGAGTCCAGTTTGCCCAGCGCAATGATGTCCTGCCGCGCCGCCGGATTGATCGCCGCGAGCGTGTCATTGATCTTGCGCGCGTTGTCCTCGTACATCACCATCGCGACGCGCATGCCGGGCTGCTGGCGCCCGATCGCCGGCATCACCTCGAAGCTGCCGACGTGCGCGCCCATCAGGAATACCCCTGCGCCGCGCGCCACCGCGTCCTTGACGAGTTCGCCGCCGTGCACGCGGATGTCGAACAGGTCGAAACGCTCATTCACGAGATAGACGCGATCGTGGATGGTCGCGGCGAAGGTGTAGACATGCCGGAACAGCTCGCCCAGTGACGGCTTGCGGCCGAGCGCATGGGCGAGCCAGTCGCGCGACGCACGGCGGGCCTTCGGGGCAAAGAGTAGGAAGTAGGCGGCGATCAGCCCCAGCACGGCGCGGCCCGTCGGGCGCCCGAGGCGCAGCGAGATCCACGTCATCAGGCGCAGCGTCGCGTAGTTGCTGCGTTCCGTCCGCGTGGCCCATTCCGCGCTGCCGCGGGGGGCGCGTTCGGCGGAAGTATCCGTCATGGCGTGCCGACCCGCAGGGTTCCGGTCGCGACGACGTCGTCCGCAGCGAAGATGTCGAAGCGCCAGCCCGACGCGGATTCGCAGAGCCGGATGTGCAGTTCGGTGTCCGGGCCGACCGGCCGCAGGAATTTCGCCGCTGCGATCTCGCAGCGCGGCACCGGATGTCCGCTCACGTTGCCGAGCGCACGGACGGCGAGCCCGAGCAACACGACGCCCGGCAGGATGGGGCGTCCGGGAAAATGGCCCGCGAACGCCGGATGATCGGCGGCGATGGCGACGGTGGACTCGTGGATCATTCCGCGTCGCCCAGTTTTCGCCGCAGCGCGTCGAGCGCGGTACGCGGAAGCTTGCCCGTGGCGTTGCGCGGAAGCTCGTCGGCGAAGAGCAGGGGGCGCGGCAGAAACAAGGGGTCGATACGCTCGCGCAAGGCCTGCAGCAAGGTCGCGCGGTCCAGTTCCGGCGCCACGACCACGGCCGTGAGGCGGGCCACGCCGTCCGTCTCGTCGTCGGGCACGAAGAAGCTGCCGTCGACGACGCCCGGGATGGCATTCAACTGGTGGTTCAGATAGCCCAGCGAGCTGCGCTTGCCGGCGATGTTCACGAGATCGGCCGCGCGCCCATGCAGCAGGAAGCGGTCGCCCGACGTCGGTTCGATGATGTCCCCGAGCGCCGTCGGCGTCTCGACATGGCCGCCATGCGCCCAGGTCTTGCCGTCTTCGACGCTCAACTGCAGGCCGCGCATCAGCTGCCATTCGGCCGTCTCCGCGGTGCGCCGCGTGGCCGTCTGGCCCGTCTCCGTGCAGCCGTAGATTTCGATCAGCGGACACTGCAGGCGCGCTTCGACCGCAACCGCGAGGTTGCCCGATAGCGGAGCCGTCGCCGACACGACGAGATCGGCCGGCGGCACGCTCACGTCGGCCGCGAGGAGCGTGCGCAGGTGGAAGGGCGTCGACACCAGGACGCGCGGACGGGGAACGGCGTCCAGGGCTTCCGCGATGTCCGCGGGATAGAACGGCCGCCCGGACCAGATCGCGCCGCCCGACAGCAGCGCGAGCAGCACGGTGGACTCGAAGCCGTACATGTGTTGCGGCGGCACCGTGCCGACGAGCGTGAAGGGCGTGCCAACGACGCCGAGCCGGTCGGCCTCCGCCGCGATGTTGCGCACCAGCGGACCCCAGGTCTTGCGATGCGGCACCGGCGTGCCGGTCGACCCGGACGTGAAGACGTACGCGACGATCTGGTCGGCGTCGATCGCCGGCACCGCCAAGCCTTCGGGCGATGCCTCTGCCGTGCCGGATTCGCGGTACCGATGCTGCGGCAGGTCGATATCGCACGCGGCGCTGTCGGTCAGGCAGAACGCGTCGGGCGCGAACGAGCGCAGCTGGCGGACGGTCTCCGGCGTATGCGTGGACGGCAACAGGCTGATCTTGCCGCGCACCAGGCACGCCGCGACGCCAACGGCAAAACGGTAGCGGTCCGCGCACACGTTCAGGACATGGCCGCCTGCGGGCAAATCCGAGGCAAGGCGTCGCACGTCGGCGAGGAAGCGCCCGGCCGCGACCGGGCCATCGGGCCGCCAGGCGACCACGGCGTTGGATCGTTCGTGCGAAAGGAGCGGCAGTGCCGCGGGGCGCGGCGGCGTCATCGCTCGTTCACCGGCGCCGTGCCTGTCGTCGATGAAGTCCGCCGATACGCATGGACGGCGTCGAGGATGCTGCTGCGGTCTTCCGGCACCACCTTCAAGCGCACCAGGTACTCGGCGACGAACATCAGGCCGACGAGCGGCATCGTCAGCAGGTTGGCGAACGTCGACCACGCTTCGAGCGTCCCGAACGCGAACAGTGCGCACGAAATCGCGGCGGTCGCGATGAAGAACACGGTCCAGGCGACCGTCACCTGCCGGGTGTAGCGGGCAAGCGCGGGGCTGATCGCGTCGTGCATGGCCCGTGCGATGCGCGTGCACATCGGTTCGCGTCCGGCCGTGAGGGTGCGGCCGAAGCCGATCACGAGCAGGACGTTGGTGCCGACGTGCTGGACGAAATACAGCCACCCGACGTTGTGCGCGAGCGTCGGCCAGACCAGTGCGAGCGCGAACGATCCGGCCGCGAGCAGCGCGAACATCGCGCCGCGCCGCGGCGACTGCCATGCAAAGCCGGCCGCGATCGCGGCAAAAGGGGCGATCGCCAGCAGCGCGCCCCAGGACGATTCGTCCACCAGCGCGCTCGTGTAATGCGCGATCGCCGCCCAGGCGATCACGACGACGGCGACCACCAACCCGCGTGCCGCGCGGGCAAGTCCGGCCCTCATTTCGTGCGGTTGGCCGCGACGTACTCGGTGAGGCTGCGCAGGGAGCGGAAGATCCTGACGTTGTCCTCGTTGTCGGCGCGCAGCTGGAAGCCGTAGCGCTTCGACACGACCAGGGCCACTTCGAGGATGTCGATCGAATCGAGGCCGAGGCCCTCGCCGAACAGCGAATCGTCGGCCGGAATCGACTCGGGCGCCGTGTCCAGGTTGAGGGCTTCGACGACGAGTGCCGCCACTTCGAGGCGCAGTGCGTCGAGATCGGCGGAAGAGGAATTGGCGGCTTGGTTCATGGATGAGCGAGAGAGGTGTTGATTCTGCGGCGGTGCACGTCCCCGAAGGCGCGGCGCACACCGGTCGCGAGCGTACCGGAGTCTGGCGCAAGGGCGCCCGGTCACGATAGCTGCTCGCGGTTGCAAAATGTTTGTCAAAACCCTGCAGTCTAACGGATCCGCGTGATGCGTGCAGCCATGCCGGGACACCACGGCTGTTGGCGCACGGTGCGCCGCCGCGGCACTTGTCCGCTATCATGAAGCGCCGACGCCGCAGCCTTCAATGCGGTTTCACTCGGTAACAGAACGCCCGCAACAGGATGGACCCCAAGGTGAGCAAGGCATTCACGAAGGAAGGCGAAGGCCAGGACGAAGACGACGACGTCCCCGCGTCGGTACGCCTGCCGCCCGGCAGCAAGAATTACATGACGCGTCGTGGTTACGACGCGCTGCGGGTCGAGCTCGACCTGCTGGTGCGTGTGGAGCGCCCCAAGCTGGTCGAGACGGTAGCCTGGGCGGCGTCGAACGGCGACCGCTCCGAGAACGGCGACTACATCTACGGCAAGAAGCGCCTGCGCGAGATCGACCGCCGCATCCGCTTCCTGATCAAGCGCATCGAGTCGGCGGAGGTCGTCGATCCCGAGCGCCAGCAGGGCATGGAACAGGTGTTCTTCGGCGCTACCGTCACGGTGCTCGACGTCGAGGACGAGAGCGGCGAAGGCGAACAGACCTGGCAGATCGTCGGCGTCGACGAGGCGGACGCGACCTCGGGCCGCATCAGCTGGATCTCGCCGCTTGCGCGCGCACTGATGAAGGCGCGCGAGGGCGACATCGTGCGCTTCCAGAGCCCGGCGGGTCCGCGCGAGATCGAGGTCGTCGAAATCCGTTACGAGTGATCCGTCCGGCGGCACTTGAAATTCCCGGAACACACCCCACATGTGGACGCGTTCCTGTGTAAACGGAGTTTCCATCGATGACCACCGCCGCCGGCGCCCAGACCCTCAATTTCCAGGCCGAGGTGAAGCAGCTGCTTCACCTGATGATCCATTCGTTGTACTCCAACCGCGAGATCTTCCTGCGGGAGCTGATCTCGAACGCGTCGGACGCCTGCGACAAGCTGCGCTTCGAGGCGCTCGACCAGCCGGCGCTCTTCGAAGGCGAGGGCGAGCTCGCGATCCGCATCTCGTTCGACAAGGACGCGAAGACCGTCACCGTCGCCGACAACGGCATCGGCATGAGCCGCGACGAAGCGATCGCCCACCTCGGCACCATCGCCAAGTCCGGCACCAAGGAATTCTTCTCGCAGCTCACCGGCGACCAGAAGAAGGACGCCCACCTGATCGGCCAGTTCGGCGTCGGCTTCTACTCGGCCTTCATCGTCGCCGACAAGGTCACCGTCGTCACGCGCCGCGCGGGCCTTCCTGCCGGTGAGGGGGTGAAGTGGGAATGCTCGATGGTCGGCGACGCCGCCGGCGAATACACCGTCGAAGCGGTCGACAAGCCCGGCCGCGGCACCGAGATCACGCTGCACCTGCGCGACGACCAGGACGATCTGCTTTCCGGCTGGAAGCTGCGCAGCCTGATCCGCAAGTACTCCGACCACATCGTCCAGCCCATCCTGATGAAGAAGGAAGAGTGGGACCAGGAGAAAAACGAGCAGGTCACGAGGGACGAGGACGAGACCGTCAACCAGGCCAACGCGCTGTGGACGCGCGCGAAGAGCGACATCACCGAGGACGAGTACAAGGCCTTCTACAAGCACGTCGGCCACGACTTCGACGAGCCGCTCGCGTGGAGCCACGCCCGCGTCGAAGGCCGCCACGAATACACCCAGCTCCTCTACGTCCCGTCGCACGCCCCGTTCGACATGTGGGACCGCAATGCGCGCCACGGCATCAAGCTGTACGTGAAGCGCGTGTTCATCATGGACGACGCTGAGAAGCTGATGCCGATGTACCTGCGCTTCGTGCGCGGCGTCGTCGATTCCGCCGACCTGCCGCTCAACGTCTCGCGCGAGATCCTGCAGGAAAGCAAGGACATCGACACGATCCGCGCCGGCTGCACGAAGAAGGTGCTGGGCCTGCTCGAAGACATAGCCACCAGCGAAGACGCCGCCGAGAAGGAGAAGTACGCGACCTTCTGGAACGAATTCGGCAAGGTGCTGAAGGAAGGCGTCGGCGAGGACTTCGCCAACAAGGACAAGATCGCCGGCCTCTTGCGCTTCGCCTCGACCCAAGCCGACACGCCGGACGAGACCGTGTCGCTCGCCGACTACATCGGCCGCATGAAGGAAGGCCAGGACAAGATCTACTACGTCACCGCCGAGACCTTCAACGCCGCCAGGAACAGTCCGCACCTCGAGATCTTCCGCAAGAAGGGCATCGAAGTGCTGCTGCTCTCCGACCGGGTCGACGAGTGGGTGATCGGCAACCTGACGGAATTCGACGGCAAGCCGCTCGTCTCGGTCGCGAAGGGCGGCCTGGACCTGGGCAGCCTCGAAGACGAAGCCGAGAAGAAGGAAGCCGAGAAGGCCGCCGACGAGTACAAGGACCTGCTCGAGAAGATGAAGGCGAGCCTCGGCGAGCGCGTCAAGGACGTGCGCGTCACGCATCGCCTGACCGACTCGCCCGCCTGCCTGGTCGCCGACGAACACGACATGGGGATGAACCTTTCCCGCATCCTGAAGGCCGCGGGCCAGCAGGCGCCGGTGTCGAAGCCGATCCTCGAGGTGAACCCGCAGCACCCGGCGGTGATGCGCCTGAAGTACGAGGAAAAGCAGTTCGACGACTGGGCCGCGGTGCTCTTCGACCAGGCGCTGCTCGCCGAAGGCGGCACGCTCGACGACCCGGCCACTTTCGTCAAGCGCATCAACCAGCTGATGATGGCGATGAGCGGCAACTGATCCGCGTCCGCCGCCTCGACGGCACCGCTGAAGCCGCCCGCCTTGCGGGCGGTTTTTCGTTTACGCGGCGCCCGGCTTCGCGGAGGCCGCGGAGGCGACCTGTGCCTGGGCGCGGTCCAGGGCGGGTACCGCAAGGGCGTCGTAAAGGGCGCGCGGCGACACCGACCTGGAAAAGCCGTAAGCGGTCACGGAGGCGGCCATCAGCGGGATCAGCATCTGGTGATTGGCGGTCATCTCCATGACGATCACGAAGGACGTGATCGGGGCAAGCGTCATCCCTGAAAGGAAGGCGACCATCCCCAGGATCACCAGCGCGGGTTCGGCATTCCCGGGACTCAGGCCGACGAGGGCGGAACCCAGCCCCGCGCCGACCGCCAGCGCGGGGGCGAAGAGACCGCCGGGAATCCGGCTGACGAAGGCGAGCCAGATCACCAGCATTTTCGCCGCGAAGAAGTAGACCGGCAAAGGGGCGATGCCTTCCAGGGCCGCCTTCGACTCGGCGTAGCCGGTCGCGTAGGTGGCGCCTCCCGTCGCGAGTCCGACCAGGGCGGTCGCGAGTCCGCAGCCGCCCGCGAAAGCGATCGGGCGCGCTGCGACGAACTCGCCGACGCGGCCCGGCAGGCCGCGTGCCGATGCGACGAGCAGCCGGCTGAACGTGCCGCCCAGGAGGCCCCCGGCGGTACCGCATAGCAGGACCGGCCAGATGCCGAGCGGCCAATCGAGCGAGGCATGCGTGCTGCCAAAGTAAGTGTAGTTGCCGAGGATGCCGAGCGACATCAGGCCCGCGAAGATCACTGCCGTCAGCGTCGTGCCGTTCGCGCGGAAAGCGTGATCGCGGCACATCTCCTCGATCGCGAACATTATTCCGCCCACGGGTGTGTTGAATGCAGCAGCAATGCCTGCTCCGCTGCCGGCGACGATCAGGTTGCGGCTGGATGCGATGCGGCCGAAACGCCGCCCGGCCAGCGCATGCATCACCGATGCGCCGATCTGGACGGACGGCCCCTCGCGGCCGATGGATGCCCCGCAGAGCAGGCCGCCCAGAGTCAGGAACACCTTGGCCACGGCGATCTTCAGCGACAGCAGCCGGCCACGCACTGCGGGATCGGGGCTGAGCGAAGCGGCAATCGTCTGCGGGATGCCGCTGCCCTGGGTCGCGGGAACGAAACTGCCGGAGAGCCACGCCATCGCGGCAAATCCGGCCGGGGCGACCAGGAGCGACAGCCACGGCGAGGTCGCAATGAGCCGGGCGTGCAGGCCGATTGCACGTTCCGATCCCATTGCGAAGACGATGGCGATGAGCCCGGCGAGCAGCGCTGCGCCGACGAGGAGCGCGCGTCTGCGCCAATGGCCCACCGATATGAGCGGGTTGGTGTAGCGGCGGCCGGTACGCGCGATCTGACGGAAGGTGAGAGAGGCGCGTTTCTCGTCCGTCTGCAGCTTGGGGGGCGACACGATGCTCCGTTGCGATCGAAGTCCGGAAGGTCCGGATTGGTTGGGGATGAGCGGTGTCTCCGCTACGATATCCGTAAAAGACGGTACCCGGACATGAAGCGTCCGGTATAACATTTGTGAAAATATTTTCCGGGGTTTCCCGGCATTGAGCAAAGGGGAGCTTCAAGCGTGATCAAGCCCACCGACCGCAACCAGCAGGCGCAGGTGTCGCCACTGTCCGTGTTGCAGCGCTTCCGGGTACTCATCCGCACGGCGCAGCGCCACTCCCAGTGGATCGAGAAGCAAAGCGGCGTGACCGGCGCCCAGCTCTGGGCCCTGCAGGAACTTCTCGAGGAACCGGGCCTGCGCGTCGGAGAGCTGGCCAAGCGGATGGCGCTGCACCAGTCGACCGCCTCCAACATGATCGACAAGCTCGAAACGAACGGGCTCGTCGTGAAGGCGCGAACGAGTGCCGATCAGCGGGTCGTGCGTCTGTCGCTGACGCCGGCCGGGCGCCAGTTGCTCGCGCGCGCGCCGTCGCCTGCGCGCGGCGTGCTGCCCGAAGCCCTGCGCCTGCTCGACGAAGAGGCGCAGGCACGCCTGCAGCAAGAACTCGATGGGCTGCTGCATCAGATCAAGGATCTCGACGAGGGCTTCGGCATGCAGCCCTTGCCGTTTGCGGAGTAAGGACGGCGCCGCGGGGCGCACGTCCGGTGTTCAGGTCTTCTTCGACAACTGTCGCATCGCCCGCTCGAGCCCTTCCAGCGTCATCGGATACATGCGCTGCCCCATGATGCCGCTGATGATCTCGATGGACTGACGGTAAGGCCACAGCCGCTCGGGTTCGGGATTGAGCCAGGCAGCGGCGGGCCAGGCGTCCAGCAGGCGCCGCAGCCAGGTCGCTCCCGCTTCCGCGTTCATGTGCTCGATTGAGCCGTGCTGGTGCAGGATCTCGTACGGGCTCATCGTCGCGTCCCCGACGAAGATCAGCTTGTAGTCCGGTCCGTACTTGTGGATCAGGTCATGCACCGGGAGTGTTTCCGCATGCCTGCGGCGGCTGTCCCGCCACACGCCCTCGTATACGCAGTTGTGGAAGTAGAAGTGCTCCAGGTGCTTGAACTCGGCGCGGCAGGCCGAGAACAGCTCCTCGCACGCCTTCACGTGATCGTCCATCGAGCCGCCGACATCGAGGAAAAGCAGCACCTTCACCGCGTTGTGACGCTCGGGGCGCATCATCAGGTCCAGCCAGCCGGCGTTGCGCGCGGTCGCCGCGATCGTGCCATCGAGGTCGAGCTCGTCCGCCGCGCCTTCGCGCGCAAAGCGCCGCAGTCGCCGCAGGGCGACCTTGATGTTGCGCGTACCGAGTTCTATGGAGTCATCGAGGTTGCGGTATTCGCGCTTTTCCCAGACCTTGATCGCGGTGCGATTGCCTGCCGATTCCCCGCCGACGCGAATGCCCTCGGGGTGGTAGCCGCCGTTGCCGAACGGCGACTTGCCGCCGGTCCCGATCCACTTCGATCCGCCCTGGTGGCGTTCCTTCTGCTCCTCGAGGCGCTTGCGGAACTCCTCCATCAGCTTGTCCCAGCCGAGCTTCTCGAGTTGTGCCTTTTCCTCGGGCGACAGATGTTTCTTCATCATCGCCCGCAGCCACTCCTCCGGCAGTTCCTTGTCCAGGCCGGGAATCTCGCTCACGCCCTTGAAGTACGCAGCGAACGCCTGATCGAAGCGGTCGTAGCGCGACTCGTCCTTTACCAGACAGGTGCGCGCGTAGAAGTAAAACTCGTCGATCGCGTGCCCGCACACGCCGTCGCGCAGCCCCTCCAGCAAGGTCAGGAATTCGCGCGTCGAGACAGGCAGCTTGCTCGCCTTCAGATGCAGGAAAAAATCGATGAGCATGTAATTCGCCCTAGGCGTGACCTCACGGCTTCCGAACGCGTCCGCTCGTCAGCGATTGTGCCGGGCCATGAAGACCAGCCGTTCGAACAGGTGCAGGTCCTGCTCGTTCTTGAGCAGCGCGCCGGCAAGCGGCGGCACGACGGCGCGCTGATCCTGGCTCCGCAGCGCCTCGGGCGGAATGTCCTCGGCCACGAGCAGCTTGAGCCAGTCGATGAGTTCGGAGGTCGAGGGCTTCTTCTTCAGGCCGGGAACGTCGCGCAGGCCGAAGAACACTTCCAGCGCCTCGCGCAGCAGATCCTTCTTGAGGTCGGGGAAGTGGACATCCACGATCTGCTGCATCGTGTCGCGGTCGGGAAAGCGGATGTAGTGGAAGAAGCAGCGGCGCAGGAAGGCGTCCGGCAACTCCTTCTCGTTGTTCGACGTGATGAAGACGATCGGCCGGTGGCGCGCCTGGATCGTCTTGCGCGTCTCGTACACGTGGAACTCCATGCGGTCGAGTTCGCGCAGGAGGTCGTTGGGGAATTCGATGTCCGCCTTGTCGATCTCGTCGATCAGCACGACGCACGGGGTGTCGGACTCGAAGGCCTGCCACAGCACGCCCTTGACGATGTAGTTGGCGATATCCTTGACGCGGTCGTCGCCCAGTTGCGAGTCGCGCAGGCGCGAAACCGCATCGTATTCGTAAAGCCCCTGCTGGGCCTTGGTCGTGGACTTGATGTGCCACTGCAGCAGCGGCAGCCCGAGCGATTCGGCCACCTCTTCGGCGAGCATCGTCTTGCCGGTGCCGGGTTCTCCCTTGATCAGCAGCGGCCGCTGGAGCTTGATCGCCGCATTCACCGCGAGCATCAGGTCGGGGGTGGCAACGTAGTCGCGTGATCCTTCAAAGCGCATCGGAGAAATCCTTTCATTGGCGAACCCCGATTATAGGGTGTCCAACCGAAGACACGAGCGTTGACGCTCGCAACGCAGCCTGTTCCTCGTCAACCGGCCCGACGCAGGACGCAGCTGACGTACGCCGCACCGTCGGGCGGGGTGTTGTTCCGCTGAGAGTCGAACATCGTTTCGCCAAGGCACTCGAGCACGTCGTGCAACGCGTCGTGACGGTCGCCGCGCCGGACCTGGCACGCCTCGAATGCGGCGCGCAGGCCGGGGGGCTGGTCGATCGACAACTGCTCCTCGATCGCCAGATGCAGCGAAAGGTGCAGGAAGGGATTGAGCTGTCCGCCTTCGGGCGAGAACTCCTTGTCGACCGCTTCGGGGTCCTCGAGCAGGGCGTGGTATTCGGGATGCAGGAGGATCAAGTCGTTCGCCATGTGCTCGAGCGGCGTCTGGACTTCCTTTGCACGGTACTTTCGCCAGCTCTCGATGAAGAAGGAACGGACCTGATCGCGGGATGGATTGAACATTTCGTCTCGATAAGTGATGGATCAAGCGGTCTTGTCGCGGTACGCGCACAAGTCCCGCACCAGGCACCCGGCGCATTTCGGCTTGCGCGCGGTGCAGACATAGCGGCCGTGCAGGATCAGCCAATGGTGCGCATCGCGCAGGTAATCCTTGGGCACGCGGCGCATCAGGGCATTCTCCACGGCGAGGACATCCTTGCCGGGTGCGAGGCCGGTACGATTGGCCAGGCGGAAGATGTGCGTATCGACGGCCATCACCGGCTCGCCGAAGACCGTATTCAATACCACATTCGCCGTCTTTCGTCCTACGCCGGGGAGCGCCTCCAGCGCCACGCGGTCGCGCGGCACCTCGCCGCCGTGACGCTCGAGCAGCAAGTGCGACAGCGCGACCACATTCCTGGCCTTGTTCCGGTACAGGCCGATCGTGCGGATGTGTGCGGCCACCCCTTCCTCGCCCAGGGTGATCATCGCCTCGGGGGTCGGTGCCGCCTCGAACAGCCCGCGCGTGGCAAGGTTGACGCTCTTGTCGGTCGCCTGCGCCGACAGGACGACCGCAACGAGCAACTGGAACGGCGAACCGTATTCGAGTTCGGTCGTCGGATGCGGATTCGCGGCGGCAAGGCGGCGAAAGAACTCGCGGACGGATTCCCGATTCATGCCTGGCATGCGGGTCAGGCCGCCGACGCCGGCTGGTCGGTCGCCGGGGTGGGGACCGTCGGGTGCGGGGCCGCCGTCTTGTGCCTTGCCGCACGGCTGCGGATCAGGTTCGAAAGTGCGATCAGGCAGCCGAGCGTGAAGAACGCTCCGGGCGGAAGAATGGCGATCAGGAAACCGGGATAGTCGGGGCCGAACAGCGAGATCGCCGAAAGCCCCGGGAACACCATCTCGATGCCGGAAAACAGGGTCCCGTTGCCGACGAGTTCGCGCAATCCGCCCAGGACGGCAAGAAGGCAGACGAGGCCCAGGCCCATCATCACGCCGTCCACGGTCGACGACACCGGATCGTTCTTGGCGGCATAGGCTTCCACGCGGGCGAGGACGATGCAGTTCGTCACGATCAGCGGGATGAAGATGCCCAGCACGAGGTAGAGGTCGTGGAAATAGGCATTGAACGAGAGGTCGACGACCGTGGTGAGCGCCGCGATGATCAGGATGAAGACCGGAATGCGGATCTCGTAGGGGATGAAATTGCGCAGGGAGGCGACGGCGAAGTTAGAGACGGCCATCACGACAACGGTCGCGAGGCCCAGGCTCGCTGCATTGACGACACTGGTGCTCACCGCGAGGATGGGGCACAGGCCGAGCAGTTGAACGAGCCCGGTGTTCTGGCGCCAGAGGCCGTTCCAGGCCGATTCGCGAAAGCTTTGCAGGTTCATGGCCATGTTCCGGTCAGAGTCGCCCGCCCGCGTGGGCGGCGAACAGCGCATCGCGGTGACGAATCGCGTAGTCCGCAGCGCGTGCCGCGGCATTGGTCACCGCGCGTGCGCTGATGGTCGCACCAGTGCGGGAGGCGAACACCCCGCCGTCGCGCCCGACTTTCCACTTGTCGAGGCCGATGTCGGCGAAGGAGACGCCCGCAAACTGCCCGATCCAGGGCTGCGACTTGTTGCGATCCTTCCGCGGATCGATGTAGTCGCCCAGGCCGGGGGTTTCCCTGTGCCCGGTGACGCGCACCCCATTCACCCGCCCGTCGGCGCCGACCGCGACCGCCATCTGGATCCGGCCGGCGTAGCCGTCCGGCGCGATGACCTCCAGCACCAGGGCCGCCGGCTCGCCGGCCTTGCGCGCGCGGTAGATGCGCCCGCCTTCATCGAGCCCGAGTTCCGGGGTCGGGCCGAGCGTGACGAAGTCGTCCAGAAGGGCGTTGTCGTAGCTGACGCGCGGCAGCACCTCGTTGATCAGGCGCATCTTCCCTTCCTGCGCCGAGGCTTCGATCGTCGGGCGGGTCACTTCAAAGGTGGCCGACATCAACGCGGTAAAGACCACCGTGAACATCACCAGAATGCCTGCGGTGCGCAGCGAGGTCCGCGCAGCGGTGTCGCGGGCGCTCATCGTGTCTTGTCTCCGCGGTAGCCGAAGACGCGTGGCTGGGTGTTCATGTCGATCAGCGGCACGCAGATGTTCATCAGCAGGACGGCAAAGGCGATGCCTTCCGGGAAGGCGCCGAAGACGCGGATGACGTAGGCGACGAGGGCGACACCGGCCGCAAAGATCAGCTTGCCGCGCGGCGTGGTCGCACCGGAGACCGGATCGGTGACGATGAAGAACGCCCCGAGCATGGCACCGCCACTGGCCAGGTGGAACAGCGGCGAGGTGAACTGCCCCGGGTTTGCGAGCCAGAACGCGCCGGAGATCATCGCCAGCGCAACGAGAAAGGCGGCGGGCATGTGCCAGGTGATGACCCGGCGGGCGAGCAGGTAGGCGCCACCCGCCGCATAGGCCGGCGCCAGCCATTCCCAACCGCGCCCGCCGACCAGGCCGAAGCTGCCCTGGGCCATGACTGTTTCCACGGTCGCGCCCGCCGCCCGCAAGCCCGTCTTGACCGTATCGAGCGCGGTGGCCCCGGTAATCCCGTCGAGTTCCCGCACGCCCCCCAGCACCAGCCCCAGCTGCGTCTGGAAGTCCAGCTGGCCGGCGGGCGGCCATTGCGACATCAGGGCGGGGAAGGCGACGATCATCGCGCAGTAGGCCACCATCGCGGGATTGAACGGATTCTGTCCGAGGCCGCCATAAAGGTGCTTGACCGCGACGATGGCGATCAGCACGCCCAGCACCGTCGCCCACCAGGGAAGAATCGGGGGGAAGCACAGGACGACCAGCCAGGCGGTGACCACCGCCGAAAGATCGGACAGCGCCGGCGCGATCGGCCGAGCGCGCAGCTTGAGCACGAACGCTTCGCCCGCCATGGCCGTCGCCGTGGCGATCGCGAGATTCACCAACACCACCGCGGCAATCTGCCACGCGTAGACGACAAGCGCCGGAATCAACGCAACGAGGACGGCCAGCATCACCCCCTGAACACTGGCCGGCTTGCGGATATACGGGGAATTCAGCATGTCAGGGCGTCTTGTCGGCGTCTTGGGTGGTGAGCTTTTCGCGCCGCGCGTCGATTGCGGCAATCTCGGCCTGAGTTTCGGCACTCAGTCTGTCGGTGTTCTTCGGCGTCACGGCCGCTTTCTGCTGCTTCGCGCGTGCGAGCGCGGCGGCAACCAGCGCCTTCTTCAGGTCCTCCGGCGATGCCGCAGGTTCGGGGGCGGCGGCGGTTTCGGGTGCGGTGGCGGCTTCGGGGCGCTTGGCGCGTGTCTCGGCCACCTTGGCGGCCAGCTTCGCCGCTTTTTCCGCCTTCTCCCGCTCCTGGCGGAAATTGCGGAACTCGAAGCGCGTGCGTGCCTGCTCCGACGCCGTCCGTTCGTGCTCACGGGCCTGGATTTCGCCCTTCGAGAACCTGAAGTAGTCGACCAGCGGGATATGCGAAGGGCACACGTAGGCGCAACAGCCGCATTCGATGCAGTCGAAGAGGTGATACTCCCGGGCCTTGCCGAAGTTTTTCGCGCGCGAGAACCAGTACAGCTCGAAAGGCTGCAGGTCGGCCGGGCAGGCGCGGGCGCATTCGCCGCAGCGGATGCAGGGCTGTTCGGGCGGAGGCGGGGGGAACAGCGCGGGCGACGCGGCAATGATGCAGTTCGTGGTCGCGGTGACGGGGACACCGAGGCTCTGCAATTCGATTCCCATCATCGGCCCGCCCATGATGTAGCGATCGGTGTCCGCCTTGGGGCCGACCAGTGCGAGCAGCTCCGCGACCTGCGTGCCGAGCAGGATTTCGTAGTTTCCGGGGCGCGCAACGTTGCCCGTCAGCGTGACGATGCGCGAAAGCAGCGGTTCGCCGAATTGGATGGCACGATGAACGGCCTCTGCCGTGCCGACGTTGAAGCACTGGACGCCGAAATCCGTGCCGAACTTGCCCTGGGGAATTTCGATTCCGGTAAGAACCCGGATCAGCTGCCTCTCGCCGCCGGCAGGGTAGAGGGCCGGTACCGCGACGACCGCGACGTCATCGCCGACGCCGCTTGCCGCAGCCCGCATGCGCTCGATCGCATCGGGCTTGTTGTCCTCGATGCCGACCAGCACCCGGCGGGCACCTATCAGCTCGCGCAGGATCATGGCCCCCGAAAGCACGTCCGCCGCACGCTCGCGCATCAGGCGGTCGTCGCAGGTGATCCACGGTTCGCACTCGGCCCCGTTGATCACCAGCGTGTCGATGCCCGTCCCGCTCCCGAGCTTGACGTGAGTCGGGAAACCCGCACCGCCCAAGCCGAGAATGCCGCAGCTCCTGAGCCAGCCGAGCGCTTCCTCACGCGACACCTTGCGGTAATCGAACGGCGCACGATCGATCCAGCGCTCCTCGCCATCGGGCGCGATGACGACCGACAAGGTTTCGAGTCCCGACGCGTGCGCCATCGGGTACGGCGCAATCTCGACCACGGTGCCGGAGGTGGATGCATGGACGCCGGTTCCGAGCGCCCCTTCGCCCTGGCCGATCTGCTCGCCTTTCAGCACCTTCTGCCCGGGCTCGACGAGGCATCGCGCGGTCGATCGGAGGCTCTGGCGCAGGGGGATCACCAGCCGCTTCGGCAGCGGCGCCTTTTCAATGGGCGTGCCGGAGGACTCGCTCTTGTGCGGCTCCGGCTTGACCCCGCCGCGGAAATTGAACAGGCGGGAAATCATGCCGCGGACCTCAGTTCATGCACCGGATATTTCCATTTCCACGTTTCCACGGTTTCCGCGACCAGCGTCATGGAAATGCAATCGACGGGGCAGGGCGCGACACACAGTTCGCAGCCCGTACACAGGGGCGCGACCACGGTGTGCATCTGTTTTGCCGCTCCGACGATGGCGTCCACCGGGCAGGCCTGAACGCACAGCGTGCAGCCGATGCACGCCTGTTCGTCGATGCGCGCGACCGACTTCGGCTTCTCCGTTCCGTGTTCTTCCGAGAGCGGCTTCACCTCGCGTCCGAGCAGGTCGGCGAGCTTGCGGATGCCTTCCGCGCCTCCGGGAGGGCACTGGTTGATATCCGCTTCCCCGTTCGAAATGGCTTGCGCGTAGGGCTTGCAGCCCGGGTAGCCGCATTGGCCGCACTGCGTCTGGGGAAGGATCGCGTCGATTTTTTCGACCAGCGGATCGCCTTCGACCTTGAACCGGATCGAGGCGTAGCCCAGTGCCGCTCCGAGCACGATGGCTATCCCAGTCATGATGAGGATGGAGGTCAGCATGGGGGCAGGGGCAGGGCGGCGGCGGAGTGCCCGCCGCGGGGTGCATGCGCAATTTCAGACATGAAATGATTTCTCGCCGGGGAGCCCTAGTGAAAGCGATCCAGTCCGGCGAATCCCATGAAGGCCAGGCTCATGAATCCAGCCGTGATCATCGCGATTGCCGTACCGCGGAACGGGGCCGGCACGTCCGCGCCGTCGAGGCGTTCGCGAATGCCCGCAAACAGCACGAGGGCCATTGTAAAACCAATCGATGATCCGAAGCCGAACAGAAGGGACTCCAGCAGGTTGTGCTTGAGTGCGACATTCAGCAGCGGGATGCCCAGCACTGCGCAGTTCGTCGTGATGAGCGGAAGATAGATGCCGAGGACCTGATGCAGAATCGGGCTGGTCTTCTGTATGACCAGTTCCGTGAGCTGCACGATCGCCGCAATCACGACGATGAACGCGAGCGTGCGCATGAACGCGAGATCGAACGGCTGCAGCAGGTAGTGGTCGATCAGGTAGCTCGTGCCGCTGGCGAGCGTCAGCACGAAGGTCGTTGCCGCGCCCATCCCGATCGCCGTCTCGAGCTTTTTGGACACCCCCATGAAGGGGCACAGGCCGAGAATGCGCACGAAGACGACGTTGTTCACCAGAACAGCGCCGATGACGATGAAGATGTAGCTGGTCATGATCCCGGATCGCCTGATAACCGCGAAATTATCGCCCGCCCTTATGCCCTGCTCAACCCTGGAGCGCTCACAGGCATTTGTCCCGGGAACAAGCGGGCCGCTTCAGCGAGCGACGACAAAGCCATCGGAAGCAGTCGCGCGCACGCACTCTTCCACAAGACCCGGTCCGCGGTAGATCAGCCCGCTATACACCTGCACGAGCTTTGCGCCGGCTTCGAGTTTCGCCCGTGCGCTGCGTCCGTCGAGCACTCCTCCCGCCGCAATGATCGGGACTTCTCCGGCAAGCGCCTGCGCAAGCAGCGAGACGACCATGGTCGAGCTTTCGAACACCGGAACGCCGGACAGGCCGCCTTGTTGCTCGGCGTAGCGAATTCCCTGCACCTTCTCGCGCGAGATCGTCGTGTTCGTCGCGATGACCCCGTCGATGCGATGGCGCCGCAGGGCGTCGGCGATGTTGACCACCTGGGCCGGCTCGAGATCGGGGGCGATCTTCAGCGTCAGCGGAACGTAGCGGCCGTGCTTGTCCGCCAGTTGCGCTTGCCGCCCCTTGAGTCGCCGGAGCAGATCGTCGAGTTCGGATTCGCCCTGCAGCTGGCGGAGGTTCTTCGTGTTGGGCGAGGAAATGTTGACCGTGAGGTAGCTTGCCAGCGCGTACACCTTGTCGAGGCAGGCGAGGTAATCGTCGGCGGCATTTTCGATCGGCGTGTCGAAATTCTTGCCGATGTTGATCCCGAGAATGCCCTTGAACCGGGCGGCATTGACGTTTGCCACCAGTGCGTCGACGCCGTGGTTGTTGAAGCCCATGCGGTTGATGATCCCGCGCACCTCGGGCAGCCGGAACAGGCGTGGCCGCGGATTTCCCGGCTGGGGCCGCGGGGTGACGGTGCCGATCTCGAGGAAGCCGAAGCCGAACCGGGCCAGGCCGTCGATGGCTTCACCATTCTTGTCGAGGCCGGCCGCAAGTCCGATGCGGTTGGGGAACTCCAGTCCCATGACCTCGACCGGATCTGCCGGCAGCGGCTTTCCGGTTGGCAGCAGGCGGCCGGCGAGGTTGAGTGCGGCGAGGGAGAATTCGTGGGCGGTTTCCGCGTCGAGCGAAAACAGGATGGGGCGCGCGATGTCGTATAGCATCCGCGGATTCTACCGTTTCGTGCGGGACCTCGCCCCGCGGATTTCCGAACGATGCGCCCCTCGCGGGCCGTCCGGCGCCAAGCGCGGCCTATTCCGATTCCGCGTCGGCCAAGGGGTCCAGGGTTCGCCACTCACCCCGGATTCGCCCCTCGAGCGGGCGGAAGCGGGTCTTGTAGTTCATCTTCCGGCTCTCCTTGATCCAGTACCCGAGATACACGTACGGCAGGTGCAGGCGGCGGCACACCTCGATCTGCCACAGAACCCCGTAAGTGCCATAGCTGGCCTTCGGCGTGTCCGGATCGAAGAAGGTGTAGACGCTGGACAAGCCGTCGCTGAGGCGGTCGATGACGCTCACCATGCGCAGGACCCCCCGCTCACGGAATTCGACGAGGCGGGTGTCCACCTGGCTCTGCAGCAGGAAGTGGGTGTACTGCTCGCGATTGTCCTGATCCATCCCCCCGCCTGCATGGCGCGAGCCCTGGTAGCGCTGGTAAAGGGTGTAGTGCTCTTCCGAAAAAGCGAGATCCCTTTCGCTCGCCTCGAGGGATCGGTGCCGCGCCCAACTGCGCTGCTGGCTGCGGTCCGCGACGAACGCCTCGACCGGAACGCGGACGGGAACGCAGGCGCGGCAATGATCGCAATACGGGCGGTAGGTGAACATGCCGCTGCGGCGAAAACCGTTGCGGACCAGCTCGCTGTACACCGCCGCATCGATGAGATGGCCCGGCGTCGCGACCTGCGAGCGGGCGACCCGCTCGGGCAGGTACGAACACGCATACGGCGCGGTCGCGTAGAACTGGATGAGTGCGTAGGGGTAATCTTTCTGCATCTCGGCGAATGTGCGCTCAGAACAATCCTCGGCTCGCATCTTCGGACCACCGCCCCGGGCCATCCCCCTCCCGCGTCCATGTCGCCAGACCGGCGCGGAACTCGGCACGCGGGATCTCGAAGGCGCCAAGCGAAAGCAGGTGCCGCGTGGTCATCTGGCAATCGATCACGGCAAAGTCCCTTGACTCGAGGTAGCGAGCCAGATGAGCAAGGGCGACCTTCGAAGCATCGGTACGGCGGCTGAACATCGATTCGCCAAAGAATGCCCTTCCCACCGCGATGCCGTAAAGCCCGCCTGCGAGCCCCTCCTCATCCCACGCTTCGACACTGTGGGCATATCCGAGTTCGTGCATGCGGCGGTAGGCGACCTGCATTTCGGCCGTGATCCAGGTGCTCCCGCCCGGTTCGCGCGGCTGGGCGCATGCTTCGACGACCGCCGGGAAGGCAGTATCGAAGCGGATCTCGAACCGGGGTTGGCGCAAGGTGCGGCGCAAGGAGCGCGAGATTTTCATCCGGGCCGGGGCCAGCACCAGACGCGGGTCGGGACTCCACCAGAGAATCGGTTCCCCCGCGCTGTACCACGGAAAAATTCCCTGCTGGTACGCCGCCAGAAGCCATTCCGGCGTGAGCGCGCCACCGGCGGCAAGCAGGCCGGGCGGTTCGTCGAGCGCGCTCTCGACGGGGGGGAAATGCGGTGCGCCCGTCAGCCAGGGAATCATCTGTGCACGGCAACCGATCCTTGAACGGGCAGGGTGCGTACCGCATCGTCGGAGCCGTCGTGGAAGGTCACCACGTGATCCGCATCCAGGCGGATGCCGATCCTTTCCCCGATGGCGTGATTGTGATGGCTGGGCACGAGCGACAATACCTTCGCCCCGCTCTTCAGCCTGAGCGTGTACAGGATGTCGGCGCCGCGGAATGCCTTGTGGATCACCTCCGCCTTCATCGTGCTCGAGTCGTCATGCACGATGTCGTCGGGCCGCAGAAGGACCGACACCATGCAGTTTCGGCCACAGTTTTCGCAACCGATGCCGCATTCGACCGGGATTGCACTATTGAGCGTACCGAGTTCGACCCGCACCTGGTGATCGTTGAGGACGACTCCCTGAAGGAAGACCCCCTGTCCGATGAAATCGGCGACGAAGCGGTTGCCCGGGCGGTGATACAGGTTGTAGGGCGTGTCCCACTGCTGGATGCGGCCCTCGTTCATGATCCCGATCTCGTCCGCGACCGCGAAGGCCTCGTTCTGGTCGTGCGTCACCAGGATCGCGGTCGTGTTCGTCGCCTTGATGATGTCACGCACCTCGTAGGACAGGCGCTCCCGCAACTCCACGTCCAGATTCGAGAAAGGTTCGTCCAGCAGGAGCAGGCTGGGGCGCGGGGCGAGCGCGCGCGCGAGTGCGACCCGCTGTTGCTGGCCGCCTGACATCTCGTGCGGATACTTGTGACCCTGATCGGCAAGCCCCACGACACGCAGCAGTTCGCCGATGCGTTCGCGGCGTTGCTGCGGTTCCACTCGGCGCAGCCCGAAGCCGATGTTGTCCGCGACCGAAAGGTGAGGGAAGAGCGCGTAGTCCTGGAACACCATGCCGATGCGCCGCTGCTCGGGGGGTAGATGCTCGTCGCACCCGCTCACCAATTGCCCGTCGAGACGAATCTCCCCCGCCAATACCGGCTCGAACCCGGCAATACAGCGCAACACCGTCGTCTTGCCGCAGCCGGACGGCCCCAGCAGGCAGCCGATGCTGCCCGTTTCCAGGCGGAGCGAAAATTTGCGGACGACTTGATGGCCGCCATACGCCAGATCGATGCCGGCGAGCTCGAGATGGGACATTAAGAATCCGATACGGCGTTCGTGTTGTGCGATGCCATTATTGCATCTAAATGCGATGAATTATAATTCTCGACTGCCTGCTGCGCGGGATGGACTCCGCAGCGTGATGCCTCGGGAGCGAGATGAAATTCAAGGAAGGGCTGGGAAGGTTGCACAAGCGCTGGTCGTCGCTGACGGCCGGTTCGCTGCTGATCTCCGTGCTGATCGCAATACCCGTGATCTCCGTATTCTCCAACGTCTTTGCCGGAGGAACGTCGGGCACCTGGAGCCACCTTTCCGCCACCGTCCTGCCCGAATTTCTCCGAAACACCCTGATTCTCTGCATCGGTGTCGGTCTCGGCGTGTCCAGCATCGGCGTGACGACTGCCTGGCTGACGACGATGACGGACTTTCCCGGACGCCGCTTCTTCCAGTGGGCGCTCGTCCTGCCGCTCGCGGTTCCCGCCTACGTGATGGCATATGTTTACACCGACTTCCTCCAGTTCGTCGGGCCGCTCCAGAGCTGGCTTCGCGCAGTGTCCGGATGGAAGGCGGGTGACTACTGGTTTCCCGACGTCCGCACGGCAGGAGGGGCGGTGGCGATGTTCATGTTCGTCCTCTATCCGTACGTCTACCTCCTGGCCCGAACGGCCTTCCTGGAGCGCGCGTCCGGCATGCTCGAGGCCGGGCGCTCGCTGGGACTTGGTCCGTGGGGCAGTTTCTTCCGCGTTTCGCTGCCTCTCGCGCGACCCGCCGTGGTTGCCGGGTCGGCATTGGCGTTGATGGAAACGCTCGCGGATTTCGGAACCGTCTCGTATTTCGGTGTGCAGACCTTCACGACCGGAATCTACCGCGCGTGGTTCTCGCTCGGGGACCGCGTTGCCGCGGCGCAACTCTCGGCTGCGCTGCTCGCGTTTGTCGTCGTGGTCCTGGTCCTCGAGCATGCCAGCCGCGGGCGGGCGCGCTTCAACAACACCTCGCGCCAGCAGACGGCGCCGACCCCCGTCAAGTTGTCACGCGCCCTCGGCCTTCTGGCCACGCTGCTGTGTTTCCTGCCGCTTCTCCTCGGTTTCCTGCTGCCTGCGGCCCTGCTTCTGCGCATGGCGCTCGTCGAGGGCGATGCGCAGTTCGGCGCCCGCTTCGTGCAACTGGCGCGCAACAGCTTCGTGCTCGCCTCGGTCACCGCACTGCTCGCGGTATTGCTCGCAATCGTCCTCGGCTACGCGGCCCGGCTCGCGCGCTCGCGTCTGCCGCGAGCCCTGAATCGCACCGTCGGGCTGGGTTACGCAGTACCCGGTTCCGTCATCGCCGTCGGAGTGCTGATTCCCGTGACACGGCTCGACCATGTGATTGCAGGCTGGTGGCAGGAGATGGGCGGCGTGAATCCGGGGCTCGTGCTGACCGGAGGAATCGCGGCGCTGGTGTATGCTTACCTGAGTCGCTTTCTTTCGGTGGCGCTCCATACCGTCGAAAGCAGTCTGGGCAAGATCACGTCGAGCATGGACGACGCATCCCGTAGCCTCGGGGCCGGAAAGTGGGCTACGCTACGGCGTGTCCACGTGCCGATCCTGCGCGGAAGCCTGTTGACCGCAGGCCTGCTGGTTTTTGTGGATGTCATGAAGGAGCTGCCGGCGACTTTGGTGATGCGGCCCTTCAATTTCGATACCTTGGCAACTCAGGCGCATATTCTCGCGTCGGACGAGCGATTGGCCGAGGCATCGACGGCGGCCGTGACGATCGTGGCGGTCGGCCTGCTGCCGATGTTCATCATCTCGCGGCAGATCGTGCGCGGGAGCCGCCGTACGGTCGAAGAGACAGAAGTCTAGAGCACGGATCGAACCGGATTCACGTCTACGGAATTTTGGGATGACAATCAAGATATTGCTGCGGTGCGACGACCTGATGAGTCGCATGCGCCTCGAATCCGCCTGGAAGGCGGCGGGTGCCACCATGTTGAAGAAGCAGAGCACGGAGACTCCGGACTGTATCGTCGTGGATCTCGGCATGCGCAGTGCCTGCACCCAGATCGAACAGCTGCGGGAAACCTTTCCACAGGTCGACATCGTCGTTTTCGGCCCCCATTTCGACCCGGATGCATTTCAGGCGGCAAAGCAGGCTGGCGCGACGGAGGTGGCCGCCAAGGGATCGATCGTCGAACGCGTCTCCCGCCGCTTCCCCAAATGAGGCCGTCGGCTCGAACGCCACGCACCGCACCCTCGCCATATGTGACCAAACTGCGCTTTTTTGAGAAAGAACAAGAGCGGCGACGCCCGAACGATGGGATAATTCACCGATGAATGCACCGCAATCGACTTCTCCACGTCGTCGCCTGCAAGAACTGCTGGCCATTCCCGACAATCAGCGCACCGACGCCGAATGGGACGAACTGAATGAACTCGAAATCAGTCTCGCGCCCGGAAACCGCGAAGGTGCCCCCGACCCGAACCTGAGGCGCCCGACTCCTTCCACGGGACTGGTCGGACCCAAGCCGCCCCGCGGCCCGAGGTTGGGAGGGCGGCAACAACAGAAGGGCGGCGGACAAGGCAAGCCGCCGGCTCAGGCAAAACCTGCAGGACAACCCAAGAATGTGGCTGCGGCCGCGGCGTCGGGCGACGATGCGCCCGCCAAGAAACCCGCGCGCAAGTTCCGCAAACGTTCTCCCAAGCCGAATTCTGCGCCGCCTGCGCAGACGGAATAGGCAACCCGCCGGGGACTGCCGGCCCCGAGATTCAGGCTGCAAACACAAACGCCTTCCGAAGTCACCGGAAGGCGTTTTGCTTTTGTGCGTTCGCCCGCAGACGGGCGATCTCTGCGAGAAGCTCGTTCACGAGCCCCTCGCAGATTCCGGCCGATCAGCGGAATCCCGCGCGGTCGTAAATCTTCTGCGCTTCTGCCGCGGTGCTTGCGAGTTCACCGACGGGCAGGGCGTCGGCCTTGAATTTGCCCAAGGTGTCGAGCGCCGGATTGCTGACCTTGACGCTTCCGACGACGGGCCATTCGTTGTTCCCGTTGGCGAAATAGGCCTGCGCTTCGTCAGAGGCGAGGTACTCGAGGAATTTCACCGCGGCGCCCTTGTTCGGCGCATTCTTCAGCATCCCTGCACCCGAAACGTTGATGTGCGTCCCCCAGCTCTTCTGGTTGGGCCAAACCGTTCCGACTTTCGCCATCACGGCCTTGTCCTCGGCCTTGTCCGAATTCATCAGACGGGCGAGGTAATAGGTATTGGCGATCGTGACGCCGCATTCGCCGGCAGCCACTGCCTTGATCTGGTCCGTGTCGCCGCCCTTGGGCGCTCGTGCGAAGTTGGCAACGAGGTTCTTCGCCCAAGTCTCGGTCGCTTCGGCGCCGTTGTGTTTGATGAGCGCTGCGCCCAGCGAGATGTTGTAGGGATGGCTACCCGAGCGGGAGCACACCTTTCCCTTGAGCGCCGGACCGGCAAGACTTTCGTAGGTTTGCACGTCCTCCGCCTTGACCGATTCCTTGTTGTACACGATCACTCGGGCGCGCGTCGAATACGCGTACCAGTTGTTGGCACGCAGATGCGCCGGGATGCGCTCTTCCAGGATCCTGGATTTTACTGGCGCAAAGATGCCCAACTCGTCGGCCTTCGCCAGACGCGAGGCGTCGACCGTGATGAACACGTCCGCGGGGCTGTTCGCACCTTCGTTGCGGATGCGCTCCAGGAGTTCATCTTCCTTCGCCTCGATACGATTGATCTTGATGCCCGTCTGTTTCGTGAAGTTCGAGTATAGGGCCTCGTCAGTCTGGTAGTGACGCGCGGAATACAGGTTCAGTTCGTTGTCCGCAGCGAAGGCCTGGACGGTCACGGTGCCGAAACCGAGAAGGGCGGCGGCGAGGAGAGTCTTCTTCATGTGATTCCCTTGCGTGGTCGTGGACTAATAATGGCACAATACTAACGAGAACAATTCCTACTTGCAATTAATTCCCATTGGGTTCAGTATGGATGAGAACTCTTCTCAATACTGATTTTAGGGGATGGCATGGACGCGCTAATCGTCGGAGCTGATCGTCTCGGGAACATTCCGAACGTCCTTTCGGAATTTGGCATTCGCATCGCCGCGCACGTCAGCGGTCGTGAAACCGCCCATCAGCGGCGAAATGCATCATTGCCGGCAGGGATCGGCATGGTGATTCTGTTTACCGACTTCCTGGGGCATAACGTGATGCAGCGTTTTCGGGAAGCTGCCAGCAGGGAGGGCGCGTCGGTCGTGTGTTGCCGGCGATCCGTATGTGCCTTGCAGCAGGCGCTGGGCAAACGCGTTGATCGGAGCAACTGCGCGAACTGCTCGCGCGAATGCGCGAAGCATTGAAATCCGCCGGAAACGTGATCGACAGGCTGCAGGCGGTCGGACTCGTTACAGGCAGATGAATTCGATGATGTCTTGGCTGTCGGCGGCTGAACGGCCGAGCGCCAGGCGGCCACGTTTTCTGAGGACGACTTCCTCATGCGACAGGACGAATTCGCGTTCACCGTCGATGGCGACGAAAGTCCCGTTGCTGCTGCGGTCGACCAGCACGAACTTGTCGCCACGCAACTCGATGTGCGCGTGTTCACG
The DNA here is from genome assembly GCF_003628555.1 of Azoarcus sp. DN11. Lineage (NCBI taxonomy): Bacteria > Pseudomonadati > Pseudomonadota > Betaproteobacteria > Rhodocyclales > Zoogloeaceae > Azoarcus > Azoarcus sp. DN11. Next base: position 2,885,264 of record NZ_CP021731.1, on the reverse strand, counting down.
GGATGCACGGGTATCCGTCACGCGAATATCGGACGAGGTGGCGCGGCCGAGGCGGGCGCTCGGCGTTTGCGCATTCAGGGTCAGCGAGCGGCTTGCAGAGGTCAGTCGAAGTTCCGGAGCATTGTCCGCGTCCAGGTTGACCGTTTGCACGACCGTCAGATCGCCGACTGATTCGCACACCAGTTCGAACGGGGCGGTGAGTCGCGACACGCCGCGCAAGCTTCGGCTTTGAAGCGGGTGCAGCAGGCTGCGCCATTCCGGCTGGAGTTCCTGCACGCTCTGCTCCGAGGCAATGGCGCGCCCGGGGGTTGCCAGTTCGAGCAGCCGCGCGGCAACGTTTACGGTGTCGCCGAAGATGTCCTCATCGCTGACGATGACCGTGCCGGTGTGGAAGGCCATGCGGGCCGCCATTTTCTGCCCGGATACGCGAGGCAGGTCCTGAACCACGTTATGAATCCGTATCGCGGCCTCGGGAGCACCATTCGGGTCGGAAAAAACCGCCAGCAGGCCGTCACCCGTATTCTTGATGACCCGGCCCCCACAGGCCTGGACCTCCTGGCGCATTCCCTGCAGGCATTGTTCGACAAGGCGATACGCAACGGCGTCCCCCGCCCGTTCGTATAGACGGGTGCTGCCGGCCAAGTCGGCGAAGAACACCGTGCAGGCGTCGGGGACGGATTCGAGGACACTCATTTTTTCATTATAGGGAAACCCGGCGGGCGGGAGGCATATTCGCATGTGGGCGCTTCGGGATTTGGGCCGGGTAGTGCCTTCCGGAACAGGTACAATGTAAAATCCGGTCTCATGGCCGGGTAGCCATTCCGGCCGGTTCTCTGCCGGTTGTCCCGGTCATCCCTGACGTCTCAGCCGAGACGCCATCGCCCGTCAGGATTGGTCCGGTTTGCTCCGGTCGTCGTCGTGGCGTGGTCCCTATCCTTGGTGCAGCCTTGCCGATGGAGCCTCCATGAGGGCGACGCGCGGACATTGCTCGTTTTGAAGGAGTTGAAATGGCGAAGGAAGAACTGTTGGAAATGGAGGGCGTCGTGAATGAAGTGCTTCCCGATACGCGCTTCAGGGTAACGCTGGAAAACGGAGTCGAGGTTCAGGCTTACGCGTCGGGCAAGATGCGCAAACACCGCATTCGCATCCTTGCGGGCGACCGGGTGAGCGTGGAGCTCTCTCCTTACGACCTCACGAAGGCTCGCATCAGCTTTCGCCACAAGGAAGAGCGTCCCGATGCCTCCACGTCGGCCCATCAGCACCAGCGCCGGCGTTGATGCGTCATTGCGCATCGCGCTTGCTCACGGGCCGCGCAGGAAGGCGCGGGTGCGCCGTAGCGCTCCCCCGCAGGTCCTTCGTCAGAATTCCGCCCACCGCATTCGGGGCTCCGTAGACGTATCTGCGCACCTGCAAATACAGCCCAGCCGCGCTTCAGCGAAAGAAGCGCCGTTCCGCCTCGTCGCCGATCGCCATGCCCGTCGCCTTGGCGCGTGACAGCAGCTCCCAGTAGTACCGGTAAGACGCCCGATCGTGGAGCTTGCCGTGGTGCTGCGTGGGTCCCCAGCCAACGGCCTGCGCGTTGACAAGAATTTCCACGGCAGCTTCCACCTCGGAGAAATCCGGGCGCATCGCCTCCACGATGGGGCGAATCTGGTTGGGGTGGATGCTCCACATGCGCAAGTAGCCGAATTCGCGGCGGGCGCGTTCGGCGTCGCTGCGGATGAATGCGACGTCCTTGAGTTCGGTCGTGACGTTGTGGGACGGCACAACGCCGTTGCCCAGCGCCGCCGCGGCAATCTCCGCCTTGGCGCGAACGATCAGGGGATGCGTGAACTGTCCCGGGCTCGTCATCGCGCTTCCGGGAATGGCTCCGTGGTGCCCTGAAACAAAATCCATCAGGCCGAAATCGAGGGATTCGACGCTCTCCAGCGCTGCGATCTCCCACGCCTCGCGAAGCGCTCCATGCGTTTCGATCAACACGTGCACGGGGATTTGCGTTGCAAGCCCGTGGGCCTGCTCGACGGCCCGCAGCGCGTCGATCTGTGCGGCGGCATCCGCTGCCGTACGCACTTTCGGCAGGGTCACGAAGGCAAGCCGGCGTCCGGCGTTTCCGACGAGGATTTCGAGATCCTTGCGCCAATGGGGGTGCGTGATGTCGTGGATGCGGGCTCCGACGCGCCCGAAATGATTGTCGGCAGAGAGGATGATCTCCGACGCCATGGCCGCATGCTCCGCTTCAGCGCCGGCATGGGCGCCGTCTTCGCAGTCGCAGGTGAGATCGAAGATGGGCCCGAGCTCCTGCTGAAGCTGGAGCGCTTTCCGCATCAATTTCTCCGAGCCGGCGTAGTGATCCACGGCGGGCAGGACCGGAAACGGCTTTTCGCCGGCAAAAAGAACTTCGGCAGGATGTTTCATTCGGTTATCCACGGTGCTTCCTGATGGACTGATTTTGCGGAAATTCACGGGCAAAAAAAAGCCGCGGCGTTTCGCCGCGGCTCTCGGGTGCGGTGTTGCGGCAACCGATTATTTCAGCATGTCGGCAACTGCGGCACGCTCGTCCTCGAGCTCGGCGAGGGTCTTGTTGATCTTCTCGCGCGAATACTCGTCGATTTCGAGACCCTGGATGATCTTGAACTGCCCGTTCTTGCATTCGCAGGGGAAGCCGAAGACGACATCCTTGGGAATGCCGTAGGAGCCGTCCGACGGGACGCCCATGGTCACCCAGTCGTCCGAACCGAGCGCCCAGTCGTGCATGTGGTCGATCGCCGCGTTCGCGGCGGAAGCGGCCGACGAAAGACCGCGCGCATCGATGATGGCCGCGCCGCGCTTGCCGACGGTCGGCAGGAACACGTCGTTGTTCCAGGCGTGGTCGTTGACGAGCGCCTTCACCGAGTCGTCGTTCGAGGTGCAGAAGCGGTAGTCGGCGTACATCGAGGGCGAGTGGTTACCCCACACAACCATCTTCTTGAGGCTCGAGACCGAACGGCCGGTCCTGGCAGCGAGCTGCGACAGGGCGCGGTTATGGTCCAGGCGCAGCATGCCGTGGTAGTTGTTCGGGTTGGTGCGGCCGACCTTCTTCGCGGCGGCAGCGGCGATGTAGGCGTTGGTGTTGCAAGGGTTACCGACGACCAGAACCTTGACGCCCTCCTTGGCGTTCTCGGCGATGGCCTTGCCCTGCACCGTGAAGATCGCGCCGTTGGCCTGCAGCAGGTCAGCACGCTCCATGCCGGGGCCGCGCGGGCGGGCACCGACGAGCAGGCAGTAGTCGGCGTCCTTGAATGCGACGTTGGGATCGTCGGTGGCGACCATGCCGGCGAGCAGCGGGAAGGCGCAGTCTTCCAGCTCCATCATCACGCCCTTGACCGCCTTCTGTGCTTGCGGCAGATCGAGCAATTGCAGGATCACGGGCTGATCTTTGCCCAGCATTTCGCCGCTGGCGATGCGGAACAGCAGACTGTAACCGATCTGGCCTGCGGCGCCGGTGACGGCGACACGGACGGGGGCTTTGCTCATCTGAGTACTCCCTCTAAAGCGAATTGAAGACGGTATTGATTGTAGATCGTGCGCCCGCGACTGCAGCTCGGGCGTTCGAATCTGGGTAGCCGGAAACCGGATTCCGGGGCGAAAGGATGGTAGAAGCAAGTCGGTTGTGTGTCAATGAATGTCACTTGTCTTATATAAGACATTAGACCGATAATGGACGCTGGAAAATTTTTATGATGAAATGCGCCCATGGCACAGGAATCCCCAACCTTCAGTCCGCTGTATCGGCAGATCAAGAGCCTGATTCTTCAGGCGCTTGAATCGGGTGAATGGCGCCCCGGTCAGGTGATTCCGAGCGAACAGGAGCTCGCATCGAGGTTCAGCGTCTCGCAAGGCACCGTCCGCAAGGCGATCGACGAGATGGCTGCCGAGAATCTTCTCGTGCGCAAGCAGGGGAAGGGGACGTTCGTCGCGTCCCACAACGATCCGCGTGCCTTGTTTCGTTTTCTGCGTCTCGTTCCGATGGATGGTGACCTTGCCCATCCGCAAAGCGTGCCGATGGACTGCTGGCGCGCCCGGGCTGGCCAGGAGGCGTCGCGCATGCTTGGCATCGAGCAGGGCGAGCCGATCATCATCGTGCGGCGCGTGCTCAAATTTGCACAGAAACCCGTCGTGATCGATGAAATCTACTTGCCCGGCGAAATATTCCAGGGATTGACGCTGGAAGTGCTGCAGAGCTGGAACGGTTCGCTCTACAGCCTGTTCGAAGCTCGCTTTGGCCTGCGCATGATCCGGGCTCAGGAACGGATACGGGCAGTGGGTGCCGATCGATCGACGGCCGAGGCCTTGCGGGTGGCCGAGGGAACGCCGCTCTTGTCCGTGGAGCGCGTTACGTACACGTACGGGGACAGGCCGGTGGAGTGGAGGCGAGGGTTGTATTCCACGGCGGAGCATTTCTATCTGAACGAGCTGAACTGATCGGCGAGCCGGCGGATGTAAGGGTTTCCGCGTATATAATTCTCGCGCTTTACAAGTTGGGAGAACCGCGGCGGGCAACCGTCGCTCATCTAGGGGTAAAACAATATGTCAGAAGCCATAGCGCGCAAGCAGCGGCCCAAATTCCTGGCGCTGCACGAAATCCGGCTCCCGCTGCCGGGTATCGTTTCCATTCTCCATCGGGTCAGCGGGGTGGGGCTGTTCCTGATGTTGCCGTTCCTGCTGTACCTGCTGGATCGCAGCCTTGGATCGGCGGAGTCGTTTGCGGCGTACAAGGGTGTTGTCGGTAATCCTCTCGTCAAGCTTCTCTTGCTGGGGCTCCTGTGGGCCTACATGCATCACTTCTGCGCCGGCATCCGTTTCCTTCTGCTCGATCTTCACAAGGGCATCGACCTCCAGTCGGCCCGTAACAGCTCGCGCATCGTGCTGGGAGTCAGCATTGCGCTGACCGTGATCATTGGGGTGAAGCTATGGTAAAGCGTATCGTCGTGGGCGCTCATTATGGTCTGCGCGATTGGATCGCGCAGCGTGCGACGGCTCTGTTCATGGTGATTTTCACCATCCTGTTTGCCGCGGCTGCCCTGGGTCTGCCGGAAATGACCTATCAGACGTGGTCCGGCCTGTTCCGCAACGGTCTCGTCCGCTTCTTCGCCTTCCTCTTCTTCCTGGCGCTCTTCTATCACGCCTGGATCGGGGTGCGTGACATCTTCATGGATTACATCAAGCCGGTCGGTGTCCGCCTGGCGCTGCATCTTGTAACGATCTTCGTGCTCGTCGGCTACGCCGGCTGGGCTGCCCAGATTCTTTGGAGGCTGTGAGCGTGACTGTCGCTAAGCGTACTTTTGACGCAGTTATCGTTGGCGCCGGCGGTGCCGGCCTGCGTGCGGCCCTGCAACTTTCCGAAGCCGGCCTGAAGACGGCCGTGCTGACCAAGGTCTTCCCGACCCGTTCGCACACCGTGGCAGCCCAGGGTGGCGTCGCGGCGTCGCTCGGGAACTCCACCGAGGACAACTGGCACTGGCACATGTACGACACCGTCAAGGGGTCGGACTGGCTGGGCGACCAGGATGCCATCGAATTCATGTGCCGCAAGGCGAACGAGGTTGTCGTCGAGCTCGAGCATTACGGCATGCCGTTCGACCGCACCGACAACGGCAAGATCTATCAGCGTCCGTTCGGCGGCCACTCGCAGAACTACGGCAAGTCGCCGGTTTCGCGCTCCTGTGCCGCGGCCGACCGCACGGGCCACGCGATGCTGCATGCGCTGTATCAGCGCAACGTCCGCGCCAATACGCAGTTCTTCGTGGAGTGGATGGCGCTCGACCTGATCCGCAACGCGGACGGCGACGTCCTGGGCGTGACCGCGCTGGAAATGGAAACGGGCGAAGTCTCGATCTTCCATGCCAAGGCGACGATCTTCGCGACCGGTGGTGCGGGCCGCATCTTCCACAGCTCGACGAACGCGTTCATCAATACCGGCGACGGTCTGGGGATGGCGGCGCGCGCCGGCGTTCCGCTCGAGGACATGGAATTCTGGCAATTCCACCCGACCGGTGTGTTCGGCGCGGGAGTGCTGATCACCGAAGGCGTGCGCGGTGAAGGCGGAATCCTGCGCAACGGGTCCGGCGAGCGCTTCATGGAGCGTTATGCGCCGAACCTGAAGGACCTCGCGTCGCGCGACGTCGTTTCGCGTTCGATGGTCACCGAGATCAACGAGGGCCGCGGCTGCGGACCCGACAAGGATCACGTGCTGCTGGACATCACGCACCTGTCGCCCGAAACGATCATGAAGCGCCTGCCCGGCATTCGCGAAATCTCGATCCAGTTTGCCGGCGTGGACCCGATCAAGGCGCCCATCCCGGTCGTGCCGACGGCGCATTACCAGATGGGTGGCATCCCGACCAACTACAAGGGCCAGGTCGTCGCGCCGAAGAACGGCAACCCGAACGCCCCGGTCACCGGCTTCTACGCGGCGGGCGAATGTGCCTGCGCATCGGTGCACGGCGCCAACCGTCTCGGCACCAACTCGCTGCTCGACCTGCTGGTGTTCGGTAAATCGGCCGGCGAGTCGGTCGTCGAGGATCTGAGCAGTGGCAACCTCAGCCTCAAGCCGCTGCCGGCCGACGCCGCCGATGTCTCGCTCGCGCGTCTGGCGCGCCTCGAGGGGCAGACCAATGGCGAAAGCGTGTTCGATGTGGGCCTCGAAATGCGTCGCACGATGCAGAAGCACGCGGGCGTGTTCCGTTTCGACAAGCTGCTGAAGGAAGGCGCCGCCGCCATCCTCGACGTGGCCGAACGCTCGAAGCGCACCGAGATCAAGGACAAGTCGAAGGTCTGGAATACTGCACGCACCGAAGCGCTCGAACTCGACAACCTGATCGAAGTCGCGAAGGCGACCATGGTGTCGGCCGAGGCGCGGAAGGAATCCCGCGGCGCCCACGTGCGCGACGACGCCCCGGATACGGCGGAATTCCCCAACGGCCGCAATGACAATGAATGGCTCAAGCACACCTTGTGGTTCAGAGACGGAAACCGGCTCGAATACAAGCCGGTGACGATGCAGCCGTTGTCGCAGGATGTGGACCCGATTGCGCTCGCAAAGCGCACCTATTGAGCGCGGGAGAAATATTGAAATGAGCAAGCGCACCATTCAATTGAAGATGTACCGCTACGATCCGGACAAGGACGACAAGCCGTACATGCAGGACTACACTCTCGAACTGGAGCCGTCGGACAAGAAGCTGCTCGACGCGTTGGTTCGCCTGAAGTCGAAGGACGATTCGCTGTCCTTCCGCCGTTCCTGCCGCGAAGGCGTTTGCGGTTCCGACGCAATGAACGTCAACGGCAAGAACCGTCTCGCGTGCCTCACCGACATCGACAGCCTGCCGCAGCCCATCGTGCTGCGCCCCCTGCCCGGGCTGCCCGTGATCCGCGACCTGATCGTGGACATGACCCAGTTCTTCAAGCAATACCACTCGATCAAGCCGTACCTGATCAACGACACGCCGGCACCCGAGCGCGAGCGCCTGCAATCGCCTGAAGACCGCGAGGAACTCAACGGCCTGTACGAGTGCATCCTGTGCGCGTGCTGCTCGACGTCCTGCCCGTCGTTCTGGTGGAACCCGGACAAGTTCGTCGGGCCGGCGGGGCTGCTCGCGGCGTACCGTTTCCTCGCCGACACGCGCGACGAGGCGACCAGCGAACGCCTCGACAACCTCGAGGATCCGTATCGCTTGTTCCGCTGCCACACCATCATGAACTGTGTCGATGTGTGTCCGAAGAGTCTGAATCCGACGCGCGCGATCGGCAAGATCAAGGACATGATGGTCAGCCGCGCAGTATGAGCATCAACCGGGGACGCGTGCGCTGGCAATGCCGTCGGGCTCTTCTGGAGCTCGACCTTGTCTTCGCACGTTTTCTGGAAAGGGACTTTGACCGCCTCACGGACGGTCAATTGGCGGACCTCGAGGATTTGCTGCGCTGCGAGGACCATGAGCTGTGGGCCATGGTCAATGGCAGCAATCCGTGCGAGGTCGATCGCTGGAAAGAGATGATCGGCCTGCTGAGTCAGGGTTGACTCGGCAGGGCGGTCATTACAGGGAGCAAGTAGTTAATACGGGCACGCATAAGGGACGACCTATGAGCACTGAACGCACCGCATCGCTTACCGTCGATGGCAAGACCGTCGAATTCCCGGTGATGACCGGCACCCATGGCAATGATGTCATCGACATCCGCACGCTGGGCGCCAAAACCGGTCTCTTCACCTATGACTCCGGGTTTCTTTCGACCGCGAGCTGCAAGTCTACGATTACCTTCATCGACGGTGACAAGGGCGAGCTGCTGTATCGCGGTTATCCCATCGAGCAACTGGCCGAGAAGTGCAACTTCCTGGAAGTCGCCTATCTCCTGAAGAATGGCGACCTGCCGAACGCCACGCAGAAGACCGAGTTCGAGACGACGATCAAGAACCACACGATGCTGCACGACCAGATGACGAAGTTCTACACGGGCTTCCGTCGCGATGCGCATCCGATGGCGGTCATGGTCGGCGTCGTGGGCGCGCTGTCGGCGTTCTACCACGACGCGCTGGATTTCTCGGATGCAGCGCACCGCAACATCTCGATCAACCGGCTGATCGCGAAGCTGCCGACGATCGTGGCGATGGCCTACAAGTACAACATGGGCCAGCCGTTCATGTATCCGCGCAACGATCTCGACTACACGGCGAACTTCATGCACATGATGTTCGGCACGCCGTGCGAGAAGTACGAGCCGAACCCGGTCCTGGTGCGTGCGCTCGACGTCATCTTCACGCTCCACGCCGATCACGAGCAGAACGCCTCGACCTCGACGGTCCGCCTCGCGGGTTCCTCGGGCGCCAACCCGTTCGCGTGCATCTCGGCGGGCATCGCCTGCCTGTGGGGCCCGGCGCACGGTGGTGCGAACGAAGCCTGCCTGAACATGCTGGAGGAAATCGGCGACGTGTCGCGCGTCGGCGAGTACATCAAGCGTGCCAAGGACAAGAATGACAGCTTCAAGCTGATGGGCTTCGGCCACCGCGTGTACAAGAACTTCGACCCGCGTGCGAAGCTCATGGGCAAGGTCTGCGCCGATGTGCTCGGGGAACTGGGCCTCGAGAACGACCGCCTGTTCAAGCTGGCGAAGGAACTCGAGAAGATCGCGCTCGAAGACGAGTATTTCGTCGAGAAGAAGCTGTATCCGAACGTCGACTTCTACTCGGGTATCGTGCAGAAGGCCCTCGGCATCCCGACGTCGATGTTCACCTGCATTTTCGCGCTTGCCCGCACGGTCGGCTGGATCACCCAGTGGGAAGAAATGATCACCGATCCGGAATACAAGATCGGGCGTCCGCGCCAGCTGTATATCGGCGCGGCGCGCCGTAATGTGCCGGAACTGGCTCAGCGTCCGTAAGAGATGCTGACCAGGGGCGGGAGAGAATCCCGGCTGTGAGCTCCGCGGGATGGTCGTTCGACGCGGCCATCCCGTTTTTGTTCGGAGACGCCGGGCTTTAGCGTCGAATAGCCCAAGCAGAGCAACAAGACTACAGGTGGCATCACAATGACGACTCAGAAAAAGGCGACTTCTCATTTGTTCGGCAGCAATGCGCCGTTCATCGAGGAGCTCTATGAGAATTACCTTTCGGATCCCGCGTCGGTGTCCGAATCGTGGCGTGAATACTTTGACAATCTGCAGGCGCAGAGCGGTGCCGCACTGCGCGACGTGGCGCATGGCCCGGTGATCGCGGCCTTCGCGGAAATGGCCAAACGCGGCCCGGTGCGCTCCGTGAAGCCGGAAGGCGACGACCGGCGCCAGGTCAGCACGCTGCAACTGATCAACGCTTACCGCTTCCTTGGCAACCGCTGGGCGAACCTCGATCCGCTGCGCCGGACCGAGCGCCCGCATATCGCCGAGCTTGAACCGTCCTATTACGGATTTACCGAAGCTGACCTCTCGCGCAGCTTCAACACCGGCTCCTTCCACGGTTTCTCGACCGATCACGCGACCCTGCGCGAGATCCTCGAGGCCGTGCGCCAGACCTATTGCGGCGCGGTCGGCTCGGAGTACATGTACATCTCCGAGATCGCGCAGAAGCGCTGGATCCAGGCCCGTCTCGAAAGCGTGCGTGCGACGCCGCGTTACGACGTGGCGAAGAAGAAGCGCATTCTTGAGCGCGTCACCGCCGCTGAAACGCTCGAGCGCTACCTGCACACGAAGTATGTCGGCCAGAAGCGCTTCTCGCTCGAGGGGGGCGAATCGGCGATCGTCGCGATGGACGAGCTGATCAACGTCGCCGGCGGGCTCGGTGCGCAGGAAGTCGTCATCGGCATGGCGCACCGCGGCCGTCTCAACGTGCTCGTGAATACGCTGGGCAAGTCGCCGTCGATGCTGTTCTCGGAGTTCGAAGGCAAGGCTGCTGCCGATCTGACCGCCGGCGACGTCAAGTATCACATGGGTTTCTCCAGCGACGTCATGACCCAGGGCGGGCCGATGCACCTGGCGCTGGCGTTCAATCCGTCCCACCTCGAGATCATCAACCCGGTGGTCGAAGGTTCGGTGTATGCCCGCCAGGTCCGGCGCAGCGACGAAAGCAAGAGCCAGGTCATCCCCGTGCTCATCCACGGTGACGCGGCGGTCGCCGGCCAGGGCGTGAACCAGGAGATGCTGAACTTCTCCCAGACGCGCGGCTACGGAACGGGCGGCACGATCCACATCGTCATCAACAACCAGATCGGCTTCACGACCTCCGATCCGCGTGACTACCGCAGCTCGCTGTATTGCACCGACCTCTTCAAGATGGTCGAAGCGCCGATTTTCCATGTGAACGGCGATGATCCCGAAGCTGTCGCGTTCGTGACGAAACTCGCGGTCGAATTCCGCCAGGAATTCAAGAAGGATGTCGTCATCGACATCATCTGCTTCCGCAAGCTCGGCCACAACGAGCAGGACGAGCCGATGGTGACGCAGCCGCTGATGTATCGGACCATCCACAAGCACCCGGGCACGCGCAAGCTTTACGCGGATCGCCTGGTCACCGAAGGCACCTGCAAGACCGACGAACCCGATCGCATCATCGCCGAGTACCGCGAGCACCTGGATCGCGGCGAGCTGCTGTCGAACCCGGTATTGCCGGGACATAACCGCCAGTTCTCGGTGGACTGGACGCCGTTCCTGAAGAAGCCGTATACCGACGCAGCCGTCACGGCCATCCCGGTGCCTGAAGTCAAGCGCCTGGGTGAGCGCCTGTCGACGATTCCGTCGACCTTTGCGCTGCATTCGCGGGTCAAGAAGATCATCGACGACCGCGCCGCGATGGCGCGCGGCGAACTGCCGCTCGACTGGGGCATGGGCGAGAACCTCGCCTACGCCAGCCTGCTTGCGCAGGGCTATCGCGTTCGGCTCTCCGGCGAGGACGTGGGGCGCGGCACCTTCTTCCATCGCCATGCCGTTCTGCATGATCAGAAGCGCGAGCGTTGGGACGAGGGCATCTACAAGCCGCTCGACCATATCCAGGAAGGCCAGGCTGGCTTCCAGAGCTTCGATTCCGTGTTGTCGGAAGAGGCGGTGCTGGCGTTCGAGTACGGATATTCGACCACCGAACCGAACGAGCTCGTCGTATGGGAAGCTCAATTCGGCGATTTCGTGAACGGCGCTCAGGTCGTCATCGACCAGTTCATCAGCTCCGGCGAGGCGAAGTGGGGCCGTCTGAGCGGACTCGTGATGATGCTGCCGCACGGCTACGAGGGCCAGGGACCGGAGCACTCGTCGTGCCGTCCGGAGCGTTTCATGAGCCTCGCAGCGGAAAACAACTGGCAGATGTGCGTGCCGACCACGCCGGCGCAGATCTTCCACCTGTTGCGTCGCCAGATGGTGCGCAAGTTGCGCAAGCCGCTGATCATCGTCACGCCGAAGTCGCTGCTGCGTCACAAGGAAGCGGTCTCGACGATCGACGAACTGGCGAACGGCAGCTTCCAGACCGTGATCCCGGAGGTCGAGAAACTCGATCCGAAGAAGGTCAAGCGCGTCGTGCTGTGCCAGGGCAAGATCTATTACGAACTGCTCGCGCATCGTCGCGAGAACAAGATCACCGATACGGCGCTCGTCCGCATCGAACAGATCTACCCGTTCCCGACGGAAGCCTTCGCCGCGGCGATCAACCAGTTCCCGAACGCCAAGGAAGTAGTGTGGTGCCAGGAAGAGCCGCGCAACCAGGGTGCATGGTACTGGCTCGCCTCGCGCCAGCACCTCGTGAACGTGCTCGGCAAGCGCCGCCTGCTGCTTGTCAGCCGTCCTGCCTCGGCATCGCCCGCGGTCGGCTACTACGCGAAGCACAACGCGCAGCAGAAGGCCGTCATCGAGAATGCCTTCGGTCCGATTCAGGACACGACGCAGCAATCGCCTAACTAACTAATAAATATAGCAATCGGGAGTTCCTTACATGCTGATCGAAGTAAAAGTGCCGCAACTGTCGGAATCCGTCTCCGAAGCCACGCTGGTGTCGTGGCACAAGAAGGAAGGGGACGCCGTCGCGCGCGACGAGAACCTGATCGACATCGAAACCGACAAGGTCGTGCTCGAGATCCCGGCCCCCGCCGACGGCGTCCTCGTGAAGATCATCAAGGCAAACGGCGACAACGTGAACTCGGGCGAGCTGATCGCTCAGATCGACACCGAAGCGAAGGCTGCGGCAGGTGCTGCAGCGGCGCCCGCTCCGGCAGCGGCACCCGCCGCTGCAGCGCCCGCGGCGGCAGCCGGTACGGCCAGCCCCGCAGCGCGCAAGATCCTCGAAGAGAAGGGCATTATTGCTGGGGATGTGGCGGGCACCGGCCGTGGTGGCCGCGTGACCAAGGAAGACGCGGTTGCTGCCCAGGTGCGCCCGGCGGCAGTCGCTGCTGCGCCCGCGCCGCTTGCCTTGACGGGCGAGCGTCCGGAAGAGCGCGTCCCGATGACCCGTCTGCGCGCCCGCATCGCCGAGCGCCTGATCCAGTCGAAGAACGAGAACGCCATCCTGACCACGTTCAACGAAGTGAACATGGCGCCGGTGATGGCCCTGCGCAAGCAGTACGGCGACAAGTTCGAGAAGGCACATGGCGTGCGCCTGGGCTTCATGGGCTTTTTCGTCAAGGCTGCCGTTGCCGCGCTGAAGAAGTTCCCGATCCTGAACGCGTCGGTCGATGGCAGCGACATCGTCTACCACGGCTACGTGGATATCGGTATCGCCGTCGGTTCGCCGCGCGGCCTGGTCGTGCCGATCCTGCGCGACGCGGATCAGATGTCGATCGCCGACATCGAGAAGAAGATCGCCGAGTACGGTCAGAAGGCCAAGGACGGCAAACTGACGCTGGAGGAGCTTTCGGGTGGCACCTTCTCGATCTCCAACGGTGGCGTGTTCGGTTCCATGCTGTCGACGCCGATCATCAACCCGCCGCAGTCCGCCATCCTTGGCATCCACGCGACGAAGGACCGTCCGGTGGTCGAGAACGGGCAGATCGTGATCCGTCCGATCAACTACCTGGCCATGTCGTACGACCATCGCATCATCGACGGCCGCGAAGCCGTGCTCGGCCTCGTGACGATGAAGGAAGCGCTGGAAGATCCGGCCCGCCTGATCCTCGACGTGTAATTCACGCACACGTGACGCCGCGCCGGGACGCAAGCGCCCGGCGCGGCGTCACGTTTTTCCTTTTTCGGAGTCAAGAATAATGGCTGACAAGCAATTCGACGTACTCGTCATTGGCGGTGGCCCGGGCGGATACGTGGCGGCAATCCGTGCTGCTCAACTCGGTTTCAAGACGGCATGCGCCGAATCCAACCCGTATGCCGATCCGAAGGGCGAGCCCCGGCTCGGCGGAACCTGCCTCAACGTGGGCTGCATTCCGTCCAAGGCGCTGCTTCACACCTCGCATCTGTTCGAGGAGGCGGAGCATTCCTTCGAAGGGCAGGGCATCAAGCTCGGTGGCAAGGCGAGCATCGACGTGCCGACGATGATCGCCCGCAAGGACAAGGTGGTCGACCAGCTCACCACGGGGATCAAGGGCCTGTTCAAGAAGAACAAGGTGACCTTCCTCGCCGGGCACGGCAGCTTCGAGAGCGCGGGTGCGGGGGGTTATGTCGTCAAGGTCGGCAACGAGACGATCGAGGCGAAGCACGTCATCATCGCGACCGGCTCGAAGCCGCGTCACCTGTCCGGCATCCCGGTCGATAACAAGATCGTTTGCGACAACGTCGGTGCGCTGGATTTCGACTCGGTGCCGAAGAAGCTGGGCGTGATTGGCGCCGGCGTGATCGGTCTGGAGATGGGTTCGGTGTGGCGCCGCCTGGGCGCGGAAGTGACCGTGCTCGAAGCGCTGCCGGACTTCATGTCCTTCGCAGATGTCGATGTCGCCAAGGAGGCGCTGAAGGTCTTCAAGAAGCAGGGGCTCGCGATCGAGACCGGCGTGACCATCGGCGAGACGAAGGTGACGAAGAAGGGCGTGTCGCTCGCCTATACGGACAAGGACGGCAAGGAAGCAAAGCTCGAATGCGATCGGCTGATCGTGTCGGTCGGCCGCGTGCCGAATACCGAGGGCCTGAATGCCGCGGCGATCGGCCTCAACGTCAATGAGCGTGGCCAGATCGCGGTCGATGGACACTGCAAGACCAACCTGCCGAACGTGTTCGCGGTCGGCGACGTCGTGCGTGGCCCGATGCTCGCGCACAAGGCGATGGAAGAGGGCGTGATGGTCGCCGAGATCATCGCGGGACAGGCCGGCCACTGCAACATGGACACCGTCCCGGGCGTCATCTACACCTCGCCCGAGATCGCGTGGGTCGGCAAGACCGAGCAGCAGCTCAAGGCCGAGGGGGTGGCTTATCGGGCGGGCAAGATCCCGTTCATGGCGAACGGCCGCGCGCTCGGTTCCGGCGATCCGACCGGCTTCGTCAAGATGCTGGCCGACGCCAGCACCGACCGCATCCTCGGCGTGCATATCATCGGTGCCAATGCTTCCGAGCTGATTTCCGAGGCGGTGGTGGCGATGGAATTCGGTGGCGCTTCCGAGGATCTGGCGCGGATCTGCCACGCCCACCCGACGCTGTCGGAGGTGGTGCATGAGGCGGCTCTCGCGGTGGACAAGCGCCCGCTGCACTTCTGATCGGTCGCTGGTCCGGGGAGGGGTGGTGCGGGATAATCCCGGGCCACCCCTCGTTTCTTTATCGATTCTCGCTTCACACAGTTTCCATGCCCCACCGTGTCCTGAACGTCCCGCAGCACGGCATGCTCGACGCCTACGAGGCGCAGCTGAAGTCGCGCGGCTACAAGTCCGATCCCGAGCAGCGTGCGGCTGCGCAGCGGCTCCAGCAGATGTACACCGAACTCGTCGGGTTCAAGGCGGCGCGGCGGGGAACCCTCAGGAAGATGTTCGCGCGTCCGCGCATGCCGCGCAGCGTGTATTTCTGGGGGGGGGGTAGGCCGCGGGAAGAGTTTCCTGATGGATTGCTTCTTCGACGCCGTGCCCTACCAGCGCAAGCGTCGCGTGCACTTTCATGCTTTCATGCAGGAGGTGCAGAACGACCTCAAGAACTTCAACAACGAACCCGATCCCCTGCAGCGTGTCGCGGACCGGGTCGCGCGGCAGACACGGCTGCTGTGCTTCGACGAGTTCCACGTGTCGGACATCGCCGATGCGATGATCCTGGGCCGGCTTCTCGATGCCTTGTTTGCACGGGGAGTCATCTTCGTGATGACCTCGAACTATCCGCCCGAGGGGCTATACCCGAACGGTCTGCAGCGGATCAATTTCCTGCCGGCGATCGAGATGATCAAGCGCCGCTTCGACGTCATCGAAGTGGATCACGGGACCGACTATCGATTGCGGACACTCGAGCGGATCGAGATCTACCTGGTGCCCTCCAACAAGGAGTCGGACCGGAAGATGCGGGGGGACTTTCGTCGTCTCTCGGGCGCCGAGGCAACAGCCGGAGAAATCGACCTGTTGGAGCGCAAGATGCCGGTGCTGGCACATGGCCCCGGCGTGATCTGGTTCGACTTCGCGACGCTGTGCGGCGGCCCCCGATCACAAAACGATTATCTCGAGATTGCTCGCGAACATCACACGCTCCTGTTGTCGGGCGTGCCGTGCATGAACGTTGGCAATGCGTCGGAAGCGAGGCGCTTTACCTGGCTGGTCGACGTATTGTATGACTACAGGGTGAAGCTGATCATGAGTGCGGCGGTCGAAGCGCCCGAACTCTACACCGAGGGGCACAACGCGCATGAGTTCGTCCGTACCGTGAGCCGGCTGATCGAGATGCGCAGCCGTGAATATCTCGCGCAGGGGCACCGTGTCGACTGAGAGGCGCACCCGCTTCGACAGGTCCGTGGATTACCGATGACCGATCTGGAAACCGTCTTCTCGCCGGACGGGCCGCTTGCTGCGGCAGTGCCTTCGTTTCGTCCGCGTCCGCAGCAGTTCGAGATGGCACGTCATATCGCCGATGCCCTCAGGGATAATCGTGTACTGGTTGCCGAAGCCGGAACGGGCACCGGAAAGACGTTCGCCTATCTCGTTCCGGCGTTGTTGTCGGGCGGAAAGATCATCCTGTCCACTGGCACGAAGACGCTCCAGGATCAGCTTTTCAATCGCGACCTTCCGACCATTCGCGCGACGCTCAAGGTGCCGGTCACGATCGCCCTCCTGAAGGGGCGCGCGAATTATGTGTGTCCGTACCATCTCGAGCGGAACGCGCGCGACGGGCGCTTCGCCACCGCCCAGGACGCGGCAGACTTGCGCTCGATCGTGCGGTTCGCCCAGATCACGCAAAGCGGGGACAAGGCCGAGTGTTCCGAAGTGCGCGAAGATTCACCCGCCTGGATTGCCGCCACTTCGACGCGGGACAACTGCCTGGGGCAGGAGTGTCCGAACGTCAAGGAATGTTTCGTGCTGGCAGCGCGGCGCGCGGCGATGGACGCGGAGGTCGTCGTCGTCAATCATCACCTCTTCTTCGCCGACGTGATGCTGCGCGACGAAGGAATGGGTGAGCTGCTGCCGTCGTGCAACGCGGTCATTTTCGACGAGGCTCATCAGCTTCCGGAAACCGCGAGCCTGTTCTTCGGTGAGAGCGTGTCGACGGCTCAGGTCCTGGAGCTCGCACGCGACACGCGCTCCGAGACCCTGGCCGGTGCGCGTGACTGTCGCGCGCTCATCGATGCGACGCGCGCGCTTGAGAAGGCTGCGCGTGATCTTCGGCTCGCATTCGGTGCGGATCCGGCCCGCCTTTCCGCGGCGCAGGTCGCGGCCTTGCCGGAGTTCGACAAAAGCCTCGATGCCCTTTGCAAGGAACTCGACGCCTTTTCGGCCGTGCTGGAAACGCAGGCCGAGCGTAGCGAAGGACTCGCGAACTGCCTGCGTCGCGCGGCCGAAGTGGGGGAACGGCTGGTCCGATGGCGTTCGCCGGAGGTGGGCGAGTTCATCCGCTGGGTCGAGGTGTTCAGCCAGTCTGCCGCGCTCAATGCCACGCCGCTTCACGTGTCCGGAGTCTTTCGCCGCCAGCTGGAGAGCCACCCGCGGGCGTGGATCTTCACCTCCGCGACGCTGGCTGTAGGACAGAGCTTCAGCCATTACTGCAACGAGATGGGTTTGAGCTGGATCGACCCCCCACCCGTGACTGCCGTATGGGGAAGCCCGTTCGACTACGAACGGCAGGCCTTGCTGTATGCGCCGGCGGGGATGCCCGACCCGAACCACCCCGAATACGCGGAGGCCGTTTCCCGGATCGCCTTGCCGCTGATCCGCGCGGCGCGCGGGCGCACCTTCGTCCTCTGTACCTCCCTGCGTGCGATGAAGCGTATTCACGGCCTGATCGCCGATGGGCTCGAACGCGCCGGCGAAAAGCTGCCCCTGCTGCTGCAGGGCGAAGGTTCGCGGACCGAACTGCTCGATCGCTTTCGACGCCTCGGCAATGCGGTGCTTGTCGCGAGCCAGAGTTTCTGGGAAGGGGTGGACGTGCCCGGAGATGCCTTGTCGGTCGTCGTGATCGACAAGCTGCCGTTTGCCCCGCCCGACGATCCGGTCCTCGCCGCTCGCGTCGAACACCTGCAGAAGAGCGGCCACAACCCCTTCATGCATTATCAACTGCCTCGTGCGGTCATCAACATGAAGCAGGGGGCCGGGCGACTGATTCGCAGCGAGCGTGATCGCGGCGTGCTGTGCATCTGCGATCCCCGCATGATCGAGAAGCAATACGGGAAGGTCGTGTGGCGCAGCCTGCCACCGATGCGACGCACGCGTGCCGAAGCGGACGCCGTCGCATTCCTTGAACAACTCCCGCCGCCTGCCGGTGCTTGAGCGGGCGTTCGACAGATCCGGGGGCTGCATGACCGCATTACCTACAGTTGAAAGCGATCCCCTCATCCGGGCCATTGCGGGCGGGGATCATCGGGACATCGCCGAACGCATGAACCGCGGCTGCCAGTGCGTTTCACTCGACCACGGTCGCCTGAAGGCCGAACTCGAGCGCGATCCGCGTGACGGCGCCTTGCTGGCGACCATCAATGCGACGCGCCCCCACCTGTTCGCCGATTCGGTTGCCTTCGTCGCGGCCAGCCATCTGGAGGCGGCGGCCGGGATCGTGGCGGCGGTGGAGCGGGTGGTGAAGCTGCGGGCGTGGCAATCGGCCGTACTCGAACACGCTCCCGCGAGCGCCGCGATCGATTGCGCGGCGTCCGGCGTATTTCTCGGCTTCGATTTTCACCTCGGTCCCGAGGGGCCGAAGCTCATCGAGATCAATACCAACGCCGGCGGCGGGCTGCTGAACGTGGCCCTCGCGCGTGCGCAGAGAGCCTGTTGCGCGGAGGTGGCGCCACTGGCGGTAGCGACCGCCGCAGGGGATCCCGAGAACGCGTTCATGGACATGTTCCGCGCCGAGTGGCGCGCCATGCGCGGCGACGCTCCGCTGCGGACGGTCGCGATCGTCGATCGCGAACCGCAGAACCAGTACCTCCTGCCGGAGTTCCTGCTGTTCCAGCGGATGTTCGAGCGCCATGGCCTGACCGCGTGGATCTGCGATCCCGAAGCCCTGCGCTTCGTCGACGGTCGGCTGCTGCTCGAGGAGCACGAAGTCGATCTGGTCTACAACCGGCTGACGGATTTCAGTCTGGGCGAACCGGCTTCGGCTGCGCTGGCCAAGGCATGGCATGCGCAGGCGGCCGTGATCACCCCGCATCCCCGCGCACATGCGCTCTACGCGGACAAGGGGAACCTCTCCTTGCTGTGCGACGATGGCTTCCTGCAATCGATCGGCGCTGATTTGCCCACCCGGACCGTCCTCGCGAACGGCATTCCCCATACGGTGCGCGTGCGTCCGGAAGATGCCGAAGCCCTGTGGAAGAATCGCCGCGAGCTTTTCTTCAAGCCTGCGACCGGCTTCGGGAGCAGGGCAGCGTACCGCGGGGACAAGCTCACCAAGAGCGTGTTCGAGAACATCCTTGCGGGCGATTACATCGCGCAGCAGCTCGTCCCCCCGAGCGCGCGGCGCCTGTCCGTCGGCGGGGTGGTGACGGATCTCAAGATGGACCTGCGCGTCTATGCGTACCGGGGCGCGATTCAGCTCGCGGCGGCACGGCTGTATCGTGGCCAGACGACCAATTTCCGCACCCCCGGCGGCGGGTTCGCCACCGTCGTTGCGTTGCCGTGAGCGCAGAGGTAATCCCTGAGGTATGCTTTGAATCCGTGAAAACATTGGCGCCAACACGATGATCGTATTCGGTATCGCCGGTTGGTCCGGCTCAGGCAAGACCACGCTGATCGAGAAACTGATCCCGGAATTTTCAGCCCGCGGGCTTTCGGTGTCCGTCATCAAGCACGCTCATCACGGGTTCGATCTCGACAAGCCCGGGAAGGACTCGTATCGCCATCGGGAAGCGGGGGCGAGCCAGGTGCTGATGCTCTCCAACGACCGCTGGGTGCTGATGCATGAGCTGAGAGGCTCGCCCGAACCGACGCTCGACGATCAGCTGCGGGTGCTGTCGCCGTGCGATGTCGTGCTGATCGAAGGTTTCAAGGCTGCCGCAGTCCCCAAGATCGAGGTCCATCGGCCGACGCATGGCAAGCCGCCGCTCTGGATTGAAAACCCCCACGTGGTGGCAGTCGCGTCGGACGCGCAACTGGAATGCCCCGTGCCCCGCCTGTCACTCAACGATGCATCCGAAATCGTCCGGTTCATTCTCGAATACGCTGCCCGCCATGAATCCAAACATGCTGTCGTTTGACGAAGCGCTCGCCACGCTGCTGGCGAAAGCCCGCCCGCTCCGCGAAATCGAGATGGCGGACACGCTCGTCGCGCACGGGCGCGTCATGGCCTCGGACGTGCGCTCGCCGATCGCCGTCCCCGCGCTGGACACCTCGATGATGGACGGCTACGCGGTACGCGTGGGCGATGTCGCGGAGAGTGGAACGCGCCTGCCGGTGTCGCAGCGTATTCCCGCCGGAAGCGTGGGAATGGCCCTTGAACCGGGAACGGCGGCGCGCATCTTTACCGGAGCGCCCCTGCCGCCCGGCGCCGACGCGGTCGTGATGCAGGAGCTGTGCGAGCATGCCGGCGACGAAGTGGCGATCAACCACCTTCCCCGTGCCGGCGAAGCGGTGCGGCTTGCCGGCAGCGAGATTGCGGCCGGCGATGTCGTCCTGCCTGCCGGCGCTCGCGTTCGGGCCCAGGAGATCGGCCTGGCGGCCTCGGTCGGCATCGCGCAGGTTCCCGTCGTGCGCAGGATGCGTGTCGCGCTGTTTTCCACCGGCGACGAACTCGTGATGCCCGGCGAGCCGCTCCCGCCAGGCGGCGTCTATAACTCGAACCGGTTTCAGTTGCGCGTGCTTCTCGAGCAGTTGGGTTGCACGGTGACCGACTTCGGTATCGTCCCCGACCGCCTGGAGGCTACGCGTTCGGTGTTGCGCGAAGCCGCGGAAGGGCATGACCTGATTCTGACCAGCGGCGGCGTGTCGGTGGGCGAAGAGGATCATGTCAAGCCGGCGGTTCAGGCCGAGGGTTCGCTTGATCTATGGAAGATCGCGATGAAGCCGGGCAAACCGCTTGCCTACGGGCAGGTCGGCGCCGCGGCGTTCATCGGCCTGCCCGGCAATCCGGTGTCGAGTTTCGTGACCTTCCTGCTCATGGTCCGGCCGTTCATCCTGGCGACACAGGGCGCCACCGCGGTGACGCCGAAGGCCTTGATGCTGCAGGCGGATTTCGACTGGCCCAGACCGGATCGCCGCCGCGAATTCCTGCGAGCCCGCGTCAACGATGCCGGCGCGGTCGAGCTATACGGCAATCAGGGCGCCGCCGCCTTGTCGTCCATCGTGTGGGCGGAGGGGCTGGCCGATGTGCCGGCCGAGACGCCCATCCATAGGGGGCAAACGATACGTTTCCTGCCCTATGGCCAACTCCTGTACTGACACCATGACCGTCAAGATCCTGTATTTCGCGTCATTGAAGGAAACGCTCGGCTGCGCCGGCGAGGATTTCGTGCTGCCGTCCGGCGTGTCGACGATCGGCGAACTGCGGACCTTTCTCGCCGGACGCGGTGAGCCCTGGAACGCGCTGGGGGAGGGGCGGAACATCCGGGCGGCGCGAAACCAGCGGATGGCGGCTCCCGCCGATCCGGTGCTTCCCGGAGATGAAGTCGCGTTCTTCCCCCCCGTGACGGGAGGTTGAGTCATGTCGGTCAGCGTGCAGCGGGAAGACTTCGATGCGGGTGCCGAGATCGCGGCCCTGTCTGCGGGACGCAACGAGGTTGGCGCGGTCGCCAGCTTTGTCGGGCTAGTGCGCGACGTGAGCCACGGCGCGCACGTCGGTGCGATGACGCTCGAACACTATCCGGGAATGACCGAGCGATCGCTCGAAGAAATCGTCGATCAGGCCCGGGCACGCTGGACGCTGTACGCGGTGCGGGTCATACACCGCTTCGGCCGGCTGGAGCCGGGCGAACAGATCGTGTTTGTCGGCGTTGCCGGTGCGCACCGCGGCGAATCCTTTGCCGCGTGCGAATTCATCATGGACTATTTGAAGACGCAGGCGCCGTTCTGGAAACTCGAGGAAACCCCCGACGGGGCACGCTGGGTTGACGCGCGGGAGAGCGACGACTCGGCAGCCGCACGCTGGGAACAGTAGGGCCCGGACTGCGCGCCTGACCTGCCAAAAAGAAACGGCGCCCGCGGGCGCCGTTTCTTCTGGTCGGGGAACCCGCTTACTTCTTGCCCTTGCCGGTCTGCTGCGTGAACAGCTGGAACGCTTCGGTCGATGCGCGGGTCATCTGTTCGAACGCGGCGCGGGTGGTGTCCATTGCGTTCTGGATCGCGGACATGGCGTTCTGGTCAGTGATGGGCATGCCCGAGAACATCTTCTGCATCGATTCGAAAACGTCCTTGCTGCCGGTGGACAACTGTTCGCCAACGAGCTTGCCGACTTCGGCCTGCGTGCGGCTCGCCAGTTCGGCCATTTCACGGGCACAGGCGAGCATCTTCTCGGTCGCGCTCTGGGTGTAGTGCGAACGCAGTTCCAGGACTTCCTTGGGGTCCTTCGCGGAGGAGAGCGCCTTGGCGTTCTGCACGCCTTCTTCGAAGAGGCTCTTCGCGGTCGCGACCTGAAGCTCCATGATGCGTTGGGAGTTCTCGATCGACATCTGCGCCAAGCGCATCGCCGCTTCAAAGTTCTTCTTCTGGATTTCGTTGAACTGTTCCTGCTTGATCGCCATGTTCTTCCTCCACGAGCGCTGAAAATTTTTTGCGACGTTGGCTACTGGACACGCCTGCTGATTCCTTCAACATAGCATGCCGATTCGACATCGGCAGGCCTGCGGAAAGTTATCCGTCCTATTTGAACACGCTTGCTGCAACGCAGCAAGCGCACGCGTGCAGAATTCGGTCGCAGCCCGTTATCGAACTGCCCATAATGGGCCGGTGGCTGCGCGCGAAGGTTGAATTGGAATGGGGCGACCCCATATCACAGCCAACCCCATACCGGAACGAGGACAGCGGAAATGCGCTTCGACAAACTCACCACGAAATTCCAGCAGGCGCTTGCGGATGCGCAGAGCATCGCCATCGGCGGCGATCAGCAGTTCATCGAGCCCGTCCACCTGCTGCTCGCAATGCTGGGACAGGACGATGGCGGAACGGTTTCGCTGTTGCAGCGTGCGGGAGTGAACGTCCCGCCCCTGAAGACCGCGCTGGACAAGCTGCTCACCCGTTTGCCCAAGGTCGAGGGGTACGGCGGCGAGGTCCAGATCGGGCGGGACCTGTCCAATCTCCTCAACCTCGCGGATCGGGAAGCGCAGAAACGCGGAGACCAGTTCATCGCGAGCGAGATGTTCCTGCTCGCGCTTGCCGAGGACAAGGGCGAGACCGGACGCCTGCTCAAGGAGCACGGACTCGCGCGCAAAGCGCTCGAAGCCGCGATCGAGGCGGTACGGGGCGGGGCTGCCGTGGGCAGTCAGGATGCGGAGGGACAGCGCGAGGCGCTCACCAAGTACTGTCTGGACCTCACCGACCGCGCCCGCGCCGGCAAGCTCGATCCCGTCATCGGCCGCGACGACGAAATCCGCCGCGCCATCCAGATCCTGCAACGCCGCACGAAGAACAATCCCGTGCTGATCGGCGAGCCCGGCGTCGGGAAGACGGCCATCGTCGAAGGCCTCGCGCAGCGCATCGTCAACGATGAAGTGCCCGAAACGCTCAAGGGCAAACGGGTGCTGTCGCTCGACATGGCTGCATTGCTCGCAGGTGCCAAGTACCGCGGGGAATTCGAGGAGCGGCTCAAGGCGGTGTTGAAGGAAATCGCCCAGGAAGAAGGGCGGATCATCGTCTTCATCGACGAGATCCACACCATGGTGGGGGCCGGCAAGGCGGAAGGCGCCATCGACGCCGGCAACATGCTGAAGCCGGCCCTGGCGCGCGGGGAACTGCACTGCATCGGCGCGACCACGCTCGACGAGTACCGCAAGCACATCGAGAAGGACGCAGCGCTCGAACGGCGCTTCCAGAAGGTGCTCGTGGACGAGCCCTCGGTCGAATCCACGATCGCCATCCTGCGCGGCCTGCAGGAGAAATACGAGTTGCACCACGGTGTGGACATCACGGACCCCGCCATCGTCGCCGCGGCCGAACTTTCGCATCGTTACATTACCGACCGCTTCCTGCCGGACAAGGCGATCGACCTGATCGACGAGGCCGCAGCGCGGATCAAGATGGAAATCGACTCCAAGCCGGAATCGATGGACAAGCTGGAACGCCGGATCATCCAGCTCAAGATCGAGCAGGAGGCCGTCAAGAAGGAAACCGACGAGGCTTCGCAGAAGCGCCTGCTGCTGATTCGGGACGAAATCGAAAAGCTCGAGCGCGAATACGCCAACCTCGATGAAATCTGGCGCGCCGAGAAGGCCAGCGTCCAGGGCAGCCAGCACATCAAGGAAGAAATCGAGAAACTGCGCGCGCAGATGGCGGAAATGCAGCGCAAGGGCCAGTACGACAAGCTGGCGGAGCTCCAGTACGGCAAGCTGCCGCAGCTCGAGGCCCAGCTGAAGGCCGCCGAGACGGCGGGAAGCGGCGAGCGCAAGTTCAAGCTGTTGCGCACGCAGGTCGGCACCGAGGAGATCGCGGAAGTCGTCTCGCGCGCGACCGGCATCCCGGTGAGCAAGATGATGCAGGGCGAGCGCGAAAAACTCCTCAAGATGGAAGAGCGCCTGCATTCGCGTGTCGTCGGCCAGGACGAAGCCGTGCGCCTGGTCTCGGACGCCATCCGCCGTTCGCGTGCCGGCCTGTCGGACGAGAATCGCCCCTATGGTTCCTTCCTGTTCCTCGGGCCGACCGGCGTCGGCAAGACGGAACTCTGCAAGACCCTCGCGGAGTTCCTGTTCGATTCGGAGGAGCATCTGATCCGGATCGACATGAGCGAATTCATGGAGAAGCATTCGGTTGCGCGGCTGATCGGTGCGCCGCCGGGCTACGTCGGCTACGAAGAAGGCGGCTATCTCACCGAACAGGTGCGCCGCAAGCCCTACAGCGTGATCCTCTTCGACGAGGTCGAGAAGGCGCACCCGGACGTCTTCAACGTCCTGCTGCAGGTGCTGGACGACGGACGGATGACGGACGGGCAGGGGCGCACGGTGGATTTCAAGAACACCGTCATCGTCATGACGTCCAACCTCGGCAGCCAGATGATCCAGCAGATGTCGGGCGACGACTATCAGGTCATCAAGCTTGCCGTCATGGCCGAGGTCAAGACCTTCTTCCGCCCCGAATTCGTCAACCGCATCGACGAAGTGGTGGTCTTCCACGCGCTCGATGAAAAGCACATCGCCAGCATCGCGCGCATCCAGCTGCAGTACCTCGAAAAACGGCTCGCGCGACTCGACATGGCGCTCGACGTGACCGACGCGGCGCTCGCGGAGCTTGCGACGGCGGGCTTCGATCCCGTATTTGGCGCCCGCCCGCTCAAGCGAGCGATTCAGGAACGGATCGAGAACCCGCTGGCCAGGGCCATTCTTGAAGGGCAGTTCGGCGCGAAGGACAAGATCAAGGTCGATGCGGCGGACGGGCACATCACGTTCGCCGAAAGCTGATCGGCTCGTCGTGATGGAGCGGGCAGGCCCTCCGCCTGCCCGACGCTCCGTGCACCCGACAGGGCAGAGGGATGCCACACGGCCGGTTGACGCGCATTGCCTTCGCTTCGTCCGCCGCTTATCCCGTCGGCAATTCCACCCCGAAGGTTTGGCCCGCCGGCCTGCACGATGCGATAATCGGGCGCTTTGCTTGGCGACGTTGGTCGCCCTGCCTCCCTTCTGAGATCTCACGGACACAGACGATGCTGGAATCAGTTCGCAATAACAAACGCGTGGCGCAGCTCATCCTGGCGCTGCTGGTCGTTCCCTTCGCCTTCTTCGGGCTGGATTCCTACTTTTCCAATGGGCCGGGCGGAACCGACATTGCCACGGTCGCGAAGTCCAAGATTTCGATCGCGGAGTTCGATCGCGCCTTGCGCGAGCAGCAGGACCGCCTGCGCGAATCGATGGGGGGCCAAGTTGACCGGGCGTTGCTGGATTCGGAACCGATCCGCCGTTCGGTCGTCGAGGGCCTCGTCAATCAGCGTCTTCTCGCACTGCACGCGGCAGACCGGCACCTGGTCGTGACACCGGAGCAACTGCAGCAGGTCATCGGCAGCGTGGAAGCGTTCCAGCAGGACGGAAAGTTTGCGATCGAGCGTTACGAAGCGGCGGTGCGTGCGCAGGGGATGACGCCGGCGATGTTCGAATCGCGCCTCGCGCAGGATCTGCGCATCCAGCAGGTGGCACAGGCCGTCGGCGATTCCGCGTTCGTATCGCGGGAGTCGATCAGGCGTTTCATGACGGCTCAACTCGAGGAGCGCAAGATCAGCGAGCTGCAGTTTCCGGCGAGTCGGTTCATGAGCGAGGTGAAGCTCGCGGAAGACGCGGCGAAGCAGTACTACGACGCGAATGCGGCGCGCTTCGAGCGGCCGTCGCGCCTGCGTGCGGAGTATGTGGTTTTCAACCAGGATGCGGTTCTCGGTCAAATCAGCATCTCGGATGAGGCGGCACGAAAATTCTATGAGGCCAATGCCGAACGCTTCAGCCAGCCTGAAGAGCGCAGCGCGCGACATATCCTGATTTCCGTGGCCAAGGATGCACCGGCCGCCGAAGTGACAAAGGCTGGCGACAAGGCCGCCGGGATACTGAAACAGCTGCGCGCCGACCCGAAGCGCTTCGCCGAGCTGGCGAAGGCCGAATCGCAGGATCCCGGCTCGGCCTCGCGCGGCGGGGATCTCGGGTTCTTCGGACGCGGGACGATGTTGAAACCGTTCGAGGATGCCGCGTTCAGTCTCGGGAAGGGGCAGATCAGCGACGTCGTGCGCTCGGATTTCGGCTTCCACATCATCGAAGTCACCGACATCAGGCCCGCGCATGCGCGTCCGTTCGAGGAAGTGAAGGGCGAGATCGTCGAGGAACTCAAGCGCCAGGAGGCGAGCAAGAAGTTTGCCGAGCAGGCGGAGCTCTTCTCGAACACCGTCTATGAGCAGTCCGACAGCCTGAAGCCGGTGGCCGACGCCTTGAAGCTGAAGATCCGCACGACCGACTGGATCGAGCGGGTCGGCGGGGCCGTGGGTGAATACACGAACGAAAAACTGCTGAATGCGCTGTTCTCTGACGAAGCGATGACGAAGGGGCGCAACGTCGAGGCCGTCGAGGTATCGCGCGGGACGCTGGTGTCTGCCCGCGTCATCGAACATCAGCCGGCACAGCGGGCCCCGTTCGAGCAGGTGAAGGCTTCCATCGAGCAACAGCTCAAGACCGAGGAGGCGGCGAAACTCGCCGCCGCACGCGGAGAGGCCGTGCTTGCTTCGCTGCAAAAGGGCGAGTCGGCGGCGGGTGAATGGAGTGCGGCACGCACGGTGCAGCGTGGCAAATCCGAGTTGTCGCAGGCGGCGATGTCTGCGGTGTTCGGCGCACCGGGTGGAAAACTGCCCGCCTACGTCGGGGCGCCGATGCAGGGGGGCGGCTATTCCGTTTATCGCATCGAGAGCGTGAAGCGCCCCGACATCGCAAAGGACGATTCGCGACTGAAGGCGCTTGAAGTGCAGTACCAGCGGCTGGTTGGCCAGCGCGACTTCAATGCCTTTCTGAGTTCGCTGCGGCAGCGCTACGCGGTGAACATCAACACGGCGGCGATCCGGGCGCAGCAGCAGTAAGGTTTTTACCAGGGCGCTGCCGGTCGGTACGCCCTGGTACCAAAGCAAAACGCCCGATGCTTGCACATCGGGCGTTTTGCTTTGGCGGTTGGCTGCACGTGGCGCAGCCAGCCGCAGACATCCGCTTCAGGGCTGCTCGGAGTTGCCGAGCGCTGTGGTGTTGAAGCCGCCGTCGACGTACATGATCTCGCCGGTGACGCCGCTTGCGAGGTCCGAACAGAGGAAGGCGGCGGCGTTGCCGACTTCATCGATCGTCACGTTGCGACGCAGCGGTGCGTTGTGCTCGTTGAAGGAGAGCAGCTTGCTGAAGCTGCCGATTCCCGAAGCCGCAAGCGTCTTGATCGGGCCTGCGGAGATGGCGTTCACGCGCGTGCCTTCGGGGCCGAGACAGACGGCAAGATAGCGCACCGCGCTTTCGAGGCTGGCCTTTGCGAGGCCCATGATGTTGTAGTTGGGCATGGTGCGCACTGCGCCCAGGTAGGACATCGTCAGGAGCGCGCCTCTGCGGCCCTTCATCATCGGGCGGGCGCCCTTGGCGAGCAGCGGAAAGCTGCAGGCGCTGATTTCCTGCGAGACGCGGAAGGCCTCGCGCGAGAAACCGTCGAGGAAATCGCCTTCCAGCGCGTCGCTCGGGGCGAAGGCGATCGAATGGACCAGGCCGTCGAGGCCGTCCCATTTTTGCGCCAGCTGCTCGAACAGCGCCGTGATTTCCTCGTCGTTTTGCACGTCGCACGCAAAGACGAGATCCGAACCGAAGTCGGCAGCCATCTTGGCTACGCGGTCCTGGAAGCGTTCGTTCTGATACGTGAAGGCGAGTTCGGCGCCTTCACGGTGCATGGCTTTGGCGATGCCGTAGGAAATCGAGCGATTGCTGAGCAGTCCGGTGATCAGAATGCGTTTTCCGGCGAGAAAGCCCATTTTTGGTAATGCTCCTTCTTGATAGTCGGCGGATTATAGCCGAAGGGCGACGATGGTCGACGGGCGTGCCAGTAGAGGAGTGTCGTCGGCAGTGAATTATGCAGCCTTGCGGGTAGAATCGCCGCTCATGTTCCGGCGCATCTGTTTACTGCTCCTGCCTTGCCTGCTCCTGCCCGCCTGCGGGCCGGTGTGGAACGACCCCTATCCGGCGGCCGAGCACGGACGGAACATCATGTACTCGGCCTTTACGGACCGCCCGAAGCACCTCGATCCGGTGCAATCGTACAGCGAGGACGAGGCCACGTTCCTTTATCAGATCTATGAGCCGCCCCTCCAGTACCACTACCTGAAGCGCCCGTACACACTCGTGCCGGGCAGCGCGGCGGCCATGCCGGAGGTGCGCAGGTACGACGGCGCAGGACGGGAGCTTCCCGCGACCGCACCGGCGTCGCAGGTTGCGAAGAGCGTGTATGAGATCCGGATTCGGCCGGGAGTGCTCTACCAACCGCATCCGGCACTGGCGCGGCGGGCGGATGGCACGCTGCGCTACGCCGAACTGCGTGCCGAGGATCTGGCCGGCGTCCGCGGGATTGGCGATTTTGCCGAAACAGGCACCCGCGAGCTCGAGGCGGGGGATTTCGTCCATCAGATCAAGCGTCTGGCGCACCCGCGACTGCATTCCCCGATCTTCGAGCTGATCGCCGAGTATCTGCCGGGACTGAAGACCTTACAGAACGAGCTCGCCGAGGAGGCCGCACGGAATGCGGGCCGGATCGACCTGGAGCGCCATTCCGTGCCGGGCGTGGAGGTCGTCGATCGCTACACCTATCGCATCACCCTGAAGGGTGCCTATCCGCAGTTCCTGTACTGGCTGTCGATGCCGTTCTTCGCTCCGATCCCGCCCGAGGCGGACCGTTTCTACGGGCAGCCGGGCATGGCGGAGCGCAACCTCACGCTGGACTGGTGGCCGATCGGGACCGGCCCCTACATGCTGGCGGAGAACAATCCGAACGCACGCATGGTGCTCGCGCGGAATCCGAACTTCCGCGGCGAAGCCTATCCGTGCGACGGCGAGCGTGGCGATCGGGAAGCCGGCCTGCTCGACGACTGCGGCAAGACGATGCCCTTCATCGACGAGGTCGTCTTCACGCGCGAGCGCGAGAGCATTCCGTACTGGAACAAGTTCCTGCAGGGGTATTACGATGCCTCCGGTGTTTCGTCGGACAATTTCGACCAGGCCGTGACAATGACCAGCCAGGGCGATGTGATGCTGTCCGACGAGATGCGTGCGCAGGGAATCCGGCTATTGACCTCCGTGTCGCCGTCGATCTTCTACCTCGGCTTCAACATGCTGGACAACGTCGTCGGGGGCGGCGGGAGCGCCGAGGGACAGGCGCGGGCGCGCAAGTTGCGCCAGGCGATCTCGATTGCGCTGGACATGGACGAATTCATCTCCATCTTCCTCAACGGGCGCGGCGTGGTGGCGATGCACCCGATTCCGCCCGGCATTTTCGGCGCCCGCGAAGGCGAGGCCGGGATCAATCCGGTGGTCTATGAGTGGCGCAACGGGCGCCCGGTGCGGCGCAGCCGGGAGGTCGCGCGACGTCTGCTGGCCGAGGCCGGTTACCCGGATGGGCGCGACGCGAAGACGGGCGAACCGCTGATCCTCAACCTCGACACGACGCCAGGCGGGCTCGGCGACAAGGCGCGGTCCGACTGGCTCGCGAAGCAGTTTCGGGACCTGGGTGTCCAGTTCGTCGTGCGCCCGACCGATTACAACCGCTTCCAGGACAAGATCCGCGAAGGCAATGCGCAGATGTTCTTCTTCGGTTGGAACGCGGACTATCCGGATCCCGAAAACATGCTTTTCCTGCTGCATGGCGCACAGGCCAAGGTGAAGGAATCGGGCCAGAACGCGGCGAACTATGTGAATCCGGAATACGACCGCCTGTTCGAGAAGATGAAGAGCATGCCGGACGGACCCGAGCGCCAGGCGGTGATCGATCGCATGGTTGCGATCCTGCAGCAGGATGCCCCCTGGGTTTTCGGCTTCCATCCCAAGGCGTATTCGCTGCAGCATGCCTGGGTGCTCAATCGCAAGACGGGCAGCATGGTGCGCAACACCCTGAAGTACCAGCGCCTCGACGTTGCCCGGCGCGACGCGGCGCGCGCGCAGTGGAATCGGCCGATCGTGTGGCCGCTCGGGCTTCTGGCGGCGCTCGCCGCGGCCGCGCTGGCGCCCGCATTCGTGCATTACCGGCGGCGCGAGCGCGCGACGGCCGTGGGAGGGCGCGGCTGATGTTCGCCTACATCGTGCGCCGGCTCCTTTACGCCGTGCCGATCCTGATCGGGGTCAATCTGGTCACTTTCGGCCTGTTTTTCGTTGTCAACTCGCCGGACGACATGGCTCGCATGCAGCTCGGAGTGAAGCGCGTGACGCCGGAGGCGATCGAGCGCTGGAAGGTCGAGCGCGGTTACGATCGTCCGCTGTTCTTCAACGCCAAGGCGCAGGGGAGCGGACGGGTGACGGACACGATCTTCTTCCAGAAGTCGCTGCGGATGTTCACGTTCGATTTCGGCCGCGCCGACGATGGACGCGACATCGCCCAGGAGATGCGCGATCGTATGGGGCCCTCGCTGGCGCTGGCGTTGCCGACCTTCGTACTGGGGGTGTTCGCGTCGATTTCGTTTGCATTGATCCTGGTGTTCTTCCGCGCGAGCTATCTGGATTTCTGGGGGGTGGTGCTGTGCGTCGCGATGATGTCGATATCGAGCCTCTTCTACATCATCGGCGGGCAATGGCTGATCTCGAAACTGTGGGCGCTGGTGCCGATCTCCGGCTATGCCCCGGGGCTCGACGCCTGGCGCTTCCTGGTGCTGCCGGTGGCGATCAGCGTGATCGCCGGCGTGGGGTCGAATGCGCGCTGGTACCGGACGATCTTCCTCGAGGAGGTTTCGCGCGACTACGTGCGAACGGCGCGCGCGAAGGGATTGTCCGAGCGCGTCGTGCTGTTCCGGCATGTGCTCAAGAACGCGATGATCCCCATCCTGACAGGGGTGGTCGTGGTCATTCCGCTGCTATTCATGGGCAGCCTGCTGGTTGAATCCTTTTTCGGCATTCCCGGCCTGGGGAGTTACACGATCGACGCCATCAACGCGCAGGACTTCGCGGTCGTGCGGGCAATGGTGTTCATCGGGTCGGTGCTCTACATCGTCGGCCTGATCCTCACCGACATCTCCTACACGCTGGTCGATCCGCGCGTGAGGCTGGAGTAGGCGATGGGGTTCCTGCCCGTCCTCCTGTGGACCGATGCGCTCTTCTTCCTGCTGCTCGCGATCGGTGGCATGACGGTCATTCACGTCCGTCGGGACGAGCCGCTGCGTGGCGCGTGGCGACGCGTGGGCAGCCGCGCCAGCGGCATGGCGTCGGCGGTGATCCTGCTCGCTTTCCTCGCCGTCGGGATCGCCGACAGCCTGCATTTCCGCGCGCAGCTGCCGGCGCCGGAGGGCGCGCCCGCGAACACGCAGGTCGCGTATTCGTCGGAAGTGCTCAGCGCGCTGGACGTCCTGATCGCGCCCGTGCGCACGCAGGTGGAAAAAACCTACTCGGCTCCGTTCGCGACCGAGTTGTACGCGCGCGAAACGGTCGAACTTCCCGGTGGCGGCCAGGCCCGCATCTTTCCACGCCTGGTGTGGGGCGGCGCCCACCTGGGCGAAGCGACCGACCGGCGCGATGCGGACGTCGCGCAACGGATCGCGGCCGGGGTGACTGGGGCGGCCGAAGCCTGGATTGCGGTCGTGGCCATCCTCGTCTTCGCGCTGGCGCGCAGACGCAGGAAGGGGATGATCGAAGCGGCCGGCGCCCTGTGGCGGGGCCGGACGGTTCTCGCGTGGCGCGCCGCGCTCGGCACGCTCGCGTGCGTGCTGCTCGTGACGATCCTCGCGATCCAGCTCGCGCCGTTCTACCATGTGTTCGGCACCGACAAGGTCGGGCAGGACGTGCTCTACCTGTCGCTCAAGAGCGTGCGCACCGCATTGATCATCGGCACGCTGACGACGCTCGTGATGATGCCGTTCGCAGTCGCCCTCGGCATCATGGCCGGATATCTCGGGGGCTGGGTCGATGACGTGATCCAGTACGTCTACACGGTTCTCAACGCGATCCCAGGCGTGCTGCTGATCGCCGCCGCCGTGCTGATGATGCAGGTCGTGATCGATACCCATCCGCAGTGGTTCTCGACCGCGGCCGAACGCGCCGATGCGCGCCTGATGGCCCTGTGCCTGATCCTCGGCGTCACGAGCTGGACCGGCCTGTGCCGCCTGCTGCGCGGCGAGACGCTGAAGCTGCGCGAACTCGAGTACGTGCAGGCCGCGCGCGCCTTCGGCGTGCGCACGCCGTCCATCCTGCGGCGGCACGTGCTCCCCAACGTGATGCACATCGTGTTGATCGCGCTGGTGATGGATTTCTCCGGACTGGTGCTCGCCGAGGCCGTCCTGTCCTATGTCGGTATCGGCGTCGATCCCACGACGATCAGCTTCGGGACCATGATCAACATGGCGCGCACCGAACTCGCGCGCGAACCGATGGTGTGGTGGTCGCTCATGGCGGCCTTCGCCTTCATGTTCGTGCTGGTGCTCTCGGCCAACCTGTTCGCGGACGTCGTACGCGACGCCTTCGATCCGCGACGTTCCTGAATACGCAAGGGACGACGGCGGCGAACCAAGCGCCGCCGGCACCGTCTCAATTGGGCAGTACCCCAACCCCGCGCATCATCCACATAATGAAAACCCTCCAATTCGACAACCGCTTCGTCCGGGATCTGCCCGGCGACCCGGAAGACTCTCCGCATGTCCGGCAGGTACATGGCGCCTGCTATTCGCGCGTGCGGCCGACCCCCGTCGCGGCACCGCGCCTGATTGCGTGGTCGCCCGAGGTGGCGCGGCTGGTCGGCTTCGACGAGGCCGAGGTGCGTTCGCCCGAGTTCGCGCGGGTGTTCGCCGGCAATGCGCTGCTGCCCGGTATGGAGCCGTATGCCGCCTGTTATGGCGGACACCAGTTCGGCAACTGGGCGGGCCAACTCGGCGACGGACGGGCGATCACTCTCGGGGAAACGATCAATGCGGCCGGCGGGCGCTGGGAACTGCAGCTGAAGGGCGCGGGTCCGACGCCGTATTCGCGGCGTGCGGACGGGCGTGCGGTGCTGAGGTCGTCGATACGGGAGTTCCTGTGCAGCGAGGCCATGCACCACCTGGGCATCCCGACGACGCGCGCATTGTGCATCGTCGGCACGGGGGAGGCGGTCATCCGCAACATGTTCTACGACGGGCGGCCACGTCCCGAGCCGGGGGCCGTGGTGTGTCGTGTTGCGCCGTCGTTCATCCGTTTCGGCAACTTCGAGATCTTTACCGCACGCGGCGATCAGGCCCTGCTGGAAAAGCTGGTCGATTTCACGATCGCGCGGGACTTTCCGGAGCTCTCCGGAGATACCGCCACCCGACGCGCGGACTGGTTCCACGCGGTGTGCGAGCGCACCGCGCGGCTGATCGCCCACTGGATGCGCGTCGGATTCGTGCATGGCGTGATGAACACCGACAACATGTCGATCCTCGGCCTGACGATCGACTACGGCCCCTACGGCTGGATCGACAATTTCGATCCCGGATGGACGCCCAACACGACCGACGCGGAGGGGCGCCGCTACCGTTTCGGCAATCAGCCGCACATTGCACAGTGGAACCTGCTCCAGCTCGCGAACGCGCTCTATCCGGCGTTTGGTAGCGTCGAACCCCTGCAGGACGGCCTGTCGCGCTACGCGGCCGTGTATGAGGCCGAGAGCCGCCGCATGCTGGCGGCGAAACTCGGCCTCGAGAATCTGCGCGAAGAGGACGATGCACTCGTCGAAACCCTGCACGAGCTCATGGCCGCAGCCGAAGTCGATATGACGATCTTCTTCCGCGGGCTCGCCCGCGTCGATGCGCAGGCGCCCACGCTCGATCCCCTGCGCGACGCCTTCTACGTGGAAGACAAGGCGAAGGCGCACGAGGTGGCGTTCGCCGAGTGGCTTGGCCGCTACGCAGCGCGGGTGCTCGCCGACGGCCTGCCCGCCGGCGTACGGCAGGCGCGGATGGATGCGGTCAATCCGCGCTACGTGCTGCGCAACTACCTCGCGCAGGAGGCGATCGACGCAGCGGAGCAGGGCGACGATGCGCGGGTGTCCGAGCTGCTCGACGTGATGCGCCGTCCCTACGACGATCAGCCGGGGCGCGAGCGCTTCGCGGCGCGGCGGCCCGACTGGGCACGCAATCGCGCAGGCTGCTCGATGCTGTCGTGCAGTTCGTAGCGCGGTTCGCCGATCACACCTTGGTCTTCATGAGGCGCGCCTTGTCGCGCTCCCAGTCGCGCTGCTTCGCGTCCTCGCGCTTGTCGTACTGCTTCTTGCCCTTCGCGAGGCCGACCAGCGCCTTGATGCGGCCTTTGGTGTAGTGCAGGTCGAGCGGCACGAGGGCATATCCCGCGCGTTCGACCTTGCCGATGAGTTTCGAGATCTCGCTCGCATGCAGCAGGAGTTTGCGGGTGCGCACGGGGTCGGGCTTGATATGCGAGGAAGCCGCGGCCAGCGCCGTGATGTGCATGCCGAGGATGAAGATCTCCCCGTTGCGGATGACGACGTAGGCTTCCTTGATGTTGGCGCGGCCCGCCCGGATCGCCTTGACCTCCCAGCCCTCGAGCACAAGCCCGGCTTCATACTTCTCCTCGATGAAGTAGTCGTGAAAGGCCTTGCGGTTGTCGATGATGCTCATGCGGGTTCAGGATCCTGTGCGTCGCGGCGGCACGGCATGGCGCGGGGAGCGGCCGTGGCGGGTGCATTGCGGTAGAATCGCGCATTTTAGCAGTTCGGCGAAGCGCCGGCCCCACACGCATATGGCTGACGTCAGGAAGCAGGTTCTGATCGAGTTCACCCCCGCGCAGATGTTCGAGCTCGTCGACCGCTGTGAAGACTATCCGCAATTCCTTCCGTGGTGCGGCGGCGCAGACCTGCTGACGCGCACCGGGAACACGACGGTCGCGACCTTGCACATCAGTTATCACGGCATCAAGGCGAATTTCACCACCGAGAATACGAAGGAATATCCGCGCGAGATGAGGATCGGCCTCAGGGAGGGGCCTTTCACGCACCTCGACGGGCTGTGGCGTTTCACGGCGCTCGGCGATACCGCCTGCAAGGTCGAGTTCAATCTCCATTACCAGTTTTCGAGCAAGCTGCTCGAGAAGGTCCTGGGGCCGGTGTTCAACCACATCGCAAGCACCTTCGTGGAATCGTTCATCAAACGCGCGCAGCAGGTGTATCCCAAGGGATGATGATGACCGCATTCATCGACGTGGAAGTTGCGTACGCGCTGACGGCGCAGCAGGATCTGATCAAGGTCCGCGTGGCGGAGGGGGCGACGGTGCGCGACGCCATCGAGGCATCGGGAATTCTCGGGAAGCACCCCGACATCGAACTCGACGGGCGCAACAAGGTCGGGGTGTTTGCCAAACTCACGCGGCTCGACACCGTGCTGCGCGACCGCGACCGCGTCGAGATCTATCGGCCGCTCATCGCCGATCCGAAGGCGGTGCGCAAGCAACGCGCCGAGGAAGGCAAGGTGCTGAAGAAGGGCGGCGGCCCCGCCGGGGAATAAGGGACTCCAGCCGCCCGCGCAAGTCGTGGGGCATCTGCGCTACTTGCAGTTCTGGTCGAGATATTGTTGCGAGCGATCGATTTCGGCCGTGCGCTCGGTGCCGCTCACGAGTTCCCGCTGGCCTTCGCTGTTGTAGCGCGAGATGCGGCGGCTGTTCTGCAGGCCGACGATCTGGGCGCGCGCCTCGCTGCAACTGCGGGCGAGCTCTGCCGCCTTCTGCCGTTCCTTCTCGGCTTTCGCCTCGGCCTCTGCGACGGCTACGCGGCGCTGACGGAATTCCGTTTCCTTCTCCGTCATCGTCTTGGGTTTGGACGGATCGGCCTTCCCCGCGGCGGATTTGCCCGCCTCGCCCGCGGTACCCTGCGCATTGCCATCGGCAGCGGGCTTCTGCGTCCCGGCGTCGGCCGCCTGGTCGGGGACGTCATTGGCGGGCGCCGGGGCCTGGCTTCGTGCGGCGGGCTTGACGGTTTTCGCCGCGCCCGCGGGAGGCGGGGTGTCGGAGTAATTGATGCGCCCCTGCGCGTCGCGCCACTGATACACCTGGGCCGCGGCGGGCAGTGCAAGGATCATGCTCAACACAAGCAGGCTAAGGCGACGCATCGAGTGGGCTCCGTTGAAAAGCGCCGCTTACCATGAGTTCGCGGCATCTGTATAATACGGATTTGGTCGAAAGGATAGAAGCCATGCGAGTGATTCAGAAGGCGCTGACGTTCGATGACGTCCTTCTCATCCCCGCCCACTCTACGGTTCTCCCCCGCGATGTCAGTCTGCGGGCACAGCTGACGCGCAACATTCGCATCAATATTCCCCTGGTATCCGCAGCGATGGATACGGTGACCGAATCCCGCCTGGCGATCGCGCTGGCGCAGGAAGGCGGTATCGGCATCATTCACAAGAACCTCCCCGTCAAGCAGCAGGCGGGCATGGTCGCGAAGGTGAAGCGCTTCGAGTCGGGCGTCCTCAAGGATCCGATCACCATTCCACCGACGATGAGTGTTCACGACGTCGTCGCGCTCACCCGTCAGCACAAGTTTTCCGGCCTGCCGGTCGTCGAGGGCAAGCGGGTGGTGGGTATCGTGACGAACCGCGACGTGCGCTTCGAGACGAACCTGGAGCAGCCGGTGTCGGCGATCATGACGCCGGCGGATCGCCTCGTTACCGTCAGGGAAGGCGACAGCCTCGAGGATGCGCGCCGCCTGATGCACAAGCACCGCCTCGAGCGCGTGCTGGTGCTGAACGACGCGGGCGAGTTGCGCGGCCTGATCACCGTGAAGGACATGATGAAGTCCACCGAGCATCCGCTCGCGGCCAAGGACGACCTCGGTCGTCTGCGCGTCGGTGCGGCGATCGGCGTGGGTGCGGGAACCGAAGAGCGTGCCGAGGCTTTGGTCGAAGCGGGAGTTGACGTCGTTGTCGTCGATACCGCGCACGGACATTCGCAGGGCGTTGTCGACCGCGTCAACTGGGTGAAGAAGAACTTCCCGCACGTCGAGGTCATCGGCGGCAACATCGCGACGGCAGCTGCGGCGAAAGCACTGGCCGACGCCGGCGCCGACGCGGTCAAGGTCGGTATCGGGCCAGGGTCGATCTGCACGACGCGGATCGTCGCCGGTGTCGGCGTGCCGCAGGTGACGGCGATCGACAATGTCGCCACCGCGCTGGCGGGTACGGGCATTCCGATGATCGCCGATGGCGGCATCCGCTTCTCCGGCGACATTTCCAAGGCGATTGCCGCCGGCGCGAACGTGGTGATGCTGGGCGGACTGTTCGCCGGCACTGAAGAAGCGCCCGGCGAGACGGTGCTGTACCAGGGGCGTTCGTACAAGTCGTACCGTGGCATGGGGTCGCTCGGCGCGATGCAGCAAGGGGCCGCAGACCGCTATTTCCAGGAGTCCGACGGCAATGCCGACAAGCTCGTCCCCGAGGGCATCGAGGGGCGCGTGCCCTACAAGGGGGCGGTGACGGCGGTGATCCACCAGCTGGTGGGCGGTCTGCGCGCGTCGATGGGTTATCTCGGCTGCGCCACGATCGAGGAAATGCACCAGAAGGCGGAGTTCGTCGAGATTACTGCGGCGGGTGTGCGCGAGTCGCACGTCCATGACGTGCAGATCACCAAGGAAGCGCCGAACTACCACGTGGATTGACCCGATCCCGACACCGAAGGCGGCCCACGCGGGCCGCCTTTCCTTTTTTCGTACCCCGAGACCGTCGCCATGGCTCACCAGAAAATCCTCATCCTCGATTTCGGCTCCCAGGTCACCCAGCTGATCGCGCGCCGCGTGCGCGAGCAGCAGGTGTATTGCGAACTCCACCCGTTCGACGTTTCCGATGATTTCGTGCGCGAGTTCGCACCGGCCGGCGTCATCCTGTCGGGCGGACCGAATTCGGTGTACGAGGCGCTGGACTGGAAGGCCCCGCAGGCCGTCTTCGAGCTGGGGGTCCCTGTGCTCGGCATCTGCTACGGCATGCAGACGATGGCCCAGCAACTCGGCGGCAAGGTGGAAAATTCGGGCAAGCGCGAATTCGGCTACGCGGAAATCCGCGCGCGCGGGCATTCGGAGCTCTTTCGCGGTATCGAGGACCGCACGAACGGCGAGGGCCACGGCCTGCTCGACGTGTGGATGAGCCACGGCGACAAGGTCACCGAGATGCCCCCGGGCTTCAAGGTGATCGCGAGCAACGAAGCCTGCCCGATCGCGGCAATCGCCGACGAAGCGCGCAAGTTCTACGCCGTGCAGTTCCATCCGGAAGTCACGCACACGATCAAGGGCAAGGAAATGATCGCCCGCTTCGTGCACGAGATCTGCGGCTGCGGGCACGACTGGAACATGCCGGATTACGTCGCCGAGGCGATCGAGAAGGTGCGTGCGCAGGTGGGCGACGAGGAGGTGATCCTCGGCCTGTCCGGCGGCGTTGATTCGTCGGTCGTGGCGGCACTGCTGCATCGCGCGATCGGCGATAAGCTCACCTGCGTGTTCGTCGACAATGGCCTGCTGCGCCTGAACGAGGCCGAACAGGTGATGGAGACCTTCTCGCGCAACCTCGGCGTGAAAGTCATCCACGTGGATGCAACCGAGCAGTTCATGGGGCACCTCAAGGGTGTCTCGGATCCGGAAGCGAAGCGCAAGATCATCGGCCGCGAGTTCGTCGAAGTGTTCCAGGCCGAAGCGCAGAAGCTGCCGAACGCGAAGTGGCTGGCGCAGGGCACGATCTATCCCGACGTGATCGAGTCTGCCGGTTCGAAGACCGGAAAGGCGCACACGATCAAGAGCCACCACAACGTCGGCGGGCTGCCTGAGACGCTGAACCTGAAGCTGCTGGAGCCGCTACGTGAACTCTTCAAGGACGAGGTTCGCGAACTCGGCATCGCGCTGGGCCTGCCGCACGACATGGTTTACCGGCATCCCTTCCCCGGTCCGGGGCTCGGCGTCCGCATCCTCGGCGAGGTCAAGAAGGAGTTCGCCGACCTGCTGCGCCGTGCCGATGCGATCTTCATCGACGAACTGCGCGCCGCGGACTGGTACGAGAAGACCAGCCAGGCGTTCGCGGTGTTCCTGCCGGTGAAGAGTGTCGGCGTGATGGGCGACGGGCGCACCTATGAGTACGTGGTGGCGCTGCGCGCGGTGCAGACGCAGGACTTCATGACCGCGCACTGGGCGGAACTCCCGCACAGCCTGCTCGGCAAGGTGTCGAACCGCATCATCAACGAGGTGCGCGGGATCAACCGCGTCGTGTACGACATCTCGGGCAAACCGCCGGCAACGATCGAGTGGGAGTGATGGGTTGATAAAAAATTGTTTTAAATTAATAAGTTGCGCCGCTGTTGAATAATTCGAAGCGAATCATCAATAGGCGTACTGACTCTGTAACTTATTGAAATTAAAATAATGTTTTTCTTCTTAGTCGCGGCTATTGCAAGGGCAAGCAACCCAATTTTGACGGTATACCTGACGGTATACCTGACGGTATCAGAAGGCGGTTTCGAAGGAACTGTTTTTTGATACTGTCAGAAATGCTTACGGTATCGGGCCATAGGTGCTACTACCAGCCGAGTACCCCCGAAACCTGATGTTATAGGCCACTTGCGCTGGTCCCGTCTTGGGACTACGATGCGCGGATGCGAGTGATTGCCGTCTCCACACTTCGAGACTTCTGGAAACTTCATCCGGATGCCGAGCAGCCTCTGAAGGCTTGGTTTGAGGAAGCCTCCAAAGCGTCCTGGACGCAGCCGTCAGATCTCAAGGCGCAGTACGGCAGCGCCAGCATCCTGAAGAACCGGCGCGTCGTTTTCAACATCAAAGGCAACGACTACCGGCTGATCGTGGCTATCGCCTACAGGCTGCAGGTGGTCTACGTGAAATTCGTCGGCACCCACAAGGAATACGACGAAGTGGACGCCGAAACCGTTGAAATGGTCTGAGGGACCATGGAGGACTACATGGACATCCACCCCATTCACACCGAAGCAGATTACAAGGCCACGCTGAAGGAAATTTCAGCCTTGATGGAACTCGACCCCGATGTGGGTACCCTGCAGGGAGACCGCCTGGATATCCTGGTCACGCTCGTGCAAGCCTATGAAGCCAAACACTTCCCCATCGGCGCGCCGAATCCGGTCGAAGCGATCAAATTCCGGATGGAGCAAGGCGGACTGTCGGTGAAGGATCTCGAGCCGTTCATCGGCAAAAGCAACCGGGTCTACGAAATCTTGAATCACAAGCGCCCCTTGACGCTGGCCATGATCCGCAGATTGCACCTGGGCCTGGGTATTCCGGCCGAGGTGCTGATTGCGGAGACTGTCGTGGGTTGATCTTGATGGTGATGGCGAGAGATGCATTTGTCTTGACTTTCGTGCCCGCCAACACCCACCGTTGGGTCAAATGACCCTCGATTTCGCCGCCCTCGACGCCCTGCGTACCTACCACCCCGCGTGGCGGTTGCTGCGTTCGGACCATGCGCCGCTGGTGGCCAGCTTTCTGCATCGGGTGTTTGTCGGCCCCAATGTGCGGGTGATGGCAGCGGCCGATCTGGCGGAAGCCTTGGAGGACGAGTTGTACGCACTGCGCCTGCAACGGGGCGACGATGCGTTCCCGAAGTCCGCGCTCGAGTACCTGAACGACTGGGCTGCACCCGACAAGGGCTGGCTGCGCAAATTCTACAAACCCGGTACGGACGAGGCCCAATTCGACCTGACGCCGGCCACCGAAAAGGCCATCGCCTGGCTCGTGCAGTTGTCCGAGCGGCAGTTCGTGGGCACCGAATCGCGCCTGCTCACCTTGTTCGATCTGCTCAAGCAGATGAGCGAAGGCAGCGAGAC
The DNA here is from genome assembly GCF_003628555.1 of Azoarcus sp. DN11. Classification (NCBI taxonomy): domain Bacteria; kingdom Pseudomonadati; phylum Pseudomonadota; class Betaproteobacteria; order Rhodocyclales; family Zoogloeaceae; genus Azoarcus; species Azoarcus sp. DN11. The sequence continues at coordinate 2,843,614 of NZ_CP021731.1, read as the reverse complement.
CGACCCGACCAAGCGGATCGCCGAACTGCACAAGAAGCGCGACGACATCGACGCCGAGATCGCGCGCGTGCTCGCGGGCGATGTGTTGCTCCTGGACGACACGGCGCTCAAGGACCGTTTCCAGCAGTTCATGCTGGGCGCGCGCGAGTTGCTTGCCGACTTTCGCGAGGTCGAACACAACTTCCGCCAGCTCGACCGGCGGGTGCGCGAGCGCATCGCCTTGTGGGAGGGCAGCAAGGGGGCCTTGCTGGAAGAGATCATGGGCGACCGCGACGCGATTGCCGATTCCGACCAGGGCAAGAGCTTCCATGCCTTCTGGGAATTCCTGCTGTCCAGCCGTCGCCAGGAGGAACTGACCGACCTGCTGGACCGGGTGCTGGCCTTGCCGGCCGTGGCTTCCCTGCAACCCGATGCCCGCACCCGCCGGGTGCATTACGACTGGCTGGAAGCCGGTGAGCACACCCAGCGCACCGTGGCGGCCCTGTCGCAGCAGTTGCGGCGCTTTCTCGACGACCAGGCGTGGCTTGAAAACCGCCGCATCATGGACATCCTGCACGGCATCGAAGCGAAGGCACTGGCGCTGCGCGAGACGCCCCCCGCCGGCCCGGTGATGGAGATGGCCGAGAGCGGCGCCGATATCGAATTGGCGATGGAACGTCCCTTGTTCACCCCGGCGGTGAAGCCGGTCATCGCCAGCCTGGTCTTGCAGGCAGGCGATGAAGACATCGACCCCCAGGCACTCTTCGATCAGGTGGTGGTGGACAAGGCTCGCCTCGCACGCCATATCCGCCATGCCTTGCAGGACAAGGCGCAGATCACGCTCTTCGAGTTGGTGGGCGCCCAGCCTTTGCAGCAGGGCCTGGCCGAACTGGTGGCCTATCTGCAACTCGGCAGTGATGCCTTCAAGGCTGTGATCGACGAAAATACACCCGAATTCATTCACTGGCAGGCTAGCGGCGAACCGCTTACCCGATGCGCGCGCCTTCCCCGCGTGATCTTTCTGCGCTGACTGGAAATGAACAAAGAGAAGCAAAAGGGATGGACGATTTCAGCAATGTGCCGGTAACCCCGGCCGACGGCACCGACCTGTCGGTGCTCGTTATCGGCCTGCTCAAGGGGGTGCTCTACCGTGAGGGCGACGAGCGCCAGTGGGCCGCACTCTTGAACCTGCAAGCCCGGGTGCGCGACTATGTGTCGGTGCTCAATCTCGAACTGGTTCTGGACGAGGCGGAGGGGCATGCTTTCCTGAAAAGCCGCCCGGAGCCGGCCGACGATGATCCGGCACCGCGTTTGCCACGGCTGGTGGCGCGCCGTCCGCTGTCCTTTCCGGTCAGCCTGCTGCTGGCGCTGCTGGCGCTGCTGCGCAAGAAGCTGGCCGAGTTCGATGCCGGTGGCGGCGATACGCGCCTGGTGCTGAGTCGGGATGAGATCGTCGAGCTGGTGCGCGTGTTTCTGCCGGGTGGTCCGAACGAGGCCAGGCTGGTGGATCAGATCGAGTCCACCCTCAACAAGGTGGTGGAGCTTGGCTTCCTGCACAAGCTCAAGACCGCGTCGGCCGGTCCCGCCCACTATGAGGTGCGGCGCATCCTGAAAGCCTTCGTCGATGCCCAATGGCTGGCCGAATTCGACGCCCGCCTGGCCGTCTATCAGTCGGCCCTGTCGGGGGTGGGGGCGAAACCATGAATGAGCCCTTGTCCCTCGGGCTGGACTTTGCGGCGGATGATACCCTGTCCGGCTTCCGCCTGGCCCGCCTGGAGGTTTTCAACTGGGGGACTTTCGATGGCCGGGTGTGGACTCTGCAACTCGATGGCAAGAACGGCCTTCTCACCGGCGATATCGGTTCCGGCAAGTCGACCCTGGTGGACGCCATCACGACGCTCCTCGTGCCGGCTCAGCGCATCGCCTACAACAAGGCGGCCGGCGCCGACAGCAAGGAGCGCACCTTGCGATCCTACGTCCTCGGGCACTACAAGTCGGAGCGCAATGAAGTCACCGGTGCCGCCAGACCGGTTTCCCTGCGCGATCACAACAGCTACTCGGTCATTCTGGGTGTCTTTCATAACGCGGGCTACGACCAGACGGTGAGCCTGGCCCAGGTGTTCTGGATGAAGGACGCCCAAGGGCAGCCGGCTCGCTTCTTCGTGGGGGCGGAACGCGGGCTCGCGATTGCGCAGGACTTCGCCAACTTCGGTTCCGACATTGCCGCCTTGCGCAAGCGGTTGCGGGGGCAGGGCGCCGAGGTGCAGGACAGCTTTCCTCCCTATGCCGCATGGTTCCGCCGCCGCTTCGGCATCGAGAACGATCAGGCGCTGGAGCTCTTCCACCAGACGGTGTCGATGAAGTCGGTAGGCAATCTGACCGATTTCGTGCGCGGCCACATGCTCGAGCCCTTCGAGGTAGCGCCGCGCATTCAGGCGCTGATCGGTCATTTCGACGACTTGAACCGGGCCCATCAGGCGGTGCTCAAGGCGCAGCAGCAAGTGGACTTGCTGACCCCGTTGGTGGCCGATTGCCGTCGTCATGGTGCATTGGCTGCCGAGGTTGATAACCTGCGCCACTGCCGCGAAGGCTTGCGAGCGCACTTTGCCGGCCTGAAACTGGGCTTGCTGGACAAGCGTCTCAGTCTCCTCGATGACGAATGGGATAAGATCGACGGGCAGGTGCGCCGCCTCGACGCCACCCGCGAAGCGCACGGTCGCCAGATTGATGAGCTGAAGCAGGCCATCAACGACAACGGCGGCGATCGGCTGGAGCGTCTGGCCGTCGAGATCCGCAAGCAGGAGCAAGTGCGCGATGGGCGGCAGGCCAAGGCGGCCCGCTATGGTGAGCTCGCGGCCGTCCTGGGCGAGCCCGCGGCCACGGACGAGGCCACGTTTTCAGCGCAGCGTGCGCAATTCAAGGCTTGGCGGGAGGATGCTCACAACCGCGATGCCGATTTGCAGAACACGTTGACCGAGCACGGCGTGACGTTGCGTCAAGGAAAGCTGGAGCATGACCAGCTCGCAGCCGAGATCGACAGCCTCAAGCGCCGGCGCAGCAACATCGATGATCAGCAAATCCGGATCCGTGCCGCGATATGCGCCGCCCTGGGCCTGGACGTGGATGCCATGCCCTTTGCCGGCGAGCTGATCCAGGTGCGGGATGACGAGCGCGACTGGGAGGGCGCGGCGGAGCGCCTGCTGCGTGGATTCGGGCTGTCATTGCTGGTACCCGATGCCCACTACAAGGCGGTGGCCGAGTGGGTGGATGGCAGCCATCTGCGGGGGCGGTTGGTGTATTTCCATGTTCGCGTGCGCAAGGCGGCGGAGTTGCCCGAATTGCACCGGGATTCCCTGGTTCGCAAGCTGGCGGTCAAGCCCGATTCGCCCCATTACGACTGGTTGGAGCGCGAGCTCGCCCAGCGCTTCGATGTGGCGTGCTGCGCCACGCCCGAGCAGTTCCGGCGCGAAACCCGCGCCATTACACGCGCCGGGCAGATCAAGGACCCGAGCGGCCGCCACGAAAAGGACGACCGCCATCGCATCGACGACCGGAGCCGCTACGTCCTGGGCTGGAGCAACAGCGCGAAGATTGCCGCTCTGGAAGCCAAACGCCAGCAACTCGAAGCTCGCCTGGGCGAGGTGGGTAGCCAGATCGGCAAGATCGAGCAAGCGCGCCGGGCGCTGCGGGACCGGCTCGATGCGCTGACCCGCCTCGAAGAGTTCACCACCTTCGAAGAGCTCGATTGGTCCAGCGTGGCAGTGGCAATCGCATCGCTGGAGCATGAGCGTCAAGCACTGGAGTCGGCCTCCGACATCCTCAAACAGTTGAACGAGCGCCTGCGGGAGTTGCAACAGGCGCTCAAGACTACCGAGGGCGAATTGCAGGGTGCGCGCGACAGGCGCGCCAAGGTCGAGCAGCGGCGCTCGGATGCACAGGACCTGCGAGGACAAACTGCGTTGCTGATCTCGGGCGTGATCGAGGATGCAGCGCTTTCAGCAACGTTGGAAACCATGCGTGCCGAAGCCCTGGGTGAGCATCAGCTGTCCGTGGAGTCCTGCGACAACCGCGAGCAGGACGCGCGAACCTGGCTGCAGGCGCGAATTGACGCCGAAGACGCGAAACTCAGGCGCCTGGCCGAAAAGATCATCAAGGCGATGGCGTCCTTCAAAGACACCTTCAAACTCGAGACGGCCGAGATCGATGCCAGCCTCGAAGCCGCCTTCGAGTATGAAAAGCTGCTGACGCAATTGAACGGCGACGACCTGCCCCGCTTCGTCGCCCGCTTCAAGGAGTTGCTCAACGTCAACACCATCAACGAAATCGCAAATTTCAGCGCGCAGCTGGCCCGCGAGCGGGAAACCATCAAGGAGCGCATCGCGCATATCAACAAATCGCTGGGCGAGATCGATTACAACCCGGGGCGATACATCGTGCTGGAATCGCAGGCCAGCCCCGATGCCGAGATCCGCGATTTCCAGCAGGACCTGCGCGCTTGTACCGAGGGTGCGGTGACCGGTTCCGACGACAGCCAGTATTCGGAGGCCAAGTTCTTGCAGGTGAAGGCCATCATCGACCGATTCCGCGGCCGCGAGGGCTTGTCCGAGCAGGACCGGCGCTGGACGGCCAAGGTCACCGACATGCGCAACTGGTTCCTGTTCGCTGCCAGCGAGCGCTGGCGCGAAGACAACACCGAGCATGAGCATTACTCGGATTCCGGCGGCAAGTCGGGCGGACAGAAGGAGAAGCTGGCCTATACCATCCTCGCCGCCAGCCTGGCCTACCAGTTCGGACTGGAGTGGGGGGCGGTGCGCTCGCGCTCCTTCCGCTTCGTGGTCATCGACGAGGCGTTCGGCCGCGGCTCGGATGAGTCGGCGCAGTATGGGTTGAAGCTGTTCCGGCAACTCAATCTGCAGCTCCTGATCGTCACCCCGCTGCAGAAGATCCACATCATCGAACCCTTCGTCGCGGGTGTCGGCTATGTGCACAACGAGGGGGGTCGGGCGTCCAGGCTGCTCAATCTGTCGATCGAGGCGTACCGCGCGCAGAAGGCATCCGGCATGCAGGCAGTCCTGCAGTAATGGCGTGGACGACCCCCGCAGACCTGAAGGGGCAGCTGGCGCGTCTGTGGGAGCGCGGTGAATTGCTGCGTAAAGCCGTGACCGGCAACGTCCGTTTCCCGCTGCGGCTGGCCTGCAAAGGCCCCGGCTCGGCCGACATCACCGATCGCTTCGAGGCGGTGCGTAAGTGGGCGACGGAGCTGGCCAATACGGCCCCGTTGCGCCTCGAGTGGCGGGAAGTTCGCCACCGGGTGCAGGGGCTGCAACGGCTTCCGTCCAGCATCTGGATCGATTCTCTGACAGATGCGCTTGCGTGGTTGGACAGACGTCGTGAATGGGATCGGTTCGCGGCTCAGGTCGCCATGACCCGGCAAGTCAACCCGGGCCTGCTGCCTTGGCTGGAAAAAAGGCCGCTGCAGGCCCTGGAACTGGCGGCTGACTGGCCCCGATTGTTGGCCGTGGTGGATTGGCTGAGCGCCCATCCTCGTCCCGGGATCCACCTGCGTCAGGTGGATGTGCCCAGTGTCCACAGCAAGTTCATCGAAGCGCATCGCGCCGTGCTCGCTGACCTGCTCGACCTGTGCCTGCCTCTCGGCAGCGTGGATCCTGCGAAAACCGGCGTTGCCCAGTTTGCCGCCCGCTACGGCTTTCTGGAAAAACCGACGCGGATTCGTTTCCGGATTCTCGACTCGGCCATCCAGTCGGTGCCGGGCGCAGCGTGCCCTGATATTACCCTGGATGCCGACAGCTTCGGGCGCCTGACCCTGGATGTTAATCGGGTAATCATTACCGAGAACGAAACCAACTTTCTGGCATTGCCGAAACTCCCTGGGAGCATCGCCGTTTTCGGCGCCGGCTATGGCTGGGAGGCTCTGGCGAGGGCCAAATGGCTGGGGCGGTGTGCGATCCATTACTGGGGCGACATCGATACCCACGGTTTCGCTATCCTGGATCAGCTGCGTGGCCATTTCGAGCACGTCACGTCCTTCCTGATGGACCGGGCAACCCTTGAAGCGCATCGCCCCCTGTGGGGCTTCGAAGACAAGCCGTTCATCGCTGATCTGCGCCGGCTGACACCAGAGGAACTCGCTCTGTACAACGATCTGCGCGACAACCGCATCCGCGAACGGCTGCGGCTGGAGCAGGAGCATATTGCCTTCGGCTGGGTGCGCAACCGGCTCGACCTGTTGTTGCGGTGAGTCCGCAAGAAACATTTACTGAAAGGGATTGGTGTTCATGCCCAACAAATCGACCAAGTCGCGCGGTACCCGGAAATCGCCGCCGAAGGACCCCAAACTCTCCCGGACTCACGCCCCGACCGAAATTTCCCCCGTGGAATGGCAGCGGCAGCTGCGTCGCCAGTTTGGCCGCGAGCAGGCGTTCGAGCTGGAAAATATCGGCACGGAACCGTTCTTCTCCGAGTTCCGCGTCGACAATCCGCAGTCGAAGAGCAGCTATCGGGTGGCGATCCGTGGCAAACAGCCGGGGGACAACTATTGTGCCTGCCCGGATTACGCCACCAACGAACTGGGCACCTGCAAGCACATCGAGTTCGTTCTCGCGCGGCTGGAGAAGAAGCGCGGTGCCAAGACGGCCTTCGCCCGTGGCTACCATCCACCGTTCTCGGAGTTGTACCTGCGCAACGACGGCGGACGGGCGATCCATTTGCGCGTCGGCACGGATTGCCCGCCCGCCGTTGCGAAGGCGGCCGGGCGGCTGTTCGACGTTGGACGCGACGGAATGCTGCCGCCGGAAAAATTGGGTGAACTGGAGCATTTCCTTACCGCTGTTTCCAAGACCGGCCACGACCTGCGTGCCTACGACGATGCCCTCGATTTCATCGTCGGCCGGCGTGATGCCGAACGGCGCGGGAAAGCGCTGGACGACATTTTCCCCCACGGTAGCGACGATCCCCGGCTCAAGAAACTGCTCAAGGTGCCGCTTTATCCATATCAGGCCGAGGGAGCCTTGTTTGCCGCCCGGGCGGGCAGGGCGCTGATCGGCGACGAAATGGGTCTCGGCAAGACCATCCAGGCCATTGCCGCCGCCGAAATCCTGGCCCGACATTTTGGCGTGGCCAAAGTGCTGGTGATCTGTCCGACCTCGCTCAAGTACCAGTGGCAAAGCGAAATCGCACGCTTTTCCGGGCGCCATGGTGAAAACGGCGCGCGCGTCATGGCCGGCGGCCGGGCGCAGCGGCAGAAGGACTATGCGGTGGACGATTTCTGCAAGATCACCAACTACGAAAAGCTTCAGCCCGACCTCGACCTGATCGCCGCCTGGGCGCCGGAACTGGTGATCGTCGATGAGGCACAGCGGGTGAAGAACTGGAACACCATCGCCGCCCGCGCCCTGAAGCGCATCGACAGTCCCTACGCGGTCGTGCTCACCGGCACGCCGCTGGAAAACAAGCTGGAGGAACTCATCTCCATCGTCCAGTTCGTCGACCAGCACCGCCTGGGCCCCACCTGGAAGCTGCTGCACGCGCACCAGGTCAAGGACGAGGGTGGGCGGGTCACCGGCTACACCGGGCTGGACAGGATCGGCCAAACGCTGGCGCCGATCATGATCCGCCGCCGCAAATCGGAAGTCCTGACGCAATTGCCGGAACGCACCGACCAGAATCTGCTGGTGCCGATGACGGAAGCGCAGATGACCTACCATCAGGAAAACGCGGAGATCGTGACCAAGATCGTCCAGCGCTGGCGCAAGACGAAGTTCCTCTCCGACAGGGATCAGCGGCGCCTGACCTGCGCCCTGCAGAACATGCGCATGTCCTGCAACAGCACCTACTTGCTCGATCAGGAAAGCGACCACGGCGTCAAGGCGGACGAACTGGCAGCGCTTTTCGACGGCCTGTTCGAGCAACCCGAGGCCAAGGCCGTGGTGTTCAGCCAATGGACACGCACCCACGACATCGTGATTCGCCGGCTCGAAGCGCGCGGCATCGGCTACGTCAGCTTCCACGGCGGGGTGCCTTCGGAGAAGCGGCCGGCGCTGGTGGAGCGCTTCCGGGACGATCCCGACTGCCGGGTGTTCCTGTCCACCGATGCCGGCGCCACTGGTCTCAACCTGCAACACGCCTCGATCCTGGTGAACATGGATCTACCGTGGAACCCGGCGCTGCTCGAACAGCGCATCGCCCGAATCCACCGGATGGGCCAGAAGCGGTCGGTGCAGATTGTCAATTTCGTCGCCAAGGGCACGATCGAGGAGGGCATGCTGTCGGTGCTGGCTTTCAAACGTTCGCTGTCGGCCGGAATTCTCGACGGTGGCACGGGAGAGATCGCGCTGGGCGGTTCGCGCCTCAACCGCTTCATGAAGGAGGTCGAGAACGTGACCAACCATGTGGGCGAAGGCGAGGCTATGACGCCGGCTGAGGAGACGGCAGGTACGGCAGCTCCGCCGGAAACCGGGGCCGGTCCGGAGGACGCGGTGGAGACGGGTGTCGGCGCCGACGTGACGGAGCGGGAGGCGCCACCGCCAATCGACGCCGATCCCTGGCTGGCCTTGGCCCAGTTTGGCACGCAATTGGTTTCCGCATTGGCGGCGGCGAGCGACCCGGCGACTCCGTCGCATCCATGGATTGAGCGGGACACTGCAACCGGCGTGCGTAATCTCAAGCTGCCGCTGCCGCTGCTGCCGCCGGAAACGGCAAGACGACTTGCCGATGCGTTCTCGGTGTTGGCGGATGCGTTGCGCAGCAGGGGATGACGAGGAAGGCAACAAGGCAGCGCTGCTGCCGGTTTCTTCTCGTTCGTTCAATGACCAAACCTTGGCGTGGCTGGATGATGGGCACGGCACGGCCGGTTACAATTCGGCAGGCGAGAGCCAATAAGTGTCCGAAAAATGTGGATTGATTTCGGACAACCAGGTCCGGTTGGACGCGGAAGTGAGTGTGGCAGGGCGACGGTTCCAAGCCGTAGAACTATGACGGTATCGCTGACAGTATTGATGAGTGGGAATATGCGAAAAGCGGCGCCAATACTGGCGGTGGACGGTGAGATTGACAATCGAGTGGGAGTGACCTGAAGGAATATGTCTTTATAACTCAGTTGCTTGCGGTTCGTTGGAAATGATTCATGTGCAATCATCAACAAAAATTTTGTCATCGCAAGTCATTGAAATTTATTCTTATCCGGGTCAAGTCTATGCTCGGAATAAGCGGGTACTGCAGACCAACGGCTGCTGCCACTGATGCGTTGCCATGGGCGTTTCATTGATCAAGAGGCGTACCGGCCAGTATCGTCCTTGGTTGATGCTGAAATCGTAGAGGGTAGCCAAGTTTTCTCAAGAGGCATTACCGCAGACGCAGCGCCAGCGTTTCAACTTGCTCGTCAAACTTCTTCGGATTCTTGAGCTTTAGCTGTTCGAGGTTGCGGAGCTTCCACTGGATTCCTGGCAGTCGTTCCATATGCGCAATGCCCAGCAGTGGCCATTCAGGCTGGCCAGCCACCAGCGACAGCAGAAACCGTCGTTCATCGGCATCCAAGTTAGCCTGAAGCTCTCGCCCCATGCGTTCACGCACGGCCAACAGCGCGTCGAGCTCCACCGATTCGGCGGTCATCCCTCGGAAGTTGCGCTCATACTCCTGTCGGACGTCGCGGTGAGCAGGGAACAGCACCTCATGCACCGGTCGGTTGTGGCTGGCCAAATACACCACGAAGGCGCGCCGGATGCCCGCGGTGATGCCCTCGTGCGCGAACAGTTGCATGACATCGAACAGATCGCGCGGATGCTGCCGGTCCATGGCCGCGACGAGCTTGCCGCCATAGACGTCTTCCAGCGAAACCACGGGAATCTCCAAGTCTGCGAGCAGCGTATCGCGTGCCAGAGGCGTGAGACCGGCCAAGCGCACCGGATGCACCGTGCCCCGCATCACGAAATTCACCTCGATCTTGACCTCGATGCCGCCACGCCGCACCAGCAGCTTGGTCTCGCCAATGTCGGCCGCAGCCACCGCATGCGTTTGAAAGCCCCGCGCCTTCAGGCGCTCGGAGGCTTTCCGGATCGCGTCGTTGATATGAGCCAGTGCCGCCTCGCGAGGCTGGGTGTGATCGGTAAACACAAGGTCCAGATCGACCGACAGGCGGGGCATGTCGCGAACGAAGAGATTGATCGCCGTGCCGCCCTTGAGCGCGAATGTTCCGTCTGCAAAAACGAACGGTGCGACCTGCGTCAGCAGGCGCGCGGTGTCCAGGTAGAGTGGATTCATGGCTTGAGCACCAGCAAGCCATCCGCGGAGCGCGATACCCAGGCGCGTCCGCTGCCGGTCGGCAACTCGGCTGCATCCAGTTTCGCTGCCCAAGGTAGGGCGAGTTCACGTCCAAGCTGCAGGCACAGGCGCACCGTCTTCACGCTCGTGCAGTGCTGCAACAAGGCGCGCAGCACGTCGGCGCGCAGACTGTATGCGCTCTCCATCAGTTCACGCGCCTCCTGCAAGGGCTGGCGCACGCCAACCTCGCTGAGCAACTCGAGCAGTGCGCGTTCTGGTGCCGACACCCGTGGGGCCCCATCGCGCTTCTCAAAGGGCGCCGCGTGCAAGGGATCGTCCGGTGCCTCATCGAATAGGCGCTTGCGGTGATACTCCGCCGGAAAACGCTCGGAGAACCAATCGGGTAGTCGGGCCGCCGCCCACCCGTACAACTGCAGCACCGGCTGCTGCGCCAAATAGTGCCGCACTCCGTACCAATCGAGCGCCGTCTTGCCTCCCACATGCAAGCCCTCGATGCTGCGCTGTAGCAGTACCAGGCAGGGGTGCAAGGCCAGCACATCGTTGGGCCGGCTATAGACCCCGCGTAGCAGCCGTGTCATCCAACCGGCGCGCACGTAGTGCACCGCCAAATCGGCTGAAATGCCCAGCGCTGCCAGATCCTTGGAGGTCAGCGGCGTGCCTGGGGCCCAGTGGCGGTAGAGGTTGTTTAGCTTGTTTCGCTCAGTCGCAGCCATGTTGCGATATTTAGCACCGAGTCAATTGCTTGGCAAGCTTTGAATGAAGTTCGGTAATCGCAGTTTACTTACGATTGGTTATATATTTGCAAATACGGCAGTGTGAGGCGGCCATTGCCGAATTCTTTGAGGAGCATCAAACAGGCTGTTGGGCGTCGGAGGTGTTGATGCGTCCTTTTAGCCGCGTCGGTAGGCTTTGGTGGCGCCCTAAGGGACGACTTGACGCTGACTTGACGGTATCAGAACGGGTGTCCGAGACCCTTCACTCGTTGATACCGTCAAGATACGGGGGGCGACTCCGGGTCTGATACCGTTAGCCCCTCTGAAGACGCTGCCGCTGCTATGTCAGAGCAGGGGTGGAGGCCGCCTTTGATACCGTTAACCGTCAACATTCGACGGGGTTCTGCCAGTTGGAAGGGGCTAATCCACCCCTCAGTCGGGCAGTTTTGAGGGAGCCGAGGGCGATGTCGGTACGACGGGGCAACATGAGCCTATATGGAGCTATCAGGTCGCCTCGTCGAGGCGCGGCAACTTGTCGGTATCGCTGTCGGTATTAGCCACCCGCATCAGGCCTGAAGCCTTGCTACACAAAGGTTTCCATGGTCCTGTTGACAATCGAGTGGGAGTGATCGGGTCGTAGCAGCCTCTCCCGTTGTCTCGCCGATCGGGCGTCGATTTCGGTATGGCGCAGGGTTTGCCGCGTACGCGATTCAATAGTTCGAATCTGGTACGCGCGCTTGCCGATCTCGCGGTCGCGGACGTGGCCGCGTCGAAGCAGTCTTTTGCGGACAGGCTCGGTCAATGGCTGGGTTTCGCGGACGCGCTGACGCTGTTCTCGGTGATCAATGCCGACAAGGCGGCGCCTGACGTCCTGGCCGCGGCCCCTTCGGCGGAAAGCTCGGCCGCACGACAGGCGCTGGCCCGTGTGCGTGCTGCGCTGGTGGAGTCGATCACCACCGATGGGGTGATCAGGCCCGGCCGGGCGCGAATCGAGCTGCCGACGCCGGATCCGCAGGCGAGCATCGAGAGCGCGGCCGATTTCGCGCCCTACCATCGGTACTACCTCGCCCATCAGCGGGACATGAGCGCGAGCATCGGCCCCTTGCGGATCACGGTGCGCGCGGCGCTGTCCGGGCAGACGCCCGCTCTCGCGCGGCTCGCGGCGCTCGATGCGGTGATGGAGCAGGCGCTGGCCGGCCGCGAGCGTGACCTGCTGGCGACGGTGCCGGGGCTCCTGGGCAGGCGCTTCGATCACTTGTACAAATTGCATCAGCTGAAGCTGGCCGAGGCGCAGGCTGCTGACGACTCTGGCCGGTGGATGCAGCCCGGCGGGTGGCTGGCAGGGTTCTGCCGGGAGATGCAGTCCGTGCTGCTGGCTGAGCTGGACCTTCGCTTGCAACCGGTCGCGGGGATGATCGCGGCACTCGAGAATGTGGCAACAGGGAAGCAATGAATAGAACGATCTGTGGAGTGGCCTTCGCCGTCGGCCTGATTGCCGTGCTGTGGGTCGGCGCCGGGTATGTCGGGTCGAGTGCGCTGGCGCTGACGATGACGGCGCTGATCGGTTTCGTGTACGTGACGGGCGCGGTCGAACTGCTGCACTTTCATCGCAGCACGTCGGCACTGGCACGGGCGCTCGACGTCATTCCCGATGGGCTGGAGAACGCGGGCGAGTGGCTGCGCGGCTTGCCGGGTTCGCTGCAGAACCCGGTGCGCCTGCGTATCGAGGGCGAGCGCGTCGGGCTCCCGGGCCCGGCGATGACGCCATACCTCGTGGGCCTGCTGGTGCTGCTGGGGATGCTGGGGACCTTTCTCGGCATGGTCGTGACGCTCAAGGGAGCCGTCATCGCGCTGGAAAGCACGACGAACCTGGAGGCGATCCGTGCATCGCTTGCTGCGCCGGTGCGGGGCCTGGGGGTGGCGTTCGGCACCTCGGTGGCCGGTGTCGCGGCCTCCGCGATGCTGGGTCTGATTTCCGCCGTGTGCCGGCGCGAGCGGCTGCAGGCGGGACAGCTGCTCGACACCCGCATCGCCACGACGCTGCGCGGATTTTTGCTCGCCCATCAACGCCAGGAAACCTACAAGGCCCTGCAGCTGCAGGCACAGGTTCTGCCGGAGCTGGTAGCGAAGTTTGACGCGATGATGGCGCAGATGGACCGGCAGGGCAGGGAACTGAACGAGCAACTGGTTTCCGGGCAGGAGCGTTTCCACCGCGACGCGCGGGAGATGTATTCGGATCTGGCGCGTTCGGTCGACAAATCCCTCAGGGCGAGCCTGACCGAGAGCACCCGCCTGGCCGGCGAGACGATCCAGCCCGTGGTCGCCTCCACGATGGACGGGATTGCGCGCGAAACCGCCGCGTTGCAGGAACGCGTCGCGCAGGCGGTTGGGACGCAGCTCGACGGCATTGCCCAACGCTTCGACGCGAGCGTCGCCGCGGTGGCGGATACCTGGACGACGGCGCTGACCCAGCATGAACGCACCAGCGACCGCCTCGCCGGAGATCTGCACACGTCGCTCGAAGCCTTTGCCGATACCTTCGCGCAGCGCTCGACGGCGCTCGTCGCGACGATCGCCGAATCGGCACGAGCCCTGCAGGCCGAGCTGGCGGCCGGCGACGAGGCGCGACGGGTTGCACAGACCCGGGCGCTGGAGTCGATGGCAGTGTCGCTGCAGCGCGAGTGGCACGAGGTCGGCGCGCAGACGCTGGCGCGGCAGGAGCACATCTGCGAGACCCTGGGTGAGACTGCCCGCGACATCGCGACTTCCGTGGAAGCCCAGGCTGGCAACACCATTGCCGAAGTCTCCCGCCTCATGCTGACGGCGGCCGAAGCGCCACGGGCTGCGGCGGAAGTCATCGGCCAGCTGCGGCACGAGCTTTCGGCGAGCAGCGCGCGCGACAACGAACTGCTGGCCGAGCGCAGCCGCATCATGGAAACGCTGAACACGCTGCTCGATGCGATCAATCGCGCATCCACCGAACAGAGGGAGGCGATCGACGCGCTGGTGGCTTCGTCGTCGGGAATGCTCGAGCGTGCCGGCAACCGCTTCGTGGAGAACATCGACGCGGAGTCGGCGCGGATGGTCGAAGTCGCCAGCGAGATTACCGGCGGAGCGGTCGAGGTTGCCAGCCTGAGCGAGGCGTTCGGGCTCGCGGTGCAGCTCTTCACCGAATCCAACGACAGGCTCATGACGACGCTGCAGCGCATCGAAGGGGCGCTGGACAAGTCGCTCGCGCGCAGCGACGAGCAGCTTGCCTATTACGTGGCCCAGGCGCGGGAAATCATCGATCTCTCGATCATGTCGCAGCGACAGATCGTCGATGACCTGCAGGCGCTTTCCGGACGACAGGCGCTCGTCGCCGGCGAGGTCTGAGGATGGACGAGCTCGAAGCAGGCATCGAACAGTCGACGCCCGTATGGGCGGTCTTCGGCGACCTGATGTCGGGCCTGCTGGGGGCGTTCGTGCTGATACTCGTCGGCGTGCTCGGCGTGCAGCTCGATCTCGTGACCAGCCTCGAGGCGGAGGTGCGGAAGCGCAACGCCGAGGAGCAGCGGCGCGCGGCGCTGGAGAAAGCCCTCGCGGTGCCGCTCGCCGCGGGGCGCGTGACGCTCAACGATGGGCGCATCGGCATCAGTGGCAGCGTGCTGTTCGCACTCAATTCGGACGAGCTGCAGCCGGAAGGCCGGCAGCTGCTCAGGAGCCTGGCGCCGCCGCTGGCCGCCTATCTCGCCGTGAACGACGAGATGCTGATGGTGAGCGGCTTCACCGATGACCGGCCTGTGCGCGACACCAACCGGCAGTTCGCCGACAACCTGGAACTCTCGGCCCAGCGCGCCCTGACGGTGACCCGGGCGCTGGTCGACGAGGGCGTTCCATCGTCCTCGGTGTTTGCTGCGGCCTTCGGGCAGGAGCAGCCGGTGGCGTCCAACGCCGACGCCGATGGGCGTGCCCGCAACCGTCGCGTCGAGATGGCGCCGGTTCCCAAGGGAGGCAAGGCGGGTGGCGGGAATGGCTGATCCGGCCGGGTGCGGTTTGCCGGCGCGGAATCCGCCTGCAAGAATCGATACCGACCGGCTGATGGAATCCCTGCGCGCACGCGGTGCGGAGCGCTTCGATCCGATCCGCTTTCGCTTCATCGAGGCGCTCGCGCGGCGCTCGCTGGCCTGTCATGGCGATGCCAGACGTCTTCTCGATACCCGGCTGGCCAGTGTGGTGAGCGACTATCGCGAACGCTTCGAGCGAGTGGAGGACAAGGACCACGAGCCGCTCGTGCGGCCCGAAGGGCAGGGTGGCACGCCCCTGGGTGAGCTGCTGGCCCACATTGCCCGCCAGGGGGCGGACGGCGAGGCGGGCGGAGCGATACCGGCAGCAGATCCCGTCGCCGAACCGCAAGCGGAACTGAGATCGGTCAGGTATTTCCGCAGCACCTGGTCGCGGCTCAGCGTCGACCGGCAGCTGTCGCAGGCGTTCGCCCAGGCGCCGGAGAACGCCGGCCCGCTCAACTCGCATTTCCTCGTCCTGCAGTCGCTCCGGCAGATGCGCGAAATATCGCCGGAGTACCTGCAGCAATTCATGACCTACGTGGATGCCCTGCTATGGCTAGACCAGGCCGAAGCAGGCCGCAACGCCACAAGGAAAGCAGGAGCGAAAGGCGAGCGCGAGAAGAAGGGCAGGTCGGGCCGCAGCAAGGCCTGACGCGCCGCCGGCCCGGCCGGCGAAATTCGGGACGTGGCCGATGCGGGGCACAGGCTTCCCTCGCCGAATCCGTGTCAAGCTCCCTGCATACCTTGCCCTTTCGATAGTAATCTATCCGGATGTCTGCGATCCCGCGCGATGATCGTCTGCCCAACTTCGTCGATCTGCTCCTCGACGTGGTGTTCCTCGTCGCCCCCGGTGGACGCATCGTGTATGTGAGCGCTGCGTGCGAGCGGATTCTCGGCTATTCGGCCGATGAAATGGTCGGCCGTCACCTGTTCGATTTTCTCGCCCCGGAAGACCGCGAGCGGACAATGCAGGAGGCTGGTGAGATCGTCGCCGGTCGTGCACGCGTCGGGTTCGCGAACCGCTACGTCCACAAGAATGGGCATCGCGTCGACCTCATGTGGTCGGCATGCTGGTCCGAGAAGGACCAACTGCGGATCGGGGTCGCGCGCGACGTCACCGAGTTGAAGCGCGCCGAGGCCATTCAGCGCGCGACGTACGCAATTTCGGAAGCCGTGCACGATGCCGAGGACCTCGACGTCCTGCTGCGCGAGATACACCGCATCGTCGCCGGTCTTGTGCCGGTAGCCGGTTTTGCGCTTGCCACCTGCGACAGGCGGACGCGGCAGCTCGATTTCTCCTACCAGATGGACGGGCAGGGGAATTCGCCCCTTCTGCCCGAACCGCTTGCATGCGAATTCTGCACCCAGGTGCTCTGCGGCGGTCGGCCGTTGCAGTTGCGCGGCGCCGCGTTGACCGCGTCGTGCGGAGAGGCTGGGCATGTGCATGTCGACGACGACGGCTCCTGGCTGGCACTGCCGTTGATCGTCCAGTACGACACGATCGGGGTCCTCGTGCTGAAGAGCGATCCGGGCACGCAGTATTCGGACAAGGATCGGAAGCTGCTGCATTTCATCGCGGACCAGGTCGCGATCGCGATCGATCGGGCCCAGACGAAGGCGGAGCTGCAGCGGGCGGCGCGCTACGACGAGCTGACCGGGCTGCCGAATCGCCGCGTTTTCAAGGAGCGCGTCGATGCGGCCGTGACCCGATGCGCCCGCACTCAGGCGCTCATGGCGGTGCTTTACATCGACCTCGATGATTTCAAGCAGGTCAATGATTCGCTCGGCCACGCGTGCGGAGACCGGCTGCTGCGGGAGGTGGCACGCCGGCTGCAACGCTGTGTGCGCGCGGCCGATTCGGTAGCACGTCTGGGCGGTGACGAATTCGTTGTGCTGCTCGAGGACATCCAGACGCCCGAGGATGCACACCAGGTTGCGGTCAAGATCCGGGAAGTGATCAGCCATCCGTTCGATCTCGACGCGCGGGTACTGCGTACCCGGGCGAGCATTGGGGTGGCGCTCCATCCCGGGCACGGACAGGATCTGGACGATATCCTGAAGCACGCCGACGAGGCGATGTACGCGGACAAGCGGAACAGGCCCCGGCCCTCCGCCTGATCGGAGCGCCGGGCGTTTTCCCCGCCAGCGCCCGACCTCATTCGAGGCAGCAGACGGTCGCGGCGGGTATCTTGCATCCGCAGTGAGCCTGGCCTGCGATCCGGCGATGGAGGGCCCTGAAGCGCTCCTGCACGGAATCGCCGAAGATCGGGTCCGCAGCAAAATGGATCGCGGAATCGACCAGGAACCAGTCTTCGTCATCGAGCGCGGCGGCAAGTCGCGGGAAGAGCTCGCGCTCTTCGGCATCCATGTGATTTTTCAGGAAGGCGACGTAGTTGCGGACGTCCGTGGCCAGCGTCGAGCGCGACATCATCGCGCCATTGGCCACGGCAGCGAGATCGGCTGCCAGCGCCGTGCTGCATTCGGATATCGCACCGTGCTCGTGCGCGAGTTCGTCGACGATGGCTGCGATGGCCGGGTCGCGCGCAAGCAGGCGCCGGAATGCGACATCCTCGCGTGGATGGTGGTAGTGGTCGGGATACTGGGTCATGTAGTAGACGATGTCGGACATGAGGTCGTAATCCGGCTCGTCGCCGTGAATGAAGGTTTCGGCAAGGGATTGCAGCAGGTCGAGCAGCTTGTGGTAGTTGGCGTGCTCGGCTTGCCACTTCAGGATGTGTCCGGACATGGCGATCTCCAGCAATCGTGGGCGATTCCGGCATCCGGCTGTCGCGGAGCCGGTCTGTGCGGTGTGATTCCATCCTAGGGAGCAGGTCCGGCGCGGGGAATGATTTTTGTCATTCAGGCCGCGGCGCATCCGCCCTACATTGGTCCCGCACTGCAAGACCCGATCACCCCGAGAGAGCAAAATCATGACCTATGTCGTCACCGAAGCCTGCATCAAGTGCAAGCACACCGATTGCGTCGATGTCTGTCCCGTCGACGCCTTCCGCGAAGGCCCGAATTTCCTCGTCATCGACCCGAGCGAATGCATCGACTGCACTTTGTGCGTCGCCGAATGTCCGGTCGATGCGATCTATTCGGAGGATGACGTGCTCGCCGACCAGCGGCATTTCATTCCGCTCAACGAGGAACTCGCCAGGAAGTGGATCCCGATCGTCGAGGTGAAGCCGGCGCCTGAGGATGCCGGTTTCTGGGCGACCGTGAAGGACAAGTTCAAGCTGCTCGAGCGCTGACGACGAAGATCTGCGCGCGGCGGGTCAGGATTCACCGATCCGCTGCAACATGTCGGGACGCAGGATCTCGATCCTGCCGGGTCGCGAGGCGAGCCAGCCGGCCTTCTGCCACCGGCTCAGGATCCGGATCACCGTTTCGACCCGCGCGCTCACGAGCTGGCTGATTTCGTCGCGGCCGAGGTGTGCGTCGATGATGAGGGTGCCGGCTTCTGTCGGTTGGCCGAATCGCCCGATCAGGTAACGCATCAGCGCGGCGAGGCGGCGCGGTACGGAGCCCGCGCTGACGATGTCGATCTTCGCGCGCAGCGCAGCCGTGTGCTGCAGCAGTGCACGGTTTACCGCCAGCCCGACGGCCACGGAGTTGCCCAGTGCTTCTCGCAACGCCTCCGCGCGGATCAGCAGGACTTCCGCCGTTCCGCCGAGCGCGATGGCGTCCGCCGGGAAGCTGCCGCTCTCGAGTGCGGCGACCAGGCCGACTGCGTCGCCACGCCGGAATAGTCCCATGACGATCCCTTCGCCCGTTGGCGTCATCCGCCGGATCTCGACCATGCCCACTTCGATCACCGCGAAATGTTTCGCGTGCTCGCCGGCGAACCACAGCGATTCCCCCGCACCGATGCGGCGCGAGCGCGCGCCTTGCGCGAGGGATTCGAGATTCGCGGGAGGCAGCAGCGAGAAGATGTCGAGCGCGCCCAGCCGTTGCGCCAGTGCCGTGGCGAATGCGCCCCCGTGCCCGGCGAGCGGGCCGGGCTGCGGGCACAGGGCGGACAAGGGCGGCGCGTGTCCCATGGCGGAGACCCTACGACGATTCGCGCACCAGCGCTTGCCGGATACGCTCGATCGCGTGCGACGGGCTCAGTCCCTTGGGGCAGACCTCGGTGCAGTTCATGATCGTCCGGCAGCGGTACAGGCGGTAGACGTCGTCGAGGAAGGCCAGCCGTTCGGCCGTCGCCGTGTCACGCGAGTCGGAGATGAAGCGGTAGGCCTGCAGCAGCCCTGCCGGCCCGATGAACTTGTCGGGATTCCACCAGAACGAAGGGCAGAAGGCGCTGCAGCATGCACACAGGATGCATTCATACAACCCGTCGAGCTTCTCGCGCTCGGCGGGCGACTGCAGGCGTTCGCGCTCGGGAGGCTCGGTGGTGTTGATCAGGTAAGGCTTGATCGAGTGGTAGTGCGCGAAGAACTGGGTCATGTCGACGATGAGGTCGCGAATCACGGGGAAACCGGGCAGGGGCCGCAGTACGACCGGCTCCTTCAGCCCCGGCAAGGACGTGAGGCAGGCCAGCCCGTTGCGGCCGTTGATGTTCATCGCGTCCGATCCGCATACGCCCTCGCGACAGGAACGCCGGAACGACAGGCTGTCGTCGATCGTTTTCAACCGCATCAGGACGTCGAGCAGCTTCCGGTCGTCCGCCTCGGTCGGGACGTCGTAATCCTGCATGCGCGGCCGCGCATCGGTTTCCGGATTGAAGCGGTAGATGCTCAGTCGCATGATCCCTCCCTGCCGCGCTCCGCCCTCATCCGCCGCCCGCAAGATGCGCCGCCATCGTGAGCCCGACGCGAATCACGATCGCAGTCAGGAGCACGCCGACGATCGACAGCACGCCCAGGCGCAGGACCGGCGGATGAACGTAGTCGAGGGTGATGTCGCGAATGCCGATCCAGGCGTGCAGGCACAGCGCTGCGAAGAACACCACGATCAGCACCGCGCCGTGCGTGCTGGTCGCCAGTGCGTGCCAGCGCGCGTAGTTCAACGGTGGCCCCGCCAGCAGCGTTGCTGCGCCCAGCGCGAGCAACACCAGCAGCACCAGTGCGGTCACCCGCTGCAGCAGCCATGCCCGTTGTCCGAGGAAGATTCTCATGACAGCCACCGCGCCGCGCAGGCGAGGGCGACGATCGCAGCGGCGACGATCACTGCCCATGCGCTCGTGCGCGCCTGCGACAGGCGGCTGCCGATTCCGAGGTCCATCAGCAGGTGACGCACGCCGGCCATGAGGTGGTGCGCGGCGGCCCAGACGATAAGGGCGAGGAAAAGGGCCCGCCACGGTGCGGACACCAGGTTCCGCACGGCGTCGAATTCGACCTCGCTGCTCAGTGAACGGTCCAGCGTGAGCGCCAGAAGGGGCAGGGTGAAGGCGAGCAGCACGCCGGAAACCCGATGCCCGATGGACGCGATCGCACCGATCGGAAAGCGGATCTGCAGCAGGTTCAGGAATTTTGGCGCCGCTTGCGGCGGTGCTCGCATCTCGGTCTCCCTTGCGCTGTTTATCGATCCGGCGGCAGTCGCGTCCTCGGGGGCATCCTTCGCCATGCGTTGTGCGCATGTTGCACGCCTGACTCCGCATCAGCGCAAAGCGGCGGTCCACTTGACTATAGTGGGACTTGCAAAAGAGTCAACAAAAATGCATCTTAAGCGTACTTCCAGAGCTGGCATGCCGATGATGCCAGATGACAGATTCGGGCTAGGATGAAATGGACAATTTGCCACGTGGTGCCCCATGTCGATGAATGTCAGTCGCCCGGAACCGCGGCATGTCCGCCCCCGGCAGGTCGTTGCTGCCGTGTCGTCGGGCCTGCGCGTGTTCGTACAGACGGCCCCCCTGTCGCTGGCGTATGCGGGGGGATTCGCGGTGCTCGGCGCGGGGTTCATTTCCTTGCTGGTTGCGCTCGGCCTGGCGCCGATGGCGTTGCCGCTGGTGGGAGGCTTCCTGATTGTCGCCCCGGCATTGCTGACGGGCTTCTTCGCCATGTCGGCCGCACAGCGCCGCGGGCGGAAACCTACGTGGCGGGACGTGGGCGGTGGCTTCCTGCAGTCACCGCCGTCACTCTGGGGCCTGGTACTTGTCTGCCTCTTCCTCTTCGTGATCTGGCTGACGGATGCCGGGATCCTCTACAGCTTCATGCTGGGTCGCAGCTATACCGGCTGGAAGATGCTGCTCCCGTTTTCCGCTGAACTTCTGCGTTTCCACGTTGGCGCGGTCGTGGCGGGCGGACTCTTTGCGGTGATCGCGTTCAGCATCACCGCGTATGCCGTGCCCCTGCTCATCGAGCGCCGCGCCAATCTCGTCGTGGCCGTGAGCGCGAGTGTTCGCGCCATCTTCCGCAGCATTCCGGCAAACCTGACGTGGAGTTTCCTGTTGGCAAGCACGATCATCGCGTCGATCTTCGTGCCCCTGCTGCTGATGGTGACCTTACCGATCGCGGCCTTTGCGACCGAAGCGCTCTATCGCGCGGTGTTCCCGGACGAACAGGGTTGAGTTGCCCGGAAAGCAGGGGTTCGGGCCCCAACTCTGGGTATCGTGGAGTTTCATCTCGTGGTGGACAGAATGGAACAATGGTTCGTGGCAAATTTGGGTGATGCGATGCTCGCCGGCGACGAGTTGGATCGCGTGTGCGCGCTATTCGGGGAACTGGGCGATCGCAACGCGACGACCGCGGTACTGATGCGGCATGAGAACCACGGGGGCCTGCACTGCGAGCTCGTGCTCTATTTTCCGCCGGAGCTTGCAGATCTTGCCGCGCACGTTGGGGCGCGGCCCTGCGCCAGGCCCGATTCATCCGGCCTGGGTGTGGCGGTCGGTTCGCGGCAGCGCATCGCGGATCTTCGTGCCGGGGAGTGACGCAGTACCGACTTCGTTTGGGAACAGCCTGATCGCTGTGGCGGACAAAAGCAAAACGCGGCCGAGGCCGCGTTCTGCTTTTGGGAGAATCGTCGTGCGGCGTGGCCGCACCTCGCTCAGGCGTTTACCGGGCGGCCATAGATCAAAAGGATCTCGCGGAACTTGCGGTGTCGCTCGTCCGGGTCGTACTGGTTGAAGATCCGTTCCTGGCGCGCCCGGCTCAAGGGAGAGAGGGCATCCAGTATGGTCCGCCGCTCGTTGAGGATGTGTTCGCGCATGTTCTTGTTCACGAAGACGAAGCGGATCGGATCGTAGAGCCCGTCGGCGCGCGTGCGATGGAAACCTGGTTCTGCGGGGAGGAAGTTCTCTGCTGCGTGGCTTTTCATGGTTATTTTTCGGGGTGTTGATGTCTCGTATCGGCACTATACCTGCCAATGGTTAAGACCGTATTACGTTGTGCTTCCCCGAGACCACCACATAGCAGGGGTTGTAAGTCGCCCCTGGTAGTTTCATGCGCCCCTGCGCGACGAAGGACGAGAGCAGCGCGTCCATGGGGCCCATGATTCCTGCATCGCCATGGATCTCGAACGGGCCATGCTGCTCGATCTCGCGAATGCCATCGTTCTTGACGTTGCCGGCCACGACGCCCGAGAACGCGCGACGCAGATCCGCCGCAAGGAGGTGGCGCGGCTGATTGCGGTTCAGCCTGAGACGACGCATGTTCTCGTGCGTCGGGCGGAAGGGGTGCTGGAACTCGTGCTCGATGCGCAGCAGCCAGTTGAAATAGTAGGCATCGCGATATTCCTTGCGGAAGGCGCGCACTTTTGCGACTCCGCCCTGCATCTCGCGCGCGACGGCGGCCGGATCGTCGATGATGATGCGGTAACGGCTGCGCGCCTCGTCGCCCAGCGTCTCCGCGATGAAGCTGTCGATGCGGCGGAAGTATTCCTCGGCGCTCTTCGGGCCGGTGAAGACCAGGGGAAGCGGGTGATCGACGTTGGCCGGGTGTAGCAGGATCCCCAGCACGTACAGGATTTCTTCCGCCGTGCCGACCCCGCCCGGAAACACGACGAAGCCGTGTCCGGTACGGACGAAGGCCTCCAGCCGTTTCTCGACGTCCGGGAAGACCACGAGGTCGTTCACGATGGGGTTGGGCGATTCCGCAGCGATGATCCCGGGTTCGGTGAAGCCGAGATAGCGCGCCTTGCCGATGCGTTGCTTGGCGTGCCCGATGGCTGCCCCCTTCATCGGCCCCTTCATCGCACCGGGCCCGCAGCCGGTGCAGATGTCCAGCCCGCGCAGGCCCAGTTCGTAGCCGACGCGCTTCGTGTAGTCGTACTCCGCGCCGCTGATCGAATGTCCGCCCCAGCACACCACGACGCTGGGCTGGGTGACCGGCTGCATGATCCCCGCATTGCGTAGGATCTGGAACACGGCGTCCGTGATGCCCTCGGACGTGCCGAAGTCGAAACGCGTCGGTGCGGCGCCGGCCGTTCCTTCGGCCTCTCTGCTGACATACAGGACATCGCGCAGCACCGCGAAGAGATGTTCCTGTATGCCGCGGATCATCGTGCCGTCGACAAAGGCACTTGCCGGCGCATTGCGGATGTCCAGCTTGATGCCGCGCGAGCGCTGGATGATGTGGATCTCGAAATCGGGGTAGCGCGCGAGCAGCTCCTTGCCGTCGTCGAGCGGATTGCCGCAGTTGAGAACGGCGAGGGCGCAGTTGCGGAAGAGCTCGCGCAGGCCGCCGTGGCCCTGGCTGGAGAGGCGGGCGGCCTCGGTGCGGGAAAGCACTTCCATGCGTCCGGTGGGTGACACCTGGGCGTCGACGACCGGGAATCTTGCGGAGATTTTCGTCATGAATCGGATCGTGTGCGGGCCCGCCGGAATCGGTGAGGTCGCGTCAGGGCCGCTGCGGGATGGGGGAGTTCCGCATATTAGGCGCATGGGCCGGAGAATGCATGCGTTCGATGGGTGCGGCCCTCCGCGCGGAGGAGTAGCACCGCACGGGGGATCGGATCAGCGCTCAGCGACGGATGTCGAGATGCACGACGAGGTTGGCCTCGAAGTTGTGCCAGCGCAGCGGGATCGCGAACGGGGCGCCGGCTGCCTGCACCGGCGTGGGAGCTGCGGTGCGCAGGCGGGAGGCGGGCGTCGAGATCGCCAGTTCCTCGCCGAAATGGCGCCTTGCCCGGCCCGACATCATGTTGGCGATCTCGCCGACGACGTCCAGGCAGCGATCGACCGAGTGCTCGCGCTCGCCGATCGCCTCCAGAACCCGCGACAGCATTCCGTAGGGTGCCGAGAACGTGATGCTGCCGCGAAACCCCCCGGAAACGTCGATCACGCCGTTGAAATCGCCCCATAGCGGCGCAGAGGTGCCGTCGAGGATGTAAGCCGTGCGAACGACCGCCGCTTCGTGCGTCATGTTGAGGAAGAAAACCGAGATGGCTTCGGAAAAGACCTCGATGTCCTCGTGGGTCAGCGCGCGGTAGTTCAACTCATCAGCTCCAGCAGGGCGGCAACCAGTTGTTCTTCGGTGAAAGGTTTGTGCAGAAAACCATGTGCGCCCTTGCTGATGGCGCGCAGTGCGGTGGTCTTGTCGCTCAGCGCCGACACCACCATGATGCGCGCGCTCGGCAGGACCTCGGCGAGCCGTTCGATGCAGGCTTCGCCGTCCATGTTGGGCATCGTCAGGTCCATCGTGATGAAGTCGGGTTTCCGCGCCGTCGCAATCGTCAGCGCCTGTTCGCCATCGCCGGCGAGTCCCACCAGATCGATCGGCGGCAGACGCTCGTCCAGCATCTGGCGTGCGATCAGATTCCGGATGACCATCGAGTCATCGACGATCAACAGTCTTGCCTTCATGCAGGACTCCATTGCAGGGTGAAACGCGTGTATTCGCTCGGTGACGACGCCAGCCGCAGTCGTGCGCCGGTTTCGCGTGCCAGCGTCCCGACCACGTCCAGGCCGACGCCGCGGCCGGCGTGCTCATCGACGGTGGTGGCGGTGGAAACCCCCGGTTCGAACAGTGTCGCGACGACGTCCCGGTCGCTCATCGCGGCGACCTGCTCGGCGGTGCGGTGCCCGCTTTCGACCAGTCGGCTGCGCAGCGCATGTACGTCGATGCCGCGGCCATCATCGGCCACCGTGAGCTCCAGGCTGCCGTCCGCGGAGCGCACGAGCTCGATGCGCAAACGGCCTTCCTCGTGCTTGCCGGCGCGCCGCCGCTCGTCCGATGCCTCGATGCCGTGCACCACCGCATTCCTGACGAGCTGCGGCAGCCCTTCACGCAGAAGCCGATGAACCGGCTCGGGAATCACCCCAACGTGGGGAAGCGAGGTTTCGACGCGCACCTTCTTGTTCAGGTCGGACGCCACGGCAAGCGCGAGCCGCTGGATCCGCTGCATCGACTGGAACACGCCATCTTCCGCTGCGGGCGTCCCGGCGTGAATCGCACCGCCGCCGGCATCGGCCGGCTGGCGGGCGAAGGCTGCGATGCGCGAGATCACCGCTTCGACCCTGGAGAGCTCCTGCAGCAGGTGCCCGATACCGGTGGCGACGGGGATCAGGTCGTCGCCCGTGAGCGTCCGGCGGTTGCGCAGCCCGGTCAGGGCCTCCTCGAAGCGGTGGGTCTGTGCCGTCACGGTGCCGATCGAGAGCGCCGCCGCCTCGCCCTTGATCGAGTGAACGTCGCGGAACACCCCAGTCACCACCGCCGCATACTCCCGCGAGTCGGGCCTCACGTCGCGCAGTGTCGTGTTCAGGCGATCGAGTTTCGCCCTGGCGTCGCCGAGGAAGCGGTCCACGTCGTCCGGATCGTTGTCCAGCACCTGGAGGAGCAGCGCCACTTCGCTGCGTGCGCGCTCCTCGGCGCTGGCCAGTTCGTGCTCGAGCCGCACCTCCTGGCTCACGTCGGCCACGGCGACGAGCAGACCGGTAATGCCTTCGCCCGCGTCGCCGCGCACCGGCTGGAAACTGAAGTTCAGGTACTTCGGGCGTGCGCTGCCCTGCCGGTTGAGCTCGACCCGCTGCAGCGGATTGAGATCCGCGAGCAGGGCCGGTTTCACGCGCTCGTTCAGCAGCAGCTCGATGTACTGCCGCGCCGAATCCATCGTGTCCGGCGAAACCAGTGCCGCCAGCGTCACGAGGAAGTTGTCCCCGGCGGCAAGCGGCTGTGGAATCACCTTGGCGAGATGATCCGAGCGCTGCATGCCGACGAGGCCATTGCGGTCGATCAGGAAAAGCCCCTCGCGCACCGTGCGCAGGATGTCCGTCATTTCGCGCCGCGACTGTTCCGCGGCGCGGTCGCTGCGAAACAGGCGGCGCGCAACGTGCAGCACGATGAAGACGAACATCAGCAGCGCCGCCCCGATCGCACCCGATTGCAGCGTACGCATCCAGTGTGCCCGGTCCGCCGCAATGCGTTCCTGTTCCTCGGTCAGGTCGTCGGCCAGCTGCAGCAGGCGCACGTTGCGAGTGTTGCTCAGGATGACGGCGCTCTCGATCGCGTCCGGGGCCGGAACCGCCTCGCCCAGCAGCGCGATGGCGGCGTCACGCAAGGGCTGCCACTGGCGATCGAGCTTTTCCGCCTGTTCGAGCACGGAATGGTCCTCCGCTGCTGCCGCGAAGGCCTGCACCTGCGCCAGCGCCTCGTCGAAGGCCTGGTAGGCTTCCGAGATCTGCGCCTGGCTCGTCTGCACGGGGTCGCCGGCGAGCGACTCATGCGACAGCGTGAGCAAGGCCTTGGCAAGCTGCTGCGAGTATCCGCGCAGCTTGCCGCCTTCGTTGATGCTCGCCGCGTCGCGCTCGACGTGTTGCAGCAGGACGAAGTTCAGCGTGAAGACGCCGACGTTCACGAGGAAAAACGCAGCGACGGCAAACACGAGCACGCGGTATTTGCCGAGAAGGATGGAGCGCAGCACGGGTGTCCGGTCGATCGATGGATGGGCAGGACCGGGAGGCTACCGATAATTTGTTACATTCTCGTGGCGAAGTGCCTGGGCAGGGCGGAAACAAGGCGGGGCGCGGATTAATGAAATATTGTGTTTGAGTGTGAAAGATTTTATGGCATTCCAATGCCGTTTGTTGTTGATCGGCCGGGATTCATACCGGTAATATTCACTTACAAGTTCCACGCCGGATGTCGTGCATCCGGCAAACTGCGAAATATCCGATGTCAGTAAATCCGTCCTGGAAGCAGCTCACCGTCGAGCGCCTCTCGCGAGAGATAGGTGTTTTGGCCGAAATCATTGTCGACGACGTTCTCTTCGATCTCGGTTTCGAGGACGGAGAACTGGCTCCACGGCAGTTGATGAGCTTTCTCGCCCGCCTGCAACGGGAGCTGCCCGAAACGGTGGACCGCGATGCCATCGTCAAGGAACTTGTGGCCGGACTCCTCTCAACTCCAAACGCGTGACCGCCATGTCCATCCGCAACAAGCTGATCCTCGGCTTCTCCGTCCTGCTCGCCTTCATCCTCGTGCAAGGCGCCGCCAGTTTTTTCTACGGTTCGCGCACCCAGGGGCTGGTCGACGCCGCCGTGAACCGCAACTTCATCGCGACGAGCGAAATCACCGACCTGCTCGCCTCGGCGCAACAGTTGCGGCGACTGGAAAAGGAATACCTGATCTATGTCGGCGACGTCGACGGGCGCAACAAGGTGCTCGAGAGCTGGAACGCCACGTACGGGCGCGTCCTCGGCCAGCTCGAGGCGATGGTGGCCAACAGCAAGGGCATCTACCTGCCGGGCGACGCCACGGCATTCACCCAGTGGAAAGCGGCGCTGGACGATTACCAGCAGGGCTTCACCCACATCATCGAAGGCTTCAGTTACGACGTGTCGATACTCGACGAAGGTGCCGGGGGCAGATCCCAGACCTATAACAAGGCGGTGCGCGCCAACGAGGAACTTCGCCCCGTCGTCGAGCGCTTCGATACCGTCCTGATCCAGGGGGCGACGAAATTGGCAAGCGCTCGCGCCGAAGAGTCCGCCCTGGCCTATCAGCGCATCCGCAGCAACTTCAACGTCGTCAGTTACGTGAACATCGGCTTCGCCATCGCCGGCCTGCTGCTGGCGGCCGGCCTCCTCACGACGATTCCCGCGTCGATCACCCGGCCGCTCGAATCGCTCGTCGAGTCTGCCGACAAGATGAGCCTGGGCGACCTCGGCAAGAAATTCGAGGCAGGCGGGGTCAAGGATTTCGAACGTCTTGCGGCCTCGCTCGAGCGCATGCGCGTGACGATGGAAGCGATGATCGTCCGCCTCAAGGCGCGCTCCCGCTGAGACTTTCGGTCCCTGAATATTTCGGATTCAACCGGCACTTTCACGAGAAGGAAAAGCCATGCGCATCGCTATCCGCCCACTGCTCCTGACCTTGGCACTGGGAGCCTCCCTTGCACTGCCCGCATACGCGCAGCACTCGGCTTCCGGTGCCGTTGCGACCAAGACGGTTGCACGCACCGCCACCGCTGCCAAGCCGGCCGCGGACGAGCTCGTGCCGGGGGATTACGTCATCGACGTCGCCCACTCGCACGTCTATTTCTTCATCTCGCATCTCGGCGTGAGCCGCTTCATGGGCCGCTTCGACGACATCAAGGGCACCTTCGTGGTCGGCCAGAAACCCACCGAAAGCGCAGTCAGTGCGACGGTGCCGATCTCCAGCGTCAATACCAAGCACCAGAAGCTCGAAGATCACCTCAAGAGCGCGGATTTCTTTGACGCCGCCCAGTTTCCGAACATGACTTTCGAATCGACGCGGGTGCGCTGGAACAACAAGGGTGAGGGCGTTCTCTCGGGCAACCTGACGATTCACGGCATCACCAAGGCCGTCGATTTCGACCTGAAGCTGACGGGGGCCGGGAAGGGGCCGCGCGGCGACACCCGTGCGGGTTTCGAAAGCGTCGCTACGATCAAGCGCAGCGATTTCGGCATGAACTACGGCCTGCCGCGCGTCGTTGGCGATTCTGTCGAGATCGCCCTGTCGATCGAAGGTATCCGCCAGTAAGGATCGGGTGTGGCGGGGAGACGACGCTCACGCGTCGCCCCGGCCCCGGGATTCCTCGAAATGCAATCGGCCCTGCCTCTCATGGCAGGGCCGGTTTTTTTGGTGCGGGCGGGTTAGCGTATCGTTCAGTAGCTGGCTTCCAATTCTTCCTCGACGAGTTGCTTGAGCTGCTCGTAGCCGAAGCTGGGCATCGGGCGCCCGTTGACGAAGAACTCCGGTGTCTGCGTGACGTTCAAGGTGCGCGCATCGGCGAGATCCTGCTTCACGGCCGCATCGATCGCCGGGTCGGCCATGTCGGTCTTCAGCCTGGCGATATCCAGGCCGACGCCGTTGATGAAGTTCCATACCAGCTCGGGCTGCGGATCGTGGTGCGACGCCCAGTTCGGTTGCGCCGTAAACAGCGCCTCGAGAGTTTCCCAGAACTTGCCCTGGAGCTTTGCCGCCGCCAGCAGCTTCACGACCTGCTCAGATCCGTCGTGGAAGGGCGCGTAGCGCACGGTCACGCGGATGCGGCCGGGGGCTGCGGCCATCAGCTGTTTGACGTAGGGGAAGAAGTCGCGGCAGGTCTCGCAGGCGGGATCGAGGAACTCGACGATATGCACGCGCGCCTCGGCTTCGCCCAGCGTTGGCGAGTGATCCCGAACAAGGGCGGGCGTATTCTGCTCGGCGACCTGGGCGCGGTGGGCTTTCTTTTCCGAGTCATGAACGAGGGTTGCGGTGGCGAACACCGCCACCATCAGTGCCGCGGCGATTCCGAAAATGTACTTCTGGTTCATCTGGACATCCTGTGTTTGGCGAGAAGCAGCAATCCGACGATCAGGGAGAAGGCAATCAGGGACAGCATCGGAATGGTCAGGAAGCCGAACCATTCGATCTGGATTTCCTTGCACGACACCCCGCGCGAGCACGGCTGGATGCGCTCGGGAATCACGCCGGCGACGAGCAGGACGTGGAAGAGGGCGGCCATCCAGCCGGCGAGCGCCAGGGGCAATGCGTAGCGAATGACGTTGCGGTCGAGCGGGAACATGCCGGCCGGCAGGATCAGCACCAGCGGAAACATCGCGATGCGTTGCCACCAGCACAGCACGCAGGGTGGCAGGTCCATGACCTCGCCGAGGAAGAGCGCGCCGAGCAGGGACGAGGCTGCCACGAGCCATGCGCCGAACAGCGGTGACCAGCCCGCCGCGGACGCTGCGTTCCGCTCAGCTTTCATAGGAAATCAGGACGACGTCGGCAGCCTGTTCGCGCAGCGGGATGAGGGCCTGATACACGGGCGAGTTGAACCAGCCGTTGAGCGAGTCGATGTCGGGAAAACGCAGGACGACGGTATCCGTGTGCGCATGTTCGCCGCCGAGCACCGTCACGCGCTTGCCGCGCAGCACCAGCTCCCCGCCCCATCCCTCCAGCGTGCCGGGCACGCGGGAACGGTACTCGTCCCATCTGGCGCGGTCCTTGATCGTGATGTGGCCGATCACGTAGGCCGGGGCTTTCTGTCTCATCGGGTGTCCTGGGGGAGACGCGGGGCCGCCATGTGGCGCGTCATGCGCCGTGCGGGCCCCTTCGCGAAAGGGGCGGATTATATCCGGTCACGGACGGGTGCCCCGGATCCATCGGTATTTGCAAATTTGGTTATATGGAAATAAGGTTTCATGCGTTGTCACGTTTTCTGGCATCGGCTATCGTCAAGGCCTTCTCCATTCATCGTTCGCTATCGGATCCAGCATGAAGAAACTGACCAGCCTGTTGCTCGCAGCCGGGTTCGCCTTTGCAACCGGCGCGTACGCCCAGCCGAACCTGCTCAACGTTTCCTACGACGTGGCCCGCGATGTCTACAAGGATTACAACCCGCTTTTCCAGAAGCACTGGAAGGAGAAGACCGGCGAGACCGTCGAACTGCGCCAGTCGCACGGCGGTTCGTCGAAGCAGGCGCGCGCGGTCGCCGACGGCCTCGAGGCCGACGTGGTGACGATGAACCAGGCGACCGACGTCGATTTCCTCGCTGAGAAGGGGCTGGTCGCGAAGGATTACCCGAAGAAGTTCCCCGACAACGCCTCACCGTATACCTCGACGATGGTCTTCATCGTGCGCAAGGGCAATCCCAAGGGGATCAAGGACTGGAACGACATCGCGAAGCCGGGCGCGGTGCAGGTGATCATTCCGCACCCGAAGAATACCGGCAACGGCCGTTACTCCTACCTGGCCGCATGGGGCTATGCGCTGAAGCAGCCCGGCGGCAACGAGAAGACCGCGCAGGAATTCGTCGCCAACTGGCTGAAGAACGCGCCGCTGTTCGGTTCCGGGGGACGTGACGCGACCACGACCTTCATGCAGCGCAAGCTCGGCGACGTGCTGGTCACCTTCGAGTCGGAGGCCGAGCTGATCGCAAAGGAATTCGGGCGCGGCGAATTCGAGGTCGTGTACCCCAGCATGTCGATTCTCGCGGAGTTCCCCGTCGCGATCGTCGAGAAGGTCGTCGACAAGAAAGGCACGCGCAAGCTCGCGCAGGCCTATCTCGAGTACCTGTGGTCGCCGGAAGGCCAGGAGAATGCCGCGGCCAACTACCTGCGTCCGCGTAATCCCGAGATCCTGAAGAAGCATGCCGCGCAGTTCCCGGCGATCAAGACCTTCACCGTGGATGAGGTCTTCGGGGGCTGGAGCAAGGCGTCGGCCCGGCACTTCAGGGATGGCGGCACGTTCGACCAGATTTACGCTCAGAAGTAAAATTGCATATTTCCCGCGACCGGCGGCCCCATCGCGGGCCGCTTCGCTTTTTGCCTGCAGGCTTTCATCGTTCGATCGACAACATGTTTCCCGCTCCCGCCAAACGGGATGGCGTGCTGCCCGGCTTCCGTCTGGGGCTGGGCTACACGCTGACCTACCTGACGCTCCTCGTGCTGATTCCGCTCGCCGGCATGATCCTCATGACCGGCAAGCTGAGCTGGAGCAGCTTCTGGGAGATCGCCACCGCCGAGCGCGCGATGGCGTCGTACCGCGTGACCTTCGGGGCGTCGCTGTTCGCGGCGATCATCAACGCCGTGTTCGGGCTGATCGTGGCCTGGGTGCTGGTGCGTTATTCCTTTCCGGGCAAACGCTTCGTCGATGCGCTGGTCGACCTGCCCTTCGCGCTGCCGACCGCGGTCGCCGGCATCACGCTCGCGACGCTGTACGCGGAGAACGGCTGGGTCGGGCAGTTTCTCGCCAGGGTCGGCATCAAGGTCGCCTTCACGCCGCTGGGCATCGTCGTCGCACTTATTTTCGTCACGCTGCCCTTCGTCGTCCGCACCCTGCAGCCGGTGATCGAGGATATCGAAGCCGAGGTCGAGGAGGCCGCCGCGTCGCTGGGCGCGACGCGCTGGCAGACGTTCACGCGCGTGCTGTTGCCGGGCATCTTCCCGGCGTGGTTGACCGGCTTCACGCTCGCGTTCTCGCGCGCGATCGGCGAGTTCGGGTCGGTGATCTTCATCGCGGGCAACATGCCGCTGATCTCCGAGATCACGCCGCTGCTGATCATCTCCAAGCTCGAGCAATACGACCTGCTGGGCGCAACCTCGCTCGCGGTCGTGATGCTGGTCATCTCCTTCGTCATGCTGCTCGTGATCAACCTGCTGCAATGGTGGGCCGCGAACCGCCATGTGAAGGGCGGTGAGGCGCCGGTCGCGGCGCTCGCTGTTCCTGCCGCACTGGTGGAGGCCCGTCCATGACCCCCCGTCGTGCCACTGCGGAACCGCGCTGGGTCCGCCTGCTGCTGATAGCCGTCGCCCTCGGCTTCCTGTTCCTGTTCCTCGTGCTGCCGCTGATCGCGGTGTTCTGGGAAGCGTTCGCGCAGGGCGCGCAGGCGTACTGGGAGGCGCTGAAGGACAGCGAGGCGCGCTCGGCGATGCTGCTGACGCTGACGATCGCGGCGCTCGTGCTGCCGTTCAACATCGCTTTCGGCGTCGCCGCGGCGTGGGCGATCGCGAAGTTCGAATTCCGCGGCAAGAGCCTGCTGACGACGCTGATCGACCTGCCGTTCGCGGTGTCTCCCGTCGTCGCCGGCCTGATCTTCATCATCCTGTTCGGCGCACAGGGCTTCTTCGGTTCGTGGCTCGCCGCCAACGATATCAAGATCATCTTTGCGCTGCCGGGGATGCTGCTCGCCACCCTGTTCGTGACCTTCCCCTTCGTCGCGCGCGAGCTGATCCCGCTGATGCAGGCGCAGGGCCGCGAGGAGGAGGAGGCCGCGATCTCGCTCGGTGCGTCGGGGTGGCAGATGTTCTGGCGCGTGACGCTGCCGAACATCAAGTGGGGCCTGATGTACGGCGTGATCCTCGCGAACGCCCGCGCGATGGGCGAGTTCGGCGCGGTGAGCGTCGTGTCGGGGCACATCCGCGGCGAGACGAACACGCTGCCGCTGCACGTCGAGATTCTCTACAACGAGTACAACCAGATCGGCGCCTTTGCCGCGGCGACGGTGCTTGCGATGCTGGGGCTGGTGACGCTGGTCGCGAAGACCATCGTCGAGTGGCGCATGCGCAAGGAAACCGAAATGCTGACGGCCGAGCTGCCGCCGGAAAAGACCGAACTGCCGCCGATCCCGGCCACGGAGCGTCCATGAGCATCGAAATCCGCAACATCAGCAAGCGCTTCGGCAACTTCGCCGCGCTCGACAACCTGTCCCTCGACATCCCGACCGGCGAACTTGTTGCCTTGCTGGGCCCGTCGGGCTGCGGCAAGACGACCCTGCTGCGCATCATCGCCGGTATGGAAACACCGGACGCCGGCGCCGTGCTGTTCGGCGGGCAGGAGGCGACGCACATCCACGCGCGCGAGCGCCAGGTCGGCTTCGTGTTCCAGCATTACGCGCTGTTCCGCCACATGTCGGTGTTCGAGAACGTCGCGTTCGGGCTGCGCGTGCGGCCGCGCAAGGACCGGCCGAGCGAGGCCGAGATCCGTGAGCGCGTGATGGGCCTGCTGAAGCTCGTGCAGCTCGACTGGCTGGCGCCGCGCTATCCGTCGCAGCTATCGGGCGGCCAGCGCCAGCGCATCGCGCTCGCCCGCGCACTCGCGGTCGAGCCGAAAGTGCTGCTGCTCGACGAGCCGTTCGGGGCGCTCGACACCAAGGTGCGCAAGGAGCTGCGCCGCTGGCTGCGCCGCCTGCACGACGAGATGCACATCTCGTCGGTGTTCGTGACGCACGATCAGGAGGAGGCGCTCGAAGTCGCGGACCGCGTGGTCGTGATGAACCGCGGCCACATCGAGCAGATCGGCTCGCCCGACGAGGTCTATTCGAGTCCGGCGTCGCCGTTCGTGTACCAATTCCTCGGCAACGTGAACGTCTTCCACAGCCGCCTGCACGGGGCGTGGGCGGAGGTCGAGCGCGAAGGGGAGGAGCCCGGATCGGGGTCGATCGCCTTCGTGCGCCCGCATGACATCGAGCTCGACGTCGCGCCCCTGAAGGGCGGGATGACCGCGGGCGTGCTCCATGTGCACCGCATCGGGCCGGTCGTGCGCGTCGAGCTCGAGCACGACGGCGAGACGATCGAGGTGGAGCTGACGCGCGAGCGGGCCGCCAGCCTGGACCTGCCGGTCGGCAAGACGGTGTGGATCAAGCCGCGCCAGGCCAAGGTCTTCGCGGTCGAGGCGACCGGCCCGGCGGCGCGGCAGCCGTTCCTGTTCTGATTCCGCCGGGATCGGCACATCCGTCCGGCGGGACTCGATGCGCCGGATCTATTCCGCGATTTCGAGCTGCGGGTTCCAGGCGATTTCCCACAGGTGGCCGTCCGGATCAGCGAAGTAGCCGGCGTAGCCGCCCCAGAAGGTGTCGCCCCCCGGCTTGACGATTCGCGCACCGGCACGCCGTGCCTGCTCCATGACTGCGTCGACCTCCTGTTTGCTCGCGACATTGTGCGCGAGCGAGAATTCGGTCGAAGAGCGGGCGCCGACGCCGATTCCGGCATCGCGGGCGAGGCTGGTCCGCGGCCAGACGGCGAGCTTCAGGCCCGGCTGAAGGTCGAAGAAGGCCACGGCGCCGTATTCGAACTCGGTGCCGACGATTCCCGCGGTCGCGAGGCCGAGTCCGTCGCGGTAGAAGTGCAGGGCGCGTTCGAGGTCGTCGACCGCGAGAGTGATGAGCGTCAGCCTGGGGTTCATGATTTCCCTCCTGTGGCTTCGCGGCGTAACGGGGGGATGCCCGCGCGAGCCACCGTGCAGCGCTCGACCTGACGTTACGTATTTGCTTGCCGCACTAGCAGCTTAGCTTAGCGCGTGGCGCCTTTTTCGCGGATCAGTTCGGCAACGCGTGCGCCCTCCGGGGTGTCGAGCCTGCGTGCCAGCGCGAGCGCGGATTCGCCCTTGCGCGTGCTCGCGAAGATGTCCGCCCCGCGTTCGGCCAGCAGCTCGGCGATGTCGACGACCCCGCCCGACAGGGACAGGAGGAAGGGTGTGTTGCCCAGCGGGTCGCGCACGTTCACCTGTGCGCCGCGGAGGATGAGCGCCTCCGCGATGCTGCGATAACCCTGGGTCGGTTTGCCGCAGGCGACCAGCAGCGGCGTGAGGCCCAGGCGATCGCGGGCGTTCACGTCCGCGCCGGCGTTAACGAGGATGCTGGCGATGACCGTGAAGCCTTTCTTCAGTGCATAGAGCAGCGGCGGCGTGCCGTCGACCTCGGTGCAGTGGATATTGAATCCGGCTCGCACGAGGAGATCGACGAGTTCGCGGTCGCCGGCGCGCAGCGCGCTCAGGAAGGCCTCGCGGTCGACAAGGACGCCGCGGTCGGCCAGTTCGCGGACCGCGTGTTCGCGGCGCTCGGCCTGGCGGAACGTCTCCAGCTCGCGGAATTCCCGCAGTCTGATGATGTCGGCGAGCACCTGGGGCGGAAAGCCCTGCCGGCCGCCGCGTTTGTCGATCAGGAGATCGCTGAAGTAGTCGTGGATCTCGGGCGTGTCCCACAGGAACTCGATGCGCGTGAGGATGCGATCGAATTTCTCTTCGAGATGGGAAGGATATTGTTCGCCCAGACACTCGAAGGTGGGATGCTTCATTGATAGGAATCCAATCGTCAGTTCGTGAAATTATCACACGCCAGTGCGCGACTGTGGCTCGCCCTGCGATTTACGCCCTTACCGCCTCCAGCAACTCCCGGATGCCCTGCACGCGCTGCTTCAGGTTGGGCAGACTCGCCTTCCGGATCAGGCGGTCAGGCCCGGACATCTTGGTGTTGCGATCCTTCTGGATCAGGAAGATCACCTTCGCAGGGTCGATGGGCGGATTGGGGCCGAACTGGACGCTGATCTGCGCGTCGCTGGCGTCGAGCTTGGCGACGCCGAAGGGCTTCACGAGCAGGCGCAGGCGGTGCGATTCGATCAGCGCCTGGGTCTGCGGGGGCAGTTCACCGAAGCGGTCGATCAGCTCTTCCTGCAGGCTGCGCAGTTCGTCGTCGGCCTCGCAGTTGGCGAGGCGCTTGTAGAGCGTCAGGCGCTCCTGCACGTCGGGGCAGTAGTCGTTGGGCAGCAGTGCCGGGGTGTGCAGGTTGATCTCGGAGACGACTTCCAGCGGCTGGGTCAGGTCGGGCTCCTTGCCGGCCTGCAGGTCGCGCACGGCGCGCTTGAGCATCTCGGTGTACAGGCTGAAGCCCACCTGCTGGATTTCGCCGGACTGGTTCTCGCCGAGCACTTCGCCGGCGCCGCGGATCTCCAGGTCGTGCATCGCGAGGTAGAAGCCGGAGCCCAGCTCTTCCATCATCGTGATCGCTTCGAGGCGCTTCTGCGCCTGTGCGGTGGGCTTGGCGTGGGCGTCGGTGAGCAGGTAGGCGTAGGCCTGGTGGTGGCTGCGGCCGACGCGGCCGCGCAGCTGGTGCAGCTGGGCGAGGCCGAAGCGGTCGGCGCGGTTGATGATGATGGTGTTGGCGGTGGGGATGTTGATGCCGGTCTCGATGATGGTCGTGCACAGCAGCAGGTTGGCGCGTTGCGCGGTGAAGTCGCGCATCACGCGTTCGAGTTCGCGCTCGGGCAGCTGGCCGTGGCCGACGACGATGCGCGCCTCGGGCAGCAGCTCGGCGAGGTCGTTGCGTACGTTCTCGATGGTCTCGACTTCGTTGTGCAGGAAGTACACCTGGCCGCCGCGCTTGAACTCGCGCAGCACCGCTTCGCGCACGATGCTCTTGCTGTGGCGCTGCACGAAGGTCTTGATCGCGAGGCGCTTCTGCGGCGCGGTCGCGATCACCGAGAACTCGCGCAGGCCTTCGAGCGCGAGGCCGAGCGTGCGCGGGATGGGCGTCGCCGTGAGCGTCAGGATGTCGATTTCGCTGCGCAGCGCCTTCAGGGCCTCCTTCTGGCGCACGCCGAAGCGGTGTTCCTCGTCGATGATGACGAGGCCGAGGCGCTTGAACTGGACGTCCTTCTGCAGCAGGCGATGCGTGCCGATGATGATGTCGACCTTGCCTTCGCCGAGCAGCTTCAGCGCTTCCGCCTGTTCCTTGGCGCTCTTGAAGCGCGACAGTTCGGCGATGCGGATCGGGAAGTCGGCGAAGCGGTCGGCGAAGGTCTGGTAGTGCTGTTCGGCGAGCAGCGTGGTGGGCGTCAGCACGACGACCTGCTTGCCGTCGGCCACCGCGATGAAGGCGGCGCGCAGCGCGACTTCGGTCTTGCCGAAGCCGACGTCGCCGCACACGAGGCGGTCCATCGGGCGGCCCGACTGCATGTCGGCGATGACGGCGTCGATCGCGCCTTGCTGGTCCGGCGTGGTCTCGAAGCCGAAGCCTTCGGCGAAGGCGTCGAGGTCGTGCTGCTTGAAGTCGAAGCGGTGGCCGGGACGCGCCGCGCGTTGCGCGTACAGGGCGAGCAACTCGGCGGCGGTGTCGCGCACCTGCATCGCGGCCTTCTTCTTGGCCTTGTCCCACTGGCCGGAGCCGAGGCGGTGCAGCTCGACCGCTTCCGGGTCGGCGCCGGCGTAGCGCGAGATCACGTGCAGCTGCGCGACCGGCACGTAGAGCTTGTCGCCGTTGGCGTATTCGAGGTGCAGGAACTCGGTCTGCCCTTCGCCGAGATCCATGTGGAGCAGGCCGAGGTAGCGGCCGATGCCGTGCGATTCATGCACGACGGGGTCGCCCGGCTTCAATTCGGAGAGGTCGCGCAGCCAGCCCTCCATCGTGGCCGCCTTGCGCGTGTCGCGGCGTGCGCGCGTGCGGGTGGTGGCTGCGTAGAGTTCCGATTCGGTGATGATCGCGAGCTTCGCGTCCGGCAGCAGAAAGCCGGTCGCGAGCGGGCCGACGCCCAGCGCGAGCGGCTCGGCGGACGCGAGAAAACCTGCGAAATCCGCGCTTGCGGCGGGCTTTACGCCGTACTCGGCGAAGAATTCCGCCATCGTCTCGCGCCGGCCCGGCGCGTCGGCCAGCACCAGCACGCGCCCGCCGCTCCGAGCCCAGTCGCCTTCGAGGAAAGTCTTGAAGCGGTGCAGCGGATCGCTTGCCTTGCGCTCGACCGAAAGGTCGGGCAGGGGCGATGCTGCGGCAGCCTCGGTGCTCGCGTCCGGCGCGCCGATCTGGATGCGCGGGCGATCCTTGAGTGCGGTGAAGAAGGATTCCTGCCCGAGGAACAGCGCTTCCGGCGGCAGGACCGGGCGCGTGCGGTCGCCCTTGAGGAAGTCGTAGCGTGAGCGCGTGTCGCGCCAGAACTCCTCGATCGCGGCAGGAACGTCGCGATGCAGGACCACCGCGGTGTCGGACGGCAGGTAGTCGAACAGCGTCGCGGTGTCGTCGAAGAACAGCGGCAGGAAGTACTCGATGCCGGCGGGCGCGATGCCGTTCGACACGTCCTTGTAGAGCGACACGCGCGAGGGGTCGCCCTCGAAGGTTTCGCGGAAGCGGCTGCGGAAGTGCGTGCGCCCCTTCTCGTCCATCGGGAATTCGCGCGCAGGCAGCATGCGGATTTCCGGCACCGGATAGACCGTGCGCTGGGTGTCGGGGTCGAAGGTCTTGATGCTCTCGACTTCGTCGTCGAAGAGGTCGATGCGGAAGGGCAGGGCCGCGCCCATCGGGTATAGGTCGACCAGCCCGCCGCGCACCGAGAATTCGCCGGGGCTGACGACCTGCGTGACGTGGGTGTAGCCGGCGACGGCCATCTGGTTGCGCAGCTGGTCGACGTCGAGCTTCGCGCCCTGCTTCAGGAAGAAAGTGTAGGCCGCGAGGAAGGCCGGCGGCGCCATGCGGTAGAGCGCCGTCGAGGCCGGCACGAGCACGATGTCGGCGTCGCCGCGACTCACTGCGTAAAGCGTCGACAGCCGCTCGGAAATCAGGTCCTGGTGCGGCGAGAAGCTCTCGTACGGCAGCGTCTCCCAGTCCGGCAGCAGGTGGGTGCGCACGCCGGGCGCGAGCCATGCGATCTCGTCCTGCAGGCGCTGCGCGTCGAGCGGGTTCGCAGTGACGAGCAGCAGGCAGCGCCCGCGCGCGGCAAGCTGGGCGACGGCGAGGGCGTCGGCCGAACCGGCAAGGGCGGGGAGGTCGAGGCGTACGCCGGGTTTCGGGAAAG
Organism: Azoarcus sp. DN11; assembly: GCF_003628555.1. Lineage (NCBI taxonomy): Bacteria > Pseudomonadati > Pseudomonadota > Betaproteobacteria > Rhodocyclales > Zoogloeaceae > Azoarcus > Azoarcus sp. DN11. The sequence goes on along the minus strand of NZ_CP021731.1, from coordinate 2,804,192 downwards.
TCAGGGAGGCGAGCTGCGGAATCAGGGCGTCGAGCGGTCGGGACATCGAACGGATGTGGAGGAAAGAGGCGGAATCAGGAGGCGAATTATAGGGGATGCGGCGCGGCGGATTGGTCCGAAGGCCCTTCGGATTGCTCGTCCGCACCGACAGAGGGGGCGTGGATGCGCTGCTCGACGGGCCCAGGCGGCGGCAGCTTGTCGCGCAGCCATGCGGCGGCCAGCTCGCCGAAACGTTCGATGGCCCCGGGTTCGCGGAATTCCTCCGACACGCCTGCCAGCACGTGCCAGTCGTGTGCGCTGCGGAGATGATCGCAGGCCTGGCGGATCATCCCGGCATGGGGGTCGTCGCTGCCCACGACCATCCGTAGCGGGACGGCGAGCGTGTTGAGCGGCGTCAGGCCGGCGAGATCGGGCCGCCCGCCCCGGCAGACGATTGCCGCCACCCGCTCGCCGGCCTTCCCGCCGGCGCGGATCGCGGCCCCGCTCGCCGTATCGGACGCGATCAGGCCCATTCCGAGTCCGGAGAGCGGCGGCTGGTGGCCGACCCAGTCGAGGACGGCAATGACGCGATTGGCCATCTGCGGCACGTTGAAGCGGGCATCGGGGTCGCGCGCTTCCTCGTAGGTGGTGAGGAGGTTGATCAGCAGTGTCGCAAATCCCGCGCCCTGCAGTTGGTGCGCGACCCTCAGGTCACGGGATTGCGCGAACGGGCTGCCCGCCGGCCGCAGGAGCACGGCCAGCCCGGCTACGTCCGGTGCGTGCACCAGCTCACCGTTCAACCAGATGCGCTCGAAGGGAATGCTGATGTCGGTTGTGCGCAGTCTCACGTTTTCGGTTCCGGATCAGGGTCTTGCACGCGCCGGCTGACGGTGGATCGCCACCGGTACGCGGCGCGCACCGAAAGCGGACGAGAAGCGGCCGAAGCGGCCGGCGAGGGGCGTCCCGCAGTTGCGGCACGCGCCGCGGTCGTCAAGGGTGTAGCCGAGGATCTCGTACCAGTCGCGCTCGATGAGTGCGGCACCGCAGTTCGTGCACCGGGTCACGCCGCCTTCGCGGTCATGCACGTTGCCGGTATAGACGTGCTTCAGCCCTTCGGCGAGCGCGATGCGGCGCGAGCGCGTCAGCGTCGCGGGTGGGGTCGGCGGGACGTCGGTGAGCTTGAAATCGGGATGGAAGGCCGTGAAGTGCAGCGGCACCTCGGTGCCGAGCTCCTTCGCCACCCACTGCGACAGCGCGCGGACTTCGTCCTCGGAATCGTTGAGCCCCGGGATCAGCAGCGTCGTGATCTCGACCCACACTTTGCTCTCGTGCACCAGCCATTTCAGCGTGTCGAGCACCGGCTGCAGGTGGGCGCCGCATTCCTTGACATAGAACTCGTCGGTGAATCCCTTGAGATCGACGTTCGCCGCATCCATGTGCGCGTAGAAGTCGGGGCGCGCGACTTCGGTGATGTAGCCGGCGGTGACGGCGACGGCTTTCAGCCCGCGCTCGTGGCAGGCCTTCGCGGTGTCGATCGCGTACTCGGCAAAGATCACCGGGTCGTTGTAGGTGAAGGCGACGCTGGTGCAGCCCCAGTCCGCGGCGGTGCGCGCGATCTCGCCGGGCGCGGCTGCGTCCATCAGGCGGTCCATGTCGCGGGACTTGGAGATGTCCCAGTTCTGGCAGAACTTGCACGCGAGGTTGCAGCCCGCCGTGCCGAACGAGAATACGCTGGTGCCGGGGTAGAAGTGGTTGAGCGGCTTTTTCTCGATCGGGTCGATGCAGAATCCGGAGCTCCTGCCGTAGGTCGTGAGGACGATCGCGTCGCCCTCGCGCATGCGCACGAAGCAGGCGCCACGCTGGTCCGCGTGCAGCCGGCAGTAGCGCGGACACAGGTCGCACTGGATGCGCCCGTCGTCGAGCCGATGCCAGTAGCGCCCGGGGTAGTTCATCTCACGGCTCCTTCCACTTCTGCACCGTGTAGGTCGCCGCCATCAGGTTCGGAGCGGGACGGTCCGGCGCAAGTCCGGCCTTCTGCTTGAGGGCTGCGAGAAACATTCGCGGCTCGGGGAGCTGCTCCCACACCTGCGGCAGGAAGGTCGCGCTGCGACAGCCGGAGAACAGTACCAAGCCGTCGATGCCGGGCCGCAGCTTGCCCAACAGCTCATCCTCGCCGGAGAACTCGACGAATTCCGCCGGCGACAGCAGCGACACCTCGATCTCGATCTTGCCGAGTTCGCTGCGCGCCATCGGGGGAAATCGCGGGTCCCTGGTTGCGGCAGCCACCGCATTGGTTACGACATCTTCGCCGAGCGATCGTTGCGGGCGCACGCTGCCGATGCAACCGCGCAGTTCGCCGTTGCGCTTGATGGTCACGAAGGTCGCACCGCGGTCGGCGAGTCGCGGATCGTCCGCCGGCGCGGCGGCTTCCGTGCCGAGTTCGTGGGCGATCGCGAGGCGTGCGCGCGCGAGCAGGATCTCCCCGAGCTCAGTGGCGGGCGGAAGCGGCATGGCTGGACGATTCGCAGAAGGCGATGCTGGTATATCCGACGACCCGCGCGCGGTCGCCCGCCGTGTCGCCGGAATTGCGCAGGTCGAGCAGATGCGGCTCGATGCCATGACGGGCGGCGACGCGCAGGAGCCCGTTGATCGGTGTCGCACCGCACGCCTGATTGTGGTCGAGGCCGGTGCGAAGCTTGAGGATCTGGTCCACCGAGCTGCGATCCGTGCAGCACGCCTGCGCGTACGGGTGATAGTGCGAAAGGTCCGAACTGATGACGATCAGGGTTTCCGGTCCGCCCCACAGGTCGTCGAGGACCTCCGCGACCTGTTCGCCGCTCGCGCCGCCCACCAGCAGCGGAACGAGTTCGAAGGCGTCAAGGATGGTCTGCAGGAAGGGCAGCTGAACTTCCAGGCAATGCTCGAGCGCATGCGGGCGGTCATCGACGACGACGTCGATACGTTGCTGCAGGGTGAGCCAGTCCTTGCGGCTGATCGGCACGGGGCCGAGCGGCGTCGAAAACACTTGCGCCGCCGGCAGGGCGAAGGACGCGACCGGAACGCGATGGGCCGGCCCCAGCAGCACCACCCGCCGCACCACGTCGCGCAGCGTCGCCGCCGTGGCGTAAGCGTTGGCGGCAACCGGGCCGGAATACACATAACCCGCATGCGGCACGATGAGCGCCTTGGGAGCGGATACCGCTTCGAGCGGCACGGCGGTCGAGAGCATCTCGCCGATCTGGGCTTGCAGCACCTGGGGGTCGTCCGGATAAAAGTATCCGGCGACCGCAGCCGGGCGAATCGAAGCAGTGGCCATGGAGCTCCTTTCGGGGAAGGTGGCGACCCGAATGCGTGGTTCAGCGTTTACTGCTGAATTATAGGCGCCCGGCGGACAATGCGTACCAGGCGATCCCGCCGCCGAGCCCCACCGCGACGGCGCCCATGCCGCCAAGAATCTTGAGACCGAGCGGGCGCCCGCCGATGACCATGGCAATCCCGGTCTTGAAGACGAGATTCGAGATCATGGCCAGCCCGATGGCTACCACCGTGACGTCGAGCGCCAGTTTCCCGAGGTTGAAGAGCCGCATGCTCGACAGGGCGATGGCATCCATGTCGGTCAGCCCGGAGACGAGTGCGAGGACGTAGATCCCCTGCGAGCCCGCGACCTCCGACAGCCACGCCGAGACGAAGAGCACCGCCGCATAGATCGCGCCGAATCCCAGCGCCGCCCGCAATTCGGTCGGGTTGCGGGTTTCGGGCATGAAGGCCTGGCCGCTGGACTGTTCGCGCCAGTACCAGAAGAGGCTGATCGCGCCGAGGAACAGGGCGGGTGCGATCGTCATGGCCAGCGACTTGACCACGCCGGGGGCGACCACGGCCGTGATCACCGCCACGCGGATCATCATGACCAGGTTCGCCAGCACGATCACGAGCGCGGCCATCGAGGCGGAGGGCGGTTCCTCGCGCGCTTCACGCGCATAGACGAGGGTTGTCGCGGTGCTCGAGGCAAGTCCGCCGGCGATGCCGACAAAGGCCGCGCCGTAGCGGGTTCCGATCAGGCGCAGGGTGGCATAGCCCGCGAGACTCAGGCCCGAGATCAGGACCACCATCCACCACACCTGCCGCGGGTTGATGGCGTTGAAGGGGTCGAAGGTCTCGTCGGGCAGGAAGGGGAGGACGACGAGCGACAGCACCGCGAACTGGAAGATCGAGATCCATTCCTTCGCTTCCAGCCGGGTGGCGACGCCGCGCAGCTCGGTCTTGAAGTAGAGCACGATGGTCGTCGTGACCGCCAGGATGACGGCCACCATCGCATGCCCGAGCCACACGGCGACGCCCAGGCAGTAGCACACCAGCATCGCCGCGACGGAGGTCGTGCCAGGGTCGACGGGATCGGGATGGCGCAGGTAGGCGCCGATGAGCATCGCCCCGACAATGACCATGCCGACGACGACCGGGGCAATTGAGCCGAGGTGCTCGCCGAGCATGCCGACCAGGGCGCCGAGAAGGCCGACCAGGCCGAAGGTGCGCACGCCGGCCCGCGCCGACGCCACCCGCTCGCGTTCGAGTCCGATCAGGAGGCCGATTCCGAGCGCGATCAGGAAAGCCTCGATCTGCGCGAGATCGACCGGTTTTGCAAAGGGCATGTCGTGCATTCCTTTCGGGGCGCGCCGCACGGATCTCGGGGGCGCGGATTCACGCCTTCTTCCGCTTCACACTGTATTCCAAATTGTCATCGGGGCGCACGTGGATCGCCTCGCTTCGCCAGGTGCGCCGCCGCGCGGTTAGAATCCGCGCCATGCAGAACTTTCGTCCCCGCCATTTCGCCATCGTCCCGGCTGCAGGCAGCGGCAGCCGCATGGGCGCATCGCAGCCCAAGCAGTACCTCGAGCTGCTCGGCAAGCCGCTCATCCGTCACTCGCTTGAAGTCCTGTGTGCGACGCCCGAGATCGACAAGGTCTTCGTCGTGCTCTCCGTGGGGGATGCCGAGTGGAAGCGTTACGACTGGTCGGATCTCGGTCCGAAACTGGTGCCGCTGTTCTGCGGCGGCGCGACGCGGGCGGACAGCGTGCTCGGCGGCCTGCGCGCGATCGTGCACGAGGCGGAGCAGTCGGACTGGGTGCTGGTGCATGATGCGGCGCGGCCGTGCCTGGCGCGCTGGCATATCGAAAAGCTCATCCGCGACCTTGCGCATGACGAAGTCGGCGGCCTGCTCGCGGTTCCGGTCGCGGACACGCTCAAGCGTGCCGACGCGCACCGCCATGTGCTCGAAACCGTTCCGCGCGACAGCCTGTGGCAGGCGCAGACGCCGCAGATGTTCCGCTACGTGATGCTGCGCCGTGCGCTCGAGGCGGCCGCCAACGTCACCGACGAGGCCAGCGCGATCGAAGCCGCCGGCCTGCGGCCCCGCCTGGTCGAGGGGGACGCCACCAATCTGAAGGTTACCTATCCGCTCGACCTGCACCTGGCCGAATGGATACTCGACAACAGGGGCTCGTGCTGACATGAAGATTCCGTTCCGCATCGGCCAGGGCTTCGACGTCCACGCCCTGGTGCCGGGCCGCCCGCTCATCGTCGGCGGCGTCACCATTCCCTACGAACGCGGCCTGCTCGGGCATTCGGACGCCGACGTGCTGTTGCACGCGCTGACCGATGCGCTGCTCGGTGCAGCGGGCCTCGGCGACATCGGCCGGCTGTTTCCCGACACCGACCCGCGGCATGCCGGCGCAGACAGCCGCGTGCTGCTGCGCGAGGCTTTTGCCGCCGTGCGGCGCGCGGGCTTCGCCGTCGTCAATGTCGACGCCACGGTGATCTGCCGCGCCCCCAGGATCCTTCCGCACGCGCCGGCGATGGTCGCCAACATCGCGGCCGATCTCGACATCGAGGCATCGGCGGTCAATATCAAGGGGAAGACCACCGAGAAATTGGGCTTCACCGGTCGCGGCGAGGGCATCGCGGCCCAGGTCGTGGCACTGCTCGTGCGGGATGACGCGGCCGCCTGACCCCCCATCGTCCGCGGCCCGGCGGATGCGGGTGTTCTTCGCCCTGTGGCCCGGGCCCGCGATCGCACGCCGGCTGCACAAGGAAGGCGAGCGCGCCCATGTAACGACAGGCGGCCGCCGCATGCGCCGCGACACCCTGCACCTGACCCTCGCCTTCATCGGCGACATGCCGCGCGAGCGGCTCGACGCCTTGCTCGCGTGCGCGGACAAGGTCGCCTTCACCCCGTTCGCGTTGGCCCTCGATCGCATTGCGGCCTGGCGGCACAACCATATCGTGTGGGCCGGTGCGAGCGTGCAGCCGCCCGAACTGGAGTCGCTGGTGTCACAGCTCAACGCCGTTTTGGCCGATGCAGGTTTTCCGGTCGAGCCGCGAAAGTTCTCTGCGCACGTCACGCTGCTGCGCAACGCGCGCGGAGAACTGCCCGCCTCGGAGATCGCTCCCCCGATCGAATGGCCCGTACACGCGTTTGCGCTCATCGAGTCCGACCGCGCACAGGATGGCGCGCACTACGCGGTGCTGAAGTCATGGCCCGCCGCCGGGGCGAGCGGACGCTGAGGCGGCGTACGCAGACGCTGCGCCGGGGCGCGGGCAGATCCGGGATCGCAAGGTCGAGGGCTGCGGCCTAAAATGGAATGTCGGCGAACGCGAAGGGGCGCCGCAGGGAGGATTTCCGGATTCCATTTCTTTCGCTGAGGGCGACCCGCAAGGATTGCCCGCACGTGACACCAGGAGAACTGCCATGGCAATCCCGTCGAAGGTCAACGAATTCATGATGGAGCACGGCCTGCGCTACGACGTGCTCGCCCATCCCCACTCCCGGAACAGCCTGGATACGGCGCACCTCGCGCGCGTCCCGGCGGGCAGCCTCGCCAAGTCGGTCGTGCTCGAAGACGACCACGGCTATCTGATGGCGGTGCTGCCGTCGACCCAGCACGTGCAGCTGGGCATCCTGAGCAAGGCGATGCACCGTGAGCTGCGCCTGGCGAGCGAACCGGAACTGTCGCGGCTGTTCACCGATTGCGAAGCCGGCGCAGTTCCGCCGCTAGGAGCCGTTTATGGCATGCGCATGATCGTCGAGGAAAACCTCGCCGACCAGGACGAGATCTATTTCGAGTCCGGCGACCACGAGAAGATCATCCAGATGAGCCGCAGCGACTTCATGACCATGATGGAAATGGAGAACGCCCAGCGGCTGCACTTCAGCGGGCGTCAGTGGCATCACTGACCCGCTGCCGCATATCCGGCGCGACAAAAAAAGCGGGGCGCCCAAGCGCCCCGCTGCTCTTCGGGGCCGCTCATCGCGGCCCCATCGTCTCCTGAAGAGAGACGCTTGAAGAATCGGTCGGTATCAGACGAACAGGCACGACGAGAGGCGTTCTCGCAGCGTCGGTTCGGATTCCTTCGTGTAGTCCTTTTCAAAGCGGTCCGTAATCAACTGTGCGGTCGGACTGTCGAGCACAGCGTTGAGCATCCCCATGAATGAGGGGGGCGCAATGACGATGGCCCTTCCGAACGCGTTCGAGGCCCGTCCCTTGTACAGCTCCTGTGCAATCTCCTGCGCAAATACCTTGGCCTCGTGCGTCTTCGGTGCCGTCTGGGGCTGTTTCGAGCCGGAAGCGTTGCCTGCCGAGGGCGAGGCGCCGGCGCGATCGGTTACGAGGTCAGAATTTTTCTGTCGACTTTCGGGGTGGATCAGCTCCTTAACCAGCGTCAGGCCCTTGTTGGGACCAAGATGCGCATAGAGTTTGGCCAGGCTGGCATTGGCAACCAGAATCCAGGTAATCGCCATTGAATCGTCCTCCGGGATTTGAGTCGAACGAACAGCAGGCTGCGCCTTCGGATGCAGCGATTCCAGCTTAGACCTGCCATCCGGGAATCGCAATCGGATTTCGTCTGCAGGTTTTTCAGCGATTCCGGAAAGCCTTGCCTGGTGCGGATTCAAAGGAAATCCCGGCTATTTTGCATACGCCGGATAATCCTACAGGCATATTCGTGCAAAACAATCTTCGTGCGGGGAGAGGTGCCCGGATGTTCCGAAGATTTCCCGGCGCAGGGCCGCGCGCGAAGGCTTTCCGGGATCCTCGCCAGGCTGGGGGATGCGCCGGTTCCGCGACGGTCTTCCAGCGTTTGCGTCCGCTCAGGGCGCTTCGATGGTCGCGCCCCGCGGCGGTTCGCCGTAGAGGCGCCGCTCGCCTTCGGCCGGATCGGCGCCGTAAAAGGCCCGCAGCTGCTCGTAGATCGCGGGAAAATCCTCTTCGAGCGCGCAGGGCGCCTCGAAGAACGCCTCGGAGGCCACGGCGAAGAACTCGCCCGGGCTTTCGGACCCATAGGGGTCGAGGGCTGTTTCCACGCCCGCATCGACCTGCGCGCAGAAGCGCTCGTAGCCGCTCGAGAAGGCTTCGGCCCAGGCCTTGCGCGGCATGCCGGGAGGGAGCAGCGGCAGACCGTCGACCTCGCCGTTCTCCATGTCCAGCTTGTGGGCGAATTCGTGGACCACCACGTTCACACCTTCGGGCGCGTCGGCCTCGTCGTGCCACGAAACGAGTACGGGCCCGCCCTCCCAGGCTTCGCCGAGGACTTCGTCGTCGTACTCATGGACGACGCCGGTCTCGTCCATCACCTTGCGCGGTATGACGAAATCGCCCGGATAGACGATCACGCCGACCCAGCCGCGGTACGCGCGCAGCCCGACGCGCAGCACCGGCAGGCAGGCCTGCAGGGCGATCGTGACGATGACCTCGTCGCTGAGCGCGAAACCCTGGGCGCCGTAGAACTGCTTTTCGGCGATGAAGGCGCGTGCCAGTTCGCGCAGGCGGTGGCGTTGATCGGGTTCGAGGTAGTCGAGAAAGGGCAGGTGCGCTTCCGCGTGCGCCCACATCTCGCCGGAAATCGGTACGGCGTCGGTGCGCCGCTGCCGGCGCCACCGTCGAAACCGCTCGAGAATGCCGAACATGTCGTCAGCGCCCGGGCCCGTGGGGGCGACGCCCGATTGCCGCCATCGGGTTGAAGGAGTTGAGGAGTGCTGCACCCCTCGCGGTCGTGGGGCGGAGCGTGACGCCGGTGAAGGCGTTGTCGCCTTCGATGCCGAAGAGCACCCTGACGGTGAGGGGGAGCAGGACGCAGGGGGTGGTGAACTCTTTTTTCATCATGGGCGCGAACGGGACGCATCTGTCGGGCCAGATGATCTCACACGGGGCCGCTGTGGCGTGGTGCATGCCGTGATCGGCTGGCCGTATGGGATAATCCGCACATGGTTTCCGTTACCCACGCCATCTCCCAGTCTGAATCCGCGGCCCCCATCGACCTGCTCGCCGAAGGGTTGAGCGCCGAGGAGCGCGCGGCCATCGTCGACGCCGTTGCGCTTGCCGAGGGGGTCTATGAAGGGCACTTCCTCGGCACGGGCGAATCGGTCTGGACCCACGCGATCGGCATGGCGCTGATCGTCGCTTCGCTGCGCCTGGACGTCGAGACGCGGGTCGCGGCGATCCTGTTTGCAGTCGGGGATTACATCGAGGAGGCCACGGAGAGGATCGCCGAAAAGTTCGGCGATCCCGCGGCCAGGCTCGTTGACGGACTGTGCCGTCTCAACGGACTGCGCCTGCTCACCCGCATGACCGCGACCGCCACGGCGCCCGAGATCCGTGCCCAGACCGAAGTCCTGCGCAAGATGCTGCTCGCGATGGTCGAGGACATCCGCGTCGTGCTGCTGCGGCTCGCGTCGCGCACCCAGACGCTACGCTACTTCACCGAGCACAAGGTGGACGTGCGCGTCGATATCGCGCGCGAGAGCCTGGACATCTACGCGCCGCTGGCCAACCGTCTCGGGGTGTGGCAGCTCAAGTGGGAACTCGAGGACCTGTCCTTCCGCTTCCTCGAGCCGGACACCTACAAGCGCATCGCGAAGATGCTCGACGAGCGCCGCGTCGAGCGCGAGGAATTCATCCAGGCCTCGATCGAGCGGCTGCAGAAGGAGATCGCTGCGGTCGGCATCGAGGCCGAGGTCTACGGCCGGCCGAAGCACATCTACAGCATCTACAACAAGATGCGCGCCAAGCACCTCGACTTCTCGCAGGTGTACGACATCCGTGCGCTGCGGGTGCTCGTCGACGACGTGCGCGACTGCTACACGGTGCTCGGCATCGTGAACCAGTTGTGGCAGCCGATCGGCCAGGAGTTCGACGATTACATCACGAACCCCAAGGGCAACAACTACCAGTCCTTGCATACCGCGGTGCTGGCGGGGGACGGGCGCGCGCTGGAAGTGCAGATCCGCACGCACGAAATGCACCGCCACGCGGAGCTCGGCGTGGCCGCGCACTGGCGCTACAAGGAAGGCACCAAGGGCCACGGCAGCGACTACGACGAGAAGATCGCCCTGCTGCGCAGCCTGCTGTCGTGGCGCGACGAAGTCACCGACTCCGCGGAATGGGTCGAGAAGTTCAAGCGCGCATCGCTCGACGACGCGATCTACGTGCTGACACCGCAGGGCAAGGTCGTCGATCTGCCGCGCGGCGCGACGCCGATCGATTTCGCCTACCGCCTGCACACCGATCTCGGCCACCGCTGCCGCGGCGCCAAGGTCGACGGGCACCTCGTTCCGCTCAACACGCAGCTGGAAAACGGGCAGACGGTCGAAATCAACGTCGTCAAGGAGGGCGGCCCGTCGCGCGACTGGCTGAATCCGGTACAGAGCTACGTCGCCACCAGCCGTGCGCGCAACAAGATCAGGCAATACTTCAGCCAGCAGGAAGAGGAAGAGCTCCTCGCCCGCGGGCGCACTTTCGTCACGCGCGAACTGCAGCGCGAGCGCCAGTCGCGCGCGAACATCGACGAGCTGGCCGGCAAGCTGGGGTTCAAGAACGCCGAATCGATGTTCCTCGCGGCAGGCCGGGGCGAAGTGGGCGTGCGCGCCGTGCAGATGGCTCTGCGCGAAGGCGAGGCCCCGGAAGCGCCGGCCGCGGAGCCGGAGATCGTCATCGGCCGCCGCCACGCGGACGATTCGAACGACAAGGTGCTCGTCGTCGGCGTCGGAAAGCTGATGACCTCGCTCGGACGCTGCTGCAAGCCGGCGCCGCCCGATGCCATCGAAGGTTTCGTCACCCGCGGGCGTGGCGTGTCGATCCACCGCATCGACTGCCCGGATTTCCAGCGCCTCGTGCAGACTCACCCGGAGCGGGTGATCCAGGCCGAATGGGGCGAGAAGGCCTTCAACAGCCGCGAGTCGGTCTTTCCGGTCGACATCGCGGTCCAGGCGGCCGACCGGCAGGGTCTGCTGCGCGACATCTCCGAGGTCCTGTCGCGCGAGAAACTCAATGTCGTTGCCGTGAATACGCTGACGAAGAAGGGCACGGCGTTCATGCGCTTCACGATGGAAGTGAGCGGGGTTGCGCAGGTGCAGCGCGCGATCACGCTGATCGGTGAGGTGCGGGACGTGCTGGACGTGAAGCGCAAGTAGGCCGCGCGCCTGACGGCGGGGCGCCGGCTTTCAGGCGAAGCCGCGCCCGGGCGCGGACGCCTCAGTGTCCCCGTGCCAAGTCGGCAAGCAGGATGGTCTGCGCCGAGCGGTGCACGCCGCGCGGCGTCTTGCGGCGGTAGCGGCCATCCTCCAGCATCTCCCACGCTTGGCAGTTGTCGCCGAGGTAGGCGCGCAGGCCTTCCTTGATCACGCGCCGCTTCAGCCGCTGGTCGAGCACGGGGAAAGCGATCTCGATCCGACCGAAGAAATTGCGGTCCATCCAGTCCGCGCTCGACAGATAGACCTTGTCCTCGCCGCCGGCACTGAAATAGAAGATGCGATGGTGCTCGAGGAAGCGGCCGACGATGGAGCGTACGTGGATGTTTTCGGACAGGCCGGGAACGCCTGGCCGCAGCGCGCACGGTCCGCGCACGATGAGCTCGATCTCGACGCCCGCCCGGGAGGCCGCATAGAGGGCTTCGATGGTTTCCGGTTCGAGGAGCGCGTTCATCTTGGCGATGATGTGCGCGCGTCCGCCGCTGCGCGCGATCGCCGCTTCGGCCTCGATCGCGGCGATCACGTTGCCCTGGAGCGAAAAGGGCGCCTGCCAGAGGTGCTTGAGCGTGGATGCCTTGCCGAGGCCGGTCAGCTGCTTGAACACTTCGGCGACGTCCTGCCCGATCTCCTCGTTGCAGGTGAGGAGGCCGAAATCGGTGTAGAAGTGCGTCGTGCGCGGATGGTAGTTGCCCGTGCCCATATGCACGTAGCGGCGCAACCCCCCGTCCTCGCGCCGTACCAGCATCAGCAGCTTCGCATGGGTCTTGTAACCGAAGACGCCGTACACCACGTGGGCGCCGACCTCTTCGAGCTTGTTCGCCCAGTTGATGTTGGCTTCTTCGTCGAAGCGCGCGCGCAGTTCCAGCACGACCGTCACTTCCGTGCCTTTTTGCGCTGCCCGCACGAGGTGCTCCATGAGCACGGAGTCGGTCCCCGTCCGATACACGGTCATCTTGATCGCCAGCACTTGCGGGTCGTCGGCCGCCGCGCGCAGCAGTTCGATCACCGGACTGAAACTCTGGAACGGGTGGTGCAGCAGGATGTCCTGGCGCCGGATGGCATCGAAGATCTCCAGGCGCTGGTCGAACGTTCTCGGCAGGCGCGGCTGGAAGGGCGGGTAGTTCAGCTCGGGCCGATTCACCCAGTCCGTCACCTGCATCAGGCGAACCAGATTCACGATACCCGGTGTGCGGTACACGTCCTTCGGCGTCAGGCGGAAATGCTGCACGAGGAAGGCGGCCATTTCCTCCGAGCAGTTGTCGGCGATCTCGAGCCGCACGGCATCGCCGAAATGCCGTTGCTGCAATTCACCCTTCAACGACGCGCGCAGATCCTTCACCTCTTCCTCGTCCACGAACAGGTCGGAATTGCGGGTCACGCGAAACTGGTAGCAGCCGTGGACGTGCATGCCCGAGAAGAGTTCGCCGACGTGGCAGCGCAGGACCGAGGACAGGAACACGAAGCTGTACTCGTGCTCGCAGATTTCCCGCGGCAGGCGGATCACGCGGGGCAGGGCGCGCGGGGCCTGCACGATGGCGGCCCCGGAGTCGCGCCCGAAGGCATCCAGGCCTTCGAGTTCGACGGCGAAGTTCAGGCTCTTGTTGAGCACGCGCGGAAACGGATGCGCCTGGTCCAGCCCGATCGGCGTCAGCACGGGCATCACCTCGCGCAGGAAATAGTCGCGCACCCAGGCGCGCTGGGCCTCGCTCCACACGCTGCGGCGCAGGAAGACGATGCCTTCGGCTTCCAGCGCCGGCAGGATATCCTCGTTCAACAGCGCGTACTGCTCGGCGATCAGCGCATGGACTTCCAGGCTGACCCGGTCGAGGAGGTCGCCCGGCGTCAGCCCATCGGTGCCCGGGCTGCCGCTGCCGAGCCGGATCTGCTCCTTGATCCCGGACACGCGGATCTCGAAGAACTCGTCGAGGTTGCTGGACACGATGCACAGGAAACGCAGCCGCTCGAGCAGCGGGACTGATTTGTCGGCGGCCTGTGCCAATACCCTGCGCTGGAATTGCAGCAGGGACAACTCGCGATTGATGAAGTGGTCGGTCGGAAACTGCTGCTGACGGGCTGGCCTGTGCATGGGAAGGGCGCGGGGAGGGGATCGTTCATGCGATTATGTGACATTCGTGTTGCGAAAACATGACGGCGTGAAGTGTTCCCGGTGTCCGTGTGCGCCGCAGCATCGACGTAAAAGCCGTCGCCGCCGAAAACCATCCTCCGGCGGGATGATAGAATCCCGCGCATTGCACCCCCGCCGTCGCCCCGAACCCAAAACCATGATGCAAGAGCTGATCGCCGCGATCGATCTCGGTTCCAACAGTTTCCGGCTGCAGGTCGGCAGGATCGTGAACGACCAGATCTATCCGCTCGACGGGCTGAAGGAGGCGGTGCGCCTGGCAGCGGGCTTGTCCCCCGCCAAGGTGTTGGATGTTGCATCGCAGCAGCGCGGCCTCGCGGCGCTGCTGCGTTTTAACGAGCGCCTGCGCGGGTTCGACAACGATTCCGTGCGTGCCGTGGCGACGAACACCCTGCGGGTCGCAAAGAATGCGCCCGAGTTCCTGGTACAGGCCGAGGCCGCGCTCGGCGTTCCGATCGAAGTCATTGCCGGGCGCGAGGAGGCACGACTCATCTACGTCGGCGTCGCGCACACCTTGCCGGATCCGCACCGCCAACAGCTGGTGGTCGACATCGGCGGCGGTTCGACCGAATTCATTATTGGCAAGAGCTTCGAACCCATCCTCCTCGAATCGCTGTACATGGGTTGCGTCAGCTACAGCCTCCAGCACTTTCCCGACGGGCGGGTCGACAAGCGCGCCCTCAAGGATGCCGAGATGGCAGCCAGCCGGGAACTGCAGACGATTGCGCACGCCTACCGCGAGGCCGGCTGGGAAGTGGCGGTGGGCTCCAGCGGCTCGGCCAAGGCGCTGATCGAGATCCTGGAGCAGAACGGCCTGTCGGAGGGCGGCATCACCCGCGAGGGTCTGGAGCGCCTCAAGGCCGTGCTGTTGCGTGCCGGGAGTCTCGACCGCCTCCAGCTCGCCGGGCTCAGGGCGGACCGCCTGCCCGTTCTTCTGGGCGGATTTGCGATCATGTCCGCCGTATTCAAGGAATTCGGCATCGAGCGCATGGTGTTTTCGGAGGGTGCGTTGCGGCTGGGCGTGCTGTACGACCTCCTGGGGCGGTACCATCACCACGACCTGCGCGATGCGACCGTATCGGCATTCGTCGCGCGTTACAGTGTCGATCGCCGGCAGGCCGACGAAGTCGCGAACACCGCGGCGCACCTGTTCGCGGGCCTCGTTCCCGAAAGTGCGAACAACAGCGGCAACGGCAACGGCCAGCATCCCGACCTGCGCTTCCTGCGCTGGGCCGCCATGCTGCACGAGATCGGCATTTCCGTCGCCCACTCCAGCTACCACAAGCACAGCGCCTACATTCTCGCGAACGCCGACATGCCGGGTTTCTCGCGCATGGACCAGGGGCGGCTCGCGCGCCTCGTGCTCGCTCATCGCGGCAAGCTCGAGCGGGTCGCGGCACTCGATCCGGACAGCCCCGACTGGCAGCTGATCCTGTGCTTGCGGCTGGCCGCCGTCCTGCATCGCGCGCGCGACGGCCGCGGCGTCCCCCCGGTCGAGATCCGGTGCGATGGCCGCGGTTTTGTCGTGACCGCCCGCGAAGGCTGGCTCAAGCAATTGCCGCTTACGGCGGCTGCGATCGACGAAGAACAGCGGCAATGGTTCTCGGTCGGCCGCAGCCTCGTCCTGCACATGCATCCCGGTCGTACGCTCGCGGCCTGAGGACGCGATGCGCAGCCCCGGCATCGTCGCCGATCCGGCAATGCGGGTGGTGCGGCTACAGGGAGACTGGACCCTGCGGGCCCTCGCGCCGCACCTCGACGCCTTCCGCGCGGAACTGGCGGCCAGACGCGACGAAGTCACGTGGTCGCTGCAGGACATCTCGCGGCTCGATAGCTTCGGGGCGGCGCTGCTGTGGCATGCGTGGGGAAAGCGCTGGCCGGCGTCTGTCGAGATCGGCGACGAACTGCGCGCGATCATCGCGCGAATCGCCGAAAACGCGCATGCAAGCCTGCCGCGGCGGCCGGGATTCAGCGCGCTCGGCGCGATCATCGCGCTCGGCAGCGCCCTGCTGGCATTCGGGGGGCATGCGCTCGGCTTCATCCGTCTGTTCGGACAGCTCTTCCTCGATCTCGCCTATCTGACGCGCCACCCGCGCGAGTGGCCACTGCGCGAGATCTCGGCCAACGTCTACAAAGTCGGCCTGAAGGCGATGCCGGTCGCGGCGCTGGTGGGCTTCCTCATCGGCGTCGTGCTGTCCTACCTGTCGGCCCTTCAGCTGCGCGCCTTCGGGGCGGATCTCTACATCGTCAACATCCTTGGGCTGGGCATCATCCGCGAGTTGGGGCCGGTGCTCGTATCGGTGCTGGTCGCCGGGCGCTCCGGGTCGGCCATGACGGCGCAACTGGGCGTGATGCGGGTGACAGAGGAAATCGACGCGCTGTCGGCGATGGGCATCTCGCGCACGATCCGGCTCGTGCTGCCGAAGGTGATCGCGCTGACCCTGGCCATGCCGCTGCTGGTGTTGTGGACGTCGGGGGTCGCGCTCCTCGGCGGCATGCTGTCGGCGTGGCTCCAGCTCGATCTCGGCATGACTTTCTTCATCGAGCGCCTGCCGCAGGTGGTGCCGCTCGCCAACCTCTTCATCGGCTTCGGCAAGGGCGCCGCGTTCGGGCTGATGATCGCGCTCGTTGCCTGCCATTTCGGGCTGCGCACCAGTCCGAACACGGAGAGCCTGTCGGCGAATACGACCGCCTCGGTCGTCTCCTCGATCACCGTCGTGATCCTTGTCGATGCCTTGTTCGCGATCGCCACGCGCTCGATCGGGGTGCCGCGGTGAACGCCAGACCGGTGATCGAACTGCGCGGCATCGTCACGCGTTTCGGTACGAAGGTGGTGCACGAGGGCGTCGATCTCACCGTGGCGCGGGGCGAGGTCGTCGCGCTGGTGGGCGGCTCGGGCAGCGGCAAAACGACGCTCCTGCGCCACATCATCGGCCTCACGCGTCCGGCCGCGGGGGAAGTGTCGGTCTTCGGCGCTCCGCTGTTTTCCGGCAGTATCAAGGAACAACGCACGCGCCGCCGCCGCTTCGGCGTCCTGTTCCAGCACGGCGCGCTCTTCTCGGCGCTGAATGTCGCCGAGAATATCGGCTTCCCGCTGCGGGAACTGCGCCTCGCGACTCACGCCGAAATCGCCAACCTGGTCGCACTCAAGCTCGCCATGGTCGAACTCGAGCCCTCGACAGCCCTGCTGATGCCGGCGGAACTCTCCGGCGGCATGGTGAAGCGGGTTGCCCTGGCGCGTGCCCTCGCGCTGGAGCCCGAACTGCTGCTGCTCGACGAACCCACGGCGGGGCTCGACCCGGATCGCAGCCTGGCGTTCGTGGAACTCGTCCGCAGCCTGCAGCGGCAACTGGGATTGACCGTGGTGCTCGTGAGTCATGATGTCGACACGCTCGCCGCGCTGGCGACGAAAATCGCCATACTTTCCGATCGACGGATCGTCAGCTGTGCCGCGCTCGAGGAAACGATGGAACTGGACCACCCCTTTGTCGAGAGTTTCTTCCGCAAGCCATTGGGGCTGCGGTCGATCGCCCGGACCGGAAGCGCGCGCTGATGGAGAATCGTTCGCACGCCCTCGCGGCCGGACTCTTTGCCATCGTCCTCGGGACCGCGCTGATCGCGTCCCTGTGGTGGTTCTCGGACGACAGCGATTCCCAGCGCACTTACATCCTGGAATCTTCGGGCAATGTCACCGGCCTCAACCTCGAGGCCAGGGTGCGCTACCGGGGCATCCCGGCGGGAAAAGTGTCCGATATCACGATCGACCCCGACGACCCGCGCAAGATCCTGGTCGTGATCCGGTTGCGGAACGACATCCCGCTGACGCGGGGAACCCGGGCCACGCTCGCCTACCAGGGGGTTACGGGACTGGCTTACGTTCAGCTCAATGATCGCGGCGAGGATCCGGCGCCGCTGGTCGGCGAGGGCGAGGAGCCGCCAAGGCTGAAGCTCGATCCGGGGACCATGGAACGCCTCACCGATACGGCCCTCGATGCCGCGCGTCAGCTCAAGCACGTGGCGGACAAGCTCGGCGAGCTGGCCACCGACGAGAACATCCGGCGGATCGGCAGCACGCTGCAGCGGCTGGAGTCGGTGGCGGCAGGCGCCGACCGGACCTTTGCCGACGCGCCGAGGACGCTGGCGTCCATCCGGGCGGCGCTGAACCGCGAAAACCTCGCCCGGCTTTCGAACACCGTGCAGAACCTCGAACGCGCGAGTGCCGATGCCGGGCCGGCCATCGGCGAACTCAAGGCCCTGATGGCGAGGCTGCAGGGACTGGCCGAGCGTGTCGATGCCGCCACGGGGGCGACCGGCGAACGGCTCACCGACGAGACCCTGCCGCAACTCGAAGCGCTACTCAAGGAACTGAAGGGAACGTCGCAGCGCATCGGGCTCCTTGCTGCGGAAGTCGATGCCTCCCCGCAAATGCTGCTCCTCGGACGCCCGCCTGCACCGCCTGGTCCGGGCGAACCGGGGTTCGAGGAAACAGCGCATCCGGCAAAATGAATCTTCACGAGAGCCACATGAAACTTCGCGCCTGGAGGCGGGCAGCAGGAGCCGTTTTCATCCTCGGACTCGGCCTTTCCCTGTATGGATGCGGTAATTTTCCGGCGCGGCCGGAAGCCCCCGCCTTGTACGATCTCGGGCTGGCCGAAGCGGTTGGGGCGAGTCCGGCGGTTGCGCCGGCGAAGCTGGAAGTTCGTGCGCCGTCCTGGCTCGCGACCCCGGCGATGCAGTATCGACTGGACTATCGCCAGCCGGCCCAGCGCCAGGTTTATGCCGAAAGCCGCTGGGCGGCGGCGCCTGCGGAGCTGCTGGAGCGGCGCCTGCTGCAGGCTTTTTCCGTGCCACCGTCAGCCGCAGCCGGATGCCGCCTGCGCCTGGATCTCGACGAGTTTGCGCAGGTGTTCGACTCGGCAGAAGGGAGCAGGGCCGTCATCGTCGCACGCGCCGAGCTCCTGTCGCCGCGCGGGGAGAATGTGCTGGCGCGGCGGGCGTTCGACCTGCGCGAGCCCGCGTCCACGCGGGACGCGAGGGGCGGCGTCGTTGCCTTCCGCAAGGCGGGCGATGAGCTGGCGCGGGAAATTGCGGCCTGGCTCGCCAGCGTCGATTCGGGCGCGGCCGAGGTGCGCTCGGGCTGCCGTCGCTAGGCCGTCGGGCTGCTTGCCGAAATCCGCTCGCCGCGCGGATGGGGCAAAATCGGATTTCCAGCACTTACAGAACGATCCCGGGAGACAAGACCATGAGCGCATTGCCTCGGCAGTCAGACAACGCACCGCTCCTGCTGCGCCGCGACGAAGGGGGCGTGGCCTGGCTCACCCTCAACCGTCCCGGACAGTTCAACTCCCTCTCGCGCGCGATGCTCGAAGCACTGATCGCCGAGGTCGACACGATCGCCCGCGACGGCAGCGTGCGCGTCCTGGTGCTGGCAGGCGAGGGCAAGGCCTTCTGCGCCGGGCACGATCTGAAGGAAATGCGCGGCAACCACACCCTGCAGTTCCAGCAGGACCTCTTCCGCCTCTGCGGCAAGTTCATGGTCAAGCTCACCGAGCTGCCGCAGCCCGTCATCGCCCGTGTCCACGGCATCGCGACTGCGGCCGGCTGCCAGCTGGTGTCGATGTGCGACCTCGCCGTCGCCGCGGACGTGGCGCGTTTTGCGGTTTCCGGCATCAATGTCGGCCTCTTCTGCGCGACCCCGAGCGTGGGACTGTCGCGCAACATGGGACGCAAGGAAGCGTTCGAGATGCTCGTCACCGGCGATTTCATCGACGCCGCGGAAGCGCAGCGCCGCGGGCTCGTGAATCGGGTCGTGCCGCTCGATGCGCTCGACGCCGAAATCGCGAAGCTCGCCGCCGCCATCTGCGCCAAGTCGCCACTCGCGATCCGCATGGGCAAGCAGATGTTCTACCGCCAGCTCGAGATGGGCATGGAGGCCGCGTACCAGATGGCCGCGGAGACGATGGCGTGCAACATGATGAGCGAGGACGCCGCCGAGGGCATCGACGCCTTCATCGCCAAGCGCAAGCCGGAGTGGCGCGGCCGCTGAGCGCATCGGGGCGGGGCCGGCGAGCCCTGCCTGACAAGCCGGTGCCCGGACGATGCTCGTCGATACGCACATCCACCTGGATGCCGCCGAGTTCGGTGGCGACCGCGCCGCGGTCCTGGCGGCCGCGCGTGCGGCGGGTGTTGGCGGCTTCGTCGTGCCGGCCGTCGACGCGGCCGGTTTCGACCGGGTGGCCGCGCTGTCGGCTGCCAACCTGGACATCGCCCATGCCTTCGGGATCCATCCGCTGTACGTCGACCATGCCGAACTGGACGATCTCGGCATCCTCGAAGAGCGCCTCGCAAACGGGCGTGCGATTGCCGTGGGGGAGATCGGCCTCGACTTTTTCGTGCACGATCTGGACCGAGCCCGGCAGGAGCTGTTCTTCGTCGCGCAACTGAAGCTTGCCCGCCGATTCGGGCTGCCCGTGATCCTGCACGTCCGCCGCGCCGTGGACGACATCCTCAAGCACTTGCGCCGCATCGAAGTTCCGGGCGGCATCGCGCATGCCTTCAATGGCAGCCGTCAGCAGGCCGACGTCTTCGCCGCGCTGGGGTTCAAGCTGGGGTTCGGCGGGGCGATGACGTTCGACGGCTCCCGCCGCATCCGCTCGCTCGCGGCCACCCTGCCGCTGGAGTCGATCGTGCTTGAAACGGACGCGCCGGACATTCCACCGGCCTGGGCGCAGGGCGGGCGCAACGAGCCGGCGAACATCGCGCGCTTTGCGCAAGTCCTGGCCGACCTCCGTGCCGTGCCTTATCCGGAGATCGTCGCCGCGACCAGCCGGAACGCCCGCGCGATCTTTCCCGCGCTGCCGCCGGGATGACCGGCGCGTCGCGCGACCCGTCTCAGGAGGCTGCCGTTGCCGCTTTCAGCTTCATGCTGGCCGACTGCGCGATGAGATCTGCGATATCCCGCTTCAGGCGCGCGACGTCGCTGTCGAACTTGTCGTAGATCATCAGCGAGATCCCGAACACGTAAGCGTAGAGCAGCATGCAGCGGCTCGACGCTTCCTCCATCGGCACGCCGCAGGCGAGGAAGAGATCGCGTGCGCAGCGCAGGCGGATGTCGTCCACTTCGGCGACGATCGCCGCAGCATCCGGGTCGCGCCGCGCCCAGTCGCGCACCGCGAGTTCGATCAGCGCACCGCGCCGGCTGCGGCTGGTGCTGTAGACGTCGATGACGTGATATATCTGCTCCAGCTCGCGGCCCGGCTGGGCGCGCGTCTGCTTGACGATGTCGCGGATGCGCCCGTCCTTCCACACCTGGAGGACGGCGAGCAGCAGGTCGCGGCGATCCTGAAAATGCCAATAGAAACTGCCCTTGGTGACTTTCAGGCGTTTTGCGAGCACTTCGACCCGCAGCCCGGCGATCCCTTCCTCGGCGAGGACCTCCGTGGCGGCACTCACCCAGGCATTGCGATCGAGCTGGACGCGCGGTTTTGAGAGCTTGTTTTCCATACGACCTAGTATTGACTAAAGGATGACCATACGGTACCGTATGCAATCCATACTTATGCGTATGGAACGATTTTTTTGGTCGGCGGTCAAGTGTCCATCGTATCAGCGTGTTTTTCGCGGTGCGGCGGTGCGATAATTCCCTTTCCACAATTCGACCGACCCAAACACGCAAAGGAGCGCGGCATTGAAGATCCTGGTACCCGTCAAACGCGTAGTCGATTACAACGTCAAGGTGCGAGTGAAGGCAGACGGCACGGGCGTTGATATTGCGAACGTGAAGATGTCGATGAACCCCTTCGACGAGATTGCAGTGGAAGAGGCCGTGCGCCTGAAGGAAGCGGGCGTGGCGAGCGAAGTCGTTGCGGTGAGCTGCGGTGTCGCAGCCTGCCAGGAGACGATCCGCGCCGCGATGGCGATTGGCGCCGACCGCGGCATCCTCGTCGAGTCGGACGCGGACCTGCAGCCGCTCGCCGTCGCCAAGCTCCTCAAGGCGCTGTGCGACAAGGAACAGCCGACCGTCGTGATCTGCGGCAAGCAGGCGATCGACGACGATTCGAACCAGACCGGCCAGATGCTGGCGGCGCTGATGGGCTGGCCGCAGGCCACCTTCGCGTCGAAGGTCCAGCTGGGTGCCGGCGTCGCGACCGTCACGCGCGAGATCGACGGCGGCCTCGAGACCGTCGAGATGAAGCTGCCCGCGGTCGTGACCACCGACCTGCGCCTCAACGAGCCGCGCTACGCGACGCTCCCGAACATCATGAAGGCGAAGAAGAAGCCGCTCGACACCGTGAAGCCCGCGGACCTCGGCGTCGATGTCGCGCCGCGCCTGGCGACGCTGAAAGTCGCCGAGCCGCCCAAGCGCAGCGCCGGCGTGCGCGTCGCGGACGTTGCGCAACTCGTCGACAAGCTCAAGAACGAAGCGAAGGTGATCTGAACATGGCGATCCTGGTTATTGCAGAACACGACAACGCGAGCCTGAAGGCCGCCACCCTCAACACCGTCTCGGCCGCCGCCAAGCTCGGTGGTGAGATCCACGTGCTGGTCGCCGGCGCCAACTGCGGCGCAGCCGCCGCGGAAGCCGCGAAGGTCGCGGGTGTCGCCAAGGTGCGCGTGGCCGATGCCGCCCACTACGAGTCGCAGACCGCCGAGAACGTCGCCGCGCTGGTCGTCGCAAACGCCGCGGGCTACACGCACATCCTCGCTCCCAGCACCGCCATCGGCAAGAACGTCGCCCCGCGCGTCGCTGCGCTGCTGGACGTTGCGCAGATCTCCGACATCGTCGCGGTGGAATCGGCCGATACCTTCGTGCGCCCGATCTACGCCGGCAACGCGATGGCGACCGTGAAGTCGGCCGACGCCGTGAAGGTGATGACCGTGCGCACGACCGCCTTCGAGGCGGCCGGGCAGGGCGGGTCGGCTGCGGTCGAAGCCGTGGCCGCCGCTGCGGACCTGGGCCTGACCAGCGTCAAGGGTCGCGAGCTCACCAAGAGCGCGCGTCCGGAACTCGGTGCCGCGAAGATCATCGTCTCGGGCGGCCGCGGTCTGGGCAACAGCGAGAACTACCACAAGCTCCTCGAGCCGCTCGCCGATGCCCTCGGTGCGGCGCTGGGCGCGTCGCGCGCCGCGGTCGATGCGGGCTACGTGCCGAACGACTACCAGGTCGGCCAGACCGGCAAGATCGTCGCGCCGCAGCTCTACATCGCGGTCGGCATCTCGGGCGCGATCCAGCACCTGGCCGGCATGAAGGACTCCAAGGTGATCGTCGCGATCAACAAGGATCCCGAAGCGCCGATCTTCCAGGTGGCGGATTACGGCCTGGTCGGTGACCTCTTCGAGGTCGTGCCGGAGTTGGCCAAAGCGGTCGGTTGAATGCCGTAAAAACTATAAAAAGCTGTACGGAAAACTGCGCCCACCCGGGCGCAGTTTCACAATATGAACAGGTATCGGGAGAAGAACACATGAGCCATTACACTGCGCCGATCCGGGACATGCAGTTCGTCATGCGCGAACTGGCGGGACTGGACGAAGTCGCGAAGCTGCCCGGATGCGAGGAAGTTTCTCCGGATCTGGTCGACGCGATCCTCGACGAGGCGAACAAGTTCGCGAGCGAGGTCCTCGCTCCGCTGAACCGGACGGGCGATCAGGAAGGCGCCAAATGGGACAACGGCAAGGTCACGACTGCTCCGGGCTGGAAGGATGCCTACACGCAGTTCGCCGAAGCCGGCTGGACCGCGGTCGCCTGCGAACCCGAGTTCGGCGGTCAGGGTCTGCCGAAGCTGGTCGCGACTGCCGTGATGGAAATGTGGAAGTCGGCCAACATGGCCTTCTCCCTGTGCCCGATGCTGACGAACGGGGCGATCGAGGCGATCACGCTGAGCGGCACCGACGAACAGAAGGCGGCCTACCTGCCCAAGATGGTGAGCGGTGAATGGACCGGCACCATGAACCTGACCGAGCCGCAGGCCGGTTCCGATCTGGCCGCCGTGCGCACGCGTGCCGAACCGCAGGGCGACGGCACGTACAGGATTTTCGGCCAGAAGATCTTCATCACCTACGGCGAGCACGACATGACGGACAACATCGTCCACCTCGTGCTGGCGCGCCTGCCGGATGCACCGGAAGGCGTGAAGGGCATCTCGCTCTTCGTCGTGCCCAAGTTCCTGCTGAATGCCGACGGTACCCCGGGGGCGCGCAACGACGTCCACTGCGTGTCGATCGAGCACAAGCTCGGCATCCACGCGAGCCCGACCTGCGTGCTCGCGTTCGGTGACCACGGTGGCGCGATCGGCACCCTCGTGGGCGAGGAAAACCGCGGCCTCGAGTACATGTTCATCATGATGAACGAGGCCCGCTTCGCTGTCGGCATGGAAGGCGTGGCGCTGGCCGAGCGTGCCTACCAGCACGCGCTGGCCTACGCGAAGGACCGCATCCAGGGCACCGAGATGGGGGTGCGGGGCGGCCCGAAGGTCTCGATCATCCGTCACCCGGACGTGCGCCGCATGCTGATGTCGATGAAGTTGCAGACCGAGGCGATGCGTGCGCTGGCCTACGTCGTGGCGGCCGCGAACGACGCTGCCCACCGCTCCGCGGATGCCGCGGTACGCGCCGAGAATCAGGCGTTCGTCGACCTCATGATTCCGGTGGTCAAGGGCTGGTCGACCGAGAACTCGATCGATGTCGCCTCCACCGGCGTGCAGGTGCATGGCGGCATGGGCTTCATCGAGGAAACCGGCGCTGCCCAGCATCTGCGCGACGCACGCATCACGACGATCTACGAGGGCACGACGGCGATCCAGGCCAACGACCTGATCGGGCGCAAGATCGCCCGCGAGGGCGGTGTCACGGTCAAGGCACTGGCCGCCGAGATGCGCGGCCTCCTGGCGCAGCTGGCGGAGCAGCAGGGCGACGCCTTCGTGGCGATCGGCAAGTCCCTCGAGTCCGGCATCGCCGCGCTCGAATCCGCGGTCGAGTACATCGTTGCGACCTACGGCAAGGACATCAAGGCGGCTTCCGTCGGCTCGGTGCCCTTCCTGAAGCTGCTGGGCATCGTCTCGGGCGGCTGGCTCATGGCACGCGCGGCGCTGGTGTCGGCCAGGCGGCTCGCCGAGGGTTCCGATGACGATTTCTACAAGGCGAAGCTCGTCACGGCGCGCTTCTATGCCGACCACGTCCTGTCGCAGGCTTCGGGGCTGTCCTACGCAGTCGTGAACGGTGCCGCCGGCGCGCTGGAGTTGGACGAAGCGCAGTTCTGACCACCGCGACGGGGCGGCTTGCTGCCCCGTCTCGCCGGCGATCCGAAAAGAAAAAGAAAAAGAAAAAGGGCCGCCCCGATCCGGGGCGGCCCTTTTCGTTTTGCGCGGTCCGAAGCGCTTACTTGACGTTCGCCTTCGCGCGCAGGTCTGCGATGTGCTTCTCGATCTTCTGCTGCTGCAGGCGCTGCTCGAGTTGCGGCTTCACTTCGGCGAAGTCCGGCGCCTTCAGGTCGCGCACGTCGTCGAGCTGGATGACGTGGTAGCCGAAATCGCTCTTGACCGGCGTCTCGCTGAATTTGCCCTTCTCGAGCTTCACCATCGCTTCGGAGAACGGCTTCACGAACATGCCCGGATTGCTCCAGCCGAGGTCGCCGCCATTGTCCTTCGAGCCCGGATCCTTGGACTGCTTGGCGAGCACGTCGAACTTCTCGCCGGCCTTCAGCTTGGCGATGATCGCCTTGGCTTCGTCCTCGGTTTCGACCAGCACGTGACGGGGCTTGTATTCCTTCGAGCCCATCTTGCTCTTGACGCTGTCGTATTCCTTCTTGAGATCCGCCTCGCTGATCGGGTTCGCCTTCACGAAGTCCTGGATATAGGCGCGCAGCAGCACGGCCTGGCGGGCGAGATCCATTTGAGCCTGGACCTCGCTCTTCTTGTCGAGGCCCTTCTTGGTGGCTTCCTGGGCGAGAACTTCGCGGCGGATCAGCTCCTCGCGGACTGCGTCACGCAACTGCTGGCTGTCGGGCGCACCCTGGGCTCGCTGCTCGTTGAACATGACCTCGGCACGCGCAGCCGGGATCGCGGTGCCGTTCACGGTGGCGGTCGGCGCGGCACCAGCGGCATAAGCCGCCTGGCCGATCAGGCCGGCCATGAGACAAAGGGCAAGACGGCTGGGAAAACGGATCATCAAGGTTCCTTCCTGGTGGGTTGAGTTTTGGCCTCTTCGGCCGTCAGGGCGAGAATGGCGAGAGCATGAATGCGGGTCCGCATCAGCTCGCCCAGTGCGCCATATACGAGTCGGTGGCGTGCCACCGTATTTTTGCCGATAAATGCGTCCGACACCATCGTCATGCGATAGTGCCCGCCGCTCTTCGCGCCGGCATGACCGGCATGCAGGGCGCTGTCGTCCGCGATCTCGAGCGAAAGCGGATTGAGCCCCGCGAGGCGCTCCCTGATTTCGTCGATCACCGTCACGGCAGGACCTTCTTGTACGGACGCGCGCTCGTGCGGGCGAACACGCCCTTGATGACATAAGGGTCGGCCGCGAGCCAGGCTTCCGCGTCTGCCAGGGATGCGAATTCGGCGACGACGAGGCTGCCGAAGAAGCCGGCCGGGCCTGGGTCGGGCGAATCGATCGCGGGCATCGGCCCCGCCATGAGCAGTCGTCCCTCGTCACGCAGCGCTTCGAGGCGTGCGAGGTGCGCAGGGCGGACGGCCATGCGCACCTCGAGTTTGCCGGGGGCGTCTTCGCCCATCAGCACGTATAGCATCAGCTGGTTTCCTCCTGGATGTGTTTGGAGAGGTAGAGGCCCTGGGCCAGCGCGAACAGCAGCATCAGGCCCATGCCGCCGAAGAGCTTGAAGTTGACCCAGGCTTCCTCGGAAAAGTTGTAGGCCACGTACAGATTGAGCACGCCCATGCCCAGGAAGAATGCGGTCCACGCGTGGTTGAGGCGTCCCCACACGGGCTCGGGGAGCCGGACCTGGGCTTCGAGCATCCTGCGGATCAGGTTGCGGCGGAAGAGCAGTTCCGAGCCGGCGAGGGTGGTGCCGAATAGCCAGTACAGCGCGGTCGGCTTCCACTTGATGAAAGTGGGGTTGTGGAAGAAGAGGGTCGCGCCTCCGAATACGGCGATGATTCCGAGGCTGATCCACAGCATCGTGTCGACCTTGCGGTGCCGCAGCCAGACCCAGGCGATCTGGCCGGCTGTGGCAACGATTGCGACCGCGGTGGCGATGAGGATGGGGGCTTGGGTGGCTTCGATTCCGCCGCCGAGAACCCGGGTAGCAAGTTCATGGGCCACGGCAGGGTCGTGGCCGGCGAATTTGTAGGCGACGAAGAAAAGGAAGACGGGAAGCAGGTCGAAAAGAATCTTCATGCGTGGGGATTATAGCCATTCGGCGCGGCGATCGGTCCTGTGCTACTCGCTGGCGGTATCGTCCGGCGCCAACAGGCGCGCGCGTCCGCGCCTCGCGTCGTGGATCGGCAGGTGGATGATTGCGCGCAGGCCGCCGCCGCTGCGGGAGCGCAGTTCGAGCCGCCCCTTGTGCGAGGTGACGATGCGTTCGACGATCGCGAGGCCGAGACCGGCCCCCTTCGTGTTGGAGCGCGCCTCTTCGAGGCGGGTGAAGGGGTGGCGCATGCGGTCCATGTCGGCTTCGGGAATGCCGGGACCTCGGTCGGCGACTTCGATCAGCGCTTCGTCGTTGCGGGCCGACACGCTCAGGCTGATCGGGTTGTCCTCGCCGGCGTAGCGCACGGCATTGTCCATGAGATTGCGGATCGCACGGCGCAGAGGCAGGGTGCGGACCGGTACCTCGAGGCTCTTCGGGGCGTCCATGCGCACCTTGATTCCGCGCAGGCGGTAGGGCTCCGCGATGTCGGCGACGAGGGCCGGCAGGTCTTCCACCTTGAGGGGTTCCTGCGGCTCGCCGCGGCCGAAATCGAGGAACTGGCCAATGATGCGGTCCATCTCCTCCACGTCGGCAACCATTGCACGGACGTCGGTGTCGGGGGCGCCAGACATCTCTATCCCGAGCCGCAGTCGTGCGAGCGGTGTGCGCAGGTCGTGGGATACGCCGGCGAGAATGAGCGCGCGGTCGGCGTCGGTGCGCGCGAGGTCGCCGGCCATCTGGTTGAAGGCCTTGGCGACGGTGGCGATCTCCAGCGGTCCCTTTTCCGGCAGATGCGGCGGGGTGCGTCCGCTGCCGACGACGCGCGCCGCGCGCGCGAGGTTGCGCAACGGTACGCCGATCCGCGACACGATCATGTAGGCGCCGATCAGTGCGGCAAGCAGCGCGCCGCCTCCCCAGATGAGCCATTCCAGTGCGCCCGTCTGTTCGATGCGTTCGGACGGCAGCATGAGCCAGAAATCCTGCTCGTCGTCGGGATCGAGCCGGAAGCTCACCCAGAAACCGTCGAGGGTTTTCCAGCGTGAGGCAAAGCGCGTGTGCGTTCCGAGCTGGCGGCGCACTTCCTCCGTCAGCAGCTTCATCGCCCGCGTATCCGGCAGCGGTTTCAGCTCGTCGCTGGCCTCGGCCGGATAGATGCGCATGCCCTCGAGCGCCGCCAGTTCGATCAGCAGTTCGGTGCGGCGTTCCGTTTCCGAGTTGATAAGGGCGGTGCGCGTGAGGTTCACGACGCTTGCGACCATCTGGGCGAGGTTGCGGGCGCGAGCCGGCTCTTCGAAGTGACGGAAGATCTGTGACCACGTCGCGAGGGCGAGCGTGAGGAGCAGCGCAATGAGAAAGAAGGTCTGCCACAGCAGCGTCCGTGGCAGGAAGTGCGACAGGCTCGGTACGCGCCACGCCGAGGGGCGTGGCGCCGACTCCTCGGCGAGCGCCGCGGGCAAATCAGCCTTCACTGGCGGGCTTCGACTCATCCGGTACGAACACGTAGCCGAAGCCCCACACGGTCTGGATGTAGCGCGGCTTCGCGGGATCCTCTTCGACCAGCTTGCGCAGCCGGCTCACCTGCACGTCGATGGCGCGATCGAAGACCCCGTACTCGCGCCCCCGTGCCAGTTCCATCAGCTTGTCGCGTGACAAGGGTTGGCGCGGATGCTGAAGGAGGACCTTCAGCAGGGAAAACTCGCCGGTGGTGAGCGAGATCTCTTCGCCGTCGCGGGTGAGCGACCGCACGCCGAGATTCACCTGCACGTTGCCGAACTTGACGACCTCGTCCTCGATGGTCGGGGCGCCGGGCAGGGTGGGCGGCTGGCGGCGCATCACGGCGTGGATGCGGGCAACCAGTTCGCGCGGGTTGAAGGGTTTGGCGAGGTAGTCGTCGGCACCCATCTCGAGGCCGATGATGCGGTCGACGTCGTCGCCCTTGGCGGTGAGCATGATGATTGGGATGGCATTCTGGTCGGCCCGCAGGCGGCGGCAGATGGCAAGGCCGTCTTCACCCGGCAGCATCAGGTCGAGCACCATCACGTCGTAATGTTCGCGGTGGAGCGCGCGATCCATGGACGGAGCATCCACGACCGCCTTGACGGTGAACCCCTGCTCCTGCAGGTAACGCGACAACAACTCGCGCAGGCGCGCATCGTCGTCGACCAGCAATACTCGATATCGGATCTTTGTGTTCATGGGGCGAATCCTATCCGGTTACATTTTGGCGTGCCAGCACCGCATTCGTTCATTCGCGCGCTACGGGTAACGTTTCGTAAGGGCTTGGGATATACGCAACACGCCCTTACACGTTGCCTGCTAAATCTTCACCTGTCAGTGCCGAAATTCCCAATATGAAGGTATGTTCTCATCGTCCGAACCGTGAGCGAATTCCATCCCGCAGCGAACATGGCAAATCGCAATTCATTCTTCTTCATAGCATCCTGTCCGCACTCCGGGAGGCGGGAGCGCGGACAGTCCAGGTGGCGGCCGGCAGGCACCCTCGTGGCGATGCTGTTTGCGTTTGCGTCGACACTTGCAGCCGGCACAGGGTACGCGCGCGAGAGCGGGTTCGCGCGCGAGGGCGCATTGTCTGCTCCCTCGGCCGATGAAAGCGTGACGGCACCGATGTACCCGAACGCCAGGGAGCAGCGCCGGGCCGAGCTCCGCCGTGCGCTCATGAACGGTTCGGAAGTTTCGCATCCGGCGACGCAGGAGCGCCGGCGGCTGTCGCGCGAGCAGCGTGAGACGCTGAACCGCGAGTTGCGCGAAGCGATGCGCGATGCGGAACGGCCCCGCAGCGTGACGGAGCGTTGAAGGCGCGCCACCCGCGGGCGAATTCCCGATTCGCTGCGAATCGCGGGCCGCTGCCGGTAAAATGGGCGGCCTATGAAAATTCTCTCGATCGAAACCTCGTGCGAGCACGCGAGTGTGGCCCTGTTGATTGACGGCGAGACCGTCGAACGTCGTCTTGAAGGGCATTCGAACCACTCCGAGCGTCTGCTGCCCACCCTGAAGATCCTGCTAGCGGATGCCGGCCTTGCGCTCGTTGCGCTGGACGCGATCGCGTTCGGCGCGGGTCCCGGGGCGTTCACCGGCCTGCGCCTTGCATGTGGCGTGGCGCAGGGGCTGGCGATGGGCGCGGATCTGGGCGTGGCGCCGGTGTGCAGTCTGGAAGCGCTGGCGATGCAGGGAGTCGGGGATTCGATCCATGTCGCGACCGATGCGCGCATGGGGGAAGTGTATTCCGCCGCGTATCGGATGCGGGACGGCTTTCCGGTGGAAGTGGCGCCACCGTGCTGCTGTGCGCCGGAACTGATGACGCTGCCCGGGGATGGCGAGTGGTTCGGGATCGGTTCGGCGTTCGCCGCCTATGGAGACCGCATTCCGCCTGCCGTGCTGGAGGCGCTTGGCGCCGTGGAACGCGATGCGGTAGCGCGCGCGGCGGACATCGCGCGCCTGGGGGCGCGTCTCGCGCTCGACGGCGGGCTGGTTGCTGCGGAGCTAGCCGCCCCGCTGTATGTGCGGGACAAGGTGGCGCTCACGACTGCGGAACGCCTGGCGCGCGGAGGGCGGGCGTGACGGGCGGATTCAGTTTCGTGCCCATGTCGGAGACTGACCTGCCCTGGGTCGTCGAGAACGAACGCGAGCTGCACGCGTTCCCGTGGAGCGCGGGAAACTTCGCCGATTCGCTGTGCGCCGGCTACAACTGCTGGGTCATGCGAAATGGTGCAGGACCCGTAGCCTATGCCGTGATGCTGACGGTGATAGACGAGGCCCATCTTCTCAACATCAGCGTCGCGCGGACGGAGCAGCGCCGCGGCATCGGCGGAGCGCTGCTGGAATACCTGTTTTCGGAGGCCCGCCGCGTGGGGGCGACGCAGTTCTTCCTCGAAGTGCGGCCGACGAACGCTCCGGCGCTGGCCTTGTACGAGCGGCATGGCTTCGCGGCTGTGGGGCGGCGGAAGAACTACTATCCTGCGCCGGAAGGACAACGCGAGGATGCGATCGTGATGAGGCGCGAGTTGTGAGCCGGGTACGGCGGGATGCCGTGCTGCGCGAGATGGGGCTGGCCCCCATCTGGCGCCTGCGCACGGCTGCGGCCGACGCTGTCGAAGACTCTGCCGGCACGGCGCCGGGCGGGGAGGCAGTGAGTGTCGCCGCGGACACATCCGGGGCGATCGATGTTCCGCCGCCGATGTCGGCGATGGCGCCATCTACCGCTCCCGAATCGCGTGCTGCGCGCCCGGTTGTGCCTGGTGCCGATCGGGTTCCTGTTGCCAGGACGCCGACGAATCCGCCCGTGGTTGCTGCCCCCCTTTCAGGAGGCGATGCGGGGCGGGCCGGGCGCATCGCGCGGATGGACTGGGACGCGCTGGAAGCCGATATCCGCGCGTGCGGGGCGTGCCGCTTGTGCGAGAAGCGCAGGCAGGCTGTTCCGGGCGTCGGCGATCGGCACGCGGACTGGATGTTTGTCGGGGAGGGGCCGGGCTCCGAGGAGGATCTGCGCGGGGAGCCCTTCGTCGGCGCGGCGGGCAGGCTGCTCGATGCGATGCTGGCCGCGATCGGCCTGAAGCGGGGCGAGAACGTGTATATCGCGAACGCGGTGAAATGCCGGCCGCCGCACAACCGCACGCCGCAGGCGGACGAGATCGCGACCTGCCATCCGTATCTTGCACGCCAGATCGCGCTGGTGCAGCCGCGAGTGCTGATCGCGCTCGGCCGCCCGGCTGCGCTTGCACTGCTGGATGCCGAAATCAGCATCGGGGCGTCGCGCGGGCGCATCTTCCAGCGCGGTGAGACGCCGGTGGTGGTGACTTATCATCCCGCCTACCTGCTCAGGAATCAGGCCGACAAGGCCAAGGCCTGGGAGGATCTGTGCTTTGCGCGTCGCGTGATGCGCGACGCAGGCGGAATGGTTTAGGCGGGATTTGGGCGGGGCGCGGGATGCCGGGGCAGTGCGTGCGACCGCCGGCGTTCAGTGCGGGTGGTCGTCGAGCAGCGCGATGGAGTCCACTTCGCGCTGGTTCGTGTTATGCCGGCGCAGCACGAGGTACATCGCGCCGGCCACGAACAGGCCGAACATGACGATGACGGCGCTGATCGACAGGTTGGACATGATCAGCAGCGCGTAGAGGCCGGTCATGATCAGGATCGACAGGTTCTCGTTGAAGTTCTGCACGGCGATCGAGTGGCCCGCTCCCATGAGGATGTGGCCGCGGTGCTGCAGCAGGGCGTTCATCGGGACGACGAAGAAGCCGGCCAGCCCGCCCACCACCACCATCAGCACCATCGCCAGCGACGGCTGGGTGACGACGACCATCACCATGACGACGAGCCCCATCGCGATGCCCAGCGGAATCACCTGAACGGAGCGGCGCAGGCTGATCAGGCGCGCTGCAAGGACCGCGCCGAGCGCGACGCCGAGCGCGACCACGCCTTGCATCATCGATGCTTTCGAGAGGTCGAATCCCAGGTTGTGCTCCGCCCACTTGATCACGATGAACTGGAGGGTTGCGCCAGCCCCCCAGAAGAGCGTCGTGACGGCGAGCGAGATCTGGCCGAGCCTGTCCCGCCACAGCAGCTTCATGCAGTGCGTGAAGTCGTGGATCAGGTAGATCGGGTTGCTCCTGAGCGGCTTGTGGTCGACGCCGGTGTCGGGAATGCGCAGGTTGAACGCTGCGGCGGCGAGATAGAGGAGGCTGACGATGGCGATGGTGGCGTGGAGCGGGTTGGAATGCACCATCGGCAGGCCGA
The DNA here is from genome assembly GCF_003628555.1 of Azoarcus sp. DN11. Classification (NCBI taxonomy): domain Bacteria; kingdom Pseudomonadati; phylum Pseudomonadota; class Betaproteobacteria; order Rhodocyclales; family Zoogloeaceae; genus Azoarcus; species Azoarcus sp. DN11. Next base: position 2,771,432 of record NZ_CP021731.1, on the reverse strand, counting down.
GGCCGACGATCCAGTTGCCGACGTCGGGGCGGATCAGGACGCCGCCGATGACCGTCCCGAGGATGATGGCTCCGACCGTGAGGCCTTCGATCCAGCCGTTGGCGACCACCAGCTGGCGGTGGGGCAGGTACTCGGTGAGGATGCCGTATTTGGCGGGCGAATAGGCCGCGGCACCGAGGCCGATGACCGCGTAGGCGAAAAGCGGGTGCGCGCCGAGCAGCAGCATGAGGCAGCCGCCGATCTTGATGGTGTTGCTGATGAACATCACGCGCCACTTGGGCATCGAGTCGGCGAACGCGCCGACGAAGGCGGCCAGCGCGACGTAGGAAACGGTGAAGAACAGTTTCAGGAGTGGTTCGTACGTTGCCGGGGCGGACATCTCGCGCAGCAGCGCGATGGCAATGATCAGCAGCGCATTGTCGGCCAGCGCAGAAAAGAACTGCGCCGCCATGATGATGTAGAAGCCGAGCGGCATCGGTGGGAGACGGCCGTCTGAAAGGTGAAGCGCGGTTTATATCACGACAACTGTGTGTTTGTTGTGATTTGGCTCATTGCCGGTGCGCGCGCGGTGTTGTCAGTAAGTTGTCAGACATTTCGCGTATCGGTCCGGCTGTGATTTAATTGCTGTTATAAACCAGACTTATGGAGCAGCCGTGGCTGATCGCAGACTTCAGGTATTCAGCGCCGTGGCCAAGTACGGTTCGTTCACGCGGGCCGCGGAACATCTGTTCATGACTCAACCCGCCGTCACCTTCCAGATCAAGCAGCTGGAGGAGCATTTCAACACGCGCCTGCTCGAACGCGGGCACGGGCGGGTGGGCCTGACACCGGCGGGCGAGGTGGTGCTGGCCTACGCCGAGCGGATCCTCGACCTCTCGGATGAGCTGGAATCGCGCGTGTCCGAGCTCACCGACGAGCTCGGCGGCGCACTCAACATCGGCGCGAGCACGACCATCGCGGCGTACTGGCTGCCGCAGTTGCTCGAAGGATTCAAGCGCAAGTATCCGCGCGTGGTGCCGCGCGTCGTGGTGGGCAATTCGCAGCTGACCGAGGATCGTGTCGCGTCGCGCGAACTGGATCTCGGCCTGATCGAGATCGTGTCCGAACAGCCGGCGATCGAGCGCATGACGGCGACGCGCGACGAACTCTACGTGATCTGCGCCCCCGGGCATGCACTGGCGAAGCACAAGAGCGTCAGCGCGAAGATCCTGAAGGATCACCCGCTGATCACGCGCGACCCGGGCAACGCGATCCGCGTGCTGGCCGAGGAGTTCTTCGCCGCGGACGGCATCGGGATCGACGAACTGACGGTGTGTGCCGAGCTGGGCAGCCTGGCGACCGTGAAGCATCTCGCGGCCCAGGGGATGGGCTTCGCGATCGCGTCGCGGGCGGCGATCCAGCGCGACCTGCGCGACGGCCGCCTCGTCGGCATCCCGCTCGAGCCGCGCCAATTCACGCCCCTGGAAGTGATCGTGCCGCGCGACAAGTTCCGTTCGCGCCTCATCACGACTTTCGCGGAATACGCGGTTTCCGGGTTCAAGCAGATGGCCACGGCCGACGCGAACGCGTGATGGCGAAAGCGAAGACGAGCTTCGTCTGCAGCGAATGCGGCGGCCAGGCGCCGCGCTGGCAGGGGCAGTGCCCGCAGTGCAAGGGCTGGAACACGCTGGTCGAGACGGTGATCGAGGCGCCGGGGCCGGGGAGCAGCCGGTTCGCGGCGCTCGCCGGCACGACCGGCAAGCTGCAGTCGCTGGCGGAACTGGAGCCGCGCGAGGAGCCGAGGACGCCGACCGGGATCGAGGAGTTCGACCGGGTGCTCGGCGGCGGGCTGGTGGCGGGCGGCGTGGTGCTGATCGGAGGCGATCCGGGCATCGGCAAGTCGACGCTGCTGTTGCAGGCGCTGTCGGCGCTTGCGGCGCGGCAGGCGGCGGTCTACGTGAGCGGCGAGGAGTCGGGCGAGCAGGTGGCCCTGCGGGCGCAGCGCCTGCAGCTCGACCCGGCGGGGGTGAAGCTGCTGCCGGAGATCAACCTCGAGCGCATCCTCGCGACGCTGAAGGAAGCAAAACCGCGCATCGCGGTGATCGACTCGATCCAGACGGTGTATTCGGAAGCGCTGCAGTCGGCGCCCGGTTCGGTGGCGCAGGTGCGCGAGTGCGCGGCGCAACTCACGCGCTTTGCGAAGCAGAGCGGCACGAGCCTGATCATGGTCGGTCACGTGACGAAGGATGGCACGCTGGCGGGGCCGCGGGTGCTGGAGCATATCGTCGACACCGTGCTGTACTTCGAAGGCGATACGCATTCGAGTTTCCGCCTGGTGCGGGCGTTCAAGAACCGTTTCGGCGCCGTGAACGAGCTGGGCGTGTTCGCGATGACCGAGCGCGGCCTGCGCGGCGTGAGCAATCCGTCGGCGATCTTCCTGTCGCAGCACAGCCAGCAGGTGGCGGGCAGCTGCGTGCTGGTGACGCAGGAGGGCACGCGGCCGTTGCTGGTGGAGATCCAGGCGCTGGTCGATGGCGCGCACAGCCCGAATCCGCGCCGCCTCTCGGTCGGCCTGGAACAGAACCGGCTGGCGATGCTGCTCGCGGTGCTGCACCGCCACGCGGGCGTGGTGTGCTTCGACCAGGATGTGTTCGTGAACGCGGTGGGGGGCGTGAAGATCGCCGAGCCGGCAGCGGACCTTGCGGTGCTGCTGGCGATCGTGTCCTCGCTGCGCAGCCGGCCCTTGCCGCGCGAGCTGGTGGTGTTCGGGGAAGTGGGGCTCGCGGGCGAGATCCGTCCGGCGCCGCGCGGGCAGGAGCGCCTGAAGGAAGCAGCGAAGCTCGGCTTCACGGTCGCGATCATTCCGAAGGCCAACGCGCCCAAGCAGGCGATTGCGGGAATGCGGGTGATCGCGGTGGATCGGATCGAGGAAGCGATCGAGCAGGCGCGCGAGCTGGAAGCCTGAGGCTGCAAGCCGCCGGACCGCTGAGGTAGTGAATGCGGTTTCAGGTGTACATCGTTTTTTGCTTATACTAAGATAGTAAGCAATTACTTACATGCGAGGCATCGCGATGGAAACCGCGCGCGTCCGGCGCTCGTCGGAATTCAGGCAGGCCGAGATCGTTCAGGCCGTCGTCGCGCTGGCGGCCGAGTGCAGCCCGGCGGACATCACGACCGCGCGCATCGCCAGCGCGATGAAGCTGACGCAGGGGGCGATCTTTCGCCATTTCCCGACCAAGGAGGCGATCTGGCTGGCGGTGGCGGGATGGATCGAGGAGACGCTGCTCGGCGCGATCGAGGAGGCGTCGCTCACGAGCGGCGAGCCGCTGGAGCAACTGCGGGCGATGTTTCGCGCGCACGTCGGGTTCGCCGTCACTTACCCCGGGGCGCCGCGGCTGATCTTCCATGAGCTGCAGCAACCGGGCGACAGCGCGGTGAAGCGGCGCATCCGCGGGCTGCTTGGGACTTACCGGGGGACTTTGCTGCAGATCCTGAAAGGCGCCCGGGAGTGTGGGGCGGTTGCGCGCGAAGTCGATGCAGAGCACGCCGCGACGCTCTTCATCGGCGCCGTCCAGGGGCTGGTGATGCAGTCGATGCTTGCAGGCGGGATGCGCGGCGTGGAGGAGTCCGCGGAAGGCGTGTTCGGGGTCTTTCTGTCGGGCATCACGGGGAGGCGGCGATGAATCGGCGCGTGATTCGTGCAGTCGGCCTGTCGGTGTTCGGGCTGATGCTGCTGGCGGGTTTCGTCCTGCTGATGGTGCGAAGCGGCCCGCTGGCACCGGTGCGCGTGACGACGGCGGTGCTCGAGCGCGGGGCGTTCGAGAATGCCGTCTTCGGCATCGGCACGGTCGAAGCGGAGCGGGCTTACGCGATCGGCCCGACGAGTCCGGGGCGGATCCTGGCGGTGCATGTCGATGTCGGCAGCGAAGTGCGTGCGGGGCAGTTGCTGGCCGAGATGGATCCGGTGGAGCTCGATGCGCGGCTGGCGGCGTCGCGGGCGGCTTCGGCGCGCGCCGTGCATGCGCTGGAATCGGCCGGTGCGCAGGTGCGCGATGCGGAGGTCCGCCAGGAGCTCGCGGGGCGTAACGCGCGGCGCTATGCGTCGCTGGGCGAGCGGGCCTTCTTCAGCGACGCGGCGGTCGAGGCGAAGCGGCAGGAGGCGGATTCCGCCGGCGCGCAGTTGCAGGCTGTCCGCGCGCAGTTCGATGCGGCGCGGATGGATCTGCAGCGGCTGGATGCGGAGCGCGTGGCGGTGGAGCGGCAGCGGGCGAACGTGCGGTTGGTGGCGCCGGTCGCGGGCGTCGTGACCGCGCGCGACGCGGAGCCGGGAACGACGCTGGTCGCCGGGCAGAGCGTGCTGCGCATGGTCGATCCCGCCAGCGTGCGGGTCCGCACGCGGATCGACCAGGGGCGGTCGGGGGGCGTGCGTGCGGGGCAGGCGGCTTCGATCGTGCTGCGCTCGCGACCGGGACTCACCGTGCCGGGCAAGGTCTCGCGCGTCGAACTCAATGGCGACGCGGTGACCGAGGAGCGCATCGTGCAGGTCGTGTTCGACGAGCCGCCGAAGGACTTCGCGTTCGGGGAGCTGGCCGAGGTGACGATCGCGACGAGCCGGGGCGCTGACGTGCTCGCCGTGCCGGGCGCCGCGGTGCACGAGCACGGCGGCCGGCGCGGCGTGTGGACCGTCTCGGACGGGGCCACGGCCTTCGTGCCGGTGCGCACGGGCGAAGCCTCGCTCGACGGGCGGACCGTGGTGCTGGAGGGACTGCAGGCGGGCGATCGCATCATCGTGCACAGCGAGCGCGAGTTGCGCGCTGGCGAGCGGGTGGCGGTGGTCGAATCGCTCGAAGGGACGCGCCGATGATCAGTCTCGCCGGCCGCGACATCCTCCATCACTGGACGAAGTACGTCTTTACCGGTGTGGGTCTGGGACTGCTGATCGGCGTGACGCTGTCGATGGCGGGAATCTACCGCGGCATGGTCGATGACGCGCAGGTGCTCCTGCGCAGCAGCGCGGCGGACATCTGGGTGGTGCAGCAGGAGACGCTCGGACCCTATGCGGAGCCGTCGAGCGTGCGTGACGACGCGTACCGGGCGCTGCGCGGCATGCCGGGTGTCGCGGATGCGGCCAACGTGACGTATCTGACGATGCAGATCCGTCAGGGCGAGCGCGACGTGCGCGTGATGGCGGTGGGCTTCGAGCCGGGGCGTTCAGGCGAGCCGCCTTTCCTCGTCGCCGGTCGCGGCGTGGTGCGCAGCCATTACGAAGTGGTCGCCGACTTACGGACCGGCTTCCGCCTCGGCGAGCGCATCCGCATCCGGCGGCAGGAGTACGAGGTCGTGGGCCTGACGCGGCGGATGGTGTCGTCGAGCAGCGATCCGATGGTGTTCCTGCCGCTGAAGGATGCGCAGGAGGCGCAATTCCTGAAGGACAACGATGCGATCGTCAATGAGCGCGCGCGCACGGCGGCGAATCCGGGGCTGAACCGGCCGGGGGTGCCGGGGCTGCTCGACGCGCTCCTCGCGTCGCAGACGTCGAGCCGCAGCGTGAACGCGGTGCTGGTCAAGGTCGCGAGCGGTCACGACGCGGAGCGCGTGGCCGAGAACATCCGCCGCTGGAAGCATCTGGAGGCCTACACTTGGCGGCAGATGGAGGACATCCTCGTGTCGAAGCTGATCGAGACGTCGGCGCGGCAGATCGCGACCTTCCTCGTGATCCTCGCGATCGTGAGCGCCGCGATCGTGTCCTTCATCATTTACACGATGACGCTGGGCAAGGTGCGCGAGCTGGCGGTGTTGAAGCTGATCGGCACGCGCAATCGCACCATTGCGGCGATGATCCTGCAGCAATCGCTGGGCCTCGGCCTGATCGGTTTCGTGATCGGCAAGACCGTTGCGACGCTGTGGGCGCCGTATTTCCCGAAGTACGTCCTGCTGCTGCCGGACGACGCGGTGCGTGGACTGGCGGCGACGATGGTGGTGTGCGCGATCGCGAGCCTGGTGGCGATCCGGGTGGCGCTGAAGGTCGATCCGGCGACCGCGATCGGGGGCTGAGATGAATGCGCCGGCGATCGAGGTCAGGGGGCTGGGCAAGCGTTACGGCGAGGGCGATGCCGCGGTCGATGCGCTGAAGGGCGTCGACATGACGATCGCTCCGGGCGAGGTGGTGGGGCTGATCGGGCCGAGCGGTTCGGGCAAGAGCACGTTGTTGAAGTGTCTCGGCGCGGTGATCGAGCCGACGAAGGGGTTCATGGCGCTCGGCGGCGTGCCGGTGTTCGATGGCGGCTGGAAGATCCGCGATCTGCGCGGCCTGCGGCGCGACAGCATCGGTTTCGTGTTCCAGGCGCCTTACCTGATTCCGTTTCTCGACGTCACGGACAACATCGCGCTGCTGCCGATGCTCGCGGGGAAACCCAACCGCGAGGCGCGGCGGATGGCGGTCGAGCTGCTCGAGGCGCTCGACGTCGGCCACCGCGCGAAGGCGTCACCCGCGGAGCTGTCCGGCGGCGAGCAGCAGCGGGTCGCGATCGCGCGGGCGCTCATCAACCGCCCGCCGGTCGTGCTCGCCGACGAGCCGACCGCGCCGCTCGACAGCGAACGCGCGCTGAACGTCGTGCGCATCCTGAACCGGATGGCCGAGCAGTACCGCACGGCGATCATCGTCGTCACGCACGACGAGAAGATCATTCCGACGTTCCGACGGATCTATCGCATCCGCGACGGGCGGACCTACGAGGAGGCGGGCGAGGGCCGCGCTGCGTGAGTCTTCCGTCCGGCAGGCCGCGGCGCGGCAGAATCAATCGCGACGCCCGCCGCGCCAGATGGACAGGAGCACGGCAACGCCGCCGGCCACCGCGCCGAAGAAGCCCAGCAGGCCGAGCGTATTCAGGCCGGCAAAGCCCGGATCGCCCACCACGGTCATGACGATCGCCGAGCCGATGATCAGTGCGGCGGTGACGATGCCGATGGTCATGCGCGTGGCGGCGCGGTCGAGCTGCTCGCCGAGACGCTTGAGCGAGACGATGTCGACCTGCACCTGCAGTTTCCCGCGCCGGGCCGAGCGCAGGAGCTGGCTGAGGTCGTGCGGCAGGCCGGTGACGAGGTTGACCGCGTCGCCAAGCGTGCGCCAGCTGCGGCGGGCGATCGCATCGGGCGCATGGTGTGCGAGCAGCACGCGTCGCAGGAAAGGCGCGGCCTCGGCGCCCATGTCGAAATCGGGATCGAGCTGCCGGCCCATGCCTTCCAGGGTGATGAAGGCCTTGATGAGCAGGGACAGGTCGGGCGGCAGCGACAGACCGTGTTCGCGCAGGATCATGACGAGATCGGACAGCATTGCGCCGATATCGAGCTGCTTCAGCGGCACGCCCTTGTACTGGTCGACGAAGGTGTCGATCTCGTGGCGCAGGCGCTCCGGCTCGGTTTCGGGGGCTTCCGCGTCGCGCCACTCGAGCAGTACGTCGGCAACCGCGGCGGCGTCGTTCGAGACGAGGCCGTTGAGGAGGACCGCGAGCTCGTAGCGACGCGCTTCGGAGAGCCGGCCGACCATGCCGAAATCGATGAAGGCGATGCGGTTTCCGTGCAGGTAGAAGACATTGCCGGGGTGCGGGTCGGCATGGAAAAAGCCGTCCTCCAGCATCATCTTCAGGACCGCCGATGCGCCACGGCGCGCGAGGAGCTTGCGTTCCAGCCCCGCGGCATCGACGGCCGCGAGATCGCGTCCGGGGATGCCGTCGATGTAATCCTGGACGTTCAGGCGTTCGCCGCACCACTGCCAGTGCACGCGCGGAATGACGATGTCCGACCGCTCGACGAAGCTCGCCGCGACGCGTTCCGCATAGCGGCATTCGGCGGCGAAGTCCATTTCGCGGCGCAAGGACAGGGTGAATTCGTGCACGATCTCGCGGGGCCGATAGCGGCGCAGGTCCGGGGCCTCGGCTTCGATGATTTCCGAGACGCGCGTGAGCAGCTGCAGGTCGGCTTCCACGGTCGGGCGAATGCCCGGTCGGCGAACCTTCAAGATGACCGCGCGGCCGTCGTGCAGGCGTGCGCGATAAACCTGGGCGAGCGAGGCGGCGGCGAGGGGCTGCGTGTCGATTTCGGCGAACGCGGTTTCCGGCGCTTCGCCGAGATCCTCGGTGAGCTGTTCGCGCACCTGTTCGAACGGGACCGCCGGTGCGGCATCCTGCAGGCGGCCGAACTCGACGATCCATTCGGGCGGGAACAGGTCGACCCGCGTGGCGAGGATCTGGCCGAGCTTGATGAAGGTCGGACCCAATTCCTCGAACGCGCGGCGCACCCGGGCCGGCGGCTCCAGGCGCGCGAGTTCCTCGGGTTCGTGCCAGTGCAGGGCCCGTCCGGCGCGCTCGAGCGCGTCGGCCATGCCTATGCGGCGTACGAGGTCGCCGAAGCCGTAACGGACGAGGATTGCGGCGATGTCGTGGGCGCGTGTCAGCTCACGCGCGGCGCCGATCGCTTTCCACAGCATCAGGCCTGCGGATCGCGCGGTTGGCCCTTGGCCTCGTCGGTGGCCGCCGGGTGCAGGCGGTCGGCGACACCCCTGAGCATGCCGGAGGCGAGTGCGGCAAGCAGCCCCGCTTCGTTGCGCAGGGTCTGCGCGCCGCTCTGCACCTGCTCGCGCGTGAGATCCGCGACCGCACGGGCGAGGTCGGCCCCGGCGCTCGCCACGCGTCCGCCGATCGCGGTGCCGCTGTTGCGGGCGTGCTCGGCGAGCTCATGCAGGGTCGTGCGCGCGAGGCCCGTGGCGCCGCGCCCGGCATCGGCCAGCGTGCGCAGGAAGTCGGACTCCATCGCGTCGAGCTGATCGAGCGTGCCGCGAATTTCCTGGCGCGAGTATTCGCTGCCGCGGCCGATGGCCTCCTTGACTGCGAGCAGCGTCGCCTGGGCCGCTGTGGCGAGCGCTTCGTCCAGCCCGCGCACGGCTTCGCGGATCGCTTCCATGCGCTCGCGGTCCGGCCGCTCGATACCTTGCTGCGCGCCTTTCAGGACGGCGTTGGTGACCTGTTTCAGCGCGTCGGCGTCCAGCTTGCCGTGCGACAGCGCGCCCAGTGTGATCGTCCGCACCCTCTCGGCGACCGAAGCGGGGTCGCCGTCGACCGCCGCTTCCACGTCGCGTTCAACCTTTTCGAACTCTTCGCTCATGACAGTCCCCTTGTTCGCGCGCCCGGCAGGGCGCCGATACGGTTTCCACACGATTCAAGTATGGCCTTTGGAAAGGTGAATGGCGATGGAATTTTCGGCGAACGTTGATTCGATGGCGACGTTGCGTGCGGCGCGGACACCGTGCGGCCGGCGTGGCTTACCATGGCGCCCTGGTTGCCGCCCCTTGTCCCCGATCACCCTGCCATGTCCGAATCTCTCCCGTCCGTGCTCTCCGCCCTCGAACCTGCCGCCGTATGGGCCCATTTTTCCACGCTGTGCGGCACGCCGCGCCAGTCCAAGGCGGAGGACGCGCTGCGCGACCGGCTCAGCGAGCGAGCCAGCTCGAGGGGGCTGGCGGTGTCGGTCGATGCCGCGGGGAACCTGCTGATCCGCAAGCCGGCGAGCCGTGGCTGCGAGGCGGCGCCGGGCGTCGTGCTGCAGGCGCATCTGGACATGGTGTGCCAGAAGACGGCGGATTCGCCGCACGACTTCTCTCGCGATCCGATCCGGGTGCTGCGGGACGGCGACTGGCTCACCGCAGTCGAGACGACGCTCGGTGCCGACAACGGCATCGGCGTGGCGCTGATCCTCGCGGTGCTGGAAGACGATACGCTCGTGCACGGCCCGATCGAGGCCTTGCTGACCGTGGACGAGGAAGCCGGCATGGGTGGCGCGCAGGGGCTCGCGGCGGGCGTGCTGCAGGGGCGGCTGATGCTGAATCTCGACACGGAGGAGTGGGGCGAGTTCTTCATCGGCTGCGCCGGCGGGCTGGACGTGAACGTGCAGCGCGCGGGGCGGGCGGAGGCGTGCCCGGCCGGGATGGAGCAGTGGCGGGTCGCGGTGCATGGCCTGCGTGGCGGGCATTCGGGCGTCGATGTTCACGAGGAACGCGGCAATGCGATCAAGCTGCTCGTGCGCGTGCTGCGTGACCTGGAGCGGCGATTCGGCATGCGCCTCGCGGAGCTCGAAGGGGGCTCCGCGCGCAATGCCTTGCCGCGCGACGCGTGGGCGAGGGTCGCGCTGCCGGCCGGACGTCGAGGCGAACTGGAAGCGGTGCTGACGGCGTGGCAGGCGCGGCTGCGCGAGGAGCTGCACGGTGTGGACGAGGGCGTGAGCGTGCGCGTCGTCCCGGTGGCGGAGACTAGGCCGGTGATGGCCGCGCCGGAACAGGCGATGTGGCTCGGATCGCTGCACGCCGCGCCGCACGGGGTACGGCGTCGGAGCCTGAGCGTGCCGGGCGTGGTCGAGACTTCGAACAATCTCGGGATCGTCGTGCTTCGGCCGGATGGCGGCTCGTGCAGCTTCATGGTGCGATCGCTGCTCGATGGCGCCGCGATCGCGCTCGGCGAGGAAATCGTGAGCCTGTTCGGGCTCTCGGGGACGTCCGCGGTGACTTCAGGCCACTACCCCGGCTGGGCGCCACAGGCCGATTCGCCGCTGCTCGCGCTGTGCCGGGACGTGTATCGGCACGAGTTCGGGGCCGAGTCGCAGGTCCAGGTGATCCACGCGGGGCTCGAATGCGGCCTGATCGCGGCGAAGTACCCGGACATGCAGATCGTGTCCTTCGGCCCGACGATACGCGGCGCCCATGCGCCGGGCGAGCGCGTCGAGATCGCCTCGGTGGGGCGCGTGTGGCATCTGCTGGGCGCGATCCTCGCCGCGACTGCCGGGAAAAGCGCGGCATGAATTCCGAGCACCTCGAAGCTCTCGTGACGACCGCGATGCCCTTCGGCAAGTACAAGGGGCGCCTGATCGCCGACCTGCCCGGGAATTACCTGAACTGGTTCGCGCGCGAAGGTTTCCCGCCGGGCAGGCTGGGGCAGTTGCTCGCGTTGATGCACGAACTCGACCACAACGGCTTGTCCGACCTGCTGAAGCCGCTGAGAAAGTGACCGCCGCGCGGTCGAATTCGACAGCAAGGAGCGGAGTGCGCCCGGCGCGGCGTACGCCTAGAGTGTGATGCATCGGAATCGGACAAGGCGATGAAGATGTCGAGGCAGATCGAGATGCGCGCGGCGACAACGACGGCCGATCCGCGCTGGGCGGCGGTGCAGACGCGCGATGCGCGGGCGGACGGGCAGTTCTGCTACGCGGTGAGGACGACCGGCGTGTATTGCCGGCCCTCCTGTGCGGCACGCCTGCCGCGGCCCGAGAACGTCGAATTCTTTGCCACGGCCGCAGAAGCGGTCGGAGCCGGGTACCGGCCGTGCCGGCGTTGCTCGCCTTCGGGGCGGGCACCGTCGCAACAGCAGGCGGAGATGGTGGCGGGCCTGTGCCGGCAGATCGCGCTGGCGGAGCGTCCGCCGACGCTGGAGGAGCTTGCGCGTGCGGCGAACCTGAGCCCCTTCCATGTGCATCGGGTGTTCAAGGCCGTGACCGGCACCACGCCGCGTGCCTACGCCAGGGCGTGCCGGGCGGCGCGGATGAAGGCGACGCTGAATGCAGAGGAAACCGTGACCGGGGCGATCTACGCGGCGGGCTATGGATCGAGCGGGCGCTTCTACGAGGAGGCCGGCCGGACTCTGGGGATGAGCGCCGGCAGCTACCGCGCGGGCGGTGCGCGGCAGCAGATCCGCTTCGCCGTCGGCCAATGTTCGCTCGGCGCGATCCTCGTCGCGAGCACCGAACGCGGCGTGTGCGCGATTCTCATCGACGACGATCCGGACGTGCTGGTGCGTGATCTCCAGGATCGGTTCCCCCGCGCCGACCTGATCGGCGGCGATGCCGATTACGAGCGGGTCGTGGCGACGGTGGTCGGCTTCGTCGAAGCGCCCGGACTCGGGCTGGATTTGCCGCTCGACGTGCGCGGCACCGCGTTCCAGATGCGCGTGTGGCAGGCCTTGCAGGCGATTCCGGCCGGCGAGACGGTGACGTACACGGCCATCGCCGAGCGCATCGGCGCGCCGAAGGCCGTGCGTGCGGTGGCCGGAGCCTGCGCGGCGAACCGCCTCGCCGTGGCGATTCCCTGCCACCGGGTGGTCCGCAGCGACGGCGGCTTGTCGGGGTACCGGTGGGGCGTCGAGCGCAAGCGGCTCCTGCTGGCGCGCGAAGCGGCGAAATGACGCAGCAGGCCGCCGTCTCGATTCCTCTGCCCGCCGGTTTTCGTCCGGCCGACATCCTCGCCTTCCATCGTCGTGATGCGGAAGAGGTCGCCGAGCGCGTGACCGACCATTCGCTGTGCAAGGGCATGCTCTGGGACGGAACGCCCGCGTGCCTGAGCGTGCATTTCGATACGGCTGTCGCCACTGCCGCAATCACGCTCGATGCTGACGCGGGGCGCGACCTCGAGGCCCGGTTTGAACCGATGGTGCGGCGCATGCTGGGGCTGGAGCAGACGGTCGAGGCCTTCGAGGAACGTTTTCGCGGTGATCCGGCCATCGGTCGGATGATCGCGGTCCGCTCGGGCCTGCGCGTGCCGCTCACCGCGACGCCGTTCGAGGCGCTCACCTGGGCGGTGACCGGGCAGCAGATCAGCCTCAAGGCCGCCGTGTCGCTGCGGCGGCGGCTGATCGTCGCTGCCGGCGTGCGCCATGTCTCGGGGCTGTTGTGCTACCCGGATGCGGCGCGGCTCGCGTTGCTTGAGGAGGAGGACCTGCGCGCGGCGGGTTTTTCGTCCGCGAAGGCGCGCACGCTGCGGGCGCTGGCCCGGCTGGTGGCCGAGGGGGAACTGCCGCTCGATGCGTGGGCGGAGGCTGCCCCCGTCGAGCAGATCCGCTCGAGCCTGCTCGCGGTGCGCGGGGTGGGGCCGTGGACCGTCGACTACGTACTGCTGCGGGGGTTTGGCTGGCTCGACGGCTCGCTGCACGGCGATGTCGCCGTGCGCAGGGGGCTGCAGGCGCTGCTCGGGACGGAGGGCAGGGTGGGCGAAGCCGAGGCGAAGGCGTGGCTTGCCCGTTACGCGCCGTGGCGTGCGCTGGTGGCCGCCCACCTCTGGGCAGCCGGCGCGACCGCGGCGTATTGAGGACCGCGCATTACTTGCGGTGCGACTCCTGCCATTTGTCGAGCGAAACCAGCACCCTGTCCAGCAGGGTGTGCAGGTGGTTCCAGTCCTCGCTGCTCAGGTCCGCGAACATCTCGCGTTCCAGCCCGCGGCCGATCTCTTCGCCTTCGCGCCACACCCGCATGCCGACCTCGGTGAGGGCGAGGAACTGCTGACGGTTGTCGTTCGCGTTCGGGCTGCGCGTGATGAGGCCGCGATCCTCGAGAAACGCGATGTTCTTCGACAGCAGCGTCTTGTCGAGGACCAGCATGTTGCCGAGATCCTTCGCCGTGATGCCGGGGTGGTCATGCACGAGGCGCAGCACGCGCAGCTCGCGCACGCCCAGTCCGAAGGCCTTCTTGTAATACGTGTTGCCCGCCTTGATCGAGATGGTCTTGATCAGGTCGAGCTTGTAGGTGAGGTAGGGCGCGTTGGTGTCGTTCATCAGAATGCGTTGCCGGCGACCATGTCGCGCGGAAAACTCCGTCGGCGCGTGAAAGGGGGCGCCCCGATTATGACGGAGTTGCCCCCCGCGCAACAGCGAAAGCTGATAATTGGCGCGCTCAGCGCAGGAAGGATTCCGCGAGCGCGACCCAATATGCCGCGCCGACCGGCAGGTTACGGTCGTCGAAGTCGTACTGCGGATGGTGCACCATCGGCGTGTCGCCGTTGCCGATGAAGCAGTAGGTACCCGGCCTGCGCTGCGCGAAGAAGGCGAAATCCTCGCTGCCCATGAAGCGCGGGCCGTCGGTGACCACCCTGTCGGCACCGAGCAGGTCCTTCGCCACGCTGGCCGCGAACGCGGTCTGTTCGGCATCGTTCACCAGCACGGCGCCGGGCGTGCCTTCGCGGATTTCCCAGGTCACGCCGTAACACTCCGCCTGCGCCGCGGTGATCGAGCGCACCTTGCCGAGCACGAGTTCGCGGGTTTCCGGCCGGCTCGTGCGGATGCTCAGGCGCAACAGGGCCGACTGCGGGATGACGTTGCCGGCGTCGCCGGCAAGGAACGCGCCGACCGACACCACGGCGGAATCGAGCGGCGCGACGTTGCGCGAAGTGATCGTCTGCAAGGCCATCACCAGCGCGGCGCCGGCAACGACCGGATCGATGCTGCGCTCGGGCATCGAGCCGTGGCTGCCCTTGCCACCGAGTTCGATTTCCCAGTTGTCGACCGCCGCCATCACCGGGCCGGTCGTGAAGTGGATCTTGCCCTGCTCGAGCCCGGGCATGTTGTGCATGCCGAACACGGCGTCCATCGGGAAGCGCTCGAACAGGCCGTCGTTGATCATCGCCAGCGCGCCGCCCATTACTTCCTCGGCCGGCTGGAAGATCAGCCGCACGGTGCCGTTGAAGTTCCGCGTGCGCGCCAGGTGCTGCGCTGCGCCGAGCAGCATGGCGCTGTGGCCGTCATGGCCGCAGGTGTGCGAGCGGCCCTCGACGGTGCTGCGGTGGTCGCCGGCCGCCGTTTCGGTCACGGGCAGCGCGTCGATGTCGGCGCGCAGGCCGATCGCCTTCTTGCCGTCGCCGGCGCTGAGCGAGGCGACGATGCCGGTCTTGCCGACGCCGGTGGCGACCTCGTAGCCCCAGGAGCGCAACAGGCCGGTGATGTATTCGGCGGTGTGGCGCTCCTCGAAGGCCAGTTCGGGGTGGCGGTGCATGTGATGGCGCCAGCCGGTGATCTGTTTCTCGTCGTTCGCGAGTTCTTGCAGCAGCATGTTCATGTCTTCACCTCTGTTGGACGAAGGGGGTGGCCTGGCTTCCGGCGCATGGGGTCGTGCGAGGCGGGGACCGGGAGGGGTCGGGGAAGGGGTGTCCCCGCCCGCACGAAGCCGGTGCCGAGCTCAGTTCTTCTTTGCAGTCGGGACGCAGATCAGGACGGCGAGGAGCGCGATCACGCAGGCGACGACACCGGTCATGATTCCGCCGAAGGCCGCGCTTGCGAGTCCCACGGGGTTGGCCGAGATCATCGTGCCGTACACCACGGTCGCGATCGCCAGGCCGAAGCTGCCGCCGAGCGAGCTCGCCATCTTGTAGATGCCCGAAGCCGAACCGGCCTTTTCCGGGGGCGCTTCGCCGACCGCGATGTTGGTCGAAGGGGTGGCCGAGATGCCGAACCCGAGGCCCATCAGCGCGAGACCGACCGCCACCAGCACAAGATATGAAGTGCCGTCGATGAAGGTCAGGGCCTGCATCGCGATGCCGACTGCGGCGAACGTGCAGCCGACGAGCATCGGGCTGCGTGCCCCGAACTTGCGGCCGATCTTCTCGCCGACGCGGATCATCACGAGCGTGGCGGCGGTGTAGCCGAGGGTGAGCATGCCGGCATCGAAGGGGGTGAGCCCGCGACCCTGTTGCAGGTAGGTCATCAGGATCATCAGGCTACCGAGCGTCGAGTTCAGCATGAAGTTGGAGATCACAGCACCGTTGTACGAGCGGCGCTTGAGCATCGAGAGGTCGACCAGCGGCGACTTGCAGCGCTTCTCATACAAGGTGAAGGCGAGCAGCAGCGCGAAGGCGATGACGAAGCCGCTGACGATCAGGATGTCGGTCCAGCCGAGCGAACGGCCCTTGGTGATGCTCAGGTTCAGCGTCAGGAGGCCCACGACCAGCAGGACGAGGCCGATGAAGTCGAAGCGCTGGTCGCGCGGTCCGTGCTCGTTCCGGCTTTCCGGCGTTTCAGCCATGCCGTACAGCGCGATCAGCGCGACCGGGATCACGAGCCAGAAGGCCCAGCGCCAGCCGAGGTACGAGGCCACCGCGCCGCCGAAGAGGTTGCACAGGCCGCCGCCGCCCCACGACGAGATCGACCAGAAGCTCAGCGCGCGCAGGCGCTCCGGGCCGGTGTAATAGGCATTCACCAGCGCCAGCGTGGAGGGCATGATCATCGCCGCGGCGATGCCCTGCAGGGCGCGGCCGACGGTCAGGATCGTGGTGTTTTCAGCAAGGCCGCACACTGCGGCGCCGATCATCGCCACCACCAGGCCGGCGCGGGCCATCTTAACGCGTCCGATCTTGTCGGCGATGCTGCCTGCCGGGACGATGAAGACGCCGGACATCAGCGCGGTGATGCTGATCGGCAGGCCCAACTCGTCGGCGGTGATGCCGAAGGCGGCGCTGATGGTCGGCACCAGGGCCGTCATGGCGAGAGCGAAGAGCCAGTACGTCGATACACCGAGACACATGCTCAGGATCAGGCGATTGGTACCGCGGTAACCGGATGCCAGTGCATCTACCGATGCCTGGGTTGTGGCTAGTGCATTGGACATGTTGCTCACCTATAGTTTTTTGCTGACTCGATTCGCTGCCGACGCGCGTGACGCGGAGGTGCAGTCGGTGCTCTGACGTCGAAGCCGTAAGTTGCAAACTTCAACAGTTGCAAAAATAAACTTACTAGTTGCTCAATGCAACTAGTTATGAGCAAGTGTTGACGGATGTCAAAGGGGCGCCGTGGCGGGTACGAGCCATAGGACGGCCGGGGATGAAGACGTGCTCGAACCCGGCGCGCCCTGCGTCGAAGGCAGGGTCTGTTGCGGGCTTCGGCTGCAACCCCGAAAGCAGAACGTCTGTGTACGTAGTTCTACCAAGCGCCAGCGGGTGAATTGCGAATTTTCCCCACTACGCATTCTGAATAGACTCGAGGCGTCGCTCAAAACGGTGCCTCCATGAAACCCGAATTCCTGCTGCTATCCGCGAAAATCCGCTCCTGGTCGGCAATGCGGCTGATCTGCAGCTTGCTCCTGGCATTCACCGGGACCGGCGCGAGCGCGCAAACGGCATCCCCGGAAGAGCCTACCTGGATCTGTTGGTATCTCCGGGGTACGCAGATGCACTGTCGCCTCGCGAGCGACATCGCAACGAGCCCGGCCGGCGCTGCGTCGTCTTCTGCCGCCGTCGAGCCCGGCGTCGTCCCGCGCGGTCGTCGTCCCTTGCCGGAAATCGTGCATGCCATCCTGGCGGAGCCGGAAAAGCTTGCCGGACAAACAATCGCGATTCCGCTCTTCACCGAATCGAGCGACCGCAGCTTTGTGCGCGAGCTGGCGGAAGCCGTGATGTGCGGCGCGAAACAGATGTGCAGCGTCCTGTTCCTCGACGCACCGTCAGAGGTTGCCCTGACCATGGACGCGTTGGATGATCCTGCGCGCAACTGAACGCTGCATTCACTCCATGACGGTGTTCATTCCGGGTTTTTAGCCAATCGCGCGCGCCAGCACGCCAATGGTTGGCGCCCACTCTTCGCCCGGCTTCTTCTTGCGCGTGACGAGTGTCAGCTGGGCCGGTGCGAAGACGTTCGCGTTGTGGGTGACGGGCGTGGTGATGAGATACTGCGCGCGGGTGGCGCGCAGGAAGGTGCCGACGCGGTCGATGTTGGCGACGTCGAGGTGGGCGAAGGGTTCGTCGATGAAGACGAAGCCTCCGGGGCGCGCGTCGTCCATCAGCAGCGCGATGAGCAGGATCAGCGATTTCATGACCTGCTGGCCGCCGGATGCTTCGCCATCGTTGAGGCCGACGGCGCCCTTGCGGTCGAAGTCGAAACGGACTTCGAGCCCGGCCTGGCTGAGCGAGAGATCGTCGTCGCCCAACGCCGGGGTGGGGCAGTCCACGCCGACGCCGGCGAGTTCGCCGAGTGCCTTGAGATTCCTGGCGTACTGCCGGACCGTGGCGCGGAGCTTGGCGATATAGGCGCTGCGCGCCTCCTCGGTGAGTCGGCGCGCGGTCGCGCAGTAGCCCTGTCGCTCGACGTAGTCGCGTTCGCGCTGGGTAACATCGGCCTTGAGGCGTTCCGACAGGGTGATGACGGTGGGATCCTTTACCCAGTCGCCTTCGTCGAGTCGCGCACGCAGGCGGTCGCGCTCACGCCTGGCCGCCGCGGCGTTTTCGTAGCGGTCGGTGAGCAGCGCGATCTCGGCCGGATCGCGCCAGTGTGCCGGCATGCCGCGACGCAGGGCTCGCAGGCGCTGCATGCGCTGTGCCTGGACGTGACGGCGTGGCGCGGCGCCGGTTTCGAGTTCGGTGATGCGGGCGTCGCAGGCGCGCAGTTCGCGGTTTCGGCGGTCGATTTCGATCACGACACCATTGATGCGGCCTGCGAGTTCGTCGAGCGCCCCCTGCGCCTCGGCACATCGGGAGATCGCCGCGGTGAGCGCGGCACGGGCAGCGGGCAGCGCGGTCTCGGCCTCGGCGTAGCTTTCGGCCCGTGCTGCCAGCAGCTGTGCGGATTGCAGGCCCAGCAGGCGCTGGCGCAGCGTGGTGAGTTCGTCGCCTGCCCGGGCGACTTGAGGGCGCAAGTGCTGGAGCTGCCGATCGAGCCCGGCGATGTCGCCGTCGAGTTGCGCAATGCGTGCCTGGCGGGCGAGTTCGCCGAAATGGAATTCGGCGGGCCGGCCCAGGTGGCGGGCGCCGCGGCGCTCGCGGTGGTAGCCGTCGCGCGTGATCCATTCGATCTCGCGTGGTAGGTCGCGAGCGGCGGCGACGCTGTCGACGCGCCGGATGCGGTTGAGCAGGTCTGTGAGCCAGCGCGGGACCGGCGCCGAGAAGCGCACGACTTCGGCCAGGCTCCGGGCGACCGCCGGCGGGGCCTCCTCGCGCTCGGGTACCACGAAGTGGCGGAAGTGCTCGCGCTCGCCGAGCGCCCACGCGGCATGGCGGTCCGATTCGCGGTCGAGCAGGATCACGTGGCGATAGGGGCGCAGCACCGCTTCGAGCGCGGCCTGCCACGCGGCGTCCGTGACCTCGACGATTTCGGCAAGACCACAGTGGCCGATGCCGTCGGCGTCGAGCAGTGCGCGGAAGCGGGCGACTTCCGGATCGGACGGCGGCCCCGAGCGGCTCCTGGCGTTGCGCAGCGAAGTGGTCTTGTCCTCGAATTCGGCGACGAGGGCGCGCTCCCGCGCTTTCAGGTCGCGCAGGCGCGCTTCGGCCGCTTCGTGCTCCGCCTCCAGCGCGACTGCGTCTGCTCCGTGCTCGGCGGCGAGCTGGGTGCGCAGGTTGTCACGTTCGGCGACGAGCTTCTCGAAATCGCGCACCGTATCGTGCGCTTGCAGGTGGATCGCCCCGGCGGCGTCGTGTTCGGCGCGAAGCGCGTTGCGGCGGGCTTCCGCCTCGGACTTTTCGGCCTGGACTTCGTCCAGACGCTGGCGGGCGGCGCGGCGCTCAGCCTGCCTGAGCGTGTATTCGCCGCGCTGGCGGACGAACTCGTTGCGCTCGGTAGCGACCTCGCGCGCGAGTTCCGCCGCCTCCAGGCGCGGGACGATCTCGGCTTCGAGCGCGTGAGTCTCGTCGGCGAGCTGCTTCCACTGCAGGTAGTTGTCGGCTTCGAGGCGCCGCCCCTCGGCCTGCGTGCGCAGGCGGTCGAGATCCAGGCCGAGATCGGCGAGCTCGCGCTCCGCGCTTTTCTGTTCCTCGCGCGCGGCCTGGTAGTTGTCGAGCACTTCCTTGTCGCCGAAGACGTCGAACACGAGCTCGAGCAGCGCGCGCGGCGAATATTCGCACAGCTTGTCGGTGTCGCCCTGCTCGAGCGCAAGCACCTTGGCGATCGCGGGGGTGAGCCCGCCCCACGCAAGCCGGTTCTGGTAGTCGCGCAGGCCGACCCAGTCCTCCGACTGTTCCAGCACCTCGATCGGCTGATCGCCGTCGATGATGGTGTAGTCGCGCGTCCATTCGCCGCCGGCACGGCGGATGCGGCAAGCCAGCGTGACCTCGTCGTGCAGGCAAGGGAAGAAGGGGCGGCGGCCGGTCGAACCCGGCTGGTTGGCGACGACGGCCCGGATCCACGCGAAGCTGCGTTCGGCACGGCGCACGTAACGGCGGAAATCACGCTTGCCCGAGCAGCGCAGCGCGAAAAGCGTGCGCAGGGCGTCGAGCAGCGTCGTCTTGCCCGAACCGTTGGGGCCGACGATGGTGATGATCTGCGCATCCAGCGGCAGCGTGAACCGGCGCCAGTAGTCCCAATGGACGAGTTCCAATTGCTTGATGTGGAACATCAGGCGTCCTCCTCCCCGTCGCCCGCGTCGGACAGGACCTCGGCGTCCTCGAAGGCGTTGGTGTCGGGAACGGCATGCCCCGCGTTCTTGAGCACGTCTGCGAGCGTCCCGTGGATGATGCGGTCGGCAAGCACGCGATAGTCGAGCGCGACGTCGAGCAGGGGCCCTTCGTGGAGCACGCCACTGCGCCGTTCGATGAAGCCCAGGCGGGCGAGCTTGCCGAGCATGAAGTTCTTGACCTTGGTCTTGCCCCCCAGCAGCGGGCCGAAGTCGGCGATGAGGGAGGCTTCGGAAAGTCCCCCGGAAACCGCCGCGCCGTGCGCGACCGGCTTGTCCGCGCCGAACATGTCGCCCTGGCCGTCGTCAGCCAGTTCGCGCCGGGTCACTTGACGCTCGCGCTTGGGCAGGATGATGAGCGACCAGATGACGATCAGCAGTGCGATCTCGTCGCGCGTGAGGCCCACGTTGCTCGCCGCGTATTCGCGCCGGGCGCCGAACACCGGCTCGAACATCTCGGGCGTGAGGACGGCCGCGACGTGGTCCGCGTAGGGGTTGTCCTGGAGTTGCAGGCCGATGGCGGCGAGGCGGTGATCGAGTTCCACGCGGAAGGTCTCGTCGACCAGTGCGCGGCGCACCTGCCGGTCGTTGCGCGGCAGCCAGCGATGGGCGAGCAGGCGCGCGGTGAGGGTCTTGAGTTCGTGTTCCATCAGGCGTCGATGAGGGGGCGCGCGTTCATGGGTCCCGCCGATGCGGAGGAGGTCGGGCGGGGGATCACCCTGCCCTCGGACATGGCGGCGATCTCGTCTTCGCCGACCGGTACGAGCGCGTCGCCGAAGTGGATATCGACGGGCAGGCGCATGAATTCGCCTATCGGACCGTCGGCCGGGCCGGCCGACCCGCCGTCGGCAAGCAGTGCCAGCAGCGACAGCCGGTAAGAGGCAGGGGCAAAGCCGCCGCCGGCCACCACCGTGTGCAGGGGAGCGGAGCCAGGCAGGGTGTCCAGGCGCCGGGCAAAGTGCTCGAGCAGGGCGAGATCGTCCTGCTCAGGCGCGGCGTTTACCTCCGCCGCATCGGGAGGCGGCAGTTCGGTATCGGTTTCGCGGGCACGGACTTCGTCGGAAAGCACGCCTTCCGCACGGTCGATGAGCTCGTGCCCGCCGGCGAGAAGCGGCAGCTCGGGCACCATGAAAAGGGCGCCTTCGGCGAAAGCCGCGAAGGAGGTGGCATCGAGCCCGCGCAGCCAGGCCGCGACGTCCGAGGAAGAGATCCCCGACGCTCCCAGCGTGACGCGCTGGGCCTCGATCTTGTTCAGCGCGCGTTGGAAGCCCGCATCCACGCGTGCCAGCTTGGATTGTGCGAGGCCGATGCGCTGTGCAATGCGGGCGATGTCGAAGTCGACCTCCGGATCGGCCAGCAGGCTCTTCAGGATCTCGGTACCGCGCGCGAGCCAGCGCCCGTTCGCGGAAAGCCGCCGGCGTGCGCCGAGGATCCGGAACTCGGAGCCGGACGCGATGGCCTCTTCGAAGTGCCAGGTGAGGTCGTTGAGCTTGGACAGCAGGTGTCCCAGCGCATCCGGCGTAACGCCGCCGACTGCCTGCAGGCCCGCGAGCTGCGCAGTAAGGAATCCCAGTTCGGCGTCCTCCTCGGCCGAGAAGCGCAGCAGCATCGCGATCGCGGCGACGGCGTTGCGGCCGAGGTCGGAAAGGTGGTACTGGCCGTCGTCCGCGTAGGCGAGGAGGGCGTTGTCGCGCAGGCGCTTGAGCACCGTCTCCAGCTTCACCGGATCCAGGAACGTGAAGCGCGCACGCAGCGCGTCCGGGGACCAGCGCGGCGCCTCCGATTCCTGGCCGATCTCGCGCAGCACCAGCAGGCGCAGCAGCACTTCCGCCTCGGAGCCGCGGAACAGCGTGATGAAGGCGTCGATCAGCGGGCGTGCCGCGGCGAGCGCGCCCAGTTCGGGCACGTCGTCCGCGGCGACGCCGGGTGCGAGGAAATCGGCGAGGTCGGGCGTCATTCAGGTCGTGCGGGAATGACGCTTACACGCCCTGCTTGAGGCTCGCCGCGATGAAGTCGTCGAGGTCGCCGTCGAGCACGGCCTGCGTGTTGCCGACTTCGTGATTGGTGCGCAGGTCCTTGATGCGCGACTGGTCCAGCACGTACGAGCGGATCTGGTGACCCCAGCCGATGTCGCTCTTCGAGTCCTCGAGCTTCTGCTGTTCGGCCTGGCGCTTGCGCAGTTCCAGTTCATACAGGCGGGCCTTCAGCATCGACATGGCCTCGGCCTTGTTCTTGTGCTGCGAGCGGTCGTTCTGGCACTGCACGACGACGCCGGTCGGCTCGTGCGTGATGCGCACCGCGGAGTCCGTCTTGTTGATGTGCTGGCCGCCCGCACCCGACGCACGGTAGGTGTCGATGCGCAGATCGGCGGGGTTGATGTCGATCTCGATCGAGTCGTCCACTTCGGGATACACGAACACCGACGAAAAGCTGGTGTGGCGCCGCGCGTTGGAGTCGAACGGACTCTTGCGCACGAGGCGATGGATGCCGGATTCGGTGCGCAGGAAGCCATAGGCGTAGTCGCCGCTGACCTTGATCGTCGCGCCCTTGATGCCGGCCACTTCGCCTTCGGACTCTTCCATCACCTCGACGTTGAAGCCCTTGCGCTCGCAGTAGCGCAGGTACATGCGCTCGAGCATGCCGGCCCAGTCCTGGGCCTCGGTGCCGCCGGCGCCGGCCTGGATTTCGATGAAGCAGGGGTTCGGGTCCATCGGATTGGAGAACATCCGGCGGAATTCGAGCGTGTGGACCTTGGCCTCCAGCGGCGCGAGATCGTCCTCGACCGCAGTGAGGGTGTCCTCGTCATCCTCGGCCTGGGCCAGTTCGAACAGGTCCTTCAGGTCGATGGACATCTGCTCGATGTCGCGCAGATTGACGACGATGTCCTCGAGCTGGCGCTTTTCCTTGCCTAGCTCCTGCGCCTTTTCGGCATTGTTCCAGACTGCCGGATCTTCCAGTGCGCGGGTTACTTCTTCGAGCTTCGACGCTTTCTCGTCGTAGTCAAAGATACCTCCGAAGTTCGCGACCGCGGGCCTGCAGGTCGTCGAGTTTCTGGGCGATGGCGTTGAGGCGTTCGGCTTCCATGGCAGGCTCCGGGCAAATCTGGAAAACCAATAAGTATACCCGGTTCGGGTCGCTTCGCGCGCTGACGAGGTCATCTTCGCGGCACTGAAAGCAGAACGGCGACCCGCAGATCGCCGTTCCGTGTGCCGGTGTGAGCCCTGGTCAGAATTTGTAGCCGATGCCGACCATGTAGACCCACGGATCGATATCGACATTGACCTTGACCTTGCCCAGCGCAGCATGGCGGGCCGTCGCCTCGCTGTCGATGTCGATCCGCCAGACCGCCGCATTCAGCACGATCCGATCGGTCAGCATGTAGTCGACGCCCGCCTGCAGCGCGAGGCCGAAGGAATGCTTGCGGTCCAGCTCGGAGAATCCCTGTGCCTTGCGTGCGCTCGTCAGGCTCTCATTGAAGAACGTCGTGTAGTTGATGCCGGCACCGATGTATGGCTGCCACTTCGAGCTGGCATCCATTGGGAAATACTGCACCGTCACCGTCGGCGGCAGTTGCTCGATCGTGGCGAGCTTGCCGTTGAGGCCGGCCGGGAGCCCGCCGACGCTGACGGAGTGCTTGAACGGAGTGGCGGCGAGAAGCTCGACGCCGACGTGATCCGTCAGCATGTAGCCAAAGGTCAGGCCGAGTTGCGTATCGTCGCTCACGTCCACCTTGGAGCCCGGGATCCTGCCGGTCGCGGTCGACGACACGTGCGACTCGCCGATTTCCGGATCGACCTTGGCCGCACCC
Organism: Azoarcus sp. DN11; assembly: GCF_003628555.1. Classification (NCBI taxonomy): domain Bacteria; kingdom Pseudomonadati; phylum Pseudomonadota; class Betaproteobacteria; order Rhodocyclales; family Zoogloeaceae; genus Azoarcus; species Azoarcus sp. DN11. The sequence continues at coordinate 2,747,470 of NZ_CP021731.1, read as the reverse complement.
GCGCGGACGATGAAGTCGCCTGCCTTGTAGGCGTGCGCAGCGGGACTGGCGACACCCAGCGCGAGCATGGAGGCGATGACAAGCGATTTCTTCATAACATACTCCCTTTGCATGACGTGATTGAATGTGGGCGATATTACCCACTTTTCTTTCGTGGATATGTGCGCCGCACAAATAAATCACTCATGTTTGACAAGGATCAAAAAACAGGCCCCGGGCGACATCCAGAGATGTCGGCCGGGGCCAGATTGCATTGGAAGACGCGGGATTCAGGCTGTCTCGAAGTGCTCCAGCATCAACTGAAGGCTCGTGACACCGTTGTATTCGTTTGGTGAAAGGCGGAAAGCTGCCCGGATTTGCGGTGGCGCACCATCGACACAATTGAAGCGTATGCCGTCGAAGCGGACGTTGTTCTTTGACAGTTGGAGCTTCAGGTGCTTGTCCTTGAGGAGGCGCTGATTATCGACCCGGAATACATCGTCGAACAGTGGCGCCGCGAAGCCCTGGCCCCAGATGTCCTGCTCGATCAGGCGCGCCGCCTCGAGACTCATGTATCCGGATTCGAGCGGGCCGTCGGTTTCGAGGGTGCGGGTCAGGTCCGACGGATCGACAAGCGACTGCACGACTTCCTCGAAGACGGACTGGAAGCGATCGTAGTCGCCCTCCAGGATCGTCAACCCTGCCGCCATGGCGTGCCCCCCGAAGCGCAGGATCAGGTCGGGATGCTGCTTGCTGACGAGGTCGAGCGCGTCACGAAGATGCAGGTTCGGGATGGAGCGGCCCGAACCCTTGAGCTGTCCTTCGTCCCCCCGCGCAAACGCGATCACCGGGCGGTGCAGCTTTTCCTTGATCCGCCCGGCCACGATGCCGATCACGCCCTGGTGCCAGTCGGGCTCGAACAGGCTGGCCGTTGCCGTGTTCCCCGGCTCGAAACCCGCCAGGCGGGCGAGGGCGGCTTCCTGCATGTCCTGCTCGATGCTGCGCCGTTCGCGGTTCAGCCGGTCGAGTTCCTGCGCGATGTTGAGCGCGCGCCCCATGTCGTCGGTGATGAGGCATTCGATACCGAGGCTCATGTCGGACAGGCGGCCGGCGGCGTTGAGCCGCGGACCGAGTCCGAACCCCATGTCGAAAGTGCTCGCCCGGGCGGCCTCGCGGGCGGCAACCGAAAACAGCGCGCGGACCCCCGGTTGCATGCGGTCCGCCCGCATCCGTGCGAGCCCCTGCGAAACGAGAATGCGGTTGTTGTGATCGAGCTTCACGACATCGGCCACCGTGCCGAGCGCGACGAGATCGAGCAGCTCACCCAGGTTCGGCTCCTGCCGGCCGGCAAACGCGCCGCGATCACGCAACTCGGCCCGCAGGGCGAGCATCGTGTAGAACATCACGCCGACGCCGGCCAGGGATTTGCTCGGGAAATCGCAACCGGGTTGGTTCGGGTTCACGATCACGTCGGCCTCCGGCAGCGTATCGCCGGGCAGGTGGTGGTCGGTGATCACCGTTGCCATGCCGTAGCTGCGGGCGGCCGCAACCCCTTCGACGCTCGCGATGCCGTTGTCGACGGTGATCAGGACGTCCGGCTCCATGCGCGCGGCGAGCTCGACGATGGCGGGTGTCAGCCCGTAACCGTATTCGAACCGATTCGGCACCAGGTAGCCGACGTCCGCGCCGAACGCCCGCAGCGCGCGCACGCCGACCGCGCAGGCAGTTGCACCGTCGCAGTCGTAGTCGGCGACGATCACCATGCGCGCGCCGGCTTCGATGGCATCCGCAAGCAGCTCGGCCGCTTCGCGCGCCCCCTTCAGCGCTGCGGGAGGGATGAGGGCCTTGAGTGAGTAGTCGAGCTCGTCGCGACGGGCAATCCCGCGCGCGGCGTAGATGCGGGCGAGAAGAGGATGCGTGCCGGCGTCGATCAGGCGCTGCACGGCTCGGGGCGGGACTGCCCGCGGCTGGATTCGGGTCATCGGGGGGCTGCCTGGGAGAATGGCTGGCGTTGGCCGCCGTCGGCCGCGGCAGTGAGTGCGAAGGATTTCAGCAGAAGGTCCAGGGAGAACGGCTTGCGCCAGAATTTCCAGGCGTCGGCCGTGCGCACGGTCAGTTCGAGGGTCCCGCGGTCGCCCGCTGCGGTAATACGAAGCTCTTTCAATCGCTTGCTTCGCAGCGCAGTCGCAAGCGGGGCGAACCAGGCGTGTTCGAGCTGCTCGAGGCGGCCTCTCCAGCTGTCGATGTCGAGATGCCGCGCGGGCAGAAGCAGATCCTCGAGCACGACGAGCGTGTCCTGCCCCAGCGCCTTGTCGCAATCCGGCGTGTCCGGCGTACAGCCCGCGGCGATGGCAAAGCCGCGCATCAGCGGATCGTCCGTCTGGATCGCACCGTGCGGGCGGGGGGTATTCGAAGGAGGCGTGCCGCCCCCCCAGAACCAGAGGCTGTTCACCGGCCGGTGTCCGGCCGCTTCGCGCGCCTGGTTCGCAGGATGGTTGTGCAGCACGATCTGCAGCTCGTTCAAAATCCGCTGCCACCGGCGCGCGTCCTCCCCCTCGGGCAGGAAATCACGCACGGGCCGGCCGACGACGTCGTGCAGCGGAAAGAAACGCGCCCGGGTCGGGGCGGCCGCGCGCAGATACCACCGGTTCGGCGCCGCGGCTTCGAAGCTGCCGAGGTCGCCGAACGTATCGTTCAGCGCGGAAATCAGTGCCGCAACCTCGTCCGGCGCGGGTTCGTTCCCGGGAAATTCGTTCAGCAGCAGATGCTCGCGTGCGAACGACAGATTGACGGGGTCGGCACAGAGCCAATCGGTGCCCGGCGCCGGTGCAGGCAAAGCCGGCTCGCCGAGCCGACGGAGGGTGGCGAGCGGGAGAGGTTCGGCACACGCATCGTCCGGGTAGCCCATGAGGCGCGCGAGTTGGATATCGAGCGGCTCGAAAGGCGCGAGATGGCGCTTTCCCTGGCCGAGCAGCCAGGCGAGCGAGGTCAGGTCGAGTCCGGAAGCAGGGCCGAGAGCCGAGATGCCCGGCCAGATGAGGCCGGGGACGACGAGATGAATCTGCATGGGGCGCCGGTTCAAAATCCGGCAGCGAGTCTAGCATATCGGGGCTGCCCGGCCGGCGGCAACCCCGGACCGGGCGGGAGAGGATGCGGCAGCTCCGCGACCTTCTGCGCCGCCGGAAGGCCGGCGCCACATGACGAGGCAGGCTGTCGCATCCGTCGGGCGGCTCGGGCTCAGCCCTTCTTCGCCCAGGCCATGCAGTAACCGTTCGGCGAGATCTCCGTGTCGTTGGGGAATACCTTGCAGCCGCCGAGATCGGCCGGCGATGCGCCCGGGACGAAGAGATTACAGCTGGCGCACTTCTTGTCGCCGTCGGGTGCGTCCTTGTACTTCATCGAACTGCGGATGCCGTCGTTTTTTGCGGCCAAGGCGACGATCGGGATCATGGCGAGCGACATACCACCCAGTTTCAGCATGCTGCGGCGAGACGGATTCATCGGACTCTCCTGTTTTGCGCTCAATACGAGCGGCCGTCATTATTGTACTGTCATTACAAAATGACAATAGGATTGATGGCGAGCGCCGAATGGTTCTTCGTAGGCGAGCGCCTGGCGCAAAAACGATTCGGGCGCCCGGCAGCCATCGACGATGGCCACGGGGCGCCCGAGCGCTCGGAGTCCGGACGCTTGCGCGCGTCCGGCAGTGTTGCTTACTGCCCGCGGACGAGGACCAGCGAGGTTGTCGCGAGGCGAACGAGATCCTCCGCCACGTTGCCGACAAAAAGACGTGCGAAGCCGCGACGCCCATGCGTGCCGGCGACGATGACGTCGGCCTGCCACGCGGTCGCGCCCTCGACGATCCACTCCGCCACACGCTTGTGCGCGAGCTCGATCTTCTCCTCGCCTTCGAGCAGCGCCGTGTCAGCCTGCACGCCGGCATCGGCAGCCTTCCTGGCTGCCGCGTCGAGCAGCGCGATGCCCGCCTTGCGCATTGCCTCCTCGACCTGTGCAACGTCCAGCAATGCCTCGAGTCCGACCGTGCTGCGGATCGGCGCTTCGTCCGCGACGTGCACGATGCGCAGGGCACCGCCCATGGCCTTGGCGAGCGTGATCGCTTCGTCGAGTGCGGCGCTGGAGGTCGCGCTGTCATCGATCGCTACCAGGATTCTCTTGTACATGTGATGCTCCGATTGATACGGGATGTATGGCTTCCCGCGGTGGGGCCGGGCGCGCCCGCCGGGCACGCGCCAGCCCGTTCCATTGCGTTACGGCACCAGCAGGGTGAAGGGCGGCACGTATGCCTGCAGCGTCACGAGCAGACCGACGAGAACGGCCAGCGCGATCGAGTGGAAGAACACGTAGCGCAGGATGTCGCCCTCGTGGCCGAACCAGCGTGTAGCGGTACTCGCGACAACGATCGACTGGGCGTCGATCATCTTGCCCATCACGCCCCCCGAGCTGTTCGCCGACGCCATTAGAATCGGATTCAGGCCCAGTTGTTCCGCCGTGACCTTCTGCAGGCCGCCGAACAGCACGTTCGCCGCGGTGTCGGATCCGGTGAGCGCCACGCCCAGCCAGCCGAGCAGGGTGCCGAACAGCGGATAGAGCGAGCCGGTGTTCGCGAAGGCGAGGCCCAGCGTCGCGTCGAGGCCCGAGTAGCGGGTCAGGTTACCAAGCCCCAGCATGATCACGATCGTCAGCAGGGATATCTTGACCATCTTGATCGTGCGCCAATAGACACCGAACAGCTGTCCCAGACTGAACTTCATCATCAGGCCCGAAACGATCGCAGCAATGAAGATGCCGCTACCGGTCGCCGACAGCCAGTTGAACGTGTAGACCGCGGCTTCCTTGTGCGGGGTGGCGACGACGGGCGGGACCTTCTCGATCAGGTTGTGCAGCCCGGAGAAGGGGATCTTGAGGACCGAGACCGTGTCGAGCCACTTCTTGAAATCCGGGATGCCCCAGATGAACACGAAGACGGTGAGGACGATCCAGGGCACCCAGGCAGCGATCACCGCGCGGCGATCGGGACGCACGTTCGAGGCGGGCGCGGCGGCCTCCGGGGCGACCTGGCTCGCCGAGTCGTCCTTGCGGCCCTTGAGCGCCGTGGAGGTCCAGACTTCCTTCGGCTTCCAGACCTTCAGGAAGAGAATCAGCGAGATCATCGAAACGAGTGCCGCGACGACGTCCACCAGCCACGGGCCGTGGAGGTTCGACACGAGGTACTGCGGGACCGCGAACGACACGCCGGTCACCAAGATCGCCGGCCAGATCTGGATCATGCCGCGGAAGCCGGCGAAGGCCCAGATCAGCCAGAACGGCACCAGCAGCGAGAAGAAGGGCAGTTGACGGCCGATCATCGCCGACAGGTGACCGAGGTCGAGGCCGGTCACCGACGCCAGCGCGATCACCGGCGTACCCAGCGCACCGTAGGCGACCGGCGCCGTGTTCGCGATCAGCGCGAGGCCCGAGGCGGCGAGCGGCGAGAAGCCGAGGCCGATCAGGATCGCGCCGGTCACGGCGACCGGGGTGCCAAAGCCGGCAGCGCCTTCGAAGAATGCGCCGAAGCTGAACGCGATCAGCAGCAGCTGCAGGCGTCGGTCATCGGTGATGCCGGTGAGGCTTTGTTGGAGCACCTTGAACGAACCGTTCTCGGTCGTGAGCTGGTGCAGGAAGATGATGTTGAGAACGATCCAGCCGATGGGGAGCAGGCCGAACATCGCGCCGTACAAGGTCGCATTCCCGGCCATTGAGGCCGGCATGCCGAACACGAAGATTGCGATGAGGAGCGCGCTGCCGAGCCCGAGCGCCGCAGCGACGTGGGCCTTCATGTGCAGGAACCCGAGCCCGACGAGCATCACTGCGACGGGAATCGCCGCAACTGCGCTCGACAGCCAGATGTTGTTGAACGGATCGTAAAGCTGTTGCCAGACCACGGTGGTGTGCCCCCTTGATTGTTTGTCGACCGTGCACGGAATTTCCGGCGCGCTGCGTACGATACGAAGATGTTGTCAGACAAGCTACGGGGGTATTCCCTGTCCGGGAAAACCCGTACTGAATATGCTCTCGCAAACGGGGTGCGAGCGAATGCGGGATGGGTGGCGCGCGAACTCCCCAAGCGGCTGCACAAGGGGCACAATGGCGGGTTTTCCGGTTTTGCCGGCAACTTCCGCCCAAGGCAAATGCGATACGAAATACTGGTTGGACTGCGCTACACCCGCTCGCGGAAGCGCGCACAGGGGCGCAATCGCTTCATCTCCTTCATTTCCCTCGTCTCGATGCTCGGTACGGGCCTGGGCGTCGCGGCCCTGATCGTCGTGCTGTCGGTGATGAACGGATTCCAGGAGGAATTGCGCACGCGCATCCTCGGCGTCGCGTCGCATATCCAGATTTCCGGCCCCGACGGCGAACTCGAATCATGGCAGCAGGTGGCGGATCGGGCGAGCCAGAATCCGCACGTCCTCGCGGCGGCCCCTTACGTCCAGGAACAGGGCATGCTGTCGTTCGACCAGGCGGTGCGCGGCACGCTTGTGCGTGGCGTGCTTCCGGGCTCCGAAGACAAGGTTGCGGACTTTGCGCGCCACATGCGGGCGGGCAGCCTCGACGCGCTGCAGCCGGGGCGGTTCGGGATCGTGCTAGGGCGCGATCTGGCTTTCGCGCTGCACGTGCAGGTGGGCGACAAGGTCACGCTGATTGCGCCGCAGGGCCTCGTGACGCCCGCTGCGGTGCTGCCGCGGGTCAAGCAGTTCGAGGTGGTCGGCATCTTCGAGGCGGGGATGTACGAGTACGACGCGGGCCTCGCGCTCGTGCACCTGCAGGATGCGCAGGTGCTCTATCGCATGGGCGACCGCGTGAGCGGGGTGCGGCTCAAGCTCGACGATCTCTTCGCGGCGCCCCGCGTGGCGCGCGAACTCGTCGGGCGGCTCGATGCGGACCTGGTCGTGAGCGACTGGACGCGCAGCCATGCAAACTTCTTCCGCGCCGTTGCGCTGGAGAAGACGATGATGACGATCATCCTTTTCCTCATCGTCGCGGTGGCCGCTTTCAACATCGTCTCGACGTTGGTGATGGCGGTACAGGAAAAGTACGCGGACATCGCGATCCTGCGCACGCTCGGCGCGAGCCCGCGCTCGATCATGACCATCTTCGTGCTGCAGGGGGCGATCATCGGCCTCGTCGGGCTCGCCGCCGGCGTGGTCGGCGGGTTGCTGCTGGCAAACAACCTCGACGTCGTGATCCCCGCGCTCGAAGCCGTGACCGGCGCGACCCTGTGGAACAAGGAAATCTATTACATCAGCGAATTGCCGTCGAAGGTGCTCGCCGCCGACGTCGTCACCATCGTATCGGTGTCCTTCGTGCTGACCTTGGTCGCGACCCTTTATCCGAGCTGGCGGGCGAGCCGCGTGAACCCTGCCGAGGCGCTGCGTTATGAGTGAACCGATGAACGCGACGGTACTGGCCTGCCGCAACCTGTCGAAGACTTTTCGCGAAGGCGCCGACGCGGTGCGCGTGCTGCACGACGTCACGCTGGAGGTGAGGCGCGGCGAGCGGCTGTCCATCGTGGGCGCATCCGGGTCCGGGAAAAGCACGCTGCTTCACCTTCTCGGCGGCCTCGACGTCCCCGGCTCCGGTACGGTCGAGCTCAATGGGCGCGCGTTTTCGGGCATGTCGGATGCCGAGCGGGGGCGGGTGCGCAACGAGACGCTCGGTTTCGTCTACCAGTTCCACCACCTGCTGCCGGAGTTCTCTGCGCTCGAGAACGTCGCCATGCCGCTCTTCATCCGCCGGTTGGATCGCGCCGAGGCGGAAGCGCGTGCGGAAGCGATGCTCAAGGAAGTGGGCCTGGGCCATCGGCTCGATCATGCGCCGGGGGAACTGTCGGGCGGAGAGCGTCAGCGCGCGGCGATTGCGCGGGCATTGGTGACCGAGCCGGCCTGCGTGCTGGCGGACGAACCGACCGGCAACCTCGATCGCGCGACCGCCGAAGTCATTTTCGACCTGATGCTCAGTCTCAATGAGCGTCGCGCGACGAGTTTCATCATCGTCACGCACGACGAGGGGCTTGCGCGGCGCACGCAACGCACCCTCCGTCTGGAGGACGGCCGGCTGGTCTGAGCGGAGCGCACCCGGGAGTCGGCGCTGCGGCGTAAGCGACCGCCTTTCCAGGTGCAGCCGTCATAGGTGGTACTTGCCCGCGTAGCGTGCCATGTGCATGATCCGGTCTATGCAAATGGCAATTATCGCGTTCGCCGCCGGTATCTGGATCGCCCAATACCAGCCTCGATTACTTTCCGGCACGGCGCAGATCCTGCTTACGGCCGGTTTGGTCATCGGCGGTGCCGCACTGTTGCACTGGTACAGATCGGGTGTGCAGCGCGAAAACCTGTTTCGTGCCCTCGTGCTGCTGGTGGCGCTAGGCGTCGGGTTTGCGTGGTCGGAGTGGCGCGCGACGTGGCGGATCGCGGACGAGCTTCCGCGGGAGTGGGAGGGGCGCGACATCGCAGTCACCGGACTTGTGGCGGAGTTGCCCGAACCCTCCGAGCAGGGCGTCCGGTTCGTGTTTCAGGTGGAGGAGGCGGCAGGCCCCGTGCCGCAGCGCGTTCTGCTGTCGTGGTACGGCAAGGAGCGTGGCAAGAGTTCGGCATCACCGCCCGTTGTACGGCCGGGTGAGCGGTGGCGCTTCACCGTGCGGCTCAAGAAACCGCACGGACTGGTGAATCCGAACGGCTACGATTACGAAGCCGCCTTGCTGGAGCGCGGGGTGCGTGCGACCGGGAGCGTCCGCACCGGGCCGCCGCCGGCGCTGCTGGAGCGCTTCGTTCCCCGGCCGATGATTCTCGTCCATCGCCTTCGCGACGCGATCCGTGACCGCTTCTCGGCTGCGCTGCCGGGCAAGGAGTACGCAGGCGTCCTGATCGCGCTGGCGGTAGGCGACCAGCGTGCGATTCCCGACGCGCAATGGACGGTGTTCCGCAATACCGGGATCAGTCATCTTATAAGCATCTCCGGATTGCATGTCTCGATGGTCGGAATCCTCGTCGCATGGCTGGTCGGCAAGGCGTGGCGGCGGTCGTCCCGGCGCATGCTGCGCCTTCCCGCGATGAAGGCGGCCGCCGCAGCCGGACTGGTTGCGGCGGCCGCCTATGCGATCCTGGCGGGCATGGGAATCCCGACGCAGCGCTCGCTGATCATGCTTGCCGTGGTCGCGCTTGCGCTGCTCGGCGGGCGCCAGCCGTCGGGGAGCCAGGTCCTGTGCCTTGCGCTGGTGTGCGTGCTCGCGTTCGATCCGTGGGCGGTCCTGGCGGCCGGTTTCTGGCTGTCTTTCGGCGCGGTCGCGATCCTGATGTTCCTGCTCGGCGGGCGGGTGGCTGCCGCCAAGGGCTGGCGCGCCGCGGTGGGTAGTCAGCTCGGCATCACGCTCGCGACCATCCCGGCGCTGATCGTGCTGTTCAACGGCTTCTCCCTGGTGTCGCCGTTGGCCAATGCGCTGGCGATTCCGCTGGTGAGCTTCGTGATCACGCCGCTGACGCTGCTCGCCATCGTCCTACCCTTGACCGGACTGCTCGATCTGGCGCACGGGCTTTTCGGCCTCCTCATGGTGTTCCTGGAGTGGCTTGCCGCCTTGCCTTTCGCGATGTGGTCGCAGGCTGCGCCACCGGCGACGCTCGCCGGCGCCGCGATCGCGGGCGTCGTGTGGCTGATGTTGCCGCGGGGAACGCCCGCCCGCTCCGCGGGCGTGCTGGCGATCCTGCCGATGCTTGCGTGGGTGCCCGAACGTCCGGCTCCGGGCACGTTCCGGATGACGGTGCTCGACGTCGGGCAGGGCACCGCCGTGCACGTGCAGACTGCCCGGCACGAACTGGTCTACGATACCGGCCCGGCCTACCGGCAGGGCAGCGACGCGGGGGCGCGCGTCGTCGTCCCCTACCTGCAGGCGGCGGGCATCGCTCGCCTCGACCGGCTGGTCGTGTCGCACAACGACCTCGACCATTCGGGGGGCCTGTCGTCCGTGCTCGCGGGCACCGGCGTGGGCGACATCGCCGCCAATTTCGCACTGGAAGGCGGTGCGGAGGACGGGAAGGAAAGGCCGCTCGTGCGGCCTTGCACGGCCGGCGGGGCGTGGGTGTGGGACGGTGTCGAGTTCCGTGTCCTGCATCCGCGCTCCGAGGAGCTTGGCAGGACCTCGGACAACGACGCCTCCTGCGTGCTGCGCGTCGCGGCGCCGGGTGGTTCGGCGCTGCTCGCGGGCGACATCGAGCGTGCCGCAGAGCAGCAACTGGTCGATCGCGAAGGCCCCGCGCTCGCCAGCACCGTGGTCGTTGTTCCCCACCACGGCAGCAAGTCGTCGTCGGGCGAGGCCTTCGTCGCGGCCGTGTCGCCGCGCGCCGCCATCCATTCGGCGGGGTATCTCAACCAGTTCCATCATCCGCATCCGTCGGTGCTGCAGCGCTGGAGCGACAGCGGGGCGACGAACTGGCGCACGGACGGGCAGGGCGCGGTCCGGGTCGATGTTGGCGCGCGCGATGTCGAGATCGCCGGCCAGCGCGAGCTGGCACCGCGGTACTGGTACGGGCACTAGCCCGTCGTCCTGTTACACTTCGCCAATCCGCTGCCTGCCAGACCTACATGCCATGAGCCTGCTCGACTCCCTGCGCCGTCTGTTGCCACCGGAACCGTATTCGTCGCCGACCGCCGACGTCGCACTCGAGCGTCCGTGGCATGGTGTCCGCGAGAAATCCGTGCAATGCGTCGGCCCGCACGGCTTCCACCGCATGGCCTATACGGAATGGGGCGATCCGGCGAGCCGGAAGGTGCTCGTGTGCGCCCACGGCCTGACCCGCAACGGGCGCGATTTCGACTTTCTCGCGCAGGCACTCGCCGACGACTACCGGATCGTCTGCCCGGACGTGGTCGGGCGCGGGCGCAGCGACTGGCTGGGCGTGAAGTCCGACTACGGGTTTCCCGTGTACGTCGCCGACATGGTCACGCTGCTGGCACGCCTCGATGTCGAGACGGTGCATTGGGTCGGCACGTCGATGGGCGGGATCATCGGCATGCTGATTGCAAACAAGCCCCACACACCCATTTCGCGGCTCGTCCTTAACGACGTCGGTCCGGTGATCACCGCGGTTTCACTGAAGCGCATCGGGGAATATGTCGGGAAGGCGCCCAAATTCTCCAGCATGGCGGACGCCGAGGCCTGGATCCGCGTGGTCAGCGCCCCCTTCGGGCCGCTCACCGACGAGCAGTGGCTGCACCTGACCCGCTACTCGGTCCGTCCGGTGGAGGGCGGCTTCGCGATGGTGTACGACCCGGGACTCGGGGACGTCTTCCGGGAAGCCCCCGTGGCCGTCGATGTCGATCTGTGGGATGTCTACAAGGCGATCCGCTGCCCCACGATGGTCATCCGGGGCGCCGAATCCGACCTGCTGGCACCGGAGATCTTCCGCCAGATGGGCGAAACCGGCCCGCGCGCGCGACTCGAAGAGATCCCGGGCGTCGGTCACGCCCCCGTGCTGATGGACAGTGCGCAGATCGCACTGGTGCGCGACTTCCTGAGCGGACGATGACCTGGCCGGCACGGGGAATAGGGAGCTCATGAGCGGCATATCGACACTCGACTGGGTCGCGCTCGGCTGGTTTCTCGCCACATGGGCCGGCTACGGCTGGTTCTCGGAGAACAGCCGATGGTCGCGGCGCGGACTGATGGTCGTCAGCCACCGCTATCGGCTCGACTGGGCGCGCGAGATGCTGGTACGCGAGACCCGGGTGAGCGACGCGGCCCTGGTCGGGAACCTGATGCAGAGCGTGTCGTTTTATGCCAACACGACGATCTACATCATCGCCGGCCTGCTGGCCGTTTTCGGCGCGCTGGACCAGGCGATACGTTTCGCCGCAGAACTGCCGTTCGCGCGCGTGACCTCGCGCGAACTGGCGGAGATGAAGCTGCTCCTGCTGTTCGCGGTCTTCGTGGTCGCGTACTTCAAGTTCACGTGGTCGCTGCGCCAGTTCAACATGCTCTCGATACTGATAGGAGCAAGTCCGACCGGACCATCGAGCGAAGTCAGCGAACGCATGGTGCAGCGGGTTGCGCTGGTGAACTCGCTGGCCGGCGACGAGTTCAACCGCGGCATCCGCGCGTACTACTTCGGCCTCGCCGCGGTCACCTGGTTCATCCAGCCGTGGCTGTTCCTGGCATTGACGACGATCGTGGTGGTCGTGCTCTACCGGCGTGACTTCGCCTCGTCGGCGCTCGACGCGCTCGACGACCACGTACCCTGAGGCGGCCACGCCCGGTCAGACGGTTTCATCAGCGGGGCGCCGCGGGTCGAAGTGGATCGATGCGGAGTTGATGCAGTAGCGCAGTCCCGTCGGCGCGGGGCCGTCTTCGAACACATGCCCCAGATGCGCGCCACACTGATGGCACAGCACCTCGGTGCGATGCATGTAGTGGCTGTGGTCTGCCGCCTGCTCCACGTTTTCGGGCGTGGCCGCGGTCCAGAAACTCGGCCAGCCGCAGCCGGCGTCGAACTTGTGTTCCGAGTCGAACAGCGGCGCGCCGCAGCACACGCAACGGTACTCGCCGTTCTCCCAGAAATTCCAGTATTCGCCCGTGAAGGCACGCTCGGTGCCTTTCTGGCGGGCGACCTGGTATTGCATTGGCGTCAGCTGCGCGTGCCACTCGGCGTCGGTCTTTTCGATCTTGCGATTCATGAGTCACCTCCATCCGGGCCGCGCGCCCCCATTGTCAATGCAGATGGCGAGGAGCCTGTTCCCCGTGCTCGTCGGGCATCTCGGCATGCACGATCTCGCCCTCCGGGGACGGGTAGAGCGGCGCGCCGCAGTCGTCGCAGTATTCGAGCGGAAAACGGTGCTCGAGGTTCACGATTTCCGTCACGCCGCAGTCGCGCAGTACCGCTTCGATCTCGGCGTTCGCGTCCGTCGTCTCGTCCTCCGCACCAAGCAGCGGCCACACCACGCCGTGCACCACCTCTTCCTTGCCCTTCAAGGTCAGGCCGACGCGGTACTCCTCGAGCTCGCGTTCGTGGAAGGGCGCGATGACGGCCCGCACGTTCGCGGCCGGCGTATCGAGTTCGGCACCGAGAAAAGCGACCGAGGCGCGGATCGCGTACGGCCGGCTGTCCTTGTCGGCCTGGCGGCTCGCGGCGAAATAGGCTTCCGGCAGTACCACTTCCATCGCGCAGCCTGGCAGAAGGGGTGCGAGGCACGCCCCGCCCTGCATGCGCCATTGCGCCATGCATTGTTCGCGCGTGCGCTCGGGTTCCTGCCATGCGAACAGCGCCTCGCCCTTCGGGACGGCGACCGCCGCCAGCAGGTAACGGGTGTCGGACAGGAACTGGGCGGTTTCCGGCATGCCCTCCGTTTCGATGTGCAGATCCTTCCCCGCAACCGCGGCACGCCCCAGGGCGACCGCGAACGCAGCGGTGGCACAGTAGCCCTGCGGCAGCTGGTCGGGGCTGAAGAGGAAGTCGGACAGAGCGACTTTCACCTTGTCGGCAAGCACATGCGCCTGCAGGTGCACGCGCAGGTTGGCCAGTACCGCGGACGGAATCGTGTTCGAGGGGATGCGGTAGCGCGACCAGGCCAGCACCGGGGCCGCGATCAGCACGACGTCGTGATCGGGCGATACGCCCGGGGCGCTTTCCGCGCGCGATTCGATGTAGTCGGCCAGCTCGTCGTAGGCACGTGCGTCCGCCGCATAGAGATGATCGAGCGCGGCGTTCAGTGTGTCCTCGCCGCCTTCATCGAGGATGCGGTCGAGGTTGTCGCACAGGAGATGGTCCCAGTAACGGTCCTCCGCGCGGCTGCCGGATTCGGCTAGGCCCGTTGCGAGCCAGATCAGGTTTTCGGCGTCACGGCCCAAACCACCGCGGCGTTTTTGACGGGGTCTCTTCATGGAATTTCCTGTTTGGGGAAGTTGCTGCGCCCGTACAGCTCAGTAGGCGGGCTTGTTGAGCCTTACGGCCTGCAGGATGGTAGCGGAAATCTCCTCGATCGATTTCGTCGTCGAATCGAGCCACTGGATGTTCTCTCGGCGCATCAGTCTCTGCGCGGCCTCGATCTCGAAGCGGCAGTTGTCGATCGCCGCGTAGCGGCTGTTGGGACGCCGCTCCTGGCGGATCTGCGCGAGCCGCTCCGGCGAGATGGTAAGCCCGAACAGCTTGCTGCGGTGGCGATGCAGTTCGCCCGGCAGCTTGTTGCGCTCGAAATCCTCGGGAATCAGCGGGTAGTTGGCCGCCTTCACGCCGAACTGCATGGCGAGGTAAAGGCTCGTGGGTGTCTTGCCCGAGCGGGATACGCCGACGAGGATCACGTCGGCGTCGGCGAGTTCGCCATCCGACGAGACGCCGTCGTCGTGCGCCATCGCGAAGTTGATCGCCTCGATGCGCGCCTTGTAGTCCTGGCTCTCGGCAATGCCGTGGAAACGTCCAACGGTATGTGTGGAGCGCTGGCCGAGTTCGGCTTCCAGCGGCACAATGAACTGCTCGAAGAGGTCGACGAACAGCGCGTCCGAATCGCGCAATCCGCTTTCCGGGTGCGGATTCACGAGGGTGCTGAAGACAATCGGGCGGACGCCGTCGTTGGCGCGCGCTTCGCGGATCTGGCGCGCCACATCGAGTGCCTTGTCGAGATCATCGACGAAGGGGATGCGGACCTGGCGCAGCCCCGACTTCGGGAACTGTGCCAGCAGGCTGTGGCCCAGCGTTTCGGCCGTGATGCCGGTGCCGTCGGAGATGAAGAATACGGTCCGGGAGGGATGATCGCTCATGATTGGTGGCCGAAGATCGTTACATACGGGAAAACCTGCCGTGCGGCAGAGCAGCAAATTTCGTTAAAATTACATTTTGCTTTCTCCCCAACAAAACCGGAAGGCCATTCATGTCCCGTTATGTCATCCCCTTCACTGAACTGCGCATGTCGGACGTAGAGCAGGTCGGTGGCAAGAACGCCTCGCTCGGCGAGATGATCAGTCAGCTGCCCTCGAGCGTGCGGGTTCCTGGCGGTTTCGCGACCACTGCGTACGCGTTCCGCGAGTTCATCGCCCACCAGGGACTCGCTGACAGGATCCGCGCGGCGCTGGATGCACTGGACGTGGATGATGTCGAAAAGCTGGCGAAGACCGGTGCGCAGATCCGCCGGTGGGTCGTCGAAACTCCCTTCCCGGCCAAGCTGGAAGACGAGATTCGTGCAGCCTACAACGCACTGACCGCGGAAGGCGAGGGCAGTTTCGCGGTGCGCTCGTCGGCGACCGCGGAAGACCTCCCGGATGCCTCGTTCGCCGGCCAGCAGGAAACCTTCCTGAACATCCACGGCTACGAGAACATCCTGCATGCGATGAAGGAAGTGTTCGCGTCGCTGTACAACGACCGCGCCATCGCCTACCGCGTGCACAAGGGCTTCGCCCACGCCGACGTCGCACTGTCCGCGGGCGTGCAGCGCATGGTGCGTTCGGATACCGGTGCCTCGGGGGTGATGTTCTCGATCGACACCGAATCGGGCTTCGACCAGGTCGTCTTCATCACGGCCTCGTACGGTCTGGGCGAGACGGTCGTGCAGGGCGCGGTGAACCCGGACGAGTTCTACGTGCACAAGCCCACGCTCGAACTGGGCAAGCCGGCGGTGATCCGCCGCAACCTCGGCTCCAAGCTCATCAAGATGGTCTTCGCCGACAAGAAGGAAGCCGGCAAATCGGTGCGCACGGTCGACGTGCCTGAAGCCGATCGCGTCAAATTCTCGCTGACGAGCGATGACGTGCTGGAACTCGCGCGCTACGCGGTGGTGATCGAGAAGCACTACGGCCGCCCGATGGATATCGAGTGGGGCAAGGACGGCCAGGACGGCAAGCTCTACATCCTGCAGGCCCGTCCGGAGACCGTGAAGAGCCAGGCGAACGGCCTGGTGATGGAGAAGTACCGCCTCAAGCAGTACGGCAAGGCGCTCACGCACGGTCGCGCGATCGGCCAGAAGATCGGCGCGGGCACCGTGCGCGTCGTCGCCGACGCTTCCGAGATGAGCCGCGTGCAGGCGGGCGACATCCTCGTCACCGACATGACCGATCCGAACTGGGAACCGGTGATGAAGCGCGCCAGCGCGATCGTGACCAACCGCGGCGGTCGCACCTGCCACGCGGCGATCATCGCGCGCGAGCTGGGCATTCCGGCGATCGTGGGCTGCGGCAATGCGACCGACGTGCTGAACGAGGGCGACTCGGTGACCGTGTCCTGCGCCGAAGGCGACACCGGTTACGTCTATCGCGGCAAGCTCGACTTCGAAGTGACGACCACGGACATGGGCAACCTGCCCGAGATCCCGGTCAAGATCATGATGAACGTCGGCAACCCCGAACTCGCCTTCGAGTTCGCGCAGATCCCGAACGGCGGCGTGGGCCTCGCGCGCCTCGAGTTCGTCATCAACAACATGATCGGCATCCACCCGAAGGCGATTCTCGAGCTCAACCAGGTGCCCGCCAGCCTGCGCGACGAGATCACTCGCCGTTCGCGCGGCTATGCGACGCCGAAGCAGTTCTTCATCGAGAAGCTGGTCGAAGGCGTCGCCACGATCGCCGCGGCCTTCTATCCCAAGCCCGTCATCGTGCGCATGTCCGACTTCAAGTCGAACGAATACCGCAAACTCCTCGGCGGCGAGATCTACGAGCCGGAAGAAGAGAACCCGATGCTGGGTTTCCGCGGCGCGTCGCGCTACATCGCGCACAGCTTCCGCGACTGCTTCGAACTCGAGTGCATCGCGATGAAGAAGGTGCGCAACGACCTGGGACTCACCAACGTCCAGATCATGGTGCCCTTCGTGCGCAACGTGGAGGAGGCCAAGGGCGTCGTCGATCTCCTCGCGGCGCACGGCCTCAAGCGTGGCGTGAACGATCTCAAGCTCGTCATGATGTGCGAGATCCCGTCGAATGCGCTGCTCGCGGACGCCTTCCTCGAGCACTTCGACGGCTTCTCGATCGGCTCGAACGACCTCACCCAGCTCACCCTGGGCCTCGACCGCGATTCCGGCCTGGTTGCGCATGCGTTCGACGAGCGCGATCCAGCGGTCAAGCAGCTCCTGTCGCTCGCGATCAGCTCGGCCAACCGCCTTGGCAAGTACGTCGGGATCTGCGGCCAGGGGCCGTCGGATCACGCCGACTTCGCCGAGTGGCTGATGGACCAGGGCATCCAGACGATCTCGCTCAACCCGGATACGGTCGTCGACACCTGGCTCAAGCTCTCCGCGCACGCCAGCAAGTAACACGCTGCAGAAGGGAAACGGCGGCGGCAGCCGCCGTTTTCTTGTCAGTGGCCACCCGAAGCCCCGCCGATTGCGGCGGATGCTAATCATCGCTTATTATTTTCCCAGAAAACAAATTCGGGGAAATTGATGGCCAGGCCCAATGTCGCCCTGCAGGGGTGTGCCCTGCTGTTGACCGCGACCGTGCTGTGGGGCGGGATGTTCCCGGTAGCGAAGGACGCGCTCCACACGGTGGATGCGTATTACCTCAATACGCTTCGCTATGGCGTCACGGCGGTCGTGTTCATCGCCATCCTGTGGCTCGCGGAGGGACGCAAGGCCCTGCGATACGACGGGCATCTGATCCGCGCCTCCCTGTTCGGCGCGATCGGCTTCGGGGGGTTCAGCCTGTTGGCCTTTGTCGGGCTCGCTCACACCCAGGCCTCGCACGGCGCGATCATCATGGCGATGCAGCCCATGATCGGCGCACTGGTCCGCTGGCTGTGGCAGGGGCATCGGCCGCCCCGCATCACGCTCATCTGCATTACGGCGGCCTTTGCCGGGGTGTTCCTCGTGGTGACGCGCGGACAGATCGAGAACCTGTATTCGGGCGCGGGGTGGGGTGACCTGCTGATCGTGCTCGGTGCGCTCAGCTGGGTCGTCTACACCTTGGCCGCGGGCAGCTTTCCGGGCTGGTCGCCACTCCGCTACACCGCGCTGACCTGCCTGACCGGCGAGGTGGCGATCATCGCCGTGACGGCGTTCACGACCATCACTGGCATCTCGACCACACCGTCCCTGCAGAGCCTTGCTCCGGTTGCGCCGCAACTGGTCTATCTCGTCCTGCTGGCGTCCATCGTCGCCGTCCTTGCCTGGAATGCGGGGATTCGTGCGCTCGACCCGCTCAGCGGCATGCTTTTCATCAACGTGGTACCGATCACGGCCTTCGTGATCGGGATTTACCAGGGACAGCATTTTGTTGCTGCGGAGCTGACGGGCGCGGTGCTGGTGATCCTGGCGCTGTTCAGCAACAGCCTTGCGTTGAAATTCCTTCGTGCGCGCTGATGCGCACGGTCATGACTGACGGGAGAAGCGAGCAATGAGTGTGATCGAAGGCGCGGTCCGGGATCTTCTGGAAAAAACGGAGTTTCTGACGATCGTCACGGAAGGGCCCGACGGGCCGCATGTCGTCGGCAACTGGGGGGAGTACCTCCGCCGCATGGGCTTCGACGGCGATCGGCTGGTTTTCCCTGCCGGGTACTACCGCAAGACCGAGGAAAATCTGCGCCGCAACGCGCGGGTACAGGTGCTGGCCGCATCTCGCGCCGTGGATGGCAGTCACGGGCCGGGCCAGGGTTGCCTGCTGCACGGGACCGCCTCGATCCTGAGCGAGGGGGGGCTGGTCGATCGTGCCAAGGCGGCATTCCCGTGGGCGCGCGGTGTCCTGGTGATCGACGTCGATCGGGTAGAGCTGCAGTTGTAAGCGCGCGGCACGCACGGCCCACGGCAGGCGGCGGACGGCGCAGCCCTTGCGAGCTGCGCTCCCGGCCGTTCGCGTCGTCAGAGTGCCGCAGCGACGCGCGTTGCCTGATCGATGGCGCGCTTCGCATCGAGCTCCGCGGCCACATCCGCCCCACCCAGCAGCCGCACGTCCATGCCGGCCGCCTGCAGCGGCGCGTGCAGATCGCGCAGCGGATCCTGACCGGCGCACACGACGATCGTGTCGACCGGCAGGAGCTTCAGTTCGTCGCCGAGCCGCAGGTGCAGGCCGGCGTCGTCGATCCTTTCGTAGCTGACCCCGGCCAGCATCTTCACCCCGCGTCGGCCGAGCAGCGTGCGCCGGATCCAGCCGGTGGTCTTTGCCAGACCTTCGCCGACCTTCGTCGGCTTGCGCTGCAGCAGCCACAGCTGGCGCTCGCGCGCTTCCTCCATCGGGGGGCACAGGCCGCCGCGCGCAGCGTAGGTGGCGTCGATTCCCCATTCGCGGCGGTAGTGTTCGACCGGATCCTCGGCGAGGTTGGCATGTGTGAGCAGTTCGCTGACGTCGAAGCCGATGCCGCCGGCGCCGATCACCGCGACTTTCCTGCCGACCGGCTGGCGCCCGGTGATCACGTCGATGTAGCTCGCGACCTTGGGGTGGTCGATGCCGGGGATGTCCGGCGTGCGCGGCGTGATCCCGGTCGCGAGAAGCACGGTATCGAAACGGCTGACCAGTTCGTCACTGCCGACGCGGTGGTTCAGCTTCACCTCGACGCCGGCCTTTTCGAGACGCCGGTCGAAGTAACGCAATGTTTCGGCAAACTCTTCCTTGCCGGGGATTCGTTTCGCGAGATTGAACTGGCCGCCGATCTGCGCGGCCGCGTCGAACAGCGTCACCGCATGGCCGCGCTCCGCCGCCGTCGCCGCCGCGGCCATGCCCGCCGGGCCGGCCCCGACCACGGCGACACGCTTCTTCGCGATCGCGGGCGAGATCAGCAGCTCGGTCTCGCGGCAGGCGACCGGATTCACGAGACAGGAGCAGGGCTTGGCTTCGAAGATATGGTCGAGGCAGGCCTGGTTGCACGCGATGCAGGTATTGATCTCGTCGCCGCGGTCCGTGGCGGCCTTGATGACGAAATCCGGATCCGCGAGGAAGGGCCGCGCCATCGAGACCATGTCGGCGTCGCCGCGGGCGAGCACCTGCTCGGCGACCTCCGGAGTGTTGATCCGGTTCGAGGTGATCAGCGGGATGCTCACTTCGCCCTTCATCCGCCGCGTGACCCAGCTGAACGCGGCGCGCGGCACCATCGTGGCGATCGTCGGGATGCGCGCCTCGTGCCAGCCCACGCCGGTATTGATGAGCGTCGCGCCGGCCGCTTCGATGGCCTTCGCGAGGGCGACGATTTCCTGCCAGGGGGCGCCGCCATCGACGAGGTCCAGCATCGAGATGCGGTAGATGATGATGAAGTCGGTGCCGACCCGCTCGCGTACGCGCCGGACGATCTCGACCGGGAAGCGATGGCGGTTCTCCATGCTGCCGCCCCAGCGGTCGGTGCGTTGGTTGGTCTGCAGCACGGTGAATTCGTTAATCAGGTAGCCCTCGGAACCCATCACCTCGACACCGTCGTATCCCGCGCGCCGGGCGAGGGCCGCGCAGCGGGCGTAATCCTCGATCGTGCGCTCGATATCCTCCTCGGTCATTTCCCGCGGCGTCGCCGGCGAGATGGGCGCCTTGAGCGCGGAGGGCGCGACGGAGCCGCGGTGATAGGCGTAGCGGCCCGTGTGCAGGATCTGCATGCAGACCCGTCCGCCTTCCGCATGCACCGCGTCGGCGATCAGGCGGTGCTGTGCGACTTCCTCGTCGTTGGTGAGGGCGCTGGCACCGGGGAAGATCAGGCCTTCCGAGTTCGGCGAGATTCCCCCGGTCACGATCAACCCGACGCCGCCCCTGGCCCGTGCTGCATAGAACGCCGCAAGTTTCTGGAAGCCGTTACCGGACTCTTCGAGTCCCGTGTGCATCGAGCCCATCAGCACGCGATTCTTCAACGTGCAAAAGCCGAGCTCGAGAGGCTGGAGCAGATTCGGATAAGGGGGGGCGGCGGTCATTCAGGTCTCCTCGGGTGTCCGTCTTATGGGCCGGGAACGTACGGTTCCGTATTGTGCCTTCCGGGCGATGATAGTGCGTTGCGGGGATGCGGAACAGAGGGGGCAGCGCCCGTTCCGGTGTAATGGGGCTACCTGCCTGCGCACTGCGGCCGCGAACCGGGCGGCCTCGCGGAGTTTCTACCTCGACGCATCGTACCTTTCACAGCGGTGTGGATTATCCCGCCCCGCGCGGCACTGCGATCGTTGCCAGCGGCGGCGGACGCGTGACCTACGCCGGCCATCGCGTCGAATACGGCAAGACGGTGGAAATCGATCACGGCGGCGGTCTCGTGACGCGCTACGCCCATGCCTCCAGGCTCACCGTGGTGCCCGGCCAGATCGTGATACCGGGTCAGAAGATCGGCGAGGTCGGCTCGACCGGGCGCTCGACCGGGCCTCATCTGCACTTCGAGGTCATCAAGGACGGTCTGGTCGTCGACCCCGCGTATTACCTGGCACGCTTCTGAGCGCCGCCGATGAAGCCGTCGCCGCGTTCGCCAAATCACGACCTGACCCGCAAGGAATACACACTGAGCCCGGTCTCCCGTGGCTTCGGGCGCGTGGCATTCTTCCTGGGGGCGCTCGTCGCGATCCTGGTGCTGGCCGTAGCCGGCTTCCGTTTTTTCGAGAACCATCTCGCCCCGGCGTCGTTCCTGTCGGACGTGCGCGCGGAGAATGTCGAACTCCGGAAGGAGGTTTCCAGGCTCCGCTTCGAACTCCAGGTCGAATTGGCCACGCGGAACGAACTGGAGCGTCAGGTCGCCACGCTGAACGAGCAGCTGAAGCAGGTGGGCGACGAGCTCGCGTTCCTCAAGTCCGCGGGTGCGCGCGGTCCGGCGAAATGATTTGGCCCGCGGGGGCTGTAAAAACAAGAATTGCAATCAGGGAGCAACACTAATGCTGCGACGCAAGCGCAAGCACACGATAGAGATGACCAAGCTTTCCAGCCTGGTCGCCGACAATCTCGAGATCGTCGGCGATGTACTGTTCTCTGCCGGGCTCAGGGTCGATGGCCGGATCCAGGGTAATGTCATCAACCAGGACGGCGAACGCAGCCTGCTCGTGCTGAGCGAGAAGGGGTCGATCAACGGGCGCGTGCGCGCCTATGACGCCGTGATCAACGGCGTCATCACCGGCGACCTCGAAGTCGAACATTTCCTCGAACTGCAGTCGAATGCGCGGATATCCGGCAACATCGTGTATCGGCAGCTGCAGATGGAGTGCGGCGCCGTCGTCGATGGGAAGCTGGAGAAGCTCGGCGACGAGGCCCCTGCGGCCAACGTCATCGAGCTGGCCGGTCCGGCTGCGGCAGCCGGGGGGCGCTAGCTCCCGGAGCCGGGGGCGCCGACCTGGAAGTCCGTGTCGTCCTGCAGCCAGTGCAGGCGCCGGAACAGCGCCCACGCCGCCCATGCGGCGAACCACGTCACGTAGAAGCTGAAGACGATGTCGCTCAGGAAATGTCCGCCCTGGGCGATCCGTCCCATGCCGAAGGCCGACCCGGCCGCGAGACCGATAAGAGTCCAGCGCCTCCGGGCCGCCGCGCCGCCAAGGAACCCGAGGCTTACAAGGTAAAAGCCGGCGGAAGCATGTCCGCTGACGAACGAGCAGTTGCTGTCGCACTGGTCCGACGGCCGCAGGGCGGGCGAAAAGGTCCTGGCGCCCCCGAATTCGGCGATCTTGACGGGACGCGCGCGGCCCCATGCGTCCTTGAGTGCGACATCGACCAGCAGCCCCGGTCCGAGGATCAGCGCGGTAATCAGATAGGCAACCTGGATGCGCCGCTTGCGGCCGGTGGCGCCACGCTGGAACGAGTAGGCGAACAGGGCGATGAAGAGCCCGATGACTGCCGCTTTCGACATGAGCGGAATGCCACGATACAGCGATTGGACGACGGCGTTGTAATCGCCGGTGAAACCGTGCACGGGATCGTAAAACACTCCCGACACGGCGAGATCGATCTGCGGCAGGACCGTGAATAGCGCCGCGCACGCGAGCATCGTACCGACCATCCAGAGCGTCAGCCCGCTCATCGGCAAGCGCTTTCCGCCCCCGGGCTGCCCGGCAGCCGAATGATCCAGGGGAGGGCGGGTTTCACGCATGCGACACTTCCTTCAGTGATGCCGGGAGCCTCAGTTGGGCTCGCTGTCGGCCAATTTGCGGACCAGCGCGACCCCGCCTTTCCGGTAGAGGACGTCCACGCCGCTGGCCGGGAGGCGATCGGCGCGGGTGATCGCGAGTTCTCCCGCCTCGGGCGCGCGACCTGGTGTCACGCCCTGCCGATAGACGCTGAAGCTTGGCGCGTAGTAGCGCCAGGCGATGACCGGTTCGCCCATTTCGCGGGCGAGCAGGCCGGCCTCCTTGACGGGTCCCTGCAGCACTGCCCCGGCCCAGGGAACGACGACCCCGGCTAGAACGACGACCTGAATCGCTGCGGCGGCACCGACTTTCATCCACGCGGCGGCATTCCATCGTGCGGCGAGCCACAGCCATGCGAGCAGGCCGCCGATCGTGATCAGGTAATACTCGGGCGTGGCTTCCGCGAGTGCGAGCTGGAGGTGGGCGCGGTAATACGCGCTGCCGGCGTCGCTCGCGGCGAGGGCGTTGAAGATCGCTGGCAGCAACGGGAAGACGGCCAGGAACAGCGTCGGCGCGATCAGGTGCAGTGCGGTGCGCTGCAATTCGTTGCGATGGACCGCAATCAGGAGGAACAGCGGTGTCGATCCGTACAGCACGTAATGCGGCAGCTTGGTGCCGGAGACCGAGAAGAACGCGACGACGAAGATCGCCCAGATCCAGAGGAAACGACGCACGCCGGTCGCGACATCGCCCCGGACGTGGCGGACGGATGCGAGCAGGGGGCCCGTCCACGGCAGCAGCAGCAGCGGCACCGCGATCACGTAGTAGAAGAGGCTGCCGGCATGCCCTTCGAGCGTACCCGTGAAGCGCTCGACGTTGTGCTTGAGGATGAAGCCGTCGATGAAAAGCTGGCCGTGAATCGCCAGCGCCGCCGCGTACCACGGAACGACGATCAGGGCGAGGATGACCAGCCCCGCCGGGTCGAACACGGCGCGCGCCCAGCGTTTCCATTCTCCCCGGCTCGCGCAGTAGAGCAGGCTGACGGTTCCCGGCACGATCAGCGCGATCGGCCCCTTGGTGAGCGCGCCGAGTCCGATCCAGACGAAGCTGCGCAGGAGCGGCGTACGGCGGCCGGATTCGAGATGGCGCCACGCGTCGAAGAGCGCAAGTGCCAGCAGCAGGTTCAGCAGGGCGTCAGCGGTTGCGGCACGGCCGATCGCGAACGGCCCCAGCGCGGTCGATGCCACGGCGAGCGCGGCAAGCGCGGTACTGGAGCCGAAGCGCTCGCGCGCGAAATGCCAGGTCGCGTAGCTCCAGAGGATGCCGGCTACGGCGGAGGGCAGCCGGAACCCCCACTCGGTCGCGCCGAACAGGAGATAGCCCAGTGCCTGTAGCCAGTAGATCAGGATCGGCTTGTCGAAACGGTGCGCACCGTTCAGATAGGTCGACAGGAAATCGCCGCGTTCGAACATCTCCCGCGTCGCCTCGGAGAACGCGCCTTCGTCCACGTCGAAAAGGGGCGCGCCGCCGAGGCGCAGGCAGAACGCCACCAGCGGGAGCAGGAAGATTGCGACGACCTGCCAGGAACGCGGCTGAGGCAGGGGCGCGGCGGAATCGCTCATCGAGCCTCGTTCCGGTGCCACCCGTCGGAGTCGTCGAGCGCGCCCGTCGGACGCGCCAGATAGGCACGCGAGGATCCCGATTCGTAATACACGCGCGCCAGCAGTTCGGCGAGCACGCCGGAGGTGACCATCTGGACGCCTGCAATGACGAGGAAAAATCCGCCGAAGAGCAGCGGGCGGGTGCCGATGTCCTCGCCGTGGAACACCTTCAGCGCGAGCAGGTAGGCGAGGATCACGCTGCCGAGCGCGCCCAGCCCGATTCCGATGCCGCCGAAGAAGTGCCCGGGGCGGGTGCGGTAGCGCATGAAAAAGTAGACGAAGACGAGATCGAGGACCACGCGGAAAGTGCGCGAGATTCCATATTTCGACTGCCCGAAGACGCGCGCATGGTGCGTGACCACTTCCTGGGCGATGCGGCGCGGCGTCGTTACGGTCGCCAGCCACGCGGGGATGAAGCGGTGCATTTCGCCGTAGAGCCGGACGCTCTTGATCGCGCTCGCGCGGAAAACCTTGAGGCTGCAGCCGTAGTCCTTGAGATGCACGCCGGTCATGCGCGCGATCAGGCGGTTCGCGATGCGCGAGGGGACCTTGCGCAGCAGCAGGCCGTCCTGCCGGTCCTTGCGCCATCCCGCGACGAGGTCCAGGTCTTCGGTCAGCAGGCGGTTGACCATGCGCGGGATGTCGATCGGATCATTCTGCAGGTCGCCGTCCATCGTGACGATGACGCTGCCGCGCGCCGCATCCAGGCCCGCCTGCATCGCGGCGGTCTGCTTGAAGTTGCGCATCAGCTCCACGATGCGCACGCGCGGACCGTACTTGTCGGCGCAGCGGGCCAGCTCGGCAGGCGTCGCGTCGGAGCTGCCGTCGTCGACGAGCACGACTTCCCACGGCCACGGGTAGGGCCCGAGCGCGAGATGCACGCGCTCCAGGAGCGGCTCGACGTTTTCCGCCTCGTTGTACATCGGTACGACGACGGAAAGGGTATGTTCGGGCATGTCCGCAGGAATCTGCGGCTCGGCCGGCGGCAAGGGCGATTTGTTCATTCGAATCAGTATTTTCCGGAAAGAGGCGAGCGATCTGCGGGCGTGGCAGCCGGTGGCGCCGGCATGAGCCAGCCCAGGGCGCCGGACACGACCGCGCACGCGATAACGAAAAGGTGAAGGGCGAGGGCGGCTTGGAGGGCGCTCGCGAAGACGATGCCGTGAGGCAGCATGGCCGCTGCAGCGCCGGCTTCATAGGTGCCAAAGCCGGCGACCCCCTGGACCGGAAGGATCGCAGCGAGTTCCGCGCCGAGTGCGCCGGCGGCTCCGACGGCGGCGGCGCTCGGGAGGAGGGCGGCGAGGAGCCAGGCTTGGGTCGCGAGCTTCACGGACCAGTTTGCGAGCGTCCATAGCCAGCCGAAGCGGGCATGCCGCGTCGACTCGGCGAAGGCGTCGCGCAGCTTGGCGAGTTTCGCGGCGGTGCCGCCACGCTCGGCCCACGCATGCGGCGCACGTGCCCAGCGCGGCAGATACCACGCGAACGCGAGCAGCGCGAGAACGCCCGCGCCCCGCAGCAGCAGCGGAAGGCCCGGCCAGACGGCTGCGGCAAGCACGGCGACCACCAGCGCATCCTGCAGGCGAAACCAGAACAGCGACGCCACGGCCCGGCCCAGCGGCGTGCCGAAATTGCGTCCGAGCAGGATCGGAAACGCCGCTTCGCCGCCCCTGAAGGGAACGACGTTCACCATTGCATTGTGAATCAGGACGATGCGCAGGCAGGCGCCGAATCGGCCGCGAGCGTCGCGACGGAATTCGTCGTAGACGCGGCCCGCGCGAAGGAGGTAGCTCACGCCGAAGCCAATCACACCGGCCGCCAGCGCGGGAGCGCTCAAGCGCCCGAACGCGTCGATCAGGCCGACCCATCGCGCATCGCTCGCGAACCACACGAGGAGGGCGAGGCTTGCGGCGATCGCCAGCAGTCGCTTCACGCGCGCACCTCGCGATTGCTCCCGTCCGACGCCGGGGCGAGGCCGATCCGGCGGAGGCTTTGGCGTGAGCAAGGAGACGGGGGCGCAGAGATCATCAGGCGGCGTTGGACAAAACATGTAATTCTACCCGATCTCGGCACGCGCTCCCTGAACGACGCGAGAGGCATTGCCGATGCACGCTGGCCGCCCTCTTGCCACGTACGGAAACTCCCAGCGGGAGCGGGCACGGCCGTCGGGTATAATTACGGTCTTTTCCGTACGCCGGACTTCGTTCGCGTCCTTCCTTACCCTTCGTACCGACTCACATGGCCGAAATCATCAAGCTGCGCGGCGCTGCGGCGCTCTCTTCATCCCGTCTGGAGCGGCTCTCGCGTACCGTTGCCGACGCGCTGCCCAAACTGAAGGGACTCGCAGCCGAGCTCTGGTATTTCATCGAGATCAAGGCGCCGCTGACCGGGATGGAACTGGAGCGCCTGGTCGATCTGCTCGGTGCCGTGCCGACCACCCCGCAAGTCCCGGCAGGCACATTGCTTGTCGTGGTGCCGCGGCTCGGGACGATCTCGCCGTGGTCCTCGAAGGCCACGGACATCGCGCGCCAGTGCGGTTTCGACAAGGTCGTGCGCATCGAGCGCGGCGTCGCCTATTCCCTCGACGTCCGCGGCGGCCTGGACGATCGCCAGTTTGCCGCCGTCCTGCCGGCGCTGCACGACCGCATGACCGAATCGGTGCTGCAGAGCGTCGATGCGGCCGAAGCGCTGTTCCATCACTACGAGCCGAAACCGCTGACGAGCGTCGATATCCTCAGCGGCGGGCGAGATGCGCTCATCGCCGCGAACGGCGAACTGGGCCTCGCGCTGTCGGACGACGAGATCGACTACCTCGTCGACAATTTCACGCGCATGCGGCGCAATCCGACCGACGTCGAACTGATGATGTTCGCGCAGGCGAACTCGGAGCACTGCCGCCACAAGATCTTCAACGCGGACTGGGTCATCGACGCGCGCACGATGGACAAGACCCTGTTCGGCATGATCCGCGAGACGCACAAGACGCATCCCGAAGGGACGGTCGTGGCCTACTCGGACAACGCCTCGGTCATCGAAGGCGCCGTCGTCGACCGCTTTTACGCCGACCCGGACGGGCAGTGGCGCTTCCGCGAGGAGGAAACCCACATCCTCGCGAAGGTCGAGACCCACAACCACCCGACGGCGATTTCGCCGTTCCCGGGCGCCGCGACCGGCGCGGGCGGCGAGATCCGCGACGAAGGGGCAACCGGCCGCGGCTCGAAGCCGAAGGCCGGCCTCGCCGGTTTTTCGGTGTCGAACCTCAACATTCCCGAATTCACGCAACCGTGGGAGAAACCCTACGGCAAGCCGGAACGCATCGCCTCCGCCCTCGACATCATGATCGAAGGCCCGATCGGCGGCGCGGCGTTCAACAACGAGTTCGGCCGGCCCAACCTCGCCGGCTATTTCCGCGCCTTCGAGCAGGAAGTGCAGAACGAGGTGCGCGGCTATCACAAGCCGATCATGATCGCCGGCGGCCTCGGCAGCATCCAGGGCCAGCAGTCGCACAAGATCCAGTTCGCCCCAGGCACGCTGCTGATCCAGCTCGGCGGCCCGGGCATGCTGATCGGCCTCGGCGGCGGTGCGGCGTCGAGCATGGCGACCGGCACGAACACCGCGGACCTCGACTTCGCGTCGGTGCAACGCGGCAACCCGGAGATCCAGCGCCGCTGCCAGGAAGTGATCGACGCGTGCTGGCAGCGCGGCGAGGCGAACCCGATCCTGTCGATCCACGACGTCGGCGCGGGCGGCCTGTCGAACGCGATGCCGGAACTCGCCGACTCGGCCAGCCTCGGCGCGCACTTCGAACTGCGTGAAGTGCACATCGAAGAGCCGGGCATGAGCCCGCGCGAGATCTGGAGCAACGAATCGCAGGAACGTTACGTCCTCGCGATCGCGCCGGAAAGCCTCGCCGAATTCCGTGCCATCTGCGAGCGCGAGCGCTGCCCGTTTGCCGTGCTCGGCACCGCCACGGCCGACGGCCACCTCACCGTGAGCGACCGCCACTTCGACAACAAGCCGGTCGACATGGAGATGCAGGTCCTGCTCGGCAAGCCGCCGAAGATGACGCGCAACGTGTCGCGCCGCGCCGTGCATGTGCCACCCTTCGACGTCACCGACGTGGACCTCAAGGAGGCGTGCCTGCGCGTGCTGCGCCTGCCGACGGTGGCCTCCAAGAACTTTCTCATCACGATCGGCGACCGCTCGGTCGGCGGCATGACCGCGCGCGACCAGATGGTCGGCCCGTGGCAGGTGCCGGTGGCCGACGTCGCGGTCACCGCGATGAGCTTCCACGGCTACAAGGGCGAGGCCTTCGCGATGGGCGAGCGCACACCGGTCGCCTGCCTCGACGCGCCGGCATCCGGCCGCATGGCCGTAGGCGAGGCGATCACCAACCTCGCCGCCGCGGATATCGCGGATCTCGGCAGGGTAAAGCTGTCCGCCAACTGGATGGCTGCCGCCGGACACCGCGGCGAGGATGCGAAGCTCTACGACACCGTGAGCGCCGTGTCGCAGTTCTGCCAGACGGCGGGCATCGCGATCCCGGTCGGCAAGGACTCGCTGTCGATGAAGACCGCATGGCAGGACGAAGGCCAGGACCGTCAGGTCGTCGCGCCGCTGTCGCTCATCGTCACGTCCTTCGCCCCGGTCGAGGACATCCGCCGCACGCTCACGCCGCAGCTGCAGTTCCCCGAGGGCGTCGACACCGAGCTGATGCTGATCGACCTCGGCAACGACCGCAAGCGCCTCGGCGGGTCGGCGCTAGCGCAGGTGTTCGGCTCGGTCGGCGAGCACGCGCCCGACGTCGATCCGACGCAACTGGCGGCCTTCTTCAAGCTGATCCAGCAGTTCCGCCAGGACGGCCTGCTGCTCGCCTACCACGACCGCAGCGACGGCGGCCTCTTCGCGACGCTGTGCGAGATGGCCTTCGCGTCGAAGTGCGGCCTGTCGGTCGTGCTCGACACCGTCTGCTACGACCAGTACATGAACGACGTCGACGGCCTCGACAAGAAGCCCGACACGATCAAGGGTCGCCTCAACGATCGCCTGTTCGGCGGACTGTTCGCCGAGGAGCTGGGCGCGGTGATCCAGATCCGCCGCGACGACCGCGCGCGCGTCACGGCGCCGCTGCGCGAAGCCGGGCTGACCTATCACTTCCTCGGCGAGCCGAACGAGCGCGACGAGATCCGCCTGTGGCGCAATGCCAAGCTGGTGTTCAACGCCCGGCGTGCCGAGCTGCTGCAGACCTGGTCGGAGACCAGCTATCGCATCGCCCGCCTGCGCGACGACGCCGATTGCGCGCGCGAAGAGTTCGAGGCCCTGGCGGACCTCTCCAATCCCGGTCTGAGCGTGGTCACGAGCTTCGACCCGGCGGAAGACATCGTCGCACCGATGATCGCGACCGGGGCGCGGCCCAAGATCGCGATCCTGCGCGAGCAGGGCGTGAACTCGCAGGCCGAGATGGCGGCCGCGTTCGAACGTGCGGGCTTTGCTCCCTTCGACGTGCATATGTCCGACCTGCAGGCCGGCCGCCATCACCTGTCCGACTTCCACGGCCTGGCAGCCTGCGGCGGTTTCTCGTACGGTGACGTCCTCGGCGCAGGGCAGGGTTGGGCCAAGTCGATCCTGTTCAACCCGGGGCTGCGCGAGCAGTTCGAAGCCTTCTTCGGACGCAGCGACACCTTCGCTCTGGGTGTGTGCAACGGCTGCCAGATGATGGCAAACCTCGCCGCGATCGTGCCGGGCGCCGACCACTGGCCGACTTTCCATCGCAACCGCAGCGAGCAGTTCGAGGCGCGCTTCGTGATGGCGGAGATCCCCGAGAACCCGTCGATCCTCTTCGCCGGCATGGCGGGCAGCCGCATGCCCATCGTCGTCAGCCACGGCGAGGGCAGGGCGGTGTTCGCGAAGGACACGGATCGCGGCAGCGTGCTCACCTCTGTGCGCTATGTCGACAACCACGGCAAACCCGCCGCGAGCTACCCGTTCAACCCCAACGGCTCGCCCGACGGTCTCGCCGGCGTGACGACGGCGGACGGCCGCTTCACGATCATGATGCCGCACCCCGAGCGCACCGCCCGTACTATCCAGATGAGCTGGCATCCCGCGACGCTCGGTGAGGATTCGCCGTGGATGCGGATGTTCCGCAACGCACGTCGCTGGCTCGGCTGACCGGCGTCATGCAGCCGACTGCCCAAAAGCGGAACGGAGTGGAAAAATGAAGTCATCTATCGCAGCAGCCCTGTCCCTGCTGATCCTCGCGCTGCCTGCACACGCGGACGTCAAGGTCGAGGCCCCGTGGGTGCGCGCGACCGTGCCGCAGCAGAAAGTCACCGGAGCCTTCATGCGGCTCACGTCGTCACATGACGTAAAACTTGTCGCAGCCGGTTCGCCGGTCGCGGGAACCGTCGAGATCCACGAAATGGCGATGGACAAGGATGTCATGAAGATGCGTCCGGTCGCGGGGGTGGAGCTTCCCGCCGGCCAGACCGTGGAGCTCAAGCCGGGGGCGCATCACATGATGCTGCTCGATCTGCGCAAACCGCTGCATCCGGGCGATAGTGTGCCGCTGGTGCTGACCGTGGAAGGGCGAGACGGCAAGCGCGAGACTGTCGAGGTCACGGCCTCGGTCCGGCCGCTGGGCACGATCGGGGACGCTGTCCATGCACGCTGAACGCGCCCGGCCTGCATCGCCCCCTGAGGCATTTTTGCAGCCGGACGAAAAAAGGGCGGCCGGAGCCGCCCCTTCCTGACCACAGGCTGCCGTACTCGCTGGCAGCAGGCCCGGGCTTACATCCCCTGGTAGATCGGCCCTTCGCCGCCCTGCGGTACGACCCAGTTGATGTTCTGGGTCGGGTCCTTGATGTCGCAGGTCTTGCAGTGCACGCAGTTCTGCGCGTTGATCTGCAGGCGCGGACCGGTCTCCTCGCGCACGATCTCGTACACGCCGGCCGGGCAGTAGCGCTGCTCGGGGGCGTCGTACTTCGCGAGATTCACCGCGATCGGCACCGACGCGTCCTTCAGCTGCAGGTGGCAGGGCTGGTCTTCCTCGTGATTGGTGTTCGACAGGAACACCGACGAGAGCCGGTCGAAGGTCAGCACGCCGTCCGGCTTCGGGTAGTCGATCTTCGGACACTCGGAGGCGAGCTTGAGCTTGTCGTGGTCCGAGCTGTTGTGCAGCGTCCACGGCGCCTTGCCGCCGAACACCTTCTGATCGATGCCGAAGAGCAAGGAGCCCATCCACAGGCCCTTCTTCATGTAGGGCTTGAAGTTGCGCGTCTTGTGCAGCTCTTCGTACAGCCAGCTCGAGCGGAAGGCTTCGGGGAAAGCGGCAAGCTCGTCGCGTTGACGTTCCGCCGTGACCGCGTCGAAGGCGGCCTCGGCGGCAAGCGCGCCGCTCTTGATCGCGGCGTGGCTGCCCTTGATGCGCGCGGCGTTGAGGAAGCCCGCGTCGTCGCCGATCAGTGCACCGCCGGGGAACACCAGTTTCGGCTGGCTCTGCAGGCCGCCCGCGGCGATCGCGCGCGCCCCATAGGCCAGGCGCTTGCCGCCCTCGAGGTACCTGCGGATCTCGGGGTGCGTCTTGTAGCGCTGGAATTCCTCGAAGGGCGACAGATGCGGGTTGGTGTAGTTGAGGCCGACCACGTAGCCGATCGAGACGAGGTTGTCCTCGAGGTGATAGACGAATCCGCCGCCGTAGGTGTCCGACGGCAGCGGCCAGCCGGTCGTATGCACGACGAGGCCTTTCTCGTGGCGTTCGGCGGGCACCTCCCACAGTTCCTTCAGGCCGATGCCGTAGGTCTGCGGATCGACGCCGTCGCGCAGATTGAATTTCGCTTCGAGCTGCTTGCCCAGGTGGCCGCGGCAGCCTTCGGCGAACAGCGTGTATTTCGCGTGCAGCTCCATGCCCGGCTGGAAGGCTGGGCCCTGTTCGCCTTCGCGCGTCACGCCCATGTCGCCGGTCGCCACGCCCTTCACGGCGCCCGTCTCGTCATACAGGATCTCGGCGCCGGCGAAACCCGGATAGACCTCGACGCCCAGCGCTTCGGCCTGCTCGCCGAGCCACTTGGCGAGGTTGCCCAGGCGCACGATATAGTTGCCGTGGTTCAGGAAACAGTCCGGCAGCAGGCCGTTGGGCACCTTGCGCCCGCCGGTTTCGTTCAGGAAGATCACGCGGTCTTCGGTGACTTCCGTATTCAGCGGCGCGCCCTGTTCCTTCCAGTCGGGGAACAGTTCGTTGAGCGCGCGCGGGTCCATGACCGCGCCGGAGAGGATGTGCGCGCCGATCTCGGCGGCCTTCTCGATCAGGCAGACCGAGACGTCGCTGCCTTTTTCCGCGGCCAACTGTTTCAACCTGATCGCCGCCGCCAGGCCCGCAGGGCCGCCGCCGACGATCAGGACGTCGAATTCCATCGATTCGCGTTCCATTCAGTTCTCCATTTGAATACGCGCATTTGGTTTTGTTTGGGCGGGCTGCAGTTTAATACATGCACGCCTCGGCATGCCCATACCAATAGATTGCCCCGGCCATGTCAAACATACGGTACCGTATGTTACAGTGCCTTGTCGAGCCAAACCAAGAGGAAGCGATCGAATGGAGCAGGAGCGCAAGCTGGTTCATACCACCCGTATCCCGGTGCGCTGGGGCGACATGGACTACTACGGCCACGTGAACAACACGGTGTACTTCCGCTTTTGCGAACAGGCTCGCGTCGAATGGATCGAGACGCTCGGCTTCGCGGTGGATCCCAACCGGGGCGAGGGTCCGGTCGTGATCAACGCCAGTTGTACCTTTCTGCTCCCGGTCAATTACCCGGCGACGGTCATCGTCAAGGTCTATGCCGGCATGCCGGGCCGCAGCAGTGTCATGACCTGGTACGAGATCTTCGTCGAGGGCGACGAGCGCCTGTATGCCGAAGGCGCCTCGAAAGTCGTGTGGACGGACGTGGCGACCAACAAGTCCGTCCCCATTCCGGATGGACTTCGCGGCATGCTCTGATCGATCATTGTTGCGTCATTGCCGCCGGATCGTGCCCCGCACGCCGGAACATCCCATCGGAGCCCGAATATGCTGATGAACCGCGAAAAGTCCGTCCTCCTGATCGTCGACGTCCAGGAGCGTCTCGCACCGGCGATCGACGACGGCGACGCGGTCGTGCGCAACTGTGCCTGGTTGGCCGGCGTGGCGGGCCGGATGGGGGTGCCCGTCGTGGTGACCGAGCACTTCCCGGAAAAGATCGGCAGCACGGTGGCGGAAGTGAAGGCCGCGGCGGTCGCTGTCGGGGCGCAGTTCGTCACGAAGGAGTTTTTCTCCGCCGAAGCCGACGGCTGCCTGAAGGGCACCGCCATCGACGACCGCCGGCAGATCATCGTCTGCGGCACCGAGTCCCATGTCTGCGTCCAGCAGACCGCGCTGGGCTTGCGCTGGGCCGGACACGATGTGTTCGTCGTCGCGGACGCTGCCGGCTCGCGTCGGGCCAGCGACCGCGAACTCGCACTCGCGCGCATGCGTGGCCACGGGATCGAGATCGTGTCGCGCGAAATGGTCGCGTTCGAATGGCTGAAGCGCGGCGGTACGGATCTTTTCCGCGAAGTGAATCGCGACTTCATCCGCTGACCGTGCGCGGGAAAAGCGGCACGGATTCGCCCGTCGTGCGCCATTGGCGTGGCACGCTGCACCACGTGTCCAGATAGCACGCGGCCTTGTCGCTGGGACCGTGGACGAGACTGCGCGCCGGGACGCCGAACGCGTGCGCAACGATCCAGCCGTGCAGGCTCGTCCCGACGTAGGTGCTCGCTCCGGCGAGCAGGGCGCAGATGTCGAGCACGTGGGCAGATTCGAACAGCGCGACGGGCACCCTGGCTGCCAGGCGATCGGCCAGTCGCCCGAGCGTTTCGAGGTCGTCGTGCCACGGCGCAAGTCCGGCCCGGAACAGCACGATGCCGCTTCCGCGTGCCTCGGCTTCGGCACGCAGTAACTGCGCAACGCCTTCGAGCGTCGCATCGTCTCCCCATTCCGCCGCAAGCTGGACGGCCATCCACGACTGCATGCGTCCTTGGAGCGACGCGACTTCGCCCTGTCGTGCGCGTTGCCGGATCAGGTCGCCGAGCAGAGCCGGGGTCTTGATGGCCGGGTCGGGCGCGAGGTCGGCATCGAGCCCGGCGCGGCGAAGGGCTTCGAAGGTGCTGCGGTCGCGAACGGCGAGCGTCGTCGCGCCCGCGAGGGCACGCAGCACTTCATGCCTGTCCGCTGCCTGGAGCGCATCGAACGCCACGCCGCCGACACCGCGAAAGTGCGTGCGCCAGGCGCGGGGCAGATCGTCCTTCGCAACGACGTAGGGGATGCGGCGGGCGGTGCCGAGGCATGCGGCCGCCCACTCGTCGCGCGCGGTATCGGAGTAGTCGTGGACGGCCAGTATGCGCGGGACGTCCTCGGCGCGCTGCAGCATGACCGACGCTTCCCACGCGGTGGTGGTCAGCACTTCGCCCCCCACATGCACGAAGTCCGCCTCGTCGTTGCCGTAGCGCTCGATGGCGGCGGCGAGCGGCACGGTGCGAAAACCCCCGAATTCGCTCAGGTCGCGCGCGACAAGGCCGGCGAACACGCACCCCGCGGAGCCGCCCGCTGCGGCACATCGGGCAAGCAGGAGATCGCCGAAGTTGTGGCGATCGAAGGCGCCGAAAAGGATTACGCGACGCCCTTCAGCGGGCGCTTCGCACCGGATCGCGTCAGTCATGCGCCTAGCATGGCACCGTTCCCCGGTCGGGGAAAGGGCGGGTCCCGCACATCGCTTCCGGCCCGCAGGGCACTTCGGTTATCATCGCGCTTTCCCGCAGCAACGTTCCCATGACCAAATACGTCTTCGTTACCGGCGGTGTCGTGTCCTCCCTGGGCAAAGGCATCGCAGCGGCCTCGCTGGGGGCCATTCTCGAATCCCGCGGCATCAAGGTTACCCACCTCAAGCTGGATCCGTACATCAACGTCGATCCGGGCACGATGAGTCCGTTCCAGCACGGTGAAGTCTTCGTCACCGAAGACGGCGCGGAAACCGATCTCGACCTCGGGCACTACGAGCGCTTCACCAGCGCGCGCATGAGCAAGCGCAACAACTTCACCACTGGCCAGATCTACGAGTCGGTGATCAAGAAGGAGCGCCGCGGCGAATACCTCGGCAAGACAGTGCAGGTCATCCCGCACATCACCGACGAGATCAAGCAGTACATCAAGCGCGGCGCCGAAGGCGCGGATGTCGCGATCGTCGAGGTCGGCGGCACGGTCGGCGACATCGAGTCGCTGCCTTTCCTGGAAGCCATCCGCCAGATGGGGATCGAAGAGGGCCGCGCCGGCACCTGTTTCATCCACCTGACACTGGTTCCCTACATCCCTACCGCGGGCGAACTGAAGACCAAGCCGACGCAGCATTCGGTGAAGGAACTGCGCGAGATCGGCATCCAGCCCGACATCCTGCTGTGCCGCGCCGACCGCTCGATCCCGGCCGACGAGCGGCGCAAGATCGCGCTGTTCTGCAACGTGATGCCCGAAGCGGTCATCGAGTGTCTCGACGCGAACTCGATCTACAAGATCCCCGGGCAGCTGCACGACCAGATGCTCGACGAGATCGTCTGCCACAAGCTCAACATCCTCGCGCGCGCGGCCGACCTGAGCGTCTGGGACAGGCTTGTCCATGCGCTCGAGAACCCGAAGCAGGCGATCGACGTCGCCTTCGTCGGCAAGTACGTTGACCTCACCGAATCCTACAAGTCGCTCATCGAGGCGCTCAACCACGCGGGGATGCACACCGAGAGCAAGGTGAACATCCATTATTTCGACTCGGAGGAAATCGAGCGCGAAGGCTGCAAGCCCCTCGAGAAGATGGATGCCATCCTCGTGCCCGGCGGTTTCGGCAAGCGCGGTACAGAAGGCAAGATCGCCGCAATCCGCTACGCACGCGAGAACAAGGTTCCGTATCTCGGCATCTGCCTCGGCATGCAGCTCGCGGTGGTCGAATTCGCCCGTGACGTCGCCGGCATGCCCGGCGCGCATTCGACCGAGTTCG
The DNA here is from genome assembly GCF_003628555.1 of Azoarcus sp. DN11. Classification (NCBI taxonomy): domain Bacteria; kingdom Pseudomonadati; phylum Pseudomonadota; class Betaproteobacteria; order Rhodocyclales; family Zoogloeaceae; genus Azoarcus; species Azoarcus sp. DN11. The sequence goes on along the minus strand of NZ_CP021731.1, from coordinate 2,710,824 downwards.
AGCGCGACACGGCGCATCCGGTGATCGGCCTGATCACCGAATGGCAGGACCGCAGCGGCAAGGTCGAGAAACGCACCGAATCGTCCGACCTCGGCGGCACGATGCGCCTCGGCGCCCAGCTGTGCCACCTCACCGACGGCTCGCTCGCGCGCGAGGTCTACGGCTCGGCCGACGTCGTCGAGCGCCACCGCCACCGCTACGAAGTGAACAACAAGCTGCTCTCGCAGCTCGAGGAGAAGGGGCTGGTCGTCTCCGGCCGCGCGCCCGGCACCGATCTGTGCGAGATGATCGAACTGCCGGCGGACGTGCACCCGTGGTTCGTCGGCTGCCAGTTCCATCCCGAATTCACTTCCAACCCGCGCAAGGGCCACCCGCTGTTCACCGCCTACGTGAAGGCAGCGCTGGCGCGCAAGGTGGCCGCCGCCGCGGCCTGAGGGAGTTGCGAATGAAACTCTGCGGATTCGAGGCCGGGCTCGACAAGCCTTTCTTCCTGATCGCCGGGCCTTGCGTGATCGAATCGCGTGAAATGGCCTTCGAAACGGCCGGCGCACTGAAGGAAATCTGCGCCGAGCTGGCGATCCCGTTCATCTACAAGTCCTCCTACGACAAGGCCAACCGCAGCTCGGGCAAGTCCTACCGCGGCATGGGCATGGAGAAGGGGCTCGAGATCCTCGCCGACGTGCGCAAGCAGCTCGGTGTGCCCGTGCTCACCGACGTGCATGCGATCGAGGAAATCCCGGCCGTGGCCGCCGTCGTCGATGTCCTGCAGACGCCGGCCTTCTTGTGCCGCCAGACCGACTTCATCCATGCGGTCGCAGCCAGCGGCAAGCCGGTGAACATCAAGAAGGGTCAGTTCCTCGCGCCGGGCGACATGAAGAACGTCGTCGACAAGGCACGCGAAGCCAACGGCGGCGCCGACTCCATCATGGTGTGCGAACGCGGCGCATCGTTCGGTTACAACAATCTCGTGTCGGACATGCGCAGCCTTGCGATCATGCGCGAAACCGGATGCCCGGTCGTGTTCGATGCGACGCATTCGGTGCAGCTTCCGGGCGGGCAGGGCACGGCCTCGGGCGGTCAGCGCGAATTCGTGCCGGTGCTCGCGCGGGCGGCGGTGGCCGTCGGCGTGGCGGGTTTGTTCATGGAGACCCATCCCGATCCGGCAAAGGCCCTGTCCGACGGGCCGAACGCCTGGCCGCTGCCGAAGATGAAGGCGCTGCTGGCGACGCTGAAGGATATCGACAAGCTCGTGAAGAGCCACGGTTTCACGGAATTGGCGGGCTGAGGCGGCCCGCGTTTCGATCTACCCATTTTTGACCCCTGGAAGGACAGGAAAACCCATGAGTGCAATCGTTGATGTCATTGCGCGCGAAATTCTCGACTCGCGTGGCAATCCGACCGTCGAAGCGGACGTTCTGCTCGAATCCGGCGTGATGGGCCGTGCCGCGGTGCCGTCCGGCGCCTCGACCGGCTCGCGCGAAGCGATCGAACTGCGCGACGGCGATGCCGCGCGCTACCTGGGCAAGGGCGTGCTGCGCGCGGTCGAGAACGTCAACACCGAAATCTCGGAATCGATCATCGGCCTCGACGCCGAGGAGCAGGCCTTCATCGATCGCACCCTGATCGAGCTCGACGGCACCGAGAACAAGTCGCGCCTGGGCGCCAACGCGATGCTGGCCGTGTCGATGGCCGTCGCGAAGGCCGCGGCCGAAGAGGCCGGCCTGCCCCTGTACCGCTACTTCGGCGGATCGGGCCCGATGGCCATGCCGGTGCCGATGATGAACGTCATCAACGGCGGCGCGCACGCCAACAACAGCCTGGACATCCAGGAATGCATGATCATGCCCGTCGGCGTGACCAGCTTCCGCGAGGCGCTGCGTTGCGGTGCCGAGATCTTCCATCACCTGAAGAAGCTCACCGACAAGAAGGGCTACCCGACGACCGTGGGCGACGAGGGCGGTTTCGCGCCGAACGTCAGCGGCACCGAGGAAGCGCTTAACATGATCCAGGACGCGATCGCCGCCGCCGGCTACGAGCCGGGCCGCGACGTGGTGCTGGCGCTCGACTGCGCGGCGTCCGAGTTCTACAAGGACGGCAAGTACGTGCTGGCCGGCGAAGGCCTGACGCTGACTTCCGAAGGCTTCGCCGACTACCTCGCGACGCTCGCGGACCGCTTCCCGATCGTGTCGATCGAGGACGGCATGGCCGAGAACGACTGGGCCGGCTGGAAGACGCTGACCGACAAGCTCGGCCGCAAGATCCAGCTCGTCGGCGACGACCTCTTCGTCACCAACACGAAGATCCTGGAGCAGGGTATCGACCAGGGCGTCGCCAACTCGATCCTCATCAAGATCAACCAGATCGGCACGCTGTCGGAAACCTTCGCAGCGGTCGAAATGGCCAAGCGCGCGGGCTACACCGCCGTGATCTCGCACCGCTCGGGCGAAACCGAAGATTCGACGATCGCCGACATCGCCGTGGGCCTCAACGCGATGCAGATCAAGACCGGTTCGCTGTCGCGTTCGGATCGCATCTCGAAGTACAACCAGCTGTTGCGCATCGAGGAAGACCTGGGCGATACCGTCAGCTATCCGGGCCGTCGCGCCTTCTACAACCTGCGCGTGCGCTAAACTCTACGCACCACGGGACGGCCTGCGAGGGCCGTCCGCACAAGTACGACACGAAAGGCCGGCGAACCATTCGCCGGCCTTCTTTTGGTTAAGGCAAGGTTGGTTGCGTATGCGTTGGCCCCTGGTCATCCTCGTCCTGCTGGTGGCAGCACTGCAGTACCCGCTCTGGCTGGGCAAGGGCGGCTGGCTGCGTGTATGGGATGTCGACCGCCAATTGCAGGAACAGCGCGAAAAGAACCGCACGCTGGAACAGCGCAACGCCGGTCTCGAAGCCGAAGTGCGTGATCTCAAGTCGGGCAACGAGGCGATCGAAGAGCGCGCACGCTTCGAACTCGGGCTGACCAAGCCCGGTGAGGTTTTCGTCCACACCCCACAGAACTCTTCGCAGCAAAAGCAGTGAGGGTCGTCGGCTGCGCTGCGTGATTTGCTGGCGCCGTCCGCCTCAGGTTTCGGCAGCGAGGGTCCGGGCGCCGTCGAATCTGGATTTGAAGTAGGGGCTGTCGAGCCTTTCGACGCGGACACGCCCGCGGCTCGAAGGCGCATGCACGAACTTGCCGTCGCCCATGTAGATCCCCATGTGCGAGTACGGCCGGTTCATCGTATTGAAGAACACCAGATCGCCGGGCTGCAGCGCCGTGAGGCTGATCGGCCGGGTCTGGCCCGCGATCTGCGCGGCATTGTGGGGGAGCTTGCGTCCGGATACCTGCTCGACGATGAAGGAAACCATGCCGCTGCAATCGAGACCGGCTTCCGGGTTCCGCCCCCCGAAACGATATCCGGTGTCGAGCAGCCCCAGCGCGTAAATGACCAGTTCGCGCGAATATTCGGGATCTTCGATAAAGAAGTAATCGGCGGCGGCGCGCCCTGTCGATGACGGCGGTATCGACGGGATGTCCGGCCGCTGGGGCGGAACGCTGCCGCATGCGGCGACGAGTGCCGCGACGGCGAACCCCGCCAGACCCTGAAGCAGCTTGCGGACAGTCATCGGGCTCCCTCGTTCTTTATCCCGCAACGATAGGAAAATTGCCACGACATGTCCAGCGCCCCGGCCCGCGACCCGGCGCCGGGTGCGCCGTGATCAAAGAGACGGCCTGGGCATGGGGCTGCAGGTGCTCTCCGGCAGCCCCGGCCGTTCGAGCATTGCCCGGTTGCCGTTCACGGTGAAGACCGTGTATCCGTCCGTGTATCTCTCGCCGCTGCTCACCTGTTTCCCGGCGAGGGCGAAGACCCCTGCGCCGGTTCGCAGGCGGACGTGCGCATCGAAGTACTCGACGGTGAATTGCTCGCCGCCGGCACAGGCATAGCTGACGACATGCGAGCCATCGCGGGTCCAGGCCGTGCCAGCGAGTGAAATGGCACCGATGAGCAGTGCGGAGAGGGCTGCGAATTGGCGATTCAGGTGCATGAGGTTTCTTCAGTGTCGAGCGGCGTCGCCGTTGGCGTGCCGCGTTAATCCGTCAGTTCGATGGTTCCGCTGACCGTGACGACGATGTCCGTTTCTCCGGCTTGGACGGGTAGCGGTAACGCGTCGGCGGTGAACGTGGCTGCACGTGCGGTCGGAAAGACGGGGCGAGGGTCGCCGCCATAGGCGACGGCGAGGTGACGGAGGCGCCAGGACTTGTTGAGCGTGGCGGCGATGTTGCGGGCGCGCTCCTGGAAAGCGCGGATCGCATCGGCGGCGGCCAGGTCGGCCGTGCTCTTGCGCGTCTCGGGCGAGGGCTGCATCGTCAGGCTCGACAGCGCGAGCGTCCCCTGGAGCTTGCCGACCAGTTCGGTCATGGCGGGAAGGTCACGGCCTTCGAGCCGGATTTCCGAGCGCATGCGCCAGCCCTCGATCCGTCGTCCTTCCTTGCCATAGAGGGGGAAGGTGCTGGTGCCCGCGGATTTCGCCTTCACGCTCGCATACCCCTTTGCCTGCTCGATGGCCGCGGCAATCACCGAGTTCACCTGCCGTGCAAGGGGCGCGGGATTTTTGTCGTCCGCCTGAAAATACAGCGTCGCGGTGGCAAGGTCGTTCGGGGCTGCCCGGTTCGCATCGGCCGAAAGCTCTGCCGTCGTCGCCCCACTGCCGGTCTTTTCCTCGGCTGCGTGGCTCCAGGCGGGGACAAGCAGCGGCAGCAGGAAGATCAGGAAGCAGCGTCGGAGCATATTCCGTGTGGAAGACCTCAAGGCGCGAAGTGTAACGCTCCGACACACGACGGCAAGCATCCGATGCCGATGTGTTGTAAATGTGTGTAAGTGCGTGGCCGGGGCGCGGGCGACCCGCGTCATTGACCTCCCCGCCTGGCTTCGGCAAGCTTGACGATTTGCGGGGAGAGCGAATGCGTAACGAGCGCCTGGTCGGCGCGACGTATGTGGCGGTGTCGGCATCGGCTTTCGGTGCGATGGCGATCTTCGCCCGGTTTGCCCGCGATAGCGGCGCGGACGTCGTGACGGTATTGTTCCTGCGCTTTCTGATCGCTGCCGCGCTGATGTCCGCCGTGATGTTCGCGACGCGGCGGCGCTGGCCCTCCGCCCGCAATGCGGCGGTTCTCGTTGCGATGGGTGGGGTCGGATACGTCGCCCAGTCCTACGCGTTCTTCGAGGCGCTCAATTTCGCATCGGCTGGCCTGGTGGCGCTGCTTCTCTACCTGTATCCCGTGCTCGTGACGATGCTGGGCGCGGTATTCCTGCGGAAGCGGCTCACGATGGGGCGCGTGCTGGCAGTCCTCATCGCGCTCGCGGGAACGGCGCTGACGATTGGCGGCGAACTCAGCGGACGCCCGCTGGGGGTCGCCCTCGGCGTGAGCGCGGCGCTGATCTATTCCGTCTACATCCTCGTCGGCACCCGCGTCATGGGCCAGGAGGCGCCCCTGGCGAGCGCGACGGTCGTCATGATTGCGGCTGCGGTGGTGTTCGGTGCCGTCGTCGGTGTTTCGGGCGCCGCGTGGCCGCGGGGGGCGATGGGGTGGAGCGCGGTGCTGCTGATCGCGGTGGTGTCCACGGTCATTGCAATGGTGAGCTTCTTCGTCGGCCTGCAGAAGCTCGGTGCCGCCGATGCCGCAAGCCTGTCCACCCTCGAGCCGGTCGTGACCTTCGTGCTGGCGGCGATCTTCCTCGGCGAGGCAATCCAGGTCAATCAGGTGCTGGGCGGCGCGGTGATCCTCGGTGCGGTGATCTGGCTCGCGCGCCACGCGCCGGCCGACTGAACGGGGAACGCCGTGCGCGCTCCCCATCGAAATCGCGGCGCCGGTCTCAGTCGCGGCGCTTGGGCAGGTCGGGCGTGATGTGGCGCAGCTCGGCAGCGTACATGCGCGAGTTGCGCACGTAATTCGCGGCATTCGTGCGCAGGCCGGCGATGTCCTCGTCGGTGAGTTCGCGGATGATGCGGCCCGGCGAACCGACGACCAGCGAGCGGTCCGGGATGACCTTGCCTTCGGGGATCAGCGCATTGGCCCCGATGATGCAGTTCTTGCCGACCACGGCATGGTTGAGGACGACTGCGTTGATGCCGATCAGCGTATCGTCGCCGATCGTGCAGCCATGCAGCATGACCATGTGTCCGACGGTGACGCCGGATCCGATCTTCAGCGGCACGCCGTCGTCGGTGTGCAGGACGGAGCCGTCCTGCACATTGGTGTTGTCGCCGATCGTGATCGGGTCGTTGTCGCCGCGGATCACGACGTTGTACCAGACGCTCACGTTCGATCCGGCTTCCACGCGCCCGATCACCGTGGCGTTGTCCGCGACCCAGCACCCTTCGCCGAAGCTCGGGCTATGTTCACCCAGAGCGTAAATCGCCATTTTTCCTTTCTCCTTTGGGGCCGGCGATGCGTGCCGGCAGCTCGCAATCATAGCAGGCGGTGTTAGCATTCGGCGCCTGACCCCGACCCGCACCGTTCATGCTCAGCTACCGCCACGCCTTCCATGCCGGCAACCACGCCGACGTTCTCAAGCACTTCGTCCTGATCGAACTGCTGCGCTATTTCAACCGCAAGGACAAGCCGTGGTGGTACATCGACACGCATGCCGGTGCCGGCTGCTATGCACTCGACAGCGAGCAGGCGGGCAAGAATGCCGAGTTCGCCGGCGGGATCGGGCGTCTCTGGGGCCGCGATGACCTGCCGGAGGCCTTGCGCGCCTACATCGACGCGGTCGCCCAGTTCAATCCGCACGGACGGCTGACTTTCTATCCGGGCTCGCCGGCGCTGGCGATGACGCAGCTGCGCGAACAGGACCGGATGCGCCTGTTCGAACTCCATCCGGCCGACGTCGCGCTGCTCGGGCAGACCTTCGCGCGTGACACTGAGCGCGTGCTGATCCGCAAGGCCGACGGTTTCAGCGGCTTGCGCGGCCTGTTGCCGCCGACGGTACGGCGGGCGGTCGTGCTGATCGATCCGCCCTACGAGGTGAAGGAGGATTATCGGCGCGTCGTCGATACCGTCGCCGACGCCATCCGGCGCTTCCCCGGCGGAACCTACGCCGTCTGGTATCCGATGCTCGCTCGGCCCGAGGCACGCCAGCTTCCGGAGCGCCTGGCCGATCTCGGCGCCGAAAGTTGGCTCGACGTGCGCCTCGCCGTGCGCAAACCGGCGCGCGACGGTTTCGGCATGTTCGGCAGCGGGCTCTATATCATCAATCCGCCGTGGGTGTTGCCGCAGGTGCTGGAGTCGGTGATGCCGTGGCTGGTGCGCGCCCTCGGCGAGAACGGCGACGCGGGCTTTGACCTGGAGCATCACATCGAATGAGCAAACGGGACAGCCTCGGCGAGCTGCGCGACGCGATGCGTGCCTTCGCCCGCGAGCGCGACTGGGAGCGCTTTCATACGCCCAAGAACCTGGCGATGGCACTGGCGGGCGAGGCGGGGGAGGTGATCGAGCACTTCCAGTGGCTGAGCGGCGAGGAGTCGGTGGCACTGCCGCAGGCGACGCGCGGGGAAGTTTCGCTGGAGCTGGCCGACGTGCTGCTGTACCTAGTGCGCCTGGCCGATGTGCTCGACATCGACCTCGCGGACGCGGCACGGCGCAAGATGCAGATCAACGCGGAACGTTATCCGGTCGAGAAGGCGCGCGGCAGGTCCGACAAATACGATCGCCTGTGAAATGCGTATGTCTTATAAAATGAACGACTTTTCTGCCGTATAACGGGCCTGCAGTTGGACATCAAGCACATCCACGAAATCGACAAGGCCACGCGACAGGGGCACGCGGAGTTGCTGCGCCTGGGCATGACCATGCTCTTCGTCGTCGGGGTGATGCTGTACGCGGCCGCGAAAAGTGGTCCCGACGGCGGCGTCCTGCTGGTGATCGCTGCCGTTCTCGGAAGCTACATGGCCATGAACATCGGCGCCAACGACGTTGCGAACAACGTCGGGCCGGCGGTGGGCGCGCGGGCGCTGACGCTGGTCGGAGCCTTGGGCCTCGCGGTGGTGTTCGAGGCGGCCGGCGCGCTGATCGCCGGGGGGGACGTGATCGTGACGATCCGCAGCGGCATCATCAATCCGGCGCGCATCGGCGACGGTGAAACCATGGTCTGGGTGATGATGGCGGCGCTGCTGGCCGGCGGTCTGTGGATCAACGTCGCGACGGCGTTCGGCATGCCGGTATCGACCACGCATTCGATCGTCGGCGCGGTGCTCGGTTCGGGCGTGGCGGCGGTCGGGACGGACATCGTGAACTGGCCGGTCGTCGGTACGATCGTCGCGAGCTGGGTCGTGTCGCCCCTCCTGGCGGGAGCGTTCGCCGCGCTGTTCCTGTACCTGATCAAGCGCCGCATCACCTATCAGGCCGACATGGTTGCCGCGGCGCGGCGGACCTTGCCGGGGCTCGTGGCATTCATGGCGTGGTCCTTCTGGACGTTCCTGCTGATGAAGGGCTTCGGAAGCGCATGGGCCGCGGACTTCCCCCTGGCCGCGGGCAGTGGCGTCCTGGCCGCCGGGCCGGTATTCGTCCTCGTGCAGCGCGCCTTGTCGCGTCCGGCTTACATCATCGCGAATACCAAGTCCGGGGTGAATCGACTGTTCAACCTGCCGCTGAGCTTTGCCGCGGCCCTGTTGTGCTTTGCGCACGGTTCCAACGATGTGGCCAACGCGGTGGGGCCGCTTGCGTCGATCATCGATTCGCTGGCCCGCGGGGATGGTGCGGTGTCGCCGATGACGCCGATTCCATTCTGGGCGCTCACGACCGGCGCGCTGGGCCTGTGTGTCGGACTCGCGCTGTTCGGTCCGCGCGTGATCCGCACGCTCGGGGAGGAGATCACCGAACTCGACCAGATGCGTGCGTTCAGCGTCGCACTGTCCGCAGCCGTGACCGTGATCACCGCCAGCGTGCTCGGCTTGCCGGTGAGCTCGACACATATTGCGGTCGGGGGCGTCATCGGCGTCGGCTTCCTGCGCGAGTACCTGAAGGGGCACCACGAGCGGATGCTCGTGTACATGAAGGCTCAGCATCCCGAAGGGGACCAGGCGGCAATCGACGATTTCCTCCGCCGCTTCGAGCGCGCCGGCGTTCCGGAAAAGAAGGCCATGCTGGCCGACCTGAAGGCGCGTTCGAAACAGAAGACGGACCCGGCAAATTTTTCCAAGCGGGAGCGCAGGGAACTGCGCGAGGTCTATCGCAAGGAACTTGTCACGCGCAAGCAGCTGATGCGCATTGCGGTGGCGTGGCTGCTCACGGTGCCCCTGTCGGCGCTTTTCAGTGCCGCATTCTTCGTCATGATGCGCCGCGTGGCGCTCTGATCGCGACGCGGCTCGAATTCACTCCAACGGAGTCCCCATGAGCTTCGCCGAATTGTTAGCGCTGATGCTGCTGTGCCTGTGCGGCTGGTTCTGGCTGGACGGCGTGCGTACCCGGGAAATCGGCGTGCAGGCGGCGCGGGCGGCGTGCCGCCGCGAGGGCGTGCAGTTCCTCGACGAGACCGTTTCCAGCCGTTCGTTCCGGCTCGTTCGCGATGAGGATGGCCGCCTGTGCCCGCAACGTGTCTATGAATTCGAGTATTCGGTGTCGGGCAACGACCGGGTACGCGGCTCGGTGATGCTGCGCGGCAAGGAGGTCGTGATGATCGAAGTCGGTCAGCCGCGGGCACCGGTGTTTACACTGCACTGAGCACGAGAATCAGCGCGGATTGCGGCCGGCGACGGCGTGGAGGAACTCCGCGCGCAAGTGTTCGCGTGTCTCGAATTCACCGGCAAAGGCCTGCGTGACGACGCGCTCGTCGCCGCGCCGGTCCTCGCCCAGCAGCAGGCACAGCTGCTCGGCCTCGATGATGCAGGCAGCGCCGCGCGCGCGGCCGTGCTGCAACAGGGCGTCGGCGATGTCGCGGGTCATCCACTCCTGGTAGGTGAAGCGGTGCCCGATCGCGTCGACGAGGCGGGCGATGCGGCCGAACCCGTGCAGGCGCCCGCCGGGCAGGTAGGCGACATGGGCGACGCCGCGGAAAGGCACGAGGTGGTGGGGACAGACGCCATGCACCGCGATGCCGCGGATCACGATCAGGTCGGAGCGCTCGTCCGGGAAGCCTTCGCCGAGCGCTTCAGCCGGATCGAGTTCGTAACCGCCGAGCAGCCTGCGCTGCCACAGTTCGCGCACGCGAGTCGCGGTCCGGCCCATGTGGGTCGTGTCGGGCGCGATGCCGCAGGCGGCCAGGAGGTCGCCGACCGCACGTTCGAAGGCTGCCGCGTCGAAGCGCCCGCTGCGCGGGATGCCGACCCCGGTGCAGCGCGGATAGGGCGGGTGGTGTTCGTCGGAATCGTTCATCGGGACACTTCCTGCCTCGAGGGAGTTGAACGGCCGGTTCCAGGTGAAGCGGCGCGAGGCTTACATGGTATAGCGCGATCCTGTCCCTGTCCCCACCGCGTTGCGTTCGCGGCCGACCGGCCGCCCGCGGCGCTCACACGGACCAGAGCGGCGGTTCGTCCATCGCGGCGATCTGCTCGCGCAGCTCCAGCACGCGGTCCTGCCAGTAGCGCTGGGTGTTGAACCAAGGGAAGGCGCGCGGGAAGGCCGGGTCGGTCCAGCGGCGCGCGATCCACCCCGAATAGTGGATCAGGCGCAGCGTGCGCAACGCTTCCACGAGGTGCAATTCCCGTGGCGAGAATTCGTGGAAATCCTCGTACCCGGCCAGCACGTCGCCGAGCTGCCGGCTCATGTCTTCGCGCGATCCCGACAGCAGCATCCACAGGTCCTGCACGGCGGGGCCCATGCGGCTGTCGTCGAAGTCGACGAACTGCGGCCCCGGAGCGTCTGCGGATTCGCTCCACAGCACGTTGCCGGCGTGGCAGTCGCCATGCAGCCGGAGGTGCACGACGGAGCCGGCGCGGTCGAAACAGCGCCGCACGCCGTCCAGCGCCTGGTCCACGGTGCTGGTCCATGAGGCGAGCAGGTCGGCAGGGATGAAGCCGTTGTCGAGCAGGTATTGCCGCGGCTCGATGCCGAAAGTCTGGATATCGAGCGTTGGGCGCGCAAGGTAGGGCTGCAGCGCACCGACGGCGTGGATGCGCCCGAGGAAACGCCCCATCCATTCGAGCGTCGCCGGGTCGGACAGCTCGGGGGCGCGACCACCGACGCGCGGGAAGACCGCAAAACGCTGGTCCGCGAAATGGTGCAAGGTGGCGCCGGCGAGCACCAGCGGTGCGACCACCGGAATCTCGCGCGAGGCGAGATCGCTGACAAAGGCGTGCTCCTCGGCGATCGCTGCATCGTTCCAGCGTGCGGCGCGGTAGAACTTGACGACCACCGGCCGGGCGTCCTCGATCCCGATCTGATAGACGCGGTTCTCGTAGCTGTTCAGCGCCAGCATGCGGCCGTCGGGCCTGAGCCCGACACGCTCCAGGGCATCGAGGATGAGGTCGGGGGTCAGCGATTCGAAGGGGAGGTCGGACATGGTCGTCGGCGTCGCGGGGGCAGGATGGGCGCATTCTGTCAGGAATGGCGCATTGCACAAGTGTCGCGGGCACGTCCCCCCGTGAATCGACCGGCGACATTTGCCGTCCGGCTGCGGGCGGCTCAGAATACGGCCCCTTTGCAGCCCCTTTGGCCTGGACACCAGACATGACGCAACACGCCCCCGCCGAACAGATCCCGACCGACTCGCTCGCCGCGCTGGCGGCCGTCGACGTCCAGAAGCTCGCCGCGCGCATGGCGCAGGACGGCTTCGCGCAGGTGTTTCGCCTGACGCTCGACGAGGACGATGCCGGCCGCGCCCGCGGCGTGGAAGCTCTGGCGACGGCGCTCGGGAACTGGAGCCGGGCGGCGGACGGGGATGACGTCCGGGCCTTGCGCCTCGCGATGCTCGTGTCGGGGCTCGACCAGTGGGGCCTCGCGTACAGCCAGGCGTTCGGTCTGGTGGCGATCCCGGGGCTGTCGGAACTCCTCGGTGCGCTTCGCACCGCGCTTGGGCCGGAGCAGGATGCGCGCTTCCAGCGCCAGTTCGCCGCCCTCGACGCCTCGGAGGGCAATGCGATCGATTTCAAGATCGACCTGCGGCGCGGCATCCACCTCGCCCTGTGGCACGCGATGATCGCGAGCGACGAGCCCGATCAGGCAACGGCGATCCTCACGCGACTCGGCGGGATGATGTTCGCGCTGACCGAAAGGATGCCGGTGCTCGGTTGGCGCCTCGTGGCGGATGCGCTCGCGCACATCCAGATCCAGTGTCTGGCCGAGGGTCTGGCCGCCGACGGGTTGGCGCGCGAAATGAACGAGGCACTGTTCGGCGCCTTGGCGAAGGAACTCCCCGCGCAATTCCGCGACCGCGTGATGGCCCATGCGACGCAGGCCGTGCTCGGATGGCAGCAGGCCCGCCGTGCAGGCGGCAGTTCGACGCACTGATTCACCCGATCACTCATCGCAGCAGCGGGACACCGACGACATGGCCCTCAAGGCAACGATCTACAAGGCGGAAATTGCGGTCGCGGACATGGACCGCAACTACTACGGCGACCACAACCTGACGCTCGCGCGCCATCCTTCCGAGACCGACGAGCGGATGATGGTGCGGATCCTCGCATTCGCGCTCTACGCGGACCCCGCACTCGCGTTCGGCAAGGGCCTGTGCGTGGACGACGAACCGGACCTGTGGCAGAAGGATCTGACCGGCCTCGTCGAGCGCTGGATCGACGTCGGCCAGCCGGACGAGAAATGGATCCGCAAGGCCAGCGGGCGGGCACGCGAGGTGGTCGTGCTCAGTTACGGACGGGCTGCCGACATCTGGTGGAACGGCATCCGCGACAAGCTCACGCGGCTGACGAACCTGACCGTGCTGAACGTGCCCAGCGACATCCCGCCGGCGCTCGCGGCGATGACCGCGCGCAGCATGCGGCTGCAATGCACGCTGCAGGACGGGCAGGTCTGGATCACCGACGGCTCCGCAACGGTGGCCGTCGAGCCGGAACGCCTGATGTCGCCGCGCAGCTAGCGCTCTCGGCCCGAATTCGCCACATGTGAGACCGAAGCGCTTGGCATTAACCAGGAGTGTGGGTATCGTCGGATGACGAATGCCGGCGCGACGGGGCCCGGAGCACCGGCCAAGAGGACAGCGCATCGCCGCGTGCGCGACCTGCTGCGGGTGAATCCGGAGTCGCATCGTGAGCTTGTCGAATCAGTTGTTGATCATTGCCGTGCTCATCGCGCTGAGCGCGTTCTTTTCGATCTCCGAGATATCGCTCGCGGCGGCACGCAAGATCAAGCTGCGGCTGATGGCGGACAATGGCGACGCCGAGGCCGCCCGCGTGCTGGCCTTGCAGGCGAACCCGGGGCATTTTTTCACCGTCGTGCAGGTCGGCCTGAATGCGATCGCGATCCTTGGCGGTATCGTCGGCGAATCGGCGCTGTCGCCGGCGCTGTCCGAGCTGATTTCCCTGGTTTATGACGGGCCGCTGCTCGACTCGCTCAGCTTCGTGCTGTCCTTCGCGGTCGTCACCTCGCTCTTCATCCTGTTTGCCGATCTCATTCCCCGCCGCCTGGCGATGGTCGCGCCCGAGCGCGTCGCCGTCGCGGTGGTCAAGCCGATCCGGGTGTTCCTGATCGTCTTCGCCCCGGCCGTGTGGTTCTTCGACGGACTGGCGAATCGCCTGTTTGCGCTCTTCAAGCTGCCCAATGTGCGTTCCGAGGACATCACGTCGGAGGACATCGTCGCGATGGCCGAGGCCGGTGCCGCGACCGGCACCTTGCTGAACCAGGAGCGCGAACTGATCGCCAACGTGTTCGAGCTCGATACCCGGACCGTGGGGTCGGCGATGACCAACCGCGAGAACATCGTCTTCTTCACGCTCAACGAATCGGACGAGAGCATCCGCCAGAAACTCACGGAACAGCCGCACGGTAAGTTCCCCGTGTGCGAGGGCACGATCGACGCGGTGGTCGGCTACGTGGACCTGAAGGACATCTTCGCGCGCATCCTGTCGGGGCAGAAGCTCTCGCTGCGCGCGGACCCGATGCTGCGCAGCGTGCTCGTGATTCCCGACACGCTCACGCTGTTCGAGGCGCTGGACCGCTTCCGCGCCGCGCGCGAGGACTTCGCGCTGATCGTTAACGAATACGCGCTGATCGTCGGCCTGCTGAGCCTCCAGGACGTCATGAACACCGTGATGGGCGAGCTGGGCAGCGCGCTTCAGGAGGAGCTCATCGTCGAGCGCGACGCCGACTCCTGGCTGATCGACGGCATCACGCCGATCGAGGACGTCATGCATGCGCTGGAGATCGACGAGTTCGAAGGCAGCGAGAATTACGAGACGCTCGCCGGGTTCGTGATGTATGCCCTGCGGAAGGTACCCAAGCGCACCGATTCGGTGACCTACCGCGGCTACAAGTTCGAGGTGGTCGACATCGACAACTACCGGATCGATCAACTGCTCGTAACACGAGAGGCCCCGGACCAGCACACGCAGTAGGACGTCACCGTCACCTCAGGATTCGTCGAGCCCGAAACGTATGCCTTGCGCGAGGGGCAGGGCGCCCGAATAGTTGATCGTGCAGGTCGCGCGCCGCATGTAGCCCTTCCACGCGTCCGAACCGGATTCCCGGCCGCCGCCGGTATCCTTCTCGCCGCCGAACGCGCCGCCGATCTCGGCGCCGGACGGGCCGATATTCACGTTGGCGATGCCGCAATCGCTGCCCGCGGCGGAGAGGAAGCGCTCGGCCTCGCCGAGGTCCTGCGTGAAGACCGACGACGCCAGTCCCTGCGGCACGTCGTTGTGAAGCGCGATCGCCTCGTCGAAGCTCGAGTAGCGCAGCACGTACAGGATGGGGGCGAAGGTCTCGCGCCGGACGAGTTCGGTCTGGGCGGGCATCTCGACCAGCGCCGGGCGGCGGTAGCAGCCGCCTTCACAGCCATGCACCGTCACCGGATCGCCGCCGAACACCATTCCTCCGGCGGCGGCCGCTTCGGACAGTACCACGGCCATCGCTTCGCCCGCTGCCGGCTCGATCAGCGGGCCGACGAGCGAGGTTGCGTCGAGCGGATTGCCGACCGGGATGCGCCGCCATGCGGCGCGCAGGCGCCCGATCAGCGCATCGGCGATCGATTCGTGCACGATCAGCCGCCGCAGCGTCGTGCAGCGCTGGCCTGCGGTGCCCGCAGCGGCGAAGAGGATCGCGCGCTCGGCGAGGGCGAGGTCCGCGCTGGGACAGACGATCGCCGCGTTGTTGCCGCCGAGTTCGAGGATAGCGCGGCCGAGACGTGCCGCAACGCGCGGCGCCAGTGCGCGCCCCATCGCACACGACCCCGTCGCGGAAAACACGGCGATCCGCCGGTCGTCGGCGAGCAGTTCGGCGTGCGCGCGACCGCCCGTCAGGAGTCCGAGCAGCCCCTTCGGCGCCTCGCCAAGCCCCCGGCAGGCGCGCTCGAACAGGGCCGCACAGGCGATGGCGCTGAGCGGGGTGCGTTCCGACGGCTTCCACACTACGCTGTCGCCGCACACCCAGGCGAGCGTGGCATTCCACGCCCACACCGCAACCGGGAAGTTGAAGGCGGACACGACGCCGACGACGCCCGTCGGATGCCATTGTTCCATCATGCGATGGCCGGGGCGCTCGCTGGCGATCGTCAGGCCGTGGAGCTGGCGCGACAGCCCGCAGGCGTAGTCGCAGATGTCGATCATCTCCTGCACCTCGCCGAGGCCCTCCTGGCGGATCTTGCCGGTCTCGATCGTGACCAGCGTGCCGAGGTCGGTCTTGTATTCGCGCAGGAGGTTGCCGAAGCGGCGCACGAGCTCGCCGCGCCGCGGCGCGGGGACAGTGCGCCAGGCTTCGAAGGCTTCGTGCGCAGTGGCGAGCGCCGTATCTGCGGCGGGCGCGGAAATCGAAGCGACGTGGCCGATGAGGCTGCCGTCGATCGGACTGCGCACGGCGATGTCGCCGTGGTCGAAGCACTCGGCGGCGACGCCGAAGCGGGCAAGCAGGGACGAGGTCAGCGATGCGAGTTCCATGACGGACTCCGGGGCCACGATGCCCCGTTGACCCCGCGGGAACCCGAATGTTCTATGCGTGCGGCGCGGCGCCTCGCGTGTAGCGGAAAAGCGCTTTCCTGCAGCTGGCGCAGGTCACGATGCGCCGGTCGTCGTCTGCATCGTTGAAGCCGAATTCGCGCATCTCGGTGGATTGACAGTGTGCGCAGGTCACCGACTGCAGCTCGTGCGCGGCGAGATATGCGTCGCGTTCGGGCAGTGCGAGCTGCGCATCCTGATGCCGCATCGCCAGGTGCACCATGGTGAGCGAGGTAAACAGGAAGACGGCCGCGACCAGGACGGGAAAGGGGACGTCGGACATGGGAGCACCCCGGAGTTTGTGAGTTGTCAGCTTACCCCGGTGCAACCGGTTCGTACTTCACCGCGATCAAGTTTTTCACGCCGCGTGTCCGGTCAATAGACGAAGCGCTCGCGCAGATCCTCGAGGTTCAGTTCGGCGAGGATCTGTTCGAGCCGTTCGCGCGCATTGCCGCGGTGCTGGCCGGTGGCGCGGGCGATGATCAGCTCGTTCTTCATCGAGTGCTCCCAGCCGACGAGTTCCGTGACGGTGAGCTGGTAGCCGTGCGATTCGAGCAGCAGGCAGCGCAGCACGTTGGTGATCTGGCTGCCGAACTCGCGCGTGTGGATGGGATGGCGCCACAGCTCGGACAGCGGCGTGCGGCCGAAGGATTCGTTCTTGTGCTTGCGCAGCGTGGCGGCGACCTCGGCCTGGCAGCAGGGCACGAGCACGATGAAGCGGGCGTCTTTCTCCAGCGCGAAGCGGATCGCGTCGTCGGTCGCGGTGTTGCAGGCGTGCAGCGCCGTGACGATGTCGATGCGCTCGGGCAGTTCGGTCGAATGGATGGATTCCTCGACCGAGAGGTTCAGGAAGCTCATGCGCTCGAAGCCCAGCCGGGTCGCGAGCTCGCGCGAACTGGCGACGAGCGCTTCGCGCGTTTCGATGCCGTAGATGTGGCCGCGATCTTGTGCCTTGAGGAAGAGATCGTAGAGGATGAAGCCGAGGTAGGACTTGCCCGCGCCGTGGTCGGCGAGGGTGAGGTCGCTGCGCGTCGACATGACTTCGTCGAGCAGCGGCTCGATGAAGTTGTAGAGGTGGTATACCTGCTTCAGCTTGCGCCGGCTGTCCTGGTTGAGCTTGCCGTCGCGCGTGAGGATGTGGAGCTCCTTGAGGAGCTCGATCGACTGCCCCGGCCGGACGTCGGGGATTGCCGCGGGTGCGGCAGGCGGGACTGGCGTCGTAGACGCCGGTTTGTGGCGCACGCGACTCACTTCTTCTCGTCCCTCACCTGGTCCCACTGGCCGGGAATGCCGAGCGCCTTCCAGCCTTCCATCCCGAGCTTCTTCATCGTCTCGATGTTGCGCTCGTAGATCGCCTCGGCTTCCGGGTAAGCCGCGACCGCACGCTCGATGCTCTCTTCGCGCAGCAGGTGCAGCGTGGGGAAGGGCGAACGGTTGGTGAAGTTCTCGATGTCGTCCTCGGCCGTGTCCTCGAACTGGAAGCGCGGGTGGAAGCTCGCGACCTGCAGGATGCCTTCGAGTTCGTGTTCCTCGATAGCTTCCTCGGCGATGCCGGCGATCTCGTTGAAATCGAGGAAGTCCGGGAACAGGGTCGGATGCACGAGGAGCGTCGTGTCGACCTCCGCCGGATCGGCGGCGGCAAGGAATTCGAGTTCGCGGTCGAGGTCCTCGAGGAAGGCATCGACGTGTTTCGCTTCGCTGACGACGATGCGCACCTGGTTCTTAACATACACCGATTTCGCGAACGGGCACAGGTTGAGCCCGATCACCGCCTTCTCGATCCACTGCCGCGTCGCCGCGATCACTTCGTCACGATTCATTCACCACCCCTCGAAAGGCCGCCATTTTGCCCCAATCGCGGACCGAACGAGGCGATAATGCGCGCCTTGTCCACCGCCAACGTTCCAGATGTCCATCCAGTGGTTTCCCGGTCACATGACCTCGGCGCGCAAGAAGGCGGCCGAGACCATGGCGATGACCGACGTCGTGATCGAGGTGCTCGACGCCCGCATTCCCGAGGCGAGCAGCAACCCGATGATCCGCGAGTTGCGCCTGTTCCGGCAGCGTCCGTGCCTCAAGCTGCTCAACAAGGTCGACCTCGCCGATCCGGTCGCGACCAGGGCGTGGCTGGATTTTTTCAACGCCCAGCCGGGCGTGAAGGCGGTGGCGCTGTCGTGCAAGAAGCCGGGGGACGTCGCGCGCGTGCCGGGCCTGTGCCAGGCGCTGGCCCCGCACCGCAACGACGGCACGAAGCTGCTGCGCCTGATGATCATGGGCATCCCCAACGTCGGCAAATCGACGCTCATGAATGCGCTGCTGAAGCGGCGTGTCGCGGCGGTCGGCGACGAACCGGCGGTGACCAAGCAGCAGCAGACCTTCGATCTCGGTTCGCGCATGACGATCACCGACACGCCGGGCCTGATGTGGCCGAAGATCGAGCACGACTCGGACGGTTTCATGCTCGCCGCCAGCCACGCGATCGGCCGCAATGCGGTGATCGACGAGGAGGTCGCCGCCTTCCTCGGCAACCTGCTGCTCGAACGCTATCCCGATCTCGTCGCCAAGCGCTACGGCATCGCGCCCGAGCGCATGGAGGCGCTCGACGGCGTCGGCGTCGTCGAGACCGTAGCCGCACGCCGCGGCTGCCGTCTCAAGGGCGGGGCGCCCGACCTCGAGAAGGCCGCGCAGATCCTGCTCACGGACTACCGCAGCGGCGCGCTCGGCCGCATCAGCCTCGAAACACCCGAGACGCGCCGCGCGATGCTCGAAGGCGACCGCGGGATCAATCCTCCAGTCGAAACCCCACCTTCAGCTTGACCTGGTAGTGCGCGACCTTGCCGTCGGCGATGTGGCCGCGGATCTCGGTCGCCTCGAACCAGTCGAGATGGCGGATCGTCTTGCCCGCGGCCTCGACGGCGTTGCGGATCGCGGCATCGACGCTGTCGGGAGACGAACCGACGATTTCGACGAGCTTGTAGGTGTGGGCGGACATCGCGCTCTCCTCGAGGATTGAACGGGCAGCGCTCCCAGTATAGAGAAGCGTTCCGGCCTTGCCCGGACGCCGCTGCGTGACGATCCGTGCGTGGCGTGGCGTGGCGTGCGTCACGCTGCGGATGTCGTATTCCGTCCGGCAAGTACTCGGGTCATATCAAGGGGATTTATGTCGGAATCAGGATAGCTTGCGCCGCCGCCTTCCATACCATACCGTATCGAGACCAACGATAAGGACAACCCTCGATGAGAGAGCAGATGCAGCGGATGAAGGTCCTCGCGGCCGGCGTCCTGAGCCTGATCCTGGTGATGGGCGTCGCGCGCTTCGCCTACACGCCGCTCCTGCCGCTGATGCAGCAGCACGCGGGCCTCGGGGTGGCCGACGCCGGCTGGCTGGCGGCGTGGAACTACGCGGGCTATCTCAGCGGCGCGCTGATCGCCTCGATGATCAGCGACCTCGTGCTCAAGGACCGCCTCTACCGCATCGGGTTGGTCGTCGCCGTGCTTACGACGATCATGATGGGCCTCACGACCAGCGTCTTCTGGTGGTCGGTGTCGCGCTTCCTTGCCGGACTGAGCACCGCGGGAGGCATGCTGCTGGGCACCGGGCTGATCCTCAACTGGCTCATCCGTCACCAGCACCGTTCCGAACTGGGGATCCACTTCACCGGCATCGGTCTCGGCATCGCCGGCTGTGCCGCGGCGGTGGCGCTGATGACGCAGTGGCTCGACTGGCGCACCCAGTGGTTCGTGTTCAGTGCGCTGGGCGTGCTCCTGCTCTTCCCCGCATGGCGCTGGCTGCCGCGGCCCGACACGACACCTTTCACCGTCGGCGGCCAGAAAATGGAGGACAACCCGCCCGGCGCCGGCTTCCTGCGCGTGTTCATGGCGGCGTATTTCTGCGCCGGCGTCGGCTACGTCGTCAGCGCGACCTTCATCGTCGCGATCATCGACAAGCTGCCGGGGCTGGGCGGGCGCGGATCGCTCGTGTTCCTCGTGCTCGGCCTCTCGGCCGCACCGGCCTGCATCGTGTGGGATTTCATCGCCCGTCGCGTCGGCTACCTGAATTCGCTGCTGCTGTCCTACGTGCTGCAGATCGTCGGCATCCTGCTGCCGCTCGCGGGCGGCCTGATCCCGGCGTTCGCCGGCGCGATCCTGTTCGGCGGCAACTTCATCGGCGCGGTGAGTCTCGTCCTGACGATGGCCGGCCGCTACTATCCGACGCGTCCGGCGAAGATGATGGGCAAGATGACCATCGCCTACGGGGTCGCGCAGATCGCCGGGCCGGCCGTCACCGGCTCGCTCGCGGCGCGCGGGGGCAGCTACGCCGACGGCCTCTACATGGCGGCGGTGGTGATGGCGGTCGGGACGATTCTGGTCGCAGTGCTCCGGGGCATGGCCGCGCGGTCGCGCGAAAACGCGGTAACGGTGGGTAATCCCGTTTAAAATCGCGGGTTTCGACGTGCCCGGCACGTCCCAGAGAACCTGCAACCGGAATCACCAATGCTGCGAATCAACGAACTCAGGCTGCCCCTCGACCACCCCGAGGGCGCCCTGAGGGACGCCATCGTCGCCCGCCTGGGCATCAAGCCTGCCGAGCTGGGCGAGTTCACCGTGTTCAAGCGCAGCTACGATGCGCGCAAATCCACGGCGATCACGCTGATCTACACCATCGACATGACCGTCGCGAACGAGGCGGCGCTGCTCGCGAAGTTCGCCGGCGACCGCAACGTGACGACGACGCCAGACACGAACTACCGCTTCGTCGGCAAGGCGCCGGAAGGGCTCGCGCATCGCCCGGTCGTCGTCGGCTTCGGCCCCTGCGGCATCTTTGCAGCGCTGATCCTCGCGCAGATGGGGTTTCGCCCGATCGTGCTGGAGCGCGGCAAGGCCGTGCGCGAACGCACCAAGGACACCTGGGGCCTGTGGCGCAAGAGCGTGCTCAACCCCGAGTCGAACGTGCAGTTCGGCGAGGGCGGGGCGGGCACCTTCTCGGACGGCAAGCTCTACAGCCAGATCAAGGACCCGAAGCACCTCGGGCGCAAGGTGCTGACCGAGTTCGTGAAGGCGGGCGCGCCGGAAGAGATCCTGTACCTGAGCAAGCCGCACATCGGAACGTTCCGCCTCGTCGGCATGGTCGAGACCATGCGCGCCGAGATCATCGCGCTGGGTGGCGAGATCCGCTTCCAGCAGCGCATGGCCGACGTGCTGATCGAGGACGGCCAGTTGCGCGGCGTGGTGCTCGCGAGCGGCGAGCAGATCCGCAGCGACCACGTCGTGCTCGCGCTCGGCCACAGCGCGCGGGACACGTTCGAGATGCTGCACGCGCGCGGCGTGTACATGGAAGCCAAACCGTTCTCGGTCGGGTTCCGCGTCGAGCATCCGCAATCGCTGATCGACAAGGCGCGCTTCGGTCCCAATGCGGGCCATCCGCTGCTCGGCGCGGCCGACTACAAGCTCGTGCATCACGCGAAGAACGGCCGGTCGGTGTACAGCTTCTGCATGTGCCCGGGCGGGACGGTGGTCGCGGCGACGTCCGAGCCGAACCGCGTCGTCACGAACGGCATGAGCCAGTATTCGCGCAACGAGCGCAACGCCAACGCGGGCATCGTCGTCGGCATCACGCCCGAGGATTACGCCGGCGGGCCGCTCGCCGGCATCGCCTTCCAGCGCCATTGGGAGTCGCGCGCCTACGAGCTGGGCGGGGGCGACTACATCGCGCCGGGGCAACTCGTCGGCGACTTTATCAGGAACCAGCCGTCGAGCGTGCTCGGATCGGTCGAGCCTTCGTACAAGCCGGGCGTGAAGCTCGGCGACCTGTCGACGAGCCTGCCCGACTACGCGATCGAGGCGGTGCGCGAAGCCTTGCCCGCCTTCGAGCGGCAGATCAGGGGCTTCTCGATGCGCGACGCGGTGCTCACCGGCGTCGAGACACGCACCTCGTCGCCGCTGCGCATCACGCGCGGCGCCGATTGCCAGAGTTTCAACGTGAAGGGCCTGTACCCCGCCGGGGAGGGTGCGGGCTACGCAGGCGGCATCCTGTCGGCGGGCGTCGATGGCATCCGCGTGGCCGAGGCGGTGGCGAGATCCATCCTCGGCGACGTGACCGTCGTGGCGGAGGAGGCATGATGGACGAGCGCCTCGACCGCATCGAAAGCAAGCTCGCGCTGGCCGAGGACGCCATCGACGAGCTCAACCTGACGGTGTTCAGGCAGCAACAGCAGATCGACCGCCTGCAGAAGCAGATCCTGGAGCTGCACCGGCAGACCGCGACCGGATCGCCCGGCGAGCGCCGCGATCTGCGCGACGAGATTCCGCCGCATTATTGAGTTCGAATTTCGCCTTTGCCAGAATGGAAGGAAACCGCATGGTTGTTCATGGGTGACAAATGAACCACGCGGATGGCGGCGAGCAACCGCTGGTCCGCTGCCGGAGAAAATCGCCGATGACCCGCGCCATTTCCACCGCGCATGCCCAGGCTTCCGTCGAGCCGGAGCCGGCGTGCGCCGAGGTTGCATCCCCCGGCTTCGATCCGGCAACCGGACGCGTAAACAAGCTGTGGGCGCGCATCCTTCTCGTCGCCGCCATCTATGCGCTTGCGGCGCTCGCCTCGAGGCTGCTCGCGGCGTCGCCGGGTTTTGCCGCATCGCTCTGGCCGCCGGCGGGGGTGGCGCTGGCGTGCCTGATCCTGTTCGGAATCCGGTCGTTTCCCGGCGTATGGCTGGGGGCGCTCCTGTTCAACCTGCTTTTCACTCCGGCGACGGGCGTGACTGGCGCTCTCTCCGCCGCG
Source organism: Azoarcus sp. DN11 (assembly GCF_003628555.1). Classification (NCBI taxonomy): domain Bacteria; kingdom Pseudomonadati; phylum Pseudomonadota; class Betaproteobacteria; order Rhodocyclales; family Zoogloeaceae; genus Azoarcus; species Azoarcus sp. DN11. The sequence continues at coordinate 2,687,954 of NZ_CP021731.1, read as the reverse complement.
TTCTGCGCCACCGGCGCAACCCTGCAGGCGGTGCTCGGCGCCTGGTTTGCCCGGCGCTACCTTCGCTCGCCGTTTGCGCTGGCGAGCCACTGGAGGCTGGTCCGGATTCTTTTGCTGGTCGGGCCGGTTGCGTGCATCGTTTCGCCCACGTTCGGAACCGGTGCCCTGGTCGGACTCGCGCGGCTCGCGCCGGCCAGTGCCGCCGACGAATGGCTGGCGGCGTGGGCCGGCGATACGATCGGCGTGCTTCTCTTCGCGCCGCTCGGGCTGCTCGTCATGCCGGGCGCCCGGCCGGCGTGGGTAGCCAGCGGCCGAAGCGGTTTCCGTGTCGCAGTCACCCTGCTGGCCACTGCCATTCTCCTCGGTGTCGGCGGGGTTGGAGTGCATCGCATCGAGGCGGAGCGAAAGCGTGCGGGCATCGCCCTGCGGATGGACGAGGTCGTCGAGTTGGGCTTTCTGCCGTTGCCGAACGTGGTCGCCATGCTGGAAGGCGTCGAGCGCTTCATTTCGGCAAATGCCGCCCTGACGCCCGAGGGGTTCGCCGCGTATACCCGCTGGATAACGCGTCATCCGGCGCTGTCATCGGTGGATTGGGCCCCGCGCGTCACGCGCGAGCAGCGCGCCGCGTTCGAGTCGGCAGCACGGGCGGGCGGCCTCCAGGACTACCGGATCTTCGAGCCTGACGCCGACGGCACTCCGCTTCCGGTCGGGGAGCGGGCGGAGTATTACCCCGTGCTGTTCACCGAGCCGCTTGAAAAGAACCGGATGATCGTGGGCCTCGATCACGCGTTCGATTTCGAGCGCATGGCGGAGATGCGCCATGCCTCGGAGTCGGGTTCTCTCCATCTGATGCACAGGTCGCGCCTTCTCCGGACCGTGAAGCCGTCCCTGCTGGTGTTCCAGCGCGTGCTCGCCAAAGACGCCGCAGGGGCCGCCGAGGCAGGGGCCCGGGACAGGGAGATCCGTGGATACGTGGTCGGCGTATACGACGTCGAAGCGCTGCTCGCACCTCTGCTCGATGCGGCGCGGGCGCGCGGGGTGCTCTGCCGTGTTCGGGACGTAACGGGCGGCGGGACGGCGTACACGCTCGTCGACGGGCTGACGGCGGACGTGCCACCGCTCGTGACGCGCGACATCGAAATCGCCGGTCACAGCTTCCGGCTCGAAATGCAGCCCGGCTCGGGATTCGATGTCACGGCCTACGGGGCCGAGTCGCACATCTTTCATGTGTTCTCGGTTCTGGTGGCGCTCCTCGTGAGTTTTGGCACACTGAGCACCGCGGGCTATGCGGCGGGAATCGAGCGGACGGTGGCAAAGCGCACCGCGGAGCTCGAGGACGAACTCCAGGCGCGGCGCAGCGCCGAGGACGAGCGCGACCGCCTGTTCAACCTCCCGCTGGACCTGCTGGGGATCGCGGGTGTCGACGGATACTTCAAGCGCGTCAATCCGGCCTTCCGGAAAACGCTCGGGTGGAGCGACGACGAACTCCTCGCGCATCCGTTCCTCGATTTCGTTCACCCCGACGATCGCGCGGCAACGCAGGCCGAGATGGGCAGGCTTGCCGAGGGGATTCCGACGCAGGGGTTCGAAAACCGCTACCGGTGCAAGGACGGCTCCTGGCGCCGGTTGGAGTGGAAGGCCTTGCCGCAGCCCGACGGTTTGATCTTCTGTTCCGCAACCGACGGTACCGAGCGCCACGAGCATGCGTTGCGCCTCGGCCAGCTGAATGCCGTACTGGCTCGTCGGGTCGAGGAGCACACCGCAGCGATGGACGCGCTGCGGGAAAAGAAGGAAGAGCTCCGCGTGGTGCTCGATCACCTGTTTGACTGCGTCATCACGATCGACGAGCGCGGCGTGGTGCAGCGCGCGAACCCGGCCATCCACCCGGTGCTCGGCTATGCGCCGGAAGAGGTCGTCGGACAGAACGTCGCGATGCTGATGCCGTCGCCGGACAGCGAACGGCATGATGGCTACCTGCGGCGTTACCTCAAGACCGGCGAACGCTCCGTCATCGGCACGAGGCGCGAGGTGGAGGGGCGGCACAAGCTCGGTCATACCGTCGCACTCGAACTGAGTGTCGCGGAATACAGCATCGGGAAGGAGCGATTCTTCATCGGCACGCTGCACGACATCACCAAGCGCAAGACGCTGATCGCTGCGCTGCAGCAGGCGCGTGACGATGCCGAGCAGGCGAGTCGGGCGAAGTCCGCGTTCCTGGCCGCGATGAGCCACGAAATCCGCACCCCGATGAACGGCGTGGTCGGACTCGTCGAAGTGCTCGCCCACACCGGGCTGACGGAACAGCAGGCCGACCTGATCGCGACCATACGTTCGTCGTCGTCGACCCTGCTGGGAATCATCGACGACATCCTCGACTTCTCGAAGATCGAGGCCGGACGGCTCGAACTCGACGCGGCGCCGGTCGCACTGGAGGAACTGGCCGAGGGGCTGGCCACGTCGCTCGCACCGGTCGCAAACGGCCGCGATGTCGATCTCTCCATCTTCGTCGCGCCCGACCTTCCGCGACTGCTGGTGGCCGACGAGATGCGCGTGCGGCAGATCCTGTACAACCTGGTGGGCAATGCCATCAAGTTTTCGGCGGGGCGTCCGGGCATCCGTGGGCGGGTCGGGATCCGCGTGACCATGGCGCAGCGCGACCCGCTGTGCGTTGCCATCGCGGTGTCCGACAACGGAATCGGAATTGCCCCCGACAAGGTGAACGAGCTCTTCCATCCCTTTACCCAGGCCGAGACCTCCACGACGCGCCGCTTCGGCGGAACGGGACTGGGACTCGCCATCTGCCGGCGGCTCGTCGCGCTCATGAATGGCGACGTGACCGTCGAGAGTCGTCCCGGGGAGGGCGCGCGTTTCACGGTGACCCTACCGTTGGAACCGGCGTCCGACGCGCAGTCGGCGCAACAGGGCACACAACTCGGCGGAGTCGGCTGCATCCTCATCGATGATGCGGAGCTGTCGACCGACGACCTGCGCATCTATCTCGAACATGCCGGTGCGCAGGTGCAAGTCGCTGCCGACGTGGGCTCGGCCGCCGCGGCGGTGCGAGCGCTCGGCGCGCCGGCGATCGTGATCGGCTTTGTAGGCCATGGCGCGAACGAGCAGCGCATTGCCGAAGCGCTCGACGGCGTCCGGCGCGTCTGCATCAAGCGCGGACGTCGCCAGCGTCCGCGCATCAGCGACCCGTTCACGGTCACGATCGACGGCAATGCCTTGCGCAGGCAGACGCTGCTACGTGCGGTGGCTGTCGCGGCGGGGCTGGCGTCGCCCGAGACATTCCAGTCGTCGCAGCCTGTTCCCGAGCAGGCTGCGACGCTGACGATGCCCGACGTCGAGCAGGCCCGTCGCGAAGGTCGCCTGGTCCTGGTCGCTGACGACGACGAAATCAATCGCAAGGTGATGATCCATCAGCTCGCGCTGCTCGGGTATGCGGCCGAACTCGCGGGAGACGGAGCCGAGGCCCTGCAGATGTGGCGCAAGGGCCGTTACGCGCTGGTGCTGGCCGACATCCACATGCCCGAGATGGACGGCTACCGGCTCACCGAGTCGATCCGGTGCGAGGAAGGCGATAAGGGGAGGATCCCGATCGTGGCCGTGACGGCGAACGCCTTGCGTGGCGAGGAGCGCCGAGCCTATGCGGCGGGAATGGATGGCTACCTGACCAAGCCCGTGCTGCTCGACACCCTGAGCGCGACGATCCGGCAATGGCTGCCGGACGGCGAGGTGCCGCCGGCGGCCGGACCGCCCGTGCAGCGGGTCGGCCTCGAGCCGACGGGCGATTTGCCGCTGCTGGACCTCTCGACGCTTGCGAAGCTGGTCGGCGAGGAAGAAACTGTCATACGGGAATTCCTGCAGGAGTTCGCGGAATCTGCCCGGGGGCACATGGCAACGATGGAGGACGCCGATGCGCGCGGCGAGCTTCACGTCATCGCCGCGACGGCGCATATGCTGAAATCGTCAGCGCGAGCAGTGGGCGCGCTATTGCTGGGTGACGTCTGTGCGGCGCTCGAGGAGCACGCCAAGCAAGGGGATCGCACCCTGATCGCGAAGCAGATGGCGCGCCTTACCGCATCGTTCGAGGCAACGATGGCGCGGGTTATCGAAGATCTTTCGGCGGAGACCCTGCCACTGCGCGGAGAAGTCAGATGAGAATCCTGGTGGTCGACGACGAACCGATTCCGCGCAAGCTGCTCGTTCATCAACTGGGCCGGCTCGGTATCGAGGATGTCGAAGCCTGTGCCAGCGGTTACGACGCGCTGACGGTACTCGCCACGGCCAGCGACGGCATCGATCTCATTTTCTGCGACCTGCAGATGCCGGGGATGGACGGGATCGAGTTCGTGCGCCACCTGACCCGGCAGGAATATGCCGGTAAGCTCGTCCTCGTGAGCGGCGAGAGCGAACGCATCCTGCAAACGGCCGAGAAGCTCGCCCAGGGCCACCGTCTGCGGGTGCTGGGCGCGTTGAGCAAGCCGGTGACCATGGACGAGCTGCGGCATGTCCTCCAGCAGCGGACCTTGTCCGAACCGGCTGCCGCCCGTGCCAGCGGGAACGCCTACACGGTGGACGCGCTGCGTCACGCCATCGCCGCTGGCAACCTGGTCAATCACTACCAACCCAAGGTGGATCTCGCGACCGGAGCGGTGACCGGCGTGGAGACGCTGGTGCGCTGGGCGCATCCGCAGGACGGCCTGATCTTTCCCGACCAGTTCATCGCACTTGCCGAAGACAACGGCCTGATCGGCGAACTGACGCGAACGGTCCTGCTCGAGGCACTGCGTCACGCGCGCCGGTGGCACGAGGACGGGCTGCCGCTTCAGGTTGCGATCAACGTGTCGATGGACAACCTGGTGTCGCTCGATTTTCCGGATGTCGTGGAGCGCGCGGTGCACGAATCGGGATTGCCTTCGGCCAGCGTGATGCTCGAGGTGACCGAGAGCCGGCTGATGAAGGATCCGCTGACGCCGCTCGAGATCCTCACGCGCCTGCGGCTCAAGCGGATCGGGCTGTCGATCGACGATTTCGGCACCGGGCATTCGTCGCTCGCGCAACTGCGCGACATCCCCTTCACGGAACTCAAGATCGATCGCGGTTTCGTGCATGGGGCCGGCCGTGACGCTTCGCTGCGCGCGATCTTCGAGGCGAGCCTGGGCATGGCGCGGCAACTCGGCATGAAGGTTGTGGCCGAGGGTGTCGAGGACCGCGAGGACTGGGATTTCCTGCAAGGGATGGGGTGCGATTTTGCGCAGGGCTGGTTCGTTTCCAGGGCCATGCCGGCCGAGCAGGTCCCCGACTGGGTTGCCGACTGGGAAATCCGCCGCCCGACGCTCGTGAGCGTGGATGCATGAACGGCATCGCGCGCATCCTGGTCGCGGGCGACCTGGCCGTCGATGCCGCACCGGTGCGCAAGCTGCCGGGCAGGACGAATTCGAGACGGTGTCGCGGCCGCCCTTCCGTCACCCGCGCGGGCTGATCGCCGAGCGCGCGGCATCCGGCCGCGGCACTTTTTCCTGGCCTTTCGCGCGTGCGGCAGTCTAGATTGAAACGGTGCGGATCGCGGGGCCGCGATCCGCGTGATGACGTTCAGGAGAACGCGCCATGACCGATCCCGTTCCCAACATTGCGCAGAAAGGGCCGTATGCCGTCGAACTGGAAGCCGGCAAGGAGTATTACTGGTGCCAATGCGGCAACAGCAAGCACCAGCCGTTCTGCGACGGATCGCACAAGGGCGGCCCTTTCCTGCCGGTCAGGTTCACCGCGGCCGAGACGGGCACCGCCTATCTGTGCGGCTGCAAGCGCACCGGCAACAAGCCGTATTGCGACGGGACGCACAAGACCTTGTAGGCGCGTCGACCACCGCGCCAGACATCACGCGGCGATCACGCAGTCCGCGAATCCGGCGCGCAGTTCGGCTTCGGGCAGCCGGCGGCCGATGAGCACGATGCGCGAACGCCGCGCATCGGCATTCCATTGTTCGCCGTAGTCGAATCCCGCGAGGCGGTGCACGCCCTGGAAGACGAGCTTGTTCGCCTGGTCGGGGATCGCGAGCACGCCCTTGTAACGGAGCAGGTCGTCGCCGTGGCGGTCGAGCAGGCCCTGCACGAAGGCGCCGATGCGGTCGAGGTCGACATCGCCCGCGTGTTCCAGCAGCAGCGAGCCGATCTCGTCGCTGTGCGCGGTTCCGCCGAACAGCTTTCGGCCATCCTGCGCGGCCGGGCGAAAGCGCGGAGCCGCGGGGGCGTCTTCCGCGAGCAGGTTCTCGTTGAGGTTGAAGCCGCGGATGTCGAGCAGGAAGCCGATGTCGAGTTCGCCCGCGACCAGCTGGCGGATCGGCGCCCGCGGGTTGATGCGTGCGAGCCGCTCGAGCAGCGCGTCGAGCGCATCGGCCGCGACGCCCTCGCTCTTTGACACGAGCAGACGGTCGGCGAAGCCGACCTGCTTCAGCAGCACGGGGTGTTCGTCGAGCTGCCGCGGAGCGTGAACGGCATCGACGACCGTGAGCACGGCGTCGAGGAGATAGGTCTCCGCGAGCTCGGGCTCGGCGAAGAAGGTCTGGATCACCGGGCCGGGGTCGGCGAGGCCGGTGGTCTCGATGACGATGCGGTCGAAGGCGAGCTCACCGGCGTCGCGTCGGGCCTTGAGATCGACGAGATTCCTTGCCAGATCCCCACGCACGGTGCAGCACAGGCAGCCGTTGGTCATCTCGACGACTTCCGCGCTCTGCTGCACCAGCAGTTCGCTGTCGATATTGACCGGCCCGAACTCGTTCTCGATCACCGCGATGCGATGACCGTGGGCCGCCGTCAGGATACGGTTCAGCAGTGTCGTCTTGCCGGCACCGAGGAAGCCGGTGAGGACCGTGACCGGAACAGGGATGGAGGGGTTGGGGTGTTGCATGCTTGATCCTTGGCCGATCACGGTGCCTCATCAGCAGCAGCGGCCGGTGCCGCCGTTGTAGCGCGCTTCCTGCCGTTCGCGGAAGAATTCCTCGTAGCTCATCACCGGGCGGTCCGGGTGCGTCGCCTTCATGTGCGCGACGTAGGTGTCGTAGTCGGGCAGGCCCACCATCAGGCGGGCGGCCTGCCCGAGATACTTGCCGAGCTTGGTGAGATCGTTGAACACGGGCTTACGCCGCAGCGCCCTGCGAGGATGCATCCGGCGCGCCGATTTCCTGCGTCGTCGGATGCGCGGCGCGGTATGCCTGCCAGCACGAACGCAGGCCGTACACCAGGATGCTCACGACGACCAGCATGAAGAACAGCGACAGGGCAGCATCGATCTGGTTGTTGAGGATGATCTGCTTCATCTGGCCGACGTTCTTGGCCGGAGCGAGCAGCTCGCCCCGCTCCAGTGCGCCCTGGTAGCGCGACACCTGCGCGAGGAAGCCGACCTTCGGGTTCGCGTCGAAGAGCTTCTGCCAGCCGGCGGTCAGCGTGCAGGCAATCAGCCAGATCGTCGGGGCTACCGTCACCACCGCGAAGCGCTCGCGTTTCATCCTGAACAGCACGACCGTGCAGAGGACCAGCGCCACCGCGGCGAGCATCTGGTTGGAGATGCCGAACAGCGGCCACAAGGTGTTGATGCCGCCGAGCGGATCGACGACGCCCTGGTACAGGAAGTAGCCCCAGGTGGCGACGCACAGTGCGGTCGCGATCGCGTTACCGACCCACGAATCGGTGCGCCTCATCGCCGGCACGACGGTGCCGAGGAGATCCTGAAGCATGAAGCGGCCTGCGCGGGTGCCGGCGTCGACGGCGGTGAGGATGAAGAGCGCCTCGAACAGGATCGCGAAGTGGTACCAGAAACCCATCATCGCGGTGCCGCCGAACATCACCGAGAAGATCTGCGCCATGCCGACGGCGAGCGTCGGCGCGCCGCCGGCGCGGGCGATGATGGTGTGTTCGCCGACCGCGGCAGCGGTCTGCGTGAGTACGTCGGGGGTGACGACAAAGCCCCAGTTCGAGATCACCTGCGCAGCGCTTTCGGCGGTGGGGCCGAGCACCGCGAGCGGGCTGTTCATCGCGAAATAGATGCCCGGCTCGATGATCGACGCGGCGACCAGGGCCATGATGGCAACGAAGGACTCCATCAGCATGCCGCCGTAGCCGATCAGGCGCATGTGCGATTCGTTCTCGATCATCTTCGGCGTCGTGCCCGACGAGATCAGCGAGTGAAAACCGGACACGGCGCCGCAGGCGATCGTGATGAAGAGGAAGGGGAAGAGACTGCCGGCCCAGACCGGGCCCGTGCCGTCGATGAAGCGCGTCACCGAGGGCATCTTCAGCTCGGGGGCGACGAAGAGGATGCCGATCGCGAGCGCGGCGATGGCGCCGATCTTCAGGAAGGTCGACAGGTAGTCGCGCGGCGCGAGCAGCAGCCACACGGGCAGCACCGAGGCGATGAAGCCGTAGCCGATCAACATCCACGTGAGCTGCACACCGGTAAAGGTGAACAGCGGTGCCCAGGTCGGGCTCGCGGCGATCTGGCCGCCGCCGACGATCGCGGCCATCAGGCCAATGAAGCCGATAACCGACACTTCGCCGATGCGGCCCGGACGGATGTAGCGCGTGTAGAGGCCCATGAAGATCGCGATGGGAATCGTCGCCGCGACGGTAAAGGTGCCCCACGGGCTTTCGGCCAGCGCTTTCACGACGATCAGCGCGAGCACCGCGAGGATGATCACCATGATCAGGAAGGTGCCGAAGAGCGCGATGACTCCCGGGACGGGGCCGAGTTCGGACTTGACTAGGTCGCCCAGCGAGCGGCCGTCGCGGCGCGTCGACACGAACAGCACCATGAAGTCCTGCACCGCGCCGGCGATGACGACGCCGGCGAGGATCCACAGCATGCCCGGCAGGTAGCCCATCTGCGCCGCGAGCACGGGGCCGACCAGCGGGCCGGCGCCGGCGATGGCGGCGAAGTGGTGGCCGAACAGCACGTACTTGTTGGTCGGTACGTAGTCGAGGCCGTCGTTGTGCCGGTAGGCCGGAGTCATGCGGTCCGGATTGATCGACATCACCCGCTTCGCGATGAAGAGGCTGTAGTAGCGGTAGGCGATGAGGTACACGGAAACCGCGGCAATGACGATCCACAGGGCGTTGATCGTTTCTCCGCGGCTGAGTGCGACATATGCGAGCGCGAAAGCGCCTAAGATGCCGACAAGCGCCCATAGCGCGTGCCTGGACAGCGTGGCCATTTATACTCCTCCTCTCTCCGGATAGGCCGTTGATTCAGGCTCTGGTCTTACCGGATCTGGTCTCGGGTCCCGGCACCCCTGTGCCGGGGATCACACGTTAATGTCGCGGAACGGTGCGCGCCGGACCATTCGCACTACTACTTTCGGCAGCTGCGTAGTTCTACGTAGAAATGGCGCGCACGGGCGCCGGCGTGCGTTCCCGGCGCATTACAATCGCAGGCGAATCGGGGGGGAGGGCACCACTTGCGTCTCAAGCACAAGGTCATCGTCCTGGCCGTGCTGCCGCTCGTCGCCGCAGTGGCGGCGATCGCGATCATGGTCGCGGTGCAGGCGCGCGACCTGGAGCGCCAGCAGGAGGTCGTGCTGAACGAGGCGATGCTGGTCGCCAAGCGCGCGGAATTGCAGCACTACGTGCAGCTCGCACAAACCTCGATCGACCACCTGTATGCCTCCGGCCGCGACGACGAGGCAACCAAGAACGAGGCCAAGCGCATCCTCAACGAGATGAACTACGGTGACGATGGCTATTTCTTTGCCTACGAGATCTCCGGCCTCAACATCGTCCATCCCCGCCAGTCGGAGCTGGTCGGCCACAACCTGTGGGAGAAGCACGACTCTGAAGGGCTTCCGGTCATCCAGCGCCTGATCGCGACCGCCACTTCTGGCGACGGGTTTCTCCAGTACAAGTGGAACAAGCCCTCGACGGGCAAGGAAACCGCCAAGCTGGGCTATGTCGTGAGGCTCGATCGCTGGGGCTGGGTCCTCGGGACCGGGATCTACCTCGACGACGTCGAGGCCGTCCGGAACAAGCTGCGCGACCAGATGGCGTCGCGCATCGCGGCGACCGTGCTGGGTTTCACCGTCGTGGGGATCGTCGCGGCCCTGATCGTGTTCGCGGGCGGCATGGCGCTGAACCTCAGCGAACACCAGCTCGCGGACCGCCGCCTGAAGGGACTGGCGCAGCGCATCGTGACCTCGCACGAGGAGGAGCGCACGCGGGTCGCCCGCGACCTGCACGACGGGCTCAGCCAGTTGCTGGTGTCGGTCAAGTACCACCTGGAACTCGCGAAGGAGCGGGCGCTTGCCGGGCGCGACGACGTCGCGGAACACATCGGCAAGGGGCTCGATGGCCTGGGGGTGGCGATCGGCGAGATCCGCAGCATCTCGTACAATCTGCGCCCCTCGCTGCTCGACAACCTCGGCCTGCCGGCCGCGCTGCAGCAGCTGCTCGACGAATTCCGCGTGCGTACCGGCATCGTCGTCGATGCCGATATCGCCAAAGTGGACCTGTCGGCCGATGCGGCCGGTGCAACGACGCTGTATCGCATCGCGCAGGAAGCGCTGACGAACATCGAGCGTCACGCCGACGCGCGCCATGTCCGCCTCACCCTGGCGTCCGGGCGAGGCACGGTGCACCTCGTGATCGCGGACGACGGGCGCGGCTTCGACACAGCGCGGATCGATTATCCCCGCAGTGGCGGCATCGGCCTGCGCAACATGCGCGAGCGCATCGAACACCACGGCGGACAACTTGCGGTCAACTCGATGCCGGGACACACCGCGCTCAGGGCCGTGCTGCCGTGCCCGAATGCGAAGAAGGGGAGCGTGTCATGAGCGAAACAACCGGGTCCGACGCAACGATTCGCCTGCTGCTCGTCGACGATCATCAACTCGTGCGTGACGGCCTGCGGGCGCGGCTGGGGGACATCCCGGAGATCGAAATCGTCGGCGAGGCGGCCAACGGCCAGCAGGCCCTGGCGGCCGCCGAGGCCCTGCGGCCGGATCTTGCGCTGGTCGACGTCGGCCTTCCCGACATCAACGGCATCGAGCTGACCGGGGCACTCGCGCGGCAGCGCCCCGAGCTGCGCGTGCTGATCCTGAGCATGTACGACAGCCAGGGTTACGTGATGTCGGCGATGCGCGCCGGCGCGCGCGGCTATGTGCTCAAGGACGCCCCGTCGGCCGAGATCATCGCGGCGATCCGCGCGGTCGCGGCCGGGGGCGCCTATTTCAGCAGTGCCCTGACCGCCGCGCTGTCGACGCCAGCGGACGACGCAGCGACACTGACGGAACGCGAGAGGGAGGTGCTCATCCTGGTCGCCCAGGGCGACAGCAACAAACGCATTGCGCAGAAGCTTGACGTCAGCGTGCGTACCGTCGAGACACATCGCCTGAACCTGCGCCGCAAGCTCGGCATCGAGACCGCGGCGGGCCTCGCGAGCTACGCGCTGAAGCGCGGCTGGATCAGGGGTTGATCTGCAAAGGCGGCGTCAGGCCTTCTCGCCGCGCGCGGCCAGATAAATGCCCGCCAGCAGCAGCGCGAAACCGCCAAACTGCAGCGGCGCGAAGCCCTCGCCGAAGAGGACGAAAGCCATCGCTGCGCTGCAGACGGGCTCGCCCAGGGTAACCACGGCGACGAAGGTGGCCGAAACATGCCGCAGCGACCAGTTGTAGGCCGTGTGTCCGAGCAGCTGCGGGCCGAGCGCCATGCCGGCAAGCATTGCCCAGGCAGTCGTGCCGAAACCGCTCAGCGGAGCCCCTGACACGCCGCTCGCCCCGGCCAGCAGCAATGCGGCCGCACCGTAGGCAAGCCATACGTAGGCGGGCAGGGGAAGCCCCGCGCGAAGGCGCCTGCCGATCAGCAGATAGGCGGAAAAGCACCACGAACCCGCCAGCGCGAGCACATTCCCCAGCACCGGATTCGCCCCGGCGCTTACGGTCTGGCTGTCGCTCCAGAAGATCAGCAGACTGCCGCCGAAGGACAGCGCGATGCCGCCCAGCATCATGCGGCCCGGCCGCTCGCCGAACAGCACGAAGGACACCAGTCCGATCCACAACGGGTTGGTCGTGACCAGGGCCGTACTGGAGGCGACCGAGGTGTACTCCAGCGAGCTGACCCACGTCGCGAAATGCAGCGCGAGGAAGAAACCGGCCGCCAGCGCAAGCAGGCACTGACGCCGGTTCAGGTCCTTGAGCGCGCGGTGAGACTGGAACAGCGCGACGGGCGTGATGATCAGCGCCGCCAGCCCCAGCCGCCAGGTCGCCACGGTGAACGACGGAACACCTTCGCCCTGGGCCAGGCGGGCGAAGATCGCGCCGAACGAAACGGCGAGCAGCCCGATGCCGAGTACGGCAAAGGGCAGCCAGCGGGGCGGGGCGGCAGCGCGATCGGTCAATGCCCGCCCTCCAGGTAAGCCGCGCGTACCTCGGGGCTCGCGAGCAGTTCCTGCCCCGTCCCCGCCAGCACGATCTCGCCGTGCTGCAGCACGTAGCCGCGATGGGCGACGCGCAGCGCGTGGTGGGCGTTCTGCTCGACCAGCAGCACCGTCATGCCGTGCTCGGTGTTGAGCTCGCGGATGATCTGGAAGATGCGCTTGATGTAGATCGGCGCAAGCCCCAGCGAGGGTTCGTCGAGCAGCAAGAGCTTCGGCCGGCTCATCAGCGCGCGGCCGATCGCGAGCATCTGCTGCTCGCCGCCCGACAGCGTGCCGGCGCGCTGTGCCGCACGTTCCCCCAGGATCGGGAACATCGCGTAGACGCGCCCGATATCGGCATCGAAGTTCGCCGGGTCGGCGAAAGCGGTGCCCATCAACAGGTTTTCCATCACCGTCATGCGCGGGAAGATGCGGCGGCCTTCGGGCACGATCGCGATCCCGCGGCGCGAGATCAGGTGGCTCGGCACGCGCGTGATGTCCTCGCCGTCGAACACGATGCGGCCCTGCGATGCCCCCGGCTTGCCGAACAGGCTCATCATCAGCGTCGACTTGCCCGCGCCGTTGGCGCCGATCAGCGTCACGATCTCGCCGACCTGCACCTCGACGTCGATGCCGCGCAGCGCGTGGATATGGCCGTAATGGGCGTGTACGCCCTCCAAGTGCAGCATCATGCGGCTTTCTCCCCGGATGCGGTGTCCTCGTCATCCTCGCCGAGATAGGCCTTGATGACTTGCGGGTCGTTGCGGATTTCCTCGGGCGTGCCCTCGGCGATCTTGCGGCCGTAGTTGAGCACGCAGATGTGGTCCGACACGTTCATCACGACGCTCATGTCGTGCTCGATCAGCAGGATCGCGATGCCTTCCTCGCGGCACAGCGACAGCAGCAGCGTGTTGAGCTCGGCCGATTCGCGCGGGTTGAGGCCCGCCGCCGGCTCGTCGAGGCACAGCAGCACCGGATCGACGCACAGCGCGCGCGCGATCTCGATGCGCCGCTGCGTGCCGTAGGGCAGGTCGCCCGCCGCAACGTCGGCGATGTCGGTGAGGCCCAGGCGCTCGAGCCAGTGCGCGGCCGTCTTCAGCGCCTCGGCCTCCGCCTTGCGGTAGCCCGGCAGCCGGAAGATGCCGGCGATCGAGAAGCGCGAGGCATCCTGCAGGAAGTTGTGCTGCGCGACGATCAGGTTCTCCAGCACCGTCATCTTCGGGAAGAGGCGGATGTTCTGGAAGGTGCGGACGACCTGCGCATCGCGGGCGACGCGGTGGCCGGTCATCGTTTCCAGGCACATCTCGCCTTTCTTCGGATGGGCGAGGCGCACGCCGCCGGTGGTCGGCTTGTAGAAGCCGGTCAGGCAGTTGAAGAAGGTCGTCTTGCCGGCCCCGTTCGGGCCGATGATCGCCGTGATCTTGCCGGCGGGCACCGACACCGACAGGTTGTCGATGGCAGTGAGGCCGCCGAACCGCATCGTCAGGTTCTCGACGGAGAGCAGGGTCGCGCTCATGCTTCACCTCCCGTGGCCGCGGCCTTGTTGAGACGGATCGTCGGTTCGCGCGACGCGAGCAGGCCGCTCGGCTTCCACACCATGATCAGCACCATCGCCGTGCCGAACATCAGCATGCGGTACTCGGAGAAGTTGCGGCCCAGTTCCGGGAGCAGCACCAGCACGAGCGCCGCGAGCACGACGCCCAGCTGGCTGCCCATGCCGCCCAGCACGACGATCGCGAGGATCGTCGCCGACTCGGTGAAGGTGAAGCTCTCGGGCGAGATGAAGCCCTGGCGCGCCGCGAAGAACACCCCGGCGAAACCGCCCAGCATCGCGCCGATCGCGAAGGCCGACAGCTTCACGTTGGTCACGTTCATGCCCATCGCTTTGCACGCGATCTCGTCCTCGCGCAGCGCTTCCCACGCACGGCCGACCGGCAGCTTCCGCAGGCGCGACACGAACACGTTGGTGAGCAGCGCGAGCACCAGGATCAGGTAGTACAGGAAGATGATCCGGTGCATGCCCGAGAATTCGACGCCGAAGAAGGTCGCGAAGCTCTGCGTGCCTTCGGCCGGGCTGCGTTCGAAGGGCAGTCCGAACAGCGTCGGGCGCGGGATCGAGCCGATGCCGTTGGGGCCGTTCGAGAGCTCCGTCCAGTTCACGAGGATCACGCGGATGATCTCGCCGAAGCCCAGCGTCACGATGGCGAGATAGTCGCCGCGCAGGCGCAGGATCGGGTAACCGAGCAGGATGCCGAAGGTCGCCGCCATCGCGCCCGCTACCGGCAAGGCCTCCCAGAAGGTCCAGCCGAAGTGCGAGAAGAGCAGGGCGTAGGTATAGGCACCGACCGCGTAGAAGGCGACGTAGCCGAGGTCGAGCAGGCCGGCGAGGCCGACGACGACGTTCAGCCCCCAGCCCAGCATGACGTAGATCAGCACCGTCGTGGCCGTGTCGATCATGTAGCGGTTTTCGGAGAACATGATCGGCAGTGCGACCGACGCACCGAGCACTGCCCAGCCGATCACCTTGATCGCCAGCGGCGTGCGATCGACCTTCGCCACCGCGGATTTCGCCGCGCGACGGCCACGGATCTGGTCCATGACCCAGCGGAAGATGAAACGGCCGGCGAAGGACACGCCGACGAAGATCCCGAGCATGCCGAAACGGGTCTGGACGGTCAGGGCGCCGCCCTGGTCGACGGTCGTCAGGCCGACCATCGGAATGCCCAGCAGCAGCGCGACGAAAGCCACCCAGGCCGCGTCCTTGAAGCGCTCGGCCGGCGTGCGCGCGTGGCGCGCGATGATGACGGCGCTCATCAGACCTTCTCCACTTCAGGACGGCCGAGGAGTCCGCTCGGGCGGAACATCAGCACGAGGATCAGGATCGCGAAGGTCGCGACGTCCTTGTATTCGGGCGAGAGATAAGCCGCCCAGAACGACTCGATCAGGCCGATGATGAGGCCGCCGAGCATCGCGCCCGGCAGCGATCCGATGCCGCCCAGCACCGCGGCGGTGAAGGCCTTGATGCCTGCGACGAAGCCGATGAAGAAGTCGACCACGCCGTAGTACACGGTCACCATCACGCCCGCGACGGCGGCCAGCGCCGCGCCGAGCATGAAGGTGGCCGAGATCGTGCGATCGACGTTGATGCCGAGCAGTGCCGTCATCGTGCTGTCCTGCTCGCAGGCGCGCTGCTGGCGGCCGAACGCGGTCTGCGTGATCAGCCAGGTGAAGGCCACCATCAGCACGATCGTCACGAGCATGATCATGATCTGGGTCCACGACACCTGCACCGTGAAGTCGGCCGTCCGCCACAGCTCGATGCCCCCTTCGATCACCGGCGGAATCGGCTTCACGCGCGCGCCTTGCGTGAGCTGCACCATGTTCTGCAGGAAGATCGACATGCCGATCGCGGAGATCAGCGGCGCCAGGCGGGTCGAGCCGCGCAGGGGCCGGTAGGCCATGCGCTCGACCGCCCAGCCGTAGGCCGACGTGAAGAAGATCGCGGTGATCAGCACCGCGGTGAGCGCCAGCGGCAGCGACGTGATGTCGAAGGCCGCCAGCAGCGTGAAGGCGGTGACCGCGATGAACGCGCTCACCATGAAGATGTCGCCGTGGGCGAAGTTGATCATGCCGATGATGCCGTACACCATCGTGTAGCCGATCGCGATCAGGCCGTACACGGCCCCCAGCGTCAGGCCGTTGATGAGCTGTTGCAATGCATATGCCACAGCAGTCTCCTTTGTCGTTTTGTGCGGATGTCTCGCGCGCGATGCCAGCGGGCAGGGCTGCCGACCGCGCCGAACTCATCCGGGAGATGGCGCCGCCGGCCTTTTGGACCGGCGGCGCGCAGGCCGGGCGGGTCGCCCGGCCGGTGACAGAAACTACGCAGGATTACTTGGCAGCGTAGTCGTACTGGCCGCCCTTCCACTGGTAGACGACGAAGCCGGGCTTCTTCTGGTCGCCCTTCGCGTCGAAGGAGAGGTCGCCGATCACCGTCTTGAAGGTGCCGCCGCGCATCGCCTTCTCCAGGTCGGCGAACTTGGTGCTCTTGGCCTGGGTTGCGGCTTCCGCAAAGAGCTGGAATGCGGCGTAGGCGTACATCACGTAGCCTTCCGGCTCGACCTTGGCGTCGCGGAAGCGCTTCACGACCGGCGCGGCATCCGGGTTCTTGCGCGGATCGGGCGAGAACGTGAACATCACGTTGTCCGCGTTCGCGCCCGCGGCGGTGACGAGTTCCGAGTTGGTCATCGTGTCGCCGCCCATCACGGTCAGCTTCAGGCCGGCCTGCTGCGCCTGGCGCAGGATCAGCGCGACTTCGGTGTGGTAGCCGCCGTAGGCCAGCACTTCGACGCCGGCCTGCTTGAGCTTGGTCACGATGCCCGAGTAGTCCTTCTCGCCCGCGGTGATCGACTCGCGCAGCGTCGGCTTCAGGCCCTTGGCGGTCATCGCCTTGGCCATCTCGTCGGCCAGGCCCTTGCCGTAGGCGCTCTTGTCGTCGAGCACGGCGACCTTCTTGCCCTTGAAGTGGTCGGCGATGTAGCCGCCCGCAACCAGGCCCTGCTGGTCGTCGCGGCCCATGATGCGGAAGACGTTCTTCAGCCCGCGCTCTGTGACCTGCGGGTTGGTCGACACGGTCGCCATCGGGATGTCGGCCTCGACGTACACTTCGGAGGCGGGAATCGTCGAGCTCGAGCACCAGTGGCCATGCATGAACACGATCTTCTTGTTTACCATCGTGTTCGCGACCGACACCGCCTGCTTCGGATCGCAGGCGTCATCGCCGACTTCGAGCTTGAGCTTCTGACCGAGCACGCCGCCCTTGGCGTTGATGTCGGTGATCGCCATCTCCGCGCCGCGGCGGATCTGGTCGCCGGCCGAGGCGTACTGGCCGGTCATCGGGCCCGCGATCGCCACCGTCAGGTCGGCGTGGGCGAGCTGGGCCTGCGCGCCGAGCGCGAGGAAGGCGGTCGCAATCAGGGTCTTCTTCATGTGTTTCCTCCGTGGTGTCTGTGGTTCTTCAGGTACTGCACGAGCGACGCCCCCGCATCGAGCACATGGGCCCGCGTCAGGGACGCCGCAGCGTCGGGGTCGCGCCTTGCGAACGCATCGAGGATCGCGCTGTGTTCGCTTTGCGTCTTGGGCATCTCGGTCTGCGCCGTCATCGCGAGCAGCGCGCGCACGTAGCGTTCCAGCTTGTCGTACAGCGCGCGGATCTCCGCCAGCAGGATCGGCCGGTCGGCGTCTGCATACAGCGTCGAGTGGAACAGCCAGTTCAGTTCGCCCCAGCGTCCGGGGTCCTGCGACGCGCCGAACTCCGCAAGCTTTTGGCGTGCGTCGTTCAGGCGTTCATCGCTGATCCGGGCTGCGGCGAGCCCGGCTGCGCGCGCTTCCAGCAGCGCGCGGATGTCCATGTACTCGAGGATCTCGGCCTGCGAGAGGCCGGCCACGACAGCACCACGGTTCTTCGCGAAACGTACCAGGCCTTCCGCTTCCAGCCGCTTCAGTGCCTCGCGCACCGGGATCTTGCTGACATGGAAACGAGCCGCGATCTCATCCTGGCGCAGCACCTCGTCGGTCGCGAGATGCCCCCCGACAATAGCGTCGCGCAGCGAACCGGCAATCTGGTCGGATGCCGAGAGCCGCAATACGCGCGGAACTGCGAGTTGTTCGAGTGGCGAAGCCATGGATGGGTTTTGCGTAAGATCGTATACGTTATACGGAGCGGCGCAAAATTACCCGCCCGTGGAACGGAATGCAAGCTGCACTGCAATATAACGATCTGCCGATGTTTCGCCCGTGCGCCGGGCGCCTGCGTCAGGCTTCGGGAAGCTTCAGCGCTGCCCACATCACCCATTGCCCGCAGGCGTTGCGCGGACTGCGCAGGGTGCCGTGCCACGGCCCCTCGTTGCATGCACCGCGCGCGTCGTCCTCGTACTCGACTTCGCCCGGATTGGCGCCGGGTTTGCGCGCGCCTCCCCAGCGTTTGCAGGAAACGCAGCGCTTGCGGTCGGCGGGCTGGACGGGCATGGAAGGTGAAACGGAAAGGAAGGCGCGGTCAGGCAGCCTTGCGCGCGAGATGCTGTTCAAGCGCGGGGCGAAGATTGCATTCCTGCTGCCAGGCGCGCCGTTCGTCGTTGGCGAACGCGTACGCGCGCGCCTCGTCCTCGCCGAGGGCGGTGAGCGTTTCAAGCGTGCGCTGCAGGAAGACGTGCTGCGGCAGCATCGTGCCGAAGAACAGCACCAGATCCCCGCGCTGGATCAGCAAGGTGGGGAAGTTCTCGATGTCGAGGTCGCCGGCGACGTCCGCATCGTCCTCGACGTCCACCCAGTGGAACGCGGCCTGCGGCCATTGCCCCGCGAGCGCCTCGAACCCGGCGCGATACTCGCGACAGGTCCCGCACCATTCGGCGCACAGGCAGACGACGAGCAGTTCGGGCAGGGTAGGGGCGTTCATCGGCGGAGACATTCGGTGCAGTAAGCCCCGAGGCTAGCATATCCACCCTTCGCACGCGCCCTTTGTCCGCGTCCGGCCCTCCGCCCGGCCCTCCGCCCGGCCCTCCGCCCGGCCCTCCGCCCGGCCCTCCGCCCGGCCCTGGCCGGGATCGGATCAGCTGGACGCGCTGATCCGGAATACCGCCGGATCGTCGCCGTGGTCGATCAGGATCCGGCGCACCCGGTCCTGCCACATTTGCCCGAAACGGCGCGTCAGTTCGCCGGCGTCGGGTCCGTGAAGGCAGCGCATCAGCAGTTCCGGCATCTCCGGATCGGCCGGCACCGACGAGAGATCCGCCTGCGCATCGACGGCTGCGCCCGTGTCGACGCGCGTAAACCGCATCGCCAACGGCACATCGGCAGCAAAATCGAGCAGCCCGCGGCGCACGAAGCGGCCGCCGAGCCCCTTGAATCCACCGTCGTGGGCGGCGCCCGTCAGTAGCGTGACGACGCTGGCGATGACGCCGGTGACGCCTTCGTCGATACGCCCCCGAAACGCGACCCGGATGCCGCCGCGCTCGGGCATCTCGTCCGGATAGAGCGCCCGCAGGGCATGCAGGGTGAGCATGTAGGCCGAGGCCACGGTCGGGCAGGAGTGGCCGGCGAGCTTCACGGCATCCTCGTAACCGTAAGCGAACACGCCCCCCTCACTGGCGCCAAGAAACGCCGCGAGGGGATCGCGGAGCTCGATTCGTCTTGCGTCGGCGAAAAAATCCGGAAAAGCCATCTGCGACCTCGTATCCTTCGGAGTGTTGTCGGGGCCGCGCACTGGTCACGCGGCGTCGGGTTCGGGCGTCGCCGCCCCTGCCCTCATGTTTCAAGGATCTCAACAAGGCGGGGCGCATCTCATTGATACCCGTCAAATCCGGGGGCGAACACGCGATCCGGGAGTTCGGGTTTCCTGCGAGGGAGATTTCCATGAATCGATTCTCGTCGTCACCTCTGACCGAGCCTGGCGTGCGCGCAGGCCGACGGAAGCGCTGGCGGGGCTGCGTCGCCGCCACGTGCTCGCTGATCGTGTCCTTCGGCCTTCCCCCCGTCGCAGACGCGCAGACGATCGTGCGCAGCGAAGCGGGGCCGGTCCGTGTCACCGAAGTCGCGAGCGGGCTGGAAACGCCCTGGTCGCTCGCCTTCCTGCCCGACGGAAACATGCTGGTCACCGAACGCCCGGGACGTCTGCGCCTCGTTTCGCCCGATGGAAAGCTTTCCGCGCCGATCCTCAACGTTCCCCGGGTCCATGCCGTGGGGCAGGGCGGCTTGCTCGACGTCGTCATCGGCCCGAACTTCACCCGCGACCGGCTCATCTGGCTCTCGTTCGCACAGCCGACGTCCAAGGGCGCGCGCACGGCGGTCGCTCGCGCACGGCTGGACGACACTGCCCGCAGCCTGCAGAACGTCGAGATCGTCTTCGCCCAGCGTGAAGACCCCGATGGCCGCAACCACTGGGGATCGCGCCTGGTGTTCGACCGCGAAGGGAACCTCTTCGTCACCCTCGGCGACCGCTTTTCCTACCGGGACAGCGCGCAGGATCTCGGGAGCCACCTCGGCAAGATCGTCCGGATCCGCCCCGATGGCGGCATCCCGCCGGACAATCCCTTCGTCGGCAAGGCCGGTGTCCAACCGGAAATCTGGTCCTACGGCCACCGCAACGTCCAGGGTGCCGCGCTGCACCCTGTCACCGGAAAATTGTGGGCACACGAGCATGGACCGCAGGGCGGAGACGAGGTGAATGTGGTCCGCGCCGGCGGCAACTACGGTTGGCCGGTCATCACCTACGGGAAAGAGTACGTCACCGGATTCAGCATCGGCGAGGGGACGGAACGGGCCGACGTGGTGCCGCCCGTCCGCGTCTGGATCCCCTCCATCGCGCCGTCCGGGATGGCGTTCTACACTGGCGACGCGTTTCCGAAATGGAAGGGCAGCCTGTTCGTCGGTGCGCTGCGCGGCCAGTTGCTTGCCCGGCTCGAGCTGGACGGGGAGAAGGTCGTCCGGGAGGAGCGCCTGCTTACCGAGCTGGGCAAGCGGATTCGCGACGTACGCCAGGGGCCCGATGGCAAGCTCTACCTCCTCGACGAAACCGACGGCCGGATCCTGCGGCTCGACCCCGGCTGAGCGGGGCATCGCGAATCAGGCGGCCGTGGCCCGCTCCGCGAAACGCCCCGGCACCGGCGCGATCCTGCGCGCCGCGTAGTCGAAGAACACGAACCCGATCTTGGCCCGGGCAACCTCCCGCCCGCTGTCGCGATCGCGCACGCGGGAGACGAGATCGGCGCCGTACTTGTTGAAATCGTCCGCCGCCATGTCGAAGACCAGCGTCTCTCCCTCGAAGGCTTCGGAAACGTACTGGATGGCCATGTCGGCGACAATCGTTCCGACCCCCTCGACGTTCTCCTGCGTGTAGCCCAGGCTGGCGAAATAGGCGATGCGCGCTTCGGAGAGCAATACCGCCAGCTGCGCGTTGTCGACATGGCCGGCCCAGTTGACGTGATGTGCGAGCACCGGGATTTCGGTCGCGAACGTGAAACGCGCGGGCAGGTCGATCTTGATTCGTGGCATGTGAATATCGCTAAAGAGTTTGCGCTCCGGTCCGTAATCATTATACGGAGCACTCCCCGGCGGCGATGTCCGCAGATTTCGCGGCGCACGGGTGGCCGACGGCCCGCATGGCGCGTCGCAGCGTCGTTCCATCGGTGGCGGGATGCAAAATGTGTCAAACTGAATAAAGCCTTGGTAAGCCGGCGACAATCATCGCCCTTGTCCCGTACCGCCATGAAAGCGGAGCATGTCGTGACCAACGAACATTTATCGCGCCAGACCGGAGTCCCCGACGCATTCCGTCCGCATCAGGGTGTCCTGCTCGAATGCCGCGACTTCGTCGGTCAGCGCGTGCGCGAGGCGCTCGCGCGGTCGGTCGGCGAGCTTCGCGACGAACTGCAGGCACGTCGATTGGCCGCGAAGAACGCCGAGGAAGCCCAGAAGCTGATCGAGTTGCAGGCACTGCTGCACACCATCGGAGCAGAAATCGACCGCACTTTCAGCACCGGCTTCGAGGACCAGTTCCAGGAGCGGGCCAAGACCTCCAGTGTCGCGAGCACCTTCTACGAGGACGGGAGCGAGATGGGTTTCTTTCCAGAGCTCAAACTGGTCGACGAGACCGAAATCGACACCACGATCGCCGTGAAGAACCTCGCCACGCGCCTCGAACGGGCGTGCGAAGCGGAAAACCAGGACCTCCAGACCCGGGTCGCCTTCATGCTCGGCGAAAACGACATCGATGGCGCCGCGAATCCGATCGGGCCGGCGGCGATCTGCGAGGCGCTCAAGAACATCTGCTGGGAGCAGGACGCGTCGGGCGGGCTGCGCGCGACCGCGCTCGAACTCCTGGTCGGCCGGCTGGCCGGAGAGATGTCGACCGTCTATCACGATGTCAACGCGCTGCTGGTGGCGCGGCGCGTCATGCCCAACGTTCGCCCCCGGGCGCGCCGCGGCAAGGCCTCGCAGCGGATGGCCGCGCGCAAGGGCGCGCTTCCCGGAGAACCCGATCCATCGGACCTCGTGAAGCAGATCTTCACGGCCAAGGCAGCTGCGGTCGAAAAAAGCGACTGGAGGCAGCGCACCGGAACGCCGGACCTCATGCAGTTGCTGAACGGCCTGCAGCAGGGGCAGGGCGACCTGCAATTCGGTGGCCAGAGCTTTGCCCTACCGGCCGACGTGGACGCGACCGGCAACATCATCAGCGCACTGATCGAGGCCGGGCTCAGCAAACAGGCAAACTCCATCGACGGCATCGTCATCGATGTCGTCGCCACCCTGTTCGATTACATCTTCGACGACTCGCGCGTCCCTGACGCGATGAAGGGGCTGATCGGGCGCCTGCAGATCCCGGTGCTGAAGCTTGCCATGATGGATCACGGCTTCTTCTCCAACCGCACCCATCCGGCGCGCCGCCTGATCAATTCGCTCGCGCAGGCGAGCGTGACCTGGGACGGACCGTTGGCTGAGGACAGCTCGCTGTACCGCGCCGCCGAAGGCGCCGTCGTCCGCATCCAGAACCAGTTCGCCGAAGATGCGAGCGTGTTCGCGTCCTGCCTGCAGGAGTTCGAGAACTACCTGACCGAGCAGGAGCGCTATGCCGACGAACGTGCCGCGACCCTGACCGAGCGCCTCAAGGAGCGCGAACGCATCGACCTCGCCCGCAAGATCGGGGAGGACGCGATGGCCGATCATCTCGCGAACGAGGAGCTTCCTGCCGCCGTGCGGGACTTCATCCGCGACATCTGGACGCGGGTGCTTGCACATGCAGCGCTCGAGAGCGGCGCCACGAGCACGCCGCCGACCAATAGCGAACGCTGGACCAACGCCATCACCGCAATCGCCGATCTGGTGTGGAGCGTCCTGCCCAAGCGGAGCATGGAAGAGCGCCAGCGCATGGTGAAGCAGCTTCCGGTGATGCTGCGCAACCTGAAAGCGGGAATGACGGCAGCGGCGATCGACGAGGTGCGCCAGAAGGCGTTCTTCTCCGAACTCGTGCAGTGTCATGCCGCCGCGCTGAAGGCCCCGCTCGTCGCTGCGCCACCGCCTGCGCCCCCGCCGCCACCGAATGCGCCGGCACGCCGGGCCGGGCCCTTGCCGGGGCTTCAGCCCATCGGCGACGATCCCACCCCGGAAATGCTCGAACTCGACCTTCTCACCCGCGGCAGCTGGGTCGAACTCAGGGACGAATCAGGCGAAGTGCGTCGCGTGCGCCTCACCTGGATAAGCCCCGCGCGCACCATGTACCTGTTCGCCAATCGCCAGGGGCAGCGCGCGCTAGCCCTGACGCGCGCAGAACTCACGCGGCGCTTCGCCAGCGGAGAGGCGTCGACCGCCGACCAGGAACCGCTGCTCGACCGCGTCGTGGACGACGTACTCGACGAGTTGCGAGGCTGAACGTGGCGCGGACAGGGCCAGCCGGCGGCGCGCACTGCCGCGAACCGGAACTGCAAGACAGCAAGAGAGAACCATGCAGGCGCGCTCCGGCGCCATCGATATGGCAACAACGCCAGCCGCCTGCGCATCACTAGAGGGAACGTGAATGAATTCAGCCAGCAACCAGCGTGATCGCGGACAGGTGACCGGGAACATCCGCGACTTCCTGCTCGCTGCGGATGAACTCCCGAGCCCGCGCGGCGCCGCGCTGAAGCTGATCGAGCTCGCCCGCGACCCCGAAGTCCGCATCGACGCCGTCGTGCGCGTGATCCGCTCGGACCCCGCCCTGTCCGGCTTCGTGTTGCGCGCGGCGTCCGCCGCCCGCTTCGGCCGCACCGAGCGCTCGCTCGATCTCCAGCAGGCCGTGATCCGCCTGGGCATGAACATCGTGCGCGCCCACGCCGTCGCGTTGTCGCTGGTCGCGAACCGGCCGAAAGTGACCTCGAAGCGCTTCAACTACAACGCTTTCTGGACCGCGTCGCTCCTCAATGCGGCGGTGATGGAGGCGCTGGCCGCCCACCGCGGCGACCTGCCCGCTTCCGAAGCCTTCACGCTGGGGCTGCTGAGCGAGATCGGCACGCTCGCCTTCGCCACGGCTGCGCCCGCGACCTACGACCTCACCCTGGAGCAGGCCGCGCGCAGCGCCGATCCGGTCGAAACCGCCGAGATCGCGACCTTCGGTTTCGACCGCCACGAACTATCGGCCGTCCTCCTCGCGGATTGGGGTATTCCGACGGCGCTCGCCGATGTCGTGTATTGGCAACGCGATCCCGAAGGCGGTGGCTTCGATCCCGATTCGCGCTCCTACCGCCTCGCTTGCGGCCTTCAGCTGGCGACCCGGCTTTCCGAGACCTGCCTGGCCGCGCAGCCTGATGCCGAGACCGTGGGCACGGTCTATCTGCGCGCCGCCATTCTCGACCTGACGCCGGAAGAGACGCGCAGACTGGCCACGGATGCGCTGGCGGAACTGCCGGTCTGGACGGACCTGGTGCGCCTGCCCAGACCCGTCATCGCAGCCCTGCCATCGTCGTGGGTCGATTGAGGCTTTTCCTCAGAGTACCTTCAGCAGGTCGTTGCGCAGATCCTCCGCCCGGCGCCGACCCGAGCGGCTTTCCACGATGAGCCGATACCACTCGGGGTAGAGGTCGCGCAGATTCTCGTGCGAATCCGCCGAGTTGATGTGACTCATCAGCGAGATCGGGCCGTACAGGCTGCAGAAGTTCTTCAGCGTATTGATCATGAAGTTCCGCGCCATATCGAGCTCCTTCGCGTTGCGTGCCTCGGGCAGTTCGCGAAACGCCGTGATCGAGGGCAGGCGATCCATAGGCTCCTGGCTGGCCGCGGAAGGCGACTGGCACACTTCGATCATCCCGAGTTCCTCGAGCGATCCCAGCGTATGTGTCAGATCGTCCGCGGCGACCAGCTCGCGCAGCTCGCTGACGGTGCGCCGGCCATCGACCAGAATCAGCACCCTGCGCACGCGCGGCGACAGCCCCCCGCTACGGCTGACGAACTCCTCCTGTCCCTTCGCCGTCTTCGCGAAAATCACTCCCATTGATTGTCTCCTGATTATTCTTTCGGCAACGTCCGTCGAGGGACGTCAAGGAATATTTTGGCACGATTGATGACAAGGCGGCGAGGCTGCGGGCGCTCACCGGTCAGTGGCGCCAGCGATGCGGCATATGACGCGCAGTCGCAGGTGCGAATAGGCTCCCGCGCTTGACGAAAGAATTCCCGTCCCACTACAATCGCGCCTCTTCGCCACACTGGGCGGTTAGCTCAGCGGTAGAGCACTGCCTTCACACGGCAGGGGTCACTGGTTCGATCCCAGTACCGCCCACCAGTCGATGACGAAGACGCACGGAATACCGGGCGGTTAGCTCAGCGGTAGAGCACTGCCTTCACACGGCAGGGGTCACTGGTTCGATCCCAGTACCGCCCACCACAATGCAAGGCCCTGGAGCTTCGGTTTCAGGGCTTTTGTTTTTTTGCGTGCGGATTCCGCTGCCTTGCCTCCCGTGCCGTGGATGCGGGCCGATGGCGTAGAATCCGCGTCTTTAGATCCGGTCCCGAGTTCCCACCGATGGCTTCCAACGTTCGCACCCGTTTCGCCCCCAGCCCCACCGGCTACCTCCACATCGGCGGCGCGCGTACCGCGCTGTTCTCGTGGGCGTTTGCGCGCCGGCACGGCGGCACGTTCATCCTGCGCATCGAGGACACCGATGTCGCGCGCTCGACGCCCGAGGCGGTGCAGGCGATTCTCGACGGCATGGTCTGGCTGGGGCTCGACGCCGACGAGGGACCGATCTATCAGATGCAACGCATGGACCGGTACAAGGAAGTCATCCAGCAGATGCTGGCGGCCGGCACGGCGTACTACTGCTACACATCGCCCGAGGAACTCGACCGCATTCGCGAGGAGCAACGCGCCCGGGGGGAGAAGCCGCGCTACGACGGCCGCTGGCGGCCCGAGCCGGGCAAGGTCCTGCCGACGCCGCCGGAGGGCGTGCAGCCGGTGGTGCGCTTTCGCAACCCGGCGGAAGGCGTGGTCGCCTGGGACGACCTCGTCAAGGGGCGCATCGAGATTGCGAATGCCGAACTCGACGACCTCGTGATCGCCCGTGCCGACGGCACGCCGACCTACAACTTCTGCGTCGTTGTCGACGACCTCGACATGGGGATCACGCACGTGATCCGCGGCGACGACCATGTCAACAACACGCCGCGCCAGATCAACATCCTGCAGGCACTCGGCGCGCAGGTGCCGCTGTACGCCCACCTGTCGATGATCCTCGGCGACGACGGCACCAAACTGTCGAAGCGGCATGGCGCCGTCAGCGTCATGCAGTACGACGACGACGGCTATCTGCCTGAAGCGGTCGTGAACTACCTCGGCCGCCTCGGCTGGAGTCACGGCGACGACGAGATTTTTTCGCGCGAGCAATTCGTTGAGTGGTTCGACCTTGATCACATCACCCCCTCGGCCGCGCAGTTCAACACCGAAAAGCTCAACTGGCTGAACGCGCACTACATCAAGCAGGCCGACAACGCCCGCCTTGCCGGCGAAGTCTCGCGCCGGCTTGCCCGCCGCGGTGTCGATCCCGAAACGGGACCTGAACTGGAGTCGGTCGTCGCGCTGTACAAGGAACGTGTCGCCAATCTCAGCGAACTGGCAGACTCGGTCGAGTTGTACTGCGTCGAGGTCCATCCGGCGCCCGAACTCATCGCGCAGCACCTGAGCGAGGTAGCACGCATCGCGCTTGCGAGCCTGAAGGCGCGCTTCGAATCCGCGCCGTGGGAGAAGGCCACGCTCAACCAGGCCATCAAGGATACGATGGCCGAACATGGCTTGAAGATGCCCCAGGTTGCCATTCCGCTGCGTGTGGCAACGCTGGGCGTCGCGCAGACGCCGGCGATCGACGCCGTACTCGAAGTGCTCGGGCGCGACCGCGTACTGGCCCGGATGGCCCGCTACGTCTGACGTTCGTTTGCGGCGGCCGTTTCAACCGGCCGCAAAGCATTCCGTGAAGTGCCGATCCCGCAAGGTGCGCGCGCGCAATTCGTGGTCGCGCTTGTAGCGGTTGCGTTTCACATGCATCCGCGCATCGGCTTCCGCGCGCTCTGCACGCTCGACGTAGCTCGCACAACGCGTTTCATGGGACTGCCGTTCCGTGTCGCGCAGATCCTGTTGCGCTTGCGCGCTACGCCTTGCGGCTTCCCGTTCCGCCTCGATGGCCTCGACGAAGCGCCGCTCCTTGCGAGCCCGCTTGTGCGCCGCCGCGCGCTCTCCCGGTTCGGGGTCGTGTGCGCGCAGTTCGATGCGATCGCCTTCAGTCGGGCAGGGGAGGGCCTGATAGGTGGCGCGCCCGCCGTCGGAAGCGCACTTGAATACCTGGCCGGAGTGCGCGGGTTGTCCGAATGCGAGGGCAGCCGAGAAAAGAATGGGGAGAACGGCTCGTGTTCGTTTCATGTAATTCATGCGCCGGCAAAAAATCCGGATGATGCCATATGCATCATCCGCGATGCGAGATCCGTTTCCCAGACGCTTGACCGCGAATTTCTGCGGTTTGTACGAATGCCCGACGCGACGTTTGCATGTTGCAATCCGGCCCGACCTTGCGCACTATAATTCATCGGCACTTTATTGCCGTTTACAAGGATGGCCCCAAATGTCCAACGATGAAAATTCGTCGCGCCTCAAGCGTCCGGATCTGTCGGTAGAGGAAAACAACTACCTGCTGATGCTCGGCGACCGCATTCGCGACTTGCGCGCGCAGCGGGGAATGACGCGCAAAATGCTGGCGCAGCAGTCGGGCGTGTCGGAGCGCTACCTTGCCCAGCTGGAAACGGGGCACGGCAACATCTCGATCATCCTGCTGCGGCAGATCGCACAGGGCCTCGGTTTTCCGATCGTCGATCTTGTGCGCGAGGAACCCGAGCAGTCGCCGGAGCTGACACTTCTGATCCAGTACCTGGGTCGCTTCCCGCCCAAGACGCACGAATGGGCGCGCCGCTTGCTGCAGAGCGAACTGGAGTCGAACGGGCGCACAGCAAGACGGCAGCGCATTGCGTTCATCGGGCTACGCGGGGCGGGGAAGTCGACGCTCGGCACGATGCTCGCCGACCATCTCGACGTACCTTTCCTCGAACTGGCGAAAGTGATCGAGCAGGAAGCGGGGGCGGACCTGTCGGAAATCTTCTCGCTCTACGGCCAGTCGGCTTATCGGCGCTACGAGCGGCGCGGGCTGGAATCCGTGGTCGCGAACAACGAGTCCTTCGTCCTCATCGCCGGCGGCAGTATCGTCTCCGAGCCGGCCAACTTCGACCTGTTGCTGTCGTCGTGCTTCACGATCTGGCTGCGCGCGTCGCCTGAAGAGCATATGGCGCGGGTGATGGCGCAGGGCGATTACCGCCCGATGAACGGGAACCAGGAGGCGATGGACGATCTCAAGCGCATCCTGGCCGGCCGCACGGCGATGTACAGCAAGGCCGATGCGATCATCGACACTTCGGGCCGCACGGCCGAAGAATCCTTCCTCGACATCCTCGAAGTCCTGAGCCGCTGATCCGGCGGCCTGCGCGCCATTCGGACCCGTGCGCGTGCCGAATGAAACAGGGCGCGCGCTGACACGCCCCGCTCGCCGACACCTCCCCTGACCCCTCCGCCAGCCGGGTTTGCGCTGCAACATCCCGCCGGCGAGGCGGGTTTGTCGCCGGCTGCCGCATGCCCTGAAGTCCCACCGGCTTTCACGGCGCCGCTTCCGGCGCGGTCCGCAACGCCATCTGTCGTGCCTGCCTGCGCCGTGCGCTGCTGCTGCAATGCAGCAAATTGCATGTTAATTGTGCACTGCAATGCAATTAACTGCAATTTGGCCCACTGAAAATGCAGTCCCGTGCATATCAACCTGCCAGTCGTTTGATTTAGGTCAACATCGCATGCACTCCAGTGCGTAACATGCGACATCATGCAGGGCCGGAACAATAATGCAGCAAGCGCGGAGTCGGGGAACGGATCCGCGAACACATCAGAGGAGATAGTTCGATGAGCGATGGTTTGTTCGACCAGTTCAAGACCTGGTACGAGAAGCGCCACGATTATGCACGCGACTGGAAGGCGCGGACAGGTGGCCAGGTGGTGGCAACGATGTGCACCTATACGCCCGAAGAGCTGCTGATCGCCGCCGGCATGCTGCCGGTGCGCGTCCTCGGCGCTCACGAGCCGCAGAACGTGACCGAGCCGCACATCTTCGGCATGTTCTGTCCGTTCTGCCGCGATTCGCTCGCGCAGGGCCTGCTGGGCCGCTTCGACTACGCCGAAGGCGTGACGCTGACCCAGTCGTGCATCCAGTATCGCCAGACCTTCGGTTCCTGGCGCCTGCACGTCCCCACGGTGAAGTGGGACTACTACGTGCCGATGCCCAACGAAGTCCAGTCGCAGCATTCGCGCAAGGCTCACTACGAGGAAGTGCAGTCCTTCCGCGTGTTCCTGCAGACGCTGACCGGCAAGGAAATCACCGACGCG
This sequence comes from Azoarcus sp. DN11, assembly GCF_003628555.1. Classification (NCBI taxonomy): domain Bacteria; kingdom Pseudomonadati; phylum Pseudomonadota; class Betaproteobacteria; order Rhodocyclales; family Zoogloeaceae; genus Azoarcus; species Azoarcus sp. DN11. Next base: position 2,658,067 of record NZ_CP021731.1, on the reverse strand, counting down.
ATGCTCAAGGATGCGCTGGCCGTGTGCGACGAGAACCGCCGCCTGCTGCGCGAACTGTATGAGCTCCGCAAGGAAGCCGACCCGAAGGTGACCGGCGTCGAAGCCCTGTATGCATCGCTGACCGCGCAGTTCATCGACAAGCGCGAGCACAACGAGATGCTGAAGAAGGTGCTCGCTGCGCTGCCGACCCGCAAGGTCGAGCGCAAGACCGGTGCCCGCTTCATGACCATCGGTTCCGAGAACGACGACGTCGCGTTCATGGGTATGGTGGAGTCGGTTGGTGCAACCATCGTCGTCGATGACCAGTGCTCGGGCAGCCGCTACTTCTGGAATGCCTCGAAGCCCGAAGGTGATGTCATCAAGGCGATTGCCGAGCGCTATTGTGATCGTCCGGCCTGTCCGACGAAGGATTACCCGACGCACACCCGCTTCGATCACGTTCTCGGTCTGGCAAAGGACTACGGCGTTCAAGGCGCGATCTTCCTGCAGCAGAAGTTCTGCGATCCGCACGAGGGCGATTACCCGGATCTGAAGCGTCATCTCGAGGATAACGGGATTCCGACGCTGTTCCTGGAATTCGACATCACCAATCCGATCGGGCCCTTCCGCATCCGTATCGAGGCATTCCTCGAGACGCTGAGCGAAGAAGAGCTGTTCTGAACTGACGGGAAAGAGGGGTAAACGCCATGGCAAATCTGTATCCGACCGAGCCGCTGAAGCTCTGGAAGAAGGCGAAGGAGCTTCGCGAGCAGTACTACATGAACTACGCCCGTGCGAAAGAGAAGGGCGGCATCCGCTGGTCCGGCTCGGCCTGGGCGCTCGACGCCGTTCCCGCCGGCCTCGGCGAGGATGTCTATTCGCTGACCGGCGAGCCGTACGCCGCTGCCGTTGCCCACGACCGCAAATTCGCCAAGGAGTGCATGGACGCGGCCGAAGCCTACGGTTTCGCCCGTGACCTGTGCTCGTACATGCGGATCTACTGGGGCGGCATGCACCTGAACAAGTACGCCTTCGGCGGCGAGTTCCCGAAGCCCGATTTCGTGTTCCAGACGCAGATCTGCTGCTCGCACTCCAAGTGGTACCAGCACGTCGCGAAGGAAGAGAAGATCCCCGAGTTCTACCTGGACGTCGGCGTCGGTCCGTACAAGGACATGACGGACGCCCGCCTGGACTATGTCGCCAACCAGCTGCATGACGGCATCGAATTCGTGCAGAAGGCCACCGGGCGCGAGTTCAGCGACGAGCTGTTCATCGAGGCAGTCAAGAACGAGATGCGTTCGACCTCCCGCTGGGCGGATATCTGCGCGCTGAACAAGGTCAAGCCGGCGCCGCTCGACGAGAAGACGATGTACTCGCTGTACGTGCTCTGCACGCTGTCGAAGTCCTCGAAGTGGTGCGCCGACTTCATGGACGAGCTGTACGAGGAAGTGAAGGATCGCGTCGCCCGTGGCATCGCCGCAGTGCCGAACGAGACCATCCGTCTGATGACGGACACCCAGCCGCCCTGGTCCTTCCTGAAGATCTTCCGCTACCTCGAAACCTACGGTGCGGTGTCGATCGGCTCGCTCTACACCTTCGCCCTCGAAGGCATCTGGGAAGAGAAGGCCGACGGTACCTGGGGTGGTCGCACGCTGCCGTGGAACAAGGGCATCGAGATCAAGGATCGCGACACCGCCGTGCGTCTGTACGCCGACTGGAACCTGTCGAAGCCGCAGTGGCAGCACTTCTACGATCCGCGCATCAAGAGCGAAATGATGATGCGCATCATCAAGGAATGGCAGGTCGACGGCGTGATGCTGCACCTGAACCGCGGTTGCGAAGGCCTGTCGGTCGGCATCATGGAAAACCGCCTCGCGATCGCGAAGTCGGGCACGCCGGTGATGACGTTCGAAGGGAACATGGGCGACGAGCGCGAATTCGACGAAGTGCGTACCCAGGCACGTGTCGACGCCTTCATGGAACAGCTTGGGGTGCGCCGTCAGGCCGCCTGATCCGAAACAGAGCCAAGAGGAGACGAGAATGATTACCGCTGGAATCGATATGGGCTCCCGCAGCGTCAAGGTGGTGCTGCTGGAACAAATCAAGGTTGAAGGTGCCAAGGAGCCAAGCTTCGCGGTCAAGAAGGCTCACCTGATGATGCCGGGTGACCTCGACGCCGATCAGGCTGCCGAGAAAGCCTTCGACACTGCGCTCGCCGAAGCCGGAGTGAGCCGTGATCAGGTGAAGTCGGTCTTCGCGACGGGCGCCGGCCGCGGTCAGGTGGCCTTCGCGACCGAAGGCGTCACCGAGATGACCGCCGGCGCACGCGGTGCGGTGTTCATGTACCCGCAGGCTCGCACGGTGGTGGACGTCGGCGCCGAGGAAGGTCGCGGCATCAAGACCGACTCGGACGGCAAGGCGGTCGACTTCGCCGGTAACGAGAAGTGCGCCGCGGGCGCCGGTTCCTTCGCCGAGGCGATGAGCCGCGCGCTGCAGCTGTCGCTCAAGGAGTTCGGCGAGGCGAGCCTGAAGTCCGACAAGAGCATCCCGATGAACGCGCAATGCACGGTGTTCGCGGAGTCGGAGGTGGTGTCGCTGATCCACTCCTCGACGCCGAAGGAAGACATTGCGAAGGCCGTGTTGGACGCGGTGGCGAGTCGCGTGTGCGCGATGGTGCGTCGCGTCGGCATCGAAGGCAACGTCGTGCTGATCGGCGGCATGGGCCACAACCCCGGCTTCGTCCAGTCGCTGAAGAATGCGATGGACGTCGAAGAGGTTCTTCTGCCTGAACTGCCCGAGTTCGTCAGCGCCCTGGGTTGCGCGCTGATTGCAGCCGAACGAGTGCACTGAACCGACACGCGAACAGATACGGATTAAGGAGCGATCAAATGAATGCAGAAGTTGCTGCCGCCACCGCCGCCCCCGAGAAAAAGGAATTCTGGCGCTGGCAGGAAAACACCTGGTTCGACGAGACGAAGAACTGGAAGGACGCCAAGATCATCACCTGCGGCATCGACGTCGGTTCGGTGTCCTCGCAGGCGGTGCTGGTGTGTGACGGCGAGCTGTTTGGCTACAACAGCATGCGCACCGGCAACAACTCGCCGGACTCGGCCAAGAATGCGCTGCAGGGCATCATGGACAAGATCGGCATGAAGCTCGAGGACATCAACTATGTCGTCGGCACTGGCTACGGCCGGGTGAACGTGCCCTTCGCCCACAAGGCGATCACCGAGATCGCGTGCCACGCCCGCGGCGCGAACTACATGGGCGGCAACAAGGTGCGCACCATCCTCGACATGGGCGGCCAGGACTGCAAGGCCATCCACTGCGACGACAAGGGCAAGGTCACGAACTTCCTGATGAACGACAAGTGCGCGGCCGGTACCGGGCGCGGCATGGAAGTCATCTCCGACCTGATGCAGATCCCCATCGCCGAGCTGGGCCCGCGTTCGTTCGACGTCGACGTCGAGCCGGAAGCCGTGTCGTCGATCTGCGTGGTGTTCGCGAAGTCCGAGGCGCTGGCGCTCCTGAAGGCCGGCTACACGAAGAACAAGGTGATCGCCGCGTACTGCCAGGCGATGGCCGAGCGCGTCGTGAGCCTGCTGGAGCGGATCGGCGTGGAAGAAGGCTTCTTCATCACCGGCGGCATCGCGAAGAACCCGGGCGTCGTGAAGCGGATCGAGAAGCTGCTGGGCATCAAGCAGCTCGAGACTAAGATCGACAGCCAGATCGCCGGCGCGCTGGGTGCCGCGCTGTTCGGCTACACGCTGATGCAGAAGCAGGCCGCCAAGTAATTGGTGCCGGGGCCGCGGTGCTCCGCAAGGGCGCCGCGGCGCAATGAATCCAGGAGAGGGAAATGATCGCGAACTACGGTTACAAGGACGGTTCCGGCGAGTACTACATCAGCATCGACACGGACAAGTGCATCGACTGTGCGGCCGAGCGGGCTTGTCTGAAGGCCTGTCCGCAGCAGATGTTCGAAATCATCACCGATGACTACGACGACGAAGTGGCGTGGGTGAAGAAGGAGAAAACGCGGGCGCTCGCCTATGACTGTGCCGCGTGCAAGCCGGCGGGCGGCTACACCAGCCTGCCCTGTACCTCCGCCTGTACGCCGGGCGCGATCAAGCATTCCTGGTAAGGAGTAGACCATGTTCCCGGCGATGACGGAGGGTTCCAAGATGAGCACGAAGAAGACGATCCCGATCAAGCTGGCCGGCGCCGCGCGCGAAGAGGACGTCGAGGATCGCCTGTTGCGGGAAGGCTGGAAGCGCCTGACGACGATCGGCGAGCCGCGGCTGTCGGAAATCGCCGAAGCGTACCGGGGCATGGGCTTCGAGGTGCACGTCGAGAGCTATCAGACCGAAGGTGACGGCTGCACGACCTGCCTCGACACCGACCAGGAAATGGGGAAGATCATCGGTACGGTGTACACGCGCCGCTCGACGAAGCCCCAGCAGGAAGACGAACTGTTCTGAGAGGCGGCGACGCGAACGGACGCGGAACTGCCAACCAAAGGAGATAGGTAAATGTCTGATCAGAAGCGTGTGATGCGGGTGCTGAAGAAGGAAGACCTGAATGCGATCGTCGAGATCGACGCAGCAGGTTCGAAGCAGAATCGCCGCGATTACTACGAGCGCAAGCTTGAAGGGATCCTGAACCCGACCCACAACATCAATTCGTCGCTCGTGTGCGAGATCGACGGCAAGATCGCCGGTTTCGTGATGGGCGACGTGTATTTCGGCGAGTTCGGCATTCCCGAGTCGACCGCGACGATCGACACGATCGGCGTCGATCCGCGCTTCCAGAACCGCGGCGTGGCGAGCGAGCTGCTCGACCAGTTCATGATGAACATGAAGGCCGCGGGCGTGAAGAAGGTCTACACGCTGGTGAACTGGGACGACTTCGCGCTGGAGAAATTCTTCTCCCGCCAGCGCTTCTCGCCGTCCAAGCGCATCAACCTCGAGTACACCGTTTCCTGAGCGGCCAGGCCGGCGCGCGGAGTCCGTCCGATGTGGATCGATTGCCATTGCCATACCAAGTACTCCTACGACAACTGGCTGGAGCCGGTGGATCTGATCCGCCGTGCGAAGGCGCTGGGACTCGACGGAGTCTGCATCACCGAGCATTACTCGTACGAAGCGTCGCGGCCGGTCGAGCAGGTCGCGCGCGACGAGGGTTTCCTGGTGCTGCGCGGCGTGGAGATCGCAACCGATCGCGGGCACATGCTGGCGTACGGTATGCAGGATGACGGCTGGAACATCTGGGGGCGCGACAATTACCTCCCGATGAACGACGTCATCGAGCACATCAACAGCATCGGCGGAATCTGCGTGCCGGCCCATCCGTTCCGCGAGGTCGGCGTGGCCAGCCTGCTGCACGGCCTGCTCGACCTCACCGGGATTGCCGCCGTGGAAACGCATAACGGCGGCAACCTCGACAGCGACAACGATCTGGCAATCAGTGCCGCTCGCCACATGGCCCTGCCTGCGCTGGGCGGCAGCGATTGCCACAAGACGATTGCGGTCGGCCGGTGCGCGACGAAGTTCTCGCAGACCGTCACCGACATGGCGAGTTTCATTGCCGCGGTGCGGGCAGGAGCGTGCCAGGGGAGTTATTACCCGGGTTACCAGCAGCTCGCACAGGCAGCATAAGAACCGACCGGGCACACGCTAAGCCCGGAGCAGAATAGAGGACGAGAGAGACATGGAAGCCGTGCAGACATCGGAAATCAGGTGGTGGAAAGCGAGCAAGCCGGTCGGAATGACCGAGTTCGGCGCGCCGGTGAAGCTGACGATCGACGGCGTGGAGATCGAGGCGCCCGCGGGCGCGTCGGTGCTGAATGCCGCAACCGCCGCAGGTCTCTACATTCCGGCGCTGTGCGCGCACCCCGATCTGCCGCCTGCCGGTCAGCGCGGCGCGGGGGACGGCGGCTGTAATCTGTGCATGGTCGAGATCGATGGCACGGACGGCCTCTCGAAGGCCTGTTCGACCACCGTCACGGCCGGCATGACCGTGACGACGAAGTCCGCAGCGATCCAGGAGGTGCGCCAGAAGAATCTCGCGAAGATCCTCGGCCCGCACCCGCACGTCTGTCTCACCTGTCCGCAGCGCGACGGCTGTTCGCGCTCGCAGTGCTCCTACGGCAATCCGCAGGAAACGCGCTGCTGCACGATCTTCTCGTCCTGTGAGCTGCGCAAGGTCTCCGACTATATCGGCATTCCGAACACCACGCCGCCGTACAAGCCGGTGCAGTTGCCGATCATCAAGGACGAGCCGTTCTTCGACCGCGACTACAACCTCTGTATCGACTGCCGCCGCTGCCTCGTCGCCTGTAACGACGTGCGCGGCGTGGGCTGTCTCGAAGTGAAGGAAGTCGAGACGCCGCAAGGCACGCGCACCTATGTCGGCACGATCGCGCCGACGCTGATCGAATCCGGCTGTACCTTCTGCCAGGCCTGTGTGACCGTGTGCCCGACCGGCGCGCTGATGGACCGCACGCTCGACCCCGCGAAGCGCGAGGAGTCGATGGTGCCGTGCCGGAATGCCTGTCCCGCCGGCATCGACGTGCCGCGCTACGTGCAGCTCGCCGCCGAAGGCAAGTATGGCGAGGCGATCGCCGTGGTGCGCGAAAAGCTGCCGTTCCCGGGCATCCTCGGCCGTGCCTGTTTCGCGATGTGCGAATCGGCCTGTCGCCGCAAGGATCTCGACGATCCGCTGTCGATCCGCAACCTCAAGCGCATCGCCGCCGACAACGACACGGGGATCTGGCGCGAACACGCGAAGAAGCTGCCGGCGACCGGCAAGAAGGCCGCCGTGATCGGCGCCGGCCCGGCCGGTCTGACGGTGGCGTACTACCTCGCGAAGCAGGGCCACGGCGTAACCATCTTCGACGCGCAGCCGGCCGCCGGCGGCATGGCGCGCTACGGCATCCCGTCCTACCGCGTGCCGGCAGAAGTCATCGACAACGAGGTCGCGGAAGTCTCGGCCCTGGGCGTCGAGTTCCGCTTCGGCGCCAAGGTCGACAGCGTCGATACCCTCTTCAACGATGGGTATGGTGCAGTGTTCGTCGGCATCGGCGCGCAGGGCGGCGACAAGCTGGGCATCCCCGGCGACGACCTGCCGGGCGTGGTCGACAGTCCGACCTACCTGAAGGCCGTGACGATGGGCCTCGTGAATACCCCCGAGGGCATCCAGACCGGCAAGAAGGTCGCGGTGATCGGCGGCGGCAACGTCGCGACCGACAACGCGCGTTCCTCGCGCCGCTTCGGTGCCGAGGTCGACATGGTGTATCGCCGCACCCGCGAAGAGATGCCGGCGCGCCTGGAGGAATTCGAGGGCTGCGTGGAGGAGGGCGTGAATATCCGCTACCTGCTCGCGCCGAAGAAGATCGAGCCGGGCACCAACGGCTTCCGCCTGCAGATCACCTACGCCAAGATGGCGCTGGGCGAGGCCGATGCCTCCGGCCGCCGCAAGCCGGTCGAGACCGGCGAGGAAGTCGTCGAAGGCGTGGATCTGGTGATCGCCGCGATCGGCCAGTTCCCGAAGCGTTTCGAAGGCTTCGGCGTCGAGACCGACCGCAAGGGCCGCATCACGGTGCGCGAGGATTCGATGCTGACGAGCCGGCCGAAGGTGTATGCCGGCGGCGACTGCGTGCTCGGACCTTCGACGCTGATCGAGTCGGTCGCGCAGGGCCGGGTGGCGGCTTCCGCGATGGACATCGTGCTGGGCGGCGATGGCGACATCTCCGAAGTGCTGCTGCGCGACGGCTGGGAGACCAGCCCGTACATCGGCCGCAAGAAAGGCTTCAACAAGATCCGCAAGTTCCACCCGATCATGCTGGCGCCCGAGCAGCGTACCGGCTGGGACGAGGTCGAGCTGGGCTTCGACGACGCGACGGCGCGGGCGGAGGCGGCCCGCTGCTTCAAGTGCAACCTCGCGCCGAAGATCGCCGAGGCGGTGCTGCCGCCGGAGTCGTCGCTGAAATTCGACGAGGCGACGATCGCGTCCGTGCCAACCGAATCTGGCGTGTTCCAGTTGCTTGACGGCGACAAGAACGTGCTGATGATCAAGGGTGTGGAGAACCTGCGCGCCGGGTTGATGGAGCAGCTTGAACGCGGGGGCGACGCGACGAACTTCGTGTTCGAGGAAGCCGCGCTCTTTACCTCACGCGAAAGCCAGATGATCCAGGCCTACCTGCAGCAGTACGGAAAGATGCCGGGCGGCGGGTCGGACGAGCTCGACGATTTGTTCTGATCGGAGGCCGCCATGGGACAGGTCATCGATTTCTGGTCGGCGGAAGAAATCCGCCCGGCCGTCAAGCCGGAAGCCAAGTGCCGGTGCACGAATTGCGGCGCGGATCTGTGGCACATCCGCTGCGACGGTGAGGTGTGCTGCGCGGACTGCGACGCGGTCTGCTCGTACCGGCTGCAGATGAAGAACGAGAACTGAAGTACGAAACGCGCAAAACGAACGAGAACGAGGAGAGACACGAGATGAGTAGTGCGCAATTCCAGTTCATCACTTACGGCGTGGCCGACGGCCTGGCGACGCTGACGATCAACCGCCCGCCGTTCAACGTCCTCGACATCCCGACGATGGAGGAGATGAACGTCGCGCTGGACCGCTGCCTTGCGGACAACAGCGTGAAGCTGCTGATGATCACCGGCGCGGGGGAGAAGGCTTTCTCGGCCGGCGTGGAGGTGGCGGACCACACGCCGGACAAGGTCGATCGCATGATCGAGGTGTTCCACGGCATCTTCCGCCGCCTGCAGCAGCTGCCGATCCCGACGCTGGCCGCGGTGAATGGCGTGGCTCTGGGTGGCGGCATGGAAGTGGGGATCGCATGCGACATGCTCGTCGCGGCCTCCAACGCGAAGTTCGGTCAGCCCGAGATCAAGCTGGCGGTGTTCCCGCCGATCGCCGCGGTGCTGCTGCCGCGCCTGGTGCCGCCGGCGCGTGCGCTGGAACTGCTTCTCGGGGGTGAGAACATCGGCGCCGACGAGGCGAAGGCGATCGGGCTGGTGAACCGGGTGTTTGCGAAGGAGACGTTCGCCGCCGACGTGCAGGCTTTCGTCGCTCCGTTCCTGACACTTAGCCGTGCAGCACTGGCGAGCACCCGCAAGACGATCCGTGCGGTGGCGGACAAGCCGTTCGGTGCGGCGCTCGATACCGCCGAGAACATCTACCTGAAGGAATTGATGAACACCGACGACGCGAAGGAAGGGCTGGCTGCCTTCCTCGAGAAGCGGAAGCCGGTGTGGAAGAACAGCTGACCGGCGCTTGTGCCGGCGGCCCGCTCCCGTCGAGGCGTGTTCCGCGCCTCGTTGGCACAAGCGGACGCTTCGGCACGAAACACGCCTCGACGGGAGCTGCTGCGTGGCTTCTCGTGAATCGTGCAGAAAATGACCTTGTTGTTGAGCGAATTAATAGAACAGTGGGAGACGAAGCGTGATTCCTGAATTCATCGATACCTGGCAGATGACCGAGCCGGGCAAGCTGCAGAAGACCCGTGTGCCGATGCCCGCGCTGGGCCCGGGCGACGTCGTGGTGAAGATCGCCGGCTGCGGCGTCTGCCACACCGACCTGTCGTACTACTACATGGGTGTGCCGACGGTGCAGAAGCCCCCGCTGTCGCTGGGCCACGAGATCTCGGGCACGGTGATCGGTGGCGAGCCGTCGATGATCGGCAAGGAAGTGATCGTGCCGGCTGTGATCCCGTGTGGCGAGTGCGAGCTGTGCAAGACGGGCCGCGGCAACCGTTGCCTGTCGCAGAAGATGCCGGGCAATTCGATGGGCATCTACGGCGGCTACTCGAGCCACATCGTCGCGCAGTCGAAGTACCTGTGCGTGGTCGAGAACCGCGGCAGCACGCCGCTCGAGCATCTCGCAGTCGTGGCCGATGCGGTGACCACCCCTTACCAGGCCGCGGTGCGCGCCGACCTGAAGAAGGACGACCTGGTGATCGTTATCGGCGCCGCGGGCGGCGTCGGCAGCTTCATGGTGCAGACCGCGAAGGGCATGGGCGCGAAGGCCGTGATCGGCATCGACATCAACGAAGAAAAACTGACGATGATGAAGGACTTCGGGGCCGACTTCATCATCAACCCGAAGGACAAGAGCGCGAAGGACGTCAAGGAGCTGTTCAAGGGCTTCTGCAAGGAGCGCGGCCTGCCGTCGAACTACGGCTGGAAGATCTTCGAGGTCACCGGCAGCAAGCCCGGCCAGGAGCTCGCGTTGTCGCTGCTGTCCTTCACCGGCAAGCTCGTGATCGTCGGCTATGGCACGGCGGAGACGAACTACATGCTGTCGAAGCTGATGGCCTTCGATGCCGAGATCATCGGCACCTGGGGCTGCCCGCCGGACCGCTACGCCGCCGTGCGCGACATGTGCCTGGACGGCCGCATCAAGCTCGGGCCTTTCGTCGAGACGCGTCCGATGAGCCAGATCGAGCAGGTGTTCGACGAGGCGCACCACGGCAAGCTCAAGCGGCGCGTCATCCTGACGCCCGATTTCTGATCACGCACACCACTGGACAAAACAGGAGACATCTCATGGCACTCGATTGGCTGCCCCGCGACAACGAAACCAAGGATCACGCCCTGCTCGGTCACGAGCATTTCGGCACCGAGGCGCCCTCGGTCATCTTCGAAAAGCGTCCGGTGACGGACCCGCAGGGTAATCAGGTTCCGGGCCTGTACTCCGCGTGGATCATTCTCAATAACCCGAAGCAGTACAACTCCTACACGACCGAGATGGTCAAGGGCGTCATCGCCGGGTTCCAGCGCGCCTCCGGGGACCGCACGGTCACCGCGGTGGTGTTCACCGCGGTGGGCGACAAGGCGTTCTGCACCGGCGGCAACACCGAGGAATACGCTTCCTACTATGCCCGCCGCCCGAACGAGTACGGCGAGTACATGGACCTGTTCAACGCCATGGTCGACGGCATCCTGAACTGCAAGAAGCCGGTGATCTGCCGTGTGAACGGCATGCGCGTCGGCGGCGGCCAGGAAATCGGCATGGCCACGGACATCACCATCACGTCCGACATGGCGGTGTTCGGCCAGGCCGGCCCGAAGCACGGCAGCGCGCCGGATGGCGGCTCCACGGACTTCCTGCCGTGGATGCTCAACATGGAAGACGCGATGTACAACTGCATCTCGTGCGAGCCGTGGAGCGCGTACAAGATGAAGTCGAAGAACCTCATCACCAAGGTCGTGCCGGTGCTGAAGAGCAAGGGCGGCGAATGGGTCCGCAACCCGCTCGTCCGCACCGATGCCTACGTCGATGACGGCGAGCTGGTGTACGGCGAGCCGGTCGCGGCCGACAAGGTCCAGGCGGCGAAGGAGCTGATCGGCCAATGCACGACCGATTTCTCGCGCCTCGACGCGGAAGTCAATGCGCTCGTGTGGAAGTTCACGAACCTCTTCCCGCAGTGCCTGATCAAGTCGATCGACGGCATCCGCGGCAAGAAGAAGTTCTTCTGGGATCAGATGAAGCTCGCGAACCGGCACTGGCTCGCGGCCAACATGAACCACGAGGCGTACCTCGGCTTCACCGCCTTCAACAACAAGAAGGCGACCGGCAAGGACGTCATCGACTTCATCAAGTTCCGCCAACTCGTCGCCGAAGGCGCCATGTTCGACGACAACTTCGCCGAGCAGGTCCTGGCGAAGCCCAAGGCCTGATGCCTGGGCGGCTAAACGTTTCATAAGGTCTCTCCCTTCCCGGGGTGGTGGATGCGGCATCGGCCGTCTCTTCCCACCCCGGCCTTTTCGCTACCGGGGGGAGCATTGCAGTTCACCGGCGGATCGACGACCGCCATGCAGTGATAGGGGACTCGCATGCAGTTGAAAGACAGGGTCGCAGTCGTGACCGGAGCGGGGCAGGGCATCGGGGCGGCCGTTGCGAAGGCCTATGCAAAAGAGGGGGCGAAGGTTGCCGTGATCGACCTCGATCAGGCAACGGCGGACCGCGTGGCCGGACAGATCGTCGAGGCCGGCGGACAGGCGATCGGCGTGGCATGCAATGTCGCGGATCGCGAACAGGTCGAGGCGATGGCCAGCAAGGTCAACGCGCAGTGGGGCCGCATCGACATCCTCGTCAATAACGCCGGCATCACGCGCACGGCGATGCTCAACAAGATGACCCCGGACCAGTGGAATCAGGTGCTCGCCGTGCATCTCACGGGGGCATTCAACTGCCTGCAGGCCGTGGTCGGCGGCATGATCGAGCGCCAGTACGGGCGCATCATCTACGTGACGTCCACCGCCGGCGTGCTCGGCACGATCGGGCAGATCAACTACAGCGCGGCCAAGGCCGGCGTGCTCGGCATGACCAAGAGCACCGCGAAGGAGCTCGCGCGCTACAACATCACCGCGAATGCGATCGCACCGGGGGCGGCCACGCCGATGACCGAGACGATCCGCACGGACGAACGCTTTAAGGAAAAGTACCTCGACCGCATTCCGCTCGGACGCTGGGCGGAGCCGGAGGAGATCACGCCGGTGTTCGTGTTCTTCGCCTCGGACGCGGCGAGCTACGTGACAGGACAGATACTGGCAGCAGACGGTGGAATGACGATTCACTAGATTCCGCCGCCGCAAGGAGATGCCAGACCGACACGAACGACAAGGAGAGGAGGAGAAAATGGCAGAGCTAAGCGTCGCGGATCAGAGCGTCAGCCCGCCGCGAATCACGATCCCGCGCGAATACAACGCCGCGCACGACCTGATCGAGCGCAATCTGCGTGCAGGGCGGGGCGGCAAGACCGCGGTCATCGACCAGGCGGGCAGCTACACGTATGCGGAGCTCGCCGAGCGCATCGACCGCTTCGCCCATGCCCTCGGGGAAATGGGCATTCGCATGGAAGAGCGGGTACTGTTGTGCCTGCTCGACACGGTCGATTTCCCGACCGCGTTCCTCGGCTGCATCAAGGCGGGCGTGGTGCCCATTCCGGTCAACACGCTGCTGACGGCTTCCGACTATACGTACATGTTGCGCGACAGCCGGGCCCGCGGACTGGTGGTGTCGTCCGGTGTACTGCCGGCTTTCGCCAGTGCGATCGAAGCCAGCCCCTTCATCAAGCACGTCATGGTGTCCGGAGGCGATGCGGGGACACGCGGCGGTCATCTCGATTTCAACGAACTCATCGCCGCACCCCGTCCGCCCTACGAAGCGGCGCCCACCTGTTGCGACGACCCCTGTTTCTGGCTCTATTCGTCCGGCTCGACCGGTGCGCCCAAGGGTACGGTGCACCTGCACTCCAGCCTCATTCACACCGCGGAGCTGTATTCGAAGCCGATCCTGGGCGTGCGCGAGGATGACGTGATCTTCTCGGCGGCGAAGCTGTTCTTTGCCTACGGCCTCGGTAATGGCCTCACCTTCCCGTTCGCGGCCGGGGCCACCGCCGTGCTGATGGCCGAACGGCCGACGCCGGACGCCGTCTTTCGCGTGCTGCGCCAGCATCAGCCCACCATCTACTGCGGAGTGCCGACCTTGTTCGCGTCGATGCTCGCCAGCCCGGCGCTCCCCGGGCGGGAAGAGTTGTCGATCCGCCGCTGCTCCTCGGCCGGCGAGGCCCTGCCGGCTGAAGTAGGCAAGCGCTGGACCGAGCATTTCGGCGTCGAGATCCTCGACGGACTCGGGTCGACCGAAATGCTGCACATCTTCCTGTCGAACCGCGCAGGCGACGTGCGCTACGGCACCAGCGGCAAGCCGGTGCCCGGATACGAACTGCGCCTGATCGGCGATGACGGGCAGGAGGTTGAACCGGGCGATGCCGGCGAGCTGCAGGTGCGCGGGCCCACCACTGCTGCGCTGTACTGGAACAACCGCGCGAAAAGCCGCGAAACCTTCATCGGCCATTGGATGCGCAGCGGCGACAAGTACAGCCAGGATGCGGACGGCAACTTCGTGTACGCCGGCCGCAACGACGACATGCTCAAGGTCGGCGGCATCTACGTTTCGCCGATCGAAGTCGAATCGGCGTTGATCACTCATGCTGCAGTGCTAGAAGCGGCAGTAGTCGGAAAGGCCGATGATGATGGCCTGATCAAGCCGCTGGCTTTCGTCGTGCTGAAACCGGGCCGCATGCCTGCGGCGGATCTTGCGGATGAGCTGAAGCTTCACGTGAAGACCAAGCTTGCGCCATACAAGTATCCGCGCTGGCTCGAATTCGTGGAGGAGTTGCCGAAAACGGCGACAGGGAAGATCCAGCGATTCAAGCTGCGCACGCTGTCAGGGGCGTAGATCCCGCAGCGCACTCATAAGTAGAGCCGCTCAAGCGGCCTAACCAAAGGAGGAGTGTGAAATGGAGCAAGGATTCAATCGCCGTCGTTTCCTGCTGTCCACAGCCGGTATTGCGGGTGGGCTTGCCCTGCCCGGAGCACCGCTTTTTGCTCAGAGCGCCAACAAGATCCGCGTCGGCCTGATGCTGCCGTACACCGGGACTTACGCGTCGCTGGGCAACGCGATCACCAACGGATTCAAGCTTGCCGTGGAGCAGAGCGGCGGCAAGCTCGGTGGACGCCAAATCGAGTACTTCACCGTCGATGACGAGTCGGACGCGGCGAAGGCGCCCGAAAATGCCAACAAGCTGATCAAGCGCGACAACGTCGACGTCCTGATCGGCACCGTGCATTCGGGCGTGGCGCTCGCGATGACGCGCGTCGCGCGCGAGACGAAATCGCTGCTGATCGTCCCGAACGCCGGCGCGGACGAGATCACGGGCCCGCTGTGCTCGCCCAACATCTTCCGCACCTCGTTCTCGGCGTGGCAGCCTGCCTACGCGATGGGGCAGGTGATGGCCGAGAAGAAGCACAAGAACGTCGTCACGCTGAGCTGGAAATATTCCTTCGGCGAGCAGTCGGTCGCGGGCTTCAAGGAGGCGTTCGAGAAAGCGGGCGGCAAGGTCGTGAAGGAAATGTACCTGCCGTTCCCGAACGTCGAGTTCCAGCCTTACCTCACCGAGATCGCCGCGCTCAAGCCCGACGCCGTGTTCGTGTTCTTCGCGGGCGGTGGCGCGGTGAAGTTCGTGAAGGACTACGACGCCGCCGGTCTCAAGAAGACCATCCCGCTTTACGGCTCGGGCTTCCTCACCGACGGCACGCTGGAAGCGCAGGGCGATTCCGCCGAAGGCATCCTGACCACGCTGCACTACGCGGACGGGCTCGACATCGCCAAGGACAAGGCCTTCCGCACCGCCTACGCGATGGCGTTCAGGATGCAGCCGGACGTGTATGCCGTGCAGGGCTATGACGCGGCGCAGCTGTTCGCGGCGGGACTTGCTGGGGTCGGCGGTGACGTCACGAAGCGCGAGGGGCTGGTCGCGGCAATGGAGAAGGCGACGATCGACAGTCCGCGCGGGCGCTTCACGCTGTCGAAGGCGCACAACCCCGTGCAGGACATCTATCTCCGCAAGGTGGAGGCCAAGCAGAACAAGGTTATCTCGGTCGCCGCGAAGGCGCTGGCCGATCCGGCGCGCGGCTGCCGGATGTAACCCGGTTGCCAGCCCCGGCGGGGCGTGCGCGGGCGCGACGTAGAGGGACGCCCCCGCGCAGTACACGCCCCGCCGGCGCGGCACCACTGCTTCTTCAGGTGGCGTTCGCCCTCGTGGCGGCGCGCGCCCGATCCGGCTCACCTTCACGCGGGCGCGAGCTGCGCCCGGAGGGACACGGCGATGGATTTCTCGACCTTCCTGATCCAGTTGCTGAATGCGCTTCAGTACGGCCTGCTGCTGTTCCTGGTGGCCAGCGGACTGACGCTCATCTTCGGCATCATGGGCATCATCAACCTTGCCCACGGCAGCTTCTACATGATGGGCGCCTACATGGCGTTCTCGCTGACCGCACTGTCGGGCAACCTGCTCGTGGCCGTCATCGTTGGCATCGCGCTCAGCGCGCTGATCGGCTTCCTGCTCGAATGGGGGCTCTTCAGCAGGCTCTACAAGCGCGACCACCTAGACCAGGTGCTGCTGACCTACGGCCTGATCCTCATCTTCGAGGAACTGCGCAGCCTGATCGTCGGTGACGACGTGCACGGCGTGCCGATCCCCGAGCTCCTGTCGGCATCGATCCAGTTGAGCGAAACCCTCAGCTACCCGGTGTATCGGCTGTTCATGTCCGGCGTGTGCATCCTGCTCGCCGCGCTCATGTACTGGCTGATCCGCTACACGCGGCTCGGGATGATGATCCGCGCGGGCAGCTCCAACCGCGAGATGGTGCAGGCGCTGGGCATCAACATCGACCTGATCTACCGCATCGTGTTCGGCCTCGGTGTCACGCTCGCGGCCTTCGCGGGGATACTCGCGGCGCCGGTATCGTCGGTGTATCCGGGCATGGGCAACCAGGTGCTGATCATCTGCTTCGTCGTCGTCGTGATCGGCGGCGTCGGATCGGTGTGGGGCGCGCTCGTCGCGGCGCTGCTGATCGGCCTGACCGACACCTTCGGCAAGGTGATCGCGCCCGACTACGCGGGGCTGGCCGTGTATGTGCTGATGGCCGCGGTGCTGCTGTGGCGGCCCGAAGGCATCTTCCGGAGGATCTGACATGCCGCTGGCCGCCAAGAAGAAGCGCAACTACCTCCCGCTGGTGCTGCTGGTGCTGGCCCTGTTCCCGATCTTCGGCTCGACCTACTACAACGAGTTGATCGCGAAGATCATGATCATGACGATCTTTGCGATGAGCCTCGACCTGCTGGTCGGCTTCACCGGCCTGGTGAGCTTCGGTCACGCCGCGTTCTTCGGCGTTGCCGCCTACAGCGTCGTGCTGCTGTCGCCGAAGTACGATCCGGGGAACCTGTGGCTCGTGCTGCCGGGGGCGATCCTCACCGGCGCCGCGGTCGCCTTCGTCGTGGGGCTGTTCGTGCTGCGCACGAAGGGCATCTACTTCATCATGGTGACGCTCGCGTTCGCGCAGATGATCTACTTCGTCTTCCACGACACGCCGCTCGGCGGCGGTTCCGACGGCGCCTTCCTGAACGTGAAGCCGGAACTGCGCATCGGCGAGAAAGTGCTGCTCGACCTCAACGAGCCGATGCAGTTCTACTACGTCGTGCTCGCCTTCCTGGTCGTCGCCTACGTGTTCCTGCGCGTGCTGCTGCGCTCGCCGCTCGGGCACGCGCTGGCAGGCATCAAGAGCAACGAGCACCGCATGCTGTCGCTGGGCTTCCCGGTCTTTCTCTACAAGCTCGCGGGCTTCGTCACCGCAGGCGGCCTCGCGGGACTGGCCGGCTTCCTCTCGGCCTGCCAGTTCGGCTTCGTCACCCCGGAAATCCTCTCCTGGCACCAGTCCGGCAACGTGCTGCTGATGGTGATCCTGGGCGGCATGGGCACGCTCAACGGCGCGGCGATCGGCGCCTTCGCGTTCGTCGTGCTGCAGGAAGTCTTCGGCGCGCTGACGAAGCACTGGCAGCTGCTGATGGGGGCGGTGATCGTCACCGTGGTGATGGTCCTGCCGGGCGGGCTTTCCAGCCTGCCCAGACGCCTGAAGGGGCTGCTGATCGGAGGAGGTGCCCGTAATGGCTGAACTCGTGCTCTCCGCGCGCGGGCTGTCGCGGCGCTTCGGCGGCCTGTACGCGAACAAGGACGTCTCGCTCGACATGCACAAGGGCGTGCTCCACGCGGTGCTGGGGCCCAACGGTGCGGGCAAGTCGACGCTGATCAACCTGCTTTCGGGCGACCTGCCGCCGTCGGGCGGGCAGATCCTCCTTCGCGGGCAGGACATCTCGGGCTGGAGTCCGGACAGACGCTCGCGCAACGGCATCGGCCGCAGCTACCAGCGCACCAACATCTTCCCCGGCTTCACGGTGTTCGAGAACTGCCGCCTCGCCGCGCAGTCGCGCACACCGCGGGCGCTGCACATCTTCTCGCACGCCACCGGCTATGCCGACCTGTGCGAGGCCGCGGACAAGGCGATCGGGCAGGCGGGGCTCGCTGCGCGGCGCGACGTCGTCGCCGGCACGCTCAGCCACGGCGAGCAACGCCAGCTGGAAATCGCGATGGTGCTCGCGACCGCCCCCTCGGTGCTGCTCCTCGACGAGCCGCTCGCCGGCATGGGACCGGAGGAATCGCAGGCGATGGTTGCGCTGCTGAAGAAGCTCACGCCGGACCACGCGATCCTGCTCGTCGAGCACGACATGGACGCCGTCTTTGCCGTCGCGGACGTGATCACCGTGATGGTGACCGGGCAGGTGCTCGAGAGCGGCTCGCCGGAGCAGATCCGCGAAAGCGTGGCGGTGCAGGGAGCCTACCTCGGCGCAGGAGAACCCGACGATGAGTGACATCCTTCTGGAAGCCGAAGGGCTGCATTCCTTCTACGGCACGAGCCACATCCTGCACGGCATCGATTTCCGCATCAGCCGCGGCGAAACGGTCGGCCTGATGGGGCGCAACGGCATGGGCAAGACGACGCTGATCCGCAGCATGCTCGGCCACGTGCGCCCGCGCCACGGCCGCGTCGCGGTGCGCGGCAAGTCGATGACCGGCGCGCGGCCCTACCTGATCGCGCGCAAGGGCATCGCCTACGTGCCCGAGGGCAGGGGGATCTTCCCGAACCTGTCGGTGCGCGAGAACCTGCTCATGGCCGCGAAGCCGGGCGTCGACGGGCGCCGCGACTGGACCTACCAGCGCGTGCTGGACACCTTCCCGCGCCTGGGCGAACGCCTCACCAACGGCGGCCACCAGCTCTCCGGCGGCGAGCAGCAGATGCTCACGATCGGCCGCGCGCTGATGACGAACCCCGACCTGCTGATCCTGGACGAGGCGACCGAAGGCCTGGCGCCGCTGATCGCCAAGGAGATCTGGTACATCATCCGCCAGATCCGCGCCACCGGCATCGCCACCATCGTCATCGACAAGAACCATGCGGCAGTGACGTCGATTTCCGACCGGAACGTCATTCTCGTGAAAGGCCAGGTCGCCCACGAGGCGAGCAGCGCCGAACTACGCGCGAACCCCGACGTGCTGCATAAGCACCTGGGCGTGAGCTGACCGCCCACCACCATAAACCGCCACTGAAGCATCACCCAACCGCGCGGCTCCTCGGGGGGCCGCGCGGTATTACAACGATTCACGGAGACACGGCAGCATGAGAAACATCGATGTACACAAACTGATCGACGAGGCGAATTTCAATCGTTTCCACTGGCAGGTCCTGTTCTGGTGCGCCCTGATCATCATCTTCGACGGCTACGACCTCGTGATCTACGGCGTCGTGCTGCCGGTGCTGATGAAGGAATGGAACCTCACGCCGATCCAGGCCGGCACTCTCGGCAGCTACGCGCTGTTCGGCATGATGTTCGGCGCCCTGATCTTCGGTCCGATGTCCGACCGCTTCGGGCGCAAGAAGGTGATCGCGGTGTGCGTGACCCTGTTCAGCCTGTTCACCTTCATCAACGGTTTCGCGCGCGATGTCACCGAGTTCGCGGTCTGCCGCTTCATCGCGGGACTGGGGATCGGCGGCGTGATGCCCAACGTCGTCGCCCTGATGACCGAGTACGCACCGAAGAAGCTGCGCACGACGCTCGTCGCGATCATGTTCAGCGGCTATTCGGTGGGCGGGATGCTGTCGGCAGGACTGGGCATCTACCTGATCCCGGCCTTCGGCTGGTCCTCGGTGTTCTTCCTCGCCGCCCTGCCGCTGTTGCTGCTGCCCGCGATCATCTACCTGCTGCCCGAATCGATCGGCTTCCTCCTGCACGCCAAGCGCGACCGCGAGGCCGCCATCCTGCTCGCGCGCGTCGAAGGAAGCTTCGTGCCGCAACCCGGTGACCGCTACGACTTCCCGACGGGCAAGACCGGCCACGTCCCGCTCGTGGCACTGTTCAAGCACGGCCGCGCACTGAGCACGCTGATGTTCTGGGTCGCGTTCTTCATGTGCCTGCTGATGGTCTACGCGCTCGCGTCGTGGCTGCCGAAGCTGATGACGCAGGCGGGCTACGGGCTCGGCTCGAGCCTCTCCTTCCTGCTGGTGCTGAATCTCGGTGCCATCTTTGGCGCCGTCGGCGGTGGGGTCGTGGCGGATCGCCTGCACCTGAAGACCGTGCTGACGATCTTCTTCGTGATCGGCGCAGCCTCGATCAGCCTGCTCGGCTACAAGAGTCCGACCGAGGTCCTGTACGTCCTCGTCGCGCTGGCGGGGGCGACCACGATCGGTTCGCAGATCCTGCTGTACGCCTATGCGGCGCAGTTCTATCCGATGGCGATCCGCTCGACCGGCATCGGCTGGGCCTCCGGCGTCGGCCGCAGCGGCGCGATCCTCGGCCCCATCGTCGGCGGCACGCTGCTCGCGATGGCGATGCCGCTGCACTTCAACTTCCTGTTCTTCGCCATTCCCGGCGCCATTGCGGCACTCGCCGTATCGCTGGTGGCCCGCAGCGCCCCGCACGCGCCCGAGGAAGAGGAGCCGCTCGCCTTTGCCGGTGAAATCGGCGTCGTGGCCGAGTAAGGCTGCCCGTCAGGCCCGCCCCGTAGTCGGGGCGGGCGACAATCCGGCGTTTCATGAGATTGCACGCCCGGGGATTGCGTGGACGGGAGCGGCAGGGGACACTAACCGTTCCTATCGTCCGGCAGTTTTCCCGACGATCACTCCTCTGCACGGCACGTGCCGTGCGGGAATCCAATGCTTCACGGCATTCGTTGCGTCGCAGCGGGCGAAAATTCATGAACCGATTCATCCTGATCGCGGGCAGCCTGCTCGCCGGGTTGGGCGTTGCCCTCGGGGCTTTTGGCGCGCACGCCCTGCGCAATGTGCTCGGTCCTGCCGAACTCGGCTGGTGGACCACTGCCGTGCAGTACCAGATGTGGCACGCCACGGGGCTGCTCGCGCTCGGCGCCTGGCGGCTCCCGAACGCGGGGCCCGCAGCCGTGCTGCTCGCGCTCGGTACGCTGATCTTTTCCGGCAGCCTGTATGTGATGGCGCTGAGTGGATGGCGCGTGCTGGGGATGATCACGCCGATCGGCGGCACGCTGATGATTGCCGGCTGGCTGCTGCTCGCGTGGCGGGGCCTGCGCGGTTGAGGGTATCGCCAGGCGCCGCTCAGCGCACGACGGGCCGGTTCGGCAACTGGTTCGGCCGTGCCGTGCCGTTGGCATCCGTCGCGGGGAAACCGGACCTGAGCACCGCGCTCACGGCGTCGATCGTCCGCTCCAGTCCTTCCTCGTAGCGGTTCGCCCGGAATGCGGGCGTGACGTCGGCGATCATGCGCTCCCATGCCGCGTCACTCACGGTCCGTGCCACGGCGCGGTCGGCGACGACTTCAACCCGGCGTTCCGCCAGTTGCAGGTAGATCAGGACGCCGTTGTTGAGCTCCGTGTCCCAGACGCGCAGCTTCCCGAACAGGGTCACGGCGCGTTCGCGCACGACGACGTCGATCGGCGCTCCCTTGAGATGGCGCCACAGGTAACTCATGGGGAGGCTCGCCTCGACGCACAGGCAGATCTCGCCCGTATGCTGCCGCTCGCTCTCGCGCACGCGCGCCTCCAGGCGCCGTATCGCCTCGGCACCGACCGCCCGTCGTGCGTCGGCAGTGTCCAGCCACAGGTGGCGGACGAGGCGGGCGAGGGCGCTCATCGCTTGCCCTCCGACATGGCGTGCGTTTTCCCTACCATCGCCCTGACGCGCCTCCGCCGCCGAAACTCCCGCCCCCGCCGGAACCGAATCCGCCGCCTCCATCTCCACCGAACCGGCCCCGGCCGCCGCCGCCCCAGATGATCGGCCCGCCGGGCCCGCCCCGCCCACCCCGTCCGCCACCGGTGCCGGTGCCGAGCGCCAGGACGAAGATGAAGGCGAGCACGCCGGCAATGACGCCGAGCACGAGGCTGCCGAGCAGCAATTTCGCAAGAAGGCCGAAGACGCCCCCGGTTGCCAGCGCACCGAGCTTGCGCCCCAGGATCGCGACGAGGATGCCGCCGACGATGGGCACACCGAACATGATGAACGCCGCGATGTCCTGCAGGGACCCGAAGCCGCCCGAGTCGCGGGTTTCGGGTTCGGGAAGGGGCAGGTTTTCGCCGCGCACGCGCGCCATCAGCGCCTCCACGCCGGCATCGATGCCGGCCGCAAAGCGGCCCTCGCGGAAGGCGGGCGTGATGGCGCGGTCGATGATGTGGAAGGCGGCGAGATCGGGCACGGCCCCTTCCAGCGCACGGGCGACCTCGATGCGCACGCGCCGGTCGTTCTTGGCGACGACCAGCAGCAACCCGTCGCCGACGTCGCGCCGGCCGATCTTCCAGTCGGCGGCGACACGATTGGCGAAGGCTGCGATGTCCTCCGGTGCCGTGGTCGGGACGATCAGCACGACCAGTTGGCTGCCGCGCTCTTTTTCGAATGCCGCCAGTTTCTGTTCGAGCGCCTGCCGCTCGCCGGACGAAAGCGTGCCCGTCTGGTCAATGACGCGTGCCGTGAGCGGGGGTACCGGGAGCAGCTCCTGTGCGCCGGCGATCCCCGGCCACACCAGCAGCGCGCCGATGCACAACGCCAGCCGCAGGAGAAATTCGCGCGCGGGCATCGGTCGGTTGCAGGCCGGCGGGGATAGTCTCAGTATTTCCCTGCGCCGCCGCCGAAATCGACGGACGGCGGCCGCGAGATCTCCTGCTCGCTCGCGACCGTGAAGCCCGCCTTGGGCGCGTAGCTGAACGCCATCGCGGTCAGGTTGGTGGGGAAGCTGCGTGCGAGGATGTTGTACGCCTGCACGGACTTGATGTAGCTGTTGCGCGCGACAGCGATGCGGTTCTCGGTTCCTTCGAGTTGCACGCGCAGATCCTGGAACGCCTGGTTGGCTTTCAGGCTGGGGTAGTTCTCGGCGACGGCAAGCAGGCGCGACAGGGCCCCGCCCAGCTGGCTCTGTGCCTGCTGGAAACGCTCCATCGCCTGGGGATCGTTGAGCATCGCCGGCGTGACCTGGATCGCGGTTGCCTTGGCGCGCGCCTCGATCACCTTCGTCAGCGTTTCCTGCTCGAAGCTCGCCTCGCCCTTGACGGTGGCGACGAGGTTGGGAATGAGGTCGGCGCGGCGCTGGTACTGGTTCAGCACCTCCGCCCACGCGGCCTTGCTCTGTTCATCGAGCCGCTGGAAGTCGTTGTAGCCGCAACCGCCGAGGCCGATGGCGGCAAGCAGCACGAGGATTACCGGAAAGCGGCGAACAAATGACCAGACCATCATCGCATCCCTCGAACGAGCGGAACCCGCCGGGAGGGCGGGCTCGCGGATGCCATGATGATACCCTATGCGGCAAGGATCCGTGCGCAGATGGCCGGCGGCGGACGGTGCCGCGGCTCGGACCTGTTTCGTGCCCGGCCCTGCGGTGTCTCGTCACTTCTCCGGCGTGCGGAACCTCTCGTCGGACGGCTCGACGGGGCGAGGCATCACCGTGTCGATCGCGATGATGTTGCTTCCCACCATCCACGGAAAAGCCGGGACGCGGAAACGCATCGACAGCTTGGTAGCTTCGACGCCCGGCTTGTCGTCGCTGCGGCGGAAGGGGATAACCTTCGACTCGAACTGCGGCAGCCACGACGTGCCGTTCTGGCGACGGTCCGGGGATTCGGCATTTCCGGCCTGCAGCGCCGACATGTTCGCTTCGCACTGTTGCAGCCACGCCGTCCAGGCGTCCGACCACAGGTTCAGCCACGGCACGCCCATCATGGCGGCGGCCAGCTCGGTCATCGGCGACGGGGTAGTCTCTTGCGCTTGGGATGGGCGCTCCTTCTGGGGCGCTCGTCGGGAGTTCTGTGCCAGGGTCTGTTTGGACATGTTCTGCTCCTCTCTCGCGTCGGAAGGGGATCGTTCTTGGTATAGCAGCATCCCCTCCCGTCGCAAGAGGTTTACACCCGGCAATTCGCCTGCGCAAGCGGTCCGTGCACGGCTACTTGGGCTGCGGCACGATGCGCAGGTAGGGTTTTGCTGCCTTCCAGCCGCCCGGGTAGCGCGTTTTCGCCTCTTCGTCGGAGACCGCGGGGACGATGATCACATCCTCGCCCGACTTCCAGTTCACCGGCGTCGCCACCTTGTGTTTTGCCGTCAACTGGATCGAGTCGAGCACGCGCAGGACCTCGTCGAAGTTCCGGCCGGTGCTCATCGGGTAGGTGAGCATCAGCTTGACCTTCTTGTCGGGGCCGATCACGAAGACCGAACGCACTGTCAGGTTGTCCTGCGCCGTGCGTTCCTTCGCGCTACCGCTGGCGTTGGGGTGGATCATGTCGTACAGCTTGGCCACCTTCAGGTCCGGGTCGCCGATCAGCGGGTAATTGATCTTGTGGCCCTGCGTTTCCTCGATGTCCTTCGACCAGCGTTCGTGGTCGCCGACGCTGTCCACGCTCAGGCCGATGATCTTGGTGTTGCGTTTGTCGAACTCCTTCTTGAGCCCGGCCATGTAGCCGAGTTCGGTGGTGCAGACGGGCGTGAAGTCTTTCGGATGTGAGAACAGGATCGCCCAACCATCCCCGATCCATTCGTGGAACCGGATCCTTCCCTGGGTCGTTTCGGCCGTGAAGTCCGGTGCGTCGTCGCCTAGCCGCAATGCCATTTCAAACCTCCGTGAGTTCCTGGCTCCCTGTCACTCCCGTTGTCTCATGATGCCCACAGACCGGTAGACACGTAGCGTTCGCCGGTATCCGGCAGCACCGTCGCGATGCACCGCACGTCGTCCTCGGCCGCCACGCGGCACGCGGCGTGCACCAAGGCCCCGGCCGACGGGCCGACGAACAGGCCGGCCTTCGCGAGCTTGCGGCACATCGGTATCGCATCCTCCATGCGCACCGGCAGGCGGCGGTCGATCAGGCTTTCGTCGAGGATCGCCGGCACCATGTCGCCCGGATGGCCGAGGGGCTTGAGGCCCTCGATGCCGGGAAATTCGTCCGGGATGGCCGCGACCACCCGCGTTGCCGGGTGGGCCTCCTTCAGTCGGCGCCCGACCCCGGTCAGCGTGCCGCCGGTGCCGATGCCCGCGACGAAGGCATCCGGCGGCCGGCCGGTCGTTGCGATGATGCCGCGCAGCAGCTCCACGCCGGTGGTGTCGTAATGCGCGCGCCAGTTCTCCGGGTTCGAGTACTGGTCGCAGTACCAGTAACGTTCGGGCTGTTCGCGCGCGAGGCGGCGTGCCTCGGCGACGGCGAAGTCGTAGCCTTCGAGGGGATCAGTGAGGATCAGTTCGGCGCCGCTCGCGCGGATGCGGTCGAGCCGTTCGCGGCTGGCATTGCCCGGCACGACCAGCGTTACCGGCACGCCCAGGGCGGCCCCGTACAGTGCATAGGAGATCCCGGCGTTGCCCGACGACGAATCGAGCAGCCGCCGTTCGCCGTCGAGGCGACCGGTCTGCAAGGCTTTCATCAGCATGCGCACGACCGGCCGGTCCTTGATCGAGCCGCCCGGATTCGTGCCTTCCAGCGTCGCGAACACGCGGCATCCCGCCAGTTCGCAGGCGCTGCCGACCTCGACCAGCGGGACGTGGCCGACGCGGGCGAGCAGGGGGGATTCACGTACGGGGATCGCTGCCATGACCGTCTTCCGTCGCGGGGCGCCTTTCAGGCCGCCGTCGCGCAGAATGCTTCGTAATCGACATAGCCGGGGAACGGACGTCCTTCCGCGCACACGGCGCAGTCGGGGTTCGCCGCCAGGCGGTACTCGTCGAAGCGCGCGTGCAGGGCGTCGTAATGCAGCAGGCGGCCGACCAGCGGGTCGCCCAGGCCCAGCAGCAGCTTGACCGTTTCCACCGCTTCGAGCAGTCCGACCACGCCGGGCAGCACGCCAAGCACCCCGGCATCTGCGCATGAGGGCGCGAATTCGGCGGGCGGCGGCTCGGGATAGAGGCAGCGGTAGCATGGGCCACGGCGCTGTGGGCACTGCGGCCAGAACACCGATACCTGGCCCTCGAAGCGGTACACCGAGCCATGCACGCACGGGATCTGCAGATGCACGCAGGCATCGTTGACGAGATAGCGGGTCGGGAAATTGTCGGAACCGTCGACCACCACGTCGTAGCCCGTGAGGATGCGTTCGACGTTCGCCGAGCTCAGGCGCTCCGCAAAGGTCTCGATATTCACCGACGGGTTGAGGCCCTGCAGCGTGCGGCGCGCCGATTCGACCTTGGGTTGGCCGATGCGCTCGTCGTTGTGCAGGACCTGGCGCTGCAGATTGGAGCGATCCACGACGTCGTGGTCGACGATGCCCAGCGTGCCGACGCCGGCTGCGGCCAGATACAGCCCCGCCGGAGAGCCGAGCCCACCGGCGCCGATCAGCAGCACGCGGCTGTCGAGCAGGCGCCGCTGGCCGGCTTCGCCGACCTCGGGCATCGTCAGGTGGCGTGCGTAGCGTTCGCGCGCATGCGGATCGAGGCCGCGCGGCGTCTCGAACGGCAGGCCCTCGGCCTTCCAGCGCGAGAAGCCGCCCGTGACCGAGGCGACGTTGCGGTAGCCGAGCCGCTGCAGCCCTTCGGCGGCAAACAGCGAGCGTGTTCCGCCCCCGCACATGACGAGGATCGTCCGGTCGGTGTCGGGGATGGCCTCTTCGATGCGCAGTTCGAGAAAACCGCGACCAAGCCGGAGTGCGCCACGCGGGCTGCCCTGAGCAATCTCTTCCGCCTCGCGCACGTCGATCAGTGCGGCGCCCTGCGCCTGCCGCGCGAGGGCTTCGCCCGGGCTGACCTCGGGTACGCTGGCCTTCAGTTCCGCAAGCCGGCGCTCGCGCGCGCTGCCGGCACCGCCCGCCACCGCCGGGACGATTGCGAGCACCGCGCCGTCGCGCGGCAGGGGGGCGTCAAGCCCGCCCAGGTCGCGCACGTTTTCGGCGCCGAGATAGACGTTCACGAACGGACGCAGGCTGCCATCCGCCGCGCACACCCGTGCCAGCAGGCCCTCGTGGCGGCCACCCAGCGAGCGGAGCGCTTCGCCGACGGTCGCGGCCTCGATCTCGACTTCGTCGGCCCCGCCGGTATATGGGCGCAGCGGGGTCGGAATGCGAACGATGACCCGGCTCATGACAGCACCTCCTCTTCGCCGAACGCTTCGCCGTCGAGCCGCCACGAACGCAACTCGGTGGCGACGCCGGCCTTCACGGACACGATCGGATACGACCAGCCGCCCCAGGCGAATTCGCGGTCGGTTGCCGAGGGTCTCGCCGGGTGGTCGGGGTGGGAATGCCACACGCCCACCACCTGCACGCCGCCGGCGGCTGCGGCATATTCCGCGTCGAGGTAGTCCTGCGGCTCGATCAGGAAACGATCGGCGGTGCGGTCCGGATGCACGTTGCGCACAGGATGCACGGTGCACACGGTCACCACGTCGCCGTCCTGCTGCCCCAGAAGCAGTCCGCACACCTCGTTCGGGTAACCCGCCTGCGCCGCCGAGAGGATCGAATCGCGCAAGGGGGAGGAAAGCCTCAACATCGTCATTCGAGCGTCCCCTGCTGTCGGAGGATGAAACTCCACCTTCTTGGATCGACAGCGGACCACAGGAGTTCGCAAATCTTCGATTCCTCGGTCTGAGGCAGGCCGAGGTCTGCCTGTGGCTGCCTGCATCCCCGGACGGCGCGAAGGTGAATCCCGATATTATTGCCGGCCTGTCCCCGACCGTTCCCGCCAGTCCGCCTTGATCGAAAACCGACCCGCCAGACTTCTCGTTGTTGATGACGATCCGGTCACCAGCGCGCGCCTGGATGTGTGCGAGGGTTATGAAGTGCTGGCCGCGACGAACGGGGAGGGGATGTGGCGCGAGATCTTCAAGCAGCGCTACGTGTTTGCCGTGTCGAAGAGTTTCTGACACGGGCAAAAAGCCGCGGCGGCCCCGCAGGGCCGCCGCTCCGCTGTCACCGCAGAGGCGGATGCGTTACGGTGTCAGCGGGTCAAGGAAGTTCGCATAAGGCGTGTGCGGCGTGCCCAGCGCTTGCACATGGCCCGTCGCGCCAACTGCCGGAATCTCGACCCGGGCTTCAACTGCGCACGCATCCTGCGTAAACAGGCAGATCGCCGCCGCCACATCGGCCGGGGCCCCGTTGGGGATGCTGATGCTCGGCCGATCGAAGGGGGCCCGCTCATACCGCACGCGGTCGTCGGTGAGCGACGTCAGGAACGCCACGAGGTCGTCCTTCTCCTCGTCGGTCAGCCCCAGCGGATGGATGTTGGGATCGAGATCATCCTGATTCACGGCGGAAAAGTCGCCGCCCCGGTTGTAGAACTCCACCACCTGATGCAGCGTTGCCTGCCCGCCGTTGTGGAAATACGGCGCGGTAAGCTCGACGTTGCGCAGGGAAGGCACCTTGTGCGCGCCCATCACTGCCACGCGTTCATCGGGACCAAGCGGCGGGGCGAAGAGTCGTGCCGAGGTGCCCGGCGAGACCGGATCCGGCAGCAGGCTCGCCGCTGCAGCCAGCAGGTCCGTCAGTGCCTGTGGCGGCAAGTTGACCGTGGCAAGCAGGTCTGCGGCACCCGGCTGGTCCGTAGGGCATAGTATCGGGTTGCGCGCCAATTTGCAGGAGGCCCCTACGAGGTCGGGAACGGCCTGCGTCAGCAGGGCCTCGGCGCTCGCTATCCGTGCCTCGGCTCCCGCGCGGATTGCAGCGTCCTCCGTCAACTGTACCGCCCTGGTCAGCAGCACCGCCGCTTCTGCCGGCCGGGCCACGATCTGCGGTACCCCGCACTGCTGATTCGCCGCGGCAACGGAAATTCCCGGGACGTCGCCCATTACCTTGCGGACGCAGTTCTGGAAGAAGACCGTGTTCGACAGCGGCAGGTTGTCCGGTCCGATGGTGGCGCCGATGCCGACGTCCTCGAGCGTCGGACGCACGCCGACGTTGTAGTGGCCGTTGTCGTACACCGCGACTCCGCCATTGCCCATGATCATGCGTTCGAGGATCTCGAACTTGAGCACATTGCTGAGGGAAGCGTTGGTGAGTTCCGGGCCGCTGTGGCAGTTGATGCATCCGCCCTTGGTGAGGAAGGTCTGCAGGCCACGCAACTGCGCGTCCGAGAGCGGCAATGGGGCCGGCGTGATCGTGCCGACCCCTTCCATGAACTGGTCGAACGGCGAACCATCCGAGATCAGCAGCCTTTCATAGTCGTTCACCGCCATCCCGAAAAAGAGGCTGAAGTTGTACTCCATGACGGAGAACTGATTCGGCCGCGAGGGCGTGCCTTGCCTCAGGACGGGCGTGCCGGTGCCGAGATCAACGAACCAGCCCGGCGCATTCCACCACTGGGGGCTGAACGCCTTCTGGATCAGCACCGCGTATTTCGGCTTGATGCCCCGGCTTCCCGGAATCGTGTTCTGGTTGCTGTCGGCGCCCAGGATGCTGTCATCCTTCGCGACGAACTGGCTACCCAGCGCGACGAGGTCAGGGTTGAGCATCTTCCGGCCCAGTTCGGGGAATCGCCGGCCGGCAAAGGACATTTCCAGGTTGCTCAGCGGCGGACCATCCGCCTGCGAGGCGGCGGAGGAATTGGCGATGCGTACCGCGACCAGCGATGGCGGGCCGCCAGGACTGACCTGCACCACCATCGCGGTCCGATCGAGGGCGCCAATCGGGTTCACACCGTTGAATTCGTTCCGCGCACGCGAATCCCAGAAATTGCGATCGTTGAGGACCGCGTTGATGTTTGTCGGGGTGTTCCGCGGCTCGACGTTGCGTACCAGCCTGCCGCCGATCTGGAATACCGCACCGGGCCCCACGAGATTGGTCGTCCCGCTGTCCCGCGAAAAAATCGCCGCATTAGAGGCACCGATGGCACCGAAGGTCGCGTTGAATACGCCTTGGGACGACACGACGTCGTTCGTATCGGAAAGCACGCCCGATTCGCGGTCATTCACGTTGACCAGCTTGTGAAACGGAAAGTCATCGGGCTTCAACTGGTAATTGGGGCCGAAGGTGGTCAGGTTGGGGCCGAAAAAGGTCGCATCCCTGAACGCGTTGGGGTCGGCTCCCGGGGTCTGGTTGCGGAAACCGGGGTTCAATTGATGCAGCGAGCGGTTGTCCGCTCCCGCGTGGAAATGGCAACTGCCGCAGGCCTGGCCGTCGCTGCCCACCTGCTGGTCCCAGAACAGGGCCTTGCCCAGCTTGATGAGCGTGCCGCGGTTGACGACAAAATCCTTGAGATTTCCGGGATTGGGGACCCCGACGGTCTTCAGCGAATTGGTCGTCTTGAGCGCCAGGACCCGGAGTTGGGCGGGGTCGGGGGCTATCGCGGTCTGGGCGATGGCGGGCTGGCCGAGGCCGGCGGCCAGCAGGCACGTGACGGACAACAGCGTCGCGCAGACCGGGTAGACGGGTAACGAGCTTTTTTGCTTTTTCATGGTATTCCCTCATGTCGGGCTTGCAGGTACTGCTCGAACCGCTCGGCGCCGCTCTCGTGGAACGGTAGCGCTGGAGCGAGGCACTGCGTGGCCGCACCGTTTTTGATGAGCGGCAACGCCGACGAGGGCGCAGGGCAATTCCCGTGCCGCGCGCAACACCTGGTTACACCGTCCGGCCCGTCCGCTGAGACGCTTTCTTCTGGCATGGATGCATCAGGCGGCGGGCATCATCACAAACCGGTCAATATTGCCAATGTCATTTTGATCGCACTGAAACCGGCACGTGCAGAGGCCGGAGCGCTGGGCGCAGTTGCCGACATTGCATAGTTTGGGTCATCCGCCTCGCTGCCCTGGCGTGCCGGCCGTTTCAGGGGTGTTTGGGGGTTCTGCCCCATTGATGGTGGAGTGCACCCGTTTATGGTGGGGGAATCCCCGAATATGGGTAATTCGGTATCGTTCTGGGGCGTGGTGCTGAGTCCGTGAGCAAGCACGTGCCGCAACTCCTCGTCCGCTCTTCACTGAAGTTGCGAAGCGAATAGGGGGTAGGGCATTCTGCGTGCGATGCAGTGCGCACCCTGCGACAACGGTTAACGGAATCTTCCCCCTTGAACCGCCGACCTCGCCGGCATAAACGGAACGACCTGCATGACCAAGACCAAGGTGGTACTGCTGACGACGCTGGCGATGATCGCCTTTGCGGCCAATTCGCTGCTGTGCCGCCTGGCGCTGCGGGAAGCGCACATCGACGCTGCGGGCTTCACCAGCATCCGTCTGGCTTCCGGGGCGCTCATCCTGTGGCTGATCGTGCGATTGCGCGGTGGCGCATCCTCCCGTCACGGCAACTGGCTTTCCGCGACCGTACTGTTCGCCTACGCGGCCGGCTTTTCCTTCGCCTACCTCACGTTGCCGGCCGGAGCCGGGGCCTTGCTGCTGTTCGGCGCGGTCCAGGCCACCATGATCGGCTACGGTCTGTGGCGGGGCGAACGCCTGGGCGTCGTGCAGTCGGGCGGGCTGGTGCTTGCGTTTGCGGGCCTGGTCATCCTGCTGCGGCCGGGGTTGTCGGCGCCGCCACTGGAAGGCTCCCTGCTGATGATCGTGGCCGGTGTCGCCTGGGGCATCTATTCCCTGCGCGGGCGGGGCGGCAGTAATCCCGCCGCGAGTACCGGCGGCAATTTCATCCGCGCGCTGCCTTTCGCAGCGATGCTGAGCCTTCTGATGCTGCCGCGTCTCGACGCCGATGTCGCGGGCGTCCTGTACGCAGTGGCGTCGGGCGCCCTGGCTTCCGGGCTGGGCTACGCCGTGTGGTACAGCGCCCTGCCGGGTCTGCGCGCGAGCAGCGCCGCGACAGTGCAACTGAGCGTGCCGGTCATCGCGACCCTGGGTGCTGCGCTGTTTCTCGACGAAGCCATCACCGCGCGTCTGATCCTGGCCTCCGTGGCGGTCCTGACCGGCATCGCTGCGGTGATCATGGGCAGGAAGCGGCAGTAGGCCGCCGCCGCTCAGGCCGCGGCAACGCTCGCGGCCAGCGCCTCGCCCAGGTCGGCGATCAGGTCCTGCGGGTGCTCGATCCCCACGCTGAGGCGGATCAATCCTTCGTCGATCCCGCTCCGCGCCCGTGCCTCGGGCGAGACGAAGCTGTGCGTCGTGCTCGCGGGATGGCACGCGAGGCTGTCGACGTCGCCTAGCGACACCGCCTGCGTGAACAGCTTCAGGTTGTCCAGCAGGGCTGCCGCCGCGCGACGAGTGCCTCGTGCAAGCTCGAACGAAACGATACCGCCGTAGCCGCCCTCCATCTGCCGGCGCGCGAGCGCGTGCTGCGGGTGTGTCGCCAGCCCGGGGTAGTGTGTCGCGGCAACCGCGGGATGCGCCGACAGGAAGGCGGCGACCTCCGCGGCGCCTTCGCAGTGCGCCGCCATGCGCAGGGGCAGGGTCTTGACGCCGCGCAGGATCAGGAAGGCCTCGTTCGGTGCGAGATTGCCGCCGACGTGCCCGAGACCGGTCGCCCGCACCGGGGCGATCAGCCGTTCCGCGCCGGCAAGGACGCCGCCGGTGCTGTCACCATGTCCGCCGAGGTATTTGGTCATCGAATGCATCACGAGATCGATGCCGTGTTCGAGCGGACGCGTCAGGCATGGCGAGCAGAACGTGTTGTCTGCGACCGTCGTGATGCCGCGCGCCCGCGCGAGCGCCGCGACGGCCGCGAGGTCGTGCAGGCGCAGCGTGGGGTTGGTCAGCGTCTCGACCCAGATCAGGCGCGTCGCGGGCGACAGGCTCGCTTCGAGCCCGCGCTCCGTGGCGTCCACGACACGAATGCCGAAACGCCCGCCGAACGCGTTGAACAGGCTTTCCGTTCCCCCGTAGAGCGGCCCGAGGAACACGATTTCGTCGCCGGGAGCGAGCAGGGAAAGCACGGTCGATGACACCGCGGCCGTGCCGCTACTGAACGCGACCGCCGCCGCGGCGCCTTCCAGGTCGGCGATCTTGTCTTCGAGCGCCTTGACCGTCGGATTGGCGAAACGGCTGTAGCGATAGCCGTCCGCCTCGCCGGCAAAGATCGCGGCACCGTTGCCGAGCGTGCCGTACGCGAAGGCGGATGTCTGGTTGATGGGGGTGGCGATCGCGCCGCTCGCGGGGTCCGGTTTCTGACCGGCATGGACGGCACGGGTACGCAGATGATTCATTGGGAGACTCCCGAGCGGGAAGAATCCCGAATTGTTGCACCAATGGTTCCGCGCGGGGCGCGCATTTTCCCGCGGATGCCGGAGAGCATGGCTGCGTGTTACGGCAACTGCATTTCATGCGAAGATCCGTGCCCGGAAAGCTTCGAGGCGCGAAAGCGCGTGGCTCCCGTCCGGAGCACCGCGCCGCAGTGTGGCGCCGACCCACGGAGGTCTCTTGCTGGATCGCATACTAAAGCGCGCGCTCGGCGGCGGCGGCCTTGCGCGGCGCATCTACTTCGCATTCCTGGCCGCCGCGGTCATCCCCACCGGCATTGCCGGCATCATCGGGGTGACGCTTTCGGTCGACCAATTGCGTGAAGAAACCCTGCGCCATCTGAGACAGGAAGTGTCGGTTCGTGCGAAGGGCGTGTCGCTCTTCTTCAACCAGCTCTCCGCGGAGCTGCGCTACCTTGCCGGTGCGCCGGCACTCGCGGAACTGCGCAGCGCGATCCGGCAGGAAGACGGTGCTCGCGCACAAGCCGCCACGCGGCGCCTGGAACACGATTACAGCGCGCTTGCGTCGGCCTATCCGCATATCTACCAGATCCGTTTCCTCAGCCGGGACGGCCACGAGCGCGTGCGTGTCGACCGGCGCGGCCACGACGTGATCGTGGTATCGGGGGAGGAACTGCAGGACAAGTCCGACCGCTATTATTTCCGCGACGCGATGCAGATCGAACCCGGCAGCCTGTATGTCTCGCCGCTCGACCTGAACGTCGAGTTCGGCCAGATCGAAACACCCGAGCATCCGGTCGTGCGGGTCGCGATTGCGCTCGGCGAACGGGGTGCAGCCACGGATGGCATCCTGGTGGTGAATCTCGACGCCGACATCCTGCTCGCACAGATCGAGCAGATGGCGGTTGCACGCGACGGTACGGCATATCTGTTCGATCGCGCGGGGCACTTCCTGTCGCGCTCGCGCGAGACCGCGTCGGGCTTCGCGATGCAGTCGGTCGATGCCCTCCAGGACGTGTTCGGCGCGTCGCATCTTCCCGCAGTGCAGAGCGGGCGCGAAGGCACGCTGATGACCGGAGAGCGGATCGTCGCGTACGCACCGATCGAATTCGGCCAGGCCTTTCCGGATACGACCGGGGGGCGCTGGGTGATCGCGGTGGACATGGCGCAACAGGCGCTGTTCTTCTCTGTCGTCAACCTGTACGTCCTGTATGCCGTCCTCGTTGTCGCGATGATTGTCACGGCGATCGGCGGCTACGCGTTGTCCCGCCGTCTTCTGGGCCCTGTGGACGCGCTGGCGCAGGAGACGGAGGCGATCGCCGCCGGCGATTTCACGCGACGCGTGAGCATTTCCGGCGACGACGAGATCGCGGACCTCGGGACCAAGTTCAATGCGATGACCGACCGCCTCGCCGAGCTTTACGGGAAGCTCGCAGCGCATCGTGACCGGCTCGAAGACGAGGTTGGCGCCCGGACGCGGGAACTCGCTCACGAGCGTGCCTGGCTTGCCGCGATCATTCAACATACCGGCGACGGCATCCTGGTCGTTGCGGAAAACGGCGAGATCACGCTGGCGAACGGCGCAGCGCGGGAGCTGCTGGGCTCGGATGCGGAGGTCGCCGGTAGTCGCCTGGCCGAATTCTGGAGCGAATGGCCGAGTATCGCCGCCGATATCGCCGACGACATGCCCGTGCGCCGCGATCTCAAGACCCGGGGGAGGGTGCTCGCGCTGTCGATCACCTCGACGCGCGATGTCAGCGGCGGACGCTCGTTCCTGGTCGTCGCCCGCGACATCAGCGACGAGCGGCGCCTGCAGGACGAGCGCCGCGAGCTCGATCGGCAACTGTTCCAGATGGACAAGATGGCCACCATGGGCGAGCTCGCGATGGGACTCGCGCATGAGATCGGCAACCCGCTGGCGGGCATGAAGGCCGTCGCCCAGGCCCTGCAGTACGAGGATGACCTGCCTCCCGGCGTGTTCGAGGCGCTGCGCCGTCTCGAAGGGGAAACGGACCGGCTCTCGGATTTCCTGCGCACCTTCCACGGTTTCGCGGCTCCCACGGCGCCCGACCTGCGCGCGACGCCGTTGGGGGAGACGCTGACCGACATCCTGTTCTGGACGCGCAAGGAGGCACGCAACCAGAAGGTCGAGATCACGACGCACATTCCCGACACACTGCCGCCGCTGCGCGCCGACCCGGCGCAGCTCAAGCAGGTGCTGCTGAACCTCGTGATCAACGCGCTGCGCGCGCAGCCCGACGGCGGTACCGTCGTCATCGCAGCCGGGGCAGAAGGCGAGCGGGTCCGCATCGACGTGCGCGACAGCGGGCCGGGCATTCCGGAGACCTTGCAGCGGCGCATCTTCGAACCCTTCTTCACGACGCGCGAGGGCGGCTCGGGGCTCGGGCTGTCCATCGTGCACAAGATCGTGGAGGAGCATGGAGCCGAGATCGGGGTGAACAGCGACGGACGGCATGGAAGCTGCTTCACGCTGCTGTGGCCAATACATTCCGCGAGCGGGCATGAGCAACACCATCCTCATCATTGAAGACGACGAGACCCTGCGCCTGACCCTGCTGGGCCTGCTGTCGCGCAAGGGTTACGAAGTGCAGGCCGCCGCCTGCGGCCTCGACGGGTTGGCGCTCGCGCGCGAGACGCGCTTCGGGCTGATCCTGCTCGACCTGCGCCTGCCCGACATCCCCGGACTGGAGGTGATCGCGCGCCTGCACGAGTTCGAGGAGGACGCGCTGGTCGTGACGATGACGGCCTACCCTGAGGTGCGCACAGCTGTCGCGGCACTGAAGGCGGGGGCTTACGACTACATCAACAAGCCCTTCGACCTCGATGACCTCGACAGCCTGATCCGGCGGGCTTTCGAGACGCGCCAGCTGCGGCGCGAGGTCGAATGGCGCCGCGCGCAGGCGGGCGGGGACGTCGTGCCGGGGCTGATCGGCGACAGCGCCGCGTTCCGCGAGTTGCTCGAGACGACACGCAAGATTGCCGCCGCGGGGCGCGTGCCGGCGCTGATCCTCGGCGAGTCGGGCACCGGCAAGGAACACATCGCACAGTCCATCCACAGCCTGTCGGCCCGCGCCGCGGGGCCGTGGGTGACGCTGAACTGCTCGGCGCTGCCCGAAGGGCTGCTCGAATCGGAGATGTTCGGCCACGAGAAGGGCGCCTTCACCGACGCGCGCCAGGCCAAGAAGGGCCTGCTCGAACTGGCCGACGGCGGCACGCTGTTCCTCGACGAGGTCGGCGACCTGTCGCCCGCCCTGCAACCCAAGCTGCTGCGCGTGCTGGAGACCCAGGCCTTCCGCCGCCTGGGCGGCAGCAAGGAGATCCGCGTCGATGTGCGCTTCGTCGCTGCAACGCACCGCAACCTGCCCGTGATGGTTCGCGACGGCAGCTTCCGCGAGGATCTCTTCTACCGCCTCAACGTCGGCAGCATCGCCGTGCCGCCGCTGCGCGAACGCGCCGCCGACATCCTGCCGCTGGCACGCCACTTCCTGGAACTGGCCGCGCTGCATCTGGGCATGACGAGCCCGGCGATCGAACCCGAAGTGGTGTCGCGCCTGCTCGCGTACCGCTGGCCCGGCAACATCCGCGAGCTGCGCAACGTGATGGAGCGCGCGGCAATCCTCGCGTCGGATGGCGTCATCACGGTCGAGCAGCTGCCCTTCGGGCACGCCGCCGCGCCTGCGAGCGGCGAAAGTGCAGTAGCCGCGGATGAAGCTGCGACCCCGATGTCGCTGGCGGAGGTGGAGCGCCAGCACATCCTGCGCGTACTGGACCACGTCGCGGGCAACAAAACACGGGCCGCGGAGATCCTCGGCATCACCCGGTTGACGCTGCGCACCAAGCTGCGCGAATACGAGCTGCAACCGGGCGCGGGCGAAGGTGGCGGGGATGGTTTTCAACCGGTCAAAAATTGATCGGCTGGTCAATTTCCAACCACCGCCCGTTTTCCCTATTTCGTCAGCAAATCCATGATTTATTGAATGTTTTCATGTGTCATGAAAATGGCACAGGGTTTGCAGTACCCCTTGCGATAGTCGGGTCTTTCTTCGTGCAAGGGGAAATCATGAAAACGACGAACAACACGCGCACGGGGCGCCTCCTCGCTGCCTGCAGCATGGCTGCGGCGGCTTGGCTGCTCCCGTCCGGCGCCCAGGGCGCCGCTCCCGACCTCGCGCCGATGCCCGAAGTGAAGCCGGGCAATGCCGCAATGATCGAGCTCGGCAAATACTTCTTCTTCGACCGCCGCCTGTCCGGCGATTGGGGCCGGTCGTGCGCGTCCTGTCACGACCCGGCCAAGGGCTGGGGCGACGGCCAGGCCCTGTCGACGGGCTATCCGTCGATGGAGTACTTCCGCAACGCGCCCACCGTGCTCAACGCGAAGTATCGCCAGCGCTTCATGTGGGACGGGCGCCTCGACGGCACCGACGCCGGCACCCTCGTGCGCGACATGATCACCGAGACGCACACGATGAACATGGACGGGCGCCTGATGCAGGAGCGCCTGAAGCAGGTGCCGGAGTACGACGCGCTGTGGAAGAAGTGGCGCAACGACGACATCAACGGCATGCGCGTATTCAACGTCATCGGCGAGTTCATCCGCAGCCTGGAGACCACCAACGCGCCCTTCGACAAATTCGCCAGGGGCGACGCCGACGCGATCAGCGCCGAGGCGAAGGAAGGCTATGCGCTGTTCAAGGGCAAGGCCGGCTGTGTGGCCTGCCACAACGGCCCGATCGGCTCGGACGGCAAGCTGTACAAGACCGGCGTGCCCGAGCATCCGGACGTGCTCGCGAACCCGCTGCGCACGATCACGATGCTGCGCCACTACGCGACGAACGGCCTGCCGAACTACATGAGCGCGCGCACCGACGTCGGCGCCTACGCGATCACGAAGAATCCCGCGGACATCGGCAAGTTCCAGACCGCACAGCTGCGCGACCTCAAATACACCGCGCCGTATATGCACAACGGCGTCTTCGCGACGCTCGATGAAGTGGTCGCGTTCTACAACCGGGGCGGTGGCGAAGGCTCGGGGCTGAAGCCGCTGAACCTCTCGGCCGGCGAACAGAAGGCGCTCGTGATTTTCCTGCTGACGTTGTCGGGTGATCCGGTCGTCGTGGCGAACCCGGGCCAGCCCGACATGCAGGTCCGTACTTTCGGCAAGAACTGAGGGACGCACGATGAAAAACCGCACAACGCTCAAGCTCTCGGCGATCGCCGCCTCCTTCGCGGTGGTGCTCACCGCAACGGCCGCCACCGGCCAGACCTTCCCGCCGCTCGCGCCACTACCGCCCGTGCCGTCCCCAAAGGACAACCCGCAGTCCCCGGAGAAGATCGCGCTCGGCAAGCAGCTCTTCTGGGACAGCCGTCTGTCGGGCGATGGCTCGATGCCCTGCGTATCCTGCCACCTGCCTGCGCTCGGCTGGGGCGACAACAACGCGATCTCGCGCGGCTACCCGGGCACGCAGCACTGGCGCAACTCGCAGACCATCCTCAACGCCGCGTACTACAACAAGCTGTTCTGGGACGGGACTTCGACCAGTCTCGAGTCCGAGGCCTCATCGGCAGCCGAAGGCAGCGTCGCCGGCAACGGCGACCCCTCGGTGATGGAAATGCGCATGCGCTTCCTGCCCGAGTACGTCGAAGCCTTCAAGAAGGTGTTTGGCGCCGAGTGGCCGCGCATGAATGACGCCTACCGCGCGATCTCGTCCTACCAGCGCACCGTCGTCTCCGACGCGTCGAAAGTGCCCTTCGACCGCTACGCAAATGGCGACAGGAAAGCCCTGAACGACGCGCAGAAGCGTGGCATGACGCTCTTCAACGGCAAGGCCGGATGCATCCAGTGCCACAACGGGCCGCTTGCCTCCGACCAGAAGTTCTACAACCTTGGTCTGCCCGACTTCGAAGGTTTCAAGACCGACGTGCTGTATCAGGTCACGCATCGCTGGGAACACTACCAGAAGGGCGTCGCGGAGCAGAAGTACCGCAGTGCCGACATGGACTACGGGCTGTACTTCCAGACCAAGAATCCCAAGGACATCGGCAAGTTCCGCACACCATCGCTGCGCGAATTGAAATACACCGCGCCCTACATGCACAACGGCGTATTCAAGACGCTGGAACAGGTGGTGGATTTCTACGATGCGGGCGGCGGAAACGCGGCCAACAAGAGCGAACTGCTCAAGCCACTGGGCCTGACGGCACAGGAGAAGGCCGACCTGCTCGCTTTCCTCGATGCCCTGTCGATGAGCGAACCGCTGATCCACGACGAACCCAAGCTGCCGGGCGCCTACCAGCCGCTGCCCGCGCCGACGAAGTAAGGAGCCTGAACATGAGCCAGACATCGAGCCAGAGGGCGATCCAGATCCGGCAGCCCGCCGGACACGATCACGATCACGAAGGCGGGCGCACATGCATGAGCCGCCGCAGCTTCCTCCTGACCGGCGGCGCGGCGCTCGCGCTGGTCAGCCTCGGCGGCATCCCCGGCTTCGCCGAAGCCGCGCAGTTGCTGAAAGCAAGCTACGCGCGGCAGAAGATCGGCAGCCTGTCGGCCCTGAAGGTCGGCGAGCCGCTGACCTTCAACTATCCCTATGCCGACGTGCGCAACATCCTCGTCAAGTTGGGCGCGCCGGCCGGCGGCGGCATCGGCCCCGACAGCGACATCGTTGCCTTCAACCAGCAATGCACGCACATGGGCGGCCCGCTCGACGGCACCTACAAGCCCGGGCATCAGGTGCTCGGGCCGTGCCCGCTGCACCTCACCAGCTTCGACCTTACACGCCACGGCATGGTGGTTGCGGGCCACGCGACCGAGAGCCTGCCGCAGATCACGCTGGAAGTGCAGGGTGACGACATCTACGCCGTCGGCGTGATGGGATTGGTCTACGGCTACAGCGCGATGACCGCCGAGCACCGCGCCTGAGGAGAACCAGCATGAGCATTCACGACAAGAACACGGCAAAGGACTTTGTACCTCTGCCGCCGAAGGACGCCGACGTCTTCACGACCGCCTGCGATTACTGCACCGTTGCCTGCGGCTACAAGGTGTATCGCTGGCCGGTGGGCAGGGAAGGCGGCGCGAAGGCTGCGCAGAACGCACTGCGAGCCGACTTCCCGCATCAAATGATGATGTCCGCCTGGGTAAGCCCTTCGCAGCACAACGTCGTCAGTTTCAAGGGCAAGCCCCACCACGTGGTAGTCGTGCCAGACAAGGACGCGACCGTGGTCAATGTCGGCGGCAACCACTCCATCCGCGGCGGTACGCTGGCCGAGAAGTGCTACAACCCGGACAACCTCACGCGCGAGCGCTTGCAGCACCCGATGATCCGCGTCAATGGCCGGCTCACGCCGGTCACCTGGGATCTCGCCACGGAGGTCATGGCGGACATTTCGCAGTACATCCTCACAAAGTACGGCGAACATGCATGGGGAATGAAGACCTATTCCTACCAGTATTTCGAGAACACGTACGCGATCACCAAGCTGGCGATGACCTCGATCGGCACGCCGGCCTTCGCATGGCACGACAAGGCGTCGAACACCAACGACGCGACCGGTCTCGACGACGCCGGCATCGACTCGTTCGCGTCGAGTTACCAGGACTGGGCGGACTGCGAAGTGGCCTTCCTGTCCGGCGTCGATCCTTACGAGACGAAGACCACACTGTTCACCACGTGGATGATGCCCGGCGACAAGAAATTCATCTTCGTCACCCCGCACAAGACCACCGGCGTCGCCTGGTCGCTGCGCGAGGGGCGCGGGCTGTGGCTGCCCGTGATCCCGGGCACCGACACCGTGCTGCACATGGCGCTCGCACGCATCATCATCGAGAACAACTGGCAGGACCAGGAATTCATCGACAAGTGGATCGCAAACTCGTGGGAGGTCGACTCCGGCTACGGCCGTGGCACGCGCAACACCGGCTGGCAATGGCGCACCACCTGGGGAACGTGGCAGAGCGACTGGCCCGACTACAAGAAATTCATCCTCAGCCAGGAAGAGTCGAAACTCGACGTCGCGGCGAAGATCACCGGCCTCGACCCGGCCGACATCGTCAAGGCCGCCGAGTGGATCGCCAAGCGCAAGGCCGACGGCTCGTTGCCGAAGACCTCTTTCATGTGCGAGAAGGGCAACTACTGGTCCAACAACTACATGAACACGACGTCCTTCGCGTCGCTCGGTCTTATCTGCGGCGCCGGTAACCGGCCCGGGCGCATGATCTCGCGCGGCGGTGGCCACCAGCGCGGTGGCCTGGTGGCGGGCGGCGGCTCCAGCTGGCTCTCGCCGGAAAAATATCCCGGCCGGCGCAAGAAGAGCTTCAACCTCGACTTGTGGCTGATGGAAGGCAACCTGCGCTTCGCCTGGGTCATCGGCACGACCTGGATTGCCGCGATGATGGGCTCGAACGCGCTCGAGAAGCGCATGCGCGAGCTGACCGTCGATAGTCCGCACCAGATCACGCATCTCGACCGCCGCTCGATCTTCGAGACGCTCAAGCGCCGCGTCGACGGCGGCGGAATGGTGATGGTCAATTCCGATATCTACCCGGT
This sequence comes from Azoarcus sp. DN11, assembly GCF_003628555.1. Taxonomy (NCBI): domain Bacteria; kingdom Pseudomonadati; phylum Pseudomonadota; class Betaproteobacteria; order Rhodocyclales; family Zoogloeaceae; genus Azoarcus; species Azoarcus sp. DN11. The sequence goes on along the minus strand of NZ_CP021731.1, from coordinate 2,616,569 downwards.
CATGCCGATCGGCACCGAGCTCGCCGACATCGTGCTGCCCGCGGCGACCTGGGGCGAGGACAACTTCACGCGCTGCAACTCCGAGCGCCGCCTGCGTCTGTACAGCAAGTTCTACGATGCGCCGGGCGAGGCCAAGCCCGACTGGTGGATCATCCAGAAATTCGCTCAGAAGATGGGATTGGACAAGGACGGCGGTTACAACTGGAAGGATTCCAACGACGTCTTCGAGGAAGGTTCGCGTTACTCGCGAAACGGCGTGCTGAGCTACCACGTGCTGACCGACGAGGCGAAGACGAAGGGTGTCAAGGCGCAGGAGTTGCTGCGCACCTACGGCACGACCGGCATCCAGACTCCGATCCGCAAGCGCGACGGTAAGCTCGTCGGTACCCAACGCCTGCACGACCCGACCAACGACTGGGGCGAACTCGAAGGCGTGACCGTGCAAACCAAGGTGCTTACCGCCTTCAACACCCAGAGCGGCAAGGCGATCCTGCTCAAGTCGCCGTGGAAGTACGCCGGCTGGATCCAGTTCTACGAGGCGGTGAAGCCGCGTGCGGAGAAGGGCGAGCTGTGGGTGACGAACGGGCGCGTCAACGAGACCTGGCAGTCGGGCTTCGACGACCTGCGCAAGCCCTATCTGTCGCAGCGCTGGCCGGAGGCCTTCCTGTTCATCCATCCCGACGACGCAGCCAAACGTGGCATCGAGTCGGGCGACTACGTCGAGGTCGTCAACGACACGGTGTATGTGCAGACCGGCCAACCGCAGGGCGTGCTCGACGCGGACCTGAACTTCAACGACCTGATGCGCGACGGCCACATCATGACCACGGTTGGCCGCTTCCGCACCGTCGCGATCGTCTCCGACGAGATGCGCCCGGGCGTCACCAAGGCGAACTTCAACTTCCCGAAGTCGCCCGCCAACGCCGTCGTCTCGGCGGTGCCCGACCCGATGACGAACAATTACCGCTACAAGCTCGGCCGCGGCGTTGTGAGCAAGGTTGGGGAATCGCCCTACAAGCATGAGTTCGCGCGCATGAGCCTCAAGCCGCGCAACATCGTGTGACAAACCTGTGCGGCGCCCTGCGGGCGCCGCACTCGAACCGTCGCGGGCGCCCATGAGTTGCCGGCGTTGGCGGACGGGGTGAGGCAGGCTGTCCGGCGCATCCTCGAGTGCGGGAGGCGGGCGGTCCAGGGGAGGGGAGTAAAGCATGGCACGTCTGGTTGACCTGATTTCCGGCCACGTGGCGGGAGTGTTCGGCGGTGCGTTTGGTCTGCGCCACTTTGGCGGAAACGCGATGAAGGTGCCCGCGCGGGGTGTTTGGAGCGCCCCGTCCGCCGACTTGCGTGCTCGTGGGGCTGGCGAAGAGAGGGACGACAGGCTTGAAGCTGCACTGTACCGCGCGCTCGACCGACGAGAGTTCGCCGTGCATTATCAACCGCAAGTCTGTCTCGACAGCGGGCGTATCGTCGCAGTGGAGGCCCTGCTGAGGTGGTTCTCCCCGGCATTTGGGTGCGTCCCCCCCGAGATCTTCATCCCGATCGCGGAGCGGATGGGCGAAATCGGCCGCCTCGGCGAATGGGTGCTGCGTGAAGCCTGCGCGCAGCACAGGCGATGGTGTGCGGCAGGGATCATGCCCCTGCGGGTCGCGGTGAATGTTTCCCCGGTGCAACTGCGTGCGGGAGACTTCCCATTCAAGGTCGTCGCCATCCTGCAGGAATCGCGCATGCCCGCAGGTTTGCTGGAACTGGAATTGACCGAAAGCCATCTTTCGCACGACGATCAGCTCGTGATCCGTACGCTCGAGACCCTCCGCAGCCTGGGTGTCTCGATCGCACTCGACGACTTCGGAACGGGCTTTTCCTCGCTGATGCACTTGAAACGGATGAGCGTCGATACACTGAAGATTGCCCGTGACTTCGTGCAGGATCTTGCAAGCGACCCGGCGAATGAGACGATCATCACCGGCCTGCTCTCGATCACGCGCGGACTCGGCCTGAGGGTTGTCGCCGAGGGGGTCGAGCAAGAGGGCGAGCTAGCCTTTCTGCGTGACCACGGCTGTCACTACGTTCAGGGATTCCTGACCGGGAAACCCGAGCCCGCAGACGAAATCACACATCTGCTGAAGGCCGGTGGCGCCGCGTGCCGCGGACGGTGGGCGTCGATGTGATCGATGCGCTGCAACCGAACTGCGTCAGCAGCGATCATGGAAGTTTCGCGGGGAGCATCTTGCTCGATGTAAAACCGCCATAATTGGCATTATGTAAACCAATGCAGGCGTGGGGCTCGCTACACTGAAGGTTGTTGGGCCTCGCAGATCACTCTGATGCGAGAGGACGCCTGGTCGCTCGAGCGGGAATGGATCTATCCGCCGGCCCTGGATCGTGACGCTGCTATCGCGGTCGCCAATCCGGACTGATCGTGCCGTAATTTGCCGAAGAGTTCGCGCGAGCGGTGGGCGAAGCGATCAACACGGCTGGTGACTGAATTCCGCTACTGCGCAGTGCTTCCCGTTGGGTAGCCCTGAGTCGCTTCTGACGCGTCGCCTGCGAGCACTCCCCGCTTTGCGAGAAGCGCGATGAATGCCGTCGGCAGGACGATCGCCAGGGCGACGAGTCCCTGTCCGGCGATGACCTGTTGATCCAGCAGATAGCCGTTGCACAGGCGCGTGCTCATGTCCTGGTAGAGAAGCCCGACGACCGCGGTCATCCAGGCCCAGTTTCCGATGAAGAAGGTCTGGACGACGATGCCGGCCGGGCGCCATGACAATCGCAGCGCGCCTCCGGCCACGAGCAGCGCCGCGATCTTCGCGATTTCCACCGGGGGCGACAGCAAAGCCTGATCGAGAGCGCGCGGAACCATCCAGAACGCCGAGACCAACAGGCAGAACAGCAGGCCCGCGAGGCCGTGCGCGTTGACGGCAGCGACAGCGCCGCGCAAGCGCGCCGGCAACGCTGACGCGAATGCGGCGCCGGTAAGGATCAGCAGCGGAAACTGCATGAGCATGTGGCGCGCCATGTCGGCCTCGAGCCAGGTGCGTAGCGATGGCACAGTGCCAGCCGCCAGGAGTGCCACGCCAAGGAAAGCAAATCGGCGGCGGCTCATCGTGACACAAGCTCCGAGTGAGTGAGCGCGGAGCGCAGCGCGATGCGGGCCTCACCGAGGTCGTCGATGCGGATCAGCCGGCCGTCCGGGGCGAGCGTGTGGATCGCGGCGTTATGCACGAAGCCCCCCATTCCATCGGGCACGACGACGATGCCGAAGGCGTCGAGCAGCGGCCGCAACGCCTGCGGGTCGACGACACTGGCGAAGCGCCAGACGGAGCCCTCGGCGTGCATGCGGTCTGCGTAGCGCGCCAATGCGTCGGCGTCGTCTGCCGGGTCGAAGCTGATGCTGATGAGGCGAACGCGGTCCTGTAGCCCCTGCTTCCGGATCTCCTGCTGCAGTTGCTGGAATTCCGTGCCCAGTACGCTGCACACCGATTCGCAGCGGGTGTAGATGAAGTCGACGAGTGCGATGCGGCCGTCCCGCGCCAGATCCCCACGTAGCGAGTAGGCGGACGCGCCGGCGCCGACAAGCGCTGCGTCGGGCATTTCCGGCGCGTGCTCGCGCACGTCGAGGCGGCGCGCGGCCTCGCTCGTGACGACCCGGAAGCCGGCGCTGACCTCCGAGAATGCCGCGAGGCCCAACAGCAGGATCAGCGCGCAGGTAATGGCAGTACGCATGGCTTGTGGCGACGCGGCCTATTTCAGCGTCGCGAGTTCCGCGCCGCCGTTCCACGGGGCGCTGCGGTCTGCCGTGCGCTTGCGCTGATCCGCGACCGATTCCGCCGTCACCGGCGCAGCCTGATTGCCCCACTGGCTGCGGATGTGGCTCGCGACGGCGGCGATCTCCGCATCGCCGAGTTTGTCGCCGAACGCCGGCATCACGCCGTTGTACGTGTTGCCGGCGACTTCGATGCTGCCGTTGATCCCGTGCAGCAGAATCTGGATCACGACTTGTTCGCCGCCATTGACCCAGGCGGAACCCGCCAGCGGCGGAAAGACCTGGGGAATGCCGGTGCCTGCGGCCTGATGGCAGGCCGCGCAATTGGCGCCGAAGATCTGCGCGCCATCGAAGGCCTTGCTCGGCACGGCCGCGAGGATCTCCACGTTGCGGCGGTCTCCGAGGGCGGGACGCGTAGCGGGATGCGCCGTATAGATGTAGTAGACGGCCCACACGAGCAGCAGGCCGATCAGGCCCAGCATCAGGCGGGGGACGGGATTGAGGGATTCATGCGGATCGACGTTTTCGCGCCGCTGGGCGTGATCGTTACGAGTCTTGGCTGACATGTCGGGAAAGTGGCTGCGAGTCATTTGGAGGCCGGGCTCGCGTCGGCGAGCGGCGCCAGCGCGGGGAAGGTCCGATCGAGCGACAGGAGATAGGCCACAAGGTCCTGCGCCTCCTGCGTGGCGACGACGACCCCTCCGCCGGGTGCGAACTGTGGCGGCAGCGCGACGACCTTGTCGCCCGGGCCCGCCTCTTTCTTGAGCTCGAACAGGAAGGGATAGGCCGGCATGATGCTGCCCGGCGTGTAGGCACGCGGCTGGTAAAGGTGGCCGAGCTGCCAGTCGGCGCTCGGCTGGCGCGCGCCGATATTGAGCAGATCAGGCCCGGTGCGCATCGTGCCGAGCAGATGCGGGCGGTCGTAGTAGTAGTCGCCCGCGACCGAAGGCCGGCCCCAGCCACGCTTGTCGTCCGGCGCCTGCGAGGGGTCGCGCGGCTGCTGCGAATGACAGTAGACGCAGCCCTGGCGGATGTACTCCTGCCGTCCGCGCAGCTGCACTTCGGTATAGGGCTTGAGGCCAGCCGTGGGTGGTTCATGACGAAGCTGCAGATAGGGCAGCACGACGAGTGAGACGGTAGCAATGGCGAGCGTCACCATCGCGCCCGAGATCAGTTTGACGTGGTTTTCCATGGTTCAGGCAGTCCGGGCAAGGGGACGGAGAATGGCGGCGCCGCTACGCTGAGGCCCGCGGGCCAGCGCCATCAGCACGAAGTGGGCGGCGAACGCGAAATGGCCGAGCGTCATCAACGCGCCGCCGATCGAGCGCCCCTCCAGCCAGGGCAGCGTGACGCGCACCGATTCCATGAAAGGCTTGCTGGCATCGAGCATCGCGAAGCCTTGCAGCAGCCCGGCCGTCGTCAGCGACACGAAGTAGATCGCGAAACCGATCGCAACCAGCCAGAAGTGCACGGCGATGAGCTTCGGATACGGCCATTCGCGCGAGACGATGCGCGGCATCGCGAAGTAGATCGCACCGAACATCACCAGCGTGACGAAGCCGTACAGCCCGAGGTGAGCGTGTGCGACGGTGAAGTGCGTGAAGTGGGTGATCGTGTTGACGCTGCGCAGCGCTTCGAACGAGCCCTGGATCGAGCTCAGCGTATACATCATCCCGCCCAGCACGACGAAGCGCAGCGTCGGCGAGTGCTTCAGGGCGGCGAAGTGCCCGCGCATCGTCAGGTGCTGGTTCAGCGAGAACGCGACGACGGGCACGATCATCATGATGCTCTGCACGATCGACAGCGTGACCAGCCATTCCGGCACCGGACCGCCGACGAGATGGTGGCCGCCGACCTGTCCGTAGAAGAACGCGAGACACCAGAAACCGATCAGCGACAGGTTGTACGATTGGATCGGCCGGCCGATGACCTTGGGCAGAAAGTAGTAGACGGCGGCGAGGGACAGCGGCGTGTAAAAGAGCCCCAGCACGTTGTGGCCGAACCACCAGTTCATCGTCGCCTGTTCGACGCCGAAGTGCAGGTTGGGCAGCTTTGCGACGATGTAGAGGACGGGGAACCAGAAGAGCGCCGCGCCCATGTACCAGACGGATACGTAAAGGTGCTCGACCTTGCGTCGGCGCAGCGTGAAGACCAGCGGCAGGCCGATCATGGCGCCGCCCACCGCGAACAGCACGCCGACCTGCCCCGGAATTTCCAGCCACTCCATGCCATCGTTGATCCCGACCGCGATGCAGCCGATGCCGACCGCGAGTCCGATGTTCCACAGGATGGCCCCCCATACCGCGAAGCGCGCACCCTCCAGCGTGGTCTTCAGCAACCGCGGCAACATCCACAAGGCGATGCCGAGCGCTGCCATCGGCGCCCATCCGTAGGCGACCGCGTTCAGGTGGATCGTGCGGATACGGCCGAAGCTGAGCCAGGCATATTGCGTCAGCCAGTCCGGCTCATGGAGCTTGATGGAGCTCGTGAGGCCCGCAATCGAAGCAACCAGTAGCCAGAAGACCGCGAAACCGAGCAGTACGAAGGCCGGTCGAGCCGACGAGGCATCCGCCGCCAGGCGCGCCTGCAGCTCAGTGGCGTCGGGTTCGGAGTGCGACGCCGTCATCGCCCGCTGAAGGTCCCGTTGCTTCGCCGCTGTCGCGGCCGGTTCCTCGATCCGACCGATCTCACCAGATGAAAAGATGACCTTGGCCGCGGCGGCATGGGGGTCGAGAAGCCCCTTGCGCAGGGACCAGATGAAGAACAACAAGCCTGTCACGGCAATGATGAACGACGAAAGCAACAGCAACGGGATGTCCATGACGAACAGTCACCTCTGTGGGGTCAACAATCTTTTTGAAAATTATCTTTGTGCAAAGATATGTTATTGACCCGCCCCGTCAAAAGCAATATTTTTGATTCATCTTATGGACAAGCCGCTCGCTCATCCGGCCGATCGCTGACGCGGCGTGCTGCCCTCAGGGCACTCCATGCCGTCTCATCCCGTTGTAACCCGGAGTCACTTAAAAGTCCTGTCAGCCGCAGGCGGCACTTCAAAAAGGCTTGGCCCAACGTAATTCGGACGCCGTTCGCGCATTGCAAATGATGTCGCGGTCGCGTCCGAGGTTGTCTTCGAAGACAATAGCGCCTTCGTTGCCTACGCTGGCCGGCTTTCACTCACAACTTGAATGCAAATATCAGATAACTCGGGATACGGTCTGGTTGCCAAAGAGCACACCCCGATGATGCAGCAATACCTCCGGATCAAGCAGCAGCATCCGGACACGCTGCTCTTCTACCGGATGGGCGATTTCTACGAGCTGTTCTTCGACGACGCGGAGAAGGCGGCGCGGCTGCTGGACATCACGCTGACGACGCGCGGGCAGTCTGCCGGGCAGCCCATCAAGATGGCCGGCGTGCCCTTCCATGCGGTCGAACAATACCTCGCGCGACTCGTGAAGCTCGGTGAATCGGTCGTGATCGCGGAACAGGTTGGCGACCCGGGTACGACCAAGGGGCCGATGGAGCGCGCCGTCAGCCGCATCGTCACGCCCGGCACGCTGACCGACGCCGCGCTGCTCGACGACCGTTCCGATTCGCTGCTCCTCGCGGCGAACCTGCATCGCGGCGTGCTCGGGCTCGCGTGGCTTAACCTCGCGAACGGCGACCTGCGCGTCATGGAATGCCCCGCCGAGCAATTGCAGACGCAGTTCGAGCGCCTGCGCCCGGCCGAGGTACTGGTGCCTGACGGCCTCGCCCTGCCACTCGTCGAAACGCTCTCGCCGGTGCTGCGCCGCCTCGCTGACTGGCAGTTCGATGGCGAAACGGGCGAACGCCTGTTGACCGGTCATTTCGGCACGCGCGACCTGACGGGCTTCGGCGTCGAGGGCATGGCGGTCGCCCTGGGCGCAGCCGCGGCGCTCTTCGACTACGCGCGCAGCACGCAGCGCCAGAGCCTCGAACACGTGACGGGTCTCAAGGTCGAGCGCGAATCGGAATACCTCAGGCTCGACGCCGCGACGCGCCGCAATCTCGAACTTACCGAGACGCTGCGTGGCGAAGCATCGCCCACCCTGCTCTCGCTCCTCGACACCTGCGTCACCAGCATGGGCTCGCGCTGGCTGCGCCACGCCCTGCACCACCCGCTGCGCGACCGTCACCATGCAGCCGCGCGCCACGGCGCCGTTAGCGAGCTGATCGGCAACGACACCGGCGACGCACGCATGCTCGCGAACGCCCGCCAGGCGCTCCGCGGCGTTGCGGACGTCGATCGCATCACCGCGCGCATTGCGCTGCGCAGCGCCCGCCCGCGAGATCTTGCCGCCCTGCGCGACAGCCTCGCGCGCCTGCCCGAACTGCACGACGCGCTTCGAAGTCCGCCCTGCTCGCCCTGCTCGCCCAGCTCGTGGCCGCGCTCGGCGTGCCGGAAGCCGCCCTCGATCTCCTCGTGCGCGCGGTCGCGCCGGAGCCTGCCGCGGCGGTGCGCGACGGCGGCGTGATCGCCACCGGCTTCGACGCCGAGCTCGACGACCTGCGCGGCATCCAGACCAACTGCGGCGAGTTCCTGATGGCGCTCGAGGTGCGCGAGCGCGAACGCAGTGGCATCGCGAACCTGAAGGTGGAGTTCAACAAGGTGCATGGCTTCTACATCGAAGTCAGCCACGCGAACGCCGCCAAGGTTCCCGACGATTACCGCCGCCGGCAGACGCTGAAGAACGCCGAACGCTACATCACCCCCGAGCTGAAGGCCTTCGAGGACAAGGCGCTGTCGGCGCAGGAGCGCGCCCTCGCGCGCGAGAAGATGCTCTACGAGGCCCTGCTCGAAGACCTCGCCGCCCACATCCCGACGCTGCAGCACATCGCGCGCGCGCTGGCCTGCCTCGACGGCCTCGGCGCCTTCGGCGAGGCCGCCGTGCGCTACAGCTACGTCCGCCCGCAGTTCTCGGACCAGCCGGGCATGGACATCATCGGCGGCCGTCACCCGGTGGTCGAGCGCCAGGTCGAGAACTTCATCGCCAACGACTGCAGCCTCGCGCCGACCCGGCGCATGCTGATGATCACCGGCCCCAACATGGGCGGCAAATCGACCTTCATGCGGCAGGTCGCGCTGATCGCCCTGCTCGCCCACGTCGGCGCCTTCGTGCCCGCGCAGGCGGCGCGCATCGGTCCGCTCGACGCGATCTTCACGCGCATCGGCGCCTCCGACGACCTCGCGTCGGGCCGTTCGACTTTCATGGTCGAGATGACCGAAGCCTCCGCGATCCTGCACGGCGCCACGGACCAGAGCCTCGTGCTGATGGACGAGATCGGCCGCGGCACCTCGACTTTCGACGGTCTCGCGCTGGCCTTCGCGATCGCGCGCCATCTGCTCGAAAAGAACCGCTGCCTGACGCTCTTCTCGACCCATTACTTCGAGCTCACGCGCCTCAACGCCGACTACCCCGAGTGCGCGAACGTGCATCTCGACGCGGTTGAGCACGCGCACCGCATCGTCTTCCTGCATGCCGTCGAGGAAGGGCCCGCGAGCCAGAGCTACGGGATCGAGGTCGCGGCCCTCGCCGGCATCCCCGGCTCGGTGGTCCGCGACGCCAAGCGCCGCCTGCGGGCGCTGGAAAACCGCGAAGTCGGCGCCGGCCCGCAGGCCGACCTCTTCGCCGCGTTGCCCGAACCGGAGGGCGAACCGCTGTCGCACCCGGCCCTGACCGCGCTCGCCGAACTCGACCCCGACAGCCTCAGCCCGCGCGAGGCGCTCGAACACCTCTATGCGCTGAAACGGATGACGGCATGAGCACCCCGATCGACATCAGCGAGGACGGCGGGGTCCGCTACCTCCACTTCGGATCGGAGTGGGTCCAGGGCGCCATGCGCATCCGGCGTCCCAACGCGCTGGAACTCGCCTACACGCGTGAAATGATGGCCGGCCTGCTGCTGCGCGACGCCGAAGAGTGGCCGCGCACGGCCCTCGTGATCGGCCTCGGCGCGGCATCGCTGACGCGTTTCCTGCACCACCATTGCCCGCAGACCCGCGTCCAGGTCGTCGAGATCGAACCGCGTGTCGTCGCTGCCGCGCGCCAGTTCTTCAAGCTGCCGGACGAGGACGAACGGCTCGCGATCCACGTCGGTGACGGCGTGCGCTACGTGATGGAAACTGAGCGCAAGTTCGACCTGATCCTGGTCGACGGCTTCGATCGCAACGCCCGCGCCGGCGCACTCGACACCGCGCCGTTCTACGCGGCGGCCCGCACCAGGCTGTCCGAACAGGGCCTGCTCTCGGTGAATCTCTTCGGCCGTTCGCGCGGCTTCCGCACCAGCGTCGAGCGCATCATCACGGCCTTCGACGACCGCGCAATCGCCTTTCCGTCCTGCGACAGCGGCAACGTCGTCGCCTTCGGGGCCGAAGGCGAACAGGTCGACCTTCCCGTAACGGAGTTGCGCGAGCGCGCACGGGCGTTGAAGGACAAGACCGGCCTCGACCTCGGTCCCACTGTCACGCGGCTCGAGAAGGCCGGAAGTCTGCCGGGCGGACGGCTGATCCTCTGAGCGCGCATTCCGCACGGCGGATGGCGTAAAGCCTGATCCGCCCTGCAGCCCGCTTCCGCCGGATCAGGCCACGGGCGCTTCCTCGGCCGGCACCGGCGGAATCCACAGGCAGGCGCCCTTGTTCGCCTTCGCGATGTCCTGCAGGATGCGATCGTGCTCGCCCAATTCCTCGGCGGACGCACGCAGCACCCGCAGCGGCGGCCGCTCGACCGGCGATCCGCCGTCTTCCCCGCTGCCCGCCGCAGGTTCGTCGTCGAGCATCATCATCAGGCTTTCCTGCCCGCGGGTCATCGCCAGGTAGACCTCGGCGAGGAGCTCCGCGTCGAGCAGCGCCCCGTGCAGCGTGCGTGCGGCGTTGTCGATCTCATAGCGATCGCACAACGCGTCGAGCGACGCCTTCTTGCCCGGATTCTGCTCCTTGGCCATCCGCAGCGTGTCGATCACGCCCGCGCACAGTGCATCCAGCTTCGGATGCCGCAGCAGCGACAGCTCGTGGTCGAGGAAGCCCACGTCGAAGCTCGCATTGTGGATCACGAGCTCCGCGTCGCGCACGAAATCCATGAAGTCGTCGGCGATATCGCGGAATTTCGGCTTGTCCGCGAGGAACTCCTCGGTGATGCCGTGCACCGCGATCGCCTCGGCATCGATCCCCCGTTCGGGGTTGATGTAGACGTGGTAGTGCCGCCCCGTCAGGTTGCGATTCAACAGTTCGACGCAGCCGATCTCGATCACGCGGTCGCCATTGCGCCAGTCGAGGCCGGTCGTTTCGGTATCCAGGACAATCTGTCTCAAGGGTTCATCCCTGGTAATTTGTTCGCGCCCTCGCGGGCCGGTTGATCAGATCTCGGCAACGGCCCTGCCCTGCGCGCGCACGGCCGCGACGCCCCGTCGCGCAAGCTCGTCCGCGCGCTCGTTTTCGGCATGGCCCGCGTGACCGCGCACCCAGATCCACGCGACCTTGTGCCGGCTCGCCGCCTCATCAAGCGCCCGCCACAGATCCTCGTTCTTCACCGGCTCGCGCGAGGCGGTCTTCCAGCCGCGCTTCTTCCAGCCGTGGATCCATTCCGAGATACCCTTTTGCACGTACTGGCTGTCGGTGTGCACGCGCGCCGCCACGGGACGCTTGAGCGTCTCCAGCGCGCGGATCACTGCGAGCAGTTCCATGCGGTTGTTGGTGGTCTGGGGCTCGCCGCCCCAGATTTCCTTCTCGTGCAGGCCGCTGCGCAGGATCGCGCCCCAGCCGCCGGGGCCCGGGTTGCCGCTGCAGGCCCCGTCGGTGAATATTTCGACTTCTTCCATTTATTCCACTTTCTGTACGCCCGTCACCTGCCGCCCGCGCTGGGCCACCGGTGAAAGGCGCTTTGCCGCGGCGCGCGCATCGCGCCAGTTCGGCGTTATCAATCGCATCCCCTGCACCCGCTTGATGCCCTGGATGATGTAGGTGCCGCCGCAGATCGGCCACCAGCGGTCGCCCGCCTTGTCCATGAAGCCGCAGCGCTCCAGCCACTTGGTGCGCGTGAACGCCGGCGCATAGCAGCCGAAGCTCCCCGCCTGCGTTTCGAAACCCAGCAGCGCCAGCCAGTCCTTCGTACGCCGCACCGACAGGTATTGCCCGCGCCATGGGTAGGTGCCTGAACGCCGCGCCACCAACCGCCGCAAACCCCACAGGCTGAAGGGATTGAACCCGGCGATGATGACGCTTCCTTCCGGTACCAGCACCCGTTCGACTTCGCGCAGCACCTGGTGCGGGTGGGGCGAAAATTCGAGCACGTGCGGCAGCAGCACAAGATCGATGCTCGCGGCCGCGAACGGCAGCGCATCACCGTTCGCGACGACCGCAATGTCGCCCGAGCGCGCGCAATGAAACCGGTACGGAATGCGGTTGGCGCGCAGGAAATTATGTTCCGGCAGGCCTATCTGCACTGCGTTGTAGCCGAAAATGTCGGCTACCATGAGATCGAACTTCGCCTGCTCCCACCGCAGCAGGTAGCTTCCCTGCGGGGTTTCAAGCCAGTCCGACAGACTGAGGATGGACATGAACGATCAGCACTCAAAATTCCGCAGCAGCGACATTATCCCTCTTCCGGCTTTCCGCGATAACTATATCTGGTTGCTCAGGCATGGCCCGGCGGCGGCCGTGGTCGATCCCGGCGACGCCTCGGTCGTCGAAACGGCCCTGCGCGAACAGGGCCTGCGCCTCGTGGCGGTCCTGCTCACCCACCATCACAGCGATCACATCGGCGGCGTCGCCGAGCTGGCGGCACGCCATCGGCCGGAAGTCCTCGGCCCTGCCGGCGAGGACATCCCCGCCATCACCCGCCACGTCGGCGAGGGCGATGAAGTCGCCCTCGATGCGCTCGGCCTGCGCTTCTCGGTGCTCGGCATCCCGGGCCACACGGCCACGCACATCGCCTACTACGCGCCCGGCATCCTGTTCCCGGGGGACACGCTGTTCAGCGCCGGTTGCGGCCGCCTGCTCGGCGGTACAGCCGCGCAACTGCACCAATCCCTGCAGCGCCTCGCGCAGCTTCCCGGTGACACCGCGGTCCACTGCGCACACGAATACACGCTCGCGAACCTCGCCTTCGCCCGCGCGGCCGAATCCGACAACCCCGCGCGCGACGCCTGGCTTGCGGAATGCGAAGCCCGGCGCGCGGCCGGCCGCCCGACCCTGCCCAGCAGCATCGAGCGTGAACGCCGGATCAATCCTTTCCTGCGCACCGAGTCATCGGCGCTGATCGATGCCGTCACCGCACGCGACGGCCAGCGCCCGACGGGTTCCGCGGAATGCTTCGCCGCCCTGCGCCGCTGGAAGGACGTGTTCTAAGGGCGGCAAGCCGATATGACCGCTTGCTCCGAGCCTGTTCGAAAGGCATGGGCCGGACTGCGACCGGCTCAGCCCGAACGGCAGCTCGTTGCCGGATCGAATCGCGGTGGCTGGCCGCCGTCCGGCGCATCCGACGCCGGGTTTGACGCACCTACGACACTGCCCTAGAGTCCACCCTCTTTGTCTGTCGAACGGGCGCCGGATTGATGGCGATTTCACTCCTGCGAATTCTGCTGCTGACCATGTTGCTGGTCGCGACCATTTCCTCCGCGACCGCCGAGGATGAGCCTGCGCCCGCGCCCCTCACGCCTCCCTCGCCCGCCGAAGCCCCCCCTGCGCAGGCCGCCGACGTACCGGCACTCGGGAGCTTGCGACCGCGGACCGCAGCGCGATCAACGGAAGGCCTGACCGCTTCCCCGAGCCAGGTGCTCGAACTGCGCGATCCGACTCCCCGTGTACTGACGCTCGACCTGACGCGTGACGCAAACGACATTTGGGACCGCATCCGGCGGGGGTTCGGGATGCCGGATCTCGACACCGAAGCCGTCGCCGAGCAGCAGCTCTTCTACCTCAACCGCCCGGGCTTCCTCAAGAAGGTGTTCGAACGCGGCGGACGCTACCTCTACCACATCGTCGACGAGCTCGAACGCCGCGGCATGCCGACCGAGCTGGCGCTCCTGCCGATGGTCGAGAGCAGTTACAACCCGATGGCCTATTCGCGCGCCCGTGCGTCAGGGTTGTGGCAGTTCATTCCCTCGACCGGCCGCAACTACAACCTCACGCAGGACAAGTGGGTGGACGAGCGGCGCGACGTCATCGCTTCAACCAACGCTGCGCTGGACTATCTCCAGACCATCTACGAGATGCAAGGCGACTGGCACCTTGCCCTCGCGTCGTACAACTGGGGAGAAGGTGCCGTCGGGCGGGCCGTCCAGAAGAATCTCGCCGCGGGGCTTCCCGCGGAATACAGCCAGCTGCGAATGCCCGAGGAAACCCGCAACTACGTCCCCAAGCTGCAGGCACTGAAGAATATCGTAGCGCAGCCCGAACTCTTCCACTTTGAACTGCCCTACGTCCCCAACACTCGCCATTTCGTCACCGTTACGGCGCCCGCGGGCATCGATCTTGCCACGGCAGCCCGGCTTGCCGAAATGCCGCTCGACGAGTTTCTCGCACTGAATCCCTCGTACAACCGCCCCGCCATCGCGCAGGCCAACTCGCTCGTGATCCCGGTTGACCGGGCCGAACGCTTCCGCGCGCGCCTCGCCGAGCGGCAAGACGCCGGCCGGCAGTGGCGCACCTACGAAATGCAGCGTGGCGACACCCTCGCATCCGTCGCGCGCGACTTCGGCCTTTCGCCCAGCGAACTGCAGCAGATCAACGGACTGGACGCCCGCAGCCGGGTCAGCGCCGGCTACACGCTGCTAGTGCCCGAGGGCGGGGAAATGGCTGGCGCTCTTGCCGCGGCCCGGATGATTCCCCGCGCCGCGGCACTCGACACCAGCACGATTCCGCCGCCGTCGGCGGGCAAGGTCAACGGCAAGGGCGGCCGGAAAGGCGCACACGCCGGCGGAAAGACGCACACGGGCAAATCCGCGGCCGGCAATCGCAAAGGCACGTCGGCCAAGGTCCCGGCTGCGACACGAGCAGCCGGGAAGTCCGGCACCAAGTCGAAGACCAGCGCCAAGCCGGCGACCAAGCAGGCGGGCAAGTCGACAACGAAGCCGCACGCGAAGAAACGCTAACTCCGTCGCGAGTTTCAGAGCGGCCAGTGGCAACGCACGCTGCGCCCGCCGCGCAGCTCCGTCTGCGCCGGATACTGGGCGCGGCAGATGTCGGTGGCGCGTTCGCAGCGCGGGTGAAAATGGCAACCGGACGGCGGGGCCAGCGGCGATGGCAGATCGGCGGCAGCGGTCGTCCGGGCAATCCTGCCTGCTTCCCCCGCCTTGACTGCAGTTTCACGTGCGATGTCCGGTACGGCGGCCAGTAATGCGCGGGTGTAGGGATGCGCTGGCGCCTCCAGCACTTTCGCGACCGCCCCCTGCTCGACGATCCGCCCCAGATACATCACCGCGACGTCGTCGGCCATCCAGCTCACCACCCCGATGTTGTGCGTGATGAAGAGGTAGGCCAGTTCGAATTCGGCCTGCAGCTCGCGCATCAGGTTCAGGATCTGCGCCTGCACCGAGACGTCCAGGGCGCTCGTCGGTTCGTCGCAGACGATCAGCTTCGGCTGCACCGCGAGCGCACGGGCGATCGCGATGCGCTGGCGCTGGCCGCCGGAAAATTCGTGCGGATAGCGCAGCTTCATGTCCGGCGTGAGTCCCACGCGCGCGAGCAGCGTGTCGATGCGCGCGGCTCGTTTCAGCGCATCCGGCTCCACGCCGAGCGCGAGCAAGCCCTCCTCGATGATCTCGCCGACGCGCATGCGCGGGTTGAGCGACGCGAAGGGATCCTGGAACACCATCTGGAAGTCGCGTCGCAGTTCGCGCAAGGCCGCCTGCGACAGACCGGCGAGCGGCGTGCCGTCGAGGTACACCTCACCTCCGGTCGGCGTCACGAGCTGAAGGATCGCCTTGCCGGCAGTGGTCTTGCCGCAACCCGATTCGCCGACCAGCGCCAGCGTGCGCCCGGGCGCGAGCGTCAGGCTCACGCCGTCGACAGCGCGTACGCGCGCGACCTCTCGGCGCAGCAGCCCCTTGCGCACCGGAAAATGCACTTGCAGGTCGCGCACGTCCAGCAGCGGTGCGACCGGTTGCGAGGACGGCTGCCGCAGGATCGTGCCTTCCGCGCCCCGGACCGTTTCCGTCGCGCGGTGCGCGCCGGCATACAGATGGCAGCGCACGGACTGGGCGCCGACGACGTGCCAGGCGGGCGCCTCGTCGTGGCAGCGCGCGAAGACATCGGGACACCGTCCGGCGAAGCGGCAGCCCGCGAAGGGCTGGTCCAGCGGCGGCACCTGCCCGCCCAGCGCCGCGAGCGGACGGCCACGCTGGGCGTCGGTCGGCAGCGCAGCGAACAGTTTGCGCGAATAAGGGTGCAGCGGGGCGCGGAAGAAGTCGTCGCGCGCGCCGGTCTCGACGAGCTCGCCGGCGTACATCACGCCGATGCGCTGCGCCATGCGCGCGACCACGCCCAGATCGTGGGTGATCAGCAGCATGCCCATTCCCCGCTCGGCCTGGAGCCCGACGAGCAGGTCCAACACCTGCGCCTGGATCGTCACGTCGAGGGCCGTCGTCGGCTCGTCGGCGATCAGCAGCTCGGGTTCGCCCGCGAGCGCCATCGCGATCATCACGCGCTGCTTCATCCCGCCCGAAAACTGGAAGGGATAGTCGTCGAGGCGGCGTTCGGCGTCGGGAATTCCCACCGCGTCGAGCAGCCGTCGCGCCTCTTCCCGGGCGGCCGCGCCGCGCAGCCGGCGGTGGCGCGCGAGGACCTCGCCGATCTGAGTCATCACGGTCATCACCGGATTGAGGCTGGTCGACGGCTCCTGGAAGATCATCGCGATCTTTCCCCCACGCACTTCGCGCATGTCGGCCTCGGTGCGCGCGAGCAGATCGTCGCCCGCAAAGCGCACGTTTCCGGCGATGATGCGCCCGGCGTCCGGCAGCAGGCGCAGCAGGGCCAGCGCGGTCATGGATTTGCCGCAGCCAGACTCGCCCAGCAGGGCGAAGGTCTCCCCTGCCCCGATCGAGAAGCCTACGCCGTCCACCGGCCGCACCGGCCGTCCGGACGTGCCGATATGCACACGCAGCCCGCTTACATCGAGAAGCGGAGCGACGGGCGCGCGATCGCGGCTTTCAGGTTGCGGAATGGCATTTCCGGTCAAGGCGGTCATCGGGCGCAGGAGTGGGGAATGAGCGGTGGACGGTAAAGGGGCCGCTTGCGCGGCCCCCTGGCGATCAGTTGTGCGATGACAAACCGATCAGTGATGGTGGCCGCCCGCACCGTGCACATGGCCGTGCGACAGCTCCTCGGCCGTCGCGGGGCGCACTTCGGCGACCGTCACGTCGAACACCAGCGCCGTGCCCGCGAGCGGGTGGTTGCCGTCGACGACGACCTTGCCGTCGGCGATGTCGGTGATGCGGTAGATCATTTCCTCTTCGCCGTCATCCGTGACGCGCTCGAAGGACATGCCGACCTCGATGTTCTCGGGGAATTGGCTGACGTCCTCGACCAGCACCAGCTCCTCGTCGTATTCGCCGAACGCGTCTTCGGGCTGCAGCTTGACCTTCAGTTGCTCGCCGACCTTCTTGCCGTGCAGCGCTTCCTCGATGGCGGGGAAGATGCCGTCGTAGCCGCCGTGGATGTAGACCAGCGGCTGCTGGCCGTCATCGATCATGTTGCCGTCCGGATCGACGACGGTGTACTTAAGCGTTACGACGGTGTTCTTGACAATTTCCATTGGCTTTCTCGGTTTCCAGTTTCCTGACCAGTTCGAAGACCCCCGCCGCATGGCCGCGGGGGTTTACGTCGTGGAGTGCGTAGCGGACGACGCCGTCCTTGTCGATCACGAAGGTCGTCCGTGCCACACCCATCTTCTTCACACCATCGACTTCCTTGGGCCGCCACACTTCGTAGAGCTTGCACACCTCGGTCTCGACGTCCGAGAGCAGACGTATCGACAGGCCGTGCTCGTCGCGAAATTCGGCATGGGTCAGGCAATCGTCGGGACTGACACCGACGATGATGCAGCCGTAGCGGGCGAAGTCCTCTTCATGGTCGGTGAAGTCGGCCGCCTGCAGGGTGCATCCCGGCGTGTTGTCACGGGGGTAAAAGTAGAGGACCACATGATGCCTGCCGCGTTCTGCGGCGAGGTCGAAATCCTCCATGTCCGCATCCGGCAGTGAAAACGTTGGCGCGATATCACCGATCTGCAGCATGTGATCTCCCTGACGTCGTTGGATTCTAGCCGAGACACGATGCGAACTCTACCTGCGTATCGCCCGCTTGCGTACACCGAATTTGTTAGCGGCTGGGACAACGACGGTCGTCAGGAAAGTGGCTTCCCTCGCACCCTGAGGGAGCAAGGCGCGAAACTGGTGAGGAAGGAAGCGTGCACCGGCATGTGATTTCCAAATGCTGGAAGACTGTATATAGTTACAGGTATGGAGGACGAAGCCATGACCGCCCGATTCATCTGCCCGCACTGCCATGCCTCGCTGAATCCGCATGCGATGGAGCGCGCCTACAGCGACCTCGCCGAATACCGCATCTGCCCGGCCTGCGACGAGGCCGTGTTCTTCGCCCTGCGTGACGCCCCGCGGATTCCCCCGTGGCTGCAGCGATCCGGTGCGGACACCACGGATGTGGAGGAACCCGTCGCCGCGTCCGCGTGGTCCAGGTGCGATGCCGATGTCCGGAGCGGATGCCGGTGAACATGCACGACGAAGCGACCGTGGAGGAGCCGGCAGCCTACCTCGATCACCTCAACGACGCACAGCGTGCGGCAGTCCTGTTTGGAACGGAACCGGGATCGGCGGATCACGCGCTTCCGCTTCTGGTAATCGCGGGTGCGGGTTCGGGCAAGACCTCCACCCTCGCCCATCGCGTGGCACACCTCGTCGCCAGCGGCGCGGACCCCGGGCGGGTCCTGCTGCTGACCTTTTCGCGCCGCGCCGCCGACGAGATGAGCCGCCGCGTCACGCGCATCATCTCCCGGCTGTCGAAAGACCGGCCGCGGCTTGCCGGCGCAACGCTCGAATGGTCCGGAACCTTTCATGGCATCGGTGCACGTCTGCTGCGCGAGTTCTCCGGGCGCATTGGCCTTGAGCCCGGCTTCACGATTCACGACCGCGAGGATTCCGGTGACCTGATGAACCTCGTGCGGCACGAACTCGGGCTGTCCGCGAAAACGAAGCGCTTCCCGATGAAAGGGACCTGCCTCGCCATCTATTCGGCCGCAGTCAATACCCAGGCACCGCTCGGCGAGGTGCTGCAAACATCCTTCCCCTGGTGCTCGGAGTGGGAAGCGGATCTGAAACGGCTGTTCCTCGGCTACGTCGAGGCGAAGCAGGCCCAGCAGGTGCTCGATTACGACGATCTCCTGCTCTACTGGGCGCAGATGCTGACCGACCCCGACCTTGCCAAGGAAATCGGCGGGCGTTTCTCCCACGTCCTGGTCGATGAATACCAGGACACCAACCGCCTGCAGGCCGCCATCCTGCTCGCGATGAAGCCTGACGGGTGTGGGGTCACGGTGGTCGGTGACGACGCGCAGGCCATCTACGCCTTCCGCGGCGCGACGGTGCGCAACATTCTCGACTTCCCCGGCCATTTCGATCCGCCCGCCCATCAGGTTACGCTCGACCGCAACTACCGCTCCACCCAGCCGATCCTTGGTGCGGCCAACGCCGTGATCGCCCTGGCCAGCGAACGTTTCACGAAGGACCTGTGGAGCGCGCGCGACGGCACACAGAGGCCGCGCCTGGTCGCGGTCAAGGACGATGCGGACCAGTCTGCCTGCATCGTCGAGTCGGTGCTCGCCCGGCGCGAGGAGGGAATCCGCCTCAAGTCGCAGGCGGTACTTTTTCGCGCATCGCATCACAGCGCACGCCTCGAAGTGGAACTCACCCGCCGCAACATCGCCTTCGTGAAGTTCGGCGGTCTGAAATTCCTCGAGGCCGCCCACGTCAAGGACGTCCTCGCGGTGCTGCGCTGGGCCATCAATCCGCGCGACCGCGTCTCCGGGTTCCGTGCTCTGCAGCTTCACGCCGGGATTGGGCCCAAGACGGCGGGCCGTGTCCTCGACAACATTGCTGCGGCGCCGGCGGGCTGCGTGCTGCTGGCCGAGCAGCCCGTTCCGGAAGCGGTGCGGGGCGCGTGGAGCCGATTCTCCGGTCTGCTCGAAGCAGTCGCGTCGGCGACGTGGCCCGCGAACCTCGAGCCGGTGTGCCAGTGGTACGTCGACGAGATGCCGCGGATGTACGACGACGCTGCAATCCGCGCGGGCGATATCGAGCAGCTCGCGCGCATCGCCGCCACCTACCCGAACCTCGAGCGCTTCCTGACCGAACTCACACTCGATCCGCCCAGCGCCACGAGCGATGAGTCGGGGATTCCCCTTCTCGACGAGGACTATCTCATCCTGTCGACAATCCATTCGGCGAAGGGGCTGGAATGGTCCGCCGTGACGCTGCTGAATGTGGTCGACGGCTGCCTGCCCTCCGACCTTGCGACGGGGAGCAGCGGAGAGATCGAGGAGGAGCGGCGCCTGCTTTACGTCGCGATGACGCGCGCGAAGGACCAGCTCGACCTGATCGTGCCGCAGCGCTTCCATGTTTCGCAGCAGCCCGGCCATGGCGACCGCCACGTGTATGCAAGCCGCACGCGCTTCATTCCCAACCGCATCCTCGAGCGTTTCGAGCAGACCTCGTGGCCGCCGCCGGCCGTGGCGCCGCGCCCCACGATGGAATCGCGTCGCATCGCATTCGACCTCGCCGAGAAGATGCGTTCGATGTGGAAATAGCGTGAGTTTTCCCCAGCGAATGTGGATAAGTCTGTGAGCCGGTGCTGGATGACACGCACAAGCCCTTCTGCGGACTGGCAATTCGCCTTCTGCTGCATTGATAGGCAACGTAGGCGCCGCGCCGCGTCCGCAGGGGCTCCCGGTCGCGGGCTACAGACCTCGAACGGGATGCGCTACCCTTGCAGTTTGCATGCGCACGGCTGATCGGCAGCCGAGCCGGCACCTGAATTCCTTGTTCCATCGGGAGCGGACATGACCCCGTATCAACCAGGCATCATGAAGGCCGTGCCACCGTTGGCACGCCACCTGTTCTTTACTCTCGACGCCGCCGACGGGCTGCACGACGCGCTGGATCGGCTGGCAAGGTTCGCGGACGGCGACACGACCGTCGTCGGGCTTGGCGAGTCGCTCGTTCGCGCGGCTGGGGGGCGCGTCGATGGACTGCGTGCCTTCCCGGTGCTGGGTGGCAGCGCCGTCGACATTCCTTCGACGCAACACGCGCTGTGGTGCTGGCTGCGCGGCGAGGACCGGGGCGAATTGCTGCACCGTAGCCGGCACATCGAAGCGGCAGTGGCGCCTGCGCTGCGGCTGGTGCTGGCGACCGATGCCTTCCGCTATGGGAAGGGCCTGGATCTCACCGGCTACGAAGATGGCACCGAGAATCCGGAGGGGGATGAAGCGGTCGCCGTGGCCTTCGCGTCCACCGGTCCGAAGGAGTGCCGGGGCGGCAGTTTTGCCGCCGTTCAGCACTGGCAGCATGATCTCGACCACTTCGATCGCCTGCCTGCGAACGAACAGGATCACATCATCGGCCGGAGGAAGGGCGACAACGAGGAGCTCGAGGATGCACCGGAGTCCGCGCACGTGAAGCGCACGGCACAGGAAAGCTTCGACCCCGAAGCCTTCGTGCTGCGGCGCTCCATGCCGTGGTCGGATGGCGCCCGGGCCGGTCTCGCGTTTCTCGCCTTCGGGCGCTCCTTCGACGCGTTCGAAGCGCAGCTGCGTCGCCTGGCCGGATTGGACGACGGTATCGTCGACGCGTTGTTCCGCTTCAGCCATCCGACGTCCGGGGGCTACTACTGGTGTCCGCCCATGAGCGACGGCCGCATCGCCCTGCGGGTGCCGAAAGGCTGAGTGAGCCGCGCCCGTGCCGCCGTTACGGCGCTAAGCGGCTGCCGGACCAGTTTCCAGCTGCCGCAGCGCCTCGGCGATTTCCGCGGCGCTGCCGGGACGCACGATGCGCGCGACTTCCACCCCGTCGCGCAGGAACACTAACGTCGGCCAGAGCTTGACCCGGAAGGAGCGCCCCAGCGGCCTCCCCGGCCCGTCCTCGATCTTCAGGTGGCGAATCCCCGGATGGGCGGCAAAGGCCTCCGCGATCAGCGGCTGTGCGCCGCGGCAGTAACCGCACCATCCGGTGCCAAACTCCAGTACCGTCGCTCCCTTCAGCGCATCGATTTCCTTGCGGTCGGGGGCGACGGTCGCATACTCGGCATTCATTTCCAGTCCTGGCTCCCTATCCTTTCGGGTCGCGGGACATTATCGGCCGCGCGGCGGCGCGGGTGAAGGGAATGTCGGTCCCTGCCATGCGCGACGCGTGCAAGCCGCCCGACTCGCCCTTCCCTCCGTCTGCCCGGGGCAAGCGCCGGCGATCAGGTGTGGAAGCGCCCCACGGCCCCCTGCAGTTCTTCCGCCAGTTCGCCCATGTTACGAGCCGCGGCGGCCGTCTTGCCGGCAGCTTCGCTGTTGCCCTGAGCCATCTGCTTGATCGTCTCGATACCCGAGAATACGTCGGCGCTCACGCGCTCCTGCTCCTGGGTCGCAGCGGCGATGTTGTCGAGGCCGCGACCGACCGCGACGACCGACTCGCTGGCTGCGGCAAGCACGCCGTTTACCGTCATCATGGATTCGCGGCTCGTCGCGATGTGATCCATTGCATCGGCGATGGAACGCGTGACCTGTTCGGACTGCTTGCCGAGCGTGTGCGTGATGGCGTCGATCTCGTTCGCCGACGACGCCGACTTCTCGGCGAGCTTGCGCACCTCGTCGGCGACCACCGCGAAGCCGCGGCCCTGTTCGCCGGCCCGGGCTGCCTCGATGGCGGCGTTGAGCGCGAGCAGGTTGGTCTGCTCGGCGAGTTCCTTGACCTCGCTGGTGATGTGCGTGATCGCAGTGGTGCTCGACACGAATTCACCGACCGAATCGGCGATCCCGCGCACCGTGGTTTCAACCATGCCGACACGATCGCCCAGTGTCGTGAGGCTGGAGTTCCCCTCGTCGGAGCGCCGCAGGCTCTCGCGCGACAGCTGGCGTACGTCTTCGGAGCTGCGCGCGACGGTGGCGATGCTTGCCACCATCTGCCCGACCGCCTGCGCCGTGGTGGCCGACGTGGCGTTCTGGCTCTGCGAGGATCCGACCACCTGATCGGCCCGCACGACGAGCTCGGACGCGGCGCTCGATACCTGCGACGCCGACTCGCCGACGTGGCGCACCAGCGCGCCGATCTTCGCCATCATCTCGTTGAACACGGACGATGCGACACCGATCTCGTCCTTGCCGCGCACCTCGAGCCGCCGCGTCAGGTCGCCCTCGCCGGACACGATCGCGCGCAGGCCCGCCACCATGCGTTCGAGCGGCCCGGTCACGGCGCCGCGGATGAACCACCAGATGAAGACCAGCAGCACGAGGCTGGCGAGCAGCGCGATGCCCAGCGATCGCATGCGCTGCGTCGAGATGGCCTTGTCCATCTTGTCGAGCGAGATCTTTATGCTGATCACGCCCAGGGTCGCATTCTCCGGCGCGTCATGACATTCAAGGCAATTCTTGCCCAGATACTTGCTGACGTTCTTGGCCGGGCGGATCGCGAGCAGGTAGGGCCCCTTGTCGTCCTCGCGCACGTCGATGAACTCCTTGCCGGTGCGGATGACCTGCGCTTCGATGTCGTTGGGTTTCAGGTCGTTGCGCGGCTTGCCCGCATCCTTCGAGCTTTCGACACCCTCGCGCGCGACCTCGCTCGGCACCACGCGCAATTCGCGGATCACCGCGAGACTGCCGATCTGGTCGAGCAGCACGTGTTTCTTGTGCATGGTCTCGGTGATCATCATCGCCGTCAGCCCCGCCAGCGCGGAGTCGTACATGCTGTGCGAGAAATCGACGGCCTGCTCGATGGCCATCTTACGGTTATTCTGGCTTTCCCAGAATATCGTTCCCGCCCAAACGACGATCAGCAGCGTCCAGATCGACGCCGTCAGGCGCACCCAAATCTTGATATCCGAGAATCGGAGCATCTTCTTCTACCTTTCACTCTCGCCGAGAGTGTGAAAACTCTTCGGACTGCGGAACGGCGCCTCCCACTTCCGGCCGAACCCGCCCATCCCCGCAACATGAAACCCGATTTGGGTCACGCGAACATTCTAACCACGCGGCAAGCGGTCCTCATGCGGAAGAACCACATATTCCCCGTCCATTTCGCTGTTTTGGAACGCCGGTAGCGCACCGGGCCACGGCCTCTGACTTTCGCCATAGGCATGCGTATGGCGTGCGGCGTGACCGACAATGTCCTGAAACTGATCCGCACGTGCGTGGTCGACATGGCAGCGACGGGCGCTTTCGATCGTTCGCCAGGGTGCATGCCTGCGGCTGCGCGGGGCAGAGTCGGGAATTTGCGGTTCGCCGTGACGTCCTTCCTTTGTCGTGCCACGCACGGGCGGAATGCCGATGGTGTGCGCTAAACTGACCCAAAAAAATGCGAGAGGCGAGGAGCAAGCCATGACCACCGTAGCGCGGTTCGAGGTCGAGTTCACCCGGTTTCTCAATGCGGAGGGCGAGGCGACGCAGGAGCTGCCTGCTTTTGCCCTCGATCCCGCCAACCTGATTCCCCTCTATCGGGCGATGCAGCTCACGCGCGCGTTCGATACGAAGGCGATCGCTTTGCAGCGCACGGGCAAGATCGGCACCTTCGCGTCCGCACTCGGGCAGGAAGCGATCGGGATCGGCGTCGCCAGCGCAATGCGCAAGGAGGACGTGCTAGTGCCCTCCTACCGCGACCACGCGGCGCAGTTTGTGCGCGGCGTGACGATGACCGAAAGCCTGCTGTATTGGGGCGGCGACGAGCGCGGCAGCAATTTTGCCGTGCCGCGCGAGGACTTCCCGAGTTGCGTGCCGATCGGCAACCAGGTGTGCCATGCGGCGGGCGCGGCCTACGCGTTCAAGCTGCGCAAGGAAGCGCGCATCGCCGCCTGTTTCCTGGGGGATGGTGCGACGTCGAAGGGCGACTTCTACGAAGCGCTGAATTTCGCCGCCGTGTGGCGCGCGCCGCTGCTGGTCGTCATCAACAACAATCAGTGGGCGATCTCAGTGCCGCGCGAACACCAGACGATCACCCCGACGCTGGCGCAGAAGGCGATCGCCGCGGGCGTCGAGGGCGTGCAGGTCGATGGCAACGACGTGATCGCCGTGCATGACGCGGCGCGCCGGGCGATCGACAAGGCACGTGCGGGCGGCGGGCCGACACTGATCGAAGCGATCAGTTATCGTCTGGGGGACCACACGACCGCCGACGACGCGACGCGCTACCGTGATCCGGACGTCGTGCAACAGCAGTGGGCGAACGAGCCGATCCGCCGCCTGCGCAACCATCTCGCGCGCATCGGCGCATGGGACCAGGAGAAGGAGGAGCGGCTGCAGAAGGAATGTGCGGACCAGGTCGCCGCCGCGGTCGACGCCTATCTCGCGATTCCGCCACCCACGGCGGCGGCGATGTTCGACCACCTGTACGCCGAATTGCCGGCGGCGATGAAGGAGCAGTTCGACGCGGCGCAGTGGTTCGCGTCCCACGACGGAGGAAGCAGCCATGGCTGAGCTGAATCTGGTCGAAGCGATCAATCGCGCCCTGGTGTGGGAGATGGCGCACGATCCGTCGGTGGTCGTGCTCGGCGAGGACGTGGGCGTCAACGGCGGCGTGTTCCGCGCAACGCTCGGCCTGCAGGAGCGCTTCGGCCCCGAGCGCGTGATCGACACGCCGCTCGCCGAGACGGCCATCGTCGGCACGGCGATCGGCATGGCGGCGATGGGGCTGAAGCCCGTTGCGGAGATCCAGTTCTCCGGCTTCATCTATCCGGCGATGGATCACATCTGGAACCACGCGGGGCGGCTGCGCAACCGCACGCGCGGGCGGCTGTCGTGTCCGCTGGTCGTGCGCTCGCCCTGCGGCGCCGGCATCCATGCACCCGAGCATCATTCGGAAAGCCCCGAGGCGCTGTTCGCCCATCTGCCCGGCGTGCGCGTCGTGATCCCCTCCTCCCCGTCGCGCGCCTACGGCCTGCTGCTCGCGGCGATCCGCGACCCCGACCCGGTAATCTTCCTCGAACCGACGCGGCTCTACCGCCTGTTCAAGCAGGAAGTGGCCGACGACGGCGAGGCGCTGCCGCTCGACGTGTGCTTCACGCTGCGTTCGGGCACCGACGTGACGCTGGTGAGCTGGGGCGCGATGCTCAATGAGACGCAGGCCGCGGCCGAAGCGCTGGCGCAGGAAGGCATCATGGCCGAGGTGATCGACGTCGCGACGCTCAAGCCGCTGGATATGACGACGATCCTCGAATCAGTCACCCGCACCGGACGCTGCGTGATCGTGCACGAGGCGACACGTACCGGCGGCTTCGGCGCGGAGATTGCGGCGAACCTCGCCGAGCACGGGTTGTATTCGCTGCTCGCGCCAGTGCAGCGGGTCACCGCGTGGGATGTGGTCGTGCCGCTCTCGCGGCTCGAATACCAGTACCTGCCTAGCGTCGAGCGCATCGTCGCGGCAGTCATGAAAACGCTGGAGGGCGCATGAAGATCTTCAAACTGCCCGACCTGGGCGAAGGACTGCAGGAAGCCGAGATCGTCGAGTGGCATGTGAAGCCGGGCGACGAGGTGCAGGCGGACCAGCCGCTGCTGTCGGTCGAGACCGCCAAGGCGATCGTCGAGATCCCGGCGCCGTGGGGCGGACGCATCGAGAAGCTGTTCGGCGAGGCGGGCCAGATCGTGCTGGTCGGTGCGCCGCTGATCGGCTTCGAGGGGGCTGCGGGCGACGCCGACAGCGGTACGGTGGTCGGGGAAGTGAAGGTCGGCACGCAGGTGCAGCAGGAGGCGCCGGCCGCGGTCGGGCGCCCGGCCGCGGCGATCAAGGCGACTCCCGCGGTGCGCGCGCAGGCGCGGCAGCTCGACGTCGACCTGGCGATGGTCACGCCCTCGGGGCCGGACGGACTCATCACGCTCGCGGACGTCCAGCGGGTGGCGAAGATCCTCGCCGAAGTGGGCCCGCCCGAGATCTTGCGTGGCGTGCGGCGCGCGATGGCGCAGAACATGGCGCTTGCGCAGAGCGAGGTCGCTGCCGCGACGGTGATCGACGACGCCGACATCCATGCGTGGCCGGCCGGCACCGACATCACTGTGCGCCTGATCCGCGCGCTGGTCGCGGGCTGCAAGGCCGAACCGGGCCTTAACGCTTGGTACGAGAGCCACACGATGGGCCGTCGCATCCTGAAGAAGATCGATGTCGGGATCGCTGTTGACCTCGTTGACGGACTCTTCGTGCCGGTGCTGCGCGACGCCGCGAACCGCGACCCGGCCGACCTGCGCGCGGGGCTCGACCGCATGCGTGCAGACGTCGCGGCGCGCAAGATTCCCGCCGAGGAGATGCGCGGCAACACGATCACGCTGTCCAACTTCGGAATGATCGCGGGCAAGTACGCGGCGCCCATCGTCGTGCCGCCGACGGTCGCGATCCTCGGCGCAGGCCGCGTGCATGAGCAGGTCGTCGCCTTCGACGGCAAGCCGGCCGTGCATCGCGTCCTGCCCTTGAGCCTCACGTTCGATCACCGCGTGGTCACCGGTGGCGAGGCGGGACGCTTCCTTGCTGCGGTGATTGCCGATCTGAGCGCCCCGACCTAGTTGTTTAGTCGGGTCGCGCGGCAGGAGGGGCGCGGCGACGAGCCCCTCACCGCGCTTTCGTCGCCCGCCCGACCGGGCTGAACCGGAACGGGCGCGCCAGCGCCGCCGAAATCTCGGCGTCGCGATCGTAGAGATCGGGCCGGAAGCTTGCCTTGCCATCGTCCCCGACTTCGACGGTGTGGTACAGGATCATCACCGGCACGCGGCGCTCGACCGGGACCGTGCGCGTTTCACCGGTCTCGATGGCCTTCTGCAGCGCCTCCGCATTCCACTGCGCGGGGTCGTCGAGCAGCAGCACGGCCAGTTCCAGCGGACGCTCGAGGCGGATGCAGCCCGAGCTGAAGGCCCGCTCGCTGCGCCCGAACAGCGCTTTCGACGGGGTGTCGTGGAGATACACCGAGTACTCGTTCGGCAGCATGAACTTGATCCGCCCGAGCGGATTCTCCGCTCCCGGCGCCTGAATGATCTGGTACGGGAAACCGCCGTCGCGGTAGCGCGCCCAGGTGATGGCGGCCGGTGCGATCGCCCGCCCGGAGCCATCGACGACACGCATGTCGTTCTCGGCGAGGTAGCGGGCATCGCGGAGCACCTTGGGCACGACATCCTCGCGCAGGATCGTCGGCGGCACGACCCATTTCGGATTGAGCACGAGGTACTGCATCACCGCCCGGAAGGTGGGCGTCTTGCGGTAAGGACGGCCGACCACCACGCGCGACTGCCACGCAAGCCGGTTGTCGAGGTACAGCCGGGCGCTGAACCCGGCGATGTCGACGATCAGGTAGTCGCCCTCGATGTCCTGCGCAACCCAGCGCAGGCGTTCGAGATTCACGCGGATCTGCTCGATGCGCCGGCCGACGTCGATTTGCAGCGCGGCGAGTGTGAGGCGGCCGACCGCGCCGTCAGGCTCCAGGCCATGGTGTGACTGGAAGGCGATCACTGCCGTGCGCAGTCCGTCGTCGAACAGATCCGGTTCGGGAGTGCCGGACGGCACGTAGTCGGCACTCGCCGCCAGGCGCGCACGCAGGGCCGCGACGCGGGCATCCCGCTCGCCGGGCCGCAGCGTCGGCCCCGGACGAAGCGCCGGCCAGCCGCCGCGCGCCTCGATTGCCCGGTAGGCCGCGAGCGCGCCGCGCAGGCGGCGGTAGGATTCGAGTTGCGGTGCGTAGCGCTCGACGGCGTCGTGAAGCGAGTCCGCACGTACCAGCGCCTCGAGCGCCTGTACCGGCTGCACTGCCCCCAGGGAGCGCGAGAAATTCCACTCCGGGTAGAGTTCGCGCGGGTCGATCTTGCCGAATCGCAGGTGATACACCAGCCGGATCAGCGCCTCCGTGAACAGCAGTTCGCGGTCCGCCATCTTTCGGGGATCCCTGCCGGCCGCATCGGCCACCCTGTCCAGTACGTCGATCTGGTAGTCGGCGGGATCGAGCCCGTGGCTCACGCTGTCGCGGACTGTCGTCAGCAGCGCATGGCGGCGGTCGGCGTCGGTCCACACCGGTGCGAAGCCCCGGCTTTCGTAGAACTCCGGGATCAGCCTGCGTGCGGCGATGACGCCGCCCCCGGGGCGCACGTCGCGGCTGTTACGCAGCGCTTCGGTGCGCTCGCGGAGGGCGTCCCGTAGCGGGGCGTCCCGTAGCGGGGCGTCGGTCGACGGCGCGGCGAGGGCCACGGTGGCGAGTGCAAGCAGGATCACGACGAACACCCCACGAATCGCACACCCGATTCGTGCCGCAGCGTTTACGATTGCTTCCGCGCGCCATCGCCCTGCCACCCGAAAAATCATGTCGAAGCATCTCCATTCCGTCGCCGCCGGTCGTCGGCTCCTGCTCAAGGGTCTCGCCGCCCTGCCCCTGGGCCTGAGCATGGGCCGGGCGCAGGCAAGCGTTGAGGAAGCCGATTGCGAGCTGTGCTTCCGCCACACGCACACCGACGAGGCCCTGCGCATCGTTTATCGCAGCAGCGGCTCGTATATCCCGTCGGCGCTGGCGCGGATCGACTGGCTGCTGCGCGATTTCCGCACCGGCGACGTCGCGCGCATCGATCCACGCCTGCTGGATATTCTCCATACATTGCGGACGGTTTGCGGTGGAGAAAGTTTCGAGATCATCTCGGCTTTCCGCTCCCCGGCGACCAACACGATGCTGCACAAGGCCGATGGCAAGGGCGTCGCGACGCGCAGCCTGCACATGGACGGCCGCGCGATCGACGTGCGCATCCCGGGCTTCGACACGGCCGCGCTGCGCGATGCGGCGCTCGCGCTGCAGGCGGGCGGCGTGGGCTATTACGCGGAATCGGATTTCGTGCACCTCGATACCGGCCGCGTGCGCCACTGGATCGGCTAAACCGACGCGAACTGCATCCGCCGCCGCGGTTGCGGCGCGTGCATGATGTGGTCGAGCGGTAGCACGCTCGTCTGCTTCACCGTCTTCAGCGCGATGTTGGTCTTCAGGTGCGCGAGCCCCGGCAGGCGCATGATGCGCTTCATCATGACTTCGGAAAACGCCACGAGGTCGGGCGCGACGATGTGCATCACGTAGTCCGCGTCGCCGCTCACCGAAAAGCACGCGATCACTTCGGGCACTGCCGCCACGGCGCGTTCGAACGCGTCGCTGCGCAACTCGCCGTGGCGCTCCAGCGTGACCTGCGCGAAGGCGGAGACGTCCAGTCCGACTGCCGCGGGATCGAGCAGCGCGGCGTAGGATGCGATGATGCCACCCTGCTCCATGCGGCTGATCCGCCGGCTGATCTGCGACGGCGAGAGGTGGATTTCCTCCCCGAGCGCGCTGTTCGTCGCGTTGCCGCGGCGCTGCAAGGCATCGAGAATCTGCAGGTCGAATTTGTCCACGACGATCTGTTGCATCGTTCTCCATCCTTATGCGCATTTCGTGCTTTAACTGCGCCATTATGCGCACATAACGAACGCAACGTGCGCGGATTGCGCGCAATAATGCTCGCCATAACGATAGGAGGAGCAACGCATGAACCTGGTCGAATCCCTGCTGCACGTGCTCAAGGATCACGGCGCCCACGAGATCTTCGGAATCCCCGGCGATTTCGCCCTGCCTTACTTCCGCATCATTGAGGAGTCGGCAATCCTGCCGCTCTACACGCTCTCGCACGAGCCGGGCGTGGGTTTCGCCGCCGACGCGACTGCGCGCATCCGCGGCGGACTGGGCGTTGCGGCGGTCACCTACGGCGCGGGTGCGTTCAACATGGTGAATGCCGTTGCGGCCGCCTATGCGGAGAAGTCGCCGGTGGTCGTCATCTCGGGTGGCCCCGGCAAGGGCGAGGCGAGTTCGGGCCTGCTGCTGCACCATCAGGCCAAGACGCTCGACTCGCAACTGCAGATCTTCAAGGAGATCACCTGCGATCAGGTGAAGCTCGATGACGCGGCGCGGGCGCCGGCCGATATCGCGCGCGTGCTGGCGAGCTGCCTGCGCAACTCCGAGCCGGTCTACATCGAGATTCCGCGCGACATGGTGCGCGAACCGTGCGCACCGGTGACGCGCGAGGCCCCGCGTGCGATCGACCGCGACGCGTTGGGCGCGTGCGTGGATGAAATTCTCGCCCGGCTCGACGTCGCGAAGAGTCCGGTGCTGATGGCGGGCGTCGAAGTGCGCCGCTTCGGCCTCGAGGAAAAGGTCGCGGAGCTCTCGCGTCGACTGGGCCTCCCGGTCGTCACGAGCTTCATGGGCCGCGGCCTGCTCACCGACTGCGACGCACCGCTGGTCGGCACCTACATGGGCGTCGCGGGACTGCCGGACGTCACCCAGCTCGTCGAAGGATCGGACGGCCTCTTCCTGCTGGGCGAAATCATCTCGGACACGAACTTCGCCGTGTCGGAGACGCGCATCGACCTGCGCAAGACCATCCAGGCGCACAACGGCCAGGTTGCACTCGGCTACCACAGCTACGCGAACATGCCGCTCGCCGCGCTCGTCGACGAGATGCTTGCCCGGGTGAAGAACGGCGCCGAGAAGACCTTCCCGGTCGCCCCGCATCAATACCCGCGGGGCCTCGTCGCGGACGGCGAGACGATCGCGCCGACGGACATCGCGAAGGCGGTGAACGACCTCTTCGCCGAGCACGGCAAGCTGCCGATCGCGTCCGACATCGGCGACTGCCTGTTCACCGCGATGGAGATCGAGCAGACCGCGCTCATCGCTCCAGGCTACTACGCGACGATGGGTTTCGGCGTGCCGGCGGGCCTCGGCCTGCAGGCGACCAGCGGCCAACGCCCGCTGATCCTCGTCGGCGACGGCGCCTTCCAGATGACCGGCTGGGAACTTGGCAACTGCAAGCGCTACGGCTTCGACCCGATCGTGCTCTTGTTCAACAACGCGAGTTGGGAGATGCTGCGCACCTTCCAGCCGGAATCGGGCTTCAACGACCTCGGCAACTGGGGCTATGCGGAGATAGCCGCGCCCCTGGGCGGGGACGGAGTGCGCGTGTCGACGCGCGCGGAGCTGAAAGCCGCGCTCGACAAGGCGATCGCGACGCGCGGCCGCTTCCAGTTGATCGAGGTGACGATCCCGCGCGGCGTGCTGTCGACGACGCTGTCGCGCTTCGTCGCCGGGGTGAAGCGCATCAGCACGAAATAACACGGGAGATCGATGACGGCCGGACCAGACACCCCCGCGGCATTCGCCGCCCGGCCGCTCTTCGAACCGATCGCGGCGCTGCTCGCACACTTCACCGCGCCCGGGCTGCCCGCCGCTGCGCAGCTCGACGCGTTGCTGCGGGACGTCGCTCCGCACGCGGCGAGCGGGGACGGACAGCCGATCCGCTTCGTCCTGCCTCCGACCGGCCCCCTCGCCTACGAGGACCATATCTTCGCGACCGGCGAAGTCCCGACCCGCGCCGACGACTGGCACGATTTCTTCAACGCGCTCGCGTGGTGCGTGTGGCCGCGCACGAAGGCGGCCTGCAATATCGTCCATCGGCGCGAGCGCGAAGCACGCATCGCCGCCGGGCTGCCCGGCCGCGGACTACGGCGCGACGCGCTGACGCAGTTCGACGAATGCGGCATCGTTGTAGTCTCGAGCGATCCCGAGATTCCCGCCCTCCTCGCTGCGCACGAGTGGGAGGAGGTGTTGTGGGCGCGGCGCGCCCGCCTGCTCGAGACGACCCGCTTCCTCGTGTTCGGTCACGGCACGTGGGATCAGCTGCGCGAGCCCTTCTTCGGACTGTGCGGCAAGGCGCTCAACCGCGTCGTCGATGCCGGATGGCTGGCCCTGCCGGCCGCCGAACGACAAGCCGAGATGGACGCATGGCTCGCCGCGCAACTCCTCGAGGCCGACTTGCTGCGCCCGCCGCGCGATCTTGCGCCGTTGCCGCTGCTCGGAATTCCGGGCGTCACGTCGGAGAACGAGTCCGTCATGTATTACCGCGACACGCGGCAGTTCCGCCCGAAGTGTTCACCGGCAGGGAGAGTCGCCGCCGGCTGATCGGTAATTCGCCGGGACGCGAAGCGCCGTAAAATGCACGCCCGACCGCAAGCTTTCGACCACCCATGTCCCGCTTCCAGTACGTCCTTTTCGACCTCGACGGCACACTGATCGACTCCGCACCGGCGATCCTCGCGAGCTACCGTCAGGCTTTCGCGGTCGCCGGACGCACGCCGGTGGTGGCGATCGACGAGTCCATCGTCGGCCCGCCGCTGATCGAGACGCTGCAGATCCTCACGGGGACGAAAGATGCACGGCTCATCGACGAACTCGCCGCCCACTTCAAGGCGAGCTACGACACAACGGGCTACCGCGAGACCGCCGCCTACGCCGGCGTCGGTGACATGCTGGCGCGGCTCGCGGCGGGCGGGCGTACGCTCGCGATCGCGACCAACAAGCGCCTCCACCCGACGCGACTGATCCTCGATCACCTCGGCTGGAGCGGCTACTTCAAGACCGTGTATGCGCTGGACCTCTTCGAGCCGCGTCTGCCGGGCAAGGCTGCGATGATCGCCCGGTTGATGGCCGATCACGACATCCCCGAGCACGTGTCGGTGTATGTCGGCGATCGCAGCGAGGACGGCGAATCGGCCGATGCGAACAAGCTGCCCTTCTTCGCCGCGACCTGGGGGTACGGCAGCCTGGTCCCAGAGGAAATGGCCGCGCACTGGCGTGCGTTTCCGACGCCCGCTGCGCTGACTTCAGCACTGCTGGGCGACTGAATTCAGGGGCGCACGTCGGCCGGAACGTCGATATCGGCGAGGATGCCCGGATCATCGCAGTCGATCCGGCGCAGCTGTTCCTTGTGGCCGACGATCACGCGCCGCGCGCCCTCATCGCCTTGCAGCGCCAGCAACTCGTCCTTCAGCGACGCCGCAAACCCGACCGGATGGCCGCGCCCACCGTCGAAGAAGGATGCGGCGAGCCGTGCATCATCGGCGATCGCGGCCGCAACTGCAGCGATCGTGTCCGGGCGGATGTAGGGCATGTCGCCGAGCGCGATGACCCAGCCCGCTGCCCCCGGCGTCGCGCGGATGCCGCACACGAGGGTCGCCGCCATGCCCTCCGCGGCGTCGGCACACAGGACGTACGCAATACCGGCCGCGTCGAAGTGCCCGCGCAGCACGGAATCCCCGGGGCGCACGACCGCGATCATTTCCCCCAGCGCGTCGCGCAAGTTCATCGCACTGCGCACGGCAACCGGTGTGCCGTCCGCAAGCGCGTGGCACAGCTTGTTGCTGCCGAAGCGTGAGCCCTGCCCGGCCGCGAGCAGGATGCCGACGATGCCCGCCGACGGTTTGGGGCGATCTTCCAAATCCTCACCTCCGCGCGATTCGATGTTCGTCCGCAAAGCTTACTTGATGCACACTGCCCTTGGGAGAGAGCCAATGGACCGCGACGAATTCATGCGCCGGCTGCGCGAGGAAGGTTTCGAGGAGTTCGTGACGGTCGAGCGCGAGCCGGACGGCGCGCTCGACCTGCACACGCACCCCTTCGAAGCGAAAGCGCTGGTGCTGGCGGCGAGATCCTCATCGAGTCTGCCGGCGTCACGCAGACCGTGCGGGTGGGCGAAACCTTCCACCTCGCCGCCGGCCAGCCCCATGCCGAGCGCTACGGCCCGGAAGGGGTGACCTATCTGGTCGGCCGGAAGTGAAACGGCTCAGCCCGGGACGCGCTCGATCACGAGCGCGATGCCGTGGCCGACACCGATGCACAGGCTGACGACCGCGTAGCGGCCGTTGCGCCGTTCCAGTTCGCGCGCGGCCGACAGCGCGATACGGGCACCGGATGCGCCGAGCGGGTGGCCGATCGCGATTGCGCCGCCGTTGGGGTTCACGCGCGGATCGTCGAACGCGACGCCCATCAGCTTGAGGCAGCTCAGCACCTGCGGCGCGAAGGCCTCGTTGAGCTCGATGACGTCCATGTCCTTTAGCGTGAGCCCGGCGCGCGCGATCGCCTTCGGGATCGCGTAGGCTGGCCCGACACCCATGATGCGCGGCTCGACGCCCGCGACCGCACCGGCGAGGATGCGCGCCATCGGCTTCGCGCCGGCCTTGTCGCCCGCCGCCTTGCTGCCGATGAGCAGCGCCGCCGCGCCGTCGTTGATGCCCGAGGCGTTGCCCGCCGTGACGACGCCGTTCGGGAACAGGGATTTCAGTTTCGCGAGCGACTCGTAGGTCGATTCGGGGCGCGGATGCTCGTCTTCGCTGACGAGCAGCGGCGGCGTCTTGCGGCCGGTCGGCACCGAGATCGGCAGGATCTCGCCGGTGTAGAAACCCGCTTCCTTCGCGGCCGCGTACTTCGCCTGCGATGCGGCGGCGAAGCGGTCCGAATCCTCGCGCGAAATCCCGAACTCGGCGGCGACGTTGTCCCCCGTCTCCGGCATGCTGTCGTTGCCGTACTGCTCGACGATCTTCGGGTTGGGGAAGCGCGCGCCGATCGTCGTGTCGAACACCTTGAAGTCGCGGCTGTAGGGGGATTCCGCCTTCGCGACGACGAAGGGGGCGCGGCTCATGCTCTCGACGCCGCCGGCGACGTACAGCTCGCCCTCGCCCACGGTGACGGCGCGCGCCGTGTCAAGCACGGCGGCGAGGCCGCTGCCGCACAGGCGGTTGATCGTCTGGCCGCCGACCTGCGTCGGCAGACCCGCGAGCAGCGCGGCGTGGCGCGCGACGTTGCGCGAATCCTCGCCCGCCTGCGCGGCGCAGCCCAGCACCACGTCCTCGATATCGGCCGCCGCGAACGACGAGCGTGCGACCACTTCGCGGATCACGGTGGCGACGAGGTCATCGGGGCGAACCGGGGCGAGCGCGCCGGCGTGGCGGCCGATCGGGGAACGCAGACCGGCGTAGAGGTAGGCGTCGAGCATGGAATCTCCTTTGGTGTGTGTGGTTGTCAGTTTTCCGGCGTCGTCAGCGACACGTCCAGGCGCGCGCGACGGGTGAGCCAGGGGCTGGGGCGATAACGCGGGTCGCGGTAGAACTCGTGCATTCCATCCAGGATCGCGAGGACGGTCGCGGCGCCCAGCGAATCGCCCAGCGCCAGGGGCCCCTTCGGGTAGCCGAGGCCCAGGCGCACCGCCGAGTCGATGTCTTCCGGCGTCGCGACGCGCTGCTGCGCGATGTCGCAGCCGATGTTGACGATGGTCGCCACGACCCGCTGCGCGACGAGGCCGGCGCTGTCGCGCACCACCGACACGCTCTTGCCGCTGGCGGCGAGCGCGGCCCACGCGGCGTCGCGCGCTTCGGCCGCGGTCAACGGCGTCGTCATCAGGGTCAGGTGTTTTTCGACGAACAGCGGATCGAGCGCCAGCGTGCGTTTCGGATCCAGCCCTTCGGCCAGCGCGCAGCTGGTTGCATCGGTGCCGACCGGCAGCACGATGCACACCGAAGCCGCGGCGGGACGCTCGCCGCGGTCGAGCGCGACGCCCTGCGCCTCCAGCACCGCGACGACACGCGCATGCAGGGCCGCGTCACGCCGACTCACCCACAGCGGCTGCGGCGCGACGGCCGGCACGGACGGCATGGCGACGGGCTGCATGGCGCCGTCCTTGTATACATAGAAACCCTGCCCGCTCTTGCGCCCGAGCAGGCCGCCCGCGAGGCGCTGGCGCGTGATCGGCGACGGGCGGTAGCGTGGCTCCTGGTAGTACTGGTCGTAGATCGACTCCATGACCGGGTGCGACACGTCGAGCCCGGTCAGGTCCAGCAGCTCGCACGGCCCCATGCGGAAGCCGACCGATTCCCTGAGGATGCGGTCGAGCGTCGCGAAGTCGGTGATGCCTTCGCCGAGCACGCGCAGCGACTCGGTGAGGTAGCCGCGCCCGGCGTGGTTGACGATGAAGCCCGGCGTGTCGGCGGCGCGCACCGGCGTGTGGCCCATGCGGCGCGCGAGCGCCATCAGCGCATCGCCCACGGCCCGGTCACCGCGCACGCCGTCGATGATCTCGACAACCTTCATCAGCGGCACGGGGCTGAAGAAATGCAGGCCCGCGACGCGCTCGGGACGGCGGCACGCGGCGGCGATCGAGGTCACGGACAGCGAGGACGTGTTGGTTGCCAGCACGCAGTCGTCCGCGACAACTTCCTCCAGGTCGCGGAACAGGCCGCGCTTGGCCTCGAGGTTCTCGACGATCGCCTCGACGACGACGTCGCAGCCGGCGAGCTCGGCGAGGCTAGACGCGACCGTCATCCTTTCGGTCGCCGCGCGCGCCTCGGTGGCGTCGATCTTGCCCTTCTCGGCGAGCTTCGCGAGCATGCCGCCGACCGCATCGCGTGCCTCGC
Source organism: Azoarcus sp. DN11 (assembly GCF_003628555.1). Taxonomy (NCBI): domain Bacteria; kingdom Pseudomonadati; phylum Pseudomonadota; class Betaproteobacteria; order Rhodocyclales; family Zoogloeaceae; genus Azoarcus; species Azoarcus sp. DN11. Next base: position 2,579,311 of record NZ_CP021731.1, on the reverse strand, counting down.
CCGCCGCACCCGCGCGGGTGTCGAAGAGCCGCACCGCCACGCCGGCCTGCACCGCGATCTGAGCGATCCCGCGGCCCATCAGGCCGGTGCCGACGACACCCAGCGTCAAGTCATTACGCATCGCATCGAACATCGCTCACACCCCCTCGAAACCGGCCGGACGCTTGTCGAAGAAGGCCTGCATGCCTTCCTTCTGGTCGCGGCTCGCGAACAGCAACTGGAACGCCTTGCGCTCGAGCATCAGCGCCGCGTCGAGCGAGGCGTCCTGGCCGGCGAGCAGCACTTCCTTGATCTGCGTGATCGCCAGCGGCGGCAGCGCGGCGATCTGCGTCGCGAGCTCCATCGCGCGCGACTGCACCTCGGCATCCGGCACGACCTCGCTGGCGAGGCCCATTTCGCCCGCCTCGCGCCCGGTCACCGGCTGGCCGGTCAGCACCATCTTCATCGCCTTGAACTTGCCCACCGCGCGCGACAGGCGCTGCGTGCCGCCCGCCCCCGGCATGATCCCGACCTTCACTTCCGGCTGGCAGAAGGATGCGCCCTCGCCCGCGACGATGATGTCGGCGTGCATCGCCAGTTCGCAGCCGCCGCCCCACGCGAAGCCGTTGATCGCGGCGATCACGGGCTTCGGGCAGCTCGCGATGGCGCCCCATAGGCGCTGCGTGTTGCGCAGCATCATCTCGATCGCGCCCGCTTCGGCGAACTCGCGCAGGTCGGCTCCGGCGGCGAAATACTTGTCGCCGCCCGTCAGCACGATCGCGCGCACCTCGGGGTCGCGCCCGAGCGCGGTGAAGTGCTCCGCCAGCAGGGTGCGGACCTGCTGGTTCAGGGCATTGCGGGCTTCCGGCCGGTTGATCCGGACCACCGCAACCTGCGGGTTGGGCCGTTCGACGACTACTGCATCCATCTCTCGCTCTCCTTGGGTCCGCACTGCGAACCGTTTTTCTGACTATTTTGGAAAATGCACGATACTGCTTTTCCGTGCAAGGATAAACCCCTAGAATCGATTGACCGGGCAATATAATGCCTTTCAGCACTCGTTCCGTTGAACCAACCCCACGAGCCCGCGCTGCGGGCGCACAAGGAGACCCGATGAACACACCCCGCGTATTCGCCATCGACGGCGTCGTGCCGGTCGTCGACCCGACTGCCTACGTCCATCCGAGCGCCGTGCTGATCGGCGACGTGATCGTCGGCCCCGGCTGCTACGTCGGCCCCTGTGCCAGCCTGCGCGGCGACTTCGGCCGCCTGATCCTGCAGGCGGGCGTCAACGTGCAGGACACCTGCGTGATCCACAGCTTCCCCGAGCACGACACGGTGGTCGAGGAGAACGGCCACATCGGGCACGGCTCGGTGCTGCATTGCTGCACGATCAAGCGCAACGCGCTGGTCGGCATGAACGCGGTCGTGATGGACAACGCCGTGATCGGCGAGAACAGCTTCGTCGCCGCCTGCAGCTTCGTGAAGGCAGGCATGGAAGTGCCGGCGAATTCGCTGGTGGCCGGCGTGCCGGCGAAAGTCGTGCGCGAGCTCAGCGAGCAGGAAATGGCGTGGAAGGTGCGCGGCACCGGGATCTACCAGAACCTGACGGTGCGCTGCCTCGCGACGATGGAAGAGACCGACGCGCTGACGGCGGTGGAGCCTGGGCGCAAGCGCATCGTGATGCCCGAGATCGTGCCGCTGAGCGAGCAGAAAAAGCGTAGCTGATGAAAAAACCCGGCTCGACGCGAAGGCGTCGAGCCGGCCACAACTCCGGCGAGTCCGGGAGAAGGGAGCAGGAAGAACTGCGCCGGAGGCGGGACGCTCAATGAGACCGTCCCACGAATAAACCTCAGTGTTCGGCAACGGCAGCCTCGCCGTGCATGACAACGAATTCCGACAGGGGCGCACGCTCGGTCACGAGCGCGTTCTCGGGCGCGTCGGGGTCGGCGTAGCCGAGCGCCATGCCGCACACGAGCTGCTCGTGCTCGCCGAAGCCGAGCATGTCCGAGATGATCCGGTGGTACGGCAGCCACGCCCCTTGCGCGCAGGTGGATAGCCCGCGCGCTTCAGCCGCGAGCATCACGTTCTGCAGGAACATGCCGTAGTCGAGCCAGCTGCCGCGCTCTAGGCGCCGGTCGATCGTGAAGAAGAGTCCGACCGGGGCGTCGAAGAAGCGGAAGTTGCGCCGCATCTGGAGCCGCACCCCTTCGCGATCACCCTTCTCGATGCCGAGCCGGGCGTACAGGCCCCAGCCGCTGCGGCGCCGCCGGCCGAGATAGGGCTCGACGAACTCGGCGGGATAATACGCGTATTCCGGCACATGGCGGTCGTCGCCCTGGTCGTACGCCGCACATACGGCATCCACCAGCGCATCGCGCTGCGCGCCGGCGACGACGTGCACGCGCCACGGCTGGATGTTGTTGCCGGACGGGGCGCGCGCGGCGATCCGCAGCATGCCTTCGATCGTGCCCGTATCGACGGGGACCGAGAGGAATGCCCGTATCGAGCGGCGGCGTGAGATCAGCCAGTCGAGCACCGCCTCGTCGCCGCCGAACGAGACGACGGGATCGTCCCGCACGCGCGCGTTCATTCGCCGGCGGCCCGGATCATGTTGCGCGCGATCACGAGCTGCTGGATCTGGCTCGTGCCTTCGAAAATGCGGAACAGGCGCACGTCGCGGTAGAAGCGCTCGATGCCGTATTCCGACAGATAGCCGGCGCCGCCGAAGATCTGTACGGCACGGTCGGCCACACGGCAGCACATCTCGGACGCGAAGAGCTTGGCGCAGGCGGCCTCGGTGCCGACGTCGCGTCCTTCGTCGCGCTTCCGGGCGGCATCCACGACCATGCTGCGGGCGGCGTAAATCTCGGCCTTGCTGTCGGCGAGCATCGCCTGGATGAGCTGGAATTCGGCGATCGGCTTGCCGAACTGCTTGCGCTCCATCGCATAGCGCAGCGCATCCGCCAGCATGCGCTCGGCGACGCCGACGCAGATCGCGGCGATGTTGATGCGGCCCTTGTCGAGCACCTTCATCGCGGTCTTGAAGCCGACCTCTTCCTTGCCGCCGATCAGGTTCGCGGCCGGGATGCGGCAGTCCTCGAAGATCACGTCGCAGGTGTGAGCGCCCTTCTGGCCCATCTTCTTGTCGATGTGGCCGAGCGAGAGACCCGGCGTGCCCTTCTCGACGATGAACGCGGAGATGCCGTGGGCGCCTTTCGCGTCGGGGTTCGTGCGCGCCATCACCGTGAAGATCCCCGCTTCGGGCGCGTTGGTGATGTAACGCTTGGTGCCGTTGATCACGTAGTGATCGCCGTCGCGCCGTGCGTTCGTGCGCAGGCTGCCGGCGTCGGAACCCGCGTCCGGCTCGGTCAGCGCGAAGGAGCCGATGATCTCGCCGGAGGCGAGGCGCGGCAGGTAGTCGCGCTTCTGCTCGGGCGTGCCGTCGATGACGATGCCCTGGGCGCCGATGCCGTTGTTGGTCGCGAACAGCGAACGGAAGGCCGGGGAGGTCTGGCCGATCTCGAAGGTCGCGAGGACCTCCTCTTCCATCGTCAGTCCCATGCCGCCGAATTCCTCGGGAATCGACAGGCCGAAGAGCCCCAGCTCCTTCATTTCGGCGACCAGCTCCGCCGGGATCTGGTCGGTCTCGGCGACGTGCGCCTCCTGCGGCACGAGGCGCTCGCGCACGAAGCGCGAGATCGTGTCGAGAAGAATGTTGAGTGTCTCCTGGTCGCGGATCATGTCGTGTTCCCTCTCCGATGCTGCGTTGTGTTTGTCAGGTGATGCAATGGTCCGCGTCCCGGCCGGGAGCTCCCGGCCGGAATGCATGACCGGACGCTGCTTACTTCTGGTACTTGCGGAACTCGGGCTTGCGCTTCTCGCGGAAGGCGTTGCCGCCCTCGGCCGACTCGGCGGTTTCGTAATAGAGCTTCAGCGCGTGCATCGCCAGGCCGCCCATGCCGCGGATCATTTCCGTATCGACGTTGAACGACTTCTTCGCCAGCGCGATCGCGGTCGGGCTCTTCTCGACGATCTCTTCGCACCACTTCTTCACTTCGGCGTCGAGCTGGTCGTGCGGCACGACGGCGTTGACGAGTCCCATCGCGAGCGCTTCCTGCGCGGTGTAGCGGCGGCACAGGTACCAGATCTCGCGTGCCTTCTTCTCGCCGACGACGCGCGCCAGGAGCGCGGTGCCGAAGCCGGGGTCGACCGAGCCGACGCGCGGGCCGGCCTGGCCGAGCTGGGCCTTGTCGGACGCGATCGCGAGGTCGCAGATGGTGACGAGCACGTTGCCGCCGCCGATTGCGTAGCCGTTCACACGGGCGATCACGGGCTTGGCGATGTCGCGGATCGCGCTCTGCACTTCCTCGATCGGCAGGCCGATCGTGCCGCGACCGCCGTAGCCGCCGTCCTGGGTGCCTTGGTCACCGCCGGTGCAGAACGCCTTGTCGCCGGCGCCGGTCAGCACGACCACGCCGACGCTGCGGTCGAAGTCCGCATCCTTCAGCGCGTGGATCATTTCCTCGCAGGTCTGGGCGCGGAAGGCGTTGTACTGCGCGGGGCGGTTGATCGTGATCGTCGCGATGCCGTCCTGCTTGGTGTAGAGAATGTCCTGGTATTCCATGGTCTGCTCCTGGTTCGATTGCTTGAATTCGTGCTGAAGTTCGTTAACCGGCCATCGTCAGGCCGCCCGACACGCTCATCACCTGACCGGTGATGAACGCGGCGTCGTCGCTGGCGAGGAACGCCACGGCGCCCGGCAGGTCGCCCGGCTGGCCGAGGCGGCCGAAGGGGACGGCGCGGGTGAAGGCGGTGCGCAGCTTCTCGCCGCGCTCGCCTTCGCCGCAGATGTCGTCGAGCAGCGGGGTGTCGGTCGGGCCGGGGCACACGACGTTGATGTTGATCTGCTGGCGGGCGAGTTCGCGCGCCATGGTCTTCGAGAACGCGATCAGGCCGCCCTTGCAGAAGGAGTACACCGCCTCGCCCGACGAGCCGACACGACCGGCGTCCGATGCGACGTTGATGACACGGCCGCGACCGCGCTCGCGCATGCCCTTGACGACCGCGTGATGCATGTACAGCGCGCCGTACAGGTTGATCGCGACTATCTTGTCCCACAGCGGCTTTTCGGTATCGAGGAAGTTGCCGACCTTGTCCCAGCCGGCGTTGTTCACCAGCACGTCGATCGGGCCGAGTTCGCCTTCGGCGGCGGTCACGGCGGTGATCACGGAATCCTGGCTCGTCAGGTCGACCGCATAGGCGCGCGCCTTGCCGCCGGCCGACTGGATTTCCGCGGCGACGGCTTCGGCCGCTTCGCGGTTGATGTCGAACACGGCGACGCTCGCGCGCTCTTCGCCGAAGCGGCGGCAGATTGCGGAACCGATGCCACCGGCACCACCCGTCACGATCACGACCTTGCCTTCAAGACCTCTCATTTTGCTTCCTCCTGTTGGGTAACCATCAATTCCGCCCGTTGCATCCGGGCCATGCTTTGCGCTTCAATGGGCGCCGTTCGCAAACGACATGACGCCCCGATGAAAGACCTTTCCGCTGCCAAGGACCTCGCCACGATGGAGATCAGCAACCGGCTGTTCTTCCGTTTCTTCCAGGCCGCGAACACGCTGCACACCAAGGGCACCCAGGCCCTCGACGCGTTCGGCGTGACGACCCAGCAGTGGTCCGTGCTCGGCGCCCTGTCCCGACCCAAGGTCAAGGAAGGCATGGGCGTCGGGGAGCTGTCGCGCTTCCTCCTCGTCAGCCGCCAGAACCTGTCGGGCATCCTCACGCGCCTCGAACGCGACGGCCTGATCGAGCGTGCGACGAGCGAAGAAGACCGCCGCTCCGTCAAGGTCAGGCTCAGCGCGAAGGGCGAGGAGCTGTGGGTCAAGCTCGCCGATCCCATCCACGACTTCTACGACCAGGCGCTGAAAGGCTTCTCGTTCGACGACCGGCTGCAGTTCATCCATTACGTCAGCCTCTTGCAGCGCAACATGGCCAAGCTTTAAACCTGGTGCGCCGCGATCTTCTGGCGACCGATGATCATCTTCATGATGTTCGCGGTGCCGTCGCCGATCTGCAGCCCCATGACATCGCGATAACGCTGACCGAAGTCGTAGTCGCTCGCGTAACCGCCGTGACCGTGCGTGAGCAGGCACTGGTGGATGATTTCGCACGCCAGCTTGGGCGCCCACCACTTGCACATCGCCGCCTCGGCCGTGTGCTCGAGGCCCTGGTCCTTCAGCCACAGCGTCTTCAGGCATAGCGCGCGGCAGGCCTCGTACATCGTCTCGGCTTCGGCCAGCGGGAAGGTCACGCCCTGGAACTCGCCGATCTTCTTGCCGAAGGCCTCGCGTTCCTGCACATAGCGCCAGGTCTCGTCGAGCGAGGCGCGCACCACACCCATGCACTGGATGCCGATCAGCGCGCGGCTGTAGTCGAAGCCCTGCATCACCTGCACGAAACCCTTGCCCTCGTCGCCGAGCATCATCTCGGCCGGCACGCGCACGTCGTCGAAGAAGATCGAGCCGCGACCCACTGGGCGGGTGCCGATATCGTCAAAGGCCGTGCGGGTGATGCCCGGCAAGTCCATCGGCACGAGGAAGGCACTGATGCCACGGGCGCGGTCGGCGTCGCTGCCGGTGCGGGCAAACACCACCGCCACGTCCGACTGGGTGGCCATCGAGATCGAGGTCTTCTCGCCGTTGAGCACCCAGAAATCGCCGTCGCGCGTCGCCTTCAGCTTGAGGCGCGCCGCGTCGGAACCGGCGCTCGGCTCGGTCAGCGCGATCGCGATCGACTTCTTGCCGGCGATGACCTGGCCCAGCCATTCCTTCGCGATCTCCGGCTTCGCATAGTTGGCGACGATCTGGCCGCACAGCGAGGTGAGGAGGTTCACGTACGAGACATTGAAGTCGCCGTAGGAGATCTGCTCCAGCAGCAGGCCGCTGGTCACGCAGTCCACGCCCAGGCCGCCGTGCGCTTCCGACAGCTCCGGCCCGAGGAAGCCGAGTTCGCCCATCTCGCGGATCACTTCGCGCTCGATGCGCTCGGCCTTTTCACGTGCCTTGTAGCTCGGGGCGAGACGCTCGCGGGCATAACGGCTGGCGGTATCGACGAGCGCCTGCTGCTCGGGGCTGAGACTGAAATCCATCGCTGCTCCTCCTTTGTGGGTTTTGCGCATTCTAGGGATTACAAAATAAATGTGTCAATACATTGATAAATAATTTTCCGAGGACGGGCTGTTTGTGTTCGGCGCGCCATGGTCAAAATATGTGCCGGCGCCTTGGTCTACAAAAGGTTTACGGTAGATCTATAATGACCCTCAGCCGCTTTGGTGTATCGCCATGCTGTGTAAAGCTATTGACTTATAATTTCGAACGGAATAGCTTTCGCTTCGCCGTCGGCGGAGGCCGGGGCCGAGATCACGGAGAGAGACACGCCCCGACGTCGGGCGTGGCAGCGGCAGGGGGACACGACTTCAGCATTGCGGTCCCCTGCTCTTGTCGCGAGTCCGATGGCATGAGCTGCGATCTCGCACGACATCACAGAAGGTTGCGCGGGCCGAGCCCGCCGAGAGAGGAGAAAAGGACATGAATTTCGACCCGGTGCTGCTCGCCGACCGCATGGCCCCGATGAAGGCCGCCGGCGTGTGGCGCGACGAGACGATCGATGTGCATTTCCGGCGTGCGCTCGAAAACTGCGCCGACAAGCTGGCCGTCGTCGGCTACCGCGACGGACAGCCGGAGCCAGTTCGCCTCAGCTATCGCGAACTGGACCGGCGCGTCGACCTGATCGCCCGCGGTCTCGCGGCACTGGGCGTGGGCAAGTCGGATGTCGTGACCTTCCAGCTGCCCAACCGATGGGAATTCGTCGCGCTGTCGCTCGCGTGCGCGCGCCTCGGTGCTGCGGCCAACCCGGTGATGCCGATCTTCCGCCAGCACGAACTCGGCTACATGCTGAACTTTGCCGAATCCAAGGTCTTCGTCGTCCCGACGGTGTTCCGCAAGTTCGACCACGCTTCGATGGCGCGCGAACTGCAGCCGAAGCTGCCGCATCTGAAGCAGGTCGTGGTCGTGGACGGCGACGGCGAGGACAGCTTCGACCACGTGCTCATGCGCGAGGACACCCCGCCGCTCTCCGGCCCGGGGCTCGCGCCCGACGACGTGTCGCTGCTCATGTACACGTCGGGCACGACGGGCGAGCCCAAGGGCGTGATGCACACCTCGAACACGCTCTTCTCCAACCTCCATGCCTACATGGCGACCATGGAGCTCAGCCCCTCGGACATCATCCTCGGTGCGTCGCCGATGGCGCACCTCACGGGCTACGGCTACCTCGCGATGCTGCCGCTGATCCTCAACTCCACCACCGTGCTGCAGGAAATCTGGGATGCGGCGCGCGCGCTCGAGATCGTCCGTGACGAAGGCGTGACCTTCAGCATGGCATCGGCCGCCTTCATCGCCGACCTGTGCGCCGCAGTCGAAGCGGGTTCCCCGGTGTCGCCGCAGTTCACCAAGTTCAACTGCGCCGGCGCGCCGATTCCGCCGGTCGTGGTCCAGCGTGCCTGGGACCTGATGGGCATGCGCGTCTGCTCCGCGTGGGGCATGACCGAGAGCGGCGCCGTGACGGTCACCGAACCGGCGCGTTCGCTGGAAAAATCGGGCATCTCCGACGGCCGGCCGCTTCCCGGCATCGAAGTGCGCATCACCGACGCCAGCGGCACCGAAGAACTACCCGTCGGCGAGACCGGCAACCTGCTGATCCGCGGTTCCTCGCTGTTCGCCGGCTACCTCAAGCGCCCGCAGCTCAACGGCGTCACCGCCGGGGGCTGGTTCGACACCGGCGACCTCGCCTACCAGGACAGCGAGGGCTACATCCGCATCAACGGCCGCAGCAAGGACATCGTGATCCGCGGCGGCGAGAACATCCCGGTTGTCGAGATCGAGAACCTGCTCTACCGCCACCCCTCGATCACCACGGTCGCCGTCGTCGGTTACCCCGACCGGCGCCTGGGCGAGCGCGTGTGCGCGTTCGTGTCGCTGAAACCCGGCTGCACGCTCAGCTTTGACGACATGACTGCCTATCTCGACAAGCAGCAGGTCGCCAAGCAGTACTACCCCGAGCGCCTCGAGATCGTCGAGGACCTGCCCCGCACGCCGGCCGGCAAGCTGCAGAAGTTCAAGCTGCGCGAGACCGCAAAGTCCTTCGGCAACGGTCAGTGATGACGGCGGGAAACGACAAGATGACTTCGGTAATCCTCACTGAAACGCGCGGCAAAGTCGGCCTCATCCGCATCAACCGCCCGGAAGTCTTCAATGCGCTCAACGACGACGTGATGACCGCGATCGGCGAGGCGCTCGACGGCTTCGATGCGGACCCCAGCATCGCCTGCGTCGTGGTGACCGGCTCCGAAAAAGCCTTCGCTGCCGGCGCAGATATCGCGGCGATGCGGGCGATGGACTACATGGACGCCTACAAGGGCGACTTCATCACGCGCAACTGGGAACGCCTCAAGACCTTCCGCAAGCCGACCATCGCCGCGGTATCGGGCGTCGCGCTGGGCGGTGGATGCGAACTGGCGATGATGTGCGACATCGTCTTCGCTGCCGACAATGCCCGCTTCGGCCAGCCGGAGATCAGGATCGGCACCATTCCCGGCGCCGGCGGCACGCAGCGCCTGCCGCGTGCGGTGGGCAAGACCAAGGCGATGGACCTGTGCCTCACCGGGCGCATGATGGACGCGCAGGAAGCGGAGCGCAGCGGCCTGGTCGCGCGCATCTTCCCGCCCGAAAGCGTGCTCGACGAAGCGCTCGCCGCGGCCGCGAAGATCGCCGAGTTCTCGCTGCCGGTGTTGATGATGATGAAGGAAACGGTGAACCGCGCCTTCGAGGGACCGCTCAACGAAGGCCTGCTGTTCGAGCGGCGCACGCTGCACGCGACCTTCGGTCTGGCGGATCAGAAGGAAGGCATGGCCGCCTTCGTCGAGAAGCGTCCGCCGCGCTTCACTCACCGCTGAGGTCGATTCGTGGATCCGACGCACAGTGCAACCCCGGTCCGGCCTCGGCGGGGCGGACTCGTACACGGCATGCAGCGCCACGAGTGCTGCGCATGCCGCTATGTCTACGACGAGCGGATCGGCGAACCCGATGACGGCATCGCGCCGGGTACGCGCTGGGCGCAGGTCCCGTCCGACTGGGGCTGCCCGGATTGCGGACGGCCCAAGTCGGGCTTCGCGAACATGGCCGACTGAACCAGCACGCGGGGCGGGACGAAAGCTTCCGCCCCGCGCCTGCCATCACAGCCGACGACTGCCGTTCGCCTGCACCTGCAGATCGGGCACTGCGGCTGCGCGGTCCATGCAGCTGCGATAGCGCATGTTCACCCTGTTGGCGAACCACTCCGTCGTGATCTTGCTCGTGATCTTGGGGCTCTTCAGCCGGATCTGCGGAACCGCCTCGTGGGGCACCGGGCGCCCGGCCGCTTCGTCGGCGAGCGCGAACACCCGCTGGTAGAGCGTCGTCCGGCCGAAGGCTTCGGTTTTCTCCTGTTGCAGCGCGGAGTCGATTTCGGCCTCGTTTAGCCGCAGGCGCCGCGAAATTTTCGCGACGGCCCGCTGCGTATCGCTCGTGGCGGCGCTGGGGCGGCCATCCTCGTAGCGCAGCAGGTCCCCGTCCGGCACCAGCGGCCGCCCCGCCACCTTGCCCAGCGCCAGCTGGAACGCGGCGTTGCGGCTCGCGTAACGGCCGGCGTTGAAGTCTGCGAAGCGGTAGAGCGGGCTGCGGTATGGCGCGGGATAATCCAGCAGGTGCGCAATGCCGAAATAGACCCCGCCGCGGCGCGAGAACACGGCCTCCCGCACCCTGCCGTTGGTCACGCCCGCGTAGGGTTTCTCGCGCAGATGCGCTTCGGCGAACGCGACGCTCACCTGCATCGGGCCACCCGTGTGCACCGGGTTATAACCGCTGAGCAGTCGCTTGCCGCCGGGCACCTCGTCGATGATGTCGCCGTAGAGGATGCTCATCTGGAGCTCGGTCTTCAGGCTGTCGATGCGTTGCCGGTACGTCCGCCCGTCGCGCGAAGGCTTCGCGAGTGCGGCATCCAGCGCCATCTTCGGGATCAGGTAGTGCTTGCGCCGCGTTTCGATCTCGCGCCACACGATGCGCGACAGACCGGGCACCACGGGATCCGCCTGGAAACCCGATTCCTGCTCGATGACGGCGATCGATGCGCAGAAGTTCTCCGCGCTGGGCGCGAGGTGCAGCCCCATGAAGGCTGCGACGATGTCCGCCGCCCACTCGTCGCGTTCGCGGGCGACACCGGGGGGCAGCAGCGCATACACGAACCGGCGCGCTTCCTGCTCGTGCGCACGCGGCGGGAAACCCGGGACGAAGCGGCCGTCTGCCGGGGCTGGCGGCACGGCTCCCGGAGGCGGCGGAACGACGCCAGGGGCCGGTGCAGCGCCTGGCGGCAGCGGCACGGCACCCGGCGATGGCACCCCCGGCACCGGCAGGGCGGACGCCGACGAAGACGCGTCGGGCGCTCGCATTTCCACCGGAGCGGGCGCCTGCACGGCGGCAGGTTCAGTAACGGAGGCACAGCCACCCAGCATGGCGGCCAGGCCGAGAACAGCGGGAACAGGTCGGAAGATGTGCTGCGGAGTCATCAGGCGGGATACGGGAAACCAGGCTGTTTCATCCGGAGGATTCCGGTGCGCCGGCACGCCGGCGGCCAGGACCTTTGCCGGGCCACCAGGCAGGAGCGCAACACTACCAGATTGTGCGGCGCGATTTCGGGTTTTTTCCTGCCTGCGCGGTCTGCAGTCGCGCGGCGAATTCCGTTCGCGGCCGTGCCGCACGGGCCGCCGCATGGGTCTAACATGTAGCCTGATCGCCCCGGCGGCCGAATGGCGGGCGGGGCGGCGCAGGGCTTCGACAGGCTCAGCCCGAACGGTACTTGTCCGTCGGGCCAGCACCGTTCGCAGGATGATGGATCGCAACGGCGCATCCCGCGACTGCTACCAATAGAACGACAACGGAGAGAGCAGATGAGGATTGCAGTGATGGGAGCCGGCGCAGTCGGCTGCTACTACGGCGGCATGCTCGCGCGCGCCGGCCACGAGGTGACGCTGATCGGCCGTCCCGTGCACGTGGATGCCGTGACGCGCGATGGCCTGCTGCTCGACACGCGCGATTTCCAGGAGCGCGTGCCCGTGCGGGCGAGCACCAGCGCCGAGGCCGTGCGTGGTGCGCAGCTCGTGCTGTGCTGCGTGAAATCGACCGACACCGCCAGCGCCGCCGCGGAACTGGCGCCGCACCTCGCGGCGGAAGCGATCGTGCTCAGCCTGCAGAACGGCGTCGACAATGCGGAGCGGCTGCAGGCGCTATTGGGCCGTGAGGTTGGTGCCGCCGTGGTCTATGTGGCGACCGAGATGGCGGGCCCCGGCCATGTGAAGCACCACGGCCGCGGCGAGCTGGTGATCGGGCCGTCCGACGCGTCCGCCCGGCTCGTCGAACTGTTCGCCGCCGCTGGGGTGCCTGTCGAAGTTTCGGACAACGTCGTCGGCGCCCTGTGGGCGAAGCTGATCCTCAACTGCGCCTACAACGCGCTGTCGGCGATCACGCAACTGCCCTACGGCCGGCTCGCGGCCGGCGACAGCGTCGAGGACGTGATGCGCGACGTGGTACAGGAATGCCTCGACCTGGCGTGGGCCGAAGGCATCACGGTGCCGGGCGACAGCTGGGAGTCGGTGCAGCGGATCGCGCAGACGATGCCGGCGCAGTTCTCGTCGACCGCGCAGGATCTCGCGCGCGGCAAGCGCAGCGAAATCGATCACCTGAACGGCTTTGTGCTGCGCCGGGGCAAGGCGCTGGGCGTCGCAACACCAGTGAACCGCGTGCTCTACAGCCTGGTGAAGCTTCTGGAAGAGCGCGACGCCGGCCAGCTTGCATCCCCTGCCGCCTGACCGACGCACCCCGGCGCCGGATCACCGCGGCTTGCGCTGCCCGGTCGTCTGGCGCCGGGGGGCCTCATTGCGTCGCGGCTTGCCGCGCCCGCCGCCGCGGCCCTTCGAATCGCGCCGCCGCCCGTGCTGGCGCGCAAGCATTTCGTCGATCGTTTCGGAGGTGCTGCGCGCGAGCGCCACGGCGACTTCGGCGTCGGGATAATGCTTCGGCAGGCGATAGCCCAGCCACGCATAGGCCGAGTACTTCTTGCACGCATCCTCGGCGGCCTGCAGCGCGTAACGCCCGCTGCCCATCGGCTCGATCGCAAGATGCGCGGTGCGCTCTTTCGACAGCGCGCGCGCCCATTCCTGCCACGCCTGGTTGAGCGACTCGACGCGCGTCGATACCGGTACGAGCGACAACGTGAAGCGGTACTCGAGCGACAGCGGCAGCGTGTCGAGCCAGCGCGCGCGCTCGATCTGCTCGGTGAGGTCGCCGGGCAGGAAGAAGTCGTCGGTGAGGTCGATGTTGCGCGAGAAGAGTTCGAGCAGCCGCGCGAGTGCGCGCTCGCCGGTCGCGGCCGAGATGCTCTTGAGATGATGGAGCGAAGGCGTCACGTAGAAGCCGCGGCTCGACAGCGGATCGGCCGACGTGCGCATCAGCCGGGCGACGATGCGGTGCGTGTGGTCGTCGAAGCCCGCGACGAGGCCGGCCTCGTGCAGGCCGAAGCGCCCTGCCCGCCCGGCGATCTGGTGTGTGAGCCAGGGCGGCAGGATGTCCTCCGAGATGCCGTCGAACTTCTTCGCGGTCGAGAACACCACCCGCGCGACCGGCAGGTTCAGCCCCATGCCGATCGCGTCGGTCGCGACGACGATGTCGGCCTCGCCGTCGCGAAAGCGCTGCGCCTGCGCGCGTCGCACCTCCGGCGACAGGTTGCCGTAGATCGTCGCGACGCGAAAACCCGCCTCGGCGATGTTGGTCGCCCAGTTCAGCACGTCGCGGCGCGAGAACGCGATCACCGCGTCGCCGCGCCGCAACTGCCCGATATTGCCCACTGCACGCGGCGCCATCTCCAGCGGCGACTTGCGTTCGAGCGTGCGCACCTCCAGCTCGCAGCCGAGGCGCTCGGCGAGAGCTTCCACTGCCGGACGCGCGGACAGTGCGCCGAGCAGGAACACGGTCTTCGCCGCGGCCCCGCACACCGCCGCCGTCCACGCCGAACCGCGCTCGAGGTCCTCCAGCATCTGGATCTCGTCGATCACCGCGACCTCGACCGGCCGCGACGTGTCGAGCATCTCGATGGTGCTCGCAACGTGGGTCGCGCCGGGGGTGATGCGCCGCTCCTCGCCGGTGACGAGGCTTACCGCGACGCCGCGGTCCGCGAGGCGCTCGTAGTTTTCCAGTGCCAGCAGGCGCAGCGGCGCCAGATACACGCCGCTCGCCGCCTGCGCCAGCGCCTCCATCGCCTGGTGCGTCTTGCCCGAATTGGTCGGCCCCAGGATCGCAATGAAACGGCGCCGCATCATGAACGCCGTCTCGAAGGACTCCGGATAGCGCGTCAGCTTGACCGTGTCGCGCGCGGCCTCGGCCAGCGTTTCCACGCGGCGGCGCGCGGCCGCTTCCGCGAGCCGGTCCTCGACGATGCGGAAGCGCCGGCTTGCCAGTTCCTTGCCGGTTTCCAGCGCACGCAGGAAGCGCGCACCGTCCAGCCCTTCGGCCTGCGCCCGCTGCAGCACCCCGGTGACGAAGGCGCGCACGTCGGCCTCGAAGTCGGCGACCGACGACATGTGGAGCCGCTCGCGCACCAGCGCGAGATGCTTCTCCTCGGGCAGCTTGCGCCACTTCTGCACGCGCGCCAGCACGCAGCGCTCGGGCACCAGGCGATAGGGGAAACGCCGCCCGCCGGCCTCCACTTCGCCGGCGACCTCGATTGCCACTGCCCCCTCGTTGTGCACGAGGCGTGCGTTGAAGCTTTGAAGCCACAGATGCAGCTCGCGGGCCACGTCGAGCAGCGAATCGTCGCCCTCCGGGTCCTCCCCGGCTGGCACGACGTCCTCGGGGTCGATGAAGAAATCGTCTTCCAATTAAGGTGTTCCGCGAATCAAAGGATGGAGAGTCTCACGTCCGGGCCGGGTAGTGAAAGTGCCGTTCGGCGGCCGTATCCGGAGGCAGGACGTGCCGCGAATGTCGAATCCTTTCCAAGCATTCGATTTCGAGATGCATTGCATCAGAATAATTCACTTTACGTGATCCGTTGCCGCCGGTAGCCTGCGCTTTCACATTGATCCACCGACACCGGAAGACGAAACATGCCCTACGTGAACATCAAGATTACGCGCGAAGGTGCCACCCCGGACCAGAAGGCCGAACTGATCCGCGGCGTCACGCGGCTGCTGCAGGATGTTCTCGGCAAGAATCCGCAGACCACCGTCGTCGTCATCGACGAGGTCGATACCGACAACTGGGGAATTGCGGGCGAGAGCGTGACAGTTCGGCGCAAGCGCGGACAGTGACCCGCAACTGGCATCAAGTCTGCGGCAGTAGCGGACGAATCTCCAGCCCGTAGCGCCCCCGGGTCACCGGCATCGCGAAATCGAAGCGGTCGACCTGCATGCACAGATTCAGGTCGGCGAGTGGCAGCGCCGGGTCGGTGCCCGCGACAAAGCGCCGGCCGAAATCGGAATTGCGCACGCGCAGGGCCAGCGCTTCCCGGTCGATCGGCTCGCCCTGCAGACCGGCGGCGAGGTAATCTGCACAGGCGATGTCCTCGTCGCCGTCGCGGTCGATCCATTCCCCGGTGGTGATCAGTGCGACCCGCTCCAGCGGGGCCGCCCGCAACGCGCGCAGCGTTGCGCCGGCGCACACGAGGCTCGCGGCGAAAAGGCGCGGCGCCGTGCGAAAGCGCAGGAGCGCCTGCACACCCGCCGCGGTCGACAGGATCACCGGCCGCCCGGCGAGCTTCAGATCCTGCACGCGCGAGGGCGAGTTCCCCAGGTCGAAGCCGGGCATCGGACGCCCCCCGGGCAAGGCCCCCACCGTCAGCGCGTCGGGCAGGAGATCGAGCAGGCGATCGGCTTCGCCTGCGGTCCCGACCGGGTGGATTTCCGACGCGCCCGCCGCGAACGCGTAGGCTGCGGTGGAAAAGGAACGCAGCACGTCGATCGCGACGACGGCGTCGAAGTCGTGCGACACCTGCACGAGGCGGTTCAGGCTGATTCGATGGATTTGCATCGTTCCATCATACGGCATGGGGTCACCCACGGTGAGCTCGGTTCACGCCACTGAACGATTGTCCGTGCCATTGTCCAACTGCCCGCGCCCCCAACTCAGCAATGGCAACCCGACGCATGAGCAACCTGAAGATCCGCATCGCGGAACGCGCCGCCGACATCCCGCATGAAGCCTGGAGCGCATTCGCCGAACCGGGCCACCCCTTCCTGAACGGCGATTTCCTGCGCATCGTCGAGGAACAGGGGGTCGCCGTACCCGAGGCCGGCTGGCAGCCGCTGCACCTTGTCGCGAGCGAAGACGACGCGATCGTCGGCCTGCTGCCGCTCTACCTGAAGAGTCACTCGCACGGGGATTTCATCTACGACTGGAGCTGGAAAGCGGTGTGGGAACGCTTCGGCCGCCGCTACTACCCGCGCCTGATCTCCGGCCTGCCCTACACGCCGGTCGCCGGGGCGCGACTGCTGGTCGCGCGTGGTGCCGCAGACGCCACGGCGGTGTGCAACGCGCTGATCGGAGTCGCGAAGGGCATCGTCGAGGAGAACGGTTTTTCCACTTGGCATGTCGCCCTCGCCTCGCCCGCGGACATCGAGGAGCTGCACGCCGCGGGGCTGCTCGTGAGCCACGACGTGCAGTACCACTGGTCCGACGCGGGTTTCGGCGACTTCGCCGGCTACCTGCAATCCTTCTCGGCCGAGAAGCGCCGCAAGGTACGCGCCGAGCGGCGGCGTGCGGCGGAATCTGGGCTGCGCATTGCCGTGCGCCACGGCGGCGAGATCGGCGCGCACGAGTGGCCGGCGCTGCATGCGCTGTACAAGTCGACCTTCGACCGCTTTGGCAACCATGCCGCCTTCAGCATCGAATGCTTCGCCGCCCTCGCCGCAACCCTCGGCGATCGCATGATGGTCTTCACGGCCAGTGACGGCAATGTGCCGGTCGCGGTGTCGTTGTGCTTTCGCAGCGACGACACGCTGTACGGCCGCTACTGGGGGGCAAGCCGGCACATCGACAGCCTGCATTTCGAGTTGTGCTTCTATCAGGGCATCGACTACTGCCTGCGCCACGGCCTGACCCGTTTCGAGCCCGGCGCCGGTGGCGAACACAAGATCTCGCGCGGCTTCACGCCGCAGGTCGTGTGTTCGGCGCACTGGATTCCGGATCCGGACATGCGGCGCCTGATCGCCCCGCACCTCGAACGCCAGAAGGCCGGCGTCGCCGCCTGGCAGGACGATGCGCGCAGCCATTTGCCCTTCCGCAAGCCGGAAACCGGCCTCGCCTGACACCCGGACGGCGCGCCCCGCACGCGCTGTGGCATGATCGGACGAATCATGACGACACACGCCATCATCTTCTATCACGCCGACTGCCTCGACGGCTTCGGCGCCGCCTATGCCGCGTGGCGCCGTCACGGCGACGCCGCGCGCTACCTGCCCGTGCATTACGGAAACCGCTGGACGGTAGACGACGTCGCCGACCGCGACGTGTTCATCCTCGATTTCTCGTTTCCGCGCGCAGAACTCGAACAGATGGCTGCGCACGCCCGCTCGGTCTGCCTGATCGACCACCACGCCAGCGCCCGCGCGGCCTGGGCCGAGCTGCTGCGCGCAGACGACGGGGCCAGTCGCGCCCGCTACGACGATCCCGCCCGCAGGCTCACGGTGATCTTCGATCTGGAACACTCCGGCGCCCGGCTCGCCTGGGAACATTTCCACCCCGAAAGCCCGGTCCCGGCCGCGCTCGCGCACATCGAGGACCAGGACATGTGGCGCTTTCGCCTTGCCGGCACGCGCCCGTTCTGCCGCGCCCTGCGCATGCGCGACTTCGCCTTCGCGGCGTGGGATGCGATCGTGCGCGCCAGCGAGGATCCCGCCTCCCCCGCACACCGCGCGCTGCTCGACGAGGGCGAAGCCGTGGACCGCTTCCTCGCCATCGAAGTCGAGCGGCTCGCGTCGAGTGCGCTGGTGATGCCGGTCACCCTGCAAGCGACCGCCGCGCCGGGCGAAGCGGCCTCCGCGTCCGATACGCTGGTTCGCGGCTTGGCGATCAATGCCAGCGCGGCCTTCGCCTCCGAACTCGGCGGACGCCTCGCGGAACGCGCGCAGACGTTCGGCCTCGTGTGGCAGTTGTCCGGCGATGGCGTGGTCAAGGTTTCGCTGCGCGGCTGCAACGTCGTCAACGTCGCGCGCCTTGCCGAACACTACGGCGGAGGCGGTCACCCCAACGCGGCCGGCTTCCGCATGCCCTTGCGGGACTTCATCGAGCACATCCTTTCGCCCCGGCCGGACGAGCAGCGCTGAATTGCGGCTGACACGCACTCCATAATCCGCCATGCTCCGAAGGTGCCCCGTGCAGATGGACTCGCGGGACCGGCATCGGCGCAATCCCGACGAATAACCCAGCGCAGTTACATCGCAATGCCCAACTCACGCGAAGACGACAAGACCGGCGACGCCCTGAAGGCCCAGCGTTTCCACATGCTGGAAGACATCGCAGGCGAACTGTCGCACAAACTCGTTTTCCCGACCTGCTTCGATCTCACCATCCGCCTGCGCGAACTGCTCGATGACCCGGAGGTCCCGATCGAGAAGATCAGCGCCGCCGTGAGCCTCGACCCGCTGATCAGCAGCCGGCTGCTGAGCGTCGCCAATTCCGTCCTCAACCGCCGCAACGGTCCGCCCGTCAAGGATCTGCAGGGCGCGGTCATGCGCATCGGCACCAAGTCGGTCCGCGCCCTCGCGCTCTCGCTCGCGATGAAGCAGCTCCTGCTCGGCAAGGGCCTCACCGATTTCGACGGCATTTCGACGCGCCTGTGGAAGCATTCGGTCACGAGCGCGGCCGCCTGCACCGTCCTCGCGCAGAAATTCGGCCGCGTCACGCCCGACCAGGCAATGTTCGCCGGCCTCGTCCATGATCTCGGCGCAAGCTACATGCTGTACCGCGCCGCGCAGTACGAGGAACTGCGCGAACGGCCGGACACCGTGCGCCACCTCGTCTACCAATGGCACGAGAGCATCGGCGAATCCCTGCTCTTCTCGCTCGGCATCCCCGAGGACATCGCCGTCGCCACGCGCGACCACGACCACCCGCGCCCCGTGCCGGAGTACCCGCGCAACCTCGCCGACATCATCTACATCGGCAACGTGATGGCAGGCGGCCATTTCGAGTGGATGAACAAGGACTACGACAGCGCTGCGCAGGAACGCGCAAAACTCGGCGAAGCCTATCTGGCCCTGACGGACGAGGTGGAGTCGATGGCACAGGAGCTGCACGCAGCCCTCGACGGTTGAATCCGTGGTGCGTCCCCGAATTCAGGAGCGTCGCGGAATGCCGAACAGCCGCAGGATGTCCTCGAAGACGCGCACGCTCTTGCGCGGATCATAACGTTTGAAAAGCATCTCCTGCTTCGCACGCTGCGCCGGCGGAAGCGTCTCGATGATCAGCTCGCGCTCCTGCTCGATATCCGCCCGCATCCGCTCGGTCACGAGAAAGAAGGAAATCGGCAGGAACAACCCGTCGTGACGGCGCAGATGAAAGCGCGGATTGGCAGGAAGCACCTGCTCGGCAACGTGGCTTTTCATGATTCTCTCACCCCGCGAAAGACCTCCCTGCCTGTATAACGGTTCCGGGGGGCAGTTGCGGTGACAGAAATCAAATTCGGGGAAAAATAGAATTGCCGGGCGCCGGTCGCTACCCCCGAAGGCGCCCGGATTGCGCTCCTCAGTGGCGGATGCAAACCTTCCCGAAATGGCGGCCGCTGGCGAGGTACTGCATCGCTTCGCGCAACTGATCGAACGCGAACACGCGATCCACGACGGGCCGCATGCCGTGGTGTGCGATCGCACGCGCCATCGCCCTGA
The DNA here is from genome assembly GCF_003628555.1 of Azoarcus sp. DN11. Taxonomy (NCBI): domain Bacteria; kingdom Pseudomonadati; phylum Pseudomonadota; class Betaproteobacteria; order Rhodocyclales; family Zoogloeaceae; genus Azoarcus; species Azoarcus sp. DN11. Next base: position 2,559,303 of record NZ_CP021731.1, on the reverse strand, counting down.
AATCCTCGCCGCTGCCCACGGTGATGCCCTGCAGGCGCACGTGACGTGTGACGATCATCCCCAAGGGCGCGTCCATCACCGACCCCGCCAGCACGCCGATCATGCTGATCGTGCCGCCGGGTCGCACCGCGCGCAGCGATTGCGGCAGCGTGCCCTGTCCGCCGACTTCCACGACGTGGTCGACGCCGCTTCCGCCTGCCATGTCGCGGGCGACGCGGCCCCATTCCGGCGTGGTCCGATAGTTGATGGTCTCGTCCGCCCCCATCGCCCGCACACGCGTGAGCTTCTCGTCGCTGGACGAGGTGCAGATCACCTTCGCGCCGAGCATCTTCGCGAACTGCAGGGCAAACAGCGATACGCCGCCCGTGCCCTGCACGAGCACCGTGTCACCCGCCTTCACCCGCCCTTCCGTGACGAGCGCCCGCCATGCGGTGACCGCGGCCGTTGGCAAGGTGGCGGCCTCGACGTCGTCCAGGTGGGCGGGAACCGCCGCAACCTTGGACGCAGGAACGACCATGTACTCGGCCATCGTGCCGTCGATCTCGCACCCCAGGCTGTGCGCCAGATGCTCGGCGCTCGGTTCGCCCGCGGGCCAGGTCGAAAAGAACAGCGGACAGACGCGATCGCCGATCCGATACGAATCGACGCCCTCGCCGACCTGATCGATCCGCCCCACTCCATCGCACAGCATGATGAGCGGCAGTGCCTTCATCCGCGACCCGTAGCCGCGCCGCGGCACCAGCAGATCACGGTAGTTGAGTGCGGACGCGGTCATCTTCAGCCTGACCTCGCCCGGCCCGGCGGTCGGTTCCGGGCGTTCGCCAATCCGCAGGTTCTCGTCCGACCACGCTGTTTCGACCTGGAAGACTCTCATGAACATTCACCCTCGCGATCCGGTTCCGATGGAAGGCAATGCTAATCGATCGGACCCCGGCTCGGCAGATAGCCCCGCCCGATCGACAGGCGCCCTCCGCAATGCGGCGACCCATCGATCCCTCCTTTGCTATGCTTCCCGTGGCGGATGCCGAGCCCGCCCCCGACAAGCACAACGGAGCAGTCATGAGCGACACCACATATACACCGCCCAAGGTCTGGAAATGGGAAGCCCCCAGCGGCGGCAAGTTCGCCAACATCAACCGTCCCGTCGCCGGCGCCACGCACGACAAGGAGCTTCCGGTCGGCAAGCACCCCTTGCAGCTCTATTCGCTGGCGACCCCGAACGGCGTGAAGGTCACGATCATGCTCGAGGAGCTGCTCGCGCGCGGCTTCGCCGGAGCGGAATACGACGCCTACCCGATCCGCATCAACGATGGCGAACAGTTCGGCAGCGGCTTCGTCGCGATCAACCTCAACTCCAAGATCCCCGCCCTGCTCGACCGCAGCGTCACGCCGCCGCTCCGCGTGTTCGAGTCCGGCTCAATCCTGCTGTACCTCGCGGAAAAGTTCGGGGCCTTCCTGCCGCGCGAGCCCGCCGCGCGCACCGAATGCCTGTCGTGGGTCTTCTGGCAGATGGGCAGCGCCCCGTTTGTCGGCGGCGGCTTCGGCCATTTCTACGCTTACGCCCCGGAAAAGTATGAATACCCGATCAACCGCTACGCGATGGAGGTCAAGCGGCAGCTGGACGTGCTGAATCGCCTGCTTGCCGAGCGCCCCTATATCGCCGGCGACGAGTACACCATCGCCGATATCGCCATCTGGCCGTGGTACGGCGGGCTGGTGCTGAACCAGGCCTACGACGCAGCCGAGTTCCTCGACGCCCCCAGCTACACGCACGTCCTGCGGTGGGCACACGAGATCGCACGAAGACCGGCGGTGCAACGCGGCCGCAAGGTGAACCGCACCTGGGGCGAACCGGCCGAGCAACTCCACGAACGGCACGATGCCAGCGACTTCGAGCTGCGCACGCAGGACAAGCTCGCCCCGAATACCGGGAACTGAACCCGCACAAGAAGACGCGGGCGCGGCCTTCATCTTGACTTGTTTCCATATTTCCATAAACTTGGAAATATGGAAACGCTCAACGCCGCCGAACTTCTCGCTGCCCTCGGGCACGAATCCCGTCTTGCCATCTTCCGCCTGTTGGTCGAAGCCGGCCCCGAGGGCATGAATGCCAGCGCCATCGGCGAGCATCTCGGACTCCCCGGCGCGACGCTTTCCTTCCACCTTTCGCACTTGGCGCGCGTCGGTCTCATCAAGGGCGAACGGGAAAGCCGGTTCATCCATTACTCGGCCGCGTACGAGACGATGGATGAGCTGATTGCCTTCCTGACGAGGAACTGCTGCCAGGGCAAGGCCTGCCTGCCCGCGGCCACGACATGCGGCACGGTGCAGAAGCGTCGCCGCCCGACATCCAATCCGCAAGACTGAAAACCATGAACAAGCTCAAGACGGTCCTCGTGCTGTGCACCGGGAACTCCTGTCGCTCGCAGATGGGCGAAGCGATCCTCAATCACGACCTCGCCGGTCTCGTGCGTGGAATCTCCGCCGGCACCCGGCCGCAGGCGAAGGTCGCGGACGGCGCCATCGAAGCCCTGAAGCTCGCCGGCCTGCCGACCGAGGGGCTGTATCCGAAGGATGTCGCCGCCCTGACGGACGAGCCGATCGATCTGGTGGTGAGCGTCTGCGACAACGCGAAAGAGACCTGCCCGGTCTTCCCCGGCGCGGTCAGGTGCATTCACCTTCCTTTCCACGACCCGCACGGCGAGCCGCTGGAAAGCTTCGTTGCGGTGCGCGACGACATCCGCGCCCGCCTGGTCCCGGCGGTTCGCCAGGCCCTGGGTCTGTAGGGAGCGCCGATATGTCCGCCCAATGTGAAGTCACCGCCAAAGTCGCTACTGGCGTTCCGATGAGCGTCTTCGAACGCTTCCTGACCGTCTGGGTGTTTCTGTGCATCGTCACCGGCATCGTGGTCGGCCAGACGGCACCCGGCCTGTTTCAGGCCATCGGCCGCATGGAGATCGCGCAGGTCAATATCCCGGTCGGCCTGCTCATCTGGGTCATGATCATCCCGATGCTGGTGAAGGTCGATTTCGGTGCGCTGCATGAAGTGAGGCAGCACGTCCGCGGCATCGGCGTGACGCTCTTCGTGAACTGGCTCGTGAAACCCTTCTCGATGGCCTTCCTCGCGTGGCTCTTCGTGCGCAACCTGTTCGCGCCGATGCTGCCGGCCGACCAGCTCGACAGCTACATCGCCGGCCTCATCCTGCTGGCCGCCGCGCCCTGCACGGCGATGGTGTTCGTGTGGAGCCGGCTCTCCAACGGCGATCCGCTCTTCACCCTGTCCCAGGTCGCGCTCAACGACACCATCATGGTGTTCGCCTTCGCCCCCATCGTCGGCTTCCTGCTGGGCATCTCGGCCATCACGGTGCCCTGGGGCACGCTGATCACCTCGGTGGTGCTCTACATCGTCATCCCGGTCGTCTTCGCCCAACTGTGGCGCCGTTCCCTGCTCGCTAAAGGACAGGCCGCCTTCGATGCGGCGATGGCGAAGATCGGGCCGTGGTCGATTTCGGCGCTGTTGGCGACCCTGGTGTTGCTCTTCGCGTTTCAGGGCGAAGCGATTCTGAAGCAGCCGCTCGTGATCGGCCTGCTCGCCGTGCCCATCCTGATCCAGGTGTTCTTCAACTCGGCGCTCGCCTACTGGCTGAATCGTGCCGTGGGCGAGAAGCACGATGTCGCGTGCCCGTCGGCGCTGATCGGCGCCTCCAACTTCTTCGAACTGGCCGTCGCGGCGGCGATCAGCCTCTTCGGATTCGAATCCGGCGCGGCACTGGCAACCGTGGTGGGCGTCCTGATCGAGGTGCCGGTGATGTTGCTGGTGGTCAGGATCGTGAACGCTTCGAAGGCTTGGTATCAACGGGCCTGAGTTTCTGCGACGGGACGTCCTGGGGCATTGTCAGGTTGCGCGGTCTGGCCGACGGGGATTAGCGTGTGCATATCGGAATGAGGGGATACGCATCATGCGCACCAGCATTATGATCGACGACAAGCTGATGAACGACACGCTCCGCGTAACCGGCTTGAAGACCAAGCGCGAAGCGGTGGAACTCGCCCTCAAGACGCTTCTTCGCCTTCGTCAGCAGGAAGAGATCCGCCGGTTTCGTGGCAAGCTCGACTGGCAAGGCGATCTCGACACGATGAGGACCGAAAAATGATCCTGGTCGAGTCCAGTGCCTGAATCGACTACTTCCGCGGAACCGTGATCCCGCAGACGGAAAAGCTGGACTCGCTGCTTGGAACAGAGCTCATTATTACAGGCGACTTGATCCTGACTGAGGTACTGCAAGGCTTCGCAAGCGAGCGTGACTTCAACCAGGCCAGAACGCTTATGACCTCGCTGGTAATTGTTGAGCTGGGTGGGCAAGAAATTGCCATTCAAGCGGCCAGAAATTTTCGTTCGTTGCGGGCGCTGGGTGTAACGGTACGGAAGACTATCGATACCGTGATTGCTACCCGCTGCATCGAAAGCGGGATGGCCTTGCTGTACAGCGACAGGGATTTTGATCCGTTTGTAGAGCACCTGGGCCTCCAACCGGCGCTCACTGCGACCTGAACGCTGGAATGCAGTGGACCGTCAAGAAGGACCGCGTTCATGGGCCTCCGCGGCGGGGGCGCCTTGTCTCAGGGCCGTTTTGTGCCCGTAATCTACAAAATTTTAAACGTGGGGCGATCTCATCCCATCGCTCGGTGCCATATATCGAATTCGTCGGAAACTTGACCCCATTTCCCCGTTATAGCCGGTGAGTTTGACATAGCCATATGCGTCGCCTATGTTTGTGCTGTAATAAATGGTTGCACGGATCCCATTCGGTTGCTATCGTAATTTTTAGATAGGTGGAATGGCGACGCACGGATTTTTTCTACCAATGCACTCCAGGAATTAAATACGATGGGTGGATTTTCAATCTGGCACCTGATCAGCGTCTTGTTTATGATTGCCAATCTTGCGATGATTGTTCACATTGCAGTTTCACCACGAACAGAAGGTTGGCAGAAGGCGGTATGGCTTGTCGCTGCTTTACTCATCCCACTCATCCCGTACCTTATTTGGTTGATCGCGCGACCGTCGGTAGCCTCCGGTGAAGTCAGTATTACAACTCGGGAATCAACGTCATCCGCTCAGGAAACTGAGCAGAACATCCCTCGAGAATTTCTTCAGCGGTCTGATCATGAATTTACCGATATCCAACGGTTAAACGTTGACGAAGATCGCATTTATTGTCAGATCGCCGATGAGCTTGAGACTGGATCTTATGATAAAGGATTGTGGATTCGTCTATTCGGCGAGTGTGGCGGTGACGAAAAGCAGACAAAGGTCATGTATATCAAGCAGCGGGCGGAGCGACTAATTGCCTCCACGAGAGCTCGCGTTGAGCAAGCCGCAGCGGAGCAAGCTGCCCACGTAGGGGAATTGGAAAGAATTCGACGCGAACTTAGCGGGCTTGTGGACCCTAGGCTTGCGATTGCCGTATGGGAAGGCAACTGGGCTACCGCAAGCAACTTGCTTAGCGATGGCGTAAAGCCAACGGGCACCGATGAGAACGGTAATTCGCTGCTGGATCTTGCCGAGAAGCGCGGAGACAAGCAAATGGTCCGCTTGCTGCAATCTCACGGAGCCACAGCAGATCATCGCGCCTGAACGATGCCAAAGTTGCCCACCCCATTCCCTCCGGACCTTCGCGAAAAGCCGCGCAGCCCGGTGAATCCAAACTACGGACGCTCCAATGCGAACCCCCTTCGGTCTTCGCCAGCGCAACTACTATCCCTGGCTCTTCATCGGGCTTGCCGTCGCCGCCAACGCGGCAGCCTTCTCGCTGCTACCGACAAGGCTGTCACCGGAGCTCTTCCTTTCAGTAACCGGCGCCGTCGCGGCTCTGGTCCACTTCCTGTATTCGCAGCACAATCACAATACGGAGCGCTTCATCAGCCTGTTCCGTGACTTCAATGCCCACTATGACAGGTTGAACAATCGGTTGAATGCACTCCTGCTCAGGGATGGCAGCCTCCTGCTGACAATCGAAGACAAGCAATTGCTCTATGACTACTTCAACCTGTGCGCCGAGGAATACCTGTACTTCAAGTCGGGCTACATTGACACCGAAGTTTGGCAGTCGTGGTTGAGAGGCATGAAGTACTTCGCGTCAAACACAGAAATTCGGCGTCTCTGGTGCGAGGAGCTTGAGTCCGGCTCCTACTATGGGTTCTCTCTTGCGCTCTTCGATGCAGCGCCCTAACCCCGTCCTCAAAGGGACGTACCGCAAGCGGGCCGCCCCTCGCGTCGAACATTTAGCGCCAAGAGAGTTGCGATGAATTCCCGAATATTTCTACAAAGGCTATTTGAAGGGTATGTTCTTTCGTTTAGAAAGTTGTCGTGGCATACAACTTCTAACTATTCTGACATCACAGCAGCCGAGCTTGGACATTTTTCAGAGCTGGGCGCGAAGCTCGGATACCTGGTACGGAGAGAAATGAATTGGCACTTCCCGCGAGATCTCTGCTGGGTGCCATTCGGTAGTAAAGAAGCGTACCTATATCTGGAAAGGGAAAACAAGGATTCGCGGTGTAAGCACACTATCGAGAAGATGCTAAATCCCGCCAATAGCAAAGAAGTTAGTCTGCTGGTTGCCAGTTTCGGGTTTTTGCGCCCTGGCTCGTTTGATTGGGCGAAAGAACAATTTCGGAGGGGGCTTTTGAGTCACCAGTCAGCCCTTCTATATGCCTGGGTAGGTCTTGATGAAAATATGGGGCCTTTCACAGTTAACGCCGCTGTAATTGATGTTGACGGTGTGGTGGAGTGCCGTGCGAACCCTTCGATTGATGAGGGAGGTTTCTGGCAAATTAACTATGAATGTGAGCATGCAGATTGGCGCTAACAATTCTCTGCATCCGACGGGCGCAAAAAGCCGCGCCGTCCGGTGATCAACGTTAGCAACAGGAAAAGGAGAAAGCCAATGGTACAAACACGATTGACGGGTAAAGTGGCGGTGGTGACGGGAGCGGCCCGGGGCATCGGGGCGGCGACGGCCAAGCGCCTCGCCGCCGACGGTGCGAAGGTAGTCGTGAACTACGGCACCAGCGCGAAGGCGGCCGAGAAGACTGTGGCTGAGATCACTGCGGCGGGCGGGAAAGCGATCGCGTTTCAGTGCGACGCGAGCGATCCTGCGGCCGTGGCCAAATTGTTCGACGCGGCCGAGCAGACGTTCGGTCCGGTTTCAATTCTGGTGAACAATGCTGGCGTGCACGAGCTTCGATCGGTTGAGGACGCGGACACGACCCACTTCGAGAAGGTGTTCCGTGCCAACGTCCTGACCACCCTCCTGGCGACCGCCGAGTTCGCACGCCGGATCGGGACGAACGGGGGACGAGTGGTCAACATCTCGTCCGGCGGTGCCCGCGCCGCGGTGCCGGGGGCGGGCGTTTACTGCGCGTCCAAGGCGGCGGTCGAGGGGCTGACGCGCGCGCACGCACTGGAGTTGGGGGTGAAGCACGTGACGGTCAATGCCGTCGCCCCCGGAGCGACCGCCACCGACATGCTACAACTGCTGCCCGAGGATGTGAAGAAGCAGATGATCGCCAGCACCACCCTCGGTCGCCTGGGGACGCCGGAGGACATCGCCGACGTGGTCGCCTTTCTGTGTTCCGACGATGCCCGCTGGATCACCGGCCAGTTCTTCGACACAAACGGCGGGATGCGGGTTTGAGGCGAAAACCACAGCCACCCGGTCAAAAACAGCAGCGGCAGGCCAATTTGTCGAGGATGCGGTGATCTTCGCCGAGTTTGCAGAGCGATTCGAAATGGCGATCGAGATCCTCGAACAGGATGTACCCGAGGGAGAACTCGTCCGGCCGCCGGAACATGGGGCGCTTCAACTGCTCGATGATCTCCCTTTCCCGAACGGCCGGTGCCACCAGGTAGAGATGCTCTTCCTTGCCGGGGATGGAGAGCGCCATGTCGGTCAGCCGCAATATGCCGGAATAGATGGAGGTGCTTTTCTCGACCTCGAAGGCGGCGGCGATTTGCGCCTTTCCCTTGTACAGCCAAAGGACATCGATCAGCTCTGCCGTCGCATGCACTTCCGGCGGGAGCCCCAGGTCCGGGAGCCCTTCCAGGCTGTGGTATCCGAGCGCGCGGCCCTGGTATTGGGCACTACGATCGTTGCGTGCTACGAGTATGTCATACCCGAGCGCGCGCCCGAGTTCGGATAGCTGGTACTGGACCTTGGTGTGGAGGCGTTCTTCCGCGACGTCCTGCTCGATCTGGGCGTGGCGCTTGCGCCGAAGCTGTTCGAGCTTTTCCTGCGCGGCAACCAGGGTGCCCTGCCCGCTGGCGTCGGGTGCGAGCCGCCCTACCCCGATCTCGAACAACATTCCGCTGAATGCGCCGAGATCCCTGGATAGTGTGCCCAGCGTCGAGTTGGCCTGAATGATCGTCTCGCGCATTTCCAGATAGCTCTCCCACGATCCCAGTTTCTTCCTCGCCTGGAAAAGCGCGTTGAAGCCGTTGAGCATGGCCGTGTTGAAGGGCGGGAAGAGCTCGGGATGGAGAAAGTAGAGGATGTTGGCGACCGCCGGCCCGAGTCCCTTGATGCCGCGGCCGGCAAGCTTCAGGACCTCCTTCTCCAGGGCCCCTACGTCGGTGGTCTTGAGGCAGGCATGCAGGAATTCGCCGAAAGCCTGCTTGTTGGCGTCGTTCTCGTAGATGTCCGGGATGCGAAGCTTGGGTTTCCAGTAGAAGGGATGCGCGGCGCCTTCGAACACCTGCTTCTGCTCGGCGATGCAGCTCAGCACGAACTCCAGCGATGAGCCTTTGAAGTCGTTCGGAAAACGGTGCTGCCGGATGTCCTCGACGACGGTGCCGACGCCGCGGCGGATGCTGCGGAACGCCTTGAGGCGATCCTCGCTGCTGACAAACCACGTGTTGTAAACCGATTCGCGGTCGCTCTTGTAGGCCTGGGCGATGGGCTGGAGTGTCTGTTTCATGACAGGGAATTATGGGAGAGCCCTGCCGCTTTTTCCAGTCACGGCGCACGGGCGCCCTGCGTTCCCGGTGATGCCGCTACTTGATCGCCCCCACGGTGAAACCCGCGACGAAGCGGTCGACGAACAGGTTGAAGACGATGGCGATCGGGACGCTGACGATGAGGCAGGCGCCCATCATCGAGCCCCAGAAATAGACGTCGCCGCGCACAAGGAAGGTCGGCACGCCGACGCTGACGGTGTATTGCGACGAGCTGGTGATGAAGGTGAGCGCGTAGACGAATTCCTGCAGCACCAGCGTGAAGGCGAAGATCACCGCCGTCAGGATGCCGGCCGAGCAGTTCGGCACCACGACCTTGAGGAAGGCGCCGAAGCGGGAGTAGCCGTCCATCATCGCGGCTTCCTCGATGTCGCGCGGGATGGCCTTGAAGAAGCCCATCAGCAGCCAGGTGCAGAACGGCACGGTGAAGCTCGGGTAGACCAGCACCAGCGACCACAGCGAATCCTGCAGCCCGAGCGAGGCGATGATGCGCGAAAAGGGAATGAACAGGATGGTCGGCGGGATGAGGTAGGTGAGGAAGATGCCGATCGCCATCTGCTGGCCCCAGCGCCCGGCGAGGCGTGCCAGCGCGTAGCCGGCCGGGACGGCGAGCAGTAGCGTGATCGCGACGACCGAGACGCCGACCAGCGTGGTATTCCCCAGCCAGCGGACGAATTGCGTATCGACGACGAGCACGCGCAAGTGTTCGAGCGTGGGCGGATGGTTGAAGAGGAAGGGGTTGTTCGCGGTGGCGAGGAGGTCGTTGGTCTCCTTGAAGGTCGTGATCAGCATCCAGTAGAACGGGAAGGCCGAGAAGGCGACGAAGGCGGCGAGCAGGCCGAAATGCCCGCCGCGCGCGGCCCAGCGTTTGATGGTGATGGTGGATGTGCTCATCTCAGGTCACCTCCGCCCGCCGCGCCAGCGTGAGGAACAGGATCGCCACCGCGACCAGCACCGGGAACAGGAAGAGCGCGATCGCGGCGCCGCCCGCGAGGTCGCCGCCCTGGATGCCGGTGAAGAACGCGAGGCTGGCGATGACCTGCGTGGTGTCGTAGGGGCCGCCGCGGGTCAGCACGTAGATCACGATCATGTCGGTGAAGGTGAACACGATGCCGAAGAGCAGCGCGACGAGCATGATCGGCATGACCAGCGGGATGTTGATGAGGAAGAGGTGGCGCCAGAAGCCGGCGCCGTCCATCGCCGCCGCGTCGTGGATGTCCTGGGGGATCGAGCACAGGCCCCCGAGGATGATGACCGTCGCGAGCGGCAGCAGGCGCCAGACGTTGACCATGATCACCGAGGCCATCGCGAGGTCCGGCTGGCCCAGCCAGATCGGCCATGCGTTCGGGGCCAGCAGGCCCAGGCCGCGGGCAATCCAGTTGATGATGCTGTAGACCGGGTCGAAGATCCACAGCCAGCCGATGCTGCCGAGCGAGATCGGCGCGACCCATGGCAGCAGGATCAGGAAGCGCACCAGCCACTTGCCGCGGAAGTCGCGGTACAGCGCCATCGCGAGGATCTTGCCGAGCACGACGACGAAGGCCTGCGAGATCAGCGTGAACACCACGGCGTTGCGCAGCGACTGCCAGAAGGTCGCGTTCTCCAGCGCGAGGCGGAAGTTGTCGAGGCCGACGAAGTGCAAGGTGCGCGTGCCCACCGTGGCATCGCTGACGCTGTAGTAGAGGCCGATCGCGAAGGGGAAGCCGACCAGCAGGACGATGTAGAGGATCGCCGGCGCGAGCAGCAGCCGCCCGAGCCAGCGCTCGTCGTCGAACAGCGTCGGGCCGTGCCGGGCGGCGGGCGCGCGCATCTCAGCTCACCCGCCGGCCGCTGGCGCGGTCGAAATGGCGCAGGTCGCGCTCGCGGACGGCGAATTCGTGGCGTTCGCCCGCGGACACCGGCAGCTCCGGGCCGGCCGGGAGGCGCGCGATGACGCGGCTCGGGGGTAGCGGCGGCGCCAGGGTGCCGTACACCAGACGGTCGGCGCCGAGGTACTCGACCCGCCCGACGTCGAGGGTGAAGCGGCGCATCGGTTCGTCCTTTGGCCGCGCCTCGACCGGCATGAACTGTTCGGGGCGGAATCCGGTGATGATGTCGTCCGTTTCGACAAGGTTCATCGGCGGCGAGCCGATGAAGGTGGCGACGAAGGTATCGGCCGGATCGACGTAGATTTCGCGCGGCGTGCCGAGATGGTGAATGCGGCCGTGATCGAGCACGGCGATGCGGTCGCCCAAGCCCATCGCTTCGATCTGGTCGTGCGTCACGTAGATGGTGGTGGTGCCGAGGCGCCGCTGGAAGTGCTGCAGCTCGTCGCGCGCGGTGCTGCGCAGTTGGGCGTCGAGGTTGGAGAGCGGTTCGTCGAGGAGGAAGACTACCGGCTCGCGCACGACGGCCCGCGCGAGGGCCACGCGCTGGCGTTCGCCGCCGGAGAGCTGGCGCGGCTTGCGCTTGAGGAGCCGTTCGATGGAAAACATCGCCGCCGCCCGCTGCACGCGCTCGGCGGCTTCCGCGCCGCGCATGCCGTGCGCCCTGAGCGGAAAGGCGATGTTGTCCGCGACCGTGAGGTGCGGGTACAGCGCATAGCTCTGGAACACCATCGCCATGTTGCGCTCGCGCGGCGGCAGCGGCGTCACGACGCGTCCGTCGATCAGCACGTCGCCCGACGACGGCGTCTCCAGCCCGGCGATCATCCGCAGCAGCGTCGTCTTGCCGCAGCCGGACGGGCCCAGCAGCACCAGGAACTCGCCCTCGCGCACCGGCAGGTCGATGCCATCCACCGCGGCCACGCCGTCGAAGCGCTTGAACAGCGCCCGGGTCTCTACCGTCGCCATGGCGGCGGTCCGCCTAGACCAGACCCTTCGCGCGCCACTTCTGGACGATGCGCTTGCACTGCGCTTCCGCCTCCTTGATGGCGTTCTCCGGCGTGTCGGCGCCGCTCGCGGCCTTCGCGAACATCGTGTTGATGACCCAGGTGTTGAAGATCTCGTCCATCGCGGCGTTGGCGTAGCCCGGATAGCCGACGTTGGTCGCCCAGTCGAGCACGTCGCCGAGGACCTTGTACTTGTCGGCCGGCCTGGCCTTGCTGTCCTTCGCGATCTGCTGCTGCAGGTCCGGCACCGTCGCGGCGAAACACGGGAAGTTGTAGAACTCGCTCGCCATGAAGCCGGTGTGGAAGTTGTCGATGTAGTCGATCAGGAACTTCTTCGCGCCCTCGATGTTCGCGGCGAATTTCCAGATGACGTAGCAGTCCATCACGTGCTCGAGGCCGATCCGCCGCACCGGGCCGGCGGCCGCCTTGGCGAGCCAGATGTTGTCGGTGCCCGGGATGTTCTTGTTCTCGCCCTCGCGCGTGATCGAGATCGCGTTGAGCGCCACGGAAATCTGCCCCGCCAGCATCGCCCGGTTGTTCGACGACGCGTCCCACGCCATCACCTGCGGCGTCATCGCCTCCTGGTAGAGCGCCCGTGCGAACTTCACCGCTTCGAGCGTGTTCTTCGAGTTCAGCACGATGTCGCCCTGCTCGTCCTGCTCCGATCCGCCGAAGGAGAACAGCAGCGCGCGCATCGCCATCGCGGTGTCGAGCTCGGCGGACAGGCCGACACCCACCGGGATGTTGTGCTTCTCCTTGATCTTGCGACCGCCGACCCGGATGTCATCCCAGGTGCTCGGCGTCATGCCGATGTCGTCCCACAAGTCCTTGCGGTAATTCACCGGGTCCGGCACGTAGCTGTCGGAGAAGGCGAAATACTTCTTCGTCTTCGGATTGAAGGTGCTGTGCACCGCGAGATCGACCGGCTTGCCGTGCTTGCGGATGCACTCGTCGTAGATCTCTCGGTGGTCGATGACCTGCTCCTCGTAGGCCGGCGGCGGCGACAGGAACATGAAGAGGTCGTGCCCCTGCTGCGCCGACACTTCCGCCGCGGCGCGCGTGGCGAGCGCGGGGATGCCGACGTGGTCGACGATCACCTCGGTGTCGTTCTTCGCGCCCCACTCCTTCACGTAGGTACCGTCGAACCACTTGTCGTAGCCGGGCACGAAGTGGTTCCACTGCAGGATCCTGAGCGTCTTTTTGGCAGCGAACGCGCGCTGCGGCATGATGAACGGCGACAGCGCCGCTGCCGCACCGATCGCGCCGGCCGCTTCGATGAAGCGGCGACGGCTGACGCCTGCTGCGGTGGAATGCTGGATGGGAGCCCGACGTCCCTGCACGGGCATTTTCGTGGCCACGGCTGTCTCCTCGAACGTTTTATTCGACATCCGACGAGACGCACCGCCGAACCGCATCACCCGGAATGGGCGACGACGTCGCTGTCGGCATTTTGTAACAGTTCGAGTACCGCGACGCCGGGAAGTTTCCCCGATCGATTTACCGGAATGGATCGGGGCCCATATCGGCCGGATCAACGGACACGTGGCAGCACCGCTGCCTCAGACCAGCGCGCGCAGCCCCTGATAGCCGACATACAGCCCGACCAGCACGATCAAGGACCCGGAAAAATACGGTGCCTTGCGGGCGAATTCGCCGAAACCGCCCCAACGCCTGGAAACATGTTTCACGCTCAGGGCGGCCAACGTGCCCGAGGCCACCATCGTCAGGGCCAGGCCGATGCTGAAGCACAGCACGAGTACTGCGCCGATGGTGATCTTCTTCAACTGCAGGCACAGCAGCAGCACCGTGATCGACGCCGGACACGGGATGAGGCCCCCCGTCAGGCCGAACATGACGATCTGCCCGGTGGTCACTTCCCGATTGGCGAAGCGTCGCCGGATGTCGTTGGCGTGGGCAAGCTCGTGCGGATCCTGGTAGCCCGGTGCCGACACGTCCAGCCCCTCGTAATCCGTAATGGCGTGGTGATGGTCGTCGTGTTCGACGAACTCGACGTCATAGTCGTGGCTATGGTGTTCATGCCCCAGGCGCAGACGGGCGACGAACTCGTGCGGTTCGGGGATTTCCTGTTCGGATTCGACGAAGCCGTCACGCTGCACAAAAGTAAAGCCCTGGCGGCTACCGTCGGGCCGCTCGGTCTCGATCCTGACCTGATCGGCGCTCCAGACATGGCCGTGCCCGCTTTCGCGGTACAGGCGAAAACGGGGCGGCACGCCATCCTCGAACACTTCCAGCCGCACCACGCCGTGGCCGGTGTCGATTTGCATGGCCTCGCCGTGATGATGATCGTGGTCATGACCGTGATCGTGGTCATGGCTGTGATCGTGGAAGCACGCGTGTTGCTGCCGCCAGGTGCGCCAGAGCATCCACGCGGCTACGCCGATGATGAGCACCGCGGAGGCCACCTGGAAGTACGGCTCCGTCGTTTCCGGGTTCCAGTTGCTTCCGAAGTACAGACCGGCCATCGCCACGGCCCATACGACCGCGGTATGGGAAAGCGTCGCCGACAGCCCCAACAGCACGGCTTGCATGACCGTGCCGCGGATGGCCACGATGAAGGCCGCCATCATGGTCTTGGAGTGGCCCGGTTCCAGCCCGTGGAGGGCGCCCAGCAGGATCGCACTGGGGACGAACAGCCAGGCATTGCCTTGCTGCAACAGCGTCGAGAATTCCGTCATGAGGTGCCTTACAGGTATTTGGTGATCGCCTTGAACTCGCGGATGGTGTCGTCCGCGCTCTGCGTGCCCTCGCGCACGGCGTGTTCGAGGCAGTGATCGATATGGTCATGCACCAGCGTTTTCTTGGCGTTGGCGATGGCGTTTTCCACCGCCTGCAGTTGCTGGGCAACGTCCAGGCAGCCGCGCCCTTCTTCCAGCATCGTGACGATGCTCTTGAGATGGCCCTGGGCACGCTTGAGCCGCTTGATGATTTCGGGGTGCGAAATGTGGGTAGTCATGTTTGTTATCCTATCCCGGGGGATAGGGTATTGTCTGCGACTTTCGCGCGCATTACAATGCGCCGGTCGTTTCGAATGGAGTTCCACCTGTGGGCAGTCCCGGTAGTCGATCTTGCGTCGACGGCACACGGGCAAGGTAACTGCGGGTGTCATCTCTCGCCGCTACCTTGCTGATTTTGGCGGGTAGCGGCCAGGCAACCGGTTCTCGGTTGCTTTGCTGCTCCCTTTGTTGACCGTTCGGTGCTGCTGGCAGCAGCGCCTGTTGGGCCGAGCGCATCTTGCGCGCTCGGCGGGGGATGTGCATGCGTTTCAATTTCATCGCTTCGCGCCAGATGGCGCTTGTCAGACTCGCCGCCGCTCTTGCGGGAGCCATGTTGTCCGGCTTCGGCTTCGCCGACACCGTTCAACCCGAGGACTGGAACGCCAAGTTTCAGGCGACCTACGTGTGGCAGGACAAGCGGTCTTTCCCGGCCGCTTACTCGGGCGGCCACAGCCTGAAAACCGACAAGGAAAGGAGCTATTCCTTCACGACCACGGCCATGTTCGGCTGGCGTCCGTGGGCTGGCGGCGAGTTGTATTTCAACCCCGAAGCGGCACGGGGCCTCGCGCTGTCCGGTCTCACGGGCCTGGGCGGATTCACCAACGGCGAGATCGCCCGCTCTTCCAGCCGAAGGCTGAAGAGCTATCGCGCCCGCCTGTTCCTTCGCCAGACCTGGGGTGAAGGTGGCGAGCAGGAGGCCGTCGAGTCGGGGGCCAACCAGCTGGCGGGGATGGTCGATCGACGCCGCTGGGTGCTGACGGCGGGCAACCTGTCGGTGCTCGATGTCTTCGACGGCAACGCGTATAGCCACGATCCGCGCACCCAGTTCCTCAACTGGTCGCTGATGACGCACGGGGCGTATGACTACGCGGCTGACGCGCGCGGCTACTCCTGGGGCGTTGCGCTGGAGTGGTATCACGACGACTGGGTGGTGCGGGCAGGCCGCTTCATCCAGCCCAAGCTGCCCAATCAGCAGGCGCTCGATCGGCACATCTTCCGGCACTACGGCGATCAGGTCGAGCTGGAGCATGCCCACAGCATCGCGGGACAGCCCGGCAAGCTGCGCGTGCTGGCCTTCAGCAACCGCACCCGGATGTCCCGCTACCAGGATGCGCTTGACCTTGCCGAGAGGACCGGAGGAACACCCGACATCAACGACGTGCGCACTGGCGAGCAGACCAAGCGCGGCATCGGTTTCAGCCTCGAACAAGCCCTGCTGGACGACGTCGGGCTGTTCGGCCGCGCGAACTGGGCGGACGGCAAAACCGAAACCTACGCCTTCACCGAGATCGACCGCTCGCTGTCGGGCGGTGTCCTGATCAAGGGAACCTCCTGGGGGCGCGGGCAGGACAGCCTCGGCCTCGCCGTGGCGCGCAACGGCCTCTCCGACGTTCACCGCGACTACCTTGCAGCGGGCGGCCTGGGCTTCTTCATCGGCGATGGGCGGTTGAACTACCGGCCGGAAGCCATCGTCGAGTCCTTCTACAACCTGAACCTCGCCAAGGCCGCGTGGATAACGCTGGATTGGCAGCGCATCCGCAACCCGGCCTACAACGCCGACCGCGGCCCCGTCAACGTCGCATCCGTGCGCCTGCATACGGAGTTTTGAGAAAACACCATGGACTGTCCGTCTCGGCAGCCACCATCCTGACCGGTTCAGGATGGTGGCGACAAGGAGAAAACATGAACTTCACCATCCTGAAGCAATTTTTTGCGGGATTTCTTCGTACCCGCCACATCGCCCGGCACTTCCGCCGTCTGGCTCTGCTGGATACCCTGGCGCAGACCGGTGTCAGCCGCGAGGTGCCGGCCAGCCTGACCAAGACGCTCGTCGCCGCTTCCACGGCCGATGCGGAAACACTGCTCAATCGGCTCGGCAGCCACGATGACGGGCTCTCCGAGTGCCAAGCCGATGCCATCCGCGAGCGCGTGGGCCTCAACGAGGTCGAGCACGAAAAGCCGTTGCCCTGGTGGATGCACCTGTGGCACTGCTACCGCAACCCCTTCAACCTGCTGCTGACGCTGCTCGCGGTCATCTCCTACGTGACCGAGGACCTCAAGGCCACCATTGTGATCGGTTCGATGGTGGTGCTCTCCACGCTGCTGCGCTTCTGGCAGGAGGCGAAATCCAACAAGGCCGCCGACGCCCTCAAGGCGATGGTGAGCAACACAGCCACTGTGATGCGCCGCGATGCATCGGAGGATGCCGCGCCGGAGGCCGAGCACTATTTTGGTGTGCATCTCCACATGCGGCTGGCGCAGCGAGTGGAATTACCCATCAAGCTGCTGGTGCCCGGTGATTTGGTCATACTGTCTGCCGGCGACATGATCCCGGCCGATTGCCGTGTGCTTGGCGCGAAAGACCTCTTCGTGTCGCAGGCCGCGATGACGGGCGAATCGATGCCGGTGGAGAAGTTCGGCACCCAGCGCGACAAGAAGGCCATCAACCCGCTGGAACTGGACAACATCCTGTTCATGGGCACCAACGTGGTGTCCGGCTCGGCCACGGCCATCGTGCTCGGCACCGGAAACGGTACCTATTTCGGCGCGTTGGCCAGCCGCGTCACGGCGACCGACCGGGCTCCCACTTCGTTCCAGGCGGGCGTGAACAAGGTGAGCTGGCTCCTGATCCGTTTCATGTTAGTGATGTCGCCGCTGGTGCTCTTCATCAATGGGGTCACCAAGCACGACTGGATGGAGGCGCTGCTGTTCGCGCTGTCGATCGCCGTGGGGCTGACGCCCGAAATGTTGCCGATGATCGTCACGTCGACGCTCGCCAAGGGCGCGGTAGTGCTGTCGCGCCGGAAGGTCATCGTCAAGCGGCTCGACGCCATCCAGAACTTCGGCGCGATGGACGTGTTGTGCACCGACAAGACCGGCACGCTGACGCAGGACAGGATCTTCCTGTCGCGACACGTCGACGTATGGGGCGAGCACTCCGACGACGTGCTCGAACTCGCGTACTTGAACAGCTATTACCAGACGGGGCTCAAGAACCTGCTCGACGTGGCCGTGCTGGAACATGCCGGGGTGCATCGGGAGCTGAAAGTGGCGGCGGATTTCCGCAAGGTCGACGAGATTCCGTTCGACTTCACGCGTCGCCGCATGTCGGTGGTGGTGGCCGAGCATGACGAACACCATGTGCTTATCACCAAGGGCGCGGTCGAGGAAATCCTGTCCGCTTGCACGCGGGTGCGCCACGGCGAGGCGGTCGAGGCCTTGACGCCCGACCTGCTGGCCCGCATCCGCGCCGTGACGGCCGCGCTCAACGAAGAAGGCCTGCGCGTGGTTGCCGTCGCCGCCAAGGACATGCCGCCGGCAAGGGAGGCCTACGGCGTGGGCGACGAGCGTGAATTGACGCTCATCGGCTATGTCGCTTTCCTCGATCCGCCGAAGGAGTCCACCGCGCCGGCGCTGCAGGCGCTGGCCGAGCATGGCGTGGCCGTCAAGGTACTCACCGGCGACAACGAACTGGTCACGGCCAAGATTTGTCGCGAGGTGGGCCTGGAGCCCGACGGCGTGCTGCTCGGTTCCGACGTCGAGCAGATGACCGATGCCGCACTTGCCAAGGCGGTGGAGAGGCACGACGTCTTCGCCAGGCTCACGCCTTCGCACAAGGAGCGCATCGTGCGGCTGCTGAAAGGCAACGGGCACGTGGTTGGCTTCATGGGTGACGGCATCAACGACGCCCCGGCCCTGCGTACCGCCGACATCGGCATCTCGGTGGACACGGCGGTGGACATCGCCAAGGAAGCCGCCGACATCATCCTGCTGGAAAAGAGCCTGATGGTGCTGGAGGAAGGCGTGCTCGAAGGCCGCCGCACCTTCGCCAACATGCTCAAGTACATCAAGATGACGGCGAGCTCGAACTTCGGCAACGTGTTCTCGGTGCTGACGGCCAGCGCGTTCATTCCGTTTCTGCCGATGCTGCCGATGCAACTGCTGATGCAGAACCTGCTGTACGACATCTCGCAGATCGCCATCCCCTTCGACAATGTGGATGACGACCTGCTGCGTCAACCGCAGCGCTGGCAGCCGGGCGACATCGGCCGTTTCATGATGTTCTTCGGGCCGATCAGCTCGATCTTCGACATCACGACGTTCGCCATGATGTGGTTCGTGTTCGGTGCGACGACGCCGGAGCAGCAGACCCTGTTCCAGTCCGGCTGGTTCATCGTCGGCTTGCTGACGCAGACCCTGATCGTGCACATGATCCGCACGCCCAAGCTCCCCTTCATCCAGAGCCGCGCCGCCACGCCCTTGCTGGTGATGACCGGCATCATCATGGCGGTGGGGATCTTCCTGCCGATGGGGCCGCTTGCAGATTCCTTCAAGCTCCAGGCCTTGCCGCCGCTGTACTTCGTCTTCCTGCCGATGATCCTGCTGGGGTATATGGGACTGACGCAGGCGATGAAAGGTATCTACAGCCGCCGTTGGGGCTGGCAATGAGAAGATAGACGAGGGAAGTGATCGTCGTCGGCCGCGGGGCGCTTCGCGACCGGCGACGGCGCGCCGTCAGGCGTAGCGCCTGGCCATCTTCGCGAGCGGCAGGGGCTTGATGCGGGGCGCCTGGCCCGCGGTGCCGAAGGCTTCGAAGCGCGCGACGCAGATCGCCTCGGCTCCTTCTTTTGCGACCTTGAAGAACTTGCGCGGGTCGAATTCGCCCGGCGATTTCACCGCGAGGCGGCGGATCGCGGCGCTCATCGCCAGGCGCAGGTCGGTGTCGATATTGACCTTGCGCACGCCGTTGCGGATGCCGGCGACGATCGCCTCGACCGGGACACCGTAGGTCTCGCCGATCTCGCCGCCGAACTCGCGGAAGATCGCGAGCCATTCCTGCGGCACGCTGCTCGATCCGTGCATCACGAGGTGGGTGTCGGGGATGCGACGATGGATCTCGGCGATGCGTTCGATCGCGAGGATGTCGCCGGTCGGCGGGCGCGTGAACTTGTAGGCGCCGTGGCTCGTGCCGATCGCGACCGCGAGCGCGTCGACGCCGGTCGCGGCGACGAAGTCTGCCGCTTCAGCCGGGTCGGTGAGGAGTTGCGCGTGGTCCAGCGTGCCTTCGGCGCCGACGCCGTCCTCCTCGCCCGCCTGCCCGGTCTCGAGCGAGCCGAGGCAGCCGAGCTCGCCCTCGACCGACACGCCGACCGCGTGCGCCATCTCGACCACGCGGCGCGTGACGGCGACGTTGTAGTCGTAGTTCGCGGGCGTCTTCATGTCCTCCTTCAGCGAGCCATCCATCATCACGCTGGTGAAGCCGGAGCGAATCGACTGCTGGCACACCGCGGGGCTCGCGCCGTGATCCTGGTGCAGGCAGATCGGTATGTCCGGCCACTGTTCGGCGGCGGCCTCGACCATCTTGCGCAGGAAGGCCTCGCCGGCATAGCCGCGCGCGCCGGCCGAGGCCTGCAGGATCACCGGGCTGTCGGTGCGCTCGGCCGCGGCCATGATGGCCTGGATCTGTTCCATGTTGTTGATGTTGAATGCGGGCACGCCGTAGCCGTGTTCGGCGGCGTGGTCGAGCAGTTGTCTCAGGGCGATCATTGCCATCGTTGTCTCCTCGTAGGGTGGGGATTCGGTGGTGGAGGAACGGATCAGCCCGGCTCCGGTTCGTGCTCGTAGGCCGGCACCGGCACGATGCGGCGGCTGTTCAGGTGCGCGCGGGCGCGCAGCGCGGCCACCGCGGGCAGCTCGCGCCCTTCGAGGAACTCGAGGAAGGCGCCGCCACCGGTGGAGATGTAGTCGATGCGCGCGCCGATGCCGAAGGCGGCAATCGCGGCGAGCGTATCGCCGCCGCCGGCGATCGAATACCCGCGGCTCGCGGCGACTGCCGCCGCCAGCGCTTGCGTGCCCGCCGCGAAGGGCGCGAGCTCGAACACGCCGACCGGGCCGTTCCAGACGATCGTGCCGGCATTGGCGAGCTCGTCGGCGAGGCCCGCCTGCGCGCGTGGGCCGATGTCGAGAATCATCTCGCCGGGCTGAACGTCATCGGCCGACCGCACCGCGACGCGCGCGTCGGCGCTGAAGCGGTCCGCGACGACGACGTCCTCGGGCAGCCACAGTCGCGCGCCGCGCGCCGCGAGGCGCAGTTCGACGGCGCGCGCGGCATCGAGGAGATCGGGCTCGTGCAGCGAGGTGCCGACCGCGAGCCCGCGCGCCGCGAGGAAGGTGTTCGCGATGCCGCCGCCGACGACGAGCGCATCGACCTGGTCGGCGAGGCTTTCGAGGATCGTGAGCTTGGTCGATACCTTCGAGCCGCCGACGATCGCGACCAGCGGACGTTCGGGCTGCGTGAGCGCGCGCCCGAGTGCGTCGAGTTCCGCCGCGAGCAGCGGACCGGCGCAGGCAACCGGCGCGGCCAGCGCGAGCGCGTGCAACGTGCATTCCTTGCGATGCGCGGTGCCGAAGGCTTCGTTCACATAGACGTCGATCCAGCTCGCGATGCGCGCCGCGAGCGCGGGGTCGTCGGCCTTCTCGCCGGCGTTGCCGCGGCAGTTCTCGAGCAGCACGAGCTCGCCGGCGCGCATCGCGAAGCGGCCGTCGGTCCACTCCCGGATGAGCGGCACGGGCCGGCCGAGCAGCCGCGACAGACAGTCGGCGACCGGCGCGAGCGATTCGGTGGGCCCGAGCGCGCCCTCCTTCGGCCGCCCCAGATGCGAGGCGATCGCGACCGTCGCGCCGGCGGCGAGGCACTGGCGGATGCCGGGCAGCGTCGCGCGGATGCGCGTGTCGTCGGCGACGCGGCCGTCCGGCGTGAGCGGCACGTTGAAGTCGGCGCGGATGAACACGCGGCGCCCCATCAGCGGCACCTGTTCGAGCCGCAGGAAATCGTCGCGGGCGCGCAAGGCCGTGTCACGCGCGGCGGCCGGCCAGGCGGAGAGCGACGGACAGCGCAAGTTCGAGGACTCGTTCATCAGCATGTCAGTCGGCCTCCATCATCGCGACCGTCGTATCGAGCATGCGGAGCGAGAAGCCCCACTCGTTGTCGTACCACGCGGTGACGGTGACGAGGTCGTGATCGACCCGCGTCAGCGTGGCGTCGAAGATGCTCGAATGCGGGTTGTGGTTGAAGTCGCAGGACACCAGCGGCAGGTCGTTGACCGCGAGAATCCCCTTCAGCGCGCCGTGCGCGGCTTCGCGGACGAGGTTGTTCACCTCGTTCTTCGTGGTCTCGCGCTCTGCGACGAAAGTGAAGTCGGTGAAGGACACGTTGGGCGTCGGCACACGGATCGCATAGCCGTCGAGCCGGCCCGCGAGCTCGGGCAGCACGAGGCCGACCGCGGCGGCGGCGCCGGTCTTGGTCGGAATCATCGACTGCGTGGCGCTGCGGGCGCGGCGCGCGTCCTCGTGATAGACGTCGAGCAGCACCTGGTCGTTGGTGTAGGAATGCACGGTCGTCATCTTTCCGCGCACGATGCCGAGCGGGCGATGCAGCGCGTAGACGATGGGCGCGAGGCAGTTGGTCGTGCAGCTCGCATTCGACACCACGCGATGCCCGCGCTGCAGCGTGCCGTGATTGACGCCATACACGACGGTCGCGTCGACATCGGTGCCGCCCGGCGCTGAGATCAGCACCTTGCCCGCACCAGCGTCGAGGTGTGGCTGAGCGGCCGCCTTCGAGCGGAAGCGGCCGGTGCATTCGAGTACGACGTCGATACCCATCTCGCGCCACGGCAGCTTCGCCGGGTCGCGCTCGCTGATGACGCGGATGCGGTCGCCGCCGACGATCCAGTTGTCGCCGTCCACGTCGATCGCGTGCGGGAACGGGCCCTGCAGGCTGTCGTAGCGCGTCAGGTGGGCGTTCGCCTCGGGCGTGCCGCGCGGCGCATTCACCGCGACGATGCTGATCGGGTGGCGTCGCCCTCCTTCGTAATGGGCGCGCAGCACGTTGCGCCCGATGCGGCCGTAGCCATTGATTGCGACTCGGATGGTCAATGCGGTCTCCTCGATGGTGTTACGAATTCCTTAAGGGCGTAGGGCGGGCTCCTCGTTCCTCCCCCTTCAAGGGGGAGGCTAGGAGGGGGATGGGTTTCGGCGGCGTTTGTTTAACCCATCCCCACCCCAACCCTCCCCTTGAAGGGGAGGGGGCCGTGTCCCACTAACCTGACATCACCTAATTACTTGCCCGCCCTACATCACAGCCGGGCCGTTCGGCTCACCCCGCGACCAGCCGCCTCGCGGCGTCGGCAACGCGCTCCGGCGTCAGCCCGAAGAGCGCTGCGAGCTCGCCCGCCGGGGCCGATTCGCCGAAGCGCTCGATGCCGACGACATCGCCGCGGGTGCGTCCATCGCGGCCGGCGACGTATTTCCACCAGCCGTCGGGCCGGGCCGCCTCGACCGCGACGCGCGGCACGCCCGGCGGCAGCACCGCGTCGCGCCAGTCGGCGTCCTGCGCGTCGAAGCGGCTCGTGCAGGGCATCGACACGACCCGTGCATGGATGCCGTCGGCGGCGAGGCGCGTGCGGGCGGCCATCGCCAGCTCGACTTCGGAGCCGGTCGCGATCAGCACGACGGCCGGCTTGCCGTTCTGAGCTTCCGCGAGCACATAGCCGCCGCGCGCGATCGCCGCGAGCTGACCGGCGCTGCGCGCCTGGTTCGGCAGGTTCTGGCGCGACAGCGCGAGCAGGCTAGGGCCGTCCGCGCGCATCACCGCCGCATTCCACGCGGCCTGTGTTTCGGCAGCGTCGCACGGACGCCACACGTCGAGCCCCGGGATCAGGCGCAGCGACGGGATATGCTCGACCGGCTGGTGCGTCGGGCCGTCCTCGCCGAGACCGATCGAGTCGTGCGTCATTACATGCACGACCCGCTGCCGAAGCAGCGCGCTCATGCGGATCGCGTTGCGCGCATAGTCCGAGAACACCAGGAAGGTCGCGCCGAAGGGCACGAAGCCGCCGTGCAGCGCGACGCCGTTGAGCGCCGCGGCCATGCCGAACTCGCGCACGCCCCAGTTGATGTGGCGCCCGCCCGCGTCCGCGCGCACCGCGCCGCAGCCCGACCAGTCGGTGAGGTTGGAATGCGTCAGATCCGCCGAACCGCCGAGCAACTCGGGCAGTGCCTGCGCGAGCCGCCCGATGGCCTGCTGGCTCGCCTTGCGCGTCGCGACCTTGGGGCGCTCGCCCTGCACCTCGGCGAGGAACGCGTCGGCCTGCGCCGCGAAGTCCGCCGGCAGATCGCCCGCGACCCGGCGCTCGAACTCCTTCGCCGCATCGGGCCATTGCGCGCGGTAGGCGGCGAAGCGCGCGTTCCATTCACCGTGCCGCGCCGCCCCGGCGTCGCGGGCGTCGAAGGCAGCGCGCACCTCGGCCGGCACATCGAACGGCGCATGTGGCCAGCCGAGCGCGGCACGCGTCGCGGCGACTTCGTCCCTGCCCAGCGGCGCACCGTGCACCGCGGCGGTACCGGCACGCGCCGGGCTGCCGTGGCCGATCGTCGTGCGGCAGCAGATCAGCGTCGGACCGACGTCGTTCTCGGCGTTCGCGAGTGCCTCGCGGATCGCACGGTCGACCGCCTCGACGTCGTGCCCATCGACGCCCTCGATCACGTTCCAGCCGTAGGCGCGGAAGCGCTGCGGCGTATCGTCGCCGAACCAGCCGCCGACGTCGCCGTCGATCGAGATGCGGTTGTCGTCCCACAACGCGACGAGCTTCGACAGCCGCTGCACACCTGCGAACGACGCCGCCTCGTGGCTCACGCCCTCCATCAGGCAGCCGTCGCCGAGAAACACCCAGGTGCGGTGGTCGACGATGTCATGCCCGGGCCGGTTGAAGGTGTGCGCCAGCAGCTTCTCGGCCAGCGCCATGCCGACGGCGTTGGTCAGACCCTGGCCGAGCGGGCCGGTCGTCGTCTCGACACCGGGCGTCAGTCCGTGCTCGGGGTGGCCCGGGGTCTTCGAGTGCAACTGGCGAAAGCGCTTCAACTCGTCGAGTGGCAGGTCGTAGCCGGTCAGGTGCAGCAGCGCATACAACAGCATCGAGCCATGACCATTCGACAGCACGAAGCGATCGCGGTCGGGCCACTGCGGGTCGGCCGGGTCATGGCACAGGTGGCGGCGCCACAGCGCGACGGCGATTTCCGCCATGCCCATCGGCATACCGGGGTGGCCGGAATTGGCCTGCTCGACCGCGTCGATCGCGAGAAAACGCAGCGCGTTTGCACACTGGGCGTCGAGGGTTGCTGGGTCGAGGGCTGGCGATTCGAGTCTCATGTTCACGGGCGGATCTCCAGAGGGGGATTGATCAGGCGCGGTCGGAACCGGCACAGCGCGAGTGACGTCCGGGGTGTTTGTGGAGCCGGCGAGGACTGTCTGAGCCCGCAGGGCGAGTTCCGCAGCCGGCGGAACAAATACCCCGGGCGTCACGCATCGAAGGCACAAAAACCCCCGCCCTCACAGCACCTTCCTCCTGCGCTCCACCAGCCTCCAGATGAACGGCGTGAAAATCAGCTGCATCGCCAACTCCATCTTTCCGCCGGGCACGACGATGGTGTTCGCGCGGCTCATGAAGCTGCCGTGGATCATGTTCAGCAGGTACGCGAAATCGATCCCCTTCGGATCCGCGAAGCGGATCACCACCATGCTCTCGTCGGCCGTCGGCACCGCGCGCGCGATGAACGGGTTCGACGTATCCACCATCGGCACACGCTGGAAATTCACGTGCGTGCGCGCGAACTGCGGGCAGATGTAATGCACGTAATCGTGCATCCGGCGCAGGATCGTGTCGGTCACCGCCTCGGTCGAATAGCCGCGCGTGCTCTTGTCGCGGTGCAGCTTCTGGATCCATTCCAGGTTGATCACCGGCACCACGCCGATCAGCAGATCGGGAAAACGCGCGACATCCACCCTGTCGGTGACCACCGCGCCGTGCAGCCCCTCGTAGAACAACAGATCGCAGCCCGCCGGGATCTCCTCCCACGCGGTGAAGGTGCCAGCGGGCTGGCCGTAGGGCTCGGCCTCCTCGGCGCTGTGCAGGTACTTGCGCCGCATGCCGCGGCCGGATTCGGCATAGCTGCGGAATAACTGCTCCAGCTCGGCGAACAGGTTCGCCTCCTCGCCGAAGTGGCTGAAATGGTTGTTCGGCACGCCTTCCAGCTCGGCGAGACGCTTGCGCATCTCCAGGCGGTCGAATGCGTGGAAACTGTCGCCCTCGACGACGGCCGCGGTGACCTTCTCGCGGCGGAAGATCTCCTCGAAAGTACGCTGCACGGTGCTCGTTCCGGCTCCTGACGAGCCGGTGATGGCGACGATTGGGTGGCGTTCGGACATGATGTCCCCCTTGGCGTTTGAGAAATCAGTTCTGCCGGAACAGGCTCCGCGCGTGGAACAGCGGCAAGTCGCTCTCGGGCTGCGGCGCAGGCTCGCGGTGGTAGCGCTCGATGCGCTCGACCTCCTCGCGCGAGCCGAACACGAAGCCGATGCGCTGGTGCAGGCTCGTCGGGTCGACGTCGAGCACCGGCCGCTCGCCGGTCGAGGCGCGCCCGCCGGCCTGTTCGACGATCATGCCGATCGGGTTGCACTCGTAGAGCAGGCGCAGCCGGCCGGGCTTGGCCGGGTCCTTGCGGTCGCGCGGGTACAGGAACACGCCGCCGCGCATCAGGATGCGGTGCGTCTCGGCGACCAGCGACGCCACCCAGCGCATGTTGAAATCGGATTCGCGCGGGCCGCTGCGGCCGGCGAGGCATTCGTCGACATAGCGGCGCACCGGCGGCTCCCAGAAGCGCGAGTTGGCCGCGTTGATCGCGAACTCGCGCGTCGTCGTCGGGATGCCGATCTCCGGGTGCGTGAGGAAGAATTCGCCGAGGATCGGGTCGAAGGTGAAGCCCGCGACGCCGTCGCCGACGGTCAGCACCAGCATCGTCGACGGCCCGTAGATCGCGTAGCCGGCCGCCACCTGGCGCGTCCCCGGCTGCAGGAAATCCTCGGGCCGCGCGTCCTCGCCCGGCGTCGGCGCACGCAGCACCGAGAAGATCGAACCGACCGCGACGTTCACGTCGATATTCGACGAACCGTCGAGCGGATCGAACACCAGCAGGTACTTGCCGCGCGAGCCGCCGGCCGGCAGCGGGATCGGCGCTTCGTTCTCCTCCGACACCATGCCGGCGAGGTCGTCGCCCCAGTGCGTTGCGCGCAGGAAGATGCGGTCGGCGAGCACGTCGAGCTTCTTCTGCGTCTCGCCCTGCACGTTCTCGCTGTCGAGCGATCCGAGCACGCCCGCGAGCGCGCCCTGCGCGACGGCGCGCGAGATCGCCTTGCAGGCCTGCGCCACCTGCAGGATCAGTGCGTTGAACTCGCCGGTCGCGCCCGGATGCAGGCGGCGCTGGGCGATCAGGTATTCGGTCAGTGTCGTGCGTTCGATGTCGAACATGGCGGCGTTCCCCTGGGTCAGAATTCGGTGCGTTCGGCGATGCGTTCGGTGGGCGCGGTGGCGGGCCGGAAATGGCGGCTGCTGCGCACGTCGGCCTCGGTCAGCGTCGTCAGCGCCGCGGCATCGACGGTCGCGCCCGCCTCGAAGAGGCGCAGCGCCTGGCGCAGACGCATGCGGTCGAGGGCGTTGCGCACGCTGCGGGCGTTCGCGAAATGCGGCTGGCGGCGACGCAGCACGATGTATTCGTCGAAGGCGCGCCGCGCCGCGTCGTCGAAGCGATAGTTCCAACGCGCGAGCATCTTCCCGGCGATGTCGCCGAGCTCGCCGTCGGAGTAGTCGGGGAAATCGATGTGGTGCGCGATGCGCGATTTCAGGCCGGGGTTCGATTCGAAGAAGCGTTCCATGCGGTCGCCGTAGCCGGCGAGCACCACGACGAGGTCGTCGCGCTGGTTCTCCATCACCTGCAGCAGGATCTCGATCGCCTCCTGGCCGTAGTCCTTTTCGTTCTCGGGGCGGTACAGGTAGTAGGCCTCGTCGATGAAGAGCACCCCGCCCATCGCGCGCTTCAGCACTTCCTTGGTCTTGGGCGCGGTGTGGCCGATGTACTGGCCGACGAGGTCGTCGCGCGTCACCGCGACGACGTGCCCGCGGCGCACGTAGCCGAGCCGCTGCAGGATCTGCGCGATGCGCAGCGCGACGGTAGTCTTGCCGGTGCCGGGGTTGCCGGTGAAGCTCATGTGCAGCGACGGCGCCTCGGTCGCGAGGCCGATGCGGCGGCGCGCGCGGTCGACCAGCAGCAGCGCCGCGATCTCGCGCACGCGGCGCTTCACCGGCACGAGGCCGACCAGCTCGCGGTCGAGCTCGTCGAGCACCTCGCCGACGCCGGCCTCGCGGTACTCGGCTGCGAGGTCGACGGTGCCGGACGGCGCGTCCGTCTCGGCGCGGCGCGCGGTGTCGGGCGATGCGGAAGGCAGGCCCGCGGCCT
Source organism: Azoarcus sp. DN11 (assembly GCF_003628555.1). NCBI lineage: Bacteria > Pseudomonadati > Pseudomonadota > Betaproteobacteria > Rhodocyclales > Zoogloeaceae > Azoarcus > Azoarcus sp. DN11. Next base: position 2,531,054 of record NZ_CP021731.1, on the reverse strand, counting down.
GCCGATCGACGGCGTTCATCGTGGTGTCTCCTCGTGGGCGGGGGTGCGGCGCGCCGTCGATGGGGCGCGTTCCTGCAGGCGTCAGGCGGTGTAGCGTTCTCCTTCGGGCGCGCGCACGACGGCGTAGCTTTCGAGCGTGTAGCGCACGACGCGCCCTTCGCCTTCCTGGCGCACGAGGCGGAAGCCGGGCTCGTGCGCCGGCCGATTGACGAGGAACGACATGCGCATCGTTTCCCAGCCATGCATGGAGTCGAACGCGTTGATGCGGATGTAGCGGTCGGGCCAGGTCGCGCGGCATTCGGCGAGCTCGCTCATGACGCCGGCGGGATCGACGAGGTCGAACATCGGGTGGCCCCACATCGACCAGTAGGTGTTGCGCGGGTGCGGGTCGTCGGTGTATTCGATGCTGACCGCCCAACCCTGCACCAGGCAGTACTCGACCTGCGCGGAGATCTGCGCGTCGGTGAGGTCGGGCAGGAAGGAAAAGGCGCCTTGGGTGATTCTCATGTCATCTCTCCTGGATCTGGGGTCGGGGCGGATCAGGCGGCGGTCGGCGTCGCGACGAAGTCGGACGTGTCGGTCGAGGTGTAGTTGAAGGTCACCTCGCCCCAGGTATCGAGCGCGGCACGCAGTGGCGTGCACTGGCGCGCGGCGTCCTTGAGGATCTCGGGCCCCTCGTTGGCGATGTCGCGCCCCTCGTTGCGCGCGAGCACCATCGCTTCGAGCGCGACGCGGTTCGCGGTGGCGCCTGCCTGGATGCCCATCGGATGGCCGATGGTGCCGCCGCCGAACTGCAGCACGACGTCGTCGCCGAACAGCGAGATCAGCTGGTGCATCTGGCCCGCGTGGATGCCGCCCGAGGCGACCGGCATCACGCGGCGGATGCTTGCCCAGTCCTGCTCGAAGAAGATCCCGCGTGCGAGGTCGACCTCGTTCTTCATCTCGCGGCACACGTTGTAGTAACCCTGCACCGTCATCGGGTCGCCTTCGAGCTTGCCGACCGCGGTGCCCGCGTGCAGGTGATCGACGCCGGCGAGCCGCAGCCACTTGGCGATCACGCGGAACGAGATGCCGTGGTTCTTCTGCCGCGTGTAGGTGCCGTGGCCCGCGCGGTGCATGTGCAGGATCATGTCGTTCGCGCGCGCCCAGTTGCTCATCGACTGGATCGCGGTCCAGCCGATGATCAGGTCGACCATGATGATCGTCGAGCCCAGTTCCTTCGCGAATTCGGCGCGCTTGTACATCTCCTCCATCGTGCCGGCGGTGACGTTGAGGTAATGCCCCTTGATCTCGCCGGTGCCGGCGGCGGCGCGCTGGACGCCTTCCATCACGTACAGGAAGCGGTCGCGCCAGTGCATGAAGGGCTGCGAGTTGATGTTCTCGTCGTCCTTGGTGAAGTCGAGGCCGCCGAGCAGCGCCTCATACACGACGCGGCCGTAGTTCTTGCCCGAGAGCCCCAGCTTGGGCTTGGTCGTCGCGCCGAGCAGCGGCCGGCCGAAGCAGTTGAGCCGCTCGCGCTCGACCACGATGCCGGTCGGGGGGCCGCGGAAGGTCTTCACGTAGGCGACCGGCAGGCGCATGTCTTCGAGGCGCGCGGCCTTGATCGGCTTGAAGCTGAAGACGTTGCCGATGATCGACGCGGTGAGGTTCGCGATCGAGCCTTCCTCGAAGAGGTCGAGCTCGTAGGCGACGTAGCAGAAGTACTGGCCGGGCTGCCCCGGCACCGGGTCGACGCGGTAAGCCTTGGCGCGGTAGCGGTCGCACGCGGTCAGGCGGTCGGTCCAGACGACGGTCCAGGTGGCGGTCGACGATTCGCCGGCCACCGCCGCCGCGGCCTCGATCGGATCGACGCCTTCCTGCGGCGTGATGCGGAACAGCGCCAGCACGTCGGTTTCCTTCGGCTGGTAATCGCCGTCCCAATAGCCCATCTGCGCGTACTTCAGCACGCCCGCCCGATAGCGCTTCTTCGGGTCGAGGATGGCTTCGGCGGTTTCCGGTGCGCCCATGTCGTCGTCTCCTTGTCGTGTCTGTTTCCGTTGCCGGTATCTGGACAATACGGATTACGATGAATAAGCTCCAATCGAATAATCAGTGGGTTTGAAATAAGGATTCCTGATGCGACTCGTTCAACGCTTGAGCATGCGCCAGCTGCGCGCGCTGGTCGCCGTCGCCGACTCCGGCAGCTTCACCGCCGCCGCGCATCTGCTGCACGTCACGCAGCCGGCGGTGTCGATGCAGCTGAAGGAGCTCGAGGAGATCACCGGCGAGGTGCTGGTCGACGGCCGGCGCCAGATCCACCTGACCGCGGCCGGCGAGATCCTCGTGCGCCAGGCGCGCGTCGCGCTCGAATCCATAGAAATGGCCGAGCTGCAGCTGAAGGCGCAGCGCGACATGCCGGCGGGCACGATCGAGGTCGCGGCGATCACCACGTCGGAGTATTTCGTGCCCTATCTCTTGGCCGAATTCGGCCGGCGCTACCCGGACGTCGGCTTCCGCCTGACGGTCGCGAACCGCGAGGTCGTGCACCGGCTGCTGCGCGACCAGCGCGCCGACCTCGCGATCACCGGCGAGCCGCCGAGCGGCCTGCCGCTGCGCCGCATCCCGTTCGCGCCGCATCCGCTGTCCTTCGTCGCCGCGCCCGATCACCCGCTCGCCGGCCGCGCGCGCATCCCGCCCAGCGCACTCGCCGGCGAGCGGCTGCTGCTGCGCGAACAGGGCTCGGGCACGCGCGCGAACCTCGAACGCTTCCTGCGCGCGGCCCATGTCAAGGCGGTGCGCGCCGACGAGCTGGGCAGCAACGAGACGCTCAAGCAGGCGGCGATGGCGGGCATGGGGATCGCGTTCCTGTCGCACCAGTGCTTCGCGATGGAGCTCGCCGCCGGCCGCATCGTGCGGCTCCCCGTGCTCGGCACGCCGGTGATGCGCGAGTGGAACGTGCTCGTGCCCGAGGGCCGCGCGCCGACGCCGGCAATGGTGGCGCTGCTCGACTATTTCCAGGCGGAAGGCGCCGAGCGGCTGCGCGCGCTCGCGGCCTGACCCTTCATCGGCGCAACCCCGCAGCGCGCGGCGCTCCGGCCGCCCGCCGCGTGCGCCGCCCGGATCAGCCATGAGTGGGCGCCTGCGCCCCGCCACCGCCGACGAGAGCGAAGAATTCGCGGCGCGTCGTCGCATCGTCGCGGAAGGCGCCGAGCATCCGGCTGGTGACCATCGCCACCCCCGGCTTGTGCACGCCGCGCGTCGTCATGCACTGGTGCGCCGCCTCGATCACTACCGCGACCCCTTTCGGCTGTAGCACCGCCTGCAGCGTGTCGGCGATCTGCACCGTCATCTTCTCCTGGATCTGCAGCCGCTTCGCATAGGCGTCGACCAGGCGCGCGAGCTTGGAGATGCCGACGACGCGGTGGCGCGGCAGGTAGGCGACGTGCGCGCGGCCGATGATCGGCACCATGTGATGCTCGCAATAGCTCTCGAAACGGATGTCGCGCAGCACGATCATCTCGTCGTAGCCCTCGACCTCCTCGAAGGTGCGCGCGAGCAGTTCCGCCGGATCGGTGCGGTAGCCGGCGAAGAACTCCTCGTAGGCCCGCACGACGCGCGCCGGGGTGTCGCGCAAGCCCTCGCGCGCCGGATCGTCGCCGGCCCAGCGCAGCAGCGTGCGCACGGCGGCTTCAGCTTCCTTGCGGGTCGGGCGGGAGGCAGCGTTGCGCGACTTGGCGGACGGGGTCGACGTCTCCGGTTTCGCGGCCTTCAAAGCCTTCGGCGCGCGCGGCTTCCCACGCGCAGTATTGGTGGATCGACTCTGCGCCCCGGCGCCGTCGCGATCGTGTTCGTCAAGCATGTTCAGTCTCCTGCGGCTACGTTCGGGGGGGCGGGTCGGACAGCCATGCTGCCCGGTCGACCAGAAGCTCGGCGGCCGGCGGCCGGCCGAGAAAGGCTTGCGGGCTCGCGCTCGCGCCATAGGCGCCGGACTGGAACACCACCACGAGGTCGCCCGGCCCGGTCACGGGCAGCTCGATGTCCTCAGCCCAGGTGTCGTGCGGGGCGCACAGCGGGCCGACCAGCGTCACGCGCTCGGTCGCGCGCCGCCCTGCCCCGACCACGGCGATCGGGAAATGCAGGTGACGGCGCCCTTCCAGCGCGCCGGTGGCGTGCCAGTGGTGGTGCGCGCCGCCGTCGACGATCAGGAAGGTCCCGCCGCGCGAAATCTTGCGTTCGACCACGCGCGTCAGGTACAGGCCCGCCTCGCCGACCAGATAGCGACCGAGTTCGAGCGTGAGGCGGGCACCAGGAAGCCGGCGTGCCGCCTCTTTCGACAAGGCGCGCAGCGCATCGCCGACGACCGCCAGATCGAGCGCCGTCTCGCCGGGGAAGCACGGAATGCCCAGTCCGCCGCCGAGGTTCAGTACGCGCACGGGCGCGGGCGCGAAGGACGCGAGCTCGCACGCAAGTTTCAAGGTCGCGCGCTGCGCTTCGGCGATCGCGAGCGCGTCGAGGCAGCGCGAGCCCGCATAGACGTGGAAACCTTCGAAGGCGAGCGGCAGGCGGCCGAGTTCGCCGAGCACGGTCGGCGCGTCCTCGCTGTCGACGCCGAACTTGCGCGGCCCGCCGCCCATCTGCGCGTCGGCGGCGAGGCTGAACGGAGGATTCACGCGCAGTGCGACGCGCGGCCGGCAGCCGTTCGCGAGCGCCGCAAGCCGTCGCGCCTCGGCCAGCGATTCGACGACGACGAGCGCATCCGCGGCGACCGCAGCGGCGAGGTCCTCGTCGCGCTTGCCGGGGCCGGCGACGCTGAGCGTCTCGCCGGCGACCCCGGCCGCGCGTGCGAGCGCGATCTCGGCCGCGGACGTCACGTCGCAGCCATCGACCAGCGGCGCGATGCGTGCAACGACCGCCGGCAGCGGGTTCGCCTTCACGGCGTACAGCAGCGCAAGCCCCGCGGGCAGTTCGGCGCGCAGTTCGCCGATCCTGCGCTCGACGAGCGGCGCCGAGTACAGGTACAGCGGCGTGCCGTGATGCCGTGCGAACTCCTGGAGTGCGGCCGTGCCGCGCCCGTCAGGGAGCTGCCAGCGGCGCTGCAGCGTCGTGAGGAGACCGGTCATCGCCCCACTCCGTCGCGATTGGCCGAGTCCTGTCCGTTAGCGCTCATCGGCCAGCGCCTCGACGATGCGCCAGCCGCGCTTTTCAGCCTCGGCGCGCAAGCGCGGATCCGGGCGGACGACGACGGCTTCGGCGACGCGTTCGAGCAGCGGCAGGTCACTCGCCGAATCCGAATAGAACACCGAGTGCGCAAGCCCCGGCCAGGCGAGTCCGTTCTCGGCGAGCCATTGTTCGACGCGCGCGACCTTCGCAGCGCCGTGGCACAACTCGCCCTCGACCGCGCCGGTGTACCGGCCGTCCCGGATCTCGGCGCGGCTCGACAGCAACTGGTCCAGCCCGAACTCGCGCGCGAACGGCGTTGCGACGACATCGTTGGTCGCGGTCACCAGGGCGCACAGGTCGCCCCGCTCCCGATGCGCGGCCACGAGCGCGCGCGCCGCTTGCGGAATCGTCACGGCGATCTGCGCACCGAACGCGGCGGCCAGCGCGTCGCCTTCGGCCACCGAAAAGCGCGCCAGCGGCGCCATTGCGATCGCATGCAGCCGGGCCACCGGCAGCTCGCCGCGCACATACTGCTGGCAGGCGTCGAGGTAGCGCTCGGGAACGTCGGCCTCGAACGCACCGCGGTCGACGAGAAAGCGCAGGAAAGCCATCCCGCTGTCGTAGGAGATGAGCGTCAGGTCGAGATCGAACAGCGCGATGCAGCGCGGCGTCGCCGCAAGCGCCCGCGCCCGCGCAGCCATCGGCGTCATACCCCGCCCGCCGCGCCGCGCGGTACCGTGTCCGCACGCATCGCCGCCTGCGCCACGATGTCTGCGGGCGCGCGCGCCTCACGCGGCGGCACCGCGTCGCCTTCGTCGGCGACGAGTCCCGTCAGGAACCGCGCCTTCAGCGCGCATTCCTCGAATTCCTCCGCCGCGGTGCTGTCGATGACGATCCCCGCGCCGACCCCCATCCGGCCGCGCTGCAGCTTGCCGTGCGCGGCGTCGAGCGTCAGCGTGCGGATCGCGACCGACAGGCAGAAGTCGCCGCACGCTGCCCCCGACCGCCCCGATCCCGGCGCGTCGATCCAGCCGATGCTGCCGGTATAGAGGCCGCGCGGGGTGCCCTCGAGCTCGCCGATCAGCTGCATCGTGCGGTGCTTGGGCGCGCCGGTGATCGAGCCGCAGGGGAAGAGCGCGCGCAGGATGGCCGGGAAGCCGACCTCGTCGGGCAGGTCCGCCTCCACCGTCGAGGTCATCTGGAACACCGTCGAATACGGCTCGATCGAGAACAGCGCCGGCACGCGCACGCTGCCGACCTTCGCGATGCGGCCGAGGTCGTTCCTCAAGAGGTCGACGATCATCAGGTTCTCGGCGCGGTTCTTGACGTCCCCTTCGAGCATGCGCGCGAGCTCGCTGTCGCCCTCGACGTCCGGTGCGCGCCGCGACGTGCCCTTCATCGGCCGCGTGACGAGACGTCCGTCGTGATGGCGCAGGAAGAGTTCCGGCGAGCACGACAGCACGTGGCTCGGCCCCGGTCCCGCGGGCAGCGCGATGAACGCGCCGTAGGCCACCGGCTGCCGCCCGCGCAGGCGCCGGTACAGCGACACCGGCGAACCGAACACGTCGAAATCGAGCCGGTAAGTGTAGTTGACCTGGTAGGTTTCGCCCTCGCCGATCGCGTGGTGGATGCGCGCGATCGCGTCGTCGAAGGCCTTGCGGTCGACGCTCGCACGCGGCGCGAGGATAGCCGCGGGGGCGCGATGCGCGCCGTCGTACGGGTAACCGGCGCGCTCGTCGGCATCCTGCGCGAGCAGCCAGGCGTCGACCTCGTCGGCCGACAACTGCGCGAGCCGCGCGAAGATCAGCACGCGCAGCGCCCCGCCCTCCGCGGCGGCGCGCGTGTCGACACCGTGCAGGCGCGCGCCCCATTCGTAGTCGGCAAGCACGACCGCATGGCCGCCCGCGCGCAGATCGCGCTCAACACCGCTCCAGACGGCTTCGAGCGTCGCGGGGTCGTCGCAGCGGTGCTCGCGCACGAAGCCGGTGTACAGCCGGCTCGTCGGATACGCGGCGGTGGCGTTACAGTCGTCGAGCAAGGCAAAGCAGGCCATGGGGGTCCTCCTGCGCGGGTTGTGTTGAAGACGACTTTGCCAGCGAGGCCGACAGTCGGCGTTATCAGGGCCGACGCTCTCATGCCTCGCTGCGCTCGAATCCGACCGACCGGGTCGGCGGGCGGCCGGCGCCGGCCGTCAGCTCCAGTCGTCCATGTCGTGGCGGATCGTGTGGCGATTGGCGATCAGCTCGTCGACCGTCGGCTCGTTGGCGAGCGCGCGGCGGATCGCGAGCTTCGTCGCCTCGTAGTTCGTGCGGTACATGTCCTTCTTGTCGAGCTCGGCGTGCGTCGCGCAGCGCGGGTCGATCCACACCAGGCTGATGATGCACAGGCGGTTCGCCTCGGCCTTCGGGATCACGCCTTCGATCAGGCAGTCGACGACGGCATCGGCAGTTGCCGATTGCACGACGCCGCCGAAGAGCTCGATGTTGGCGCTGTCCTTCAAGGTGACTTTCGGAACGAGCATCGTCGCCGGCCGCACCAGCTGGTTGCACGCGCGGATCGCGAACATCGCGGTGTGGCCCTTGCTCTGCGCCATAAGGTTCGCGAAGGCCTGGCCGACCGGGCCGTCGGTGCGGCCGATCAGGATCTCCGGCATCGCGTCGGTGTATTGGCCGTCGGCCGCCAGTACGGTCGCCTCGCCGGCGTGAAAGGTGTAGTCGCTCATGAGTGCTCCAGGGATGGGATGAGGTTGGGTATGAGATCGGGGTTGGGGGCGGCCGGCCGCCGTGGCGACCGGCTCGGTAGGCGGGAGAACTCACCGCCGCCGGCTCAGGCCGGCAGCAGCCATTCCCCCTTGCCGTCGGCGGCGAGATCGCCGACGAAGCGCCGCGGTCGGCCGGCCGCGAGCGCGGCGAACGGGCCGCCGTGCACCGCCAGGCTCCGCGCGAGCAGCGTCCAGATCACCTGCACGTCGTGGCCCGTCGGCACGAAGGTCGGCGGCGGCTCGGGCTGCGGGCCGGCGAAGATCAGCGTGCCGCGGCGCATGCCGTAACCGCAATGTGCGCCGACCGCGCCCGCGACCGTGATCGTGCCGGCCACCAGCCGCGACGCGAGGAAGTCGCCCGCGTCGCCGAACACGACTGCGGTACCGCGCCGCATGCGGTCGCCAAAGCGCGCGCCGGCCTTGCCGCGCACGATGAAGAGGCCGCCGCGCATGCCGTCCATGTCGCCGGGCAGCGCGCTGGCCGCGTAGTCGCCGACGTCGCCGCCGACCTCCAGCCGCCCGCCCGCCATCTCGCACGCGGCGAGCATGCCGGCGCTGCCGGTAACGACGATCTCGCCGGCCCGCATCCCGGCGCCGACGTAGTCCCCGACATCGCCTTCGACACGGATTCGCCCGCCGTCGAGCCCGCGGCCGAGCCCGTCGCAGCGCGACAGATCGCCTTCGAAGACGAGTTCGGGGCCATCGGCGGCCATCGCTTCGACGTCGAAGAATTCGCCGATTGGCACCTGCACGTTGCCGTGCCACAGCGTCCGGCGTGCGACACCCGACGGCGTCTCGCGGTCCAGTGCCTGCGGCACGAATCCCGACAGATCCAGCCGCAACGCGGGTTGTGTGCGGAGCCGCAGGCGGAAGGCCGGGACTATGCTCGTATTCACTCGATTGCTCTCCAACGGGCTATGCCCCGGGGGGCTGGCTTTGCACAGCCAGCCCGTTCCGCAGGCGCGGAGCGTTGCTCCGCGAAACCCCTGCTCCACCCTTGCCCAGCAGCGCGTGCAGGCGGTACAGGTAGGGTCCGAGCTTGCCGCCATAGTTGCCGGCGGAGATGCGCCGCACCCCGGCGGCCGCGCCCCGTGCGACGACCGCTTCCATGCCGACGCGCATCGCCGCGGCCACGTCGCCGTCGGTGAGCCCGTCGATGACGATCTCCATCACGCAACCGATCTCCGGCGTCAATTCGGTCCGCTTCGCGAGCGGCGTCAGCGCCGGGCAGAACGCGTCGTTGCTCGATGCCGGCAGCGACGCGTACTTGCTGCCGATCTTCGAGCCCGAGCGCACCACCCCGCCGGGGAAAGGCAGGATCACGTTCGGCAACGCGCGCATCGCCACGACAGCCGCTTCCGCAGCGCCGAGCGCGGCCTCGGTGTCGTGCGCGAGGATCAGCAGGTTGCCGCCGCCGACGGCCTTGACCACCGGCGTGGTCTCCTCAGCGACGAACTCGCCGTCCATCACCGGCACGCGCCAGAAGCGCCGGCCGTCGATCACTTTCGAGATCTGCCAGCCGTCGCCGAAGAAGCGCAGGTTCTTGCCGAGCGCAGTCCGGTCTGCGTCGGGGGCGGCATCGAGGCCGGCATACACCGCGGTCGTCGGGCAGGTCAGCACGCACTGGCCGACACGCCGTTCAATCTGCTTCGCGAGGTCCTTCCCGGACATCGAAAAGATCAGCACCGCCACCCCCGGCCGCCCGTCCGGCGTCTCACCCGGGTCCAGCACGCGCTCGATGCCCGCTTCGCAGCCGCAGGCGATCACCGAGGTTGCGAAACCGGTCAGCGCGACCGCGGCGTGGTTCGCCCACGTCGCGTTGTGCGCCGTGATGACAAGGCGCGTGGCCTTCATCGGGAAGGCCTCGGCGAAGGTGTCGTCGATCACGACGCCGTTGAGCTCCAGCATCGCCGCGGCGCTCATTTGCGCCCCCCGCGCCCGTGCAGCGGGCATGCCAGCAGGCGCCCGCCGTTCGCGCACGCGCACAGCTCGTCGCGGCCGATGGCAGCGTGGCGCCAGGCGGTCGCCAGATGCTCGTCGGCGTACTTCGCGAGCATGCGCTCGATCGCCGGATCGAACTCCGGCTCGAGGAAATGCGTGCCACCGACCGGCGTCGCAACGAGCCGGCCCTGCTGCACGACCAGCTCGCCGTCCTTGAACACGTATTCCGGGGTCGTGAACATCGCCTCGCGATCGGCGTCTTCGCGATAGACCGCGATGTCGGCCGCGGCGCCCTCGCCGAGCTGGCCGCGGTCGGTGAGCCCGAGCAGCCGCGCGGGCGCGGCACGCGTCATGATCGCGATCTCGTACAGGCTGAGTTCGCGGCCGATCCCGCGCAGTAGCGCGTTAGCGGCGACCTCGGGGTGCAGCTTCGCGAGCTGCTCGTCACGGAAGGACTTGTCCATCAGCAGGCGGATGAGGTGCGGATAACTCGTGAAGGGGCCGCCGTTCGGGTGGTCGGTCGTCAGCACGACGCGCCACGGATCGTCGACCAGCAGGAAGAGCTCGAGGCCGATCGCCCACTGCAGCGCATTGACGAAGCTCTGCTCGCGATAGCGGAAGGGCACGACGCCGCAGCCGGCGTCGCACTCGATGTCGGCGCCGATCCACTTGCGCGGACTGCCGAGGTCCGCGTTCGCGTGCTGGCGCATCGTGTCGCCGGAGGCGGTGACGGTCTGCCCGAAAGTGATCTGGCCGACGTCGATGCTCACGTTCGGGTTGGCATTGACCGCCTCGGCCAGCTCGCGCGCCGCCGACGAGAACTTGCGCGCGCCCTCGGTGCCGTACGCGTGGAACTGCACGTGCGTCAGATGCCCGCGCAGCCCTTCGAGCGCGGCGATCGTCGCGAGCGTCGAGCCGATGTTGCCCGGCACGCCGAGGTTGCTCGCGTGGATGTGCAGCGGATGCGGGATACCGAGCTCGGTGAGCGCGCGTGCGAGCGTCTGCACGACTTGGCGCGGCGTAACGCGCCAGTGCGCGTGGTCTTCGTCGACGTCGAGTTTCCGCTGGTTGAACTTGAACGCCGAAATGCCGCCGGGATTGACGACCTTGACGCCCATCGCGCGCGTCGCGTGGATCGTCCAGCCGACGTAGTCGCGGATGCGCTCGAAGTCCTGGCCCTCGGCGAGCATGCGCAGCATCAGCTCGTCGTTGCCGAGCATCACGTAGGCGCCGTGGTCGAGGATCGGCGTATCGCCCATCTCCATGTGCGCATGGCGCGCATTCGACGGCGCCATCGCCGGCTCGAAGGCCGCGGTGTAGCCCATCTCCGCGTAGCGGTAGCCGGTCGCGAGCGTGCCCGGCGTGCAGCAGCCGGCGGACGCGAGTTCCAGCGGGTTGTCCGGCGCGCGGTTCGCACGGTGGTCCTCGGGCAGCAGCATGCGCGCGAGGTTCACCTTGCCGCCGCCGATATGCGTGTGCATGTCGATGCCGCCGGCCATCACGATCATGCCGGAGACGTCGACTTCGCGATCGACCTTCTCGGCCGGATGCAGCGCCACGATGCGGCCGTCGCGCACGCCGATGTCGCGGACCTCGCCGTCGATACCGTTGGCCGGGTCGATGACGCGGCCGCCCTTCAGACGCAGCGTGGTCATCGCGCCCCTCCTTCCGCGCGCGCCGCGGCGATGCTCGTAGCGATGTCCGCCACGACCGCGGCGACGCCCGGCAGCGTGTCTGCGTAGATCGGCACGAGCGGCAGCACGACGCCGCCGTCGGCGCGGAAGAGATGTCCGGCCGAGCCGATGCCCGGCGTCGACACCGGAATGAACACCGAATTCACCCGCGTCGCGGCCGCTTCGAGCCCCGGGTGGCCGAGCACCACGAGCGGCAGGTCGGTGTCGGGCGGCGCCAGCTCCGGCGAGAACGCGGACACCCACAGCAGCGCATCCACGGCACGCTGCGCGAGGACCTGCGCCGTCGCGTAGCGTTGCGGCTCATGCACGAGCCCGCGCGCATGCACGCCGGTGCGCAGCGGCAGGCCCGACAGCCAGGTCGTCACCTGGTTCGCCGTGTAGCCGCCATCGCCGCCGCCGAGGCAGAACGCCGCCGCGCGCGTCGTGCGGTTGAGCGTATTGACGATGCGCTGGATCGCCTCGGCGACGAGCGCGCCATGCGCCGGCAGGCTGGAGGATTCCCATACGACGACCGTGTAGCGCGCCGCCTGCATGCGGGCGACGAGCGCATCGAGCGCGGGATCGCTCGCGGCCGTACGGCGTCCGGCGAGCCGCGCAGCGATGAGCGCGACGGTGTCGAAAACGTCGCCGGCGAACCCAATCTCCTCCGTCGTGCACGCCTCCAGCCCAGGCGCGGAAGCCGCCATGCGTGCGCCGAGGAAGACGACATGCCGCGCGGGCGCATCCGCGGCCGGCGCCGTGCGGCGGAAGAACTCCGGATAGTGGTCGGTCGCGTTCGTGCCGAGGCAGACGACCAGGTCGGCGCGGTTGCGAATCTCGGCCAGCGTCGTGTAGAAGACGCCGCGGTCCTGCAGCGCGCGGGTCGACACCATCAGCGCGTCGCCATTGGCGTGATCGAGGATCGCACCGCAGCCGTTCGCAAGCCGGTACAAGGCGCGCATGCCGGCGACGTCGGTCGCGAGCCCCGCGAAGAGCGGTTGGGCACTCGCGGCCAGGATCGCGGCGGCCGCAGCGACGGCGCTTTCATGGTCGGCAGCGCGTCCGTCGACCGTGGCCGTCGCCGACGCAGGTGCGGCCCCGAAGCACGACAAGGCCGCGGCTGCACGCCCACAGTCGCTGCCGATCAGCGTCGGCTGCGGCGCAGCCGCGAGCGAAAAACCGTCGCAGCACAGCGGGCAGAACGGGCAGGTCCACGGCCGGCCCGTCGCCGCGGCGGAAGGTGGAGAGGCGGGATTGGCAGTCATGGTCACTCCAAGGCAAGCGACATGCCACTTCGCAGCGCCCCTGCCGCGCAAGCCCTTCGCCCCCGAACGGGCGCCCGACGGCGCTGCTTGGCTCAACAGTGTGTCAGCGCCGCCCGCCGCGGCACGGGACACACTGTCACGAAGCCACATGCCCATCGGCACTCTGGCGGCCAACCGGCGCACAACTCCCGCTTCGGCTGTGCGGATCCCGGCATCTGGCACGAATCCTGAAAGAAGCGGAAACCGGCCCGAACCGCCCCGTTTGCCATGTCCATCCGCCACTTTCCGCCGCCTCGAACGCCGCACCGCCACCGACCGTGGCGTGCCCAACCTCATCTCCCCCTCGGCGACCGGACCGCAGCCGCGGAACGGCTACGCCGACCCCTGCCCGCCCCCCTTTTTCGGGCAGGGGATCATTTATTCCCCCACTGGAGCCGACCACGATGCGCAAGACCCTGATCGCCGCGACCCTGCTGTGTGCCGCCACTGCCGCCTGGGCACACGGCCCGATGCACCAGAAAGTCACCGAGACGATCACGATCGCCGCGCCACCGGAGGCAGTCTGGGAGCGCGTCAAGGATTTTGCCGCGCTACAGAGCTGGCACCCGGCCATCGAATCGTCGCGGGCAACCGCCGGCAACGAGGTCGGCTCGGTGCGCACGCTGACTCTCAAGGGTGGCGGCAGGATCGTCGAGGAACTGACGCGCTACTCCGCAGAGGAGCGCCGCCTGACGTACAAGATGACCGACCCCGGCCCCGTTCCCGTCACGAACTACAGCTCGACGCTCAACGTGCTGCCGGGCGATGGCGGCACCACCCTCGTCGAATGGAAAGCCGGCTTCTATCGCGGCGAGCCCAACAACAATCCGCCGCCGGAACGCAACGACGAGGCGGCGATCGCGGCGGTGACCGGCATCTACAAGGCTGGTCTGGACAACCTGAAGAAACTCGCGGAAGGAAAATGATCGAGGAGTCCGGGGCCGCATCATGCGGCGCAACATACATGGCGTAGCCCCCGATCCGCATCTGCGGGACAAGCCGGCCAGCGGCAGAGAAAACCCTATTTCGAGATCAGCAATTTAAATTTGCTGCAGCGCGGCATTTCCCGTATAAGGAAGCTCGACGCGGGGATAACAAGTGTGCCCAGGGCATACCGTAACCCTACCCAGTTTTCTTTTACGGGAAGGACCCACGATGAAACCGCTGCTCGCATACGCCCTCGCAGGCACCGTCCTGCTTAGCGCCGCTTTCGGCGCGCAGGCCGCCACCGACGACCCGGCCCCCTACGGCAACTACCTGACCTCCAGCGAGGTCCCGCAGTCCCGCCCCGGCTCGTTCGATGTCTACATCGATCCGCCGACCGGCTTCGCGTTCGTCCACACGCCCACCGGCTGGACCTTCACCCGCAAGGTACCGGACGACTCGCTGGTGCTCGCGGAACTGCGGGCAAGGTACCACGCCGAATTGCTGGCGAGCGCCGCGCAGCAATAAGACACAGGGCCGCAATCGCGGCCCTTTCGTTTCCGGCGTCCGATTTTCCCGCGTGCTACCGGCCGGACGTTCCCGCGGCGGCATCGAAATCCTCTCGTTCGACCGCAAGATAGCGGTAATGCACGTTCTGCCGGTGAAGCTCGGGGTAACCCACCCACGTCGCGTAAGCCGGGAGCCGCGCTTCGGCCACCGCCTCGGGCAGACTCGCCCCGCTCGCATATAAGCGCCGCACTTCGGCATCGAGTTCGAGCAGATAGGCGCGCAGTTGCGCAACCGCGTCGAGCGTGACCACCGGCCCGTGCCCCGGCACGACGCGCCGCACCGGCAGGCGTGCGATCCGGCCGAGCGCGGCGACCCAGCCGTCGAAGTCCGCATCCCGCAACATCGGCACACGACCGGCGAGCACGACGCCCCCCGCGTATAGCGTGCCGCTCGCTCGATCGAACACCCCCACACTGCCGGGCGTGCTCGCCCAGCCGAAATCGAGCACTTCGACCTGCCGACCGCCCAGATCGACCTGCCAATCCCCGGTTGCGCTGCTTTCGAGCACCGGCACGCGCGTGCCGGCCATCGCCTCCGCACCGTACTGGGCGATCGCGCGATCCAGACAGATCTGGCAGCGCTGGGCGATGAGCTTGGCACTGTCGGGCTGGGCGACGACGCGCAGCCCCGCGTCCTGCAGGGCTGCCGCGCCGAACAGGAATTCCGGCAACGCGTGCGAGACCAGCGCAAGCCGCGGCGGCCGGTCGGTCGCGCGCCGCAGGGCGGCGAGGACTTCGCGCCCCTGGCGGTACGACGCCCCGGTGTCGACGAGCAGCGCGGCGGCATCACCGACGAGCAGGCCGACGTTGCCGGTTTCCGCGGGTGCGCCCTGAGCGGCCAGCGCCTCGGCAGACAGTACGTAGGCGCCGGGTGCGACCGGCTCGAATTCCGCGGCGCAGCGGGCCGGCGTCGGCACCAGCAGCGCCGCAAGCAGGAGCCACCGGCCGACGGCCGCGCGCACTCAGCCTCCGTCGGCGCGAGCGGCGACCGGGACGCGGCTCTGGAACGTCCGGTCCTCGGTATCGACGACTACGGCCTCCAGCTCGCCGTCGCCGTCGCTGCGGAACACGAAGCGGAAGCTCGGGTTCTCGCTGATCGAGAAATTGACCTCCGCGGCGAACACCGGCTGGCCGCGGTAGCGCACCGTCACCTGACGCACAAAATGCGGCTTCGGGTACAGCCGTGTGAGCTGGTCCATCGCAAGACCGGAAGTATTCGGGTGGCTGATCATCAGCTGCGCCCGCCGCAACGCCCCGCCCGCGCTGCCCGCCTCCTCCACCTTCAGCCGCATGCGGCCGAGGTTCGCCGCAGCCGCGGCCGGATCCTTGCCGGCCGGTGCGGAACAACCGCCGGACGCCTTCACGAAGCGCGTCGCCATGTGGAGCGAGCCGTCGTCCAGCTCGGCGATCGCGCGCACAAAACCGTACTGCTCGATGCGCAGGCGCGTCTCGACATCAGCCCCCCCGCTTGCGGGGCCGAAGTGCAGGGTCGCAGCCACCGGCGACGGATTGCCGTCGACGACCAGCCAGACGGTCTTCACGCCCCGCCCGGTCGCCGGGTCGAGGCGGCTGCGCACGGCGATCGGCACGATCGCGGCGTCCTCGGCGCGGGCGGGCGCTTCGAGCACCAGCGTGTCGGCATCCGCCGCGGCGATCGGCCGTTCACTAAACAGGCCCGCCCGTAGGCTCCGCCACACGGCGTTCGCGTCGGCGTCGTCAGACGCCGCGAACGCCGCGCCACTGCCGGCGACGCAGCAGGTGAGGATCCACTGCAGGAGGTGGCGCATGCCCGCTACTCCCATTCGAGTTCCGCATACGCGGCGGTGACGTTGCGCCGATGATAGGCCTCGGCGAGGAGCCACCCGTTGGCGTCGGCCGGATCGGCGGCGTCGACGGTCTCGCGCAGCGTCTTGCCCGCCGCAAGCGCCGCGCGCACGCTCGCCACGACTTGCCGCAGATAGCGCGACTGCGTGTCCAGGGCCGCCGGCCACGGCGGCGCGATGCGGCCGTGACCGGGGATGACCCGCGTCACCGCCTGCTCGCGCAGCCGTTCGCCGACCGCGATCCACCCCTTGATGCTGCCGTCGACGGAAGGGATGCGCTCATCGAACAGCAGATCGCCGAGCCACAGCGTGCCGCTCGCCTCGTCGAGCACCGTCAGGTCGTTGTTCGTGTGCGCCGTCGGCCAGCGTTGCATGACCAGCACACGGCCGCCGAGGTCGAGGCGCAGGCGGTCATCGACCAGCAGGTCCGGCGCGACGATGCGGCTGCCCGCCGCCGCATCGCCAAGCGCTTCGGCAAGCCCGGCCTCGTAATGCGTAGCGCGCGCAGCGAGCGCCTCGGGAAGGCTCGCGGCGCCGACGAAACGGACGGTCCCGCCGGAAAACGCGGCGTTGCCGAACACGTGGTCCGGGTGCATGTGCGTGTTGATGACGTAGCACACCGGCCGATCGGTGGCCCGGCGCACCGCTGCGGCCAGCGCCTGGCCGACGGCGAGGCTTCCGCCGGTGTCGATGACCGCGACGCAGCGCTCGCCGACGATGAAGCCGACGTTCGCGATGTCGCCGCGGTTCGCCCGCGACGTTTCCTCGTGCCGGCCGGTGTGGACGAAGAGGCCCGGCGCGGCCTCGACGATGTCGAACGGCAGCGCCGTGCCGCCCCACGCCGGCCCGAACGCGGCGAAGGCAAAGGCCATCAGGCGGCGCGCCGCGCGGACGGCAGCGCGCCTCAGCTCATCAGGCACGCCTTGCGCGCCTCGGCCTGGATGGCGCGGAACTTCGACGCCATTTCCCTGCCCGCGCCGTAGGCGCGCATCGTCTCGCCGCGTTCGCCGCCGATGCTGAGCGCGTTGGCGGCGGTCGAGTACTCGACGTACTTGTCATAGCTCAGGCGTTTGGCGATCGCGTCGATCATGCACGAGCACTTGTAGATGGCCTCCTGCGCCGGCCCGTGGGCATCGCGCGCGCAGCCGAGCACGTATTCGACGCGCTCGACCGTCGGAAAATCGTTCGCGGCGAGGGCCGCCGGCGCCCAGGGCGCGATCCCGCAGGCAAGCAGGCAAAACAGTTTCTTCATCATCGCTATTTCCCCTCCTCCGTCATGTAGCCCGGCCCCTGCCGGGGTGCGTCGCCGCCGCCTTCACCGCGAAGTGTCACGACCTCTTCAAGCAGCGGCTGGCCGCCGGCGGGCGCGGCAACGTGCGTGCTCAACTCGTACACGCCGCCCGGCACCAGCCGCGACAGCGTGAACCGATAAATCTTGTTCCCCAATCCCCGCAGCCGCTCCTGCTGCTCGTCGGCGGCGTACGGCCGGATCTCAATGCGTGTGGCCTGCACGGCCTTGCCCTCGTGACTCACGACGACGTCCGACAGCGTCGCAGCCTCCGCAAGCGCGAGGCGGATGCGGTGGCGGAAGTAGTTTTCCTGCCCGCCCAGGCGCCGACGCATGTCGCGCACGTCGGCCTCGAGGAAGTACAGGATCAGCGGGTTGCTGATCGGGTCCGCAACGTCCGGCAGCGCGAGATGCCGCTCGCCGTGCAGGTAGTCGACGTGCACGACCCGTTCCTTGCCCTCTTCGGGGCTTGCGGTCAGCACCACCTCGTCATCGATCTCCGCCTGCCCGGTCTCGCTGTGACGATAGCGGTAGTGCAGGCTCGCTTTGGCCGGCAGGTTGCGAAGATGCGCGTCTTCGAAGACCAGCCGCTCGGCCTCCGAGACGGGGCCGGCGGCGTCGGCCGCGGCGGCGGGCGTCACCGCGAGCAGCGCGGCCAGCAGCGGGAGCGACGACAGCATGCGTCGCATCATCGTTCGTCTCTCGTCGCGCCCGTCGTCCTCCGCAATGCGCACCTCAATGCGTCGCCGTCGCGTGCGGGGTCGAGTCAGGCGCGAGCGGTACGCCAAACTCCTCGAGGATCTTCGCGATTTCGGCCTGGTTTTCGTCGATCAGCGCCTCGATCTGCTGCTTCCAGGCCTTCTCGCCGAAGCGCACGCCCATCGCCATCTCGTAGTCGAACTTGACCCCCCGTTCGGACGAAAGCGGCACCACGCGCAGCACCGCGTCGCTCGCCTTGCGCTGGGTGTAGCTGCCGATCGGTCCCCACAGTACCGCGACGTCGATCGCGCCGCTTGCGAGGTCGCGCGCGATGAGGTCACCAGCCACCTCATCGGGATTCGGGTTCATGATCTTGTACGGGACGCCGCGCTCGACCAGGTCGTGGTGCGCCAGCCACGCCGAGCCGGGCGAGCGGTCGAATACGCCGATCTTCAGGTTGGCGAGCCTGTCCGCAGGCAGCGCGAGGAACTCCTCTTCGGTGCGCACACCGTCGAGCCCCCGGCCGGACGCGAGCACGAGCACGTAGGTCGAACGGTAATAGGGTTTGGTCGGAAGCAGCTGGCCGAAATCGGCCGGCACGCCCATGACGATGTCGCAGGGGTAGTCCTTGCCCGGGAGCTTGTAGCGCAGCGTGTTGCGCACGAAGCCGAGCCGTTGCGGGAAGGTGTAGTTTTCGACCGGCAGGCCGAGCCGGGCCGCGAAGAGGGCGGCGATCCTGTCCTCGAAGCCTTCGCCGCGCGCATCGGTGAATGGAGGGTTGTGCGGGTCCTTGCAGACGCGGAAAGCCTTGCGCGGCGGGGCATCCTCGGCGGATGCCTGCATCGCCGTGCCACCGAGTGCGCATGCGAGGACAAGGAGGCTGCCACGCAGCCATGACAGCGGGCGGTTGATCATGTCATTGCTCGATTTCGACGACCTTGGCGCGCGTGATGGCACCGTCCGAGCGTCCCTTGAGGTACGCGTAGAGCTGGTCGATGTGTTCGACAACCTTCGGATTCTGTCCGAAGCTCGGCATTCCCTTCGCGAGACGTCCGCCGAGCACCGTCGTCTTGAATTCGTCCGGGGTCAGCACTTTCAGCCGCTCGATCAGCGAGGGGCCGACCAGGCCTTCCTGGTTCGGGCCGTGGCAGCGGTCGCACGCGGCCGAACGCCAGGTGCGAAAGCCCTGCATCGTGTTCGGGTCGACCTTGTAGCCATCGACGACGGTGTATAGCGGGTCGCTCAACGCCGTGGCCGGCACCGCGACGCTCGTCATGAGGACCGCCAGGGAACAAATGAGTGCTCGTCTCTTCATCGACTGTCTCCTCCGGTGTCGAAGTCGTTGCGCCCTGCCCGGCCCGAAGGGGGCGGACGGGCGTCTGATTGCCAGTTGAATGGCAGCGGTGCTGGGGGAAACCGCACCGGCGGCGGGTTCGCGACGCCGCCGGTTCGGTTTCCGTTTGCTGCCTCAGTCGGGCAGCGCGAACACCGTGAGCGAGCCGCCCAGCGCGGTGTGCTTCTGCAGGTCGCGATAGCCGCCGACCGCACCCAGGCCTTCGGCGTCCTTCTCGAGACCCGCGGCCATGCCGATACCGGCCCATCCGCCGATGCCCGAATACACACCGACGTACTGCTTGCCTTCATACATGTACGTGAAGACGTTGCCGATGATCCCGGACGGGGTCTTGAACTTCCACAACTCCTTGCCGTCCTTCAGGCTCACCGCCTTCAGGTAGCCCTCGAGCGTGCCGTAGAAGAGCACGTCGCCCGCGGTCGTGAGGGCGCCGCTCCACACCGAGAACTTCTCGGGCTTGGACCACACGATCTTGCCCTTGCCGGCATCCCACGCGATGAAGTTGCCCATGCCGCCGTGGCTCTTCGGCGCCGGATACATCGACAGCGTCGCGCCGACATACGGTTGACCAGCGGTGTATTGGATCTCGAACGGCTCGTAATCCATGCAGACGTGGTTGGTCGGCACGTAGAAGAGTCCGGTCTTCGGATCGAAGGACGCCGGCTGCTGGTCCTTCGAGCCGAGCGCCGCGGGGCAGATCCCCTTCGTGTTCACGTCGGGCCCGTTCTGTTGCGTGCTGTATTTCGCGACGACCTCCGGACGGCCGGTCTTCATGTCGACGTGGGTAGCCCAGTTGACCGCCGGGTCGAACTTCTCGGCGACGAGCAGCGCGCCGGTCGTGCGATCGAGCGTGTAGCCGAAGCCGTTGCGGTCGAAGTGCACCAGCGCCTTGGTCTTCTTGCCCTTGACGTCGATGTCCGCGAGGATCATCTCGTTGACGCCGTCGAAATCCCACTCGTCGTGCGGCGTCATCTGGTACACCCACTTCACCTTGCCGGTGTTGAGGTCACGCGCCCAGATGCTCATCGACCATTTGTTGTCGCCGGGCCGCTGCGAGGGGTTCCACGTACTCGGGTTGCCGCTGCCGTAATAGACGAGGTTCAGGTCCTTGTCGTAGCTGTACCAGCCCCACGTCGTCCCGCCGCCGGTCTTCCATTGATCGTCCTTCCAGGTCTTCAGCGACGAGTCCTTGCCGACCGGCATGAGCTTGCCGTCGGTCCAGGTCACCGTCTTTTCCGGGTCGATCAGCATCTCGTCGTCCGGGCCGGTGCTGTAGCCGCGCCAGACCTGCTTGCCGGTCTTGAGGTCGTAGGCGGTCAGGTGGCCGCGTACCCCCCCACTCGCCGCCCGACACGCCGGTGATGACCTTGTCGCCAAAGACATGCGGCGCATTGGTGTTCACGGCGCCGAGCTTCGGATCGCCGTTCTTGACCGACCACACGACCTTGCCGGTCTTCGCGTCGAGCGCGTCGAGCACGCTGTCGGCGCGTTGCAGGAAGATCTTCCCGTCACCGTAAGCGAGGCCGCGGTTGACGGTGTCGCAGCACATCTGCGCGATAACGGCCGCGTCCTGCTTCGGCTCGTACTTCCACAGGATCTCCTGCGTCTTCAGGTCCAGCGCAAAGACATTGTTGGGGAACGGCGTATGGACGTACATGACGCTGCCGATCACGAGCGGCGAACCTTCATGACCGCGCAGCACGCCGGTCGAAAAGGTCCATGCCGCCTGCAGTTTCTTGACGTTGCCGGCGTTGATCTGCTTGAGCGTGCTGTAGCGTTGGTTGTAGTTGTCGCCTGCCTGCACGGCCCAGTTGGCCGGGTCCTGCAAGGCGCGGTCGAGTTGCGCGTCGGCGTGTGCGAGCCCCGCGCACGTGAAAACGACCCCGGCAATCAGTGGATGCTTCAAGGCCATACTCATTGATGTCTCCTCTTGTTTTCGAGCGTTTCGTTGCCGGGTTTCATCCAGCACCACCGGCCGGTCACAATCGATGCCAAGTCGCCGTCCCTGGGCACCCCGTCGGACGGGCGGGAGGTCGGGCGGCCGGGACAGTTTCCTCCCTGTCCCATCGAGGTAGAACGCAAACGACGTGCCATGACGCGCTGTGCATGCGAATTGCGACGACCCCGACCCGTCACGCGCACCAAAACGGACAGTGCACGGCGTTTTCCGGCGGGAAGCCGCGTGCAGCGGTGTCCGCGCGCGCAGGGACGATTACAAAATGTCCCGTTACACAGTGGTCCCGTTGCCGCACAGTCGGCGACCGCAACGCGGTGGCGCGCACGGTATGCGCAAGTCCCGCGACTGGCGGCGTCTTGGCATGGATCGTGATTTAGACAAGGAAGCGAACGGCCGGTGCGGCCGGTTGCGCCGCCTGCTCAGCGGGAGACGTCGTGGGGAGCGAGACGGCGATCGTGCAGCGCCGATGCGACGAGCCAGGCATCGGCGCCAGCCGCCGCCGCGCGGTCGAGGTCGGCCGCATCGCGGATGCCGCCGGCACCGATGAGCATCGCGCCGGGCGCGCGGCGGCGGATCGCCGCGACAAGTTCGAGCTCGGGCCCGGCGAAAGCACCGACGCGTTCGAGCGTCATGACGATGACGCGGGCAGGCCAGAGCGAAGCGTCGGCCCAGCAGCCGGCCGGATCGAGGACCTGGTCGCCGCGCCGGTCGAGTGAAAGGATCGCGCCGGGGTGGTGCACGAAGGCCTCGCGGGCGGCCTGCGGGGAGGCGAGCGATTCGCTCGCGAACACCGGCGCGACGCGGTCGCCATCGGCACCGAGCTGCCGGACGAGCGCGGCAAACGCCGCCCCGTCGCGGAAGCCACCGTCGAGCCAGAGCGTGGTGGCGGGCAGCGCGGCGAGCAAGGCGGAGAGGACACCGGCCTGCGGCACGCCGCCGGTCAGCGCGTCGAGATCGGCGATGTAGAGGATGCTGGATCCGGTGCAGTCGAGCAGTGCGCGGGCCACCGCCAGCGGCTCGCTGCCGGAGCAGAGTGCGGAACGGATCGGACGGTAGGTGCTGCGCTCGCCGCGGACGGCGCGCACTACCTCGCCGGCGAGCAGATCGATGACGGGGACGACTTGCATGAGTGAGCGAAGAAAGAGAGTGCTGGTCTACGAATGTATCAGCGGCGGAGGCCTCGCGTCTCCCGGCGGCGAACCGCCCGACCCCGGGCTGCTCGCGCAGGGGCTGGCGATGCGCGACGCGCTGGCCGCCGATCTGCAGCGGGTCGACAGCGTCGAGCTCACGTGCGTCGTGAGCCGGCATGCGCCCCTGCCCGCCGCGCTCGCCGGCATTCGCTGCGTCGACGGCGGTGACGGCGGGCTGGCCGCCGCCGATTTCCTCGCCGGCGAAATCCCCGCCTACGACCGCGTGTGGGTCGTCGCCCCCGAGAGCGACGACCTGCTCGCGCAGCTTTCCGACTGCGTGGGCGCCGAGCGCTGGGTCGGCTGCACGACACCCGCGATCCGCGTGGCCGCATCGAAATCGGCGACGCGGCGCTGCCTTGCCGCGAGCGGGATCGACGTGCCGCCTGCGTGGCAGCCGGGCGAGCCCGAACCTGCAAGCGTCGCCGGCTGGATCGTCAAGCCCGACGACGGCGCGGGGAGCGTCGACGCGCAACGCCATGCGCACTTCGCGGCGGCACGCGACGACCTGGTGGCGCGGTTCGACCGCGGCGCCGCGAGCACCCTCGAAGCCTGGATCGAGGGCATTCCGCTGAGCCTGTCGCTGCTGTGCCGCGCGGGTCGGGCGGAACTCCTCGCCGTCAATCGTCAGCGCATCGCGTCATCGCCGGGTGGCGCCGTCGTCTATCACGGGGTCGACATCGGCATCGCGGCGATCGACGGAGCCGCCGGCAGGCGCCTCGCCGCGCTCGCGCAGCAGATCGCCGCGGCCTTGCCGGGCCTCGCCGGTTACGTCGGCGTCGACGTCGTCTGGCCCGCATCGTCGCTGTCCGACGATGCGGCCGCAACCGCAAGACCGGTCGTGATCGAGATCAACCCGCGGGTGACCTGCGCCTACGTCGGCTTGTCCGCGGCGCTCGACCGCAACCTCGCCCGCGAGATCCTCGACTCCGACGCCGCGGAGGTCGCGCATGGCCCGCACTGACTCGCAGAGCGACCGCCCGGCCGTGGTCGGCTGGGACATCGGCGGCGCCCACGTCAAGGCGAGCCTGGTCGTCGACGGCTGCGTGCGCGACGTGGCGCAGTGGGCGGCCCCGCTGTGGCAGGGACTTACGCACCTCGACGCGGCCATCGACGCCGCGATCGAGCGCTGGCCCGGCTTCGGACGGGCGCGCCACGCCGTGACGATGACCGCCGAGATGACCGACCTCTTTCCCGACCGCGAGGCCGGCGTAGCCGCGCTCGTCCGACGGCTTGCCGAGCGCCTCGGCGACGCGACCCGCTTCTTCGCCGGCCGGGCCGACTGGGCGAGCGCCGAGGACGGGCCGGCACGCTGGCGCGACGTCGCCTCGGCCAACTGGCTCGCGACCGCGTTCCAGGTCGCCGCCCGCCACCCCGACGCCCTGCTCGTCGATATCGGCAGCACGACGACCGACCTGATCCCGATCCGCGACGGCGCCCCGGCCCCGCACGGTCGCGGCGACGCCGAGCGGCTCGCGAGCGGCGAACTCGTCTATGTCGGGGTCGTGCGCACCCCGCTGTGCGCACTGGCGCGCCGGATGACGTTCGGCGGCGAACGCTACAACGTCATGAACGAGTTCTTTGCCACCACCGCCGACGTGTTCCGCCTCACCGGCGAGCTCGACCCCGAGCACGACCAGCATTCCGCCGCTGACGGCGGCGACAAGAGCCAGGCGGCGAGCTGCCGCCGCATCGCGCGCATGATCGGAATGGACGCGCGCGACGCCGACGCCGCGGCCTGGGTAGCGCTCGCCGAGCGCTGGCGCGCCGCGATGCTCGTCCAGATCACCGCCAATCTCGTGCGCGTGGCGGCACAGGCGGGGCTGCCGCCGGACGCGCCGCTCGTCGGTGCGGGTTGCGGCCTGTTCCTCGCGCGCGAGCTCGCACGCCACGGCCACCACCCCTTCGTTGCCTTCCATTCCGTCGCCGGCCTCAACGCCGCCGCCACCGACTCCGTCCATCGGTGGGCGGACACCTGCGCGCCGAGCGTCGCCGTCGCCCTCCTCCTCGACCGGAGTTCATCATGTGGGTAATCAAGATCGGCGGCAGCCTGGCCAAGGATCCCCTGCTTGTCGACTGGCTCGAACACCTGCACGACCTCGGCGGCGGACGGGTCGTCATCG
Organism: Azoarcus sp. DN11; assembly: GCF_003628555.1. Classification (NCBI taxonomy): domain Bacteria; kingdom Pseudomonadati; phylum Pseudomonadota; class Betaproteobacteria; order Rhodocyclales; family Zoogloeaceae; genus Azoarcus; species Azoarcus sp. DN11. The sequence goes on along the minus strand of NZ_CP021731.1, from coordinate 2,506,312 downwards.
TCCCCGGCGGCGGCCCGTACGCGGACAGCGCGCGGCTCGCGCAGGCCGAATGGCATCTCGACGACGTCGTCGCGCACAACATGGCGGTCCTCGCGATGGGCCAGTTCGCGTTCATGCTGCAGGGCTTGTGCCCCGGCCTCGTGCTCGCGGCCGACGAGCGCGAGCTCGAGCGCACTGTCCATAGCGGGCGCGTCGCACTGTGGATGCCGCTGCAGCTCCTGCGCCGCGAGGCCGACGAGCTGACGAACTGGGACGTCACCGCCGACAGCCTCGCGCTGTGGCTCGCCAACCGGCTCAACGCCGAGCGCGCGATCCTCGTCAAATCCTGCCCGATCGCGGTGACGACGCCGGCGCCAGACGACTGGGGCATGCTCGCGGCCGAAGGCATCGTCGACCGGCGCTTTCCGGCATTCGCCGCAGAGGCGGCCTATCCCATCCACCTGCTGGAGCGCACCGGCATCGCGCGGCTCAGGGAGCTCCTGCTCGCCCCAACCGCAGTGTGAGCCACGGCGTGACGAACCGGCCCTCAGCGCAGGGCCGTTCGGGCCGCTCCCCGCATCATCGCGAGTGCGCCGCCGATCCGCGCGTGGGCGCTGACGACCAGTATGCCCAGCAGCACCAGCGCGGTCCCCGCGACGAATCGCGGTTCGAGCGTCTCGCCGAGCAGCACTGCCCCGAGCGCGACCCCGAACACCGGGGTCAGGAACGAGAACACCCCCAGGCGCGACGCGAGGTAGGTGCGCAGCAGCCAGAACCACGCGAGAAAGCTCGCGAACGACACGATGAGCGACTGGAACGCGAGGCTCGCGACGGCGCGCGGCGTGGCGACGAACGCGTTCTGGTCGGTGGCGAATGCGCCCGCGAGCAACAACACCGCGGCGCCAATCAGCTGGTACAGCAGCGTCTGCGCCGCAGGCGCGGTCGACAGGCGCGACATGCGGATTGTCACCGTCGTCGCGCCCATCGCGAGTCCGCCGAGCAGCGCGAGCAGGTCGCCCCAGAGCGACAGCGGACGCACGGCGGCCTCGGCATCGCCCTTCCCGAGGAAGGTCACGGCGACGCCGCCGAAAGCGAGCGCAATGCCCAGCCATTGCAGCCGCGACAGCCGCTCGGTGGGCACTTTCCAGTGCAGGCCCAGCGCCGCGAAGATCGGCGAGGTATAGAGCAGCACGACCGTGTGGCCGGCGCTCGTCAGGAGCAGCGCCTGGCCGACGAACAGGTATTCGAGGGCGAACAGCAGGCCCGCAACCATCCCCGGCCGCCAGGTGTCCCAGGCCAGCCGCTCGCGCCGCCAGAACAGGATGCCCCCGACGAGCACCGCCGCGATGCCGGATCGAAGGCCGATCTGCAACACGGGGGCGATGTCATTGGCCACCGCCTTCAGCACCACCTGCTGCAGGCCCCACACGAGGCACAGCAAGGTCATCAGGCCGGCGGCGCGCGTATCGAGGGCGAGGCGGGGGTCCATCGGAGATCTCCAGCGAATCGGGTGATGGCTGAAGTGTGAAGATGGCGGTATCAACTGATATAGTCAGAATCCGCCAATCGCTAGCAACGATCCGCCAATCCCGCGCCACCACGCACAGACCCTCGCACAGACATGAAGCACTTCCGCAACATGCAGCGCATGGAACCGCAGGGCGAGCACCTGCCCGCGCCGATCCACTTCCGTGCCACGGCCCTGCCGGCGAACACCCTCTTCCCGATGCACAAGCACGCCGGCGGCGAATTCGTCTATTCGTTCAGGGGCGTGATGGAAATCCAGGTCGAACGCGAACACTTCCTCGCCCCGCCCCAGTACGGCGTGTGGCTGCCGCCCGGCGTCGCCCATGTCGGCCTCAACCGCAACGAGGCGGGATACTGCTCGCTGTACGTCGCCGCGCCGCTGTGCGATCGCCTGCCCCGCAATCCCTGCGCGCTCGCCGTCAGCCCGCTCATCGTCGCGCTCCTCGACCACCTGCGCCTGCAGGCGCCCGACACGCTTCGCGACGCCGAAAACACCCGCCTCCTGCAGGTGCTCGTCGACCAGCTCGCACACGCCCCCTGCGCCGGCAGCTACCTCCCCTCCTCGTCCGATCCGTCGCTCGGTGCCGTGCTCCGGTTCCTCGACACCCACCCCGACGACAACCGCACGATGGCCGAGCTTGCGCGGCTCGCCAACACCACCGAACGCACGCTGTTGCGCCGCGCCCAGCGCGATCTCGGCATGCCCCTCTCGGAATGGCGCCAGCGCCTGCGCATCCTCAAGGCCATGCCGCTCCTCGCCGCCGGGCGCACCGTCGAAGCCGTCGCCCTCGAACTCGGCTACGCCAGCGCCTCGGCCTTCATCGCGATGTTCCGTCGCCTGATGCAGCAGACGCCGGCGGAGTTCCGCAAGGGACGAGGGTAAGAGCCGCCACATGCCTGTTGCGGCAATTCGACGAGGCAGATTCAGTTGGGTTATGGCCCGGTTCTTGGGAGCTGGAGCTCGGAGAAATGTACATACCACTATTGGTAGTGCAACATTTAGCTAAATGCACTATATATAGTTAAAACACTTGACGAGGATATGCAGAAAGTCATAGACTGACGTCGTTGATGGTTCCCCTCCCGGGGATTAAAAGGGAATCCGGTGCCGGACCGAGCGTCCGAATGCCGGAGCTGCCCCCGCAACTGTAATCGGCGAGCGCTTCGCCCCTGTATGCCACTGGACATGTTCCGGGAAGGCTTGCGAAGCGCGATGACCCGAGAGCCAGGAGACCTGCCGCCGACAATCAGCAAAAGCGCTGCGGGGATGCGGCGGCCAGTGCAACTGCCCCTGTTTTCCCCTGCTCCGCTTTACGTTCGACAATGACCGGCTGCGGGGACGCTCGCCGGAACAAGGGGGATCCATGCACCACCATCTCAAACGCACCGCGATCGCGGTTGCGCTTCTTTCGGCACTCAATTTCCACGCCAACGCTGCCGAAGAGCCGGCAAGGCCCGGCAAAGCCGATCCAGGGCGCAAGGCGCTGGTGCAGCGCATCGAGACGCTCGAAAAGCGGTTGCTCGAAATGCAGCAACAAATGCTGGCCCAACAGGCACTGTTGGCCCAGGCCCTTCCAAAGGCTGAAACGCCTGCGGCCAACGCCTCCGTGGTGGCGCTGCGCTTGGAGGAGATGGAGTCGCGGCTCAGCAATGTGGAAACCAGCGCGGTGATGTCCGAGCCCAAAACCACGGTCAAGCAGGTCCAGGTCTACGTCGATGCCAACGGCAACGAATATGACCACCCCGCGGAAGGTGCCGTGCCGGCGATGACCTATCGGCGCGAACGGGTCTATCGCCGCCAGACGATTCGTGAAGAGATCGAGGACGCCTTGGCCGCCGACAAGAAGAGCGGCGTCGAATTGGGGGTTAGCAGTGTCACCACGGCGCAAATGGCGTATCAGACGAAGGGATCATCAGCCCAGGCTGGTCTGGGGCCGACTCAAGCGAGAAATCACGCCTACGGGGTTACCGCCGCAGACGTGACCTTCCGGGCCAAATCGGCGGCGCTGAATACCGAGTTTTTTGCAGATCTGGTTGGAATCGGCGGCGCCTCCCCGGACCAGGAAATCCCGTCGGCTCTCAACTTGGTTAACAACCAGACTGCCCGCCTCAGCAACAACCAGTTGAATGTGCGCGAAGCGTGGATCAGAACCGGGATGTTCGATCAAAAACTGGGCCTCACCGTCGGCCGCCTGGATTTGACGAGCATTTTTGACCGAAATGCCATTGCCAATGATGAAACGGAACGTTTCATCAACGGCGCCCTGGTCAACAACCCGGTCCTCGGCCTCACATCCAACGGCTTTGGATTGGCCGCCGTCTACGATCCCAAGGGCGACCTGAATTTCAAGCTGGGCGTCCAGCAGAGTAATGACCGTGCAACCAGCCTATCGACCTCCCTCTATTCTCTGGCAGAGGTGGAATATATCGCCCGGCCGTTCATGCTGCAGGAAGGCCATTACCGGGCGTGGGCAAGGAGCGACAACAGCAGCGGCACCAACCGCACCGGCTATGGCCTGAGCGCGGACCAGAAACTGACTGCCGCAGTCTCGCTGTTCGGGCGCTATGGCAGCGGCTATGTCGGCAGTCTCCCCACCGGCCCCGACACGATGAAGTTCTACAGCGGCGGCGTGGCCTTCCAGGCTCCCTATGCCTTCAACCCCCTCGACATGTGGGGTGTGGGCTACGCGCAAACCAAGCTGGGCGAAGGCGCCAAAGAAAAAGTCATGGAAGGGTTCTACAACCTGCGCATGACCGAGCACATGGCACTTTCCTTCCTCCTGCAATACGTCACCGAATCCAAGACGCAGGGCAGCTACCTGGTACCCGGGGCTCGACTGAAGGTCAGCTTCTGAAAGAATACAAGGAGATCATGAAATGCCGAAGCTGAACCTGAACAGCATCATCGCCGGCGCCATTGTCGCCCTCAGCGTCGCTATCCCGCAGTCTGCCAATGCTCAGATGAAACTGATGCCCGGTATGGCAATGTCCCATGCCTCGTCATCCGCCAAGACGATTGTTACCGACCCGACTTCCGTCGTCATGATCGTGAACCGTGATTCCAACGACATCGCCTTCATGGACATCAAGACCAGGAAAATCCTCGGCCACACTTTCCTCGGCAACAACGTGAATCCGCACATGGTGATGATGTCGCCCGACGGGCGCTATGTCGTCACCGGCGGCACCCGAGCCAACACGGCCTACGTCATCGATGCCCGCACCCTCGAACTGGTCAAAAAGATTCCGGTCGGAATTGCGCCGGAGCACTTCTCCTTTTCCCCGGACGGGCGCTACTACTACCAGGGCAATCCCGAGGGCGACTCGATCACCGTCATCGACATGGCTTCGCTCAGCGTGATCAAGACCATCGAAGGCTTGGCCGAACCGCTCAATATCACCTTCACCCACGATGGCTCGAAGGCTTACGTGGGCAATTACGGTGCGCATTGGGTGGGCGTGATCGATGTGACCCGACACCAGTTGCTCAAGAAAATCCAGATTGCCAGCGTGCCCGGAATTTCGCGCCTTGACCCCGGCAAGTACCTGAAGGACATCAAGGGTATCTCTATGCCCGCCATGAGCATCGACGGGCGCTACATTTATGCCGCCGACGGCGACCTGGGCGTGGTGGGAGTCATCGATACCCGCGAGGACAAGGTCGTCAAAGTCATCCGCGTCGGACAGAATCCCTGGCGCATCTACATGGGGCATGACGGCAAGTACGCCATCACGGTAAACAACGGCGACGAGACCATTTCCATCATCGATCTCCAGAAGAACGAAGTGGCCGCCACGCTGCCGGCCGGCCCGGACATGACCGGGGTGAACTTTGCAGCCGGCAAGGCTTTCGTCATCAGTTCGACGACAAGCTTTGTTTACGTGTACGACATGAACACCCTGAAGCCCGCCGGCCGCATCAAGATCGGTACGAATCTGCAACTGGAGACCGCCACCACCGACACGGCAGACCAGAAAATCTACCTGGCAGGATCGACCGATCACTCCGTCTACATCATCGACGGCAAGACGGAAGCCGTCGAGCGAATTCCGAACGTCGGCTTGTATCCCTGGGGAACGCACGTCATGGACAGCAAGGACAACTATTGTCATTGACTTGCCTGGCGATGGCCCGATCCGGTCATTTCCGCCAAGGCGGGAATGACCGGTCCGGGCTTGCCGGAATTCCCCCGGAGTCGAGACCAAAGTGAATCGCTTTGCCATTACCGTTGCCGGCCTGTGGTGTCTGGCAGTGTTGCCTGCCCAAGGCGCGGATCTGCGCGAGCGCATGCGAGCGGCCCAGGCCGGCGGCGTCAAGATTACCGAAGCACAGGCCAGCGACCTGACCCTGACCCTGACTGAAGCCTCAGTGCGCCCTATCCAGACCTGGATACGCACGGTCGGCACGGTCGATCCGGGTGGCAGAACCATATCGGCCCGGCTAAGCACATTGGAAGCCGACGGGCTCCAGGTGGGCCAGCGCACTCGCAGTTTCGCCGCCAATGCCCGAACGCAAATGCACCAGGGCAAAACCGTTAAAGTCCTGCGGCAAACCGGCGGCGTCCTTGTCCAGGCGACGCTGGCAGATCAGGGGCACTCCCCCGGGGCTCGCTACCTGATGGAGATCGTTGTCGAGCGCGGCCCCTATCTTTCGATTCCCAACGTTTCCATTATCGAGGACGGTGGCGAGCAAGTCGCCTATATCGAAATGCAGCCGGCCGGCAGCGGTCTGTATGCACCTCGATCGATTCGTACCGGACTGAAAGGGGAACTCTATACGGAAGTTCGGCATGGCCTTTTTGAACGCGACCGGGTGGTCTCGATCGGGAGTTTCTTCGTCGATGCCGAAGAGAAGCTGAAAGCGCCCGGACAGGACATGTGCTCGATCACACCTCCCAGCAATGAACATCACCATCATTGAAAATATCATCCGGCACCGGCTGCTCGTCCTGGCGAGTGTGCTCGCCGCCATCGTACTGAGCGCCTACGCCATTTTCACGGCGCCCCTGGACGCCATTCCAGACATTTCCGATCCGCAGATCGTCCTCTATGCAAAATGGCCGCGCAGTCCGCAGCTTCTGGAGGCCCAGGTCACCGAGCCGGTGATCAAGTCCCTGGCCGGGACGCCCGGCATCCAGTCGATCCGCAGCACCTCGCACATGGGGTTTTCGTTCATCTACGTCATCCTGAAGCGCGAATCACAACGCGCTCCCATCCAGAAAATCGTGGCCGACCGGCTGAACGCGATTCGCCCGCAATTGCCTGCCGATGCCACCGTGACGCTCGGTCCCAACGCCAGCAGCATGGGCTGGATCTATCAGTACGCACTGGTCAGTGCGGACGGCTTGCTCGACCTGCGTGACCTGCGCCTGCTGCATGAGCAACAGGTCAAGCCGGGGCTGCAAAGTGTACCGGGCGTCGCCGAAGTCGCCTCGGTGGGTGGCCTTGAAAAGCAGTACCAGCTCAAGCTCTTTCCGCCGCTCCTGGCCGAATCGGGCCTCTCCCTGAAGCAGATCGTGGCCACCTTCCAGAACGCCTTTCCAGAGGCGGGCGGGCGCACGCTGGAGGTGACCAACCGGGATTATCAGATTCGTGGCATCGTCACTTACCACAACATCGACCAGCTCGAACTGATGGTCGTCGGCCATCGCCCGAACGGCACCCCTGTGCATTTGAAAGATATCGGCTTCATTCAGGTGGGCTATGACCAGCGCCGCGGAGTCGCCGAACTCGACGGCAAGGGCGAAGTGGTGGGCGGCATTGTGGTGATGGAGCAGAAGCAGAATGTCCTGGAAATCACCCGTGCCCTTGACCAGAAGCTCACGGAACTCAAGGCTGGACTGCCGCCCGGTGTCGATCTCGTCACCACCTACGACCGCTCGGCGCTGATCTGGGACACGCTCGAACACTTCCTGTGCACGCTCGCTTACGAACTGGTCGTCGTGATCACGGTGATGGTCCTGTTCCTGCGCAATGCCCGCACTGCCGTGGCGCCGGTGGTCATCCTCCTGCTGGGCGTCGCCTTTACCGCCATCCCGCTGGCGGGCTTCCATCAGACCATCAACCTGTTCTCCCTGGCCGGCCTCTTCATTGCCATCGGCGAAATGGTGGACGCGACCATCGTCATTGTCGAGAACTGCACGGCCGAGCTGGCGGCACGTCGCCGCATGGCTGGTGTGGTCAGTGCGGAAGGACGACGGGCAATCATCGTTCAATCCATCGCCCACGTGGCTCGCCCCCTGCTGTTCTCGCTGCTCATCATCCTTGTGTCCTTCCTGCCCGTCTTCTTCCTGACCGAAAAGGAAGGCCGGTTGTTCGACCCGCTGGCCTACAGCAAGACCTTTGCCATGGCCTTTTCCACCTTGCTGACGATGTTCCTGCTCCCCATCCTCATCCAATGGATTTTGAGGAAAGACGCCCAGGTGGAACCCGGCCGCACGCCGGCCAATTCGGGATTGGTGCGTGGCTATCGCCGCGCGGTGACCCAAGCCATTCGATTCCGCTATGTTTTCCTCGGAGGCAGTCTGGCGGCGATTGCCGGGGCCATCCTCCTGCTCAGTCATTTCAGGACCGATTTCATGCCGCGCATGGACGAGGGGACGGTTCTTTACATGCCAACCACACTGCCCGGCGTCCCCGTCCGCGAAGCCGCATGGATCCTGCAGCAAATGGACAAGAAGCTGGCCGCTTTCCCGGAGGTCAAGCGGGTGTTCGGCAAGCTCGGGCGGGCCGATACCTCAACCGATCCAGCACCGGTGTCGATGATCGAGACCACCATCCTCCTTAAGCCCAAGGCCGAGTGGCGAGACGGCATGACCAAGGAAAAGCTGGTCGCCGAGATGGACGCCGCAATGAAGATCACCGGGTATGTAAACAGTTGGGTGCAGCCGATCAGCGCCCGTGTGGCAATGCAGGATACGGGCATTCAGACGGCCGTCGGCCTGAAGATCAAGGGCAACGACATTGCCACCCTGGAGACCCTCGGCCAGCAGATCGAGGAACTGCTGCGAACCCTCCCGGAAAGCCAATCGGTAATTGCCGAGCGCATCTCATCGGGTTATTTCATCGATACCCAGTTCGACCCGGTACGGCTGGCCCGGCTGGGCATCCGCACCGACGAAGCGATGCTGACGGCACGTTATGCCATCGGCGGGGACAATGTCGCTGCCTTCAAGGATCACAACAACCTGACTACTCCTCTGAGCATCCAGTACGCGCCCGAGTACATCGATACGCTTGAAAAGATCCGCAACACGCCGGTCGTGGCGTCGGGGCAGCGCTCGGTGGCGCTGAGCGAAATTGCCGAGGTGTCGGTACGTAAATTGCCGGAAATGCTGCGCAACGAAAATGGTGCCCTGACGAGTTATGTCTATGTCGATGTCGGCAATGCCAGTGCGGCGGACTACGTGGACAAGGCGCAAGCGCTGCTTGCCGAGAAGCTGGAACTGCCCGCGGGCTATGCAGTTGAATGGACCGGCGAGCACCAGAATGTCGCCCGTTCCCACGCGCAGCTCAAATGGATCGTGCCCGCCACGCTGGTGATCATGCTTGCCTTGCTGGTCATGGCCTTCCGCTCCCTGACCGATAGCCTGGTCATCATGCTGTCGGCGCCTTTCGCCTTTGTCGGCGCAGTGGCGCTGCAGTGGGCGCTGGGCTATTCGATGACGACTGCCGTCATCATCGGCTACATCGCCTTGTTCGCGGTAGCCATCCAGACCGGCATCATCATGATCGTGTTCATCCGCTGGGCACTGGCGAGAAGAGGCGAAGGCGCAAGCTACATGGAGGCGGTTGTCGAGGGCTCCGTCGCCCGCCTGCGCCCCAAGCTGATGACTGTCGCCTGTGCCACGTTGTCGTTGCTGCCGATCATGTTCCTTAATGGACCCGGCATCGAGATCATGAAACCCATCGCTACGCCGACCATCGGCGGGATGGTCAGTTCCTCGATCTATGTCCTGTTCCTGATTCCCTGTCTGTTTGCAATTGGACAGGACATCAACGCCTTTCGGCAGAGGCTCTCCCTCGCTCTGTTAAATAGGTGACTACCGGCCGACCGCCGCCATCCCCAAACCATGCGAATTGGATGACTCGGACAGTGCTGCCATAACGTGCAAGCTTGCCGTCCACCGTGAGCAGAATTACTGGCTCACTCATCGACTGGGCTACCAGCAGGCGGTCGAAGTAGATTCAGATCGCACAACGCCGCCACGGTGACCCTCGGCTCACCCAAGCTCAAGGCTGAACACACGACGGGATCGAGCATCCATGCTGCGATCACCGTGATCACACAGGGGGCGGATTCGATGTGAACTATGCGGCCTCTGCTATGCTCCAGCTCCGCGACGGCGAAACCCTCTACGAACTCCTGATCCGGCTTGATGCCGCCATCGACCGCGCATTGCGCGACGGCGAATTCATCGACGAGATCAACGCATCGGACTGAGGGCTGCGCAAGACGGTCAGCTCCGGACTTACCCTGCGCCTGCAGGCGCCCGACACGCTTCGCGACGCCGAAAACACCCGCCTCCTGCAGGTGCTCGTCGACCAGCTCGCGCACGCCCCCTGCGCCGGCAGCTACCTCCCTTCGTCCTCCAATCAGGCGCTCGGCGCCGTGCTCCGGTTCCTCGACACCCACCCCGACGACAACCGCACGATGGCCGAGCTTGCGTGGCTCGCCAACACCACCGAACGCACGCTGTTGCGCCGCGCCCAGCGCGATCTCGGCATGCCCCTGTCGGAATGGCGCCAGCGCCTGCGCATCCTCAAGGCGATGCCGCTCCTCGCCGCCGGGCGCACGGTCGAAGCCGTCGCGCTCGAACTCGGCTACGCCAGCGCCTCGGCCTTCATCACGATGTTCCGCCGCCTGATGCAGCAGACGCCGGCGGAGTTCCGCAAGGCACGAGGGTAAGAGCCGCCACATGCCTGTTGCGGTGATGCGGCGGGCAGCGATGCCGACAAAGGAGGCATTCGACGAGGCCGTCAAATCCGCGGGCGGAAAACCCGAAGGGACATCCCGCCACCCAATATCATCGATCCCACGAAGTCGGGCATGGCTGTCGACACCCATCTGTCGTAAGCTCCTAGCGGCGAGGTGACAGAGGATGTTCCCCAATGCGCTGATCCGCGTCTGGTCTCGTTGCCGACGGACAGGTGGCCGGCGTTCGCGCTACAAGCGGACCCGATCCAATCCGGTTTTCCGAACCATAAAATGCCCATCCAGCATGACAGTGTCATTCAACGCACCGAATTATCACTAACATGGCGCTGAATGTACGGCGTTGCACGCAGACCTCCCACTCACACTGTTGCCGGCGACCAATGTGACGGAGCCTGACGTCACCAAGGGAAACAGAAGCCGCACCTGCAGCCCCGGTTTGGCGTCATCAAGATGCAAGGTGGCGCCGTGCGCCTGTGCGATGGCCGCCACGATGGAGAGACCCAGGCCGTGTCCCGGACGGGCGCCGTCCAGCCGGTAGAAGCGCTGCAGGACCCGCGTGCGTTCCTCGAGCGGGATGCCGGGACCGTTGTCCTGGACAATGAGGGCCACACCGTCGCGTCGCTGGAAGATGTGAATGAGCACGAGGGCGTTTTCTCCGGCGTATTTGAAGGCGTTGTCGAGCAGGTTGCCGAGTGCGCATGCGATAAGATCACGGTCACCGAGAATGTGCGACGCTTCCTCGACCGAGCTAATGAGCCGGATGCCAAGCGCCTCCGCGGCGGCGTCGTAGAGCTCGACCACATCGGTGACCAGTTCGCGCAGATCAACCGGCTCGAAGGGCTGGCGGCGCGTGCCGGATTCCGCCTCCGCGATCTGCAGCAGTTTTTCCAATACGACGATGAGGCCATCGACCTCGTCGATAACATAATTGGCCTCCCGCGCCAACATGACACTGTCGGCCGGCGTGCGCAGGGCCTTCTCCAAATGGCCCCGTATGCGGCCCAGTGGTGTGCGCAGGTTGTGTGCGATGACGTTGGAGACGTGGCGCACGCCGTCCATCAACTGCTGGATGCGGTCCAGCATATGGTTCAGTTCGTTGCTGAGGCGGGTGAATTCATCGCCGCCCTCGCTCACCGGGATGCGCTGGTGGAGGTTGCCCGCTTCGATGGCGTGGGCCGTGTGCCGGATGGTGGAGATACGTCGCTCGATAAGGCGGCGAAGCAACAACGTACCACCGATGGCAAGAACGAGTGCTGCGGCCCCACCAATGGCCAGTGCGCGTGAAATAAGGCGCTCGATATCGACCAAATCCTGCATGTCGCGTCCGACGATCAGCAATGAGCCATCGGGCAGGCGGTGTAGCAGCAGATGGGCCGAGGATATACGATGGTCGCGGGTCACGTCATGTTCAATGACCCGGTCCAGCGGCACAGTGGCATCAGCCCAGGCTGCGATGTTGCCTGCCAATTTCGCGCCAGTGGGGGTGGTGAGCAGATAGATCTCGGTGTCCGAGTCCACTCCGTCCGTGAGTGCCGACTGAATCTTCAGCACCAGCGCGGCTAGGCCACGCGTCTCGAAATCCTGATTCAGATGCGACGAGATCGACCGGATTTTGTTGTCCGCTCCCCGCGACAGTACACCAATGGTGCCAACATAGAAGACTGACGACAGCAAAACCACCGCCAGCACTAATAAGATGCCGGCCGTCGAGGCCAGACGGAACGCGACGGAGTGCCACAGTCTAACCATCGACACTCAACCGGTAACCGACGCCGCGCACCGTATGCAGCAATGGCGGGGCGAAATCCTTGTCGATCTTGTTGCGCAGGCGGTTGATCTGCACATCAATCACGTTGGTTTGCGGATCGAAGCGATAGTCCCAGACCGACTCCAGCAGCATGGTGCGGGTAACGACCTGGCCCTGGTGGCGCACCAGGTACTCCAACAGGCGGAACTCCTTGGGTTGCAGCAGCACCGGCCTGCCGGCACGTTCGACGCGCCGTGTCGTCAAGTCGAGCCGGAGGTCGGCAATGCACAGTTCTCGCACCTCCTCCTGCCTGCCGGCGCGGCGCATCAGTACTTCGATGCGGGCGAGGACCTCCGGCAACGCGAATGGTTTGGTCAGGTAGTCATCGCCGCCGCCGCGCAGGCCACGTACCCGTTCATCCAGCGTTGCGAGTGCACTCAGGACCATCACCGGAGTATCGTCACCGGCCGCGCGCAGAGCACGCAGGATGGAAAGCCCGTCAACGTCGTGCGGCAGCATGCGGTCGAGGATGATAGCGTCCCAGCGCCCTGCTCCGGCCAGGCGTTCCCCCTCGTCGGCGTCGGCACTCCAGGTGACCGTATAGCCTGCTTCCCTGAGACCGTCGCAGAGATAGCCGATCGTGTCCGGCTCGTCCTCGATGACGAGGATACGACCGCCGATAGCAAACCCATTGTTTTTTGGGGTATCCATTTTGCCTCGCTGTCTCGGGGTATAGGTTGCGCCTTATCGTCATTCGCTCCAGATAATGCATCGTAACCATCTTTCACGCCCGGCCGGTCTAGTCCTTTGGCTTATTGGCTCGACAGGCGCGTGTCTGAGGCCAACTTGTCGCCCTCGGCTGGCTTGCGGTTCCACCAACCGCCCCCGAGGGCTTGGAAGAGTGCCGCGGTATCGCCGTAACGAGCTGCCTGCGCTTGGACCAAGGTGATTGCCGCCAACTGATAGCTTTGTTCGGCATTCAGCAGGGCCAGGTAATTCACATAGCCCAGTTCCTGTTGTTTACGGATCAGATCCAGCGTGATCTGAGCTGCCCGTTCGGACTCCACGGCGGCTTTCAGCGCGTCGGCGTCGACGTGGAGGGCATGCAAGGTGTCGGCCACATTCTGGAACGCGGTCAGTACGGTGCCGCGGTACTGTGCTTTCGCCTGGGCCAACGCTTCTTCCGCAGCCAGTTGGCGATGCCGCAGAGTGCCGCCATCGAAGAGCGTCTGCGTCACGTTGCCGACGATGCTGAAGAACTTGCCTGAGTCCATGAACATATCGCCGAAGCGCGCCGCATTGCCGCCTGCGATGGCATTGATCGAGAACTGGGGCAGCCGTGCTGCGAGCGCGACACCCACCTGGGCGCTCGCCGAGTGCAGCTGTTCCTCCGCTGCACGGATATCGGGGCGCTGTACAACGAGGTCGGACGGCAGGCTCAGGGGGAGCTCAGTGGGCAAATGCAGCGCCGCCAGGGTGAAGGTTTCCGCCACTTCCTCGCTCGGTAGCTTGCCGGCGAGTGCCCGAATCAGATCCCGCGTCTGCGCCAACTGCTTCTGGAGCGGTGGCAGCAACTGCCTTGCCTGTGCGAGGGCCGCCTCCTGGGCTGCCACGTCAAGACGCATGGCGTAGCCCAGGCGGAACTGTTGCTGCAGGATGTCCAGCGATTGGGTATTGGTCGCGATGATGTGATTCACGGCCGCAATTTGCTCGCGCAGAGAGGCTTCCTGAATGGCCGCCGCCGCCACGTTGCTGGCCAGGGTGAGATAGGTGGCCTCGAGTTGCAAGCGTTGCGCTTGCCGTTGCGCCTCCAAGGACTCGACCTGGCGACGGTTCCCGCCAAACACGTCCGGCACATAGCCCACGGTCAGTTGGGCGCTGTGCCAGTTGTAGATCACCGGCGTGCTAGCCGGTGGCACCGTATCGGTCTGTCCAGTGGCAATCACCGAGCCGTCCCCCTGCAGGCCCGGCGAGTTACCGCCAGTATTGCCCGACAGCTTGATGCGTGAAGGCGAATAGTTCGCCTGCACGGTGGGATAGAAAAAGCCCTGCTGTGCATAGACATTCTCCTGCGCCTGCCGCAGCGCCGCTTGTGCGGCCTCAATGGTGGGGTTGGCCTTGAACGCCTGCCGGATGAGCGTGTCCAGTTGGGGCGATTGGAAGAGACGCCACCACTCGGCCGGGATGTCTCGGCCGAACACAAAGTGCTGGGCGTCGCCGCCGGCCACGGGCGCCGCAGTCGTCGTCACCGGCAGCGGAGCGGGCGCATAGTCTGTCGCCTGAGTAACCGTCTTTGGAGTCAAGCAGAATGGAAGTCGGCAGCCCAAGGCGTGTTGGTCTTGACCATGGCGTTGAGAGTGGTCAGGAGCTTGCGCATGCAGGCGACCAGGGCGACCTTGGGCAGCTTTCCGGCGGCGATGAGCCGCTGGTAAAAGGCCTTGATGGTGGGGTTGTGGGTGGCGGCGGTGAGCGTGGCCATGTAGAGGACGCGGCGGATCTCGAAGCGCCCGCCCTGCACGCGGCGTCGGCCGCGGCTGGTGCCCGAGTCGTTGGCCATTGGCGCCACCCCGACGAGTGCGGCGATCTGGCGGCGGTTGAGCCGGCCCAGCTCGGGCAGCTCGGCAATCAGGGTGGCGCTGGCCACGGGGCCGATGCCGCTCGCGGAGCGCAACAGCTTGTCGAGCGCGGCGTAGTGCTCGCGCACGTGGCCGACCATCTGCGCTTCAACCTCGTCGAGCTGCTTGCGGATGGCCTCGATCATGGCCTCGATACTCGGGCGCACCACGGGGATCGCGAGTTGCAGGCGCTGGCGCTCGGACAGCAGCATGGTCAGCAGCTGGCGGCGGCGGGTGACCACCGCAGCCAAGGCCTGCTGCTGAGCGTCGGCGAGCGGGCGGATGAGGCTGGCCAGATCCTCGCGGCGCACCAGCACCGCGGCGAACTCGGCCAGTATGCGCGCGTCGATCGCGTCGGTCTTGGCGAGGCGCCCCATCGACTTGGCGAAGTGGCGCGCCTGGCGCGGATTGACCACCGCCACGGCGAGGCCCGCCGCCTGCAGCGCGCAGGCGAGGGTCGCCTCGTAGCCGCCGGTGGCCTCCATCACCACCAGCGCCACCCCTTGCGGCTGCAAGGCTGCCGCCAGCGCCGAGTGGCCCTCGGCATCGTTATCGAACTGCTGAGCATCAAACTTGGCGCCCATCACCGCGACATCGACATGCGCCTTGGCGACGTCGATGCCCACCACCACTGAGGTCACAGACATGATCTTCGGATCCCTTCCTTGTGCATGCGCGCTCGGTCGAACCGGGGCGCGTAACCGTTCGGGCTTCAGGAAGACCAGCACGGCGGCCGTGCGCTCTGCACTCAGTCACGGGCTCGGACACCCCAGGCGCGCTCAAACTGCACGGTCCGGTCTGGCCGCCTCAGCGGCAACCAGACTCTACCGTACTGGTCTGGCTTAAACATACAAGGTGCAGCCGGGCGCTGGAAGTCCGGACCGACGGCACAACCTGTGGCCAAGAGCGTGGCCAGTAGCGCTGCCACGGCAGTACCACACTGGCACCGTACGGCAGGGAAATGAGGAAAAATCACAATGGCAGTCCTGCGAGGAAATCGGCGGACGGGACTCCTCTCCGCGTACGCGAACGGGGTCGCCGACAATGTCATTTTGTGGACGGATGCCCCGTCGCGCCACCCACGGTGGCCGGCGCTTTCGGAGCCGCCGACGTTTTGATGGCGCGCGCCAAGGTTGTGTGTTGCTGCGCCCACATCGGCGTGGCTGGTAGCCACGTCAGTAGCGATAGGAGGGACAAGATATTCATGTTTATTGACTCCTTCTATGCATTCTTAGACGGTCTCATCGTAATCACTCGCCGGCGCAGACTGGGCCGGTTTGGCGCCGAGGAACATCATCTGCAGGGCTGGTGCCACCACCAGCAGCATGACAGGGCCGATCAGCATGCCGCCCACCACCACAGTGGCCAGCGGCCGCTGCACCTGGCTGCCAATGCCGGTCGATAGTGCGGCCGGCAGCAGGCCGATGCAGGCCGATAGCGATGTCATCAACATGGGACGCATGCGTTGGCTAGCTGCATTGAACATCGCCTCCATCGGTTCCTGTCCTTCCGACCGCAGTTGGTTGAAGTATGTGATGACGAGGATGCCGTTCATCACTGACACACCGAACAGTGAGACAAAGCCGATCGCCGCCGACACGCTCAAGGCCAGGCCAGACAGATAGAGCGCCACTACGCCGCCGGCAATGGCGAAGGGTATGGCCGCGAGCGTCAACAGGCTGTCGCGCAAGGAATTGAAGAGTGCGTACAGGAGCACCAGGATGATAACCAGGGCGATCGGCAGGATCACCGCCAAGCGGTCCTTGGCCTGCTGCAGTTCTTCGAATTCCCCGGCCCATTGCAGCCGGTAGCCCTGCGGCAGCTTGACCTTCTGGGCGATACGCACCTGCGCCTCGGTTACTGTGCTGCCGAGGTCACGGCCGCGCACACTGAACTTCACCGGGATGAAGCGCTCGTTGCGCTCGTGGTAAATGTAGGAGGCGCCGGTATCCAACGAGATGGTGGCCAGATCCGATAAGGGGATGTAGGAAGTTCCGCCAGCGGCGTTCTGGTATGTCACCCGCAACTTGCGCACAGCATCGATGGACTTGCGGTACTCCGGCGCCAGACGTACCGTCAGCGCGAACTGGCGGTCCCCTTCCAGCACTGTGGTCGCCTGGGCGCCGCCCATGGCGGCCTGCACGACGGTATTGATGTCGCCAGCGTTGAGGCCGTAGCGCGCTGCCTTGGCGCGGTCCACCGTTACGTTCAGGTTCGGCTGGCCAAGCACGTGGAACACGCCCAGATCCTCCACCCCCGAGATCTGCGCCATCTCATGCTGCACCTGGTCGGCCAGTTTCTCCAGGGTGGGGAGATCCCGGCCAATGATCTTGATGGAATTGGCGCCCTTGATGCCCGACAACCCTTCCTCGATGTTGTCCTGGATGTACTGCGAGAAGTTGAACTCCATGCCGGTGAACTCGTTGGCGAATTCCCGTTGCAACTCCGCCACCAGCTGGTCTTTGGTCCGGCCGGCCGGCCAGTCATCAAAAGGCTTCAACGGCACAAAGAACTCGCAGTTGTTAAACCCCGAGGCGTCGCTACCGTCGTCCGGGCGACCATGCTGGGACACCACAGTGATGATTTCCGGATGGCTCTGGAGGATCTCGCGCATGCGGTTCACCGCCGCATTGCCAGCGTCCAGCGAAATGGTGGGGGCATGGTGACGCGTATCCACAAATTGCCTTCTTCCAGCGCCGGCAAAAACTCGCTGCCGATGCGCGGCACCAGGAGTCCGGCCAGCAGCAGGAAGACAACGCCCAGGCCGACTGTGGTGCGCCGGCGCGCCAGCGCCCATTTCAGTACAGGCGCGTAGATACGGCGCAGGTGCACCACCAGCCAGGTTTCAGTCTCCTCGACATGCTTTGGCAACAGATACGAGGACAGCACCGGAGTGATGGTGAAAGTGGCGATCAAGGCGCCGGCCAGCGCATAGCCATAGGTGCGCGCCATGGGCCCGAAGATCTGCCCCTCCACCCCCTGCATGGTGAACAGGGGGATGAAGGCGGCTACCGTAATGAGGGACGAGAACAGTACCGCCCGGTCCACCTGCAACGCGCTGATGAAGATCATGCGCAGGCGGTTGGTCCACCCTTCCGCACCGTCCATGTGCATACGCAGATGGCTTTGCGAGTAGTCATCGATGAGGCCCTGCCGGTCGGCGGCGCTCTTCTGGAAATTGCGGAAGATGTTCTCGACCAGGATCACCGCCGAATCGACAATGATGCCGAAGTCCACCGCTCCGACGGACAGAAGGTTGGCCGATTCACCCGCTAGGACCAGCATGATGATGCTGAAGAACAGCGCGAACGGAATGTTGGCGCCGACGATGAGCGCGCTGCGCAGGTCGCCAAGGAAGATCCACTGAATGAAGAACACCAGCAAACAGCCGAAGATCAAGTTGTGCAGCACCGTATACGTCGTGACGCCGACGAGCGTGGAGCGGTCGTAATAGGGCTCGATTTTGACGCCTGACGGCAGGGTGCCGTCGCTGTTGATCTTTTCCACTTCCTGCTTGACGCGGGCGACCACGTCGTTGGTTTGCAGGGTACGGTTCATCACCAGCACGCCGGTCACCACGTCCTCGTCGCCGTCGCGCCCAGCCTGACCCAGGCGTGGCACATAGCCGATGCTGGCCTTGGCTACGTCCTTCACCAACACCGGCGCGCCATTGGTCTGGCTGAGGACCACCTTCTCGATGTCCTCCACCTTGTCGATCAGGCCCACACCGCGCACATTGACGGATTGTTGGCCAATATTGATGGTGCGGCCGCCGACGTTGATGTTGGCATTGCCCAGTGCGGCGATGAGTTGCGGCAGGGTGACGTGGTAAGCCTGCAGCTTGTGCGGGTCGGCCTCGACTTCATATTCTTTGGTAGTGCCGCCCCACGCAACCACCTGCAGAATGCCCGGCACCGTCAGGAAGCGGCGCTGCAGCACCCAGTCCTGCAGGGTGCGCAGGTTGGTCAGACCGAAGTGCTTCGGCCCCTTCAACTGATAGCGGTAGATTTCGCCCACCAGGCTCGACGCCTGAATCTGCGGCTGCACCCCATTGGGCAGGGAAACGTTCTGCCGCAGGCTGTTGGCAGCCTGCGTATAGGCAAAGTAGTAATCGATACCGTACTTGAAGGTGACGCGGACGAACGACAGGCCGTAAAAGGAGGTGGAGCGGATGCTTTCCACGCCGGGCGTCGCCGCCAGCCCCACTTCCATGGGCACTGTGTAATAGCGCTCCATTTCCTCGGCGGAGAGACCAGAGGTCTGCGCCGTGATCTCGAGGATCACCGGCGCCGGATTCGGATAGGCTTCGATATTGAGCTTGGTGAAGGCAGCGATGCCGGCACCGATAAACACAATGAGGCCGAGCAGGATGATGGGCCGGCGCAGCAGCGCGAAGGAGATCATTGACCTCAGCATGGGAGGGCTCCGGTCAATGCATGCGCCTGAAGACGATCAACGTTCATTTCGCCCCCAGGATGCGTGCGTTGCTGAGGAAGAGTGCGCCATCGGCGGCCACCAATTCTCCCGCCTTCAGTCCGTCGACGATCTGGTCGACGCCATCACGCTGGACCCCCAGTTTGACGCTCCTTGCCGTGAAACGCCGCCGATCGGTGGTCACCCAGACCGTCATGGTACCGTCGCCTTCGCGCACCACGCCGCTGACTGGCACGGCCGGCCCCCGCACCGACTCGCCGGTGCGCACGATGAATGTGGCGAACATCTGGGGCAGCAATTCGTTCTTCGGGTCGCGCACTTCAGAGCGGATGGTCACCCGGTGCGTGGAAGGATCCACCGTCGCGCCGATATTGCTGATCTTGCCGTGGAATATCCGCCCGGGGTAAGCCTGCAGGCGGACATCAACCTCTTGGCCCAAGCGCATGAAGGGCAAGTCCGCCTCGGGGACGCTCGCCAGCATCCACTTGGTGGACAGGTCCGCAACGGTATAGGGTGCGGGGGTTCCGCCCGGCTGCACCAGGGTCCCAGGGGCGGCATTGCGCGCCGTCACCTGGCCATGAATGGGGCTCGCTACAGGCATGTGCGCGTCGATGCGACGCTCTTGCACGATCCGATCGATTTCCGACTCGCTCTTGCCAAAGATCTTGACTGCATCGCGGGCCGCTTTGAAGGCGCCCTCGGCGGTCTGCTGATCCGAGACGACTTGTTGGTAATCCTTCTCGGCAATGCCCTGGACTTCATAGAGCGCCTTGGCCCGGTTGAGCGCGCTCGTCGTCAACTTCAGCACGCCCGCACTGGCGATCAGCGTCGACTCAGCCTGCACGAGGTCCGGGCTGTCGATGACAAACAGGGGTTTGCCCTTCTCCACCTTGTCCCCGGTCTTGGCGAACAACTGCACGACCCGGCCCTGATAGGGTGGCGACACCTGTACCGTCATGTCTTGATTGAAGTCGATGTTGCCGACGGCCTCCTTATCCACGGCGAACTCCCTCTCATCCACCGCCTGGATGGACACCGACTTGAGCTGCGCATCGGTCAGCAATATGCTTTCTTCAGCTGGAATGCTGGACGGTTTGGCCGTCTCCAGGGGCTGCTGTGCTGCTATGGCGCCCTGTCCGTTATGACCGGCCCAGAGGTACGTTCCGCTGCCGAGCAGCACTGCCACTGCAGCGACGCCAAGTCGCCGTTTTCCTTGCGAGAAATCCATGACCGACATCCTGGCTGAAATCGAGGCCCGCCCTGGCAAGGGCGCTGATGGTTGGTGGCCGCGACAGGCAGGACACGCCGGTGCTCGCATATGCGCTGGGCAACGGCGTCGTACATGACGACTAGCCGGCCGGGATCATAGCCACGTCATGCGTTCCTTTTCGTTACCATTTGGAAAGGTTGAGGCCCTCCATCGGCAGTAAAGGCCGAATTGTATGAATTCGGCTTTTCGACAGGCTCCGATGGTCGTCTCAGGTCCGCAAGGCGGGGAGTTCGAGGATGCGGGCATTTTCGATCGGCAGCAAGGTGAAGCCCATTGCTTCGACCTGTTCGGCGAATGCGGGAAATCGACGCGAACCTTGCCCAGTCCGGCCTTGATAGTGAGTTCCCACAAGGACACGCTGCTGACGAAGACTTCGTCGGCAGCTTCCACCACGCTACGACCTTCCGCGGTGACGCATGGGTCGCGGGCCTGTCACCAGAACGGGAAATGCGTGTCGGGCAGCAGCCTCACCGGCCGGATCCGGGGACGCAGGCGTCACCTTCGACTTCTTGCAGGCAGGTAGAGAGCTCCTCGACCGGCGCCTCGAAATTGTCAGCCATCTGCCAGTGCTCGGCGTACCGACCGCAGCGCGTCGGGGTCGAGCACGCCGGTACGCGCGCCGTCGCACAGCGCCCCGCGAAAACCCGCGAAGTCCGGCGCCAGCAATGCGAGGCGGGGCAGATGGTGTTCGCGCAGCGCCCCCGACAGCCCGACGAGCTTTCCCGCGCCCCGCACGCGTTCGACGAACGCGGCGAGCGCGGCTTCGCTCACGCAGTCGAACAGGCTCCCCGCCCGCTTGTCCTCGGTGTCGGCCATCAGCGCGGGAAACGGCAACCGGCAGGCGGCTTCGACGAGGGCCGGGTCGAGCCCGCGGTCGGCAATGAACACCGGCACGACCGCCCACTGCGAGTCCGCGAGCCGCGCGAGGAGCGCGCGCTGCGCCCGCGCGTCGCCACCGGCGATGCCGACCTTGACGTAATCGACGCCACACGTGCCGACTGCATCCACGCGCGCGTCGATCTCGTCGGCTGCGTCGGCCGGGTAATCGCCGATGGTCGCGCTCACCGGCACCACTGGATGTGCGTCGCGCAGAGCGGCGACGATCTCGCGAATGCGTTCGATCGCGAGCCCGCCGAGTGCGCCGGCGCGCGGCTCCTTCAAGTCGATGAAATCTGCCCCTGCGCCCGCGGCGGCCAAGGCTTCGTCGCAGTCACGCACACTCGCAAGCAGGCGGATCATGCTGCGGCCCGTCCTGTGCCGGAGGCTGCGGCGCGATGCGCGGCGACCGCCTCGGTGAGCCACCCCCACGCCTCGCGCTCGGCCGGCCCGGCGGTCTTGTCGATCGCGATCTGCAGATAGGCCATTTCGCTGTCGACCTTCTCGGCCGGCAGCATGCGCAGCCGGCTCACGAGCACGGCCCCTTCGACGACGGCGGCCTGGGCGCGGTTGAAGCCGGGGAACGGCGCGTGTGTGCGCTCGCACACGCGGGAGAAGTGCAGCACCGGCCGCTGCGGGCCCTCGTCGCAGGCGTCGAGCCGGAGTTCGACGTGCGCCAGCGCACCGGCGAGGCGGTGCCCGGCGATGCGCTCGGCCGGCACCGTCGGCCAGTCGCGCCGGCCCGTGACACAGCCGGCGAACACGCGCACGTCGGTCGTGAGGTTCATCACCGCGACGCCGCTCGCGAGGATGTTGTCGAGCGTCGCCGACGGCCGGAACGGCATCAGCACGACCTCGTCGGACACGTAGCGCGCGCCCATCGGCGCGCAGTGCGGGCGCCCGTCGGCATCGACGGTGGTGACGATGGTCTCGAAGATCATGGGTGCTGCGCGACCTCGGGCGCGTGATTCGATCGGGATTGGGATAAGGATTGGGTGGCGGGCGCTTGCTTCGTCGGCCCCGGCGCGCACTGGTGCAGCAGGTCGTCCGCGCGGCGCTCGGTCGCGCAGCCCCAGTCGAGCGGCTGGTCCTGCACGTAGCGTTTGCCGAGCGACCATGCGATCTCGGCCCGCGCGAGCTCCACGCCAAGGTAGAACGCGTGGCCGGTGTCGCCGTCGAGCTTGAGCTGCGGATAGAGCGCGAACGGGTCGGTATCCACGTGGTGGCCGTCGCGGTTGTAGATGTGCAGCCCGCGCTCGGAAACCTGCACGCGGAAGCTCGGGTCGCGGATCGCGGCGGCGGTGGCGTCGATCTCTTCGGGCGTGTCCGGGAACGGACGCTTCGCGTGCACCGTCATCAGCGCGTCGGTCATGCCCTTGGGCAGCGAACTGCTCTCGCGCGCTTCGTACATCATGCGCCGGGCGACGTCGGCTTCGCGCACCGCGCGGCGCGCATGCGAGCTGACCTGCGTCGTCAGCACCGCGCCGGCGCGCAGTTCGGCGGCGATGCCGAAGAGGATCGCGTTGATGCCACTGGTGTCGGCCTCGGTGAGTTCGGTGACGTTGCCGATGCCCATCATGATCGCCACGTCGGGGAAGCGCTCGCGCAGCCGCTGGTAGCGGCACAGCGAACCGAGCAACCCGAACGGGATCGGGTCGAGGATCGCGTCGGCGAGGAAGGCCCGCCCACGGCGCGAGAGCGTCTCGATCGCCGCGTACAGCGAGGCCTCGTCGCCCGGCTCGCGCGGGATCAGCACCGGCGTGGCGGCGACCTCGTCGGCGATCCACAGCGTGTCGGCGGTCAGGCTCAGCAGGTAGTCCGCGCCGGCGCGTCCGCCGCGCAGCAGCTCGTCGGTGTCCTGCGAGTCGACGCTGACCCGGAAGCCTTCCGCCTTCAGCGCGACGACCGCGTCTTCGAGCTGCGGGAAGGGAGTCGCCGGCAGGCAGCCGAGGTCGATGACGTTCGCACCATCTGCCGCAAAGCGCCGCGCGCGCTCGACGATCGCCGCGATCTCCAGGCGGGGTGCGTCGACGATCTCGGCGAAGATGTCGATATCGTAGGTATCGAGGCGCCCCGCGGAGGGGCTGCGATTGAAGTACTGCGGAATGTCCTTGAGCTCGTCGGGCCCGCGCTCGACCGGCACGCCGTAGTGCGCCGACAGCGCGTCGAGATCGCCGCGGCAGCGCCCCGGCACGAGCACGCGGTCGGCCGCGACCGGCGCGGGGACGCGGCGGCGGATCATGTCGGCCGTCATCAGGCCGGCCACCTGCAGGCCGATCTCGCGCACTTCCCACGTGAAGGGCGCGGGCGCCATGCCGGTGAGCACGCGTTCCAGGGCGGGCTGCGCAAGGCGTCCCGTGAGCAGGACAATGTGTTCCATCAGGCCTCCCGCCGGGCTCGTGGGGGCAGATTCATTTCAGCGAAAGCTCCGCAAGACGTTCATTCAGGGCCTGTTCCAACGCGGCGACCGATTCGACGACCACGCAGTGGTCGATGCGGCGCAACCGAGCCACGTTCTCCAGGTCGATGTTGCGCGGGCGCAGCTCCACCCACTCGCGCGGGCTCTTCGTGACCACCACCGGCTCGGTGTCACACGCAAATACGATGCCGGGGATGCCGAGCTTGCCCGCCTGCGCGAACATGTTCGTCGGCAAAGTGTCGGAGATGCCCACCGCGCATTTCGCGACGGTGTTGCTGGTGGCCGGCGCGATCACGACGGTGTGATAGACGTCGTCGTACAGCATGCCGACGGGCACCGAGCTCGCGCTCTTGTCGCGGAACACGCGGAAGCGCTCCTTCATCGCATCGATGCGGTGGCCGTACAGCGGCAGCACCTCCTCCGCCGCGGCCGACAGGAAGAAATCGACGTTCGGCAGGCGGAACGCGAGCTCCAGCGCTTCGTCGAGATAATGCCCCGACCCGGTCAGCGCCCAGGCCCAGCGGTCGCGCTGCGCGGCATCGCCCGCGGTGCCGCCGGTGGGGACATGCTCCTCCGGCACATGCGGCGGAGCAGCCCCCGGAACGTCGTCACTGGACCGGGAAGTCGCTGTGGGAGAGCGGGATGCGTAGTCGGTGCAATCGGCGATACAGGGTGTTTCGACTGATGTCGAGGGCTTTGGCGACATTGCTCACATTCCAGCGTTGTTGTTCGAGCAGGCCGAGCAACACCGCACGCTCGCTGGCCTGAACCGGATTGAGCGCCGCCAATTCGTCGTCCCCGTAATCGCCACCGGGCTCGCTGCTTCCCGCCGTCACTTCCGGTTCGCGCAGCGCGGCAGGCGGCGCGGCCAGCGGTTCGGGCCGTGTTGCGATGCGTTGCCGCAGGGCCGGTGGCAGGTCCTCGAGCCGCAGCCGGTCGCCCGCCGCGAGCACGACCGCGGTTCGCAGCACGTGGCGCAGCTGGCGAAGATTGCCCGGCCACGGGTGGCTCATCAGCAAGGCCTCGGCGTCCGGATCGATCGTCATCCGCTGCCCCGCTGCCTCCTCCTGCAGGACCCGGTACAGCAGCTCGCGCTTGTCGGCGCGCTCGCGCAAGGGCGGCAGCGACACCTCCAGGCCGGACAGGCGGTAATACAGATCCTCGCGGAACACTCCGTCGGCGACGAGCTTCGGCAGGTTGCGGTGACTTGCGCTGACGAGCTGGAAGTCGACGGGGATCGTCTCCTCGGTGCCGAGCGGCGAAATCTGGCGCTCATCGAGTACACGCAAGAGCCGGGCCTGCAGCGTAAGCGGCATGTCGCCGATCTCGTCGAGAAACAGCGTGCCACGGTCGGCCTGCAGGATCTTGCCGCGCCGCCCCGTGCGCTGCGCTCCGGTGAAAGCCCCGGCGCGGTAACCGAACAGCTCGCTCTCGATCAGGCTTTCGGGCAGCGACGCGCAGTTCACGGCGACAAAGGCGCCCGATGCGAACGGGCTGCCCTTGTGCAGGGCGCGCGCGAACACTTCCTTGCCCGCACCGGTCTCGCCGTGCAGCAACACGGGAATCTGCTTCGCGATGACGCGCGCGGCCACATTCAGCTGCGAAGCGATGCGATCGTCGCCGAACGAACATTCCGGCCCGCGGACAGGGGGCAGGCTGGCAACAAGCTGTCTCGCGCCGGCGCGCTCGACGCTCGGCACGGACAACGTCGCCGGCTCCTGCGCGACGACGAAGAAGCGGTTCGAGCGCTGCGTGCAGAAGGTCGGCACCGGATGGAAGGAGCTGCGGGCGCTGCGCTGCAGGATGTCCGCCAGGGTCGTCTGGAACACCTCGTCGATCTTCTTGCCGCGGATCGCATGCACCGACGGATAACCGAGCTGGAACAGCGCGCTGCGGTTGGCCGCGCGGATGCTGCCGTCGTCGGCGACGACCAGCTTGCCCTCGTGCAGCGTGTACACGAACTCCGGGCGGCTGTGGAAGTGGACCGGGCACGCTTCGCGAAAGCGCAGGTCGAGGAGCCGATTCTCGATCATCTGCGCGGTCATGCCGAGCAGCACCAGCGAGTGCTGCTGCATCAGCTGCGAGCGGCTCGTGACGTCGAGCACCGCGACGAGGGCACCATCGGGATCGAAGATCGGCACGGCCGAGCACGTCAGCGACGTATAGACGCCGAAGAAATGGTCCTGCTGCCGCACCGCGACCGGCTCGCCCACGACGAGGCAGGTGCCCATGCCGTTCGTGCCGACCGCCGACTCGCTCCACACCGCGCCGGGGCAGAAGCCGACCTTGCCCATCTCGCGCGCGAACTCCGGCGCGGCCACCATGTGCAGGATGGTGCCTTCGGTATCCACCAGCACCACTGCCGACTCGCGGTCGCCGAGCTGCTGGTACAGGGTGGTCATTTCGAGTTTCGCGCAGTCGATGACGTCGGCGGAGTGCTTGCGCCGCTCTTCGAGTGCACGTTCGGCGAGCACCGTCGGGTGCAGGGGCTTGTCGGGGTCGAGATGGTAATCTTTTAGACAGCGGGCCCAGGAGCTCGTCACCAGATCGTTGGTTCCGCTTCCCCGCCCTTCAACCACCTCATGGACCCGGTGCGCATGGCCCCGGGGCTCAAGCATCGACGACATCACAACGGTCTCCTCCTCCAAAGGCCTGCGTCTCGTCCGCTTCCGGCGCAAGGTGTCTGACGCACCTCATCGACCTTCGCGGCCACCGTTTTCCCTGGCGACTACCCGGGGACGCCCCGGCGGGCGGCGATTTATTTGTGGGCAAACTACCCCATCCGGCATTTGGAGTATAAGCCGAGTTCCGCCCGGCGACGACGCAAAAGCGGATCCTTATATTGCGCACCGCAGCATCCGGCGCAGTTCGCCGATATGGCGCGAATCTCGCTTTGACCGGAGCGGGTGACACAGGTTTTCCCGTCGAACGTGGCACCCCCCTTCCCCCGAAAACCTCTCGCTGGAGCGCCGCCTTGCACGCCACCCATCCCCTGCTGCGGATGCCGACAGACGCTGCATCATCCGTCGCTGGCGCTCCCGCTGCCATGGACGTGATTTTCATCGACGGTTTCCGCGGCAACACCGTCATCGGCATCTGCGACAACGAACTGCACGAGCCGCAGCCGATCCGCATCGATCTGGCCGCCGGTGTGCCGCGCGCGCTGGCGTGCAGCACCGACCGGATCGGCGACACGATCGACTATGGCGAGGTGCGCGCGGCGCTGCGCGAGCTGTTGCAGACGCATCGCTTCCAGCTCCTCGAGGCCTTCGCTGAGGCCGTCTCGAACCTGCTCCTGACGCGCTTCGGCGCCCACTGGCTGCGGGTGGCGGTGACGAAGCCGGGCAAGTTCGACGACGTCGATGGCGTCGGTGTGGTGATCGAACGAACGCGCGCAGTGCCGGATCATCTGCCGCGACGCACCGCCGAAGTCCTGCACCTGCTCGGCACCGGCCTCGTGCCGCACCCGCGCACCGACTGAACGGTCGTAGCAAGCAGCAAAAAAGCCGAAGGACGTCTTCGGCTTTTTTGCATGGGCGCGGCCGTGCAGGCGGCCTGCCACCATTGTTTATACGTGCGCAGCGAACGGGTGCGCCATCGAGGATTTCTTCGCGACCACTTCCGCCGCCGTCGGCTGGCCAGCCACGGCCCGCTGGATCGACTCGCGCGTCGCCTGGTAGTTGTAGTCCTGGATCTTCTTGTCATCCTCGGCGAGCCAGTGGATGAAGACGCCGACGCAGATGAACAGGTTATCCGCCTCGCTCGCCGGAATCGTCCCGTCCTCGACGCTGTCCGCAACCGCCATCGCGACCCCGCGCTGCGCCGGACCGAACATCTGCACGGCCTGCTTGGCGCCCTTGATCGTGACCTTGTTGAACATCACCGTTGCCGGTTTCGTCATCAGGTTGGGCGCGACCACCGCAAGCAGCGAGGTGAAGCCGTCCTTGTTGTTCGTCAGTGCGTGGCTGAACGCCGATTCCGCGGGGCTGCCGCGCGGCCCGATGATGAGGTCGATATGCGCAACCTCGTTGCCGTCTCCCACCAGCGACTCCCCTACCAGCATGCGATCGATTTTTGCCATTGCATGTTTCTCCTTTGAGTGTTTCACCCGATGTCCCTCATCGGGGGGACACCGAAGTTCCGGACGTCGGACTGGACCGATGTCGGAGCAAGTGAATTCACGTTTTATGCCAACTTTCGGCCACGCGCAGGCCGATCACGTCCGGCTGCAGCAATGCGCCCGCAAAAAGCGTGCAAACGGTCAGGTCCGCGCTCGTTCCAGGGTTGATTCCCGCGCTTTTCAGGTGCTCGTCCCACGCCGTGAATCCGGCCGACTCCCCCGCTCCGGGCTCGCAGCGGAAGCGATCCAGCCACGCGGCGGCCTCGGCGGTGACAGTCTGCGCCGCGGCGCAGCCGAGTTTTCGAACAATGTGTGTATCGGGCCAGGTGCCGAGAAAGACGAGGAAAACCGATTGCACCGCGTGCGCGAGACGCTCGCCTGTCAGCGCTTCGGCGCACAGCGCGGCGAGGCCGTGATCGAACACGTCGGCATAGCCGTTGGCATACTGGCGCGCGATGCTGTCGCGCCCGGCGGCGAGTGCCATGGCGGCGCGTAGATCGATCGTGGGTTCCTCCGCGACGTCCTGCTCGTCCGACCGCCCGAGCCCGCCGGGGTTCGCGAGGGCGATCGCGCGATAGGCTGCGTGCGCGTCGTCGATGTCGAGGTTCGCGAGCACCGTCTGCAGCGTGCGGCGCAACGCGACGGGGTCGATGCACCGCGAAGCTTCCCGGCTTGCGACGGCCTCGAGCGCCGCCGCGATCGGCGCGCACAGCAGCAGGATGCCCAGGTTGGTGTTGCAGCCGACCGCCGCACGCGTCGCCGCGACCGCTGCCTCGATGCGCTCGCCGACGGGCGCCCCGCGGGCAAACAGCGGCCCGGCGGAGACTTCCGCGCTCGCGAGAAAGGCCTGCGCCTGCATGCCGTGGCCGCCGGAGTGGCGGCTGACGTTGCCGGGTTTGCGCACCGCGACGTCGAGCCCGCAGGCCCACAGGAACGCGGCCCGCCCGTGGGCAAGCCGTTCGTCGATCGCGCCCACGCCGCTACCCTGCGCGCTCAAGCGCGTCGACCGGCGACAGGGCGACGCCCAACCGGCGGCCGAGGAGATCGTCGACCATCGCCTGCGCGATGTCGAAACCCGTCACCGACTGCAGCCCCCGCCACGCTGCGACCCCATTCACCTCGAGCACCTGCGCCCCGAGCGGCGCGCTCGCGTCGGGCACGAGATCGACCCCGGCGTAATCCATGCCGAGCGCCGTGGCGGCTCCTTCTGCAAGCGCTGCGAGCGCGGGCGTGACCGGCGCTGCCTGGCAGCGAGCCCCTTGTGCGACATTTCGGACCCAGTGCGCGCTCACGCGTCGCATCGCCGCGACCGCCCGTCCGCCGACCACCAGCACGCGCCAGTCGAAACCCGGCGTGCCCGGCCCTTCGGGCTGCGGCACGAAGCGCTGCAGATAGGCGAGCCGGCCGTAGTCCGCGAGCCCGGGCAGCGACACCGGGCGCCCGTCGACGCAGCCGACGCGCTGCAAGCCCTTGCCCTGCGATCCGAACAGCGGCTTCAAGACGAGGCAGCGGCCGGCCGCCGTCTCGGCCATCACCAGCCGCCGCGCCTCGGCCTCCGACTCCATCGCCCACGACGGCGGCGAAGCGATGCCGGCGCGATGCAGCAGGAAACTCGTCATCGACTTGTCGACACTGCGCTCGATCGCCCGCGCATCGTTATAGACCGGCACGCCTAGCTCGCGCAGCGCGTGCAGAATGCCGAGCCGCTTCGTGACCTGTTCGAGGCTGCCGCCGGCGATGCCGCGCACGATCGCGGCCACCGGCAGCGTGCGCCCGAAGCCGGGGATCACGATGCCGGGGCCGGCCCGGGAGATGTCGAAGCGGCAATCCTCGAGGTCCGCGCAGCGGCCTTCGTAACCGCGGCGCGCCAGCGCCCGGCGCAAGCGGGTGGTATGCCAGCCTGTCTCGTCGGTCAGGATCGCCACGCGGGGGCGCCCGGGCGCCGAGAGGTCGAGGGGCGTCATGCCTCGTCCAGCCACAGACGGCGCAGCAAGCCCATGTCGAGCTTGCCCGCGTGCCACGTACACCCGCTCGCAAGGCTGCTGACCCAGACCTCGGCCGGCGCGAACAGCGCCCCGTCGATGCGGTAGAAATCGTACTCGTAGTCGCGGAAGATGTCGGCGAACGAGCGTCCGTAGTCGCGCGAAGTCGATGACGGCAGCTTGTGCGCGAGGTCGCGCGCCGCGTCGTCATCGCCCGCGACCGTCAGATGCACCTGGCCGCCGTAGAGGATCGCGTCGTTTGTGCGCCCCATCGCGATGCCTGTGTCCGGGCTCGGCGCCGGCAGCGGCGCGCGGGCGCTGCCGTCGACGATGTCGCCGAGCGCAAAACCCAGCTCGTGCGCCTTGTGCAGCGCGACTTCGAGCACGCGCGCGACGACCTGCGTCGAGCCGGCGAGGCTCGTCGTCGGCGTCAGCACCAGCGTGAGCTGCGACGGTTCGAGGCCGCAATCGCGCAGGATCTTGTCGATCACGATCGGCGGCGGAGTCCGGTCGACCTCGAGCACCAGCACGGCGGGGCCGACGCGGTCGCGGTAGCCGAGCTCCTCGAAGAGCGGTTCCCGGCAGGCGAGCGCGCGTGCCGGGCCGGAGCCGAGCGAGAAGAACTTCCTGCCCCCGCCCTCCTCTTTGCTCGCCGACAGGCTCCAGCCCGCGTACTGGCTCGCGAGGCACGCGAGCACTGGCTGCGAACTGGCGACCTCGACCCAGGTCGGCCAGCCGCCCTCGCTACCGCCCTCGCCGCCCGAGGCGAGGCGCACGCGGCCGAGTCCGCCCATGCAGATTTCGCCGATCGCGAGTCCCGCGGCGACGCTGCCGCGCGTGCCGATGCCGGCATCGACGATCGTGACGCCCGCATCCGTCCGCTGTATGTCGAGCCGCCACTCGTCCGCGCGGCCGATCAGCCGGGTGACGAGCGGTGCCGCGAGTTCATTGACACTCGAGCGCTCGGCCGCGAGCACCTTCGCTGCTTCGTTCATTCGCCTGCTCCAGGAGGAAAGGTATCTGCCGGCGCCGCTGCGACAGTAGCGCCTCGACTTCGTCTGCGTCGCCGCCCGCGGCGGAGGCCGTGCACAGCGGTTCTCCGCGCGCGATGCGCGTGCCGCTCGCCGGCAGGTCGTGGCACCACGTCTGCTGCGCGAGTGCGGCCGATTCCGGCGCGCCGACGTTCCACGCCCGCTGTGCGAACACGGTCTCGAAGCCGCGCACGCCCGCGACGGCGCCGTGCGGGTCGTGCGCCGGCAACCGGCCGCCGCAGCTTGCCTCGACATGGGCCCGCAACAATCCCTCCGGTATGGCATCGGGATACAGCGCGATGCTCGCCGGCGGGCGGGGGTTGAGTTCGATCACGCGGATCTCGTCGTCGTCGAGCAGGAAGTCGAGCCCGTTCAAGCCGCGCAGGCCGAAATCGGCAACAAGCGCATCGAGCATCGCCTCCAGCGCGCAACGGACGGACGGCGCGACGCCGACCGGCCCGATACAGCCGTGGAACACGAAGGGACGCCCGCAGAACGGCCGCACGATCTGCATATTGACGCCGACGAGCCGGGTACGGCGGCCGTCGGCCACGAAGAGCGCCGACATCGGCACGCCCGCGGCGATGCGCTGGTAATAGATCGAAGATTCCGCGTCGGCATCGTCCGGACGCGCCGCACGGACGTCCCAGCCGCCGCTGCTCGCCGCGTTCTTGCGCAGCCAGCCGCGCGGCGACGGCGGACGGTCGCACCGGGTCTGCGGGTGCGGAATGCCAAGGGCCGCGAGCCGCCCGTAGAACTGTGCCGGATCGCGCACGCGCGCGGCGACCTCGGGCGGATTGCCCGCAAGCGGCAGCACCGCCTGCCCTGCCGCGAGGAGTTCCGAATGCCCGTCGAAACCGCTCCCCGCCACCCACGCCTGCGCCCCCGCGGCGCGGGCACGGCCCAGGGCGTCGACCAGCGCATCGCCGTCGATCGCGAGACTCGCCGCGTCCCCGATCGGCAGGCACGCCTCCGCCGCGCGCCGCGTGTCGCGATCCGCGAAGAGATCCAGCGCGATCGCCCGATAGCCGCTGGTACGCGCGGCCTCGGCGAGCATGCGCGCTGAGAGTCCAGCGACGACGAGCAACGGAGGCACGCGGAGCTCAGCCATTAATGGCCTTCTTTCTCGGCGATGACTTCGCGTGCCATCGCGAAGGCTTCGCGGAAACCGAGATAGACCGGTTTGTCGCCCTCGCGCATCGAGCGCAGCAGCCGGTGCTCCACCTGATACTTGACGTTGCCGATCGCGAGCGCGCCGATGCCCACACCCTTGCCCTCAGGCAGCTGCTTGCCATCGTCCATGACACCGACCCCGGCGATCCCTTCGGGCGGCACCGCATTGACGTCCGCTGCGACGAGTAGGTGGGCGGCCGCGGCGCGCTCCGCTTCCGAGACGACCTGGACGCCGGCCACCGACGCCGCGAGGACGATATCGGCCCCCGCGAGTGCCGCACGGCGTGCGTCGGGCATGCTCGCATCGGCACCGGCCAGCACGCAGCCGAAGCGCTGACCGGTCTCTGCGGCTGCGGCCTCGGCCGACGACAGTTTCGCGTGATGGCCGAGCGACACCTCCGCACCGAGCCCCGCCGCAAGCACGCCGGCGATGCGTCCGACCGTGCCGGTACCGCCGAGCACGAGTACCCGCTTGCCGGCGAAACTCGTGTCATGCGCACACTTCAACTGCCGCTCGACGCAGGCGACCAGTGCTGCCGCGGTGGTGTAGGAGCCGCTCGGATCGGCCATCACCGACACTTCGAAGGGCGGCACCATTGCGGAACGTGCGGTCTCCAGCATGTCGGACGCGAGCATCACGTTGCGCCCGCCGATGAAGATGCCGGTGGCCTTCACTCCCTTCGGTCCGCGCGAGAAGATCGCATCCTGCGTGAGGCCGCGGATCTCCGCGGCACTCACGCCGCAATACGGCACGACCACGTCGTAGCCCGCATCGACC
Source organism: Azoarcus sp. DN11 (assembly GCF_003628555.1). Lineage (NCBI taxonomy): Bacteria > Pseudomonadati > Pseudomonadota > Betaproteobacteria > Rhodocyclales > Zoogloeaceae > Azoarcus > Azoarcus sp. DN11. The sequence continues at coordinate 2,473,423 of NZ_CP021731.1, read as the reverse complement.
GCCATGTTGATGTCGAAGGGGCTCATCTGGGCAGAAGGGGTGAACATGTGGAGGATGTATCGGGCTGGCATGGGTCCGTCCGTGGCGAAAAAAATCGATAAAAAGGGAACGGCCGGAAGCGCGATCAGGCGCTGCCGCGGCCGTCCCGAGGAGCAGACGGTCGGTCGTCGAGCCGCGCGCCGTGATTGCGCCCCGCCACGACGACCAGTCGCAGCGCCGGATCGACAACGCCCGCCGCGCGCGCGGCAGCGACGGCCTCGGCGCAGCGTTCCGCCGAAGGCAGGATCGCGAAGCCGGTCGGCCCCCACGAGCTCTGCCCGATGCCGGCGCAATAGCGCGGGCGGATCCACTCGAGCACGCGTTCAACGGCCGGGCTGGTGTACATCGAGCCCCCCTGCGCCGGCGCGAAGTAGTCGCCGATGATCCGCTGCAGCGTCGACACGCCCTCGGCGAACGGCTCGAAGTCCGCCTCCATCGCGCCGGGCAGCACACGCATCACGACCTGGTGGCAGAGCTCGGCCGCCAGCTCGCGCGGAAACGGCGCAAGGCGGTCCATCGCGACGCGCTCGGCGGAGCCGTGCAAGCCGTCGCAACGTTCGTCGAGCACCAGCAGCACCCGCCAGGCTTGCGGAAATGCGACGCGGGCGAGCAGCGGCGGCGTCGCGCCTGCGGCCCCGGGCCCGCCGTCGAGCAGCAGCCCTCCCCGGTCGAAGCCGGCGATGCCGACGCCGGATCGACCGCCCCGCGCCAGCAAGGCGGCGATGCGCCGGGTGTCGAGTTCGAGCCCGTGACAAGCGCCGAACGCGCGGCCCAGCGCGAGCGCGAGCTGCGTCCCGGAGCCGAAGCCGGCGTGTGCGGGCGGGCCGCCATGCAGCACCACGCGCACGGGCGCGTCCTCACTGGTCTCGCACCGCAGCGTCGCCAGATGCCGCGCGATGCGTTCGCGGACGTCGTCGGCGCAACCGGCCGGCACCACGATGGCGTCGCGCGCTGCAGCCGACACGCTCACGCGCGTGCTCATGCCGTCGATGACAAGGCCGAGGCTCGCGAAGCGGCGTCCGAGTGAAGCGTTCGGGTCGAGAAATCCCAGGTGCAGCCGCGCCGGCGCATCCACCAGGGCTACGGCGGGCGCGGCGGAGATCGACGATGCGCAGGAGGCAAGGGTCATCGGTATTCCCTGTGTCGCGGTGGACTCCCTGCCGGAAGGCAAGGTCTACGCGATCCACAGCAAACTCCGGGCCACAGCCCCGCCGCCCCCGAATCGGGGGCTGCACGCCCCCGCGGTGTTGCCGACGGGACAGTTTGTCACGCGGCTGACACCGGCTCTGCGCCTACATGCGGCGACCCCGCGCTTCTGCCAACACGGCCGCGAGTCTCTCCCAAGCGGCCTCCGAGTCGGGAAGCCCAAACCGGACCAGCGCATTGTCCTTGAAGTACCGCGTCAGGATCCCGGCTCTGGCAAAAAATTCGTGGACTTCATCCGCGCGCGGCGGAGAAACCGTTGCGAACAGCGGCGTTGCGCCCACCACGCCCATCGGTTCGAGCATCTGCACCAGGCGCTGCCCGGCTTCGCGCAGCTGCCGGCGCATCTCGCCTTGCCATGAACGATCGGACAACGCCAGCCGCGCGACCTCACGCGAAGGGCCCGCAATCGTCCACGGCCCGAGCCGGAATGCCAGGCGGGCGCGCAAGTCCGCCGACGCGAACAGGAACCCGACCCGCGCGCCGGCCAGACCGAAGAACTTGCCCAGCGAGCGCAGGACGATCAGGTTCGGCGCCGCCTCCGAACCGGCGACGGCGGCCAGACTTTCCTTTCGATTCACGTCGATGAAGGCTTCATCGACGACAAGGACGCCGCCGCGCGCCCCGAGCGACGCGGCCGCCTCCAGCAGTTCGGCGCCGCCGTAGCGTTGGCCCGTGGGATTGTTGGGATTGCAGAGCACGATATGCGGCGTTCCGGCAGCCAGTGCGCCGCGCAGGTCGCCGGCAGGGTGCAGGCGAACCGCGTGCCCCTGTGCCCTCCATGCATGAGGGTGTTCATTGTAGAGCGGAGACAGGCAGGTCACCGAACCGTGCGGAAAAAGCTGCGGAAGTGCCTGTATCGCCGCCTGCGAACCGGCCACGGCGAGCCCGTTCGGGCTCTCATAATACGCAGCGGCGGCGGCCTCGAGGCCGTCGTCCTCTTCCGGCAAGCGTGCCCACGAGCGGGCGGAAAGCGGCGGCACCGGCCAGCCGTAAGGGCTCACCCCGGTCGACAGGTCGAGCCAGTCGGACAGGGGAACGCCGTAATGGGCTGCGGCCGCCCGCAGCCTGCCCCCGTGCTCGGGAGCCTTGGTGTCCGGGTCGTTCGCCATGTCCTCGCCTTCCCTGCTCATGACGCGGCGGAACAGCGCATCGCCGCGAGCCGACGGCTCAGCTGCGCCAGGCGGGCATGGATGCACGGATCGCTGACCTTCAACACAAGATCCGCACAACGGTGAAGGTCCTCGTCATCGGGTGCGACCCCGCATCGGATGGCAGTTTCCAGCCGCTTCAACGACAACCGCCGGTGCCCGAGATCGAGACTGTGCCTCAGCAGGGCCACCGCGGCCGCCTTGCGTTGCGCCACGTCCTGCGCGCCGGCGAAGGCCTCTTTCAGCTTCTTTGCGGCATCCCTGGTCACCGTGTTCTCCTGGAGGTCATGCTGCCGGGAATAAAAGGGAAAGACGCCGCACGCGAGGGAAAGCGGGGTAGAGAGGGAGAGTGACCTTCGCGTGCTTCCCGGCATCTTTCCATAAGCGGAATTCGTCGTCGTCGGGGTCGTGGAATCAGGCTGCCTGCTGCAGCGGGAACGGCGCCTGTGCGACGTATTCGTCGTACTGGCGTTCGATCATCACGCCGACGCGGCCCACCCCTTCGAGCACCTGCGGCTTGTGCACCGACAGGCTGATCCAGCTCGGACGGAACTCCTCGAAGATCACCCCCGCCAGCGAATCGGCCAGGTGTTCGAGCAATGCGAAGCGGCGCTCGGCCAGGTACCCGCGCAGGCGCGCGACCAGCTCCGCGTAGTTGATCGTGTCCTCGATGCGGTCGCTGCGCGCCGCCCGCCCGCCGATGCCCAGGCGCAAGGTGATCGACACGGGCTGCGAACCGACCAGCTCGTGCGGATAGATGCCGACCTGCGCGTCTGCGTGAATATCGTCGATGAAGATCTGGTTCATGTCGGTTCCCGGTGGGTGTTACGAAAACCGACGATAAATCAGCGATGGGACCTTAACTTGTCGGAATACGACAGGTGCGATCAATCGCGCGACGTGACCCGACCCGGAAATGTAAATCGCCGGGGCACAACTCATCACAAGTTTGCACGGGCAGCCTTAATCGCGTTTACACGCGACTGCCAGCCTCCGAAACAGGCCCCGCACGGGGCCCGGCCCGACCCGTCAGAATGCCGGCACCACCGCGCCCTGGTACTTCTCGGCAATGAACTTCTTGACTTCGGGTGACGTGAGCGCCGCGGCCAGCTTCTTCATCGCCGGGCTGTTGGCGTTGTCTTCACGCGCGACCAGCAGGTTGGCGTAGGGCGAGCTGGCGTCCTCGATGAACAGCGAATCCTTCACCGGGTTCAGCTTGGCCTGGATCGCGTAGTTGGTGTTGATCAGGGCGAGGTCGACCTGGTTCAGCACGCGCGGCAGTGTGGCCGCCTCGAGTTCGCGGAACTTCAGCTTCTTCGGATTGGCGACGATGTCTTTCGTGGTCGCGATGATGTTGTTCGGATCCTTGAGCGTGATCACGCCCTGCTTCGCCAGCAGCAGCAGTGCGCGGCCCGAGTTGGACGGGTCGTTCGGCAGCGCCACGGTGCCGCCTTCGGGCAGTTCGGCGAGCGACTTGTGCTTGAGCGAATAGCCGGCAAACGGTTCGACATGGACCTTCGTCACGATGGTCTGGATGTCGTTCTTCTGCTTCTTCTTGAACTCGTCCAGATAGGGCTTGTGCAGGAAGAAGTTGCCGTCCACCCGCTTCTCGTTCGTCTGCATCGAAGGCTGCACGTAGTCGGTGAAGACCTTGACTTCCAGATCCACGCCCTCCTTCGCCAGCATCGGCTTGACGAACTCGAGCAGTTCGGCGTGGGGCACGGGAGTGGCTGCGATCACCAGCTTGTCGGCCGCGTGGGGCGTTGCGGCGAAAGCGAGGGTGCCGATGGCGGCGCACAGCAGTTTGCGGATGGTCAGGGTCATGGAAGGCTCCTCGTAGGAAAGGTCAATGTCGCAAAGATCATTTGCGGCTGAAACGCAGCACGAGCCGGTCGCCCGCGAGCTGGATGAATTGCACCAGCAGCACCAGCAGCGCGACGGTGATCACCATCACTTCTGTCTGGAAACGCTGGTAGCCAAAACGGATGGCGAGGTCGCCCAGGCCGCCGCCGCCGATCACGCCCGACATTGCCGCGTACGACATCAGCGTGATCGCGGTGACGGTGGTGGCGGCGATCAACCCGGGCATCGCCTCGGGCAGCAGCGCGCCGAAGATGATGCGGTGCGTCGGGATGCCCATCGCCCGGCAGGCCTCGATCACGCCGCGATCGATCCCGCGCAGCACGTTCTCGACCAGTCGGGCGAACAGCGGCGAGGTCCCCACCACCAGCGGCGGGATCGCGCCTTCGACGCCGAGCGATGTGCCGATGAGCAGCACCGTGACCGGAATCATCACGATCAGCAGTATCAGGAAAGGCACCGAGCGCAGCACATTCACGACGAAGGACAGCACGCGGTACAGCCCGCGCTGCTCCAGCAGCTGGCCGTTGGCCGTCACGAACAGCAGGATCCCGAGCGGCAGGCCGAGCAGGATGGTGAACAGCAGCGACACGCCGGTCATCACCAGCGTTTCCCAGGTCGCGAACGCGATGTCGCCCCATTCGATCATCGACAGGTCGATCATTGCAGCACCTCGTGGTGGATCTCGAAGCGGTTCAGTTCTGCGAACACCTTGCCGATGTCGTCCTCGCTGCCCTCGAACTCCAGCAGCAACTGGCCGAACGGCAGGTCCTTGATGCTCGAAACCTCGCCCTGGAGGATCGTGAAGCGCGCCGGCGTGGCCGCCGCGATGTGGCTTAGGATGGGCCGATAGGTGACGTCGCCGAGATAGGTCAGGCGTACCAGCGTGCCGCGCAGCTTGTCCTTCGCGAAGGCACGCCCGGGGTCCAGCATCGCCGCGGTCAGCGGGTCGCTCTGCGCCACCATGCCGCGCGTGACCGCGTGCTGCGGATGCAGGAACACGTCCACCACCTTGCCGCTCTCGACGATGTGGCCGCCATCGATCACCGCGACACGGTCGCACAGCGTGCGGATGACCTGCATCTCGTGCGTGATGAGCACGATGGTGAGCCCGAACTGGCGGTTGATGTCGAGCAGCAGACGCAGGATCGACTGCGTGGTCTCGGGATCGAGCGCAGAGGTGGCCTCGTCGCACAGCAGCAGTTGCGGCCGGTTGGCGAGCGCACGCGCAATGCCCACGCGTTGCTTCTGCCCGCCCGAAAGCTGCGCGGGATACTTGTTCGCATGCTCCGTGAGGCCGACCAGTGCCAGCAGCTCGGCCACGCGCTCGGCGCGCTGCGCGGCATCGAGACTGCCGGTACATTTCAGCGGCCAGTCGATGTTGCCGGCCACGGTCTTCGCGTTGAGCAGGTTGAAGTGCTGGAAGATCATGCCGATGCGCTGGCGCAGGGCATGCAGGCGGCGGCTGTCGAAGCGGGTGATGTCCTCGCCGTCGATCAGCACGCGGCCTGCGCTTGGACGTTCGAGCAGGTTGAGGCTGCGCAGCAGCGTGCTCTTGCCGGCACCGGAACGGCCGATGATGCCGAACACTTCGCCCTTGCCGATTTCGAGGCTGACGTCGGTCAGCGCACTGACTTCGCGTCCGTCGACGCGATAGGTCTTGTTGAGTTGTTCGATTCTGATCACGTGAAACCGCCACGGCAGCGCCGGGCGCAAAGACCGGCAGTGTACCAATCCAGCCGCGGCGGCACCACCGGGCCTGGGGCAGCGGGCCGCCACGCCATGCGGCCGACCGAAATTACTGCACTACGAAACCGGAGGAGTCAGAAATCTGTCGTGCAGGTTCTTCAGGGCTCCGTCCGTGCCCGACCCTGAGCGGATGTACGTCTCTTCAGCTGCCCGACGACGGCTTACGGAGCGCTGCGGCCACTCAGCACGACGTCCCACGGGCAGTCCATCGGCCGGAACGGTCGTTGATCTGATGGGCGATGTCGGGCGGCAATGTGTCGGTCAACTGCCATTCGCCCACTGATGGCGGTCAATGACCGCTTCTCCGGTCGATGAGCTCGAACTTTCGACCCAATGTAGCCACAGATGAGCTCCGTGAACGGCCATTTCAACCACCAACGATGTGTGTCGTGCCATCGGCCTAGGCCGGCCTTCGTGTATCCTCACACGAACGTACCCAGGTGTAATCCAATCACTCAGCTAACATGACACTTCGTCAGCCACTGAATCATGATTATCGCTAGGCCTGAAGATTCAGGCGAACTCTTCAAGCTTCCGTTCGAGGAACTCGGCGAAGTTTTTTTCAGCGGAGTGCTTCTGACAAAGCTGTCCGCCGTCGATCAGCCCGATCCGGTCACGCTGCAGCTTGGCCTGTCCGACCTGTTCTTAAGGACGGCTCTGGAAGGCCTTACGCCGCAGTCCTCGGTCAGTGTCCATAGCAACAGTCGACCCGCAAGAGATATTGCTACATTCTTGTCCGTGATGTTTGGTGGCTTGATTGACGATGCTGTGTCCCATGTCGAGGCACGAGAGGCTCAGACGCTGGGTGCATTCTTTGGGTCCAAGTTGACTACAGTTCTGGGCTACCTGCGCGATGGAGATTCTTGCGGTCTACAACCGGCTATCGAGTCGTTCGAGCAGGAGGCAGAAGACGAGTTTGGTGTCCCGGTCTTCAGCGTTCAGGTATACAGGCAGAAGTTCCTCGACGCGTTCAAGGCCAATGTCGTTAGCTGCGTCAGCTTCCAAGAAAAAACACACGAACAAATGAGTTCAGTTGCCGACCTGTCTCAGCCTGCTGTGGCCGCCGACAAACAGCTCGGATTCTTGCGCGAATACTTGGATCACCGAAGCAGTGCCACTGGTGAGACAACGTTCAGTTTCCTGCTGAGCAACGTGAACTTCCGCCACGTCATACAACCTGTCGAGGGTGCGGGCGGCCAAGCCATCATGGCTACGCCGCTGTCGAGCAACACAGGCCTCAAAGCTATCCTGCCTTTTATGTTGGCCGTGAAGGGCGAGCTTGATATTGATCAGGTCAAGATAAAAAGCCCCGTCCAGCAGATAGACGCGATCGAGATTCAGTTCTCTATTCATCGCCCTGCGGTCAGAAACGTGCTCGGTGCGACCTACTGTGCGCTGACGCCTGAAAAGCGCCAGCTCATGTCCGAGGCTGAGATCAAGGTCTACGAGGGCATCGTGCGCCAGTTGCAGGCAAACCTTTGCTTTGTCGGCAAGCCCAAGCTGGAACAAGAATTCGCCCAATTCGCGAGTTGGGCTGTCAAGCAGGTCGCTTACTGCCTCGAAGAGCCGAGCTTTCTGAAGACCCCCGCGCTCAACTGGCTCAAGTCACATGATGGCATCGGCTACCAGCGCATGGAGGACGATTTCTTCTTGCCATTTCTGTACGAGCGCCTTCGGGACAAGTTCGGTGCGATGGTGTCAAAAAAGCCGGAACGCTTCGGTGGAAATGTCGACATCCTGTTTGGGGAAGTGCCGGTTGAGCTAAAGGCGCGCAGAGGTCAGAAGACGGCTCTGGTGGACACGCTCATCGACGAGAAATATAAGCCCACGAGTCAAGCAGCTTCCTATGCAGCGCTGACGGGCCTCGGCTGTGTCCTCGTTCTGGACGTCCCGACGGAGTCTCCGTCTGTTACAAATCTGACGGCGTGCATCAAGGTCGTGACCCGTCGTTTTTCCGAGGCACAGCAACCGACGTCGGTCGTCGTCTTCATTTTTCAATGTGACACCCCACGCCCAAGCGATGCAGCTTAATGGGAGGAACTCTCCTTAATAATACCTCGCAGCAGTGTCGGCGAACTCACACTCGCGAAAATCATAGCCGTGGCCAGTGACTCCATCGCCGTCATCTTTGCTACTTCGGCACATGAAACATCAGCACGGTCAGGATCAATTCCCGGCCTTTTATCGCCGTTGCCGTGAAGGACGTAACGGAGTCCGCTTTCAGTTCACTGCGCGCTTGAAGTTGCAGCGGCCCTTAGTGCTCACTTGTTACGGCATCCCTAACGAATAGCGTTTATCCGCCGCAGCGGAAGCGTTTGAGAACGAATTCATATGAAGCGCTTCTTCGACGATTTCATACCATTAGATCGGACCTTCCATGAACTCGCCCTTGAAGTGGGGACGGATGACGATGTGGATCTGACACGATTAAGTGGGAGACGTGAAACGCTTCGCTGGCCAAACTTGCTGAGCGACCAACGGATTATCCTGCTGTCCGAGGCAGGTTCGGGCAAGACAGAGGAGGTCCGGAATGTCGCGCGAACACTACGACAAGACGGTAAGCCAGCCTTTTTCGTGCGAATCGAACACGTTAGCCATTGCCGTCGCTGAGCGCAGAGGACTGCTGTCGTTCAACGGCAGCCCTCTGCGGACGGCAAAATGCGCAGCATTTTGACGGCACGTTGCAAGCATTTGTTGAGGATCATCTGGATTCCTTCTCCGCCGGCCACTGCTCGCGGAATGCGTTCAGCTCTTGAACTAAGCTGTCGATTTCGACTGCATCGTCAGACTCAAAGAATCGATGAGTTCTTCCCGACGCCCCGAGCAATACAGTATTTGCAAGATCGATCAAGTGGGTTTCATTTTGCGCGCCAATCTCCTCGAAGACGATCAACTTGACATCCCCGTCTTCACACTTTCTAAGATGACGCGCCTCCAAAGCCGCAATGTCGTTGTGAGCATAACCGCAGAGGTAGGCGTAGGCGGAAAGATATTCTTGATTTCCGACCGCAATCTCAAAACGCTGACCTATCTGTAGCGGTTCATGTCCGGCCTTCTTCAATGCCGCCAACTCCTTCTTCTTTTCTTTCAAAAAGGATCGAATTGCTTCAATGCTGCCCGTGGCCGTTATAAACCCAGGAGCCGCTGAATCATGAGCTTGTTGCATGACGCCGATGAGTTTCGCCAAGTAACCAGCGTAAAGTGACTCAAAGTACTCTGGATTCTTTAATGCGTTCGCAAGATCAATGCTTGCCTCGTACATGGAGCGAATAAGGTGCGGAAGCCCGATGAACTCACCCCGCTGGATCAGGATAACCAGCGAGGGGCAAAGCTCTATGACTGAGCAATACAAGCATAGCGATAATAAATGTTGGCGATTCTCGCTATTGAAACGGATTGAAGCTGCCAGCCGTATGCAGGATTGAGTGTGGCGCTCGAACATTCTTTCCGCTTCCGCTCGAACTGCTTCCCATGTGGCCATCATGTCCCCCGCGAATGTTAAGCATCGCTCGCCTATGGTTGACGCTCAATCAATGAGGCGCCAGACCCCAGGTACTTCAACTTCTCGAAAAGAGAAAGAGCTGCGGATTGCGGTCCGCACCAGAACGGGTCTGGAACGAAATTGTGGTTGTAAGCGAGGTTATAAACGAAACGCGTGAACTCCTCGATATTCTCCCTCACATAGCGCCACGCCTCGACCCTTCCGGCTTCGTTCGCATCCCCACTTCCATACCGCGACGAGTAATGCTGCTCAGAATGCCCAGGAGGGTTGATGCCACAAGCCTTGAGCGCATTTAGCGCGTGCCTCGTCTTTTTTGCTTCCTCGTACACCGAATCATTCATCCACAGGTCCGTGCTCATGATGTGTACGAGCAAACGGATTGTCTCGTCATAGACTCTTAGCGCGTTGGGCGTAGCGGAAGCGGATACGCTATGGTGATGGTTGACGGCAGCTTCGAGAAGTTGAGCGGCGGTCTCAACCAGTTGTGTAGCCTCCTGCTCGTTGTGCGGCTGCACGCGAAAGCGATTCACAGCCCCGTAAATTCTCCCGAAGAATCTTTCGAACGCAGAAGCATCCATTACGAGCATCGACACCGAGTTGCATGTACGCGAAAGGTCTTCAAGGTCGGCGATCGGATTTTGCATTCTTCAATCCTCGTAGTTGGCTGGTCTCACAAATGATTCATAACGCGAAGCTCAGCGGCGGGGAAAATGGCGCTGGCCGTTTTTTTACGTTCGATGAAGCGACGTATTATGAGCGCCCCAACAAAAGCTTGTTGTATTTTTCGGGAAGAAGAGCATATTCACCCCACCCTAGCTTCTCTATAGCCAACCCGATTCCGCTCCCGGTAATCGTGCCATACATAATGAGAATTCTGTCTTTTGTATCGTCGCGGATACCCTTCTCCTGCGCTTCCGCGTCAACTTCTTTAAAACAAAAATCTTTCACGGCGGGGTTGCATACCAGCCAAGTCATGCGAATATTTCGTGAAGTTCGGCCTGCATTTCCCGAACTCTTGATGATCCCGAAATAGAGCCTCGGTACATCATCCTCGCCGGTCACCAGCCGAACGTCTTGCAGAAGATCAACAAGTCTGATGGCGTACCGATTCCCGGGAAAATGGTAGTACTTATAGAGGTTCTCATCGAACCCGCGACAAAGCCCCGTACGGTTGTGATCTTGCTCGGGAGCTTGAATGATTCGCCGCTATGCCTCGAAATGGGAACGTCCGCTAGCGGACCTTTGATATCCTCTATCGGTGTTTCACCGTATTCCCCTCCTGGCAGTACATTGACCTCCGGCCGCTCCTTAACGAATCCGTTAACGATGACAAGATTCTCGTCGTCTATTGCCCTCTGTGCCTCTTCGTACGAGTCGTACCGTTTCCCCTCCGGCTTTGTAGAGCGGAGATCGCAGTTCACGTGACTAAACTTCGAAAGGTGCGCGAAATACGCTTCTCGGCCGTTTGAAAAGCGGTCCTTGTCTTTCGGCACGCGATTAAGGTTCGTGTAGCAGCCTGGGCAAAAGATGGCTGCTTCCATATCGGGCGTGAACTCGCTTGGTGCGATCTTTGTTCCTCTTCGTTTTAGATAACTCGGGTCTCCGCCCTCGTATGCCCAGTCCTTCAGGTGGTACGCAAATTTTATTCGCCGATTAGGTTCACTGGCCATGCGTGAATCTCCCTGCTCGTAGCACATAATTTTGTTTTATGACTTCGGTTTTGCCGTATAACCTCGAAATGCCCGATAACACTTCTGCAAGTTACTGCATAAAATATGGAGCTACCCGCGATGCAAAATAGCACGACAAGAAAAGCAGCATCCAACGGAATGATGGGGTGATCCGATCTAAGTGGCACGTAGGCAGTGAGCATACCGCCTCGCCCGGACGGACGCTATCGGTATCGGGCGGTGACTGGAGCCTTCTGGCCGGGTAGCGCCAAAGCGGAGTTCAATTTCGCCGTGGTAAGCCAGTCATCCACGAGGGGGCGAGCGTGGAAGATTCCGAGCGGACCACGAACGGCCGGTTGTGGCTGACTGCACGAGTCCGAGAACGGCCTCTTGCGCAGATGCGAAACGCACAAATCCGGAGCCTTCACATGCGGCCGCTTTGGAGCAACCCGACGGACCGCTTTGGGGCGTCAGGGCGGGTCACTGGATGGAGAAACTACCGCTCGATGCAGTTTGGGAGCGAGCGGCAGGTAACCGTCGCATTGCGGCTGGATTGGGAGCGGTTGGCGAATGGCGGTTGAGGCCGAAAAGTTCGCATCGGCTGTCCGGCAGGTGTCAGAGCGGACCCGTCGCTTGAACGGCGGCTAGGCCGGACGGGCGACTGGGAGTAGTTGGCCGGAAGGGACCTCGCGAAGTCGCTGACCAAGGTCAACGGCCTCGATCACCGCGAGCCGGCCTGCCTTTTCGGCAGTGCCGGTGACGAGCACTTCGTAACTCTCTGCGGCGAAATGTTCCGCCAGGCAGGTGCGGGTCACAGGGTCGTCGTCGACCACCCGCACCTTCGCAACATCGGGCATTCCCCGGACTCCTCTCCGCGATATCCATCCTCGCGGGGCGGGAACGGCAGCGCCGCCGGCGACATTCGGGTCGGATGTCATGCCGGCGGCGCGATCCCTGCGTTGTTCCGCGCTCCCGTCAGTGGCCCTCCACCGCCACCTCGCGAACGATACGACGTTCGGTCGAACCGGCGGTTTCCGCCGGCGCGACGAACACGCCGAACTCCTCCGCGGCGTCAAGGATCCAGCTGTACAGGTAGTCCGCGAAGCTGCGGCGGATCACGAGTTCCCAGCGCTCTTCGTCGACGCGGCGGATGACGGCGGAGCTCTTCGCGAACACGCTGGAGACGCCCTTCCCGACCGGGAAGGCGCGCGGATGCACGTCATAGGGCGTGCACTTCATCAGCAGCTCGCGCACCTTGGGGCCGGTAAGCTCCAGCACCGTCTGACCGCCGGTGACGTTCATCACCGCGTAGTGGCCGGAGAGCTCGCGCCGCAACGCGGCCTCGGCCTCGAACTCGAGGCCGGCCGGCACGACGATGAGCCACTCGTCGGGTGACATCCACTGGATGCTGACGCCGCGCGACTCGTCGCGGGCGACGGGACCGAGCGCGAGCGGCAGTGCGAGGCCCAGCACGCGCTCGACGCCGGCGCGGAAGGATTCGTCCTGGGCGTTGCCGCGCAGCACGAGGTGGCCGAGGAAGGGCTTCTCGCGGACCACGACGCCGGCGTCACGGGGCGACGACGCGAGTGCGACATTCGCACGCGCCATCGCCAGCGGCGATTCCGACTTCACCGCGCCGCGCGGGTTCAGATCCATTTGTGCAATCTCAGACATTTTGACGTGCTCCATCGGCGTCGTAGAAGACCGGGCTCACGACCTCGGCCGCATGCACCCGGCCGTCGGCCATCGGCAGATAAACGGTTTGCCCCATGTGCTTGGCTCCGCCCTTGACGACCGCGAGCGCGAACGAGTGGCCCAGGTTCGGGCTGTAGTAGCTCGACGTGACGTGCCCGACCATCGGCATCGGAATCGTGATCTCCTTCTCCAGCACGATCTGCGCACCTTCGTCCAACACCAGCTTCGGGTCGAGCGGCTTCAGGCCGACCAGCTGCTTGCGGTCCTCGCGCTTGGTGTCCGGGCGCGTCAGCGCGCGGCGGCCGATCCACGAGAACGGCTTCTTGTAGCCGACGCACCACTGCATGCCGAGGTCCTCCGGCGTCATCGAGCCGTCGGTTTCCTGGCCGACGATGATGAAGCCCTTCTCGGCGCGCAGCACGTGCATGGTCTCGGTGCCGTAAGGCGTCAGGCCGTACTTCTCGCCCTTCTCGAAGAGCGCCTTCCACACGTGCATCGCGTGGTTGGCCTGCACGTTGATTTCGTACGACAGCTCGCCCGTGAAGGAGATGCGGTAGACGCGGGCCGGAACGCCGGCGACCGTGCCTTCGCGCATGTCCATGAACTTGAAGTTGTCGCGCGACAGATCGATGTCGTCGGTGAGCTCGGCCAGCAGCTTGCGCGCGTTCGGGCCGTTGATCGCCATCGCCGCCCAGTGGTCCGTCACGGAGTTGAAGTACACCTCCAGCTCGGGCCACTCGGTCTGGTGCCACAGCTCCATCCAGTCGAGCACCGCGGCGGCGCCGCCGGTCGTGGTGGTCATGTGGAAGTGGTTCTCGCCGATGCACGCGGTCACGCCGTCGTCCATCACCATGCCGTCGTCCTTGCACATGAGGCCGTAGCGCGCCTTGCCGATGTCGAGCTTGGTCCAGGCGTTGGTGTAGAGGCGGTTGAGGAACTCGCGCGCGTCCTTGCCCTGGATCTCGATCTTGCCCAGCGTCGAGGCGTCGAGGATGCCGACGCCTTCTCGCACGGCGCGGCATTCGCGCTGCACGGCCTCGTGCATGGTCTCGTTGCCGCGCGGGAAGTACCACGGACGCATCCACTGGCCGACTTCCTCGAACTTCGCGCCGTGCTCGACGTGCCACGCGTGCAGCGCGGTATAGCGGCGCGGGTCGAAGAACTCGCGGCAGTGACGGCCGGTGATCGCGCCGAAGGTGACCGGTGTGTAGTTCGGGCGGAACACGGTGGTGCCGGTCTGCGGGATCGTCTGCTTCAGGCAGCGCGCGGCGATCGCCATGCCGTTGATGTTGCCGAGCTTGCCCTGGTCGGTGCCGAAGCCCATGCCGGTGTAGCGCTTGACGTGCTCGATCGACTCGAAGCCCTCGCGGGTGGCGAGTTCGATGCCGGCGGCAGTGACGTCGTTCTGCGGATCGACGAACTGCTTCGGGGCGCGCATCGCGGGCTTCACATGCGGCACCTGGTACAGCGCCGCGGCCTTGCCTTCGCGCACTTTGGCGACCTTGGGCAGCGCGGGCGCTTCGACCTGGACGCCGGTGCGCTGCGCCGCTGCAACACCCGCGGCGGCGCCGTCGGCGAGCGCCTCGGCAATCGCGCCCTTGCCCTGCACACCACCCACCGGGGTCATGCCCGGCACCTTGCCGGGGACGAAGCCGAGGATGTCGTCGCGCCACTCGGGACGCGCGCCGGTGTGCGCGGCCAGATGCACGACCGGGCTGTAGCCGCCGGAGCTTGCGATGGTGTCGCAGGACAGCGTTTCGACGCGGCCGGCGACCTTGAAGCCGCCGATGTCGATGCGCGCGACCTGTGCGCCGCTGACGCGCTTCTTGCCGTTCGCTTCGATCACCGCCGAACCGGGGATGATGCGGATGTTGCGCGAACGCGCCTCGTTGACGAGGTCGCCGTCCGGATGCTCGCGCGCATCGACGATCGCGACCACTTCGCGGCCGGCGTCGTGCCAGTCGAGCGCGGCGCGGTAGGCGTGGTCGTTCGAGGTCGACAGCACGAGGCGGCGGCCCGGGACGACGGCGTAGCGGCGGATGTAGGTCGACACGGCGCCGGCCACCATGTTGCCCGGCACGTCGTTGTGCGAGAACACCAGCGGACGCTCGTGCGTGCCGGTCGCGAGGATCACCTCGCCGGCGCGTACGCGGTGCATCCGGGCGCGCACCTGGCGGCGGCCGTTGATGCTCGGCGCGAGGTCGGCGAGGTGCTCGGTGCGACGCTCGTGCAGCGTCACGAAGTTGTGGTCGTGGTAGCCGTTCGCGGTGGTGCGCGGCAGCAGCAGCACTTCGGGCATCGTCGCGAGCTCGGCGAGCACCGAGGCGACCCAGGCGGAAGCCGAGCGGCCGTCGACCAGTTCGCGCGAATCGAGGAGCGATCCGCCCATCTCTTCCTGCTCATCGCACAGGATCACGCGCGCACCACTGCGGCCGGCGGCCAGCGCCGCGGCCAAACCCGCGGGGCCGGCGCCGATCACGAGCACGTCACAGTGGCGGTTGATGTGGTCGTAGATATCCGGATCCTTCTCCTTCGGCGTGCGGCCGAGGCCAGCAGCCTTGCGGATGTACTTCTCGTACTTCGGCCACATCGAGGCGGGCGCCATGAAGGTCTTGTAGTAGAAGCCCGGGGGCATGAACTTGCCGCCGACGCTGCCGATCACGCCCATCAGGTCCTTGTCGACGTTCGGCCAGCCGTTGGTGCTCGCCGCGACGAGGCCGCCGTACAGCGCCTGCTGCGTGGCGCGCACGTTCGGCACCTGCGCGGCTTCGCTCGCACCGAGCTGCACGACCGCATTCGGCTCCTCGGCCCCGGCGGCGACGATGCCGCGCGGACGGGAGTATTTGAAGCTGCGGTTGACGACATCGACGGCGTTGGCGAGCAGCGCGGAAGCGAGCGTGTCGCCGGCGAAGCCCTGGTATTCGACGCCGTTGAAGGTGAAGCGCAGCGGGCGGCTGCGGTCGATGCGCCCGCCGGTGCCGAGTCGGTTCTGCTGGCTCATTTTGCCGCCCCCTTGCTGGAAGACTTGCCGGCCGAAGCATGCTGGGTGACCGAAGGCTTCTGGCCGACCTTGTAGGTTTCGTGGATCTGGTAGCTCACGGTGTCGCGCGTGAGGTTGAAGAACTTGCGGCAGCCGGCGGCGTGGTACCACAGCTCGTGGTGCAGGCCGCGCGGGTTCTTGCGGAAGAACAGGTAGTTGCCCCAGTCCTCGTCGCTGGTGGCTTCCGGCTCGACCGGGCGTGCGATGTGGGCTTCGCCCCTGGGGCGGAACTCTTCTTCCTCGCGGTATTCCGCGCAGTGCGGGCAGTAGATGTGAAGCATGTTGTCTGCTCCTGTCAGTGCGCGACGCCCGCGGCGCCGTGCTCGTCGATGAGTTTTCCGGAGATGAAGCGGTCGATGGAGAACGGCGCCGCAAGCGGATGCGCCTTGCCGGCCGCGAGCGTTGCTGCGAACACGTTCCCCGAACCGGGCGTCGCCTTGAAGCCGCCGGTACCCCAGCCGCAGTTGAAGAACAGGCCGCCCACCGGCGTCTCCGAGATGATCGGGCAGGCGTCCGGGCAGGTATCGACGATGCCGCCCCACTGGCGGTTCATGCGCACGCGGGAGAAGATCGGGAACATCTCGACGATGGCCTGCAGCGTGTGCTCGATCGTCGAGTAGCTGCCGCGCTGGCCGTAGCCGTTGTAGCCGTCGATGCCGGCGCCGATCACGAGGTCGCCCTTGTCCGACTGGCTCACGTAGCCGTGCACCTTGTTCGACATCACGACGGTGTCGAGGATGGGCTTCATCGGCTCGGACACCAGCGCCTGCAGCGGGTGCGATTCGATCGGCAGCTTGAAGCCGGCCATGTTGGCGAGCACGCCGGAGTTGCCGGCGGTGACGACGCCCACGGTGTCGGCCGCGATGAAGCCACGGTTGGTCTCGACGCCGACGACCTTGTTGCCGTTCTTGCGGATGCCGGTGACTTCGGTCTGCTGCAGCATATCGACGCCGCGGGAATCCGCACCGCGGGCGAAGCCCCAGGCCACCGCGTCATGGCGCGCGACGCCGCCGCGCGGCTGCCAGGAGGCGCCCAGCACCGGGTAGCGCGTGTTGCGCGACAGATCCATGATCGGCACGATCTCCTGGATCTGGTTCACGTCCAGCACCTCGCCGTCGATGCCGTTCAGGCGGTTGGCGTTCACGCGGCGGTGGATGTCGCGCATGTCCTGCAGCGTGTGGCCCAGGTTCATGACGCCGCGCTGGGAGTACATCACGTTGTAGTTGAGGTCCTGCGACAGGCCTTCCCACAGCTTCATCGCGTGCTCGTAGAGCCACGCGGCCTCGTCCCACAGGTAGTTGGAGCGGACGATGGTGGTGTTGCGCGCAGTGTTGCCGCCGCCGAGCCAGCCCTTCTCGACCACGGCCACGTTGGTGATGCCGTGTTCCTTGGCGAGGTAATACGCGGTGGCGAGGCCATGACCGCCGCCGCCGACGATCACGACATCGTACTTCTTCTTGGGGGTCGGGTTGCGCCACGCACGCTGCCAGTTCTCGTGGTAACTGAGCGCGTGCTTGACGAGCCCGAAGCCGGAATAGTGCTGCATGACTCTATCTCCTTTGAGTACAGATTTCGCCGTTAAAATGCATTGAAGTTGACGTCATCGTTCAGCATTCGATGACATTCACGGCGAGCCCGCCGCGCGAGGTTTCCTTGTACTTGTCTTTCATGTCGCGTCCGGTGTCGCGCATGGTCTTGATCACCTTGTCGAGCGACACGTAGTGCTTGCCGTCGCCCCGCAGCGCCATGCGCGCGGCGTTGATCGCCTTGATCGAGCCCATCGCGTTGCGCTCGATGCACGGCACCTGCACGAGGCCGCCGACCGGATCGCAGGTGAGGCCGAGGTTGTGCTCCATGCCGATTTCGGCGGCGTTTTCGACCTGCTCCGGCGTGCCGCCCAGCACTTCGGCCAGCGCGCCGGCCGCCATCGAACACGCGACGCCAACCTCACCCTGGCAGCCGACTTCGGCGCCCGAGATCGACGCGTTCTCCTTGAACAGGATGCCGATCGCCGCCGCGGTCGCGAGGAAGCGCACGACGCCGTCCTCGGTCGCGCCGGGGATGAAGCGGTAGTAGTAGTGCAGCACCGCGGGGATGATCCCGGCTGCGCCGTTGGTCGGCGCCGTGACGATGCGACCGCCCGCGGCGTTTTCCTCGTTCACCGCCAGCGCGTAGAGGTTCACCCAGTCCATCGTCGTGAGCGGGTCGCGCAGCGACGCTTCCGGTGCGCCCGAGAGCTTGCGGAACATCGCTGCCGCGCGGCGCTTCACCTTCATGCCGCCGGGCAGCGTGCCTTCGATCTCGCAGCCGCGCCGCACGCAGGCCTGCATCACCTTCCAGATGTGCAGCAGGCCGTTGCGCGTCTCGGCCTCGCTGCGCCACGCCTTCTCGTTCTCCAGCATCAGCTGGCTGATCGACAGCTCGTTCACCGCGCACTGCGTCAGCAGCTGGTCCGCGCTGTGGAACGGGTACGGCAGCTCGGTCGCGTCCTCGACGATACGGTCCGCGCCGGCGGCCTCCTCATTGACGACGAAGCCGCCGCCGACCGAGTAGTACACGCGGCTCGCCAGCTCTGCATCGCCCTCGCCGAAGGCCGTGATGCGCATGCCGTTCGGGTGGTAGGGCAGCGTCTGCCGGCGCAGGAAAACGAGGTCGGTCTTTTCCTCGTAGGGCACTGCGTGCAGACCCATCAGGGACAGCCGCTTGCTCGCGCGGATCGCCGCGAGGCGGCTGTCGATCGTGTCGGGGTCGATGAGATCCGGCGCCTCGCCTTCCAGGCCCAGGAGCACGGCCTTGTCGCTGCCGTGCCCCTTGCCGGTGGCGCCGAGCGAGCCGTACAGCTCGGCGCGCACGCGGCGCACGCGCGGCAGCAGCCCCGCGTCCTTGAGCCCGGCGGCAAAGGTCAGAGCAGCACGCATGGGGCCCACGGTGTGGGAACTGGACGGGCCGATGCCGACCTTGAACATCTCGAATACGCTGATCGCCATGACGTGTCGCTCCGCCGGCCGCTCAGCGCGTGGCCGGATAGACCGGGAAACGCGCGCACAAGGCCGAGACTTTTTCGCGCACCGCGGCGATCACCGACTGGTCGTCGATGTGGTCGAGCACGTCGCAGATCCAGTTCGTGAGTTCCTTCGCCTCGGCCTCCTTCAGGCCACGCGTCGTGATCGCGGGTGTGCCGATGCGGATGCCGCTGGTGACGAAAGGCGACTGCGGGTCGTTCGGCACGGCGTTCTTGTTGACGGTGATGTGAGCTGCGCCCAGCGCCGCGTCGGCCTGCTTGCCGGTGAGGCCCTTGGTGACGAGATCGACGAGGAACAGGTGGTCGTCGGTGCCGCCCGAGACGATCTTGTAGCCGCGCTCCATGAACACGCCGGCCATCGCGCGGGCGTTCTTCAGCACCTGCTGCTGGTAGGCGCGGAACTCGGGCTGCAGCGCTTCCTTCAGCGCGACGGCCTTGGCGGCGATGACGTGCATCAGCGGGCCGCCCTGGATGCCGGGGAAGACGACGGCGTTGAGCTTCTTCTCGAGATCCACGTTGCGGCGCGCGAGGATCAGGCCGCCGCGCGGGCCGCGCAGGGTCTTGTGGGTGGTGGTGGTGACGACGTCGGCGAAGGGGATGGGGTTGGGGTACAGGCCGGCAGCGACCAGGCCGGCGACGTGGGCCATGTCCACGAAGAGGTAGGCGCCCACTTCGTCGGCGATCTCGCGGAAGCGCTTCCAGTCGACGACGCGCGAGTAGGCCGAGAAGCCGGCGACGATCATCTTCGGCTTGTGCTCCTTCGCCAGCGCGGCAACCTGGTCGTAGTCGATCTCGCCCGTCGTCTCGTTCAGGCCGTACTGCACGGCGTTGTAGATCTTGCCGGAGAAGTTGACCCTGGCGCCGTGGGTCAGGTGGCCGCCGTGTGCGAGGCTCATGCCCAGCACCGTGTCGTGCGGCTCCAGCAACGCCATGTAGACCGCCGCGTTGGCCTGCGAACCCGAGTGCGGCTGAACATTCGCGAAGTCGGCACCGAACAGCAGCTTGGCGCGATCGATGGCGAGCTGTTCGACCACATCGACATGCTCGCAGCCGCCGTAGTAACGCTTCGCCGGATAGCCTTCGGCGTACTTGTTCGTGAGCACGCTGCCCTGTGCCTCGAGCACGCGCGGGCTGGTGTAGTTCTCGGATGCGATCAGCTCGATGTGCGACTCCTGGCGCTCGAACTCGGCATCCATCGCCGCCTTCAGTTCGTCGTCGAAATCGGCGATGCGGTCGGTCATTGCAAACATTCGTAGTGTCTCCTCTGGTTTATTGGCTGTCGTGGAAGCCCTGTGCCGCAGCGGATTGGCGGCTTCTTGAGAGGAGATGTTAGGAATTCTGCCGGAGGACCTTTTGCCTGTATCCGTCACGCACTTGCTCAATTTGGACTGCGGCGTGCGACGGTTTGCGAAATTGCGACAGGCAGAAAAAAACGCCGCGGGTGGAGGCACCAGGCGGCGTCGGGAACGGCGAGGGAAACGGCGGACGCGTTCGCTGCGCCCAGGCCATTCAGATTGCGAACGTGGCCGTTACGCGGTAAACGCCTTCATGTGGAACACCTGCATGTCCGGCGGATAGCGATACGCCGCACCATGCGGGCAGGCGCGACGGTCGAGGCAGCCGGCGCTCATGCAGCGCTCACCGGCGCCGGAGTGCAGGTGGCTGCGGCAACCGGCGTAGTCGAAGCCGGTGCCCGAATAGGCCCCGATCGGGCAGGATGTCAGGCAGGGCTTGTCGACACAGGCGTCACACGGATGGACGCCCTCCCCGCTCGTGGCGGCGATGTCGATCTCCGTGTCGAACAACAGCGCGCCACGGTAGGCGTGCCACAGGCCGTAGCGCGGGTGCATGAGGAGGCCGAGCGGCGATGGGCGCAGCCCCTCCGCGCGCATCGCCCATTGCTGGAAGGGTACGAAAGGCCTGTCCGACGGGGAAACGGCCCGGGCACCGAACTGTGCAGCAACGCCG
This sequence comes from Azoarcus sp. DN11, assembly GCF_003628555.1. NCBI lineage: Bacteria > Pseudomonadati > Pseudomonadota > Betaproteobacteria > Rhodocyclales > Zoogloeaceae > Azoarcus > Azoarcus sp. DN11. The sequence continues at coordinate 2,452,524 of NZ_CP021731.1, read as the reverse complement.
CCGATCACTTCGCGCGCCCAGGTATCGAGAGGATGACGCAAGTCGCTCGCCTGCCGCTCGCGCCACGCGCAGAAATGCGGCCAGGCCGATGCACCGGCCTGCCCCACCAGCACGACCGCGCGTGCCGCATGCCCCGAGGGACCCGGCGGCACATTCTCGTCGCGTCCGAAGTTAAGGCCGCCGCGCACGATGAGGCCGTGGACCGCGAGCGCCTCGATCAGGGGCTCGATTTGTGTACTCATACCCCTGCAAGCATACCCTCAGAGACGATGCGCTTGTCGCGCTCGATCAGCACGCAGGCAGCGTGGAGGTGGACGGACTCGAGGTCTCGCCCCCTTCCGCAGGCGCCCGTTCGCGCCGTCCGCGCCGCGATCGTCCCGCCTGCGCCGTGCGCTCGCCGGCCCGGTTTTCCGGCAACGGCACGGCGGAGCGCAGGTTCGGAAAGGGATCGGATCTGTGCGGGATCGCCATCGCATCGACGAAATACTGCTGGAAGCTCGCTTCGACGGCGGTTTCGATCTTGTCGACGCGGCGCACGACGGTTTCGATCTCCGCCCGCCGGCCGCGGTTCAGCAGCGCGATGCGCGCGCCCGTGCCCGCGGAGTTGCCGACCGCCGCGACGTGCTCGAGCGGGCAGTCGGGGATCAGGCCCAGGATCATCGCGTACTTGACGTCGATGTGGCTGCCGAACGCGCCGGCGAGACTGATCCGCTCGACTTGTGCGATGCCGAGCTTGTCCATCAGCAGGCGCACGCCGGCATACAGCGCTGCTTTCGCGAGCTGGATCGCGCGCACGTCGTTCTGCGTGATCTGCAGCGTGCGCGCCTCGCTCTCGAACAGCGTGTACGCGAAGGTACGCCCGTTGGGCTGGATGCGGGCGTTGCGAGCCGCGAGCGTGCCGTCGATCACGCCGTCCTGATCGATGATGCCGGCGAGGTACATCTCGGCGATGACCTCGACGATGCCGGAGCCGCAGATGCCGGTGATACCGGTTGCAGCCGTCGCTTCGGCGAAGCCCGCTTCGTCCGACCACAGCTCGCAGCCGATGACCCGGAAGCGCGGCTCGAGCGTCAGCGGATCGATGCGCACGCGCTCGATGGCGCCCGGTGCCGCGCGCTGGCCGCAGCTGATCTGTGCGCCTTCGAACGCCGGCCCGGTGGGGCTGGAGGCAGCGAGCAGACGGGTGCGGTTGCCGAGGACGATCTCGGCGTTGGTGCCGATATCGACGATCAGCGTCATCGCATCGGTGAGATAAGGCGTCTCGGACAGGATGACGCCCGCGGTGTCCGCGCCGACGTGGCCGGCGATGCAGGGTAGCGCGTAGATGCGGGCGTTGGGGTGGATGTGCAGGTCGATCTCGGTCGCCCACAGGCCGGTCACGGCCTCGTCGGTGGCCAGTGCGAACGGCGCGCCGCCGAGTTCGACCGGATTAATCCCGAACAACAGGTGGTGCATGATCGGATTGCCGACGAAAGTCGCTTCGAGGATGTCGACGACGCGGATGCCCGCCTCCCCTGCCAGTTCCGTCGCCAGCTCGTTCAGGGCGCCGCGCACCGCCTGCGTCATCTCGCCGTCGCCGCCCGGCTTCATCATGACGTAGGAGACCCGGCTCATCAGATCCTCGCCGAAGCGGATCTGCGGGTTCATCTTGCCGGCGGAGGCGACGACCTCGCCCGTCTGCAGGTCGCACAGGTGCGCCGCGATCGTCGTCGAGCCGACGTCCACGGCCATGCCATACACCTTCTCGCGCAGGCCCGGCCACACCGCGATGATGCGTTCGGCGTCGACCACCGCGACCGTGACCTTCCAGTCGCCCTGCCGCAAGGCGGATTGCAGCTGCTGCACGACCCGGATGTCGGCCTGCAGGTTGCTGAGTCGCCAGTCGAAGTCCAGCGCTTCCTTAAGGCGGCGAAGGTCGGACGACGGCAAGTGCATGTCCGGCTGCTGCACTTCGACGTAATACAGCCGCACCGCCGGATCGAGCTCGATGTCGCACACCTCGGCACGCTTGCGCACGATCTGGCGATGCACCTGGCTGTCGGCGGGCACATCGATCACGACGTCGCCAAGCACCGTCGTCGAGCAGCTCAGACGCCGGCCGGGGCTCATCGCGCCGTGGGTCTTCTCCCAGGTTTGCTCGTTTTCGCCGCGCTCGCTGAGGTTGCTCGCACAGGAGTTCACGCCGTGCTTGGCGAATTCGCCTTCGCTCAACACGACCTGGCAGCGGCCGCAAATGCCCCGACCGCCGCACACCGAGTCGATGTCGACGCCGAGCGCGCGGGCAGCCTGCAGCACCGGCGTGCCGACCGGAAAGCGGCCGCGCCGTCCGGAGGGGGTGAAGACGACGAGGGCGTCCTGGGTCACGGGGGTCTCCTGGGGATCGGGTCTATTTTTTAGAAGGTTCCTCCCCCTTCAAGGGGGAGGACAGGAGGGGGATGGGTTTCTTACGTGCCTGCTGAACCCATCCCCACCCCGGCCCTCCCCTTGAAGGGGAGGGAGAGATGGTCTGACCAGCTTGCTAGTCTGCTAATCAGGCTTCGACGCGCCGACGCCGGGTTTCGCGGCGACCGCGTGCCTCGGCTCCATCGGCGCTGGCGGGCGGCACTTCGCGGAACTTGCGGATCCAGCGCATGCAGTCCTGGTCGTGGCCCATCAGCACGTCCGCGCCCATGATCGCCGTCATGATCTCGGTGTGCAGCGGGTTGGTAATCGCCGAGGTCATGCCCGAGGCGATCGCCATGCTCATGAACGCGGCGTTGACGCCGTTGCGGTTGGGCAGGCCGAAGCTCACGTTCGAGGCGCCGCAGGTGGTGTTCACCTTGAGCTCCTTCTGCAGGCGATGGCACAGCTCGAACACCTGGCGGCCCGCGGTCGACACGGCGCCGATCGGCATCACGAGCGGATCGACGACGACGTCGCAGGCGGGGATGCCGTAATCCGCCGCGCGGTTCACGATCTTGCGGGCGATCTCGAAGCGCACGTTGGGGTCCTGCGAGATGCCGGTTTCGTCGTTGCTGATCGCGACCACCGCTGCGCCGTACTTCTTCACCAGCGGCAGCACCGATTCCAGCCGGTCTTCCTCGCCCGTCACCGAGTTCACCAGCGCCTTGCCCTTGTACACCGAAAGCCCGGCTTCGAGCGCCGCAACGATCGACGAGTCGATCGACAGCGGCACGTCGGTGAGCGACTGCACGAGCTTGACGGTCTCGGCGAGGATGGCGGGCTCGTCCGCGAGCGGAATGCCGGCATTGACGTCCAGCATGTGAGCGCCGGCTTCGAGCTGTGCCTGGACGTCGGAGATCACGCGGGAGAAATCGCCGGCGGCCATCTCGGCGGCCAGCAGCTTGCGGCCGGTCGGGTTGATGCGCTCGCCGATCACGACGAAGGGGCGCTCGAAGCCGATCACGACTTCCTTCTTGTGCGAGCTGATGATGGTGTCGGTCATGTTTCCATCCTTGGTGGATTGCGGGTGCCGGCCACCGGCACCTCGGTGTGAGGTTCTTGTCGTTGTGAAGCGCTGCGTCAGGCCGCACGTCGCTGCTGGATGAGCGCCTTGGCGGTCTCGACCGCGACGCCCGCATCACGGCAGTAGGCGTCCGCCCCGACGGCCTTGCCGAAGGCTTCGTTCAGCGGCGCCCCGCCCACCAACACGATGTAGTCGTCGCGCAGGCCCTTTTCCTTCAGCGTGTCGATCACGACCTTCATGTACGGCATCGTCGTCGTCAGCAGCGCCGACATCCCCAGGATGTCCGGCTTGTGCTTCTCGATCTCATCGAGGTAGGTCTCGACCGGGATGTTGATGCCGATGTCGATGACCTCGAAGCCCGCCCCTTCCATCATCATTGCCACCAGATTCTTGCCGATGTCGTGGATGTCGCCCTTGACCGTGCCGATCACGATCTTGCCCACCGTCTCGGCACCCGTGTCCGCGAGCAGCGGGCGGATGATCTCCATGCCGCCCTTCATCGCGTTGGCCGCCATCAGCACTTCGGGCACGAACAGGATGCCGTCGCGGAAATCCACGCCCACGATACGCATGCCTTCGACCAGTGCCTCGTCGAGCACCCGGCTCGCGCTCCAGCCGCGCGACAGCAGGATGTTGGTCGCCTCCACGATCTCATCGCGCAGGCCGTTGTAGAGGTCGTCGTGCACCTGCTCGATGAGCTCGTCATCGGGCAGTGCCGCCAGGTCGAAATCCTCGTCGTCGAACTGTTCCGCCATCTCGTCGTCTCCTTCAGGTCGTTGCGGGTGCCGATCGCAGCGGACCCGATGCGGCACAGGTTAGGCGTGCCCCCCGGAACTGGCAGGCGCCTCAACGACCCCTCCATGTCCAAACGCGACACGCTTATGCAGCTCCGTTTATGCAGCCCGACTCGCGTTGCGCAACCACGGCCGTCAGCAAGGACAGGCCTGTCGCCTCACGACCCGAACTTGTCGTAACCAGACAAGCGAATGTCGGAAAGAAGACTAAATTGCGCATGGATCAATCTGCGGACGCTGTACAGAGACGCCGCGTCCGAGCTCACGCCCTGCCGGGGTGAGACCAAGACAACTAGCTCCATGGCCCATGCCGCCTTCGGAGCACCTGCCCCCATCAACTCTCCCCAGACTCTCATGACCCCCTCGGATTTTGTTGGACTCATCGGTGTAATCGCCTGCTTGGTCGCGTATGCCGGCCTGCAGCTCGGCCGACTCCAGCACGACGATCTTCGCTACATCGGGCTGAACATCCTCAGCCCCGCCTGCCTGCTGTTCTCGCTGATGTACAACTTCAACCTCGCCGCCGTGATCACCCAGGTCCTGTGGATCGGCCTGAGCCTCGTCGGCCTCGTGAGGGCCTTGTATGCGCGCGGTCGCAGGAGTGACCGCACGACGGCCAAGTGCGCGGGAAACCAAACCTGACGGAGGGACAAAAATGGGCTTGATGCTGGGTATCGATACGGGCGGCACATTCACCGACGCGGTGCTCGTCAACGAGCACCGCGAAGTGCTTGCAGCCGCGAAGCAGCTGACGACGCGCTACGACCTGACCGTCGGCATCGCACGCGCGATCGACAGCCTGCCACCGGAAAGCCTGTCCGACGTATCGCTCGTGTCCCTGTCGACGACGCTGACGACGAACTCGGTCGTCGAAGGCAAGGGCTCGCCCGTCTGTGCCCTGCTGATCGGTTACGACGAGCGTCAGGTGCAGAACAGCGGGCTCGCCGAATTGCTCGGTCCCGACGCCATCGTCACGATCGCGGGCGGGCACGATGCGGGCGGTGCCGAAGCCGCGCCGCTCGATGAAGACGCCGTGCGCAAGGCGATCCTGAACTGGCGCGACAAGGTGTCGGCCTTCGCGATCTCGGCCACCTTCAGCGTACGCAATCCGCGCCACGAAATGCGGGTGCGCGAACTCGTGCGTGAGCTCTCGCGCAAACCCGCGACCTGCGGGCACGAACTCGCGTCCTCGCTCGGCGCACCGCGACGCGCCACGACGGTCGCGCTCAACGCACGCATGATCACCCACGTGCAGCGGCTCATCGAGTCGGTCGAGTCGATCCTGGCCGCACGCGGCATCGATGCACCGCTGATGATCGTCAAGGGCGACGGCTCGCTGATCAATGCGGAATCGGCCATGCAGCGCCCGGTTGGCACGGTGCTGTCGGGCCCGGCCGCGAGCGTGCTCGGCGCCTGCGCGCTGAGCGGGCTGCGCGACGCGATCGTGGCCGACATGGGCGGCACAACGACGGATATCGCCGTCGTGCGCAACGGGCGGCCGGAACTCAGCTTCGATGGCGCACTCATCGGCGGATGGCAGCCGATGGTCGAAGCGGTGCGTATTTATTCGATCGGGCTGGGCGGCGACAGCGAGGTCCGTTTCAGCGGCGGCGAAGGAATTTCGATCGGCCCGCGCCGGGTCGTGCCGCTCAGCCTGCTCGCCGCCGAGCATACGGAAGTGTTGCCCGTGCTCGAACGCCAGTCCCGCGGAGCCCCCAACGCCAGCCAGTTGCGCTTCGCGCTGCGCCTGCAACACGACGAGGCGCTGCTGGGCCGCCTGCCCGACGACGAGCGGCAGGCCTGGGAGCGTGTCTCCATCAAGCCGGTGGACATGGAGTACGTCACCGCCGAGGACCGTCGCCTCGCTCGTGCGCTGGCCCGCCTCGAACGCAAGGGGCTCGTGATCTACAGCGGCTTCACGCCCACCGATGCGGCGCACGTGCTGGGCATCTCGGACCACTGGTCCACCCGGGCGGCGGAGTTGGGAGCCCGGATCTGGGCGCGGCAGATGCGCCGCCTCTACGGCTACGGCACGTGGCCCGACGGCGATGCCGAAGGCCCGTCGCGCGCGGTCTTCGATCTCGTCGTCGAAGGCATCAGCCAGAAGCTGATCGAGGCGGGGCTGCACGAACAGAACCGGCTCGCGGCGGCCCAGACGGACAAGCTCGCAAAGCTGCTCACCGAGCTGGTCATGGAACAGCGCCGGGATCCCTCCAAGCCCTCGCTGTTCTCGGTCCAGTTCGCGTCCGACGCGCCCGTCGTCGCCGTCGGCGGGCCTGCCGCGAGCTACTATCCGGAGGTCGCGCGAGGATTGCGCACCGGCCTCCACATGCCCCGCTTCGCCGAAGTGGCCAACGCCGTCGGCGCCGTGCTGGGCGAGGTTTCGCAGCGCGTGCATCTGACGATCACGCAGCCCGTGCGCGGCACCTTCCGCGTCTTCGCGCCGGAAGGCCCCAAGGATTTCCCGCAGCTCGGCGAAGCGGTCGAATACGCCCGCGCGCTCGCCGCCGACGAAGCCGCGACCCAGGCCCGCCAGGCCGGAGCTGCATCGGTGCGGATCGACTTCGAAACGGACGAGAACAGCGTCACCAACGAGATCGACGGCGACATGTTCTTCGAGATGCGGCTGACCGCGATCGCGTCCGGTCCCCCGTACATGCGTCAGGAGCAAACCGCCCAGGCCGAGCCGGCGTGACCGGCTCCCCACTGCGCGACGTGGGGCTCACTCGGCCCTGTCGTTGCGCGACTCCTCCAGCAGCCAGTCGCGCAGGATCGCCGCGGACGGACGCAATGCCCGGTTGGGCGACGCGATGATGTAGATCGGATGGCCGGTCAGCACATGTTCTGCGAGCGGGCGCACCAGACGCCCCTGCTCCAGTAAGGGCGTGACGATGTGCCGCCACCCCAGCGCCATGCCCTGCCCCTCCATCGCCGCGTGCAGCACCACCGAATAGTCGGTGAACCGCAGCTGTGCCCCGCTGCGGGGGAGGCTCACGCCGAACTTGCCGAGCCAGTCGGCCCAGTCGATACGCGGCCGGTAACGCTCCTCGAAGTGCAGCAGCGTGGCCGTGCTGAGCGATTGCGGCGTCGGATTCTCACCGAGTGTCTGCGCGTACCCGGGGCTGCAGACGGGGAAGACGTCCTCGTCGAACATCCGCCAGCGCGAGTAGCGTGACCACTCTCCCCGCCCCAATGTGATCGCCAGGTCGATGCCGTCGGCACTGAGATCGACGTCGGTGTCGGCGGTGATGCAGCGGATTTCGATCTGCGGGTTGGCCTGCTTGAACTGCGCCATCCGCGGCAACAACCACAAGGTCGCGGTCGCGGTCGAGGCGGCAAGCGTGACCTGATCGGACGCGCTGAACTTGCGCACCTCGCGCACGCCCTGGTCGATCATGCCCAGCCCCAGATTGACCTGCTCGTAGAGGTAGCGCCCCGCGTCACTCAGGCGCACCCCCCTGTGCAGGCGATCGAAGAGCACGACGCCCAAGCTCTCCTCGAGTCCGCAGATCGTGTGGCTGACCGCCGGCTGGCTGATGCCGAGCGAGGCTGCCGCACGCGTGAAGCTGCCGTGACGTGCCGCCGTCTCGAAGACTAGCAAGGCGTGAAGTCGTGGGCCGACCGAATCTTCTGCCATAAATCTGGATTATGTCTCACATGAAATTTGCTCTACTTCACACCAACTATACAGCTCAATACCATTGTTTCCGCAATCTCCTGCGTCATCTGGTTCGCAAATAGCGTAATGGCAGCATGAATCGTATTCATGCGGAAAACACCGGAATGACGACCAGAAGGAGACGACGCAGCGGGTGGCCGACGTAAATACCGAAAGTTCACGCTGCCTGGAGCCGCGATTCAGTGCAGTTGGAGGAGACATCATGAGTTCGGAAGCGAAGAGAGGGTGCGTGACTTTCAAGGCGAGCGGGGCCGCACCGGTGCGGATCGGTTTTCTGTTGCTTGGCAATTTCACGCTGATCGCGCATTCGGCCGCGATCGAACCGCTGCGCATGGCCAACCAGTTGAGCGGGCAGGAGCACTACCAATGGCTCACCCTCAGTGAAACGGGCGAGCCCGTGCGCGCGAGCGACGGCCAGCGAGTGATGGTGGACGCCGCGATGGAAGACGCGCAGGACCTGGACATCGTGATCGTGTGCGGCGGCCTCGCCCCCCAGCAGGCGATCCACAAGGCGCATCTGAGCTTCCTGCAGGCCGCCGCACGCCGCGGCTGCATGGTGGGCGGCATCGCGACCGGCACGTGGGCGCTGGCCCAGGCGGGTCTTCTCGACGGCTACCGTGCGAGCATTCATTGGGAGCTCATTCCCGCGTTGCAGGAGGCCTTCCCCAAGGTGCTCGTGACGAACCGGCTGTTCGCGCTGGAGGCGAAACGGCTGTCGGCGGCGGGCGGCACGGCCGCGCTGGACATGATGCTCCACCTCGTGGGGCAGCAACACGGGCCGGAGCTGATGACGGCGATCTCGGAAATGGTCACGTGCGATCGCATTCGCAGCGAGCAGGAGCAACAACGGGTGCCGCTGCGCCACATGCTCGGCACTTCGCAGCCGAAGCTGCTCGAACTGGTCGCGCTGATGGAAGCGAACATCGAGGAGCCGCTCGAACTCGAGGATCTTGCGGAAACGGCGAACGTGTCGCGCCGCCAGGTCGAGCGGCTTTTCCTGAAGCACTTGGGCTGCTCGCCGTCGCGCTATTACCAGAACGTCCGCCTCAACCGCGCGCGCCAGCTGCTGCGGCAGACCTCGATGACGGTCATCCAGGTGGCCGACGCCTGCGGCTTCGCGTCGGCCCCGCATTTCTCCAAGCGCTATCACGCCCTTTACGGCCTGCCGCCGAGCAACGAGCGCACCTGCGAGCCGGTGCAGCGCCAGGTGCGTGCGCGGCGCGAGGTGTTCATGGCCGACGAGTTCGATGACTTCGAGCGTTCGCGCTCGCCGCTCTCCTCCGCGGAGATGGCGCTGCTGGCCGCGCGCTGCGAGGCGACTTACGGCAGCATGGGACGTGCCGACGCCCGTCTTCTGGCCGCCTGACGCGACCGGTGAACGGAAAGCGGCCGGCATTGCCGGCCGCGAAACACTAGCCTGGATCAGAAGGGAAGCGGGAGCTTCGCCGTACGGCCACCATCCACGACGATGACCTGCCCGGTGATGAAAGCAGCATCGTCGCTGGCGAGGAAGACGACCGCCGCGCCGACATCATCGGGCTCGCCGGTGCGGCCGACCGGATGCAGTTTCAGCAGGCCGGCGCGGGCCGAGACGGGATCGGGCTGGGCATCGATATAGTCGTTGCTCAGGTCCGAATTGATCCAGCCCGGCGCGATCGCGTTGCAGCGGATGCCGTCGCGCCCCAGATCCACCGCCAGGGCCCGCGTGAAGCCGTGGACGCCGGCCTTCGACCCGCAATACGCCGCATGCCACGGATTGGAGCCGATGCCCTCGATCGAGCCGATGTTCACGATGCTGCCACCGCCGCGACGACGCATCTGCGGCAGCAGCGCCTTCGCGAGGAACACCGGGGCGCGCATGTTGACCACCATCATCCGGTCCCAGTCCGCTTCGGTCATGTCGTCCAGCGACTTCTCGAACATGAAGCCGGCGTTGTTGACCAGGATGTCCGCGCCGCCGAAGCGCTCCTCGACCGCGTGGGCGATGGCATAAGGCGCTTCCACCTCGCCGAGGTCGGCATTGAACCACGCGACGTTCGGGTTTGCGCCCAGCACTTCGTCCAGCGGCTGGCGCTGTGCGACGAGCACCCTGGCGCCAGCGGCCAGCAGTCTTTGCGTGATGCCGCGCCCGATGCCGCGTCCGCCGCCGGTGACGACGGCGACCTTGTCTTGCAGATCCATGTTCCTCTCCTCAACCCGAAACCGGCTTCGCACCGGTCACTTCCACGCAGGTGCCGGCGATGTAGCGCGCCTGATCCGAAGCGAGGAAGGCGATGACGTCCGCGATATCCTCCGGTTCGGCGATGCGGCCGATGGGCACGGTCTTGTTCAGCTCATCGACGGCCTTGTCCGGATCGAGCCCGCGGCGCTCGAAACCGGTGCGGATCATCGGCGTGTTGATCTCGTGCGGGCAGACGGCATTGACGCGAATGCCCAGCGGCGCGCAGTCGCGACCGAGGTTGCCGGTCAGCGCGGCGACGGCGCCCTTGCTGGTGCAGTAGGCGACGTGCCCGGGCCCCGGATAGGTGCCCCAGACCGAAGATGTGTTGACGATGGCCCCCCCGCCGCGGCGTTTCATGTGCGGAATCGCGGCGCGGCACATGAAGAAGACCGCGTTGAGGTTCACGTCCATCGCAGTGAACCACATGTCGTCCGTGGTTTCCTCGATCGTCCCGCGCGGGATGATGCCGGCGTTGTTGAGCAGGATGTCGACGCCACCGAAGCGTTCCGCCGCACGGGCGATGACCGCCTCGCAGTACTCCTTTTCCCGCAGGTTGCCGGCCACGTAATCGGCCTCGGCGCCGAGCGCGCGGGCCTCCTCCGCGGCAGCCTTGCAGCCGTCCGCGTTGATGTCCGAGATCATGAGCCGCGCGCCTTCCGCGGCGAACAGGCGCACCAGCGCCTGTCCGACGCCGCCGGCGCCTCCGGTGATCACGACGACCTTGTTTTCGAACCTCTTTGTCACAGCTGCACCTTTCTGATGGTTACGGGCGATTCATCTTCAAGGAGTCGAAAACGGCTGACAAACGAGTTTTTGGACCGCTTCACTTGCGTTTTTGTTAAGTGATCGGCCAGCAAAACAACGTCATCTGGCTTTTTCAGTTACTTTTTGCTTAACTCTGGAAACCCCCTCTGTCACCGGACTCACCGATGTCGAGCTCCCGGCATCTCCTTCCACCGCTCAACGCCTTGCGCGCCTTCGAGGCCGCCGCACGCCACGACAGCTTCAAGCTGGCGGCGGAGGAGTTGTGCGTGACACAGGCGGCAATCAGCCGCCAGATCCAGACCCTGGAAGCGTTCTACGGCCAGAAGCTGTTCCTGCGCGGGAACCGCAAGGTCGAACTCACCGACGCCGGACATTCGCTGTATCTGGCCGCTTCGTCCGCCTTGCAGCACATCGCCACGGCCTCGCGGGATCTGCTGCGGCACAACCGCCATGAGGACCTGAATCTCATCACCACGACCGCCTTCGCCCAGCTCTGGCTGATGCCGCGGCTGAAACGGCTGCGCGCGCAATACCCCGAACTGCAGCTCTTCCTGGTCAGCGCCGACGGAAACCCCGACTATCACGAGCGCTTCGATGCCGCAGTGACGCTCGGGCTCGAAGAGCATCCGCAATACGTGGCGGAGCATCTCTTTTCGGAAGAAATATTCCCGGTGTGCACGCCCGGCTTCCTGGAACAGAATCCCCGGATCGCGACGCTGGAAGGGTTGCTGACGGTCCCGCTGCTCAACCTCAACGCGAGCCACTGGAAGGCGAGGCTATGGGCGCCGGTCGATTGGGCGGTCTGGATGAGCCGGTTCGGGCTCCGCGCATCGATGGGCAAGATGACGATGAATTTCAGTCATTTTTCGATGCTGCTCGATGCGGTACACGAGGAAGTCGGTGTCGGGCTGGCCTGGCGTCACCTGGTGCAGCACCAACTGGACGCGGGCCAACTGGTGCGACCGGTCGCCGAAACCTGGCTCGCCCCCGACCGGATGCACTACTTCGTCTGCCGTCGCGATCTGGTCGATTCGACGGGAATCAGGATCTTCCGCGATTGGCTGATGGATCAGACGGCGCCGCTGAGGGCGCGGCCCGATTGAGGCGCGACCATTTCAGAGCCGCCAGACCTTGGTGAGGGTATTCAGCAGCGCGCCCATCGCCGGGTCGTTGCGGCGTTCGGTCGGGTAGATGAACGAGAGCCGTGCTGCCGCGCTGTAGGCGGGTAGCCGCCGGATCGTTCCGGCCTCCTCGCTCGCCTGCGCGAGGTCGCTCCTGAGCAGGCCGACGCCCACCTCGGCGGCCACCAGGGCATGGATCACCGCCTCGTGGTCCGCCTCGACCGTCTCCACCGGACGCATTCCCAGCGTCTGGAGGATCTCCTGCATCATCGCGTGGTGGGCGCTGCGCGGGCTCATGCGGATCCACGGCAAGCGCGACAGGGCCTGGAGCGGATCGGCACCCAGCCGATCATGCCAGGCACTCGGGATCACCAGTTCGAAGACCATCTCGCGCAGTACCAACTCATCGATACCCGGCATGGCTGTGCGGCAGACCGAGATCGCGCCGTCGATCTCCGAACTGCGCAAGGCGTCGTGGAACCAGCTGATCCGTCCCACCTGCATGTCGACGCGCAGACCGGGATATTCCTCCGTCGCCCGGCGCATCAGCGGTCCGACGCGCAGCATCACCGGATCGTACATCGCCACACCGATGCGCAACTGGCCCGACACCTGGCCGCGACGCGCCTTCGCGTGGTGGAGAAAATCGCCGAAGGCATCGAGCGCGCGCTCCGCCTGCAGCAGCAGGTCCTGGCCGGCCTGGGTGAGCGCGACCGAAGAGGTGGTGCGCGACAACAGCTTCAGCTCCAGTGCCTCCTCAAGGCTCTTGAGCTGGCCGCTCACCGCTGGCTGGGTGATGTGGAGTGCTTCCGCCGCCTTGGTGACGCTGCCCATGCGCGCGACGGTTACGAAAGTCCTTAGATGCCGAATATCCATGGCAAAGATGTTAGCGCAGAAAATCCGGGGCGATGACCGGAAATCCAGTGCCGGCGGGGCAAACGGCGTCTTATGAGTCTCATCAGAAGAAACGATTTCATGGCCCTCCGGACCCGCTGATAGTCTGCAAGCGCTCCGGCGTGCAGACCGTGAGTACTCAAAAATACAGAGGAGACAACATGCGACACCTGTCTGGTTCGAGTGCCGCCCACACGGCGGCGGAGCGTCTGGAGCGCCTTCCGGTCAGCGGCTACCACCGCCTGATCTTCATCATCATCGCCGGCGCATTCTTCTTTGATTCCATCGACCTCGGCATGATGACCTTCGTGCTCGGTTCGCTGAAGGCGGAATTTGCCCTCACCACGGCGCAGGCAGGCCTGCTGGCGAGCGCAAGCTTCGTGGGCATGGCCGTGGGCGCGGCGCTCTCCGGTCTATTGGCGGACAAGTTCGGTCGCAAGCCCGTCTTCCAGGTCAGCATGGTGATCTGGGGCGTTGCCAGTTACCTTTGTTCGACCGCTGCCGACGCCGAAACCCTGACCCTCTACCGGGTCATCCTGGGCTTCGGGATGGGGATGGAGTTTCCCGTAGCCCAGGCGCTGCTGTCGGAATTCATCCCCGCCCGCCAGCGCGGCAGATACATCGCCTTGATGGACGGCTTCTGGCCGCTGGGCTTCATCACCGCCGGCCTCATTTCCTACTACTTCCTCAGCATCGCGAGCTGGCGCACCGTGTTCGTCGTCCTGGCCATTCCCGCGCTGTTCCTGCTGGTGGTGCGCCGCTTCGTTCCCGAGTCGCCGCGTTGGCTCGAACACGCAGGGCGCCACGATGAAGCCGAGCGGGTGCTGGCCGCCGTCGAGAGCAAGGTGCAGGCAAGCCTCGGCGTGCGCGAATTGCCGCGGCCGGTGGCAGTCCCTCCTGTACAGCAGAGCGGTCGCCGCGGCTTTGCGTCCCTGTGGTCGCCCGAGCATCGCTCCAGCACGATCATGATCTGGGGCCTGTGGTTCTTTGCGCTGCTCGGCTTCTATGGCCTGACGACCTGGCTCGGAGCGCTGCTGCAACAGGCGGGCTTCGCCGTCACCAAATCGGTGCTGTACACCGTGCTGATCTCCCTGGGCGGCATCCCCGGCTTCCTCTGCGCGGCATGGCTCGTCGAGAAGTGGGGTCGCAAGCCCACCTGCATCGCCGCCCTCGTGGGCGGTGCGTGCGGCGTTTTTCTCTACGGCCAAGTTGCGGCGAACGTCGGCAGCGAAACGCCGCTGATCCTCTCCGGCCTGCTGATGCAGTTCTTCCTCTTCGGCATGTGGGCGGTGCTCTATACCTACACCCCCGAACTCTATTCGACCGGGACGCGCGCCACCGGATCGGGATTTGCGTCGGCCATCGGGCGAGTGGGATCGCTGCTTGGCCCCTATCTGGTGGGTGTGGTGCTGCCCGCCTGGGGTCAGGGCGGTGTCTTCACCGTCGGCGCCGGCTGCTTCTTCGCCGCTGCCCTGATGGTCTATCTCCTGGGTGTGGAAACCCGCGGCAAGTCCCTGGAGGAAATCGCCCACTCCCATGACGGTGCCGGGCGGCCGATGGGCGTCGCCATGGGTCGCGAAGCCACCGAGGCGGCCCGCTGACGGTGCGTCGTGGATCCTTCCATCGATAACCAACGAGGAAAGAAGCAATGAACGAGCAGCACCACAACAGCATCGTGATCGACGGGCTGGTGATCGCCAAATGGGACCGTGCGCTCTTCGAGGACATGCGCAAAGGCGGCCTGACCGCCGCCAGCTGCACGGTCTCGGTCTGGGAAGGTTTCCAGGAGACGGTGGAGAACATCGCGGATATGAAGAAGCTGATCCGCGAGAATGCCGACCTGGTCACCCTGGTGCGCAACGTGGAGGACATCCACCGCGCCAAGCGCGAAGGCAAGACCGGGATCATCCTCAGCTTCCAGAATGCTTATGCCTGCGAAGACCACCTGGGGTACATCGAAGCCTTTGCCGACATGGGCGTGCGCGTCATCCAGCTCTGCTACAACACGCAGAACCTGGTGGGCACCGGCTGCTACGAGCGGGACGGCGGGCTCTCCGGCTTCGGCCGCGAGTTCATCGCCGAGATGAATCGCGTCGGCATCATGGTGGATCTGTCGCACGTGGGGGCGAATACTTCCCGCGAAGCGATCCTCGCGTCCACCAAACCCGTGTGCTATTCGCACTGCCTGCCCGCCGGCCTCAAGGAGCACGCGCGCAACAAGAGCGACGAGGAGCTACGTTTCATCGCCGATCATGGCGGCTTCATCGGCGTGACGATGTTCCCGCCCTTCCTGCGGCGGGGCGTCCACGCGAACGTGATGGACTACGTGGAGGCGATCGATTACACGATCAATCTCGTCGGCGAAGACTGCGTGGGCATCGGCACCGATTTCACCCAAGGGTACGACAAGGGCTTCTTCGACTGGATCACCCACGACAAGGGTCGCTACCGGAAGCTGACGGAATTCGGCACCATCCAGAACCCCGAAGGGCTGCGCACGCTGGGCGAGATGCCGAATCTCACCGATGGCATGCAGGCCGCCGGCTGGAAGGCGTCGCGCATCGAGAAGGTGCTGGGGGCGAACTGGCTGCGGGTGTTCGGCGAGGTCTGGGCGTCATGAACCGGGAGCCGCAAGTACCGATCGAGGTCGCGCCGGACACCGGGGTGTGGACGACCGATGGCCTGCCCATGCTGTACGTGCCGCGCCATTTCTTCGTCAATAACCATCTCGCGGTGGAGAAGGCACTGGGCCGGGGGCAGTACGAGGCCGTTCTCTACCCTGCCGGCTACCAGTCGGCCTATCACTGGTGCAGCAAGGAATCTGCACGCCACGGACTAGGCGGGGTGGAGGTGTTCGAGCATTACCTCAAGCGACTATCGCAGCGCGGCTGGGGGCAGTTCAGTTTCCGCGACATTGCTCCCGAAGACACCTCGGCGACCATCGTCCTTGAGCATTCCGCCTTCGTGCTCGCGCAGCCGGAAGCTGAGGGACGCCTGTGCTACATGTTTGCGGGCTGGTTCGCGGGGGCAATGGATTGGCTCTCCGACGAAGTGGGGCGAACAACGCGGGCACGCTGCCGCGAGGTGTCGTGCGCGGGGGAGCGTGGCGGACATCAGCACTGCGTTTTTGAAGTGACACCCGTCGCGGCCAGGTAGCCCTCGGAGGCCCGGTCCCCCCGGGCCTTATTTATCCCGGCAGGCGTGGCAAGCAGCCGAACCGCGATGATCAACGCCAAGGCGCTGGCCGTGAAAACGGCCAGCGCTGTATTTGTGGCGGATTGTCGAAAAGCCGCGGACGACTTCCTTCTTGTGCGAGCTGATTACGGCCCCGGTCAGGCCCCCACCGCCTGCCTTTGAACTTGCCGGTCACGCCCCGGATACCACGGAACACGCCCCTCGAGCACGCCGGAGGTCTGGATGATTTCGGCAACCGCCTCCTCCTGGCGGTAGGCCATCACGTGCACGCCGCTGACGCCCTCGACTTCGCGGATCTCCTCGATCAGATCGATGCAGAGCTTCCTGCCTTCGGCCTTCTGCTTCTCCGCACCCGCCAGGCGTGTGATGACGCTGTCCGGGATGTGGACGCCGGGCACATGGTCGCGGATCCAGGTTGCGCTCTTGGCCGACGCGAGCGGGCCGACGCCGACCATGATGTAGACGCGGTTCGGGCCTTCGAGCAGGCCGAGATCGCGCACCTGCGCCATGAAGGTGCGCAGCCGCGGGATGTCGTAGCAGTACTGCGTCTGGATGAACTGTGCGCCGGCGGCGACCTTCTTCGCGAGCCGATGCGGACGCCAGTCGAAGGGCGGCGCGAAGGGGTTCTCGGCGGCGCCGAGGAACACGCACGGCGGCGTGTCGAGCTTGCGCCCGCTCTGGAAGCGCTGCTCGTCGCGCATGGCACGAGCGATCTCCAGCAGCGACATCGAGTCGAGGTCGAACACGGGTTTGGCCTGCGGATGGTCGCCCGCCTGCACGCCGTCGCCCGTCAGGCACATGATGTTGGCGACCCCCATTGCGGCTCCGCCCAGGATCTCGCCCTGGATCGCGATGCGGTTGCGGTCGCGACACGAGATCTGCATCACCATCGCGTAGCCGCGGCGCGTCAGCAGCGCGCACACGCCGACGCTGGACATATGGCAGTTCGCACCCGAGCCGTCGGTCGCGTTGATCGCGTCGACGTAGCCGTCGAAGATCGCGGCGCGCTTGAACACTTCGTCCGGATCGGCGGAATCGGGCGGGTCGATTTCGGACGTCACCGCGAACTTGCCGGCGCGCAGCACGCGCTCCAAGCGGCCAGGCGAAACGTGGCCGGGCAGGATCGGCAGTCCTTCGCCGGGCGTCGGTTCGTCGTCGAAAATCATTTCTGCTCTCCCTGCGCGGCGCGTTCGGCGATCTGGCGCACGACGCGCAGCCAGGACGAGGTATCGCGGAAGCGGTTATCCACCGGCTTCTGGACGACATAGATCCTCTTGCCGGACTTCATGTGCTGGCTGCCGGCCCAGGCCTCCGCCCACACGCACTTCATCTCGGGCTTGACCTCGCAGTGCCCGTTCGCACGCACGCCGCCGCAGGGGCCGTTGCGCAGCGTCTTCGGGCAGTTCATTGGACAGGACATCCCCGTCGAACTGAGCGCGCACTGGCCGCACATCTTGCAGTCGAACAGGAAGCCCTTGATGGCCTTCTCGACCTCCGCGACCGGCCGTTCCGCGCGCGCATATCCGACACGGCGCCACAGCGGATCGAGCCGCGCAATGATCGGCTCGAAGGCGTTGTAGATGATCTCGAAACCACGTGAGTGTCGGACCACCCACCGGCGTGCTGCGTACATGAATGTCTCCTTCGTCCGCCACCGTCGGTTTCGCGCGACCGGTGTGGCTGTTTGTCGATGTCGTTTTCTATTACGCCGTGTCGGTGCTGGTCGCATTGCCCTTGGCGCGAACCAGCGCATCGAGGTCTGCGTCGCTGTAACCGGCCTCGATGCGGGCGGCTTCGGCAGCCGCTTCGGCCTGCAGGTCGCCGCCGCACTCGCGTGGCGGCTGTCGGCGCCAGTCCTCCAAATAGGCGTCCGAGCTGCCCTTGCCGGCGCGCATCGCCGCCCGGTCGATCGCGACCTGGAAGCGCTCGGAGAGCTGCGCTTTCGCGCTCTCCCGTCCGTTCTTGACGATCACCTGCGCAGGGATGTCACGCCACTGCACAACAATCAGCTTTGCCATGAAACCTGCTCCGTGCGGGCGTCGCGCCCCTCTTGGCGGTGGAACCGGACGATGGCCGTCTGGAGGTCGCCGTAGCCGGTGAATCGGTATTGGAACTCGAGCCCGAGCCGCGCCGCGGCCTGCCGCGCCTGCTCGTGCAATTGCGCATCCTCGGCCTGCGCCAGGTAGACCAGGCGGCGGTAGTTGCCGAAATACATCGATGCGAGCTCCGGATGACGTTCGATGCCGAGTTCGCGGATCACGAGGCGCTCGAAATGACGCACGAGGAAATCCGTGAGGTAGAAGCTGCCCGGCTCCGCGTCGGCGAGCGCCGTGAAGGCCGGCGTGCCCGCGTAGAACTCGTAGCAGTGGGCGCCCGGCAGGCGCGCGACGCCCTCCTCTTCGAGCACGCGATCGAGCAGCCCGCCCGTGCCGCAGTCGGCATAGCCGACGAGGATGCGCCCGAAACGTGCCCGCCCCGCCCGGATCTTTTCGCGCACCGCCTCGGGGATGCGATCGGGGCGGTTATGGAGGTCGGCGGGCAGGCACTGCAACTGCACGTGCTGCCACCCGTTTGCGGCGATCACGGCCTTGAGCTCGCGGGCGAGCGCGCCGCAGGCGATGATCAGTATCGGTTCCACGCCCGCGTCCCTTTGTGCCGCCTCAGGCGGCGCGACGCTGCTTGATGAGCGCCTTGGCCGTCTCGACCGCGACGCCCGCATCGCGGCAGTACGCGTCCGCACCGACGGCCTTGCCGAAGGCTTCGTTCAGCGGGGCGCCCCCCACCAACACGATGTAGTCGTCGCGCAGGCCTTTTTCCTTCAGCGTGTCGATCACGACCTTCATGTAGGGCATGGTCGTCGTCAGCAGCGCCGACATCCCCAGGATGTCCGGCTTGTGCTTCTCGATCTCATCGAGGTAGGTCTCGACCGGGATGTTGATGCCGATGTCGATGACCTCGAAGCCCGCCCCTTCCATCATCATCGCCACCAGATTCTTGCCGATGTCGTGGATGTCGCCCTTGACCGTGCCGATCACGATCTTGCCCACGGTTTCCGCACCGGTGTCCGCGAGCAGCGGACGGATGATCTCCATGCCGCCCTTCATCGCGTTGGCCGCCATCAGCACTTCGGGCACGAACAGGATGCCGTCGCGGAAATCCACGCCCACGATGCGCATGCCTTCCACCAGTGCCTCGTCGAGCACCCGGCTTGCGCTCCAGCCGCGCGACAGCAGGATGTTGGTCGCCTCCACGATCTCGTCGCGCAGGCCGTTGTAGAGGTCGTCGTGCACTTGCTCGATGAGTTCGTCATCGGGCAATGCCGCCAGGTCGAAATCCTCGTCGTCGAACTGTTCCGCCATGTCGTCTTCTCCTTCAGGTCGTTGCGGGTGCCGACCGCAGCGGACCCGATGCGGCACAGGTTAGGCGTAGCCCCCGCAACTGGCAGGCGCCTCAACGACCCCTCCATGTCCAAACGCGACAGCCGGATTTCCCCGCGATGGACGCCATTGCCAGCGCGGGCGCGGGTGTCGTGAGGCGATCCGAAATTGTCGTAACCAGACAGGCAAGCGCTCCCCGGAAGACTAAATTGGGCGACAGCCAAACGCCGGACGGATGACATCGTCCGCAACGGCCAACCATATGACAAAGAGGAGACGCGCGATGTCGGTAATGACCGAAGGCAAGAACATTTACGTACTCAAGGCGAGCTGCAAGGGCGTGATCGGCACGGTCGCCCGCATCTCGAGCTTCCTGGCCGAGCGCCACTGCTACATCATGGAGATGCAGCAATTCGACGAGATCCTCACCGGGCGTTTCTTCGTGCGCACGGTCTTCTCGACGACGTCGGGCCGCACGCCGTCCTTCGACGAGCTCAAGCGCGCCTTCGGCAACGAATTGCCGCGCGCCGAGGAAGACTTCACGTGGGAGATGCACGACACGCTGGCGCGCCCGAAGGTGCTGCTGATGGTGTCGAAGTTCGACCACTGCCTCGATGACCTGCTCTATCGACTTCGCACCGGCGAGCTGAAGATGGAGGTGCCGGCGATCGTGTCGAACCATCCGGACCTCAAGCGCCTCGCGGACTGGCACGGCATCCCCTTCCATCACCTGCCGGTGACGTCCGAGACGAAGGCGGCGCAGGAGGAGCGCCTGCTCGAACTCGTCGCCGAGACGGGCACCGATCTGGTCGTGCTCGCACGCTACATGCAGGTGCTGTCCGAGGACCTGTGCCGCAAGCTCTCGGGCCGCGCGATCAACATCCACCACTCCTTCCTGCCCGGCTTCAAGGGCGCGAAACCCTATCACCAGGCGCATGACCGCGGCGTGAAACTGATCGGCGCGACCGCGCACTACGTGACCTCCGATCTGGACGAGGGCCCGATCATCGAGCAGGCCGTCGAGCGCGTCGATCACACCTACCAGCCGGAACACCTCGTCGCCGTCGGCCGCGACACTGAATGCCTGGCGCTCGCACGTGCCGTCAAATACCACATCGAGCACCGCGTCTTCCTCACCGGCAACAAGACGGTGGTGTTCCGATGAACGCCGTGATCATCGACGGCAAGCAAGCCGCCGAGCACCTGCGTGCCGAGATCGGCCGCCACGTCGTGCGTCTGCGCGAGCAGCATCTCGTCACCCCTGGCCTCGCCGTGATCCTTGTCGGCGAGGACCCGGCCAGCCAGGTGTACGTCCGCAACAAGGCACGCCAGGCCCGTGAAGCGGCGATGGCCTCGTTCGAGTACCGGCTGCCGTACAACGTGCCGCAGGAAAAGGTGCTGGAGCTGATCGATCGGCTCAACGAGGATCCGGCCGTTCACGGCATCCTCGTGCAGTTGCCGCTGCCGCCGCAGGTCGACGCCGATCGCGTCATCAACGCGATCCGCCCCGAGAAGGACATCGACGGCTTCCATCCCGTCAATGCCGGCGCGCTGGCGACCGGCGGCGACGGCATGGTGCCCTGCACGCCGCTGGGCTGCCTGATGCTGCTCAAGCATCGCCTGGGCGATCTTGCGGGCCTGCGCGCGGTCGTGCTGGGACGTTCGAACATCGTCGGCAAGCCGATGGCCGCGCTGCTTCTGCGCGAGAGCTGCACGGTGACCGTCGCTCATTCCAGGACGCGCGACCTGGCGGACGAATGCCGGCGCGCCGACATCCTCGTCGCCGCGGTGGGCCGGCCGCGCATGGTTCCCGGCGACTGGATCAAGCCCGGCGCGACGGTGATCGACGTCGGCATCAACCGCATCGACACGCCCGACGGCAAAGGGCGGCTGGTCGGCGACGTGGACTTCGACAGCGCCGTCGAAGTGGCGGGCGCGATCACGCCGGTGCCGGGCGGCGTCGGGCCGATGACCATCGCCTGCCTGCTGCTCAACACCCTCGAAGCCGCCTGCCGCCAACATGGCCTTCCGGTGCCGCAGGGGTTGATGGAGGCCGCGTGGGGATGAGCCCCCCGCCCGGCCTGGCGGACGCCGTCGCCGAACCGCTGCGCGACATCGGCGACGTGGTCCGGCTCATCGAAGCGCTCGTGGCGGCCGAGTCGTCCCGCTCCCGACCGCCGGACGCGCTCGCCCTGCAGCCGATGAGTGACCTGCTCGCCCGCATCGGCAACCCGCAGCGCGCGCTGCGCTGCATCCATGTGGCCGGCTCGAAGGGCAAGGGCAGCACCGCCCTGCTGTGCGAGGCGGTGCTCGGCGCGGCCGGCCTGCGCGTGGGCACCTACACGTCGCCGCACCTGCAGCGCTGGAGCGAACGCTACCGCGTCGGTGGGCAAGAGGTCGGCGAAGCGGAATTCGTCGCCGCTGTGGAGCGCGTCCGGCCCCACTTCGTCGAGCTGCAGGACAACGCGCACCCGCCCGGTTTCTTCGACTTCGCGACGGCGACTGCCTTCGCGCTGTTCGAGAACACCAGGGCCGACGTGGCGCTGATCGAGGTCGGCCTCGGCGGGAGCCTGGATCCGACCAACGTCATCACCCCGCTCGTGTCCTGCATCACCAGCATCGAACTGGAGCACACCGACCGTCTCGGCACCACGCTCGCCGCGATCGCCCGCGAGAAGGCGGGAATCATCAAGCCCGCCGTGCCTGTCGTGATCGGCGACCTGCCCCGCGAGGCGCTCGCAGTCATCGAGGCGCAGGCGACGAACTGGGCCGCCCCGCTGCACCGCCTCGGCATCGACTTCACCGCGAATGTAACGCGGACTTCCGCCGACGGCGTGGCCATGCACGTCGAATGCGGTCCACTGGCGATGGACCTCACCCTGCCGGTGCTGGGCCCCCATCTCGCCGGTAACGCCGCGATGGCGCTCGCGTGCATCCTCCACGCGGAGCTGCTGCCCCTGCCCGAACTCGCAGACGCCGCGCGCCGCGGCCTGGCGCAGGTCGCGCTGCCGGGTCGGACCGAAATCCTCGGACGCCGCCCCTGGATTGTCGCGGACGGGGCGCACACCGAATCCTCCGCGCGCGCCCTGATGCACTCGCTGGACGTGCTCGACTGCCGCGAGCGGCACATGGTCATCTCCATTTCGTCCGGGAAGGATCTCGCAGGACTCCTGCCGATATTCGCTGCGAAGGCGAGCGCCTTCGTCGTCACGCGCGCCGACCGTCAGCGCTCGCTCGAACCGTCGGCGATCGCCGACTGGATCCGGCAGCACTTCCCCGGCCTCCCCGTGCATGCCGTCGACGACCCGCTGGCAGCGGTCAGCGAAACGCTCGCCCGCGTGCCGTCCGATTCGCTGATGTGCGTCACGGGCTCCGTCTATGCGGCGGGTGCCGCACGGACCGCCCTCGCCTCATCGCCGACCGATTTGAAGCCGGCCCTGAGCTCGCCCGCCGGCGCGGCTCACTGCACCCACGAGAACGCGGCACTCCAGTCCGGATACTGTGCGACCGGCATCGGGCGGCTGATGTAATACCCCTGCGCGGCCTCGCAGCCCAGTTGCCCGAGTCGCTCGGCTATCGTGCGCGTTTCGACACCCTCGGCGACGACGCGCAAGCCGAGGTTGTGCGCCATGTCGATCGTCGAGCGCACGATCACGGACGAGTCCTCGCTACTGGTCATTCCGGACACGAACGACTGGTCGATCTTGATCGCATCGATCGGCAGCTTCTGCAGGTAGGCAAGCGACGAATACCCGGTGCCGAAGTCGTCGATCGAGAGTTCGACGCCCAGCTTCTTCAGCGCGACAAGCCTGTCGCGTGCGCCGATCGGGTCGTCCATCAACGCGCCTTCGGTGATCTCGAACGCAATCCAGTCCGGCTTCGCGCCCCACGTCGCGAGCGCGTCGCTCACGTGGTCGAGGAGCAGCGGATCGCGCAGGTCGTGCGGCGACAGGTTCACGGCCAGCGGCACTGCGAGCCCGGCCGCGTGCCACGCGTATCCCTCGCGCAACGCCGCCCTGAGCACCCAATAGGTGAGCGGCGTAATCAGCCCGGCGCTCTCCGCGAGCCCGATGAATGCCCCCGGATCGATCATCCCCAGACGCGGATGGTCCCACCGAACCAGGGCTTCGACCCCCGACACGCGGCCCGAGCGGATCTCGACCTTGGGCTGGCAGAACAGGCGCAACTCCTCGCCTTCTATCGCGCGCCGCAACTCGCCCATGAGCTCCAGGCGGTGCGTGCACTCCGTGTCCAGACCCCCGGCATAAAAGAGATAGCGCCGCCCGGTCTGACGGGCGCGGAAATTCGCGATTGCCGCGCGGCGCAACAAGGCCTCGGGCTCGTCGCCATGTCCGGGGTACAGCGTGATGCCGATCGTGGCGCGCGCATCGAGCAGCAAACCGGAAAGCTGGACGGGCGCGGCGAGCGCCGCCAGGATGCGCTGCGAATGATCGCGGGCGGCCTCCGCATCGCCGCGCGCAAGCACGATCACGAAGGCATCCTCCGCCGCACGCGCGACGTTCCCGGTCGCTTCGATGGCGCACAGCCGTCGGGCAATTTCCAGCAGCAACAGGTCGCTCTCGCGGTAGCCCAGCGCCTCGGTGATCTCGCGCAGGCTGCCGATCCGCAGGTGGAGCACCGCGAGCGGACGATTCGCGCCGCGGGCGACGTCGACCGCGGCCCGCAACTGGTCGCGCAACTGCAGGCGGTTGGGCAGCCCCGTCAGCGCGTCGAAATACGCCATCTGCCGGATCGTTTCCTCGGCCGCGCGATGGCGGGCGCGCAGTCGCAGCGTCTCGATACCGAACGAGAGGTCATCGGCCGTCTCGGTGAGCAGCGCGACCTCGTCCTCGCTGAACGCGTCGGCCTCGGGGGCGCCGATGGTGATCGTTCCGATCACCGCGCCCTCGACGTGCAAGGGCAACGCGATGAAGGACCGGAACCGATGTGCGAGGTCGGTTTCGAGCCAGGGGGCGGCGTACGGGTCCGTCTGGATGTTCTGCATCACGGACGGCTTGCCGGTCCGGATCGCGATGCCGGTCGGCCCCCGCCCCAGGGGCGTGTCCTCCGCCCAGCTGATCTGCACGGATTCGAGATAGCCTTCGTC
Organism: Azoarcus sp. DN11; assembly: GCF_003628555.1. NCBI lineage: Bacteria > Pseudomonadati > Pseudomonadota > Betaproteobacteria > Rhodocyclales > Zoogloeaceae > Azoarcus > Azoarcus sp. DN11. The sequence goes on along the minus strand of NZ_CP021731.1, from coordinate 2,427,905 downwards.
GATGCCGGCGCTGGCAATCGCCCGCGCGGTCTTCGCTTCGTCGTTCTCCGCCCGTGTGACCCAGGCGAGCCGGTAACCGCCCTCCTCGACCGCGATACGGCAGAACTCGTGATAGAGCCTGTCTTCGTCCTCGGCGCGCAGCAGGGCGCGGTTGCTTGCGCTAAGAGTGCGCAGGGCGCGATGGAGCCGCTGCAGCGCCTCGACGTCTGACGGCAATCGAGTCGAACTCTGCATGATCGTCTCCCCAAAGCGCACCGGCGCAGTGCCGCTGATTCATCTTAGACCGCGGACGGGCGACATTGGCGGGTTGGAGATTCTCAGGGCGGATAAGCCAGCGTTATCCACCGTATGGCGCGCATCGTCATGCGATACCCGCGGCGAAAAGCGCTGCGCTATTCGCCCTACGATGCGTTCATGCGATTGCCGTGGGGGGAGCGGCGCTCGTTCCGGCTAGTACTCGACGCTCACGTCCGACGCCGCCTTCGTGCAGCAGCTCAGCACATAGCCTTCGGCGATTTCCTCGTCGGTGATGCCGCCGTTGTGCGCCATCTCGGTCTTGCCTTCGAGCACCTTCACGCGGCAGGTACCGCAGATGCCCATGCCGCAGGCCTTGGGGATGGTGACGCCAGCGTTGGCGGCAGCGGCGTGCAGGGTGATTCCAGCGCCCGCCTGAACCGACTTCCCCGACTCCTTGAAGGTGACGCAGTACGTATCCTGCGCTGCCCCCTCATGTTCGTGCGCCTCGGCGGCATGCTCCTGGGCGACCGCGATGTCCCCCTCGGGCGTCGCGCCGAACGATTCCTCGTGATACCGCGCAAAGTCGTAGCCCGCCTCCTGCAGCAGGTGGCGCACCGCGCGCATGTAGGGCGTCGGGCCGCAGCAGAAGACTTCGCGCTCGAGGAAGTCGGGGGCGATGAGGTCCAGCATCGCGCGCGTCAGGTAGCCGCGATAACCGCTCCACGCGTGACCGATCTCGGTGCGTTCGGAGATCAGATGCAGCTTGAAGTTCTCGATCCGCGTCGACATGTAGTCGAGCTCGGCGCGGTAGATGACGTCCTTCGGCGCGCGCGCGCTGTGCGCGAACACCATGTCCACTTCCGAATTCGTGTCGAAGAACCAGCGCGCCATCGACATCACCGGCGTGATGCCGACGCCGCCCGAGAGGAACAGCACCTTCCGCGCGGGATAATCGATGCAGTTGAACTGCCCGACCGGCCCATGCACGGCGACAACGCTGCCCTCCTCCAGGTTGTCGTGCAGCCAGTTCGACACCTGGCCGCCCGGCACGCGCTTCACCGTGATCGAGAAGCTGTAGGGAATCGAGGGCGCGCTGGAGATCGTGTACGAGCGCATCACCTGCTTGCCGTCGATCTCCAGCTCCAGCGTCACGAACTGGCCGGGCTTGAAGAAGAACAGCACCGGCTCCTCCATGCTGAAGCAGAAGGTGCGGACGTCGTGGGTTTCCTGGATGACCTTGCGACAGCGCACGACATGGCGGCCGTTGGCCCAGGTCTGGGTATTGACGGGGTTGAGGAATTCGGAGCTGGTGAGGCTGAGCATGGGGGAATTTCCTGTACGGCCGATCGTCGTCCGGGGGACGGCAGGTACGGCTCTTGTCTTGGCCTACCGATTGGGGTGCGCCTGCCGGAAATCAGTTTCGATTCCGGCAGGCCCTGACGTCAAGCCACCTTGATCCAGGTCGTCTTCAGCTCGGTGTAGTGCTCGTGGGCATACACAGACTTGTCGCGCCCGCCGAAACCGGACTGCTTGTACCCGCCGAAGGGCGTCGTGATGTCCCCCTCCGAGAAGCAGTTGACGGAGACCGTGCCGGCGCGGATCGCCGCCGACATGCGGTGGACGGTGCTGAGATCGTCGCTCCACAGCGAGGCTGCGAGCCCGTAGCAGGTGTCGTTGGCGATGGCGACGGCCTCTTCCTCGGTGTCGAAGGGGATCACCGCGAGCACCGGCCCGAAGATTTCCTCGCGCGCGATTTCGGCGTCCGTGGGCACGTCGTCGAAGATCGTCGGCGCGACGAAATAGCCGCCGGTTTCCTTGAGGACCTGCTCCCCGCCGGTCAGCGCCGTCAGGCCGGCCGCCTTTGCGCGATCGATGAATCCGAGCACCTTGTCCATGTGATCCTTCTGGATCAGCGCGCCGAGCCGCACTTCCGGGTCCAGCGGGTCGCCGGTCTTCCAGTCGGTTTCGAGCTGGACCAGCATCTCGTCGAGCAGCGCGTCCTTGATGGAGCGATGCACGATCAGGCGCGAGCCCGCCGAGCAGTTCTCGCCCATGTTCCAGAAGGCGGAGGCGAGGACGTTGCTCGCGACGGTCTTGAGGGCGCTCACGTCGGGCATGACGACCTGCGGATTCTTGCCGCCCAGTTCCAGCGCCACGCGCTTGAGATTGGTCGCGGCCGAGTATTCGAGGAAGCGCCGCCCCACCGCGGTGGAGCCGGTGAAGGCGATCAGGTCGACGTCCGGATGCATGCCCAGCGCCTGGCCCGCCGTGCTGCCGAGCCCCGGGACGACGTTCAGCACGCCCGCCGGGATGCCCGCCTGATGGCCGAGTTCGGCGATGCAGATGGTGGTCAGCGACGTGAGCTGGGCGGGTTTCACGATCACGCAATTGCCCGTCACCAGCGCCGGGCCCAGCTTCCACCCCACCATCATGGCGGGGAAGTTCCACGGCAGCACCGCGCCGACGACGCCGAGCGGCTCACGGCGGACGGTCGCGACCACGTCCGGCGCGGTCGGGGCGACGGCGTCGTAGAGCTTGTCGGCGGTCTCCGCGTTCCAGCGGATGGTGTTGGCGGTGTCGGGGATGTCGACGTTGAAGCATTCGCCGATCGGCTTGCCGGCCTCCAGCGATTCGAGGATCGCGAGTTCCAGGCGATGTTCGTCGATCAGGTCGGCAAAGCGCTTCATGATCGCCTTGCGTTCGGCGGGCGCGAGGCGCGACCACACGCCCGAGTCGAAGGCGCGGCGGGCGGCCTTGACCGCGACGTCGACGTCCTCGGTGTCGCACGCGGCGACTTCGGTCAGCACTTCGCCGGTCGCCGGGTTCAGGGTCGGGAAGGTCTTGCCCGAGCGGGCGGGCACGAAGCGGCCATCGATGAAGGCCAGGTTGCGGTACTCGAGACGCTTGATCTTTTGCGCGATCGCGTCGCGGGTCAGGGTATCGGTCATTGGATTCTCCTCCGTTGTAATGATTAAAGTTCGACGCCGGCCTGCCACTCTTTCCACATCAGGGTCGAGCGCACCCCGATGCCGAGCAGCGGCTCGGGCGGATTGGCGACCGGCTTGGGCTGTTGCAGCAGGATGTCGAGCAATTCGCTCTTGCTGCCGAGCGCGTATTCGGCGATGAGTTTTCCGCCGATCGTGCCGCGCGTCAGGCCCAGTCCGTTGCAGCCCACGGCACTGAACACACCGGGCGCGATCTCGCCGAAGGGTGCGCCGCCATTGCGCGACAGGCACAGCGCGCCGCCCCAGGTGTATTCGAACTCGATGCCCGAGAGCATCGGGAATCGGCGCTCATATGAGCGCCGATGGGAGTCGCGCACGCGTTCGAGGCGGCTCGCACCGGCACTGATGTCCGGGTTGTAGGTGAAGGAGTTGCGGATGCAGATGCGGCCGCTCGCAATACGGCGCACGGTCGTTCCCATCGGGTCGGCCGGGATCAGGCCCCAGCTCTCCTCGCCACCGAGCCGCGCGAGCTCGTCGGGTGTGAGCTGGCGAGTCAGGCTGCCGTAGGTGTAGATCGGCAGCATCATGCCTTTCAGCCCGAGCTTGTCGAACTGCGCCGCGTAGGCGTTGTTGGCGAGAATCAGTCGGGGGGTCGTGATGCGTCCCTGGTCGGTGACGAGCTGGTGCGGCGTGCCGACCACGATCTCGCGCACCGCGGTGTCCTCGTACACGCGCACGTTCTCGGGCAGCGTCGCGCCGAGCCCGCGCACGAGCGCAGCCGGCTGGACCAGCACGCAGCCGGGCGCATGCACACCCGACCGGTAGAAGTCCGTGCCCGTCACCGCCTTCATCTGCCGGGCGTCGAGCACGCTGTAAGGCTCCCCGAGCGCCGACAGGCCCTTCGCGAAGCCCTCCAGCGCCCGCTCGCCGCGCGGCTCCACGGCGCCGTGCAGCTTGCCCTGCTCGCGCCAGTCGCACTCGATCCCGTGCGTTTTGACGATTCCGCGCACGTAATCGATCGCCGCGCGATTGAGACGGATCTGCATCAGGTCGGCTGACTGGTCGCCGGTGTAATCGTGCTTCGTGAGGTCGTGCGGCAGGTCGACCATGAAGCCGGAGTTGCGCCCCGAGGCACCAAACCCGACACGGCGGGCATCCAGCACCGCGATGGACGCGTTCGGCTGGAGTTCGGCCAGCCGGCGTGCCGCCGCGAGGCCCGACAGGCCCGCGCCGAGCACCACCCAGTCGGCCTTGATATCGCCCTTCAGCGGCTTCGACGGGGGAGGCGGAGGCAGCATCTCGTACCAGCCACAGCGCCCATCGTCCTGGGGCAGAAAATTGCATTTGAGCTGCATTTGAAGCGCCTCCGCCGCCAGGCCTTAACCGCGGTGAGAAACCAGCGTGTCGTAGGCGCGCTTGAACGCGGCCTTCTCGGCCTCGCCCAGCGGCAGCAGCGGACGACGCGCCGGGCCGACCGGCAGGCCCGCCAGTTCGCAGCCGAACTTGACGTATTGGCAGAACTTGCCACCCTGTTCGAGCAGGTTCAGCATCGGCATGATGCGCGCGGCCAGCTCGCGGCCCTTGACGAAATCGCGTTCGACGACGCAGGCCTGATACAGCGCGACGTGCTCCGGCGCGAGGAAGTTGGACGCGCCGCACACCCAGCTGCGCGCACCCCAGACGAAGAACTCCAGGATCTGGTCGTCCATGCCGCAACTGAGCTGGAGCTGGTCGGCGTGCTCGGTGGCGAGCGCGTGCATGCGCTGGATCGAACCGGTGCTCTCCTTGATCGCCTGCACGTTGGGCCGGTCGCGCAGCGCGTTGATGAACTCGAAGCTCATCGGCGTGCCGGTGCGGTCCGGGAAGTTGTAGAGCATGATCGGCAGGCCCAGCGCGTCATCGACGCAGCGCACGTGCGCGAGCAATTCGTCCTGCGTGGGCTGGCAGTAGTACGGCGCGGCGACGAGGATCGAACCGAAGCCGGCGGCCTTCGCATGACGACCGAGCTCCAGGCTCTCTTCCGTCGTGGTGGCGTTGATCCCGGCCATCAGCGGCAGGCGGCCCTTGACGTGGTCGACCACGTAGTCGAACAGGCGCTTGCGCTCGTCCTTGCTCAGCGCGTAGTACTCCCCCGTGGTGCCACCGACGATCAGGCCGTGCACGCCCTGGCCGATCAGCCTGTCGATCGTCTTTCCGACGATATCGAAATTAATGGAACCGTCTTCGGCGAAAGCGGTTGCGACCGGGGTCCAGATGCCATCGAAATTCATTGCGTCACCTAGTGAATATTATTGAAGGGGTTGAGGGCAAAAAAATGGTAATTTCGCTGCGTTGTCGGGACAATCAACATTTCGTCCCGGCAATTCATGAATGGACGTTATGAATCGAACGAGAACCGGCGAATTCAATAACGCCTTATTCTTTTCCGTCTATCTTGCGACCTGCTGCAGCCGGAATTTCCCCGGTGCGACATGAAAGAATTGCCGGAAGCATTGGCAGAAGTGCGAGATGCTCGCAAATCCGCTGGCAACGGCAATTTCCGCGATCGGCGCGTTCGAATGCTGCAAAAGCTGGCGCGCATGGGTCACGCGCAATTCCAGGTAATACCGTGACGGCGAGGCACCCAGATGGCGAGTGAAAAGCCGGTCCAGCTGCCGTCTCGACAAATCGGATAATTCGGCGATTTCCTCGATCGCGAGCGGCTCGTCGATATTGCTGTGCATTAATTCCAGGGCCAATTTGAGGGCTTGCGGCAACGTGGGATCCCGGTCCGCCGGCGCCCCGATGACCTCAGGGCTCTTATCGCAACCCAGTATTTCCTCGACCGAATCGACGACCGCAGACTCGTAATCGCTCCGCAGCCACGCCAGCATCATTGCGAGCGAGCTGTTGGCACCGGCACAGCTCATCCGTTGCCCGTCTACGACATAGGAATGCCGCGCAACCCTTGTCCGCGGGAATCTCTCTGCCATCAGCGCGCGCGCGTCCGGATGCACCGCGCAATCGCGATCGTGAAGCAGGCCTGCATCGGCGAGAAAGAAGGCGCCGTTCCAAAGCCCCCCCAACGTTGCCCCAGCAGCGTGCGCCGCAAGCAGCTGGGTGCGGAGGGCGGGGAAACTGTGCAACCGAACCCTGAGCCCGCCGCAGACAACGACCAGATCTCCGCGCCGTGCCTGGAGCGCAGTAATGGCGCCGTCAACGGAAATGCCGATGCCCAGATCGCTGACCGCCATTTCCCCATCGGCACTCACGACCATCGTCTCGAACAGCGGCTCCCGGCTAACGAGATTCGCCGTCACCAGGGCGTCCACGGCGCCGGTGAAGGACATCAGCGAAAAGTGATCGAGCACGACGAAAAACACGCGCCGGCAGCCACCCGACGGTTCCAACCAGCGGCGCTCATGCAGGTGGGGCAGATTCTTGTGCTTCAGCAGGCTCCTGAACGGAACGCGGATCCTGTCTGCCGGACGTCCTCCGTGATCGATCTCCGTCAAGGACTCGACGTGGATCTTCGGCGCAGCCTTCGCCGATTCCGGTCGCTGCGATGTCATGACTAGTGGCATGGTTGTGCGCCTGCGAACGGGACGCTCCGACGAACCCGCCGAAGCGTCCTCAGCCTCTGTCAGCCGGGAGCGGTTTCCGTCTTCGCGGATGCGCTGCCGGTGCCTGCCTTCGACCCGTCGGTGGTGCTCAGGATCAGATCGAACAGGGACGCGCAGCTTGCGCTAGAGGGGAGCTCCGCCACCTGGCGCTCGATGGCCTTGCGCTGCGCCTCGGGGAGCGCCCCACGGGCCATGCGGTGAAATTTTTCCCGGAACTCTTCCTCGGACATGCGCGTCGCGGGGTCGCCCTTCGCGGCCGTGGTGGCGCTGCTCAACTCGCGCCCGTCCTTGAGCCTGAGATGGACCCGCGACAGGATCTCCTCGGGGAAACGGTCCGACAGGTCATCGGCCTCGACGATCTCGATGCAGGCACTCAGTGCGCGGATATCCGGAGCATGAATCGCCTCGCCGGTCACCTCGTCCGGCCCGACCTGCCCACGGCAGATCAGCGCTGCGAGGGGAAAGGCCAACGCATACTGGGCCTCGTCGGCATTGGCGGGAGCGTGCCCCTGAAGCCGCATCGACTCATGGAAGGTCTCGACGCGGATGCCCTCGATGTTCTCGGCGCGGAGATCGGGATTCTCCTTGCGCAGCGCCTCCATCGCCGTGAGCGCCGGTTGCGCCCAGCGGCACACCGGCCACGGCTTGAAGTACTGCGCATCGATCTCCCAGCGCTCGCCGAGGTCGTGCCAGTGCGGCGCCACGTCGCTCCGCTCGACCGTCTCCGCCGGCGCGCCCGTCACCCCCGCTTTCGCGAGCAGCAGCGCGTTGATCCCCGCGTAGGCCCCCGCTCCATGCGCGTCGCGCAGCATCGAAGGGTGATCGACGAGGCGCATCATCGGGCAGCGCGGTCCGAAATACTCGGCGATCCCGAGCGCGTGACGGAAGGTTTGCTCGTCGAGGCCGAGGAGCCGCGCGCCTCCGCACACGACGCCGACGCCCGAGAAGGCGCCGGACGCATGGTATTCGGGCGCCGTCGCCATCAACGCGGCGCCCGCGCGCAGCCCCGCCTCATAGGCGATGCACAGCGCGCTCAGGAACTCCTCGCCGCTGATCGCGTGGCCCTGCTCACGGTATGCGTCGGCCAGCGCCAGCAGGGCCGGCACGACGGTCGCACCGGCGTGCCCCTTCGACGTGAAGTGGCCTTCGTGCGCATCGAGGCTGTCGACGCAGAAACCGCCGGCCCACGCGGCGCCGAGGGGATGGACACGGTGCCCGTCGAACAGGATCCGGCTGGCGTTGGCGGCGCCCGGGTAATGCTCGATGGCGTACTGGCGAAGGATGCTGCTGGTCTGGTTGTTCCGCGCGCCTGCCGCGACACCGAGGATATCCAGCAGGCTGATCAGAACGAGCCGGCGCGTGGCAAGCGGGGCTTGCTCGAAATGGAAATCTTTGACGAACGAATACAGGGACATTGGATCTCTCACCCCTGGCCGGGCGGCCAGACACGAAAAATGGGCATGCGAAGGGCCGGAGGTGCCCGCGACGCGGGCACCCCTACACGCCACTGGGGATAGGGATTGCTTACTTGGCGGCGCGCGCCAGGGCCAGCCACTCGTCGAATTGAGCGCGGTGCTGCTTCACCCAATCGGCCGCATGGCGGCGAACGTCATCGGCGGTCTTCTCGCCGTTCAGCATCTTGAGGTTCTGCGCACTTTCGTCGGCGGCACTGATCTGCACATGTGCGAGGAACTCGCGGGCGGGGGGGTTCTTCCTGGCGAAATCCTTGTTGAGGACAGCCTTGATGGTGTCGACCGCAAAGCCGAGGTTCTTGCCATCCACCATCGTGTTGACGCTGTTATCCCCGCCCGGCAGGTCCGTGCGCGGCACCTCGAGCCACACCACGTCCTTGCCCGGGACCAGCACGCCCGAAATCCACTGCGGCGCCCAGGTGAAGTAGAGGATCGGCTGTCCCTGTTTGTAACGGGTGATGGTGTCGGCCATCAGGGCGAAGTAGGAACCGCGGTTGTGGCTCACCGTGCGTTCCAGCCCGTAGGCCTTCAGGTGATGGTCGATCACCAGTTCGCAACCCCAGCCGGGGTTGCAGCCGGTCAGATCCGCCTTGCCGTCACCGTTGGTGTCGAACAGCTTGGCGATTTTCGGATCCTTCAGGTCGGCAAGGGACTTGATGCCGTAGGCGTCGGCGGTCTTCTTGTCGATCAGGTAGCCCTGCACCACACCGGGGATCACGTTCCCCACTTTAACCAGGGTGCTGTCGCCGCCGACCTTCTGGTAAAACTTGTCGTGCAGCTTTTCCCACAGGTGGACGGTGAAGTCCGCGTCACCCTGCGACAGGGCCACCATCATCGTCGGATATTCGGTTTCCTTGGGGTCCTTCACCGTGTAGCCGAGTTCCCGCAGGCCGATCATGGCGACCTCGCCGCGGAAACGCTCCTCCGCGATCGGCGGGAAGATCGGCGTGACGCTCTTGCCCTGCCCCGGCTTGTCGGGCGTGGCCGCCATCGCATGGAGCGGCAACAAGGTGACGGCTGCGACCGTCAGGGCACGAGCCAACTTCTGAATCAGGTTACCGGCATCGAACAACATAGTCTCCTAACCTCTCTTTTTTGGTTGTGCAGCGGGAGTGAATTACAGCGCGTGCCGGACGGGGCCGGGTTTGGCGTGGTTCGGGCGGATGAGCCGCAAGCCGAGGCCGACGGGGCCCTTCTGGTACCAGCGCAGCATCCTGTCGTCGGATCCGCCGCGCTCGCCCATTGCCTGCGTGAGGCGGTCGAGGAAGATCGCCAGCAGCACCAGGCCGACGCCGCCGACGGTGGCCAGGCCCATGTCCAGGCGGCCGATACCGCGCAGCACCATCTGCCCGAGGCCACCGACCGAAATCATCGAGGCGATCACCACCATCGACAACGACAGCATCAGGGTCTGGTTCAGGCCCGCCATCATCGTCTGCGTGGCCAGCGGCAATTGCACCCGGGTCAGCATCTGCCACGGCGTGCAGCCGAAGGCGCGCGCCGCCTCGATCTTGTCGACGGGAACCTGGCGGATGCCGAGGTTGGTCAGCCGTACCAGCGGCGGCAGCGCGAACACGATCGTCACCAGCACACCCGGCACGTCGCCGATGCCGAAAAGCATCACGACCGGCACCAGGTAGACGAAGGCCGGCAGCGTCTGCATCGCATCAAGCACCGGCCGGATGAATTTTTCCAACCGTTCATAGCGCGCGCACAGGATGCCCAGCGGCACGCCGAACAACCCGCAGAAAAAAACGGAGGTCAGCACCAGCGCCAAGGTGGTCATGGATTCCGACCACACGCCGATCAGGCCCAGGAAAAAGAGGGTGACCGCACAGAGGATGCCCATGCGCCGTCCGGCGATCTGCCAGCCGAGCAGGGACCCCAGGAGGATGCCGATGGTGGGGGGCACCGACTGGAGCAAACCTTCCATGCCGTTCAGCACCTGGTCGATGGGCCAGCGTACCGCTCGAAACACGTCACGGAAATTCTGGACGACGTAATTCAGACTCGCCTCCACCCAATCGCCGAGAGGGATCTGGAGGGTCTGGAACGGATCAAGTAGATTAAATTCCGACATCTTGCCTGCCTGCTATCTGTAGTGATTTACCGACGGCTCAGTGACGGCTGAGCGATTTCAGCAGCGACTCCTTGGAGATCGTGCCGTGCAAGGCTCCTTCCCGCGTCACGACGGGGAGCGGATACGGCACGGATGCAACGAGTCCCAGGACATCGTGCAACGGCGTATCGAATGAGGCGACGCTCAGATCCTTCGGCGCCAGCTTGCGCGGCCCGTCGCCGCTGCCCGCGCAATTGTCGAGAAGACCCAGGAAGCGCCCGTCGTTGTCGACGATGAACGCATAGGGAATCGCCGGCGCCCCGGGCGTCGCGCCGTTCGTCTGCCGGACCACGCTCTCCGCTTCGAAGCGCGCCACGTCGCCCGCCCTGAGAACCTTTGACGAATCGACGTTCCTGAAGAAGTTCTCCACGTAGGCATCGGCCGGGTTGTTGAGGATTTCCTGCGGCGTACCGACCTGGACGATGCGCCCGCCCTCCATGATCGCGATCCGGTGTCCGATGCGGATCGCTTCGTCGAGGTCGTGAGAGATGAAGATGATGGTGCGCTGGTGCTCGGCCTGGAGGCGGATCAACTCGTCCTGCATCTCGGTACGGATCAACGGATCGAGGGCCGAGAACGCTTCGTCCATCAGCAGGATGCTGGGGTCGTTGGCCAGCGCGCGCGCCAGTCCCACGCGCTGCTGCATGCCGCCCGACAGCTGATGGGGGTAGCTGTATTCGTGCGCCGCCAGCCCGACCTGCGCCAGTGCTTCGCGCGCCCGGCGATTGCGCTCCTTCTCGCCGACGCCCGAGATCTCGAGGCCGAACGCGGCGTTTTCCAGCACCGTCATGTGCGGCATCAGCGCGAAGGACTGGAACACCATACTCATTTCCTTGCGCCGCACATCGAGCAGCTGCTTGTCATTGAGCCCGGTGATTTCCTTGCCGTTGAGATAGATGCTGCCCGAGGTCGGTTCGATCAGGCGATTGAACAGCCGCACCATCGTCGACTTGCCCGATCCGGAAAGGCCCATGATGACGAAAATCTCGCCCCGCTTGACGGAGAAAGTGGCATCGAAAACACCGATCACCTGCCCCGTCTTCTTGAAAATTTCGTCCTTGTCGGCACCTTTCTCCAGCATCTTCAGCGCCTCCTGTGGCCGGTCGCCGAAGACCTTGAAGATGTTCTTCACCACAAGGATGTCGTCGTCCCTATCCATTTGCCACCTCGTCTCCTTTTATATCCGGAAAGATTCGCCGAAGCGTCTCCTCTTGTCTGCCTATAAGTTATAGGCCCCGGGGGGCTACGTCCAACGATGTATTCTTCGGGTATTCGATAACCCACGGTAATCAATCGATCAGAACGCCTTATGCCTACTGGCAACCGATGCACGCGCGATCCGAACTGATCCGGAAAACTGCGACGGGCGTCCTCTGGCATCCGCCGAAGGGGCCGACAACCACAGGCCCCGCGGGAAGGATCAAACGTTCAGCTTGCGGCGCATCGTGTCGCAATACCAGTCGTCGAACTGGCAGGGACCGTTCTCGGCGGTGTCCGAATAGGGGCCCGGTACGTAAGCGGGAGAGCTCACGCCCGCCTGCGTCCCCTCGACGAGCCTGCGGTCCTGGTCGTTCGTCGCTTTCCACACGCGGGTCAGGTGGTCGATGTCGTAATCGACCCCCGCCTCGGCATCCTTGTGCACCAGCCACTTGGTGGTCAGCAGGGTTTCGTTCGGGCCCATCGGCAGGACGCGAAAGCTCAACGCGTGATCGCCGAGGAAATGGTTCCAGGTCGAGGGGTAGTTGAAATAGAGCAGCGCGCCGATGTTCTCCACGCCACTCCGATCGAGGCGGCGCGACACCGCCGGCCTTCCATCCATCGTGTAACTGGCGGCATTCGGCGCAAGCGGAATGCGGGTCATGCGGAACTGGCCGTTCTCGGCCATCACGAGCCGGCTCGGAAGGCCTCCCGCTTCGCAACGGTCCCAGAAAGCGGCAAGCTCGGGCTCCTCCCCGCTTGCGATGCCAGCCACCGAGAGGTTCTCGACGTAGGAATTCAGTAATTCCGGGTGGGACCCCTCGCAGTGATAGCACTCGCGATTGTTTTCGAACACCAGCTTCCAGTTGCCCTTCTCGACGATGCTGACCTCGTGTGCGATCTTGCAGTTATCCAGGCCGTGAGGAGCAATAAAGGGCGTGACGGCCTTGCGGAAGTTCTCGAAATCGGGAGCCGTTTCCGCTACGCAAACATAAATGTAGCTTTCCACGACCGCACAATGCGCGGGCTTCAAGCCGTACTGCTGTTTATCGAAATTGCTGCCCATGTTTCCGGCAAACAGCAATTTGCCATCCAGGTCGAACGTCCATTTGTGGTACGGGCAAACCAGTTTGGCCGCCTTGCCGCGCGCCTCGCCGCAAACCCTGGATCCGCGATGACGGCAGGCGTTATGGAAGGCGCGAATTTCGCCGTCTGCCCCCCGCACTACGGCGATCGGATAATCCCCGATCTGAAGGGTGATATATTGCCCCGGCTTTTCGATCTCGAATGCGTGCCCCGCAAAGATCCATTCCTTGTGCCAAATCTGGGCCAGGTCTTCGCGATATGCATCCGCATCGCTGTAAAGCTCGCCCGGAAGGCCATGACGCGCCTTGCGCTGCTGCAGAAAAGCGATGGTCTTGGTTTGATTGCTCACTTTTGACAACTCCTCCTGTGGGGCGGTTCGCCCTGACTTTGTCAGTTCCGGCCGGGGTATCAGCCGGAATCCGACTGCTCGCAGAGCGATCCGATTGCGTTGATTTCGGTCCTGCTGCTTGTTTTTGTATTGGTCGAAGTCTAGTTACGCCGCGCCTGAAGGCACAATCGACTTTTTCTGAAAAAAACTGATAACCTTGAGTTATGAGTAAGCCTGCCGACCCCGATCAGACACTCCTCAAGATGCCCTCGCTGCGGGCAGTGAAGTGTTTCGTTGCCGCCGCGCGATACCAGAGCTTCACCCGGGCCGCGGAGACGCTCTGCGTGACTCAGGCGGCCGTCAGCCGCCAGATCCGCGAACTCGAGGATCACCTCGGCACAGCCCTCTTCAAGCGCGTCGGGCGTTCGGTCGAACTCACCACCGCCGGGTCCCTCTTTTTCGACGCCGCGCAATTGTCGTTCATCAACATCGCGCAAGCGGCGGACCGGATCCGCGAAGACGAGGGCCGGGCTGCGCGGCCGCGGCGCAGCCTGACCCTGTGCTGTTCGCCGGCTTTCTCGGCGCTGTGGATGGCGCATCGCCTGCCGAGCTTCTTCAGCGCGAACCCGGACACCGATCTCAATCTGGTCACCACCCAGAATTTTCTCTCGATGGAACCGGGCATCCATCCCGATATTTTCATCACGAAGATGTCACGCGTAAGGCCGGGCTACATCAGCGTGCCGCTGTTCCATGACCGCATCTATCCGGTATGCACGCCGCGCTATCTTGAGGCGCATCCGGACATCCGGACCCTGGAGGGGCTGAGGGATGGCGTACTGCTCAACCTGAGCCCCTACGGGCGCTCGCAGGTCGCCGAGCACGTCGATTGGGGGATCTGGTTCGCCATTCACCACCTCGACATGGAAGACCGCGTGCGCCGCGGTCCCCACTACTTCAACGCCAACGATTACAACCTCCTCGTTCAGATGGTGCTCAATGACCAGGGGGTCGCCCTCGGCTGGGATCATCTGGTCGGACCGCTGGTCGAACGGGGGCTGCTGGTCAGGCCGGTCGAAGAGGAAGTGGTGCTGGAAGAGACTCACCATTACCTGTCCTACCGCGAGGACAAGGCGGACGATTGCGCCATGATCCGCTTCCGGGACTGGTTCCTGGATCAAAGCGGCATTCAGGCGAACGTCTGATTCCTTCCCGTCGGCGAGCCCTCGCCGACTTCGACGCCCTCGCCCGCCGATCCGACTCGGCCCCATTCGGCGCTCACCCTCCAAATCGCCGGATTGATCGCCCGCGCAGCGGTGTCCTTGGCACGTCCAAATCAGGACATTTGAAGTCCGCTGCGCCACATTCTCCGCTGCAGCCAAATTCTAAGATTTGTTGCAATTAACCGCCAAAGAGCGGATATCCGCGCGTCGCCGCGTTCGCGGCCCGCTGCGGGCTGTTTTTGCCATCCCCTGCATGTCCACACCCGCACCAGTCCACAAGGAGACAATAAAATGAGCCACTCACCGTTCCGCAGGGCGGCGCTCCCCGCTGCACTTGCGGGGCTCTTGATCGCATCGGCCTACGCGCCCGCACACGCCGACGAAGGCGACGGCCAACTCAAGATCGGCGGTGCGCTGCGCGCGCGCTACGACTATCGCGATTACGGCGACAAAGTCAGCAAGCTGAGCTTCGACACCTTCCGGATCGACGTCAATTACGACTCGTCCACCTTTTTCGGGTCGGCGCAGTACCGCTTCTACGGCAGCGCCTTCCCGTACGATTACACGAAGGATGTCGGCCGCATCAATTTCCCCGCGTGGGCCTGGGTGGGCTACAAGCTCAACCAGGACACCCGCGTCGTCGCGGGTATCAACCAGGTGCCCTTCGGCCTCCTGCCTTATGTCAGCAGCACTTTCTACCAGAGCCTCGTCAACGTCATCGGCATCGAAGACGTACACGACCTGGGGGCCAAGATTCAGCAAAAGTTCGGCGCGCTCGACGTGCAACTCGGCTTCTACCCCCAGGACGGCGGCAACTGGGCCGGCACGTCGCGCGACTCGAACCGCTACTCCGTGAACGTCGTGAAAGCCGACAGCTACGTGACCGGCGGCAGCAACAACAAGGAGCGCAACCTGTTCGTCGGCCGGGTGGCATACACCTTCGAGCATGGCGCCGAGTCGAGTTCCGAGGTGGGTGTCTCCGCGCTGCGCTCGACCCTGCACAACGACGACACCGGTGGCGACGGCACGCGCAAGGCCTACGCGCTGCACTACGGTGGCAAGTTCGGCGCACTCGGCATACTCGCCGAACTCGGCCGCCAGGACATGTCGCCACGCAATCCGTCGGCAACGGGGAACGACACCGTGACCTTCGGCGCCTATGACGGCTCCTTCAACGTGGCGTCGAAAGCCGACTTCTATTCCGCCGAGGTGAACTACGCCCTACCCTGGACCTTCGGCCCCGTCAGCAACATCACGCCCTACCTGAACTACAGCGTCGTCGCGAAGGACAAGTCCACCTTCAAGGACTCCCAACGCGTCAACCTCGGCGCCCACTTCACCGCGGGCCCCCTGTTCATCTACACCGAGTTGCGCTGGGGCAAGAACGATCCCTACACCGGCGATTTCGTGAACGGTGCCGCGGCCGGCGGCGAGGACAAGTGGAAGAAGGCGTTCTACGCGAATATCGGCTACTACTTCTGATCCGCAGTTCGACCTGCAAGTGCGCCCCGGGTCCGAAGGGATGCCGGGGCGATATTTTTTTGCGCCCGCTCGAGAATCGGAAGCCAAAAAGAACCGCTGCAATTGCAGCGGCCAATCCGGAGAGGAGGAAGAAGGGATCAGTATTCGGTATTGACGGCATCGGCGGCGGGGATTTCCCGTTCGCGCCGAGCGATGAAATCGCGCAAGGCTTCGTCCGTGGCTTCGTCGAGTTTCGGTTCCTCGTATTCGCCCAGGATTTTCCTGGCGTATTCGAGCGCGCGCGCGGTGATCTCCTGCGAGCCGTCCGCCTGCCATTGCTCGATCGAATTGTTATCGAACAATTTCGGCATGAAAAAGGCGCGTTCGAAATTCGCCAGCGTGTGCGCGTGGCCGAGATAGTGGCCGCCGGGGCCGACATCGCGGACCGCCTGCATGGCCTCGTCGAAATCGTCCCAGCGCACCCCTTCGGCCATGCGATAGCCCATGGCGCACATCTCGGCATCGACGACGAACTTCGCCACCGAGCAATGCATCCCGGCCTCGTTCCAGCCGGCCGAATGCCAGATGTAATTGGTGCCGGCGTGGAGAACCGAATTCATGGTCATCGCGCTCTCGTAGCCCGCCTGGGCGTCGAAGGTCTTCGCCCCGCCGAGCGTATTGGAGCTGCGCCAGGGAACGTCATAGAAGCGCGCCATCTGCCCGATCATGTAGTTCATCAGGCTGATCTCCGGCGTGCCGGCCATCGGCGCGCCCGACTTCATCGACACCGTGGAGAGGTAATGACCGTACACCGCCGGTGCGCCCGTGCGGATCACCTGCGTGTAGGCGAGGCCCGACAGGGCCTCGGCGTTGAGCTGGGCGACGGCGGGCGCGACCGACGCCGGCGTGTTCGCGCCGCCGAGCACGAAGGGCGAACACAGCACGGGCTGCTTGCGCTTGCAGAAGGCACGCATCGCCGACAGCATCGTCTCGTCCCACACCAGCGGCGAATTCCCGTTGCAGTTGCCCGTCACGACCGGGGTCTCCTCGAGCACGTCGGCGCCGAAGAGGATGTCGCACATCGCCAGCACGTCCTCGGCATTCCTGCCGGAGGTGGTCATCCCCATGAAGGTCTTGTCGGAGTGTTTCATCGACGAGTACGTGATGTGGAGATGGCGATGGCTGACCTTCACGTCCATCGGCTCGACGATGACGTGCGCGGTCGAATGCAGGGCCGGCGACAGGTGCGCGAGCTTGTGGAACATGTTGAGGTCGGCAAGCGTCGGCAGCCGCCGCACGTCGTCGAGATCGCGCAGGAAGGGCGCGCCGGTCATCGGCACGAAGATCGAATGCTTGCCGCCGAAGGGGAGACTTCTTTCGATATTGCGCGCGCGGTAGGTCCAGGTCGACGGAATCGTCGAAATCAGTTCGCGCACCAGGCCGCGGTCCAGGTGCACGCGCTCGCCGCGCACGTCCGCGCCGGCCTTGCGCCAGTCCTCGAGGGCAATCTCGTCGCGGAAGACGACGCCGACGTCTTCAAGGATCGCCATCGAGGCGTTGTCGATCCGCGCAATCTGGTCGGGGTCCATCGGCTCGCAATACGGCAGATTGCGCTCCAATGCAGGCAGCATCGAGGAGCGGGGGGCCATGCGCATTGCGCGCCGCGCCTCGCGTCCACCGCTACGAATGGGTCGGGTCGGATTTTCGATCATCGGTGTATGCTCCGGAAGGTGGTACGTGGAAGGGTAAGAGCTCTCCCCTGCGCTGGCACCGACGGCTGCGAACCGATCGTGCCCCGGTGCGACACGGCGCCGGCGGCCTGGCGAAACAGGCCGCCTCCTCTCTCCACGTCCGCAATTCAATAAGAATCGAGATCCGGAGACGATGAATGGGTGACAACGTGCGGCAGGCGTCGCGCAGCTTCGACAGCCGCATGCGGCACAGCAACCAGGCCTATGTACAGGGCGGATCGCCCCGTGAGGCTCATCCGCCGATCTGCCGCCGGATCGGCTTCGTGCTGCTCGAACATTTCTCGATGATGGCCTTCACCGGGGCGGTCGATGCGCTCGTCACCGCCAACCTGGTCAGTCGCCAGCCGCTCTACCGCTTTGAAACGTACAGCCTGGAAGGGCCGACGGTGCGCAGCGACCTGGGCATCAACATTTCGGTCGACGCGGAGTTGCCCGCGCTGGACGCGAAGGATCTCGACATCCTGATCATCTGCGGCGGGTTCCGCTCGAACCTCGAACCCCGGCGTCCGGTCGTCGACAAGCTGCGCGAGGTGGCGCGCCGGCAGGCCATCCTGGGCAGCCTGTGGAACGGCAGCTACCTGCTCGCGCACGCCGGCCTGCTGGATGGCTACACCTGCACCGTGCATCCGGACAGCCGTGCGGGACTCGAGGAGTTGCGCCCCCAGGTCCGGCTTCTGCCCAATCCCTTCGTCATCGACCGGGACCGTATCTCGTCGGCGGGAGCCAACAGCGCGTTGGGAATGATGCTCGCGGTGATCCGGCACCACCACGGCGACGAGATGGTGCGCGGCATCGAGGAGATCCTCGCCTGCGACCGGACGCTGGACGACCTTCCCGACAGCCCGATGCCGACGCTGGTGGACGACCCCACCTTCCCGGACGCGCTCCAGACCATCCTGCAACTGATGAAGAACAATATCGAGGAGCCCTTGAGCATCGAGGATCTCGCCCTGCGCGCACGGGTATCGCGGCGCCGGATCGATCGCCTCTTCCAGCGCCACCTCGACACGACGCCTTCGCGCTATTACCTCGAAACCCGCCTCACCCGCGCGCGCCGCCTGCTGCAGCAGACCAACGAGCCCATCACCAGCATCGCGATCGCCTGCGGCTTCACCAGCGCGCCCCACTTCAGCCGCTGCTACCGCGAGTTCTTCGGCGTCTCGCCCTCCCAGGTCAGCGCGCGACACCGCCGCGGCTGATCCGCTTCCAGCTGCGGATTACCGGGAGGGCGATACTGCATCAATGATCCGATTATCCTACTTCAAAGGGATCGTCAAGTGCTGATAGGGCGTTCCCGCCCACATCACATATGGCGCTGATGTATCGGGGGTGGCGCCCTTCGGATACATGTCGTAGAAAGACTGGTCGGCGCCCATGATCATCACGTGCGGCCCGGTCTTTATCCAGTGGTTGCCCGCATCCGGTTTGGCCGCATAGGGGTCGGTGTTGCTGGCGTCGGTTCCCCCGGCCAACATGTACATGAAGCCGACGCTGCCGGCCGCCGGGGTCTTGTGTTCAATCCATGCCATGGCCCACTCCACCCCGGCGCGATCCATGCACATTGGATCCGGTCCCGGCGTCACCGGGTTGTCGGGCATACAGGTGAACCCGTTCTTACCTTCGCGCAGGGTTCTCATCTTGCCGTCGGCACCCATGGCGACAATGGTCGCTCCGGCGGCAACTTTTCTCGGTGCCGCCGACATGGCACTCTTGATCATCTTCCTGTCGTCTGCAGACGCCGCCTTGACGCCGGGTTCGCCCGAAGACATGGACGTGTCGCGGGCAACGCCCGCGGGCATCCAGGACAAACCCACCATGATCAGCACAGAGCTGCTCGCAATCCAACGCGTGTCCATGGCGCATTCCTCTCACTCAAGAATTGATGGGGACTCCCTGCATGATCCTCAACGACAGCTCATCGCTGCCTTGGGAATAAAAAGCCCCGGGGAGTTTTATTCTGAACGCATGGCCTGGTCTTCTTGCTCGCCGGCCTTGATCGACGTTCGCATGGATATGCAGTCGATAGTGCGGTACGCGCCGAGACCGGCGTCGAGCCAGCGTCGCGGGCAAAGTCGAAGTCGGTCGATGCGCGGGGCCAGTTCATCGCGTTGCCCCATGGCGCGGACGCGTCCTCCCGCAGCGCGGAAATCGAAGTGCGCCTGCCCTTATTGTCCGGATACTCGTTGTGTAAGTACATAGACGGACGATGTCCGGCTTGGCTGCCTAATGATCGTTTTCCGGACAAGACCTAAGCTTTGGTGCGAGGCGGTTCTGGTCGGCTCGCATGCTCGGTGCGGCGGCCTACTGACCAGCCCCGATCAGAAGTCCTCTGCACTCATGGCGGGCAACCCGATGAACTGGTGCAGTCGCCTCCTGAAAACGACACGCGAAACGGAAAACTCAGGAAGGAGGATATTAAGCAGGGCGTTTCCACGATAGGTGACTACGTTATGCATTGTGCTTGACCGGCGCAGGTCGTTCGCTGTAATCTACGCTTGTTCATTTTGCCGAACAAGCACATAGAGCATGAACACTATGAGCATTCTAGCCGGGAATTTACTAAAGGCCCGGGAACAGCGGGGACTGACCCTGACGGGATTGGCAGAGCGCTGTGGCATCGCCAAATCAACCCTCTCCACCCTCGAGTCGGGCGAGGGCAATCCGACCGTCGAGACACTTTGGGCCATCGCGAATGCGCTGGATGTCCCGTTCGGTCTGCTGGTCAGCGGTGCCGACGTTGGCGAAAATTCGCTGGCGGCGGAGCTTGCGGGCGAAGGCTCCATTGTTCGGCTTATCGAACGATCAGACGGCGAGCCTGAGATTGAAGTATATTCCGTTGAACTGAAGGCAGGCTACCGGCAGGAGTCGGCCCCGCACCCTGCAGGAGTTTGCGAACGCGTCACCGTACTGAGCGGGGCGATGCTTGTCGGCGACCCGGAACGTCCGAAACTCGTTCGAGCTGGCGAATCCTGCGCTTTCGCGGCCGATGTGCCCCATGTGTATGGGGCGACCGACCGTGGGACCAAGGCGCTGGTGTTCATCGAATACCCTCCGAGAGGGACTACCGGCGGCAGATCGGTGATTCACCTAGACTGGCCTTCGACCGCGAATGGCTGGGACGGTGTGCGCTCGGCGCTGGATCGACTGCTCATCGAGGTATCGAACGGTGTAGACGCCCGTTTGGTCCGATTCCGCGGATGCAAGCTTGCTGCAAAGGCGGCAAGAAATGAACTCCGGAAACAACTGTTCGATGGCGGTTCGCGTCCGTTCTCCTGGCCATTGCTTAGCCTCGTGGACGCGGATCGCCAAGGGGCGTACCTAGCTGTCCTGCCGTTACGCTTTGCGGCCGCATTCTCACACCCAGCCAGCTCCGCGCTTTCCGCGGCGTCACCTGAGTTGTCGGCCGCACGTGCTCTTGCGCGCCTCGCCGAATCCCCTTTCTTACCCCTATCGGATGGAGAAATGGGGCAAGCGAAGCGCGCAGTGATCAGCTCTTCATGGACCCTGAGCGCTCTTGCCTCGGAAGTGCTAATCCAGCGGGGACTGTTAGCACTCCCTAGGAGTCTGCGCGGCAGAAGCCAAGCGTCGGTGAGGTAAGCCCTCCCTGGCGTGTCGGGGCCGGTAGACTGTCGAGATGACGAGCTATCTGCCCTATTGCCCGCAGCAGCAGATGCTGCTGCCCCAGGCGCTGCAGGAGTGGCTACCCGAAGGCCACCTGGCGTACTTCATTAGCGACGCGGTCGACGGATTGGACCTGAGCGCGTTCCACACCCGGTATGCCGGGGGCGGACCGCGCAACCAGCCGTTTCATCCGGCCATGATGGTCAAGGTGCTGCTGTATGCGTACGCCACGGGCGTGTTCAGCTCGCGCAAGATCGCGCGCAAGCTGCACGAGGATGTGGCGTTCCGGGTGCTGGCGGCAGGCAACTTCCCGGCCCACCGCACGCTCAGCGACTTTCGCGCTGTCCACTTGAAGGAGCTGAGCGAGTTGTTCGTGCAGGTGGTGCGACTGGCTCGCGAGATGGGGCTGGTGAAGCTCGGGACGGTGGCCATCGACGGCACCAAGGTCAAGGCGAACGCCAGCCGCCACAAGGCGATGAGTTACGGCCACATGGTGAAGGCGGAGGCCGAATTGAAACGGCAGATCGAGGCGCTGCTCAATCGGGCCAAGGCCGCCGACGACGCCGAGAGGAACGAGCCCGAGCTGGATGTGCCGGCCGAGATCGCGCGGCGCGAGGCGCGGCTGACGGCGATTGCCGAAGCCCGGGCGCGGCTCGAGCAGCGCCAGCGCGAGGCCGATCAGGCGCGCGGGCGCAGCGACGATGACGACCGCCGTCCGCGCGGCGGTGACGGCAAACCGAAGGGTGGGCGCTACAAGCGCGACTTCGGGGTGCCCGAGGACAAGGCACAGGAGAACTTCACGGATCCAGACAGCCGCATCATGAAGCGCGCCGGCGGCGGGTTCGATCCGGGCTACAACGCCCAGACGGCGGTCGACGAGACCGCCCACATCATCGTGGCGGCCGAACTGACCAACAACGCCAGCGACGCCGGGCTACTGCCGGGGATGTTGCAGGTCGTGCGCGACACCCTCGCGCAGCGCCCGCGCCAGGCGCTGGCCGACACCGGCTACCGCTCGGAGCAGACGTTCCGGGAGCTCGACGGCTGCGGGACCGAACTGGTGGTGGCGCTGGGCCGGGAAGGCAAGCGCCGACTCGGTTTCGACCGTGAACGCAGTCCGCACACCGCGCAGATGGCCGACAAGCTCGATAGCGAGGCGGGCAAGACGGCTTACCGAAAACGGAAATGGATCGCCGAACCGCCCAACGGCTGGATCAAGAACGTATTGGGATTCCGGCAGTTCAGCCTGCGGGGCCTGGAGCGCGTCAAAGCGGAGTGGAAGCTCGTCTGTATGGCCCTGAACCTGCGCAGGATGAGCACACTGAGGACGGCATAACGGGAAAAAGGGGCGCAAATCTGTCCCCGTTCCCGTCCGGCACGGGCGCAGCACCGTCGCGAAGCAATTCAACCACGGCCGCAGTCTCTTCCCGCACCTCTCGCTTCGCCGATCCTTCTGCTAAAACCCCACTCTCTGGAGTTCTGCCGCGCAGACTCCTAGCCAACTCAGTCATCTCTCGCTGAAGTCACGCCAGCCCAAGCGCGTCGCCGATGACCAGTCGTTCTCTAGCCGTATTGACGTTGAGCACTATGATGCTTTCGAGCTGCTGCACCCCGCATACGCTCGCCAGGTAGTGGCGCTGGCGGAAGATATTGAAGCCCATACTGCGGGCCGGGACTCGATTCGAGCCATTGACGTTGGCACCGGCCCGGGAGTTCCGCTGCTGATGCTCCGTGAACTGCAGCCCCAGCTACAAGTCGCGGCGATAGAACCAGATGACACTGCATTCAGCTGTCTCCAAGAAAATATCCGAGGAGTATCTGGCATTACGGCGCATCAGACTGGATTCCTTGAACTGGAGCTTCCTGAAAGCGAAACGTCGCTGATTACGTCTGTTGGCGCATCACACCATTTCAACACAGCCTTCATGCTGCAAAAGGCGATGCTGGTTCTGAAACCGGGGGGGATTCTGTCTGTAGCCGACGAATTTATCCCCGAGTTTCACACTCCGGAAGAGCGAAACCTCGCTCTGGTCCGCCACCATGCCGCATACATCCTGACGGCAATGGCCTGGATCGGAGAATGCGAGGTCTTGGAAACTGACGGTGAAGATTGGGAGTGGTATCGCACATTCCAGCAAGCGCTCGCGCTAGCTTTGGTCGAGGCCGAATCAGGCCAGGGCCCGGCGGCGATCGGCCGATGCCGAGAACTGTATGCAAACATGAAGAAAGCGACGCTGGCAAAGTCTCCAGGGCTCGCGATAGGTGCCTACACGCGTTTTTTCTGGCTGGAGCTACAGGCGATGGTGGCAGGCTTCGACTATGAGATTGAGAGGAAGACATTCCCTCGTCGCTTCGCCGACCTTGCCCGCCTTGCCGGGTTTGAGCTGCTTCGCCATCGTCGGGTATTTGCGACGACCGGCGCCGACGAATGGGGCGGGGGTACGCATGTATTTACTTTCCGCAAGCCGGTCGTCGGGTAACAGGTTGTTTGCCGTGCGCCCCCTTGTGAATGGTCTCGTGGACAGTCTATCCATCGGCGTGGGTTACTTACCAATCGCTTTTTCCTTTGGATTGGCAGCTCTGCAGGCGAACCTGCCGCCCCTGACCGCGGTGCTCATTTCCGGAATCGTGTTCGCCGGAGCGAGTCAGTTTGCACTGATTGCCTTG
The DNA here is from genome assembly GCF_003628555.1 of Azoarcus sp. DN11. NCBI lineage: Bacteria > Pseudomonadati > Pseudomonadota > Betaproteobacteria > Rhodocyclales > Zoogloeaceae > Azoarcus > Azoarcus sp. DN11. Next base: position 2,404,196 of record NZ_CP021731.1, on the reverse strand, counting down.
GTGGCCGCGGGCGGATCGTTGCTTTCGGTGGTCTCCACGGTGTTGCTGATGAACGTCCGACACATCTTCTACGGACCCTCAGTCATCGCGAAGTTGGGTAATGGCCGGCCATCCCTGCCATTACCCCTCTTGGCGTTTGGTCTTACCGATGAGGTATTTGCCTCCGCAGTCGGGAAGCTGCAACTGATCTCTCCGCCCGAGCGCGAGCATTGGTATGTCGGCCTGCAGTTGGGCGCCTACTCGGCGTGGGTTCTCGGCACGGCGCTGGGCGCCTTTCTTGGGCAGCAACTGACGAGTCATTCTGCGTTCCTTCGCGACTCGCTGGCTTTCGTGTTGCCCGCGCTATTCCTCTCGTTGTTGCTTGAAATCAATGGCAACACCCAGCGGCGTGTACTGGTTGCCTCAGCAGTCGCAACAGCCGCTCTTATCCCCCTTATACCAGCGTACTTGGCGATGGCAGTGGGCATGGCCGCTGGCGCTGCGTTGGGCTATCGCAGAGCGACTCAATGAATCTTCCTGCAGAATGGGTCGCCATCGCCTGCGGAATCGTGACCTTCCTGCTGCGCCTGGTGCCCATGTGGACCTGGGTCCCCGGAAAAGAATCGACCCGCGTGGAGCAGGGCGTACTGAACGCCATTGGGCCAGCTGCAATCACCGCGCTGCTTGTCGTCTCGCTGTGGCCGGGCGGGGACAACGGACTCCATCTGCCAACTTTGTCAGCGATGGTCGTTGGATTGGCCACCGTCATGGGGGCGAAGAGGGTAATTGGCGGCGTTGCCTTGCCGACCTTATTCGGGGCAATCGCCTATGGCGCATGTCTGCGGCTGGCATGAGAAGCCGGACTTCATGGAGTCCCGCCGGCCATGAAGGGGTTTCACGCCGCCATTTCGGCTGGTAGTGAAGGCGTGGTGACGGAAGCGTAAAAGCGGGCGAGCGGTGGAGGTCCTGATGACATGAGCGCTGGGACTACCCCTTTACAAGAAAAAGGAGGATGCATGCCCCGCCGTTCGGTTCTCTCCGCTGCCGAGCGCTAAAGCCAGCTGGCGCTGCCGGATACCAGGGATGGGTTGATCCGTCACTACACGTTCAGCGAAACCGACCTTGCCATCATCCGGCAGCGGCGCGGGCCAAAAAACCGGCTGGGCTTCGCCGTGCAGCTCTGCTACCTGCGCTTCCCCGGCATCATCCTTGGCGTCGATCAGCCGCCGTTTCCGCCTTTGCTCAAGTTGGTCGCCGACCAGCTCAAGGTTGGCGTTGATTGCTGAGACGACTACGGGCAGCGAGAGCAGACCCGGCGCGAGCACCTGGTCGAGCTGCAAACGGTGTTCGGCTTCCGGCGCTTCACCATGAGCCATTACCGGCAAGTCGTGCGGACGCTGATTGAGCTGGCCATGCAGACCGACAAGGGCATCGTGCTGGCCAGCGCCCTGATAGAGCATCTGCGCCGGAAGTCGGTCATCCTGCCCGCGGTCAACGCCATCGAGCGTGCGAGCGCCGAGGCGATCACCCGCGCCAACCGGCGCATCTACGAGGCCTTGTCCGACCCGCTCATGGACACCCACCGGCATCGCCTCGATGAGCTGCTCAAGCGCCGCGACAATGGCAAGCCGACTTGGCTGGTGTGGCTGCGCCAGTCGCCCGCCAAGCCGAACTCGCGGCATATGCTCGAACACATCGAGCGCCTCAAGGCATGGCAGGTGCTCGACCTGCCCGCCGGCATCGAGCGGTCGGTGCACCAAAACCGGCTGCTCAAGATTGCCCGCGAGGGCAACCAGATGACGCCTGCCGACCTCGCCAAGTTCGAGCCGCAGCGCCGATATGCCACCCTCGTCGCGCTGGCCATCGAGGGCATGGCCACCGTCACCGACGAGATCATCGTATCCGTCCGGTAATCCCCGCGACTCAGAGATCGACGAGATGGCGCAGAAGCGGGAAGGAGACGCGCCAGCTTTGATCGTCGCAGTCGAGGGTGGCGGTGCGCTGATTGATGCGGACGATGGTACCGACGCGGGTCTGCAGGTGACGGTCCTCGAAGCTTACGCGGTCGCCCACTTGGAAGTCTGCGCGGGTCGGAGACAGCGGTTCGGGCACCGATGGCGCGGGGACCGCACCGGCATCCGGCATCTCGATCGCTGCATAAGGCAATTTCCATTCGCGCCGGGTGCGCTCGTCCTGCACGGTGAGTTGCGTGTCCTTCATCGCGACGATCCGCCCCGTGCGCAGCGACATCTGGGCGCCGGCCTGTTGCCAATCGAGGAAACGCACGGATTGCCCCAGATGCAGGTGGCGACGGATCTCGATGATCCGGGCCGGGTCCGACATCAGGCGTTCGAGGATGGTCGAGAGGTGGAACAGTTCCAGGCTGGTGGCGCGGTTGAGGGCTTCGATCAGGGCAGCGTTCATACGGCGGCGGGCGTCCAGTTCATCGGCAGCAGTTCTTCGAGGCGATCGACGCGGTGGGCGTTGATGCGCGCGAGCACGTCCTTCAGATAGGCATAGGGCTCGACGCCGTTCAGGCGTGTCGTCTCGATCAGGCTGAAGAGTACCGCAGCCGCCTGCCCGCCGCGCTCGCTGCCGGCGAAGAGCCAGTTCTTGCGCGACAGGGCCACCGGACGCATGGCGCATTCGCTCAAATTGTTGTCCGCGGCGAGACTGCCGTCGTCGATGAACACGGTGAGCGCTGTCCAGTTCGACAGCGTATAGGCGAAGGCCTTCGCCAGCGGCGACTTGGGCAGCAGGGTCGAGGCGTGCGCGGTCAGCCAGCAATGAAACCAGGCGAGCACGCGTTTCGTGCGCCGTTGTCGGTGCTGCCGTCGGGTGTCGGGGTCGGCCTCGGCGATTTGCCGTTCGATGCGGTAGATGAGCCCGATGAGGCGCAGCGCATGATGCGCAAGCCCCGGCCGGGCCCCCCTGGGCATGGCCTTGACCACGTCGAAGTACTTCCTCCTCGCGTGGGCCCAGCAGGCGACGTGGGTCACCCCTTCACGGAAGCTTGCGTGGTAGCCGCTGTAATCGTGGGCTTGCAGATATCCGCGCCAGAACGGCTTGGCCGTGGCGCTGCGCGAGCTGGGCCGTATCGAGCGCACGCTGTTCATCCTGGACTGGCTGCAAAGCGTCGAACTGCGCCGCCGCGTCCATGCCGGTCTGAACAAGGGCGAGGCGCGCAACGCGCTGGCCCGTGCCGTGTTCTTCAACCGCCTCGGCGAAATCTGCGATCGCAGTTTCGAGCAGCAGCGCTACCGGGCCAGCGGCCTCAATCTGGTCACAGCCGCTGTCGTGCTGTGGAACACGGTCTATCTGGAGCGAGCCGCGAAGGCCTTGCGCGGGCACGGTCAGATCGTCGATGACGCTCAGTCGCAATACCTGTCGCCGCTGGGCTGGGAGCACATTAACCTGACCGGCGATTACGTCTGGCGCAGCATTGCCAAGATCCGGCGCGGGGAAGTTCAGGCCGCTACGGCCGTTGCAACCGGCTTAGCGTGCTTTATTTTCCATTTTCTGAGACGACCCCTATCTGTTCGACCACATCAATGCGCAAGTCGACGCGGATGTCTGAGCGCCGCTCCCGGTAGGGAAGGTCAATCGGCCCCTGTCGGGCAGCTGTCCTGCGGCCCCTGCGTTCCGACGCTTGACCCCTGCCCCGCTCGCACGGGGGCGGCGACGTCGCGCGTGCGAGGGAATACGCATGGCTATCGGCCGCGCAAATCGCCCATTCATCGCCTTTTCTTATAAATCGACAAGAAAAGACCGTTTGTCGCCACGTATGCTCCGCGTTTCAATTGCATCACGGAAACGGTCGGCATCGCTTCGCAGCCATGCCAACCGAAAGGATCTGTTCGCGTCGAATGCGTCGCGGAGTTGATCGCCCCTATAAAAATACCTGGAGACAACCATGCACCGCCATTCCCTGCCCCCCGAGCGCCCGCGCTCCCAATCCGTCGCCACGGCCTGCTGCGCCGCGTCGGTAGTCGCTTTGCTGCAGGGAGATAAAGCATGAATGCCGCCACGACCATCGATATCCCGGCGCTGATCGACGCGAACCGGGTCAGTCGCACGCAGGTGTGGATCCTGCTGATGGTGGCGCTGACCGTGGTCATGGACGGCTTCGACGTCCAGGCCATGGGCTACGTGGCGCCGGCGATCATCAAGGAGTGGGGGGTGAGCAAGGCGGAACTCGGCCCCGTGTTCGGTGCGGGCCTCTTCGGCATGCTGGTCGGGTCGCTGACGCTGAGCGTGCTGGCCGACAAGATCGGCCGCCGCCCGGTGCTGATCGGCGCCACCGTCTTCTTCTCGCTGTGCATGCTGGCGACCGCGCACGTCACGACGATCCCGCGACTTCAGATACTGCGCTTCATCACCGGCCTCGGGCTGGGCGCGATCATGCCCAACGCCATGGCGCTGGCCGGCGAGTTCAGCCCCAGGCGCAAGAAGGTCACGCTGATGATGCTGGTGTCCTGCGGCTTCACTGTCGGGGCGGTGCTCGGCGGACTGCTGTCGGCGGCCATGATCCCCGCTTTCGGCTGGAAGTCGGTCTTCTATCTCGGGGGCGTGATCCCGTTGGCGATGGCCGTGCTGATGTACGTCTATGTGCCCGAATCGATGCAGTTCCTGGTCCTCAAGGGGCGCCGTCTGGACAGCGTCGCCGCCTGCCTGCGCAAGATCGACCCGTCCGTGCAGATCGATGGCCGTACCCGCTATGCGATGCCCGAGGTGAAGCAGGACGGCGTGCCCATGATCGAGTTGTTCCGTGAGGGACGCGCCATGATCACGCTGCTGCTGTGGGTCGTGAACTTCATGAACCTGATCAATCTGTACTTCCTGTCGAACTGGCTGCCGACCATCGCCAACAGCGCCGGCCTGTCCACCTCGACAGCCGTGCTCGTGGGCACCGCGCTGCAGATCGGGGGCGTCATCGGCACCCTGCTGATGGGCCCGGTGATCGACCGCGTCGGATTCATCAAGGTGCTGGTACCCTCGTTTCTGCTCGCTGCCGTCACGATCGCGACGATCGGTCAGCCGGGCGTGGCCCTGCCGCTGCTGTTCCTGGTCGTGACAATGACGGGCTTCTGCATCATTGGCGGGCAGCCGGCGGTCAATGCGCTGGCGGCAACCTACTACCCGACGGCGCTGCGCTCCACCGGGGTGGGCTGGAGCCTCGGCGTCGGACGCATCGGCTCGATCGTGGGCCCGGTCCTGGGCGGGGAACTGATCCGCCTGAATTGGTCCACCAACGAGATATTCCTCGCCATGGCGGTGCCCACCGTGATTTCCGCGCTGATGCTGGTGCTGATGTCCAAGGCCGGTCGAGGCTCGTCGCCGCGAGCCGTCGGCAGCGCCGGTTCCCTCGCTCACTGACCCTTTTCTGTCCAATCCAAGCAACCGAGATGACGCGACTGAACGAAACCCATGATGCGGGCCTGCAAAGCTGGGTGGCTTCGGCCAACGCCGCAAGCTGCGACTTCCCCATCCAGAATCTGCCCTTCGCGGTGTTCCGCCGCGCCGGCTCGAATGAGGCCTTCCGGGGTGGCGTGGCCATCGGCGACCAGATCGTCGACCTGGCGGCAGTCCAGGCTCGTGGGGTGTTCACCGGAGAGGCAGCCGCCGCCGCGGCTTCAGCTTCGGGTCCGACCCTGAATCCGTTCATGACTCTGGGGCCCGCAGCGTGGTCGGCGCTGCGTCTGGCCTTGTCCCGTGCCCTGCGCGCCGGTTCCCCGGCGGAGCAGACGCTGCGTCCCTGCCTGGTCCCCCAGTCCGAGGTCGAATACACGGTCCCGGCCCACATCGGCGACTACACGGATTTCTATACGTCCATCCACCACGCCACCAGCGTCGGTCGCCTGTTCCGTCCGGACAACCCCCTTCTGCCCAATTACAAGTGGGTGCCGATCGGCTATCACGGCCGCGCCTCGTCCATCGAGGTCTCGGGCCAGAGCTTTCCCCGGCCCGTGGGTCAGACCCTGCCGGCCGGCGCCGCAACGCCGGTCTTCGGCCCCAGCAAGCGCCTCGACTACGAGCTGGAGTTGGGCGTGTTCGTCGGCACCGGCAACGAGCGCGGCAGCCGCATCGGCATCGACGAGGCGGAGGCCCACGTCTTCGGCTTGTGCCTCCTCAACGACTGGTCGGCCCGCGACCTCCAGGCTTGGGAGTACCAACCCTTGGGGCCGTTCCTCTCCAAGAACTTCGCCACCACGATCTCGCCCTGGATCGTCACGCTGGAGGCGCTGGCTCCTTTTCGGGTGGAATGGACCCGTCCGGCGGAGGATCCGCAGCCCCTGCCCTATCTGGAATCGGGCGCCAACCGCGCCAAAGGTGCACTCGACATCCGGCTCCAGGTGCTGGTCGAGACGGCGCAGATGCGCGAAGCCGGCCAGGCCCCCGCACCCCTGTCGCAGACGAGCTTCCGGCACGCCTACTGGACCATCGCCCAGATGGTGGCGCACCACACGGTCAACGGCTGCAACCTGCAGCCCGGCGACCTGCTGGGCAGCGGCACGGAGTCCGGGCCCACGCCCGAGGAAGCCGGATCGCTGCTGGAACTCACCTTCGGCGGCAAGCAGCCGCTCGTCCTGCCGAACGGTCAAACCCGGACCTTCCTCGAGGACGGGGATGCGGTGGTGATGCGTGGCTGGTGCGAGAAGCCCGGCGCGGCGCGCATCGGCTTCGGCGAAGTGGTCGGGCGCGTGCTGCCCGCACTCGTGTGACCAGGATTGATATGCGCTCGCTTTACAGCTATTTCCGCAGTTCGGCCTCCTTCCGGGTGCGCATCGCCCTCAATCTCAAGGGGCTCGAGTACGAAACCGTGCCCGTGCATCTCGTCAGGGGCGAGCAGCGGGACGCGGGCTACCTCGCCGTCAACCCGGCCGGGCTGGTTCCGGCCCTCGTCGATGAAGGCGAGGTTCTCACCCAATCGATCGCGATCATCGAATATCTGGATGAGGTCTATCCCGATCCGTCATTGCTGCCCGGCGACGCCGCCGGCCGCGCGCGCATCCGGGCCATCGCTCAGACGATCGCCTGTGAGATCCATCCGCTCAACAACCTCTCGGTCCTGAAGTATCTGAAGCAGACCCTGGGGGTGGGCGAAGACGCCAAGAATGCCTGGTACCACCACTGGGCGGAGCAAGGCCTGGCCACCGTGGAGCGTCTGCTCGCCGATCGGCCCGCCGGCGCCTTCTGCCACGGCGACACGCCGACCCTGGCTGACTGCTGCCTGGTGCCGCAGATCTTCAACGCCCAGCGCTTCGACTGCCACCTCGACCACGTGCCGACCGTGATGGAGATCTTCGAGCGCTGCATGACGCTGGACGCCTTCCAACGCGCCGCACCCGCCGCCCAGCCCGATGCAGAGTGAGAACGACGAACGGAGCGCTGCGGCCGTTATCGCTCGATCACCAGGTCGCTCCGCGGCGTACTGCAGCAGGGCAGGATGAAGCCCTGATCGATCTCGCGCTGGCGAATGCCGCCGCCGTGGGCCATGTCCACCTCGCCGGAGACGAGACGGGACTTGCAGGTGCCGCACATGCCCTTGGCGCAGGATGACGGCAGCCGCAGGCCCGCCGCGCGCGCCGCGTCGAGGAGCTTCTGGTCGGGGGCGCAGACCACGCTGCGGCCGCTCTTGGTGAACTCGACGGTGAAACATGCCGCGTCGCCCGTCGTCGTTTCCGAGGTGCCGGCGCCCTCCCCGCTTTCGCCCGGCGTGTCGGCAAAACTAAAGCTTTCCTCGTGGTAGCGCTTCATGTCGAAACCGCCCTCGGCCAGCAGGGCGCGCACGGCAGCCATGTAGGGCGCCGGCCCGCAGCAGAACACTTCACGCTCGACGAAATCGGGGGCGATCCGCTTGAGCAGCGGCAGGTCGAGGTAGCCGGTGGGCGACGCCCATTCGGCTTCGCTGCCGCGCCCTTCGCAGACGAAGGCGGTACGGAAGCCCGGCTGGTTGGCGGCGAGCAGGCCCAGCTCGCGGCGGAAGACGATGTCCGCGGGAGTGCGAGCGCTGTGCACGAAGACGACGTCGCGGTCCTCGCCCAGGTCGTGGAAGCTGCGCGACATGGACATCAGCGGTGTGATCCCCGAGCCGCCGGAAAGGAACAGGTACTTGCCCGCCGGGTGCAGCGCGCATGCGAAGTCGCCACTTGGCCCCAGGGCGCGCACGCTCATGCCCGCGCTGAGGTGGTCGTGCAGCCAGTTGGAGACGCGGCCGCCGGGCACGCGCTTGACCGTGATCGACAGGGTGTCGGGGCGCGTCGGCGGCGAGGAGATCGTATAGCAGCGGTTGACCGCCTCGCCGTCGATTTCCAGTTCCAGCGTGAGGAACTGGCCGGGGAGGAAGCGCACCAGGCCGGGACGCCACGGGCGAAGGATGAAGCTCTTGACGTCGTGCGTCTCCTGACGCACCTGACAGCAGATCAGGACGTCGTCGTCCTCCGCGTTCCACAGCGACGGCACGGCGAGCGGGATGTCACGAGTGATCGGTCCGTTCATGCCGGTCACTCCGCTGCCGCCTGCAAACGCCCCACGTACCAGCCGGCGAACTTCTCGACCAGCTCCTCGGTGTAGGGCGAATACGGGCCCGGTTCGTAGGCCGGATCGGCGATGCCGCGCTGGGACATCTCGACCAGCTCGCGGTCCTGCTGGTTGGTCGCGCGCCACACCGCGGTGAGATTCGCAGGGTCGTAATCCCGCCCTTCGACGGCGTCCTTGTGCACCAGCCACTTCGTGCGCACGAGGGTGTGATCCGCGTCGATCGGCAGCACCGTGAAGGTCACGATGTGGTCGCTCATGAAGTGGTGCCAGGAGTTGGGCTGGGTCCAGAACGACAGCCCGCCGAGGTTGCGCTGGCTCAAGTGGCCGAGGAGCTTCTGGCAGGCGACCCTGGCGTCCATCGTCTGCGATTCGCCGGCCTTGTCCAGCGGCAAGCGCTGCGTGCGGAAACCCGTGACGCGGCTGTCCAGCTCGTCGATCTCGGCCGACTCGAGCCCTGCCGCCTGCCAGCGTGCGTGTTCGCGCTCGGTCAGGTCACGGAAGGCCTGGACCTGCCCGATGTTCGACGAGGAAGGCTGGTAGCCGAAACCGTACTCGTAGAGCGAAACGGTCAGCTCCGGATGATTGGCCACGCAGTGATAGCACTCGCGATTGTTCTCCATCACCAGCTTCCAGTTGCCGGCCTCGACGATCTCGTCCTGCACGGCGATCTTGCAGTCGGTCAGCCGGTGCGGCGTGAGGTAGCGCGACATCTCTTCGCGCATCTGAGCGAAGTCTTCGGGTGGATGCTCGGCCAGGCAGACGAAGATCAGGCCCGCGACGCTTTCGACATGCACGCGCTTCAGTCCTCGCCCGGAAGGGTCGAAGTCCTCGCCCATGTGCTCGGCGTAGATCAGCTTGCCGGACAGGTCGTAGGTCCACTGGTGGTACGGGCACACCAGGTTGCCGACGCTGCCCTTGTGGGCGTTGCACAACTGCGCGCCGCGATGGCGGCAGACGTTGTGGAAGGCGCGCAGCTCCATGTCGTCGTTGCGCAAGACAACGACCGAGGCGCGGCCCAGCTTGACGGTGAAATAGTCGCCCGGCTCCGGGATGTCGGGTTCGACGCCGACGTAGATCCAGTGCCGCGCGAAGATGGCCTCCATATCGAGGTCGAAGATCTCCTGGCTCGTGTAGAACTGCGCGTCCAGGCTGTGGCCGGGACGGCGGGCGGCGAGGAGTTCCCTCACCCGGTTGCTCACTTTCATGTCCTTTCCTCTTCGGTGCAGAAACGTTGAGGCAATGTTCCCGCAGGCCGCTCGGGCGCATTTGTGCTTTGTCGACGCAATCCCATTCAATTCCGACATCGGGCTTCCTTGGCCGGGCATTCCTTCGCCGAAGTGAAGCCATGGCCGGCACTGGCCAAGGCAAGGGGAAGACGCTATGTTTACAGCCATATAACTCGATCCGTGCAGCGCACAGCGCCGGCGCCACGCCACCTTTCAGGGCGTGAAGCGCAAGGACCACCGACAGGAGACAACGATGTTCGACTTCCACCCGGCCGCGGCGCCGAGATCTTCCGCGCCCCGATCGCGACGCTGAGACTGGAGGCCCGAAGTGTCCGCACTCCCAACGGCGACGCGCGTCGGCTTTCTGGTGCTGAACGAGTTCACGATGATCGCGTTCTCGAGTGCCGTCGAAGTCCTGCGCATGGCCAACCACATCAGCGGCAAGCCCTTGTACAGCTGGTCCGTGATCAGCACTGACGGCCAGCCCGTGGCCTCCAGCAACGGGCTGGCGCCGGCCCAGATCGGCACCTACGAGGACGCGGGGCCATTCGACATGGTGTTCGTATGCGGCGGGACGAACGTCACCCGCTTCGTCGATGACAAGGTGATCGCCTTGTTGCGCCGCGTCGCCCACGACAAGGTGGTTCTCGGCGGGCTATGTACCGGGACCTATGCCCTGGTGAAAGCCGGCCTGCTGAACGGTTACCGCGCCACGATCCACTGGGAAAACCTCAGCGCCTTGCGTGAGGCCCACGACAAGATCCGCTTCGTCGAGGAGCTCTTCGTCATCGACCGCGACCGCATCACCTGCACGGGGGGCATCGCGCCCATCGACATGATGCTGGCCGTCGTGCGCGAGCGCTTCGGCAAGACCCTGGTCGCCGAGATCTCCGAGCAGTTCATCCTCGAACGGGTGCGCGACAGCAAGGATCGCCAGCACATCCCGCTGGCCGCACGGGCGGGATGCAACCGCAGGGCACTGGTGGAGGTGGCCGCGCTGATGGAGGCCAACATCGAGGAGCCGCTGTCGCTGGAGGACTTGTCGCAACTAGCTGGGCTCTCCCAGCGCCATTTGCAGCGCCTGTTCCGCGAGGCTCTGCAGGTGACCCCCAGCCACTACTACCTCGAATTGCGGCTGCGCCGTGCGCGCGAACTGCTGATGCAGACGCAGATGTCCATCACGAACATCACGGTCGCCTGCGGCTTCCAGTCCGCCTGCCACTTCAGCAAGTGCTACCGCGCGCTGTTCGGCAAGCCGCCGAGCGGCGAGCGCTGGCCACAGGGAACGGCGGACGTCGAATCGCAGCAGCGCACCGCGACCGCGGAGCACGACCTGGCAGCGTGATGCGCCGGCCCGCGGATCGCGGCGTAAAGGGCATGTAGCATCGCGGTGCCCGGCGCAGATGAAGCGCCCCGGGCACCCGGCGGTCAGGACTCGTGACCCTGGCTTTTCCTGCGTGCGATGCGCTCTTCCTTCGGCACACCGAAGCTCTCGGTGAGACGGTCGAGAATGATCGCGAGCAGCACCACGGCGAGGCCGGACTCGAAACCCAGCCCGATGTCGAGGCGCTGGATACTGGCGAGCACGTTGTTGCCCAGGCCACCGCCACCGACCATCGACGCGATGATGACCATCGACAGCGCCATCATGATCGTCTGGTTCACGCCCGCCATGATCGACGGCAGCGCGCCGGGAATCTGGATCTTCAGCAGGACCTGCAGCGGCGTGCAGCCGAAGGTGATGCCGGCTTCGACCTGCTCCTTGTTCACCTGGCGGATGCCGAGCGCGGTCAGGCGCACTACGGGCGGCATCGCGAAGATCACCGTCGCGAGGACGGCCGGCACGCGGCCGAGGCCGAACAGCATCGCGGCGGGGATGAGGTACACGAACGCCGGCATCGTCTGCATGAAGTCCAGCACCGGCCGCAGCAGATAATTGACGCGGCGGTTGAGGGCAGCCGCGATGCCCAGCGGTATGCCCACCAGCAGGCTGATGAGCGTCGACGAGATGATCAGCGCGAGCGTCGCCATCGTCGCTTGCCAGAAGCCCGTGCCGATGATGACAAGAAGCGCCCCGGCGGCAACGACGGCGAACTTCCAGCCGATACGCCAGAATCCCAGCGCGACGAACACACTCGCGAGGAGCCAGTCGGGGATCAGATGCAGGAAGCCTTCGGTCAGTTCGGTCATTTGACCGACCACGTCGCCGAGGCCGGCCAGCACCCCGTGATCGTTCTTGACGATGAAATTGACGATTTTCTCGGCCCATTCACCGAGTGGCAGGAAATCATGCATGGGTCAGTTCTTCCTTCGCCATTTTCTTGAGCAGGATCGTCTGGGTGACGGCACCGATGTAGTGGCCCTGGGGTTCGACCACCGGCAGCGGATAGGGCATCTTCACGATGCGGCAGATCAGGTCGCTCAGGTTGAGGTCGCCGTTCACCGGGGGCAGGTCTCCCAGCAAGGCAAACGACAGCTCCCGGGAGCCGGACTCCAGCGAGCGGATCATCGAGTCGATGGAGACCGTGCCGACGAGCTTGCGATCGGGATCGAGCACGAAGCCGTAGTTGCGGCGGGCTGCGCGCAAACGCTCGATCACGGGGTGGAAGCCGTCCCCGAAATCGCTCTGTGCGAAGAAGACCGGCACCGCGTCGACATCGGCAACGTCCTTGGCGGACAGGTACTTGTTCACGTCCACCCCGTTGAAGAAGGCTCGCACATAGTCGTCCACGGGGTTGCGGATGATGTCGTCGGGCGTGCCGATCTGGACGATGCGCCCCCCTTCCATGATGGCGATGCGGTCGCCGATGCGGCAGGCCTCGTCGAGGTCGTGCGAGACGAAGATGATCGTGCGCTGGTGCTCCCGCTGCAGGTCGAGCAGCAGGCCCTGCATTTCGGTGCGCTTCAGGGGGTCGAGAGCGGAAAAGGCCTCGTCCATCAGCATCAGCGACGGATTGACGACCAATGCGCGTGCGAGCCCCGCCCGCTGCTGCATGCCGCCGCTCAGCTCGCGCGGATAGCGGTTGGCGAAGGCGCCCAGTCCTACCTGTTCGAGCACCTTCATCGCCCGCGCTTCGCGCTCCTTGCGCGGCACGCCTGACACCTCCAGCCCGAAGGCGGCATTCGCGAGCACCGTGAGATGCGGCAGCAGCGCAAACGACTGGAAGACCATCGCCATGTCGCGGCGACGCAGCTTGATGAGCTGCTGCGGATCCATCGACGCGACATCCTGGCCGTCGACCAGCACCTGCCCCGAGCTCGGCTCGATCAGCCGGTTGAGCAGGCGGATCAGCGTGGATTTGCCCGACCCGGACAAGCCCATGATGACGAAGATCTCGCCCGCGTTGATATGGAAATTCGCATTCTGGACACCGACCACCATCCCGGTCTGCCGGACGATGTCGTCCTTGTCCTTGCCCGAACGCAGCATCTGCATCGCCACGTCCGGCTTGGGTCCGAAGATCTTGTACAGATCCTTTACAACGATTTTTTCCTGCATGGTCTTGCGTGCCTCCACCGTACTGCTCCATCCGTCAACAGCCGGTGCCCGCATTGCCGTGAGCACCGGTTTAGCGTCCTGACCGGACGACGCCCTTACTGGGCGTCCTTCAGCCAGCCTGCAACCATCTCGGGATGGCTCGCGATGTAGGCCGCGGCCTCTTTCTCGTAGGACGAATCCTTCGCCTTGGCCATGATGCCTTCGAGGTCCGCCAGCGGGATCTTGAAGTTCTTGATGAAGGCCGCGGCTTTCGGGAAGTCCTGGTCGAAGCCCTTGCGGCCGATCGCGTGGATCGCTTCCGCGCCGCCGAGGGACTTCTTCGGATCCTCCAGGTAGCGCACCTTGTACTTCGAGAACATCCAGTGCGGGTTCCAGGTCGTCACGACGATCCATTCCTTGCGCGTCATCGCCCGGTCGAGGGCGACGATCATGGCCGCATCCGAACCGGTGCGCAGGTCATAGCCGGCGAGGCTGTAGTCCTTCAGCGCCTGCTCGGACGCACGCATCAGACCCGCACCCGGGTCGATGCCCTGGATCTGGCTCTTCAGCTTCTTCGCCACTTCCGGCTTGTTCAGGTCGGCGATCGACGACAGCTCGGACGCCGGCACGTAGTCGGGGACGGCCCAACCGAGTTTTGCGTCGCCGTACAGGACTCCCAGATCCATCAGATCCCCCGAGAGCTTGTCCCAGTAAGCCTTGTGCGTATTCGGCAGCCACGCCATCAGCATCACGTCGAGCTGCTTCTTGGCGACGCCCTGGTATTGCAGGCCGATGTCGGTCATCACCAGCTCGACCTTGTAGCCGAGCCGCTGCTCGAGCAGCTGCTTGGCGATGTTCGTCACCGCCTCCGCATCGGACCATGCCGTCCAGCCGATCTTGATCGTCTTCTGTTCGGCAGCCTGGACGCCACTCGCCCCTGCCACCGCCGATACGATCATCGCTGCGCCGATTGCATGCTTGAATGCTTGCTTCAGTCCTGAAAACATCTGCTCCTCCGGTTTTGGTTTGGCGGGCTCTATACATCGGCCCGTTAATGGTGAATCTGAGTGATACGAGTCGAGACCTTCGGTCCTGCGAGTGCAGCGGTCCTCAGGCGCCGCGGCAGGGATGCTTCGGGTCGATCGGGCGTGAAGCCAGTCTAGGATTCCCGGGGCAAGGCAAGTTACCCCCTTGCGACCTCCATCCATCCTGTTTGCGTCAAACCGCGGTGCGGCAGTCGCATTCGATTTTCGGCAGATTCTCGTGCCGCGCTTCCGAGCGGAGCCTCAGGGCTTGAGGATCATTTCGATGGCCTCGCGCACCTCGGGCTGCAGCGTGATGCCTTCGGAGCACAACTTCGCGATCAGGCGGGGGAGACCGTTGACGGGCTGGGCTGCCCGCACTTGGCGTGCCCAGGACTCGGGCGATCCGTCGGCCGGGAGATCGATGCCCAGTTCGCCCAGCCGCTGACGGAAATCGTCGATATCGACGAGGTCGGCAAACATCATGAGATCGTCCCCCCTGACAGCCCGCCGCTCACCGCAGGACCCCTTCTTCGCGCAACAGCTTGAGAATGGCCTCGGCCCCCTGTTGCGCCGGGACCCCGTTGAGCACCTGTCCGCCACTGCCCTCGGCTTTCGCCGCAGCGGCCTTGAAACGGTCTCGCGCCGAGCTCGCTTTGACGATCTTGAGGCGCTTGGGGCGCTTGCGTGCCGGCGCGATTGTCCACTCCCGCGCCGCACCGTCGGGGTTGGTCCCGAATGCCTTCCGGCGCAGTTCGCCCCGCCGTGCCGGACCGAACGCGCTCTGTCGCGCAGCGTGCGCCGCCCCATCGACGGTCACGACGGCGGGCAGCCTCACCTTGAGCCGCCGGCGCTGCCCGCGTGGCAAGGCCTGCAGCACCGTCATCGTGTCGCGAACGACCGATTCGACCTCGGCGAGCCCCGACACCAACGACCACCCCAGGCGCTCGGCGAGGAGGAAGGGCACGAGTCCCGACCCCTCGCCCGTTTCGCCCCGCGCACCGCAGAGCACGATGCGTGGCGCGGCGGTGCGCAGCCAGGCTTCGAGCGCCGGCACGACATCCGACCCCGCCGGCTGCTGCAGCACGTCGATCGCACCGATACCCATGCCCAGATAGCCGCGCAGCGCGGCTTCCGCCTCGGGCGAACACTCGCCCGCATGGACCAGGTAAAGGTCCTCGCCCTTCGCCAGAGAGAAGCCGATCTCGACGGCGCGCGCATCGTATTCCGCGCGACGCGTGCGCCCGGTCACGGGGTGACGCCCCACCGAAACCAGGGCCGCGATCTTCAGCGCCTGCTCGCCCGTCGGTTTTCCGTTGTCTTCACGCTGCATTGCGCTGCTCCTTGCGAACCCCTTCGACCAACTCCACCAAGGCCGCGAGCACTTCGCTCGAATCCGCGATCACCGACAGGTCCGCGCGCTTGACCATGTCGCAACCGGGGTCCGTGTTGATCGCGATGACCTTGTCGCACTGCTGGATGCCCTGCAGGTGCTGGATCGCGCCCGAGATGCCGACGGCGAGATACACCCGCGCCGTCACCCAGGTGCCGGTCGCGCCGACCTGGCGGTGACGCGGCATGAAGCCGTTGTCCACCGCGACCCGCGACGCCCCTTCGGTCGCACCAAGCACGCTCGCCGCGCGATGGAAACCGTCCCAGTCGCGGATGCCGTTGCCCGCGGAGAGGATGAATTCCGCCTCCGCGAGCGCGACCCCGGCGGGATCGACCGCCACCGCGCCAAGGTCCTCGACCCGGCGCAACGCCTGTGGCAAGGCCGCCGGTGGCGCGACCGACTCGGCCGCATGGACCGTTTCGCTGACCGGTTCGGCACATTCGGGCAGCGCGAGGACGATGCGCGGCAGAGCGCGGGTGATGTCGACGGTGCCGGCCGCGCCGCGGGCGATGCACTGCCCATCCGCGATCTGCCACACCTGGGTCGCCGGCCGCTCGCCGCGCCGTGCCGCGAAGCGCCGGCCCAGTTCCGCGCCGCCGAGGGGCGAATCGGGGAACAGCCAGTGGCGCGGCTCGTGCTGACGCTCGATGCCGCCCAGCGCGTTCAGGCGCTGTTCCGGTGCGTAGCCGTCGAAGGACTCGCCGGCGAAATTCACGACGCGGTCCACGCCCGCTTCGCCGAGCCCCTCGTCGCGCGACTCGCCGAAACTCACCAGCAGCACAGCGCCCTGCTCCACACCGTCGGCGAGCTGACGTGCCAGTCCAAGTACGTCGCGGTCATGCGCCGACAGGCGACCGCCGGGCATGTCCGCGACCACCGCGACGCAGAACGCGGGGGTGTCGATCTGCACGCGCCGCCGCGCCGGGGCAGCACCGGACTCGCGCCTCGCTGTGACGACCGCGTTGGCGGTCTGCGCGCCGCTGCAATCGATGCGACGGATGCCGTTCGGGCCGATGAAGCCGACCGCATGCGGATTGCGCCGGATGATGCCGTTCGGCCCCATCCACTGCGCCACGGGCACGCCGCCATTCAGTTGCGCGAGCACCGCCTCGTGCTCGGGATGCAGGCGATTGCGCGCGATCCACTCGGTGCGCGGGTCACGTCGAATGATGTCCGTCATGCTGCCACCTCCGCTTCCAGCGCTTCTTCCGCGCGTCGTGCCGGTGCCGGCGCCGTCACGAGCTGCGCCGCGACGAGTTCGGCAATGTCGAGCACTTCCGGGCGCGGCCCGACGACGCCTTCGAGCATTGCCGTGCACTGCGGGCACCCGACGGCCACGACCTCGGCTTTCGTCGCGTTGATCTCTTCGATGCGCATGTCCGGGATACGCCGCTTGCCCGGGATATCGGTGATCGGCGCCCCGCCACCACCACCACAGCAGCGCGAACGGAAGCCGGAACGCTCCATCTCCACGACCTTGATGCCGATCCCCTTGAGCGCCTTGCGCGGCGCTTCGTACTCGCCGTTGTAGCGGCCGAGGTAGCACGGGTCGTGGTAGGTCACCCGGCCGCCGGTCCACTCGCCCAGCGTGAGCCGCCCCTTCTCCATCAGGTTCGAGATGAAGGTGCTGTGATGCGTCACGGTGTAGCTGGCACCGAAGGCCGGGTATTCGTTCTTCAGCACGTGGACGCTGTGCGGGTCGCAGGTCACGATCTCGCGGAAGCGGTACTTCGCGAGCGTCGCCGCGTTGCGTACCGCGAGCGTCTGGAAGCTCGCCTCGTCGCCGAGACGGCGCGCCACGTCGCCACTGTCGAGCTCCTCATTGCCGAGCACCGCGAAATCAACCTGTGCCGCGCGCAGCACCTTCACGAGTGCCCGCAGGGTGCGCTGGTTGCGCATGTCGAAGGCGCCGTCGCCCATCCACAGCAGCACGTCGGCGGTGCCGCGCTTGGCCATCAGCGGCAGGTCCAGGTCCGCCGCCCAGTTCATGCGCGAGGCGGGATCGAAGCCGCCGGGGTTGTCGGTGGTCGCGAGGTTCTCGAGCACCTCCCTGCCCTTGTTCGGCGTGTTGCCGTGTTCCATGGTCAGGAAGCGCCGCATGTCGACGATCGCGTCGACGTGCTCGATCATCATCGGGCACTCCTCGACACAGGCACGGCAGGTCGTGCAGGACCACAGCGTCTCCGCATCGACCAGCGCGCGGCCCTCACGTACGTCTCGCAGCACGATCGGGCTGTGCGCGTCGCCGCCGTGTTCGCCGACCGGCTTGCCCGGGTAAGGCGAGCCCGCATAGGCCGCATCCGTACCGCCGGCCAGGCCGACCACCATGTCCTGGATCAGCTTCTTCGGGTTGAGCGGCTGACCGGCGGCGAAGGCCGGGCACATCGCCTCGCAGCGGCCGCACTGCACGCAGGCGTCGAAGCCCAGGAGCTGGTTCCAGGTGAAGTCCGCGGGCTTGCCGACGCCCAGCGGCGCGGTGGAGTCCTTCAGGTCGAGCGGCTTGAGGCCGGTCGAGCGCCCGCCGCCGAAGCGTTCGGGCCGACGATGGAAAGCCAGATGCAGCGCGCCGGCGAAGGCATGCTTCATCGGTCCGCCCCAGGCCATGCCGAGGAACATCTCGCCGATGCCCCACGCGACGGCGAGCGCCAGCACCGCGGCGAGCGCCCAGCCGCCGAACGAGGCCGGCAGCACACCGGCCGTCGGCAGCGTGACCAGGAACACGCCGCTCGCGAACGCGAAGAGGCTTTTCGGCAGACGCATCCACGGGCCGCGCGAGAGCCGCGCCGGCGGGTTCTTGCGTCGCGCCGCGACACGCAGCGCGCCGGCGAACATGACGGCCGTGGCCGCGAGCAGCGCCCAGCTCAGCAAGCGGCTTTCAAGCTGAAAGCCGTGCACCAGGATCAGCAGCACGGCAGCCGCGACGAAACCGCCACCCGTCGCGACGTGGGTGTTCGCGAACACCTTGTCGCGCGCGACGACGTGGTGGAGGTCCACCAGGTAGCGGCGCGGCATCGCGGCCAGGCCGCCGAGCACGGAGACCGGCGATGGGCGTCCTTGGCGCCACAGGCGGACGCGCCGGACGGCGCCCGCCAGCGCGAGCGCCAGCGCGGCGAAGATCAGTATGGGGAGTACTACGTCAAGCATTGTTCTCTCCTTGTGTCGCTTGGGCTCTCGGCGACACATTGCCGGGCGCGGTTAGCAGGTTCCTTCCCCTTCAAGGGGAAGGACAGGATGGGGATGGGTTTCGATTTGCGCAGCAAGAAACCCATCCCCACCCCAACCCTCCCCTTGAAGGGGAGGGAGAAAACCCGCGCATCCTTCACTGCATTACGTTGCCGATCAGGAGTTTCGACTCAGAAATCCTTGCACAAGCGCAGCGCATCGAGGATCGCCGCATGCGTATTCCGCTGCGACACGCAGTCGCCGATGCGGAACAGCAAATAGCCATCGCCCTTTTCCGCAAGGCACGACTGCGGCTGGATCGCGAAGAGCTCCTCGATGTTCACCTGGCCCTTGTTGCGCGAACCCGGCTTCAGCTCGTAGTACAGCTTCTCGTCCGGCCGCACGCCGTTCTCGACCACGATCTGGTCGACCACGCGTTCTTCCTTCGCGCCGGTGTATTCGTTCTCCAGAACCGCGACGAGCTTGTCGCCTTCGCGATACACCTTCTCCAGCATCATGTCCCCGGTCATGATCACTTCCTTGGGGTACAGGCTGCGGTAGTAGGTCGGGAAGGTCGTGCCGCCGATCGCCACGCCCGGCTTGATGTCGTCGGTGACGATCTCGACCTTGGCGCCCTTGTCGGCGAGGTAGTCCGCGACCGACATGCCGGAGAACTCGCAGATCGTGTCGTACACCAGCACGTTCTTGCCCGGCGCGACACGGCCTTCGAGGATGTCCCAGCTGCTCACGACCAGCCCCTCGGCGGCGCCCCAATGCGGGTTCTGCTCCAGGAAGGGATGGGCACCGACTGCCAGCACGACGACGTCCGGCCGCAGATCCATGATCGTCGCCGCATCCGCCCCAACACCCAGGCGCAGGTCGATCTTCAGGCGCGCGAGTTCGAGCTGATACCAGCGCGTGATGCCCGCCATCTGGTCGCGCTGCGGCGCCCGCGCGGCGATCGAGATCTGGCCGCCCAGCGCGTCCTTCTTCTCGAACAGCGTCACGTCATGGCCGCGCTCGGCCGCGACGCGCGCCGCCTCCATGCCGGCCGGCCCGCCGCCGACGACGACCACCTTGCGCTTCGGGCCCGTCGATTTCTCGATGATGTGCGGCAGCCCCTGATGCTCGCGCGAAGTCGCGGCGTTCTGGATGCACAGCACGTCCAGGCCCTGGTACTGGCGGTCGATGCAGTAGTTCGCGCCGACGCACTGGCGGATCTGGTCGACCTTGCCCATCTTGATCTTGTTCACGAAGTGCGGATCGGCGATATGCGCGCGCGTCATGCCGACCAGGTCGACATAGCCGCCTTCCAGGATGCGCTGCGCCTGGTTGGGATCCTTGATGTTCTGCGCGTGGATCACCGGCACCGACACCACTTCCTTGATCCCGGCCGCGAGATGCAGGAAGGGCTCCGGCGGATAGCTCATGTTCGGGATCACGTTCGCCAGCGTGTTGTGCGTGTCACAGCCCGAACCGACGACACCGATGAAGTCGAGCAGGCCGGTATCGCTGTAGTACTTCGCGATCTGCTTCATGTCCTCGTGCGTGAGGCCGTCCGGGTGGAACTCGTCGCCGCAGATGCGCATGCCGACCACGAAATCACGCCCGACCTCGGCACGCACCGCCTTCAGCACTTCCATGCCGAAGCGCATGCGGTTCTCGAAGGAGCCGCCCCACTCGTCGGTGCGCTGGTTCACGCGCGGGCTCCAGAACTGGTCGATGAGGTGCTGGTGCACCGCCGACAGCTCCACCCCGTCCAGCCCGCCTTCCTTCGCACGGCGGGCGGCCTGTGCGTAGTTGCCGATGATGCGCTGGATCTCCTCGGGCTCGATCGTCTTGCACGTCGCGCGGTGTACCGGCTCGCGGATGCCCGACGGCGACACCAGATGCGGCCAGTTCTCGCCATCCCAGCGCGAACGCCGGCCCATGTGCGTGATCTGGATCATGATCTTCGCGCCGTGCTTGTGCATCGCGTCGGCGAGGTTCTGGAAGTGCGGGATGATCTTGTCGGTCGCGAGATTCACCGACTTCCACCAGCCCTGCGGACTGTCGATCGCGACCACCGACGAGCCGCCGCAGATGCACAGGCCGATCCCGCCCTTGGCCTTTTCCTCGTAGTACTTGACGTAGCGCTCGGTGGTCATGCCGCCGTCGGTCGCATAGACCTCGGCGTGCGCGGTGCTGACGATGCGGTTGCGGATCGTCAGCTTGCCGATCTGGATCGGCTGGAAAAGGGCGTCGAACTGTGCCATGGCCTATTACTCCTTTCAGCGCGGACGGGTGACGAACACGCCGTAGTCGCAGCCTTCCTCGGCGCCGCTCTGGACCTGCTCGGCCAGCGTGCGCAGCGGGCTGCCGGCCGCGGCGAGGATCTGGTCCATCGCGCCGGCGAACCAGCCGGTGAACATGTATTCGATCTTGCGACCGACCTTGCCGTACTCATAGACGAAGGCCGAATGGTCCAGGCGCACGCGGCAGGTGCCCGCGTCGAGATCGATCGCCTCGATCGAGAACAGGCCCCAGCCGCGCTGCGACAGGCGCTTCATGTAATGCTCGAACACCGCCACGCCGGAAAGCTTGTGCAGCGCGGCCTCCTTCTCGCACCAGTGCCAGGCCGACTTGTAGCCGGCCTTGTAGAGGATCTCGGCGTAGCGCTCGGCGCCGATCTCTTCCTCGATGCCCTTGTGGTTGTTGATGAAGAAGTGGCGCGGCACGTACAGCATCGGCAGCGCGTCGGTGGTCCAGACGCCGGTTTCGGAATCGACTTCGATCGGCAGTTGCGGTGCGGTCTTCATGTTCGTTTTGTCTCCAGAATTTTTGTCGGGGCAGCAAAGGGGCAGAAAGGCGGCTCGCGTCAGGCTCACTCGCCCCAGACGTCGCGCAGCACGCGCACCCAGTTCTCGCCCATCACCTTGCGCACGACACGCTCGGGCATGCCGCGCTTGAGCAGTGTTTCGGTCAGGTTGGGGAATTCACCGACGGTCCGGATGCCAAGCGGATTGACGATCTTGCCGAAGCGGGTCAGCTCGCGGGCGTAACCCTTGTCGTGCGTGAGCCACTCGAAGAACTCGTTGTCGTGGCCCTGCGTGAAGTCGGTGCCGATGCCGATCGCATCCTCGCCGACGATGTCCATCACGTACTCGATGGCCTCGGCGTAATCGTCGATCGTCGAGTCGATGCCTTTCTTGAGGAAAGGCGCGAACATCGTCACGCCGACGAAACCGCCGTGATCGGCGATGAACTTCAGCTCGGCGTCGGACTTGTTGCGCGGATGTTCCTTGAGGCCGGAGGGCAGGCAGTGGGAGTAGCAGACCGGCTTTTTCGATTCGAGGATGACTTCCTCGGAAGTCTTCGCGCCGACGTGCGACAGGTCGCACATGATGCCGACGCGGTTCATCTCGGCGACGACCTCGCGGCCGAAGCCCGACAGTCCGCCGTCGCGCTCGTAGCAGCCGGTGCCCACGAGGTTCTGCGTGTTGTAGCACATCTGCACGATGCCCACGCCGAGCTTCTTGAAGATCTCGACGTAGCCCAGCTTGTCCTCGAACGCGTGCGCGTTCTGGAAGCCAAGGATGATCCCGGTCTTGTTCGCTTCCTTCGCCGCGGCGATATCCGCGGTGGTGCGCACCGGCATCACGAGGTCCGTGCTTTCCGCCATCAGGCGATTGACCATCACGATGTTGTCGATGGTCGCCTGGAATCCTTCCCACACCGAAACGGTGCAGTTCGCCGCGGTCAGGCCGCCGCGGCGCATGTCCTCGAACAGATGCCTGTTCCACTTCGCAATGATCAGCCCGTCTATGACAACGGCACTATCGTGAATTTCCTTCGCGTTCATCTCCGGCTCCTCCGCAAGCGCTATTCGTGGGGATGAGAATAGCGTCGGGGCCGAAAAGCCTATTGCACAGGAAGCGACGGCGAAGAGCCAAAACGCGTCATTTCGGGAAATACCGGAACACGCGCGATTCGGACGTTAAAAAGCCCGTCGAGGACCCTTCGGTCCCGGACGGGCTCCAACCCGGCGCGCGCCGGTTCAGCAGACGGCGCGGCGCGCCACGCCCAACACGCTCCCATAGGTCGCCTCACCTCTCGCCGCCATCAGCGCCACTTCGGCAGTCGAAGCCGGCAGGACGGTGTCGTGCACTTCGGCGCTCTCGTCGGCAATGAAGATTTCGCGTCGCCCGCGCGCGCCGCGCGGCACGGGCTCGATGGTCCGCTCGCTGCTCGGCGGCACGCCGAAGAAGCCGCGGTAGCACTTCGAGAAATGCGGCGTCGAGACGAAGCCGCAGGCGGTGGCGACTTCGATGATCATCATCGAGGTCTGCCGCAGCAACTGGCGCGCGCGGTTGATGCGGAGGGTCAGGTAATAGCGCGACGGCGAACCGTTCAGATGCTTGAGGAAGAGTCGCTCCAGCTGCCGCCGCGAAATGCCGGCGATCTCGGCCAGATCCTCGAGTTCCAGCGGTTCCTCGATGTTCGCTTCCATCAGCGCAACGATCTCGAGGAGCTTCGGCTGCGAGGTTCCCAATACGTGGCGCAGGGGAATGCGCTGCTGCTCCTGATCGTTGCGGATCCGTTCGCACATGAACATTTCGGAGATCGCCGCCATCAGTTCACGCCCGTGCTGCTTGCCGATCAGGTTCAGCATCATGTCGAGCGGCGCCGTTCCACCCGAGGCGGTGAGGCGGTTGGCCTCGATCGTGAACAGGCGGTTGGTGACGAGCACCTTCGGGAAGGCCTCCTGCAAGCCCGAAATACACTCCCAGTGGATGCTGGCCCGATAGCCGTCGAGCAGCCCCGCCTGTGCGAGCGCCCAGGTACCCGTGCACACGCCGCCGATCAAGGCACCGCGTCGCGCCTGTGCTTGCAGGAAACTCAGGTGGGATTTGCGGATCGCCTGCTGCTGCGCGACGCCGCCACACACGATCACGATGTCCAGATCGTTTGCGGCGTCCATCGGTGCATCCGGCAGGATCCGCTGGCCGTCGCTCGCGCGCACCGGATCCCCGTTCTCACTCAGGGTGAACCACTGGTAATGCTCTTCCCCGCTCAGGTGATTGGCCATGCGTAAAGGCTCGATGGCCGATGAATGCGCGATCAGCGTGAAATTGTCGAGCAGCAGAAAACCGATTCGCGTCGGCCCCGCCGCAACACCTCGCCCCGCAGCCCGGCCTGCGGCCGCGCCATTGCGCTCGTCTTTCATTACCCCTCCTCCATAGGCACCGCTGTGCCATGCAGGCCGATCTTTATTGCCGGCCTTGTCATTTGAATACCCTTCGAACACACCCGTGTGCGCTGTGGTGTCGCTCGTCCGAAAGTCATATTTGAACTTTCCCGGAACCATCGCACGCGGTCGTTTCCGACGTGGAAATAGTGACACTGCACGCAGGGCTAATCAACCGCGGGGAGGCTCCCGGCTTGTCCCATTACGACATGATTTTTGTCGCACGCGACATGGAGTTCCGGTCGGTCCCGTTCGACCGCCAATACCCTGCTTTTTGACTGCCTGCCCGCGGCAGCACGAAGGCGTCGCCGTTGAACGCCCGCAGTGCAGCAATGTTCCCCTTGCGACCTTCGGCATTCTCCCTGCGTCGCGTCTATTGAACCCGAACCGGCACTCCTGTTTCATCTGCCGGCACCGCGATGTCGATCCCCGCGGGTGCGAATTGCCCTTGCATTTTCTTGCGTGCCAATCGGGTCGGGCGCGCATTTTCGATTCAGGGGATCCCGATGGCGTCGTCCGTCGCAAAACGGGAAGAGATTCACGGCGATAAGGGGACGGCGATTCGATTCAGAGCACGTGGCCCGAGCATTTAGAAAACTACACAACAACGAGATTCAACCAAGGAGGAAGATCAATGAAGTCTTTGAAGCGTTCATCGTCCGCGCCGCTTATGGTCGTCGCCACCTGTCTCTCCCTGTCGGCCCCGGGGGCACTGGCACAGGCTGCGGACTCTCCCCTCAAGTTCGACGGAGCCGTGCGGATCCGGGCCGAGCACCTCAGCTGGAATCCGGACCGCAAGGGGACGCTCGAATTCGACACGGTCCGCCTTGGCTACACGTATGACGACGGGCGCTTCATCTCGTCCGGCCGGGAGCGCTACTACCATTACTCGACCCGCCAGACCGGTGCCAACGAAGGCGCCAGCCTGCTGATGAACGAATACCTGTGGGCCGGCCTGCGATTCTCTGACAAGAGCGAACTTCACGTCGGCGAGGATCTGGTGCCCTTCGGAAGTTTGCGGTATGCCTCGCATAATTTCTTCGAATCAATGGCCTATTACGCCGGCTATGAGGACACCTTCGCGTTCGGTCTGAAGTACTTGCGCAAGGACGGCGGCCTGAGCACGATGCTGGCTTTCTTTCCGTCCGACGGTGGCCATCTGCTCGGTGCCACCGACAATACACGGGTGCTCGACGGGTATGACTCGCTCCGTTTCAGCAACCACCTGATGAAGTCTTACGGAAGAAAAGAACGGAACACCTTTGTCGGCCGCCTTGCCTACGAGTTCGAGCTCGGTGGCGGCAAGTCGGAAGTCGGTGTTTCCGCACTCAATGGCGAGCTCGACACGACCAACCCCACCCTGTCGGCCGGCCGACGCAATGCCCAGACGATTCATTACGCGGGCGAATTCGGCAATTTCGGGGTGAAGCTCGAGACCATCCGCTATCGCAACAACTTCTCCGGAAACGGCTCGGCGAATGGCAACTGGTGGACGGCATGCAACAACGATTGCGTCATCATCGGCTCGTACGGCTTTACGAATCGTCTGGCGGCAAAAGGCAATATCGATATCGTCAGCCTCAGCTACAAGATTCCCGGCTCGATCGGGCCGTTCAGCAACTTCCGCGTTTATAACGACTGGAGCCAGCTGAGGAAATCCGCGGCCGGCTTTCAGCGCAGCACGCAGAACGTGACGGGCGTCGAATTCGGCAGCGGCGGCTGGTGGATCATGCTCGACTTTGCCTACGGCAAGAACCAGCCTTACCTCTCGCCAGTCTTTGGCGACGCACTGGCCGCCGGCCGCTCGTCCAACGCATCGGGAAGGCGCTTCAACGCCAGCATCGGTTACTACTTCTGAGCGCGCCGCCGAAAGGCGGGGCAAGCCGATTCGAATCGAAAGCGATTGTCGCGGTTGCGGCAATCGCTTTTTCTGTTTTCAACGCGCGATCGAAAAACATCTGCCCTGCCCTACCGGAGCGGGCATGGCGCAATTCGCTAATCCCGGGTCGCATCGTGTCATGTCGGCCCCCATCTCCCTCCGCATACTCATGACGACGATGTGTCCGGAACCACACCATGGAGAGCGAGACAATGATTACCACCGAAACCCGCCGGCGCGGCGGTCGCAGCGGAAGCGAGGCACGCCGGGCGGCGCGGTCACGCGGGCAAGGCACGAGTGTGCCGTACATCACCCGCAAGGTTCCCTTCTACGAAGTGCTCAACGAAGAAGGGCTCTCGATCATCGAGCACAACGCCGACACGATTCTCGAGGAGATCGGCATCGACTTCCGTGACGACCCGGAGGCGCTGCAGATCTGGCGCGATGCCGGGGCCGACGTGCAGGGCGAGCGGGTGCGCATGCCGCGCGGCATGTGCCGCAAGCTGATCCAGGAGCATGCGCCGCGCGAGTTCACGCAGGTCGCCCGCAACCCCGAGCGCAGCGTGCGCATCGGCGGCGCCAACACGGTCTTCGCCCCCGCCTACGGCTGCCCCTTCACCCACAACCTCGACGACGGCCGCCGCTACGGCACCATCGAGGACTTCCGCAACTTCGTCAAGCTCGCCTACCTGTCGGCGAGCCTCCACCACTCGGGCGGCACGATCTGCGAACCGGTCGACCTGCCGGTCAACAAGCGGCACTTCGACATGGTCTATAGCCACATGAAGTACTCGGACAAGTGCTTCATGGGCTCGGTGACGCATCCGGACCGCGCGCAGGACACCGTCGAAATGGCGAAAATCCTGCTTGGCGACCGGTGGATCGACCCCGAGACCGGCAAGCCGCGCACCGCCGTGATCAACCTGATCAACGCCAACTCGCCGATGACCTTCGACGACACGATGCTGGGCGCGGCGAAGGTCTATGCGCGCAACAACCAGGCCTGCATCGTCACCCCGTTCATCCTCGCCGGCGCGATGTCGCCGGTGACCGTCGCCGGCACGGCGGCGCAGACGCTCGCCGAGGCGATGGCCGGCATGGCCTTCGTCCAGCTCGTCAATCCCGGTGCGCCGGTGGTGTTCGGCAGCTTCGCGAGTTCCATGTCGATGCAGTCCGGTGCACCCACGTTCGGCACCCCCGAGCCCGCACTGGTGCTGTACGTGATGGCCCACCTCGCCCGCCGCCTCGGCGTTCCCTTCCGTTCCGGCGGTTCGCTGACGGCCGCCAAAGTTCCCGATGCGCAGGCCGCGAGCGAAAGCGCCAACACCCTGCTGCCGACCGCGCTGGCGGGCGTGAACTTTGCGTTGCATACCGCGGGCTGGCTCGAAGGCGGACTCGCGATGGGTTACGAGAAGTTCATCATGGACGCCGACCAGGCCGGCATGATGCAGATCCTGATGGGCGGCGTGGACTTGTCCGAGAACGGCCAGGCGATGGACGCGATCCGCGATGTCGGCCCCGGCAAGCACTTCCTCGGCTGCGCCCACACCCAGGCGAACTTCGAAAACGCCTTCTACCGCTCGCCCATCGCGGACAACAACAGCTTCGAGCAATGGGACGCCGAGGGCCGCCTCGACATGGCCCAGCGCGCCAACGCGCGCTGGAAGAGGATGCTCGCCGAGTACGAGGCGCCCGAGCTCGACCCCGCGGTCGACGAGGCCCTGCAGGCCTACATGCGCCGGCGCAAGGAATCCTTCCCCGACTCGAACACCTGAATGACGGCCGGCCCCGACATGGTCGGCCGGCGCAGAATCGGTCTGCGCGCAGGCGATTGCATGACGTGTCGGCAATCGGGATAATTTGTTCCGTCACAGCAAAACGGAACACGGTGCAAATCCGTGGCGGGCCCGCCGCTGTAATCGGGGACGGATGCCGCACATGCCACTGCCCAGGGGAAACAGACCCGGCGGGAAGGCGCGGCTAATCCGGCTGATCCGAAAGCCAGAAGACCTGCTGTGACGTGGTACAGGGAGCCTGTGGACAGGGCTTCGCGGTTGCATTCCGTCGGGATGCGGCCGCGAAGCCCTTTTTCTTTTCCATTACCGGATGAATCGAATGCATTCTGAATTTTCCGTGCCAGCCCCGGATCGGGCGTTTGCCGTTGCCCTGCAGCACAAGATCGATCGCAAGACCAAACCGCTCGGCGCGCTCGGTGATCTGGAAGGCCTCGGACTCAAGATCGGGCTGGTGCAGCAGAGCCTCACACCCGCGCTGAGGAACCCTCACGTGATCGTCTTCGCGGGCGACCATGGAGCGGCCAAGGCGGGTGTGTCGGCCTACCCGCAGGACGTGACCTGGCAGATGGTCGAAAATTTCCTCGCCGGCGGCGCAGGCATCAATGTCTTCGCCCGTCAGAACGGCCTTGGGCTGACCGTGGTCGATGCCGGCGTAGCACATGATTTCGGTCCGCGCCCGGGGCTGATCGATGCCAAGGTGGGGCCGGGAACGAGGAATTTTCTCGAAGAGCCGGCGATGACCCGGGCCGAGTGCGCCACAGCCATGGAGCGCGGCGCCGGCATCGTCCGCACCCTAGCCGTCGACGGTTGCAACATCGTCGGCTTCGGCGAAATGGGTATCGGCAACACCGCCGCCGCCTCGCTCATTACCCACTGCCTGACCGGAACGCCGCTGGCCGATTGCATCGGGCGCGGCACCGGCCTCGACGACGCCGGCGTTGCGCGTAAGCGCCAATTGCTGGAAAAGGCCCTCGCCCGCACCGGCAAGGTGGACGATCCCCTGTCGGTGCTCGCCGAATTCGGCGGCTTCGAAATCGCGATGATGGCGGGCGCGATGGTGGCGGCAGCCCGGGCCGGGATGGTGCTGCTGATCGACGGTTTCATTGTCGGATCGGCTGCACTGACGGCCGCCCGCCTCGCGCCGGCCATCACCGACTACTGCGTGTTCTGCCACCGTTCGGCCGAGCCCGGCCACCTTGCGCAGTTGAGCGCGCTCGACGCCCGCCCGCTCATCGACCTCGGCTTGCGCCTGGGCGAAGGCACCGGCGCGGCGCTGGCCTATCCCCTGGTGCAGGCGGCCGTCAATTTCGTCAACGAGATGGCGAGCTTCGAGTCGGCTGGCGTTTCCGACAAGGAGTGATGCCGCGCAGCGGGCTCCGGGACCTCCCCGGAGCCCGCTGTTTCGTCACGCAGCCCGATCTGCAGCTGCCCTGGGCGTGCGCCGGCCGGATTTCATCAGCATCACCTTGCCGACGCCCCGTGCGACGCCTTCGCCCCGTTCCATCTTCGTCCGCTCGCAAGCAGGCGGCCGGCCGACTCGGCATCGAGCGGGCGCGAGAACAGAAAGCCCTGACCGAAGGCAACGTTCAGTTCGCGCAGCCGCGCGAGCGTCGTCGGCGTCTCGAGGCCTTCGGCCACCACGTCCATGTTGAGACTGCGCGCGAGGGCGACGATGGCCTGCACGATTTCGTCGTGCCGGGCCTCGATGTCCATTCTCTGCACGAACGACGCGTCGATCTTGAGGATGTCCAGCGGGAAGCGGTGCAGATACGACAGGCTCGAGTAGCCAGTGCCGAAATCGTCCATCAGGAACTTGATCTGCTCGCCCTGCAGCCGTTCGAGCACCGCACGGACAGCGTCACTGCCGTCCATGAGGACGCTCTCGGTGATCTCCAGCTTCAGATAACGGGCCTCCAGCCTGGCCTCGGTCAGTGACTGGAGGACGGCATCGGCGAGGTCGGGCTGGGCGAACTGGACCGCGGAGACGTTGACGCTCACCTGCGGGCGCCGCTGCGGAAACTGCGCCTGCCACGCGCTGATCTGGCGACAGGCTTCCTGCAGCGCCCAGCGTCCGATGGGTACGATCAGGCCGGTGTCTTCGGCGATCGGGATGAATTCGGTCGGCGACACGAGGCCCCGCACGGGATGGCGCCAGCGCAGCAGGGCCTCGAAACTCTCGATTTCGCCGCTGGCGAGATTGACCAGCGGCTGGTAATAGAGCACCAGTTCGTCGCGCTCCTGTGCCCGGCGCAGGTCGGTTTCCAGGCCCAACTGGTTGACCGCGAAGGTGTGCATCGTCGTGTCGAACACCTGGCAGCGCCCCTTGCCCTGCGCCTTGGCGCGCTGGTTGGCGGTATCGGCGTCGCGCAACATTTCCTCCGGCATGGCGTAATCGCCCGGCCCCATGACGATGCCGATGCTCGCCGAGGTGAACACCTCGTGGCCGTCGATCGACAGCTGCCGCGCGAGCGAAGCCTGGAAATCCCGCGCGAAGGCAGCAGCCGCATCGGTGCTGGACATCCCCTCGACGAGCAGCGCGAACTCGTCGCCGCCGAGGCGGGCGACCGTGTCGCGTGGGCCGATCCGCGCCTTGAGCGCGCGCGCCACCGCAAGCACCAGCGCATCGCCGACGTTGTGACCGAAGCTGTCGGTGATGATCTTGTAGCGGTCGAGGTCGACCAGCATCACGGCAAAGTGGCATCCGCCAGCGCCGGCGAGCGCACAGTGCAGCCGTTCCATGAACAGGGTGCGGTTGGGCAGGCCGGTCAGTGCGTCGTGCAGGGCCTGGAAGCGCAGCCTCTCCTCGGCGAGCTTGCGTTCGGTGATATCGGTCTGCGAACCGGCGATGCGGTACGGCTGCCCAGCCTCGTCGCGCACGGCAAGACCGCGCGTGAGCATCCAGAGCAGCTCGTTGCGCTGGTTGCGCATGCGGTGCTCGCTTTCGAAATGCGCCGTGGCGCCCGAAAGGTGCGCCTGCAGCCGGGCCTCCACGCCCGGCCGGTCCTCTTCATGCACGCGTGAGATCCATTCTTCGATTCCGTCACCGATTTCGTCCCCGGCGTAACCGAGCATGCTTTTCCAGCGCGGCGAGTAGTACACACACCCGGACCGCAGGTCCCAGTCCCACAGGCCGTCGTTGGCGCCCTGCGCAGCGAGCGCGTAGCGCTCCTCGCTCTCGCGCAGGCGTGCCTCGGCGAGGCGGCGCGCGCGGCGTACCGCGACTTCGCGCAGTTCGCGTTCCACCGCCGGCACCAACCGCGCGAAATTGCTCTTGAGGATGAAGTCGTGGGCACCGGCCTTGAGCAGGCGCACCGCGGTTTCCTCGCCGATGGTGCCCGAGACCATGATGAACGGCAGATCGCAGCCGCAGCGGTTGAACAGCTCCAGCGCCGAGGGGCCGGAGAAGTGCGGCAGCGTATAGTCCGAGATGACGAGATCGAAGGTGCCGCCGCCACCGAGGGCGGCCTGCATCGCCGGCGCGGTTTCGACGCGCGTCGGCAGCGGATCGTAGCCGCCGCGACGCAGTTCGCGCACGATGAGCAGCGCGTCGTCCTCGACGTCCTCGACGATCAGCACCTTGAGCGGCTGGCCGGCCATGATGGCTATCCTTGCACGGGCGGCGGTTCGTTGAGATCGAGCCAGTACACACCCAGCTGGCGCACGGCCTCCATGAATGCGACGAAATCGACCGGTTTGCGGATGTAGCTGTTTGCGCCACACCCGTAGCCTTCGAGCAGGTCGCCCTCTTCCCTGGACGAGGTCAGGATCACCACCGGCAGGATGCGCGTGCGCGCTTCCGCGCGCAGCTGCCGCAAGACTTCGAGCCCATCCACCTTGGGCAGCTTCAGATCGAGCAGCACGACCGCGGGCAGCGGTGTGCGCCCGTCGAACAGGTAGCCCAACGCCTCGGCACCATCGCGCTTGACCACGACGCTGGTGATGTTGTGCTTGCGCAACGCGCGCAGGGTCAATGCCTCGTCGTCCGCGTTGTCCTCCACGAGGAGTACGGTTCGGTTTTCCATTGCATAGCCTCCCTATGGATGCTCGTGGCCTTGCCACTCGATCGCGGCATCATCGGGGAGCGTAAAGCGGAACGTTGCCCCCGCTTCCACCGCAGCTTCCGCCCACACCTTGCCGCCATGACGGTGAACAATGCGTTGCACACTGCTGAGACCCACGCCGGTGCCCGGAAATTCGGCCGCCGTGTGCAATCGCTGGAATGCCCCGAACAGTTTGCCGGCGTACGCCATGTCGAATCCGGCACCGTCGTCGCGCACGAAGTACGCGATGGCACCGTCGTCGCGCCGTTCGGTGCCGAACTCGATCCGCGCGCGCCGATGATGCGCGGTGTACTTCCACGCATTGCCCAACAGGTTCTCCAGCACGACACGCAACAGGCGTGGATCGGCCGCCGCGGCGACGCCGTCCGCGATGACGAATTCCACCTCGCGCAGCGGATCGGCCTCGCGCAGTTCGTCGGCAACCGCGCGCGCCATGGCCGACACATCGACCCGCTCGCGCCGCATCTCCGCGCGCGACAAGCGCGACAGCGTGAGGATGTCGTCGATCAGCTGCGCCATGCGCTGGCTGGCAGCGCGCACGCGCCGCAGCGAGTCGCGCCCCTCTTCGTCCAGGCGATCCGAATAGTCTTCCAGCAACACCTGGCTGAAGCCATCGATGCTGCGCAGCGGCGCGCGCAGGTCGTGAGACACCGAATAGGAGAAAGACTCCAGCTCGCGGTTAACCTCTTCGAGTTCGGCCGCGCGCCGCTCCAAGGCGCGGTTGAGGTGCTCGATGGCGGCCTCGGCCTGCTTGCGCTCGGTGATGTCGCGCAAGGTCGCGGTAAAGACCGTTTCGCCCGTCAATCGGAGCTTGGAGATCGATGCCTCGGCCGGAAACTCGGTGCCGTCCTTGTGACGCCCGGAGACCGACCCCCGCGCGTTCATTTTCCGCGTGACGTCTTCGGACCGGCCGAACGCGGCGACGTGTTCCCGGTGCACTGCCCGCAGCCGCTCGGGAAGCAGGATGTCGAGGGGCTGGCCCAGGACTTCGTCTGCGCGGTAGCCGAAGATCTGCTCCGCCCCCTTGTTGAACAAGGTGATGCGCTGCGTCTCGTCGATGGAGACGATGGCATCGGCGGCGATCTCGAGGATGCCGGCGAACCGGGCGCGCGCCGCATGCGCCTCTTCCTCCGCGCGCTTGCGCTCGGTGATGTCGCGCCCTTCCGGAATGAGCAGCACGACTTCACCATGCTCGTCGTACACCGGCTTGAGCGAGAAATCCAGGGTGCGGATGGTGTTGTTCGCACCGAAGGCGTCGATCTCGTAGCGCACGAACTTGCCTTGCGCGGCCTCAGCGATGGCCAGCCGCAGTCGATCCCGCACTTCCTGCGAAATGCGCCACCACCGCGTCTCCCAGAAAGGGCGACCGACCACGTCGATACGCTCGGCGCCGACAAAGTCGAGCGCTGTCTGATTGGCTTCGAGCACGGTGCCGTCCGGGGTGAGCAACCCGGTGAACTGGAACGTCTGGTCGAAGATGGCACGAAAGCGGCGCTCGTGCTCGAGCATTGCCTGCTGCGCCCGCTTGCGCTCGGTAATGTCCGAGGCGATGCCAAGGTAGCCGGTAATCTCACCTTGCGCATCCCGCAGCGCAGTGATGGAAAGCCGTACCGGAACGCGCACGCCGTCCTTGCGCACGTAGGTCCATTCGTCCTCGTCGAGCTGGTCGCGCTGCGGTCTCACCGTGAAGACCTCGAAGCCTGCAGCCACCGGTTTGCCCAGTTCGCGCGAGAGCGCCGCCGCGCGTTGCGCCATTTCCTCCGCGTCATGGAAGATCTGCGGTGTCGCCCGGCCCACGAGTTCCGCGGCCGAATACCCCAGCATGCGTTCGGCCGCGTGGTTGACGGTCAGGATCGTACCCTGCGTGTCGGTGGAGATGATCGCGTAGCTCGCGCTGTCGAGGATCGCCTGCAGCACGGTGAGCGTCCGCATCAGTTCGAGCCGGGTCCGCCTGCGCTCGGTGATGTCGGTGGCGATGCCGCACAAGGCGTATATGCGTCCGTCGGCGTCCCGGACGGGAAACTTCATCGCCAGGTAGCTGCGCGGCTCGCCTTCCTGCTGGAGGACTTCCTCGACTTCCACCGGTGCGCCGGCCTCGAGCACGTGGCGGTCGTCTTCGCGCAGCCTTTCGGCAACGTCCGGCGGAAAGAGCTCGGCGCAGGTCTTGCCGACGATACCCTCGCCGCGCAGATTGAAGACCCGCTCGAAATACCGGTTCACGAGCAGGTAACGCCCTTCGAGATCCTTCATGAAGATGATGGCGGGCGTATTTTCGAGCAACGCCTCCATCTGCCCCTCATTCACCCTCAAGGCGGCGGCGGTCTGTTCCAGCCGTCGCGACTCCTCCTCGAGGCTGGCGGTGCGTTGCTGTACCCGCAGTTCGAGTTCCTCGCGGACCTCCCGCTCCCGCTGCGCCGCCAGGCGCAGTGCACGGCTCAGGGTGTCGAGCTCCCGGATGCGGGTGTCCGGGATGTCGGGCGCGATACCCCGCTGAAGCGCCCCTGCCGAGGCGGCCAGTGCGGTGAGCGGCAGCGCCATGCGTCGTTGCAGCCGGTGCGCGAGGTAGGCCGCTGCGCCGAGAAGCAGCACCGCCGCGATCAGCCACGGAACGAACATGTGCAAGACCGGCGCGAGGAGTTCGTGGCGGGGAATCGCGATCACGATCACCCAGTCGGCCGACGCCACACGCCGATACGCGTATACGATGGGCACGCCTTCGAGGTCGGTAGTTTCACCGACGCCTTCGCGCCCCAGCGCAACGACCCGATCGAAAGGAGCCGCAGCCCGGGCGCCCAGGTATTGAGCCTGATCCGCACTGCGCGCGATGATCCGCCCGTTGGCATCGACCACCGCAGCGTTTGCGGAGCTCGAACCGCCCTGGCTGCCCACCAGCGCGGCCAGCGCGTCGGGCGTGAAACCCATGTTAAGCGAGTAGCGTGGCTCGCCGTTGCGCAGCACCGGCACGCTCGCACTCAGCACGGGCCGCCGGGTCACCGGACCGTAGAACAGGCTCGTGACACTGGCGTGTCCCGAGCGCAGCGGCTCCAGGATGCGCGTGTCGAACGAAGGCAGGTGCCGCCCCTCCCATTCGATCTCCTGCCTTTTCGCATACATCTGCAGCAGATTGGGCAGAGGGGCGCCGACGGGAGCCTGCGTATTGACCACCATCTGCCCGGATGGCTCGACCAGCACGACCCAGCCGAGCGCGTGCGGCGACATCGCGGCAGCGGCGATCTCGTGGAACCCGGTCCAGTCGCGCCTATCGATCTCCGGCAGCGCGGCGAGCGTATCGAGGATTGCCAGATTCATGCCGAGCTCGCGCTCCACCGCCAGCGCCAGCGTCTGCACGCGCTCACGCAGCCCCTCGACGGCCACGGTGCGATACGTGTTCCACTGCAGCCACAGGAAGCCCGCCCCCACCAGCACGAGCGGCATGAGCGAAGCCAGAACCAGCCGCAGCAGGGCTGCACGCAGCGATATCCCAGGGGCAACACGCTCACTTGTCATCGACTCCCCCTGAATCCGATCTGTATCGACCACCTTGGAGGTTGTTCACGCCCGGCCACTTGCACTGCCACGTTATAGACCGTGCGTGAAAGACGTCCACTCCCCCTCTTCTGGACCTTTTTTGGAAATCACCATCGTGAGCCGTCACGTCGCCCGGGATCGCCCCCCGGCAAACACTTCTTCCGTCAACACGCGCAGGACGGAAGGGGCGGATGGCTGCCTACGCATCGGCCTGTGGCAGCGGGACTTCGGCGAGCGGCCGGAGCGGCGGGAAACTGACGCGGATGCGGGTGCCCCCCTCGGAAGTCGCGTCGGTCAGTTCGATATCGGCGTTATGCCGGTCGGCCACTTCCTTGACGATGGCCAGCCCCAGCCCGGTACCGGTGCCCGGGGTCCCTTCGGCGCGATAGAACCGGTCGAAGATGCGCCCGCGCTCGGATTCCGGAATTCCCGGCCCGGTATCCTCGACCTCGATGTAAGGCCGGTGCTCGTCGCCGACGCCGCAGCGGACGGTGACCACGCCTCCCTGCGGGGTGTAGCCAAGGGCATTGTCGATAAGATTACTGAGCAGTTCCCGAAGCAGCCATTCGGAGCCCTCGATCACCGCCGCCTCCGGCTCGAAACCGAGGTCGATGTCCTTCGCCAGCGCGGCGTCGAACCAGTTCGATGCGCAGGACTGCAACAGCACGGCCAGGTCGACAGGCCGGCGTTCGTGCACCACGTCGGCTTCGGAGCCCGAGCGGGCCAGGGCCAGCAACTGATGCGCGAGGTGGCCCAGGCGCTGGGTGGCATCGCGCAGGTGGGAAATGCGGTTGCGATATTCCCGCGGCAGTTCTTCGGCCGTCAGTTCGAGCTGGATCTGCAGCCCGGCGATCGGGGTCTTGAGCTGGTGGGCAGCATTGGCGAGGAAAGCCTGCTGGGCAATGGCCGCCGCCCGCAGATCCTTGATCAGGGCGTCTATGGCATTGAGCAGGGGGACCGCCTCGCCGGGGGCGTCGCCCTTGGGCAGAGGGCTCAGGTCGCGCGGCGAACGCAGGCCGATTTCCTCGCTGAGGTGATTCAGGGGCGCAAGGCCGGTGCGGATGCCGAAATAAACCAGAGCCAGCGTGGCGACAATCATCAGGACATTGGGAAGAATCATCGCCGCGAGAATTTTCGACCCGGCGCGCTCGCGCTTGCGGGTCGTCTCGGCCACCACCACCGTCACCACCCCCCGCTCCGTTTCCAAACGGTAGGAGACCTTGCGGATGCGGTGGCCGCGTAGCCTGGCATTGGTAAAGAGCGGGACCAGGCTGGCCGAGAGCGCATCCGGCTTGAGATCGGCATCGCCCGCCAGCAGTTGCCCGTCCGGGCCATACACTGCGAGGAATCCCTCGTCGGTGGTATCACTGCGCAGAACCGCGTCGGCCGCCGCCGGCAGGTCGACCTCGAGTGTCGGCCCGGATGAGCGGACCCGCGCCGCCAGGGCGAGAACATCGTCGATCAGGGCATGATCGTAGGCTTCCTGCGCGGGATTGAAGGCGAATTGATAATCCGTCGTCAGGCTGATCACCAGCAGACCTGCCATGGGCAGCAGCAGGAACAGGAGCAGCCGCTGGCGCAGCGTCCGCCGGTGGCGTTCAGGCCGTCCCGGTTTCATCTAGCCGGTACCCAATGCCGCGCAAGGTGCGGATTTCGACACCACAGCCCTGCAGTTTGGCGCGCAGCCGGGAAACGTAGATTTCCACGGCATTGGCGGTCAGTTCCTTGTCCCACTCGCTCAAACTTTCCACGAGTTTCTGCTTGACGACGACGTTCGGGCTGGCGAGCATCAATTGCTGCAGGATTTCCCATTCACGCCCGGTCAGTTCGAGCGGTGCCCCGTTGGCGGTCGCGACGCGCCGGGCGAGGTCGAGGCTGACCTGGCCGGCACTCAGTTCCGACGAGACTGCCGAACGGCTGCGGCGGATCAGCGCCCGCATCCGGGCGAGCAACTCCGGCAGGAGGAAGGGTTTCACCATGTAGTCGTCGGCACCGAGGTCGAGGCCGACGACCCGGTCGTCGAGGCCGTCCCGGGCGGTCAGAATCAGGACCGGCAGCTGGACGCCGCGCCGGCGCAGGCGGCGGATGAGTTCGTGACCGTCCATGCGCGGCAGGCCGATGTCGATGATGGCGAGATCGTAATGGGTGAAACCGAGCGCCGATTCTGCAGGCTCGGCGGCAGCCAGGTGATCGACGGCGAAGCCGGCCTTTTCCAGCCCCTCGCGGATGCCCGCGGCCACCAGGAGGTCGTCTTCCACCAGGAGAACACGCATTTCGGCCCCTTGCTGAAACTCAGAAGTGGTACACGAAAGCCGCCATCAGGCTGCGCTGGCTGGATCTGCCGAAATCCTGCACCAGCGGGCTGTCGGCGGCGTTATGCGCCAATCTGCCATAACTCGCGGCAAAGGCGACACCGGTCGACTGACTGGTGGGGATGAAGGCATCGTAGGTTACCGAGACCTGGCTGAGGCCACCGTCGGGCCGATACCCCGGGGTGCCCAGGCTCGCCGCGGCTTCGGACGAGACGCCGAAAAAGCGGCGCATGGCGGTGCGGTTCATCGCCTCGCCCGCAACCCGCAGGCTGTGCTCGACGTAGCCTACCGCCGGCAGATCGAGACTGGCATAGATGTCGCCATAAGCCGCGCCGGTGCCCTGGATATCGTGGCGCAGGCGCACACCCACGCTCAACGCTTTGGTGACGTCGTATTCGAGATAAGTGCCGGCCTGCAGGGTGTTGTTGAGCGTGGGAACGCCGCGGTCGGCGAGCGTGCCGAGGTCGCTGCGGCTGCGCCCCCACAACATGGTCCCGACCAGGCCGCCGTGCCAGCGGTCCTGGTGCACGAGATCGATGACCAGGCCATCGACCGTGGAGAATTCGACCCGCTCCTGCCAATTGATATTGATGTACGGCACGCCCCGGGTCTTGCTGTCCGCCGCTCCCAGCCAGCTCGGCAGGCGCTCGGCGCCGGCCCCCAGGGCCACGGTCAGGGGTTTTGCCTGCGTGTCGGACCCGCCGGGCGGCTGCTCCTGCTCGGCCGCCCCCGCACCGGTACTGACGCTCAAGGCAAGGAGGACGGGCGAAAGCGCGAGGAGGCGAGACATTTTCATGGGGAAGCGGGATCCGCTATGGCTGAGCCATCAGAATCGGGGCTGCCAGTTTAGCGTATCGACCGGACAGCACCCAGCGCCCAATGGATCTGCGCCCGATGGATCTGCCGCAACGCGGCGAAATGGGCGATAATGGATGGTTGATCATTTACCGGGCGCCACGAAGGAAACGGTGCTCGTACCACGAGAACTTTCCGGCGTGTCGAACACTTCAAGCACGCGCATCGTTTCCGGATTTTCCGCGAATTTTCGGGGTCCCGACGATGGGCAGGCATGGGTATCGACATTCGCTTTTGCACGCATGGTTCCAGCAAAAATTTCCGCACCGACGCAGCACATGAACGCATTGGAGCCGGCCGGACTGGTTGCGCACTTTCTCGCGCACCCTCCCGAGGGATTCGTCCCCTTTGTTTCCCGCGAGGGAGCGCCCGGGTTCTTCGCTCCGTTCGACCTGTTCACCACTGCCGATGCCGAGACCCTGCGCCTGGCCAATTCGCTGCCGGGCAGCCGCTGGCTGCGCCGTCTCCTGACCTGGCGCACCTGCTTTTTCGGGACCACCTCCAGCGAATATGCGCCGATGCCGCGCGGCATCGCGCCGGTGGCGCTCACCAAAGCGATGCTCGAATCCTGGGCCGAACGTTCTGCGCTCTTGATCGTCAAGGACCTGCCCGAGCATTCCCCACTGCTCCCGGAGGCGGAGCGGGAATATTCCGCCGCTTTCGTCGCCGCCTGCGAGGATGCGGGGTTCGTCATGCTGGAAGGGCAAGCGCTCGCCTATGTGAATATCGATTTTTCCAGCCAGGACGAGTACCTGTCCCGGCTGTCGTCGGGGCGGCGCAAGGATATCCGGCGCAAGCTGCGGGCTCGGGATCGGCTCCAGGTGGAGATCCTGCCGACCGGCGACGAGCGTTTTCAGGATCCTCGATTCCTCGATGCGCTCTACGCCCTCTACGAGGAAGTGTACGCCCAGAGCAAAATCCGCTTCGACAAGCTGACCCGGGAATTCCTCCGTGCCATCCTGCAGGATGGATCGCTTCCCGGCCACCTCTTTCTCTATTACAGCCAGGACGCCCTGATCGGCTTCAACCTCTGCTTCACGCACGGCGGCATGCTCATCGACAAGTACGTGGGCTTCAGCTACCCCGCTTCACGTGAGCACAATCTCTATTTCGTGAGCTGGATGGAGAATCTCGAATTCGCCCGCGCCCACGGTCTGAGCCACTACGTAGCGGGGTGGACCGATCCCGAAATCAAGGCCTACCTGGGAGCCCTGTTCACCTTCACGCGGCATGCGGTCTACGTCCGCAATCCCTTGCTACGCGTTTGCCTGAAAAAGATTTCCCGACGCTTCGAGCATGATCGCGCCTGGTTCGACGCCCATACCCACGCCTCCCCCGCTCGTTCTTGATTTCGACGGTTCGTTGCGCGGCCTGGAAGGGGCGCAGGTCGTCCCGCTGGCGAACTGGCAGGAGGCGATCCGCTTCGGCTGCGGCCTGCCCGCATGGCGCCGCCTCGAGGCCTTTCTGCGGGAATGCATGCCAAGCCGGTACGGCACGGTGCTCATGGGCAGCGGCGATTACCATCACCTCAGCCACCTGCTGCTCAAACGCCTCGACGGCAGCGAGAAATTCGACGTCGTGGTGTTCGACAACCACCCCGACAATATGCGCTTTCCGTTCGGCATCCATTGCGGCTCGTGGGTGCGGCATGCGGCGAGCCTGCCGCAGGTCGGGACCATCCACGTCCTCGGGATCTGCTCGCCGGACGTGGGCTGGCGCCATGCCTGGGAAAATTACCTGTCGCCGATCTTCCGCGGGCAGGTGCATTACTGGACGCTGGGCGTCGATACCGCCTGGGCGAGCCGTCTGGGGCTGGGCAAAGGCTTCCACGCCTTCTCCGCAGTCGCAGACCTGATCGACGCCTTCGTTTGCCGGCTGGCGGGCAGCGATACCCCGGTCTACCTGTCCATCGACAAGGACGTGCTCGCGCCGGAGGTGGCGCGAACCAACTGGGACCAGGGCCGCCTCGGTCTCGACGACATCGCGCGGGTGATCGCGTCCCTGACGGGCCGCCTGGTGGGAAGCGACATCACGGGGGAGATTTCCATCCACCACTACCGGACCGGCTGGAAACGCTGGCTCAGCGCCCTCGACGATCAACCCGCCGTGGCGGAAGAAGCGCTGGCCCGCTGGCAGGCCCAGCAACTGGAAGTGAATCGCCAGCTTCTCGCCTGGATCGCCGCCGCCAGCCGCTAGCCCCGCCGCTCATTGCGTGTGGCGCTCGAGCGCGGCGACGATGGCCTCGAAGCGGGAGTCGTCCAGCCAGGGGCTGTTGGAAATGGTGAAGGAACGGGCGGCGAAGTCGCGGGCGTTCGGGCAGGACCGCGGCTCCAGCCAGGGGTGCAGGTAATCGTAATCGGGCAGGGCATGGGCGAACATGCGCGCCACCCCGCGTCCGCTCCCCCAGAGTTCCCGCAGCGCGGCGTCGCGCTGGGCGGCGCTCGCCGTGGTCAGCATGAGAACGGGCCAGGTACCCTCGCCGCCCGGGCCATCGGCGAATACCTTGACGCCCTGCAGGCGAGCGAGGCGGGGAAGGCGCGCGGCCGCACGGGCCGTGAGGGCCGCCTGGAAGCCTGGCAGGCGCGCGAGCGCGCGGCTGCCGACCGAGCGGCGCCAGCCGGAGACGCGATGCAGCGGGATATCGGAAGAAAAGAGGTCGCCGGCTGCCGCCACCGGATCCTCGCGTCCGAGCGCGTGGCGCAGCGGCATGCCGTAGGCGTAGCGCAGCAGCCGCGGCCTGTAGAGCGCGGCCAGGCCGAGAAGCTGCAGGCAGCGCCAGGCCTCGAACAGCGGGCGTGCAGGCACGATCTCGCCGCTGACGCGGACGATCTCGCGCCGCAGTTCCGGGTCGCCGGCGACCCATATCCCGCCCTCGTAGAGACTCAACCCCTTGCCGGCGGCGAGACTGAAAAAGCCGGCATCGCCGGCGAGGCCGACGCTGCGCCCGTCCTGCCTTGCGCCGAAGGCCTGCGCCGCATCCTCGACCACGAAGGCGCCAACCTGGCGGGCGACCGCCGCGACCGGCCCGATGGCCGCCACCCGACCGCCAAGATGAGTCGGAATCACGGCCAGGGTGTCCTGGTCGCAGGCCCGGGCCAAGGCTTCCGGGTCGAGCTCGAAGCCGTCCCGGACGACGTCGCACAGGCGCAGACGCAGCCCGCAAGCGGCCACGGCGAAGATCACCAGGGGGCAGGTATAGGCCGGGACCACAACGGTCCTCCGGCCGGAGCTGCGGCGCAAGGTCTCGAGGATGACAACCAGGCAGGCGGTGCCGGAACATTCGATGCCGACTCCGGGAACACCGAGAAAGGCCGCCGCGCGCTCGGGGAAATCGCCTTGCCAAGGCGGAAAAAGATCGCGCAGGCGTATCGGCAGTCCAGCAGTGGGAGGGATTTCCAGGCGGACGTCAGCTGTGGACGGAGGCATCCGATCTCTCACCGCAGGCGAGACACACGACGCCGGCCACGATGAGCGCCGCCCCGATGAGTTGCAAGGCACCGAGGCGCTCGCCGAACATCGGCACCGAAATGATCATGATCCCGATCACTTCGAGGTGCGACGCCGCAAACGCCGGACCGACGGGGGCATGCCGCAGGAGGGTCATCCAGGTGGCGAAAGCGCCGACATAGCCGATGATGGAGCCGTAAACCCAGGGATTGCCGAGTACCCGCAACAGCCACGCGAACTCCACGGCAAAGGGCGCCGCATGAATGGCGGCCATCTTGAAGCAGATTTGCGACAGGGTGTCGAAGGCGATCAGGACGACGAAGCCGAGCAGATAGAAGCGCCTGAGGGACATTTACGCCAACCCCACGATGCCGACACCGACGACGATCAGCGCCACCCCCACGAGCCGCAGACGGGTGAAGCGCTCGTGGAAGAAGACGCGGCCGCCGACCATCACCGCGACAATGCTGAACATGCCGAGGAGGACGCCCTCGGCCAGCGGAATCAGCGACAGGAACGCCAGCCAAACGACGAATTCGACCACGAAGCAGGCGACCCCGATCCACAGCCAGGGACGGGCCAGCATGTGCCGCCAGCGCGCCAGCCCGGTGGCGTGCCCAGGTTCGAGAGCTGCCGCCTTGAAGGCGAGGTGGCCGCCGGTGTCGATGGCGATGTTCAGCAACCAAGTACAGATGACAAGCGCGGAATTCATTGGATGGACGGTCGTAAGCCGGGAGGCGTCGGGAAGAAATCGGAGGAGGCCGCAGTTCTGCGACGCGAATTGAAGCTGGAGTGGAAACCGAAGTGGCGGCAGCGCATCGACTCCTCGAATCGCCGGCGAGAGTGTAGATGAAAATACCGCCGGGCGTGACGGCTTGCGCGTCGATCACCCTCGCCCGTCCGCATCGCCCCCTCCTTCCGGAAATTCACCCGGAACATGGACCACTCGCTCCCGTGCAAGCTAGCTCACAAGCTCCCGTGTACCGGCCTTCGGTGGATCGGCGCCCCACCCGAGGAGATCGGGACTCGGCCCCGGTTCGCGCTCGTCAGGAAACCGACAGTTTCGTTCATGGACAATCGCGGCGTTCAAATTGCGCAGCTCAGCCGCCCGAGCCCCGTCGATGACGAGTTTTCTGCGGCAGGCTTCACGGAGAAAGATGATTTTCGTACTCGACTTCGACGGCACGCTGGCTACCGAGGACACCGTCGATCAATTGTTGGAACACCACGCGGATCCTGCCTGGCAAGCGCTCGAAACGG
This sequence comes from Azoarcus sp. DN11, assembly GCF_003628555.1. NCBI lineage: Bacteria > Pseudomonadati > Pseudomonadota > Betaproteobacteria > Rhodocyclales > Zoogloeaceae > Azoarcus > Azoarcus sp. DN11. The sequence continues at coordinate 2,361,030 of NZ_CP021731.1, read as the reverse complement.
ACTGGGTGGACGGACGCATCAGCGCTCTCGAATGCATGCAGAGCCAGGTGCGGCTGGTGCGCGGCGATCACATCACCCTCGGCAAGTTCTTCCGCCAGATCCGCCTCGATCCGCATTTCGACGTTTTCCGGCAGTACGTGCGCCGCTTCGCCCACCTCGCGGTGGTCAGCGACGGCCTCGATTTCGCCATCCAGACCGCCTTGCGCCACGCCGGCCACGAGGATCTGCCGGTCTATGCCAATCAGCTGCATTTCATCTCGCCGGACCGGCTGGAGCTGAGCTTCCCGCACCGGCAAACCGACTGCCGCGGCGGCAACGGCGTCTGCAAGTGCACCGTCGCCCGACAGCTGGCGGCGCGGCACGGCGGGCCGATCGTCCTCGTCGGCGACGGCAAGTCGGACGCCTGCCTGGCAGGCGAGGCGGACATCGTGTTCGCCAAGGGGTCACTCATCCGGCACTGCCAGAGTGAGAACATCAGCCACATCCCGTTCGAACACTTCGGCGACGTGCTTTGCGCCGTCCAGGCATGGGATATCGACAACCAGCTGTTCGCCGCCGTTTAACCGCAACCAAGCAAGCCTTTGTCATGGACCAGAAAACCATTTCCCTGCTCGAAAAAGACGCCCGCTACTGTTCCTGGGGCGACACCGTACATTACGCCGATCCCCCCAAGATCTTCGCCTCCTGCGACGGCAACTATCTCTACGATGAGCAGCAGACGCCCTACCTCGATCTGCAGATGTGGTACTCGGCGGTCAATTTCGGCTACCGCAACCGCCGCCTGAACGAGGCCCTGAAGCGCCAGATCGACACCCTGCCCCAGCTTGCCTGCCAGTATCTGCATGCCGAGAAGGTCGAGCTGGCGGAAACCATCTGCAAGTACATCGAGGACAAATACGGGGTCAAGGGCCGCGTCCATTTCAACGTCGGCGGCGCCCAGGCGGTCGAGGACTCGCTCAAGCTGGTGCGCAACCACACCGGCAAGAACCTCATGTTCGCCTTCATGGGCGGCTACCACGGCCGCACCCTCGGCGCGTCGGCCATCACCTCCAGCTACCGCTACCGCCGGCGCTACGGCCACTTCTCCGACCGCGCCCAGTTCGTGCCCTTCCCCTACTGCTTCCGCTGCCCCTACGGCCTCAAGGAAGCGAGCTGCGGCATGTACTGCCACAAGGAATTCGAGAAGCTGTTCGAGACCGAGTACAACGCCGTCTGGGACGACAAGGCCAAGTCCTGCGAATACGGCGCCTTCTACGTCGAAACCATCCAAGGCACCGGCGGCTATGTCATTCCGCCGACCGAATACTTCCCCAAGCTGGCCAAGACCCTCAAGGAGCGCAATGTCCTGCTGGTGGTCGACGAAATCCAGATGGGCGTTTACCGTACCGGCAAGCTCTGGTCGTGGGAGAATTTCGGCATCGTCCCCGACGTCTTCGTTTTCGGCAAGGCGATCACCAACGGCCTCAACCCCATTTCGGGCATCTGGGCACGCGAAGAATTGATCAATCCGCAGGTCTTCCCGCCCGGATCCACTCATTCCACCTTCTCGTCCAATCCGCTGGGCACGACGACGGCCCTGGAGGTTCTGCGCATGACCCAGGAGGCCGACCTGGAACCCGGCATCCGCGAGAAGGGCGCCTATTTCCTGCAGCGCCTGGAAGAGCTGAAAGCGCGCTGGAAAATGGTTGGCGATGTGAGCGGCCTCGGCCTCGCCCTGCGCATGGAGATGTGCCAGGCGGACGGCTACACGCCCAACCGGGAACTTGCCGACCGGATTTTCAACGAAGGCTTGAAGGGCGATCTCGAAGCCAATGGCAAGCGCTACGGTCTGGTGCTGGACGTCGGCGGCTATTACAAGAACGTCTTCACCCTGGCGCCGAGCTTCACGATCACGAACGAAGAAATCGACCTGGGCATTGCCCTCTTTGAACAACTGCTCCGCCGCTGCGGCGCACAATAAGGGGAAAAGGAAGGAATGGCGGCATGAGCAAGCGCAGCATGGAGAAGATTCTCGGCCCCAACGGCTTCTATGAGAAACGGGGGGAGACCGGCGTTTTGCTCATTCACGGCCTCACCGGCACGCCGTCCGAAATGCGTCACTTCGGACGGCAGCTGGCGCGCAAGGGGTTGACCGTCGCCTGCCCCCAGCTCGCGGGCCATTGCGACTCGGTGCACGCCCTCAAGACGAGTACCTGGGAAGACTGGTACCGCTCGGTTGACGAGGCTTTCGAGGCGCTCGCCCAGGAATGCCGGCACGTCTACGTGGCCGGCCTGTCCATGGGCGCCCTCCTCGGCCTGCTGCTCGCGGCCAGCAAAGAGGAGCGCCTGGCCGGCGTCACCCTGCTCTCCCCGACTTTTTTCTACGACGGCTGGAATATCCCCAAGTGGCGGCAGCGCCTGCTCCTGCCGCTGGTCATCCATAGCCCCCTGCATCGCTTCGTCTCGTGGGAGGAACCGCCTCCCTACGGGATCAAGGACGAGCGCGTCCGGGCGATGGTCGCCGCCGTGCTGGAGAACCGCGACGCCCGCACGGCGGACAAGATCGGGCATTTCAAGACCCCGGCCACGGTCATCCGCGAAAGCAAGCGCCTGGTCAGGGCAGCAAAACAGTCACTCCGGAGGGTGCGACGGCCGACGCTGGTCGTCCATTCGGTCGAAGACGACATGGCGAGCATCAAGAACGCCCATTTCGTCACCCGTCGCATCGGGTCGCAACAAGTCGAGACTTTCTTCGTCGACGACAGCTACCACGTACTCACACTGGACAAGCGCAAGGACGAGATCGCGGCCCGCGTCGCGTCGTTCTGCGCCCCGGCACCTGTCTGAAGGGAAATTTGCCATGACCGCCACTGCTGACGTTCTCACCCAGATCATCTGCGAAAAATTCGAAATCGACCCGGGCAAGATCACTCCCAAAGCGACCCTGGAAGATATTGGCATCGATTCCCTCGACCTCTTTGACGTCGTGTTCAAGGTCGAGGACATCCTCGGCATCAAGGTGCCGAACGACGATGTCAAGATCAGCGACTTTCAGGACCTGGTCAATCTGATCGACCGCTACCGCAGCGCCCAGGGGAAAGCATGACGAAACGCCGCGTTGCCGTCACCGGACAGGGGGTCATTTCGCCCCTCGGCAACACTCCCGACGCTTTCTTCCTCGCGCTGATGGCCGGCAAGTCCGGCATCGGTCGCCTGCGCGCGGAGTTTGCCGACCAGTTGGAGTGCCGGATCGCGGCACAGACCGAATTCGATCCGCAGACCCATTTCAACAAGCGCCAGGTCAACAGCCTCGACCGCGTCAGCCAGTTCGCGCTGGTGGCGGCACGCCAGGCCGTCGCCGCAGCGGGACTCGATCCGGCCCGCCTCGACCTCGCCCGCACCGGCGTCACCCTGGGCACCGGCATGGGCGGCGCGAACTCCCTTGATGAAGCCTATGCCCGCCTTTACCGCGACAATGTATCGCGCCTGAATCCCTTCATCGTCCTCATGGCGATGAACGGCGCGGCCGCCTCGAATATCGCGCTCGAATACCAGCTCGCCGGTCCCAATTACACCTATTCGACCGCCTGCTCGTCGTCGGCAGTCGCCATCGGCGAGGCCTACCGCCTGATCCGCCACGGCTACGCCGATACCATGCTGGCCGGCGGCTCGGAAGCGCTCCTGACCCTGGGCACCATCCGCGCCTGGGAAGCCTTGCGCACCCTGGCCAAAGAGGACGCAAGCGACCCGTCAGCCTCGTGCAAGCCCTTCTCGGCCGACCGCAGCGGGCTGGTGCTCGGCGAAGGGGCGGCCATCGTCGTCCTCGAGGAGTGGGAGACGGCCAAGGCCCGCGGCGCCCGCATCCTCGGCGAGTTGGTCGGCTACAGCAGCGGCAGCGACAGTACCCACATCACCCAGCCCTCGGTCGCCGGGCAGGCGTCCGCCATGCGCGCCGCCCTGGCCGACGCCGAACTGCCGGCCGACGCCATCGGCTACATCAATGCCCACGGCACCGGCACCCTCCTCAACGACCGCACCGAGACCCAGGCGATCAAGGAAGTGTTCGGCGAGCGCGCCTACCGCCTGCCTGTGAGTTCCACCAAATCGATGCACGGCCACCTGATGGGCGCTGCCGGCGCGGTCGAATTCGTGGCCTGCCTGCAGGCGCTGGCCAATCAAGCCGTCCCGCCCACGCAGCACCTCGCCCTCCCCGACCCCGAGTGCGACCTCGACTACGTTCCGAACCAGGGCCGGCAGGTGGCCGATCTCGACTACACCATGTCCAATTCCTTCGCTTTCGGCGGCACCAGCGCGGTATTGATCGCCAAACGGCCATAGCGATCGGCGCCGCGCGGGCGCCTGTTCAACCTCCGGTGCCGGCGGGACGAGAGTCGCCTAACCCGCCAGCCCTTGGCAGTACGCTTGGGTGACCGGGTGACCGGGGGTCATGAAGATATGCTCGGTTGCCCCGCTCTCGATCACGCAGCCGCAGCCGTTCTCAACCCAGCACACGGCGACCGCGTCGGCGAGCCGTCGCGCCTGCGCGAGGTTGTGCGTGACCATCAGCATCGTGTAGCGCCCCTTCAGGTCGCGGATCAGGCGCTCGACCGAGGCCGTGGCGATCGGGTCGAGGGCGCTGCACGGCTCGTCGAGCAGCAGCACCTCGGGCGCCAGGACGATCGCCCGCGCGACGCACAGCCGCTGCTGCTGGCCGCCCGAAAGCGTGAGCGCCGACTGGTCGAGGCGCCCCGCCACCTCGCCCCACAGGCCGACATCACGCAGCGCGCGCTCGACCATGCGTTCGCGCACGTCGCGGCGGCCGATGCCGTGCTCGCGCAACGGGAAATGCAAGTTGTCGGCGATCGAGAGGGGAAAGGGATTGGGTTGCTGGAACACCATGCCGACCCGTCGCCGCAAGCGTGGCAGGGACATCCCCTGCCCCATCACGGTGGCGCCGTCGATGCGGATGTCGCCGCTGACGCGGCATCCAGGAACCATGTCGGTCATGCGGTTGATGGTGGCGAGGAGGCTGCTCTTGCCGCAGCCGCTGGGCCCCACCAGCGCCATCAGCTCGCCCGGCGCGACGCTGAGGCTCGCATGCCGGACGGCCGGACGGTTGCCGTAGGATACCGACACGTCATCGAGTTCGAGTGCGGGCGCGGTCTTGCGGTCATCGATCATCCTGAAGCTCCCCTTGAGATCCGGCCGAGTGCGACGGCGAGTGTCTGGATGCCGATGGCCAACACCAGCAGGACCAGCGCGCTCGCGGCGGCATTGGTGCTGCCCCCCGATACGTTCATCGCGAGGTCGTAGATGTGTACCGCCAATGTGCGGCCCGAGTCGAACCAGCTCCCCGGCCAGCGCGTCACGTAGCCGGCGGTGAATAGCAGCACCGCGGTCTCGGCCAGCGCGCGGCCGGACGCGAGCACCACGCCCAGCGCAATGCCCGGGGCCGCGGTGGGCAGCAGGATGCGGCGCACGAAGCCCCAGCGCGACAAGGCCAGCGCGGCCGCAGCCCGGCGGTAGCCGGTGGGGCACTGGCGCAGCGACTGCTCGGCGGCGCGGATGAAAAGCGGCAGCACCATGCAGGCGAGCGTCAGCCCGCCGGACAGGATGGAGAAACCCAGCCCCAGTTCGACCGCGAAGAAGCGGTTGCCGAACAGCCCGAAAACGATCGAGGGCACGCCGCCCAGGATGTCGAGCGTAAGCTGCAGGGCGCGTTCGAGCCGGCTCCCCGCGCGCACATGCTCGACGAGGAACAGCGCGCAGCCCAGCCCCAGCGGCAGCACGACGCCCAGACACACCGCGAGCACCCACAGCGTGGATACGAGCACCGGGCCTATGCCGCCGCCCAGTCCGGCGTCCGTCGGCGCGCGCAGCAGGAAGTCGGCGTTCAGCGCCGGCAGCCCGTCGACCAGCAGTTCGCCGAACAGGAACAGCGGCACCATCAGGGTCAGCATGGCGAGCAGTCCCATCCAGCGGCCGTGCAGGCGATCGCTGCGTCCCGCGCGATCGAGTGCTTCAACGCCCATCGTCCCTCCCCGCGCCCGCCAGCCCCGCTGCGAAGCGCCCGGCCATCGCCCTTGCGCCGAGCATGATCAGCGTCACGAGCACGAGCAGCAGCCATCCGCTGGCGAACAGCGCCGTCTGATGCGTCCCGCTGGCGTAGGCCATCTCGAGCGCGATGTTGGCGGTGAGCGTACGGATCGGCGTGGTGATGGCGCTGGGCAGTTGCACGACGTTGCCTGCCACCATCAGCACCGCCATCGTCTCGCCCAGCGCCCGCCCGAGCTGCAGCAGGACGGCCGGGAGCAGTTCGGGCGCGGCCGCCGGCAGTAGCACGCGGCGCACCGTTCCGCTGACCGAGGCGCCCAGCGCCATGGCCGCGGCAAGGTGCCGGCGCCGCGCCTCGTCGAGCGCGAGGTCGGCCTGCAGCACGAGGATGGGCAGGATCATCAGCGCCAGCACCAGGGCCCCGGCGAGCAGGCTCGCCCCCGGCGGCGCCCGGCGATTGAGCCATGGCACCAGCACCACCAGCCCCCAGAAACCATACACCACCGACGGGATGCTCGCGAGCAGACCCATCGCACCGCGGTACAGCCCGCCCAGCCACGGCGGCGCGAAGAAGCGTCCCCAGATCGCGAGCACCAGGCCAGGCGGTACGGCGAGAAGCAAGGCCAGCACGCTCACCGCCACCGAACCGACGAGCATCGCGAGCAGGCCGTAGGCGCCGAGCGAAGGATGCCAATCCAGCCGCCACAGCCCCGCGTCGGCAAAGAGCAGACCTGCGCTCGCCGCCGTCAGGTAGACGAGGATCAGCGCGAGGATGGCCGCCACGGCGCCCGCGGAGACCGCGAGCGCGCGATACAGCAGGCGGTCAGCGGACGGCCAGCGGAACGAAATACTGGCCGGTGACAAGGTCGTTCACCTCGGGCGAGCGTGCGAACGCGACGAAATCGCGCGCGATGCCGGAAAGCTCGCCGCGATGGACCAGATTCAGCGGCCGCGACAGCGGAAAGCGCCCGGCGGCGACCGTCGCGGTCGAGGGCTCTACGCCGTCGAGCGGCAGCAGGCGGATCGGCGTGCCGTGGCTCGCCTCGTACTCGGCCGTGCCGATCGACACATAGCCGATCGCCTGCGGGTTGCCCGCCACGGTCTTGATCCCCTGCTGATTGTCGCCGATCACGACGTCCGCGCGAATGGCCGGTGCTTCGAGCTTGAAGTGGGAGAGGAAGAGCTCGAGCGTCGAGCGCCCCTCGGCCTTGTTCACCACCGTGATCGGCGCGTCCGCACCGCCGACCGCCTTCCAGTCCCGCAGCGTGCCGGTATAGATCGCGATGATCTGCTCGCGCGTGAGCGCCGTCACAGGGTTATCGCGATGCACGATCATTGCGATGCCGTCGTGCGCGATGGTGTCGGCGACGAGATCGCCTTCGTCCGCCTTCAGCGCGCGCGACACCATGCCGATGTTCGACAGGCCCTGGCGCACGTCGGCGACCCCGCGTGCCGAACCACCGGCCTGCACGTCGATCTTGACGCCCGGATGGGCGGCCTCGAAGCGTTCGGCGAGCACCGTCGCGAGCGGCGCGATGGTGCTCGAGCCGGTCAGGACGAGATGTTCGCCCGACTCGCGTGAACAACCCGCGCCGAACAGGGCGGCGACGAGCGTCACCACGAAAAACAGCTTCCTCGACAGAAATTTCATTGCACCTACTCCTCAGCAGCAGCCGCCGGCGACGCGCGTCTGCGCATCGCGGTCGAAGGGTATTGAATTGCCACAACCTGCGAACAGGCCGTAATGGCGCTCGGAATTGCCGATGAACTCGAAGTGCGGCCGGAAGCGCGTCTCGTGCAGCATGCGCCAGGTGTTGCCGCACACCGGGAAGACGCGCCCGGCTTCGATTTCGTGGTGCTTGTCGAGGCGGAAGCGCTGCGCCATCGTCGGCACCGTGCCGCGGTAGATCACCGCCTGCCCGTAGTCCTCGCACTGCGGCTCGAGGCCGTCGAGCTTGAAGAGCCGATAGGTCGCCGAGTGGAATCGGACCCCCGCGGCACGTTCGGCCAGGGCGGGGTCGGTGATCGCGATCGGGCGGTCTTCGACCAGGCGCGGATCGGCGAAACCGTGGCGTTTCGCCAACGCCAGGAAATCCCCCCAATACAGCGCCCCGCCAAGACATTCGCCATACAGCAAGGGATCGTTGCGCACCTGCGCCGGCACGCGGCGGTCGGCATAGATGTCGGAAAAGTAGAACTCGCCGCCCGGCTTCAGCAGGCGGAAGACGTTGCGCAACACCGCGTCCTTGTCCGGCGAGAGGTTCACGACGCAGTTCGACACGACCGCGTCGAAGCTCGCGTCGGGCAGCCCGAGTTCGTCGAGATGTTCGATATAGCCCAGCATGAAGCCCACGTTGTCGCGGGCATGACCGAAGGCTTCGCGGTGATGGTCGCGGTGCCGCAGCGCCACTTCGAGCTGCTCCTCGGTCATGTCCACACCGACGACCTGCCCGCGTTCGCCGACCAGTTGCGACAGCACGTACACGTCGCGCCCCGAGCCGCAGCCGAGATCCAGCACCTGGCAGCCGTCGAGCAAGGGCGGGCACACCAGCCCGCAGCCGTAGTAGCGCGACAGTACCTCGGGATGAACCCGGGCGAGCAGCGGCTTCAGCCACGCGGGCATCTGGCTCGCATCGCAGCAGGCGGTGGTGCGCAAGTCTTCGCTGCCCTGCAACCGGCTGCCGTAATAGTCCTTCACGAGCTCATGCATGGTTTGTGTTCCCTTGGGGTTGAATGTCGGATCCGCGGCAGCTCGCCCGTCACGCCGCGCAGCTTGAATTTGCGGGATGGTCCTCGCCCAGCGCGCCGCCACAGCTCGACCCCTGCCCCGCCGTGCAGCCGTAGCAGTGGTCGGCTACGCGGATCACGCCGCCGGCGAGCGTCGCGGCAGTCGCGTCGCGCACATGCAGGCGCGGACGGCCGCCGCCGGCGATCGGCATGTCGAGCTGCTGGTTGAAGTCGCAATCGTAGAGATAGCCCTGCCAATCGACGCTGACGAGGCTGCGGCACATCACCGCGGTGAGGTTCTCCGAGCGGTGCGCATCGCGCAGGGTGCGCATGTAGTCGTGGAACTGCCCCTTCGAGACGAGCAGGCTGCCGAAGCGCTTGATCGGCATGTTCGCGAGCGTGAAGAGCTGGTTGAAGACGATGCCGAACGTTTCGCCGAGATGCTCGCGATACGCCCCCTCCAGCGCCGCCTGCGGGGGCGGCAGCACCGGGCCCTGCGGGTTGTACACCAGGCTGAGCTGCAGGCTGCTGCCGGAGGCACCGTAACCCAGCGCATTGAGCTTCTTCAGTGAGCGGATGCTCGCCCCGAACACGCCCTTGCCGCGCTGCCGGTCGACGTTGTCCTCCAGGTAGCACGGCAGCGAGGCGACGATCTCCACGCCCTGCTTGGCGAGAAATTGCGCCAGATCCTCGTATCCGGGCTCTTCCAGGATCGTCAGGTTGCAGCGGTCGATCACCCGCAGGCCGCGGGCGCGCGCCGCCTTCACCAGGCGTTGGAAGTTCGCATTCATCTCCGGCGCGCCGCCGGTCAGGTCGAGCGTCGTCAACGAAGGGCTCGCGGCAATGAAATCGAGCACCGCATTTGCGGTGTCGACCGACATCTCCTCCGTGCGGGTCGGCCCGGCATTGACGTGGCAATGCACGCAACTCTGGTTGCAGCGATAGCCGAGATTCACCTGCAGCGTCTCGATCGTCCCCCGCCGGATGCGGGGGAAATCGGTTGCGGCGAGCAGCGGAAACGTTGCGTGCATCAGTTGCTCCTGTCGCGGTCGTGGTGTCGATGATGGGGAATAGTCGGCGCAGCGCGCCGATCCTTACAACTGCTCCGAACTTCTTCGCGGAACGACCGCGGCGCCCAAGGTGCCCCGCGGTCGTCAGCCACGTCAGCCCGCGATGACCGCCATACGGCGCGTCGCCTCGTCGGCCGACCACACCGCGTTCGCGATCATGCGGAAGTTGGTCAGCGCCGCGAGGTAACCGTCGCCGTCGGGGAGCTTCGCACCCGCGGTCGCATCCTTCACCACCGCGACCTCGAACCCTGTCTCCAGCAGTTCCCGCAGATGGCTCTCGATGCACAGGTTGGCCGACATGCCGGCCAGGATCACCTGGTCGATCCGCTGCTTGCGCAGTTGCAGCACGACGTCGTTGTTCTGCGGCCCATACACCTTGTGGGGCGACGCGACGATGGTCTTGCCGTCGTTGATGTAGGGCTTGAACCGCTCCAGCCAGTCCGCGCCCGAACCCTCGAAACCGGTGAGATTCAGCGCCCCCTTGCGGTCGAACATCTTGATCTTGTGCATCACCTTCTCGAGCGCGCCCTCGAACTTCCAGCCCTTGTCGCTCGGATAGTAGTAGTGGGGCGAGATCACGACGGGGATGTCGGCGGCCTTGGCGGCCTTGAACAGACGCTCGATGTTCGCGACCGTCCCCTGCTCGCGCACCGATTCGCCCACCACGCCCCACGCGACGCCCTTCTCGCTGAGGAAGTCGTTCTGCGGATCGACCACCAGCAGGGCCGTGCGCCCCCTCGTCAATTCCATGTTGCTCGGCGGCAACGCGCTTTTCTCCGGGTCGGCGTAAGGCGATCCGGCCTTCGCCTGCGCGTGCGCCGTCGGCGACAGCGCCGCGGCGAGGCCCACCGCAGCGGCCCCCACCACCCCCTTCAGCACGTCGCGGCGGCCCGCAACGGATTCATGCTCATCGTTCTTCATGTCGAACTCCCTCAGATTGGCTGGTTTTCACGTGTGCGTTCAGGCGACTTCCACGACCGGGAAATCGATCACCGTCCCCGCCACGTGGTTCGTGTAATTGGTCAGCACGCTCAGTGCGACGTTGGCGATGATTTCGAGGATCACCACGTCCGACAGCCCCCCCTCGCGCGCATGCGCCACGGCACCGGAACCGACGCGCCCCCGCGTCTGCACGAGCTGACGGGCAAACGACGCGATCGCAGCCTCCCGCGGCGTGCTCGCCGTGCCGGCGCGCGCCAGGCGGATCTCGTCCTCGCTCAGCCCGATGGCCTTGCCGAGAAGGCTGTGCGCGCTCAGGCAGTACCCGCAGACGTTTTCCTGGGCGGTCGCCAGCGCAACGATTTCACGCTGGCGCGCGCTGAGTTGTCCGGCACCGAGCGTCTCGGAGAACTGCAGATAGCCTTGCAGCGCCGCCGGAGAATTGGCGAGCGTCGCGATGAGGTTCGGCACACCGCCCAGCTTGGCCTTGACTGCGTTGAGGGTGGCCGCGGTCGATTCGTCGGCGTCAGAAATATTCAAAGGAAGGATCGTGGGCATCATCATCTCCATTCATGCATTTGCGTGCGGAAGTGCACGGTGCATAGAATGAGTGATCGAACGATACTTCAGGACTCGTTCCTTATCGTTTGAACCACTTTGCGTCTCACATCTCATGGACCGTCTGTCATCCCTGCTCGACCGCTTCGCGCTGAGTGCGCGCGTCTTCTATTCCGGCACGTTGTGCGGCGTGACGACCTTCGAGGCGACCGACGAAGCCGGGCACCTGCACGTCGTGCGCCGCGGGCCGCTCCAGGTGGAGGGCGCCGATCGCCGCCTGATCGACATCGACGAGCCCAGCCTCCTGTTCTACCCCCGGCCCGCCGGCCACCGCCTGCGCACCCATCGCGATACGGGGGCGGACGTCGTCTGCGCGTCGGTCGAATTCGGCGGCGGCCTGGGCAACCCCCTGGCGCGCGCCCTGCCCCCTTTGCTGGTGATCCGCCTTGCCGACCTGCCTGCGCTCGCGAGCACGCTCGCCCTCCTGCTCGATGAAGCGTTCGAGCAGCGCTCCGGTCGGCAGGCCATCGTCGACCGTCTGTGCGAGGTCGTGCTGGTGCACGTATTGCGTCATACGATCGAGCACCGCCTGATGCCAACCGGTCTTTTCGCGGGCTTGGCCGAACCCCGGCTCGCCCGCGCGATCGAGGCGATGCACGCGGAGCCGGCGCGCAAGTGGTCGCTGGAGGAACTGGCCGCGCGTGCCGGCATGTCCCGCGCCCGTTTTGCCGTGAACTTCAGGGAAACCGTGGGGCAGACCCCGCTCGACTACCTGACCGACTGGCGCATCGGTCTCGCGCAGACCCTCCTGCGCAAGGGCAGGCCGGTCAAGATCGTTGCCGAGGAAGTCGGCTACGGGAGCGCCACGGCGCTCTCGCGCGCCTTTTCGACGCGGCTCGGGGCATCGCCGATGGCCTGGGCGAGGCGGGAACGCTGAACCCAGAGCGAGGCCCGTCGTAAGGAAACGGGCGCCGTCGCGACAAATCATCTCCGACGCAACGACCGTTACCGCCCGCTACGCAGTACATCTGATCGAAGCGAGTGCTGTACTCAACCTGTAGGACTGAAAAGAGATGACCGGGAAACTTCAAACGGCCGGTTCGAACGCTCTCATGCGTCTGAAGCCGGACCCCATCCCGCTCCTGCATCCGGTACCCGAGTATTTGGCGACCGGCACACGCAAGGCGGTTTACGACGAGACCAAACGCGTTCTTCAAGTGCCCTGGATGGGCGTGGTTACGATGGCGATGGCGCACTACCCGGCGTTCTACGGGACCTTATGGGAGGGACTGCGGCCGCTGTACGAATCGGTCGAGTTCGTCGCCGCATGTCGGCGCCTGCGCGAGGCGGCGGAGGATGTTGCGAGCAGCCTTTCGGTCACGCCGCTACAACCGCAGCTCGCCGAACTCGGCTACGCGGCGCGTGAGATCGAGCAGATCAGGGAACTGATCGAGGTCTTCTCGCACGGCAACATGCCTTACCTGCTGATCGCGACCCAGGCGCGGCTACTTCTCGAAGGTCATTCCCTCAGCGCGGAAACGTCGGTTCAGCCGGGCGCGAACAGGCACGGCGCAGCCGCGACTGTCCCCCTGGTCCTGATGGAAAAGCATCACGTCGACGCGCCGACGCGCGAACTTTACAGTGACATCACGTCGCGCCTCGGCCTGCCTTTCGTCAACACGGACTACCGCGCCCTCGCTCGGTGGCCTACCTACTTTTCCGCCGCATGGGCGGGGCTGCGGGAACAAGTCGGCGGTGAGGCGTACGAGCGAATCACGGAAGAGGTTCATCGCACCGCCGTCGATACGGTGCTCGCCCTTCCGAACCCTGGCAGGCTCGTGCCCGAGCAACTGCGCGCTGCCGCCGGCGCACAGTTCAACGAGATTCTGAATATGGTACGTCTGTTCCAGTGGTTGCTGCCGGGACTGATCGTGAACGTTGCCTTCTTCCGGGCGCAACTGAGCGAGGACTGACCAGGCGCCATCCCCCGAAGCACGCACCCCGAACCCACCCCCGTCGGAACCGGAAATGCTGCTTCCTAGGCAAATTGCCGGGCACTGCGTGTCCGGTCGGTGGCGCTCATCATCGTCCCGCTCCCGTCTGGCGCCACTTCTGGATGCGGTTATTGCCGAAATCGACGGCGAAGACGGTGCCGTCATCGGCCACGGCAGCGGCGATGGCGTGATCGAACTGCCCCGGGCCGCTCCCCTTGGCGCCCAGGGCGGTCAGGAACGTGCCGTCCGCGGCGAATTTCTGGATGCGGTGGTTGTAGAAGTCGGCGGCGAACACATGGCCCTGCCCATCCACCGTCACGTTGGTCACCGTGGCGAACCAGCCGTTAAACGGGCCGAAGATGTTCATCGCGAACGGGCCGCCCCACTTGCGCAGCAACGCGCCGTCAGGGGCGAAGGCCTGTATCCGGTCGTTGTAGCCGTCGGCAACGAAGAGCGTGCCGTCGGGGCCAACGGCGACATCGGTCGGATAGTTGAACTCGCCCCCCCAGATACCGATCTTGCCCGTTTCGCCCCACTGGCGCACCGGAGTGCCGTCCGCGCCGAGCCGCTGGACGCGCTGGTTGTAGAAGTCGGCCACCAGCAGGTTGCCGTTCGGCGCCACCGCCGCGCCGCCAGGCGCATTGAATTCACCCGGTCCGTTCCCCGTCTTGCCGATGATTCGCTGCGAGCGGCCGTCGAGGCCGAATACCTGAATGCGATCGTTGAAGTACTCGGCGACGTAAAGGCGCCCGTCGTGCACCTTCAGGTTCATGGGACGGCCGAGCTGGCCGGGGCCGCTCCCGGACGTGCCGAATAGCCGCTTGAAGCGGCCGTCGAAGTCGAAGACCTGGATGCGGCCGTTGCGCGAGTCGGAGACGAACACCTCGTCGCCGGCCACTGCGATCCCGGTCGGATCATCGAACTGGCCTGGCGCACTGCCCTTTTCGCCCCACGCGGCGACGAACGTGTAGGGCGGCTCCTTGCTGCGGGGCACGAATGCGAGCCAGCCCGCAGCGATCAGCGCGGCCAGCACGAGCGTGAGGTTCCGCCCCCACTTTGCGATGGATCGAAGCTGCATTCGGCGCCTCAGAAATTGATGCGAAAGCCGGCGGTGAGGACGTAATCGGTCCCGAGTGCCGCGCCATGGAGATGCTGGATGACGGGAAGCTGGACCCCGGCCTCGGCGATCCATTTCCGGGTCACGTATTGCAGGCCGGGGGTAAGGAACAGGGTCGTCCCCCCCGAGTTCGGATCGTCGGCGCCGTGCACGCGATCCCGGGCCGCATGCACGAGATTCGCTTCGAGTACGCCATAGAGGAAGGCCGGGACGCCGGCCCCCAGGCTGCGCGGCCACAGGCGGTACTGGAGCGAGGCGTCGAGGGCGACGACGTTGCCGGCCCCCAGGCGGTTGGCTTCGCGATTGGCCTTGTAGCTCACCTGGCTGTCGAACTCGAAATCGAGGGTCTGCCAGGTGAGTACCGCACCGCCGAGCACGTCCCACGAACCGGAACCGGGTTGCACCGGCGAAGGCAGGCGGCCCAGGCGGTCGCGGGCGCCATCGTCGCCGGTCGGCGCCTTCACGCCCAGGAACGGCGCGATGCGCAGCGTGCGACCGGGTGCATCGTACTGGTAGGCGGTGTAGCGCCCCAGCACGGTCAGATCGCCGACGCCGGATTTGCGCCGGGTGAGGTCCTGACCGCCCATGCGCATGTCCAGGCGCTTGTCGAACCAGGGCAGCATGCCGAACAGCGCGAAGTCCCGGGTCAGGCCATGGCCGAGCACCGACACCAGCCCGGTCGCCTCCATGTCGCGCCGGGCAGGCGTGGGATCGTCGCTCGCCTTCATGAAGACGAATTGCTCGCGCAGCACCCAGCCGCCCTCGTGCACCGGCAGCGCCGTGTTGAAGGTGATCGGCGCACCCCAAGCGGTTGTGGCCGACAGCCCCACGGCGGCCAGGCCGCTCCTGAGCGCAGCCTTCATTTCGCCTGTCCCGCCTCCTGCGGGGCGGCGGCCGGTTGGAGGCCGCGCAGGCTGAATCCGGCCTCCTTCACCGCCTTTCTGGCCACGGCCTCGTCCAGCGTCGCACCGTCCGCCGTCGTGACCATAACGGTGCCGCTGGCGATGTCGACCGCCACGTGCTCGACGCCGCTGACCGCGCCCAGCTTCTTCTCGATGCCATAGGCGCAGAACGGGCAGGACAGCCCGTCAACGCGCAGCTTGTAGGTCTGCGGCGCGGCCGTGGCGGACGCCGTCCCCAGCATCAGGCCGACAGCCAGAACCGTGATTTGCACTATCCGTTTCACAATGGATCTCCTCGTGAGTTCAGGTCAGCGACATGCACTGCTCGACAGCAGCATCGCCATGTTTTGCGCTAGCCCGCGCAGCAGGACAGTTGCGTCACGTCCTTGTGGAAAGTCTGCGCGGCGAGCTTGAGCCCTTCGACCATCGTCAGGTAGGGGAACAACTGGTCGGCCAAATCCTCCACCGTCATCCCGGCACGAATCGCCAGCGCCGCCGTCTGGATCAGCTCGCCCGCTTCCGCCGCCACCGCCTGCACGCCGATCAAGCGGTGCGAGCCTTCCTCGATCACGAGCTTGATAAAGCCGCATGTGTCGAAGTTGGCGAGCGCACGCGGCACGTTGTCGAGCGTGAGCGAGCGGCTGTCCGTCACTATCCCTTGCGCGCGCGCCCCAGCTTCGGACAGCCCGACCGTGGCAACCTGCGGCTCGGTGAACACCACGGCCGGCATGGCGCTCAGATCGAGCCGCGCCTCGCCGCCGGTCATGTTCACCGCCGCGCGGGTGCCGGCCGCCGCGGCGACGTACACGAACTGCGGCTGGTCGGTGCAGTCGCCGGCCGCATAGATGTGCGGCGCGCTCGTGTGCATACCCGCGTCGATGATGATTGCATCCTGCTGGTTCAGTGCCACGCCGGCTGCCTCGCAGTTCAGGCCGCGCGTGTTGGGACTGCGCCCGGTGGCGACCAGCAGCTTGTCGGCGACGAGCCGGCCCTGCCCGGTGGCGAGCACGAATTCGTGGTTCCGGTAATCGACGCGGCTTGCCTGCGTGTGCTCCAGCACCTCGATACCCTCGCTGCGGAAGGCGGCGGTCAGCGTCTCGCCGACGGCCGGATCTTCGCTGCGCAACAGCGTGCCGCGGGCGAGGATCGTCACCTTGGCCCCTAGGCGGGCGAAAGCCTGGGCCAGCTCGACGGCGACCACCGACGAACCGATGACGACGAGGCGCTCCGGTATCGTGTCGCTTTCCAGCGCTTCGGTCGAGGTCCAGTACGGCGTCTCCTTCAGGCCCGCGACCGACGGGGTCGCCGGACTCGCACCGGTGGCGATGAAACAGCGATCGAAGCTCACCGCACATTCCCCGCCCGCGTTCAGACGCACGGTGAGGCTGTGGCCGTCCCTGAAGCGAGCCGCGCCGTGCAGCACCGTGATCGCCGGATTGCTGTCCAGAATATTCTCGTACTTGGCATGGCGCAGCTCATCGACGCGCCCCTGCTGCTGCGCCAGCAGCCGCTCGCGCAGGATCACCGGCGACGCGGCGGAGATGCCCGCGTCGAACGGGCTTTCACGGCGCAGGTGGGCGATGTGGGCCGCCCGGATCATGATCTTCGACGGCACGCAGCCGACATTGACGCAAGTGCCGCCGATGGTGCCGCGCTCGATCACCGTGACGCGCGCACCCCGCTCGACGGCTTTGAGCGCCGCCGCCATCGCGGCGCCGCCGCTGCCGATCACGGCCACGTGCAGCGGATGTTCGCCGTCGCGCTTCGCTCCCGCCCCGAACTCGCTGACGGAGCGCGCCGGCGCACCGATCCCGCGAGCCCCGTAACCCAACCCCGCCACGGCGGCGGTCAGGGCCTCGACGGTCACACCTTCTTCCGCCCTGACGTCGGCGCGCGCCCCGGGGTAGGACACCTCCGCCACCCGCACGCCTCGTACCTGCTCCAGCACCGTCTTGACGTGCCCGGCGCAGGAAGCGCACGTCATTCCCGAGATGGACAACGTGATTGCCTGGGTCATGATCTCATCCTCACTGCCTGACGGTGGAGGGGTAACCGGCATTCGCAGTGGCGCGGGTCAGGGCCGCGACATTGGTCCTGGCATCGTCGAAGAGGACGATCGCTTCGCGCTTTCCGTAGCTGACGTCCGCCTTCTGTACGCCGTCCACTTTCGAAAGCGCCGTCTTTACCGTGATCGGGCAGGCCGCACAGGTCATCCCGGGCACGGACAGCGTGACCGTCTTCAGCGCGGCCCAGGCGGGCGTGGCAAGGGTGGCGCCGAGAACGATGAGGGTAACGAGCTTCTTCATGACGATCTCCTTTCAATAGAACAGCGGAAGGACATAGGGAAAGGCGAGCGCAACCGCCACCAACACGGTCACAATCCAGAAAATGAGCCTGTAAGTGGTTCTGACCTGGGGCACGGCGCAGATGTCGCCCGGCTTGCACGCCTGGGCGGGGCGAAAGATGCTGCGCCAGGCGAAAAACAGCGCAATCAACGCCGCGCCGATGAATATCGGCCGGTACGGCTCCAGCACCGTGAGGTTGCCGATCCACGCCCCCGAGAAGCCCAGCGCGACCAGCACCAGCGGACCGAGGCAGCAGGTCGAGGCGAGGATGGCCGCGAAGCCGCCGGCGGCCAGGGCGCTGCGGCCGGTTTTCAGATAGTGCACGGGATTCTCCTTCCGGGTCTGCGCTTGGTGCACTAAAGTTACTTCCGTAGTCAACTACGGAGTCAAGTACATGAACGATGAGCCGGAAAACCTCACCATCGGTGCCTTCGCCAAGGCAGCCGGCGTCAATGTGGAGACGATCCGCTTCTACCAGCTCAAGGGCCTGTTGCCCAAACCGGATCGGCCCTACGGCGGAATCCGCCGCTACCCGCGTGCCGACGTGGGGCGGGTCAGGTTCGTGAAAGCGGCGCAGCGGCTCGGGTTCAGCCTGGACGAGATCGGCCAGCTGCTGAAGCTCGAAGACGGCACCCATTGCAGCGAAGCAGCGGAACTGGCCGCGCTGCGGCTCGCCGACGTGCGCGCACGGCTGGCGGATCTGCTGCACATGGAAGCGGCGCTGTCGACGCTGGTGAGTGAATGCAAGGCGCATCGGGGCAAGGTTTCCTGCCCGCTGATCGCGGCCCTGCACGGCGCCCAGGCCGAGCGCTCATGAACCCGCCGCCCAAGCACCGCATGCCGCATACCGCATCTGCAGGCGCGGGCCGGTGAGGCGTCCGCGTGACGACCGCGCAATTCGTTGTAAGGAATCCGTTTGTGGCCCGACCAAACCACTAGGGCGCGTGCGCTGCGCCCCGCTGGCAAGGCCTTCACTTCAACTCACTCGACACAAAGGATTCCCCATGAAAACCCTATCCCGCAAGACCCTGTCGTTCGGGCTGGCAGCCCTTGCCGCTGCCGCGCTGGCACTGCCGGCGGCTGCCGCCGATAGCGCGGCCAACCCGTGCGCGGCGAAGATGATGAACCCTTGCGCGGCCAAGAATCCCTGCGCTGCCAAGAATCCCTGCGCCCCCAAGATGAAGGACAAAGTGGCCAACCCGTGCGCCGCAAAAGCCGCGAATCCGTGCGCGGCCAAGAATCCCTGCGCGGCGAACGCCGCCAACCCTTGCGCGGCCAAGAAATAAGCGGGCGTGGCCTAGGAGACCTCCCGCGGCCCGAAGCAGGCGGGAGGCATGCCTCCGGGGCGCGAGCCGTGTCTGCCGTACGGTGAAAGCCATCTTTTCAGAAGACCAACACCTTGTCGGCCTCCGCCGTCCACTCGGCCAGTTCGTTCAGGGTGCTGCGGCGGGTCCCTTCGACGAGTTCGTTCGCCTGAATCCCCCGCGCATCGAGGCAGGTCCCGCATAGTCCGACTTCGCCACCGGCCATGCGCACCATGTCGCCGGCGTTGTAGTAGCCGTCGGGCACCTTCTGGCCTGCCTTTGCGCACGCCACCGCGTCCCCCATCAGGAACAGGCGAACCGACTCGCCGTCACGCCTGGCCAGGGCACGGGCAAGACGCAGGGCGTTGTAGCTGCGTTCGCTCCCATAGGGGGCGTCGTTGAGGATGAACAGGGTTCGCATCGCGAAGCTCCCACGTCGTTGAGTTTGATGGCAACCCGGGACTGCATGGGCGCAATGCACATGTGGTTTCGAACCGGTTGCCCCGCTTACATCATAGCGTGCTGATATTCATTTGCGCTTGATCGAAGCTCAGCCTGCCCGGTGCGCGCCACGATCCGCGGGGTCATCGTCGAAGCCGGGCGCAGCGTTGCCCCGGCCGTGCTGTTCCCCATCACCATCCGGCGACGAGTTGCCCGATCACGCTCTCGACGAAGTCGTGCGCGTGGACGAGGTCACGGACGTCGAGTCCGCCGGCGACGACGAGCAGCGGCACCGGCACGGTTGCCACCGCCACCGTGAGCACGAACCAGTGCCACGCGAACTGGCGGCTCGCCCCGCACAGCAGAGCGATGCCCCCGCCGCCGCCGAGCACCGAATTTCCGGGCAGGTTGAAGGCGACCGCAAGCGTCAGGTAGCGATAGGCCAGGAGCCGCACGACCGCCCGTCTCCACGCCCCGCCGCCGGTTCTTCCGCCGGCCACCAGGCCGCGCATCGCCGCGTCGAGCGGCTCGTCGGGAATGGCGACGCCCACGCGCTCCAGCAGGTGCATCAAGCTGCGCGCCGGGATCAGACGGCCCGCGGCGAAGGCGAGGCCAAGCCCGGCGATCGTGGCCGCGTAGACGGCGATGGCCCCTGCAGCGCCGAACAGCATGATGATCATCAGGCCGATCTCGACGCCGGGAACGAAAGGCAGCGCCAGCGCCAGCATGTAGGCGAGAATCGCCAGTACGATGTCGCCTGGCCCCATCGCGTCGCGCAGCGAGGCCAGCATCGTATCGAGCGCGCCGTATTCGAGGCGCGACAGGCAATCGCCCAGCACGACAAGGGCGATCCATAGGCCCAGCGCGACGGTCGCGCGCAGGCCGGGCTTGAGGCCCAGCGGCAGGCTGCGGAGGGCGGCATATGCGAGCGCGGTGAATGCCACGGTTTCGACCGCAAAGCGCATCGCTACCGTCGCGGCCAACCCGCCGGCCCCGAAATCGAACGCATTGATCAGGCGCAAGGTAAAGGCGAAGGCGGCAGCCCAGCCTGCGATCAAAATACCGACCCATAGCCGGAAGAGGCGCGGGTGCCGGCGAACGAACGGGATCCGGTGCGGCAGGGGCTGCGGCGGCAAGGCACTCAAAGCGGCTTCCTCGTTCGATGCAATGGCGCGGTCAAGTACCGTTTGGGCCGAACCCGTCCACGCCCGGCCCTTCGGCAAGCTCGGGGCGAACGGGGACCATCGGTTCAATCGCCGTGCTGATGGCCGCCTGCGGCAGCCGAATCCGCGTGCAGTCTCGGGTCGGCCGCGCCGGCGCGGGCGCCGCCGGTTCGACAAAAGCCTTGCGGCGCCACGGCGAGCGCCGCGTTGAACTTGCTCGACATGTTCTGGAAGGCAACGAGCGCCGTCAGTTCGATGATTCCGTCATCACCGAAATGGGACCTCAGGCGCGCCATGAGCGCGTCGTCAACGCCGGCATCGGTGCGCGTCATGGCCTCGGCATAGGCAAGCGCCGCCTTCTGGCGCGCGTCGAAATGCGGCGACTGCTCGAACCCGGCGAGCTCGGCGAGCTGCACTTCGCTCACGCCGCGTTTGAGGCAGGTGGCCGAATTGATATCCACGCAGAACGCACACCAGTTGATTTGCGACACCCGCACCGTGATGAGCGAGCGCAGCGCAGGCTCAATGGGCGAGCGGCGCCGATCGAGCGCCCCGTAGAGCAGCGACAGCGCGGCGAAGACCCTCGGCGTGCGCGCCCACAGACGCGCCGGCTCGAGTTCGCGCCCGTAGCGGCGGCGCTGGTTGGCGAACACCAGGCGCGCGTACCAGGGAAAGCGGTGCCGCGAGTCGGTCGGGATGCGGGAACTGGGATTCATGGTCTGGCCGCTGGTCGAAAGGGAATCATGGGATGCCTGGCATTATCAGCAGGCGCGGGCGCAGCATATTCACTCATTTGACGCCTGCTTTTTCCAGTCCGGCCCGAGTTCGGTTTCGGGCTCGCAACAGGCGCCTTCGATCCACTGCCGCCGCAGGGCGTAGAGGGCGATGCCGACGAAGATCATCAACGCCGGCATCAACACGTAATCGAGCCAGCCGATCCATGCGGAAAGTCCCACGGCCCCCAGCACGATCACGAGCACCGGCGTGGCGCAGCACAGGGCAGCGACCGCCGATCCGGCAATGCCTGTTCGCAGCAAGGTGCGCGTCTTCATGGTTTCGAACTCCTCTATCGTCGCGAAGGCCCAGCGTATTTCCGTAGTTGGCTACGGGGTCAAGCGATGCGAGACCCGCCGCCCCTTCCATCCTCCTTATTGGTCGTGGTGGAGGCCCTGTCCTTACATCCGGCCGACCGCCCCGGCGTGCAGGCCCGCACAAGAATTGACCCTGTCGCCGTTGTAAGGATTCCTTATCGGAAACGACCAATATGAGTGACCATCCGCGTCGACGGACGGTTGGTCGCGCCAGAAAAAACACTGATGATGAAGGGACGTTTCCATGAACCACACCCATACGTGTCGTACCCGTCGCAGTGTCGCCGCGAGGGTTTCCGCCGGCCTGATCAGCACCGCCCTCGGCCAGCCGCTGGCGGCGTTTGCAGCCGGCAATCCGTGCGCCGCGGGAAGCCAGGCGCCGGGCGCCGCGAACCCCTGCGCGGCAAAATGATCGCTGTCGACACCGCTTCCGGGCCGCTGCTCGCCGGCCTGACTGCGCCACCGCTGCCGTCGTACTACCTGCCGGCCCTGCACGAGTTCGACCTGCCGACCCGGCGCGAACTGCTCGATGCCGGCCGGGAGGCGCTCGGCTGTCGGCGCGTGCTGGCGAAGGTCGGCCTCAACGTCGTCGGCGAGGTGCTGCGCGGTCAGGGCGAATTCGTTGAGATCGAGCACTACCCGCAGGACGACGTGTTCGACGCCGACACGCACGCGCAGTACTACTACCACGCCCATCGCGGCGACGCGGAGCATGGCCACTTCCATACATTCCTGCGTGCGGGCGGCATGCCGGCGGGAGTCGCGCCGTTCGCGTTTCACGCAGCGACCGAGCCCTGGCCCGCCGGCGACGAGGCGATCAGCCATCTCGTCGCAATCTCGATGGATGCCTGGGGCGAGCCGATCGGCCTGTTCGCGACCAACCGTTGGGTCACGGGCGAGACCTGGTATCCGGCCGAGGACGTCATCCGCATGCTCGGGCGGTTCGAGATCGACCATGCCTGGCCGTCGTGGCCGGCGAACCGCTGGCTGGGTGCGATGCTGCGGCTCTACCGGCCGTGGATCGAAGGCCTCTTGCGGCATCGCGACGCGGTCATCGCGGCCCGTCTGCGCGCGCGCCCGGATGAGGATGTCTTCGAGGATCGTGCGCTCGATATCACCGCTTACCTGCCGGTATCGGTCGAGCGGCTGGTAGCGGCGCTGAGCGAGGCGACGTGAGAATTCTTCGCCCCGCCGTAAGGCCGGCCCGTCCCCGCGCGACGAATCGGGGAGGAGGTCGCCATGAACTTTCATAACGCACTCGGTCGGTGGATCACCCCTCGCGCGCACCGGCCCGCACGCAGCCGCACCCATGACATGCTTGCCAGCCTGCTGGTGATCGCGGGGATCGTCGAGGCGCGCGACCCCTATACCGGCGGGCACCTGTGGCGCGTCTCGCGCTATGCCGAGCTGCTCGCGGAGAAGGCCGGCCTCGGCCCTGCAGACGTGGCGCGCGTGACGATCGGCGGTTTCCTGCACGACCTGGGCAAGATCGGCATTCCCGACGCGATCCTGAGAAAGCCGGCCAGTCTCGACGCCGACGAGCTCGCCACGATCCGCACGCATCCCAACATCGGCGTACGGCTGCTCGCCACGCATCCTCTCGCCGGCCTAGTGCTGCCGACGGTCGCGTCGCACCACGAACGCCCCGACGGCCGCGGCTACCCGCGCGGCCTGCCGGCCG
This sequence comes from Azoarcus sp. DN11, assembly GCF_003628555.1. Taxonomy (NCBI): domain Bacteria; kingdom Pseudomonadati; phylum Pseudomonadota; class Betaproteobacteria; order Rhodocyclales; family Zoogloeaceae; genus Azoarcus; species Azoarcus sp. DN11. The sequence continues at coordinate 2,337,665 of NZ_CP021731.1, read as the reverse complement.
GCGAGATCCCGCTCGACGCCCGCCTGGTGGCGATCTGCGATGCCTTCGACGCGATGACGAGCACCCGCCCCCACCGTGCCGGCATGCCCATCGATACCGCGCTCGACATCGTCGGCGCCCATCTGGGCACGCAGTTCGACCCCGATCTGGGCGCCCACTTTCTCGCACTCGCCGACACCGGCGTGCTCGCGCACATCGTCGGCCACAGCGACGACGGCATTCCCCTGCAAAGCTGTCCGGTGTGCGGGCCGACACTCGTGCTCACGCGCGCCACCGCGCCCGGCGACGTCGTGCATTGCCGCTCCTGCGGCAACGGGTATCGCGTCACGGCGAAGCCCGAAGGGACGCTGGGCGTCGCAGCGACCGGGCGCAAGGGTGATGCGCGCGCGCTGGAGCCGGCCGCCGACGTCGCGCTTGTCGCGCGCGTCGTGCAGTCCGCCGCCGGCCGCGCCCCGCTGCAGGATCTTCTCGACAGCCTGCCGCAGGGCTGTCCGGCATGAGTCGTCCGGTCGCGGTGCTATGTGCGGCCTGCCGGCCCGAGATCGCCAGCGCGGCACTCAAGGTGTCGCTCGTGGTCGGCGTGATGCTGAATGGGGTCAACCAGGGAGGCGTCCTGCTTGACGGAGGGGCGATCGATTGGGGCCGCGGCCTGCTGAATTTTCTGGTGCCGTATTGCGTGTCCAGCTACAGTGCTGCACTCAATGCAACCCGGGAATGCGGGAGGAATACGCGATGAACCAGGGCAAGGGCCGGACGACGGAAATCCTGTGGGACGATCCGTCCATCATCACGATCCGCCGCGACATGCTGCGCTTCGCGCAACTGCAGCTGCGTGATGCCGGCGCGGCGGAAGACATGGTGCAGGAGGCACTCATCGCCGCGATGACCGGCGCGAAGGGCTTCGCCGGACGGGCGGCGCTGAAGACCTGGATGTTCGCGATCCTGCGCAACAAGATCGTCGATCACATCCGTGCCTCGTCGCGCGAGATCTGCGGCTCGGACCTCATCCAGGCCACCGACGACGATGGCGAGCTCCAGGACTTTGACGCGCTTTTCGACAAACGCGGCTTCTGGAACCCCGAGGACCGTCCAGTCACGTGGGCGGATCCGGAGGCCTTGCTCTCGCAGCGGCAATTCTGGGCGGTATTCGAGGCCTGCCTCGACCATCTGCCGGACCGCATCGCCCGCGTCTACATGATGCGGGAGTTCCTCGACCTGGAGACCGGCGAAATCTGCCGCCGGCTCGGCATCACCGATCGCAACTGCTGGGTGATCCTGCACCGCGCCCGTCTCGGATTGCGGGAATGTCTCGAAAACCGCTGGTTCCACGGGGAGGCCGTCACATGATGAATTGCAAGGAGGTAACCCGCCTCATTTCCGACAGCCAGGAGCGTGCATTGACGCTGCGCGAGCGCCTCGCGCTGAGGCTGCATACGATGGCATGCAGCGGTTGCGCCAATTACGGCAAGCACCTCCAGTTCCTGCGCAAGGCCACACGACGCCTGCGCGAGGGCGATTCCGGCAGCGAGCCCTGATCCGCCCTGCCCGAGGCAAGCGCGATGGGATTCCTGTTCGACCGGATGGGCCGCTGGCTCGGGCGCACGCTGACTCGCCCCATCCACGTCCACACCCTCTCGCAGCCGACGCCGGCCGAGGAACTGCTCGTCTGTCTTCGGCCAGGCGACGTGTTGCTGGTCGAAGGGCATTCGCGCGTCAGCACCGCGATCAAGTACCTGACGCAGTCGACGTGGTCGCATGCGGCGCTGTACGTCGGCGACGCGCTGAGCGGGCGCGCGTCGCGCGGCCATTGCTTCGTCGAGGTCGACATCGTGGCAGGCGTGCGCAGCGTCGGCGTCGAGGAGTTCGCCGGGCTGCACACCCGCATCTGCCGCCCGAGCGGCTTGACGGAAGAGGACTGTCGCCGGGTCGTCACCTATGCGATCGAACGCATCGGCCATCAGTACGACTTGCGCAACGTCTTCGATCTCGCCCGCTACCTGCTGCCGACGCCGCCGGTCCCGCAACGTTTCCGGCGGCGGATGCTCGCGCTGGGCAGCGGCGATCCGACCCGCGCGATCTGCTCCACCCTGATCGCACAGGCATTCCAGTCGGTACGCTACCCGATCCTGCCGATCGTGACGCGTCGCGCGAGCCACGACCCCGCCTGCCCGGGTTGTGTCGAGGAGCTTCTGCGCGTGCGCCATCACAGCCTGTTCGCGCCGCGCGACTTCGACGTGTCACCCTATTTCGCGATCATCAAACCGGCCCTGGCGCGAGACCTCGACTACCAGTCGCTGCGCTGGGACGACGCGCCGATCGGCGAAAAAATCACGAACGGGTTCGCGGAAGCTTGACAAATGGACTGCACGGTACAAAATACACTCATGCAAACCGGCCGCCCGCTCGAATTCGACCCCCAGCTCGCCATCGATGCCGCGATGAGCGTGTTCTGGCTGCGGGGCTTCGAGGCGACGTCCCTGTCCGATCTGCTCGCGGCGATGGGGCTGTCGAAAAGCAGCTTCTACAACGCGTTCGGCAGCAAGCAGCAGCTGTTCGAGGCCTGCCTCGTGCGTTTTCGCCGGCGCCATGTCGAACGCATGGGCGAAATGATGCATGCGGCGGCGTCTCCGCTGGCGTTCGTGCGCGAGATGCTCCTTACGAATGCGCGCGAAGCCCGCGAGCCGGGCCCGCGGCGCGGCTGCCTCATCATGAACACGGCGACCGAGTTCGCGGGACGCGACGCGGCCGTCGCCGCATGCATATCGGATGCCGCACGGGACTTCGCCGCCATGTTCCGGACCGCCATCGAAATGGCGCAGGAGCATGGCGAGATCCCGCGCAACGCCGATGCCGCGGTGCTCGCGCGCTACCTGCTGACGACGATGGCGGGGCTGCGCACGATGGTCAAGGCGGGGCTTCCCGCCGACGAGCTCGAAAAAGTCGTCGAGGTCGCGATGAGCGCCCTGCACTGATTTTTTTGCGCCATTTTTGGACCGTTTGGTCCATTTAACCAGAAGAAGGAGAGCGTAATGCTGGCCGAATACAGACTGACCCTACCCCCCCAATCACCCGAAACCGCCGAAGGCAATGCGAAAGCAGTGCTGGACAAGGCGCTCAAGCAGGTGGGCTTCATCCCCAACATGTACGCCAACATGGTGCATTCGCCGGGCGTGCTCAACACCTATCTCGACGGCTATGCCGCCTTCCGCAAGGATTCGGGCTTCACGCCGGCGGAGCAGGAGGTCGTCTTCCTCGCCATCTCGCGCGAGAACGGGTGCGACTACTGCGTGGGCGCGCACAGCCTCATCGCCGACAAATTCTCCGGCGTGCCGGTCGAAGTGACGAACGCCATCCGCGACGGCCGCCCGATTCCGGACGCCCGACTGCGGGCGCTCGCCGAATTCACGCGCACGATGGTCGCAAGCCGCGGCCTGCCCCGGCGCAAGGACGTGGATGCCTTCCTGGCCGCCGGCTACGCGGAGCGCCAGATCCTGGAGATCGTCCTCGCAATTGCCGTCAAGACGCTCAGCAACTACTCGAACCACCTGTTCCACACCGAACTCGACGAGAAATTCGCCGAACGCCGCTGGGTCGATCCGCGCTGACCGAAGGGGCCCGCAAGACATCCGCCGGCGGGGCCGCCATCGTGGACGGCCCGGCAGAGATCCACCCCGAAGATCGACACAAAGGAAAAAGAAATGGCAACCGTGGCTTACGTCAGTGAAAGCGACGCCGTCGGCGTCGTGCGGGAAGTTTATGAGGACATCCGCAAGACCTTCGGCATGCCCTTCGTGCCCAATCTCTTCAAGGTCATGGCGCACAACCCGGCCTATCTGCAGGCCAGCTGGCAGCGGGTCAAGACGATCATGGGACCCGGGCTGCTCGACCGCAAGACCAAGGAGATGATCGCCGTCGCCGTATCGGCGACCAACGGCTGCGACTACTGCGTTCAGGCGCACACCGGGGCGCTGCGCGCGATGGGGAGCACGGACGGAGAACTCGTGGAGCTGATGGCCGTGGTGGACCTTTTCAGCGGTTTCAACAAGATGCTCGAAGGGCTGCAGGTCGATAACGACTTCGCTCGCTGACTTCCCGTTCGCGATAACCAGAACCCGAACCGACGAGCACGTTTCCTGGAGGTGACACATGCAGCCCACACGACTGACCGGTATCGAGGCGTGCGTCTTCGACGCCTACGGCACCCTGTTCGACTTCAACACGGCGGCGCAAGGCGCGCGCGACGAGCTCGGCGACGACTGGCAGCGCCTGTCCGAACTCTGGCGCCACAAGCAACTGCAGTACACCTGGTTGCGGGGGCTCGGCCAGCATTACGCCGACTTCTGGCAGGTGACCGGCGACGCGCTCGATTTCGCGCTCGCCACCCTGCGCCTGAACCGGCCCGGCCTGCGCGAGCGGCTGATGGACCTGTACCTGCGCCTGCAGTGCTACCCGGAAGTGCCGCAGGCGCTGCGCGAGCTGAAAGCGGCGGGAATGAAACTGGCGATCCTCTCGAACGGATCGCTGCCGATGCTGTGGGCGGTGGTGCGTAACAACGGCCTCGAAACGCTCTTCGACGCCGTGCTGTCGGTCGAGGAGGTTCGCGTCTTCAAACCGCATCCGTCGGTGTATCGCCTCGCCTCCACGCGGCTCGACACCGCGCCGGACGAAATCTGCTTCCTGTCGTCGAACGGCTGGGACGCGTTTTCGGCGAAGGCGTTCGGCTTCCGCGTGCTCTGGTGCAACCGCTTCGGCCAGGAGCCGGAGCGCATCCCGGCGACGCCGGACGGCGAGATCCGAGATCTTTCCGTCCTGCCCGAGTGTCTAGGTCTTACCAAGCCCGCCGCGACGGGCTGACCGGCTCTGTAAGGACGGCGGGCGCCGCGCGACTAAGCTTCATGCGCGCCTGCCCTGCCCCGACAACCTGCCCCCGACGGGCGGAACCGGGACGCACCGGGCGCGGTTCCGCCTTTCCGTTTTCGGGAGATCCCATGCAGAAGATCAGCCTGCGCCACGCGATTGCGCCGATGCTCGCAACCCTGACAGTCCTGTCCGCCGTCGCCCACGCGGCCCCGCCCGACGGCGTGCGCACGATTGCAAGCGCATATCCGTTTCCGGAACTGCTCGATCGACTGGAGAGCGCGGTCGACCGGCATGGCCTCGCAGTCGTCGCCGTCGCGAGCGCGAGCCGCGGCGCCGCCGCGCGTGGCGTGAAGATCCCGGGCAACGCGGTGGTGATGGTGTTCCGCAACGACTACGCGGTGCGCATGCTCCAGGCGAGCGTGCCGGCCGGCGTCGAGGCACCGCTGCGCTACTACGTGACCGAGAACACCGACGGCACGGCGACGCTGTCGTGGCGGACGCCGGGCAGCGTGTTCGGCCCCTACGACAGCCCCAAGCTCGACGAACTGGCGCGCGAGCTCGACCCGATTTTTGAAGCCATCGGCCGTGACGCCAGTCGGTGAACTCGCCTCGCCGCACGAGATGCGACACCCGGCCGCGACGCTCGCCTGGCTCCTGCTCACGGCGGCGGTCGGTGCCGTGGCCTATGCTGCGCAGGGCGGGCGCCACCTCGCGCTCTATGCGGTGAGTCTGCTGCTCGGTGCGGTGCTGCTGTCGAGCGAGTTCGGTTTCACCGGCACGCTGCGGCGTTTCATTGTCGATCGCGACCGGCGCGCGCTGCAGGCGCCGCTGGCACTGCTCGGCCTGACGACGCTCGCGCTGGCACCGGCGCTCGCCGCCGGCGAGGCCTTCGGGCAGCCGCTCGGGCCGGCCGCCGTGCAGGTCGCTGTCGGTGCGCTTCTCTTCGGCATCGGCATGCAACTCGCCGGCGGTTGCGGCTCGGGGACCCTGTTCAGCCTCGGCGGCGGCAACGGACGCATGCTGATCGTGACCTTGTTCTTCTGCGCCGGCTCTTTCGCTGCGAGCCTGCACATGGATTGGTGGGCGTCGCTGCCTACGGCCGATCCGATCGTGCTCGGCGAATGGCTCGGCTGGCCGCAGGCCGCACTGCTGCAAAGCCTTGCGATCGCCGCGCTGTGGTGGTGGCTCGGGCGTCCGCGGCGAACGGGCTGGCCACGGTTCGCGGCCCCCGCGACGCCGGCGCGCACGCGCAGCCTCTTGCCGGCGCTGCTCGCCATCGCCCTCCTCGATCTCGCGACCCTGCTGCTCGCCGGCCACCCCTGGACGATCACCTGGGCTTACGCGCTGTGGGGCGCGAAGGCGGCCGCGAGCCTCGGCTGGGATCCTGCGTCATCGGCCTTCTGGCAGGCGCCGTTCCAGTCGGCCGCGCTCGCCCGCGGGGTGCTCGACGACGTCACCTCGCTGATGGACATCGGGCTCGTGCTCGGGGCGGCCGGCGCGGCGCTCGCGGCCGGGCGCTGGGCGCCACGTTTCGACAAACGGCCGGGCGCAGTGACCGCGGCGGTACTGGGCGGCCTCCTGATGGGATACGGCGCACGTATCGGGTTCGGCTGCACAATCGGCGCACTGCTCGCGGGGGTGGCTTCGACCAGTCTTCACGGCTGGCTGTGGTTCGCAGCGGCATTACCCGGAACATGGCTGGGCGCCAGGCTTCGCCCGCATTTCGGCCTGTAAAAAGGAGATCCACAAATGAAAGCCGGCCGACTCGTCCTTGCCGCCATCCTGGTCCTCGGGATCGCGCTCTTCTTCCTCTTCGATCTCGACCGCTACCTCGACCTCGATTTCTTCAGGCGCCAGCAGACCGCCATCGGCGCCTGGCGCGACGCGCGGCCAGTGGCCGCAGCCTTCGGTTTCTTTGCCCTTTACGTGGCCGTCACCGGGCTGTCACTGCCCGGCGCCGCGGTCATGACGCTCGTCGCCGGCGCCATCTTCGGCCTCGCGCAGGGCACGCTGATCGTCTCGTTCGCCTCGACGATCGGCGCCACCCTCGCCTTCCTCGCGTCGCGCTTCATGCTGCGCGAGTTCGTGCAGTCGCGTTTCGGCGGCCGGCTTGCGCCGATCAACGCCGGAGTGGAGAAGGACGGCGGCTTCTATCTCTTCACGCTGCGCCTCGTGCCCGCGTTCCCTTTCTTCGTCATCAACCTCGCGATGGGTCTGACGCCGATCCGCACCCGGACCTTCTACTGGGTCAGTCAGCTCGGCATGCTCCCCGCCACCTTCGTCTACGTGAATGCCGGCACCCGCCTCGCGCAGATCGACTCGCTCGCCGGCATCGTGTCGCCGGGACTGCTCGCTTCCTTTGCGCTGCTGGGCATATTCCCGCTGGTCGCCAGAAAGCTCGTCGACGCGGTCAGGGCGCGCAAGGTCTACGCCGGTTGGCAGCGCCCCGGCCATTTCGACCGCAACCTCGTCGTCATCGGCGCGGGGGCGGCGGGGCTCGTCAGCAGTTACATCGCCGCAGCGGTGAAGGCCAAGGTGACCCTGGTCGAAAAGCACAAGATGGGAGGCGACTGCCTCAATACCGGCTGCGTGCCATCCAAGGCGCTGATCCGCTCGGCGAAACTGCTGTCGCACATCCGGCGCGCGAAGGAGTTCGGCATTCGCGACGCGCGAGCGGATTTCGACTTCGCGGACGTGATGGAACGCGTGCAGGCGATCATCAGGACCGTCGAGCCGCACGATTCGGTCGAGCGCTACCGCGGCCTCGGCGTCGACGTCATCGAAGGCCGGGCGAAGATCGTCTCGCCGTGGGAAATCGAGATCGCGCGCAATGACGGCGGGCACCAGCGGCTCACCACGCGCAGCATCATCATCGCGACCGGCGCGCGCCCCGCGGTGCCGTCGATCCCCGGCATCGAGGACGTCGGCTACTACACCTCGGACACGATCTGGAGCCTGCGCGAACTGCCGCGGCGGCTCCTCGTGCTCGGCGGCGGGCCGATCGGTGCCGAACTGACGCAGACCTTCGCCCGCTTCGGCGCGAACGTGACGATGGTCCTGCGCGGCGAGCGCGTGATGCCGCGCGAGGACGCCGAGGTGTCCGAACTCGTCATGCAGCGCTTCTGCGCGGAAGGGATAGACCTGCGCACCCGGCACAAGATCGCGCGTTTCGTCGTCGACGACGGCGCGAAGCTGCTCATCGCCGAACACGACGGCGAGGAAGTCCGCATCCCCTTCGACGTGCTGCTCGTCGCGGTCGGCCGCACCGCGAACCTGAAGGGCTATGGGCTCGAGGCGCTCGGCATCCCGACCGGGGATACCGTCACGGTCAACGAGTTCCTGCAGACCAGCTACCCGAACATTTACGCCGCGGGCGACGTTGCCGGCCCGTATCAATTCACGCATACGGCCGCCCACCAGGCCTGGTACGCGTCGGTGAACGCCCTGTTTGCGCCGTTCAGGAAATTCCGCGCCGACTACTCCGTGGTGCCGTGGTCGACCTTCGTCGATCCCGAGGTCGCCCGCGTCGGCCTCAACGAGCAGGAGGCGCGCGAACGCGAGATTCCCTTCGAGGTCACGCGCTTCGCTCTCGAAGAGCTCGATCGCGCGATCGCCGACGGCGAAGCACACGGTTTCGTCAAGGTGCTCACCGTGCCGGGCAAGGACAGGATCCTCGGGGTCACGATCGTCGGCGAGCACGCCGGCGACCTGATCGCCGAATACGTCGTCGCGATGCGCCACGGCCTGGGGCTCAACAAGATCCTCGGCACGATCCACATCTACCCGACGCTCGCCGAGGCCAACAAGTACGCGGCCGGCGAGTGGAAACGTGCCCACGCGCCGCAGGCCCTGCTAGCATGGGTCGGGCGCTTCCACGACTGGCGGCGTGGCCGTCCGCCGGTTGCGCCGCCGGAGCGGCCGCTTCCGGCAGCTCCTATCCGCGCAGGTCACCTCGACGGAGGACCAAGGACATGATGAACGGCATGGGAAACATGATGATCGGCATGGGCCTGGTGGGCTGGCTGGCGATCCTTGTGCTGGTGCTCGTGGCGATTGCGGCCATCAAGTATGTCTTCTTCGACCGGAATCGCCCCAAGTAGACCGGGCGGCGCGCGGCGAATCGTCGCGCTTTTCGCCTTCAGCCTCGCAGCAGCGGCTCGAGCTGCCCGGCCCGGTCGAGACGTGCCAGATCGTCGAAGCCGCCGACATGCAGCGACCCGATGAAGATCTGCGGAACCGTGCGGCGCCCGCTTCGCTCGATCATCTCTTCGAGGCGTCCCTCCTCGGCATCCACCCTGATCTTGTTCAACCGTGCGACACCCTTGCCGAGGAGAAGCCGTTCGGCCGCCTGGCAATACGCGCACCCTTGTGCGCTGTACATCGTGATCTCTGTCATGGTTACTCCCGGTTAGCAAAGGTCCGAACCGGCGCCCGGGGTCGCGGCGTTGGTGGACACGTCACCACTTTAGGGCCGGAGGCGGGCACGAGTGACACCGGGCGTCTCGTTGACATGACCGACGGTATATTGCGCAGGGGGAACCGCGCTGTAAGGAATCAGCGCACCGCACCGACCAATGACGTAAGGTGTGGCCCGATAGTGGAACAGGAAGGCATGCATCCCTCGATCATCATCCCCGTCCTCGACGAAGCGTCGAACCTGCCCGATCTGAGCCGTCGGTTGGCACCGCTCGTGCGCGCAGGGGTGGAGGTGCTCTTCGTCGATGGCGGTAGCGAAGACGCCACCGCGAGTCTTGCCGAAGCGGCGGGATTCCGGGTGATACGCGGCCGGCGGGGTCGAGCGCGCCAGATGGAGGCCGGCGCAAAGGCATCGCACGGCGACACCTTGATATTCCTGCACGCGGACACGGCGCTCCCGACCGGCGCCCTGCAAGCCATCGACGCCAGTTTTCGCGCGGGGCACGAGTGGGGGCGTTTCGATGTGCACATCGCGGGCCGTCCCCGGATGCTGCGCGTCGTCGCCCGCATGATGAACTGGCGCTCGCGCATCACCGGTATCGCCACCGGTGACCAGGCGATGTTCATGACGCGCGAAGCCTTCGAGTCGGTCGGCGGCTTCCCGGATCAGCCGCTGATGGAGGACATCGAACTGTCGCGCCGCCTGCGTACCCGCTCCTGGCCCGCCTGCCTGCGCATCAAGGTGACGACGTCGGGACGCCGCTGGGAATCGCGGGGCGTCTGGCGCACCATTTTTCTCATGTGGCGCCTGCGCTGGAGCTACTGGCGCGGCGTCCCCGCGAGCCGGCTCGCCGAGGCCTACCGATGACCACCACGCGGATCGTGATCATCGCCAAGGCGCCGATCCCGGGATTTGCGAAGACCCGCCTGATCCCGGCGCTCGGCCCGGAGGGCGCCGCGCGGCTCGCACGGCAGATGCTCCATCACACCGTGAATACGGCACTCGCTGCGGAACTCGGACCGGTCGAGTTGTGCGTCACGCCCGATCCGCAGGATCCGGTCTGGGCGAGCCTGCAACTGGCGGGGCAATTGAGCTGGAGCGGCCAGGGCGCGGGGGATCTCGGCGCCCGCATGGCCCGGGTCGCCGCACGCACGCTCGCACGGCGGGAACGGATACTGCTGATCGGCACCGACTGCCCGGCCATCGGGGTGGGCGATCTGATGTCAGCATCCCGCGTGCTCGAAACGCATGACGCGTTCATGCAACCCACGGTTGATGGCGGGTATGCCATGCTGGGCCTGCGCGCCTTCCATCCGCTCGTCTTCCGCGACATCCCGTGGAGCACGGACAGCGTTGCCTTCGACACCTTGTGCCGCATGGGACGCCTGGGATGGAGCGTGCAGTCCCGCCCTGCCCTGCATGACATCGACGAGCCGCCGGATCTGCGCTGGTTGCCGCCGGATTGGCGCGCTACGGCAGCGCCGACCCCGCGCAACCTTACGCGAGATAACGCTGCACCTCCGACTCATTCCAGGCCACCCCGCTACCCGGCGCATCCGACGGGACAGCCGCCCCGTCCTCGAATCGCAAGGGTTCGCGCAGGATACGATCGGCAAGGCCCATCCGCTCCAGCCAGTGCGCGGTCGGGGAAACCGCCAGGAGGTGAGCACTCACCTCCTGGAAAATGTGGCTGGACATCGGCAAACCACGCAATTCCGCCAGTGTCGCCGCCTTCAGCCAACCGGTCACGCCGCCGATCTTCATCACGTCCGGCATGACCAAGTCGCAGGCATCCGCATCGAGCGCGCGCTGCATCTCGCCCACCCCACACCAGTTCTCCCCCATCTGCACCGGCGTGCCGGCCGCGGCGCGAATATGCGCGTGGCCGGCGTAGTCTTCCTGTCGCGTCGGCTCTTCCACCCATGCAAGCCGGTAAGGCTCCAGTGCGCGGATACGGCGCATCGCTTCAGGGACGGAGAGCGACTGGTTGTAGTCCACCATCAGTTCCACATCGTCACCGATGCGACGTCGTATCAGCTCGACGATGCGGCAATCTTCAGCGAGCTCGCGATAGCCGATCTTGATCTTGATCGCCCGAAATCCCGCCTCCATCGCACGCCCGGCACGCAAGAGCCCGACTTCCTCGCCGTCCATGCTGTGGCTATCGTAAGCGGGAATCGGCTTCACGCATCCGCCGAGCAGTTGCGCGAGCGGCAAGTCGCGCAGCTTGGCGAGTGCATCCCAAGCCGCCATGTCCAGTCCGGCGCAGGCCATCGTCACCAGGCCGCTGCGACCGAGCAGGCGCAGGCGGGCGGCGAAAAAGGTATCAAACTCCAGCGGCGCCAGGGGTCTGCCTACGAGCTCCGCTCCCAAGGACTGCACCAATACCCGCGTGCTCTCGAGCGCAAGCGGCGTGTAAGTGAACAGGTAGGAATGACCGACGACGCCGTTGTCGAGGTGGAGATCGACCAGCACCAGCGGCGAGGTGGCAACGATGCCCACGCTCGTCCGTACCGGATATTCCAACGGCACATTCACCGCGCGGGCAACCACGCGTTCTACCCTGGCCATCCCCTGCATTGAACCGGTTTCCATCTTCGGGTCTCCTGGTCATTGATCCGGCACAACCGCTTGAGCGGCCAGGCTGCGCTATCTCTAACCCGCCTTGACGGCCAGAACGGGGCAGGACACGTTGAGCAGGAGATCCTGGGCAGTGCTGCCGAGAAAGAGCTTGCCTACTGGCGAGCGCCTTCTCAGCCCGATGACGAGCAGCGAGGCAGGCAGGGTGTCGACGAGTTCGGTGATCTCATCCACGACACTGCGCCCGCGAACAAATTGCTTGAATTCCGCCTCGGTGCCGCATGACGCGATGATTCTTTCAATCGACTCCGCATCCTCGGTATCGGCCAACGCGGGATCATTGTGCGTGCCACCCGGACTCGCATTCACAACGATCAGGCGCTCCTGGCGCCGAGAAGCGATCTCGATTCCCTTATCCAGTGCGGCCCTGCCCTCGGGCCTTGGGACGTACGCGACTACTATTGCCATGAACACTCTCCAGTTGGTAAGTCATTCGCCCGCAAAAAGGAGAACCTGCAAGCTTCACAGCCCGAGGTAGGCCGCCATGACCCGCTCGTCCTGCAATAGCTCTTTCGCGGGGCCTTGCAGCGAAATGCGCCCCAGTTCGAGCACGTAACCATGGTCGGCAATCGACAGTGCGGCGTGCGCGTTCTGCTCCACGAGCAGGATCGGCATGCCCTGCGACTTCAGCTTCACGATGATGGCGAATATCTCGCGCACCAACAGCGGCGCCAGGCCCATCGAAGGTTCATCGAGCAGCAGCACCTTCGGACGGCTCATCAGCGCACGCGCGATCGCCAACATCTGCTGTTGCCCACCGGATAGTGTGCCGGCCGCCAGGTGACTCTTTTCACCCAGCACCGGGAACAACTCGTACATCTCTTCGATGAGTCGATCGGTATGTTCCTGCTGCGTGAAGGCGCCGAGACGCAAGTTGTCCTGCACGGAAAGCGGTCCGAACACCTGCCTGCCTTCGAGCACCTGCGACAAGCCCGCCGACACGTGCCGCTCGGGCCGGCTGTGCGTGATGTCGCGCCCGAATAGCTCCACCGTACCCGCCCGGGCGCGAATCAGGCCGGAGATGGTGCGCAGCAGCGTGGTCTTGCCCGCGCCATTCGCCCCGACCAGGGCCACCAGTTTTCCGGGGGCGAGCGTGAGGTCGATCCCGTGGAGTGCCTCGATGCGACCGTAGCCCGCGACGAGGCCCCGCACCTCCAAGGCCGGCGCGGCGGTCTGCATCGCAGAGGCGGATGCGTCGACAAATTGCTGGGTATTTGCGTTCATGCGCACTCCTTCATTCGGTGCCCAGATAGGCCGCGATGACCCGGGGATCACTGCGGACTTCGTCCGAGGTCCCCTCCGCGAGCTTCTTTCCGTAGTCGAGCACGAGGATGTGGTCCGAGATATTCATCACCATCTTCATGTCATGTTCGACGAGCACGACGGTGATCCCGGAAGCCGCGATGCTGCGGATCAGCTCGCTCACCTGGTGGGTTTCCGTGTCGTTCAGGCCGGCCGCGGGCTCGTCGAGCAACAACAGGCGCGGTTTGCCGGCCAGCGCGCGGGCGATCTCGAGCCGCTTGAGCACGCCAAACGACAGTTGCGTGGCATGGGCATCGACGTAGGCGCCCACGCCGACGTAGTCCATCAGGTGACGGGCTTCGTCGCGCAGCGCACGGTCCGCCCGGCGCGTGAAGCCGAGCATGCCGCCGAGCAGGGAGCTGCGGGAGAGCAGGTGGGCGCCGAGCATGACGTTCTCGCAGGCGGTCATGTTCATGCAGATCTGGAGATTCTGGAACGTGCGCGACATGCCGCGCCGCGCCAGCAGATCGGGGCCCAGTCCGGCGACATTCTCCCCCTCGAACCGTATTTCGCCCGAACTGGGCGTATAGACGCCGCTGACCAGATTGAACAAAGTCGTCTTGCCGGCGCCGTTGGGGCCGATCACCGAGTGCACCGACCCGCCGCGCACCGTGAAGCTGACGTCCCGTACCGCCGCGACACCGCCGAATGTCTTCGAGAGATTCAGTACTTCGAGCATGTCAGTTGCTCCTCCGGCGCTCAATCAGGCGTGCGAACGAGGGCACCAGCCCGCGGGGCAGAAACATCATCGTCAGCATCAGGATCAGCCCGAACAAGACCATTTCATAGCCTTCCAAACCGCCTAGCACTTGCGGCAGCACGGTCAGCAGTGCCGTCCCGAGCACCGCCCCGAAGGTGGAGGCCATGCCGCCGAGCACGACCATCGTGGCAAGCTCCACCGAGTGGGTGAAGGAGGACATCGCGGGGCTGACGAACGCCAGATAGTGCGCGGTGAGGCTGCCCGAGACGGTCGCAAAGACGGCCGACACGACGAACGCGCGGGCCTTGAACGCCCCGACGTCCACCCCCATCACGCGCGCCGCGACCTCGGCGCCATTGAGCCCGCGCAACGCACGGCCTGCCGGCGATTCATGCAGGTTCAGGGACAGCACGATCGCCAGCACCAGCAGCACGGCAGCGACGGCATACCAGTGCCCCATCTTGACCAGTTCGAAGCCGCCGAGACTCAAGGGAGGCACCGGCATGCCGTCGGGGCCTCCCGTCCAGTTCACCTCGTTGATCAGCACCATGTTGACGATGATCCCGAGGCCGAGCGTCGCCATCGTCAGCGAATGGCCCTTGAGCCGCAGGATCGGCTTCGCGACCAGCCACGCAACAACTGCTGCGCCCGCAGCGGCCCCCAGCAAGGCGACGACCGGCGATGCTTCGAAGCGCGTCGTGATGATGGCGCTGCCATAGGCGCCGATCGCGACAAAGGCGGCGTGGCCGATGCTGACCTGACCGGCAAAGCCGATGAGCAGATTGAGCCCGACCACCGCGATCGCGGCCAGCGCGATGCGAACCGCCACGTCCATCATGAAGTTGTTCGGCAGGATCAGCGGCAGCAGCGCGAGAAAGGCAATGGTGACCAGCACCGGGGGGCGAAGAATCGTTTTCATACGCGCTCCGTCTGTTTGGCGCCGAAGAGACCGTGGGGCATCGCCAGCAGGATGAAAATGATCAGCCCGAAGGGCACGGCATCCTTGTAGGCGGAGGACACATAACCGGCGACCAGGGCCTCGAACAGCCCGACCAGCAGGCCGCCGACGACCGCGCCGGCACCGCTGCCAAGGCCCCCCAGCGTCGCCGCCACGAAACCTTTCATCCCCAGCATCAGGCCGAGGTCATAGACGGTGGTCGTGATCGGCGCCGCCGTCACACCTGCCACCGCCCCCAGGAAGGCTGACATGCCGAACGACAGCAGCAGGATGTACTGGGTCGGGATGCCCACTGCCTGCGCGGCGAGCTTGTTCGCCGCCACCGCGAGCATCGCCTTGCCCAGCAGCGTGTAGCGGAAGAACGCGCCGCATACCAGCACCAGCATCAGGGCAACGCCCATCACCCACAGACTCTGCGGAAGGATGTAGGCGCCGATGAATTCGAACGCCTTGTCCCCGGTGAATGCCGGCAACGTATGCTGGTTCTTGCCGAGCACGACCTGCACGACGCCCTGGATGAAAATCGACGCGCCGATGGTGATGATGATCAGCGTCACCACGTTCGTATCGCCGGCGGGCTTGATCGCAAAGCGATAGAGAAGGAGCCCTACGACGACGGTCACGACCACGGAAATCACGATCGCGAAACCGAATGGCATGTTTGCGCCGAGCAACGCCGCGCACACCATTCCGCTCAGCATCAGGAAGTCCCCTTGCGCGAAATTGATGACGCCGCTGGCGTTGTAGATCAGGGCAAACCCCAGTGCGACCAGGGCGTAGATCGCCCCGGTCGTCAGACCCGAAAATATGAATTGCATCAAATCAGACATGGGTGACTCCCGAATGAGATCCCGGCGCCGACGGCCGGAGGTGACCGGGGGTAAGTGCCGCGGGCGATGCGGCACCGAGGAGCGTCATGCTGCGCGCCAGCTCTTCGGCCAGCAGTTTCAGGACGGACGACGCGCCGGCGGAGCCGCCGCAAGCGAGGCCATAAATGGCCGGGCGTCCGATCAATACCGCCTTGGCTCCAAGTGCGAGCGCCTTGGCGATGTCGCTGCCGCGGCGGAATCCGCTGTCGATGAATACGGGCAATTGCCCGCCCACGGCGCGCACGATGTCGGGCAACACCGAAATGGTCGACGGAGCTGCGTCGAGTTGGCGCCCGCCGTGGTTCGAGACGATGATGCCGTCGACGCCGCGGCGGGTCGCCTCGCGCGCATCGTCAGGGCCGAGCACCCCCTTGAGGAGCAAGGGGCCGTCCCAGAGTTTGCGCAGCCAGGCCAGGCTGTCCCAGACCAGCGCGCGGTCCATCGCGCGCGCCAGCAGGGCCGCCTGCAACTGGGCGGATGTGCCCGCCTCCACGGTCTCGCTCAAATTGACGAACCGCGGCATGCCATGGCGCGCGACACCCAGCAGCCAGCCGGGGTGGCGCGCCAGGTCGAACAGGACCGGCAGCGTCGGGCGGAAAGGCAGCTTGAAGCCGTTGCGCACGTCGCGCTCGCGGTACCCGCTGACGGGGACATCCACGGTCAACACCAGCGCGGTATACGCCTCGCGTCGCGCACGCAGCACGATTTGCTCGGCGATGCTGCGGTCGCTCATGACGTAAAGCTGCATCCATTGTTCGCCGTCGCGAGCCGCATTCCGGACTGCCTCGATTCGCCCGTTCGACGCGGTGGACAAAGTGAAAGGCACCCCGGCATCCGCGGCGCTGCGCGCCAGCAGCTCGTCGCCGCGCGGCCGCACCAAACCGTTGAAGCCTATCGGCGCAATCGCAAACGGTGCGCGCCAGCGCCGGCCGAACACCTCGATCGACAGATCGATCTCACTGGTGTCGCGCAGGCAGCCCGGGACCAGGTGCAGTTGCCGCAGGTCGCTGGTGTTGCGGCGCAGGCAATCTTCGTCCTCGGCACCGCCATCGACATAATCGAACACGAAGCGCGGCAGCTTCCGCCGCGCTTGGCGGCGGAAGTCCTCAACATTGAGTTGCATGACGTAGTCTCTTCGATTCGACGGGCGCCCGGAGCCGCCCGTCTTTGATGAGCACGTTGCCGCGCGACTATTTCACTTCCTTGAATGCGCCGCGCTGCACCTCGACCATGCGGAACGCCGACACATCCAGGCCCATATGGTCGGTGGCGGACATCGTGTAGACCCCGCTGACGCCGACGAAACCATTGGACTTCTCGATTTCGGCCCGAACTTTCTCCTTGTTCGTACCCCCCGCGCGCTTCATGGCATCGACCAGCATCAGGATCGCGTCGTGCGCATAACCGCCGAACGACGATACGTCGGTCTTGTACTCGCTTTCGAACGCGCTCTGGTAACTGACGCTGACCGCCTTCTGCTTGTCGCCATCGGGAAGAGCCTTGGCGATCAGCAGGGCCGGCGTCGCCAGGCGGATCCCCTCTGCGGCATCACCGGCGATGCGGATGAATTCCTGGGAAGCCTGGCCGTGCGTCGTGTAAAGCGGTTGCTTGATCGCCAGTTGCTGGTAATTGCGTGCAATGATCGCCGGTGCCTGGCCGGTGCCGAAGATCATGATCGCCTGGGCCGGGGATGACTTGATCTTGGTGAGCTGCGGCGTCATGTCCGTGTCTTTCTCGCCGTACTGCTGATCCTCGACGACCTTGAGTCCCATCGATTCCGCGAGCTTGAGCGTCTCGGTGCGCCCGGACTTGCCGAAACCTCCCGTGTCGGACAGCAGCGCAAACTGCTTGACGCCGCGCGACTTCATGTCGCCGAGAATCTTCTGCGCCGCCATGCGGTCCGAGTGGGGCATCTTGAAAATCCACGGCCGGACCGGCTCGACGATCACCGAAGCGGCAGCGAGCGAGATCATCGGGATCTTCGCGCCTTCAACCTGCGGCGCGATCGCCATCGTCGATCCGGTGGTCGAAGGGCCGATGATCGCGTCCACCTCGTCCTGCATCACGAGACGCCGCGCGAACGAATTCGCCTTGTTCGCGTCGCTCGCATCGTCGTACAGCACCAGTTCCAGCTTGCGTCCCAGCACGCCGCCCGCGGCATTGATGCGGTCGACGTAAAGCCGCAGGGTTTTCCCCTCCGGGTCACCGAGAAAGGACGCGGGACCGGTGGCCGACACGACTGCACCGATCTTGATCGGTGCTTCGGCCTGGGCGGGGGCATGCAGCAAGGTACATGCACCGGCAACGATCACGAGGTGGCGAAGAATGCTGCGTGCCTTGATTGCCTTGGTCATTATTTTGTCTCCTTCAGTGTGTTTTATGTTGTACGCAAAACAATTGTAATTTCAACTACCAGCGGCGGTCGATGTCCTGCTAAAAATGCGAATCGGTTGCGGCTTCGGCTCGGGCCGAGACAATCCGAGGGCTCCGGCGAGTGCGCGCCCTTCCGGATCGGCCAATGCAGCAGTCCGCGCCGCACCCACCCGCCCCGCCAACCCTTCGAGATCGTCGCTGCCCTGTTCCACCAGTTCGAGAATCAGCCGCAGGCTGCGCTGACCACGCTCGGCCGTATCGCCGTAGCCTTTGATCAAGCGGCCACAGCGTGCAATCTCGAGCGCCAATGAGGGACTGCGCGGCACGGCCCGCTCTATCGCCGCCAGCCACTCCTCGATCGCCCGCTGTTCCTGGACGAAGCGCAGGCTTCGCGGCCGCAAGGGCTTCAGGCAGCGCAGTAGCGCCAGAAGTGCGAAACCGGACACGGTGTCGGTCCGCAGCCGCAAGGTCATGCCCTCGGCAAGGCGCGAGCCCTTTAACATCCGTGCGATCGGCTGCGCAAGCCCCGCTGGCAGCACCGCGCAGATTTCCTCCAGGCGCGGTTTGAGAAACTCGGTGACGCGCACCGGCTCGCCCGGCCGTGCGCCGACTTCAGCACGCACCCGGGTAATTCGCGAGCGACGAGTCTTCAGTTCGGCAACGCGAACGACATCCTCGTAGGTCATCCATAACGCGAGGTGACGGGCCGCTTCCGCACCGATCTCTTCTGCATCGCCTGCCTTGAGACAGACCGATCGCAGCCGCTGGAGGTAACGTTCCGCATAAGCCGCGTCCTGGTAGTCGCGCACCTGCGCATAGCCTTCCGCCGCGACCGCGCGCACGGCGGGCGGCAAATCGGCCACCGGCGCGCGGTCCGCTGCAACACGCAGCGAACCGTCGTCCGTCACTGCCGCCGTCATGCGTGCGCGGGCGCGGCTGAATCCTGCTTCGAAACCGCGCAAACTGGCATCGACCGCCTTGCCGGAACGCCGGATTGCGGCCTCGCACGCCTCGCGCGGAAACGGCAGGCAACCCGAACCGACCATCGCCCCGAACAGCACCGTGTTGATGATGGTGCCCTGCTGCCAGGCGATTTCACGCATGTCGAAGGCAATCACCTCGCGCGCCAACCGGCGCGCGGCATCGAACACCCGGTTCGGATCGTAGCGACCGTCGCCCATGCCGATCTTCTCTGACACCGCGAATTCGCGATGGGTGGAGAAGACCAGCACCGTCCGTGCCGGATCCGAGAAGCCGCTCTGCATCACCCGCCCGGCCTCGACGAGCTCCGAGGCGGCGACAATGTCGACGTCGCCAGGCCCCGGGGTCAGGGACAGCACCGGCACTTGACCGCCAAGCTCCGCACGCGCAAACGGGAACACTTCAAGGTAGTAATTCGTCGCCCCGGTGCGCTGCGCCACGCCCGGCACCGAAGTGCTCTGCACCGGAAAATCGAGTTCGGTGGCCACGTCGATGATCCAGTCGGCGAGCACCCCGCCGCCTTCGCCACCGAGTGCGGCAATGAGGATGGAGACCGGTCTGTGTGTCATTGGGGGGCTCCGGCAGGAAAAGAATCGCGGGCAGCGAGCAGGGAGATCACCGCTTGCCGCATCCGGTAGAGAAAACGGTCCCAGCGGCTCGGGTTCTGGACGATGTCGACCTTGTAGAAGGACGGGCACAAAGTGTCGGCGTGCGCGGCCTCGCCACACAGGCCGCAGCCGACGCACCCCTGGTTTACCGTGGCAACCGGGTCAACGCGCAGGGGATTGGGATTCGGCTTGATCGTGAGCGACGGGCATCCCGACAAGCGCACGCAGGCGTGGTCACCGGTGCACACCCTGTCGTCAACCGCGAAGCGGGTGCGCACGATCCGCTCGCCCGCCTTGAGCCGGCGCGCCGCCTCGGGTTTGATCCGACGCTGCCGCTCGAGCTGACATTCACCGTCGGCGATGATGACCTTGAGCCCCGGCTCCGCCGTACTCATCGCTTCGCCGAGTGTGCGCACCATGTGCGACACCTCGTAGCTGGGCACCTTGCGGATCCAGCGCACGCCGACTCCCTCGAGCGCACGCTCGATGTCGAGTTCCGGCCGCGCGTCCACCTGCCTGGAGGACGGGATGATCTGGGTGCCGGTCGCCGACGTGTAGCCGTTCTTGAGGATGACCAGCACCGAATCGTGGCCGTTGTAGACCGCATTCACGACGCCCGAGGTGAAACCGTTATGCCAGAAGCCGCCGTCGCCCATGATGCTGACGACGCGCTTGTTCAGCATCGGCCCCACCGCAGACGAGCTCGCGAGCCCCAGGCCATAACCGAGCACCGTGTTGCCCATGTTGAAGGGCGGCAGCGTGCCGAACGTATGGCAGCCGATGTCGGCACTGACGTGGATGGCCCCCGTCCTTTGCTGCAACAGCTTTAGCGCCGAAAACACCGGCCGCTCCGGGCAGCCGACGCAGAATCCGGGAGGGCGCGCCGGTACCGGGGCACCGAGTTCGGCAGTCGCCTGCTCCCTGAGGCCGAGCAGCCGTGCTGCCTCGACATCCGTGCCGGTCGCGGCTGCCGGTGCCAGGCCCATTGCCTCGACAAAGGCGCCGACGCCTTTCAGCAGCACCTCCCCGCTGTATTCGCCGGCAAGAGCGAAGATTCGCCCGCCGTGCAGTTCCGTGCCCGCGCCGGCCCGGCGCAGGATGGCCTGAATCGCGTCCTCGAGGTACTTCGGCTGCCCCTCTTCCACCAGCATCACCGCGCGCTTGTCGGCGCAGAAGTCCAGCACCTCGTCCGGCACCAACGGATAGACGACATTGAGCACGTAGATCGGGAGATCGCTGCGACCGAAGGCATCCGCCAGGCCCACCCGTTGCAGCGCGCGCATCAGCCCGTTGTAGAGTCCGCCTTGAACGATAATGCCGACGTCCTTGCTCTCGCCGTCGAAAACCTCGTTCAACCCTTCGCACCGGATGAAATCCAGCGCCGCCGGCCAGCGCGCTTCGATTTTTGCCCGCTCATGCTGATAGATGGACGGCGGCAGGCAGATACGGCCGTAGTCGAATTCCGCCGTTTCAAGGAGATGCTTGCGCGAATGCGCGGGCTGCCGGTTATCGCGGCAGACGAAACTGCCATGAACATGACACGCGCGGATGCGCAATTGCAGCATTACCGGCGTATTGGACGCCTCGGACAGTTCGAAGCCCTTCTCCACCGTATCGACGATGGAGTTCAAATTGGGTCGCGGATCCAGCAACCACATCTGCGACTTCATCGCGAAGGCATGGGTGCGCTCCTGAATGATGCTGGAGCCTTCACCATAGTCTTCGCCCAGGATGACGAGCGCGCCGCCCTTGACACCCGCGGACGCCAGGTTGGACAGCGCGTCCGACGCCACGTTGGTGCCGACCGTGGACTTCCAGGTGACCGCGCCGCGCAGGGGATAGTTGATGGAGGCCCCGAGCATCGCGGCCGCGCCTGCCTCGGACGCACTGCTCTCGAAATAGATGCCCAGTCGGTCCAGCAGTTCGCGCGCGTCGCCAAGCACATCGATCAGGTGCGACACCGGCGCCCCCTGGTAGCCGCCGATGTAACTCACCCCCGACTGCAGCAGAGCCTTGGCAACCGCGAGGATGCCCTCACCGTGGAAAATCTCGCCTTGCCCCAAGGTCAGTTTGCCGACCTCGGCACCAAAGGAACGCTCCATCCTTCTGTCTCTCCGTTTTATCCGCTTGGCCGGTCAAGTCGCCGGTTCGCGTTGTTGTGGGGGGAAGCGTAGCGAGCTATACACATTGATCCAACCGATTTATTGTATGTTACAAATAGACGGCATCTATTAATGACATCCTTCGATCTGAACCTGACACGGGTCTTCGTTGCGATCTATGAAACCCGCAGCGTGACCGCCGCCGCCGAGCGACTCGACATCACCCAGCCCTCGGTGAGCTACAGCCTCGCCAGGCTGCGCGCAGAGCTCGCGGACCTGCTTTTCGTGCGCGACAAACGCAACCTCAAGCCGACGCCGCGCGCCGAAGCGCTCTACCCGAAATTTCGTGACGCACTTGCCGTCATCGGCAAAGCCATCGAGGAAACGCATCGTTTCGACCCGGCCACTGCCAATCGCATCTTCAATCTCGCGATGTCGGACGTCGGAAGCATGTACTTCCTGCCGCCGATCGAGCGCGGATTCAGCGGCATCGCACCTCACGTCGTGTTCGATGTCCATCAGGTGTCAACTTCCGAAATAGCCGATCAACTTGCAGCGATGAAAATCGACGTTGCACTGGGAAACCTGACGTCACTGGGCGGTCAGACGCGAAGTTTCACGCTATTTCGTGAGCACTACATGTGTCTGCTGGGGAAGCGGCACGCCGAACGGATCGGCCCGATGACGCTGGATGGGTTTCGCGCGAGCCGGCACGTCGTTGTTTCGTCGACGTTTTCCGGTCATCAACTCGCCGAGGACGCTTTGACCGACCTGGGCATATCGCGCCGAACCTTCATTCGCACGCCCTACTTCACGGCACTACCGCAGCTCATCGCGCAGAGCGACCTGGTCGTGATGCTGCCCTCGCGCATCGCAGGCATCTTTGCAATGCAAAGTGAAGTCGTCGCGCTGCCGGCGCCAATGCCCCTCGCAGACTTCGAGGTCAAGATGTACTGGCATCCCCGGCACGAGTCCAATCCTTCGGTTGCGTGGCTGCTGGAGCGTCTCAAAGCGATCCTCCGCGAACCCTAGGCACGAAGACGAGCGGCACGGCGGCATGCCTCGCCCGTTCAGTATTCATGCGACTCACCCCCTTCCGCCGAACGGTGCAACTCCCAGGAAAGATTTCTTCGCGAAACGGGGAGATCGAGAAAGAATCATTCGCGGGTATCGCTTTCGATTCGGCATGGAGGCATCCGATATCGGGTTCCGCGGTGTACGATGATCGTGTCCTGTAACGCGTTACGAGGAACCTCCATGACCATCATCGTCGCTTATGCACCTCACCCCGAAGGGCGCGCCGCGCTGGAAAAGGGTATCGAGCTCGCCGGGCGTTTCCAGGAACGTCTCGTCGTTGTCAACGCCGGTCCCGGCGGCACGTCGGACGATCCGTCGCTCGCGGACTGCGCGGACGCCGAGGACATCGAGAAGCGGCTCGCATCCTGCGGCGTGGAGGCCGAGTTCAAGCAGTTCGTGCGCGGCAATACGGCCGTCGAGGAAATCGAGGACCTGGCCGAGAAACTCCACGCATCCCTCGTGATCATCGGCCTGCGCAAGCGTTCGCCCGTGGGCAAGCTTTTACTTGGCAGCACGGCACAAGACCTGCTGCTGAAAATGGATTGCCCCGTGCTCGCGGTCAAGGCCGGCTGACGCGCAGAGCGGTTCCGCGCGGGAATCCGCTGCGGCGACCTGCGGGCCGTACTACGAAGGCGGAAACCTCGTCCTCCCCGTCATCTCGCGGATCTCGCGCTCGTTGAGGACGTAATCGGGACTGTCGGTGAGGCGTTCCACCGCGAAGTCGATGAACTTGCGCACCCGCGCGGGCTGCGCTCGTCGACTGCCGTAGAAGAGATGGACGCTCATGTGGTCGGTCATGTGCTGCGTGAGCACGGGCACCAGACGGCCCGCGCGCAGGTGCGGCACCGCGGAGAATGCGGCGAGCTGTCCGATGACCCTGCCGTCTAGCACCGCCTGCAGTTCGGTCTCGGTATCGTTGGTCGATAAGGCGGGCGGGAACTCCCGCTGCACCAGCTCGTCGCCCACCTTGAGAAACCACGGATAGACTTGCCCCGTCACCGGACGGCGGAACATGCTGCACCTGTGATCCGATAGCTCGTCCAGCGTCTTCGGTATCCCGTGGCGCTCGAGATACTTCGGGGCGGCACAGATCACGAGCGACACCACAAAGAGCTTGCGGGCGATCAGCCCCTCTTCGGGCGGGGCACCGATGCGGAATCCCACGTCCGCCCGCTCCTCCACCCAGTTCGCGATCTGGTCGTCGAGATGGAGGTCCGGCTGCACGTCCGGATATTCCTCGCAGAACGCGTTGATCACCGGCCATAGCAGCGTGGCGAAACTCGATCGCGGCGCGATGATGCGCAGGGGCCCCGCGATCTCGTCCTTGGCAACCGTGACGCGCTGCAGGGCGCGTTCGAGCATCGCCATCGCCGGTTGGGCCGACTCCAGGAACTGCTGCCCCTCGTCGGTCAGGGCGATGTGTCGGGTCGTGCGGTGCAGCAGACGCACCCCAAGGTGCTGCTCGAGCTGCGCCACGGCCTGACTCGCGGCCTGGGGACTGACCCCGAGCGCTGCCGCGGCCTTGCGCAAACTTCCCAGCTCGACCGCCTTCGTGAAGGTGCTGATCGCGCGCATCTCGTTGATAGGCATCCCAAGGCTCCCGACACCGATTCCGCCGGGATTATCAATTTTTTATTGATACTGGTTCAAGCCTTTGCGCGCTATACGCTGAACAATCCAGCCCCTAAGCTTCATGCCACGAAAATAACGGATCGAGAGGCAGCTCAATCGGCCGCGCATCCGTGAGGTCTCTCGCCAGTGCGAAGGGCCAACTGAAATGCATCACACTCAAAACAGGAGTGCTTCGTGAAAACTCGCACACTCGGCAACGGCCTTGACGTGTCCGCCCTGGGCCTGGGCTGCATGGGCCTGAATTTCGGGTTCGGCAAATCGGTGACCAAGGACGAAGGCATCGCCCTGATTCGCGCCGCCGTCGAACGCGGCGTGACGTTTTTCGACACTGCGGAGATCTACGGCCCGTTCACGAACGAGGAGATGGTCGGAGAAGCCCTCGCTCCCGTCCGCGACCGGGTCGTGATCGCGACCAAGTTCGGCTTCGCGACCTACTCGCAAGCCACGGGAGGCAAGATCGCGCTCAACAGCCGCCCCGAACACATCAAGGCGGTCGCGGACGCGTCGCTGAAGCGGCTCGGGATCGAGGTGATCGATCTCTTCTACCAGCACCGTGTCGACCCCGAGGTACCGATCGAGGACGTGGCGGGCGCGGTGAAGGAGTTGATCCAGGCCGGCAAGGTGCGTCACTTCGGCATGTGCGAAGCGTCCGCGCAGACGATCCGGCGCGCCCACAGCGTGCAGCCGCTTACGGCCGTGCAGAGCGAATACTCGCTGTGGACGCGCAAGCCCGAGGACTCGGTGTTGCCGGCCTTGGAGGATCTGGGCATCGGCTTCGTCCCCTACAGCCCGCTCGGCAAGGGCTTCCTCACCGGCAAGATCGACCCGGGCACGACCTTCAAGGAAGGCGATCTGCGCAAAATCATCCCGCGATTCAGTGCCGACGCCATCGCGGCAAACCAGGCGCTTGTCGACTTGCTAAGAACCGTCGGCCAGCGTTACGGCGCCACACCCGCCCAGGTTGCCCTGGCGTGGCTGCTTTCCCGGAAGCCCTGGATCGTCCCCATTCCGGGCACGAGCCACCTCTCGCGCCTCGAGGAAAACCTCGGCTCGGCCGCCCTTGAACTGAGCCCCGGCGACCTGGAGGAAATCAGCACCGCGGCCGCGCGGATCAGGATCCAGGGCGGGCGTTACCCCGAAGCCCTCGAGAAGATGACCGGCCTGTGACCGGGCCTGTCGTGAAGGCCGCCGAACGCGCGGCCGCGAATGCCTCCGCCCTGCCCTCCCCCACCCCATCGAGCACCCCAGAACAATGATCATCCTGAACATCAACGGCCATGAGCACAGGCTCGACCTGCCCCCGGACACGCCTTTGCTATGGGCGCTGCGGGATACCCTTGGCCTCACCGGCACGAAATTCGGCTGCGGGGCTGCGCTGTGCGGCGCCTGTACCGTTCATCTGGACGGGGAGGCGATCCGCTCGTGCGTGACGCCGATTTCCGCTGTCGAGGGCCGCAAGGTCACCACCATCGAAGCGGCCACCGAGGGCGGTGACCGAGTCGGTGCGGCGGTCCGCGACGCCTGGGTCAGGCACGACGTCGCCCAGTGCGGTTACTGCCAGAGCGGCCAGATCATGAGCGCGACGGCGTTCCTGAAATCGCTGCCCAAAGGCAAGCAGCCCACGCCCGAAGAAATCGACGCCGCGATGGCGGGCAACCTCTGCCGTTGCGGCACCTACTCCCGCATCCGTGCTGCCGTCGCCGACGCGGCCCGCGCGCTCGCCTGACGGAGACCGACATGCTGCCCGACTTCTTCCCCGATCAATTGCCGCCCGCCTTGCGCGACCTGCTGGAGCGTGACGTTCCAGCGCCGGACCCCGCGATGTCCCGCCGCAGTTTCCTGAAACTCGCCGGTCTCGGCGGGCTTGCGCTCGGTGCCTTTCCGCTGGTGGCCGCGGCGCAGGGTACTGCCGCGCAGACGGACGCCCTCAAGCCCACACAGCAGCCGTCCGCCTTCCTCCACATCGATGCGGAAGGTGTCGTGACCGTCGCGATCAACCGCCTCGAATTCGGCCAGGGCGTCCAGACCGCCTTGCCGATGATCCTCGCCGAGGAACTCGATGCGGACTGGAGCAAGGTACGGACGCGCTTCGGTGACAACTCGCCGGCCTATGTCGATCCGGCCTACGGCATGCACATGACCGGGGGCTCCAACTCGGTCAAGAACAGCTTCGTCCAGTATCGCGAGCTCGGCGCGCGTGCGCGTTCCATGCTGGTGTCCGCCGCGGCGGCGCGATGGAAGGTCGATGCCGCGAAGTTGCGTACCGCGTCGGGCCAGGTTCTCGGTCCGGGAGGGCGCCGGCTGAGCTACGGCGAACTGGCAGAGGCGGCGATGGCACAGCCCGTGCCCGGGCGCGTCGCGCTCAAGGACCTGAAGAATTTTCGGCTCATCGGACACCCGACGCCGCGCCTGGACGCACGCGCCAAGAGCAGCGGTCGCCAGGACTTCGGGATCGATGTGCGGCTGCCCGGCCAGCTCACCGCCGTCATCGCCCACCCGCCGGTCTTTGGCGCGAGACCGCGCACCGTGGACGACGCGGCGGCGCACTTGGTGAAGGGCGTCAAGACCGTGGTGCGTATCCCGCTCGAACGGGGCGGTGAAGGCGTCGCGGTGGTGGCCGACGGCTACTGGCCTGCGAGGCAGGGCCGCGAGGCGCTGAAGGTGGAGTGGGATACGAACGGGGTCGAGGGCGTAGACAGCGCGCGCCAGCTGGCGCAGTACCGCGAGCTGGCCGGCCAGTCTGGTCCGCGCCATTTCGACGCCGACATGGCGCCGCTCGACAGTGCACCGCACCGGATCGATGCCGAGTTCGTCTTTCCCTACCTGGCCCACGCGCCCATGGAGCCGCTCAACTGCACGGTGCGGATCGGCAGGGAAGGCGCCGAGCTGTGGGTCGGCACGCAGTTCCCGGGAATCGACGGACTGGCGGCAGCCCGCGTGCTGGGCCTGAAGCCGGAACAGGTGAAGGTGAACGTGCAGATGGCCGGCGGCGGATTCGGCCGTCGCGCGGTCGCCACGAGCGACTACGTCGTCGAGGCCTGCGAGGTGGCCAAGGCGGTCCGCGCGGCCGGCATCGACGCGCCGGTTCGCATGATCTGGAGCCGGGAGGACGACATCCGCGGCGGCTATTACCGCCCGATGCATCTGCATCGCGCCCGGATCGGCTTCGACGAGCGCGGCCGGGTGCTCGCGTGGGATCACGTGCTGGTCGGCCAGTCGATCGCCGCAGGGACGCCTTTCGAAGGCGGCATGGTGAAGAACGGTGTCGACCACAGCGCGGTCGAAGGCATGCGCGAACCTTATCCGCTGCCGATGCGCCTCATCGTGCATCACCCGAAACTCAACGTCCCCGTGCTGTGGTGGCGCAGCGTCGGCTCGACCCACACCGCCTTCGTGATGGAAACACTGATCGACGAAATCGCCCGCAGCACGCAGCAGGATCCGGTCGCCTATCGCATGGACCTCTTCGGCGACCAGCATCCCCGCCATCGCGCCGCGCTACGGCTGGCGGCGGACAAGAGCGGCTATGGCAAGCGGCGGCTGTCCGAAGGCCGCGCCTGGGGGGTGGCCGTGCATGAATCCTTCAGTTCGGTGGTCGCCTACGTCGTGGAGGCTTCGGTGCAACAGGGCCGGCCGGCGCTCCATCGCGTGGTTGCCGGGGTGCATTGCAATCTCGCAGTGAACCCGCGCGGGGTGGAAGCGCAGGTGCAAGGCGCCGCCATGATGGCCTTGTCGACCTGCCTTC
Organism: Azoarcus sp. DN11; assembly: GCF_003628555.1. Taxonomy (NCBI): domain Bacteria; kingdom Pseudomonadati; phylum Pseudomonadota; class Betaproteobacteria; order Rhodocyclales; family Zoogloeaceae; genus Azoarcus; species Azoarcus sp. DN11. Next base: position 2,309,401 of record NZ_CP021731.1, on the reverse strand, counting down.
CGGGCTCGGCGATCACGTTCAAGGATGGCGAAGTGGAGCAGCGCAATTTCGACGGTTTCACGGTCGCGCGCATTACCGACACGCCTGCGATCGAGGTGCACATCGTGCCCAGCGCCGAGCCGCCCACGGGCATGGGGGAACCGGGCCTGCCGCCACTCGCGCCGGCCTTCGCCAACGCCATCGCGCGGCTGACAGGGAGGCCGATCCGCGAACTCCCCTTCAAGCTCGCGTGATGTTGCACGGCGGGCACGGGACATCTTCAAGGAAACGACAATGGAAGATCTCGACACCCTCGCTCTGCGCACCGCGTGCGCGTGGGTGGCCCAGGGCCTGCCGGTCGTGCTCGTCACGGTCGCCCGCACCTGGGGTTCTTCGCCGCGTCCGCCGGGTTCGTTGATGGCGATCGGCGCGGACGGGGCGACCGTCGGGTCGGTGTCGGGAGGCTGCATCGAGGACGACCTGATCGAACGCATCCGCAACGGCGGAATCGAGGCGATCTGCGAGTCCCTGGCACCGACCATCCAGCGCTACGGCATCTCCGCCGACGAGGCGCACCGCTTCGGCCTGCCCTGCGGCGGCACGATAGAACTGGTGCTGGAACCCGTATTGCCGCATACCCGGCTCGACGAGCTGCTCACGGCCTGCGAGCAGCGCCGCAGTGTTGAGCGCATCCTCGACCTCGCCACAGGGCAGGTCGAATTGCGGGAAGGCCGGCGGGACGGCGTGCCGCATCTGGACGAGCGGCGTCTCACGGCCTACCTCGGGCCGCAGTTCCGCATCATCGTCATCGGCGCCGGTGACCTGTCGCGTTTCCTGTGCGAAATCGCGCGCGGCGTGGGATTCGAGGTCATTGTCTGCGACCCGCGGGTCGAGCGGCACGCGGCGTGGTCCCTGCCGGGCGTCGAGATCAGCCGCGAAATGCCCGATGATCTGATCCTGCGACTGAAGCCCGACGCGCGCACCGCCGTCGTGGCGCTGACGCACGATCCCAAACTCGACGACCTCGCGCTGATCGATGCGCTGCAGTCCGACGCCTTCTATGTCGGCGCGATCGGCTCGCGGCGCAACACGGCTTTGCGACGCGAGCGGCTCGCGACGCATTTCGGCCTTTCGGAGTCCGCGCTGGCGTCCCTGCACGGTCCGGCGGGGCTCTATATCGGCAGCAAGACGCCAGCCGAAATCGCGTTGTCCATCATGGCCGAAGTGGTGGCGAAAAAGAACGGTGTGGTGCTGCCCGCACAGGTCGGCATCGAGGCCGGGAAGCCGCTGCACGAACAACGCGGGTAGCCGCGCAAGGCTGCATCGTGTGAGGGTCCCCCCGGACTCGACGGCGAATCGGGACAACTGCTTACTGCCTCACACCCGCTCGATGATCAGCGCGATGCCCTGCCCCACGCCGATGCACATCGTGCACAGCGCGTAGCGGCCGCCCGTGCGTTCGAGCTGGTTCAGCGCCGTCGTCACGAGGCGCGCGCCGGACGCACCCAGCGGGTGGCCCATCGCGATCGCGCCGCCGTTCGGGTTCACGTGCGCCGCGTCGTCGGGCAGGCCGAGATCGCGCGTCACCGCCAGCGCCTGCGCGGCGAAGGCTTCGTTGAGCTCGATGACGTCCATGTCGGCGAGCGTCAGGCCGGCCTTCGCGAGCACCTTCTTCGACGCCGGTGACGGACCGAAGCCCATGATGCGTGGCGCGAGTCCCGCAGCCGCCATCGCGACCACGCGGGCGCGCGGCTTGAGGCGGTAGCGATCCACGGCGGCTTCCGAGGCGAGCAGCACCGCGCACGCGCCGTCATTCACGCCCGAGGCGTTGCCCGCCGTGACCGTGCCGTCCGGGCGCACGACGCCCTTCAGCTTCGCCAGCGTCTCAAGCGTCGTCTCCGGGCGCGGATGCTCGTCAGTGGTGAAGAGCTTCGGCTCGCCCTTCTTCTGCGGGATCGCCACCGGCACGATCTCGCTCGCGAAGAGCCCCGCCTCGTTGGCCGCCGCCCAGCGCTGCTGGCTGCGCAGCGCCAGCGCGTCCTGGTCGGCGCGGCTGATGCAGAATTCCTGCGCGACGTTCTCGGCGGTCTCGGGCATCGAGTCGATGCCGTACTTCGCCTTCATCACGGGATTCACGAAGCGCCAGCCGATGGTCGTGTCCTCGATCTTCGCGCTGCGCGAGAAGGCCGTGTCGGCCTTGCCCATCGCGAAAGGCGCGCGGCTCATGCTCTCGACGCCGCCGGCGATCAGCAGGTCGGCTTCGCCCGACTTGATCGCCCGCGCGGCCATGCCGACGGTGTCGAGACTGGAACCGCACAGGCGGTTGACCGTCGTGCCGGGCACGTCCTGCGGCAGGCCCGCGAGCAGCGCGGCCATGCGCGCAACGTTGCGGTTGTCCTCGCCGGCTTGGTTGGCGCAGCCGTAGATCACGTCATCGACGGCGGCCCAGTCGACACCGGGGTTGCGTTCGACCAGCGCACGGATCGGCAGCGCCGCGAGGTCGTCGGCGCGCACGGCGGACAGCGTGCCGCCATAGCGGCCGAAGGGGGTGCGGATGGCGTCGCAGATGTAGGCGTTGTTCACGTTCATCGCCTCCTCAAACCGTCAGGTTGCGCTTGTCGACCAGGCGCTTGGCCTTGCCGATCGAGCGGAACAGCGAGCCGGGCTGCGCCAGCGTGGTCTTGGTGCTGATGCCGATGTAGGACTTGATGTTGTGCTGCAGCAGCTTGGCGATCTCCTGCTGGCGCGCCGGTCCGAGCTCGGCCGCTTCGAGCGAGAGCTCGACGACGACTTCCATCTTGTCCATGTGGCCGTCGCGGGTCAGCTCGAGCTGGTAGTGCGGCGACAGCTCCTTCTGCTTCAGGATCAGCTCCTCGATCTGGCTCGGGAAGACGTTCACGCCACGGATGATCAGCATGTCGTCCGAGCGGCCGGTGATCTTGCCGATACGACGCATCGAGCGCGAAGTCGGTGGCAGCAGGCGCGTGAGGTCGCGCGTGCGGTAGCGGATGACCGGCAGCGCTTCCTTCGACAGCGACGTGAAGACGAGCTCGCCTTCCTCCCCGTCCGGCAGCACTTCGCCGGTCTCGGGATCGATGATCTCGGGGTAGAAGTGGTCTTCCCAGATCACCGGGCCGTCCTTGCTCTCGATGCACTCGCTCGCGACGCCCGGCCCCATCACTTCCGACAGGCCGTAGATGTCGACCGCGTCGATGCCGGCGCGCGCCTCGATCTCGTGACGCATGGCCTCGGTCCAGGGCTCGGCGCCGAAGATGCCGATCTTCAGCGACGAATCGGCCGGATCGAGCCCCTGGCGCACGAACTGCTCGAGGATGTTGAGCATGTAGGACGGCGTCACCATGATGACCTTGGGCTGGAAGTCCTGGATCAGCTGGACCTGGCGCTCGGTCTGGCCGCCGGACATCGGCACCACGGTGCAGCCCAGACGCTCGGCGCCGTAATGCGCGCCCATGCCGCCGGTGAAGAGGCCGTAGCCGTAGGAGATATGCACGACGTCGCCCTTGCGCCCGCCCGCGGCGTAGATCGAGCGTGCGACGAGGTTCGCCCAGTTGTTGATGTCGTTCTGCGTGTAGCCGACGACGGTCGGCTTGCCGGTCGTGCCGCTGGAAGCATGCACGCGGACGACTTCCTCACGCGGCACGGCGAAGAGGCCGAAGGGGTAGTTGTCGCGGAAGTCCTTCTTCACCGTAAAGGGGAATTTCGACAGGTCCGCGAGCGTCTTCAGGTCGGACGGGTGGACGCCGGCCGCCTCGAAGCTGCGGCGGTAGTGCGGCACGTTGTCGTAGGCGTGCTGAATGGTCTGTTTCAGGCGCGTGAGCTGCAGCGCGCTCAGCTCATCGCGGCTCGCGGTCTCGATCGGGTCGAAGCCGATGCCATGTTCCATGCGTGCGTTCATTCCGGTACTCCTCTCTCTGTGGGGTTGGGACGGCGGCGGACCTTCCTGTCCGGGTCCGCTTCACCGTCCTTGGTGCTGGGGTATTTCTTTCGATCTTTTCGGGTCCGGCTCTCCTTGTGCCAAGCTCAAGGCGAACGGGCGTGCCGGTTCAATATCAAGGAGAGCTCGGCGCTCAGACCGCAAACCGGTGCTGGATCACGCGGAAGCGGTTCGCGACAAAGGCGCTGTTCGAATAGCTCGCATTCGCCGACGGATTCGCACCCGTGCCGTGGTAATCCGAGAACGCCGCAGACTGGTTCACATAGACGCCGCCGGTCAGGTTCAGCGACAGCGCCACGCCTGCGCGCTGCGTCGCGGCGATCACCTGCTGCACGAACTCCGGCTTGCTGCTATAGGTGCCCACGGTCAGCGCGCCGTGTTCGGTCGTGATGCGCTCGGACAGCGCCACCGCGGCGGCGGCATCGGTGGTGCGCACGACGAAGGCGATCGGGCCGAAGCGCTCTTCCATGTAGGCCGCTTCGTCGGCGGCGTCGCACTTCAGCAGCACCGGCGTCCGCACGCACGCCTCGGCAAAATCGGGATGCGCGACCGGCTTCGACGCCAGCACGACTTCGCCCCAGCGCGAGGCTTCATCGAGCCGACCCAGCGTGTCGGACGACTGGATGCAGCCCAGCACGGCGGCGGCGACGGCCGGATCGCCCAGCAGCTTCTCGATCGAACGCCCCAGGTCGGCGGCGACCTCGTCGAAGCTCTTGTGGCCCTGGTCCGTATCGATGCCGTTCGCCGGCACGAGGATCGCCTGCGTCGTCGTGCACATCTGGCCCGAGTACAGCGACAGCGTGAAGGCGAGGTTGCGCAGCATGCCCTTGTAGTCGTCGGTCGATTCGATGACGACGTTGTTCACGCCGGCGAGCTCGGCATACACCTGCGCCTGGCGGCAGTTCTCGATCAGCCAGTTGCCGAAAGTGTTGCTGCCGGTGAAGTCGATCGACTTTACGGCCTTGTGCGTCGCGAGGAAGCGCGTCAGTTCGCGCGAATCATCGACCGCGAGCAGCACGGCATTGGGGTCCGCGCCCGCTTCGGCGAGCACTTCGCGCAGCACGCGCACGGTGATCGCCGCCGGCAGGATCGCGTTGCGGTGCGGCTTCACGATCACCGGGTTGCCGGTCGCGAGCGCCGCGAACAGGCCCGGGTAGGTGTTCCAGGTCGGGAAGGTGCCGCAGCCGATCACCAGCGCCGTGCCGCGGCCAACAATCTCGTAGCGCTTCTTCATCACCAGCGCCGGGTTCTTGCCCTGCGGCTTTTCCCAGTGCGCTTCGGCGGGAATCGCCGACATCTCGCGCCACGCATAGGCGACGGCTTCGAGCGCGCGGTCCTGCGCATGCGCCGCGCCGGCCTGGAAAGCCATCATCCAGCCCTGGCCGGTCGTGAACATCACGGCGTGGGCGATCTCGAAGCTACGCTGGTTCAGGCGGACCAGGGCTTCGAGCAGCGCGCCGACGCGACCCTGGGGGCCGAGCGCCTGCAGCGACTCGCGTGCGGCCTGCGAGGCCTCGATCAGCGCCTCGCCGCTGCAACGCGGATAGCGGATGTTCATCGGCACGCCGTAGGGCGAGCGCTCGGCGCCCGCGGTGCCGGTGCAGCCCGGCTGGTCGAGCTGGAAGTCGGTGCCGCAGTACGCGTCGAAGGCGGCGCGGCCTTCGGCCATCGCGTTCTCGCCATACACCTTCGGGCTGGGCATTTCGGAGAACGGGCTCCAGTAGCCGCGATCGGCAACGGCCTGGACGGCGGTATCGAGCATCGCCTGATGGCGCGCAAACATCGGGTGGGTCATGTCGGTTCTCTCTCTAGGGGGCTTGGGAGCCGGCGCGATCTCTTTCGGATCGCTGCCGGTGATGCATCAGGCGATGGCTCAGGTTTCCTGGTCGAAATCCAGCACCAGCTTGTCCGTGACCGGATAGCTCTGGCACGACAGGCGGAAGCCGCGGGCGATCTCGTAGTCTTCCAACGCGAAGTTGGTGTCGTGATCGACCTCGCCGTCGATGACCTTGCAGCGGCAGGTCGAGCACACGCCGCCCTTGCACGAGTACGGCATCTCGATGCCCTGCGCGAGGCCGGCGTCGAGCACCGATTCGCGGTTCTTCGGCATCGTGAATTGACGCACGCGGCCGTCCTGGATCACGGTGACCTCGCACTCCTCGGCGCCCTTCACGGCGTGGTCGTGCGCCGGGCGCGGACCTTTCGGCAGGCTCGTCGCGAAGAGCTCCATCTTGATCGCCGCCTTCTCGATGCCATGCGCCTGCAGCGACGCCGACACCGCTTCCATCATGTCCATCGGCCCGCAGATGAAGGCCATGTCGATGCGCTTCGGGTCGATCCACTGCGCCAGCAACGCGTCGCAGCGCTCGCGGTCGATGCGGCCGTTGAAGAGGTCGATGTCCTGCTGCTCACGGGACAGCACGTGCACCAGGTTCAGTCGCTCGCCGTACTGGTCCTTCAGGTCGGCGAGTTCTTCGCGGAACATCACGCTCGACGACGAACGGTTGCCATAGACCAGCGTGAAGCGGCTGCCGGGCTCACCGGCGAGCAGCGTCTTCACCAGCGACAGGATCGGCGTGATCCCGCTGCCGGCTGCGAAGCCGACGTAGCGGCGCGCGACGTTCGCGTCGGGCGCCATGCCAAAGTGGCCGGAAGGCGGCATCACCTGCACGCTCACGCCCGGCTTCAGGAAGTCGTTCGCCCAGTTCGAGAACAGGCCGCCATGCACGCGCTTGATCGCGACGCGCAGTTCACGCTCGCCGGCCCCCGAACAGATCGAGTACGAGCGGCGCACGTCCTCGCCGCCGATCTCGGTGCGCAGCGTCAGGTGCTGGCCGGGGGTGTAGTGGAACGCATCCGCCAGCGAAGGCGGCACGTCGAAGGTGACGACGATCGCGTCGCGGGTCTCGGGACGCACGCTGGCGACCCGGATATCGTGGAACTTGCTCATGTCTCTTGCTCCTCTCGGAGTGCCTTTCTCAGTGGCACTTGAAGTAGTCGAACGGCTCGCGGCAGTCGAGGCAGCGATGAAGCGCCTTGCACGGGGTCGAACCATGGCGGCTGATCGGCTCGGTGTGCGCGGAGCCGCAGTGCGGACATGCGGCGGGAGCGTCCTCGGACGAACGCCGGCGCAACCCGCTGATGTCGATCACCTGGCGTCCGTCGGCGCGGCATGCCGGAGGCGCGATTCCGTATTCGCTCAACTTCCGGCGTCCCTCGCTCGTCAGCCAGTCCGTGGTCCAGGCCGGAGCGATGCGGCTTTCCAGCCGCACCCGCTCCACCCCCCGCTCGCGCAGCGCTTCCTCGATGGAGCGGCCGATCACTTCCGTCGCCGGGCATCCCGAATAGGTCGGTGTGATCACCACTTCGCACACCGCCCCGGCCGGATCGTCGTGCCAGTTCACCTCCCTCACGATCCCCAGATCGACGATGGAAATGACCGGGATTTCGGGATCGGGCACATCGGCCAGCCAGCCCCACACCCTCTCGCTGCGTTCGCGCAAGCTGCCCATCGCTGCCTCACTTACCACGTTGTCACCAGGTTGCGTTCGGATAGGCGCGCTGCAGGAACTGCATCTCGGCCAGCAGCAGGCCCAGGTGTTCGCCGTGCCGGCCCTGCTTGCCGCCCTTCTGCATCCATTCGCCGTCCGGCACCGTCAGCGTCGCTTCCGCGAACACCTCGCGCACCATCGCCAGCCACGCGTCCTTCAGCGTCGAGGGATCGCAGGCCAGGCCCTGCGCGCCGAGCAGCTCCTCCGTCTCGTCGGCCTTGAACATCTCGCCGGTGAACATCCACAGCGCGTCGACCGCGTCCTGCATGCGGCGGCGGCTCTCCGCGCTGCCATCGCCCAGGCGCACGACCAGGTCACTGCTGCGGCGCAGGTGGTAGGCCACTTCCTTGATCGCCTTCGACGCGATGTCGGCGATGCGGTCGTCGGCCGAGCGCATCAGCGCATCGAGCACCAGGTGATGCCACGCGTCGAAGAAGAACTGGCGCACCAGCGTCTGCGCGTAGTCGCCGTTCGGCTGCTCGACCAGCAGCAGGTTGGTGAACTCGTGGGCGTCGCGGCGGAAGGCCAGCGCGTCCTCGTCGCGGCCGCGCCCTTCGACCTCGCCGGCGTAGGACAGCCACATCCGCGCCTGACCGATCAGGTCGAGCGCGGTGTTGGTCAGCGCCATGTCCTCCTCGAAGGCGGGACCCTTGCCGCACCATTCGGAAAGGCGCTGCGACAGCACCAGCGCGTTGTCGCCGAGGCGCAGCAGGTAGATGTATTTGTCATCGAGCAGCATGTCGGTCTCCGTTCCTGCCGGTCACATGTGCTTCACTTCTTCCGGCACCGGGAAGAAGGTCGGGTGGCGGTAGATCTTGTTGTTCGCGGGCTCGAACAGCGCATCCTTGTCGGCCGGGCTGCTCGCGGTCACTTCGCCGGCGGGCACGACCCAGATCGACAGGCCTTCATTGCGGCGCGTGTAGACGTCGCGCGCGTTGTTGATCGCCATCTCGGCATCCGGCGCATGCAGGCTGCCGACGTGCTTGTGGGCGAGGCCGTGCTGGCTGCGGATGAACACTTCCCAAAGGGGCCATTCCTTCATTTCTCTTCTCCTCTCGATCTCGTTATCAGGCGGCCTTGGCGGTCGCGACTTGTCTTTCGGATTTCTTCTCGGCGTGGGCGAGCAGCGCGTCGCGGAACCATGCCCCGTCTTCCCAGGCCTTCACGCGGGTGCGCAGGCGGTCGCGGTTGCAGGGGCCGTTGCCGGCGACGACCTGGCGGAACTCCTCCCAGTCGATCCCGCCGAAGTCGTAGTGGCCGGTGTCCTCGTTCCACTTCAGGTCGGGATCGGGGATCGTCAGGCCCAGGTATTCGGCCTGCGGCACGGTCTGGTCGACGAACTTCTGGCGCAGCTCGTCGTTCGACAGGATCTTGATCTTCCACTGCATCGACTGCGCGCTATGCACGGACTCGCCATCCGATGGCCCGAACATCATCAGCGCCGGCCACCACCAGCGGTTCAGCGCGTCCTGCGCCGTCGCCTTCTGTTCCGGCGTGCCCTTCGCCATCGCCATCACGAGGTCGTAGCCCTGGCGCTGGTGGAAGGATTCCTCCTTGCACACGCGCACCATCGCCCGCGAGTACGGGCCGTAGGAGCAGCGGCACAGCGGGATCTGGTTCATGATCGCCGCGCCGTCGACCAGCCAGCCGACCGTGCCGATGTCGGCCCAGTTGGTGGTCGGGTAATTGAAGATGCTGGAGTACTTCACCTTGCCCGACAGCAGGTCGGCATAGACCTGGTCGCGCGTCACGCCGAGCGTCTCGGCGGCGCTGTAGAGGTACAGGCCGTGGCCCGCCTCGTCCTGGATCTTCGCCAGCAGGATCGCCTTGCGCTTCAAGCTCGGCGCGCGCGTGACCCAGTTGCCTTCGGGCAGCTGGCCGACGATCTCCGAGTGCGCGTGCTGCGAGATCTGGCGGATCAAGGTGCGGCGGTAGCCTTCCGGCATCCAGTCCTTGGCCTCGATCTTGATCCCCGCGTCGATCTTCTCCTGGAAGGCGCGCTCCTCGGCCGACATCTCGTCGAGCCCCTGCACCCGCTTCATCCCCGTGTCCACCATCTGGGCGTACATTCCGTTCCTCCTCTCGTCGGGTTCGTGCATCCGTCGTCAGACGTGATACGTATCCTCGCGCTTGATCTGTCGCTGATGACTCATGACAGTCGCGCGTTGGATCGAATCCTAGGGGAGCCGCCCGGGTCGGAATGTCGGCGTGTTCTCGACCTCTTGTAGGAATTTTCTGATTGCGTGCAGCAGAAGGACGGTAGGCGCCAAAAGCCTTATGTGGCAAGCACGTTACGGCAATCCGCAAGTGCTTGTGATACAAACTCATCCGCACACGAACGTGTATTTTGGATCAGTTTTGGCGCATTCCTGGCCGAGATTCGGAACGGCGAACGCCGCCCGTTGGAGTCGGTCGCAGTCCGATTCGCGGAGCGCGCGTACCGGGGCGCAGTCAGTCCAGCAGGCCGTTGCGCATCGCGTACTGCACGAGCTCGGCGTTGCTCGCGAGCCCGAGCTTCTCGAGGATGCGGACGCGGTACGTGCTCACGGTCTTCACCGACAGGCACATCTGCACGCCCACGTCGGTGAGCGACATGCCGCGCACGATCTTCATCATCACCTGCATCTCGCGCGCGGTGAGCTTCTCGTGCGGCGCGCCTTCGCGCGCGCGATCCATCTGCATCAGCAGATTCGCGGCACTGCGCGGCGAGACGTAGCGCCCTCCCCCGACCACGTGCCGGATCGCGGTCAACAACTCCTGCGGCTCGACGTCCTTCGACAGGTAGGCATTCGCACGCGCCCGCAGCGCGAGCACCGCGTACTGCTCCTCCGGATACATCGACAGCATGATGACCGGCAGCTCGGGCCGCTCGGCGCGGATCGATTCGAGCGTGTCGAGGCCGCTGCGGCCCGCCATGTTGATATCCATCAGCACGACATCGAACTTGCCGCTGCGTATCTTCGCAAGCGCGCCGGCCCCGTCGCTCGCCTCGTCCGCGACGTGGATGTCCGCCTCGTCCGAGAGCATCCGCCTCAGGCCCGAGCGGAAGATCGTATGATCATCAACGATCAGCAGTTCGATCATTGCCACGTCGCCCCATATGACCCGGTACCGCCAGAAGCACGACTGTTCCACCCCCGGCGCGCGCATGTACATACAGCGAACCGCCGACATTGCGCGCGCGTTCGGCCATGCTCAACATCCCGATCGAGCCCTCCCGCATCGAAGGCCGGTCGATCCCCTTCCCGTCGTCGCGGACCTGCAGCTCGAAGCGGCCATCCCTGCAGTTCACCTGCACTTCCACCGTTTCCGCCTGCGCGTGCCGTCCGATATTCGTCAATGCCTCCTGGAACACCCGGAAGCACTGCGTCGCGGTTTCCGCCGAAAGTTCGGGTTCCCTTCCCACCACCGAGAATCCGACGACGACCTCGTTGCGCCGCCCGAATGCCTGCAGCTCGCTCCGGATCGCCGCCACCAGGCCGAGCGTGTCGAGCATCCGCGGCCGCAGCTCGTCGGAAATCTGCCGCGCCGTGTCGATGGTGTCCTGGATCAGCGGCAGGAGTTCGTCAGCGATCTCATGGATCTCCGCCAAGGCGGGGTCGGTCGATCGGCGCTGGATGCGGAAGACATCGAGCTTGATCGAACTGAGCATGCCGCCCAGTACATCATGCACCTCGCGCGCCAGTTGCCCGCGCAGCTCTTCCCGCGAGCTGTTGATATAGGACGCGAGTTCCCGCAACCGTCGGCGCGACCGATGCAGGTCCATGTCCCGCCGCACGCGCTCGCTGACGTCGATCACCACGCCCGCCAGGGCCGGCTGGCCATGATAGTCGACCCGCGAACCATGCACCTCGATATGCACGACATGCCCGTCCCGATGCCGGCATCGGGTGAAATAGCGGATTGACGGCACGCCCTCGTACACGCGGAGCCGGTAGTACTCCATCGCCTCGCCGACAAAGTCCGGCAGAACGAGCTCCCGGATCGAGGTGCCGACGAATTCTTCGCGCGTATAGCCGAACATTGCCGCGAAGGTCGAGTTCACGTACTGGAAGCGTTCGTCGAACACCAGGTACACGCCCGCCAGCGACTGCTCGATGATTCCCTGAAAGGGGATGTCGCGGAACTCGATTTCGGGGCGTTCAGGGGACGGAGGAGAAGCGTCCATGGAAGGTGCAGGCTGGTCCATGGCCTATCCAAACATTTCCTGCCGCGGGACGTCAATGGATCCGTGCGCCAGACCATGAGTATCGCGTGGTCCGCCTTCGCCCCCGGGCAGGCACTCGGCGGGGTTGGTTACGAACGCCTTCGGTGCAGGCTCAACCTGAGCGGCTCTCCGCCTGGTTTGGGCGCCACGACTCAGGAGGGGGCACGGCGTTCAGCCTGCTCGACGACCTTCTTGCCGCACACCGTCTTCTGCATCTTGCCCAACACGCGCAAGGTCACATCGCTGCGTGGATAAACCCGGCAGGCGAGCACGCGCCCTTCCGCCTGCTCCGCGGCGCTGACGTGATCGCGGCTCATCGCGCGCGCTTCGAAAGCACCCGCGGTGATCTCGACCTTGCACACGCCGCAGCCCCCGCCGCAGCAGCCGGCGGGAATCCCCCGCCGGCCGAGGCGGACCATGCCGGCGAGGAGCGACTCGTCGGGCGCGCAGTCATAGCGCTCCGACGTGTCTTCGATGGTGATGGCGAACTTCACGACGCGTCCGCCTTCCGCCTCAGGCTGCCACGTCCTGCAGCAGCCCGCGTTCCTTCGCCATCGTCATCGCGGTGTCCTGAATCATGTCTTCCTGGCCGCCGATCATCTTCTTGCGGCCCAGCTCGACCAGGATGTCGCGCGCCGGCACGCCGAAGCGCTCGGCCGCCCGTTTCGAGTGCAGAAGGAAGGTCGAATAGACGCCCGCGAAACCGAGGGTCAGCGATTCGCGATCGACGCGGACGATGTGGTCCATCATCGGCACGATGACGTCCTCGGCGACGTCCATGATCTTGAAGAGATCCACGCCGGTCTCGATGCCCATGCGCTCGCACACCGCGGCGAAGACTTCGAGCGGCGTGTTGCCCGCGCCCGCGCCCAGGCCCGCGACCGATCCGTCGATGCGACTCGCGCCCGCCTCGATCGCGGCGATCGAATTGGCGATGCCCATCCCGAGGTTGTGGTGGCCGTGGAAGCCGATTTCCGTCTCCGGCTTCAGCACCTCGCGCAGCGCGGCGAAGCGCGCCTTGACGTCCTCGGGCAGCATGTAGCCCGCGGAGTCGGTGACGTAGATCGTCTGCGCGCCGTAGGACTCCATCAGCTTGCCCTGCTGCGCGATGCCGGCCGCGTCGTTGAGGTGCGACATCATCAGGAAGCCGGTGGTGTCCATGCCGAGCTTGCGTGCGTAAGCGATGTGCTGCGGCGAGGTATCCGCTTCGGTGCAATGGGTCGCCACATGCACGCTACGCGCGCCCGCGTCGTAGGCGGCCTGCAGTTCCTTCATCGTGCCGAGGCCGGGAATCAGCAGCACCGACACCTTGGCCTGCTTCATGCGCGATGCAACGGCCGAGATGTATTCCTCGTTCGGCGCCATCGCGAAGCCGTGCTGCAGCGAGTTGCCGCCGAGGCCCGCGCCGTGCGTGACTTGAATATAGGGGATGCCGGCATCGTCGAGCGCGGTGGCGACTTTCACCATCTGCTCGACGCTGATCTGCTCGCGCTTCGCGTGCATGCCGTCGCGCAGGCACATGTCATGCAGGATGACCTTGCGGCCCTTGAGGCTGGAAGAAGTCTGGCTCATCACACGGTCTCCGCGGCTTTCAACTGGATCTTTCCGGCGAGGATCTCCTCGGCGAACATCTCGGCGGTGCGCGTCGCGGCCGCGGTCATGATGTCGAGGTTGCCGGCGTACTTGGGCAGGTAGTCGCCGAGTCCGGCGACTTCGAGGAAGACGGACACCTTGTTGCCGTCGAAGATCGGGCCATTGACGAGCTTGTAGCCCGGCACGTACTTCTGCACTTCGCCGATCATCTGCAGGATCGACTCGGTGATGCGCGCATGGTCAGGCTCGTCGTCGGTCAGGCAGTAGATCGTGTTGCGCATGATCATCGACGGCTCGGCCGGGTTGATGATGCACAGCGCCTTGCCGCGGCGGGCGCCGCCGACCTTGCAGATTGCGTTCGAGGTCGTGTAGGTGAACTCGTCGAGGTTGGCGCGGGTGCCGGGGCCGACCGACTTCGACGCGAGACTCGCGACGATCTCGGCGTATTCGACGCTCTGGATGCGCGACACGGCATTCACGACCGGGATCGTCGCCTGGCCGGCGCACGAGATCATGTTCACGTTCATCGCGAGCTTGTCGGCGTGCTCGCGAAGGTTCACCGGCGGCACGCACAGCGGCCCGATCGCCGCCGGCGTGAGGTCGATCATCATCACGCCGAGCTCGTTGAGCTTGCGGCTGTTCTCGGCATGCACGTAGGCGCTGGTCGCGTCGAAGGCGATCTGGATGCCGTCCGCCTCGACGTGCGGCAGCAGGCCATCGACGCCTTCCGCGGTGGTCTTGAGCCCCATTTCACGGGCCCGCGCGAGACCTTCGGACTCCGGGTCGATGCCGACCATCCACACCGGTTCCAGCACCGGGCTGCGCTTGATCTTGTAGATCAGGTCCGTGCCGATGTTGCCGGACCCGATCAGGGCGCACTTGATCTTCTTCATTGGCCTTGCTCCACGATTGCGGCGACGCGCTGCCGTTCGGCACGCTCCGCCAGGGTTTCGCCGGCAACGTAGAACTCCTCGTTGCCGTGTTCGGTGATCAGGACGCGCACGGCCTCGGACTTCACGCCGAGCGCCTGGATGACGGCTTCGGTGACGGCGTTCGCGACCTTGCGCTTCTGCTCGGCCGTGCGTCCCTCCGCGAGATGCATTTCGATGATGGGCATGGTTTTCTCTGTATTTATGGGGGTCGGGGGTCAGACGAAGCGCATCGACACGCTGCCGAGTTCCTGGAAGCGCGCGACGATGCTGTCGCCCGGCTTCACGGAGATGGCTTCGGTGATGCCGCCGCTCATGACGAAGCTGCCGGCAGGCAAGCCTTCGTCCATGTCGGCGAGGATGTTCACCAGCATCGCGATCGCCTCGGCCGGATGACCGAGCACGGCCGCCGAGGCGCCCATCGTCACGATCTCGCCGTTCTTTTCCATCACAACGCCGAGCGTGCGCAGGTCGAGGTCCTCGACGTAGCGGGCGCGGCCGCCGCCGACGAAGCGCGCGGACGAACCGTTGTCGGCGATCACGCTGGCGAGGTCGAACTTGAAGCCGGAGTAGCGCGAATCGATGATCTCGACCGCGGGCAGCACGTAGTCGGTCGCGTCCAGCACGTCCTCGCGGGTGCAGCCCGGTCCCTGCAGGTCCTTCTTCATCACGAAGGCGACTTCGCACTCGACGCGCGGATGCACGAGGTCGGCCGTCGCGATCGCGCTGCTCTCGGGCCGCGCCATGCGGTCGGTGAGGAAGCCGATCGAGGGGACATCGACACCCATCTGCTGCATTTTCGCCTTCGACGTGAGGCCCGCCTTCCAGCCGACCAGCCGATGGCCCTGCGCGAGGTAGCGCCGGCGCAGTTCGCTCTGCACGGCGTAGCCGTCAGCAATCGTCATCGCCGGGTATTCGTCGGTCAGCTTCGGGATCGCGTACGCGCCGCGCTGGGCGCCTTCGACCCGCTCGCACAGGCGCACGACGTCCTCGCGCGACAGCGTCAGTTCATTGTTCCGGCTCATACCGCGCTCCTTCCGGCAAATTTCACGCGGCAGCTACCCAGGCCGCCGACGGTACACACGAGTTCGTCGCCATCGACGACGGTCACCAGCGGGGACTGCGATCCCGACAGGATCACTTCGCCGGCCTTGAACGGGATGCCGAGCTCGCCCAGCGTGTTCGCGAGCCACGCGACCGCGTTTGCGGGCGAGCCCTGCACCGCCGCGCCGACGCCGGTCGAATGCAGCTCGCCGTTCTTCTCCAGCACCATGCCGGCAAGCGTGATGTCGAGCTTCCTCGGGTCGCCCTTGGTCTTGCCGAGCACATACACGCCGCAGGACGCGTTGTCGGCGACCGTGTCCTGGATGCGGATCTTCCAGTCGGTGATGCGCGAATCGACGATCTCGAAGCAGGGCACGACGTAGTCGGTCGCGCGGATCACGTCCATCGCCGTCACGCCCGGGCCCTGCAGGTCGTGCTTGAGCACGAAGGCGAGTTCGGCTTCGGCCTTGGGCTGGATCAGCGAGCCGAGGTCGATGACGTCGCCTTCCTGGTACACCATGCCGGACGTGAGCTGACCAAAATCCGGCTGGAACACGCCGAGGAAGTCCTGCACCGGCTTGCTCGTCACGCCGATCTTCTTGCCGACAATCTTTTCGCCCGCCTGAACACGGCGCTCGATGTAGCGCAGCTGGATGCGGTAGGCGTCGTCGAGCGTGATGTCCGGCTCGCGCTCCAGCAGCGGCTGCAGCGTGCGACGCTCGCGCCAGGCGTCGAAGAGCTCGTCGCCGTATTGCCTGATCTTTTCTTCGTTCATGTTTGCCTCAGAGCTTCACGCAAACGTTGCGCGTTTCCGTATAGAACTCGAGCGAATGGACGCCCCCTTCGCGGCCGATGCCGGACTGCTTGGATCCGCCGAACGCGGTACGGAGATCGCGCAGGAACCAGCTATTCACCCAGGTGATGCCGACTTCGACGCGTGCCGCGACGCGATGCGCACGCGCGAGGTTCGTCGTCCAGATCGTCGTCGAGAGGCCGTATTCGGTGTCGTTCGCCAGCGCGACGACTTCGTTCTCGCTGTCGAACGGGCGGATGTGGCAGCAGGGCCCGAAGATCTCCTCGCGCACGACCGCCGCGTCGTCGGGCAGCCCGGTCCAGATCGTCGGCTCGACCCACGCGCCTTCGGCGAGCGCGCCCGGCATCTGCGGCACGCCTCCGCCGGTCACGACGGTGGCGCCCTCCTCGACCGCCTTGCGGTAGTACGACAGCACCTTCTGGCGGTGCTCCTGGCTGATCAGCGGGCCGTAATTCGCATCGTGGTCGTCGGGACGTCCGAACTTCACGCCTTCCGCCTTCTCCTTCAGCGCCTGCACGAAGCGCTCGAAGATCGGGCGCTCGACATACACGCGCTCGGTGCCGAGACAGACCTGGCCGGAGTTGAGGAAGGCCGAGCGGAAGATGCCGTCGACCGCCGCATCGAAATCCGCATCCGCGAACACGATGCCGGCGTTCTTGCCGCCGAGCTCGAAGGACACGTCACGCATGCCTTCGGACGCCGCCTTCATGATCGCCGCGCCGGTGCGCGTCTCGCCGGTGAAGGTGATCGCGTCGACGCCGCGGTTCTGCGTCAGGAACTCACCCGCCGAGTCGGGCCCGAAGCCATGCACGACGTTGTAGACACCCTTGGGCACGCCCACCGCATTCATCACTTCGCCGAGCAGCGTCGCCGTGTGCGGCGACTCCTCCGACGGCTTCACGACGACCGTGTTGCCGCAGGCCAGCGCCGGACCCACCTTCCAGGTCATCAGCATGAAAGGCGCGTTCCACGGGCAGATCACGCCGATCACGCCCTTGGGCACGCGGATGCCGTAGTTCAGCGCGCCGCGGCCGTCCGGCGTCGCCATCTGGAAGGACTCGTTCGGCACGTTCTTGACCACGTCGGCGAACACCTTGAAGTTGGCCGCGCCGCGCGGGATGAACGCGCTGGTCATGACGTGACGCGGCTGGCCGGTGTCGGCCATCTCCGCCTCGACGAAATCCTCGAAGCGGCGCGTGATCTCGTTGGCCACGCCGTACAGCAGCTCGACGCGCTGCTCGGTCGTCAGGCCGCCCCACTCGCCGTGCAATGCGGCGCGCGCGGCGCTCACCGCGGCGTCGACTTCGGCCCGGCCGGCTTCGGCGATCGACGCGATCACGCGGTTGTCGAGCGGCGAACGCTTGTCGAAGCGCTTGCCACTCGCGGCGGCCAGGAACTCGCCGCCGATGAAATTCTGAATCTGACGCATGGTCACCCTCGCTCCTTGTCGCTGTTATCCGTTCGCGTCGTGCTCGCTGCATTCCGCGCTTGAGGACCAGTCTATGAACGGCCAGATATACCGTCCAATACCTTTATTTCTGACGTTCAATACCTTTTCGGTATCTATTTACCCAACCACCCGCCTACTCTGAACGCGTAAAAAAGCCCGCCGCCGATCGCTCGGGGCGGGCACAAACACCGAGCCGCGAGGAGAGGAATTGCGGCTCAGATAGCCTTGAACAAGGGGCTGCGCACCTGCTGCGCATCCGCCGCCGAGATGAACTTCTCGGTGTAGATGTCGCGCTCGAACAGCCGCCCCTGCATCAACGTCGTGATGCACGCGTCGATCATCAGCGGCGGGCCGCACAGATAGGCCTTGTGTCCGCGGAAGTCGTTGTCGAAGTGGTGCTTCGCCGCCTCATGCACGAAGCCACGGAAGCCCTGCCAGCCGCTGCCTTCCGGTTCGTGCGACAGCGCCGGCACGTAGCGGAAGTTCGGATGCTGCTCGGCGAGCGCGAGGAATTCGTCGTGGTAATACAGCTCCTCGCGCGTGCGCTGGCCGTACACCAGCGTGATCGGCCGCTCGAAGCCTTCTTCGAGCAGATCCAGGATCATCGAGCGCGGGCTCGACAGCCCGGAGCCGCCCGCCATGAAGACCACCGGCACGTCGGCCGACTTCTTCACGAAGAAGCGCCCGTAAGGCCCGGAGATCTTCGTGCGCTCGCCCACGCGCATCGTTTCATGCACGTAGCGCGTGCCCTGCCCGCCCGGAACGATGCGGATGTTGAGCTCGATCTCGCCCGACCCGGACGGCGCACTGGCGACCGAGAACGCGCGGCTGCCGATGCCGTCGGGCAGCTCCAGGTTGATGTACTGCCCCGCCTGGAAGCGCATCCCCTCCGCGTCGTCGAGCTTGATCCACACGCCCTTGATCGTCGACGTCAGCGTCTCGATGCGGCTCACGGTGCCTGTGAAATCACGGACCGGCAGGTTTTCGGCGTCCGGGTCCTCCTCGATCTCGGCCTCGATCACGATGTCGCCTTGCGCCGTCGCGCAACAGGCGAGCGTCTTCTGCTCGTTGCGCTCGAAGTCCATCAGCGCGAAGCTCGACGCCTCGCCGTGATCGACCTCACCGTCGACGACCTGCACCTTGCAGGTCGCGCACAGCCCGTGACAGCACGCATGCGGCAGGTACACGCCGGCCCGCAGCGCCGCATCGAGGATGGTCTGCCCTTCCTCGATGGGGATCGTCTGGCCGAGCGGCTCGATGGTCAGCTCGTAGCTCATTGCCCTGTCCTCAGGCGGCGACGGCGAGAGTCGTCAGGTTCGGCGTGCGGAAGCGGATCTGGTCCTTGTGGCCGATGCCGTTGTCCGCGAGGCTGCGCTCGAAGTCCGGCGTCCAGGGCTGGTTGGACTTCAGCCACTCGACCTGCGTCCAGTCGATCGCGGCGCCGTCCGGGTCCGGCTGCACGAGCGCCGTCAGCGGCCCTTCGACCAGCTCGCGGAAGCTCATCTGCGGCGCCGCGTACAGCAGGAAGGGCGCCGCGAACAGCAGGTGGTGATCCCAGCTCGCATACACCAGCTGCTTGCCGTTGAAGTTCTCTACGCGGTCGCGTGCGACGCCGACGTATTCCTTGGTTGCTGCTACGGTCATGATTGTCTCCTTGAGATCGGGCTGCGGCGCGCATGCAGCACGCCGCGCATCCTCTTTTGTATGGGGGTTCAGCTGTTCGACGTCGCCAGGCCGCGCCACTGCTCGAAATTACGCTGGTCGACCGAACCCACGTAGTCGCCGTTGTCCTGTCCGTCGCGCAGGCTCACCCAGTCCATCCAATTGCCGATGTCGCCTTCGAGTTCCGCGAACAGCGCCGGCATCGGCAGCCAGGCCTGGATGTACTTCTCGGGCTCGTTCTCGAACACGTGCTGGCAGCCGTCCGAGCAGAAGTGATACTTCTCGCCCTTGTAGCTCGTCTCGCGGTGGCACGACATCGTCGGGTCGTCCGGCTCGGTGAACACCACCGGCAGCTGGCAGGTCTGGCACAGCTTGGCAAGGCCGACGTTCTTGAACTGTTTTCCCTCGGCCGCGAGCTTGCGGATGTGTTTCCAGCGCGGGCGGTAGTACTTGTCGAAGGTCGTCGGATACTTCGCCGACAGCCAGGCCATATCCTCGTCGGACGGGATCCACGAGTGGAAGGACGTGCCGAAGCTCCACTGGTACAGACCCAGCATCAGCTGGTGCGACATGTGGTCGATGGCCTTCTCGGCGTCGTCCCAGCCCTTGGGCGGACGGATGCCGTAGCGCGCCAGATCCTTGAACAGCGCCCCGCCGTTCTCGACGCCGTAGATCTCCCACGCCTCGCGCCACGACATCACGCGCTTGGGCAGCATGTAGTCCATCATCGTGCTGACTAGGCCCAGCACGCGGAAGCCGCGCCAGAACCACTTGTCGAGCCAGCCCTGAACGATGGGCAGGTTGTCCGGGTCCTGCTCCAGCATGAACTTGATGCACTCGAGGCCCAGCGTCATGTGGCGCGCCTCGTCGGACTGCGCCGAGAAGCCGAAGGTCACGGTCGCCATGTCGCCGTTGTAGGCCGCGCCCGACATGAAGGGGACGAACAGCAGGTTCGTCAGCACGTACTCGAACGAGAAGCCGATCGCGATCATGAACTCGAACGGGCCGGCCGACATCGCGTCGTCAAAGAACGAACGGGCGACGGTGTTGTACCACATGCGGTCGCGCGCATCGGCGAAGGCGTGGAAGCCGTTGTAATACTTGTTGTAGTTCGACAGCGCGTGGATCTGCGTCTGCGCATGGCGGATCTCGTCGATCGCCTGCATCTGGCACGCAACCTGGGTGCCGACGCCGGGGAACTCGCGGCCGACGCGCGAGAAGCCCTTGTGCGCGGCATACTCGCCCGGGCTGATCGCCTGCAGGAAGACCTTCAGCGCGGAGAGGTAGCGGCCGTCGGTGATATTCAGGTGGCCGTTGTTCTGCGCGTGCGCGTCGATGATCGCGTAGAACTTGCGCTCCTTCTCGGCCTGGTACTTCCAGTAGGCGTCCATCGTCAGGCGGAACGGGTCTTCCCACTTGTCCCAGTCGTGCACCTTGATGCCTTCGTAGGTCGCGTACGGGAAGATTTCGTCCTTCGTGCGATAGCCCGGCTCCCAGCCCAGATCGCGCGTCATCACCCGGTATTTTTCTTTCAGGCCGAGCTTCTTCTTCGTTGCTTTCATATCCATGACGGTCTCCTTGTTTGACCCAGGTATTCGGCCCGGTTATTCGGCCCAGCTCAGGGTCAGCGTTTCGTCGTCTTCGTCGACGTTGCCGCCCAGCGTGATCAGGTTGATGTGCAGTTCCTGCAGGTCGAAGGCGCGGCCGATCTGCTCCTCGATCGTCTCCTTGCGGATCACGAGGCGATTCGGCGCGTCGATCTTCACCATCGCCGGCTGGCGATTGACGACCGCATTGGGGTTGTCGATCTCGATCGCCTCGATGATCGGGCGGGTTTCCTCGTTCGCCTGCAGGGCGATGAATACGGTGGACATCGGTGGGCCTCTCAGATCGTGATGCCGGTTTTCTGGATGCGGGTGCGGAAGCCCGCGAGCTCTTCGCCGACCGCGGCGTCGGCGTTGGCGCCGAGCGCGATCTCGGCCACCGGCAGCAGCGCGGACGCGGCACGCGCGCTCCACGCGGCGATCCAGTCCTGCAGCACCGCGCGGTTGTCGTCGGACTCGGCCGCCGCGACCTTCAGCACCGCATCGACCCACTTCTTCGTCTCGTCGAACCAGTCGGTCATGAACTGCGTCAGCATCGCCACCGCCGAAGCGCCCTGCGCGGACAGGAAGTCATCGACGATGCGGCCATACACCAGCGGATACAGCAGGCCGTCGAGCGCGACGTTCTGCGCGACGAAGGCTTCGAAGGGATCGCGCAGCACCAGCGTGTCCTCGACGTAGCGGCGCAACGCTTGCCACACCGGGTCGTCCAGCCACGCCGCCTTGCCGGCGTCGAGCGCTTCGGTGTCACCGAGCAGCAGGCCGAGGCGCGACAGGTACTGGGCGATGCCGAGGTTGTCCATCGCGTGGTAGATGCAGGGCTGCGTGAACACGGCGCCGTAGCCGTAGCCGCAGATCAACGTATTGTTCTGGTTCGCGCCCCAGGCGGCGTGGCGCAGCGGCACCAGCACATTCAGCGCGGTGTCGCGCAGCGCCGGCGGCAGCATGTCCGCGAGTCCGCGCGACTCGACGAAAGCGAAATTCGCCTCGGTCGTATCCTGCTGGCGTGCGCGGGCCAGCGTGTAGGTGCTGTAGTAGAACTGGCGCGGATCCTTCAGCGCGTACCAGTCCTTCATCACGATCTTCGTGATCTTCGTGTCGTACAGGTCCTGGTCCGGATCCCAGGTCGGCTTGTAGTGCAGGTTCTCGGCGGCCTGGATGTCGTAGCTGCCTTCCTGGTAGCGCGACGCCGGCTTGTCGCCGAAACGGCGCGCGAGGTGGTCGAAAGTCTGGCGCAGCGGCTGGATGCTCACTGTGCGAAGGTCGATCTGCATGTGTGTCTCCGTGGCGCTCTCTCGTAGGAGCGTGGTTTATTGATTTGTCAGCGCGGCAATCAAATGAGCGACAACCGCCGTTCCCGGGTCCCTCCCCCTTCAAGGGGGAGGTCAGGAGGGGGATGGGTTTCCGTCGTGCGGCTTGAACCCATCCCCACAAATGAGCGACAACCGCCGTTCCCGGGTCCCTCCCCCTTCAAGGGGGAGGTCAGGAGGGGGATGGGTTTCCGTCGTGCGGCTTGAACCCATCCCCACCCCAGCCCTCCCCTTGAAGGGGAGGGAGCAAAGCGCTACCTGAAGCGGGTGCGTGTTGCGTCGGCGAGGCGCCAGTCCCAGTCGTCCGCGGCGTCGCGCGGTCCGGCCTGCGGCGCGAGCATCTCGACCGCGTTGCGCTCGCAGAACTCCGCGAAGGCCTCGCGCGTCAGGATCATCTCGACCGCCAGGTCCGGCTCGCCGACCGCAAAGTCGAACTCGACGAAACCGTTGGCACGCTCGCCAGTGACACGCACGAAGCGGCGCCGCGTGTCGAAGCCGGCCGGGGTCGCGTGGCTGCTCATCGCCCTGCCCCCTCAGCTCACGACCGTCAGGAAGGTCTCGTGGAGCTTGCGCTGCGGGTAATCCAGGCCCTGGCCGAAGTTGTCGAAGGTCCAGGTCAGCGGCTCGGTGTTGTCCGGATAGGGCTGGTAGCCGCCCATGAAGGTCTCGAAGCGGTTGCCCGACGGATCCCACGCGTAGATCGTGCAGCCGCGCGTCACGCCGTGGCGGGTCGGGCCGATGTCGACGGGGACCTTGTTCATCGACATGATGTCGCCCGCGCGCAGCACCTGCTCCCAGCTCTCCATCAGGAAGGAGCAGTGATGCAGCTTGCCCTTCTCCGGGTACTCGGCGAAGGCGATGTCATGCACCTTGTGCGAACACGACAGCCAGATCGCGGCGTTGTTTTCGCCGTCCGGCGTCAACACGCGCTCGACGAGGTAGAAGCCCAGCACCTCGGTGAAGATCTTCTGCACCTCGGCGACGTTCGGGCCGTACAGCAGCGTGTGGTCGAGGCGCACCGGCCCGATGCCATGCTCACGCTGGCGCGTCCAGGGGGCGGGATTCACGATCGGCAAGCCGTTGCCGATCGCAGTCTTCTCCGCGTACAGCTCCATCATGTGGCCCGACGGCAGCTCGAAGCGCACGCGCTCGCCGGTCTCCAGCATCTCGCCAGCGGGGATGCGTTCGGTCTTCAGCCCGTAGGCCTGCAGGTCGGCGTCCAGCTTGTCGAGCGTGGCCTTGTCGAGCACCTTGAACGCGAAGAAGTCGATGCCGGCACGGTCGGCTTCGCGGATCACGTAGCTGTTGTGATCGCGCTCGTCCCAGCACTTGAAATACACGCGGCCCTGCGCATCGCGGCCGGTTTCGACGAGGCCCAGCACATCGCGGTAGAACTGCACCGCCTCTTCCAGGTTCAGCACGCGCACCTGGGCGTGGCCGGGGCGAAGAACGCCTGTCATTGCCATGTCTCTTGTCTCCATTGTTCTATGTGGAACGGTCTCGGCGACTCATCCGCCATCAGGGTCCTTGGGTCGTCTTTACGCCGCTCGAACCGGGACTGACGGTTTCGTCACTCGGGGCGATCAATCAATTTGTCTTATGTCGCCCTCAGGCCTGCTAATGCATCGGCCGTGCCATGTTCGACAAGTGCTTGTTTTTACGCTGATCTTTTAAAAACATGGAGAAGTGGGGCAAATTCCCCACTGACGCTTTTGTCCATCGGGCGTTTTCGCCTTACAAAAGTGTCACGGTGCGGTGCACAACTCATCGACCCTGGGCATGACCGACGGAGCGGCGGGCGAGTCATCGGCTTTGCTGACTGCCACGGGTTGGTCGGCGATAATGGCGGCCAACTTTTTGCACGCCATTTCAGGATTCCCGCATGGAAATCAAGGTCAATTTTCTCGACAAGCTTCGCCTTGAGGCCAAGTTCGATGACTTCACGGTAATCGCCGACCAGCCTATCCGCTACAAGGGCGATGGCTCGGCACCGGGGCCGTTCGATTACTTTCTGGCTTCGTCGGCCTTGTGTGCGGCTTACTTTGTGAAGTTGTACTGCGACACACGCAATATCCCCACGGAAAACATCCGCCTGTCGCAGAACAATATTGTCGATCCCGAAAACCGCTACCAGCAGATTTTCAAGATCCAGGTCGAGTTGCCGGCGGATATCTCCGAAAAGGACCGCCAAGGCATCCTGCGCTCCATCGAGCGTTGCACGGTGAAAAAGGTGGTGCAAACCGGGCCCGAGTTCGTGATCGAGGAAGTCGAGAATCTGGATGCCGACGCCCAGGCCTTGCTGACGCTGAACCCGGCGTCTGAAGCGAGCACCTATATCGCCGGCAAGGATCTGCCGCTGGAGCAGACCATCGCCAATATGTCCGGGGTGTTGGCCGGCCTGGGCATGAAGATCGAAATCGCGTCGTGGCGCAATCTGGTGCCCAACGTGTGGTCGCTGCATATCCGCGATGCGCACTCGCCGATGTGTTTCACCAACGGCAAGGGCGCGACCAAGGAAAGCGCCTTGGCCTCGGCCCTGGGCGAATTCATCGAGCGGATGAATTGCAATCATTTCTACAACGACCAGTTCTGGGGCGAAGACATCGCCAACGCGCCCTTCGTGCATTACCCCGAAGAGCGCTGGTTCAAGCCCGGCCGCAAGGATGCGCTGCCGCGCGAAATACTCGACGACTACTGCCTGCAGATCTACAACCCCGATGGCGAGCTGCGTGGCTCGCATCTGTACGACACCAACTCCGGCAATGTGGAGCGCGGCATCTGCACGCTGCCCTATGTGCGCCAGTCCGACGGCGAGGTCGTGTATTTCCCGACCAACCTGATCGACAACCTGTTCCTCAGCAATGGCATGAGTGCCGGCAACACGCTGGCCGAAGCGCAGGTGCAATGCCTGTCGGAAATTTTCGAACGGGCGGTCAAGCGCGAGATTCTCGAAGGCGAAATCGCCCTCCCCGACGTGCCGCACGAAGTGCTGGCGAAATATCCCGGCATTCTGGCCGGCATCGAGGAGCTGGAAAAACAGGGCTTTCCGGTGCTGGTGAAGGATGCCTCGCTGGGCGGCGAGTTCCCGGTGATGTGCGTCACCCTGATGAACCCGCGTACGGGCGGTGTGTTTGCATCGTTCGGCGCGCACCCGAGCCTGGAGGTGGCGCTGGAACGCAGCTTGACGGAATTGCTGCAGGGGCGCAGTTTTGAAGGCCTGAACGATCTGCCCCGGCCCACCTTTGAAAGCAACGCCGTCACCGAGCCGAACAACTTCGTCGAGCACTTCATCGATTCCAGCGGCGTGGTGTCGTGGCGCTTCTTCAGCGCCAAAGCCGATTACGACTTTGTCGAGTGGGATTTCTCCGGCCACGGTGAAAACTCCAATGCCGACGAAGCCGCGACCCTGTTCGGTATTCTCGAAGGCATGGGCAAGGAAGTGTACATGGCGGTGTATGACCAACTCGGCGCCACGGCCTGCCGCATATTGGTGCCGGGTTATTCGGAAATCTATCCGGTCGAGGATCTGATCTGGGATAACACCAACAAAGCGCTGCAGTTCCGCGCCGATATCCTGAACCTGCACCGCTTGGACGATGCCGGCCTGGAAGCACTGCTCGAACGTCTGGAAGACAGCCAGCTCGATGACTACACCGACATCATCACCTTGATCGGCATCGAGTTTGACGAGAATACGGAATGGGGTCAGCTGACGATTCTTGAGTTGAAGCTGCTGATTCAGCTCGCCTTGCAGCAATTTGAAGCGGCGAAAGAGCTGGTGGAAACCTACCTGCAGTACAACGAAAACACGGTCGAGCGCGGATTGTTCTATCAGGCCTTGAACGTGGTGCTGGAGGTGTTGCTGGACGACGACCTGGAACTGGACGATTACGTGGTCAATTTCCGCCGGATGTTTGGCAACCCGCGGATGGACGCAGTGCTGGGGTCAGTGGACGGCAGCGTGCGCTTCTTCGGCTTGACGCCAACGAGCATGAAACTGGAAGGGCTCGACAGGCACCAGCGCCTGATCGACAGCTACAGGAAGCTGCACACCGCGCGGGTCAAGGTGGCGGCTTGATCCGGTGATGATCCGGCGTGGCCGATGGCAGGCGTCGAACAAACCTGGACCGTAAGCGCAGTCAGGAAGATCTGATTGGCCGGTGACGGCGACGAAAGCTGAACTCGTCCTCCCGGCCAAGTTCGGACAGTCGAACACGCCTCCTGATAGCAGGCGTTGCGCCCTGCTCGCCGCGACGGTTCGAGCGCACCTTGGTCATCTGGCCGTGCCGTCCGCACTTTCAGAATCATGCGGTGTATGATTGATGTATAAGTCCGAGCGCTCACGAAAAGGAGCATAAAATCAATGTTCCTTGGCGATTCGAATTATGGCTTACACGGCGTTTCAGCGCGTATACATCACCTCTGCTGTATGCAACACGTTAGCCCTTTTTAGGAGACACTATTTTGCAGTCACTGTTCGCTTGGTTTAATGACCCGATTGTTCAGAGTGTCATTATTTCTCCTCTTGTCGGCGCGATTCTTGGGGTCTTGTTCGCCGGACTGAATAGCCCTCCGTCGTCAGCAGCGCCAGCAACGGTGCAACAAACAGTCGTCATTTTCAAGCAGACCATCATAGTGAAGCAGAGCGGAGGAAGGTCTAGTTCGGATGATGATGGTTGGGTTTACTTATTCGCATTCTTTGCGGTTACCGCTGGAATTACTTGGGGCTACAGTAAATATGCTAATGAAATACTTAGCTACTGGCTGATCGGTTTGTTTTCCTGCTCCGCCTTTATTCTTTCAGCAGGGGCAGCCTCTGCCATGCGAGGCCAATACAGTAATTCCGAGTGGGCTTGGTACATTTTTGCGCCAATAGTTGCGGCAGGCTTTTCGTTCTATCTCGCCCATCTCGCCCAAGTGGCAATTATTCCAGGAGCACGAGAGGCCGCATTCCGTTACGGATTTATCGATTTCTATTTCAAAGCACTTAAAGACGAGCACCGTATGTGGTTGCTATTTCAAATTGCCGGTGTCTTTCTGGGCATTTTTGCAACGATAGCCGCTGCATTGCGGTCTATTCATTATCTTGCGCTCATGAACCAACGAGCTAATGGTGGGCTGTCTTCAGTCTGGCGTTTTATTACCCGAGCCACCCTCTTCTCAGCACGCACCGAAGGTGTCGTTCTTCTGCTATTCGCTGCAGTAATTTCCTATTTCATGCTTTCCGGTGGTGCCTATGAGCTCTGGCAAAACAAGGGCTAACCCTGCGCTCAACCTCGCTCCCTTCGGTCGCTGGACAGCCCAAAGCTACGCTTTTGGCTGTCGGTTAGCTTGAACTACATGGACTCCCCCGATTTTCAAGGGGCTTTTTCTAGGCCGTCATTCAATACCGACTCCTCCGATCTCGCGCTCATGGGGTTTCGTCGATCCGGTGAAGGACAAACTGCAGCTCTACATGCGGCCTGTTGGTGAGCGACATGCGCTCTGGCCCTGATGACAATGCGCCGCGCGGGGCCCTCATTCGTTAGCCGGTCTGGCTTTGCCGCCTTGGAGTTAACCAGGGTCGCCCGCGTCGGTTTGAACCGTCATCGCATCAACGAAATGTCCTCGCAGCGTGAGGGAGTGAGACGCTTCTTTCTTCCTTGCAGACTACACAGCGGCCGGGCGCCGATACGCGTCGCCCTTGGCGAGGATCGCCCAGATCATGCGTGCATGTTTGGCGGCCAGCGCAACAGTGGCCTTGCGGTAGCCGCGCCGTTCGATCAGCGAGCGGATCCAAAGGCTCAGCCGGTCATTTTTGGTACCCAGTGCTGCGAGCACCGCGCGGGTGCCGTGGATCAGCAGCGTTCGTAGATAGACGTCGCCCTGTTTGGTGATGCGCCCCAGGCGCACCTTGCCGCCGGTCGAATATTGACGCGGGACCAAACCGAGCCAGGCGGCGAATTCGCGCCCGCTCTTGAAGACCTTCATGTCGGCGACGCTCGCGACGATCGCGGTGGCGGTGATCGATCCAACGCCGGGCATTTCCATTAGGCGCTGCGCCGCTTCGCTGTGGCGGGCCAATGCTTCAATCTCGCGGTCGTAGGCGAGAATTTGCGCATCGAGCGCGCCAATGCGTTCATTGACCTCGCGGAACAGGCGGCGCGCGAGCTCGGGGATGCCGTTGCCGGTGTCTTCAAGCACTGGCGGCAGTTTGTGGCGGAAACTGTAGCGGCCGCGCGGCAACACCATGCCGAATTCGCACAGCATTCCGCGCAGCTGGTTGATGAGCGCCGTGCGCTGGTCGGACACTTCCTTGCGCACGCGATGCAGCGCCAAGATGGCCTGCTGCTCGACCGATTTCACCGCGACGAAGCGCATGTTCGGCCGCGCGACCGCTTCGCAGATCGCCTCGGCGTCGTTGCCGTCGTTCTTCCCGCTCTTACGGTACGGGGCGACAAAGCGCGGGGCCATGATCCGCGCGTCGTGGCCGAGCCGGCGCAGCTCGCGTGCGAAATGATGCGCCCCCGAACACGCTTCCATACCGATCAGGCACGGCGGCATCTGCGCGAACATCGGCAGCAGATCGGCCCGTCCGACACTTCGCCTGAGCAGCACATTGCCATCCCTCCCGACCCCATGCACACTGAATACATTCTTCGCCAGGTCGATACCGACAGTGGTAACGTTCATTTCGACTCCTCCTCACCGTGATTGAGACTTTCGCAATCCCAATCTGGCACACCGATGCCCCAGGTGCAGGGGGAGTCCATTTCATTCGTTAGACGGCAGGAATCCATAGATGCCTCTGCTTCCGCACCCGGAATTTCGGTCTGCGCCCACGCCCGAGGCTCCCCTGTGGCGCTACCTGAGCTTGCCGAAGTTCCTGTCTCTGCTGCAGCAGCAGGCACTCTACTTTTCGAGCCTCGAGTACCTAGCGCGATCGGACCCGTTTGAAGGAACGCTGCCTCCTGCTCGATTCGCGCACCGAGCATGGAAGTCAATTGAGGAACTGCCACCGGAGGTTAGGTCCAAGCTGCCAGACTACTTGAAGCGAGGTGAGACAGACCTGGACCTTGCATTTACTCGATTGCTAGACTTTCACGAGCTGCGCATTCGGCAAGCGTACGCGTACCGCCGCTCTTTTTTCTTGAATTGCTGGCACCAGAATGAGCACGAATCGGCTGCAATGTGGTCTCTCTACTCCCGGGCCAACGAGGGCATCGCCATCGTCTCATCCGAGGACAAGTTTCGGTTGGCGCTTGCTGCGACACCAATCGACGTCTATGGCGGTTGTGTGCAGTACGGAGACTACGGCAGCGCCGAATTCACCATTGACGATGGAAATGCGTTCCGACCGGTGTTGTACAAACGCCAGAGCTTTGCTCATGAACGCGAGTATCGGCTTGTAAATTGGGACACCTCCGTCACGCACAAGGATATAGATGCGGTGAATGGAGTGTTTACATGGGAAGGCCACATTGTTCCGGACGTAAGCGGCTCCGGGCGAATCACTGTAGGTCGTTCGGAGAGCGAAATTGAAGCTATCAAGCCGACGCCCGGCATCGTGGTGCCCTGTCAGTTGAGGGAGCTGATTGCTCGCGTAGTCGTGTCGCCGCTGGCTGAGGATTGGTTCTTCGATGTAGTAGCAGCCGCATCGTCGGCGCACGGAATCACAGTTCCAGTCGAAAGGTCCAAACTTGCAGACGAACCACTTCGTTGAAGGAACTTGCGTGAACGCGGCGCGCCTGCCGTCTAACAGGTCGGTCGACTCGGACACGTTGCGACAAGGGGTCGCACAGTGCCGTTTGAAATCCTGCACCGTGCGGCCCCTTGCTGCAACGTGCCGGTCACCTTTGCGTTAGCCATCAGAGGCATCCATTGCGCGCCGATCTACACAAGTCACTCGTCTATCTCGACCGGGATTATATTGCAGATCTCTACGAAGTGACGACCGGCAAGTCGCCAAGCACGACTATTACGAAGAACCAAGGCAAGAAAGCCGGCGCTGTAATTCCTGTCTTTTCTGCAGACGTGAGTGCACAGGAAACGCGCTCCTTCAAGGTCTCCACCCTCGGTATGCTGGCTCAAACGTGGGGCGCACTCTCCGCCGAGCTGAACTTGATCCACGCACGTTTGCCTCAGAAATGATTTCTCAATACGGCTGGTTCAATGGTGAACTCAGCGTGCATCAAGCCAAGTCATCCGTTCAACGCGCGAACGGAGAAAATGAGGTAACAGCCGAATCCGAGCATTTCCATATACGGCAGTCACCGACCTCGGCCCTCTCGTTGATCACAACGCCGGAGTACTTCTTGTCGGGCCTGGGGACGCTGGTGAAACTGCAAAAGACGGAACTCAAAGAGATGTCCATCCCTGTCCGCGCCTACGTCAGAGTCATGGCAGCGCACGACCATTTCAAACATTGGATCGCGATTCCTTTGGTGATTCTGGAGCTTGAATCTAATGGCTAACAAGCGCTTGCAACCGACAAAAGCTTCGCTTTTGCCGCCCGCTAAAGGCCGACGTTGGGCGTCATGAGTCACATGGAGAATTAACCGCATGCATCTTGACCCAATCATCATTCGCCGCTTTAAAGAACTGGAAGCTAAAGCCGAGGCTGTACTTGCTGCAAAGGTTGTGGATTTCGTGTCAGCTGAAGGTAAGTCGTACCACAAAGTTCCATCTGACATGTATAAAGAGTGGGCAACTAATGTTCTAAATCTTGTGCATCGAACATTTGGTGAGTCCAGCATCCATTACAGGAACCTCGCCAAGCACTATGAGAGCTTTGGCGGTTGGCTTTCAGACTTCAATGACAGCTATGGTATTTTTCGTGCCGCTCGGGAAGACTACGAGGGCGGCTATCTGTTCCATATTCGGACTCTAGCGAAGGCCGAGGTCCTTTCCGACGCAATAGCCCAAGCTAAAGAGTTGTTGGCGTCGGGGTATAAAGACCCTGCCTGCATTCTTGCCCGCGTTTCCCTTGAGTCCACACTAAAAGACTTAGCCAATAAGTATGGCGTGAGCGAGGGCAAACTAGATCGGATGAATGCTGATTTAACAAAAGCCGGCGCCTATAACATGGCAAAGCAAAAGCAAATTACTGCATGGGCTGAAATCGGCAACAAGGCCGCTCATGGCGAATGGACTCACTATACGGAACAAGATGCGGCAGCAATGGTTGCAGGTGTTGAATCTCTCGTCGCAGATCTTTAGCGCATACAATTGACGCCCAACCCATCGTCCCAGCGGACCGTCAAAAAGCTTCGCTTTTTGCCGTCGTCTGAACTTCCATGTTGAATGTCGGCTCTGCCTTGGGTCATCGGGCCGCTTCGGGTTGATACCGCCAGCTCGACGAACCGGGGACCTGCGGTTCGACGGTACTGCGCGGCATGCGGCAGCTTTCCGCAACTACCCCGCCGCGTTCGCGTCCTGCTTCAACCGATAGGCAAGCTGCCGCCGCGTAATCCCGAGCAGCCGCGCCGCATGCGTCAGGTTGACGTTCGCGTGGCGGACGGCGAGTTTCACCAGACGGCGCTCGTGGGCGTCGAGGTCGAAGCCTTCGTCGAGCAAGGCTTCGTACAGGCGCCCGCGGTTCGATTCGACGATGTCGGCGACGAAGCCCTCTCGGCCGATTTCGGCGCCGTGCTGGTTGCCCGGCGCGCCGGATGCGAAAAGGTGTTCGAGCTCGATCTGGCCGCCGGGCGATCGACCTAGCCCAGTATGAGAATGTCGACCCGACTAGCGCCAGTCATTCCCCGGCATTATCCGCTTCATGAACTCATCAAACATTGGCACAGTGAAGGCCGTGTCACCGTGATTCGGACTCCATACCATGCCCTTGGCGATTAGGGAGCTTCGCGTCGGCGCAAGCGAAGACACGGCCGAGTTGAAGCAGGCCGCGATATCGCCTGATCGATGAGGGCCTGGCCCTAACTCCGCCATGGCGCGAAGATATTTTTTCTCTTTGGGTGTAAGCCGGTCGAATCGTACCCGAAAGAAACTCTCATCCAGAGCAGCTACGGCCGTAACAGAAGCGACATCTACAGCGTCAACATCAATCGGTGATACCTGCGCCGCCCGCCAAGTGTGACTGCCCCACTGCTGAAGAAAATAGGCATAGCCTTGGGTGACTCGCAGTATTTGGTCCAGAGCTCGGTCGGTAATGCCGACTCCCTCATTGGCGAGAGGCTTCTCGACGGCGAATCGTGCCGCTGCTGGCGGTAGGGGGCCGATAATAGGAAAGTCAAACAACCTTTCCGCGTACGACTTGGCGTTGCCCATTCGTCCCCTTAATTGGGGCAAGCCAGCGCCAACCAGCACAACCGGCAATTGCCTCTGTTCGGTGCGATGCATGGCGGTAATCAGCGCAGCCAACTGTGGCTCCTCGACATACTGCAGCTCGTCGATGAAAATCGCCAACGCCGTGTTTGCTGACTTTGCCGCCAAACCAACCTGCTCGAAAAGAGCTTGAAGGTCATGCTCGAGATCACCGTTGTCTGCTAATCCAGGCTCGGGATCGTAATCAAGACCGACCTCGATGTCGCCGAAAGTGACCTTAAGTTTGCTGGCGAACCCGGCTAGTGCCCGCAGTCCACGCACTGCATAGTCTTTAGCAGCCGCTATCTGGCTCAAGCGCAAGAGCGCTTGGCGCAGCTGTGGCGCAAGTAGAGCTGGAAGAGACCGTCCTTCAGGTGCTTCGACTCGGACAGTATGGATGCCAGCGGCTTCGGCATCTTCTCGTACGCGGTCCAGAAGTACTGTCTTACCGACACCGCGCAGGCCGACTAACATAGCGCTCTTCGCGGGGCGCCCGATACGAGCACGCTCAAGCGCAATGCGCAGAGACTCTCGCAGCTCATCACGGCCGGCAAGCTCTGGCGGCGGAGTGCCGGCACCTGGGGAAAAGGGATTACGGATAGGGTCCATGCCCGAGAGGTTATATAAAAATTTGCAAAGTTACAAGAAGTAGATAACTTTTTAAAGTTCACTATAAATCATCGCGCACGTCTCTGTCTTTGAGCTCCGGCCGGCAAAGATCCCAGAGGCCCCGTGCGGACGGCAACTCACACTCCTCGCCGACGTTTACGGCGCTCAACGGAACTGACAGTTTTGGGTCGCTACCACCAGTTCAGCGAACCGGGGATCTGCCGTTCGACGTTACTGCGCCTCGTGCGGCGGCTTACCGCAACTACCCCGCCGCGTTGGCATCCTGCTTTAACCGATAAGCCAGCTGCCGCCGCGTAATCCCCAGTAACCGCGCCGCATGCGTCAGATTTCCGTTCGCGCGGCGCACGGCGAGTTCCACAAGCCGGCGCTCGTGGGCGTCGAGGTCGAAGCCTTCGTCGAGCAAGGCTTCGTACAGGCGCCCGCGGTTCGATTCGACGATGTCAGCGACAAAACCCTCGCGGCCGATTTCGGCGCCGTGCTGGTTGCCTGGAGCGCCGGATGCGAAGAGGTGTTCGAGTTCGATCTGGCCGCCGGGCTCGGCGAGGAGCACGCCGCGCTCGATCAGGTTTTCCAGTTCGCGCACGTTGCCCGGCCAGTCGTGGGCGAGCAGCGCCTGCATCGCGCGGTCGGTGATGCCTTCGACTTTCTTGTGATACGTCGGGGCGATCTTGTCGACGAGCGCGGCGGCAAGCAGCGGAATGTCCGCCTTGCGCTCGCGCAGCGGCGGGATGGTGACCGGGTAGGTCGCGAGGCGGTAATAGAGGTCGGCGCGGAAGCGGCCTTCGGCGATGGCCTGCTGGAGGTTGACGTTGGTCGCCGCGACGAGGCGCACGTTGACCTTGCGCGTCTGGTCGTCGCCGAGCCGTTCGATCTCGCCGGTCTGCAGCACGCGCAGGAGCTTGACCTGGGCGGCGGGTGAGAGGTCGCCCACCTCGTCGAGGAACAGCGTGCCGCCGTTGGCGCGCTCGAAGCGGCCGGGGCGGGAGTGCTGGGCGCCGGTGTAGGCGCCCTTCTGCACGCCGAAGAGTTCGGATTCGATCAGGTCGTGCGGGATGGCGGCGCAGTTGATGGCGACGAAGGGCTGGTCGGCGCGGTCGCTGTGATCGTGCAGCCAGCGCGCGAACATCTCCTTGCCGGCGCCGGTCTCGCCGAGCAGGAGCACGCTGATCGGGCTCTTGGCGGCCTTGTTAACGAGGTCGAAGGCGCTGCGGAAGGCCGGCGAGTTGCCGACGAGCTGGCCGCCCGGCCCCTGCTGCGCGGACAGCGTGGCCTTGAGCTGGCGCACGTCTTCCTGCAACTGACGCAGCTTGCATTCGACGTTGTCGGGGCGGAAGTAGTCGAGGTAGTCGTCGTCGAACTTCCAGTCCTCGGCGGGCTTGCCGACGATGAGGCAGCGCGGGTCGCCCTTGCCGGTGCATTCGACTTCGCGGAAGACGATGAAGCGCTTGAGGAAGTAGCTCGAATAGCCGGATGCGTAGCCGACGAGGCTCCAGCACGCGACGTCTTCGCCGACGCCGAAGTGCTGGACGTGGGATTCGGCCTCCCAGGAGTTCTCCCACAACACCTCGCCGAAGAAGGTGCCTCGCTCCCAGTCGATCTTGGCGTCGAGGATGGTGGGTTTGACGAGCCCTTCGAAGGCGTGCAGCTCGGGGCCGATCTGGAAGGCGTCGTAGGCCTTGAGCTGGTTCGAGAGTTTGCCGGCGAGTTCGGCGTCGTGACGGCCGGAGGCGAAGCCCATGCGCAGCAACACCC
The DNA here is from genome assembly GCF_003628555.1 of Azoarcus sp. DN11. Classification (NCBI taxonomy): domain Bacteria; kingdom Pseudomonadati; phylum Pseudomonadota; class Betaproteobacteria; order Rhodocyclales; family Zoogloeaceae; genus Azoarcus; species Azoarcus sp. DN11. Next base: position 2,274,619 of record NZ_CP021731.1, on the reverse strand, counting down.
CCTTCGCCCGTTTCGCACCGAGCGAATCGAAGAGTTCCTTGCGCAGCGCGCCGAAGGCCTGCGCGTGGAACATCAGCATGCGGTTCTCGCCGAGCCAGATGTGGCCGCTGTCGATGTTGAACCGCAGCCGCGAGCGCAGGTTGAACTGCTCGATCAGCTTCTCGTGCATCCGGGGGTCTCTCCTCGCCGGGGCGCCGTTCGTGCGGCGCCCTACTTGTAATAACTGACGTCTAATTATCGCTCGAAGCGGTCATGTTCATCAGTTTTACGAAGAGTTTCCTGAGACTTTCGTCGTATTCGCCCCCCACGCGGAAGTCGCCGTTGGCACGGAAGGCATGTTCGATCGCGCGCCAGTCCTCGTCGGTGAGGTGTTTGCGCGCGGCTGGCAGGATCTGCTCCTCCTCGGTGTTCAGGTGCTGCCACTGCAACGCCGCATTGCGCGGTCTTCTTGATCCCCATGTCTTCCTCCTTGAACGATGACCTTGATGGTTCTTGTGTAGGCAGGAAGTTATCGGGGGCGGGAATTACCGTCCAATACCATTAATTGGCAACCTCCATACCTTCAAGGTATTGTGTTGGCGACCTTCCGCTTACCCATCCGGGGAATACATGGACCTCCGACACCTTCGTTACTTCATCGCCGTCGCCGAGGAGGAAAACATCGGCCGCGCCGCCGCACGGCTGCACATCTCGCAGCCGCCGCTCACGCGGCAGATCCAGCAACTGGAGGAAGAACTGGGCGTGCGGCTGTTCAACCGTACACCCAAGGGGATGGAACTCACCCAGGCGGGCGAACTGTTCCTGGAAGAAGCGCGCAACATCCGCTCCGTCGTCGAGCAGGCGACGGAACGCACCCAGCGCGCAGGTCAGGGGAAGCTCGGGCGGCTCGACATCGCGATCTTCGGTTCGGGCATCCTCGGCATCATCCCCAGGCTCCTGCTCGCCTTCCGCACCGCCTATCCCGAAGTGAAGATCGTGTTGCACACGATGACCAAGGCGGAACAGATCGAGGCCCTGCGCCAGCGACGTATCACACTCGGCTTCAACCGCATGCTCGCGCCCCTGCCCGACCTCGCGACCGAACTCGTCGCGACCGAGCCGCTACTGCTCGCGATCAACGAAAGCCACCCGCTCGCCCGCGAGGAGTCGGTGTCTTTCCCCATGCTCGCCGAGCATCCGATGGTGCTGTTCCCGACCGGCGCCCGCCCCAACTTCATCGACAAGGTGATGCGGCTGTGCGAGGAAGCCGGCTTCGTGCCCCAAGTGTCTCAGGAAGTCGGCGACGCAGTCACCGGCGTCGCGCTGGTGGCGGGCGGCTTCGGCATCTGCCTCGTGCCCGAATCAGTCACCGCGCTGACCCTGCCCGGCGTCGTCTTCCGCCCCCTGCACGACACCCCGCCCAACTGCCGCATCGACCTGAGCTGTCTTTATCGCGCCGACGACCAGTCGCCGATCCTTTCGGAATTCCTCGAGACCGTACGCGCATTCCGCGGGGCTCGCGTTGCCGGGCATTCGCCCGGAATCCAGACGGAAACCGCCTGGGACACGGGAATCTGAGAATGACGGGCGTGTCGGCCTTTGAGGCTTTAGCGAGGAGGATCTTCGGGTTGGCTAAGATCCACTCCTCGCCGCAGCGCCGGCGCGTCAGCGCCCGAGGTCTTTCGCGGTCTGTCCGGCAATGCCCCAGTTGGTCTTGGGCACGTCCTGGATCCACACGCGGACGTTCTCCTTCGGCGCGCCGACGGCCTCGACGAGGGCCTGGGTGACCTTCTCGATCACCGCGCGCTTCTGCTCCTCGCTGCGTCCTTCCACGAGGTAGATTTGGGCGAATGGCATTTGCGGTCTCCTTCTGCTGTCGTTCAGGCGAAACGCACGGACACGGAACCCAGGTCCTGCACGCGCAGCGTCACCGCGTCGCCGGGCTGCACGGCGACGGCCTCGGTGATGCCGCCCGAGAGGATCAGCGTACCGGCGGGGATTTCCTCGCCCCTCTCGCCGAGCATGTTCGCGAGCATCGCGATCGCCGCGGCGGGATGGCCGAGCACCGCGGCGCCGGCGCCGAAGGCCACCGGCTCGCCGTTCTTCTCCAGCACCACGCCCAGCGTGCGCAAGTCGAGCGCCGCGACGTCGCCCATGCGCCCGCCGACCACGAAACGCGAGGACGAGCAGTTGTCGGCGACCACGCTCTTGAGGTCGAACTTGAAGTCGCGGTAGCGGCTGTCGATGATCTCGATCGCCGGAATCACGAAGTCGGTCGCCGCGAGCACCGCGCCGATGTGGCAGCCGGGGCCGCGCAGCGGCGCCTTGGTGACGAAGGCGATCTCGGGCTCGACCTTGGGGTGGATCAGCTTCGCGCTGTCGACCTCGCCGCCGTCGGGCACCGCGAAGTAGTCGGCGAGGAAGCCGAACACCGGCGTCTCGACGCCCATCTGCTTCATCTTCGCGTGCGAGGTCAGCCCCGCCTTGAGGCCGACGATGCGCGCGCCGCGCGCGAGCTTGCGCCGCTTGATCTCGTCCTGGATCGCGTAGGCGTCGTCCCAGTCCATGTCCGGGTGGTCGTCGGTGATCTTGGTCGTGTCGCGCGCCTCGAGCTCGCAGCCCTCCAGCCGCGTCGCGAGCCGCTCGATGATTTCGCGGTCGAGCTTCATGCCGCCACCTCCTGCTGCCGGGCCTTGGCCAGCGTCATCGCGGTGTCCTCGATCATGTCCTCCTGCCCGCCGACCATGCCGCGGCGGCCCATCTCGACGAGGATCTCACGCGCCGGCACACCGTATTTCTTCTCGGCGCGCTTGGCGAACAAGAGGAAGGAGCCATACACGCCGGCATAGCCGAGCGTGAGCGCGTCGCGGTCGATGCGGATCGGGAAGTCCATGACCGGCACGACGAGGTCTTCGGCGACGTCCTGGATCGCGAACACGTCGACACCGGTTTCGATGCCCATCAGCTCGCACACCGCGACGAGCACTTCCATCGGCGTGTTGCCCGCGCCCGCGCCGAGGCCCGCCGCCGCCGCGTCGATGCGGTTCGCGCCCGCCTCGATCGCCGCGATCGAGTTCGCCACCCCCATCGCGAGGTTGTGGTGGCCATGGAAACCCAGCTCGGTCTCGGGTTTGAGCGCCGCACGCACCGCGCTGATGCGCGCCTTCACCGTGTCGGGCAGAAGATGCCCGGCCGAATCGGTGATGTAGATGCAGTTCGCGCCGTAGGACTCCATCAGCTTCGCCTGCGTGACGAGCCCTTCGGGGCTGTTCATGTGCGCCATCATCAGGAAGCCGACGGTATCCATGCCGAGCTTGCGCGCCGCGCCGATGTGCTGCTCGGACACGTCCGCCTCGGTGCAGTGGGTCGCCACGCGGATCGTCGCCACGCCCAGCTCGTGCGCCATCTTCAGGTGGTCGACGGTGCCGATGCCCGGCAGCAGCAGCGCCGACACCTTGGCCTGCTTCATCAGCGGGATCACCGTCGACAGGTATTCCTCGTCGGTGTGCGCGGGGAAGCCGTAGTTCACGGAGCTGCCGCCGAGGCCGTCGCCGTGCGTGACCTCGATCAGCGGCACGCCCGCTGCGTCGAGCCCGCAGGCGATGGTCTTCATCTGTTCGAGCGTCATCAGGTGGCGCTTCGGGTGCATGCCGTCCCGCAGGGTCATATCGTGGACGGTGATTTTCTTGCCGCGAAGGTTCATGTCGGTCTCCGGTCAGGCGGCCACGGCGGCGCGCGGTTCGAGGGTGAGGCGCCCGGCGAGGATCTCCTCGGCGAACATCTCGGCGGTGCGCGCGGCGGCGGCGGTCATGATGTCGAGGTTGCCGGCGTACTTCGGCAGGTAGTCGCCCAGGCCTTCCACTTCGAGGAAGACCGACACGCGCTTGCCGTCGAAGACGGGGCCGTTGACGAGGCGGTAGCCCGGCACGTACTTCTGCACTTCGGCGATCATCGCGTGGATCGACGCGGTGATCGCCGCCTGGTCGGGCTCGGACTCGGTCAGGCAATGCACGGTGTCGCGCATGATGAGCGGCGGCTCGGCGGGGTTGATGATGATGATGGCCTTGCCCCGCTTCGCGCCGCCGACGCGCTCGACCGCACCGGCGGTGGTGCGCGTGAACTCGTCGATGTTCTTGCGCGTGCCGGGGCCGACCGAGCGGCTGGAGACGGTGGCGACGATCTCGCCGTAGGCGACCGGCTGCACGCGCGACACGGCCGCGACCATCGGGATCGTCGCCTGGCCACCGCAGGTGACCATGTTCACGTTCATTTCGCCCTGCCCGACATGGTCCTTGAGATTGACCGGCGGCACGCAGTAGGGGCCGATCGCGGCGGGCGTGAGGTCGATCATCAGCACGCCCAGCTCGTTGAGCTTGCGGCTGTTCTCGGCATGCACGTAGGCGCTGGTCGCGTCGAAGGCGATCCGGACGTCGTCCGCAACCACGTGCGGCAGCAGGCCGTCGACGCCCTCGGCGGTGGTCTTCAGGCCCATCTCGCGCGCACGCACCAGGCCGTCGGAGGCCGGGTCGATGCCGACCATCCACACCGGCTCCAGCACCGGGCTGCGCATCAGCTTCGCCAGCAGGTCGGTGCCGATGTTGCCGGGACCGATCAGGGCGCATCGGATCTTCTTGCTCATGTTGTCTCTTCCTTCTCTCTGGGGGCGGGGGTTCAGACGAAGCGCACCGAGCAGCCGCCGATGCCGCCGATCGTCACGCGCAGGTTGTCGCCGGCCTTCACCGGCACCATCGCCGCGAGCGAGCCGGACAGGATCACTTCGCCGGCCTTGAGCGGGATGTCGAGGCTGCCGAGGGTGTTGGCGAGCCATGCGACGGCATTCGCCGGGGCGCCGAGCGCCGCCGCGCCGGCACCGGTGGCGACGATCTCGCCGTTCTTCTCCAGCACCATGCCGCAGGTGTTGAGGTCGACGCGGCGCGGGTCGACGAGGCGGTCGCCGAGCACGAACACGCCGCACGAGGCGTTGTCGGCGACGGTGTCCTGGACCTTGATCTTCCAGTCGCGGATGCGCGAATCGACGATCTCGAAGCAGGTCATCACGCCTTCGGTCGCCGCTAGCACGTCGGCCGCGGTCACGCCCGGGCCCTTCAGGTCGCGCTTCAGCACGAAGGCAATCTCGCCTTCGGCCTTGGGCTGGATCAGCGTGTCGGCGGCGATCGCCTCGCCCTCGTTGTACAGCATGCCGTCGAGCAGCATGCCGAAGTCGGGCTGGTACACGCCCAGCATGTTCATCACGGCGCGGCTGGTGACGCCGATCTTCTTGCCGACGATGCACTCGCCGGCTTCGAGCCGCCGCGCAATCATGCGCTGCTGCACGCGGTAGGCGTCCTCGATGGTGATGTCGGGATGGCGCTCGGTGAGCGGCGCGAGCGTCTCGCGCTTCACCAGCGCCTGGTACAGTTCGTCGCCGAGTCGTTCGATCAGTCGTTGGTCCATGTCAGCCTCGGATCAGGGGTTGGGGTTCGTCGGCGCCCGCCTCGGCGACGAAGTCGCCGACCAGGCAGGCGAAGCGGGCGGCGTGCTCGATCTGCGTCCAGTGGCCGCAGCGGCCATACACGTGCAGCTGCGTGCGCGGGATCCAGGCCGCCAGCGTCAGCGAATTGGCGATCGGGATGACGCGGTCCTCGCGGCCGTGGATCACCAGCGTCTCGTGCGGCAGCGCGCGGATGTCGGCCTCGCGGCTCGCCAGCGCGTCGACCCAGCGCTGGCGCGGGGCCGGGAACATCGCCGCGAATGACTCCTGGAAGCCGGGGCGGATGCTCGCCTCGTAGCGCAGCCGCGCGAGCTCGTCGTTCACCAACGCGCGGTCCCACGCGAAGAGATCGAGCAGCGCGCGCATGTTGTCGAGCGCGGGCGTATAGCCCCACACCGCATCGAGCCCGGGCGTGATCGCGAAGGGCACGCCGACGCTGCCCATCAGCACCAGCCGGCGCACGCGGCGCGGATGGCGGATCGCGAGCGCCAGCGCCAGCGCGCCGCCGAAGGAGTTGCCGACGAGGTCGGCGCGTTCGATGTCGAGCGCATCGAGCAGGCCCACCGCCTGGGCGACCCACACGTCGAGGTCGTAGCGCTGCCCCGCGGGGCGCTCGCTGAAGCCAAAGCCGACCATGTCGGGCGCGATCACGCGCGCCCGCTCGGCGAGCATCGGCATCACCAGCCGCCAGTTGGCCCACGCCGACACGCCCGGGCCCGAGCCGTGGATCATCAGCAGCGGGTGGCCGGCGCCGAGATCGTGGTAGTTCGTGCGGATGCCGGCAGCGGCGACGCTGCGGGCGATCTCCGGAGAGTTGTCGCTCATCGCCGCACGCTCACAGCTTGATGCACACGTTCTTGAGCTCGGTGTAGAACTCGAGCGAATGCACCCCGCCCTCGCGGCCGATGCCCGACTGCTTGGCGCCGCCGAAGGGGGTGCGCAGGTCGCGCAGGAACCAGGAATTCACCCACACCAGGCCGGCCTCGATCCGCCCCGCGACGCGGTGCGCACGGGCGAGGTCCTTCGTCCACACCGAGCAGGCGAGGCCGTAGTCGGTGTCGTTGGCGCGGCGGATCACCTCGTCCTCGGCGTCGAAGGGCTGGATCAGCGTGCAGGGGCCAAAGATCTCCTCGCGCGCGATCGGCGAGTCGTCGCCGAGCCCGGTCCAGATCGTCGGCTCGACCCACGCGCCGTGCGCGAGCTCGCCCGGCATCGCGGGCGCGCCACCACCGGTGACCACGGTCGCACCGAGCTCCTTCGCCTTCGCGTAATAGCCCAGCACCTTGTCGCGATGCTCCTGCGAGATCAGCGGCCCCATGCCGGTCGCCTCGTCCTCGGGCACGCCGAGCTTGAGGCTTTCGGCGCCGGTCTTCAGCGCGGCAACGAAGCGCTCGAAGATCGGCCGCTCGACATACACGCGCTCGGTGCCGAGGCAGACCTGGCCGCAATTGACGAACACCGAGCGCATCGTGCCTTCGATCGCGGCGTCGAAGTCGCAGTCGGCGAACACGATCGCCGCATTCTTGCCGCCCATCTCCAGCGACACCGGGCGCGCGCCGTCCGCCGCGGCCTTCATGATCGCCGCGCCGGTGCGTGTCTCGCCGGTGAAGGTGATCGCGTTCACCTGCGGGTGCGTGGTCACGAACTCGCCCGCCGAACCGGGGCCGAAGCCATGCACGACGTTGTAGACGCCCTTCGGGATGCCGACCTCGTTCATCACCTCGCCGAGCAGCGTCGCGGTCTGCGGCGTCTCCTCGGAGGGTTTCACGACCACCGTGTTGCCGCACGCGAGCGCCGGGCCGACTTTCCAGGTCATCAGCAGCAGCGGCAGGTTCCACGGGCAGATCACACCGACCACGCCGACCGGGCGGCGCACCGCGTAGTTCAGCGCGCCGCGGCCGTCGGGCGTGGCCATCTCGAAGAACTCGGTCGGCACGCTCTTCACGACGTCGGCGAACACCTTGAAGTTCGCCGCGCCGCGCGGGATGTCGATGTGGCGCGCGAGGCTCGCGGGCTTGCCGGTGTCGGCGCATTCGGCGGCGAGGAACTCGTCGAAGCGGCGGTTGATGCCGTCGGCGAGCGCGTTGAGCCGCTCGACGCGCTCGGCCACCGTCATGCGCCCCCACGGGCCGTTGAGCGCCGCGCGCGCGGCGGCGACCGCCGCATCGACCTCGCGCTTGCCCGCCTCATGCACCGCGGCGATGACGCGGTTGTCGAGCGGCGAACGCTTGTCGAAAGTCCGCTCGGTGGCGACGAACTCGCCGTTGATGAAGTTGTGGATCTGTTTCATCGAATGCCTCCGCTATTCCTGGATGTCGGCGCCGATCGCCGCAAGCCCTGCGCGCGCACAGACGTCGTCCTGTTCTTCCGAGGCACCGGACACGCCGATGCCGCCAATCAGTTCGCCGGCCACTCGGATCGGCAGCCCCCCGCCGAACACCACCAGGCGCGGCCGCGCCGAGAAACCGAGCTTCATGCCTTCGTTGCCGGCGACCACGTCCATCCACTGGCCGGTCGGGAAACCGAAGCCGGCGGCCGTGTAGGCCTTGTCGATCGCGATGTCGATCGACTGGGGAAAGGCGCCGGGCATGCGAAGGAAGGCCACCAGGTTGCCCGCCGCATCGGCGACGCCGACGTTCACCCGCAGGCCGAGCGCTTCGGCATGGCGCACCGCGGCCGCGACGGCCGCGTGCGCGGCTTCCCAGGACACGGTGGATTGCGGGACTGCGACTTTCATCGGCGACTCTCCTGCGGGCGATGTTGCGACGTTGGGTTCAAGATAATTCCTCAGAATCTCGACGTCAACTACAAATCTCGATATTTTTTCACTGCGCGGAAGAAGTGAGTCGGCTAGAATTCTCCTACCCATACTTGAACTTCCGGCTGCCATGATCGACGCCACCGTTTCCGACATCCTCGAGACCGACGAGCCCAAGACCCTCGTCGAGGCCGCCTACAAGCGGCTGCGGCGCGACATCATCGAAGGCATGCACCCGCCGGGCGAGAAACTGCGCGTCGAGCACCTGAAGGAGCAGTACGACGTCGGCGCCGGCACGCTGCGCGAGGCGCTGCTGCTGCTCGTCACCGACGCGCTGGTGGTCGGTCAGGGGCAGCGCGGCTTCCGCGTCGCGCCGATCTCGCTGGCCGACTTCGAGGACATCACGCGCACCCGCGTGCTGCTCGAAACCGAGGCGCTGCGGCAGGCGATCGCGCGCGGCAACGAGGAATGGGAAGCCGGCCTCGTCGGCGCCTTCCATCGCCTGTCACGCGCCGAGCAGAAACTCGCCGAGCACGATCCCGGCGCTACCGAGGACTGGGAGAAGCGCAACCGCGCCTTCCACGAGGCGCTGATCGCCGCCTGCCCGTCGCGCTGGATCCGCCACTTCCAGCACATCCTCTACCAGCAGTCGGAGCGCTACCGGCGCATCAGCCTGTTCCGCCAGCCGATCCCGCGCGACATCCATGCGGAGCACCAGGCGCTCGTCGACGCGACGCTCGCGCGCGATGCGACACGCGCGACCTCGATCCTGTCCGAACACATCCTGCGCACGCTCGACGCCGTGAAGCAGATGCCGCAGGACTTCTTCGCGCGCGGCAAGCGCCCCTGAGCGCGCGGCGCCGCGCCGGCGCGGCATGCGCCCTGTCGTCCGCACCTGGGACCGAAGGATGAAATCGATACGCGCACTCGAACGCGGACTCGAAGTGCTGCAACTGCTGCAACAGAGCGAAGGCCGCTCGCTGCAGCAGCTGCACGATGCGACGGGACTCCCCAAACCGACCCTGCTGCGCATCCTGCACACGCTGGAGCAGGCCGGCATCGCGTGGCGCGCAATCTACGACGGGCTGTGGCGGCGCGCCATCGCGCTGCCGGCCGCACAGCGCCCGCCCGAGGCGACGCAGCGCCTCGCCGAGCTTGCCGCCCCGCACCTGGCCGCGCTGCAGCGCAAGGCGCTGTGGCCGTCCGACCTGCTGGTTTACAAGGACTACATGATGGAGCTCGCCGAGAGCTCGCGGCGCTTGTCGGGCCTGTCGCTGAACTCGCGCTACCACCTCGGCTACCGCGTGGACCTCTTCCTGTCGGCCCCGGGGCGCGCGTGGCTCTCGTTCTGCACGCAGGCGCAGCGCGACGACGTGATGGCGCATTACCGCGCCCATCCGCCGGAGAACCCGCGCAGCGCGATCGTGCTGCGCCGCGAAATCGACGCGATCCTCGACGAGACGCGGCGCCAGGGCTATGCCGTGCGCGACGCGATCTTCGGCGGCGGCGTCGAGGACATCAGCGAGTTCGACGACGGGCTCGACGCGATCGCGGTGCCCGTCCTTGCCGCCGACGGCGTGCAGGGCTGCATCAACATGATCTGGCCGCGCCGCTACGGCCTGCGCGCCAAGGTCGTCGAGGCGCACCTCGGCGACCTGCAGGCCACCGCTGCCGCGATCGCCGCGGGCGGTTAGCCGCTAGCGCTCCGTCCGCAGCCGCTCGCGCACGATGGAGAGGTTGCGGCTCACGCGCGGGTCGCCCGGCATGAGCGCGGCGGCTGCCTCCAGCTCGCGTGCCGCCTCCTGCCACTGCCCGCGCCCGCCGACGAGCAGGCCCAGCGCGAAATGCAGCTCGCCGGGCCGGGCCGCATTGGGTAGACCATCGCGCAGCACGCGCTCGGCCTCGCCGCCGCGCCCCGCCCCCGCGAGCACGGTCGCGAGGCCGACATGGGCATCGGTGACCGAGGCATCCTGCGCGATCGCGCGCCGGTAATGCCGCTCGGCCTGCGCGACGTCGCCCTGCGCGGCAAAGAGCGAGGCGAGATTGAGCTGCGCCGCCGGCATGTCGGCCATCGCCCGCTGCGCGGCGAGGTATTCCCCGAGTGCGCGGCGGCGCGCGGCGCGATGCTCGGGCGGCAGCTCGTCGTCGGCGACGTCGGCCAGCGCGCGTGCCGCGGCGATGCGCACCGCCCGGCGTGCATCGTCGAGCAATGGCGGCAGCGCCGCGAGCCGCTCGGCCTTGGGATGCACCGCGAAGGCCGCGGCCGCCGCCGCGCGCACGACCGGATCCTCGTCGGCGAGCGCGGCCTGCGGCGTGCGCAGGCCGAAGCTGCCGAGCAGCTCGACCGCGCTCGCGCGCACGATCCCGGGCTGGGCCGCGTCGGTGGCGAGCGCGGCCAGGCGCGCGGGGGCGTCGGCACGGCCCGCGCGCGCCGCGGCGAAGACCTCGCCGTAATGCTCCGGGCGGCTGCGCTCGCCGTGGCGGGCGCGGATGGCGGCCTCCGCCCATTCGGGCGGGCGGTCTGCGTGGCAGCCGGCGCAGGCGTTGGGCGTGCCGATCCGGCGCGTGAGGTCGGGGCGCGGAATGCGGATCGCGTGATCGCGCCGCTCATGCACGATCATGTAGTTGCGCGCCGGCATGTGGCAGTCGACGCACTGGCTGCCCGCAGCGCCTTCGGCGTGGAAGTGGTGCTCGGGCGAGTCGTAGCGCTTCGCCTGCAGGCTGGGGAATCGCGCCGGCGGCGCCGGATTGTGGCACGCCGTGCACAGCGCGTTGCCGCTCGCACGCAGCTTGCCGCCGTGCGGTTCGTGGCAGTCGCTGCAGGCGACGCCGGCTGCGTACATGCGGCTCTGGCGGAACGAGCCGTATTCGAAGACTTCGCCGAGTTGCTGGCCGTCGGCCTGATACAGGTCGGCGCGCAGGTTGTCCGGCACGAAATTGTCGAGCAGCGGCGCCCCCGGCTCGGCATGCTCCTGCAGCCGCGTGCGGCGCGCATGGCAGGCCGCGCACTGGTCGACCTGCGCGTGCGCCGACTGCAGCGCGCGGTTGGACGTCGGCACCGGCGGCCCTTTCGCCCCGCCGGACGCGATGCGCGCCGCGCTCTCGGCATGCGCGCGCCCCGCGCCGTGGCAGGCCTGGCAGTCGACCTCGCCCGCCGCCCAGGTGGTGCTGTAGGCGTCGCGCGCCTCGTCGTACTGCTTGCGATAGGCGGTCGTGTGACACTCCCCGCACATCAGGTTCCAGTTCTGGTAGCGACCGCTCCAGTGCAGCGGCGAGCCGGGTGCGATCCCGCCTTCGGGATACAGCGCGAACCAGCGCTTCGCGCGAGTGTCCCACGCGACCGCGAGCGCCTGCAGCCGACCGCCCGGCAAGGGCACGAGGTACTGCTGCAGCGGACGGACGCCGAGCGTATGCGTCACCGCGAAGTCGCGCTCGACGCCGTCGGCGCCGGTGGTGCGGGCGAAAAAGCCCTTGCCGCGGCGGAAGAAACGCACCGCTTCGCCAGCGCCCGCGAAGCGTGTCCCGTCGAAGTCGCCGAGCACGGTCGCGGGCGTCGCCTGCTGCATCGCCAGGCGGTGCTTCGACCCGGCCCACAGCGCCGCCTGCGCCGGATGGCAGGCGAGGCACCGGGCGTCGGGGACGTAGTCCGGACGCGCCGCGCCCTGTGGCGTGCGGGCGTGCGCGGCGAGCGCCGCCAGCGCCGCGATACAGATGAGGACAACGCGTCCGAACATGGTTCACCTCCTCACTGCCGCCCGGGCGTCCGCCCCGCCCCATCGAGCCGGACGACACGACACACCCGGCGGCGCCCTTGCGCAACGGCGGTCAGAACATCTGCGTGAATCGCAGGAGGAATTTACCCGACTCCCTGAATCCGTTCTCCACCGAGATGTCCCGCCCGTATTGAGCCAGCAGCTGGGTCGCGGGGCCGAACATGTACGAGGCGCCGATCATGTACTTCGTGGTCCGGAGCTCGTTCCCCTGCCTTGCGCCACCGACCTTCGTTTCGCCGCCCCACACATGCGAGAGCCCCGCATGGGCCTCGAATGCGGGCGTGAGCTTGTAGCGGAGATAGGATTGGACCTGATAGGCCACGTCCTGCTCGAGATCAGCGCGGGCGCGGCCGAAATCGTCGTTTTTGCCGAACAGCGTGACGTCGCCGGTGAGGTCGAACAGGATCTTGTCGCTCAACGCGGTCGTGTAGCCGGTTTGCAGAGCGAATTTCCAGCGATTCTCACCGGCATTCAGGCGCTGATCATGGTTGTAACGGCCGGTCGGAAGATACAGATACGGTGAAATGCCGAAAAAGGTCCGGCTCTTCGGATCGTTCACCAGCCAGACGATGGCGTTGAGCACGACGTCGCCCAGCCCGCTTTCCTTCCCTAACGACGACAGGTCGCGCTTTCCTTCCAGCTCCACGTACGGAACGATGATGTTCGGATCGACCGTATACCCGCCGACCTCGATGAGCTTGTGATATCTCAGCATGGAGACGTCCGAGTCGAGGCGCGCGTCGATCGGCCGGGCATGTCCATCGACGTACTGCTTGTCGCGTTCGATATGGGTCTGGAAGACCTGGAGCGCCGACATCCCCACGGGCAAGGCGGTGAACGCGCCGGGGAGGACATCCGCCGCGGCCGCGGACAGTGAGTGAAACAATCCCAGCACGCAGCAGGCGCCGACAGCTCCCTTGCGGAACAGGGCGCGAATGGCTGCTCGGCAGAGCATGCCAACTTGTTCTTTCATCGTGTTTTCCTTGATTTATTGCGACGAGGTGCCGGGCACGCCCGACTCGCCTTCCGGCAGGGCATGGGAGGCCCGCGCGGAAACCCGGGCGTCACGCCCCTCGCCGTGCTGTTTGCGTTGCCCGCCGCACGGCGCTCGCCACACGTCGGACACGGGTTGCGGGAACGGGTCTTATGGCACGCGGACGCGCCTGCCCCGGCTCATTTGCCCACGGCGGCAGTGCGGGAGTCCGCCTTGCCGGTCGTGGCGGCCTCCAACGCGAGGTCCTCGTAATACTTCCCGCCGTTGCTGTAGCCGGGCCGCGACGCCAGACCCTCGATTTCGAGCGTGCCGGTTTCGGCGACGTACTGGCGCCATGCCGCCAGCAGCTCCTTCAGCTTCCCGGGGTGGCGCGCGGCGAGGTTCTCGCTTTCGGTGCGGTCTTTGGCGATGTTGTACAGCTCCCATTCGCCGGTGCCCCACGGCTTGTTCGCATACACGATCTTCCAGTCGCCCTTGCGCAGCGCCTTGCGCCCGCCCAGCTCCCAGCCGATCGCCTCGTCCGCCCCATGCACGACGCGGGCGCCGTTATTCAGGTAGGCAAGCATCGACTTGCCGCGCAACGGCAGCACCTCGCGCCCCTGGTAGGACGTACCCGGATGCTTCGCGCCGGCCAGCTCGTAGACCGTCGGCGCGACGTCCATCACGTCCGCGAACTCGCGCTTCACCGAGCCGCCTTCGACCCCCGGCCCCCACGCGATCGCCGGCACGCTGATACCGCCCTCGTACAGCATCGACTTGTACAGCTTGAACGGCGTCATGCCGACCTGCGCCCACCCCGGCCCGTACTCCGCGAACGATCCCGGCCGGCCGATGTTCGGCGTGCTGTTGTCCATGTCGTGGTGAATCCACTCGCGCGTGTGCCCGACGTCATACACCGAGTTGCCGTCGGCGCCGTTGTCGGACATGAAGAACACGAAGGTGTTGTCGAGCTCGCCGGTCTGCTTCAGGTAATCCAGCACGCGGCCGATCTGCCGGTCCATGTTGTCGACCATCGCCGCATACACCGCCATGCGGCGCGCTTCCGACAGCTTCTGGGCGGCCGAGAGCGACTCCCACTTCGGCCAGTACGGATGCCCCTCGTACACCGGCGTATCGGCGGCGACCAGGCCGAGCGCCTTCATGCGCTCGAGGCGCGCGCGGCGCAGCGCGTCGTAGCCGTCCTTGTAGCGGTCGACGTACTTGGCGATATCCTCGTCGGGCGCATGCAGCGGCCAGTGCGGCGCGGTGAAGGCGAGGTAGGCGAAGAAAGGCTTGCCGCTCGGCGCATCGGCCTTCAGGTAGTCGATGAGCTTCGTCGCGAAGGCTTCGGACGAATAGAAGTTCTCGCGCGGCAGCTCGACCGACTTGCCGTTCTCGCGGTAGATCGCCTTCGGCGGCTTCGCCGGGTCGACCGCGACGATGCCGCTCTGGTCGCCCCAGTGGCTCGCGCCGCCCTGCACCATCGCGAAGGAACGCTCGAAGCCGCGCGCCGCCGGGCTCATCTCCTCCTTCACGCCGAGATGCCATTTCCCGGCCATCACGGTGCGATAGCCGGCGTCCTTCAGCACCTGGCCCATCGGCACGACGCGCTCGTTCAGATAGCCCTCGTAGCCCGGCTTGCCGCGCTGCTCGGGCAGCATCAGCTCGGCCATGTCGCCGAAGCCGACGAGATGGTTGTCGCTGCCGGACATCAGCATCGCGCGCGTCGGCGAGCAGAACGGCGATGCATAGAAGCTGGTGAGCTTCGCGCCGCCGGCCGCGAGCCGGTCGAGGTTGGGCGTCGCGATCTCGCCGCCGTAGGCGCCGAGGTCCGTGTAGCCGAGGTCGTCAGCGACGATGAGCAGGATGTTGGGCCGCTTCGCCGGCGGGGCGGCGTGCACGGCGGGCAGCGCGGCCGCCAGCGCGACGGCGACGACGCACAGCTTCGCAAGAAGCCGCGGAAGGTGGTTCATGACTGTCTCCTCGAGTTATTGTGCGCAGCGCTTGCGCTGCACGGATATCTTCAACACAAATCTCGAGATTAGCCGGAGAAGGGCCTTCCGTTCCACCTAGTGGAACGTCTGCCGACTAGGCGGCCGGCCGGGATGCGATGCGCACGCCCGCGCTGCGCACCGACGCAAAAAAAGCCTCGTCCGCAGCGCGGGAGCGCGGGCGGCGAGGCAAGGGGGTGGCACAGGGAAAAAAGGGCTGCGCGCCGCTCCGGGAGGAGGCGCGCGCGCAGCCACGGGACGGCGGCGGTGCGCAGGGAGGATCGCCCGCGCCGCCCGTGGGAAAGCCGCGACCGCGCCGCGCGACGGCGGCGCGGACCGGGTCTCAGGACACGACCGAGAGGAAGCGCTCGTTGAGCGCGCGGTCGTGATAGAACACGCTTGCGCCGACTTCGTCCCAGGTCCATTTGATCGGCTTCCAGTCCGGGTAGCACTGGTAGCCGCCGCAGAAGGTCTCGAAGCGGTTGCCCGACGGATCGAAGGCATAGATCGTCGTGCCGCGGGTCACGCCGTGGCGGGTCGGGCCGATGTCGACCGACACGCGGTTCATCGACATGAGGTCGGCCGCGCGCAGCACCTTCTCCCAGCTCTCGAGCAGGAAGGAGATGTGGTGCAGCTTGCCCGGCTCGGGGTGGCGCACGAAGGCGATGTCGTGCGCCTTGATCGAGCACGACAGCCAGATCGCCAGATCGGTCTTGCCGTCTTCCATCACGATGTGCTCGACGAGGTAGAAGCCCAGCACATTGACGAAGATGTCCTGCACCTTCTCGATGTCCGGCCCGTACAGCAGGCAGTGGTCGAGGCGGATCGGCGCGATGCCGCGCTCGGCGTCGGGCGTCCACGGATCCGGGTTCACGTATTCCATGCCGTTGCCGACGTCGGTCTTCTCGGCATAGAGCTCGATCTGGTGGCCCGAGGGCAGTTCGAAGCGGACGCGCTCGCCGGTCTCCAGCATTTCGCCCGGCGGGATGCGCTCGGTGTTGAGGCCGTAGGCGCGCAGATCCGCATTGAGCTTCTCCAGCGTCGCCTTGTCGGCGACCTTGAAGCCGAAGAAATCCAGGCCCGCGCTGTCGGCCTCGCGGATGATCACGCTGTTGTGGTCGCGCTCGTCCCACGCCTTGAAGTAGACGCGTCCCTGCGCGTCGCGCCCGGTCTCGATCAGGCCGAGCACGTTCTTGTAGTGGTGGATGCCTTCCTCGAGGTCCAGCACGCGAAGCTGCACGTGGCCCGGACGCAGTACGCCAGTCATTGCCATTTTGTCGTCTCCTCCAGTTGTCTGCGGCACGGGCCCTCTTCGTTGCCCGCCCGGCTTTTTTAGGCTCGCCGGCGCAATCTCCATCGCGCCGGGCAAGCCGCTCACAAAGTCGTGTCGAACATCCCCTCAGATGCGCTTGAACAGCGGGCTGCGCACCTGCTGCACGTCGGCGGCCGAGAAGAACTTCTCCGTGTAGATGTCGTTCTCGAACAGCCGCCCCTGCATCAGCGTCGTGATGCAGGCGTCGATCATCATCGGCGGCCCGCACAGGTAGGCCTTGTGGCCGCGGAAGTCGCCGCTGAAGTGCGCCTTCGCTGCGTCATGCACGAAACCGCGGAAGCCCTCCCAGCCCGAACCCGCGGGCTCGTCCGAGAGCGCCGGCACGTAGCGGAAGTTCGCGTGGCGCGCCGCGAGCGCGACGAACTCGTCGTGGTAGTAGAGTTCGGCGCGGCTCCTCTGCCCATACACCAGTGTCATCGGCCGCGCGTCGCCCGCCGCGAGCAGGTCGAGGATCATCGAGCGCGGGCTCGACAGGCCCGAACCGCCCGCCATGAAGAGCAGCGCCTCCGGCGCCGACTTGCGCACGAAGAAGCGTCCGTAAGGCCCCGACAGCTTCACGCGGTCGCCCGCGCGCAGCGCCTCGTGCACCCAGGTCGTGCCCTCGCCGCCCGGCACGAGGCGGATGTTCAGCTCCACCTCGCGCCCGCCCGGCGCGCCGGCGAGCGAGAACGCGCGCGTGCAGCGCCCGCCGTCGATCTCCAGGTTCACGTACTGCCCGGCCTGGAAACGGATCGGCGCGTCGAGTTCGACGAACACGCCCTTGATCGTCGGCGTGAGCTGCTCGATGCGGCTCACCGTGCCGGGGAAATCGCGCACCGGAATCGACTCGGCATCCGGCTCCTCCTCGATCTCCGCCTCGATCGTCGCGTCGCTCTGCAGCCGTGCGCAGCACGCCAGCGCCTTGCCTTCGTCGCGCTCGAAATCCATCAGCGCGAAGCTCGACGCCTCGCCGTGCTCGACCTCGCCGTCGGTGACCTGGATCTTGCACGTCGCGCACAGGCCGTGGCAGCACGCATGGGGGATCCACACGCCGGCGCGCAGCGCGGCGTCGAGAATCGTCTGGTCCTCCTCGACCGTGATCGTCTGGCCGAGGGGTTCGATCGTCAGTTCATAGCTCACGGCGTCCCTCCTAGCTGCAGGAGCCGGCGATTCCCGTCAGCCCCGGGGTGCGGAAGCGGATCACGTCCTTGTGACCCAGCCCGTTGTCGGCGAGCGACTTGCCGAAATCCGGCATCCAGCGCCGGCCCGACTTGAACCACTCGGCCTTCGCCCAGTCGATGCGGGCGAAGTCCGGGTGGTAACCGAACGCGCCCGGCAACACCTGCTCGACGACGGTGCCGAAAGGCATCGTCGGCGGCAGCGGAAAGGCGAAGGGCGCGCAGAACATCAGGTGGTCTTCCCAGCCCACGTACAGCAGTTGGGCGCCGTGGAATTTCGCCGGCGCGTCGGCGGGCTCGAACTCGTATTTGCGCAGGGCAGCAACGGCCATTTGTCTCGTCTCCTCTCTGTCTCTTGGTCGGCGTCAGGCGTTCTTCGTCGCCTGCCCGCGCCACTGATCGAAGTTCTTCTGGTCCTCGGAGCCCTCGAAGTCGAGGTTGTCGCGGCCCATTTCGACGTGGTAGTACTTGAGCACCTCGGCCAGCGCATCGAAGCCCTCGGCCGTGGGGTCGGCGCCCTCGGGGAAGCAGTTGCCCTGGTAGATCTGATGCACCGGCAGCCACGCCTGGACGTACTTCTCGGGCTCGTGCTCGAAGATCTCCTTGCAGCCGTCCGAGCAGAAGTGGTACTTGCTGCCCTGGTAGTCGACCTCGCGGTAGCAGATCTTGGTCGGGTCGCCCGGCTCGGTGAACAGCATCGGGATCTGGCAGGTCTGGCACAGCATCGGCAGCGTCTTGTTGTAGAAGCGATTGCCCTGCGCCGCCTGCTCGCGCCAGTACTCCAGGCGCGGGCGGTAGTACTTGTCGAAGCTGTCGGGATACTTCTGCGACAGCCAGTCCATCTCCTCGTCGCTGGGCGTCCAGGTGTTGAAGGCCGCCGCCGCGCCGTACTGGTAGAAGGTCGCCCAGGCCTGGTGCGAGATGTGGTCCTTGTCGAAGGAGATCTGGTCCAGCCACTTCGGCGGCCGGATGCCGTAACGCGCCAGATCCTTGAACAGCGCCCCGCCGTTTTCCTCGAAATACACCTCCCAGGCTTCCTTCCAGCTCATGATGCGCTTGGGCAGCATGTAGTCCATCATCATGCCGACCAGCGTCAGCACGCGGTAGCCCCGCCACGTCCACTTGTCGATCCAGCGCTGCACGATGGGCAGGTTGTCCGGATCCTGCTCGAGGATGAACTTGATCACCTCCAGGCCCAGCGTCATGTGGCGCGCCTCGTCCGACTGCGCGGAGAAGCCGAAGGTCATCGTCCCCATGTCGCCGTTGTAGGCCGCGCCCGAGACGAAGGGCACGAACAGCAGGTTCGTCAGCACGTACTCGAACGAGAAGCCGATCGCGACCATGAACTCGAACGGCCCGGCGGTCACCGCGTCGTCGAAGAAGGAGCGCGGCACCGACAGGTACCACACGCGCTCGAGCATGTGGCGGAAGTCGTGGAAGCCGTTGTAGTACTTGTTGTAGTTCGACAGCGAATGGATCTGCGTCTGCGCGTGGCGGATCTCGTCGAGCGACTGCATCAGGCACGCCACGCGCGGGCCGGCGCCGGGAAACTGGCGGCCGACGTGCGCGAAGCCGCGGTGCGCCATGTATTCGAGCGGGCTGATGCCGGTGAGGAAGAGCTTCACCGCGTTGAGGTAGCGCGCGTCGGTCACGTTGAGGTGGCCGTTGTTCTGCGCGTACGCGTCGATGATCGCGTAGAGCTTGCGCTCCTTCTCGGCCTGGTACTTCCAGTAGGCGTCCATCGTCAGCCGGAACGGGTCCTCCCACTTGTCCCAGTCGTGGATCTTGATGCCCTCGTAGGCGGCGTACGGGTAGATGTCCTCCATCTTCTGGTACGAGGGCGTCCAGTCCAGCCCGCGCGTCATGACCTGGTAGCGTTCCTTCAGGCCGAGCTTCTTCTTCGCGACTTGCATGTCCATGAATCCGGTCTCCTCTCTGTTCTTGTGGCGGGCGCTCAGGCGCCCCAGCTCAGCGTCAGCTCGTCGTCGGACTCGTCGATGTTGCCCGACAGCGAGATCAGGTTGATGTGCAGCTCCTGCAGGTCGAAATCGCGCCCGATCCGCTCCTCGATCGAGGCGCGGCGCACCACCAGCCGCCCCTCGGCGTCGATCTTCACCATTGCCGGCTGCTCGTTGAGCCGGGCGTGCGGGTTGTCGTCGAGGATCGCGCCGATGATCGGGCGGGTGTCGTCGTTGGTCTGCAGGGCGATGAATACGGTCGACATCACGGGCTCCTCAGATCTCGACGCCGGCTTTCGCCAGGCGTGCGTTGAATTGGCTGACGACCTCGGCCACGACTTCGTCGCTGCGCTCGCCGAGCGCGATGCGTGCCACCGGCAGCAGCGCCGCGGCGGTGCGGTCGCGCCAGTGCGCGGTCCAGCGCGCGAGCAGCGCGCGGTTTTCGGCCGACTCGGCGGCGGCGGTCTTGACCGTCGCATCGACCCACTTCTTCGTCTCGCCGAACCAGTCGGTCATGAACTGCGTGAGCATCGCGACCGCGGTGCCGCCGTCCGCCGACAGCACGTCGTCGACGATGGTCTCGAACACCAGCGGATACAGCAGGCCGTCGAGCACGACGTTCTGCACGACGAAGAGCTCGAACGGATCGCGCACGACGAAGCTGTCCTCGACCAGGCGGCGCAGGCCCTGCCAGGCGTCGTCCGCGGTCCACGCGCGCTTGCCCTCGTCGAGCGCATCGGCGTCGCCGAGCAGCAGGCCGACGCGCGTCAGGTACTGCGCGATGCCGAGCTGGTCCATCGCGTGGTAGATGCACGGCTGCGAGAAGGCGGTGCCGTAGCCGTAGGCGCAGATCGACGCGTTGTTCATGTTCGCGCCCCACGCGACGTGGCGCAGCGGCACGAGGAGCTTCAGCGCGGTCGCGGTGAGCTCGGCCGGGAGCGCGGCGGCAAGGCCGCGCGACTCGACGAAGTCGAAGTTCGCCTCGGCGGTGTCCTGCTGCTTCGCGCGCGCCAGCGTGTAGGCGCCGTAGTAGAACTGGCGCGGATCGCGGAACGCGTACCAGTCGGCCATGCGGATCGCCGTGCGCGCGGCGTCGAAGATCTCGTGCTCGGGATCCCAGGTCGGACGGTAATGGAAATTCGCCGTCGCCTGCAGGTCGAACGTGCCTTCCTGATAGCGCGAGGCGGGCTTGTCGCCGCCGATGCGACGTGCGACGTGATCGAAGGTTTGGCGCAGCGGCTTGATCGCCACCGTGCGCAGATCGATTTGCATTGAGGTCTCCTCCTTGGTTTTCTTTACAAGTGCTCAGCGAAAGCGCTGCTGCGTGGCCTGGTGCATGTTCCAGCTCCAGCCCTCCGCGTCGTCCGCGACCGGCGCCGCGTCGCGGGGATCCAGGCGGATCACCCGGTTCGCGGCGCAGAACTGCTCGTAGGCCTCCGCGGGCAGCAGCATCTCGACGCACAGATCCGGCTCGCCGATCGCAAACTCGAACTCCACGAGACCGTCGGCACGGCGTTCCACGAGCCGCACGTACTTGCGGTCGATGTCGATTGCGGGGCTGTTTGCATCCATGCCTGCATCTCCTCGTTCATTTCGTCTGTTTTGCGGTGCCGCCCCGAGATAGCACTCAAGAGTCGTGCCATATGTCGCAATTACCGATGTTTTCTGGCGTTTACTTTTTTTCTCGATATTTTTACTTATCGCCGCAATTTTCAGATCGATCAAATGATCAATCCGCCCGAAAAAAAGTGATCAAATGGTGAAGCCGCTTTTGCGCGCTGCAGCAGGGCCCGGCACGGCGCTGCCCTTCGCGGCCCGCCAGGCGGCCGCCGTCCTTCGACAGGCTCAGGGCGAACGGTTGGAATGGATTGCCGGGTCAGCTGCGCGGGCGCGCGAGCGCCTTGCTCAGGCCGCCGACGACGCGCAGCGACAGGTCGCTGGCCGCGAACACCTTGCATGCGAGCACGACGCCGTCGCGCTCCTCTTCCGCGGAAAGGCAGGCGCGGCTCATCTTGTGCGTGCCGAACCGCCCCTGCGTCACGTGCACCTTGCACACGCCGCAGCCGCCGCCGCGGCAGCCGACGGGAATCCCCCGCCGGCCGAGGACCTCCATCGCGCGCAGCAGGTTCTGCTCGCCCGTGCAGCTGAACACCTCGCCGCTGTCCTCGATCCGCACCGAAAAACGCTCGCTCATCTCTCTGTCTCCTCGCTTCGCCGGCCTGCGCCGGTCTCTCGTCGTTGATGATCCGATCACCGCCGGACCACCGTCTTGCCGCTACAAACAAGATCCGTGCCGCTTTTTTTCGCGTCATCCGCAAATCTCGAGATTTCAATTTTTGTGGCAAGATAGCTCGGAGGACCGGGCGAACGTCGCGGCACGCAGGGCGCGTCTGTGGTATATCGTTCGTACAACGACGGCCGGGCCGACCGCGGTGTTCACCGCGGCGAGCCCGGCCGCAGCCCCGCCCCCCGGCCCACCGCCGGCGGGCGACCCCAGGAGGAGAGGTGAAGGACATCCGTTACCCCGAGAATTCGGACCTGCGCCAGCTGCTGCGCTTTTCGGCCAAGGAAGGCCTGATCTGGCTCGGCGAGCACCGCATGGTGCTGCTTCATACCGCCGCGCTATCGGAGCTGCGCAAGGAACTCATCGCGTCGGTCGGCAGCGAGCAGGCGCGCCGCATCCTCACCCGCATGGGCTTCGCGTCGGGCCTGCGCGACGCCGAGCTCGCGCGCAAGATCCGCGGCGGCGGCAGCCTCGCCGACATGTTCGTCGTCGGCCCGCAACTGCACATGCTCGAAGGCTGCGTCGAAGTCGAGCCGGTGCGCCTCGACATCGACGAGGACGCCCGCAGTTTCTACGGCGAATTCCTGTGGCACCAGTCGTGGGAAGCGGAAGTCCACGTGCAGCAGTTCGGCGAAGTCGACCATCCGGTGTGCTGGATGATGATCGGCTACGCCTCGGGCTACACCACGGCTTTCACTGGTCGCTTCATCCTGTTCCGCGAAGTCGAGTGCGCGGCGATGGGCGCCGGGCAATGCCGCATCGTCGGCAAGCCGGCCGAGGAATGGCCGGACGCGGACGAGCTCATCCCCTATTTCGAGCCCGACTCCATCGTCGGCCGCCTGCTGGAACTGCGCGAAGAGGTCGAGGCGATGCGCCGCAGCATCGTCTGCCCCGCCGCGATGCCGAGCCTGATCGGCGCCTCCAGCGGCTTTCGCCAGGCCTACGAGCTCGTCACCAAGGCCGCTGCGACGAACGTCTCGGTGCTGCTCCTGGGCGAGACCGGCGTCGGCAAGGAACGCTTCGCGCGCGCGCTGCACGAGCTCAGCGCGCGCAAGGACGCGCCCTTCGTCGCGGTCAACTGCGCGGCGCTGCCCGACGAGCTGATCGAATCCGAGCTCTTCGGCGTCGAGCGCGGCGCCTTCACCGGCGCGGACGCGTCGCGCGCAGGCAAGTTCGAACGCGCCGACGGCGGCACGCTGTTCCTCGACGAAGTCGGCGAGCTGCCGCTGCCCGCGCAGGCCAAGCTGCTGCGCGTGCTGCAGGAAGGCGAGATCGAGCGCCTCGGCGACGAGCGCACACGCAAGATCAACGTGCGGCTGGTCGCGGCGACCAACGTCGACCTGCAGCAGGCGGTCGCCGACGGACGCTTCCGGCGCGACCTGTTCTACCGCCTCAACGTCTATCCGGTGACGATCCCGCCGCTGCGCGAACGCGTCGCCGACATCCCGCTGCTCGTCGAGACGATGGTCGACCGCTTCCGCTCACTCCACGACAAGCGCATCGCCGGCGTCACCGACCGCGCGATGACGGCACTGAAGACTCAGCGGTGGCCGGGCAACGTGCGCGAGCTCGAAAACGTCATCGAGCGCGGGGTCATCCTCGCGCCGCAGAACGGCTGGATCGAAGTCGAACACCTCTTCGTCGGCGCGCCCCCTGCCCCGCCGGCACACACCTGCATCGACGGCAGCGGCAAGCTCGGCCAGACCCTGACGCCCAGGGCGCCCAGCGTCGGCCCCGACCTCACCGACGCGATGCTCGACGCCGGCATTTCGCTCGAAGTGCTGGAGCACGACCTGCTCGAGCGCGCCGTGCAGCGCGCCCACGGCAATCTCGCTGCGGCCGCGCGCATGCTCGGCATGACGCGGCCGCAGCTCAACTACCGACTGAAAAAACCGAACGCCTGAGCGGCAGGCGCTGAGACGAAGATCCCCCGCCTGGCCTCGCTTCCCCACCGCCGCAGTTTCCATACCATCGAAATCATTGGCGTTTGCAATAAATCTCGATATTTCTTAAAATGGGTGTGTTGCCCCACCCTGCGGAACCACCGCTTCGGCGCTCTCCTGCCCATGGGTGCCGGCAACGGACGTGCTACAGGTACAGCTTGCCGGCACCAGCCCGAAGGCCCATCGAAGGCCGCGGGCGCATAACCAAGGTCGTTGGCGATCGGACCATCGAGGAGGCGTGATGTCGGAAATCCAATTGCCGGAAGACAAGCGTCGGGAAGACGCGAGTCGTGTAGCTCACGCCATGAACCCGCTCACGCTTGAGGCTGTTGAAAAAAACGCTCGGTCGGGGCGTTGTCCCAACGTTGCGGCGATCGAACGGCGACTACCTTGGACGACGAAATTCGTGGGGCAGCGCACCGTGACTACATCGCCGGCAACTACTCCTACTGTTTATGTCGTCGATGACGATGCGTCCATTCGCGAGTCGCTAAGTAGCCTGATTCGCGCGGAGGGGATGATCGCCAAGGTATTCGAGTCGCCGCTGGAGTTCCTGGCGGTGAGGGATCTCGATGATTTTGCCTGTATCGTGCTCGATATCAGGATGCCCGGTTTGGACGGCTTGGCGCTGCAGGAACGCCTGGCTCAACGAGGGACGGATCTCCCCATTGTCTTTATCACGGGCAATGCAAACGTCCCGGATGCAGTGCGTGCGATGAAGGGTGGAGCCATCGACTTTCTGCGAAAACCATTCGAGGGATTCGAGTTGCTGGATGCGATCACCGCCGCATTGTCGCGCGTGAGCGCCAGCTTCGACGACAAACTCAAGACAGCAGAGTTGATGGAGCGCTATGAGCACCTGACTCCACGGGAAAAGGAAATCATGTTTCTCGTCGCTCAAGGGAAGCAGAACAAGATCATCGCGTGTGAACTGGGCGTGACCGAGAGCACGGTAAAGGTACACAGACACAACGTCATGAGCAAAATGCAAATGCGATCGCTCCCGGAATTGACGATCGCGATTCAAAGGCTCAACAGGTCCTGATGGTTGGTATCCCCGGGGGTTCGGCAGGCATACGAGGCAAGGAACGCAGGACAGCTCACTGCGGGGTGGCAGGAATGGTGAAGCAGAAACACGCTCCTTGCGGACCGCATGACTCAAGCCACAATTTCCCGCCATGCCCCTCGACAATGGACCTGCTTATGGCCAACCCCATACCCAGCCCGTCCTTTTTCGTGGAATAGAACGGTTCGAAGATCTCAGATATCTTGTCCGCCGGAATGCCTGGACCGGAATCATTCACAGAAAACAGCACGCCTCCTGAAGCATCCGCCTCCACGGCAACCACAATTTTGCGTCCTTTTCCTTTTTGCCGTCTCATCGCGTCAAGGGCGTTCACAAACAGATTCAGCATCACCTGTTGTAGCTGGACTTGGTCCGCCTCTAGGGCCGGGAGCGGATCCTTGATCAGGACTTCAATCCTTGTTGCAGTTTCGGTCAGCGTCCTCTGGAGCATTTGGACCAAGCTGTCAATCATATCCCGGACGTTTACCGGGCCCCGCTTCAAGCCTCGGTCTTTCAGGAAATTGCGGATTCGCGAGATGACCTTCCCGGCATGCACCGCATCCCGATGCACCCTGTGCAGCGCAGCCACGACTTCCTCGTAGTCCGGCGTTTCCCTTTCGATCCATCGCAGTGCGGCATGGCTGTTGGTGACGATGGCCGAAAGAGGCTGGTTGACTTCATGAGCTATCGACGCGACCAGTTCTCCCATCGTCGTCACCCGGGAAACCCGCACAAGTTCCGTTTGGGTCTTGGCTAACGCGTCTTCCGCAGCTTTCTGGGCTGTCACATCTTCCACGATCACGGCTATACGCGGCGCATGTACATCAACGAGTGGAATGACTGAAGCAATGACGTTGGCCCAGAAGAACCCTCCATCATTTCGCTCATAACGTTTTTTTACCTGGTAACTCTCGACCCTCCCTTCGAGCAGGCTCATGACATTCCGTCGTGTCTTCGCGCGCTCTGATTCCTCGGTAAGATCGATGAGCGAAACCCCGGCGACGTCATGGGCCTGATAGCCGAGCATCTTCTGAAGTGCCGGGTTTGCCTTCATGATCTTTCCGTCGGTATCGAGCAACGCTATGCCGACCGCCGTGTTCTCGTAAAAACCTTGCCAGCGGCGCTCGGATATCTGCAAAGCCATCAGCCCGTCTTGCAGGGACTTGTGGCTCGCGATAAGACCTGCAGTCAACTCCTTGATGTCTGACGCCTGTGAGTTCAGCTCCTTTCGGAGAATGTCCGCAGTCAGCTTTACAGTCACCAGATTACGGACGCGCGCGCGCAGCTCCTGGGGCGAGAACGGCTTTGTGACGTAATCCTGTACCAGATCTTCCAGCAAGGATTCGCGTAGCGCATCATCCGCCCGCGCCGAAAGAACCAGCACCGGTATGTTTTCCGTGTGTTGCTCGCGAAAGATTCGCACGAACCGCTCACCGCCCATTTCCGGCATCATCAAGTCGGTGACGACCATGTCTGGCACCCATTCTTGCGCCACGCGCAACGCAGCCTCCCCGTTTTCGGCAAGAGCGACCTGATAATCGTCGGCAAGCACGTCATAGAGAAACTGCCGAAGATCCGGATTGTCTTCAACAACCAGGATTCGTGCCTCTCCCCGCCTCCCTGAAACGTGAGGAACCTCGAGCGGCCTCAGGGGGCCAGCTTCAACATCCGTCGAAACGTCGCTCGTGGAATCTGTCGCCCGGACAAAGGCCCCCGATGGTGCCCGAAGCGGCAACTCCACCTGAAACACGGCGCCCCGTTCAGGCGCATCGAGCACCGAGATCGTTCCGCGATGTAACTCAACCAGCTCCTTGACAATATTCAGGCCGAGGCCGCTTCCTTTTGCCGAGAGTTGATCTTCTCCCTGAGAATAGCGATCGAAGATCGCGCTCTTGAGTTTGTCGGGAACGCCGGGACCATTGTCCTGGACACTCACCAGAAAACGGTCTCCTGACAGCCGACTGACCGAACAGCGAATACGGCCGCCATCCGGAGTGAACTTCATGGCATTTGCAAGCAGATTGGTAATCACCCGACCGAACTTCCTCCAGTCGACATCGACCTCCAATTCTTCCCCATGGAGCACGGTCAAACTGATGCCGCGCTCCTCCGCCGCCGCTGAAAACCCTGCTGTCACCTCACGTAACAATGCGGTCACGCCCAGGCAAGTGTAGACAAGGGGCATTTCCCCGGCATCGATTCTCCCCAAATCCAGCAAATCGTTGACTTGCTGGAGCAAGGCTTGCGCGTTGCGCTTGATAGCCTTCAGCCGAAACTGATCGCGCTCACAAACCAGATCGGAAGCGTGGAGCAACTGATTGACGGGCCCGAGAATCAGTGTGAGGGGGGTACGCAAGTCATGACTGACGTTAGCGAAAAACTTTGTCTTGAAGCCGTCGATCTCGCGCAGCTTTTCCAGCGCAGCATTCACTTCATTGTTCTTTCGCGTCAGTTCGGCCTCGATTTCAATCTTCTCCGAGACGTCCCTCCCCTCAGGCAGCAGGAAGGCGATCTCTCCGCGATCGTCGAATATCGGGGTCAGGGAAAAATCGACAATTATCGTCGCCGTCCCCCTGGATTTCCCGTAAATTTCGATATCGCATCGCACGAACCGCCCTTCCCTGGCCTGCGCAACCATGGATTTGACGCGTTGGCGGGTGTCTTCCGACAAAGCCCACCATCGCGCCTCCCAGAATGGCTTCCCAACGACATCCTGAAGTTCTATCCCCGCCCCCGCCAAGGCAGCCTTATTGATCTCTATGACGGTTCCGTCGATATCCAGCAACCCCAAGAACTGGTACATCGAATCCAGGATGATCCGTGCCAACTTCTGGCGACGAACGTCTACAGGGTCATCCACCAACAGTTCAACGCCCTTAACGGAAGCAACAGGGCTCCCAACCGATGGATCGGGACTGTCGCCGACCAATGTCTCGCCAGAATTAGTCATTTTTCGACACCAGCAGACTTGCGAACCTTGAGAGACTTCGTCTGGAATTCGTTTACGCCAATACGGCTGGCAATGTCATCCACGATCGCACCTGTTCCCAAAAAAGCAGGACAAGGCACGCCTCGCCCGTCGCACCATGAAGGAACGATGCGAAGGAGGATAACGGGAAGGTTGGCCTTGGGGAAGCGCTGATCCCGCGTTTCCAGGCCGAGGCGAACCGGCGCTTCAAGCACCGGCCAATCCCGACCCAGGCGCGCGGGCTTGGATCATCGATTCACTGAAAATCAGAAGCTGATCGTATAATCAAGTGTCACGTTGTCCTGAGAATGCGAAACCTCTATCGGCGCGGAGGTATTCGGCAAGGATCTGTTGGTCATGCGTTCCTTGAATGCATGCGAATATGCAAAATTGACTCTGCTCGACGTGGAGAATGCGTAAGTAAAGCCGGCCGAAATGTGCTTGGTGGGGATCGCCGGAACCACCGCCAAAAGAGTTCCGCTGCGAAGGGCTTGGGAGGCAAAACGCACCCCGGCGCGCACCGTCCATTCCGGCGTCAGTACATAGGAAGTTCCCAGGGCGAGAATCGTCTGGTCACGGTAGTCCTGCGGAAGAGACACATTGAGATTGCCGCCTCCATCCGCCTCGAACGCGACCTTGATGTCCTTCATCACGTCCTTCCAAAACACCCTCGAAATGTCGGCAGCCACACTCCACTTGTCGGTCAGACTGTGCAAAACGCCGACACTCAGCTTTGCCGGCATCTGAAAGTCCTTGATTTTGATCTTCCCCGTCAATGGAATCTTGCCTGCCACACCGGAAATTGCCGTCAAGGTGGCGTCCCCCTCCATGTCGCCGACCTGGCTTTGAAATGTGTAGGAGGCACCGAGTCTCGTGGCTTGCGTCGCTTGGTAGACCAACCCGAACCGCCCCGAGTAACCCCAGGCGTTAACCCCGCTGGCGATGGGCCCGTTCTTGGTCAGGCTGAAATGTGCCCCCTGGAGTGCCGGCACAGTACCGAGCACCGGCAGCAGTGACCCGCTGACCCGTCCGCCGCCAATCAGATCCGCGGCCTGATCCGCGCCCAGCAACAAGTCCAGGTTCACCCCCTGCCACACGGCATCAAGGCTTGCGCCAATGGACAATGCATCGTCGACCTGATAGCTCATCGCCAAGGGAATATCCAGGACCAGGAGCCTGCTGGAATTGTCCAGACCTGTATCGCCCCCTCCGGAATCGCGGGAAAGAAAACTCTTGCGACCATACTCTGTTCCGAGGCCGCCTCTCGCAAACGCGCCGATTCCGAAGGACCACTTGCCGAATTTTTCGACATAAGCGACCTCGGGAGCAAGATAAGGGCCGCGGTTGCGCGAGTGCGAGTCGGAATTTGCCGTCTCTCCCGTCGCCTTGTTCCTGGCACTGATATCTGTTGTCACCAAATCCAGTCCGAACAATGCCTGCCTTTCCTCACGCATCAATGACAGCGTGGCGGGGTTCGTCATCATGCCGCTCGGCCCCAGATCCTGAGCCACCCCCGCTCCGCCCATCGAGCGCGAAACCGCCCCAACCCCCTCCAGATAGAATACATCGGTGGCCGACGCACTATGGCCCTGTGCCGCCAGGGTAGCCAGGACCGCTAGCTGCGCAATTCTCTTCCTTGACATCGCTCTTCTCTCCATTTCGCGTGTTAATCGTTGTTTGAGTACGGTTTCCCGCTCACGCTAAAAGAAACGATCAAAATGAATCTGTCCGAATGGCACCTTGTGCCCGACCATCAGCAATTCCTGTATCGCCTGCGTCATCGGTGGCGGGCCGGCGAAATAGAATTCGTAGCTGCAAAACTCCCGTGGCAAGACCTGAGCAAGCTGGTCATGGACATAGCCCGTCAGACCATCCCACTGCCCTTCGTCGCACGGAAGTGAAACTACCGGGATGAACCGGATCGAGTCGCCAAATTTCCCCAGTTCACGAAGCATCTCCTCCCCGCAGACGTCATGGCGTGTCCTGGCACCGTAGAAGAAATGGAGGGTCCTGTTGTTCAGCAAGCCTCCCTCGGCCGCGCCTCTGGCAATGGACACCATGGGGGCCAAACCGGAACCCCCTGCTACGCACACCAGATCACGCTCGGATTCCGTGCGCAAATAGGCGAGTCCGTATGGCCCGTCCAGGGCGATTTCATCCCCCACGGCCAACCTGTCAAACAGGATGTGGGAACCTTTGCCATGCTGTACCCGCCGCACCTGGAAATGCCATTCACGGTTGGTATTTGCCGTATTGGAAACTGAATATGCACGGGAACCTTCCAGGCCAGGCAGATCCAGCATTGCATATTGCCCTGGCAGGAAATTGGCCTCGTCGCTGGAAACGAATCTGAACTCGCGAATATCGTGGGTGATGGTGCGCACCTCACGGAGCCATGCCTTCTGGCGCTTGGGAGGAACTCTCGGCACATATTCCAGGGCACTGGGAGCCGCAATGGTCACATCCCCGATGGCCCTGCATTGACAAGCCAGATGGCGGCCCCGCTTCCTGTCACGCTCGCTCAGGCCGGGCGCCTGCGGCCAGAGTGTTTCGATGTCTCCCTCGAGAAGTTCGAATTTGCAGCCACCACAGCCACCGGAATTGCACTCGTAGCTAATCCCTATGCCCGCACGAAGAGCCGCGCGCAGGATCGTATCGCCATTCTCCTGAGGAAAGGCGCAGCCATCCTTCTCGTTTCTAATCGTCGCCAGATCGCCCATGGCACCTCCAAGAAGACGAATAAATTCTGCTGGCACGCCCTTGAACGTGCCGCAGGTAACAGGTGTCTGTTTGGCTTACAATCCCAGGGAACGCCGAAAGTCGCGCGTCGCGGATTTGGCCGAGGCGGCCGCATCCGGAACGTCAGGCAACATTTCGCAATAGGCATCGATTGCCTTGTCAGCCAGCGGCTCCCACTTCGCCACCCAACCACGGATGATTTCCAGATTGCCCGGCTTTTCCAGTACCATCTTGATCAGGGCGCTGATCCAGCGCCGATGGCGCGCAGAGTCGATTAGCTGTGCATCCGTAATCAGCCCAAGGAGGGTGTCGCCGTTATGCCGCGCCGATTCCCCGAGCTTGCGGAGAACACTCTCTTCGATGGCGGGTTTCGCCACCAGGTTTAGAACGACAAGGGCTTCACCCCAGTCCCACACCGTCAGCGCCTTCTCCATGAGTTCGCGAAAGCCCTGCCACACCGGATCCTTTTCCCAATAAGTACGTTCATCCTGGGCGAAACACTTGTCGGGGAAGGCCACGGACAGTTCTTTGGTGCGATAGGCCGTATGGCTAAGCCAACGCAGGCTGTCCGCCATCTGGAAGTAGTGGCAGCTCGTGATCGTGCTGGCCGGGGAGACCTGCCCGACATAGGCGGACGCCATTTGAAGCGTATGGAAGAGATACCGCGATGGAGTATAGAGACGCGCAAGCGAACCGGTCCAGCGCAGATCGAGAGACTTGTCGTGCTCCCGTTGACTAAACTGATCCAGCAGGCCAAAGACATACGTTTCCTGGCCGTCCTGCATCATGTTGTAGGTGCGATAGACGACCTCGTCGGGATCGCGGAAGGCATTCCAGTCGTCGTGATTGAGCGTTGTCGCGAACGTGTTCTTCTTGTACCACGCATTCATGAACATGTTCGGATCCAGCTCATAGGGAGCATTCGGATCGCGGTCGTTGTAATGGAGGTTCGCACTGACAATCTCGTATTCACTGGGCTTGCGACGGCGCGCCGCCAGATGGCTCCATGTTTTCAGCGGCTTCAACTGCTGGATTTCCGACATTCTTGTCTCCTCAACATCCTTTTTATGTGGCGCCCTGATCGAAGACCATGGGCCTATTCAAATTTTCTTGACGAAATAGAAGCGGATTTCGTTATCACGGCTTTCGATCTGCCCCGCGAAGGAACTCAGGTCCACTTCCAAATCATTCATCTTGAAAGGCCTCCCCAGCTCTTCCTCGATGGTCTGCCGCCGAAGCACCATTTCCTGCTCCATATGAATCCGGATGTACGCACGTTTGTCCTCGACAAAAAGCTCCCTACCCGGGTTATCCAACTTCGCAGCTTCAATTACTGCGGTGGCCAAATCGCCGGCGCGCATTATCGGCCCGACCATGTTGTTGTGATACGCTTGCGCGCTGCTTCCCAATATCATTGATGTCTCCTCGCTCAGTCCTTGCCGCTCGCCGGACGATGGTTTTTGATCGACCGGGCACTTCTCCGGAATTTGACGTGTCACCGCTACAAGTCATGAGCTGCAGTTGTCAGCTCATGACAAATTCAGCTGCCAGTGGGTCAGCTGTGCGCGAACAGGGGAATTACTCCCTCCGTCTCGACAAAAACGTCACTCCCTTCGATTTTCACCGGGTATTCCGCCAGCGCGCAGTCATCGGGGTTGATGCCCTTACCACTGCAAGCATCGAACTGCCATAGATGCGCTCTGCAAATGATCTTCTTCCCGTCGAACTTGCCTTCTACGAGTGGAATGTCCTGGTGGGGGCAAATCCCTTGAAACGCCTTGACTTCTCCCCCTTCGGCGCACACCAGCAGGATCTCCTTGCCATCGACGGTGAAGGCTTCCATCTCGCCCTCCCAAACGTCATCGATGGTGCAAACTTTCATAAAGCCCATTTTTCGCTCCGATTGCGGTAGTGGTTGGGATACCACTCAGTGTTTGGGCGACTCCCAGACGATTTCTACCGTTTCGGTCGGCCTTAGACCGGATTCGGATACCTTCATCGTTCGCGGAAGGAAGTCCTCCGTTCCCTGCCTGCGAACACGCAGAATGCATCCCGGACGCGCCTTCACGCGCCGACCGACGGAGTGGACTGCCGCAGCAGCGGCGACGTCATCCATGGTGTCTTCGGTATCTACCGGCACCAACTGCAAAACAAAATCCCCCTCGAAATTCGAGGTCAGGGGAAATAGCGCCATCTTCAATCTCCTCGTTAATCCCGAAACCCGATCGGTCGGGTTTCGGGCGGCAATATTCTTAGCTGGCCTTTTGGGTAGCGCGCATCGCCCGATATACGTCCGCCCACGCGTAGTTATGCGCGTCGTCGCCGCACTCTCCCGGGGCGATGTTCATGTAGTGAAGCGCGCCGCCGAGATCCATCGGCTGAATCATGCCGGCGAGGAACCGGTCGACAATGCTCAGGTGCCCGGCGTAACGCTCGGGTTCCTGCTGGAAGACCCAGCGGTCGACTTCGGAGCCGAAGTGGTAGAGGCGGCCGTTGTATTCGAGCGGATAATCCTTGACGTTCCACTTATTGCCCGGAGTGCCAAGAATCGGGAGCTGACACATGTTGCAAACGTAGGGAAGGGTTTCCGGGTAGGTCAAAGCCATGTTGCCGTCCACCACGTTTTCGATGATCACGTCCCAGCATTGGCCCCAGGTGTCATTCCAACCCGGGTATTTCTTTTCCAGCCAGTCGCGTTCATCCGGCGTGACCCCGGCGGCCGGATTCCACCATACCGTCGGGCGCCAGTAATACGACCCCAGATGCATGCCGTGGTGAGTTTCATTGAGGTCTGCCAGGAACTGTTCCCAGTACCACGGGAGATCGAGGCCCATGTCCGTCAGGGCGCGTTCGAACTGCGCCACAATCCATTCCTCCATGAATTCCTTGAAGGACTGTTTGCGGTGTTCGAGGGGCGTGTAATAGTCCATGATCGGCCCGGTCAGGACCGAGAAGAGCTTCCAGGCCCTCCATACGGCAATATCAACGCGTTTCTGCGCCTCTGCCTTGTGACCGTTTTCGATCAATACCTTGAGCGCCGGTCCGCCAATCTGGGCGTGACGCGATTCGTCCGTCTGGATACTCGAAATGAGATTTGCAAACGTATGGTCTCCCGCCTCGGCGGCATCGGCGGCGAGCCCCAGGAACTGCATATTGGTAAAGCCGGTTTCGAAACTGAACGTCAGCATGATCGAGACGCTGATGGCGTCGCGCGTCAGCATGATATCGTCGAAAAAATGGCGTGCCGCGATCATCGCCCATTCGTTGGTATCGTAGGCCTTGAACGCCCAGTCCATCTGCCGGTCCTTGGCGACGTGCTCATGCGGGAAATAGAGTTGCATCTGGCCGTGACGGATTTCGTCCATGCAACCCAGGGTCGCCATATTCCGCATTCCGGGTGCCTTCGAAAAACGCATCATGCGTGCTTCGGCACTGGCAGCGGCGTATTCGCCCCTTGCGATGGCGCCATAATGGGCCTTCATGACCGATTTCCAGCCGGGGTCGGAATTCTCGAAGATCCGGCTACGCTCGAGCGCAGCTTTCACCGAGTACGCTCCCGCATCCTTTTCGCGCTGTACCTTTACATACTCGGGATAGGTCTGCTTGTACGGCTCATCGTATTTCTCCCAAGCCCCCTGCGGCAGACCGAATCCACCCGACAGCTGGGGCGGAAACAGTTCATCTTCGGTAACGTACGTCGGGGTCCAGTTGGTAGTCCTGGCCAGGTCGTACCAATCCATCCTGTTGAGTAAAGCCATCCGTGTCTCCTTCGTATCGTCAATCGAGAGTCGGGTGTCTCTCGAAGCAAGGCGAATCTCGTCGCCATCCTGTGCCGCCCTGACGGATAGGTCGGGCGTTGTCGTGGAAGGGAAATTAAATGGAAGGGGCCGACGTGAAAATTAGACTTTGGTTTAGACGGAAGAATGAAGTAATGGGCAGGCGCGAGATCGAGGTCGCCGACGAGGATCAGGGTCGCTCGGCCGCCTGCTCGTCAGCCGCTGCGGCTTGGAGCGGCCGACGCGTACCCTGGCGATCTCACGAAGCTGACGAAGAAGGCGCCGATCGTTGGGCTGCTGCCGGTTTCACGGACACCTTGTTAAGGTGGGAAGATGAAACCGGCAGCAGCCCAATGGAAAGGACGCAACGGTAGCATCAGCAGCGATCCAGGACTTAAAGCCCTGCACGGCGCTATCCCGCCATGGGGCGCGTAGAGCGAAGGGTCGGAGGGCTTAATGGAAAGTGAATCGTGTCGGGTCGCGAGTGGGCGGGCCCTCTGCCGAACATGACTTTCGATTTCCAACCGTCGCGCCGAATTACCCAAGCGGTTGAGTTTGAGCCTCAGTTACGATGCATTCGTCGTGTTTCGCGGGGGTTTCACCGTCGTGCTTCCGGCCGTGCTCTTGGGGAAATGGTTTCGGAGGGGGCGCAGAGGACTCTGGCACCATCACGGCTGGAACGAGAATCGATCGGACGATAAGGTCAGTCGCTTCGGAGGCGGGAACCGGTCGACTGAAAAAATATCCCTGAACCTCGTCGCAGCCCGCAGTCTTGAGGTGGATCAGTTGGTCGAGGGTCTCCACGCCTTCCGCGATGACCTGCATGTTCAGGTTGTGGGCAAGCGAAATGATGGAGGCGACGATGGCTCCGTCGTACGGACTGTTGCGAATGTCGTTGATGAATTCCCGGTCGATCTTGATGCGGTGGACTGGGAAGGTACGGATATAGCTGAGATTGGAGAAACCGCTGCCGAAATCGTCGAGCGCAATGCCGATGCCCAACTTCTCGAGCCCGTCAAGCACCTGACGGGCGATCTCGATTGATTCGACCAGCGTTGTCTCGGTGATCTCGACTTCCAGCCTTTCGGCGGGCACCTTGTACCTCCCGAGGAGGGTTTCAATCCGCTGCGGCAATTCTGCGTCCTGCAGTTGTTGCACGGAAACGTTGAAGGCGATCGGAACGGTATCGAGTCCTTCCATCATCCACGTCGCCAACTGACGGCAGCACGATTCGGTGACCCAGTTACCAAGGTCGACGATCAATCCGGTGCGCTCGGCAAGGGGAATGAAGTCGCCGGGATAGAGCAGACCGAAGTCGGGGTGCTGCCATCGCACCAGTGCTTCGAAGCCGATGATTCGATAGTCCGAAATCCGGACCTTCGGCTGGAAGTGCAGCATCAGCTCGTTTTCTGCAATCGCCCTGGGTAGGCGCTGCTCAAGCGCGAACAGGCGCTCCCGGTCGCCGCTGAAGCCGGGCTCGTAATAGGTGTACTTGCCGTGACCGGTCCGCTTGGACTCATACATTGCTGCATCGGCGTGACGGCACAGCGAACCGACGTCGTGGCCGTCCCGCGGGAAGATGGCGATGCCGATGCTGGGTGTGACGTGCACGTCGTGTCCGGCGAGATCCAATATCGGTGCGCTGATCTGTTCGACAATCTTTGCCGCGACGACCTCCACATCGTCGGTACTCGCCAGTCCAGTGAGCAGTACGGCGAATTCGTCACCGCCTATGCGGGCGACGATGTCGGACTCGCGCAGCGTCGAGCGCAGCCGGTCTGCGACGGTCTGCAGGAGAAGGTCACC
The DNA here is from genome assembly GCF_003628555.1 of Azoarcus sp. DN11. Lineage (NCBI taxonomy): Bacteria > Pseudomonadati > Pseudomonadota > Betaproteobacteria > Rhodocyclales > Zoogloeaceae > Azoarcus > Azoarcus sp. DN11. The sequence continues at coordinate 2,238,624 of NZ_CP021731.1, read as the reverse complement.
GACGTGGTGCCCGAGCGTATCGTTGATCGCCTTGAAGCGGTCAAGGTCGAGGTAGAGCAGTGCGTAGTGCTCGCGGCTACGCTTGGCACGGGACAGATGTGTGCCCACGAGTTCGCCGAACATGCGCCGGTTCGTCAGGCCGGTGAGGTGATCGTGGGCGGCCATGACGAAGGCGTGGCGCTTCTCGTCCTCGAGCCCCGCTATCAGGGCCCGGTTTTCGTGGTTGGCAGCCTCGAGTGCGGCAATGATCCGCTTCTGCCGCGAAATCCCCCACACGAACGCGAATACCGCCAACCCGATCATGGTGGTCAGCGCCGTCATCGTTGTCAGGAAGCGCAATCGAGTGCCCGATTGCGCCGGGGTCATGATTTCGTCTAACTCGCTGCTGACGACCACGGTGAATGGAAAGCGTTTGAGGCGCTGGAAGCTGGAAAGATAGCTGCGGCCCTCGAAGAGATTTCCTGCAAGCGAGCCCTTCGTAGCCGTGTTATTGGCGAACTGCGCGTACCGGCGGTCATCCGGAATGACAAACGCACCGTCCGCGTGCTGCTCGGCAAGCGCCCTGCCGTCGTCGTCGAGAATCTGAATGACGGCCGAGCGCCCGAGATCGAGATTCGGGTACGGCTGAAGGAGATGACCGAGATCGAGCACGGCCAGCAGCGCGTCGTCGTTGTAAGCGGTCGAGATAACTACCGGAAGGCGCGACAGTTTTTCGCCGCCTGGCAATAGCCGCGTCAACAATACGTCTTTGGCAGTCCTGCAAGGGGGGTGACCGTGCACGGCGTGCGTCACCGCCGTCGAGTCGTGGCCGTTTGCGCTCGGAAGGGCGAGAAAGGTGCAGGGGGGAGCGTTGCGGTAGAGCGCGACGCGAACGTACGTCGCATCCGAGGCGATCAGGGCGGCCAGTTGATTCGTTGCCGCCTGTCTTCCACCATCGGCAGCGATCTCCGATGCGAGCGTTAACCGCCGTCCGCGGTCGAGCGTCTGGGTGAGGTTTTCGGAGATGACGGCTGCGATGTTCTCCTGCTGCACCGTGGCGTTGTGTCGCACCGACGCTTTTTCCGCGTCGAACCGTTGCCAGATGGCAAACAGGATCAGGAGAACAAGGACCAGCGGGACGCCGACACTTGCGAAATCCCGAACGGTCCAGTCATCACGTAACAGACTGCGGGGCGATGTCCTGCGTCGGAGTGAGAAGGAAAAAGGCATGTCAGGTTTTCAAGCAGTTCGGTTCCTTGCGATCGTCGATGGTGAACTGCCCGTTAACGCGCCGCCTGCAAGTGTCAGCCAAAGCGCCCGGTAACGTAGTCGTCGGTCGCCTTGTTCCGCGGATTGATGAAGATCTGTTCAGTCGGCCCGAATTCAATCAGTTCGCCGAGATACATGTAGGCGGTGTAGTCGGAAATCCGGGCCGCCTGTTGCATGTTGTGGGTCACTATGATGATAGTGAATTCCGTCTTCAGCTCATGGATCAGCTCCTCGATGCGTGCCGTCGAGATCGGATCGAGGGCCGACGTGGGTTCGTCGAGAAGCACGATCTCGGGTTTCACGGCGATGCCGCGCGCAATGCACAGACGCTGCTGCTGGCCCCCCGACAGGCTCATGCCGCTCTGCCTGAGCTTGTCCTTCACTTCGTCCCACACGGCGGCCTTGCGCAGTGCCCATTCGACGCGCTCGTCCATGTCGCTGCGGCTGAGCCGTTCGTGCAGGGCCACGCCGAAAGCGATGTTGTCATAGATCGACATCGGGAATGGCGTCGGCTTCTGGAACACCATGCCGACGCGCGCGCGCAGATGCGCCACGTCAATTCGCGGATCGAGCAGGTTTTCGCCGTTGAGCAGGATCTCGCCTTCGGCGCGCTGCTTCGGATAGAGGTCGTACATCCGGTTGATCGTACGCAGCAAGGTCGACTTGCCGCAGCCGGACGGGCCGATGAAACCCGTCACCTTGTGACGTTGCATCTCGAAGTTGATGTTCTTCAGCGCATGGAAGTTGCCGTAGTAGAAGTCGAAATTGCGGAAGACGATCTGCGCCGCACCGCCTGCGGCGTGTTGGGATGATTGAATAGTATGCATCTGCATCTCAATGAAGTTTTTCGGCGCGAAACACCACGCGGGCGACGATATTGAGGCCGAGGACGCCGACGGTGATAAGGAACACGCCCGCCCACGCGAGCTGCTGCCAGTTTTCGAACGGGCTCATGGCGAACTTGAAGATCGTTACCGGCAGGTTGGCGATCGGGGCGTTCAGCGACACGCTCCAGAACTGGTTGGACAGTGCCGTGAACAGCAGCGGCGCCGTCTCGCCCGAAATTCGTGCCACTGCCAGCAGCACGCCCGTGATTACGCCGGAACGCGCGGCACGCAGCGTCACCTTCGTGATCACCACATGTTTCGGTGCACCGAGCGCAAACGCCGCTTCGCGCAGGGAGCCAGGCACCAGTACCAGCATGTTCTCGGTGGTACGGATGACGACGGGCAGCACCAGCAGCGCCAGTGCGACCCCGCCAGACCAGGCCGAGAATCCGCCCGTGTAGGCCACCATGGCCGAATAGACAAAGAGGCCAATGACGATCGACGGCGCGGACAGCAGCAGGTCATTAACGAAGCGCGTGACACGTCCGAGCACGGTCGTCCGCCCGTATTCGGCGAGATAGATGCCAACGAGAATACCGATCGGCGTCCCCATCGCGGTGCCGAGCCCCACGAGGATCAGGCTGCCGACGATGGCATTGAGCAGACCGCCCGAAGCGGCACCCGGCGGCGGGGTCATCTGCGTGAACAGGCTAAGCGAAAGCGCGCTGCCTCCGAGGTCGATGACCGTCCAGAGGATCCATGCGAGCCAGACAAGCCCGAATGCCATCGCGGTCATCGACAATCCGAGGGCGAGCCTGTTCACCAGCTTGCGCTGCGCATGGAGGTTCATCATGCCGCGTCCTCGCGAGAGGACACTCGCAGCAGCAAGACCTTGGACAGGACAAGCACGATCAGCGTGATAACGAAGAGGATCAGACCCAGTTCCATCAGCGCCGCCGTGTGCAGTCCAGGCGACGCCTCGGCGAACTCGTTGGCGAGCGCCGATGTGATGCTGTTGCCGGGCATGAACAGCGACACCGACGACAGGAAGTTCGTGTTGCCGATGACAAAGGTCACCGCCATCGTTTCGCCGAGCGCCCTGCCGAGGCCGAGCATGATGGCGCCGATGACGCCGTTGCGCGTGTATGGCAGCACGACCCGCCACACTACTTCCCAGGTCGTGCATCCGACCGCGTAGGCTGATTCCTTCAGCATCGCCGGCGTGATTTCGAAAACGTCGCGCATCACGGAGGCGATATAGGGGATGATCATGATCGACAGGATGATGCCGGCGCACAACAGGCCGATACCCAGCGATGGGCCGCCAAACAGCGCGCCTATCACGGGCACCTTGCCGAGCGTGGCAGCAATCAACGGCTGGGCCTCAGCAAAGATGGGAACAAACACCAGCAGTCCCCACATGCCGTAGACGATGCTCGGAATCGCCGCCAGCAACTCGATTGCGGTACCGAGGGGGCGCCGCAGCCAGGTGGGCGACAGCTCGGTCAGAAAGAGCGCGATTCCGAAGCTCACCGGCACCGCGATCACCAGTGCGATGATCGACGTGACGATGGTTCCGTAGATCGGGATGACCGCGCCGAAGGTGTCGGCGGGCGGATTCCACTCGGAGGTGTACAAAAAACTCAGGCCGAAGCGTTCAATGCTTGGCCAGGAGGCAATCGTCAGTGCAACCAGAATGCCGGCGAGCAACACCAGCGCCAGTACGGCGAGGGCGGTCGAGGAGCCGGCGAACAGCAGGGCCGACAGAGTGCGTCGCGGTGCTCGCGCAGGTGCGATCACCTGTTGCATGGCCAGCCTTACGGCGGACGCTTCCATATCTGACAAGTCAGTCTCGCAGCAAAAAACAGGCGGGAGGATTTCTCCCGCCTAATTCATGACATTATTTAGTTGTGATTACTTCGCAAGCACCGCCTTTCCCGACGTGTCCTTGATCTCGCCCCAAGCGCTGCGGACCTGCTTGACGGTGGCATCAGGCAGCGGCACGTAGTCGAGGTCGTCGGCCATCTTGTCGCCCTTTGCATACGCCCAGTCGAAGAACTTGAGGACTTCAGTGCCCTGTGCCGACTTGTCCTGAACCTTGTGCATCAGGATGAAGGTCGCGCCGCTGATCGGCCACGAGTCCTTTCCCGCCTGGTTGGTCAGGATCTCGTAGAACTGGTGGCTCCAGTCGGCGCCAGCGGCGGCGGCCTTGAATGCGGCGGCGTCGGGGTGAACGAAATGACCGTCCTTGTTTTTCATCAGGGCATAGGTCAGCTTGTTCTGTTTGGCATAGGCGTACTCGACGTAGCCGATTGAGCCGGGCAGGCGCTGGATGAAGGCTGACACGCCTTCGTTACCCTTGCCGCCAAGACCGTGCGGCCACTGCACCGCGGTGCCTTCGCCGACCCTGCTCTTCCACTCGGGACTGACCTTGGACAGGTAGTTCGTAAAGATGAAGGTGGTACCGGAGCCGTCGGCGCGGCGGACGACGCCGATATCCTGTTCGGGCAGCTTCACGCCCGGGTTCAGGGCGGCGATGGCCGGATCGTTCCACTTCTGGATCTTACCGAGGTAGATGTCGGCGAGGACTTCACCGGTCAGCTTCAGTTCGCCGGGCTTGACGCCTGCGAGGTTCATCACCGGCACCACTCCGCCAATCACGGTCGGAAACTGCATCAGACCGTCCTTGCCAAGGGCTTCCGGCGTCAGCGGCATGTCGGAGGCGCCGAAGTCGACCGTCTTGGCCGCGATCTGTTTGATGCCGCCACCAGAGCCGATGGACTGGTAGTTCACCTTGTTGCCGCTCGACTGCTGGTACGCATCGGCCCATTTCGCATAAACCGGGGCCGGAAACGAAGCGCCGGCACCCGTGATGTCTGCCGCCATGACGCCAGAGGCAAGGGCGAGGCCGGTGCCGACAACGAACAACGATCGACTAAGTGCTTTCACCATCTGTATCTCCTGGTTCAGGGATGAGGAACGGTGCCGGCGAAGCTTGTCCTCGCGCGACGTGAAAGGCTTCGAGCTTACGACGTTCGTATTACGGGCCTGTGGCAGCGGACGCCGATGACTGTATGGAATGGCCCGCCTGGCGGCGATCCTGTCTGTTCGCTGGTCAAAGCCAACTTGGCCAGCATATTGAAACCGGGAGTACGCGCGGTGAGGTCGTTCGCCTTGCTGGCGAAAGCATTTTCCGCATTGTTTAACCCAGTACCTCCGATAGGTTCCGTCAAAAGAATTCCAGCTCGCCGACCGAACCGTTCGCGGATGATTGGGGAACCACATGGAAATCCAGGCTGGAGCCAGAAACCACGCAAATACAAAGCGTAAGACGGAAATGCAGCGCCCCGTCGATGTCGACTTCATACGACTGCCGGCGTATCGGCCGCAGTGCTTCAAGGTAATTCGCACAGCCGCTTTCGAGGACAATAGGCGTGGATATGCCGGTATGCGGAAATACGGTCTGCACGCTTCGGTTCACTGTTCCGCACACCATATTGACGAATTCGCTGCTGGCATCTTGTAGTGCGCTGTCGTCTAGGCGCTGTGCGGTGCCAATACGCTTCCCGAAAAAACTGGCCGTCGCCGGGTCGGCGGCGAATTCGAACAGCGTGACGATGCGAAACAGGTAGGAGGAGATTCCAAGCACCGTGAGGTGGACCGGCCCTTTGCCGGCGGCTGGATCGTCCTCACGTACAGCTTGCAGGACGACCTTGTCCTTGCCACCCGTGTTCGCGTTTTCGAACAGGGCGTTCTCGAACAGCTGTTCGATGGTCGATATGGCGCGCGGGCTGATCATAGACTCGCATCGGCCCCGGCAATGGTGGCTCGTATCTGCTCCGAGCAGGCGCCGAGCCCATGTACCGCCGTCCGGATCATCTTGGCACTGGCCTGGAGATCCTGAAAGGTCGTCGTGGTGACCAGATCGTTCTTGTCCAGATTCTGCTTGAATGCCTGAGCCAGCTTGGTCGAGGTCAGGGCCAGGTCGCGCACGCCATCGGCGACGACGGCGAATCCCCGCCCTTGTTCGCCGGCCCGGGCAGCCTCGATCGAGGCATTGAGGGCCAGCATGACAACATTTTTGTTGATGTTGGCGAATTTTTCGTTCTGCCCCTTCAGTTCCCGGTTGTTGGCGAGGATGGTCTGCATTTCGTCGTGCCAGCGTTCGAGGGTCTTGACCACCTCAAGCAGGGCGTCGACATCCTTTTTCAGCCGATCGTGATCCGCCGTGAGCGCGCAGCGTACTTGGGCGAGCTGCCGTGAGTGCTCGGCGACGGTCCCGGCGATCGCCGCTTCGCGATCCGCCGTCAATTGCTCGACCGTCGCCGCCAGCGTATTTTCCGATGCTGACTTCTGTTCCAGAATTTCCCGGCGCAAGGCTTCGCTTTCCTCACGCAGCTCGGCCAGGCGCGCTTCGACCTCCGACGGCGGCAGGTGTCCGGTCAGTTCGGCCAGCTGACGATCCCTTTCTTCGATCTGGCCACGGTGGATTCGGCGGGCGCCGACCAGCCTAAGCCAGCCGATCGCGACCGTCACTCCCGATCCCAGCGCCAAACCCACTGCGGCGCTTGTCGTATCCATCGCTCAGGCAACCAGCTTCTTCAGAGAGGCAATGACTGCGGCGCCGTTGAAGGGCTTGACGATCCATCCCTTGATGCCGGCCGCCTTGCCGCGCTCCTTCATCGCCGGGCTGTTCTCCGTGGTCAGCATGATGATGTTCAGGGCATTGTTCTTGAGCTCGCCGCGGATCTTTTCGGCCATCGTCAGGCCGTCCATGTTCGGCATGTTGACGTCGCTGAGCACGAGCTTGAGCGACGGGTCGGACTTGATCTTGTCCAGGCCGTCCTTGCCATCCACGGCGCACGCCACCGTCAGGCCGTTGGCCTTGAGAAAATCGCTCACTTCGTTGCGAACGGTGCCGGAATCGTCAACTACCAGAACTTGAGCCATGACATCTCCTTGTTGCTAAAAACAAACCGATCAAAACAGTTCGAGTTCGCCCGAGTCGACGAAGGACTCGACCGAGGGGTTTTCGCGGAACTCGTCCGGTGCCCAGCAGAGATTGAAGATGAAGCGCTGGTAGATCGGCACCGAAGGCGCCTCGGGCCGGGACCGGTCCCGCAGGGTATATTTCAGGCACAGTTGCGGCTCGTCGGAGCCGAACGAAATGTAGCGGCGGTGATGGTTGATGACGATCGGCACCTGTGTCTGCATGGTCGCGTCAGGTGCACGAGACTGTCCGACGTAGCGGTTCTTGAAGCCCCCCCAGATCAGGTTGGTCGCTTCCCCGAGCACCTGGTTCAGATCCCGGAAGGTGGCTGCCTCGGCACCATCGCGCCCGCCACGGATCAAACCGATGACCGCGTACTCGCACGCCTGCATCATCATGTAACCCCGACACCAACCGCTTTCGATGGTGATCATGGTGAATACCTCACCATAGATGATGCGGTCCTTGACGAGGTAGGGCGTCTCGACGTCCACTTCGCAATGGCGGAATAGCGCCTCCAGCGAAGCGCGTGTGATCTCCGAAATACCCCTGACCAGATCGTTGGGATAAAACCGGCTGAATATCGAATCGTCCAGCGTCGCCTTGAGCTGCTGCAGATCGGCTAGCGTATAGGCACAACGGAACATGGCCGCATCCTTCTCGGCCAAGCCGGCGACGCTGGCTACGCTTTGCCGCCTCAGGAAGACCGGCAGTTCGGGACGCAGGGCATGGATCTGACGTGCCAAAGCCAGGGTCCTGTCCAGATCGCCGCCGAAATTCTCGTACAGCATGATGCCGCCGAGATCGACGTTGGCCCGCAACACCGCCATCAATCCCGTCTCGCCCCCCTGGTTGGCTCGGATCCCCACCAATCCGCACTCTTCGCAGAAGGCCTTCAGGCTACCGACATAGGTCGAGGCATCATCCAGAACCAGGACCTTGCTGACGAGCTTGTGCATCGATTCCCTGTCGTCGTTCACTGTGTTTTCCTTGCTTGCCGGGATCATGCTTCAGACGGCGAGCCGATCGGCGGCTGCAATATCCGTTTCGTCGGCAATTTCGACACTGCCCTGATCATCCTCATCCTGGCCGGACTGAAGCCCGTGCGCAGCGCCGTGGCCGTCGCCATCGTCGGCCTGTACCGCCAGGCTTTGCGGCAAACTGACGACGATCTCGAATTGGCGGAACGGCGAGCCGACCGCGTCGTCGAGGAAACGGATGCCGATCTTGCCGTTTTCGCGGCGAACGAAATCCTGAACGGCATCCATGCCGACTCCGCGCCCGGAAACCTCGGTCACCGTCTCCGCCGTCGAGAAGCCGGGGCGGAAGATCAGACCGGCGATCGCATCGTCATCGAGCTGTTCGGCGGCGGCGATCAACCCATTTCCCACGGCGATGCTGCGGATTCGTGCCAGCGCTAGGCCACGGCCGTCGTCGCTTAGCGAGATGTTCAGCATGCCGTCGCTGACGGACATCGCCAGGTCGATCATGCCGGCGACCGGCTTCCCCGCCGCCTGGCGGGCTTCCGGCGTCTCAATGCCGTGGTCCATGGCATTGCGTACCAGGTGCATGAACACGTTCTTGAGCAGTCCCACCGCCTGGTTGCGAATGTAGTAGCCGCCATCGTCGATGGTCACAATGGGCGCCACTTTCCCCAGTTCGGCTGCGAGCGAGGGCAAAGAGTCGAAGACGCCGCCCAGGGTCTGGGTGATCGGCTCCGTGCCTAGGAGACGCAGTACCTTGCGGACCGCGTTGCGCGCTGCGACCAGCTCGTGCAGGTTGCCGGTATTGACCATTTCCAGGTGCTCCAGGGTTTCCTGGATCTGCTCGCGGTCGACCAGCAGATAGCGGTCGCCGCCGCGCCGTCCCGGTCCCTTGCGCCCGAGACTGACCTCATTGATCCTGGCATAGCGCTCGACAGCCTCGCGCACGGCGGCCAGTTCTTCGAGCAACTGCTCCTGGTCCCAGGCGATGTCGGGGCGCGGCTTGCGCAATAGGTCATAGGTCTGTTCGACGTCATGCACGATATTGGTGAGATGCCGCAGACCGTACGTGCGGGCATTTCCCTTGACCGTATGCATGTTGCGGAAAAGCTGGGTCACGGCAGCCGCTTCCGCCTTGACGTGCTCGCGGATCAGTAGCTCGTTCTCGTCGAGGAACTTGAGCGCACCGGCAATGAATTCGTGGAACTTCTCCTGGCTGACGGCCAGGATTTCGCCGATGATTTCCAGTTCGCGCTTCTGCTCGTACGCTTCGGCAGCTAATTTGCGCAGTTCGGTCACATCGCGAACGCAAAGGAGCAGCCGCACGATGGTGTCGCTGTCGTCGGTAATCGGCGACCAGTTGAGGTCGAGAATCTTGACCCGGCCGTCCGACATCGTCTTGTGAATCTCGCCCACCAGCAGGTGCGAATTGAAGTCGAAATTCATCACATCCTCGCCGATGCAGGCGCCGACGGCAGCCTCGACCTGGGCGAGACTGTCGGTGCCGAGCTCGGTATCGGCGAACACGAGGTCCATCATGCAGCGGTCGGCGATGGCACCGGTTTCGAAAATGGTCTCCAGGTAAGCCGAATACTCCGGATGCACCTTGTTGCCCGCGGCAATCGTCAGGATGCCTTGCGGCATGTTCTGGAGCATGGTCTGGATGTCGTTGGTCTTCTGGCGCAGCAGGTTCGAGCTTTCCTCGATCTTGGCGATCATGACGTTGAACGCGCCGATCGAGCGGCCGATTTCATCCTCGCTGGCGACCGGCAGCCGGCGGGCGAAATCCTGGCTGTCGGCGATCTCCGTCATCATGTTCTGCATGTTGCGGATCGGGATGATCACCTGTCGGTAGAGCAGTACGCCGATCAGGCTCAGCACGGCAACGGCGACCAGGCTGACCGCCGAAACGGTGGTCACGGTCGCCGATAGATTCTCGTTCAGCGCCGTGATCGCGCCGTCCTTGCTGCGATTCTTCTCGACGCGCAGGGCTTCGACGATTCCCTCGAGTTCGCGCTGATACTGCGCGCCGTTGGCGAACAGACTGGCTTCGGCAAGCGCGGTCTGCCCGGCAAGCTTGAATTGGGCCGCCTGCTCGATTTCATTGAAATAGTTGATCAGACTCTCCTGCGCCTGCTCCACCAAGCCGCGCTGCGCGTCGCTCCCGGCCTGCTGCGTCTGCTGCGCAAGGCTGGCCTGCATCTGCGAACGGTATTTGGCCAGCTTCTCCCGCGCCTCGATGGCCAGACCTCGATCCGGGGCATATACCAAAGTCATGCTAGTGAGCTGCATTTCCTTTAGCTGCGATACCAGATCAGCCGACGCCAGCGCGCTGGGGACGATACCTTCCGTGACGCCCTTGACTTCGGCGGCATTGGAGCGCGATTGCACGATCGCGTATCCGCCGATGGAACAGAGCGCGATGAAAGTCAGTGCGATCAATAGGATGATGCGACCACGTATGCTCATTATTCCCTGCCCGTAACGATATTTGAGGTGGCTTCGCATGTGATGGTCTGCCGAGACCGCGACGACTCACGACACGATATGAAACGGCTGACATTATTTATTACATACGTGATAGATTCTTTACAGCGTCGACGTGCCGGTGCGGCCAGTTCGACATGGTCTTTTTTATTTCCATAAAATTGGAAGCATGGAAACGATGAACGCCGCTGACATCCTTGCTGCTCTTGGGCACGAGTCAGAGGATGACGACCTGGCCGCATGGCGCGCCAACCTCGCCGCCTTACGGCAGCACACCGGTCGGTGACGGCCCAGCTCGATCAGCTGTAGCTATAGATCCCAATTTTTCATGCTGCACCGCAGCAATCAGCCGCACCTTTTGTGCTAGAATCCTATTTTGCTGCAAACGGAGTTCACGCCCATGGGTCGCGAAATCGAGCGCAGGTTTCTGGTTTGTGATTCGCGATTCCTGGATGGCCGTACCGGCGAGCGCATCGTGCAGGGCTATGTCGCGAAGGAATCCGGGGCGATGACCACGCGGGTGCGGATCCGCGCCGATCGCGCCTTTCTCGCGCTCACGGGGCCGAGACAGGGGCTCGGTCGCGATGAGTTCGAATACCCCATCCCGGTCGATGACGCGTGGCAAATCCTTTCCGACTATTGCGGCGGTCGGATCGTCGAAAAGACGCGCTACAACGTCGCGTACGCCGACCATCTCTTCGAAGAGGACGTCTTCGCCGGCCGCAACGCGGGGCTCGTCATCGCCGAAGTCGAATTGGCGCATGAAGCGCAGCCGCTGATACTTCCGACTTGGATCGGCGAAGAGGTCACCCTGAACAAGCGCTTCGGCAATTTCTCCCTCGCGCAGTTCGAAGGCCCCACACTCCCGGAAGACAGACGCCGCCCCAAAGGACCCGTTCCGACTCGGCATCTCCAGGCTATGCACTAATCCGTCCGAAGCCCGGCCCGCAGGCCGCAGACTTGCCTGTTCCTGCTGTTACGCTCCCGGCCAGGCCTTAGCGCGCGTTGTCGTGCCCGCTAAATTCGCCGCACCAGGTCTGGCAGTTCACCAGCGGGAAGCGCCAGTGGTGATCCTCACGCGGCGAATGATCGCCTGCAAACGCCGGCGGATACTGCGAGCCACGATCACTGTGATGGATCAAAGCGTTGCGTTCGGGTTGGCGAGCCCACAGGGCCTGCTCCAGGGCGTCGAGGACGAATTCGGTGTGCATGGATCGGCTGACGCGCCAGCCCACGATGTAGCGGGCGAAGACGTCGATAACGAAGGCGACATACACGAAACCTTGCCAGGTCGAGACATACGTGAAGTCGGAGACCCAAAGCTGGTTCGGGCGCTGCGCGGCGAACTGTCGATTGACGCGATCGAGCGGACAGGGGGCTGCCGGATCGGGCCGAGTAGTCCGTACCGCCTTGCCTCGCATCGCACCACGCAGCCCTTGGGCCCGCATCAGCCGCTCGACGGTACAGCGGGCGACCTCGATGCCCTCGCGCTGCAACTGCCGCCACACCTTGCGCGCTCCATACACCTGCAAATTCGCCTGCCAGATCCGCTCAACGTGGGTAGCCAGCACCTCGTCGCGACGAGCCCGCGCACAGCGCAAGGCCGGATCGCGGCGGCGAGCCACGGCGCGTCGATAAGCGGACGGGGCGACTTGCAGAACTCTGCAGATCGGCTCGACCCCGAAGCGCTCGCGGTGCGTGTCGATGAAACCGTTCATCACTTGTTGCGGCGGTCGAGCTCCGCCTGCGCGAAATACGCGCTGGCCAGGCGCAGGATCTCGTTGGCTTTCTTCAACTCGCGCACCTCGCGCTCGAGCTCCTCAACGCGAGCCGCCTCCGCGGTGGTGAAGCCCACTGCATTGAGCATTGGATGCAGTGGCACATACCGCGGTGAAGCCTCGGTCTTCACGCTCGCATCTGCGCGATCACCATTGATATCGAGATAGGCGACCCTGAGATACCAAATCCCGTCACGCAAGCGCAGGTTTCGGGCGGCAAGACGCATGTGCAGCTCCTTGGAAATTGGAGCACTTAACTGGAGCACTTGCGTCGACGTGACTGAAAATCAGCCGTTAATAATCAGTCACTTGGAAAATTTGGCGGAGAGAGCGGGAAGCTCAGATTTAATCCGTAAGCATTTGAATAATATACGATTAATTATTCAAACCTTTACGTTGTAACACCCACATGTAACACCCGCAGCGATTGAAGGATCGCATATTCCGGAAAGCCATACAAGCGTGTTACTGCATAGATGACGCGGCGGCTATCAGGACCTCTGATGAATTTTCACAGTCGATTCCGGATGCTCATTTATTTGAGGTACTGCGCCCGTTCATTGCTGGCGGCCCGCGTCAATCCAGGCTTGCGTAGCCCTCAGCATCTACATGTAAAGCGCACAGTTGAACACTTCGAGCTTGATCAGTCCATCGAGCAGCATGGACATGAAGCCAAGCCCTGTCCTCGGTGGGCTCCAGCTCAAGAATCGCGCCCTTCAAGGATTTCCGGTCCCTGATGACAGACGTCCCGAGAGATAGATTTCTTCGGCCAAGGCTTGGGGCATCAACCAGCTCTCGATGGGCACGTAGCTTTCAACAAACTCGCGCCAGTATGTGCCCGGGTCCTACGCGGCTAGGAGTCTGCGCGGCAGAAGCCAAGCGTCGGTGAGGTAAGCCCTCCCTGGCGTGTCGGGGCCGGTAGACTGTCGAGATGACGAGCTATCTGCCCTATTGCCCGCAGCAGCAGATGCTGCTGCCCCAGGCGCTGCAGGAGTGGCTACCCGAAGGCCACCTGGCGTACTTCATTAGCGACGCGGTCGACGGATTGGACCTGAGCGCGTTCCACACCCGGTATGCCGGGGGCGGACCGCGCAACCAGCCGTTTCATCCGGCCATGATGGTCAAGGTGCTGCTGTATGCGTACGCCACGGGCGTGTTCAGCTCGCGCAAGATCGCGCGCAAGCTGCACGAGGATGTGGCGTTCCGGGTGCTGGCGGCAGGCAACTTCCCGGCCCACCGCACGCTCAGCGACTTTCGCGCTGTCCACTTGAAGGAGCTGAGCGAGTTGTTCGTGCAGGTGGTGCGACTGGCTCGCGAGATGGGGCTGGTGAAGCTCGGGACGGTGGCCATCGACGGCACCAAGGTCAAGGCGAACGCCAGCCGCCACAAGGCGATGAGTTACGGCCACATGGTGAAGGCGGAGGCCGAATTGAAACGGCAGATCGAGGCGCTGCTCAATCGGGCCAAGGCCGCCGACGACGCCGAGAGGAACGAGCCCGAGCTGGATGTGCCGGCCGAGATCGCGCGGCGCGAGGCGCGGCTGACGGCGATTGCCGAAGCCCGGGCGCGGCTCGAGCAGCGCCAGCGCGAGGCCGATCAGGCGCGCGGGCGCAGCGACGATGACGACCGCCGTCCGCGCGGCGGTGACGGCAAACCGAAGGGTGGGCGCTACAAGCGCGACTTCGGGGTGCCCGAGGACAAGGCACAGGAGAACTTCACGGATCCAGACAGCCGCATCATGAAGCGCGCCGGCGGCGGGTTCGATCCGGGCTACAACGCCCAGACGGCGGTCGACGAGACCGCCCACATCATCGTGGCGGCCGAACTGACCAACAACGCCAGCGACGCCGGGCTACTGCCGGGGATGTTGCAGGTCGTGCGCGACACCCTCGCGCAGCGCCCGCGCCAGGCGCTGGCCGACACCGGCTACCGCTCGGAGCAGACGTTCCGGGAGCTCGACGGCTGCGGGACCGAACTGGTGGTGGCGCTGGGCCGGGAAGGCAAGCGCCGACTCGGTTTCGACCGTGAACGCAGTCCGCACACCGCGCAGATGGCCGACAAGCTCGATAGCGAGGCGGGCAAGACGGCTTACCGAAAACGGAAATGGATCGCCGAACCGCCCAACGGCTGGATCAAGAACGTATTGGGATTCCGGCAGTTCAGCCTGCGGGGCCTGGAGCGCGTCAAAGCGGAGTGGAAGCTCGTCTGTATGGCCCTGAACCTGCGCAGGATGAGCACACTGAGGACGGCATAACGGGAAAAAGGGGCGCAAATCTGTCCCCGTTCCCGTCCGGCACGGGCGCAGCACCGTCGCGAAGCAATTCAACCACGGCCGCAGTCTCTTCCCGCACCTCTCGCTTCGCCGATCCTTCTGCTAAAACCCCACTCTCTGGAGTTCTGCCGCGCAGACTCCTAGGGCACGTCGAGTTTCTTGCCGAGCGTAATGGCTGCTGGCGACCAGCTCGGAGCGGATGGACCTCCATCTCGACCGGCGCCACGGCGGCGTCAGGTTCCCCGACGAACGTCCCCTCAGTGAGCCGGTAGCGCGTTGCCCGTGCCAGCCCACTGCTCGTCACCTTTCCCCCGCGCATCGCGCGTCGAGATGGCTCCGTACAGTGTCCGAGCTGCCTTGCGTTTCGGCAATGAGCCCCCCGGCTGCCGCGTCAGGTTAAGGCGTCGAAGGGCGTCAACGACGACCGCAAGTGTCATTTTACTCGCCCACAAATCTGCTCACCATCGTACAGATGCTGCCGGAATAATAAGATACTTCGGACAGAAATGCTCGCAACTTTCCGACGTCGCGAGCACTGCAGTAAGGAGCTCATGATCGACAAGCTGTTGGATGTCGTTCGAGTCGAAGCAAGATCCGATGCACCCTGCTCCTGACTTTCGAGAATGGGAAAAGGCGAATACTCGATATAACTCTTAGGTCGTCTCTGCCGCGCCCGGCAGTGCCGACGCCACCAACTCCGCCACATCGAACACCCACCGCGCCTCCCCGTGCTTCGATGCGCTCGACGTGAGCATCAGCAAGCAAAACGAGCACGAGGTCGCGACCTTCGCGGCGCCGGTGTCGATCGCCTCCTGCATGCGCACGTCGTTGATGCGGACGGTGCCGCCCTTGCCGCCCCAGTAGTTGCCGCCGCCCGCGCCGCAGCAGAAGCTTTCCTTGCGGTTGCGCGGCATTTCGATCAGCTGGCCGACCGCGGCGAGGGCGCGGCGCGGTTCGGCGACGATGTCGTTGTGGCGCGCGAGGTAGCACGGGTCGTGGAAGGTGATCTTCTCCGCGTCGTCGCGCACGACCTGCAGGCGGCCTTCGGCGATGAGGCGGTCGATGAGCACCGAGTGCGGAATGGTCTGCCAGTCGGCGCCGAGCTCCGGGTAGTAGCGGTCGAAGCTGTTGAAGCAGTGCGCGCACATCGTGATGACTTTCTGGATCCTGCGCTCGCGGAAGTCCTCGATGTTGGCCTGGGCGATCTCGACGAACTGCATCTCGTCGCCGGCCATCTTGGCCGGGTCGCCGGTGCAGCGCGACTCTTCGAGGATGCCGTAGGAGACGCCGGCGGCGTCGAGGATGCGCAGCATCGCGCGGGCGACTTCCTGCGCCCGCGCCTCGTAGGCGACCGAGCAGCCGATCCACAGCAGGTATTCCGTCCTGCCCGGCTCGAAGAAGGGCACGTCCAGCCCCTTGCGCCAGTCGTCGGGGTTCGCGGCGGTGCCGACGAAGGGGTGGCCGCGCGATTCGAGGTTGCGGTTCGCAAGCGCCAGCGTGTCGGGCATCTCGGAGCGGTCCATGACGAAGTGGCGGCGGAATTCGAGGATGGTCTCCGCCGGGCTGTTGCTCGTCGGGCATTCCTCGACGCAGGCGGCGCAGGTCGTGCAGTCGAACACCGCCTCCAGGCCGATGGCGTCGATCAGCCCCGGATCGTCGAAGCGCTTGTCTTCGAGCCAGGTGGCGCAGGTGGTCATGACCTTCTTCGGCGACAGGGCCTTGCCGGTCTGCGCCGCGGGGCACACTTCCTGGCAGCGCCCGCACCACAGGCAGGCGGAGAAATCGAGCAGTTTCTTGCGGTCGAGGTCGGCGAGTTTCGCGGCGCCGAAGCTGATTTCTTCACCTTCGGGCGGGTCTGCGTCGAAGTCGATGGGCGCCAGCGTGATGCCCGAGCGGGGCCGTGCGAGTGCCGCGTTGGCGGGCGCGAGCAGCATGTGCGACAGCGGCGTATGGGCGATCAGGCCGATGAAGGCGATGCCGAGCAGCCCGTGCAGCCACCATGCGAGGTGGCCGCCGCCCGCGAGGAGGCCGCCGTCGAGGCCCTGCAGGCCGCCCGACAGCGCGAGCCCGAGGAACTCGCCGCGGCTCGCGGACGCGGGGTCGGCGAGGCGGAAGGCCTCGGCGGTGAAGCCCGCGGCGATGGTCGCGAGGAAGAGCAGCTCCATGACGACGAAGCCCTTCCGTTCGCCCCCGGCCGTGAGGCGTTGGAGGCGCGCGAGCCGGCGCACGAGGAAGAAGGCGACGCCGGCGAACATCAGGATGCCGGCCAGCTCGCGCCCGAGTTCCATCACCACGAAGCCGAAGCGGCCCTGATACACGGGCACGCCGACGAAGCTCAGCACGAACGCGGCGTGGCCGAAGATCGCGACGAGCGCGCCGCCGAACATCAGGCCGTGCGCGAGGCCCGCAATTGGGCGCTTCTTCAGCCGCGACGTGAGCAGGCCGCGCTCGGCGAAGGCCCGCAGGTTGAGGCGTTCCCGCCAGCCCGCCGGCCCGCCGGCTCCGCTCACCCCGCCCTTGCCCGCCGCGATCAGCGCCGCGCGGCGTTTGAGGCCAAGGAACACGCTCGTCAGCGCGGCGCCGAGCAGCAGCGCCAGGATCGTGTAGTCGAGAGCAGAGATCGCGGACATCGTCGGAGCCCCGGTGAAGGTTGGATCAGCGCTTGAGGATGGCCGCGGTGGCGTTGCCGCCGAGGCCGTTGGTCTGCGCGAGGCCGACCTTCGCATCGGGCACCTGCCGCCCGCCGGCCTGGCCGCGCAGCTGCCAGGTGAGTTCGGCGATCTGGAACACGCCCATCGCCGTGGTCGCCTCGCCGAAGGAGACGAAACCGCCGGACGGGTTGATCGGCATGCGCCCGGTCGGCGCCGTCTCGCCGGCTTCGAGCAGGCGTTCCGCCTCGCCCGGCTCGCACAGGCCCCACTCTTCCGGGAAGGCGAGTTCGTAGTAGCAGGTATTGTCCTGCAGCTCGGTGAAGCTGATGTCGCGCGGGCCGACGCCGGAGCGTTCGAAGGCCTTCATGACGGCGGCCTTGGCCTCGGTGTGGAAGCTCGCGCCGGTGGGAACCGGCCCGGCGAGGCTGCGCGGCAGCGCGTCGTCGAAGCCGATGGTGGCGACCGTGCTGGTGGCGACCGTGACCGGCTTCGAGGTGAAGCGGCGCGCCATGTCCTTCGAGCAGATCACGGCCGCGGCGGCGCCGTTGGATACGGGGCAGATCTCGAACAGGCGCAGGGGATTGCTGACGTAGGGCGAAGCGAGCACTTCGTCGAGCGACACGGCCTTCTGGAAACGCGCGAACGGGTTGCTCTCCGAACACTTGCGCGCCTTCACGGTGACCTTCGCCATCTGCGCCTCGGTCGTGCCGTGGTCGAACATGCGGCGGCGGGCGAGCGTCGCCCAGAAGGCCGGGCCCGGCATGCCGACGCAGCGCTGGCGCAGGTATTCCGGGTCGTTGATGTCCTCGACGCCGGAGGTCTGGATCATGCCCTTGGGCATCACCTCGCCGCCGACGACCAGCACCAGATCGTGGATGCCGCCCGCCACGAGCGAGTAGCCGACATTGAAGGCGTTGCCGCCCGCGGCGCAGCCCGCCGACAGGTTGTAGACCGGGATGCCGGTGCAGCCGAGGTCCTCGACGATGTCGTTGCCGTTGAGCCCCCAGCCCTTGCCGCCGGAAAAGCGCGAGCTCGCGGCCGACACCGCCTGCACCTGCCGCCACGACACGCCGGCGTCCTTCATCGCCATGTCCACCGCATGGCGGCAGAGTTCGGTGACCGATTTTTCCCCGACGATCGCATCGCCCGTCTTGCCGAAGCGATGCATCCCTACTCCCAGAACGACGACTTCCTGCATGGTTCCCCCGAGGCTCAGAGCAATTTGAATTTCCACGACGTGAAGGCCTTGCCGTCGTCGTGGTGGATGGGCTCGATCACCAGGCGCACGCGCGCCCCGACTTGCATCGTCTCGACGGGATCGACCATCTGGCCGACGACGCGCAGGCCGCTGTCGAGGTCGACGACCCCGATCGCGTAGGGCACGAAGGGCTTGTCGTAGCGGTGCGGCGGCGGCGGCGGGAAGTCCGCGACCGAGTAGCTCCACAGCCGCCCTTCGCCGCCGAAGGTGCAAGGCACGACGTGCGATTCGTCGCAGGCCGGATTGCGGCAGTGCGACACGCGCGGGAAGTACGGCGTGCCGCACGTGGTGCAGCGGGCACCGTGCAGGCGCGCGCCTTCGTCTTCCGAGAACAGGCCCGGAACGCAGGGTTCGCGCAGCGAGGTATTCGTGCTGAGATCGGTCATCGCATTGCGCTCCGTCATGCCTTCGCGGCCTTGATGAGTTCCGGGAGGATTTCGAGACAGTCGCCGACGACGCCGTAGTGCGCGTAGCGGAAGATCGACGCATCGGCATCCTTGTTGATCGCGATGATGGTCTTCGCCGCGGAGCAGCCCGCCATGTGCTGGCTCGCGCCGGAGATGCCGATCGCGACGTACAGCGCCGGGCGTGTGATCTTGCCGGTGAGGCCGACCTGGTGCGACGAGTCGATCCAGCCGTCGTCGACGATGGCGCGCGAGCCGCCCCACATGCCGCCCAGCGCGGCCGCCATGTCCTTGACCAGCTCGAAGTTCTGCTTGCTGCCGAGCCCGCGCCCGCCCGAGACGATGATCTGCGCATCCTCTAGGCGCGCCTCGGCCACCTGCGGCGAGGCGGTGACGGCAAAGCGCTCGGCCACGGCTGCGCCGGTGAGCGCGACGCTGTGCTGCGCAACCGTGCTCGGGGCCGTGGCGGGGGCTGCGACGATCGCGGTCGTGCTCACCGACAGCACCGCGAGGGGAGCGTCGACCTGGTAGACGGCATGCGTGTCGCCGCCGAAGGCCGTGGCCGTGACCTGCTGTCCGCCGCCGGCCGGCTCGACGTCGAAGACGTTGGCCACCACCGGCACGCCCAGGCGGCCCGCCAAACGCGCCGCGATCACGCGCGACTCCGCCCCCTGATTGAAGAGCACGGCGCGCGGCGCGGTCTGGCCGCAGTAATCGGCCAGCGTTGCCACCAGCGCATCGGGCCCGGCCGCGGAGGCGCCGGCCCCCGGCACCGTGTCGAGCCGATCGACGCCGTAGCGCGCGCCGACCTCGACCGCTGCTGCGGCGGCCCCGCCGAGCACCAGCCAGCGCAATTGCGCGCCGGTCGCAGCGGCCAGTTTGCGCGCAAGCGTCAGCGCCTCTTCGGTGCCGCCGTCGATGGCATCACCCCATGAACACAGCACAACGGCCATAGCGAGGACTCCTTGTTCAATACGATGAATTGAAAAGCCGGCCGGGAAAAAACGCCCTGATCCCGTGCCGCGGGACCTGATCTTTGCAAATCAGTCTAATTGCGCGCCTTTATTCGCACCGCCCGGCTTCGAGTCAGATGGGGACTTTGCCAATTCATTTCCGGCCAGACGAATCAGCCTGGAATGCATGCGCCACACGGGATTCACGGTGCAAGGATGAGGCGCGGACGATTTACCGCCGCGACCATGGCCTTTTCTGACATCGCTGCGTCCACTTCGGAACTGCCATCGCCCAACATCGCCCAAAAGCGCTCTCTAAAATCGGCTCATCGAATCGGGGCATCCCGGCCATTGCCGAATTGCCTGCCGGATTAATCAATTCCTGAATCGGGGGCACACATGGATTTTGAGTTTTCCGAAAAAGAACGCCAATTCCTGCGCGAAGTCGGCCAATTCCTCGCGGACAATCACGATCCGAAAGTCATGGACGTCACCCGCGAAAACATGGCGCAGGTGTGCGACACGCCGGAGCGGCGCGCCTTCATGAAGAAGGTGGCGGAAAAGGGCTGGCTCGGCATCACCTGGCCGAAGGAATACGGGGGCCAGGAAGGCGAAGGTTTCTACGAATACCTGCTCAACGAGAAGCTCTCCTCGGTCGGCGCGCCGCAGATCGGCAAGGGCGTCGGCATCATCGGCAAGACGCTGATCAACGTCGGCTCGGAAAAGCTCAAGCGCGAATTCCTGCCGCAGATCCTCGACGCGAAGATCGAATTCGCGGTCGGCTACTCCGAGCCCTCCGCCGGCTCCGACGCCGCCGCGATGCGCCTGAAGGCCGAGCGCAAGGGCGACGGCTGGGTGCTCAACGGGCAGAAGGTGTTCACGACCTCGGCGCACTTCGCCGACTGGTACTGGGTGGGCGCGCGCACCGATCCGGATGCGCCCAAGCACCACGGCATCACGCTGTTCCTGGTGCGCATGGACGACCCGGGCCTGACGATCCACCCGATGTACACGATGGGCAACGAGCGCACCAATGCGGTGTTCTTCGACAACGTGTTCGTGCATGACGACTACCGCGTCGGCGAGCTCAACAAGGGTTTCCAGTACATCGCCGAGGCGCTGGACATCGAGCGTTTCAGCATGTTCACGTTCGCGCCGATCCGCGGCCGCATGGAGGTGCTGGCCGACTACGTGAAAACCGCGAAATGCGACGGCAAGCCGCTCAAGGACGACGCGGTGGTGCGCCAGAATATCGCCGAGCTCGCGACCGAATGCGAGGTGGCGCGCGTGCTGGGGGTGAAGTTCGTCGATGCCGCGATCAACAGCAACAAGACGCCCACCGTCGAGGCCTCCGAATACAAGTTGTACGCGACCGAGCTGTCGCGCCGCCTCGCCGATGCGACGATGGACATCGTCGGCCCCGGCGGCCAGCTCGCCCTGCACACCGAGGACGCCCCGCTCAAGGGCCGCGGCGAGAGCTGCTACACCTACACGGTGATCGACACCATCGGCGGCGGCTCCTCGCAGGTCCAGCGCAACATCATCGCCAAGCGCAAGCTCGACCTGCCGAAGAACTTCTGACGGGGCCGCGGCGATGAATTTCCTCGACGGCTACACCGTTCTCGATCTGGCGAGCGTCGGCCCGGCGGCGCGCGCCTCGCGCCTCCTCGCGGACTTCGGCATGCGCGTCATCAAGGTCGCGCCGGTCGCGGCGAAGGGCGCGAAGCAGGTCGATCCCGTCTTCCACGCCTACGGCGCGGGGCGCGGCACGCGCCGCATGCGCGTCGATCTGAAGTCCGACGCGGGGCGAGACACGCTGCTGCAACTGGCCGGGCACGTCGACGTCGTGATCGAAAGCTACCGCCCCGGCGTCGCGGCGCGGCTGGGGGTGGGCTACGCGGACTTCGCCGCGTACAACCCGAAGATCGTCTATTGCTCGACCAGCGGCTACGGCCAGCACGGCCCCTGCGCGCAGTGGGTCGGCCACGATCTCAACTATCTGGCGATGTCCGGCTTTCTCGCTTGCAGCGGCCGCGATGCCGAAGGCCGCCCCGCCCTGCCCGGCGCGACGCTGGCCGACGGCGCGGGCGGCGGCATGCACGCGGCGCAGTCCATCCTCGCCGCGCTGCTGCGCCGCGAGCGCACCGGCAAAGGCGCCAGCCTCGACGTGGCGATCACCGACGGCGCGCTGAACCTGATGTCGCTCTATCTCGACCAGTACCTCGCCACGGGCGAGGACACCGGCCCCGGCTCCGGGGTGCTCACGGGCAAGTATGCGTGGTACGGCGTGTATGCGACGGGCGACGGCGGGCATCTCGCGGTGGGCGCGATCGAGGGTCATTTCTTCCGCAACCTGTGCCGCCTGCTGGAACTCGAGTCCTTCGCCGACCACCAGTACGACGAGACGCAGCAGGACGCGATGCGCGCGGCCTTCGCGGCTCGCTTCCTGACCCGCAGCCGCGACGAATGGGTCGCGCTGCTGGCCGGCGCCGACACCTGCGTTGCGCCGGTGCTGACGGTGCCGGAAGTCGTCGCACACCCGCAATTCCGCACGCGCGACGCGTTCATGGGTGCCGAGCATCCAGGGCGCGGTGCGTTCGAGCAGCTCGCCCCCGTCCTCGCCGGCTGCGAGCGCCGCCAGCCGGTGCATCACGTCGCCCCGCCGGGCCATACCGACACCGACGCGATCCTCGCCGAAGCGGGCTTCCCCGCCAGCCAGATCGCCGAATTGCGCACGACAGGGGCCATCGAATGAGCGCACGCGACCAACACGCCATGCCCTCCGCCATCGACCTGCCCACTGCGGTCCGGCAGATGATCGGCTCCCCGATGTACGAGGAACAGACCGAGTTCCCGATCGAGATCGGCTACGTCTACAACACCTGCGCCGCGGTGCAGAACGCGAACCCGATCTTCTGGGATGCGGCCGTCGCCGACGCCGTCACCGGCGGGCCGATCGCGCCGCCGACGATGATGTCGGTGTGGTTCCGCCCGCACCACTGGGAGCCCGGCGCCACCGGCGAGCGCAAGGCCTTGCAGGCGCATTTCGACCTGAAGCAGCTGCTGGACCTGCCCGAAGCGGTCGTCGCCAGCAACGAAGCCGTGTTCGGCGAACCGGTGCGCCCCGGCGACCGGCTCACCACCCGCCAGATCGTGCGCTCGGTCGGCCCCCTCAAACAGACGAAGCTGGGCCTCGGGCGCTTCTGGACAATCGACGTCGAGACCACCAACCAGCGCGGCGAGTGGGTCGGCACCGAGATCTACACCATGCTGGGCTACCGGAGGCCGGAACAATGAGCGCGACCGCAATCCCGATCCTTCCCGGCATCACCGCGGCCGAGATCACGGCGGGCCAGCAGCTGCCCCCGCTGCGCCACCCGGTGAGCGCCACCACCATCGTGCTCGGCGCGCTCGCCAGCCGCGACTGGCGCCCCATGCACCACGACAAGGATTTCGCCGTCGAGCGCAACGGCGTGAAGAACATCTTCATCAACACGCCGAACAACGCCGCGTGGTTCGAGCGCTACATCACCGACTGGACCGGCCCCAGGGGCCGCCTCGGCCGCCTGCGCTTCGAGATGAAGAAATCGGTCTTCCCCGGCGACGAGATGTGCTTTGCCGGCGTCGTGCGCGAACTCGCCACCGATGCGGCCGGCTGCCACTGGGTGGACCTGGATCTGACGATCTCGGTCGACGGCGAAGTGCGCACCGCCGGCCATGCCCGCGTCGCCGTGCCGGGCGACCCCACCGACAACCCCTGGACCCGCAAGGGCGAGCGCTGGATGCCCTGAGGCGCCAGCGCAAGACCGACCACTTTTCGAGAGGCTGCCCATGGACCTGCAGTTCACCGACGAGCAGAACATGCTCCGCGACATGACCCATAACCTCTGTGCCGACTACTGCGGCACGGACGTCGTGCGCAAGATGGAAAACGACCCGCTCGGCGTCCCCGAGGCCTTGTGGGCGCAGATGCGCGAAACCGGCCTGCTGGGCATGGCCGTGCGTGAGGAAGACGGCGGCATGGGCCTGAACATGCTCGACTGCGCCGTCATCTACGAACAGCTCGGTCGCCACCTCGCCCCCGGCCCCTACTTCCCCAGCACCGTCATGACCGCCGGCGCCCTGCGTCATGCCGGCGAGGCCGCCTACCGCCGCGCCCTGCTCGGCGCGATCGCGGCGGGCGAGACCATCGTCGTGCCGGCCTGGCTGGAGCCGGACGGCGGCTTCGGCCCCGAGGGCGTGCAGCTGCGGGTCGAACGGCGCGGCGACGGCTACGTGCTCAGCGGTACCAAGCGCCACGTCTTCCACGCGGCCGCCGCGCAGCAGCTGCTGGTGCTCGCACGCACCGGCGAAGCGGCCGATGCGATCGACCTCTTCCTCGTCGACACGAAGGCGCCCGGCGTGACCCTGACGCAGCAACAGTCGATGGCGTCCGACACGCAGTACCGCGTCGACTTCGATCAGGTGCGCGTCGCCTCCGAGAACCACGTCGGCGCCGAGCGCCGGGGCTGGGAGGCGTGGGAAGCCGCGATGTACGAAGGCATCATCCTGCTCGCCGCCTGGGCCGCGGGCGGCGCCGAGCGCGCGCTCGAGATCACGGTGCAGTACTCCAAGGATCGCGAGCAGTTCGGCAAGCCGATCGGCGCCTTCCAGTCGCTCGCGCACTACATGGCCGACGCCAGCGCGGTGGTCGATGGCGCCAGGATGCTGGTGCAGGAAGCCGCCTGGGCGCATGCCGCGGGCAAGGACGTGAAGCGCCTCGCGCCGATGGCCAAGCTCTTCGCGTGCCGCGCCTTCCGCGAGGTCACGCACATGGCGCAACAGGTGCACGGCGGCATCGGCTTCACGCTCGACTACGACATCCAGCTCTTCTACCGCCGCGCCAAGCAGCTGCAGATGAACTGGTGGGATTCGCGCTACCTGGAAGGGCTGATCGCCGCCGACATCCTCGACCGCGACGGCGGGCGGACGATCCCCGACCCCTTCAGTGCCTGACACCCATCGCCCCCCGACCGCACGAGGCTCCGCCATGGTCCGCCCGAACCCCCTGTACGGCACCGGCACCTTCCGCCGCCGCATCCGCGTACGCGCAGCACCGCGCGAGGTCGCGGTGGAGATGGAGGACTGCAACCACGGCTTCCGCCTGCGCCTGTGGCACGACGGCGAGCGCGTGACGAGCGTCGAAGTCGATCCGCTGCGCATCCCGTTCAATACCTGCGCCGAGGCGATCCGTCCGCTGCAGCGCGCGCTCGGCCACCGCCTGGACGAAGACGAGGCCACCCTGCGCAGCCGCCTCGTCCCCGGCGACAACTGCACCCACATGCACGACATGGCGGTCCTCGCCGTGGCGCACGCCGCCGCGCACGGGGGCGAAGGCGTGAGTACCCGGCTCTACGACATGGCGGTCGATGACGAACGCGAAGGCGTCGTCCGCGCGCGCATCGCCTGCGACGGCGTGCCGGTGCATGACTGGGAAATCGCCGGCCAGCCGCCGGACATCCCGCCGCACACCCTCACGGCCCCCCCCGAACTCGCCGGGCGCCCGGTAATGCGCGGCTTCCACGCATGGGCCTCGCAAGCCTTCGAAGGCATGCCGCGCGAGGCGGCCGTCGCCCTGCAGCGCGCGTATTTCGTCGCCCGGGCGCGGCGCCACAGCTTCGAGCCCGTCGCCGAGCATCCGGGCATCTCCGACGGCATGCCGCAAGGGGCCTGCTACTCGTACAACAGCGGCGCCGTCGAGCGCGCCTTCCGCAGCGAGGGAACGGTGCGCGACTTCACCCACACGCCCGACCTGTTGCTGAAGTTCCTGCCCTGAACCGAGCGGAGGCCCCATGACCCCGATTTCCCGTGCTGCCCCCTCCGGCGCCCTGGCCGGCATCCGCGTCATCGACTTCGGCCAGATGGTCTCCGCCCCGTACTGCGCGAAGCTCTTCAGCGATTACGGCGCCGACGTCGTCAAGGTCGAACTGCCGGAAGGCGACGCCGCGCGGCTCGCCGGCCCCTTCCCCGGCGACCGGCCGCATCCGGAGAAGAGCGGCCTCTACTTCTTCCACAACACCAACAAGCGCGGCATCACCTGCAACGTCGCTCACCCGGAAGGCCGCCGCCTGTTCCTGAATCTTCTCGAACGCAGCGACGTGCTGATCGAGAACAACCTGCCGCAGCGCATGCGCGCGTGGGGGCTGGACTACGCCACGCTCGCGGCGGCGAACCCCGACCTGGTGGTGATCTCGATCACGCCTTTCGGCCAGAGCGGCCCCTACAGCGGCTGGAACGGCTACGACCTCAACGCCTACCACCTCTCCGGCGCAAGCTCGCGCTACTGCGGCCGCCCCGGCGAGATGCCGCTGGAGCACGGCACCTTCTCGGCCGACTACTTCGGCGCCGTCACCGCCGCGGCGTGGGGACTCGCCGCCGTGTATGGGCGCGAGCAGGCGGGCGGTGGCCAGCAGGTCGACGTATCGTGCGCCGAAGCGATCGCCGCCGCATTCGTCGGCGGGCAGAACATCGGCTGCTACGCGCAGGAGCGTCGCTTCGACAAACGCACCGGCGTCGGCATGCCGCTCGGCGCCCCGGCCACGATCCTGCCCTGCCGCGACGGCCACGTATGGATGCTGGCGCTCGAACCCGGCCAGTGGAACGGGCTGCGCAAGGTCATGGGCGACCCGGAGTGGGCGAGCCTGGAGATGTTCCAGGACATGTACTCGCGCGCGCAGAACGCCGACGTGATCTACGAGTTCATCCGCGAATGGACGCTGCAGCACGGCAAGATGGAAATCATGGAGAAGTGCCAGGCCGCCGGCTGCCCGGTGACCGCCGTATTCACGGTCGCCGAGGCCGCGGCGCAGCCGCACCTGCAGGCGCGCGACTACTTCGTCGACATGGAGCACCCGCAGCTCGGGCGGCTGAAGAACCTCGGCGCGCCGTTCAAGCTCCCCGCCTGCCCCGGCGGGCCGGAACGCCCGGCGCCGCTCCTCGGCCAGCACAACGGCGAGGTCTATCGCGAACGGCTGGGCCTCACCACGAGCGACGTGCGCGGCCTCGCGCAGCGTGGCGTCATCTGACCGGGGGAACGCATATGAGCAAGCATCTGCCGCTGACGGGTGTCCGCGTCGTCAATTTCGGCTGGGTCTGGGCCGGGCCGGTGGTCGGGCAGACCCTCGGCTTTCTCGGCGCCGAGGTGCTGAAGATCGAATCCGCCGCGCGGGTCGACATGACGCGCAACCTGCCGCCCTTCGCCGACGGCATTCCGGGCCCCAACCGCAGCCTGTCGAACCACGCCTGCTGGGCCGGCAACGGTTCGGTGTCGCTCAACCTCAAGGAGCCGGAGGCGCTGGAGCTGGCGCTGCGGCTCATCGCCACCGCCGACGTCGTCGTCGAGAACTTCGGCCCCGGCGTGATGGAACGCATCGGCCTCGGCTACGAGCGCCTGCGCGAAGCCAGGCCCGACATCATCCTCTTCTCGATGCCCGCCGCCGGCCTCTACGGGCCGCTGGAGCACGTGCGCACCTACGGGCTGAGCCTCACCTCGCTCACCGGGCTGGACAGCCTCGTCGGCTACAAGGGCGGCGATCCCGTCCCGGTCGAAAACGCCTTCTCCGATCCCTACGCCGGCATCTTCGGCGCCTTCGCGGTGCTCACCGCGCTCAACCATCGCCGCAACACGGGCCAGGGCCAGCACGTCGACTTCTCGCAGCAGGAGGCGGTGATGCAGATGGTCGCGCCGGCGTGGATGGACTACGCGCTGAACGGGCGCAGCGGCGGGCCGAAGAACAACGAGCACCCGGTCGCCGCCGCCGCGCCGCACGGCGTCTTCCCCTGCCGCGGCGACGACCGCTGGATCAGCATCGCCGTGTGCCGCGACGAGGAGTGGCAGGGACTGGTCGCCGCGATGGGCAGTCCGGAATGGGCCGCCACGGCCGACTTCGCGACGCTGCCGGCGCGCCTCGCCCGCATCGACCGCCTGCACGCGCACATCGCGCAGTGGACGCGCGACTTCGACGACCGCGAGCTCGCGACGCGCCTGCAGGAACACGGCGTCGCGGCCTGCCCGGTGCTCAACGTCGGCGATCTCCTCGACGACCCGCATTTCCGCGCGCGCGAGACCTTCATCGAAGTCACGCACCCGCTGGGTTTTCGCGAAACGATCTACGGCGCCTACGTGAAGACGAGCCGCAGCCGCCCCGACGTGCGCCCCGGCCCCGCCGTCGGCGCCGACAACGAACGCGTGTTCAGGGGCCTGCTGGGCATCCCCGACGCCGACTACGAGCGCCTCGTGCGCGACCGGATCATCTACTGACAAACACCCGTCCGCCGGCGCCCCGCGCGCCCCCGGCCGGCATCACAGGAGACACGTCATGAAGTTCGCCCTCGCCACGCCCGCCATCAACAACTACCCCCCCGCCATGGCCCCGTGGGAGCCGCGCGCGGGCGGCCCCGAGATCCTGCGATACGCGCGCAAGGCCGACCAGCTGTCGTGGGACTGGCTCACCATCCCCGAGCATATCGTGATGCCCACCGACATGAAGGACGTGATGGGCTCGCGCTTCGTCGAGGGCATCGCGGCCTCTGCGGTGCTGATGGGGGCGACCGAGCGGATCCACATGCTCACCTACATCCTCGCGCTGCCCTACCGCCATCCGCTGGTGCTCGCCAAGCAGATCGGCACGATGGAGTTCCTGGCCGGTGGCCGCTTCACGCTGGGCACCGCGGTGGGGCACCTGGAACGCGAGTTCGAAACGCTCGGCATCCCTTTCGAGCAGCGCGGCCCGATGACCGACGAGTACCTGAAGGCGCTGAAGGAGGCGTGGACGTCGGAGCACCCGAGCTTCCACGGCGATTTCGTCAAGTTCGACAACATCCTCGTCGAACCCAAGCCGGTGCAGAAACCGCACCCGCCGATCTTCATCGGCGGCAACTCCCCGGCCGCCATCCGCCGCGCCGCGGAGCACGGCGACGGCTGGATTCCCTGGCTGGTCACCGCGCAGGACCTGCCCGGCTGCATCGAATACATGAAGCGCCAGCCGGCCTACGAGGCGAAGGCCGACCGCTTCGAGATCCTCGTCACCACCACCGCCTACAAGATCGAGGACTACTCGCATGCCGAGCAGGGCGAGACCCAGGTCTCCGCCGACCGCGACAGCGTGCTGCGCGAGATCGAGGCCCTGCAGAAGGCCGGCGCCACCTCCGTGCAGGTCATGCCGCCGAAGCTGGAAACCTTCGAGCAGTGCCTCGAATGGATCGAGTGGCATGACAAGGAAATTATTCCGCAGTTTAGGTAAGAACCGTCAAATCCGACATACATCGCGCTGCATTCATTTACCCGCACTGCCGCTCCCTCCCCTTCAAGGGGAGGGTTGGGGTGGGGATGGGTTGAACACTCGGCGCAGAAACCCATCCCCCTCCTGACCTCCCCCTTGAAGGGGGAGGAACCGGACACCGACGCAAGTTCGCGTAATTGATGGCCGGGACAACTTCACGAACACCGGAGGCACCCCATGCCAGAAACATACAAATATCTGACCACCCGCATCGAGGACAACGTCGGGATCGTCACCCTCAATCGCCCGGACAAGCTCAATGCCCTGAGCTGGGAGCTGGCCGAAGAGCTCGCGACGGTCTTCTACCGCTGGCGCTACGTCGATGAGGTACGCGCGATCGTGCTCACCGGCGCCGGGCGCGCGTTCTGCGCCGGAGGCGACGTCGACTGGATCTCCGGCGACAGCGACCGGCCGATGCCGGGCACGTCCGACGCCTCGCGCCCGATCCCGCGATCGCAGCGCAAGACGCCGGGCGGGCCGTTCATGGATGCGACGCGGCAGATGATCGCCGTCGACAAGCCCATCGTCGCCGCGCTGCACGGCCACGCCGTCGGCGCGGGGCTCGCGTATGCGATGGTCTGCGACCGGCGCTTTGCCGACTCCACGCTGAAGATGTCCGCGATCTTCACCAACGTCGGCGTCGCGCCCGACTGCGGCCTGTCGTGGTTCCTGCCGCGCATCGTCGGGCTGCCGACCGCGCTGATGATGGTCGAGACCGGCCGCACGTTCCGCGCCGAGGAGTGCAAGACGATGGGCCTCATCGACGAACTGGTGCCCGAAGGCACGAGCTTCGCCGCCGCCCTCGACTATGCGAAGACGCTCGCCCAGCGCGCCAGCGTCGCCGTCGACATGGCGCGGCGCATGATCTACATGGGCCAGACCGCGACGCTGGAACAGATGCTCGACTACGAAGGCATCGCCGGCGTCATCGTCGCCTCGTCGCTCGACGCGAAGGAAGGCACGCAGTCCTTCCTCGAAAAGCGCAAGCCGGTTTATCGCGGCATCTGAGCAGGACCGGCCGAGCACAACGAAGATTGCGCCGGCCCCATCGCATTCATGGCCAACCCCAGCCAACACTGCCCGTCGCCACCCGGCGTACGGACGCCCTGACACGGAGTTGACATGAGCAGACTCGCCGCAGCGGCCCTGGCCGCGTTCCTCCTCTCCACGCCGGCCTTCGCCGCCGCACCGCCTGCCGCCGACAACCTGGCGCAGCAGCTCAAGACCCTTCAGGCCGAAGTGCAGGCCCTGAAGGACATCGAGGACATCCGCATGCTCAAGCACGCCTATTTCCGCGGCATCGACAGCGCCGACCTCGATCTCCTGCGCAGCCTCATGCACCCCGATGTCACGGTGCATTTCATCGGCGGAGGCTACGAATGGAAGCTCGCCGGCCGCGAGCAGTACCTCGAAGCGATCGGCAACAACTTCAACAGCGAAGTGATCGCCCAGCACAACGGCCACCACCCCGAGATCCGCCTGCTGAGCCCGACCGAAGCCGAAGGCACCTGGTACCTGCACGACAACTTCTACAACCTGCGCGAGAAGCTCTACACGACGGGCACCGCCTTCTACCACGACCGTTACGTGAAGGTGGACGGCAAGTGGCTGCTCAGAAGCACCGAATACAAGCGCCACTACGAGATCGTCGAGAAGCTCGACAAGCTGCCCAACGTGACTGTCGACTACCTCGCCGAGCACGGCCGCAAGGTGGCGCGCCACTGCCACGGCGACGGCCTGTGCCGCGACGGCAAAGAGACGCCGGTCGCCACTGCGCCCGCCAGCACTCCGACGCCTCCGGCAGCAACGCAACATTGATCGGAAGGACGCTTGCCGTTCCGGCGGCGGCCCGATCACACGTATAGGTGATGCGGGTATTTCCGTCCGCGAATAGATTGACGCTCAACGTTCCACCCGACTCCCGAGGTCCGCGCCATGAAACCGGCACCCTTCGACTACCACGCCCCGACCTCGCTTGCCGACGCGGTGGCGCTCCTTGCGCGTCTCGACGGCGACGGCTGCGACGCCAAGATCCTTGCCGGCGGGCAGAGCCTGATGCCGATGCTGGCGATGCGCGTGGCCCGCCCGGACGCGCTGGTCGACCTCGCCCGCGTGCCCGGCCTCGACGCCATCCGCCTGCAGGACGGCCATATCGCGATCGGCGCGATGGCGAGCAAGCGCGCGGCCGAATTGTCCGAGCTCGTGCGCGAGAAGCAGCCCCTCTTCCATGCCGCCACGCGCCTCGTCGGCCACCAGCAGATCCGCAACCGCGGCTCGGTCGGCGGCTCCTTCGCCCATTCCGACCCGGCCTCCGAATACCCCGCCGTCGCGCTCGTCCTCGACATGCAGATGGTCGCGGCCGACCCGGACGGCGAGCGCGTGATCCCGGCCGACGAGTTCTTCGTCACCTACATGACCACCGCGCTCGAACCGGGAGAAATCCTCACCGAGGTTCGCATGCCGGTGCTGCCAACCGGAAGCGGCTGGGCCATTCAGGAGATCACGCGGCGCAATGGCGATCTCGCACTCGCGGGCGTTGCCCTCACGTTGCGCCTCGAAGCCGGCCGCTGCACCGATGCGCGCATCGCCGCCTTCGGCGTGGATGCGACGGCCGTTCGCCTGACCGCAGCGGAAGAGGCGCTGCGCGGCGCCGTCCCGAACGGCGAAAGCTTCGCCCGCGCGGGCGCCACTGCAGCCGCTGCGCTCGCCGATCCGATGAGCTGCATCCACGCATCCGCCGATTACCGGCGCCACCTCGTCGGCACGCTGATCGAGCGGGCGTTGGCAGAAGCCGCTGCGCGCGCGCACTGAACACCCTGATCCACGGCACGAGGACTCCCATGAGCACCCGGCAAACCATCCGTCTCACCGTCAACGGCAAGTCCTACGAGCGCGAAGTCGAAGCCCGCCTGACGCTCGCCGACTTCCTCCGCCACGAACTGCACCTCGGCGGCACCCACGTCGGCTGCGAGCACGGCATCTGCGGCGCGTGCACGATCCTCATCGACGGCCGCTCGGCCCGCGCCTGCCTGACGCTCGCCGTGCAGGCCGACGGCGCCGACATCATCACCGTCGAAGGCCTGCGCAACCGCGAAACCGGCCAGCTGCACCCGATCCAGCAGGCCTTCGTCGATGCGCACGGCCTGCAATGCGGCTTCTGCACGCCCGGTTTCATCATGACCACGCTCGAACTGCTCGGCGAAAACCCCGACCCCAGCGACGAGGAGATCAAGGAAGCCCTTGGCGGCAACCTGTGCCGCTGCACCGGCTACCAGAGCATTCTCGACTCGGTGCGCCTCGCCGCGCGCCGCCTCCAGTCGGCCTCCGCCGCCTGACGCGGCCTTCGGAGATACCCATGGCGTTCGATATCCCCACCCGCAGCGACCAACTGCCGACCGATGCCCCGCGTTTCATCGGCAAGGCCGTCAATCGCATCGAAGACCCCGCCCTCGTCTCCGGCACCGTCGAGTTCATCGACAATCTGTCCCTGCCGGGCATGCTCCATTGCGCCATCCTGCGCAGCCCGCATCCGCACGCCCGCATCACGGGCATCGACGCGAGTACCGCGCTCGCGCTGCCGGGCGTGGAGGCCGTCCTCACCGGCGACGACGTCGCGCGCTGGTGCGATCCCTGTTTCACCGCCCCGGAAGGCTGGGGCAACACCTGCCTCGCCGTCGGCAAGGTGAGATTCGTCGGCGAACCGGTCGTGGCCGTTGCCGCCAGCAGCCGCTACATCGCCGAAGACGCCCTCGAACTGATCCAGGTCTGCTACGAACTGCTCGCCCCGGTTGCAAACCCCGACGCAGCCATGGCCCCCGGCGCCCCGCTCGTCTTCGAGAACCGCGGCACCAACGTCATTCAGAGTCGTACCTACACCTGGGGCGAGGTTGACCGCATCTTCGCCGACGCTGACCGCATCGTCAGCCGCCAATTCCGCTGGAACCGCGTCGGCGCCAACCCCACCGAAACCTTCGGCTGCATCTGCCAGTGGGACCTCGCCGACAACAGCCTCACCTGCCGCGGCGCCTACCAGACCCCGCGTTTCATGGCGATCGGCCGCGCGGCCTCGCTGCGGCTGCCCGCCAACAAGGTCAGGATCATCAGCCACGCCCAGGGCGGCGGCTTCGGCGGCAAGGGCGGCCCGCGCGGCACCGACATCGCCGCGCTGCTGTCGCGCAAGAGCGGCGGCCGGCCGGTGAAATACATCGAAGACCGCATGGAGTACCTGCTCGCCGGCGGCGGACAGTCGTGGGACCGCTACTACGACGCCGCCCTCGCCGTGAAGGCCGACGGCACCGTCACCGGCTTCAAGGTGCGCCTCGTCGACGACCAGGGCGCGGGCGCCGAAGGCTACGGCACCATCTCGGCGGCCAAGCCGCTCGCCGCCTTCACCGGCAACTACCGCATCGAGGCGGCCTTCTACGACCTCACCCTCGTCGCGACCAACCGCGCGCCCACCTACCCCTACCGCGGCTACGGTCCCCCGCCGCACAACCTCGTCCTCGAATCGCTGATGGACGTCGCCGCGCGCGAACTCGCGCTCGACCCGGCTGAACTGCGCCGCCGCAACTACATCCGGCCTGACGAGTTCCCCTACACCGTGCCGAGCGGCAACGAGTACGACAGCGGCAACTACGCCGCGGTGCTCGACCGCGTCCTCGAACTCGCGGACTACCGGGCGCTGCGCGAGACGCAGGCGCAGGCGCGCGCCGAGGGACGGCTGGTCGGCATCGGCGTCGTCAGCACGGTCGAGCCGGGCGTCTTCGACTGGAACGCCTACGCCACCGTCGGGGTGCCCGGCGTCGGCGTGCCCGAAGGGGTGAAGGTCGCCGTCGATGTCTTCGGCAATGTCACCGTCGCGGTTGGCTTCAACCTGCAGGGTCAGGGGCAATTCACCGTCGCCGCGCAGGTCGTCGCGGACTACCTCGGCGTCGACATGAACAGCGTCAAGGTCACCACCGCGTCCACGGACGTTGCGCTGCCGCACTTCGGCCAGGGCGGCAGCCGGCTGGGCGTCGCCGTCACCGGCGCCATCCTCGGCGCCTGCGACAAGCTGCGCCAGACCTTCTGCCGCGTCGTCGCGCACGTCATGCACGCCGAGCCCGGGCAGATCGAGCTCTTCAACGGCCGCCTGCAGATGAAGCACGCGCCCGAGCACGGCATGAGCATCGCGGAGGTCGCCGGCCTGATGCTCTCGCGCAGCGACCTGTTGCCGCCCGGCGTCGAACCCTGCCCCGAGGCGAGCTTCGTGTGGGTGTCGCCCAACCGCAACCAGCCCGACGACCAGGGCCGCTGCCGCAGCTACCTCACCGCCGCCAACGCCACGCACGTCGTGCAGGTCGAGATCGACCGCTGCACCGGGCAGGTGAAGATCCTCGGCTACTACATCGTCGATGACTGCGGCACGCGCCTCAATCCCGCCAACGTCGAGGGCCAGCTGCAAGGCGGCGTCGCGCAGGGCGTGGGCGCAGGGCTGTACGAGGAATACGTGTACGACCCGCAGTGCCAGCCGCTCGTGAGCACCTTCGTCGACTACCTCGTGCCGACGATCCACGAGGTGCCGATGACGGTGAAGGACCACCTCGTCACGCCCTCGCCGGTCGCACCGCTCGGCGCCAAGGGCTGCGGCGAAGGCGCCATCCACACGACCCCGGCCGCACTGCTGTGCGCCATCAACGACGCCCTCGCACCGCTCGGCCTCGAATGCCGCGAGACCCCCGCGTCGCCGCAGCGGCTGTGGAAACTGCTGCACGAACAAGCCTGACAGGAAGCCAAACGCATGTCCCGACCCGACCTCAGCCAAGGCCCCCTCGCCGGCCTGCGCGTCCTCGACCTCTCCACCATGCTCGCCGGCCCCTACGGCGCCACGCTGCTGGGCGACCTCGGCGCGGACGTCATCAAGATCGAATCGCACTACGGCGACGAGAGCCGCCACCTCGGCCCCCAGCGCGGCGAGGAGCGCGGCCCGTATCTCAGCCTCAACCGCAGCAAGCGCGACCTCGTGCTCGACCTGCAGCGCGAGGAGGCGCAAGCCGTCTTCGCCCGCCTCGCTGCCACCGCCGACATCCTCGTCACCAACATCCGCGAACCGGCCCTCTCCAAACTGGGCCTCGATTACGAGCAGGTCAAAAAGCACAAGCCCGGCATCATCTGGATCCGCGTCACCGCCTTCGGCGCCGACGGCCCCTACGCGGGCCGTCCCGGCATCGACTTCCTCGCGCAGGGCTACACCGGCGTGCTCACGCTCAACGGCGATCCTCAGGGCGAACCCGTGCGCACCGGCTTCCCCGCCGTGGATGTGATGACCTCGCTCCTCGTCAGCAACGCGGCGCTCGCCGCCCTGCGCGCGCGCGAACTCAGCGGCGAAGGCCAGCGCATCGAGGTCTCGCTCCTCGACGCGCTGATGCACGCCCAGGCCAGCTCCATCGGCACCTGGCTCACCACCGGCGACCGCCCCAAGCGCACCGGAAACCGCAGCCTGTATTTCGCCCCCTCCGGCGTCTATCCGACGCGCGACGGCAAGCACGTGGTCATCACCACCCCGGGCGAGAAGTTCTTCGCCAAGGTGTGCCGCGCGCTCGGCACCGACTGGGACACCGACCCTCGCTTCCACGACATCCACGCCCGCCTCGCCAACGAGGACGAGCTCGACCGCGTGATGGCCGAATGCACGCGCCAGTTCGACCGCGCCGAACTCGTCGACAAGCTCGTCGCCGCCGACGTCCTCACCGCGCCGATCAACGAGGTCGAGGACGTCGTCAAGGATCCGCAGATCCTGCACAACCGCATGATCGTGCCCGTCGAGCACCCCGTCCTCGGCCGCCTCGACCTCACCGGCGTCCCGATCCGCTTCTACGGCACCCCCTGCGAAATCACCCGCCACCCGCCCATGCAGGGCGAACACACGCGGGAAATCCTCGGGGAACTGGGTTACGCCAACGGCGATGTGGATGCCCTGATCGGCGAAGGCCTGGTCGCCGACGTCGCCGACATGAGCCGCCGGCGCGAAGCCCGCCAGGCGCG
This sequence comes from Azoarcus sp. DN11, assembly GCF_003628555.1. NCBI lineage: Bacteria > Pseudomonadati > Pseudomonadota > Betaproteobacteria > Rhodocyclales > Zoogloeaceae > Azoarcus > Azoarcus sp. DN11. The sequence continues at coordinate 2,202,430 of NZ_CP021731.1, read as the reverse complement.
CAAAACGGCCTGAGCGGTCGGCGCGACGCGGGAACCGGGTCGCTCGATAAGACCCGGTCCGCCACTGCGCCGTCGTCCTCGTACGTTTTGCCCGCCGCGCCCCGGCAGGAATGCGGTTACCCTGCGCATTCCGCCGAGCACCTTCGGCCCACCTACGAGGAACCCTTCGCAATGAGCCCCACCGCCAAACCCCTCGCCGGGATCAAGGTCGTCGAACTCGGTACGCTGATCGCCGGGCCCTTTGCGGCGCGGATCCTGGGGGAATTCGGGGCGGAGGTGATCAAGATCGAATCGCCTGACGGTGGCGATCCGCTGCGCAAGTGGCGCAAGCTCTACGAAGGCACGTCGCTGTGGTGGTACCTGCAGTCGCGCAACAAGAAGTCGGTGACGGTGAACCTCAAGCACGCGGACGGCGTCGAGGTCGTGCGCCGGCTCGTCGCCGAAGCCGACATGGTCATCGAGAACTTCCGCCCGGGCGTGCTGGAGAAGCTGGGCCTGGGGTGGGAGGCGCTGTCGGCGATCAACCCCGGACTCGTGATGCTGCGGCTGTCGGGCTTCGGCCAGACCGGGCCGCTCGCCCAGCAGCCGGGCTTTGGCGCGATCGGGGAGTCGATGGGCGGGCTCCGCTATGTGACCGGCTTTCCGGACCGCCCGCCGGTGAAGACCGGCATCTCGATCGGCGATTCGATCGCCGCGCTGTGGGGCGCGCTCGGCGCGTTGATGGCGCTGCGCCACAAGGAAGTGAATGGCGGCCGTGGGCAGGTCGTGGACGTGGCCCTGTACGAAGCGGTGTTCGCGATGATGGAGTCGCTGGTGCCGGAATTAGACGTCTTCGGCTTCGTGCGCGAACGTACCGGCAACATCATGCCGGGCATCACGCCGTCGAACACGCACACCACGCGCGACGGCAAGCACGTGGCGATCGGCGCCAACGGCGACGCGATCTTCCGCCGGCTGATGCTGGCGATGGGCCGCGACGATCTGGCCGAGGATCCCACGCTGGCAGACAACGCCGGGCGCGACGCGCGGCGCGAGGAGCTCTATGCGTTGATCGACGCCTGGGTCGCCCAACACGACGAAATCGCGGTGCTGGCCGCCCTCGCCGCTGCCGAGGTGCCCGCCTCGCGCATCTATTCGGTCGCCGACATGTTCGCGGACCCGCAATTCCTTGCGCGCGACATGCTGCAGTCGGTGACCCTGCCCGGCGGGCGCGAGTGCCGCATGCCCGGCGTCGTGCCCCGACTCTCGCTTACACCGGGCGGTGCGGAAACGATCGGACCAGCGCTGGGCGAGCACACCGACAGCGTACTGGGCGAGCTGGGTTACGACGCGACGGCCATCGCCGCGCTGCGGTCGGCAGGGGCGATCTAGCGCGCCGCCCCGCCCGGCTCAGATCATCATCCCCACCGCTGCCCCGTGCCGGGTCGCCTCCGCCAGCCGGCGCGGCACCCACGCACCGCCCGCGATGAACACCTGCGCAACGCTGCCGTCCCCCTTCAGCGCCTCGTAGAGCTGCGGCTGCTGCACCGAGCCGTACATCAGCACGACGCTGTCGAAGCCTTCCATGCGGTAGGTCTGGTCACCCCAGCTCGAGACGAATTCGAGCGCGTCCGGCGCGATGCGGCGGACGATGAGGTTGGGGTGCACCTTCACGCCGCAGCGCTCCATGCGCTTCAGCACCATGCCGATGGAGTAGCGCGCGACTTCGGTGGCGAGATGCACGGACTTGTGGAAGATCTCGACCTGTTTGCCCTGCTCGGCGAGGTATTCGGCGACGCAGGGGGTCTGGTAGTAGTCCTCCTGCGAGACGATGGCGACGCGCTGGCCGGTTTTCGCCTTGCCGCGCAGCACGTCCCAGCCCTGCACGACGTGCGGCAGCTCGATACCCGGCACGTTGTCCGGTACGCGCGGCAGCGAGCCGGTGGCGACGACGACCGCATCGGGTTGCAGGGCCTTCACGGCGCCGAGGTCGGCGGCAGTTTCGAGACGGATGTCGACGCCGAGGCGCGCGAGCGCGTTCTCCTCGAAATAGACCTGATCCTCGAAGGAATCGCGCCCTGGCGCCTTGGCGGCGAGGAGGAGTTGCCCGCCGAGACGCTTGCCCTGCTCCAGCAGCGTGACCTTATGGCCGCGCAAGGCGGCGATGCGCGCAGCCTCGCAGCCTGCTGCGCCCCCTCCCACCACGACGACATGGCCGGGCTGGTCGGCGGCGCGAAAGTCGGCTTCCCACTGCAGCTCGTTGCCGATCGTCGGGTTGATCGAACAGGTCGGCGTGTAGGGGATGTAGGCCGGCTCGGACGCTTCGTCGATGCAGCGCGTGCAGCCGATGCAGCGGCGGATTTCGCCCAGTCGCCCCTCCCTCGCCTTGTTGGCGAACTCGGGATCGGCGATGCCAGCGCGCACCATGCCAACGAGGTCGCAGAAGCCGCCCTTGATGAGCTCCTCGGCGAGAACGAGGTCGTTGATGCGGCCGGTGAACAGCACCGCGATCTTCGGATCGAGGTCTGAGAGGTCGGCGCGCGCGGCCTTGCCGAATTCGCGGTATTCGGCGTGCGGGTGATAGGACGAGGGCACGTAGGACGGCGCGCCCCAGCAGTGGCCGACATCGAGGTCGACGAAGTCCAGCAGGCCGGTCTCGCCGATGTGGTACAGCATCTCGCGCAGCTGCATGTTGTCGTAGCCGCCTTCGCGCGATTCCTGGCCGTTGACGCGGATGCCGACCGCCATGGAGTTGCCGACCCGTTCGCGCACGCGCCTGAGCGCTTCGACGACGAAGCGGATGCGCTCGGCCGGGCCGCCGCCCCAGCGGTCGGTGCGGCGGTTGGTGACCGGCGAGAGGAAGCTGTAGCCGACGGTTTCATGCGCGCAGTGGATCTCCACCGCGTCCGCGCCGCTCGCCTGCGCCGCCGCGGCGGCCTCGGCGTAGCCGTCGAGCAGGAATTCGATCTCGGCCTCGCCGAGCACGTGCGGCGTGTAGTCCTGCGCGCCCACGACCGGCACCGGCGACGGCGACCACAGCGCGTTGAGGTGCGTGAGCTGCACGACGACGACCGCGCCGTGACTGTGGATCTCATCGACGAACCGCTTCCAGCCTGCGAGGAAGGCCGGATTCTGATGCGCGGCGAAGCGGGAGCCGAAGCCGCCTTTCAGCGAGATTTCGTCCGGCGCGCCCGGCGGCAGCGGCACGTTGAGCAGCCAGGTCTCGCTGCCGATCCAGCCCGTGCCGCCTTTCGCCTTGGCCCCATGGTGGGCGATGAAGTGCTCGTCGATGAGCCCCGGCGCGCGCGAGGAGTTGATGGTGTTGGTGGTCTCGCAGATGCGGTTGGGCACCCGCATCGGCCCGACCTGCAGCGGCTTGAAGAGGTGTTCGAAATTCGCGTTGCTCATGACGGGCGTCTCCACGGGAAGGCGGCGGAACAGTTGGCCGGGGGGTACGACGCGCTGCGGGCTCAGGCGGGCCCGGTCGGCGAGATCATGACGATACCGAAGGGGCGGTGGGTCTGTTGCTGGAAGAAGCCCCACGGCGGGAACAACGCGGTGAGGCGCGGCCACAGGGCCTTGCGCTCCTCGTCGGTGGCGTCGCGCGCGACGGCGGCGGACTTGTTGCGGTCCAGCTGCACCCAGCAGTTCGGGTTGGCCGTGACGTTGAGATACCAGGTAGGCGCCTGGTCGTACCCGGCCAGCGAGGCGACGACGACCACGTCCTTGCCGTGCTGCAGGAAGACCAGCGGCGTGGTGCGCGGCTCGCCGGACTTGCGGCCGATGACCGTGAGCAGCAGCGTCGGGAAGCCGGACGGCGACCCCTTGCCCGAGGCCCACCCGTCGGGGTTGGCGAGGTAGCGCTGGACGTCGGCCTTGGCGTCGCCGCGGATGCGTTCGAGCGAGGCGGTGGCGTCCTTGATGGCCTGCCATTCTTCGTCGGACATGTAGTCCGGCTTCACCATGTTGTCGCGATTCATTTTGTGCGGATTCCTTTGCTGATCGACCTGCAGTCCAGTGTAGTGAGGCCGCCTGCAAGGCTTGCGGCGGCAGGACTTCCGATACGGCCGTTCGCATTTCATTTGCGGACAGGGTGTGCGCCGGGGAATCAGACGCTGCACACCCGGCTTACGTGCCTCCGTTCGCCCTGAGCCCGTCGAAGGGCATTGGCAGGGCTTCGACAAGCTCAGCCCGAACGGTCTTTGGTATTCGAATAGGTAATGACGCGCGCGACGGCGATGCCAGCAAGCGACAGCAGCGCCGCGACGATGCCGACCGTGCCGAAGCCGGCGAGCCGGCCGTCCGCGCCGATCTCGATCAGCTCACCGCTGAACATCGCCCCCGCCCCCATGCCGAGCTGGGTCGTGACGCCGTTGAGCATCATGAAGGCGCCGCGCACCGGGGGCGGCGGCAGCTCCGCGAGCAGGGCGACGGTCGGCACCCAGCGCGCGTACACCGTCACGAAGAATAGGCTGCTCACGGCGAGCGCCGCCGGCAGGGCGAGCGCGGGGGCGTGGGTGGCCAGCAGGATGCCCGCCGTCGACAGCAGGGTCGTCACCATGAACACCGGGAAGCGCCCGTGGCGGTCCGCCAGCCGCCCGGAAAGCGGCGTCGTGAAGAAGCTGATGGCGCCGGCGAGCAGGTACAGCCAGGGCAGCCGCGCTTCCGCGATGCCGACGTTCCTGAGCCAGTACGGCGCAATGTAGGCGATCACCGCGTAGCAGGACGCGGTGACGAGGAAGGTCAGGCACAGGCCGCCGAGGGCGCGGCCCGCGAGCACCTGCCGCAGCGAGACCGCGGCGGCGGCGTCGCGCCCGCCACGCCGCGCGGGCACCGGCGGCAGGTGGCGGCCCAGCCCGAGGAAGACCACCGACGCGATCGCCAGCACGGCGACGAAGGGCCCCCGCCAGCCCAGCGCCGCGGCGACCCACAACCCCGCCGGAACGCCGATCACCGCAGACAGCGCATGGCCGCTCATGACGCGGCCGATCGCCGTGGCACGCTGCGCGGGCGCGACGACTTCCGCGACGACCGACTGGATCAGCGCGGAGAGCACGCCGCCCGAGATGCCCGCGACCACGCGCGCCACGACGAGCGCGTCGAGGCTGCCGGCAGTGGCCGTGACCACGAGCGAAACAATGAACACGGCATATACGGCGCGCAGCACGCGGCTGCGGTCGAAGCGGTCGATCACGGCGCTGACGATGAGGCCCGAGACGCCGGCGCTCACCGTGTAGGCGAACACCAGCCGCCCGAGATCCGCGGGTGACGCATGGAAGGCCGCCATGAACTGCGCGCCCAGCGGCAGCATGACCATGAAGTCGATCAGATGCGTCATGTGCGCGGCGCGCAGCACCGCGACGAGGCGCCCTTCGCTCAAACCGCCACCCCGGCCCCCGCTAACCCGACCCGCCGCGCGGCGGCATCAGCACGTACTGGCTGGTCTGCACGACATCGATCTTGTCCATGTCGATGAAGCGCTCGCAGCTCTCCCGCATCGCGGCAACGTTGGCGCGGAAGCGCTCCTCGTCGCCGACCGCGTCGTAGAACGCGTGCAGGTTGCCGACGACCTCGGGCGGGAAGCCCTCTTCGACGATCGCGTCGTAGGGCGGCGCATCGAAGGTGAGCGCGCGCGTGACCACGTTCTGCACGTACAGAAAGGTGTCCTGCGTGTCGATGGCGATCTGCGTGTGCGAGCCGAGCCACACCTCCAGCCAGGCCTCCCGCTCGATGCGCGGCGGGCGGCGGAACAGCGCGACCTGCGCGAAGCCGGGCGTGCGTTCGCCCGGCGCCGGCAGGTGGCGGATGTTGCGCATCGGCCGCGATTCGGTCACGAGCCAGGCGGCGTAGCGGCCGCACACCGCCGCCACCGCCGCGTCGAAGGGTTTGCGCAGCGCGTCGTTGGCCGAGTCGAGCCACACGGAGACGAAGGCGTCCATCGGCGTGCGCAGCGCCTGCAGGGTGGGCGCCGCGCCGTCCGCCGCCGCGTCGGCGACGTTGAGCTGCGCCCCCAGCGCGCCGAGCGCGACGAGCCGGGGTGCGAGTTCGCCGTGCAGGCGTTCGGCGAAGGCGTCGCGCCCCGTGCCGTCCGCGCGCCACAGCGCGTAGATGACCTTTTCCATCGCCGGTCGCTCAGCGCAGCGGGGCGCGCTTCTTCGGCTCGATGCCGGTCAGCCGCGCGAGGTTGAGGCCGAGGATGTTGGCCTTGTCCTGCTCGGTCACCTGCGCGTAGCCCCACTTCTCCTGCAGCTCCGCGGGCATGTCGAGGTTCTTGATGTAGTCGACGATGCGGCTGAGGTCGTCGAAGGGCAGGTCGAAGCCCAGCACGATCTTCTCGGAGCTCATCCACTGCAGCGCGGTGCCAATGGTGTGGTAGCCGCGGTAGGGGGCGCGCTGGAACCAGCCGATGATGCCCGAGAGGCTCAGGTACAGGTTCTTGTGCTTGCCGCACAGGCCGATCAGCTCTTCGGAATGCGGCCAGCCGGCGTGGTAGGCGATGATCTTCAGGTCCGGGAAGGCGAGCATCACGTCGTCGAGCTGCGACGGATGGCAGTGGCTGCTCGGCTGCGGGCAGACGTAGCTCATGCCGGTATGCACGGTGAGCGGCACCCCAAGCTCGACGGCCTTCTCGTAGAAGGGCCACAGGCGCCTGTCGTTGAGCGGGCCGTCATCCTCGGGCGTGTAGAGCTTGCACAGCTTCGCGCCGCGCTCCTTCACCAGGTATTCGAGTTCCCAGTTGGCGTGCTTGATGCCGCGCTTGATGACCGGGCCGACGTTGGCCTCCAGGTACATGCGCTCGGGATAGGGCTCGATCTGCTGCAGCATGAAGCCGTTGGTCGACATCGACACAACGCCGCCGGTGATGTCCATCATCGGCTCGCGCAGGCAGAACGCGACGTCGACGCTGGTCTGGTCCATGTACTTGATGAGCTCGCTCGCGATCGGCTGCGGCCATTCGCTGTCGAGGTCGCGGCCGGCCCACGCGCGCAGCACGCCGTTCACACTGTCGTGGAACTGCTGCATGCCGGGGTAGTAGCCGATCTCACTCATGGTCTGCAGGTTCATGAAGTGGAATTCGGTCATTGCGACGAAGTAATCCTTGCTCATGCTGCGGTCTCCTTCCCTTGGGTTCGTGGGGGTGCGGCGGATCAGCGGCCGACGTATTCCGGTTTGGTCTTGGTGGCGAAGGCGCGCGGGCCCTCGCGGGCGTCGTCCGACGCGAACACGCGCGCCGACATGGTCTTCTCGAGCACGAAGGCCGGCTCGTTGTTGAGCGCGCGCAGCGCGATCTCCTTCGCCGTGCGCACCGCCAGCGGGCCGTTCTCGCAGATGCGTTCGGCGTAGGCCAGGGCCTCGTCGAGCAGGCGATCGGCGGGCACGACCTTGTTGATGAGGCCGATGTCGTACGCACGCTGCGCGTCGATGGTGTTGCCGGTGAGGAGCATCTCCATCGCGATCGCCCACGGGATCTGCTGCGGCAGGCGCACATGCGAGCCGCCCGCCGGGACGACCGCCCAGCGCACTTCGGCGAGGCCGAATTTCGCGTGCTCGGCGGCGATGCGGATATCGGTGCCGAGCAGGAATTCCAGCCCGCCCGCGACGCACACGCCGTTCACCGCGGTGACGATGGGCTTGTAGACGTTCTGGAACGGACGCTTGGCCGGATCCTCGTAGCCCAGCGCATCGCCTTCGTTGAGCGCCGGCAGCGCGACCTTGAGGTCGAGCCCTGTGCAGAAGGCGCGGTCGCCGGTGGCGGTGAAGATCGCGCACCGTAGATTCGGGTCGTTGTTGTAGTCCTCGAAGGCGGCTTCCAGGCCGATCAGCATCTCCTTCGTCAGCGAATTCATCGCCTCGGGCCGGTTCATCGTGATGATGGCGATACGGCCGCGTTTCTCGTAGCTCAGGCTGGCGGGCAGGTTCAAATCCATGACTTTTTCCTAAACTCAGTTGCAGATGATTGAATCGTTGGCTGATTCGTAGGGCGCAATAAGCGAAGCGCATTGCGCCGCATGGGCGTTCGACATTCGGCGCATTACGGCTATCGCCTAATGCGCCCTACAGAACTGAACGGCGAAAAACGGGCAGCGTCACGGCATCGCCGACTTCCAGGAAATCGACCTCGACGGGCATGCCGATGGCGAGTTCGCCGGCGGCACAATCGACCACGCGCGACAGCAGGCGCACGCCCTCTTCCATCTCGACGACGACCGGCGCGTACGGTGTCGCGGCCGCGAAGGCGGGATGCAGCGCGCGCACCACCTCGGTCCAGGTGAACACCGTGCCCCGCCCGCTGGAACGGGCCCATTCCCACTCCATCGAGCTGCAGTGCGCGCAGATGTCGCGCGGAACGTGGCGGTAGCGTCCGCAGCCGGTGCAGCGCTGGAAGCGCAGCTCGCGGTCACGGCACCAGGCGTAGAACTCGCCGTGCAGGCCCGTGAGACTAGGCAAGGGTTTGTCGTAAGGCATCGCGTTTTCGCTCATGGCGCTTCTCCGAACACTGTTCAGCGACGCAGGACGGCGATGCTGCCGTCACCGAAGTCGCCCCACCCGGTGACGACGCCGATCTCGGCGTCCGCAACCTGCCGCGCGCCGGCTTCGCCGCGCAGTTGGCGCACGGCCTCGACGACGTGCGAAATGCCCAGCACGTGCGCCTGCGAGAGCAGCCCGCCATGCGTATTCACCGGCAGGCGTCCGCCCAGTTCGATACCGCCGTGCTCGACGAAGGCGCCGCCCTCGCCCCGCTTGCAGAAGCCCGCCTCCTCCAGCTGCTGGATGACCTCGAAGGTGAAGCAGTCGTAGATCTGCGCGAAGTCGGCGTCGGCCGGCGTGACGCCGGCCATGCGGAAGGCTTCCGGCGCGGCATTCGTGAGCCCGGTGCGGTGGAAATCCGCGCGATTGGTGATCTCGTCGGCCGGATACGGCTGGCCCGCCGCCGCCCCCATGACGTAGACAGGCTTCCGGCGCAGGTCGCGGGCGCGCTCGACGGTCGTGACGATGAAAGCCGCAGCACCATCGGTCTCGACGCAGCAGTCGAGCAGGCGGTAGGGCGAGGAGATCATCGGCGAGGCGAGGTAGTCGGCCATCGTCAGCGGCTTGCCGTGCATCACGGCGGCCGGGTTGAGCTGTGCGTGCTTGCGCATCGCCAGCGCCACGGCGCCGAGCTGTTCCTCGGTGGTGCCGTATTCGTGCATATGCCTGCGCGCCATCAGCGCGTACCACTGAGGCGGCGCGGTGAGGCCGAAGGGCAGGTAGAAGTCCCGCGCGATCTCGCCGCCGGGAATGGAATTCACGTCGTTGGCGGCGGTCTCGCGCACGCGCGCGCCGGAGTAGCCGTTCCAGCCGCCCGGCACCATCACGTAATCGGCCGCGCCGCTCGTGACCGCCATCGCCGCCATGCGCAACGAACCAACCGGCGCAGCCCCGCCCATGTGCAGGGTGGCCGCGAAACGCAGGTTCTCGCAGCCCAGGCTCGCGGCGAAGGCTTCTGCCTTGCCGACATTCGGGAAAGGCAAGATGCCGTCGATCTGCGCCGCCTTCAGCCCGGCGTCCTCGAGTGCCGAAAGGGACGCCTTGAGCTGGATGCCCATCTCCGAGAGGCCCGAGCCGGGCTTGCGGCAGAAGGGCGTCTCGCCGACGCCCACGATGCAGGCCTTGTCCTTGAACATCGTCGCGCCTCCCCTACTCGGCGGCCGGCGCGTGCTGCGCCTCGTAGCCGGCGAGCAAGCCGCGCCGCGCCTCGGCTTCGCGCTGGCGGATGTCCCAGAAGCGCGCCTTGCGCTTGGCGAGGAAGGCCGCACCGCCCTCCTTGCCTTCGGGCATGTCGAACCAGTCCGGATACATCGCCGCGGAGGTCACGCAGGACTCCTTGTAGCCGTCCATTTCCTGGTCGAACGCGGCCTTCAGCACCTCCAGGCAGCCCGGGCTCACGGCGAGCAGCTCCTCGCACCAGCGATCGACTTCCGCCTCCAGCGCGGCCAGCGGCACAACGGTGTTGATGAGGCCCATCTGCAGCGCCTCGGGCGCCTTGTACTTGCGGCACAGCATCCACATCTCGCGCGCCTTCTTCGCGCCGACGACCTTGGTCAGATACGGCACGAAAAAGCCGTCCGCCGGCGAGGACACGCGCGGCCCGGCCTGGCCGAAGATCGCGTTGTCCGCGGCGATCGTGAAGTCGCAGCAGTAGGCCATGTGGTTGTGGCCGGCGATGCAGTAGCCCTGCACCTGGGCGATGATCGGCTTGCGCGACAGGCGCATCAGCCGGTTGTGCGGGTAGCGGTTGTAAAAGGCCTCGCGCAGCCCCCAGCGCTCCCACTCCACGTCGCCGCCCGCGCCGAAGTGCTTGCCCTTGCCGGCGATCACGATCACGCCGATCGCGGGGTCGTGGTTGGCATCATAGAAGGCGCGGAACATCTCGTCGACGGTCGCGAGCGTTAGCGTGTTCATCTTCTCGGGCTTGTTCAGCGTGATCCGCGCGACCCCGCCGCCCAGTTCGCGATGGGTCTTCTTCTCGTAGAGGATCTCGACGAAGTCGTCGAGCCCTTCCCCTGCAACCGCGCACCATTCGCTCCACGCCGATGCCGGCACGTTTTCGTTGATCATCAATTCATCTCCGGATGGCTCAGGGAATGGCGCGCTGCGCTTTCAGCGCTTCGATCTCGTCCCACTCGTAGCCCAGCAGGTCCATCAGCAGCAGCTCGGTGTCCTGCCCCAGCTGCGGACCGAGGCAGTGGATCTCGCCCGGGGTTTTCGACAGCGTCACCGGCAGGCCGCGCACGTCGACCTCGCGCTGCACTTCCTCGCAATACGCCTTCATGAAGTAGTTGTTGCGCCACGCCTGCTCGTCGCGCACGACGTCGGCGAAGTTGTTCACCGGGCTCGCGACGACGCCTTCGGCGACGCAGCCGCGCATCAGCGCGTCGTGGTCGCGCTGGAGGGTGACGGTTTCGATCGCGTCGATCAGCGCCTCGTGGTGCTGGGCGCGCAAGGCGGCAGTTGCGAAGCGCGCGTCCGCATGCAGCGACGGCGCATCCAGCGCACGGCACAGGGCCGCGAAGCGCGCGTCCTCGTTGGGTTCGCACAGATAGACCCACTTGCCGGCGGTCGGGTACAGGTTCCACAACGGGTTCTCGACCTGCTTGCGCGAGTGCTGCAGCGCGGCGTCGGCGTTGCCGGCGAGGAAGGCCTGCAGCCAGGGCGCCGCGAGGAAGAGTTGCGCGCCGTACAGCGACGCATCGAGGTACTGCCCGCGCCCGGTGCGGCGGCGCTGGTACAGTGCCAGCGCGATGCCCAGCGCCGACATGATGCCGCCATAGGCGTCGCCCGAGCCCATGCCGAGGTACACCGGCGGCTCGCCCGGTTCGCCGAGTCGGGCCATCGCGCCAGTGAGCGCCTGCACCGTCATGTCGAAGGACGGCTTCGACACGCCGCCGAAGCGCCCGTAGCCGGTATTGGTCGCGTACACGAGCTTCGGATTGATCGCCGAGAGCTTCTCGTACGACAGCCCCCACGCCTCCAGCATCTCCGGCGCGAGGTTGGACAGGAACACGTCCGACTTCTCCACCAGCCGGTACAGGATGCCCCGCCCGGCCTCGGTCTTGAGGTCGATCGCCATGCTCTTCTTGTTGCGGTTGATGACGAGGAAGTACTGGTTCCAGTCGCCCACCGGCAGCGACTTGATCGAGCGCACGCCGCGCCCCTGGTCGCCGCCCTGCGGGCGCTCCACCTTGATGACCTCGGCGCCGAAATCGGCCAGGTACTGGGCCGACACCGGCCCCTGGAACCACACGGTGAGGTCGATGACGCGGATTCCTTCGAGTGCTTTCGCCACGGGCGTTCTCCGTTCGCGCTGGGTTTTCGGGTCAGGCCACCACGCCGGCGGCGCGGAGTGCGTGGATGCGGTCTTCGGGATAGGCCAGCAGCTCGTGCAGGATCTGCGCGGTGTGCTGGCCGACGCAGGGGGCGAGCCGTTCGAGGCGCGCCGGGCTGTCGCTCAGGAAGATCGGGAAGCCTAGGCTCTTCACTGCGCCGAAGCTCGGGTGGTCGAGTTCGAGGATGTAGCGGTTGGCGAGCACCTGCGGATCGTTGGCCGGGTAATCGAAGCGCTCGATGACGTCGGCGGACATCTGCTTTTCCTGGAACACCTGGCGCCAGTGGCTGCCGGGTTCGCGCTGGAAGGCCGCTTCCAGTTCGCGGATGAGTTCGAGGCGGTTCGTCTCGGTGCGCTTGTCGTGGGTGTCGAAGCGCGCGTCGTCCGCGGCGATGCCGACCGCGGCGGAGAAGACCGGCCACCAGCGGTCGGTATCTGGCATGGTCAGCGTCACCCAGCGGCCGTCGGCGCTGGGGTAGAGGGAGCCCGACATCGGGTTCGACACGTCGAGGCGCGAGATCGGGGTGATGAAACGCTCGCCCTCGCCGATCGCGAGGAAGGCCTGGATGTCGAGCGCCGCACCGTACATGTTGGCGCCGAAGAGCGAGACATCTACCGCCTGCCCCTCGCCCGTCCCCTGTCGATGCAGCAGCGCCGTGACCACCCCGAAGGCGAGCATCACCGTCGCGTGCATCGCGCCGGCGCCGGTGTAGATCGGCGGCTGACCGGGTTGCGGGAGGATGGGCATCATCCCGGTGCGCGCCGCGGCGAGTTCGTCGATGGGCGGCAGGTCGGCGTCCGGCCCCTGCGGGCCGAAACCGGAGATGCGGCCGAAGACGATGTCGGGGCGCAGCGCGGCCGCGGCGTCGTAGTCGATGCCGAGCGCCGCGAGTTCGTCGCGCTGCCAGTCGGTGACGATCACGTCCGCCTTCGCGACCAGATCTCGCAGCAGTTCGGCACCGTCCGCGCTCGCCGGATCGAGCGCGAGGCTCTCCTTGTTGCGGTGGATCAGGTCGGCCTCGTGGTTCCAGCTTCCGCCGCTCGATTCGCGCACCGGCGGCAGGTCGAGGCGGATCACGCGGGCGCCGAAGTCGGCCAGGAAGGCGGCCGACAGCGAGGCGCAGAACTGCCGGGTCAGGTCGAGTACGATCACATCGTCGAGAGCGCGGCTCATCGGAAATCCTCGTGACGAATTCGGGAGTCGGAGGCGGACTTCACCTCCATGCCGAATCGAGTTTAGCGAGCGCGATTTCCACGGCAGTGGCGGCAGCGAGTCATTTGCGGCCGTTGGCGGATCAATTGCGGACGGGGTCAAATAGGCATCGCGCAGACGTGAAAAAGGGGCCGTCCGGCCCCTGTTCATCCCACCCGCGATCCCGTCTTCCGTTCCGCTTCAGGTCGCCGTTCCGGCCGCCGCGAGCGCCCCCTGCGGCGAGACGCCGACGAGCCCTTTCACGCGCCGAATCGCGAGCATCGCCACACAGGTCGTCAGGCACACGAAGAGCAGCGCATGGCGCAGCGATTCGCCGGCGAACACCGGTTGCAGGCCGTCGCTGATCGCCCCGATCAGCAGCGGCCCGACCCCGACGCCCAGTAAGGTCGTCAGGATGGTGAGGCAGGCCAGCGCGACCGCCCGCTGGCCGGGCGCTACCAGATGCGTGATGTAGCTGTAGGAAGGCGCGACCCACCACACCGAAAAGAAGCCGTTGAGCCCGCACCACAGCATCGCCGTCGGCACCGCGACCGATCCGGCCTGCAGCAACGTCGCGCGCGGCCACAACAGATAGGCCGCCAGCGAGACCACCGCGATACCGTGGCCGATGAGCGGGATGCGCAGGTGCCAGCGCGGGCTGCGATGCGTCAGGCGGTCCGTGAGCCAGCCGCTGAAGAGCATGCCGATGCCGGCCGAAGTGCCCCCGACGAGGCCCGCGAGCAGGCCGGCGTGCTGCAGCGGCAGGCCATGCGAACGCACGAGGAAGGTCGGATTCCACATGCCGTAGGCGTTGGCGCCGAGCGTCGTCACGGCGCTGGCCAGCACCAGATAGCGGTAGGGCCGGCAGTCCCACAGCTGGCGCAGCGTCGCCCGCATGCCCGCGGCGCCGGCGGCGTCGGGGGCATGTCCGCCATCCCAGACGCCACGGCGCGGTTCGCGCACCGCGAACGCGAGCAAGGCCGCGACCGGTAGCACCGGCAGCGCGACGATGATGAAGGCGTTGCGCCAGCCCCAGCTGCCGACCAGCCACGCACCCACGCTCAAGGCGAGGATCGCGGCGAAGGTCGGCGCCGCGGTGAAGCAGCTGATCGCGAAGGACCGGCGCTGCGGCGGATAGAGGTCGGCGATGATGGACAGCGAAGCCGGCGTCGCCGGCGCCTCGGCCACCGCCACCGCCATGCGCGCGAGGACCAGCAGCCCGAACCCGGTCGCGAGCCCGCACAGCGCAGTGGCCACGCACCACATCAGCCCGGACACGGCGAGCAACCGCACGCGCGAGACGCGATCCGCGATGCGGCCCGCGGGCAGGCCCAGCAGCGCATACACGCCGGCGAACGCGAGCCCGGAGATCAGCCCCATCGCCGTGTCGCTCGCGGCGAACTCGCGTTTGATCGGCTCGATCATCACCGCCATGATCTGCCGGCCGACGAAGTTGTCCGCGTACATCAGCGCAAGCAGCAGGAGCAGCGCGTGGCTGCGCCAGCCGGGTGTCGTGGGGCTTGATGCGGACATGGGGGTTCCTATCTGGGATTAAGCGGGCGATGCGCTGGGGGCTCGCATCCCTCCCCCTTCAAGGGGGGCGGAACAGGGGTTTCGGCGAGCACTGCTCGCTGCCTGTGGAGCGGCGAGGCGAAGCCGAGACCACCGGCCAGGAGGGGGATGGGTTTCCGTCGTGCCAGCAAAACCCATCCCCACCCCAACCCTCCCCTTGAAGGGGAGGGAGTAAGCCCGCGCCCCCGGCCGCTCACGCCGCCGCCCGCGCCTTGGCCAGCGTCATCGCGGTATCCTCGATCATGTCCTCCTGCCCGCCCACCATCCCGCGCCGCCCCATCTCGACGAGGATCTCGCGCGCGGGCACGCCGTATTTCTTCTCGGCGCGCTTGGCGAAGAGCAGGAAGGAGCCATACACGCCCGCGTAGCCGAGCGTGAGCGCGTCGCGGTCGATGCGGATCGGGAAGTCCATGATCGGCACGACCAGATCCTCGGCGACGTCCTGGATCCTGAAGACATCGACGCCGGTGTCGATCCCCATCCGCGCGCACACCGCGACCAGCACTTCCATCGGCGTGTTGCCCGCGCCGGCCCCCAGGCCCGCTGCGGCGGCATCTACACGGTTCGCGCCCGCCTCGATCGCCGCGATCGAGTTCGCCACGCCCATCGCGAGGTTGTGGTGGCCGTGGAAGCCCAGCTCGGTCGAGGGCTGCAGCGCCGCACGCACCGCGCCGATGCGCGCGCGCACGTCCTCGGGCAGCATGTAGCCGGCCGAGTCGGTGATGTAGATGCAGTTCGCGCCGTAGCTCTCCATCAGCTTCGCCTGCGCGACGAGCCCTTCGGGGCTGTTCATGTGCGCCATCATCAGGAAGCCGACGGTATCCATGCCGAGCTTGCGCGCCATGCCGATGTGCTGCTCGGAGACGTCCGCCTCGGTGCAGTGGGTGGCGACGCGGATCGTCGAGACGCCCAGCCCGTGCGCCATCTTCAAGTGATCGACGGTGCCGATGCCCGGCAGCAGCAGCGCCGACACCCGCGCCTGCTTCATCAGCGGCACGACCGCGCCGAGGTATTCCTCGTCGGTGTGCGCCGGGAAACCGTAGTTCACCGACGAGCCGCCGAGGCCGTCGCCGTGGGTCACCTCGATCAGCGGCACGCCTGCCGCATCCAGGCCGCAGGCGATGGTCTTCATCTGTTCGAGCGTCATCAGATGACGCTTGGGGTGCATGCCGTCCCGCAGGGTCATGTCATGGACGGTGATCTTCCTGCCTCGCAGTTCCATCGCGTTCTCCTCAGGCTGCGACACGTTGGGAGGCGACCGGCTGCAGCACCAGCTCGCCCTTGAGGATCTCCTCGGCGAACATCTCGGCGGTGCGCGCCGCAGCGGCGGTCATGATGTCGAGGTTGCCGGCGTACTTCGGCAAGTAGTCGCCGAGACCTTCGACCTCCAGGAAGACCGATACGCGCTGGCCGTCGAAGACCGGGCCATTGACGAGCCGGTAGCCCGGCACGTACTTCTGCACGTCCGCGATCATCGCGTGGATGGACGCGCTGATCGCCGCCTGGTCGGGCTCGGATTCGGTCAGGCAATGCACGGTGTCGCGCATCATCAGCGGCGGCTCGGCCGGGTTGATGACGACGATGGCCTTGCCCTGCTTCGCGCCACCCACCTTCTCGACCGCAGCGGCCGTGGTGCGCGTGAACTCGTCGATGTTCTTGCGTGTGCCGGGGCCAATCGAGCGCGACGACACGGTCGCGATGATCTCGCCATACGCGACCGGCTGCACGCGCGAAATCGCCGCGACCATCGGGATCGTCGCCTGCCCGCCGCAGGTCACCATGTTCACGTTCATTTCAGAGAGCAGGCCCCCACGCTCGCTCCGCTCGCTGCCCCCCGAGGGGGCTCGGCCGTCTTGGGAGCGGCCCGGCGACGGCCGTCCGACGTGCCCGGTGAGATTCACCGGCGGCACGCAGTACGGGCCGATCGCCGCGGGCGTGAGGTCGATCATCAGCACACCCAGCTCGTTGAGCTTGCGGCTGTTCTCGGCATGCACGTAGGCGCTGGTCGCGTCGAAGGCGATCCGGATGTCGTCCGCGGCGACGTGCGGCAGCAGGCCGTCGACGCCCTCGGCGGTCGTCTTCAGGCCCATTTCGCGCGCGCGCACCAGGCCGTCCGAGTCCGGGTCGATGCCGACCATCCACACCGGCTCCAGCACCGGGCTGCGCTGCAGCTTGTACAGCAGATCGGTGCCGATGTTGCCCGGCCCGATCAGCGCGCATCGGATCTTTTTCATCGTGTTTTCCTTATGGGTTCTCTGTTGGGGTGGCGCAGCGCACGCGGCGCGGAGGAGGAGAGCGATGGGTTTCGCGCCGCGTGCCTGCAACCGGAAAACTAGGGGCCGAAGCCGATCGAACAGCCGCCCAGGCCGTCGATCTGCATCGTGAAGCGGTCGCCCGCGACGACCGGCACGAGCGGCGCGAGCGAACCCGAGAGGATCAACTCGCCCTTGCGGAACGGGATGCCGAACTCGCCGAGCGTGTTCGCGAGCCACGCGACCGCCTCCGCCGGGTGGCCCTGCACCGCCGAGCCGAGGCCGCTGCCCGCGGGCTCACCGTTGCGGAACATCTCCATGCGCAAGGCGGCGAGATCCAGCCCGCGCGGATCGACGTGCTCGCGCCCGACCACGAACACGCCGCAGGAGGCGTTGTCCGCGACCGTGTCCTGGATGCGGATCTTCCAGTCGTCGATGCGGGAATCGACGATCTCGAAGCACGGCGCGACCCACTCGGTCGCCGCCAGCACCTCCTCGCGCGTCACGCCCGGCCGGCGCAGGTCGGCCTTCAGCATGAAAGCGATCTCGCCCTCGGCGCGCGGCTGGATCAGCCCGGCCTGTGCGAGGCTCACGGTCGCGCCGTCGTCGAGTTGCATCGCGTCGGTCAGGAAGCCGAAGTCCGGCTGATGCACGTTGAGCATGTCCTGCACGGCCTTGCTCGTGACGCCGATCTTCTTGCCGATCACGCGCTCGCCTTCCCCCTCGCGCCGCGCGAGCAGCCGCAGCGAAATGCGATAGGCGTCGGCGACGGACATGCCGTCGTGGCGCGAGCTAAGGGGTGCCACCGTGCGTCGGCCGCGCAGCGCGGCGTGCAGCTCGTCGCCCAGGGTTTCGATGAGGGAGTCGTCCATGCTTGTCTTTGTTGTCGTCTCTGTCGGGAAGGTGGTTCAGCCCGGCCACACGCTCGATTCGGCCCCGCCATCGACCTCGATGACCTTGCCGGTCACCCAGCGCGAGGCATCGGAACCGAGGTAGAGCGCCGCGGCGGCGATGTCCTCGGTCTCGCCGAGGCTCTGCAGCGGGGTGTTTTTGATCATCCCGTCGCGCATCTCGGGCGGCAGCACGCGGTTGAGCGCATCGGTGAGGACGGGGCCCGGCGCAATCGCATTCACGCGCACCTGGGGGGCGAAATCCTGCGCCAGCAGCCGCGTCAGTTGCGTCAGCGCCGCCTTCGCCGTGCCGTAGGCGCTGAAGTGCGGCTGCGCATAGCGCGCGGCGCCCGAGGTGATGTTGATGATGTTGCCGCCGCCCGCCTCGCGCATCAGCGGCACGCACAACTGGCTCAGCGCGTAGGCGGAACTCACGTTGAAGCGGAACACCTCCTCGAACTCCCCGGGCGTCATCTTCAGCGGATGGTTCGGACCGGCGCCGCCTGCGTTGTTCACGAGATGCGTCACGCGCCCGAAGGCCTCCTGTGCGGCGGCGACGAGCGCGGCCCGCTGGCCGGAATCATTCACGTCGCACGACACCGCCAGTGCCCGGCGTCCCATCGCGCGCACCTCGGCCGCCACGGCCTCGACATCGGCCAGCGTGCGCGCCGCGCACACCACGTCGGCGCCGCGCTCGGCAAAGGCCAGCGCAATCGCGCGCCCGATGCCGCGGCCCGCGCCCGTCACCACGGCCACGCGGCCTTCCATGCTGAAGCGATCGATGATGCTCATGCTGTCCTCTTTAAATCGAACTCGTGATCCGGATGTCCCGTCTGTTTTGTTCCTCCCCCTTCAAGGGGGAGGTTAGGAGGGGGATGGGTTTCTGCGGCGTCTGCTTAACCCATCCCCACCCCAGCCCTCCCCTTGAAGGGGAGGGAGTGTTCGTGCCTCTCGCTCAGCAAACACTTAGCGCGGCGCCCACAGGTCGGGCAGCCCCGGATCGGTCGCGGCGACGAAGCGCTTGAGCATCAGCTTGAGCGCCATCACGTCGCCCGCGCCGAGCTTGTCGGCGAGGTTGTCCTCCTGCGCCTTCGCCAGCGCGATCTGCCGCAGCGTCACTTCGCGCCCGTCGGCGGTCAGCACGAAACGGCTCACCTTGCCGTACTGCTCGCACGCCACGAAGCGCCGTGCCTCCAGCGCCGCCATCATTTCCGGCGTCGCCTGGATCCCCGTGTAGCCGACGAAGGCGTTGATCTCGTCGAGCGTGAGGTTGTCGCGGATGCACAGCACCGACAGCAGGAAAAAGTTCGCCTCGTCCAGCGCGTCGCCCGCCAGCATGCGGCGCAGCCCGAACAGCATCTGGTAATGGGCGCGCCCCAGCAGGTAGCCGAGCAGATCCTCGGTGTAGCTGCACTCGGGCGGGGGCGGCGCGGCCAGCCGCAGTTCGCTGCGCGGCTTGCGCGCCGCCAGCGCATACTGGCCCGCCTGATACACGAGCGGTGCGTGCTCGCTGCGGTCGTAGGCGCGCACTTCGCCGACGAAGATCACGTGATCGCCGCCTTCGTAGGTGAAGGCGGTGCGGCACTGGAAGCGCGCCGTGCAGCCGGGCAGCAAGGGCGCCTTGCTGATGCCCTCGTCGAGCTCGATGTCGCCGAACTTGTCCGCCCCCTGCGACGCGAAGCGCCCCGACAGGCCCTCCTGCGCCGCCGACAGCACATGCACGTTCCAGTCCTGGCTCGCCGAGAAGGCCTCCAGGCTGCGCGCGTTCTTCGCGAGGCTCCACAGCACCAGCGGCGGATTGAGCGACACGGAGTTGAAACTGTTGGCCGTCACACCGACCGGCGTGCCGTCCGGCGCCCGCGTCGTGATGATCGTGACCCCGGTCGTAAAGGTGCCGAGCGCGGCACGGAACGCCTGCGGATCGAAGCTCGCTTGCGACGTCATCGGGGGCCTCCGGATACAGGGAACATGGCCGCAGTATCAAAGTTGGCCAGGCCTGCAACATCGTCCCAACGGACTAACAGCGAACCCGCCGGATGCACACCCCCTCCGACGCTGCGAATGCCGCGCCGCCAGCGGCGATGACAGCGAGAAAAGGAGGAGGTGTCAGCTCGGGGGATGGGCGTAATCGCCGGGCACGAACACGTAGCCATCCATCAGCCGCCGCGCACTGCGGCTCATCGTGGCCCGCTCGACACGCCACGCTCCGCCGACGCATGCGGCCGCAGCGCCCACCGTCAGACGCCCCGACGGATGGCCGACGCGAATTTCCCCGCGCGGCCCCTCGGCGCCGAACAGGCGCGACACCACCGTCCCGGGAACGGCTGCCGCAACGGCCAAGGCAATCGCGCCGGTGCCGGTCATCGCATGATGCAGTTTGCCCATCGACAGGATGCGCGCGCACAGGTCGATGGCTTCGGCCTCCACCCGCCGCCCGTCCGACGCGGGGAAGCTCGTCGGCGGCGCAACGAAGGCGAGTTTGGGCGTGTGCGGGCGGCTTTCCGTCGCCTCGCCCGCGCTGCGGGCCAGACCCATAGCCACCGCCCCGAAGGCGCGCAAGGACTCGCAGCGCGCGAGCACCGCCTCGTCCTGGTTGATCTCGGGTTGAAGCTCCGTGCCGCGGAAGCCCACCGCCGCCGCATCCACGAAGATGGTCGGATTGCCTGCATTGATCAAGGTCGCCTCGATCCGCCCCAGTCCCGGCACCTCGACCACGTCGATCGGACGCCCGGACGGAAACATGGCCCCGCCCTCGCTGCCCTCCTCCGCCGCGGGATCGAGGAATTCGAGCCGGATCTCCGCCGCCGGGAAGCTCACGCCATCCAGCTCGAAGTCGCCCATCTCCTGCACCTCGCCCCCCTGCATAGGCACGTGCGCGATGATCTTCCTGCCGATATTCGCCTGCCAGATCCGCACCACGGCCCGGCCCTCGTCGGGCGCATCGAGCAGGCCGCGCGCAATCGCGAAGGGCGCGACGGCCGCGGTCAGATTGCCGCAGTTTCCGCTCCAGTCGATCACGGGGCGCTCGACCGACACGGCGCCGAACCAGTAGTCGACATCGCAGTCCGCACGACGGCTGCGGCACACCAGAACGACCTTGCTGGTGCTGGAGGTGGCGCCCCCCATGCCATCGATCTGCTTGCCGTAGGGATCCGGGCTGCCGACGACCCGCATCAACAGCGCGTCGCGCAGCGCGGGGGCGTCCCGCACTGCCTCGGGAAGATCCTCGGGGGTGAAAAACACCCCCTTGCTGGTGCCGCCGCGCATGTACGTGGCGCGCACGGCGATCTGACGGGACGACCGGTTCATAAAGCAGCCTGGACAAAGGTGAGCGAGATTGCGCGCCCGCACGGAAGCGCCGAACCAAGCCTATCCGGGCACCTCGCGCAGAGGCAAGCGAATCGGCCGCCCGGGCGCTCGATCTATTCGCCACCGATCATTGAGATCATGGTCCGATCGGACGAGGCCGGCCCTCGCCGTGGAGTGATAGTGTTGCGTCCAAAGCGCACGCTGCATTCCACCGCGCGACACTTGTCCGAACACCCACCGGAACCGCCCCCGCCATGACATCCACCGTAAGCACAGTCGCCGGCCTGAACGAAATGCTCGCGCAGCAGAAAACCGCCTTCATGGCCGCCGGCCCGGTCAGTGCGGAAGAACGCCGGGCGCGCATCCAGGCCGTGATCGACCTCCTCGTCAAGCATCACGAAGCCCTCGTCACCGCGATGGAAGCGGACTTCGGCAGCCGGCCCAAGGGCTTCTCGCTGATGAACGACGTGCTCGGCTCGCTCACTTCGCTCAAGCACGCGCGCGACCACCTCGAAGCGTGGATGCAATCCGAGAAGCGCCAGCCCTTCACGCCCTACGATCACTTCGGCGGCGAAGCCTGGGTGATGTACCAGCCCAAGGGCTCGGTGGGCATCATCGGCACCTGGAACGCGCCGCTATTCACGCTGCTGAGCCCGCTCGCCTACGTGCTCGCGGCGGGCAACCGCGCGATCCTGAAGCCCTCCGAAATCACGCCGCGCACCGCGGCCGCCGTCGCCGAAACCTTCGCCGCATCGATCGACCCGGCCATCGTCGGCGTCGTGACCGGAGGCCCCGACATCGGCGAAGCCTTCAGCCGCCAGCCCTTCGACCATCTCGTGTTCACCGGCAGCACCGCCATCGGCCGCGAGGTCATGCGCAACGCCGCAGAGAACCTCGTGCCGGTCACGCTCGAACTCGGCGGAAAGTCGCCGACGATCGTCGCACGCAGCGCCGACCTCGCCACCGCCGCCTTCCGCATCGCCGCCGCGAAGGGCTCCAACGGCGGCCAGCTGTGCGTGAACCCGGACGTGATCTACGCCCCGCGCGAACGGCTTGAGGACTTTGTCGGCGCGCTCAAGTCCGCCTACGCCTCCCTGTTCCCCGCCGTCGCCGGCAACCCGGACGTCGTCGCGGTCGTGAACGCCCGCCATCTCGCCCGAGTCGAAGCCTGTGTGGACGACGCCGCCGCGGCCGGCGCGCGCGTCGAGGTCACGCCCGCGCCGACACCCGCCGACCCCGCGGACCGCCGCCGCCCGCTGCGCATCGTCATCGACCCGCCGCGCAGCTGCCGCATCATGCAGGAAGAGATTTTCGGCCCCGCCGTGGTCGTGCTGCCCTACGACGACATCGACGCCGTCATCGCCGACATCAACGCCCGTCCGCGCCCCCTCGCGCTGTACTACTTCGGCGAGGACGCCGCCGAGCAGCAGCGCGTGCTCGACCACACTCTCTCGGGCGGCGTCACGATCAACGAAGCGATGTTCCACGCCGCGATGCAGGACGCGCCTTTCGGGGGCGTCGGCGCCTCGGGCATGGGCCACTACCACGGCCGCGAAGGCTTCATCGAGTTCAGCCACGTGCGCACGGTGTTCAAGGCCCCGGCCTACGACCCGCGGCGCGAATGGGGCACACTGCCGCCCTACCCCGAGCATTTCCTCGCCGCGATGCAGTCCCAGGTCACTCCCTGACAGCGCGCCCGACCCGACACTGGAGGATTCCCGATGGCACCCGAGACCGACCTCGCAAGCCGATTCGCCGCCTCCGGTCTCGGCGTCGCCGAATACGACCACCTCATCCGGCTCGTCTACGAAGGCGTCACGGAGACGGTGCCCTGGACGCGGCTGCTCGAAGCCCTTCGCCAGCGGCTCGACGCCAACTACGTCTCGCTGATCCTGCGCCCGCCGACGCCCGAGCAGCAGTGGCGCGTCGTCTTCGCCGGCGAAGCCCAGCCGGCAATCGCCTCCACGTACGAAACCTTCTTCTACGCGATGGACCCCTTCGTCAATCTGCCCGCCGACCGCATGGTCACGGTCGACGAAGTGATCAACGAGGCGGACTGGCTCAAGAGCGCCATCTACCAGGAATTCCTCAAGCCGCTCAACATCCGCTACTACATGGGCGCCGACGTGGGCGGCGGCAACGACGCCATCTGCCGCGTCCGCGTCAGCCGCCCGATTGGCTCGGTTCCCTTCTCCGAGCACGAGCGGGCGCTCTGCACGCTGCTGCTGCCGCACCTGAAATGCGCCGTGCGCCTGCGCTCCACGCAGGACGCCACCGAGGCCGAACGCACGGTCTACGCCGGCGCGCTGGAGCGCCTGTCGATCGGCGCCGTGATCCTGGACAAGAAGGGGCGCGTACTCAAGACCAACCGCGCCGCCGAGGAGATCCTCGCCGAACGCAACGGCATCAGCGTGGCCCAGGGCGGCCTCCAGGCCGCCTACGGCAGCGAGAATCGCGAACTGCACCGCCTCATCGAGCAGGCCGTCGCGGGCCACACCGACCGTGGCCCCGGCGTCGTCGGCGCGATGTCCATCACCCGCACCGCCGGCCACGGCAACCTCGGCATTCTCGTGCGCACCGCCCCCATCACCGAATGGTCCGAAACCGCCAACCGCCCCGCCGCCGTCGTCGTCATCCGCGACTCCGAATCGCGCGTGCAGGCCTCGCAGGCGCTGATGAAACGCCTCTACGGCCTGACGCCCGCGGAGTCGACCCTTACGCTCAAGCTGCTGGACGGGCTCACCGTCGACGAAGCGGCCGAAGAGCTGTCCATCAGCCGCAACACGGCGCGCTGCCAGCTGCGGGCGATCTTTGCGAAAACGGGGGTGACGCGGCAGACGGAGTTGCTAAGACTGTTGCTGGGCGGGGTGATTCCGCTGGCGTGAAGTTCCCAAAGTAAAACAAGCGTCGCCGTTATTTTAATTTTCACCTTATCGTAAAATAAGGCATTCGCTTGTTTTAGGTTGCGTCTTCCTGCCATGCATCGCGGACTCACCGGTACCTTTACTCCCAGCATCGCGGGCGGTCATCCCTGCCAGGCTTTCTTACCAGCCACCTTGCCGCCGGAGCCTCCGCTCGCCATCGACGGCAAGCTGCAGGCCCGCATCGATGCCGCCCTGCTGGCACTGGGCCGGCTCGATGCGATCAGCACCCTGCTGCCCGATGCGCGCCTTTTCCTGTACAGCTATGTCCGCAAGGAAGCGGTCATGTCCTCCCAGATCGAGGGCACCCAGTCCTCACTCTCCGACCTGATGCTCTTCGAGATGGAGGCCATGCCGGGTGTGCCGATGGATGACGTGCAGGAGGTCTCCTGCTATGTCAGTGCGCTGGACCTCGGCATACGCCGTCTGCGCGAAGGCTTGCCCCTCAGTCGACGGCTGATTTGTGAAGTGCACGAGACGCTGATGACTTCGGGCCGCGGGGTGCAGCGCAGCCCCGGCCAGTTCCGGCGCAATCAGGTCTGGATCGGCGGTCACCGTGCCGACGAGGCGCAGTTCGTGCCACCGCCCCCCGGTCTGCTCGACGACAGCTTCGCCAACCTCGAACGCTTCCTGAACGACGCGGACACAGCCCCGGTCATCAAGGCAGCCCTCGCCCACGTCCAGTTCGAGACCATTCACCCCTTCATGGATGGCAACGGCCGGCTTGGGCGGCTGCTGATCCCCCTTGTCCTCGTCGAGACTGGCGTGCTGCAGGAGCCCCTGCTCTACCTGTCGGTCTTCTTCAAGCGCCATCGCCAGACCTACTACGAGTTGCTCCAGCAGGTGCGCACGCATGGCGACTGGGAAGCATGGCTCCTCTTCTTCGTCGACGCCATCACGGATACGGCCACCGAGGCGGTTGCGACCGCACAGCGGCTCACCGCGCTCCACGCGCGAGACAAGGCGCGCCTGGCGGGCATGGGCCGGCTCGCCGGCTCCGCCACCCAAGTCCTGGATGCACTCTATGCCCGCCCCATCTCCAACATTCCCGCCATTACCCGTCGCACCGGCCTAACCGCTGCAACGGTCGGAAAAGCGCTGGACGCACTGGAACACCAATTCGGGATCGTGCGCGAACTCACCGGCAATCGCCGTAACCGGGTCTTTGCCTACAGCGCCTATATCGAGCTGCTCAATCAGGAACCCGGAGAGAGCTCGTAACAAGGCAGGCACATCACCGCCCCCTCCCGGACACCTGCATTTGTCCAAACCCAAGGAGCATCCCGGCCGGCTATCATAGTGTCATCGCCACTGCCGCCGGGGACTCCAAGGGATGAAGTACGAACTCCCCTCCTTCGCCGTTCTGATCGACGCCGACAACGTCAGCCAGGAATTCCGCCTCAGAGTCGACGGCAAAGCCGCGGCCGGCTAACGCAGGGGCGTTGAGGATAAATCGTGGTCTGTCTCCTATTTTCTGTGCGGCTGTTGCTGGGCGGGGTGATTCCGCTGGCCTGACCCTCGCGCGTGTGCGAAGTCCTGCCTTGAGGCGAAAACCAGGCTGAGCAGCACGCAACAGGCTCAAAACATGAGCCGAATGATGCTAGGATTCGGCTCAAGCAACCCGAATTTTCCGCCATGCTCCGCTGGATCTGGCAACACCCCGACTGGCCGCACTTTTCCTGGCAGCCCGACGCACTGGCCATCTTGTTGCGCCGGGTAACGCTCGCCCAAGGGGTGCTGCTCGGCCGCGCTCAAGGCTCCGGGCCCGAACTGCGCGCGGAATTCCCCCTCGACGCGATGCTGCAGAACATCGTCAATTCCAGCGCGATCGAGGGCGAAACGCTGAATGTGGGCTCGGTGCGCTCCAGTATTGCCCGTCGCCTCGGGCTGCCCCAGGGACACGAAACCCGCCCGGAGCCGCGCAGCGAAGGCGTCGCCCAGATCATGTGGGACGTCACCCACAACCTCGATGCCCCCCTCGACGAAGCCCGCCTGCTGCAGTGGCACGCCTGGCTGTTCGCCGGGGACGACGGCCTCCTCGGCCAAAGGGTCCGCATCGGAAGCTGGCGCGGAACCGATGTCATGCAGGTCGTCTCCGGACGCATCGACCGCCCCACCGTGCACTTCGAAGCACCGCCGCGCGACGGGCTCGAGGCCCGCATCGGCGAATTTCTCGCATGGTTCAACACCAGCCGCGACGATCCGGCGCTCGACCCGCTGCTGCGGGCGGCAATCGCCCATTTCTGGTTCGTCACCTTGCACCCCTTCGACGACGGCAACGGTCGCATCACCCGCGCCCTCACCGATCTCGCCCTTGCCCAGGGCGAACCGCGGAGCATCCGTCTCTACGCCATGTCGGTCGCCATCCTCGCCGATCGCAAGGGCTACTATGCGCAGCTCGAAACCGCCCAGAAGATGAAGGCGACGACCGGCCCGCTCGACCTCACGCCGTGGCTCGACTGGTTTCTGCGCACCCTGCTGCGCGCCATCGAGGCGGCTTCGGCACAGATCGACCTGGTGCTCGGCAAAAGCCGCTTCTGGCTGGCGCATCGCGCCGACGCGCTCAGCCTGGAGCAGATCAAGGTGCTCAACCGCCTCCTGGATGGAGAGCAGCCGAACCGGGGAGGCTGCGAGCACGGCATCAGCGCCGCGCAATATCAGGCCGTCGCCAAGGTGTCCAAGGCCACGGCAACCCGCCATCTGGCCGATCTCGTCGCGAAAGGCTGCCTCGAAAAACTCCCCGGCGGGGGCCGCTCGACGCGCTACCAGGTTCATTGGCCGGGGCAGGGCGAATAGTTGGGATTCACACTGATGACGCCTGGACTTGGGTGTTGCCCCTTGACAGGCGGCTGAGCGTTTTGACGCAGCGGTTCGGCGTGATACATCAGTTCGCCGACCACTGATCTGCCCGGCGCCATTTGGCGAGTGTAGTAGTGCTTGCACAACGTGGCTCCCTCCCCTTCAAGGGGAGGGGTGGGGTGGGGATGGGTGGACTCCGCAGCGCCTGCAAGAAACCCATCCCCATCCTGTCCGGAGGGCTGGCTTTGCACAGCCCGCCCGCTCGGTCGGCGCGAAGCGATGCTTCGCGAAACCCCGCCCTCACCCCCTTGAAAGGGAAGGAACCTACTCATCGCGGCTTGCAAACTCCGATCCTTATCCCGACCGGCTATCATTGCGTCATCGCCACTGCCGCCGGGGACTCCAAGGGATGAAGTACGAACTCCCCTCTTTCGCCGTTCTGATCGACGCCGACAACGTCAGCCAGGAATTCATCGCGCCCATCCTCGAAGAAATCACCCGACATGCACGGATCACGGTCCGCCGCATCTACGGGGACTTCACCACGTCCAATCTCGCGGCCTGGAAGACCAAGCTGGCCGAACATGCGATCCAGCCAATCCAGCAATACCGATATACCGTCGGCAAGAATGCCAGCGACAGCGCGCTGATCATCGATGCAATGGACCTGCTGCATTCGCGGCGTTTCGAAGGGTTCTGCCTGGTCAGCAGCGACAGTGACTTCACGCGCCTCGCAACCCGCATCCGCGAGGATGGACTCGTCGTCTATGGTTTCGGCGAAAAGAAGGCGCCGAAAGCCTTCGTGAATGCCTGCGACCGCTACATCTACGTCGAGAACCTGCTCAACACACGCCAACCCGATTCCCAGAACGGTATTCCCGCTCCCGAAGGCGCCACATCGATCCCGGCCGCAGCTCCCGCCATCGCCGCGCAAGCCGCCCCGGCCGACGACATCGTGCTGCCGCAAACGCCGGTCCCGGCACAGGCAACGGAACCTCCGCCAGCGCCGTCCTTCAAACCGCCGGCGCTCGCGCTCAACCTGCTGATGCGCGCCTATACCAATGTCGCAGACGAACTCGGCTGGGCGCTGCTCGGGCACGTGTCCTCGTACATCCACGCCAATCATTCCGACTTCGATCCGCGCACATACGGCTGTACCAAGTTCATCGACCTGATCCAGAAGACCGCCGCGTTCGAACTCGTCCAGCGCCCGTACAAGAACGGCCACAGCTATTTCTGCCGCCCCTCGAACGGATCGCGGCCGGCTGCGCCCGCTGCGGCCCCGAAGCCCCCTTCCCCGCAAACCTACCGCGCGGCCCTCATCCAGGCGGTCAAAGACGCCACCGCCGCGAACGGCTGGGCACTGGTCAGCAGCGTCGGGCAGAAACTCAAGGGAGCCGGCCAGCGCGTCGAAAATTCGGGTCATTCCACCTTGACCGAGGCCTTAAAGGCGACCGGGCTGTTCGAAATGCGGGGAAGCGGAGCCGCTCGTTACTTCCGCCTGAGGGCGGACGGCAAAGCCGCGGCCGGGTAATAGCGGTGGCGTTGAGGGTAAATCGTGGTCTGTCCCCTATTTTCGCGTCCCCATGGCGAAGTGCTTCGAACTTCCAGCCCGTTCGTTCGTTGAATACGTATGGTACGCTCTAAAAACATACCCCTACCGTAAAAATTAGCATTCTTTTCAATAATTACTCGGAGATTTTTTATGAATCTTGTTGTTCACAGCGTCGAATTTGACTCCGTCATTAGAAGTACTTTTATCAGTGCACAGGCTGATTACAGATTTGCATTAGAAAAACTAGTCCCCCTCATAGGACGACTTGACATACAACGCGAGGTACAGAACCCAAAATTTTACGACCGACTAGCCAAAGATATCGTGGGCGGATGCATCATGCCTTCACTGACCCTAGCGATCGTTGACGGGGATGCAGAGAGCCCAACCGCAACAGAAGATGCACGAGACCTGATTGCTAACAGAATTGACGAATTTTTTGTTCTTGACGGCATGCAGCGTCTTAATACGATAGATCGCGCATACAAACGATCACCAAAGGATTTCCCGATTGACAGACCGGTCTTTCTTAATATTTTGATTTGCCACTCAATGGACCTGCTGCTCTATAGGATGATTACGCTTAACAATGGCCAAAAGCCAATGACCGCTCGTCACCAGATTGAGATCGTCGCCTCAAATATCTATGATTTCGATGAATCAGGAATCAATATTCAAGCCGAAAAACGTACTCCAGGACAAAAGCGGAAGCGCGGCGCTTTTAAAAAAGCAGACCTAATTAAGGGATATCTAGCCTTTCTCAGCGAGAGCGTTAATGTTGACAACGACAAAATCATCCAAGAAAAAATGGATGAGCTCCTGGCTTCAAAAATCATGAACTCCGACCTTACCGTCTCGGAAACAAGCTTTGAAGATGTCATATGCCAAATAGAGCGCCTATACAACAGAGCAGAAACCCGTGATTGGATTATGGTTCAGAATAATGTAATCGGATTTTGCGCCGGATCCCGTAAATCCGCCCAAAACATTTCAGAACTCACCGACGAAGCATTGATAGAATCGCTGCAGGTATTTGAGGCCGCTTTCTCAGGAATTAACGTATCTAAGATCAAATTAGGTAATGCACGCCGAAAAGCAGTTAAGTATTTTGTTGAAAACATCAGCAGAATGTCAAACCTAGATAGCGACGAAATTCTTGACGAGATTAGTCAAGAGGTCTAGGAATGTTTTCAAATGGCTACATAAGCATCTATAATGCTATTCCATTTCGTGACGAGAGTAGGGCAAAGAGCCTTCAGTTGCATCCAAAAAGCCCCCACGCCTTGGTCTTGTTCAGGACACTATTAGGGGGCGTAAGGATTGAACTCAAAGGAGGACCAAGCGCGTCGCAGGAGCGCAACTTCTTTGTTCTAGGATCTCCTCTCAGGCAAGGATTCTCGCTCGGCCCAGATGTCTTGCGCGCTTTTCCTGGATTGGGAATGCAGGACAGAAATGGAAATTTCCTGTCCTACACAATCGCCTGCTCTTTAGACAAGTTTTTTCACGCAGCGGGAACCAATAAAGGTTTCTTTGAAGTTCTTTTAAACGAAATCGCGAGATCTCTTGTTGCCTCCAAAGAGGGCAACGACCTCTCTGGTTTCGTGTATGTTTATCGCGCACTTGAGCATATGAGCTATGCGCTTCCATTTTTTCATGCCCGTCATTCAACTAATTACGTAAAAGCATTCAATGATCTTCGAGCTCTAATTTCATCAGGGGACGGAGAGTTAAAGTTTTGCGATAAATTCATAGGACATATTTTTGAAAAAGATTTGGTAATTTCAAAACATAGATATATACTGAATTTTGATCCTATTTATCGCGTTCCATTTGAAAAATACATTAGAGGCACTCATTCGAAACACGGCACGGTGACACCAGCGGGAGTGGAGATTGAGTTCAATAAAGCGTTTGGGTTTCTCGTCGACGTCCGGAATAAATTTTTCCACCACCTTTCCGGAAGCAATCAGAGTGCCTCATCGAAAGAAATTGTGGATGCTGACGCCTTCTTTAGACCAATTAATGAAATTGCATGGTCCATCATAGCTCTGGTACTTGGAAAAATGACAGCAGCAGAGATATAGGGTATGTGCGGTGCTGACGGTTTGAGGTTTGGCGATCCAAGTAACCTGCTCTGGGTCCACCATCGGCATCAACAACAGCGGCGCGACACTTCGCTTCTAACCTTGCCCTTTCAAGTGATTACCGGCCCCTTGCGCAACAGCACAGGGGCTCGGTAAGAGACGTTAACGCAGAGAGCCGGAGCAGTCACAGTACGCCGGGGCCTTCACTTCGACTGCGTCTCGTCCCTACGCCGCCCGAATTTTCTCCATCAACTCCCGCGCAATCTCCGCCGCCGACCCGGTCAGAAACTGACAGTTCCCCTGCACCTTCGGCACATACTGCCGCAGCATCACCACTGCTGGCTGAAGGTCCTGCGCGGTGAGGCCCAACGCGGCGGGGTCGAGTTCGACGGGACTCATCTTCCGCGCCGCCATCTTCGCCTTCGCAGTGGGGAAGCGCGGCGTCCCCAGTTCGTTGCTGACGGTGACGACGGCGGGGAGCGGGCCGCGGACGGTTTCGTCGCCGTCGGCGGTGGCGCGGATCACCGTGACGCTGTTGCCGTCGACCTCGACCGCGCGCGCCAGGGTGGCGGAGGCGAAGCCGAGCTTTTCGGCGAGGAGCAGCGGGACGATGCCCTGGTCGTCGTCCGAGGCCTGGCGGCCGCACAGGACGAGGTCGGCTCCGCCGGTGTGCTTCACGTAGGCGGCGAGGATGTTGGCGACGGCCTGGCCGTCGAGCGCGGCGCTGCCGGGGTCGATGGCGACGATTTCGTCGGCGCCGAGGGCGGCGCAGTATTTCAGCAGGTCCTTGCGGTCCTGGCCGATGGTGACGGCGGTGATGGTGCAGGCGACGCCCTGGTCGCGGATGCGCAGCGCGGCTTCCATCGCCTGTTCGTCATAGCCGTTGATGAGGCGCGGGATGGCGGCGACGTCGGGGGTGCAGCCGTCGGCGCCGATCCTGAGGTTACCGGCGAGCGCGTAGTTGTTGACCGCGGCCGGATCGAGCACTTCCTTCACGCATACGACGATTCGCATGGCGCGTCACTCCTGTTCGGGTTGGCTGGGGCCGGCGGGGTCGACCGCGCCGGTGAGGTCGAGGCTGTCCGCGTCGCACCACACGGCGTCGTGCGCGAAGCCTTCGGGTTTGCGTGTGAGGCGCGCGAGCAGGTACCAGCGCCAGGGATAGGGGCCGAAGTCGCGGTAGGCGCCGGTGAGCGTGCCGGTGAATTCCTGGCGGCCGGCGAATTTTGTGCCGCCGATGGGGCGGCCGCCGTCACAGTCGGCGACGCGGCCGCTCACCGCCGGATCGAAACCGGGGCGAAATCCCTTGTCAGCCAAGGGCTCAGGCTGCGAAGCGGTCGAAGACATCGAGGGCCTCCTCAACGATATCCGACAGGATCTGGCGCGCGGGCTTCATCTCGGTGACGTAATGGATGCCCTGCCCGGCGGCCTCGGTCATGAGGTCCTTGCGCTGGTAGTCGAGCGAGCCCTGGATGTAGTTCGACGACAGGATCATCTGCAGCGGCGGCTTGAGCACGTCCGGCGCGGCGTCGCTGCCCCATTCGTTGTGCCAGGGGCTGCGCGTGGTGCGCATGGTGTAGCCGGAGATGCAGTTGGAGTAAACGGTGTCGTCGGTCTCGGCCTCGATGAGGCGCTCCTTGAGCGGGAGATTGACGTCCGATTCGCGCGACGCGAGCCACAGCGAGCCGGTCCACACGCCGTCCGCACCGAGCGCGAGCGCCGCGGCGAGGTGGCGCCCGGTGGTGACGCCGCCAGCGGCGATGACCGGCACGCCGGTGCCGCGCGCGGCATCGACGACCTGCGGCACGATGGAGAAGGTGCCGATGTTGCCAGTGTGACCGGCCGCGTCGTAGCCCTGCGCAATGATGACGTCGCTGCCGGCGGCGAGCTGCTTCTTCGCCTGCGTGGGCTTGCCGACCAGGCCCCACACCTGCATGCCGAGTTCATGCGCGCGCTTGAGCAGGAAGGCGGGCGAGCCGAGGCCGGAGGCGAACACCGGCACGCGCTCGTCGAAGATGACTTCGAGTTGGTCGAGCGCGCGCTTCTGGTCGAGGCCGCCCCAGTGGTGGATGTCCGGCGCGACCTTGGGATCGGGCACGTCGTACTTGCGCTTGATCGCCTGCTCGAACTCGCGGTGCTCGGGCGGGATCATCGCGAGCAGTTCGTCGACCGTCTTTTCCTCCGGCACCGAGGACGGCAGCACGAGGTCGATACCGAAGGGCTTACCGCCGATGCGGTCGCGGATCCACTTGATGTCCGCGGCGATCTGGTCGGGGGTGTGCAGCGCCTCGCCCAGCACCGCGAAGCCGCCCGCGTTGATGACGGCGACGGCGACGTCCTTGCAGTGGGTGAAGGCGACGACCGGATACTCGATGCCGAGCTTGTCGCAGAGGGGGGTGTGCAGCGGGTTGCTCATCTTGGCTCCTTCGGGAATGGGCGCTGACCGGTTGCGGGTCTCGATTTCATTCTATTGAGGGGGCTTGGCCCGGGCGGGCGGGATTGGTATCGAATGTGGCCGCGGGGATATCCGGAATTGACAGGGCCCGCGGCCGGCCCGTGAGGACTCAGGGGACTCACCCGAAGGCCTTCTCCTGCGCGAGCGCGTCGATCGTCGCGGCGTCGTAGCCGAGCACTTCGCGCAATACTGTCTCGCGGTGCTCGCCCACGGTGGGCGCGCGGGACGGGGTCGGCAACTCCTCACCCACGAACTGCACCGGGAAGCCGAGCATGTCGGCGCCGTGCGTCTCGTGCGGGATGAGCTTGAAGCGCGCCTTGAACTGCGGGTCGTCGACGATGTTCTGCGCGGTGTTGACCGGCGCGATCGGGGTATTCGCCTCGACGCCGAAGGCGAGCCACTGTTCGGTGGTACGCGTCCTGAAGATGTCGCGCAGGATGGCCTGCAGCTCGCGGTTGCCGCGCGCGTGGTCGGCGTACTTCGAACCCGGCCACTTGTCGAAGAGATCCATGCGGCCGACGCCGGCGCAGAAGTTCTTCCAGAAGGCCTGCTCGGAGGCCATGAACAGCACGTGGCCGTCGGCCGATTCGTAGAGCTGGTAGCGCACGCCCTCCTTCATGCCGGCGGTGGCGACCGGGCGGCGCACCCAGTTGTCGGACTTGTTGCCGGTGACGACGTCCTCTGGCCGCGCGTAGGCCATGTGGCTTTCGCTGCGATACCAGTCGAAGGCGGCGGCGGCGTCGCTCTGCGCGAGTTCCATGAAGCAGCCTTCGCCGCTCTCGCGCGCACGGATCACGGCCGCGAGCACGGCGAGGCCCCCGAACAGCGGCGCGGCGTTGATGCCGATGCCGACGTGCTCGGGGATGTGGCAGAAACCTTCGTCGTCATAGGCGGGTTTCACGATGCCGGCCCAGGTGTCGTAGGCGATGCCGTGCGAGGGCATGTCCTTGTAGGGGCCGCTCATGCCGTAGCCGGAGACGGTGATGAAGACGATCTTCGGGTTGATCTGGCGCAGTTCCTCGTAGCCGAGGCCGTATTTCGCCAGCGCGCCCGGCCTGGACGCCTCGATGACGACGTCGGCATCGCGCACGAGGTCACGGTAGATGCGGCGCGCGGCTTCCGTCTTGAGGTCGAGCGCGATGCTCTTCTTGCCGCGGTTGAGGTGGTAGTGCATCAGCGACACCCCTTCGATGACCGGCCAGGTCATCTCGCGGATGTAGTCGCCGGCGGGGGTTTCGACCTTGATGATCTCGGCGCCCAGGTCGCCCAGGGCGGTGGTGATGGCGGCGGGGCCGAGGATCGAGCTTTCGACGATGCGCAGGCTGGCAAGCGGCGGCGTGGGCGTGTTCATGATGGGCATTCACCTCGTGATCCGGAGCGGCTTTCCGGGGATGGCAAAGAAAGGGCGAAGCGAACCGAGCCGTGGCGGATCGGCCGTTGCAGTCACGATAGGGAATTGCCGAAAGGCGGTTTTCGGGCTTGCGTTTCTGATCGGGACATCGGCATTGCAATTCGGGCCACTCAATTGTTTACGCGAAATCCATCGCCCAGAATCGCAGCACGATCAATGCGATGCGGTGCCCAGCCCGGCGTTCCGGGCGGACGTCGCGAAATCCGAAGGAGCTTCGATGAAAACCCTGAAAGCCGGAACGCGCCTGAAGAGCGCCGCGTGCGATACGGAAGTGATGGTGATCCGCGCCCGCCCCGAGCCCGTGCTGCTGTGCTGCGGCGGTATCGAGATGATCGCGATGGACGGCCAGAAGGCGGCCGCCGAGCCGGACGCGGCCTTCGCCAACGGAACCCTGGTCGGCAAGCGCTACGTCGATGAAGGCGACGCCACCGAGCTGCTGTGCACGAAGGGCGGCAAGGGCAGCCTGTCGATCGGCGGCGCGCCGCTCGCCGTCAAAGAGGCGAAGGCGCTGCCCTCGTCGGACTGAAACTCGGACTGAACCCATGAACATCGTCATGGCCCTGGAGATGGCGGCCGAATGCCATCCCGATCGCGTCGCCGTCACCTCCGGCGCGACAAGTCTCACCTACGGCGCCCTGCTGAGCGCGGCGCGCACGGCCGGCGCGCAGATGCGCGACAGCGGCTGCCGCCATGTCGGCCTGCTCGACATCAACAGCCTGGCGGCACCCGTGGCGATCTTCGCCGCGGCCTATGCCGGCGTGCCCTACGTGCCGATGAACTACCGCCTGACGCGGCCGGAGCTGGAGGGGCTGCTCGCGCGCATCGAGCCGGCCTTCCTGATCGCCGCGCCGGCTTACGTCGACGGGCTGACCATGCCCGCGGGCAATCGCGTCGTAAGCAGCGAGGACTTCCTTGCGCTGGCACAGGGCGCACCGGACCCCGTCACGGAGGCGCCCGGCGCGCCCTCGGACGTCGCGGTGCAGCTCTTCACCAGCGGCACCACCGGCGCCCCGAAGGCGGCGGTGCTGCGCCATGAGAACCTGATGAGCTACATCCTCGGCACCGTCGACTTCGCCGGCGCCGACGAGGCCGATGCCGCGCTCGTGGCGGTGCCGCCCTACCACATCGCCGGCATCTCGGCGGTGTTGAGCTCGACCTATGCGTGCCGGCGCATGGTGCAGTTGCCCAACTTCGACGGCGCGGCATGGCTGGAGCTGTGCCGCAGGGAAGCCGTCACCAATGCCTTCGTCGTGCCGACGATGCTCTCGCGCGTGATCGAGCATCTGGATGCGAGCGGCGAATCGGGCGCGCTCCCGGCGATGCAGGCGATCGCCTACGGCGGCGGCAAGATGCCCCCGCAGGTGATCGAGAAGGCGATGGCGGTGTGGCCCGCGGTCGACTTCACGAACGCCTACGGCCTGACCGAGACGAGTTCGACGATCTGCCTGCTGGGGCCGGACGACCATCACCTCGCCTTCACCAGCAACGATCCCGAGATCCGCCGCCGCCTGCATTCGGTGGGCAAGCCGATCGGCACGGTGGAGCTCGCGATCCGGGGCGCGGACGGCCAAGCGCTGCTCCCCGGCGAGATCGGCGACGTGTATGTGCGCGGCGGCCAGGTGTCGGGGGAATACCTCGGCGTCGGCAGCCTGCTCGATGCGGAAGGCTGGTTCCCGACGCGCGACCGCGGCTGCGTGGACGCCTACGGCTTCCTGTATCTCGACGGCCGCGCCGACGACGTGATCGTGCGCGGAGGCGAGAACATCTCGCCGGGCGAGATCGAGGACGTGCTGCGCCTGCACCCGGCGGTGTCGGACGTCGCCGTCGTCGCGATGGCCGACGAGCAATGGGGCGAGGCGGTGGCCGCGGTGGTCGTGCCGCGCTCCGGCGCCGCGCCTGGCACCGCCGAGCTTCAGGACTGGGTGCGGCAACGGCTGCGCTCGTCGCGCGTGCCCGTGGCCATCCGCTTTCGCGAGGAACTGCCCTACAACGAGATGGGCAAGGTGCTGCGGCGCATGCTGAAGGACGACTTCCGCGACGCAACCCAAGCGGCCTGAGCGCACTCATGGATCCCGCCCACCCACTCGCCGGCCTGCGCGTCGCCCTGGGCGGGCGCGGCCATGCGAGCGATTACGCGCGCCGCCTGCTCGGATCATTGGGCGCCGAGCTCGCGCCGGAGCGCGACGGCGAGGCCGACGAGCATCCGGCGCTGGGGTGGCGTCGCAGCGGCCTGATGGCGCTCACCGGGCGCGCCCGACGCGCACCGCAGATGTGCCCGCTGCCGCTGGCCTCCTGCGCCGACGGCGCCCTGGCGGCGCTTGCCGGGCTCGGGCCGGGTCTCCATGTCGAGGCCGGCGGCGGTGCGGCCTTGCTGGGCGTGCGCGCGCAGATCGCCGGCCTGACGCGCCAGGGCGCCGTGTCTCCGGGCGGAACGTGCCGGCTGCTCCCTTGCGGCGACGGCCACATCGCGGTCAATCTCGCCCGGCCCGACGACTGGACGATGCTGCCGGCCTGGCTGGAGGCGGATTGCGGCACCGATTGGGCCACGGTCGCGCAACGGGTGGCGGAACTGCCCGCGGCGCAGCTCGTAGAGCGCGCGCGCCTGCTCGGCCTGGCGGTCGCGGTCTCGGCACCGCCGTCGCCCGCCCAGTGGCTGGAACTTAGCGGCACCGGCACCGCGGCCTCGCCTCGAAAGGCGCTTGGCAACGCGTGCGGCCCCCTGGTCATCGACCTGTCCTCGCTGTGGGCCGGCCCCTTGTGCGGCCAGCTGCTGCGACAGCTCGGCGCGACGGTGATCAAGGTCGAGTCGCAGGCGCGGCCCGACGGCGCCCGTCGCGGCCCGAAAGCCTTCTTCGATCTGCTCAACGCCGGCAAGGCGAGCGTGCAGCTCGACCTCGCCTCGCCCGCCGGACGCGCGCAGCTCGCGCGTCTCATCGACCACGGGGACATCGTGATCGAAGCCTCGCGCCCGCGCGCGCTGCGCCAGATGGGCATCGACGCCGAGGCGTGGCTTGCCGCGCGCGCCGGCCGCAGCTGGGTCAGCATCACCGGCCACGGTCGCGCAGAACCCCAGGCCGGCTGGATCGCGTTCGGCGACGATGCGGGCGTGGGCGCGGGTCTCTCCGAGCTGATGTATCGCGCCACTGGCGAGCGGCTGATCTGCGGCGACGCGATCGGCGATCCGCTGACCGGTCTGCACGCCGCGCTGGCCGCTTGGGCGAGCTGGCGCGCGGGCGGCGGCCACCTCCTCGCCCTGTCGCTCGACGGCGTGTTGCGCCACTGCGCGAACTTCGCCCTGCCCGCCGGCGACGACCTGCTGCGCGAGCGCCACGCCCGCTGGACACGGGTCGCGAAGACGCGCCGCCCGCTCGCTCCGGCCCCCCTGCCCTTTGCGATGGACGCAGCGGCCCGACCGCTCGGCGCCGACACCGCCGCCGTGTTCTCCACGTGGCTGCGGCGGGCCGCATGAGTCACGCGGCCTCGGGTTCCCTGCTGATCCGCGCGGCGGAACTCCTCTCCGGCGCGCGCGCCGACGTGCGCATGCGCGGCGGGCGGATCGAGCGCATCGCCACGCATCTGCCGGCGCACGACGGCGAAGCGGTGATCGAGGCCCACGGCCGGGCCCTGTGCGTCGGGCTGCATGACCACCACCTGCACCTGATGGCCCACGCGGCGTCGCTGGAGTCGCTGCCCTGCGGCAGCCCGGTGGTCGGCTGCGTCGGCGGCTTTGCCGACCTGCTGCGCATGCGCGCGCGCCTGGAGGACCCCGCAGCGCCCGGCTGGATCCGCGGCATCGGCTACCACGAAGGCGTCGGCGGCCCGATCGACCGGCGCTGGCTCGATGCGGTGGCCCCGCAGGTGCCCGTCCGCATACAGCATCGCACCGGCCGGCTGTGGATCCTCAACACCTGCGCGCTGCGCCGGCTCGGCGTGGAAGAAGACGAGCGCGGCACACCGCTCGAACGCTGCGGCGGCCGCCTGACCGGGCGCCTCTTCGACGGCGACGACTGGCTGAGGTCGCGCCTCGCCGGCAACTACCCCTCGCTCGCTCGCACCAGCGAGGCGCTCGCCCGTATCGGCGTCACGGGTGTCACCGACGCGGGCGCAAGCAACGGACGCGGTGAGTTCGCGCATTTCGTCGCCGAACGGCGCAGCGGGCGCCTAAAGCAGGACGTGCAGGCGATGGGCAACGGCGAGCTCGACGGCCTGGCGGATGCGCCCGGCGTGCGGGTCGGCCCGACCAAGCTCTATCTGCGCGACGCGGATCTCCCGCCCTTCGAGGCCTTCTGCGACGCGATCGTCCGCAGTCACGCGGCCGGACGTCCGGTCGCGATCCATGGCGTGACCCGCGCCGAACTGTTCTTCGCCGCCGCCGCGCTACGGCAGGCCGCCCCCCTGGACGGCGACCGCATCGAGCACGCGTCAGTCGCCCCGCCCGAGTCCCTCGCCCTCCTGCGCGAATTGGGCGTCATTGTGGTGACGCAGCCGCATTTCATCCTCGAACGGGGCGACCGCTACCTTGAGGAAGTCGAGCCTGACGATCAGTCGTGGCTCTATCGCGGCCGCGGTTTTACCGACGCCGGCATTCCGCTCGCCGCCGGCAGCGACGCGCCGTATGGCGATCTCAATCCGTGGCTCGCGATGTCCGCTGCGACCCGCCGCCGCACGCGCGGGGGTGCGGTTCTAGGGGGCGACGAGGCCCTGACGCCCGCCGAAGCCCTCGCACTGTTCTGCAGCCCCGCGCATGCGCCGGGCGGGGCCCCCCGCCAGGTCGAGGTCGGCGTGCCCGCCGATCTGTGCCTGCTCGACCGGCCCTGGGAAACCGCGTTGAATGATCTCGCGACGGTCGGGGTGGAGGCGACGATCAAGGAGGGGCTGGTGATCTGGGGGCGCAATGAGTGGAGAGGTGCGCACTACTGATTTGGGGTGGTAGGAGTCCGCGGCTTCAGCACGGAAGGCACCCCATCCCCATCCTGTCCTTCCCCTTGAAGGGGAAGGAACCGCCTAATCGGGCCCACAATGCCCCGCACCGCACCGCACCGCACCGATGATAGCCGTCAGAAAAGCCTATTGGCATAATTACAGAGTAAGAAACTCCAGAGTCCCGTTCCGAGCCAAGAAACTCCCCAAGCGTAGCGGTTTGCTTTCAACCGGACACGGCGATTACGGGTAACAGCTCCCACGTTGGGCCTTCGCAAGGCGCAATGAGCAGGTCCCTTCCCCTTCAAGGAGGCGAGGGCGGGGTTTCGCGAAGCATAGCTTCGCGCCGCGCGAGCGGGTCGGCTGTGCAAAGCCGACCCCGGAACGGACAGGATGGGGATGGGTTACCGACTATCACGAAGGATCACAAAGAATCACCAACACCATGCACGGCCAGACAAATCCCACGAGCAAGCGCTTCGCAAACCGCCTGCGCAAGACCATGACCGATGCCGAACGGAAGCTCTGGCAGCATTTGCGCGGCGAGCAACTGGGCGTGAAATTTCGCCGGCAACATCCCTTTCAGGGCTACATCCTCGATTTCGTCTGTCTCGAACAACTGCTGGTTATCGAAGTGGATGGGTCCCAGCACGCAGATGCGGTCGTTCGGGACGCCGAACGAACCGATGCTCTCGAGAGCGCGGGATTTCGCGTGATGCGATTCTGGAACAACGAGGTGTTGACGCAAACGGAATCCGTGGTTGCGTGTATTGCTAGCGAATTGAACCCATCCCCATCCTGTCCGGAGGGCTGGCTTTGCACAGCCAGCCCGCTCGGTCGGCGCGAAGCGGTGCTTCGCGAAACCCCGCCCTCGCCCCCTTGAAGGGGAAGGAACCTGCTCATTGCGCCTTGCGAAGACCAAACGCCGGAAGGCAATGACGCCATGCAATCGCCGTATCCGGTTAAGAGCACACCACTATGCTTGAACGCTTCTTGACTCAGCATGGACCTCGGGAGTCCCACTTTGTGCAGTTCTACCATTCAGGTATCTCGACAGCCGCCGCTGGTGCAGAGTCACGCGAGCGCGATCAGACGGTCCCTTCCCCTTCAAGGGGAAGGGCAGGATGGGGATGGGTTCCTACGGTCACAAAGGACCACAAAAACCACCAACACGATGCACGGCCAGATAAATCCCACGATCAAGCACTTCGCAATCCGCCTGCGGAAGACCATGACCAATGCTGAACGGTCGGCCTAATCGACAATCTCATCCACCAACCTCCACGCCAGCGCCGTCGCCGCGTTGATCCGCCGCCCGGACAGCACGAGCCACGCAGTACGTTGTCGCCCGATCCGGCGCGGCAGGCTCACGCAGCCGCCGGCGCCCGGAATCAGCCCGAAGCGCAGTTCCGGCAACTGGATGAAGGTGTTGCGCGCGGCGCGGATGTGGGCGGCAAA
Source organism: Azoarcus sp. DN11 (assembly GCF_003628555.1). NCBI lineage: Bacteria > Pseudomonadati > Pseudomonadota > Betaproteobacteria > Rhodocyclales > Zoogloeaceae > Azoarcus > Azoarcus sp. DN11. The sequence continues at coordinate 2,161,767 of NZ_CP021731.1, read as the reverse complement.
TGCCGGCAGTTCGATACCGGAGCCGATGCAGGCGCTGTGCAGGTGCGCCGTGACGCGCGACGCGCAGCGGATCAGCTCCGCCGCAGGCAGCCGCAGGCTGCGCACCGCATGGGCGGAAGCCGGGTCGGGCGCGGTGCCGAACTCGCGCAGGTCGCCGCCGCTGCTGAAACACGCGCCGGCGCCGGACAGATGCACTTCGCGGAGGGAGTCGTCGGTGGCCGCGAATTGCAGCGCCTCGACCAGCGCGTCGCGCATCTCGACGGAGATGGGATTGCGGCTTCGCGGGCGATTGAGCGTGATGTCGAGCCGGGCGCCGTCGCGCGCGAGCAGCACGGGCGGACCGTCCTCGACGGGCGCGGGCTCCGGCCGGGGCGGATTCGCTTTCGACCACGCTGCGAATTCGGGGCCCGCCTGCAGCGTCGCATAGGCGAGCGATTCGACCACCAGGGCCTGCGCCGCCGGCATCCCTTGCGTCGCGCGCAGCACCTGCACCAAGGTCATCGCCGCAATGGGCGCCGCGCGGATATTCGCGGCGAGCTCATCGAGTTCCGCTGTACTGGAGACCAACACGTCACAGGCATCGACGAGTGCGTCGGCGACGGGCGGCTCGTCCCGGCGATCACCGTCGAGCAAACCAATGACAGGACAGGGCTGGCGTGCGAGCCATGCGGCCAGTCGCCCCCGCTCCGCCTCCGGCGCGGCGGGCGTCACCCGGACGACGAGGTAGGGCTGTTCATCGAACGGTCCGGCCGCAGCCCCCCCGACCGAGGCGAGCGCGAGCGCGCCGAGTTCGTCCGGGGTGAGGATACGGTGGCCGTCGCCCGACATCGCTCAGTCCATCTTCGCGATGACCTCGTCGCCGAAACGCCGGATCGCGTCGAGCTGGCCCTGCAGGTCCGTCGGGTCGCTGCGCACGTCCCACGGCAGCACGCCGGCATCGGTGACGCCGACCTCCGCGAGGCGCTTGAAATCATCCACGTTACGCGCGGCGAAATCGATGCCGTGGAACTGGAAGTCGCGCCCGGGCGTGCCGAACTCCGCGCGGTAGGCATTGAGCTCGGCGATCAGGTCCTTCAGCGTCGGCAGGTCGGTGTTGGCCGACACCCAGCCGTCGCCGAGGCGCGCCGCACGCCGCAGCGCGGGCTTGCTGTGGCCGCCGATCAGGATCGGCACGGGCTGCTCGGGCACCGGGCGCATGCGCAGCGGGCCGAAGTCGTGATGCTTGCCGTGGAACTCGAAGAAATCGCCGCTCATCGCGCCGCGCAGGACGGCGATGCATTCGTCCATCAGCTCGCCGCGACGCTCGAAGTCGGCGCCGTTGTAGATGAAGTCCTCCTTCCACGGACTCAGGCCCGCGCCGAGCGCGACACGGCCGCCCGACATCACGGCGAGCGAACTCAGCAGCTTGGCGAGGATCAACGGCTGGCGCACCGCGACCTTCAGCACTCCGGGGTAGAAGCGGATGCGCGAGGTCACGGCCGCCATCATCGACATCGCGACGAAGGGCTCGATGAAGTCCGAATGCTCCAGATACTGCCGGATCGCGCTCGTCTCGGCGTAGGGGTAGTCGGATTCGGTCAGGCGCGGGAAGAACAGGCTGTCGGGGATCGAGAGCCAGCTCCAGCCGGCGGCTTCCGCGGCCTGGGCGATCGCCGTGTAGTTGCGGTAATTGCTGAAGCCGAGTTGCAGCACGAAACGCATCGGAATGTCTCCTCGGAGCGCGTCAGCGCGGCATCGCCAGCGCGCGCTCGGCGATGATGTTGAGCTGGATCTCGTTGGTGCCGGCGTAGATCGTGTCGGCGCGCGAGAAGAAGAAGACCTGCTGCAGGCGGCGCACCGCATCGTCGTCCGAGCGTACGTCGCCGGCCGCGCCGAGCACGTCCATCGCGAGCTGGCCGAGGTCGCGGTGCCAGTTCGACCACGCGTACTTGTAGATCAGCGATTCGGGGCGGACGCTGCCGCTGTTGCCGACGAGCATGCGCAGCGCGTTGTGGCGCAGCGCCCGCAGGCCGATCCACGCGTCCGCGATGCGCTCACGGATGGCCGGGTCATGGGCCTGGCCGGTGGCGATCGCCACGTCGACGACGAGCTGCATCTCGTGCACGAAATGCATCTGCTGGCCCAGCGTCGAGGCACCGCGCTCGAAGCCCAGCAAGGCCATCGCCACGCGCCACCCCTCGCCGGGCTTGCCGACGATGCAGCCCGCGTCGGTGGCAGCACCGTCGAAGAACACCGCATTGAATTCGGCCTCGCCGGTCATCTGGCGGATCGGCTGGATCTCGATGCCCGGCTGGTCCAAGGGCATCAGCAGGAAGGTGAGCCCCTCGCGCCCGACCGAACCGGGCGTGCTGCGTGCGATCACGAAGATCCAGTCCGATTCGTGCGCGAGCGAGGTCCATACCTTCTGTCCCTGCACGCGCCAGACGTCACCGTCCTGCCAGCAGCGGGTGGTGATCGCGGCGAGGTCTGAGCCGGCGCCGGGCTCGGAGTAGCCCTGGCACCAGAACTCCCGCCCCTCGCGGATGCCCGGCAGAAAGCGGCGTTGCTGTTCCGGCGTGCCCAGTTCGATAAGCGTCGGCGCGAGCAGCGTCTCGCCGATGTGCCCCATGCGGCCCGGACCGCCGGCGCGCACGTATTCCTCATGGAAGGCGAGTTGAAGTTCCAGCGGCAGGCCACGTCCGCCGTGCTCCTGCGGCCACGCCGCCCCCACCCAGCCGCCCTCGGCGAGCTTGCGCTCCCAGGCCTTGCGCAAGGCGGGGAAGGCTTCCTCGTCGCCCGGTCCGCCGCGGTGGCGCAGGCACGCGAATTCGCCCTTGAGTTCGCGGGCGAGCCAGCCGGCGACCTCGGCGCGGAATTGTGTTTCGGTCATGACGTCCATCAGGCCTCCCGTAGGGCCGCCCCAAGGGTGGCCTGCGCCCCCTCGGGGGGCAACGAACACAGTGAGTGTGGGGGTCGTTTCATCTCAGGCAAGGTCCAGAAGTTGGCTGGCGACGCGCTCGCGCCAGCGGCTGGCAGCGCCGAGCCACTGGCTGCCCCATTGCGCGCGCTTGAAATGCAATTGGGGGTCGTATTCCCAGGTGAAGCCGACGCCGCCATGCAGCTGCACGGCCTCCTGCGCGCAGTAGCGGTAGGCCTCCGACGCCAGCACGCGGGCGACCGCCACCTCGCAGGCCAGTTCATCGGCATCGCGCAAACCGGCAGCCGCCGCGGCGACGCCGCGCACCGCCGAGCGCGCGGTTTCGAGGCGCACCATCATTTCGGCGCAGCGGTGCTTCACCGCCTGGAAGCCGGCCACCGGGCGACCGAACTGCACGCGCTCCTTCGTGTAGGCGACGGTCATGTCGAGGCAGGCCGCCGCCCCGCCGACCTGCTCGGCGGCAAGCTGCAGCGCCGCGAGCGCGACGGTGCGCGCGAGCCCTGTATCCAGCGCGCCCGATGCATCGACGCGGGCCTCGGCCGGCAAGCGGACTTCGCCGAAGCGCCAGTGGCATTGCGGCCGGGTGAGGTCCCACACGTCGAGCGGCGTGCGTTCCACCCCTGCCGCCGTAGCCGGGACGTGGAACAGGCCGACGCCATCCCCGGTGCGCGCGGCGACGAAGGCCATCGCCGCATCGCCGCCGTCGAGCACCTGCGCGGACTCGCCGTTCATTACCCAGCCCGCGCCGTCACGGTGGCATTCGACCGTCAGCGCCCCCGGTGCCCACACTAGGCCCGGCGCGAGGATCAGCGTCGCTGCCGTCTCGCCGCTCGCGAGTTCCGGCAGGAAGCGTTCGCGGGCCGCCGCATCGCCCGCCTGGAGCAAGGCGGTCTGCGCGAGCACCACGCTGGTGAAGAAGGGCGCGCGGATCAGCCGGCGTCCCATCTCCTCCATCAGCAGCGCAAGCTCGACCGCACCCATGCCGAGTCCGCCGAATTCTTCCGGCACCTGCACCGCCGGCCACCCCAGTTCGGCGATCCGCCGCCACAGGCCGGCATCCTCCTCGGGCGGCTTGCGGGCGTTGGCGAATTCGGCGACGAAGGCGGCCGTGGTGTCCTGCAGCGCGACCTGCTCGTCCGATAACAACAGCGCGTTTTCCATTGGCTTTTCCGTGACTCGCCTCGTGGATCTTGATGGGGCGATTCTCTCGGCGGGGAGTGAGGGACACATCATCCAATGGGACTATTGGCACGCGGGCCGCACCGGACAACTTATTCCTTCCCCTTCAAGGGGGGCGAAGCCGGGGTTTCGCGAAGCACTGCTTCGCGCCGGCTGAGCGGGCCGGCTGTGCAAAGCCGGCACTGGGCGGCTAGGAGTCTGCGCGGCAGAAGCCAAGCATCAATGAGGTAAGCGCTCCCGGGCGTGTCGGGGCCGGTAGACTGTCGAGATGACGAGCTATCTGCCCTATTGCCCGCAGCAGCAGATGCTGCTGCCCCAGGCGCTGCAGGAGTGGCTACCCGAAGGCCACCTGGCGTACTTCATTAGCGACGCGGTCGACGGATTGGACCTGAGCGCGTTCCACGCCCGGTATGCCGGGGGCGGACCGCGCAACCAGCCGTTTCATCCGGCCATGATGGTCAAGGTGCTGCTGTATGCGTACGCCACGGGCGTGTTCAGCTCGCGCAAGATCGCGCGCAAGCTGCACGAGGATGTGGCGTTCCGGGTGCTGGCGGCAGGCAACTTCCCGGCCCACCGCACGCTCAGCGACTTTCGCGCTGTCCACTTGAAGGAGCTGAGCGAGTTGTTCGTGCAGGTGGTGCGACTGGCTCGCGAGATGGGGCTGGTGAAGCTCGGGACGGTGGCCATCGACGGCACCAAGGTCAAGGCGAACGCCAGCCGCCACAAGGCGATGAGTTACGGCCACATGGTGAAGGCGGAGGCCGAATTGAAACGGCAGATCGAGGCGCTGCTCAATCGGGCCAAGGCCGCCGACGACGCCGAGAGGAACGAGCCCGAGCTGGATGTGCCGGCCGAGATCGCGCGGCGCGAGGCGCGGCTGACGGCGATTGCCGAAGCCCGGGCGCGGCTCGAGCAGCGCCAGCGCGAGGCCGATCAGGCGCGCGGGCGCAGCGACGATGACGACCGCCGTCCGCGCGGCGGTGACGGCAAACCGAAGGGTGGGCGCTACAAGCGCGACTTCGGGGTGCCCGAGGACAAGGCACAGGAGAACTTCACGGATCCAGACAGCCGCATCATGAAGCGCGCCGGCGGCGGGTTCGATCCGGGCTACAACGCCCAGACGGCGGTCGACGAGACCGCCCACATCATCGTGGCGGCCGAACTGACCAACAACGCCAGCGACGCCGGGCTACTGCCGGGGATGTTGCAGGTCGTGCGCGACACCCTCGCGCAGCGCCCGCGCCAGGCGCTGGCCGACACCGGCTACCGCTCGGAGCAGACGTTCCGGGAGCTCGACGGCTGCGGGACCGAACTGGTGGTGGCGCTGGGCCGGGAAGGCAAGCGCCGACTCGGTTTCGACCGTGAACGCAATCCGCACACCGCGCAGATGGCCGACAAGCTCGACAGCGAGGCGGGCAAGACGGCCTACCGAAAACGGAAATGGATCGCCGAACCGCCCAACGGCTGGATCAAGAACGTGTTGGGATTCCGGCAGTTCAGCCTGCGGGGCCTGGAGCGCGTCAAAGCGGAGTGGAAGCTCGTCTGTATGGCGCTGAACCTGCGCAGGATGAGCACATTGAGGACGGCATGACGGGAAAGGGGCGCAAACCTGTCCCCCTTCCCATCCGGCACGGGCGCGGCGCCGTCGCAAAGCAACTCAACCACGGCCGCAGTCTCTTTCCGCACCTCTCGCTTCGCCGATCCTTCTGCTAAAACCCACTCTCTGGAGTTCTGCCGCGCAGACTCCTAGGAGGGGGATGGGTTTCGGCGACGTCTGCTAAACCCATCCCCACCCCAACCCTCCCCTTGAAGGGGAGGGAGTGAACAACCCCGGCCGCTGGCCGGATTTGAATCTCGCCCCGTCCTTCCGATCATTCAAAAGAACGATGCAGCCCCTTCCCGCCGGCTGATAGCTTTGGCCCCACATCGAACAGGGGCTCAGACATGACGAACGGGACAGGACCCATCATCGGGGTGATCGGCGGCACGGGACATCTGGGCGCGGCGCTGGCGCGGCGCTGGGCGAAGCACGGCCACACGGTCGTGATCGGCTCGCGCGATGCCGGCAAGGCCCGGGCGGCCGCGGAGGCGCTGGGGGCAGAGTTCAAATGCGAGATCGCCTCAGGCACCAATCGCGACGCCGCGAGCCGGGCGGACATCGTCGTCGTGACGGTCCCCTTCGCATCGCAGGCCGCCGTGCTCGACGAGATCCGCCCGGTCGTCGCCGGCAAGATCGTCGTCGACACGACGGTGCCGCTCGTTCCCCCTAAGGTCATGCGCGTCCAGCTGCCGCCCGAAGGTTGCGCGGCGCTGCGCGCGCAGGCCTTGCTCGGCGACGGCGTGCGCGTGGTGTCGGCCTTCCACAACGTCGCGGCGCACAAGCTCGCGACCGACGTCGAGGTCGAGTGCGACGTACTGGTCTTCGGCGACGACAAGGACGCGCGCGAGACGATCCGCCAACTCGCGGACGACGCCGGCCTGCGCGGACTGCACGCCGGCGCGCTGGCGAATTCCGCCGCGGCGGAAGCGCTCTCGTCGATCCTGATCTTCATGAACCGCAACTACGCGGTGGACGGCGCCGGCATCCGCATCACCGGCGAGCTCGCCGCGGTCGCCGGCTAGCCACGATCATGATTGCGCAGCGCGCCTTCCCCATCAGCGGCTCCGCCCGCGCAGGGAGCCGGCCGTGAGCTGCTGGGCGCTGATCCCGATCAAGCTGCCCGCGCAGGGAAAGAGCCGGCTCGCGGGCGTCCTCGGGCCGGGCGAGCGCCAATGCCTCGTGCGCGCGATGCTCGATGAAGTACTCGACGCGCTGCTCGGCTCGGAAGTGATCGAGCACGTCGCGATCGTCACCGCGGCCACCGACCTCACCCGGCGCGCGGTCGCCCTGCTGCCCGACACCGGCCTCGGCCTCAACCACTCGGTGCAGCAGGCGGCCCTCTCGCTTGCCCACAGGCGCGCGCGCGAACTGGTCGTGATGCACGGCGACCTGCCGCAGGCGAGCGCCGCCGACATCGACGAACTCGTGCTGCGCGGCCGCCAGTCCGGCATCGCATTGGCCCCCGATCGGGCCCGCGTCGGCACCAACGCGATCTACCTCGGAGCCGGCAGCGGCTTCCGCTTCCAGTTCGGCGCGCAAAGCTTCCCGATCCATGTCGCCGAGGCGCTGCGCTGCGGACATGTGCCGGCGATCGTCGAGCGACCCGGCCTGGCTTTCGACGTCGACCTGCCGGCCGACCTCGCGCGCCTCGCCGGCCCCTTCCGCCCGCCGCCCGCGACCCGTCGCGACGCGGCAGACCGCCACCTTCCCATCCTCCACCGGAACCCCATGCCATGGCCGATAGCACACAGCGAATCCTTGCCGACGTAAGCGCAGGACGGAGGCTGGATGCCCAGAGCGCCGCCGTTCTCGCGTCCGTCACGGAACCGGACGCGATCCTGGCGGCTGCCGAGGCGCTGACCCTCGCCGGCCACGGCACGGCGGTCGGCTGGTCGCGCAAGGTCTTCATCCCGCTCACGCGCCTGTGCCGCAACCGCTGCGGCTACTGCACCTTCGCCGAGACGCCGCGCGGCGCGCACGACGCCTATCTCAGCCCCGACGAAGCACTCGCGATCGCCCGCAGCGGCGCGCTCGCAGGCTGCCAGGAGGCGCTGCTGACCCTCGGCGAGAAACCCGAACTGCGCCACGCCGCCGCACGCGACGCGCTCGCCGCGCTGGGCTTCGCGAGCACCATCGACTACGTGGCGGCGATCGCGCGCCGCATCTTCGACGAGGCCGGCCTGCTGCCGCACCTCAATCCCGGCACGCTTTCGGCCGACGAAATCGCGCAGCTGCGCCCCGTCGCCGCCTCGATGGGCCTGATGCTGGAATCGACGTCCGCCCGCCTGTGCGAGCGCGGCGGCCCGCACTGGCAATGCCCGGACAAGCACCCGGACGTGCGCCTCGCCACGCTGCGCGCCGCCGGCGAGCAGTCGGTCGCAACGACCAGCGGCATCCTCGTCGGCATCGGCGAGCAGCGCCTCGAACGCATCGACGCGCTGCTCGCGCTGCGCGATCTGCATGACCGCGACGGCCACCTGCAGGAAATCATCGTCCAGAATTTCCGCGCCAAGCCGCACACCGCGATGGCGCAGGCGCCCGAGCCGACGCTGGCCGAGCACCAATGGACGATCGCCATCGCGCGCCTGATCTTCGGCCCGGAGATGTCGATCCAGGCGCCGCCCAACCTGCGCCCGGGCGAGCTCGAAGCCCTGATCCGTGCCGGCGTCAACGACTGGGGCGGCGTCTCGCCGGTCACGCCGGACCATGTGAATCCCGAAGCCGCGTGGCCGCAGATCGCGACGCTGCGGCAAGCGACCGAGGCCGCCGGCCGCGAACTGGTCGAGCGTCTCGCGCTGGGCCCGGCCTTCACGCACGACGCGGCCCGCTGGACCGCACCGGACATCGCCCGCGCGGTTCTGCACCGCGTCGATGCCAGCGGCTTCGCGCGCGACGACGATTGGCACGCCGGCAGCGGCGCCCCGCTGCCGCCCTCCACCCGCAGCGGCGCCGACCTGCGCGCCCCGGACAAGGCCATTCTCGATCTCATCGACCGGGCGAGCGCCGGGCAGGATCTGTCGGAAGACGCCGTCACCGCGCTCTTCGAAGCGCGCGGCGCCGACTACGCGGCCGTGATCGCCGCCGCCGACCGCCTGCGCGCCGCGACGGTCGGCGAGGGCGTGTCCTTCGTCACCAACTGCAACATCAACTACACCAACATCTGCCAGCACCGCTGCGGTTTCTGCGCCTTCGCCAAGGGGCGCAGCACCGAATCGCTGCGCGGCCCCGCCTACGTGCTGAGCGCCGACGAGGTCGGCCGGCGCGCCCGCGAAGCCCGCGAACGCGGCGCCACCGAAGTGTGCCTGCAAGGCGGCATCCACCCCGCCTACACGGGGCAGTCCTACCTCGACATCGTCGCCGCCGTCCGCGACGCCGTGCCGGACATGCACATCCACGCCTTCTCGCCGCTGGAGATCCGCCACGGCGCGGCCACCCTCGGCCTCTCGCCCGCGGCCTTCCTGCGCCGGCTGCGCGACGCCGGCCTCGGCAGCCTGCCCGGCACCGCCGCGGAAGTGCTCGACGACGAGGTGCGAGCACAACTGTGCCCCGACAAACTGAGCACCGACGAATGGCTTTCCATTGTTCGCGCCGCACATGAAGCCGGCGTGCCGACCACGTCGACGATCATGTTCGGCCACGTCGACAACCCCCGCCACTGGGCGCGCCACCTGCTGAAGCTGCGCCAGCTCCAGCGCGACACCGGCGGCATCACCGAATTCGTGCCGCTGCCCTTCGTGCACATGGAGTCGCCCCTGTGGCACAAGGGCCGCAGCCGCTCCGGCCCCACCGCGCGCGAAGCCGTGCTGATGCACGCGGTGGCGCGCCTCGCGCTGCACCCGCTGATCCCGAACATCCAGACCTCGTGGGTCAAGATGGGGCCCGGCGGCGCCGCGCAGTGCCTGCAGGCGGGCGCCAACGACCTCGGCGGCACGCTGATGTACGAATCCATCACGCGCGCGGCCGGCGGCCTCAACGGCCAGGAAATGGACGGCACGGGCATGAACCACATCGCCACCGGCATCGGCCGCCCCCTGTGGCGCCGCACGACGCTCTACCAGCGCGCGGAGGCCCCGCGCGCCATGCCTTCCACGGCCTGCCCCGCGCAGCCCGCCTGCGTCGGCTGAACCCGAAACTTCACGACAACCCCGAACAAGGATCCGACATGGCCCTGCAAATCCAGGAAAACTTCGCGGTCGCCGCCCCGGTCGAGGCCGTGTGGCAGTTCCTGCTCGACCCGCAAAACGTCGTCGCCTGCATGCCCGGCGCCTCGCTGACGCAGATCGTCGACGCCGACAGCTTCGTCGGCGCGGTAAAGCTCAAGATCGGCGCCGTCACCGCGCAGTACCAGGGCACCATCACCTACGTCGAGAAGGACGCCGCGACACACAGCGTGAAACTGCTCGCCTCGGGCAACGAGCGCGGCGGCGGCACCGTCAGCGGCACCATCCTCACACGCCTCGCCCCTTCGGCGGACGGTTGCGGCACGCAGGTAAGCTGCGAATCGAACATCGACCTCACCGGCCGCATCCTCCAGGTCGGCCGCGGCATGATCGAGGGCGTGTCCGCGCAGATCATCAAGAAATACGTCAACAACGTGCGCGCACTCCTCGAAGTGCCGCGCGACGAGGCGACCTCCGACCCGACTCGGTCCGCTGCTGCCGAGACTTCCCCCGCCCCCCGCGCAGCTCCACAGAAAGAGGAGTCGATCAACATTATCGGCGTGGTGTTCAAGGTCTTCTTCGAGCGCATCGCCAGCCTGTTCCGGCGCGTGTTCGGTCGGGCGTGACGGCGGCAGCGCTGCCCAACAAGCCTGGAGCGTAGCTGACCTCGATACCGGCCGCAGCGGCGCCGTCGCCATCAACGCGATCAAGGCCCCCGGCCGTGCTGCCTGCAGCCTGCCCGCGCGAAACCCGGCGCTGGAAAACACCAGGCTCCCCCGCTACCCTCGCCCATCGTACCTGCTCGAACCGCTCGCGCAGGCTCTCCACGGTGTCGCGCTCGTTGCGGACATGGAAGAAAGCGTCCGCAGCGCGCCGGGCAATTCCGTGCCAACGACGCCCCCAAAGAACGTATCCTTCCGACCTTCCCGATTCGGTCGAACTCCGCAGTGCGGTTCCGCGTGCGCGTTCCTTTCCCTATCCGCCCGCCACTGGAATCCCACCCCGGAGCCTCATTCCCATGATCACCCTCAAGGACGTCACCCTTCGCCGCGGCGCCAAGGTGCTGCTCGACAGCACCTCCGTCACGCTCAATCCCGGCGAGAAGGTCGGCCTGGTCGGGCGCAACGGGGCCGGCAAGTCCTCGCTGTTCGGCCTGCTCAACGGCACGCTGCATGAAGACGCGGGCGACTTCTTCGTGCCCGCGGCCTGGCGCATGGCACAGGTGGCGCAGGACATGCCGGAAACCAGCCAGTCCGCCACCGACTTCGTCATCGAGGGCGACACGGCGCTCCTTGCCGCGCAGCAGGAAGTTGCAGCCGCCGAGGCCAGCGACGACGGCGAACGCATGGCCTACGCGTACATGGCGTTGCACGACGCGGGGGCCCACGACGCGCAGGCGCGCTCCCAGGCGCTGATCCTCGGGCTCGGCTTCAAGACCACCGAACTGTGCAATCCGGTGAACAGCTTCTCCGGCGGCTGGCGCATGCGCCTGCAACTCGCCCGCGCGCTGATGTGCCCGTCCGACCTGCTGCTGCTCGACGAGCCCACGAACCACCTCGACCTCGACGCGCTGGTCTGGCTCGAAGCCTGGCTCAAGCGCTACGCCGGCACCCTGGTCGTCATCAGCCACGACCGCGAATTCCTGGATGCCATCACCGACGTCACGGTGCACATCGAGAATCACAAGCTCACCCGCTATGGCGGCAACTACTCCACCTTCGAGGACACGCGCGCCCTGCAGCTGGAATTGCAGCAGAACGCCTACGCCAAGCAGCAGGACAAGATCGCCCACCTGCAGAAGTTCATCGCCCGCTTCAAGGCCAAGGCCAGCAAGGCCAAACAGGCGCAGAGCCGGGTCAAGGCGCTGGACCGCATGGACAAGTTCGCGCCGGTGCTCGCGAGCGCCGACTTCACCTTCGAGTTCAAGGAACCGCAGAACCTGCCCAACCCGATGCTGGCGATGGAAGACGCCTGCTTCGGCTATCCGGCGCCCGAAGGCGCCCCCGCCGGCACGCCCCCGACGGTGATCGTGCGGGGCGTGAACAAGTCGGTGATGGCCGGCGAGCGCATCGGCATCCTCGGCGCCAACGGCCGCGGAAAGTCCACGCTGGTGAAGACCATCGCCCGCGACCTCGCCCCTACCAGCGGCGTCGTCACCGAGGGCAAGGGGCTGCGCATCGGCTATTTCGCCCAGCAGGAACTGGATGTGCTCCGCCCCGAGGACAATCCGCTCGAACACATGGTGCGCATGGCCCGCGAGGGCCTGCCGGCGGGCCAGAGCGGCCGCGAGCAGGACCTGCGCACCTTCCTCGGCACCTTCAACTTCAGCGGCGACATGGTGCAGCAGCCCGTCGGCACCATGAGCGGCGGCGAGAAGGCCCGTCTCGTGCTGTGCATGCTCGTGTGGCAGCGCCCCAACCTGCTGTTGCTGGATGAGCCGACCAACCACCTCGACCTCGCCACCCGCGAGGCGCTGGCCATGGCGCTCAACGAATTCGAGGGCACGGTGATGCTGGTCTCCCACGACCGGGCCTTGCTGCGCTCGGTGTGCGACGAGTTCTGGCTGGTTGCCCGCGGCGGCGTCGAACCCTTCGACGGGGACCTGGACGACTACCAGCGATACCTGCTCGACGAAGCCCGCCGCGCCCGAGAAGAACTCAAGGCCTCGCTCAAAAGCCCGAAGCGCGAGGCTGCGCCGGCACCGGCTCCCGCCCATCGGGTCAGCCCCGAAAAGCTCAAGAGCCTCAGGCGCGACCTAGGCAAGCTGGAGCAGACGATCCTGGAAGTACAAGCGCGCAAGCACGCCACCGAAGCCCGCCTGGACGGCTCTCCGTCAGTGCAACAACTCGCCGAACTGGGGAAGGAGCTACAGCAGATCGAAGAAACCCTGAACGCCCACGAGGACAGCTGGCTGCAGCTCTCCGAGGAGATCGAAGCGGCGACCGGAGGCTGATCAGCCGGGCTTGCGGAAGTCGTCCTCGATCCACGCGTGCGCGCTGGTCTTGGTCAGTTTGAACCCCGCATCCACGCGCACCTTGGCCAATTCTTCGCCCGCGGCGTCGTAGGCCCCCAGCAGGGCATGGGGCTCGTATTCGTCGGCAACGATGTCGAGTGTCACGTTGACCGGGCCCGACTCCGTGTTCACCGTGAGCTTCTTGTGAAGCGTCGCATGCAGCTGTTGCTCGTGGCGGCGCAGGACTTCCGAGGCGGTCTTGACCAGCGTGTTGAAGGCAGCGGAATCAAGCGGCTTGGGATTTTTCTTGTCGCGCCCCATCGTCCAGGGCCCCACCAGGGCGGGCTCGGGCTCGCCATCCTTGATCATTTCGACCGCCCACCCATCGTCGTCCATGTTCTTGATGACACGGGCGGTCCAGCCGTCGTCGCACCACAGGCCCGGCTCTTTCACGGGGGCGGTTGCATCGTCCGCCGCGGCTTCGTTCATTTCATTCGATGTCATGGGCGGATTTTACGTCACGACGGGAATCGCGGTTCGACGCAGCACCTTCCGCCCGCGATGCGGCGGGTGCCTCTTCAAGGCGCCGCCAGGCCGCACACGATCTCGCCCCGCTCCACGCTCGTCGCGACCAGGGTATCGGCGCCCTCGCCCCGCGCATGCAGGGGCCCGCGCCGCACCCGCGCAAAACCGCCCGTACGCCCGGCGATGACCGCGCGGATTTCGGCGACGATCGCGAGCGCGATCTCCTCCGGCGTATCGGCTCCGATATCCAGGCCCGCAGGGCCGTGCAGCCATCCCGCCATCTCGCCGCGCACGTCCAGCCCTTCGTCCTCCAGCGCCGCGAGCAGCCGCACCGTGCGCCGCTTCGGGCCGAGCAGCGCGACGTAGCGCGGGCGGCGCGGGATCAGCGCGCGCAGCACGCGCAAGTCCTCGAAGTAGTTGTGCGTCATCACGACGGCGATCGCGCCACCCTCGTCCGCCTGCCCGGCCAGGGCCGTTTCGGCGTCCGCGACGAGCACCCGGTCGGCCCAGGCAAAGCGCCCGTGAATGCCGTGGCCGACATTGCGCGACACAACGCTCACCTGCCAGCCGAGCGCCTTCGCGAACTGCGCGAGCGGGACGGCGTCGTGGCCGGCACCGAAGATCGTCAGCGCCGGCGGGGGCGAAATGAACTCGACGAAAGCTTCGACCTGCCCTTCTGCGGTGCGCAGCCGAACCCGCGCGGATTGCCCGTCGCGCAGCGCTTCGCGCGCCTTGCCCTCCAGCCGCGAACGCAGCGACGCATCGTCGATGCCCAGCGCGCAGACCGCCCCGTCGTCGCCGAGCGCGAGCCGTGCGCCGATGCGCGCCCCGCAAGCGCCCTGCGCCGCGAACACCGTCGCGACCGCAGCGCGACGCCGCCGCGTCAGGCAGTCCGCGACGAAATCCAGCGCGGCGGAAACCCCCTGCGCCGCAAGCGGCTCGACCAGCACGACCACGACGCCGTTGCAGCCCAGCGAATAGCCTTCCTCCACATCGTCGCCGGTCGAGTCGTACACGACGACCGCCGGCTCCCCGCTGTGCAGCACCCGCGCGGCCTGGCGGAAGACGTCCCGTTCGAGGCATCCGCCGCTGATCGCGCCCATGCTCTCGCCGTCCGCGCTCACCAGCATGCGCGCGCCGGGGCGCCGGTAGGTCGATCCCTCGACGGCGACGACGGTGGCCAGCGCCGCCTGTTCGCCGCGTCCGCGCAGCCGCGCCCAGCACTGGATGATCCGCTGCATTTCGTTCATCGGCGACCTCCCCATCCGTATCACGAACCTCGCACGCACTCTCGCGCGCGGCGCGCAAACCCGCATCGTTCCTTTGCATTACGGGCGTGCCCGCCCTGCAAGCCCCTACGTCCGAGCGGGATTTAGTGCGATCGGATGATGCGCCCGATCGAGGCGTCGACGACGATTCCGATGCGGCCAAAGACGCATCAAGCGAGCCGGTACGCGACGGAAACGGACGGAGACGACAATGAACGACCTGAAACCGACAGGCAAACTCGACTTCTATCTCGCCCGCATGGCCAGCCGCGGCATCGGCGCCGAGCGCGTGCTCGCCGGCACCGGGCTGCGCGCCGGGCAGGGCACCGAGCGCGAGATCCAGCCCCATCCGCCGCAGTACCGCCGCGTCATCCTGAACATGCTGGAACTGACGCGCAACCCGTGGCTCGGCATCGCGCTGGGCGAGGAATTCCGCGTCAGCGACCTCGGCATCCTCGGCTACGCGGCGCTCAGCGCGGCCACGCTCAAGGATTCGCGCGAGCTCTACGACCGCTACCGCGGCCTCAACGAGCACATCTTCTCGACCACCAACACCATCCGGCACGGCCGCTGGTTCTCCGAGATCCACGACGTGTATCGCCTCGGGGACGTGATGCGCTTCGCCGTCGAGGAATTCGTCAGCCAGACCATCCAGCTCGCGTCCAGCCTGACCAACCGCCCCTTCCCCATCCTCGAACTGCACCTCAGCTTCCCGCAGCCGGCGGACGTCACGCCCTATCTCAAGCGCTTCAACTGCCCGGTGTATTTCAACCAGTCGCGCAACCTCGTCGTCTTCGACATCAACCGCCTGCAGGACCCGATCAGCCTATCCAACCCGGAAGTGTTCAAGCTGTGCGCGAGCCAGTGCGAGATGCTCGCCGCCCGCCAGCGCCGCGACGCGCGGCTGTCGGAACTGATCCGCGACTACCTGGTGGGCCATCCCGGCGACTTCCCGACGCTGGAGGAGATGGCCGAGCACCTCAACATCGGCGCGCGCACGCTGCGCCGCCGTCTCGTCGACGAAGACCAGAGCTACCAGAAGATCCTCGACGACACGCGCAAGGAGCTCGCGCTCCAGTACCTGCAGCACACGACGCTCACGCCCAAGGAGATCGGCTACATGCTCGGCTACAGCAGCGTCAGCAACTTCCGCCGCGCCTTCAAGACGTGGACCAACCAGACCCTGTCCGACGCCCGCGTCGCGCACGCCGCCTGAGCGCAGCCGCGGCGCCCGCGCTAGTCCCATCGGACGATGGCACGCCGCCGCGGCATCCCTACGCTCACCCTACACCAACAGTTCTTTCCAGGAGACATGGCATGAGATTCGCAGGAAAAGTGGCGGTCGTCACCGGCGCCGGCCAGGGCATGGGCCGCGCCATCGCAATCCGCCTCGCGCAGGAAGGCGCGACCGTCGTCGCAGCGGATGTGAACGAAGCCGCCGCGAAGGAAACGCTGGAGCTCGCGGGCAACAAGGACGGCATCGCGCGCGTCTGCAACATCGCCGACAGCGCCGCCGTAAAGTCCCTCTTCGAGGAAGTCGACGGCCGCTACCGTCGCCTGGACGTGCTCGTGAACAACGCCGGCATCGGCAGCGCCAAGAACGACGGCTTCGACAAGCTGCTCGCGCGCATGAACGAACGCGGCGAACAGATGGCGCGCGGCGAGAAGCCCACCACCTATCCCGATCTCATCTGCGACATGGCCGACGAGGGCTGGCGCGGCGTCATGCAGGTGAACCTCGACGGCACCTTCTTCTGCACGCGCGAAGCCGTGCGCGTGATGATCAAGCACGGCATCAAGGGCGCCCTCGTCAACATCTCCAGCACCTCCGCCATCTCCGGCGAAGGCGCGCTGCACTACGCCGCCTCCAAGGCTGCGCTGACCGGCATGACGCGCAGCCTCGCCCGCGAGCTCGCGCCGCGCGGCATCCGCGTGAACAACGTGATGCCCGGCCCGGTGAACACCCCGATCATGGCCAACGTCTCACAGGCGTGGATCGATTCCATGGTCGCCGGCATCCCCCTCGGCCGCATGGCCGATCCCTCCGACATCGCCGCGACGGTCGCCTTCCTGGCGTCCGACGACGCCGCGATGGTCACCGGTTCCGATCTCGTCGCCAACGGCGGCTCGTACTTCAAGTAAGGAGAAGAGCATGTCCGGAAAACTGCACGGCAAGGTCGCCTTCGTCACCGGCGGAGGCTCCGGCATCGGCGCCGCCACCGCCCACCGCCTCGCCGCCGAAGGCGCCACGGTCGTCATCTGCGGTCGGCGCAAGGAACCGCTCGACGAAGTCGTCGCCGCCATCGTCGGCAAGGACGGCAAGGCCGAAGCGGTCGTCGTCGACGTCGGCAACGAGGCGCAATTCGTCGCCGCGCTCGAAGACACTGCCAAGCGCCACGGCCACCTCGACATCCTCGTGAACAACGCGATGGCCTTCACCTGGGGCGCGATCGAATCGACCTCCACCGCCGACTGGCACGCCAACTTCGCGACCTCGGTCGACGGCACCTTCTGGGGGACGCGCACCGCGACGAAGCTGATGAAGGGCCGCGGCGGCGCGATCGTGAACCTCTCGTCGATCTGCGGCACCCTCGGCACGCCGTGGATGGCCGGCTACTCGGCCGCGAAGGCCGCGATCATGAACTTCTCGCGCGCGGCCGCCGCCGAAGGCGCCCCGGACAACATCCGCGTGAACGTCGTGATCCCCGCCGTCGTGGAGACGCCCGCCACCGCTGGCATGCTCGCCGACGAGAACTCGCGCCGCACGACCGAGAAGCTCATCCCGATGGGTCGCGTCGGCCAGGCCGACGAACTCGCCGCCGCCATCGCCTTCCTCGCCGGGCCGGACGCCTCCTACATCACGGGTGCCGCGCTGCCGGTCGACGGGGGCCGCTCCGCCGTCCTCGTCACCGCGCTCTGATGAGGGACGCAATGAGCACACCCACGCTCGAAGAACGCATCGACCGGCTCGAATCGATCGACGAAATCCGCCAGCTCGCCGCGAAGTACTCGCTGTCGCTCGACATGCGCGACATGGACGCGCATGTGAACCTCTTCGCGCCCGACATCCGCGTCGGCCGCGAGCGGGTCGGCCGCGCGCACTTCAAGGCTTGGCAGGACGACACCCTGCGTGAGCAATTCACCGGCACCTCGCACCACCTCGGCCAGCACATCATCGAGTTCATCGACCGCGACCACGCCACCGGCGTCGTCTACTCGAAGAACGAGCACGAGTGCGGCGGCGAGTGGGTGATCATGCAGATGCTGTACTGGGACGACTACGAGCGCATCGACGGCCGCTGGCTGTTCCGCCGACGCCTGCCCTGCTACTGGTACGCGACGGATCTCAACAAGCCGCCGATCGGCGACATGAAGATGCGCTGGCCCGGGCGCCAGCCCTACGTCGGCACCTTTCACGAGCTCTTCCCGTCGTGGAAGGCGTTCTGGGCCGAGCGCCCCGACAAGGAATCGCTGCCCGAGGTCGCGGCGCCCGCGCCGCTCGAGAAGTTCCTCGAGACGATGCGGCGCGGCACCCCCGCGCCGAAGATCCGCGTCCGCTGAAGGAGCCCGCACATGCCAGATCTGTTCTCCCCGCTCACGCTCGGCGACATCGAGCTCGCCAACCGCATCGTCATGGCACCGATGACCCGCAGCCGCGCGGGCGCGGGCGACGTGCCCACCGAGCTGATGGTCGAGTACTACCGCCAGCGCGCCACCGCTGGCCTCATCGTCGCCGAGGGCACGCAGCCCAGCGCCAACGGCAAGGGCTACTGCCGCACGCCCGGCATCCACACCGGCGAGCAAATCGCCGGCTGGCGCAAGGTTACCGACGCGGTGCATCGCGAAGGCGGGCGCATCGTGCTGCAGATCATGCATGTCGGGCGCGTTGCCAGCCACCTCAACAAGGATCCCGGCACGGAGACGGTCGCCCCCTCGGCCGTCCGCGCCGCCGGCAAGATCTTCACCGATGTCGCCGGCATGGTCGAATACGACCTGCCGCGTGCGCTGCGCACCGACGAGATCCCGGGCGTCATCGCGGAATACCGCCGCGCGACCGAATATGCGCTGGAAGCCGGTTTCGACGGCGTCGAACTGCACTGCACGAGCGGCTACCTGCCGATGCAGTTCCTCGCCGCCAACACCAACCTGCGCGACGACGCCTACGGCGGCACCCCGCAAAAGCGCCTGCGCTTCGTCGTCGAAACGCTGGAAGCGATGGCGGCCGCCGCCGGCGCGGGCCGCGTGGGCCTGCGCATCTGCCCCGCCAACCCCTTCAACGACGTCCTCGACGACGATCCGGTGCAGACCTACTCCGGCCTGCTGCAGGCGATCGACCCGCTGGGCCTCGCCTACCTGCACGTGATGCGCTCGCCGCTACGCGAACTCGACGCCCTGGCGCTCGCCCGCGCCAACTTCCGCGGCCCGATCATCGCCAACGACAGCTTCAAGCTCGCCAGCGCCCAACGCATCCTCACCGAAGGCAAAGGCGAAGCGGTCTCGTTCGGGCGCTATTTCATCGGCAACCCCGACCTCGTCCGCCGCTTCCGCGACGGCGCCCCGCTCGCCGAGTTCGACCAGGGCACGCTGTACACGCCGGGGTCGCGCGGCTACACGGACTACCCGTCGCTGGCCGCGTAACCCAAAGCACAAGCGCAACGGCGTGTCGGGAACACGGTTCCTCCCTCCCCTTCAAGGGGGTGAGGCAGGGGTTTCGGCGAGCATCGCTTGCCGCCTGCCGAACGACGGAGCGAAGCGGAGGCTCCCGGGTCGGGGTGGGGATGGGTCTAGCGGGCGTCGCCGAAACCCATCCCCCTCCTAGCCTCCCCCTTGAAGGGGGAGGAACCCGTCCGCTCATCACAATTCCCCTCACCCACCGGGAGTCTCCATGGATTCGCGCACCGCGTGGAAGATCTACGCCGCCCTGCTGTTCGGCACCTTCGTCACCATCGAGGCCGCCGCCTTCCAGGCGCCCGCCCTGCCCGGCCTGACGCGGCATTTCGGCATCCCGATCAACCTCGCCGCGCTCGTGCTGATGTCCTACTTCGTGGGACTCACCGTATTCGCGCCCATCATGGGCCGCCTCGGCGACCAGCGCGGACGCAAGCGCGTCCTGCTCGCCGGGCTGCTCGTGTTCGCGCTGTCGGAATTCGCCGCCGCAACCGCCCCGACCTTCCACGTCTTCCTCGCCGCGCGCTTCGCCCAGGGCCTCGGCGTCGCCTGCATCCTGCCCGGCGTCTTCGCCTACATCGGCCATCTCTTCCCGGAACAGCGCCGCGGCATGGCGCTCGGCATCTTCGCGATGACAATGACGCTCGGCGCCGCCAGCGGCGGCCTGCTCGGCGGCCTCCTCATCGACCGCCTCGGCTGGCCCAGCGTGTACTGGATCAGCGGCGCGCTCGCCCTCGTCGGCATCGTCCCCGTCGCCCTGCTCGTCCCGGACATCCGCAGTGAACGCTCTCCCGCGCCGTTCGACCTCAAGGGCGCGTTCTACCTCTTCACGACCATCGCCGCGCTGCTGTCCCTGCCCACCTGGATCGGCAACTTCGGCCTGCGCTCGCCCTACACCGCCCTGATTGTCGTCGCCGGCCTCACGGGCCTCACGCTGCTATGGCGCAACAGCCAGCGCGTCGCCGCGCCCGTCATCGACATCGCCATCCTGCGCCGCCCCGCCTTCGCGCTGCCCAGCGCCATCTACTGGCTGCACCTGCTGTCCTTCAGCGGCGTCGTCTATTCGCTCGCCTACTTCGTCACCGGCCGCCCCGGCGGCAACGCTGCGCAGTTCGGCTTCGTCACCCTTTTCCTCTACGGCAGCAGCGTCCTTTCCTCCCCGCTTGCCGGCCGCCTCGTCGACCGCATCGCCCCCCGCCACGTGACCACCGCCGCCCTGGCGGGCACGCTCGCCGGCCTCGCCCTGCTGCTCACGCTGCGCAGCGACACGCCGCTCTGGATGGTCATCGCCACCGTCTGCGTGCTCGGCCTCGCGATGGGCTGCAACACCCCCGCCGTCATGAAACTCGCCCTCGGCGCCGTCCCCCCCGACCGCCTCGGCGCCGGCACCGGCCTCTTCAGCACCCTGCGCGACCTAGGCTCCCCGACCGGATCGTCGGTCTCGCTCGCGACCTTCAGCGCGTCGCTGGCTTTTCACAAGGCGCAAGGGACGCCGGACGCGCTGGCCGCGGCGCTCGGGACCGTTGGGTGGCTGCTCGTCGGGCTGATCGGGCTGGCGTTTGTGCTTAGTTTGCGACTGCCTGCATCGGCGAACCGCGGGCCAGCGATTGAAGCTCGCCCATTAGGGGAATCAAGGGTTTAGTCGGTCCCGGCCCGGCCGATTCCGACCGTCGGACTCCAGGATCGACGGCGACGCATTGCTGTTAGTCATGCCACGCTACCGCTACAGAACCATTTCTCACGTCGAAGTGACCGGCCTGCACGGCGTTTCTCCCAGTTCCGCTCGGCTGCTGGGTTGGTCGACGCTTTCCTCAGGAATGGTTGGCCTCGGCATGCAGTTTCAGCCCGAGAGCACCAATTACCTTGAGGATCGTGTCAAAGCCAGGGCTGCGTTCCCCCGAAAGAGCCTTGTAGAGGCTTTCGCGGGAGAGCCCGGCATCTCTGGCGACCTGAGCCATGCCTTTGGCGCGGGCAATATCACCAAGCGCTTTTGCAATAAAGGCAGCATCTCCATCTGCCTCTTCCAGGCACGCTTCAAGATAAGCCGCCATTTCCTCCGGGGTTCGGAGGTGCTCTGCAACGTCATAGCGAGTGGTAGCGGTTTTGGCCATAGCGGCTACTCCGACAGGTTTCGCGCGAGACGCAAGGCCGCCTTGATGTCTTTTGCTTGAGTGCTCTTGTCACCACTGGCCAGAAGGATGATCAACTCACGCCCTCGCTGCTTGAAATACACCCGGCAACCGGGACCATAATTGATTCGCAGCTCGGAAACACCTTCGCCAATGGGCTCGACGTCGCCGGGATTTCCACCGGCAAGACGCTCGATTCTGGCTTGGACTCGCGCCCGCGCCTGGATGTCGCGCAAGGCGTCGAGCCACTGAGCGAAAATCTCGGTTTTCCGAATTTCGACCATGAATGAACTGTAGCCGATCGGCTACACTTTGTCAATCGTGAGCACGACGTTAAAATGGAGCCAGCGTTCAAAATCACCGGACTGTGCGACTGTTTGAATCAGGTCCTGGCATGCACGGCCTTGCGAGTTCATTCAAAGAAGAATGGGAACTCGGCCTGGCTACCAGCCCTAATTCTTTGCAGCAGCGCGGCAGCCCCGTGCTCGTCTCCCTCTTCGTGAACGGCGAGGTCCAAGTAGAAATTCTTCCCGTCGTGTTTCCCGAAAATTATCCAGTCCCCCGTCAAGCCGCGACGTGCTCTTTCTTCAAATCCTTGAACTACCAAACGATGTGTAAGGTAGTTGGTCCACACCTCCGGGTCTTCACCAAAATTCTCTGTGACCTCCCCAAGCATCTTTGTGAGGTCCTTATTTCCACCGTCGAGAAGGTTCCAACGCACGTCTACGTTTCGGGATACGTGCTTCGGAAGAAAGAAGTGCTTATGCCAAAGCGGATGTAACGGTTTTCGCCTGAACTGTTCCTCTGCCTTCGTGGAAGAAGCCGGCCTTATCCCCTCCATGTAGTCCAATTCGTCAAGAACTGCGAAGTAACTGAAGTAAGGGTCCGATGTATCCAGTAACCGAAACGCGAGTGCAACGCTAATTCTGTCCCAATATGGGCGTCCGCGTGTAGCGTGCAGCTTCAACGCCTTAATCTGCTCTCTGTCGAAACTTACCCGGACCATCCGTTCGCTATCCATGTTACAAGGTTCAGCGTCCAAGTTCAGGGACGCGCAGCTGATAGGCGGAGCGTCGGTGGACAGTAGGTGTTATGCCTCTTAGCAGTTACTTGCTGAGAGCGACAGATTTGGCAAACCTCTTGTAGGCATCGGCATTAGCGCCCGAAGTTGCCTGAACAAGGCTTCGGAACGTCGTGATCGCTTTCTGCGCACGCTCGTTACTCTTCAGTCCGTCGCTGAGCGCGTCGACAAGTTGCTGGCAAAACGGGGAGACAAGCCTCACTACTTCAGCCCAATGTTGCGTTGCCTGCTTCGGTGATGTCTTTTGTCCAAAGGAAATTCTTGCGGGAACGGGGATTCGCCTTCCTACAAACGTCTCCATGCACGAGGCGATTGCAGAAACGAACAGATAGGTCGAGCCCCGATGCCTGAAGTAGGAGAGGAGTTGTGTCTCTTGTGCTGTAAGGCCAGCCTCCGACTTCGATTTTCCAACGAGACTTCGCTTAGTCTCTTCGACGGCCCGCAACAGGGCGTAGCAGAGGACCAGATGGGCACCAGTAGTGTCGTCGTTGAAGAAGCGCGCGTACGTTTGGTCAGACACCCAAATTTCGCTCTTGAGGTTATAGGCCGTAAGTGGCTCCTGATGGAAAGCGGCAAGGGCTTGGCCGACGGTGTAGGAGGGCAAAAGGTTCTTGTTGCGTTCTATGACGTCCTTGTGACCGCCGCGCCGGCCGCCTTCGTACTTCGCATTCGGGATCGCAGCCACTTCCTCGCGAAGCCGCTTCTGAATTCGGTCAGTGCTTCGAAAGTCCGAAGCGGTTACTTTGTTTTGACTGTTGTTGTATTGAATGATGTCGTAGATCAGCTCCGGCTTGGACGTTTGAACAAAGCGAGCCGGAACAAGGGCCGTGGAATCCGGCGCTTTTGTCAACGATCCAATCGCGCCAGTGGTCTGAGCGCCATTGACGATGGAAACGCCGCGGACTAGAAGCTGTCTTCGCCCTTTGACAACCACCTCCTCGAAGTGATGTGTCAGAACGGTTATGCCGTTGTTGAAGACCCAGAAATCCGCGGGCGATGACTGAGCGGTTCGCTTGATGCCGTTATTGATATTTGCGTCGCTTCTACGTGACCCCAAATAGTCGCGGACGTTCGCTGAAAAGAGCCGTGTCTTGTGCTTGTTGTACAGCCGGTGCAGCACTCGCGCAGGGACCGCAGTTACGTACGCCGACCACGCCCCAGTATTCAGGGCAAAGCCCGACTCGACGTCGATCTTGACCTCATCATTGACGAGAATAGGCGAAAGGGTCTCCAAGTACCACGCCTCAAGCGTCCCGCGTCCAATTTCGGCCGTTGAGATTGAGACTCTAGAAGCGGGGTGCAGGGCATCTATCACTGTTTTGGCAGTTGCGGCCACTGTGGAAAGTTCATCATCCACGTTGGTCGACTCGGGCAAGTTGTGTACATACCAAGTTTCGAAGCGCTGAATGGCGCCATCGGAAATTGCCGAACGGAGTTCCGTGGCGGCTGAGCGGAGACGTTCCGGCAATGCCGCCACTTCGCGCTGCAGGAGCCAAGCAACGGCGGTATTGAGGTCTGACGCTTTGTTCGCTGGCGCGCTTCGTTTGTCCTTTGAGGAGAAGTAGCACTGGGCGATGACCGCGACACCTTCTTCGCGGTCAATGAAGATAAGATCGCATTTCTTGTCGTCGTTTCCGTCCGTGACCGATTCCGCAGCGACGCTATGTATGTCGTCCAACGCGAAACGGAGTGCGAGCGCGAAGAGACCGATGGCGTTGTCTCCGTATTGTTCTAGGTCATCCCGAGCCTCAAGAGCTGCTTGCCAAGTTGACTGTTCTGACGTCACGGGTTGCCTCCGTTGGTTGTTTGTGACTTCTAACGTGCGCGGACAGCATATGCTCTGCATATGCAGCGACGTCCTGTGTAATCCAGAGTACGAATGGAGAAATAGAACTAATCGGTATTTTTTCGATTGCTCGATTTATATGTTGATCATACACGTCAGCACTGTCAAAGTGCAGATGGCATGGCGACCGAGGTTCGCTTCACACCAGTTTGCACCTGCCTGCCGGTGCGGTTGAATAGAGGTTTCGTAACACTGCCCCTCGTTCGAAAGCCTCCAGCGCAGGACGGAGGTCTGCTCGCGAGGCCTGGGCCGAAATCAAGGTCTACGTCGGGGAGAAGTCGCGACCCGCAGGGGATGGACGAACAGCGCCTTGTGGCAATGGAAGAGGCGCGAGCCAGGTTGAAGAGGCGCGCCGCCCGTTTTGACTCGGGCAGCCTGGCGGTGACTTCCCGTTGATCTACCGAATCGAGGGATGAGAAGTGGCCGGTGTTGTGCGCGGCCGCTTGATTGTTTCGACTGGCCTCAGCCGGCGGCTGCGCGCCGCCCTGCCCTTCGCCCAAAGAACGTCGAATCCCCCAGCGACATCCCCGAGCTGTACCCCTCCCCCCAGCGCGGCAGTCCGCAGGCGCAGCGGCCCGCAGCAAAGAGCCCGGGAATCATCCGCCCGACCTCATCCAGCACGGCGCCATCGGTATCCGTCGCAAGCCCTCCCAGCGTGAACGCATGCCCCGGAATATCTCCGCGGCAATAGCTCAGCGCGGCGAACGGAGCCTTCGTCAGCGGCCGAAGCCAGTTCGGCGCCTTGTGGAAATCGGGATCGCGACCCTCTGAGGCCTCGCGGTTGAAGGCCTCGACGGTGCGCAGGAGGCTGCCCGCGGGCAGTGCGAGTTCCTGCTCCAGCTCCTCCCAGGTCTCGCCGACCGCGACGATCGTGATGTCGCGGTGGATCATCGGGCGGCCGAAGATTTCGTCGTCGACGATCAGCCACGCGCGCCCGCCGGGCTGGCGCAGCACGTAGTGGGCGACGCGGCCGTGGTAGGCGTCCTCGTTGATGAAGCGCTCGCCGCGCTCGTTGATAAAGATGCCCTTCACCAGCGATTCGGGCGGGAAGTAAGGCAGGGTCGCGAAGAATTGGTCCATGTGGATTGCCGCGGCGCCGACGGACATTCCCATGCGAATGCCCGAGCCGTCGTCGTTGCCGGCGGATACGGGTGTCTCGCACACGAGCGCGTCCGGGGCGTAGCGTTCGACCATCTCGCGGTTGGTGATGAATCCGCCCGATGACAGCACCACGCCGCGGCGCGCGCGCACGTAGCGCGGCTCGCCGTCGATGCGCACGACGAGGCCGACGACTGCGCCGTCTGCGCCGGTCACGAGCGCCAGGGCGCGGCTGTTGCAATGCACCTTCGCGCCCAATGCCTCGGCACGACCGCACAGCGTTTGCATCAACGTGCGCCCGGCACTCCAGCCCTCCTGCTGCGCGGTGTGGCCGCGCGGGGCGGGCTTGGTCTCGGCCGAGAAGGGCCAGGCCTGCTCGGAGCCGGACCATACGAGCGTGTCGTCGGTGTGCGGCTCGAGCCATTTGCCGGGCAGGAACGTGCCCTTGTACGGTACGCCCTGCTCCTGCAGCCAGCGGAAGTGCGCTTCGGCGTTCTCGGCATAGACGCGGGCGCGGGCGGTGTCGGCGCCGGGGCCGCCGGCCATGACGAGGTACTTGTAGAAGTCCTCGGTGGAATCCTCGAAACCGGCGGCGCGCTGCACCGACGTGCCGCCGCTGCCGCCGACGTACACCTCGCCGCCGGACAGGGCCGCACTGCCGCCCGGTGCTGCCGCGACCTCGAAGATCGCCACTTCCCCGCCCGCGCGGCGCGCCTCGATGGCCGCACAACTGCCGGCGGCGCCGAAGCCGACCACGGCGACGTCGGTCTCGATGTCCCAGCGCGGGACGTCCTCGTCGCGGATCGGGCGCGATGCTGAAAACTGCTGCTGCATATCGGGTCTCCTTGGGGGTGGATGTAGTCCGCCTGCTCGCCGGTTCAGCCGGCGGCGCGGATCTTGTTGAGGCCGGGATCGTTCGGCGGGCTCATCACGCACCAGGTCCCGGCCGGGTGGTAGATGTAGGGCACGCAGCGGTTGCAGTTGGTGCAGCCGGACTGCGTGGCACTGCCCTCGCGGTACTTGTTGACGAGCCCCGGGTCGTGGATCAGCGCGCGCGCCATGACGACGGCGTCGAAGCCCTCGCGCACGGCCTGTTCGGCGTTGGCGAGCGACTTGGCGCCGCCGAGGTAACCCAGCGGCACGTCGACCGCGGCGCGGATGCGGCGCGAGTATTCGAGGAAGTACATCTCGCGGAACGCGATGCGGGGCACGCCGTGCTGCGACCACTTGAGCATCAGGCCGGTCAGCGGGCTTGCCGCGAGCACTTTCCGCATCTCGTCCATGTCGTGATTGCTGCCGAACATGAACCAGCCCGACTCGACATTGCGCCCACCGGAGAGCACCAGCATGTCGGCGCCCGCCGCCTGCAGCGCGCGGGCGGTGACGATCGCGTCCTCCACGGTGGCGCCGCCCGGGACGCCGTCGGCGACGTTGATTTTCGCGAGCACGGCCATGTCGCGGCCGACCGCCTCCTTGACGCGCGCGAGCACGGCCGCCGGGAAGCGCATGCGGTTCTCGGCGCTGCCGCCGAAGGCGTCGCGGCGCCGGTTCGACAGCGGCGAGATGAACTGGTTGAGCAGGTAGCCGTGGCCCATGTGCAGCTCGACCGCGTCGAAGCCGGCCTGCCGGCACAGGCGCGCGGCGTCGACGAACTGCTGCGTCACAAGCTCCATGTCCTCGGCCGTCATCGCGCGCTGGAACAGGTTGCCGCGCAGGAGCCCGGCCTTATTGAAGCCGGAGGACGCGCTCATCGTCGGTCCGCGCACTTTCAGCGAGGTGACGAAGGAGCCGCCGTGCGTGATCTGGTAGGAGATCGCTCCGCCCTCCGCGTGCACCGCGCTGGTGAGCACGCGCAGATCGGGCAGGATCTCGGGACGCAGCCACACCTGGTTGGGCAGCGTGCGGCCGACTTCGCTCACGGCGCCGTAGGCCACGGTCGTCAGGCCGACGCCGCCGGCGGCGAGGTCGCGGTGGTGCTTCACGAGCGCACGGCTGGGCGCGCCGTCGACGACCATGCCCTCGTTCGCGCCGGCGCGGATGAAACGGTTGCGGAGCCGCAGGGGCCCCAGTGTCAGCGGATCGAACGGCGACGCCGTGGCTGTCATCGCATGTCCCTCGTCGTGGCTGCGGCCACCCGCAGGCGGCCGCATGAAAAGCGGGATGCCGCGCGGGGCATCCTCCGGGCCGACCGGCCCGGACTCGCCCGCGCGCGGCGCGGAGTCGATCACAGGCCCATGCGCCGGGCCGCCTCGGGCCCGAACATCTGCGGCGTGATCTTGTTCTCGTTGAGCTTGTAGGCCGACGGCTGCTCATTGACGAGGTTGAACGCGAGATAGGTGCCGGCATTGAGGTCGTGATAGAAGCCGACCCCCGCCTGCCAGGTCTGCATCTCGTAGGCGTAGAAGTGGTTCAACATCGAGGTCCGCCACATTTCGCCGCGCACGTCGTAGTTGTCCGCCATGATGGGGAACAGCGTGTCCTCGTCGATGAACATCACGCGCCGGCCGTACAGGTGACGGAAACCTTCCTTGAGCTTGCCTTCCAGCACCCACACGCGATGCAGCTCGTAGCGCATGAAGTCCGGATTGGCGTGGCCCGGCTTCACGAGTTCGGAGTACTTGATGTTCGGCGAATGCACCTTGTAGGCGTCGTACGGGATGTAGATCTCCTTCTTGCCGAGGATCTTCCAGTCGTAGCGCTCGGGCGAACCGTTGAAGATGCGCACCTCGTCGACGGTGATCGAGCCGCCGGTGCCGGGGAAGGACATGTCGTAGCCATAGCCGGGGGACTGGCGCACGCGCCGCGTGCCGGGGTCGAACCGCCAGCTCTGGCGCGGGTGCTCGGCGAAGTTGAAGAACTCCATGCCGGTGTTGATCTCGCCCTTGTCGCGCTCAGGCAGCAGCGTCTCGTTGAGGTAGTACGAGGACTGCCCCTCGGTCTTGTGCCGCACGCCCGGCTCGTTCGCCGCACCGAGGTTGCGCGACTTCACGCGCCCCCAGTTGATCGCGCCGTCGGCGAGCACGTAGGCGTTGTCCGAGACGAGCTCTTCGGTGTAGGCGCGGTACGGGATGATCGCGTTCCACAGCAGTTCGAGGCCGTTCTTCGGGAAGGGGAAGATCGGCCCGCCCGTCACGCCCATCACGCCTTCGCCGTTATTCACCAGCTCGGCGTGGGCGGCGTTCTCCTTCGCCGTCTGGCACACCGAATCGGGGAAGCGGAAGTCGCGGTGCGACGGGTAGATCGGCATGCGGAAGGTCTGCGGATACTTCTTGAACAATGCCTTCTGCCCGTCGGACAGCCGCGCCGCGTACTGTTCCATGTTGGCGGCGGTGATCACGACCAGCGGCTTCTCGTCGGGATAGGCATCAACGGGATGCCTGCCGGTGCCCTTGAAAGGCACGTGCGGCGGCACGCCCAGCCACTTGCCGGAATACTCGGGGATGCTGCCGTCCTTGTTACCGGCCTTTTCCGCGCCGATGCAGGTCAGGTCCTTGCCCAGGCGGGCGATCTCCTCGGGCGTTCCCTTCGCCAGGGCCATCGAGGGAAACATCTGTGCTGCCGCAACAAACGAGAGCAGCAGTCCGCACAATTTCATCTTCATGAACAGATCCTTTTCGGCTTGAACGCAATCAGAAGGTGTATTTGGCGCTGAGCGACACGTAGTCGCGATCGGTCAACGTCCGGCCGTTGGCCAGATCGGGGGAGCCGAGGAAGGCGACGTAGGTCAGGCCAACCGTGAAGTTGCCGAGGCGCTTGAAATCGGCGCCCAGCGTGATCCGGCGGTCGTCCTTGCCCATACCGAATAACGCGCTGCCATCGACGTTCTGCGTCCAGATCGCCTTCGTCGACAGATCCCAGCCGTCGAACACGTTGGGGTAGTCGAAGATCGCACCCAGGCCCAGCAGGGTCGAGGTCTTCGTCTGAGTGTCGGAAGTGAAGTCCTTGAAGGTCCCGTTCTGGCCCGGCAGACCGCCGGTGATCGTGAGCTTGTCGACACCTTCGATGCGCTGATGCACGACTTCGCCCATCAGCGTCGTCTGATGTGCGAACTTCGACGGACCGAGGATGTAGAGAAAATTGAGGTTGCCCTGTGTAAGCTGGCCGCGCGCGGGCGCGCCGTTCGACAGATAGACGGGCGCGCCGTCGCGGTAGCTCACGTCGGCGCCGATTTGCACGGCATCGCCGATCTTGGTACTGAGGCTCACGCCGGTGAGCTTGATGTCGTCGAAGTAGGCGAGCTTGTAATACGGGGCACTTGCCGGCGAGGCCTTGCGCCCGAATCGTTGGAATGACGAATACTGCGTCGCACCCGTGAAATCGAAGAATATCGCGCCGATGCGGTCATGGTAGCGGTAGTGGTAGAGTCCGAGTTCGGTGGTGTCGCCCAGCCGGAAGCGCGACGCCAGGCCCCACTCGCCGGTGTTCCGCGGCTTGATCTCACCGGCGAAATTGACGACACGGAAGGAGTGATCGGGCAGCGTATCGATCACACCCGGTGCGAGACGGAAAAACTGCGCGCCCGGACCAAAGTAGTCGCTGCCGAAGAAGTCGCCCACCGGATTGAGCTGCGTCTTTTCCCATTCGTACTGGTAGTAGCCCGCGAGAGTCAGCCACGGATTCACCGTGAAGGATGCCGACACCTGGCCGACAGGCAGGTAACCTTCCTTCGCCTCCGTGCCGGGCACGTTGAACTTCGTCGCGTCCAGCGGCGACTGCCCCTGGCTGATGTTCGGCCAGAACAGGCTTTCGCCCCACGCGAGCACGTGCCGGCCCGCTTTCAGCGACAGGAACTGCTCGTCGCCCAGCATCCAGTTGCCATAGGCGAAGGCATCGAGGATGCGCGAGTTCTTGCCGCTCAGCTGGCGCGTGCGGCGCGTGAATTCGTCGTGGTCGCCGGTCTTGTTGACGGTGAGCGGCGAGTCGTTGTCGTTGGCGGAGCGATAGGCCCAGTCGTAGAAGCTGCTCGCCCTCAGCATCGCGCCGAGGTTGTCGTGCTTGAGCCGGACTTCGGCCAGCGCATTGGCGCGATTCGTGAACAGCGAGCCGCGTTTGAAATTGCGCGTGCCGTCGTCGCTGTTGAGGTCGTTCAGGTATTCGTGCGCGGCCTTTTCCGTGCGCGTCGACGCCGTGTAGGACAGCGTCAGCGAATAATCGAGCGTGGTATCCGATCCCAGTTGCACGGGCGCCGCCGCGTGCAGCCCCGCACTCGCAAACGCCATGCACAAGGGCGAAAGCGCCCGTACCAGTGGGCGCCTGCGCTTTCCTGCGCCATTCCCGTGCCTTTCAAGCTGTGATGCAAGCATCCCGTCTCCCTCACGATGTGAGCTCACGTCGGCTGTCCCCGGCGGGGGCCGAGTCGGCCTGTTATTGGAATCACCCTGCGGCACGGAGATGCTCGCACCTCGCCCCTGGCGCGACATCACTAAAACGAACTATGGAAAGGCGTGGCGACAGCGGCGCTTTCCGCTCCCCGGCTATCCCATCCCCCGCGTGTCCGCATCACCGGAATCGGTGATTCGTGCGCGGCGCCGTGCCTGTACGGTCGAGGCGAAATCAAAGATAGAAATCCGATTGTTGGATCGACATCACTGCAATGTGTTGCCGGAAATCCTTCCGGCACACTCAATACCTGGAGACCGACGTGAGCCTGGACTTTCTGAAACGTGACAACGAACTGAAGAATCACGCCCTCATCGACAACGCGCATGTGGGCACCGCGGCGCCCTCGGTGATCTACGAGAAGCGGCCCGTGATCGACGCCAACGGCAAGCCGGTGGAGGACCTGTACTCGGCCTGGATCACGCTGAACAACCCGGCGCAGTACAACTCCTACACGACGGAAATGGTGAAGGGCGTCATCGAGGCATTCCAGACTGCGTCGTCGGACCGCAGCGTGGTGGCTGCGGTCTTCACCGCCACGGGCGACAAGGCGTGGTGCAGCGGCGGCAACACGGCCGAATACGCGTCCTACTATTCGCGGCGGCCGCAGGAATACGGCGACTACATCGACCTCTTCATCGGCATGGTCGACGGCATCCTCAACTGCAAGAAGCCGGTGATCTGCCGCGTGAATGGCATGCGCGTCGCGGGCGGCCAGGAAATCGGCATGGCGACCGACATCACGATCTCGTCGGACATGGCCGTGTATGGCCAGGCCGGACCGAAACACGGGAGCGCGCCGGTGGGCGGCTCGACGGACTTCCTGCCGTGGTTCCTGTCGATGGAAGACGCGATCTACAACTGCGTCTCGTGCGAGCTGTGGAGCGCGTACAAGATGAAGTACAAGGGCATGATCTCGAAGGTCCTGCCGGTGCTGAAGAAGAACGGCGAGTGGATCCCCAACCCCAAGGTGCGGACCGATACGTGGTCAGAGATGGGGCAGATCGTGTACGGCGAGATGGTCCAGGGCGAAGCGCTGGCGCGCGCCGAGGCGCTGATCGCGCAATGCGAGGTGGATTTCGAGCTGCTCGACAAGGAAGTGAATGCGATGATCTGGCGCTTCACCAACCTCTTCCCGAACTGCCTGATGAACTCGATCGACGCGATCCGCGGCAAGAAGAAGTTCTTCTGGGATCAGCAGAAGGCCGCGCAGCGCCATTGGCTTGCCGCGAACATGAACAACGAAGCCTGGCTGGGCTTCAACGCCTTCGAGTCGCGCAAGATCACGGGCAAGGACACGGTCGATTTCGTGAAGTACCGCCAACTGCTCGCGAAGGGCGCGCAGATCGACGAGCATTTCGCCGAGCAGGTGCTGGCCGCCCCGCGCTGAGGTACGTCGCAACTCAGTAGTGTAGCGGTGCACGCTGTACGGCATAGCTCCCTCCCCTTCAAGGGGAGGGCTGGGGTGGGGATGGGTGGACTCCGAAGCGCTTGCAAGAAACCCATCCCCATCCTGTCCTTCCCCTTGAAGGGGAAGGGACCTGCTAATTGGCTCCGCGGCACACGAGGAGGAGGCCGCCGCAACCTGAATTGCTGCGCTTCAGATAAGTCCCGCCAAGAACACACCACTACGCTAGCGAGCGCGCCGGCAACGCTGCAAGACGCTGCCGGCGCCGCCATTTATAAAAACGAAGGTGTCACGCAAGAGGGAGAGGAGGAGAGCGTAGAACCCCAAAGCGTTTGTTGCGACACCCCCGGAAAAGTCTGCCGGTGCTACATCCCCTGGTAGATCGGCCCTTCGCCGCCCTGCGGCACGACCCAGTCGATGTTCTGCGTCGGGTCCTTGATGTCGCAGGTCTTGCAGTGCACGCAGTTCTGCGCGTTGATCTGCAGGCGCGGGCCCGCTTCCTCGCGCACGATCTCGTACACGCCGGCTGGGCAGTAGCGCTGCTCGGGCGCGTCGTACTTCGCGAGATTGATCGCGATCGGCACCGACGCATCCTTCAGCCGCAGGTGGCAGGGTTGGTCTTCCTCGTGGTTGGTGTTCGACAGGAACACCGAGGAGAGGCGGTCGAAGGTCAGCACGCCGTCGGGTTTCGGGTAGTCGATCTTCGGGCACTCGGACGCGGGCTTGAGCTTGTCGTGGTCGGACGAGTTGTGCAGCGTCCACGGCGCCTTGCCCTGGAACACCTTCTGGTCGATGCCGAACAGCAGCGAGCCCATCCACAGGCCCTTCTTCATGTAGGGCTTGAAGTTGCGCGTTTTGTGCAGCTCCGCGTACAGCCAGCTGCTCTTAAACGCGTCGGGGAAGGCCGTGAGTTCGTCGCTCTGGCGCTCCGCGGCCACCGCCTCGAACGCGGCCTCGGCCGCGAGCGCGCCGCTCTTGATCGCGGCGTGGCTGCCCTTGATGCGCGCGGCGTTGAGGAAGCCCGCGTCGTCGCCGATCAGCGCGCCGCCCGGGAACACCAGCTTGGGCTGGCTCTGCAGGCCGCCCGCGGCGATCGCGCGCGCGCCATAGGCCAGGCGCTTGCCGCCTTCGAGATACTTGCGGATCTCGGGATGGGTCTTGTAGCGCTGGAATTCCTCGAACGGCGACAGGTGCGGGTTGGTGTAGTTGAGGCCCACGACGTAGCCGATCGCGACGAGGTTGTCCTCGAGGTGATAGACGAAGCCGCCGCCGTAGGTGTCGGAGGGCAGCGGCCAGCCCGTGGTGTGCACGACCACGCCCGGCTCGTGGCGCTCGGCCGGCACTTCCCACAGCTCCTTGAGGCCGATACCGTAGGTCTGCGGATCGACGCCGTCGCGCAGGTTGAATTTCGCTTCGAGCTGCTTGCCCAAGTGGCCGCGGCAGCCTTCGGCGAACAGCGTGTATTTCGCGTGCAGCTCCATGCCAGGCTGGTAGGCGGGGCCGTGCTCGCCTTCGCGCGTCACCCCCATGTCACCGGTCACCACACCCTTCACGGCACCGCTCGTTTCGCCACTGAGGTCGTACAGGATCTCGGCCCCGGCAAAACCCGGATAGACCTCGACGCCCAGCGCTTCGGCCTGCTCGCCGAGCCACTCGGCGACGTTCCCGAGGCGCACGATGTAGTTGCCGTGGTTCAGGAAACAGTCCGGCAGCAGGCCGTTGGGGACCTTGCGCCCGCCGGTTTCGTTGAGGAAGATCACGCGGTCTTCGGTGACGGCGGTGTTGAGCGGCGCGCCCTGTTCCTTCCAGTCGGGGATCAGTTCGTCGAGCGCGCGCGGGTCCATCACCGCGCCGGAGAGGATGTGCGCGCCGATCTCGGCAGCCTTCTCGATCAGGCAAACGGAAACTTCGCTGCCTTTCTCGGCCGCCAGTTGCTTCAGCCTGATCGCAGCCGCCAGCCCCGCGGGCCCACCGCCGACGATCAGGACGTCGAATTCCATCGATTCGCGTTCGTTGCTCATGGTTTGCGCCAGTCCGGGACGATGCCGTGTTCGAGCGCGAAGGGCTGGGCGTTGATCGTGCGTTTCTGGAATCGGGCCGCATCGGCGGCGGTCGCGAGCCACAGCAGGACGGCGGCCGGGACTTCCGGCGGTGCCGATCCGTTGCGCAGCGCGATCACGCCTTTCTCGCCGATCGTGACTTTCAGCGCGTCCGTCGTCACGACGCCCGGATTGACCGTGAAGGCGCGGATACCCTTTTCACCGAGTTCGACCGACAGGATGCCCGACAGGCGCGACACCGCCGCCTTGCCGGCGCCGTACGCATAGCCCCAGCCGCCCCGCCCCGCGGGAACGGGCGGATCGCTTTCGCCGGCGCCCGAGGTGATGTTGATCACGACGCCCTCGCCCTGCGCGAGCATCGCAGGCAGCACGGCGCGCGTGAGCAGGAAGGGCGCCATCACGTAGCCCTGGAACACGCGCTGCAGCGTCGCGGGTTCCAGGTCGAGGAAGGGCAGGTTGAGGTCACCCCCCTGGTACACGGCGTTGTTAACCAGCACGTCGATGCGGCCGAATTCGCGCAGCACGGCCTCGCCGGCCGCCTGCACCGACGCGTCGTCGAGCAGGTCCATGCGGATCGCGAGCGCGCGACGTCCGAGGCCGCGAATGGCGGCGGCAGTGCCTGCAAGGCTGCCGGGCAAGGGGCTGCCGTCCGCCTTGTACAGGGCGTGCGCGTGGGTCTCACCCTCTTCCATCGTGCGTGCGCTGATGGCGACATCGAAACCGGCGCGCGCGAAAGCGATGGCCGTTTCGCGCCCGATGCCGCGGCTGGCTCCCGTCACGAATGCAACTTTCTGCATGAAATCCTCGACGACCGACTGTGTTGACCGGATATTCCGCTGTTTGACGCGGCTTCGCATCGTCCATTCAGATCATGTCCGACGCATTTCCGGCTGCCGGAGGGCGCGCGGCTCAGCCGTTCTTGCTGAGCGCCGCGACGCTGTTGAGCATGATGCGCACGAGCTCAGTCTGCCGCCGCACGCCGGTCTTGGAGAAGATCGAGCGCAGGTGGGCGCGCGCGGTGTTGCGGCGGATGCCGAGGGCCTCGGCGGCCTCCTCGAGCGACAGGCCGTTGGTAAGTTCGAGCGCCAGCGCGGTCTCCGCGGGCGTGAGGTTGAAGAGCTGCTTCGCGACCGTGCTGCTCGCCAGCGACTTGCCGGTCGCATCGCGGATGTAGACCACCGCGGCGGGCTGGCCCTTGCCTTCGGCCCATTCGCTCGACGGCACGACCTCGACCACCACGCCCAGGCTCACCTGCCCGGAAGGCCGCGCGATGGACATCGCTTCGGCAACCGCGACATCGTCCGTGCCGTAGCGCGCGAAGGCGTTGCGCACCAGGCGCTGCAGCTCGCGGTTGTCGCTCGGGTAGGACGCTTCGAGCCGTCCGCCGACGATCTTGAGGCCGTCGGCGGACGCGAGGATCTCCTTCGCGATCAGGTTCTGGTCGAGCACCTTGCCGCTCTCGTCCAGCACGATCGTCGCGATCGACAGCCGGCCGATCGCCTGCGCGTACATCGCGCCCAGCGATTCGCTGCGGTCGAGCTGGTTGTGAATCTGCAGCGCACGCCGCAGATGGGGCAGCAGCGCTTCGCAGCGCGCGCGGTCCTCGGCCGAGAACTTCGGCGCATCCTCCGGGCGCGTGATGCGGAAACGCAGCTTGCCGGCCCCCGGGGTCGCGATATCGACGCCCATGACGTGAAAGACGCCATGACCCGCGCACCAGTGCTGGTAGTAGGACGAGCGCCGCCACTCGCTCTCGCTCATCAGGTCCTCGACCGTAAACACCTTGTCGGCCGGCTGATTGACGAAGGGCGTCGTCGTCTGCGGGTAGTTCATGTAGGTGACGCGGCCGCCGCCCTCGACGTCGCCGACGGCGATCATCAGGCCCTTGTCGGTCATTTCGGGCGTGCGCAGGATCAGCGTGACGTAGTTCGCCGTGAAGATCTGCCGCAGATATTCGAGCGCGTCCGCCCACGACCTGGTGTCGAGGGCCGCGTCGTACAAGGCTCTGACGATCCGGTCGTACTGCTCCAGATCGAAATTCGACTGCATCAGGGACGAAGATCCCTTGGTTGCTTCCACGATCTCTCCTTCACCGGGAATTCGTCTATTGGGGGTTCCCTCCTTTGGGGTTCCCTCCACGTCTCGGCCATTCACATCGTTGCCGCAACTGCCGAAGCCGTTTTCTGCCCCGACCCGCACGGCCCGGGAATGTTGCCCGGACCGCGATCATCTTACTTGTCGTCAGCTCGCCGCGAGCCCGGCCGCCAGCTGCGGGACCGCGTCGAACAGGTCGCCCACCAGCCCGAAGTCGGCCACCTGGAAGATCGGCGCGTCCGGATCCTTGTTGATCGCGACGATGACCTTCGAGTCCTTCATGCCGGCCAGGTGCTGGATCGCGCCCGAGATGCCCACCGCGACGTACAGGTCGGGGGCGACGATCTTGCCCGTCTGGCCGACCTGGTAGTCGTTCGGCACATAGCCCGCATCCACCGCCGCGCGCGACGCACCGAGCGCCGCGCCGAGCCGGTCGGCCAGCGGTTCGAGCACTTCGCGGTACTTCTCCCCGCTGCCGAGGCCGCGTCCGCCCGACACGACGATGCGCGCCGCCGCGAGCTCAGGGCGTTCCGACTTGCTCAGTTCGCGTCCGAGCAGGCGCGCAACGCCGAGGTCCGCCGCCGCCGCCCGTTCGCGCACGCCCGCCACACCCTCGCCGGACGCTGCGGCGAACGCGGTGGTGCGCACCGTGATCACCTGTACCGGCTCGTCCGATTCGACCGTCACCATGACGTTTCCAGCATAGACCGGGCGCACATAGCGTCCAGCGCCGGCGATCGACACCACGTCGGAAACCGGCGCCACGTCGAGCAAGGCGGCGGTCCGCGGAGCGAGATTCTTGCCGAAGCTCGTTCCGCCCGCAACCACGGCGGTGAAACCTTCGCCGCGGACGAGTTCGGCGACCAGCACGGCGAGGTTTTCGACCGTCTGGTCCCGATAATGCGCGGCATTCACCGCGATGACCTCCGCAACGCCCGCCAGCGCGGCGGCTTCGCCTGCGGCGGCGGCCGTATCGTGGCCGGCCACCAGCACATGCACGGGCGCGCCGAATGACTGCGCGGCAGTGACCGCGTTGAGCGTCGCGCCGGCGAGCTTGCCGTCGTCGTGTTCCGCAATGACCAGAACCTTCATGTTCTCGGGACTCCTCAGATGACCTTGGCGTCGTTCCGGAGCCGGGCGATCAGGTCGGCCACGTCGGCGACCTTGATGCCCGCTTTGCGGACCGGCGGTTCGGAATATTGGGAATGGCGCAGGCGCGGCGCGATATCGACGCCGAGCCCGGCGGCGGCGATCACGTCCAGCGGCTTCTTCTTCGCCTTCATGATGTTGGGCAGCGTCGCGTAGCGCGGCTCGTTGAGGCGCAGATCCGACGTAACGACCGCCGGCAGCTTCAGTTCGAGCGTCTCCAGCCCGCCGTCGACCTCGCGCGTGACGCGCAGGGCCGCGCCCTCGACGCAGAGCTTCGACGCGAAGGTCGCCTGCGCCCAGCCCATCAGCGCGGCGAGGATCTGACCGGTCTGGTTGGCGTCGTCGTCGATCGCCTGCTTGCCGCAGATCACCAGCTGCGGCTGCTCGCGCTCCGCGACGGCCTTCAGCAGCTTGCCCACCGCGAGCGGCTGCAGTTCGGCGTCGCTCAGTTCGCCACACTCGACCAGGATCGCGCGGTCGGCGCCCATCGCCAGCGCGGTGCGCAGCGTCTCCTGGCTCGCGGCGCTGCCGCAGCTCACGGCGACGACTTCGGTCGCGATGCCGGCCTCCTTCAGGCGCACGGCCTCTTCCACCGAGATTTCATCGAAGGGGTTGATGGCCATCTTGACGCCGGCGAGCTCGACCCCGCTGCGGTCGGACTTCACCCGCACCTTGACGTTGTAATCGACCACCCGCTTCACGGGGACCAGAATCTTCACTTGCTTCTCCCACTCGGAACGTGATTTGGATGCGCCGGCCGCCGAATCGGCGTCTGGCCGGCTCCTGAACCAATCATCGCGGCCGCGGGGAAGGGAGACATCCTCCAACAGGACTAATCGGAACAGAGGCCGGAGCCCGCGCCCCGGCGGCCCGATCAGCCGGGAAAGCGCACGCGCAGGCGGTGCGAGGTCGGGACGGCCTGGCAGGAAAGGGTCCAGGCGCGGTCGAGGTCCTTCTGGTCGAGCACCTCGTTGTGGCGCAGATGCACGCTGCCTTCCTCGACCTGGCACATGCACGAGGCGCACATGCCGGCCTGACACGAATGCGGCGCGTTGAGGCCGGCGCGCAGCATCGCGTCGAGCAGCGTCTCGCTGCCGCCGCAGGCGATCGTGCGACGCTCGCCGTCGAGCGAGACTTCGAGCTCGGCCTGCTCGACGACGGCCGCGGGTGCGGTCGCGGCCGCGGCGGCGCTCACCGCGTCCGCATCCTCCTCGTCGGGCAGCGACACGAAGCGTTCGACATGCACGGCGTCGCTCGCCATGCCGACGGCTTCCAGCGCGGCCACGCTCGCGTCCATGAAGGCCGAGGGGCCGCAGATGAAGGCCTGGGCGTCGCGCCACGGCCGGGCGAGCTCCGCGAGCTGCGCGACGGCAGGCACGCCCTGCACCGAGTCCAGCCAGTGGGTCACCTGCAGGCGCGCGGGGTGGGCCACCGCGAGTTCCTTGAGGCCGTCGCGGAAGACGACGGAGCGCTCGTCGCGGTTCGCATAGATCAGGCCGACCCGCCCCTGCCCGTGCGCGAGCGCGGCGCGAAGAATGGAATACACCGGCGTGATGCCGCTGCCGGCCGCGAAGAGGACGAAATCCGCCTGCAGCGCGCGCGGCGTGAAGATGCCGGCCGGCGCCATGACGTCGAGCGTGTCGCCCGCCTTCAGCTGGTCGCACAGCCAGTTCGACGCGCGGCCATGCGCGACGCGCTTGACCGTGACGCGCGGACGGGCGTCCAGCGTCGGCGCGCTCGACATCGAATAGCAGCGCGGCAGATGGCGCCCCAGCACGGGCACGCGCAGCGTCAGGAACTGGCCGGGACGGTACTTGAAAGTCTCGGCAAGATCCGACGGCACCTCGAATTCGAACGACTTCGAGTCGTGCGTCTCGGCGACAACCGAGGCGATCTTGAGCGCGTGCCAGCGCGTGGGCGCCGTGCTCATAGCCCCATGCCCAGGATCGCGTTGTCGACGCGGATCTCGGCCCCGCTCACGAAGCGCGATTCGTCCGACACCAGGAACAGCACGACCTTGGCGATCTCGTCGGGCATGCACGCGCGCCCGCCCCGGTTCTTGTCGGGATCGAACAGCATGTATTTGGGATCGACGCCGGGAGCGCTCGCCTGCATCATCGGCGTGTAGATGCCGTCCGGATGAACCGAGTTCACCCGGATCGCATAGCCACGCTTGCGGCAGTGGAGCGCCGCGGCGCGCGTCACCGCGCCGACTGCAGCCTTCGACGCGCTGTAGGCCGCATAGCCATCCACCGGTAGCCACGACGACACGGACGCCATGTTGACGATGGCGCCGCCGCGCGCCTTCAGCGCCAGCACGCCGTACTTGCAGCCGAGGAAGCACGAGTCCGCGTTGATGCGCTGGATGCGTTGCCAGTGTTCGAGCGTGGCCTCCTCGAGGGAGGCCGATTCGAGGATGCCGGCATTGTTGACCACGGCATCGAACGACCCGAATCGGGGTTCGATGGCCGCCATCACCGCCTGCCAGTCCGCCTCGCTCGCGACGTCGTGACGCAGGAACATCGCCTGATCGCCGACTTCCTGCGCCAGCGCCTCGCCCGCCTCCACGTTGCGGTCGGTGAGGACCACCCGTGCGCCCTCGCGCGCCATCAGGAGCACATCCTCGCGCCCTACTCCACTGGCGCCGCCCGTCACCAGCACAACCTTTCCATCGAGCCGTCCCATCGTCCTCTCCCCTGTGTTGTCCATCCTGTCGCCCGCGCCCGCTCACACGAAGGGATCGGCGTTCGGCAGGCCGAGCATCACGGCGCCGTGCGCGCGGGCATAGGCGTCGGTGTTGTTCGCGATGTGCGCACGCGCCTGATGGATGTCGCGGAACACGCGCTCCACCGGATTCGTGCGGAAGGTGCCAGACGCGGCGCAGGCGCGCAGCAGCTCGTCGGCCATGCGCGCGCACACCTTGGGCACCTGCGAGGCCTGGGCGCGCTGCATCAGGCGCTCCTCGACCGGCATCCGCTCGCCCGTGCGCGCGCACTGCACGATGCGCGCATAGTTGCGGAACAGCACGAGCTTGAGCTGGTCCGTCGTCATCATCGCTTCCGACACCGCCGTCTGCGCGTTCGGGTCGTCGGCCGTCTTCGCGCCGTGCTTGCCGATGTGCGCCGCCGCCCGCTCCCGGAAGCTCGCGATCGCGCCGTCGAGCGCGCCGATGCACGAGGACGACACCGCGCGCTGGAACACCTGCGTGAAGGGGATACGGTACAGCCAGCCGGAATTCAGCTCGCGCCCCGGGCAGCCGGCGTCGGCGTGGTCGTTGGTGCGCTGGGTGCGATGCTCGGGCACGAAGGCGTTGTCGACGACGATGTCGTGGCTGCCGGTAGCGCGCAGCCCCAGCACGTCCCAGTTGCGCTCGATGCGGTAATCCGACTTGGGCAGCAGGAAGGTCGTGTGCTCGAACCCCTCGGAGCCGTCGCGTTTCGGCAGCAGCCCGCCGAGGAAGATCCATTCGCAGTGGTCGACGCCGCTCGAGAAGCTCCAGCGACCGGAGAAGCGATAACCGCCCTCGACCTTCTCCGCCTTGCCCACCGGCATGTAGGTCGACGCGATGAGCGTGCCGGAATCCTTCGCCCACACGTCCTGCTGCGCCTGCTCGGGAAACAGCGCCAGCTGCCAGTCATGCACGCCGATGACGCCGTAGATCCACGCCGTCGACATGCAGCCTTCGGCGAGCGCCATCTGGATGCGGTAGAACACGCGCGGATCGAGCTCGTAGCCGCCCCAGCGCCGCGGCTGCAACACGCGGAAGAGGCCCGCCGCGGCGATCTCGCGTACCGACTCAGGCGGCACCCTCCCTTCCCGCTCGGCATCGCTCGCGCGGGCGGCCAGGCGCGGCGCCAGCTCGCGTGCCCGCTGCAGCAGCTCGACGGCCTCGGACGTCATGTAGTCTTCGGCGAGCACGCCCGCCACCTGGTCTTCGCTCAGAACGCCCATACCTTGTCTCCTCGAAAGCGTGCCCGCCGTCGGCAAACATCGCAGTGGGGCAATTGCCCCGTTGTCGCAAGGTTTTCATACGGTCGGCAGCGACTCATCGTCTGAACGGACTAACGCCGCGAACGGCGGGGAATATGTTGCGGGCAAGAGCGCGTCGCGGAGCGCATTAACCCGTTTGGACGATGCCCTACCCCACGCGCCGTCAATAATTGGCGCACACTGCCGAGGCCTCAGGCGGCAGACCGTTCATCAAGGAGACAGTCCATGCGAACCCTCGTCGGCTTGGCGATAGCATTGGCCGTGGCGCTTGCCGGGGTCTACGCGTTTTCGCCGCGCAGCGTGCCCCCGCTTGCCGCCACCCGCATCCCGGTGGACCGGATGCAACTCACCACCATCGCGCGTACAGCCGCCGGACTGGTCACCGCGGGCGAACTCGGGACCATCCTCGTCTCCACCGACGAAGGCGCGAGCTGGCGCCGCGCAAACCTTTCCGCC
The DNA here is from genome assembly GCF_003628555.1 of Azoarcus sp. DN11. NCBI lineage: Bacteria > Pseudomonadati > Pseudomonadota > Betaproteobacteria > Rhodocyclales > Zoogloeaceae > Azoarcus > Azoarcus sp. DN11. The sequence continues at coordinate 2,119,807 of NZ_CP021731.1, read as the reverse complement.
AACCGCCAGGCCCTGATCACGCGCCTCGTCTTCTCCGACGACAAGACCGGCATCGCCCTCGGACACGAGGGCTGGATCCTGCGCACTGCCGACGGCGGCCTCAACTGGGTCGAAGTGGCCTTCACCGAGAAGAACGGCGAGCCGCTGATGTCCGCCGCGCGCCTGCCCTCGGGCGAATGGATCGCCGTGGGCGCCTTCGGCCGCACGCTCCGCTCGGCCAACGACGGCAAGAGCTGGGAGGAGTTCACGATCGGCGAGCAGGAAGACTGGCACCTCAACGCCATCGTTGCATCCAGGGACAAGAAAACCTGGCTGATCGTCGGCGAGGCGGGCACGATGCGGCGCTCGACCGACGGGGGGCAGCAATGGACCAAGGTGCCGGCGTTCTACAACGGCTCGCTGTACGGCGCCGTGGATCTCGGCGACCGCCGCTGGGTCGCCTACGGCATGCGCGGCAACGTGTTCCACAGCACCGACGACGGCGCCACCTGGACGCCTTCGCGCATGCCGGCGCCGATCTCCACCTACAGCCACGCGCTCGGCCCGGACGGCAAACTGCTGCTCGTCGGCCAGGGCGGCATCGTGCTGGCGAGCGCCGACGGCGGCGCGAGCTTCAGCGTTGCGCGCAAGGGCGGCCGCGAAGCCCTCACGGATCTCATCGCGTTTGCCGACGGCAAATGGCTGCTCGCGAGCGACAGCGGCCTGCAGAACTGGGTGCCCTCAGCGCCCGCCGCGCCGAAGAACGCCTCCTAGTCACAGCCCGCCCCCTCCGCCGGCATCGCTCCCCCGGGCGACGCCGGCGCGCCTTTTTCGCCCTCCGCAAGCCCGCAAGCGCCCCTTCGGCCCGCCCTCGCTCGTCCGCCCGGACTATTCGAAAGGGACGATGCGCCGCCCTGGCCGCACGGACAGAATCGGTAGCGTCAGGTGAATGCCGGCACGACCGGATCGGAGGCGATGATGGGCAAGGTCATTCGGATCGACGATTACCGCAGGGACGAATCCCGAAGCGCGGAGGCCGGCCATGAAGTCTGGTCGTGCGGCGCCTGCGGCGAAAGCGCCTGGACAGTCAGCACCTCGGGACACCTGCACTGCCGCCACTGCGACACGACCGCCGCCAACCTCCAGCTCGAAGCCCCTGCTCCCCAGCGCCCGGCCGCCCCCGAGCCCGGCGCCTCCATGCCCTGGAGCGCTTTCATGGCGTCCGCACAATGGTGGTGGACATGGGCGCCGCAATCATGAGCGCCGCCTTGAGCCCGTTGGCACTGCACCGGGAAAACCGCGAGTTCCACAGCACCGGCGGACGCAGCGAGGAGAACCGCCCGCTGGGCTTCCGCCCCGCCTTCAAGGATGTCGCCTCCGGCGCCGTCTACGACTCCCGTTTCGCCGACGGCCGCCCCGCCCCCTTCCATCTGCTGGACGGACTGCCCGAAGAAGTCATCCTGCAACGCGACCCGGGCGGCCGCGTCGGGCGGGTGAAAGACAGCATCGTCTCCGGCTTCGTGCTGGAGGGGCGGTTCTACACCCGCGAGGAAGCCGCCGGCGAAGTCGCTGCGCTGGCGGTCTGATCACGCCTCTCGCGCCCCGCCCGGCCGCTCACCAAAAAAAAACGGCCCGTCCTCGGGACGGGCCGCGATGGTCCGCTGCGATCAGAATCCGCTCAGGCCGCAGCGGCCGGCTCCGTGTAAGGCGTTGCGCCGCGCGGCACGTACAGCCCCTCGCACTGGTCGAGGAATTCCTGCTTCTTCGCGCGCGGATTGTAGAACTGCTTGTACCAGATGCGCGCCTTCATGAAGGGGCCGTCGCTGGGGATGAAGAGACCGTTGAGGCACGGGGCCTTGTTCATCCACACCTCGAAATCCTGCATGAACGAGAGGCGGCTGGCCTCCTGGAACTGGCGCGCGGCGATCGTGTCGGGCACCGTCACCACCGCGTTGTTGCCCGGCGACTTCACGAGCAGCGAGTGCCAGACCTTGATCGAACCGTCGTCGACCGGGGTGTGGGTGATCATCAGCACCGAGTCGTAGAGGCCGGTCAGGTACGAAATCAGCACCCCGGGGCCGTGGTAGGTGGTGTCGGTGTGGAGGATGGGGCTCACGCCGTCCGCACCGACCAGGGTGCGGTGCGGACCGCACTGGCGCTGCGTGGCGGTGTGGCCACGGAACTCGTTCTCGTAGCGCTCGACGGTCGAGCCGTGGATGGGGCTGAGGTGACCGTAGTCGCAGATGTTGTCGATGACTTCCTGCGGGTGCTGGTTCAGCACGCCGAGGTGGTCGAACGTCCAGCGCACCCAGGACGGGTCGTCCCATTGCGGCAGCGTCGGGTGCTCCCACTCGGGCTCGCCGCCTTCCGGGTCGTGCCACACCCAGATCGCGCCCAGGCTCTCGACGACGGTCCAGGATTTCACGCAGGCGGTGGCCGGAATCGGGCCCTGGTGGTAGGGGATGTCGTCGCACTTGCCGTCCGCACCAAAGCGCCAGGCGTGGTAGGGGCAGCGGATGCTGTCGCCCTCGACGTTGCTGCCGCCACCGTCGATGACGACGTAGGACGTGGTGTTCTGCGCCGCGAGGTGGGTCTTCATGTGCGGACAGTAGGCGTCGAGCAGCACGATCTTGCCGGTCGCGCGGCCGCGGTACAGCGCGAAGTCCTTGCCGAAGAAGCGCACCGCGAGCGGCTTGTGGGTGTTGAGTTCCGCGGCGTCGGCGATCATGAACCAGCCGCGCGGGTAGGTGAATTCGCCGAGGCGGTAATCCTTGGTGGTGGCCATCGGGCTCTCCTCTGTATGAGATGTGGGGAATTTCACCCAGATTTTCGAGTTCGCCCGCAGCACCTGCATCATCTGTTTGGACGATGGTTCGCCGCGCGCTCGGGCGCCCGCGGGGGCATCGTCCTTTTGGACGTTTTTCCCCGGCACCCCGCGGGTCTAGATTGCAGTAACGATCGGGATTTTCCGACCGCAGCACACAGGAGCATTCATGCCAGACCACGGGCTTGTTTCGGAACCGGCGTCGGCCGGACAGGAAAAGGAGGCAGAGGCGCTCGAGTATCCGTTCGCCGCTCCGGCGCCCGATGGCGAAGTCGTCGAGCTGGCGCCCGGCATCCTCTGGGCGCGCATCCCGATGCCGATGCAGCTCGACCACATCAACGTCTACCTGCTGGAGGACGGCGACGGCTGGCTGGTGGTCGACACCGGCCTGAACACCGGAAAGTCCAAGGCGCTGTGGGAGACGATCATCGCCCGCCACCTGAAGGGCTTGTCGCTGAAAGGCCTGATCTGCACCCACTTCCATTACGACCATGCCGGACTCGCGGCGTGGTTCACCGAACGTTTCGACATCCCGCTCTTCATGACGCACGGCGAGTTCTTCACGATGCGGGGGTTGAACGAACAGGTGCCCGACCCGCTGCCTGTGCCGCTGCGCCAGTTCTACCAGCGCGCCGGAATGCCCGATGCGCGCATCGACCGGATGTTCGGCGCCCTGCGGCGCGACCCCTTCATGCCGCCCCACCCGCACGCCTTCCGGCGCCTGCGCGAGGGCGACGAGTTGCGCATCGGCGGGCGCAGCTGGCGCGTCATCATCGGCGAGGGGCATTCGCCGGAACACGCCTGCCTGTACTGCGCGGCCGACCGCATCCTGATCGCCGGGGACCAGCTGCTGCCGCGCATCACATCGAACGTGCTGGTATCCGGCGTCGAGCCGGAGGCGAACCCGCTCAAGCTGTGGCTCGAATCGCTCGAACGCCTCGACCGCCTCGCCCCCGAAACGCTCGTGCTGCCGTCGCACCAGCTCGTCTTCCGCGGCCTCAACGCGCGCGTGCGGGAGTTCCGCGAGCACCATCGCCACCAGTTCGGCGTCCTGCACGACATCGTGGCCGAGGCCGGGAACTGCACCGCGTTCGAGGCCATGGCGCGGCTTTTCCCGCGCATCCTCGGCGGCGCCGACGACATGCTGGCGCTCGGCGAGACCATTGCGCACCTGTCGTGGTTGCGCTACGAAGGCGAGCTGCGGCGCGTGCTCGACGACGACGGCGCCTACCGCTTCAGCGCGGCGAATTGAATACTGGAGGGATGAATGACGAACATCATCGATGCACTGGCGGCTGCCCGCGCACAACTGCTGGCGCCCGGCGCACCGTTCGAACTGGTTGAAACCGAAATCGACGGGCGGCCGGTGAAGCGCTACCGCAATGCGTTTCCGGATCTCCCCGCCCTGATCGACGCCGGCCGCGTGCATGGCGACAAGCTCTTCGTCGTCTATCGGGACGAGCGCTGGACTTTCGCGCGCTTCTTCGCCGAAGTCGACGCGGTCGCCGCCGCGCTCCTCCGGCAGGGGCTGAAACGCGGCGACCGGGTGGCGATCGCGATGCGCAACCGTCCCGAGTGGGCCGTCGCCTTTGCCGCCGCCGCGCTGCTGGGCGCCGTTCCGGCGCCACTGAACAGCTTCGGCCTGCGCGGCGAGCTGCGTGCAGCCCTTGCAGACGTCGAACCGGCATGGCTGTTCTGCGATCCCGAACGCCTGGAACGCCTCGAAGGCGATACCGGAGTGCCCGGCTGCCGCATCGCGCTCGTCGGCGGCACGGCGCCACAAGGCGTATCGAGCTACCAGGCGATGGCGTGCGGCCCGGCGGAAGCCTTTCCGCGGCCCGCACTCGGTCCGGACGACCCCGCCCTGATCCTGTTCACCTCCGGCGCCACAAGCCAGGCGAAGGGCGTGTTGTCCTCGCAGCGCGCGGTGTGTCAGGCGCTCTTCAACATCGACTACATCGGCGCGATCTCGGCGATGACGTCCCCGCTGGCCGTTGCCGCGATCATGCAAAGCGGCCTCGCACCGACGACGCTCACCGCGGTGCCGCTGTTCCATGTCAGCGGCCTGCACGCGCAGCTCCTGTCGGCCCTGCGCAACGGCCGCCGCCTGGTGTTCATGCACCGCTGGGATCCCGCGCAGGCGCTGGCCCTGATTCGCGACGAGCAGATCACGCAGTTCAACGGCGCGCCGTCGATGGTCGCGCAACTGCTCGCGGCGCCGGGCTTCGACGACCCGGCGATCACCGGCAGCCTCGGCGGGCTCGGCTTCGGCGGCGCCGGCCTGCCGCAACCGCTGATTCGCAGCGTGTTCGCGGCCCGCCCGAACGGCTTGTCCGGCATCGGCTTCGGGCTGACGGAAACCAACGGCGTCGGGGCCGCGGGCTCGGGCGAGCTGTTCAAATACCAATCCCGCAGCTCCGGCATCGTCTCGCCCATCATCGAGGTCCGCATCGCCGGCCCGGACGGCGGCGCGCTCCTGGCGGGCGAAGCGGGCGAGATCTGCCTGCGCGGCGTCACCGTGATGCAGGGCTACTGGCGCAACGCGGAAGCGACGCGCGACGCGCTGGTCGACGGCTGGTTCCACACCGGCGACGTCGGTTACCTGGACGACGAGGGCTTCCTGTTCGTCGTCGACCGCATCAAGGACGTGATCAACCGCAGCGGCGAGAAGATCGCCGCGGCCGAAGTCGAATCCTGCCTGCTGGAGCACCCGTCGGTCATCGAGGCGGCGGTGTTCGCGCTGCCGGACGAGAATTCCGGCGAGGCCGTCGCCGCGGCTGTCGTCGTGGACGCTCCCGGCACGGTCACGTCCGACGCGCTGCGCGCACACGTCGCGGCGCGGCTCGCCGCCTACAAGGTGCCGGTGGTGGTGCATGTGCGCAGCGAGGCCCTGCCGAGGAATCCGGCCGGGAAGCTGCTGAAGATGGAGCTCAAGCGGGTATACGGGAGCTCGCTCGCAGAGTCCGGCGCCCAGGCGAGCTGAGCAGCCTTTATCGGAAAAACGCCCTGCAAGCAGGGCGTCTTCGTGCGAGCTCGTGCGGCACGGCTGGCATGCCGTGTTCGAGGCGCTCTTTCAGCTCCCCCACACCTTCTGCGCCGGCACCGCCTCGGCGAGGATCGCGTCGACCGCGGCGCCGACTTCGGCGGGCTCCCAGCGCGCGCCCTTGTCGCGCGTCACGCCGGTGCACCAGCCGTCGCACAGCGAGATGCGCCCGCCCTGGGCCTCGAAGACCTGGCCGCTGACGTGGCGCGACAGTGGGCTGCCGAGCCACACCACGAGCGGCGCGACGTTTTCCGCGGCCCACAGGTCGAAGCTGCCGTCCTCGGGCTTCTTCACTACCGCCGCCATCGCACTCTCGGTCATCGACGTGCGCGCCGACGGCGCCAGCGCATTGGCGGTGACGCCGTAGCGTGCCAGTTCGGCCGCCTGCACCAGCGTCAGCGAGGCGATGCCGCCTTTCGCCGCCGAGTAGTTCGACTGCCCGATCGAGCCCTGCAGTCCCGCACCCGAGCTGGTATTGATGATGCGCGCGTCGACCGTCTGGCCGGCCTTGGCCTGGTCGCGCCAGCGGCGGCCGAGGATGTTGGCGAGGCAGAAATGGCCTTTCAGATGCACGCGCATCACCTCGTCCCAATCCTCCTCGCCGAGGCTCACGAACATGCGGTCGCGCAGGATGCCGGCGTTGTTGACGACGACATGCACGTCGCCGAAGGCCTCGATCGCCGCATCGACGATGCGCTGCGCGGATTCGAGGCGCGTGATGTCGTTCGAATCGGCAATGGCCTTGCCGCCGCCTTCGCGGATTTCGCTCGCAACGGCCACGGCGGCCTCGTTGCGGATGTCGTTGACCACCACGTTCGCGCCCTCGGCCGCGAAGGCCAGCGCATAGGCGCGCCCGAGGCCGCCGCCGGCGCCGGTGATGATCACGGTGCGCCCGTCACAGATACCCTTTGTCATTTCAATACCTCGATGATCGTCACATTGGCCTGGCCACCGCCTTCGCACATCGTCTGCAGCCCGAAGCGGCCGCCGCTGCGTTCCAGTTCGTGCAGCAGCGTGGTCATCAGCCGCGCGCCGGTGGCGCCGAGCGGATGGCCCAGGGCGATGGCGCCGCCGTTGGCGTTGGTGCGGGCCGGGTCGTAGCCGGTCTCCTTCGCCCAGGCCATCACCACCGACGCGAAGGCTTCGTTGATCTCGACGCGGTCGATGTCGCCGATCGTCATGCCGGCCTTCTTCAGCGCCGCGCGCGTCGCGGGAATCGGCGCGGTGAGGTGCCAGATCGGGTCGTCGCCGAGCACGCTGAGGTGGTGGATGCGCGCGCGCGGGGTCAGGCCGTAGCGCTTCAACGCCGCTTCCGACACTACCAGCAGGGCCGCCGAGGCGTCGCAGGTCTGGCTCGACACGGCGGCGGTGATCGCGGGGAACTCGGGCCCGACCGGTTCCAGTTCGGCCATCTTCGCGAGCGTCGTGTCGCGCGGCGTCTCGTCGTGCTCGACGCCCTCCAGCGGCACGATCTCGCGCGCGAAGCGGCCTTCGGCGATCGCGGCACGGGCGCGGCGGTGGCTTTCGAGCGCGAATTCCTCCATCTGCGCGCGGCTAATGTGCCAGTGGTCGGCGATGCGCTGCGCGGCGTAGAACTGGTTCACCGGCTGCTCGCCGAAGCGCGCTTTCCAGCCGCGGCTGCCGGAGAACGGATCGGGGAAGCCGAGCGGCTGGCCGGCGAGCATTGCCGACGAGATCGGGATCTGCGTCATCGTCTGCACGCCGCCGACGGCGACGACGTCCTGCGTGCCGCTCATGACCGCCTGCGCGGCGAAATGCAGCGCCTGCTGCGACGAGCCGCACTGGCGGTCGACGGTCGTGCCCGGCACGTTGAGCGGCAGGCCCGCCGCGAGCCAGCTCGTGCGCGCGATGTCGCCCGCCTGCGAGCCGATGGTGTCGACGCAGCCGAAGATCACGTCGTCGTATTCCTCGGCGGGAATCGCGTTGCGCTCGACGAGCGCCTTCAGGACATGCGCGCCGAGGTCGACCGCATGCACGTGGGAGAGACCGCCCTTGCGCCTGCCGGTCGGGCTGCGCAGGGCGTCGACGATATAGGCTTCAGCCATTCCTTATTCCTCGAAGGTGCGCCCGGGGCCGAGCGCCGCGGCGTCGCCGAGCACGAAGCCCGCGACGCGCGTCTTGTGGAAGCCGCGGTCGCCCCACGACGCATCCAGCGCCCAGGCGCGTTTCATGAACATCTGCAGATCGACTTCCCAGGTGTAACCCATCGCGCCATGCACCTGGATGCCGTGGCGCGCGGCGAGCCACGCCGCTTCGCCGCACGCGAGCTTGGCGTGCGACACGCGCACCGCCACCCCCGCCTCGCCGTGCGCGAGCGCATGCGCGGCGCGGTACAGCACCGGTTTGGCGAATTCGATGCGCGTCGCCACGTCGGCGAGGTGGTGCTTCACGGCCTGGAAGCTGCCGATCGGTTTGCCGAACTGCTTGCGCTGCGCGGTGTAATCCACCGACAGATCCAGCATGCGCTGCGCAAGCCCGAGCAGCTGGCCCGCGGCCGACAGCACGCCGCGCTCCAGCGTCGCGGCCCACAGCGCGCGGCCGGCCTCCCCGGCCGCGACGCGGGTCGCCGAATTGGGCTCCCACACGACGCGCCCCAGGCGGCGCGAGTGGTCGACGCTCGGATTGGCGATCACGTCGACCAGCGCGCGCGGCACCGCATGCACCTCGTCGCCGTGCGCGAGCAGCAGCAGGTCCGCAGGCTGGGCGTCGGCGACGAAAGGATTGACCGGATGGCCGACGGCGATGCGGATGCTGCCGTCGGCGATCGCGCACAGTCGTTCCTCGCGCTTCGCGACCGTTTCCGGCAAGGCCGCGATCAGGCCGGCGGCGACGTAGGCGGTGTCGGCGAGCGAGTCGGGAATCGCGTAGTAGCCCAGCTCCTGCGTCATCAGCGACCACGCGACGTCGTCCATGCCGAGCCCGCCCAGGGACTCCGGCACCGACAGCGCGGTGAGGCCCTGCTCGGCGATCTTGTGGCGCAGGTCGGGCGAGCGGCCGACATCGGTGTCCCAGATCTCGCGCAGCATCTCGGGCGCGGCTTCCGTCATCAGGAAGCGGCTCACGGCTTCGCGGAACGCGAGCTGGTCGTCGGTAAAGGTGAAGTCCATGACGGCCCCCTCAGGATTTGGGCAGGCCGAGCATGCGCTCGGCGATGATGTTGCGCTGGATCTCGTTGGTGCCGGCGTAGATCGGGCCGGCCTGCGCGAACAGGAAGCCTTCGAGCCAGCTCGCCCCGTCCTCGGCCTCCGGCGCCTCGGCGACGAGTTCGCCGCGCGCGCCGAGGATGCGCATCGCCGTCTCGTGCATCTTGAGGTCGAGCTCGGACCACACGATCTTGTTGGTGCTCGCCTCGTCGCCGATGCGCGCACCCTTCGCAAGCCGTCCGACCGTGTGATACGCGGACAGCGCGTAGGCTTCGGCGCCCATCCACGATTCGCACACGGCGTCGCGGATCGCCGGGTCGCGGTCGGCCACCTCGCGGTGCGCCTGGTACAGCGCGACGAGCCGGCGCGTGGTGTGCTGGAAGCGTCCCGGCGAGCGCAGCAGCAGGCCGCGCTCGAAGCCGGCGGTGGCCATCGCGACGTGCCAGCCCTTGCCTTCGTCGCCGATGCGGTTCTCGACCGGCACGCGCACGTCGTCGAAGAAGATCTCGGCGAAGGCTTCCTTGCCGTTCAGCGCGCGGATCGGGCGGATCGTCACGCCGGGAGAATCGAGCGGCACGGTCAGGAAGCTGAGACCGTGATGGCGGCTGGAGGCCGGGTCGCTGCGGAACAGCCCGAACAGCCAGTCGGCGTAGATGGCGCGCGTCGACCAGGTCTTCTGGCCGTTGAGGACGTAATGATCGCCCTCCCGGATAGCCTTGCTGGTGATCGCCGCCATGTCGGAGCCGGCGTTCGGCTCCGACCAGCCCTGCGCCCACATGTCCTCGCTAGACGCCATGCGCGGCAGGAAGCGCTGCTTCTGCGCCTCGGTGCCGAACTCCATCAGCGTCGGCCCGAGCAGCAGCTGGCCGTTCTGGTTCACGCGCAGCGGCGCGCCCGAGGCGTAATACTCCTCCTCGAAGATCAGCCACTCGATGAGGTCGCAGCCGCGGCCGCCGAGCGCCTCGGGCCACATCACCATCGACAGGCGCGCATCGAACAGGCGCCGTTCCCATTCGCGGTGCTGCTCGAAGCCTTCGCGCGTGTCGTAGCTCGCGAGCGGCGTGCGCGGCACGTTGTCGGCGAGCCAGGCGCGGACCTCCGCGCGGAAGGCGCGCTGTCTGGGCGTAAACGCAAGCTCCATGGTGTCCCCCTTCAGAATTTCGCGTCGCGTTTTTCGACGAAGGCCCGGCGCGTTTCGGCCGAATCCGGGCTGGTGTAGGCCTGCAGCGTGAAGCCCTGCTCCCAGCGGTACTTGTCCTCGAGGTTGCCGTCCTCGATGCCGTTGAGCGCTTCCTTGGCGATGCGGATCATCGCGGGGCTCTTCGCGGCGATCTTCGCGGCGATGCCCAGCGCCGTCTCGCGCAACTCGCTGTGCGGCACGACGCGCTCGATAAAGCCGTAGCGCTCGGCGTCACGCGCGCCGATCTTCTCGCCGGTGAAGAACAGGTAGCGCACCTTCTGCACCGGGAAGAGGCGCTGCAGGTGCGCGCCACCGCCCATCGCGCCGCGGTCGACCTCGGGCAGGGCGAAGGTCGCGCACTCGGACGCGACGACGATGTCGGCCGCCCCCGTGATGCCGATGCCGCCGCCGAGAACGAAGCCGTGCACCGCCGCGATCACCGGCACCGCACAGCGATGCACGGCCTTGAAGGTCGCGTAGTTGCCGGCATTCACGGCAACGATGCGCTCCGGGTGGGCGTCGAGCTCCTTGATGTCGACGCCGGCGCAGAAGCCGCGACCCTCGGCACGGATCACGATGACCCGCACGTCCGGGTTGGCACCGAGTTCGTCGATGGTGCGCGCGAGCGCGAACCATTCGCTGCTGTCGAGTGCGTTGACCGGCGGCTTGTCGATCACCAGTTCGGCGATGCCGGCGTCGAGCCGGATGTGGATTGCGTTCGTCACGTGGGGGTCTCCAGTCTCTTCTGTGTGATGCGGGGTGTTCTTTGTTGGTGCGTCAGGCGGTGGAGCGTTCGCGCGGCGCTTCGAGCCGTGCACAGAGGCGCGCGAGGCAGGCCTCGGCCTCCGTGGCAATGCCGCGGATGACCTCTTCGCTGCTCTGCAGCTCGCCGATCGCCGCGGCGACCTGGCCGCTCGGCAGGATGCCCTCGTCGGGGCGCCCCTCGACCATCGAACGCTGCAGCAGCACCGGCTGGTTCGCGGACATCACGGTCTGCGACACCGCGCCGGCGTCTTCCTTGATCGCCTGGCGCAGCACGCCCAGCATGTGGCCCACGCTCATGCCGGTTTGCGCCTTCCACGCCCACGCACTCTTCAGCGCGATTGCGAGGCGCCCCAGCGGGCCCGCCGCTTCGAGGCGGCGGATGAAGGGGTTGTCGATCATGCGGTGGCGCATGCCGTCGACGGCGAGCGTCACGCGGATCTTCTGCGGGTCGTCCACCGCGACGTAGCGCTGCAGCGTCGCGCGCGGGGTTGGCGCATCGGTGGTCATCAGGAAGCGCGTGCCCATCGCGATGCCCGCGGCGCCCGCCGCGAGCGCCGCGGCCAACCCGCGTCCGGTCGAATAGCCGCCCGCCGCGATGACCGGCACCTTCACCGCATCGAGCACCTGCGGCAGCAGGATCGTCGTCGGCACGCCGCCGGTATGGCCACCGCCCTCGCCGCCCTGGATCGTGATCATGTCGGCGCCGAGTTCGACTGCCTTCACCGCATGCTTGAGCGCGCCCACGGTCGGGATGCACAGCACGCCGGCCTGCTTGAAGCGCGCGATGGTCTTCTTGTCCGGTCCGCGCCCGTAGCTCACCGCACGCAGCTTGTACTGGATCGCGAGATCGACGCACTGCGCGGCGTTTCCCTGGAACATGTGGAAGTTGAGGCCGAAATTCGTCCCGCCCGTCGCGGCGATCACCTTGCGGATCTCGCCTTCGAGCTTGTGCGCCTCGATCGTCGCGCCGGCGAGGAAGCCGAAGCCGCCGGCCTTGGTCGTCGCGATCACGAGGTTCGCGTCGGCGACCCAGCCCATCGCCGTCTGCACGATGGGATAGCGGCAGCCCAGCCGCTCGGTGAGCGGCGTGCGCAGCAGCGCGGAATAGTCGAACGGGGTGTCGCGGTTCATGCGCCCTCTCCTGCCGTGACGGCCTGCTTGTTGGCCTGGGCCATCGCCTTCGCGTCGTAGCCGCCCAGCTTGTCGCCGGACAGCAGTTCGTTGTGCGCATGCGCGAAGTGGTGCCAGCCGAAGGCGGCGTCCATCGCCGTGCGCTTGCCCTGCAGGTCCTCGACGTGATTGATCGCCTGCTTGGTCAGCGCGAGCCCCATGCGCGGCTGCTGCGCGATGCGCGCTGCGATCGCGTAGGTCGCCGCTTCGAGCTCGGCGCGCGGCACGACGCGATTGACCATGCCCATCTGGTACGCGCGCTCGGCCCCCATGCGGTCGCCGACGAAGAGGAACTCCTTGGCGATGCGCGGATGCAGCTCGAAGGGATGGGCGAAATACTCGACGCCCGGAATGCCCATTCGCACCACCGGATCCTGGAAGAAGGCGTCGTCGGAAGCGACGATCAGGTCGCACACCCACGCGAGCATCAGCCCGCCCGCGACGCACGCCCCCTGCACCATCGCAATGGTCGGCTTGGGCAGTTCGCGCCAGCGCCGGCACATCCCGAGGTACACCTCCTGCTCACGCGCGTAGAGGTACTCGCCGCCCGGCTTGTTGGTGTGATCCCACCACAGGTGCACGCGCTCGAAGGGCTTGTTGATGTCGCGCCCCGGCGTGCCGATGTCGTGCCCCGCAGAGAAGTGCTTGCCCTCGCCGCGCAACACGATCACCTTCACCGCGTCGTCATCGACGGCACGCCGCAAGGCCGCGTCGAGCGCATAGGTCATCTGCGAGTTCTGCGCGTTGTTGAACTCCGGCCGGCACATCGTCACGGTCGCGATGCCGTCCTGCACGGCGTACTTCACCGGCAGGTCGGTCTCATAGGACGAGGTGTCGGCGCGACTCACAAAATCACCGGCCTTGGTGGTCGTCGAAGGGGTCGTCGGGGCGGTCATGGTTCTTATCCTTGGCGCATCAGGCAGCCGGGCGGATGCCCGGGGGATTGCCCTTGATCGCGGTCGCGCGCAGCTCGTGCGGGTCGAGGCGGCGAATCAGCGCGAGCTGCTCGGCGGTCGGATGCGCGGTCTCGCACAGTTCGGGCGCCGCGATGAGCGGAAAGCCGGTCTTCTCCTGCACTTCCGCGAGGCTCACCCCAGGGTGCAGCGAGCGCACGCGCGCCGCCCGCGATGGGCCGTCGTAATCCATCACGCACAGGTCGGTAACGACGATGCGGATCTGCATCAGATCGCTGCGCTCGCCGTCGTTCCAACGCTCAGGGTTGAAGCCCACGCCGGACACCATGTCGACCTCGCCCTCGACAAACACGCGGCGGCTGTGATTCGGGACGAAGAAGGAGTTGATGTGGTTGATGCTGTTGCCGGGCAGGCCGCGCACGCCGAGCATCGCGGATTTCGGCTTGGCGTAATCGCCGACGCACGAGAGGTTGGTCTGGCCCCAGCGGTCCACCTGAGTCGGGCCGATCATCGCGTGGCGACGCCCGCCCCACACGCACTCGAACACGCGCTCGAAGGGCATATAGCCGGAATAGCGCGGCTGGTAATTCCCACGCGGCCCGAGCGGTATCGGCTCCTCGACGAGAAAGGCTTCGCTGTCGGTCATCAGCAGGCCCTCGCTGTACGTGAGCTTCGCGAGGCTCGCGCCCAGGCGCGGGATCACACCCAAGCCGGACGCGAGTACTTCGCCGTCGCCGCGCCACGCTTCCGAGGCGGCGACGATCATCAGTTCGGCAAGGGTGAAATCAATCTTTTCGGTCATCGCGGAGTCTCCTCAGAACACCGGCAGCGGCAGCGTCGCCAGACGCGCGGCCCCGCCGTTCTTTTCCTGGTAGGCGGCTTCGCCCGGCGCGACGAACTCGTCGACATAGGCCTGCCAGCCGCCCTCCTCGCCCGCGCTTGCCGCGTAGCGTTTGAAGTGGCTCATGTCCCAGCCGTAGTCCGACGGGCACGAGGTCGGATGCGCGCCGAAAGGCGCCTCGACGACGCCGGTCACGAGGTAGCGCTCGAAGGTGTTGCTGCGCGCGCTCGCGGCATCGAGCTGCAGCCGCTCCTCGACGCGCTCCGCGGACACGTAGCACTGCTCGGCCGCGCGTGCGAAGAGGTGGTCGAAGTAGGGATCGGGCCCGGTCACCAGGGTGTTGCCGAGGCGGTCGGCGACATTCACGTGCAGCAGCGCGACATCGAGCTTCAGCGCCGGCATCGCGATCAGCACCTCGCCGTCGTCGTAGGGCGAACGGATCGTGCGTAGTTTGGGGTTGAGCTTCACGACATCGGTCGCAAGGCCGCAACGCGTCGGCAGGAAGGGCAGGCGCATGCTGGCGGCGCGCAGGCCCCACTGGAACATGCCCTCGTCGAGCTCCATCAATTCCTTCAGCTCGCCCGCCTCGCGCGCCTTGCGGTAATACGGTTCGAGCGGGATCGCGTCGAGCGTCGCGAAGCCGAACACCAGCTTCTTCACCTTCCCCGCCGCGCACAGCATGCCGACCTCCGGCCCGCCGTAGGCGACCACCGTCAGGTCCTTCACCGGCGAGCGCAGAATCTCGCGCACGATCGCCATCGGCTTGCGCCGCGGCCCCCATCCTCCGAATCCGACCGTCATGCCGTCGCGCAGCGCGCCGGCGACATCCGCCGTTGTCATCCGCTTGTCCATTGATGGCGTCCTTATTTCTGTCCGACCGAGAAGTCGTGGCCCCACAGGCTCACGCGCGTGAATTCGAAGGCGGTGTGGCGCGCCCAGTCGACCTGCAGCCCGCCGTAGCCGTATTCGAGGTCGAAGTCCGACGGCGTCTTCATGTAGAAGGAGATCATGCGGTCGTTGAGGTGCTGCCCGAGTGTGGCCGACAGCGGCACGCCCTGTGCGATGCGGCGGTCGTGCGCACGCCCGACCTCGGTCATCGAATCGACTTCGACCATCACGTGCACGCAGCCCGACGGCATCGGATATTCGGCCAGCGCGAGGCTGTGGTGACGCGCGTTGGCGCAGTGCAGGAAGTGGATGCGCACCGCCGGGCCGGCCGGATCAGGACGGAAATTGAAGATGTCCGACACGCCGAAGCCGAGCACCTCGCGATGGAAGGCCACGGTCTCGTCGAAATTCGGCGCGGGCAGCACGGTGTGGCCCAGCCCCATGTCGCCGGTGACGAAGCGCGGCACGGCCTGCGGCGACACGAACGGCAGGCAATCGGAGCGATGGCCCCAGCCCAGTTCGTGGCGGTTGCCGGCAGGATCGATGACGATCGCGATGGCCTGCATGCCGCGCTGCTCGCACAGCCCGGCCGACGCCGGCTCCCATTTCGCGCGCTTCTGTTCGAGCACGGTGATCGCGGCATCGAAGGCGCGCTCGTCCGCCAGCTCCCAGCCCGACACGAGGTAACGGCGCTCGGCCCCTTCGACCACCAGCATGCGGAACGGACGCTCGTCCATCTTCACGTACATGCCGCCGCCGGGTGCCGATGCGGTCATCATGCCCAGCACGTCCTGCGCATAGCCCTGCCATTCGGCGAGCTGATCGGTTTGGGCGACGATGTAACCCAGACCGCGAATATCGATCATGTCTCCGGCTCCCATGAGCCCGGCACTTGCCGGTATGGAAGCCATTTTCGCGACGAGCCGCCGCACGCTCATCGTCCGTTGAGACTAAACAGCAGAGGGACGTTGGCGCCGCGCTGTCACGGCCCGGACATGGGAGCCATCACCTCCCGCCTCCCCGCCGTCATCGACCGCGTCGGCGGGCGACTGCCGGCCGACTTTCCGCCGGGAGTTGTGGATTGATGAGGCTACAGGGCGGGTAATCCGGTACAACCTGGCCTCGCCTGACCGACGCGCTGCAGGGCAATCGTGACGTAGATTTCGTCCTCCCGCCACGCCAAAAAAAAGGTTCTTCGCGCGATCTGGGGAAAGTAGAGGTTGACGGGTCGGAGGTTGGTAGATTGGCAGTCGCCAAACAAACCGATCCCCTTCCTCTTCCCCGTCATGCGAGATGCTATGTTGGGCCTGGTCTTCTGGGAAGGCCATGTCGTCGATTCATCCCAGGAGCGAACCGACGGTTCGCTGCTTCTGTCCCTTTCTGAAGTCCCCTCTTACCGTCCCCGATGCGGGCGTTGCGCCAGTGAGTGCGTCCTGATTCATGAGCGACGGCGGCGCCGGGTGCGCGACCGAGACTGGTTTGACCGACGGGTCTGGCTGGACGTGCCGATCCGGCGGCTCGACTGCTATCAGTGCGGCGCGCGTGCGGCCGAGCGGCTGAGCTGGCTCGATGCGGGCGAGCGCATCACGCACCGACTGCGAGCCTGGGTCCAGGCGCTCGTACAGATGCTGCCGATTGCCCATGTTGCCGAACTGACCGGTTTGCACTGGCACACCATCAAGCGCATCGACCAGCGACGCCTGCAGGCCCGGTACGGCGATTTCGAGGCCCAGGGGTGCGTCGGCTGGTGATGGATGAGTTCGCCCTGCACAAGGGACACCGCTACGCGACGGTGATCATGGATGCTGAACGCATGCGGGTGCTGTGGGTCGGAGAAGGCAACAGTCGCGAGGCGATCCGACCATTCTTCGAACTGCTCGGCGAAGAAGGCTGCCAACACATCGAAGCCGTCGCGATGGACATGAACACCGCCTTCGATCTGGAGGTGCGAGCCCATTGTCCGAACGCAGAAGTAGTCTATGACCTGTTTCACGTCGTCGCGCGCTTCGGTCGGGAAGTGGTCGATCGGGTGCGGGTCGATCAGGCCAACGCCTTGCGCAGCGCGCCGGCACAGCGTCAGGTGATCAAGCGCTCTCGCTGGCTGTTGCTGCGTAACCGCGACAACCTCGGCAACGAGCAGGCGGTCAAGCTTGACGAGTTGCTGGCGGCCAACGCGCCACTGGCCACTGTCTATCTTCTCAAGACGGCCATCAAGGAAGTCTGGTTCGCCCCGACCGTGCGAGAAGGGGCACGAAGATGGAAGCACTGGTATCGCTTGGCCATCGACAGCGGGATCGCGCCGGCCATCGCCTTCGCCAAACGGCTGCGCAAGTACCTACGAGGCATTCTCGCCTCAGCCATCTTCCCGCTCAACACCAGCGTCCTCGAAGGCGTCAATAACCGCATCAAGGTCATCAAGCGCATGGCCTACGGGTTCCGCGACTCAGCCTATTTCTTCCTGAAGATCAAGGCCGCCTTCCCCGGAAAAACGCGATGAACCAAAAAAAAACCGCTCACCCGACGGGCAGAGCGGCCAATAAGGAGAGGACCACTACGAGAGCACTACAAAACTACATATACAGAATCACCAGATCGTTGATGACCGACGGGCGTTCGTTGCCGACGACATGGGTCGTCACTTCCAGCGTCAGCTGCATGCCCTTGGCGAGCTTCTCGACCGCTTTCACTCGCGCCCGCGCGTGGATGCGGGAGCCGGCGGGGACCGGTGAGGGGAAGCGCAGGCGGTCGGAGCCGTAATTGACCATGTTGTTGAAGCCGGTGACCTCGAAGCCGAGCGGCATCTTGAGGCGCGATTGCAGGATCTGCACCAGCGCGCCGTGCGCGATCGTGCCGCCGAAGGGGCTCTGCTTCGCGGCGCGCTCGGGATCGGTGTGGATCCAGTAGTCGTCGCCGGAAAGCTTCGCGAATTCGTCGATCAGCACCTGGTCGACGACGACCTGGTTGCTCCACGGGGTGAAGGCGTCGCT
Organism: Azoarcus sp. DN11; assembly: GCF_003628555.1. Classification (NCBI taxonomy): domain Bacteria; kingdom Pseudomonadati; phylum Pseudomonadota; class Betaproteobacteria; order Rhodocyclales; family Zoogloeaceae; genus Azoarcus; species Azoarcus sp. DN11. Next base: position 2,102,052 of record NZ_CP021731.1, on the reverse strand, counting down.
CACCAGCGATTTCATCGCCGCCTCGTCGTCGAAGCGCACCCGGCGCACGTCCGTCGCCGCGATTTCCGCGGCCAGCTGGGCGTCCGCGGCGGCCGCGAGCGCTTGCGGGGTGCTGTCGATACGCGCCGGAAAATCGCCGTCCGCGGCGGTGAAGCGCAGCAGCGTCGCGCCGTCCGCGCGCACCTTGTCGAACACCGGCTTCACGCGCATGCCGATGCGGATCTCGTCTTCGTTCAGGCCGACCAGCGTGGTGTTGATGCGCACGCCTTCGTCGAGTTCGACCACCGCGAGTTTCTGCGGCATTTCGTCGGCAAAGTCGGGCAGCGTCGGGATGCGCGCGACGGTGTAGGAATAGAGCTGGCCGGCGCCCGACACTTCGCGCCATTCGACGGCGTGCGAGAAGCAGCGGTCGCAGTGGCGGCGCGGGTAGAAGATCCAGTGGCCGCAGGCGGTGCAGTGCGGGATCCGCAGCACGCCCTCCTTCAGCGCATTCCAGAACGGGGCCGAGATCTCGGTCGCCACCGGCATCGGTTTATTCATCGACATCTTCATCACGCTCCCTGCAGGATCAAGGCGCCCTGCTCGCTCATCACGCCGCCGGTGCCGGACACATACACCCGGTCGCAACGCTTCAACTGACGGTCGCCCGCACGCCCGGCGAGCTGGGTGAAGGCCTCGATCACCTGCGACATGCCGCCGGCCGATCCGGCCTGGCCGAAGCTGAGCTGGCCGCCGTGGGTGTTCATGGGAAAATCACCGCGCCAAGTGAGGTCGTGCTCGCGCACGAAGCGCATGCCTTCGCCCTTCTCGCAGAAGCCGGCGTCTTCGAGCGTGAGGAGCGCCGTGATCGTGTAGCAGTCGTAGATCTGCGCCGCGTCGACATCGCCCGGCTTGATGCCCGCCATCTCGAAGGCGCGCCGCGAGGCCGGCCCGATCGGGGTCTCGGTCATCTCGGCCGCATACGACGGCGACTTGAAGGCGAGATGCTCGCCGAAGCCCGTGACGAAGGCTCCACGGTTGCGCGCACGCGCCGCGAGTTCCTTCGACGCGACGATCACCGCCGCGCCGCCGGCGACCGGCATCACGATCTCCAGCACGTGCAGCGGATCGGCGACCATCTTGCTCGCCAGCACCTCTTCCGCCGTGAGCGGCTTGCCGAAGAACATCGCGTCCGGGTTCGTCAGCGCGTTGGTGCGCTGATCGACGGCGATCTTCGCCATCGCCAGCGGGTCGTAGCCGTACTTGGCCGCGTAGCGCTGCGCGATCATCGCGTAGCCGGTGTTCTGGCCCATGTGGCCGTAGGGCAGGTCGAATTCCGCCTCGGGCGCGCCGAAGGCGGTGCTGTGCCCGCCGTAGCGCATCGCCCGCGCCATCCACGCTGGATCCTCGTCGGGGCCGAAGGGCGCCATGCGCGCCGGCAGCACACACAGCACCGCCTGGCACAGCCCGAGTTCGATCGCAGCCGCCGCGCGCCACACCATGCCGACGGACGTGGTGCCGCCCAGGTCGACGACCTCGGCGAAGTTCAACTTCATCCCGAGGTACTCGGCCGCCATCGCCGGCACGAACACGGAAGCCTCGTGGAACTGCGGCCCGTTGATGACGAGGCCGTCGAGATCCGACGCCTTCAGCCCGGCGTCCTGCAGCGCGCGCGCCGCGAGATCCGCCACCTGTTCGAGGTGGAACATGCGCGGCGCGGTCGCGTATTTTTCCGGCCTGTACTGCGCCGCCCCGACGATCGCGGCTTGTCCTTTCAGTCCCATGTCAGCCCCTGTTCGCGATTTTTGCCGTTGCCGTTGCCGGCGATGGGGCAACGATGCCATAGCGGCATTGGTGCGGTAATCGTTCAAATCGACTAGGCATCACGGACGTTTCGCAATGCCTGCCTGCACCCTAGTCCGATCGAATGATGCGCGCCATGGACCGTAGCGGAAGCATCGCAGGCGCGAAAGCCGGCCGAGTTCGGCCGAGGCGACGCGTTTTCGAGGAGACAGCGACGTGGAAAACATCACTCCGTGGATCGGCCTTGTCGGCCTGATCGGACTTGCCGGCCTGGCCGGGATCAAATCACCGGTGACCGCTCATCGCCCCGGCGCGGCGATCCGTTTGCTGGCATTGCTGGGATTGGCCGGCTTGAGCGGCATCTGGGTAGAAGGCGCGGGTGCGATGGGCGCCTTTGGCGCGCTGGGGCTGTGGAACCACCAGTCAGCGCCCCTCGCGTTCTGGGGACGGTTGGGGTGGGCCGGTGTAGTCGGAGTGCCGTTCGCGATGGCCGCGATGATGTGAGTAGGCCCCCGCGCCGCGGGGGCTGAAATTGCCTGCCCGGCGATCCCTGCGGCTAGCGCATGGTCAGGGCCCCGAAAAACCGGTCGGGCGAAGCGCCGCTGACCATCATCGCACCCGGGCAGTGGTGCCCGGCGGCAGCGCAGTTCGCGACGTTGTCGGAGGCAGCCCCCTTGAACCACTGGGAGCCGAAGAAGGCGCACACGGCGCCCAATACGAGCAGCTTGATCGTCATTGTCTCTCTCCAGTCGGACCTCTGACGGGTCTCTCTATTGACTGATGCGATCGGCCGTTCCCGCGGGGCGGCGGCGGGGACGGCCTGTAACCCACGTTGCACCGCCGGGCAGCGGCGCACATCGTCCAAACGGACTATATGGCGACCCCCGTGACGGCACCGAACGGGGACAGACCGGCTTCTTCCAGGACCTCGGCCGAATACGGCAGGTAGGTGCGCTCCGTTTCGCTGCGGACATACAGAGGGTCGTCGAACGCGGCGGGGTCGTAACCCTGGCGCTGCAGATCGACCTTGCGCAGCTTGAAGGTGGTGGTGAGATCGGCCGCCCGCGACACGCGCACGAAGAGCGGCGCCGCGTAGCGCGGCAGGCGCGCCTCGGTCAGCGCATAGAAGCCTGCGGGATCGAACGCGTGCCCGTCCTGCATCACGATCGCCGCCATGCCCGCGCGTCCCTCGTGGCCGGGCACCTGCACCCCGTAGATGTTGATCAATTCCGCGCCGGGATAGTCGGCCAACGCATCCGCCACCTCCATCGTCGACACGTTCTCGCTCTTCCAGCGGAAGGTGTCGCCGATGCGGTCGACGAAGTAAAAATAGCCGTCGTCGTCGTAACGCAGCAGGTCGCCGGAGCTCCAGTAGGTATCCCCTTCGACGAAGACGTTGCGCAGGATCTTCTTGTCGGTCGCCTCGGCGGAGGTGTAGCCCTCGAAACGCCCGCCGCCGATGTCCGGGTGGTCGACGATGTAGCCGATGCCCTCCCCGACCTCGCCGGGCTGGCACAGCAGGTAGAAACCGCGCGCGTCGCGCACGTGCTCACCGCTTTCCAGGTCGTAGCGCACCAGACGGAAATTGGTCTTCTCCCAGTACGGCACGCGGCCGCAAGAGCCGATGCGGTTGTCGACGTTGATGAGGTTGGCGTTCGCCTCGGTCGAGCCCCAGCCCTCGAAGATCTGGACCGGCCCGAAACGCTCGACCCAGCGCAGCCACGATTCGGGCGTCAGGCCTGCGCCCATCATGCAGCGCAGGCCGTGTTCCCGATCCCGGCCCGAAGGCGGCTGGTTGAGCAGATAGCGGCAGATCTCGCCGATGTACTGGCACACGGTGATACCGTAGCGGCGCACGTCGTTCCAGAACTCGCGCGTGCTGAACTTCCTGCGCACCACGATGGCGGCGCCCGCCTTCAGCGCGGTGGAAGTGATCGAAGTCACCGCCGCGCCGTGGTAGAGCGGCAGGAAGCAGTAGAAGACGTCGTCGGCAACCGCGTCGATGGTATCCACCATCACGTCGCCGGACGACATCCAGCGCATGTGGCTGTAGAGGGCGGCTTTCGGCAAACCGGTGGTCCCGGACGTGAAAATCAGCAGCGCGGGCGTTTCGGCCGTGAGCCGGGCGCGCGGCTCGCGCGGGAAGGCATCGCGCTGCGCGTGTGCGACGGCGTCCGCAAACGCCGTGTCGCCGTCGTGGCGCAGGGCCGCCGGGGCCGGCTTTTCCGTATCGGGCAACAGCCATTGCATGACGACGGGCAAGCCGTCCGTCGCGGCAAAATTGGGCAGGCATTCCTCGCCGACGATCACCGCCTTCGCGCCGGTGGTCTCGACCGCATGCGCGAGGGGCCGGCCGCTGACCTGCGTGTTGATGAAGGCCGCCACGGCCCCCAGCTTGCTCACACCGAACCAGGCGAAGAAGAATTCCGGGCGGTTTTCGAGCGCAATCGCGCACACGTCCCCCGGCCCCAGTCCTCGTGCGTGCATCGCGTGGGCGAACTGGTTCGCCCACGCATCGACCTCGGCGTAGCTGTAGCGGGCATCGCCGTACACGAGGAAAGGCCGGTCGCCGTGCGCGCGCGCCTGCGCCTCGATGCGGTCGGCGGTGGTATACAGGTCGCGCGGCTTGATCAGCGCACTGCTCTGCGCACGCCGATCCAGCTTGGCCTGGGTCTCGTCCCGCGACACGATTTTGACGGAAGGCTGCGATGCCTTCCGGGCCGCGATACCGTTGTCCATGCATTGGTCTCCGTTATTGCTGTTCTCGTGCCCCTTGGCGCACACCATTGCGGCGTGGGGGCCGGAGTGCCGCCGGCATAAGACGCCGGCACTCGTAATGGAGCCCATCATTCACCCGGCGTGAAAGCGGAACATCGTCCGTTGAGACTAATGGCGGCTGCCGCGCCTTCAGGGCCGTTCAAGCACGCGGCGCACGGCTTCCATCACTTCCCGTTTGAGCAGGCCGTGGTCCACCTCGATGCCACGCACCGCGCGCACCGTGATGCCGAACAGGATCGCGCTGATCAGCTCGTACTGGACGGCAATCCGCGCTTCGAGGGCGTCGCCCGACAGCCCGCTGCCGATCAGGCGCAGGCTGCGGTAAGCGCTTTCGCGCGCCCGCCGGTCGAGCGCATGGACGCGCGCGGAGATGCACGGATTGCGCGCACCCTCGGCGAGAATTTCCAGTCGCAGGCGAGAGTTCTGCGGATCCGCGTACTGAAGGGCGATGTCACCCGAGCGCGCGACGATCGCATCGACGACGTTGTGATCGACGCGCACCGCGTCGTGGATTTCGAGCAAGGCATCGAGTTCGGTCTCCGCGATCGCGGTGACGATCTCTTCCTTGTTCTTGAAGTAATAGTAGATATGGCCCGCGCTGACCCCCGCCGCAGCGGAGATGTCGGCGATGCTCGCGCCATGAAAACCCTTGTCGCGGAAGCACGCCTCGGCCGCATCGAGGATTTGCCGGCGGCGAGCTCCCGGCCCGCTCCCCGGCATGTCGGCCGGATCCGGCTGCACCGGAGCGGGATGGGAGTCGTGCTTCACACTGGTCGCCGCTTGCCGTGGATGGTCGTCGCGCGGCGCGGTGCGATCAGAAGCGCTCAGGACGGTTCAGCGCATCGATGCCGCCGTCGACGAAGACCACCGTGCCGTGCATGAAGCTCGCCGCTTCCGACTGCAGGAAAGCGACCACGCGCGCGATCTCGTCCGGGCTGCCGTTGCGGCCCAACGGGGAGACGAAGTTGCGGATCGCCTCGCCATAGCGCGGATCCGACAGCGAAGCCTGCAGCAACGGCGTCTCGACCGCGCCCGGCGCAACCACGTTCAGGCGGATGCCGCGGCGCCCCCACTCGGCCGCCTTGCGGCGCGCGAACACGGTGACCGCGTACTTCGAGCCGGCGTAGGCCGCTTGCGGATTGCCCATCGCGTCGGCCTGCGCTTTCGCCGCCGCCTCGTCCCCGGCGAGCATCAGCTCGACCATCGGCAGCTTGTCGATACCCGGGTGTGCCGAGGCCACCGAGCCGATGAGGAGCGCCGCAGGCCGGCTGCCGCGCGCGAGCGCTTCTCCGAAACCGTCCAGCAGCTCACTCATGCCGAAGTAGTTGACGGCGACGATCAGCCCACAGGAACTCGCCGTCGGGCCCAGGCCCGCGCAGCACACGAGGCCGTCGAGGACGCCGCCGCAGGCCTCGAGCGCCGCGGCCACCGCCGCCTGCCGCCCTTCGGCGGTGGACAGGTCGGCGACGATATCCGCATCGCGGCGGTCGATGCCGATCACGCGATGCCCCGCCTGTCGCAGCTGCGCGCCGACGGCGGCCCCGATGCCCGACGCCGAGCCGGTTACGACGGTTACGGTCATGCAATTTCCTCCTGATGACGGCGATGCCGGAATTGGCGCTTTGCAGGAGTATCGGCCCCCGGTAAAGCGGCGGACATCGTCCAGCCGGACTACGAAGCCGATCGCGGACCGCCCTACAATCAGCCTCGCCGCAATCTTCTTTGGGAGGACGTCGCGACATGGCTCCGCTGAGAACCCTCATACTCGCCGCAGTGCTGGGCATTGCATTGAACACCATGTCGATCCATGCGGAAAATACCGCACCGGGCGGCGAGCAGGAACGAACGGCCATCGCGCGCACCCAGGCGCTGCTCGATCGCGCCGAGCGGCATCTGCGCGACAAGGGCGAACACGCGCTGGCGACCTTCAGCCAGGCGGGTGCATTCCAGGACGGCGACCTCTACGTCTACGTCCTGGATACGGACGGCAAGCTGATCGCCAGCGGCGGCTCGTCGAGCGCGCTGATCGGGCGCAACGTGCGCGACATGACGGATTCGGACGGTCGTTTCTTCTTCCGCGAGATGCTTGGCGGCGCCAAGACCGCCAGGACCGGAACCGTCGAGTACCGCTGGTACAACCCTGTGCACAACCGGGCCGAACCCAAGATCGCGACCTATCGCGCCGTCGGCGACCGCATCCTGGTCGTCGGCTACTACACCCCGAACGCGTCGATCGAGCTCGCCAAGTCCATGCTCTGGCGCGCAGTGCACGAGCTGAAGGTGCACGGCGACCACGCCTTCGAGCGCTTCAACAGCCTGAACGGCGGTTTCGTCCAGGACGACCTGTACGTGTTCGTGGTGGGACTGGAGGACGAACTGGTCTACGCACACGGCGGCAGTCCGCGTCAGGTGGGTCGCAAGGCGGGCGAACTCGTCGACGCCAAGGGCAAGTACTTCATCCGCGAGATGATCGCGCTGGCCAGGAGCAAGGGCGAGGGCGACGTGCGGTACGCATGGCGCAACCCCGCCAATCTGAAAGTCGAGAACAAGCACAGCTACGTCGTGCGCGTCGGCAAGTACCTCGTCGGCGCGGGCGCCTACGCCGGCCCAGTCCGGTGAGACCGTCGGGCGCCCTGCCGCATCCGCCCGCTTCAGGTCGCCACCCAGCCATCCGTCAGATTCACGGAGTTGCCTTATGAACGCCCCCCATACCTTGTCCAGAATCGACGCACTGGTCGCAGTGCTCGCCCGCATGCTCATTCGCTGGCGCAAGCCGCTGGGGGCCTTCTTCCTGCTCGTGACGCTCGGGTTGGGCTACTCAGCGCTGAGCACCCGCCTGGATCCCGGCTTCAACAAGCTGATCCCGCTCAAGCACGACTACATGGCCGCCTTTCTCAAGCACTCGACCACCTTCTCGGGGGCCAACCGCATCCTCGTGAACGTGCAGTGGAAAGGCGATGGCGACATCTACAACGCCGAGTTCCTGCCCATCCTGCGCAAGGTGAATGACGAAGTCTTCTTCACCCCCGGCGTCAATCGCGCCAGCGTGCGTTCGATCTTCGCCCCGAACGTGCGCTACATCGAAGTCACCGAGGAAGGCTTCACCGGCGACGTCGTGATCCCGGCGCGCTTCGAGACCGACGAACGGGGCCTCAACCAGGTGCGCGCCAACGTCGCGAAATCCGGCCAGATCGGCCGCCTAGTCGCGAACGATGTCAAATCCGCGCTGGTGCAGGCCGACCTGCTCGAAACCAACCCCGACACGGGCGCCAAGCTCGACTACGCCGAAGTCGCCCACAAACTCGAAGCCATCCGCAGCCAGTTCGGCAGCGACAAGGTCGATATCCAGATCGTCGGTTTCGCCAAGGTCATGGGCGACGTCATGGAAGGTCTCGGCACCGTCGTGACCTTCTTCGCGATCGCCTTCGTGATCACCTCGCTGCTGCTGTGGATGTACTCACGCTCGCTCAAGCTCACCGTGCTGGCCATCGCCGTCGCGCTGCTGCCGGTGATCTGGCTGCTGGGCCTGCTGCCGCTGATCGGCTACGGCATCGACCCGATGTCGGTGCTGGTCCCCTTCCTGATCTTCTCGATCGGCGTCTCGCACGCGGTGCAGATGACCAACGCCTGGAAGCAGGACGTGCTCGCGGGCGAGACGGCGCTGGAAGCCGCCGAAGGCGCGTTCCGCAAGCTCGCCGTGCCCGGCATCATGGCGCTGCTCGCCAATGCGCTGGGCTTTCTCGTGATCATGGTGATCGACATCCCCATCGTGCACGAGCTGGGCCTCACCGCCTGCCTCGGCGTCGCGCTGATGATCATGACCAACAAGATGTTCATGCCCATCATCCTGTCGCACCTGCACCTCGAACGCATAGCCCTGCACCAGCCCGTCGACAACAAGGAAAAGCACCCCGCCTGGTGGCGGCTCTCGGCGCTGTCGGAGCCGCGCCCGGCACTCACGACCTTCAGCGTAATGCTCGTCCTGCTTGCGACCGCCACCTATTTTTCCCGCCACTTGCAGACCGGCGACATCGGCAGCGGCGTACCGGAATTGCGCGCCGACTCCCGCTACAACCGGGACAACGCGAAGATCATCAACAGCTACTCCATCGGCATGGACGTGCTGTCGGTCTATGTCGAGACGGAGAACCTGACCGAAGCCTGCCTCAACTGGGACGTCATGAACGCCGTCGAGCGCTTCGACTTCCGCATGCGCGGCGTCGACGGCGTCCAGTCGGTGAGCACCGTCGCCGGTCTCGCGAAGCTCTTCGCCGCCGGCAACAACGAGGCCAACCCGCGCTGGGCGGCCCTGCAGCGCACCGAAGCCGCGCTGCGCACCGGCAGCCGCGCCGCGAACCCCGAACTGGGCCTCAACTCCGCCGGCTGCAAGACCATCCACCTCGCCGTGTACCTCAACGACCACCAGGGCCCGACGCTCAAGCACGTCGTCGATGAAGTGCGCAAGTTCATCGCCGAGGACAAGACGCCCAACGTCACCTTCCGCCTCGCCGGCGGCAACGCGGGCGTCGCGGTCGCCACCAACGAGGCGGTCGAGCGCGCCGAGGTGCAGATGCTCGCCTCGATCTTCGCGTCGATCTCGCTGCTGTGCTGGCTCACCTTCCGCTCCTGGCGCGCCGTGCTGTGCGTGATCGTGCCGCTGACCCTCGTAACCATCATGTGCAACGCGCTGATGGCGCTGCTCGGCATCGGCCTCAAGGTCGCCACCCTGCCGGTGATCGCGCTCGGCGTCGGCGTCGGCGTCGACTACGGCATCTACATCTACGAGCGCATGCAGCACGAACTGGCCGAACACGGCTACAGCCTGCGCGAAGCCTTCTACGAAGCGATGCGCCAGCGCGGCACCGCCGCCGTCTTCACCGCCGTGACGATGTCGATCGGCGTCGGCACCTGGGCCTTCTCGGCGCTGAAGTTCCAGGCCGACATGGGCGTGCTGCTCGCCTTCATGTTCCTGGTGAACGTGCTCGGCGCGATCTTCCTGCTGCCGGCGCTGGCTTGCTGGCTGGGCGTGGGGCGGCGCGAAGCCGCCGGCGCTGCGCAGCCCGCGCCCGCACCCACCACCCACGCGGAACCGTCCGGCGCGCGGTTCCCCCGCACGGGCGACAAGCGCGTGGCCGCGCAGCCCCTACGCTCCTGACCCGGCTTCTGCCGAAACGAACCAAGGGCGCCGCCGCAAGGTTGGCGCCCTTTTGATTTCGCTCAGCAACCTACCCGGTTCATCCAATTGACGGTATTCACGCTACAAGGCCGCCGCGACTTCCCGGAAGCTGTTCAACCCGGCCTCCAGGTTGTCGATGATCTCGCCGGCCAGTTCGTCGGGCTCGGGCAGGTTGTCGAGGTCGGCGAGGCTCTTGTCCTTGAGCCAGAATATGTCGAGGCTGGTCTTGTCACGTGCGACGATCTGATCGAAGCCGAACTTGCGCCAGCGGCCTTCCGGGTTGCTCGCCTCGTTCCAGGTTTCCTGGCGCTTGAAGCGGTTCGCCGGCTGATAGCAGGCGATAAAGTCCTGCAGATCTTCGAAGCGCAGCGGCTTCTTCTTCAGCGTGTGGTGGATGTTGGTGCGGTAGTCGTAGATCCAGACTTCCTTGGTCCACGCTTCCTTGCTCGCCGCGTGGTTGTCGAAGAACAGCACGTTGGCCTTGACCCCGTTGGCGTAGAAGATGCCGGTCGGCAGGCGCAGGATGGTGTGCAGGTCGGTAGTCTCCAGGAGCTTCTTGCGCACCGTCTCGCCTGCACCGCCTTCGAATAGCACGTTGTCGGGCACCACGACCGCGGCGCGACCGGTGGTCTTGAGCATGGTGCGGATGTGCTGCACGAAGTTGAGCTGCTTGTTCGACGTCGTCGCCCAGAAGTCCTGGCGGTTGTAGGTCAGGTCGTCCTTCTCCTGCTCGCCGTCCTCGTTGGTGAAGCTCATCGCGCTCTTCTTGCCGAAGGGCGGGTTCGCGAGCACGTAGTCGTAGGTCTGCGGCGTACTGGCGACCAGCGCGTCGTTGGGCGAAATCATGCTGTCGCCGTCGATCTCGCCGATGTTGTGCAGGAACATGTTCATCAGCGCGAGGCGCCGCGTGCCGGCGACGATCTCGTTGCCGAAGAAGGTCTCGTGCTTGAGGAAGGCCTTCTGCGCCTTGTCCATCGCATGCGCCGCAACCAGGAAATCGTAGGCCGCGAGGAAGAAGCCGCCGGTGCCGCAGGCCGGGTCGGCGATCGTCTTGCCGGGCTCCGGACGCACGCATTCGACCATTGCGCGGATCAGGGCGCGCGGCGTGAAGTACTGGCCGGCGCCGGACTTGGTGTCTTCGGCGTTGCGTTCCAGCAGGCCCTCGTAGATGTCGCCCTTGACGTCGGCGCCCATGGTCACCCACTGGGTGTCGTCGACCATGTCGATCAGCCGGTAGAGCTTGGCCGGGTCCTGGATCTTGTTCTGCGCCTTGGTGAAGATCGAGCCGAGCATGCCGGGCCGGTTGCCGAGCTCGCGCAGCAGCGTCACGTAATGCACTTCCAGCTCGGCGCCGCGTTTGGCCTTGAGGCTTTGCCAGTTGTATTCGGCGGGGATGCCGACCTTGCGGCTGTACGGCGGCTGGCTGTACTCGTGCGCCATCTTGAGGAAGATGAGGTAGGTCAGCTGCTCCAGGTAGTCGCCGTAGCTGACGCCGTCGTCGCGCAGCGTGGTGCAGAAACTCCAGACCTTGGAGACGATGGAGGCGGTTGCGTTCATGTTCTTGCTTAACTCCGGATCAGGTTCATGATCAGATGAACCATCAGTTCCTTCTGCGCCGGATCGCTCTGCGCCACCAGCAGGGCAATCGCGGCCAGCGCGTTGTCGTTGATCTTCAATTCCCCATCCGACTTCAAGTGGTGCCGGTTGCGTTGCAGGAACCAGATGAACAGAAAGGCGCCGATACGCTTGTTGCCGTCCGAGAACGGATGGTTCTTGATGACGAAATAAAGCAGATGGGCGGCCTGTTCCTCGATGCTCGGATACACGTACTCGCCGCCGAAGGATTGAAGGATATTGCCGAGAATGCCGGCAAAACTGTCGTCCTTCCGGTTGCCGAACAAGGCCGACGCCTCGCCGCGCCCGATCATGTCGGCCTTCAGCGCGGCGATGCCCGCCAGCGCTTCGTCCTCGCGGATCGCGTAGCGAATGGTCGTGGTGAAATCGTCCAACGGCAGGCGTTCGCTGTCGAACTGGTTGAGCAGCACGAAGGTGCGCGCATAGCCGGCGATCACTTCCACCAGTCCGCGTGCCTCCGGCAGGTTGGCCTGCTCGATCAGGTTTTGCTGGAAGAGCGTCAGCGTGCGTTCGAGCTGGCGGATGTTCTCCTGCTGCCTGGCCAGCCTCTGCTCGTTCAGCGCATACCCTTTGACGAGGTAGTCCTTGAGGATGCGGTTGGCCCAGATGCGGAAGCGGGTGCCTTCGACAGACTTGACACGGTAGCCGACCGAAATGATCACGTCGAGATTGAAGTGATCGACCTGGTAGGTTTTGCCATCCAGCGCAGTATGTGCAAATTTTGCACATACTGAATCGGCCGACAGCTCCCCTTCCGCAAAGATATTGCGCAAGTGTTTGCTCACCACCGATCGCTCGCGGCCGAACAGTTGGCTGATCTGCTGCTGCGTCAGCCAGACGGTTTCGCCGTCCAGCCGAACCTCGGTCGAAATCGAGCCGTCGGCCGATTGGTAAATGGCGATGGGGGCTTGGGTGGCGTCGTGCGTCGGCATGTGCTCGTCCTTTGAATAGCTGTATATCCGTACAGCTATTCTAGCGGGATTTTTCCCGTTTGCGAGGCTTCATGTCATTCGACTTTTCTGCACGGATGCGTTCGAGCAGCACCGAGGCGGGTTCGTCCTGCGGGTCCTGCGGCACTAGTTGGCCGGAGAAGGCCTTTTTCAGGATGGACTGGCGCAGGACTTCGGCTTGTTGCAGGGAGGTGGCGATGGTTTGGTCGAGCTGGTCGACTTCTGAGAGCTTGACTTCGAGCAGGAGTTCGATTTCCTTTTGCTCTGCCAAAGAGCAGAGAGGAATAGGGGCATCTCTACAAATTTCCAGTGTGAGATTGAATTGTCCGGCAGTAGCTTTCGACTTCTTCATCATGGCTCGTACTGTTGCATCGTAGGCCAGATATGCGGCGAGGAATCTATTGGAGACGAAATGGGTTCTGAAAATAGCGATCGCCTGATTGATATTCCATTCGGGATATGTACTTGGAACGATCGAAACTTTGCCGAGCGGGGGGCCAACAATGTTCATTAAAACGTCACCCGGAAACACCATTGAGCGCGCTAAAAAATTGCGATGTGTTTCCGCGCTGACAAACGTAGGATCGACCGAAAAATCTAGAAACCCGGTCCTCGTCAGGTTGTAGACCTTGATGAAAGGGATGTCGCCGTCACCGAAGAAAAGCAGTTCTTTGCTTGGCGTTGTGCCTTTCGTGATGAAGCCAGCAATTTCCTCTGCTCGAACGTAATTCCATTCCAGCGGCAGTACGGGCAATTCACCCAATTCGTCATCAGACAAAGGTGGAATCGCTTTCGGCGCTTTGGGTTTGCTACCTTGCTTGCCGCCGGCCTCCCAGTCGGCGAGCTGCTGCCGGTAGCGCTCGGCGCGCTCTTGCTGGATGCGCTTCAGCAGGGCGTCGGCGGTTTCGAGTTGGTCCCGATTGTCGGCGCGCCATTGGGCGGTGAGCTTGCCCTCGAAGGCGTGTTTGAGCAGGGACTGGCGATAGACCTTGAGCTGCGCCTGGGCCGTCTTCAGGCTTTCGATGCCCTTGTCCAGTTCGGAGAACAGTTCCTCAATCTTGGCGACGATGCGGTGTTGTTCCCTTGCGGGCGGGAGCGGGAGTTTGCAGGCACTCAGGTAAGGTGTCGTGACACGCCGCTGCCCCACAGCCCCGGACATGTTGTGCTCAGCCGCACGGCGAAAGCTCTGCGATGAAACGTAGTAGTAGAGATAGGCGGAGCTGATACCCGGATGGGCACGCAGCACGTGAAATTCGGTCGACCCGAAACCCAGCCCATTCCGCAGCGCCGGCACGACGGCCATCTTGCCGTTTTCCATGCAGGGCGTGATCTTGGCGAACAGGACATCGCCTTCGCGGAAGGGCGTGTACCCCTTTTTCACGTCGGCGAATTTTCGGATGGCGGTGACGTCGATGCCGCCCGATCCGGCTTCGACGGCGGACATTGGCACAAAGGATATTTCAAGATCGTCCGAAAACGCTGCCTTGTCGACCGTTGGATTGACGAGACAAACGCTCGAAACTTCGACCACTGCCCAACCATCCGGCAATTCTTCTACTTTCCCGCCCATCACGCCACGTCCCAATCTTCCAGCCGCAGTCCCGGCACCCAACCGAACTCTCCGGTGTTATGCGTGACCAGCGTCGCATCGTGGGCGCGGGCGATGGCGGCGATCAGCAGATCGTTCGGGCCGATCGCTCGCCCCTGGCCCGACCGGTCGGCACGAATGCGGCCGTAGTGTTCGGCACAGGCATCATCGAAAGGCAGGCTCTGCAGAGGAGCGAAAAACGCCTCGAGAAGGAGCAGATTGGCTTCCATGCGCTGACTGCGCCGGGCGCCGTGGAGGAGTTCGGCCTTGACGACGCTGCACAGCGCGATGTCGGCCGACGCATGTGCGCGGAAGTGGTTCTGGATGCTGGCGCTCCGCTCGTTCAGAAGATGGATGCAGACGTTGGTATCGAGCAGGTAAATCATTCGAGCTCCGGCCGCTCTTCGAACTGTCCCTGCGGTGGACGTTCCAGGGGGGCGCCTTCCCATTTTCCGAACAGGTCGAAATAGCCGTCCGGCCACCCTTCGCTGGCGCCGGTGTCGCGCTTGACCAGTTCGGCGAGGTAACGCGACACGCTCATGCCGGCGGCCTTGGCCTTGCGCTGGGCCTTTTCGGCGACGTCATCGGGGACGTAGCAATGAAGTTGGGTCATCTCGGGCGCTCGGTATATTTGCACTATGTGCATAGTAGCGGCGGATAGATCGCACCGTCCGTTTTGGCGCGCAAAATCGAATCGCGCCAGACTATTGGCGCAATTCCTCAGGCGACCAGCACGTCGTTCAACTCGTCGAGCAGCGGGTCCATGCGCGCGCCGAAGAGCTGGAACATCCGGCCCAGGCCGCCCTGGCCGTCGAACGGCGACATGTCGAGGTCGTCGCGCGCGATGTGGAAGGAGCTCGCGACGTGGTCGCGGACCATGCGCAACCAAGCCATCTGCTCTTCGTTGAACTTTTCGCTGCCGCCCGAATGCTGTTTCATGATCCAGTTCTGGAAATTGCGGCGCACCGTGTCGTCGAAGGTCGAGAGCTGGTCGTCCATGCCGCAGACGCGGCGGATCAGCGCGACCAGCGCCGAGAGTTCGCTGACCGGCTGCTCGCCCTTGTAGTCGTCGAGCTGGCGGTAGGCCTGCCAGACACGCAAGGGAGCAAGCTGGGGTTTATCGGCGCGCAGCTTGTCGAGTACCTGGCGGATCAGCTCGAAGCTGAGTTCGCGCCGGCGGTACGGTTGGCTGAAGAAGATGGTGAGGGCGGTGATGCTGTCGCGGTGCGCGTTCAGGTACTCGCCAAATTCATTCGCCAGCGCCTGCGCGTTACTCGCGGCGTTCTTGTCCCACTCGGCGCGCAGCACGGTGTCGAGGTTGTCGTGGTCGATGGTCTGTTCCTTGTCGCGCCGGATGGCGTCGATGAGTTCGACCAGTTCGCCATTGAAAACGCCGGCGGCGGCTTGCACGAGCTGCTCCTGCGCCTGCTGGCGTTTGGCATCGCCGGGGTCGCTGCCAAGCGGCTGGCCGGCGAGTTGCAGCGCCTTCGCCTCGACGTCGTCGGCGTCGATGGCGGCGAAAAGCTGGCCGACGAGCTGGGTCAGCGTAAGGCCGCCGGCGGCATCGCGGATGCGGCGCTGGTCATCGGTGTCGAGCTGCTTGTTGAGGCGCGCGAGCCGGCCCGCGAGCGAGGACACCGTGTCTTCGTCGCTCGCGCCCATCATCACCGCCATCGCCAGGTCCTTGAGCGGCACCGAGGGTTTGGTGATCAGCGGCTGGCTCGCGGTCTTGAGCGACTTGGTGACGCCGATCGCGTCGACGATCACGTAGTGCGTCTTGGCGCTGACGGCCGAGGGCGTGACCTTGCGCAGCTCGTCGAGGTCCAGCGTGCGCGTGCCGCGCCCCTTCATCTGCTCGAAGTAGTTGCGGCTCTTCACGTCGCGCATGAACAGCAGGCATTCGAGCGACTTGACGTCGGTGCCGGTGGCGATCATGTCCACGGTGACGGCGATGCGCGGGTAATAATCGTTGCGGAACTGGGCGAGCACCGACTTGGGGTCTTCGTCGATCTTGTAGGTGAGCTTCTTGCAGAAGGCGTTGCCCTCGCCGAATTCCTCGCGCACGGTCTGGATGATGTCGTCGGCGTGGCTGTCGGTCTTGGCGAAGATCAGCGTCTTCGGCACTTCCTGGCGGCCGGGGAAAATCTCAGGCAACTGGTCGCGGAACGTGCGGATGACGGTGCGGATCTGGTCCGGGTTGACGATCTTGCGGTCGAGCTGGGTGGCCGAATAGGCCTCGTTTTCGTCCTGCATTTCCCAGCGTTTCTTGCGGGTCAGCTTTTCGCGGCGCTCGACCTGCTGCTGGGCGCTGATCTGGGCACCGGCCTGGGTGATCTGCGTTTCGATGACGTAGATTTCATTGCCGACGTTCACGCCGTCGGCGACGGCTTTTTCGTGACTGTAGTCGCTGACCACGTTCTTCCTGAAGAAGCCGTAGGTGCGGTTGTCGGGCGTCGCGGTGAGGCCGATAAGGCTGGCGTCGAAGTAATCGAGCACCTGCTGCCAGAGGTTGTAGATCGAGCGGTGGCACTCGTCGATGTAGATGAAGTCGAAGAACTCCGGCGGGATCTTTTCGTTGTACACGACGGGCAGCGGCGCCTTCGGTTGCAGCAGCTCGGCCGGGTTCGTCTCCTCGGCGGCTTCGTCGAGCTCGCTGCCCTTGAGGATGGAATACAGGCGCTGGATGGTGCTGATGCAGACCTGGCTGTCCTTGGCCACATAGGAGGACTTCAGCCTCTGGACGTTATAGAGCTCGGTGAACTTGCGGTTATCGTCGAGCGGCACGTAGGACATCATCTCCTGCTCGGCCTGTTCGCCGAGGTTCCGGGTGTCGACGAGAAACAGGATGCGTTTGCCTTGCGCGTGCTTGAGCAGCCGGTAGATCGAGGTGATCGCGGTGTAGGTCTTGCCGGCGCCGGTGGCCATCTGGATCAGCGCGCGCGGTCGGTCGGCCTTGAAGGAGGCTTCTAGGTTGGTGATCGCGGTTTCCTGACAGTCGCGCAGGCGCAGTTCCTGCGCAGGTCGGTGCTCCGGATTGAGTTCAGGAATGTGCTGCAAGCGCTGGCGCAGGCTCGCACCTTGGGATAGCCACTCCTTGAGGGTTTCCGGACGGTGGAAATTGAACACCTCGCGGGAGCGGGGTTTGGGGTCGCGCACGTCGGTGAAGCGGGTGATGATGCCGGTGCTCTCGTAGAGGAAGGGCAACGGCTCCTTGTTGTTGACCCATTTCAGCTTGGCGACGGAGTAGCCCTCGGTTTGCTCCTCTACCTCGGTAATCTTGTGGCCGAGTTCCTCCTTCTTGGCTTCGATGACCCCAACCGCCTTTTTGTCGACGAACAACACGTAGTCGGCCGGGCCAACGTCAGTCTGGTATTCGCGCACGGCCTGCCCCTGGCCGACGTTGAGGTCGATCTTCTTTGCCGACTGAACGATCCAGCCCGCCTGCGCGAGCAGCGCGTCGATGTTGTCGCGGGCTTTCTGTTCGGGGGTCTGGTTTTCGGTCATCGCTAAACTGTTTGCCGCGTCAATAGCTTGCGATGATATATGAGGAAGGGGTAAGCAGGCCGACGCGACGGAATCCGGACGAGTTTCAGCTACCTGAATGTGGCAGATGTTCCTGCCCCACGGACTCCCCTGCCCCGTCGCGCGAATCGTTGATCGCCCGCGCAATCCGCACCATCATCGGCACCAGCGACGGCGATTGCAGCAGTTCCGGGCGTTCCTCGACGAGGGTCGCGAGGAGGGTGCGCATGCCGCGCACGAGCATGAAGGACGCGAGTTGGATGTCGGGCTCGCCGACCACGTCGGCGTGCTGCTTGAGCAGCATTTCCATGTTCGCGACGAGTTGCTCGGAGGTGCGCGGCCCGCGGCCGAGGCCTTGCGCGCGGCCGAACTGCATCTGGCGCGCGTAGCGGCGGTAGTAGTCGCGCCCCAGCGAATAGAGCCGCGTCTCGGTGCGCACCGTGTTGCGGAACAGCGCCTGCAGCATCTCGTCGAGGGACTTGCGGTGCAGCCGGAAGAGTTCCGGCGAGGCGGCCTCCGACTCCTCGTCCATGATGCGTTTGCTGATCTCGATGAGGATCGCTTCCTTGTCGGGGAAGTACTGGTACACGGCGCCGACGGACACGCCCGCCCGCGCCGCGATCTTGCGCGTGGTCACGGCATCGACGCCCTCCACGCGCAGGATCTCGCTCGCGGCTTCGAGAATGGTCTCGACCGTGAAGCGCGCGCGCGCCTGTGACGGGATCGCCCGCTGTTTCATGCCTTCGCTTGTCGCCTGCGCTGCCCCGCGCGCTGCCGCCTTGCCCATCGCCCCCCGTCTCCCCGCCGATGCGCGGCGCGGAGTTTGTTCGGTTTTCCGCATCGCACCAATCACATTATTTTTTCGATACTTACGAAGTATAGCCGAGCGTTGTTCGGCTTAACGCTCAGATTTCCGTCGCACACCGGCACCTGCCCTACGATGGCTTCCAAGCTCCTGTCCCAAGTCCCGCCCGCATGCAATACGCGGCGTCGGCATGGTGGCGACAGGCGAGTGTTTTCGACTCACGAACGGAATAAGGGACTGTCATGACGGACGTCTTCATCTACGACCACGTGCGCACGCCGCGCGGCAAGGGCAAGGCCGACGGGGCGCTTGCCGAGATCACCCCGGTGCAGCTCGCCGCGCAGATGCTGCAGGCGGTGCGCGATCGCAACCAGCTCGATTCGACACTGGTCGAGGACGTGTTCCTCGGCTGCGTGTGCCCGGTCGGCGAACAGGGCGGGAACATTGCCCGCGTCGCCGCGCTGGTCGCCGGCTTCGATGACAGCGTGCCGGGCGTGCAGGTCAACCGCTACTGCGGATCCGGCCTGGAGGCGGTGAACTTCGCGGCGGCCAAGGTCGCGAGCGGCCAGGTCGACCTCGCCATCGGCGGTGGCGTGGAGAGCATGTCGCGCGTGCCGATGGGCAGCGACGGCGGCGCGATGGCGCTCGATCCGCAGGTGGCCTTCAAGATGTATTTCACGATGCAGGGCGTGAGCGCCGACCTCCTCGCGACCCTGCACGGCTTCACCCGCGAACAGTGCGATGCCTATGCCGTGGAGAGCCAGCGGCGCGCCGCCCGGGCGTGGGCCAACGGCTGGTTCGCGCGCTCGGTAGTGCCCGTGAAGGACGTGCTCGGGCTGCCCGTACTGGCTCAGGACGAGGCGATCCGCCCGGATACGACGCTAGCATCGCTCGCCGCGCTGAAGCCCGCCTTCTTGGAGATGGGCACGCAGTACGGCTTCGACGGCGTGGCGTTGCTGAAATACCCGCAGCTCGAAGCGATACGGCACATGCACCACGCCGGCAACAGCTCCGGCATCGTCGACGGCGCCGCGGCGGTGCTGGTCGGCAACCGCGAGATTGGTGAACGCACCGGGCTCAAGCCGCGCGCGCGCATCCGCTCGGTGGCGACGGTCGGCTCGGAGCCGACGCTGATGCTCGACGCGCCGAGTTACGCGGCGCAGAAAGCCGTGCGCAAGGCCGGCATGAACGCATCCGACATCGGCCTGTGGGAACTCAACGAAGCTTTCTCCTCGGTCGTGCTGTGCCTGATGGAGCGTCTCGACGTGCCGCATGACCGCATCAACGTCAATGGCGGCGCGATCGCCATGGGGCATCCGCTGGGCGCGACCGGCGCCATGATCCTCGGCACCCTCCTCGACGAAATGGAACGCCGCCAGGTCGGCACCGGCCTCGTCACGCTGTGCGAGGCGGCCGGCATGGGCACGGCCACCGTCATCGAGCTCGTCTGAAACCGGGCAATCAGGAATATGACATCTGCTCGGTCACTGCATTCCTCCCCCTTCAAGGGGGGCGGAACCGAGGTTTCGGCGAGCACTGCTCGCCGCCTGTGGAGCGGCGAGGCGCAGCCGAGACTACCGGTTAGGAGGGGGATGGGTTTCTGCAGCGGCTGTTTAACCCATCCCCACCCCAACCCTCCCCTTGAAGGGGAGGGAGTGATCCGCAGCACACCGAAAAATTCAAGGAATCGACCCAATCATGACTGAAGTCATCCATATCTCGGTGGACGCCGACGGCATCGCCACCCTCCTCTTCGACCGCACCGACAGCACCATGAACACCATGGACATGAAGTTCATGGACGAGATGGAGGCGGCGGTCGAGCGTCTCGTCAGCGACGATAGCATCAAGGGCGCGATCTTCACCTCGGGCAAGCCGGTGTTTGCCGCCGGCGCGGATCTGAAGGGGATCGAGGCCTCGCTCGAAGTGCAGGACACGCCGGTCGCGGAGCGCCTGGCACGCAACGCCTCGCTGTCGAAGCTGCTGCGCCGCATGGAAACCTGCGGCAAGCCGGTGGCCTGCGCGATCAACGGCACGGCCTTGGGCGGCGGCACGGAGATCGCGCTCGCCTGCCACTATCGCGTCGCGGCCGACACCCAGGGCATCCAGCTCGGCCTGCCCGAGGTCCAGGTCGGCCTGCTGCCCGGCGGCGGCGGGACCCAGCGCGTGTCGCGCCTGATCGGCATCCAGGCCTCGATGCCGGTTCTCGTCGAAGGTCAGGCGCTGAGCGCAGAGAAGGCGCTCAGGATGGGCCTGATCCACAAGATCGTGCCGGCCGACCAGTTGCTGGCCGAAGCGCGGCGCTGGCTCGTCGAAGAAGGCGACGCGGTGCAGCCGTGGGACAAGAAGGGCTACAAGGTGCCCGGCGGCGCGGGTCCGATGTCGCCCGCGGTCGCGCAGATGCTGGTCGTGAGCAACGCGATGCTGCAGGCCAGGACCTTCCACAACCTGCCCGCGCCGAAGGCCATCCTCTCCTGCCTGTACGAAGGGCCACAGCTGCCGATGGACAAGGCGCTGGAGGTCGAGGCCAAGTATTTCACGCAGCTCCAGCTCGACCCCGTGTCGCGCAACATGATCCGCACCCTGTTCATCAACAAGGGCAAGGCGGACAAGCTGATGCACCGCCCGGAAGGCATCCCGAAGACCACGTTCCGCAAGATCGGGGTCGTCGGGGCGGGCCTCATGGGGGCGGGCATAGCCTACCACTGCGCAAAGCTCGGCATCGAAACCGTGCTCATCGACCGTGACCAGGCCGGCGCCGACAAGGGCAAGGCCTACTCCGTGAAGCGCCTCGAAAAGGACATCGCGAAGGGGCGCATGACGCAGGAGAAGGCCGACGCGATCCTCGCGCGCATCCATGCGACCACCGACTATGCCGGCCTCGCCGACGTCGAGCTGGTCGTCGAGGCCGTCTTCGAGGACCGTGCGATCAAGGCCGACGTGACGCGCAGGCTGGAGGCCGTGCTGCCGAAGGATGCGGTGATCGCGTCGAACACTTCGGGCCTGCCGATCACCGAGCTGGCCGGGGCCGGCGAACGGCCGCAGAACTTCATCGGCATGCACTTCTTCTCGCCGGTCGAGCGCATGCCGCTCGTGGAGATCATCCGCGGGCGCAAGACCTCGCCCGAAACGCTGGCGCGTGCGCTGGACCTCGTGCAGGCGATGAAGAAGACCCCCATCGTCGTGAATGACGGACCGGGCTTCTTCACCAGCCGCTTCATCGGCGCCTACGTCAACGAGAGCCTCGCGATGGTCACCGAAGGAGTGAATCCGGCGCTGATCGAGAACGCCGCGAAGATGGCCGGCATCCCGGTCGGGCCGCTCACGGTGTCCGACGAGATCGGGCTCGACACCGCCTATCACGCCAGCCAGCAACGCAAGAAGGACGAAGGCGCGGCCTTCAGGGAAACGCCCACCTTCCGCCTAGTCGAGATGCTGGTCGGCGAACTCGGGCGGCACGGGCGCAAGAACGGCAAGGGCTTCTTCGACTATGCCGCGGACGGTAGCAAGCAGCTGTGGCCCGGCCTCGCCGAGCTCTTCCCGCCGCTCCCCGAGCAACCGACGGTCGAGGAGGTGAAGGCGCGCATGCTGTACGCGCAGCTGGTCGACGCCGCCAAGGCGATGGCCGAGGGCATCGTGATCGACCCGGCTGACGGCGACATCGGCGCGATCCTCGGCGTCGGCTTCCCGGCCTACCTCGGCGGACCGTTCTCGATGATGGACACCGTCGGCATCGCGCAGGTCGTCGCCGAGTGCGACCGCCTCGCGGCGCGCTATGGCGACCAGTACGCCGCCCCGAAGCTGCTGCGCGACATGGCCGCGGAAGGCCGGACCTTCTACGGCCCGAAGCGCGTGACCCCGCCCGCGGCGGCGCGCTGACGGTCGCCGCCGTGTACACCGTCCATGACTATTCACCCGGCGGACAAATACCGTTCGGGCTGAGCCTGTCGAAGCCTGGGCACTGCCCTTCGACAGGCTCAGGGCGAACGGAGGCATTTGGTTGCCGCCCTGATAGGAGCACACCGTGAATTTCGATTTTTCCGACGACCAGCGCCTGCTGCAGGACGCGGTCCGCAGCATGCTCGCCGAGAACAGCACCTCGCAGGCGGTGCGCGAGGTGCTGGAGGGTCGCGCGAGCCACTGCGCGAAGGTCTGGCGCAACCTCAACGAGATGGGCGCGGCCACCGCGGCGCTCCCCGAGGCCTACGGCGGCGCCGGGCTCGGGTACCTGGAACTGTGCCTGGTGGCGGAGGAAGCCGGCCGCCACCTCGCCGCCGTGCCGCTGTCGTCGAGCATCTACCTCGCCACCGAGGCCTTGCTGCGCGCCGGCAACGACGCGCAAAAACAGCGCTGGCTGCCCGGCATCGCGCAGGGCGAGGTGATCGCCACCGCGGCCCTCGGGGGCAGCGAACGCTACCGCACGCCGAAGCCGCTCGCCTTCGACGGCCAATGCCTCGACGGCACCAGCCCGGTGCTGCTCGACGGCGCCATCGCGCAGCTCGCGGTCCTGCAGGTCGGCGCCGATCTGATCCTGGTCGACCTCAACGGCCCTGGCGTGAAGCGCACCGCGCTGCCGACGGTCGACCCCACGCGCCCGCTGGCGCAGATCGAGTTCACCGCCACGCCGGCCGAGCGCCTGGCGGCCGCCGATGGCGCAGCCGTCGCGCGCCGGGTGCTCGACGGGGCGGCCGTCCTGCTGGCATTCGAGCAGGTCGGGGGGGCGGCCCGTATCCTCGAACTCGCGCGCGACTACTCGCTCGAGCGCAAGGCTTTCGGCCGCCAGATCGGCAGCTTCCAGGCGCTCAAGCACAAGATGGCCGACATCTACACGCGCATCGAGCTCGCCCGCGCGCACGCCTACTACGGCGCCTGGGCGCTCGCCTCCGATGCCCCGGAACTGCCGCGGGCCGCCGCCGCGGCCCGCGTGGCCGCGACGCGCGCTTTCCTGTTCGCTGCGGAAGAAGGCATCGAACTGCATGGCGGCATCGGTTTCACGTGGGAGATGGATTGCCACCTCTACTACCGCCGCGCCCGTCACCTCGCGCAGGTGATCGGCAGCGAACACGCCTGGCGCGCCCGCCTCGCCGATGAACTGATCAAGGAGGCCGCATAAGCGGAGCACCCCTCATGGACTTCAAAGATACTCCCGAAGAAGCCGCGTTCCGCGAAGCGGTGCGCGCCTGGCTGGCTGCCAACGGACAACGGCGCACGCGCGCGGACGAAGTGTTCGGCGAAGGTCTAGCCGAGGCCGCGAAGCTCGCCCACGCCAAGGCCTGGCAGGCGAAGAAGGCCGCCGCCGGGTACGCCGCGATCACTTGGCCGCGCGAAGCCGGCGGTCTGGAGGGCACCGCGATGCAGCAGGTGATCTACCAGCAGGAAGAGGCTGCCTATCTCGTTCCGCAGATGATCTTCGAGGTCAGCATCGGCATGGGCCTGCCCACCGTGCTGCGCTGGGCCGCGCCTGAACTCAAGGCGCGCTTCCTGCGCCCCGGGCTGGCCGGCGAGGAGATCTGGTGCCAGCTCTTCTCCGAGCCGGGCGCCGGCTCCGACACCGGCGCGGTGCGCACCCGCGCGGTACGGGACGGCGACACATGGGTCGTGAATGGCCAGAAGGTGTGGACCTCATCGGCGCATTTCGGCGACTACGGCATCCTGCTCGCCCGCACCGACTGGGACAAGCCCAAGCAGGAAGGGCTGACGATGTTCATCGTCGACCTCAAGGCGCCCGGCGTCGAGATCCGCCCGATCCACCAGATGTCCGGCGACTCGGAATTCAACGAGGTGTTCTTCACCGACGTGCGGATCCCGGATCAATACCGGCTCGGCCCGGAGGGCGGCGGCTGGAAGGTGATGCTCAGCACCCTGATGCAGGAACGCCTGTCCGTGGGCGGCAATCTGCCGACCGACCTGCACGAGCACCTGATCGACCTCGCGCGGACCTGCACCTGGGACGAGCGCCCGGCGATCGAGGACGCGCGGGTGCGCGCGCGCATCGCCGATGCTTATCTCGACCAGCAAGGCGTCGCGCTCATCATCTCGCGCGGCCTGACCGCCTTGTCGAAAGGCAAGACGCCCGGCCCCGAGATGTCCGTCACCAAGCTCGTCGCCGCGAAGGCGATGCAGGACATCTCGTCCTTCGCGATGGAACTCGCCGGCACCGAAGGGCTGCTCGGTGCCGACGCACTGGGCGGCGACTGGCCCTACCTGCAGCGCCTGTGGCTCGGCTCGCCCGGCGCCCGGATCGCCGGCGGCACGGACGAGGTGCTGCGCAACGTGATCGCCGAGCGCGTGCTCGGGCTGCCGGGCGAGCTGCGCACGGATCGGAACGTGCCGTTCCGCGACCTCGATCGCGCCTGAGACGCAAGAGGACTCCCATGACGACGAAACCCCTCAGCGGCATCAAGGTCCTCGATTTCACGCAGCTCCTGCCCGGCCCGATGTGCACGCTGCAACTCGCGGATCTCGGCGCGGAAGTGATCAAGATCGAACCGCCGGGCCCGGGCGAGGCCGCACGCGGTCCCCTGGGTACCCCGATCTCGCATTTCTTCCAGGCCGTGAATCGCAACAAGCGCTCGCTGGCGATCGACCTGCGGGCGCCCGGCGCGCGCGACGTGATCCTCGCGCTGGTGCGTGACGCCGACATCCTCGTCGAAGGCTTCCGCCCCGGCGTGATGGCGCGCCTCGGCCTCGGCTACGACGCGCTCAAAGCCACCAACACCCGGCTCGTGTACTGCGCGATCAGCGGCTACGGGCAGAACGGTCCGCTCGCCGCGCTGGGCGGCCACGACATCAACTACCAGAGCTACGCTGGCATCCTCGAACAGAGCGCCCCCGCCGCGGGCAGCCCGCATCCGGGCAACTTCCCGATCGCCGATCTCGCCGGCGGCGCCCTCTCGGCGGCGATGGCCATCCTCGCCGCGCTGTTCGACGCGCAGCGCAGCGGCGAAGGCCGCTTCATCGACGTTTCGATGACCGATTGCGCGATGGCCCTCAACGTGCAGCCGCTCGCCGGTCTGCACACCTGGAAGCAGCCCATCCCCGCCGGGCACGACACGCTGAGCGGCGGACTGCCCTGCTACGGCACCTATGAAACGTCCGATGGCCGGCATCTCGCGGTCGGCGCGCTGGAGCCGAAGTTCTGGCAGAACTTCTGCCAGACCGCAGGCTGCCCCGAACTCGCCAGGAGCGGCTGGGCATCGGGCAAGGCCGGCCCCGCGGTGAAGGCGCAGGTCGCCGCGATCATCAAGGCGCGCACGCTGGCCGACTGGATCGCGGCCTTCGACGGCGTGGATGCCTGCGTCAGCCCGGTGCTGCGCATCGACGAGGTGCTGACGCATCCGCACACCACCGCCCGCGAGATGACCGTGCAGACCTCCTTGCCGGACGGCGGCAGCGCGCCCTACTTCGCCTTCCCCGTGAAGATGAGCAACTACCGCTTCAGCCTCGACCGCCCGCCGCCCACGCCGGGCGAGCACAACGCGGACATCCTGCACGAACTCGGCTGGGCCGCCGAGGCGATCGCACGACTCAAGGCCGACGGCGCGATCGCGTGACCGTCGGCCACAACAATGACACCGGAGACACCATGACCTCTCGCACCTTCAGCCTGGCCGATCTCTTCGCGATCGCCGCCGAGACCGTACCGGAGCGCGATGCGCTCGTGATCGGCGCCAGCCGCCACACCTATGGGGAGATGGCCGCGCGCATCGAGCGCCTGGCCGCCTGGCTGCACGGGCAGGGCATCGGCGCGGGCGACGTGGTCGGCCTGCAGATGTACAACTCGGCCGAATACCTCGAAGCCTTCCTCGCCGCCTGCCGCGTGCGCGCCATCCCCGCCAACATCAACTACCGCTACGTTGCCGACGAGCTGCGCTACCTCTACGACAACGCCGGGCTGAAGGCGCTGTTCTACAGCGCCGAGCTGGAACCCGCCGTCGCCGAGGCCCTCGACGCCGCACCCGGGCTGCGCGTGAAGGTGCGCACCGGCGCGGGCACGCCTGCGCTGGCCGGCTCGACGCGCCACGACGACACGCTGAGCGCCGACCCGGCGGTGCTCGCCGCAGTGCAGTGCCGCGACGACGACATCTCCCTGCTCTACACCGGCGGCACCACCGGCAAGCCCAAGGGCGTGATGTGGCCGCACAAGGACCTCTTCTTCGGCAGCCTGGGCGGCGGGGCCTCCTACGTCCCGGCCGAAGGACCGGTCGCGACGCCGGAACAACTCGCCGACCGCATCCGCAAGGGTGCGCCGATGCGCTTCATGCCGGTCGCGCCGCTCATGCACGGCGCCGCGCACTGGGCGACGATGGTGTCGCTGCTGGCCGGCCACACCGTGGTGCTGAACGACCAGCATCATTTCGACGCCGAGCACATCCTCGACCTCATCGCCGGCGAACGGGTGAATTGCCTCACCATCGTCGGCGACGCGATGGCGCTGCCGCTCCTCGACGCGCTCAACGCGCAGCCGGAGCACTGGGATCTCTCCACCCTGTTCGTGTTCGGCAACGGCGGCGCGGTGCTCTCCGAGCACCTCAAGGAAGGCCTCAAGGCCTACCTGCCCCCGAACGTCTATTTCAGCAACGGGCTGGGTTCCTCGGAAAGCGGGCAACTCGGGCTCGGCAGCAAGCCCGCCGACTGCGGCATGATCCGCATCGCCGCGCGGCCCGACCTCGTCGTCGTCGTCGACGGCAACCGCCTCGCGGCGCCCGGCGAACCCGGTATCCTCGCGCGCAGCGGCTACCTGCCGCTCGGCTATTACGGCGATCCCGAAAAAACCGCCCAGACCTTCGTCACCATCGAAGGCCGGCGCTACGTCCTCACCGGCGACGCCGCGCAGGTCGCCGACGACGGCGCGATCGTCGTCTTCGGCCGCGGCTCGAACTGCATCAACACCGGCGGCGAAAAGGTCTTCCCCGAGGAGGTCGAGGAAGTCCTGCGCATGAGCCCGGACGTGCTCGATGCCCTCGTCGTCGGCCTGCCCGACCCGCGCTGGGGGCAGAAGGTCGTCGCGGTGGTCGCCCCCCGCCCCGGCCTGTGCCTCGACCCGCAGCAATTGCGGGCGCTGTGCCAGCAGCACATCGCGAACTACAAGATTCCCAAGGATATCGTCCTGGTGCCCGAGGTCAGGCGCTCGGCCGCCGGCAAGGCCAACTATCCCTGGGCGCGCGAGATCGCGCTCACGGCACTACACTGACCGTAACAGGGCGACAACGGTCGAAAGAAACCGGGCTTGAAGCCCGGTTTCGTGTCCCGAGAAAAGCGTTCTCAGAACGAGTACTTGACGACCAGCGAGAGCTGGTCCCGGTCGGTCAATAGCCGATTCTTGACCGGATCGAGGCTGGCCTTGCCGAAGTAACCCAGGTAGGTCAGGCCGATCTGCAGGTTGCGGCGGTAGGTCATCGTCGCGCCGACGCTCAGACGGTGATCGCCCTCGCCCATGCCGAGGTTGCCCTGCAGGGTGCGGCCCTTCAGCTGACGCGAGTAGCTGATCGGCACGCCGAGCTCCCAATTCTCCAGGATGCCCGGATAGGTCAGACTGAGCGTCGATGCGAAGGCGAGGCCGTAGCTGCCGAAGCTCAGCGAATCCGACAAGGGCGTGGGCACGGGAACGACCCCGAAGCCCGGCGCGAAAGTCCGCGAGACATCGCCGGTCGCGCCCGGCACCCGACGGGCATCGGGATTACGCACGTCGGTATAGGCCACTTCCGCCAGGAAGTTGGCCTGCGGCGCCAGGAAGGTCCGCCCAAGGTTGACGAAGGTATTGACGTTGGTCTGCAACACGTCTGCCGTCGTGGCAGTGGGGATTACGCTGGAGCCCAGACGCGTATTGACGAGAGCAGGGGCATCCTTGCGATAGGAAATTTCGCCGCCCAGGGTGGCGACACCGAAGGTCGTGCTGAATGTGGTTCCAATCAGTTCGATGTCTTTGAAGTAACGATGGTTGAAACCGAAACCGTTGCCATCCGAAAGGAGAGAGTCGACATCGACCATCGGAACACGGTCGTGGTAGCGCAAGTAGACCAGACCCAGCTCGGTTTCGTCGGTCACGCGGTACTTGCCACCAACACCCCATTGCCCGGTTTTGCCCGGCTTCTCATCGGCCCTCCCGGGCACCCTGCACGGGCCCGGCCCAGGGGTCATACAAACTGCACCCGGCCCGACGACATCCGACGTGCTCAGGAAGGAACCCGGCGCATTGATCAGCGTCTTGTGCCAGTTGTACTGGGCGTACGCCATCAACGACAGCCTGTCATTAACCTCGTAAAGCACCGAAACCTGATCCTCGGGCAGCAACTGATCCTTTACTTCCGTGCCGGGGATGCCGGCCTTGGTGCCGTCCGCGGGCCCTTGAGCGCCCGAAATACCCGGAATAAAAAGGCTTTCTCCCCATGACACGACGTGCTTGCCGAGACGGACAGTCGCTCGCCCCTGCTCGCCGATGTCGAACGAGGTGTAACCGTAGACGTCGAGCAAGCGACTGTAACCGCCGTGGTAGCGCCTGGCTTCACTGGTGAACTGATTGGCTTCTCCGCCGATCTTGTTCGGAAACGAGGTGCCGTCGTTGTCGTTGGAATGATGGTAAACGTCGTCGTAGAAGGTGCTGGCAGACAGAACGAAACCGGAATTTCCCTTCTTGAAGTGAGTGTCCAGCAAAGCACTCACGCGATTCGACGTCAATGCCCCCTTGTCGAAATTATTGTCGCCGTCATTGCCCGCGGCATTCTTCGTCAGCACGGAATCGCGGCCTTCGAGGCGGGTGGACAGCGTATAGGTCGTGGTCAAGCGCGATTCAAAGGTCGCCCCGTTTTCGAACTCCACGGTATCGAAGGCCGACGCCGGAATCGCGATGCCCATGCCGACGATAGCGAGCGCGATCGGCTTCATTTTGTTGTGCAATTTCATCATGTCTACTCCCCGGAATGTCGAGTGCATCACTGGCCCAGCGCACGCAGCGCAGCGGGGGTGTACATGTCGGGCGAGAGGTCGCCGCCGTTGAGGACCCAGGACTTTTCGCGCTCCTGGATCAGGTTGAAGGCGACGTAGCCGCCTGAATCGAGGTCGTGATAGAAGGCGGTGCCGGCCTGCCATGCGTTGAGGTCGAACGCATAGAAGTGGTTGATGACGCCGTGCTGCCAAAGCTTTCCGCGCTGGTCGTAGAAGTCCCCCATCGAGGCCTGCCAATTGTCCTCGTCGATGAACAGCACGCGCTTGCCGAACAGATGGCGGTAACCTTCCTTCAGCGAGCCTTCCAGCACCCACACGCGGCGGAGTTCGTATCGAAGATAGGCCGGGTTCGCGTGTCCCTTCTGCAACAGATCCGCGTACTTCACCTTGCTGGAGTGCAGACGGTATGCGTTCGCGGGGATGTACATCTCCCTCTTGCCGAGCAGCTTCCATTCGTAGCGGCTGGGATCACCGTTCATCAGGCGGTCCTGGTCGATGGTCATCTTGCCGCTCGTGCCGCCCATCGGTGTGTCGAACCCGTAGGTCGGCAGTTGGCGCACCCGTCGCGTACCCGGGTCGTAGGTCCAGGCAAGGCGCTTCGCACGGGCAAAGTTGACGGGCTCCTGAGAGGCGGTAAAGCTGCCGCGGTCGCGCTCGGGCAACAGCGTCCCGGACAATGAATAGGCCATCAGACCCTCCATCGGCTTACCCAATTCGCCGGGCTGCGAGACGATGTTCAGGTTCTTGTTGAGCTGCCGACCCCAGGTGATGCTGCCATCCGACCCCACGTCCGCGATGTCCCGCACCACGTGCTCCGTGAAGGCCCGGTACGGGAAGTTCATGTTGGCGAGAACCTCCATCGGCGACTTCGGAATCGGGAAGCCCACGGGTCCCTTGTGGCCCGTATAGCCGAGGCCATCGTCGATCAGTTCGGCTTCAAGCGCGTTTTTCCTGGCCAGCTCACAAATGGCATCCGGATACCTGAAGTCGCGCCGGGTCTGATAGACGGGAATCCGGAAGGTGTCGGGATACTTCTTGAACATCGCCTTCTGCCCGTCACTGAGCTTGTCGGCGTACTTGCTCATGTTCGCTGCGGTGATCTCGTACAGCGGCTTGTCGTCCGGATAGGGATCCACGGGATGTTGGCCGACGTGCAGCGTGTATTTCACGCCCGGAGGCGTGCCCAGCCACTTGCCGGAAAAGGCGGGAATGGTGCCGTCCTTGTTGCCGGCCGCCTCGGCGCCGACGCAGGTCAGATCCTTGCCCAGCCGGGCTGCTTCGGCTTCGCTGACCTTGGCCACCGCTTGGCCCCCGGTCACCGCGAGCGCCACTATCGCCATGACCGGTATCCAGATACGGGTTCTCATCATCTATGTCTCCTGCCTATTCGGCGTCTTTATTCTGTGTTTCGGTTAAACACTTGTGTAGATGCCATCGATCGTCGTGTTGCCGCTCTTGTGCATCTGTCGCCATTTTTTTCGCCTTGACCAGCCCTCACATCGTCCGTTGGGACTAAACGGGGACTACTATGTCGAAAGTGATATCTTTTGGAGCATCTTCCGCACGACGGGGGGCGTAGCCGCCGCCTACAGCACCTCGAACAGGCCCGCCGCCCCCATGCCGCCGCCGATGCACATCGACACGACGACGTACTTCACGCCGCGCCGCCGCCCTTCGAGCAGCGCATGGCCGACCATGCGCGCGCCGGACATGCCGAACGGGTGGCCGATGGCGATCGCGCCGCCGTTGACGTTGAGCCGTTCATTCGGGATGCCCAGCTTGTTGCGGCTGTACAGCACCTGGCAGGCGAAGGCTTCGTTGATCTCCCACAGGCCGATGTCGCTCACCTTCAGGCCGAAGCGGTCGAGCAGCTTGGGGATCGCGAACACCGGCCCGATGCCCATCTCCTCGGGCGCGCAGCCGGCGACGGCGATGCCGCGATAGGCGCCCAACGGCGCAATGCCGCGGCGCTCGGCTTCGGCGCGGCTCATCACGAGCGCGGCGGAGGCGCCGTCGGAGAGCTGCGACGCGTTGCCGGCGGTGATGAACTCGCCCTGCCTGACCCACTGGCCGTCCTTGAAGACCGGCTGCAGCTTCGCGAGGTCTTCCAATGTCGTCGACGCGCGGTTGCATTCGTCGCGGCTGGCCACCACGTCTTCATGGCCCGTGGGCTTGCCTTCCTTGTCGAACAGCAGCTTCCTCGCCGCCAGCGGCACGATCTCGTCGTCGAAGCGGCCCGCCGCCTGCGCCGCCGCGGTGCGCTGCTGGCTCTGCAGCGAGAACTCGTCCTGCGCCGTGCGGCTGATGCCGTAGCGGCTGGAGACGATCTCGGCGGTCTCCAGCATCGGGATGTAGGCCGCGGGCACGACGGCCTTCACCGCTTCCGACTGCGCGCGGTAGGTGTTCTTGTGTTTGGTCTGCGTGAGCGACAGCGACTCGACACCGCCCGCCACCGCGATCTTCATCTCGCCGGCGAGGATGTTCTTGGCGGCGACGCCGATCGTCATCAGGCCCGACGCGCACATGCGGTCGAGCGCCATGCCCGGCACGCTGTCCGGCAGGCCACCGGTGTAGGCGCACAGGCGGCCGATGTTGTAGGCCTGGGTGCCTTGCTGCACGGCCGCGCCCATGATCACGTCCTCGACCGCTTCGGGCTCGATGCCTGCGCGCTCGACCACGGCGCGCACGACGTGGCCGCCCAGCACGGGGGCCTCGGTGTCGTTGAAGGATCCGCGGAAGGACTTGGTCAGCGCAGTGCGCGCGGTGGATACGATGACTGCTTCGGTCATGGCTTGTGTTCTCCGGTTACGTCTGGATTCGGGAAAGGATGTCGGGGAAGGTCAGTCGGCGAAGGTGTAGCGGCTGATGGTGTCGACGACGCAGGCCGGGCGCTCGCCGCCCTCGATCTCGATCGTCACGCGCACGGTCGATTGCATCGCGTCGCGGATGCGTTCGACCTTGAGGACCTCGCCGCGCCCGCGGATGCGCGCGCCGACCTTGACCGGCGCGGGGAAGCGCACGCGCTCGCAGCCGACGTTCACGCCCATCTTCAGGTTCTCGGCGCGGATCAGCTGCGGCAGGAACAGGTTGGCGAGCGCGAGCGTCAAGTAGCCGTGCGCGACGCAGGCGCCGAAGGGGCCGTCCTTGGCGCGTTCGGGGTCGACGTGGATCCACTGGTGGTCGTCGGTCGCGTCGGCGAAGCGGTTCACCCGCTCCTGCGTCACCTCGACCCAGTCGGTCGCACCCAGGTCGCGCCCCTCGGCAGCGACGAGTTCGTCGGTGCTCGAAATCACGAAGCTCATTGGGATCTCCTCAGGCACGCTGCGAGCTGACGGAGAGCACTTCGCCGGTCATGTAGGAGGCGTAGTCGCTGGCGAGGAAGACCATCACGTTGGCGACTTCCCACACCTCCGCGGCGCGGCCGAAGGCCTCGCGGCTCGCGAGCTGCGCGAGCAGTTCCTCGCTGGAGGCCTTCTTTAGGAAGTCGTGGAGCGCGATCGAGGGCGACACGGCGTTGATGCGCACGCCATGCTCGGCGGCCTCCAGCGCCGAGCAGCGCGTCAGCGCCATCACGCCGGCCTTGGCGGCCGCGTAGTGCGCCTGCCCCTTCTGCGCGCGCCAGCCGAGCACCGACGCGTTATTGACGATGGCGCCGCGACCGCGCCGCTCCATGTGCGGCAGCATCGCGCGCGTCATGCGGAAGGTGCCGGTGAGCGTGATGTCGAGGACGCGCGTCCATTCCTCGTCGCTCATCTCCGTGACGCGCTTCTCTCCGCCCAGTCCGGCGTTGTTGATCAGCACATCGACGCCACCGAGCCGGTCCTCGGCCGCTGCAACGAGGGCCTGCACTTCTTCCTCGTTCGTGACGTTGCACAGCTGCCCCCAGACGGCCTGCAACCCGGTTTCGGACTTCAGCCGGGCGACCGCCTCTTCCAGGCGGCGCGGGTGGATGTCCGAGATCATCAGCGCGCGGCAGCCCTCCTCCGCGGCCTTGCGGGCGGCAGCAAAACCGATGCCGGCGCCCGCGGCGGCGGTGATCAGGACGGACTTGCCGGCGAGCAGCTGATGGCCGGGCACGTAGGAAGGCGCTTGTCTCACGGCGTGAACCTCGAAGAATGGATACCACGCCATTCTTGAGGCCGGCCCGACCCGGCCGCATCGTCAAAACGGACGGGATGCGGGCAGAAAGCTCAGCGACGCGTGCCGCCGGATCTCACGCCACGCGCGCCGGGTGGAAATCGCGCGGGGCACCCAGGGTCGCGCGCCAGGACAGCGGCTGGCGCCCGTCTTCGTCGCGGATGCCGTAGCACAGCGCGAGTTCGGCGACGATCAGGGTCTGCCCCGACAGGCTCGCCCGCTCCGGGTCGCGCCACAGGGCCTCGATCACGCGCCCCGAAAACTGCGGGCTTTCGCTGCGAGTGCCGATGCCCCCGTACGCATCGGGACGGCGGCGGGCCGCGAACGCCGTGCGCTCGGTGCGCTGCATGCCCAGCCACAGCGACACCGCCGCAACGCCGGTGCCTTCGAAATCGACCGCCATGTCGTAGGCCATCTTGTCGCAGCCGGCCTTCTGCGCTCCATAGGCCGGCCCGTGCATGTAGCAGCCCGCACCGTAGGACGAGGTGAAGGCGACCAGCGCATGACCGCTCCGCAACAGCAGCGGAGCTGCGCAATGCGTGGCGATAAAGTTGGAGCGCAGGCCGACGTCCAGGATCGCGGCCTGGCTGCGCGGCTTCTCCCAGAACGGGCCAGGCTCGATGAGGCTGTCATCGATGCAGATGGCGTTGTTGACGAGGATGTCGAGCCGCCCCCGCTCGCGCGCGACGCGTTCGAACAGGGCCTCGACCTGGGCATCGTCGCCGTGGTCGCAATTCACCGCGATACCGCGGCCGCCGGCGGCGGTGACTGCCGCGGCGCTGTCATGGATGGTGCCGCCGAGCACGGCATCACCCACCCGGCATTCACCTTCGCGTTCGCTGCGGCCGGTGACGTAGACAGTCATGCCCGCGGCGCCGAGCGCCTCGGCAATGCCGCGACCGACGCCACGACTGGCACCGGTGACAACGGCAACGCCGTTAGAGGGAGCGGCATTCATCCGAGCCCCCTCACGCGAGCGCGGGCGGACGGCGGTCAGCCCACGGCGCGGCCTTTTCGAGTTGTGCCGCGAGGGCAATGAGGCGTGCCTCGCCGCCATACGGGGCCGCGAACTGCACGCCGATTGGCAGACCTTCCGCGCTCCAATGCAGGGGAACCGACATCGCCGGATGTCCGCTCATGTTGAACATTGCGGTGAAGGGCGAGGCGAGCACGGCCCGCTTCGCAAAGTCCTCAAACGGCTGGTCCAGCGACAGTTCGCCGAGCTTGGGCGGCAGCGCGGCGGTGGTCGGCGACAGGATCAGGTCGTAACGCGCAAACACTTCGTCGAAGATCCGCCCCGCTTGATCGAAGACGGAACGCGCCGCGTAGAGCTGCTCGGCACTGTATTTCTGCGCCTTCTGCAGCGTGAGCCAGTTAATGGGCTCGAATTCATCCTCGCGCGCCTGCCGCCCGACGAGCTTCTCGCGCGCCCGCACGGTGTACAGCATGCCCGTGCCGGTCATCACGCCCATGCTACCGAACATCTCAAGGAAAGGCAGTTGTTGCAGCGAGATCGGTTCGACGTGGTGGCCGAGACCGGCGCACAAGGTCGCGGCCTTGTGCGCAGCCTCCAGGCATTCGGGATGCACGCCCATGCCGAAGAGATTGGTGTCGAAGAGTCCGATCTTCAGGCCCTTGGGGAAGCGGCCCAGCGCCTTCACGAGATCGGAGGTCGGCGGCGCCGCGCGCGTCCCCGCTTCGGGACCCTGGCTCAGCTGCATCAGCCAGGCGGTGTCGCGCACGCTGCGGCTGATGACGTTGTGCACCGACAGCCCCATCCAGCCTTCGAGCGCGCCCGGCCCCATCGGGATCAGGCCGCGGCTGGGCTTGAGGCCGAACAGGCCGCAGTGCGAGGCGGGAATGCGGATCGAGCCTCCGCCGTCGCTCGCGTGCGCCACGGGCAAGACGCCTGCCGCGACCGCCGCCGAAGCGCCGCCGGACGAACCGCCCGAGCTGCGCTCCAGGTTCCACGGGTTGCGCGTGAGCCCGAAGAGGCGCGATTCCGTCGTCCCGGTCTGCCCGAATTCGGGCGATGCGAGCTTCGCAAAGATGTTGAGCCCCGCCGCCTTGTAGCGCCGGACGACGGTGGAGTCCTGGTCCACCACCGCATCCTTGAAGAAGGTGCAGCCGTTGGT
Source organism: Azoarcus sp. DN11 (assembly GCF_003628555.1). NCBI lineage: Bacteria > Pseudomonadati > Pseudomonadota > Betaproteobacteria > Rhodocyclales > Zoogloeaceae > Azoarcus > Azoarcus sp. DN11. The sequence goes on along the minus strand of NZ_CP021731.1, from coordinate 2,066,600 downwards.
GGTGACCGTCCCCTTCAGGGCGACGGCAAGGTCCTTCAACGCGAAGGGCACGCCGGAAAGCGGCGGTCTCGCCTCGCGTTCGGCCCGGCCGGCGGCATCCAGCCCCCTCGCCTGCTCCCGGGCGAGGTCGAAATGCGGCGTAGTGACGGCATTGACGACCGCATAGGCTTCGGCGCGGGCGATCGCCGCTTCGAGCACCTCGCTCGGTCTCACGTCCCCCCGCCGGATCCGGCGCGCGATCTCGATCGCGTCCCAGCGCTCATATTCGGGCAGCGGCAGTGCGGATTGCGGCCGCGCCGCAGCAGCCATGCCGGGGCCCAGCCCGGCTACGGCGGTTGCGCCGAGCGCGGCACCGGCTTTCAGGAAATTGCGCCGCGCCGGCGTGATGTCGTGTTCGTCCATGCGAGCTTCCCCAGGCTGTCCACTCCGGCATCGCCGGCCTGTGTGCAGGTCGGACGATAACAGCGGACGGTTTCTTCCCGAAATGGCCGACGCCGCGCGACAGGCCTGCGGGAAATTGCCCGCATTGTCCGAAGCCGCTCCCTACGCCTCATCGTCCGTTGAGACTACGCGCCGCCGCCGGTATCGCGGCAGGATTCGTCTGAACGGACGATGCCCACCTGCTTCGGAGCGGGAGAATAAGCCTCCAATGAGAACCTTCGTCCACGCCATCGCCGACGCCTGAACAATCAATCACCCTTCCCGCCAGGAGCCCCTTGATGAATTCCCCCGACCTGCCCATCCCTCTCGAGCAGTTCGTCGAGCTAGACACAGGCCTGCGCCTGCACTATCTCGACGTCGGCCAGGGGCCTGCGGTCGTGTGGCTGCACGGCAGCGGCCCCGGGGCGAGCGGCTACAGCAACTTCAAGGGCAATTACCCGGCCTTCGCCGAGGCCGGTTTCCGGAACATCGTGCTCGACCTGCCCGGCTTCGGTCGGTCGGACAAGCCCGCCGACGCGCAGTACAAGCTCGATTTCTTCGTCGCCAACCTGCACGCATTCCTGCGCGCGATCGGCATCGAGCGCTGCACGCTGCTCGGCAACTCGCTCGGCGGCGCCATCGCGCTGGGCCAGGCGCTGGCGCATCCCGAGACCGTCGAACGCCTGATCCTGATGGCCCCGGGCGGCGTCGAGGAGCGCGAGACCTACTTCCGCATGGAAGGCATCGTGCGCATGGTCGAGACCTTCGCGAAGGGGCCGATGGGCCCGGCCGAGATGCGCCACGTGATGAGCCTGCAGGTGTTCGACCCGTCCCTGCTCGACGACGCGATCATCGCCGAGCGCTCGGCCGTCGCACCCTTGCAGCCGGCGAACCTGTTTTCCACCATGCTGGTGCCGAACATGACGGAGCGGCTGCACGAGATCGCCGTGCCGATCTTCGGCTTCTGGGGCACCGACGACAAGTTCAACCCGCACACCGGCGCCCTCAAGCTGATCGAAAACGCCCGCGATGCGCGCATGATCCTGCTCAACCGCTGCGGCCATTGGGTGCAGGTCGAACATCGCGAACTCTTCAACCGCAGTTGCATCGATTTTCTGACCAAGGGGTAAGCCGCGTCATGGGAGCCTTCGACAATCTCTTGCAGTCCGGCCGCATCGGCAGCCTGGAACTCCGGAACCGCATCGTGATGGCGCCGATGGGCTCCAACTTCGCCGAATCCGACGGCACCTGCGGCGAGCGCATCCAGGCCTATTACGAGGCACGCGCAGCCGGCGGGGCCGGCCTGATCACGATGGGCGTCGGCGCGATCGCCTACCCCCACGGCACGGCCGAGCCCTACCAGCTCGGCCTGTCGGACGACAAGTTCATTCCCGGCCTGAAGGGGGTGGTCGATCGCGTGCACAAGCACGGCGCGAAGATCGCCATCCAGCTCCAGCACGCAGGCAAGACGGCGGTGCGCGACCTCACCGAGGGGCGCGAGCTGTGGGTGCCGTCGATGCCGCCGGCGCTGAAAACCGACATGTTCGCGGCGCTGACGCAGGAAGAACTGGGCGCCTTCATCAGCTCGTCGAAGGGCCGCGAGAAGGCCGGCGTGAAGATCCGCATCATGGACAAGGCCGACATCGCGCAGATGATCGAGTGGTTCGCCGCGGCGGCCGAGCGCGCCCGGCGCGCGGGCTTCGACGGCGTCGAGATCCACGCCGCACACACTTACATCATCGCGGGCTTCCTGTCGGGCTACTTCAACAAGCGCGACGACGAGTACGGCGGTTCGATCGAAAATCGCGCCCGCTTCATGCTGGAAGTGATCGCCGCCGTGCGCCAGCGCGTCGGCGCGGACTACCCGGTATGGCTGCGGCTCGACGCGTATGAGCTGCGCATGGAAGGCGGCATCACGCTCGACGAGGCCAAGGTGTTCGCGAAGATGGCCGCTGCGGCGGGCTGCGACGCGGTGAGCGTGTCGGCCTATGCCAACACCAACACCGGCGTGGCCTTTACCGAGGCGCCGCTGGTGCAGCAGAAGGCCGGTTTCCTGCAGTGGGCGGCCGAGATCCGGGAAGGGTTGAAGATCCCGGTGATCGCCGTTGGCCGCCTTGAGCCCGAGGTCGCCGACAATGCGATCGCGGCCGGCCAGTGCGATTTCGTCGCGATGGCGCGCAAGATGCTCGCCGATCCGGAACTGCCGAAGAAGCTCGCGGAGAACCGCCCCGAGGACATCCGTCCCTGCATCTACTGTTACGCCTGCGTCAGCCAGATCTTCATCAACGAGCGGGTCAAGTGCGCCGTCAATCCGATGACGGGCCACGAGGCCGAGATGCGACTGGTACCGGCGGCCAGGCCGGGCCACGTCGTCGTGGTCGGTGGCGGCCCGGCGGGGATGGAGGCCGCACGCACCGCGGCGCGGCGCGGGCACAAGGTGACGCTGCTGGAGCGCAGCGGGCGGCTGGGCGGCACGCTGTTCTTCGCCGCGCTCGCCTACGCCGAGAACGGCGCGCTGCTCGACTACCTCGTCACGCAGATGCGCAAGCTCGACATCGACGTGCGCCTCGACACGACCGCCACGCCCGAGCTGATCCGCGAACTGAAGGCCACGGCGGTGATCGTCGCGAGCGGCGCCGAGCGCAACGCACCGCCGATTCCGGGCGCAGAGCTGGATCACGTGTGGTCGGGCGACGAGCTGCGGCGTCTGATGACCGGCGACCGCGCCGACGAGATCGCCAAGCGCAAGCTTTCCCTCGCCCAGCGCGCGCTGATGAAGGCCGGCAGCCTGGTGGGCGTCACCGACAGCACCGATGCGATGCAGAACCTCTCGCGCGTGTGGATGCCGCTCGGCAAGAAGGTGGCGATCATCGGCGGCGGCCTCGTGGGCGTCGAACTGGCCGAATTCCTCGTCGACCGCGGGCGCGAGGTCGTGGTGCTGGAGGAAGGCCCCAGCCTCGGCCGGGAACTCTCCATCGTGCGGCGCTGGCGCGTGCTCGACACCCTGCGCCAGCACGGCGTCACCCTGCACACGAAGGCAAAGGTCGAAGCGATCGAGAAGAAGAAGCTGATCTACACCGATGCTGAGGGCACGCGCTGCGAACTCGCCGTCGAGTCGGTGGTGCTGGCCGTGGGTGCGCGCCCGGACGACAGCCTCGCACGGTCCCTCGAAGCGGCCGGCGTGCCGGTCAGCTCGGTCGGCGACGGCGCGCAACTCGGCTACATCGAAGGCGCGATCAGGTCGGGGATGCAGGCCGGGCTCACCGCCTGATCCGGCCGGGACGGGAACCCTGCCCCTCATGACGGAGACGGCCGCATGCACAGCGACAACCCGCAAGCAGGCAAGGCCCGCACCTTGAGCCGCCGACTTTGCTTCGAGGCGCTCCCCGGCATCCCGGAAGTGCAGCCGGGCGACGCGCTGGACGCGCACATCGCCCACGCGCTCGCGGCCGGCGCACTGGAACTCGCCCCGGACACCATCATCGTCGTCGCGCAGAAGATCGTCTCCAAGGCCGAAGGCCGCTTCGCGTGGCTCGACGAGATCAAGCCGTCGGGCCACGCCCTGGAACTTGCGCGCATCACCGGCAAGGATCCCCGTCTGGTCGAACTCACGCTGGCCGAATCGACCCGCGTGCTGCGCGCGGTGCCGGGCGTGCTGATCGTGCGCCACCGCCTGGGCTACGTGATGGCCAATGCCGGCATCGACCTCTCCAACGTCCCGGGCGAAGGCGGCCGCGAGCGGGCCTTGCTGTTGCCGCTCGCCCCGGATGCGTCGGCGGCGGCGTTGCGCGCATCCCTACGCGCGCGCACCGGCACGTCGGTCTGCGTGATCGTCAGCGACAGCTTCGGCCGCCCGTGGCGCAACGGCGTCGTGAATGTGGCCCTCGGCTCGGCGGGCATCCCGGCGCTGATCGACCGCCGCGGCGAGCCCGATCGCCACGGACGCACGCTGCAGATCACGCAGACCGCCTTCGCCGACGCAATCGCCGCCGGCGCGGCGGTCGTGATGGGCGAAGGCGACGAAGGCATGCCGGTGGTGCTGGCGAGCGGCTTCCTGCCCACCGCCCCGGAGGTCGATTGCAAGGCGCTGCTGCGGCCGCTCGAAGCAGACCTGTTCCAATGACTGCAAGACACATCCTCGCACTGAGCGGCGGCGTCGGCGGCGCGAAACTCGCCGACGGCCTGCAGCAAGCCTGTAACGACGGCCGCCTTACCGTGGTCGTGAACACCGGCGACGATTTCACCCACCTCGGCCTCAGCATCTCGCCGGACGTCGACACCGCCCTGTACACGCTCGGCGGCGTCGCCAACCCCGAGACCGGCTGGGGACGCCGCGACGAGACCTGGACCTTCATGGATGCGCTGGCCCGGCTCGGCGGCGAAACCTGGTTCCGCCTCGGCGACGGCGACCTCGCGACCCACGTCGAGCGCACACGCCGGCTCGCGGCCGGCGAGTCGTTGTCCGCGATCACGGCCGACTTTGCGCGCCGCCTCGGCATCCGGGCCGACATCGTGCCGATGTCCGACCAGCCGCTGCGCACGCGCGTCCACAGCGACGAGGGCGTGTTCGACTTCCAGGACTATTTCGTCCGCCACCAGTGCCGGCCGGTGACCCGCTCGATCGAGTTCGCCCAAGGGGATGACGTGCGCCCGGCCCCCGCCGTCCTGGCCGCGCTGGCCGACGACGCACTCGACGCGATCGTGATCTGCCCGTCCAACCCGTACCTGAGCATCGCCCCCATCCTCGCCGTGCCGGGCCTGCGCGACGCGCTGCGTGCGGCCGGCGTGCCCATCGTCGCCGTCTCGCCGCTGGTGGGCGGCACGGCAGTCAAAGGGCCGACGGCGAAGATCATGGCCGAACTCGGTGTGCCGGTGGGCGCCGAGCAGATCGTGCACTATTACGGCGACTTGCTCGACGGCTTCGTCCTCGACGTCCGCGACGCGCATTTGCAAGAGCGCATCGCGCTGCCCGTGCATGTCACTGACACGCTGATGCGGACACCGCAGGATCGCGTCCGCGTCGCGCGGGAGACCGTGGACTTCGCGAAGCACTTAAAGAGTCGCGCTTGATCTGAATGGGATACCCCCAAGACAATACCGCACGCTCCAAACCCATTCTGGGTACTTATTGTCGGTTTGCGGATATTCGCGACTTCTTTCCACTTACGAAGCATCCTCGATAGACCGTTTTCGGCCCGCCCTGCTGGTCCGGAAGGGCGACCACCCAAGGTGGGCAACGCCGGTGTAAAATATGCCCTTTGGGTTTCCGAGTAACCCTATGTCAAGACCGGTAATTGTTGTGGGTGATCGAACATCGCATGGCGGTGTGGTAATCACCGGTTCCCCATTCACCGATGTCGGCGGGAAAGCGATTGCCCGAATCGGCGACAAGGTAACGTGTCCCCAGAAAGGGCTCGGTTCCGTGACTACCATCGTGACAGGGGATTTGACGGCGATCATCGATGGTCAGCCGGTGGCTCGACATGGCGACAAAACGGCCTGCGGAGCGACGCTGATTTCCAGCCAGATACTGACCTATGTCGACAACGACAGCGCCGTCGGCTACTCGTCTTCCGGCAATTCGTTCGCGCAGCCGGCAGCGGCCCGCGATCAGCTTAAAGACGATACGCTTCGTCACGAAATCCGATTTCAGGCGCTCGATGCCGAAACCGGACAACCGGCGCAGCATAGCCCGTATGTCGTGACCCGCCAGGATGGCACGCGGACCGAGGGCGTGACCGATGGCAACGGCCTTACCGAAATCATCGATTCCGATCAGCCAGAGGATGTATCGGTGCACTTTTATTTCCGCTCGCCGAGCGGTAACACCATCCAGCGTGGGGATTTGGCATGAGTGATGTCCGCACCGACGATCTGAAAACAGGCTCCTTTGATACCTGGGCCACTATCGAAGCAAAACGTGCCGAAGCGGTCAAAACTGTCACGGTCAAGGTCGACCACAAGGCAGCGACGCGCCAAGCGATCATTGTCGCGATCCGCAAGGCCGGCATTCCGTTGATGACCCGCTCCGAGTGGAAGGCCAAGCCATCCGCACGCTCCGATGGTCCGGATTGGGACTACAGCGCTATCGTGATTCACCACGCCGGAAACAGCTATTCGTGTTCGGCCGATGGTGCCGAGTTGATCCGCAAGGCGGAAGATACGGACATTGCGAGCTTCGGACACATCAGCTACCACTACGCGATAGATTGCAAGGGCACGATTTACGAGGCACTGGATATACGGGAAAAGGGTGCGCATTTGAAAGCGGCCAATACTGGGAAAATCGGCATCGTATTTTTATCAGATTTTTCCCTACCTGGTGAAGCGGTCGCGCATGGCCCCTCATTGAGTGACAGCTTCAAGCGGGGTGCAAAGGCTGGGGTCGCCGAAATACTTGGCCAAGCCAAGGATGCTGTTTCAACGAGTTGGGACACACCGACAACGCCACAACTTAATGCCGTCGATGTCCTGGTGAAGACGCTCGTTGAATACTTCAAAATTGCGATGCTTGGCGGCCATCGCGAGTTTGCTTCGGCGAACGATCAAGGGCGGGCCTGTCCAGGAGCGCACGGTTTGAAAATCGCCCGCGACTTACGCGATCGGTATCGCCTTGATGTTCCGAAATAAGCCGAAACTGGCGATTGGCGCCGGCCTCCTGCTGGTTTTCACACTGTTCGTCGGGATCGACATGGAGCCTGTACTGTCGGGCCATGAGCTTACTACTGTGCCTGTGCCGTTCATCAAGAGACAGCCGGCCTTGGCTTTGGTTTTCTCGCTCCCTGTTGAGCCATTTCGAGTGATGCACCACGACACAGACATGCCCGACGTGAAGCGCCTGGCGCTTCAACGATACTGCGCTGTTCGGTTCGGCGAAAGCGAGGCTGACTGTTTGGCAACCCTTGAGGGGCGGCTAAGGGAGAGCGGGTTCTACAAAGCGGAGTAGCCGTTCCTGATCAACCGCAGAATAGCGCATCCGCGATAGACGCTTTTCGCCCCGCCCTGCGGGTTCGGTAGGAGCCGCGGGGGTCGGCTGACACCGAGTTAGCAGCAGATGGCTTCGGTCAGGCCACCGACGGCAGCCAGGAAACCCCGTTGATGTGGGAGCCGCCGTCGACAAACAGCGTGTTGCCGGTCATGTAGCCCGCCCCGTCGCTGGAGAGGAACGCGACGACACTGCCGATGTCCTGCTCGGCTTCGCCCATGCGCCCGGTCGGGTTCTGTTTCAACAGCAGCAGGGCGTTTTCCGGTGACGCGGCGGCAAAGCGTTCGTAGGCCGGCGTGCGGGCGGCAGGGCAGATCGCATTGACCGTGATGCCGTGCGCGGCCCACTCGCGCGCGGCACTGCGGGTCAGGCATCGCAGCGCCTCCTTGCTCACGTTGTAGTCGGCGGTGTAGGGGTGGGCATTGACGCCGTTGAGCGAGCACATGTTGATGATGCGCCCGTACCGCCGGGCCTTCATGTGCGGGAAGGCGCACTGCATCGCGACCAGCGGGGCGTAAAGACTGCCCTGCAGCGCCCGCGCAAAATCGGCCGCCGGCTTGGCTTCGAGCGGGCCCGGACGATTGCCGAGGTAAGCGTTGTTGACGAGGATGTCGAGAGTCCCGAAGCGGCCGGCGACCGTGTCCACCAGCGCTTCGAGGCTCGCACTGTCGGCGATGTCGCATCCGATCGCGACGGCGTCGCCGCCTTGAGACCGGATCAGCGACACGGTTTCGGCTGCGGCATCCGCATTGATGTCGGAAACCACGACCTGGGCGCCCTCCGCCGCCAGACGGAGTGCGACGCCACGGCCGATGCCCTGGCCGGCGCCGGTGATGACCGCCACCTTGCCGTCCAACAGCCCGGTTCCGGGTTTATTCATCGCTTCGTGCCTCCGTCGGCGTCGCGTCGCCGTAACGCTGCACGTGGAAATCGTCATCGCCCAGCAGGGCCTGCGCGACGCGGATGCGCTTGAGGAAGAGGCCCACGTCGAGTTCGTCGGTGACGCCCATGCCGCCGTGCATCTGCACCGCCTCGCGGCTGATGCGGTGCGCGACATCGCCGGCCTTCCACTTCGCTAGGCTCGCGAGGCGGGCGCGACCGGCGGCGTCGAGCGTCGGGTCGTCCATCGCGGCAAGCCCCGCCAACACGGCACTGCGCGCGAGGTGGAGATGGGCGTAACACCAGGCCGCGCGATGTTGCAGGGCCTGGAAGGAGCCGATCGGCACGTCGAACTGCACGCGCGTCTTGAGATACTCGACGGTGGTGTCGAAGAGGCTTTGGGTCATCCCCAGGAGCTCCGCGGCGAGGCACACGCGGCCGCGGTCGAGCGCCGCTTCCAGCGCGGCCCACGCCTGCCCTTCCGCCCCCAGCAAGGCGCCCGCGTCGACGGGCACGTCATTCAGGCGCAGACGCGCGTGGTTGCGCGAATCGATCATTCCCATCGCCGACACGATCAGGCCGGATGCGTCCGCCGGCACGACGAAGAGGCTGAGCCCCTCGCGCCCGCCCGGCGCACCGCCGGTGCGCGCGACGACGACGAAGGCGTCCGCCCCCTGCCCGTCGGCCACGAACACCTTCTCGCCCTGCAGCACATAGCCGTCGTCGCGGCGCTCCGCGCGCAGCGCGGTGGCGGCCGGATCATGACGCGGGTGCTCGTCGAGCGCGAGCGCGATGCGCTTGTCACCCGCGATCAGCAAGGGCATCCATTCGGCCTGTTGGGCCTCTGAACCCGCCCGCTCGATCAGCGTGCCGCCGAGCACGATGCTCGACAGCAGGGGCGAGGCCGAGAGATTGCGGCCGATCGACTCGAACACGGCGCCCAGCCCCATGCAGCCGAAGGCGAGCCCGCCCAGGTCCTCGGGGAAGGGAATCGCGCTCCACCCCATCCCGATCATCTCTTTCCACAGCGCGTCGTCGAAGCCTGCGGCGGCCCCTTCATCGCGCAGCCGCCGCTGGGCAGCGACCGGGCTGCGGGCCTGCAGGAACTCGGCGGCGGTATCGGCCAGCAGGCGCTGCTCTTCGGAATACACCAGACTCATCGCAGACGACTCCTCACTTGCCCTGTTTGCCTTCGGGCAGACCCAGCACCCGCTTGGCGATCACGTTCAGTTGCACCTCGGACGAGCCGCCGGCGATGGTCTGCGCGAAGCTGCCGAGCCACGCACGGGTGAGCGCGAGTTCGCTTTCATCGAAGGCCTCGTCCTCCCAGCCCAGCGCGCGGTGGCCCATCACGTCGAGCAGCACTTCGAGCTTGTCCTTCTCCTGCTCGGAGTGGACGAGCTTCATGATCGCCATCAGGCCCGACACGTCCTGGCGCGCGCGCATCTCCTCGCCCATGCGCTGGGTGGTGAGCGTGTACGCGTGCTCGTCCATCGCCATCGCCAGCGCGCGGGCGCGCAACGCAATGTCGGCGGTCGATGCGGCATCGGCGGGCGGCAGGTAGCGCGCGGCCACCGACAGCAGGTCGACGTGGTTCGGCAAGCTGGATTCGCCGAACTTCGACATCGCGCGGCGCTCGTGCTGCAGCAGCGCCTTCGCGAGCGTCCAGCCGCCGTTGAGCGGGCCGACGAGCTGGCGTTTGGGCACCTTCACGTTGTCGAAGAAGACCTGGCAGAAGGACGACTTGCCGCTGATCAGATCGATCGGCCGCGCCTCGATGCCGGGCGATTTCATGTCCACCACCAGCAGGCTGATACCCTGTTGCTTGGGCACGTTCGGATCCGTGCGCACCAGCAGGTACATCCAGTCCGACTTGTCGCCGTAGGAGGTCCAGATCTTGGTGCCGTTGACGAGGAAGTGGTCGCCCGCGTCGAGCGCCGAAGTCTTCAGGCCGGCCAGGTCGGAGCCGGCGTTGGGCTCGGAGAAACCCTGGCACCAGCGGATCTCGCCACGCGCCATTGGCGTGATCAGCTCGCGCTTCTGCTCCTCGCTGCCGAACTCGAGCACCACAGGGCCCAGCATCCAGATGCCGAGGTTGATCTGCGGCGGACGGCAATGCAGGCGCCGCATCTCGGATTCGAGCACCGCGTTCTGCTCCGGGCTCAGCCCCCCCCCCACCGTACTCGGCCGGCCAGTCGGGGCAGAACCAGCCCTTGTCGCGCATGCGCTCGAACCACAGGCGCTGGTCCTCGGTCCTGAATTCGACCGTCCTGCCGCCCCACACCACCTCGCCGTCGGGCATCGGCGTGCGCATCGACGGCGGGCAGTTGGCCTCCAGCCAGGCGCGGGTCTCGCAACGGAAATCTTCGATCGTGCTCATGATCCTTCCTGTTGTCCCCGGTCAGCGCGAACGCGGCATGCCCAGGCCGAACTGGGCGATCAGTTCGCGCTGGATCTCGTTGGTGCCGCCGCCGAAGGTCAATGTAACCGACGCCCGCACTTCGTACTCGAGTTCGCCGAGCAGCGCCGCGGCGGCCGAGCCCGCACGCACCAGACCGCTCGCGCCGACGATCTCGCACAGCTTGCGCAGGATCTCGATCGCCGATTCGGAGCCATAGACCTTGGTCGTCGATGCGAGGGCGACATCCATGCGGTCGTGCTCGAGGTCAGCCGCGATGCGGAAGTTGATCAGGCGCATCGCCTCCAGCCGCGCATAGCACTCCGCCAGCAGCGAGCGCACCCAGGGCAGGTCCGTCGCGCGGCGCCCCTGCTCGTCCGCGCTCTTCGCCCACAGGTAGACGCGGCGGAAAAGGCCCGCGACCTTGTCCGACCACGAACCGAGGCCCAGGCGCTCGTGGTTGAGCTGCGCGGTGATCAGCTTCCAGCCGCCGTGCAGTTCGCCCACCAGCATGTCGGCGGGCACCTGCACGTTGTCGTAATAGGTCGCCGCCGTCGGGTTGCTGCAGGTCGGGATCACCGTGTGCGAGAAACCCGGCAGTTGCGTGTCCAGGATCAGGATCGACACGCCCTTGTGGCGCGGGCGCTCGGGATCGGTGCGCGCGGCGAGCCAGATGAAGTCCGCCGCTTCCGCACCCGAGGTCCACAGCTTGTTGCCATTGACGACGAAGTGGTCGCCTTCGGGGCGCGCGGTGGTCTTCAGCGCGGCCAGATCGCTGCCCGCGCCGGGCTCGGAATAGCCGATCGCGAACAGGATTTCGCCCGCCGCGATGCCCGGCAGGAACTTCGCCTTCTGCGCGGCGCTGCCGTGCGCCATCAGCGCGGGGCCGACGGTGCTGATCGTCACGAAAGGCAGCGGTGCGCCGGCGATGTTGGCCTCCTCGAAGAAGATCAGCTGCTCGGTCGCCGCGTAGCCCTGGCCGCCATGCTCCTTCGGCCAGCCGACCGCGAGCCAACCATCGCGGCCCATCTTGCGGATGATGTTGCGGTACTCCTCGCCGCCTTCCTTGCCGCGCAGGCGTGCGCGCAGCTCGGGCGTCATCAGGTCCTGGAAGTAGTCGCGCACCTTGCGGCGCAGCGCGTGCTGTTCGGGCGTCAGGTCGACGAACATGATGGTCTCCGTCGTCAGCTCAGGCAGTGCCGAGGATCAGGCCGCTCGTCGGCACGCCGGTGCCGGCGGTGACGAGCACGTTCTCGACCCCGGCGACCTGGTTCGCCGCCGTGCCGCGCACCTGGCGCACCGCCTCCGCGACGCCGTTCATGCCGTGGATGTAGGCCTCGCCGAGCTGGCCGCCGTGCGTGTTGATCGGCAGCTTGCCGCCGCGCGCGTGGTGGCCGGCGCGGATGAAGTCCTTGGCCTCGCCGCGCTTGGCGAAGCCGAATTCCTCGAGCTGCGGCAGCACGAAGGGCGTGAAGTGGTCGTAGATCACGGCGGTCTGGATCGCATCGGGGCCGAGGCCCGATTGCCCGTACAGCTCCTTCGCGACCACGCCCATCTCCGGCAGGCCGGTGATGTCGTCGCGGTAGAACGAGGTCATGCTCTGCTGCCCGTCGGTGATGCCCTGTGCACCGGCCTTGACGATCACCGGCTTCTGCCGCAGGTCGCGTGCGCGCTCGGCCGAGGTGATGACCATCGCCACCGCGCCGTCGGATTCCTGGCAGCAGTCGAGCAGATGCAGCGGCTCGGCGATCCAGCGCGAGGCCTGATGGTCTTCCAGCGTGATCGGCTTGCCGTGGAAGAAGGCCGCGGGGTTCGTTGCGGCGAAGTCGCGCACCGCGACGGCGACGCGGCCGAAGTCCTCGGAGGTTGCGCCGTAGATGTGCATGTAGCGCTGCGCGAACATCGCCACCCACGCCGCCGGCGTGTGGAAGCCATACGGCATGTACCAGCCGTAATTGACGTTCTCGAAGATCGGCGTCGAGCCGAAGCCGTAACTACCGGTGCCGAAGCGATACCACGAGCGCTCGTTCATCGCGCGATACACGACGACGACCTTCGCAACGCCGGTCGCGACCGCCATCGCCGCGTGCATCACCGGCGCGCAGGCCGCACCGCCGCCGTGCGGAATCTGCGAGAAGAACTTGACGTTCTTGCAGCCCAACAGGCGCGCGATCTCGTACTCGGGCACCTTGTCCATCGTGTAGCTGCTGAAGCCCTCGACCTCGGACGGGTCGATGCCGGCGTCCTTCAGCGCGGAGAGGGTTGCTTCCATCGCCAGCCGCAGTTCGGTGCGCCCGGAGTTCTTCGAGAATTCGGTTGCGCCCAGGCCGACGATGGCGGCGCGTCCGGAAAGAGACAGGTTCGTCATGTGTGCCGTGCTCCGCGGTTCAGGGCAGCACCACCGCGACCGTGCCGGTCACGTGGTTCCCCATCGAGTTCTTGCCCTTCAGCGTCACTTCCACGCTGCGTTTCGAGGCGTCGCAGCCGCTCACCTCGCCGGTGAAGGTCATCGTGTCGCCCGGGTAGTTCGGCGCGCCGAGCTTGATCTTCAGCGCCCCGAAGCGCGCGCCGGGGCCGGCCCATTCCTCGACGTAGCGCTGCACCAGGCCGCTGGTGGTCAGGATGTTCATGAAGATGTGCGGCGAACCGAGCTTGCGCGCGGCTTCCGCGTCGTGGTGGCCGGGGAAGTAGTCGCGCGTCGCGATCGCACCGCCCGCGATCAGCGGCACCGTGATCGGGATCGCCAGTTCCGGCAGGGCCTCGCCGGCGCGCACTTCGTCAAAGCGTCTGGTGTTCTTCGAGGTCATATTTCCATCCCAGCGTGTCGTTGGTTGCGAGCCAGTCTCCGAGGCGCGCGAGGTTCGCGGCCGCGCCGCCGAGCGTGATGCCCAGCGCACGGCTCCAGTAGAGGTAGCGGTGGATCGGGTAGGTCAGATCGACGCCGATGCCGCCATGCACGTGCTGCGCCTTGTGGCCGACGATGTGGCCGGCTTCGCAGGCGAGGTATTTCGTCGCCAGCGCCTCGGGCCGGGCCGGCAGGCCGGCGTCGAGGCGATAGCAGAGCTGCCGCAGCGCCGAGCGCAGCGCCTCGACCGCGATGTGCGCGTCGGCCATGCTCATCTGCACGGCCTGGAAGGTCGCGATCGCGCGCTCGAACTGCTGGCGCTCGCTCACGTAGGCCACGGTGCGGCGGATCTGCTCGCTGCTCACGCCCAGCTGCAGCGCGGCCAGCGCCGCGATCGCGCGCAGTTCCAGCCATTCCAGCGCGGCTTCCGGCAGGACCGCACTCGCGCCAATCGCGACGCCGTCGAAGCGCAGGTCGGCGACCGCCTCGCCGTGCGTGAAGACGCCGGCCGTCTTCGTGATGCCGGCGGCGCGCAGGTCCACCAGCACGAGGCGCGGGCCGTCCGGGAAGTGCGCCACGATCAGGCCGCGGCAGCAGTCGGCCCCGAGCGGCACGGCGTCGGCGCGGCCGTCGAGGCGCCAGCCGCCGTCGGCCGAGCGTGCGGTGAGGGCCCCGCCCCGCTGCGGATCGTCCAGCGCCAGCATGAGCAGCATGCGGCTTTCTGCCACCGCAGCGACGACCTCCGCGCACGCCTCGCCGCCGAACCGCGCCAGCGCCGCCGCGGCAAGTTGGTGTCGCCACAGCGGCACCTGCCCCAGCGCGCGCCCCTGCGCCTCCAGCACCAGCATCAGTTCGGTCATCCCGAGGCTGCTGCCGCCGGCCTCTTCGGGCAGCGCCAGCGCGTGCAGGCCAGTCTCGACGCACTTGCCCCACAAGTCCTCCATGAAGGGCTTGCCGGCAGTGTCGAAGGCGCGCAGACGCTCGTCGGTGCAATGATCGGAGAACAAGCTGCCGGCCATCTCGGCAATGGCGCGCTGGTCCTCGCTCAGTTCGAAGTCCATGATCCCTCCCTTACGGCGCCACCGGGCGGAACAGCGGCAGCGTCAGCTCCCCGTCGTCGAAGGACTGGAACTCCACCTGCACGCGCTGCCCGATGCTGATCTCGTTGCGCTTCACCCCGACGAGCCCGGCGATCAGGCGCACGCCTTCGTCGAGCTCGATCAGGCCGACCGGATTCGGGTAATCGAAGGGCGGCACCTCCGGGTAATGCATCACGACGAAGGAGTAGAGGCTGCCCTTGCCGGCCGACTCCACGGTGTCCCACTCGAAGGAGTGGCACTTCGTGCACACCGGCCCCGGCAGATGGCGCAGCGTGCCGCAGCACTTGCAACGCTGGATCAGCAGCTTGCCGGCGGCAGCCCCCTCCCAGAAGAAGCGCGTGTCGTCGCTCATGCCGGGTTTCGGACGCTTGATCTTCGGCACGGCCGGCGCACCGTCGCTCGTGGGCGCGTCGGCCGCGGGCTGCGCATTCGCGGGGCGGAACTTGAAGATGCGGAACAGCAGCGCGCCCACCTTCTCGTCCCCGGCGGGCTTCTCGCTGAAGAAGCTCATGATCAGCGTGACGAAGTAGCCCGTACCGAGGGCAGTGGTCTTCTGTTCGCCCACCGCATCCAGCCGTGTCGTGTAGTACAGCCGCTCGCCGACCTTCACATACCGCTCGAACGTGAGGTCCGAATTCACCGCAACGACCGACTGATAGCCCTGCCCCTCCAACAGGCGCAGCACCTCGTACGGATTCTCCGTCGTCGAGCCGGGCGGGTAATTGTTCGCGTGCAGCCCTTCCAGGCACCACGCCTGCAGCATCGCCGGCGGGGCGACGATCGTGCCGTACTCCGTGGTCGCGGCGTAGGCGGCGTCGGTGTACAACGGGTTCTCGACGCCCATGATCTCGCACCACTGGCGGATCATCGGCGCATTGACTTCGTCCCAGGCGTAGACGCGACCGTATTCGCGCCCCACCATCGCCCGCACTTCGCTCATCCAGTCCTGTACGGCCAATTTCGTCTCCAGCATCGTTTGGGTTGTTCGCATGGGCTCATTGGTGCGCCGCGCCGGCGGCCAGGAAGGCCGGCCGTTCGCCGCCACCGTTGAGCAGAAGATTGCAGCCGCCGGCATAGCTCGCCAGCGGCGAAGCGATGAACACGCAGGCGTTGCCGATGTCCTCGGGCGTGGCGAGGCGTCCCGCGGGGATCGTCGCGCCAACCGCCGCGATGCCGGCGTCGTCGCCGTAGTGCAGGTGCGACTGCTCGGTCTGCACCAGGCCAGGGCTGACCGCGACGACGCGCACCTTGGGCGCCCACTCCACCGCCAGCGACTGCGCGAGCGACAGCACCGCCGCCTTCGCGGCGCCGTAGGCGGCCGTACCGGGCGAGGCGCGCAGCGCGCTGATGCTGCCGATAAACACGATCACGCCGCCGCCTTCCTGCTCCTGCATCATCGCGTTCGCCAACTGCGCGACGTTGAGCGGGGCGATCAGGTTCAGGCGGATGATCCCTTCATGAAAGCGCGGCGACGCCTTGTCGGCGAGCGCGAAAGGCGCCCCGCCGGCGTTGTTCACCAGCACGTCGAGCCGGCCGTGGCGCTCGCGGATCGCCGCGAACAAGGCCTGCAGCGACTCGTGGTCGCGCACGTCGGCGGCAATGAACTCCGCCCGCGCCATTCCGGTCTCGGGCAGGGTCTCGGGCGCGTTGCGTCCGCATACGACCACGCGCGCCCCTGCCGCGAGGAAGCTGCGCGTGATGCCCAGCCCGACGCCCTTCGCCCCGCCCGTCACCAAGACCACCTTGCCCTCGAAATCGAGCCCTGCGCCGATTGCCACTGCGATCTCCTGAATGCTGCCCTGGTCGCAATTTAAGCAAGCGGCGACAAGCCCTACGTCGTCTGAACGGACGATGAGGCAGGAAGGGGCGGGCCGAATAATCGGCTGCACCTGGAAATATCGTCCGGGCCGAGCCCTTCGCCGAGCTCGGGGCAGGCCCGTCGAAGCCTTGGCGGGAACCCGCCCTTCGACAGGCTCAGGGCGAACGGCGTTGTCCGTTTGAAGAGGAACCCATGTCCGACCAACGCTCCCTGCCCGTCCTGCTGGAACGGCCTGAAGCCGGCATCGCCGTGCTGCGCCTGAACCGCCCCCAGGCCGCGAATGCGCTGAGCCTCGAATTGCAGGCCCTGCTCGCGCAACGCTTCAGCGAACTCGCCGACGACGCCGACGTGCGCTGCATCGTGCTGACCGGTGGCGACAAGGTCTTCGCAGCCGGCGGCGACATCACCAGCATGGCGGGCGTCGGCCCTATCGACATCTACCGGCGCCACACCGAACGCCTGTGGGCACCGATCCGGCACTGCCCCAAACCGGTCATCGCTGCGGTCTGCGGCTACGCCTACGGCGGGGGCTGCGAGCTGGCGATGCTTGCCGACATCATCGTCGCCGGCGAAGGCGCGCGCTTCTGCCAGCCCGAGATCCGCATCGGCATCATGCCCGGCATCGGCGGCACGCAACGGCTGGTGCGCGCGGTCGGCAAGGTCAAGGCCATGCGCATGGCCCTCACCGGCCAACCGATCAGTGCACACGACGCCTGGGTCGCGGGCCTCGTCAGCGACCTCGTCGCCGACGAGCGCGTGCTCGACACCGCGCTCGAACTCGCCCGCGACATCGCCGCGATGCCGCCGCTCGCCGCCGAGCAGATCAAGGAAGTGATCCTCGCCGGCGTCGACGCCCCGCTCGACACGGCCCTCGCGCTCGAACGCAAGGCCAACGCGCTGCTTTTCGCGTCGCATGACCAGAAGGAAGGCATGCAGGCCTTCATCGAAAAGCGGCCGCCGCGTTTCGAAGGCCGCTGAACCCAACAGGGAAGGCCTGCCTCAACTCCCGCGTGGAGAGCCGGGGCAGGCATCTATACCCAGCGTGACGTACCCCGCCCCACCCTACATCGCGCCAACCAGCGCCCGCAGCTCGTTCTTCATCACCTTGTTCGACGCATTGACCGGCAGCGCGGGCAGGAAGCGCACGAAACGCGGCACCTTGTAGTTCGCCATGCGCTCGCGCGACCACGCGATGAGGCCCGGTTCGTCGAGTTGCCGGCCCGGGCGCAGCACCACGCAGGCGCAGCCCACCTCGCCCATGCGCTCGTCGGGCACGCCGATCACCGCGACCTGCGCGATCGCCGGATGCTCGGTCAGCGCCGCCTCGATCTCCGCCGGATAGCAGTTGAAGCCGCCGACGATGAACATGTCCTTGAGGCGGTCGGTGATGCGCAGATAGCCGCGCGCATCCAGCGTGCCGACGTCGCCGGTGTGCAGCCAGCCCTCGGCGTCGATGGTCTCGGCAGTGGCCTTGGCGTCGCCGAAGTAGCCTTTCATGACGTGGAAGCCGCGCAGGCAGATCTCGCCCGCCTCGCCCGCCGGCAGGGGGCGGTTGTCGCCATCGACGATGCGCACTTCGGTGCCGGAAATCGCGCGCCCGCTCGTGCCGGCCACCGTCTCGGCGTCGTCGGTCGGGTCGCAGATCGTCGCCAGGCCGCCGCATTCGGTAAGGCCGTAGGCCGTCGTGACCACCGAGAACCCGAGTTCGCGGCGCATGCGCTCGATCAGCACCGGCGGAATCGTCGCCGCGCCGGTGACGGCGATGCGCAGGCTCCCGAGGTCGGTCTCGGCCAGGCGCGGATGGGCGAGCATCGACAGGTACAGCGTCGGCGGCCCGGGCAACACGGTGATGCGGTCGGCCTCGATGCGGCGGAACACCGCTTCGGCGTCGAACACCGGATGCGGCAGGATGGTCGCCCCGCCGATCAGGCAGGTCAGCCAGCCGGCCTTGTAACCGAAGGCGTGGAAGAAGGGATTCACGATCAGGTAGCGGTCGCCCGCGACGAGGCCGATGACGCGGACGTATTCGCTGAAGGCACGCACGCAGGCGCCGTGCGTGCTCATCACGCCCTTGGGCTTGCCCGTGGTGCCGGACGTGAACATCAGGTCCGACAGATCCTCCGGGCGCACCGCCCGCGCCCGCGCGCGCGCATCGGCCTCGCTCACCCCGGCCGCGCCGGCGAGGAACGCCGCCCACGCGCACTCGCCATCGCGAATGCCGCGCGCCGCGTCACCGCCGAGCACGACGACGCGTTCCAGGGTATCCGGCCGCAGCGGCGCCAGCATCGCTGGATAGTCCGCGCCGAGGAATTCCCCGACCACGAACAGCACGCGCGCGCCGCTGCGCCCGATGACATCGGTCGCCTCGGCGCCCTTCATGCGCGTGTTGATCGGCACCATCACCGCGCCCGCGCAATGCACGCCCAGCGCGGCCAGCACCCACTCGTGACAGTTCGGCGCCCAGATCGCGACGCGGTCGCCGTGCGCGATCCCGGCCGCCATCAATGCGCGCGCCACTTCCAGCGCCCGCGCGGGCAGGTCGCGGTAGTCGATGCGCACCGCCCCGTCCTCGATCGCCACACGCCCCGCATACGCCTCGGCCGCGTGCAGCAGCAGCGCGGGAATGGTGTCCGCCACCAACTCGCTCATCGTCGTGCCCCTCACGCTGCCGTCGCCAAGTGATTCGCCGCGATGTAGCCGAAGGTCATCGCCGGCCCGATCGTTGCGCCCGCGCCGGGGTAGCCCGTGCCCATCACCGCCGCCGAGCAGTTGCCGATCGCGTACAACCCGGGAATCGGCGTGCCGTCCTCGCGCACGACCTGCGCGTGCTCGTTCGTCAGCAGGCCGCCCTTGGTCCCGATGTCGCCCGCGTCGAGGCGCATCGCGTAGAACGGCCCCTTCCGGATCGGTGCGAGGCAGGGGTTGGGCTTCACGTTGCTGTCGCCGTAGTAGCGGTCGAACACGTTGCCGCCGCGCGCGAAGTCCGCGTCCAGGCCGGTGCGTGCGTACTCGTTCATCTTGTGCGCGGTTTCCTCGAGCCCCTGCGCATCGACGCCGATCTGCGCGGCCAGTTCGGCGAGCGTCGGCGCCTTCCAATACACCGTGCCCAGCCACTCCTTCTTCAGGCGGCTGTCGGGCATGATCTGCGCGGGCATCAGCGGCCCCATCGCGTAGTTGAAGCGGAAGCTCGCGTCGAAGATCACCCACGCGGGGATCGACCTGGCGCCGCTCTTCTGCTGGTCCCGGTACATCCCATCGACGAACTCCAGGTAAGGCGCCGCTTCATTGACGAAGCGCTTCCCCTGCCCGTTCACGACAACGGCTCCGGGGAAGGCGCGCTCGGCAAACACGCCGCGCGGCTTCTCCTCCTTCGGCACCCGGATCGTCGGCGCCCACCAGACCTTGTCCAGCAAGGCCGTAGCCGCACCGGCCGCGATGCCCGCCTCCAGCGCCGCCCCCATGTTGTTGCCCGGCGGCGTCGCGCTCCACGCGGCCTGCGTCGGCTGCGGCAGATAGCGTTCGCGCAGGGCCTGGTTCTGCTCGAAGCCGCCCGACGCGAAGACCACGCCGCGCCGCGCGCGCACTTCCACCTCGCGCCCCTCGCGCACCACGCGCGCCCCGCACACCCGGCCGCCTTCAATGATCAAATCACGGAATTCGGTCTTCAGCCACAGCGGCACCTGGCGGTCCTGCAGCGAGCGCCGCAGCGACGCGATCAGCGCCGTGCCCAAAGCCGCGCGCCGGTCGAACTTCGACTTGCGCCGCCACGCCAGGTCCAGTTTGAAGCGCAGCATCAGGCCGAGCACCATCAGCCGCCAGCCGAACTCGCGCGCCATCGCCTTGTGCGCCTGCCGCGCCGTCCACGCGATGCGCCCCATCAACAGGTTGGACGGTGCCCCCTGGCGCAGGTTGGGCAGCTCGTCCCCCAGCACGCTGGTATCGAAAAGCTCGGGGTCCAGCGTCCGCCCGCCCGGCAGCGAGCCCGGCAGGTGCTGGTAGTAATCCGGATATTTCTCGGCCACCGCGTAACGCACCCGGCTCCTGTCTTCCAGGTGCTTGATCATCTTCGGCGCGTTATCGAGGTAGGCCCGCAGCCGCGACTCCTGCACCACGCCACCGGTCGCCGCGTTCAGGTACTCTAGCGCCTTGTCGTAGCTATCGTTGCCGCCCTTGGCCGCGAAGTGATGGTTGTTCGGGATCCAGATCCCGCCGCCGGAAATCGACGAGGTCCCACCGAACTTGTCGCTTTTCTCCACAACCAGCACCGAAAGGCCGTTGTCCGCGGCCACCACCGCAGAAGCCAGCGCTCCGGCCCCGGAGCCCACCACGATCACGTCGAACTGGTTATCACCATGCACGTTGCCCGCCACGCCAACACCTCCCGAAGGGTTGTTCGCGGTGCCTGCAAGGCATGGGGCAACACGACCCCAAGGGCACCGTCATCATCGGGGATGATCGCGGGCGGGCTGATGACTTTCATCGTCAATGCGGACTATGAGGCGAAGTCGGTGATCCGGGAGAGCATAGGACTACTTGAAGGGCGCCTAGCGGTGATTCAGAAGGAGGCATCGACGGCAAGAATCCTCGGATTCTGGAGTTTAGGCCTCATTTTCGCGGTGCTTTGGCACCTAAAGTGATCCCCACGCTTCCTACAAAGTTGGGCGCTGTGAAATGTTGCGCAAGGTGGCAGGTCTTTAAGGGAGACCGCCAGCGGCGCGAGATCGCACAGGCGGCAGCCCGAACGTATGAACCGCACTCGAACGCGCGCAGTGTAGTCCGGTTTGTCGAACGCAGAGCAACAAAATAAAAAAGCCCTGATTGATCAGGGCCTTATAAGGCATTCTGGCGGAGAGAGCGGGAAGCTCAAATCCAACTCGCAAGTATCTGAATAATCAGCGAATATTTATTCAGACTTGAGAATTGTAACACCCGCATGTAACACCCGCAGCGGTTAAAGACTGCCACAGTCCGTGAAATCGCACAACTAAATTCAAGCCCTTCGCCGCCCTGAACACTAGCCGGTAACTTAACGTGTTGCTAGACGCGGGGTATTTTGAAGCGGACGAGCCACACGTGACTCGTCCGCTTTTTATGGTTCTTCGCGCGATCTGGGGAAAGTAGAGGTTGACGGGTCGGAGGTTGGTAGATTGGCAGTCGCCAAACAAACCGATCCCCTTCCTCTTCCCCGTCATGCGAGATGCTATGTTGGGCCTGGTCTTCTGGGAAGGCCATGTCGTCGATTCATCCCAGGAGCGAACCGACGGTTCGCTGCTTCTGTCCCTTTCTGAAGTCCCCTCTTACCGTCCCCGATGCGGGCGTTGCGCCAGTGAGTGCGTCCTGATTCATGAGCGACGGCGGCGCCGGGTGCGCGACCGAGACTGGTTTGACCGACGGGTCTGGCTGGACGTGCCGATCCGGCGGCTCGACTGCTATCAGTGCGGCGCGCGTGCGGCCGAGCGGCTGAGCTGGCTCGATGCGGGCGAGCGCATCACGCACCGACTGCGAGCCTGGGTCCAGGCGCTCGTACAGATGCTGCCGATTGCCCATGTTGCCGAACTGACCGGTTTGCACTGGCACACCATCAAGCGCATCGACCAGCGACGCCTGCAGGCCCGGTACGGCGATTTCGAGGCCCAGGGGGTGCGTCGGCTGGTGATGGATGAGTTCGCCCTGCACAAGGGACACCGCTACGCGACGGTGATCATGGATGCTGAACGCATGCGGGTGCTGTGGGTCGGAGAAGGCAACAGTCGCGAGGCGATCCGACCATTCTTCGAACTGCTCGGCGAAGAAGGCTGCCAACACATCGAAGCCGTCGCGATGGACATGAACACCGCCTTCGATCTGGAGGTGCGAGCCCATTGTCCGAACGCAGAAGTAGTCTATGACCTGTTTCACGTCGTCGCGCGCTTCGGTCGGGAAGTGGTCGATCGGGTGCGGGTCGATCAGGCCAACGCCTTGCGCAGCGCGCCGGCACAGCGTCAGGTGATCAAGCGCTCTCGCTGGCTGTTGCTGCGTAACCGCGACAACCTCGGCAACGAGCAGGCGGTCAAGCTTGACGAGTTGCTGGCGGCCAACGCGCCACTGGCCACTGTCTATCTTCTCAAGACGGCCATCAAGGAAGTCTGGTTCGCCCCGACCGTGCGAGAAGGGGCACGAAGATGGAAGCACTGGTATCGCTTGGCCATCGACAGCGGGATCGCGCCGGCCATCGCCTTCGCCAAACGGCTGCGCAAGTACCTACGAGGCATTCTCGCCTCAGCCATCTTCCCGCTCAACACCAGCGTCCTCGAAGGCGTCAATAACCGCATCAAGGTCATCAAGCGCATGGCCTACGGGTTCCGCGACTCAGCCTATTTCTTCCTGAAGATCAAGGCCGCCTTCCCCGGAAAAACGCGATGAACCCTTTTTATGGATGGCTCGGGCACACCACTTCTAGCTAGAGGATGTCCTCGAGAACTACCCAATAGGGCGAACTAGGGGGATAAGGTACGCTTGATGAAGCGCACCTTTATAATTTTCATAACGTAGCGTGCTACGCTACAATGTGAAAATGCAAAATTCAACAAGTCGTGCATTACCAGAAGCCCGCCGGCGCGGGGCGGTGGGGCGCTTCATCGAAGGCCAGCTCGCTGTCGGCCGGGTCGCCTTCACCCAAGACGAGCTTGTTGCGCAAACCGGGTTGTCGCCGATTGCCGCTCGCAATC
The DNA here is from genome assembly GCF_003628555.1 of Azoarcus sp. DN11. Lineage (NCBI taxonomy): Bacteria > Pseudomonadati > Pseudomonadota > Betaproteobacteria > Rhodocyclales > Zoogloeaceae > Azoarcus > Azoarcus sp. DN11. Next base: position 2,043,447 of record NZ_CP021731.1, on the reverse strand, counting down.
AGCTACTCCGACTCGACGGCCTAGTTCGGCGGGTCATGCCGCGGCAACCCTTCTATCTCATCGTGAGCCCGGAACATCGAGCCATCGGGGCGCCTCCGCCCGCCTGGTGGCTGGACGACTACTTCAGGTGGCTCAATCGCCCATACTATGTTGCGCTCCAGTCCGCAGCCGCCGAATACGGCTCCGCGGCACAGGCGATTCAGGTGACGCAGGTCATCACCGACCGGCCGCACCGCGACATCGAAGTGGGGCGACTGCGCCTGCAATTCTTCGTTAAGGGGGATATCCGTTCGACGCCGGTCCAGTCTCCTGCACAAGCGCAGGCCCCGTTGAACATCAGCACACCGGAAGCCACCGCACTGGATCTCGTAGCCTACGCCAACCGCTTGGGCGGAATCGAGCGCGCAGCCGAAACTCTGGCGCCCCTGCTCAAGGCATTCACCCGTACCCGCCTGGCAGAAGCCCTCAAGGCCGGTGTTGCGACTGCTCACGTTCAACGTTTCGGCTTTGTCCTGGAGCGGCTCGGCGGCGTTCGGTTTGCCGACGTCGTCGCACAACACCTTGATAAGTTGCGTACCAATCTGGTCCTACTGGAGCCTGGTCAAGCCGTGCCCTCTGACCGTACGCCGACTGTCAGCAGCCGCTGGAACGTTCTTGCCAATATTTCCCTGGAGCTTCAGCCATGAACCGCCTGACCCGACGAGACGTTCTGCTGCACCAGGCCAATGTGCCCTGGTCGCTGCAGCACCAGGTCGAGCAGGACCTCCTCCTGTCTCGCGCCATGGTCGCGTTGTTCTGCGATGCCTTCCTGCAGGAGCAGATTGCCATGCGCGGGGGCACTGTCTTGCACAAAGTGCATCTGGCTCCGCCCAGCCGCTATTCGGAGGACATCGACCTCGTCGCTATCGGCGAACGCCCCGAAGAGCATCTGCGGGCGGCCATCAAGCGCGTACTGCTGCCGGTGCTGGGGAAGCCTAAGCGCTGGGGCTGGGAGTCGGTGAAGCTCGCCGTTCGCAACCTCGCAAGGCCTTCCCGCGTGCTCCGGGTCATCTATGAAGTGCCGTCCGTTATCGAGCAACGACGCGTCCTCACAATTGTTGTGGAGGCCAACGTCACGGAACGCATACCGTACAACCCCGTGGTCACGTTACCGTTCGAGGTGAAGTATCACGATGAGGTACAGAGCGCCCACGTTAACTCTTTCGATATCAACGAAATGCTCGGCACCAAGTTGCGCGCGCTTTTCCAGCGTCGCCGTGGCCGCGACCTGTTTGACCTGTATTGGGCGCTTTCGGCACCCAGCGCGATGCCAGTCGAAGCGTCCCGGGTCATCGACGCATTCCAGCATTACATGAGCCTGGAGGGGGCGACAGTTCCTCGCCAGGATTTTCTTGACCAGCTCGACGCGCACCTTTCCGACCACGGCTTCTGCTCGGACATGGAGCCGTTGCTGCGCACTGGCATCCTCTACGACCCGCAGGCCGCCGGGGCGCTTGTACGACACGAATTGCTGATGCGATTGCCGGGATGACAAAGCGTGGACACTGCATCGAAATCGCTTGGCCTCCCAGCGGACCCACCACTGCACTCCTGAAGGAGATTTCTTCTTGGACACATGCCGACCGTATCAGTAGATATGGAGGGCATCGCATGCCCGTAGTTCGCTCGTCAGCAACGCGTTAAGTTACCGGCTAGCCGTGAACAAGGGGTTCGGGCAGATGCATGAGTTCAACTGCGCACGACCTGCTGATGCTGGACGCTACGGAAGCCTCGATTGATGCTGGTCCCCAAAGTGACCGCTTAGTGGCATCACTAGCCCCTCGACTACCACGGGAAGTTGTCTTCGACGGGTTCGCGCGTCTGAACGATGAACTCGGCGTTCAACGCCATCAACACAGTCAGAAGCTGATCGAAGGAGACCGACTCCGGCGCTCGCTCAATCGCGGAAATGCGCTCTTGCGACAAACCGATACGTGACCCCAATTCGGCCTGACTCCAGCCACGGGCCTTGCGCAGGCGCTGAAGTAGAGGGGTAAGTTGCCCCGTCGTTCTGACCAAGCCGACATGCATGAATTTATTCTAAATTTGGAATATTTATATTTTATTCTTGATTTGAAATATCCGAAAGTACCTGACCAATCTTCATCCTCTCGCCACCTCCCCTTCATAAGGTTTGCGCATGCCTGCTCGCCGGAGGTGCAGCGATCCTATCCCAACGACAACATCACGGACGATGAGTGAAAGTGAAGATCCGCGACCAATCGTGTAGCGATCCTCATCTATCGAGCTTTCGGGGGTGGTGTTGTGGTTACAGCCCCCGCAACTGCAACCGGCGACGACGGTTCCCGTTTTCGCGCCTTCGGCTTCGCGCTGGGGCGTGCATCGCCCGGTTCTGGCGCAGGCAGCATTTGCTGGGCCATAGTCCTGATCTTCTCGTCACGGAGCTCCAACTCGCGCCGCAGGAGCGCGACCTCGGTTGTTCGCTGTGAAAGCTGCCCGCGCATCGCGTCGATCTGTGCAATGTGCTGCCCCGCGACCTCATTCATCTTGTTGAGGCTGCCTTCTGCGGCCCCAAAGGCTTGGCGGACGCCGCCCAGCTCCCGTTGTAGGGCACCGAGTTCGTCGCGCTGACGTTGAATAAGATCCACATTCGCCTGCCGCAGTTGAGCCAGTTCCTTCTGCACTTTCGCAGTGGCGGTGCGCTCGTGGTCGATTTCTAGCAGAGCCCGCTTCTCGGTCGCTTCGTAGCGATCCTCTGCACGCCGCAAGGCATCACGTAGCTTTTCGAGCTCGGACGCAAAGTCCTTGCGTGCCATGGAAAGTTCCGCTTCGTGCGCCTGGTGCAGTTGCCGTGCTGCCGAAAGCTCTCGGGCAAGCGCCTCCTTTTCCGCGCGCTCCGCTGCCACAGCGCGTTCCAGTGAAAGGTTGCGCTCCGATGCTTGATCTATGGCCTCGTGCAGATGCTCGAGCTCGTCGTTGGCAGCCTGCCAGTCGTGCTTGACGCGCCGCGTTGCAGCGTCGGCCGCGGCGACGCGAGCGTCGGCCTCCTGTCGGAACGCACTCAGATTTTCGTGTGCTGCTGCTTGGGCATCATTCCATAGCCGCCCGACCAACTCCCCTGCTGCCGCTTTCAGGGGGTCGGGAAGGTCGGGGTGTTCGATGCGAACCCGGCTCTTCTCTCGCAGTTCCTCCCAGAAGCGCGCCAAGGCTTCCGCCGGCGCCGACATACTCCCCTTCCTGACGAACTGGTAGAGCTTATTCGCAGTCGGCGTAATGCCGTAGCGGAAGAACAACAGCGCGCAAGCCTCGCGATACAGCTCTTGGGTGTTCGCCGTCGTGTCGCGCAGCGCGTCGATGGCCTCACGGATTTCGCTTTCAATGTTCATGGCTGCGACGGTTGCCCACAGGACAGGCGGCGATGTTTGACGGTAATTTTCAAATAATACAACGTAACACGTACGATTTATTGCGATTTTGGCATGATATTTGACATTATGACTCTAATGTCGAAAACTTGCGGCACGTCCATGGATGGAAAATAATGAGTCCTGGGATCGTTCCGAGGATGCGCACAATGACTGATTCCCTCTTGGTTCCCGGCCCGTTCGAGGGCCTTCGGCTGCCGTCGGATCTGGACGGCAGCCAAGGCCACAATCGCGCCATCGGCAAGGTGGCCCAGATCGCAGCCGCCAACGATCTGCAGGCCATCCAGGCGTGGCTCGCGCGCTTTGCCGACACGCGCACGACCTTCGACAACTACCGCAAGGAAGCCGAGCGGCTGTACCTCTGGGCGGTGTTTCAGCTCGGACGGCCGATCTCGTCGCTCACGCACGAGGACTTCCTCGTGTACCAGCGTTTTCTGGCCGATCCGCAGCCGCGCGACAAATGGGTGGCCGGCGCCGGCCGCAAGCATCCGCGGGCGGATCCACGCTGGCGCCCGTTCTATGGACCACTGGCCCCGACAAGCCAGCGGCAAGCGATGGTGATCCTCAACGTGATGTTCGCGTGGCTCGTGGAGGCCGGCTACCTGGCCGGCAATCCGCTGTCGTTGTCGCGGCATCGTACTCGTCGCCCCAAACCTCGCATCACGCGTTACCTCGACCCCGATCTCTGGCAGGAGGTAAAGGCCTACATCGAGGGCATGCCGTGCGAGACCGATAGGCAGCGGGTCCACTATTTTCGCATCCGGTGGCTCTTCACCCTCCTCTACCTGGGCGGGCTGCGGATCTCCGAAGTCGGCTACAACACCATGGGCACCTTCTTCTGCCGGCGCGATCGGGACGGCGAGGAGCGTTGGTGGCTGGAAGTGCTCGGCAAGGGCGAGAAGGAACGATTGGTACCGGCCACCAATGAAATGATGGTGGAACTTGCCCGGTATCGGCGTGAATGTGGGCTTGCCCCCTACCCTACGCCCACTGAAGACACGCCGCTCGTGCTTCCCATTGGCAAATCACGGGAGCCGCTGACCCGAGCCGCGTTACATGCGATCGTAAAAAGGGTCTTCGACGGCGCAGCGTCCCGGCTACGGCAACGTGGCGAGGGATACGCCGCTCGAGCCGATCAACTCGAGCGGGCCTCGGCGCACTGGCTACGGCACACCGCCGGTTCGCATATGGCTGATCAGCAGATTGACCGTAAGCGTCCGGTGCCGACCGTCTTGTGCGGCCCTCAGTCCGAGGCGTTGATCTCGTCGGTGAACTCTCCGTCGCGCAATGCGCGGCTGATGGCGGCATCAAGCCGGATCAGGAGCTCGTAGAGGGTTTCGCCGTCGCGGCGCTGGAGCATAGCCAGGCAGTTGTGGTCGTCGTTGGCGATGGCGACGCAGCCGACGGGGTACAACTGCCCGAGGGTGATTTGCCCTTCGGTCTCGATCAGGGTGGTGACGTTGGGGAGGCCGGCCAGCGGATCGTCCGCCGGGCCTGGCGCTACGCGGCTTCCTGGTTTGCTTCGACCGGGGCGAGTTCGACGTTCCATGGCAGCAACTCCTCGATGCGGTTGACCGGGTGCTCGGCGATGCGCGCGAGCACGTGGCGCAGGTAGGCCTCCGGATCCAGGTCGTTGAGCTTGGCCGTGCCGATCAGGCTGTAGATCGCGGCCGCGCGCTCGCCCCCGGCGTCCGAGCCGGCAAAGAGGTAGTTCTTGCGGCCGATCGCCACGGTGCGCAGCGCCCGCTCGGCGGCGTTGTTGTCGATCTCGATACGCCCGTCGGCGGCGTAGCGGGTGAGCGCCGGCCAACGCGTGAGCGCATAGCGGATCGCCTCGGCCAGCGCCGAACGCTTCGAGATCTTGGTGAGCGTCTCGCCGAGCCAGTGCTGGAGCCCGTCGAGCAGCGGCACGGCGCGCGCTTGGCGCACCTCGCGTCGCACGTCGGGCGGCTGCCCGCGAATGGCGGCCTCGATCTCGTAGAGCGCGCCGATACGCGTGAGCGCCTCGGTGGCGATCGGCGAGGCATGCGCCTTCGCGAGCTCGTAGAACTTGCGCCGGGCGTGCGCCCAGCAGGCGGCCTCGACGATGTCTCCATCGGCATACAGCGGCTCGTAGCCGGCGAAGGCGTCGGCTTGCAGGATGCCTTGGTATGCCTTGAGGTGCGCCTGGGGGTGTGCGCCGCGCCGGTTCGGCGAGTAGGCGAACCATACGGCGGGCGCCGCGCGGGCGCCGGCCGGGCGATCGTCGCGCACGTAGGCCCACAGCCGCCCGGTGCGGGTCTTGCCTTCGCCCGGCGCCAGTACGGGCACCGGGGTGTCGTCGGCGTGGACTTTGGCGGCTGCGAGCACGTAGCGGTTGAGGGCTTCAACGAGCGGGCGCAGCAGCGCGCTGCACTGGCCGACCCAGTCGGCGAGCGTCGAGCGTTCAAGCGTCACGCCCGCCCGGGCGTAGATGTCGCTCTGGCGGTAGAGCGGCAGGTGGTCGCAGTACTTGGCGGTGAGGACATGGGCGAGCAGTCCCGCACCGGCCCGCCCGCGGGCAATCGGGCGGCTCGGTGCCGACGCCTGAACGATCGCGTCACAGCGGGCGCAGGCAAGCTTCGGGCGCACGTGGCGGATCACCCGGAAGGAGTCGGGCACGTACTCGAGCATTTCGCTCACGTCTTCGCCGAGCCGCTTCAACGCGCCACCGCAGTCCGGGCAGCAGCTCGCCTGCGGCGCATGTTCGAGCGGCTCGCGCGGCAGGTGCGCCGGCAACGGCTCGCGCGCGGCGCGTTCGGATTCGGTGCCGGGAATGCTCGGGGAAACGGCGACGGCGCGCTCGGCGCGCACCGCCTCGAGCTCCTCGAGCGAGAGTTCCAGTTGGCCGATCGTCTCGTCGAGCTGCTCAGAGCGGCGGCCGAACTGTGCCCGGCGCAGCTTCGCGATGATGAAGTTCAGTCGCTCGATCTCGACCTGCTGGGCCGCGACCATCGCCTTGAGCAGCGTGGCATCATCGGGCAGGGGCGAGGTCGAGTCCATGAGGCGAGTCTACGCGAGCCGACCCCGTGTGAACAGCCCCCGGCAACCCTACTATGCCGCACATTCGGGCTGCCAGCTGCGCAGGGGCCGACGCCAGTCGATGCCTTCGAGCAGCATCGACAATTGCGCCGCGGTGAGATGGACTGCGCCGTCAGTCGCCTGCGGCCACACGAAGCGGCCGTGCTCGAGCCGCTTGGTAAAGAGGCACACCCCGTCGCCGCTCCACCACAAGAGCTTCACCAGGTGAGCGCGCCGGCCGCGGAAGATGAACACGTGCCCCGAGAACGGATTCTCGCCCAGCGCGCCTTGCACCAGCGCGGCCAAACCGTCCATGCCGCGGCGCATGTCGGTGACGCCGGCCACGAGCCAGATCCGGGTGCCCGCCGGCAGCCCGATCATGTCCGCTCGGCCAGGCAGTCGAGGACCGTGCGCAGCGCCTCGCGACTGACTTCGCCGAGCACCCGCACGGTCGCACTGCCGATGACGATCTCGAGCGCCACCGACTGTTTCGCCTCCTCCATGTCCTGGCCCGCGGTGGGCGACAAGGTCACCACCGGCAGCAGTTTCGGCATCATGGTCCTGCCAGGCATCCCAGCTACATGCTCCGACTGTGGCCTGCCGAACAGTCCGGCGCGGTAGTAGCGGCGCCACTTGAACAGCAGGTTGGCGTTGAGGCCATGCTCGAGTGCGAGCTTCGCGACTGAGATCCCCGGCTCGCACGCGAGACCGGCGAGGTGGCGTTTGAAGTCGATCGGGTAGTTCGGACGCCCCTTGCGGGTCACCCGCGTGATGCCATTCGTAGCCAAAGTGGTCCCCACCAAATATCTGGTGGGTGCCACTCTGGGCGATCCCAATCAGAGACGGAAGACGGTGCTGGGCGGACGCTTACGATTGACCTGCGCTCGATCCGCGACAATTTGGGGCATGAATCGCTGAAGACCACCAGCCAGTACTTGCACACGGATGACGATGTGCGTCACAAGGAGACGGAACAAAAGCATCGGATTGGATGGTAGGGGACTTGATTAGGCTTCAACGTTTCATCTGCAACTGCAGACGCCCCTTCTGACGAGCGCGCCCCTATACAGGCGGCAATACCGAATAATGGAGAGTGATTCGGTCGTCTGCATTGCCGTATCGGTGCCAACTTTCATTCGAGATCATTTCCACACTGACCATGAAGCCGCCTGCAGAGACATGTTGGTTTTCGATCATGACCGAGAACTTCCGCCCTGTGCCACTTTGAGGGAAGGCGACATTGTTCACGACCCAGGCAATGTGGTATGAATCCTCCGGGAAGCTTTCGTCTGGCTGGGCCTCCAAATGCAAGACGTCACCCGGGTAGAGTTGCGTAGCCTTAAAATCAAAGTAGCGTACGGCACCATTCGTTGGGAGTCCGTTAGCGTCGCCGATATTTGCTCGGTCATCCCAAATACGAATGAAAGAAGGCGCATTATAAACCTGAGCCATGTTGATTCTCTTGTAGTAGGCTTTCAGTGAGTCAATGACATCGGTTGAGTAGCAGGCAACCCGAAGCGCTTGATGGCTAGTAATTTCATTGGCATGCGCAAGCGGATTTCTCGCGTCGGCGATACGAATGAGATAGGTGCGTGCCTCGCTCTCGCCGTTCGGAAAAGCCCCGCAGAGCGCGTCCTGGAAGTGGGCGTACTGCTGAGGGTGACAAATGATGGCGATAAGGTCCTCGAAAAGAAGGGCGTCGACGTCCCGAGGATAACGGCTCGGCTCCTTTTGCCGGCGGGCAGTAGCCTTGTTAAGGATGTCCTTCTTCATCGGCAAGCGTGAAAGCATGCCTTCGTAATGCTCTTGCATAGCGTCGTGGATCAAGCGGCGCAGCCAACGTTCTAGGGTTTCGATCTGGTGACGGACAATACTACGCATTTCATCCGTCGACATAGTTCTGAACGGCACCTGCGATTCTCCCTATCCATAAAAAACGAGGGAAGTCCCCTAAGAAGGGGACGAATGATAGTCATGAATTACTAGGGGGTGTCATCCCGTTGCGGAAGCATATGGGAACGTCTGTTCTCCGGCTGGGAGCGAGCGGCTGAGAGCCCGTAGGCGTGTGGCCGCTTCTGGCCATGATGCATGCAGTCGCTGTCCCACCATACGGGAGTGTTGCGCCAGTCCCAACGCCCGGTCTTGGCGTTCCCACAACAGGAACTTGTCGTCAGAAGATCTCACTCCCGGCAGGCTTCACGCTACAGTCAAATGCCATTTTTCTCCCCAACATCGGTCTCGAGCCTCGGACCACCATTGAGACCACCATTGTCAGCCTGGGCGCTTATGAAAGCTATCGCATTGGTGCATGATAATGCCCAACCCGTTAGTGATTCGCGATGAGCCAGAACGGCACGTCGTAGGTCTCTCGCAGATAGTTTTCCGTCACACCCAGTAGCTCCAACTGCGATCGACTCACGTCCCGCTTCGACACCCCTGGCTGCACGGCATACACTTCCAAGCTGACCGACAGAACATTAAGCTGGCGCGCGATGCCATGCAGGTCCGCGAGCTCACCTTGATCGAAGCGGGTGCCGCCCCGCTGGTTGCGCTCGACCTCGCGCCGGCGCATTCGGTCGAGCATTTTCCAGACCATTCCCTTCCAGCTCACGCTGCGCTGCGCCTGGCCGCACACCTCGTAGAGGTCCTTTACACGCGCCCCCGCGGCATCGTCGCTCGAGTACTTGCAGTGATATAGGCGCACGAGCAGCATGTTCCCGGTCACGCGAAGCGCGACCACGTCGGCAATTTCGCCCGATCCGTCATCATCGAACACAACGTCAAAACGGGTAGCGGCGGGCTCTGCAAGCAGATTCAAGACAACCTTGCGCTGAATCGACCCCGGTCGACGTTCCTCGCGTTGTGATTCCATACGGATGTCGGTTCCCTGCCAATCCCATTCGAGGATTCGCTCTCGCGGGAACGGCACACGCTGGTGCGTTTCGGGAAGCGGGTAAAGCTCATTGCCAACCATCATTGCGCCATCGGCGAAATAGAAGGTCGGAGGATTCTCCGCAAACCATTCAGCAAGCGGCCGAGATACCCCACGCCCGACCGAAATGCTCGCCTCCGGGCCCGACACGCTGACGAAGGTGGCGCGCCGGTCTGCGATCCTAACCTCGTACTCGGAAACCGCACCGATGTCATCGGCCACCACGGAAAAACGCAGCGACCCGGCTGGCTCGTGAGAGGTGATTGCTAGTTCGACGTCGTAGAGCGACGCTTCCTGCTGCCTCATCTGGATCAGCACCCGTTCCTGCGGTCGAGCAAGCAGGTCCGGATGCCACTCCACGGCGATGGCGACCGTCTCTGGCCGGCCCTCGACTTCGATCGGAATCACCACGTTGCGAAACACATCGACGGTGGAAATGGTCTCGTCATTGAGCTTGGCTCCAATGCCATGACACCACTCGACCCATTCGGACAGGTCGTAGGCCACCCGATGTGACCAGACGCGGCCCTTCTGCGAACACCCGAACGTGATGGGTTCCCCGTGCTCGAATCCCTTGCCGAACAGGTTCGATTTGGCCTTGTTTTCCCGCATCGCCATCGCGAGGGCCTGGGCCACGTCCGCGCCGTTGTGCATGGAGAACTGTATGTTGCGACTGAGCAGATGCCGTAGTCCAAGGCTCATGATCACGAAGCGGTTCAGTCCGTGCATCGCCCGGAAGATGGGCTCGCCCCGAATCAGCCGGGCCGAATCCCCAGCCACAACCGTCGCTAGGTCCTCATGAACGGAACTGTTGTCGGAGCTATTGATGAACAGCAGGCCGCTTTCCCGATCCCAGTGCAGCAGGTACAGATGCCAGAACGTTTCCTTGAGGTCACGGATGTCGCCCCAAGGAACCGGCAGGAAATCGCGCGCGACGACGATCAGTGTGCGTGCCTGCCGGTTGATGTAGGGACCGGCATAGAGTCGCTCGGCAGGGAACTTCCGCAAGATGGCTTCCGGCTGCCAGTCTGCGCACTCAGTCTTGAAGACGACAGCGCTCATCTTTGGGAAGATGTTCTGCAGCGAGATGGCCGGATTGGCCTCCCGGAATCCGTCGATGAAATCCGATCTGCGCACTTCGCGTTGCGTCGCACCTTCGCTGAGCTTGCGCAACAGTTCGTTCCAGTCCGAATCCTCCGCGTAGAGCGCCTGCAGCTTTTGCTCGACATTTGCATCAGCAATGTTGGCAATGATCGTCGCTTCGCCAATACCGTTCGCCGAACGGGTAAAGCGGCCGGTGAACTGCAGGGTGATCGCCAAGCTTTTGTGCATGTCATGCAAGGCCGCGATCTTGAGGGCTGGCAAGTCAAAGCCCTCGCCCAGCATGTCGACACACACGACAATTCTCGAGGCACGCGTATGCAAAGCCGCAAGACCAGTCTGGCGGGCGCCAGCCCCTTGCCGGCTGTGCACCAGTATGGGCCGGTGCTCGGGGGCCATCTGTTGGTAGATCGCGTGCAACCGTTCGGCGCGCGGAATCGAGGCGGCACGCGCCATCACCAGATGGTCATGACCGGCTGCCATGTCTCTGTTGAGGGCGGCGATGGCCGCTTCGCAGATCGCCGCATCGGCCCGCCGCGGATCGAACTCCATGACTGACCTGAACGACACGGCACGAAAGTAGCCCTCAGACTGAGCCCGCCGGAGGGGATAGTTGAAGATGATCTTGCCGCCGACGGGTTTCCCGTCCTGTCTGAACGGCGTCGCCGTAAACTGTAGGATGTGTGCGGCAGCCATGCGCTCCTTGAAGGCATCCCACGTCTGGGCCGCGACATGATGGGCCTCGTCAATGAACACGTGAGATGCCCATTGCGCGAGCGTATCGTCGCGCAGACTCATACTGTTCGCTATCGCCATCGTCGTGACAAGAACATTGCACTGCATCAGGATTCGGTCGGCGTCTTCGCGGGACTGGGGCATCCGCGTGAGCGTGCCTACGACAGGCAGGCTCGCCGCTTGGCCAACGACGCCGAATGTCTTCAGCCAGCCTAACGTCAGGAATTTTCGCCCTATCTGTACGCGCAGTGCATCAGAGGGCACCACGACGAGCAATCGCGGGATCCGCCTCGCCACCAGCAGCGCAAGCATAGTTTCCGTCTTGCCGGTGCCTGTTGGCATGACTACGGTAGCCGTGGCCTCGGAAACCTTCCAATGCGCGAGCACGGCGTGCAGCGCGCCAATCTGCGGTCCGCGCAGTCCCGGCGAGACGGTGCCGTCCTCCAGGATTTCCTCCTCCCGGAAAAAGAACTGGTTCCGCCAGCTTTGTAGAACCAGATCGCGACGACGATTTGCACCCGCGGCGTCCATGACTTCGGGCGCTTGTGGTAACGGCGACAGCCAGCGCGCGCCGCGACTCGTCGCGAAATCCCATCCCCGCTCGTCGCTGGGAAAGCCGGCCTTCGTGGTGACCAGAACGGGCGCCTCCGCGCCGCCAGGAGCCGTGCCGGTCGGAACGACACGAACGCGCTCGCCGCCTGGCATCACGACGTCGAATGCAATAACGCGCCCTCTTGCGTCGGTCTCTTCCTCAACTTGCAGGTTACCGCGAATTGCCTCAGCACACAGTTGCTGGACTGCATTGCCTCCAATACTGCCACACAGGTGAAACCGCTCCGGAATAGAACCTTCAAATCGTTTGGCCATTACAAGCATCACCGTTGACGAGTTGCACTGGAGTATACGGGATACCCCGTTGGAATTATTGCATTGAGGGCCGCGTCATTCGATGACGACATAAAACGGTTCGGATTTCCCGTACAACCGGTTATCACCGCTTCCAACAAGGAACGCTTCGACGAAATGCACGCCCCGATAAGAGAGCTCCTCGGTACGAGAGGCGCCGGAGTCACTGCTATAGAAGTCGCCGCGTAGGGCGCCCGCGTCATAGGCTGCCTTATCGGTGTTTGTTACTCGCCACACGATCTTGAATCCGCTCGAGAAGGGGATTCCAACGTTGTTCATGGCCCTGAAGCGAATAGCGCGGCCCTTTTGGACCGGCTCAAGTGACGAAACGGTTCGAATGTGGTCCCCATATCGCGACACGTGCAGATCGGCCGATACTTTGACGGTGTACTGCTGGGAGGCGGCACGCCACCTTGGCCGGTGCACGTACGGCAGACGAGCGATCCGGGCTGGAAGTGCCTCTCGCCCCTTAATCTTGACCAAGTCGACGAGGTCCCGAAATTGGCCTGCCAATACGAGGGCAGCACTCTTAGCCACCGACTCGCTGACATGGGCAGCCTCCTTTGCCTCACCAGCAGCGAACGCATCTCCAAATACGCGCTGCCACTTGCCAATTGACTCGTCCCGGTCGACCTCGTTATAGGCGTCGTCGATCCACCCACGATAGAGGTTGATTTTGTCGCGGAAGTTGGAGTAATGGGTCTGATTCCACACTCGGCTCTGAATCTCCGACCACAACACTGGGTTGCGGATTTCGGGCACCGACGAGTTCTGCTGCAGCCAGTCATCCAGTCGGCCAATCACGGTCTTGAGGCATGTCGGCGTGTCAGCAAATGCAGCTGTTCCCTTGTCCGAATCGTAGATGTGGGAGCCCACGAGCGTTGTGAACAGAAACGAGGGGCACGTGAAGTTGGTCTTAATGTCTCTCAGGTACTTCAAGAGCCGAGTAACCTTCTTGAGGTCATTACCGCCAGCGACCGCATTCCTTCCGTTTACCCAGTCCGTGTAGGCCAAGGGCGAGGCAAGTTCGAACGCGTTTGGGGTGCGATTGCAAACCTCATAGCTATCTTGATGAACCCGGCCCTTCACACACGGGGCAATGTCAATGCGCCGCTCACCTGCATATTCGATAGTCACGCAGTGTGAGTAACGGCGCACCTTGTCTTTATATGTGTTATGCCCATCAAAGAATGCGCCCAGCTTGTTGACGTAATCTTTTGCCTCCCATCCGTTTACCGGTTCCACGAAGACCAGCAAGTCTGTGTCGAATTCATCGCCCGGGAGCGGCTTAATAATGGTCCCGTGAGCCCAAGACCCGTGGGCAGCAAAGTCCAAGATTTTGGGCCCGAAATTCGAGCCTTTGATGGCGGATTTCAGGGCCTCGACACTGTCGCTGAGCAGTTCCACTCGGGTCTTGTTGAGGTTAACCTCGTCGTCGAGGAATGAATTGAAGTGGGTTACCAGTTTCATGCTATTGCGCCCTCCCCAAGCGCCTTCTTCGCATTCATCACCAATTCTTCTGCGGCATGGTGCGCCTCGTCTTCGTTCGCTGTCCTCAAGCGGTAGTACACCCAGTCGAACACCAGCGGGCTACGCTCGCGATGTTGGTAGATAGCGTCCTGCAAGTTTCGCGACTCGCGCGTGACCTCAGCCTCGCTCGCTCCGCTGAGCGCTAGCGTCCAAATCTTGTCCCACTCGTTGCCGAGGTTCGTCAGCGAGGTGGCCGTGTTCGAATGCTGCAGCCGCTCCTTCAGCGCCCAACTCAGCACTGGCATAAACGGGACGAGCAGCGTTATCACGAGCTCCGGCACGCTTAGTCCCATGATCAGGCCTGCAAACAGCAGCCCAACTCCGAATAGCAGCGTCAGGACCAAGAGCCTGTCGCCATACCTCCGTCTCAGGCGGCTGTCGTAGCTGATGTTGGTGCGCTGGCACACGAGACGGGCCAGATGCTTGGGAAGCTGGCTCACGCACGGCTCGTACCAGTTGTCGAAATGCCTCTCGCGGATGACAGAGAGCGGCTTCGCGGACAGAGCGCGCACGTCTTCGGGCTCGACACGGGCTCCCGTCACGAATTTGTTCCACGACAAGTCGAACACCTCCGTGTCAAACTGCTCTTGCAACTTAGCCCCCCGCTTCAGCCAGCCTTTCAGCACGCGGTCGATGAGCGCCGTCTCGAGCAACAGCAGAATAAGACCCCCGAGAGCAACGTATGGCCGGACTTCAGGGTGGCTCGTACCGACTAACACACCGATGACAGGGAGCACGATCGACAACGCCACAACAATCCCCTGTGTCAATTTGGCCGCGCGGTAGTTGCGGTCTCTCGCACGCAGAAGAAGTTTGTTTTCGGGGCGCATTTGGCTCGTCGCAAACTCATTCTTGGTCTGTACATTGGTCTGGTGACCCATTGATGTGCTTCCTTCATACCGTTATCTGATGGCAGCATTCTGCCGGCACATCGGTCAAGAAACACCGCACATAGAGTTCAGCTTTGCTGATCGTGCTCACCGGCAAATCAAGAGACGTTGATCGCGTCCAAGATTCCTAGATTGCCGTACAGTAAAACTTGAACGGGCCCGTGATAACCTCGGCCTTGGGATCCTTTGAGGAGATGAACAGTGACACGACGGATTCTAATAATCGAGGACGAGCCGGCGATGCGTGACCGGCTGTGCACGTTGCTACGGCAGCTCGACGATGTTCAGGTCGATTGCGCGGCCACCGAACAGGAGGCTGACGAATTCACAACACGTCAATCCTATGACGTAGCTCTGGTGGATCTCCAACTGAATCCAAAGCCCACCGGGCAACTGGCAGGTCTACGTTATGCGTCGAGGCTCGCAGACCGGGGTTGCCAGACCATCATCGTCACCGGGGATGCCCGAGACTTTCTCTCCGAGGTGGGGATGGCGCTGACCGGCAGCGATATCGTCACGAAACCAATTAGCGACGTCGTCCTATTGGGCCACGTCGAACGGGCGCTAGAGTGGCGAAACCGCAATGCATCGGCGGTGGATCTGCCGCCGGACCTTGTCCTTGATCCTTTCAAACAGTGCTGTCAATGGCGCGGACAAACAATCCAGCTGACTCCTACGGAGCTAAGCATCGTCAAGGAGATCTGGCATGCTAACGGCCAACGGGTCGACCTCGGGCGATTGATCAGTGTCCTCAAGAGCGGGTCCGGCCACGCGGTCACGCAGCATATTGCGAATATCCGGCGGAAGTTCGAATCCGTGGATCCTGATTTTGACAAGATTTCATGCCATGGCGGCGCCTACCTCTGGGCCCGCTAGCCAGTGGCGGCAGTGGAGCACTAGGCTTGGTGCCCGCCTCACACGGTACAACTTCACCGTCTATGTGACAGTGGCGCTTGTTGCCCTCTTTGTCCTTCTGTCTTGGGCTGCATACGATTTTGTCCGGGCTATCCAGCACAACGATGAAAAGCTGCAAGTGGCAGGCCTGCGCAGCCAATTGGTGGAATTCCTTCTCGCAACGACTCGGGAACCTGACGGTTCATCCCTGCTCGACAACCCCGACGACTATGCACAAACGCGCCGGACAGCGAAGGTTGTCACAGTGTCCAAACCGTTCTTCGGCTATTTCCTGACCCGGGAGAATATCAAGTCCTTTCGGAAGGAACTTGTCCGTACAGAACAGCCACGCGCCTGTATCCTTGAGTATCCGGTTGATATCGACGAGTTGACCAGGCGCTCACCGAATACTGTGCAGGTTTGCCTCGCCGCTGTACAGAATGATCCCTCTGGCCGCTACGTGTACGCGATCATCAAGTACCCTACGAGCGAGGTGGCACCTCATCGTCGGGGCTACCCTCTGAAGGGTGGCGATCTCTTTCAACTGCGTTTCCAGTTCGGAAAAGCCCCCCCGACTACGCTGCGTCTTGCCCTTGAGGCCCCGTATCTGTCAGCAGAGGCGAGGAAACGAAATCCCGCGCGCTTCGACGGACTGTATGAGGTCGCCGGCTTCCTCAACGAGGATAGCGGCCGACCGACAAGCATGGTGAGTGGCCAGGCGATTGAGCGGACAGAACAGCCGGATGGCCCACGCTTCGTGACTGTCGCCGTCCGGATCGATGCCTCAGTCTTCAATCAACGGTTCGAAGCTTGGCCTGATGCTGCCGTGAAGGGCATGTCTATCGGACTGGAGATTCATCGCTCGGGTTCTTCCCCAATCGTCATTTCAGAAACGAAAAAGGGGTCAGCGTTGGTGTCCCTGGCCCAAGCCTACCTGACTTCGGTTCCTTCCGGAGCCGTCCTTGATATCCATAAGGGGAGCGATACCGAGCAGCTCTTCTGGTCCTCGAAATCTTTGGAGCCGCCAGGCCTGCAGGAGTCGCCCGGCATCATGCAACGGATCGGCGATCGGATCGCCAACTTGCTCAAGGGGGAGACCATCCAGGTAAGCCAGATCATTCAGAGTCCGGTCAGCGGCGCGCTCACCGCGGAGCTGCGTTCTTCCGGCAACGTCATACCTGATCTTGCCGCACGAGTTCTCGCGTTGCTGAGCATCGCAGCGATCATTGTCCTCTTCCTCGGGGGGCTGGTCTTCTATGTTGCCAGTACCATCGGCAAAATCACTGGTGATGCACTGGCACTGGCCAGGCACCGGCACGGCGACGACTGGGCAAAGTACAAGCGGCGGCGCGACCAGGTAGGCACAATTGGCCGGGTCATCAACTACCTCGATCGACGCATCCGCGCCGAGGTGGAAAAAAAGGCTAGGACGCTGGTCCGGGAGGCAACAGCTATTGCGCAACACCAGCAGAGTTTGCGCCTGATTGCCCACGAGATCCGTTCGCCGGTGGCCACGCTGCTCGTCCTTAACCAAAAGGAGGATGATACCCGGCGACTCCTTACCCGCATGCAGCGTGCGATGGAGATTTTCGCCGAGATGCGCAGTGTGGAATCCACGAAGGACGCAGCACGGCCCGCCGCTCACGATCTGGCTGCCTCGTTGCTGGCCTATGCCAGCAATCTATCCTCGGATGACCGCCGCCTGACATACGAAGGCCCGCAATCTGTGACACTAGCTAAGTACGACGATATCCTTCTGGATCAGGTCCTCCAGAACGTCCTCGACAACGCTCAACGTTATGCCCTGCCCAACACTCCCATTGAACTGCGGGTGTCCGTGCATGAACGTCGAGATATGGAATTTGAGGTCTTCAATCAAGGCCCGCGGGTTGCCGACACCGAGGAGATCTTCCTGTGCGGGCATACTAGCTCGGATGCGGCGGAGAATCTTGGTGTCGGACTCTACGCAGCCCGGCAGTACGTCACTAGTTTTGGTGGTTCCATCCATGCCGAGAACCGCTCGAATGGGTTCGCCATCGTGGTAAAACTTGAGCCGGCGCAGGCTTTATGATGAGCATCAGTGCGATGCATCGGGTAAGCAGAAATTGAAGTCCCCTCCCCTATTTCGCTTGACATTACCCCCCAAATCCCACGCATTACTCCTTTGACAAGCCAGCATTCGCGGATCTGACTAACCGACACCGATCATCCCGCCTGCATTGTCGGCCGCACGAAGATCTCGTTAAGCGAGACATGGGGGGGACGCGTCAAGGCAAACGCGATGACCTCGGCAACATCCCTGGCTTCGAGCGCCTGCAGCGCTGCGCGGGCCTGCTCGAGTTCGCGCCTCTTCCGGTCGTCGAAGTTGTCCAAGAACTCCGTTTCGACGAAGCCAGGAAAGACGGTGATCACACGTACGTTGTCTGCACAAAGTTCCTTGCGCACGACTTCAGAGAAAGCGGCGACGGCAGCCTTCGTCGCTGCATAGACGGCAGAGCCACGACCCAGTGCGCGGACCACTGTTGACGCGACATTCACGATATTTCCGCGGGACTGTTTCAGTGCTGGCGTCGCTAGTCGGGTGAGATTGGCGAGCGCGAACACGTTTGTATCGAGCATGACGCGCAGGTCCTCAACCGTTCCGTGCTCGTGCAACGCTCCGCGTGCAAGGCCTGCATTATTGACCAGCACGTCAAGTCGTCCTCCCCATCCAACGGCACGACGCACAAGCTGATCCGCGGCGACCTCGTCGCGAATGTCGCACTGCACGGCCAGAAAGTGCTCGCCATCCGCTCCAAGCGTACGCTGCAATTCGGACAGACGGTCCAGGCGTCGCGCGGCCGCCACGACGCGGACACCTTCGGACAAGAGTTCCGACACGGTGGCTGCTCCGATACCCGAGGATGCACCGGTGACGAGAGCGACTTTACCGTTCAGAGATTGAGCCATTCCTCCTCCTGGAGTGCGGTTGGAAATCCATTCATTGGTGATAACCAAAGTGCTCACGCGTGCGTCGCACGGACTATGAACGCCTTGGGCGGCAGCCTTCAGCAGGCGAGGTGCGAGGCCGCGCCGACCGTGGCGCAGATGCTCTTTACTGCTGCATAGGCGGCATGGACGGCATCGCCGATGCGCCCGTTGTGCCTGGCGTCGCCCACGACCACATACGGAACATGGGCGGCCGCGAGGGTCTTCACAAAGTCGTTGTCCGGGCGCCGTCCCTGCGCAATCACCACCCCTGCACTCTCAATTCGGTCGTCCACCCCATCGGAACGCAGGAGTACGACCGTGCCATCTGCCGCAACGGAGACGAGTGTCGAATTGTCGACCACACGGATTCGTTCGTTCGCGGCGATCCGACGACGCAGCAGGCCACGGTAGATCAGTTCGGCTGAACGGGCTAGTTGCTTTGCCGGCGAACGCGTCACGAGGACCACCGCATGGCCATGCGCAGCAAGCAGTTCCGACGTTTCGCACCCGGTCTCTCCGCCACCGTAGACCACCATGGGTCGCGTCCCCGGAGCAGGCACCGTCTTGTCGTCGCTCATTAGGATTTCGTAGGCGTCATGCACCTTGGGGAGGTTCAGACCTTCGATGGGCAGGGAAACCGGTCGCGCCCCGCTGGCCACGACGACCACCGCTGCTCCCCGCTCAGCAAGCGTCGCCGCATCGACGCGGGACTGCAGTTTCGTCATAACGCCGCTTTCCTCGAGTCGCCGTTCTAGGTAACGCTGGTACCAGCGCAGCTTGTCCTTGAACGGCGGAGCGGCCGAGGCAATAAGACCGCCGCCCAGTCGAGACCGCGCCTCATGGAGTTCCGTGCGGAATCCAGCTTGGTCGAGCATCAGGGCGGCCGCCATGCCGCCTGGCCCGCCGCCGACCACGATGGCGAGCCTCCCCCGCGCGACTCCAGCATCAGGGAGCGGGTCCAGTTCGCGTCCAGTTCGCGGGTTCTCCGCGCAAGCGATAGTCTTGTTCGGATCGAAGGTGGCCGCCATGCAATAGTTACAGGACGTGCACGGGCGAATCGCATCCTCGGCCCCGCGGCGCGCCTTGTCGGGCCATTCCGCGTCCGCAAGCAGCGTTCGTCCGAGGGCGATCAAGTCGGCGTCACCCGCCGCGATCGCCGCGTCGGCCATTCCGGGCCAGCGGATTTGTCCCACTGCAATTACCGGCACTCCGGCGGCATTGCGGACCCTTCTGGCGTATGGAATCCGGCAGCCTTCGGGCATCGACATCGGCTCAATCACCTTGTCGAGGCTCGTCGCACCGAGCCCAAGAGATACGTGAATGGCATCGACCCCTGCCTCTACGAGAAGCGGCACGATGCGTTCGGTATTGTCAATTGAAAGGCCGCCCGCCGTAAACTCGTCGGCGGAGATCCGGTAGATCAGCGGTCGATTCCCGATTGCCTGCCGCACCCGCCCGATCACATGGCGCGCGAACGCCGAGCGCCGCAACTCGTCTCCTCCCCACGAGTCATCGCGATGATTGAAATACGGACTCAGGAAGCTCGTGAGGAGGTAGCCGTGGGCGCCGTGCAATTCGAAGGCCTGATATCCGGCCTGCACCCCCAGCTCGGCCGACCGACCGAAACACTCGACGATCTGTTGGATTTCCGCGCCCGACAGCGCACGCACGACGAGCCGCTCCGGATCGTGCTGCGACCGCAGCTCGCTCGGCCCAACCGCCACGCCCCCCTCCAGCCACTCGGCCCGCGCCCCGGGACCGCCATGCTGGAGCTGGAGGCAGGCGACCGCGCCTGCCGACGTGATCGCTGCGACCAGCTGTCGATGGCCGTCAAGATTGGCGATGCTCTCCAAGCTCAGCTGCCTGGCCTCCGAGCGCCCACTCGCCGCATGGACGCAACAGAACTCGACCGTCACCATACCCACGCCGCCCAACGCGCGGGCGCGGTAGTACGCGATCTGGCGCGGCGTAACCGCGCCATCATCAGCGGCTAGATTCGTGGACATCGGCGCCATCACGGTTCGGTTGCGCACGCGGACGCCACGCAACTCGAATGGGGAGAACAGGTGTGGATACGGGGGCTGTGACAAAGCCTTTCTCCAGAGGGGGTAGCGTGATCGACTCGCGGGAGCCGGCGGGCCGGCTCAGAGGCTGATGTGGAAGCCGCCGTTGACCGCCAGATGCTGGCCGGTGATATAGCTCGCACCATCGGAGAGCAGGAAGCACACCGTCCTGACCACTTCCTCGGGCGTCGACCAGCGGCCCAACGGAATCTGCGCCAGCATCCCGTCCCTGAACTTTTCGCCGCGCACCACCTCCGTCATCGGCGTCTCGACCACGCCGAAGCAGACCGAATTGGTCCGGATGTTGTACTTGCCCCATTCCCGCGCGGCCGTCATCGTCATCCCCATCAGGCCTGCCTTCGCCGCCGCGTAGTTGATCTGGCCGACCGCGCCCTTGCGCCCAGCGTCCGACGAAATATTGACGATTGCGCCGCCGTCCGTGTCGCCAGCCTTGGCGCGCTCGACCATGTGGCGGCCGACCGCCTGCAGCCAGTGGAAGGTGCCGGTGAGATGCACGTCGATGACGTCCTGCCATTGCTTCGTCGTCATCTTTTCAATCATGGCCGGGCGCGTGATGCCGGCGTTGTTGACCAGCCCGTGAATCGCGCCGAAGCGCTCCACCGCGCCGTCGACGGTGCGTGCGGCGAGCTCGGCGTCGACCACGCTCCCAACGACGGGTATCACACGCTCAGACGGCAGCGTCTCCATCGCGGCGAGCAGCGTGTCCTGATTGAGGTCGATGCCGACGACGTTCGCGCCGAGGCCGACCGCCAAGTCGGTTATCGCCCTACCGATGCCCTGCCCCGCCCCGGTCACCACGATCGTGCGGCCTTCCAGCGATACCATGGGTTCCATGCCCTTCTCCTTGTACGATGGTTGAACCAATGATAAAGTTCATAGACGACACGGTCAACTCACTCAACAACGAGACGCATGCCATGACCATCCGACGAAAAGCCTGCATCGCAGGCGCCTTCGAACACCCGACCCGCAAAGCGCCCGACAAGACGGTTGCGCAACTGCACGCGGAATGCGCCCGCGGAGCGCTGGCCGACGCCGGCCTGACGCTTGCGGACGTGGACGGCTACTTCTGCGCCGGCGACGCGCCCGGCATGGGCGCCAACAACATGGTCGACTACCTCGGACTCACTGTGAGGCACGTCGACAGCACCGACACCGGCGGTTCCGCCTACCTGGTCCACGTCGCGCACGCGGCCCAGGCGATCGCCGCCGGCAAGTGCAACGTCGCGCTGATCACGCTCGCGGGCCGCCCGCGCAGCGAAGGCTCGAGCGGGGTCGGCCCGCGCGTCGTCACCTCGACGACGCCCGACGTGCCGTGGGAGATGCCCTATTCGCCGGTGACGGTGAACATGTACGCGCTCGCCGCCGCACGCCATATGCACGAATACGGGACGACCGCCGAACAGCTCGCATGGATCAAGGTCGCCGCCTCGACCCATGCGCAGCACAACCCCCACGCGATGCTGCGCGACGTCGTGACGGTCGAGGACGTGCTCGCCTCGCCGATGATTGCGGACCCGCTGCACAAGCTCGACTGCTGCGTTGTGAGCGACGGCGGCGGCGCGCTCGTGGTCGTCCGCCCCGAGATCGCCCGCTCGCTGCGCCGCCCGCTCATCAACGTGCTCGGTGCCGGCGAGGCGATCAAGGGCCAGCACGGCGGCAAGGTCGACCTGACCTGGTGCGGGGCAGCCTTGTCGGGTCCCCGCGCCTTCGAGGAAGCCGGCGTCACCCCGGCCGACATCCGCTACGCGTCGATCTACGACAGCTTCACGATCACGGCCCTGACGCAGATCGAGGACCTCGGCTTCTGCGCCAAGGGCGAAGGCGGCCGCTTCGTCGCCGACGGCAACCTGATCTCGGGCGTCGGGAAACTGCCGTTCAACACCGACGGCGGCGGCCTGTGCAACAACCACCCGGCCAACCGCGGCGGGATGACCAAGGTCATCGAGGCCGTGCGCCAGCTGCGCGGCGAGGCGCATCCTGCGGTGCAGGTGCCGGACTGCACGCTGGCGCTCGCCCAAGGCATGGGCGGCATGCTCGGTTCGCGCCACGGCAGCGCAACGCTGATTCTGGAAAGGGAGTAAGCCCATGACGACGATGTACCAGGAGCGCCCCCTCGGCGCGCCGATCTCGGACCCCGCCACCGAGCCCTACTGGGCTGCCGCGCGCGACCGCGTGCTGCGCTACCGCAAATGCACCGCCTGCGGCGAACCCCACTGGTATCCGCGCCCGATCTGCCCCTTCTGCCAGGGCGATACCGAGTGGACCGACGCGAGCGGTCTCGGCACTGTCTACAGCGTCAGCGTTACGCGCCGCGCCGGACCGATTCCCTATGCGATCGCTTACGTGACACTCGACGAGGGCGTGA
This sequence comes from Azoarcus sp. DN11, assembly GCF_003628555.1. Taxonomy (NCBI): domain Bacteria; kingdom Pseudomonadati; phylum Pseudomonadota; class Betaproteobacteria; order Rhodocyclales; family Zoogloeaceae; genus Azoarcus; species Azoarcus sp. DN11. The sequence goes on along the minus strand of NZ_CP021731.1, from coordinate 2,020,573 downwards.
CGATGCTGACCAACATCGTCGACTGCGATCTCGACGCCGTCCGCATCGGCCAGCGCGTCAAAGTGTGCTTCAAGGCGGCCGAGGATGGCGCGCTGATCCCGATGTTCACGCCCGCCTGACGCATCCGCAACAGACGAAAGACTGCGGGCCCGGAATCGCTCCCGGGCCCGCGGCGCACTGACTGGTCGATCGGCGAAAATGCTTCCTCAGGCGACCGAAATGCCCCCGTTCACACTGATGACCTGACCGGTGATGCGGGCCGCCTCGGGGCTTGCAAGGAACACGATCAGCGGCGCGAGATCCTCCGGCAGCGTCATCCCCAAGTGCGCGGCGCGCAAGGCCTTCTCGAACAGTTTCCCCGCGAACTCGTCCTTCATCAGCTTGTCATAAGCATCCGTTCCGCCGATCAGCGACGGCGTGACGACATTGACGCGCACCCCGTAGCGCTTCGCCTCCAGCGCGAAGGCGGTCGAGAAGCGCACGATCGCGGCCATCGCACTGCCGACGACCGCCTCGCCCGGCGTCGACACCTTGGCCGCGTCGGACGAGATGTTGACGATCGCGCCGCGACGCCGCGACGCCATGCCGGCGACGGCCGCCCGGCACATGTGCAGTGGCGGCAGCAACTGATTCACGACCGTCGGCAGGACGTCCTCGATCGGCGATTCGTGGAACAGACCGGGCACCGCGGCGCTCGACACGCTGTTGACCAGAATGTCGACGTTGCCGATCTGCCGCTCGGCGGTTTCGACGGCGCGCGTCGCCTGCGCAGGGTCCATCGCGTCGGCCTGGATGAAAACGACGCGGGCGGCCGGGAAACGCTCCTGAACCGCGACGCGGGCGCGTTCGCCACGCTCGGCGGCGCGGCCGACGAGCGCGATGCGCGTCACGCCCGCCTCGGCAAACTTGAACGCGGTCGCCAGCCCGACCCCGGCCGTCCCGCCGGTGATGAGCAGCCCGCATTCCTTCAGCGGCAACGCTTCGGGGGGTTTGATTTCCATGAGTGGTCCATTGTCGTGACTGAGGTGGATGCTTTCGAACCGCGTTCGGGCCGCAGCCCTCACGCGCGGCTCACTTCGTCGCCGCGTCGGCCTTGCGGCTGGAGCCCAGGCCCGTGAGCTTTGTCCAGAACGGTTTGGCAGCCCCTTCGGCGGGCTTGCCCTTGCAGCCGGTGCCGCACGCGCGTGCCGCTCCCATCGCATCCTCCATGTGGTCGTCCTCATCGGCATCCGGCAGCGGGTTCGACGCGCGGAAATCGTCGAGCGCGAGCAGCGCCGCGCCGAGCGCGCCTGCGATCTGCGGGTCGGGCGGCAGATGGAGCGGCATTTCGAGTGCCTCCTCGATGTGGCGCACGGCCGCGACGTTCTTCGCGACCCCGCCCGTCATCACGATCGGCCCTCGTTTGCCGACGCGGCTCACGAGGCCCAGCGTGCGGCTAGCGATCGCGGCATGCACCGCCGCGAGGACGTCCGGCTTCGCGTTGCCCTCGGCGAGCAGCGAGATCACTTCGGTCTCGGCGAAGGTCGCGCACATGCTCGAGATCTGCAGCTTCTGCTGCGCCTGCAGCGCGACGCCGCCCATCTTGTCGAGCTCGATGTCCATCGCCCGCGCCAGCACCTCGAGGAATTTCCCGGTGCCCGCCGCACAGCGGTCGTTCATCGCAAACTGGGCGACGAGCCCGTTCGCGTCGATCGCGATGACCTTGCTGTCCTGCCCGCCGATGTCGATGACGAGGCGCGCCTCGGGCATCATCGCGACCGCGCCGCGCGCATGGCAGGTGATCTCGGTGTAATTCTTGTCCGCGATCTCCAGCATACGCCGGCCGTAGCCGGTACTGACCGTCCGGCCGACGTCGGCCTGGGTGATGCCGGCCTGTTCCAGCGCCCCCTTGACCGAAGCCTTCACGCCGTCGTCGCTCACCGCGCCCATGTTGCCGATGCACGATGCGACGACTCGCCCTTTCGTGTCCAGGATCACCGTCTTGGCCGTGGTCGAGCCGAAGTCGATCCCCATCACATAAGATTTCATGCCGCCCTCCTCCGGTTGCCGCCCGTCTCAGCCGCGGTGGAACACCAGCGGCGAGGCCTCCGCCCGGTTCTGCGCGAGCAGGGAGAAATCGCTGACCTGGCTCGGCGTTCCGCGGCCGGCCCGGCTCGCATCGATCGCTTCCAGCATCGCCTCGACGCGGCTGTTCAGGAGTTCGTCCTTGTAGAACGACTCGTCGGTCACGTCGCCCTCGAACATCGTCGTCGGGATACCCAGCTCGCGCGTCGCCGCCTCGGCCATCAGGAACTGCGGATTCGTGAAGGCGCGGCAGGTCCGCGACGAGTGCAGCACCATGCCGTCGAGCTCGTACTTGCGGCAGAAATTGAGCGTCTTCTCGATCAGGAAGGGCGCGCTGAGATTGATCGGGCAGATCAGGTAGTTCTGGGCCATGCCGAGGATCGGATCGTTCGGGTCGATCAGGTCCGGCTCTTGCCAGAAGGCTTGGTGCGTGTAGCGTCCGCTCACGACCGTCGCGTCGTACTTCGCGAACTTCTCCGCGAGCCAGCCCACCTTGTTCCAGTTCATGATGCCGTCGAAATAGAGGCGGTAGCGCTCGTTGTGGATCGCCCCTGCTCCGCTCGCGACGCGCTGCTGGACCTCGTCCTTCATGCCCTGGAAGAAGTCGACCAGATGCGGGCCGATCGGCAGGTTGTTGAGCGGCGCGATGCTTACGATCCAGTCGAAGAACGACGCCGGCGCCGGCCGCGCCGTGCACAGATCCATCGCTTCGAGGCGCAGCTTGGAGGCCTGCTTCACGTACCCCATCATCTCGTACAGGCGATCCCACTCGAACTTGCGGCCGGTCTGCTGCTCGATGAAGACGACCATCTCGCGCAACTGCCGCGCGAGGTACTGCGAAGTCTCTTCCCACTCTTCGCCCTTCAGGTAGCCCGCATCGGGCTTGCCGCCCCAGATCAGCGGGATCGAAACGTTGAAGATCGGGATCTTCTTGCCGAAAAGCCGCGCCGTGATTTCGTCCCACTGCTGCCCCGTACTGCAGTACGCATAGGCGCTGATGATCATGTCGGGCGCCGGCAGGCGCGCCGCAAGATGGGGGTCGTCCGCCATGCCGAGGAAAGGCGTTTCGGGCGCGTTGCCCATGCGCTGGTTCGACACCACGCAACCGAGGTGAGTACGCGCATACGAGCACAATTCCTTGATGTAGCCATGCTCCTCGGCTGCCTTCTGTGCCGGACCTTCCTGGTGGCGCGCCGCGAGCAGCGCTGAATAGGCCTCGCCATGCACCCAGCAGATGTCGGCCGCCTGGAGGAAGGGGTTGATCGCCGATCCCTCGTACCAGCAGACCAGCTTGCCCTCCTCCTTCGCGCGGAAAACGGTCTCCCAATAGTCGTTCACCAACTTGCCGGCGTTTCGCGTGGAAGTGAGCTTGTTGGCTTTCTTCTGATCCTGCACTGCACTGTTCATGGAAGTCTCCTTGGGGATTGCGACCGTTTAGTTGGCGAGCGCGACGGCCTCTCTGCGCTTGACGATCTCGAGGAAGGTCTCGACGCGGGTCTTGAGCCCCTCGAGCGGAATGCCTTCGTGCTCGGTCTCGATCAGCAGGTGCGGCACCCCATGACGCTCGAAGGTGTGCTTGACCTCGGGGTAGTAGTACATGTGCGGCTCGCAGAACTTCGCCATCAGCACGATCAGCCCTTGTGCCTTCTCGTTCTCGACCGCGTTGATCAGGTAGCCGTCCCAGTCGATGTCGTTCTGCACGCGCGTCGGACACGGCACGCCGGTATTGCGCGCCATGTACCACTCGGCCAGCGCGTCGAGCGGGTCGCCGTCCTCGCGCACGTCCGTCGAGATGTAGCGATAGCCGTGGAAGAGGTCGTCACCGACCACCGTGGCGCCACAGGATTCGATCAGGTCGAGGATTTCCGGCTTCGGCGCCTGGCAGAAGTGGCCCGATAGATGCACGCGCACCCCCGCCGGTGCGGTGGAGCGATCGCGTTCGAGCTCCGCCACGAGCGCTTCCATCAGCGCCGTGTGCTCGGCCTTGTCCATCACCATGCTCGACTTGACGATGTACTGCATTTCGCGCGCCGTGAGCGCCACTCGCCCCGTGCGTCGCAGCTCGTAGATGTGGCGGATCAGTCGCCGGTTCTTGTTGAAGAGCCGGATGCTCGAGCGCAGGGCGTCGTCGTCGATGGCGTTCCCGACCAGTTCCTCGAGCACTTTCTTCAGCCCGACGAAACTTTCGCGTGCCCGCCCGTGCGTCCAGGGGTCGCACATCGAAGAGATCAGCTGATAGAAGGCCACGCGCTTCTTCGGCAGCGTCATCCGCACCGCGTCCGCCGCGCCGAGCAACTGCACGCAGTGGTCGCCGAACATGATCGCGTCGAGCACCTCGAAGTCGCCCTTGGCGGCCTGATCCACAAGGCTCCGCGTGTAACCGCAGTAAAACGGATAGATGATGCCGTGACCGACGGTGATGGGATCCTCGGCCTCCTGGATAAGCATCGGCAAGGTGCCTGCCGCATGGGCCAGTTCCCCGGGGAAATTCATCGGAAACGACCCGACGACCATTTTCCGGTTCGTTTCCTTCCACTCGCGTGCGGCGGTGAGGGGTTTCTCGGATGCATGCCGAAGCTTCTCGAAGATCTGACTTTTCATACGGATCATCTTCCTTTCGCGTTGGGGCGACTCCCCGGGGAGGCGTCGCCAAGTTTTCAGCAGGCCCATCGCCGGAAGCATTCGGGTGACGTGACGAGTGACCTTGGCACTGGCACAACGCTGGCGCCCGCCCGCCACAACTCGTACGGCTGCCGTACCGGCACAACGACGATACGGAATGCATCCACCCAAGTCAACATTAGCTGGACCATTTATGGTTCAACCAATATAGCACTCAGCTAAATAAAATCCAAGGAATTCAGAGCCCGCCCCCGGCATCGACTGCAAATACACGCACTGGATCTGCGTAAAGGCGGCACGCCCCCCCCCCGGCTCGACGCGAACGTCACCCCGGAAAAGCAACAGGCCGGCACGCACCGTTGACGGTGCGTGCCGGCCTGCAAACGAAAGACGAAGACGAATCGCGCGCCAGAAGGCGCGCCAGCGCGTTACTTGTTGCCCGCGGCGCCCTTCATCTGGTCGAGCTTCGATAGATACGAGCGGTGAATCCTCTCGAGATGGCGGGTCATTTCGGCCTCTGCCGCATCACCATCACGCGCCTTGATGAAGCCGACCAGGCGACGCCGCGAAGGCAGCACGGTCGAATAATGCTGGGGGCCCAGCACGGTCATGAACTGATGCATGACCTCCATGATCCCGTCCATCACGATCGCGAGAATCGGGTTATGCGTGGCCTGCCCCAACAGGGAGTGGAATCGCACGTTGCCCGCCGCGCGGGCAGCCTCATCGCCCGCCTTGTGGGCCATTGCAACGCTCCCGATGTTTTCTTCAAGCGCAACGATGTCCTCGTCCGTCGCACGCTCGCAAGCGACACGAACGACCATCGCCTCGATCCAGATGCGTGCTTCGGTGAGTTGCCGCGGAGTAATCGCGCCGAGATCGTACAGGTCGCGCAGACCATTGACGATCACATCGGGACTGCCCGGACGAATGAATGCACCACCCGCCGAACCCTTGCGCAACTCCAGCAAACCGGCGATCTCGAGCGATCGCAAGGCTTCGCGCAAGGTGTTTCGGCTGACATCGAACTGCGCCGACAGGTCCCGCTCTGCGGGCAACCGGTCGCCGGGCTTGAGCTTGCCGGAAGAAATCAGGGAGCGAATCTGGGTCGCAATTTCCTCGAAGGCCCGTTGCGACCGGATCGGTTCGAAATTCAGGTCGGACCCCGCAGCAGAAAGGTCGTTCATTGCTTGGCTCCGCGCGAATGGCAAGACAGGGGCTTGGAAGGAGGCCGCTACAGGGAGCGGCCGCGCGCCCGATGAATAATTGACGCGCTTTCGTGATTATTTTGCCTCAAACACTGAAAGGGCTCAACCATCGCATCGTATGCAGCAGTCCTGCGGAGCCGCGGCCTGCCCGCTCGGCCAAGCATTGAGTCTCCCGCACGCCAAGCCGGCGCGGGCGTATCGTGACGCAGCCGCCTTGCCCCCTGCACGTTCGCTTACAGGGCGTACCGCGCCGCCCGCTTTTCCAGGAATGCCTGGATGCCCTCGCCCGCCTCATCGCCAAAAAGCGCGCCGATGAACTCTTCGCGCTCGGCATCGAGTTGTTCCTGCCGGCTCCGCCCGTGCGCCCCGTACACGAGGCGCTTGATTCGCGCATGTGCGTCGACCGGCCCTTGCGCCAGTCGCTCCGCCCAACCGAGCGCTTCCCTCAGCGCGACGCCATGCGGCGTGACGCGATTGACGACGCCCAGGTGGTGTAAGCGCGCGGCGGACACGACATCACCATCCAGCAGCATTTCCAGCGCAGCCTGGGGCGGCAGCATCTTTGCGAGGGAATCAGACCCTCCGCCGTCCGGAGAGAGAGCCACCCTCACGTAGGACATCACGAACTTCGCGTCGTCCGCGGCAACGATCAGATCGCAGGCGAGTGCCAGCGCAAAGCCGCCGCCTGCAGCAGCCCCCTCGACGGCCGCAATCACCGGCTTTGCACACGCCCGCATGCTCAGGATCCACGCATGGAAGCCATCGAGGTTTCCGCGCTGCGAATCCGGCGGCATAGAACGCTGCTGGAACACCCGGTTCAGGTTTCCTCCGCCGCAGAAGTGCTCCCCCTCGCCCGTCAGCACGATCGCGCCGATGCCATCATCGCCGGCCGCTTCGCGGAACACGGCACTCGCCACCGGATAAAGCTCGGATCCGATCGCATTCCGCGCCGCTGGATTGCTCAACGTCACCACAAGCACCCGTCCGCACCGTTCTGTCAGTAGCTTCATGCACTCGCCTCGCTGGTTTTCAGGAACTGGCCGCCGCCACGCACTCGCCGGGAGCCTCGCAGCATCAAGTGTGCCGCATGTTCAGCGGCGAATCGCCGCCCACCTTCCGGTCACGATTCTTTCGAAGACGTTGTCAAACGGTTGAACCAATGATACGCTAATTTCGACAGTCGCGTCAATGGCGATTACCTACGCAACCGTCCAGCAAGAGGTTGATCGAACAACCAAAGGAAAACCACAAAGATGGATCTACGTCTTACCGCCAAGGAGAAGCGCTTCCGCGAGGAAGTCCGCGATTTCATCGCAACCAACCTGCCCGAGGACATCCGAAGCCACCTGCGCGCCGGCCATCCGCCAACGAAGGATCACATCGTCCGCTGGCACCGCATCCTCAACACACGGGGCTGGGCGACTGCGCACTGGCCAAAGGAATGGGGCGGGGCCGGCCTCTCTCCGGTCGAGCGCATGATCCTCACGGAGGAGATCTTTCTCGCCCCGGCGCCGACACCGCTGGTGTTCAACAGCAGCATGATCGGACCGGTCATCATCCAGTTCGGCAGCGAGGAACAGAAGCGGCAGTTCCTTCCGAAGATCGCCAACCTCGACATCTGGTTCTGCCAAGGTTTTTCGGAACCCGACGCGGGCTCCGACCTCGCTTCGCTGCGCACCTTGGCTCGCCGCGACGGCGACCACTACGTCGTTACCGGACAGAAAATCTGGACGACGATGGCGCATCACGCGGACTGGATGTTCTGTCTCGTGCGCACCGACCCGGCGGCGAAGAAGCAGGTAGGGATCTCGATGCTGCTGATCGACATGAAGACGCCCGGCGTCACCGTGCGCCCGATCATGTCCATCGACGGCCACCACCACCTCAACGAGGTCTTCCTCGACGAGGTACGCGTGCCGGTCGAGAACCGCGTAGGCGAAGAGAACAAGGGCTGGGATTACGCGAAGTTCCTGCTCGGGCACGAACGTACCGGCATCGCCGGCGTCGGGCGCTCGAAGGAAAGGCTGTCGTACGCACGCGAACTGGCCACGCAGGTGAAAGCCGGCAAGCGGCCGCTGGCCGAAGACCCGTGTTTCCGCGAACAGCTCGCACTGATCGAGGCCGACCTCAAGGCGCTCGAAATCACCCAGCTGCGGGTCGTCGCCGGTCACGCCGGGCACCATGCCGACAAGCCCGATCCCCTGACCTCAGTGCTCAAGGTCCGCGGCACCGAACTCTACCAGGCGGTCTGTGAACTGGCCTGCCGGTCGGCGGGCCCGGCCGCGATCGCGATCCAGCCTGCGGGGGGCGCCGCCGACGAGCTCGACGCGGCCCCGCGCTGGGGGGCCGCGCTCGCCCCCAGCTACTTCTACTCGCGCGCCGCCTCCATCTACGGCGGCTCGAACGAGATTCAGAAGAACATCCTCGCCAAAACCGTCTTGGGGCTATGAATGGATTTCAATCTTAAGGACGAGCAGCGAGCGCTGCAGGAAAGCGTCACCCGCCTGCTCGGCACCCACTACAACTTCGAGGCCCGCAACCGCCACGCGCAACAGGACGACGGCTGGAGCCGTGACATGTGGGCACGTTACGCCGAACTCGGCCTGCTCGGATTACCGTTCGCGGAAGAGCATGGCGGATTCGGCGGCGATGCGGCGGACCTGATGCTGACGATGGAGGCCTTCGGCCGCGTGATGGCGCTGGAGCCCTACCTCGCGACCGTCGTGCTGGCGGGCACGGCACTGCGGGTCGGCGGCACACCGTCGCAGCGGGCCGACTTCCTGCCCCGCATCGCCGACGGCAGCCTGCTGTGCGCATGGGCGCACGGCGAGCGCGACACCTGGCACCAGCCGTCGCACGTGACGACCACCGCCGCACAAGACGGTGACACATGGGTCCTGCACGGCGCGAAGAGCCTCGTCCTGCACGGACTGTCGGCGGACCTGCTGGTGGTAAGCGCGCGGGTGCGCGGCGCCGCCGATGCGACGGAGGGCATCGGTCTCTTCCTCGTGCCGGGCGACGCCAAGGGGTTGTCGAAACGGGGCTACCGACTGCTGGACCAGACGCCGGCTGCGGAGATCACGCTGTCCGGCGTCCGCGGCCGCCTGCTCGGCACCGCCACCGAGGCCTGGCCCATCATCGAACGGGTCATCGAAACGGGCATCGCGGCGGTCTGCGCGCAGGCGGTGGGCGCGATGCAGGCGGCGCTCGATCTGACGGTCGACTACCTCAACACGCGCCAGCAGTTTGGCCGCCCCATCGGCGAAAACCAGGCCCTGCAGCACCGGGCTGCCGAAATGCTGATCGCGACCGAGCAGGCCCGCAGCATGGCGATGCTCGCCGCGATGATCGTCGACGACCCCGAGGCGCAGGACCGTGCACGCCACATTGCCATGGCCAAGGCCGTGATCGGACGCGAAGCACGCCTGGTCGGCCAGCAGGCAATCCAACTTCACGGAGGCATAGGAATGACGACAGAGTATTCGGCGGGGCACTACCTGCGCCATTTCACGGTGATCGATCAACTCTTCGGCGACACGGCCTTCCATGTGCGCCGCCTAGCGGAGGAACACGCATGAACCACAATCTCTACGCCCTGCTGCAGGCCCGCTTCCCGAGCGATCCCCACGCGCCCTGCCTGATCCTGCCCGGCGGCCGCACCATCACCTACGGCGAACTGCACGAGCAAAGCGGCCGCTACGCCAACCTGCTGTCGAGCCTGGGCGTGAAGGCCGGCGACCGCGTCGCCGTCCAGGTCGAAAAGACGCCGGAAGCGGTGTTTCTGTACCTCGGTTGCCTGCGGGCAGGCGGCGTCTTCCTGCCGATGAATCCGGCCTACCAGCGCGGCGAGATCGAGCATTTCCTGCGCGACGCGACCCCGACGCTGTTCGTCTTCCGCCCGCAGATGCGCGACGTCGCCGAAGGCGTCGCCCGCGAGGCCGGCGTTCCACATACCCTCGCGCTCGCCGACGACGGCACTGGCAGCCTCGTCGAACAGGCGGTGCAACATGATGCGGCCTTCGAGACCGCGATCCGCGCCGATGGCGATCTCGCCGCCATCCTGTACACTTCGGGCACCACGGGGCGCGCCAAGGGCGCGATGCTGTCGCATCGCAACCTCACCGTGAATTGCGAGATCCTGCACGAGACCTGGGGCTTCCGGCCCGGCGACGTGCTGCTCCACATGCTGCCGATCTTCCACTTCCACGGCCTCTTTGTCGCGATCCATTGCGCGCTGTGGAACGGCAGCGCGATGTACTTCGAGCCCCGCTTCGACCCCAACCGCACGCTCGAACTGCTGCCCCGCTCGACGGTCTTCATGGGCGTCCCGACCTACTACGTGCGGCTGCTCGCCGATCCCGCCTTCACGGCCGACACCTGCCGCCGGATGCGCCTCTTCATCTCGGGCTCGGCGCCCCTGCTCGCCGACACCTTCACCGAGTTCGCGCAGCGCAGCGGCCATACCATTCTCGAACGCTACGGCATGACCGAGGGCGGCATGTTCGTCTCGAATCCCTACGACGGGGAACGGCGCTGCGGAAGCGTCGGCCTGCCGCTCCCCGGCCTGAGCCTGCGTGTCGTGAACGACGACGGGGCGCCGGTCGCGCCGGGCGAGATCGGCAACATCCAGGTCAAGGGGGAAAATGTCTTCGTCGGCTACTGGCGCCTGCCCGAGAAGACGCGCGAGGAACACACCGACGACGGCTTCTTCCGCACGGGCGACCTCGGACGCCTCGAAGCGGACGGCTACCTCACGATCATCGGCCGCTCGAAGGATCTCGTGATCACCGGTGGCCTCAACGTGTATCCGAAGGAGATCGAGACGGTGATCGACGCGCTGCCGGGCGTCGTCGAATCGGCGGTGATCGGCGTCCCGCATCCCGATTTCGGCGAGGCGGTGACGGCGGTGGTCGTGCGCGACCGGGCGAACGGCGCAGCACTGACCGAGGGCAGCGTGATTGCAGCCGTGAAGGCGCAGCTCGCCAACTTCAAGGTGCCCAAGTCGGTCGTCTTCGTCGACGACCTGCCGCGCAACGCGATGGGAAAGGTGCAGAAGAACGTCCTGCGCGACCAGGTCCCGACCCTGAAGGCGGCGTCCGGCGCGGCGGCGGTCGCCTGAGCAAGCTGGCGGCGCTCCCCACAGCGACCGGGAGCGCCGCAGGCATCAGCCGCGCGCGCTACGCGTCTGGCTCTGGTCCTCGAGGTAGTCGTTGAGCTGCCGCAGGTAATCCGTCATCACGGCGCAGGCCTGCTCGGCGTCGCCGGCGCGGATGAGCGACACCACCTTGCGGCGCACCGCGAACACGTCCTCGCGTGGCCGCGGGTCGATCCGCGCGAGCAGGGTGCGGACGATCTCGGCCAGCGCCTCCACCAGCATCACGATCACCTCGTTGTGCGTCGCACGCGCGAGCAGTCGGTAGAACTCCGTCACCGAGCGCGTGTTGCGTGAGCCACCGCCGTGGCGGAACAGCTCCGTATGGTGGTCGATGTCGGCCTCGATCGCATCAAGTTCGGCAGCGGTCGCCCGCTGACAGGCGAGGCGGATCGCCACGCAGGTGAGCTCGATCCGCGCATCGGTCACGTTTTCCGTCGGCACCTGACCGAGCGCCACCATGTCGCGCACCGCCTGAGCGATGCCTTCGGTGCCGGTGCTGCGAATGAAGAAGCCACCATTGACGCCCGTGCGTGCTTCGACGAGTCCGGCCGATTCGAGACTGCGCAGGGCTTCCCGCACACCGCTACGGCTTACGTCGAATTGCTCGGCCAATTCGCGCTCGCCCGGTAAGCGCTGCCCCGGGCGCAGCGCTCCGTCGTTGACCTGGCGCCGGATCTGGTCGCACACCGCTTCGAACGTGCGGCGCGTGCGCACGCGCTGAAAGACGGGCGCGGCGATGGCGGCTTTGGCTGTCGGCATGATCGGATCTCCGGCGTGTAAATGGGAATTTCGAACCACAACGGAATCCACCGGGCTCTGCGGCCAATATATCATTGGTTCGACCTTTTACGCAAAATTCTGCGCAACCGGAAACGGGCAGACGATAAGGCGCACGGTCGAGCGCGTCGATGCGCCATCGGACCTGCTCCTTTTCACGCTCACATATTTTTCGCGGCACGCTTCACCGCCATATTGCGTCGGCCTACTTTCTCATTTACGCTATGGTTCAACCATTTCTATACGAAGAAGGAGTGAGCGATGGGTTCCCCCCTTATCTATCTTGATGACCGCCCGGTTCCACGCGACGAGGTGCTGCTGCGGGCGCGCCGAGCGGCCCGGGGTTTCGATTCGATCGGCGTGCGTGAAGGCGACCGCGTCGCCTTGCTTCTGCGAAACGACTTCGCGTTCTTCGAAGCACAGGAGGCCGCCGCCGCGATCGGCGCCTACTCCGTGCCGCTCAACTGGCACAGCAAGCTCGACGAGGTGCGCTACATCCTCGACGACGCGACGCCGAAGCTGCTCGTCGCGCACGCCGACCTGCTGGCGCCGCTGCGCGGACATCTGCCGGCCGACCTGCGCATCTTCGTCGTCCCCACGCCGCAGGAGGTGCAGGACCGCTACGGTATCGGTGCCGACGCCGCGCGCCCGGCTGCGGGCGACACGATCTGGTCCGACTGGTGCGACGAATTCGCACCGTGGGACCAGGCACCGAAACGCAGCCGCGCGACGATGATCTACACGTCCGGCACGACCGGGCATCCGAAAGCGGTAAAGCGCGACGCCGCGACACCGGAACAGGCGACCGCCTATATCGAACTGATGCAGCGGGTATATGGCCTCAAGACCGGTGTGCGGGCGCTGATCGCGGGTCCGCTGTACCACGCCTCGCCCAACGCCTATGGCCGCCAGGCTCTACCCACCGCCGACGTGCTGGTGTTGCAGTCGAAGTTCGAACCAGAGGAGATGCTGGCTGCGATCGAGAAGTACCGCATCAGCCACGCTGTCATGGTGCCGACAATGTTCGTGCGCCTGCTCAAGCTCCCGCCCGAAGTCCGCGCTCGCTACGACATCAGCTCGCTGAAGTGGGTCACTCACACCGGAGCACCCTGCCCCGCCGAGGTCAAGAAGGAACTCATGGAATGGTGGGGCCCCATCGTCTACGAGACCTACGGCGGCTCGGAGGTCGGCACGGCCACGCTGTGTGCGCCGCACGACTGGCTCGCCCACCCCGGCAGCGTCGGCGTGCCCACGCCCGGCACACGCATCGCGTTCTACGGCGATGACGGCAAGGAACTCCCCGCGGGCGAGATCGGCGAAATCTATATGCGTGTGCCTGCCTACGCGGACTTCACCTATCTGAACAACGAGGCGAAGCGCAGACAGATCGAGCGCGACGGCCTGATCAGCTGCGGCGACATCGGCTACCTTAAGGACGGTTTCCTTTTTCTGTGCGACAGGCGCTCGGACATGGTGATCTCAGCGGGCGCCAACATCTATCCGGCCGAGATCGAGATGGTGCTGCTGCAATGCCCCGGCGTTCAGGACTGCGCGGTATTCGGCATTCCGGATGAGGAGTTTGGCGAATCCCTCGCCGCCGCCGTGCAGCCGCTGCCCGGTGCGGCGCTGACGGCCGAGCACGTCCGCGCCTTCCTCGCCGAGCGGCTCGCGAAATACAAGGTTCCGCGCCGCGTGGACTTCCATGAGGCGCTACCGCGTGAGGACAGCGGCAAGATCTTTAAGCGCCGGCTGCGCGACCCGTTCTGGCAGGGGACGGGCCGGCGGATCTGACGACCGCCCCGCCGAACACTCAGCAAGGCCATTGACAGGGTGGTCGAAAGCTCATTACATTAATATCAATGGTTCAACCACTGATTTCTAAAACGCAACATACGGCGACGATGACAAATACTGAGTATTCGACTGGGGAGATGCTGGCGGTCCTCCTCGCAAGGGATCTCGCCGACGGCGAGCACGCGATCATCGGCACCAACTCCGACATACAGCTGGCCGCCTGCAACCTTGCCCAGCACCTGCAGGGACCTCGGCTGTCATGGATCTCCGGCCCGGGCGGCATGATCAGTCCGAAGCGCGACGAGCTGCTATCGACCGCCGACTACGAGAACATCGAATCGGCGGAGGCGTGGCTCGACCTGCCGAACATGATCGACTTCATCGACTGGAAGATCCATTTCTTCGACTTTGCGATCCTCTCAGCGCTGCAGGTCGACCGCTTCGGCAACATCAACACCGTCGTCCTGGGCGACCACGCAAAACCGAAACTCCGTGGTCCCGGCACGGTCGGGATCGCCGCGCTCACCGGCCTGAGCAAGCGCTTCTATGTCGTGCTCACGCGTCACGACCGCAGCGCCTTCGTCCCCAAGCTCGACTTCCTGTGCGGGCCGGGCCACCTCGACGGCGGCAACTCACGGGAAGAGTACGGCCTGCCGCCCGGCGGCCCGCGGCTCGTCGTCACGCCACTCGGCGTCTTCGACTTCGCCCCAGGCACGCGGGCGATGCGCGTGCGCTCGCTCAACCCTGGCGTCAGCCTCGCCCAGGTCATCGACGCGACCGGCTTCGAGTTGGTCGTCGAAGGCACGCCGCCCGTCACCGAGCCACCGAGCGCCGAAGAACTCCAACTGCTGCGCACCAGAGTCGACTCCACCGGGGTGCTTCGCAAGAAGTTCCCCTGACCCACACGAACCATCCACGGGAAAACATCATGCCTTACCACTTTACAGACACACACCTGGCCTTGCAGGACGCGATCCGTCAGATGGTCGATAAGGAGATCAGGCCGATCGCCGCGGAAATCGACGCGACCGACCGTTTCCCCGAGGAGCTCGTGCCGATCTTGGGCGACATGGGGCTGCTGCAATGCCTCGTCCCGGAAGAATACGACGGCCCGGGCGGCGACGTCACCTCCGTCTGTATCGCCCGCGAAGAGATCGCGAAGGCGTCGTCGTCGTGCGCGCTGCTCGCCGGCCAGGCCTCGATCGGCCTGATCCTGCCGCTGCTCCACTTCGGCACCGAGGAACAGCGCAAGCGCTGGCTACCCCTCGTCGCAGAGGGCCGCACCCTGGGCTGCGTCGCGATCACCGAGCCGGAGGCCGGTTCCGACGTCGGCTCGATGCGCACCCGCGCACGCCGCGACGGCGACAGCTACGTCATCAACGGCCAGAAGTGCTTCATCACTTTCGGCAGTGTCGCGCACTGGGCCCTCGTGTTCGCGCGTACGAACGGCGAAAAAGGCTTCGAAGGCATCAGCTGCTTCATGGTCGACACCAAGACCGCCGGTTTCCGCGTCGGCCGCAACGAGAAGAAGATGGGCCTCAATGGCATACCCAACGTCGAACTCTTCTTCGAAAACATGCGCGTGCCGGCCGAGAACATGATCGGAGAGGAAGGCAAGGGCTTCCTCGCGGCGATGCGCATCCTCGACATGAACCGCCCGACGATCGGCGCGCAGTCGGTGGGACTCGCCCAGGGCGCCTTCGACGTCGCGCTCGCCTACACCAAGGAACGCAAGCAGTTCGGCCGCGCAGTCGGGCAGTTCCAGGGGCTGCAGTGGATGATGGCCGACATGGCGATGCAGATCGAAGCCGCACGCGCCCTCGTGTATGAAACGACGCACCGCATCGACACAGGCGATTTTTCGCGGCTCTCCGAGATGTCGGCGATGGCGAAGTGTTTCGCGAGCGACATGGCTATGAAGGTGACCACAGATGCCGTGCAACTCATGGGCGGCGTCGGCTACATGAAGGAGTACCCACTCGAGCGCATGATGCGCGACGCGAAGATCAAGCAGATCTACGAGGGTACGAACCAGATCCAACGCGTCGTCATCGCACGCCACCTGATCGCGCTATGAGCACACAGCCCTCGAAAATCGTCTCCCTCGAGCAGGCCCTGGCCGGCGTTCCCGACGGCGCGTCGGTGGGGCTGGGCGGCTGGATCTTCACGTCCCAGCCGATGGCGCTCGTCCGGGAACTCATCCGCCAGGGCGCGAAGGACCTGGATCTCATCCCGACACCCGGCTCGATCGCGCCGGACATGCTCATCGGCGCGGGCCGCGCGCGCAGCACTGTGTGCGTGTTCCTGAGCTTCGAGCAATACGGCCTGGCGCCGCACTTCCGACGCGCAGCCGAGGCGGGCACGCTGAAGGTGCACGAGATGGACGGCCCGGGGATCGCCGGCGGCTTGCGGGCTGCGATCTGCGACCTGCCCTTCATGCCGATTCCCGACCTCGCGACCGACCTGCCGAAGGTCAATCCGCAGCACTACCGCACGTTGCCGACGCAACCGGGCGAGCGGCGGCTGCTCGCGGTGCCGCCCGTCCGGCCGGACATCTGCCTGATCCACGCGCAGCAGGCCGACGAGCACGGGAACGTGCAATTCATCGGCGCCCCGTTCTTCGACGTGATGCTCGCGCAGGCCTCGCGCCGCGTCGTGGTGTCCGTCGATCGCATCGTCTCGCACGACGTGATCCGGCGGAACAATCACCTGACGAAGCTGCCCGCGCACATGGTCGATGCGGTGGTCGAGGTGCCCTACGGTGCCCACCCGACCGCGAGCGCGAGCCTGTACCGCGCCGACGACGCGCATCTCCGCGAATACGTGAAGGCGAGCGGGAAACCCGAGAACTTCGCCGCCTACCTTGAGCGCTACGTCGGGAAGCCGCGCTCGAACGCCGAGTATCTCGACGAAATGAGCGCGTCCCGTCTCGCGGGCCTCGCGGTGTCGGAAAGCAACCTCGGGTGAACCAACAGTCAGGAGCATCGAGTATGAAAGATGAAGGCGCTTTGGATGGAGTCCGGGTGCTCGACTTCACGACCATGATGTCGGGCCCGTACTGCACCCGGCTGATGGCCGATCTCGGAGCCGAGGTGATCAAGGTCGAGGCCCCGGAGGGCGACTATGTCCGCATGCGCGTGCCGCTGCGTGACGGCAAGAGCACCTATTTCGGCCATCTGAACTGCGGCAAGAAGAGCCTGACGCTGGATCTGAAGCAGCCGGGCGCCCGCGACGTCGTGCGCGAGCTGGTCGCGAAGTGCGACATCGTCGTCGAAAACTTCCGCCCCGGTGTGATGGACCGGCTGGGGCTGGGATACGCGACGCTCGCCAAGATCAATCCCAAGCTCGTGTACTGCTCGATCTCGGGCTTCGGGCAGACCGGTTCGTGGGCGCAACGCAGCGCCTACGCACCCGTGCTGCACGCCGCATCGGGTTTCGACATGGCGAACCTTGGTTATCAGGACGGGATCGAGCAACCGCTCAAGAACGGCATTTTCATCGCCGACGTCCTGGGTGGAAGCCTCGCGTTCGGTGGCGTCCAGGCCGCACTGTACCGGGCCGCGCGCACCGGCCGCGGCGAGTGGGTGGACCTGTCGCTGATGGATTCGATGCTCGGCATGCTGGTCTACGAGACCCAGGAAGCGCAGTTCCCGTCCGACCACAAGCGGCCGTTGTACCAGCCTACGCGTGCGAAGGACGGCTTCATCCTGATCGCGACCGTCAACCAGAACAACTTCGAGGCGCTCGCGCGCGCGACCGGCCACCCGGAGTGGGTCGACGATCCCCGCTTCTCGAACAGCATCCGCGGCAAGAATAAGGGCAGCCACCGCGAACATAACTGGGGCACGCTGATGGCGCTCCTCGACGAGTGGGCGGGCGAGCGCACCGCGGAGGAATGCGAGGCGACCCTCAACGACGCCGGCGTCCCGTGCTCGCGCTACTTCACCGTGCGCGAGGCGATGAACCTGCGGCCGCTCGAGGAGCGCGGCAGCTTCGCGACGCTGGACGACGGCGCGGGGCCGTTCAAGGTCCCCAATCCGGCCTTCCAGTACCGGAACACGGTGGCACGTGCGCGGAACTACGTGCCGTCCCTCGGTGGCGACAACGACGCGGTACTTGCCGAAGTCTTGGGCTACTCGGCCGAAAAAATCGCCGAACTGCGCGAAAGCAAGGTCGTGCCTGGCGGCGCGGCGAAAAACGCCGTCCCTGCCTGAAACTACACAACCCGAACAACGCACCCGCCCCCGGTCGCGGGTCGGCGACCGGCCCCAATGCCCATCGGAATCTTCGATGAACTAGAAGGAGGAGTATCGGAAATGAACTACGAAAAATTCCAGACCCTGTCGTTCCGCAAGGTCGGCAGCGTCCTCGTCATGTCGCTGAACCGCCCCGACGCGCGCAACGCCGTCAATCAGACGATGCACACCGAGCTGTCACAGGTCTTCGCCGAGATCGCGGCCGACGACACCACGAACGCGGTCGTCTTCACCGGTGAGGGCAAGGCCTTTTCGGCGGGCGGCGACCTCGACATGGTGATGAACCTGACGACGGAGACGCTCGACAAGATCATGATCGAAGCGCGCAAAATCATCCTCGACATGCTCGAAGTGCCGCAACCGATCATCGCCGCCGTCAATGGCGCCGCGGCTGGCCTCGGCGCCACGCTGGTGTTGTTCTGCGACGTGATCTATGCGGCCGACACTGCAAAGATCGCCGATCCGCACGTGCTAATCGGCGTCACAGCCGGCGACGGCGGCGCCGCGATCTGGCCATCGCTCGTCGGCGTCGCCCGTGCGAAGGAATACCTGATGACCGGCGACAGCCTGAGCGCGACTGAAGCCGAGCGCATCGGGCTGATCAACCACGTCGTGCCTACGGACCAGGTCTTCGACAAGGCGATGGCGCTGGCGACGCGGCTGTCGAATGGCTCGCAGATCGCGATCCGTTCGACCAAGCGCGCGGTGAACAAGGCGCTGAGCCAGACCGTGAATCTGACGCTGGACCTCTCTCTCGCCTTGGAAAAGGAATGCTTCTCGACCCCCTTCCATAAACAGGCGGTCGCCGCCGTCGCCGAGTCGATCAGCTCCCGCCGGGCGAAAGTACAGGCGGCCTGACGCGGACGCACTAAGCAGGAAAAAGCCAGGGCCGGTGGAGCGATCCGCCGGCCCT
Source organism: Azoarcus sp. DN11 (assembly GCF_003628555.1). NCBI lineage: Bacteria > Pseudomonadati > Pseudomonadota > Betaproteobacteria > Rhodocyclales > Zoogloeaceae > Azoarcus > Azoarcus sp. DN11. The sequence continues at coordinate 2,001,784 of NZ_CP021731.1, read as the reverse complement.
GGCCTTTTCATTTCCGGCGCCACCAGCGTATCAGGACGCGCGCTCAGGCGGCGGCCGCGCAATACCAGGCAACGCCGTTCTCGATCCGGCAGGCGACGGCTTCACGGCGTTGCAGCAGGTGGTTGATGTGCGCCTGCCCCTCCCCCGTCGCGAGAATCAGGAGTTCGTACTCCAGGATCGGCCGTCCGAACAGGGGCGCGAACATATCCACGACGCGCCGCGGGCAATCCAGCGAGCTTCTCAGGGCGTCCAGCGAGGACGTGGTGGTGGTGGCGAGCTGGTCGAGGCGCGCATGCAGGCCGCGGAACGGCAGGTTGTGAGCCGGCAGCACGAGCACGTCGTCCGGCACCGTCTCCCGGATCCTGTCGATCGAATCGAACCAGTCGGCAATCGGGTCGCCGTCCGGCTCCGACGGCACGACCGACACGTTGGACGACGTCCGCGGCAGCACTTGGTCGCCCGAGATGAAGAGCTTCAGCCCGGGACAATGGAGACATGCGTGCTCCGGCGAATGCCCCCTGCCGACAACGACCCGCCACGCGTAATCGCCGATCTGCAGCGTCTCGCCGTCACGAAGCACGCGGTATTCACGCGGCGGCGGATGGATCAAGCGTCCAAAGCTGCCGAAGCGGCTGCGAAAGCGCGTGATCTGCTCGTCGGACCAGCCCGCCCTGCGGTTGAAGGCGAGGACGTCATCGGGCGCCTCGCGGCCGTCCTCGTCGAACATCGCGCAGCAAGCCCGGTGCTCGCGTTCGGTCATCGACAGGGGCGCGTCGAAACGGCGCGTGAGCCAGCCGGCCATGCCGGCGTGGTCGGGATGCAGGTGGGTCACGACGACGCGCAGGATCGGCTCGCCTTCGAGCGCCCCCGACGGTGACAGGAGCGCTTCCCAGTGGTCGATGGTTTCCTGGGTGTGGAGCCCGGCATCGACGATGGTCCAACCGCGCAGACCCGTTTGCGGGTCTCGGTCGCGGATGGCCCAGAGGTTGATATGTCGCGGTGCCATCGGCATCGGCATGCGCAGCCACAGCACTCCCGGCGCGAGCGCGATTGCCGCGCCCGGTGCGGGTGCGTCGGTCCAGGGGTAGTCAAGCATCGGCAGCACTCTGAATGGGGATGCGACCGGAGGGCGTCATGCGCCCTCCGGATGTTGTGCCGAACGGGAAACACGCCCGGTCGGCAATCTATTTATGACTTCTGATGGAACCAGGCCCTCCGCACGGCCGTGCTTATCGCTGTGGCCGTGGGGACACCTTCACCTGCGCGATCGCGCGCTCGGGAATGCCCCATTCGGCAAGGACCGCCTCCGAATCCGCGCCCACGCACGCCGGCTTCCTGCCCGCCTGCCCAGGCGTCGCGGAAAAGCGTGGCGCCACGCCCGGCTGCAACTGGCCATCGATCTCGACGAACGTGCCGCGCGCAAGGTTGTGCGGGTGCAGGGGCGCCTCCGCGAGATCCAGGATCGGGGCGACGCAGGCGTCGGTGCCTTCGAGCAAGCGGCACCATTCGTCGCGCGTGCGCGTGGCGATCAGTTCCGCCAGCTTCGCCTTCATTGCCGGCCACTCCGCCGGATCGTTCTGCTTCGCGAGATCCACGCTGGAAGCCAGCCCCAGCTTCTCAATCAGCAAGGCATAGAACTGAGGCTCGATCGCGCCGATGCAGATCCATTTTCCGTCCGCACAGCGGTACGGAACGTAAAAATGCGCGCCGCCGTCGAGCAGGTTCGTCGCCCGCTCGCCCCATTGCCCGGCTGCATGGAATTCGTAGTACAAGCCCATAAGCGAGGCGGCCCCTTCGACCATCGAGCAGTCGATGACCTGCCCGCAGCCGGTCTGGCGCGCGTGCAGGACCGCCGCGAGCAGCCCGAGGCCGAGATACAGCGATCCGCCGCCGAAATCGCCGGCAAGGTTCAGGGGCGGCACCGGTTGCTCCTGCGTCCCGATCGCCGCCAGCGCGCCACTCAGTGCGATGTAGTTGATGTCGTGGCCGGCGGTCTGCGCGAGCGGGCCGGTCTGTCCCCAGCCGGTCATGCGACCATAGGCGAGCTTCGGGTTGCGCGCCAGCACGACATCCGGCCCCAGCCCCAGGCGCTCCATGACCCCCGGCCGGAAGCCCTCGATGAGGGCGTCGGCACGCTCGAGCAAGGCCAGGCAGACTTCGATGGAGGCGGGATCTTTTAGGTTGAGCGCCACCGAACGGCGCCCGCGCGTCAGCAGATCGGGGGGGTTTCCGGCCTGATCGGCACGGTCGATGCGGATCACGTCCGCGCCCATGTCGGCGAGCAGGCTGGCGCAGAAAGGCGCCGGCCCGATGCCGGCAAATTCGACGATCTTCAGGCCCGTCAGCGGCCCGCGGCGTTCGTTCTTCATTGTCTCGGTTTCCTCCAGTCGGGAGCGGACGCGGTCATGCGACCGCTTTCTCAACAGCTTCGGCGCGGTCCCACGTGCCGTCGGCAATGCCTTCCGACCGCAGCACCTGTCTTTGCACCCGCATCGTCGATTGCGTCTTGGGCAGCTCGTCGAGGATGCGTACGTAGCGCGGCACCGCAAAGCGGGGGACCCGCTCCTGCAGGTAGGAAACGAGTTCGAGCGGATTGATGTGTTTGCCGGGTTTCGCCACGACGGCGATCAGTACCTCCTCATCGCCTAGCGGCGAGGCAACACCCACGGCTGCGGCTTCGGCAATAGTCGCGTGCGTGAGGACGGCCGATTCGAGTTCGAACGACGAGATGTTTTCGCCACGGCGGCGGATCATGTCCTTCGATCGATCGATGTAGTAGTAGTAACCCTGCGCATCCACCCGGAACAGATCGCCGGAATGGAACCATCCGTTCCGCCAGGCTTTCACAGTCGCCTCCGGCGCCCCCTGATAGCCCGTCGTGATCATCCACGGATCGCGCCCACGGACCACCAGCTCCCCGACTTCGCCCGGCCCCACCGCGTGGTCGTGCGGATCGACCAGCCTCACCTCCAGCCCTTCAACCGGGCGGCCACAACAGCCGGCATGCGCGGACATGGCGTGATCGGGGGGCGTCACCAGCGTGATGCCGGTCTCGGTCATGCCGTAGGTCGCATACGTGCGGAAACCGAAGCGGCGCCTGAGGGCGTCGGTTTCCGGCAGCAGCGGGTTGATGAGCACCAGTTCGAGCGGATTGTCCAAATCGTCCGGGCTTTCCGGCACGCTCGCGAGGAATCGCGCCGTCGCGGCGAACAGGAGCGTCCAGGTGCAGCCGTGTTCGCGGATGTCGTCCCAGAACGACGACGTCGAGAAGACATCGCGAACCACGGACCGCCCGCCGGTGAGCGCCGCAGAATAGAGCGCGTCGCGCCCCGACAGGTGGTACGCGGAATATGGAAAGTAGAAGACCTGATTGGGCCCGCGCTCGAACGTCAGACCGTAGGTCGCCGCGGTGTGGTGCAGCAGGGCCCACGGGATCTCGACCGCCTTCGATACCCCCGTCGTTCCCGACGTGTAGAGAATGCACGCGATATCGTGCGGGAATACCTGCGGTTCGCCGTCGCAACCGCCCGGCGGAGCCGATTCGGGCGATGCCGTGACGATCTTCACGCAGCAATCCGCGCCGAACGTCTCGTTCGGCGCATCGTAGACGAGGATCGTCTCCACGCCCGTCCCGTCGATGACCGCGAGCGCCTGCTCGAGGAACTTCCGCGCGAGCACGACAACCTTGGCGGACGACACGCGCAGCGCGTGCCGCAGCCACTCGCCGCGGAACTGGTTGTTGATCGAGACTTCGACCGCGCCCGCCGCGGCGCAGCCCATCCATAGATAGGTACCCTCGAGCGATTGCGGGGCCAGCGACGCGACGCGGTCGCCCGGCCGGACGCCATTCGCTTCGAGCCAGCCTGCCCAGCGCCTTGCGGAATCCCAAAGCTCGCCCCAGGTCACCGAGCCCTGGCCGATCGACACCAGCGCGATCTGGTCCGGCACATTCAGCGCATGCTGGTAGGCCAGCCGCGGCAAGGTTGCATGTATCTCCATTTGTCCTCCTTCGTTCTTGTAGTGAAACCGTCTCTCCGTCGGTCCGCGCCGCGCGTCCGTCTAATGCACCATCGAGAACACGATGGAAACAAGCTCGACGTAGCTCTTGCACAGCAGGAAGGCGAGGCCGGCAGCGAGCAGCGCGACAAGCGGTGCCATCCACCCCATTGCAGGCCACAGCAGGACCGCAGCACTCAACCCGAATGCAGCCGAGATCACCCATGCGCCAAGGGTCCCGAAGCGCAAGATCAGTCGAATCGCAAAGAATCTATCGTTCATTACCCCTCCTTGACGGTCCCGGTGCGCCGCTGCCGGGCCCCTGCGGATTGAAGAACCGGCTGCCGCCCTTACACCTCGGCCCTGCCGTGTGACAGCACGACGACGTTACGCTCGAGCGCCCGTACCCGGAAGGCGACCTCGCCACCCTCGCGCCAGCATTCGACGCGCAGCGTCTCGCCGGGATACACGGGCGCGGACAGACGCCCGCGGATCGAGCGAAGCCGCAGCGGGTCGTAGTCGCAATACAGTTCGAGCAGGCCCCGGCACGCCATGCCGTAGGTCGCGAGCCCATGCAGGATCGGCTTCGGGAAGCCGGCCTTGGCCGCAACTGCGGGGTCGATGTGGAGCGGGTTGAGATCGCCGCACAGGCGATATAAGGCAGCGGCATCTGGGCGGGTGGCCAGATCGACTACCGCCTCGGGCGGCCGGTCCGGCGTCGGCGGCAATCCGGTAGGCGCCTCGTCGCCGCCGCCCGCCAACGAAAACCCGCCATCGCCACGGCAGAACATTGCCTGCTCGGCCGTGGCAATCAGCTGCTGCGTCGCCTCGTCGTAGAGCTGCTTCTCGATGTACAGGATCGCGCCCCGTCCCGCGCCCTTGTCGACCACCCTCACCACGCGACTGCGGCCGATCAACGTCCCCTGCGGCGGCAGCGCCGCGTGCAGTCGCACGCCCTGCTCCGCGTGCACGATCTTGAGGTGGTCGATGCCGAGCTCGGCACGGTCGCGCATCCAGAAGCCGGGCGACGCGAGCACGGCGGCCATCGTCGGCACGACCGCGAGCTCCTTCTCGTAGATGAAGCGCAACTGGCGTCCATCCAGCGGATCGGCACCCACGCCTAGCGCGAGTGCGTAGAGGATCGAGTCCTTGGTCGTGTAGCTGTGCCGGACGTCGCCGGATTTCCAGTCACGGGTCTTGCCGTAATTGAGCATTTCGATGTCCTCGCATCGAGGCCCCGGCACGCGCCAGAACCAGGTCGCATCCTTCGTCGCAAGGCGTCGCAGAGCATTCGTCACGTATTCGCGCGCTCCGACAATCGCACCAAAAAATCAATGGTTCAACCACTATAATGACTCCCATTGCGGGCGTCAACGCTTCGAATATCGAGAATCTGCATAGCATCGGACCGGGTTAGGACAAAAAAAAGCCCGCGACCGAAATGGCGACGGGCAAAGAGGAGCCAGCGTGGAGAGAAGATTGTCCTCAGGCGGAGGGCGCAAGCTCGGCCGTCAATTCGGGCACAAGAGTGAAGAGATCGCCGACGATTCCGTAATCGGCAACGTCGAAGATCGGCGCCTCCGGATCCTTGTTGATCGCGACGATCACACGCGAATCCTTCATGCCGGCCAGATGCTGGATGGCGCCGGAGATCCCCACCGCTATGTAGAGCTGCGGCGCAATGACCTTGCCGGTCTGCCCGACCTGATAGTCGTTCGGCGCGAAGCCTGCATCGACGGCCGCGCGGCTCGCCCCGATCGCGGCACCGAGGCGGTCGGCAAGAGGCTCCAGCAGCGCGTGGAAGTTTTCGTCGCTGCCCATGCCGCGCCCGCCGGACACGACGATCCTGGCGCCACCCAGTTCCGGTCGTGCCGATCTGGTCAATTCGCGGCCGACGACGCGCACGCGTCCGAACGCAGGCGCGGCCGCGATAGTCTCGATCGCCGCGCCCCCACCCTGCTCCGCCGCCTCGAAGGCAGTGGACCGCACGGTGATCACCTTCACGGCGTCGACGGATTTCACTTTCGCGAGGGCGTTGCCGGCATAAATAGGGCGGACGAAGGTGTCCTCGGACTCGACCGCAACAATCTCGGAGATCTGCGCCGAATCCAGCGACGCCGCCACGCGCGGCGCGACGTTTTTGCCGAAGCCCGAAGCCGGCGCAAGGATGTGGCGGTAACCCGTTGCATTGGCGACGACGAGAGCCGCGAGGTTCTCGGCGCCGCCATCGGCGTAATGCGGCGCATCCGCATGCAGGACCGTTCTCACGCCGCCGATCTGCGCCGCGGCCGCGACGACCGCCGCGCAATCGCTGCCGGCCACCAGGACGTCGACATCGCCGCCGATCCGGCGGGCCGCCGTAACCGTATTCAGGGTCGCGGCCCGGATGGCTGCGTTGTCGTGCTCTGCAATTACCAAGATCGCCATTCAGATCACCGCCGCTTCGTTCGTGAGTTTGGCCAGGAGCTCCTTCACGTCGCCCACCTTGACGCCCGCGCTCCGCCGCGCAGGCTCCGACACCTGCAGCGTGAGCAGGCGCGGAGCGATCTCCACGCCCAGCTCGGCCGGCGATACGGTCGTGAGCGGCTTCTTCTTCGCCTTCATGATCGACGGCAAGGTCGCATAGCGCGGCTCATTGAGCCGCAGATCGGTCGTAACGAGCGCCGGCAGGTCCACTTCCAGCGCTTCCAGTCCACCGTCGATTTCGCGCGTCACACGAGCCACGCTGCCATCGATGCCGAGTTTCGACACGCAGGTTGCCTGCGGCCAGCCGAGCAGCGCCGCGAGCATCTGCCCGACCTGGTTGGCGTCATTGTCGATCGCCTGCTTCCCGCACACGACGAGCGCTGGCTGCTCCTGCTCGGTCACCGCCTTCAGCAGCTTCGCGACCGCCAACGGCTGCAGTTCCGCATCTCCCGTTTCGCCGCACTCGACCAGGATGGCGCGGTCCGCACCGATCGCCAGCGCCGTGCGCAGGGTGTCCTGGCACGCCACCGGGCCGCAGGAGACGGCCACCACCTCCGTCGCCACCCCCGCCTCCCTCAGACGCACGGCCTCCTCGACGGCGATCTCGTCAAACGGATTCATGCTCATCTTCACGCCGCCAAGATCGACACCGCTACCGTCGGCCTTGACCCTGACCTTCACGTTGTAATCGACCACCCGCTTCACCGGTACCAGTATCTTCATCTTCACTCCATTAACGGCAGTATTGCGTGGGTCGACCGGAGCACGACGCGCCAACCCCGGGCCCAGTCTGATCGTTGCGCCGCCCCACACTGCCTGCGGCCGAGTCACGGGCGACGTCGATTCATCCTATCATTGGTTGAACCTTTAATGCAATCACGAATGTTTGCATGTCCGGCTGGAGCGGCCGCAAAAGAAACGAGGCGAGTGTGCGCATGCACACCCGCCTCGTCTTTCTCACCCCAGCAATTCCGTAACGTTCGGGCTCAGCCTGTCGAAGCCCGGCGGAGCCTCCTTGGACCAACGTCGCTATCGAAGCCGAACGATTTAGGGCAAACGGTTGGCGCTCTATCTATTGCTCTATCGATTTCGGAGACTCAGAGATCGAGCACGAGCCGCCGGCTCTTCGACCGCGAGCAGCACGGCGTGAACTGGTTGTTCGCCGCCCGCTCGGCCGCGCTCATAAGGGCGTCGCGGTGTTCGGGAACCCCTTCGACGACGCCGGTGAGGCAGGTTCCGCATACCCCCTGGTCACAACCGGTCGCAATGTAGACGCCGTTATCGGCCAGCACGGAAACGACGCTGCGATCGGCCGGAATGGTGAAGACTTTGCCGCTGCTGGCGATCTCGACCTCGAACTCCGCGCTCGCGGCTTCATCCGCCGCGGTTTCCGGGGCCTTGAAGTACTCGCGATGAACGTAGTCGTCGGCCCATCCCTTGCGGGCCGCGGCGTCCAGTACGTGATCCATGAAACCAGTCGGGCCGCACACGTAGACGTGGGTATCGTGCGTCGGGCTTGCCAGCACCTCGTCCGCGACGAAGCGCAGCGCCTGCGGCTCGTCGTCGAAATAGCAATGCGCCCGCGACGCGAATCGCGACTGCGCGATGCGCTCGACAAACGCCGCGGCGGTGCGTGAGCGAGCACAATAATGCAATTCAAAGTCCGCCCCCTGGTCGGCGAGCTGCTCGGCCATGCACAGAATGGGGGTGACCCCGATACCGCCCGCGATCAGGATCGTTCGGCCGGCCGGCGCCAACGGAAAGAGATTCCGCGGCATGCCGACACGGACGCGGTCGCCCTCCCGCAACTTCTCGTGCAGCGCTACAGACCCGCCCTTCGAGTTCGGGTCGCGCAGCACGCCGATCACGTAACGCTCGCGCTCGCGCGGATGGTTGCACAGGGAATACTGCCGAACCAGACCGTCGATATGGACGTCGATATGCGCCCCCGCGGAAAACTCGGGCAACGCCCCGCCGTCGGGCAGGCGGAATTCGATCGAGCAGATGTCCGCCGCCTCGCTCCGCTTGCCTGTCACGAGGACTTCCAATGATTGTTCGCCACGCACGTCCGCTTGCGCGGCTTCGCTGAGTGTCATAGTGCTCATGCTGAAAGCTGCCTATTCAGAGATCGACCGGAGACTGCCCGCGGGCCCGACCCATTGCGGGACCGCAGACGCCTTACGCCGTAACCTTGCTCATGCTGTAGCGGATCGGAAGATGCTTGAGCCCCTGGACGACGAAGCCCTTGTAGAAACCGGGCGTGCCATCGAGCTCGAAGCGATCCACGCGGTCGAGCAGCTCCGCGTACAGGGCGCGGATTTCCATCTTCGCCAAGTGCAGGCCGAGACAGGAATGCACGCCCGAGCCGAACGCAATCTGGCGGTTCGGCGAACGGTCGATGCGGAATTCGTGCGGATTATCGAAGACGTCCTCGTCGCGGTTGCCGGACGGGAAGCACAGCATCAGCGAATCGCCGGCGCGGATCTGCTTCCCGCGGACGATGGCGTCCACCTTCGCCTCGCGCATCATGTGCTTCACCGGGCTGACGAAGCGCAGGATTTCGTCGATGGCCCCCGGCATCAGCGAGCGGTCCGCCCGCAGCCGGGCCATCTGTTCGGGGTGCTGGACGAGCGCCAGCAGGCCGCCCGACGACGTCATGCTGGTCGTGTCGTGCCCCGCGGTGGCAATGGTGACGCAGTACGAGAGGGCCGCCAGCTCGCTGATCGGTTTTCCGTCCACCTCCGCGTTGGCAATCACCGACGACAGGTCATCGCGCGGGTTGGCGCGGCGGTCCGCCAGCAGCTTGCGGAAGTAATCGAACAGGCCCTGTGCCGCGCGGATGCGCAGCTCGTTGCGCGGCTCGGTCGTCTCCACGTCGTCGTCGGTCGGGGCCGTGATCATCTTGCTGTAGTACAGCATCTGATCCTCATCCTCGGGCGGCACCCCGAAGATGGTCATGATGATGCGCAGCGGGTAGCGCGCAGCGACCACCTCGCAGAAGTCCGCCGTGCCGCCCTGGCGTTCCAGGCGATCGACGAACTCCCTCGCCACCTGCGCAATCGCGCCTTCGAGCTTCTTCAGGTTGGCGGGCATGAACCACGACTGCGCGACGGCCCGATGAGCGCGATGGTCCATGCCATCCATGTGCAGGATGGTCTCGAACACGTCGGGTTTGCCGCCAGTCACCGCACGGATCTTCTCTTCCTCGGTACGGCTGCGCAGGGTCGGGCGCCCGGCATTGAGGAAGATGTCATTCTGGCGCTCGACCTCGCGGATGTCCTCGAGCTTGGTGATCAGCCAGAACGGACGGTAGTCCTGCGGCTCGACCCAATGCACGGGGTCGTCGCGCCGCAGGGAATTGAAGATCCGGTGATAGAGCGCCGAATCGGCGTAGGTGGCAGGCGTGCAGATCAGATCGTCGATTTTCGCTTGCATGTCATCCTCCTGAGGGGGTTGTGGCTGATTGTTAGCAACCCTTTTTATACGCTGTATAATATATGGGGAATTTCACCCATGCAAGCCATTGGTTCAACTTTAGTAGAATCACTCAAACAACAAAATCAACACCGGGCCCATTCATGACCAGCGAGAGCACAACCCCGAAGCCCCGTACCCGCAAGTACGGGGATATCAGCAAGGACGAGATCGTTGCGGCGGCGCTGCGCATCATCAAACGCGACGGCGCACCGGCCCTGTCGATGCGCTCCCTGGCCGCCGAACTCCAGGTGTCGACGATGGCGGCGTACTACTACGTGGCCAACCGCGAGGCCCTGATCGAACTGCTGCTCGACAAGGTGTACGCGGGGATTACCGTGGCCGGCATGCAGGGCACGCCGGATGAGCGCATCCACCAGTTGCTCTGGAAAAGCCGGGCGCGGATGAAGGAATACCCCGGCCTCGTCCTGCTGGGGGCCGCCGGATACGGCGGCAGGGAGATCCTGCGCCTGCGCGAGGAGGCGCGCGCACTTTTCAAGGAGGCCGGCTACAGCGACGAGTACGCCGAAGTCGGTATGCGCACCGTCAGCCTGTTCCACTACGCGTCATTGATGGTCGAGCCGAGCGTGAAGGGCAACGCTCGGCAACAGAGCGAGCAGGACTTCGACGACGGCCTCACCGTGATCCTCGCCGGCCTTCGCGCGCTGGCCCTGCCCGGTGCCCCGCACCCTCATCGCGCGCCTGGCGTGACGGCTCCGGCCAAAGCAAAAAAAATACGGGCCAACGGCCCGTAAAGAGGAGGGAGCAACACACCAATAAAGACTTATCTGTACACGAGGACGGGCAGCTTCGAATTCGCCAGCACAGCCTGGGTCACGGACCCCAGCACCAGACTGCCGATCCCGCCACGGCCATGCGAGGCCATGATGATGAGGTCGCAGTTGCGCGCAAGGGCGGTTTCGATGATCTTCTCGTACGGTCGATCGGAAGCGCAGAAAGCGCATTCGTAGGGCAACGCCGCATCGCGGGCCGCCGCGGACGCGCGCGACAGCAGCGCTTGCGCCCGCTTCTCCATCGTCTCCTGGTACAGCGTGGGATCAAGCACCTCCATCAGCGCCGTCTCGCCGTAGAGCGACGACGAATAGTCCGGATGCGCAAAGAAGAAGGTGAGCTTCGCCCGCTGCTCCTGCGCGAAACGCGTGGCGCGCTCGGCGGCCGCGACCGCCAGATCGGAGCCGTCGACCGGTACTAGAATATGCTGAAACACGGCTTGCCTCATCCGTTCGGGAGCACGACGCTGCGCACGACCTCGCCCGCCTTCATCGCGTCGAACGCCGCGTTCACGTCTTCGAGGCCGATGCGCTTCGAGATCATCGACGCCAGGTCGAGCCGCCCGCGTTCGGCGAGTTGCACCAGCAGCGGGAAGTGCTCGCGCACCTGTGCGGAGCCGTAGAACGAACCGACCAGGCGCTTCTCCTGGATGAACAGCGGAACGATCGGGATCGACACCGTCGCGTCGGCCTTGGGCATGCCCACGGCCACGGCCGTGCCGTGCTTGCGCAGGGAATTGAAGGCCGTCAGGAGCAGTTCCGGGATACCGACGACCTCGAACGCATAGTCCACGCCCCGGCCGCCGGTCGCGGCGATCAACTGCTGCGCGACGTCTCCCTGGGCCGGGTCGATCGCGTCCGTGGCACCGAACTTCATCGCCAGCTCGCGCTTTGACGCGAGCGTATCGACGGCAAAGATGCGCATCGCCCCGGCGATGCGCGCGCCCTGGATGACCGAGAGCCCCACGCCGCCGCATCCGAACACGGCCACCGTCGAACCGGGCTTCACTTCCGCCGTCCACAGCGCGGCGCCGACACCGGTCGTCACACCGCAGCCGATCATCGCGAGTTGCTCTGCCGGCAGTTCGCTCTTCACCGCCACCAGCGACAGCTCGTTCACCTGCATCATCTCGGCAAACGTGCCCAGCCCCGCCATCGTCGGCACTTTGGCCCCGTCGTTGCGCAGCGCATGCCGCGAGGAACGAATGCCCCACGATTCGTCGCAGTGCTGCGCCTCGTGCCGCACGCAGTGATAGCAGACGCCGCACTGCGGTGCCCAGCTCATGATGACCCGGTCGCCGGGCTTGCAGCGCGTGACGTTCTTGCCGATTTCCAGCACCGTCCCGGCGCCCTCATGTCCGAGCACAATCGGTGCCTGGCTCAACGTCAGACCTTTCGCCGCCGACAGGTCGGTGTGGCACACCCCTGCCGCATCGGTCCGCACCAGCACATCATGGGGACCCAGCGGGGGAAGCGACAGGTTTTCGACCGAGACCGGCTCCCCGATGTTGTTGCAGACAACAGCTCGCACCATGGTTTTCTCCCTTCAGTCCGTATGGATCACAGCTTGCCGGCGGCGACGTCGGCCGGCGACAGCTGAATCGCCTTGGTTTCGAAGAATCCGTCGAGGCCTTCCGGGCCGAGTTGCCGGCCGATGCCCGACTCCTTGAACCCGCCGAAAGGCGCAGCGATATCGAGATTGAACAGATTGACGCCGTAGTTGCCGGTACGCACGCGGCGCGCCACCTCGACGCCACGTTTCGGATCGCTCGTCCACACCGTCCCCGAAAGGCCGTAGGTGCTGTCATTGGCGATCGCGATCGCGTCCGTCTCGTCGTTGTAGGGAATCAAACTCAGGACCGGCCCGAAGATCTCCTCGCGGGCGATGCGCATGTGGTTCCCGACGTCGGCGAACACCGTCGGCTCGACGTACCAGCCGCGCGTCAGGTGGGCCGGACGGCCGCCGCCGAGCATGAGCCGCGCACCTTCCTCGCGGCCGGCCTTGATGTAGCTTTCGACGCGGGTCCGCTGGCGTTCCGCGATCAGCGGCCCCATGTCGGTGTCGGGATGGCGGGGGTCGCCCATCTTGAGCCTGGCGACGCCGGACACGAAGGCCTCGACGATCTCCGCGTAACGGCTGCGCGGTACCAGCGTGCGGGTCTGCCCCACGCAGGCCTCGCAACTGTTCATCGTGGCCGTGCGGACGATCATCGGCATCGCCTTGTGCAGGTCCACATCCTCGAGGATGATCGCCGCGGACTTGCCGCCCAGTTCGAGGCTGTAGCGCTTGAGCCGCTCGCCGCACAGCGATGCGATGCGTCGTCCGGTGGCCGTGCTGCCGGTAAAGGCAATCTTGTCGACGCCCGGGTGCGTGACGAGCGCCTCGCTCGCCTCACGGTCGGCCGGAACGATGTTCACAACCCCCGGCGGCAGCCCTGCCTCCTCGCAGGCTTGCGCCAGTACGTAGGCGTGCAGCGGGGTTTCGGGCGACGGCTTCAGCACGACCGTACATCCGGCCAGCAGCGCCGGTGCCAGCGGGAAGAACGAGATCGCCAGCGGCGCGTTCCACGGCATGATCAGGCCAACGACGCCGATGGGCTCCTTGCGCACGATGAAGGGGTTGTCGTACCCCTGCCGCCGCTCCTCGAACGGATACGTCTCGCCCAGTTGTGCGTAGTAATCGATGATCGACAGGGCCTTGTCGACCTGATAGACGCAATTCTTCGCCAGCGGCTGACCGCCTTCGTCGCTCGTCACTTCGGCCAGTTGCTGGCGCCGTTTCTTCAAGGCGGCGCCGAACGCGCGCAGGTAGGCGATGCGTTCCGTCACCGTGGTGCGCGCCCACGCCGAAGCGGGACCCTCGAAGGCCGCACGGGCCGCCTGGACGGCCCGGTCGATATCGGCAGGCGAGCACGACGGCGCGCGCCCGATGATCTCCTCCGTGGCCGGCGAGCGGACCTCGAGCACCGCGGACGCCGCGGGTTTTACCCATTGTCCGCCGATATAGAGAGCTTCCTGGATGTACTGCGCAGCCTGCATCGACGTCTCCTTTATCTGTTCAATTCGACCGGCCCACGGGCGGCCGGTTGTCTTGCTGTATTTGATCGCCCCCGGGATCCCGGACGGAGGAACCCACAGGGGCGCAACGATGCGATGTGCGAACAGTATCGAACCTCTGGCTACACGTCAACAAATGTTCAACCATTCACACATTATGGCCGCCAGACGGGCACGGCTCCCCAATCCGTTGCGCGAAGCTCCCGACAATGCGGGGCCCTGAGGCCTGTCGCCGAAACGGTTCACGATGCAATGGAAGCATGCCCCCAGCAGGGAGAAGCGAGGCAAGGCCGCGCCGACGCCAAGGAGCGAAAAGATGACGGATATTGGGCCATCGCACCGCAGGCAGCGGCACGGCGGCCGGGCGGCCTTCACGCGCAGGCGCTTGGCACCCGGTCGAGTTGCCCGTCGATCCTGATGGTCCTGCGCAGGAAGGATTCGACCGAATCGTTGAACCGGTCGTTCTTGTCCCCGGCCACCATGTGACCTGCGCCCTTCACTTCGACGATCTCGCAGCCCGGAATCAGGCGAAGCAGTTCGTCGGCCCCGTCCTGACTGACCACATTGCTGCGCAGACCGCGCACGAGCAGGGTCGGAGCCCGTACATTGCGTGCGGCATCGCACAAGCGCTCGGCAATGCCGGAGGCGTCCAGCGGGCGTTGGCCGTGGATCATCGCCGGATCCCAATGCCAGTAGAAACGCCCGTCCGGCGCCAACCGCAGATTCTTTTTCAGGCCCTCGACGCTGGGCGGACGCGGACGATGCGGAAGGAAGCGCGTGACCGCGTCCGCAGCCTCGGCGACCGAAGCGAAACCCTGAGGATTGGCGGCCATGAACCCGCGAATCTCCCTGGTACCGTTCTGGTCGAGGCGCGGCACCACGTCGACCAGCACCAGCGCACTGGCGACCGGGCGCGCGGTCTCCCCGATCGCGATCAGCGACGTGATGCCCCCGAGCGAAGCCCCCACCAGCGCCGGGCGCCCAGGCAGTTGTTCGATCAGGGCGTGCAGGTCGTCGACGAACGCGTCGGTCCGGTAGTCGCCGTCCGGCGCCCACCCGCTTTCACCATGACCGCGCAGGTCCACCGAAACGACGTAATAGCCCATCGCCACCAGGTCATGAGCCGCCTTCCCCCAGGAAAACCGGGTCTGGCCGCCGCCGTGCAGCAGCACCACGCACGGATGCGACGGATCTCCCCCCGCATCGGCGGCGAGGCTCACCCCGCCGGCCCCCGAAAACTGCCGTTTCTTCATAGCGCTTTCTGATTCCGCTGTCAGTGGACGTCCCCATCCGGATCATTCGAGAAGGGCGGTTTGCATCGCCGCCCGTTTCGCTGCCGTCAGGCCGGCGGCGCGCTCCAGGTAGGCATCCAGATCACCATACTCATCGGCAATCGCATCCAGGGCGGCCTGCAGGTATTCCGGCTGTACCCCCAGGATCATACCGAGTTCCGTCGCAAGGATCGGCCTGTCGAGGCGATGTTCGAGGCGCGGCTTCAACGTCAGCGCCTCGGCCTCCGCGTCAAGATAGGGTTCGCTTGTGAGGTAATCGGCGAAGATCGCTTCACGCGTCGCCCCGAGCGCGTGGAGCACGAGCGCGCAGACGAAGCCCGTTCGATCCTTCCCCGCAAAGCAATGTACGATCGCGGGGACCTGCGAATCGGCCAGGCGGTCGAACAGCTGCGGCAACTTCCCGGCCATCGCACGGGGCTGCCGGCGATACATTTCCCGCATCATGTCGAATGCCCCCGCGGCACCGCGTCCCTGCTGCAGGAACTCGTAGGCGCCGCCTCCCGCATGCACGTCCTCGCTTACATGCAGCGCGATCACTTCCAGGGCCATGCCTTCCGGAAGCCGGGAGGGCAGGCGCTCGCGCTCGGTCTCGCTGCGCAGATCGCAGACCAGCCGCACGTTCATCGTCCGCAGCGTGTCGAGATCCCGGTCGGTCAGGCGGCCGAGGTGCTGCGAACGGAAAAGCCGTCCGCACCGCACCAAGCGCCCGTCGCGAACCGAAACGCCACCGAGATCGCGGAAGTTCGGCGCGCCTTCGAGAATCGTTCGGTTCATGTGCTTACTCGCCCATCGCACATTTCGGTACCAGTTCCGCGCGCCGGTCAAACTTGACGACATTCTCGAGAACGGCGCCCTGTTCCTGCGTCGACGGCACGCCATGCCCGGCCGCCGGCTCAGTGTGCCGCACTCCGGACTCGGGTACGACCGGCCCCGTGCCCTCCGCGACCTTCTGCCCGACGTCACGCAGCAGGAAGTGCGACAGGGCCGGAATCAACACCAGCGCCCCGACCATGTTCCACAGGAACATGAAGGCCAGCAGCATCCCCATGTCGGCCTGGAACTTGATCGGGGATGACACCCAGGTGATGACGCCTGCCGCGAGGGTAAAACCGATCAGGGCCACGACCTTGCCCGTGAAAGTGACGGCGCGGCGGAACGCGGCGTCGAGCGGAACACCCATGCGCTGCTGCGTGAGCTGGACGCTGAGCAGGTAGAGCGCGTAGTCGACGCCGATGCCCACGCCCAGCGCGATGACCGGCAGCGTCGCCACCTTCACGCCGATCCCCAGCACGACCATCAAGGCCTCCGCAAGGATCGACGTGATCACCAGCGGCACCAACGCCACGACCACTGCGCGCCAGCTGCGGAACGCGACGAAGCACAGCACGACGACCGCCGCATAGACGTACAGCAGCATCTTGACGTTGGATTCCTTGACCACCGCGTTCGTCGCCGCCTCGATGCCGGCGTTGCCGGCGGCCAGGAGGAATTTGCGGTCCTCGGTGTCGTGCTCGGCCGCGAAGGCCTCGGCGACCTTCGACACCCGCGCCAGCGTGTCGGCCTTGTGATCGACAAGGAAGGCCGTGACGGGCATCAGCGTGCAGTCCGAGTTCACCTGATCGGTGCCCCAGCTGATGCGCTGTGCCGCGGCGCTGTTGAGCACCGTCTGGTCACGGGCGATCGTGAGCCACTTCGGGTTGCCTTCGTAGTTGCCCATGACCCCCGAGGTGACCACGTCGACGAAGGAGGTCGTCGTCTGCACCCCCGGGGTCTCCCGCAGGGTGCGCGCCAGTCGGTCGGCTTCGACGAAGGTTTCGAAGAAGTTCGAACAATCCGACTTGTTCGTCTTCACCATCACCGAGAACACGTCGCTCGACAGCCCGAAGTTCCGCGTAACGAAATCGTTGTCCCGGTTGTAGCGGGAGTCCGCCCGCAGCTCGGGCGCCCCGGCGTCGAGGTCGCCGATCTTGAGGTGGGTGCTGATCGCAAAGCTGGCCACGGTGACGACGGCGGCCAAGGCAACCGTTCCGGCCGCCCATTTGCGCTCGGTAAACCGGTCGAGGACGCTCCATACGCGACCGATGCCGCTTCCGCCCCGCTCCTGCGATTCGTCGCGCAGGCTCCGCTCGGCCGCCTTGGGGGAAACGCCCGTGTACGAAAGCAGCACCGGCAGCAGGAAGAGATTCGTGAAGATCAGGATCGCCACGCCGATGCTCGCAGACAGTGCGAGGTCGCGGATCACCGGGATGTCGATGATGCTCAGCACGGCGAAGCCGACCGCGTCCGCGAGCAGCGCCGTAAGCCCGGCGATGATCAGGCGGCGGAAGGTGTACCGCGCCGCCACCCACTTGTGATTGCCGCGTCCGATGTCCTGCATGATGCCGTTCATCTTCTGCGCGCCGTGGCTGACACCGATCGCGAAGACGAGAAAGGGCACGAGCATCGTGAAGGGATCGAGCCCCTTGCCGAGCAGGACCATGATTCCTGCATGCCAGATGACGGCGATCAGCGAACAGGCGAGCACCAGCAGTGTGCTGCGCACACAACGGGTGTAGAAGTAGATGAGCGCCGCGGCGGTCACGGCAGTGATCAGGAAGAACGACATCACCTGCCTGAGGCCGTCGATGAGATCCCCCATCACCTTGGCGAAACCCACGATGTACACGCGCGTGTTCTCGCCGGCCTTCGCCCGCGCATTCTCCTCGAGACGGTGCGACAACTCCTGGTAGTCGATCGGCGCCTTGGTGTCAGGATAACGCTCCAGCAAGGGCACGACGATCATGCTCGAGCGCGAATCGTTCGACACCAGCGTGCCGACCAGGCCGGCACGCTGCACGTTGGCCTTCACCTTCTCGAGCGATTCGGGCGTGGGGCTGAAGTCGCCGGGGATGATCGGCCCGCCGACAAAGCCCCGCTCGGTCACTTCGCTCCAGCGCACAAGCGGCGTCCATAGCGACTTGAGCCACGCCCGGTCGACGCCGCGCGTCAGGTACAGCGCGTCGTTGATCTCCGCCAGCGTCTTGAGGTATTCGGCGTCGTAGATGTCGCCGTTCTTGTTCTCGACCACGACGCGCACGACGTTCCCGAGCCCCCTAAGGTTGTCCCGGTTGTCGAGGTAATTCCGGATGTACGGGTGGCTCGCCGGCATCATGCCTTCGTAACTCGCGTTGACCGCGATCTTCGAGGCTTCGTAGCCGAACAGCGCGGTAACCACCGCGCAGACCGCGATTAGCAAGACGCGGTAATTGAACACCAGTCGTTCGAGCAGGTTGCCCGAATTCCGGTCGAATTCCGCCGGGTCGGCCGTCACGGTCAGCGCTTCGGTGACCCCATCAGAACCCATCGCCATTGCCTTTCTCCTGAAACGTTTTCCGGCTCACTTGAGGGGCTCGACACGAACCCCGTGCGGCCCCACCACCGCCACGCGTCCCGCGCCCGCGGCGGCCACGCCGAACATGGGCGCCACCGGGCGGAGCGTCGTGCGCGAGAATTGGTCTCCCTCGGGGCTGCCGACCAGCAGCGAGCCGGACATCGACACCAGCGCCGGCCGCCCGTCCTCGAGAACCGCGCCCGCGGTCACCCCGGCCGACTCGCCGGTTTCTGACTTCTGCCACGTGCGCCCCGCGTCGGTGGTCCGATAGACGTTGCCGCGCATGCCGAACGCGAGCACAGCCTTGGGGGTCACGAGCACCCCGAAGTAGGTTCCGGGATAGGGTTTCGGCAAGGCGACAAAGCCTTGCTTCGCGCGATCGAGCTTCAGCAGCAGGCCCTGTTCGCCGGCCAGATAGACCTCCCCGCCGGAACCACGCACCGCATGGAGGTTCATTACGCCCGGGTTTTCGGTGCGATCGATCCACGGAACCCAGGTGCCCCCCCCATCCTCGGTGGCGAAAATCAGATTGAATGGTCCGACGATGAACCCTCGCTGGTCATTCTCGAACCACACGTCCAGGAAGGGGTGGATCGGGCCGTCGTGCTCGAACTGACGGGCCGCGGACAGCGCCTCCGCGGCGCCGGGCGTGCCTTCGGACTCGCGCGCGGTGTAGTGGCGCACCATCGTCGCGGCTGCCAGCGCGCCATCGAGCTGCTTTTGCCACGTCCGGCCGCCGTCGCTGCTGTGCAGGACCACGCCGCCATGGCCCACCGCCCAGCCCATCTGCGGCGAGGGGAAATGGACGGCGACGAGATCAACGCTGGTCGGCACTTCCACCTGGCGCCACACACCGGCCTGCCCGTCCGAAACCAGGATGCGCCCATTTGGGCCGACGGCGACCAGATGGTCGCCGGCACGCGCGACGGCCATCAGCATGCCTGTATGGGGCGCGGCAACCATCCGTGCCGGAACGTTGAGTGGATCCTGGAACGTGCCGGCTGACGCCCAGGCCGTGAACGCGGCAAGGGCAAACAGTGCGGCTGCGGCGAGACCCTGTGCAGCCCGCCTTGTGGACATGCTCATATTGCCTCTTCATGATCATCGATCGCTCGGCGGCTTAACCGCTAACGAGCGAAACAGTCACCTGGTCGACCTGCGGCGCGAAAAACCAGCCGCGGATCGGAATCGTGCCTTGGTACTGGTGCGGAGGTCCGGATCGGCGAGGACGGACATCCCCCGCCCGATCCGGATTCGTACCCGAGCGAGCCCTGTCCTCAGCGGATACCGCCGCCCTGCAGCGCCTCGGGCGCCCACTCACGCTCGTTGACTGGATCGATCTGGAACACCCCCGAGCCCGGGCCGAATGCGTTGGCCGCATACGCGCCACTGTTGAGGTCATATGCCACGAAAGGACGGTTCACCTGTGCCGGGATCTCGTAGGCCGGCAGGTGGGCACTGACGACGACTCGCTGCAGGTTGCCGGAGGCGTCGTACGAGTCAGCGAACCCGGGACCGAAGGCGTCCTCGTCCCAGTAGAAGATCTTCTTCGGCGACGAATGGCGGATGCCCTGCTTGACGGTCGCCTCGACCACCCATACGCGGTGCAGTTCGAAACGCATGCACGCGGGATTGAAAAAGTCCTTCTGGTACATCTTCTCGTGCGAGCAATTCACCGGATCCGACTGCGTCCTGGTGTTGTTGTATGGGATATATATCTCCTTCTTGCCCACGAGCTTGAAGTCGAAGCGGTCTAGCGTACCCAGGAAACCCGACGCGTCATCCATGTTGTACACGCCGCCGCCGTTCGGGGCTGGCGTATCGTAGGAAAGGTCGGGAGCGAGTTTCACGCGGCGCTGGCCGGCGAGATAAGTGTAGGCGGTCCGCTTGGTCTCGCTCGAATCAACCGGGTCGAGCAGCATCTGGGATTCGCCGGCACGACGTACCGGTGCGTTGTACATGCCCTTGTAGCGCCAGAAGTACGGCCCTTCGAGCTTCTGTTTCTTCGGGTCGTAGTAGACGATCTCCGTGATCGTTCTCGACGTCGCCATATGCACCGCCTTGCCACTCGCATCGACGAACCAGCCTTGCGAGTTGGGACCCGAGGTGACGTGACCTTCAAACTTCAGTGCCTTGTTCCACATCACCTCGACACCGTTTTTCGGAATGGGGAACGGAATGCCCCCAGCGCAGTCACGGTTGATCGCCATCCCGTCTTTTTCCGTCGTGCACTTCGTCGCGTTCACAACGGTCTTGTCGAGTACGTATTGCGGATAGTTCACCGTCCGATGCGACGGATAGATATCCATCCGATAGTTCGGGTACTTCTTCAAGAGCGCCTTCGAACCTTCGTTGAGCTTGTCCGCGTACTGCGCCATGTTCGCGACCGTGATCGAGAAGAGCGGCTTCTCATCCGCGAAGGGGTCCGGGCGTGCGCCGGGATTTTTGGGGTCGAAGCCGGACGGCAGCGTCTTGAGGCCGCCGGTCCAGGGCGGGATCGTACCTTCCTTGTTGCCCTCCTTGATCGATCCGAAGGGCGTCAGCGTCGCACCGAGCTGCTTCGCCTCTTCCGGACTCACCGCCGCGCTCGACGCACCGGCAAATCCGAGAGCCATGGCGACGATCAGTTGCTTGATATGCATGGGCTTCATGGGGTCTCCTCCGTTGTAATGTCAAAACGACGTCTTGAACAGGAACGATACCCAGCCACGATCGTTATACGTCGTGCCTGCACAGTTCTGCGTCGTGAGTGCCGTGCCGTTGTCGCGGAAGCGGCAAAGGTAGTCGATGTAGGCCAGCGTGAAGGTATATTTGTTCTGTACCTCAGCGGTCAGACCAATGCTATATGAACCTTTACCCTGACGGTTACCTCCTGAGGACTGTGCACCGTTGCCATCCAGGCCCACGCCGAAGCTGATGGGCATCTTCAGATCCACACCCGGCATGACTTGGTACCAGAGGGGCTCGATTTTGATGTTCATCGCCGTTTCGCTTCTCGTAATGCAGGCGTCGAACCTGTCGCCCGGACACACTGCCGAGCCTTCTCGGTTGAAAAGACCCTCGCCGCTGGTCACCTTGTCGAGAACACTGCCATTGATTTCCGCCGACAAGGACGCCGAACTCCACAGCGGGTTGCGACCGAAATAGGTGACAGCATTGACGAGCCAGTGCCAAGTGTCGCCCCTGGCGCCCTCGGTAGCGCGTCGCACTGCACTCGAGAGACCGGTATTCTTGCGGTAGGAGACCTCCGCTCCGAACGAGGTCGTACCAATCAGCTTCGAGAAGCTGACGCCATACAATTCGACGTCGTCCGCGTAACCCAGCCCCGCCGACCGTCCATTCGGGGCTAACAGGACCCACGGCAGCTTTTCGCCGAACTTGCGGTAATACGCACCGAGCGTGCCGCCCATCCATTCCGGTGCCCATTTGGCCATGACGCCCCAGTCGCCCTGATCATCGGGCTTACCCGTGACCCCCTTGAACGGGATCCCCGGCGCGAGGAATGTACCCCCGCTCACCGTGAAGAAATCCGACGTTCCGAGATAGGTGCCACCATCGGGAATCCGCGTCGGCTGCCACTCGAAATAGTATTGCGCCGCCATCGAGAAGTCTGGCGTTATCTGGGCCTGCAGCGACAACTGATTGAGTGGGAGGAATACCTCCTTAGCCTCGATACCCGGGCTCGCCGCCGCCTTACGCCCATCAATAGGGCCTTGCGAGTAGGCAATGCTGTTGGAGGTCGTGAACAACGACTCCCCCCAGAACACGTTGTGCTGCCCCAGTTTCACCGCCACCGGCACCTCACCGATGTCGAACTTCGTGAAAGCGAAGACATCGAGGAACTCACCCGACGGTCCGTGATTGAAACGCTTGACGGTTCTCGAATACTTGTTGCCGGCATAGGTGTTCTGCGACCCGAAGACCGGATTGCCCCGCAGACTGTCATCCTCATAGGCGTGGTCGTACCATCCCGCCGCGCTCACGCGAAACCCGGAATGGCCTTTGTAGATGAAATCGAACTCGGTCAGCAGGTCCAGCCGGTTGGTGACGATGTCGCCGTTGTCGAATTTTCCGTCGGCCTCGTCGAAATTCCGGTTGTTGAAGATCTTCGAGTTCCGCGGCTCAACCCGCATCCCCACGTTGTAGCGGAGCGTGTTATCGAAGCGGATCTGCAGATCCGGATTACCGCTATTGACTTCAAATGCCCCCGCGACACCCGGTGCCATCAGGACTGCAATGAACGACGCTACGCCTCCCACTTTTAGGCGCTTGTCTGCACGCTTTTCTATCATTTATCTCCTCCTTCTCGTAGCCCTGCCAACATCGAAAAAACACCCAACCTGCAAGCAGCACCCTGCGGAACTTAGTCGCAGGGCCGTACAGCGCATGCACGACGCGAAGTCGCGAATGCCGCCCGATCCTTTTCACTTACCGGGATGCCCAGCTTGACCACACAGGTGGCATGAACACCCAGGCTGTTGGAGCAGACCACTTCCACCGTGACCTGCGCGTCGCGCTCCCGGCTGGCGAGTTCCACGACCTTTCCGGTCACGTACAGCGTGTCGTGCGGGTACTGTTGCCTTCCCAGGCGCCACGTCAGGTGCTCCACCACGGCCTCCGGCCCGGCCCAGTCATTGACGAAGCGCGTCACCAAGCCCTGCGTGGTCATCGTGTTCATGAACACGTCTTCGAAGCCGCGCCGCCGCGCCCAGTCGCTGTCGTGATGGACATCCATCGCGTCGTTGTTGAACAAGGCGCCCGCGATGATCAGCGACGGCGTCCCTTCGACAATCAGCGACGGAAGCGTCTCGCCGACGCTCATGTCCGCAGCGGTGAGGGTCCTCGGCGACCCGGTGCGTGCGGTGCCGGGATGCAACACGGGGCGTTCGGTCGTGACGGCGGGGCGCGGGACCGGCGCCTTGGCGTCGTCCGCCCTGGACGGGGCGAAGATGATGCTCGACAGCCGGATTTCAGCCACGGCATGGCCGTGCTGGTCGCGGACATAGGTCGTGCGCGTCGGGAAGTACCCCGTGCCGAGCCCGGTGCGCTTGGGCCCGACGAGGGACTCTAGCCGCTGATCGGAATACGAGAGCCGGTCGCCGACGCAGGGATAGCGCTTGATCCGCAGTTCGCCGCCGACCCCGGCGACCGACGTATATCCCGCCGATGCGAGAATCCTGAGGGCTTCGTCGTACGGCGTGCTCGTTGCGGCGGCCGCCGTCCCGCGCGCCGGCAGCGGGTCGAGCCGGAAATGGCGGATGCCCTGTTCATCGACCCAGTCGGTCGAGGCCACCGGTTCGAAGCAGTTCTGCCACCACGAGATCAGACTCCCGGGCGGCGCGACGATCGCACCATGCACCGAGTGCGCCGCGAACTCGACGTCCCGATAGACCGGGTTGCGATCGCCCACGACCTCGATCATCTTGCGGATGCCTTCGCGCGTCACGACGTCGCGCGCCGCAGTGAAGCGTTCGCCTCCTTTGCCGACGAAGGCGCTCAGCCGCTCGTCGAGGGACGAGTCGGTGGCATTCGCACGCGCCTTTTCTGCCACTGCACTATTCATGCTGTCTCCTTTCCGTTGCCCCGGCGTCGCCCGCCGGGCCGCGGCTTATCGAACCGGATCGGTCCTTACAGACCCTGCAGCGCGTTGTACGGGAGCACGAAGCGCTCGCACTGATTGCTGACGGCCTGCCGGATGAGGGCTTCGATCCGCCGTGCGGCAGTGCCCAAATCGCTTTCGACGGCATCGAGCACGGCGAGGATCGTTGCGCAGAGGCGGTCATTGCGTTCGACGAGATCCGACAACCGCAGACTGGCAGCCTGCCCGGACAGCACCTCGTCGATCCGCTCGCGCAGCGCCCCCGTCGCGAAGGATTCGGCCGCATCGCGCAAGACGCTCTCGAGCTCGGCGTTGTCCTGCGTGTAATAGAAGACGCCGTTCTCGACGCGGTCGGCCACCACCTGCAGGATCAGGCCGTCGATCGCGAGCGTCTTGCGCGTGTTGCCGTCCGCGATGCTTTGCTGGTACTCGCCGCGGTAGCGTTTGGCCGCCAGCCGCAGGTAGTCCGCGATCCGTTCCCCTTTCGGGGAGGTTTCGCCCGACGGACGCTTGACCGTAGGCGCCGGCAATTCGAGCGTTTGCCGCAACTGCGGCCAGCTCGACGTGAACGAGGTCAGGGCGTAGAAGTAGGTCAGGGTCTCGCGCCCGCCACCCGCAAAATATTCCGTCAGCATCCGCGCCAGCATCGCGTACGACTGCGCGCGCTGGGCGGTCTCGTACCATTTCCAGGATTCCTGCGAGACGGCGAAACCGGTGTTCCTCTTCCAGATCTCGATCGCCTCGGCGACCGGAATCAGGCGCCCCGCGTTGCCCTCCTTGTCCTGGAAGGTCGGGCGCACGCTGTACATCAGGTCGATGATGGGGTCGCCCAGGCGCCACAACTCCCAGTCGAGCATCAGCGGAATCTCGCCCTGCTCGGTGTAAAGGAAGTTGCCGGCGCGGTAATCGCCATGGACGACCGACAGCTTCGGCGCCGGCGGCGGCGGGTTGCGCTCGAGCCAGCGGATCAGCAGGGCGAGCAGCAGATTGTTGTCGCAGCCGGCCAGCGCGCGGTACTCCTTCGCGTGCTCCAGCTCCAGGCGCCAGACCTGGTCGAGCGGGGGCACGTCATCGGCGTCGATGAGGCCGAGCGCGACCGGATCGAGTTTCGCCAGGTCGGAGAGCATCGTCCAGAAATGGACGCCAATCGTCTTGCGCATCGACACATACGGCTCGCGGGTGAGCCCGTCGAGCGAACTTTCGCAGCCGTCGACCTCCTCCATGATCACGAACGCGCTGCCCAGCCACTTCGGATCGTCGCTCCAGAACAACGCACGCGGAACGGGAATCCCGGTAGCGCGCAGCGCCTCGAAGATTTTGACTTCCTTGGCCATGCCCTCGCTCGTGAAGCCGCCGGTCTCGGGCACCATGCGCAACACCGCGCGCTGGCTTTGCTCATCGGACCAGTGGTAGCGGTAGCCGAGGTAGTACGTCATGCGCGAGGCGCCGCCCAGGATCGGTTCGAGCCGCTCCACGACCACCGATCGCGCGTCGGGGATATGCTGGCTGAGGTAAGCCTGCAGCCTTTCTTTCAACTGGATGTCCGAATTCATCATCAACCCCATTTCACGGTTTGCCCGCCATGCGGGCGCCATGCGTCGCACATGGGCGCCAAGCCGCTCGAAAAACATCACCGGATGACTTTTTCGTCGCGCAGGCGTCCGATGTCGCGCTCGGTATAGCCGAGGGCCGCAAGAACCGAGTCGGTGTGTTCGCCGAGTTCGGGCGCCGGCCCGTGCGTGCCCACCTCGTGGGCGCTGAACCGGATCGGGTAGCCGGGGACACGGATCTTGCCGAGTGCCCGATGCTCGAAATCGACCATGTAGCCGTTGGTGAGCGCCTGCGGATCGTCGACCACGTCGGCCAGCTGCTGGATCGGTGCAAAGAGCAGCCCCGCCGCGAGCAGGATCTCCAGCCACTCCTTCTGCGGCTTTTTCGCGAACAGCCCGTCGAGCCGCGCGATCAGCTCCGGCATGTTCGCCTTGCGCAGCTCCGGCGTCGCGAAGCGCGGATCGACGGCGAGCTCTTTCTCCCCGACCGCCTCGCAGAACGTCGGCCAGTACTTATGCTCGGGGTGGTTCGCGCCCATGATCCACTTGCCGTCCTGGCACTTGAACATGTTGCGCAGCGGCGGATTCCTGCTGCGGTCCCATCGCACCTGGGCCGTCTGCTTGAGCAAGCTCGAGCACAGCAGGTTCGCGTGCAGGAGCCAGGTCGCCGTTCCATAGAGCGAGACCTGGACCTCCTGGCCGATCCCTTGGCGTTCGCGCGTCACGAGCGCCGTGAGGATCGCATGACTCGCGGCGATCGCCGTCAGCTGGTCGAGGATGATCGTCTGCAGCAGGGTCGGCTCCTCGGCCCCGGTCATGAAGCTCATGCCGGAAATCGCCTGCCCCAGCGGATCGAAGCCGCCGACGTCGCTCATCGGTCCCACCGGCCCGAAGCCGCTGACGTTCGCGTAGATGAGTTTGGGATTGACCTTCGCAAGACTCGCATAATCGATCCCGATCTTCGGCTTCGTGCTCTGACGCAGATTGGTGACGAAGATATCCGCCTCCTTCACCAGCGCGTGGAGGATCGCCTGGCCGGCTTCCGTGTCGATGTCGAGGCAGATGCCCTTCTTGTTGCGGTTCGTGATCTCGAATAGCAGCGTCCAGTTCGGGATGTCCGCTTCGATCGGCGGCAGCGCGCCGAAGGTGCCGAAGTAGCGTTCGGGATCGCCGCTGAGCGACTCGATCTTGATGATCTCGGCACCGAGATCCCCGAGAATCGCCGACGCACCGGGCCCCGCATGCCACACGCCCACTTCGACAATCCTGATCCCCTCGAGGGGGCGCGGTGCGATGCCGCCCGTCTGCCGATCCTGCTTCATTGCCGTGTCTCCAACTCGTTCTTATGTACGCCGCGTTGCCGCCCCAATGGAGGCGACAGCCGCGGTCGTCGTGCTCACTTCAGGAATCGATAGCCGGGCTTGCCCTGTTCGCACATGGTCTTCAACAGCGGCTCGTAACACTCCAGCATCCCCGAGGTGGTTTCCGTGCCGCAGCTCACCTCGCAGTGGTGGTCGGCCAGGAACCCCAGCTTCATCCGCGTCGCGGCGTCATTCAGGTCCAGCGTGCCGCCGTAGAGCGTGTCCTCGCCCGGATAAATGCCGTGGATGCCGCCGCCGTCCGGCGTGCTCGAGCCGTAGCCGCCGCAGCGCAGATAGGCCGTCTGGTAGCCGAGGCGGCGGAAATGCAGTTCCTTCTTGTTGCCGGCTTCGTCGACGCTGGTGATGATTCCCTCGCGGAATTCGCCGGTATCGGCGTCGAAGCGCAGCTGACGATCCACCGGGCCGACCCGGCCGGCGCCCTGCAGTTCGTGGCCGATCGGGCGCAGGCTCTTCGAGCCCCAGATCGACCAGTCCTTGAACTCGACCCATTGACCGGCGTGCTCCGGCCGCCCGACCGGCGTCCCGAAGCCCCCCACCCCGGCGCGAACGCCCCAGTGGTGATCGCGCGAACCGCGGAAGGTTTCGGTGGTGAGTTCGATGCGCTTGCCCTCGACCTCTGCCCAGCCCTCGACCACGCCGAAGCCCTCGTAACCGACGTGATCGCCGACCTTGCCGACGCTGCCGCCGGGGAAGCCGGGCTGCGCGTTCGCATCGAACAGCGCCGCCTGAACCGTCGAAAACACCGGGCGCTTGGTGTCGTGCCAGTAGAGCTCGTAGCGGATGCCGTGCGGGTTGTCGCCGAGCGTCAGCTTCCAGGTCTTGAACGGCGCGATGATCTGCCAGTCGAGCGGACCGAAGCGCATGTTGGTCCGATCGATTCCAAGACGGCGGTGATAGCGCACGTAGGTCGAGCGCCCCTTCCAGGTGACGATCGCGAAGCCGTCAGCGGTGTCGAGATTCGGGTAGAAACCCATGCCGCAGACGATGAAGAGTTCGCCCGCCTTGTCCTGTGCGGTGAACCAGGTGCGCTCGAAGGTGCGCGGATCGGACGTCCACATGACCCGTTGCGGCGCCGGCGCGTTGTGAATCATGTACTCGTCGATGCCCGACATCGGCGCAAATTCGTGACCAACTTCGAAAGACATACCGTGCTCCAGATAAGACGAACTAGAAATTCTGCCCGGCCTCGTAGTGGAGTCACGTTATGACTCGCACTTTCATCCGCTCTTCTCGAACCGACATCACCCGAATCCGGCCGATGCGGGGCAGCTGGGAAGCCTGCCTTTCACCGCACCAATATTTCATTGGTTGAACCTTATTGGTTGAACCAACTATATCCACTGCGCTGATTTGGGTCAACGGGGAATCAAGAAAATCGAGCGAAAAGATCGCTCGTCGGGAAGTCGGTCAGCCCGAGGGCGCTCAGCGGTGTCGTCCGGGGACCAAAAGACATGCGGCATCGATCGCATCTCAGGTCGTCGAGGGCGCCAGAACCCTTGCGGGAAGTGGCGGAGACGCCCGCGGGATGTTCCGCGGGAGCGCCGTTGCGACCGGCGCACGACGGTGCGCGTGCCGCCAGAAAGAATTGCCGCGTGGGGCGTTGCGCCGCCCGCCTTGCAGGTGCTCGCGGAGGACGGTCGCGACGGATCCGACGCGCGCCCCCAGACCACGTCGGGAAGGCCCCTATGCGCAACCGCCCAAGCCGATCAGAAGTCGCCCACGTAGGAGCCCGAACCAATGAGCTTGTCACCAACGCGTACAACATAACTCCGTTTCTGCACGAAACCACCGTTGAGATCGTTGAAGCGCTCGAGTGCCCTGTCGCCATGTTGCCGAAGATCATGGACCGCACGCCACAGAAGCGACTTGGCCAACTCGAACGATGCATGGGGCTCGTAGTAGCCGGCCACGAGGATCACCTCGCCGACCTTGCGATAATGCACGACCTTGGCCTCGCCGCGGCCATTCACCGGGTTCGACCAGCGGTATTCGACCTCGCCCTCCCCCCTGGACTTCGCCCCCTAGAGGATTTCCCGGATGAAGGGCCTGCCGCTCGCATCGATCAACTCACCGACGTTGCGCCCGACCAACACGGCCGAGGATCCACCGCTTGCAAGCATCACGCCATCGGTATTGAGGGCATACACGTACAGGTCCCCTTCCCGGAACTCGCCCCCCCGGCTGAAGGCTGCGAGCGCCTTGTCGCCCTGCGCACGGTAATGCGCTTCGACCCGCGCCAGGAGATTTGATGCGCCAGCGGCGTCGCTGGAAGCGTTCCCGGCGTCAGCCGCGCGGGCCGCTCCGCAAAGCGCGAGGACGAGGATGAATGCCGTTATCGAGGCGTGAAAGGTCTTCATGTGTGAACCATCCGAAGGATGAAATGGGAAATCACGACGAGGTTGGCGAGCATGACTTAAACCTTGGCTAAAGATCAATGGATCCGCCATTTACGCATCGACATTCGATGTCAGAACCGTTGGAACGCTGATGCCTTCAGGCCCGCCCACCAGAAAGGAACGGGCACAGCGATCCGGGTCAAGGGAATGAAAGCCCCCCATTGATGCTGACCACCGCACCCGATATCTGGTCCGAATCGGGGCTCGCAAGAAAAAGCGCAGTCTTGGCGATGTCGGATGGCAAGTTCATCCGGAAGGGGGTTTGCGCCTCGATCTTGGCGAAGGACTTCGCCAGCACGTGATCGGGCCCGAACATCTTGCTGTAATTGTGGATCGGGGTCTCGGCGGTCAACGTCGTCGCGATGCAATTGATCCGGATCCCCTTGCGCGCCAGCTCGCGACCAGCCGCACGCGTGAAGAAGATCAGCGCCGCGGCCGCCGCACCGATCAGCGTTTCGCTGGGCGTGGGCGTCCGCCCGGCATCGCTCGTCACGAAGATCACCTTGCCGTACCGTTGCTCGGCCATCGGGCCGGTGGCCGCGCGCAGGCAGTTCATGCGGGACACCAACTGGGCGTCGAGCCGGCGATGGTATTCGGCCGGATCCATGTTCTCGAACAAATCCGGCTTCGCGCCGCCGGGCGCTCCGCTGACAACCATGATGTCGAGCCGGCCATGGCGCGCGACCACCCGGTTCACGACGTCGACGACGCTCTGCGGGTCGATCATGTCGCCAGGCTCCCACGACGCCTCCAGCCCGCGCCGCTGCAGTTCGCCCACCACGGCCGGCGCTTCGGGTCCGGGCCGACTGTTGATAACGGCATGTGCGCCCTGCTCGGCAAACTCGGTGGCGATCGCCGCCCCCAGGGACTGACTGCCCCCCATGACCAGTGCAACCTTGTCGGCTAAGCGCTTCACCTTTCCACTCCGCCAATACCGCAACCGTCGACGTTCGCGACCGGGCGAACCCCCGCACGCGCCGCGCTCAACCCCGCCCCGCCACACGTCCAATGCCAAGCCCCACACCGTCTGGCGCCGCGACTGTGGGGTTGCGTTTCGGCAGCAGCAAGGCGGCGACCAGGCAGGCGACACAGGCGAGCGTTACCAATCCGAGCGCTGACGCGTAGGCCTCGGCCGTCGGATAACTGCCGGGCCCCCTGGCGGGGTCGGAGACCGTTGAGCTGGCAAGCACGAAGGCGATCACCTGCGCCCCGAGGGCACCGAAAATTGCGCGGACCACCGAGCTCAGCCCCGTCGCTTCACTCGTGCGGTGGGCGGGCGCGGCTTCGAGAATGAGGTTCGGCACCGCTGCATAGACGATTGTCATACCGACGATCGATACCACGCCGGCGAACGCCACGAACCACAGCGATCCGTGCCAGGCGGTCGTTGCGCCCCAGGTCACGGTCAGGAGCCCGGCGCCGAAAACCAGCGCGAAGCGTCCTCCGCGCCGGCCGGAAATGTAGCCGCCCCAAGGCGCACCGGCGCTGCCGAGCAGGCTCGCGCCGCCCTTGAGCATGCCCGCAACCGTAGCACTTGCGCCCAGGCCCACCAGCGTCCATTCCGGCTGCTGCATCAGCGGCAGGATGATCATTTGCGACTGAAAGGCGCCGAAGGCAGCGCAAGCGAAGCAGATATTGGCGAGCGCGATCTGCGGCATGGCCAGCAACCGTACATCGATCAGCGGGTTCTTGTGGCGCAGCTCATACCAGACCCAGAACCCGAGCACGCCGACGCTCGCCGCGAGCACGGACAACGTGCGCGGATCGACCCACCCCCAGCTCCTGGCCCGCGTGATCGCAAACAGAATACCGGTGATCGCCGGGACGAAGAGCACGCCGCCAACCATGTCGAGGCGTCCCTTAGCCGCGGGCGGTGCCGACGGCGGCACGAACATCCAGACCAGCACGAACGAGATCAGGGCGAGACCCGCGCTCACGTAGAACAGGGATTGCCACGGAAGATTATCGACGATGACGCCGCCGAGCAGATAGCCGAGGGCGGCACCGAGCGCCGCCGTTCCCGCGAGAATGCCGATCCCGACCGGCACGCGCTTCACCGGCAGTCGCTCGCGGACCAGTCCGTAGCACAAAGGCAGGATTGCTGCGGCCACCCCCTGGATCGCCCGCCCGGCCACAACCCAGCTCAGGGACGTCGCGAATGCGCTGATCGTCGAGCCGATGAACGCGAACACCAACATCGCCAGCAGCAACTGGCTGCGCCCGTAAAGGTCGCCGAGGCGTCCCACCAGGGCCGCCCCCGCAGCCGACACGAGCAGAAAGCCGGTGATGAGCCAGCCCACACCGATCGGGTCGCCGTAGATCCTGAACAGAGTCGCCAGCGCCGCATACACCATGCTCACTTCAAACGCACTGGTCAGTTCGGCCACGATCATGACCGACATGAAGATCGATGTCCGTGACTGCAGGTCCTGCCTGTTCATCGCTTCCCTCCGCTTACCTCATTGAATGGGAGCCTACAGGCCCAGGATCAGGCCGCTCGTCGGCACGCCGGTGCCTGCCGTCACTAGGACGTGCTCCGCCCCGCGCACCTGATTGACGGCAGTGCCGCGCAACTGCCGGATACCTTCGGCGATGCCGTTCATCCCATGGATGTAGGCCTCGCCGAGTTGGCCGCCGTGCGTGTTCACCGGCAGGCTCCCGCCAAGCTCGATGTTCCCGCCCTTGATGAAGTCCTTCGCTTCGCCCGGCTCGCAGAAACCATAGCCCTCGAGCGAGGGCAGGACGGTCGGTCCGAAGTGATCGTAGATGATCGCGACGTCGATGTCGCCGGGCGTCAAGTCGGCCATCGTGTAGAGCTGGTCCGCAACGAGCTGGCATTCCTCGCGCGGAACGATGTCCGGCTTGTAATAGCTCGTACAGAGCAACGTTCCGACCGGCGCACCCTGCGCCGCGGCGCGGATGTAAACCGGTTTCTGCCTGAGGCCGCGCGCCCGCTCGGCGTTAGTGACGACGACGGCCACAGCCCCATCGCTTTCCTGGCAGCAGTCGAGCAGGCGAAAAGGGTCGGCAATCATCCGCGAGTTCATGTAGTCGTCGAGGGTGATCGGCTTGCCGTAGAAGAACGCATTCGGATTGGTCGCGGCGTGTCGGCGCGCAACGATCGAATAGTTCGCGAAGTCTTCCGCGCTAGCCCCGGTCTCGTGCATGTACCGGCGCATCGGCAGCGCCATCATCGCCGCGGCCGTCTGCAGGCCCTGCAGCGAATGTAGCGCCTTCAGCATCATTTCGCTTTCGGGCGAGGACCGGACCATCGGCTGGCCGAAACGCATCCCCGAGCGCTCATTCATCGCCCGGTAGCACACCACGACTTCGGCCACGCCTGTCGCGACCGCCATCATCGCCTGTTGCACTGGGGCGCACGCGCCACCGCCGCCATAGCTGATGCGGCTGAAAACCTTGAGGTTACGGCCGCCGATGTTGCGGAAGACATCGATCTCGGAACTGTTGTCCATCATGTAGGTGCACAGGCCATCGACCTCGCCCGGCTCGATGCCGGCATCGGCCAGCGCCGCCAGGACCGACTCGACCGCGAGTTGCATCTCGCTGCGCCCGGAGTCCTTGGAGAACTCGGTCGTCCCGAGGCCGACGATCGCCGCCTTGTCCCTGACTGTATATCCCATTCCCACTTACCCCTCCGCCGATGTAATTCGCTGTGCCTCCCGGCACCTGCCTCTCGCGATCCGCACCTATGCGAGCCGGAAATGAAAGGTCGACACCTCGCCGCGACGCTCGAAGCCGACGACGAGCGGCATGCCGATGCGGATGTCCTCTGGGCGGGCCCCCTGCAAGCCGCCGATCAGCCGGAACCCTTCGCTCATGTCGGCGAGCACAATGGCGTGCGGCGAGTCGAAATTCGGGAGCGGCGGATGGTAGTGAACGGTGTAGCTATACACCGTGCCGGTGCCGCGACATTCGATCGGCGTCCACTTCAGGGAGTGGCAGTGCGGGCACATCGGCCCCGGCGGGTTGCGCACCGTGCCGCAACCGTCGCATTTCTGCACGAGCAGCTTGCCGGCCTCGAGCCCCTGATAGAAGAAGTCGTAATCCCGGTTCGAATGCGGCACCGGCAACGGACGCTTCGACGGCGGGATGTCCTGGGTTGCAGTCTGTTCCATGAGTTCCTCCTTTTTGCAGCAGGTGGGGCAGCCTCGCAGGCGTCCGATCCGGCGTCGGACTCGTCGCTGCGAGAACGGAAGTCAGGTGTGATAGTAGAAGCCCGTCAGCGTGAAGGTCCGCACCAGTTCCTCGCGCTGGTTGAATACCGACCGGACCCACGTGAGAAAGTGGCCTTCACCCAACCGGGTCCGCTTCATGGGGCTGCAGTTGAGCACCTCCTGTCGCGTGTACGTCGTATCGCCAGGCCTCAGGGGCGTGAAGTAGTCGGAACGGGCCTGGCTGACCGCGATCTCCGGGCAACCCGGGACCGAAAACGGCGTGATGTGGCTGATCAGATCCTTTCGCAGTTCCTGCAGCAGCGGCAGGCCGGTCAGCCCACGCTGCACCGCCTCGGGCACCTTCTCGCCCGGCTTCAGGTACCCGACGCCAACCTGCGCCGAGGCGCCCGCGCCGTGGAACAACGCGGCCGGCGGCGCAATGAGGCCACCATACGGACTCCGGGCCGCGTACTCCTTGTCCCAGTACAACGGATTCCAGTCCTCAAGGCACTCGCACCACAGATGGATCTCGTCGGCGGTCAGAGGCCAGGCCGGCTCGCCGGGCCCCTCCTTCACCATGCCGATGAGCGTCTTCGCAAAGTCGGGCAAATCCTGATCCGCCGCGACCGTCTGCCGCGGCGCAGGAAGACGTGACACCTTCACCGGACCGCCCGTGCGGGACGGCAACGCCATCGTCGCGCTTGCCGTCGCCGCCTGCGCTGCCACCCGGTGGCCCATGTTCAGATCGACGATATCGACGAGGTGTTCGCCGTCGTCGCCAACATACTTGCGCGCGACCCGGCCGGTAATCATGAGGAGATCGCCGCTGCAGCTCTGCGTACGCATGTTCAGCGTGATCGAGCAGATCGCCGACTCGGGGCCCGCCCAATCCGTCATCAGCCGGCTGAAAAGACCGAGGACGTGGGGCGTTGCGATGAACACGTCGCGCGCGCCGGCCAAGCGCGCGTAGTCGCGATCGAAATGCACATAGTCGTAGAGGCCCGTCGCGCGGACGAAGGCCACGAGCCGCAGCAGGCTGAGCTCGTAACCAATCGCCGGCAGTTCCTGCCCCTCTTCCACGTCTTCCCAGTACAACGAACGATATTCCATGGCTTTTTCCCGGTCGGGTCGCGCGCAATGTGCGTGCACGGCCGGCCACCCCGCAACGGGGCGGCCACGCGAGGAGGCAGATCAGTAGGACTTGGGCAGTCCGAGGCCCTGTTGCGCGATGAAGCTGAGGATGATGCTGTTGTTGATCGGCGCGATCTCGCTCATCTTCGCCTGCAGGTAGAAGGGGATGAGGTCCGTCGACAGGTCCGCGAACATGCCGCCATGCGCGTTCGCCGCGATGTTCGCCGCCTGCGTGAGGGCATCCGAAGTCAGCCACTTCACCATGTTGGCCTGCAGTGCGATCTTCTCGCCGGCGTCGTACTTCTCCGCTGCGGAATACAACATCAGGCGGGCGGCATCGATGCGCGTCTTGGCAATCGCCATCGGATGGGCGACGGACTGGTAGGCGCCGATCGGCACGTCAAACGGCGCACGCACCTTCGCGTACTCCACCCCGCGGTTCAGCACGTGCTCTGCGAGGCCCACGTTCATGCCACCGGCGAGCAGACGCTCGGGGTTCAGGCAGTCGAACAGCGCATCGATGCCGCGCCCCTCGACGCCGAGGAGATTCTCGGCCGGGACGACGACGTCGTCAAAGTTCACGATGAAGTTCCGATCCGGCATATAGACCGCGATGTCCATCAAGGTCGTGCTGATGCCCTTCGATTTCGTATCGACGATGAACAGCGACAGCCCCTCGGTGCGGTTATTGGGGTCGCGCGGCGCGGTGCGCGCCACGACCATCGCATGACCGGCCTCATCCCAACCCGTGATGTACATCTTCTGGCCGTTCAGGAGGTAGTCGCCGCTCGGCTGGCGCTTCGCGTTTGTCCGAATCTTGAACGTGTTGGTGCCGGAATCCGGTTCGGTGATCGCGAAGGCGAAGAATTCCTCCCCCGTCGCCGTGGGCGGCAGGTACCGCCGTTTCTGCTCCTCGGTGCCGTGCTTCAGCAGCGGGAAGCGCACCATGTAGTTCGGGATCGTCAGCGGCAGGAACAGGCCGGCCGAATGCAGGAGATCGTGCGCCAGCACCACTTCGCTCATCTTCCCGCCGACCCCGCCGTATTCCTCGGGCAGGCCGATCGCGAGAAGGCCGGTGTCGGCCCACAGGCGCCACAGCTTCTCCGGCCGCTCGCGCTTTTTGGCGCTCTCGAGCACGTAGGGCCGATCGACCTTCTTGATGATGGTGGAGCAAATTTCCCTGACCGCGTGCATCGCCTCGTTCATCAACGTCTCCTTAAACCCGCTTGAGTTATCCCCTGCCACGTTCCGCGACAGAACTATCCCGCCATTCACTTTCACAATGGTTCAACCTTCATAAAAATATATCGCTTCGAACGTCGACGGTCAAGCGGCGATCGCCTGCCGGCTGCACGAATCAAGGCGGGGTCGGGTTACACGACGGCTCGCACCCGGCCGCACGGCGACCGGGCGAAACTCCTGCAATACGGAAATGGAGACGCGGAACCAGGGCGCCCGGCCGCGCGTACCCTGGGACTAACCCCGAGGGCGCGCGGCGTGCGTGAACATCACGCAGCGGTCCCGGCTTCCACAGGCACGCGACGCGTTTCGGCCAGGGCGACGCCAATGAAGCCGGCCGCACACAGCCCACCGGCAAGCCAAGCGACGGACTGGTAGCCGCTACCTTCGATCAACATGCCGGCCAGATAGGGGCCCGCCGCGCTGCCGGCGCTCGATACGGTCATGCCGAGAACGCACGCGCGCCCGGTCGCATCGATGCGTGCCAACAGACCAAGCCCCAGCGCGAAAACGAAGTTCCAGAAGAAGCCGCCGATCGCGCAACCGATGGTGTACCAGAGGAGCGAGGCGGGCGCGTACAGCGCATACAAGCCGCCGAAAAGCGCCAGCACCGCGACGCCGATCGCATACGATCGCGCGACGGCAGGTGGAATCGCGGCCGCCGCCAGACTGCCGAGCACGCCGAAGACGGCGAACATCGAAAGCGCATTGGCAACCCCCGTCACAGCAAACCCGTGGCTACCACCCATGACCTGGAGAAAAGGCCAGACGTTGCCACGGGCAAGGAAGAACAGTGCGATTGCTGACAGACCGATCGCCGCCTGCACACCGATTGCCTGACCAGCCGAATCGCGGGCGGCTCCAGCGCTCGGCTCCCGCGCGACACCTCGCATCCCAATGATCAGCAGCAACGACGCCAGCGCCGCAAGCGCGGCATGCACGCCCCAGACGGCCGTTGCAACACGAATCAGACCGTCGACACTGCTCGCCTCGCCCGCCCAGGCGGACACCAAGTGCCCGATGAACTGGAATCCCAGGATCATTACCACCGAAAACGATGCCGAGTAGATCCCGAAGAAGCGCGTTGGGGTTGCCGACATCGCACACACCTTCATGACCAACGAGGCGCCAACGCCGGTACCGAACCCCGCCAGCACCCGCATGGGCATGAGTGGAACGACGTCGCGCGCGAGCACCAGCGCGATATTCGCGCCCATCAGCAGCGCGCAGCCGATCAGGGCAAGGCGCTTCAGTGCGGCTAGCGGTTTACCGCTGGCGTAAATCGTCGCGACGAGAAACGCCCCGGCCTCTGCAGAGGCGAGTCGCCCCACCTCCCGGGCGTCGATCTGAAACACGCCTTTCATGACGCCGAGGATGGATGGCATCCACAGAATGCCGGTTGCCATCATCAGCGCCACGACCATACCGACAGAAACAACCATGTTCGGTAGCGGGGATCTTTCCACACTCATCTGCCTGTCTCCTCCGGTCGGGGTTCCGCCGGCTGTGTTCTATCGGGTATTCGAACCGCGAGTACGAAAGGGCGTCGGGCCGCCGGCCCCGCGGATCACGCCCCGAGGATGAGTCCGCTCGTCGGAAGGCCCGTACCGGCTGTCACGAGCACGTTCTCGACGCATTCGACCTGGTTGACGGCGACGCCCCGGATCTGCCGCACCCCCTCGGCGATGCCGTTCATGCCGTGAATGTAGGCCTCGCCGAGTTGCCCCCCGTGCGTATTGACCGGTAGTCCCCCGTCGATCTCGATGTTGCCGTTCTTGATGAAATCCTTGGCTTCGCCCTTCGCGCAGAAGCCGTAGCCTTCCAGGGCCGGAAGAACGGCAGGGCCGAAGTGGTCGTAAAGGATCGCGACCTGGATGTCCTGCGGCTTCAGATCGGCCATCTTGTAGAGCTGCCTTGCCACCAGCTCGCATTCCTGCCGCGGCACGATGTCCGACTTGTAGTACGACGCCAGCCCCATGACGCCGAAGGGCGCGCCTTGCGCGGCGGCGCGGATGAAGACGGGCTTCTGCCTCAGCGAGGCCGCACGCTCGGCGCTCGTCACTACGACCGCAACCGCCCCGTCGCTCTCCTGGCAGCAGTCGAGCAGCCGGAACGGGTCTGCGATCATGCGGGAGTTCAGGTAATCGTCACGGGTGATCGGCTTTCCGTAGAAGAACGCATTCGGGTTCGTTGCGGCGTGGCGGCGGATCGCGACCGCGTAGTCCGCGAAGTTCTCGCTCGTCGCGCCCGTCTCGTGCATGTAGCGCCGCATCGCGATGGCCAGTTTCGCCGCACCGGTCTGCAGGCCATGCAGCGACGTGAAGGCGCTCAGATGCAACTCCGACTCCGGCAGCGGCAGCGATTTCGTCGGACTGCCAAAACGCTGCCCCGAACGCTCGTTCATCGCGCGGTAACAGACGACCACGTCGGCCACACCCGACGACACCGCCATCGCGGCCTGCAACAGCGGTGCGCAGGCGCCGCCTCCGCCGTAGTTGATGCGGCTGAAGAACGTCAGATCTTTGCCGCCGATGTTGCGGAAGACCTCGTTCTCCGAATTGTTGTCCATCGTAAACGTGCACAGCCCGCCCACCTCGCCGGGCTCGATCCCGGCATCGGATAGCGCCGCCGCGACTGCCTCGACCGCGAGTTGCATCTCGCT
The DNA here is from genome assembly GCF_003628555.1 of Azoarcus sp. DN11. Lineage (NCBI taxonomy): Bacteria > Pseudomonadati > Pseudomonadota > Betaproteobacteria > Rhodocyclales > Zoogloeaceae > Azoarcus > Azoarcus sp. DN11. Next base: position 1,963,204 of record NZ_CP021731.1, on the reverse strand, counting down.
ACGACCAGAGTTCTTCGAAAACTCCGTCACCCCCAAACCGACGATTGCCGCCTTGTTTCGCGGGAAAGCCATGGACGTGCTACCTCCTCGATCTAGTGTTGGCCCACGATACAAAATAGCGTCAAGTCAGTCAACAATAGTTGAACCATTCACACCAAAAGTAGAGCACCTAGCCGGGAGGAGCCAATGCGGGATCAGCCTATGGTGGCGGTCCCGTGAACGGCCTCGAGACGGTCCAGGTCCGTCCTCAGGCAGCGGTCGAGCAAGGTCAGCAAGGCCCCGTAAAACGGCGCCGCAGAAACATCGGCAAGCTGCCGACACGCATGCGACACCGTGCGCAGTGGATGGCGGGCGATGAAATCCCGGCGCGCGCGGGCGTAGTGCATGCCGCTTTCGCCACGGGCTTCGAGATCAGCCTCTCCGTAGGCCAGGCACGCGACGAACTCCAGCTCCACGCTGAGGTGGTCGGGCGTCTCCGGCGCATCTTCGGCCAACGTCATCCCGAAATGGGCGTAGAAGCGGACCACTTCCTCCATGGCCGCCATCGGCACGCGGTGCAGTGGCCCGCCGTTCAGCGGGCAGCGCCCCCCGGCGCCGCCGTCGAAAAGACTCGTGTAGTCGACCGGCAGGGCGTCTGCGCGTCCGGCTTTCGCGAGCGCGTCCCAATCGACCGCGGTCAGGACGAACGGATCCCATTGCCCTAAGGCAGAACGCAAGTCTTCGACGAACCGACCGCTGCAGATGTCGTCGCACCGCTGCGCATCGGGAAACTTAACGGCCTCCGCGAACACGGCCCACATCGTCGTACCGGGTCGGCGATCGCCCGGCCCGCCTCCCTCGCCCGCTTCGCCCCATCGTCCCGCGCTAGTCCCCGCCTCCCTTGAGTCGGCGTCGGCGTTCGGTCTATGCATCTCGTCCTCCCTGCCCGACAGCGTCGGTCACCCGCGCCACGTCCACATAGGTCCCCCGGTCGTGCTGCCCCGGCGAAAACGCCGAGGGACGGACCTGCAGGTGACCGTAGCCGCCGGCGAGGTGGATCGGGTTAATCTGGCTCGCGAACAGCGAGTCGTAAGGTTTGCCCTTGAACTGCTGGGCCTCCCACGCGTGATACACGATGGCCTGCCCCGGCCGTACCGCGGCCGCGACGCAGGCGCGGAACTCGACGGCACTGAGGTCGTTGAAGATCTTCACGGTGTCACCGTCCTGGATGCCCCTCGCCTCTGCGTCCGCCGCATTGAGGAAGACAACGGGCTCGCCGCGTTGCAGGCGCAGCAGCGGCTCGTGGTCGATCCAGGCAGCGTGGATCGACCAGCGCGTATGCCCACCAGTCAGCTGAATCGGATGCTTCCCCCCGAAGCCCGGCGCATCCTTATGCACGGGCAACACCTCGCCCAATTCCGCGTACAGCGGATGATCGATGCAGAACTGGAGCCGTCGCGTCAGGCTCGGCCACGGAACCTTCTTTTCCGTATGATGGGTTCCGGCGACGATCGGCTTGTCGGGTAAGACGTCCGTCGCATTACCGACGTTTACGTACCGCTGTTCGCCTAGCGCAGTGTAGCGCTGGTAGCCCTTCCTCTTCAGCTCGGCCCAGGTCACACCACCGACGTTCGTCGACATCTTCAGCAGCAGTTCGAGATAGGCATCGTGGTCCTTCTCGGTGATCTCGCCGCCGAACGTGATGTAGTCGTAGACTGCGAACGAGCGCTTCTTGCCCGAGCGATCAACGAATTCCGTCAGTCCGCGCTCGGCGGCGCGCTTCTGCAGATGCTTCGCCAGCAGGTACAAGGCCTCGAAGCCGTCCTTGCTCTCGCCCACTGGCTTTACGGCCGCCGTCGTCACCTGGACGTAGGGCATCAAGGGCGTCGACCACAGCACCTCGTCGTACTCGTACCAGCCGGCCCCCGGCAGCACGTAGTCGCTCTGCATCGCCGTGTTGCTCATGCGGAAGTCGATTGTGACCATGAGGTCCAGCTGCGGGAGCAGGCGCTCCTGCACTTGGTCGAATCCGCGTAGACGCCGGAGCAGGTTGCCCGCGAAGTTGATGAGGATCTTCGTCGGCGCATCCTGCTTGAACTGCCACCCCTTCGCGACCGCCTCCTCCATGTAGGACGACAGCGACCGTTTCATGTAGGGATCCAAGCGTTCGGTTTCGCCGTAGAGCTTGTCGAGGCCGGCCTGATAATAGAGCCACATCATCGTCGGCACAGAGCCACCGCGGCGCGAGGCTTGGCGTCCGAGCTCGTACATCGCCATCTCGTGCGTCATCCCCTGCTTCATGAAGTGCTCAAGTGCCGCGCCCTTCTTCTTCTGCAGTGCCTCGATGGCCTGCTGCACGCCATCCTTCCCGGACATGCCTGCGAGCACGTCGAAGCCGTCCGCGCAAAGCACCGGGAAGCCCTGGTAGCCCGCCCCCTTGTGCCCGATCTGCCCGGCCAGCACACAGCACAGCACCTGCGCGCGCTCCATTTCGAGTCCGTGGTAGAACTTCCCGAAGTTCGACTGCGCAAGGAAGGAGGCCGCGCGTGCACGAGCGAGGTCGCGCGCGAGGCCGCGGATCGTTTCCGGATCGACGCCGCAGATCTTCGATGCGAACTCGGGACGGTACTGGCGAAGATGCTCGCGCAGCCCCGCGAAAACCGGCCTCGCCCTGATCTCGCCGGCGAGGGTTTGCACCACGAATTCCCCCTCGAGCGCGGGGTCCATCTCGCCAAGATCGAGGGTCTGAGTCGACGCGGCCAGAATTTGCCGGCTGCGCAGGTCGTAGAGGTAGAACACCTCGTCGCTGCCACCCTTCTCCATGTCGGCTTCGCGCAGGAAACGCCCGTTGTCAACGCGCTGCAACAGCGGCAGGTCCGTCTGCTCCTGGACGAAACGCTTCTTGTAGATGCCTTCCTCGATCATCACATGCGCCATCGACAGGCCCAGCGCTGCATCGCTGCCGACCTTCACCGGCACCCACTGGTCCGCATGAACCGCGGACGCCGAAAAATCCGGCGCAATAGTGATGACCTTCGCGCCGTTGTATCGCGCCTCCGTGATGTAGTGCGCGTTGGGAATCTGCGTGTAGATCGGATTCCCGCCCCAGATGAAGATCAGGTCCGAGAACATCAAATCCTCGGCCGAATTGCACATTTCCTCGGTGCCGGCGACGACCGAGATGCCTGGCCGTGAATCGCCGATCTCGCTGTTGATATCGAGAACCGGCATATCGAGCAGTTGCGCGAGACGCATGCCCGCGAGCATCTGCGAACCCCAGGCGTTAGTGCCCGCGTCGTAGATCATCGATGCCGGACCCTCCTTGATCATCACGTCGATCATGCGGTCGGCAATGTCCTCGAGGGCTTCGTCCCACGAAACCCGCTTCCACTTCCCCTCTCCACGCTCGCCCACGCGCTTCAGTGGATAGCGAACGCGGGAACCGTCATACATGCGTTGCGAGAAACTGCAGCCTTTTTGGCAACCGCGCGGATTGTTGTCGGGAATGCCCGGATCGATCGGGGTGTAGGTCGCGGACTGTTCCTCGCGCCAGACGATGCCGTCCTTCACATAAACGTTCCACAGACACTGGCGCTGGTACCAGCAATTGACGTTGTGCGAACCCTTCGAAATCTTGTCCCAGCGCCACTTCTTGCGGTAAATCGCCGCGAAATCTGGGTAATCCACCACAGGCGCCCGCCTCGTCCGGTCCGCAGCGAAGGACCATGTCGAATTAAACTGCAGCAGGGATAGACCCGTAGCCCCGATGCCGCCCTTCAGGAACTCCCGTCGACTCATTCCCGTCATGATTGGCCCCCATTGAGCACGATCGGATCGTTCGTGAAATCAGGGAAGATGTCCTCGGGCCACTTGTAGACGATTAGCGTGTCCATCAGCTCAGACGCCTCACCGCGCCGCTTCTTCTCCCGTTCCGCCTCGATCACCTTCAGCACCTCACCCACGCGCGGCCCGAACAGGTTCTCCAGATATTCGAGCGGCACGCGCGACCCGGACGGATCCACCTTGCCCGTCGATGTCAGTCGCGCCGGCAGTACCGGGGGAACGTAGTAGACGTTGGGCTGGGTCCCGTACTCGGAATGGAGCGGCAGCGCGACCTTCCACTTGTGCACCAGCTTGTGGATCGGCCCGCTCTCGTCGTCGAGGTAGCCGACGAAGCGCAGCCGGCCCGGGCACTGCCGCGCACAGGCCGGCGCAACGCCCTTCTCGAGCCGCGGAAAGCAGAAGATGCACTTCTGCCCGACATCCCTGACGTGGTTGTAATAGATGCGTTTGTAAGGACAAGCCTCCATGCAGAAGCGGAAGCCCTTGCATTTTTCATCGTTCAGCAGCACCACGCCGTCCTCTTCACGCTTGGAGATCGCCGCGCGCGGACAGGCCTCAAGGCAGGCGGGATGGGTGCAATGGTTGCAGATGCGCGGCAGGTAGAAATAGAACGAGTTCGGATATTCGCCGCCCCCTTGGTCTTCGTCCCAATTCGCACCCCACTGCGGCTTCTCACCGCGGTGATTGCGCGGATGCAGTTGCACCGTCTTGCCCTTGCCGCCAAAGAACACGTCCTCTTTGGGCAGCTTCCATGCATCACCGAATTCCTCGCGGCTAGGGATTCGACTTGCCTTCTGCCGGCCATCCGGTTCGAAGCCTCCGCCGAGACTCTCCCAATCTTTCGGCGTTCCCTTACCGGGCATCGTATTTGTGATCGTCCACCACATTGACTCCATGCCCTCCTCGCGCGTCCACTGCGTCTTGCACGACATCGAGCAGGTGTTGCAACCGAGGCACTTGTTCAGATCGAACACCATCGCTAGCTGGCGCCTGGGCTTGTGCAGTTTGCCGTCTATCTCGCGGCCGGTCTTGTCTTGAACCATGATGGGCATTCCTCGCTGAATGGATCTCAGGCTTCGAGTCTTACGGACAGCCACTGGGGGGAGAATGCCTTCAGCCCCCCGCGCTCCCGCGCGTGGCCCTGCCATACGGCAAAGGCGACGTTTACGTCGCTACCCGCGACGAAGGGCGCTGCATCCGGACCGCCGGCCATGGACCGGACGAACACCACACTCCAGCGTCCATTGCGGTGCTGCGCGTTCACCACCACACTCACCGGATCAACGACCCGCGATGTTCCAATGCCCACCGCAACATTGCTTCTTGCCGCTTGCGGTCGGTCTGCGCGCCAGTGCCACATATTCACCGGTCGGTTGTCGGAACCCATGATGAGCGACGCATTTTTCGACAGAGGAAACAGCAGCGCCGCTCCGTCCGCGAAATCGTCATTGTCGAGACGAGTCATACGTGGCGAACTGCATGCCCAGTCGAGACGGAAAGCCACCTCGGTGCCGTTGTGACGCGCACGACAACCCACCTCGCTGGTCGCTCCGAAATCTCCGTCTTTCCATTTCCCTTGAATATATTTCGACGGCTGCATGGCAGCAGGGGCCGGGATCAATCCGACCTTCTCGGCCGCCCCCTCCCAAAGCGACGCATCGACATCAAGTAATTGCACCCTTTGCGTACCAACTCGTTTTGCAAGCATCCCCTGCCCCTCCAAGACTCCACACGAGCCCCATTGCCGAATTCGACAGTGACTTCCGATCCCGCCTCTATTGATTTACCCACAGGCGCACCCATAATTGCGGCGCTAATTTTTACTACGTATAATTCGAAGCCATTTTTTACACTATACAAAATAAGATAGCAAGAGATTCACCCCTTCCCTGAGCACCGTTTGCCGTCCCCGTACATACGCAGGGGACCTCGAAGCGAAACATCTCGCGGATCGGTGACCGTCGTGCCTAATGGCGCGCAAGCAACTCAAACATTCTTCCGGGGGAGGCACCTGCTCCGTCGACGTGACAACAAACCGTACATGCGGCAGTGACGCAAGCATTTGCATTTGCATTTGCACGATTAGTGCTTTGCGACGAAAGACCCGCTCGATCAAGCAGGGGAAGCAGACCTGCACAGACAAAACCAAGTACCAGAATCTTTACCATGGATGTCTCCGGTGGGCTCTCACGTCCCTCTATCGATAGGAGAATCGATGAACCATTCCCTTACACCCATCTTGGCTCAACCTTTGCAAGCAGTCAAGAAACTCATGCGGAATTCTTGCGCCCGCTCCTCACTCAGCGTCCGCGAAGCGACGAAAATCCCTCGGCAAGACCGAACCTCCCTCTCCCACCATTTTCTGCCGAGATCCCCTTCTCCAACCGGTCAGACTCCCGATTTCCGGCACCGCCGTCGGATCCGATTCCCAGCCCTGCTCCATGAAGTCCACGTGCGACCGGTTGGCCGCAATCGTTCACGACCAAATGTGCGGGACTGCTTAACCGCAAGTAGTCGCGACGCCTATCGTTCTTTACCAGGGCTGCGGGTAGAGGAACATGGACCCGAGCAGCGACACCGACAACGAATTGTCACGGGTGAACCAGGCGCTCAGGACGCTGAGCGCCGGGAACCGCACCTTGCTGCACGCCACGCAGGAGCAGGACCTCCTCCATGGAATGTGCCAGGTGATCGTCAACGAAGGCGGGTACCACCGGGCGTTGCTAACGTATGCGCAACACGACGAGCAGAAGACACTGCTGATGATGGCCTACACCCTTCAATGAGAAACACCAGAACTGACGAAATTCCTTGATGGAAGATCGGGTCAGCGCGCTCGACACGATCAAGATCGACCAATCCTTCGTCATCGCCATGACGGACAAGGCAGCCTCCGTCGCGATCGTCCAATTGACCATTGAGCTCGGCCACCGACTGCAACTCGAAATCGTCGCCGAAGGCGTCGAAAACCGAATCGGCCTGGAACCATCTCATCCCACTTGGCTGTGACACCGCTCAAGGCTTCTACTTAGCCAAGCCGATGCCCGCAAACCAGTTCAGGAATTGGCAGACACAGTACGACGCAGGCATCGGTGTCTACCGGAAGCAATGAAGAACGGAATAATGTGATCGCAAAGGCATATCTCAGCCCGTCTCAATAGAATTTCGCCTGCTCAGCGCTGAGCGCTCATAAAAGGGGGTTCTTGGATTGTCGTCCGAGCGGCCTCCCCTGTTCGCACCGATGCTGGGCACACGCCAACAACTTGACATTACCGCGCAAATCACAAGAGACGCTGCGAATCCTTGGCTTTCGAGTCCAAGTGAATACGCGGACCTCGCAACGCCACGGACCTTATGGCCGCGACAAATCAAGGCGCGTGGCTACGAAGCAGACCATCAACCGACGTTGGGGGCGTGGCGCTGCCCCATTTTTAGGCAACAGCCAATTTCCGCATGGCGCCGGCACTTTCCGCCGTCCGAAAGTACTTATCCCGTGAGTTATCCCCAGATCCTGTGAACGACGGCGCCAGCTCTCGCTCGGCTCATCAGCAGCGCGCTCACCCAGCAAGCACTTGCATCGCCTCATTTTTAGCAACGGTCGAATTTACCGACGGCGCGGTACTTTAGCGCTGGGAGAGCCCCCTACCGCGCAGGAGCGGGATTTGGTTGAGAACGCGCTGCGGGCTCTCATGTCCTCTTCTTGGCTTCTCGACGAAGCAATTTATTTTTTTAAATTCATATACTTAATGAAATACTATTTTGTCTCGTTAGGGTCCCAGAACGAGACAAGATCGAAGTTGCCTCTGGATCGCTTGCCATCCCGTTCCTGGCGCCTGCCGCATGAAGCTTTCTGTGTGCAAGGGACGTCATTTGCATGCGGTATTTTTCGGAACACTCAGGCGCACCGATCCGTACGCCGATCCGGGCGTCGTGCGTCGAGACCCACGAGAGCAGGCGCGAGGATAACCACTATCTGAACATGACTCTGCTCGCGGAGCAGAGAAGGAGACCCTGCGGGTGGCCGCATGAACCGGCCACCCACTTTCAGCGCCGCTTCGGACTACGCCTTGCGTGGCGCTGAAAGCGAGCTGATATCAACCAGGCCGTGCTCACCCAAATTGCACAACTTGCCGCATAGATGGTCGCCCCTGCACCCCGTGCTCACGGCAGGACATCAACGAACCATTTCCCCGCTTTGATGCCGCAAAGAGGACTGGCTGGCGAATAGCGAAGCGCAAAACGAAGTTCGACCTGCTTATCGTCGACACTGCTGGTCGTCGAGGCAAACGCGAGGGCCGCCCCCGGGACAAACTGCACCCGAAAGATGGAGCAGTGACGGCTGCGTTTTCCTTCGAAGACAATTTCCGGAAAGAGGCGCACGAGCACCGACCGAAGATGTTCCGGCGGAAGGTCCGCCTCGAAGAGCTTATCGAGCACGGCTCGCGGGTCAATTTGCAACTGCGCTTCAATCGCCGCGCGGTCAAGCGCCTGTGCGCCGGCGATAAGTTCGTCAACGTGCCGCTTCTGCAGACGGGCAGCGCCGCGCGCCTCTTCGTAACGCTCAATGAGGACCGGGTCCTCCTCATCGCTCGCCGCCATGAGGCGCGAAAACCGCTCCTGGACGCGCTCCAGCCGAACAAGTTCCGCGCGCGCTCTCTTGAGTTCTACGTCGCCATTGCCACTCAACCGGGCGTGCAGCGACACCTTGAACGCCACAACGAAATCATCCGTCAGAAAAAAGCGTGCGGCCTCCACCAACAGTACCTGCACACCCGCGGCCGCAACCGTGCATGTTAGGCGTTCGCCCAAGCCGGCGGCAGCCTTTGCGAGAGTGCATCGTGCGCAGTAGAGCGAGCGGCCGCCTGCAGGACAACTCAGTACAAGGGTTGCACCGCAGCACCCGCACGTCACGAGTCCGCCCAGTGCATGCTTTCCGCCGCCGTAGCCGGATCGGCTCACCATCTTGGCGTTGCAGCGGGCCCACACCTCGTCACTCACCAGCCGCAACTCGGGGCGGGCGTAAGTTAACTGCTCGAGCGGCCGTCCCTCCTTCTTCGCCTCGGCCCGGATGGTAGACGACCCATTCCAAATGAACTCCCCCTTGTAAACAGGGTTGGAGAGGATTACCCGAATACGGGAAGGACGCCAGTATTCGGCTTCATTCTTGCGGTCGCGGTGACAGGTCGGGACGGCCGCGGCGTTCAAGTCCCGCGCAATCTGGTGCATCGACTGCCCGTGGTCGCGGCGCGCAAAAATGTCGCGCACAACGGCTGCCGCCGGTTCGTCGATGACCCAGTGTGACCCCAAGTGCTTGCCCTCTGCGTCGAGTTCGCGCTTGAGCGTGTAACCATAGGCAGGCGCGGCAATCATGTAGCCCCGCTCAAGTTGCCCTACCATTCCTCGCACGACCCGATGCTTGGTGTCCCTCCCGGCCTGCTGGGCGACCATCCCTTCGAGCCCGAGCTGCAACTGCCAATTGGGCCGCATCGTGTCCACACCGTTAGCGGTGAGCATGCGCACGCGCTGATTGTTTTCCAGACGCCGTATCAACTGCGCCTGGGTGACGCCATCCCGTGAAAGGCGTGAGAACTCATCGACGATGAGGACGGAAAAAGCGTTGGAATCCCACGCCGCCAAGAGCGCCTGAAAACCTTTGCGCTTCGCCTCGCCCTTCGCCTGACCGGTAATGGCTGCATCGACGAATATCAACGCATCGTCAACGTTGAGCCCATGCCTTCGCCCCACCTCCTTGCAACGTCGAATCTGGTCCTCGATCGACGTGTCCCGTTGTTGTTCCTCTGAATAGCGTGCAAGTATGCAAACGCGCTCAATCATTTCCGACTCCCCGCATCCTTCTCTGTGAGTTTGTTGCGGAGCAGCCGTACGGCGATTTGGGCGAGCAGGTCCGCGAATTCCCGCACGGCTTCCGGCAAAGCAGAAGCGGCACGGTTATCGGATATAGCTACCGGCGTCCTTTGTTTCTGAATCTCTCTCATCCCCTGTCCTCCTGCCGGCCCAGATGGCGCAGCTCACCGTTCAGCGACGAACAAGGCCCCCGGCGGGAAAACGAAATTTGCTGACGTTTGCGTTACGCCGCTGAGCAGCCGGCTCAACCTTCATGTCCCGCGCGGCTGCAGTCACTACGACACGCCCCGTATCCATCGTCTCCCCTCTCCTCTATAGCGAATTTCGTCATTGCTCTCGTGGTCGCCGACGCGCGGGCGGCTGCTCATCGCTCTGGCTCATCACTTACTGCTCCTGACCAAGTAATCACCAAAGATCTGCCGCGCCTAAGGGAAAGTCGCGCGATGGTGACTAGACTCCAAATCAGCGGCATCACCAAACTGCGCATGACCTCCGTCGGGCCGCTGAAACGGAGGTCTGCGCAACAGTGGGTGTGCAGCATGGCCGAAGGCAAATACATGACGTTCGAGAAAGCTCGCGGGCGATATGTCTTTCAAATTCGTGTGCCCCTCGACCTCAAAATGGCGTTCCATGGAAAGACGACGATTCGGGTATCGCTCGGAAAGGTGGCGGATGCCGAGGCAATTGAGCGGGCTGCCGCCTTGGCAACCAGCTGGCAGGCAAAATTCGCCAAGACCCGCGCCAAACTCCGGGTACCGCGAACGGCTGTCGGCGCTGAAGTCACGTGCGAACTCGACAGCGATGTCGCGCAACGCGCCGTCGCAACACATCGCGCGTTGCGGGTTACCCCTCTGCAGGGCGAACTTGCGCGGCTGCGCTGCAATGACGATGCGGTGTGGTGCGAAGCCCTGCGCGTTGCACAGGCCGACCTCGACGCTGCACGGCGACGACTCGCGCGGGGGCAGCACGATGATGCGGTGACCGCGTTGGGAGAACTCGAATCGGCCTATGCACTCAAGTTTCGCCACACGGAAGTCAGCCTCGTCGACTTCGCCGAACGGTGGAATGTCGACGCGGCGATCTTGGCTGAAGAGTGGCTCACGGTGCTTCAGGGGCGCCAGTCGCTCGACCGCCTCGCAGTGCCATCCGAGGCGAAGCTTCCGCTCACCCGCTTCTTCGGCACCTGCGCGCAGACGCTCGCGATGGGCTGGCGCGATCGCCTCGCAAGCGTCGGAAGAACTACCCGCCTCAAGACCTTTGAGAAATACCAGCGCATAGCCGACGATTTGCACACGGTGGTCGGCGAGCGGCCAGTCGAGGTGCTTCGCGCCGGTGATGTCGCTGAGCTGACGGTGGTCTGGCGTAGCCGGGACAATTGCACGACAACGATTATCGACAAGCTGCGTATTCTCGCCAGCCTGCTGCGCCCTGTCAGCGAAGCCGCGGCGGATGTGTGCCGACACGCCGTTCCCCGCACCCATCTCGGACGCGTGCGTCGACGCCCGTTCAGTACCGAGCAGCTCGCCACATTGCGCTCCATCTATGCATGGAGCGATACGACGTGCAGCGACGATCTGCACCTCGTCGACCTCATGACGCTGACCGGTGCTCGCCTGGGTGAGCTCCTGCAATTGCATACCGAGCAGCTCACCCGCATCGACGACGGATGGGTTGTCACGTTTCGCGAGCGCGGCCAGGCCCGCCTTAAAACCTCGACGTCCGAGCGCGACCTGCCGATCAGCACACACTCGATGGCGGACCTCGATGGATGGCTCACCGCGCGCAAGGCAGCGGGCGGACAATTGTTTGCGGGCAGCGCCCCGGATCGCTATGGACACTACGGGGCTGCCGAAAGCAAACGGCTCAACCGAACGTTGCGCGAGCACTTCACCGACCGACGGCTCGTGCTGCAAAGCATCCGCAATACGGTCGGCCAGACGCTGCGGCGCGCGAACGTTGACCCACGCATCAGAAGGCGTTATCTCGGCCATGCAGACATTGACGTTCACGACAAGCATTACGACCCCGCAGAATTGCTCGGCGCGACCGACCTGATGGCAGCGACGCCGATACTGGGCGACCTGGCTGCCCGGATCCGCCGAACATCGCCGCTTCCGGGCGCTCAGTCATAAGCGTCGACGGTCAGCTCTGCGAGGAGCCTCCCTCACCAGAACCCGGCTCGTATCGCAAGAGATCTGCGGCCACCAGCGGACGAGATTTCAACTCAATCCCTGCCGCGTCCAATGTGCGTCGCAATTGCAGCACAAGCGCGACAACATGCAGGGATGTTCGCAAGAGGTCGCAATTAATAACAAACACCCTCGACTCTCTCGCATCAGCTGATGACGATCCGTCACCTTCGCCAGGCAATCCCGGTCGCACAAGAAGCTCGACATTGTGGTCGGGCAAGGTGAACTTCACGGAGGCAGGAATCTGACCGGGTAACCGCGCGGCGGGGGCGCAAAAGCGCAGACCGTAGATCTCCAGATAACGCGCGACAACGAGGCATGCGACGTCAAATACCGGACCGCCGCGGGTCGCCCAGCCCTGCAAAGGTCGTAGCGGCAGCAGTCCCGCAACCTCCGATACCCATCCGCGGTCACACACTTCCTGGACGCCAGAAACATCAATCTGCAGCCAGGCATCGAGCGTGGAGTAATGCAGCATGTAATCGACAAACTCGGCGAGTTTTGTTGGCGGGTCGAAACAGGTCGCATCGAACGTCGCGAGAGCCATTACCCGCTCGAAGTCCCCAGCGGCAAGAAGCCGATGACAAAGTTCGGGATAATCGAACAAGACTTCACTGGGGCTGGAGCAACCGCGATTGAGCAACACCGCCGCAATGTCAAACACTCGCAGCTCATTGTTCGAAGCACTCTCAAACGTTGTCGGCCAGCCCAAGATCGATGCAATGCGGCGGCGCAGTTGCGGAGCTTCGCGCAGCTTGGCCCACGCCTCGGGTTCCAGCACGGCGAGTTCGATGAAGCTCAGGACCTCGCACCTGCGCAGCCAGTCGATCCAGCGGATGAGTTGCTCACTCTCGCTGCCTTCGATTTCAATCCAATGCGTCATGACTTGGCCCTCACGAAAGCACACGCGGCAGCGCGACGGGCAGTCTCACTGCAGCGATCGCGGTCACGAGGGGCGCCAGCGGCATATCCCCATACTTTCGACTGACACTCGACGAGACATGACCAGTCAGTGCGTCATGAATGTCCTCTGCGATCATCGCCGCGCGGCAAAGTGTCTTGAAAGTGTGCCGAAAGCTATGAAAGACCAGGGTCGGATCAGTAATGCCGGCTCCAGACCTCGATCGCAGGTAGCGCATGAACCACTTCGTGAAGTTACCGCCTCGCCGCCCGTCATGATCGGGTTCGAGCGCAGGGAAGAGCCATTTGCAGCCGCTGTCGCCAACCGCGGCGACATACTCAAGTAGTCCGGCGCGAATGAGATCCGCGTGCAGTGGGACCGTACGCCGAGATCCGTCTGTCTTCACCCTCTGCTCGGGGTCTTCGTCCGTGATGCGCATCACAGGTCCATGCGACTGATCGACATAGATGTCGATGGCACGTAGTTGGGCAATTTCCTCAAGCCGCGCCCCAGTCGCAAGTGCAATCATCGGAAGCCACGCACACGCCTCGCCACCGCCTGCTACTGGCCGAAACCGCTGCGAGTACACCTTTGACGAGAAAATTCGCTTCAGGTCTGCTTCAGTGAAACTGCGACGAATGAGCGTCGGCACCTTTGCTTTTGGAATCTTCAGACCGCGCGCCACATTTTCGGAGAGCATCCCGCCATCAAAGCCGACCTGGAGCAGCGTCGAAATGAAGCCGATTTTTTTGCTCACTGTCGCGCGAGCAAGCCCCTTGTCGAGCAAGCGATCACGAAATGCGGCTATATCCTGTCGCCCCAGCTCTGCTGGCGGAACACCACTGAACTGCCGGAACGCGCGCATTGCGGCCTGCATTTCGCTCACAGTGCTGGCTTCGCGCGTGCGGTCGATGCGCTTCCACGCGTCGAAGAGATCGCTATCAGTAACAGACGCCGTATTGACCCGCTGGTTGCCCCTAGGGGCTATGAGACTCTCGCTGGGGGCAAAGGTCAGCGGGGGCTTTAGGACTACCGATGAAGCGGACAATATGTCCACTGCGATCCCACCATTGCCCCCCGCGTTGCCGGTGGCCGAACCATATTGCACGGCATCGTGTGCAGCAGAAAACCGCGCGAACCAGTCACTCGCAAGACGCAAAGCGATCGGACGAGCAATGCCGCGATCCGCCGTCTGCAGGTTGACGCGGATAATCGACCCAAACTGGGCAACTAATGCTGCTGGAACACGAACTTGGAAATAGTAAGAACCGTGGTGCAGTGCGAGGTAGCTCATGCAGCTTCTCCAATAGTTGAGAAAGCTGCGAGCGTCACCTGTACGCCAGGTTGTAACACCCGGGGCGAAACCGGAGTTCCCGGTTTCGCTAGAACCTACGCCACTTAAGGCCTAGGTGGTGTTACTGGCGGAGAGAGCGGGATTCGAACCCGCGTCAGGGTATTACCCTGAACACGCTTTCCAGGCGTGCGACTTAAACCACTCATCCATCTCTCCGTGGAGCCGCGCATTGTAGCAGAACAGATGGTTTACGGAACCCCCATTTTCTCCTTCTACCGAGGGCGTACCCGCGCGGCGGCCGGTACACGGTCGCTACCTATGTCGACTCCGTAAACATGCCCGGATCGTCGGCCGGGAGGCGTGGGTAACGTACGAAGTCGACCAGGGCGCCAATTTCAGGTGGTGGTGGGCGGGTGAGCAGGCTAACGATAACGATCGCGAGGAAGCCGAGCGGGACGCCGAAGACGCCGCTCGAGATCGGGCTGATGTTGAACCAGGCGTTGTCCATCGAACCGCCGAAGAACGCGTGCGTGCGGGCGAAGTAGTAGATCGTGACCGCGGGCCCGGCGAGCATGCCGGCGACCGCGCCCGGGCGGTTGGCGCGTTTCCAGAAGATGCCCAGCACCAGCGCGGGGAAGAACGCCGCCGCGGCAATCGAGAATGCGAGGCCGACCATGAAGAGGATGTTGTCCGGGCGCATCGACGCGACCCATGCGGCAACGGCGGCCACCACCAGCAGCTGCGATTTCGCGATGACGAGGCGGCGCTGAGTGCTGGCGCCGGGATTGATGACCTTGTAGTAGAGATCATGCGACAGCGCATTCGAGATCGTGAGCAGCAGGCCGTCGGCGGTCGATAGCGCAGCCGCCAAGCCGCCTGCGGCGACCAGCCCCGAGATGACGTAGGGAAGCCCGGCGATTTCGGGCGTGGCGAGCAGGATCACGTCGGTGTTGAGGCTCAGCTCGGCGAGTTGCAGGATGCCGTCGCCGTTGATGTCCTCGATGTTCACCATGCCGACCTTGCCCCACGAGAAGAGCCAGTTCGGCAACATCGAGATGCTCGTGCCAATGAGGTTGTTGTACACCTCCCACTTGGCGAACACCGCATACGCCGGGGCCGTGACGTACAGCAGGAAGATGAAGAACAGTGCCCAAAACACCGACTTGCGCGCTTCGACCACCCCGGGGGTCGTGTAGTAGCGCATCAGCACATGCGGCAACGCGGCGGTGCCAACCATCAGCACGAACACGAGCGCGAGGAAGTTGTTACGCGCGATCTGGCGCTGTTCGGGCGTGTCGCCCGGATGGGCCTGCGCATGCCGTGCGGGCAGGTGCGAACGTTCGAGCGCATCGGCCCGGGCGCGCTCCCACAGCTGTCGCGCCTGCTCCGGCGTGCGCGGCAAGTCGCGCAGCGCGCGCTCGGTGTGCGCGATGTCGCGAGCCGGCGCATTCTCGAGGCGTAACTGGTTGAGCCGTTCGATGAGTTCGCGTCGTTCGGCGTCGAGCGAATCCGGGAGGGTAGCAATCTTGGCCGCATACTGACCGGCGCGCTCGCCAAACTGCTTGCGCACGGCCACCTCGGCGGGATCGGTGAAGAGTTGATTTTCCTTTTCCGACAGTTGCCCGAGGACGGTCCCGTACATCACGGGCGCAACAGGCACGCCGGTCACCTTGTACGACAGGATGGTAACCGGGACCAGATAGGCGATGATCAGGATTACGTACTGCGCGACCTGCGTCCAGGTGACCGCACGCATGCCGCCGAGGAAGGAACAGACGAGGATGCCCGCGAGGCCGACGAACAGGCCGATCTCGAACTCGATGCTGACGAAACGGCTGGTGATCAGGCCGACGCCGTAGATCTGCGCCACCAGGTACACGAAGCTCGCGATCACTGCGGCGATCAGGCCGACGACGCGTGCGGCGTTACCCTGGTAGCGCGCACCGAGGAAGTCCGGAATCGTGTACTGGCCGAATTTTCGCAGGTAAGGCGCCAGCAGCAGCGCGACGAGGACGAACCCGCCCGTCCAGCCGGTCACGAAGGCGAGCCCTTCGAATCCGGAGAAATAGAGCGTGCCGGCGAGGCCGATGTAGGATGCTGCGCTCATCCAGTCCGCCGCCGTCGCCATGCCGTTGAATACGGCCGGCACGCGGCGACCGGCGACGTAGTATTCGGTCACGTCGGCGGTACGGCTCATGACGCCGATACCCGCGTAGATCGCGATGGTCGCGAACAGGAAGATGTGGCCGATCATTCCCGCCGACATTCCCATCTTCTCGCCGAGGGCAAGAAGGCCGACGAACGTGATGAAGCTGACCGTGTACCAGAGGTAATACCGGCGCAGGCGGCGGGCGAAGAGAGAAGGGGTCGTCATGCCGGCACCGCCCGCTGCGCGATGGAAGTGGCGCGGGTCATGGCTCCCTGCCCGGAATCAGGCATCAATACCTCACCCGCGCGTAGTAGGACTGTTCCGCGGCCTCGCGCGCCTGGCGCAGCGTATGGATACCCTTTTCGGCCAGCAACGGGATCAGCTTCAGGAAGACCTCTGCCGTGACGGTCGCGTCGCCCAGCGCCGTGTGCCGGCCGATGATGGGCAGGTTCAGCCGTTCGGCGATCGCTTCGAGCCGGTGTGATTCCTGGTTCGGATGGGCGACGGCCGACAGCAGCAGCGTATCGAGCACCGGCTGGTCGAAGCGGATGCCCGTCGCCTCCTCCTTCATCTGCAGGAAGCGCATGTCGAACGCAGCATTGTGCGCGATCAGCACGGTGTCCTCGGCAAACGCATGGAAGGCCGGCAGGACCGCCTCGATCGTCGGCTGGTTCCTGAGCATGTCGTGGGTGATGCCGTGGATTTGCACCGACTCGGGCGACAGGTAGCGGCCGGGATCGACGAGTTGCTCGAACGACTCCTGGCGCAGCAGCTTGCCGTTGACGATGCGCGTCGCGCCGATCTGGATGATCTCGTCACCCTGGGACGGATTCAGCCCCGTCGTTTCCGTGTCGAACACTGTATAGGTCAGTTCGCTGAGCAGGCGGTCGTCGAGCGCACGCGACTTGTCGGACCAGTTGAAGAGGTCGAAATCGTAATACTCCGGCCGGCCTTTTCCGCGCAGGATGGCCACCTCGTCGAGCTGTTCCTGCGGCATCGCGGCCGGCAACAGGATGCGGAAGAACGCGCGGTGGCGCACTTTCTCGCGCTCGAGCCACATCTCGCCATCGTGGCGCTCGATCACATCGCGCACCGTGAGCGGACTGTTCTCATCCGCAAAGCGCATCGGCTCCAGTTCCCAGCTCATCACCGTCTCGGTGCTCATCGCCTGGCCGGACCAGATGAGATCGAGGTGGACCAGCCGGCCCGCGGCGCTCAGACGGAAACGCACCTCGCGCACCTCGAACTCGTCGGACAGGCGGTTGGCAAGGTAAGTCAGCGCCTGCAGCAGCGAGAAGCTGTCGACCTTCACCCACAGCGACTCGTCGATCTCCTCCAGCTTGGTGGGCAGCTTGACGACGTTCTCGATGCGGCGCTGCGCCGCGGCGATGAGGTCGGCCCCGAGCATTTCCTCGAGCGGCCAGCGCGCCTTCAGCGAATCGGCGAACTCGTTTGCCGTATGGTCGAGGCGGGTGCTCATCGCCCGCACTTCGTCCCGGATCACGGTGCGGAAGCGCTCGCGCAGCTCCTCCTGCAGGTCCGGGTATTCGAGCATCTCGGCCGCCGCACGCACGTTGGCAAGCGCCGCCCGGTTGCCTTCGGTGAGCGTGTGCAGCATCTGGTCGCGCTTCGATTCGGTTTCGAAGGTGCGCGTGATGTTGTCGAGCATCAGGATGAAGCCCGTGATCGCGCGCTCGCTGTCGCTCCCCTGCCCCACGGCCAGCACCGGCGCCATCTGCGCACGCAGCAACTGGCCCGCACGCGTCGTGGTGACGAAGTTGGCGACCGGCTGGACCGCGCTGCGGCGCAGGCCGTGCTCGATGCTCTCAAGCGCATGGTTGATGAGGTTGCGCTCGAACACCGCGTAGATGGAGCGCCCGAGCCCGATCAGCTCGCCGCCGCCGGCGACGGCCGGCGCGTCGGACAGCGCGCGGAACTGCTGACGCGCACGGTGGTTGTAAAGCAGGATGCGACCGTCGAGATTGCACACGACGACGCTCTGCGTGAGCTCCGACATCAGCGCGGCAAGGCGGTTTTTTTCCTCCTCGACCGAATGCTTCGCATGCGCGATCTGCGCCTCGACGTCCTGCATCAGCGCGTCGCGCTGCTGCGCCAGCGTGTTGACCGCATGCGCCAGCGCCTGCACCTCGGGCGGCCCCTCCGGCTTGACGCGGAATTCGCGGTTGGCGCCGAGCATCAGCTTGAGATGCTCCTCCATGCGCAGCAGCCCCTGCACGTAATGCCGGAACAGGTTGCGCACGACCACCATGCCGAGCGCGAAGCCGACGATGGTCATCAACGCACCGAGCGGAAGATGCGGCACGACCACGTCGATCAGCCGTCCCCGGTCGGCCGCGCCGGTCTCGAGCCACACCAGGCCCGCCGTCACGACGAAGGGGCCGGTCATGAGAAGCGCGAGAATGCACACCGCCAGGATGAAACGGGCGCGAGCAGTCATTCGCTCAACGCTCCGCAAGCAGGCTGCGTACGCGCTCCACGAGTTCCTTCGTCGAGAACGGCTTGGTCATGTAGGCATCCGCCCCGAGGGCGAGTCCCTTCGCGACCTCGGTGTCGCGCCCCTTCGCCGTGAGCATCAGGATCCGGACCGACTGCAATTCGGGATTGGATTTCACCTCCTGACAAACCTCGAAGCCGCTCTTCTTCGGCATCATCACGTCGAGGAGAACGAGATCCGGTTTCTCGGCGCGAATGCGCCGCGCTGCCTCGTCCCCGTCGTTGGCGACACTCACCTCGTAGCCCTCGCGTTTCATAAGGAACTCGAGTGATATGACAATATTCTGTTCGTCGTCGGCAATCAGTATTCTTTTGGCCATGCTCTCCCCTTTCCTTCTTCTATTCTAAGTCATTGCGTGACCCGCACCCCGCTCACGCTCGAGCGGCAGCGGCAGAACGAAGCTGAATGTCGCACCTTCGCCGGGGCGCGACTGCACCCACAGCCGCCCGCCGAAGTGCTCGACGATCTGGCGGCTGATCGGCAGTCCCAGTCCGGTGCCCTGCGGGCGCGACCGCTCGTCGCCGCCCTGGCGGAACTTCTCGAAGATCACGCCGAGCTGTTCGGGCGCAATGCCCGGACCGTTGTCGGTCACGTCGACTCGGACCTGTCCAGCCTCGGCGCTCAGTCGCACTCGCGCCACACCTCCACCGTTCGGCACGAATTTGGCCGCATTCGAGAGCAGGTTAAGCAGCACCTGCAACAGGCGATCATGGTCCGCGCGCAAATGCGGCGACGTATCGGGCAGATCGATTTCGAGCACTGCACCGCGATCCCGGAACAGCTGATCGGTAGTCTCCGCCGCATGTCCGACCAGTTCGCGCATGTCGATGTCGGTGTTGTGCCACTCGGCATGGCCCGACTCGATCTTGGCCATGTCCAGGACCTGGTTCACCAGTCGCGTCAGGCGCTCGGTCTCGGATACGATGATCGCGAGGAAGCGCGTGCGTTCCTTGAGCTCGATCTTCGGATCATCGAGCAGCATCTCGGAAAACGCGCGAATCGAGGTCAGCGGGGTACGCAGTTCATGCGTCACCGAAGACATGAAATCGTCCTTGAGGCGGTCGAGTTCGGTCAGGCGCTCGTTCGCGGCGCGCAGCTCCGCGGTCGCAGCCTCCAGCGCCTGCGACTTCTCCTCCAGCTCGTGCGAATACGCGCGCACCTGCGAGGCCTCGTCGAGGATGTCCATCACCTCGTCCAGCCCGAGTGGCTCCTCCTGCACCACCGACGACACCATCACGCGCGCGGAGGCGCTGCCGATCGCGCCGGCGAGCTGCGTTTCGGCGAACTGCACCAGCTCCGCGTCCGGCTTGAGCTCCCCGATGCTGCGGGCGCCCCTCTCGCGCGCATAGGCCTCGAACAGCCGCCGTGCGCGTTCAGCGCCCAGGAAGCGCGCCACGAGCGGCTGCAGATCGTGCACCTCGGCGCTGCCGCGCCAGAAAGTTGCGGGCACGCCCTGGCCACGGCTGAAGACGTCGACGAAGAGCGTCGCCTGCGTGGCCTCCTGCCCCGTCGGCACCCGCGTGAGCGATACCAGCACGTAAGAGGCGACGTTCGCGGTCAGGCTCCAGAACAGGGCGTGGCTGATGCTGTCCAGCCCCGCTAGGCCGAAGAGCTGTTCCGGGCGCAGGTACGCCAGGCCAAAGAGCCCCTGGTCGAGAAAGTCCAGGTCGAGCCAGCCCGACTTCACCACCGACGGCAGCATCAGCGTGTAGGCCCACACCACAAAGCCCGCCAGCAGGCCTGCAAACGCGCCATCCCGCGTGCCGCCGCGCCAGTACATCCCGCCCAGCATCGCCGGCGCGAACTGCGCCACCGCGGCGAAGCTGATCAATCCGATGCTCACGAGCGCGTAGGCCTCGCCGGCAAGGCGAAAATACAGATAGCCCAACAGGAGCACGACGACGATCGCCCCGCGCCGGATGCCCAGCAACAGCCCGGTCAGATCCGGGTGAACGCTGCGTTTGAAGCGCTTCGTACTCAGCAGCAGCGGCATCACGAGATCGTTGCAGACCATTGTCGACACGGCGATCGTCTCGACGATGACCATCCCCGTTGCAGCCGAAAGTCCCCCGATGAATGCCAGCAGCGCGAGCGCCTTTTCGCCGTGCACGAGCGGCAGCGACAGGACGTAGGTATCCGGGTCGACGGTGCCCCGCCCGAAATACAGCAGGCCACCGAGCGCAATCGGCAGCACGAAGATGTTGATCAGCAGCAGGTAGGCCGGAAAGAGCCAGGTCGCGCGGCGCAGATGCTGCTCGTTCACGTTTTCGACGACCGTCACCTGGAACTGGCGCGGGAGAAAGATCACCGATAGCAGCGCCAGAAGCGTCATCGCGAACCAGCCGCCGTAGCCGTCCGTACTCGCCGTCTGCAGGCTCAGCAACGCGGCAAGGTCGGGATTCGCGAAGGCGCGCGCGAAGATGTCCCCGAATCCTTCGTACACGCTCCACGTGACGAAGCCGCCGACAACGAGAAAGGCCAGCAGCTTGACCACCGACTCGAACGCGATCGCCGCGACCATGCCTTCATGACGTTCCGCGGCGTCGAGGTGGCGCGCACCGAACAGCACCGTGAACACAGCCAGCGTGAGCGCGACGTAGAGCGTGCCGTCATTGAACCAGCTCGCCGTGGCGAAGGGGAAGACGCCGGTGTCGTCGCTGCCGGTGAGCACGGCGTAGCCGCTGGAAATCGCCTTCAGCTGCAGCGCGATATAGGGAACCATGCCGACCACGGCGATGATCGTCACCAGGCCGCCCAGCAGATGGCTCTTGCCGTAGCGGCTGGCAATGAAGTCGGCGATCGAGGTGATGCGGTAGGTGCGCGAGATGCGGATCATCTTCAGCATCACGATCCACGACAGACTCATCGCCAGCGTCGGACCGAGATAGATGGGCAGGAACCACACTCCGCCCGAGGCCGCACGTCCGACGCTGCCGAAATAGGTCCACGCCGTGCAGTACACGGCGAGCGACATCGCATAGGTCCATGGATTCGCGATGATCGAACGCCCCTGCTCCGCCCGCCGGTCGCCGTACCAGGCAACCGCGAACAGCACCATCAGGTACGCGAACGACGCCGCGACTACGACCGTGCCCGAGAGCATCCGTGGCTCCTCACCGCGCACCCCGCTCCGCGACCCACGCGACCACGGCGATCAGCGCTGCCCACACGGCAAACAGCCACACCCAGAGCATGGGCATGCCAAAAAAGGGGGCGGACTTGTCGAACAAGGACAGCACGGGATAGTTGAACAGCAACGCCCCCCCCAGGAACGCTGCGACGAGCCTCTGCCCCGCCAGATCTCTGCGCATCATGGCTTCCTCATGATGACGATGGCTATGCGAAGTATACCGATGCCCGCTTGGCGGCCCGCGGACCTGAACCGCCCTCGGGAAAAAAAAGGCGCGCTTGCGCGCGCCTTCTCCTCCCCCCACTGCCGGCTCGCGCCGGCATGCCCCAAATCGTTCTTGTCCGGGGCCGGCCTCTGGCGGACCGGTCACCCGTCATGAAAGGGTCAGCTCGCAGACTGCTTGAGCTGTTCCAGGATCGCCGGATTCTCGAGCGTCGACGTATCCTGGGTGATCTCCTCCCCCTTCGCCAGCTGACGCAGCAGCCGGCGCATGATCTTGCCCGAACGGGTCTTGGGCAGGTTCTCGCCGAAGCGGATGTCCTTGGGCTTGGCGATGGGCCCGATCTCGTGACCGACCCAGTTCTGCAGCTCCTTGATCACCGCCTTGGCCTCTTCGCCGGTCGGACGCGAGCCCTTCAGCACGACGAAGGCGACGATGGCTTCGCCGGTCAGGTCGTCCGGACGGCCCACGACCGCGGCCTCGGCCACCTTCTCGTGCGCCACGAGCGCCGATTCGATTTCCATCGTGCCCATGCGGTGGCCCGAGACGTTCAGCACGTCGTCGATACGGCCGGTGATCGTGAAGTAACCGCTGTCCTTGTCGCGGATCGCGCCGTCACCGGCGAGATACAGCTTGCCCTTGAAGTCGTCCGGGTAGTAGGACTTCTTGAAGCGCTCCGGGTCGCCCCAGATCGTGCGAATCATCGCCGGCCACGGACGCTTGACGACGAGGATGCCGCCCTGCCCGTTCGGCACTTCGGTGCCGGTCTCATCAACGACCGCAGCCATGATGCCCGGGAACGGCAGCGTGCAGGAGCCCGGCACCAGCGGGGTCGCGCCCGGCAGCGGGGTGATCATGTGGCCGCCGGTCTCCGTCTGCCAGAAGGTGTCGACGATCGGGCAGCGGCTGCCGCCGACGTTCTCGTAGTACCACTCCCACGCGGCCGGGTTGATCGGCTCGCCGACCGAGCCGAGGATGCGCAGGCTCGACAGGTTGTAGTTCTTCGGATGGACGTTCGGGGTGTTTTCCGACGCCTTGATCAGCGAGCGGATCGCGGTCGGCGCGGTGTAGAAGACGGTGACCTTCTGGTCCTGGATCATCTTCCAGAAACGGCCGGCGTCCGGGTAGGTCGGCACGCCTTCGAACACGATCTCGGTCGCACCGCAGGCAAGCGGGCCGTAGGTGATGTAGGTGTGGCCGGTCACCCAGCCGATGTCGGCGGTGCACCAGAAGATGTCGTTCGGCTTGATGTCGAACGTGTACTTCATGGTCAGGATCGCGAGCAGCAGATAGCCGCCGGTCGAATGCTGGACGCCCTTCGGCTTGCCCGTCGAACCCGAGGTATAGAGCAGGAACAGGGGATGCTCGGCATCGACCCATTCCGGCTCGCAGGTGTCGGCCTGGTTCGCGCACACGTCGTGGAACCACTTGTCGCGGCCCTCGACCATCGTGCAGGCACCGCCGGTGCGCTGGACGACGATCACATTCCTGATGCTGTCGCAGCCGCCCATTCCGAGCGCCTCATCGGCGATCGGCTTCAGGGGCAGCGCCTTGCCACCGCGGAACTGGCCGTCGGAGGTGATCAGCGCGACGGCGCCGGCGTCGTTGATGCGATCACGCAGCGCCTGGGCGGAGAAGCCGCCGAACACGATCGAGTGGGTCGCGCCGATCCGGGCGCAAGCCTGCATCGCGACGACGCCTTCGATCGACATCGGCAGGTAGATGACGACGCGGTCGCCCTTCTTGACGCCCATGCCGCGCAGCGCGTTGGCGAACTTGCACACGCGCGCCAGCAGATCCTTGTAGGTGACGCGGGTCACCTCGCCGTTGTCGGCCTCGAAGATGATCGCGACCTTGTCGCCCAGACCGTTATTGACGTTGCGATCGAGGCAGTTGTAGGAGACGTTCAGCTGACCGTCGGCGAACCACTTGAAGAAGGGGGCGTTGCTCTCGTCGAGGACCTGGGTGAAAGGCTTCTTCCACTCGACCAGCTCGCGGGCCTGGCGCGCCCAGTAACCCTCGTAGTCGTCCTCGGCTTCCTTGCACAGCGCACGATACGCTTCCATGCCCGAGACAGCGGCGTTCTTGACGATTTCTTCCGACGGGTAATACATACGGGGCTGCTGTTCGTTCGACATACTGACCTCTCCTCAACAATTCAAAGCAATTGAAGCGCCCTGCGGGGGCCGACCGGTCGAGCCGGTCTTGTTTGTCGTTCGCCAAAAATGCTGCTTTCGCGATCTGGTCGGCATTTAAGGCTGTATATCTTACACAGGACTTACACCCCTCTGCAGCGGAACATTCCCCTTCCGCGGGGACGTTGTCCCCCGCAGGCTGTTAGAATTGCGCCCCTACCGAGTGACCCGGCCTTACCAGGAGATGCGCCATGACCGTGATTCGCGAAGAAGACCTGATCCAGTCCGTCGCGGATGCCTTCCAGTACATCAGCTATTACCACCCGCTCGACTACGTCAAGGCTCTCGGCGAGGCCTGGAAGCGTGAGGAAAGCCCCGCTGCGAAGGACGCCATCGCGCAGATCCTGACCAACTCGCGCATGAGCGCCGAAGGCCATCGCCCGATCTGTCAGGATACCGGCATCGCCGTGGTCTTCCTGAAGGTCGGCATGAACGTCCGCTGGGACTCGAAGATGAGTGTCCAGGAAATGATCAACGAAGGCGTGCGCCGCGCATACACCAACGTCGACAACAAGCTGCGCGCCTCGGTTCTGCTCGATCCGGCGGGCAAGCGCCAGAACAGCAAGGACAACACCCCCGCGGTCGTGCATTACGAGATCGTCCCGGGCGACCACGTCGAGGTGATCTGTGCGGCCAAGGGCGGCGGCTCGGAAAACAAGACCAAGTTCTACGCGCTGAACCCGTCCGACTCGATCGTCGACTGGGTGCTGAAGACGGTTCCGACGATGGGCGCCGGCTGGTGTCCGCCGGGCATCCTCGGCATCGGCATCGGCGGCACGCCAGAAAAGGCGATGCTGCTCGCGAAGGAATCGCTGATGGCGCCGGTCGATATCCACGAACTCAAGGAAAAGGCCGCTTCCGGCGCGGCGCTCTCGCGCGTCGAGGAACTGCGTCTCGAACTCTTCGAGAAGGTCAATGCGCTGGGTATCGGCGCACAAGGCCTCGGCGGCCTGACGACCGTGCTCGACGTCAAGATCCTCGACTACCCGACGCACGCGGCGAGCCTGCCGGTGGCGATGATCCCGAACTGTGCCGCAACCCGCCACGTGCACTTCGAACTCGACGGCTCGGGACCGGCGAAGCTCGAAACGCCGAAGCTGGAAGACTGGCCGGACGTCACCTGGCAAGCCGACACCAAGGTCGCCACGCGCGTGAACCTCGACACCCTGACGAAGGAAGAAGTCGCGTCGTGGAAGCCGGGCCAGGTGCTGCTGCTGAACGGCAAGATGCTGACCGGCCGCGACGCCGCGCACAAGCGCATCCAGGACATGCTGGCGAAGGGCGAGAAGCTGCCGGTCGACTTCACCAACCGCGTGATCTACTACGTCGGCCCGGTCGATCCGGTACGCGACGAAGTCGTCGGCCCCGCCGGTCCGACCACCGCGACACGCATGGACAAGTTCACCCGCATGATGCTCGAGCAGACCGGCCTGATCTCGATGGTCGGCAAGGCCGAGCGCGACCCCGCCGCGATCGACGCGATCCGCGACAATAAGTCGGCCTACCTGATGGCGGTCGGCGGCGCGGCCTACCTCGTCGCGAAGGCGATCAAGACCGCCAGGGTCGTCGGGTTCGCCGATCTCGGCATGGAAGCGATCTACGAGTTCGACGTGCAGGATATGCCGGTGACCGTCGCGGTCGATTCGAACGGCACCAGCGTGCACAACACGGGCCCGAAGGAGTGGCAGGTCAAGATCGGCAAGATCCCGCTCGCGACCGCCTGAATCGGCTCGCGCTGACGTGAGCGGAGGCCCGGCCCGGGAAACCGGCCGGGCCTCCGCCCGTTTACGGCTTCGATTCAGCACACACCCTGATACAAACTCGACGGGAATCCACCTTGACGCAAGCCCCCCCCAACCTATGCTTCGACTGCGCGGGAAATTTTCCCACGTCCGACAGAGTTAGGAGGAAGCAATGAAAAAATTTCCGTGGATCAGCGTGCCCCTTTGTGCTGCCACCGTATTGCTGGCTGCCCTTGGCACAAACGTCGTCGCTGCCGGCGCGGATGATTTCAACGCCAACGGCGTCAAGGTGCGCGGCGACGGTACGGTCGATGACGACCAGCCCGGCGCAGTTGGCGCCGCCGTCGACAACGACGACATCGTCCATGGGGTGAAAGTGCGTGGCAACGGCACCGTCGATGACGACCAGCCCGGTGTGGCACACGCCGTGAACGACGACATCGTCAATGGCGTGAAGCTGCGTGGCGACGGCACCGTCGACGACGACCAGCCGAACGGCGCTAACCCCATCCAGACCGTCACAAAGGTGACCAATCCTGACGGCACGATCACCGTGACCCGTACCCGCACTCTGAACGCCACCGGCGAAGCACCCGCACGCTCTCGTGTCATCGTGCAGACCTTCAGCGCCGACGGACAGCTCCTCGATCAGAGCCGCACCGACACCCGCACCAACGCGGACGGCGTGGTCGTGCGTGAGCGCACCCGCAGCAGCGAGATCGTCAATGGCGCAGTGGTCGAGACCCGCACCGATATCCGCCGTAACGACGTTGGCCAGATCGTGCGCGACCGCGAGCGCGTCGAGACGCGAGACCTCATCGAACACGAAGGCAGGGAGAATCGCCCTGAGAGGGTCGAGCGTGCCGAACGCGTCGAGCACGCGGAGCGCGTCGAGCACGCGGAGCGCGTCGAGCACGCGGAGCGCGTCGAACGTCCTGAGCGCGTCGAACGCGCCGAACGCGCCGAGCGTCCTGAGCGTGTCGAACGTCCGGAGCAAGTCGAGCGCGTCGAACGCCCCGAGCGGGTCGAGCGCGTTGAACGCGTCGAACGCCCCGAGCGGGTCGAGCGCGTTGAACGCGTCGAACGCCCCGAGCGGGTCGAGCGCGTTGAACGTGTCGAACGCCCTGAGCGGGTCGAACGTGTTGAACGCGTCGAGCGTCCTGAGCGCATCGAACGCCCCGAATCGAGCGGACATGGCGGACGCGGCTGATCGCCTGGTAATCACCGAAGCGGGGTGCATGGAAATTTTTCCCACGGGGCGATAGACTGATCAACAAAACCGCCCCGACAAACATTCATGCCCCCCCCTTCCCCTCCAGCCACCCTGCTTCACGCGCTTCGGCACGTGATGCAGCCGCT
Organism: Azoarcus sp. DN11; assembly: GCF_003628555.1. Lineage (NCBI taxonomy): Bacteria > Pseudomonadati > Pseudomonadota > Betaproteobacteria > Rhodocyclales > Zoogloeaceae > Azoarcus > Azoarcus sp. DN11. The sequence goes on along the minus strand of NZ_CP021731.1, from coordinate 1,935,823 downwards.
GGTGCGGCTGATGCTGCGAAAGGGGGTCACGTACACCTTCTTCGCGGACATGCTCAAGGGCATCTTCGTCGAGGTCGCGGACAAGGAATTCCGCCTCGACGACAACCCCCCGAGCGACAGCCGCATCTGCCTCATCACCGGCGTCCATCGCAAGGACGTCCGGCGTCTGCGGGGTGCCCCGCAGGACCCGGGCGAGCAACTGCCTGAAACGATCTCGCTGGGCGCTCACCTCGTCAGCACGTGGTTGAGCAAGCCACCGTTCTGCATCCATCCGGGCACCGCAGCCCCCCTTCCCCGCTTGGCCAGCGCCGGTGGAGAGTGTTCCTTCGACGCACTCGTTGCCCACGTCAGCAAGGACATCCGCGCGCGAGTCGTGCTCGACGAGCGGCAGCGGCTGGGTATCGCGCGCATCGACGAGCACGACCAGGTGCATCTGGAGACGTCGGCGTTCGTGCCCCAGAAGGGCTTCGACGAAAAAGCCGCGTATTTCGGCCATAACGTGCACGACCACGCATGCGCGGCAGTCCATAACCTGACTGCCGACGGGCCCGCATTCTTCGAGCGCAGCGTGCACTACGACGCGCTGTCACCCGCAAGCATCGAACGGTTGCGCGAGGCCGTGGCGGCCGATGGCATGCAGGCGCTGATCGCGTTCAACGCGCTTGCCTCGGAACTCGAGGCGATCGACGCATCGACGGGCGATCCACGCCAACGCATGACGATCGGTCTTTACTTCTATACTGAAGGAAGTGCGCCGCAGCTGGACGCATCCGACGCCGGGAAGACTGACTCGTGACCCCTTTTCTGCGTATTGCCCGAAAACTTCTCGCGACGCTTGCGCTGTCGGCCTTTGCCGCTACCGGCGTGCAAGCGGCCACCCAGGCCTGTGTCTATCCGGGAGGCATCGGCGGCAGCGGCGCGCCCTCGCGTGAGGGCGGAATCGGCGGAACCGGTGCGCCGGCGGCCGCGAATGAAGGTGGATTCGGCGGCACCGGAGATATCGCGCGCAGCGGCATCGGCGGCACGGGCGCCCCGGCCAGCGACGGTGGTTTCGGCGGCACCGGGATCGTCGGCACGATCACGGGCTTCGCATCGATTTGCGTGAATGGCATCGAAGTACATTACGAAGACGCCGTGCCGGTGACGGAAAACGGTGTCGACAGCGCAACGGCACGGCTCTCGGTCGGTCAGGTCGTCGCAATCGAAGCTGGCATGTCGAGCCGCGGGCTCGAGGCGCGCAACATCACCATCCTCAATGCCTACGAGGGGCCGCTCACGGCGCTCCCGGACGCGGCTTCGCCGTTGCGGGTCATGGGTCAGGCGGTGCGCGTCGCACCGGATGCCAAGATCGATCCGGGTCTGCGCCTCGGTGAAGCGGTGCGGGTCAGTGGCATGCGTGCAGCGGACGGCACGGTCGTGGCGACGCGCATCGAACGGGCGCCGCAACTGCACGAAGCGAGCGCGATCGGCACGATCGAACGCGCCCATTCGCTGCAAGGCCTGCCACTCGCGGGCGAAACGCCAGTCGAAAGCCGCGAGTTGCTGGTGCGCGGAACCTGGACGGGGGATGCGCTGCAGGTAAGGCAGACGCAGAAGGACCCCCTCATCCCGTTCGCCGGTCACGTACGCAATGCAATCGTCGAGGGCCTGGTGCTTGATCATCTGAATAACCGCGTTATGATAGGCGCGTTCGCGGTGGAACTCGGCAAAGCCACGACCTTCGCCGGGGGGGACGCGGCGACGCTCACCACCGACCGGCGTGTGCGGGTTCATGGCATATTCAGCGATGCGCGGGAAGTGAAGGCAACGCGGATCGAGTTCGTGCGCGAGGGCGTCCCGGAGCGGAGTGGACACCGTGGTGCGGTCGGCACGAAATTGGGCTCCGGTCATGACGGTGACGAAAGCACGAAGGATCGCGGCCGATCGAGCGAGGTGCGTACCGACGATGGCGGACGCACCGAAATGGACAACGAGGGCCGTCACGGGAATATCGAGCGCGTGGAAACGGGAACTTCGGAGGATCGCAGCGGATCCCGTGAGCGCAGCGGGATCTCGGAGCGCCCGGAACGGGTCGAGCGCCCCGAACGGGTCGAACGGCCGGAGCGGGTCGAACGACCGGAGCGGGTCGAACGGCCGGAGCGGGTCGAACGACCGGAGCGGGTCGAACGACCGGAACGAATTGATAGGCCGGAACGAATTGAAAGGCCGGAACGAGTAGACCGGCCGGAGCGGGTCGACAGACCTGAGATGATCGACCGCAAAGGCCACAACTAACTGGGCAATCAACACGAGCAGTCTGACAGGGAGGAACACATGAAGCATAATCGCACCATCGTTGCAAGCGTTCTGGCTGCACTAGCGCTCCCCGCCGCCGCAGGCAATCTGACCTTGACCACCGGTCTCGATTACTCACGCGGCGATTTCGGCACGAACACCACCAGCGAGACGTGGTACATGCCGATCGCGGCGAAATACGAAACCGGTCCGGTCACGCTGAAGCTGACCGTGCCCTATCTGAGCGTGAAGAATGCGGTCGTCACCCAGGAAGGCACCCCGATCCAGGGAACCAACTGTTCCGGCACCAAGACCGGCATGGGCGACATCACTGCGAGCGCGGGCTACAACCTGCTCGACGGTAACAGCGGCGGACTGCTGCTCGACGCCGTGGCGAAGGTCAAGGCACCGACCGCGGAGAACGACTGCCTCGGCAGCGCCAAGACCGACTATGCGCTGCAGTTCGATGTGGCCAAGACCTTTGGTGCCCTGACCACGTTCGGCACCCTGGGATGGAAGGACATGGGTAACAAGGATCTGCGCAACCCGTTCTATGCGTCCGTCGGCATTTCCACCAAGGTCGCCCCCGACACCACCGTCGGTGCCGCGTATGACTGGCGCGGCAAACTGAGCACCGGCAGCGACCCCATCAGTGAAGCATCGCTGTTCGTGAGCCAGAAACTCAGCGCGCAATGGAAGTTGCAGGTCTATGGCGTGAAGGGCTTCTCTGACAACAGCCCGGACTGGGGTGGCGGCATGATGGTGAGCTACACCTACTGAGCGTAGCCGCGCCCGCACCGGCAGACGGGGCCGGGGCTGAGGAAGGGGAAAGTCCTTTCCACAGCCCCGGCCCCGTTTTCCATTGTCGAGACGATCTTCGCCCGGATTCCCGAAATTGATTCAAATCATGGAGCACCGCGCCTCCGCTGCACAGAATGGCTGCAACCTTCGGGTTATTTCTGACTCACTCGGATGCATGACAAAACAATGAGGGACAAACCATGAGCGGTACCTTTACAAAGGCGATGGCTCGCAACATTTTTTACGGCGGGGCGGTGTTCTTCTTCCTGCTTCTGGTGGCATTGTCATTCGACACCATGAGCGGACTGCCGAAATCGGACAACCGTGCGAACCTGACGGAATCCGTGATGCGGGGCAAACACCTCTGGGAAACGCGCAACTGCATCGGTTGCCACACGATCCTTGGCGAAGGCGCGTATTTCGCGCCGGAACTGGGCAACGTGTACAAACGGCGCGGCCCGGAGTTCATCAAGGCCTGGATCAAGTCGCAACCCACCGGCACCCCTGGACGGCGCCAGATGCCGCAGTTCAATTTCACCGAGCAGGAACTGGACGACCTCGTCGCCTTCCTGAAGTACACCTCGGAAATCGACACCCAGAAATGGCCTCCCAACATCGAAGGCTAAGCGCATCGGATCGACAACTTCAAGGGAATTCATAACCATGAAATATTCATCGCAATCGGTCGCGATGCCGTACTTCATAGCGGCCATCGGTCTCTTCGTGGGACAGATCATCTTCGGTCTCGTCATGGGCCTGCAGTACGTCGTCGGCGATTTCCTCTTCCCGGCAATCCCGTTCAACATCGCACGGATGGTTCACACCAACCTGCTCATCGTGTGGCTGCTGTTCGGCTTCATGGGCTCCGCCTACTTCCTCGTGCCAGAGGAGGCGGAAACCGAGTTGTATAGCCCGAAACTCGCCCTGGTGATGTTCTGGGTGTTCCTGCTCACAGGCGCGGCGACGATTCTCGGCTACCTGCTGGTGCCGTACGCGACGCTCGCCGAGATGACGGGCAACAACATCCTTGCAACGATGGGACGGGAGTTCCTCGAGCAGCCGCTGCTGACCAAGATCGGCATCGTGATCGTGGCGCTGGCGCTCCTGTTCAACATCACGATGACGCTGCTGAAGGGGCGCAAGTCCGTCATCAGCGTCGTGCTGCTGATGGGCCTGTGGGGTCTGGCGATCTTCTTCCTGTTCTCGTTCTACAACCCGGGTAACCTGGTGAAGGACAAGTTCTACTGGTGGTGGGTTGTGCACCTGTGGGTGGAAGGCGTGTGGGAACTGATCATGGCCGCCATCCTCGCCTTCGTGCTGATCAAGGTGACCGGCGTCGACCGTGAAGTGATCGAGAAGTGGCTGTACGTCATCATCACGCTGGCGCTCGTCACCGGCCTGATCGGCACCGGCCACCACTACTTCTGGATTGGCACGCCGGGCTACTGGCAGTGGCTGGGTTCGGTGTTCTCCGCTCTGGAGCCGATCCCGTTCTTCGCGATGACCGTCTTCGCGTTCAACATGGTGAACCGCCGCCGCCGCGAGCATCCGAACAAGGCTGCCGTACTGTGGGCACTGGGCACCGGCGTGATGGCCTTCCTCGGCGCCGGCGTGTGGGGCTTCCTGCACACCCTGGCTCCGGTGAACTACTACACTCACGGTTCGCAAATCACCGCGGCGCATGGTCACATGGCCTTCTACGGTGCTTACGTGCTGGTGGTGCTGACGATGATCAGCTACGCGATGCCGCTGCTGCGTGGCCGTGCCGCCAACGACCAGCGTGCGCAAGTTTGCGAAATGTGGGGCTTCTGGCTGATGACGATCGCGATGGTCTTCATCACCCTCTTCCTCACTGCTGCCGGCATCCTGCAAGTGTGGCTGCAGCGCGTGTCCTCGACGCCGATGCCTTTCATGGCGGTGCAGGACCAGGTCTCGCTGTTCTACTGGATGCGCCTGTGGGCGGGTGTGGTATTCGCCACTGGCCTCGTGACCTACCTGGCGAGCTTCTTCGTCAAGGGTGAGAGCAAACCCCTGATTCACGCCTGATCGGCGTGCGGCTTCCGGCCCTCCGCGGGGCGCGTGAAGCAGTTCGGGGCGGCTTCGGCCGCCCCTTTTTATTTGTCGGAAACATGGGGAATTTTCCCCAGATCTTTACTTCCCGCAGTCCATGAGTTAACCAGAATCAAGGTCGGGCCCGCTTCCGCTTCGTAGACTGGGCCCCATGAATACACGTTCCGGAACACTCGCGTCATGAATACATTTGCCCAAACACTCGTGAGCCCGCCTTCCCTTCGGGCCGTTGAATCGGACGCCCCTTCCCGGCGTCTGCCCGGCGACCTCGCGATCTGGTTCTTCATTCTCGCCGAGCTGCTGGCCTTCGGCGCTTTCTTCATCGCCTATGCGTTCGCGCGAGCGAACAACGTCGAGCTGTTCAACGCGCAGCAGCTCGCGCTGGATCGCAACTCGGGCGCAATCAACACAATCCTGCTGCTGACGTCGAGCTACTTCGTCGTGCGCGCCGTGCAGGCGGCCGAAGCCGGCCAGAGCCGTCGTGCGGCATCCTGGATTGCCGGCGGATTCGCATGCGGCATGGGCTTCATCGTCGTGAAACTGTTCGAATACACGGCGAAGTTCGCGGCCGGCGTGAGCCTGTCGTCGAGCACCTTCCACATGTTCTACCTGATTCTGACCTTCTTCCACTTCATGCACGTGATCCTGGGCCTCGTGATCCTCGGGGCGCTGTGGAACGGGGCACGCAAGGGGCGCTACGTCCCGGGCAACATGAACGGGATCGAAACCGGCGCCGCCTACTGGCACATGGTGGATCTGGTGTGGCTGATCCTGTTCCCGCTGGTCTATGTGATGCGCTGAGAGGTACGAGACGATGAACAACCAAAGAACTTCCGCCCAGGCGCTTGCAGTGCCCCATTCCGACCACGGCACGCCGCGGCGTGCGACCATGATATGGGGCGCCCTGATCGCCGCAACCATCGTCACCTGGAGCGTCGGCGAGGCCGGCGGATCAGGTCCTGCCATCGTCGCCCTGCTGTTCAGCATCGCATTTGGCAAGGGTTCCCTGATCATCCTGGACTACATGGCGCTGCGGCGCGCCCCGCTGATGTGGCCGGTGCTCGCGCTCGGCTGGATGACTTTGGTGTGCTCCCTGATCGGCATTGCCTACTGGAAAGGACTCGGCGCATGATGCTCGACACGCCCAACCTCGATATTCCCTTCTATCAGCCCGCCGGCGACGAGATCGACGTCTTCGAGCATGCATGGAAGAACCGCCTGCCGCTGCTGATCAAGGGCCCGACCGGCTGCGGCAAGACGCGCTTCGTCGCGCACATGGCCGCGCGCCTCGGCCTGCCGCTGTACACGGTGGCCTGCCACGACGACCTGACCGCGGCGGACCTCGTCGGTCGCCACCTGATCGGCGACGGCCAGACGGTGTGGTGCGACGGCCCGCTGACGCGCGCCGTACGCGAGGGTGGCATCTGCTATCTCGACGAGGTGGTCGAGGCGCGCAAGGACACGACCGTCGTGCTGCACCCGCTCGCCGACGACCGCCGCATCCTGCCGATCGACCGCACCGGCGAACTGCTCACCGCACCGCCCTCGTTCATGCTGGTGGTGTCGTACAACCCCGGCTACCAGAACCTGCTGAAAGGCATGAAGCCGTCGACGCGCCAGCGCTTCGTAAGCCTGCGCTTCGACTTCCCCGCGGCCGAGCGCGAGGAGGCCATCCTCGTCGGCGAATCGGGATGCGCGGCGGACCTGGCGAAGCGCCTGGTGTCGATCGCGCATGCGCTGCGCACCCTGAAGGACCAAGACCTGGAGGAGGCTGCAAGTACGCGCCTGCTGGTGTATGCGGCGCTGCTGGTACGCGACGGCATGGACCCGGTGACCGCATGTCGTGCGGCGATCGTCGAAAGTCTGACGGACGACCCGGAAGTGTCCGACGCGCTGATGGAAGTGGTTTCGGCGACTTTCGGGCGCTGACGCGTCCGGATCGAATCGGCCTGCGGCCATGCCCGACCAGGAAGCCGATCTCCTCAAGGAACAGATGCCCGGCCCGGGCCTGGCGATCCTCGCCGAGTCGCTGTTCCTGGCGAACCTGCTGCTCGCGCCGGGCCTGGCCTTCATCGTCCTAGTGATCCTGTGGCGGAAGCATCGCGACTCCGCTCCGCTGGTGGTGCGCAATCACCTGCAGCAGACGGTCGTCGCAAGCCTCTACGGCGGCGCCATGCTGCTCGGCGTCAGCATCGCGATCTTCCTGCTGGGCGGCTTCGGCGACCCGTGGTCGTGGGTACTGGGCATCCTCTATTTCGTTTCCTTCCACGCCACGCTGGTGATTTTCGGGGTTATCGGACTGAATCACGCAATGCTCGGCCAGAGCTGGCAGTACCCCTTCATCGGCCCGGATCTGTTCGAGTAAGACCATGAATGCCCCGCTCACATCCCGGCTTTCGGCGACGACCGGCGCCGCGGAGAAAACCACCCGCCGCGTGATCCCGATCGCCACGGCGAAGTCGATGGGGCACAACCGCACGCAGAAGAGGCGCATCGCGTTCCAGATCACCTTCTTCACGCTGTTCATCCTCGCGCCGGTGTTCAACATCTTCCGCTATGACCTCGATGCGGGCCACGCGTGGCTGCTCGGCATGGAATGGCGGCTGGGGATGGACGACTTCCTCGCGGGGCGCATCAGCGCGCTCGAGGCGGGAGCCAACGTGATGTTCCGGCTGTTCGTGCCGATCCTCGTCGGTGCGGCGGCCTTCCTGTGGGTTTCGTGGAAGTGGGGGCGCCTGTACTGCGGCTGGCTGTGCCCGCATTTCTCGGTCGTCGAGACGATCAACAAGCTGATGCAGAAGGCCTCGGGTAAACCCAGCGTATGGGTCAAGGAGCCGCTGCCGCCGTGGAAGGCGGACGGCACGCCGTGGCGGGCCGACGCGCGCTGGTGGCTGGTGGTCGTGCCCGCGGCGGTGTTCTTCGCCTTCCTGTGGTCGGTCGTGTTCCTGACCTACCTGCTGCCGCCGGCGGAGATCTACGGCAATATCTTCAGCGGGGCGCTCACGCGCAACCAGACGGTCTTCCTCACGGCCGGCACCGCGGTGCTGTCGATCGAATTCCTGTTCGCACGGCACCTCTTCTGCCGCTACGCGTGCGCGGTCGGCCTGTTCCAGAGCCTCGCGTGGATGGGTAACCGCGACGCGATGGTCGTCGGCTTCCAGCGCAAGCGCGCGGCCGATTGTGCGAACTGCCTGCCCGATCGCCAGTCGGCCTGCGACGCCGTGTGTCCGATGCGGCTTACGCCGCGCAACATCAAGCGCCTGATGTTCACCTGCACGCAGTGCGCGCAGTGCGTCGAGGCTTGCGAGCAGAGCCAGCGCGCCAACCCGCAGGGTCCGCTGCTGCAGTGGGTCGACCACGAGGCCGCGCGCCAGAACGAGGCCGGATTCCGCTCGGCCAAGGAACGCTAGCCAGGACAAGGACATGGAAGAGGTCGTAGGCAAAATCTGGCACCGTCTGATCACGCGTGCCGCGGTCGACAACCACCCCGAAGCGGTCGTGCGGCTGAAGGACGTCGAGCGCACCGCGGGCGTGTTCTTTCGTGCGCTCGGCGGCGACCCGGGGCTGCGCGTCGCGGCCGCGACCGACGACGAACATGGCGCGCGGCGCGGCCTCCTCGCGCGCATCGCCGGCGCCGGCGACCGGGCCGCACGGGCGCGCATGGACCCGTCCACGCTGCGGTTGCCGCCCGAGATCGACGCCTTTGCAGAAAAATCGCTGAACCGGGATCTCTACCTGTGGCTGGCGGCGCTCGCTGCCGCGCATGAAGGCCTCGAGGCAGAAGGCGACAACGAGGCCGACCGCGATTTCCGCCGCAACCAGTTCGCGACCTGCGCCGCGCTGCATGCCTGGCCAGGGCTTGTGCCGCGCTACCGGCGACTGGTCGAGGCTTACCTGCCCAAGCGCCCCAGACCGGAGAAGCTGCCTGCGCAGGAAGCCGAGCGCGAACGCGCCATTCGGCGTGCCCTCGAAGCGCCGGGCACCGTCTTCGCGCTCCCTGCCGTGCCGCCGGGCGCACCTGCGGCACACCCCGTGCTGTTGTGGCTGACGGGATCGCTGGCCGCAACGGGCGGCGCACCCCGGCGCAGCGGCGCCGACCCCGAGCAGACCGGCGGCAGCAGTCCGCAGGCCTTCGAGGAATCCGAGCGTCGCGCCCACCGCGCCGAGCAGGTCGAGATGCCGAAGGACAAAAACGGCGTCATGCTGATGTTCCGCGCCGAAAGCCTGCTCGCGATCGCGGAGTTCCTGCGCATCAACCGCCCGACCGACGACGATCCCGACCCGAACGCTGCGGATGCGGCGCGCGATCTGGACCACCTGTCGCTGTCGCAGGACCAGGAGCGCGTCGCCTCCAAGGTGCGCTTCGACCTCGACCTGCCCTCCGCCGCCGAGGACGACGTCGTGCTCGGCCCGGGCATCCCGCTGCCGGAATGGGATTATCGCAAGGGCGTGCTGCTCGAGGACCACGTCTGCCTGGTCGAACTCGCCGCGCGCGACGCCCAGCCCTGCCCGCTCCCCGAACACTTGCGCCGGACCGCAAAGCGCCTGCACCAGCAATTCGCGGCGCTGCAACCGGGGCGGCGCTGGATCAAGGCGCAGGTGGACGGCTCCGAACTCGATGTCGACGCGGTCGTGCGCGCCCAGACCGACCGCACCGTCGGCCGCCATCCCTCCGACCAGCTCTGGCTGTCGCTCGAAAAACGGGAACGCGACCTCGCCTGCATGGTGCTCGCCGACCTGTCTCTGTCGACCGACACCTGGGTATCGAGCGAAGCGCGCGTCATCGACGTGATCCGCGACGCGCTGCTGCTCTTCGGCGAGGCGCTCGGTGCGACGGGCGACCGTTTCGCGCTGGCCGGATTCTCGTCGGTGAAGCGCAGCCAGGTGCGCTTCCACCGGATGAAGGACTTCGGCGACCGCTTCGACGACCGCATCCGCGGCCGCATCAGCGCGATCAAGCCCGGCTACTACACGCGCCTCGGTGCCGCGATCCGGCACGCGAGCCAGATCCTCGCTGCCGAGCCGGCCGCCCGGCACATCCTGCTGATCCTGTCGGACGGCAAGCCCAACGATCTGGATCTCTACGAAGGACGTTACGGCATCGAGGACACGCGCGTCGCCGTCTCCGAGGCGCGCAAGCTCGGCCTCATACCCTTCTGCGTGACGATAGACCGGGAAGGTGCGAGTTACCTTCCGCACCTCTTCGGGCCAGCCGGCTATGCCGTGATCCGCAAACCGGAAGAACTGCCCGCGCGCCTGCCGATGTTCTATGCCCAACTGACGCGGTGACGACATGCCACTCGGTGAATGCGCGCATCCCCCGTCCGCCGCGTCATCCACGGGGCAGCCGGATACCGAGCATCTGTGCCGCCTGCTCGCCCACGTTCCCCTTCTCGAGGGTCTCGACCCGGATGAGCTTCCCCGCTTTGCGCGCAGCGTGCGCGAACAGAATATCGAGCGGGGGACCGTGCTGTTCCACCGCGGCGATCCTTGCCACGGCTTCCATCTCGTACTCAGCGGCCAGATCAAGCTCGCCTTCACGTCGGCCGAAGGCCAGGAGAAGGTGATCGAGATAATCCGGCCGGGCCAGAGCTTCGGTGAGGCAGTAATGTTCATGGAGAAGCCCTACGTCGTGATGGCGCAGGCGCTCACCGACTGCCGTCTGCTACACATTGCCAAGAGCGTCATGTTCGAGGAGATGGATCGCGATCCGTCCTTCTGTCGCCGCATCATCGCCGGCCTGTCGCACCGCCTGCACCACCTCATCGCCGACGTCGAGACCTATTCGCTGCTGTCGGGGCGCGAGCGCATCGTCGGCTACCTGCTTCGCGAGGAGGAAAGCAGCGGCGAACCGGGGCTGTGCGGGCGTGTGTCGATCCGCCTGCCCACCAGCAAGGGCACCATCGCATCGCGCCTCAACCTCACCCAGGAGCACTTCTCGCGCATCCTGCACGAACTCGCCGAAGCGGGTTTGATCGTCGTCGAAGGGCGCACGATCCACATTCCCGACATCGAGCGGCTGCGCACCACGGGCGCCCGTTACTGAGGCGCCGTTATCGTCGCGCCCCACGAGCCGGGGCCGTGCCGAAAGTACTGGCGGCGCCGCGGACCGTAACCGATAATTGGCCCCCGTTCCTACGCGCGCGCATACCATGACGGTCACGGACAGTTGGCAGGAATTCGCCGCATCGGCCGCGAAACAGGCCGGCAACCTGCACGTGGCATCGGTCAGCGACAAGGTGCGCGAACTGCACCGGCGCATCCACGAGCGCTACCCGTCGATCGCCCGCATCGCCGTCGCGCTCCACGATCCGGAGATGCGACGCCTCAAGACTTTCGTCGCCAGCAACGAACCCGGCATCGCCCCCCTCAACGGTTATGAGTGCGCGATCGACAGCGTCCCGTCGCTCCTCGCAATCGCCGAAAGCGGGCAGGCACGCGTGCTGAACGATCTCAGCAAGCTGCCGGCATCGGATTCGACCCACTCGCGCTGGCTGCACCATCAGGGCTTCCTCTCCAGCCTCACGCTGCCGATCCGGCAGGACAACCTGCTGCTCGGTTTCCTGTTCTTCGATGCGCACGAACGTGACGTCTTCACCGACACGGTGGTGGCCGATCTCCTGCTCTACGGCCATCTCATCGGCATGATCGTCACGCAGGAACTCGCCACCGTGAAGATGCTCGTCGGCGGCCTGCGGCTCGCGAGCCAGTTCGCGCACGTGCGCGACCTCGAGACCGGCGCCCACCTCGACCGCATGGCCCGCTATGCGCGCCTGATCGCGCGCGAGATCGGCCCCTCGCACGGCAAGACCGACGACTACGCCGAAAACGTCTTCCTGTTTTCCGCCCTCCACGACATCGGCAAGATCGGCGTACCCGACCGTATCCTGCTGAAACCGGGCAAGCTCGACGACATCGAGCGCGAGGAGATGCGCCAGCACGTCATCGTCGGCCAGCAGATGGCCGAACGGATCATCAACGACTTCGGCCTCGCGTCCCTGTCGAACATCGACATGCTGCGCAACATCGTCATCGCCCACCACGAACGCATGGACGGCAGCGGCTATCCGCACGGCCTGCACGGCGACGCCATCCCCCTTGAAGCACGCATCGTCGCCACTGCCGACGTTTTCGACGCCCTCGCCTGCGCGCGCAGCTACAAACCCGCCTGGACGCTCGACAACGCGTTCCAGGAAATCACGCGAATGTCCGGCACCCAGCTCTACGCCCCGACCGTACAGGCCCTGCTGGATTGCCGCGCCGAAGTCGAGGCAATCTATCAGCGCTTTCAGGACGCCGGCGTTAAGCTATAATGCCGCCCGCGCCGGCATAGCTCAGTTGGTAGAGCAACCGCCTTGTAAGCGGTAGGTCATCTGTTCGAGTCAGATTGTCGGCACCAGCAGAACCACTGATTCGAGGATTCTGCGATGATTTTCGGTCCTTCCGAAACCTTTCCCCGCCTCGTCGGCGACATTGGTGGCACAAACGCCCGGTTCGCGCTGATTGCCGGCCCCGGCGGCGAACTGGAGGCGGTGCGAACCCTGCCCTGTGCCGACTTCGCCGGCCCCGCCGAATCCATCGAGCACTACCTCGCCGAAGCCCGCCTCCCCCGGCCGCGCTGGTGCGCTTTCGGCATCGCCACCGCAGTGGACGGCGATTTCGTCCGGATGACGAACCGCGACTGGGCGTTCTCGATGACGGAACTGCGCGAACGGCTGGGCCTGGCGCAGTTGCAGGTGATCAACGACTTCACGGCGCTCGCGCTCGCGCTGCCGGCGCTGCGTGAATCCGAGCTTGCCCGGGTGGGCGGCGGCCGCGCCGCCCCGGGGCACGCCATCGGCCTGCTCGGCGCCGGTACGGGGCTGGGCGTGTCGGGCCTCGTGCCGTGCGGCAGCGACTACATGCCGCTCGAAAGTGAAGGCGGCCACGTGACGCTCGCCGCCTCGGATGCGCACGAAGCGGCCTTGATCTCCTGGCTCGCGCAGCGCCATCCGCATGTGTCGGCCGAACGCATCCTCTCCGGAGCGGGGCTCGTTGCGCTATACGAGGCCGAGGCCACCCTTGCCGGTGTCGCCGCGCCGGCGCGTACCGCAGTCGATATCACCCGGCACGCGCTCGATCGCACAGACCCGTTGTGCGTGGCAGCCGTAGACGATTTCTGCGCCTTCCTCGGCACCGTCGCAGCGGATGTCGCGCTGACGCTCGGGGCGCGCGGCGGGATCTACATCGGCGGCGGCATCGTGCCGAAGCTGGGCGAGTATTTCGTGCACTCGCGCTTCCGGGCGCGCTTCGAGGCGAAAGGGCGGTTCAGCGCGTATCTCGCACAGATTCCCACCTGGGTCATCCATGCGCCCTACGCCGGGCTGACCGGCGCGGCGCGGGCGCTGGAGCGAATGGCAACACAGCCGTAGGAACACCGGCCGGCGCACGGGCAAGACGACTCGCACGGCGGCCGCGCCACCCCGACCGGATCACTCGCCGTCGGGATGCGCGTCGCACTCGCGCCTGCGGTCACATCACTATCCGGCCAGTTCCTGCCGGTCGCGGAAGAACGCCAGCGCTTCGGGGTTCGCCAGCGCTTCCTGGTTCTTCACCGGTCGTCCATGCACGACGTTGCGTACGGCGAGTTCGACGATCTTCCCGCTCTTGGTGCGCGGAATGTCGGCGACCTGCAGCACTTTCGCCGGAACGTGGCGCGGCGTGGTGTTGTCGCGGATGGTCTGCTTGATGCGGGCGACGAGCGCATCGTCGAGCGCCAACCCTTCGCGCAGCTTCACGAACAGCACGACGCGCACGTCGTTCGGGTTCTGCGGCGGCCAGTCCTGCCCGATCACGAGCGATTCGACGACTTCCGCCAGCTTCTCGACCTGGCGGTAGATTTCCGCGGTGCCGATGCGCACCCCGCCGGGGTTCAGCGTCGCGTCGGAGCGGCCGTGGATCACCAACCCGCCGTGCCCGGTGATCTCACAAAAGTCGCCGTGACACCAGATGTTCGGAAAGCGGTCGAAATAGGCCGCGTGGTACTTCGAGCCATCGTCGTCGCCCCAGAAGCCGATCGGCATCACCGGGAAAGGCTTGGTGCAGACGAGTTCGCCCTTGTCACCCCGCAGTGGCCGGCCTTCGTCGTCCCATACGTCGACTGCCATGCCCAGCCCGCGGCACTGGATTTCGCCGCGCCACACCGGCAGCACCGGCGAGCCGAGGACGAAGCACGAGATGATGTCGGTGCCGCCCGAAATCGACGACAGCTGCAGGTCGGCCTTGATGTCGCGATAGACGTAGTCGAAGCCTTCCGGCACGAGCGGGCTGCCGGTGCTCATCATCGCGCGCACGCTGGCGAGGTTGTGCGTTTCGCGCGGTTTCAGGCCGAACTTCGCGGCGGCGTCGATGAACTTTGCCGAGGTGCCGAAGTGCGTCATGTGCTCGGCATCGGCGTAGTCGAAGAGGACCCCGTTGTCGGACGCGAAGGGCGAGCCGTCGTAGAGCAGCAGCGTCGCGCCCGCGGCGAGGCCGGACACGAGCCAGTTCCACATCATCCAGCCGCAGGTCGTGAAGTAGAACAGGCGGTCGCCCGGCTTCACATCCGCGTGCAGGCGATGTTCCTTCAGGTGCTGCAGCAGCGCGCCGCCCGCGCAATGAACGATGCACTTCGGCACGCCGGTCGTGCCCGACGAGTACATGATGTAGAGCGGGTGGTCGAAGGGCAGCGGCTCGAAGGCGATGTCGTCGACGAGGTGGAAGGGCATGACGAAATCCGACCACATGAGCGCGTGTGGCACGTGCTTCAGGTCGTGTTCGGCATGCACGTAGGGCACGACGACGACGCGCTTCACCGACGGCAACTGGCGCACGATGTCGCCGAGCTTGCCGAGCACGTCGATGGTCTTGCCGCCGTAGAAGTAGCCGTCGCAGGCGACGAGCACCTTCGGCGCGGTCTGGCCGAAGCGGTCGAGCACGCCCTGCGCGCCGAAGTCCGGCGACGCCGAGGTGAAGATCGCGCCGATGCTCGCCGCGGCCAGCATCGCGATCGCCGTCTCGGGCATGTTGGGCATGTAGGCCGCGACGCGGTCGCCCTTCTGCACGCCCTGCTCACGCAGCGCGGCGGCAAGGTGTGCGACCGCGCGGTACAACTCGCCGTGTGACATGCGGTTCTGCACGCGGTCCTCGCCCCAGAAGACGATCGCATCCCTGGCGTCGCGCGAGCGCAGCAGGTTCTGCGCGAAGTTCAGGCGCGCGTCGGGGAACCACTTGGCCCCGGGCATCCTGTCGCCGTCGACCAGCACGCGCTCGCCGCGCTGGCCGATCACGCCGCCATCTTCCCAAACACTCACCCAGAACTGGTCAGGCGCGGCGACTGACCAGGCGTACAGCGCATCGTAGTCGGACAGCGACACACCCCAGCGCTTTTCGGCGGCAAGGCGGAAGGCGGTGACGTTGGCGGCGGCGATGCGGTCCGCGGAGGGCGTCCAGAGCGGTGCGACGGCGTTGTCGGTCATGTCAGGCTCCATCGTGTCTCGTTGACGAACCAGCTTCCTGTCGTTCCATTCTATCCCCCCGGCATCACGCATGCCAGCGCCTTGCCGTGCTTGTCCGAGTTAGTGCGCGGCGGGCTTCGTGACGGTATTTTCGATGCAGCCGAAGATGCTGCGGCCCGCCGCATCGAACATTTCGATGCGTACCGTGTCGCCGTCGCGCATGAAAGACGTCGCGGGCTTGCCCTGCTCGATCGTTTCCCAGGTGCGCACTTCGGCGAGGCAGCAGTAGCCGACGCCGCCGTGCTCGATCGACGAGCCCCACAGGTCGCCGGCCTTGTTCGATACGGTACCCGAACCGATGATCGAGCCGGTTTCGAGCTCGCGCGTCTTCGCGACGTGGGCGACGAGCTGGCCGAAGTTGAACGCCATGTCGACACCGGCGTTGGGCTTGCCGAACAGTTTGTCGTTGAGATGCACGACCAGCGGCAGATGCACCTTCGCGTCTTGCCACGCGTCGCCGAGTTCGTCGGGCGTGACCGCCACCGGGCTGAAGGCAGAGGCCGGCTTCGACTGGAAGAAGCCGAAGCCCTTAGCGAGTTCGTTCGGGATCAGGCCGCGCAGGGATACGTCATTCACCAGCATCACCAGCCGGATCGCCTTCGCGGCCTCTTCTGGCGTCGCACCCATGGTCACGTCGCCAGTCACGACCGTGACTTCGGCCTCGAAGTCGATGCCCCAGCGCTCGTCGGCGACGACCTTGTCGCGCGGGCCGATGAAGCTGTCCGAGCCGCCCTGGTACATCAGCGGGTCGGTGTAGAAGCTCGCCGGCACTTCCGAATCGCGTGCCTTGCGCACGAGTTCGACGTGGTTGAGGTAGGCCGAGCCGTCCGCCCATTGGTAGGCGCGCGGCAGCGGCGAGTGGCAGGCGGCTTCGTCGAAGGGCTGCGAATCGACGGCACCGCTGTTGAGCGCCTCGTACACCTGGCGCAGCTGCGGCTCGCAGTCGCCCCAGTCGTCGAGCGCGGCCTGCAGCGTGCGGGCGATCGCGGGGACGGCGCGGCAGCGGGTCAGGTCGCGACTGACGACGACGAGCGTGCCGTCGCGGCCGCCCTGCTTGAGGGTCGCGAGCTTCACTTGAACATCTCCTTGTAGCTGCCGTCGTGCATCCACGCCGCGTGTTTCGGTGCCTTCTTGGTCTGCGCCCACTCTTCGAGCATGTCCCACTTCACCTTGTCGAGCGCTTCGAGCATCTGCGGCGACGCGGTGTTCGCGGCGAGTTCCAGGCGGTGGCCGTTCGGGTCGAAGAAGTAGATGGACTGGAAGAGTGCGTGGTCGGTCGGCCCGATCACGTCGATGCCTTCGGATTCGAGCCGCGCCTTCGTCGCCATCAACACGTCCATCGACTCGACCTGCAGCGCAAGGTGCTGCGTCCAGGCCGGCGTGTTGGGGTCGCGGCCCATCGTCGGGCGCGTCGGCAGCTCGAAGAAGGCGAGCACGTTGCCCATGCCAGCGTCGAGGAAGATGTGCATGTAGGGGTCGGGTTCGCCGGTCGAGGGCACGGCGTCCTCGGCGATCGACAGGACCAGCTTCATGCCGAGATGCTTCTCGTACCAGCGCGCGGTGACGAATGCGTCGTGGCAGCGATAGGCCACGTGGTGGATCTTCTGGATCAGGGTGCTCATGTCCGTCTCCGTAATCGTTGTCAGACGCCTTCGCGGGCGATGTGCATCGCCTCGCGCAACACCGAGAGGTCGCCGATGTGGTTCGCAAGCAGCAGGATCAGGCGGGCGTTCACCATCGCGCTCTGCTCGTCGGTGAGTTCGCGGTGAGTCTCGATCAGTGCTTCGTAGAAGTCGTCGCCGGGAGAGAAGGCGCGGAAGTGGCGCTTGCCGGGTTCGTGCAGGTTCGGTTGCGTGTTGAGGGCCATGGCAGCGGTCTCCATCAGGCGTTGCAGGTCGCGCGCGCCACGGCGGCACGCACCTGGGCGACATCCAGCGCGCGCCAGCGGGCGGCGACGTGCTGGTCCGGGCGCACGAGGTAGCTCGTGCCTTCGCGCAGGTCGTAGCGTTCGCGCACGCGGCCCTTCGCGTCGATCAGCGTCGTCAGCCCGGCGGGCGCGGTGCCGCGCTCGGCGACGACGATCGCTTCGACCGGGATCGGCGCGTCGATCAGGCTGCGCAGCGCCCGAGCGGTGGCGGCATCGAGGGCGCCCGCATCCGGGATGTAGTGCAACAGCTGGAAACGGTTGCCGACCGCACCGAGCAGCCACTGCGTGCCGTCGGTCGTCTGGATCGGGGCGTCGTCGAGCGGCGCACCCGGGATCATGCTGCCGGCAAAGACTTCCGAATCGGCCGTGTTCAGGCTCGAGTCGGCGAGGAAGCTGGGCACCGACAGGCGCCCCGAGTTCACCAGGGCGCGGGCGAAGGCGTGGTTCTCGGCGAGGCCCAGCACGGCATTGCGGAAGGTCTTGCTGACCGTACTTTTCGGCGTGATGAAATCGGTGGAGCGGGTCGAGTTCATGATGTTCTCGTCGGCGGCGTAGCAGCGCTCTTCCGAGTAGGTGTCCAACAGCGTCGCGGGTGCCTTGCCGTCCATCACGAGCTTCAGTTTCCACACGAGGTTGTCCGTGTCCTGGATGCCCGAGTTCGCGCCCCGTGCGCCGAAGGGCGAGACCTGATGCGCCGAGTCGCCGACGAAGAGCACGCGGCCGTGGTTGAAGCGGTTCATGCGCCGGCACTGGAAAGTGTAGACGCTGACCCATTCCAGTTCGAATTCGCGGTCCTCATTTCCGTCATCTGCGAGCATCGCCTTGATGCGCGGGATGACGTTCCCGGGCTTCTTTTCTTCTTCGGGATCGACGTTCCAGCCGAGCTGGAAGTCGATGCGGAACACGTTGTCGGCCTGGCGGTGCAGCAGCACCGACTGGTTGCGATGGAACGGTGGGTCGAACCAGAACCAGCGCTCGGTCGGGAAATCGGCCTTCATCACGACGTCGGCGATCAGGAAGCGGTCCATGAAGATCTTGCCGTCGATGTCGAGGCCCAGCATCGTGCGGATCGGGCTGCGCGCGCCGTCGGCGACGATGAGCCAGTCGGCATGCACGGTGTAGGCGCCGTCGGCGGTCTCGACCCGCAGCGTCGCGCGATCCCCGGCCGGCGTCACGCCGATCACGGTGTTCCGGAAGCGGATCTCGAGGTTCGGCAGCTGGCGCGCGCGCTTGATCAGATCGTCTTCGAGGTAATACTGCTGCAGGTTGATCATGCCCGGCCGGTGGTGGTCCGGCTCCGGGCACAGGTTGAAGTTGAACACCTCTTCCTCGCGGAAGAAGGTGCGGCCCACGTTCCACGACACGCCCTTCTGCACCATCTCTTCGGCACAGCCGAGGCGATCCAGCACCTCGAGCGTGCGTTTCGCGTAGCACACGCCACGCGAGCCGATCGACACGGTGTCGTCGTTGTCGAGCAGCAGCACGCGCTGGCCCTGCTGGGCGAGGTCGATCGCGGCGGTGAGGCCGACCGGGCCGGCGCCGACGATCACCACCGGGTAATGGCCCTCGCGCCCTTCGGCGATCTCGGGCGGGCGGACGTACTCGAACTTCGGGTATTGGAACGTGCTCAGCACGGTGTCTCCTCCGTTTGTTTTCATGGTTCCGGACCCGCCTCTTGGCGTGCGTCGGCCCGGAGTCGTGCGCCCGCAGGGGGCGCGACTCTGATCGGCTGATTGCTCAGCCAGGAAAATCAGGGATCGGAACCGTCAGGAAGCCGACGGCTCCGGCAGCGTCATTCCTGCAGCGAATGCCACATCTGCTGGTCGCGCTCGGCGGTCCAGATGCGCGGATCGCGGATGCCGCTCGCCTCGTCGTGCGCGCGGGTCACATCGAAGGGCAGGCAGTGCTCGTAGATGAAGACCTGGCCGAACTTCGGGTCCATGTTCTTGCGCGTGTGCGCCATCGTCGCTTTCAGGTCGAAGCCCTGCGCGACCGCTTCCTGCGCGCTGCGGTACAGCGTCGAGACGAAATCGCGGGTGTAGGCGAGGCCGGCATCGACCGCCTCGCGCCCGATCAGCGCGGGGCCGCGCCCCGGGACGAGCTTGTCGAATTTCATCGCGGCGAGGTTGGCGAGGGTCTGCGGCCAGTCGGCGAGATAGGCGTCGCCGGTATAGCAGGCGGCGTCCGCTTCGACCAGGTCGCCCGAGAAGCAGATGTTCTGCGAGGGCAGATAGACGACGGTGTCGCCCTTCGTGTGGCCGCGGCCGAGCTGCTTGATCTTCACTTCGAGCGTGCCCAGCCACAGGGTCATCTCGCCTTCGAAGGTCAGCGTCGGCCAGGTGAGGCCCGGCACGCTCTCGACCGCCTGGAAGAGGCGCGGGAAGCGGCCGATCTCCGAATCCATGTCCTGCTGGCCGCGCTCGACGATCAAGTCGTACGTGTCGCGGCTGGCGATGATCTGCTCGAGTCCTTCGCTCTTGTAGCCGGAGGCGCCGAGCACGCGCACGGCGTGGTAGTGCGTCAGCACGACGTACTTGATCGGCTTGTCGGTGATCTCGCGCACCTTGGCGATCACGCCCTGCGCGGCGACCGGCGTCGCGGTCGCGTCGATGATCATCACGCCGTCGTCGCCGATGATCACGCCGGTGTTGGGGTCGCCCTCGGCGGTGTAGGCATACGCGTTGTCGGAGAGCTTGTCCCAGCTGATCTTCTTTTCTTCGAGGTCGGCCTGGGAGGCGAATTTTTTGGTGGTCATGGATTTGGTCTTCTCTGTTTGGTGGGGTGGACGATTCAAATCCTAGCAGCCTGTCGGACTTCAAGCTCGCGGGCACCGCGGCCGAGGGATTGATTTCACATTGTGAGAGACGATGGGCATTTCAGGCTCCAATCGGCGGTTTTTGTTCGAAATCACAATGCCCCTGTCCTTTTTTCTCACTGCGGACGCAATACGGCCATGCGCTTGAAGTTCCACGCCAGGCACACCAGGGTCCATTCGTTGCACACGTTGTCCAAGCCCCGCAGCAGAAACTGGCGGAAGCCCATCACTGACTTGATGATGCCGAACACCGGCTCTACCGTCTGTTTCCTGAGCGCGTAGGCCGCGCGGCCCGCGCGGGTCTTGAGGGCGTGCTTCATCTGTTCGACGTGGCTGGCTGAGCGCTCGAGCGGCGCGGGTTCGTCGAAGCGGCTGCGCCAATCGGGATGGTGCTCATCACGCCCCACGGCGATCAGCGGTTCGACCCCGGCGTCCTGGCAGCACTGGACGTTGCGTTCGCTGAAGAAACCGGTGTCGGCCAGCAGTTGTTCGGGCCGATTGAGCCCTTCGGGCAAGGCGCCGATGCGCGTCAGCATCGGTTCGACCTGCTCCTTGTCGTTGCCCGCCTGGGTGACGTGGGGGACCATCACCAGCATCGATTCGGTATCGACCACCGCCTGGGCGTTGTAGCACTGCTCGAAGCCGCCGCCGGCCACTTTCATGATGCGCGAGTCCTCGTCGGTGAGATTGATCTGGTCCTCGGCGCCCGGACCCGCCTGGGGCGGCTTGGGGGGCTTGCCACCGGGCTTCTTGCCCGTGGCCGCCTGCTTGGCTTGGCGTTTGGCCATCTTGGCCTCGTACTCGGCCTGCTCGTGCGCGAAGCGTTCGGCGGCGCGCGCCTCGATCTTGGCCTTGGCGGCGGCGATGGCGGCCAGCCGCGCTTCGCGACGCGCAATTTCCGCCGGCAGATCCACGCCTTCGGGCACGCTGCTTTGATCGGCCGCTTCGGCCAGCTTGAGCATTTCCTGCACTTCGGCCTTGAGCTGGGCTTCGATCTTTTCGGCGTGTCCGTAGGAGAGCGCGCTGTGCCGACTGGCGTGGGCGTGGATCTTGGAGCCGTCCAGACTCACCGTGCCAAAGCGCGAGAGCCGATTCTCACGCGCCACTTGCAGTACCTGCACGAAGATATCGGCGAACTGCTCGCCGAAGCGGCGCCGGAAGCTCGCCAAGGTGTCATGGTCCGGGTGCTGGTCGCAGGCGATGAAGCGGAAGGCCAGCGAATCGTAGGTGGCCCGCTCGATCTTGCGGCTCGAGTGCGTCCCCGTCGCGTAGCCGTAGATCAGCAGCGACAGCAGCAGCGCCGGATGGTAGGCGTCGCTTCCACGGCCGGCGTAGGCTCGCTCCAGTTCCGACAGGTCCAGCCCGTCGACCACATCGACCACGTAGCGCGCCAGGTGCGATTCGGGTAGCCAGTCCTGCACCGACGGCGGCAGCAGGTAGTCCGTTTGGCGGTCGATCGGGCGGAAGCGGCTCACGCAGTCAGGCTCCAAGGGTGACACGGCATTTTACCGGGCGATAGTCCGACAGGCTGCTAGACATCAATTCGTCTATCGTCAATCATTTTGCTATTGCTGAATTTAAGAAATCAACAACCAAGGCCGTCGCCAGCACCATCAACCCCGCGCACATGAAAAACGCCCCGCCTGGACAAGCCAGTCGGGGCGCAGGCGGCAGCTTCCGGGAGGAGGACGGCGCTGCCGATAAGGGTCAGGGAGAGCGATCAGGCCGCGGCGGTCTCCAGCGTCGGATAGTCGGTATAGCCTTCCGGCCCGGGCGCGTAGAAGGTCTTCGGGTTCGGCGCGTTGAGCACGGTGTCGTGCTTCAGCCGATGCACGAGGTCGGGGTTCGCGATGTACAGGCGACCGAAAGCCACGGCGTCCGCTCTGCCCGACTCGACCGCGTCGATCGCCATCGCGCGGTCGTAGCCGTTGTTCGCGATGTAGGTGCCCTGGAAGGCCTTGCGCGCCCAGGCGAAGTCGAAGCCCGGCACGTCGCGCGCACCGCCCGTCGCACCTTCGATGAAGTGGATGAACGCGATGCCGCGCTTGTTCAGTTCCTCGACGAGGTAGCCGAAGACCGCCTGCGGGTTGCTGTCCGACAGGTCGTTCGCGGGCGTGACCGGCGACAGCCGGATGCCGACGCGCCCTGCCCCGATTTCGGCGACCACCGCGTCGATGACTTCGAGCGCAAAGCGCGCGCGGTTCTCGACCGAGCCGCCGTACCGGTCGGTGCGTTGGTTGGCGCCGTCGCGCAGGAACTGGTCGACCAGATAGCCGTTCGCGCCGTGAATCTCGACGCCGTCGAATCCCGCACGGATCGCGTTCGCGGCGGCACGCCGGAATTCCTGCACGACGCTCGCGATCTCGTCGACGCTCAGCGCGCGCGGCTCGGGCACCTCGACCTTGCCGTTGCGGGTGTGGGCGACAACCTTCGGCCTGACCGCCGAGGGCGCCACCGGCTGGGCCCCGCCGGTCAGATCCGGATGCGTCACGCGGCCGACATGCCAGATCTGCGCGACGATCTTCGAGCCCGCTGCATGCACGGCCTGCGTGATCGCCTTCCAGCCTTCGACCTGCGCATCGGAATAGATACCCGGCGTCGCCATGTAGCCCTTGCCCACCGGCGAGACCTGCGTGCCTTCGCTGATGATCAGGCCGGCGTTGCTGCGCTGGCGGTAGTACTCGATGTTCATCGCGCTGCCGGGAACGTCGCCGGCCGCCTCGTCGGCGCGGCTGCGCGTCAGGGGCGCCATCACGACGCGGTTGGCGACTTCGATGTCGCCGATGCGGGCGGGCTGGAAGAGCTTGCGGGGGTCGGTCATGGATCAGTTTCCTTCGTGGATCGCAATCGCGATCAGTCGCCTGATCGCTTTGCGGCGATTATCTTCATGCGTGGCCCGATAGAGTAGCCCGACGCGGTGATAGCATCTATTCCCCACAGGAATGATCCGGAGTCGCGATGGACCGCATGCGCCTGATGGAAACCTTCGTCCGCGTCGCCGAAACGGGCAATTTCTCCGCCGTCGCGCGCGAGGCACGCACCACGCAATCCGCCGTCAGCAAGCAGGTGCAGGCGCTCGAGAAGCTGGTGGGCACCCCGCTCCTGCTGCGTTCCTCGCGCAGCCACGCGCTCACCGAAGCCGGCCAGCTCTACTACGAACGCTGCCGGCAAGTCCTCGATACGCTGGAGGAAGCGCATATCGAGGTGCATCGCGCCGAACACGAGATCTCCGGCCTGCTGCGCGTCGCGGCCCCGGTCGCCTTCGGGCGCCTGCACATCGTGCCGCGCCTGCCGGCCTTCTACGCTCGCTTCCCCAAGCTCAAGGTCAATCTTCAGCTCGACGACGGCTTCACCGACCTCGTCACCGCCGGTATCGATGTCGCCTTTCGTGTCGGCGAGCTCAAGGACAGCGGCCTGATCGCCCGCCGCATCAGCACCGCCCACCGCGCCACCCTCGCCGCGCCGTCCTACATCGAGCTGCACGGCGAACCGCAGCACCCTAACGATCTCACCCGGCACAACTGCCTGATCTACACCGGCCTCGCGACGCTCGACGAATGGAACTATCTCGACGCCGAGGGCCGCCCATACAGCGTCCGCGTCGACGGCAACTTCCAGTCCAACAGCTCCGAGGCCATCCGCCAGGCCGTCTGTGAAGGACTCGGCATCAGCAATTCCCCCCTCTGGACCTTCGGCGACGACCTGCGCGCCGGCCGCGTCAAGGCCATCCTCACGCGCTACCGCCCGCCGCCGTTGCCGCTCAACGTCGTCTTCCAGCCATCGCGCCGCCCCTCGCTGAAGGTGAAGAGCTTCGTGAACTACTTTTCGGAGGCGTTCAGCAACGATCCGGACATCGCGCAGATGCTGACTGCCGAACCGGACGCGGCCGACACGGCCACCGACCCCCCGCCGGCTTCCAGACTGCGAGGATGACCGGCTCGAGCGAAAAACGCCCGGCGGATGCGTCGGGCGTTTTCACGTCAGGGAGGACCTTTGGCGCCAGGCGACGACCGGCCGCGGAGCCTGGGAATCCTAGTTGCCACTTTCCGTACGGAATCGTTCCCGCAGCTCGCGTTTCAGCAACTTCCCCGACGCGTTGCGCGGCATGTCCTCAACGAAGTACACCCGCTTGGGCACCTTGAACGCGGCCAGATTCTCGCGCACGTGCGCGATCAGCTCGTCCGCGCTCGCCGTGGCGCCCTGCTTCAAGGCAACGACGGCCGCGACGGCCTCGATCCAGCGTTCGTCAGGCACGCCGATCACTGCAACCTCCGCCACCGCCGGGTGTGTGTACAGGCACTCCTCCACCTCGCGGCTCGCCACCACCACCCCACCGCTCTTGATGATGTCCTTGATGCGGTCGGTGATGTAGAGATAGCCGCCTTCGTCCAGGTAACCGACGTCGCCGGTGCGGAACCAGCCGTCGGCGAAAGTGCCTGCCGTCTCCTCCGGTTTGTCCCAGTAGCCACTCATGAGCTGCGGCGAACGATGCACGATCTCGCCCATCTCCCCGGGCGCGACGTCCTGCATGTTCACATCGACGATGCGCGTCTCGACGTTGAAAATCGGCCGCCCCGCCGAGGCCGGGCGCTCGGCGTGTTCTTCCGGACGCAGCACGGTCGCAAGCGGGGCGATCTCGCTCTGGCCATAGCAGTTGTAGAGCTTCAGCGCCGGCAGGCGCGACGCGAGCTCCTGCAGCACCGGCACCGGCATGATCGACGCGCCGTAATAACCTTTCTGCAGCGAGGCGAGGCGCGCCGCATCGAAGCCCGGATGACGCAGGAAGGCGATCCACACCGTCGGTGGCGCGAAGAAGGACGTCACGCGCTCACGCTCGAACAGCTCGAAGCAGCGGTCCGGCTGCGGAGCCTGCACCAGCCGCGTCGTGGCTCCGACCAGCAGCTGTGGCATCAGGAAGACGTGCATCTGCGCCGAATGGTAGAGCGGCAGCGCGGCCAGCGAGACGTCCTCGCCGCGGATGTCCGTCGCGAGCAGCGTGCTCGTGTATTCGGCCAGCAACGCGCGATGGCTCATCATTGCCCCCTTGGGCGCGGCGGTCGTGCCGGACGTGTACAGGAGCTGGGCAATGTCCTCATCCGTCGTGTCGATGTGCGGTGCCACGTCATCCCCCGCACCCTGCGCCCACTCGAGCACGTCCTGCCCGCTGCCGCCGTCCAGCGTCCCGCGCCATTCGCAACCCAGCGTCGGCCCGAGCGCCTCGACGTGCACCGCCATGTCGGCGTCGCAGAACAGCGCACGCGCACCCGACTGGTCGACGATGTAGCGCAGTTCCGCGTCGAGCAGCGCGTAATTGATCGGCACGTGGATGAGGCCGGCCTTCGCGCAGCCCAGCCACAGCAGCACGTAGGCATCGGAATTGCGCCCGTAGGCCGCGACACGGTCGCCGGCGACGAGGCCCAACCCCAGCAATCGGTTGGCCACGCGATTGGCCGCGCGGTCGAGCTCGGCGTAACGCCAGCTGCGCGCCTCGAAGCGCAGCGCCTCGCGTTCCGGGTTGCGGCGCACCGATCGCGCGAACGCATCGCCGATCAGGTTGCGCGCGGCCCGACGCGCGTTCGCGTTCAGGTCGGCGGTTTTCACGGCACTCATCCTCTCGTCTCCTTTGTTGTACCGGGGTCTCGGCTGTGCCCCTGTTCGTCTGCCTGCTTGCTTCGTCGCTTCAGATCCGTTCGATCACCGTGGCCGTCGCCATGCCGTGGCCGATGCACATCACCTGCAGGCCGAACTGGCCGCCGCGGTGCTCCAGCCCGGCGAGCATCTTTGCCATCAGACCGGCGCCGGTGCCGCCCAGCGGGTGGCCATGGGCGATCGCGCCGCCCCACGGATTGAGCTTGTCGAGGTCCGGCGCGAACTCACGTGCGAAGCATAGCGCGACGCTGGCGAAGGCCTCGTTCACCTCGATCCAGTCGAGGTCGCGGATCGACAGCCCGGCGACCTCCAGCGCGCGCCGTGCAGCGGGGATCACGCCGGTGAGCTGCATCACCGGGTCGGAACCGACCGCCACACGCGCACGGAAGCGGGCCCGCGGCCTGATCCCGTGCGCCTCGGCCGCCCCGCGGCGCCCCACCAGCACCGCCGACGCACCGTCCGACATCTGGCTCGCGTTGGCGGCGGTGACGCCGCCTTCGCCCGGCTGCCGGAACACCGGTGCCATGCCGCGCATCCGGTCCACGTCGATCGATGCGCGGATGCCCTCGTCGTGGGCCAGCGTGATCGCCCCCCCTTCCCTGTCCACGCCCGTCACCGGCAGGATCTCGGCATGCACGCCGGCGGCCCGGGCGGCTTCGGCGCGGCGATGGCTCTCGATCGCGAAGTCGTCCATGTCCGCGCGCGACAGTTTCCACTGCTCGGCGATGCGCTCGGCGCTCTCCACCTGATGCGGGATCGCGTAACGACGCAGGATGTCGGGATGCAGGCCGTCGAAGCCGCGAAAATCCCCCTCGCCCAGCGTCAAATCAAGGAACATCGGCACGCGGCTCATGCTCTCCACGCCGCAGCCGATCGCGAAATCGAGATCGCCCGCCGCCACTGCCTGCGACGCCGCATGCACCGCGAACTGGCTGGAGCCGCACATGCGGTTCATCGACACGCCCGGCACCTCGGCCGGCAGACCCGCCAGCAGCGCCGCCTGGCGGCCGATATTGGCGCCCTGCTCGCCGGCCTGGCTCACGCAGCCCGCGAGCACGTCGCCGACGCGATCGGCGGGCAGGCCGGTGCGCTGCAGCACGCCGCCGATCGCCGTCGCCAGCAGTTCGTCGGGACGGGTCTCGCGCAGCGCGCCGCCGCGGCGGCCGAAGGGGGTGCGGACGGCGCCGAGGATCAGCGCTTCGTGAGGGTGGGGTTGAGTCATCGATTGCTCCTGTCGTTCAAGCCCGCTGCATTTCCCGGGCGATGATGTTGCGCTGGATTTCGCTCGTGCCTTCGTAGATCTGCAGCACCTTGGCGTCGCGGAAGAGTTTTTCCACCGGATACTCGGTCGAGTAGCCCATGCCGCCGAAAATCTGCACCGCCTCGGTCGCGGCCCACATCGCCGCATCGGCGGCAAAGGCCTTGGCGACCGACGCCTCGATCGTGTTCGGCCGGCCCTGATCCAGCAGCCACGCCGCCTGGTAGGTGAGCAGGCGCGCCGCCTCGAGCTTCATGCGCATCTCGGCGAGCTTATGCGCGACGGCCTGATGCTCGACCAGGCGCCTGCCCATGCTTCGGCGCTCGGTCGCGTAAGCCAGCGCCTCGTCGATGCAACGCTCGATGAGTCCGACCCCGAAGGCCGCGACCATCGGCCGCGAGTGGTCGAACACCGTCATCGCGAGCTCGAAGCCGCTGCCGTCCTGGCCCAGCCGGTGGTCTTCCGGCACGAACACCTTGTCGAGGAAGACCTCGCAGGTGGGCGCGGCGCACTGTCCGAGCTTGCCCAGCGGCTCGCCGACCGACAGCCCCCGGCTTGCGCGCGGCACGATGAAGGCCGTCATGCCCCGGTGGCCGGCATCCGGCGCGGTCTTGGCGAAGACGACGAAGAACTCGGCGACGTTGGCGTTCGAGATCCAGATCTTGCTGCCCGTCAGCATGTAGCCGCCGGACACGCGCTCGGCGCGCGTGCGGATGCCGGCCACGTCCGACCCCGCTCCCGGCTCCGTCATCGCGAAGCTCGCCAACGCCCCCTGCGCCGCCGCGGCGAGATAGCGCCTGCGCTGCGCCTCGGTACCCGCAATCACGATCGGCTCGGTCGCCAGCGCATTCACGCACAAGGCAGTGCCGATGCCGAGGCAGCCGCGGCACAAGGCTTCGGTCACCAGCACTAGTTCGAGGCAGCCCAGACCGCCGCCCCCGACCGATTCCGGGAGGTTGATGCCGAGCAGGCCCAGCTCCTGCGCGCGTTGATGCACCTCGAGCGGGAAGGCCTTGCTGCGATCGGCCCCGGCGGCACGCGGCACGATCTCGCGGTCCGAGAAACGCCGCGCGAGCTCGCGGATCTCGCGCTGCTCCGCGTTCAACTGGAAATCCATGATCTCTCCTCGTCACCACCACTTGGCGGGCAATGGGTGCATCTGTGCTTTAATTGCCAGAACTCGGCGAGTTTCCGAATCAATCACCCCACCGGCAACGGCTTAACTGTTTCAGATGTCGTGATTTGCGACCCATACTATTGCGTATGGTCATGCTTGTAGATGGCAGAAAACGCCCATCGATTGACATTTCCTGCCACGATTCACCGACTCATGGGAATCACTGAAGCATGAACCGGCCATCCGTCACCGTTCCGATCCGCATGATCGGCCAGCTCGTCGAGCGGCTCGGTGAGCGCCGGGCGCTCGCCCGGGACTGCATCGCCCGCGCCGGCATTGCACCGGCGCTGCTCGAACAGGAATCGGCGCGCGTCACCGTTGAACAGTTCGCGCTGTTCTACCGCACGCTCGCGGTCGAACTGGATGACGAGACGCCTCTCTTCTTCTCGCGCCCCCTGCGCGCCGGCACGCTCAAGTTCCTGTGCCTGTGTCTGCTCGACGCTGCCAACCTGCGCGTCGCGCTGCACCGGTATTGCGGCTTCTTTCGGCTGATGCTGGACGACATCCATTTCGAGATGCACGACGATGACGGCCTCACGCGTATCACGCTGGTCGAGCGGACCGACCTGGGCGATGCGCGGGTGCTGATCCTGGAACTGATGCTGATGCTCGCGCAAGGCATCGCGTCGTGGATGATCGACCGCAAGCTCCTCTTCGCCCACGTCGACCTCGCCTACCCGCCCCCACCGCACGCCGGCGAATACATCAACATGTACGCCGGCCCCGCGCGCTTCGACCGCCCGCTCACCGCACTCCACATCGAACCCGCCTTCATGGATGCCCCCATCCGCCAGGACAAGGCCTCGCTCGCGGCCTTCCTGCGCAGGGCCCCGATGGACTGGATCCACGTTTCGGTGAGCGAACGCCTGGTCACCCACCGCGTGCGCGACCTGCTCGAAGCGCACCTCGGCACGCCGCAAACGGTGCGGGACGTCGCCCGCGCCCTGCACATCTCACCCCGCACCCTCGCCCGCCACCTCGACGCCGAAGGCACGCACTTCCAGGCGATCAAGGATGCCCTGCGGCGCGACGTGGCGATCGCACGCATTTCACGCTCGGATGAACCGATCGCCAACATCGGCGCCGATCTCGGCTTCGATGACCCAGCCGCGTTCAACCGCGCATTCAAGCAGTGGACGGGCACGCCGCCCGGCGCTTATCGAAGGCGCAGGACGGACCCGCGCGCGGGCTGGCGCCTGAATCCCGTGTCACGGCCCGGATCGTAACGGGACACGCCGCCTACCGTGGGGGACGGGAATCGCGCCCCCCCACTGTTCACCCTTTGCGCACCTGTTCGCACACCCGCTCAACGACGCCTTGATCGATCATGTGCCCCACCTCGGGAATCATGTTCAGATCGACTCGCGCGCCCATCGAAGCGAGCCGGTCTGCCGCTGCGATGCTGTAGCGCGGGTCGATCACCGGGTCGTCGTCGCCATGCACGAAGTGCACCGTGATGGTCTCCGGGCAGATCCGGGGCGGTTGCGCAAACCGTCCGGCGATGGAAATCACCTGCGCGGCGATCGCGTCGGGCAGCTGAGTCGATTCGAGCGCCATGATGGCGCCTTGCGAAAAGCCGATCAGCGTCGTGGCCTCGGGATCAAGCCCCGACCGCTTCTGCCAGCCCCGCACTGCCTGGACGAAGCCCGGCATTGCAGCGGCGATGCGGTCGATGCGGTTTTCCTCGGTAACGGCGCGCACCGGGAACCACTGCCAGCCCATGCCGAAATCCGACGGATCCGGCGAGCGCACGCTCACCACCCAGGCGGCCGGTTCGGTCGTCGCGATCGCTGCGGCGAGCGGCAGGAGATTTTCCGGCGTGGCTCCCACGCCGTGGAACAGGAGGATGAGGCGCCGGCCCGTGCCGGCAGGTTTCTGAACGAGGATGGAGGAGTCGTCTTGCATGGTCGTTTCCGCTCGAATGGTGCCGGTTTCGATTAACGCTTGCCGCCCGCGGGCGCCAGCACGGCGTCCAGCGAGGCCTTGCCCGCACCGCTGAACAGCAGCGAGATGGCGACTGCCAGCAGCGCCAACCCGTACTCGTAGCCGTTGTTCTTCATGAACAGACCGTTGGCCGCGTGCACGCTGAAGATCGCCACCAACATCGCAAAGGCCAGCACCGCCGATGCCGGACGCACGAGCAGGCCGATGATCAGCGCGAGGCCACCGAAAAATTCCGCGCCGCCGCCCAGCAGCGCCATCAGGTAACCCGGCTCGAGACCGATCGACGCCATCCACTTCCCCGTCCCTTCGAGGCCGTAGCCGCCGAACCAGCCAAAGAGCTTCTGCGCGCCATGCGCGGCAAAGATGATGCCCACCGGGAGGCGCAGCGCCAGCGCCCCCCAGCCGGCGTTGGTAGCGAGAAGGCGATTCACGAGTCCGTTGCTCATTTTATTTCTCCATTGATTGGGTGGGGGCCGTCCGCCTTTTTTGAAATGCGTGCTGACCACAACCCAAACTGTACCGGGCGAGAAAACGCCGGAAAACAGCGCAAATTGACATGATATGTTCCACAACCAGCAACAATAAGTCCGGCCGCCACGCATCGGGCCCCACACAAAGAACCACGCGCTGTTCCGCTTATGGCAACAGTAATGCCCGGCGGGGGTCCTATATCTTCCGCCACGGGTCCAATACCTTCTCCCCACCAACGAGGGTCGAACCCCGAACAGAGAGAGGAAAACATGCTTGTAAACGGACAATGGGCGGAAAACTGGCAGCCGGTGCAGAAGAGCGACGCCGACGGGCGCTTCATCCGCCAGCACTCCGGGTTTCGCGACCGGATCGGCGCGGACAGCGCGAAAGGCTTTTCGCCGGAAGCGGGTCGCTACCAGCTCTACGTCGCCTACATCTGCCCGTGGGCGTGCAGGACGCTGATCGCGCTGCGCCTGAAGGGCCTCGAACACGTGATCGACGTGTGCGCGGTCGACCCGCGCCTGGGTGACCAGGGCTGGGCTTTCACCGGCCGCGACGGCACCGACTTCGACCGCGTCAATGGCGCGAGCTACATGCATGAGATCTATACCCTGGCCGACCCGACGCACACCGGCCGCGCGACGGTGCCGGTGCTGTGGGACAAGAAGACGCGCACGATCGTCAATAACGAGTCGTCGGACATCGTCCGCATCCTCGACAAGGACTTCGCCGCGCTCGCCACGCAGGACGTCGACCTGCGCCCGGCCGGGCTGGAAGCGGAGATCGACGCCGTCAACGAGCGCCTGTACGCGGGATTCAACAACGGCGTGTATCGGGCCGGCTTCGCAGGTACCCAGAAGGCCTACGAGGAAGCGGTCGCGGAGGTTTTCGGGACGCTGGACTGGATGGAGGAGCGGCTCGCACGTGCCGACTGGCTCGCAGGCGACCGGCTGACCGAGAGCGACATCCGCGCCTTCGTCACACTGGTGCGCTTCGAGCTGGCCTACTACAGCCTGTTCAAGTGCAACCTGCGGCCGCTCTCCGCCTACCCCGCGGTACTCGCCTACCTCGTGCGCCTGCTGGCGATCCCGGCCTTCGCAGCGAGCGTTCGCCCCGACCATATCAAGGCCGGCTACTATTCCATCAAGGCGCTCAATCCGACGGGAATCGTGCCCGCCGGACCGAAGCCCGACTACCTGGAGCCGCTGCTCGCGGCATGAGCGCATGACCGAAGTGCCGTGCTTGCATGGCACTTCGCATACACAGTCTTACAAACGAGTCATGACCGGCAGTGCACGGCCACCGCCGGCGGGACGTTGACCACTGACAAGGAGGTCAATCATGGCTCGCACATTCACCAAGCTCCTCGCCACGTCCCTCGTGGCCGGCCTGCTCGGCGGCTGTATCATCCTGCCGCTGGATTACGACGACCATGGCGGCTATGGCCACCATCACCGCTACTGGGGCAACCGCGGCTACGGCGACGGTTATCGCTACTGGGACGACGACAGCCGCAGCTGGCGCTATCGCCGCTGATATCGCCGGCTCCGGCCTCGCGGGATGCTTCCGGCGGTCAGCCGGCAAGCCGCCGCGACGCCACCGGATCGCGGAACACCAGCGGCACCTCCCGTCCCTTGCCTGCTTCCGCCCGCGCCAGCGCCTCGACCACGACATGATGCGCCGGCGACCGGTCGCACACCGGATCGGCTTCGGCCGGATCGCCCGCAAGCATGTAGGCCTGGCAGCGGCAGCCGCCGAGGTCCTTTTCCTTGTCCGGGCAGCTGCGGCAGGACTCCTTCATCCAGCCGTCGCCGCGATAGCGGTTGAAGCCTTCCGTGTACCAGATCTCGCGCACGCCCATCTCGCGCACGTTGGGGAAGGCGAGGCCCGGCAGCATCTTTGCCGTGTGACAGGGCAGCGCGGTGCCGTCCGGCGTGACGGTGAGGAAAACGTTGCCCCAGCCGTTCATGCACTTCTTCGGGCGCTTCTCATGGTAATCGGGCACGACGAAGAAAATGCGGATGCGGTCGCCGTACTTTTCCCGGTATTCGTTGGTCACGCGCTCGGCCCGCTCGATCTGCGCGCGCGTGGGCAGCAACTGGTCGCGGTTCAGCAGCGCCCACGAGTAGTACTGGCTGTTCGCGAGTTCGAGGTACTCCGCGCCCAGCTCGACCGCCATCTCGATGATGCGGTCGATGTATTCGATGTTCAGCCGATGGATCACGCAGTTCATCACCATCGGCCAGCCATTCTCCTTGATCAGCGTGGCGACGCGCTGCTTGAGGTCGAAGGTGCGGGTGTGCGACAGAAAGTCGTTGAGCTCGCGCGTCGAGTCCTGGAACGACAGCTGGATGTGATCGAGGCCGGCCGTCTTCAGCGCCGCGGCGCGCTCGGGCGTGAGGCCGACGCCGGAGGTCAGGAGGTTGGTGTAGAAGCCCAGACGATGCGCCTCGGCGACGAGCACTTCGAGGTCGTCGCGCAGCATCGGCTCGCCGCCCGAGAAGCCGCATTGCACGCTGCCCGCCGCGCGCGCCTCGCGCAGCACGCGCAGCCAGTCCTCGGTGGAAAGCTCCGGCCCGCTCGACGTGAAATCGACCGGGTTGTAGCAGAACGCGCAGTGCAGCGGGCAGCGGTAGGTGAGTTCGGCGAGCAGCCACAGCGGCGGGCCGGGTTGCGCGGGAATGGCGGTGGCGGACATGGTGCCCTCCCTACCCTTCGATCCACTGCTGGCCGCGCGCGAGCTCGAGGAACTGCGCGACGTCATCCGCGAGTCCGCTCGCACCGAAGGCCTGCTCCAGTTCCGCGACGATCACGGCCACCGTGCGGCTGCCGTCGCAACGCCGCATGATCTCGCCGGCGCTCTGGTTGAGCTTCACCATCCCTTCAGGATAGAGCAGCACCCACGCCTGCTGCGCCTCCTCCCACTGTAGGCGGAAACGGCGCGACACGAGCGGGCACGCATCCATGGCGACCGGCGCGGTCATGTCTTCGGCCCCCGGATTTCCATTTCGCACTGGCTCAGCATGATCGCGTCGGCGAGTGCCCACAGCACGTCGAGCTTGAACTGCAGGATCTCCAGCGCCCGCTCCTGCAGCGCGCGGCTGCGGCTGAAGTAGTCGAGCGTGAAGCGCAGGCCGTGGGCGACGTCGCGCCGCGCCTGCGTGAGGCGGTTGCGGAAATACTGCAGCCCTTCGGGATCGACCCACGGGTACATTTCTGGCCAGGTGTCGATGCGCTGCTGGTGGATGTGCGGCGCGAAGAGTTCGGTCAGGCTGGACGCGATCGCCTCCTGCCACGGGCGCTGGCGCGCGAAATTGACGTAGGCGTCGACGGCGAAACGCGCCGCCGGCACGACATGGCGCAGCGAGGTGACGTCGTCACGCGTGAGGCCCACGGCCTCCCCCAAGCGGATCCACGCCTCGATCCCACCGGGATCCTTCACCCCGCCGCCCTCACCCAACTGAGCATACCCGTCATGATCGAGCATGCGCTGGATCCACTCGCGGCGGATCTCGCGATCCGGGCAGTTCGACATGATCGCGGCGTCCTTCACCGGAATCGCGATCTGGTAGTAGAAGCGGTTGGCGACCCAGCCCTGCAGCTGCACGCGCGTGAGCTTCCCTTCGGCCATCATCACGTGGAAGGGGTGATGGATGTGGTAGCTTGCGCTCTTGCCGCGCAGGCGGGCCTCGAACTCCTCGCGGCTCAGCGGCGGCGCGTCGTTCGCACATACCCGCGCGGCGGCATCCTCGATCGCTACGTCGAAATCCATCTCGCTCTCTCCTTCCAATGCAATCGATCCGCGGACGGCGCTCACAACGACAGCTCCATGCCGTCGTAAGCCACCTCGATGCCGTGCGCCGCAAGCTGCGCGCGCTCGGCACTGTCCTCGTCGAGGATCGGGTTCGTGTTGTTGATGTGGATCAGCACCTTGCGCGTGCGTTCAGGCAGGCGATCGAGCCATTCGAGCATGCCGCCGGGGCCCGACTGCGGCAGGTGGCCCATCGCGCGCGAAGTCTTCGACGAGGCGCCGAGACGGATCATCTCGTCATCGGTCCACAAGGTGCCGTCGACCAGCACGCAATCGGCCGCCTGCATCGCCGCCCACACATGCTCTTCCATCTCGCCGAGGCCCGGCGCGTAGAACACGCGGCGGCCGCTCTTCGCATCGACCAGCGTCACGCCGATGTTGTCGCCCGGGCGCGGCTGGTCGCGATGCGGCGAGTACGGCGGCGCGTTGCTCGTGAGCGGCAGCGCCTCGAACGCCACGCCCGGCACCCCATCAATGTCGAAGCGTCCGGCGAGCGGCAGCTCGTGCCAGTCGATGCCGCAGTAATGGCCGAGCACGCCGAAGAGCGGATTGCCGGCCGACAGGTCCTCGCGCACCTCGGCCGTGCACCAGAGCTGATGCGGGGACCGGTGCTCGCGCAGCATCAGCAGCCCCGTCGTGTGGTCGATCTGCGCGTCGATCAGCACGATCGCACGGATCGCCGTGTCGCGCAACGCGCGGGCCGGCTGCAGGTCGGGAAACGCGCGGATCTGCTGCAGCACGTCGGGCGAGGCGTTGAACAGCACCCAGTTCTCGTCGTCACCGCTCACCGCGATGGACGACTGCGTACGGGCGTGGGTACGTACCGTCCCCCGCCGCAGGCCGTCGCAGTTGCGGCAGTTGCAGTTCCATTGCGGGAATCCGCCCCCCGCCCCCGAACCGAGCACCCTGATTTTCACCGCTCCCGCCTCCTCTCAAGACGCCACGGCCCGCTTGGGCAGGCCGCGGCCGGACGCTCAACGCGTCGCGATGTACATCGTGATTTCGAAGCCGAAGCGGAAATCGCAAGCCGAAGGGGTTTCCCATTTCATGAACGTGTCTCCTGTGTAGTCTGTTGGGGTCTGGCCGCGACATCACTGCCCGGCCGGATCACAGGATGCGCCGCAGCGCCCGATCGCACATCGGAAAATTGGGGAAGTTCACCTAGTGATTTTCATGAGATGCATGGCGGCCCTCTGGCTCTGCAGCGATCCCTGGAGCGGGCCAAGCGCATTCACTGCCAGCGTCCCAAAAACAGGCACCGGCAGCAGCGCTATGCGTTGCTGAAAAGAATCAGCTTCACGGGATCGATCGGCCCCAAGTCATGCCACGCTCCCGGAACCACTCCTCCAATGATGCCTGCGCCGAGACACTGGTGATCACATTCAACGAGCCAGTGCCTGCGGAGAACGAGGGCGCAATAGCGGTAGTTGACCGAGTGCTCGGGACAACCAACAGCGGCGGCAAGGAGACGGCAGCCACATCTTTCACCGTGCGCGCGCGTAACCAGATTCGGCGCGTCTTGCATGAGTATGTGGTCTCTATTTCATGTCGCGTTGATGATCATGTCGCTTCTGTGCGGCTCCGTCCTGCACATCCGCCTTCTTTGCCTTGTCGCCCGAAGGCGCAGTTTGCGTGGCAGGTACGCCGAGCTTTTCCGTCACGTGGCTGTGCCGCAAAAACGATTGCGCTGGCGCTGCCGCGGTCGGCGCCGCTGCCGCGGTCGGCGCATTTGACTGTGCGGTGCCTGTGGCGTCAGATGTGGCACCCGCGCTAAAGGACATTGTGATCGCGACACAGGCGGCGCTGAGGGTGAATGCAGTCCTGGATTTCATGATGACCTCCGGAGGTGGTGGAAATTGCAGCGCCTTTATCAGCGCCCGATCACTCACTGGCATTGGCAGCGTGCGCCTGCGGCGCTGACGACAGGATGACCTTGACATTACAAGCACGTAACCGGGTGGTCTGGCGCACAACCTTTCAGAGCGAACTCATCGCCACCTGGGTCCCACTGCATTTCAACGCAACCATCCGTCTCAATTGCTCCTCTTCGGAAACGAACAGCTCCACCGCCTCAGGATCGAACTGGCTACATTACATTGTTGTCATGCACCGAAAGCGGCGGTCGAATCTGACATTTTAATGACGACAACGTAATGTCGCAGTCATCATGATGTTTGGTGAAACCTCCTAACATGAGCACGTGGTCGCTCATGAATGAGCGCTCAACACCGCATATTCTTGCGGCGTCAAATCTCATAGGAGTCAATCATGTTGATGAAAATTGCCAGTGCTGCCGCCGCCATCCTGATCGCCACCACGGCGTTTGCCGCTGATCAGGGCAAGGTTGAAAAGTCGTATGAGTTGAAGGACGGCTCGACCGTATACGTCTTCAAGGACGGCAAAATGGCCATGGAGAACAAGGTTGGCCAAGTGGTTTCCATGAAGGAGGGACATGCGATGGAAACCAAGGACGGAAAACAGATCATGATGAAGGGGAACGAGATCTGGCGGCTCGATAGCGTGCTCCACCGCGAACATCAGACGAACTGAAACCGAGCGTTCGCCGGGAGAATATGGCGAATCAGCCCGTCTGCCATACGGCAGACGGGCTGATTCGCTTTCTATGGGAGCGCGACACACGATCCGCTAGTATTCCGCCCATGCCCGTTACCGTGCCGCCCGCGAGTACCCCCTGTCCGTTGCCATTCCCCACCATCGAGCCGTGGCAATCCGGCTTGCTCGCGGCCGGTAACGGCCATGCGCTCCATCACGAGCAATGCGGCAATCCGCAAGGCCTGCCGGTGTTGATCCTTCATGGCGGACCGGGCAGCGGCTGCTCGCCGCGCATGCGGCAGCTGTTCGATCCCGCACGCTTCCGCATCGTGCTCTTCGACCAGCGCGGCTGCGGGCGCAGCACGCCGCGCGGCGGATGCGCGCACAACACGACGGCGGACCTCGTCGCCGACATCGAGCGGCTGCGGCTGCATCTGGGCATCGAGCGCTGGCTGGTCGTCGGCGGCTCATGGGGCGCGGCGCTCGCCATCGCCTACGCTGCGCAGCATCGGGATGCCTGCCTAGGGGCGATCCTGCGCGGGGTTTTCCTGACCGGCCGCGCCGACCTGGAGTGGTTCTTCGTCTCGGCCGCAGCGCTGTTCCCGGAAAGCTGGCACCTGCTCGACGAGGCCGCGCCCGGCGACCGGGAGCGCGCACTGCCCAATCGGCTGTTCGACGCCGTGCTCGGCGGCGACGTCGCGATCGCTATCGAAGCGGTACGCCGCTGGGTGCAATGGGAGACGACCCTCTCAGACGGATCGGCCGCGCCCGCACCGGAATGGGCAGACGCCGGCGAGCGCGACGCCCTGCTCGCCAAGTACCGCGTGCAGGCGCATTACCTGCGGCACGAGTGCTTCCTCGGAGAGACCCGCCTGCTGGAACTTGCCGCGCGGCTCGGCACCCTTCCCGTCGCGATCCTGCATGGCGAACAGGATCGCGTCTGTCGAGTCGAGAATGCGGAACGCCTGCATCGCGCGGTGCCGGGCAGCAGCCTGCGCATCGTCCCCGACGCCGGGCACAATCCCTTTTCACCCGCGATGCTTCAGGCTTTCGCCGACGCGGTGGACTTTCTCCACTGTCGAGCGATCACCGCGCCGCGCTGAGCGATCCCGCCCGCGGGCGGACGGCAGGCGCAGCGTCAGTGCGCCGCGCGCACGGCGGCGATCAGGCCTTTCGTCGATGCATCGTGCTCGCCGGCCGCACCGCCGCCCAGTTCGCCCGCGATGCGCGTGGCGATCTGCTTGCCCAGCTCCACGCCCCACTGATCGAAGGCGTTGACGCCCCAGATCACGCTCTGCACGAAGACCTTGTGCTCGTAGAGCGCGATCAGCGCACCCAGCGCGCGCGGCGAGAGGTCCGGCAGCAGCAGCGTGTTGCTCGGGCGGTTGCCGGGGAAGACGCGGTGCGGGACCAGCGCTTCGAGGGCGTCGCCGGTCATGCCACCGGCGACGAGTTCGGCACGCACCTCGTCGGCCGTCTTGCCCACCATCAGCGCCTTGCTCTGCGCGATGCAGTTCGCCAGCAGCAGACGGTGGTGTTCGGCCAGATCGTGGCTCGGCTTGAGCGGCGCGATGAAATCGACCGGAATCAGGTCCGTGCCCTGGTGCAGCAGCTGGAAGAAGGCGTGCTGGCCGTTGGTGCCGGGTTCGCCCCAGATCACCGGGCAGGTCACGGTGTCGACCGGCTTGCCGTCGCGCGTCACCGACTTGCCGTTGCTCTCCATCTCGAGCTGCTGCAGGTAGGCCGGCAGCCGCGCGAGGGCCTGTGCATACGGCGCGATCGAGACGCTCGTCGAACCGAAGAAAGCGCGATACCACACGCCCAGCAGGCCGAGGATGACCGGCATGTTGGCTTCGAGCGGGGCCTCGGCGAAGTGGCGGTCCATCGCGTGCGCGCCGTCGAGGAGCGCTTCGAAGTTGTCGCGCCCGACGTAGAGGGCGATCGGCAGGCCGACCGCCGACCACATCGAGTAGCGCCCGCCGACCCAGTCCCAGAAGCCGAACATGTTCGCGAGATCGATGCCGAAGGCGGCGACGCGCTCGGCGTTCGTCGACACCGCGACGAAGTGCTGCGGAATCGCCGCCTCGCTGCCGCCGTTGGCGAGGAACCACGCACGCGCACTCGCGGCGTTGGTCATCGTCTCGATCGTCGTGAAGGTCTTCGACGCGATGATGAACAACGTGCGCGCCGGATCGACCTTCGCGAGCACGCTGGCGAGGTGGTCGCCGTCGATGTTCGACACGAAGTGCATCGTCAGGCGTTCGTGCCCGCAGGCGGCGAGCGCCTGGCAGGCCATCGCCGGACCGAGGTCGGAGCCGCCGATGCCAATGTTGACGACGTCGGTGATCGTCCCGCCCGCGAAGCCGCGCCACTCGCCGCTGCGCACCGCTTCGGCGAAGCGGCCCACGCGGCCGAGCACCTCGCGCACGTCCGGCATCACGTCCTGACCGTCGAGCTCGACCGGCGTATCGCTGCGGTTGCGCAGCGCGACATGCAGCGCGGCGCGGCCTTCTGTGGTGTTGATGCGACGCCCGGCGAACATCGCCGCGCGCTCGGCTTCCAGCCCGCGGTCGCGTGCGAGCGCGGTGAGCAGTTCCAGCGTGCGCGGCACGATGCGGTTCTTCGAATAGTCGAGGAAGAGGCCCGCGGCACGCAGCGAGAACCGATCGAAACGGACGCTGTCCGCCGCGAAGAGTTCGCGCAGGTGCTGCTCGCCGAGTTCGTCACGGTGGGCGGCGAGTGCGCGCCAGGCTGAAGAATTCGTCAATGAGGTCATGGTCAGGCTTCGAATCCACGGATGCACCGCACAGTATGACTGCACCCGGTGTTGAACGGCTCCATGCGCCGCTTTTCCCGGTCGGACGCCTAGGCGATCCGCATCCCGCGTCGAGGGCAGAAGGATACATGCATCCCTGCACACCGTCGTCACAGAATTGTGGCGAACGGAAACATTCTTGGCCTGCGGCAGCGCGAAGAATCCCGGTGCCACAGCAGCGGTACAATTGCCCCTTCGCGCCCCGCCGACACGCATGCATCCCCGAACCGCACCCGATTATCTCGCGGGCTACCCACCCGATCTCGCCGCCCAGGTGCGCAAGCTGATCGAGGAGGACCGGCTCGGCGACCTGCTGCTGAAGAAATATCCGCAGACGCACGCGGTGCGCAGCGACCGGGCGCTCTACGACTACGTGCAGGCGCTCAAGGACGAATTCCTGCGCAATGCCGGGCAACTCAGCAAGGTGGCGTACGACAGCAAGCTGCACGTGATCCAGCACGCGCTGGGCACGCACACGCGCGTGTCACGCGTGCAGGGCGGCAAGCTCAAGGCAAAGTGCGAGATTCGCGTCGCGGCCGTGTTCCGCGACATGCCGCCGGAGTTCCTGCGCATGATCGTCGTGCACGAACTGGCCCACATCCGCGAGCGCGAGCACGACAAGGCCTTCTACCAGCTGTGCCGGCACATGGAGCCCGACTACCACCAGCTGGAATTCGACCTGCGCGCCTACCTCTGCCATCTGGACGTCACCGGCCGGCCGCTGTGGCACGCGGCCGCCGATACGCCGAAGCCGTGATGCGGCGATTCAGCCGGCGAGCGCGCGCACCTTCACCGGCTTGCCCTTGAGCCGGCCCGCGGACAGCCTGCGCACGGCTTCGCCAGCGATCTCGCGCACGACCGCGACGTAGGTCGTCTGGTCGGTCACGGTGATCTTGCCGACCTGCTCGCGCGTGAAGCCCGCCTCCCCGGTCAGCGCGCCGAGCACGTCGCCGGGCCGGATCTTGTCCTTGCGCCCGCCCAGGATCTGCAGGGTCACCATCGGCGGCAGCAGCGGTGATTCGTCCCCGCCCTGCAGGGAACCCAGGCCATGCCACTCCGGCTCGATGCCCGTCACCTGCGCGATGGTGGCCACGCGGCGCTTGTCCGCTGGGCTGCACAGCGTCAGCGCCCAGCCGTCCTCGTCGGCACGGCCGGTACGACCGATGCGATGGATGTGGACTTCCGGATCGGGCGTGACGTCGACGTTGATGACCGCTTCGAGTTGCGAGATGTCGAGGCCGCGCGCTGCCACGTCGGTCGCGACCAGCACGGAACAGCTGCGGTTGGCGAACTGGATCAGCACCTGGTCGCGCTCGCGCTGTTCGAGATCACCGTGCAGCGTCAACGCATGGAAGCCCTGCTTGTGCAGAACATCGACCAGTTCCCGGCACTGCTGCTTGGTGTTGCAGAACGCCAGCGTGCTGACCGGGCGGTAGTGCCTGAGCAGCGTACCGACGGCCTGCAGACGCTCCTCGTGCTTGATCTCATAGAAGCGCTGGCGGATCTTGCTGCCCTCGTGCTGCCCGGTCAGCTTCACCTGCTGCGGGTTGCGCAGGAACTGCTGCGCGAGCCGCTCGATCCCCTCGGGATAGGTCGCGGAGAACAGCAAGGTCTGGCGCCGCACCGGGCACTGGCTGGCGACGAACGCGATGTCGTCGTGGAAGCCCATGTCGAGCATGCGGTCGGCTTCGTCGAGCACCAGCGTGTTGAGCGCATCCAGCCTCAGGCTGCCACGATCGAGGTGGTCCATGATGCGACCCGGCGTACCGACGACGATGTGCGCGCCGTGCTCCAGGCTCGCCCGCTGCGGGCGCATCGTCGTGCCGCCGCACAGCGACAGGATCTTGATGTTGTCGGCCGATCGCGCCAGGCGGCGGATCTCCTGCGTCACCTGGTCCGCCAGCTCGCGCGTCGGACACAGCACCATCGCCTGCACCGCAAAGCGGCGCGGGTTCAGGTTGGTGAGCAGCGTCAGCGCGAAGGCCGCCGTCTTGCCGCTACCGGTCCTGGCCTGCGCGATCAGGTCGTGCCCGGCGAGCGCCAGGGGCAGGCTGGCCGCCTGGATGGGCGTCATCGTCCGGTATTCGAGCTGCTCCAGCGTCGCCAGCAGCGCCGGCGACAGCGGCAGCTCGCCGAAGGGGCGCGCGGCAGGGGTGGCCCCCGGCGCGTCGGGGGTGGCCGAGTCCGCCTGCGGCAGGATCGATTCGCTCATGCTCACTTGCGCCTCAGCCCTTGCGCCGACGCGCGGCGCCGGCGGGCTTGCGCCAGTGTCCCGCGCGCTTCTTTTCGGTGTCGGCGGTCTTGGGCTTGGGCATCAGCAGGTTCTTGCCCGCCCCTTGCCCCGACGCGCGGTGTGCGAGGATTGCGGCGTTCAGTTGCTCGACCGTCGGCACGGCCGCGGCCTGCTCGCCCTGCCCGACATGCGCGCCGAGCCGCTGCCGGACCTCGAAAATGCGCTCGGCCGTATCCGCCTTCTTCGGCAAGCCGGTGACGATCGCCTGCGACGCCGCATTCAGCGAGAAACGCCCCTCCTCCACGCAGATGAGGCCGTTCGCCGACAGGCGCTGGAACGAATCGGCCAGCTTCGCCTCCGGCGGGATGGCCCCCTGCAGCAGATCGACTGCCGCGATGGCCTCGACAAGCTCGGCCGGGCGCCGCTTCGAAGCGAGCGCCAGGGCGAGCAACAGGAGTGCGTCAATATCGTGAAGCGGGTGCATCGAATACCTTTCAGAAACGGCGGGAAAAATGGATCGAAGAGGGGCGCGCATTCGCGCAACGGCCGCGGCACGGAGGGGGCACGAGGGCCACGGCAGACGCCGGAAAAATCCGCCAAGGGCGAGAGTGTAAGCGCTCAGCGCGCGCGCGACGCCAATAAGTTGCGGGGCGCCGCGTG
The DNA here is from genome assembly GCF_003628555.1 of Azoarcus sp. DN11. Classification (NCBI taxonomy): domain Bacteria; kingdom Pseudomonadati; phylum Pseudomonadota; class Betaproteobacteria; order Rhodocyclales; family Zoogloeaceae; genus Azoarcus; species Azoarcus sp. DN11. Next base: position 1,892,830 of record NZ_CP021731.1, on the reverse strand, counting down.
CGCCCCCGAGGGGATCCGCTCAGCGCAGCGGCTGGCGTATGCAATCGGGCCCGAGCCGCGTCAGCAGCGGGCAGCCGAGCAGCGCGAGCGTCCGGTCGATCTCCGAACGCAGGATCTCCAGCGCCCGCGTGACGCCGGGCTTGCCGGCTGCCGCGAGGCCGTACAGCGTCGCGCGCCCGGACATCGACGCGTCGGCCCCCAGCGCGCGCGCCTTCACGAAGTCGCTGCCGCGGCGCAGGCCGCTGTCGATGATCAGCGTCATGTCCGCCCCGACCGCCGCGCGGATCTCCGGCAGCACGTCGATCGGCGCGACGCAGGTGTCGAGCTGCCGGCCGCCGTGGTTGGTGATGACCAGTCCGTCCACACCGAGCAGTTTCGCGCGCTCCGCGTCATCCGGGCGCAGGATGCCCTTCACGATCAGCTTTCGCGGCCAGAGGTCGCGCAGCCACGCGACGTCGTCCCAGTTCAGCGACGGGTCCATCTGGCTCGCCAGGAAGGTCGCCGCGTTGCGCGCGCTGTCCTGCCCCGGCGGCAGAAAGTCGCCCAGGTTGCGGAAACGCGGCATGCCGTGCGGGATCAACACGTCGAAGAGCCAGCGCCAGCGCGTCGCGACATCGAACGTGTTGTCGAGATTGAGCTTCATCGGCGCGCGGTAGTTGCGCCGGTCCCATTCGCGGTTGCCGAAGGCCGCCACGTCGGTCGTCAGGACGATCGCCTCGGAGCCCGCCTCCTCCGCGCGCTTCACGACGCCGGCGAGGTTCTCGCGGTCCTTGAACGGATAGATCTGCATCCAGTGGCGCACGCCGGTCGCGACGATACGCTCCAGCGACACCGTCGACACCATGCTCTGGCACATCGGGATACCGGCCTCGCGCGCGACCTCGGCGAGCATCAGGTCGCCCTCGTGCGACAGCAGGCCGTTGAAGCCGGTCGGCGCGATGATCGCCGGCATCGCGATGCGCTCGCCGAACAGCTCGCAGCCGAGGTCGCGTTCGGAGACGTCGACCAGCGTGCGCGGCTGGAAGGTGATCGCGTCGAGGCTCGCGCGGTTCTGCCGCAGCGTCACCTCGTCGTCGGCGCCGCCTTCGAGATATTCGAAGCAGAAGTTGGGGATGCGCGCGGCGGCCATCGCACGCAGTTCGGCAATGTTCTGGGCGCGACGCGGATCGCGGCCCCGGTAGAGTTTGCGCATCGGCATCGGGCGCCCGGTTCCAAAGCAAGAAGTCCGCCCCACGATACCGGAGGCGGACTTCGCAGGCTAGCCGTCCATCATGATACGGACCGCTGCCGTGTGCCCTAGCCTTCCCGCACCAGCTTGCGCTCGCTCTTCGGGCGTGCCGGCAGCGGCTTCGCGCATTCGAGGAAGCGCCCGCGGCCTTTTTGCGCCTGCGCCTGGCCGTTCGCCCACACCACTTCGCCGCGCGAGATCGTCACACTCGGCCAGGCCTTCAGGTGCATGCCCTCGTAGGGCGTGTAGTCGACGTTGTGGTGCAGCCTCTCGTTGCGGATCGTCACGTCGATATCGGTATCCCAGATCACGATGTCCGCGTCGCAGCCGACCGCGATGCTGCCCTTGCGCGGGTACAGGCCGTAGAGCCGCGCGACGTTGGTCGAAGTGAGCGCGACGAAGCTCTGCGGGTCGATGCGGCCGGTGAGCACGCCTTCCGAAAACAGCAGCGCCATGCGCGTCTCCAGCCCGGGGATGCCGTTCGGGATCTGGTCGAAGGAGGCGTCCTCGCCCGCGGCCTTCTTCCCCTGCGGGTCGTCGAAGCGGAACGGCGCGTGGTCCGACGAGAAGACCTGGAACACGCCGTTCTCCAGCCCGTCCCACACCGCCTTCTGGTTCGCCTTGTCACGCGGCGGCGGGCTGCACACGCATTTCGCGCCGTGCAGATCCTCGCCTTCGAGATGCTCGCTGGTCAGGAACAGGTACTGCGGGCAGGTCTCGCCATACACTTGCAGGCCGCGGCCCTGCGCCCAGCGGATCTGCTCCACGGCCTCGCGGCCCGAGACGTGCACGATGAGGATCGGCACATCGACCAGCTCCGACAGCGCGATCGCGCGGTGCGTCGCCTCGCGCTCCACCAGCATCGGCCGCGAGGCCGCGTGGAAGCGCGGCGCCGTGTGGCCGGCGGCGAGCAGCTGCTCCGTGAGCCACGCGATGCAGTCGGTGTTCTCGGCGTGGATCATCACCAGCGCGCCCTCGCGGCGCGCCACCGCGAGCGTCTCGAGGATCTGGCGGTCGTTGAGCTTGAGGTCGTCGTAGGTCATGTAGATCTTGAACGACGTGTAGCCTTCCTTGATCAGCTCGGGGAGTTCGCGCTGCAGCACGTCCGGTGTCGGGTCGCTCACGATGAGATGGAAGGCGTAATCGATGACGGCCTTGCCGCCGGCGCGCGCGTGGTAGTCGTCCACCGCCGCGCGCAGCGACTGCCCCTTGAACTGGCACGCGAAGGGCACCACCGTCGTCGTGCCGCCGCACGCGGCCGACAGCGTGCCCGAGTGAAAGTCGTCGGCCATCTTCGTACCGTCGCTCATCGGCTGGTCGAGGTGGCAGTGGCCGTCGATGCCCCCCGGCATCACGTAGCGGCCGGCGGCGTCGATCTCCTGCCGGCCGGCAGGCAGATCCCTCCCCAGCGCGGCGATCACGCCGTCGCGGATCCCGATGTCGCAGTCGAACTCGTCGGCTGCCGTCACAACGTGGGCGCTGCGCACCACCAGGTCGAAGCTGTGCATTGTCGTCTCCATCCTTTTATGGGTCCTGGCCGACGGGCTTGAACGCCGCTCTCGCTGGCGCCACGTCTGTCCAATATAAACATTCGTTTTGTCGACAATTTATCGATATTTTTTTCGACATGCAAGAACCGCCCATGCACAATCTTCACGCCCGGAGACAACAGACCCGCCTTGCGAAGATCGGCAACGGCGTCCCGGCTCGATTGCCGATCACGCGGCAAATGCCGACACCACGCGCCCCTTTCTTGCGGCTGCGTCGGCGCGAATCGTAAAATTCAGGTTCCGGCCCGATCTTGCGGGCCCCCTCTGGTGCAGAACGACAGGATGCAGACGAAGACGGTCAAACGGCGCGGCGTCCGCGCATCGTCGCCGGCCCCCTTGCAGGACGAGCGGCCGGTCAACGAGGGCGAAGGCGGCGCGTCGGACCTGGAAATCTACGAGCGGATCATCACGTCGATCATGGAACACCGGCTGCCGCCGGGCACCAAGCTCGGCGAGGACAAGCTGGCGAAGATCTTCGGCGCGAGCCGCGCGCGCGTGCGCCAGGTGCTCGCGCGGCTCGCGCTCGAACGCGTGGTCGTGCTGCATCCCAACCGCGGCGCCTTCGTCGCCGAGCCCACCGTGGAGGAGGCGCGCGAGGTGTTCGAGGTGCGCCGCCCCCTCGAAGCCCTCGTCGTGCGGCGCATCATCGCGAAGAAGGATCCGGCGATCATCGCGCGCCTGCGCGCCCACGTCGAAGCCGAGGAAGCCGCCCGCGCCGCACGCGACCGCCGCGCGATCATCCGCCTCTCCGGCGAATACCACATCCTGCTCGCGGAACTCTCCGGCAGCGCGCTGGCCGCGCGCCTGATGCACGAACTGGCGTCACTCACCTGCCTCATCATCTTCCTGTACGACGCCCCTTCGGTGCCCGCCTGCCGCGACCAGGAGCATTCCGAGATCACGCAGGCGCTGGCCGATCGCGATGAAGCCACCGCGATCCGCCTGATGACCGAGCACCTCGAGCACGTGGAAGCCTGCCTCGACCTTTCGCGCGGGCGTCCCGAAGAACTCGACCTCGAAGCCGCGCTCGCCGGCTGAACGCCCAGCGGCCTCAGGAGAAGATCCGCTCCAGATCGTCGTCTTCCTGCGCCGACAGGCTGATGTCGAGCGACTGCTCGACGTGGTCCAGGTGATGCAGCATCAGCGCCGCCGCGGTCTCCCCGTCGCGCTTCGCGAACGCTTCCAGCAGCCGGCGATGCTCGTCGTCCGGGCATGCGCGCCCGGCCGGCGAGTCGTACAGGAAGATGATGAGGCAGGTGAGTGACGCCAGTTCGTGCATCTGGCGCGCGAGAATCGCATTCCCGGCCATCTCCGCGATCTCGAGGTGGAACTCGCCCGACAGCTTCACCACCTGCGGCCGGTCCCGCGCGGCGCGCGCCCTTTCCTCCGCGACCACGAGTTGGCGCAGGCGCGCGAGTTGCGCCGACGTCGCCGACGCCGCGAGCTTGCGGGCAAGCGCCGGTTCAATGAGCCGGCCGGCGTGCCTCGAACACCTCGCGCGCCTCCTCCACGGTGGGCTCGGCGACGAAGGCGCCGCGATTCGGCACCAGCGTGACCACCATCTCGTGCGACAGCCGCGTGAGCACCTGCCGGATCATCGCGCGGCTGGCGCCGAACACCGCCGCAAGCCGTTCCTCGACCAGCTTGCGGCCGGGCGCCAGGCGGTGCTCGATGATCGCGGCAAGAATGCGGCGGTAGATGGCGTCCGGATCGGCGCCCGCCGTTGCGCGCGCCCTGCGCACTGGCGCCATGCGCAGCACCGTGGGCTCCGGACTATCCTGCCCGCTCTCGCACGCGCGCGGACTATCCTGAACTGATTGTCGTGGCCTCATGAAACTCTCTCAATCGGGTCTGCGTTTATTGTCAGCCAACTTTAAACTTTTTTGTCGACAATTTATTGACTTCATGTCGGCGCCACACCTATATTGACTCGCACACCGCTGTCGAACGTCTTTCCGGTCGGCGATCCACCCGGTCGACAAACCCGGTCCGCAATCGACAGCGAAAAAGAAAAGCAAGAAAGGACGCAAGGCCCGCACCCCGGGACCCGGCGTCGAAAGCGAGCAACACGCGGTAAAGGAGGCGTCGGCCCGGCGGCATGGCCGGTCCGGAATGGCCACGACACATAAAAGCTGTGGAAAGGAGACACCACATGAAAGCTGAAATCGCCCTGGAGCGGGCAGCAGCGATACCGGAGACGCAGACGAAGGTCCGCTGGCGGATCTTCCTGATGATGTTGTTCCTCATCTCGATCAACTACATCGACCGCGCCTCGCTATCCGTCGCGATGCCGATGATCGCGAAGGAGTTCGACATCGGCCCCGCCGCCCAGGGTCTGCTGCTGAGTTCGTTCTTCTGGACCTACGCCTTCATGCAGATCCCGGGCGGCATGCTCGCGGACAAGTACGGCCCGCGCCATGTCATCGCCGGCGCCACGCTCGGCTGGGGCTTCTTCCAGGCGATCGCAGGCGTGTGTACGGGCTGGGTGAGCCTGCTCATCACGCGCCTCGGCCTCGGCGCGGCGGAAGCTCCGATCTACCCCGCGGGCGGCAAGCTCAACGCCATCTGGATGACGCAGAACGAGCGCGGCCGCGGCGCGACGCTCCTCGACGGCGGCGCACCGCTGGGCGCGGCGCTCGGCGCGATGCTGATCTCCGCCCTGATCGCGGTGATGGGTTCGTGGCGCGCGGCCTTCATCATCGCCGGCGTGGGTACGCTGATCGCGGGTTTCTGGGCGTATTCGTACATCCGCAACCGCCCGCGCGAACATGCGGGCGTCAATGACGCCGAAGCCGAATACATCGAGGAGGCACACGCGAAGGAACTCGCTGCGCAGCCGTCCGTGACCAGCGGCAAGCTGATGGACTTCTTCCGCTACCGCTCGGTGTGGGGCATGTTCTTCGGCTGGATGTGCTTCAACGCGCTGTTCTACGGCCTGCTCACCTGGATGCCGACCTACCTGTCGAAGCAGCACGGTTTCGACATCAAGCAGATGGGCGGCGCCGTGTTCATCATGTTCTTCGCCGGCTTCGTCGGCGAACTGATCGGCGGCTGGATCGCCGACAAGTGGAAGGAAACGGGCGCCTCACAGGGCAAGGTGCTGCGCACGCTGTTCGGCATCGCGTCGATCCTCGCGACCGTCTCGATCTACAGCGTCGCGCAGATCACCGACCCGGTCACCGTCGTCGTGCTGCTGTCGGTCACGCTGTTCTTCCTGCGCTGGTGCGGCCTCTTCTGGTGCGTCCCGTCGATCCTCGGCACGCGCAACCGGGTGGGCTTCCTCGGCGGCGTGATGAACCTCGGCGGCAACTGCGCGGGCATCGGCGTGCCCATCCTCGTCGGCCTGATCGTCCAGGCGACCGGCTCGTACTACATGGCGCTGATGCTGTTCGCCGCCGCCGGTGCAGGCCTGTTCATCTGCTCTACGATGCTGATCGACTACGACAAGAAGATCCCGGTCTGATCTCCCCGGGGCTCCGCGGCTCCCCCTCCCTGCCGCGGGGCCCCGTTTTTTCGACCGACCAGACTCCAACGCCAGAGGATCCCCATGAGCAAACGCATCCGCCTGGGCGTGCTGACGCCCTCCTCCAACACCTCCCTCGAACCGCTAACGAGCGCAATCGTCGCCGAAGTGCCCGGCGTGTCCGCGCACTTCTCCCGCGTCACCGTCACCGAGATCTCGCTCAAGGACCAGGCCCTCGGCCAGTTCGACGACACCAAGATCCTCGCAGCGGCAAAACTGCTCGCCGACGCGCACGTCGATTCGATCGGCTGGAGCGGCACCTCCTCCGGCTGGCTCGGCTTCGAGCGCGACGTGCAGCTGTGCCGCTGCATCACCGAAGTGACCGGCATCCCCGCGACGACCTCGGTGCTCGCACTGAACGAGATCCTCGCGAAGACCGGCACCAAGACGCTCGGCCTCGCGACGCCCTACGTGCCCGACGTGCAGGCGCGCATCGTCGCCAACTACGCGACGCTGGGTGTCGACATCCCCGCCGAGCAGCACCTCGGCATCAGCGTGAATTTCGACTTCGCCGAAGTCACGGAGGACACCCTGCGCGGCATGATCCGCCAGGTCGCACAGTCGCGCCCCGAGGCGATCACGACCTTCTGCACCAACCTGCACGCCGCCCAGCTCGCCGAGGAACTGGAAGCCGAGACCGGGATTCCCCTCTACGACACGGTGTCCACCGTCGTATGGAAGCAGTTGCGCATGGCCGGCATCGACACCCGCGAGATCAAGGGCTGGGGTCGCCTGTTCCGCGAAGTGGCCTAAAGTGAAATTGGATGGATCGAAGATGAAAATCCTGCTGCTGAACCCGAATACCTCGCAGAGCGTCACCGACCGCATCGCCAACGCGGCGATGGGCGTCGCCGGCGCGCAGACCGAACTCGTCACCGCGACCGCCCCGCGCGGCGTGCCCTACATCGCGACGCGCGCCGAAGCCGTGATCGGCGGCGCCGTGGCGCTCGAAATGCTCGCCGAGATGCACACCGGCGTCGACGCCGCCGTGATCGCCGCCTTCGGCGACCCCGGCCTGGGCGGCGCGCGCGAGCTCTTCCCGATCCCGGTGATCGGGCTGGCCGAAGCGGGCATGCTCACCGCCTGCATGCTCGGCAAGCGCTTCGCGATCGTAACCTTCTCGCAGTCGCTGGAACCCTGGTATCACGAATGCGTCGCGTGGCACGGCCTGCACGAACGCTGCGCCGGCGTGCGTGCGCTGGGCGGCAGCTTCCGCTCGATCTCGGACGTGCAGGAGGAGAAGGAAGGCCTGCTCGTCGAACTGGCGACGCAGGCGGTGAACGAGGACAGCGCCGACGTCGTGGTGCTTGCCGGCGCACCGCTCGCCGGCCTCGCGCGCCGCGTGCGCGAGCGCATTCCGGTGCCGGTCGTCGATTGCGTCGAGGCGGCGGTCAAGCAGGCCGAAACGCTGGTCGCACTGAACCCGCGCAAGGCCGAACAGGGCACGTTCGCGCGCCCGGGCGCCAAGCCCTGCATCGGCATCGCCGAGCCCCTCGCGCGCTGGATCAACCATGAGTGAGGCTCGCCGCGCGAGTCCGCGCAGCCGCCTCGCGCTTCAAGGAGAACGGCTGTGAAACTCGTTCGCTTCGGAGACCCGGGCCAGGAAAGCCCCGGCCTGATCGACGCCGAGGGCAGGATGCGCGACCTGTCGGGCGTGCTGCCCGACATCAACGGCGCCACCCTCGCGCCGTCCAGTCTCGCGCGGCTGCGCGGACTGGACCCGCACAGCCTTCCCATCGTGCCCGCCGGCACCCGCCTCGGCCCGCCGCTGGCGGGAATCGGCAAGATCGTGTGCATCGGCCTCAACTACGCCGACCATGCGCGCGAGGCCAACCTGCCGATCCCGCAGGAACCGATCGTGTTCATGAAGTCGCAGACCGCGATCTGCGGCCCGCACGATGCGATCGTCCTGCCGCCCGGCTCGGAAAAGACCGACTGGGAACTCGAACTCGTGATCGCCATCGGCACGACGGCGCGGCGCGTCGCGGTCGGAGACGCACTGGACCACGTCGCCGGCTACATGACCGGGCTGGACATGTCCGAGCGCTACTGGCAGCTCGAACGCGGCGGCCAATGGACCAAGGGCAAGAGCTTCGACACCTTCGCGCCGATCGGGCCGTGGCTCGCGACGGCCGACGAGGTCGCCAAGCCGGGCGAACTGGCGATGCAGCTCGCGGTGAATGGCGAGCGCATGCAGGACAGCAACACCGCCAATATGATCTTCAACCCCGCGCAGATCATCAGCTACATCAGCGGCCTGATGACCCTGCAGCCGGGCGACCTGATCTTCACCGGCACGCCCGCCGGCGTCGGCATGGGCATGACGCCGCAGCGCTACCTGCGCGCCGGCGAGCGCATCGACGCGGCGATCGCCGGGCTGGGCGAGCAGCAGCACATGGTCATCGCCGACTGAGCGCTTAACCCCTTCCTCTTTCTGCTTCCATTGCGGAAATTCACCCCGCCGGACAACAATCCGGCGGGTTTTTTCTTGGCTGCGCGGCCGCTTTCAGCGCAGCGTCGCGTTGAGCGCCTCCAGCGCCTTGCTGCCCGGGCACAGGTAGGCGTCGCCGAGCTGGTTCAGCGCCTTCTCGACGGTGTTGAGGTTGGCATGCATGTCCTGGCCGCTGCTGTCGACATACAGCAAGCCCGTGACGATCTCGCCCAGCGCCTGGCGCTCCTGCAGGTAGTTCATCGCGCCGATGCGATCCGCCGGGTCGTAGTCGACGCCCACCTTGCGCAGGTGCAGGATCGAGCCGTCGTGCTGCACCACGCGGCGCAGGCTGCCCGGCGGGTAGGACGCTTCGATCTGCGCCTTGGGCAGGATCACGTCGACGCGGTTCACCGCGGCGTTGTGCTCGCGCACGTAGTCGTAGCTCTTCGTCGAGCCGGCGTGGTTGTTGAAGGTCACGCACGGGCTGATGACGTCGATGAAGGCCGGCCCGCCGTGGCGCAGCGCGCCCTTGATGAGCGGCACGAGCTGTTCCTTGTCGCCGGAGAAGCTGCGGGCGACATAGGTGGCGCCGAGTTGCAGCGCCAGCGTCGCGAGGTCGATCGGGTTGTCGCGGTTGACCACGCCCTTCTTGCTCTTCGAGCCCTTGTCGGCGGTGGCCGAGAACTGCCCCTTGGTGAGGCCATACACGCCGTTGTTCTCGACGATGTAGGTCATGTTCACGCCGCGGCGCATCGCGTGCGCGAACTGGCCGATGCCGATCGAGGCCGAGTCGCCGTCGCCCGACACGCCGAGATACAACAGGTTGCGGTTCGCCAGCGCCGCGCCGGTGAGCACCGAAGGCATGCGCCCGTGCACCGAGTTGAAGCCGTGCGAGTTGCCGAGGAAGTAGTCCGGCGTCTTCGACGAACAGCCGATGCCCGAGAGCTTGGCGACCTTGTGCGGTTCGATGTCGAGGTCGAAGCAGGCCTGCACGACGGACGCGCTGATCGAGTCGTGGCCGCAGCCGGCGCACAGCGTCGAGATCGCGCCCTCGTAGTCGCGCCGGGTGTAGCCGAGCGCGTTGCGCGGCGCGTCGGCCGCGAGGAGCTTGGGTTTGGCGAGATAGGTCATGAGGCCACCTTGCGCTGGGGTTGTCCGATGGGGCTCACCTTGCGGTCGCTCAGGGCGTCGGCGATCTTGCCGGCGATGAAGCGCGCGGTGATCGGCGAGCCGTCGTAGTGCAGCACGCGCACGAGCTTCTTCGGATCGATTTCGCCTTCGTTGATCAGCAGCGAGCGCAGCTGCGCGCTCTCGTTCTGTTCGACGACGAACACCGCGTCGCGCTCGGCGATGAACTGCATCACCGTGTCGCTGAACGGGAAGCCGCGCACGCGCAGCGTGTCGACGTGGATGCCGTCGGCCGCGAGCAGCGCGCCGGCCTCGGCCATCGCGGGCGCCGTGGAGCCGTAGTAGATGACCCCCACATGCGTAGGCTGCTCCGCCTTCTTCAGCACCGGTGCGGGCACCAGGTCCTTCGCCGTGTTGAACTTCCGGCGCAGGCGCTCCATGTTGTACACGTAGTCCGCACCGGTCTCGCTGTATTTCGCGTACGGGTTGCGCGTCGTGCCGCGGGTGAAGTACGCGCCCTTGGTCGGGTGGGTGCCGGGAATCGTGCGGTACGGGATGCCGTCGCCGTCGACGTCGAGGTAGCGGCCGAAGTCCTTGCCCGCTTCGAGTTCGTCATAGCTCATGAGCTTGCCGCGGTCGTAGCGCCGGCTGTCGTCCCAGTCGAAGGGCGCGCACAGCTGCTCGTTCATGCCGATGTCGAGGTCGGAGAGCACGAACACCGGCGTCTGCAGGCGCTCGGCGAGATCGAAGGCCTGCGCGGTCAGGCTGAAGCACTCGTACGCGTCCTGCGGGAACAGCAGCACATGGCGCGTGTCGCCGTGCGAGGCGTAGGCGCAGGACAACAGATCCGACTGCTGCGTGCGCGTCGGCATGCCGGTCGAGGGGCTGCCGCGCTGCACATCGACGATCACCGCGGGGATCTCGGCGAAATACGCCAGGCCGAAGAACTCCTGCATCAGCGAGATGCCCGGGCCGGAGGTCGCGGTGAAGGCGCGCGCGCCGTTCCAGCCGGCGCCGATCACCATGCCGATCGACGCGAGCTCGTCCTCGGCCTGCACGATCGCGTAGCGCGCACGGCCGTTGTCCGGGTCGGTGCGGAACTTGCGGCAGTAGCTGGAGAAGGCTTCGATGACCGAGGTCGAGGGCGTGATCGGATACCAGCCTGCGACGGTGGCGCCACCATAGACAGCACCGAGGCCACAAGCGCTGTTGCCGTCCACCATGATGCGGTCGCCCACCGCGTCAGCGCGCTTCACCGTGAGCCCGATCGGGCACGGCAGGTGCTCCTTCGCGTAGTCGTAGCCCAGGCGCAGCGCATTGACGTTGGCCGTGATGAGCTGGTCCTTGCCACGGTAGCGGTCGACGAGAAGCTGCTCAGCCGACGCGAACTCCATGTCGAGCAGCGCCAGCAGCGCCCCGACGTACATGATGTTCTTGAACAGCTGGCGCTGGCGCGCGTCCTCGTACTCGGCGTTGCACATCGCGGTGAGCGGAATGCCCAGCACGGTGATGTCGTCGCGGAACTTCGACGGCGGCAGCGGTTTGGTCGAGTCGTAGAAGAGGTAGCCGCCCGGATCGATCGCGGCGACGTCACGGTCCCAGGTCTGCGGATTCATCGCGACCATCATGTCGCAGCCGCCGCGCGCCCCGAGCCAGCCGGCTTCGGACACGCGCACCTCGTACCACGTGGGCAGCCCCTGGATGTTGGACGGGAAGATGTTGCGCGGCGCGACCGGCACGCCCATGCGGATGATCGCACGCGCGAAGAGTTCGTTCGCCGAGGCGGAACCCGAGCCGTTGACGTTCGCGAACTTGATCACGAAGTCGTTGCAGTGCTGGATTGCTGGTGTCGTCATGGTGGATCAGGCCTCCCTTACGGCCGCCACGAGGGGCGCCTTCGCCCCCTCGCGGGACGGCGAACAAGGTGAACGTGGGGATTCGACGGTTTCGCCGGCGTAAGCAAGGTTCAACTCGAACTTCTGCATGTCCCATGCGCCCGTCGGGCAGCGCTCGGCACACATGCCGCAGTGCAGGCAGACGTTCTCGTCCTTGACCATCACCCGGCCCGTCTTGAGCCCTTCGGCGAGATACAGCGCCTGGTCGCGATTCTTCGCCGGGGCCTTCAGCCGCCCGCGCAGATCCTCGTCCTCGCCGTTCTGCGTGAAGGTGATGCACTCGGTCGGACAGATGTCGACGCAGGCGTCGCACTCGATGCACAGCTTCGGCTTGAACACCGTGGCGACGTCGCAGTTGAGGCAGCGGGCCGTCTCCGCGCAGGCGAGCTTGAAGTCGTAGCCGAGCTCGAACTCGGACTTGATGTCCTTCAGCGCCTCCTCGATCGCCTTCACCGGCACCTTGCGGCGTGCCTCTTCCGAGACCTTGTTGTCGTAGCTCCACTCGTGGATGCCCATCTTCTGGCTCACGAGGTTCATCGTCGGTGCGGGGCGCTGCGTGAGCGGCAGCCCGCTGCAGAAGAGGTCGATCGAGATCGCCGCCTCGTGGCCCTGCGCGACCGCGGTGATGATGTTCTTCGGACCGAGCGCCGCATCGCCGCCGAAGAACACGCGCGGCAGCGTCGATTGCAGCGTCTGCGTGTCCAGCACCGGCATACCCGAGCGGTCGAATTCGACACCGATGTCGCGCTCGATCCACGGGAAGGCATTCTCCTGGCCGATCGCGATCAGCACGTCGTCGCATTCCATGTGCACGTCCGGCTCGCCAGTCGGCACCAGCGAGCGGCGCCCCTGGTCGTCGTATTCGGCGCGCACCTTCTCGAACAGCACGCCCGTGAGGCGTCCGTTGGCGTGCGTGAAGGCCTTCTGCACGAGATAGTTGTGGATGGGGATCCCCTCGTGAAGGGCATCCTCCTTCTCCCACGGCGACGCCTTCATCTCCTCGAAGCCGCTGCGCACCACCACCCGCACGTCCTCGCCGCCCAGCCGCCGCGCGGAGCGGCAGCAGTCCATCGCGGTGTTGCCGCCACCAAGCACGATCACGCGCTTGCCGATCGACGTGACGTGGCCGAAGGCGACGTTCGCGAGCCAGTCGATGCCGATATGGACGTGCGCCGCGGCCTGGTTGCGCCCCGGCAGGTTGGCGTCACGCCCGCGCGGCGCGCCGGTGCCGACGAACACCGCATCCCAGTCGCCGGCGAGCACCTCGCCCAGGCTGCCGATCCAGTGATTGCGGCGCAGCTCGACCCCGAGGCTCTCGATGTAGCCGCACTCCTCGTCGATGACGCTGTCGGGCAGGCGGAACTTGGGGATCTGGCTGCGCATCATGCCGCCGGGCGACGATCCGCTGTCGAACACGGTGACCTCATAGCCCAGCACCGCGAGGTCGCGCGCCACGGTCAGCGACGCCGGGCCGCCCCCGATGCATGCGATGCGCTTGCCGTTCTTCTTGGACGGCGTCGGCAGACGATCACGGATGTCGTCCTTGAAGTCGGCGGCGACGCGCTTGAGGCGGCAGATCGCGACCGGCTCGGCATCGACCCGCCCGCGCCGACAGGCCGGCTCGCATGGACGGTCACATACCCGCCCGAGGATGCCGGGGAACACGTTCGACTGCCAGTTGAGCATGTACGCAGTCGAGAAGTCGCCCGCGGCAATCTGCCGGATGTATTCGGGCACGGGCGTGTGGGCCGGACAGGCCCACTGACAGTCGACCACCTTGTGCAGGTAGCCGGGATCTCTGATGTCAGTCGGTTTCAAGTGCGTCCTTCCTGTATCGGAAAAAGCATGCGCATGAGCGCCACGAACATTTCATGCATCATTGTGCACTAACTGCACTCAAATGCACGCTGCGCTGCACCATAAGTCATTCAAACCGTCGCTCGGACCGGTTGATCGGACAATATTGAGACATTCGCCCCCCTTGGTCGATCCCTTGTCGCATTAATCGACAGCCATGATTTCGAACGGCGCGCTTCAGGACCGGTTCACCTTCGCTCCCCGAGAATGTGATCCATGCCAACCCGGCATGCATCACATGGATAGAGGAGACCGCCATGAACGTCCGTCACTTCACCCTTGCCGTCGCCGCCCTGCTGATCGGTACCAGTGCCTATGCCGACCCGAAGTGCACGGCCGCGCCGAAGGATCCGCAACCGGCCGCGAACTCGATGCGCACACTGGTCGACGCCGGATTCAAGTTCCAGCGCGCCAAGGTCACGAAAAGCGACTGTTACAAGCTGAACGGCACCAACACGATCGGCGACCGCGTCGAGATCTACTTGAATCCGGCCGACGGCATCAACGTCAAGACCGAGACGGAAACCGAGAAGAGCTGAGCGGGAAGCGGCGGCGCGGCCTTGACAGGCCGCGCCGATTTTTCCCTGTCGAAAACGATGGCGCCGATCTCACGGCGCCACGAGAATCATTTGCCAGCTTTAACCGGCTTCGCGGGATGATCGAAGTACTGAGAACGGCCTCCCTTCAGTCGTTGACGGCACCGAAGAGCAGCGCTGCATTGGTCCCGCCAAAACCGAAGGAGTTCGACAGCGCAGTGCGCACGGTACGGCGCTGGGCAACGCCGGGCACGAAGTTCATGCCGACGAATTCCGCCGGCGGTTCGGCGAGATTGAGCGTTGGCGGCACGATCTGGTCGCGCAGTGCGAGCATGCATACGATGGCCTCGACTGCCCCCGCGGCACCGAGCAGATGCCCCATCGCCGACTTGGTCGAGGACACCGACAGCCCACCCTCTCCACCGCGCGTGGCGTGACTACCGAAGACCTCGCACAGCGCGCGCAGTTCGACCAGGTCACCGAGCGGTGTCGAAGTCGCGTGGGCGTTCACGTAGTCCACTTCCTCCGGGGCAACGCCCGCCCAGGCCAATGCAGCACGCATTGCGCGCCGGGCGCCGCCGCCGTCCTCGGGCGGCGCCGCGATGTGGTAGCCGTCGCCGGACAATCCGTAACCCAGCACCTCGGCATGGATGCGCACCCCGCGCGCCCGCGCGTGCTCGTACTCCTCCAGCACGACGATGCCGCTGCCCTCGCCGATCACGAAGCCGTCGCGCGCGGCGTCCCACGGGCGGGAGGCAGCCTGCGGCGTGTCGTTGAAGCCGGTCGACAGGGCACGCGCGGCACAGAAGCCGGCGATGCCCAGGCGCGACACGGCGCCCTCAGTACCGCCGGCCACCATCACGTCGGCGTCACCCAACATCACCATGCGCGCGGCGTCGCCGATCGCGTGCGCACCACTCGCGCAGGCGGTCGCCACACCGTGAGTCGGTCCCAGCAGGCCATGGCGGATTCCGACTTGGCCCGCCGCGAGGTTCACGAGCGCGGACGGGATGAAGAAGGGCGAGATGCGTCGTGCGCCCTTGTGTTCAAGGGTCAGGGCGCCTTCAGCGAGTGCGGGCAGGCCACCGATGCCCGAGCCGATCAGCACGCCGGTCCGCTCGCGCGCGTGCTGCGACGACGGCTGCCAGTCCGCATCCTCGAGCGCCTGCCGGGCCGCACATAGCGCGTACATCGCAAAGCGGTCCATCTTGCGCTGGTCCTTGGCCGGCACCCATTCATCGGCGTCGAAACCGCCGTCGGCACAGGCGCCTTCGGGCAGCAGGCCGGCGATGCGCGAGGGCAGGTCGCCGACCTCGAAGCGGTCGATCGCGCGGATGCCCGACTCGCCCGAAAGCAGGCGCGCCCACGTGCGCTCGACGCCGACACCGAGCGGGGTCGCGAGCCCCCACCCCGTCACGACCACGCGCCGCAGCGCCACCCTCCCCCCAACTGCTCCAACCATAGTGTCCTCTCGTGTTGATGTCGCGGGCCGCCCAGTCCCGGGCGGTCGTTGATATCTGAATCCTAATCGACACTATTCCATAAATTATTTACAGTTCATGTTAGATTATTGCTTATTTAGATCATTATTTTCTCACTGGATTCTGCCCTCCCATGCGCTTCGAAATCCGCCACATGCGCGCCTTCATCGCGGTTGCCGAGGAGCTGCAGTTCCGCCCCGCCGCCGAGCACCTGCATATGACGCAGTCGGCGCTAACGCGCACGATCCAGCACCTCGAGGAGGCCGTCGGCGCGGAGCTGCTGTCGCGCACCACGCGCGTCGTGCAGCTTACCGAGGCGGGTCGCACCTTCCTGTACGAATGCCGCCTCGCACTCGGGCACATCGAGAAGGCGTCGCTGCTCGCGCAGGCGGCCGCCGACGGCAAGGTGGGCTACCTGCGCATCGCGTACATGGACTTTGCGATCAACGGCAAGCTGCCGATGATCATCGAGAAGTTCCTGCACACCCATCCGGGCATCAAGGTCGAGCTGTTTCACTTCCCGAGCTCGAAGCAGAAGGAGGCCTTGCTCGAATCGCGCATCGACATCGGCTTCCTGATCGGTCCCTTCGAGTCGCCCTCGGTGAGCCAGCTCATGATCGCGCGCGAGGACCTGGTCGTGCTGCTGCCGGCCGCGCATCCACTCGTCAACAAGCCCTCGATCTCGATCCGCGATCTCGCCAACGAGAAGTTCATCCTCGGCTCGCAAGACTCGTGGGAGACCTTCCGCACACATTTCTTCGCGCTGTGCCACGCCGCGAACTTCTCGCCCTCCGTCGCGCAGGAGGCCTCGACCAGCGACGGCATCTTCGGGCTGGTCGCCGCGAACATCGGGGTGGCGCTGTATGCGCGCTGCGCAGAGAACATCCAACGCAAGGGCCTCGTGATCCGCCCGCTGGCAGGACGCCAAAAGCCGATGGAGACGCTGGTGTGCTGGCGCAAGGACATTCCGACGCCCACCGTAGACCGATTCGCGCAGTTCCTCCACGACAACGCCGAGGAATTCGGCATCGCGCATGAGGGACGGGAATAGCGGCACCGGGATGAAAAAATGCGACCCGCAGGCCTGGAGCACCTGCGGATCGCGAGCGGGGAAGAAGCAACGGTTGCGGATCGAAAACCGGTTCGGCACGAGGTCGCGATCTCCGCGAACAACGTATGCGGCTCGATCGCACAGAACTGGGTCAGGCTGCGTGCCGTAGGGACGCCTGCGTCTTCCCCCACTTGCGGAACCGCAGCGTGATCAGGGCGCCGATCGTGAGGAAGCCCGCAATCAGGAACAAGCCGTTGCTGAGGCTGCCCGTCGTGACCTTAACCCACCCCAGTATCGTGGGGCTCGCGAAGCCACCTATCAAACCGAGGCTGTTGATGAAGGCGATAGTCCCCGCTGCCGCCTTCGTACCCCCGAGGAAATCGGTGGCGATCGCCCAGAACAGCGGTTGCAGCGTGAAGATCCCGGCGGTCGCGACGCTCATCACCGCGAGCGACAACGTGAGATCGCCTGCAGTCTGCGAGATCGAGGCCAGCGCAACCGCACCGATGAACGCACAAAGCGCAGCGTGCCAACGCCGCTCTCCCGTCGCATCGGAATGGCGGCAGACGAGGATCATCGTCAGCACCGCCGTACCGTAGGGAATCGCCGAGTACATGCCGATGGAGAAGATATCGGTGACGCCCGCCCCCTTGATCAAGGTCGGCAGCCAAAAGCTGATCGCATAGACCCCGCAGATGAACGTGAACCAGGTCAGCGCCATCGCGTACACACGCGGCGACTTCATCGCATCGCCGAACGAATGGTCGTGAAAGAACGGGGTGTTGTCATGATCACGGCGCAACTGATCGACGACGATCGATTTTTCTTCTTCGGTCAGCCACTTCGCATGTTGAGGCCGATCGTCGAGGTAAAAGTAGGCGATGATCCCGAGGGCGCAGGACGGCACCCCCTCGATCAGGAACATCCACTGCCAGCCGCCCAAGCCGTGCAAACCCGTCAGTTTGCCCATCACCCAGCCCGAAAGCGGCCCGCCCACGACGCCGGCCATCGCGACCGCAGTCAGAAAGAGCGCCATGACTCGCCCGCGCCGGTTCGCCGGGTACCAGAACGTGAGGTAGTAGATCATGCCCGGGAAGAATCCGGCCTCGAACACGCCGAGCAGGAATCGCAAGACATAGAACACGGTGGGCGTGGTGATGAACATCATGCTGGCGGACGTGAGGCCCCAGAGCACCATGATGCGCACCAATGTCTTTCGCGCCCCGATCTTCTCGAGGATCAGGTTGCTGGGCACCTCGAAAAGGAAATAGCCGGCAAAGAAGATTCCGGCGCCGAGTCCGTAAACGGCGTCACTGAAGCCAAGCGCGTCCTTCATCTGCAGTTGGGCAAAACCGACGTTGATGCGGTCGAGATAGGCCGCCACATAGCAGATAAACAGGAAGGGCATGAGGCGCGAGGTTATCTTGCGATATGTCGAATTCACCCTCTGCACTCCCGAACGGCGTGCGCCTATATGGGCGCCTTCCAATACAGTTGTAGTCATCCATGTCTCCTCGATCGAATACTTCCCGTTTATTTTTTTGGTCGTGATTCGGGCACTACATCCATCCTGGGGCGGCCAGTAAAGGGCCACCGGGCTTACGATCTCGCTATGTGAAGTTCCTCCCGAAAATCAAGGTTGCCGGGACCACGCGATCGCGCAGCCCCGGCCGTCGCACGGAAACCGGGAATCAGCCCTTCATCGAGTACAGGTAGTCGACGCAGCGATCGACCGACTCCACGTCGGCGAACTTGGCGTCGATGTCGAACAGGTTCCACTCGACCGCGCCGGGCACGCGGTCGCCGATGCACTCGCGCACGGCGATCGTGCGGAAGCCTTCGGCCAAGCCGTCGCACAGCGTCGTGCGCACGCAGGCCGATGCGGTCACGCCGGTCACGAGGATGGTGTCGACCCCGGCCGCGCGCAGGAAGCCCGCGAGGTAGGTGCCATGGAAGGAGCTCGCGCGCTTCTTGACCAGCACCTGCTCACCGGCGATCGGCGCGATGCGCGAGTCGATCGCCCAGATGTTCTCGTCTGCCTGATTCACGACATCGACCGGAATCTTGTTGTGCCACAGGCCCATGTCAGTATTCGGATTGTTGCGGTCGGTGACTTGGTAGCAGGTCGTCACGTGGATCACCGGATGATTGTTCTCGCGGCACGCCTTCAGCAGGCGCTGCACGCCGGGGATGATCTCGTCGTCGATCTTCTCGCAGGTGAAGGGGTTGCCCGGGCGCGTCCAGGCATTGGCGAGGTCGACGTTGATCAGCGCCGGCTTCTTGCCAAAGCCCACGCGGCGCTGGAAGCCGCGCTCCTGGTACAGCTTGGTGGCTTGTGCGAAGGCTTGTTTGAGCATCGTGTTCAGTTCGGTATCCATTTCAGCATGATCTCCAGATCGTTTTCATCCTTGGGGTTGCGACAAAGTTGTCTTTGCCTGCAGGAAATACTAGTCGCCCTACTATTGCTTCGTCTATTTACAATTAATCGTATATTATTGCGTTTAAAAGACATTATTTCAGCGATCATCGACACGCGGCCAACGCCCCTATCCGCTTGCCGGCACAAGGAAATCCCGGCGTCGACGGAGACGAGCACGGAGCCGTCGGGAACGACCGACGGCCGCCCGCGGCGACTCCGCAATATCGGCGGATATGTGCCTAGAACTTCACGACGGCCATGATGTTGGGGAAGCTCTCATTGAGACCGTCGATGCCATACTTGTTGCGCCAGTACTGGTACTCGGTGCCGATGTAGAACGCATCGCGGCGACCCGACACGAGTTGGCCGACATCGAGCCGCAGTTGCGGCTGGCACAGGGTCTGATTGACGGTGCCCTGCCCGCGCGCGCCGATGAAGTCGCAGAAGCCCTCGAAGGACCAGTGCGTGGGGCCGATGCTGAACGGCAGCCGCCATACCGGGGTCACCTGGTAGCTGTTCCGGTAACGGGTTTGCACGCCGTTGAACTGCGAACGGTCGTCGTAGGCGAGCAGGTCCACGTTGAAGTAGCTGAAGCCGGGCACCGCGAAATCCAGCGTCACGCCGTAGAGCAGGACCCGCGTCGCCGCGCCCCTGGTCGAGGCACCCGCGTTGACGCCCGCGGTCAGGCTGACGTCCTTCAGCACGCCCTCGCCGAACTTCGCGCCGGTGATCTTGCCCAGGCTCAGGTAGTGGTAGTACTCACCGTAGATGTCGTTCGCGCGCGGTGCGTTCTTCGTTCCCCAATAGGAATCCACAAAGAAGTAGTTGCGCCCATAGGCGTAGCCGCTCACGTGCTGCAGCGTCACCGTCGTCTTCGTGACGTCGTGGGGATTGCCTGGATCGCGGAAACGCGTGCCGTTCAGGATCTGCACGTCGGTTTCGCTCCAATCCGAGGCCGTCGCGGAACCGAGATGACCTGCAAGGATAAACGCGAGGATGCCGCCGATTACGGCCCCGACGCGGCGCAGTCCGATCTTCCCTGATAACTGATTCATGTCACATGCTCCTAATGTGCGTGGTGATGTTCTGGTTCTGTATTTGTGTTGCTGGCCAGGCGCCGTTGCGCACCCGATCAGACTCTTTCGACGGCAAGACCCTGGCTCACCCGTACGGTTTCGGAAGCCATCAACAACCGGTAAACCCCAAGGGACAGGAACAGGCCCACAAACCACGCGTAGTTGTAGAGTTCCGTGAAGAACGCCGGCACTTCGGCAAAAGCAACGGGAAAGGCGGCGTGGAGGAATCCCGGCAGGTTCGGCAGGACGCCGCTGGCGAACGCGATCAGCGCAGACACATTCCAGCCGTTCCGGTAGGCATACCGTCCGTTCAAGTCGAAGAGATCGTCGACATCGAGCCGCGTGCGGCGGATCAGCCAGTAATCGGCCAGCATGATCCCGAGCACCGGCCCGAGCAGCGCGCCGTAGCCGATGAGCCAGGTAAAGATGTAGCCCTGGGTGGATTCCGCGAGCTTCCACGGCATGATCACGACACCGATGACCGCCGTGATGAAGCCTCCCCGGGCGAAGTTGACATGCCGCGGGAAGATGGCGGCGAAGTCGTAGGCCGGCGCGACCGTATTGGCCGCGAGGTTCACGCACAGCGTATCGAGGGTGATGATCGCCAGGCCGATCGCCACGGCGACGCCTTCCATCCGGCTCGCCAGGTCGACCGGGTCCCAGATCGCCTTGCCATAGATGACGACGGTGGCGGAGGTGACGGCGACACCGACGAATGCCAGCAAGGCCATCGGGATCGGCAGGCCGACCGCCTGGCCCACGTAGTGTTCGCGCTGGGACGCGGAAAAGCGCGTGAAGTCGGGGATGTTCATCGCCAGCGTCGACCAGAACCCCGCCATCGCCGTGAGCGATGGCCAGAATACTGCCCAGAACTGGCCCTCCTTCTGACCGCCAGGACCGAATTGGGACGGCGCGGAGAACATCAGGCCGAAGCCGTCAGCCTTGTCGTAGGCCCACCACAGCAGCGCGAGCACGATCACGACTTTGAGGGGAGCGGTGAAGGTCTCGATCTTCCTCACCGACTCCGGCCCCCGGGCGATGAAATAAAGATGGAGCGCCCAGAAAATGAAGAAGCACACCAATTGCCCCGCGTTGACACCGGCCCACGCCATCTTCGGCCCCACCAGCAGGCCGCCGCTCAGAAGATTGCCGATTGCATAGATGGCACTTCCTCCCACCCAGCACTGGATGCCGAACCAGCCGCAGGCGACCAGTGCCCGCAACAAGGCCGGCAATTTGTTGCCCTGCACGCCAAAGGACGATCGCACCAGCACCGCGAAGGGCACGCCGTAGCGGGCGCCGGGATGACCGATCAACAGCATGGGAATCAACACGATGGCATTGCCGGCAAGCACGATCATGACCGACTGGGTCGCCGACATGCCCTGGTCCATCAGACCCGCCGCCAGCATGTAGCATGGGATGCACATGACCATGCCGATCCACAGGGCGGCGTAATCCTGCCAGCGCCAGGTCCTGTGGGCCGGATCGGTCGGGGCGAGGTCCTCGTTCCAGATCTCGGACTGCGTGTTGTTATGAACGCTCACGACTTACCTCCTGATGATTTTCAAATTTGTCTAATGAGTTCACGGACACACGCGCGAAACACGTGCGCACGCCTCCCCACCCGGCCTTGCGGCCGGGTGTGTCGGAGCTACGGATTACGGGGTGGGTGCTGCCGCGCCGGTCAGGCCGGCGCGGGCTCGGGAGCGGGCATCGCGTCCGCCGTCTGCCGCTCCAGGCGGAGCAGCGTGCGGCGCGCCTGCGTGGCCGCCTCGTCGAGGAGGAGGTCCCCGGAGATGATCACTCCATAGACCTCGCGGGCGTGGTCGAGGGTGCAGAAATCGTCCATGACATCCTCGAGCACCTTGCGGGCGGGACGGTCGAGCGGGTCGCCATAGCCACCGCCGCAGGGCGCGTAGTACGACATGCCGCCCCCTGCCTCCACGCGCAGGTTCGAGAACTTGGCGTAGGTGTCGTACGTCGTTCCGTTCGCGTGGAAGATCTCGACCCGTCCCGCGGCGCCGTCAGCGCCGCCGAAGGCACCCCATGGCACGTCGAGGTGGCGCTCGGACTCGTGCGTGATCGCACCGTCGGTGAGCAGGCGCTGCGTCTTGACAACGCCGATGCCGCCGCGAAACTGCCCCGCTCCGGGCACCACGTCGTCGCGCAGCTCGTAGCGGTCGCACACCATCGGCAGGTGCATGCCGAGATCCTCGATCGGGTTGTTGCGCGTGTTGGCCATCAGGTTGTCGATCGAGTCCGGTCCGTCCGAATGCGGCCGGCCGCCGTAGGCGCCCTCATTGACTTCGAGGAATACCCAGTAGTCGCCATCGGCCTTGATGCCCGAGTACGCGGCGAAGGACAGCGTCGCCGAGTTGCCAGCCGTGACCCGCTGCGGGATCACCGGCGCGAGCGCCTTGATGATGAGGTCGATCATCCGGTTGCACTGCGTGAAGCGCGCCTCGGCGGCGGCCGGGTAGATCGGGTTGAAGATCGAACCTTTCGGCGCCGTGACCTTGATCGGACGGAAGGAGCCTTCGTTCGGCGGCAGCTTCACCTCCATCAGCGCGGCATCGGTGAGCATCGCGCGGAAGGCGCAGTAGCAGGCCGGCTTGGTCGAACCTTCGAAAGGCACGTTGAAGCCGGTCGGCACCTGATCGGCCGAGCCGGTGAGGTCGACCTCGACGCTGTCGCCGGTGACGCGCACGCAGACCTTGATCGGCAGGCGCTTGTCGCGGTTCGCGCCGTCGTCGTCGAGATAGCCTTCGGCGAAGTATTCGCCATCGGGAATCTCGGCGATGCGGCTGCGCATCATGGTCTCGGTGTAGTCCATGAGCTGGTCCGCGGCACCGAACACCGTCTCCTTGCCATGGGTATCGAGCAACTCGCGCAGCCGCTGCGCGCCGAGCATCGCCGAGGCGATCTGCGCGTCGATGTCGTCCCTGGTCTGCTTCGCGGTGCGGCTGTTGTGGCCGATGTACTGCCACAGGCCCTCGTTGCGCTTGCCGCCCTCGTAGAGCTTGATGCCGGCGAAGAGCATGCCCTCGGCGAAGACGTCCGGGATGTCGATGATGAGGCCCGGTGTCGCCGCGCCGATGTCGACGTGATGCGCGGTGTTGGCCGCGAAGGCGACGAGCTCGCCGCGCCAGAACACCGGCACGACGATGCACAGGTCCGGGCTGTGGCTTGCACCGTAGTACGGATGGTT
Source organism: Azoarcus sp. DN11 (assembly GCF_003628555.1). Taxonomy (NCBI): domain Bacteria; kingdom Pseudomonadati; phylum Pseudomonadota; class Betaproteobacteria; order Rhodocyclales; family Zoogloeaceae; genus Azoarcus; species Azoarcus sp. DN11. The sequence continues at coordinate 1,869,444 of NZ_CP021731.1, read as the reverse complement.
GTGCAGGACGACGTCGCCCTCGTTCCACACGCCGCCCTGCAGGCATTGGTCGATGCCGCGCAGGTAGGCGGGAATCGAGCCGATGTGCAGCGGCGAACCCTCGGACTCGGTGAGCGTGTTGAACTGCAGGTCGAAGAGGCCTGCGCCGATGTCCTGCGACTCGCGGATGATCGACGAGAAGGACATGCGATAGAGCACGTGGCCCATCTCCTCGGCGATGGTGTGCAGCGCGCCGCTGATGACCTGCAGGGTGATCGGGTCGACCTTGGTGCTGGACGGATGCATCTGCTTCTCCTTAGACGCGCTGCGCATTGATATGGATGTTGCCCTTGGCCGAAACCCGCGCGACGTAGCCCGGCGGAACCAGCGTCGTCGAGTCGTGCTGGACGATGATCGCGGGGCCGGACAGCTCGTGCCCGGCCTTCAGCTTCTTCCTGTCATAGCGCGGTGTCGCGTAGGTCTTCCGGTCATCGAAGATCGTCGGCCGCTCGTACATCAGCGCCGCTTCGGGCCCGCTGCCGGCGGCATTCTCCAGTTCGGGCCACGCGAGCGGCCGGGTGCGGGCGATGCCGATGATGCGGATCGTCACGATCTCGACATCGACGTCGTCGAACGCCCAGCCGTAGTCCCGCCGGTGCTGTGCCTGGAAGTTCGCCTTGACCGCGGCGAGCTTCTCGCCGTCGATCCGGCCGTTGGGGATGTCCGCGCGCAGTTCGAAGCCCTGTCCGTGGTAGCGGCATTCGGCGATGCGCACGAAGTGCTGGTTGTCAGCCGGCACGCCATCGTCGTCGAGCCGCTCGCGGCACAGCGCCGTGAGCTCGTCGATCACGCGGTTGAGCCTGTCGAGCGCGGGCTGTTCGACGTCCTTGAGCAGCGTCGGCACCGAGCGCGTGAACTCGTACTGCATGTCGGTGACGAGCAGCCCGATCGCCGCGGTGATTCCCGGCGCGGGCGGCACGATCACTTCGCGCGCCGACACCGCTTCGGCGAGCGCAACGCCGTTGAGCGGCCCCGCACCGCCGAACGGGGCGAGCGCGAACTTGCGCGGGTCGTAGCCCTTGGCGACCGAATTCGCGCGGATCGCGAGCGACATGTTGGAGTTGAGGATACGGATGATGCCGAGCGCGGCCTCTTCGACCGTGAGCCCGAGCGGCTCTGCGACCTTCGTGCGGATCGCTTCGCGCGCGAGCCCGGCGTCGATCTCGATGCCGCCGCCGAGGAAATGGTCGGGGTCGAGACGCCCCAGCACGACTTGTGCGTCGGTGACGGTCGGCTCCGTGCCGCCCTTGCCGTAACATGCCGGTCCCGGATCGGCGCCGGCCGAACGCGGCCCGACGCGGAAGGCGCCGCCTTCGTCGATGTAGGCGATCGAGCCCCCGCCCGCCCCCATCGTCGCGAGGTCGATCATCGGCGCGAGGATCGGATACGCGCCGACGTAGGTGTCGCGCGGGTTCATGATCTTCACCTTGCCGTCGGGGATCGTGCTGAAGTCCGCCGACGTGCCGCCGATGTCGACGGTGATGACGTTCTTCTCCTCCGACAGCGCGCCGGCCCAGCGGCCGCCCATCACGCCGCCGGCAAGCCCCGACATCAGGATCGTGACGGCCTCCTTCGAGCACTTCTCGACCGTCGACACGCCGCCGTTCGACTGCATGATGCGCAGGTGCGCCTTGATCCCTGCATCGACGAGTTTATGCTCGAGATTCTTCAGGTAGAGGGATGTCTTGGGGCCGACGTAGGCGTTCATCGCCGTCGTCGAGAAGCGCTCGTACTCGCGGATGACGTTCGCGACCTCCGAGGAGCACGAGACGTAGGCATCGGGCAGCACCTCCTGAATGATCTCCTTCGCGCGGCGTTCGTGCGCATCGTTCAGGAACGAATAGAGGAAACACACGATCACGGAGCGGATGCCGCGCGCCTTGAAGAGTTCGGCGGCGGCGCGCACTTCGTCTTCGGCCAGCACCTGGATCACCTCGCCGTGCGGCGGCATGATGCGCTCGCTAATGGCGATACGGTTGCGCCGCTTCACCAGCGGGCGCGACTGCCACGGCACGTCGAACTGCAGGGAGAAATTCTCCGGACGCTTGTGCCGGCCGATGTGCAGGATGTCGCGGAAGCCCCGCGTCGTGAGCATCCCGACCTCGGCGCCATTGTGCTCGATCGTGATATTGGTCGCGACCGTCGTGCCGTGCACGATCAGGCGCACATCGCTGGGATAAATTCCGCCGATGCGGCAAATCTCCAGGATGCCGCCCAGCACCCCTTCCGACTGATCCCATGGAGTGCTCGGCACCTTATGCACGTAGACCCGATGCTTGCCTTGGTCCTCCCCTTCGACCTCAAGCACCAGATCCGTAAAGGTGCCTCCGACGTCTACTCCGATTCTTGCCATAACAGTCTCCTGAAAATAAATTGGCAATTAACCGGTAAGCAATTGCAATGCCAACTTAACGAGAAATCGGAAACACAAGAAATTCCCGCAGGAGACGCCAATTATTACGAATCCAATCAGACCTTTTTTTTGATTATCTTTTCATTTGCCGCACCACACTTGTGCAAGGCGCATTATTAATGTCTCTTCCTGGGGCATTGATGCGCGAACTGATTTTATGCCACCTCACCTCCACCCCATTGGAACTCGTCATGGACAATAAGAGACATCCGGAACGGTGATTCCGGCAAACCTGAATCTGAAATGAAAAATATGGACGTGACGATTCTAACGTCCTCTCCGAATCAGGATCGGCACGTCACATTCCATCACGAAGGGCGGAATTCCACCCTGTATAAAATCACTTGCAACGGCGCCTATTATCTTGTATCTACAAGATTTTTCGCCATTTCAAGCGCAAACAAGGATGGATATGATGTCAGAGCGAAGGGGAATTCATGGCGCTCGTACCGGAACGATTGCCGCGCAAATTTATTTTTCGCACAATTCGTCCATTGACAATACCTGCGATCAAATACGGATTAATCACGGACAGCCGTGCGCTTGCTCGACAATCTAATAGTTCACCAAAACGCCTTCAAGTCGGCAGAACGATCTGCAGCCGCCATAAAATATAGCAAGCTTTATCTACGCACTTGATTTGTGCAGAGCATGGAAATTTCTTTCGCAGAAAATGGAGCTAACCCGGAATAATTTCCACACGGATCTCGACTATCGGATTCAATTCATTTTCTGAATCTGTGTTATTAACCCGTTTGCCAATTTCGTATGGCTTCGCCCCGGCGTTCGGGCCGCGACCGTCTTCGCCATCAGTTGTTGATTTCGGGCATGCATTCACCAGCGAGGGGCCGCCCAGGGCGCGCGCGCCTCACCCGGCCCGACCGGAATCAGCCCTTCATCGAGTACAGGTAGTCGACGCAGCGATCGACCGACTCCACGTCGGCGAACTTGGCGTCGATGTCGAACAGGTTCCACTCGACCGCGCCGGGCACGCGGTCGCCGATGCACTCGCGCACGGCGATCGTGCGGAAGCCTTCGGCCAAGCCGTCGCACAGCGTCGTGCGCACGCAGGCCGATGCGGTCACGCCGGTCACGAGGATGGTGTCGACCCCGGCCGCGCGCAGGAAGCCCGCGAGGTAGGTGCCATGGAAGGAGCTCGCGCGCTTCTTGACCAGCACCTGCTCACCGGCGATCGGCGCGATGCGCGAGTCGATCGCCCAGATGTTCTCGTCTGCCTGATTCACGACATCGACCGGAATCTTGTTGTGCCACAGGCCCATGTCAGTATTCGGATTGTTGCGGTCGGTGACTTGGTAGCAGGTCGTCACGTGGATCACCGGATGATTGTTCTCGCGGCACGCCTTCAGCAGGCGCTGCACGCCGGGGATGATCTCGTCGTCGATCTTCTCGCAGGTGAAGGGGTTGCCCGGGCGCGTCCAGGCATTGGCGAGGTCGACGTTGATCAGCGCCGGCTTCTTGCCAAAGCCCACGCGGCGCTGGAAGCCGCGCTCCTGGTACAGCTTGGTGGCTTGTGCGAAGGCTTGTTTGAGCATCTCATTGAGCGGGCTTTCCATGTGATCCGTCTCCAGGCAGGTTTGCGCTCAGGTGCGCGACAGAGGGGTACTTGCCCGGAGGAATACTAGCCAATACGATTGATCTATATATTGACAATTAATATCTCATTATTTCCTAGATTGACAACAATATTGAGCGCGGCCGGTTCGCATCCGCCACGATGCAGGCCGCAAGGAGCATCGTTCCCTACCCTTCGTCGAGCTGATCATCAAACAGCTCGCTCACGAACTTTACGAACGCGCTGATCTTCGCGGGCTGGTAGCGGCTTGGTGGATAGAGGACCGATATCGGCGGACCCGGCGCCGACCAGTCCGCCAGGATCGGCACGAGGACCCCACTCGCGAAATGGCGCTGCAGCGAAAGCGAAAAAAGCTGGACCACGCCGCCGCCGGATATCGCCGCGTCGATCAACGATTCGGCGTGATTGATCCAGATGCGGGCTTCCGGCATTTGCTCGAATGCGGTATCGCCTTTTCTGAAGAACCAGGGAACGGGTTGCCTCGAGGTCGGCTGCAGGAAACCGATCTGCGGATACCTTGCCAGATCCTGCGGCACCGCCGGCGTACCGTACCGGGCGAGGAACTCAGGCGACGCGCAGCAGACGTAGTGCGTCTGATGAAGCGTCCTTGCCACGCGCGCCGAATCCTTAAGGTCCCCGATGCGGATGGAAACATCCACGCCCGCTTCTTCTGGCGCGAGAACCTGGTCACCGAGCGTCATCCTGACGGTCACCTCGGGATAAAGCTCAGCGAAACGAGGCAGCGCCGGGGCAACATACATGCGCCCGATGGCGGTCGGCACGTCCACCCGGAGTACCCCCCGGGGCACGACTTTCGCCCCCCGCAAGCCCTCCTCCAATTCGCCGAGTCCATCCAGCAAGTCGCGGCCCCGCTCGTAACAGGCTCGGCCCTCGTCGGTCAGGGAAAGCTTGCGCGTCGTCCGGTTGAGCAGCCGGACGCCGAGGTGTCCTTCCAGGTTCGTGAGGTGGTTGGTCGCCGAAGAATTCGACATGCTGAGATGCCGGGCAGCGCGACTGAAGCTGCCCATTTCGACGATACGGCAGAAGACGCGCATTGCCTCAAAACGATCGATGGACATTTTATCGATAATCGAAAAAGTAATTTCGATTATTCCATATTTAAGCAAACATCCGTAACCCTCAAAATGCGCGCAGCAAAGGTCGACACGGCCGAACGGTTATTCTCAAAAGGAGCGCTTCATGACACAAGTACAGGACAGGCAAGCAGCAGGACTTCTGATCGGGCGAAGCCTGCTGGGCCTCATCTTCCTCATTTCGGGCATCGGCAAGATCGGGCGATTCGCCGCCGTCGCGGGCTATATGGCCTCGAAGGGACTTCCCATGAGCGAACTGCTCCTCACCGGAACGATTGCCCTCGAAGTGCTGGGCGGCTTGTCCCTCATCCTCGGCTGGAAAGCGCGCTTCGCGGCGGGCGCCTTCATCCTCTTCCTGATTCCGACCACCCTGATCTTTCACCCGTACTGGAGTGCCGATGCCGCCAGCTATTCGAACCAGCTGAATCATTTTCTGAAGAATCTGGCGATCATGGGCGGCATGTTCTACGTTGCCCTGCTGGGCCCCGGAAAGCTCAGCCTGGGCCGTGAGGATGAGAGCCGGACCGAGTCCGACACCCTCCAATCGAAGTCGGCCTGACCGAAACGCGCCACGCGTGTGTGTCCGAAGCCGGTCGGCGCATGATGTAGGCCCCCCCTTGCGGGGCGGTCTTGATTTTGAAGGCCTGCCGCGGGCGCGGCAGGCCGGATTCCGTCGGCTTAGCGGCGGATGATGTTGTGCTCCGGCCCGTACTTGAAGCCGGTGATGTTCTCGGCGCCGTTCTCGGTCACGACGAGGATGTCATGCTCGCGGTAGCCGCCGGCGCCGGGCATGCCTTCGGGCAGCATGATCATCGGCTCGATCGACACGACCATGCCCGGTTCCAGCACCGTCTCGATGTCCTCGCGGAATTCGAGGCCGGCCTCGCGGCCGTAGTAGTGCGACAGCACCCCGAAGGAGTGGCCGTAGCCGAAGGTGCGGTACTGCAGCAGGCCTTGCTCGGCGAAGATCTCGTTCAACCGGGCGGCGACGTCGCAGCAGCGGATGCCCGGCTTCACCAGCTTGAGGCCGGCCTCGTGCACCTTGACGTTGACCTCCCACAGCTTGAGCGAGGCGTCGTCGCAGTGATCGAAGAACATCGTGCGCTCGAGCGCCGTATAGTAGCCGGAGATCATCGAGAAGCAGTTCAGCGACAGGATGTCGCCCTTCTGCACCTTGCGCGTGGTCACCGGGTTGTGCGCGCCGTCGGTGTTGATGCCGGACTGGAACCAGGTCCAGGTGTCCATCAGCTCCGAGTCGGGGAAGCGCTTGGCGATCTCGCGGATCATCGCCTGGGTCGAGGCGAGCGCGACTTCGTGCTCGGCCACGCCTTCATGCACGGCCGCAGCCAACGCCGAACCGCCGACGTCGCACACCTGTGCGCCGTGCTTGATCAGCGCGATTTCCTCGGCCGACTTCACCATGCGCATGCGCATCGTCGGCGCGCCGATGTCGGTCAGCGTGACGGCCGGCAGCGCGGCCTTCAGCTTTTCCAGGCGCTCGACCGGGATGTGGTCATATTCGACGCCGACACGGCCCTTGTTGGCGATTTCCTGCTGGATCGCGCGGAAGTAGTTGTCACGGCGCCAGTCGGTGTAGACGATGTTGTAGTCGCCCACGGTGCGGCGCCACGGCTGGCCGCCGTCGATGTTGGCGCTGATGGAGACGACCTTCTCCTGCGTCACGACCAGGCCATAGGGGCGGCCGAACGAGCAGTACAGGAAGTCACTGTAGTAGTTGATGTTGTGCATCGACGTGAACAGCACGGCGTCGATGTCGTTGGCCGCCATGTAGGCGCGCAGCTTCGCCTGGCGGTTGTGGAATTCCTGCTCCGAGAACGTGTGCTTCACCTTTTCGCCGTTCTCGATGCGCAGCAGATCCTTCATCTCCGAGATCGACTGAATGCCGGTAACCAGATTCGTCATGTCCATCCACTCCTGTTATATGTAATGGGTGTTGCCGAAAACATCGCCGGTGGCCTGGGAACCTGCGCACCGACAACGTGAGTCCATGCTAAAGAACGGGATGCGCCCCTAATTTCCGCACTTCGACGGGCGTTTTCTTGAAAACGACGACGGCGAAAACATCGGCCGAATGCATCCCGCAGGCTCAGGCGGTGCCGCCGAAAAAATGCGCCGCAGCCGCCGGCCAGGACGCCACGACCGAGTCGCCGGGCTGCACGCCGAGGCAGTCGTAGGTGCGTTCGGGCAGGATCACCTTGAGGTCGTCGTCGATTCCGGGCACCTCGAGGAACAGCGTGACCATGTTCCCGATGAACTTGTGGCTCAGGAAACGCGCGCGGACATGGTTCTCGTGCCGGGCCTCGTCGCCGATCGCGATCTGGTCGGCATTGACGTAGAAGTCCGCCTGCGCGCCGTGCGCCCCGGCAAAATTGCCGCGCGACACCGTCATCCCGCCCGTGGCGGTGTTGAGGCGGATGGCCTGATCGCCGGCGTCGGCGACGCTCCCGCGCAGGATCGTGACGTTGCCGATGAACTCGGCAACGAAACGGTTCGCGGGATGGCGGTAGATCGCCTGCGGCGAGCCGATCTGCTCCACCTTGCCGCGGCTCATGATCACGACCCGGTCGGCCATCGAGAAGGCTTCGGTCTGGCTGTGCGTGACATACACGAAGGTGATGCCCAGTTCGCGCTGCAGGGAGCGCAGCAGCGCCTGCATGCGCACGCTGAGGTGGGCGTCGAGCGCGCTCAGCGGCTCGTCGAGCAGCAGCACCTTGGGCTCGGTGACGAGGGCGCGCGCCAGCGCGACGCGCTGCCGCTGGCCGCCCGAGAGCTGCATCACGTTGCGGCTCGCGAACTCGCCGAGCTCGAGCTTGTGCAGCCACGCGAGCGAACGCCGGTCGCGCTCGGCCTTCGCGACGCCGCGCATCTTGAGGCCGAAGCCGACGTTGTCGAGCACGCTCAGGAAGGGGAACAGCGCGAGGCTCTGCCACACCAGCGGCAACTCGCGCCGCCACGGCGGCAAGCCCTTCTGCGAGCACCCCTCGAGGCGGATCTCGCCCGCCGAAGGCTCCTCGAGCCCCGCCAGCATGCGCAGCATGGTCGTCTTGCCGCAGCCGCTCGAGCCCATGATCGCCAGGAACTCGCCCTGCCCGATGCTGAACGAGGTCTCGGTGACCGCCGTGTAGTCGCCGAATCTCTTCGATACGCGATCGATCTCTACCAGTGCTTGAGTCATAGTCGTTCTCACAAAGACAAACCGTTGTTGGTTACCAGCGCGCCGCCCGCAGGCTGCACCGGGGAGTCGGCGGCGGCGCGTTTCGCCTTGCCCATGCCGGAAAATCCCATGCCGATCGCGACGAGGAGGATCGAGGACGTGAATACCGCCGTGCCGATCGCGTTGATCACCGGGCTGACCTGCCCCTGCAGGAACACCAGCACGCGCACCGGCACCGTCTCGTTCAGGCCCGACACGAACCACGCGACGGCGAACTCGTCGAAGGACACCGCGGCGGTGATCAGGAAGGCGGCGACCAGGCTCTGCTTGCAGAACGGCAGGACGACGTGCCACAGCGTCTGCGCCGGCGAGGCGCGCAGGTTCCACGACGCTTCTTCGAGCGCGCTGTCCATCTGCGCGAGACGCAGCCGGATCATCGCCATCGCGAACGGCAGCGCGATCACGACATGGCTGATCAGCACGGCCCACACTTCGCCGGCGAGGTTGATGCGCGACAGGTAGGACAGCATCCCCAGGCCCATGATGACGGCGGGAATCGTCGGCGGCAGCAGCATCAGCAGGCCGAACAGCGACTTGCCGCGGAACTCGAAGCGGAAATCGCAGTAGGCCGCGCAGAAGCCGAGGATCGTCGACAGCAGCGCCACTGGGATCGACACCATCACGCTGCGCTGGAAGGCCTCGATCACGAGCGGATCGGTGAAGGTGCCGCCGTACCAGTCCGTCGTGAATCCCTTCAGCGGCAGCGACGGGAAGCGGTCCGCGTTGAACGAGAACACCAGGCTGGCGGCGATCGGCGCCAGGATGAAGAGGAAGGTGTAGCCCGTGTAGGCCCACCCGAACCACCGGCCGGTTTTCAGCATCCCATTTCCCGACATCATTTGCGCCTCCCGTAGGCAAGCCGCACCGCCGCGAGGGAGGTGAGGACGAGGGTCAGGATCATCACGATCGCGACGACCGCCGCGCGCGGCCACTGCTGGCCGGATTTGGTCGTGTCGATGATCAGGTTGCTCAGCGTCGGCGGCGCACCGCCGCCGAGGTAGGTCGGCGCGACGAAATCGCCGAAGGCGAGGATGAAGGCGAACAGCGCGCCGACGACGAGCGAGGGTTTTGCCAGCGGCATGATCACCTCGAACAGCGTGCGCACCGGCCCGGCGCGCAGGTTGTGCGCGGCCTCGATCAGGTTGCGGTCGATCTGCGCCAGGCCCATCGTCTGCACCAGCGTCACGAGCGGCAGCGCCAACGTGACGTAGCCGACGAGCGAACCGAAGTTGGAGTTCAGCATCGGCAACCCGTCGATGCCGAAGACCGCAAGCAGCGCATTGACGATGCCGTTGTCGGCGAGAAAGGCCTGCCACGAGTACACGCGCACGAGGTAGCTGGTGAAGAACGGCACCACCAGGAACATCAGCGCGAGCCTGCGCGTGCGCTCCGACACCGTGAACGCCAGGCTGCAGGCAGCGGGAAAGGAACAGCCGGTCGTGACGACCGCCGCGCCGAGCGCCAGCGCCCAGGTATGGCCGTAGGCCGACCAGAAGGAGCTGCGGCTCAGCATGAAGTCCCAGTTCTTCAGGGTCATGTCCGGTTCCAGCCGGAAATTCACGACGCTCCAGAACGAAATGACGAAGAGGAAAAGCAGCGGCAGCAGGAAGAACGTCAACTGCCACAGCAGGGGAGGCAGCAGCAGCGGCCACCGCCGACGGCTGGTGTTCGACATGGGGATGCTCCGGAATGGCGCCGGGCGGACAGTGGCCCACCCGGCGTTGCGGGAAGGCTCAGGCCTTTTCCTTGTACTCGGACCAGAAGTCGTTCCAGTCCTCGATGCTCTGCTGCACGGGCAGCTGACGGAACGTGATCTTCCCAGAGCGGATGTCGTCCATCACGTTGTGCCCTTGCAGCACCATGCCCTGGCGGCGCGCCTCGGCCGCGTCGCTCTGCCCCAGCAATTCCCAACCCTTGCGGTTCGGGATGAGTGCCGGATAGGCGGCCATCTTCGCGGACTTCACTTGGCCCTGCGCCGACGTGATGTACTGGATGAAGGCGTTGGCGAGATCACGGTTGCGCGACCCCTTGCCGATCGACAGCGACTCGGTCCATTGCAGGCCGCCCTCATCCGGCACGACCGAGCTCACCTTGGCGCCCGAGCGCGCCAGCGTGCCGGTGATCCAGTCGCCGATGCCGCACACGAGTTGCAGCTGCCCGTTCTTCAGGCCGCTGAAGGTGCCGCCGTAGTCGAAGAAGCCCGCCACCTGCGGACGCAGGGACTTCATGACGGCCTTGAGCTTCGCGAACTGATCCTTTTCCAGCTTGTAGGGCGCCTTGTGGCCGGCATACAGGCTGATCTCCCCCATGTTCGGCAGATACCAGTCGAAGTGCCCGACCTTGCCCTTGTACGCCGGATCCCAATACACCTTGAACGAGCGCGCCTTGCTCTCGGGAACCGCCTCGGTGTTGTACGCGACGCCGAGGAAGCCGAAGCGGACCATCACCGCGTAGAGGTCGTTGCCGTCCCAGTGCCCCGGGAACTTCTGGAACTCGGGGAAATAGTCGTCGAACGCGTAGTCCTTCGCGTCGAGGCGCTCGAGGTAGCCCGCCTTGCGCAGCTGCGGCACGTACTCCGCGTCGGACAGGATCAGGTCATAGGTGCCGGCCGGTGACTGCGAGATCAGCGCCAGCATGTTGTCACCGCCGGTGTAGTACTTTGGCTTCACCTTGACGTTGTACTTCGCCTCGAACTCGACAACGATGTCCGGCTCGGCGTGGCCGTACCACGCCAGCATCGTCAGCGTGCGCGGCTGCCCGCCCGACGACTGCGCCCAGCTGTTTGCGGCCGTCAGCGACAGCGGCAGTGCACTGCCCGCAGCCAGTGCAGTGCTGCCCTGGAGAAAGCGGCGGCGGAACGGCGACTGCAGAGACTTGTCTTCCTCTTTCATTTCGATCTCCTTTGGTACGAACGAATCGGCAGGCTGCGGCTGCTCGGGCAGCTGTCTTGCCTCGCCGGCGAAACACCGCGAACACACCCGCAACCGGCCGCGGACACCCTGTCAGATGACCGTCGCGCCGGTTGCGGCAGAAGGAAAATCAGAAGTTCCAGCGCACCAGCAGCGTCGGAGTCGTGCGCGAGTACGTGCCGCCGCCCTCGCCCGCCGTCTTGCTGTAGGTGGCGTACTCGTGGCGGTAGCCGACGTCGAAATGCTTGTTGAGTTTCAGCCACAGGTCGGGCTGGACGAAGACCGTGTTGTCGCGCTCCTTATTGTTGAAATTCACCAGCAGCAGCGGCGACCAGGTGAATTTCAGCCCCGCTACTTCGAACGGCAGCATGGCAAACGTGCGCCAGAACAGGGTGCGGATGGTCTTCCCTTCGTCGCCGGTGAAGCGCGCGCCGCGCGTGTAGAAATCGGTTTCGAAGAAGCTGAAACCGGGCAGTTTCAGGTCGAACGCGATACCGAAATTGTTTGCGCGGAAGTTCGCATAGGAGCCCCGTTCGAGGCGCGCTGCGAGATACACGTCCTGGATGATCCCGAACGAGACATTCGCACCGGTGATTTTGGAAAGGCTCAGGCGCGGATTCCACACCAGAAAATACTGATTCCTGGTCTGCTCGCCGAACGAGCCCGCGCCGAATCCATTGAAGCTTCCAACGTCCTTGCCGTAGTAGGTGTCAGCAAAGAAATAATTGTCGCCATACTCATGCACGCCAAAATGCTCGAGGCGCACGGTCGTCATTTTCTCGTCGGCCGTGCCGGTGCCGAAAACCGGATCGAACTTGGATTCGGTCGTATAGCCGACCGTCACGTTCGTGTTCTGCCAGCTTTCTGTCGCGAAGGCACTCTTCCCCGTGGCCATCCCCAAAGCCACACAGCACCCGGCAATCAAGGCAGCGCCGGACCTCCGTCCAATCACCTTGCTCTTCATCTGTTTTTTCCTTTGGTCTGAATTTCATTGTTTTGCTTTCCGGGGCGTGACTGCTCTTGCAGCTCTCAAATGGCCATCCGGATATTTTTCTTGCTGCCCGACACACAAATCGATCTGCGCAGGTCCCTCCTCTTCGACGAGATTTTCCGGGCGCGTGCGGCGCCCCCGCCTGCTCCGCTTTGATTTTCCTGCTGTACTTTCCGGAATCAGGTGGAGGCAAGTATGGAAACGTGCCGCGCGGGCGCATTTCCTGATATCGACAAGCCTTGTCGTGCTGCCGACATCGAAGGAAATGTCGAAAACGCGCAAATAAGGGAATTCCGTGCCGAAATGCAGAGGTTTTATTGCAATTGAAATTCGCCGCGACGAATGCGGCGTAAAAGAAAATCGGCCCTGGCCGCGTCGTTGAAGACGCGGCCAGGGCCGATTCCGTTCGCCAGCGTATTGCGGGCGCGAATCTCCTTCGGGTTATGGGCCCGATGTCGCTCGCTGCTCCGCGAACGCCCACCGGCCCACGATCTCAGTCCATCGCGCTCAGGCGTGCTTCGATACGTTCATCGCCTCGACAGCAAAGGTATTGCGACTCAGGCTCTGCCCCTTGCCAGTTGTACCCCCGCTACGTGTCCCTTCGCTGCTCGTGCCCTTGCCCCTTGTGAGTAACGCAGCGCGTACCGACGGCCCAACACATAGTAGAGAATTGCAGAGTTTGCGCCGCCGGCGAGCCAGGAAAGATCGACTCCACCCATTGCCACGGCAAAGGGGCCTTGAAACAGCGGAATGATTCCGTACATGAACAGATACGTGCATCCCAGACCGCCAAAGAACGCCACCATCGCCGCCGGATTGAATTTTCGCATGTGCCGGGATTCCGGCCCCTCGAAGAGGAAGTCGAAATTCCTGGTATTGCGTTCAAACACGAAGCAATGCACCCCCATGATGCCGCCCCAGGCGGCAACCCATGCCACGATGGAGATCAGCCACGCATCAAGCGCGTGTGCGAAGTTGTCCTGTTTCATGAAGAACATGACCGCCAACATTGCGAAGACGCCGACCATGATCGACAGCTTGTGCCTGGAGATCTTGATATCCATGGCCTGAGCCGCCACGCCGAATGTATAGAGGTTGATGATGTTGGTGGCAATCGGGCCGTGAATGACGAGCGCCAGCACAGGGATCGCGAGCACCCCGAAATTGGAGACGATCAGTGCGCCGGGGTCGGCGCTTCCACTCTTCGTTGCCAGGGTCGCGCCCAGCACGCCCAACCACACCACGGGGATGAATTGACCGAGCGTACTGGCAAGATAAAGGCGCGTCTTGCACACAGTGGTCGACACAAAGCGCGAATAGTCCGGTGCATACGTGAACCAGCCGATTCCCCAGCCAATGCCGATGGCGGTCATCACGGCACTCATGGCCGCGAGTCGCGGCATGCCGGCCAGCACCTTGCCTTCGGGTCCTGCGTATGCCCAGTTGATATCGAACTGGGTCCAGGCAACGACGCTCATTGCCACAAGCACCAGCACCGTAGGCGGAACGGTCCATTTTTCGAAGGCGGCAATGGCCCGATACCCGATGTAGCAAATGACGACTTGGGTGGTCATGATGATCGCTGCCGTCGACAGACGCCACCAGAAATTTTCCGCGGTCGGATCGACCCAGCCAAGTTGGCCGAAGAGTGCCATCACCAGATCGAGAATGATCCAGGTATTCACCGCCGACCAGCCGACTGCGAGCAATGCCTGAATGGCGGCCGGGAGGTAGGCCCCATGCCGACCGAACGCGGCACGCGAAAGCACCATTCCGGTGACGCCGGTTCGCTGCCCAAGCAACACAAAGGCGCCAAAGCCAAGCATTCCAAGCAGGTTGCCGGCCACAAGGACGGTGATCGTGTCCGCGAGCGAGAGTCCGAGGTTTATCCCGAGTGCGCCCAGAATCCAGTTGATGGGCGCAACGTTTGCCCCCGACCAGATCCAGAATTGCCCCCAAACGGATTTGGTTCGCCGATGCTCGGGGATCGGTTGCAGCATCTCTTCAAGGTCAGCGGCGTCGCTTCCATGGTTACTCATTTTGCATGTCTCCAATAATTCTTATAACTCGCGGGGTAAGTCTGGGCGACGCCCGCGGCATTCCTGATACCTATGAATTTCGGTCGGAACCTCCTTGATACGAAACGGTCGCCAGCATTCAGTCGAACGCGCGTGCCAGTTCGCGGCTGATGCCGTCAACGCAAACCTTCAGCAGCGTCTCGCCATGCTGCGCGCTCGCGCGTTTCGCCGACGACAGGCAACCGGATGCAGGTGTCCATTCGGGCTTGATCGGGAAGAAGTCGTACGGGGGAAATTGCGCCGGCGCGTGATCGCAGACCTTCTCCATATCGACCAGGTGCGGATGCAGATGGAGCATCAACGAGGTTTCCAGCACCCCGCCGTGCTCGACCGCCCAGCCCGGAAACTCGCCCTGGTAGATGGCGTCGATCGCCTCCTGCGTGACGAAATCCCAATACGAGAGAACCACGGTAGAGAAATCGCGGATGCCATCCCAGCGTAATTCGCGCTGGGCCAGATCGACCCCTTCGACAATGAATGCCGAATTCTCGTAATGGCCATTGACGAGAACCGTCCGCCGCACGCCATGACGTGCAAGTTCCTTCAGGACGTCGCGGATCGTCGAGGTTACGGTCAGGCCATCCAGACTCGTGGTGCCCGGCATGTGGTTTCCGCCACCACTCTTCTGCTGCGATTTGTAGCCGTAGGCGATCGGAGGTGCGACGAGCGCGCCGATGCGGTCAGCGACGCGCTCGGAAATCGCAGTCGGGAGCAGCACGTCCGGGTTCATCGACATGTGCGGGCCGTGCTGCTCGAGGGCACCGACCGGAATCAGCACCGGAGTCCGGCCGTCGCGGACCAGCGCATCGTATTCCGGCCATGCGAGTTCGGAAATGTGCACGCTTTTCATTCAATCGTCTCCGTTTCAGTTGAGGACCGGACGACGACGCCTGCGGGACGGGCCGTCGGGTCGTTTGAGTTACTCGATCGCGCCGTGTCCGATGCACACGACGATGCCCTGCAGCACCGCGGAGGCAAGGATGCCGGCGACCAGCGGCCAGGTCGGACGCTCGCCATCGGCGGGCCCATCGAAGGTCGCGCTAAAGATGTGGGTCAGGGAGATGGCAGCGATGAAGGTGTTGATGCCGGGCCGACCGATGAGCCGGAGCAACGCGGCCGCCAGGTCGTCGAACACCCGGGAATCCGTATTGCCCCGGGGTCGGGACCACGTAAACACCGTGTCCGCGAACCCGTATTCCCGCTTGCCATGCGGGACGCACGCAGTGCCGTACCCCATGTTGCTGCCTCCTTTGTAGTGCTGCTGTCTTGTATTTGTTATGCGATCCGGCCCCAAGGCGCGAACCGGGCATGCCGGAAGTCTCTTGTCGCTCCGGTCATGCGGCGGGCCTGTCAGCACACCGTACGCCACCGCGCACGGGTCTTCGCAAGCAGGTCCGTATTTGATGCCATCGTAGGTGCGACCGCGGCGTGTCAATATCCGACGCGCGACAAGGATTTTCGTGAAACCGACGCAAGGAGTGCCAGCGGGGCGCCCCTGCGCAATCCGGTCGCAGACGTGTAGCGGACAGGAACTGGCGGGGATCAGACCGACGCGTCGGTCCGGACCTCGGGCGCCGTCTGCCGCCGCCGCTCCGCGCTGGGCGAGATACCGAAACCGGCGTTGTAGCGGTGCGAGAAGTGCGCGAAGGACACGAAGCCGCAGGCCATCACGATGTCAGCGATCGGACGGTTGGTGCGCGTGAGGAGCTGGCGCGCACGTTCGAGGCGGATCTGCAGGTAGTACTGACGCGGCGTGCAGTTGAGCGTCTCGCGGAACAGGCGTTCGAGCTGGCGCGCGGAGAACTGCATGTGCGCGGCGAGTTCTTCCATCGAGAGCGGTTCCTCGATGTTGCACTCCATCAGCTTGATCGCCTCGACGAGCTTCGGATGCGACGCGTTCGAGACGTCGCGCAACGAGGTCTTCTGCTTCTCGTCCGGGCCGCGACGGTCGTAGATCAGCAGTTCGGCCACCGCCGTCGCCACCTTGCGCCCGCCGCCGCCGAGACCGATCAGGTGGATCATCATCTCCACCGGCGCGATCCCGCCGCTGCACGAGCAACGGTTGCGGTCGACCTCGTAGATCTTGTTCGACACGACCAGGCGCGGAAAGCGGTCGAGCAGCGCATCCATGTCTTCCCAGTGGATCGTGCTGCGGTAGCCATCGAGCAGCCCCGCGCAAGCGAGGAAGTAGCTGCCCGTATCGATGCCGCCCAACGCGACACCCCGGCTCGCGAGCGCGCGCAGCCAACGCAGAATGGGCTCGGCGCTAGCGCTCGGCAGCGGATTGGGTCCGACAACGAAGACACCGTCGAGGTCGGCCACGTCGGTCGCCGCACGGTCGGGCTGCACGCAGACGCCCGCGCTCGAACGCACGGGCTCACCGTCCTTCGTCAAGGTCACAAACTCGTAGAGTTTGCGCTTGGCGACCATGTTCGCCAGGCGCAGCGGGTCCACCGCCGCACCGAAACCGATCAGCGTGAAGTCGGGAACGAGAAGGAAGCCGAAGCGGATCGGCCTGTCGCCGCCCCGTCCGGCCCAGTGGCCCGGCCCCTGGCCGGAAGTCGCGTTGCTCATCGAGGTGCCCTGAAAGTCGAGGCGTCCAGTCTATACACATCGGCGATGCCATCAAGGCGTCGGGCCGAGCAACCGTCCGGATCAGGGCAATTCGACCAGCTTGTTTCCCGGTGGCGCCGCCCGGGCGGCGCCGCGAGAATCAGTGACCGGCCTTGACGGGCTTCCAGCCGGGGTGATCGAAGTACTGGCCGTAGTTGTTGAGGGCATTGACGATATGCACGACGCCCTTGCTGCGGTCATCGACCGCCTTCTTGCCGCCGACGACCTCCGCGCCGTCCGACATCTCCGCGATCACCCCGTGGAGGACCGCATCGGCCTCGGGTGCGAGCTTGCAGTTGCCGACGATGTAGGCGAGTTGTTCGTCGACCGCCTTGCCCATCGCCTCGTACTGCGTCGCGGTGAGCCGTCCGGCGTGGACCGCGTCGAGTTTGGGCTCGACGTTCGCGCGGATCTTGACCATGCCCTCGCGCAGCGGCGCATCCGTCTGCCATTTGCTGCCCGCATTGAGCTTCAGCACCGGAGCATTCGAACCGTGGTCATGTCCCCCTGCGGCGAGCGCCTGGGACACGCCCCCGAATCCCGTCGCCGCCGTGATGGCACAGGCGACAAGCATTCCCTTTGCGGTGATTTCCTTCATTTATCCGATCCTCATTCAAGTACATTGGTCGATTGGGGTATTTCGCCGCGAGAAAGGGGGCGACGCGTACGCCGCCCCTGCACACGCACGGCCGGATGCATTACCGCGCCGAAACCTCGATACGTTCGTCCAGCGCACGCCAACCGGGATGGTCGAACAACGTGCCGTACAGGTTGAGCGCCTGGAGCACCTTCAGGAGTCCCATCCGGCGTGCGTCGACGCTGCCGGCACGGCGCATCAGCTGGGTACCGTCGGACATTTCGGCCAGCAGCATGTTCAGGTGCCGCGCGGACGTCTCGTCCTTGGTACAGCAGTCAAGCAGCTGCGAAATCCGCGCATCGATCGTGCGGCCCAGTTCGGCAAGGCGCACGGCGTCCAGCGGTCGCGCCGGCCTGGCGTCGACACTGGTCGAAATGGCGGTGCGGATCTCGTCGATGCCCCCTCGCACCGCCTCGGTCGGACGCCATCGGCGGGCGGCCTCGGCCTCGACTGCGGATACGGACGCGGGGATGTCGGTGCGGCCGGCGGACGTCGCCGCTACCGCAGCGGGAACAAGAACGATTGCCGCGGTCACGACCGCAAGATATTTCGCGCGCATGGGACCCTCTCCTGTCTTCTGTATCCGGCGCTCAAGTTACGCCCGGTTTCATGAACGGAGACTGAATGGAATACCCGTGCAGACAGCGTGGAATTTGCTAGATTGAATTGAAGGGAGATTCCACCGACCACGATCGAAAAGGGGGATCGCCATGACCAATCGATGCATCGCGAACATCATCGAGGGACAGGATCCGCTCGTCCTCCAGCCGGACGCAACGGTGCAACTGGCGTGCCGGAGAATGTGCGAGCGCAGCGTGGGTGCAGTGCTGGTCACCGATCGCGCGCAGCATCTGATCGGGATATTCACCGGCCGCGACGCTGCACGCATGATGGGAGAGGGAGGCGACGCGGGCACAGCGCGCCTCGACGCCGCGATGACGCCGCACCCCGTGACGATCAAGCCCGACTCCCATGCGATCGACGCGCTGAGGCTGATGAGAGACGGTGGCTTCCGTCACCTGCCCGTCGTCGTCGACGGCAAGTTGCTCGGGATCGTCACGCGCTCGGATTTCGAGGGGCTGGAGCTCGACCGCATCGAGGTGGAAAACGCGCTCTGGGAACGGATCTGCTGAGGAAAGGGGGCACGGCAGCGCGCCCCCGATTCTTCACCCCCGTGCGGCGGCGGAAGCGCCGACCCCCATGGGGGATGGGACCATGTTCACGATGCGCGAGAACAGCGCCCGGAATTCCCCCGCAGGACCGGACCACGGGCTCTTGTTGGCTTCGAAAGCGGCGTCGATCTCGGCCCAGTCCTGCGCCGCAAGCCCCGTGCGCGCGAGTGGCAGGAGTTCGGTCTCCTCGCGATTGACGTGGCTCCAGGAGGCCGCGAGATAGGTGCGCGCGGCCGCCTCGAACTCGGCGAACACGGCGGGGCCGATGCCTTGGTAGTGCACGAGCGCCCCACGCAAGGCGGCGGTGCGGCGCGCGCCTTCGGCGTGTTCGGCTTCGAGCTGGTCCAGCAGCGCCGCCGCGGCGGGAATGCGTTCACGCATCTTCACGAAGAGGTAGTCGTCCTCCTTCGGGTGGTGCAGCTTGTCCGGCACTTGCGTGATGTATTCGATCATCGCCGCCAGCAGCGCGAAGTCGGGCTCGAAACGGCCGTCGCGGATGCCGTCGAGCACGAAGCCTAAGGCCTGCAGGACGGCGCCGAGGGCGCGGTGTTCGTCGTGGATGATGTCCAGGGCATTCATGGTGTGCGTCCTTGGGGTCAGTGCGCGGCGACGCCGAGCCAGCTGTCGAGGAGGTCACGGTCGGCGCGCAGGGTTTCGCTGTCGCCGAGGTACACGGCGCGGCCGCGCTCGAGCACGAGGGCCTGGCGGGTCAGCGGCAGGATCTGGCGGGCGTGCTGCTCGACGAGGATCACGGCCATGCCGCCTTCCTCGGTGAGGCGGCGGATGATCGACAGCAGCTCCTGCACGATCAGCGGCGCGAGACCTTCGAGCGGCTCATCGAGCAGCAGCAGCTTGGGGTTCAGCATCAGCGCGCGGCCCATCGCGAGCATCTGCTGCTCGCCGCCCGAGAGCTCGTTGCCCATGTTCGCGCGCCGTTCCTTCAGGCGCGGGAACATGTCGTAGACGCGCTGCAGGTTCCAGTGGCCGGACGTGGCGACGACGGTGAGGTTCTCCTCGACGGTGAGCGACGGGAAGATGTCGCGTTCCTGCGGCACCCAGCCGAGGCCGCGATGGGCACGGGCGTGCGCGGGGACGATCGCGAGGTCTTCGCCGGCAAAGCGCAGCGAGCCGGAATGCTGGCGCGCGGCGCCCATCAGCGTCGACAGCAGGGTCGTCTTGCCCATGCCGTTGCGGCCCAACAGCGCAAGGCTGTCGCCTTCGCCCAGGCTGAAGGAGATGTCCTCCAGCACCACGGCGTCGCCGTAGCCGGCGCGCACGTTTTCGAGTTTCAGGAGCTCAGACACTGATCGCCTCCCCCAGATAGACTTCCTTGACTTTCGGATTGACGGCGATCTCGTCGGGCGTGCCGCCGGTGAGGAGCGCGCCGCTGACGAGCACCGAGATCTGGTCGGCGAAGCGGAAGACGAGGTCCATGTCGTGCTCGATAAGCAGGATCGTGACGTCGCGCGGCAGTGCGGCGATGGTCTCGAAGAGCTCGCGGCTCTCGGAGGTCGGCACGCCGGCGGCGGGTTCGTCGAGGAGCAGCACGCGCGGCTTCATCGCGAGCGCCAGGGCGATCTCGATCAGGCGCTGCTTGCCGTACGCGAGGTTGCGCGTCTTTTCGTGCGCGAGATCCAGCAGGCGCAGGGTCGCGAGGAGCTGTGCCGCTTCGTCGACGGCTTCGGCGTAGGCGCCGATCGGGCGCCAGAAGCGCGCGCCGATGCCGATGCGCTCGTTCACCGCCATCGTCACCGATTCGAGCACCGTCAGGTCGGCGAACAGGCGGTTGATCTGGAAGGTGCGCGCGAGGCCGCGTTTCACGCGCTGGTGCTGGGCGAGATGCGTGACGGGCTCGCCGTTGAGGATGACGTCGCCGCTCGTCGGTTCGAGAAAACCGGTGAGCAGGTTGATCAGCGTCGTCTTGCCGGCGCCGTTGGGGCCGATCAGCGCGTGGCGCGCGCCGGCCTCGACGTTCAGGCTGACGTCGTTGGTCGCGACGAAGCCGCCGAACTTCTTGACGAGGTTGCGCGTTTGCAGGGCGTAGGTGGTCATTGCTGAATCCTCCCGAGTCTGGCACCGAAGCGGCGCAATCCACCCATCACGCCGTCACGCGCAAACAGCACGATCACGACGAGCAGCGCGCCGAGCCAGAACTGCCAGTACTGGGGGTTGAGGTCGGACAGCAGGTGGTGCGCCGACATGAACACGATGGTGCCGAGCAGCGCGCCGTAGAGGCTGCCGGAGCCGCCGAGCACGAGGATCAGCAGCAGCTCGGCCGAGCGGTTGAAGGCGAGCACGTCCAGCGCGACGAACTGGGTCGTCTGCGCGAGCAGCGCGCCCGCGATGCCCGCGTAGGCGGCGCCGATCGTGTAGACCGTCGAGAGCCGCCCGTTCACCGGTGCGCCGAGCGCAGGCATGCGGCCGGCGTTGAGGCGGATGCCTTTCAGGCTCAGGCCGAAAGGGCTATGCACGAGCTTGCGGGCAATCCAGAACAGCACGAACAGCACCGCGACCGCGTACCAGTAGGCGGTCTTGCCGTAGAGGTCGAACTCAAACTGCCCGAGCACCGGCAGCACTTCCATGCCCTGCAGGCCGTCGACGCCGCCGGTGATGTCGGTGAGCTTGTTGGCGATCTCGTACAGCATCATCGAAACGCCGAGCGTGACCATCAGGCGCGTGAGGTCGGCGCCGCGCAGCACGAGGAAGCTCGTCACGTAGCCGAGCACGGCGGTCACGACGGCCGCGACGGCGAGCCCGATCAGCGGGTCGCCCCAGCCGTGCGCGGCCAGCAGCCCCGCCGCGTAGGCGCCCAGGCCGAAGAAGGCCGCGTGGCCGAGCGAGACGATGCCGGCGTAGCCGAGGATCAGGTCGAGCGACAGGCAGAACAGCGCGGTGATCGCGATCTGCGTCAGCAGCACGAGGTTCTCGGGAAAGATGAAGTAGGCCGCAACGGGGATCAGCCAGAACGCGAGTTCGGCCGGCCGCCAGCGGTCCGCGCGCGCGATCGGCGCGAGGTCCAGGGCGAGGGTGGCTTGCATGGAAGTCTCCTTAGCGGGCGGCGCGGCGGCCGAACAGGCCTTGCGGGCGGACGATCAGCATCACCACCATGACCGCGTAGATCACGAAGGCGCCGATCTGCGGCACGTAATATTTGCCGGCGACGTCGACGACACCGAGGATCAACGACGCGACGAGCGAGCCCATGATGTTGCCACTGCCGCCGACCGCGACGACGATCAAGAAGTACACGATGTACTTGACCGGGAAGCTCGGATCGAGGCCCAGCATCTCGACGCCGAGCGCCCCGCCCAGGCCCGCGAGCGCGGTGCCGAGGGCGAAGGTCAGCGTGAAGATGCGCTCGACGTTGATGCCGATGCCGCGCGCGGCGCGCGGGTTGTCGACCGCGGCGCGCAGCTGCGCGCCGAAGCGCGTGCCGCGCACGAGGCGGTTGAGGCCGTACGCGATCGCGAGGCTCAGCACGACGAGGAACAGGCGGTAGATGCCGATGTCGAGCCCCGGCAGGTTGATCTGCCCCTGCAGGAACTGCGGCAGCACCATCGGCTGCTGCTGCGCGCCGAAGAAGTAGTGCGCGCCGGCGATCGACATGAACACCAGGCCGATCGAGAACAGCACCTGGTCGAGGTGGGTGGCGGCGTACAGGCGGCGGTACAGCGTGCGCTCGAGCACGACGCCGACGAGCGCGGTCGCCAGCGCGGCGACGGGCAGCGAGGCGAGGAAAGGCACGCCGGCGCGGTTGAGCAGCGTCACGCAGACGTAGCCGCCCAGCATCGCGAAGGCACCATGCGCGAGGTTGACGAAGTTCATCAGACCGAGCGTGACCGAGAGGCCGACGCTGATCAGGAACAGCAACATCCCCGAGGCGATGCCGTCGAAAATGACGGTCATGGGAGTCTCCTGTTGCGGTGTTTCCGTGGGAATCCGGACGCAGGGGAAGGCAGACCGCCCTCCCCCGCCTGTCGCTTACTGCTTGCCCGGATCGCGCAGGTCCACGACCTTGTCGAACTCGACGTTCTGCAGCTTGCCGGCGACCTTCTCGACCTTGCGGATGTAGATCGTCTGCACGATGTCGCGCGTCTGCGCGTCGATGGCGATCTTGCCGCGCGGGCTGACCCAGCTCATGCCCTTGGCCGCGGCGACGAACTTGTCACCGCTCGCGTCGCCGCCGGTCTTCTCCAGCGTCTTGGCGATCAGCTGCATACCGTCGTAGCCGCTCACCGACATGTAGTTCGGGCGGTCCTTCGGATAGGCCTTGTAGTAGGCCTGGACGTAGGCCTTGTTCTCCGGCGAGTCATGCACTTCGGAGTACTGCAGCGAGTTGATGATGCCCAGCGCGTTGTCACCGACCGCGTCGAGGATGTCCTCCTCGGTCAGGTCGCCGGTCGCGATCACGCGGATGCCGGCCTTGGCGAGGTCGCGCTCGGCGAAGCCCTTCATGAAGGCGATGGTCTGCTCGCCCGGCGGCACGAAGAGGAAGACCGCATCGGGCTTCACGTCCTTGATCTTCTGCAGGAAGGGCGCGAAGTCGGGGTTCTTCACCGGCGTGCGCACTTCGCCGACGATCTCGCCGCCGCCGGCGGTGAAGGTCTTCTTGAACTGCGCCTCGGCATCCTGGCCGGGGCCGAAGTCGGCGACCAGCGTATAGACCTTGCGGATCTTGTTCTTCGCCGCCCACTCGGCCACGGGCGCGGTGATCTGCGGCAGCGTGTGGGAGACGCGCAGGATGTAGTCGGACTTCGTCGTGATCGCGGACGCGGCGGCGTTCATCACGATCATCGGCTTCTTCGCTTCCTTCGACACCGGCGCCGCGGCGAAGGCCGACGGCGTGAGGCCGAAGCCGGCGAGGATGTCGACCTTGTCCTTGACCACCAGCTCCTGCGCGGCGCGCTTGCTGATCTCGGGCGCGATGCCGGTGTCGTCCTTGACGATCAGCTCGACCTTGCGGCCGGCGAGCGTGTCGCCGTTCTGCTTCAGGTACAGGCGCGCACCGTTCTCGATCTGCTTGCCGTAGGCGGCGAACGGGCCCGACATCGGCAGCACCATGCCGATCTTGAGCGGCTCGGCGGCGAGCGCCGGAATAGCGGCCAGCGCAGCAACGATCGCAACAACGGATTTCCTGAATGCCATGTTTGATCTCCTCATCTCTCTTCGGGGGTGTCGGGGGCGGATCGTCCCCCGACTTCTTCTAAATCTTGTGATTACGCTTTCGGCGCATCCGGCTGCACGGCGGGCGCCGCGCGGCGGAAAGCATCCAGTTCGCCGCAGGCGCGGTCGACCGCAACGATGTTCGGATACGGCGTCAGATCGACGTTGAAGCGGCGCGCACTCTCGACCTGCGGGACCAGGTACACGTCGGCGAGCGTCGGCGCGTTGCCGAAGCAGAACGCGCCGCGCGACTTGTCGGCAGCGAGCAGCGCTTCGAGCGCGTCGAAACCGGCCGCGATCCACGTCGCGCACCACGCCTGCACCGCCGCCTCGTCGCAGCCCAACGTCTTCCTCAGGTATTCGAGGATGCGACGGTTGTTGATCGGGTGGATGTCGCAGCCGACAATCGCCGCCAGCGCGCGCACGCGGGCGCGGTCCGCGGCGTTCGCGGGCAGCAGCGCGGGCGCCGGATGACGCTCCTCCAACCACTCGATGATCGCCGGCGACTGGATCAGGGTCAGGTCACCCTCAGTTGGCCCGGTCGTCAGCGCCGGCACCAGCGCCTGCGGATTCACCGCCTTGAAGGCCGCACCGAGGTGCTCCTCGGTGCGCAGGTCCACCGGCACGTACTCGTACGCGATGCCCTTCAGGTTCAGCGCGATCCTGAGACGATGCGAGGTGCCGCTGCGGAAGAAGTTGTAGAGCTTCATCGCCATGTCCGCTCAGTCCTTCGCGAGGCAGTTATCGACGTTCCAGCCGTACAGCCACTCCATCGCGTCGTAGAAGCGCTCCGGCGTGCGGCCCTTCCACAGATCGTTGCGCACCAGGCGCTCGACGCCCTTGGCGTGGTAGATGCGGCCCATCTCGCGCGACGACAGCACGATGCGCGCGGTGCGGGCGATGCGCGAACGCTGATACAGGTCGAAGGCCTTCTCGAAGTCGTTGCCCTTGACGCGCAGCGCCTCGCCCAACGTCACGGCGTCTTCCAGCGCCATGCACGCGCCCTGCGCCATGTACTGCGTCGTCGGATGCGCGGCGTCGCCCAGCAGCGTGGCACGGCCGAAGGACCACTGGCCGATCGGCTCGCGGTCGGCGGTCGCCCAGCGCTTCCAGCTCTTCGGCAGCTCGATCAGCTGGCGCGCCTTCGGGCAGATGCCCTGGAAGTAGCTCTGCACTTCCTCGCGGCTGCCTTCGGTGACGCCCCACTCTTCCTTGTCGCGGCTATGGAAGGTCACGACGATGTTGTACTGCTCGCCGCCGCGCAGCGGGTAATGCACGAGGTGGCAGTTCGGGCCGACCCAGATGCTCGCGGCGTTCCACTGCAAGTTCTCGGGGAAGTCCTTCTTGTCGATGACTGCGCGATATACGACATGGCCGGTCACGCGGGCCGGGTCATTGACGTACTGCGCGCGCACCACCGACTTCACGCCGTCGGCGCCGATCAGCGCGACGCCACGGAAGGCGTTGCCGTGCTGGTCATACACCGTGACGCCATTGGCGTCCTGCTCGACGCGCTGGACGCGGGTCGAGGTCTTGAACTCGACGCGGCCGGTCTCCTGCGCGCCTTCCAGCAGCGACAGGTGCACGTCCACCCGGTGGATCACCGCGTAGGGGTTGCCGAAACGCTTGCGGAAAGCTTCGCCGGTCGGGATGCGGCCGACGAGGGTCTCGTCGAGCGCGTCGTGCATGACCATCTCGTCGGTATACACCGCGCGGCCGCGGGCCTTCTCGCCGACGCCCAGCGCGTCGAAGGCGTGAAAGGCGTTGGGGCCGAGCTGGATGCCGGCGCCGATCTCGCCGATCTCGGCCGCCTGCTCCAGCACCAGCACGCGGAAACCCTGGCGCACCAGCGCGAGTGCGGCCGCGAGGCCGCCGATGCCGCCGCCGGCGACGATTACGGGAAGCTGTTGCTCGGTCATGATTGTCTCCTCCAATTCGGTTCGTTGCGCGACTTACTCGGCGGCGCCGATCGTCAGTTCGATGTCGCCGACACGGTCGACGTGGCCGGTGATGCGATCGCCGCTCTTCACCGCGCCGACACCTTCCGGCGTGCCGGTGTAGATCAGGTCACCCGGCTGCAGATGATAGAACTTCGACAGATCGGCGATCAGCTCGGGGATGCTCCAGATCAGTTGCGACAGGTCGGCGGTCTGGCGCGTCTCGCCATTCACTTGCAGGTTGATCGCGCCCGTCGTCAGCACGCCCAGGTCGCCGATCGGCACGATCTCGGTACACACCGCCGACAGCTCGAAGTCCTTGCCCAGGTCCCACGGACGGCCCTGCTCGCGGGCCACCAGCTGCAGGTCGCGGCGCGTCATGTCGAGGCCGGCGGCGTAGCCGTAGATCAGGCTTTGTGCGTCGGATTCGGTCACGCGGAAGCCCGGCGCGCCGATCGCGACGACCAGTTCCATCTCGTAGTGGTAGTTGGAAGTGCCGGTCGGGTACGGCACCGTCGCGCCGGATTCGACCAGCGTCGAGGCGGCCTTCGTGAAGTAGAAGGGCTGGGCGGTGGCCTTGTCGACCGGGCGGCCCATCTCGACGGCATGGGCGTGGTAGTTGCGGCCGACGCAGAAGATGCGCTTGACCGGGTAGCGGGACTCGATGCCGCGTACCGGCAGCGAATACACCGGCGACGGCGGGAACAGGTATTGGGTCTGGGACATGTCGGTTCTCTGTGGGTCGTTTTAATTCGGCGATCAGGCACGCACTTCGTACACGCCGAGCTTCTTGTGCAGCGGGCTCTCGTCGGCGACGAAGATGAAGGCCGGCTCGCTCGCCGAACGGTTCTTAAGCGTCACGGGGGTGTAGCCGGGGGCGCAGCAGGTGTCGGCCGGCGACAGCGTGAAGGACTGATCCTCGACCGCCACTTCGGCACCGCCCTCGATCAGGTGGAACACCATTGCCGGCGAACGCGCGGGCAGGTTCAGCGTCTCGCCCGGGCGCAGCATCAGCGCCGAGAAGCCGAGGATGTTCTGGCAGTCGCCGCCGTTCTCGGGATTCACGTAGGCGACCTGCACGGCCTCGATGGCGGGCTGGGTCTCGGCCAGGCTCAGCAGCGCGGCGCGGGCGTCGGCCCAGGGGTAGCGCAGCATCGGGTACTGGCGCGAGCTGCCGCGGGAGAACACCGGCGAGGGCACGACGCCGCGAGCGTAGCTGCGCTCCAGGCACGAGCCAGTCACCGCCTGCTCCTTGCCTTCGACGGCGTAGGAGGTTTCCGTGTAATAGACGAGCGGCAGATCCAGCACGTCGAGCCACACCACCGGCCCCTTGCCGTCGTGGCCGTGCTCGTGCCACAGCCCGGTCGGCGTCAGGATCAGGTCGCCGCGGCTCATCGGGCACTTCTCGCCATCGACGGTCGTGTAGGCGCCCTCGCCTTCGACGATCATGCGCACAGCGTTCGGGGTATGCTTGTGCGACGGCGCCCACTCGCCCGACAGCAGCAGCTGCATGCCGAGGTACATCGCCGCGCTCGCTTGCATCTTCTCCAGGCCGTGGCCGGGGTTCGCGAGCACCAGCACGCGGCGCTCCGCCTTCTCGATCGGGGTCAGCTCGCCAGCCTGCATCAGCAGCGGGCGCAGCGCCTCGTAGGACCACATCACGGGCTTGGTGCGGCGGGAAGGCGTGCCCGGGGGCAGCACCGCGCGCAGGCTGGGCCACAGCGGCACCAGGTTCTGTGCGCCGAGGGACTCGCGGTAGGCGAGCGGCAGATCATCGAGACGACCAAGTTCCTGCATTCGTGACTCCTCCATCGGGGTATCGCTGCCGTTCAGGTGAAAAACCTTTGCGCCAGATCAAGGCGTGCAGCGATTCGTTGTGATGGGCGAAATTTATCGATCGATAAATATTTCGTCGATGCAATGCATGCAATAATTAAAATTCGAATTTCGAATATTGATCGCGCGATGAGCCCCCCCGACCTTCGCCTGCTGCAAGTCTTCGACGCCATCCACCGGACCCGCAGCGTGAGCCGTGCCGCCGACCTGCTGGAACTCGGCCAGCCCGCCGTCAGCATCGCGCTGGGCAAACTGCGCGAGCACTTCGCAGATCCCCTCTTCGTGCGCACGTCGAAAGGCATGGAACCCACCCCGCTCGCCGACGAGCTGGTGCAGCCGATCCGCAAGGCGCTCGACGCCCTCGACGCCGCCCTCGGCCATCGCAGCACCTTCGACCCTGCCGCGTCGGAGCGAAGCTTCCGCGTGTGCATGACGGACATCACCCATCTCGTGCTGCTGCCGCGCCTGTGGGGCACGCTGCGCGCGACGGCGCCGGGCATCCGCATCGAGATCGCCCCGCTGGACGACGACACCGGACGCAAGCTCGAATCGGGCGAAGCCGATCTCGCGGTCGGCTTCATCCCGGGCCTGGAGGCCGGTTTCTACCAGCAGGCGCTGTTCCGCCAGCATTACGTGTGCCTCGCCGGCGCCGACCACCCCCGCATCCACGGCGGATTGACGCTGGAACAGTTCCTGGCGGAAGACCATGCGGTGTTCGGCACCAGCGGCACCGGCCACCACGTCATCGAGCAGGAGATCGCCCGCCAGGACATCAAGCGCCGCATCGTGCTCGACATCCCGAACTTCCTCGGCGCTGCGTTCGTGGTCGAGCACACCGACCTGCTGATGATCGTGCCGCGCCGGCTGGGCGAGCTGCTGCGCGGCCGCGGCGACTTCAGCGTCCTGCCCGTTCCCTTCCCGCTACCCGATTACACGATCAAGCAGCACTGGCACGCGCGCTTCCACCACGACCCGGGCAATCGCTGGCTGCGAGCCCTGATCGCGGAGCTGATGTCGGAGGCGGGCGCGCGCCCGACACCTGCCGAAGCGACCTAGATCCTCGCGAGCAGGGCCTCGAAGCCCGGATAGGCAGCCGCCGCGATGGCGCACTTGTGCGCATAGTCGCCGCGCTCGCGCCCGCTGCGCAGCGCATCGACGAAGCCCCCGCGATCCTGCACCCAGGTCCCGCCCACGAGCGTCACGCCGCGGGCGAACAAGGCATCCGGCAGGCAGCCCGCGCTCGGTCCGATCATTGCGAACCAGCGCGCGTCGCGACAGAAACCCAGCATGTGGTCGAGGGTGTCGTTGAGCAGCAGCGTGCTGGTCGACAGCACCTTGCCGCACCCCGCCAGCTCCGCCGGGTCGAGCGTCACGCGGTAGCCGTCCCGGTCACCCGCGAGTTCCGCCTTGAGCTCGACGACCGTGAGCTCGGCGCCGGCCTTCAGGATGCGGCCAAGGAGCGGCGTGAACAGCCCGATCATGCCGATGCGCTCGCCCGCCTGCGGGTCCAGCCCGCCGATCGAATCGGCACTGGTATCGGGCCGATAGCCGGCGCGGTCGAAGAAGCAGCGCGTCAGCGCGTTCGCGGCGGCGAAACCGAGCGTGCGCCGGATGCCGCTGCCCTTCGCATAGGCCCGCGCGAGGTCGAGCGCATCGGCGCCCGCGAGCGCAAAGCCGCCCTCCCCCTCGCGCATGCGTTCCAGCGTGTCGTCGAGCAGCACGTACGAGAGCCCCAGCGAACCGTCGTCGAGCTCCAGCGCACAGAACTCCCCGCGATCGCCGGGCAAGGGCGCGTCCCCGGCCGGCGGCAGATGCAGCGCGCGTACCCGCGGCAGAGGTCCGCGCGCGGCGAAGCGTTCGAGTTGTGCGAGGTAGGTTTCGGCAAAGTTCATGCGGAAGTCTCCGGGGAATCCTCAAGGTCGCCCCGGTGCCGGCCCGCGCGCACTGCGGCGGAAGCCGCCGCCCCGGAAGTCGTGGAATCGCGGTTCGCCTGCGTGCGCAGCGCACCGGGGAAGAACCGTGCGGTGAGGCTGTTCGATTCGAGCGGCGACTCGGTGTCGACGCCGCCGCAGCGGCGCCAGTCGCGCACCCAGAAGATGTCGTCGGCGACTTCGAGAAAGCCGATCGTCTCGCGGTCGCCCACCAGCACGCCCTGCACGCGCAGTCCGCGCTCGTCGCGCATCGTCCGCAGGCGTGCGGCAACGTCGGGCGTCGCACCGAACTCGCCGTCGGACACGATCACGAGGTCCGCCTCGCGCCAGCGCGCCTCCTCGAGCTTCGCGAGCGCCGCCTCGATCGGCCCGCACACGTCGGTGCCGCCGCGAAACGCCTGGCCGAGGAAGCGCGCCAGCCGCCCGATGCCGTCCGCGTCGACCGGCAGGCTCATGTCGACGATCTCGCCCGGGCCGCCGAACGTGAACACGTGGCACGCCCGCTTCTGCGCATGCGCCGTGCGCACCGCCTCCAGCACTGTCGCCTTCGCCACCGCCTCGGCGCCCCCGCGCATCGACCCCGAGGTGTCGACGCACAGCAGCATCGGCCCCATCTCCAGGCGCTTCGCCGACTGCGGCCGCGGCGTCGGACGCTGCACCGCCTCTTCGTGGCGGCGGATCTCCTGCATGCGGTCGTCGTCCTCGTAGCACAGCAGCGTCCGCTCGGCGCGTCGCGCATGCCACACGAGACGCAGGCGCGGATGGCCGAGCAGCATCGCCTCGGCCGGCAGCATGCGCGCGACGCGATCGGCGCGGTGGATCCCGCGCGTCTCGCCCGGCATGTCGGGCACGCGCACCGTGCTGCGTTCCGCGCGATGGGCCGTCGCCTCCTCGATCGCCAGCTCGGTGACGCGCCCGGCCGCATCCGGCTCGTCCGTCTCCGACGCCCGCCCCAAGCGACGGATGAGGTCCGCAAGCTCTGGCAGGCGCTCCAGCAAGCGGCGGATGCGCACCACCTCCTGCCAGCCCTCGCTGCGCAGCAAGCCGCGGATGCGGTCGAAACGCGTGCTCTTGGCATCGTCGGGACACATGCCGAAGACGTCGGCCAGCTCGTCCATGTCGCCGCAACGGTCCTGCCAGTCGGCAGCGAAGGCGTCCACGGCCATCGCGACCGCCCGCGCCTCGTCGGCGCCCCGGTCGCGGTAATCGACGATGAAATCGACATGGAAGAGGAGGCTCATCAGCACCGTGTCCGCCAGCTCGCCCTCCTCCCGGCAGTAGCGCGCGAGCTCGAGCGACTGCATCGCCTCGGCCAGTCCGCGCGCGATCGCGGGCGGCGGCCAGCGCCACGCCTCGAACGGCAGCAACCGCCCCGTGACAAGCGCCGCGCGCAGCTCCGCCAGGGCGGCGAGGCGCGCCTCCACGCTGCCCTGCGCGTTCGTGAGCCCGCCCAGCCACAAGCCGCGCACCAGCCCGTCCAGCGCCACGAGCCGGCTTTCCTGCGATTCGAAGAGCAGCGGCGCGGGCGTGGCGACGGCGGTCATGCTCGCTCAGGCGGCGGAAAGCGGCTCGTGCCGGACAGGCGCCGGAACCTCGCCGCCCTCCCCCGCCGGCAGGCGCGGCAGCGACTCGAAGCCGGCACGCGCTTCGAGGATCCGCTCACGCAGATCGGCGATCACCCGCGCCGTCCCCGCGAGGCTCCCGTCAGCGCGTCCCACGAGCTCCGCATCCAGCCACAGACTGCGCGCGCGGTACGCGGTCAGATCCCGGCGGCGCGCATCGAGCTCCGCAGCGTACGCATCGAGGCGCACGACCAGCTCGTCGATCTGCCGCGTACGCGCGCCGATGTGCGCCGGGCCGTAGCGGCGCTGCCGCGTGTGCGTCAGCCGCAGCGCCTGCGCCCCGCGCTTGGCGTCGCCGATCTCCTCGGCGAGATCCGTGGCCGAGAAGCGCAAGCGGCCGCTCTCGTCGTAATCCAGGTCGTTCGCGTTGCGCTCGGCCTGCAGCTGCGCGTCGAACGCCTCGACGATGCGCGTGACACGCGGCGGCGCAAACGCCTCGCGCACGCCGAGCCGCGCACACAGCCAGTCGCCGAGCGCGGCCTGGCGCGGCGCGTCGGGTGCCGTGCACCACGGCAGCAGCAGCAGATCCCACAGCGACACGACACCCCGCCCCTCGCTCGCCGCGGCGATGCGCAGAAGGCGCGCCGCCTTCACCCAGCGGCGGTCGGACACGTACACTTCCGCGGCCCCGAGATGCGCGCGCAGCTCGGCGAACATCGCCGTCACCTCGGCCGGCACCACCACCAGCCCCGCCGCGGCACCGAGCGCATCAAGGTCGGCCGCACCGAGCGCCTCGTCATGCTCCGGCGCTTCCCAGCACCGCGCCAGATCGGCGCCCAGCAGCTCGCCAAAACCTTCCGCGCTCACCGGCGCGACCGTCACCCGCAGCAGGAAGCGGTCGAAGAAGGCTTCCGCGATCTCGTCCTCCGGCACCTCGTTGGTCGCCCCGATCGCGCTGATCAGGGGGCAGCGCTGCCGCCCTGCGCCGTTGTCGAATTCGCGTTCGTTGAGCAGCGTCAGCAGCGCGTTGAGGATCGCGCTGTTGGCCTTGAAGACCTCGTCGATGAAGGCAATCGACGCATCCGGCAGGAAACCCGCGGTATGGCGTTCGTAGCGATCCTGCTCGAGCGCCTGGATCGACAGCGGCCCGAACAGCTCCTCCGGCACCGAGAAGCGCGTCAGCAGCCGCTCGAAGTAGCGCGCATCGCGAAAGGCGAGATGCAGCCGGCGCGCGAGCTCGCTCTTCGCGGTGCCCGGCGGCCCGATCAGCAGCGTGTGTTCGCCCGCGAGCGCCGCGAGCAGCGCAAGGCGCACGACATGGGAACGCTCGACCAGGCCACGCTCGAGCGTCGCGACGAGACCGGCGAGGCGGTCATGGAGATCCGGAACGGATGGGCGGACTGTCGGCATTTGGCGATAGTAGCGCGGCCCATCGGCAAGGGAATTGATCCCTGCGAAATTTGTCCGGCCCGATTCAGTCGTCCTGCATCAGCTCGCGATGCACGCGCACGGCCGTGACCCGCGGCTGGATGACCTGCCCGCGCGCCTCCACGTTGGCGCGCGTAAACGCCGCACCCAGCAGCAGAATCAGCGACGAGTAGTTCACCCACATCAGCAGGAGCACCAGGGAACCCGCCGCCCCATATGTCGACGCGGTAGCCGTCGTCGACAGGTACAACGCGATGAGGCTGCGCCCCACCGCGAACAGCAGCGCGGTGACCAGCGCCCCGAGCCACACGTCGCGCCAGCGCAGCAGCACGTCCGGCAACACGCGGAAGATCGTCGCGAACAGCAGCGTCACGACGAAGAGCGACACCCCCCAGTCGAGCCCGATCAACAGCGGCGACGGAATCGGCACCCAGTCGCTCGCGAACTCGACCACCGCCCGCACCGCGACGCTCAGGAGCAGCGACACCAGCAGCACGAACCCGATCGCAAGCACGATCGTCATCGACAGCAGGCGGTTCTTCAGATAGATCACGATGCTGCTGCGCGTCGGCCGCGGCGCGACCGACCAGATCGAGTTCAGCGCCGTCTGCATCTGCCCGAACACCGTCGCCGCACCGAACAGCATCGCCGCGAAACCCGCGAGCGTCGGCAGGATGCCGCTCTGCTTGATGCGGCTCGCCGCGACCGCCGTCTGCACCGCCTGGGCCGCCTGCGCACCGATCGCCGCCTCCAGCTGCTGCGCCATCTCGCCCTGTGCCGCGGACTCCCCGAGCACCAGGCCGACGACCGTGACCACGACGATCACGACCGGCGCCACCGAAAACACCGTGAAGAACGCCAGCGCCGCCGCATGCACGAACACCTGCGCGTCCAGCCACAGCCGCACGCTCCGCTTCAGCACGCCGATCCAGTAACGCGCCCATCTCGTCATCGTCGCCACTCCCATCCGATGAGCTCCTTTTTCCGGCCCGACAGCTCGCTTGCATGTGATTGCCGCCTTGATACCCTCCGGCGAGCATGAGGGCAAGCGTTCCGCATCCCTTCAGGCGGAGGCCTGCTCCGCCCCGGCAAGCAGGCGGCGGATCACCGGATGGTCCACCTTGCGCTGCGCCGAGATCGCATAGAAATGCTCGACCACGTCCGGGCAGCGCCCCAGCAACGCAAGCCCGCGCGAGCGCGTGAACTCCTCCGACGACAGCTCGGGCGCAGGAAAGGCCCCGAGACCGCTTTCGCCGAACGTCGCCAGCAGCGCGCTGTCCTCGAACTCGCCGACCACGCGGGGACGAATGCCCTGGCGTGCCAGCCAGTCGTCGAGCCGGCTGCGCACTGCCGAGTCGGCCGTCGGCAACAGCAGCGGCAGCTCCGCGAGGCAGGCAGGGAAACGTTGTTCGACCGTCCGCGCGATGTCGGCCCGCACGTACCACGCGATCGGCGATTTGCCCATGCGGTGGCTGAACACCCGCAGGTTCGGATTCGCCGGCGCCGGCCGGTCGGCGAGCACCACGTCCAGGCGGTGCAAGGCCAGATCGGCGAGCAGGTCGTCGAAATCGCCCTCCTGGCACTGCAGGCGCAGGTTGGGCGTTTCGACGGCCGGCTGCAGCAGGTGGCGCACCGCCGGCTTCGGCAAGGCGTCGGCGATTCCCACCGCGAGGCGCACGCCCTGCGCTTCCGCCGCCTCCTGCACCGCCGCCGGCAGGGCCTCGCCCAGCTGGAAGATCTGCTCGGCGTAGCGCACGGCCGTCGCGCCGGCTTCGGTCAGCTCGATGCCGCGCCCCACCGACCGGAACAGCGAAAATCCGAGCGCGCGTTCGAGTTCCCGGACCTGGGTGCTCACGGTCTGCACTGCCATTTCGAGCCGCTCCGCGGCCCGCGCGATGCCGCCTTCCTTCGCGACGACCCAGAAGTAGTACAGGTGACGGTAGTTGAGCGGTTGCATGCTTACTTCCATTTTTTCTGAGTTAATGTACTTTAAACTCATCTTCATCGGAAGTTCAAGTATCCGTATCCTCCAACGGTCGTGCGCACCAACCGGTGCTGCGGACCGCCAGCTCCCTGCGGGGAGCCTGCGGGACATGGAATTCAAACATCCAGAGGAGGCTCAACCCTTATGAAACTCACCCGAATCCTGCTCACCGTCTGCGCGCTCGTGCTGAGCGTCGGCCTGACGGCGAACGATGCCGAAGCCAAGCGTCTCGGCGGCGGCAAGTCGTTCGGCACGCAAAGCAGCACGGCGCCGTCATCCACCGCCAGCGCCCGCACGGCCACCCCGCCGGCCGCGGCTGCGCCCGCACAGGCGCCGCGCAAGAACTCCTGGCTCGGCCCCGTCGCCGGTCTGGCAGCCGGCCTCGGCCTTGCCGCCCTCGCCTCGCATCTCGGCTTCGGCGAAGAATTCGCCAACATGATGATGATCGGCCTCCTCGTGCTAGCCGCCGTGGTCGCCTTCCGCATGTTGACGCGCAAGCGCACGCAGGGCCCCGCCATGCAGTATGCCGGCATGGGCGCCGGTGGCGGCAGCATCCCGACGCAGTCGCAACCCCTGCCCGCCGACGGCAGCGCCGCGCCTGCAGCCGCGCCGGCCGCCGCCAACGCACTGCCCGCCGGCTTCGACGCGGAAGGTTTTGCGCGCCAGGCCAAGGTGAACTTCATCCGTCTGCAAGCGGCCAACGATGCGGCAAACCTCGACGACCTGCGCGAATTCGTGACGCCCGAGATCTTCGCCGAACTGCAGATGCAGATCCGCGAGCGCGGCACTGCGCCGCAGCAGACCGAAGTGATGGAACTCAACGCCGAAATCGCCGAAGTCGTCGAGGAAAACCGCCGTTACCGCGTCGCGGTCCGCTTCAGCGGCCTGATCCGCGAAGAAGCCGGCGCGGCCCCGGTCGACTTCAGCGAGATCTGGCACCTCACCAAGCCGGTCGACGGCAACCAGGGCTGGCTGGTCGCAGGCATCCAGCAACTGAACTGATAAAAACCCCAACCCCAAGAGAGCGCAAAGGGCGACCGGTCACAGGCCGGTCGCCCTTTTTTCCTTCCTGATTCGCGCGGCGACTCAGCCCCGCTCTTCCCCGAAGCGGATCTCCCCCGCATTCTGCGGGTGCTTCCCCTGCCGGCCCGCATAGAAGTCGCGAATCGCGGCGAGATCGCGCTCCGCATCGCCGCTGAGCGTCAGCCACGCACCGATTCCCAGTTCGCGACGGCCGTAGTCGATAAACACGAGCCCGAGCGGAACCCCCGCCTGCACCGCCAGGTGATAGAAACCGGACTTCAATTGCGGCACATGCCCGCGCGTTCCCTCGGGCGCGATCGCGATGAACAGCCGCTCGGACTCCGCATAGCGCCGCACCAGCTGCCCGATGAAACCCGTACTCACGCGTCGATTCACCGGAATACCACCCAACCAGCGGAACAGCACGCCGAAGGGCGGACGAAAGAGCGAATCCTTGGCGACATACGAGATCCCCAGCCCGGAGGCCGAACGCGCCAGCACACCAAGCGGGAAATCCCAGTTGGACGTGTGCGGATACACCATCAGCACTCCCTTCGGGCCCGGAGGCGGCGCGATCACCACGCGCCACCCCGCCAGACGTAACAACAATCGCGCCAGCATCGACCGCAATTCCCCCGAAAACCTGCAAAATCCGCTGAATCTGCGGACAATTCGCAGCCCTCACCAGACCGCAGTGCACTATCCGGCAAATGCCCCCCGGGTGACAACTCGTGGCGCCGGCAAAAAGATTTTGCAAAAAGTTCTTGCGCACGGATCTGAAATTCGCTATAGTTTTGCTTCTCCAGACGCGGGGTGGAGCAGTCTGGCAGCTCGTCGGGCTCATAACCCGAAGGTCGCAGGTTCAAATCCTGCCCCCGCAACCAAACAAGAAAATGGCCTGCACGTTCGTGCAGGCCATTTTCGTTTGCAATTGACATGGCGCCGTTTCGCGCTAGATCGCCAGTTGCCGCAGCGGCAGTTCCTCGCTGCCGAAGCAGTCGGCGTAGTGGGCGCAGACGCCGCAGGACGGGGCGCGGCAGGCACGGATGCCGACCTGGGCGCAGAGCTCCCGATAGAAGAACTTCTTCCAGCGCATCCGGCTCACATTGCGGGCAGCGACGCGCGGGAAATGGGCGTGCAACAGTTCCGAGAGCACCGTTCGCGAGGGCAGGCCGAGGTCGTGCCAGAGGTGGTCGTCGCCCATGCATGCGCGGGCCACGGCTTCGGCCAGGGCGATTACGTCGGGATCTTCGGCGGCACTGGCATCCAGCAACAGCGCCCGCAGGTCGGCGTACTCCTCATGGCGCTCGCCGGCCACCTGCAGTTCGCCGCCCTCTTTCCAGCGGGGCGAGATCAGCGCCAGATAGTCGGCGGGCATCATGATCAGACCGCCGCAGGCGCGTAACTGATGCAGCGCCGCGCGCAGTTGTTGTTGCAGGATTCGCAGCCGACGCAGTTTTCCGGCTGCGCGATGCTCATCACCTTCTTCTCGTATTCCTCATCGTCGTCGGCGTCGATCGCCACCAGTTCGCCATCATCATCGATCGCCATGAGCTGCAGCACCTCCCGAGCGCAGGTCTTGAAACAGCGGCCGCAGCCGATGCATTTCTCCTGGTTGATGGCGGCGATGAATCGGGGCGTCCAGGCGACGCCCGACGGCAGGATGACGGTGTAGTGGCTCATGGGCGGGTTCCGTAGTGAAGGCGGGAGAGCTGCGACAGGCGGAAACGTTCAGCCGAGGGCCGCCAGCTGGCGGCGTGCTTCGGCCAGCCGGGCGTAGGCGTCGAAGGTCTGCTGCGCCTGCTCGGGGATGCGCTCCCAGCCTGTGGGCAGTTCCTCCGACAGGTCGTGGAGGTCCATCTTGCTTTGCGTGGCCTGGGCGTTGAGCTTCCTGACCAGGGCCTTGAGTTCGTCGGCGTTCATGGGCACACCTCGATCAGAAATTGGCGACCTCGGGAAAGCGGGCGATCATCGCCACGGCCTCGCGGACGATGCCGTCGCCCGCTTCGGCGAGGGCCGCCAGGCTGTCGAAACCGAAGCGGTGGATGTCGCGGTGGTACTTCGAATAGACGATCAGGCGGCCGCTGGACAGGATCGCGCGGCCGAAGCCCTCATGGTTGATCTTGATCGTCGGCGAGGCGATCAGCCCGCACTGGCGCTCGATGGCGAGGCCGGCGGCGGCGTAGAAGAGATCGAGTCGCCAGAGGACGGCCGGATCGGGGTCGTCGATGATGGAGATGAGCTTGCGCGCCGCCTTGTCCACGACGTAGGGGGCGAGGACCTCGGCGTCGGATTTCCTGCCCCAGCGGCCGTAGGGATCCTGGGCGCGCAGCTGCTTGACGAGCTCGGCGAGGAAGGGCGAGGCGGAGACGAGCGTCGCAAAGTCTGCGGAGGCCACGCCTGCCGGCGCGGTGGTCATGGGCGTCTCGGACATGGGTTTATTCCTCGGCGAAGTCGAAGGAGCGTTCCTGGCCCTTGAGCAGAACCTTGCGCAGCCACGGCGGCGGTGTGCCCTTGAGGACTTCCTGCAAGCGCTCGATGATCTGGGCGATGGGCTGCGGGATGGGCACCTTCACCGGATGCACCCGCAGGTTCACCACCTTGGCCGCCGCCGAGCCGCCGATGGCGGCGACATAGACGATGGCGCAGTCCTTGATGGCCTCCAGCTTGGGCTGCAGCTTGTCCTCGCTGCCGTCCTCGGCGAGGTCGCCGGCAAACTCGGCGATCCCCACCAGCCGGCTGGCCTCCGGCTGGACCTCGTAGATGGCGATCTTCCTCGCCCAGCCGAAGTGGGCGTCCACCTCGAGCATGTTTTCGGTGGCAAACGCGACTTTCATACGGGGCGCTCCTTGGGGATTGGTGGGGGAATCAGTGACGAGTGACAGGCGGCGGCTCCAGCGCCCCGCCGGCCGCTTCCCCGCGTCCGGCGGGGTGGAAGTCGGCGGGGCTGGCGTGCTGTTCGTGGTCGTTGAGCCGGGCGATGAAGACATTGGCCACCTCGAAGATGAGATTGCGGGTGCCGCGGTAGCCGACCGACACCTGGTGGGTGGCGCCCAGGCGGTCGAAGCTGGGGATGCCGGCGCGGTAGAGGGGCAGACCCAGACGCTGGGCGGCCTGGCGGCCGTGGGAATGGGTCACCAGGAGGTCGCAGCCCTCCTCCACTGCGGCCGCGGCATGCTCGAAGTCGTCGAGATCGCCGATACGCACCGTGGCGCAGGGCAACTGCGGCAGGATCGGCGTTTCGGTGGGCGCCACCGCCACCGGCACCTCGGCGCCCATCTCGGTGAAGAAGGAGACCAGGGTGTGCAGCAGGTCGGCCTCGCCGGCGACCGCGATGCGCTTGCCGCCGAAGTAGAAGTGGCCGTCGAGCATGGCGTCCAGCAGCTGGCTGCGCTGGCGCTTGTATTTCGCCGGCACCTCGTTGCCGGAAACCTCGGCCAGCAGGCCGATCAGGGCGTCGCTGGCGGCGAGGCCGGTGAGCCGGTCGAAGAGCCGGAAGGGGACGCCGGCGATGCGCTCCAGGGCGGCCGCCGCGGGGCGCATCTGCTCGCCGATGGCGATGGTCAGCGCCGCTTCGCCCATCCTGCGCACGTCCTCGACGCGGGTGCCGCCCAGGGTGTGGGGCAGGAAGGTCTCGGGGATGTGGCCGTCGAGGGAGCCGGAGAGGTCGGGGAGGATCACCGGGTAGAGGCCGAAGGCCTCGACGATCTCCCGCAGTTCCTCGAGGTCGCCGGGAGTGAGGTGGCAGGGGGCGAGGATGTTCACCTGCCAGGGGGTGCGCACCTTGGAGGGCCGCACCAGGCTCGTCACCATGCACTCCACCGCCTTGCCCCAGCCCTCCTGGAAGCCGCCGACGAAGTCGGGGGTGGGGGTGAAGACCACTTCCATGCCGGCGAGCTCGGGATGGCGGGCGCGGATGTCGGTGAGGAAGCCGGCCACGTCGTCGCCCTTGGCCTCGGTGATGCCGGTGGAGCACAGGCCGATCAAGGCCGGGTTGGCCCGCTTGTGGATGTTCACCAGGGCCTGCTCGATGTTCTCCTGGCCGCCGAGGATGGTGGTTACCTCGCTCATGGCAGTAGTCTGCAGGGGGATGGTCTCCCGGAAGTGGCGCACGAAGAGCACCAGGCCGAAGGCGGTGCAGCCTTGCGAGCCGTGCAGCAGGGGCAGGCAGCGGTCCATGCCGAGGAAGGCCAGGGCGGCGCCGATGGGGGCGCTCATCTTCAGGGGATTGACGGTGCAGGCCTTGCGGCCGGCGAGGATCTCAGCCATGACGCAACTCCTGGTCCGCGAACGCGCTCTCGCCCTCGTCCGCGACTTCCTGAAGGTCCCACGGGGCCAGCGTCTTCACCTGGGCCCAGATGGGGTTGTGAAGGGCCTTGTCGATCTCGGCGACGAGATTGACGATGCCGTCGTAGCCGGCGTAGGCGTGGTGGCGCTCCTGGTTGATCTCCACCCAGGGGGTCTTGGCCTTCAGCGCCACGAACTGGGAGCGGCCGCCGGAGAGCATGACGTCGGCCTTCGACTCCTTGAGCATGCGGTACATCTCCCGGGGCGGCAGCTCGTCGAACATATGGGCGTCGGTACCCATGATCTCCACCACCTTCTCCCGGTCGTGGGCGGTGGATTTGCGCATCGAGGTGCCGACGATCTCCAGGCCCACCTCCTGCAGCGCGGAGACGACGCTCCAGGACTTCACGCCGCCGGTGAACAGCAGCACCCGCTTGCCCTGGAGGCGTGCCTTGTAGGGCTCCAGCCGCGCCCAGGCGCGGGCCTCCTCGCGGGCGATGAGGGCCTCGGCGCGGGCCGGCAGGTCGGCGGGAGCGCCCTGCGCCACCAGCAGGGCGCTGATCCTGCGCAGGCAGTCGGACATGTCGGCGATGCCGTAGAAGCTGCCCTCGAAGAAGGGGATGCCGTAGCGCTCGTCCATCTTGCGCGCGATGTTGATGAGCGCCTGGGAGCACAGCATGATCGCCGCCTTCGCGCGGTGGGAGACGGCGATGTCGCGGTAGCGGGCGTCGCCGCAGAAGCTCGCGAGGACGCGAATGCCGAGCGCTTCAAACAGCGGCTGCACCTGCCAGAACTCGCCAACGACGTTGTACTCGCCGATGAGGTTGATGTCGCAGTCCGTGGTGAATTCGGGCTCCAGCGTGCCCACCACATGGTCGAGCAGCGCCTCGCCGCCGAGCTTGTTGCCGAGGTTCTTGCTGCCGGCGAAGCCCGGCGCGTTCACCGGGATCACCGGCAGGCCGAACCTGGCGCTGGCGGCCTGGCAGACGGCGTCGATGTCGTCGCCGATCATCGCCGGCAGGCAGGTCTGGTAGACGAAGATGGCGGGCGGCCTGACCGTCTCGGCGATCTCCTTGATCGCCCGGTAGAGGCGCTTCTCGCCGCCATAGACGACGTCGAACTCGCCCATGTCGGTGGTGAAGCCGGTGCGGTAGGTCTGGGCGCCGGAGGAGTAGACGTGGCGCGAATCCCAGGAATTGCCTTCGCAGGCGATGGGGCCGTGCACCAGGTGGGCGACGTCGACGATCGGCTGCAGGGCGATCTTGGCGCCGTCGAAGGCGCAGCCGCCGGCGGCGGCGCCGGGGGTCAAGGGCTTCTTGCAGCCGGCCTTGCGCGCCTTGTCGCTCTTGGCCTGGTTGGTGGCGCATCCCGGTTCGATCAGCAGGCTGTCGATTCTCTGTTTGGGGACGCTCATGATGGTCTCTCGTCGGTCCTGCGAATCCACCGGCGGGCAGCTACCGCAGTGGCTGCCCGCCGGTGCCGGTCAGCGCACCAGGTCGAAGCTCGGCGAGCCGTCCACCGTGCTCGCGTCCAGGGTGTCGAAGATCTTGTCGAGGATCTTCACCAGGACGTTGAGGCCGCCCTGGTAACCCCAGATGGGGAAGCGGTGGTGGTGGTGGCGGTCGAAGATCGGGAAGCCGATGCGGATCAGCGGCGTGCCGGTGTCGCGCTCCAGGTACTTGCCGTGGGAGCTGCCGATGAGGAAGTCCACCGGCTCGGTGGCCAGCAGCGAGCGCATGTGCCACAGGTCCTTGCCCGGCCACAGCTTGGCCTCCTGGCCGAAGGGGCTGGCGGCCAGCAGCTGTTCCATCTTCTCGACGAAGTCCTTGGTCGAGTTGGTGCACACGATGTGCACCGGCTCGGCGCCGAGTTCGAGGAGGAAGCCGGTGAGGCCCAGCAGCATGTCGGGGTCGCCGAAGAGGGCGAACTTCTTGCCGTGGAGGTAGGCCTGGGAGTCGGCGATGGCGTCCACCAGGCGGCCGCGCTCCAGCTCCAGGCTGGCCGGGATCGGCTTGCCGGTGAGCTCGGAGACCGCCATCAGGAAGGCGTCGGTGCCGGCCACGCCGATCGGGCAGTGGAGGCTGACGGCCTTCTGGCCGACCTTCTCCACGTACTCCGCCGACTTCGCCGCCGAGATGCCCTGCATGAAGATGGTGCCCTTGGCGTGCAGCGCATTGACCGCGTCGTCGTACCTGGTGCCGCCGGCGAACATGTTGAATTCACCGTTGGTGGGCGTGTCGTAGACGTCCGAGGTGTCGGAGAGGACGGTGTACTCGACGTCCATCTCCGCCAGCAGGCGCTTGACCTCCCGCAGGTTGGCGACGCAGTAGCCGTCGAAGCCGCCGTTGATGTTGATCGACGCCGATTCCTTACGCTCCCTGCCCTCCCAGAAGTGGGTGAGGCAGCCCTTGAGCATGTTGTCGTAGCCGGTGACATGGCTGCCGACGAAGCTCGGGGTGTGGGCGAAGGGGACCGGGAAGTCCTTGGGGATCGAGCCCTTGTCCTTGGCGGTCTTGATGAAGGCATCCAGGTCGTCGCCGATGACTTCCGCCATGCAGGTGGTGCTGACGGCGATCATCTTCGGCTTGTAGAGGGCGTAGGCGTTGGCGAGGCCGTCCACCATGTTGGTCAGGCCGCCGAACACCGCCGCGTCTTCCGTCATCGAGTCGGAGACGGCGGACACCGGCTCCTTGAAGTGGCGGTTGAAGTGGGAGCGGAAGTAGGCGACGCAGCCTTGCGAGCCATGCACGTAGGGCAGCGTGCCCTCGAAGCCGGCGGCGGCCATGACGGCGCCGAGGGGCTGGCAGGCCTTGGCC
The DNA here is from genome assembly GCF_003628555.1 of Azoarcus sp. DN11. Lineage (NCBI taxonomy): Bacteria > Pseudomonadati > Pseudomonadota > Betaproteobacteria > Rhodocyclales > Zoogloeaceae > Azoarcus > Azoarcus sp. DN11. The sequence goes on along the minus strand of NZ_CP021731.1, from coordinate 1,826,702 downwards.
GGGTTGATGGTGAGGACCTCACGGGAGAAGTTGATCTCCCGGTATTCCCAGGTCTTGGTCCAGTCACAGGTCTTCTTCACCTCGTCGACCGGCACGGTGTGTTCGAAGACGCGCTTGCGCTCGAACAGCTCCTTGTACTCCGGCGTCTGGAAGAGTGCGCTGTGGTCGAGCACTTTCTCGGCAGATTGAGCCATGCTGATTCTCCTTACTTTTTCCAGGGCGCCTTGGTCAGCGACCACACGGGGCTGTTGATCGCCATGTCCATGTCGCGGGCGAAGATCGCGAAGCCGTCGTAGCCGTGGTAGGGGCCGGAGTAGTCCCAGCTGTGCATCTGGCGGAAGGGGATGCCCATCTTCTGGAAGATGTACTTCTCCTTCACGCCGGAGCCGATCAGGTCGGGGCGGATCTTCTCGGCGAACTTCTCCAGTTCGAAGCCGGAGACGTCGTCGTAGATCAGGGTGCCGTCCTTGATGTAGCCGGTGGTGCGCTGGTAGTCGTCGCCGTGGCCGAACTCGTAGCCGGTGCCGACCACTTCCATGCCCAGGTCCTCATAGGCGCCGATGACGTGGCGCGGGCGCAGGCCGCCGACGTAGAGCATCACCTTCTTGCCTTCCAGGCGCGGCTTGTACTTGGCGATCACGTCGGCGCACAGCTGCTCGTGCTTGGCGATGACCTTCTCGGCGTTGGCCTTGATGGTGTCGTCGAAGAGCGCGGCGATCTTGCGCAGGGACTCGGCGATCTTGGTCGGGCCGAAGAAGTTGTACTCCATCCAGGGCACGCCGTACTTCTCCTCCACGTGCCGCGCGATGTAGTTCATCGAGCGGTAGCAGTGCAGCAGCAGCACCTTGGCCCGCGGCATCATCTCGATTTCCTTGAGGGTCGCATCGCCGGTGCCCTGGCCGATGACCCGCAGGCCCATCTCCTCGAGCAGGATGCGCGAGGCCCAGGCGTCGCCGCCGATGTTGTAGTCGGCCATCAGCACCACGTCGTAGGGGGTGGACTCGAAAGGCGCCTCGTAGTCCGCCTTGTCGAACACCCAGTCGCGGATCGCGTCGTTGGCGATGTGGTGGCCCAGGGACTGGGACACGCCGCGGAAGCCTTCGCAGCGCACCGGGACCACGGTCAACCCGGTCTCCTTGTGCTTCTTCTTCGCGACCGCCTCGATGTCGTCGCCGATGAGGCCGATGGGGCACTCGGACTGCACCGAGACACCCTTGGCCAGCGGGAAGACGGTCTTGAGCTCGTCGATCAGCTTGTCCAGCTTCTTGTCGCCGCCGAAGACGATGTCCTTCTCCTGGAAGTCGGACGTGATTTGCAGGGCGGCGAAGCTATCCACGCCCGAGGTGCCGTTGGCGTAGTTGCGGCGGGTAGCCCAGGAGTACTGGCCGCAGCCCACGGGACCGTGGGAGACGTGCACCATGTCCTTGATCGGACCCCACACCACACCCTTGGAACCGGCGTAGGCGCAGCCGCGGATGGTCATCACACCGGGCAGGGACTTGATGTTGGACTTGACACCGCAGTCGGGCTTGCCTTCCTCGTACACGTTGAGGTGCTTGGCGCGCTTCTTCCCGGCCTTCTCCGGGTAGGTCGCGAGGACCTCCTGGATGAGGGCCCTCCTGTCGGCAACTTCGCGGGTCTTGTCATCCGCAGTTTCGTCGATTACAGCACTCATCTCGATTCTCCTGTGCGCTGGCGCTTAGGCCACGGCCTTGGCCTTGCCGACGATGCTGTCGTCTTCCTTCTGCATGATCCCGAACTCGAGCAGCAGGTCTTCCAGCTCTTCCATGCTGATCGGGGTGGGGATAGTGCCGTTGCCCTTGTTGGCATGCACCTTGCGCGCGAGTTGGCGGTATTCCTCGGCCTGCTTGCACTCGGGATCGTATTCAAGGACCGTCATGCGGCGCAGTTCGGCGTGCTGGACGACGTTGTCGCGCGGCACGAAGTGGATCAAGGAGGTGCCAAGGCGCTTCGCCAGCGCGTCGGCCAGTTCCCATTCCTTGTCGGTCTGGCGCTCGTTGCACACCAGGCCGCCCAGGCGCACGCCGCCGGTGTTGGCGTACTTCAGGATGCCCTTCGAGATGTTGTTCGCGGCGTACATCGCCATCATCTCGCCGGACATGACGATGTAGATTTCCTGGGCCTTGTTCTCGCGGATCGGCATCGCGAAGCCGCCGCACACCACGTCGCCGAGCACGTCGTAGGAGACGTAATCCACGCCGTCGTAGGCACCGTTCTCCTCGAGGAAGTTGATCGCGGTGATGACGCCACGGCCGGCGCAGCCGACGCCGGGTTCCGGGCCGCCCGACTCGACGCAGCGGATGTCGCGGTAGCCGACGCGCAGCACGTCCTCGAGCTCCAGGTCCTCCACCGAGCCGGCCTCGGCGGCGAGCGAGAGCACCGTGTCCTGCGCCTTGGCGTGCAGGATCAGGCGGGTCGAGTCGGCCTTCGGGTCGCAGCCGACGATGAGGATCTTCTGGCCCATTTCGGCCAGCGCCGCGAGGGTGTTCTGGGAGGTGGTGGACTTGCCGATCCCGCCTTTGCCGTAGAACGCGATTTGACGCAGACTCATTTCAACTCTCCTTGAGTGGTTTAACTGGCATCCGGCGAGGCCGGCACGACCTCCTTTCAGCAATGGCTGTGCCAAGCGCTGCAAAACCGGCGGAAACGCCCGTCTGGCGCGGCTTTCCGGCGATCTCGGGGGCCACGTGGAGGCATGTCGCGAAGCCGACAAATGCGTGGTCCTGTCCCACACGCGACGTGTCGGCAGTGGCGCCGAAGCGACGCCGGCGGCACGGCGCGCTTCTTGCACGGGGCGGGCATGGACTCCCCGCGCTCCCTTCCGCCCCTCCCGATCGGCCACAGCACGAACCTGATCGGCGTCCCCACCGCCGTGCTGGCAAGCAGCGCCTTCCAGGACACCCCGCTGCCGCTTGCCATCAGCGGCGTGCGGCAGACGAACGGGGCGCTCTTCGCGATGCTCCACGACGCCCGCTCCGCGAGCGATGCGGTTGCGGCATTCCGGATCTACATGCGCGCCGTATTCGATCTGGATGGCCCGCCGGAGCGCGACGCCGCCGGCCGCAGGCGCTATCGTGCGAACTATCAGCGGCTGCTGCGCGGCTGGGGATTCGATGCCAACGGCAAGGAGGGGGCGGTGCTCAAGGGCTGGGTGGAGTCGCGCTTCGGCCTGCTGCCGACCTTCCACAAGGAGATCCTGGGGCGCTATCCGTCCCCCGCATGGATGGCCTATACGGAGGAGAAGATGGCGGCGCGCTTCCACAACAACTGCATCCTCTTGCAGCTCGACCTGCTCTACGAGTTCGCGCAGCGCTTCCTGCGCCGCTGGCTCTACCCCGGGCGCAGCCACGTCACCCTCTACCGCGGCGTGAACGACTTCGGCGAGCATCTGCTGGTCGAGCGCCTCGACCGCAGGCGCGCTGTCGTACGACAGAACAATCTCGTCTCGTTCACGACACAACGCGACGTGGCCGACCAGTTCGGCGACACGATCCTCGAAGTGGACGTGCCGCTGTCGAAGATCCTCTATTGCAACGCGATGGCCCCCGGGCCGGTGCTGCGCGGCGAAGGCGAGGTGCTGGTGATCGGCGGCGACTACCGCGTGCGGCTGGGCTACCTGTGAGCGGCGAACCCACCCTGCTCGACCGCGCCCGTGGCGCCTACCTGGGGCTCGCGGTGGGCGACGCCCTGGGGGCGACCGTGGAGTTCCTCACTCCCGGCGAGATCCGCCACCAGTACGGCGAGCTGAAGGACATCGTGGGCGGCGGCTGGCTCAGGCTGAAGGCGGGCCAGGTGACCGACGACACGCAGATGTCGCTCGCCCTCGGCGAAGCGATCCTCGTCGCAGACGGCTGGCACCTGCCGACCATCGCCGAGCACTGGCTCGCATGGCTGAAGGGCAAGCCGATCGACGTCGGCAACACCTGTCGCCGCGGCCTTGCCCGCTACGGGCGCGAGGGCAGCCTGCACGGCCCGGCGAACGACGGCGATGCGGGCAACGGCGCGCTGATGCGCAACCTGCCGACGGTGCTGCTGGCCCACTACGACCCGGCCCTGCTGCACCGCCTGTCGATCGACCAGGCCCGCATCACCCACCATCACCCGCTGTCGGACGCCGCCACCGAGGCGCTCGCGCAGATGACCGCGGCGCTGCTTCACGGTGCGAAGCGCTCCGAGGTGATCGGCATCGCGCAGGATCTGGTGGCGCGCCACCGGCAGTTCCGCTTCGCCCCCTACCCGGGGCGCACCAGCGCCTACGTCGTGGACACGGTGCAGACGGTACTGCACGCCTTCTTCACCAGCGCGGGTTTCGAGGATTGCCTGCGGCGGACGGTGAACCTCGGCGGCGACGCCGACACCACCGGTGCCATCGCCGGCATGCTGGCCGGGGCGCGCTGGGGCGCGGCGGCGATTCCCGCGCGCTGGCTACGCAAACTGGAGCGGCCGGCACGTGCCGCCATCGAGCGGCAGGTGCCGGCCCTCCTCGCCCTGGGCGACGCAATCAGTCGCCGGCCAACCGCCGCGCCTCGACCGTGACCGGCAGGCGGGTGTCGAAGGGCAGGTCCGGCAGCTCCAACTGCCAGCCGTTGTCGAGCGTGGCCGTGCTGCCCCACAGACGGTCGTCCGCCAGTTCGACGATGCGCGCCTCGAGGTCCTTCTTCGGCACGTAGATGGAATAGCCACCGCCCGCTTCCTTGCGTACTGTCACTTTCATGCTGTTGCCTCCATGGATTCCGCGAGGCCGCCGATGACCTCGCCGGGGACGTCGGCATCGTCCGCCGCGATGCGGTCGAGGGAGCGCAGTTCGCGCCCCTTCATGCCCACCACGTAGCCGCGGTCGACGAAATCGATGCCGTAGATGTAGAACTGCTGCAGGAAGGAGCCGATGCTCTTGACGTAGCCGACATCCCCCTTCTTCACCAGCAGGTCGCCGAGTTCCTTGCCGCCGAAGGTGCCGTCGTTGCGCACGTTCTTGCGCGAGACGACCTTTTCGCCGTAGTCGAAGGCGGGCGGGCCGTCGAGTTCGACGAAGTCCGAGTCGCGGGCTAGCATGCCGGCCCTCGCAAGGCGGCCGTGGCGGAAGTGAGGGTGAGACACATCGTCGTTCTCCTGAAGGTCGATGAAGTATTGCGAAGCTCAGGCGGCGGACGCCGCAACAGCCTGGCGGGCGACGGTTTTGCCGAACCAGTCGAGGAGCGAAGCCTCGATGTATTCGTGGGCGTAGTCCTCCACCGCAGCGATGCCCGCCGCGGCCAGGTCCTTGCGCGGGCAGTGGCCGATCTTCGCCACCAGCACGGCACTGCAGCCGGCCAGCGCCTGCACGATGCCGGGCATCGCCTCGTCGTCCTCATAGCCGCCCTGGCAATAGAGCTCCACCTTGCGATGTCCAACGAATCTCGCGCCGGCGGCAGAGACCTCGTAGATCTGGAATTCCTCGGCGTGGCCGAAGTGCTGGTTGATGCGCCCTGAGCCCTTGGTGGCCACCGCCACCAGCCGGGATGCATCGACTTGCCCGGCTACGACCGGCAGGGCCGCCAGCGCCACCTGGCGCGCCGCCGCCTGATCGCCCCGCTCCTTGTCCACGAAGGCACGGTAGGCTTGGCGGGCCTCCACCACGCGTGCCGGCTCGATGCCCGCGGCGATCGCTGCGATGCTCTCCATGCCGAACTCGCCGCCGCGATCCTCGCCGAGCATGCCCACGGCGTCGGCGCGGCACTGCCGGCAGTGGCGCATCAGCTGCATGTCGCCCTCGCAGCGGTCCTGCAGGGCCTTCAGCTCCTCGGGCGTCGGCCCGCGCTGGCCGGTGAGACCGAAGTGGGTGCCATGGGCCGGGTCGGAGATGAGCGGCATGATGTTGTGCAGGAAGGCGCCGCGGGCCTTCACGGCAGCGTTCACCGCCATGAGGTGCGCGTCGTTGATGCCGGGAATCATCACCGAGTTCACCTTCACCAGCACGCCGGCCGCCACCAGGCGCTCGAGGCCCAGCATCTGCCGCTCGTGGAGGATGCGCGCCGCCTCCATGCCGTGGAAGCGCTTGTGCCGGTAGAAGATCCACGGGTAGATGCGCGCCCCCACCTCGGGATCGACCATGTTGATGGTGATGGTGACGTGGTCCACCCCCAGGTCGCGGATGCGCTCGACGTGGTCGGGCAGCGCCAGGCCGTTGGTGGACAGGCACAGGCGCAGATCGGGCGCGGCGGCCTTGATCAGGTCGAAGGTGCGGAAAGTCTTCTCCGGATTCGCCAGCGCATCGCCGGGGCCGGCAATGCCCACCACCGACAGCTGCGGAATGTGCGCCGCCACCGCCAGCACCTTGGTCGCCGCCTGCTCGGGCGTGAGCTTCTCGCTGACGACGCCCGGGCGGCTCTCGTTGGCACAGTCGAACTTGCGGTTGCAGTAGTTGCACTGGATGTTGCAGGCCGGCGCCACGGCGATGTGCATGCGGGCGAAGTGGTGGTGCGCCTCGGCGCTGTAGCAGGGGTGGTCATGCACCTTGGCGCGGATGTGTTCGGGCAGCGCCGACGACGAAGCGGAACCGCAGCCGCCTTGCTGCGCCGTCCCGCAGCCGCCGGCGGGCGGCGCGGCGCGGCCGACGGCGAGAGGGATGATGCGGCGTGGCGCGCTCGCCGTCCGCATGGACTGGGAAGCAGACAGTGCGACGGTCGAAGGGGGCAAGGCCATGGCATTCTCCGTTGAGCCTGTTCGTCTCGGCGCGCAAGGCGGCGCCATGGCTCCCCCCATTGCAACGCCCGTGCCACCGCGGGCGACATCGCCGAAATCCTTGCGGCGAGCGGCTCTCCGCGATTTTTCAGGGTCCGCGGCGGATGTCCGGTTCGCAACAAGCGGGGCGGAATCACGACATTGGCGTCGCGGCGTCCGGCGTGTTGCAAAGTGGACATTGTCGCGACAGGCGGACGCGGGCGGTTTTCGGAAACCCTTGCCAGCCGGCGATCACGGCGCATGGCACGGTTCTCGCAGTGACCGGACTGATCCGATCCTCATCGACAAGCGAGACCACCATGAGCACCTCCCCCCTCTTCAGCACCCTCGGCGACAAGCTGCTGTCCCCCACCTTCAGCGGCCCGACCCGGAAAGCCGACCGCTACGGCTTCCGCGGCGAACTCGGCCTGCGCTTCCCGCCCTCCGTCGCCGGCGAGAAGCGCCCGCCCGAGATCAAGGCCGACCAGGTGATCTTCGCCGCCGAGGGCGAGCAGCTCGTCTTCCTCACCCTGCACGTCGAGTCCCTCGCCCACCTCGACCTGATCCGCGAGACCTTCGGCAGCGCGCTGACGCCCGCAGGCAAGTACTTCATCTTCGCCGGCAACGTGGACATTTCGAAGAAGTACCAGCTCGACATCGAGGGCATTACCTTCCACGTGCTGCCCCTCGACGAGGCGACGGTGTACAACGAGATCCTCGACCTGTTCTACCTGGAGAAGAACGAGCTCAAGAAGCTGGGCAACGATGCCAAGATCGACGCCATCGTCACGGCGGCCGGTGCCTCGCGCGGCGGCTTTCCCCTCGTACCCTACGCGCAGGCCCTGGCCGAGATGGGGCCGGTGAAGGTGGCGGAAAACCGTCCCGTGTAACTTCGCCGCGGCGCGGGGTGGCCCGGAGGCTACCCGCGCCCTTCACGGATCGCATCGACGAACGCCCCAGGAGCGAGCATGCCCCTCTACGACTTCCGCTGCCCCCGTTGCCAGACCGTACACGAGCGCCTGGTGCGCGCCGACAGCACACCGGCCTGCGGTACCTGCGGCCAGCCGCTGGAACGCCTGGTGTCCCTCCCCGCCGCACCCGGCAAGAGCGCCGGCATGATCGCCCGCGCCCGCGCGCGGGCGGCGCGGGAAGGACACTTCAGCAACGACTGAAGCGGCAGCGCCCCTACAGGCGCTTCATCTCGACCCCCTGCTTGCGCAGCGCGTAGCCGATCTGGCGGGGGGTGAGGCCCAGCAGGCGCGCGGCCTTGGCCTGGACCCAGCCGCAGCGCTCCATCGCGTCGATCAGGCGGGTGCGCTCGTCGGCGGACACCGCACCGCCTTCGCCGGCGCGGGTTGCCGCCGGTTCGCCCGGCACGATCGGCAGCGATGCGGCGGAACGTATCCGTGACGGTGGCGCCGCAACCACCGGAAAGCAGCTGCGCGACTGGGTGGTCTCCAGCAGCATCGCCGAGAAGCACTGGCCCTTCTGGCAGCGCATGTCGCTTTCGCGGATGAGGTTGCCGCGGGTCATGGTGGCGGCCCGCTGGATGCAGTTCTCCAGTTCGCGCACATTGCCCGGCCAGTTGCACTGCATCAGGATCTCCACCGCGCCGCTGGTGATCGCCAGCGCGCGGTTGTTCTCCGTGTTGAAGCGCGACAGGAAGAAATCCACCAGCAGCGGGATGTCGTCCTTCCGCTCGCGCAGCGGCGGGAGGAAGATCGTCACGACGTTGAGGCGGAAATAGAGATCGGCGCGGAATTCCCCCTTCTGCACCATCTCCTCCAGGTTGCGGTTCGTCGCCGCCACGAGGCGGACGTCGGTCTTGATCGTCTTGCTGCCGCCGACCCGCTCGAACTCGTGCTCCTGCAGCACGCGCAGCAGCTTGGCCTGGAAGGCCGGCGAGATGTCGCCGATCTCGTCGAGGAAGACCGTGCCGCCGTTCGCCATCTCGAAGCGTCCCTTGCGCTCCGAGGTCGCGCCGGTGAAGGCGCCTTTCTCGTGGCCGAAGAGCTCGGACTCCAGCAGCGTTTCCGGCAGGGCCGCGCAGTTGAGCTTGACGAAGGGTCCCTTGCTGCGCGCCGACAGGTAATGGATGGCGTGCGCGATGGCCTCCTTGCCGGTACCCGACTCGCCGCGCAGCAGCACCGTCGCGTCCGAGCCGCGGGCCGCCTGATGCACGTCCGCGAAAACCTCCTTCATGCGCTTCGATTTGCCGACGACGTTCTCGATGTCGTACCGGCCCTGCAGCTGTTTCTGCAGCCGGCTGGTTTCCTCCAGCAGGTGCTGGCGGTCGACCGCCACCGCCCGGTGCAGCTGATACGTCTGGCCCAGGAGGTTCGCCACCAGCGACAGGATGCGCACGTCGCGCTCGAAGTTGATCGGCCGCTCGCCGCCGGGCTTGCGGTCGGCCGACAGGATGCCGATCACCTCGCGCTCGCTCTTCACCGGCACGACGATGTAGGCCGTGCCCGCGACGTCGTCCGGATTGTGTCCGGTGCGGTTGAGGAACAGCGGATCCTTCGTCAGGTCGGGGACGACGATGGGCGAGCCGTGGCGCAGCACCTGGGCGACCATGCCCTCCGAGATATCGAGCACCGGCGCCTCGTCGAGCGGCCAGGGCACGCCCGCCGCACCAATGATGTGCAGTTTTCCATCGTCCTGCACCAGTCCGACGATGCCGTGTTCCATCTGCAGCTGCGTCAGCAGCAGCTTGAGGACGTTCCGCACCGATTGCCGGAAGTTCAACGTGCCGGTGAGAACCTTGCTGATCTCGTAGATGGTCAGCAGTTCCAGCTCGGACGAATGACCGGGCTTGCCATATGACATGATTGCGATTCCTGGCGCCCGGTCGTAGCCGGGTTTTCTTGTTCTGGTGGCCTCCACCCTCCCCGCCACGCGATGCAAGCGCCATGCCACGAGCGGCCATTTCCCCTCAACCGAACTTGAACAGGATGCCGAAGCCGCCGCGCGGCCAGTCCCACTCGACGTTGCGGTGCTCGTCGCAGATGATGCGGCAGGTGCCGCACTCCATGCAGCCGTCGGCGATCATCACCACCCGGCCGTTGCCCTCCTCGGTGTAGCAACCGGCCGGGCAGCACACCGTGCATTGTTTCTTGTCGCAGCCGGTGGCGCAGAGCTGCGGATCCTTGATGGTGATGTGGGGCCGCCCGGCATCAACGCGGTAGCGGTTCTGGAACAGCTTTTCTTCAACCTTGATCATGATCGCTCTCCGTTTCTGATCCACTCAACGCGACTGGAAGGCACGCCACATCTTGAAGGCATCGCCGAGCAGGCCGAGGCGGCTGCGCGCCTCGACGAAGGCGCTTCGGATCGAGCGCTCCTTGCTCTTCTTGTCCACCCCGTCCACCTTGACCAGGGTGTGGGCCGCCTTGTTAAGGAGCTCCGGGTAGGTCGTGAAAAAGTGCGGATTCTTCTCGAAGATGGCCGGGGCCTGCCGGTACTTCCTGAGGTCCTTCATGACGAAGGAGTCGTCGAGCTTGGCCTGGTAGCGGGCTAGGCTGCGGGCGTTCCACGCCTTGCCCTGCTCCTTCAGTTCGATCAGCGTCTCGGCGGCGAGCTTGCCGGTGGTCATCGCGAGGTTGGAGCCTTCGCGGTGCAGGCCATTGACGAACATCCCGGCGTCGCCGGCGATCATCCAGCCGTCGCCATAGACCTGCGGCATGGCGTGGTAACCGCCCTCGGGAATCAGGTGGGCGGCGTACTCCTTCATCTCCGAGCCGGCCAGCAGCGGGCGGATCGCCGGATGATCCTTCATCTTCTCGAGGAGCTGGTAGGGCGTGACCGACTGCTCCTTGAAGTCGCTCAACATGCAGCCGATGCCCAGGGTGATCGACTCCTTGTTGGTGTACAGGAAGGCGGTGCCCATCATGCCGGCGGTGATCTTGCCGGCCATCTCGATCACCACCCCCTCCTCCTCGCCGATGTTGAAGCGCGACTCGATCGTCTCCTGGGGCAGGAAGTGGATTTCCTTCACCGCCAGCGCCACGTCCTTCGGCTTGATCTCGTCGTGGAAGCCGGCCTTCCTGGCGAGCAGGGAATTCACCCCGTCGGCGAGGATCACGCAGTCGGCGTAGATCTCGCCGCCCTTGCGGTCGGTGGCGACGCCGATCACCCGCTTGCCGTCCAGCAGCAGCCTGGTCACCGTCGTCTCGCACAGCACCAAGGCGCCGGCGTCCCGCGCCTTCTTGTTGAACCACTGGTCGAAGTGGGCGCGGATGATGGTGTAGCGGTTGTAGGGCTCGCGGTTGAACTCTTCCGAGCGGTAGTTGGAACCGACGTAGGACTCGTCGTCGAGGATCCACACCCGCTGCTCGATGAGGTGGCGCTCCAGGGGCGCGTCGTCGCGGAAGTCGGGGATGATCTTTTCCAGGGCGTCGGCGTAGAGGATGGCGCCCTGCACATTCTTCGAGCCCGGGGTCTCGCCGCGCTCGATCTGCAGGACGCTGAGCCCCGCCTGGGCGAGGGTGTAGGCGGCGGCGTTGCCGGCCATGCCGGCGCCCACCACGATGACGTCAAATTTCTCGGCCATGATGCTTACTCCAGAAAGCGGCAACAAAATGAAGCGCAGCGGCCCTGACAAGGCGAGCCGACGCAGACAGTACGACCAGTACGGCAAGGAGGCGCAACGCGGTCAGGGGCATTTTGCTGTCGCTTTCTCAACCGGCCTTGCGCGCCTGCGCGAGGTGCTTGCGGAACGCCTCCGTCAGCGCCGGCAGGATCTGCATGGCGTTGCCGACGATGCCGTAATGGGCGAAGTCGAAGATCGGCGCGTTGCTGTCGTTGTTGATGGCGATGATCACGTCGGCGCCGTCCATGCCCACCCGGTGCTGCACCGCCCCCGAGATGCCGGCGGCGATGTACAGCTTGGGCCGCACCGTCTTGCCCGACTGGCCCACCTGGCGGTCGAGCTCGGCCCAGCCCGCCTGCACCACCGGCCGCGAGGCGCCCACCTCGGCGCCCAGCACCTTGGCCAGGTCCCACACCAGCTGGAAGTTTTCCGGCTTCTTCAACCCCCGGCCGCCGGCGACGATGATGTCGGCGAAGGGCAGGTTCGGCTTGTCGCGGGTGTCGTCGGGAATGAACTGCAGGATCTTGGTGATGATCGAGGTCTCGACGATGCTGAAGGCGTGCTCGATGATCTCGCCGGTGCGGGAGGCATCCGCGTCGGGCATCGCCATCACCCGCGGCCGCACCGTGGCCATCTGCGGCCGGTGGCGCTGGGTCATGATGGTGCACAGGAGCGAGCCGCCGAAGGTCGGCCGGGTGGAGGCCAGGCAGCGCGATTCGGCCTCGATCACCAGCTCCGTGCAGTCGGCCACCAGGCCGGTGGCGAGCGTCGTCGCCACCGAGCCGGCGAGGTCGCGGCCCAGCGTCGTGGCGCCGAGCATGAGGATCTCCGGCTGGTAGGTATCCACCAGCTCGGTCAGGCACTTGGTGTAGGGCTCGTTGCGGTAGTCGCGCAGGGCGTCGTGCTGCACCAGGTAACAGCGGTCGGCGCCGAAGTGGAAGGCTTCCTCGCAGATCGCCCGGGTGCGCGCCTCGGGGGGGCCGAGGACCACGCCCACCAGGTCGACGCCCAGCTGGTCGGCAAGCTTGCGGCCCTCGCCGAGGAGCTCCCAGGAAACCGGATGCACCTCGCCGCGCTCGGCCTCGATGTACACCCAGACGTGCTTGTAGGACAGGAAGCGGGGGTCGAGTTCGACCTTCTTGCGGGCCGGCTTCCTCGGGGCGTCGTTGCTATCGCTCATGATCGCTGATCCTTGGTAACTGAGCTTGGTACGGGTGGGCGCTCAGGAAGCGCGCTTGATGATTTCCGCCTCGATCTTCGGATGCCTGGTGAACACCTTGGCGAGCAGGGTGACCACCAGGTCCTGCGGATCGTTGTCGTGCACCTCGATCATCTCGGCGCGCTGGCTGCGGGGCTTGGGCGCGAAGACCTTGCCCACCACCGTCGGGCTGCCCTTGAGGCCGATCTTCGCCACGTCCTCGATGCCGGCGGCGACCCGGTCCCACACCTTGAGCGGATAGCGCGCGGCGCGGAACATGTCGGCCATGTCGCCGAAGCGCATCTCGTTGGTCCCCTCGAGCATGGTGATGAGGCAGGGCACCGCCGTCTTCAGCAGCTGCACGCCGCCCTCGGCGCGCCGCTCGACGGTGATCTCCTTCTTCCCGAAGTCGATGTCCACGATCTTCGAGACGTAGGTGAGCAGCTGGTAGTCGAGGCGCTTGGCGATCCCCGGGCCGACCTGGGCGGTGTCGCCGTCGATGGTCTGCTTGCCGGTGAAGATGAGGTCCACCGGCTGCTCCTCGCGCACCTTGCTGATCGCCGCCGACAGCGCGAAGGAAGTCGCCAGCGTGTCGGCACCGGCAAAGGCGCGGTCGGAAACCAGGATCGCGTGGTCGGCGCCGAAGGAGAGGCACTTGCGCAGCGCCACCTCGGCCTGGGGCGGCCCCATGGTGATGACGGTGACCGTGCCGCCGAAGCGATCCTTCAACCGCAGCGCCTCTTCGAGGGCGAAGAGGTCGTAGGGGTTGATGATCGCCGGCACCCCCTGGCGCATGATGGTGTTGGTCACCGGATGGACGCGAATCTGCGCGGAATCCGGCACCTGCTTGATGCAGACGACGCTGTGCATGCTGCGCTCCTCGTCGGTGTCAGGTCAGGCTTGGTAGCGCGGCACGGACTTGTCGACGATCACCGTCCTGTCCACCGGACAGGCGACCACGCACTGCGGGTCGTCGAAGAAGCCGATGCACTCGGTGCACTTTTCCGCCTTGATGGCGAAGACGCCGTTCTTCTCATGAATGGCGTCGTTCGGGCACTCCGGTTCGCACGCCGAACAGCCGGAACACTGGGAGGAAACGATCTTGTAGGCCATGGTGGAGCTCCTCGGAAGTAGGGATGACGCTCACCTCAATGCAGGACCTGTGCCATGGATTACAAACACCGTAAAAACAATACCTTGAATGGTTTTCCCACGATTTCGTGCCGTGTCGCAAACCCGACAGGATGTCGCGATGCGGGCAGAATCCCGATGCGCACAGACCGGTCATCGCGGAAAGAAAAAAGTCCATCGCACCCTTCCCGGAAAGGTGCGATGGACCACAAGGCAGGCGTCCTCGCGAACGCCTGCAGCCCAGAGACGGCGATGGCCTAGCTGGAACCGCGGCGCAGGCCGCCGAGGGCTACGCGGTGCTCCCCCCGGGCCCGCTGGAACACGCGGAAGACCTTCTGCTCGACGCCCGACGAGCCGACGAAGTCGGTGTAGGCGCGGGCCAGCAGTTCGCGGCAGATCGCGTGGGCATTGTCGGGCGGCAGCCCGTCGATGCCGCCCTGCTTCGCCAGGTACTGGTAGAAGCGCTTGAGGATGTGCAGGCGGCTGACGTTCACCACCGCCCGCTCGTAGGGCACGGCGAAGTAGTCGAGGAATTCCTCGGCGCTCTCCAGCCGCCTGAGTGCACAGCCGAGGGCGGAGATATTGGTAGGGGCGGCGGTGACCGAATCGTTCGACATGGGAAGCTCCTCAGGGCTGGCAAGCGTCCACCGCCGAGCCGCGCAACAGGCGCTGCAGGGTGGACGGGCTGGGGGGGGATTTGTGGCGCATGGCGTAGTCGCGGATGGCCGGCAGCAGGCGGCGCGCCCGGACTTCGTCGATCTCTTCGCCCAGGGCGCGGTAGGCGTTGATCACGCCGCCGGTGCCGGAGTGCTTGCCGAGCACCAGGGTATGGCTGCGCCCCAGTTCCGCCGGGTCGATGCTCTGGTAGTTGCGCGGATTCTTGAGCAGGCCATCCACATGGATGCCCGCCTCGTGGGTGAACACCCCGCCGCCGACGATCGGCTTGTTGGCGGCAACGGGTCGCCCCGAGGCGGCGGCCACCAGCGCCGAGATGCGCGGCAGCGCCCGTGGGTCGACGCCGGTGTCACAGCCATGGAGATGGCGCAGCGCCATCACCGACTCCTCCAGCGGGGCATTGCCGGCCCGCTCGCCGAGGCCGTTCACCGTCGTGCTGATATGCGTGGCACCCGCGCGCACCGCCGCCAGGGTATTGGCGGTGGCGAGCCCCAGGTCGTCGTGGGCGTGCATCTCCAGGTCGAGGTCGGACACGGCCCGCAGGCGGCGAATCGCGGCGTAGGTGGCGAAGGGGTCGAGCACGCCGAGCGTGTCCGCGTAACGGAAACGCACCGCTCCGGCCGCCTGGGCCGTCTCCAGCACGGCGCAGAGGAAGTCCGGATCGGCCCGCGACGCATCCTCGCCGCCGACCGACACCGTGGCCCCCCATTCGCGCCCCAGCCGCACCACCCGGCGCACCTCGGCCAGCACCCAGGCGCGGTCCCTGCCCAGCTTGTGGGCGATCTGCTGGTCGGAGACGGGCGTCGCCAGATGGATGATGTCGGCGCCGCAGCCCAGGGCGCCGCGCAGGTCGGCCTCGTTGAGACGGCACCACACCATCAGCCGGGCCGGCAGCCCGAGGGCGGCAATGGCGCGGATGTTCTCGCGCTCGCCCTCACCCATTGCCGGGATGCCCACCTCCAGCTCGGGCACGCCCGCCTGCGCCAGCGCGCGGGCGATCGTCAGGCGCTCTTCGGGGGTGAAGGCGACGCCGGCAGTCTGTTCGCCGTCGCGCAGGGTGGTGTCGTTGATGCGGACCGATGGGGTGTCCATGACGATTTGCGTGCAAGGGAGAGCGATGGCCCGACCTCCGCAAGGACGATGCCAACTGTTTCTCCACAGCCGCCCCGCCCCGCCGCTGCCGGCAATCCGGCCGACCGTACCGATGCCCCGGACGCCGTCGGCCTGCCCGGCGCGCCCGGCCGATGCAGGAAAAGCGACGACTTTGTCGCATCTGCGACATCGCGCCCGCTCACCAGCGCATTCGGTAATCCGGATGCCTCAGCCGCGGCCCGGCTGAGGATTTGCGTCCCCCTCAGGCAAACGCGTCCCACAACAGCTTCACGCCCGAAACCCCCAGCATCGCGGTCGCGGCGACGTAGAACGCACGCTCGGGAACGCGCTTCAGCGCCTTGAGGCCCAGCCACACGCCGACCGGCGCGACCGGCGCGAGCAGCAGCGACATCTTCAGCGATTCCCACGAGAACAGCCCCAGCACCGCGTACGGCACGATCTTCACCGCGTTGACCGCGGTGAAGTAGATCACCGTCGTCGCGACGAAAGTATCCTTCGCGAGGCCACGGTTGAGCAGGTACACGAGCAGCGGCGGCGAACCGGCGTGGGCGATCGTGCTGGTGAAACCCGACACCGCCCCCCAGAACAGCCCGGCGGCGGTCCCCGGCGGGCCCGAGAGTTTCAGCCGCGCGCGCAGCCCGAAGATGCGATCGAACGCGAACAGCACGGCGATCGCCCCGACGCAGCCTTTCACCGCCTTCTCCGGCATCCAGCCGAACACCGCCGCCCCGACCAGCGTGCCGAGCGCTGCCGCGGGCAGCAACAGGCGGATTTCCTCGTTCGACCACTTGCGCCAGTAGGCGCGGATACCGATCCAGTCGATGAACACGAGCAAGGGCAGCATCACCGCGGCCGCCTGGGCGGGCGTGATCCACAAGGACATGAAAGGCACGGCGAGCCCGCCGAAGGCGCCGCCGAGGCCGGACTTGGAAATGCCGGTGAGCAACACGGCAATGCCGGCGACGATCCAGCCGGTGGTATCGAAAGTCATTGAAGATTCGGGAAGATGCGAAAAACCGCCTCCGACCCTTGGTACACGGATGGAGACGGTTCGATGCGGGGGCGCCGAATTCTACGCCACGTGCCAGCGCATCACACGCACGCCCCGGCGCAGGCACTGCGGCCCTCGGCACCCGCATCGCCCATGAGGCCCTCGCTCATCGCACCGAGGAGCACCAGCGCCTGCTCGAGTTCTTCCGACCAGGCGTGGCCGAAGTTCAGGCGGATGCAGTTGCGGTACTCCCGCGCGGCAGAGAACATCGGGCCCGGGGCGATGCTGATGCCTTCCTCCAGCGCGCGACGATGAAGCACGAGCGCGTCGTGGTCGGGCGGCAATGCCACCCACGTGAAATATCCCCCGCGCGGCCGCGTCAGCCGCGTTCCCGCAGGGAAATGGCGCCTGATCGCGGCGGCCATCGCCGCCTCCCGCGTCTCGAGGGTGCTGCGCAGCCGGCGAAGATGCGCATCGAACGCTCCCTGCTTGAGGAATTCCGCCAGCGCGATCTGTACCGGGATCGTCGTCGCGAGGCTCGTCAGCACCTTGAGGCGCTGGATCTTCTGCGCGTAGCGGCCGGCCGCGACCCAGCCCACGCGATAGCCGGGTGCGAGGCTCTTCGAGAAGCTCGATACGTGCATCACCAGGCCTGTCGGATCGAGCGACTTGGTGGCAAGTGGAGCATGCCGGTCGAAGTGCAGTTCGGCGTAAGTATCGTCCTCGATCAGCGGCACGTCGTGCTGCCGCAACAGATCGAGGAGCGCGCGACGGGTGTCGTCGGGCACGAGGCTGCCGGTCGGATGCTGGAAGTTCAGCATGAACAGGCAGGCCTTGATCGGGTGGTGGCGCAAGGCGTCCGCCAGCGCGGCGAGATCGACGCCCTCTTCCGGGTGGGAGGGGATCTCGATGACCTTGAGACCGTAACGCTCGATCATCTGCAACGCCGGCGGAAAGGTCGGCGACTCCACCGCCACCAGGTCACCGGGCCGGGTGACCGCCTCCACGCACAGGTTCAGCGCCTCCATCGCCCCGCAGGTAATGACGATCTCCGCCGGGGCCACGGCGGCGCCCCCGGCGAGATAGCGCAGCGCGATCTGTCGCCGCAGCTCGTCGTTGCCGGGCGGGAGGTCAGTGACCGTCGCGCGCGGATCCATGCGCCGGGCGGCCGCCGCGAGGAAGCGGCCGAGCTTGTCGAGCGGATAGAGGTCGGGACTCGCGAAGTTGGACCCGAGCGGCACGACCGTCGGGTCCTTCACCGATTCGAGGATCTGGAAGATGAAATCGCTCACCTGCAGCGCACGCGAAGGGCCGGCCGGGCGGTTCGCCTGCGGATCCGTGGCAGCCCGCCGCGGCCGCGCGCGCACAAAGAATCCCGATTTGGGCCGCGCCTCGACCAGTCCGCGACTTTCCAGCTGGTAATACGCCTTGAGCACGGTTGCCGGGCTCAGGCGCTGTGCCTGGCAAGCCTGCCGGACAGATGGCAGACGCTCGCCGGAACGCAGGACCCCTTCCCGGATGCGTTGTTCGATGTCCAGCGTCAGACGATCGTAAAGGTTCATTCGCCATTCCTCTCGCCCCACGGGTATCTCCGGGGGCTTGGCGAAGATATCGAAAACCCGAACGCGCTTCCTTGATTTAGCTCGTTTCCTTCGCCGCAATTCCTCCGGTGGCGGATCCTGCGCCGCCCTCTGTACCGGTCGAAAACGTCCGCCTCTGTGACTGACGCCCGGAATCGCGGAAGCGCAACATTCAAGCCCTTGGCAGCCCCCGCTGCAGCATCGATCGAACACGGAGCCGAATTGACATGAGCGAGAAGCGCCCCCAAAACCCCACGGACACCAGCCGCCGCCGGTTCCTGAATACGGCGGCCGTCGCCGGCATTGCCGGTGCCGGACTGTCCGTCGGGCTGGCCGCTTGCAAGCAGGACTCCCCCGCCGCGTCGGCACAGCCTGCATCGCCCCCCCCCTGCAGCGGCCGCACACGCAGGCGAATACTCGGTGCCGCCGGGGCAACTCGACATCTACTACATGTTCTCGAGCGCCGGCCACGCGGGCGACGTGCGCGTGTTCGGCCTGCCGTCGGGGCGCGAATTCAAGCGCATCCCGGTCTTCAACACCGATTGCATGGTCGGCTGGGGCATCACCAACGAATCCAAGGCCATCATCGGCACCAACCCGGACGGTTCGGTCAAGTACAACACGGGCGACACGCACCACATCCACCCGTCCTACACCGACGGCACCTACGACGGCCGCTACTTGTTCGTCAATGACAAGATCAACTGCCGCCTCGGCCGTGTCCGCCTCGACACGATGGAGTGCGACAAGATCACCCAGATCCCCAACATCCAGGGTTTTCACGGCACCTTCCCGGACAAGCGCGATCCGCTCGACGCCTCGATCAACCACACGACCCGCGTGTTCTGCGGCGCCGAGTTCTCGGTTCCCCTGCCGAACTTCGGCAAGGGCCTCGACGACCCCGCGCACTATCGCTCGCTCTTCACCTGTATCGACGCCGAGTCGATGGAGGTGCGCTGGCAGGTCCTGATCGATGGCAACTGCGAGCTTGTCGCGACGTCCTACGACGGCAAGCTGGCGGCGACCACCCAGTACAACACCGAGATGGGCACGACCTACCCGGAGATGATGGCCGCGGAGATGGACTCGTGCCTGTTCTTCAACATCGCCCGCATCGAGCAGGCCGTCAAGGACGGCAAGTTCAAGACCTACGGCGACTCGAAAGTGCCGGTCGTCGACGGCACCAAATCGGCCAACGCCGACCCGAAGACGGCCCTCACCTGCTATGTGCCGATTCCGAAGAATCCGCACGGCGTGAACGCCAGCCCGGACGGAAAATACTACGCCTGCGCGGGAAAGCTCTCGCCCTCCGGAAGCCTCATTGCCCACGAGCTCGTGCTCAAATGGTTCGACGGCGAACTGGACGAGCCGCGCAAGGCCGTGGTGGCTGAGCCCGAGCTGGGCCTCGGGCCGCTGCATACGGCCTTCGACAACCGCGGCAACGCCTACACGACGCTGTTCCTCGACAGCCAGATCGTGAAGTGGAACATCGAGGGCGCGATCAAGTCGTATCAGGGCGACAAGACTGCGACCGTCGTGGTCGATCGCCTCGATGTGCATTACCAGCCCGGGCACGGCTTCACGTCGATGGGCGAAACGCGCGAATGCGACGGCAAGTTCCTCATATCCGACAACAAGTTCTCGAAGGACCGCTTCCTGCCCGTGGGGCCGCTGCACCCCGAAACCTCGCAGCTGATCGACATCAGCGGCGACAAGATGGTGCTCGTGCACGACAACCCCGTGACCTCGGAACCGCACGACTCCATCATCGTCCGCCGCGAAATCATCAAGACACGCCAGATCTACAACGTCGACGACTTCCCGAACGCGGTGAAGGACTACAAGGACTCCGGCGTCTTCCGCAACGGCAACAAGGTCACGGTGAAGCTCGTCAGCCAGGCGCCCGCGTTCAGTCTGCCCGAATTCCGCGTCCGGAAGGGCGACGAGGTCACCATCATCGTCACGAACCTCGACAAGATCGAGGACCTGACGCACGGCTTCGCGATCCAGCGCCACAACATCAATTTCATCGTGAATCCGCAGGAAACCAAGTCCGTGACCTTCAAGGCCGACAAAGCGGGTGTGTTCTGGTGCTACTGCACGCACTTCTGCCACGCGATGCACATGGAAATGCGCTCACGCATGATCGTCGAGGCCTGAACGGCCTCCGCAGGGCTGCGCCGGAACCTCCCGGTTCCGGTGCGGACGTCGTGCCCCGTCCTGGGGGCCACGATGGGCTCATTGGAGGGGCTTCGCGCCCCTCTTTTTTTTTCACGCCCGATCGGCGTGGTCCGGGCTCCCGACCCAGTCGCGTACCTGCGCCGCAACCCACGCACCGTCGTCCAGCGGTATGTCGTGCCCCGCCCGCGGGTGGACCCGAAACTCGCCCCCCCACCTGAGCGCAAGTGTGCGCGAACAATCGACGTGAACCAGGCCGTCGTTGCGGCTGGCGAGGATCAGCATCTCGGCGTCGGGGCGTTCGGCCGCAGGCCGGTAGCGGGCGGCCGCCCACAGCTGCCGCAGCGCATTCCCGCGCGTGACGGGACGGCTCTCGCGGATCGCGACCCAGGCGTCAAGCACGTCCGGGGAGCCGACATGCAGGCGGCTCGTCATTGCAAGAATCTGCTCCTCCCATGCGCGCCCGCTGCCGTCGCACAGGGCGAGCTTCAGCAACGGCAGGTAGTTGCGCGGGCGCAGGCGCCGGTAGAACGGGCTGAAACGCCCGACGCTGGTATTGATCAGGACGCAGCGCGCGACTTCGTCCGGATGCGCCTGCGCCCATGCCACGGCGACCATCGCCCCCAGCGACATCGCGAGCAGGTTATGGGGGGGCGCAAGCCCCTCGCCCGCCGCGGCCTGCCGGCAGAACTCGGCCATCGCGCGCACGTCGGCGGGGCTGGTCAGGCGATGGAGGGGACCGTTGCCGGGAAGGTCGATGGTCACGACGCGCGCATCCGGCACGGTGCGTTCGAAGACGTCGACGAAATCGCCCCAGTGGCGGCTTTCGCGGGTGAGACCGCGCAGGAAGATCCAGCTTGTCATGCGCTCACTGATACCACCGGGCCATTGCAAGCGCGTGATGCCTGTCCCGTTCCTCGCCCTTCGGCGTCCAGAGGTTGTAGCTGCACGCGGCGCGCGCGAGAAAATCGAGGAAGGACAGGTGGCGACGCAGCACGCGCTGCTGCCGGTGCGCGATCTGGGGGTTGAAGATCCCCTGGCGCGAGAAGATCTGGCGCGGATTCTTCTTGATCCACAGCCACGCCCCCATTTCCAGCGTCAGCGGCAGGAAGATCCGTTCCGGGGCATCGCAGGCACGCAGGTGCAGGTAGTCCCACAAGTCTCCGTGGGCGAGGTACTGATGGCTCTGCGGCTCGAAAATGTAAGGATGGTAGGTGTGCGCCTGACGGAAGATCTCCTTCAGCGCGTGCATCTCGGCGAGGTGCTTGAGAGGTTTGCGCGTGTAGGCGTAGGGAAACCAGATGCGGTCCCTCAGGCCGAAGCCCGAGTGGCAGTCGAGCGCGATGCTGAAGTCCCGCGTGAGAAGCTCCGCGCCGACGGTCCGGCAGAGGGCCTGGCTTTCGAGCTCCATCGGGTCGTCGCGATGGCCGCGATACCACGGCAGGCGCGAGCTGATCCGCTGTCCGCCGGCGAGCAGCGGCACATGCTCCTCGGCGTCGAGCGGCGCGTTCCGCATCAGGTCCACGCCGTTCGGGTTTGCACGCGTTCCGAGCCACATGCCGCCGGGGTTCACCAGCGGCATGAAGACCAGGCGCACCGATTCGAGCTGCCGGTTCAGGGTCGAATCCCAGCGCAGCCGCATCACCAGGTGCCGCAGGTAGGCAATGACGACGTCGGCGCCGATCCGTTCGAGGCCGTGCACTCCGCCGAAGAATCCGATGGCAGGCACCGCGGGGTCCGGGTTGCCCAAGGCGATCGCATAGACCGGAAACCGGGATTCGCCGGCGATTTCGCAGACGATGCGCACTTCCAGGCGATCACCGCCGAGCGCGATCACGTCCTCGAGTTCGCTGAGTTCGGGAAGCGGGGAATGCAGCCCCGCAGGCTGTCGCAAGTCGGTCACGTCAGCATCTCCCCTCCCGAAATCCAGCGCCCTGTGCAGGCGCCGCACGGTGCGCTCGACCACTTCACGCAAGTTAAACAAGATTGCCATGTTTCGCTGCTACGGTGGACACGTTCGACAATGCAGGCACCGTCACGCAAATGAAATGGAAACTGTTCAATTTGCAGCGAATTATCGACGAACTGTTCGTTGACGACTGGCTCTATCCGTGGCGGTCCGCGACGACGAAAGGCGAGGTCTCACAATGAAACGCATGATGCGCCGGGTCGTCGGGATGCCGCTGCTCTCCCTGTGCGGCACGCTCGTGTGGGGCATGTCGGAGCTGGTCGCGCTGCAGCGCGCGCGACGCGCGACGAGGCCGCCCCGCTAGCGCGGCGGCTCGCCGCTTCCCGGCATGGCCGCGGGCGCCGTGCTGTCATGCATGCGTGTCATCAACCCGGCAAGTGAATGGATCACCCCGTTCGCCCTGAGCTTGTCGAAGGGCCCGGTTCAGACAGGCTCAGCCCGAACGGTATCGGGTTGCCGGGTTAATAACGCCGTCATGTATCCGTCACATAGTGACGGATCCTCCCCTTTCGCCGCAGGCCCGCACTTGCGCTCACCCCTCGCTTTCCTTGCCGCCCTGGGCCGACTGTTCGTGGATCTCGGCCTGGCCCTCTCCGCCTGCGCGATCGTGCTTGTCGCCTGGTCTGCGCTGGAACGCCCGATCACGCCGCCGGATTGGGATGGCCGCGTCCCCGGCGTCACGTACAGCGGCTATCGGCCCGGCCAAGGTCCGGCGCAGCAACGCTACCCGGGCGCGGAGGAAGTCGCGCAGGACATGGCGCTTCTTGCCCCGCACACCCGACGCGTCCGCACCTACAGTTCGACGGAAGGCCCCGACGTCCCGGAGATTGCCGCGCGGCACGGCCTCGACGTCATGGCGGGCGCGTGGCTCGGCAAGGATCGCGCGAAGAACGAAAGGGAGTTGCAGGGGCTGATGCGACAGGCGAGCGAACACCGCAACGTGTCGCGCCTGATCGTCGGCAACGAGGTCATGCTGCGCGAGGACCTCGCGGAAGCGGAGCTCATCGCGGCGCTCGACCGCGTGCGCCGCAGCACGCGCAAGCCGGTGTCCACCGCGGACACCTGGCACATGTGGTTGCAGCACCCCAAGCTCGCCGCGCACGTCGACTTCATCGCCATCCACATCCTCCCCTACTGGGAAGGGGTCAAGATCGAAGAGGCGGCCGCCTACACCCTCGAACGGCTCAAGCGCGTCAAGGCCGCCTACCCGAACAAGCCCGTCGTGATCACCGAAACGGGCTGGCCGAGCCACGGCGACGTGCAGTGGGACGCGATCCCGACCCCGCAGGCCCAGGCGCGCTACCTGCGCGAATTCATCGCCCGGGCGCGCAGTCTCGGCATCGACTATTACGTGATCGAAGCCTTCGACGGCCAGTGGAAGCGCGACGAGGAAGGACGCCCGGGCCCCTATTGGGGACTGTTCGATGCCTTCCGGCAGTGGAAGATCCCGACCGAGGGCCCGCTATGGGTTCATCAGGGCTGGCAGGATCGCGTCGTGCCGGCCCTCGGCTGCGTGCTGGCGCTGGGCGTGCTGCTGTCCTGGCGCTTCCGGCGCTGGCACTGGTGGGCGCGCCTGAGCGCGGTGCTCGCCGTGGCGGCGGGGACCAGCTTCGTCCTGTGGCGCGGCATGGCGGGCGTCGGCAGTTACGCCCCCGTGCAATCGACCCTGATCGATGCCGCGCTCGCCGGTCTGCTGCTCGTGTCCCTGCTGGTCTTTGCCGTGCAGCTGATCGAAGCGCTCGACGTGCTGGGCACGCGCCGCTGGCGCCGCGCCTTCGCCGCGACCCCGTGGCCGGACGAACGCCCCGTGCCCATGGTCAGCCTGCATGTCGCCATCTCGAACGAACCGCCGGACATGGTGATCGCGACGCTGGAAAGTCTCCGGCGCCTGGACTGGCCGGCGCTGGAAGTGCTGGTCATCGACAACAACACCGCAAACGAAGCGCTGTGGCGGCCGGTCCAGGCGTGGATCGCACAACACCCCGAACGCTTCCGCTTCTGGACCCTCCCCGCCTGCGAAGGATTCAAGGCCGGCGCCCTCAACTTCGCCCTTGCGCAGACCGATCCGCACGCCGAAGTCATCGGCATCGTCGATGCCGACTACCAGGTCGAGCCGTTCTGGCTGCGCGAAGTCATGGGCCATTTCGCCTCGCCCGAAGTGGCCGTCGTCCAGGCGCCGCAGGCGCACCGGGACTACGAATCCGACCTGCTCGCACGCAGCGCGAACTGGGAGTTCGAGGGATTCTTCCGTGCCGGGATGCATCACCGCAACGAACGCAACGCGATCATCCAGCACGGGACCATGTGCCTGGTGCGCACGTCGGCGCTGCGCGACGCAGGCGGCTGGGGCCAATGGACGCTGTGCGAGGACACCGAGCTCGGCTTGCGCCTCCTCACGCGCGGGTGGGAGCTGCGCTACGTCGACCGCGTCTACGGGCGCGGCCTGACCCCGGAGAACTTCGCCGCGCTGCGCAGCCAGCGCCGCCGCTGGGCGCTCGGCGCGATGCAGATCCTGAAGGGCCACGCCGGAGCACTGTGCGGACGCAGCCAGCTCACGCTGGCGCAGCGCTATCACTTCGTCGCGGGCTGGCTGCCGTGGCTGCAGGAGGCCCTGCAGGTCGCAGTGATGCTGACGAGCGTGTGCTGGACGCTCGGCATGCTGCTGTGGCCGCGGTACATCGAGCCGCCCATTCCCGGAACCCTCGCCCTGATGCTCGCCGTGGTGCTGGGCCGCACTGCCATCGGCGCGGCTGTCTATGCGACCAAGGTACGCTGCACGTGGCGCGAATCGCTCGAAGCCGCCATCGCGTCGATGGCCCTCAACTATGCGGTGGCGTGCGGCGTGTGGGCCGGGCTGCTGGGCCGGCACGCGCGCTTCATCGTCACCGCGAAAGCGGGCGCGAGCGCACGGCGCGGCAGGCGGCGCCTGCCGCCGGAAGCGAAGTGGGCCCTTGCCCTGCTCGTTGCGGCCATCGCCACCCTGATCCAGAACGGCGTCGACGCACCCGAGCCGCTGTGCTGGGCCGTCGCCCTGGTCGTGATGGCCTTACCCCATTGCGCCGCGCTCTGGCTGAGCTTTGCGCCGCGCGGCGGCCGCCCGGGCCCCCATCCTGTGGGAGCGTCGCAGGGCAAGAGCCTGCCGGCCGCGACCGATTGCGCCCTCCCCTCCTCGACCGGGCAATGACAGCGCTACGGCGCCGAAGAGCGGCAGCGTCCGAAAGACGTTTCCGGTGCAAACGAATGCTTCACATCCGGCTGCCGCTGCCCTCGATCTGCCGCCACCACGCGACGCTCAGTAGCCCTTGAATCCGCGCAGCAGCCAGACCGAAGCCCGGCGGTGAAAATTCGGGTACACGGCGATGTCGACGTCGCCGAGCCTCCTCGCGTCCGCAAAGCGCTCGATCACTTCCGCGGGCTCCGCACGCTCGGAGACGAACAACACCGGGTCACCCGACGCCGCCGTCAGTGGCACGGTCAGACCATAGTGGTCCATCACGTGCGGGTCCGGCTGCCAGCGCGCGTAGCGGCTCGGCCGCAGGCTGTACACGAGTTGCGCGAGCAACTCGCGCTCGTCCGCGACGAGCACGGCATCGGGGTGGGCTTCGAGCCGCGGGCGCACCGCCTCGGCGAGCTCGTGCCAGCCGCGCGCCCGCTTGTAGGGATCGATCCGGCCGTTGAGCTCCTTGCCGGCAAGGCGGACCACATCCGGCCAGTGGTACAACACCGAACCGGCGACGATGTTCAGTGCAATGGCAACGACAGCCAGCCGCCAGCGTCCTCGCCGGGCGAGGAATGCAATCGTCAGGACGGTTGCAGCCACCAGCGCAGGCCCCGCCCAGTTGCCGTTGGCCCGGCCGGCCAGCGCCTGAAGGCCGACCACGGCCCAGAGCGGGAGGGCGAAGACGAGCAGGAAACGGAAGCGCGGATCCGCCCAGTTATCGCGCCAACGCAGCAATGCCCACCCCAGGCACACCGCCAGCAAGGGACCGAGAAGCAGCCACTGGGCACCGGCGAATTCCACGAACTCGCCGGGACTCCACTTGTGAGCGCCCATCCGCGTGATCTCCGCGGTGTGCCGGAAGGTCGGGAAACCGTGCTCCCAGTTCCATACGAGGTTCGGCGCGAAGATCGCCAGCGCGATGATGACGGCAATCGTCGGGCCGAGCACCCTGTTCGGCCCGCCCCGGCGCACGAAGAGCGCGAGGAAGGCCGATCCGCCGAACGCGAGCATGACGTATTTGGACATCAGCCCGAGACCCGCGACAACGCCGATACCGACCCAGTACGGCAACGCGCCGCCATCCAGCGCACGCCACATCAGCAGCATCCCGGCAGCCCAGAAGAACAGCAACGGCGCATCGGTGCTCGCGAACAGCGACAGGGTCGCGGTCAACGGCAAGGTCAGGAAGGCCAGGCCGCACCAGAAGCCGACGCGGTCATCGAAGAGTTCGCGCCCGATTTCGCGCACCACGAAAGCGGTACCGGTGTAAAGAATCAGCGACGGCGCCTTCAGCGCGAGGAGGTTGTCGCCGAACACCGCACCGGACCAGGCAATCAGCGCGGCGATCACCGGCGGCTTCGAGTAATACCCCCAGTCGAGCGCCTGCGCCCAGCCCCAGTAATAGGCCTCATCGACATAAGGATCGAGACCGAGGCGCGCGATCACGGCAACCCGGTACAGCACGAACGCCAGGGCGATGACGGCGAACAGGAACAACGAAGAGCGGCGGTGCGACGGGTTGGCGAGGGTCGAATGATTCATAGGGCGCCGATTATACGTTGGCGCCCGCCTCAACACGATCAGTCCCGGCGAACCGGACCGCACGCGCCCAGCCCCGTCGAACGCTCAGTAGACCGAAGGCACGTACATCGCGTCCGGAATCGGCTCCCGGATGTAGTCCGGGTGATGCACCCGCTGCGGCATGGCAACCGCCTCGCGCTGCACTTCCTCGTAAGGAATCCGGCTCAACAGGTGGTGGATGCAGTTGAGCCTCGCCTTCTTCTTGTCCACCGCCTCGACGATCCACCACGGCGCCTCGGGGATGTGGCTGCGCTCCAGCATCTCCTCCTTGGCCTTGGTGTAATCCTCCCAGCGGCGGCGCGACTCCATGTCCATCGGCGAGAGCTTCCACTGCTTGAGCGGGTCGTGGATGCGCATCTGGAAGCGCGCGTACTGCTCCTCGTCGGTGATCGAAAACCAGTACTTGATGAGCACGATGCCGGAACGGACGAGCATCTTTTCGAACTCGGGCACCGTACGGAAGAACTCCTCGTACTCGTCGGCCGTACAGAAGCCCATCACCTTCTCGACGCCCGCGCGGTTGTACCAGCTGCGGTCGAAGAGCACGATCTCCCCGCCCGCAGGCAGATGGCTGACGTAACGCTGGAAGTACCATTGGCTACGCTCCCGGTCGTTCGGCGCCGGCAGTGCGGCAACGCGGCATACGCGCGGATTGAGGCGCTGCGTGATGCGCTTGATCACGCCGCCCTTGCCGGCCGCATCGCGCCCCTCGAACAGCACGACGACCTTCAGCTGATTGTGCACCACCCAGTCCTGCAGCTTGACGAGCTCGCCCTGCAGCCGGAACAGCTCCTTGAAATAGAAGCGCCGCTCCTTCGTGAGGCTCTCCAGCTCCGGGCGCATCGGCATGTCACCCATCAACCGGTCCATCCGGTGATCGTCGATCTCCATCTCCAGTTCCTCGTCGAAACTGTCGAGCAGGTCGGCATACATCCGGGTGTCGTAATCCCTATGATCCTGGGCCTTCGGTTTCTCCATGAGCACTTATATGGACGCCTCCCGGTTTGGCAAGTGATGCTTGATGCTGGCTTCTAGGATCCGGCTGCAGACTTATATCCGGCCTGTCGTGCAGACCGAAGTCTGCTGGCCCTGATGGAATTCGCCGGGAAAGGCCTCATCTCCTGGGAGTCCTCGAAGGGCCTGCGCCCATGCAGGTTTGCTTCCCCGCGGTCCGACCTGTTACGCCATCAATCGCACATCAACCTGCGCAACCTTTCAGCGATCCACTCCTTGTGGTGCGTTGATCTTCTACGCGGCTGTAGCCGCGTAACCTTTCTGATACGTCCGGTCGAGGGCGAGCAGCGCCCAGATCGTGCGTGCCATCTTGTTGGCCAGTGCCACCACGGCGGCATTGAACGGCCGTCGCGCCAGCAGGTTGTCCAGCCAGGGCTCATGCGTTTTCTGACGCGTGATCACCGAACGTGCCCCGTGAATGAGCAGGGTGCGCAAATACACGTCGCCGCGCTTGCTGATGCCCAACAGCTTCACGCGCCCGCCGGTGCCGCACTGTCGCGGCACCAGGCCGAGGAAGGCGGCAAATTCGCGACCGGACTTGAACGCTCCGGCGTCGCCGATGGTGGCCACCGCCGCCGTTGCCGTCAGCAGCCCCACGCCGGGGATGTCCATCAGCTTCCTGCTGGCGGCATCCTCCTTCTTCCATGCAGACAGCTTCCGCTCGATCTCGGCAATGTCCTCGTCCAAGGCTGCGATCCGCTCGAGTTGGCCATGCATGACCTCAATCACCATGGCCGGCAACGCCTCTTCGAGCTTCGCCAGTTCCGTCGGAATCCGCGCCAACCCCTTCTGCCGTCCGGGCGGCAGCTCCGCGCCGAATTCGTACAGCAGACCGCGCAATTGGTTGATCTGCATCGTCCGCATCTTGACCAGCAGCTCACGCATGCGGTGCAGTGTCAGCACTGCCTGCTGACCTTCGCTCTTGACCGCCACGAACTTCATCCCCGGTCGCTGCGCCGCTTCCCAGATCGCGTGGGCATCGGCCGCATCGGTCTTGTTGCTCTTCACGAAGGGCCGCACGAACTGCGCCGCGATGAGCCTGACCTCGTGTCCCAGGGCGGCAAACTGCCTCGCCCAGTAGTGCGCGCTGCCACACGCTTCCATCGCAATGACCGCCGGCGCCCGGTTGGCGAAGAACTCCGCCACCTCGGCGCGCTTTAGCTGCCGCCGACAAATCTCGCCCGTTTCCATATCGACCCAGTGCAGTTGGAACACCCGTTTCGCCAAATCCAGGCCATATGTCGTAATCTTCATCTCGAGCCCTCCGTACCGTTTGTGGTCGTTGCAACACCACCACTTTGGCACTTTGATGCCGTCAGGTATCGCGAGGGCTCCGTTATCTCTTCGGCCCTCAGGTACCCGCGGCGGGAGGGAGGCGTCCATTACATCTCCTGCGGTTATCGGGTGTGCAGACACGACGCAATCGCCATGACCGCATCGACACCCGCCCCCTGAGATCCGGGTCGCGGAAAGCAGTTCCACCCGAGTGGCGAGGGGTCGAGTGTACCGCCGCTGCAAGTCCCGCACCGAGGGCAAAATGGGTACTTGCATGCAGCCGAAGCGAGGCTAATAATAAAGTATTACCGTAATAACATGCATACACCATGAACGGAAGCAAGGTCATTGCACTGCTCTCGCAAAAAGGGGGCTCCGGCAAGACGACCGTGACGATGCAACTGGCCGCTGCCCTGGTGCTGCGTGGCTACCGGGTCGCCGTGGCCGATCTCGACCCGCAGGAGAGCGCAACGCGCTGGGCAGAGTCGGCCCCGGCCGATGCCCCCTTCCCGGCACGCATGCTGCGCCCCCTGGGCGACACCGAAGAGATCCGGCAGACCCTCTGGCCCGCAACGCGCGAGGTGGATTTCATCTTGTTCGACTGCCCGCCATCGATCGAACATCCGCACACGGTCAGTGCGCTCGAACTGTGCGATTTCGCGATCGTTCCGGTCGTCCCGAGCCCGACCGACCTCTGGTCAACCCGCGCGATCGAGAAGGTGATCCTCAACCGGATCGGGTCGGGCCAGCTTCAGCGTGCCGCCCTGTTGCCGAATCGCGTCATGCGCACCGCACTCGCCGCAGACGTCCTCGAGGTCATGCGCGACTTCTCGTTGCCGGTGCTCGACGCTGCGCTCTCCCAACGCAGCGCCTACGCACAAAGCGCCGTCATGGGTGCGTCGGTGTACGAGTTGGGACGAGCCGCCGCACCGGCCCAGGAAGAAGTCGACCGACTCGTTTCAGTCGTTCTCGAACAACTAGGAGAGTAAGAATGAGCACGAACACCAAGACCCGGTCCGCCTTGCGCGAGGCACTGAAGCACGAAGACGCCGCCCTCGCGGACCGCATTCCGGACGCCGCCGCGGCAGCGGCAGCGTCCGTAGCGGAGGAAAAACCGGCTTCCGCCACGCCCCCGGCATCCGCTGCAGCCGACGTCAGCGTCGCGACGGTCGCCAAGGTCGATGCACCCGCGAAAGCCAGGGCCAGGGCACCCGCCAAGCCCGCCGCCAAGGCAAGCACGAAGACCGCCGCCAAGGCGGGCGCGAAAACGTCCGCCGAGGCCGCCACGCCCAAGACCGTGGTCGCCGAACCGGCGAACGTGGAAGCGAAAGCGGCTCCCACGCGGAAATCGCCACACAAGGCCGTGACCGCGGCAGCGGAGGCGAAAGCCGAACCGGCGAAGAAGGCCCACGCGAAGCGCGAGCCCGAGAACACCGAACACGCGAAGAAGCCGAAGAGCGAAAAGGTGGTGCGGGATTCCTTCTCGATGCCGGCGAGCGAACACGCGGGCATCAAGTCCCTGCGGATCGCGCTGGGCAAGGCCGGCCGGCTTGCGAGCAAATCGGAAGTGCTGCGCGCGGGCCTCAAGGTACTGGGGGAGCGCAGCGTTGCCGACGTGCTGGCGGTTCTCGACGGACTCCCCGTCGCAGACAAGGGCAAGCGCAAGAAGCACTGACACTTCGCGCGCGTCTCGCCGCGGCCCTGCCCCGGCGGCTCAGTCGTCGAAGCGCCGGCGCAATTCGCGCCGCTCCTGCGCTTCCAGGGTGAGCGTTGCCGTCGGGCGCACGATCAGGCGGCGAACGCCGATCGGCTCGTCCGTTTCCTCGCACCAGCCGTAACGGCCATTCTCGATGCGCGCCAACGCCTTGTTGATCCGGTGCAAGTGCTTGCGCTCGCGATCACGCACCCGCAGCTCAAGCGTGTGGTCTTCCTCCAGCGTCGCGCGATCCATCGGATCGGCGGGGGCATCGACCTGCTGCTGCAGATTGATTGCCGTTTCTCTCGCCGCGTCCAGCAGGGTTTCACGCTCGTGCAGCAGGCGTGCTCGAAAGAACGCAAGCTGCCTTGGATCCATGTAATTTTCATCCGGCGCGGCAAGTATCTCCGCCTCGGTCGGCATCTGCTCATCAGGAATCGGGCTGACAATCATGGTTCTGACTGGGCGGTGCGAAAGGAAAAGTGATCGAAAAGCCGGACAAGCGTATTCACCTTATGTTTCCGCAAGATCAAGGCGCCAATGCATCGTCGGTGCCGAGGCGGCGGGGAGAGTCCGTCGCCTCGCCGCGATCAGCGCCACCTGTAGCCCTCAAGTGGTGTGCAAGCCATCAAACACCCTGCACTTGTAGCATGGCTGTAACCATAGATTCATCTGACAACACCGCGGCACACTTAGACTCTATGCGTCGGAGCCGTCATGGATGGCTTTTCATGCGCGTGGAGGTCCCAAATGCCGACTGACAATGCATCGCCGAACTACATCGAAAAGGCACAGACGTTGCCGGCCGAGGAATCCTCGCGGCTGTTGCAGCGATTCGATGTGTACTGCTCCAGGAATTCCCGGTTTAGAAACATGGCGGCAACGGAAAAGATCGCCCATCTGTTACGCAAGGAAGATGAGGACCTGGCCGCATGGCGCGCCAACCTCGCCGCCTTGCGGCAGCACACCGGTCGGTGACGGCCCCGCTCGATCAGCTGTAGCTATAGAGCCCAATTTTTCATGTTGCACCGCAACAATCAGCCGCACCTTTTGTGCTAAAATCCCATTTTGCTGCAAACGGAGTTCACGCCCATGGGTCGCGAAATCGAGCGCAGGTTTTTGGTTTGTGATTCGCGATTCCTGGATGGCCGTACCGGCGAGCGCATCGTGCAGGGCTATGTCGCGAAGGAATCCGGGGCGATGACCACCCGGGTACGGATCCGCGCCGATCGCGCCTTTCTCGCACTCAAGGGACCGCGACAGGGGCTCGGTCGCGATGAGTTCGAATACCCCATCCCGGTCGACGACGCGTGGCGCATCCTTTTCGACTATTGCGGCGGTCGGATCGTCGAAAAGACGCGCTACAACGTCGCGTACGCCGACCATCTCTTCGAAGTGGACGTCTTCGCCGGCCGCAATGCGGGGCTCGTCATCGCCGAAGTCGAATTGGCGCATGAAGCGCAGTCGCTGATACTTCCGCCCTGGATCGGCGAAGAGGTCACCCTTAACAAGCGCTTCGGCAATTTCTCCCTCGCGCTGTTCGAAGGCCCCATCTTCCCGGAGGACAGGCGCCGCCTCGAAAGCCCTGCGCCGAACCGGCATCTCCAGGCACTGCATTGATCGCGTCGGCTGCCCGGCCGGCGTCGCGCAGGCCGCCGCCCGCCTTCAGGCAAACACGTCGCCGAGGTTGACCGTCCCCTGCTTCCCGACCTGCGGACGCTTCGTGCGGATCCAGCGCGCGGCACGGGCGCGGCCGAGATCACGCAGTTCATGCAGGAAGGCACGGGCCGCGTTGAGTTTGCTTCCGTTCCCGGTATCGGCCAGTTCCTGCGCCTCGATCATGTGGAAGCGTAAGGCCATCAGCTTGCGTTCGAACCGCCCCTGCGGCACCCAGTTGCTGCCCGCTTCGATGTAGGCACGGGCGTGGGCGATCATCCGCATCTCGCGCAGGAAGGTCGCGGAGAAGCCCAGTTCCACCGTGCGATCGGCAATCTCCGCGGCGCTTCGCGGCGCAGTGGAGATCTGCAGCGGATTGAGCAGCACGAGCAGGATGTCCGGCGTGTCGCACTCGTACATCAGCGGGTACACCGCCGGATTCGCGCTGAAGCCGCCGTCCCAGTAGGCCTCGCCGCCGATCTCGACCGCATGATGCATCGTCGGCAGGCACGCCGAGGCGAGCAGCATGTCCTCGGTCAGCTCGGCGGTGCGGAAAAGGCGCACCTTCCCCGACTGCGCGCGCGTCGCAGCAATGAAGAGCTTCAGTCGGCACTCCTTGCGCAGGTACTCGAAATCGAACTGCGCGCGGACCACGTCGCGCAGCGGATTCAGCTCCAGCGGGTTGAACTGGTAGGGCGACAGCAGCCGCGTCATCCCCACCATCACACTGAGGGGATTGGGCAAGGCGCCGTTTCCTGCGGGATTCAGGCTGTGCAGCAGGTCCAGTTCCAGCGGGGAGCTGCCCGCAATGGCCTCCCAGAAATTCGACAGGCTTTCGCGCGCGCCCTCGCCTCCGCCCCGCGTCCAGCCCTGCGCGAGCGCAACGGCGTTCATCGCACCGGCGCTGGTTCCGCTGATGCCTTCGAGCTTCCAGCCTTCCTCGAGCAGGCGGTCCAGCACGCCCCAGGTGTAGGCGCCATGCGCCCCGCCGCCCTGCAGCGCGAGGTTGATTGCAGGCAGTTCGCCGTTCTTGGTCGTCCACCATCGTTTCCGAAGCATGTTCGACTCCCTTCCCGCGGTCGGGAACGTGTTTGCTGCGTTGCAGCATACCGCAAAATACGCACGGGAATGTTTCAGAAGCTCGACTCGCGGATACGACCACCGGAGATGCAGCCAGCCGGGTCGCTCCACCAGCGATTAACCGGCAATCGATAGGTCCTCGGCTGCACGTTCACGGTGAAATGCAATGTGGAAACGGCATAGTCGCCGTTCCCTGCGCGAGCAGGCGGTCACCAACGCGGCCGCCCACGAGAAATACCGATCAACGCCCGCGGAAATTGGACGGCAGAAGACTGTCGAGGCGCCACACCTCGTTGCCCTGCATCGCGATCGTCTGGCCATCGGCGGTCACCATCTGGTGCCCCTGCTCCATCGAATAGGCGCGGCCGTACTTGTCCTCCATGGCCATCTTGCCGTCCTTGAAGACGTGCAGCGTCGAACCGTCCCTCAGATCGTAGGATTTCTCCAGCGCAGTCGAGCCGTGGCCG
This sequence comes from Azoarcus sp. DN11, assembly GCF_003628555.1. NCBI lineage: Bacteria > Pseudomonadati > Pseudomonadota > Betaproteobacteria > Rhodocyclales > Zoogloeaceae > Azoarcus > Azoarcus sp. DN11. The sequence continues at coordinate 1,792,567 of NZ_CP021731.1, read as the reverse complement.
TCCCGCAGGACCTCGCGTGCCGCGGGAGTCACCGGCGCGGCGGGCGTTGCCCGGACGTCGTCGAGCCAATGCGACGACCCCGCCTCCGAGTAATCCGTATGCGCCGATGCAGCGAGCGAGCCGGCAAGCAGCATGGATGCGAAAACGATGCGGATCGATGTGGCTTTCATGATGTTTCTCCTTGCGGTGACTGGATCAGGCGCCCTGCAGCGGGCAACCTTGGTCGAATGCTAGGAGACCACTCTCGACGGGAGCATGACTCTGAAATTACTTTTCGTTCAGCGGAATGTCATTTTCCGGACATCCTTCCGCGGACGCCCAAAGCTGACAGGAATGTAATGTTCGCGTCAGGGCGACGTCGCCCTCGAGGGGCTATGATGGATTCATCGGAACTCCGGATTGAAGCCATGAGCCCGAAACAGTTTCCCGTGTCCAGCGCCTCCCGCGAGGCCAGGCAGACGAGACGCATCCGCTGGGTGTTCGGCGCCTTCCTCGCCATTGCCGCAGTCCTGCTCGCCCTGGAACACCGCGCCCATCTGCTGGGCATCCTCCCCTGGCTGTTCCTGCTGGCCTGTCCGCTGATGCACCTGTTCATGCATCACGGCCACGGCAGTCACGGCGCTCACCACGACCACCCGAAGGACGGAGGTGCGCAATGACCGATTCGAGCCCCGCTTACGGCCTCTGGTCGCTGGTCGTCATCAACTCGGCGGTGTTCATCGTGTTCGCCGCGAGCTTCTTCAAGCCGCATTCATCGCGCGACTGGCGCACGCTCGGCATGTTCTCGGCGTTCATCGTGGCGCTATTCGCCGAAATGTACGGCTTTCCGCTAACGATCTACCTCCTGTCGGGCTGGCTCGCGACACGCTTTCCCGGTGTCGATTTCCTCGCCCACGATGCCGGCCACCTGCTCGAAGTGATGTTCGGCTGGCGCGCCAATCCGCACTTCGGGCCGTTCCACATCGTTTCCAACATCCTGATTGCCGGCGGATTCTGGCTGCTCGCCTCGGCATGGAAGGTGCTCTACGCGGCGCAGGCAGCCGGCACGCTCGCCACCACCGGCCCCTACGCGCACCTGCGCCACCCGCAGTACGCGGCTTTCGTCGTGATCATGGCCGGCTTTCTGCTGCAGTGGCCGACCGTCATCACGCTCGCGATGTTCCCCGTCCTCGTCGTCGCCTACGTCCGTCTCGCCCGAAACGAGGAGCGCGCGGCCGCTGCGACCTTCGGCTCCGAATGGCAGCAGTACGCACACCAGACCCCGGCCTTTTTCCCGCTTCGAACAAGGCATCACCCCGACCCGATCGCCGACGGCCGCGGCGAACACTCATCAGGAGAACGCTCATGAAACCGATGCTGATCACCGCACTCGCAATGTCGCTCGCCGCCGTATCGCCGACCTGGGCCGACGACGCCCACCACCCCGATCGGGCCCCCGCCGCGACGGCACCGGCCGCGGCCACGCCCGCTCCGGCACCTGAAAAAACGATCCAGCGCATGCGCGACAACACTACCACCATGCAGTCGCAGCTCGAGGCTCTGGCGGCGGCGAAAACCCCCGAGGAACGGCAGAAGCTGCTCATGGACCACATGCAGACGATGCGCGAAAACATGATGCTGGGGCAGCAGATTGCCGCTGGCGACGGTCCGTCGATGGGCTGTCAGATGATGGGCGGCAAGGGAATGATGGGAGGCGGCATGGGAATGATGGGCGGCACCGCGTCCGACGCATCGCCCGACGCCCTGGCGCAGCGCATGCATCAGATGGAACGACGCATGGACATGATGCAGTCGATGATGGAGCGGACCGCGGCCCCCGCACGCAAGGCACCCGCAAAGTGATCGATCGCCCATGTGCGAAACGAGGAAAGCGCCATGCTCGAATCCGTGAAAGCCCAGCTGCAGCGCCTGCGCGCGTGGATGGCGGAGAACGAGCGCGCCCACCGCGCCGCGAAACCGTACGGCTGCTGCAGTTCGCCGTCGTCCATCTACGCAGCCCGTCGCCCGCGCAACAAGGAACACAGCCATGACTGAACCACGTGCCATGCACGCACACGCCCATCACGAACATGAGCATCACGGCGCAGAACATCACGGACACGTGGGGCACGCCGACCACCCTCACCATGCCCCCGCCGCTTCCGCTGCGGCGCCGGATTCCGCCGCGCTGACGGACCCGGTCTGCGGCATGAGCGTGAAGCCCGACTCGCCCCACCACGCCTCATTCGAGGGGCGTGACTATCGCTTCTGCAGCGCGAAATGCCTCGACAAGTTCCGCGCCGATCCCGTGCGCTATGTGCAGCCCCCACAACCCTCACAGCCCGCGACCACCGGCGACGAGGCCGCGCCGGGCACCGAATACACCTGCCCGATGCACCCGGAGGTCCGCCAGAGCGGCCCCGGCACCTGCCCGAAATGCGGCATGGCGTTGGAGCCGGTGATTCCCGAGCTCGAGGAAGGCGAAAACCCGGAACTGGCCGATTTCCGCCACCGCTTCTGGTGGCCGCTGCCGGCAACCGTGCTCGTCACCGTGATCGCGATGTCCGGCGGCGTCCTGGATCCACTGCTCGGCAGCGCACGTCCGTGGATCGAGCTGCTCCTCGCAACGCCGGTGGTGCTGTGGGGCGGATGGCCGTTCTTCGTGCGCTGGGCGCAATCGATCGCCAACCGCAGTCCGAACATGTGGACGCTGATCGGCACCGGCGTGGGCGCAGCCTACGTCTACAGCGTGGTGGCCACCCTCGCGCCGGGCGTCTTCCCCGACTCCTTCCGCATGGGCGGGCACGTCGCCGTGTATTTCGAGGCCGCGGCGGTGATCGTGTCGCTGACCCTGCTGGGGCAGGTGCTGGAACTGCGCGCGCGTTCCGAGACCGGCGCCGCGATCAAGGCCCTGCTCGGCCTCGCGCCGAAGACGGCACGGCGCCTCAACGCGGACGGCAGTGAGGAAGACATCCCGCTGACCCACGTCCATCCCGGCGATCGCCTGCGCGTGCGCCCGGGCGAGAAGGTGCCCGTGGACGGCGTGGTGCTCGAAGGCGCCAGCGCCGTGGACGAATCGATGCTCACCGGCGAGCCGATGCCGGTGTCGAAGGCGGCGGGCGACAAGGTGATCAGCGCGACGCTCAACACCAGCGGCGCACTCGTGATGCAGGCGGAGAAGATCGGCTCGCAGACCGTACTCGCGCGGATCGTGCAGATGGTCGCGCAGGCGCAACGCTCGCGCGCGCCGATGCAGCGTCTGGCCGACCGCGTCGCCGGCTGGTTCGTCATCGTGGTCGTCACGATCGCGATCCTGACCTTCCTCGGCTGGGGCCTCTTCGGGCCCTCGCCCTCATGGGCCTACGGGCTGATCAACGCGGTCGCAGTGCTGATCATCGCCTGCCCGTGCGCACTGGGGCTCGCGACGCCGATGTCGGTGATGGTCGCGACCGGCAATGCTGCGACGCAGGGCGTGCTGTTCCGCGACGCCGCCGCGATCGAGAACCTGCGCCGCGTCGACACCCTGATTGTCGACAAGACCGGCACACTCACCGAAGGCAAACCCGCATTCCACTCGACGGTCGCCGCACCCGGCCGGGAGGCCGACGAAGTGCTGCGCCTCGCCGCGAGCCTCGACCAGGGCAGCGAACACCCGCTTGCCCACGCGATCGTCGGCGAGGCGCGACGCCGCAATCTGGCGCTGTCGAAACCCGACGACTTCGAATCGTCCTCGGGCATCGGCGTGCGCGGCACGGTCGACGACCGCCGGCTGGTGCTCGGCAACACCGCGCTGATGGACGAGGAAGGCATCGCGTGGCACGCCCTTGCGGCGCAGGCCGAAGCCCTGCGCACAGAAGGCGCAAGCGTGATGATGCTCGCCGCCGACGGTGTCGCCGTGGGGCTGGTCGCCGTCGCCGACCCGGTAAAGGCCACGACGCCCGAGGCGCTCGCGGAGCTGCGCGCGCACGGCATCGACCGCATCATCATGGCGACCGGCGACGGACTGACGACGGCGCGCGCGGTCGGAAAACGCCTGGGCATCGAGGAGGTGCTCGGCGAAGTCAAGCCGAAGGACAAGGACGATCTGGTCGCCAAACTGCAGCGCGAAGGCCGCGTCGTCGCGATGGCCGGCGACGGCATCAACGACGCGCCGGCGCTCGCACGCGCCGACGTCGGCATCGCGATGGGCACCGGCACCGACGTCGCGATGTCGAGCGCGCAGCTCACGCTGGTCAAGGGCGACCTGCGCGGCATCGCCGCCGCACGCCGCATCTCCGTCGACACGGTGCGCAACATGCACCAGAACCTCACCTTCGCGTTCGCCTACAACGCGCTCGGCGTGCCGCTCGCGGCCGGCCTGCTCTACCCCTTCACCGGCCTGCTCCTTTCGCCGCTGGTGGCCGCGCTGGCGATGAGCGCGAGCTCGGTGTCGGTGGTCACGAACGCCTTGCGCCTGCGCCGCGCGGCCGGCGCGGCGAACTGAGCCTCCGTCGCATCAGAACGGGACGGCGCTCTCGAACGTCAGCGGAACGCGCCGCTCCGGGTGGATGAAGGCGATCGCCGCGGCGTGCAGGTGCAGGCGCGCGTGGCGCTGCGCGCTGTGCGGCGGCGCGTAAAGGACGTCGCCGAGGATCGGGTGCCCCAGCGACATCAGGTGCACGCGCAGCTGATGGGTGCGCCCCGTCACCGGCTCCAGCTCGACGCGCGACACTGCAGTGTCGCCCTCGCCGCTGCGCGCGACGACGCGATACCGCGTGAGCGCCCGCCGCCCGCGCTCGCGGTCGACCATCTGGCGCGGGTTGTTGTCCGGATCGGCGGCCAGCGGCAGGTCGATCTCGCCGCGGTCACCCACGACCAGTCCATGCACCGCAGCGACATAACGTTTGCCGACCGTGCGCTGCGCGAACGCGTGATTCATCCGCCGCAGCATCTCCGGCCCACGCGCGAGCAGGATCAGGCCCGAGGTCGCCATGTCGAGCCGGTGCACGAGCAGCGCATCGGGATACTGCGCCTGCACCCGCAGCTCGAGGCAATCCTGCCGATCCTCGCCGCGCGCGGGCTGCGAAAGGAGGCCGGACGGCTTGTCGGCGACGACGATGGCGTCGTCCGCATAAACGATGGCGGGAGCGAGGTGCGGCACGATTTCAGGCGGGGCGGGCAACGGTCGCCGTCTTTTATCAGGATTCCCCGGCGCCGGCAAACCGGCCGCGGATCACTCACGCCGGCGGAACGGCAATCCTGTCCAGCACATCGAGGAAGGTACCGATTACCGGGCTGGGCGGCCGGTCCGCGCGCGCCACAGCGAGCGACAGGTAGGCATCCTCGTCGCTGATCGCCAGATAGCGGACGCGCGGCAGTTGCACGCATTCGAGCGGGGCCGGTAACACAGCGACACCCAGCCCCGACGCGACGAGACCGATCTGCGTGGTCGCTTCGCGCGCCCGCTGCACGACACGCGGCTCGAAACCCGCCCCGCGGCACAGATCGCCGACGATCGCGGGAAGCCCGGTTCCGATGTCGAGTGGATACGCGATGAAGCCCTCGTCGCGACACTCGGCCAGCGAAACCTCTTTCCGCGCGGCGAGCGGATGCGCGGAATTGACGACGAGCCGCAGCCTGTCCCGCCCGATCTCCCGCGTCACGACGCCGGGAGGCACGACCAGTCCGCGATAGCGCACGAGCCCGACATCGATGTCGCCACGCAGCAGCGCCGCAAACTGGTCCCCCGTGAACATCTCGCGCAACTGCAGATCGACCTGCGGAAAGTCGCGGCGATAGGTGTAAAGGACGTCGGCCAGCGTCGTCGTGTAGGGCAGCGAGGACGTGAAGCCGACGCGCAACTCACCGAGCTCGCCCCGCCCCGCACGACGCGCATCCTCGGCCGCGGCCTGCGAGCGCGAAAGAATCTCCCGCGCGTGATCTAGGAAGCGCCTGCCCGCTTCGGTCAGCGCCACGCGCCGCTTGCTGCGCTCGAAGAGCGGCGTGCCGATCTCGTCCTCGAGGTCGCGGATCTGCATCGACAGCGGCGGCTGGCCGATGTGCAGGCGGGCCGCCGCGCGCGTGAAGTTCAGTTCCTCGGCAACGGCAAGGAAATAACGAAGGTGGCGTAGCTCCATTGATCTGTTTTACAGATTTATTTATCCAATTGAATATATTGGACGTATGCATCGTGCGCAACCTAGCATTCAGTCACGTGCCGCATCGCGGCCAGCGACCGACCGGAGATTCGCACGACAATGCCAGACCCTGCGCCAGAAGCCGCCATCAAGGATTCCTCCCACATCGAGGCTGGCACACCCGCCTTCCGGCGCGCCAACCTCGCCATGTTCGTCGGCGGCTTCGCGACCTTCGCCCTCCTCTACGCGCCCCAGCCGATCCTGCCGCGCCTCGTGTCCGACTTCGCTGTCGCGCCCACCACTGCCAGCCTTGCCGTCTCCCTTGGCACCGCCGCCCTCGCGATGCTGCTGCTGCCCGCCAGCGTGCTGTCGGACCGCTACGGACGCCAGCCCCTGATGAAGACCTCGCTCGCCCTCGCGACGGTCATCGCCTTCGCGACCGCCCTGGCGGCCGACTTCAACCAGTTGCTCGTGCTGCGCATGCTGCTGGGCGCCGTCCTCGCCGGCCTGCCTGCGTCGGCGATGGCCTGGCTCGGCGAGGAAATCTCCCCGCGCGCGCAGGGACGGGCAATGGGCCTCTACATCGCCGGCAACGCGCTGGGCGGCATGAGCGGGCGCTTTCTCGTCGCCTGCATCACCGACTGGAGTTCATGGCGGATCGCCGTCGCGACGCTCGGCGTGCTGGGCCTCGTCGCAACGATCGTGTTCTGGCGCTGCCTGCCGGCCTCGCAGCATTTTCGCGCGCGCGACATCCACCCCGCGCGCATCCTCGCCGACGTCCGCACACTGTTCGCCGATGCCGGGCTGCGTCGCCTCTTCGCAACCGCCTTCCTGCTGATGGGCGTCTTCACCAGCCTCTACAACTACCTCGGATTCCGCCTGCACGCGGCGCCCTTCGAACTGGGCCAGAGCGCGATCGGCGCCGTCTTCCTGCTCTACTTCGTCGGCACCCTGTCATCGGCCTGGACAGGACGACTCGTCGACCGCATCGGGCGCCGCGCCGTCCTATGGACGATGATCCTCGTAAGCAGCACGGGACTCGCAGTGACGACGGCCAACCACCTCCTGGCGATCGTCGTCGGCGTCGCGGTCTTCACCTTCGGCTATTTCGGCGCCCATACGACGGCCAGCGGCTGGGTCGGGCGTCGCGCCGGCGAGCGCCGCGCACTCGCCACCGCAATCTACCTGTGCAGTTACTACCTCGGCGCGAGCGTCATCGGCACGCTCTCCGGTCTGGCATGGGAATCCCGTGGGTGGACGGGCGTGACCGCCGCACTCGGCGTCTGCATCACCCTCGCCTTCTTCACTGCAAGGCGGCTGCGCAAGCTGGTGCCTTCCACATCGAGCAAAGCGCTCACGGCCTGATCCGGCGGATCGGCGCGCGCCGCGTCAGGCGGACTTGCGCACTTGCTCGACCACCCTGAGCTTCGCAGGTCCGTTTGCCGCCGGCTCCTCCAGCTGCATGCGCGCCGTGACCACCCGCGGCGACATCAGCTCACGCACCGCAACGTCCCCGCCGGGATGTTCGGCAATGCGTGCGCGCGGCAATCCATTGCCCTGAACAAAAAAGTCGTGCAGCGTCACCACGCCCGCCAGCCTGCCGCCGGCAGACACCACCGGCAGGGCCTTGACCCGATGGCGCGCGAGCAGCGCCCATGCTGCCGCAATCGGCGCATCTGCCGAAACCGTGACGACGTCGGCCGCCATGATGTCCGCGCAACGGATTTCCCCCATGCGGCGACGATGCGCGCGTGCCTCCGCTGCAACGATGATCTCCTCCAGGTCGTCGTTGCTGATGTCCAGCCACTACGACCTGCAGGCGGTTCTCGAGGCGCGAGGTGAGTTCACGCACTGCGCCGCAGGATGTGCACGACCTGTCCCTGGGGGCTGTCCAACAGCTCGGCCAGGGAAACGCCGTCCAGCACGTGCAGGAAGGCCTCCAACGCCTTGCCCAGCACCCCCTTCAACCTGCAATCGGGGGTCAGCAGGCACTGGCTGTCGGTGCCGAAACATTCCACCAGCGCCATCCCGCGCTCCATGCTGCGCACCACCTCGCCGACGTTGACTGCCGCGGGTGCACGCGCGAGCCGCAACCCGCCGCCCTTGCCCCGCAAGCCCTCGACGAATCCGTCGCGAACGAGATGGTTGGCAATCTTCATCAGATGGCTGCGCGAGATCCCGAACCGTTCCGACACCTCCGCGATCGTGACCAGCCGCTCGCCATTCACGGCGAGGTAGATCAACACCCGCAAGGCGTAATCGGTGTGCTGGGTCAGATGCATGGGCCCTCTCTGTCATCGTTTGTTGGACGAATCCGGCGTTCCATTATAGACGCCAGTGCACAAAGATTCATATCAGTTGACTCTTTTTAAAGATGAACTTTATATTCATCTTAAGGCGCGCATCCGCCGCGCTCGAAAACGACGCCATCCCCACAGGAGGATCCGCGATGCAACCCGCCCCAACTTTCACCCGCCGCAGCCTCACCATCGGCCGCCTGACGATGGCCTTCTCCGCCCTCGGAATGGTCGCCGCCACGCTGGTCGCCTACCCTTACGCCGAACGTTTCAGCATGGGAATCCAGATCGCCAGCCACCTGGCCCTGCCGATCTCCGCCGCGTTCTTCAAGATCGGCTATGTCGTGCGCCTCGCCTCGCACCACGCCCTGGGCAACATCTCCGCCGGCTGAGCCGCAGCTTCCCGCGCAGGCCTGCACCTGCTGGAACACCACCGCTGCCGAACTTCGATGCCGGGACCCATCCGGCAATAACGAGGATCCGATGATCGCACTCGACGAAAAAATCACCGTCGCCCGCCTGCTGTCGAAGCGGCGCTGGACGCCGAAGCTGCTCTCGTTCCGCCTCGCACGCGACCCCGGATTCCGCTTCGCTCCCGGGCAGTTCGCGCGACTCGACCTGCGCAAGCCGAACGGCAGTCCGGTATGGCGCGCCTATTCGATCGCTTCGGCAACCTGGGACGACCATCTCGAGTTCTACTCGATCATCGTCCCGGGCGGGCAATTCACAAGCCTGCTGGATAAGCTGGAAGTCGGTGACGAGGTGATGATCGAGCGCGCACCCTACGGCTTCCTCACCACCAACCGCTTTGCCGACGGTCGCGACCTGTGGATGCTCGCAACCGGCACAGGTCTCGCCCCCTTCCTGTCGATCCTCCAGGACGAGGCAAGCTGGCGCCGCTTCGAGCGCCTCGTCCTCGTCCATGGTGTACGCGAATCGGCCGAACTCACGTACCGGGAAGAGATCGCCGCCCTGCGCGATCACCCCCTGTGGTCAGACGTCGGAGAACGCCTGAGCTATCAGCCGGTCCTGAGCCGCGACCGATTGCCGCAGGCGCTATCGGGACGGATTCCGGCGCTTCTCGACGACGGCTCGCTGGAAGCGCGCGCAAGCCTTCGGATCACTCCGGAGCACTCCCGCGTGATGGTGTGCGGCAGTCCCGACATGGTCCGGGACACGCATCGGGCATTGATCGCGAAAGGCTGTCGACTCAGCCGGCTCGCCGCTCCCGCGCAGATCGCGGTCGAGAACGGCTGGTAGCGCCAGCCGGCGCCCGAAGGACAGCGCCGGCGCGCGAACGCTTCAGCGCCGATCGACCCAGAACAGCAGCGCCGCCGCCGCGAGAAGGAACAGGAGGCTGGGCGTCACCGCCGCAAGCGCGGGAGACCAGTTGTTGATCACGCCGAGATTCGAGAACAGGCCGTTCAGCAGGTGAAAGCCGACCCCCAGCATCACGCCGAGGAAAACCTTCACGCTGACCCCGCCCCTGCGGTCGTGGGTCAGCGCGAACGGCAGCGCCAGCGCCATCATCACCAGCGCGGCGAACGGATAGCTCAGCTTCTTCCACAGCGCGATCTCGTAGCGATCCGAGTTCTGCTGGTTCTCGCGCAAGTGGTTCACATACGCCACGAGCGTCATCACCGACATCCGCTCCGGCAGCACCATCAGCACGCTCAGCACTTCCGGCGTCAGTTCCGATTTCCAGTCCAGTTCCGGCATGTCCACCACTTCCGTGCGATTCCCGAGGAAGCGCGTCTGCCGGATACCGCTCAGGCGCCAGATGTTCGCGTCCGTGTAATACCTGCCCCCCTCCGCTTCCGTGACCGACTGCAGCGCACGATGGTCATCGAACTCGTAGATCCGCACCTTTTCCAGGCTGCGATCCGGCTGAAGGGTCTGCACGTTAACGAAACGCGGTCCGTCCTTCACCCACAGACCCGATTTCAGCTGGTTCGAAACCGTGGAACTGGTCGCCGTCAGACGCCACTGCTGGGCAGCCCGCTCGGCCGGCGGCGCGATGTACTCACCGACGATGAAGGTCGCAGCGACGAAGATCACCCCGATTCCGGCGAGCACGCGCAACATCTTCAGCGTCGACATCCCCGAGGCCCGCATCACGGTGATCTCGGAATGCCGCGCGAGCGTCGTCAGCGAATACAAGGTGCCGATCAGCACCGCGATCGGCAGCAGCTCGTACACGCGCCCGGGCAGGATCATCGCCACGTACAGGAGGGCATGATGCAGCTCGTAGCCGCCCTTGCCGACGGAATCAAGCTCGTTGAGGAAGTCGAAGAATGCGAACAGGCACAGGAAGGCCAGCAGCACCATGAAGGTCGCACCGACGATTTCCCGCGCGAGATAGCGGCTGAGCACCTTCGTCATGGACGGGCCCGCCAGAAGGGCGACACCGCGAGGCGCCGGTAGAACATCAGCGCCAGCAGGGCGAGCACGACGACGTGCGGCAGCCACACGGCAAGCCCGAAACGCAGCCGCCCCTGTCCCACCCAGGACTGGAAGATGCTGATCGCGTTGCTATACACGAGATAGGTCAGGATCGCGAACATCAGGTTGTTTGCCCGCCCGGCGCGCGGATTCACGAAGGACAGCGGGATCGCCATCAAGGCCAGCAGCAGCGCCGCGACCGGCACGCCCAGACGCCCCAGCAGCTCGCCCAGGTTGTGCTCCGTCGGCGACTGCAACAGCTCGAGCGTGGGAATCACGCGCGAGCGCACGCCCTGGCTCTCCGTCTTGCGCTCCTCGATCAGCACCGAATAAGTCTCGAATTCCATCACCCGGTACTCGGGCGTGCCAGGTTCCCCTTCGTAGCGCCGCCCCTTCTCCAGCACGACGAAACGGTCACCGTTCTCATCGGTGTGCAGCGACCCCTCGGCGGCCATGATCACGCTGAGGCGCCCGTTCTGCTCCGAACTGATGAACACGTTGCGCGCCTTGCCGTTCTCTCCCGCCCCCATCTCGACGAAGAACACACGCTGCGCCCCCGCGGATTCGCGGAAAACGCCCGGCGCCACCCGCGAAGCGTCGTCGCGCGCATCGAGCCGCGCCTGGAACTCCGCGTTCTTCAAGTGCGCCCAGGGCGACAGGAACAGGGTCGCGGCCGCGATGCCCAGCACGATCGGCAGCGCGAAGCGCAGCACCGGCCGGATGAAGGCCGTCAGCGGCACGCCCGAGGCGAACCACACGACCATCTCGGAGTCGCGATACGAACGCGACAAGGGCATCAGCACCGCGATGAACACCGTGAGCGACAGCACGATGGGCAGTTGGGTCAGCGCACCGAAGCCGATCAGCGCGAGCACCGCGTCCGAGGGTACGCGGCCGCCGGCCGCCTGCCCGAGCAGGCGCACCAGCACCACGGTGATGACGATCGCGAACAGCGCGACGAACACACCGACGGCCGATTGGGAGAATTCACGCCGGAGGGCGCGGCTGAAAATCATCGCGCGGACTTCGATCTCAATGGAGTACGGGGTTTTTGACGCATTTGCCGCGAACAGGCCATAATCGGCGGCAATCGGAACGACGCGTCTTATAAAGGAGCTGGGCGTGGAATTTACCATAAAGACCGGAGCCCCGGAAAAGCTGAAAACCGGCAGCCTCGTTGTCGGAACGTTTGCGGACGGAAAACTCGACGATGCCGCCGCAGCCCTGGACAAGGCCTCCAAGGGCAAGCTTGCGGCCCTTGTCGCGCGCGGCGACCTGGACGAGAAGGCAGGCTCCCTGCTTGCACTGCACGATCTCCCCGGCTGCGCCGCAGAACGCGTCATTGTCGTCAGCCTCGGCAAGCAGGACGAATTCGGCGACCGCGCCTGGCGCGATGCCATCGGTTCGGTAGCCCGGACGCTCGCGGCCTCTCCCGCGCACGACGCCGCGGTCTGCCTCGCGGACGTGGAGATTCCCGGACGCAGCATCGAATGGGCCCTGCAGCAACTCGCGCGCGTACTGGCCGATGCCACGTATCGCTACGACGCGACCAAGTCGAACAAGAAGGACGACAAGCCGCGCGGCGCCCGCAAGGTCGTGCTTGCGACGGGCAACAAGATCTCGGCGACCATGGAAGCCGCGGTCAAGCGCGGCCAGGCCATCGCCGAAGGCATGGCGCTGGCGAAGGAGCTCGGCAACCTGCCAGGCAACATTTGCACGCCGACCCATCTCGCGGAAACCGCCGCCGAACTCGGCAAGCAGTTCAAGCTCAAGGTCGAAGTGCTCGAACGCGAGGACATGGAAAAGCTCGGCATGGGCTCGCTGCTCTCGGTCGCGCGCGGCTCGCACCAGCCGCCCAAGTTCATCGTCATGCAGTACAAGGGCGGCAAGGCCAAGGACAAGCCCGTCGTGCTCGTCGGCAAGGGCATCACCTTCGACACCGGCGGCATCTCGCTCAAGCCCGGTACCGAGATGGACGAGATGAAGTTCGACATGTGCGGCGCCGCCAGTGTCCTCGGCACCTTCAAGGCTCTCGCACGCATGGCTCTGCCGATCAACGTCGTCGGCATCGTCCCGACCACGGAGAACATGCCCGGCGGCGCTGCGACCAAACCGGGCGACGTCGTCACGTCGATGAGCGGTCAGACCATCGAGATCCTCAACACCGACGCCGAAGGCCGCCTGATCCTGTGCGACGCGCTGACCTACGCCGAGCGCTTCAAGCCCGCCTGCGTCATCGACATCGCCACCCTCACCGGCGCCTGCGTCGTCGCGCTGGGCAAGATCCCGAGCGGCCTGCTCGCCAACGACGACGAGCTCGCGCGCGAGCTCACCGACTGCGGCACCGTCTCCGGCGACCGCGTCTGGCAGCTGCCGCTGTGGGACGAGTACCAGGACCTGCTCAAGAGCAACTTCGCCGACGTCGCCAACATCGGCGGCCGCTACGCCGGCACGATCACCGCGGCCTGCTTCCTCGCGCGCTTCACCAAGGCCTACAAGTGGGCGCACCTCGACATCGCGGGAACGGCCTGGCTGTCCGGCGACGCGAAGGGCGCCACCGGCCGCCCCGTGCCGCTGCTGGCCGAATTCCTGATCGCCCGCAGCCAGGGCGGCAAGGTCTGAGGCAGGGAACCGTCGCGATGCCGCCGCGGGTGCAGTTCTACCACAACGCCGAGCACCCGCTCGCGCTGGCCTGCGACCTTGCCGCCCGTGCCTTCGGCAGCGGCCGCAAGGTCGCCCTGCGCACGGCCGACGCCGCATCCGCCCGCCAGCTCGACCAGCTGCTATGGAGCTTCGAGCAGCAGGCTTTCGTCCCGCACGTGATGGCCGGCTCTGCGCTCGCAGCCGAGACGCCGGTCGTCGTCGGCCACGCCGAAGCGCCCGGCGAATGGCCGCACACCGAGATCCTCTTCAACCTCGCCGACGACGTGCCGCCCGGCTTCGAGCGCTTCCGCATGGTGGTCGAGATCATCGGGCAGAGCGAAGCACAGAAGCGCCCGGCGCGCGCGCGCTGGATGCACTACAAACAGAAGGACCTGCCCCTGCAGGCCTTCGACGCCATCCGCAGGGAGGCCCTATGAGCCCCTGGCCGCTACCGCCACGACTCGAGCCCGACGACGACCTGAAGGCTGCCGATCTCCTCCTGGGCAAGGCCGACGCCCTGCTCAAGCGGCACCGCGGCCCGGAACCGAACCTGCCCGAGCCCGTGGAGGAAGTCTCCCTCGAAGAGGAAGACCTCCCCGTCCTGACAGAAGTCGTCGCGGCGGAAAACCTGCCCACGGCACTCAAGGCGCCCCAACCGTCCCCATCGAAACGCCCGGCCAGCGCACTCGCCGAACAGCTCATCAGCCTCGACACCGAAGTCTCCCGCGCCGTCGAAGCGTGGTTCCACGCCGAACTGCCGGAGATCGTCGCGCGCGAACTCGACAAGCTCGGCGCCCGCATCCGCGAACAGGCGCTCGCCCACTTACGCGCAACGCTGCTGCCCGCGCTGTCCGCGCATATCTCGCACCACCTCGAGAAGAACACCGACGTTCTCCCGCCGGACGAACCCTGAACAGGCTGGAACCGCGCTCGGGCGCAAGGGCGGCGGCCTCGATCCGCTATAATCGACCCTTTGCCTTCAGCCCCAGAGCACACCATGGAACTGGCCAAGAGTTTTGAGCCGGCGGACATCGAAGCCCGCTGGTATCCGGAATGGGAGTCGCGCGGTCATTTCGACGCCGGACTGGACAAGTCCAACCCCGATGCCTTCTGCATCCTGCTGCCGCCGCCCAACGTCACCGGCACGCTGCACATGGGCCACGGCTTCAACCAGACCATCATGGACGCGCTCACCCGCTACCATCGTATGCGGGGCTTCAACACGCTGTGGCAGCCGGGCACCGACCACGCCGGCATCGCGACGCAGATCGTCGTCGAACGCCAGCTCGACGCCAAGGGCATCTCGCGCCACGACCTCGGCCGCGAGAAGTTCCTGGAAAAAGTCTGGGAATGGAAGGAATACTCCGGCGGCACGATCACGCGCCAGATGCGCCGCATGGGCACCTCGCCCGACTGGAAGCGCGAGCGCTTCACGATGGACGCCGGCCTGTCGAAGACCGTCACCGAAACCTTCGTGCGCCTCTACAACGAAGGCCTGATCTACCGCGGCAAGCGCCTCGTGAACTGGGATCCGAAGCTCGGCACCGCGGTCTCCGACCTCGAAGTGGTGTCGGAAGAGGAAGACGGCTTCCTGTGGCACATCACCTACCCCTTCAGCGAAGGCCCGATCGGTGACCTGAAGGGCCTCACCGTCGCGACGACACGTCCCGAAACCATGCTTGGCGACGTCGCCGTCATGGTGCATCCGGAAGACGAGCGCTACGCCCACCTGATCGGCAAGACCGTCCACCTGCCGCTGTGCGACCGCGAGATTCCGATCATCGCCGACGACTACGTCGACCGCGAATTCGGCACCGGCTGCGTCAAGGTCACCCCGGCGCACGACTTCAACGACTACGCCGTCGGCCTGCGCCATAAGCTGCCGATGATCAGCATCCTGCGCCTCGACGCCCACGTCAGCGACGACGCGCCGGAAAAGTACCGCGGCCTCGATCGCTTCGTCGCGCGCGAAGTCATCGTGCAAGACCTCGAAGCGCTCGGCCTGCTCGCCGCCGTCAAGCCGCACAAGCTGATGGTGCCGCGCGGCGACCGCACCAGCGCGGTCATCGAGCCGATGCTCACCGACCAGTGGTTCGTCGCGATGAGCAAGGCTGGCGCGGACGGCAAGAGCATCACCGGGAAGGCGCTCGACTGCGTCGCCTCGGGCGAGATCCGCTTCTACCCCGAGAACTGGGTCAACACCTACAACCAGTGGCTCAACAACATCCAGGATTGGTGCATCTCGCGCCAGCTGTGGTGGGGCCACCAGATCCCGGCGTGGTACGCCGACGCCGAAGGCGACGCACGCGTGTGGGTCGCGCATTCCGAGGACGAAGCCAAGGCGCTCGCCGCGAAGGACGGCTATACCGGCAAGCTGCGCCGCGACGAGGACGTGCTCGACACGTGGTACTCATCCGCGCTGTGGCCGTTCTCGACGCTCGACTGGACCTCCGAGTGGCCGGCGAAGTCGAACGACGCCCTCGACCTCTACCTGCCGTCGTCGGTCCTCGTCACCGGCTTCGACATCATCTTCTTCTGGGTCGCGCGCATGGTCATGATGACCAAGCACCTCACCGGCAAGATTCCGTTCCGCGACGTCTATGTCCACGGCCTCATCCGCGACGCCGAAGGCCAGAAGATGTCGAAGTCGAAAGGTAACGTGCTCGACCCGATCGACCTCATCGACGGCATCGCGGTCGAGGAGCTCGTGAAGAAGCGCACCTTCGGCCTGATGAACCCCAAGCAGGCGCAAAGCATCGAGAAGAAGACGCGCAAGGAATTCCCCGAAGGCATCCCCGCCTTCGGCACCGACGCGCTGCGCTTCACCTTCGCGTCGCTCGCGACGCCGGGCCGCGACATCAAGTTCGACCTATCGCGCTGCGAAGGCTACCGCAACTTCTGCAACAAGTTGTGGAACGCCACGCGCTTCGTGCTGATGAACTGCGAAGGCCACGACTGTGGCATCGACGCCGCCGCCGGCAGCGCCGCCTGCAATGCCGGGACGCTCGACTTCTCCTTCGCCGACCGCTGGATCGTTTCGCGCCTGCAGCGCGCCGAAGCCGACATCGGGCAGCACTTCAAGGACTACCGCTTCGACCTCGTCGCCAAGGCCGTCTATGAGTTCGTCTGGGACGAGTATTGCGACTGGTACGTCGAACTCGCAAAGGTGCAGATCCAGAACGGCAGCGCAGCCCAGCAGCGCGCCACCCGCCGCACGCTGCTGCGCGTGCTCGAGACGGTGCTGCGCATCGCCCACCCGCTGATCCCCTTCATCACCGAGGAGCTGTGGCAGACGGTTGCCCCGCTCGCCGGCCGCAAGGACGCCGAGAGCATCATGCTCGCACGCTACCCGCAAGCCGACCTCGGCCGCATCGACGAAGCCGCCGAGGCGAAGATCGCGGAGCTGAAGGCCATCGTCGGCAGCTGCCGCAACCTGCGCAGCGAGATGGGCATCTCGCCCGCCCAGCGCATGCCGCTGGTCGCGGCGGGCGACGCGGCCGCACTGAACGTCTACGCGCCCTACCTCGCCGGCCTTGCGCGCCTGTCGGGCGTCGAGATCGTCGATGATATCGGCGCGGACGAACTCGCCCCGGTGTCGGTATCCGGCGCCTTCAAGCTGATGCTGCGTGTCGAGATCGACATCGCCGCCGAACGCGAGCGCGTCGCCAAGGAAATCGCGCGGCTGGAAGGCGAAATCGCCAAGGCCGAAGGCAAGCTCGGCAACGCGAGCTTCGTCGAACGCGCCCCTGCCGCGGTCGTGCAGCAGGAACGCGAACGCCTCGCCGGCTTCGTCGCGACGCTGGACAAGCTTCGCCCGCAGTTCGAAAAACTCGCGCAGCGCTGATTCCGCACGGCTGAGAACAACAGGGGCCGCCCCGCCATCGGGGTGGCCCCTTTTCGTATCGCCGCCACGTCGACCATCAAGGCCAGGCGCGCCGGCAAACGTTTACTTGCGCTTCAGGTAGAACTCGAACGCATTGTCCCCGGTCTCGCCCTGCTGCAGCAGGTCGTTCCCGGTCTGCCGGGCAAACGCCTGAAAATCCTTCACCGAGCCCGGATCGGTCGCCAGCACCCGCAACACCTGGCCGGCAGTCATTTCGGCGAGCGCCTTCTTGGCGCGCAGAATCGGCAGCGGGCAGGTCAGCCCGCGCGCATCGACTTCCTTGTCAACTTGCATCACGCGACATCCTCACAGACAGTTGCCGCCATTCTACCCCAGCGCCATGGCGACGCCCGCCGCACGCGACCGTCATTCGCCGCGGTTCCCGCCGCGCTCGCGCTCCTCGCGCCGACGCTCGCGCTCCTGCTCCTTGAGTTCGCGCAGGCGCGCATCCACTGCGGACAACTCGTAGAAATTGCCGTCGCCGGCGCGACGCGCCCATTCCAGCTGCTCGATCGCCGCAGGCACCGCACCGCGAAGTACATAGACTTCCGCCTGCGCCCGATGCTGGGCCGCGCGGTGGCCCTGGTCCGCTTCCGCACGCGCCACGAAGGCCCACATGCGCGAATCGCGGCTGCGACTCTGCACCGCGGCGCGCGCCATCGTGCCGGCTTCCTTCGCCTGCCCCGCCTGCAGCAACGCGTCGATGAGGGCGTACTGGACCGCTGTGCTGTCGGCAAACCGCTTCCGCGCAACCTCGAGCACCTTCACCGCGCCGGGCGCATCGTGCTGAGCCAGCCGGAGCTCAGCCGCAAGCATCTCGACAAAGGTCGACGGCGGCGCATCCTTGCGCAGCGTCTCGAGTTGCCGCCCGACGTCGTCCAGCCGCCCCGCCGCCAACAGCGCGCGCGCCAACCCGTAGCGCACCGAGACGTCGGCGCCATTCCTGGCCGCCTGGGGCTCGAACTCGCGCACGGCGTCGATCGGCGGCATTGCGGCCACGCGCAGCTTCGCACGCACGAATCCGAAGTCGGCCGAATCGGGCACCTGCTTGTAGCGCATCTGCCCGACGCGGTTGCCCATGTCGGAAATCCGCTCCTGCGTCAGCGGGTGGGTGCGCAGGTAGCTCGGCGCATTGTTCTCGTAAAGACGGCTGGAGCGCTGCAGGCGCTCGAAGAAGCTCGGCATGCCGCGCACGTCGAAACCCGCGCCTTCCAGGCTCTGCAAGCCGATACGATCGGCCTCGCGCTCGAAGTCGCGCGTATAGCCGAGCTGCGCCTGCAAGGCGCCGGCCTGCCCTGCCGCGATGGCTGCCTCGCTGACCTGCGAATTGCTGCGTGCCGCCAGCACTGCAACGAGCAGCGATGCCAACATCACCATGCTGGTCTGGCTCTGCTTGCCGAACATCTGTGCGATATGCCGCTGCGTCACGTGCGCGACCTCGTGCCCGAGCACCGACGCCAGTTCGGACTCCGATTCGGCGGCGAGGATCAGCCCCGTATGCACGCCAACGTAGCCCCCCGGCAAGGCGAACGCGTTCAGCGTGGCGTCGCGCACGACGAAGAAATCGAAATCCTGCTGTGGCGTCGGGCTCGCCGCGACGAGCCGCCGCCCCAGGCGATTGACGTAATCCTCGACCTCGGAATCGTCGAGATAAGCCGGATCGCGCCATCGGATGTCGCGCATGATCGATTCGCCGAGCTTGCGTTCGGCGAGCGGCGAAAGTTCGGACGCCCCCACGTCGCCCAGATCCGGCAAACCGGCCGCGTTCAGGCGCGGCACAAGGGCGATGCACAGGAGCAGGATAAGAAGTCGTCTGATCATCGGGTGCTATGATACCGGGCAACCATCAACCGTTCCGCGCGGAATGTATCCCTCTGTACGCCGCGCAGCCCGAGCCATGACCGAGCAGAAACCTTCCGCCCTCACCCACTTCGACGCCCAAGGCCAGGCCCACATGGTCGACGTCGGCGACAAGAGCGAAACCCGCCGCGTCGCCATCGCGCGCGGCTCGATCAGCATGAAGCCAGACACCTTCGCGATGGTCAAGTCGGGCAGCGCAAAGAAGGGCGACGTCCTCGGCATCGCCCGCATCGCGGCGATCCAGGCATCGAAACGCACCAGCGACCTGATCCCGCTCTGCCATCCCATTCCGCTCACCCGCGTGGCGGTCGAGTTCGACCTCGACGAGGCGCAAAGCCGCATCGGGTGCAGCGTCACCGCGGAGACAGTCGGCCGCACGGGCGTGGAGATGGAAGCCTTGACCGCCGTGAACGTTGCGCTCCTGACGATCTACGACATGTGCAAGGCCGTCGATCGCGGCATGCGCATGGACGGGATCCAGTTGATGGAGAAGCTCGGGGGGAAATCGGGGCACTGGATCGCCGCGGAGTAACTCGTTGTTTTCGTTGCACATGTAATTACCACCTGAATATGTGGTTGGTCATGCGTCCAACGTCGTTACTGCTGCTTTAGGTGCGCTGAACTGAGTTCTGTCCATCGTATGTCCACATGGGGGCAGCGATGGCATCTGTAAGACAACGTGGCGAGCACTGGCAGGCTCGCATCACACGACACGGGTTCCCGCCCGAGGCGAAGACATTCCGTACCCGCCAAGAAGCGGAAGCGTGGGCGCGATCCGTCGAAGTGGAAGTCGACAAGGGTGTCTATCAAAGTCGAACAGCGGCTGAACAGACAAGCCTGGGGGACATCCTGCAGCGGTATGCCGAAGAGGTCACCCCCTCCAAGAAGGGCGCTAAGGAAGAAACGATCCGCCTTGCCGCATTGCGCAAAATGCGCATCGGTAAATTCGCCCTCGCCAACCTGACCCCGGCCGTCGTTGCAAGTTTCAGGGACGAGCGCTTGAAGGCGGTATCGGCCGGGACCGTGATCCGTGACCTGGCTGTGCTGTCGTCCATCCTGAATCATGCGCGCCGCGAATGGGGCTTCCCCGTCGCGAACGTCGTCGAGTCGATCAGGAAGCCGAGACAGCCGCAGGGGCGGGAACGGCTACTGTCGGACGAAGAAGAACGCGCCCTGCTCGATGCAGTCGCCCCGATCGGGCGTCGTAGTCCCTGGGTACAGCCGATCATTGTCTTCGCCCTGGAAACGGCCATGCGTCGCGGGGAACTGCTCGCGCTGCGCTGGGAGCATGTCAATCTGGACAAGCGGACCGCCCTACTTCCCGACACCAAGAACGGCTCGCGTCGCGTCGTCCCCCTGTCGTCGCGCGCCGTCGATACCCTGCGCGGCATGCCGCGGTCGATCGACGGCCGGGTATTCCCGATTTCTGCCCCGGCCCTGCACCTGCGTTTCAAGCTCGCCTGCAAGCGTGCGGGCATCACCGGCCTTCACTTCCACGACCTGCGCCATACGGCGACGACAAGGCTGGCGGACAAGCTCACCAACCTTGCGGAGTTGTCCGCGGTAACCGGACACAAGTCGCTGCAGATGCTGAAGCGCTACTACCATCCGAGCGCGGAAGCCCTTGCAGCCAAGCTCGGCTAACCGTCTGACAACGCACCGGAGAAACCACCATGAACACCTTTAAAGCCCTTGCGGACCACCTCGCCGCCCTCCTCAACACCGACCTTGAAGGCGTGGAACGCCTCATTCGCTGGCCGGAAGACGCCGGCCTGCAGCGGCGCGGCAGCTTCATGCGAAAGGAGACTTTCGCGCGGGCCTATGCAGGCGAAGCCGTGCACCAGCGGATCACCGCTAACCTGGTTGAGGTCACGACTCTGGCCCACGACCTTATCGACGCGCTGCCGGGGGTGGAGGACCGCGTCGGCTTCCTGCTCGCGAACATCACCAAATCGGCGCCCATTGGCAGCGTCAGGCGGCTGTGCGGGCTCAGCTTCGGACAGATGGGGCGGTTGATGGGCGTGCCTCATCAGACGGCCCGAGGACTTTGTGGTCCTAACTGGCTGGAATATCGCGAGCAGGACGCGTTCTTCACGCGACTGGCTCCCACGCTCGCCGGGTGGGTAGGCGGTCGCGGCTGATTATTCCAGATGGTTGCTCTTTAAAAATTCGAAAGGTATTCTCGGGCCGGGGCTAGATCGGCCAATCGAACCGGAGCGCACCCCCGTCTGCGCTCCCTGCCCCGGCTTCCTTTTTCATTGGGCGGGCTCAGGACGGGAGACCACAATGAAAGAGCCATTCCGCCTTTCCGGCGCTGCACCGGAGGGAGACGTCGATCCGCGTTCGATCCAGACGAACCTCAGTCGGGGGACTCCGTTGCTCGCCCCATCGGCCGGAGTCAAGCAACTTGTGGCGCAGCTGACGACGCGGCTGCCAAGCCTTTCAATCGGTGCGTGCGCGCAGCAATACCTCAAGGCGATGAACGCGCCCACACCGACCGCCGAAGAGTTTGCACGACTTGAGGCAGAAGCTCGGCAGCGATGCGAAAACGATCTACTGGTTTCGCAGCGCGGCCGCCTGGCGAGGGACAATGAAGAGAGGAAACGTCGGCGCGAGTTCGAGGACGCTACGTTGTTTCTTGCAGAGGAGGCGCGACGGACGCGTGGAACTGAACTGGAGACGGCACAAGCGCACTCCCCTGACACGTCCGCAGGAAATTCCGAGAAGCGCAGGCGGAGTCCCGCCAAGGCCAATGTAATCCGAGCGATCGAGAGCGCGATCGGGCGGCTCGACAAAGGCGGGTGTGATTTTGGGGCCGTATCGCGTCAAATTCTGGCGCAGTTTCTCCATCAGAATCTCGGTGACCTCGTGCTCAACATCACCGATGCGACGATTCGCGATACTTACCTTAAAGTTCGCCGGCTCGAACCATCGGGCATCGAAACGAAGAAACAGACCGCTGGGTTCAACAGGGAGGCGTGGGAGGCGCTCGCCAAAGCTTGGGAGAAGGGGAAAGAAAAGGCGAGCCAGCCGGGCGAACCGAAGGGTGCGCACCTGCGCGACGTGTCCCAGAACTAGACCCGCGAGTCGATCACCGATTGCCGATTGCCGCTAAGCGTTTCGGCAATCGGCGATCGCATTTCCTAGAAGCCTATCGTCCGTGCGTAGCAACTCGCGACATACGGAGATACCCAAATGGCAAAGGAAATCGTAAAAACGGAAGCGTACAAGGCTGTACGCAGGTTCAATGATGCAGTATGGCAGCTTGAAGCCGACCGGCGCTATCTGGTCGAAATCTTGCAGCAAGGGAGTTCCCCGGTTCTGGCCGACCAGCTATTTTCGGCGATCGGGCGTTTGCATTATGAGCTTGGGCAGATCGCCTATGCCGAACGCGAACACAGGCGTCGGCACGCAAGCGGGAGGGCCTGAATCATGGGTATCTCTCTCACGAAAGAAGCACAACGCGAACGGCTGCTCGATTGGCTTCAGAACTTCGGATCTATCGCAACCAGCGAGGCACGGGAACACCTCGCCTGCATGTCCCCTGCCGCACGCATCATGGAGTTGCGCCGGCATGGCTATACCATCCTGACCACTTGGCGCCACATTGCGGACAGCGAGGGCGTCATCCATCGTCAAGGCGTCTATACCCTGATGCGGAAGGCTGGCAATCATGGCTGAAACGACGCGTGATTACGCCCTCGCCTATGCGGCGAAACTGCCGGGACGCATGTTGCCCGTTGTCCCCAATGGCAAGCGGCCCGCTATCAATGACTGGGTCAATGCCGCGTCGCGCGACGAAGATACCTTACAGCACTGGTTCAGTGACACGGCCTACAACGTCGGTTGGACGCCGGATCGCGGTGTGTTCGTATTGGACATCGACACGAAGGCGGATGAGGAAGGGTGCAACGGGTTCGACACGTTGCGCGAATTGGAGTCGAAGTTCGGCGCCCTGCCCTTGACATTAGCCGCGACCACACCGACAGGCGGCAAACACATGCTTTTCCGGTGTGATATCGATGTTCCGGTTAAATCGATTGTCGGCTCAAAGCTCGGGTACAGCGGCATCGACATCCGTGCCTCCAGCGGACAAATCGTCGTCGCGCCGTCCGTTCGTACAGAAGGGCTCTACCAGTGGGACGGGTGGAACCCGATGGCAGAGGACGCCCCGCAGATCGCGGACGCCCCTGATTGGCTGGTTCGCCTTGCCTGCGGGCGTGATACAGCGAATGGGAAGGGTGCAAGGGCAACTGCAGCGACCGGGGGGCAAGGTGTTGGGGGTGCTGATGGCAAGGTGCGGGCGGGTGCCCGGAATGCCACGCTTGTTTCGGAAGCGGGCGCACTGCGGCGCCGGGGCTGGGGCTTTACTGCGATTGTGGAGAGCCTCACGGCCTTGTCCGAGTGCCAGTTCGACCCGCCTTGCGACGACAGGGAAATTCGCGAGGTGGCACGCTGGGCATGCGGGTTCGATCCCGACGAGGAAGCGGACCTCGCAAACGTTGTTGACGCTGACAACTACGCTTCAATGCTTGACGAGGTGGAAGGCGACGCCGGGGCCGTGGTCGCAGTCGCGCGCAGAATCGATGCCGACGAGCGGCTTTCGAGGACAGAAGCGCAAGCGTTGCTCAAGCGGGCGTCAAAGGCAGCGGGCGTCTCCATGAAGGTGCTGTCGGCCGACCTGCGGGCGCCTGTCGATGCAGGAAACACCCCGGTGATCGAGGTCAGGCGCGGTGACTTTGCGGGGAGCGTCCGAAGTGCCGAAGCGATGTTGTCTTCAGTGCCGGGGCTGCGTGCCCGTTCCGGCGCCCTGGTGGAGGTCGTGCGGAGCGGCAAGCGGGCTTCCATCGTAGCGGTTCCGCCCGCCCGCTTGGCGTTCATGCTTGCGGACGCGGCCCGCTGGCGCTACGGCGACGATTTTGGGACGCCCGACCCCGCTGTATTGCAAGCGGTCTTGGCGGGGCCGAAGCCTGGAGTGCCGGAGTTGTGCGGCTTGATGACGCAGCCCTCGCTGACGGCAAGCGGTGAAATCCTGCTGACGCCGGGAAACCATGAGGGCTGGGAAGCCGTATTCGACCCCACGCAGTTTTGCCCTTTTGACGGGACCGGCGCCGACGCCTTGCAAGCGGTGCGCGGGCTCCTCGCCGAGTTCCCGTTCGCTTCGCCAGTCGATGAATCGGCAGCGCTCAGCGCGATTCTGACCGCAGCGTGTCGCCCGATGCTGCCGACTGCGCCCGCGTTCCTGGTCGCTGGTCACGATCTCGGCAGCGGGAAGTCCTTCCTGTCGCAAGTGATCGCCTCGTTCGCGACTGACGACACGGATATGAAGCGTTGGCCGGGGCGCAGCGAAGAACAAGATAAGGTGCTGACAAGCGCGCTGCTGACCGGCGAGCCCGTCATGTTCTTCGACAACCTCATAGTCAATTGGAGTTCGGCGACCTTGGCCGCGATCCTGACCGCGCCGACGTACTCGGATAGGCTCTTGGGCGGCAATGAGGTGGCGAGGCTCTCGACGCGCTGCCTGATCATCGCCAACGGCAACAACGTCCGCCCCGCTGCCGACTTGGCAAGGCGCGTCGTTACTGTCGAGCTTGATCCGCGCGTCGAACGTCCGTGGGAGCGGAGCTTCGAGTTCGACCCACTCGCAATCGTGAGTGCGGACCGGGGCAAGTGGGTCATGACTGCCTTGCGCGTCTTGCAGGACTTCAGCCAGTCGGGGACATTGATCGAGCTTTCCCCCTTCGGCTCCTTCGCGGAGTGGTCGCGGATCGTGCGCGGCGCCCTGGTCTCACACGGCCTGCCCGACCCGGTGCGCGCGGTCAGTCGCAACGTCGAGGACGACGACGAGCGCGAACTGTTGGGCCGCGTTCTGCTTGCGTGGCACGACGCGTTCGGCGAGGAACCAATGACGCTGCGCGACGCCCTGCTTGATGTGCGGGGCATGGCGGCTGGACCGCGGGAAGCACTGCGGATTGCCTTCGAGGACGTCGCGCTGAGGCGCGGAGAGATTGACGCCCAAGCGCTCGGCAACTGGCTTGGCGCCCGGCAAGGGCGGATCGTGCAGGGCAAGCGGCTGATGCGGGTCGGTCGCACTTACAAGGGTGTGGCGTGGCAGGTATCGTTCTGACACCCGAGACAAGCGGCTTGGAGGTGCTGCAGCGTCAGCGGAACAGGGGGGGGTCAGGGGGGGTACATAGCCATAAACCCAGCAACGGCAAGGGTTTTCAGGCCGAAACCTGACACCCTGAACCCCTTACCCTATGCTGGAACGCTGGAAATAAGGTATCACTCTAGCCATATGCGCTCCGCGCCACACACCCCACCCTTGCGGGGGTTCAGGGTGTCAGGTTTTCGCCGTTTGCATACTTAAAACCCAGCAACCGCAAGGCTTCCAAGCGCATTGCCGTCTATGTACCCCCTCAAGGACGGGGATCAGGACCGGTTCAGGGGGTACATATCAGCGTTAAGCCAGTGCGTCACCGTATGGCCGTTACTGCGTAACACTGCTACAATACTCGTTACTGCGTAACAACCCAAAATCCTCACATGGCAACAGCAGCAGAACGCCAAGCGGCATACCGCCGCCGACGCACCGAAGGCGACAGTGACAAGCGCCTCAACACGTGGATCAGCGCAACCGCCAGCGCAGCCCTTGACCGCCTGGCGCGGCAACAGGCGACAACGCGGCGCGCGATGTTGGAACGCCTGATTCTGGAGGCTGACTGCACCCTGTCCGTCGAGTCCGTCGAAGAGGACAAGGAGAACGACCAATGAGCGACCTTACCCCCACCACCCATGTAGATGCCAACCGCGAGGAAAGCCGCACCACGGCCCAAGCAGTTGCCGTGGTGCCTGCCCTCGCCCTCGATCATCGTGAAGCCAAGGCCCGCGCCCTTGCGGTTCTGTGGACCGGCGATCCCTTGATCGCGGCCCGCGACGCCTTCAACGCCCTGGCCGAGCGCAACCGCCAGCTTACAAGCGGCAGCCCCGCCGAAATCCGCAGCGCCCTTGCCGATCAAGTCGCACTCCTGGAGGCGACGGTTTCCGCCTACACCATCGCCGCCGCCCGCGAACGCAAGCTCGAGAATCGCCGCGCCCTCGCCGGGGTCGCGCTCCGCGCCTCAACGACGCTCACGCAAGTCTTGCTTGCTCTGCATCGCGTTAGCGAGGACCAGCGCAATGGCGAAGCGATCAACGTCTAAGCTGCTGCGCATGAAGGCGCAGCGGATGGAGAGCGCTGGCGCCAAGCGGCGCCGCGACCTCACCCAGCGTTACCTGGATGTTCCGGTTCAGGCGTGGGCGAATATGGGTGATGGTTTTTTGAGTGGCACCGGGGCACGGGCATTGCGAGAGTGGTTGAGTACACTTGACCAGTTGGCTCACGGTCCTACCTTATAGCTTGCGCCCAGCAATGTCGGCAGCCCTCGCGGCGTCGATCTGCGTAGCCGTGAATACGGGGCGCCATAGCCACATCTGCAGCGAGTAGCCGATCTCGATGTAATAGATCTTGCCGGCCTCTACGACGAACGAGGCTGGCGATCCGGTTGAGGAGACCAGCGCCTTGCCCACGGGGACGTAACTTTTCAGGTGGCCGCCCGGCCCGATGTCGCCGATCTGCATGCCATTGATGAATACCGGGGCCGCAATGGCCGCGCCGGTAAAGTTGTTCGCGCGAACCAGATGCACCGTCGCAGACGGCGTGCCCGCGGGCACCTCGACGTGATAATACTGGGACGTCCCGGCACATCCGGCAACGAGCAATCCGGCAATCGCACCAATCATGAGCCTGCGTCGCGTCATATTCGACCTCCGTCGTTGGGCATCAATGAGAACAAAATTTTTTCCATGCCACCGCTAACGCAGTCGTTGGTATCGATTCAGCGCTCAAATATTTATTATGGGGAATTAGATTTAGCGCCATTAACTGCAAATTTGCCGCATTTATTCTCGCTTCCGATTCGAATTTTTCAATCGTTAAGCGAGCAGAGAAATTGTCAATTTTTCTCTCAATTTCATCACGACTCTTTTCGCCACTCGCAAACACGCCGGATTCACTTCCTACAAGTACAGCGTTTCCAATAACGACATACTGCGTGAACCCCACCATTGCGCCAAAAGAGTTCTTTGAATTTACCTCGCCACAATATACTTTCTCATTGTCCGCCTCTGAAAATTCCCCGGTCCGCTGGTTTCTAAATTCCGCGGACGAAGGATCTTTGAGTAAATATCTGACGCGTGTTTCATCTTCACTTTCAAACAGACTGCATGCACTCACAAACATGATGATTAGGCCGACGCCTATTACGTGATCCATTCGCATAAATCGCCCTTCTATGAGCATGAAGGCAGATCTGTCGCCCCTGCCCGCTGTCTTCTCTCTTCTTGGTTCAATTTAATCCTAATTACATACGATATTCACATCATAGGAAAAAATGATGTGACATTTCACACATCGCACGAACGGAACGGGAGGCGACAACGCGACCGCCCCGTCAATTCAGAACCCGAAATCCAAAAGTTTGAAAACCCGGCCGTGATCTCAGAGCCCCCTGGGTCGCGATAGCAAAAATTTACCGAAATAAAACTCACTACGTCATTAAAACTATCGTCGTAACGAAGTTGATAGTCGCATAAACAATGACGCGGTGTTAATGTGATATGAGGGCGAATGGCTCACCCTGGCAGAAACGTGTCCAGTTTCTGTCCAACCTGAGATGGGCAGAGTCACAGTTTCAGGCACCAAACCCACGTGTTTACAATGCTTTCCGGGTGGATCTACGACATGTGCAAGGCCGTCGATCGCGGCATGCGCATGGACGGGATCCAGTTGATGGAGAAGCTCGGGGGGAAATCGGGGCACTGGATCGCCGCGGAGTAACTCGTCGTGCGGCCCTCGCCGTGACGCGCTTGCAGCGCGCCACGCCGCTGGCAGCGGCGTGCAGAACCGATCCGTAGACCGGAAATGGCGTCGATATCCGCCCACGTGAGGCGGTCGCTTCCTCAGCGATTACTGGGCACGGATCCAGTCGATGAGATTCTTGATCTCTGCCTTGTCCGTGGTGTCGATCACCTTGTGCGTTTCCTCGGTGCCGTCCTCGAGCTTCACCTTGTGCTCCTTGGTGATCTGATCGATCATTTTTTGCTCGGCGTCGGCCTTGTCCTTGAACTTCGCCGCGACCTTCTTGTACGACGGGCCTTTCTTGGTCTTGTCGATCGCGTGGCACTTGAAACAGTCGTTGCGCTTGGCAGTTGCCTTGGCGGCATCCTCATCCACGGCCATTGCGCCCGAGGATGCAAACGCTGCCGTCAGGCCGACCGCGATCATGCCTGCAAGAATTCGTGCCTTCATGCTGATTCTCCTTTAATGGCTGCAGATCAAAATGCCCGCCAGACAGGGGAGCCGGCCCCTCGGCGAGTATTCCGGGAGTGGAATATACCCCTAAAGAGTAATAGGGCTTGCTTTTGTGGTGATACGGCTCAATCTCTAGCGTGGCGAATAGCGACTAGGCTTAGCGCACCTTCGGCGCGCGCCGAAACGCCCGGTGAATGACTACGGGCGACCGGCAAGCAGTCCACCGGCAAATCGATTACACAACACGTACACCTGTCATGCCGAGAATGATTGCCACCGAAATCGCGCCGGACAATAGCATGCCCAGCCATGTCAGGCGGTTTGCACGAGCTTCTTGGAGACCGTGTGCGAGGGCGACACCCCTTGCACCGAGTACCAGGTGCAGCAATACGAAGAACACACCCAATAAATAGTGAGGCACAAGACGGATATTCCACGCATCCTGGAGAAGTCCGGCAGGCGCTCCAATGGCAAAGTTCCAATCGGTCGGAATATTGGCGAATGTTCGAGCGTAAAAGAACACCGAGTTCATATGGGCCAGAACGAAAAAGACGAGGTAGATGCCGCTCGCGATTTGAAGCGTGCGAAATACGTCTGCCGGCCGTTTCGTATGCTGCCAAAACAGGTTGATGCCAGTAATCACCAGGAACAGAAAAAGAAGGACGACGGCAGGTTCGATCCAGCGTGCGCGATAAACGGATTCAAACATCTCCATGTAGTGCCGGTGCATGGCCTCGCCAGCTAATCCAAACAGATGGTTAGTTAGATGCATCGCTAGAAAGAGCAGCACGATTGCGAGCGCGCCGATTCCGTGTGCGACGCGCAACTGCGGGACTTTGGCGAAAGGCACCGGGGATGTCGTGGCGGTGTCGCCCCAGCGGGCTAGCAGCAAAGCGATAGCGCCGCCCCAGAAGAGCAGGCAGAAAATGGTATCGTTAATTGGGCCGCCAGCCATATGTAACAATACGCCGCTGGCGGTAAAAATAGGCGCTGCAGCGATCGTCAGCAGCGCCAAGCGCTTAGCAAGCAGGTCGCGACGCGACGGTACGGTGAGTTGCCCGAGCCGCGTGGCAGCCTCGATACCGGCGACCGGGACAGCGATGGCCAGCAAGAGCAACAGCCAGCCAAGGAATGGCATACCTCCGGCACCACTAGAAGTGCCAGCATGAAATGCTTTCAACAGGAATGGATAAGCAATAGATCCACACAGGGCGATAGCGACCGAGAAATAGGAGGTGCTGCTGCCAGGGGTGGGGGATGCTGTCGAAGCGAGCATGATATTGCCAACCTTTCTTGAGCTATGCTGACAGAGGCGATTCTTTACAGTTGGTGATTGCGGACAAATTCACCAAGCTGCTTGACGGCATCGGCGGCGATCGCGAGCGTGACCTCGCCGCCGATGCCGGGGAACTTGCCCGCGCCGAATGGGTAGTGCGGCGTTTTACTTGGCCGCGGCGCGCTCGGCTTCGACATGGAAGCTGACCTTGACCTCGTCGGCAACGATCGAGGTGTCGGACCAGGTGCCGTCGCCGATGGCGAACTCCAGGCGCTTGAGCGTGAAGGCACCGTCGAACGTGGCGGTGTTGCCGTTCTGCTTGACGGTTACCGGCGTCGTCACGTCGCGGGTCTTGCCCTTGATCGTGAGCTTGCCGGTCATTTCGTAGCGGTCGCCACCGACCGGCTTCACCGACGACGAGACGAAGGTCGCGGTCGGGAAGGCCTTCACGTCGAACCAGGGCTTGCCGACGACCTCCGTGTTCGCATCCGACGAACCCGCATCGATGCTGGCGAGATCGAGGTCGAGGCGGACTGTCGATTTCGCGGGGGTAGCCGGATCGAACGCCAGATCGACCTTCGCCTTCTTGAAGTGGCCATTGACCGGCACGTTCATCTGCTTGAAGACGAAGTCGATGCGGTTCTTCGCCGGCTGGACCTGATCGAACAGGCCGGCGGCTTGCGCCGCGTCGGCGCTGGCGAACGGAAGGACGAGGGAGACCAGGGCGGCAGCCAGGATTCGATTGTGTTTCATGTGAGGCATTCCTTTGTTTGTCGGGTTCAGCGTTTGAGCAGGGGCACCATGCGTGCCAGCGTTTCGTCTCGGTCGATGATGTGATGTTTGAGAGCGGCGGCGATGTGCAGACCGACCAGGGTGAGCAGACCGGAGGTCAGGACTTCGTGTACGGACTTGAGCAGATCGCCGAGCGCTTCGTCCTTGCCCACGAGGTCGGGCAGCGGGACGAGCCCCAGATACACCACCGGGAAGCCTTTCGCCGAACTCATCAGCCAGCCGGTGACCGGCACGGCGATCATCAATACATAGAGCACGACATGGGTGATCGACGCGACGATGCGCTGCCAGCCGGGCATCGTCGTGACCGGCACCGGCACGGGCCGGGTGAGGCGCACGATGAGGCGGGGAATGAACAGCAGCAGCACGGTAAAGCCGATCCACTTGTGCCACGAGATCAATTGCAGCTTGCGCGGCGACAGGGAAAGGTCCGTCATGTAGTAGCCGAGCGGCAGCGCCACGAGCACCAGAATCGCGATCAGCCAGTGCACGACGACCGCCGGCCGCGCGTAGTGTTCCGGAGTTTTCAACGAAGTTCCCCTTTTTTGAGTGTATTCGCGCACATCATCACACGGCGCGGAAGAATTCAGCCACAAGACAGTCGATGGATTTGGGCGGATGGCCGACCAGCGCGGCAAAATCGTTGGTGGTGCGCGCCAGGCGATTCGCGGCAGCGGCCGTGAACATGTTCGCCATCGCGCGGGCAACCCACGCGGGCATGCCGGCAGCTTCGAGCACGCCGGCATAGGCATCCTCGCCGACCGGTTCGTAGCGCAGGGCCACGCCTGTGGCGGCGCCGACACGTGCGGCAAGGTCGTGGTAATCGTGGGCCGTCTGGCCGGTCAATTCATACATGTGCTTTTCGAGGCGCGGCGCAACGGTGGCTGCCGCAATCGCCTGCGCGAGCTCATGGCGCGTCACGTAGCTGACCTTGCCCCCGGCCGCCGGCAAGTGCAGCACGCCGCCCTGCAGCGCACCGGCGAAGGTCATCGGCAGGAAATCGGCATACATGCCGTTGCGCAGGACCGTGTGGGCGACGCCGCAGGCCGCCAGCGCGGCCTCGCTGTCGGCGTGGACCTGCGCGAATTCGGAGGGCGAGGCAGGATCGGCGTCGAGGAAGCTGGTATAGAGGATGTGCTCGACGCCGGCCGCACGGGCGGCCTCGATCGCGTTGCGGTGCTGGGCGATCCGCCTCGCCTTGGGACCGTCGGTCGATACGATCACGAGCCGCGACACGCTGGCAAACGCGGCGCGCAGGCTTTCGGGCTCATCGAAATTGCCGCGTCGAACCTCGATGCCGCGCGCGGCGAAAACCTGCGCGCGGGCGGGCTCCCGGACGCTGACCGCCAGCTTCCGGGCGCCTGCGTCCGGAAGCCGGAGCACCAGTTGCTGCACGATCAGCTGGCCGAGATGGCCGGTCGCGCCGGTTACGAGGATCATTTTATTTTCCTTGGGACTGCATCGTTGGGGTATGGGCGCACTTTAGGGGATCGATTAGTCCTAAAATAGCGGAACCAAGCAAACTCTTTGTTGCGTCGAGGACAACAGTGGATCGCCTGCAGGCTATGGAGGTGTTTGTACGCGTCGCGGAAGCGGGAAGCTTCACCGCGGTCGCGGACCGGCTGAATGTCGCCCGTTCGGCGATCACGCGGCAGATTGCGGCGCTGGAGGCCCATCTGGGCACGAAACTCCTCGCGCGCAGCACGCGGCGCCTGAGCCTGACCTCGTCCGGCTCGGCCTATCTCGAAAAGTGCCGCGAGATCCTGGCGATGGTCGAGGCCGCCGAGGGCGACCTGGCCGGCGAGAAACAGGCACCGCGCGGCCAGATCCGCGCCAGCGTGCCGATGAGTTTCGGCGTGCGCCACCTGATGCCGCTGGTCGCGGACTTCATCACGACCTATCCGGAAGTCAGTGTCGACATCGAGTTCAGCGATCGGCGGGTGAATCTGATCGAGGAAGGCATGGATTTCGCGGTGCGGATTTCGGAGCATATCGACCCGTCACTGGTGATCCGGCGCCTGAGCCGCAGCTCGCTCGCCGTCGCAGCGGCTCCCGACTATCTGGACCGTCACGGCCGTCCGCAACATCCCGACGACCTGCTGCAGCACCACTGCCTGACCTACACGCTGGGCTCCAGTCTCGGCTGGGGCTTCCGGGTAAACGGCGAGCCTTACTCGGTGCCGATCAAGGGGCGGTTTCGCGCCAATAACGGCGACGCACTGCTCGATGCCGCGATCCGCGGCATGGGGATCGTGCGGGAGCCGTCCTTCCTCACGTCGCAGGCGGTGCGCGCGGGCCTGCTGGAGGTGCTGCTGCCGGAATATTCGGCAACGGAGCTGCACATCTACGCGGTGTTTCCCGGCACCCGCTACGTGCCGCACCGGGTGCGTACGCTGGTCGACTACCTGGCCGAGCGGATCGGACCGGTTCCGTACTGGGCCTGAGGCGTCGCCGGAAGTCAGAAGTTCATCCGCCAGGGCAGCTCGCCCTGGATGAACAGGCGGGCCTCGTCGGAGGCGGGGCGCGCGAAGAAGCGTTGCACCGGGGCGTGCTCACGGACCCGCCCGGCGCTCATGAAGACGACGTCGTCCCCGAGGCGGGTCGCCTGGCCGAGATTGTGCGTGGTCAGCAGGATGCGCGTGCCGTCGGTACGGATCTCGCGCACGATGCGTTCGACTTCGGCCGTGGCAGACGGGTCGAGGCTGGCAGTGGGTTCGTCGAGCAGGAGAAGGCGCGGTGCCGTGACCCAGGCGCGCGCGAGGGCGAGACGCTGCTGTTCGCCGCCCGACAGCAGGCGCGCGCTGTCGGCCGCGCGCGCGAGCAGGCCGACGCGGTCGAGCACGCCCGCCGCGCGGCGGCGGCGCTCGACGCGCGGAACGCCATGCGGCTTGAGCGCAAGGGCAACGTTTTCGAGCACCGAGGCACGCAGCATCATCGGATGCTGGAAGACCATCATCACACCCAGGTCGGGACGCTTTTCTCCGCCCCAGTCGATCTTCCCGCCGGTCGGTTGGAGCAGCCCGCAGATCGTGCGCAGCAGCACGCTCTTGCCGGCACCGTTGGGGCCCAGCACGAGCGTGATCCCTTCCCCGCCCAGTTCGAGGTCGATGCCATCGAGGACGGGGCGGCCGTCGGGCTGGAAACGGATGTCGCACAGGCGCAACGGGAACATCTCGCTCACCCGTAGCGGCGCATCGCCCACGCCCGCATGGCAAAGGCGAAGGCATTGAGGATCAGGATGACCACGACGAGCACGATGCCGAGCGCAATGGCGAGCGGCAGGTCGCCCTTGCTGGTTTCGAGCGCGATGGCGGTGGTCATGACGCGCGTCGCGTGGTCGATGTTGCCGCCGACGATCATCACCGCGCCGACTTCGCTCATCGCCCGCCCCAGCCCGGCAAGGACGGCGACGACAAGGGAATGGCGGCAGTCGTACAGCAGCGTCGTGACGCTCTGCCACCACGAGAAGCGCATCGCGCGAAACTCTTCGGCATAACGCTGCCACGCATCCTCGATGATCTGGCGTGCGATGGCGGCCATCAGCGGAATCACGAGCACGGTCTGCGCGACGACCATCGCGAAGGGGGTGTAGAGCAGGCCCAGTTCGCCGAGCGGCCCCGAGCGCGACAGGATCAGATAGACGACCACGCCGACGACCACGGAAGGCGCCCCCATCAGGCCGCTTATGATCACCAGCGCGGCGCTCCGCCCGGGAAAGCGGCCGACCGCGAGACAGGCGCCCAGCGGAAGGCCGACGAGGGTGCCCAGGATCACCGCCGAACCGCTCACCCGCAACGACAGGCTGGCGATCTCCACTGCGCGCTGATCGAAGGTTGCGAGTAGTGCGAAAGCGTCGGCAAAGGTCGCGGCTAGTCCGTACATCGCCGGGAGGATAGCGCAAGCGCCACACTTCGGCAGCCCTTCCCTGCACGCCGGCGGCATTCGGACCGCATCCGGATGTCAGCCGCCGCCGCGTTGCATCCCACGGTCCAGCGGAAGGAGAAGCGCCCGGCGGTCGGCTTCGCCGCCTCCGGAGAACAGGTAGCGGACCGAGAGCGTCGGCAGCTCGAGCAAGCCGATGCGCCGCACGGCCCCGGCCGCGACATGGATGTCGAGGCGGGTCGCCCCGCCGCACAGGCGGAAATGGCCGGGCGCGACGGTTTCGACCTCGACCGATGACGCCTTGCGCAGGTCGCGTGCGAACTCCGCCGGAGAGGCCGTGACCTCGCGCTCGAACTGCTCCGGGACGAAGCCGCTGATGAATGCCATGTATCGCTATCCGGTCAGGCTGGGCAGGCAGGAAAAGGGGCGACACCCAGCCCGCTCACCCCCCCGCAATCGGCGGCCAGATGGCCAGTTCGTCGCCCTCCGCGAGATGCCGCGAGGTGCGCTGCGCGGGCGGAACGAAGTGGCCGTTCACCAGCACGAGATGCGCGCTGCGTTCCGGGACGTTGAAGCGCGCAATCAGTTCAGAGATGGTCGCGCCTTCGCCCACCTCCAGTTCGACGCGGTTGCCCTTGCGGTCGGACGGGAGGTAGTCGGTGAGCGAGGCGAAGAGCTTGAAGCCGATCTTCATTTCCGCGTGATCTTCCTTCAGCGCGCGAGCGCCATCGGTTGCTGCGAGCGTGCGACGTAGGCTTCGACGAACTGCAGCGGGTTCGCGAGCAGGCGGTCCCTCCACGCGCCGAGCTTCACCTGGCCGTGGATCAGGCCGCGCAGCGCGCCGACGTGCTGCGTGAGACCGATGGCGGTCGCGCCGATCATCACGTCATCCTTGAACTGAAGGCTCAGGTAGCGGAAGCCGTTCTCGTCGACATGCTCGACGCCCTTTCCCCCGGCATCGCTTCCCTCGCCCCACCACTGGCCGAAGGACGCCGATATGAGGCCCAGCGTGTCGAGCACGTTGATCGCGAGCACGCCGTTGAGCTTGGTGTGGCGGCCGGCCATGTTGAGCGCGGCGACGCGCGCCTGGTCGGCAGCGTTGGGCTGGATCGCGGCGACGAGGTGCGCGCCGGTAAAGAGGTCGGGCGCCTCGGCGACGTCGCCTGCGGCGAAGATGCCGGGAACGCTGGTTTCGAGCCTGTCGTCGACCAGCACGCCCTTGGCGACATGCACCGGGGTCGCGTCGAGGAAGGCGATGTTCGGGGCGACGCCGGCCGCGACGATGACGAGATCGCACGGCAGGACGTCGCCGGTCGACAGCGTGACGTCGACGACCCCCTCGCCGCTGCGGTCGATGCGCTGCACGCCGGCGTTGGTGACGACGCGGATGCCCTTGTTCTCGACCCAGCGCTTGATCATGCCGCCGGCCTGGGGCGTCATCATGCGCGGCACCATGCGGTCGCCCATTTCGACGACGGTGAGCTGCACGCCGCGCGCGGCCAGCGCCTGCATGATGATGCAGCCGATGAAGCCGGCGCCGAGCTGCAGCGCGCGCGAGCCGGGCTTGGCCAGACGCGCGATCGCGCGCGCATCGTCGAGGGTCCAGCAGGTCTGCACTTCCGGCAGGTCGACGCCGGGGATGGGCGGGCGCACCGGGTGCGAGCCGGTCGCGATGAGCAGGCGGTCGTAGTCCTCGAAGCGGCCGTCGTTGAACAGGATGCGGCGCTTGTCGGTGTCGAGCGACACGGCGCGTGCGCGCAGTTCGCCGATGTTGAGCCGGCGGAAATGGTCGGGCGCCTTGCGCAGGTAAGTGCCCGACTCGTCGATGTTCTCTTCCAGCAGGTAGGGAATGGCCATGCGCGAGTACGGCGGTGCGCTCTCGCTGCCGACCATCAGGATATCGTCGGCGGGGGCGGCGCGGCGCAGCGTTTCGGCCGCGACGACGCCAGCGGGTCCGTTGCCGAGTATCACGTGTTTCATCGGTTCGTCCTCGTTTGGGCGATCAGGCGCCCTTCCCGGCAGCGGGCCGCCGGGAAGGGATCACACGCTCGACAGGCGAGCGTCAGGCGATGCTCAGAGTCCCAGTCGCGCCAGGGTCTCCGAGGTCGGCACACCGTCGGGCGTCCAGCCACGGACCTTGTAGTACTCGGGCAGCATCTTGTCGAGCTGGTTCACCAGGCCCTTGGCCGGGCCGGTCTTGGCTGGTTCGGTCGTCAGGCGCGGCGGCAGGTTGTCGTCCTTGGCGGTGAAACCGGCCGCGTTGTTGAACTGGCGCTCGAGGTTCCAGATGCGTTCGCCCACTTCGTTGAGCTTCTCCATCGTCCATTCGGGCCCGCAGGCTGCCGCGAGCTGGGGCTGCACGTCCGCG
Organism: Azoarcus sp. DN11; assembly: GCF_003628555.1. Classification (NCBI taxonomy): domain Bacteria; kingdom Pseudomonadati; phylum Pseudomonadota; class Betaproteobacteria; order Rhodocyclales; family Zoogloeaceae; genus Azoarcus; species Azoarcus sp. DN11. Next base: position 1,755,677 of record NZ_CP021731.1, on the reverse strand, counting down.
AGCGTCCAGGCGAAGGACGTGAACACGCAGATGCCGGCCGCGTCGAACACCGCGGTCGCGTCCTGGAAGGCCTTCACGAGCTCGGCCTTGCCGTCGGTGACGTGCGGGTCGGTCTTGACCGGGATGCCCAGCACTTCGGACGCGACGGTGTAGCCGCGCAGGTGGCAGGCACCGCGGTTCGAGGTCGCATAGGCGAGGCCCATGCCCTGGATGCCGCGCGAGTCGTAGGCCGGGAATTCCTGCTTCTTGACGCTCATCGACAGTTCCGGGTGGCCGTACTTCTCGCACAGGCGTGCCGAACCCATGCCGATCTCCTTGCCGAAGCCCTCACCGTTCGCGGCCATTTCTGCGAACTTCGCGAGCGCCGCGGCCGATCCGAACGGACTCTCGATCCCGATCTGCTCCTTGGTCAGGATGCCCATCTCGTAGAGTTCCATCGCCGCGGCGACGGTGGCACCGAAGGTGATCGGGTCCATGCCCTGCTCGTTGCACAGCAGGTTCGCGTACTGCAGGGCTTCGAGGTCGCCGACGCCGTTCGCGGCCCCCAGCGCCCACGCGGCTTCGTACTCCAGACCGCCCGAGGCGCCCCAATACTGCGGGCTGTTCTTGACGGTGAAGTGGTCCTTGTCGATCTGCGAGATGCGTCCGCAGGCGATCGTGCAGCCGAAGCAGGCGGCATTGGTGATGAGGTGCGTCTTGCCGTCGGAGGGGCGCTTCTCGTGCATCGCCTCGGCGGAGATCTTGGCGGCGTCCTCGAACTGCACGTCGCGGTGGTTGCGCGTGGGCAGTGCGCCGATCTCGTTGATGACGTTCATCAGCACCTGGGTCCCGTACTTGGGCAGGCCCTCGCCGGTAACGGCGTTGTCGGCGAGCACCTTCTTCGCGTCCTGGGTCGCCTTGAGGAAGGCCGGGAAGTCCTTGATGCCCGACACGCCCTTGGTGCCGCGGATGGCGACCGCCTTGAGGTTCTTCGAGCCCATCACGGCGCCGACGCCCGAGCGCCCCGCGGCGCGGTGCAGGTCATTGATGACGACCGCGAACAGCACCTGGTTCTCGCCCGCCTTGCCGATCGACGAGACGCGGATCAGCGGATCCTGGTGGTCGGCCTTGATCTGCTCTTCGGTGTGCCAACAGCTGGTGCCCCACAGGTGGGCGGCGTCGCGCAACTCGGCCTTGTCGTTCTCGATGAAGAGGTAGACGGGCTTCGGCGACTTGCCCTCGAAGATGATCATGTCCCAGCCGGCGAACTTCATCTCGGCGCCGAAGAAGCCGCCCGAGTTCGAGCACGCGATCGCGCCGGTGAGCGGTCCCTTGCAGCTGACGGTGTAGCGCCCGCCGGTAGAGGCCATCGTGCCGGTAAGCGGACCGGTCGCCATGATCAGCTTGTTGTCGGGCGACAGCGGGTCGACCCTGGGGTCGATCTCCGAGACGAGATACTTCGCCGCGAGGCCGCGCGAGCCGAGGTACTCGTTGGCCCACTCCATGTTGAGGGGCTCTTCCTTGCACGTACCCTGGGTGAGGTTCACGCGCAGGAGCTTGCGATTCCATGCCATGGTATTCCTCTCCTCTCAGGCCGCCGCTGCGGGGGTGTTCGCCTTGGCGGCCCAGGCCTGCATGCGGCCGAGTCCGGTCCAGTTGGCGTCGATGTAGGTGATCGCGCCGGTCGGGCAGGCTTTGGCGCACGCCGGATCGCCCTCGCACAGGTCGCATTTCTGGACCTTGCCGGTGGCCTGGTTGTAATTGACCGTACCGAACGGACAGGCGATCGTGCACACCTTGCAGCCGACGCAGGTGTCCTCGAACACCACCTTGGCGCCGGTCGTCAGGTCGAGCCGGATCGCATCGACCGGACAGGAGTGCATGCACCACGCATCGGTGCACTGGGTACAGGTGTAAGGCACCTTGCGCCCTTCGTGCTCGAAGTTGAAGACCTTGATCAACGAGTTGCTGGGATTGATGACGCCGGTGTGTTCGTACGAGCAGGCCATCTCGCACTGCAGGCAGCCGGTACACTTCGCGGGGTCAATGTAGAGCGATTTCCACATCGATGCTCTCCTCCGTCGGTTGATTCGCTACGGGACACAACTGACAACTTTAGGCAAATACCATGCCCCTGACAATGCCTACCGCATAAACGGAAGATCAGCCCATCCGTCCGAGCTTGCGATAGAGAGTGTTCCGACTGACACCGAGGCGACGCGCGGCGGCAGAGACGTTGCCACCCACTTCACGCATGACCGTCGCGATCGCGTCGAGTTCGATTTCGTCCAGACTGCGCGCACCCGTCGCGGCCACCGGCGTGGGCGTCGCGGTAGCAGCAGCGACGGACCCACCCGACATCGACGCGGCCGGCGCAAAGGCTTCGCCGCCGTCCTCGCCGTCGATGCCGAAGAGTTCCTCCGGCAGATGGATCGACGCGATCTCGTGTTCGTTGTCATCGAGCAGCGCGACCGCGACGCGGATGACGTTCTGGAGCTGGCGGACGTTGCCGGGCCAGGGATAGCGTTCGAAGAAGCTCATGACCTCTTCGCTGATGTCGATCGGCCCACTGTGCCGGTCGGCCGACTCGAGCTCGAGCAGGTTCGCGACGATGCTGCGGATGTCGGTGCGTTCGCGCAGCGGCGGCAGCGTGACGGTGAGGCTATTGACGCGGTAGTAGAGGTCTTCGCGGAACAGCCCCTGCTTCACCGCGTCGCGCAGCACGCGATGCGTCGCGCAGACGAGGGAGATATCGACCGGGATCGATTTCATCGAGCCGATCGGCGTGACACTGCGCTCCTGCAGCACGCGCAGCAGGCGCGCCTGCATGCCGAGCGGCATGTCGCCGATCTCGTCGAGGAACAGGGTGCCGCCGTGGGCCTGCTGCAGCTTGCCGACCGCGCCCTCGCGCCGCGCGCCGGTGAAGGCACCGCCGACGTAGCCGAAGAGTTCCGATTCGATGAGGTTCTCGGGAATCGCCGCGCAGTTGAGCGCGACGAACGGGCCGTCGCTGCGCACGCCGCTGTTGTGGAAGGCGCGCGCGAAGAGTTCCTTGCCGACGCCCGACTCGCCCTGGATCAGCAGCGGGATGTCCTTGCCCTGGACGCGGCGCGCGCGGTCGAGCGCGAGTTGCAGGCGCGCGTCGCCGGTCGCGAGGCAGTCGAGCGTGATGCGGTGCTTCGATCCGTCGGCGGTTTTCGCCGCAGCCTTCGCCGCTTGGGGCGCGGCGTCCTGCAACCTGGCGGCCGGGGCTTCCGGGCGCGTGCGCCGGTGGCCGCGCACCTGCACGTAGACGGCTTCACCGCGGCGCATTTCGAGCAGCAGCAGGTCATCGGGTGCGTTGGCCGCGCGGTCGAGCAGCTGGCCGAAGCCGGTGCGGAAGAGCGTGCCGAAGGACGGCGCCTCGGCGAGCCCGGCGCCGAGGCCGAGCCACTCGCGCGCGACGGGGTTGGCGCCGACGATCCGGCCGTCCGCATCGACCGCGAGCATTGCCTCCTGCAGACTGCCGACGTACTCGGGGCGGGGATGGAAGGCGATGCGGATTTCCCTGGCGAACTCGGCCTCGAACAGGCGCTTTTCGAGCAACTGCACCGAGAGGCGCACGAGACCCAGGGTGTGGCGCTGGTTGTTGCGCGAGTCGCCCGAGATGTCGAGCACGCCCGCGATGCGTCCCTGGGCGTTGAATACCGGTGCTGCACTGCAGGTCAGGAAGCCGTTGCGTTCGAGGTAGTGTTCGGCGCCGTGGATTTCGACCGGGGCGCTCTCCAGGATCGCGGTGCCGATTGCGTTGGTGCCGCGAACGTGCTCGTCCCATGACGCGCCGGGCTGGAGCGCGACGCGTTGCGCGCGGCCGACGAAATCCGGGTCGCCGAGGCAGTGCAGGATCATGCCTCGCGTGTCGGCCAGGATGACCATGCTGCCCGAGGCGCGAATCTGCTCGAACACATGCTCCATGATCCCGCCCGCGTGCTCGAGCAGCCGAGCACTGCGGTCGCGTGCATCGGAGAGCTGGGCGCGGCCCGCCGGGTCGATCAGGTAGGCATCGAGGTGGTCGAGCCCGTCGGTCCGGCAGCGTTGCCAGGAACGCAGCACGGGAGCAGCGAGCCCGGCCTCCGGCGTCTGGCCAAGCTCGAAGAAAAATCGTCGCGCGTCCGAAACGGTGTTCTCGCGGCGATCCCGCAATTGCGGCAATACAGCCATCTTCTCCTCCTCTCCAGCGCATCACTTTTGGGACTATTTTTTTGTTTGTCCCTTGTGTCAGAAAGTAGCACCTGCACCAGGTCGAAGCAATCGTTCTCCCGCCCCGGCAACAATGGTGAGCAATTTTCCTGCCAGTAGCTTTCAGGTGCCTTACCAAGGAAATACGCCGGATTCCGCCCCGTTCCGCGAACGTGGCACAGGGCTTGCGAAGGACTGGGCAGATCCGGTTCCCCGGGCGTCGTCAATCAGAGATGAGGAATTACAAGGTGGACAAGCACAACAAGGAGACACTGACCTGCAAACTGCGCACCGCGGCCCTCGCCGCCGCCCTCGCGCTCGGAGCGGGACTGGCCCACGCACACGGCGACGTCACGCCGCAGGCGGTGGACGTATCGACCCTGCCGAAGCTCGGCGACGAATGGCGCGAGGTCAATCCGTACCGCGACAACCAGGAGGCGATCCGCATCGGCGGCTCGGCCTTCAACCAGAACTGCGCGCGCTGCCACGGCCTCGGCGCGGTCTCGGGCGGCATCGCGCCGGACCTGCGCAAGCTCGACATTGCGCCGGAAACGGACGAGTATTTCCTGCAGCGCATCCGCCACGGCGTGAGCCGCAACGGCGCGGTCTATATGCCGCCGTTCGAAGGCATGCTGCAGCAGGAGGCGATGTGGGCAATCAAGGCCTGGCTGGAGACCGTACGTGAAAAATGACCGACGCGCATTCCTGATCGCAGCGGGCGCCCTCTGCGCGGGCGCCCTGCTTCCGGCCCACGCGGCCGCGCAGCTCGAGGTGCAGCAGGCGGGCACCCTGCGGGTGGCCGTGTATGCGGACTACCCGCCGTTCTCGGCGCACGGCAAGGGGGTGGATGTGGCCCTCGCGCAGGCCCTCGCGGAACGACTGGGCCTGCGCGCCGAGATCGTCGAGTTCCCGCCCGACGAGAACATGGGCGACGACCTGCGCAACATGGTGTGGAAAGGGCATTACCTCGGCCACCGCACGGCCGACGTGATGCTGCACGTGCCGGTCGATGCGCAGTTCGCGGCGCAGAACGACAAGGTCGCGATCTTCGGCCCCTACCACCTCGAAACGATGGCGATCGCGCGCAATCCCGAGCGCGTGCCGCCGGTGTCGGGTTCGGCCGCGGTCGCGTTCGAGGCCTTCACGCGCGAAAAGATCGGCGTCGAGCTGGACACGCACGCGAGCGACTTCATGCTGCACGTGCTGAACGGCCGGCTGCGCGAGAACGTCGTGCATTTCCGCAGCGTCGATGAAGCCGCCGCGGCCATGGTCAAGGGTGAGGTCAGCGCGGTGATGGCGCCGCGCAGCCAGCTCGAAGCGGCGCTCAAGGACCACAAGCAGTTCGAACTGAACACGCTCGACATGCCCGAAATGCGCGTCAAGGGCTGGCCGCTGGGCATGGCCGTGAAGGCCGGCAGCAAGGAACTCGCGTCGGCGCTGTCGGGCGCACTCGCCGACCTGCAGCGCTCGGGCGAGGTCGACCGCATCTTTACGGCCTACGGAATCACGCACCACGTGCCGTGAAGCACCCGCGGGCGCGAACGGACCCGCGAAATTGCCGGATGCACGGCAAAACCCATGCAAGGTTTTGCCGAACATCCGGCTTTTTTTGGCCGCGACTGCTCCGTTCTGGAACACCTGCTCCACGACGTTACAGCCGAACCCCAGGCCGCTCAGGCCGGTTTGCCGCCGGTTCGCCTCAGCATTCCGCGCTGCGGGTCGTATCCGCGCACCGCGAGCGTGAAGAAGGCGACGAGACAGCCCGCGACGATCGCGAGCGAGGTCGCGGCGAGCTGGCCGTAGAGGGCGAAGCGGATCGCCTCGACGGCGTGCGTGAAGGGGTTCCACTGCGCGACCAGATGCACGGCGGCCGCGCCCGATTCTTCCAGTTTCCATAGCGGATAGAGCGCGGGCGAGAGGAAGAACATCGGGAAGATCACGAAGTTCATCGTGCCGGCGAAGTTCTCCAGCTGGCGCACCTGCACGGACAGCAGCAGCCCGAGCGCGCCGAGCATCATTCCCGACAGCACGACGACCGGCAACGCATAGAGCCAGCCGCTCCACGGCACCTCGACGCCGAAGAGCCACGCGATCACGAGGAAGACGTAGGCCTGCAGCACCGACAGCAGCGTGCCGGCGAGGAGCTTCGCGAACAGGAGGAAGCTGCGCGGCAGCGGTGCGGTGAGCAGGAGCCGCATCATGCCCATCTCGCGGTCGTACACCATCGCGAGCGAGGACTGCATGCCGTTGAAGAGCAGCACCATGCCGAGCAGCCCCGGCACGATGTAGACCTGGTACGGGATGTAGGTGTCGTAAGGCGGGATGATCGACACGCCGAAGACGTTCTGGAAGCCGGCTGCGAAGACGACGAGCCAGAGCAGCGGGCGCACCAGCGCCGAGGCGAAGCGCCCGCCCTGGCGCACGAACTTGGCGATCTCGCGGCCCGCGATCGCCTGCAGCGCGAGCCATGCGTGGGAGAGTCTCATGGGGCCGGTTTTTCCGTTCAGAACGCGCAGCGGCTGTCGCGCTGGTCGAAGCCGAGGGTGTCCATGTTGTTGGTCGGGTGCAGGAAGCCCGCGATCGGGGCGCGCTCGATCACGGCGTTGTGGGTCGCGAGCAGGATGGGCTGGCGCAGCTGATTGTCCCAGGGGCGGAAGCCCAGGCGGTTGCCCTTGAAGCCGTCGATGGCGATCTCGTCGCCCTTGAGATACTTCGCGACCGTGCCGAACGGCGCATTCTGCGTGCGCACGACCGCCTCGACGACCGCCTTCACGGCCATCCAGGCGGCCCAGTCGGGATCGGCCATCTTTCGCCCGGCGTGCTTCTCGAGGCGGCTGTTCAACTGCGGCGCGCCGTGGCGCTCCCACGCCCACGACCAGGCGGCGGCGGTGAGCCCTTCCGAGCCGACCACCGGGCGCGGGCGCACCGTGCGGTAGGGAACGCTCCGCGCGAACTCGCCGTCGCTGTCGGCGATGAAGACGACGTCGTAGTCGGCTCCGGCGGTGAGCAGCCCGACGTTGCCCTGGTCGCGCTGGCGCGGGTCGTTGCTGAGCACGAAGGGCCGGCGTTCGACCAGCTTGAGGCCGAAACGCTTGGCGGCGCGATCGAAGGCTTCGGCGAGGAGTTTGTCTTCGGGACGCGGGCCTTCGAGCATCAGCACGTTGCGCCATTTCTTCGACACGAGATATTGCGCGAGCGCGTCCATCCGCATCGCGTCGTTCGGCAGCGTGTGCAGGAGGTTCGGCTGGCACTGCGCCTGGCGCAGGGCGTCGTCGGGCGCCGAGACGTTGAAGAGCAGGAGTTCCCTGCCCCGCACGGCCTTGGCGACGTCGGCGACGACCGCGCCGGGCGCGTCGATGAGGAAGTAGCGCACGCCCTCCTTGTTGAGCTTGTCGATCGACGCGACGAGCGCCTTGGCGTCGGCGCCCGTGACGCGTTCGAGCGCGAACTCGGCGCCGACTGCCTGGCCGACGAAGCGCGCCTCGCGCAGCGCCACTTCGGCGCCGGCGAAGGGGCGCCCCAGCGGCAGGGCGAGGCCGCGGAAGGCGAGATGCGTCTCGTCGTAGCGCGCGTCGGCATCGAGTTCGAGATGCGCGAAGCGCACGGTGGTCGCGGCCGCCGCGCCGCCGGCGAGGGTCAGCGCGGCGAGAAGTGCGGCGGCGTGGCGCAGCAGTCGTGAGGTGATCCGGTACATGCGGCGCCCCTTGTATGTTTAAGCCAGACCAGTACGGTAGAGTCTGGTTGCCGCTGAGGCGGCCAGACCGGACCGTGCAGTTTGAGCGCGCCTGGGGTGTCCGAGCCCGTGACTGAGTGCAGAGCGCACGGCCGCCGTGCTGGTCTTCCTGAAGCCCGAACGGTTACGCGCCCCGGTTCGACCGAGCGCGCATGCACAAGGAAGGGATCCGAAGATCATGTCTGTGACCTCAGTGGTGGTGGGCATCGACGTCGCCAAGGCGCATGTCGATGTCGCGGTGATGGGCGCCAAGTTTGATGCTCAGCAGTTCGATAACGATGCCGAGGGCCACTCGGCGCTGGCGGCAGCCTTGCAGCCGCAAGGGGTGGCGCTGGTGGTGATGGAGGCCACCGGCGGCTACGAGGCGACCCTCGCCTGCGCGCTGCAGGCGGCGGGCCTCGCCGTGGCGGTGGTCAATCCGCGCCAGGCGCGCCACTTCGCCAAGTCGATGGGGCGCCTCGCCAAGACCGACGCGATCGACGCGCGCATACTGGCCGAGTTCGCCGCGGTGCTGGTGCGCCGCGAGGATCTGGCCAGCCTCATCCGCCCGCTCGCCGACGCTCAGCAGCAGGCCTTGGCTGCGGTGGTCACCCGCCGCCGCCAGCTGCTGACCATGCTGCTGTCCGAGCGCCAGCGCCTGCAACTCGCGATCCCCGTGGTGCGCCCGAGTATCGAGGCCATGATCGAGGCCATCCGCAAGCAGCTCGACGAGGTTGAAGCGCAGATGGTCGGCCACGTGCGCGAGCACTACGCCGCGCTCGACAAGCTGTTGCGCTCCGCGAGCGGCATCGGCCCCGTGGCCAGCGCCACCCTGATTGCCGAGCTGCCCGAGCTGGGCCGGCTCAACCGCCGCCAGATCGCCGCACTCGTCGGGGTGGCGCCAATGGCCAACGACTCGGGCACCAGCCGCGGCCGACGCCGCGTGCAGGGCGGGCGCTTCGAGATCCGCCGCGTCCTCTACATGGCCACGCTCACCGCCGCCACCCACAACCCCACCATCAAGGCCTTTTACCAGCGGCTCATCGCCGCCGGAAAGCTGCCCAAGGTCGCCCTGGTCGCCTGCATGCGCAAGCTCCTGACCACTCTCAACGCCATGGTCAAGACCAACACGCCTTGGGCTGCCGACTTCCATTCTGCTTGACTCCAAAGACGGTTACTCAGTCGTCGATCACGACGGTATGCGGCACGCGCCCGACCGGCACCGAGCGCAGCACCTTGCGGGTCTTCGTGTCGACGATGGAGATGTCGTCCGACAGGCCATTGGTGACGAAGAGCAGGCTGCCGTCGCGGTTGAGCGCCGCCCCCCAGGCGCGGTTGCCCACCAGCACGTAGTCCTGCACCTTGCGGCTGGCGACGTCGACCACGGCGACATGGTTCGCGCGCCCGAGCGTCACGTACACGGTCTTGCCGTCGGCGCTCATCGCGATGCCGACCGGGGTGACGTCATCGGGGCGGAAGCCCTTCGGGGTGAAGCCGATCGTGGCCTTGACCGCGCTGGTTCCGCCGTCGAGCACGGTGACCTTGCCGCCCAGTTCGCTGGTAACCCACACCTCGGCGCCGTCGGGCGTCATCGCGAAGCGGCGCGGGCGGTTGGCGACGACGACGTTGGCGAGGATCCTGTTCGTTGCGGCATCGATCACGTGCACCATGTTCGCGACCTCGGAAGTCGCGTACACGCGCTTGCCGTCGGGCGACAGGCGCACGCCTTCGGGCTCCTCGCCGACCTCGATGCGGGCGACGGGTTTCTTGGTCGCCACGTCGATCACCGTGACCTGTGCGCCCTCCTCGTTCGAGACGTAGAGCCGCTTGCCGTCGGGCGAGAGGTCGAACATTTCGGGGTCTTCGCCGACCGGAATGCTCTGCGCGACTTTCAACTGGCCGATATCGATGACGTCGATGCGGTTGGCCTTGCTGGCGATCACGTAGAGCTGGCTGCGATCGGGCGAAAGGTGCATGTCACGCGGGCGCTTGCCGGTGGCGATGGTCTTCACGACCTGCCAGGTCTTGCTGTCGAGTACGGTCACGGCATTGTCGTTCTCGCTGCTGACGAACACGTAGCCGGTGCCCTTGGCGCCGGCCGCGCCCGCGGCCAGTGCGAGGGCGCAGGCGGCGAGGAATCGGATGGGGGGGTTCAAGCGGGTCTCCTTTCTGGTTCTTGTGTTCTTGTGCGCGGGGGGCCGGGAGATCTCAGTCGGCGCGCTCGCCGCCCCCGCCGGTCATCTGCAGGAAGGCGTCGGCGAGCGTCGCGGAGCCCGCGCTGCGGGCGAGCTCCTGCGGACGGCCTTCGGCGAGGATCTGGCCGCGATGCAGAACGATGACGCGATCGGCCGCCTCGGCCTCATCGACGAGGTGGGTCGCCCACAGCACGCCGACGCCGCGCGAGCGCAGCGCGAGCACTTCGTCGAGGAGCTGCCGGCGCGAGGCCGGGTCGAGGCCGACCGTGGCCTCGTCCATCAGCAGCACCGCGGGCTCGTGCACGAGGGCGCGCGCGAGCTCCACCTTGCGCCGGTTGCCGCCACTGAGCTCACGCACCGGGTCGCCCGCGCGCTCGGTGAGGCCCAGCCGGCCAAGGGCGTCGGCAACGCGTTCGCGCGCGCGCGCACCGCCCAGGCCGTGCAGCGCGGCATGGAACTTGAGATTCGCGGCGACGCCGAGGTCGAGGTCGAGCGTGCTCTGCTGGAACACGACGCCGATGTGCGCGAGCGCCGCGACGGGATCCTTGCGGATGTCGTGGCCGCACACCTCGATGCGGCCTGCATCGGCGTTGAAGAGGCCGGTCAAAAGCTGGAACAGCGTGCTCTTGCCCGCGCCGTTGGGACCCAGCAGGGCGACGAATTCGCCCCTCCCGACAGCGAGGCTCACGCCTCGCAGCGCCTCGCGCGCGCCGTAGGATTTGCGCACGTCGGCGAGATCCAGGAGGACCGCTCCCCCCGCCGTCGCCGACGATGTGGCTTGCGACACTTCGCTTTCGATCTTCATCCGGTCATTCATCCGTGGTCCCGTCTTGGGAGGTCGTGAGCCCGGCAAGGAGCTCGGGATGCTGCGCAAGGAGATTCGCCTGCAGGGCCTGCACGGCGGCATCGTCGGGCAGGCGCGGCCGCGGCAGCGCGACGGGGAGTTCCAGCACGACCCGCCCCGGCGAGCGCGAGAGGAAGCAGACGCGGTCGGCCAGCGCCAGCGCTTCGCGCAAGTCGTGCGTGACGAAGAGCACCGTCGCGCCCGAGCGCTGCCACTGTTCCACCAGCATCGCGCGCAGGCGGTTTGCGGTGGGCACGTCGAGCGATACGAAAGGCTCGTCCATCAGCAGCAGCTTCGGCTCGATCACGAAGGCCCGCGCGAGCGCAACGCGGCGCTGCATGCCGCCGGAGAGGCGCCCGGGAAACGCGTCGAGCACGTCGCCGAGGCCCATCGCGACGAGGAGTTCGCGCGCGCGCAATTTCGCCGCGGGCGGCGATCCGGTGACGAGGAGCACATTCTCCAGCACCGTGAGCCACGGCATCAGGCGCGGCTCCTGGAACATGAAACCGATGTCGCGCGCGCTGTCCGCGCCGGCGAGCTGAACGCGGCCGTCGACGTCGCGGTCGAGACCGCCGACGACGTTGAGCAGCGTGCTCTTGCCGCAGCCCGAGGGGCCGACGACGCACACGAACTCGCCCGGCGCGGCGCGCAGATGCAGGCCCGCGAGCGCGACGTGGGGCACGCCGCCGCGGTCGGGGTAGGACTTGCGGTCGATGACGATGTCGAGCATTCAGGACCTCCAGCGCGTCAGGCGCCGCTCCAGCGGGCGCAGGCCCGCCGCTTCGACGACGAGCACGATCGCCGCGAACACCAGCGTGTAGGCGAGGATGCCCGCGATGTCGAAGAGCTGGAAGAACATGTTGAGCTGGAAGCCGATGCCGTTGCTGCGCCCGAGGAGCTCCACGACGAGCACGATCTTCCAGATCAGCGACAGGCCCGAGCGCGCCGACGCCATCAGGTAGGGCACGAGCTGGGGCAGATAGACGTGGGTGAAGGTGCGAGTGCGCGGCACGCGGTAGGCACGGGCGACCTGCATCAGCCGGGCGTCGACGGCGCGCGCGCCTTCGCGCACGGTGACGACGACGGTCGGGATCTTGTTCAGGGCGACGGCAACGATCGCCGCCGCGTCGTTGAGGCCGAACCACACGTAGCACAGGATGATCGTGACGAGCGCCGGAATGTTCAGCCCGAGCACGAGCCAGCCGTCGAGCAGCAGGTCGAGCTGGCGCCAGCGCCCCATCGCGATGCCCATCGCCGCACCGATCGACATCGCCAGGAGGAAGGCGACCGCGACGCGCGCCAGCGTGATCGCGAGGTGCGACGGCAGGGCGAGCGATCGCGTCTCGGCGACGATGCGCGCGAACACCGTCGCCGGCGGCGGCAGGGTCGAGCTTTGCAACAAGGCGGCGGCGAGCTGCCACAGCAGGAGGAAAGCAACGAGCGAGGCCGCGCGCAGCCAGCCCTCGCCCGGCAGGCGGAGGCGCTTCGCCGCCCGCCCGCGCGTCACCGCCGGCACGCTCCAGGACGTGGAGTCATCGGTTCCTGCCTTCATCAGCGGCTTCCGCCCGCACGCCAGAAGGTGCCCGCCGGCAAGGCCGTGGCGCTGCCGACGAGTTCGGCCCCGCCCTCCGCGGCGAGGATCGAGAAGATGCGCTGCGCGGTGCGTTCGGCCTGCGCGATGTTTTCACTCGGGATGCCGGCCCGGAAACCGTCGCGCAGGGCGGCGAGGGTCGCGTCGTCCTCGGCGCGCGTGAGCGGGCGCAGTTCCTCCCACACCGCGTCGGAGGTCTGCATGTGCCGCCGCGCCTGCGCCCCGGCGCGCAGGAAGGCTTCGAAGGCCGCGCGGTGCTTCGTCGCCCAGTCCTCGCGGAACACCCAGCCGATCATCGGCAGCTCGCCTTCGACACCCAGCCCCTTGAGGACGTCGTCCAGCGTAAGCAGCTCGCGCATGCCGGCCGCGCGCAGGCGCGCGGAGAAATGCCAGAAGTTCATCACCGCGGGGATTTCGCCCTTCAGGATCAGGGCGTTGAGGAGCGGCGGCGCGCCGAAATCGGGCTTCACGAAGGTCGCCGCGTCCTCGCCGAGCGACTTGCGCGACCAGGCCCGCAGCAGCAGCCAGCTCTTGTCCAGCGCCCCGCCGGCAACCCCCAGCCGCTGCCCGCGCAGGTCGGCGAGCGAACGCACGTTGGCGTCCGGCCGCACCATGATCCCGCCCACCGCACGCGAGTATGGCACGAAGGCGAAGTCACGCCCTTCGGCGCGCTGGCGCGCGACCCAGATCCAGTCATTGACGATGAGGTCGACCGCCCCGCCCTGCAGCGCGACGTTCGCGGCGTCCTTCTGCGCGAGCGGCACGACCTCGATCCGCACGCCCTCGCGCTCGGCGAAGCCCATGCGCTTCATCACCTCGAGCTCCCAGCTCACGGTGCCGTATTGCAGCACGCCGATACGGATCACCGCCGGATCGGCGGCCGATGCCGGGGCGCTCAGGCAGGCGAGGAGCGCGGCGGCCACGAGCCAGGCGCGCGCAAAAAGACGCAGCATTTTCTTGTCTCCATCGTTCTTGTGTCCTTGCCCCCGGATCGAGCCGGGGGTGGTGATGCTTCACTTGCAGGATTCGCTCCAGCCTGCGGCGCGTGGGGGAAGCCTCCGGTCCCGCACCCGCGTGTATCGTTATGGAGCATCTGCTCCATTTCGGCACAACCGGCAGCCGAGCCGCGCAATCAGGGCCTCTCGGGCGGGAGCGGAATCCGCTTCAAGTATGGCGCATGATCACCCTTCCCTGCCGAGCTGTGCAAGCTCCTCGTCCGTGAACAGGCGCGAACGCGTCAGAAAGGTCAACCCCTCGGGTCCCTCGAGCGAGAACATGCCTCCCCGCCCCTCCACGACGTCGATGACGAGCTGCGTGTGCTTCCAGTATTCGTACTGCGCACGGCTGATGTAGAAGGGGCTGCCGCCGATCTCGCCGAGCAGGATGTCGGACGGGCCGGTGAGGAATTCCGCACGCAGGTAGCACATCGGAGCGCTGCCGTCGCAGCAGCCGCCGGACTGGTGGAACATCACCGGGCCATGCTTCACGATCAGCCGTTCGATCAGTTCCTCGGCACTCTTTGTGGCTATGACTCGCGGGACCATGATTCGCTCCTTGCCGCAGCGACGCGGCGAAAAAAACGGGCGGCCATTGCCGCCCGTGAATCTCTTCCGCTGTGGACGGACGAGAGGGAGAGAAGAACAACATGAGCGAAGCCGGGCGACTGCGCCCGGCACCGCGCTCAGAAGAAGCCGAGCGCGTTGGGGCTGTAGCTCACCAGCAGGTTCTTGGTCTGCTGGTAGTGGTCGAGCATCATCTTGTGCGTCTCGCGGCCGATGCCCGACTGCTTGTAGCCGCCGAACGCGGCGTGCGCCGGGTACAGGTGGTAGCAGTTGGTCCACACGCGACCGGCCTTGATGCCGCGGCCCATGCGGTAGGCGCGGCTGCCGTCGCGCGACCACACGCCGGCACCCAGGCCGTACAGCGTGTCGTTGGCGATGGAGAGCGCTTCCGCTTCGTCCTTGAAGGTCGTCACCGACAGCACCGGCCCGAAGATTTCCTCCTGGAAGATGCGCATCTTGTTGTGGCCCTTGAACACCGTCGGCTTGATGTAGAAGCCTTCGGCGATCTCGCCGTCGAAGCGCGCCGCCTCGCCGCCGGTCAGGAGCTGGGCGCCTTCCTGCTTGCCGAGGTCGATGTAGGACATGATCTTCTGCATCTGCTCGGTCGAGGCCTGCGCACCGATCATCGTCGCCGTGTCGAGCGGGTTGCCCTGCTTGATGGCCTGCACGCGGGCAAGCGCGCGGTCCATGAACTTGTCGTAGATCGACTCGTGGATCAGCGCACGCGACGGGCAGGTGCACACTTCGCCCTGGTTCAGCGCGAAGAGCACGAAGCCTTCGATCGCCTTGTCGAAGAACTCGTCGTCCTGCGCGGCGACGTCCTCGAAGAACACGTTCGGCGACTTGCCGCCGAGCTCCAGCGTCACCGGGATGATGTTCTGCGACGCGGCCTGCATGATCAGGCGGCCGGTCGTGGTCGAGCCGGTGAAGGCGATCTTGGCGATGCGGCTGCTGGTCGCGAGCGGCACGCCGGCTTCACGGCCGAGGCCATTCACGATGTTGAGCACGCCCTCGGGCAGCAGGTCGGCGATCAGCTCCATCAGCACCAGGATGCCGACCGGGGTCGATTCGGCGGGCTTGAGCACCACGCAGTTGCCGGCGGCCAGCGCGGGCGCGAGCTTCCACGCGGCCATCAGGATCGGGAAGTTCCACGGGATGATCTGGCCGACGACGCCGAGCGGCTCGTGGAAGTGGTAGGCGACGGTGTTGTCGTCGAGCTCGGCGAGCGAACCTTCCTGCGCACGGATGCAACCGGCGAAGTAGCGGAAGTGGTCGATCGCGAGCGGGATGTCGGCGGCGAGCGTTTCGCGGATCGGCTTGCCGTTGTCGACCGTTTCAGCGTAGGCGACGAGCTCGAGGTTTTCCTCGATGCGGTCGGCGATGCGGGTCAGGATGCGGGCGCGCTCGGCGACGGAGGTGCGGCCCCACTTGTCGGCGGCGGCATGCGCGGCGTCCAGCGCGAGCTCGATGTCCTCGGCGCTCGAACGCGCCACTTCGCAGAACTTGCGGCCGGTGATCGGGGTGACGTTGTCCATGTACTGGCCGCGCACCGGCGCCACCCACTTGCCGCCGATGAAGTTGTCGTAACGGGTCTTGAACTGGACTTTGGCTCCTTGCTTGCCGGGCATCTCGTAGATCATTGAACTCGTCTCCAGAAGTATCGATTGGTTGAACGCTGTCTCGCGTCGCCATTCCTTCCGCAGGGTGCGTGCCAGCACGTGCGGCCAGTCGTTCCCGAAGAACATTTCCTTTTGCGCACAATCACTTGTGCAGGGCATGCGCGGCCCGTCGACGCTGAACGAACCTTCCCCCGCACCTGCTCCCGGCTGCTCAACAAGGCAACACCTGTTCCGATGCGTGACAGACTGAGCCGCCGTCTTGGCCCCCGTTCCGCCGCGAATCCTCGAGAAGCCCCATCAACGGCCCGCCCGGCGCCGGCGGAATGATTCATGCTTCATCGCATCCCATGATGGAAGCGTCACCCCCTGTTCCCCGCCCGGAATCCCTCAGCGCATCGTGGCAACGCAGCCGCGAGCATGGCCTGCGTCCGCACGCGGCGCTCAACGACACCGCGCTCGCACCGGGCGAACTCACGGACCGCATCGCCGCGAACAATCGCCTGCTCGCATTCTCGCGCCCGATGATCGAAGGCCTGTATCGCCAGATCGGCAGCCCGTCGTCGACGGTGCTGCTGGCCGATCGCCACGGCATGATCCTCAGCGCACTGGGCCACACGGACTTCCTCGACCGCGCGAGCCGCGTCGCCCTGCGGCCCGGCGTCGACTGGAGCGAGGCCGCGATGGGCACCAACGCGATCGGCACTGCGCTCCACAGCGGGACGGTCGTCACCGTGCAGGGCGACGAGCATTACCTCGCGCGCAACCGCGTCCTGACCTGCGTCGCCACCCCCATCCTCGCGCCCACCGGCGGCATGCTGGGCATCCTCGACGTATCGTCGGACGCACACGAAAACCTGACCCACGCCGAGGCGCTGCTGCGCACGACCGCGGAGCTGATCGAGCATCGCCTGCTCGAAACCCTGGACGACGGCTTCCTGACGCTGCACTTCCACACGCGCCGCGATGCGCTCGCCGATCCCCTGCACGCGCTCGTCGTGTTCGACGAAGGCGGCCGCCTCGTCGCGAGCAACCGCAAGGCGCGCGCGCTGCTGGGGCTGGACGCGAAGCATCCCGCGACCACGTGCGAAGCCTGCTTCGCCACGCCATGGGGCACCCTGGTCGAATGGGCCGCGCGGACGCCCGACGCACCGTTTCCGCTCTACGACCTCAAGGGGCGCACCCTCATCGCGCGGGCAAACCTGCGCCCCCGACGTCGACGACATGCAGGGACGCAAAGCGCGTCGGTGCGGCGTGAGGACTCCCGTCTCGGCGCCATCGGCCTCGGCGACGAGCGCATCGCGCACATCGTCGAAACCCTGCGCATGAACGCGGCGACGAAGGTGCCGCTGCTGATCGAAGGCGAGATGGGTACCGGCAAGGCGCATCTCGTGCGCGCCTTCCACGAGGATCATAAGCCCTCCTCCGACGCGCCGCTGATCGGCATCGACTGCAGCGCCCTTCCGGACGGCGCGGCCGCCGAGGCCGAGATCGGACGTGCCCGTGCGCAGGCCGCGAACGGCATCCTCTTCCTCGTGGAGATCGACGCGCTGCCGACGACCTTGCAGGCGCGGCTCTTCGACGCAGGCGACGGCACCCGCCTGATCGGCGCCGCGCGCCGCCCGCTAGCCGACCTACGCAACGAGGGCCGGCTCGACCTGCGCGGCTTCGAGGCCGCCGGCGGGCAGGTGCTGAGTCTGCCGCCGCTGCGCGAGCGCAGCGACTTCGACGCCCTGGTGTGCCAGTTCGTGCTGGAGGCGGCGGGCGGGCGCCCGATCTACGTCTGCCCCGACGCCCTCACGCTGCTGCACCGCCACCGCTGGCCGGGCAACCTGCGCGAGCTGCGCAACCAGCTGCGCCTCATGCTTGCGTTGATGGGTGACGAGGCGAACCAGCTGTGCCCCGAGGACATTCCGCCCGAACTCTTCGAGAACGCCGCGTGACGGCGCGCCGGGTCACGCCGGCTGCGCCGCCTCCGCGCGCGAGCTCGTCAGCGGCAAGAGCTGGATCGCCATCACGCAGGCGAAGATCAGCGCGCCGCCCACGAGCTGCATCGGCGTGAGCACCTCGCCGACGAAGATCCGTGCCGCGATCGCTGCGAACAGCGTCTCGCAGCTCAGCAGGATCGCCGCATCCGCCGCCAGCGTATGGCGCTGCGCGACCACCTGCAGCGTGAAGCCGATCCCCACCGACAGGATGCCCGCGTAGGCGAGCGACGGCAGCGCGCGCGCCAGCGCATCGACGCTCACGACCTCGAGCGAAAACCCGCTGGCCACGCCCAGCATGCCGCACATCACGAACTGCAGGCACGCGATCGTGATCGGCGCGCCGTGCCTCGCCGCAACGCGCCCGACCATCATCACGTGCGCGGCCCAGAACAGCGCACTCGCGATCACCCACAGGTCGCCCGTCGACAGCGCCGACAGGCTGCCGCCGCCGAGCAGATAGGTGCCACCCAGGCAGCCCGCGCTCGCCGGCCACGCCGACCAGTGCATGCGCTCGCGCAGCAGCAGTGCACTCGCCACCGGCACCAGCGGCACGTACAGGGCCGTGAGGAAGCCGGCGTTGCTCACCGTCGTGCCGGCGATGCCGATCTGCTGGAAGGCGGCGCCGAGAAACAACACCACGCCGAGCAGCAGCCCGCCCGCCAGGTCCCTTCGGTCGAGCCACACGCCCCGCCGCCCGAGCCGGCGCAACTCGCGCGCAACCAGCGGCAGGATCACCACCGCGCCGAACAGGAAGCGCACGCCGGTGAAGGTGAAGGGGCCGACGTCGCGCATGCCCGTCTGCTGGGCGACGAAGGCCGTCCCCCAGATCAGTGCCGCCACCAGCAGGAGGCCGTTGGCCTGCGCGCGCTTCACGTCGTGCCTCTCCTCATCGGAATCCGCGATTGCGGGACTCTTCGACGGCCGCGGTCCGGCCTGCCGCGGCGCCTTTATACCTCAACTGTGGCAAGCTCTGGCGGCACGGGGACGGCGGATTTGATCAGATCGGCAACTCGCCCTGCCGTTTTGTCAGACCAATGCCATTCCGCTACAAAATTGTCGATTCTGTCTGGCGGCCGCATCCTTCAAAGTTCGGCCCTGTGAAACGGCACCGGACGAACCACTCCGCGCCAAGCGGGGTCGAAGCGAATCATCGAACCGCGGCATACGACGCCTGACAAGGGGCAACGCATCATGATGAACCTGACCGTCAGCCTGATCGGCGTACCCACCGATGTCGGCGCCGGCACGCGCGGCGCCAGCATGGGCCCGGAGGCCCTGCGCGTGGCCGGCATCGAGAGCGCCATCGCGGCCTTCGGCGCCGACGTGCGCGACTGCGGCAACCTCGCCGGTCCGGCCAACCCCGACCTGCCGGCGGTGAACGGCTTCCGTCACCTGCAGGAGGTCGCCGCGTGGAACACGGCGCTGCACAACGCGGTATACGCCGAGCTCAGCGCCGGCCGCCTGCCGGTCGTGCTGGGGGGCGACCACTGCCTCGCGATCGGCTCGATCAGCGCGGTCGCGCGCCACTGCCGCAGCGTCGGCAAGAAGCTGCGCGTGCTGTGGTTCGACGCCCACGCCGACCTCAACACCGCGACGCTGACGCCTTCGGGCAACATCCACGGCATGCCGGTCGCCTGCCTGTGCGGACACGGGCCGGAAGTGCTGACGCGCATCGGCGGCCACACCCCCGCGATGCTCCCGTCCGAGATCCGCCAGATCGGCATCCGCAGCGTGGACGAAGGCGAAAAACGCTTCCTGTGCGAGCTCGGCGTCGAGGTCTTCGACATGCGCTACATCGACGAGGTCGGCATGCGCGCGGTCATGGAAGAAGCGCTCGCCGGCGTCGATGAGCACACGCACCTGCACGTCAGCCTGGATGTCGACTTCCTCGACCCGACTATCGCGCCGGGCGTCGGCACCACCGTGCGCGGCGGCCCGACCTATCGCGAAGCCGAGCTGTGCATGGAAATGATCGCGGATACCGAGCAGTTCGCCTCGCTCGACATCGTGGAACTCAACCCTGCGCTGGACAACCGCAACATGACGGCCGAACTGGCCGTCGACCTGGTCGAAAGCCTGTTCGGCAAGAGCACGCTGATGCGCATGTACCGGCAGACGCGCCGCCACCGCTGAACCGGTCGTGCCGGGGCCGCCGTCCGGCGCGGCCGCCCGCTACACGCCACCCGCGCTATTTGCCGTCGGCGACGTGATCGTGATGATGGTGGTCATCATGGGAATGGGCCGCCGGCGGTGCCTCGCCCGCCGCTTCCGGCGCCATCGACGTCGCGGCGGCCGGCTGCGGGACGCTCTTGGCCTCCAGGTACTCGATGAGCTCGCCGAGTTCCTTGTGCGTCAGGGACAGGTCCGGCATCAGCACCTTGTAGCGGCTCGCCAGTTCCATCGCGATGGGGTCCTTGTCGGCGCGCATCCGCTCGGGGGCTGCGAGATAGCGCACGAGCCAGTCGCGCGCCCGGCGCGCGGTCACGCCCTGCAGATCCGGCCCGATCCGGTCGCCCTTGCCGAAGGCATGACAGGCGGCGCAGCGGTTGTGAAACAGGAGCTGCCCCGGACCGAAGACCTCGGGTCGCGGGGCATCCGCGATGCTCTTCAGCGTCTTGCCCGTGGACCAGCCCGGGTTCAGCGTGCTGTTCGCCTCGACCATGATGTAGTGCGGATCGGCGGTCAGCGGCACCCTGATCCAGCGGCCCTGCGCCACGTCGCCGATGCGCACGGTGTTCGCGTGCTCCTCCTTGCTCCCCCGGTCTCCGAGCTTCAAGCGGACGGCATCGACGTCCTTCCGCTTGCCGGTCAGGAACACCCAGCCCGGCCCTGCGCCGAATTTTTCCGCGTAGGCTTTCAGCACCTCGGGCGTGTCGTGCTCCGGATCGAGGCTGATCGAATACATGAAGACGTCGCGCCCCACCTGCTCGCCGAGCAGCTTCTGCACCCGCGCCATGTTCGCGGTGTCGAGCGGGCAGACTTGGTCGCAGTTGCTGAAGATGAAGTTGACCAGCACCTTCTTGCCCTTGAGCAGGTCATCGTAAAAACGCACCGTCTTGCCGTCCTGGGTCACGAGCGGCACGTTGGGAAAGTAGTCCGCTCCCCAGGTATCGTCCGGCGCCGAGTATGCAACCCCCGGCGCCCCAGACAGCGAAAAGGCCGCACACATCGCGGCGGCGGTGATGAGGCGCTTGATCATGCTTGCATCCCTCCTTCTTTCGTTACTCCAGGCCGGCGGACGACACCTGCGAGGCGTCGCCTGCCGGCCCCTCCACTCAGAGCGTGCGCGGGTCGTGGGACGGCACCACCGGTCCGATGTCGGGGCTGGAGGTCGGACACACATCGACGCCGGTCTGGAAGCCCTGCGGGTTGCCTTCCTGCAGGTAGCAGGAATCCACGTAGCTCACGCCCTCGGGCCGCGGGTCCGGGGTCGGCAGCACCGTGATATGCACCGCCTCGATACCGTTCGCATTGCTGTTGCCGCGGATGATGTCGTAGCGCAGCAGCATGGCGTTGTCCTCATGCACGGTGTTGTGGCAGTGGTTCACGTAGGCCCCGCCGAACTCGCCAAAGGCAACCTGGAACGTGACGTTGCCGACGAAGCTGCCGACGTGCCAGACATCCTTGCGCTTGTTGCGCTCGGTGATGGGCAGGCCGGTGCTCCGGCCGATGGTCTTGCCTTCCTCGAAGTGGAGGTGGAGCGGATGCCCCCAGCCGCCGCCGGCCATGATGGTCCACTGCTCGACGTCGCCCGGCCGCGGCAGGTTCGACACCCGCCGCATGTCGGCGTTGTAGGCGGCACCACCATTGACCTTGACCCCCCACGGCTCCGACCCGCTCGGATGATCGAACGGCAGACCGCCGCCGTCCGCGCCGCGCACCAGCTCGATCACCCGCGTCCTGACCGGTTCGACGGTCGGAATCTCCCAGTCCGCGCCCGGATCCTTCACCAGGCTCATGTCGTTGACGCCGCAGGAATTCGCGATGGTGTTCATCGCGCCCGGCTCGTCGATGCTCGGCACCTCGCTGGCAATCCGGAATTCCATGATCGCACCGAGGCAGGGATCGTCGCTTTGCGCACTGCCGCTCAGCGCATCGCGCAGCGTGAGGACCTTGTCCGGCCCCTTGCCGTTGGAGAACTTGAGCATGTTCACGAGGTAGAGCTTCTGGCCGACCTTGAACTTCGAGAAGTCGAGCACGAAGTCGCAGCGCTCGGCCGTCCCCTGGAGGTCCAGTTCCGGGGCGTTGCGCACGAACTGCGGGAACAGGTTCCCGTCGTTGGAGATGATGGTCAGCGGCACTGGGTTCGCCGTGCCGGGATCGAGGCTGTCGGACACCGCGAGCTTGATCCAGCGCGACATGCCGGCCGACAGCGTGCGGAAGCGGTATTTGCGCGGCAGCACCGCCATGGTCGGCTTCCACTGGTAGTTCACGTGCATCACGTCACCGAGGAAGCCGTCGGTATCGAAGATGTCGAAGAAGAGCTGGGCGTCGGGGTTCATCGCGACGTCCTGGATCAGCAGGTAAACGTCGAAGTCGCGGTTGCCCCAGGTCTTGGCGTTGCGCCAGCCGCTCGGCAGGCGCAGGTTCACCTTGTTCGCCGCCGGGTTGTCGAGGGGCCGCTCGTAGCCGCGGTCCGGGCCGCTGAAGTACTCGAGCAGCGCGGCAAACCCCTTGTAGACATTTTCCGACGTGAACGAGATGCGATGATCGTGGAACCACAGGGTGCCCTGGATCTCGCGAAAATCGCCGGGCACCGGGATGATGCCGCCGTCGTTGGTGGGGGTGGAACAGCGCAGATCGCCCCGCCGCACGCCGAGCAGCTTGTCCAGGTCGCGTCCGCGCGAATCCTTCAGCCCGCCATCGCGCCGGGCCATCATCAGGCTGTAGTTGTAGTCGTAATACTGGCCGGGGAAGAAGTGGGTGTTGGTGGCGCCGTCGCTTTCGGACCCGTTGTGACCGTTATGGTTGTGGATTGCCGCCTCCTGCCGCCCGAAACCGCCGTTCGTGGTATTGGCGACATTGGGGAAGTTCGCCGAACCGAATTGCGGATCGAAGAACGGCATGTTGTTGTAGATGCGGTTGATCACCGATTCGCCATAACGGGCCTGCATGAGACAGGGCGGCAGGTGCCCGCGGTCGAACCGGCCCTCGCAGAAGGTCCAGATCCGGCTCGGCTCCTGCGCGTGCCAGTTATTGGCGAAGCAGAAGCTCGTGTTGGGGACGACCTGCCCGAGGGACATCACGAAGCCGACCGGATCGAGCGGATGCGACACGTGGCCATCGGGCCCCACGGCCTTGTTGACCAGTTCGTTCCAACGCTGGTGCGCAAAGGCTTCACCCGGTGCACGCCCTTCGCGCGGCCCCGTCGTGCCGCTCACGGCAACCGAACCGGTGTTGTCCGCGTTGGCGAGATTGACCGTATGGCGGATGATCTCGGTGTTGGCGCGGCGCATCGCCGGCCCCTCGCCCGTTTCCTTGGGCCACAGCAGCCAGGCGTCGCTCCCGCCGGTCGAGGCGAGCTTGTGCGGCGTCAGGTTATTGCAACGCAGCAGCGGCTGGATGAACGGCTGGTCGGTGGGCAACGGATAGGGGCTGCGCGGCGTGCCGGTGGGAACGCTGCCGCTGCTGGCGAAGGCGCTGCGGACGAAGGGGTTCAGGCCGTGTTTCCACGCCAGCATCCCGCCGGCGGTGAAGATCCCTGCCTTGATGAGGTCGCGCCGCGTGATCTGCCCCTGGGAGAGCGCGGCGACGATTTCCAGACGGTTGTTGCGCGCGCGCTCGGCCTCGAGCAGGCGTTGTTTCGAAGCGTTCCGTGAAAGAAAGAACATGATCGGTCTCCCAAGCGTCCAATAAGGACAATTTCTGCGGACGTCCCGACATTTGCAGAGAGAGGATTCCGCGGCGCCTGCAATCCGGCGATCCGCCAACCCGATCCTGTTTCCATCCTTCCCGACATTTTGTGGGGGCGCGCCCACCGATCAGCATCCTGCGTGCCAAGCACCATTTTTGGGTCAAAGTTCCGCACCGAACCACCAAAATCGTGACATTTGTCACAGATATTCGAAGGTCGCCGCCATGCAAACGCGGAATTTGTCACGTAAACGCGAATGCAGCCCCAGAACGGGGCGGGATCGGGGCAAGGGAACGACGCCGGCGCTCAAGAAACGTCCCCGACTGAGGGTGAAATTCCCCACTCGCCGGGGCCAAAAGCGGGGCAAATCCAGGTGCGATGCCGGAACTTGCCGGCCTTATTCCTGATCTTCCGAAATAGGTGGACACAGTCTCCACCGCGCGCGGACGCCACCTTCATTTTGCGAACGGAACCGACGAGGTCGACAAGCACGGAGTCCAACAAATGAAGCAACTCGACGACCTGCTCACGCGAATCCAGGCGCTGCAGGAGGAGCTGGAAGCCTTGTACCGCGAACGTCGCGAGGATCTCGCACGCAGGCGGCTGGAACTTGCGGACAACTTCCTTCGACACCAGCAGCGCTACAAGATCGGCCTGTTCCGCTACCTGCGGCGCACCCGGTTGCTGGTCGCGCTGACCGCGCCGGTGGTGTACATCGGCTGGATTCCCTTCCTGCTGATGGATCTGTTCGTCACCATCTATCAGGCGATCTGCTTCCCCGTGTATCGCATCCGCAAGGTACGGCGCTCGGACTACATCGTGTTCGATCGCGCCGGCCTGCCCTACCTCAACCTGATCGAGAAATTCAACTGCCTGTACTGCTCGTACGGCAACGGCGTGGCCGCCTACACGCGGGAGGTCGCCGCCCGCACCGAGCAGTACTGGTGCCCGATCAAACACGCCCGCCGTATCCATCAGGCCCACGAACGTTACCCGCACTACTTCGATTACGGCGACGGCGAGGCCTTCCGCGCCGGGCTCGAACGCCTGAGGCGGCAGTACGATCAGGACGATCTGCCGGAGCCGGCACCCGCCGCGCGCAAGCCCGACTGAGTCCCCCAGCCGGCAGCGCGCCGGTGCGTGCCACCTCGCGACTCTCGCACGCCCCATGCGTCGCCCTTACAATGCGCGCGCAACATCCAAAACAACAACACAGGACGTAGCGCATGCATTCGCGCAAGGCATTGCCGGCCCTCACGGTTGGCGCAATCGGCGTGGTATTCGGCGACATCGGCACCAGCCCGCTGTATGCCCTGAAGGAAATCTTCAACGGGCACCATCCCATTCCCGTCACCCCGGAAAACATCCTCGGTATCCTGTCGATGGTGTTCTGGTCGATCATGGTGCTGGTGACGCTGAAGTACGTGCTGATCATCATGCGGGCCGACAACCGCGGCGAAGGCGGATCGCTCGCGCTCCTCGCGCTGATCGTCGACAAGGCGAAGAGCCGGCGGCTCACCTGGGTGGTGTCGATGCTGGGCGTGTTCGCGGCGGCGCTGTTCTACGGCGACAGCATGATCACGCCGGCCATCTCGGTGCTGTCGGCGGTCGAAGGCCTGGGCATCATCGCACCCGAGCTCCAGTCCCTGGTGGTGCCGCTCACCGTCGTGATCCTCACGGCGCTGTTCATGATCCAGCGCCGTGGCACCGGCGCCGTGGGCCTCTTCTTCGGGCCGGTCATGGCGGGCTGGTTCGCCGTGCTGGCCGCGCTGGGCCTGCTGGAGATCATCCGCCATCCGGAAGTCCTCGCGGCCCTCAACCCGCTGTACGCGACCGGATTCATCGCCCACCACACCGCCCTCGCCTTCCTCGCGCTCGGCGCGGTCGTGCTCGCGGTGACCGGCGGCGAGGCGCTCTATACCGACATGGGCCACTTCGGCCCCTTCCCGATCCGCCTCGCCTGGTTCGGCTTCGTGATGCCAGCCCTGGTGCTGAACTATTTCGGCCAGGGCGCGCTGCTGCTGAACGAGCCGGCCGCCATCGAAAGTCCGTTCTTCCACCTCGGGCCGACGTGGGCGATGATCCCGCTGCTGATCCTCGCGACGCTCGCCACGGTGATCGCGTCGCAGGCCGTGATCTCCGGCGCCTTCTCCGTGGCGCGACAGGCCGTGCAGATGGGCCTGCTGCCGCGCATGCTGATCGTGCACACCTCCGGTCACGAAAAGGGGCAGATCTACGTCCCGTTCACGAACTGGACGCTCTACCTCGCCGTGATCGCGCTGGTCCTCGGCTTCCGCAGCTCGTCCAACCTCGCGGCCGCGTATGGCATCGCAGTCACCGGCACGATGATGATCGACACGATCCTCGTCGCCTTCGTGATGCTGCTGCTGTGGCGCTGGAACGCACTCCTGGTCGCCCTCGTCGCCGGCTCGCTGGTGGCCGTGGACATCGCCTTCTTCGCCGCCAACGCGATCAAGATTCCGCAGGGCGGCTGGTTTCCGATCGCGATGGCGCTGGTGTCCTTCACCGTGCTGACGACCTGGCGCCACGGCCGTCGCCTCGTGCAGGAGGAAATCGCCCGGCAGGGTGTGTCGGTAACCGAGTTCACCACCATGATCGAAGGCGTGCACCGCGTACACGGCACTGCCATCTTCATGACCAGCGCGAAGGACGGCGTGCCCGCGGCGCTGCTGCACAACCTCAAGCACAACCAGGTGCTGCACGAACGCGTCGTGCTGGTGACGGTGCAGACCACCGACTCGCCCTACGTGAGCGAACTCGACCGCATCTACCTGCACCACCTGAAGCAGGGTTTCATCCGCGTGATCCTGCGCTACGGTTTCATGGAAGACCCCGACATCCCGAGCGCGCTCGATCACTGCAGCCGCTTCGGCGAATCCTTCGACATGATGGAGACGACCTTCTACCTGTCGCGCGAAACGGTGATCCCGCGCCTGAGCCGCCGGCGCATAGCGACCTGGCGCGGCCGCCTGTTCGCGATCATGTCGAAGAATGCCACCAGCGCGACGGATTTCTTCCGCATCCCGAACAACCGCGTCGTGGAACTGGGCACGCAGCTGATCATCTGAGGTTCAGGCGCAGCGATGCAGGTGAAGGCAGATGCACACACCGGATCACGACAGGCTGGACCGGATCGTCGCAGAAGCGCGGCGCATGACCGCGAGCCTTGCGCAGGAGACCGCACCCCCGCGCGGGGCGGCGGCACTTTCGCTACGATTCCTGCGACGGCTCGCGGAAATGCGCTTCGGCGAACTGCGCTGCGACCGCCCACAAGGCCGGCGCCCCACCTTCGATCGGCGGGCGGCAGCGCGCGACGACCTGCTCCAGCGTGACTTCGCATTCGACCCAGGTGCCGCCGTCGGTCGCGGCGTTGTGCAGCATCGGCTGGAAGCGGTCGAGCGCCTTCGCGAACTTCGCATCGTCGCTCTCGGCCGCCTCGAACTCGAACCACAAGGCGCGAAACTCCGCAGCCTGGGCATCGGGCAGCAGGCCGAAGATGCGCTCGGCGGCGAGCCGCTCGCGCTCGGCCTGCCCGGCATGGGTCGCGGGCACATGGAAAGGCACGTCGCCCGCGTCGATCTCGACGATGTCGTGGATCAGCAGCATCTTCACGACCCGCACCACGTCGACCGGGCGTGCCGCGTGCTCGGCGAGCACCAGCGCATACAGCGCCAGATGCCAGGAGTGCTCGGCGCTGTTCTCACGCCGCGAGCGGTCGATCAGCGGCGACAGGCGGACGATGCTCTTGAGCCGGTCGATCTCCCTGAGAAAAGCGAGCTGGCGTTCGAGGGCAGGCGGGTTCACGATGCGGCGGACTCCGGAAAGCACGGGCGGACGAGTGTACCAGAGCAGCTGGCGGCCTCACCGCGGGCCGACGCGCCCGATCCGGGCCGAAATTTCGTCGTGGCTGCAGTCGGCCGCCGCGCCCCGGTTCAGTTCGGACTCACGCGCGGATAACCGGACGTGGAAACGTCGCGAAGCCCATTATCAACCTGGCCACCAGATACCGTTCGGGCTGAGCCTGACGACGGGCTCAGCCCGAACGGCTGGTGATCCATTGGCGCGTCAATCGGGGGAAAATCCCGACGCCCGCTTGCCCTGCGGCGGCAAGCGGGCAAGACTGTCGCATTCCCCCCACCGACCGGAGACCCCGAATGGAAGACAAGCCCCAGGAAGCGACGCCACTGGCGGAGCGGATCCTCGACGAGATGGCCGAAGCGCTCGTCTATGCCGACCGCGCAGGCATCATCCGGCGATGGAACCGAGCCGCCGAAACGATGTTCGGTCACCCGGCTGCGCAAGCCCTCGGGCAGTCGCTCGACCTGATCATCCCCGAAAACCTGCGGGCGGCGCATTGGCGCGGTTTCGAAGCGGCGATGAAGAACGGCGCGACCCGCCTGCACGGCACACCGACGCTGACCCGCGCACAGCACCGCTCGGGAAGCCGCATCTACGTCGAAATGAGCTTCGCGCTCGTGACCGACGAAACCGGGGCGGCCACGGGTTCGGTCGCGATCGCCCGCGACGTGACGGAACGGGTCGAACGCGAAAAGGCGGCACGCGGCGCAGCAAAGTCGTAACGGCGTAGCGGTCCCCCGGAGAATGCCGGGCGGATGCGCGGGGCGCGGCGAAACGGCTGGGACGGGCCTGCGTCAAGGCCGGACGCACTTCCTTACGAACCTTTCGCGCCTGATCGGCGACAATCTTTTCCGCCGTTTGAATGTCGAACGGACACTTGCCCCACAAGAAGGAAAAGACCATGAAAAAATCTGCCCTCCGTCTTGTCTCCACCTCGCTGCTTGCTCTGGCTGTCGGCTTCCAGGCGCCCCTCGCGCGCGCCGAACTGGTGACGACACCCGACGCTGCCACCCACAACGCGGAAGATACCGAGCGGGCAAAGGTGCTTCAGTTCCTGGAACAGGCCAACGTGAAGGAACGGCTCCAGGCCATGGGCGTAGACGGCCTTGCCGCCAGCGAGCGCGTCGCCGCGCTCGATCAGCAGGAAATCCATGCCCTTGCACAGCGCATCGATTCCATGCCGGCAGGCGGCGCGATCTCCACGATGGAATGGATCCTGATCGTCCTGATCGCCATCCTCGTGGTGGTTGCCCTCTGAGGTGAAACGCTGCCTGGGCGCCCTCGCGGCGCTCGCCCTGGCGGCCTGTTCGAGCCTTCCGCCCGTTCAATGGGGCACTCCGGCAACCGGCCCGCTTCCCGAGCGGGCCGAGCAGACGAATGCGCCCTTCTACCCGCAGGATGACTATCAGTGCGGCCCGGCAGCCCTGGCGACCGCATTGGGGAGCGCAGGCTTGCGGCGCAGCCCCGAGGAACTGCGCGACGAGGTATATCTGCCCGCGCGGCAGGGCAGCCTGCAGCCGGAAATGCTGGCCTCCGCGCGCCGCTCGGGCGCCGTCGCCTATCGCCTCGCGCCCGAGCCGCAGGCGCTGCTGAAGGAACTGGCGGCCGGACATGCGGTGGTGGTGCTGCAGAACCTGCGCTTCGACTGGGTGCCGGTGTGGCACTACGCCGTGGCGGTGGGCTACGACATGCCGGCACGGCAGGTGGTGTTGCGCTCGGGGCGCGAGCAACGCCTCGTGATGGACTTCGACGCGTTCGACCGCAGTTGGGCGAAATCCGACCGCTGGGCCTTCGTCGCGCTGTCGCCCGACCGGCTGCCCGCGACCGCCAACGAGACCGGGTACGTCGCCGCAGTCGTGGCGCTGGAACGGGTTGCCCCCGCCGCGGCCGAAACCGCTTACCGCACCGCCCTGGCGGCCTGGCCGCGCAATCTGCTCGCGCGCATCGGCCTCGGCAACACGGCTTATCGGCGCGGCGACCGGGACGCCGCGGAAGCCGCATTCCGCCAGGCGGCGGCCGATCATCCCGAAGCCGGCGACGCCTGGAACAACCTCGCCCAGGTCCTGCACGAGCGCGGGCAGGACTCGGCCGCACGCGACGCTGCGGCACGCGCGGTCGCCACCGGCGGGCCGCGCCTGCCGACCTACCGGCGCACGCTCGATCTCGTCTCGGGACGATGAGATCCCGGACCGGTCAAGCGGCGGAATGGACGGCAGCTCCCTCGGGAAGCAACGGTGAGCAGTGCCAGTGTGCGGCCGACCGACGCTGCCCCGCTTTACTTCAGGTTGCCGGAGAGGAACTGCCGCAGGCGCTCGCTCTGCGGGCGGACCAGCACTTCGCGCGGATTGCCCTCTTCCTCCACGCGGCCCTGGTGCACGAAGATCACATGGTTGGAGACTTCGCGCGCGAAGCCCATTTCGTGCGTCACGACCAGCATCGTGCGCCCCTCTTCCGCCAGCGAGCGCATCACCTTCAGCACTTCGCCGACGAGTTCCGGGTCGAGCGCCGAGGTCGGCTCGTCGAACAGCAGCACCGACGGCTCCATCGCCAGCGCGCGGGCGATCGCGACGCGCTGCTGCTGGCCGCCGGACATGTGCGCCGGGTAGCTGTCGCGGAATTTCCACACGCCGACGCGCTCGAGGTAGCGCTCGGCACGCTCCAGCGCCTCGGCCTTCGGGATGCCCAGCACATGGACCGGCGCCTCGATGACGTTCTCCAGCACCGTCATGTGGCTCCACAGGTTGAAGTGCTGGAACACCATCGACAGGCGCGTGCGGATCTGCTGCAGCTGCTTCGCGTCGGCCACGACAAGGTCGCCCTTGCGGTCGCGCTTCAGGCCCACTTCCTTGCCGCCGACGACGACGCGGCCCGAGGTGGGGTTCTCGAGGAAGTTGATGCAGCGCAGCCAGGTACTCTTGCCCGAGCCGGACGAGCCGATGATGCTGATGACGTCGCCGGAACTCGCGGACAGCGAGACGCCCTTGAGCACCTCGTGGTTGCCGTAGGACTTGTGAAGATCCTCGACGCGGACCTGCTCGACGATGGCGGTCATCCGGTTCATTGCAGTTCCTTGCTTGACGGCGGGCAGCGCGTCGTCGGGCACGGCGCGGGAAGTGTGCGGGTCGTCGACGCGGAGCCGATCGAAAGTCGCAGCGGTGCTCATTATGCCTCCTAGCGCCGGCCAGCCTTGCGCGGCGCGAGATGCGCGAGCCAGCGGCGTTCGGCGTACTTGAACAGACCCACCAGCATGAAGGTGAGCACGAGGTAGACGAGGCCCGCGAAGATGAAGGCCTCGAAGGGCGCGAAATGGCGCGAATACACGTTGCGCGCGGCGCCGGTGAGATCCACGAGCGTCACCGCGCTGGCGATCGCCGAGCCCTGCAGCATCAGGATGACCTCGTTGCTGTAGGAAGGCAGCATGCGGCGCAGCGCCGACGGCAGCACGATGCGCTGCAGCGCCTTGTAGCGGCTCATGCCCATCGCCCTGGCGGCCTCGATCTCGCCGTGCGCGGTGTTGCGCATCGCGCCGGCGATGATCTCGATCGTGTAGGCGCAGGTGTTGAGGCCAAAGGCGAGCAGCGCGCAGAAGAAGGGTTCGCGGAACAGCGACCAGAACGGCTGCCCTTCCGCCCACGCGTCCTGCATCCATTGCCACTGCCCCGCACCGTAGTAGATCAGCAGCAGCTGCACGAGCATGGGCGTGCCGCGGAAGAAGTAGGTGTAGGCGGCGACCGGGCCGCTGACCCAGCGATTCTTCGACACGCGCGCGACGGCGAGCGGAACGGCGGCGATGAAGCCGAACAGCAGCGCGATGCCGGTGAGCTGCAGCGTCATCCACAGGCCGCGCCAGAATTCCGGCAGGCTGGTGGTGATGACATTGAAATCGAACAGTTCCATGACGGTTCGGGCTCCCTCAGACCTGGGCTTCGCGAACGCCGACGTTGTAGCGCGCCGTCAGCCGGTTGAGGACGTAGCCCGACACCGCCGTCATCACGAGGTAAAGCGCGCAGACGGCGAGATAGAAGGTGAAGGGCTGGTGCGTGGAGCGCCCCGCCTGGTCGGCGAGCGAGGTCATGTCCGAGAGGCCGATCAACGACACGATCGCGGTGCTCTTCAGCAGCACGAGCCAGTTGTTGCCGATGCCGGGCAGCGCATAACGCAACATTTGCGGAAACATGATTCGCCAGAACACTTGACACCCGGTCATCCCGTAGGCCCTGCCCGCTTCGAGCTGGCCCGTCGACACGGCCAGGAAGGCGCCGCGGAAGGTCTCGGTGAAATAGGCGCCGAAGATGAAGCCGATCGTCAGCACGCCGGCAGCGAACGGGTTGATCTCGATGAACTCCCACTCGAAGTAGTCGACCACCTCGTTGAGCAGCAGCTGGCCGCCGTAGAACACCAGCAGCATCATCACGAGGTCGGGCACGCCGCGCACGATCGTCGTGTAGAGCATGGTCCACAGGCGCAGCGGCAGGAAGTCCGACAGCTTGAAGGCCGCGCCCAGCAGCCCGGTCGCGACCGCCAGCGCGAGCGACAGCAGCGCGACCTTGAGGGTCACCCAGGCGCCGCCCAGCAGGCTCGGCGAGTATTCGATCAGGGCATCCATGCCGGCTCCGGGAAAACGGGAAAAGAAAAAGCGCCGCTTGCGAGTGCAGTCCGGCGCTGCTTTCCTGGTGGCGATCAGTTGCCGTAGATGTCCATCGGGAAGTACTTCTTGCGGATTTCCTCGTACTTGCCGCTGGCGCGAATGGCCGCGAGGGCCTTGTTGAACTGGGCGGTGAGGTCCTTGTCCTTCTTGCGCACGGCGATGCCGATGCCTTCGCCGATGACGCCCTTCTCCTCGGCGTTCTTGCCGAACAGGCGGTCGCCCGCGACCTCGTAGCCCTTGCCTTCCGGCTTGGTGAGGAAGCCGCCCCAGGCTTCGAGGAAGTCCGCGAAGACAGCGTCCAGACGGCCGGACTTCAGGTCGAGGTAGGCTTCATCCTGCTTGGCGTAGCGGACCAGTTCCGGCCCCTTGCCGTCCCAGTACCTGGTGGCGTAGTTGTCGGAGACGGTGCCGCGCTGCACGCCGACCTTCTTGCCCTTCAGCGAGGTGGTGTCGGGACGCAGCGGCGAGCCGCCCTTGGCGATCAGCGCCAAGGGCGACGCGTAGTACTTCTCGGTGAAATCGACCTTGGCCTTGCGCTCGTCGGTGATCGACATCGAGGCAATGATCGCGTCGAACTTGCGCGCGACCAGCGCCGGGATCATGCCGTCCCACTCCTGCTTCACCCACGTGCACTTCGCCTTCATCTCGGCGCACAGCGCGTTGCCGATGTCGACGTCGAAGCCCTGCAGCGAGCCGTCTGCGGCGGTGATGTTGAACGGGGGGTAGGCGCCCTCGGACGCCAGGCGGATCTCGGTCCAGTCTTTGGCGAAGGCGCTGCCCGCAGTCAGGGCCAGCATCGCGCACAGCAATGCAGTCTTTTTCATCCGGTATTCCTTGTGAGATTTTCGCAGCAATTTCGCGTCCACGGTGCGGGGCGCGGAAAAGACCACTACAGCAAGTTACAACTTTACGAAGCGCTGCGAATGGTGGCAAAAAATGCTCTCGGCCTCAATCCGGGTTCTCCGCCGTTGTTGCGACGCAGATGTCTGCGCGGGCAAACATGCAATCGGCGCTCGCCGCCGGTTGCGTCCAGCGGGTTTCCCCCCACCCTGACCTATAGTGGACCTGTGCAGCACAGCAGTCCGTCAAGTCCCTGATGGTTTCAGGGAACAACGCTTTCGGGAGAGTCTCATGATGGGGAAACCAGCCGCTCTCGCAATGGTCGGCGCCATGCTCATCCTGGCGTTCCCGTCCGCCGTCGCGGCCGACACGGTCAGTGGCGTATCCTTCGACCGGCAGACGCGAGCGCTCGATGAAGGGATGAAGCTCAAGGAAGACGCCGGGGTATTCGGCCGCCCCGGGCTCGGCGGCGAAGAAGGACCGCGGGCGAGCGCCGTCGGGGATCGCGAACTCAATCGCTACGTGCAACGCCTCGCGCTCGAGATCCGCCTGCGCAACGCCATCACTGACCGCGATCCGGACGGGTTCCACTGACGGAAACGCGCCCGGCAGCGATTCCTACAAGCCGGCGACCGTCGCCGGCGGGCGCAGCCCGAGCGTTCCCGCAAGCGTAGAGATGAAGCCGCGACGATCGGCGGGCGCGCTGTCGCGCCACTGCGCGAGGTAACCGGCAAGACTGCCGGGCGCTGAGGGCGCGAGGTTGAGATACCGCAGCAAGACCCAGTTCCCCGGCTCCTGCTCGAATCGGGGAAGGAGCAGGTTGGCGACGACTTCGTTGTCGCTGCGGCGATAGGGATCGGCCGACAGGCCTGGCAGCTTCGACTCCAGCCACCCCGCGACCGACATGCCCGGCGGAAGCTGGCGATGCGGCTCGGCGACAAGATGCTCGGCGTAGGCAGCGAGACTGGGTGCATAGACATCCCAGCCGGGATACGGCGCATCGGTCCGCCAGTGCTGCGCCATGCTGCGCAGCACATAGAGACCCGCGGTCTCGCACAGGGCCTCTTCGAACCATTGCGTCTTGCGACGGCCCGGATCGTGCGCGCGCATTTCGTAGTTCGACAGAATGTGGCACAACTCGTGGCCGAACTGGTAGGCATACTGCGCCCAGCCACGATCGCGCGCGGAGAGGCTCACGCGGTATTCGCCCTCCCGGCCTTTGTCGAACAGCGTCACGGGGCTGCCTGATGCGTGGGTGACGACGATGGGATCGACCGGGCCGGCCGCCGAGCCGCCCGTGAGTTCGTCTGCAACCGCGTATAGCAGGGCTTCGATTTCGTCACGTTCGGCGCTGCCCCAGCCCTCGCCTTCCACGCGGATCGTGAGCCCGGACAGGCCGGAGATGGCCGCCGGCTCCCAGGCGGCGCCCGCCCCGGGCACGCCCCCGGAGAGCGACGCAACGAGGAGCAGCGACCACACGAACTTCCCCGCCGCTGTGCCGCGCATCCTCGCCACCACGCCATCTCCTACCGGGTCCGCGCCGCCGCCACGCACGCGAATTTACCCGACTACTCCGTGTAGTGTCCGACGCCGATCATCGAACCACCCTCGCGCCGCACGTAGGAGCGCTTCTTTTCCACGCGGTTGGTGACCGGATTGCGCCATACGTAGTCGACAGTGGCTTCGTCGGCGGTCTTCAGCTTCTCGATCATCTCGGCGATGATCTTGTGCCCTTCCGCATCGGCTAGGCCGCGCGCGTCGGTGTCGGACAGCGCCGGGTTCATGCCCATCGCCTCGAACTTGCCGCTGTCGAGGTTCACCATGAAGACGTACAGGTCGTCCTTCACGAAGGCCCCGCGCCGGTCGTTGAACGCCGCCGCAGCCTTCACCGGGCCGTCCGCCTTCGCCAGCGCGACCGCGCGGCCGAGCATCGCGCGCGCATCGTCGGCGCTCGCGCGCGGGGCAGAGTAGCCCACGCCGACGACGTAGGTGCCGACCTTGCGCACGTAGCTGACCTTGGGTTCGACCTTGTTCGTCACGCGGTTGAGCCACATGTAGCGCACGGTGGCTTCGGGCGTCACGCGCGTGCTGTCGATCATCTCGCGGAACAGCGGATTGCCGGCGGCGTCGGTGGTGTTCAGCACGGTGAGGCCGACGAGCGCCTCGGGCGCGGCACCGCTCGCCTGGTAGACGCCCTTGTCATCGATCACGAAGACGTACAGGTCCTTGCGCACGAACCGGCCCTTGCGGTCATTGAAGGCCGCAAAGGCGCGTTCGGGACCGTTGGCCTCGATGTACTTCACGGCCTGGTCGAAGAGCGTGCGGGCTTCTCGCGGGGTGCCGCGGTCGACGGCAAACGCGGACTGCGCCGCAACGGCAAGCAGGGTCGCACCAATCAGCGATTTCATGGGGAGACGTTTCACGTACGGATCCTCTCAGGCGAAGATGGAAAAAGCGGGCAGCGAAATACTCGCGACGGTTGGGGGATGGTCGGCTGAACCCGCCCGGGCGCCATGGGGCAGGCCCAGGCAGGCTCAGCGGACCACCCCGGCGAACCGGGGGGACGAGATGCGGTTGGCATTCAGCCGCTTCTCTTTCTATCAGAGGTTGCGAAGAAATCGTAGCGAGCGGCCCGAGTTCGTTCCGAGAAGCGCAGCCGTACAAGTGGTACGGCGAGCATCACAGGGACGAAATCGGGTCGCGCAGTAGATTTATTCGCGGCCTCTCACGACTTGTGCAGCTTGAACACCCACACCGAACCGCCCTGCTCGAGCATATTCACGCGCTTGGCGACGTCGCCGCCCCACAGCGGCACTGCGCCGCCCCACCCCGACACCACGGCGACGAACTGCTCGCCGTTGTCTTCCCAGGTGATCGGGGGCGCGATGATCCCGGAGCCGGTCTGGAACTTCCACAGTTCCTTGCCGTTGGTCGCATCGATCGCCTTCAGGTAGCCCTCGGGGGTGCCGTAGAACACGAGGTTGCCACCGGTGGTCAGGACACCACCCCACAGCGGCGCGTTGTTCTTGACCTCCCACACGATCTTGCCGCTGACCGGATCGATCGCGCGCAGCGCGCCGATGTAGTCGTCGTTGAGCGGCTTGATCGTGAAGCCGGCGCCCAGGTAGGCCGCGCCGCGCTTGTACGAGACCGGCTCGTTCCAGATGTCCATGCCCCACTCGTTGGCCGGCACGTAGAAGTAGCCGGTCTTCGGGCTGAACGCCATCGGCATCTGGTTCTTGCCGCCGAGGAAGGACGGCGCATTGAACACCACCGCGCCCTTCTTGCCGTCGCCACCGCCTTCCGTGAAGGGGTTGCCCGGACGCTTGTCGTCGTTGTAGATCGGCCGGCCGGTGTTGAGATCGATGCCCTTGGCCCAGTCGATGCGCTTCACGAACGGGAAGGCGTTCATCAGCTTGCCGTTGGTGCGGTCGAGCACGAAGAAGAAGCCGTTGCGGTCCGCCTTGCCGCCGGCCTTGACCAGCTTGCCGGACTTCGGATCCTTGTACTCGAAGGACACGAACTCGTTCACGCCGTCGAAGTCCCAGCCGTCGTGCGGGGTGGTCTGGTAGTGCCACACGATCTTGCCGGTGTCGGGATCGATCGCGACGGTCGAGGACGAGTACAGGTTGTCACCCGGACGCAACCAGCTGTTCCACGGTGACGGGTTACCCGTGCCGATGAAGATCAGGTTGACGTCGGGGTCGTAGTAGGCGGACAGCCACGGCGCCGCGCCGCCGGTCTTCCACAGGTCGCCCGGCCAGGTTGCGTTGGTCGTGCCCGAGATGCCGTTCTCGACCTGCTTGCCGTCCTTGTCGTACTTGAAGCCCATGTGGCCTTCGACGACCGGGCGGGTCCACACCATCTTGCCGGTCTTCGCATCGCGCGCATCGACACGCCCGACGATGCCGAACTCGCCGCCGGAGTTGCCGGTGATGACCATGCCCTTGACGATCTGCGGCGCGGCGGTGAAGGAGTAGCCGGCCTTGTAGTCGGCGATCTTCTCCTTCCACACGACCTTGCCGGTGTCCTTGTCGAGCGCGACGAGCTGCGCGTCGAGGGTGCCGAAGATCACCAGGTTGCCGTAGATCGCCGCGCCGCGGTTGATCACGTCGCAACACGGCATGATGCCGTCGGGCAGGCGGTGCTCGTACTTCCACAGCTTCGCCCCGGTCTTCGCGTCCAGCGCGAAGATGCGGCTGTAGGAGGCGGTCACGTACATCTTGCCGTCGAACACCAGCGGCTGGGACTGCTGGCCACGCTGCTTCTCGCCGCCGAACGAGAAGGACCACTGGGGAACGAGGTCCTTCACCGTCTGCGGGTCGATCTGCGCGAGCGGGCTGAAGCGCTGGCCCTTGGTGCCGAGACCGTGCGTGACGACCTGCGTGGTGTTGCCCGTGCCGTCGGCGAGGATGTCCGCGTCGGTGACCTCCTTGGCCTGCACGCTGCCCAGGCCTGCCAGGGACAGCGCGAGGACGGATGCCGCGACGGACAGCCCTGCGCGTTTGCGGATCTGCTCCATTTGAATCCTCCTTGTGGAATCTCGTCGTATTTGTTGGAAACCGCCTCCCTGACCGGGCGACCGGATTCGGCAACGGTTTCGCAAAGGGCGTGCCACCGGTCCGCGCACCGCGAAAAATGCCGCGGTTCCCTGAAACATGGCTCAGAAGGGGCATTTTTCAAGGTTCGACGATGCCATCTGGCGATTTTCACTGCTCTGATTGACAGCACCTGTTCCGTTTCGGAGCAGTCGCTCGTTGCGCTCCGCACAGATGTGTCCCTCATTCGCATGGAACATTCCTTGCTAAATTGAGGGAACAAACAAGGGCGGCATCGACCGCCCGCGGAGGAGACTCGATGCGCCGTACGACCGTGCTCGCCCTGGCGACGCTGTGGCTGTGTTCCGTTGCGGATGCAAGCGCCGTGGCGCCTGTCGCCATGCCCGCGAGCACCGATCCGCTGGATTCGGCCCGTTGGGGCGACATGGCGACGACCTTCTTCGCCGGCCGCACGGTGGTGTTCGATGCGCGCGTACAAGTCACTGCGCCGGCGATCGCCGAAGATTCGCTCAACGTCCCCGTGTTCGTCGATGCGAGCGAACTCGCCGGCATCGAGGAAGTGCTGGTGTTCGCCGACTTCAACCCGATCCTCGCGGCGCTGCGCTTCCACCCCGTGAAGGCGAAGCCCGCCCTCGGCTTCCGCCTCAAGCTGCAGCAATCCTCGCCGGTGCGCGCCGCCGCCCGCACTGCCGACGGCGTGTGGCACGTCGGCGGCACGTGGGTCACCGCGACGGGCGGCGGCTGCACGGCGCCGTCGACGGGCTCGGGTTCGCCCGAATGGCAGGAGCGCCTGAACGAGGTCAGCGGGAAGATCTTTTCCCGCAGCGACGGCAGCGAGCGCCTGCGCATGCGCGTGATCCATCCTATGGACACGGGATTCGCACCCGGCATCCCGGCGTTCCACATCGAGGAGCTGACCCTCTCGGACGAATCGGGCGCCGAGCTGATGCGCATCCAGACCTACGAGCCGGTGTCCGAGAACCCGCTGTTCACGATCGACATGCCCGCCGCCGGCGCGCGCGTCCGCGCCCGCGGGCGGGACAACGACGGCAACCGCATCGATGCGTGGGTGACGCAATGAACGCGCGGCGTGTGGCTTTCCCCGTCCTGCTCGCCGGCGCACTGGCGCTGCTCCCGGCGCCCGCGCCGGCCGCGGCTGAAGCCGCGCGCTTCGACTACCACCTTGCGCCGCAGGAGATTGCCCCGGGCGTGCATGTCTTCACCGGCCGGCGCGAGGACTTCTCACCCGCCAACGGCGGCAACATCGTCAACACCGGCTTCCTCGTCGGCAGCACCGGCGTCATCGTCATCGACACCGGCCCCTCGCGCCGCTACGGCGAACAGATGCTCGCCGCGATCCGGCGCGTCACGCCGCTGCCGGTCGTGCTGACGATCAACACGCACCTCCACCCCGACCACTTCCTCGGCAACCAGGCCTTCCCCGCGGCGACCCTCGCCGCACTGCCCGAAACGCAGCGCGGCATCCAGAAGGATGGCGAGGCCTTCAACGAGAACTTGTACCGCATGGCCGGCGACTGGATGGAAGGCACCGAGCGCGTCGTGCCGACGCAGCCCCTCGCCGCAGGGCGGCGCACGGTGGGCGGGCGCGACATCGAGATCGTCGCGCTGGACGGCCACACACCGGCCGACCTCGTCCTGATCGATCACGCGAGCGGCACCGTGTTCGCGGGCGACCTGCTGTTCCACGACCGCGCCGCCACCACGCCGCACGCCGACCTCGCGCACTGGCTCTCCACGCTGAAGCGCCTTGAGGCGCTCCCCGCGCGGCAGTGGGTGCCGGGCCACGGCGACGTCGTCCGCGACGCGGCTGCAATCACCCAGACGCGCGACTATCTTGAATGGGTGGCCGCAACGATGCGCGAAGGCGCCGAGTCGGGCCTCGACATGACCGAGATGCTCGCCCGCCCCATTCCCGCGCGCTTTCGCGGCCTCGCCGAAGTCGAGCGCGAATACCGCCGCTCCGTCGTCCACCTCTTCCCTGCCGCCGAACAGGCGGTGCTGGAGAAAGCCCATGCGCGCTAGATCGACCACCCTCGGCACCCGCATCGGCCTCGTGCTCGCCGCCATCCTCGCGCTCGTGCTGCTCGCCGGCGTCGGCTGGTGGGTGAGCGAGACGCGCAAGTCCATCCACGAGGAGGTGCTCGCCGCGAGCCACGTCGCGCAGCAATGGGTCACGGTGCTGGTGTCCGAGACCCTGCGCGACCGCACCGACGGCCCCGACCGCCTGATGACCCACCTGCGCGCGGTCGGGCGACTGCGCGCGAACCAGCTCGAAGTGCTCGGGCCGGACGGCGCGCGCCTGTACGTGTCGCCCGAATCGACTTACAAGCCCGGCCGCTTCGCGCCGGACTGGTTTGCAGACTGGCTCACGCCCTCGCTGCCGGTGCGCCACTTCG
This sequence comes from Azoarcus sp. DN11, assembly GCF_003628555.1. Classification (NCBI taxonomy): domain Bacteria; kingdom Pseudomonadati; phylum Pseudomonadota; class Betaproteobacteria; order Rhodocyclales; family Zoogloeaceae; genus Azoarcus; species Azoarcus sp. DN11. The sequence goes on along the minus strand of NZ_CP021731.1, from coordinate 1,715,775 downwards.
ACGTCGGCGACCGCCAGATCGTGCTGCGGCCGGATGCGTCGCGCGCCGTCCTCGACGCCTGGGACGATCTCGCCGCCGGCCTCGGCTCCGCGCTCGCGCTGCTGCTGATCGTCGCGATCGGCGCCCGCCTCGCGCTGCACCGCGCGCTCGCCCCGCTCGCGCAGATCGACGCGGCGCTCGCCCGCGGCGCCGACGGCCGCTTCGACGTACGTCTGCCCGGTTACCGCGTCGCCGAGCTCGACCGCGTCGCCGCCAGCTACAACCGCCTCGCCGACACGCTCGACGACACGCGCGCGCAGAACCTGCGCCTCGAAGAAGACCAGGCCTTCGCACGCGCCGTACAGGCGCGGCTGGAGGAAGAGCGCCGCGTGATCGCACGCGAGCTGCACGACGAGCTGGGCCAGGCCATCACCGCCGTGCGCGCAATCTCCGGCGCGATCCTGCAGCGCTGCGACAACCAGCCGCAGCTCCACGGCAGCGCGCAGGCGATCCTCGCGATGACCGGCCAGATGCAGGACGGCGTGCGCGCGATCCTGCAACGTCTGCGCCCGGCCAGCACCGACGGCGGCGGCCGGCTCGACCAGGCAGTGAGCGACTACTGCCACCTATGGTCCGGCCACCACCCCCACATTCGCGTGGACTGCCGCACCGCCCCGGCGGGCACCCCCACCGACGGCGCCCTGAGCCTCACGGTGCTGCGCCTGCTGCAGGAGAGCCTCACCAACGTCGCCCGCCACTCCGGCGCCTCGCACGTCGATGTGCGCCTCGAATTCGCGCCGGACGCCGTCGCGCTGGAAGTCTGCGACAACGGCCGCGGCCTCGCCGCCGACACGCTCCCCGGGCACTACGGCCTCACCGGCATGCGCGAGCGCGTCGCCGAGCTGCACGGTGAACTGCATCTGGACACGCCCCCCGGCGGCGGACTGCGCGTCAGCGCCCGCCTGCCCCATCACCACTCACCCGAGGAGAGCTTCCATGGCCAGCGTTCTTGAAAACCTCCGCCTCATCCTCGCCGACGATCACACCATCGTCCGCATGGGCTTCCGCATGCTGCTCGAAGGGGCCGGTGCGTGCATCGTCGCCGAAACGGACAGCGGCGAGGGCGCACTGTCCGCCTTCGCCGAGCATCAGCCCGACGTCCTCGTGATGGACGTGACGATGCCGGGCATCGGCGGCCTCGGCGCGCTGGAGCGCCTCCTTGCCCGCCACCCCGGCGCGCGCGTGCTGATGCTCTCCGCGCACGAGGATTCGCAGATCCCGATGCGTGCGCTGCGCTCGGGTGCCACCGGCTACCTGTCGAAGCGCGCCCAGCCGCAGGAGCTCGTGCGCGCCGTCGCGCAGGTGGCGCGCGGCCAGCGCTACGTCGACCCCGAACTCGCCCCGCAGCTCGCGCTCGCGCAGTTCGGCGGCAGCAACGATCCCGCCGATGCGCTCACCGACAAGGAGTTCGCGGTGTTCCTGCAGCTCGCCAAAGGCAGCTCGGTGAACCAGGTCGCCGACACGCACAAGCTCAGCCCGAGCACGGTCGGCACGCACCTGTACCACATCAAGCAGAAGCTCAACGCGGCGAACGCCGCCGAACTCGCGCTGATCGCGGTGCGATCGGGGCTGATTGAAGCCTGAGCAGCTCCGCTCCAGGGCGACGGCCCGACGCCGCACCCCACGAAATGACATGCAATGGCAATATTGCCGGTGTAATATGTTGTCCGCCTCGTTTTCGTGCCGACTGCGTCAATCGCAGCCGCATCGGCATGAGAGGTTCGGAACAGACACTTACGATACACCGGCACGCGCGGCGCAGTCCGGCCGTGGGGGCGTGGTGGCATCGGACCGCGCTCAGGACACTGTCGCCAGCCCCGGATCATGTTCAATTCCATACGCAAGAGTCTTTCGGAGAAATACGGCCCGCGCTTCGGGCAAATCGCCGTCGAACTCGGATTCCTCACGGAATCGCAGCTCACTGAAGCGCTCGCCTGCCAGGTTCGCGGGGAACTGAGCGGGAACGGCCACCGGCTGCTCGGTGCGATTCTTTTCGACATGGACATCCTGTCGGCACCCCAGATCGACGCGGTGATGACGGAATTGTTCCGGCGCCTGCGCAGCGAACAGGCCACCCTGCACCAGTTCTCCCACCCACGTGCGGACTACCCCCAGACGGGTGCCGGTTGAGCGGCGGTGGCGCCCGTCAATCGGCGCGTTGCGCCGACATCGTCAGGTTGCGCAGCGTGAGCACACGCTGAACGTGCGCGCGGCGATCCGCATTGCCTTGTGCGCGCCCCGCGCGTAGGCTCTGCGGAACCCCGGCACGATCCGGGAGTCTTTGCGGTGTGCCCGGACGTGCAATCGTTGCCACGGCAGGAACGTTCCCGGGCACCCCCATCACGGAAGGCCGCCCGCAGCGCCGCGGTTCGCCCGCTCGGGCCCCGCGCACGCAAGGAGTTGCTTTCCGATCGCACCCACCAATAACCCGGCCAAGGAGCCTATCGATGAAGCTGTTCTTGAAACCCGGTGCATGCTCGCTCTCCCCGCACATCGTGCTCGAAGAAGCGGGCCTCAAGTACGAAACCGAAACCGTCGACCTGCAGACCAAGGTCACCGGATCGGGGCAGGACTACACGAAGACCAACCCGAAGGGCTACGTCCCCGCGCTGCTGCTCGACAACGGCGAACTGCTCACCGAAGGGCCGGCGATCGTCCAGTACCTTGCCGACCAGGTCCCGGAGAAGAAGCTGGCGCCCCCCAACGGCACGCCCGAGCGCTACCGCCTGCAGAGCTGGCTCACCTTCATCGGCACCGAACTGCACAAGACCTTCAGCCCGTTCTTCAATCCGGCCACCCCGGATGCGTGGAAGACGATCTGCCGCGCTAACCTCGACCGCCGCCTCGGCTACATCGCCGAACAGCTCACGGGCAAGGACTACCTGCTGGGCGCCGATTTCAGCGTCGCCGACGCCTACCTGTTCACTGTGCTCGGCTGGGCGAAGTACATCGACATCGACCTGGCGAAATGGCCCGCACTGGCCGCCTACCAGGCCCGCGTCGCCGCCCGCCCGTCGGTCACCGCGGCCATGAAGGCCGAAGGATTGCTGTGACGGCGTGACGCTTTGCCCCCCGGCCCGGCCGGGGGTATCGCCGTAATGCGGCAGGCAGGATGTGGAGGGACAGGCACATGGACACGCAACTAGGCGACATCGAGGTCGAGCGCCTTGCCGGCGGCAGCACGACGATGGGCGAATACGCCGGGAAAGTGCTGCTGATCGTGAATACCGCGAGCCAATGCGGCTTCACCCCGCACTATGCGGGCCTGGAACAGCTTTACCGAACGTACCGCGACCGCGGGCTGGTCGTGCTGGGCTTCCCGTGCAACCAGTTCGGCGAGCAGGAACCCGGCAACGCCGCCGAGATCGCCGCGTTCTGCGAGCAGAACTACGGCGTCAGCTTCCCGATGTTCGCGAAGATCGACGTCAACGGCGACGCCACCCACCCGTTGTACGCCTGGCTCAAGGCGCACGCCCGGGGCGTGCTCGGTACGGAGGCGATCAAGTGGAACTTCACGAAGTTCCTCGTCGATCGCAGCGGCACGCAGGTCGAACGCTATGCCCCGATGACGTCGCCCCAGTCCATCGCGAACGACATCGAAGCGCTGCTCTGAGCGCGCCCGCACCGCGCCCTCAGGTCCCGATGAACCGGCGCAATTCCGCCGCGATCGAAACGTCCACGAGCCACAAGCGAATCGTCCCGCCATGAAGGCCTTCGACCACGACAAGCTCGACCGTATCGTCGCCAATGCCCGGCGCGCCGCCGACGCGCGCAGCGACGGCTACCGCGAACGCGCACTGAAGATCTACCCGTGGATCTGCGGCCGCTGCGGACGCGAATTCACCCTCGCCAATCTGCGCGAACTGACCGTGCATCACCGGGACCACAACCACGACAACAACCCGCCCGACGGCAGCAACTGGGAGCTGTTGTGCATCTACTGCCACGACAACGAACACCAGCGGCAGCTCGAAGCACAGGCGGGCAGCTCGATCCGGACGGACAACGGCGCCGTGGCGACGCACAACCCGTTTGCCGATCTGAAGGCAAGGCTGTCGCAGGGAAAGTGACCGCCCCGGATGCCGGCGCAGCCCTTGCGGCGGGACCGCGCGCTTGACGGTCAGTCGAGTGCTTCCGGTTCCACAGGCGACGCCCCGGCACCGGAATCGACCACGCGGATGGCTCCGCGGCCGGCCTCCTTGGCCTGATACATCGCGGCATCCGCGCGCTTGAGGATGAGCTCTTCGCTCCCCTCGGTGTCCAGGAACATTGCCACGCCGATGCTCGCCGAACAGTGGTGCCTGACGGTGCGCGCGGGCTGGCCGGCGTGTTCGACTGTCAGCACATAGGGCTCGGAAACGCGCGCCAGGATCTTCTGCGCCACCCGCTCGGCCTGGCGGCGCGACTCCACGTGATCGGCCTGAAGGTCGCCGAGCATCACCACGAATTCGTCGCCGCCAAAGCGTGCCACGGTGTCCACCTCGCGCACGCATTTCTGCAGCCGCCCGGCCACTTCCACCAGCAGCAGATCGCCCACGTCGTGCCCGTGGGTGTCGTTCAGCGGCTTGAAATTGTCCAGGTCGACGAACAGCAGGGCGGCCTGCCGGCCCGTGCGCCGGCAGGCGGCAAGCGTCTGCCGCATGCGGTCGTGGAACAGTCGGCGATTCGGCAGATTCGTCAGCGCGTCGTAAAAAGCGAGCTGGCGGATCTGCTCCTCCATGTTCTTCCGCTCGGTGATATCCGAGCCCAACGCGACATAATGCTGAACCCGGCCATGCTCATCGCGCACGACCGTGATGGTCTTTTGTTCCGGATAGATTTCCCCGCTCTTGCGGCGGTTCCATATTTCCCCCTGCCAGTGGCCCTTCTCGGCAAGCCGCTGCCACAGCGCCGCGTAGAACGTCTCGTCATGCTGCTCCGATTTCAGTATCCGCGGGTTCCTGCCCAGCACCTCCTCCCGGCTGTAGCCGGTGATGCGGCAGAAGGCTTCGTTCACGTCCATGATCTCACCCGTCGCAGTCGTGAGTACGATCCCCTCATAGGCATGGGTGAAAACACTGGCGGCAAGGCGCAAGCCGTCCTCGGCCAGTTTGCGGGCCGTGATGTCACTGTGCATGACCACCACGCCCTGGCGCTCGGGCCCCAGCGGATTGACGGTCATCGTGAACCAGCGCTGCGCATGCGGGGCGTGACAGGGATATTCGAGACTGAAACTGGGCAGCCGACCTGCGAGCACTGCGCGGATCCCCTCGGCGGCCCCGCCCGTGGCGCCATTGTCACTCGTACCGCAGATCGCCAGGTAAGACGTTCCAATATCGGTGTTGGGCGCGGCTTTCCCGGGCTCGAGCCCGTTCTCGATGGCAAATCGCCGCCACGGTTCATTGACGGCGATGATCATCCCGTCACCATCGAGAACGGCGATCTGACTTGGCACGGAGTCCAGTACCCCCTGCACGAATACCCGGCTTTCGCGCAAAGTCTCCTCGACCTGCTTGCGCTCCGTGATGTCCGTCGAGATACCGCACAGTGCGTAGACCTCACCCCTTCCATCGCGCAGCGGGAGCTTGAAGGTGAGGTAGGTCGACGTGCCGCCGTCCTTGCGATTGCGGAGGGTTTCCTCCGTCCTGACCGAGTCCCCTTTCTCCAGAACCTGCGCGTCGTCCATGCGAATCCGCGCCACGGTCTCGGCATCGAAGAACTTCTCGTCGCCATGCCCGACGATTTCCGATTCGGCCAGGCCGAACAGTTCGCACGCCTTGCGATTGGCAAACAGATACACGCCCGCCGCGTCCTTCATGTAAATGAAGGCGTCGACGCTGTCGAGGATCAAGGAAAGCTTCCGTTCGTTTTCCTTCACCGCGCGCTTGCGCTGCGACAGCGTCTCCAGAAGGCGGTTGAACCCACCGATCAGCTCTCCGACTTCATCGTCGCGAACGATGGGCAGGGGGTGCAAGAACTGCTCCGAATCCGAAAACGCGGCCAGCGACTTGACGGTATCGAGCACCGGCGCGAGCTGACGCTTGACGAGCACCCAGGTGAGCCCCGCAGCCAGCAGGCTGATCAGGAGCGCGGCAACCAGCACACGCCGCTGCACGTCGCGAATGGGAGCGAAAGCCTCTTCGATCGGCAGCGCAACGGCCGCGTACCAGCCCGCCAGCGGAATGCCCTTCGCCGAGGCGAGGATCTCGACGCCGGGGGGGTTATGGAAGATGACGGATCCTTCGTAGCCGTCCGCAAAGCGGTCGATCGCAGGGATGGTGCCGCGGGCCGGCAGCACCTCCATGATGCGGCGTTTGTCCGACGCCGCGAGCACGAGGTGATATTGCGGCGCAACAAGCACGTAACCGCCGGTGCGCCCGTAGCCGTTTCCGGCGACCTTGTCGATGAAATTCAACGTCGACAGGTTGGTCACGCCGTATAGGGCACCAACCACCTTCCCCTGAGCGTCGCGAAGCGGCGCGGCCATGCCCAACACGGGCACCGACAGCTTCTTGCCGATGACCGGCCGACCGACCATTGCCCGGCCTTCCCGGAGCGCAGCGGCGACGTGATCCCGTTCCATGTAATTGAGGCCGATCCGCCCGACCGAACGCGGCATGTCGGCGATCGCGGTGCCATCGGCGTCGAGGGCCATCACACCGCCGTTGAACAGATCCAGGAGGACCGGATTCCGTTCCAGAAGCATCTGCAGCCCGGACGGGGTCCGCGCGGAGGCCGCGGCAATCGTCCCGGCGACAACCTCCAGTGCGTGCAGACGTTGTGCGAGATCTTCGTTGACGCCCGCAGCCAGGATGGTGGCCGTCGAGAACTGCTGCTCGCCTACCAGGCGCTGCATATCCCTGTGCAGGACATGGCTGGCGTACCAGGCCAGCGACCAGATGCCGACCAGGAAGATGCACAGCGTGACGAGGGCGATTCGCGTGTTGAGCTTGCGCCACCGAAAGTCAGGCAGCTTCATCCGTTCATCCGTAAATGACGTGGTCGATCCAAAATATTCGGATGGGGAAGTTCTGCTTCGGGACAGGGGGATCGGCGCGTGTGCAGAGAGTCGATCCTCCGCACGCCCAACGCAGTTTTGTAATATTTACGTGGTAATTTACCACGAATAGGTCCGGAAGTGAGCGGCACTACGCCCCGCGGCGCGGCTCAGGTACGATCGCGCTCCTCCCAGCGTCCCAACTGGCGCGCGACCACGATCCAGCCGCCCGCGACCGGCACCGCCGCCAGCGCGATCGCGCCCGCCGACAGGCCCAGCGCGGCGAGCCCCGCGTAGATCCAGCCGCTCGCGAGGTCCCCGCCACGATACACCGCCGCGTCAATGAAGGCCTTGGCCTTGTAACGCTCCTCGCGGCTCACCAGCGTGAACAGCACCTCGCGCGCGGGCTTCGCCAACGCATGGCGGCTGCTGTCGTAGAGCACGCGCACGGCGACCAACGCAGCCAGCGCCGGTGCCGCGCCGAGGGCGACGAAGCCGACGAGCGCGACCGCGGGCGACGAAGCCGACGAGCGCGACCGCGGGCAGCAGGTGGAGCGCGGCATAGAACGCGCCGAGGTTGGCCGCGAAGAAGCGGTTCGCCAACGGCACGAACACCGCCCGCGGCCAGCGGGCGACGGCCACGGAATACAGCGGGACCGCCAGCAGCATCACGAGGAACACCGCGGTCCACAGGATCTGCAGGTTGCCGCGATCCGCCGCGCCGATCTCGTCGCGCACGGGCCGCAGCAGATAGTAGGCATACAGGATCGCGAAACCGTAGGCGGTGGCGAGCAGCAGCGGCAGGGTCTCGCCTTCGCGAACCGGGACCACCCGCCGGATGAGTGCGGCGAACATCGCTGACCCGCCGGCGGCGCCGATCACAGGTTCGGCACCAGGCCCAGCGCCTGCCGCAGCTCGCGCGCCGTCAGCGCGCGGCCGAACACCGGCGAACCGACGTCGAAGTCCCTGGCCCGCGTCAACCCGCCCACCGGCACCGCCTCGAAGCCCGCATCCTCGACCAGCCGTGCCGCCACCGCCAGCGCGTCGCGATCGTCCGCCGCCAGCGGCACACCGATGCGCTCGCCGCTGCGATGCGCCTCGCTGCGCAGCGCAAGATACGGCACCGACGTGAACGCCCGCACCAGCCGCACGCCCGGCAGGTAGTCGGCCGACGCGAGCCCGGTGCCGCGGTTCAGCGTCGGTGTCGCCATCGGGCCGTCGCGCTCGGGGCGCGGATTGCCGGTTTCAAGCACCACCTTGCCCGCCATCAGCCCCGCGTAGTCGCGCCCCAACTGCGGCAGCGCCCCATACGGCACCGCGATCAGCACGACGTCGCCGAAGGTCGCCGCCTCGCGGGGCGTCCCCACGCGCACGTTCGAGCCCAGGCGCGCCGCGAGGGGCTTCAGCTCGTCGGGGTGGCGCGAGGAAATGAGGAGTTCGTGGCCGGCCTTCGCCCACAGCTCCGCGAGCGTGCCGCCGATCCGTCCGGCGCCGATGACGCCGATCCTGAAACCGTCGGATGACGCGACGGCCCATCCGGGCAGCGCGCCAAGTACCGCAGTCGCCGCGCTGGCCGCCAGCAGCGCACGGCGCCGGCGATTGACGGGCGACTGGAGCAGGAAATGGAGCCCGGACTGGCGCCGGGATTGCGCGATCACCCTTGCCTCCTCTTCATGGTCCGGGCCCTGCGGCCCAACGCGGCCTGGCTGGACGCTCAGGCACTGATCGAATCCAGACGGCGCTTCCAGAACGCCACGTCGGGGATCATCCCCATGCCGGCGCGGACGTTATCCGTCACGTGCTCGGGCCGCCCCGTGCCCGGGATCGCGCAGCTCACCGCCGGATGACTCAGCACGAATTTCAGCAGCACCTGCGCCCAGCTCGTCGCCCCGATCTCTGCCGCCCACGGCGGCAACGGCCGGTCACTCAGCCGCCGCAGCACGCGGCCGCCGCCGAACGGCCGGTTGATCAGCACCGCCATGCCGCGATCGACCGCCAGCGGCAGGATGCGCCGTTCCGCTTCGGGCTCGGCGACCGAATAATTCACCTGCACGAAGTCGAACTGCGCCTCGCGCATCACCGCTTCGAGTTCGGCGTAGGCGCCGTTCGTGTAATGCGTGATGCCGATGTAACGGACCCGGCCCGCCGCCTTCCAGTCGCGCAACGTCGCCAGATGCACGCGCCAGTCGACCAGGTTGTGCACCTGCATCAGATCCAGACGCTCCACCTGCAGCAGCCGCATCGACTCCTGCATCTGCCGGATGCCCTCGGCGCGCCCGCGAATCCACACCTTGGTCGCGACGAAAGCCTTGCTGCGCACGCCCTCGGCGGCGAGCAGTTCGCCCGTCACTGCCTCGGCGCGCCCGTACATCGGCGACGAGTCGATCACCGACCCGCCCGCCTCGAACATGACCCTCAACACTTCAGGCAGCCTGCGATACTGCTCCGAATCGCGCTCGACATCGAAACCCACGTAGGTGCCCAGGCCGATCACGGGCAGCCTCTCCCCCGTCGAAGGAATCGGTCGCGTCAACATCGCACCTCCCGAAGATCCGGCCGGCGCCTGCGCACGCCCCCACCGGCCCGCGACCAACGATACGACAGCCCCTGCCGCGAGCCGCAGGAACTGCGCCCGCGTCATGCTGCAGGCAGGAAGCCGTGATGCCGCCGGACTGCGCATATGCCTCGCCTCCTCGAGAACGGCCGTCGCCGGCCTCCGCAAGTTCAGACCGCGGGGACGCCTGTCGAGTGCCGCGATGCATGGAAATTTCCGCCCCGGCTCACGGCCGATCCGTTTGCGCCCCGCCGACATTCACTCCAGCAGCGCGTGAGGACGTCGGCAATCAGAGTTTTTCCTATGGAAAGCGCCACGCGGTATATGTACGCTGACGCCTGCATCCGGCAGGGCTCACGGAGCATCGCGCCGGCCGGCCAATCATTTCAGCCAACAAGAGCAAGCTCATGCAGCACGCCCCCCCGGCACCGATCCGCAAACCGCTCGCGATCCTGACCGCCCTCCTGGGATCCGTTACCGCCGCCAGCGCAGCCGAAACGGTCGAACTCGCGCCGGTGGAGGTCGTCGGCACCACGCCCTTGCCGGGCATCAACCTCCCGAAGGACCAGGTTCCCGCCAACGTCCAGCTGATGAACAGCCAGCAACTGCGCGACGCGGGCGGGCCAGCGCTGACCGAGAAGCTGCAGCGCAAGCTGCCGAGCGTCAACGTGAACGAGATCCAGGGCAATCCCTACCAGGCCGACCTCAATTACCGCGGCTTTTCCGCCTCGCCGCTGCTCGGTACGCCGCAGGGCCTGTCCGTCTTCCTCGACGGCGTGCGCGTCAACGAACCCTTTGGCGACGTCGTGAACTGGGACCTGATCCCGCAGACGGCGATTGCCACGATGACGCTCGTGCCGGGCTCCAACCCCCTGTACGGCCTCAACACCCTGGGTGGCGCACTGGCGCTGCAGACGAAGCGCGGCGACACGCACCCCGGCGGCGCGCTGGAGGTATACGGCGGCTCCTTCAACCGCCGCGGCGGCTCCGTCGAGCACGGCGGCAAGCGCGGGGAGCTTTCCTGGTACGTCGCGGCCGAGGGCATGAAGGAAGACGGCTGGCGCGACCATTCCCCGTCCGAAGTGGGCCAGCTGTTCGGCAAGCTCGCGTGGACGAGGGGCGAAACCGATCTGGCGCTCACGCTCGCCCACGCCGACACCGACCTGATCGGCAACGCCCTCGTACCGGAGAGCATCGAACGCCAACGGCGCGCAGCGACCTTCACCCATCCCGACGAGACACGGAACCGCAGCACCCTGCTGGCACTCTCGGGCAGCCACTGGCTCAACGATCAGGACCAGATCTCGGGCACCGTCTACGCGCGGCGCACCCTCACCCGCACGCTGAACGGCGACCTGAACGACAAGTTCGCGAGCGAGTTCGCGCAATGGGCCGCTGCCGGCTTTCCCGTCGGAGCGGAACCGGAAGCCGGCGCACTCAACCGCGCCCGCACCGGCCAGACCGCTGCGGGCATCGCGCTGCAGTGGAGCCGCATCGCCGGCGCCCACCAATTCTCGGTCGGCGTGTCCCACGACCGCAGCCACGCCGGCTTCCGCCAGAGCCAGCAAGCGGGCGAGCTGACCGCAAATCGCGGCATTTCCGCCACCGGCGACGAAGAGCCGGTGAACAGCCTGCTCGGCCGCACGCGCACCACCAGCGTGTATGCGACCGACACCGTCGCGCTGGCCCCGACCGTGCATCTCACGGGCTCGCTGCGTTACAACCGCACGAGCGTGCTCAACAGCGATCGCATGGGCGACGCACTCAACGGCGACTTCACTTACCACAAGCTCAATCCGGCGCTGGGTCTCACCTGGGAGGTGACGCCTGCCCTCACCGTTTACGGCGGCTTCACCCAGGGCAACCGCGCGCCGACGCCGATCGAGCTGGGCTGCGCCGATCCCGGCAACGCCTGCAGCCTGCCGAATGCGATGGCCGCCGACCCGTTCCTCGGACAGGTCGTCACCCGCACGCTCGAATTCGGCGTGCGCGGCAAACTCGCCGGCAACACCCAGTGGAACGCCACCGCATTCCGCAGCACCAACCACGACGACATCCTCTTCGTCGGCACCGCCGGCAGCCTCGGTTTCTTCACCAACTTCGGACAGACCCGCCGCCAGGGCATCGAGCTGGGCCTGAGCGGGGAAATCGGCGCCTTCGACTGGCAGGCCAACTACAGCTACCTCGACGCGACCTTCCAGTCCTCGGCCTGCCTGCTCGCCGAGAACAACAGCACCGAAGGCCAGGGCGGCTGCCCCGACGACGAGATCCGCGTTGCGCGCGGCGACCGGCTGCCCGGACTGTCCAAGCACAGCCTCAAGCTCGGTCTCGGCTGGCACGCCACCGACGTGTTGCGCGTGGGGGCCGACCTCGTTGCATATTCCGACCGCTACGTGCGCGGCAACGAAAACAACCGCCACGAGCCCCAGGGCAGGTTCGAAGGGCGCGGGAAACTTCCCGGATACGGGGTGGTCAATCTTCGCGCGGACTACCAGTTGGCGCGCGGCTGGACCCTTTTCGGCCGCATCGACAACCTGTTCGACAAGCGCTACGCGAGTGCCGGGGCGCTGGCGGCGAACCCCTTCGTCGGCCCCGACAACGCGTTTGTGGCGGATCCCGGCGAATGGCGCCATGAACAGTTCATCGCCCCGGGCGCGCCACGCAGCGCATGGGTTGGCGTGCGTTACGCCTGGAAGGGCATCTGATCCGTTCCTCGCCGCGGGTGCGCCATCCCGGGATTCGGGATGGCCCGCGCCGGCAAGCTACCCTGCCGACGCTGGCGCATGGAACGAATGGATACCTTGCCGGGCTGCCCTGACTGCGCAGCTCCAGGAGACCGTGATGCTTGCGCGCGCCGACGTCGCCCCCCGCCGCGAACCCCTGCCGCATCGCTGGCACGTGCTGCAGATGCTGCGCTCCATGCACGCCGGGCATCCCTTCATACACCTGTGGGATCTGTCCTGCCTCACGCACCTCGACGGCGCACCGATGGCGGTGCATTACTTCGGTTTTCTCGAACGCAACGGCTACATCGTGCCCTGCGCGAAGGAAGGGCCACGCGCGCACTTCTACACCCTGTCGTCCGACGGCGTTGCGCTGTATGAGGCCGGCGAGCGATGGTGGCGCTCGCTGCGCTGGCCGCAAAAGTACTTCGTCATCTGGTACGGCTGAGACGCCCGCCAGTCGGCCCTCTCCGGCCGATCTCATGATTTTCTGTAGTGCCATTCCGTGGAGTCATGGACGCGGGACTGTGCGCGCGACCGTAAAGTGGGTACAAACGCCAGACGCGGCGCACGCCCATCGACAGGACCCGGAAACATGTTCGCATCGCCCTGCAGTTCGCTCCCGCCTCTCCCGCCCCCCCGGCTCCGGCCGCTGCATGCCGCGCTGATCGCGGGCCTTGGCGCCGTCCCCGCCTTCGCCGCCGATCCGGTGCCGACACTCAACCCGATCGTCGTGACGGGCAGCCGCGTCGAGACGCCGAGCTTCGACCTGCCCTTCTCGGTGGATTCGGTCGACATGCGGCCGGTGCAAGCGGGCAACCTCGGCGTGAACGCCTCGGAGGCGCTCGCCGGGGTGCCGGGGCTGGTCGTGCAGAACCGCCAGAACTACGCGCAGGACCTGCAGATTTCCGTACGCGGCTTCGGCAGCCGGGCCGCCTTCGGCGTGCGCGGCGTGAAGCTCATCGCGGACGGCATCCCCGCCAGCACGCCCGACGGACAGGGCCAGGCGGCGACCTTCAACCTCGACACCGCCGATCGCATCGAGGTGATGCGCGGCCCCTTCTCCACCGTGTATGGCAACGATGCCGGGGGGGTGATCCAGCTCTTCTCGCGCGACCCGAAGGGGGCGCCGAGCGTATATGGCGGCGTGCTCGGCGGCTCGTGGGGCACGAGCAAGGTCGACATCGGCGCCGAAGGCGAGAAGAACGGCGTCGGCTACCTCATCGACGCGTCGCGCTTCGACACCGACGGCTACCGCGCCCACAGCACCGCGACGCGCGACCAGCTGTTCGGCAAGCTCGTCTTCCACCCAGACCAGGACAGCAAGCTCACGCTGGTCGCCAACGCGCTGCGCCAGGACGACACCCAGGACCCGCTGGGCCTCACCTGGGAGACCTTCAAGCGCAATCCGCGCGCCGTCGAGAGCGTGGCCGAGACTTTTGACACCCGCAAGAGCATCGATCACAGCCAGGCGGGTGCGACCTACGAACGGCGCTTCGGCCCCGGCAGGCTGCAGCTCTCGGCGTACGCGGGCGAACGCAGCGTGACGCAGTTCCAGGCGATTCCGACCGGCCCGCAGCTCAACCCGCGGCACTCCGGCGGAGTCATCGACTTCGACCGCAGCTTCCACGGACTGGGCGCACGCTGGATCCACACGCTCGCCGCCGGCCCCGGCGAGCTGACGCTGACCGGCGGCGTCGACTACGACCGCTCGGAAGACGCGCGCAAGGGTTTCGAGAACTTCGTCGGCCGCGCCAACGCCCCGACCGCGCTGGGGGTGAAGGGGCGGCTGCGCCGGGACGAGACCGACACCGTCACCAGCGTCGATCCCTACTTGCAGGCGAGCTGGAAACTCGACAAATGGACGCTGCAGGCCGGCTTGCGCCACAGCGACGTGAAGTTCGAGGTGAACGACAAGTTCATCGCGGCGGGCAACCCGGACGACAGCGGCGACCTCAGCTTCCGCAAGACGACCCCCGCGGTGGGCATCGTCTACCAGCTGAGCCCGATCATGAACCTTTACGCCAGCGCCGCGCGCGGCTTCGAGACCCCGACGCTGGCGGAACTGTCGTACTCGGGCACCGGGGCGACCAAGGGCTTCAACTTCGGCCTGAAACCCGCGACCAGCAAGCAATATGAACTCGGCGCCAAGGCTTTCGTCGGCGAGAACACCCGTGTGAACCTCGCGGTGTTCGAGATCCGCACGGAGGACGAGTTGGTCGTCGACAACGCGGTCGGCGGGCGCACGGTGTTCAAGAACGCCGGATCGACGCTGCGCCAGGGCATCGAGCTCGCCGCCGAGAGCGAGTTTTCCCGCAACTGGCGGGGCAAGCTGGCGGTGACGCAGCTGCGCGCCGTGTACGACGAGGCTTTTGTCACCGGCACCGGGGCGAACGCGAAGACCATCGACGACGGCAAGCGCATCCCCGGCATCCCCGCGCTCTCGGCCTATGCGGAACTCGAATGGAAACCGCAGGAAGGCCTCTCGGCCGCGGTGGAGGCGGTGCACCGGAGCAAGGTGTTCGTGGAAGACACCAACGCGAAGCGCGCCGCGCCCCGCTACACGCTGGCGAACCTGCGCCTGACCGCCGAGCAGCGTTCCGGCGGCTGGACCCTCCGCGAGATGCTGCGCGTGGACAACCTGTTCGACAAGGAACACATTGCCTCCGTGATCGTCGGCGACGGCAACGACCGTTTCTATGAACCCGGCCCGACCCGCAGCCTGTTCGCGGGCGTGAGGGCCAGCTATCGATTCTGACATCGGCCCGTGCTCCTCCTCCTTCGCGGTGACCGTCTTCGCCCTGCCCGGCTCGTACGGGCGGGGCTCGTTTTTTGGCTCGCGACCCTGCTGTCATGCCTTGGCGTGGCACGCGCGGCCGACGGCGAACTCATCGAGCGCGAACTGCAACCGCTCGCCTATGCCGACGCCCGCACGGCGCTGCTCGACGCCTTCGTCGAAGAGGGCCTCGCGCCCCCCGCGGTGAGCCAGTTCGGCGAAATGCTGGCCCGCACCGCGCGCGACCTCGGCCACCGCGCGGATTTCTACGATCAGGCGGAGATCTTCTCCTTCTGCAGCGCGCAGGTGTCCGGGCGCATGGTCGCCGAGGACGTCCGCCACATCGCGCTGTGTCCGATGACGATTGCGCTGTATACCCTGCCGGGCCGCCCGCGCACGGTATTCCTGGTGTCGCGCCCGCCGGCGCTGCAGACGCCGGGCGGAGAGTTCGCGCGCGCCCTGCTGCGCCGCATCGTCGAACGCGTGCTTGACAACGCCGGCCTGCGCCGCTGAGGATCATCCACCGCGCACCTGCACAGCGCATTCCCGGGAAATTGGCACCCGCGCACTAGTTCAGCGCCATTTCGGTCGCCAATGCGCTAGATTGCAGTGTTCGCTCGTTCCCAACGAAGCAGGTGGTGTGTGAAAGCTCCGCAGCTCAACCGGGTCGTCCTGATCGCGTACGCCGCGGTGATCGGCCTCGCGGGCTTCGGCTTCTACGAGTTGTGGTCGTTCCGCGTCGCCGCGGCGCTGCGCCTCTCGGGCGAGAGCCTGCACGCGATGAGCAACTCCCTCGACGCCACTGCGAAATCCGCCACCGACCACGTGGCCATCCTCCGCGTCGAAGCCGAACGCGCGCTGCGCGACGAGTTGGTCCACGCACCCAATCCGCTGCGCAAGGGTTTCGCCGTGTTCCCCGGACCGGGCCTGTTTGCGACGGCGCGGCTGCCCGACGAGGTGCCGCCCGAGCTGGGCGCCTACGTCTTCGGCCGCGGCGACCCCGCCGCGTTTCCCCGCGAGATGGACCGCGAAATCGAGGTCGCGCTGCACCTGATACCGGTGTTCCAGCGCGTCCGCGAAAATGTCCCGCAGGCGGCGTGGGTGTATTACATGTCACGCTCGGGCTTCATCAGCGTCTATCCGCTCGATGCACAATGGAAATACCTGTCGTGGCGCGACGAGATGCTCAACCACCCGATCGTCGCGGACGCTGCACCGGAGAACAACCCCGAACACAAGCTGCGCTGGAGCGAGGCCTACGTCGATGAAGCCGGCAAGGGCATGATGAGCTCGCTGACGGCGCCCGTCTTCGACGCGGCGGGACGCTTCCGCGCCGTCGTCGCCCTCGACATCACGCTCGCGACCCTGAACGGCTACCTCACGGGCCCCGGACTGGAGATCGGCCGCGTATTCGTCGCCAACGACCGGGGCCAGCTTCTCGCCGATCCGGGCGTCGTGGCGCCGGGCGATACAGAAGTGCGCCTGGTCGACGGCAGCCTGCCGCTCGAACTCGTCGGCCGCCTGCCTGGATCCGGGACAATGACGCCGGGTTACGACGAGCACGACGGCTGGCTGCTCAAGGGATTGCATCTGAAGAACGCGCCGTGGACGGTCTATCACGTCGTCGATCGCACCGCCCTCGGCTGGGCGACGCTGCTGCACATGCACGTCGAGCTCATCGCGCTGCTGCTGATCGTGCTGTCCATCGTGCTGCTGGAACAGCGCCGCCGCGCGGCGCACCGGCTGCGCCTCTTCAAGGTGGCGGTCGATGCGAGCACCTCGGGCATCGTCATCACCGACCGCTCGTCGGTGATCGAATACACGAACCCCGCCTTTTCACGCATCACCGGCTATCCCCCCGCCGAGGCGCTGGGCAGGACGCCGGCGCTGTTCCGCTCCGGCCGCATGCCGCGCGAGGTCTATGCCGAACTGTGGAAAGTGATCCTGAGCGGCGAAAGCTGGCAGGGCGAACTGCTCAACCGCCGCAAGGGCGGGGAGCTGTACTGGAGCGACTTGCGCATCGCGCCGATCCTGTCGCCCCGCGGGGAGCCGCAACAATTCGTCGGCCTGATGAACGACGTCACCGAGCGCAAGCGCATCGAGGCGCGGATGAACCAGGCGATGGTCGTGTTCAACGCCTCCAGCCAGGGCATCATGACGACGGACGCGCACTCCGTGATCACCGCCGTCAACCCGGCCTTCACCGCGATCACCGGCTACACCGCCGAAGAGGTGCTGGGGCACAAGCCGTCGATGCTCGGTTCCGGGCGCCACGACGTGGCCTTCTACGACAACATGTGGGATTCGCTTGCCCGCCACGGGCAGTGGGAATCCGAGATCTGGAACCGGCGCAAGAACGGCGAAATCTACCCGCAGTGGCAGACGATCTCGGCCGTCCATGACCAGCACGGCCACCTCACCGGCTACATCTCGCTGTTCAACGACATCACCCAGCGCAAGCAGCAGGAAGAGGCGATCTGGCGGCAGGCGAACTTCGACCCGCTCACGAACCTCGCCAACCGCAGCCTGCTGCAGGACCGCCTCGACCAGGCCCTGACCCACGCCCGCCGCAACCGCGCGCGCGTGGGCCTGCTGTTCCTCGATCTCGACGGCTTCAAGTGGATCAACGACACACTGGGCCACGACATCGGCGACGAGCTGCTGGTCGAGGTGGCGCGCCGCCTGACCTTCTGCGTGCGCGAGCAGGACACCGTGGCACGCTTCGGCGGCGACGAGTTCACGATCATCGTGCAGGACCTCGCCGAGCCGGACGACCTCAACGCCATCGCCGAAAAGATCGTCGCGGTGCTGCGCGATCCATTCTTTCTCGGCGGGATCCAGCATCGCATGTCGGGCAGCGTGGGTATCACCGTGTATCCGGACGACGGCGAAAACGTGCAGGCGCTGTTCCGCAACGCCGACATTGCGATGTACAAATCCAAGCAGGCGGGCAAGAACCGCTTCCAGTTCTATGCTCGCGACATGCAAAGCGACGCCCTCGCCCGCTTGCAGCTCGAAGCGGACCTGCGCATCGCGCTCGAACGGCAGGCCTTCTCGCTGCACTACCAGCCCATCGTCGATGCCGACAGCGGCGAACTGGTCGGCGCCGAGGCGCTGATCCGCTGGATCCATCCCGAACGCGGCCCGGTTTCGCCGCTGGAGTTCATCCCGGTCGCCGAGGACAGCGGGCTCATCATCGGCATCGGCGAATGGGCGCTGCGCGAAGCGGCACGGCAGTCGCGGCAATGGCGCGATGGCGGCCGTGCCTCGCCGCGCCTCGCGGTGAACATGTCCGGCGTGCAATTCCGCGAAGCCGGCCTGCCCGATCTCGTCGGCGAAGTCCTCGCCGAATTCGGCATCGACCGCGGCGGGCTGATGGTCGAGATCACCGAGTCGGTGCTGATGGGCGGCAGCGAATCGATGGAATCGCGCATGCGTGAGATCAAGGCGCTGGGCATCGGCTACGCGCTCGACGACTTCGGTACCGGCTTTTCCTCGCTGTCCTACCTCAAGCGCTTCCCCGTCGACATCGTCAAGATCGACCGCAGCTTCGTCGCCGGCTGCCCGGACGACCGCAACGACGCGCACCTGGTCGAGGCGATCATCAACATGGCGCACAGCCTGGGCCTGCAGGTCACCGCGGAAGGGGTGGAAACCTGGGAGCAGGTCGACTTCCTGCGCGGGCTGGGCTGCGACCTCCTGCAGGGCTACCTGATCGGCAAACCGCTTCCCGCCGCGGAGTTCGACGGCATGCTGGAGCGGCACGTCCTGCTGCCCCCGGCCCACAAGCGCCGGCGCAGCAGATCGAGGACATGACCTGCGCCCCCGCAGGCAATCGCCGGTCGG
Source organism: Azoarcus sp. DN11 (assembly GCF_003628555.1). Taxonomy (NCBI): domain Bacteria; kingdom Pseudomonadati; phylum Pseudomonadota; class Betaproteobacteria; order Rhodocyclales; family Zoogloeaceae; genus Azoarcus; species Azoarcus sp. DN11. The sequence continues at coordinate 1,696,861 of NZ_CP021731.1, read as the reverse complement.
CAACGAGCCGACGCCCATCAAACCGTTTGTCACTCACACGAAAGCACGGCACCCACGTCCGCGCTGGTTCTGGCCAATTAATCCAAATTGCATTAAATATCGTTAATGCATTTATCATTCAATTCCGCCGGCATACCATTCCGGCCGCCTTCATACCGATATCCATCAATAACACTTCGAACAATGGACACTCACGACCACTGCAACTGCCCGCACACCCCGACCCCCGATCACTCCGGGGCCCGTCGCAACTTCCTCACGCGCGCCACGCTCGCGGCCGGTGTGACCCTGCTCGGCGCCGTCGCGCCGAGCCGCCCCGCGCTCGCCGGCGCGTCGCAGGACGTGGACTTGAACTCCGGACAACCGCCTCTATATCCGGAATCATGGGTGTTGCAGGCGGACACCCGTCCCTGTCCGATGGAGGATCATCATGTTCTACCGATCACTGTTTCCCCGCGACCTGGTGTCCGAACTGGATCGCCTGCAGCGCGAGATGCAGCAGGCCTACGAGTTCTCCCCCAGCATCCGCGGCCTCGCACGCGGCGGCTTTCCGGCGATGAATGTCGGCAACACGCCGCATTCGGTCGAGATCTACGCCTTCGCGCCCGGCATCGACCCGGCGACGATCGACGTGCAGCTCGAAAAGGGCGTGCTGACGATCGCCGGCGAACGGGCGAGCCTTCTCCCCCCGAAGGACGCGAACGCGACTGTCCATATCGACGAGCGCTTCAGCGGCCGCTTCCGCCGCGTCGTGACGCTGCCCGACGACGCCGACCCGAACGCCGTGTCGGCGAAGTACCGCGACGGCGTGCTGCACGTCAGCATCCAGCGCCGGCAGGCCGCCCAGCCGCGCCGCATCAGCATCGAATGAGGAGGAACCGGACATGAGCGACAACACCAACGTCACCCGCAAGCCCGAAACCCCGGCCAGCGACATGGCGCTGATGCCGCCGGTGGATGTCATCGAGGATGCCGGCGGGATCACGCTGTACGCCGACCTGCCGGGTGTGCCGAAGGACCGGCTGAGCCTGCTGGTCGAAGGCGACACGCTGACCATCGAAGGCGAAGTGAGCCTCGTTGCGCCCGAGGGCATGGAATCGGTACATGCCGAAGTCAGCCTGCCGCGCTATCGCCGCGTGTTCACGCTGTCGAAGGAACTCGACGCGCACAAGGTCTCGGCCGAATTCAACCAGGGCGCACTCAAACTGCGCATCCCGAAGGCCGAACACGCCCAGCCGCGCAAGATCGAGATCGCCGTGGCGTAAGGCATTCCGCCCGCGAAGACGGCTCCCCACACAACACCGGCCCGTCCCGAGCGAGCAGTCGCCCGGGACGGGCCGGCATCAGCCGGCGATCGCTCCCCTTCCCTTCTCTCGTCCCGGAGCAGGGCCACGACGCTTGTCAGCCTTGGAGGGCGCACACCAGAGGCGGTAGAGTAAGGCCCTATTGCCTTCACTTGCCAGCGCGAGGCGCCGCTTCGCCGGCAGATGCGCACACGAAAACACGGGGAAACGTTGATGAGTGCCGACCAGTCGGTAGCGATCGTTGATGACGACGATTTTTTTCGAAAAGCACTCGAACGAGTCTTCCACTCCGCCGGCTTTCGCACCGAAAGCTTTGCCGCTGCCGAAGCATTTCTCGCCAGCTACATCCCGAAGGATGAGGCTTGCATCATCCTTGACCTGCGGATGCCGAGACTCGGGGGGCTCGAACTCCTCGACCGCCTCAAGGAGCGTGGCATCGACGTTCCGGTGATCATCTACACGGGCAATGCGGACGTTCCCGTCACCGTCCAGGCGATGCAAGCGGGTGCCTACGCCGTCGTAGAGAAACCTCTCAGCAGCGAACTGTTGATCACGCGCGTACGAGCGGCGATTACCGATGCCCGAGCCAGGCGAACCCGGCGCAACCAGAGCGCGTCGGCACGCGCCAAACTGAAACTCCTGACCGAAAGGGAAATCGAGGTCGCACGACATCTGACCGAAGGGCTGTCGTCTCCCGAGATGGCCGATCTCCTCGGGATAAGTCCGCGGACGGTCGATGCCCATCGGGCCAACCTGTTGCGCAAGCTCGAAATCAGATCGATCGCCGCGCTGGCGCGGCTCTTCGTGCTGACCGAACTTGGCGACTCGTAGGCCGGGACTCCACGAGCGAACCCCGGATTTCATGAGGGTGCGCCGAAGCCAATATCACACGGCAGAGACTTCCAGGCGACGACAGGCGTGTGCCTGAATGACATCGAGAATACACAATTGGTCGTAGTCAATGCGGGGGGAATGCCTTACCATTCCTGACCTTGGCCCGTTTGCACGCACCATGATCCGACACTTGAGCATTCGCAGACGCCTCGGCCTTCAGGCCATCTTCGCAGGCGCGGTGATGCTTGGCCTCGCCTTGGCGTCCGTGTGGGCCCAGCAGGTGACGGACCGCGCCTTTCTTCGCGTGATCCGGGGCGAAATGCTCCCCGCAATGGAATTGCATGCACTCGGGGCACGGCTCCAATCGATTCATACCAGGATGCAATCCGTCCTCCTGGGCCAGTCGACCCCGCGCGGTGCTCTGGAGATGCTGCGGAAGGAGCGGCCGCTCTTGCTGACGGCGTGGCAAACCTTTCGTCGGGATCACCGCAGCGAGGTCGACGATCCTGCCGAAGATGCCCTGATTGAAGACATCGCGACCTCCTTGCCGATCCTTCAAACCTTTCTCGACGGAACCGAGCAGGCATACGAGCAGCGCGACCGGGCGCAGTTGTCGTACCTGAGCGAGACGGGCTGGTACCAGCTCCAGCAAGCCCTCGTCGAAAATCTGCAGATCCTGACCACGCTGCAGGAACAACATGGCCTTACGGCAACGCAGAATCTGAAAAGCTCGATTCGGCACACCCGGCTTGCCGTCTCGGCCGTGCTGGGTGCCGGACTGTTCTGCCTCGTCCTCTTTTCCGTGCACCTCGGTCGTCACATCATGCAGCGCATCGGCGGCATCGAGGAGGCCCTGGACGCGATCGCGCGTGGGGAGCAATCCGTTGGGATCCCTTACCTCGAGGGGGAGTCGGAAATGGCCCGGATCGCGTCGGCGATCAATCGGACGATCACGCAGATGGCCGACGACCGCCTCGCGCTCACGGCCTTGATGCGTCAGTTGCAGACCGTATTGAATTCGGTCGCGGACGGGATCTACGGCGTCGACGGGGAAGGCCGGATCATGTTCGTGAACCCTGCTGCGTTGACGATGCTCGGCTATCAGGAGACCGAGGTGATCGGCCAGGCTGCCCACGCGCTGGTGCACCACCATCATGCGGACGGGCGCCCTTACGCGTTTGCAGACTGTCCGATCGCACGCTCGCGTCAACACGCGCACATTGAACATCGGGACGACGAGGTCTTCTTCCGCAAGGACGGCAGCAGCTTCCCGGTCGAGTACGCGAGTGCCCCGCTTCACATGGACAGCAGTCGCGCGCCGGGCGGCGTGGTCATTTTCCACGATATCACCAAACGCCGGCAGCACGAGCAGCTGCTGAACGAAACCGTAACCGAGCTGCAGGACACGAACGCGCGCCTCGCCGAGACGCAGGTCCAGCTGATCCAGGCCGAGAAACTCGCCGGCCTGGGGCAACTGGCCGCCGGGGTTGCGCACGAGATGAATAACCCCCTGGCTTTCGTCAACTCGAATTTTGCGACACTCGAAACCTACGTAAACAATCTCCTGAACCTGATCGACGGCTACGAGGGGGTGATCGCGGCGACAGCGGACGCATCGGCGCATGCGACGGTCAAGCGGATGCGCGAAGCGGCCGATCTCGACTTCCTCCGCAACGATCTTCGCGACCTGATAGGCGAAAGCCGCCAGGGTCTGCAACGCGTCGGCCGCATCGTGACCGATCTGAAGGACTTCTCCCGAATCGACAGCTCACCCGCCGAATGGGGGAACGTGGACATCAACCATTGCCTCGACGCCACCCTCAAGATGGTGGCCGCGGCGATTGACGAGAAGGCTGAGGTGGTGCGCGATTACGCGGCCCTACCACCAGTACGCGGCAATGCCGTCCAACTCAACCAGATCTTCCTGAACCTGCTGCTCAACGCCGTCCATGCCATCGACCATCGTGGAACGATCACCTTGCGCACGTCGCGCGGGCTCGACGAGGTATGTGTCGAGATTGCCGATACCGGCTGCGGCATGCCGTCCGACGTCAGCGATCACATGTTCGACCCCTTCTACACGACGCGGCCCGTCGGACAGGGAACCGGGCTCGGACTGTCGGTGGCATACAACATTGCGCAGAAGCACGGCGGGCGCTTCGAGGTGGATAGCACCCAGGGACAGGGCACGTCCGTCCGATTGTGGCTCCCGGTCGATGACACGCACCCAGCGTCAGGCGAACGTTCCGTCCCGCGTTCAACCTGACACGCATCCGGTTGCCGCGCACTGCGGAGGCGCGTCTAGCGGCCCGGCGCGAGGCCGTTCGTGACGCCGGCAGCGCGCGGCGCCAATACCGCCTCGTAGTAGCTGAACGCATCGCGAACGTGCTCGCGCAACGCATTGTCGTCCCAGGGCTTCGTCAGGAACTTGTACAAGGCGCCGGTGTTGACCGCCTGCATGATCGATTCCAACTCCGTGTAACCGGACAACACGATGCGCACCGTACTCGGGTGGAGCACCTTGACGCGGCCGAGAAACTCGGTCCCGTTCATTTCGGGCATTCGCTGATCGGACAGAATGACCTGCACGGGCTCCCCGGCGAGGATCTCCAGGGCCTCCCGTGCGCTACCCGCCGTCAGCACGCGATAGCCCTCGCCCCGCAGCAATCGCCGGATCGAGGAAAGGATGTTGGGCTCGTCGTCGACGAGCAGAAGGGTTCGCGTATCGGTTACCGGAGTCATGGCGGGCAGACAAATCTCCTGATGAACGAGTTCGCAAAAATCGTCGGCCGGCAGCGGTTTGCTGAAAAGATAGCCCTGCATCTTGTCGCACCGGTTTCTCCGCAAATAGCTCAGTTGCGGCTCCGTTTCTACTCCTTCGGCAACGACATCGATACCCATGCGGTGCGCGAGCCCGATCACCGACGTGGCAATGATGGCCGAACTCGGATCGGAGACGATGTTGGTGACGAAGGAACGGTCGATTTTCAGTTGATCGATGGGAAAGCGGCTCAGGTAACCGAGACTCGAATACCCCGTGCCGAAATCATCGAGCGACAGTCTGACGCCCAATCGTTTCAATTTCGTCAAGCGCTTCACCGTCTCCTCGGGACGCTCCATCAGCATGCCCTCGGTCAGTTCGAGCATCAGCAGGTCGGGCCGGACGCCGTGGCGAGACAGCGCACTCGCGACAATCGCTTCGAGGTCGTCGCCGCGGAACTGCCGCGGCGAAACGTTGACCGCGACGCCGACCTCGCCGAGTCCGGCATCCGCCCACGCGCGCATCTGGCGACACGCCTCGTCGATTACCCACGCCCCCAGCGGCACGATCAGACCGCTGCGCTCGGCCTGGGGAATGAACTGCAACGGGGGCACCAGACCGTGGTCGGGGCGCTGCCACCGCACGAGCGCTTCCGCGCCGCACACGCGGCCGCTGAAGATGTCGACCTTGGGCTGATAATGCAGCACGAATTCGCCGCGCTCGAGGGCGCGCCGCAGCGCACCCTCGAGTTCCAGCGCGTTCAATGCCTGGGTATTCAGCTCACTGGTGTAATAGCTGAAATGGTTTCCCCCGAGCGCCTTCGCCTGATGTACCGCCGTGTTCGCCTTATCCAGCAACGCCGCCGCCGCGGCGCCGTCCTCGGGGCATACGCTGATACCGATACACGCGGTAACGTAAATTTCGGCCCCGTCGACGAGGGTGAATGGAGGCTCCAGAAGCGACTGCATCTCACGCGCCATCCGCTCGGCGTCACGGAAATCAGCCAGCCCCTCCATCGCAATGGCAAACTGATCGCCGGCCAGGCGCGCGAGGGTATCCTCACTGCGTAAACGTTTGCGCAGGCGCCGCGCTACTTCCTGCAGCAACTGGTCGCCGGCGGCATGGCCCAGGCTGTCATTCACGTTCTTGAACCGGTCGAGATCGAGGACAAGAACCGCCAGGCAGAACCCATGACGCTTCGCCCGTTCGAGCGCGTGCTCGAGGCGCAACTCGAGCAAGACCCGGTTGGGCAACTCGGTGAGCACATCGAAGTGGGCCAGCCAACGCAACTTTTCCTCGCTGCGCTTGAGTTCGGACAGGTCGCTGGCCACCGCGACATAGTGTGCCGGCCGGCCGGCCGCGTCACGCACGGTGCTGATGGACAACCACTGCGGAAACACCTCCCCATCCTTGCGCCGGTTCCATATTTCCCCCTCCCAGCAACCGGTCCTGGCGACCGAATCCCACATCGCCCGAAAGAAGGCCTGATCGTGGCGTCCGGAACGCAGGACGTTGGGATTCCGTCCGAGAACCTCCGCCTCGGTGTATCCGCTCATGCGGGTAAAGGCGGGGTTGACGGCGAGGATTCGAGGGCCGGGATCGGAAATCAGCACCGCCTCGCAACTGTTCTCGAGGGCGACACCGTAAAGACGCAGGCGCTCCTGTGCGTCGTGCTCGGCGGTGATGTCGTTCCAGGAGCCTATGATCTGCAACGGCGAGTCCTCGCCGGCAGGGGCGAGCACGCGCTGCTGATCGCGTATCCAGCGAATCGCGCCGCTCCGGTCACGAAACCGGTACTCGGTGACAAGGCTGCCTTCGGAGAGCAGGCGGGGCACAAGTGCGAGCACCCGACCAAGATCGTCCGGATGGACATGTGATGGCCACCAATCCGGCTGGAGGCATTCCTCCAGCGGATACCCCATCAGCCGAACGATATTTTCGCTGACCCAGGTCGGCACGAATCTCTCGCCTTCCGCGCGCAGCGTATATACGACTGCCGGACTGGCCGCGAGCATGTGCGCCAAGCGGTCGGTCAACGCCCCTTCAAGAACCGGATCGCGCTGTAGCGGCGTCTTTGGGCGGTTTTTTTCGGGACTTTCCGGCGTCCACTCAGGCGTCATTGCGTCAAATGCCCGCCTTGCTCGGACGCGTCTCCGGTGGGGAGAGTCATGCGGAACGTCGTTCCTTCTCCGACGGTGCTGGTCAGAATCAGATTGCCGCCGTGGCGCTGGACGATATCATGCGAAATGGATAGTCCGAGCCCCGTTCCCTTGCCGATCGGCTTGGTGGTAAAGAAGGGTTCGAAGACGCGGGCCTGGATCTCGGGGGGAATCCCCTTGCCGGTGTCGCAAATTTCGACCCACACATGGTCCGCCTTCGCACCGGTTCGCAAGGTAATGATTCCGGCCGCGTCGATGGCCTGGGCGGCATTGACGAGCAGGTTCATGAACACCTGGCTGATCTGGGCCGGAACGCAGCTGACGAGCGGAAGCTCACCGAACTCACGGACGATTTCCGCCTTGTACTTGATCTCGTTGCGTATGACGTTGAGGGTGCTCTCCAGACAGCGATGCAGGTCCGTCACTTCGCGCTGCCCGTCATCGATACGCGAAAAGTCCTTGAGGTCATTGATGATCCCCTTGACGCGCGCAAGCCCCTCGATCGATTCGCTCAGAAGATCGGGAATGTCCTGCCGGAGATATCCCAGTTCGGCATCCCGGCAAAGCGCGGCCACCTCGAGCCGGGCGGGATGTTCCGCGGGCAGTTCCCGCTCCAGCCTCTCGTACGCATCGAGGATCGCGAACAGCCGTTCGATGTAGTTTTGCAGGGAGCCCAGGTTCGAACTCACGAAACCGACCGGATTGTTGATCTCGTGAGCGATTCCGGCCGCAAGCTGCCCCACCGCCGCCAGCTTCTCGGACTGGAGAAGCTGCCCCTCCGTCTGCCTGAGCCGCTCGAGCAACTGCCGCTCGTCGAGGGCGTTACCGCTCGATGACTGCAAGGTCTGCGCGCTCCCAACATTCATTTTGCGACGTCTCCTATTCGCTATTCGGGTTCCGGGCCGAGCACCCGCAGCACTTCCGCGATCGTGGTGTCGCCGCGGGCCACCTTGCTCCAGGCATCGTCCCAGAGCGACTCGTGCCCACCTGCACGGGCATGCGCGGCGAGCTCTTTCGTACTGGCGCCGCGGGCGATCAGGTCGCGCATCACTTCGTCAGGCAGCAGAATTTCATAAAGCCCCAACCGGCCTCGATAGCCGGTTCCGTCGCACTCGGCACACCCGGCACCGATATAAGTCGGCGGCGGAGTGTCGCGGAAACGCGGACCGAGCCGGGCCAGCGTCGCCGTGTCGGGCGCGAGATCACGGCGGCAGTGACGGCAGATCCGCCGCACCAGGCGCTGGGCGATGACCCCTTCGAGTGCGCTCGCGATGATGAACGGCTTGAGTCCGACGTCGAGCAGCCGTGCAATCGTGGCCATCGCCGAATTGGTGTGGAGGGTCGATAGCACCTGATGGCCGGTCAGCGCCGCATGGAAGGCGACTTCGGCGGTCTCGAGGTCGCGGATCTCGCCGATCAGGAGAACATCGGGGTCCTGGCGCAGGATCGAGCGCAAGACCACGGGGAAGGTGAGCCCGATCTTTTCCTTCACGAGGACTTGCCCGGCATTGTCGAGGTAGTACTCGACCGGATCCTCGATCGTGATGTAGTTCTTGGCAGGCGATGCATTGGCCTGCAGAAGCGAATACAGCGTCGTGGTCTTGCCACTGCCGGTCGGTCCGGTTGCCAGGAGCAGGCCCTGGGGTTTATCGACCATGACGCGCACCTTGGCCAGCCCGCTTTCGCCAAATCCCAATCCGGCAAGACTCAGCACCGCCGAGTTGCGATCGAGAATCCGCATGACCACCTTTTCGCCGTTGATGGTCGGCAAAGTGGAGATCCGCAGATCGACGATGCGCAGGGGCGATTTCACCGTCAGCCGCCCGTCCTGCGGGCGGCGACGCTCCGAGATGTCGAGCTCCGCCATGATCTTGAGGCGTGACACCAGGGGACCGTGCAACGCATGCGGGATCTGGATCTTGTCCTGCAGGACACCGTCGATCCGCAAGCGCACGACGACGTTCTTGGTTCGCGGCTGGATGTGGATATCCGAGGCGCCGAGCCGCATGGCTTCGAGAATGATCGCATTGACCAGGCGAATCGCAGGCGGATCGTTGGTTGACGCCAGCAGCTCGTCCAACGGAACGTCCTCGACGTCGTCGATCACGACCTCGATTCCCTCGTAGGGATCGACGCTGCCCACCATCGTCGCCAGATCGCGGATATCCACGCCTTCGCCGCGATCCCCGTACAACTCGGCAATCTTTGCGCGGATCGCAGCAGTGTCGGCCATCACGACCTTGAGGTCGAGCCCGGCCGTAAACCGGACGTCGTCGATGAGGCCGGAATCCATCGGGTCTGCCACCGCCAGCAGCAGCCTCCGTCCTTCGAGCTTGAGCGGCACCACCAGCTGCTTTTCGCAGAACCCTCGCGGGATCAACTCGGCGACCGCCGCATCGACGCGGAATTCGCCGAGCGAAACCTCCTCGACGAGCAGATCCTCGCGGAGGATCTTGCGCAGGCTCTTCTCGCTCACCCATCCGCGATCCAGGAGAAGCTTGATCAGCGGTTCCTTCTGCAGCCCCTGCTGGCGCGTGAGTTCCTGCACCTGCGCACTGGTGAGCAGGTTCTTTTTGTGCAGCATCATCCCCAGCTGGCTGCGGTTTGACACCGCCAGGCGCGAGAGGGCCGAGATCTCCTTCGATTTCTTGGCGTTTTCCTGGGTTAATGCACGGTTCTTCTGAACGAGATCGAACTGCTCGAGCGCAAGCGAGACGGTGACACGCAGGTCATCGTCATTCCACGGCTTGAGGATGAACTTGTAGACGGCCCCCTCGTTGATGGCGCCCATGACCGCGCCCGTATCCGCATGGCCGGTAAGCATGATGCGGATCGCATCGGGATAGAGCGTCTTGACCTGTTTGAGCAGTTCCGCACCGTTCATGCCCGGCATCATGTAGTCACTGATGACCACCTGAACGGGTGCGTCGCGCATCTGTGCCAACGCCTCGCTGCCGTTGCTCGCCGTGACGATTTCATACGCCTCGGCGCGGAACGTGCGCGCGAGCGCCTTCAGGATCGCGGGTTCATCATCCACGATCAACAGGCGGTAACGCGCCGCAGGTGCCGCCCCGCTACTCGCGGGGGCCTCGCTCTTGCCGGTGAAGTAGGCGGCGTAATTGGTCATGTGCGGTCACACCGGGAGATTGACGGTAACGCGGGTTCCGCCCTGCGGCGGGCAGATCACCGATACCGTTCCGCTATGCGCGAGTATTATGTCACGAGCAACGGTCAGGCCAAGCCCCGTACCGCTGCCAACACCGCGGGTCGTGAAAAAGGGATCGAAAATGCGCGCCCGGATCTCCGGTGGGATCCCCGGCCCCGAGTCCGAGATCTCCACCGAGATCACCCCCTCCTCCGTTCGGGTATGCACGGTTACGATGCCGCCCGCCGCCACCGCCTGCAGGGCGTTCTGGAGAATGTTGAGGAAGGCCTGATTGAGGTGTCCGGGCAGGCATAACAACGGCGGCAAGGGCGAAAAATCCGTGCTCAAGGTTACTGCGTCGGGCTTCTGGCCCACCAGCACCGACATCAGGGTTTCGAGCTGCGCATTAAGGTTCACCACCTGCTCTTCGGGCTGGTCTACGCTCGAAAAACCCTTCAGATCCTTCACGATTCTCGCAATGCGGTCGATGCCGACCCGTGAATCGGTCAGCAGTTCGGCAAAATCCGTGAACACGAAATCGAGATCACGCGCTTCCCAGACAGTCGACGGGACGACGGCACGCAAATCCTCCAGACCTTTCAGATAACGTTCGGCCGCAGACAGGTTGCTGCCGATGAAGCCGAGTGGATTGTTGATCTCGTGCGCGACCCCGGCAGCGAGTTGTCCGATCGAGGCGAGACGTTCGGCCTGGTAGAGCTGGAGCTGGCGTTCGTCGATGACCTTGATCTGCTCCTTGACCTTGGCGTCGAGCGTGGCGGCAAGATCGCGATACTTGGCCTCGGACGCCTTCAGTGCTTCGTTCTGCTGCTGCAGCTTGGCGTAATCGGCGCGCACCGCCTCGAGATGCAGATCGGAAACCATGCGCAGCCGGGCGCGCGACAACAACCCCCAGCGCACCATGCGCGCGGCATCCGCGAGCGCGGCTGCGGGGCAGGCCGCGGCGAGAAACCCGACGGGCTCCAGTTCGAGAACGAGCGGCACGCGTTCGCCGCCGGGAGGCGGCGCCATGGCCCCGAACGGCTCTCCCCGCTCATCGAGGATCGCCACGGGCGTTCCAAGCAATCCCGAAAGCGTGCGGCACAGGTCGTCGGCGTCGCGCGTGCCGAGAAGTTCGCCGAGCGAGAAGTCACGGTCAAAACCGGCCGCTTCTGTCATGCCTGTCCGCCTCCCGCTGCCGTGACGAAGGACTGCTCGTCGAGTCCGTGCCGGCTCTCCAGTTCGAGTTCATCGGCATAGCGCCGCCAGACGCCGTGCAGCAGTTCGGTGAAGGTCTCGCGGACACCGCGCCCGTCGATCGCAGACGCGAGCTGCAGCGGCCAGGGCGCGCCGGCGTAGCGTTCCCCGATCTCCTCCTCGGACAGGATGTCCGGAAGATCGCGCTTGTTGAATTGCACCACCAGCGGCAGGTGCTCGAAATCCAGGCCGACCCGCGCGACGTTCTCTGCGAGGTTCTGGAACGATTCGCCATTGTTGGTCGCCTGCGTGCGCTGCGAGTCGGCGACGAACACCACCCCGTCCGCACGCGACAAGACGGCCTTGCGCGTACCGTCGTGAGCGACCTGTCCGGGAACGGTGAAGAGGCGCAACCGGATGGTGAGTCCCGACGCGGTGCGGAACCCCAGGGGAAGGAGGTCGAAAAACAGCGTGCGGTCATGCTGTGTTTCGAGAGTCATCAGTTCGCCCTTCATTTGTGCGCCGGCGAGGTCGTGCAGTTGCATCAGGTTGGTCGTCTTGCCGCCCTGCGCCGGCCCGTAATACACAAGCTTGAAGGTGACGCGATTCGCCTCGCGCTCGAATTCCGGCATCAACGCCCCCCCGGCTTCCAGTCGTCGGGAATCGGTTCGTCAAGCAGCGATTCGTCGAGAAGGACCGATCCATCCGGCCCCCATTTCACGTCGGTGATGCCGGGCTCCTCGGCCTCGAGGCGGTTGCGTTCCAGCTGCTGTGGCGAAAGCGCGCCCAGCGCCAGGCGCGCCTCATCCGCGAGCCGCTGGTTTTCCAGCGTGAGATCGCGCAGCGCGAGGGCCTGCGCGATGGCCGCGACCAATTCGTAGTCGTTCCACGGTTTCGAGAGGAAACGGCTGATCCCCGCGTCATTGATGGCGCCGATGAGTCCATTGAGGTCGGCGTAGCCGGACAGGATCAGGCGGGCGCAATGCGGTTGCAACTCGCGGAACGCCTTCAGGAACTGCACGCCATCCATGTCGGGCATGCGGTAGTCCGAAAGAACCAGATCGTAGGCGGTGTGGCGGGCCTTCTCGAGTGCCTGTTTCGGCACGCTGAAGCAATCCACGACGATCTTGAAATGCTTGTCCCCGACCACGCAGGGCGTGAGCATCAGCAAGCGGCGCAAGGCCTTGAGGATGGACTCTTCGTCATCGACGATCAGAATACGGCTCATGGGGTCCTCCGATATCTGCGCAATCGGCGTCATGTCCCTTCGGGCACGACGCGCGTGTCTAAACGGATTTGTAGTACCAGCGCCGGCGCGTCCCGGCGCGCGTAGTCCTGAATCTGCCGTATCAGGTTGGCATCGAGTATGTAGTCCGCGGCCAGCAGCAGCACCCCGTCGCGGCCGACGAGATCGCGTGCGAGAACCATACCCGATCGCAGGTCGGCGGGGCGCACTTCCTGCCCCCGGTTCGGATCCGCCTTCGGACGGCCGAGCATTTCGAGCAATGCGTCGACAATCTGGGAGTCATAGCGTTTGCCGCGCGACTGGACGAGCATTGCCTTCGCCTCGTCGGCGCTCAGCCGCCTGTCGGCAAGGGTGCCTTGCTGGAGCCCGTCGTAATCGCTGGCCACCGCGAGAATGCGCGCACCGAGGGGTATCGCCAAACCGGCCAGACCGTCAGGGAAGCCCTTCCCGTCGAAGCGCTCGTGGTGGAGCCGGACCAGTCGTGCGGCCTCCTTCAGTTCGTCGAGCGGCATCAGCGCCGACTCGCCGGCGACCGGGTGCTTGCGATACAGCGCGCGTTCCTCGCCGTTCATCCGCACTACGGGGCGGTTAAGGAGCGCATCGGGAAACCCGATCTTGCCGATATCATGCAACAGGCCCGCGAGGAAGATGTCCTGCAGCGCTTTCCCTTCGATCTCCAGGTGCTGGGCGATGCGCCGCGCGAGGTCGGCTACCCGGCGGGAGTGCCCCGCCATCGCGCCCCCACGCAGCTCCATGAGGCCCGTGAACATCTTGATGGAGACGACGAAATTCTGTTTCAGCTTGTCGTTTGCGATCTTGAGGGAGCCGTTGGCCTCTTCGAGTTCCGCGGTGCGTTCACGCACCCGCAGTTCGAGGCTCGCGTTGAGCTCCCGCAGCGCGTCGTTCTGCTGCTGCGTCAGGGCGAGCAGGTGGGCGTTCTCGCGCTGCAGCCGACGACGCTCGAGAGCATCGCGGATGGTCAGCGTGAGTTCGTTGTCATCCCACGGTTTCGCGACGTAGCGGTAGATTTCGCCGCGGTTGATCGCGGCGATGGTCGAGTCCATGTCGGCGTAGCCGGTAAGCAGCATCCGCGTCACCTCGGGCCAGCGTGCCCGTACCTGCTCGAGGAACTTCGCGCCATCCATTTCGGGCATCCGCATGTCCGAAATGACCAGATCGACCGGTTCGCGCTCCAGCAGTTCGAGGCCGGCGCGACCACTTCCGGCCGAGTGGATCGTGTAGCCGGCAGGTCGCAGAAGCCGCCGCAACGCAGACAGGATGCTCGGCTCGTCGTCGACCAGCAGGAGGGAAGCGGACGTCTTTGTCGTATCGTTCATGATGCACAGGGAAAGCCAGGACTTCCGGCTAGACCGGAACCCACCGCACACGTAACCCGGGGATGCTCCCATCACCCATTTCGCACATTACCGGAATCCCCCTGCTGCACGCCACACCCAGGCGGAGAACCGCACCGGACGGGCGTCTACGGTAGCAGACTTGCGTGCTCGTATGGATTCTGTATTCTCGCGCCGAACGTGCTGCTGGTCGAGTGCGGAGGGGACGGTGGCACCTGCGGGCGGTCCCGCCCGGCGACAGGGTCCGAACCGTCGTCTGCCCGGGCACTCACTTCACCTCGCACGGCTCATCGGTGAAAGCACGCGGCAGGACCACGCGAAACACGGTTCCCTTGCCAAGTTCGCTCTTGACGTCGATGTGTCCGTGGTGGCGGCTGACGATCCCGTATGACACGGACAAACCAAGGCCCGTGCCCTTGCCCACGGCCTTGGTGGTGAAAAACGGTTCGAAAATCCGGCTGAGATGCTCCGGCCGGATTCCCTTGCCGGTATCTTCGACTTCCACCCAGACATGGGTTTCATCGTATCCGGTGCGCAGCGCGATCCGCCCGTGGTCCTCGATGGCATGAGCTGCATTCACCAGGAGGTTCATGAAGACCTGGTTGAGTTGCGAAGGGAAGCATTCGATCCGGGGAAGCTGCGCGTATTCCTTGACCACATCGGCCTTGTACTTGATCTCGTTCCAGACGACATTCAGCGTGCTCTCCAGGCCGGCTTCCAGATTCGCCAATTCGCGTTCGGCCTTGTCGACATGCGAGAAGTCCTTGAGGTCCTGCACGATGCGCTTGACGCGCTGCAGTCCGTCGAGCGATTCGTTCAGGAGGTCGCCAATGTCGTCGCGCAGGTACCCTGCATCGATTTCCCGTTTGATGCGTGAGATCTCGTCGAGCTGTTCGACAGTCAGGGCTGGCTCGATCTGTTCGTATGCGGAAAGCAAACGGAGCAGGTCTTCCGCGTAGCGCTGCAGCGTCCCGAGGTTCGAATTCACGAACCCGACCGGATTGTTGATTTCATGGGCGACGCCGGCTGCGAGCTGGCCGATCGATGCCAACTTTTCGGACTGAAGAAGCTGGTTGTGCGCCTCTTCGAGCTTGCGAATCAGGGTCTGCTGGTGCAGCTTCTCGGCCTGCAAGGTGACATTCGCATTCTCCAACTGGGCAGTGCGCTCGCGCACGCGATCTTCCAGACGGTCGCGCGATTCGCGCAGGGTCTCTTCTGAGCGAATGCGCTCCGTGATGTCGCTGTAGCCGAACACCCGCCCCACGATCCGTTCACCGATGTATTGCGGATGGGATTTGCACTCGAACACGCGGCCGTCGGTCAATCGCAGCAGATCCTCGGTCTCGGCGGTGTCGACGGTTGCGCGCAGGCGAGCCCGACACAGGTCCGGCTCCACTACCCGTCCGGCAATGAACTCGAGAATTGCCGCATCGTTCCGCTCCAGCAGCAATTCTTCAGGAATTTCCCACATGCCGCTAAACAGCCGATTCATGTTGGTGATGCTTCCCTGCCAGTCGATCACGAGGATTCCGTTACCGGTCGATTCGAGCGTCGCCCGCAGTTGGGATAGCGTCTGCTCGAGCGTCTGCTCGAGCGTGTCCTCGACCTTGCGTTCGTACCGCGTGTCGCGCGCGAGCACCAGCATCAGGGGGCGCCCCTCGTGGGTGACGATCCGAACCGATTTCACCACCGTCAACATCGTACCGTCCGCGCAGCGATACAGCCCTTCCTGTCCTTCGATCTCCTGATGCTGCCCGTTGTGTGCATCTTCCCAATAGAAGACATCCGGCAATGAGCTTTCGATGTCGGTAATGGACATGGCGAGAAGATCCGCGCGCGAATAGCCCAGCGTCCGGGTTACGAGCTGGTTGCCCATCATGATTCGCAGCGAGTCCGGGTCCACCAGGAGCTTCATCTGCGCGCTGTGGTCCAGCATCAATTCGGCGAGGCTGCTCATCCGGCCACCGTATCCTGTCCAGGTTGTCCTGCATCGAAATAGTAGCTGACGCGCCTGCGCGGGCTCAGGTAGTTGTAGATTTCGAGCGGCACCTGCGCCGGGCGGATGGCCTTCGCAATATTCAGGTCCTGCTCGCGCGCCAGATCCGCCAGCATCGCTTCCTCTTTGGGAATGTTCGCGTCGTAGATCACGATGACAGGCTTCATCGGCTTGGCGGTATTGACCGTGGCCACCATCGCGATCACTCCGTTGGACAACTGCACGATGGTTCCGGGCGGGTAGACCCCGAGGCACCGTATGAACGCCTGCAGCATGCGCGGATCGAATTTCGCACGCAACCTTGCAAACATTGTCGAAAGCGCCTCATGCGGCGTCAATGCCGCCGCGACATCCACCGGATTGCACAACTCATCGTAGTAATTCGCCACGGAAACAATGCGCGGAAGTATTCCAATTGCGTCACCTTCGAGCCCGGACGGGTAACCGCTGCCATCAAAAAGCTCGTGGTGCTCACGGATGATGCCCAAAGCCGATTTCGAAAGCTGCAAGCGCCGACCGAGTTCCACGCCATAGTGACAGTGCATCTCATAAAGCTTTCGCTCTGCCGGCGCAAGCGGCTCGGTCTTCAGCAGGATCCTGTCCGGGATCTCCTTGCGTCCGATGTCGTGCAGCAACGCCCCCAGACCCAGTGCCCCGAGTGCCTCCTGAGGAACGCGAATATCCCGGGCGATCATCATCGACAGCATCGTGACATTGAGGGAATGAAAATAGAGTTCCTCACCGCCAGTCCGATCGCCCATCACGTGGATGGCCAGTTCCGGCGCGCACAGAATTGAATCCGCAATCTGGGTCACGAGCTGCGTCGCATGCTCGACAGCTTCCTTCGGGCTCGAATACAGGTTCTTCTCGATGTCGTGGATGGCCTTCGCAGCACTGACGAATGCATGCTCCACGCGCGCGGCAGCCTCGCGCTGAATCCGGATGCGCTCGACGAGCGCACGTTTCGCCGCAAGCGCTGGCGCGACAGCCGATTCGACGACCTGGGGGGCTGCTGCAGCGGCGGCATCCGCCGGCGCGTCGGGGCCGGGGGATTCTGGCGGGGGCGTCACCGGCGCCTCGACCGCGGACGGCTGCCGCGCCGTCGTGTCGCTCAGCGCCGGGTTATACCGGACGCTGTTCAGGCCCAGACTACGGATCTCGCAGATCTGCTCTTCGGACTTGATCTTGAACTGGCTGAAAGCAAAGGGATGCTGAAACCAGTCGAGATCGAGCATGACATATAAACCGACCCGCAACTGATCCATCGTAACGGTATTATTTTCGGGCATGGATGATTCGAAATCGATCTGTATGGATGACCGAACGGCCGGGAACATGCGAATGCCCCCGGCGCAGGCACGTCAGGCCGATCACGGCCGCGCCCGGCTCGACCTGCCTATGCTAACAGCACCTCGCATGACACCTCCACAGGAGTCGATGCAGCATGGCGCGGATCGCGCCGGGGTCGGCGTCGTGGCCGAAGATCTGCCTGCCTGCGCCCGTGCCGCGAACCGGCCACAGTGCCGTTCCCATGATATGTTAATCGCCGCCCATCACGAGGATGACCCGATGCAGACCCGTTTTCCGTGGCCGCTCCTTCCGGCCGTCGCCATTGCGCTGCTCGTCTCCGCCTGCGGCGTTGCGCCCACGGCCCCGACGGCCTCCACTGCCGAACGCGAAGGCGAGCGCTTCGCCTATCGTGGCGGCGAAGTCGCCGTCGCGCCACGCGGCGACAATTGCGAACTGACGCTGCGCGGCACGCTCGCGCCGGCGGCCGTCTCCTCGCTGACGCTCGCGCACGAGGCGCTGTCGAAGCGCTCCTGCCGCAGCAAATGGGTCGTGCTCGACATCGCGGACGGCAGCGTCGGCGCGGCGATCACGGTGGGCTCGATGCTGCGCAACCGCGGCTACAACACGCGCATCGCGCCGGGAAGCGCCTGCCACACGCCCTGCCTGCTCGTCTTCGCGGCGGGTGCGGAACGCGAGATTCCTGCCGGCGCCCCGTCTGCGCGCCTCGGCTTCTCGCAGATTCCGCCCGACGAGGATTTCGGCAAGACCGGCTGCGAAACCGAACTCGACAATCGCCAGCTCCTCAACCTCGCACGCTACCTGCGCGCGATGCTGCCCGGCACATCCGCCGACTACATGCTGCAGAGGATCCGCGCGACGGACTGCCGCAGCGTGCGTGAGCTGCCGGCACGGGAGGCCGTCACGGCAGGACTCGCGACAAAGGGCTAAAAAGGGGGAGACCCGGTCCGCTGGCGCTGCGGCGGGCCTGGCGTCGGAACCTCACGATGGAGTCATCCTTCCCAGTGATCGACGCGGCCGGACTGCTCGAGATCGTGCGCACACTCGTCAGCGAGCTGCGCCCCGGCAAGCCGCCCGACGCCACGCTCGACAGCCACCTCGAACGCGACCTCGGGCTCGACAGCCTCGCGCGGGTCGAACTGCTCGCGCGCATCGAACACGCCGCTCGCGTGCAACTGCCGGACGGCACCCTTGAAGCGGCGGAGACGCCCCGCCAGCTGCTCGCCGCGCTGCGCGCCGCCCGGCCCGAAGCCGTCACGGATCCGTCCGGCGTCGTTGCCGCCGCGGAGACCGGGCGCATCGAGGCCCCCACCGCTGCCGACACTCTCGTCGACGTGCTGCAGTGGCACGCCGAACGCTCGCCGCAGCACATCCACATCCGCCTGCTCCACGACGACGCCGAAATCGGCACGCTCACGCACCGGCAGCTGCTGGACGGCGCGATGCGCATCGCCGCCGGCCTGCGGCACGCGGGCGTCGCGCCCGGCGACGCGGTCGCGATCATGCTGCCGACCTCGCTGGAGTTCTTCACGAGCTTCTACGGCGCACTGCTCGCGGGCGGCGTGCCGGTGCCGATGTATCCGCCGACGCGCCCGTCGCAGCTCGAGGATCACCTGCGCCGCCAGTCCGGCATCCTCGAAAGTTGCCGCGCGCCGGTGCTCGTCACCGACGCGCAGGTCCAGCAGGTCGCCCGCCTGATCTCGACGCCCTCGGGCAGCCTCAGGTACACGCTCACCGCGCACGAACTCGCCAACCGCCCCTGCGATCCGGAGCCTGCCGCGCGGCGGGCGGACGACCTCGCGCTGCTGCAATACACCTCGGGCAGCACCGGCAACCCGAAGGGGGTGATGCTCACGCACGCGAACCTGCTGGCGAACATCCGCGCCTGGAGCCGCTCGATCGCCATCACCGCCGACGACGTGACCGTGAGCTGGCTGCCCCTCTATCACGACATGGGCCTGATCGCGGCGTGGCTCGGCAGCCTGTACAACGGCTGCCCGCTGGTGCTGATGTCACCGCTGGACTTCCTGTCCCGCCCCGCGCGCTGGCTGCGCACCCTGCACCGCTACCACGGCACGCTCTCCGCCGCGCCGAATTTCGCCTACGAGCTCGTCCTGAAGCACGTCGAGGAGCGCGAACTCGCCGGACTCGACCTGTCGCGCTGGCGCTTCACCGCGAACGGCGCCGAACCGGTCAATCCCGACACCATCGAGCGTTTCTGCGAACGCCTGGCACCGTATGGCCTACGCCGCGAAGCGATGACCCCCGCCTACGGGCTCGCCGAGAACACCGTCGGCCTCGCCGTGCCACCCATCGGACGCGGCCCGCGCATCGACCGTGTCGCGCGCGATGCCTTCTTCCGCGGCCAAGCGGCCCGTGCGGCAGCCGACGACGCCAGCGCGATCCGCTTCGTCGGCTGCGGCCAGCCGCTGCCGGGGCACGACCTGCACATCGTCGCGCCCACTGGCGACGAGCTCCCCGATCGCCGCGTCGGGCGCATCGAATTCCGCGGCCCGTCCGCGACCGCCGGCTACCTGCACAACACCGGGGAAACCCGCAAGCTGCTGCGCGGCGGCTGGCTGGATACCGGCGACCTCGGCTACCTCGCGGAAGGCGAGCTCTTCGTGACCGGCCGCGTCAAGGACATGATCATCCGCGGCGGGCGCAACCTGTACCCCTACGAGCTGGAAGACGCGATCGGCGCACTCCCCGGCGTGCGCCGCGGCTGCGTCGCGGTGTTCGGCGTCCCCGATCCCGCGACGGCGAGCGAACGCCTCGTCGCCGTGGTCGAGACGCGGACGGCCGACGAGACCGAACGCCGCGATCTCGAACATGCGGTCGGCCGGCTCGCCATCGACCTGCTGGGCGTGCCGCTCGACGCCGTCGTGCTCGCACCGCCGCACAGCGTGCTGAAGACCTCCAGCGGCAAGATCCGGCGCGCCGCGACGCGGGAGCTGTACCAGAGCGGCGTGCTCGGCCGACAGCACAGCGTGCGCGTGCAGATGCTGCGTCTCGCCGCACTCGCCGCCGCCCGCAGCACGCGGCAGGCCCTGCAGCGCGCCGGCGCCGCCCTGTGGGCCGCGTGGGCATGGGGGATCCTCGTGCTTCTCGCCGTCCCCGTGTGGCTCGCCGTCGCGACGTTGCGCCGCCCGGCCGCCGGCTGGCATCTCAGCCACATCGGCGCACGCCTGCTGGCCGCGCTGACCGGCATCCGCATCGACGTCCGCGGCCTGGCCAACCTGCCGGCCGCGGCGCCCTGCATCGTCGTCGCCAACCACTCCAGCTATCTCGACGGCCTGGTCGCCGCGGCGGCCCTGCCCCGCCCCTTCGTCTTCGTCGCGAAGCGCGAGCTCCTCGACAGCGCGATCGCGCGCCGCTTCCTGCGGGGCCTGGGGACGGAATTCATCGAGCGCTTCGCCGTCCAGGACAGCGCGGACGCCGCGCAGCGGCTCGCCGAACGCGCACGGCTGGGGGCTGCGCTGTGCTACTTTCCCGAAGGCACGTTCATGCGCCGCCCCGGCCTGCAGGAATTCCACCTCGGCGCCTTCCTCGCCGCCTGCGCGGCGGAACTGCCGGTCGTGCCGGTGACGATCCGTGGCACACGCACCGTGCTGCCCGACGGGACCTGGCTCCCGCGCCGCGGTCCGATCACGGTCACGATCGGCCGCCCGATCCTGCCCCAGGGCAAGGACTGGAGCGCCGCGCTCGCACTCCGCGATGCGGCCCGCCGTGACATCCTGGAGCATTGCGGCGAGCCGGACGTGGCGGTCTGAGGAGGCACGCACTCCACGACACCCCCCCGGTCGACATCCAGCCCGGCGCCGGACACCCCCACGCGCAACCGCCACCCGCGGCGGCAAAATCGCGGCTCGCCTCATGCACGCGCGCGGCGACCGCTATACTCCTCGGACAAACCGGCCGGCCAGGCTCATCGTCTGGCGCAGACAAGAAGGGAGTAACCTTGC
Source organism: Azoarcus sp. DN11 (assembly GCF_003628555.1). Classification (NCBI taxonomy): domain Bacteria; kingdom Pseudomonadati; phylum Pseudomonadota; class Betaproteobacteria; order Rhodocyclales; family Zoogloeaceae; genus Azoarcus; species Azoarcus sp. DN11. Next base: position 1,675,594 of record NZ_CP021731.1, on the reverse strand, counting down.
CCAACGACGCCGACGTCAGTCCGTCCGCCATCGCGCCGCTGCGCCAGCCCGTGTTCCGCATGTTGTGGCTCGCCTGGCTCGCGGCGAACGTCACGATGTGGATGAACGACGTCGCCTCGGCCTGGCTCATGACTTCATTGTCCGGCAGCGCCTTCATGGTGGCGATGGTGCAGGCCGCGTCGACGCTGCCGGTGTTCGTGCTCGGCCTGCCGAGCGGCGCCCTCGCCGACATCATCGACCGGCGCAAATATTTCGCCGCGACGCAGCTGTGGGTCGCGATCGTCGCCGTGGTACTGAGCGGGCTGGCTTTCACCGGTCGGCTCACCGCCGAACTGCTGCTCGCGCTCACGTTCGCCAACGGCATCGGCCTCGCGCTGCGCTGGCCGGTGTTCGCCGCGATCATCCCGGACCTCGTGCCGCGCCACGAGCTGCCGGCCGCGCTGGCGCTGAACGGCGTCGCGATGAACATGTCGCGCATCATCGGGCCGGTCGTCGCCGGGGCCTTGATCGCCAGCGCCGGCAGTGCCTACGTGTTCCTGCTCAACTCGCTGCTGGCAATCGTCGCCTTCACGCTCATCCTGCGCTGGCGGTCCGAACCGAAAGTCAGCACCCTGCCCGGCGAGCGATTCGTCGCCGCGATGCGCGTCGGCCTGCAGCACGTCATGCAATCGCCACCGATGCGCGCCGTGCTCGCGCGCATCTTCCTCTTCTTCCTGCAATCCACGTCCCTCACCGCCCTGCTTCCGCTCGTCGCGCGCGACGTGCACGGCGGCGGCGCCGGCGCCTACACCACGCTGCTCGCAGCGATGGGCAGCGGCGCGATCATCGCGGCGCTGAACCTCACACGTCTGCGGAAACGGCTCGAACGCGAAGCCTTCGTCCGCTGGAGCACCCTCCTGCATGCCGCGTGCGCGGTCATCGTGGTGCTCGTGCCGACGCTATGGATCGCCGTCCCGGCCATGGTCGTGGCCGGCATGGCCTGGATCTCCGCCGCGAACTCGCTGACCGTCGTCGCGCAGATGGGGCTCCCGAACTGGGTGCGCGCCCGCGGCATGTCGATCTACCAGATGGCGCTGATGGGCGGCAGCGCCGCCGGCGCGGCCGTGTGGGGCTACATCGCGACCCTCACGTCGGTCACGACCAGCATCGTCGTGGCTTCCGTGGTCGGCCCGGCGGTGCTGCTGCTGACGCGCCGCCATGTCACCATCGGCGCGCATGACGAGGATCTGACCCCTGCCCGGCCCACCGTACGCGTACCTCCGCCGGTGATCGAGATCCCGCCCGACAAGGGGCCGGTGATGGTGACCATCGAGTACCTGATCGATCCGGCGCGCGCGGCCGACTTCAATGCCGTGATGCAGGAAACCCGCCGCGCCCGCCTGCGCCAGGGAGCCCTTTCGTGGGGCCTGTTCCGCGACACGACGCGGCCCGAGCGCTACATCGAATACTTCCTCGACGAGAACTGGGTCGAGCACCAGCGACGCCTGGAGCGCTTCACCGCGGCCGATCTCGGCCTGCGCGAACGCCGGCTCGCCTTCCACGTCGGCCCCGAGGCGCCACAGATGCGCCGCTATGTCGCCGAAGCCGTCGGCGGCCGGGCAGACACCTCGGACATGGCCGCGAACTGAGGCGGAGGACGCCTGTTCCCCTTACTTGTCGGCCGTGGAGATGCCGACGCGGATCGCGTAGCGCACGAGGCCCGGGATGTCGTGGATGTCGAGGCGCTCCATGAGCTTGGTGCGGTGGGTTTCGACCGTCTTGGTGCTCAGATGCAGGCGCGCGGCGATGTCCTTGGTGCTGAACCCTTCGACGATGAGCTGGAGGATCTCGCGCTGGCGCGGGGTCAGCTGCACCGCGGTGCCCTGCTCGTCGCCGACCCGGTTCATGTAGCTTTCGACGACCTGTTTCGAGATCGGCGGGCTCAGGTAGGTCTCGCCGTTCATGACGGCCTTCAGCGCGAGCTCGAGCTCCAGCGTCGCGGAGTCCTTGAGCAGGTAGCCCGCCGCGCCCGAGCGCAGCGCCTGCATCACGTATTCCTCGCTGGCGTGCATCGACAGCATGATGATGCGGATCTTCGGGTGGCTCTTGCGGATGCGCGCCGCTGCTTCCAGGCCGTTGAGGCCGCGCATCGCGATGTCCATCAGGATCAGGTCGGGGGTGTGAGTGCGCAGCAGCGCGATCGCTTCGCGGCCGTCGCTGGCCTCGGCCACGACCTCGACCCCGCCGAAACTCTCGAGCAGCGAACGGATACCGGCGCGCACCAGCGTGTGGTCGTCGGCGACGAGCACGGAGATCGGTTTCATCGCATTTCCTCCGCGTGCCGGTTGTCGGTGCGCCGCCGCCGCGGGGGCAGCGGGAAGGCGGCGCGGATTTCGGTGCCCGCTCCCGTCTCGGCGCGGATTTCGAGGCGGCCGCCGACCAGCATCACGCGCTCCTGCATGCCGAGCAGGCCGACGCTGCCGCCCTTGGCCGCGAGCCCGCGCGCGGCCTGCACGTCGAAGCCGGCGCCGTCGTCGCGCACGCTCAGGTGCAGTTCGCCCTCGCGCTTGGCGAGGAAGATCCACACCTGCTGCGCCCGCGCGTGGCGCACGACGTTGGTCAGCGCTTCCTGCGCGACGCGGAAGCACGCAGTCTCGATCGCCGGGTGCAGGCGCCGCGGCAGCGGGCTCGCAACGAAATGCGGGGTGATGCCCGCCGTCTTGGCCTGGCGGTCCACGTGCCAGCGCAGCGCTGCGACCAGCCCGAGCTCTTCGAGCTGCGGCGGGCGCAGGTCGAGCGACAGGCTGCGCACCTGGCTCAGGGTGTGTTCGACGATGAGCACGCACTCCTTCAGGCGGCGCGCCTGGCCGTTCGATCCGGCCTGCTGCAGCGCGAACTCGAGGTTGATCTTCATCGCCGTGAGCGCCTGGCCGATTTCGTCGTGCAGTTCATGCGCGATGCGGCGGCGTTCCACTTCCTGGGCCTCGAGCACGCGCTGCGACAGCAGCTGCATCCGCTGGCTGGCTTCCTCGAGGCGCGTCTTCGCGCGCTCGCGCTCGGTGACATCGCGGATCGCGGCCGTCACCAGCAACCCTTCCTCGGCCTCGAGCGGGCTCAGGCTGATCTCGACCGGAAACTCTCCGCCGTCCCGGCGACGGCCCCGCAGCTCGAGGCCGAGCGCGCCCATCGGGCGGTTCGTGGGGGCCTTGCCGTAATGATGGCGATGCCGCGCATGCTGCTCGCGCAGGCGCTCCGGCACCAGGACCTCCAGCGACTCGCCCAGCAGCTCGCCGCGCGCGTACCCGAACAAGGCCTCGGTCTGCGAGTTCGCGAAGATGATCCGGCCGCCGGCATCGGCCACGACCATCGCATCGGGGGCCGCCTCGAGCAGGCCGCGGAACTTGCGCTCGGCCCGCAGGCGTTCGCCGACCTCGCGCTGCAGCTTCGCGGCGTGCCGCTCGAGCAGCGCATACATCTGCGCGTTCTCATAGCCGATGATGGCCTGCGCCGCCAGCGTCAGCGCGGTGCGCTCGTCGCCTTCGCCAAAGGCCGCCGCACCGAGCTTGTCGCCGAAATACAGCCAGCCGTAGCGCCTGCGCGTCGACACCAGGGGCACGCCGAGGAAGGCGGCAAGGGGCGGATGGTTGGGCGGCAGGCCGGCCGCGATCTCGGCGGGATCGGCGAGCCGCACCGGGCGCTTGTCCTGCATCAGGCGCGCGAGCAACGCCGCAGGCGCGACCGGCGGCTGCACGAGGCCCGCGGGCAGCGGTGAGTCGGCCGAGCTGGCAACGTAGTGGCGTAATCGCTCCGCATCCCGTCCGAAAACGGCGACGACGGCATGGCGGGCGCCCATCAGCTTGAGCGCGGCGTGGCAGAACAATTCCATCAGCTGCTGCGGATCGCGTTCCGCCACCAGATCGAAACCGAGCTCGAGCAGCGCGGCGAGTTGCAGGCTGACGCCTTCGAGATTGAGCAGCTGCTCGGCCTCGGAGTCGGACTCGGGTCTGCTTTCCGGTGCGGATTCAGGCTCCGCGGCAACGGATTCGGCCGACGGCGCAGCCTCCGCAGCGAGCGCATCGGCGACGGCGTCGAGAATCTCCTGCGGCCGGCTCGGTTTCGACAGCACGCGTGCGGCGCCTACCCCCCGCGCGAGCGTCCGGGCCTCGCCGAGGCGGTAGGTCGCGGTATAGAAGATCACCGGAATGCCGCACAGCGCGGGATCGTCGTGCATGTGCTCCACCATCGTGCAGCCGTCCATGCCGGGCATCAGGATGTCGCTGATCACCAGGTCGGGCCGCTCGGCACGCACCAGTTCGAGTCCCTGCAGGCCGTCGGCGGCCTCCAGCAGGCGGTGGCCGGCGTAGCCGAGCAGGGTCACGAGAAACTGCCGGTTCGTGGGGCGGTCGTCGACGACCAGGATCTTGCTCATGGACCGTCGCCGGGCGGGGCCGGCGCCTTGCGTCCGTTGCCCGTCCGGCGCCTGCGGTGCAGGAAGACTTCGAGCTGACCGACGAAGGCGCGCGGCACGATCGGTTTCGGGATGTAGCCGTCGAAGCCGGCGGCGAGCACCCGTTCCTGGTCGCCGACCATCGCATACGCGGTCACCGCCACCAGCGGAATCGGTTCGAGGCACGGGTCGCCCTTGAGGCGGCGCGCGACCTCGTAGCCGTCGATACCGGGCATCTGGATATCGCAGACGATCAGGTCGGGTTTCTCGCGCTCGGCGGTCTCGATGCCGGACACGCCATTCTCGGCGGTGATCGGCGTGTGGCCGAAGGCGGTGATGAGATAGCTCATCAGGTTGCGGTTCGGCGCATTGTCCTCGATGACCAGGATGCGTGCCCCCATGGCGCTCACTCACTCGTGCGCGGGACTCGCCGCGATGGCCACCGGATGCCGCACCCGCCGGCCGCCGCGCACCCTCGCCGGCTCGGCTCCGCCAGCTGCCTGCTGCAGCGGCAGGTACAAGGTGAAGCGGCTGCCGCGGCCGTACTCGCTCGCGAATTCGATATGCGCCCCGATCAGACCGGCCAGGCGCTGGCACAGGTGCAGCCCGAGTCCCGTGCCTTCCTCGCGATGCACGGTGCCGACCTGCTGGAACGCCTGGAAGAGCTTGGCCTGATCCTCGGGCCGGATACCCACCCCGGTATCGACGACATCGACTTTGGCCATCGCCTGTCCATTCTCCTCGCATTCAGCCACTTCGATGCGCACGCTGCCGCGTTCGGTGAACTTGACCGCGTTGTTCGCGAAGTTGATCAGGATCTGGCTGAAGGCCCGCCGATCGGTATGCACCACCACGCGCCGTCGCGGCTGCTTGACCGCAAAGCGGATACCCCGGCTCTCGGCGAGCGGTGCGAGCGCGGCGGCGACCTCGTTCACCACTTCCTGGCAGACCACCGGGGTCGGGTGGAGTTCCACCTTGCCGGACTCGATCTTCGCGAGGTCGAGCAGGTCGTTGATCAGCGACAGCAGGTGCTGCGCGCTCGTCTCGACGGTGCTGAGCTGCGTCTGCTGTTCCTCGGTGAGCGGTCCCGGCAGTTCCATCAGCAGCGTGCCCGTGTAGCCGATGATCGCGTTGAGCGGTGTGCGCAACTCGTGGCTGATGCTCGCAAGGAAGCGGTCCTTGGCGAGGTTGGCGTTTTCCAGCTCGAGGTTCTTTTCCTGCAGCGCCTGCTCGAAGATGGTGCGCTCGGTGACGTCGCGCGCGGCGGCGAACACGCCGCGCAGCTCGCCGGACTGGTCGGTAAAGGTCGTCGCGTTGTAGCTCACGACGGTCTGGTTGCCATCCTTGTTCCGCACCGTGAGTTCATAGTTGGTCACGCGCCCTTCCTGCAGCACCAGCCGGATCGCCTCGTCGGCCCGCGCCGGTTCAGTGACATAGTTCCGGCACGGCGTGCCGATCAGCTCCTCGCGCGTGCAGCCGGTCAGGATCTCCATCTGCTGATTGACGTCGCTGATCACGCCCAGCGCGTCGGTCGTCACCATCGCGTCGATGTTCGACTCGATCAGCGAGCGCGTGTAGATCTGCTGGGCGCGCAGCTGCCCTTCGAGCTCCTTCTGCGCCGTGATGTCGCGCGCCACGGCGAGGATGCCCAGCGGGGCGCCGGCCGCATCGGTGAACACGCCGGCGTTGAAGCTCACCAGCAGGCGGCGGGCCGCACGGGTCACCAAAACCAGCTCGTAACCGATCACGCGCCGTTCGGCGAGCGTCCGCACGACGGCGGCGCGCGCGCGGCCCGGCTCGGTGAAGTAGCCCTGGAACGGCGAGTTCAGCAGATGCTTGCGGGTGAAACCGGTCAGCCGCGTCGCCTCCTCGTTCACGTCGGTGATGATGCCGTCGGGGGCGATCGCAAACAGCGCATCGGGCGACGCTTCGATCAGCGAGCGGTTGTAGGCCTGCTGCTCGACGACCTGGTTCTGCAGCCGCGACTGCTCGGAAACGTCGCGCGCGGACGCGAAGATGCCGGCAATCCGCCCGTCGGCGCCGCGGAACACGGAGGCGTTGACCGACACGGTCGCCTTGCGCCCGCTCTTCGCGCGCAGCACCAGCGCATAGTTGGTGACCACGCCCTCGGCGAGCGTGCGGCGCAGGCCCAGGTCCGCGCTCGCCGGATCGCTGAAGTACTGCTTGAACGGCGTGCCGATCAGTTCGCCGCGCGGAGTGCCGGACAGGCGGCACATGCTCTCGTTGACGTCGGTGATGAAGCCCTCGGGGTCCACGGTGACGAGGCCGTCCACCGAGGCCTCGATGAGGCCGCGCAGGTAGGTCTGCTGCTCGCGCAGCTGCTCCTCGAGGCGCACGCGGTCGGTGATGTCGCGCGCCGACGCGAAGATGCCGCGCACGAGTCCGGCCGCGTCCTTGAACACCGACGCGTTGAACGACACCTGCAGTTCGCGCCGCGTGCGCGCCACCAGGGTCAGCGCCAATTCCGTGACGTAGCCGACCTCGAGCGTCTGCTCGACGCCCGCACGCGCCTGCTCGGGCGACGTGAAGTAGTCGGAGAACGGCGAACCGAGCAGCTCCGCGCGGCTGTAGCCGGTCATGTGGCACATGCGGTCGTTGACGTCGGTGATGAAGCCCTCGGGGTCCACCGTCACGAGCCCGTCCACGGACGATTCGATGAGGCCGCGCAGGTAGCCCTGCTGCTCGCGCAGCTGCTCCTCGAGCTTTTTCTGCTCGGTGATGTCACGCGCCGCGGCGAACACCCCCTGCAGCTTGCCGGCCTGGTCGTAGAAGGTCGTTGCGTTGTACGCGACGCGCGTCGTGTCGCCCTTCTTCGAGCTGACCGTGAGCTCGTAGTTGGTCACGCGCCCTTCCTGCAGCACCAGCCGGATCGCCTCCTCGGCGCGCGCCGCTTCGGTGAAGAACTGCTTGAACGGCAGGCCGATGAGTTCCTCGCGAGCGCAGCCGGTGAGCGTCTCCATCTGGCGGTTGACGTCCGTGATGATGCCCAGCGGATCGGTGGTCATCAGGCCGTCGATGTTCGACTCGACCAGCGAGCGGGTGTAGAAGTGCGAGTCCTGCAGCTTTTCCTCGAGCTGCTTGTGCGCCGAGATGTCGCGCGCGGAGGCGAAGATGCCGCGCACGTTGCCGGCGGTGTCGCTGAACACCGCGGCGTTGAGCGAGACGGGCAGCTCGCGGCCATCGGCGAGCTGCAGCGTGAGCACGTAGTTCGCGACCGAGCCTTCGCGGAACGTGAGCCGCACGCCTTCGGCCGCCCGTTCCGGGTCGCGGAAATAGGCCTGGAACGCGGAGCCCACGAGCTGGCTGCGCCGCCGGCCGACGAGGCGGCACATCGTCTCGTTCACGTCGGTGATGCGCATCGCCTCGTCGACCGTCACGAGCGCGTCCACCGACGCCTCGATGAGGCCGCGGTTGTAGGCGCGCTCGTCGGCGAGCTGGGTCTGCAGGCGCGCCTGTTCGGTGGTGTCGCGCGCCGAGGCGAAGATGCCGCGCACCGCCCCCGCCGCATCGCGGAAGATCGCCGCGTTGAGCGACACGAGGCGGTCGCGCCCGTCCTGGCCGAGCAGCCTGAGCTCGTAGTTCGTCACGGCGCCGGTATCGAGCGTCAGGCGCACGCCCTCGGCGGCGCGCTTGCGGTCGGCGAAGTAGTCCGGGAAGGGCGAACCGATGAGCGCCTCGCGCGCGTAGCCGGTCAGGCGGCACATGCTCTCGTTCACATCGGTGATCACCATCAGCGGATCGACGATGATCAGTCCGTCGAGCGAGGCCTCGATCAGGCCGCGGTTGTACGTGCGCGCCTCGGCGAGCTGGGCCTGCAGGCGCGCCGGTTCGGTGATGTCGCGCGCCGAGGCGAAGATGCCGCGCACGTCGCGCGACGGATCGCGGAACACCGAGGCGTTGAACGACACCTGCAGCTCGCGGCGGTCGCGCGTCGCCAGCGTGAGTACGTAGTCGGTGACGATGCCCCTGTCGAGCGTCTCGCGCACGCCCGCCTCGGCCGCCTCGGCGTCGACGAAGTAGTCCGCAAAGGGCGTGCCGACGAGGTCCTCGCGCCCGTAGCCGGTCATGCGGCACATCTGTTCGTTCACATCGGTGATCACGCCGGCCGCGTCGACCGCGATCAGGCCGTCGACCGACGCTTCGATCAGGCCGCGGTTGTAGGCTTCCGATTCGCGCAGCTGGTACTCGAGCTTCTTCTGCTCGGTGATGTCGCGCGCCGACGCGAACACGCCCTGCAGCTTGCCGTTCGCATCGCGGAAGGTCGCGGCGTTGTACGACACCAGCGTCGTGCGGCCGTCGCGCGCACGCGCCGTGAGCTCGTAGTTGGTCACGCGGCCGTGCTGCAGCGCGCGCTTGATGCCGGTCTCGGCGCGTTGCGGATCGGTGAAATACTGCTTGAACGGCGAGCCGATCAGCTCCTCGCGGGTATAGCCGGTGAGGGCTTCCATCTGCTGGTTGAGGTCGCTGATGACGCCCAGCAGGTCGGTCGTCATCAGCGCGTCGATGCTCGATTCGATCAGCGAGCGGGTGTAGAACTGCGTCGCCTGCAGCTCACCGGCGAGCCGGCGCTCCTCGGAGATGTCCTTCGAGATCAGCAGATAGCCGTTCGCCTTCCCGTTGCCGTCGTGGCGCAGCGTCAGGGTCACGCGCGCCGTGAATTGCTCGCCGCTCTTGCGCACCCGCCGCACCGTGCCTTCCCACTTGCCGTCACGCAGCGCGGCGCGCAGGATCTGTTGCGGCAAACCGGCGCGGACATCCTCGGGGGTATGCAGCATCGCGCCCGCCGCCCGCCCGACGACCTCCTCCGGTGCATAGCCGTAAAGCCGCCGGGCGCCTTCGTTCCAGAGCACGATCGTGCCCGAGAGATCCTGGCCGATGATCGAATATTCGGTCGACGCCTGCAGGATACTGGAGACGAATTCCACTGCACTGCCGGCGTCGCCGACGATGTTTCGGTCGAACAGCTGGGTCATGGTCATTCCAGGGGATGCGGGAGTGGAGGCGCGGATGAGGGCCGCGCACGGCACGGCGCGCGCACCCCGCTTTTTTCATCATAGCAGTCACCCCCGCGATGGCCCGGCGGCACGCACAAGGGATCTCGAAACAATTTATGGCAAGTGGCGCTCGAGATAGGCCGCGTACAGCTGGCAGCGCGGCCGAGCGTCTTGCACCGAGTTGCCGGCGAAAATGCCGGCGCTGCGCAGTCGGTAGAAATGCTGCGCCGACGGGCTCGAACGCCCGCGCAGCACTTCGCGCACCGTCTCGCCGAGACCGCGGTCCGAATGCAGCGCGATCAGCAACCGGCGCAGATGTTCGCCGAACGGGCCGTCATCGAGACAGCTTTGTTGCTCCAGCGCCGCAAGACCGAGACGCGCGGTCGCCATGCGGTGCAGGCCGTTGCGCACGAGGTAGGGGTGTCCGCCCACGAGACGGTAGAAGCCCGCGAGTTCCGCATCGCTGCGCAGCGGCGCGCCATAGCACTGGTTGAGGTGCAACACCTGCTCGAAGTTGAAGTCCTCCAGCGCGAGCTGGGTGCCGACATTGAACGGCGCCGGAAGAGGGTCCTCCATCAACAGGTGGGCTTCGGTGGCATAGGCGATCGCGACTGTCAGGCGCGACCACGCCGCGTTGCGGTCGATCGCGCGGGCGTTGTGCCAGGTGCGCAGCAGGCCGAACACCTCGTCGGCGAATTCGCATCCGATCAGCCGATCGGCCTCGTCGATCGCCCACACCAGCGGTCCGGTGACGCGCTCGAGGACTTCCTGCAGCATGAAGCGTTCGAAATTGCGATTGGGCCCGAGGTGGGGATCCCAGTCCGTCTCCGGCCGCACTGCGAGGCCCAGTTGGTCGGCGAGCATGCGCGCGAGCGACTGGTACAGATAATCGAGTGATGCGAGCTGACTCGCGTTGAGCGTCTGCAGGTCGGTCCACACGACGCGCCGTTCGGCCGCGCGGGCGCGATGCACGCCCTGTGCGAGCAACGAGGTCTTGCCCACCTGCCGCGCGCCCTTGAGCAGCACGAGGCTGTCCTGGCGCGCGACGGCGGCATGGAACTCGGCGTCGACGGCGCGCTCGACGTAGAACGGCGAGTCGACCTGCACCGCGCCGGTCGGCGGCTCCAGCGCGGTGCGCGCCGGTTCGTCGAGCGGCGGCACGGCGACCTCCATATCCAGGACGTCCCCCCGGCAGGCCGCGGCGCCTTCGGCGAGCAGGCGACGCACTGCCGCGCACAGCATCTCGCGATGCGCCTCGATCGGCACGGGATGGGCATCGACCCACTGGCAGGTGCCGAGGTAGTAGCGCAGCCGCTGCGGCACCACGTCCTCGACGCGCACCGGCAGGATCGACACCGCGTGCTCGGCCGCCAGGCTCAGTTCGCGCTTGACGTGCAGCGAGCGGTCGGAGTGGCTCGAAATGATCACCAGCAGCACCCGGCTGCGCGGGATCGCGTCCATGATCGTCTCGTCCCAGTGCTGGCCGCCGGGAATGTCGCGCGGCGCGATCCAGCAGGGGATGCCGTCCTGTTCCAGGTTCGCGCAGATTGTCGCGGCGTGGCTGCGATCGCGCTGGGAATAGCTGATGAAGACCTGATGATCCATGTTCCTGTGTCCGGTGGTTGGCGCTGCGCCCGGCGGACCGCTCGACGGTGCATACGGTCGGGATCACTGAAGTGGGCATTGACGCGCCAGAATCGGTGCAGGATAGTCCGCCGCGGCGCGCTGAAAAATCAGGCGCTTCCTGAAATTCCGCCGCCGAATGCCTGAATACCTGCGCGCTCAGTTCGGCAGGATCAGGCGACGCTTCATGAAGATCACGCGCCAGTCGAGCAGTTCGCCGCTCATCGTCTCGGCCGCCTCTTCGGCCGCACTCGCGAGCCGCTGCAGCGAGCAAGCGCCGCTGCTCCGGAGCCTGCTGCAGAACTCCGACAGCCGCTCGTGCATCGCCGCCGAGCGACTCGCGATGCGTTGGAATTCACCCTGGTTCAGGATGCCCGAGCAGGCTGCGCTGAACGCCGGCAACGCCGCGGCGGCGAGCGTCAGCCAGCGGCCGACCTCGCCGTGGATCAGCAGATGGGCGGCGCAGGCCGCGAGCGTGAGGCCGAACAGGGCCCCGGCCGCGAATTCGGTCCGGCGGGCGATGCGCGCGCAGCGGCGGGCATTGCCGCGGTGGTAGGCGGCCTGGGCCGGCAGTTCGTGGCACGCGAGATAGCGCGCATAGGCGGCGAGCAAACCGCGATCGATGCGAATCGGCAACAAGCCCGCCTCGCGGATCACCGCATTCAGGTACCAGTTGCCCCAACCGTCGCGCGGATCGCCGTCGCGGTGGTGGCCGGGCACCGCCAGCGCCGGGGTCGTCAGACCGAGCGGCAGCAGGAAGCGCATGTGCCGCAGCTGTTCGGCGAGCAGGCGGAACTCCATCCAGCGCTGATGCCAGCGGCTGCGGTTGCCGACCACCGTGACCGCGACGATCACCGCAATCAGCGTAAGCTCGCCGACGATGAAGGGCCCCCATTGCTCCGGCGGCATCCCCAGCGCATAGCCGAGCAGCGAGAAGAGCACCGCCAGCGCCGACAGCAGGTAATTGAGCACGAAGGAGCAGCGATAACGCCCCGCGCAACGGCTCGCCGCGCAGTCGGCCCACAGGAAGTGGCGACGGCAGCGCGCGTCGATCTGCGCCGCGAGGGCGGCCGGCAGCCGCCCGTCGTCCGCGGCGGAAGGCGCGGCGTGCGCAGCGGCGCTCCCGGTTCCGACATCACCCGCCTGCCCCGGCGACCCTCGCCGCCGAGGCTCACGCCGCCCGGCGAACATGCGGCAGAACACCGCATACACGGACAACCAGCGCGCGCGCCACGGCGGAACCACTTGCCGCCTGCCGCCGCAAGGCGCTTCGCGCGGCGGCGTCAGGCGCGCTTCGAGCACTTCCGCCAGGCGCTCCAGCGCGCTGCCCTCCCCGGTGGCGGCATCGTCGTCGGGGTCCAGCAGCAGGCGCAGTTCATGGGGCGCGCCGGCGTGTAGCCACAGCGTGGGAATGCCGCGGCTCAGGGCGTCGCGGACGATCTCCCCGGTGCCGCCCGGGCCGCTCGGATGGGCGCCGTTCCAGATCGCGATCAGCACGTCGCTCTGTGCGAGCAGCACGCGCCCGAGCGCCCGGTAGGCATCGTGACGCGAGAGCTCGTCCTCGTGGCGGCCGGGCAGCTCGAACACCGCCGAGGCGCGTGCGAGCAGGCTGCGGAAGTCTTCGCGCGAGGCCGCGGCGGCGAAATCCCGCTCGTAGGTCGCGCGCGGAAACGGCAGCGGGCACTGGATCTCCATGTCGAGCGCGAGCGCTTCGCCAGCCACCAGGCGGTCGGCCCCTTCCGCCAGCGGCGTGATCACGCGCAGCAGCGGCGCCCCGTCGGCGTATTCGGACGCCGCCGCACGTTGCACCTCCTGCGCCGTGCGGTGCAACGCGGCGAGGATCTCGCGGATCTGGGCGCGCAAGCGCTCTTCATCGGCGTGCGACAGGCCTTCGGGGCGGTGGCCGGTGACCCCGACCCGCAGCGCCAGCCTGATCGCCGGCGCGCGTTTCGATTCATCGCCTTGCATGGCTTCTCCTTGTATCGGACATGCCGGCGGCTCCCGTGCCGGCCGGCTCGGTGCACAGTTTCCGCGTCGCGGCGGCGAGGCGAAATCGGTCTAAACCTGATCCCGAAATCAGTCATCGCCTGATTGTTGGTTCGCGCCGCGATTTTGATAATTCATCCCACGGCAAGCGGACCACGCCTCTCGCTGCAAGGGGCGCCGCGCTGAAAAGCGGCCCGCACCGTACCTACATACATAAACAGGAAGGAGCCCCCAATGAACCTGCGTGAAGACCAGCAACTCTTGGGCAGACACCAACCGAGCGTTCGACTGCCGTGGCTGCTGCGTCCGGCGAACACCCCCGCAACGCCGCGCCGCGAGAAGGCCGATTCCGGGCACCAACCAGCCCGCCGAAGCCGCGACGCGACGACAAACCCTTCACCGCGCCTTCCCGCGCCCGCCCATGAGTTCAGCGACAGTTTGGCGGGCATCCTCGCCATCACGCGCAAGGACTTCGGTCTGTGACATTCCCCGACTCTTTCATCGCCCGCGCTGACGCGGGCACAAGGAGAGCAATCATGAAAAGCCTGACAACCCTGACCACCCCGATCCCGTTCGTCCGCAACATCGCCCCGGCGCTGTTTGCGATTGCGCTGCCGCTCGCCGGCCTCTCACTGCCTGCCTTCTCGGCCGAACCCACCGGCAGTGGCAGTGCCGGCGAAGCGGCCGCCAGCGGCCCGCAGCGTGCGGTGGTCGAACAAAAGCTGCGCTTGCTCGAACAGCTCGCCAACGCGCCGGCCGGCGCGGCCGAAGCCCCCGAGGCCGCCGACCGCCGCGCGCAGGTCGCCGGACTGGTCGCCGAGGCCCGCAGGACGTTCGCGACGGGACAGATCGAGCAGGCCGGCGGCACGCTCGACCAGGCCATCCGGCTCGCGTCCACCGGCGCGCAGCGCAAGGTGCTCAGCGAAAACAGCCACCGCGCCCACTTGCAGGACCTGCTCGCGGAGCTCGAGGCCTACCGCCAGTACGTGCAGCAGCTCGAAAAGGATCCGCAACTCGGCAGCGCCGCACAGTCGCTGCGCCAGCGCATCGACCAGATGACCGGCGAGGCCGCCCGGCACAACGCGGCCGGCCGCTTCGGCGACGCGCACCGGCTGCTGACGGCGGCCAACCAGCTCGCGACCAGCGAACTGGGCAAGATGCGCAACGGCAAGACGGTCGTCGTCGCGCTGAAATTCGACAGCCCCGCGGACGAGTTCGCGCACGAGCAGCAACGGCTGCAGGATCACCAGATGCTCGTGAAGATGGCCCTCGCCGAAGGGCGCGGCGACGGGGACCGGCGCGCGCTGGTCGACAGCAAGGTCGCCGAGAGCGAACGCCTGCGCAATGAGGCCGAGGTCCAGGCTCGGGGAGGCAGCTACACCGAGGCGGTCGGCACGATGGAAAAGGCCTCCACGGTGCTCGAGCACGCCATGCGGAACCTCGGCATGCCGGTGTTCTGATGAGGGTGGCAGGGTGGCAAACCCGCCGCCAGTCAGGACGCGGACGCGAGCGGAAGCTCCAGCGTGAAGACGGCGCCGCCGTCCGGCTGATTGGCGCCCTGCAGGCTGCCACCGAAGTCACGGACGATGCCGGCGGAAATGGCGAGGCCGAGTCCCAGGCCCTCCCCCGCCGGCTTGGTGGTGAAGAAAGGCTCGAAAAGGTGTGGCTGCACCTCGTCGCTGAGACCCGGACCGTGGTCGCGCACCTGCAGCCGCACCACGCCGTCGGCGCGCTCGCAACGCAGCTCGAGCCGCGGCCGGTCCTGGCCGGCCATCGCATCCAGCGCATTGCCGATCAGGTTGACCAGCACCTGCTCCAGCCGGTTGGCGTCGCACAGCGCCACGGGTTCGTCATCCGTCGGGCAGTGCCACGCCACCTCCACCGCACTGCGCCGCAGCCGGGCCTCGAGCAGCCCCAGGGCGTTGTCGATCGCGTGACACAGGCGCACCGGCTCGGACTGTCCGCTCGACTTGCGGGCGAAATTGCGCAACTGGCCGGTGATGCGGCCCATGCGGTCGGCGAGGTCGGCGATGCGGTCCAGGTTGGCGCGCGCGGTGGCGGCATCGCCTCGCTCGAGAAAGCGCCCGGCATTGGTCGATAGCGTGCGCAAGGCAGCGAGCGGCTGGTTCAGCTCGTGGGCGATGCCGGTGGACAGCTGCCCGATCACCGCCAGCTTGCCGGCCTGCACCAGTTCGTCCTGCGCGGCACGCAGCGTGCGCTCGGCGCGGATGCGCTCGGCGACCTCCTCCTGCAGCTGCTGGTTGGCGGCAGACAGGTCGACGGTACGCTCCTCGACCTTGCGCTCCAGCTCGTCGTGCGCCTTCTGCAGCGCCTCGCGCGCCGCCAGCCGGTGACGCAGGTGACGGCGGCGCTCGGCGACGATGACACCGAGCATGCACAGGCAGGCGGTCGCGATCGCTGCCAGCGCAGCGCGGCTCTGCGCGAGGCTGTCGACCTGTTCGAGCTGGGACATCACCGTCAAGGTCCACGGCGTGCCCGGCAGTTCGCGCGACTGGGCGAGGAAGCGGCCGCTCACCGGATAGACGGACACCGTCGCCGGCCCCTCGGCGGCGATCCGCACCAGCCGGGTCCCCGGCCCGTAGTCCTCGATGTCGCGCACGCCCAGTGGCTGCAGGGCACGGCGGTTGTATTGCTGGGTATGGTCGAACGCCGCGCGCGTCTTGTCGTCGAGCGGGCGCAGCGTG
Organism: Azoarcus sp. DN11; assembly: GCF_003628555.1. Classification (NCBI taxonomy): domain Bacteria; kingdom Pseudomonadati; phylum Pseudomonadota; class Betaproteobacteria; order Rhodocyclales; family Zoogloeaceae; genus Azoarcus; species Azoarcus sp. DN11. The sequence goes on along the minus strand of NZ_CP021731.1, from coordinate 1,659,839 downwards.
GTGAACTTCCAGCCAGCGACCGCCGACAGGATCACCACGCCGTTCTCGTCGGCGACCAGCACCGGCGCCTCCACCGTCGACCACGACTTCTCCAGCTGTTCCAGGCTGACCTTCACCACCGCCACCCCGAGGGCGTCGTGATCGCCCGTCAGCATCGCGGAAAGATAGTAGCCGGGCTCGCCGCGCGTCGTGCCGATGCCGAAGAAACGCCCGCTGTTGGCGGCCATTGCGTCGCGGAAATAGGGGCGGAAGGACAAGTCCTCGCCGACGAAGCTGTCCGGGCGCCGCCAGTTGCTCGCGGCCAGCACCTGCCCGCGCCTGTCCATCACGAAGATCGACAGCGTACCGGCGCGCTCGTTGAGCCGCTCGAGATAGGCGTTGACGCGGTCGACGGCCGCCCCGTCCTGGGGCTGCACCAAAAGCTCGAGCACCGACTGCTGGAGGTTCAGCGTGCCGGGCAGGAAAGCGTACTTGCTGATCTCGCGCTCCAGGCTGGCACCGTACAGGTCGAGCCGGTGCAGACCGGTCGCCTGCAGTTCGGCGACGCCCAGCCGCTGCGCGACGCGGTAGGCGACAAAGCCGCTCAGCCCGACCAGGGCCAGACAGAACAGCAGCAGCAGGGAACGGGAACGGATCATGGGGAAACCGCCGGGTGGGATGGCCATGGTAGCAGCGTCCCCACGTGGCAAGTCCTCACGCGGCAAGATCCACCAGCTGCTTGATGATCAAGACGACAACGACGCCGAGGAAGGCCTTGCGGATGAAGCCGGCCCCGTGCTTGAGCGCGAAATGCGTGCCCACATAGGCGCCGGCCAGGTTGCACACCGCCATCGCCAGCCCGATCTGCCACAGGATGGGCCCGTGGCTGGCAAAGAAGACGATCGCCGAGAGATTGGTGGCGAAATTGACCACCTTCGCACTGGCCGATCCCTGCACGAAATCCATGCCGAACAGGCGGATGAAGCCGAAGATCAGGAAACTGCCGGTGCCCGGGCCGAAGAAGCCGTCGTAGACGCCGATGATGCCGCCGAACAGGGCCCCCTTCCAGCGGTCCGCGCGCGTCACCACGCGGGTCACGCGGTGGCCGAGATCCTTGCGCGCAAACGTATAGAGCGCCACCGCGATCATCAGCACCACCACCAGCGGGCGCATCGTCTCGCGCGGCAGCAGCGCAACCAGCGCCGCCCCGCCCCCTGCGCCAACCAGCGCGGCTGCAGTGGCCGGCAGCACGACCATCCAGGGGATGGACACGCTGCGGCGATAACGCCACAGCGCCGCGCCGGTGCCGGCGATGCTCGACACCTTGTTGGTGCCGAACAGGGTCGGGATCGCGGTCTGCGGAAACTGCGACAGCAGCACCGGAATCTGGATCAGGCCGCCGCCACCCACCACGGCGTCGACCATGCCGGCGAAGAAGGCTGCGGGAGCGAGGATGTACCAGTCGATCATGTCGTTCAGCGAAAAAGGCCCGGTGCAAGGCACCGGGCCTGAGGATGGATTCTGCGCTCCGGCGCGATCGGCCCCCGAGCGGGAGCCGACCCGCCTCAGGCAGCCTGCGGCAACTGCCCGCCCGGCGCCGGCAACGCCTCGTCGGCGTCGGCCAGTTCGGGATCGACCGCTTCGACGGCCCCTTCCCACTTTGCCACCACCGCCGTGGCAATGGCATTGCCCAGCACGTTGGTCGCGCTGCGCCCCATGTCGAGGAAGTGGTCGACGCCGAGCACCAGCAGCACGCCCGCCTCGGGCAGCCCGAACATCGGTAGCACCGCGGCGACCACCACCAGCGAGGCACGCGGCACGCCGGCAATGCCCTTGCTCGACACCATCAGCACCAGCAGCATCGTGATCTGGCTCGTCAGCGTCATCTCGATGCCATATGCCTGGGCGATGAACAGCGCCGCGAACGTCGTGTAGATCATCGAGCCATCGAGGTTGAAAGAATAACCCAGCGGCAGCACGAAGCCGGTGATGCGGTTGCTGACGCCGAACTTCTCGAGCTGCTCCATCACCTTCGGATAGGCCGCTTCGCTGGTCGCCGTCGAGAAGGCGATCAGCATCGGGCTGCGCACCAGCCTGACCAGGCCGAACACTTTGCGGCCGAGGACGAGGTAGCCGGCGAGGATCAGCACCGCCCACAGCGTTCCCAGCGTCAGGTAGAACGCCAGCATGAACTTGCCGAACACCAGCAGCATGCCCGCACCCTGCGTCGTGATGACGCCTGCCACCGCCCCGAACACGCCGAACGGCGCCATGCGCATCACGTAGTCGGTGACCTTGAGCATCACGTGGACGACGTCGTCCATGGTGCCGACCAGCGAGCGCGCCGACTCGTTGTGCAGGTGGCCGAGCGCAAGACCGAAGAACACCGCGAAGACGAGGATCTGCAGGATCGAGTTGCTCGCCATCGACTCGACGATGCTCTTCGGGAACACCTGGATGATGAAGTCCTTGAGGTTGAGCGCACCGGTCTTCAGGTTGGTGGCGGTGCCCGCCTCCGGCAGCGCGATGCTCATCCCCACGCCCGGGTGCAGCAGGTTCGCGGCGATCAGACCGACCGTCAGCGACACCAGCGAAGCACCGACGAACCACATCAGCGCGCGGCCGCCGATGCGCCCGACCGCCCTCGTGTCACCCATGTTGGCCAGGCCGGCAACCAGGGTCGCGAACACCAGCGGCGCGATGATCATCTTGATCAGGCGCAGGAAGATGTCGGTCAGCATGCTGAAATAGCCGGCGATCTCCTTCGCCGCCTCCGGGCTGCCTGCCGTCATGTTGCAGACATAGCCGACGATCACGCCCAGCACCATCGCGATGACGATCCAGGTCGTCAAGCGGTTCATTTTCACAGGCAGTCTCCTTTGGTATGAGCCTCGCCGGGAGGCGGGAAGTGTTGCTTTCCCATTGCACGTGACGTGCCAGCCAGGAAGGAATACAAGCCTATGTTTTATAAAATGAAAAATTTCTTTCGCGCATCTGCGCGACGAAAATCCGAACGGACACCCATCCCGCCCATTCGGAAATCCGAACAGTCAGGACGCGATTCCGGCGAGCGCGCTCGTCACTGCCACCATCATCGCGGCTGCCATCAACAGGGATCTCACGCTTCCTCCCGCAATTTCGAAAGGGCTACTTGCCCATCGCAAAGGCCCAGGTCAATCCGGCCCTCACCTCGGAGATGTTTTCGCCGTCGGATCGGGCTCGACGCACTCCCAGATCAAAAGACAGATTTTCCTGTGCACGCCAGATCAAACCGACCAGCGCAGAGTCGGTCCTCGCCCCATTCACGCCTCTTTCCGCGAATATTTCCATCACCGGCCGCACCGACCACTCGCCAGGCCCCTCGACAATGGCCCCCAGGAAGCGGCTCCAATCGTGTTTGCGATCCAGCAAGAGCGCAGCGTTGACATGCACCGTCGCCATGGGCCAGCGCTGCGACACGATTCCCGCACAACTGGCGCCGGTGCCGGATTGCCCATGAATGGTCGGCAGCAGGACGCTGCATTCGCTGGCGATGCTGGGCCCGGTCCCATCCTGCAGGCTGCCGCGGCGATGGACCTGTTTCAAGGACAGGGCGGTATCTTCCAGACTGGTTCGGTGACCTTCGGCCGGAGTATCCCGGCGTGACCTCAGCTTTCCTTCCAGCACGATCTCCCGGTCTTCCGAAATCCCGAAATTCGCGACTACGGCCGGCGCAAACAAGGACCGTTCGGAACCTTCGCGCAAATAGCTGGCAGGGCTGAATTCGAGTTCGAACTCACCCTCATCGGCCACGGCGGCATCAGTGCCATCAAAGGGCCGATAGGCCAGGGCTGACGAGGCTGCCAGGCACAGCACGCCTGCAACGATGGCCCGCAGTCCGGGACTTCTTTTCATTTCCAACTCTCCACTTTGCAAGCGACAAGCGCTCGATCCTGCCCGGGCGCTTGCCATCGTCATAACAAACTACTTGGCAACCGCCTGTGCCAGTGCTTTCTCGTTGCTTACCTGAACCTGGGCCGCCGCCGCGGTGATCTTCAAGGGAATGGCAACTCGGGCCATCTCATATTGATCGTCCTTGAAAGCCCGATCGTTATAGCGGTTCAGATCGTAAGTGAGCGTTGCGCGCACCGTGTACCGACCGGCCGCCAGCTCCGGTGTCCAATCGAGGAGGCGGGTTTCTCCGGCACGGATGATGGTTTCGTGAGGCCCCTGGGCATCGGCCTGGGAGGTCGCGATCGGATCGTGCCCCTTCCTGTCCTCTTCGAGAAACTTTCGGTCATCGGGGCGGCCTTGCATCCAGGGGGCAAACAACCATTCCTTCGTGGCCACCACTTTCCCCTTGCCATTCAATACCTCGGCCGTAAGGTAGACCGCTCGGCGATTCGAACCGGTGGGTACGGAATGGCCGGCACCGACGTTCGTGACGCGCAGGGAAACCTGGGAATTACCCTCCTGCGGCTGAGTCACAGAGAGATTGAGGGCGCTCGCGACCCGCTGGAAAGAATGACCGCCGGTCCACAGGTGCCGCGCTACCGGCCTTTCCGGCACGTCGAAATCCTCCGCCAGCTTCCGCACCGTCTTGGGCATGTGGCACTCCTGGCACTGCTGACGGCCGAGTCCCGGCTTGTTGAAATCTTCGAGCCATTCAAGCGAGGTCTGAGTCTGTTTTCCAACTACCCGTTTTCCCTCGCCATGACAGCGGGCGCAGGCCGCCGCCGTCTGGGTGCGCTCGTCGGCGACGGTCTCGTGGGGCGCATCGACCACATAGGGCCCCCGGATTTTCCCTTCCGGGGTCAGGTGGCACGAAGCACAGGTGATGCCCGCCAGTCGGTTTTCGGTCCTGGGTTTGACCTTTTCGAAAATGGCCGGGCTGGTCATGTCCGGGTAGTCGAATGCCAAAGGGAAATGGCAGACATTGCATTCCTTGCCATCTTCCTCGACGTGTTTGGCCTCGATCGGCCAGGGTTCCGATCCGGCGACAGCGTGGGCTGTCGCGGATTGGTGAATGCCTGCGGGAAGGCTAAGCAGCTTCTTCGAAGACGAATCGAATTTCATCGGCTTCCAATTGAGATCGCTGCCGCTGCCTTCGGAATACTCGCGATAGAGTTCCTTGTGACAGGCCCCGCAAACCTCCGAGGGAGTGGCCGTGCCTTCGGGGAACTGCATCTTGGCGGCCGGTTGCGCCTCGGGGGCGGCGTGGGCGGCGGCCAGGCCGCAGAGAACGAGGAATGCTGCAAGGCAGGCGCGCAATAGATTGCGGATAAGGAATATCGATCCGAAAAAGCGATTGCCGAACCATACCCCGGGAAAAACATTTGTCATAATTAATACCTCCCTCGAAAAACCCAAAGTCACTTTCATCCGATGCCCGCCACGGCGCTGACTCAAGCGTTCTTCCGCCGTTCGCCTCCACCGCCCAGCGCGCGATCGCAAGGCCCAGACCGAAGCCGCCTTCGGCACGATTGCGGGAGGCGTCGATGTGGTAGAAGCGGTCGAACACCTCGCGGAACCGGAGCGCCGTCAGCCGGCAGAAGAGCCCTTGCGACGCTCGCGCAGCGACGAGCGTCGGGGCTTCGTCCTCGGAACGAAGTCCATCATCGCAAAAATTTGTAGAGTTATCTACGATATTGTAGATTATGAACATGAAAACATGGATCACCCTCATCACCAGCCTGCCGACCGAGAACGCCACCGCGCGCATGCGTGCCTGGCGCAACCTCAGGGCATCGGGCGCAGCCGTGCTGCGAGACGGCGTGTATCTGATGCCGGAACGCGAAGCGTGCCGCGCGACCTTCGACTCGGTTGCGGTCGACATCCGGTCGGCCGAAGGCACAGCCTTGGTGCTTCGCGTCGAGGAGCCGCCGGAAGCGGATTTCGCGACGCTGTTCGACCGCAGCGCGGACTACGCCGCGCTCCTCGCAGACATCGCGAGCGCACGCGACGGATTGACCCCGGAGACGGCGACCGACGTGCTCAAACAGGCACGCAAGCTGCGCAAGACCTTCACGAGCCTCAGTGCCACCGACTTCTTCCCCGGCGAGGCCCGGCAGCAGGCCGATGAAGCCATGCGCGACCTGGAGCAGCGCGCCGCCTGGGCGTTGTCACCCGACGAGCCGCACCCCATCGACAATGCCATCGCGCGGCTCGACCTTCTCGAATACCGCGGGCGGGTCTGGGCGACCCGGCGCCGGCCGTGGGTGGACCGGCTCGCCAGTGCGTGGCTGATTCGACGCTTCATCGACCCGAAAGCCGCCGTGCTCTGGCTGGCGACGCCGTCCGATTGCCCTGCCGACGCCCTCGGCTTCGATTTCGACGGCGCCACCTTCACTCACGTTGGCGCGCGCGTGACGTTCGAGGTGCTGCTCGCCAGTTTCGGGCTGGAGACCCCGCCACTCCTGCGCCTCGGCGCGCTGGTGCACTTTCTGGACGTGGGCGGCGTGCAGCCGCCCGAGGCGGCCGGCATCGAGAGCGCGCTGGCCGGTCTGCACGACACCGTTCCCGACGACGAACAACTCCTCACACTGGCGAGCAGCCTGTTCGATGGACTGCTGGCCTCCTTCGAGAAGAGCCCGAAACCATGAACCACCCCCTGACAAGCGCGGAATCCGACGTGCTCGACACCAAACCCGCCGAGGTCGGCTTCTGGCAAGCCTTCCGGTTCTGGCTGAAGCTCGGCTTCATCAGCTTCGGTGGCCCCGCCGGACAGATTTCCATCATGCATCAGGAACTGGTGGAGCGCCGGCGCTGGATTTCCGAGCGGCGCTTCCTGCACGCACTCAACTACTGCATGGTCCTTCCCGGTCCGGAGGCCCAGCAGTTGGCGACCTACATCGGCTGGCTGATGCACCGCACCTGGGGCGGCATCGTGGCCGGGGGGCTTTTCGTGCTGCCCTCCCTGTTCATCCTGATTGCCCTGTCGTGGATCTATGTCGCGTTCGGCGAGGTCCCGCTCGTTGCGGGGCTCTTCTACGGCATCAAGCCGGCGGTGACGGCCATCGTCGTGCAGGCCGCCCACCGCATCGGCTCCCGCGCCCTGAAGAACAACGCATTGTGGGCCATCGCCGCAGCGGCCTTCGTCGCCATCTTCGCGTTGAACGTTCCCTTCCCGGCCATCGTGGCCGCCGCCGCCGCCATCGGGTATATCGGGGGGCGTGTGGCACCGGACAAATTCAAGACCGGTGGTAGTCACGGCAAAGCCGACAAGACCTACGGCCGGGCGCTGATTGATGACGACACCCCCACCCCCGAGCATGCCCGCTTCGGCTGGCTCAGGCTAACGCACGTGGCCGTCGCCGGGGGCCTGCTGTGGCTCGTGCCCATGGGGCTGCTGACGGCGATCTACGGCTGGGAGCACACGCTGACGCAGATGGGATGGTTCTTCACCAAGGCCGCCTTGATGACCTTCGGGGGTGCGTACGCGGTGCTGCCTTACGTCTTCCAGGGTGCGGTGGGCGACTACGGCTGGCTCAGCGCCCCCCAGATGATCGATGGCCTGGCCCTGGGCGAGACCACCCCCGGACCGCTCATCATGGTCGTGACCTTTGTCGGCTTCGTCGGAGGTTACCTCAAGGCCGTGTTCGGACCGGACAGCCTGTTCCTCGCCGGTGCCGTGGCGGCGACGCTGGTGAGCTGGTTCACCTTCCTGCCATCCTTCGTCTTCATTTTTCTTGGCGGGCCCCTCATCGAGACGACCCACAACGACCTCAAGTTCACGGCACCGCTCACGGCCATCACCGCGGCAGTCGTCGGCGTCATCCTGAATCTCGCCCTCTTCTTCGGCTACCACGTGCTCTGGCCGCAAGGCTTCGCCGGCGGCTTCGAGTGGATGTCGGCACTCATTGCCCTGGGTGCGGCCATCGCATTGTTCCGCTTCAAGCAGAACGTCATCCACGTCATCCTCGCGTGCGCGGTCATCGGCTTGCTTGTGAAGACCTTGCTGTGATTCCCATGATGAAGCGGCGCGCCATGTCAGGGCTCGTGTCCGTCGCCGCCCTCCTTGCCGGGTGTCCTGCTCAGGCGACCGACCACGCCTGGCCCGTGGTCCGCGGCAGGGCGCTCGCCGACGCCTTTACCGGGCAGGACTTTGGCGATGGCGTGCATTACGCCTACCAGTTCCTGCCCTCCGGCGAGCTGCGGGGCGTCGACATGGGGGAGCCCACGCGGGGACGCTGGCGCGTCACGGCCAGCCAGCTCTGCTGGCGCTGGACCTACGCTGCCGGCCAGGAGGAGTGTTATCAGGTCCGCAAGCAAGAGCACCATGTGCGCCTGTTCGCGAATAGCCGGGAGATGCTTGCCGGCACCCTGACGCCCTTGAATGCCAATGGCTCGATTGAGGTGAAACCATGAAGTGGATAACCCGCGAAAGACCCAGGATTGACCGCATTGCCTGCCCGTGGCTGGTTGCCCGGTTTGTCGACGCGAACCCGGAATTCCTCTATGTGCCGGCCGGAGACGTGATGAGGATTGCCGGGGAGACCGGGGCCATTCCGTATGACGTGCCGGGCGTGGAGTTGGGGCACCAAGGCGACCGGTGCAGCTTCGACGCCTTCATCGCGAAATATGAGCTCAGGGATTCGGCGCTCGACAAGCTCGCCCTCATCGTGCGGGGCGCCGATTGCGGACGCCCCGAGCTGGCGAAGGAAGCGGCGGGGCTGCTGGCCATCTCCAGGGGGCTTTCGCTCAATTTCGCCGATGACCATGCAATGTTGGTGCAAGGGATGGTGATGTACGATGCGCTGTACGCGTGGTGTGCGGACACTCCTCTGAAGAAGCTCGCCCGCTTCCTGAGGTCTTAGTGCTCCGTCGGTGGCTGTTGCCCGCGGGCGTCGATGGCACCGTGTTGCCGCTCCTGACGGGCAAGGCCCTGCGCGCATTCGCGGACGGCTACATGGCGCTCCTGCTGCCCGCCTACCTGCTGGCCCTGGGTTTCGGGACGCTGGACGTGGGCATCCTCAGTACCGCCACGCTGCTGGGGTCGGCGTTTGCGACGCTGGCAGTGGGTTCATGGGGCCATCGCTTCGATCACCGACATCTCCTGCTGGGCGCCGCGCTGCTCATGCTGGGCACCGGTCTGTCCTTCGCCACCTTCTCGGCGTTCTGGCCCCTGCTGCTGGTGGCGTTCGTCGGCACCCTGAATCCGAGCTCCGGGGATGTCAGCGTGTTCCTGCCGCTGGAGCATGCACGTCTGGCCGAATCTGCCCAAGGCCCCGCGCGGACCGCGGTGTTCGCCCGCTACTCATTGCTGGGAGCATTGTTTGCCGCGCTCGGGGCCCTGTCCTCGGGCGCCCCGGAATGGCTGAACGGCGCGCTGGGACTCGGGCGGCTGGAGGCCTTCCGGCTCATGTTTGCCGCGTACGGCGTGGTGGGCGCGGTGGTCTGGCTGCTCTATCGGCGGCTGCCTGTCCCGGCGCACGAAACCGAAGCTGCCGCGGCGACGCCTCTGCGCGAATCGCGCCGCATCGTGATCCGCCTGGCTGCGCTGTTCTCCGTAGACGCGTTCGCCGGCGGCCTCGCCATCAACGCGCTGATGACGCTGTGGTTCCTGCAGCGCTTCGACCTCTCCCTCGCCGCAGCGGGCCGGTTCTTCTTCTGGGCGGGGCTGTTGTCCGCACTGTCGCAGCTCATCGCCCCCAGGCTCGCTCAACGCATCGGCCTGGTGAATACGATGGTCTTCACCCACATCCCGGCCAGCCTCTGTCTGATGGCAGCAGCGTTCGTTCCGGACGTCCATCTGGCAATGGCCCTGCTCTTCGTTCGCGCACTGCTGTCGCAAATGGACGTGCCGGTTCGCAGCGCGTTCGTGATGGAGGTCGTGACGCCCGGCGAGCGGGCCGCGGCGGCAAGCTATACCGCCGTGCCTCGGAGCCTTGCCTCGGCGATAAGCCCGACGATTGGCGGCGCCCTCTTTGCCGCAGGCTGGCTTGCCGCCCCCCTGGTGGCCTGCGGGGTCCTGAAAATCGCGTATGACCTGGCGCTGTGGAAAGCATTTCGGCAGCATCGATCACCGGGCGAACAAACCGCACGCGGACAATGAGGTGCCCTTACCTTTCCATCACGGCGCATGGCCAACGCGGACATCGAGGAACACAAAGGGCTGGCGGCCGAAGCCGCCAGCCCTCGGAGCTAGGTGCGCAATGCGTTACTGAATGGCCACCGGCACGTTCGCCACCATGTTGCCGAAGCTCGACTGGACGCTCACCGGCGAACTGCAGGCCGGGCCGCCCTTGAGGTCGAGCGCCCAGGCACCGGCTATCACGGGCACCGTGCCCAGCACCTGGTTGCCCAGATAGAAGATGGTCACGACATTGCCCGTGGAGATCGTGCTCGTGCCCTTCACCACCCAGCGCGTACCGGCCTTGGTGCCGTTGACGCACTTGGCGCTCAGAACCGCGAGCACCTCGGGCGCCACCACATTGACCGTCACCGTGGCGGGCGCGGACACCAGGGGCGGGGTGTTCTTGTTGGCCACGGTATAGGTGAAGGTGTAAGTGCCGACCGTATTGGCGCTGCCGAAGTTCACCGACCCGTCCGCGGTATTGACGCTGGCCGTCGCCGGAGCCGCCGGCGGAGTCACGATGGTCACCGAGGCCGGATTGATGACGCCACCGTTGGCCGAATCGTTGGCCAGAACGTTGATCGTCGTGGGCGCGGCGCTGGCCTGGATGGTGACGGCGTCAGCATTGGCGATCGGCGGCAGACCTCCCGCGGGAGCGACGACTGTGACGTTAACCGTCGCCACATTGGAGGTCGGCAAGGTGCTCGTCACCGTGTAGGTGAAACTGTCGGCGCCGGCGAAGGCTGGCGTGGGCGTATAGGTCACCTGCCCCGTCGGGGTGACGGCCGCCGTTCCGTTCGCACCCTGGCTGACGATCGTCACGGTGGCACCGGCCGGCACGCCGACATCATTGGCGAGCGGCGCCATGGTCACTGCGACGCCCGACGTCGTGCTGACGTTGTCATCGACTGCAAAGGGCGCACCGGGCGGGAAGGCAGGCCCCTGGAGCTCGGCGACCCCCCGCTTGGCGCTCCCGCCGACGGCCGAGGCGACGGTCACGCTGGCGGGCGGCACCTGCAGACCGGTCACGACAAACTGGGTCGAAGCGGGGTCGGTCGAAGCGGTGGGCGCCGGCCTCGTCGCGCTGATCACGACGGTGGCCGGCATGCCTTCCAGCGCCAGACTCGGCGCAGCGACGCTGGGAACCGCGGCAGGATTGCCCTTGTCGCTGGAACTGGCAACGACGGTGAGCGTGTGGCCTGTCGGATCGTAACTCGCCTGGCTGATATCCACCTGGTCCACGACCTTCTGCGTAACCGAACTGGGCGGAACATCACCGCTGTTGGTGACCGTCACCGTTGCGGGGATCTTGCCTGCGGGCACCGGCACGCCCTGGCCATAATACTGGCCCAGTACGTCGGGTCCGGTCATCAACACCGGCGGCAAGCTGATCGCGCCGAGGGAGAGTACCGGAGCTGCCTGTGCCGGCGCCGCCTTGACGCTTGCGAAAGCGTCCACATGCGCCGTCGTGCCGGCACGCGCATACGTGGCCGCACCGACCTTGAGCGGGCTCGCGATCGCCCCTTGGTGCACCTTGCCTTGCACCAGGAACAGCGTCTGGCGCACGCACGGATTGCCCGGCCCGCCCAGATCGGAGCCGGCGGGGCCGCAGATTTCGAAATAGTTCTGCGCGGCGCCGGCCGCGTCCTTGAAAAGGCTGCCGGTGATGGGCAGGGTCGCCACGGCATCGGAGAGGAAGAACTGGCCGCTGCCCAGCGGTATCTCGACGGGCGGCAAGGGATTGCCGAGGGAATCGGCCGCATGCAGGAAGGGGCCGACACGGCTCGTCAACGCATCCGCAAAGGCCCCCGGTGCGAGGTTGCCGACGTTTTCGGTGAACAGGATGTCGCGATTGCCCACACCGGGCTGGATGTCCGTGAACACCTCCTTGCCATAGGGATGGGTCACCGTATAGGTGCCGGCAACGGGAACCCCCGCCGTGACCCGAATCCGGGTGAACACCACCTGCTGGCCTGCAGCCGGGACGCCCGCTGGCGCGAATGACGCTTCCAGCGCCAATACGAGCACCGCCTTCTTGCCTCCGGGCATTGTGATATTGCCCACGACGCGATGATAGAAGAGTTCACTCGGGAAGTTGGAGAAGGCCACATAGGGTGGGCTCGGCGGCGGCACCAGCAGGCAGGCTCCCATGACAGCAGGGTCAACGGTAGCGCCGGTGGGCAGACACAGGTCCAGGGGCAATCCGGTGTTGTCCTGATACCACTGGGGAAATCCGCTGGCGACATCAGGGGGGCCGAACTGGAAGAGATCCGCATGTGCGGCAGAACTGCCCAGCAGCGCCAGGCTCAACCCCAACGCTCGCCACGATCGGCGTCGCCGGACGCTCCCTGGAGTTTTCGCTGGGCAGTCGGCTGGGGAAACGGTGGCTCCCCCGGTGACTCTATGAAGCTTGTCAGGGCAGTTCATTTTTTATGACCTCCAGGAAGGGTTCATCCGGAACCCCGATACGGCATTCGAGCAAAGCGCAAGGATCGCGCCATGACGGCATGACCGGGACGGATTTCACGCGCGACCGCGCATCCACTTCAGGTAGGTTGGAGAAAAGGCGATGGGCCAAGAAGGGCGTCGGCACCGGACAGGGCCGCTCTGTGGGGATTCCCCCCCAACTTTTCCCCACGTTTGCGGAAAATCCGGGCGCCGCAGCCCCGCGGCACGAGGAACCCGGCCCGAGTAGCCGGCGGGCGCCGCATCCCGCCAGGATTCGAGCCGCTCTCAATCGAGGCAGTGGCTGTCCGTATGCATCGACAGCCAAATGAGTTCGCCCGGCGGGCGGATCCCCAGCTTGCTCACATGGCCTTCGCCGCCCGAGACTCTTCGGTCTTCTTGGCGGCGAGGACCTTCCCTACATCGGCAAGGTGAATTGAAAGCGCGACCCGCCTTTGCCGATCCTCGAATACGAAAGTTGTCCGCCGTGCGACTCGACGATCGAGCGGCAGATCGTCAGGCCGATCCCCATCCCGTCGGTCTTGGTGGAAAAATACGGCTCGAACACCCGCTTCACAGACCGCTTCTCGAGCCCCGTGCCGTGGTCCTGGACGAACACCTTCATCGCCCCGCCCCCATCGATGATCTCGCTGCCGATGACGAGCTTGCGCGCTCCCGGCGGCAGGCCCGTCATCGCCTCCATGCCGTTCTTCATCAGGTTGAACAGCACCTGCTGGATCTCGACCTTGCATAGCGGCACCAGCGGCGGGTCCTGCAGCAGCCGCAGGTCGACGCTGACGTCATGCCGGCGGACCTCGAAATTCAGGAACGCGAGCGCGTCCTGGATCACCTCGTTGATGTTCTCGGGTTCCTTGTCGGGCTTGTGCTTGCACACGAACTCCTTCACGTGGCGCAGGATCTCGCCCGCCTGCTCGAGGTACTTCAGCGCGAGCCCCATGGACTCGGAGATCTCCCCGACGCCGTCGACGCGCTCGAGACGCAAGCGGCAGCCGTTCAGGTAATTGACCGCCGACACCAGCGGCTGCCCCATCTGGTGCGCCAGCGCCGCCGCCATTTCGGCCATCGAGTTGATCCGGCCCAGGCGCGTGAGCTCCGCGTGGCGCAGCCGTTCGAGCTCTTCGATGCGCTTGCGGTAGGTGATGTCGGTGAAGGCGGCGACGACGTACTGCTCGTCCTTGCGCTCGATCAGCGACGCGCTCACGCTCAGCCAGCGCAGCTTGCGTCCCTTCTCGTCGCGCATCCCGATTTCGATGTTGTCGATCGAATCCTTCTGGAAATCGCGGATCTGCCACGGCAGGCGATGCCTCGGGATCTCGGTGCCGTCGTGCAGGAAGAAGCGCAGCGGCAGTTTGCGCCAGTTCTCGGACGAAGCCCGCCGCAAGCCGACCATTTCGGCAAACTGGCAATTGGCCTCGAGAATGCGGCCGTGCGCATCCGTGATCGAGATGCCGATCGGCAGCATGTGAAAGAGCTTCTGGTATTTCTCGCGGTTCTCGTTCGCGACCTCCTCGGCGCTCTGGCGCGTCGCGACTTCCGCCTCGAGGCTCGCGACGTGCCGGCTGAGCTCCACGGTCCGCTGCTGCACGACGAATTCGAGCTTCTCGACGTCGGCCTTCAATTCGTCCTCGATCCGCTTGTGCTCGGAGATGTCCTGCACCACCCAGATGCTGCCGAGCCTGGGGTTGGCCGGATCGAGCAAGGTGCCGGTGACGATGCACCAGATCAGCGTGCCGTCCTTGCGCACGAACGGCCGCTCGTCCTTGAAGGTGTGATGAGACTCGAAGAAGTGGCCGAATTTCTGACCGATCGTCGAAAACGAGTCCTCGCTCGGGTAATGCACGCCGACCGACTGGTTGTCGAGTTCGCCCGGTTCGTACCCGAACAATTCCTCGTATCGCCGGTTACAGCGCCGGATCCTGCGGTTGAACAGGTGGCAGATCGCCACGGGCGTGTTGCGAAAGATCGACTCATAGCCGACCGCGGCGTCCACGCCCTGCTCGTCGTTCAATTCAATGTCGAACACCTCATCCCTCATGCGCACTACCTCCCCGCATCCCCGGATAACAGGCTATTCGAACCAGTGTCAGCGCAATCGTCGGGCGATCCCGCATTCCACAGAGAGATCGGTCTCTGGGTCCGAGCCTGATCCGATTGTGCGCCTGCGATGCAGAGCCTGCATTAGGGGCAACCCCCCTTTCGTTAAGTGTTCGCACCAATTGGTTAGGTTCAACGGGTGGTGCTTAATTCAATCCACGGTCGCCGGCCCCAAGTGCATCGGATCCTGCGTCCTCCGTCGCGTGATAGTCGCACCCCTCATTTGTTTGAAGCGCAACAAATCGTAGAGGCTGTCGTGAGAATTCCTCTTGTCACCGAAATACAGAGGTTCAGCCTGCAGGACGGGCCCGGGATCAGGACGACCATCTTCCTGAAGGGCTGCCCGCTACGTTGCCCGTGGTGCCACAACCCCGAAACGCAGGACGTGCGCCAGGAGTTCTACTATTACCCGGCGCGCTGCGTCGGTTGCGGCCGCTGCGTGGCCGTCTGCCCCGCCGGAACGTCCCACCTGGTGCTCAACCCGGACGGCCGCACGACCGTCGAGATCGACCGTACGGACTGTCAGCGCTGCATGCGTTGCGTCGCTGCCTGCCTGACGGACGCGCGTACCACGGTCGGGCAACGCATGAGCGTTGAGGAAATCCTGCGCGAAGCCCTGTCAGACTCCCTCTTCTACCGCAACAGCGGTGGCGGAGTCACCATCAGCGGCGGCGATCCTCTCTTCCATCCCGCATTCACATTGGAACTGGCGCGCGGAATAAAGCAGCACAACGTCCACGTCGCTATCGAGACGTCCTGTTTTCCAAAGCACTGGGCAGTTATTCAGCCGCTGCTGGAAGTTGTCGATCTCTTCATCGTCGACCTGAAATCCCTGAATCCCAAGAAGCACGAAGAAGTCGTTGGTTGGCCACTTCAGCCAATACTCGACAACATCGAGCGTCTCATTCAATCCCGGGCCAATATCCGCATCCATATTCCCGTGATCCCTGGATTCAACGATTCCTCCCGGGATTTCGACGACTACATCAATTATCTGGGTCGCCATTCTGCACAACTGGATGGCGTCGACATTCTCAATTACCACGTCTACGGAGAAGGAAAATATTGCTCCCTGGGCAGGGAAAAGGAATACCAATACTTGGGGGTGGAGGAAAACCCGCCCGAGACGGTAGTGCCCCTGGCAAAAGGCTTGAAGCTTGCGGGCATCAAGAGCGTGACGATTGGCGGGTTGGTTGGTATCACGACGGACGGACACGAGACGATTCGCGATGCCGGGATTGGGTGTATGACATAAATCGAAGGAGACATATCCATGGAAACGACCACATGTAAGCAGTGCGCAAACTTCTTTCCTGTCCCACACGGCGCAGACGACTACGAAGCGGGCAAGGCAGATTGCGTGCGGCAAAAGGAAGATGAAAAAGGCAAATACTGGCTCTCCAAGCCCATCTTCGAGAACAGCACGCAATGTGAAGCGTTTTGCGCGAAGCGATAAACATAACATCCGAGGAGACTGAAATGAATGACATCGCAAGCGCCAAGGTTCTCGAATACAAGGGAAATACGCTCAAGTTCACGCCGGAAGATCCGGCAGAAGCGAAAATTCCGGTCGACGAGTTGCACGAGCATCTGCAAAAGCCGTCGACGGCGAGAACCAAGCGTCTGAAGGAGCGTTGCCGCTGGAAACATGCATCCGCCGGCGAGTTCATCGAAAAGAGCGTCACGGCCGGCATCGAGCGCATGCGCTATCTGACCGAAGCACACAAGGCTAGCGAGGGTCAGCCGGAAGTCATCCGCCGCGCGCTCGGCTTGGCGAATGTTCTGAACAAGTCAACCCTGGTGCTTCAAGAGGACGAATTCATCGTCGGCTACCACGCCGAAGATCCGAACATGTTCCCGCTGTATCCCGAATTGTCCCACATGGCGGTTCAGGACTACCTGAGGAGCGACTACTCGCCTCAACCGGCCGACGAGGCTGCCGCGATCAATGATTACTGGAAGCCGCACAGCCTGCAAAGCAAGTGCCAGCCCTACTTCGACCCGGCCGACCTCGGCCGTATGTACCAGGTCAGCAGCATGGAGGCCCCCCCCTTCGCGTCCGGTTACAACAGTATCGTACCGCCCTACGAAACCGTCCTTGAGGACGGCCTGCTGGCGCGCATCAAGCTCGCCGAGAAACATATCGCCGAAGCCCAGGCCGACATGTCCACCTTCCCGTGGAACGGCACCAAGGGCCTAGACAACATCGCCAAGATCGACCACTGGAAGGCGATGGTCATCGCCTGCAAGGCGGTCATCAGCTGGGCGCGCCGTCAAGGCCGTCTGTGCCGGATCGTCGCCGAGAATTTTGAAACCGATCCGAAGCGTCAGGCCGAGCTGCTCGAAGTTGCTGACATCTGCCATCGCGTTCCCGCCGAGCCCTGCAAGGGCCTCAAAGACGCGATGCAGGCGAAGTTCTTCACCTTCCTGATCTGCCACGCCATCGAGCGCTACGCGAGCGGCTACGCGCAGAAGGAAGACACCCTGCTGTGGCCGTACTACAAGGCCTCCGTCATCGACAAAAAGTTCCAGCCGATGGACCACATGGGCGCGGTGGAACTCGTCGAGATGGAACGTTTGAAGATTTCCGAGCACGGTGCCGGCAAGTCGCGCGCCTATCGCGAAATCTTCCCGGGCTCGAACGACCTGTTCATCCTCACCGTCGGCGGCACGAACGCCAAGGGCGAGGACGCATGCAACGACATGACCGACGCCATCCTGGAAGCGGCCAAGCGGATCCGCACTGCTGAGCCCTCCATCGTCTTCCGCTACAGCAAAAAGAGTCGCGAAAAGACGCTGCGATGGGTTTTCGAGTGCATCCGCGACGGTCTAGGCTATCCGTCGATCAAGCACGACGAGATCGGCACGGCGCAGATGAAGGAATATGCCAAATTCAGCCTCAACGGCAACGGCGCCACCGACGAGGAAGCCCACAACTGGGTCACCGTGCTGTGCATGTCGCCCGGCCTTCACGGTCGCCGCAAGACACAAAAGACCCGATCGGAAGGCGGCAGTTCGGTCCTCCCGGCCAAGGTGCTGGAAATCACGCTCAACGACGGCTACGATTGGTCGTACGCGGACATGCAGTTAGGCCCGAAGACGGGTGAACTCTCCTCGTTGAAGACCTTCGAGGACATCTGGGAGGCCTTCCGCAAGCAGTATCAATACGCGATCAACCTTGGCATCAGCACCAAGGACGTGTCGCGCTACTTCGAGCAGCGCTACCTGCAGTTACCTTTCGTGTCGGCAATCGACGACGGCTGCATGGAATTCGGCATGGACGCTTGCGCCCTGTCCGAACAACCCAACGCCTGGCACAACGAGGTCACGACGGTCGTCGCGGCGAACTCCCTCGTGGCGATCAAGAAGCTGGTGTTCGAGGAGAAGAAGTACACCCTGGAACAACTCAGCCAGGCACTGAAGGCGAACTGGGAAGGCTTCGAGGAAATGCGCGTCGACTTCAAGCGCGCGCCAAAGTGGGGCAACGACGACGAATACGCCGACAGCATCGTCTCCCGATTCTACGAGGAAGTCATCGGCGGCGAATTGCGCAAGATCACCAACTACTCTGGTGGCCCGGTCCTGCCGACCGGTCAGGCTGTCGGCATGTACATGGAAGTGGGTTCGCGCATGGGCCCGACGCCCGACGGCCGCTTCGGCGGCGAAGCGGCTGACGACGGTGGCATTTCTCCCTACATGGGCACCGACAAGAAAGGCCCGACAGCGGTGTTGCGCTCGGTGTCCAAGGTGCAGAAGAACCAGAAGGCCAATCTGCTGAACCAGCGCTTGTCGGTACCCATCATGCGCTCCAAGCACGGTTTCGAGATCTGGAACGCGTACATGAAGACCTGGCACGAACTGAACATCGATCATGTTCAGTTCAACGTCGTCAGCACCGACGAAATGCGCGCGGCGCAGCGCGAACCAGAGAAGCACAATGATCTCATCGTTCGCGTGTCCGGCTACAGCGCCCGGTTCGTCGACCTTCCAACCTATGGGCAGAACACCATCATTGCCCGTCAGGAACAGGACTTCAGCGCGTCCGATCTCGAATTCCTAAACGTCGAAATCTGAAAAAAGCAGCCAAACGGAGGGGCAGCGTTCTGCGCCCCTCCACCCATAGTCAAACCAAATATATTGGAGCCATAACATGGAAGCGGAAAAGAGCTTGCAAAACCAGCCGTATACCGAAGTCGGCACAGCGAAGCCCTGCCGGATCTGCAAGTGGCAAACCCCTGACCCCACCGATCCGCACCGTGGGCAGTGCACCGCCAACCGCCACGCCATGGGCGGAGTCTGGAAACGCTGGCTTAGGGACGTCGAGAACACGACCTGCTCCAGGCATGAGGAAGGCAAACTGAGCTTCCGCGACCACGTCTGAACACCGGACAGAAGTGGCTTACCTCCCGACCGCGTTGACGATAGATCATGAAAACCTCTCCTAGCACAAATGGCTTGTTCATCCCGGAAGTGGACCCCTACTACTATGTAAGTACGGAAAACCAGAGCTTTCTCGATAAATTCGCCAAGATATCCAAAAAGCACCCCGTCAACGTCTTGGTGGTCGGCAAACAGGGCTGCGGCAAGTCCTCTCTGGTGCGGCAATACGCCGCCGTCAACAGGCTGCCGCTGGCGACCTTTCAGATCGGCATCCTGTCCGAGCCGGGACAATTGTTTGGTGAATACGCGCTGGAGAACGGGGAAACGCGCTACAAGCAGTTCCTCTTCCCTCAGGCCATCCAGACGCCCAACTGCGTCATCCATCTTGAGGAGATCAATCGCCCCGAACACCCGAAGGCGTTGAACATGCTGTTCTCCATCCTCTCCGATGATCGACAGGTATGGATGGACGAACTGGGCCTGCTGCAAGTGGCGCCCGGGGTCGTTTTCTTCGCGACGCTGAACGAGGGCGCCGAATTCGTCGGCACGGAGCTACTCGACCCGGCCCTGCGCGACCGCTTCTATGTCACGACCATGGATTTTCTGCCGAACGAAGTCGAAATGGAGGTGCTGGAAAAGAAGACCGGCGTAACAAACGAGCAGGCCAGGGAAATCATCACGGTGGCGAACAGCATTCGCGCCAATGCCGACCTCGGCGTCGACGTTTCCACACGCAAGATTCTGATGCTCGGCGAGATGATCGCCGCCGGAGGTACGCTGCGCGAGGCCATCGTGACGAGTCTCCAAACCGACAAGAAGACGCTCGAGTCGGTTTTGCTGTCGCTGCACGTCAATCTGGGGAAGGTGGAAAAGAGCAAGACCGAATACGTTCAGTACATTGCCGCCTAAGGTTTTCCATGGCCAAGAACAAGGACACCACACTTCGGCTGATGAACAGCGCGGGAGACGTCAAGCGCTTCGTCATCCCAGGTGAGGAAGGCTATTCGGACTTCTGGCGTCGCGACAAATCCCCGATCGAGTCCGTCGAGTTGGTGAAGCTATTGGTCGCGATTCGCAAACTGTCGACCTTCATCGGACGCAACGTCGGCGAAATCGTCTGGTCGGGAATGGAACTCGACAATGCGCTCGCCCTCGATCCAACCCCGATCATGGGCACGTATCCGGTTCCGGCGGGAAAAACCGATCTGATGGTCGGCATCATGGTGCAAGAGGCGTACAAGCGTGTCGAGTGGTCAGAGCGTCTGCGCGAGATGCTCAGGCTGCGCGTCCAGCCCCCGACGCAGTACGAATACAAGTTCGACATGTTCTTCACCCTTTGCGAGTCCGTCTACGTCGACGGCCTGGCCAACAAGAGCGTGCTCGGTTACTACGCCGAGGTGGCGCGTGACTGGCGTATCGTCAAGACGCTGAAGAGCCTGATCAAGCCGCCCACCCTCTCCGAGATGTTGCACCTGTGGTGGCGCTTGGCGGCCCATCGCGACCCGGAACTCTACAAGCAGGGTCACAGCGATCTCACCCTGGGTGGCCTGGTGATGCGGGGTAGCCTGGACCAGTATTACAGCAAGCCGATGCAGACCATGAACAGCATCGTGCCCGCCCTGCGCCACGACTGCCCGGCGCTCTCGAGCGTCAGCGATCGGCGCGATTTCCGCCTTGATCTCTATGAAAAACTCTGGTGCGAAGTGCTCAAAAACATCCGCTTCTGGCCCGGGGATCGCAGCGATCGTTTCATGATCCCCGACATGGGCGATGATGAACTGGCCCAGGAAGAGGCGGAGCAAGCAGCAGTCAAGGCCACCATCGTCAATTACGCCAACCTGATCGAGGCGGCGCTGCCGCAGAAGAACCGCGATTTCACCGATCAGATCAAGGGCAACGTCGCAAACTTCGAGAACGTCGCGCGTGTCGAGGGCAACGACATCGTGATGCTCGCGCGCAACCGCGTCGATCGCCACCTGCTGCACAAGCTGGAGCAAGTCGTGCGGAACGCCACCGACCGCCGAAACGTCTTCAACCGCGGCCTCAGTTCGGGGAAGATTCATAGTCGGCGGCTTTACCGCGCCCACACCACCGGCGCAGTGTTCCAACAAAAGAATCATGAGTTCGACATGCGCAAGAATGTCGTACTGCTGGTGGACGCGACGGGGTCGATGGCCGACCCGACGCAATGGGACCAGGCGGAAATGATCTACCAGACGCTGTTCACCGCGATTCTGGAATACACTAGCAACGCGCGACTATTCGCCTACAACGATGTCAAGAACGCGTGCCGCATCACCGAGATCTATCGTGGTGGCCGCATGCTGACGGTGCTGCCGCACGGAAGGACTGCTTCCGGCGAAGCCATCATCGCCACGGCATTGAATACCCGCACGCCGGGGAAAAAAACGCTGCTGATCCACATCACCGACGGCGCCTCGAATTGGGGGTGTGGCGTGGCGGATGCCATCAAGTATTGCAAGGGCAACGGTATCAGCCTGCTCACGCTCGGCATCAGTTGCAGTCTGTCCGCAAAGCAATCGCTACGGGACGAATACGGCACTCTCGTGAAGTTCGTCGACAAGACCGAACAATTGCCGAAGTTGTTTGGCGAGTTGATCATCAGTGAAATGCGTGAATCGAGGACGCCACAGAAGTGAACTCGTCCTTGCTCGACCACGTGCTGGAAGCCGAATGGCAGATGTTCGTCCGCGTCAGGAGCGCGCGGCACGCCCCCTGTCAGAGCGCTCCAGACAACTTCAAGACGATCCGCTCCAGTCTGTTCGAGACGTGGACGCAACCGATGCTCGCCTCCTATCTTGCCGATCTGGAACAGGCCGAGGCGGTCGGCCGCAACCTGCTTGCGGAAAAATACGCGCGCATGGACAACCTGATTCCACCACTGTCAAACAGCCCGTTGATCGACATCATCGTCACGATGGAAAGCAATTGGCAGGAAGAGTTGGGACGTCGCTATCCCGCCCTTTATCGGCGATGTTGCCGCAGCATGGATGAAACCGGCGACGGCCGGAACTTCGGAATCTATCTGGGCTGCGAACTGGAAACCTACGGCGATCATACATTGCAGCTGTATTTCGAGAATATCGAGGCAGCCGTCGCCGCCAATCGCAATCTCGCGCTCGAGGCCCTGCGTCGACTGGTATGCAAGAACGGCTATCGCGACCTGGATCACGCCGAGAGCGTATTGAAATACGGAGAGACGGCATGAACATCGACGTCAGGCTGAATCTGCTCGGCGTATTGGGCATCAAACAAAGCGAGCTTGCCATCGATACACCGGCGAATGCCACGGTCGCCACGTTGATCAGCTTGATCGACCAGCACAATCCCGGCTTCGCCGCGGCACTGACGAACGACAGCGGAGGCATCTCGCCCCAGTTCGTATTCTTCATCAATGGCCGAAACGCCGTACATCTGGATGGCATGAACACCAG
This sequence comes from Azoarcus sp. DN11, assembly GCF_003628555.1. Lineage (NCBI taxonomy): Bacteria > Pseudomonadati > Pseudomonadota > Betaproteobacteria > Rhodocyclales > Zoogloeaceae > Azoarcus > Azoarcus sp. DN11. Next base: position 1,637,411 of record NZ_CP021731.1, on the reverse strand, counting down.
ACTCGACGCAGGCGATGTCGTCAACGTGATTCCGGCCATTGCCGGAGGCTGAAAGGGGGCGTCACATGATCGTCGACCGGCCGGAATCGCATTTCATCTTCGTCGTTCCTCTGGATCACGTCGAGTACCGTTACAACTACATCAACCTGCGCGGCGAACCGCTGACCAACAAGCAATATCTGGAACATTGGGGAAAATGGCTTGTGTTCGGCCTGCGCGAGGAAGTCGAGGAACTGGCAAGGAAGCTGGACCCTTATGTCGAGGAAAAGAAGATTCCCGCGGTCAAATACGACCGCAAGCTGATCACTGAATTCCAGCTCAACCGCTGCGTCATGTGTGTCTATTGCCACGATGAAACCAAGGACGAGGTTTGGGAAATCCTGGCCGCGTTGGGCGTCATGGACAAGGCATGGATGTACGAACGGGAGACGCTGGAGAAATGGCTGCCCGGCGGCGTCAATCTGGAAAAATGGATCCAGGGACGCGGGCTGGATCATGAACAAGCTGAACGCGTACGCGCCGATGCACGTGCGAAGTTCAAGAAAATGTTCGCCGACGAGAATGAAATTTTCACCGGCGTCTATCAATAGCCCGAACCGCGTTCGACCCTCAACCTGCTGAAGGCCCTGACGCCGCTTTGCCTATGCCCCTTCCCGCCCCCGACCGAGAAACCGCGTGGATCGCCGCACGCGCCGGCGAGTCGCGCTACGTCCTGTCCGAGCACGTGATCCGTTCGCTGATGGCCGGGCACATCGCCGTGCCGCAGATCGAAACAGCCCTGCGCACCGGCCGCCTCATCGAGGAACACCGGCACCCCGGGCGGGATCCGGCCTACCTCCTGTGCGCCGTCCACGACCGCAAACCGGTGCATGCAGTCGCAGCGCCACGCACCGACGGCTGGCTCGCGGTCATCCATGCCTACGTGCCCGCGCCCCCTTTCTGGCGCACGGCCCTGCAGCGTTCCCCCGGAGATCCGGCGATGTCCGATTCGACCACGACCTGTTATTTCTGCGGCGGCGCCATCAAGCAGGTGACTGTCGGCAATTTCGACTACCGCCTCGAAGGCCGCCTCTACGTCATCAAGAAGGTTCCTGCCGGCCTGTGCGAACAGTGCGGCGAGAAATACGTCGATGCCGAGGTGGGCCGCCGGCTGAATGCGCTAATTGCCGCGCAGGCTTTTACCAGCAGCGAAGCGGTCGATGTGATCGACTACGCGGTCGCGCCGTGAACGGGCTGACGCTCGCGGAGCGCTATTTCGACCGCTACGGCCGGGACCTGCTAGCCGGGGAATTCGCCGCCTGGCGCGAGCGCGTCGCGGCCGGGCTCGCCGGCGACGGCTCGGACTGTCTCGGCTTCGACGACGAGCAGTCGCACGACCACGACTGGGGGCCGGGATTCTGTCTGTGGCTGAGCGATGAGGATTACGACGAGATCGGCGCGTCGCTGCAGCAAGCCTACGAGCGTCTGCCGAAGTTCTTCGCCGGATTCGCGCGCTCGAACACCGAATGGGGCGTCGGGCGCGTCGGCGTGCTCGAAACCGGCGCCTGGTACAAGCAGTACCTCGGCCATCCGGACGGCCCGCAGACGCTCTTCGATTGGCTGCGCATCCCGGAAAAGTATCTCGCGGCCTGCACTTCCGGACGCGTCTTCCACGACCCGCTCGACGATTTCTCGCAGCGCCGGCGACGGCTGCTGGCGTTCTATCCCGAGGATGTCCGGCTCGCGAAGATTGCGGCCCGCTGCATGTCGATCGGCCAGGCGGGCCAGTACAACTTCACGCGCGCGCTGGTCCGTGGCGAAGCGTTCTCCGCGCAATATGCGGAAACCTCGTTCTGCAACGACCTGATGTCCTTGGTCTATCTGCTGAACCGTCGCTATGCGCCGTATTACAAGTGGCGCCACCGCGGCCTGCCTGGGCTGCCGCAGCTGGGATGCTTCGTGCATGAGCGGATCGCCGCGATGATGTCGTCGGCGGATGCGGACGAGAAGCGCGCCCATATCGATGCGCTGTGCGCGGCGGCCGTGGCCGAACTGCAGGCCGAAGGGCTGACCGGTTCCGACAGCCCCTTTCTCGCCGATCACGGCCCGCTCATTCACCAGCGCATCGAGGATCCGGCCCTGCGGCGCCTGAGCGTACTCATCGGGTGAACGGCCGCAAGGGCTGCCGCGCCGAAATTACGGAGATCCATCATGGCAAAACGCGTACTGGTGATCGGCGGCAGCTATTTCTGCGGCCGCGTCTTCGTCGAGGAAGCGCTGAAGATGCCGGGCGCGGAGATCCACGTGTTCAACCGCGGCAATCTGCCCCTGCGCATGGACGGCGTCACCGAGCACGTCGGCGACCGTGAGCGGGCCCGCGAGCTGCGCGATGCGATTCCGGCCGCCGACTGGGACGCCGTCGTCGATTTTTGCGCCTACACCCCGGCGCATGTGGAGACCCTGCTCGACAACCTGCGCGGCACGGTGCGCCAGTACCTGCTGATCAGCACCACCACGGTATACCGCAAGACGGGGCGCCTGCCCCACGACGAAAACGCCCCGACCCTCGACGGTCCGCAGCCGGAATTGGGCGAATACGCCGATTACGGTTATCAAAAGTGCCTCGCCGAGCAGGCCGCGCAGCGTGCCTGCGAGCGACGCGGGATCGCGCTGACGGTGCTGCGGCCGGCCATCGTCTATGGCTATTACAACTACGCGCCGCGCGAGACTTACTTTTTCGACCGCCTGCGCAACCAGGAATCGATCATCGTTCCCGAACCGGATACGTCCGTGTTCAACTTCATCTGGGTCGTCGACATGGCGCATTTGGTCTGGCAGTGCATCAGCGAGCCGCGCGCGTTCGGCGAAACCTTCAATCTGGCCTCGGGCGAGCGCGTGTCCTACGCCCGCATCGTGGAAGTGCTGGGCGAAATCACCGGCAAGACGGTCGAAACGCTGAGATTGCCTGCCGCCGAGATCGCGCGCCGGCAGCTTCCGCTGCCCTTTCCCATCGACGAGGATCTGGTCTATGACGGCGCAAAGATCGACCGCCTGTTCGACTTCCAGCACACCCCGTTCCGCACCGGCCTGCGCGAAGCCCTCAAGTACTACCTGACCGTGAAACGGCGCGAGGCGGCCGCCGCCGGCGCGCAATGAACGCCGACCTGATCCTCGACAACCTCGCCGCCTTCACGCCGGAACGCCTCGCGGGCAGGCGCGGTGCCGACCTGATCGCGATCCGCGACGGGCGAATCCTTTACGTCGGCGCGCGCGCCGCGCGCCCCACCCTCGCCGGGCCGCACACGAAACTCGTCGATTGCCGGGGCGCGACCGTCATTCCCGGATTCAACGACGCGCATTGCCATCCGGTCGCCTTTGCGATGACGACGCGCTACATCGATTGCTCGCCGCTGCGCGACATCGCCGGCCTCATCGACGCACTACGATCCCGTGCGGCCGCGACGGGTTACGGGCACTGGCTGCGGGCGGCCAACTGCGACCCGGCCCGCCTCGCCGAGCAACGGCTGCCGACGCGCTGGGAACTCGACCTCGCCGCCCCGGGCCAGCCGGTGATCGTGGTGGAGCACGCCGGGCAGCACTGCGTGCTCAACAGCCGGGCACTGGCGCTGTGCGGCATCGACGAAACGGCGGAGTCATCCGATGCGGGAAGCGTACACCGCGATCCAACAACCGGCCGCCTCAACGGCATCGTCTCGGGCAACCATGCGCAGGTGGCCGCCGCAATCCCACCCCTTGCCTCCGATGAGATCGAAGCGGGTCTGCGCACCGCCGACCGCATCTTCCTCGAATCCGGCATCACGTCGCTGCAGGACACGAGCTGGTCGAACACGCCGGCGCACTGGCACGCGATGGCCGATTACAAGCGCCGCGGCCTCGTCAGCCCGCGCGTATCGCTGTGCGCGGGCGCCGGCAGCGTTGCCGAGTTCGCCGCGTCGGGGATGCGTACCGGCAGCGCCCATCCCGACTGCCCGCCCGGCGCGCTGCGCCTGGGCGCAGCAAAAATCGCCCTCGACGAAAGCACGGGCGATCCGAACCCGCCGCAGGATCTGCTCGACGCGGTCGCGCTGGCGGCCCACGGCGCCGGCTTCCAGCTCGCCTTCCACGTGCCGGACCCCACGCTGCTCGACCGCTCGCTGAACACGCTTGCGTGGCTCGACGCCGCCGGCCTCGCGCCCCGCCTGCGCCCGCGCTTCGAACACTGTCCGGTCTGCCCGCCCGAATGGATGGACCGCGTCGCCGCGAGCCGTGCGGTCGTCGTCGCGCAGCCCGCCCTGCTGCCGCTGGCCGCGCCCGCGCTGCACGCGTGCGCACCGGACCCGGCACGGCCCCCGCTGTTTCCATTCCGTTCGTTCCTGCATCACGGCATCCCGCTCGCGTTCGGCTCCGACGCGCCGCTCGTCCCCTGCGCACCGCTCGAAGGCCTGAAAGCGACCGTCACGCGACGTGACGCTGGGGGATACTGCGTTGCACCCGAGGAAGCGATCCCCCTCGCCGACGCGCTGCGCCTCTATACTTGGGGCGGCGCGTACGCGGCCGGAGAGGAGGATGTGACGGGAACGATCGCCGCGGGCCGGCGCGCCGACCTGGTCCTGGTCGAAGGTGCTGAGGCATGGGCGACGGCCGACGATCTCGCGCGCGCGCAGGTCGTCATGACGCTGATCGGCGGCAAGATCGTCTGGGCGCGATAACCGCGCCAGGCATACGAAGGATTCCGGGCGCGCTCACGGCACGATGACGAAATCGGGATTGGCGACCGCGAAAGCGGCCTCGCGATCCGGGGCCGGCGGATAAATCCATTTGGTCGTGATTTCGCGCTTGAGCGATTTGGCGTCCTCCCGCACCAACGAGATCTGCTGGTCCCAGCCCTCGGTGCAGAGGGCGCCCCAGGGGCCCAGGTCCAGGCAGGTCACGTACTTCGGCTGGCTATAGGGGTGCAGCGGCAAGCCGACCAGTTCCGCGGCCGCGTAGAGACTTCGCGCAGCAAGGCGCGGATTCTCACCACCGCAAGCCTGTCGGGATAGCGCGCAGCATCGCACCTGCCCTACAGGCTCGGTTTGACGGCCTTGCGCCGTCGGCGGACAGGCGGCTCGCAGGGTGTGCCGGACACCTACCTCCTTGAACGGAACGGTTTCATGCTTCGTCCGTCTTGCGACGCCGCCGTTGCGGGGCGCTGCCGCTCGCCTTCCGAACCGAGGGGCGACTGCGCTTCATCGTGGCGTCTTCATCCGCCTCGGCGGAGGCTTCGGAGCGGGCGCGCACGAACAGTGCTTCGATGCGCGCGAAGCGATCGGCCGCGTGTGCGCTGAGGTCGCCACTCGCCGCCAGCACGTGCCGGATATGCTCAAGCTGCGCGTCGATCTCGGCGGCGGTGAGCCCCTTGAGCAGCGTCGGAATCGCCTCCAGCGCCGCCTCGCGGTCGCTCTTCAGGATGAAGAACTGCTCGCGCAACAGGTGCTTGAAATCGGCGAGCGTGCTGCGCGGCTCGAGCTCGGCGCGCGAGGCGCGCATGCGCTTGAAGTTGCGCTCGTCGGTCGCCGGGGCGCCGCCGAGCACGTAGATCGTCGAGCGCATCGCCGCCTCATGGGGGCCACCCTCGGCGACGCGCGCACGCAGCTCGGCCTGGCGGCGTTCGACGAAGCGGCGGTGCTCCGGTTCCCCGCCCGGGCGGCGGCGCGGCGGATGGCCGGTACCGAGCCCCACCACCGCCTGCAGCAGCGGCTGACCATAAACCAGCAGGAACAGTTGCTCGCTCGCGCGATCGCGCCAATCACGCCAGGCGTCGAGGACGCCGGCGATCTGCCCGGACAGGCGGCCCTCGCCGACACGCCAGGGATTGTCCCCCGCTACCGGGTGGTGGTCTGCGCGCACCTTCTCCGCCAGCGCCGCGATCGGCGCCATTAGCGGATTGTTGTCCGACAGCAGCCGGTAACCGAGGCGATTGGGATGCATGCGGCGCAACCACGTCGCCGTATCGGGCGTCGCCAGAGCGCGCACCCACGGTTGCACGAACAGGCGGTAGAGGCCGAGGTTGATTTCGGAGATGCGCGCCGCCGTGGCGAAGCGGACGTCGTCCTCGGGCACGTGCTGCACCTCGCGGTCGAGCTCGGCTATGGTGCGCGGCGTGAATTCGAGCAGGTACTCGCGTTCGATCAGCCCGGCGTCGGGACGCTCGTCGGCGCGCGAGATCGAAGTCTCATAGAGGCCCGGCGGCAGCACGTCGATGTAGTCCATGTTGGCCGTGAACTCGGTGTGTTCCTTGCGCGAGACACTGCCGGACACGAAGATGCCGAGGTGGCCGGTGCTGTCATGGACGCAATAGACGATCGTCTGCTCGTTCGCGACTATGCCGTCCACACCCTCGTAGAGGTCGCGGATCCAGCCCAGCGCCTGCGGCGGCGGGGTGATGTCGTCACCGCGCGAGCAGAAGACGACGATCGGCGAGCGCACGTTGCGCAGGTCGATGCGGCGCCCGTCGGAGGTCACGAGTTGGGCCGTCGACAACCGGTTGCCGACGAAGAGGTTGTCGACAATGTACTGGATCTCCTCGCCGCCGAGCACGACGTGGCCTCCCCACCAACGCTCGAACTCGAGATAGCGGGAGGCTTCCGTGTTGACGTTCGCAAATACGCGGTACTGCTTGGTCCACCAGGTGTTCGCAGGGTTGAGGTTCTCGAAGTTATGTACCAACCAGGCGCCATCGAACAGCCCCGCGCCGAGGTCGCTCAGCAGCGCGGTCACCCAGCTACCGCCCGCCAGCCCGCCGATGTAACGCATTGGCGCCTTGCCGCGCTCGCCCGCCCAATAGGACAGCGGCGAGCCGGCGATGAGGATGGGACCGAAGAGGTCGGGCTCAAGCGCCGCGGCCATCATGATCTGCCAGCCGGCCTGGCAGTTACCAACCACTATGGGCTTTTCCGAAATCTTCGGGTGACGTTCGATGACGTGGCGCAGGAAGGCGATCTCCGCCTCGACCACATCCCCGACAGTCTGGCCCGGTTGTGGGTAGGGCAGAAAGCCGACGAAGTAGCACGGATGGCCAGCGCGCAGCGCAACGCCGATCTCGCTGTCGGGCTTGAAGCCGCCGATGCCGGGGCCGTGTCCGGCGCGCGGATCGACGACGACGAAGGGGCGCTTGTGCGGATCGATCGCAATGCCCGCCGGCGGCGAAATGCGCAGCAGCTCGTAATTCACCGGCCTCGGCAGTTCGCGGCCGTCGATCAGCACCTCAGTGTCGAAGCCGAGCACGCTGGGCTTGGTCTTGGCGATGTGCTCAAGGTACTGATTTCCGCGGTGACGCATGACGTCCAGGAAGAGAAGGCTGCGCTCCATCGCATCGCGCCAGTAGTCGAAGGCGGAGCAGACGTAACCGACAGGATCCATCAAGGGCAGCGACACTACCGAGGGTGTCAGCATGGGAGAATTCATTTGAGGCTCCATGTATTGCAGAGGCGGCCAAGCGCGGTGGCGCAGGCCGCCGGAATCTTCACTACCGCGACGGACACGGAACCGACGGCCGGTTCACCGACCCGGCGCTTCGTCGGCAACACGCAGGGCACATCTCGGTCCTCCTTCCTGGAGGTTCGTCAGTTGCCATGCTCGCAGCCCGCCGATTGTCGGGATCGAAGCTCGAATCTAATCCGCGAATTCGAGTTGCACGTTTGCGATTTCGCCGAGGTCTTCGCACAAAGCTTCGATACAGTCCCGGTCGAGCTTGCCCATATTTGCCAGTTCACGCAACTCGTCGACAGCGCGATCTGAATCGCACCGGGTTTCGCGGAGGCCGTTTTGTTTGAGTCAGGCAGCAACCACCTGCGCTGGCGCCGGAGTCCGTCGGCTTCAGCGCCCATCTCGACGCGTCGGTGACGCCATCGGCCATCATTGGCAAGATGTCCCCTCTGCTGACGATCAAAGGCCTGGAGAGCAGTTACGGACCTATCAACGCACTGAAGGGCGTCGATCTGAAAATCTTCCCTGGCGAACTGTAAGCGTCCGCCCAGCGATTACCGGACGGTTACCCTCAGTCGGCCCTGCACTGCGGGTTGAGCGTATAGCGCCCCGTCAGCGAGGCCTCGCCGAGCACATGCCCGTCGATCGCCCGCAGCACGTCGGGCCCCGTGAATCGCCCTTCGACCGGGCAACGCTCCAGATCGACGGCATACAGCGTGAACACGTAGCGGTGCACGCGCTCGTCGTTCCATGGTGGGCATGGGCCGTCGTATCCGTAGTACAGCCCCGCCATGTGCGCGTCGCCGGCGAAGCCGCGCGTGAAGTCGTTGAGCCCGTGCCGGGCGCCGTGCCGCGCTGCGGGGCCCGGCTTTCCACGCGGCATGACACCGTCGGAGAATTTCCCCTCGGCGACGCCGCGGTACGCGGGCGGCAGGTCGACGAGCACCCAGTGGAAGAAGTCGACGCGCGGCATCGACTCGGGAATCACGATGTCGTCGCGGTTGATGTGCTCGAAACGGCTCGGCACGTCCGGATCGTGACACGTGAGCACGAAGGAGCGTGTGCTGGCCGGCGGCTCGTTCCACGTGAAGGCCGGGCTGCGGTTGGCGCCGAAGCGGAAACGGCGTTCGGCGTCCGCTACCGCGAACGCGTGGCTGTCCGGCAGGCGCCGGTTGTCGTCGAAACTGCTGCTCAGACGCATGATGTGTCTCCCGCATGCGGAGCGGCCTTCGCCGCCCCGCCCCGCCCTCACGTCGCGTCGCCGCTCAGGCGCCTCGGAACTCCGGCGCGCGCCGTTCGCCGAAGGCCTTGAAGCCTTCCTTGCGATCCTCGGTGTCGCGCAGCACGCCCCACAGCAGGTGCGAGTACAGGATGCCATGCTCGAGCGGCAGGTCCTTGCCGAGCACTGCGGCCTGCTTGGTCGCCTGCACGCTCAAGGGCGCCGCAGCGGCGATCTTCTCCGCATACGTGCGGGCGAGCCCGGCGAGCTCCGACGGCTCGACCACGTCGCTGACGAGTCCATAACGCAGCGCCTCGTCGGCGGAGATCATCTCGCCCGTCAGCAGCATCTTCATCGCCACCGCTTGCGGGATCGCGCGCGGCAGCGCCTGCGTGCCGTTCAGCCCGGCGAGGCTCGCGACCTTGACTTCGGTCAGACCGAACTTGGCGTTCGACGACGCGATGCGCAGGTCGCACGCGAGCGCCATTTCGAGCCCGCCGCCCACGGCGTAGCCGTTGATCGCAGCGATGATCGGTTTCCACATCTTCATGTGCGGCAGCAGGGGCTGGCCTTCGCGCAGATAGGTCGCCGCCATGCACTCGGTCGGCGGCGGCGCCTTCTTCATGTCGGTGCCGGTGCAGAACGACTTTTCGCCCGCGCCGGTCAGCATGGCCACACGGATGTCGGGGTCGGTGCGCACGCGCGTCCAGATTTCGGCCAGATCGGCAATGGATTCGGGGTCGAGCGAGTTCATCGCTTCCGGGCGGTTCAGGGTGACGTACGCGACGTGATTCTTTACTTCCAGCGTTACCGGCATGGCTGTTCTCCTTTCATTCTTGTGTTGCCGCGCGAATCAGGCCGCGACAAAGGGGCTGTAGGTCGTGCCGTCGGTCAGCAGCTTCTTCGCGATCGACATGCGATGGATTTCCGATGCGCCCTCGACGATCCGCCAGATGCGCACCATGCGCGCCACGTATTCGATGCCCAGTTCGCGCGACAGGCCGAGTCCGCCGTGCAGCTGGATCGCGCGGTCGGCGATGCGCGTGAGCATTTCGGTCGCGGCGATCTTCAGCGAGGATGCCTCGATGCGCAGGTCCTTGTGCCCCTGATCCGATTTCCATGCGGTGTAGTAGAGCTGCAGACGGACCTGTTCGAGCTCGATCGTCGAATCGGCAATCCAGTTCTGCACCGTCTGCCGCTCCGCGAGCGGTTCGCCGAAGGTTTTCCGCAGGTTCGCCTGATCGATCATCATCTGGATCAGCCGCTCCGCCATGCCCGTGCAATGCGCGGCAAGCTCGATGCGGCGCACGCCGAAGCGGTTCTGCAGCGGGATGAAGGCATCACCGACCTCGCCCAGCACCGCTTCGTCACCGACGCGCACGTTGTCGAGATAGACGGTCCAGGACGGCATCGCGCCGATGACCGGGATTTCGGCGCCAATGCGCAGTCCCGGCGTGTCCTTGTCGAGGATGAAGGCGGTGAAGCGCCGCTTGGTCGGCGCCTCCTTGTCCGTCACGGCGATGCAGATGAAGAACAGGTTGTCCTTGTCGCATTTGCTGATGAAGATCTTCGACCCGTTGATCACCCATTGGCCGTCCTGGCGCACGGCGGTCGTCGTGAGGCCGCTGATGTCGGAGCCCGCGCCCGGTTCGGTAGCCATCATCGCGGAGTCGATCTCGCCCCGGCAGTAGGGGCCGAGAAGCTTCTCGCGCTGCGCGGCGGTGCCGCATTCGTTCAGGTAGTAGAGGTTCGGGGCATCGGGCGGCAGGGTGAAGCCGTGATGCGAGAAACCGACGAGCGACTTCGACATTTCCTCGACAACCAGGGTCTTGGCGAACATGCCGAGCCCCTGACCGCCGAACTTCTCGTCGACCTCGATGCCCCAGAAGCCCATGTCCCGGGTGATGTTCATCAGACGCTCGTGGTCGGCCTTCGGCAGCAGCGTGTACCCGTCGGTCCACATCCGCATCTCCCGCTCCAGCAGGACCTTCTCAAGGGGCATCAGCTCGTTGGTGGTGAAGCGCCTGGCCACGTCCTTGAGCATCGTCTGTTCTTCGGATAGGGAAAAATCCATGTCTCGTCTCTCGTCCTGTATTTATCGGATCCCGGCCGCCGATACCCGCCTTCAGTCGGCGTCCGAGCGCATCAACGACTCGATCTTGTCCGCGATCGTTGCGCCACCATGGCTACGGCATTTCTCCGCGGCTACCCGCACCCCGTCCTCGAACACGGCCATCAGCGCCTCGCGGATCGTCGCCCCGTCGTGGCAGCCGGCCACCATCAGGCAAGCGGCATAGGGGTGGTATTCGCCTACGGCTACGGACATTCCGCACTGGGGGCACTCGTACACCGAAGATCCGGCGGGCACGTATCTGGCAGTCCCGGCTTGCCGCGCTTGTTGCTCATACATGATTCGTCCTCCTCCTGGCTGGAATTGCGGCCACGGCGCGTTTCGCGTCATCGGCCGCTCACATCACTGGCCGACAGTGCTCACACCAACACTTCCTGACTGACCAGATCTTCGATTTCGTCCTGCGAATAGCCCAGCTTCCCACCCAGCACCTCGCGCGTGTGCTGCCCGATCGATGGCGCGGCGGTCTTCATTTCCAGCGGCGTGCGCGAGAACACGATCGGCGCGCGGTTGTAGAGGGTGACGCCGACCTCGGGGTGGTCGAGGTAAGCCCAGAAGCCGCGGCTGCGCAGCTGCTCGTCCTCGATCGCCTCGCGCGCATCGCGCACCTCGCCCGCCGGCACGCCCGCCTTCAGCAGCGCTTCCATCACGTGGTCGCCATGCTGCGTGGTGGTCCAGCACTCGATGCGCTCGTCGAGTTCGGCCACATGGCAGCGGCGCATTTCGGCGGTCGCGAAGCGGTCGTCCTCGGCCCAGGGGGGATTGCCCATCACGCGCCGCATCGCCGCCCACTGCGCGTCGTCAAAGACCGCAATCGCGATCCATTTGCGGTAGCCGAGGGTCGTATAGACGCCGTGCGGCGCGGCTTGTGGATCGCCGTAGCCGAGCGGGCCGAGCGTCTCGCCGTTGGCCGCGAAGGCCATCGGCGCGCTCGGGGTCATGCAGATCGCCGAATCCAGCTGCGAGATGCTGACGGTCTGGCCGCGGCCGGTCACCTCGCGCTCGAGCAGCGCCGCCATGATCCCGAACAGGGTGTGCGTCGGCACCATGACGTGGTCCGTGTAATTCGTCCCGGTGCCGAACGGCGGTTTGCCTGGGAAGCCTGCGCGCGCCGTCAGGCCGCACAACGCGTTGAGGTTCACGCCATAGCCCATGAATCGACTGTGCGGCCCCTCGGTGCCCTGCAGGCTCATCGTCACGTAGATCGCCCGCGGGTTGATCTCCCGCACCTCGTCCCAACCCAGCTTCCACTTCTCCATCTGCCCGACGCGGAAATTGTTGATGACGATGTCGCTCTGGGCGATCAGCCGGACGGCGACGTCCCGCGCCCGCGGGTTGTTCATGTCGAGTGCGATGTCGCGCTTGTTGGCGTTGCGCGCCGCGAAGTAGCCGCTGCGATCGAGGCCGGTGCCGATGCCATCCTTGAACGGCTCGCCGCGACGCAGCGTGTCCGGCCGCTTCACGCTCTCGATCTTGATGACGTCGGCGCCGCACTGCGCCAGCACGCTCGTGGCAATCGGCCCTGCACCGACCCACGAGAAATCGCACACGACGATGCCCTCCAGGGCCCGCTCAATGCTGTTCGGCATATACCGCTCCCACCCGCACGAGTTTGTCGATCTCGAATGCCGAATAGCCGCATTCGATGAGTATTTCCCGCGTGTGCTCGCCGATCCGCGGTGCGTTGCGCCCGAGCTGCCACGCCAGTTCGCCGAATTCGTACGGCGCACCGGGATAGCTGATGTCCGCCCCCAGCGTGTCGTTGAACTGCGTCTGCCAGAAATTCCTGTGCATCAGCTGCGGGTTGGCGAGCAGGTCCTGTCCGTCGCTGACGGGAGTGACCGCGACGTTGAAGCGCTGTCCGGTCTCGTACAGGTAAGCCTTGCTGCGGGTGAGGGTATAGCGCTCGAAGACGCGGCAGAAGGTCGCGTAGCCCGCCTCCGAAGTGCGATACGCGTAGTCGATCCACCGATCGTCGTCGAACACCTGCCATTCCTCCACGCCCTCGGCTTCCATCCAGCGCACGAAGGGCGTCCACATCTCCTTGTTCCGCCCCATGATGGCGACCAGCGCGATGTAGCCGTCGGCGCACGGATGCAGCGTCGCGCTGCCGGCCTCGCGTCCGCGCCCGCGCCGGATCTTGCCCTCTAGGTCCCAGAACTGCGCGGCGTTCTCGAGCGCCATGGCCTCGGCCTCGATGCAGGCGACATCGACGATCTGGCCCCGGCCGGTGCGCTGCGCGCTGAAGAGCGCGATCGCGCTGCCGACGGCCGCATACGCCTCGGCCATCCGGTAGGCCTGGTTGTCGGGTGCCCGGACGGGCTTGTCACCGTTGACGCCGGCGAGATAGAGGAAACCGCTCAGCGCCGAACAGGTCAGGTCCGAGCCGGGATAGGCCGCGAGCGGACCGGTGCGCCCGAAAGGCGTGATGGAGGTCTGCACGAGGCGGGCGTTGTCCTTGCTCAGAGCTTCCCACGACAGCCCGCTCCCGTCCAGCCAACCCGGGCGGCAGCTCTCGATGAGCAGATCGGCGCCACGGCACAGCCTGCGGAACACCTCGCGTCCCGCCTCGTGCTCGAGATCGAGCGCGAGGCCGCGCTTGCCCGCGTTGTAATACAGGTACGGCAGGCTCGCCTGCACGCCCGGGTCGCCGTGGAAAAACGGGCCGACGCGTCGCAGCGGGTCGCCTGCGGGCGGCTCGACGTGGATCACGTCGGCACCGAGGCCGGCGAACATCTTGGCCGCGTAGGGCCCGAGTTCGCCCGTCATGTCCAGCACCCTGAATCGGGAAAAGTTCTGTGCCATCTCACATTCCTCCAGCCGCCCGGGTCCCTCACTCAACCAGCGAACAGGCTCCGCCCGCCGCACACGTACAGCACCTGTCCCGTAACGAAGCCGGTTTCGTCGTCGGCGAGGAACAGCAGGGTGTTCGCGATGTCATCGGGATCGCCGAGCTTGCCGGTCGGCTGACGCGACAGCAGGAACTGCTGGTTCTTCTCGGGCAGTTCGTCCCACATCGGTGTGTGGATCAGGCCCGGCGCCACGCAGTTGACGGTGATTCCGGAGCGCCCGAGTTCGATCGCGAGCGACCGCGTCAGCCCGACGACTCCCGCCTTCGCGGACGAATACGGGGCTTGGCCGGCCCCCCCGAGCCAGGCGCGGGAGGCGATATTGACGATGCGTCCGTGGCCGTTCTCGACCATGTGCCCATGGACGGCCTGGGAGCACAGGAAGGTGCCCTTCAGATTGACGTTGATCGTGACGTCCCAGTCCGCCTCGGTGAGCTTGCGCAGTGCGCCCGCCCGCTCCATGCCGGCGTTATTGACGAGAATGTCGATGCGCCCGAACGCGTCGACCGTCTGCTGTACCATGCCGTCCACCGCCGCCTTGTTGCTGATGTCGGCGACCGCGCCGAGCACGCGATGCCCCATCCGGCTGAACTCGTCGACCGTCGCGCGCACCTTTTCCGCGTCGATGTCGTTGATGACGACCGCCGCGCCCTGCTCCGCGAAGCGCAGCGCCGTCTGCTTGCCCATGCCGCTTGCCGATCCGGTGATCAGCGCGACCCTGTTCCGAATACCCATTGCCGCCTCCCTGATCAGATCGACATCGAAAAATAGGCGCTCTTGCCGCCGCAGACGAAGAGCGTCTGCCCGGTGACGTATTTCGAGCTATCGGCCGCCAGAAAGCTGACCGCGTTCGCCACATCCGCGGGCGTACCGAGCCGCTTCACCGGAATGCCGGCGACGAGCGTCTCCCGATCGGTGTCCGTGACGGTCCCGCTATCGACATCGCCCATCACGACGGTATTCACCGTGACACCGTCGCGCGCCGACTCCAGCGCCAACGCCCGCGTCAATCCAAACAGGCCCGAGCGCGCGGCGGCGACGTTGGCGGTCCGGGCGAGTCCCAGGTAGTTGATGTCGCTGATGTTGACCACACGCCCGAAGCCGCCCTGGCGCATTGCCGGCACGACCTCGCGCAGGTAGTGGAACGGGCCCGCGACGCCGACCTCGAGCGCCGCGCCGACGTCCGCGTCCGAAATTTCCTCCAGCGCTTTGGCCGCGAGCGCGCGCTCGTTCTGCACCAGGATGTCGATCCGTCCGAAACGCGCCATCACTCGCGCGACGCTTTCGCGGATCTCCCCCGGGTCGGCTGTGCGGGTCATGACTGCAATCACCGGCACGCCCTGGTCCACAAGCCGCGATGCGGTCCGATCGAGCCTGCCGGCGTCCGAGCCGGTCAGCGCGATCTGCGTGCCGGACTCCGCCAAGCGCATGGCCACCGCCTCGCCGACGGGATCGTCGGCATTGACGATCAACGCCACCCTTTCCTTGCCTTTGGTTTCCATCTCGTTTCCCCTCGCTTACCAGTCGCTCACCAGCATGTGCATCGTGCAGGCCGCGTGCTCCGTGCCCGACAGCCCGCCGCCCGTCACGTGCGTCATCGCCACGCGCGGCACCGGATCGACCTGGTAGCCCGGACATTGATTACGCATCTGCTTGACGCTTGCGGCGATCTGCGCCGCGCCGGATGCGCCGATCGGATGTCCATACGAGAGCATCCCGCCGCGCGGACTCACCACGCATTTGCCGCCGTGCGTCGCATTGCCGTCGCGCAGGAACTTCAGCCCTTCACCCTTCGGACACAGCCCGAGGCATTCGTAATACAGCAGCTCGGCGATGGTGAAGGCGTCGTGCAACTCGACAATATTCACGTCCTCGGGGCCGATACCCGACTCCTCGTAGAGCTGGTGCGCGGTCTCCTCGGTGATGTCGTCGCCGGTGATGTCGCGCGGCCGATTGTGGTACGGCCCCGAGCGCACGACCGAGCCGGCCACGAGGATCGGCTTCGCGATGCCGAGCTTCTTCACCATCTGTTCCGAGCACACGACGACCGCGCCGGCACCATCGGCGATGCCGCAGCATTGCTGCAGCGTCAGCGGGGAAGCGACGACGCGCGACTTGACGACCTCCTCCACCGAGATCTCGCCCTTGAACCACGCGTACGGGTTGTTGGTCGCGTGGCGGCGATTCTTCACCGTGATCATCGCCAGGTCCTCGGCCGTCGCACCGGTCTCGTACATGTAGCGCTGCGCGCGCATCGCGTACTTGCCCGTCATCACCGCGCCGTGCACCGTCTCGATGTCGGACATCGCAGTCGCGAACGCGGTGCCCTGCGCCATGTGCAGCGTGTGGTTCTCGCAGCCGATGCCGAGCGCGACGTCGGCGAGCCCCATCGCGACATCGCGCACCGCCAGATGGATCGCCATGCCGCCGGCCGAGCAGGCGCTCTCGACGTTGATGATCGGCAGATGCCCGCACATGCCGAGGTCCTTGAGCACGGTCTGCCCGGTGACCATGCCGTTGGTGCCGTTGCCGACATAGGCGCTCTGCACCATCGTCGGACGGTCGATATTCGACGCCTTCAATGCCTCGAATGCCGCGGCCCGGCCGAGCACGTCGTAATCGACCTCATGTCGCCCGAATTTCGTTTCGCCTACCCCGGCGATATAGACCTTGCGTTGCAATTTCATATTCATTCACCCGATGGAAGATTAGGCTTTGCGGAACTTGTAGCTGATCAGCGGAACACCGTCGCGGTTGTCGCGCACCGGCCCGACCGTCAGCTCCACCTCTTCGTCGCAGCGGAAGCTGCCGGGCTCACCTTCCAGCTGCGCGAAGATCCGCAGGTTTTCGGGCAGATCGATATAGCCGAATGAATATGGCGTCTTCATTCCCGCCTGGCCAATAAAATTGTCGGAAAAGCTATAGAGCTTTCCGTGCCGACTGAGCGGCACGACCTCGAACTCCTCACCCCAGCAGCTCGGGCACGGGCTGAGCTTGGGAAAATCCAGTTGACCACAACCCTTGCAACGATAACCCTTCAGGTACGGCGCCTTGCCGTCTGCAGGGACTTCGAGCAGGTCCGGATGAAAGAAAGTGATATCCGGTTTCTTTTCCGGCTTCTTGTTCGGCTTTTGATCAGACATGACGCCTCCGCAGCATTAATTTCGTGTTCAACGTGGATTCAATTAGACGCGCATGGCTGCGGTGCAACAATTGGTGCGGACACCTAACGATTAAGGGGCAACCCCACCTGCCGGCGGAAGGCGGAAATTCGCGCCAAATGGTCGTTCCGACAATCCCGCCGAACCGTCGCCGATACCTGACCAATCCCGGTGGTGCAAAAAAAAAAGCGCGCCAAAAGGCGCGCAAAAACTTCCGCGGGAGGAGAGTGTTCCCGAGAAAATTTTTCGGCTCAGCTTCCGCCGCGCATGTTCTGGACGTTAAACAGGTTCACCGGAACCATGTGGGCGTCCACCTGCCCCTTGAACTGTCCTGTCGTGCAGTGCTTCGCCTGCACGTCGATCATGCTGAATGCATCGAAAAGGACTATGCCGCTGCCCTTGTTCTTCGCCAGATGAGAATCGGGATGTGACATCCCGAGCATGAAGATCTTCCACAAGTCCCCCTTGCGGTCATAAACCAGGGTCTCCGACATCGCCGAGGTCTGGGCGTCCATGTAATGCACCCGCCTGCTGACCGGATGATTGGGATCGACCGGTGACGACTCGACGACATGAACCTTGCGCAATTGCCACGTGATGTTCGGGAAGCATCCGCCCTGGCCGCTGAAGCCGACGTACTTGTAGTCGTCCGGCTCCTTGTATTCGTCCGACAGCTTCATGTCGCTATGGTTGTAAAACGGCATCAGCATGTTCACCGTGCCCTTGTACTTCCAGTTCATGTCCGAAATGCGACCGTTGTAACCCTCGAAGTCCTCGATCATGATGTCTGATCCGAGGAAGGCATCGGTGGTCTGTCCGGTCGACAGTCGACGCACGCGGCGCTGGAAGCCGAGATAGAGATAGGCGTCGTCCTGCTTCAGGTCGTCCTCGTAGCGCTGAATCAGAAGCTGTGTGTTCTTGACGTCCTGTGGTTCCTGCACGTTCACATAAGTGGCGCGGTACAGCTTCGACGGGTTTGGCGAAATTTCCGGCGTCGGTGCCTGATTCAGTCGATGCGTGTATTTGATGAAATGGAAGTTGAACAGGATATTGCGCTCCACCTTGGCGCTGTCCATGTTGCGGTACTTCCAGTAGAACGGCGAAATCGCCAGGCTGTCACCCCAGTTCATGCCATAGCGGAAGTTCCACGCGAGCTTCTCGCCGGCGCGCGGATCTTTTGCATCGGGCTCTTCCGGGAATGGACGCCCGGCCACGTAGCCGACAAGCTCACCTGGTTTTGCGCCGAGTTTCACCTTCGCGACATGCTCCCTGGTCGCGTCGACATAGCTCTTGTTCAGATCGAACGACGTCGTCGCTCCCACGCTGATCTCGACCGCCCCTTCCTGGATGTACCGCCGCAATCCCGGGTCGAGCACGGCCTCGAAATTCGCAACGTTCCCCTTGTTGATCACCGTGCCAGGCGTCACCCCCGCGGCCGTCGGCACACCGTGCTTGTACGGAAAGAAGGACTTCTCGATGTCCGCCTCGGTCGCCGCATGCAGCACGCCCGCCGTGCAGGCCAGTGCCACAATT
The DNA here is from genome assembly GCF_003628555.1 of Azoarcus sp. DN11. Classification (NCBI taxonomy): domain Bacteria; kingdom Pseudomonadati; phylum Pseudomonadota; class Betaproteobacteria; order Rhodocyclales; family Zoogloeaceae; genus Azoarcus; species Azoarcus sp. DN11. Next base: position 1,619,072 of record NZ_CP021731.1, on the reverse strand, counting down.
ACGCTTTGTCTTGCAAGATATCCGCTCATTTCCACTGTCTCCTCTTTTAAACGGCTCAGAACTTGTAGCGAACCGTCACATAAATGTCGTCTTCCGCGACGGCCGCACCGATCGGTCCCGCCCGGAACCGGCCCAGGGGCTCGATCCCGCTCAAACCCGCCGATCCGGGCGTAAAGGGCTGACCCGACGCGGTATAGGTCGTGAAGGGCGGATACGGGTTGGCGGAACGGGTGTCGTCGAACTTGTAGTGGTTGTCGCCGTTCGCATACTTGAAGTTGGCCCCGAGCGTGACCTTGAAGTCGTCGGTGACGCTCCATTCGATCTGCGGCGCGATCGTGAACGCCTTCGCACGGAAGTCGCGCGCCATGATCAGCTGCGGGCTGACCCGGTCGCCGGAAAGGAAGCCCTTGATCAGCAACGTGCCGATGAAGTTGTCTTCCCAGTCGACCATGCCCACCTTGCCGAGTGGTCCGCCGTGCAGTTCATGATCGAAGATGTGCTGCCAGAAGAGCTGCGCCGAAATCAGCGTCGCGCGCGTCTTGCTGATGAACGGGATGAAGGTCGGACGATCGACACCGACCACCGTGCGCAGCACCTTGTTCCGCGAGAACAACTCGGGGCGTGCCGTGTTCGCGAACTCCTCGCCGTGCGTCAGCGCCGCCTCCATGCGGACCGCGGCATCGACATCGGGGATCTGGAAATCGAGCGATCCGCCGACGAGGTTCACCCGCGGGTAATGGACATCGAACGCGATCAGATCGCCGACCGGCACGCCCGCCGCCGGCGGCGTCGTGTTGCCGCTGCCGCCGGTGAAGGGGTTAACCGCATCACGGTTGAATGCGCGCAGACTGGGCAGTTGCGAGCGGTAGGTGAGCGCATTGAGCGAGAACGCGAGGCCGTCCTTGCTCACCCCCTCGTACTTGATCCCCAGTTGCGTGTTCGCCAGCGACCATTCGGGAAGATGGACCTTGCGGATGCCGATCTGGTGCGGGCCGAAATCGGTTGCAGCCCAGGCGCCCGCCGTTCCGGGCGGAACCGCCGCGAAGTTCGCGACCGTTCCGCCGTTGTCCCACAGGTTGGCCATGCCGCGGAAGAAGCAACCGGCATCGAGCATCACGTTCGGCGTGCCGCATTGCCCGAGGTTGTTCGGGCGGAACTTGTCGACGTTCCACACCACCTGCACGTTGCGGTCCTGCATCGACTCGCTCGCGCCCATGCGGTATTCGGCCTGAACGATCCACATCGGAATGCGGATGTCCTGGAGCTCGTCGTAGATGTTATTGCGCGAATAGTCGACCGGATTGATGACGTCGAGCACGCGAAAGAGATCCGTGCGCCCCCACACCACCTGCTGACGGCCCAGCTTGAGGAAGAGCTCGCTCCCGTCGGCGAACGGGAACGTCTTCTTCGCATAGATTTCGCGCAGGAAATCGAGCCGATCATTGAACTCCGGCGCCTCCAGTTCGCTCAGCTTCAGATCCCCGTAGCCGCCAAAGTCACGACAACCGCGCTTGTCCGTATCGCAAGGGCGAACGGGCACCCCGAAGGCCACCCCGCCTTCCGTCCTGTGCCAGCGGTCACCCAGGACCCGCATCCCGTCATTCGGATTCGCCGCCAGGTTGAAGCCAAAGGCGTTCGTCGGCGGCAAACCGATGGCCGTGCCGATCGGGTTGTTGATTCCCCCACCGTGCGGAACCTGGGGCCGATTGAGGGGCGTGCCTGCGCTGGTCGGCACGGGCGGCAAAAGAGGCGCCGCCGTGTTTTCGAGCTCGATCGGTCCGCCGGCCCGACGACCGTATTCATCCCGATTCAGACGATACACGCCGTCCCAGCTTCCCCGCAGAATGCTGCGGAAAGCCCAGCCGTCGCCCATCGGCTTGTCGGCTTCGACCTGAAGCGTGTTGCGGAACTTGGCGAGTCCCGCATCGTGGCGACGCACGCTATGGTTCTCGTAATACACGTCCGCGACCCAGGGCGAAGCGCCACCGCCCAGATCCGGAAGATTTTCGTCCGCGGCCTGCACCTGTCCGCCTGCCGCCAACGACAAGGCGGCCGCCAGAACGCTCAATTTCGGACGCGAAAAATCCCCTGCTGCCTTCATACAGCATTTCCTCCCTTGATAGCCCCGAATCGGTTTGCGTTGGAGTCTTGCGCCGGGTTGTGCGCGTTACGCCGGCTGTGCCGCCGCCGTGCAGGGCGGCTCCGGTTCTTTTTCACGGACCTGGATGACCTGGTCCTCGTCGAGATAGACCGCGGTGATGAAGCGCGGCTTGAAGATCATGACCCACGCCGGCACGAGGAGCATGGCGGCCATCACGTTGAAGACCAGCATCAGGCTGAGCAGCAGCGCCGCATCCGACTGGAAGCGCAGGTCCGATAGCACGATCCACATCACGACACCGGCGATCAGCGTCATCGCGGTAAAGGAGACTGCGAATCCCGTCGTCGCGATCGCCTTCAGAACCGCCTTGCGCAGATCCTGCAGTGCCGCCATCTCCTCGCGGATGCGGTTCATGATGTAGATCGCGTAGTCGATGCCGACGCCGATGCCGACGGCGATCACCGGGACGGTATTCACATTCATGCCAATGTGCCTGATGCTCATATACGAATAGGTCATTACCGTGGCGAAGAGCATCGGCAGCACCATCAGCCAGCCCGCATGGAGCGAACCATAGAAGGCCCAGACGAAGGCAAATGACAGCGCGAGCACGAGCGGGACGATGAGGAAGTTGTCGTGGCGGACGGCATCGTTGATCGCCGCATTGACGCCCACGTTGCCCCCGGCGAGTTCGATGCTCAGGCCCGGCACCTTGTCCGCCAGCCCGGCGGCGCCTTCCCGCGCCAGCGCAATGGCGCGCTCGATCGTCTGCGCCTGGTGGTCCTTGTAGAAGAACACGACGTTGGCGAGATTCTCGTCCGTGTTCGTATATTCGTTCAGGGCACCCGGAATCGGACTCGCTGCCATGAAGGTGAACATCAGCCCGCCGATTTCGTTCGGGTTCGACGGGATCTGGTTCCAGCGCGGGTCGGTGTTGTGAATCAGCCCGTTCACCGAGCGGATCAAACCCGGCAAGGCCTTCGTGCCGCCGACGTTCGGATCCTGCAACATCGTGTTCTGGAACGACTCGATCGCGCGCAACACCTCGGGATTCTTCAGTCCGCCCTTGTCCGCTGTCCGCGCCACGATGTAGAGCTCTTCCGACCCCGGAAAGCGCTCGTTGATGGCACGCGACGACACGTTGTAGTCGTGCTGCGGATAAAGCAGCGGACTTCCCGGCTCGGCCTCGCCCACCTGCACCCCGCGGCTCAGCCAGGCGCCGGTCAGTACGAGGACCGCGCCTGCGACGAGCACCGCGATCGATCCCCCACGGCTGCCGACCACGCCGAACAGCGCAACGACCACATGCCGTAGCCCCCCTCGCGCACCGCCGCGACACGCGGCTGCGGCAGGACGAGCAACAGCAACGGCACGACGAGCAGCACCGTAAACACCACCGAAAAGGCCCAGAACCCCGCGTAGTAGCCCATCTTCGTATTGATCGGCGCAGCGCCGAGGGCGAGCACGAGAATGCCGGCCGTATCGACGACGATCGCCAGCGAGCCGGGCCGGAACAGATCGTCGAACGCATTGCGCGCGGCGTGCCGGGAATCGTTCGTCTGGGCGAGTTCGAAGTAATAGCGCTCGACCAGCTGGATGCTGTGCGACATTGCACGGGCTGCGATCAGGAATGGAATCACCAGGTTCAACGGGTCGAGATTCCAGCCCATCAGCGAGATGAAGCCGAGCCCCTAGATGGAAGACAGGGTAATTCCGAGCAAAGGCAGGAGCACGCCGTACAGACGCCGGAAATAGATCACCAGCAAGGCCACCATCAGCCCGAGCGTGTATAGGAAGATCTGGATGATTTGCGGCAGATAGGTGTACACCCAGCCGATCAGCACCGGGTTTCCGGCCGCGTGGATTCTTACTCCTTCTGCGGCCTCGCTGGCCCGCACCGCCTGCAACTCCGAGAAGATCCTGGCGTAATCGATGCCGTCGGCTTCGTTCAGCTGCGCCTTGATCATTGCGGACTTGAGATCGGGCGACACCAGCAGGCCGTAGACCCGCGGATTCGCCTTCACGTCCTTCCTGAGCGTATCGAGTTCCTCGACGCTCAGTTTCGGCTGCGTCGGATCGTAGTACAAACGGGAAATCATCTCTCCGCTTTCCGTCAGCCAGATCTTGCGCACCGTGCGGTGTGTGAGGCTCGCGACCTGGTTGTGATTCACGCCCGGCAGACTGTCGACCCCCTGCGTCAGCCGATGCAGCCGTGACAAGGTTTCATTGGTAAAGATGTCGCCCTTGTCGACCTCGAGGGCGACGACGATCTGACTCGCCCCGCCGAAACTGCCGCGGATCTCGTTATGCAGTTTGATGTAAGGGTGGTTCTGCGGCAGCAGGTCCTCGAAAGCCGAATAGACCTGAAGGCCGGGCAGCTTGAATGCGAAGAACACCGTCACGAGAAGGATCGCCGCGAGGATCGCGCGCGGGAACTCGAAGGCGACGTTCTCGAGTTGATGAACTGCGTGGGTAAAGCGATGGCGCATGATGGGACCTCGCTCAGTTCTTCGCGGTGACCGTGCGGTCGCCGTCGAGTGTCGTCACTTCCACCCCCCCTGCCCCGCCCGCAACCAGGACCCGGCCGTCGCCGAACGGCAATGCAGCCCGCAGATAGGTGGCGTTGCGGGCGTCGGCGAGCTTCCACTGGTCCCCGCTCGCCCGGAACACGAGCCCGTTGATCCCCACGCCGAGCGGCGTACCCCGGTCGAGCGCCAGCCCATAGATCGGCGCGCCCGCTTCATTGATCCGCTTGCTCCAGCTCTTGCCGCCGTCGGTGGTCTGCATCACCACTCCCGCCAGACCGGACACCCAGCCTCGGTCGCGATCGGCGAAGATCGCCGCATAGGGATAAAAGTCCTCACCGATCTTCGGCAGCGCCTCCCAACTCGCTCCACCGTCGCTCGTGCGGTAGACCGCGCCGAACTCGCCAGTGATGAATCCTTCGTGCTTATTCACGAACTGCACGCTTGCAAGCATGGCGTCGTCACCGACGACCGTCGTGCGCCAGCTCGCACCACGGTCGCGGCTTGACGCGATCGTGCTGCCACCGCCCACCACCCACAGGCGGTTCTCACCATCACACGCGATAGCGAGCGGATTGACCGGCTCCTCGATCGCACGGGCTTCCCAGTTGTCGCCCGCCGCATCCGCGATCCAGACCCGATGAAAGAAATCGAGTGCGGCGAAGCTTCCGTCTGCACAGGCCGAGACGCCGACGAACGAACTGAGGGGATCGAGCTGTTGCCGCGACCAGCTGTTCCCGCGATCGGCCGATGTCAGCACAACGCCCGTTGCGCCGACCACGACCGTCGTCTTCCCGTTGTCCGCGGCTGCCTGAAACGCATCGGATCGTTTCGCGCCATTCGAACCGCCCGCGACAATGTTCGACGGATTCGCCGATGCGCCGCATCCGCCCAGCATCACGCAAAGCAAGGCGCCTAAAGAGCCGGCGCACCATGACTTCATGGACCCATTCATGAATATGTCTCCTCCGTTCAGGACGGGTCGCTGCGGCTCTCGCGATCATGCAGATCGCGATATGAACCTCCCCACCCGGCGGCACGAATGTAGGCTTCGCGCACCTGACCAACAATTGGTGCGCACACCTAATCAGTAGGGAGTTATACCTGCCCCTTCCGCGACCGGAATTCGGCGCGACATGACGCACGCATTAGCGGACAGATCGTGTGCGAAGGGGATGCGCGGATTACACGAGCGACACGCGGCGCGCCGACTTGGCGCTGCACCAGCCAATGCGACCGAGGCAGCGCCACACCCTGTTCTTGCGCGAGGACGGTCCTTACCATTTGTCGTCGCGGGCCTGGATTTCAAACCCGACGACGAGGACGACAATGAGTGATGTTCGCGTGGATTCGGGGGCTCAACCTCAGTTGGGGCGTCGCGACGCCCATTTGCACTCGAGGCAGTGGCTGTTCGTGAGCATCGACAACTGAATCAGCTCGCCCGACGAGCGGACCCCCAGCTTGCTCATCAGCCGCCCGCGGTGCGCCTCCACGGTCTTCGGACTGATTCCCAGGATTCTGGCGATTTCCTTGCTGCTGTTTCCCTCAACGACGAGATCAAAGATTTCCTTTTCCCTCAGCGAGAGGCTTTCGAGACAGCTGCGGTACTTGTGCCGCTCGCTTTGCTGGCCCATCGCCTCCTTGCTCTGGGTCAGGGCCGCATTGACGGCATCGAGCAGATCCTGGTTGCGGTAAGGTTTCTGCAGAAAGTCGATGGCGCCCCTTTTGATGGCCTGCGCGCCCATCTGCGCATCCCCATATGCCGAGAGAAAGATGATCGGCAGTTTGAAGGCGCGCTCGCACAGCATCTCCTGAAGCTGCAGACCGCTGAGCGCCTGCATCCGCACGTCGAGGATCAGGCACCCGTAGTCACACGAAACATCGCCGTCGAGAAACGCCTGGGGCGAATCGTACATTTTCACGTCGAGGGCGATCGAACCGAGCAACCACTTCAACGAATGACGGACCGACTCTTCATCATCGACGACGAATACCGTCGGCGAAAGCTTTTCGACCTGCATGGACTCCTCCTTTTGTGCATGACCTTCGCCGCCCGAGACTCTTCGGTCTTCTTGGCAGCGCGGGCCTCTCCTACATTGGCAAGGTGAATTGAAAGCGCGACCCGCCCTTGCCGATCCTCGAATACGAAAGTTGTCCGCCGTGCGACTCGACAATCGAGCGGCAGATCGTCAGGCCGATCCCCATCCCGTCGGTCTTGGTAGAAAAGTAGGGCTCGAACACCCGCTTCGCAGACCGCTTCTCGAGCCCCGTGCCGTGGTCCTGGACGAACACCGTCATCGCCCCGCCCCCGTCGATGATCTCGCTGCCGATGACGAGCTTGCGACCCTCCGGCGGCAGGCCCGTCATCGCCTCCATGCCGTTCTTCATCAGGTTGAACAGCACCTGCTGGATCTCGACCTTGCAGAGCGGCACCGGCGGGGGATCCTGCAGCAGCCGCAGGTCGACGCTGACGTCATGCCGGCGGACCTCGAAATTCAGGAACGCGAGCGCGTCCTGGATCACCTCGTTGATGTTCTCGGGTTCCTTGTCGGGCTTGTGCTTGCACACGAACTCCTTCACGTGGCGCAGGATCTCGCCCGCCTGCTCGAGATACTTCAGCGCGAGCCCCATGGACTCGGAGATCTCCCCGACGCCGTCGACGCGCTCGAGACGCAAGCGGCAGCCGTTCAGGTAATTGACCGCCGACACCAGCGGCTGCCCCATCTGGTGCGCCAGCGCCGCCGCCATTTCGGCCATCGAGTTGATCCGGCCCAGGCGCGTGAGCTCCGCGTGGCGCAGCCGTTCGAGCTCTTCGATGCGCTTGCGGTAGGTGATGTCGGTGAAGGCGGCGACGACGAACTGCTCGTCCTTGCGCTCGATCAGCGACGCGCTCACGCTCAGCCAGCGCAGCTTGCGTCCCTTCTCGTCGCGCATCCCGATTTCGATGTTGTCGATCGAATCCTTCTGGAAATCGCGGATCTGCCAGGGCAGGCGATGCCTCGGGATCTCGGTGCCGTCGTGCAGGAAGAAGCGCAGCGGCAGTTTGCGCCAGTTCTCGGGCGAAACCCGCCGCAAGCCGACCATTTCGGCAAACTGGCAATTGGCCTCGAGAATGCCGCCGTGCGCATCCGTGATCGAGATGCCGATCGGCAGCATGTGAAAGAGCTTCTGGTATTTCTCGCGGTTCTCGTTCGCGACCTCCTCGGCGCTCTGGCGCGTCGCGACTTCCGCCTCGAGGCTCGCGACGTGCCGGCTGAGCTCCACGGTCCGCTGCTGCACGACGAATTCGAGCTTCTCGACGTCGGCCTTCAATTCGTCCTCGATCCGCTTGTGCTCGGAGATGTCCTGCACCACCCAGATGCTGCCGAGCCTGGGGTTGGCCGGATCGAGCAAGGTGCCGGTGACGATGCACCAGATCAGCGTGCCGTCCTTGCGCACGAACGGCCGCTCGTCCTTGAAGGTGTGATGAGACTCGAAGAAGTGGCCGAATTTCTGACCGATCGTCGAAAACGAGTCGTCGCTCAGGTAATGCACGCCGACCGACTGGTTGTCGAGCTCGCCGGGTCCGTACCCGAACAATTCCTCATATCGCCGGTTACAGCGCCGGATCCTGCGGTTGAACAGGTGGCAGATCGCCACGGGCGTGTTGCGAAAGATCGCCTCATAGCCGACCGCGGCGTCCTCGCCCTGCTCGTCGTTCAATGCTACGTCGAACACGTCATCCCTCATGAGCACCGGGTAGCGCTCGGCTTCCGATCGCCGCAATGTCGTTGGGAATGTCATGGATATGTCCCATTCGTGGTTTGACGGACCCGCACTTGCAACTGCACGGTGACGGTAGCTCCCAGCAGAAGATGTGCCAGAGGTGGATCAGGCCGGCAGGAACCCCGATATCTGGAAGGAAAACGCCCAACCCGCAGACACACCAAGACGGGGAAACCTTGCTACAGGACGCAGAAGGGCAGAATCTCGCGGAGCACAGCTGCAATTTGATGATTTGACCGAATCGATCCGGAGGTTTTTTCCATCAAATGATCGATTACCCAGGCGTGCCCTCGAACAAAGTTCGCTTGCCAGCCTCTCGAGATTCGTTATTATTTGATGAAAACCAATTTCTCATCTGGCCACAGGGCATAAGCTCTCTCAATCGGATCCTGTATGGCCCACGGTGGGCCGGTGGACGGCAGTCGCCGTACCGGTTCGCGCGGTGCGCGGCGGCGAGTTCCCGTGCCTGCAACCGCGCCGGCCGCGATCGAGGAAATCATGGCGAAAAGACACCCCGAAGGACGCGAACCCGACTCACCCGCGCAAACTCACCGAGAGCTACACGCGACTTCCAGGGGAATTCGGGTGCCGGCGTTCAATGATCTCGCCAAGCGCCTGCGTTTCGCGCCCCAACAAGGCCGCATCTGGCTCGACGACCAGCGAATGATGCTGATGCATGTCAGCTCGCTTGGCGCCTTGCGGCAGGAGCTGATCGAGAGCCTCGACAAGGAAACGGCGCGCGGGCTGATCACCCGCATCGGCTACCAGGCGGGTACGCGAGACGCGGCAATGGCGCGCAAGGTCCGCGCCAGCCTGAATACCTATGACGATTTCCTGGCCGGCCCGCAACTCGTCTCGCTGGAGGGCATGGTGCACTGCGAACCGGTGGCGCTGGATATCGACGTCCAGCGTGGCCACTACTTCGGCGACTTCTATCTCGTGGACAGCTCCGAGGCGGAGGCCCACATCGCCAGCTACGGTATCGGCAACGAATCGGTGTGTTGGATGCTTGTCGGTTATGCGTGCGGCTACACCAGCGCGTTCATGGGCCGTCCCATCCTGTGGCGGGAAACCGAATGTCGCGGGATGGGGCACGCGAAATGCCGCGTGGTAGGCAAGCCGGTGGAGGAATGGGAAGACGCCCAGGATGACCTGCGCTTCCTGCGGATCGGCGATTTCGTCAAATGGGCACCACAGGCCGAGGCGCCACTGCCCGCCACGAGCCGCATCGCCGCTCGGCTATCCACCGCACCTGAGAATAGCTTCGGCGTGGTCGGCATCTCCGCCGGCTTCAACACGGTCTGCCACATGGTCAACAAGGTGGCGCCCACCGACGCCACCGTGCTGTTCCTGGGTGAGAGCGGCGTCGGCAAGGAAGTCTTCGCAAACAACCTGCATCGCCTGAGCAAGCGCGCAGACGGCCCCTACGTCGCGGTGAACTGCGCATCCATCCCGGAACACCTGATGGAATCGGAACTGTTTGGCGTCGAACGCGGTGGATTTACGGGCGCTACCACGTCTCGCGCCGGACGCTTCGAGCGAGCCGATCACGGCACGCTCTTTCTCGACGAGATCGCCACGCTGAGCTTCACTGCGCAGGGCAAGCTGCTGCGCGCACTGCAGCAGGGCGAGATCGAGCGCGTGGGCGATACACACACGCGCCAGGTGAACGTCAGGGTGGTTGCCGCCACGAACGTGAACCTGCGCGAAGCCGTCAAAGCCGGACAATTCCGCGAGGACCTCTTTTTCCGCCTCAACGTCTTCCCGATCGAGGTGCCACCGCTGCGCGAGCGCCGCGACGACATCCCGCTAATGATGAACTGGTTCCTCCAGCGCATGGGCCGCAAGCACGATAAACATATCACCGGCTTCCGCGAACGGGCGGTTGATGCGATGTTCGCCTACGACTGGCCCGGCAACGTGCGAGAACTGGAGAACATGATAGAACGCGCGGTCATCCTGGCCGAGGATGGCGGCGCGCTCGATTTATGCCATCTGTTCACCGGCGGCGAGGAAGTCGATACCACCGCCCTCATGTTGAAACGCAGCGGTGGCATCGGACGTGTCAGTGAACCGGCGGGAGCGGAATCGCTGTCGATCGCCGCCGTCGGCCCGCGACTGGCGGAAACGGAGGTGGCCATGTTGCGCGCTGCCGTTGCGGAGGCTCACGGCAACCTGTCGCACGCCGCCAGAGTGCTGGGCATCAGCCGCCCGACGCTGGTGTACAGGCTTCGCAAATACAGCGTCATGCCCGATGCACGTTGATAGGCGTATCCGTCCGGTAATCCCCGTCAGCGGGGCAGGTCAGAGATCGACGAGGTGCCGCAGAAGCGGGAAGGAGACGCGCCAGCTTTGACCGTCGCAGTCGAGGGTGGCGGTGCGCTGATTGATGCGGACGATGGTCCCGACGCGGGTCTGCAGGTGACGGTCCTCGAAGCTCACGCGGTCGCCCACGTGGAAGTCGGCGCGGGTCGGAGGCGGCGGTTCGGGCACCGATGGCGCCGGGATCGAAGCCGCGTCCGGGATTTCGATCGCTGCATAGGGCAGTTTCCATTCGCGCCGGGTGCGCTCGTCCTGCACGGTGAGTTGCGTGTCCTTCATCGCGACGATCCGCCCCGTGCGCAGCGCCATCTGGGGGCCGGCCTGTTGCCAATCGAGGAAACGCACGGATTGCCCCAGATGCAGGTGGCGACGGATTTCGATGATCCGGGCCGGGTCCGACATCAGGCGTTCGAGGATGGTCGAGAGGTGGAACAGTCGTACAGCGCCGCCGGCGCCACCGCCTGCCAGCGGCCCTCTTCGTCCTTGCGGTGCCCGCCGGCCAGATACGCCCACATCCGCGCGGTGACGGTCTTGCCCGGTGCCTGCAGCGCGAGCGTCGTGTCATCGGTGAAGATCACCGGGCTCGCGAGCACGTGGCGATGCAGCGCTGGCATCAGCACGCTCAAGAGCTCGGCCCCGTCGAGCACCCAGTCGCACAGCGTCTGGCGCGCGATCACGACGCCGTCGCGGGCGAGGATGCGCTGCTGACGGGCGAGCGGGCAATGATCGAGGTATTTCGACACCATCACGTGCGCGAGTAGCCCCGGCCCGGCGTTGCTCTTGGCGATCGGCGCGCCCGGGGCGGTGGCGGTGCGGATCGTGCTGCTGCCATCGGCGCGTTCGCAGCGGTACTTCAGGCGCACGTTCTGGATGACTTCGAGGCGCGCCGGGATGTACTCGAGCATCTCGGAGACTTCCTCGCCGATGCGCTCAACCGCGGCAAAGGCCGCTTTCTCATCCGCGGACAGGTCGTGCTCGACGCGCCGCCGCGGCAAGTGTTCACCGATCGCGGCGCGCCCTGGCCGGCGCCGGCGGTGCGCCTCGACCTCGCGATACGCCTCGGGCGGCACCGGCACTACGACCGCCTCGCTCCACAATTCGCCTTGCCCCGCGTGGATCGCCTCGCTGCGCGGGCCGAACAGACGCCGGCGCAGTTCGGCCAGCGGGTGGCGCAGGCTCTCCATCTGCGCGTCGAACTGCGTCCGCAACCCGTCGAGCTGCGCGGCCATCTCCAGCACCATCTCCTGGAGCGGCTCAACGGCGTTCGGCAGGGTCGCGCGATCGATGACGGCAGAGCGATTCATGGCGTCCATCTTGCCCGCGGGTGCCGCCTCCAGGGCAGTCGGTCAAACCCCGATTGCATGAAGGGCACGGCCCCGCCCTCAGCTCACGCGGGACGCAGTCACCGTCGGGAGTCGCCGCACGCGGGCCAGATCGATGCCGTCGAGCCACGCCACCCGTTCGCTCATCGCCAGAGCGCCGGCCGAAAGGCGCGCCGGATCGGCGAAGCGGCCCCGTTCCAGGCGCTTGTACAGCACCCAGAAGCCGTGCCGGTCCCACACCAGGAGCTTCACTTTGTCGCGGCGCCGGCCGATGAACACGAACACCAGCCCCGACAGCGGGTCCATGCCCATGCAGGAGGCGACCAACTGCGCCAACGCGTCGATCGATTTCCTCATGTCGACCGCCTCGCTATACACATAGGCCCTGACCGCCGAGGACAGGATCACGGCAACTGCGCCAGGATGCGATCGAGCACCTGCTGCGCGGCCGCGCCTTGCAGATGCAGTGTCATCGTGCCGGGCAGGCGCACTTCGATTTCCGCGCTGAGTGAGGGCGCGTCCACGCCATGGGGCAACGCGATGAACTGGCCCCGCGCATCGGCCGACTTCGACTTTGCCCGCGACGCGGGCTCGACGCCGGCCCCGGTGCGCACCAGACGCCCGACCCGATGCCGAAACGTCGACAGCGCCAAGCCGTTCACCTCGCAGTACTGCGGGATGCTCAGCCCCTGCTCACGCCGCAGCGTTTCATGCTGCTGCCAGAACGTGTCGTCGCGGGCCATCATCCGCTTGCCCGTGCGCCAGTCGATCCGACCGACCGCCGTGCCGATACCGCCTTCCCCATCCGAAACCAACCGACCTTCCATCGTCGCATGCTCCGCTATTCAAGGAGCGATAACGATCCCTCAGTGCGAGCGCCTGCGGAAGAACGGGGATTTCCGGACGGATACGTGCACACGGCGGGTCTAAGCCTACCAACAATTGCAACAATCAAAAAGGGCTTACACAGAATGGAAATGCAATCTGCTTCCCCCATCGTCCCCTGGATCGGTGGCAAACGCCGTCTGGCGAAACACATCCTCCCGCTCTTCCCCGAGCACACCTGCTACGTCGAGCCCTTCTGCGGCGCGGCTGCTCTCTACTTCCTGAAGGCGCCGACCAAGGTCGAGGTGCTCAATGACGTGAATGGGGAGCTGGTCAATCTGTATAGGGTGGTGCGCCACCACCTGGAGGAGTTCGTCCGGCAATTCAAATGGGCGCTGACCTCGCGGCAAATCTTCAAGTGGCTGCAGATCACGCCCGAGGAGACGCTGACGGACATCCAGCGCGCGGCCAGGTTCTTCTACCTCCAGAAGATGGCCTTCGGCGGCAAGGTCGAGGGCCAGACGTTCGGCACCTCGACCACCTCAGGCCCGAGGCTCAACCTGCTGCGCCTGGAAGAAGACCTGTCGGCTGCCCACCTGCGCCTGAGCCGAACCTACATCGAGAACCTGGACTGGGCCGACTGCATCCGCAAGTACGACCGCGAGCACGCCCTGATCTACTGCGACCCTCCGTACCGGGGCACCGAGGGCTATGGCGTCGATTTCGGCCTGCACCAGTACCAGCGCATGGGCGACCTGGCCAAGACCGTCCAGGGCCGCATGGTCATCTCGGTCAACGACATCCCGGAGATGCACCAGGCGTTCGCCGGCCTGTGCATCGATCGGGTGGTCATCAACTACACCGTGGGCGGCGCTGGCCGGGCGAAGGTCAAGTCGGGCGAGCTGATCATTCGGAACTGGTAGACGTGACGAAGGGGCCTCTCAGCCCCTTCCTTCTGCAATTCGCTTTCAAGGCATGCAACAATCACCCGGTACAACTTATCTCGCAAGAAGTGCCGCATTTATCGCGGCGCGCATCAACCTCACCCGCAGCCCAAAGGCCCTTTTCGCTTGAGCGCCTCCCCCTCGTCGTCCATCTCGCCGTCCTCCTCGTCGCACGCCTCGCCGTCCACCATCGTCCGCCAGCTGCTGCACCACGCCTGGCCGATACTCGTTGCGCAGATCCTGTCGATGAGCATGCTGATCGCCGACACCATCATCGTCGGGCGCTACGGCACGGTGGATCTCGCGGCGATCGCCGTCGGCAGCGGCGTCTACATCTCCATCGTGATGCTCGTCGTGGGCGTGCTGCAGGCCGTCGCTCCGACCGTCGCGCACCATTTCGGCGCCGGCCGCATGGAGCGGATCGGGCCGACGCTGCAGCAGGGGTTCTGGCTGGCCCTGATGCTGGCCGTCCCGGGCATCGTGCTGATGGTCTTCCCCGGCTTCCTCCTCGAACTGAGCAGCGTTCCGCCCGACGTCGACGCCAAGACCCGCGAATACCTCCTCGCGACCGCTGCCGGCCTGCCCGCCGTACTGCTGTACCGCACCTTCTATGCCTTTAACAACGCCGTCGGCAAGCCGCGCGTGCTGATGGCGATCAGCTTCATCGTCACGGCAACGCACGTCCCGCTCGCCTGGGCGCTGGTGCATGGCCACCTGTGGCTGCCGCCGCTGGGCGTGCTCGGCTGCGGCATCTCGACGGCCATCGTGAACTGGCTGGCTTTCGCCTGCGGCACCGTCCACCTCGCGCGCAATCCCGGCTACCAGCCCTATCACCTGTTCGCACATTGGCGCGGGCCGCAACCCGGGGAGATCCTCTCGCTTCTGCGGCTGGGCGTGCCGATGGGCCTGTCGACCTTCATCGAAGTGTCGTCCTTCACCCTGATCGCGCTGTTCGCGGCACGGCTGGGCGCCGAGGCCGTGGCCGGCCACCGCGTCGTCGCGAACCTCGCCGCGCTGATCTACATGCTGCCGCTGGCGATGTCGATCGCCGTGCTCGTGCTCGTCGGCCAGGCTGCCGGCGCGCGCGACTGGGCACGGGCGCGCATGACGGTCCGCGTCGGCATGATCGTCACGGGCAGCCTCGCGTCGCTCATCGGCATCGCCATGTGGCTCGCGCGCAAGCCGGTCATCGCGCTGTTCTCGGAGGACGAAGCGGTCCGCGCAATCGGCCTCGCGCTGCTGCTCTACATCTGCATCTACCAGCTGTTCGACTCGGTGCAGACGGTCGCCGCGCACGCCCTGCGCGGCTACAAGGTGACGTTCGTGCCGATGCTGATGCACGCCGTGTGCTTCTGGGGCGTCGGCCTCGCCGGCGGCTACTGGGCGAGCTTCCACGCGCCGTGGCGGACGGCGGGCCCGCATGTCGCGGGTTTCTGGGAGGCGGGCGTGATGTCCACCGTGGTCGCCGCCGTGCTGTTCGGCTGGCTGCTGCGCGCGGTGATGCGCCGGCAGGACCTGCCTGCCGCGCCCTGACCCGCCCGGTCCCGGCCTTCAGGCGCCCAGCCAGCCCTTGCGCAAGGTCCGCATCGGCGCGGACACCCGCTTGCCGCTCGCGAGCTTCACGGTGTCGGCAGGCGGAGCCGTCAGCTCGGCGGTGAAGTGCATCAGCTCGTCGCGGCGGAAGGCATGGATCGTGACCAGCTCGCCCGGCCTGCGGCGGGCGAGCTGCCCGTCGAGCGACGCGGCCGTCACCTTGAGGCCGTCGAGCGCGACGAGCACGTCCCCGGCCGAAAGCCCGCACCGCTGCGCCGCACCGCCGTCGAACACGTTCGCCAGCTTCGCCTCACCGTTTCCGGCGGCCAGCTTCACGCCCAGCGACGCCCCCTTGGCCGCCGCCTCGGCGCGGTATTCGATCCCGAACGGCCTGAGAAACTCGTCCAGCGGCAGATCTTCCGTGCCCTCGACCGCGTCCTTCAGCCAGCGCGACAGGCGCCGGCCCGCGCCCTTCAGGCCGGCTTCAGCGACTTCGCCGACCAGCGCGAACAGGCCGTCTTCCGCGACCCCTTCCCCTGTCTGGCCATGCCGCTGCCACAACAGCCGCATCACGTCGTCCAGGCTCTTGCGCCCGGCACTCGCCGCGCGCAGCTGCAGGTCGAGCGCCAGCGCGATGAGCGCACCCTTCGCGTAATAACTGACGATCGCGTTCGGCGCGTTCTCGTCCTGCCGGTAATACTTGATCCACGCGTCGAAGGACGATTCCGCGACGCTCTGCTTCAGCCGGCCGCCGCTGCGCAGCACGTTGGACATCGTCTTGCCCAGCAGGGCGAGGTAATCCTCGACGGCGATCACGCCCGAACGCACGAGCGCGAGATCGTCGTAATAGGACGTGAAGCCCTCGAACGCCCACAGCAGGCGCGTGTAGTTCTCGCTCGCGAAGTCGTAGGGCGTGAACGCCGCCGGCTTGATGCGCTTGACGTTCCAGGTGTGGAAGTATTCGTGGCTGCACAGCCCGAGGAAAGTCCGGTAGCCCTCGGTCTGCTCGCCCATGCCGGCGTAGGGCAGGTCGCCGCGGCTCGTCAGGAGCGCGGTCGACGAACGGTGCTCCAGCCCGCCGTAGCCCTCGCCGACGACCATCGTCAGAAACAGGTAGCGATCGACCGGCGCGGGCGTGCCGAACAGCTCGATCTGCCACGTGCACACGCGCGCCAGATCCGTGCACAGCCGTTCGAGGTCGCAGTCGTGGCGCCCCGTCAGCGCGATTTCGTGCGGCACGCCCGCCGCCTCGAAACGCGCATGCGTGAAGCCGCCCATCTCGACGGGGTGGTCGACCAGCTCGTCGTAGTTGTCCGCGTAATACAGCCCGAAACCCATCGCCGGCGCCGCCAGCGGATCGCCCGCAGGCCGCTTCAGCGTCGTCGCCACCTTCCAGGTCTGCAGCGCCGGGCCGGCCGGCGGCAGGATATCCACGTAACAGGGTTCCCCGGTCTTGCCCTCGACGGCGAGGAACACGCTCGTGCCGTTGAAAAAGCCGTGGGTCGCATCGAGATGCGCGGCACGCACCGAAAGATCCCACGCATACACCTCGTAGCTCAGCGTCAGCGCCCGCCCGCGCGCGACGGGGGCCGCCCGCCAGCTGTGCTTGTCCAGTTTCTCGATCCCGACCGGCCGGCCGTCGCACTCCGCCTTCAGCGTCACGATGTTGCGCGCGAACTCGCGGATCATGTAGCTGCCAGGAATCCACGCGGGCAGGCGAAACACCTGCCCGGACGGATCGGGATCCGCGACCGTGCAGGTCACGTCGAAGATGTGCGCCTCCGGACGCGCGGGGGAAATCGTGTAGGACACGCGGGGCTGGTGGGGCATCGACAATTCCGCAGACGAACCAAAGCTGTCGATTCTAGCCGTTGCGGCTGCGACCGGACGAGTCGAGGCGATGTTGTGTCGATGCCTCATTTTTGCGCAGGAGCAACATTTCCTTTTGCGTCAGGGTCCTGCACCGCATCCCCACAAGTTGTCCACAGGACTGCCCACGCCTGGTGGGGATAAGCGACGGGTTTTCCCCAAGGGCACGTTGCGGGAATGCCTCATTTTTGTGCAGACACAACAATTCCTTGTGCGTCAGCGATCTGCAGCACGTCCCCACAAGTTGTCCACAAGACTGCCCACGGCGCGTGGGGATAAGCGTCTTATCCACCGCTCCGGTGGTGGCGCGCGAGAAACTGGTCCAGACGGTTCGCGAATGCCTGCCGATCCCCCTGGCTCAGGGCCGACGGGCCGCCGGTCTGCACACCGGTCGAGCGCAAGGTATCCATGAAGTCGCGCAGGCTGAGCAATTCACGGATGTTCTCGGCCGAATACAGCTCGCCACGCGGGTTGAGCGCGTGCGCCCCCTTGGCGATCACGCCCGCCGCCAGCGGAATGTCGGCCGTCACGACCAGGTCGCCCGCCAAAAGGCGCCGGACGATCTCGTTGTCCGCGACATCGAAGCCGGGCGGCACCTGCAGGGTCTTGATCCAGGGCGACCGCGGCACGGACAGCGGCTGGTTGGCCACCAGGGTCAACACGATCCCGCAGCGCTCGGCCGCGCGGTAGAGGATTTCCTTGATCGCCTTCGGACAGGCGTCTGCATCAACCCACATCTGCATCGATTCGGCTCCGCAACGGACTATTCGGCGGGAACGGCTCCCGGGGTACGCAACGATAACGGCCATCGAAGGCAGAAGGAACCGGTCGCGCGGGGAGAAAATCCGCAGACACGTTTTATACTGTATTTATGTACAGTCAAAACAATGCTCTCCCACCCCGCTATGCCGAGCTCCATTGCCTGAGCAATTTCAGCTTCCAGCGCGGCGCCTCGCACCCCGAGGAACTCGTCGCGCGGGCAGCGAGCCTGGGCTACACCGCGCTGGCCATCACCGACGAGTGTTCACTCGCAGGGGTTGTGCGTGCGCATCAGGAGATCCGGCGCGAAAGGCTCCCGCTGCACCTCGTCGTCGGCACCGAGATCCGCCTCGCCGACGGCCCCCGCCTCGTGTTGCTCGCGACCGACCGTTCCGCCTACGGCCGGCTCGCCCGCCTCATCAGTATCGGCCGGCGGGCCGCCGGGAAAGGCGACTACCGCCTGACCCGTGCCGATCTCGGAGATGGATTGCCGGGTTGTCTCGCCCTGCTGCTTCCCCCCGAGGACGAACCGGACCACGCCGCGCTGGCCGAGGACGGCCGCTGGCTGGCTGAACGCTTTCCCGGTTCGTCCTGGCTCGCCATCGAACTCGCCTGCGGCCCGGACGATGCCCAACGGCTCGCAACCCTGCTCGCGATCGCCCGCGCAGCCGGCCTGCCTCCCGTCGCAGCGACCGGGGCACTGATGCACGACGCCGCACGACGGCCGCTTGCCGACGTGCTCGCCGCGCTCCGTCTCCACGCCACCATCGCCGAAGCCGGCGCCCGGCTCGCGCCAAACGCCGAGCGCCGCCTGCACGAACGCAGCACCCTCGCCCGCCGCTACCCGCCCGGGCTGCTCGCAGAGACCTTGCGCATCGCCGCCCGCTGCCGATTCCGGCTCGACGAGCTGCGCTACGAATACCCCGCCGAACTGGTCCCGGACAGCGAAACCCCGTCGAGCTGGCTGCGTCGCCTGGTCGAGGACGGGCTGCGCTGGCGCTACCGCCCGGACGGCGAGGCGCCCCCGCGCGTACGCAAGCAGATCGAGTACGAGCTCGCGCTGATCGGAGAACTCGGCTTCGAAGCCTACTTCCTCACCGTGCACGACATCGTGCGCTTCGCCCGCAGCCGCGGGATCCTGTGCCAGGGACGCGGCTCGGCGGCCAACTCGGTGGTGTGCTGGGCGCTCGGCATCACCGAGGTCGATCCCGGGCTCGGCATCATGCTGGTCGAGCGCTTCATCTCGAAGGAGCGCAACGAGCCGCCCGACATCGACGTCGATTTCGAACATGACCGGCGCGAGGAAATCATCCAGTACCTCTACGCCAAGTACGGCCGCGAACGGGCTGCGCTCGCCGCCACGGTCATCCGCTACCGTTCACGCAGCGCCCTGCGCGATGTCGGCCGGGCGCTCGGCTTCCCGCTGGCGCAGATCGAGCGGCTCACGCGCGACCACTTCTGGTTCGACGGCCGCCACATCCTCCCCGAGCGCCTGCGCGATGCCGGCCTCGACCCTGACAGCCCCACGGTACGGCGCCTCGCCGCCCTCACGGAGGAACTGATCGGCTTTCCGCGCCACCTCTCGCAGCACGTCGGCGGTTTCGTGATCGCCCGCGGCCGCCTCGACGAGCTGGTGCCGATCGAGAACGCCGCGATGCCCGAACGCACCGTCATCCAGTGGGACAAGGACGACCTCGACACCTTGGGTCTGCTCAAGGTCGACGTCCTCGCCCTCGGCATGCTCTCGGCCCTGCGCCGCGGCCTCGCGCTGATGGCCGCCTGGCACGGCCGCGAAATGACGCTCGCGGACATCCCGCGCGAAGTCGATGCCGTCTACGACATGCTCTCCGCGGCCGACTCGGTCGGCGTCTTCCAGGTCGAGTCGCGCGCCCAGATGACCATGCTGCCGCGCCTCAGGCCCCGCCGCTTCTACGACCTTGTCGTCGAAGTCGCGATCGTGCGCCCCGGCCCGATCCAGGGCGGCATGGTCCATCCCTACCTCGAAGCCCGCGCCCGCAAGGAACGCGACGAGGAAATCGACTACCCGCGCCCGGAATGCCGCGCGCCCGGCGCACCGCAGGACGACGGCGTGCGCCGCGTGCTCGAGCGCACGCTGGGCGTGCCGATCTTCCAGGAACAGGTGATGCAGCTCGCCGTCGTCGCGGCCGGCTTCACCCCCGGCGAGGCCGACCAGCTGCGCCGCGCGATGGGCGCCTGGCGTCGCCAGGGCGAGCTCGAACGCTACCGCGCGCAACTGCTCGCCGGCCTGGCCGATCACGGCTACCGGGCCGAGTTCGCCGAGCGCCTGTGCAACCAGATCGAAGGCTTCGGCAGCTATGGCTTTCCCGAATCGCACGCCGCGAGCTTCGCGCTGCTCGTGTATTTCTCCGCGTGGATCAAGCGCTTCGAGCCCGCCGCCTTCCTCTGTGCGCTGCTCAACAGCCAGCCGATGGGGTTCTACTCCCCTTCGCAACTGATCCAGGATGCCCGCCGGCACGGCGTGACGATACGCGGTGCAGACGTACGCGCGAGCGACTGGGACTGCACGCTCGAACCCCAGGACGGCACACACCTGCCCGCGGCACGCCTGGGACTACGCATGGTCAAGGGATTCAGCGTCGACGCCGCCGCACGGATCGCCGCGGCCCGCAGCACGGGCTCCTTCGCCGGCGTGGACGATCTCGCGCTACGCGCCGCGCTCGATGCGCGCGAGCTCCGGCTGCTCGCCACGGCCGGCGCCCTGGCGGGGTTGGCCGGACACCGTCGTCAGGCACTCTGGCAGGCCGCCGGCGGACAACCCGCGGAAGGCATCCTGCACGGCGCACCGGTGATGGAGAGTGCGGCGGAGATCGCAGCGCCGAGCGAAGCCCAGGAACTGCTCGCCGACTACGCGCGGCTGGGATTCACGCTGGGCCGCCACCCGCTCGCGCTGCTGCGCGAACGGCTCAGCGCGATGCGCTTTCTCACCGCGGCCGAGATCGCCGCCTGCCCCGACCGCCAGCTCGCCCGCGCCGCCGGCATCGTGACCTGCCGCCAGCGGCCCGGCACCGCGAAAGGAACGCTCTTCATGACCATCGAGGATGAAACGGGGCTTGCCAACGTGATCGTCCGGCCCGAGCTCATCGAACGGCAGCGCCGGGAACTGCTCGGCGCACGGCTGCTGGGCGTGTTCGGCCAGATCAGCCGCCAGGGCGACGTCATTCACCTGCTGGCGGGCCGCGTCGTCGATCATTCGGCCCTGCTCGGCACGCTCGCGGCACCAAGCCGCGACTTCCATTGAACGGCCCTCCGTGCAGCGCGCGCCCTCACTGCACGTCGCCCGCCGGCCCCTGTTGCAGGCAGTCGGTGACCGCCACCACGTTGTTGCGCCCGAGGCTCTTCGCCCGGTACAGCGCCGCATCCGCCGATGCCAGCACCTGTTCGAGCTCGTCGCCCGGCTGGAACCCGGCCAGCCCGATGCTGACCGTCAAGCCGAACGACGCGCCGTCTGCCCCCGCGATGTCGATGGCCGCGATTTTCTGCCGCAGGCGCTCCGCGAGCTCGCGCGCACCTTCCGGCAGCGTGCCCGGCAGGACGACCACGAATTCCTCGCCGCCATAGCGCCCGACGATATCGATCTCGCGCACGCTCCCGACACAGGTTTGCGCCACCCTCCGGATCGCCTGGTCACCCACGGCATGCCCGTGCCTGTCGTTGATCGACTTGAAATGATCGATATCCACCATCATCAGGGTCAAGGCCAGGTTGAATCGCTGGGCGCGCTGCCGCTCCTGCTCCGCACGCTCGAGGAGGTAGCGGCGATTCGCGATCCCGGTCAGCGAATCCACCAGCGCCAGCTGGCGCAGATCCTCTTCCCGCCCCTTGCGTTCGGTGACGTCCTCCCGCACGGCGACGAAGTGCGAGACGCGCCCGAAGCGGTCGCGCAGGGGGGAGATGGCCATGTTCTCCCAGTATTCCTCGCCGCTCTTCCGGCGGTTCCGGACCTCGCCACGCCACACCTTGCCCGACAGGATCGTCTGCCAGAGGTCGCTATAGACCTCGCTCCGCGTATGCCCGGCGCTGAACATCGCAGGACTGCGGCCGAGGATCTCGCGCCGCGCATACCCCGACGTCTTCAGGAAGGCGTCGTTCACGTACTCGATCCGCCCGCGGTTGTTGGTGATCATGATCGCGGTCGGCGCGTGATCGACTGCCGCCTTGTAGGTTTCGAGCGCGTACTCGCTGACCGGCAGCTGAACCTGCCGGAAGTCCTGCACGTCGCCATCCGGCGTCCAGGAGGAGGGCGTTGCGTAGCCGGACGGTCCGGCACTCGGCTCGGGCGGACTGCCGGCCGAACGCACCAGGGGCCACACTGCCCAGGCTACGACCGCCGCCAGCAGCCCCAGGGACACGCCCAGGAAGGAAATGAAGACACTGCGCCCGACCGTCGCAGTGTTGCCCAGTTCCTCGGCGGCAAGCACGCCCTCCAGCATCCAGAGTCCCAAGGCTGTCAGCGCTGCGAACGCCAGCACCAGGAAGATCGTCAGCGACGTACGGGGAGGAAGCATCAGCCGATCCGGTAAACGACGAGAGTCCGCGCGCAAACAGCAATGATAGTGGATGCAGTTGCGATAATACCAAATAAATTTTTCGTGCCTTGATCCAAGACAATTCTTGCCCCCGCCTGCGGTTTCCTCCCGGGCCGATCCTGCTCCCGCCCGGTGCGGCCGGAAGAGCGTTTGCGCTAACATGCCCGTCGCCTCAACCCGCTTCGCGACACCCGGCACACCCCACCGATGATCGATTGCACGCACGAGTTCGCACTGTTCGACGACAACCTGGATGGCAGCGGCGACCTTCTCCTGCTCGAGTTGGAGGAGCGCATCCTCTGCAGGCACGCCACGGAAATCGATGCGGCTTTCGCGGCCATTGAACGGGCGCAGGCGCGCGGGCAATGGGTCGCCATCGCGGCGAGCTACGAACTGGGCCAACTGCTCGAGCCGCACCTGCGCGGTACGGCACGCGACACCGGCACCGATGTCGATTCGCCGCTCCTCACGGCGTGGGTTTACGGTCGTGCCGAACACCTGTCTTCAACCCGGACCGACGAATGCATCGCAGGCGCCCTGACGCGACTCGACGAGCACGAACGGCTCGCCGGCGTGATGGATCTTCGCTGCGAGATCGCGGAACAGGACTATTGCCGCGCGATCGCGCACATCCGCGCCTACATCGCGAGCGGGGACTGCTACCAGGTCAATTTCACCTTTGCCCTGCACGGCCGCCTCTACGGCGCCCCGCTGGCGCTTTACCAGGCACTGCGCGCGGCTCAGCCGGTGCGGCACGGTGCGCTGATCAGCCACGCGGCGGGCGCCATCCTGTCACGTTCGCCCGAGTTGTTCGTGGAGCGCCGGGGTAGCCGCCTGACCTGCCGCCCGATGAAGGGGACTGCCGCGCGCGACAGCGACCCGCAAGCGCTCGCGTCGTCGGAAAAGAACCGGGCCGAGAACATCATGATCGTCGACCTGATCCGCAACGACCTGGGCCGCCTCGCGCCGAGCGGCGGCGTGCGGGTCGAGCGGCTGTGCGAGATCGAACCCTATCCGAGCGTCTGGCAGATGACCTCGACGGTGGTCGCCGAACCGGTGACGGCAAGCCTCGCGGAGATCTTCCGGGCGCTTTTTCCCTGCGGTTCGATCACCGGCGCGCCCAAGATCCGCGCGATGGAGATCATCCGCGAACTGGAACAGGCACCGCGCGGCATCTACTGCGGCGCCCTGGGCTGGATCGCACCTGACGGCGATTTCCGCTTCAGCGTACCGATCCGCACGCTCGAAATCGACCGTGACCGGCACGTGCGCGTCGGCCTCGGAAGCGGCGTCGTCGCCGATTCGGAGCCGCACGGCGAATGGGCCGAGTCGCTGCTCAAGGGGCGCTTCCTCACCGACCTGAAACCGCAGTTCGGCCTGATCGAGACGCTGCGCTGCGAGCCCGGCACGGCAGCCCCCTACCCGCTGCTCGCCCGCCACTTCGAGCGCCTCGCCCGATCGGCCGGGACGTTCGGATTTGCGCTCGACACCGATGCACTCCGCGCCGCGCTGAGCGAGCGGGCGAGCGGCCTCAACGGCCCACACCGCGTGCGCGTGGAGCTCGCGGCGGATGGCAGTTTTGCGATATCGGCACATGTCCTCGACGACACAGCTCCGACCACGCCGACCGTTGTCCTGTCGCAGCGAACCCTGGCGAGCAACGATCCGCTGCTGCAGCACAAGACCACCGCGCGGGCGCTTTACGACTCAGAACTTCACGACGCGATGGCGAACGGCCATTTCGACGCCCTGTTCTTCAACGAACGCGGCGAACTCGCCGAAGGGGCACGCAGCAACGTCTATCTGGATCTCGGCGACGACTGCCTGCTGACCCCGCCGCTGGACAGCGGGGTGCTCGACGGTGTCTATCGACGCAAGCTGCTGGATGAGGGAAAGGCGCGCGAACAGCGCCTGACCCGCGCCGATCTGACGCGCGCGCGGGCGATCCTGTTGTCGAATGCGGCCCGCGGACTCTTTCGCGTCGAACTGACCGACGCGCCTTCGGGGATTTCCGGCTAGGAATCGCGGTGCGGCATGGCTGCTGCATGGCTCCATTGGGCCATGCCATCCAGCCGCTCGCTGTCGGGGCGTGCTCAGTGGGTGGTGGCGCAGCGCCGGCTGTTGCAGTCGCAGGGGAGCAGCCCCTTTTTCTTGTCGGCACACATGCAGTAATGGCGCCCCGTGCCGACCGCGGGCATGCCAGCCGGCTCACCCGGCTCGAAATCCTCGATGCGCAGCAGCTTGAGGAAGTGCAGCGCGGCGCTCAGGCCACGGAAGACCGTCAATTCCCCCGACCCGGCGCACAACCAGCGCCCGTCCATCGAAATCGCATAACACGCGCCCTCGCGCGGCCCCACCATGTGCACCCGGATCCTGCATTGCTGCCGGCGCCAGTCGGGCGCCACGGCAAGTTCGAGCCACGTGGCCACCTTGCCCGGAATTGCGGTCGCTGCGTCCATCTCATCTCCCTCCTCTTGTATTTATACGTCCGGATCGTTGCAGTCCGGTTAAGTTGCGTTGTGCGCGAAAGTTGATGTTAGCAGCATTCAAAAACGATTCAACAGAAGGATTGCAACATATCCATTCAGACACGTCGTTCGCGCGAGCGTCATAAGCATTCCTGAAAACCTTCTTTTTCATCCTGCCCGTGCTGGCTATACTTTTTGTTCGCAACTGAACCTCGCCAACAATCCGGGATGAACGCATGAAAATCGAAACGCTCGCGGTACACGGCGGTTACTCGCCCGATCCGACCACCAAGGCGGTGGCGGTGCCCATCTACCAGACGACTTCCTACGCTTTCGACGATACCCAGCACGGCGCCGACCTGTTCGACCTGAAGGTGCAGGGCAACATCTATACGCGCATCATGAATCCGACCCAGGACGTGCTGGAAAAGCGCGTCGCGGCGATGGAAGGGGGCATTGCGGCGCTGGCGGTGGCGTCCGGGATGGCGGCGATCACCGCTTCGATCCAGACGATCGCCGAAGCAGGCGACAACATCGTCACCTCGAGCACGCTCTACGGCGGCACCTACAACCTGTTCGCCCACACGCTGCCGCAATACGGCATCGAGGTGCGCTTCGCGGACTACCGCGACCCGGGCGCCTTCGAGCGCCTGATCGACGGCCGCACCAAGGCGGTGTTCTGCGAATCCGTCGGCAATCCGCTCGGCAACATCACCGACTTCGAGAAGATCGCCGAAGTCGCCCATCGCCAGGGCGTCCCGGTGATCGTCGACAACACCGTGCCTTCGCCCTACCTGTGCCGTCCGTTCGAGCACGGAGCGGACATCGTCGTGCATGCGCTGACGAAGTACCTGGGCGGCCACGGCAACTCGATCGGCGGCATCATCGTCGATTCGGGCAAGTTCCCGTGGGCCGAGCACAAGGAGCGCTTCAAGCGCCTGAACGAGCCGGACGTGTCGTATCACGGCGTCGTCTACACCGAAGCGCTGGGGCCGGCCGCCTACATCGCGCGGGCGCGCGTGGTGCCGCTGCGCAACATGGGCGCGGCGATCTCGCCGTTCAACGCCTTCCTGATCCTGCAGGGCATCGAGACGCTGGCGCTGCGCATGGACCGCATCTGCGAGAACTCGGTGAAGATCGCCCGCTTCCTGACCGGCCATTCCAAGGTCAGCTGGGTGAATTACGCAGGCCTGGAGGAGCACAAGGACTACCCGCTGGTGCAGCGCTACATGGGCGGGCGCGCCTCGGGCATCCTGACTTTCGGCGTCAAGGGCGGCCGCGAGGCCGGCGGCCGCTTCCAGGACGCGCTGAAGCTGGTGACGCGCCTCGTGAACATCGGCGACTGCAAGTCGCTCGCCTGCCATCCGGCATCGACGACGCACCGCCAGCTTTCGCCCGAGGAACTCGTGCGCGCCGGCGTCACCGAAGACATGATCCGCCTGTCGGTCGGCATCGAGCATGTCGACGACCTGATCGCCGATCTGGACCAGGCGCTCGCCGCGGCCTGATCCCACCCCGACCCGCCTTCGGGCGGGTCCCGCGATGCGCCGCCGCGCCGGGATCACCCGGCTCCGCGGCGCATCGTATTTCAGGCGCCCGCGGCCACCTGGTCGATGAAGCGCGCGAGCGCCACGTCCCGCTCGGTGAGTCCGCCGGCATCGTGCGTCGACAGCGTGATGTCGATGCGGTTGTAGACGTTGAACCACTCCGGATGGTGATCCATCTTTTCCGCCTTCAGCGCCACGCGCGTCATGAAGGCAAAAGCGGCGTTGAAGTCCTTGAAGCGGATGCTGCGCGTGATCGCGTCGCGCCCGACCACCAGCGCCCATTCGGGTAGCGTCGCGAGCGCCGCGGCGCGTTCGTCGTCATCGAGTTTCCGGGCCATGATCTCCTCCGGTTCGCATGCCTGCGCTCACTTCAGCGAGAACAGCGTGCGCCGCGCGGCGCCCTGCTCGCCCGCCTTGTCGCCGCTCGCCGCCTCGACCTTGGGGCCGAGCAGGAAGACCCGCTCCGCAGGCACCTTGCCATCCGCGAGCAGCTTGTCCTTGATCGCCTGCCCACGCTGTTGCGCAAGCTGGCGCAGCGCCTCGTCGTCGACCTTGGTGTTGGCGAGGATGAGCGCCTCCATCTCCTCCACCGGCAAGTCCTTGAGCAGGCCGATCGCGTTGCGCGGACGCTTGAAGTCTGCATCACGATAGACCTTTTTGAGCCATGTCGCGTACTCCTCGGGGGTGAGCGTCAGCTCGTCGAGCGACGGGGCCTCCTCGCCCTTGCGCACCATTTCCTTGAGCCTGGCCGCCTTGACGCTGCGTTCCAGCAGCACGCGGCGGATGCCGTCGGGATCGGTCGCCGGATCCGCACGGGCGGTGATCTCGAGCTTCAGCGCGGGACGGTCGGCGAGCGCGCGCGCGAGCGTCGCGATCTTCTCGGTGGTTGCCGCGTCGAGCGTGGCCCGCCCCGGCGCGAATTCGACGTACGACAGCTCCTCGCCGCCGCCGAACATCGAGCCGAGCAGCGAGAACGGCGCCGTGAGCGCCTTGCCGATCAGGTTGATGATCGCCTTGACGACGATTCCGGCGACGCTGAATTCGGGGTCGTCCAGCGAACCGCCGATGGGGACGTTGAGGTCGATCTCGCCGCGGCTGTTCTTCAGCAGCGAAACCGCGAGCTGCACCGGCAGGTTCAGCGCCGTGGGGCTATCGACCTTGTCGCCGAAGGTGAGCTGGTCGAGGAACACCCGGTTCGTTGCGCTGAGCTTGCGGTCTTCGATCTTGTAGTTGAGGTCCGCGGACAGCTTGCCCTTCTGGATGCCGTAGCCGACGTACTTGCCGGAGTAGGCGGACACGGCGGTGAGTTCGAAGTCCTTCACCGACGCGGCGATGTCGAGGTAACGGTCCTGCCGGAAGGGGTTGAGCTGACCGGCGACCGTGACCGGCGCAGCGTTGTCCACCTTGCCGCGCAGATCGAGCTTGGCGATCGTCGACGGATCCGACGACAGGCCGACGAGCTCGCCCTCCATGCCGGTGAGGTTGGCGTCGTAGTTCGGCCGAATGAAGCGGTCGCTGAACTGGATGTTGCCCTGCTTGATCGTGACCTTGCCGATCGAGATCGGCGGGGGCGACTCGCTCGGCGGCGGAATGGTCGCTTCCGCCTTGGCGGGTGCCGCCGGTGCCGGTGCGGGCGGCGCTTCGCCCGCTGCAGGCGCTGCGGGCTGTGCGGCAGCGGCGGTCTCGTGCTGGCGTATCTCGCGCAGGTTGAGCCGGCCCTGATCGTCGAGGATCAGGCGGGTGTAGAAGTCGTTCAGCGAGACATCCTTGATCGCGACGGCGAGTGGCGCGAGGCGGAAGTCGATGCCGGTGACGGCGAATTTCTTCCAGCGCAGGAAATCCGCGGCCTGGGCCTTGTCGATGGATGCGAAGTTGTCGACGCCGGCATCGCCGCGGAAGCTCGCCTTGAGGTTGCCGTCGCGCGCCGACTCGAAGGCCAGCTTGCCCCGCGTGCTGAAGGTGCCGCGCGAGATGGCGATGTTGAGCTGTTCGACGACATAGGGTTGCAGCGGGAGGAGGTCGACGGATTTCAGGTCGAGGTTCAGGTCGCCCTTGAGCGGATCGAGGCCGACGGCGCCCTTCACATCGACGCTGCCGCGCTTGTTCACGCGCGCGGTGAGGTCGAGCTTCGCCGTCGCCCCCTTCGCGGTGCAGAGGCCTTCGGCGCCGAGCTTGATGGCGTCGGCCAGCAGCACGATCGGAGTGCCCTGGGTGCGGTCCTCGAAGCGCGCCGACCAGCCGTCGAAGGCGAGCTTGTTCACCGTTACCGCCCAGGGCTTGTCCGTGCCGTCGTCACCGGACCGCGGCTTGGCGCCCTTCGCTGCGCCCTTCGCCAGCTTGGCGTTCCCGGCCGGCTTCGCGGCGGGTTCGGCTTTTGCCGCTTTCGGCTCGCCGACGAGGGCGAGGACGTCGAGCTTGCCCTGCTTGTCCTTGAGGGCCGCGAACGCGGCGCCGTTCGACTCGATGCTGCCGACAGTTACCGCGCGGTCGGCCGGCACGACCTTGACGTCATTGACGGCAAAGCGCGCGAGCTTCGCGACGGGCTGCTTCTGCCCCTTGAGCGCAAGTTCGAAGTCGCGCAGCACGAGCGCTTCGGCGAGAAGGTCGATCTGCGGCGCGTCGCCGGACATCTTCACCTTGTACTGCACGGTGGCATCGACACGGCCGCCGCGGACGTCGCCGCCCGGCAGCTGCGCGGCGTAGTACGGCAGGTAGCGCGAAACGAGGACGTTCTCGGCGGCGATGCGCCCTTCGACTTCCAGCGGATTCAGGCGCAGGCGGTCACGATGGCTGCTCTTCTCGCCGGCGTCCGTGCCGAAGTCGAGGGCGAGTTCGGCGACCGCGTCCGGCGCGGTGCTGACGTTGCGGGCCTCGAACTGCAGGTCCTTGATCTCGGTGCGGAAAGGCTCGCCGCCGCTGTTCGGCCCGCCCGCGGCGCGGTCGTCGACGCGGATCGTCGCTCCGCTGATCTTTGCGTTAT
This sequence comes from Azoarcus sp. DN11, assembly GCF_003628555.1. Taxonomy (NCBI): domain Bacteria; kingdom Pseudomonadati; phylum Pseudomonadota; class Betaproteobacteria; order Rhodocyclales; family Zoogloeaceae; genus Azoarcus; species Azoarcus sp. DN11. Next base: position 1,589,544 of record NZ_CP021731.1, on the reverse strand, counting down.
CGAGCGTGAACAGCAGCGGTTCGGCGGCCGGGGTAGCCGCTGCGGCCTGCCCCGTCGCCTCGGGCGTCTCCGCGGCGGGTTTGTCCGCGGCGGGAGGGGGAAGGATCTCCTGGAAGTTGAGGCGTCCGCTGGCCAGGCGGACGATGTCGACCGTCGGCTGGCTGATCTCGAGGCGGTCGAAATGGAGCTTGCGTGCAAGGGGCTGCACGTCGGCAAGGCCGAGCGAGAGCCTGGGAAGGTCGAGCAGCGGATTGCCGGCGGCGTCCTGCAGCTTGATCGAATCGAGCGCAACCGAACCTTTCAGCGCAACCTTCGGCATTTCGTCGGCGGCCTGCGAGAAGGCGAGTTCGATGTCCGTCGACACACGGCCTTCGGGCAGCCGGAACGCCGGCTTGAACGGCAGGTAGGCCACATAAGGCGTGAAGTCGAAGCCGTCGAGCTTGAGGTCGAGGACGGTGTCACGGTCGTTGGCGAAGGGACGGGTACGCCCGACCAGTTGCAGCGGATGGCCGTTGATCAGCGCGGAGACGACCGGCTCGGTGAAGAGTTCGACCTTGACCGGAAGGTTGGAGACGAAGGGCACGCCGATGGTGAGGTTGGTGATCTCGTTCCTGACGCCCACCGTACGGTCCTCGACGGTGACCGTGCCGTCGACCAGCTGGATGTTGTTGAGCGAGAACAGCGCCGGCTTGTCGTCCGGCGATTTCGGACGCGCTGCAAGCCGCTCCTGCACGTCGGTCCAGTTGTGGCGGGACTCGTCGAGCCGGACGAAATTGATGCGTGGCGCCTCGAGGCGGAGTTCGCGCAAGACCAGGGCGCCGCGGAAAATCGACTCGCTTTCGAGGTTGGCGTAAAGCGATGCAAACGAGAAGGCACCGGGTTGGCCATCGGCTTCGGCGATGCTGAATCCCTTTGCGGTCACGGACAGCGCGAAGGGGTTGATGTCGATGTCCTCGATGGTCACCTGGCGGCCGAGGATGTCGGACGCGATCTTCTGCCCGAAGTGGCGCACCAGCGGCGGCGCGACCAGGAATCCGAGCACGGCGATGACAAGGACGGTGCCGGCCAGCCACTTTGCCGGGCGCTTCAGCCGCGCAGGATCGAAACGGAACTTGCGAGCCAGCCCTTCAACGGACATGCAGTGCCTCCACGAGAATACCGGACGGGTGGGCGGACGTTTCACGCGCCCAATGACATCAATCTAGCAGGCCCGCGCGCGGGTGTGAATCTTGCGCGCGCGATCCTTGCCCGGTGCGCATTCTGGCCATGACATGCCTGTGTGGATGTTTCCGGCTGTAAATGCGTTTGCCATTGCACCGCGCGTGGATTCCCGATTCGGCCCCGCTCCTGAATTGATTGGATACACGAACGGTTTGATAAGCATCAAGGATCCCCCTTCGCGGATTGGGAGAATTGCAATCACCTAACCGGAGACCCGCGACCATGAGCCAGATCACTTCCCTGATGACCGACGACCACCGCAGCTGCGACCAGACCTTCGCCCGTGCCGAGACGGCTGCAGCCAAGGGCAAGTGGGACGAGGCAAGCGCAGCGTTCGAGCAGTTCGCGGCAGAAATGGAAAACCATTTCGATGCCGAGGAATCCCTGCTCTTCCCGAAGTTCGAAGCCGCCACCGGGATGACCGAAGGGCCGACAAAGGTGATGCGCGGCGAACATGCCGAGATGCGCAGCGCGCTCGCCCGCATGCGCGACGCACTCGCGAACAAGGACGGCGACGACTATGCCGGCGAATCGGAAACCTTGCTGATCCTGATGCAGCAGCACAACATGAAGGAGGAGAATATCCTTTATCCCATGTGCGACTCGCACCTTGGCGGCTCCGATGTCGCCGCCGGGCTGAGCGAGCGCCTTCACGCGAGGGCCTGATGAAAAAAGTCGTAGACGCGCGCGGTCTGGAACCACCGCAACCCTTCGAACTGGCGATGGATACGCTGGCGGACCTGCCCAAGGGCGAGAGCATGACCTTGTTGCTGGACCGCATGCCTTACCCGCTGTTCCGGATCCTGGACCGCGACGGCTACAAGTACGAGAACCGCATCCGTGACGACGGCGTCGTCGAAATCGACATCCTGAACCCATGATTCCCGACGGGCAGACCCTCAGCTACGACGCGGCGCCGGCTTTCTCGACGCCGCTGCGTTTCTTCCTGACCGCACCGATCTTCGGCGTGGCTGCCGGCGCAACGCTGCTCGCCGCACCGGAACTGCTCGATTCGCGCTGGACGCCGGGGGCGCTGGCGGTCACGCATCTGGTGACCGTGGGCTTCATGCTGACGGTGATGCTGGGGGCGATGTTCCAGGTGCTGCCGGTGGTGGCGGGCGCGGTGATTCCGCGCTCGGGCCCGATCGCGACCATCGTGCATCTGGCGATGACGATCGGGGCGCTGTGCCTCGCGTGGGGGCTCGGCAGCGGTTCCCACGGCTTTCTCATGCCGGCGACGGTGCTGCTGGGGGGCGGACTGGCCATCTTCGTCGCAGCGGCCTTCCTCGGGTTGCGGCGAATACCCGTCGCGCAGGCGACACCACGCGACATGCGCATCGCACTGCTCGGGTTCACGGTCGCGATCGCGCTGGGCATGGCGCTGGGGCTGACCCTGTCGCGCGGCCTCGCCCTGCCGCTGCTGGTGGTGCTGAAGCTGCATATCGGCTGGGCGCTGTTGGGCGGAGCCGGGGTGTTGCTCGCGGCGGCGAGCTGGGTGGTAGTGCCGATGTTCCAGATCACGCCGAACTACCCGGCGCCCCTGACGCGCTTCTGGGCGCTGGGCACAGGCGCCGTGCTGGTGCTGTGGAGCGCAACGGTGTACGGCGAACTGGGCGTCGCGGAGTTCGCGCTGTCGACCGCGCTCGCAGTGCTCTGCGTGGCGTTCGCGGTGAGCACCCTGAAGCTGCAGCGCCAGTCGCGCCGGTCGGTGCCGGACATGACGACACGGGCGTTCCAGCTGGGCATGGGCAGCTTCATCGCGGGACTCGCGTGTGTGCTGGTCGCACATCATTCGGACCACCAGGCCTGGCCCATCCTCGCGGGCATCCTGGTACTGCATGGCGGCTTCGTCAGCGTGATTGTCGGCATGCTCTACAAGATCGTGCCCTTCCTCGCGTGGCTGCACCTGACCCAGGACGTCGGCAAGGCGCCGAACATGAAGAAGCTGCAGCCCGACAAGCCGATCCGGCGTCACCTGGGCGTGCACGCGGCGGCGCTCGCGGCGCTGCTGCTCGCCGCGCTCGCCGGCAATCCCTGGCTGATCCGGCTTGCCGGCGCCCTCGTCACCGCCGAGTTCATCTTCCTCTTCGCGAATATCGTCAAGGTGCTCGGAAACTATCGCCGGGCGCACGCGGCCTGAGCGCCACCTCATTCGGTGGCGCGGGTGAATTGAAACTCAGGGCGCGCGTGCCGCGATCTGCCTGTTGTCGCTCAAGGCGACGAGAGTGGTTTCGGCCACGCCCGCGGGGTAATCGGCCGGCAGGGCCGGAGCCATCGCCTTGGCGAGCTCCATGCTCTCCCGCACGAGGCTCGCGATGAGCCGCCGGCTACCCACCATGTCGAGCGCCGGCGCACTGCCGAAGTTCAGCGGGTCGAAAGGCAGCCCGCCGCCGAGGATGGGCAGGTGCCGCCCGAGGCTCAACAGCGGCCCGGACATGTGCGCCAGAGCGAGGCTCCGTGGCATGTCGTCGCCGCTGCGGAAGTGCAGGTCGAGCAGCAGCAGTGCCGTCCAGTAGTGCAGGTCGGCGAGCCAAGCCAGGGCGCGCAGGTCCGGGTTCAGGATCTCGTTCTCATGCCCCACATAGGCCGTGGGGTTCACCGGCACCGCGTAGGCAGGATACGCGGGATCGGTCGGCGCCAGTTGCCAGGCGTCGCGATGGCCGTCGAAGGCCGGGTGGTGCGCCAGGAACACGTTCTTGAAGAAGATGAAATGCTCCTTCTCCCCCTCCGCCTTGATCGCTTCCAATTTGGCCAGCCAGGCGTCGAGTTTGGGCATGCCCGGACGGCGACTCACCTCCCCGACGAGGGCGATGAGCGCGTTGTAGAGGCTGCCCACGTGGTTGGGACGGCGCTTGGGGCCGATCATCGCCAGGACGCTGTCGGCGAATTGTGCGTCGGCAGGACTTCGGGGGCCATCGAAGAAGCCGATCGGGGCCTCGGCGTAGATGTACTTGGAAAGGCTCCGCGGGCTCAGCGGCTCGAGGTTGAACTCGAAGGGATAGATCTGGGGCTCGTACGGAAACTCTGCCGAAAGCAGGTTGGGGGCCGCCCCGAGGAGCACCAGCAGGTGGTTGACGCTCGCCAGGTGCTGCATCTCCTGCACGGCAACCCCCAGCAGCGTATCGGCTCCCGGAGTGCCGCTGCCCGCTAGGGTCCGGTAGGCAGGGGTAAGGGAGAAGCCAGCGTAGAGGTACTGGAGCATCAGTACGTGCTCCACCTCGCAGGCTTCGCGCAGGAGCCGAACGAGTTCCAGATAGGCATCGTTGAAGCTGCGCACCACCCGGGGACCGGTGGTCGCCGGGGGATTCGCGTTGGCGCCCCAGGCGGGGCCCGTGAGTCCGACCAGTACGGGGAGGACGGTGCTGCAGGTCACCGCCTGCTGCAGGAACAGGCGTCGCGATTCGTGCGATTCATGCAATTCCGGCACTGCCACGCCAGCCAGCCCGGCGGCGCTCGAAGGGGTCGGGGCGCGCGCACCGGCACGCCCCGCTTTAACGTCTGTGATCATGGCCGCTCCTCCCTCAGTGGCGCACCCGCGGGTCAGAGGGGAAAAGCCGGACCACACGGCCGCGCGCATTTTTTTCGCTGCGTTCGCCGATGGATGCCGCTCCAGCCGGCATTGGGGGATTTTCCCCGCATCGCACGCCAGAGGGGCAGGAACTAGGTCACATCGCCCGAAAAATGGGAGTCGCCCCGGTTCACGTTGAGCCAGACAGGCCAGGCCGCCCTGGCAACGACAAGCCTCTCAGGCCCGGACTAGTACCGAAGAACTAGTCCCCCTGCCACGAACTAGTCCCTCACCCCTGCTTTCGGCGAATGTTCGCGGCGACTCGCGAGGCATAACCTTGCTGCCAGCATGGAGCGCAACGCGCTCTGCCTTGGGGGAAGGGGAAGATGGCCTCGCAACGTCGCAAGCAGTTTTCCGTTCTGGTGATGAGCACGACGGCATTCACGATGTGTTTTGCCGCGTGGATGCTGTTCGCGGTGATCGGCATTCCGATCAAGGCGCAGCTGGGCCTCAATGAAACGCAGTTCGGGCTGCTCGCCGCGACGCCGGTGCTGACCGGCGCGCTGGTGCGCCTGCCCCTCGGGATGCTGACCGACAAACTGGGCGGCCGGCTGGTGTTCTTCGCGCTGATGCTCGCCACGATCGCACCGATCTGGCTGATCAGCCAGGCAACCGAATACTGGCAGTTCCTGCTCGCGGGCCTCTTCGTCGGCCTCGCCGGCGGCTCGTTCTCGGTCGGCATCGCCTACTGTGCGCGCTGGTTCGAACGCAAGAACCAGGGCTTCGCAATGGGGGTGTTCGGTGCCGGCAACTCCGGCGCGGCGGTCACCAAGCTCGTCGCCCCGGTGCTGGTCGTCGCGTTCGGCTGGGAATTCGTGCCGAAGGCGTTCGCCGCGGCGATGCTGGCGATCGCGATCGCCTTCTGGCTCTTCACCTACGAAGACCCCGAGCACCGCGTGTCGTCGAGCGTGAAGTTCGCCGATCAGCTGCGCGTGCTGAAGAACCCGCGCGTGTGGAAGTACTGCCAGTACTACTCGATCGTGTTCGGCGGCTACGTCGCGCTCGCGCTGTGGATGACCAAGTACTACGTGACCGAATTCGGCCTGGGACTGGAAACCGCTGCCCTGCTGGCGGCCTGTTTCTCGCTGCCGGGCGGCGTGCTGCGCGCGGTCGGCGGCTGGTTCTCGGACCGCTTCGGCGCGCACAAGGTGACTTGGTGGGTGATGTGGGTGTCGTGGGTGTGCCTGTTCCTGCTGTCCTACCCGCACACCGAGTTCACCGTGATGACCGTGTCCGGCCCGAAGACCTTCGCGATCCACCACAACGTCTGGTTCTTCACGGTGCTGATGTTCACCGTCGGCGTGGCCTGGGCCTTCGGCAAGGCTTCGGTGTTCAAGTACATCTCGGATGAATTCCCGCACGAGATCGGCGCGGTCTCCGGGATCGTGGGCCTGGTCGGCGGCCTCGGCGGCTTCCTGCTGCCGATCATGTTCGGGGCGCTGCTCGACCTGACCGGCGTGCGTTCCAGCGCCTTCATGCTGCTTTACGGCGTGACCTGGGTGTCGCTGATCTGGATGTACTGGACCGAGGTGCGCCGCACCGATGTGTTGCACGGCGGCCCCGCGGCCGCGACCGAGTGATTCCCGAAAACAACATCAAATCCTGAGCAAGGAGGAAGCATGGCCCCCGCAAAACTCCGCCCGGTCCCGGGTTCCGTTCCCGCCGGCGTACTCCCCGGCGAGCGCGCGCGCGGCGCGGACATCGCGGACTGGCGCCCCGAGGACGAGACCTTCTGGGCACGCGAAGGCAAGCGCGTCGCCAACCGCAACCTGTGGATCTCCATTCCCAGCCTGCTGTGCGGCTTCGCCGTGTGGCTGATGTGGGGGATCCTCACGGTGCAGATGGCCAACGCGGGCTTCCCCTTCACGCCCGACCAGCTGTTCTCGATCGCGGCGATCTCCGGCCTCTCGGGCGCGACGCTGCGCATCCCGGCGTCCTTCTTCATCCGCATCTGCGGCGGGCGCAACACCGTGTGGCTGACCACCGCACTGCTGATGATCCCGGCGCTCGGCACCGGCATCGCGCTACAGGACAAGAACACGCCGCTGTGGGTGTTCCAGCTGATGGCGCTGCTCTCGGGCATCGGCGGCGGCAACTTCGCCTGTTCGATGGCCAACATCAGCACCTTCTTCCCCAAGCGCCTGCAGGGCACGGCGCTGGGACTCAATGCGGGCCTCGGCAACTTCGGCGTGACGACCTCGCAGATCCTGATCCCCGCGGTCATGACCATCGGCCTCTTCGGCGCGCTGGGCGGTGACGCGCTGCCGCTGACGAAGGATTCCGCCACGCTGATCGGCAAGATCGCCGCCGGCACGCCGACCTACGTGCAGAACGCAGGTTTCCTGTGGCTGCTGCTGCTCGTGCCGCTCGCGGTGGTGGGCTGGTTCGGCCTGAACAACCTGCGCACGGTCTCGCCCGCGATCGGCTCGACCGGCGCGGCGATGGGCAAGATCCTGGCGCTCTATGCCGTGGCGCTCGTCGTGTCCGGCATCGGCCTGTACCTCTACCTGCCGGCGCCGAGCGGCCTCGGGTTGCTTTCGGGCAACGGCATGTGGGCCGTGCCGCCGCTGGTGACGATCGGCACGCTGTTCGGCATGAAGGCGGTGGCGACGAGCGACGTCAGGGCCAACCTCGACAAGCAGTTCGCGATCTTCCGCAACAAGCACACGTGGTCGATGACGGCGCTGTACCTCGTCACCTTCGGCTCCTTCATCGGCTTCTCGATGGCGGTGCCGCTGTCGATCACGGTGATCTTCGGCAACACCCACACCTTCGACGCCGCCACCAACGCCTGGATCCACGCGAAGAACCCGAACGCGCCTTCCGCGCTGATGTACGCGTGGATCGGCCCCTTCGTCGGCGCGCTGATCCGTCCGCTGGGCGGCTGGATCTCGGACAAGCTCGGTGGCTCGATCGTCACCCAGTGGATCTCCTACGTGCTCGTCGTGGCCTCCGCGGTGACCGGCTACGTGATGCATCTGGCCTACCAGTCGGCCGCACCCGAGCAGTATTTCCTGGTGTTCATGCTGCTCTTCATCCTGCTGTTCGCCGCCTCCGGCATCGGCAACGGCTCGACCTTCCGCACCGTGGGCTTCGTCTTCGACCAGGACCAGCGCGGCCCGGTGCTGGGCTGGACCTCGGCGGTCGGCGCCTACGGCTCCTTCATCGCGCCGGTCGTGATCGGCCAGCAGATCAAGGCCGGCACGCCGGAGAACGCGATGTACGGTTTCGCCGCGTTCTACGCGCTGTGCCTGCTCATCAACTGGTGGTTCTACCTGCGCAGGAACGCCTACATCCGCAACCCCTGACCCCACTTCGAACATAACAACGACCGAAACGCACAGCCGGATTCACAGGAGCAAGCAATGAGTCATTTTCTCGACCGCCTGAAATTCTTCGACAAGGTGAAGGACACCTTCGCCGGCGGCCACGGCATCGTCACCAACGAGGACCGCAGCTGGGAAGACGCCTACCGCAACCGTTGGCGCCACGACAAGGTCGTGCGGTCGACGCACGGCGTGAACTGCACGGGCGGCTGTTCGTGGAAGATCTTCGTGAAGAACGGCCTGGTGTCGTTCGAGATGCAGCAGACCGACTACCCGCGCACCCGCGAGGACCTGCCGAACCACGAACCGCGCGGCTGCCAGCGCGGCGCCTCGTTCTCGTGGTACCTGTATTCGCCGCACCGCATCAAGCATCCGATGATCCGCGGGCGCCTGCTCGAGGTGTATCGCGCCGAGCGCAAGAGCGGCAAGGACCCGGTCGAAGCCTGGGCGGCGATCCAGGCCGACAGCAAGAAGCGCGACAAGTACGTGAAGGTGCGCGGCCTGGGCGGCTTCGTGCGCACGGACTGGCAGGAAGTGAACGAGATCATCGCCGCGGCGAACATCTACACGATCAAGAAGTGGGGCCCGGACCGCATCTACGGCTTCTCGCCGATCCCGGCGATGTCGATGATCTCCTACGCGGCCGGCGCGCGTTACCTGTCGCTGATCGGCGCGGCCTGCGGCTCGTTCTACGACTGGTACTGCGACCTGCCCGCGGCCAGCCCGCAGACCTGGGGCGAGCAGACTGACGTGCCGGAAGCGGCCGACTGGTACAACTCGACCTACCTCATCATCACCGGCGCGAACCTGCCAATGACCCGCACGCCGGATGCGCACTTCGCGACCGAAGTCCGCTACAAGGGCGCGAAGGTCGTGTCGATGGCGCCGGACTACGCCGAATACGTGAAGTTCGCCGACCTGTGGATGCCGGTCAAGCAAGGCACCGACGCGGCCGCCTTCCTCGCGATGGGCCACGTCGCGCTGAAGGAATATTTCCTCGAGCGCCAGGAGCCCTACTTCATCGAGTACGCGCAGAAATACACCGACCTGCCGATGCAGGTGATCCTGCGCAAGCACGGCGAAGGCTACGTCTCCGACCGCAACCTGCGCGCATCGGACTTCGACGACCTGCTGGGCGAGATGAACAATCCCGACTGGAAAACGATCGTCTTCGATTCGCTGACCAATGCCTACGTCGCGCCGAACGGCTCGGTGGGCTTCCGCTGGGGCGAGGAAGGCAAGTGGAACCTGCTGCCGAAGAACGCCGCAACGCAAGCCGAGATCGACGCCGAACTGTCGTGCATCGACAAGCACCACGACGTCGTGTCGGTCGGCTTCCCGCACTTCCAGCCGGGCGAAGCGGGCCTGCTGTACCGCAACGTGCCGGTCCGCACGCTCAAGCTCGCCTCCGGCGAAACCGTGTACGTGACCTCCGTGTTCGACCTGCAGGTCGCGCAGTACGGCATCGACCGCGGCCTCGGCGGCGGCAACGTCGCGAGCTCCTACGACGACGCGAAGGTCGCCTACACGCCGGCCTGGGCGTCGAAGGTCACCGGCGTGAAGGCCGCCGACATCGAGCGCACCGGCCGCGAGTTCGCGCAGAACGCCGCCAAGACGCGCGGCAAGTCGATGGTCATCATGGGTGCGGCGATCAACCACTGGTACCACAACGACATGCAGTACCGGTCGATCATGAACCTGCTGCACATGTGCGGCTGCGTCGGCCAGTCGGGCGGCGGCTGGGCACACTACGTCGGCCAGGAGAAGCTGCGTCCACAGGCGGGCTGGGCGCCGATCGCGTTCGCGCTCGACTGGCAGCGCCCGCCGCGCCACCAGAACTCGACCTCCTACTGGTACTTCCACACCGACCAGTGGCGCTACGAGACCATCGACGCCGACGAGCTGCTGCAGCCGGCCGCGAAAGGCAAGTACAAGGGCTACAAGCTCGCCGACTACAACGTCGCCGCGACCCGCATGGGCTGGCTGCCGTCCATGCCGCACTTCAACCGCAACCCGCTGGAACTCGTCGCTGCCGCCGAAAAGGCCGGTGCAACGGATGAGGCCGGCATCGCCAAGTACATCGTCGACGAACTCAAGTCGGGCAAGCTCGACGTCGCCTTCGCCGACCCGGACGCCGAGGAGAACTGGCCGCGCAACCTCTTCGTGTGGCGCGCCAACCTCATCGGTTCGTCCGCGAAGGGCCACGAGTACTTCCTCAAGCACCTGCTGGGCGCGCAGAACGGCGTGCTACAGGAAGGCGGCGACGGCAAGGGCACGAAGGAAGTGAAGTGGCGCGAGGAAGCGCCCGTCGGCAAGCTCGACCTGATGGTGGACATCAACTTCCGCCTGAACTCGACCGGCGCCTACTCCGACATCATCCTGCCGACGGCCACGTGGTACGAGAAGAACGACCTCAACACCACCGACATGCACCCCTTCATCCACCCGCTGTCGGAAGCCGTGACGCCGGGCTGGGAGTCGAAGTCGGACTGGCAGATCTTCCGTACCATCGCGAAGACCTTTTCCGATCTCGCCGAGAAGCATCTGGGCGTCGCCAAGGACATCGTCGCGCTGCCGATGCAGCACGACTCGCCGTTCGAGCTCGCGCAACCGCTCGGCCAGGTGCGCGACTGGAAGAAGGGCGAATGCGAGCCGGTGCCGGGCAAGACCATGCCGCTGCTGAAAGTGGTCGAGCGCAACTTCGCCGACACGTACAAGAAGTACATCGCGCTTGGCCCCCTGATGACCAAGCTCGGCAACAACGTGAAGGGTCTCGACTGGAACACGGACGCCGAGTACGAAGAGCTCAAGAAGTGCAACTACACGGTAAAGATCCCGGGGGTTTCCTTCGGCATGCCTTCGCTCGAAGAGGACATCTCGGTGTGCGACGCGGTGATGCGCATGGCGCCCGAGACCAACGGCGAGGTCGCGCACAAGTCGTGGTCGGCGCTCTCCAAGAAGACCGGCATCGACCACCACCACCTGTACGCCGGCCGTCACGAGGACAAGATCACCTTCCGCGACATCCAGGCCCAGCCGAGGAAGATCATCACCGCACCGACCTGGTCCGGGATCGAGTCGGAGACCGTCAGCTACACCGCGGGCTACACCAACATCCACGAGCACATCCCGTTCCGCACCCTCACCGGCCGCGCGCACTTCTACCAGGATCACGAATGGTTCCTCGACTTCGGCGAAGGCTTCTGCGCCTACCGTCCGCCGGTCGACATGAAGGCCCAGAACGTGATCCCGGATTCGGTGCGCAAGAAGCCGCACCTGACGCTGTCGTGGATCACGCCGCACTCCAAGTGGGGCATCCACTCGTCCTACCAGGACAACCTGCGCATGCTGTCGCTGTTCCGCGGCGGCCCCTACGTGTGGGTGTCCGAGGACGACGCGAAGGAAATCGGCCTCAAGGACAACGACTGGGTCGAGGCGATCAACGCCAACGGCGCGACGATGGCCCGCGCGGTGGTCTCCCAACGCGTGCCGCGCGGCATGGCGCTGATGTACCACGCCCAGGAGAAGACGGTGAACGTGCCGGGCTCGCCCTCCACCGGCAAGCGCGGCGGCATCCTGAACTCGGTGACGCGCGTGATCGTCAAGCCCACCAACATGGTCGGCGGCTACGCCCAGCTCGCGTACAGCTTCAACTACTACGGTACGGTGGGCTGCCAGCGTGACGAAGTGGTCGTGCTGCACAAGGTCGCGGATCAGGACATCGACTGGCTGGAGCGCCCGCTGACACCGGAACGCGAGCAGCAGCGCAACCCGGTCGGGGTGGGTCCGCGGTAAGACCACGAGTACGAACAAACGCAGGATGGGGTGTCTGCGGAGCCGGGCGAGGACTGTCTGAGCGAGCGCAGCGAGCGAGTTCCGCAGCCCGGCGGAGCAGATACCCCAGCCGGCGGGGAGCGGCACAACGCCCCCGCCCCAAAGGATCAAGCATCAGGAGAAACGCATGAAAATCCGCGCGCAATTCGCGATGGTGTTCAACCTCGACAAATGCATCGGTTGCCACACCTGCTCGGTGACCTGCAAGAACGTGTGGTCGAACCGCAAGGGCATCGAGTACGCCTGGTTCAACAACGTCGAGTCGAAGCCCGGCATCGGCTATCCGAAGAACTGGGAAAACCAGGAAAAGTGGAAAGGCGGCTGGGAAAAGGTCAACGGCAAGCTCGAGCTCAAGGCCGGCGGCAAGCTGAAGAAGATCGTGCAGATCTTCGCCAACCCCAACATGCCCGAGATCGACGACTACTACGAGCCCTTCACCTACGACTACGCGCGCCTGCACAACGCACCGCTGTCCGAAGCCGCGCCGACCGCGCGCCCGGTGTCGCAGATCACCGGCGAGAAGATGGACAAGATCACCTGGGGCCCGAACTGGGAAGACGACCTCGCCGGTGAATTCGCCGCGCGCTCGCAGGACGCCAACTTCGCGAACATGCAGAAGGAGATGTACAAGCAGTTCGAGAACACCTTCCACATGTACCTGCCGCGCATCTGCAACCACTGCATCAACCCCGCCTGCGTCGCCTCCTGCCCCTCGGGCGCGATGTACAAGCGCGAGGAAGACGGCATCGTGCTCGCCGACCAGGACCGCTGCCGCGGCTGGCGCATGTGCATCTCCGGCTGCCCGTACAAGAAGGTGTTCTTCAACTGGGAATCGTCCAAGGCCGAGAAGTGCATCGGCTGCTACCCGCGCGTCGAATCCGGCCTGCCGACCGTCTGTTCCGAGTCCTGCGTCGGCCGCATCCGCTACAACGGCATCATCCTCTACGACGCCGACAAGCTGCTCGACGCCGCCTCCACCGACAACGAGCAGGACCTCTACAAGGCCCACCTGGATCTCTTCGTCGACCCCTACGACCCCGCGATCATCGCCCAGGCGCTCAAGGACGGCGTGCCGCAGAGCTGGATCGACGCCGCGCAGAAGTCGCCGATCTACAAGATGGCCGTCGAGTGGAAGATCGCCTTCCCGCTGCACCCCGAGTTCCGCACGCTGCCGATGATCTGGTACGTGCCGCCGCTCTCGCCCGTGCAGTCGCAGATCGACCAGAAGAACCTGCCGACCGAATCGGACGGCGTGATCCCGAAGGCCGAGGCGATGCGCCTGCCGGTGCAATACCTCGCGAACCTGCTCACCGCCGGCAAGACGGAGTACATCACCAGCGCGCTCAACCGCCTGCTCGCGATGCGCTCCTACATGCGCTCGATCAACGTGGACGGCCAGCCGGACCTCGCCCCGCTCAACCGCGCCGGCATCACCGAGCAGAACGCGAAGGACATGTACCGCTACCTCGCGATCGCCAACTACGAGGACCGCTTCGTCGTGCCGACTGCGCACGAGGAAATCCGGCTGGACGACTACCACGGCTTCCAGGGCCAGAACGGCTTCACCTTCGGCGCCGACAACTCCAAGGGTTACGGCACTTTCGCCCTCTTCCCCGAACGCCGTACCGAGTCCGCCGAACCGCGCGAACCGGCGCCTCTTGCCGGCCCCCGCGACTAAAGGAGACAACGATGAAAATCTTCCGCCTGCTGGCCGCCCTGCTCGACTACCCGACCGACAGCCTCCTCGCCGACCTGCGCGAGCTCGCCGGAAAGGACCCGTACGCCTTCGTCGAGTCGCTCGACGAGGAAACCGCCCTCAGCGTCGAGGAGTACCGCGGCATCGCCGACTTCATCGCGATGCTGCTCGCCTCCGACCCGCTGGAGCTGCAAGGCGCCTACGTGCAGTGCTTCGACCTCACGGCCGAACACAGCCTGCACCTGACGCACCACCTCTTCGGCGAGGAAAAAACGCGCGGACCGGCGCTGATCGACCTCGGCGAGTTCTACCGCAGCTACGGCCTGCAGGCCGACGAGAAGGAACTCCCGGATTACCTGCCGGTGATGCTGGAGTTCTGCTCGACGCTGAGCATCGGCGAAGCCTGGATCTTCCTCGGCGACGTCGCGAAAGTGCTCAAGGTGCTCGCCGACAACCTGGAAAAATCCGCCAGCCCGTACGCGCCGCTGGTCCGGATCGTGGAGAAACAGGGCAGCCTGACCCGCCTGGCTGCCTGAGGAGACGACATGAACGCAATCAACTTCTTCTTCGGGATCTATCCCTACATCGCGCTCTCGGTGTTCGCGATCGGCAGCTGGATCCGCTACGACAACGAGCAGTACACGTGGAAGACTGACTCCTCGCAGCTGCTGTCGAAGAGCAACATGTGGATCGCGAGCAACCTGTTCCACGTCGGCATCCTGTCGATCTTCGCCGGGCACTTCGCCGGCCTCGTGCTGCCGCACGCGCTGTGGGTCGGGCTGGGCGTCACCGACCTGCAGCACCAGTGGATCGCGATCGTCGCCGGCAGCGTGTTCGGCGCGATGTGCCTGATCGGCGGTGCGATCCTGTGGCTGCGCCGCATGTTCAACCCGCGCGTGCGCGCCGCCGGCCGCCGCATGGATGCCTTCATCCTGAGCTGGCTGCTGCTGACGCTGGTAGCCGGCCTGTCGACGCTGCCGGTGTCGATCGGACATGCCAACCACGGCAATCCGGACGTGATGCTGGCGCTGGCGGGCTGGGTGCAGAGCGTGCTCACCCTCCAGCCGAAACCGGAGCTGCTCGCCTCGGTGGAGCCGGTGTTCCGCTTCCACCTGGTGCTGGGGATGACGGTGTTCCTGATGTTTCCCTTCACTCGCCTCGTGCACATTCTCACCGCGCCGCTGAGCTACGTCGGCCGCGCCTACCAGATCGTGCGCTCCAAGCGGCGCATCAAGGCGCCCGCTTCGGCCTGAGGCGGACATCCTCCGGGGGCGGCAGGCGCCCCCGACTTGCGGGGTGGCGGCAGGCGTCGTAGTCTGCACGCCACCCTGTTTCATCGAATGTCCATGCTTCCCCTCGGCAAGAGTCTCAGCACCAAGATCACCGGCATCCTGCTGGTGTTCTTCCTCGTCGCCCTGACGGCGATCGGGGTCACGCTCTTCATGTCCTGGCAACTCGAAGGCGCCGCCGCGGCGATCAACGACGCCGGCAGCCTGCGCATGCGCATGCATCGCATCGGCCACCTTCTCGCGCACGCCCCGCAGGCTTCGCCGGCCGACACGGTGCGCATCCGGGAGACGCTCGGGACGGAAGTCGCCGAATTCGACTTCATCCTCGACGAACTGCGCCACGGCAACCCGCAACGCCCGCTGTTCGTCCCGCGCGACAACGCCATTCCCGCGGACATGCAGCGGATGGTGGAATTCTGGTCCCAACGGGTCCGTCCGCTGCTCGACGGCGTGCTCGATCCATCCAACGCCCTCACCATCCCCGCGGACCCCCCCGCGTTCGACGACACGATCCGCGGCTTCGTGACCGGCATGAACGCCGTCGTGCTGAAGATGGAACAGAGCTACGCGCGCAACACCGACATCCTGCGGGCCTCGCAGGTGTGCCTGATCGCGCTGGCGGTGATCGGAACGCTGTTCCTGATCCGTTTCTTCTTCGTACTCGTGATCCGCCCCGTATCGGAACTGCAGACCGGCATCAAGCGGATGGAGCAGGAAGACTTCAGCGTCCGCGTCCCGGTCCTCGGCAACGACGAATTCGGCGATCTGTCCGACGGCTTCAACCGCATGGCCGTCCACCTGCAGGGGCTGTACGAAACGCTCGAGGAGCGGGTCGACGTCAAGACCCGCAGCCTCGAGGAAAAGAACCGCCAGCTCGAGATCCTTTACGACATGTCAGCCTTCCTGCGCCAACCGCAGGACGTGGATGCCCTGTGCCGCGGCTTCCTGCAGCGCGTGCAGAAGTTGTGCGGCGCAACGGCGAGTTCCGCGCGGCTGCTCGACAAGGATTCGAGCCAGCTTTGCATGACCGTGCATTCCGGGCTGGATGAGCAATTCATCGACTTCGAGGCGACGCTGAGCTGTGGCGAATGCATGTGCGGCCAGGCGGCCCGCGGCGGTACTTCGCTCGTGTGCAAACTCGACGGCCCCGATCCCGGACTCGATCTCGGCGCGTGCCACCGCGCCGGCTTCAAGGCCGTCGCCGCAATCCCGATCGGCGCCAACCAGCAGACCCTGGGCATCTACAACCTGTATTTCCGCGACGCGCAACGCCTCGAGGACTCCGACCGCCAGCTCCTCGAAACGCTGGGCCAGCAGCTCGGCATCGCGGTCGAGAACCAGCGCCTGCACGCGAGCGACCGCGAGCTCGCGGTATCGGAGGAACGCAACCTGCTCGCCCGCGAATTGCACGACTCGATCGCCCAGGGCCTCGCCTTCATGAACCTGCAGGTGCAGATGCTCGACGACGCGCTGCGGCACAACGACGTGCGCCAGGCGCAGGGCACCCTCGCCATGCTTCGCCAGGGCGTCCAGGAGAGCTACGACGACGTGCGCGAGCTGCTGGTGCATTTCCGCACGCGTGTCGCGAAGCAGGACCTCTCCGGCGCGATCGGCGCCACGCTCAGGCGGCTCTCCGACCAGACCGGCATCGCCACGGACCTCGAACTCGAGGGCGGTGGTGCGCCGCTCGACGCCGAGGTCGAGACACAGGCGCTCTATATCGTCCAGGAAACCCTGTCCAACGTGCGCAAGCACGCCCAGGCGAAATCCGTACACGTCGCGCTGCGGCGCGGCGTGCATGGGCTGACGGTGGTCGTGCGCGACGACGGCATCGGCTTTGACGAAGCCGGATGCACCGCACATGACAAGGAAAACCACATCGGCCTGCAGGTCATGCGCGAGCGCGCGCAGCGCATCGGCGGCGACTTCTCCCTGCATTCGGCGCCCGGCCGCGGCACCGAAGTCCGCCTCGACCTTCCCCGAGTCAGCCAGGAACCTCACTGATGCCCGCCCCGATCCGCGTGCTCCTCGTCGATGACCATGCCCTCTTCCGCAGCGGCATCAAATCCCTGCTGCAACTCCATCCGGAGTTCGAGATCGTCGGCGAGGCCGGCGACGGGATGGAAGGGGTCAAGCAGGCGGCGCGGCTGCGCCCCGACGTGGTGCTGCTCGACCTGCACATGCCCGGTCTCTCGGGCCGCGACGCCGCGGCGATGATGACCGAGGAGGCGCCGGAGGCGCACGTCCTGATGCTGACCGTCTCCGAGGACGCCGAGGATCTCATCGAAACCTTGCGCGCGGGAGCCTGCGGCTACCTCCTGAAGAACATCGAGGCCGACACGCTGACCGCTGCGATCACGAAAGCGGCAGCCGGCGAATCGGTGATCTCGCCGCAGATGATGGGCAAGCTCGTGCAGGGCGTTCGCGGCGGATCGCCAAAGGTCGCACACGAAACGGCCGCCCCCGCGGTGGTCGCCTCCGAACTGAACAAGCTGTCGCCGCGCGAGCGTGAAATCCTCGTCCTCGTCGCGCGCGGACACAGCAACAAGGAAATCGCGCGCGCACTCGATCTGGCGGAAAGCACGGTCAAGATCCACGTCCAGAACATCCTGCGCAAACTCGGTCTGTCGAGCCGCGTGCAGGCGGCGGTATTTGCGGTCGAACAGGGAATCGTGCAGGATCCCCAGCTTTGAAAGGTGGCCGACGGAGGCCTCTTGACCCAAGCCAAGCGCAGCAGTGTGTTCAGCCGGATGGTGCTGCCATTCGCGCTGATTCCCCCCATCATGATCCAGTTCGCCATGCGCGACCATGCCACCGCCTACCGGCTCGACGCGGCCAGCGCGAACTGGGAATGGATTGCGCTGCTGGTGTTCGTCGCCGAACTCGTGTCGGTGACCATCGTCGCCGGCATGCTGCGCCTGACGACCCCCGCCGACGCAATGCCCCCCTCGCGTCCCCGCGCGCTCGCCATCGCCGCCCGCGCGGCAGCCCCGCTATGGGCCTCGGCCGTCGTCCTCGCCGTGCCGAGCCTCGGCGCGCTCGTCGTCACCCATCTGCTCGCTCATGCGGTCGCACTGCGCACGCTCTATCTCGACGTCCGCGACGAGTTCCGGCTCGGCAACGAGGTCCAGGCGCTGCATGTCACCTACATGGTCTACAGCGTCCCGGTGGTGATGTGGACCCCGCTCCTGGTGATGATTTTCGTCTCCCTCCGGCCGGCCTGAACGCCGCCTGCACAGGCGCGCTCCGGCGTTTTGACCCTTCCCAGAGAGATGTTTTCCTTATCCCAAATCAAGGACGCCCCGCCACCACCTCACTAGAGTTGCGGCAGCGCCCGATTCGGGCCGCCCTGCACGCGTGCGCCGCCACAACGGCACACCTTTCATCGGCAAAACAAACGACGCTTGAATAACGGAGCCCATCACATGAGCCAGGACAAGACCAACGCCCAGCAACTCGACGGTCAACCCGACCCGAGCCGCCGGAAATTCCTCAATACCGCCGCATTCGCGGGTCTTGCCGGTGCAGGTCTGTCGGTCGGCCTGGCGGCGTGCAAGCAGGAACAGGCTCCCGCTCCGGCAGCGGCTCCCGCAGCCCACCCCGCGGCCGAGGCGGCTGAGCTCGGCAAGTACGAGGTCGCTCCGGGCCAGCTCGACACCTACTACTCCTTCTCGAGCGGCGGCCATTCGGGCAACGTGCGCGTTTATGGCCTCCCGTCGGGCCGCGAACTGAAATGCATCCCGGTCTTCAACACCGACTGCCTCGTCGGCTGGGGCATCACCAACGAATCGAAGGCGATCATCGGCACCAAGCCCGACGGCAGCCTCAAGTACCAGACCGGCGACACGCACCACGTCCACCCCTCGTACAAGGATGGTACGTACGACGGCAAGTACCTGTTCGTGAACGACAAGATCCACGGCCGCATTGCGCGCGTGCGCCTCGACACGATGGAGTGCGACAAGATCACCGAGATTCCCAACATCCAGGGCTATCACGGCACGTTCCCGGACAAGCGCGACCCGGTCGACGCCGCGATCAACTACACCACCCGCGTCTTCTGCGGCGCCGAGTTTTCCATTCCCTTGCCGAACGTCGGCAAGAACATGGACAAGATCGACGAATACCGCTCGCTCTTCACCTGCGTGGATAGCGAATCGATGCAGGTGCGCTGGCAGGTGCTGATCGACGGCAACTGCGACCTCGTTGCGACCTCGTACGACGGCAAGCTCGCGGCGACCAACCAGTACAACACCGAGATGGGTGTCCATTACCCGGACATGATGGCGGCCGAACGCGACGCCTGCCTGTTCTTCCACGTCGCCCGGATCGAGGAAGCCGTCAAGGCCGGCAAGGTCACTTACATCGGCGATTCCAAGGTTCCTGTCGTCGACGGCCGCAAGGCGTCGAACGCCGACCCGAAGACCGCGCTGACCTGCTACGTCCCGATCCCGAAGAACCCGCACGGCGTGAACATCAGCCCGGACGGCAAGTATTACGCCTGCTCGGGCAAGCTGTCGCCCACCGCCTCGGTGATCGAGCATGAGCTGGTGCTGAAATGGTTCGACGGTGAACTCAAGGAACCGCGCGACACCGTCGTTGCCGAACCGGAAATCGGCCTCGGCCCCCTGCACACCGGGTTCGACAACAAGGGCAACGCCTACACCACCCTGTTCCTCGACAGCCAGATCGTGAAGTGGAACGTCGAGGCCGCGATCAAGGCCTACAAGGGCGACAAGAACGTCACCGTCGTCGTCGACCGCATCGACGTGCATTACCAGCCGGGCCACGGCTTCACGTCGATGGGCGAGACGAAGGAATCCGACGGCAAATACTTCATCTCGGACAACAAGTTCTCCAAGGACCGCTTCCTGCCCGTGGGCCCGCTGCACCCCGAAACGGCCCAGATGATCGACATCAGCGGCGACAAGATGAAGCTGGTGGCCGACCACTCGGTGCTGTCCGAGCCGCACGACTCCATCGTGATCCGCCGCGACATCATCAAGACGCGCCAGATCTACAACATGGACGACTTCCCGAACGCGGTGAAGGAGTTCAAGGACAGCGGCGTGTTCCGGGACGGCAAGAAGGTCACGGTCAAGCTGACCAGCCAGGCCCCCGCCTACAGCCTGCCCGAGTTCAAGCTGAAGAAGGGCGACGAGGTCACGATCATCCTGACCAACCACGACAAGGTCGAGGACCTGACGCACGGCTTCGCGATCCCGAAGTACGACATCAACTTCATCGTGAACCCGCAGGAGACCAAGTCGGTCACGTTCAAGGCTGACAAGCCCGGCGTCTACTGGTGCTACTGCACGCACTTCTGCCACGCCCTGCACCTGGAGATGCGCAGCCGCATGATCGTCGAGGCCTGACAAAGGCCTCCAGCCGGACTGCGCCGGGGCGAAGCAGGCTCTGGCGCAGGTGAGTGCCTTCTTTCATGGAGGTACCGATGGGTGACATTTCGAGGGGCTTTGCGCCCCTCCTTTTTTTCGCATCCGGCACGCAATTTACATTTGCCCAAATTGACCAGAAACAATTACACACGAAGGGGCATTTCGTAGACTGGCTCCAGTCCCGCCAAATGGTAAGTCCGATGAAACTCCTGGCTGCACTGCGCAACACCCTGCTCCCCCTGCTGCTCTCGTCTCTTGCGTCCCTGGCGCTCGCCAACACCTATGAGGCCAAGCTTCCGGACGAACTGAACACTTCCCCCGATCTGTGCAAATACGCGCCGTGCGCGGAAGTGCTGCCCGGTGCGACCAGTTTTTCGGAACGCAAGGGCCAGCCTTCGTACGTGGAGGGGTACGTGGAGGAAGGCGGCAAGAAGAAGCTCGTCGGCTATGTGATGTTGTCCACCGACATCACCGATACCCCGGCATATTCCGGCAAGCCGGTGATCACGCTGATCGGCATGGACACCGCCGGGAAGTTCGTCGGCGTCAAGATCCTCAAGCACTCGGAGCCCATCTTGCTGCTGGGCATTCCCGAATCGTCCCTGGTCCGCTTCAACCAGCAGTACCTGGGCCAGTTCGTCGGCAACAACATCGAGATCGGCCGCTCGCGGCCGGAGGAAAACATCGTCGGTCTCGACGCGATCTCGGGCGCAACCGTCACGGTGATCTCGCAGAACCAGGTGATGATGACCTCGGGCACGTCGATCGCGCGCCAGGTCGGCATCCTGAAGCCGACAATCCGCGAACAGGCCAAGTTCGTCCAGACCGGGACGAAACCGGACTGGGCCACGCTCGTCCGCGAAGGCAGCGTGCAGCGCGTTCTCGTGACGGCCGAACAGGCCGGTCTCGCGCGCAGCGCAGACCCGTTCATCGAATTGTGGTTCGGTTACCTCAACCAGCCCGACATCGGCCGCGCGATTCTCGGTGACGGCCCGTACAACAGCCTGATGTCCAGCCTCAAGGAAGGCGAACAGGCGCTCTTCGTGATCCGTACCGGCGGCACCCAGTCATTCAAGGGCTCCGGTTTCGTGCGCGGCGGCATCTACGACCGCGTGCAGGTGCGCCAGGGTGGGGACGCCTTCACCTTCCGCGATACCGACGCCACCAACCTCTATGGGATCGCCGCTCCGGGCGCGCCGGCCTTCACCGAATCGTCGATCTTCATCGTGCGCTCGAAGGCGTTCTCGGCGGCCTATCCGTGGAAATTCGTCTTCCTCGGCAACCGCGTCGATCGCGCCACCGGCGCGCGCAGCTTCGCGAACTTCGATACCGAATACTGGCTGCCGGCGCAGTACCTGCAGGGCGGCCGTCCCCAGGTCGTCAAGCCGGACGCGCCTTGGGTGCGCGTGTGGAAGACGCGCGCGGTCGAGATCGCGCTCTTCGCCGCGCTGCTGATCGCCGTCGCCACCGTCTACGCCTTCCGCGACAAACTCACGCGTCGCGCGACGCGCAAGAACAAGTGGCCGGTCAACGCCTTCAAGTACGCGGGATGGATCATCAGCATCGGCTTCGTCGGCTTCGGCATGCTCGCGCAGCCCTCGATCACGCAGGTGCTCACCTGGTTCCATGCCCTGCTGCTGCACTGGCAGTGGGAACTGTTCCTGTCGGACCCCTTCATCTTCCTGTTCTGGATCTTCATCATCGTCACGGTGTTCGTCTGGGGACGCGGCCTCTTCTGCGGCTGGCTGTGCCCCTTCGGCTCGCTGTCGGAACTGCTTTACAAGGTCGGCGGTGCCGTGGGCCTCAAGCGCTTCCAGTTCCAGTTGCCGCGGCATTGGCACAACCGGCTGAAGTGGGTGAAGTATTTCGTGTTCTTCGGGCTGCTGACCGTGTCCATGTTCTCGATGGGGCTGGCCGAGAAGCTCGCCGAGGTCGAACCCTTCAAGACCACTTTCCTCGTCGGCCTGTTCAACCGCAGCTGGCCCTACACCCTGTTCGCGGCCGGACTGCTGGGGCTGTCGATCTTCATCGAACGGCCGTTCTGCAAGTACCTGTGCCCGCTCGGCGCTTCGCTCGCGATGCCCTCGACCTTCCGCTGGTTCGGACTCAAGCGCAAGCAGGAATGCGCCAGCTGCAAGGCCTGCGCGGTCGGCTGCGGTTCGCAGGCGATCGACGAGGACGGGCGCATCGACCACCGCGAGTGCCTGCACTGCCTCGACTGCATGATCCTGTATACGGACGACCACGCCTGCCCGCCGCTTGCACAGGAACGCAAGCGCCGCGACAAGGCCGGGCTCCCGATCACGCCGATCGGCGCCGATGGCTATTACATCCCGATCAAGCCGGTGCCCACGCGCGCCGGCGCGGCGGCGAAGAACTGATTTCCGGAGCAAGAGACATGGTCAACCCGACGATGCCGACCGACCCCGCGAACCCACCCTACGCGGAAACGACGAGCCTCACGCGCTTCATCGCGGCCGAAGTGTGGGATCATCTATGGCCGTGGAGCCATCACGGTTTCCAGCGCCAGCGCGCCCTTCAGGGGGCCGGCATGGCGCTCGGCCTCGCCGCCACCGTCGTGTGGGTGCTGGCGCTGCTCGGCCACCTGCAGGCTGCCGCCGTGATCGGCTGGTGGTTCGGCTGGAGCGTGTTCGAGGTCTTCGTGCGACTCGGCTCCAAACCCTACGTCAAGGACGGTCCGTGGTGGGGCCGCCGCTATCGCGTGGCGAACACGATGGACATGGTGTGTTACGTCGGCTTCAAGAACCTGCTGATCGGCGCGACCTTGTTCATCGTGCTGAAGACGCTCGGGTTCCTCGTTGTCCTGGGGTGAGATGCGCGCCATTGCGACGGTGCACACCCGCACACTGCGGCACGCCTGTCTGGCCCTGCTGGCGCTGTCGTGCGCCCTGCCGGCGCTGGCCGCGACGCTGACGGTCGTTCCGGGCGAATCGATCCAGGCCACCATCGGGCGCGCCGCCGCGGGCGACGTGATCGAGGTCGCGCGCGGCACCTACACGGAAAACCTGCTGATCACCAAACCGCTGACGCTGCGCGGCGTGAACCGCCCCACGCTCAGCGGCGGCCAGAAGGGCGACACGATCCGGATCAGTTCCCCCGACGTCGTCATCGAGGGCCTGATCGTGCGCGACTCGGGCGACGATCTCGGAGCGCAGAACGCCGGCGTCTACATCCCCTCCGGCGCGGACCGCGCGGTCGTACGCAACTGCGACCTGACCTACAACCTCTTCGGCCTGTGGATCGAAAGGGTCAAGGACGTCCGCATCGAAAACAACGTCATCACCGGGAAACGCGACTATCGCTCCGCGAGCCGCGGCAACGGCATCCAGCTCTACAACACCACCGGCGCACAGATCATCGGCAACCGCATCAGCTTCGTGCGCGACGCGATCTACGTCGACGTCTCGCACCATGCCGTGTTCCGGGGCAACCGCCTGCACCACAGCCGCTACGGCACGCACTACATGAACTCCTACTACAACCTGTGGGAAGACAACGACGTATACATGAACCGCGGCGGCCTCGCGCTCATGGAAGTGCGCGAGCAGACGGTGCGGAACAACCGCGCCTGGGCCAACTCGGACCACGGCATCATGCTGCGCACGATCCAGGACTCCGTGGTCGAAAACAACATCGTCGCCGGCAACAACCGCGGCTTCTTCATCTACGACGCCGAGTACAACACGCTGCGCGGCAACCTCGTCGTCGATAACATCGTGGGCGTGCACCTCTGGGCAGGGTCGAAAAACAACGCGGTCGAGGACAACGACTTCATCAGCAACCGCGAACAGGTCCGCTACGTCGGCGCGAAGGACGAGTTGTGGGGCGTCAAGGACGGCAACCACTGGAGCAACTATCTTGGCTGGGACCGCAACGGCGACGGCCTGGGTGACGTCCCCTACGAAGCCAACGACCTCGTCGACCGCCTGTCCTGGTAGCACCCGCTGGTGAAACTGCTGCTGGCGAGCCCGGCGGTGCAGACGCTGCGCCTCGTCGGCCAGCAGTTTCCGCTGTTGCGCGCGCCCAGCGTCGTCGACCCGAAGCCGCACATGCGGCCCAAGTACGCAAACTGGAGAGATTGGCTTGGCAGATACTTCCCCGGCTCCCGCTGAAGGCGCCGCTCCGGTGATCGCGGTGCGCAGCGCAACCAAGCATTACGGCGCGGTGCGCGCGGTCGACGGCGTCGACCTGGCGGTCGCGCCCGGCGAGTTGTTCGGCCTGATCGGACACAACGGCGCCGGCAAGAGCACCCTGTTCAAGATGATGCTCGGCCTGATTCCGGCCACTGCCGGCGACATCCGTATCGACGGTTCGCCCGTCACCGGCAGCGGCTTCCGCGCCGTGCGGCGCAAGATCGGCTACCTGCCCGAGAACGTCGTCCTCTACGACAACCTCACCGGCGTCGAAACGCTCGAGTTCTTCGCACGCCTGAAGGGGGTTGCCGCGAGCGAATGCGGCCCCGCGCTCGAACGCGTCGGCCTCGCCCAGGCCGCGCGCCGACGCGTGCGCGAATATTCGAAAGGCATGCGCCAGCGCCTCGGCTTTGCGCAGGCGCTCCTCGGCCGCCCGCGCATCCTGTTCCTCGACGAACCCACCACCGGCCTCGATCCGGAAGCCATCCGGGAGTTCTACGCGATCCTGCGCGGCCTCAAGGCCGAGGGCGTGACGATGATCCTCACCTCGCACATCCTCGCCGAGATCCAGGAACGTGTCGATCGCCTCGCAATCATGGCTGCCGGCAAGGTACAGGCCGTGGGCACGGTGCAAGACCTGCGCGAACAGATGGACCTGCCGCTGTGGTTCCGCGTCCACCTCGCGCATGAGGACTTCGAATACGTGCGCCAGGTGCTCGGCGACCTGCCGGTGATCGCCATCGAAGCCCGCGACGACCACGTCGCCGTCGAGTGTCGGCGCGAGTCGAAGATGGTGGTGATGAACGCCCTCACCTCGCTCGGCAGCAAGGTACTCGACCTGCACGTGCACGAGCCTTCGCTCGAAGACGTGTTCTTCGGCTTCGCCGATTAAGGAGGCGCGCCCATGGAACTGCGACAGATCGCCGCCATCGCCGGCAAGGAATTCTGGGACCGCATCCGCAATCGCTGGGTACTCGCGGTCGCCCTTGTATTCACCGTCTTCGCCCTCGTGATTGCCTACTTCGGCGGCGCGCAGCAGGGCACGGTCGGCTTCCGCTCGATCGAATTCACGATCGCCAGCCTCGTCTCGCTGGTGATCTATCTCGTCCCCCTGATCGCGCTGGTGCTCGGCTTCGACGCCATCGTCGGCGAACGCGAACGCGGTTCGCTGGACCTGCTGCTGTCGATGCCGATCACGCGCTTCGAGCTGCTGCTCGGCAAGTACCTCGGCCTCGCCGCCGCGCTCGCGTTCTCAACCATCGCCGGCTTCGGCCTCGTCGCGATCGTGCTATCGGCGCAGCTCAACCTCGCCGCGCTGATGCATTATTTCGGCTTCATGCTGAGCTCGGTGCTGCTGGGACTGGCGTTCCTCAGCCTCGCCGTGATGGTGTCGGTGTTCGCCGCCGACCGCACGCGCGCCTCCGGCTTCGCGATCGCGCTGTGGTTCCTTTTCGTGCTGGTGTTCGACCTCCTGCTGCTTGGCGCACTCGTCGTCACCGGCGGCAAGTACGGCGGCGAGATATTCCCTTACCTCCTGTTGCTGAACCCGGCCGATGTCTTCCGCATCCTCAACATCTTTTCCCTCGACGACGTCCGCACGCTGTACGGGCTCGCCACCGTGTTCCCGCGCGCGCTTGCCGAGCCCTGGCTGCTCGGCCTCGTGATGACTGCTTGGATCGCAACGCCGCTCGGCGTTGCCGCCTGGAGATTCCGCAAGTGACCCCCGATCGACAACGCATCCCCGTCCGCACGACCCTGCTTGCCGCCCTCGCGGCCGGCCTCATCGCCGCCTGCAGCCAGGGAGGCAGCGACGGCGGCAAGAAGCTCGCAGCCGTCGAGCTCAACCCCGGCACCACGTGCTCCCTCGACGGCATGCTGCTCGCCGACTACCCCGGCCCGAAGGCGCAGATTTTCTACGGCGACCGCCCCGAGCCGGATTTCTTCTGCGACACCGTGGAGATGTTCAGCATCTACCTGAAGCCGGAACAGGTTCGCCCGGTGAAGGCCATCTTCGTTCAGGACATGGGCAAGGCCGACTGGAACCAGCCACGCGACTCGTGGATCGACGCGAAAACGGCTTGGTACGTCATCGGCAGCTCGCGCACGGGCTCGATGGGGCCGACGATCGCCTCCTTCGCGCAACAGGCGGACGCCCGGACATTTGCCGAGACATACGGCGGCAAGGTTCTCGCCTTCGACGCGGTCACCCCCGATATGGCGGTACTCGACGGCGGAGTTCTTCACGACAGCAAGATGTGAGCGACGATCATGGCCAACTTCTACGAGAACCTGGAACCGACCGACGCACAACAGCTCGAGCAACTGTCGCGCCTGGTCTTCGAACTGCGCGAAAGCCGCGACGCGATCCTCCGGGCGACCGGTGCGTCCGACGAAATCGAGCTGCTGGAGCGGATCTATACCGGCACGGTCGCGGAGCACCCGTCCTACGAGCACTATCTGAGCGCACGCATCCTGGCCGATACGCGCGAAACCGTGCGCGCAATGATGGCCGAATGCCTCAACGAGGTCAGGCGGACATGAGCCTTCACATCGAACTCGCCGAGCACATCGACCGTACGTTCGGAGCGCGCCTGTCGCGACCGGTCGAGCACAAGCAGGATGCCCTCGTCGTATACCTCGAAAACGGCGTCACGCTCATCGTGCGCTATGCGGCCGCCGACGCATACTCGCTGCGCTGGAGCTGCGGGGACGCCGAACTCGGCATCGACACCGCACCGCTGCACCGCGAACTGGCGACCTTTCCGAACCATCTGCACGACGCCGACGGCAGGCTGCGCCCCGATCCGCTCACCCGCCCGGACGACACGCCGGCCGACAACGTCTCGCGCGTCATCGAGGCGCTGATCACCGATCCGGCACTGGATCTGCGTTAGATCCTTTCCGCTGACCGGCGGCAAGAGGGGCGCGCGCCCCTCTTTGTTCAACTTGGCAAGCTTACTCGGACTTCGAAACCATGAAGTCGACGGCGGCCTTCACCTCTTCGTCCTTCAACGCCGGATTGCCGCCGCGCGGGGGCATCATGCCCTTCTGACCGGTGAAGCCTTCCATCGCGTGCTTGTAGAGCACGTCCTTGCCCTGCCCGATGCGGGGGCCCCAGTCCGCCTTGTCGCCGGGCTTCGGTGCCCCGCCCACGCCGGCTGCATGGCAAAGCGAGCACACCTTCTTGAAGGTGCTGCTGCCGACCGCATCGTCGGCCACGGCCGTGCTTGCCGGCGCGGGCTGCGACTCTGCCGCGGGAGCCTGCGCCCCGGAAGCTGCCGGACTGGCGGGCGCCGGAGCGGCCGCAGGCGCGGGCGCCGCTGCGGGTGCAGCGGGCGCGGTCTGCTCACTCTTGCCACAGGCCGACAGCAGGACGGCCACCGCCACCGCACCCATTACGGAAATCTTCTTCATTTTCATTCTCCTGGTCATCAACTCGAAATCCCGCGGGGCCCAGAATCAGGCAATGCACTTCGCGCCGCATGCAATGCATTTGACACGATTCCCCGCGATTAACATTTGTGCAAATATAAACAGTAACACTTTCGCCAAGGTTGAGGGCAATGTTGCAGGCGGCCAGCTCGTTTGAATAGCTACTCACTATCATTAATATTCGTACGCTCAATTTTTATTATTGCCCGTCGGTGCGTAGCATTCACTCAACGCAACATCAACAACGCAAGGAGAGAAAACATGGCCAGCCCCTTCCACAATCCCGAGTCGGTCACGATCCAGAACCTCGAATCGGCCTTCGCCGGCGAATCGATGGCTCACATCAAGTACCGCTACTTCGCCAAGCTGTGTCGCGAGATGGGCGACGAGGAAACCGCCAAGGCCTTCGAGGCGACCGCCGAGCAGGAAGTCATGCACGCGTTCGGCCACCTCGACCTGCTCTTCCCGAAGGACAAGATGAGCCCGGCCCGCGCCCTGCAGTTCGCGATCGAAGGCGAGACCTACGAATACACCGAGATGTACCCGAACTTCCGCCACGCAGCCGTTGCCGAAGGGAACGAGGCAGCCGTCCAGGAGATCGACGAACAGATCGCGGAATCGCAGGAACACGCGGAACAATTCAAGGCCGTGCTGGAGAAGGCCGCCAAGCGCTTTGCCGCGCTGGCCAAGGTTGAGGAGCGTCACGCCAACCACTACCAGCAAGTCCTGGACCGGATCTCCGCCTGAACCGCGCCGCCCGCTAGACCCCGACAACCCATAGAGAACGGAACCAGAAATCATGAAGACCTATCAATGCATCGTTTGCGGCTTCATCTACGACGAAGCGGCCGGCCTCCCCGACGAAGGCATCCCCCCCGGCACGCGTTGGGAAGACATCCCCGACGACTGGGCCTGTCCCGACTGCGGCGTCGCCAAGGCCGACTTCGAGATGGTCGCCGTCTGACCTGGCCGGAGACTGCGGTGGCAGTCTCCGGTTTCCGCCTGACGCCTGCCCCGCCCCAGATCACCCCCGACCCCAATGTCGTACGGGGCGGAGGCAGGCCCCTTCCACCGCTCGCGCTCCCGAACAACGACCAGAATGGAGATCGCACCCATGCCCCAGCCCATCGTCATCGCCGGCAGCGGCCTCGCCGGATACAACCTCGCGCGTGAATTCCGCAAGCTCGACCGCGACACGCCGCTGATGATCCTGAGCCGCGACGCGGCGGGTTTCTACTCCAAGCCGATGCTCTCGAACGCGCTGTCCGCCAACAAGACCGCCGAGAGCCTGGTCATGAAATCGGCCGACAAGATGGCCGGCGAAGTGCTCGCGACGATCCGCCCGCGGGTCGAGATCGCGTCCATCGATCGCGCGAACCGCGTCGTCGCGCTGACCAGCGGCGAGCGCATCGCCTACCGCGATCTCGTCCTCGCGATCGGCGCCGATCCGATCCGCCTTCCCGTCGCCGGCGACGGTGCCGCGGACATCCTGTCGGTGAACGACCTCGACGATTTCGCCCGCTTTGCCGCGCGGCTCGACGGCGCGAAGCGCGTCGTCGTACTCGGCGCCGGCCTCATCGGCTGCGAATTCGCCAACGACATGCTCGCCCGCGGCATCTCGCCGGTCGTGATCGACATCGCGGCCTGGCCGCTCGGCCGCCTGCTCCCCGAAGCGGCCGCGACGTGGTTCCGGCAGCAACTGGAAGCGGCCGGGGTCACTTTCCGCATGAACACCTCTGCGACCACCGTCGCGCGCAACGGAAGCGTCTATCGCGTCACGCTCGACGACGGCAGCGTCCTCGAGGCCGACCTCGTGCTCTCCGCAGTCGGCCTGCGCCCGCGCACCACGCTCGCCGGCACTGCCGGACTGGTGGTGAATCGCGGCATCCGCGTCGACCGCCTGCTCGCCACCTCCGACGCGCACATCCGCGCGCTCGGCGACTGCGCCGAAGTCGAAGGCCTGGTGCTGCCCTTCGTGATGCCGATCATGCACCAGGCCCGCGCGCTGGCGGCGACACTCGCCGGCAAGCCGACGTCGATCGTCTACCCCGCGATGCCCGTCGTCGTGAAGACGCCCGCTTGCCCGACCGTCGTCTGCCCCCCGGCGGCGAACGCCGAGGGCAACTGGCACATCGTCCCCGCCGCGAACGGCGAAGCCGGTGTCGAAGCGCAGTTTCTCGCGCCCGACGGCACCCTGCTCGGCTTCACCCTGCTCGGCGCCGCCACCGCCCGCAAACAGGCGCTCACGACGCAGGCCCCTGCCGCACTCGCGTAGTGCCGACAGGCACGCCTCGCGCGCCCGGAGCGCCCGCGCTTCGGGTTACAATTTCTCTCTTTGCTGCACTGCGGAGCGCGCCATGCCTGTCGCCAACACCGAAAACCTCAACATCGTCGCCCTCGATCACATGCCCTCGCCGGAAGAGATCAAGGCGCGCGTCCCGCTGACCGAAAATGCCGCCGAGACGGTCCTGGCCGGCCGTCGGGCCCTCAACGACATCCTCGACCGCAAGGACAACCGCCTGTTCGTGGTCGTCGGCCCGTGCTCGATCCAC
Source organism: Azoarcus sp. DN11 (assembly GCF_003628555.1). Lineage (NCBI taxonomy): Bacteria > Pseudomonadati > Pseudomonadota > Betaproteobacteria > Rhodocyclales > Zoogloeaceae > Azoarcus > Azoarcus sp. DN11. The sequence goes on along the minus strand of NZ_CP021731.1, from coordinate 1,559,076 downwards.
GACCCTGTTGCCGGTGTCGACTACGCGCGCCGCCTCAAGGCACTCGCCGACGACGTCTCGGAGACCATGGTCCTCGTGATGCGCGTGTATTTCGAAAAACCGCGCACCTCCACGGGCTGGAAGGGTTACATCAACGACCCCTACATGGACGACTCCTTCCGCATCGACGAAGGCATGGAGAAGGCACGCCGCTTCCTCATGGCCGTGAACGAGATCGGCCTGCCCGCGGGTACCGAGGCGCTCGACCCGATCGCTCCGCAGTACTACGGCGACCTCATCTCGTGGACCGCGATCGGCGCCCGCACCTCGGAATCGCAGACGCACCGCGAGATGTCGTCCGGCCTGTCGACCCCGGTCGGGTTCAAGAACGCCACCGACGGCGATCTCGACGTCGCGATCAACGCCATCGTCTCCGCCTCGCATCCGCACAGTTTCCTCGGCATCAACGGCGCGGGACAATCCGCGATCCTGCGCACTCGCGGCAACCGCTACGGCCACATCGTGCTGCGCGGCGGCGGCGGCCGTCCGAACTACGACACCGTGTCGATCTCGCTCGCCGAACAGGCGCTGGCGAAGGCCAAGCTGCCGCAGAACATCGTCGTCGACTGCTCACACGCCAACTCGTGGAAGAAGCCCGAGTTGCAGCCACTGGTCATGAAGGACGTGATCTTCCAGATCCGCGAAGGCAACCGCTCGGTCGTCGGCCTCATGATCGAGAGCTTCCTCGAATCCGGCAACCAGCCGATTCCCGCCGATCTGTCGCAGCTCAAGTACGGCTGTTCGGTCACCGACGCCTGCATCGGCTGGGACGACACCGCCGACACCATCCGCAAGGCGCACGCCGTGCTGCGCGACGCACTGCAACGCCGGAGCGCCGCGGAATGAATCTCGTCGTGCAGGGCGAGGACGTCGATTCGGTCGCCCTGAAAACCGTCGCCAAGCTCACCGGCGCGAGCGCCATCGAACAGATCACGCCGCAGGCGTTCCGCCTCGTCGGCGCCCATGAAAACAGCGAGATCGACGCGGTCTGCGCCGCGGCGGCGCTCGACCGGGCCTGGGTCGAACCCGGCCGCCGGCTGGCCGATTTCGGCCTCTTCGTCACCGACATGGACTCGACGCTGATCAACATCGAGTGCATCGACGAAATCGCCGACATGCAGGGCCTGAAGGGCGAAGTCGCCGCGATCACCGAAGCCGCGATGCGCGGCGAGATCGACTTCACCGAATCCCTCACGCGCCGCGTGAGCCTGCTCGCCGGCCTGCCCGAATCCGCCCTCGCCGACGTCTACGAGCAGCGCCTGCAACTCAACCCCGGCGCCGAACGGCTGATGCGCGGCCTGAAAGCGGCCGGCATCCATACCGTGCTGGTGTCGGGCGGCTTCACCTACTTCACCGAGCGCCTCAAGGCCCGCCTGGGCTTCGACGAAACCCACGCGAACCAGCTCGAAGTCGTGGATGGCAAGCTCACCGGACGCGTCAGCGGCCCGGTCGTCGACGGTGCCGCCAAGGCCGCCCACCTGCGCGCCGCGCGCGAACGCCTCGGCCTGCGCCCGGATCAGGTCATCGCCGCCGGAGACGGTGCGAACGATCTGCCGATGCTCACCGAAGCCGGCTTCGGCGTCGCGTTCCGCGCCAAGCCAGTGCTGCGCCAGATCGCCGACTGCCGCCTCGACCACGTCGGCCTGGACGGGCTGCTGAACCTTTTCGCGTAGGGCGGAAAAGCGAAGCGCCTTCCGCCGCATGGCCTTACGCTGACCGCCCGCACATGCGGCGGATAACGCCGCCACGCAGCTCATCCGCCCTACCGATCTTCACGCACCTTCCAGGTGCGCGAGGATCGCGTTCAGCATCGCCGCACCCATCCGCTTGCTGCGCGCACCGCTCCAGCCCGCATGCCCGTCGGGCAGGTTCGCGTTGTCCTTGAACGGCATCTCCAGCGTCAGCGACACGCAGCCGAAGCGGTGCGCCACCCACTTGCTCGCCAGCGTCAGCAGCTCCTCGCCGAAGCGGCCGGGCTTGTAACCCTCCTCAGTCTGGAAATCCGGGCTCGCCGCAGCGAACGCCGCGACGAAGCGGGCCTGCCGCGCGGCAGTCTCCACGGTAAAGCCGGGCACCTCTTCCGCGGTCGAAAAGAACACGTAGGGCAGCGCCTCGTCGCCGTGGATGTCGAGGAAGAGATCGCAGCCCGTCGCTTCCATCGCCCGGCGGACATGGAAGACTTCGGGGCTCGCCTGCTCGTCCGGCGCACGCCATTCGCGGTTCAGATTGCGCCCCGCGGCGTTCGTGCGCAGGTTGCCGTGGATCGCGCCGTCCGGATTCATGTTCGGCACGATGTGGAGCACGGCGCGCTCGCGGATGCGGCGCGCGACCGGGTCTGCGGCATCCAGCAGCCGCTCCAGCAAGCCTTCGATGAACCACTCGGCCATCGTCTCGCCCGGGTGCTGACGCGCGATGACCCACACCGGCCGGTGTCCCGGCGTCGCCCGCCCGACGACGATGCGGTCGATCTCCCGCCCTTCGACCGTCCATCCCAGGCTATCCGCCTGCGCGAAGGGCGACATCTCCGCCCAGCCGACGAGATCGAGGTGGCGCTCGTAGGAATACGGCTCGAAGTACGCGTAATAGACACTGCCGTGCTCGGGCGCGTGCTCGACGATCAGCTGGCCATCCTCGTAGCGCGTGTCGGCAACGCGAAACCAGCTGCGCCGGTCGTACGACGCGACGCAGCGGTAGCCCGGCCATCCGTCCGGATAAGCCGCTTCCGCGGCGTTCTCGAACACCATGCGCAGGCTTTGCCCCGCCGCGCCCTGCACGCGGAAGTGGAACCACTGGCGAAACTCCGCGGCATTGTCCGCCCGCAGGCGCAGGCGGATGTTCCCCGGATCGTCGACGCTCAGCACCTCGATCGCACCCGAGTCGAAGCTGTGACTGATCTTCATGCGAGGGCCCTCACTCGACGCGACGGCGGAACACCAGCGTGTCCCGGTCTGACGCCTCGGGCGCGAGCGCGTAACCTTCCAGGTCGAAGCCCTTGAGGCCCTCGACATCCTCGACCCGGTTGCGGATCGCGTAGCGGCACATCAGCCCGCGCGCGCGCTTCGCGTAGAAGCTGATGATCTTGTAGCGCCCACCCTTCCAGTCCTCGAACACCGGCGTCACGACCGGCGCCGCAAGCTTCGCCGGGATCACGGACTTGAAGTATTCCTCAGACGCCAGATTGACCAGCACGGGTACGGCACCGGCCTCGCGCTGCTGTGCGAGCAACCCGTTCAGCGCCATGGTCAGCTTGTCGCCCCAGAAGGCGTACAGATTCTTCCCGCGCGGATTCGCGAGCCGCGTCCCCATCTCCAGGCGATACGCCTGCATCAGGTCGAGCGGCCGCAGCAGGCCGTACAGGCCCGACAGGATGCGCAAGTGCGCTTGCGCCCATTCGAGCTCCGCCGGCGACAACGTCGTCGCGGCGAGCCCCTCGTACACGTCGCCGTTGAAGGCCAGCACGGCCTGTTTCGCGTTGGCGAGCGAGAACGGCGGCGCCCAGGATTCGTAGCGCGCCACGTTGAGCGTCGCAAGCTGGTCGGAGATATCCATCAGCGCGGAAACCTCGGCCGGCGACTTCTCGCGCATCACCGCGATCAGTTCGGCCGCATCGCCGAGGTAGTCGGGCTGCGTATGCACGTCGGTCACCGGCGGCGTTTCGTAGTCGAGCGCCTTGGCCGGGGAGATCACGAAAATCATGGCAATCGGCTCTTCGGGTTGGGGGATGTCACATGTTAGCAAATCGCACCGCCGGCGCCCCGATCCGCCTGTTGCGGGTTTGACAGGAAACCCTCGTTGCGCGACATTTCCCTGTTGCACGCCGCCGGAACCCCTGATGCACGCTTCGTCCTCGCCCGACCGCTCCCTGCTCGACCGCTCCCTCAAGTCCGTCTGGCACCCCTGCACGCAGATGAAGCAGCACGAGCATCTGCCGCTGGTGCCGATCGTGCGCGGCGAGGGGCCGTGGTTGATCGACGCGGACGGGCGGCGCCTGCTCGACGGCATCAGTTCTTGGTGGGTGAATCTCTTCGGCCACTGCAACCCACGCATCAACGCCGCGCTGCGCGACCAGCTCGAACGCCTCGAACACGTGATGCTCGCGGGCTTCACGCACGAACCGGTCGTCGAGCTCTCCGAGCGCCTCGCCGCCCTCACCGGCCACCGCCTCGGCCACGCCTTCTACGCCTCCGACGGCGCCTCCGCGACCGAGATCGCGCTGAAGATGAGCGCGCACTACTGGCGCAACCTCGGCCGACCGGAAAAGTCCCGCTTCGTCAGCCTCGCCGGCAGCTACCACGGCGAGACGGCGGGTGCGCTGGCCGTCACCGACGTCGCGATCTTCCGCGATGCCTACGCGCCCCTGATACGGTCCGGCAGCATCGTCGCGACACCCGACGCGCGCCTCGCCGAACCCGGCGAATCGGCCGCCGACGTCGCCCGCCGCGCCGCGGCGGCCCTCGAAGCCCATCTCGCCACACACCACGCCGACACCGCCGCGCTGATCGTCGAGCCGCTCGTGCAGGGCGCCTCCGGCATGGTCATGTACGACCCCGAATACCTGCGCCTCGCGCGCGCGCTGTGCGACCGCTACGAGGTGCATCTCGTCGCCGACGAGATCGCGGTGGGCTGCGGGCGCACCGGCACCTTCTTCGCGTGCGAGCAGGCCGGCATCTGGCCCGACTTCATCTGCCTGTCGAAAGGCATTTCCGGCGGCTACCTGCCGTTGTCGCTGGTGCTCACCACCGACACGATCTACGCCGCCTTCTACGACGACGCGACGACCCGCGGCTTCCTGCACTCGCACTCCTATACCGGCAACCCGCTCGCCTGCCGCGCCGCACTCGCGACGCTCGACATCTTCACGCAGGACGACGTCCTCTCCGCCAACCGCGGCCTCGCGCAGCGCTTGGGCGACGCCATCCGCGCCCGTTTCGGCGACCATCCAGCCGTCCGCCACCTGCGCCAGCGCGGCATGATCCTCGCGTTCGACGTCGCCAGCGAGCGCCCCGACTTCTCGCGCCGCTTCTTCTCGGCCGGCCTCGAACATGGCGTACTCCTGCGCCCGATCGGCAACACGGTGTACTTCATGCCGCCCTACGTGCTCGACGACGGCCACGTCGCCCACCTCGTCGCCGGCGCCGGCGCCGCGCTCGCCGCAGCCCTCGCCTGACCCCTCATGCTGCTCGATTCGCTGAAGGCCGACCTCGCCCAACTCGACGCCCAGTCCCTGCGCCGCGTGCGCCGCAGCCTCGATACCCCCTGCGGCCCGCACGCGCGCGTCGACGGCCGCGACATGCTCGCCTTCTGCAGCAACGACTACCTCGGCCTCGCCGCCGAGCCCGAGCTCGCCGCGGCGCTCAAGGCGGGCGCCGACCGCTGGGGCTGCGGCTCGGGCGCCTCGCACCTGGTCAGCGGCCACTACACCGTGCACGACGAGCTCGAACGCCGGCTCGCTACCTTCGTCGGCTGCGAACGCGCGCTCTACCTGTCGAGCGGCTTCATGGCCAACTCCGGCGTGATCCCCGCCCTCGTCGGCCGCGGCGACGCGATCTTCGCCGACCGCCTCAACCACGCCTCGCTCGTCGACGGCGCCCTGCTCTCGCGCGCCGACCTGAGCCGCTACCCGCACGCCGACCTCGCCCCCCTCGAACGCGCGCTGGCCGCAAGCACTGCGAAGCGCAAGCTGATCGTCACCGACTCCGTGTTCAGCATGGACGGCGACGTCGCGCCGCTCGCGGACCTCCTCGCGCTGGCCGAGCGCTTCGACGCCTGGCTGATGGTCGACGACGCCCACGGCTTCGGCGTGCTCGGCCCTGAAGGTCGCGGCGCGCTGCGCGAAGCCGGCCTCGCCTCGTGGCGCCTCGTCTACATCGGAACGCTGGGCAAGGCCGCCGGCGTCTCCGGCGCCTTCATCGCCGGCCACGACAACGTCATCGAATGGCTGATGCAGAAGGCACGCACCTACATCTTCACGACCGGCGCGCCGCCCGCGCTCGCGACGGCCCTGCTCGAGAGCCTCGATCTGATCGAGCACGGCGACGCGCGCCGGGTGCATCTCACCACCCTGATCGAACACCTCCGCACCGGACTGCAACTGCGGCGCTGGCAACTGATGCCCTCGCGCACCCCGATCCAGCCCGTCGTGATCGGCGACAACGCCGAAACCCTCGCCGTCGCCCGCGCGCTGTGGGACGCCGGCCTGTGGGTTCCGGCGATCCGCCCGCCCACCGTCCCGCAAGGCAGCGCACGCCTGCGCGTCTCGCTCACCGCCGCGCACACGCATCAGGACGTCGAGCGCCTCGTCGCCGCGCTGAACGGCCTGGAGCGCAGCGCTTGAGCGCCGTGCCGCTGGTCCTGCTGCACGGCTGGGGCCTGACCCCGAGCGTCTGGTCCGGCCTGCGCGAAGTCCTGCCGTCGCGCGTCGTCACCCTCGCACCTGCCCTGCCCGGCCACGGCGACGCCCTCCCGGCACCCTCCGCCGATCTCGCGGCGTGGAGCGATGCACTGCTGCCCGTCCTGCCCGAGCGCGCCGTCCTGTGCGGCTGGTCGCTCGGCGGCCTGATCGCGCTCGACCTCGCCCGCCGCCATCCCGAACGGGTCGCGCGCCTGATCCTGATCGGCGCCACACCCTGTTTCGTCGCCCGGGAGGGCGAGACCCCGTGGCCCCACGGCCTCGACGCCGCGACGGTCACCGCCTTCAACGCGAACTTCGCCACCGACCCGGCCGGCACGCAGAAGAAGTTCATCGCCCTGCAATCGCTCGGCGACGCGAACCGGCGCACGGTCGCGGCGAGCCTCGCCGCAGCCCTGGCGGACGCCGGTCCGGACCGCGTACCGGGCCTCTCCAGCGGACTGGAAGTCCTCGCCGGCACCGACCTCCGCGCGACCTTGGCGGAGATCCGGCAGCCCACGCACCTGATCCACGGCACGGGCGACGCCCTGATGCCGCTCGCAGCGGCGGAATGGTTTGCGCAAAAGCTGCCGAACGCACGGCTCACGCGCTTCGACGACTGCGGCCACGCGCCCTTCCTGTCCCGCCCGCGCGAATGCGCCGCGCGCATCGCGGAAAGCCTCGATGACTGAGCGCCGCCGTCACAAGCAGCAGGTGCGCAAGGCCTTCGACCGCGCCGCGGAAAGCTACGACCGCGCCGCCGCCGTGCAGCGCGAAGTCTGCCATCGCCTCGCCGCGCTGGCCGCCGCGACGCCCCCGTCCGGATCGGTTTCCCGCATCCTCGACGCCGGCTGCGGCACGGGTTTCGGGCTGGAGCTGATCGCCCGCGCCCATCCGGCCGTGCACATCGTCGCGCTCGACTTCGCACCGGCCATGCTCGCGCGCCTGCGCCAGGAGCACCCCGGCGACGCCATCTCACCGCTGTGCGCCGACCTCGAAGCCCTTCCGCTGGCGGCCGGCAGCCTCGATGCAGTCTGGTCCAGCCTCGCGCTGCAATGGTGCGACCCCGCGCTCGCGCTCGCGCAGATCGCGCGCGCCCTGCGCCCCGGCGGCGTCGCCTGGATCGCGACCCTCGGCCCCGCGACCCTGCATGAACTGCGCGAGGCCTTCGCGCTTGTCGACGAGGCAAGCCACGTGATCCGCTTCCATCCGGCGACCGAATGGATCGCGGCGGCCGAAAGCGCAGGGCTCGCGCCCATCGGCCGGGACCTGGATCCCGCCTGGGCGCTCGCCCCCGACCTGCGCGCCCTGCTGCGCGACATCAAGGCCATCGGCGCACACAGCGTCGGCGAACAACGACGTCGCAAACCCCTCGGACGCGCCGCATGGCGCACCCTCGAAGCCGCCTACGAGGCCCACCGCCGCCCCGACGGACTTCTCCCCGCGACCTACGACCTCATCCTGCTCGCCCTCAGGAAACCGGAAATACGCCATGACTAAGCGCCGCGCCTGGTTCCTCACCGGCACCGACACCGAAATCGGCAAGACCTTCGTCACCTGCGCGCTGCTGCACGCGGCTCGCGCCGCCGGATACAGCGCCGTCGGCATGAAGCCCATCGCCGCGGGCGCCGACCTGGTCGATGGCGAACGCGTCAACGAAGATGCCGCACGCATCCGCACGGCCGGCAGCTTCGACCCCGGCCTCCAGCTGCTGAACCCCTATTGCCTCGCGAGCCCGATCGCTCCGCACATCGCCGCGGCCGAAGAGCGCGTCCACATCGAACCGGCACGCATTCTGCGCGCCTTCGAGGAGCTCGCCGCAAGCGCCGACGTCGTGATCGTCGAAGGCGTCGGAGGCTTCCGCGTCCCGCTCGACGAGCGCTACGACACCGCTGATCTCGCCGGGGACTTCGCGCTGCCGGTGATCCTCGTCGTCGGCATGCGCCTGGGCTGCATCAGCCACGCATTGCTCACGGTCGAGGCCCTCGCGGCGCGCGGCCTGCATCTCGCGGGCTGGATCGCAAACCGCGTCGACCCGGCGATGCTGCGCTTCGACGAGAACCTCGCTGCCCTGCATGCCAGGATTCCCGCGCCCCTGCTGGGAGTCGTCCCGTACGTCAACGACGGCAACGCGGCCAGCGCCGCCCACGCGCTACGCCTGCCGGACTGATCCGGCCGTCCGTCGCAGTAGCGGGCTACGCGCGCCTCCCGGCGCCCTGCTGACGGACCTGTTCGAACAGGCAGATCGCCGCGGCCGCACCGACGTTCAAGGACTCGACCGCCCCCGGCATCGGGATCACGACCAGCCCGCTCGCCAGGGCGGCGACCTCCGCCGACAGCCCCTGCCCTTCCGCTCCGAACAGCCACGCGACCGACCCGCGCAGATCGCAGTCGTAGAGCGGACGCGCCCCCGCCCCCAGGCCGGTCGCGAGGACCTGCCCCGGATACTCGCGCAGCGCCTCGGCGACCTGTACGTGCTCGTGAATCCGCAGGCAGAAGTGCCCGCCCATGCCGGCGCGCAGCACTCGCGGCGACCACGCCTGCGCGCATCCGGGGGTGAGCAGGACCTCCTTCAGCCCCGCCGCCGCCGCCGTGCGCAGGATCGTGCCGAGATTGCCGGCGTCCTGCACCCCGTCGAGCACCAGCAGCGAATCACGCAGCCCCTTCGCCATCGGCGACGGCGGGATGTCGATGACGGCCAGAATGCCCGACGGAGAATCGACCGGGCTCACATGCGCGAACAGCGGGTCGGTGAGCTGAAGTGCTGGCAGGGAACTGCAACGTTCGACGATCCGGCGAATCTCCGGTCGCGCCAGCCCCTGCGCGCTGACGACGAGTTCCCGCAAGGACCAGCCGGCATCCAGCGCCGCCTGCACGAGGTGCGCCCCATCGAGCAAGGTCAGCCCGCTGCTGCGCCGCTCGCGCGACGAGGTCGCGAGCGCGTGCAGGCGCTTCACATTGGGATTGTCGCGGGAAGTGATCGCTTTCAAGATCGCGCCGGCAGGAAAGCGGGCCTCAGACGCCCAGCCCCAGCGTCGCGATCGCAACCGTCGCGGCGCCGAGCGCGATGTTGAAGCCGACGCGCTGGCGGATCTGGTTGAGCGCGACCGCGCCCGCCGCCCACTCCTCGCGCGCCACGGCGGCCCGCAGGCGACGCCACGGACCGAACCAGAGCGCCACGAACACCGCGATCATCACCAGGCCGGTCAGCATCATCATGTGCCATGCGCGCGGCGCATGACCGAACCCGACCTCGATCAGCCTTCCGATCCCGGTCACCGGGATCAGCACGACCGCCACCCACACCATCGGAAAGAAGCGCTCGAACACGCCGACCCACAAGGGCAGGCGCTGGGACGGCGGCAACGCCGCGGCGGCCGGCCGCAGGCACAGATACGCGAAAACCATTCCGCCCACCCACACGATGACGCTCGCCAGATGAAGGAAGAGCACCAGATGCCGAAGCGTCATAGCAAGGTCCCCGCAGGCCAGAGTTCGGGATTATCCACCAGCGCGCGCACCGGGCCGAAGCTGCGCCGATAACAGTCGATCACGCCGTGGCGTCGCAGGGCGGCGAGATGCGCGGCCGTCGGATAGCCTTTGTGCGCCGCGAAGCCGTACTGTGGGTGGACCGCATCCAGCGCCATCATCTGCGCATCGCGCACCGTCTTGGCGAGAATCGACGCCGCGGCAATCGCCGGCACCGTGGCGTCGCCTTTCACCACCGCCTCGCACGGAACGTCCAGCTTCGGGCAACGGTTGCCGTCCACCCGCACCAGATCCGGCACGCGTCCCAGCGCCGCGACCGCGCGCTGCATCGCCAGCATGGTCGCATGCAGGATGTTGAAGCGGTCGATCTCCTCGACGTTCGCCTCGGCCACGGCCCAGGCCAGCGCGCGCTCACGGATCAACGGTGCAAGGCGCTCGCGCGCACGCTCGGTGAGCTTCTTCGAGTCGTTGAGCCCCTCGATCGGCCGCGTCGGATCGAGGATCACCGCGGCCGCCACCACCGAACCCGCCAGCGGCCCGCGTCCGGCCTCATCGACGCCGCAGATCAGGCCGGTTGCCGGGACGGATTCCATGCAGGCGCCTTGTTGAGGTAAGGGAGGATCGCGGCCGCAGCCTTCTCCGCGGTATTCTGGCGCAACTGCTGGTGCAGCGCCTCGAAACGCTCGGCGAGCAACGTACAGGCCTCGGGGTCGCCGAGCCAGCGGTCGAGCGCATCTGCCAGCGCCACGGGTGTCGCATCGTCCTGCAGCAGTTCCGGCACGACGGTCTCGTTGCACAGGATGTTCGGCAAGCCCACCCACGGGAGATACGCCATCCGCTTCATCAGCCGGTACTGCCACTTGCCGATGCGGTAGCTGATGACCATCGGGCGCTTCAGCAAGGCCGCTTCCAGGCTTGCGGTTCCGCTCGCCACGAGCACCGCGTCGGCCGCCGTCATCGCCTCGACCGCGTGCCCGAACAGCATGCGCACCGGCAACTCCTCGGCCTGCGCCACACGCAGCGCCTCGACGAACAGCGCGCGCGTTTCGCGCGTCGCCAGGGGCACGACGAAAGATACCCCCGGGTGCCGTTCGAATAGCATTCGCGCCGTTTCGATGTAGATCGGCGCAAGATTGCGCACTTCGGACTGGCGACTCCCCGGCAACAGCGCGATCACCTGTCCCTCTGCGGGCAGGCCCAGCAACTCACGCGCGGACTCGCGGTCGGGATTCATCGGAAACACATCGGCAAGCGGGTGCCCGACATAACTCACCGGCACACCCGCGCTCTCGTACAGGCCGGGCTCGAAGGGAAAGAGGCACAGCATGTGCGAGACCGAGCGTGCGATCGCCTTGATCCGCCCGCCGCGCCAGGCCCAGATCGACGGACTCACGAAATGGATTGCCGGCATGCCGGCGTCGCGGATCCTGCGTTCCAGCCAGAGATTGAAATCGGGCGCATCGACCCCGATGAAGGCATCGGGGCGTTCGGCCTTCACCTGCTTCAGCAGCGTCCTGCGGATCCCGGAAAGCTCGCGATAGCGCTTCAGCGCATCGACATAGCCATGCACCGCGAGCCGCTCGCACGCCCAGCGTGCATCGAAACCCTCGGCCTGCATCTTCGGCCCGCCGATGCCGAAGAATTCGGCATCGGGAATCCTGTGCCGGATCGCCCGGATCAGGTGGCTCGCGAGCAGGTCTCCCGAAGCCTCGCCCGCCACCATCGCAATGCGGATTGCCATGGCATCAGCGGACGATACCGCGCTCCGATGCTGTGATGAAATCGCTGAAAAGCGCCACTTCCGCATGATCCGCGGCAAGCTCGCCGACGCGCGCACGCGCCTCGTCGAGACTCAGGCCGGAGCGATACAGCGCACGATATGCCCGCTTGATCGCGGCGATGCCATCCGCCGAGTAGCCGCGCCGGCGCAGCCCTTCGCTGTTGATGCCGTGCGGTTTGGCCGGATTGCCCGCGACAGTCACGTAGGGCGGCAGGTCCTGCAGCAGCACCGTACCCACGCCGCAGAAACTGTGCGCCCCGACGCGCACGAATTGATGCACGCCGGTGAAGCCGCCGAGGATCGCCCAGTCACCGACATGCACGTGCCCGGCCAGCGTCGCATTGTTCGCGAAAATCGTGTGGTTGCCGACATTGCAGTCGTGCGCGACGTGCACGTAGGCCATGATCCAGTTGTCGCTGCCGATACGCGTGACACCGGCGTCCTGGCTGGTACCGACGTTGAACGAGCAGAACTCGCGGATCGTGTTGCGGTCGCCGATCTCGAGCAAGGTCGGCTCCTCGTCGTACTTCTTGTCCTGCGGCACGGCACCGATCGAACAGAACTGGAAAATCTGGTTGTCCCGCCCGATCTTCGTGCGCCCCTCGATCACGACATGGGGGCCGATGCGCGTGTCGTCGCCGATCTCGACGTGCTCACCGATCACGGAGTACGGGCCGACCGAGACGTTCGTCCCGATCCTGGCGCCCGGATGGACGATGGCAGTCGCGTGAATCATGACAAAGTCTTGAGCGCGCACATCAGCTCGGCTTCGGCCGCGATCTCTCCTGCGACACGCGCCACGCCCTTGTACTTGTAGATATTGCGCCTGCCCTGCGTGATCTCCACGTCGAAGTGCAGCTGATCACCCGGCACCACGGGGCGCTTGAAACGCACGTTGTCGATGCCCGCGAAATACACGACCGAGTTCTCGTCCGGCTTGATCCCCATCGTCTTGAACGACAAGAGCGCCGCCGCCTGGGCCATCGCCTCGACGATCAGCACGCCCGGCATCACCGGGTGATGCGGAAAGTGTCCGGGGAAGAAAGGCTCGTTCATCGTGACGTTCTTCAGCGCCAGGATACGCTTGCCTTCCTCGAGCTCCAGCACCCTGTCGACCAGCAGGAAAGGGTAGCGATGCGGCAGGTATTGGAGAATTTCATTGATGTCCATGGAGCTCACTCAGGCTTGTGTTCTTCGAGGCGTTGTTCGAGGGCGCGTATTCTATCCACGAGCGCATCGAGATGGCGCAGATGCGCAAAATTCCTGACCCAGTCGGCGTGCCCCTGCACCGGGAGATTGGCGGTATAGACACCGCGTTTCGTAATCGACTTCGTGACGAGCGTACCCGCCGACACGACCACGTCGTCGGCAATGCTCAGGTGGCCGATGATTCCCGCCTGGCCGCCGATCATGCAGCGCGCGCCAATCGTCGTGCTGCCCGCCACCCCGACACATCCGGCGATCGCCGTGTAGTCGCCGATGCGGACGTTATGGCCGATCTGGATCTGGTTGTCGAGCTTCACGCCGTGCCCGATCACGGTGTCGTCGAGCGCCCCGCGGTCTATCGTCGTGTTCGCGCCGATCTCCACATCGTCGCCGATCACCACGCGCCCGACCTGCGGAATCTTGATCCAGCTGCCGTCGTGCTCGCGCGCGAAACCAAAGCCGTCGGAACCGATTACCGCGCCGGAATGCACGATGCAATCCGCGCCGATCACACAGTTGGCGTAAATGGTGACATTGGCGTGCAGCCTTGTCCGCGCGCCGATGCACGCCCCCCGTGCGACGCGGCACCCCGGGCCGATCACGACCCCCTCGCCCAGCGTTACGTCGGCCTCGATCGAAGCGCCCGCGCCGATCGCCACCGACGGTGGCACCGGACTCGCGACGCTCGCGCTCGCATGCGCTCCCGGAGCGAAGGTTTCGGGCGGATTGAAAAGCTGCGCAACCCGAGCAAAATAGGCGTATGGGTCGTCGGTAACGATCAGCGGCCGATCGCTCAACGTCCGCACTGCCGGCGCCACAATGACGGCGGAGGCCCGGCAGGTCCCCAGTCGCGACTGATACTTCGGGTTCGCAAGGAACGCGAGGTCACCCTCTCCGGCCTGATCCAGCGTCGCCACACGCCGCACGACCGTGGCCGGATCCCCTACCAGTTCGCCGCCCAGCCGGGCGACCAGCTCATCCAGCCGGAACATGTGATCCAAACGTTCGCCTTACTTGCCGTCGGCGAGCGCCTTGATCACCTTTTCGGTGATATCGATCCGCGGGCTGGCATAGACTGCTTCCTGAAGGATCACGTCGAACTTCTCGGCCTCCGCGATCTGCTTCACGACACGGTTTGCACGGTCGAGGACGGACGCGAGTTCCTCATTGCGACGCTGGTTCAGGTCCTCGCGGAATTCACGCTGCTTGCGTTGAAAATCGCGATTCAGATCGTTGAAGGTGCGCTCCTTGGTGCGGCGGTCGGCTTCCGCCATCGTGACGCCGTTGCGCTCGAGGTCTTCCTGCGTGGTCTGCAGTTCCTTGCCGAGGCGCTGGAGTTCCTGGTCGCGCTTCTCGAATTCCTTCTCCAGGCGCTGCTGGGCGCGCACGGCGGGCGCCGCTTCGCGCATCACGCGATCGGAATTCACGAACCCGATCTTCGACTCGGCGAATGCCGTCGGAGCCGCAATACTCAGAACCGCAGCGGCAAGAACGGACAATGTCGTAGCTTTCACTTATTTCTCCAACGTTTTCAGAGAGTCCGGCCGATCAGAAAACCGAGCCAAGCTGGAATTGGAACTTCTGCGTCTCGTCATTCTTTTCCTTCTTGATCGGGAAGCCGAGACTGAACTTCAGCGGACCAATCGGCGAACTCCAGGAGAACGCCAAACCAGTACTGTAGCGCAGGTCGCTCAATTTCGCCTTGTCGCTCGCTGCCCACACGGTACCGGCATCGACGAACGCCGACATTCGGAACGAACGATCCATCCCGGACCCCGGCAGCGGCAAATAAAACTCGGCGTTGCCGATCACGCGCCGGTTACCACCCAGCGCGTCTTCGCTGACCGGATCCTTCGGCCCGATCGAACTTTGCCGGAAGCCGCGCACCGAGCCAATGCCGCCCGCATAGAAGTTCTTGTAGAACGGCAGCGTCTTCTGACCGTAACCCCTGGCCCAGCCGAGGTCGGCATTGAGCATCAGCGCGTAGTCGCGCCCGAACGGGAACCAATGCTGATACTGGTAGTTGACCTTCGTGTACTTCAGCTCACCCGGCGGCACGGCTATTTCGCCGAACACGCGCTGGTAGCTGCCCTTGCGTGGATAGATCACGCTGTCGCGCGTATCGCGCGCCCACCCGGCCGATGCCACCAGGCTGTCAACCGTGACGCTGCCGATGCCGTTGTCGTTGCTGCAGCCCTGTTCCTTGCAGAAATTGATGTACTGCACGGGACTGTCTGCGAAGGTCGTGATCTTGGTCTGATCGACGGCCAAGCCGAAGTTGATCGAGTCGTCTTCACCAATCGGGTAGCCGACGCGCAGCCCCGCCCCCGTGGACACGGTCTTGTACTTGGCGACCGAAAGCGTATTCGAGGGATCGTAAGTCCGATTATAGAGATCCCACCCGAGGCTCACGCCGTCGATCGTGTAGTACGGATCGGTGAAGGACAGCGCCAGGGTGCGGCTCGACTTGCTGGTGTTCACCGCCAGGGTCAGCGCGTTGCCCGAACCGAAGAGGTTCTGCTGCGACACCGACGCCGAGAGGACGACCTTCTCGGAGCTGGAGAAACCGGCACCCAGCGACAGGTTGCCGGTCGCCCTTTCCTTGACGTTGAAGTTCACGTCGACCTGGTCCGTGGTGCCCGTGACCGCGGGCGTCTCCACGTTGACTTCCTCGAAGTGCCCGAGCCGGTCGATCCGCGTGCGCGAACGATTGATCTGCGCCGCGTCGTACCAGGCACCTTCCATCTGCCGCATTTCCCGCCGGATCACCTCGTCGCGCGTCTTCGTGTTGCCGCCGACGTTGATGCGACGGACATACACCCGGCGACCCGGATCGACGAAGATCGTGAAGGCGACCTCGCGTTTTTCCTTGTCGACCTCCGGCGCGGCATTCACGTTCGCAAACGCGTAGCCTTCATTGCCCAATCGGTCGGCCACCGCCTTCGTGGTCTCGGTCAGCTTCTCGCGCGAGAAGATCTCGCCCGGCTTGATCACGACGAGCTTCTTGTACTCTTCCTCGGGCAGCACCAGATCGCCCGCAAAACGCACGGCAGAGACCGTGTAGCGCTCGCCCTCGGTAACGCTCAGCGTGATGTAGATGTCCTTCTTGTCGGGCGTGATCGACACCTGGGTGGAATCGATATTGAAATCGAGGTAGCCACGGTTCAGATAATACGAGCGCAAAGTTTCGAGATCCGCCGACAGTTTCTGGCGCGAATACTGATCGTTCTTCGTGTACCAGGTGAGCCAACCCGGCGTCGTGAGCTGGAACAAACCCAGCAGCTCCGACTCCTTGAACGCCTTGTTGCCGATGATGCTGATCTGGCGGATCTTCGCCACATCGCCCTCATCGACCTTGAAATTGATACTGACCCGGTTACGCTCGAGCGGCGTGACGGTCGTCTCGATCGTCGCCGCATATTTTCCGCGGCTCAGATACTGCCGCTTCAGTTCCTGTTCAGCGCGCTCGAGCAGCGCCCGGTCGAAGATCCGTGATTCGGCCAGGCCCACGTCCTTCAGGCCCTTCTTCAAGGCATCCTTGTCGAATTCCTTCACGCCGACGAAGTCGATCTGCGCGATCGCCGGGCGTTCATCGACGAGGACGACCAGCACGTCGCCCTCGACCTCGATGCGTACGTCCTTGAAGAATCCGGTCGCGAACAGGCCACGGATCGCTTCCGCCGCCTGCGCCTCGGTAAACGTCTCGCCGACGCGGACGGGCAGATAGTTGAACACGGTACCCGCCTCGGTGCGCTGGATACCTTCGACGCGAATGTCCTTGACGACGAACGGTTCAAATGCAAATACCGGTGCAGCGGCAAAAAGGGCCGCTACGAGCCCGGACAGGAGCTTCAGTTTCATCAGGGAGTCAGCCGGAAATGAGACGGTTTATATCGTTGTAGAAGGCAAACGCCATCAGCATCGCGAGCGCAACCAGACCGATCTGCTGACCGATCTCCATGATGCGTTCGGGGATGGGACCGCCTTTGATAATCTCTATCACATAATACAGTAAATGCCCCCCATCCAGCACCGGGATGGGCAGCAGGTTCAGGACGCCCAGGCTGATGCTGATGAGCGCGATGAACTTCAGGTAGTGATCCAGGCCCAACTTGGCCGACTGCCCCGCATAATCGGCGATCGTGACCGGCCCTGACAGATTCCTCCACGAAATCTCGCCCGTGATCATGCGCCCGATCATCTTCAGGCTGAGAACGCTGGTCTCCCACGTCTGCGCGAGCGCCTTGCCCAAGCCCTCGACCGGGCCATATCGCACCACGGCAAACAGCGCCTCCCTGCTCGCTCCGCCATCAGCCACCGCAACCCCGATCTTGCCGACCTTCGTGCCGCGCTCGTCCACGGCGTCCGGCACCAACTTCAGATCGATGCGTTGCCCTCCCCGCTGCACGACGGCCGCGATCGCCTGCCCTGGCCGTTGCCGGACACGCTCGACCAGCTCGCTCCAGGACGCCAGCTTCGCGCCATCGGTCTCCACGAAACGGTCACCGGCCATCAGCCCGGCCCGGGCACCGGCGCCACCTTCCACGACCTTGCCGACGACCGGCTCGATAAGCGGGCGCCACGGCTTCAAGCCGACGTTCGCGATCAGATCCTGATTGCCGTCTTCGATCTGCACGCCGGTCAGATCCAGCTTCCGATAGGTGTCCACACCCTCCGCGGTGCGCACACGCAGCGAAACCTCGCGGGCATCGAGTGCCCGACGTAACAGCGCCCAGCGCAATTCGGGCCAGCTCCGCACCGCCTCCTCATCGACTGCAAGCACCAGGTCGCCGTCGTGAACCCCTGCCGCGGCCGCCGGCGTGGCCGCGCCGGTCACCGCGAGCATCGGTTTCAGCTCTTCGGTTCCGGTCGAGAAAAGGCCCCAGTAGAGCACCACGGCCAGCAGGAAATTCGCGATGGGGCCTGCCGCAACGACGGCGAACCGCCTGCCAACGGGCTGGCGGTTGAATGCCCGGTGCAACTCCGCCGGGGCGACCTCGCCTTCGCGCTCGTCGAGCATCTTCACGTAGCCGCCGAGCGGAAACACCGCAAGCGCCCAAACGGTGCGATCGGCACCGGCGGTCCAGCTCAGGAGCGGCCGTCCGAATCCGATCGAAAAGCGCAGTACCTTGACCCCGCACCAGCGCGCGACGAAGTAATGACCCAGCTCATGTGCAAGAATCAGCAGCCCGAGGGCCAGCGCGAAAGGAATCAGGTATTCGAACAGGTTCATCGGCTCGTCGAGCGCGCGAGGATCTCCGTGCACGCGATGTCACGAGCACGGGCGTCCGCATTGATGATTGCGTCGAGCGAGTCGACCGACAAGCCCTGCGCACGTTCCAGCGTGGCCGAAATTACGTCGGCAATCGCGCGATAACCCAGACGCCCGTCCAGGAACGCCGCAACCGCTTCCTCGTTGGCGGCACTGAGCACCGCTGCCGCCGCCCCGCCTTCCCGAAGCGCCTGATACGCGAGCGCCAGACAGGGGAAACGCGCGAAATCGGGCCGTTCGAACGTCAGGCGCGCGATCTCGAACAGGTCCAGCGAACGGACCCCCGCGTCGATACGCTCCGGGTAGGCCATCGCATGTGCGATCGGCGTGCGCATGTCGGGGTTCCCAAGCTGCGCCAGGACCGAACCGTCCGCGTATTCGACCATCGAATGGATCACGCTCTGCGGGTGAACGACCACATCGATACGCTCGGCCGGCACACCGAACAACCAGTGCGCCTCAATGACTTCGAGTCCCTTGTTCATCATGGTCGCCGAATCGACCGAGATCTTCCGCCCCATCACCCAATTGGGATGCGCACACGCCTCGTCGGGCGTCACGTCCTGCAGACTCTCCAGGGAGCGCTCGCGGAACGGGCCGCCGGATGCGGTCAGCAGAATGCGCCGGATTCCACGCTCGTCCGCATTGCGGCGATAGTCATGGGGCAGTGCCTGGAAGACCGCGTTGTGCTCGCTGTCGATGGGTAGCAACTGCGCTCCGCTCGCCGCCGCCGCGTCCATGAACAAGGCACCGGACAGGACCAGCGCCTCCTTGTTTGCGAGCAACACCCGCTTGCCGGCACGCGCCGCAGCCAGGGTCGGGGCCAGTCCGGCAGCACCGACGATGGCCGCCATCACGGCATCGACCTCGTCATGTTGCGCGACCTCGATCAGTGCCCCGGCGCCTTCGAGGACTTCGGTCGGCGCGCCTTCGCCCCCGAGGCGATCGCGCAACTGCGCCGCCGCCGACGGGTTCGCCATCACCGCGAAACGCGGCGAAAAGCGCATGCACAGTTCCACCATCCGGTCGACGCTGGCCTGGGCCGTGAGCGCGAACGCCTCGAAACGGTCCGGGTGCCGCGCGATCACGTCGAGCGTGCTCATGCCGATCGAGCCGGTTGCCCCCAGCACGGTCACGCGTTGAATTGTCGTATCAGGCATTGATCAGGTTGCGAACCAGAGGGCCGCGAGGCCGACCAGCGGGAGGGTTGAAGTGAGGCTGTCGATGCGATCCAGGATGCCCCCATGGCCCGGCAACAGCGAACCGCTGTCCTTGACGCCAGCCTGGCGTTTGAGCAGGGACTCGAACAGATCGCCCAGGATGCTCACGGCAGTGAATCCGGCCGACAGGGGGAGCAGCACTGCGATCGGCGTCCCTCGCGCAAACTCCGGGGACGAAGCCAAGGCGACCAGCACGCCGAACATCATGACCCCGGCGACGGCGCCGCCGGCGCCTTCCCAGGTTTTGCCCGGACTGATCTCGGGCGCGAGCTTACGGCGACCGAATGCACGCCCGGCGAAATAAGCCGAGATGTCCGCGACGGATACGGACGCAATCGCGGCAAGCAGCAGCCAGGGGTTGACCAGACGCAGATGCGCGAGGGCGAGCGCCGGCGGAAGCAGGACGATCAGTCCGACGAGGACCGTGCCGGCGCTTCCCTGCAGCCGCCATTTCCGCTTCAGCCAGAAAGGCGCCACGGCAAGCCAGAAGATCGCGCTGAGCGCGTAGAAACCGAACAGGCCGATCGGCGCCTGACCCGCTGCGCTCCCAAGCCCGGCGAAGGCGCCGAGCAGCAGGCACGCGAGGCCCATCAACACCGCATACATCGCACGTTGCGTGATCGCGAACCGTCCCAGCCCCCCCCACTCCCACGCCGCACCGCCGCAGATCAGGCTGGCAAACGTCAGCCACCCGAGGGGCGGCAGCAGGAAAAGCGCCCCCAGCAGGACACCGAGCAGCACCAGTGCGGTAATTACCCGGGTTCTAAGCATGATCCGCCGCGTCGCTGTTCGCTGTGGGCAGTGCCGGCAGCTTGCCGGATTCACATAGCTGCTCGCTGGTGCGACCGAACCGGCGCTCGCGCGACTGGTACGACGCTATTGCCAGGTCGAGCGCCTTCTCGTCGAAATCCGGCCAGAGCGTGTCGGTGAAATAGAGTTCGGAGTATGCGAGCTGCCACAGCAGGAAATTGCTGATGCGCTGCTCGCCACCCGTTCGAATGAAGAGGTCGGGCTCGGGACCGTAATTGAGCGAAAGCTCCGCATTCAAGTCCTCTTCGGTGAATCCGGTACGGCGCTCGGGATGCTTGGCCAGCATGCGCTCGACTGCCTGAAGGATGTCCCAGCGGCCGCCATAATTCGCCGCAATCGTGAGCGTGAGGCGGTCGTTGTCGGCCGTCAGCGCCTCTGCGCGCCGGATCATGTCGACCAGTGCCGGCTCGAATCTGGACAGATCGCCGATCACGCGAAAGCGGATGCCGTTCTCGTGCAGGCGATCGATCTCCTTTTGCAGCGAACGCATGAAGAGCTGCATCAGGAACGAGACTTCGTCGGCGGGGCGGCGCCAGTTTTCGGAGCTGAAGGCGAACAGGGTCAGATGGGACACCCCCTTCGCGATGCACGCCCGGATGACCGCGCGCACGGATTCGACGCCCCGGCCATGACCGGCGACGCGCGGCATGAAGCGCTTGCGCGCCCAGCGGCCGTTACCGTCCATGATGATGGCGATATGTCGCGGAACGCCGGCCACCTCCGGGATTTCGCGCGTGGAGCTGGTAAAGGGTTTACGCGCCATCATGCGTCTCCCGCGTGGTGTCCCGCTGCCAGATCCGATCCGGGCCGGATCAGATCTGCATCAGTTCCTGCTCTTTCTGGGCGAGCAGCTTGTCGATCTCGGCGATGTTCCTGTCCGTGAGCTTCTGGATGTCGTCCTGGGCGCGGCGCTCCTCGTCTTCCGAGATGGTCTTGTCCTTGACCGCATCCTTGAGCTGCTGGTTGGCGTCGCGGCGCAGGTTGCGCACCGCCACTTTCGCCGTCTCGCCTTCGTGGCGCACGACCTTGGTGAGGTCGCGACGGCGCTCCTCCGTCAGGGCCGGCATCGGCACACGCAGCATCTCGCCCATGTTGGCCGGATTGAGGCCCAGATCGCTTTCGCGGATCGCCTTCTCGATCTTCGCCAGCATCGGCTTTTCCCACGCCTGGACGCCGATCGTACGGGCGTCGACCAGCGTGACGTTGGCGACCTGGTTGATCGGAACCGGGCTGCCATAGTATTCGACCGTCACGTGGTCGAGCAGGCCGGTATGTGCGCGACCGGTGCGCACCTTGGCCAGGTCGGCCTTCAGCACCTCGATCGACTTGTGCATCTTCTGCTCGGTCGTTTTCTTGAGTTCGGCAATCATTCTCGAATCCTCAGGAATGGACCAGCGTGCCCTCGTCTTCGCCCAGCACGACGCGCTTGAGCGCACCCGGCTTGAAGATCGAGAACACGTTGATCGGCAGTTTCTGGTCGCGGCACAGCGCGAACGCGGTAGTGTCCATCACGGCCAGGTTGCGGCCGATCGCCTCGTCGAAGCTGATGCGATGGTAGCGCTTGGCCTGCGGGTCCTTGTGCGGGTCCGCGGTATACACGCCATCGACCTTGGTTGCCTTCAGCACGATCTGCGCGGCCATTTCCGACCCGCGCAGTGCGGCAGCGGTATCCGTCGTGAAGAACGGGTTGCCGGTACCGGCCGCGAAAATGACGACGCGCCCTTCCTCCATGTGACGGATGGCACGCCCCCGGATATAGGGCTCGACGACCTGGTCGATGCGCAGCGCCGACTGCACGCGCGCCTCGACGCCGGCACGGCGGAACGCATCGGCCAGCGCCATCGCGTTCATGACCGTCGCGAGCATGCCCATGTAATCCGCGGTGGCGCGGTCCATGCCGGACGCCGCCCCCTTCATGCCGCGGAAGATGTTGCCGCCGCCGATCACCACGCCGACCTGCACACCGAGGCGGGCGACCTCGGCGATCTCGGCGACGATGCGGCTGACCACCTCTTCGTTGATGCCGTACGCGTCGTCACCCATCAGGGCTTCGCCGGACAGTTTCAACATGATGCGCTTGTAGGCGGCGACACTCATCACGAACCTCTTACTTCTTGGCGGCCGCAGCTTGCGCGGCGACTTCAGCGGCGAAGTCGGTCACCTTCTTCTCGATGCCTTCGCCCACGACGTAGAGCGAGAAGCTGGCGATCGAGGCGTTGCGCGACTTGAGCAGCGCTTCGACGGTGAGCTTGTCGTCCTTGACGAAGGGCTGGCCGAGCAGCGTGACTTCCTTCAGGAACTTCTGCACCGAACCTTCGACGCGCTTGGCGAGGATGTCCTCCGGAATCGCCTTGCCGGACTTGGCAGCGTCCTCGGCAGCCTTCTCGCGTGCAACGCGGCGCTCCGACTCGATCAGCTCGACCGCAACGCCCGAAGCGTCCAAGGCCTTCGGTTTCGACGCGGCGATGTGCATCGCCAGGTCCTTCGCCAGCTGCTCGTCGCCGCCGACGAGGTCGAGCAGCACGCCGATCTTCGAACCACCGTGGATGTACGACGCCAGGCGGCCCTTGGCTTCGACGCGCACGAAGCGGCGCAGGGTCATGTTCTCGCCGATCTTGCCGACCAGACCCGTGCGCACGGAATCCACCGTACCGTCACCCAGCGGCAGGGCCGAGAGTGCGGCAACATCGGCCGGATTGCGCTCGGCGACCAAGGATGCGCAGTCGGCGGCCAGCTTCAGAAACTCGTCGTTCTTGGCGACGAAGTCGGTTTCCGAGTTGATCTCGAGGATGCTGCCGAGCTTGCCGTCGGCGCTGATGTTGATCGCAACAACGCCTTCAGCGGCAACGCGCGACGCAGCCTTGGTGGCCTTGCTGCCGAGCTTCACGCGCAGGATCTCTTCCGCCTTGCCCATGTCGCCAGCAGCTTCGGTCAGAGCCTTCTTGCATTCCATCATGGGCGCGTCGGTTTTCTCGCGCAGTTCCTTGACCATGCTTGCGGTGATTTCCGCCATGCTAACTCCTCAAATTCGTAAGCATATCGGCCCTGTTCTCCAGGGCCGAGAAAACTCAGGCCTGCTCGCCCGACGACGATTCGTCGACTTCGACGAACTCGTCCGAACCGGCGGCAACGATGTCCTGCAGGACCTGGCTGCGGCCTTCCAGCACGGCGTCGGCGACACCGCGAGCATAGAGGCGGATCGCGCGCGACGAGTCGTCGTTGCCCGGAATCACGTAGTTAATGCCTTCGGGCGAGTGGTTGGTATCGACCACCGCGACGACGGGAATGCCCAGCTTCTTCGCTTCGGTGATGGCAATCTTGTGGTAGCCGACGTCGATGACGAACAGCGCGTCCGGCAGGCCGCCCATGTCCTTGATGCCGCCGATCGACTTCTGCAGCTTGTCCATTTCGCGCGTCGCCATCAGCGCTTCCTTCTTCGACAGACGCTCGATCGAGCCGTCCTCGACCATCGCTTCCATTTCCTTGAGGCGCTTGATCGACTGCTTGACGGTCTTGAAGTTGGTGAGCATGCCGCCGAGCCAGCGCTCGTCAACGAAGGGCATGCCTGCGCGACGGGCTTCTTCGGCGATGATTTCGCGAGCCTGGCGCTTGGTGCCGACCAGCATGATGGTGCCGCGATTGGCGGAGAGCTTGCGAACGAAGTCCATCGCTTCGTTGTACTTGACCATCGTCTTTTCGAGGTTGACGATGTGGATCTTGTTGCGCTGGCCGAAGATATAGGGGGCCATGCGCGGGTTCCAGAAGCGGGTCTGGTGACCAAAGTGGATGCCGGCTTCCAGCATCTGACGCATCGTGACAGACATGTGTTACTCCGAACTCTAAGGGTTGACCTCCGCCCTGCACGGCCATCCGTGGATGACCTGAACCGTCTCGAAGCGCAGCGCTTTTCAACGGACCCTTACGGCGTTCTGCGGGGCGTGTGGATTTTGCCTGCCACCATTGGCAGACAAGCCGTAGATGATAGCAGGTTCGCCTTACCCCGCTCAAGGACGACGTTCCCGCGCTCGACCGCAGCACATCCGATTTGCCGCGGCTTTCGGCATGCGCTAGCCTTGTTTTTTTAACGTGCCAACCCCGAAAAGATGAGCATCACCATAAAAACACCCGACGAAATCGAAAAAATGCGCGTTGCCGGCCGGCTCGCGGCGGATGTGCTCGACTACATCGAGCCCTTCGTCAAACCGGGTGTCACGACGGGAGAACTGGACCGGCTGTGCCACGACTACATGGTCAATGTGCAGCAGACGATTCCCGCCCCGCTCAACTATGCCCCCCCCGGTTACACGCCCTACCCCAAGTCGATCTGCACCTCGATCAACCATCAGGTGTGCCACGGCATCCCCGGCGAGAAGGCGCTGAAGAAGGGCGACATCGTCAATCTCGACATCACGGTGATCAAGGACGGCTATCACGGCGACACGAGCCGGATGTTCATCGTCGGCGGCGACGGTTCGATCCTTGCGAAGCGGCTGTGCCAGGTGACGCTGGAATGCCTGTGGCTGGGCATCTCGGTCGTGAAGCCGGGCGCGCGCCTCGGCGACATCGGGCAGATCATCCAGAAACATGCCGAAGGCAACGGTTTTTCGGTCGTCCGCGAGTTCTGCGGCCACGGCATCGGTGCCAAGTTCCACGAGGAGCCGCAGGTCCTGCATTACGGCAAGGCCGGCTCCGGCCCCGAGCTCAAGGCGGGCATGACCTTCACGATCGAACCGATGATCAACGCCGGCAAGGCCGCAATCTCGGAGCTCCCCGACGGCTGGACCATCGTGACGAAGGACCGCAGCCTGTCGGCGCAGTGGGAGCATACGATTCTCGTCACCGAGACTGGCGTCGAAGTGCTGACCCTGTCGCCGGGCTGCCCGCCGGCGCCGGCCTTGGCTACGCAACCACCCCGTTGATACTGGCGCGCAGATCCAGCTCATGAGCGTCATGTCGGTGGATGATTTCCAGGCGGCGCTGGCGCATGCGCGCGAGCACCTCACGCAGGGGAACGCGCGCATACGCGCCGCCTACGACGCACATCCGGCGACATCGACGGTGCTCAAGGGCCGCGCCCATCTGGTGGACGAGGCCATCATCCATCTGTGGCGCGCTTGCGCGATGCCCGCGGAGGTCGCGCTCCTGGCGGTTGGCGGGTATGGTCGCGGCGAGCTGTTTCCCCACTCGGATGTGGACCTACTGGTGCTGCTGCCAGCCGCCGCAGACGGCCCCCTGCAGGCGCGCATCAGCACCCTGATCGGCGCGCTGTGGGACGTCGGCCTCGAGATCGGCCAGAGCGTGCGCACGCCGGACGAGTGCCTGGAAGCGGCGGAGGAAGACATCACCGTCCAGACCAATCTGCTCGAGGCGAGGCTGCTCGAAGGCAACGCCCGACTGTTCGACAAATTCGTGCAGCAGTACCGGGCGCAACTGGACGTGCACGCCTTCTACAAGGCGAAACAGCTCGAACAGGAAAACCGCTACGCGCGCTTCAACGACACGCCGTATGCGCTGGAACCGAACTGCAAGGAGAGCCCCGGGGGGCTGCGCGACCTGCAGATGCTGGGCTGGATCGCGCGCGCGGCCGGGCTGGGGCGAAACTGGCGCGACCTGGCGCGGCGGCGCCTGATCACCGGCGCGGAAGCAAGCGAGTTGCGCAGCATCGAACGCTTTCTGCAGCACGTGCGCATCCGCCTCCACTACCTGACGGGGCGTGCAGAGGATCGGCTGCTGTTCGACCACCAGGAGAAGCTCGCACGCGCCTTCGGCATCGAGGCGACGGCGGCAAAGCGCGCGTCCGAAGTGTTCATGCAGCGATACTACGTGAACGCCAAGAAGGTCACGCAGACCAACACCATCCTGCTGCAGAACTACGGCGCCGAGATCTTCCCCAACCGGGGGGGCGCCGCCTTCGTGATCAACGAGCGCTTCCAGGCGGTGCGCGAGCTGCTCGACATCCGCAGCGAGGACACCTTCGAGCGTAATCCTTCCGCGCTGCTGGAGTGCTTCCTGTTGCTCCAGCAGCGCTCGGAACTGAAGGGCATGACGGCGCGGACCCTGCGCGCCCTGTGGCTGAACCGCACCCGGATCAATGCCGCCTTTCGCGCCGCCCCCGCGAACCGGGCACTGTTCCTGGAGATCCTGAAGCAGAAGCGCGGGATCGTGCACGAGTTCCGCCGGATGAACCAGTACAGCATCCTGAGCCACTACCTGCCCGCGTGGCGCCGCATCGTCGGCCAGATGCAGCACGACCTGTTCCACGTCTACACGGTGGACCAGCACATCCTGATGGTCCTGCGCAACATGCGCCGCTTCACGATGGGCGAGCATGCGCACGAATATCCGCTGATGACGCGGCTGATACTGGGATTCGACCGCCACTGGCTGCTGTACATCGCCGCCCTCTTCCACGACATCGCCAAGGGGCGCGGGGGAGACCACTCGCAGCTGGGCATGGCCGACGCGCGGGAATTCTGCGAGCAGCACGCAGTGGCAGCGGAGGACGCCGAACTGGTCGTGTGGCTGGTCGCCCACCACCTCACGATGTCACAGGTCGCGCAGAAGGAGGACACGACCGATCCCGATGTCATCCGCCGGTTCGCCGACACGATGCAGACGGAGCGTCGCCTGACCGCGCTCTACCTGCTCACCCACGCCGACATTCGCGGCACGAGCCCGAAGGTGTGGAACGGCTGGAAGGGCAAGCTGCTCGAGGACCTGTTCTTCGCGACGCAACGCCTGCTGCGCGGCGCCACGCCCCAGCAGGCGCTGGGCCTCGACGATCGCCAGGAAGACGCCCGCGAACTACTGCGCTACTACGGACTGCGCCCGGGAATCGAGGAAGCGCTCTGGACGCAGCTCGACGCCGTCTATTTCATGCGCCATTCCGCCGAAGAGATCGCCTGGCATACGCGCGTGCTGTATTTCCGCCCGCAAGGCGAGGAGCCGGTAGTCAAGGCCCGGGTCCTCGAGGGCGAAGAAGGCGTCCAGGTCATGGTGTTCACCCCGGACCAGAAGGACCTCTTCGTGCGCATGACGGGCTTTTTCGGACGGCTGGGTTTCACGATTCTCGACGCCAAGGTGCATACGACGCGCCACGGCTATGCCCTCGACAGCTTCATCCTGCAGGACCCGGGCAATGCCGCGCACTATCGGGACGTCATCACGCTGATCGAGCACGAGCTGACCGCGCGTCTCACGCATCCAGGGGCGCCGGATCGCCCCACGCAGGGCCGGCTGTCCCGTCAGATGAAGCACTTCCCGATCACTCCGCAGATCAGCATCCAGCCGGACGAGCCGGGAAAGCATTTCATCCTTTCGCTCGTGGCCGCGGACCGCCCCGGCTTGCTGTTCTCGGTCGCCGAAGTGCTCGTGCGGCACGAAATACGCCTGCATACGGCGAAAATCGCGACGCTGGGCGAGCGCGCCGAGGACACCTTCCTCATCAGCGGCGGGCGCCTGGCGCTAGAAGGCCAGATCCTGCAGATCGAGCGCGAGCTGCTCGAGCGGCTTCAGGTCTAGCCAGTCAGCGCCCGGAGCCGGGCACCCGCGACGGGCCTCAGTGCCCCTTGCCCTGCAGGCGATCCATCAGCGCATACAGCACCCCCGACATCAGGAAGGTGACGTGGATGCCGACCATCCAGGCGAGGTGCCGATCCGGCACGTTGTCGACGTTCAGAAAGGCCTTCAGCAATTCGATACCCGAAATCGCCACGATCGAACCGATCAGCTTGATCTTCTGGTCGGAGAAACCGATATGCCCCATCCATTCGGGGCGATCCGTATGGGTGTGCAGGTCCTCCATCTTCGAGACGAAGTTCTCGTAGCCGCTGAACATGATGATGATCAGCAGACTCATGATCAGCGCGATATCGACCAACGACAGGACGCCGATGATCATCTCCGCCCCGGTTGCACTCATGATGTGGCTGAAGAGGAACCAGATCTCCTTCGCGAATTTCACGAGAAGCACCACCAGCGCCATGATCAGCCCGAAATAGACGGGCGCCATCAGCCAGCGGCTGGCAAAGAGCATATGTTCGAATGCGGATTCGATTTTTTTCATTGGAAGGCAGGGAAATTTCAGTGAACCGTCATGTCCGGATTTTACCAGCTGGCAGACGGCCCCCTGCCGCACCACGGGAACCCGGATGGCGAATCACCATCGCATGATCCGGTTACAGGACGACTACAACCGAATCGGCCGCGATCACCTCATCGTCTGGCACTCTGACGGCCGCGCAGCACGCTGGCGAGCATGGTCACGATGAATGCGACAAGGGCTACGGCGTTCGCGACCCCGCCGAGCCGGAGCAGGAACGCCGCGTCGCCCAGCGCGGTACCCGCAATCCGTGCCGCCAGCGAGACATGAAGCAACGCAAGCGGCAGGTAGAAAACCGGATGGTAGGGCATGCGGACGCGCGCGATCGCAGGAAAGATGATCGGGGCATGGCCGAACACCATTGCAAACACGAAACCGAGCGTGATCGCATGCAGGGCCGCATCGCGCAGCGGATGCGCGGACTCGAATCCCCCGAGGAGTCCGATTGCTGCTCCCGTCGCCAGCCATGCGTAGCCGGACAACAGACAGAGCGCGATGTAACGCACGAGGCCTCGTTGCCCGGCGTTATGACGGGCGATGTCGTAGCGCAGCAGCCACATCGACAGCGCGCACAGGCCCGCGGCAAACAGCACCAGCCCGGCTGACGAGAACCAGATCGTCGCTGCCGCGCCGGCGAGAATCGTGCCGACGGCGATTCGGAACAGCGGCGGTGCCTCCCGCCGTGCGGGGAGGAACCGGGTCAGTTCGAGCCGCTCCCCCGCGATCGTGACCACCAGAAATGCCAACCACCAAGGAATGGCTGCCTGAAGCAGCCCGCTCGCCGCCCAGGCAACGTTCCCGGCGAGCCAGCAGGCGGCACCCACCGCGAGCGTGAGCGTGAATAGCGCCAGTTGGCGCCTCGTCACCGCGACCGCCCCGCCGACGAGGACCAGCGAAGCCAGAATGAACAAGGCCTGCACCCACGCCAGCGGCAAGTGCAGGAGCAGCGCCAACCCGCCCAGGCCCGATGCCAGCGGTCCCGCATAGGCAGCGGGATGTGCCAGCGCCACGGCACGTTCGAGCCCGATGACTGTCCCGAAAAATGCGCAGATCATCAGCGCGGCATGAACGCCGGCCAAGCCGGCGGCAAGGTCGGGCACGACGGTACCCAGGCGCGCCAGGCCGGATGCAACCCCGACGACGAGGGACAACATCGCCATCGCGAGGCACAGCACACGGGGAAGGATCTTCGACTCGGCAGCCGCGACGCCCCCCCCCCTTTCAACCGGCCGATCAGCGGTCATCGTGCCCCTTCCAGCCGAAATGCCCACGTGCATCCTTGTTCATCATCTCCGGCGTCCAGGGCGGATCCCACACCATATTGACCACCACCCCGATTTCGGGTGGTAGCGCCGCGTCAAGAGCGGCATCGATATCACCCATGATCAGGTCACCCATGGGACAGGCTGGAGACGTCATCGTCAGCCGGATCGAAATCTGGTCCGG
Source organism: Azoarcus sp. DN11 (assembly GCF_003628555.1). NCBI lineage: Bacteria > Pseudomonadati > Pseudomonadota > Betaproteobacteria > Rhodocyclales > Zoogloeaceae > Azoarcus > Azoarcus sp. DN11. The sequence goes on along the minus strand of NZ_CP021731.1, from coordinate 1,529,325 downwards.
CGTGATGTCGATACCGTAAACGAGACCAAGATCGACGATATTCACTCCGACCTCGGGATCGATGACCTGGCGAAGCACGGCCTTGATGGACTCCACATCGGGCATTGCGGGCATTCCAACACCTCCTCGTCCGCGGTTTGGACAGTTCAATTATGAACGCAAAATTGCTTGCGACTCCATCCGCGCCGCACCGGGAGGATGACCGAAGGTTTGCCCCCTCACCACGATAGATAAGTGGGCGATCACCCCACGAAACTGGCAGCAACCCAAAATGGGGGTGCTCGGGCCGGATCCGCCTTTCGCTCGAATCAGGGAAGCCGCGCCAGCATTGGCGCACCGGCAGACGTGAAAAAGGCCAGTGCGCCGTTAAGCATTTCCTGGCACGGAATAAAGCATAAAGTGGCCAAGAGCTATCGAACTCGTGACCGTCAACGGGCCTGGAAAAGCCCAGATGGCCCGCTTTCGCCCGCGCTACGGAACCCCGAAAACCATAACTTGGCCAATCGGGACGAAATAAAGCAATTCATGGCCAAAAAAAATCTCCGCGAAACGACACGCCTTTTCGCCGTTTTCGGGACTCCGCGGCACGACAGACCACTCCCGCACCTCAGCACACGGTTTCCTACCGACCTGAAAGCGCCGTCGCCCACCCCCAGCCATTCGCGCCGCGAGCCTGCGGCCGAGGCGTCTCCACGATGCCGACGGGGGGCACGGAACAGCCAGTCTATCTCATGTCGTTCCGGAAACGATGGCGGATGGAGCCGCTGACAGGTTCGCCCTCCCGCGAGCGGTGCCGAACAGCGGGTCAGGCATGCCCGGCGTTGGCGCACGCGCCTTGTACCTCGTACTACCGGGAGCGCCGGCAGCGCGACCTTTGCGCTGCAATCGTCCGACAACTTGACAAATCGCTATTTTAAACAATACGTTAGGATAATCCCGCATACCCTCCTTGCCTCCGCGCGCGCACACTCGGTCCGAGATGGTTGAGGAGGGGAACAGAGAATGGCAAGCAGTGGGGGAATTCGGCAGCGAGAACCGCAGCGCCCGACCCTCTTCCTCGACTACGACGGCGTGCTTCATCCGGACGCCGTGTACCGCAAGGGTGAGCGAATCGTTCTGCGCACTGACGGCTTCCGGCTCTTCGAATGGACCGATGTCCTGGAGGACCTCCTCACGCCGTACCCGGCGCTGCAGGTTGTCCTCTCGACCTCATGGGCGCGGGTGCTTGGTTTCGACGCCGCCCGTTCGCACCTGCCCGAATCCCTGCGGCGCCGTGTCGTCGGGGCCACGTGGTACGAAACGGCTCCACGACGATGGGACAACCTGACCCGTTACGAACAGATTCGACATACCGTCCAGCGACATCGCCATACTCGCTGGCTCGCCGTCGATGACAATGGCGCGGGCTGGGCAGACGAGCACCGCGCCAACCTTGTCCTCACGGACCCACTTCTCGGGCTTGGCACGAGCGCGGCGCAAGCGGACCTGCGCGAGAAGCTCGAGTGGCTGCACCGGTAGCCAACCCGAACGAGAACGAGACCCACATGCAGGGCAATGACCGGCCCCACCTCGGTGAGGAATCCCTGGACGACCTGACTTCGGAGCGGCTTGAGCGCACGCCACTGGCTCGCGGCCGACGACAACAACGAGCGCAACTTCGAGCCGCCGACATGTTGTCAGCCAGGGAAGCGGCCACGGTTTCCGGAATCCCGGCGCGAACCCTTCGTCGCATGCGCTCTGGCGGTCAGTTACTGGCGCTGTCCGCGCGCAGCGTGATGCCGGGGGTTCGTTACCCCGCGTGGCAGTTCGAACCGGCCGTCATGCAAGTCTTACCCAACATTCTCATGGCCTTCGGGAAGAACAGGATGTGGGCAGCGCGTGACTTCCTGACGTATTCAGAACCATTGCTCACCGGACGCGTCCCCCTCGAAGAGATACGTGCGGACCGTGCCGCTGACGTGCTGCGGATTCTCCGTGCCGCAGCCGACCTCGGTCACGGTGCCTACTGATACGTCCCGAATGCCAAGGGTAGACGGCCCGATGCCGAGCTGCAAAATTCTTTGCAAATATAAACACCGAACATTACTATTCGCAAAATATTTTGACTATTGCGACGTCTTCGAAAGCAATGTCTCCTGACGAAGCACTTCGGCATATCCAGGCCCAGCACCGCTACCACTTCGAGCAAGCGGAATTCGCAGCGCTTCTCGGCATGGCTCCTACCGACCTCGCGGTCACCGGCGTGCTGTCCCGGCTCAGTCGGAAGAAGCGCATCGTCGCGGCCGCGAAACGGACCTCGGGTTGGGTCATCGTGCCGCCCGAATACGAGCACTACGGGGCGCCGCCCGTGACTTGGTGGTTGGACGACTACATGAAGCGGTTGGAACCGCGCTACTACGTCGGGCTACTTTCCGCAGCGCGTTACTGGGGGTCTGCCCATTACGCACTGCAGACCACCCAGGTGATGGTGAGCCGGGCGCGAAGGAGCGCCGCCGTAGGGGTGCATCGCCTCGACTTCACCGTAAAAGCGCGCCTGGATGAGACCCCGACAGTCGTGGTGCGCGGCGACGTGGCGCCGTGGCGTGTCAGCACGCGGGAGGCGACGCTGCTGGACCTGCTTCGTGCGCAGGTTTCCATCGGCGGCGTTGAAGCAGTGGCCAGGGTGTCGAACGACTTTGCGAAGGACCTGAATGCGGACGAGATGACCAGGGCGCTGGACGGCCTTGACCACACATCGACGGCGCAACGGCTGGGCTTTCTGCTGGAGGCGCTCGGACACGTCGGGCCGGCCAGACGAATTCGGAAGTGGATGGCCCCCCGTCGAACGGTGTCGGTGCCACTCGAGCTGCAGGCACCGGACGACTGTGCTTTGGAGTTGAATAAGGATTGGGGCGTCTTGTATGCCCCCGGCCGCCTGTTGTTCTTAGATGAGATTCGATGATATCCGCGCGCGAAATAAACGTCTGGCGCAGCTGCGCCCCGTGGCTGAACGACCTGATGGTCGAGCAGGACTACCTGCTCTGCCTGGCGGTCGCAGCCATTTTCGAAGACCCTTTCCTGAAGAGCCAGCTCGCGATGCGCGGTGGCACCGTACTGCACAAGGCGCACTTGGCGCCGGCCAGCCGCTACTCCGAGGACATCGATTTGGTCCTGGTAGGCGACCGGCCAGCCGGACACATCAAGCAAGCGCTCACGCGCGTACTGCACCCGCTGCTTGGCAAGCCGAACGAGTCCGTCATCGCCACGGTGACGCTCGCCGTCAGAAACCTGGCAGCCAAATCCAAGCTCATACGCAGCACCTACATCTACGACCCGCACAGCAAGGAAGGGGCGATGGCCAAGCTGAAGGTCGAGGTGAACATCAACGAGCGCAAGAGCCTGTTCCCCCTTGTGCCGATTCAAATCGAGGTGCCCACGGGCGCCGGCGGCGTCCGCAAGGTCGAGGTCTTGTCCTATGACTTGGACGAAATGCTGGGCACAAAGCTGCGTGCGCTCCTGCAGCGCGAACACGGGCGGGACCTCTTCGACCTGTGGCGAGCTTGGGACGCATCGCAAGCGGCGGGCGCCGATGTTCGGGTGAATCCTGCCCGCGTTGGGGAGGCTTTCCGCTTCTACATGGCGCAGGAGGGAAGCACCTTGGATTCCACGAAGGTGCGGAGCGAACTGGAGCGGCGGATGTCGTCGCGGAAGTTCCTGACCGACATGGAGGGATTCCTGCCAAGTGGAATTACCTACTCTCCTCGGCAGGCCTGCGACGTGTTTTTCGAGGTGTTTCTGCCGCACCTAGATGCTCTTGGCTAACGGAACTGCCCCGATGCACGGGCGGGCGCGACGACAGCCGGGTCCGCAAACCTCTCCAATACCTCCGGCGACCGCTCGACGCGCCGGAACAGAAACGCCCCGGATACTGGTGAGCGTGCGTCACCACCTGTCAGGTTATCGGCTGAGGCGAGCTGAAGGGATTGATGTTCCGCACTCCGGTGGACTCGAAATCTTCCGTGTTACGCGTGACCACCGTCAGGTCGTAGATGAGCGCAATGGCAGCAATCTGCTTGTCGACGGGATGCTGGGGACTCGGCGACATGAGCTTTCCCCATACCTGCGCGCAGTCGAGGTCGAAGCCCAGTATCCGGTCCGAGTAGTCGGCAATCACCAGGTCCAGCCAGGCCTCGAGGCGATTCGCCTGCTCGCGGTCACCTCGTTTACGGATGGTCTCGACGCCGCGACGAATCTCGCCGACGGTCTGCACCGATAGATAGATGTCTTCCGCTGCCAGAGTCGCAAAAAAGGCGGTAACGCCGGGATTGGCGCGCCCGCCTTTGCGCAGCTCGCTGATGATGTTGGTGTCGAGCAGGTACATCAGCCCTGCCTGAAGTTGAAGTCTTCGTCGGTACCCACGTCGGGCATGATCGCAAGCACGTCCTTGAAGGTTCGGCGAGGCGGTCGCGAAAGGGCCACCCGCAAAATTTCGCGGTGCTCCGCTTCAGCACTACGCCCGTGCCGAGCCGCCGCCTCCTTCAAGGCCTGCGCGACCTCGGGCTCGACGTTGCGCACAACAAGATTGGTCGCCATGGCGCCCTCCTGACGATTGCAATGCTTGCATTTTAGCGCGGACCGCAATCATTGCAATCACTATCGCCGGCTCCACTGTCCGGTCAAGGCCCTGCAAGAATCAAATGGCCTACAGCGAGGCGGGAACGAAAATGTAGCCGCCCTCGGTATCCCCGTATGCCTCGCTCCGACCGGCAATCACATATGTGGCGGTCAGCGCGCACAGGGCCGCATCCACTGCATCAATGGATTTCAATGGTGTCGGGTCAATGCCCGCATCCCTCAGCAGCTGTCGGCGCTGCACGCGCTTGCGTTTCGCCGAGGCCTCGGCGGTGCCAAGCATCGCGCAGGTGATGGCATGCGGGAACGTCTCGAAGCAGACCTTCCCGCCGGCGTAGCCCACGTCACTCAACAGCGGGTGGGTGGCAGCCAGGGCCTGATAGACGCGCTCACCGCAGAACATCCAGCCATAGAACCCAGACGTGTTCGCCTCAGCGCGCTCCCGCGTCGGCGTCGCGAAGGAAAATATCCGCTCCTTGGCGAGCATCTTTTCCGCCCGCCGGCCCGATTGCGGTTGCCCCCATTGGCAGGGCGAATCGATGCCGACCGCTACCGCACCAAGCTCCTGGCACGTTCGCGCCAGATGGTCAGGGTCGCCGCTACGGATGCTGCAGACGATGTCGTTGCCGTGCAGGACGACGAGGTGACAGCCCTTCTTGGTCCCGCCGATGTCGATGCCGGCCACGGTGAGCGGACTATCGAAAACCATTCAATCTTTTCCCTCACACACCATCACGCATCGCGGAGACATGGTCGCCGGCCGTTCCGCTAGTATGCCATCTGTCTTCCCGCATTTCCCTCACCTCTATATGACCGACGAAAACCTTCATCGACTCCTCGACCGAACCGCCCAGTACCACACGGAGGTGCAGCGCCATGTACAGTCGCTGTTGCCCGCGCCGGACCAGCGCTTCGTGGCAGCATTCCAGTCCGGCCTGCTTTCGCTGGAACACGCACTCAGTATCTTGATGCTGGTCGACCAAGGGCTGTTCTCATCAGCGATTGCGCTCACCCGCCCGCAGTTCGAGAGCTTGGTTCGAGGCGTCTGGCTCCTCCACGCGGCCAGCGACAACTGGGTCGCCAAGCTTTCCGAGCCCCTCACGATGGAAACCGCCAAGCGCGCCAATGAGGGGCTGGGATTGGCCGATATGCTCAAGGAGTTAGAAGCCCACCCCGACGCGCCCGCGCCCATCGTCGCGCAACTGCGCGAGTACAAGGAAGTCACGTGGAAGGCGATGAACAGCTATGCGCACGGCGGTCTGCATCCGCTGTCCCGCACCATGACGGGTTACCCGCCGCAGCTCATTTACGACGTCATCCGCAATTCCAACGCGGTCGTCGCACTGACCGCGCAGCTGCAGTCCATCCTGACAGGAGTTGCTGAAAACATGCAGCCGGTGAGGAAGATGCACGAGCATTTCGCCGACGTGTTGCCCATTGTCCATTCAACGGCTGCGAGCACGCGTGGGACGCACGTGGGTTGATGCGCGCAGCCGACGTTGGTGACCCGAAGGGCAACGGAGGCGACCGAAGCCTCTGCAATGGGGCGATAAAAATTATTTGTTGCATCGCATCAATACGTAGGCGTATCGTTCACCCGTCTCCTCCACCCTCCTCCTTGGTGTGGATTTAAGCCCGGGCCCCGTTGCTCGGGCTTTTTTCTTTTCAGGCTCGAAGACGACCGGGGAAGCCGTTCGGAGGCGCCCGCCAGCTCATGTCGGCACAGTCGGTGCGGTCGCCGCGCCCGATGCGGCTCCTCGAGCCCGTCTTCAGCCGCCCCCCTGACTCTCAATGCTCCGTGAAACGCACAACGGCGAGTACGGGACATGGCCCTCACCCTAGTCGCAGTGGTCGGCAAGTTAGACCATTACGCCTACGACCGTGAGGAGCACGTCCCATGTCGCAAACGCTGACACGCGAAGACCTGTACGAACTGGTATGGCGTAAGCCAAAAACCGTCCTGGCCAAGGAATTCGGATTGTCGGACGTTGCGCTCGGAAAAGCCTGTGCAGCTGCCCGCGTACCGGTTCCACCCCGCGGCTACTGGGCGGCCCACGCGGCTGGCAAGCCGGTTCGCCGCATTCCTCTGCCCCGCCGGGGACTCGGAGAGTCCGGTAGTGTCGAAATCGGTCGCCGCACCGGCTGGTACTACGACGAACCGATAAGCGAGCTTCCCCCCTCGCCCCGAATTCGCTGAAACCTTGGACGTCGTCTTCGAACGGGCCAGGAAGCAGGCGGGGAAGGCAGCGCTCCCACGGTCGCTCGCGAATCCGCACGCGCACATCGCCCGTCTTCTCGCAGAAGACGAAGAGAGAAGAAAGCAGGCAGAAACGCAGCGCTACCAGAATGCCGAGTTCGTGAATGTGCTCTACGCCGATACGCCAGTCCACGGGTCGCGCGCACTCCAGTACGTTCACATGGACCACACGGAACTCGATATCGAACTGGTCTCACTGAAGACCGGCAAGTCGCTCGGTCGGCCATGGCTGTCGCTGGCCATCGACGCATTCACGCGGCGAATCGTGGGCATCTATCTCTCGTTCGACCCGCCGTCGTACCGCTCGAACATGATGCTCCTGCGCGACATCGTCCGTCGCCACCGCCGTTTGCCGCAGTTCATCGTCGTCGACAATGGGGCGGACTTCCGCAGCGAGGATTTCAAGCACTTCGCCGAACTGATGCGCATTCACGTCCGCTACTGTCCCGCCGGCAATCCGCGCCACGGTTCGGTCATGGAGCGCATCTTCGGACGCATTCACACCGAGTACATCCACAACTTGGCGGGTAACACGAACCGGGAAGGTTGTGCGCCCAGTGGGTCCGCAAACCAATCGTCTGGCATCAGCGTAGCTTCTCGAGCATGTCGCCGGAGAGCGAGCAATGGGCGGCCAGGCTGGCCGAACTCACGGGCATGGCATCACTGGACCGTCACACCCTGGCCCCTTGGCGCCCCGTGTTGGGCGTCCCGGGCTTGGCGCCGAAATCCGACCGTTGGTGCCCGTGCTGCCTGGCCGAGGACAAAGCCAACAACGTTGAACCGTACCTGCGGCTAGGAGTCTGCGCGGCAGAAGCCAAGCGTCGGTGAGGTAAGCCCTCCCTGGCGTGTCGGGGCCGGTAGACTGTCGAGATGACGAGCTATCTGCCCTATTGCCCGCAGCAGCAGATGCTGCTGCCCCAGGCGCTGCAGGAGTGGCTACCCGAAGGCCACCTGGCGTACTTCATTAGCGACGCGGTCGACGGATTGGACCTGAGCGCGTTCCACACCCGGTATGCCGGGGGCGGACCGCGCAACCAGCCGTTTCATCCGGCCATGATGGTCAAGGTGCTGCTGTATGCGTACGCCACGGGCGTGTTCAGCTCGCGCAAGATCGCGCGCAAGCTGCACGAGGATGTGGCGTTCCGGGTGCTGGCGGCAGGCAACTTCCCGGCCCACCGCACGCTCAGCGACTTTCGCGCTGTCCACTTGAAGGAGCTGAGCGAGTTGTTCGTGCAGGTGGTGCGACTGGCTCGCGAGATGGGGCTGGTGAAGCTCGGGACGGTGGCCATCGACGGCACCAAGGTCAAGGCGAACGCCAGCCGCCACAAGGCGATGAGTTACGGCCACATGGTGAAGGCGGAGGCCGAATTGAAACGGCAGATCGAGGCGCTGCTCAATCGGGCCAAGGCCGCCGACGACGCCGAGAGGAACGAGCCCGAGCTGGATGTGCCGGCCGAGATCGCGCGGCGCGAGGCGCGGCTGACGGCGATTGCCGAAGCCCGGGCGCGGCTCGAGCAGCGCCAGCGCGAGGCCGATCAGGCGCGCGGGCGCAGCGACGATGACGACCGCCGTCCGCGCGGCGGTGACGGCAAACCGAAGGGTGGGCGCTACAAGCGCGACTTCGGGGTGCCCGAGGACAAGGCACAGGAGAACTTCACGGATCCAGACAGCCGCATCATGAAGCGCGCCGGCGGCGGGTTCGATCCGGGCTACAACGCCCAGACGGCGGTCGACGAGACCGCCCACATCATCGTGGCGGCCGAACTGACCAACAACGCCAGCGACGCCGGGCTACTGCCGGGGATGTTGCAGGTCGTGCGCGACACCCTCGCGCAGCGCCCGCGCCAGGCGCTGGCCGACACCGGCTACCGCTCGGAGCAGACGTTCCGGGAGCTCGACGGCTGCGGGACCGAACTGGTGGTGGCGCTGGGCCGGGAAGGCAAGCGCCGACTCGGTTTCGACCGTGAACGCAGTCCGCACACCGCGCAGATGGCCGACAAGCTCGATAGCGAGGCGGGCAAGACGGCTTACCGAAAACGGAAATGGATCGCCGAACCGCCCAACGGCTGGATCAAGAACGTATTGGGATTCCGGCAGTTCAGCCTGCGGGGCCTGGAGCGCGTCAAAGCGGAGTGGAAGCTCGTCTGTATGGCCCTGAACCTGCGCAGGATGAGCACACTGAGGACGGCATAACGGGAAAAAGGGGCGCAAATCTGTCCCCGTTCCCGTCCGGCACGGGCGCAGCACCGTCGCGAAGCAATTCAACCACGGCCGCAGTCTCTTCCCGCACCTCTCGCTTCGCCGATCCTTCTGCTAAAACCCCACTCTCTGGAGTTCTGCCGCGCAGACTCCTAGCCTGGGACGTCGCCCCCGTTACCGCCTGCCTGCGTCACAAGGTGCAGTTGGTAACGACCTGCCCGCGCTGCCACCGCAGCAATGTCCGGAGTCGTTCCGCGGTGGTTGTTCCCGGCTATTGCACCTCGTGCGGCGGGTTTCTCGGCGACGCTGAAACCGAATCCGCCTCACCGGAAGCACTTTGGGTGGCCCGCCAAGTCGGGCAGATGCTGCAGGAGCCTCCGAAGGTCGCGTCCCCTGGACTGGTCCCACTGCTGGAGACCGTCATCGAGCGCATGGCCGACGGGCGGCCAAGTACCTTTGCGAGTCGGTATGGCTTCTCGAAGAGCGGCATCTCCCACTGGCTCAACAAAGGAGGCATCCCGGCCCTGAAGGCCTGGCTGACCATTGCCCTGCACGGCGGGATTGGACTGGACAAGCTGTTCGCCGGCGATGTCGAAGGATGGGAACCTCCTCTCGTGCCTGTACAGATGCCCATCGAGCTCCCCGAATCGCCGCGAGCAGGCATCAAGTCTAGGGAACTGGACTGGGACGACATCCGTGCACAGTTGCGCGCAATGCTTGAGGAGCCGCAGCCGGTGTCCGTCAATGAAGCGAGCGAACGCGTGGGCGTCGACCGCAAGAGCCTCTACCTGCAGGCCAATGCAGAAGCCCGCGCCATTGCCGACCGCTACCTCCGCCATCGAGCCGCCCGCGGCGAGCAACGGCAGACTCGCCTGCAATCGCAGATTGGGGAGGTGCTCGATGAGCGCCTGGCAGCGGGCTACGAGGGGATGAGCGCGCGCGACATCTGGAGTCGGCTCGATACCGAGGCGCAATCCGTGCCCGGCATCTTCCGCCATATCACCGCCGTGATGGACAGCCGCCGCCGCTGACCCCAGCTTCACCTGGAAAGCAAAACGGGACCGCGAGGTCCCGTTTTTTTGACTCTTTGCTGCAACCGCGGGCACAGACCGCAGTTGCAAACCAGCCAGACTACTATGCCGCACCCGATAAACCAAAATATGGCCAATCGTGAAATAAAGCATAAATTGGCCTGGTGGCCACTTTATGCTTAACGGCACACCAGCGCGAAGGCTGGCCTCATGTGTTGGTGGACCGAAAGGGGATCGAACCCTCGACCTCTGCATTGCGAACGCAGCGCTCTCCCAGCTGAGCTATCGGCCCTCAAGAGCGGCAGATTATAGCGGGGCTTCTTTCAGTTTGGAAGGCCGATTTTTCACTCAGGTTTCATCACGTTCAAGCAGCGGATCTTCGCCGTCACCCGAACCCACGGCCGCGCGGCCGAGGCGGTCGGTGATGGCTTGCCAGTCGAGGGTCTCGGGCAGTACCTCGACGACGATGAAGTCTGCGCCGCAGGCGTCGAGGTCGCGCAGGTTGGCGTAGAGCTCGTGGGCATAGCCGGCCGGATCGCTCGGGGCATTGCGCCAGGTCAGGCGGGCATCCTTGGGGTCGGCGCAGATGCGGGCGAGGACGGCGACGCGGCTGCCTTCGCCGGCGAGCATGGCGGACTCTTCGGCGAGGCGGGCGGCGGGGATCAGTTGCAGCGGCGTGCGCGGCGCGTAGTGGGCGGCGAGCGAGCCGGAGACGCGTGGCTGGTCCGACGCGGCGGTGGCGGCGCCCTCCTCCGCGTGCGGCTTGCGCATGTCGGGCCGGCGGCCGATGACGCGGCCGATGACGCGGCCGATGTCGTCGGCGGAGATCGCGCCGGGGCGCAGGATCACGGGCGTGTCGCGCGAGAGATCGAGGATGGTGGATTCGATGCCGACCTGGCAGGGGCCGCCGTCGAGGACCAGCGCGACCTTGTCGCCGAGCTCCTCGCGCACGTGGGCCGCGGTGGTCGGGCTGATGCGGCCGAAGCGGTTTGCGGACGGGGCGGCGATGCCCGAATCGAACGCGCGCAGCAGCGCGAGCGCGACGGGATGGTCGGGCACGCGCAGGCCGACCGTGTCCTGCCCGCCGGTGACGGCGTCGGGAACGCCCTCCTCGCGCTTGAGGATGAGCGTCAGCGGGCCGGGCCAGAACGCCTTGGCGAGCGCGAGCGCATCCTTCGGGATGGCGCGCGCCCAGCGCGCGAGGTGAGTGGCGTCGGGCAGATGGACGATCAGCGGATGATCGGCCGGCCGGCCCTTGGCGCTGAAGATCCTGCCGACCGCTTCGACATTCAGCGCATCGGCGGCAAGTCCATACACCGTCTCGGTCGGCATGCCGACGAGTTCGCCGGCGCGCAGCAGATCGGCGGCGCGCTGGATCTCGTCGGCGGCGACGGACATCGTCGCGCGATCAGTGCTCGTCATTGCGGATGCCGATCGCCGCACGCGCCTGCGTCGCGGTGGCAAGCACCTCGGACGCGTCCGCGCCGATCACGGTGAAGTGGCCCATCTTGCGGCCGGGGCGGGCGTGGTGCTTGGCGTACAGGTGCACGCGCAGGTTCGGCACGGCCTGCAGCACGGACCAGTCCGGCTCGCGGTAGTTGCCATCCGCGTCGTACCACAGCTCGCCCAGCAGGTTCACCATCACCGCAGCGCTGTGGGCGCGCGGCTCGCCGAGCGGCAGGCCGCACAGGGCCTTGACCTGCTGTTCGTACTGGCTGGTGACGCACGCGTCGATGGTGTGATGGCCGCTGTTGTGCGGGCGCGGCGCCATCTCGTTGACGAAGAGCTGGCCGCCGCAGACGAAGAACTCGACACCCAGCGTGCCGACGTAGTCGAGGCGCTCCGCGATCGTCTGCGCCACTTCGCGCGCGCGCTCGGCGAGCACCGGCTCGATGCGCGCCGGCATGATCGTGACGTCGAGGATGCCGCGGCGGTGGCTGTTCTCGCCGGGCGGGAAGCAGCGGACGTCGCCCGCCTCGTCGCGCGCGAGCACGACCGACATTTCGCTGTCGAGCTTGAGCAGCTTCTCGAGCACGCAGGATTCGCCGCCGAACTCGCGGAAAGCGTGGAGCGCCTCGTCGCGGTTGGTGACGCGTGCCTGTCCCTTGCCGTCGTAGCCGAAGCGGGCGACCTTGAGCACCGCCGGGAACAGCGCTTCGTCCGTATCGCGCAGGTTCTCGTCGTGGCGGATCACCGCGAAGGGGCCGTGCGGGAGATCGTTGTCGACCAGGAAGGTCTTTTCCGCGACGCGGTTCTGGCACACCGCGACAGCGCTCGCCGACGGATGGACCGGGACAAACTTCGCGAGGTAGTCGAGCGTCGACGCCGGCACGTTCTCGAATTCCGTCGTCACTGCCGCGCAGCCGTTCGCCAGTTCGTCCAGCGCGGCGTAGTCATCGTAGGCGGCGACGATATGGTGGTCGGCGATCAGGCCCGCGGGGCTGTTGGCATCCGGGTCGAGCACCCAGACCTTGTAGCCCATTTCGTGGGCGGCAGAAACGAAGAAGCGGCCGAGTTGGCCGCCACCGAGCATTCCCAGGGTTGCGGGAGGCAGGATCATCTCAGACCTCGTCGAGCGTCATGTCGAGCACCGCCTGGGTCTGGCGGGCGCGGAATTCGTCGAGTTTCTTCGCGAGCGCCGCATCCTCGTTGGCCAGCAGCGAGACAGCGAAGAGGCCGGCATTGGCGGCCCCGGCCTCGCCGATCGCGAAGGTCGCGACCGGGATGCCCTTGGGCATCTGCACGATGGAAAGCAGCGAGTCCTGGCCGGACAGGGCCTTCGACTGCACCGGTACGCCCAGCACGGGGACGGTGGTTTTCGCCGCGACCATGCCGGGCAGGTGCGCAGCGCCGCCCGCGCCGGCGATGATCGCCTTGAGGCCGCGGCTGCGAGCCATGTCCGCATAGGCGAACATCAGGTCAGGGGTGCGGTGCGCCGAGACGACGCGCGCCTCGTAGGGGACGCCGAATTCCTTCAGGACCTTCGCCGCGGCCTGCATCGTCGGCCAGTCGGAGCTCGATCCCATGATGATTCCGACGACGGGTTTGTCGCTCATCGCATTAACCTTTCTTGCGCAGGGCGCGTTCGGCCGACTCGACGGTGTTCGCGAGCAGCATGGTGATGGTCATCGGGCCGACGCCGCCGGGCACCGGCGTGATCGCGGAGGCGACTTCCTTCGCCGAGGCGAAATCCACGTCGCCACAGAGCTTGCCGGCCTCCGGCCCTTCGGTCAGGCGGTTGATGCCGACGTCGATGACGACGGCGCCGGGCTTGATCATGTCGGCCGTGACGAAGCGCGGCTTGCCGATGGCGGCGACGAGGATGTCGGCGCGGCGGGTGTGGAAGGCGAGATCGCGCGTCTTCGAGTGGGTCACGGTGACGGTCGCGCCGGCGTTCGTGAGCAGCATCGCCATCGGCTTGCCGACGATGTTCGAGCGGCCGATGACGACGGCTTCGGCGCCCTGCACCGGCACCTTCTCCGCTTCGAGCATCTTCATGACGCCGTGCGGCGTGCAGGGCAGGAAGGCTTCCTGCCCCTGCGACAGGCGGCCGACGTTTTCGGCGTGGAAGCCGTCGACGTCCTTGTCGACGCAGATCGCCTCGAGGACTTCGGCTTCGTTGAACTGCTTCGGCAGCGGCAACTGCACGAGGATGCCGTGCACCGCCGGGTCGGCGTTGAGTTGGGCGATTTTCTTCATGACCTGGGCGGCATCGACGTCGACCGCGAAGTCAAAGCGCAGCGAGCGGATGCCGGCCTTTTCGCAGCCGGAGACCTTGTTGCGCACGTACACCGCGGAGGCGGGGTTGTCGCCCACCAGAATCACCGCGAGGCAGGGTTGCACGCCTTGCGCGGTGAGTTGCGCCGCACGTTGCGCGAGTTCGCCGCGCACGCGCGCAGAAAGCGCGTTGCCGTCGATGATGCGAGCCGTCATTATCGAAGCCCCGAATGAAAAACTTCGTATTTTATCGCAGGATCATGGGCTTGTGCGATTCGATTCCGTGGTCCTGGGGGCGTTGGCACCAACACTGGAGGATGGCCTCGACCCGCCGCCGGCTGCCCGCGTGCCGGGTGACCGCGGCTTGCGTAGCCGTTGCGTGTGCGACTCAGCGGGGACAGGCGGGATTCATCCCGCCCTGCGCAAGAATCACGACGACGCCCCGGGCGGGATGAAATCCCGCCGCTTTTACCGCGACTCAGGCGGCTTTCGCTTCACCAGCCACTGCCCGCCGCCCCGCCTCGAAGGCCTCCCGGTTCGCCTCGACGAGTTGCGGCTTGCGTGCGCCGAAGCGCGCCAGCACGGCGTCGCGCAGGACTTCGGCAGGGAACGGCAGGCGGTCGGCACAGGCGCCGAGCATCACGGTGTTGCCGAGGCGGATGTTGCCGAGCTCAAGCGCAAGCGAGGTGGCGTCGAACGCATGCACCGCCAGGCCCAGTGCGCGCATGCGCGCGACAGGATCTTCGGGATAGTCGAACAGGCCGAGATTCACGACCGGCGGGACGATGCGGCCGGCGTTCACCAGCGCGATGCCGCCGGGGCGCAGCATGTGACTCCAGCGCAGCGCTTCGGCCGACTCGAAGCCGATCAGGAGGTCGGCTTCGCCCGGCACGATCTGCGGCGACAGCACGACCCTGCCGAAGCGCAGGTGCGAGGTCACGACTCCGCCACGCTGGCTCATGCCCGCGACTTCGGTCTTCTTCACGTCGAAGCCGAGCGAAATCGCCGCTTCGGCGAGGATCTCGGTCGCCGTCATGACGCCCTGCCCGCCGACGCCGCACACGAGGATGTTGGTGATCTGGGACATGGCGGCGCTCACTTCCTGACGAACTGGACGGACTGGATGGACTGGACGGGCTGCGCGTGCACGATGGCTTTCGGCGCACAAGGCTGCACGCACAGGCCGCAGCCGGTGCAGGCGGACGTTTCGATGCGCACGAAGGAGAGGTCGACTTCCTTGCCCGAAGCCTTGACCTCCTTGTCGCGGCGCGTGACGTGGATCGCGGGGCAGCCGACTTCGACGCAGTTACCGCAGCCGGTGCAGCGGTCTTCCTCGACCAGGTAGGACTTGGCCGGCTCGTAGTGGTCGATCAGCACGCAGGGGCGGTTCGTGATGATGACCGAGGGCTCCTCGATCTTCGTCTCCTCGCGCAGCGCCTTGAACAGCACCGGCAGCTGGTAGGGATCGACGACGCGGATGCGCTCCTTCTTCACGCCGAGCGCCTCGCACAGCCGGGCGAAGTCGACGCGCTGGGTTTCCTCGCCGTGGATGTCGCGGCCGGTGCCGGGGTTGTCCTGGCCGCCGGTCATGCCGACGGCGCGGTTGTCGAGCAGCAGCACCGTGACGTTGCCGCGGTTCCAGGTGATGTCGAGCAGGCCCTGCATGCCCATGTGCATGAAAGTCGAATCGCCGATCACGGCGACGACCTTCTTGTTCTCGTCAACCTTGCCACGCCCCTTGTCCATCCCCAGCGCGGTACCCATCGATGCCCCCATCGAGATGCAGGAGTCGAGCGCGTTCCACGGGTGCCCCGCGCCCAGCGTGTAGCAACCGATGTCACCCGCGATCAGCACGTTGCGCATCTGCGAGAGCGTGTAATACACGCCCAGGTGCGGGCACGCGACGCACATCGTCGGCGGGCGCGGGAAGACCTGCTGGGGCGGCACGTGCTCGGGTTCCGGCACGGCCTCGCCGCGCAGGCGCCTGACGGCGGGTTCCAGCACGTCGGGCGCGAGCTCGCCGATGCGCGGCAGCACGTCCTTGCCGTGGCAGGCGATGCCCGCGGCCTTCATTTCGGTTTCCAGCAGCGGCTCGGTTTCCTCGACGACCAGCACGGTGTCGACGGTCGCGGCGAAAGCGCGCAGGCTCTCCAGCGGCGGCGGACAGGACAGGCCCAGCTTGAACACCGGCGCATCGGGGAAGGCGTCGCGCACGTGCATGAAAGTCGGCCCCGAGGTGACGAAGCCGATGCGGCGATCGCTGCCGTCGATCCGGAAGTTGAGCGGCGACGCCTCCGCCTCGGCGCGGGCCGCGGTCTCGCGCTGGAACACCGACGGCAGGCGCGGCTTGGCGTTGCCCGGCACCATGACCCAGTGGCGCGGATCCTTCACGAAGCCGGCCGGCTCATGCTCGCTGCGCCCGCCCGTCTGCACGACACCCTTCACATGGCAGATGCGCGTCGTCAGGCGCAGGATCACCGGGCTCTTCAGGCGTTCGGACAGGTCGAAGGCCGCCAGCGTCATCGCGTAGGCCTCCTGCGAATCGGCCGGCTCCAGCACCAGCACATGCGCGAAGCGGCCCCAGTAGCGCGAATCCTGTTCGTTCTGCGACGAGGACATGCCCACGTCGTCGGCGACGGCGATCACCAGTCCGCCCTCGGTGCCGGTCACGGTGATCGTCATCAGCGCATCCGAGGCGACGTTCAGCCCGACATGCTTCATCGCGCAGAACGCGCGGGCGCCGACCATCGATGCGCCGAGGGCCACTTCCAGCGCGACCTTCTCGTTCACCGACCACTCGGTGTAGAGGTCGGGGTAGCGCGCCAGCACTTCGAGGATCTCGGTGGACGGCGTGCCGGGATAGGCGGCGGCGACGCGCGTGCCGGCTTCCCAGACGGCGCGAGCGACCGCGTCGTTGCCGGAGAGGAACAGGCGGGCGGCCGCGGGGACGGGCTGGGTGGCTGGCATGGGGGGACCCTGGGCAATGTGAATGGGGACAGCAAAGTTTACCGATCGGTCAACTTTGCCCCATTGACGAGGATCAAAGGCGCGGGCCACCCCGCGCCGGACGGGCGCGCCCCGATGTGCCTCCCCTTGAACCGCGCCGAAGGGCGCGGTCGGCAGCGCTTACTCCATCACGCTGAGGAACCGGGCGACGGACTCGATCTCGGGGTCGTCGATGTTCTCGACAACCGTATGCATCACCATGTTCGGCGAGGAGCGCGAATAATCGCGGAAGGCCCGCAATTGCGACGCGAGGTACTGGGCATGCTGGCCGGCGAGCCGCGGCAGGTACATCGCGCCACGCCCCTGCGGGCCGTGGCAGGTCGTGCACGCCGTCACGCCCTTCGCCGGAATGCCGGCAAAGTAGATGTGGCGGCCGCGGTCGACCTGCTCGGGATCACCTCCCGTTTCCGGCACCATCGGTTTTTCACTGAAATATTCGGCCAGCGCACGCATCTCGCCGCCCGAGAGGTCTTCGACGCGTTTCTGCATGCGCCTGCTGGTGCGCACGCCGGTCTTGAAGTTGGCCATCTGCCGCGTGAGATAGTCGACGTTCTGTCCCGCAAGCTTGGGGAACGCCGCGTCCCCGCTCAGGCCGTTCGTGCCGTGGCACCTGTGGCAGCGCTCACTCACCAGTTGCTCCGCGGGCCGGTCGGGGGCCGCGATGGCCGGCGCCACGCCGCCGAGGACGAGAACCGCGACCAGAAACTTCCCGACGCTCATACCCCTCCCCCCAAACCTCACAGGCGAGCCGCTACCTATCCGCGGCCGCCGACTCCCGGTAGGACCAGCACGTTCTGGACGAGTTCGGCGAGCGAATTCGCCTCCATCTTCTCCATCACCCGCGCCCGATGCACTTCCACCGTCTTGATGCTGATGCCGAGCACGTCGGCGATCTGCTTGTTGAGCTTGCCGGCGATGATGAGATCCAGCACTTCGCGCTCGCGCTGCGTCAGGTGCATCAGCCGCCGCGCCGTGTCGGCTTCGTGCTGGCGCTTGTTGCGGCTCTCCTGCTCGGCTGTCAGGCACTCTCCGATCAGGTTCAGCATGTCGCGCTCGCTGAACGGTTTCTCGATGAAATCGATCGCCCCTTTCTTCACCGCCGATACTGCCATCGGCACGTCGCCGTGACCGGTGATAAAAATCACCGGTAGCGTGCAATGACGGCGCTTCAACTCCTCGAACAGTTCCAGCCCGCTCATGCCCGGCATGCGCACATCGAGCACCAGGCAGCCGGTCATCGCCGGCAGGTAGTCGCGCAGGAAGCTCTCGGCCGACTCCCACGCCCGCACGCGATGGCCGCTCGATTCGAGCAGCCACACCAGTGAATCGCGCAGCGCCTCGTCGTCGTCGACGATGTAGATGCATTGTTCAGACACGGCGGACTGTCCGGTCACCGGCGACCTCGGTGGGCAATGTGAATGAGAAGATGGTACCCCCTTCCGGGTTGGAATCCACAATCAGGCGCCCGTCGTGGAATTCGATGATGGAGCGGCAGATGTTCAGGCCCATCCCCATGCCTTCCGCCTTGGTTGTGTAAAAGGGCGTGAAGAGACGCCCGCGCTCTTCCTCACCGATGCCGTGCCCGCGGTCGATGACCGCGACCTCCACCGCCCGCGGGCCGAGCGAGCGGGCACGCACGGTGAGCACGCGCTGCTCGTCGGGCAGGTCCGCCATCGCGTCGATGCCGTTCTTCACCAGGTTCAGCACGACCTGTTCGATCATGATGCGATCGGCGAAGACGGGCGGCAGGTCGGGGGCGACCTCCGACACGATGCGCGAGCTCACCCGTCGCGCGTCGATCTCGGCGAAGCCGATCGCGTCGTCCAGCACGTCGGAAATCTGCACCGCGCTGCGTCGCGGCTCGCTCTTCTTCACGAATTCGCGGATGCGGCGGATGATCTTGCCGGCGCGCTCGGCCTGGAAACTCGCCTTTTGCATCGCCGCCAGCAGCTCTTCCTCGCGCCAGTTGCCCGACTGGATGCGCGTGACGCATCCCATGCTGTAGTTGGCGATGGCCGACAGCGGCTGGTTGAGTTCGTGCGCGAGCGTGGAGGCCATCTCGCCCATCGTGATCAGGCGCGACGTGCGCTGCAGGCGCTCGGCCTGCTGGCGCGACACTTCCGCGGTCTGCTTGCGCTCGGTGATGTCGGTCGCGATACCCATGCGCACGACGCGCCCGTCCACCCAGCGCGTCGCACGCTCGCGCACGTGGTACCAGCGCCCGGACAGCGGATGCTGCAGTTCGCCGTCGAAGAGCTCGCGCGGCAGGTCGGCGGCCGTGAGGCCGCGGGGATCGACCGGGTAGTCGCCGCGCTCGGGCTGCGGCACGGCGACGCCGCGCACCGTCCGCCCGACCGCATCGAAGCCGTGGATGCTCTTGAACGCGCGGTTGGCGAAGAGGATCTCGTCGGTGCGGGCGTCGGCGACGAACACCGCGGCTTCGAGGCCGTCCAGCACCGCCTCGAAGCGCTCGTGCGCGGCCTCGAGCGCGGCGCGGATGCGCTTCGGCTCGGTGATGTCGGTGACCGAAGCCATCCAGCCGGTCTGCACGCCGTTGGCGTCGATCAGCGGGGACAGGTAGAAGCGTGCATCGATCCGCTCGCCGTTCTTGCGCCGGATGTGCATCTCGAAGCCGCTCGGGGGCGCGCGGCCCAGCAGCGTGAGGTCGAGGTTGTGGCTGCACACCTCGAGCTCCTCGGGCGCCCAGTACGGGAACGGCCGCGTCGCGCCGATGAGCTCGTCCTCGTCGAAACCCACCAGGCGGCAGAAGGCCGAGTTCACGTAGATGATGCGGCCGGTGAGGTCGATGGCGCGCATGCCGGTCATCACCGACTCCTCCATCGCCTTGCGGAACGCCGATTCCGCGCGCAGCGCCTCCTCGCTCGCCTTGCGGCCGGTGATGTCGTGCGCGACGGCATACACGAGCTTTTCCTCACGCACCGGATTGATGCTCCAGTCGAGCCAGCGGAAGCTGCCATCGGCGCCGCGGCAGCGGATCTCGAAGCTGACCGCCTGCCCGTCCGCGAGCCGGCGTAACTGCTCGACCGCGAAGGGCACGTCATCCGCATGCACGAGTTCGAGCAGCGGCCGCCCTGGCAACTCGTCCGGCAGATAGCCGAGGGTGCGCTCGAACGCCGGGTTGGCGCGGCGGAACACGCCGTCGAGGCCGACGATGCACAACAGGTCGAGCGACAGGTTGAAGAGGCGGTCGCGCTCCTTCTCGACCCGCACGCGCCGCTGCACGTGGGTGCGCAGCAGCCACAGGCTCCACAGCACGATGATCGACAGGCCGATGATCATCGCCGTCGGCAACGCCTGCGGCAGCTGGCTCGCGGTGCGGAAGGCCGTCGCGCGCAACACCAGTCCGGTGCCGGGCGGATCGAGGGGGATCGAGTACGAGATGCTCTTGTCGAGGTCGGCGACGCTCGAATTCACCGCCAGCGTTTCGCCCAGGGCACCGATCAGCGCGAGATGGTATTTCTCGCCGAACCAGCTCGGCACCAGGTACTGCAACACCCGCTCGATCGAGTAGACGCCGACGATCGCACCGAGGAACTCGCGCCCGTGCCGCACCGGCACGAACACTTCGAGCATGATGTGCTTGCCCGCCGCCTGATAGGCCTCGCCATAGCTCGGATGCCCCGTATCGCGGGCGCGGTGGAAGGTGGCGGCCTGCACGCGCGACAGGGCGTCGCCCGCCAGCCAGTCGGTGGTGTCGAAAGGCGCGGTCCAGCGCACGAGTTCTTCCGGGCCGACCCAGGCGACGTTCACCAGTTCGCCGTTGTTCGCGATGTGCTGGTTGGCGCGGACCTGGAAGCCGTTCAGGTCCAGCGCCGAGACGGCGAGGTCGCGGGCGAGCTGGGACAGGAATTCCTCCGTGCCCTGCATGTGCAGGCGCATCGTCTGCTCGGCCCACTGCACGTCGCGCGCCACCGCATTGCGCTGGGTTTCAGCGTCGCGCAGTTGCAGCAGCCACACGAGGCCCAGCATCGTCAGCGCGAAGATGCCCACCGCCACGTAGGGAGCGGTCCAGTACCAGTGGGTCGGCGAGAGGCGGCCGGAATCGGACATTCGAGTCAAATCGTAAGCAGGCGACAGCAAGGCGGAGCGAATCCGGAACGCGAAGCCCTGCGACGCCTCCGGACGGGCGCCATTGTCATGGCCGCGGCCGCCGGGCGTCAGTCGGGTTTTTCCCTATGACCGGGCAACCGGCGGCGCTTGGGGTTTTCGCCAATTCAGCCCCACCCGCCCGGAACGTACATTGTCCGCCTTGCCGACCACACAGAGATTCCCGCGTGCTGCGCCTCATCTTCGCACTGCTGTATCTCCTCGCCCTGCCGACCCTCGCTGCCGATCCGATCCGCATCGGCGTGTCCGGCCCCTTCACCGGCGGCTCCAGCCCGATGGGCATTTCGATGCGCGAAGGCATCCGCATCGCCGCGGCCGAACTGAACGCGAAGGGTGGCGTGCTCGGGCGGCCGATCGAGCTGATCGAACGCGATGACGAGGCGCGCAACGAGCGCGGCGCACAGGTCGTGCAGGAACTCATCACCAGGCAGCACATCGTCGCCGGACTCGGCATCGTCAACACCGGCGTCGCCCTCGCGAGCCAGCGCTTCTACCAGGAAGCGCGCATCCCGATGGTCACCTCCGTGGCGACCGGCTCGATGCTGACCCGGCAGTTCCTGCCCCCGCAACATCCCGACAACTTCATCTTCCGCGTTTCCGCCAACGATACGATCCAGGCCGCGATGATCGTCTCCGAGGCGATCGACCGGCGTGGCCTGAAGCGCGTCGCGATCTTTCACGACGCGACCAACTACGGCCAGCTCGGGCGCGAGGACCTCGAGCACGCACTTGCCGGACGCGACCTGAAACCGGTCGCGGTCGAGCGCTTCAATCTCCAGCAGACCGACATGACGATACCGCTGCGCCGCGCGCGCGATGCCGGCGCCGAAGCGATCCTCACCTACGGCATCGGCCCGGAACTCGCCCATATCGCCAACGGCATGGCGCGCATCAACTGGCGTGTGCCCCTGATCGGCAGCTGGACGCTCGCGATGTCGAATTTCATCGACAACGCCGGCCCCAACGCCGAAGGCGCACGCATGCCGCAGACATTCATCCCCGAACCGACCTCGCCGCGACGCCAGGCCTTTCTCGAGGCGTGGCGTACAGCGACGGGCGGTGGCCGCATTCCCGTCCCGCCCGCCGCCGCGCAGGGGTATGATTCGCTGCTGCTGCTCGCCGCAGCGATACGCCAGGCCGGTAACACGGATGGCGACCGCATCCGCGAGGCGCTGGAAAATCTGCACGAGAAGATCGAGGGCGTGGTCATGACGTATCGCACCCCCTTTTCGAAGGACCGCCACGAGACGATCACCAGCGTCCATGATATTTTCATGGGCGAGGTGCGCGACGGTCACGTGGTGTTTGCCTACGATGACGACCGTCGCAGGGCATCGGGCCGCTAGCCTGCCGCATCCCGTTTTCCGAATCGGCCGGGAGATCTTCCTCTCCCTCCCTTTCTCCCGGCCGGTTTTTTTCCTCGCTCCGGTCCGCGCGGACCGGTTCGTCCGCGCCGTACCCATGCCCACGCCCCCCACCGCGAACGCACTCGACGCCGCTCGCCGCATGGCCTTGGCCGCGTTTCCCGCATGCCTCTCACATGCCCCTCGCAAACTCTTCTCCCTGCCCGGAATAGGCAGCCAAGATTATTGCACATCCTGAAATCTGGTTTTAGAATGCGAAAAATGTCGATCATCAAACGCGATCGGCGTCTCACGGATTCGACCCGGACCACCTCTCAAGGGCGGATTCGCCAACCGCGAAGCTCAACACAAGGAGACAGAGCATGGCCGCGACACCCAACGTAACGCTGCAGACGGACCCGGACACGCAGGAAACCCAGGAATGGCTGGACGCCCTCCAGGCCGTCGTCGCCAATGAAGGCGTCGAACGCGCCCATTTCCTGGTCGAGAAGCTGATCGAAGCCGGCCGCGAGGAAGGCATCGACATCCCCTATTCGGCAACCACGCAGTACATCAACACCATCCCCGCCCACCAGCAGCCGAAGTACCCCGGCAACCCGGACATGGAGATCAAGCTGCACTCCTACATCCGCTGGAACGCGATGGCGATGGTCGTACGCGCGAACAAGCACACCAACGTCGGCGGCCACATCGCCTCCTTCGCGTCCGCCGCGGCCCTATACGACGTGGGCTTCTCGCACTTCTGGCGCGCCCCTTCCGCCGAACACGGCGGCGACCTGATCTTCTTCCAGGGCCACTCGATTCCCGGCATCTATGCGCGCGCCTTCATGCTCGGCCGCCTGACCGAGGAGCAGATGGACAACTTCCGCCAGGAAGTCGACGGCCACGGCATCTCGTCCTATCCGCACCCCTGGCTGATGCCCGATTTCTGGCAGTTCCCGACCGTGTCGATGGGCCTCGGCCCCCTGTGCGCGATCTACGCCGCGCGCTTCATGAAGTACATGGACAGCCGTGACATGGCCAAGGCGCAGGACCGCAAGGTCTGGGCCTTCCTCGGCGACGGCGAGACCGACGAAGTCGAATCGCTGGGCGCGATCGGCATGGCCGCGCGCGAAAAGCTCGACAACCTCATCTTCGTCATCAACTGCAACCTGCAGCGCCTGGACGGACCGGTGCGCGGCAACGGCAAGATCATCCAGGAACTGGAAGCCGAATTCCGCGGCGCCGGCTGGAACGTCATCAAGCTCGTGTGGGGCACGCACTGGGACGCCCTGCTCGCCCGCGACACCAAGGGCCTGCTGAAGAAGCGCATGATGGAAGCGGTCGACGGCGAATACCAGACCTTCAAGGCGAAGGACGGTGCCTACGTGCGCGAGTATTTCTTCAACACGCCGGAACTGAAGGCGATGGTCGCCGACTGGACCGACGACGAGATCTGGCAGTTGAACCGCGGCGGCCATGATCTCTTCAAGATCTTCTCGGCCTACAAGGCGGCCGTCGAGCACAAGGGCCAGCCGACGCTGATCCTCGCCAAGACCATCAAGGGCTTCGGCATGGGCCAGGCCGGCGAGGCGATGAACATCTCGCACCAGCAGAAAAAACTCGACGAAGCCGCGATCCGCCGCTTCCGCGACCGCTTCGGCCTCCCCGTGCCGGACGACAAAATCGCCGAACTGCCCTACCTCAAGTTCGCCGAGGATTCGCCCGAACACAAGTACCTGATGGAGCGCCGCATGGCGCTGGGCGGCTTCCTGCCGCAGCGCCGCCAGAAGGCCGAGCCCCTGGCCGTGCCCGCGCTGGAAAACTTCGCCGCGCTGCTGAAGGCCTCGGGCGAAGGCCGCGAGCTGTCGACCACGATGGCGATGGTGCGCATCATGAACACGCTGCTCAAGGACAAGCAGATCGGCCGCCACGTCGTGCCGATCGTCCCGGACGAGTCGCGCACCTTCGGCATGGAAGGCATGTTCCGCCAGTACGGCATCTGGAACCAGCAGGGCCAGAACTACGTGCCGGAAGACCATGACCAGCTGATGTTCTACAAGGAATCGAAGACCGGCCAGGTGCTGCAGGAAGGCATCAACGAGGCCGGCGCGATGGCCGACTGGATCGCCGCCGGCACCGCGTACTCGGTGCATGGCGTGCAGATGATCCCGTTCTACATCTTCTATTCGATGTTCGGCCTGCAGCGCACGATGGACCTGTGCTGGGCGGCGGGCGACCAGCGCACCCGCGGCTTCCTGGTCGGCGGCACCGCCGGCCGCACGACGCTCAACGGCGAAGGCCTGCAGCATGAGGACGGCCACAGCCTGATCCTCGCGAACATGATCCCGAACTGCGTCAGCTACGACCCGACCTTCCAGTACGAAGTCGCCGTGATCGTGCAGGACGGCATGCGCCGCATGTTCGCCGAACAGCAGGACGTGTACTACTACATCACGGTGATGAACGAGAACTACGAGCATCCCGAGATGCCGGTCGGCGCCGAAGGCGACATCGTCAAGGGCATGTACGCGTTCAGGAAGGGCAACGAAGGCAAGCTGCGCGTGCAGTTGCTGGGCTCCGGCACGATCTTCCGCGAAGTCATCGCCGCGGCCGACCTGCTGAAGAACGACTGGGGCGTCGAGGCCGACCTCTGGGGCTGCCCGAGCTTCAATGAACTGGCCCGCGAAGGTCAGGACGCCGCGCGCTGGAACATGCTGCACCCGATGGAAGCGCCGCGCCTGAGCCACGTCGAGAAGTGCCTCACGGGCGCCGTCGGCCCGGTCGTCGCCGCGACCGACTACGTGAAGCTCTACGCCGAGCAGATCCGCCCGTTCATCAAGAACACCTACGTCACCCTCGGCACCAACGGCTTCGGCCGCTCGGACACCCGGGAAAAGCTGCGTCACTTCTTCGAGGTCGATCGCTACTGGGTCACCGTGGCCGCACTGAAGGCGCTGGCCGACGACGGCCTGATCGAGCGCGACAAGGTTGCCGCCGCGCTGCTGAAGTACAACCTCGATCCCGCCAAGCCGAATCCGATGTCCGTCTGAGAGAGCCAGGGAGACCAAGAACATGAGTCAAATGATTGAAGTGAAGGTCCCGGACATCGGCGATTTCTCCGCGGTGCCGGTCATCGAGCTGTTCGTGAAGGTCGGCGACACGATCAATATCGACGACGCGATCGCGACGCTCGAATCCGACAAGGCGACGATGGACGTGCCGTCCTCGGCCGCCGGTGTCGTCAAGGAAGTGCTGGTCGGTCTCGGCGACAAGGTCGGCGAAGGCAGCGTGCTGATCAAGGTCGAGGCTGCCGCCGCCGGCGCCGCTGCACCGGCTCCGGCCCCCGCAGCCGCTCCAGCCCCCGCGGCTGCCGCGCCCGCTGCTGCGCCCGCTACCCCCGCGGCAGCGCCGGTCGCCGCCGGCCGGATCGAAGTCGCCGTGCCGGACATCGGTGACTTCTCCGATGTGCCGGTGATCGAGCTATTCGTGAAGGCGGGCGACACCATCAAGGTCGACGACGCGATCGCGACGCTCGAATCCGACAAGGCGACGATGGACGTGCCCTCGTCCGCCGCCGGCGTCGTCAAGGAAGTGAAGGTCAAGGTCGGCGACAAGGTGTCCCAGGGCGCTGTGCTGATCGTCATCGAAGGCGCAGGTGCCGCGCCTGCGGCTGCGGCATCGGCTCCGGCTCCTGCCGCCGTGACCCCGGCGGGCGCGACCCCCGCGGCCTCGACCGCCGCTTTCGGCCAGTCGGCGCTGTCCGCCCCGATCAACGTCGCCGCCCCCTCCGCCGTCACCCTCGGCGGCAAGGTGCACGCAAGCCCCTCGGTGCGCGCCTACTCGCGCGAACTCGGCGTCGATCTCGCGCAGGTCAAGGCGACCGGCCCGAAGGGCCGCGTCCTGAAGGAAGACGTCACCGCCTTCGTGAAGGGCGCGATGCAGACCGGCGTCGTCCCGGGCAAGGCCGCCGCAGCAACTGGCGGCGCGAGCCTCGGTGGCGGCCTGGATCTGCTGCCCTGGCCGAAGGTCGATTTCTCCAAGTTCGGCGAAATCGAGACCAAGCCGCTGTCGCGCATCAAGAAGATCTCCGCACAGAACCTCGCCCGCAACTGGGTGATGATCCCGGCCGTGACCTATCACGAGGACGCCGACATCACCGACCTCGAGGCCTTCCGCGTCGCGATCAACAAGGAAAACGAGAAGTCGGGCAAGAAGCTCACGATGCTCGCCTTCATCATCAAGGCCTCGGTGCGCGCGCTGCAGCAGTTCCCCGAGTTCAACTCTTCGCTCGACGGCGACAATCTGGTTCTCAAGAAGTACTTCAACATCGGCTTCGCGGCCGATACGCCGAATGGCCTCGTCGTGCCGGTGGTGAAGAACGCCGACAAGAAGAGCGTGTTCGAGATCGCCGCGGAAACCGGTGAACTGGCGAAGAAGGCGCGCGACGGCAAGCTCGGCCCGGCCGACATGTCGGGTGCCTGCTTCACGATCTCGTCGCTCGGCGGCATCGGCGGCACCTACTTCGCGCCGATCGTCAATGCGCCCGAAGTCGCGATCCTCGGCGTCAACAAGTCGGTGATGAAGCCGGTGTGGGACGGCAAAGCTTTCCTGCCGCGCCTCACGCTGCCGATGTCGCTGACCGCCGACCACCGCGTCATCGACGGCGCGCTGGCGACCCGCTTCAACGTCTACCTCGCGCAACTGCTGGCCGACTTCCGTCGGGTCATGCTGTAAGGAGGCCGCACCATGAGCCAAGTTGAAGTCAAGGTTCCGGATATCGGCGATTTCGAGTCCGTCCCGGTGATCGAACTGTTCGTGAAGGCCGGCGACACCATCGCCATCGACGACGCGATCTGCACGCTCGAATCGGACAAGGCGACGATGGACGTGCCCTCGTCGGCCGCCGGCATCGTCACCGAAGTGCTGGTCAAGGTCGGCGACAGGGTCGGCGAAGGCGCCGTGCTGCTGAAGGTGGAAGCTGCTGGCGCTGCCGCTGCAGCTGCACCCGCAGCAGCCCCGGCTCCGGCCGCTGCTCCCGCCGCCGCCCCGACCGCCGCAAGTCACACCGGCGGTGCCGACATCGAGTGCGACATGCTCGTGCTCGGCGCCGGCCCCGGCGGCTACTCGGCCGCGTTCCGCTCCGCCGACCTCGGTCTCAAGACCGTGATCGTCGAGCGCTACGCGACCCTCGGCGGCGTGTGCCTGAACGTCGGCTGCATCCCGTCGAAGGCGCTGCTGCACGTCGCCGCGGTGATGGACGAGGCCGAGCACATGTCGGCAGCGGGCATCACCTTCGCGAAGCCGACTGTCGATATCGATGCGCTGCGTGCCCACAAGGACAAGGTCGTCGGCAAGCTGACCGGCGGCCTCGCCGGCATGGCCAAGGGCCGCAAGGTCGACGTCGTGCGTGGCTACGGCAGCTTCCTCGACCCGAACCACGTCGAAGTCGAAGTCACGACGGGCGACGCGCAAGACAAGACCGGCGAGAAGAAGGTCATCAAGTTCAAGCAGTGCATCATCGCCGCGGGCTCCGCCGCGGTGCACCTGCCCTTCATCCCGCGCGACCCGCGCATCGTCGACTCGACCGGGGCGCTGGAACTGCGCTTCGTGCCGCAAAAGATGCTCGTCATCGGCGGCGGCATTATCGGCCTGGAAATGGCGACGGTGTATTCGACCCTCGGCACCCGGGTTGATGTCGTCGAAATGCTCGACGGCCTGATGCAGGGCCCGGACCGCGACGCCGTCAAGGTGTGGGAAAAGCAGAACGCCCAACGCTTCGACAACGTGATGCTGAAGACCAAGACCGTCGCCGTCGAGGCGAAGGAAGATGGTCTGTGGGTCACCTTCGAGGGCGAGAAGGCTCCGCAGGGTTCGCAGCGCTACGACATGATCCTGCAGGCCGCTGGACGCAGCCCGAACGGCAAGAAGATCGGGGCCGAGAAGGCGGGCGTGCTCGTCACCGACCGCGGCTTTATCCCGGTCGATGCGCAGATGCGCACCAACGTGCCCAACATCTTCGCAATCGGCGATGTCGTCGGCAACCCGATGCTCGCGCACAAGGCGGTGCATGAAGCGCACGTCGCAGCGGAAGTCGCCGCCGGCGAGAAGTCCGCCTTCGACGCGACGGTGATCCCGGGGGTCGCTTACACCCATCCGGAAGTGGCCTGGGTCGGCTACACCGAAGAACAGGCGAAGAAGGAAGGCCGCAAGGTCGAGACCGCCAAGTTCCCGTGGGCCGCCTCCGGCCGCGCGATCGCCAACGGTGCCGACTACGGCTTCACCAAGCTGATCTTCGACGCCGAAACGCACCGCGTGATCGGCGGAGCCATCGTCGGCCCCTCGGCCGGCGACATGATCGGCGAAGTCTGCCTCGCCATCGAGATGGGCGCGGACGCGGTCGACATCGGCAAGACCATCCACCCGCACCCCACGCTCGGCGAGACGGTCGGCATGGCCGCCGAAGTCGCGCACGGCAGCTGCACCGACGTGCCGCCGCCGCGCAAGAAGTAACACGGCAACATCGCAATCAAGGGGCGCTTCGGCGCCCCTTTCCATTTTGCGCGCCGCCATTCGCCACGCTCACCCGAACGTCCGTGACCGCCGTCGCCCCGGATTTGCCCTATGGGTCGAATACTGTATATACTTACAGTCATCAATCAACGCGCCCCTCAATGGGCTTGCTTACCGACGGAGACCACCATGGAACTGTGGATCAATCGATTGCTGATGGGGTGCGGCGGCGCTTCGGGCATGATGCTCGGCACGGGTGAAGCCATCGGGGCTTCGACGCTTGCCGCCGCGACGATCTTCGCTGTGTGGTTCATGCGCATGCAGGCCCGCAACGCGGCCGACGAGCGGTGAATTTGCTGTCGACAAGCCCGTTGCGGCCCGCCCCCGATTCAAGCTCGCCGTCTGGCAAGCCGTCACCTCCGGACTGAGCCTGTCGAAGCCCTGCCACTCCTTCGGCCGGGAAATTCGCACGCAGGCCAGACCGACATGGTCGGCATTGCGCTGATATCCCTATAATCGCCGAACACTTTGTCCGCATGAACGCTGTCGTCGATGTCCGCCCCCACCCAGCCGTCGGAAATAGCCCGCGAAGTGCTGCGCCTGTTTGCGGCGCGGCGCATCTCACCCACTCCGGACAATTTCCGCAGCCTGTATTACGAAGTTGCAGGCACCCCGGAAGCCGACGGCCCTTTCCCGGACAAGTTCGTCCGCGGTCTCGCACGCCAGTTGCCGCGCGACACCGCCGAACGGGCAAGGATCACCCGCCAACTCGATCAGGCGCTTTCGGAAAACAATCCTGATGCCTGCCGACAGGCACTGGCCGATTATCTTGCCAGCCTCAGGATCGACCAACCGCCCCCCTGGAATGAACTGATCGGCACCCTCCTCCGGCACTGGGAGTCAAGGCAGGTCGGATGGACCACCGCACGCAAGCGCGAATCGCTCGACCGCGTCCTCGGCGCCAACGATCCGGCAACGCTGTTCATGCGGCTCCAGGGACTGGTCCGCTCGTGGTCGCGGGCGGCGACCGACCCCGAGTCACCGGTATTGCCGGCGTCGGCCGAAACCGCGACACGTCCTGCTCCAGACACCTCCGGGTCAGCCGACAGCGTCCCGCCTGCCCTGCGCGTCCTTGCTCCCGGCGAAACCGGCGAATTTCTGGCTGCCTCCCAGGAACTCCTGCAACTCGTGCTCGACACGGTAGTGCCCCCCCTGCTTTCCGAGCAACCCGATCTCGCGCAGGAAGCCGACAAGTTCTCCGATGCAGTCAAAGCCGCCGCCAGCGCCGAAGATCTGCGCGCCATCGCCACACAGCTGCGCAAATTCGCCTACCGCCTCGAGATGGTTGGCGGGGATCGCGCCGAAATCCATGCGGGTATCATCAACCTGCTGCACTTGCTGCTGGAGAACATCGACCAGATCGTCGTCGACGACAGGTGGCTCGGCGGCCAGATCGAACTCCTGCGCGACGTCCTCGGCAAACCGGTGAACGTTCGCCTCATCGACGACGCCGAACGCCGCCTGCGCGACATCATCTACAAGCAGAGCCAGCTCAAGCACAACTACTCGGAAGCCCAGCGCTCGCTCAAGGAAATGCTGGCCGGCTTCGTCGACAACCTCGCCAGCTTCGCGGAATCCACCGGCACCTACCACGACCGAATCGGCAGCTGCGCCGACCGGATTTCCGCTGCACGCGACATTGCCGAAATCGGCGACGTGCTCGGCGAAGTCATGCGTGAATCGCACTCGATGCGCGAACAGGCCCGCAGCTCGCGGGACGAATTGCAAGCAACGCGTGAGCGCGTCCACGAAGCGGAAGTGCGCATGACCGAACTGCAGCAGCAGCTCGACGAAGCCAGCCGCCTGATGCGCCACGACCAGCTCACCGGCGTACTCAACCGGCGCGGCCTTGCCGAGGCCTTCGACAAGGAGTCAGCCCGCGCGCGCCGCCACGGCGGTGCACTGAGCCTCGCCCTGCTCGATCTCGACAACTTCAAGCAACTCAACGACAGCTTCGGCCATCGCACCGGCGACGAAGCCCTGATCCACCTCACCACCATCGTCCAGAAGAGCCTCCGCCCCCAGGACACCCTCTCGCGCCACGGCGGCGAGGAGTTCATCCTCCTCTACCCCGACACCACCCTCGACCAGGCTCAGGCGGCGCTCGTACGCCTGCAGCGCGAACTCACGCGCAATTTTTTCATGACGCACGAGAGCAGGCTGCTCATCACCTTCAGCGCGGGCGTCACCGAGTGGACGCCCGCCGACACGATGGACACCGCGATCCGGCGCGCCGACGCAGCGATGTACGAGGCCAAACAGGCAGGCAAGAACAAGGTCATCGCCAAACCCCGGGAATGAAGGCATTCCGACCCGAATACCCGCACACCGTCATGCATCCATGCCGGTTGTGCGGGCCTCCGCTAAATCCCCTAAAGTTTCTTCGCGCCCCTCCGTTAATGGATTCAACGGCAGACAAAACGCCCGCGCAAGATGCAAACGGGGCATGAAGCCGGGATAACGGAAGTCATCTCTCTCACTAGGGGAACCATCATGGCACAAGTCATCAACACCAACGTTGCCTCGCTGAACGCGCAACGCAACCTGACCACCTCGCAGAGTTCGCTCGCCACCTCGCTGCAGCGCCTCTCCTCCGGTCTGCGCATCAACAGCGCAAAGGATGACGCCGCCGGTCTCGCGATTTCCGAGCGCATGAACGCCCAGATCCGCGGCCTGAACCAGGCTGCCCGCAACGCCAACGACGGTATTTCCCTAGCCCAGACGGCAGAAGGTGCGCTGAGCGAAATCGGCAACAACCTCCAGCGTATCCGCGAACTGGCCGTCCAGTCGCGCAACGCCACGAACTCCGCCAACGACCGTGCAGCACTGCAGAAGGAAGTGGTGCAGCTCAAGGCCGAGATCGACCGCGTCGCGAACCAGACCTCGTTCAACGGCACGAAACTGCTCGACGGCAGCTTCACCAACCAGGACTTCCAGGTCGGCGCGGATCAGGGCCAGACGATCACCATCTCGGGAATTGCCAACGCCAAGATTGCGGCACTGGGAAGTTGGACTTCCGTCGCATATACGACCGCCGCGGGCAATGCACCGGCTGTCGGAGCACTAGCTGCAGGCGATCTGACGATCAATGGCGTTTCTGTCGGGGCGGTCGCCGCCGGTGCGACTCCCGTAGCGCAAGGCGCCGCCGTCGCCACAGCAATCAATGCGACAACGGCAACCTCTAACGTTACGGCCAGCGCTGACGCAACGACGGGCAAGATCACCCTGACCTCTACCACGGGAACCCCCATCGTAATCGGCGGTGCTGCCGCCAATCAGACCGCCACGCAGAACGCTACAGGTCTGACCTTCGGTACTGCGGCCGTCACCGCTACCACTGGCACGGCGCAAACCGGGTTCACGAATCTGGACGTTTCGAGTGTAGCGGGCGCAGACAATGCGATTCTGGCGATGGACGGAGCCCTCAACGCGGTCAATGGCGCCCGTGCCGATCTCGGTGCGATCCAGAACCGCTTCGCTTCGACGGTTGCCACGCTGAACACGACTTCGGAAAACCTGACGGCGTCGCGCAGTCGGATCCGCGATGCGGACTTTGCGGTCGAGACCGCCAACCTGACACGTGGCCAGATCCTGCAGCAGGCCGGCACCGCGATGCTCGCCCAGGCGAACTCGCTGCCGAACAACGTGCTGAGCCTGCTCCGCGGCTAAGCAAGGCAAGGCGTCCCACGAACGCACGGCGCGGGATTCGCAAGAGTCCCGCGCCGTTGCCCCATGAGGGAGAGACATCATGAGCATTCAACCCATCCCGCCGGCGGCTGCAAACCTCGCGCAGCAGCTCGCGGGTCCGGAAGCATCGAACCCGGCAGTACGGCAAGCCGCGGGCGTGAGCGCGGAAACGCCTGTACCCGGCACCGCGGGATCAGCGGACGCCACCCGGATCGGCCACGCGCTCGATGAAGTGCGCAAAGCGCTTGCTCCCGTGGCGCAGAATTTGCTCTTTTCGATTGATGACAACACGGGCCGCACCGTCATCAAGATCATCGACAGCAGCACCGACGAAGTGATCAAGCAGATCCCGTCGGAAGAAATCCTCGCGATCGCCAAAGCGCTCGATAAACTGCAGGGGCTGCTGGTCAGACAGCACGCCTGAAGGAGACGGACATGGCACTCACCGCAAATGGACTCGGATCGGGACTCGACGTCAACGGCCTGGTCGGGCAGTTGATGGCAGTCGAGCAGCGCCCGCTGACGGCGCTTGCGGCCAAGGAATCCAGCTACCAGGCGAAGCTCTCGGCCTTCGGGCAACTCAAGAGCGTCCTGTCCGCCTTGCAGACGGCGTCGGACGCCCTCAAGGACCCGACAAAATTTTCCGCGAAAATTGCCACCCCAGCCGCCGACGCCGGCTTCACTGCGACCGCGGCATCAGCGGCCGCGGTCGGCAGTTATGCGATCCAGGTGACGACCCTCGCTGCCGCCCAGCGCTCCGCGACCAATAGCACCACGACCTTTGTACCCGGTGCGGGCACCCTGTCGGTGACGATCGGCGGCCAGACCAAGACATTGAACTTTGCCGGCGGCACCATCGAGCAACTGCGTGACGCCATCAATGGCGGCAACCTCGGCATCACCGCGAACGTCATCGATAACGGGACGGCGAAGCAACTCGTCCTCACCGGCCAGAACACGGGCGCTGCCAACGCGTTTACCGCAACCGGTCTCGGCATCGAAACCAGCCTTTACCAGGTTCAGGCGGCGAAGAATGCGGCGCTGACGATCGACGGGATCTCGATCTCGCGCGCCAGCAACACGATCAGCGACGCCCTCACTGGCGTGACGCTGACGCTCACCAAGGAAACCACGACTGCCGCCAGACTAGCGGTAGCCGACGACCCCAGCGCCGCCAGCAACGCGCTGGGCGCCTTCGTCAAGGCCTACAATGACGCCAACAACGCGATCAAGAACCTGACGGCCTTCGACCCGAACACCCGCCGGGCCTCGACCCTGACCGGCGATTCGACCGCCCGCTCGATTCAGAGCCGACTCCGGGGCCTGATCGGCGGCGCGCTATCAGGTTTTGCCGGCGTGCAGCGGCTTTCCGACCTCGGCATCGCTTTCCAGGCCGACGGCACGCTCGCGATCGACAACACCAAGCTCACTACCGCGCTGAAGGACCACAGCAAGGACGTGGGGGGATTCTTCAGCGGCGGCGGGAGCATCACCGGTTTCGCCGCGACGCTGTCGACGATGCTGGATGGCTTCCTCGGCAGCGCTGGCCTGCTCGCCGGCCGCACGGACGGCATCAATGCCTCCATCAAGGCGCTTGGCAAGCAGCGCGACGCGTTGAACGTCCGGCTGGAGCAGATCGAGAAGCGCTACCGCGCCCAATTCACGGCACTCGATTCGATGGTTTCCAGCATGACGCAGACCAGCAGCTTCCTCACCCAGCAAATTGCGAACTTGCCGAAGATCGGCTAGCAAACAGGAGCGTGTAATGTTCGGTTCATTCCCCAATCGCGCCGCCGCGTATGCCCAAGTCGGCGTCGAAACCGGGGTCAGCACCGCAGACCCGCATCAGCTCATCCTGATGCTGTTCGACGGCGCCCTGCTCTCCGTCGGCACCGCATCCGCGGCGATGGAAAACCAGGATATCCGGGGAAAGGGCCAGGCGATCTCCAAGGCGATCGAGATCATCATGAACGGCCTCAAGGCGAGCCTGGATCTGAACGCCGGCGGCGAACTCGCCGCGCGCCTGGCGACCTTGTACGACTATATGAGCGAACGGCTGCTCTACGCCAACCTGCACAACAGCCGCCCTGCCCTCGACGAAGTGCACGGACTCCTCGAAACCCTGCGTGAAGCCTGGGCCGGGATTGCCCCGGGCACCACGGCAGCAAACGTCGCGGCCTGAGGGGGACGCCATGTCGTCGCTCGCCCTGTATGAAGCGATGAGCACGGTGTCGGCGGCGATGGTCGAAGCGGCGCGGGCGAACGACTGGGACCGCCTCGTCACGCTGGAACGCGAGATGGCAGCGTTGCGCGACGAGATCGTTCACACCGCAGACGCGGCACAGGAACCCCTTGGCGCCGACGCGGCGGCGCACAAGGCGGAGCTCATCGCCACGATGCTCGGGAACGACGCCGAAATCCGCAGCCACGTCGAGCCGTGGCTCGCCAGCGTGCGCAAACTGCTGTCCGGCACGGCCCGCGACCGCGCCGTGCGCGCCGCTTACGGCGCATTCGGCCCCTGAGGATCTGACCGGCCTCCGGACGGTCTCAAGACACAGGAGCGCTCACGATGATCCCCTCCGATCTCGCCGCCCGCCTGCGTCTGCTCACGGAGGCGAGCCTCTTCGACAGCGAGCCGCCACTTACGGGCCTGACGCGCGGCCGCGAACTTCAGGCGCGCCTGCCGGAGCTTATGCCCGGCGAGCGCTTCGTCGCGACGATCGACCGTCAGTTGCCCGATGGCACCTTCAGGGCGATTGTCGCGGGTCGCGATTACACGCTTGCCCTCGGTCAGTCGGCGAAATCGGGCGATACGCTCGAACTGGTCGTCACCGAAAGCACGCCGAAAGCGGTGTTCGCGCAGCTCGCGGAACCGCTGCTTGCCGGCAACGAAGGCGCGCGCCCCGCACTCAGCGCAACCGGGCGGCTGATCGGCTTTCTGCTTACCGGCCAACCAGCGCCCCAGGCTGCCACGCTCGCCGGCGGCAAACCCGTCGTCGCCGTACCGCCGGCAAACGATGCCGCCGCGACGCTCGCCCCGGCGCTACGACAGGCCCTGTCCCAGAGCGGCCTGTTCTACGAATCGCACCAGTTGCAGTGGATCTCCGGAAAACTCGATACCGCGTCCCTGCTGCAGGAGCCGCAAGGCGAACTGGCTCGCCCGCCTGGCACGCCTTCGGCCAACCCGGCCGACGCGGCAACGATCGCCCGCCATGCGCCCCCGGTACGGGCAACGGGCGAATTCGCGACCGGCACGCCGCCGCCGGATGCGACATCCGCCGTGCAGGATACGGGAACGGCGGCAGGCTCGAATCCCTCGGCGTCCGCCGGAACACGCACGACCGCGATTCCGGACCGGCTGGCACCCGTCGTCTATCAGCAACTCGATGCGATGGCGACGCAGAACTACGTCTGGCAAGGCCAGGTCTGGCCGGGACAGTCGATGGAATGGGAAATCGAGGACCCGCGGCGTGATGACGGCGCGGGCGGGGACGAGCCGGCAGCCGAATGGAAGACCACGCTGCGCCTCGCCCTGCCGCGGCTCGGCGGAGTCGAGGCGCGCCTGGTCCTGACGCCGGCGGGCGTGGCATTGCGCCTGCTCGCCGACGACGCCACCACGGTTGCGGCGCTCGACCGCGCCCGGGGGCGGCTCGACAGCGCGCTCGAGGCCGCCAACGTCCCGCTCACCGGTTTCGTCGCGGAGCGCCGTGATGGCGGAAGCTGACCGGGACGCGAATCCGCGCGGCGAAGCGGTCGCGCTGGCCTACAGCAAGGGCGACGCCGCACCGCGGGTGGTCGCGAAGGGCCGCGGACTGATTGCGCGCGAGATCATCGAGCGCGCTCGCGAAGCCGGCGTATTCGTCCATGAATCGCCGGAACTGGTCGGTCTCCTGATGCAGGTCGATCTCGACGCCCGCATTCCGCCCGAACTCTACGTCGCGGTGGCCGAACTGCTGGCGTGGATCTATCGCGTCGAGCAGGGCTCGTCCGCGGCCGGCGCACCACCAGCTGGGCAACCGCACTCCTAGTCGATCGTGCTATAAACGGTGCTTTGCACCTGCCCGGCTTGCCCCGATTCCCATGCCGCCACTACCCGAAGCCGCGACGCAGCAGCGTCCGCTGGACCCCGAGGCCTTCGCGCGCTACGCCGTGCACGACCCGCGCGAGATCCATCGGTTGCTCGCTGCCGTGGTGGAGAAGCGCCTGCTCCTCTCGGCCTTCATCGACCAGGACGAATCGTTCATCACCCTGGCGGTCGCCGTCATCGACGACGGAACGCTGATCATCGACGCCTGCCCCGACGACGCGCGCAACGCCCGGGCGGGAAACGCGGCGCAACTCGTCTGCACGACCCGCCTCGACAACGTGAAGCTGCAATTCGCGCTACAGGCTCCGGCACGCATCATGTACGACGGCCGGCCGGCACTGCGCGCGGCGCTGCCCGAGAGCGTGCTGCGCCTGCAGCGGCGCGAGTATTACCGCCTGCCGACCCTGCAGGCCGATCCGCTCGTCTGCGTGATCACCCATGCGGCCGGTGACGGCAGGCGCCACGAGGTTCGGGCGCGCATCCTGGACATCAGCGGCGGCGGGCTCGCCATCCTGGTCCCGCCGCGGGAACTGGAGTTCGTGGCTGGCGCCGAGTTCAGCGACTGCGTGCTCCGGCTGCCGGACGGCGATCCGCTGGCGGTGCGCCTGAAAGTCCGGAATCTGTTCGAGGTCGAGAAAGCGAACGGAGTGAAGGTGCGGCGCGCCGGCTGCGAG
The DNA here is from genome assembly GCF_003628555.1 of Azoarcus sp. DN11. Lineage (NCBI taxonomy): Bacteria > Pseudomonadati > Pseudomonadota > Betaproteobacteria > Rhodocyclales > Zoogloeaceae > Azoarcus > Azoarcus sp. DN11. The sequence continues at coordinate 1,492,012 of NZ_CP021731.1, read as the reverse complement.
TTCATGGGCTTGTCGAACCAGGCCACCGCGAGAGTCCAGCGTTACATGTTCAAGCTCGAACGGGAGCGGAGAATGCGCGGCGAGCGCTGACCCCGCCCACCACCGGGAACGAATCGGGGCAAACCGGCAGCGCTATTCTGCCGACCAATCTCGCCAGACCTTTATTTACGAATTCGGCGACCTTACGGCTTCATCCAGCGCGCAAGATTTCTGCCCATGGACACCTCGACGCTGTTGACCACCAACGCACTGCTCTCGGCGGCAGCCGCGGTAATAATGTTCGTGGTCCTGTTCACCCGCAAGACCTATCCGGGATTCGGTCTCTGGGTGGCGGGCGTTTCATGTCTTGCGTTGGGCGCGGCAATGCTGATTCCGGGGGCCTTGCCGTCGACCTGGCCGATCCGGCTGGCCCGCAATGCCATGTGGGTCGGCGGGCTGGCCCTGATCCTCCGCGGCATGCTGACCTTCCGCGGCTACCGGATCAAATACCGGCTGGAGTGGCTGCTCGCCCTCTCCTTCCTCGCCGTGTTCGGCTACTACAGCCTCGACCCCGACGATCTCGGCGCACGCATCGTCACCTATTCCGTCTATGCGGCCATCCTGAGCTTCGCGACAGTTCTCGTCACCTTGCGCCGCCGTCCGGCACATTTCGGCTCCAACGACGTTCTGCTTGCGCTGTGGCTGTCGGCCTATGGTTTGCTGTCCCTTGCGCGAATTGCACAGCAGCTCGGCAGTCCCGATGTCACGACCGCCTTCGAGGCCGCGAAAGGCGTCGGCGTGTTTTACGCGATCGCGCAAATCGTGACGGTTCAGCTGGTGACATTGACCCTGATCAGCATCAATTCGCAGCGGATCGAGCGGGAATACCGGGCGAGTGAAGCCCGCTTGCGCGACCGTGAGGAGCAGCTCCGGTCCATGGGCGACAACCTGCCGGATGGTTTCGTCTATCAGTACGAAGTGGTGGACGGCGAGCCGCGGTTCAATTACGTCAGCGCCGGCGTCGAGAAGATCGGCGGCCTGAAGCCGTCCGAACTGCTGGCGGACGCCCGGCGACTGTTTGCGATGATCGCCCCGGAGTCCCTCGCAGCCTACCTCAAAGACGAAGCGGAAAGCGCCCGGACTCTCAGCGTCTATTCGGGTACGTTGCGCTTCACCCCGTCGGACGGCCGGCCGCTGTGGCTGCACGTGCAGTCGCGCCCGCACAGGCGCCCGGATGGAGTCGTCGTTTGGGACGGCGTCGCCATCGATGTCACCGAGCGCAGGAAAGCCGAACTGGAACTGGAGCAATACCACAGTCGGCTGGAAACCCTGGTCGCGGAACGTACCGAAGCCCTGAGCCAAGCCCTGGCCCAGCAGGCGCTCGACCGCGAACGCCTCGAATATGCGCTGGACGCCACTAATGACGGCTTGTGGGACTGGGATATCCGCAAAGACATCAGCTACCTCAATCCAGCCTACAGCAGGATGCTGGGCTACGCGCCCGGCGAACTGCCGGAAAGCACCTCCCGGCATTTAGTCGCCTTGCTGCATCCCGACGATCGGGAGTCGGTGCCTTTGCAGGCCCGGCACCTGCTGGAGACGGCTGGAAGCTACGAACTCGAGTTCCGGATACGCTGCAAGGACGGCCGCTACAAGTGGATTCTCAGCCGGGGCAAGCTCGTGTCACGCGACGAGCATGGCAAACCGTTACGCGCGGTGGGAACCCATATCGACCTCACGGCGCGCAAGGAACTCGAGCTGGCGATGCGCGAGGCGAAGGAAGAGGCCGAAGCCGCCAGCGTGGCCAAGAGCGCCTTCCTGGCCAACATGAGCCATGAGATCCGCACGCCGCTGAATGCCATCACCGGCATGGTCCATGTCCTCAGGCGGTCGGGCGTCAGCCCGGAGCAGGGGATGCGACTCGATACCATCGAGACCGCGGCAGAACATCTGATCGAGATCATCAATGCGATTCTCGATCTCTCCAAGATCGAGGCCGGCAAGTTCACCCTCGAGGAAACTCCCGTGCACCTCGAAGGCCTGGTCGCGAATGTCTCGTCAATTCTCCGGAACCGGGCGGAGGAGAAGGGCTTGCGCTGGGCAACCGAGGTTCAGGCGCTGCCCGGCAATCTTCTCGGCGACCACACGCGCATCCAGCAGGTGATGCTGAACCTGGCGACGAACGCGATCAAGTTCACGGAATCCGGAACCGTCACGGTCCGCCTCCGGCAGGTCGAGGCAACCGATCAAGCCATTCAGGTCCGCTTCGAAGTCGAGGACACCGGCATCGGCATCGATGCGGAAATCCTGCCGCGGCTGTTTTCGAGTTTCGAGCAGGCCGACAACTCGACCACGCGCAAATACGGCGGCACGGGCCTGGGCCTGGCCATCGCGAAAAAACTGGCTGGACTGATGGGCGGCGATGCAGGGGCCACCAGCATCCCCGGAAAAGGCAGCATGTTCTGGTTCACGGCCCGACTCAGGAAGGGGCAGCCTGGCGTCGCAGCCGCAAGGATCGTCGATGAAGAAAATGCGGAAAGCGTTCTGCGCCGCGACTATGCCGGCACGCGGATCCTGATGGCCGAAGATGAACCGATCAATCGGAAGATTGCGCTGTTGCTGCTGAAGGACGTCGGACTGGAAACGGATACCGCGGAAAACGGTGCACAGGCCCTGGAACTTGCCCGCCGGAATCCCTACGCCCTGATCCTGATGGACATGCAGATGCCGGTGATGGACGGTCTCGAAACGACCCGGCGCATCCGGGAACTGCCGGAATACGCCCGGACGCCGATCATTGCCCTGACGGCGAATGCCTTCACCGAGGACAAGGTGCGCTGCCTGTCGGCCGGGATGAATACTTTCCTGACCAAGCCGGTGAACCCCGGCGAGCTTTATGCCGTACTGCTGAGTTCGCTGCGGCGGTAATCCTGTGCTGGTTCCGGACGCCCTCAAACGGGCATGTTGAGGATGTCCTGATACGCCGTGACGAGGCGGTTGCGGACCTGCACCATCTGCTGGAACGAGAGGTTGGCCTTCTGCAGGTTGACCATCACGTCCTGCAGATTCACGTTCGGATCGCCGGCGGAAAAGTCCTGCGCCATGCCGCGGGCTTCCTGCTGCGCGGCACTCACGTCCTTGAGGGCGCCCTGCAGGACCTCGGCAAAGTCGACGCCACCCGCGGCCTGGGTGCTGGCGGCCGCCGGCTTGGCAGCCGCCGCCTGGGCGGTGGCGCGCAGTTCGCCGATCATCTGATTGATTCCACGCGTGTCCATACGCTCGACCTCGAGACCGAGTATCCGATGTGCTCAGTCTAGCAAAGCAATCGCCGTGCCGAAAGGATCCGACAGGCACTACACGTCGTACCCTTCGTCACGGTACTGCTGAAGCTTGTAACGCAAGGTCCGTTCCGAAATGCCAAGCTTTTCGACGGCCCGTTTGCGCGACCCGCCGACTTCGCGCAGCGTCGAGAGGATGTGTTCGCGTTCGAGGTCCTTCATGTTTGCCGGCCGGCCGACAGCAGTCGGATCGGGTCGGGCCACGGAAAAACCGGCAGCATTTTCCGGCGATGCGGCAAAATTTGCCGACAGCGATGCCGTTTCGGCGCTTCGCGCCGGTTCCGTCGCAACCCAGTTCGGCAGGCACAGGTGCACCGTCTCGGCGGTGATCGTGTCGCCGGCAGCGAGAATCAGTGCGCGCTGCATCGCGTTTTCCAGCTCGCGCACGTTGCCGGGCCAGGCGTGGTGCACCAGCAGCTGTTCGGCTTCCAGGCTGAGCCGCGCGTTTCGCTTGAGGCGCTCGCCGTGGCGGGCGAGGAAATGGCGCGCGAGCGGCAGGATGTCGCCGGGGCGTTCGCGCAGCCCCGGGATCGCGAGCGGGAAGACGTTGAGGCGGTAATACAGGTCTTCGCGGAAGCGGCCGGCGGCGACTTCGCGCGCCATGTCGCGGTTGCTGGTCGCCAGCACGCGGATGTCGAGCTCGACCGGTTTCTTCCCGCCGACGCGCTCGACCTCGCGCTCCTGCAGCACGCGCAGGAGCTTGGCCTGCAGCGAGAGCGGCATTTCGGAGATCTCGTCGAGCAGGATGGTGCCGTCCTGCGCCTGCTCGAACTTGCCCGGCTGGGCCGTCTGCGCGCCGGTGAAGGCGCCCTTCTCGTAACCGAAGAGCGTCGCTTCGAGGAGGTTCTCGGGAATGGCGGCGCAGTTGATCGCGACGAAGGGGCCGGTCTTGCGCGGCGAATGTTCGTGGATGTAGCGCGCGAACACTTCCTTGCCCGTGCCCGATTCGCCGGTGAGCAGGACGGTCGCGTCGGTGCCGGCGACGCGCGCGGCAAGCGCAAGCAGGTTGCGCGTGTGCGGATCCTCGGCCACGGTGTCGTCGGCCCCCGGCGGCTGCGAGGCGTAGCGGCGCACGCTTTCGAGCAGGACGTCGGACTCGAAGGGCTTCATCAGGAAATCGCAGGCGCCGCCGCGCATCGCGGCGACGGCCTTGTCGACGTCGCCGTAGGCGGTCATCAGCAGGACGGGGAGCTGCGGCAGGCGCGCGCGGATTTCGCCGAGGAGTTGCAGGCCGTCCATCGGCTGCATGCGCAGGTCGGTGACGACAAGGTTGAATGCCTGCCGGCCGATCTCGGCAAGGGCGGCGGGCCCGCCGTCGACGCCGGTGACGCGATGCCCGCCCATTTCGAGCGTGAAGCACACGGCATCGCGGAGCGCGTCGTCGTCCTCGACGACGAGGATGTTGATCTGTTCGATCATGAAGATTCCTTCGGCGCCTGCGCGGCGTCCCCCTCGTCGGGACACGGCAGCGGCAGGCTGAGAATGAACAAGGCGCCCTTGCCGGGACTGGATTCGACCGCGATGTCGCCGCCGTGCCCGCGGGCGACGCCGCGTGCGATCGCGAGGCCCAGGCCCGTGCCGTCCGCACGCGTGGTGAAGAAGGGATCGAACAGGCGCGCCTGATGCACCAGCTCGATGCCGCGGCCGTTGTCGCGGATGCGGAACAGCACGGTGCCGCCTTCGAGCACCGCGGAAAGATCCACCGCGCCCCCCGGCTCGGTGGCCTGGATGGCGTTTTCCAGCAGGTTGGTGATCGCCCCGCTCAGTGCCTTGCGGTCGCCGAGCAGGGTCGCATCGCCGCAGTCGCAGGAGGACGAGAAGGCGATCTGCCGCGCCCGGGCGAGCGGTTCGAGGGTATGCACGAGCTCGCCGGCGAGATCGCAGATGCCGAAGCGCTGGCGGCCGAGGCTGTCGCCGCGCGCGAAGAGCAGCATGTCGCGGATCAAGCGCTCGAGATAGCGCAGGCGCTCAATCGCCCGGTCGGCAACGCGCGCGCGGTCGGCGGGGGCCAGTTCGGGCTGCTTGAGGTTGCCGGTGTAGAGCAGCGCGGCCGCGAGCGGCGTGCGGAGCTGGTGGGCGAGGCCGGCGATCATCTCGCCCATCGCCGCCAGCCGTTCGTTGCGCTCGGCCTGCAGGCGCATGCGGTGCGCATCGGTAACGTCGTGCAGCAGGATGATGCGCCCTTCGCCCGACTCCAACGTCGCGTCGGACAGCGACATGCGGCGGGCGCCCACCGTCAATTCGCCGGGCGTCTCGGTGGCGTTGAGCGCGGTCGCCAGCTCGTCCCACGGCCGGCCCGCGAGATCGCCGCCGAGCAGGGTTTCGGCGGCGCGGTTGCACTGCTCGACACGCCCCCCGCGATCCAGCACCACGACCCCGGCGGGTAGCGCACCGAGCAGCACCGCGAGGCGTTCGGTGAGCTGCGCGACCTGCCCCTGCAGCGCGTTGTACGCGGTCGACAGCTCTTCCGATGCGCGCGAGAACATCTCGAACGCTTCGGCGAGCTGCGCGGCGTCGAGGCGCTGCCCCTCGCCGGGCGCGGCATCTGAGGCGTCAGGAGGCGTTTCAACGGACATGGCGTGCAGGACGTGATTTCACGGCTGGCAGATTAAGCCCCGATGCGTTCATGGTAACCGGCAAATAGCCGGCAAAAAATGCCGCTTTTCCACTCGCATGATTTGCACGCGCGGACGGACAATGCCGTCATCCGTAAAAGTGACGTGACCGAAGGATTGCACCATGGCCACCGCCGACACCGCCGTTGATCGGGGAACCCTGCCGCCGGCCCAGCTGGCGCTGCAGCGCTTCAATGAGCTGAGCCAGCGCCAGAAGCTCGCCGCCGGCGTGGCCGCGGCGATCGCCATCGCGCTGCTGGTGGGCGTCTGGCTGTGGTCGCGGGTACCGGATTACGCGGTGCTCTTCTCCAACTTCGAGGAACGCGACGGCGGTGCGATCGTCGCCGCGCTGCAGCAGCAGAACGTTCCGTACAAGTTTTCGCCCGCCGGCAACGCGATCCTGATCCCGTCGGCGATGGTGCACGACGTGCGCCTGCGGCTCGCCGCGCAGGGCCTGCCCAAGGGCGGGCTGGTCGGCTTCGAGCTGATGGAGAACCAGAAGCTCGGGGTGTCGCAGTTCCACGAGCAGGTGAACTTCCAGCGCGCGCTCGAAGGCGAACTCGCGCGCACGATCCAGTCGATCGCGTCGGTCGCCTCCGCTCGCGTCCATCTGGCGATCCCCAAACAGTCCGGCTTCCTGCGCGACGAGCAGAAACCGACCGCCTCCGTGCTGGTGAACCTGCATCCGGGCCGCGCGATGGATGCCGCCCAGGTCGCCGGCATCGTGCACCTGGTCGCCTCCAGCGTGCCGCAGCTCACGAGCGACCACGTCAGCGTGATCGACCAGAACGGCACGCTGCTCACGAACCGCCCCGACCCGCTGCGCAACGCGGGGCTCGACCCGACCCAGCTCAGCTACGTGCGCGAGATCGAGTCGGGCTACATCCGCCGCATCGAAACGATCCTCACGCCGATCGTGGGCCCGGACAACTTCAAGGCGCAGGTCACCGCCGATGTCGACTTCAACCAGGTCGAAGCGACAGCCGAGACCTTCAAGCCCAATCCCTCGCCCGACCAGGCGATCCGCAGCCAGCAGATCAACGAGCAGGGGATGCGGGAGCCGGCCGCACAGGGCGTTCCCGGTGCCCTCAGCAACCAGCCGCCCGTTCCCGCGACCGCGCCGATCACCTCGCCGCCGGTGGCCGCCGGCGCCGCTCCGGGCGGTTCCGCAACGCCCGTCAGCGGCAATCGCGCCGCCACGATCAACTACGAACTCGACCGCACCATCCAGCACACGAAGCAGGCGCTCGGCCAGGTGAAGCGCCTGTCGGTGGCGGTGGTCGTGAACCACCGCAGCGAAACGCTGCCCAACGGGGAGACGCGCGCCGCAGCCATGTCGGACGACGAACTGGCGCGCATCACGAGCCTCGTTCGCGAAGCGATGGGCTTCAGCCAGGCGCGCGGCGACAGCCTGAACGTGTCGAGCGCGCCGTTCGCCGCCGGCCACACCGAATCGCAGGCACCGTTGCCGGTCTGGAAGGATCCCGAGATGGTGGATCTCGGCAAGGAAGTGCTGAAGTACGTCGTGATTCTCGTCGCCCTCGCCGTCGTGTATTTCGGCGTCGTGCGCCCCTTGCTGCGCACGGTGGCTCCGCCGGCGCCGCGCGCCGAACCCGACGAGGGGGAAGAGGAAGGCGCGGTGGTGAGCCTGTCGCATGCAGCCCCCGTCAGCAGCTTCGACGAGAAGCTCGCCCGCGCGAAGGAACTCGCGGTGTCCGACCCGCGCGTCGTCGCGAACCTGATCAAGGAATGGATGGGCGTGAATGAGGAAGGCAAGAAATGAGCTCGATGGATGAAGGCCTCGAGAAGAGCGCGATACTGCTGCTCGCGCTCGGCTCCGACGAGGCGGCGGAAGTGCTCAAGCTGCTGGGGCCGAAGGAAGTGCAGAAGCTCGGCATGGCGATGGCCAGCCTGCCCTCGCAGCAGCGCGTGAAGGTCGAGGCGGTGCTCGACGAGCTCGACGCCCATCGCATCAAGGGAGCGCCGGTTGAAGCCGACGAGGAACAGATCCGCGCGATGCTCACGAAGGCGCTGGGCGACGAACGCGCCGGTCACATCATCGCGCGCGTGCTGCAGGGCTCCGACACCGCGGGCATCGAGAGCCTGAAGTGGATGGATGCGGTGACCGCCGCCGACCTGATCAAGAACGAGCACCCGCAGATCATCGCCACCATCCTGGTGCATCTGGAGTTCGACCAGGCGGGGGAAATCCTCAAGCAGTTCACCGACCGCCTGCGCAACGACGTGATCCTGCGCATCGCCACGCTCGACGGCGTGCAGCCGGCAGCCCTCAAGGAGCTCAACGAAGCCCTGGCCCGCATGCTGGCGGGGGCGTCGGCCGTAAAGAAGGCCTCGATGGGCGGCGTGCGCCACGCCGCGGAGATCCTCAACTTCGTCGGCGCGGCGGCCGAAACGGCCGTGCTCGATAACGTGCGCGAGTACGATCCGGACCTCGCGCAGAAGATCCTCGACGAGATGTTCGTGTTCGAGAACCTCCTGGACGTCGACGACCGCGGCATACAGACGCTGCTGCGCGAGGTGCAGTCCGACTCGCTGGTCACCGCGCTCAAGGGGGCTGCGCCCGAACTGCGCGAGAAGATCTTCAAGAACATGTCGCAACGCGCCGCCGACATGCTGCGCGAGGATCTCGAAGCGAAGGGGCCGGTGCGCCTGTCCGAGGTCGAAGCGGAGCAGAAGGAGATCCTCAAGGTCGTGCGTCGCCTCGCCGAGGAAGGCCAGATCGTGCTGGGTGGCAAGGGGTCCGAAGATGCCTTCGTGTGATCGGCCGATGAATCCTGAATTCCGCCGGAGCCGGCCATGAGCGTCTCGCGCCACCAGGCCGTCGGTGCCTATCGCCGCTGGGAGCCGCCCGCTTTCGGTGATGCGCAGGAGCCCCAGGCAGACGCCCCGCTTCCCGAGGCGGCTCCTGCCGCGCCCGAGCCGGCCACCGAGACTCCGGAGACTGAACCGCCTCCGGCACCGCAACCCGAAATCCAGCTCCCGACCGCCGCCGAGATCGAAGCGATGTTCGACGATGCGCGTCGCGAAGGCCATGAAGCGGGCTTCGCCGAAGGCGCGGAACTCGCGCGCCAGCAGGTGGCCCGCCTCGCCGGCCTGGCCGACGGCCTCGACGATGCGTTCAGACGGCTCGACCAGGACGTGGCGGAGGAAGTCGTCGCGCTGGCGATCGAGGTCGCACGCCAGATGGTCCGCCGCACGCTCGCCGAGAATCCCGAGGAGGCGGTCACCGAAACCGTGCGCGCCGCCCTGAACCAGTTGCCCCAGGCGCAGGTGCGCATCCACGTGCATCCGGACGACGTCGCACTGGTGCGCAGCTACCTCGCCGACCAGCCAACTCACCTGCATCACCAGATCCTCGAAGACGACACGGTGACGCGCGGCGGTTGCCGGCTCCAGAGCCCCGCGAGCGAGATCGACGCAACGGTCGAAACACGCTGGCGTCGGATTCTGGAAGGGCTCGGCCGCGGTGACGCGCACTGGGAAGCGGCCAAATGAGGATGACCGGGGCGGAGGCCTGGACGAGCCACCTCGACGCACACCGCCGCCTGCTCGCGGGCGTCAATCCGTTTGAGGTCTCGGGGCGCCTGACCCGCATCAACGGCCTGGTGATGGAAGCCGCCGGCCTCAGGCTGCCGCTGGGTGCGGATTGCCGCATCCTCGCCAGCGGCGGCGCAACGATCGACGCCGAAGTCGTCGGCTTCAACGGCGACAGGCTCTACCTGATGCCGACCGATGACGTGTTCGGCCTCGCGCCCGGCGCCCCGGTGCTGCCGGTCGAACCCGCTCCGCCCCGCATCGCGGTCGGCCACAAGCTTCCACCGCGGCGCCGCACCTCGGACCGCGCCAAGCACCTTCCCGTCGGCGAACACATGCTGGGGCGCGTGGTCGACGGCGCCGGCCGCCCGCTCGACGGCCTCGGCCCCCTGGACGCGGCAGAAAGCCGCTCGCTGCAAAGCCGCCCGTTCAACCCGCTGACACGCGCACCGATCGACACCGCACTTGACGTCGGCATCCGTGCCATCAACGCCCTGCTCACGGTCGGGCGCGGCCAGCGGCTCGGCCTCTTCGCCGGCTCGGGCGTCGGCAAGTCGGTCCTCATCGGCATGATGGCGCGCTACACCGCAGCCGACGTGATCGTGGTCGGGCTGATCGGCGAGCGGGGCCGCGAGGTCAAGGAGTTCATCGAGCAGAACCTCGGCCCGGAAGGGCGCGCGCGCTCGGTCGTCGTCGCCGCCCCGGCCGACACCAGCCCGCTGATGCGCCTGCAGGGCGCCGCCTACGCGACGACCATCGCCGAATTCTTCCGCGACCGCGGCAAGCAGGTCCTGCTGATCATGGATTCGCTCACGCGCTACGCGATGGCGCAGCGCGAGATCGCGCTCGCGATCGGCGAGCCGCCGGTGACGCGCGGCTATCCGCCGAGCGTGTTCGCACGACTGCCTGCGCTGGTCGAACGGGCCGGCAACGGACTTGAAGGCGGTGGGTCGATCACGGCCTTCTACACCGTGCTCGCCGAAGGCGACGACCAGCAGGACCCGATCGCCGACTCGGCGCGCGCGATCCTCGACGGGCACTTCGTGCTGTCGCGCTCGCTCGCCGACCAGGGGCACTACCCCGCGATCGACATCGAGCAGTCGATCTCGCGCGCGATGCACAGCCTCGTCAGCCCCGAGCATTTCGAGCTCGTCCGGCGCTTCAAGCAGCTGTTCTCGCGCTATCAGCGTTCGCGCGACCTGATCGCGGTAGGCGCTTACCAAGCGGGGTCGGACCCCCTGCTCGACCGCGCCGTGGCGATGTATCCCCGCCTCGAAGCCTTCCTGCAGCAGCGCATCGACGAACAGGAAAGCTATTCGCACGCCGTCGCCGGCCTGGGTGATTTGTTCGCATCCTCTTGAGGCAGATCACGGATCGATACGACGATCGTCGTATAAAATGTAAAAACAAATTACATGCGCGCGTCACGCCGCGACACCGACCATTTCCGCACCATGAGCCATCCTTTTCCCCTCAGGCCGCTGCTTGAGCTGAGCCAGACGCGCATGGACGAGGCTGCTCGCCGGCTCGGCGAACTCATCGCCAGCGAGCAGGAAGGCACCCGCAAGCTCGAACTGCTGCAAAACTATCGCGACGAATACGAATCGCGCTTCCACGAGGCAGCGCGCAACGGCATCAGCCCGGACGAGTGGCGCAACTTCAGCGCCTTCATCGGCCGCATCGACGAAGCAATCGGCCTCCAGAAGGCCGACGTCGATCGCTCGCGCCTGATGACCATCGCCGGCCAGAATGCCTGGATCACGCAGCGCAACAAAGTGAAAGCCTTCGACACCCCGCAGAAACGCCATGAGCTCGGCGAGGCGCGCAAGGAGGCGCGGATCGAGCAACGGCAGTCCGACGAGCATTCCGCCAAGCGCTATCTCCTCCGCGACGAAACCGGCGAATCCTGAATCCCGAGCGCACATCAGCTTGGCATGCGCCTTGCTGAACCACGGCAGACACAGCCGTGAAAGGGAATCCACCATGTCGAATCCGGTACTGAACAGCATGTTGCGCCTCACCGCCCCGTCGGCGCCGGCACAGCCGCTGCAGCGCGGCACCGATGAGAGCCGGGCCGACGGCAACGAACCGCAGGACGACGGCTTTTCCCGCGCACTGGAGCGCCGCATGAATCCCCCCGAGCGCGCTCCCGCCCGCCCGGAACGTGAAAAGCCGCCCGAGCGCGCTGCGCAGGCACCGGAACGCCCGCAGGACAACGCTGCGGACGAAACGCGGCCCGGCGAAGAATCACCCAAGCCCGCCGCTGGCAACGAAACGACCGGCACCGAGCCCCCTGCCAAGAATCCCTCCCCGGAATCCACCACGGCAGAAAACACCACGCACGGTGACAACGCCTCCCAGGCCAAGGGTCAGGAGGCGAATCCCGCCGCCCAGGCGGCAAGCCTTGCCGGTTTGATGCCGGGCGTTGCCGCGCTGCCGCCCGCTCCTGCCGCCAGCGCGGGAGGTGGATTGCTGACCTCCGACGCGCTCGACGCCCCCAAGCACAAGTCCGGCGCCTTCACGCTCAGCCAGCTGATCGCCGAAGCCACCACCGGCAAGACCGCGACCGAGGGCAAGCCCGCGGTCGAACCCGGAATCGAGGCGGGCACGACGGGCAAGGCAAAAGTCGAGCTCGCGACCGACACGGCCCCGCTCGCCTTCGGAACGCGCCTGCAGATGGCGGCTGGCGAGCGGTCGTTGCCGCAGGCGCCCGGCCTCCAAGCCCTGCAGCCGGACGCCCAGACAGCCGGCCTCCATGCGCCCACCTTTGCGCCGGGCGCCGCCCGCACCGAACAGCCCCCACTGCCGCAGTTGCCGGTGCATACGCCCGCCGGCCAGCGCGCATGGGCCGAAGATGTCGGCAATCGCATGATGTGGATGGTCGGGCGGCACGAATCCAAGGCCGAGTTGGTGCTGACGCCGGCCCATCTCGGCAAGCTCGAGGTCTCCATCCAGATCAGCGGCGACCACACGACAGCGCACTTCGTCGCCTCCTCCGCAGCCGCCCGCGACGCGCTGGAACAGGCCATACCGCGCCTGCGCGAAGTGCTGGAGCAGGCGGGCATCAGCCTCGGCCAGGCGAACGTGAGCACCCAGAGCGACCAGCGTGCGCAGCAGGATGCCGGCGCCGGGTCGGGCCGCCGGCAGCGCGGTGCGATCGGCAGCGAACATGCGGCCGACACCCGGAGCGTGCCCCTCGCCCCCGCGTCCTGGACGCACGCGGGCCTGGGCATGGTCGACACCTTCGCCTGACAGCTTGAATTGGGGCCGGTCTTCCCCACTTTTCCGCAATTGGGCGACGCAACTTATCGCGGATAATCCGGTTGTGGAAACAGGAGAACCGAATGGCCAAGGCCCCTACCCCCCCTCCCGCAGCAGCTGAAACCGCGGCCCTGGTGCCGAAGCGGGGCAAGAAGCTCCTCATGCTGCTCATTGCTGCCGTGCTCGTGGTCGCGCTGCTTGCCGCCGCAGCGGTCGGCCTGCTGCTGTTGAAGAAGGGCCACGCCGACGCAGAAGGGGGTGAGGATGCCCCTGCAGCCGCTGTCGATCTGAGCAAGCCCCCGACCTTCGTCCCGATGGACCCCTTCGTCGTGAATCTTGCGCCGGCGGAGGGCGAGCGCTACCTGCAGGTTGTCATGGCGCTGCGCGTCGCGGATATGAAGACGGGCGAGAACCTCAAGGCCTTCATGCCGGAAATCCGCCACCAGATCAATTTGTTGCTGTCGAGCAAACTGCCGTCGGAGCTGTCTACGATGGAAGGCCGCGAAGCCCTGGCCGCGGAAATCGTCACCCGTACGAACAGCGTGCTCGGCGGGGCGCCCGCAAAGCAGGGCAACGGAAAGGCGACCGCACCGGCCGGGCCGATCCAGGCGGTGCTGTTCAACTCGTTCATCATCCAGTAAGAGAACGTCATGTCTTCCGATTTTCTCTCCCAGGACGAGGTCGACGCGCTGCTGAAAGGCGTCACCGGGGAACCCGAGGAGCAGGAAGAGGAACCTGGGGACCAGTCGGGCGTCCGCCCGTACAACCTGGCCACCCAGGAACGCATCGTCCGTGGGCGCATGCCCACGATGGAACTCATCAACGAGCGCTTCGCCCGATACCTGCGCATCGGGCTGTTCAACTACATGCACCGGAACGCCGAAGTCTCGGTCGGACCGGTGAAGGTGCAGAAATACGGCGAGTTCGTCCGCAACCTGGTGGTGCCGACGAACCCCAACCTCATCCTGGCGAAGCCCCTGCGCGGCACCGGGCTGATCGTCTTCGACCCGAACCTCGTCTTCCTCGTCGTCGACAACATGTTCGGCGGCGACGGCCGCTTTCACTCGCGCGTCGAGGGCCGCGACTTCACGCCCACGGAGCAGCGCATCATCCAGGGCATGCTCAACGTCGTCTTCACCGAATACACGCGTGCCTGGGCGCCGGTGTTCAAGATCGAGATGGAGTACGTGCGCTCGGAGATGAATTCGCAGTTCGCGAACATCGCCACGCCGTCGGAGATCGTCATCTCCGCGAGCTTCTCGCTGGAGTTCGGCGGCGCTCAGGCCGACATGCACATCTGCTTCCCATACTCGATGGTCGAGCCGATCCGCGACCTGCTTTACTCGACGATGCAGAGCGACCACCTGAGCCAGGACAACCGCTGGATCAAGCTGCTGTCGCGGCAGCTGCAGAGCGCCGAGGTCGAGCTGGTGTGCAATCTCGGCAGCGCGGAAGTGACGCTGCGCGACATCGTCAACATGCGCGTCGGCGACGTGATCCCGATCGACGTGCCCAAACTGCTGCAGGCCGACGTCGACGGCAGCGCGGTGCTCGAAGTGAGCTACGGGCGCCAGGGCGGGAACTATGCGATCCGCGTCGAACGCTTCCTCGCCAACGACGACGCCGATACCTCACCAATCGGAGGCCGGAATGGCTGACAACGACAACAATCTCGACAACCAGATCACCGAAGACGACTGGGCTGCCGCCATGATGGAACAGGCCGCGGCCGAAGGCGGCCCGGACGCCGAAGCGCGTCGCGTCGCGGCAGACCTCGCCGCCGCGGCGGAATCGCCCTATCAGGCGAAGCCCGCCAGCCACCTGTTCCCGGACTTCGGCGCCGCCTCGCCGCGCACGGGCGGGCTCAACGACTTCGACATGATCCTGGACATCCCGGTCCAGCTCACCGTCGAACTGGGCCGCACCAAGATCTCGATCCGCAACCTGCTGCAGCTCGCCCACGGCTCGGTCGTCGAGCTCGACGGCCTCGCGGGCGAACCGATGGACGTGCTCGTCAATGGCACGCTGATCGCGCAGGGCGAAGTGGTGGTCGTCAATGACAAGTTCGGCATCCGCCTGACCGACATCATCACGCCCGCCGAGCGCATGCGAAAGATCCGCGGCTGAGCGCAGCAGGCGGTCGTACCGGCCGCCTGCTGCGCGGCACTGCATCCCCCGCGGCAAACCACCGAATTGCCCCCCTTTTGCCCGTCTTATTGCCCGGTCGGCAAGACAGGCCCGCGGGTATGCTTCCTCCATCCGAAGAAGCGCAGATTCGCCGTGACGCATTTCCAGAAATTTACCGGTCTCGCCGCCCTCGTGCCGTTGGCACTCGCCGGCGTGGCCACGCCGGCCCTGGCTGCGGAGACAGCCGCTCCCGCAGCCCCGGGCATCACCGACGGCCTCGCGCAGATGCTGCTGGGGCTCGCCGTCGTCCTCGGATTGCTGCTGGGCAGCCTCTGGCTCATCAAGAAACTGTCGGCGCCGCACGGAGCCGCCGCCGGGCTGAAAGTGCTCGGCGCAGTCCCCGTGGGCCCGCGCGAGCGCGTCGTCCTCGTCGAAGTGGGCGGCGCGGTGCTGGTGCTGGGCGTGACGCCAAGCAACGTGCGCACGCTGCACACCCTGCCCGCGGAAGCGTTGCAGGGCACCACACCGCCCGACGCCCCTTCCGTCTCCGGCCCATTCGGCGACTTCCAGGGCTGGCTCAAGCGTTCGATGGAGCGTCGCAACGATGCGAAATGACGCCCCCTGCGCGCCGATGCGCGCCCTCACCTCCTGCGCGCTGATCCGCGCACTCGCGCCGTTCGGCCTGCTGCTCCTGCCGCTCGCAGCGAGCGCCCAGGGCCTGCCCGCCATCACCGGCACACCCGCCCCCGGCGGCGGCACCACCTACAGCCTGAGCGTGCAGACGCTGCTGCTGCTCACCTCGCTGAGTTTCCTGCCCGCGGTCGTGCTGATGATGACGAGCTTCACGCGCATCATCATCGTGTTTTCGCTGCTGCGCACCGCACTGGGTACGCAGACTTCGCCGCCCAACCAGGTGCTGCTCGGCCTGGCGCTGTTCCTGACCTTCTTCATCATGTCGCCGATCGCGGAGAAGGTGTATACGGACGCCTACCTGCCGATGTCGCGCAACGAGATCCAGTTCGACCAGGCCCTCGAACGCGCCTCCGTGCCCGTGAAGGCCTTCATGCTCAAGCAGGTGCGCGAGCCCGACGTCGCGCTGTTCACGAAGCTGTCGAAGACGCCGCCCGTCGAAAAGGCCGAGGACCTGCCGATGCGTGTCGTCGTGCCGGCCTTCGTCACGTCCGAACTCAAGACCGCCTTCCAGATCGGCTTCCTCGTCTTCATCCCCTTCCTCATCATCGACATGGTGGTTGCGTCGGTGCTGATGTCGATGGGCATGATGATGATGTCGCCGGTGATCGTTTCGCTGCCCTTCAAGATCATGCTGTTCGTGCTGGTCGACGGCTGGACCCTGCTCGTCGGATCGCTGGTCGGCAGCTTCGCGGTGTAAGACAGGAGAATTCGCCATGACCCCGGGCACCATCGTCGATATCGGCCGCCAGGCCGTCGAGATCACCCTGATGCTGGCTGCGCCGATGTTCCTCGCCGCACTCGTCACCGGCCTGATCGTCAGCGTCTTCCAGGCCGCCACGCAGATCAACGAGATGACGCTCACCTTCGTGCCGAAGCTCGTCGCGGTGTTCGTCACGATGGTGATCGCCGGACACTGGATGATCACGCTCATCACCGATTTCACGCGCCGGTTGTTCGAATCGATTCCGACGATGATCGGATAGCGGCGGCGATGCTGAGCGTCACCTCCGCCCAGCTCGATGCCTGGCTCGCCGCGCTGATGTTCCCGCTGGCGCGCCTGCTGGGCCTCATCACGGCGGCGCCCCTGTTCAGCAACCGCATGGTGCCCGTGCGCGTGCGCCTGGCCATCGGCCTGGCGATGGCGATGGCGGTGCTGCCGGCCCTGCCGCCGATGCCCGCGGTGCCGGCCGACTCGATGCTGGCGCTGGCGGTCCTCGCCCAGCAGGCCTTCATCGGCATCGCGATGGGCTTCATGATGCGGCTGATGTTTGCCGCGGTCGACGTCGCCGGCGAACTGATCGGCCTGCAGATGGGCCTGTCCTTCGCGGTGTTCTTCAGTCCGCAGACCGGCGGCCAGTCATCGGTGATCGCCGAATTCATGGGCCTGCTCACGCTGCTCGTGTTCGTGGCGATGAACGGCCACCTGATGCTCGTGAACGTCGTCGTCGCGAGCTTCGAATGGCTTCCGGTCGGCAAGCTGCCCAAGGGCGCGGGGTGGATGGTGATCGCCTCGTACGCCGCCGTGATGTTCGCGTCGGGCCTGCTGCTGGCGCTGCCGATGGTCGCGGCGTTGCTCATCACCAACACCGCCCTCGGCGTGCTGACGCGGGCGGCACCGCAGCTCAACCTCTTCGCGGTGGGTTTTCCGGTGACGCTTTCGGTAGGGTTCGTGGTGCTGCTGCTGAGCCTGGGGCGCCTTGCGCCGGTGCTGCAGCGCATCTTCGAATCCGGCTTCGACGGGATAGACCGGCTGCTGCGCGCTTTCGTTTAATGCGGTTTCAGATGCCCGGGAAGGTGCGCGAACGCCGGTAGCGCACTTCGCCGCTCGCGACCCGCTGCGCGAACGGACGGGTCGAGTCGATGCCTTCCTCGAAACGCATCACGTCGTATCCGGCAAAGCCTTTCGATTCGGCGATTTCCCGCGCATTGCGCATGAAGACCTGACGCGCCTCGCCCTCGCCGCCCGTGACCAGGCTCTTCATGCGCAAGTCGAAGCGCACGCGCTCCTCGTCGAGCCGGGTCACGGAGATCGTCCACGTCGGCGCCAGGGGATCGTAGATCGCGTAAGCGATCAACGCGCCGCCGATGAACTCCGTCTTGAACAGGTCGAGCTCGGAAGCGGTGATCGCCGCGCCGACGCCCCCCGCGACCTTCGCCCCGTTTTCCTGCAGCATTGCGCATCCCGCGACGACAGGGACCATCAGCCACAGGGCGAGGCGGGCGGGCACGCGGATCACCTTCGAAACCTCAGCGGCCGAGCAGGTTGAACAGCGACAGGCCCGTTACGCGCAGGTAGGACTGCTGAGCCGCCTGCAGCACCGTCTGCTGCTGCGTGAAGCGCGTGATCGCCTCGTTGTAGTCGAGATCCTGCAGCCGGGACAGGGTTCCGGCATATTGCTGGTCCTGGACTGCCGACAGGTCACCCAGCGAATCCAGTTCCGTCATGCGCGAGCCGACCGACGCGCGGATGGTGTTGACGTTCTCGAGCGCTGCATCCATGTCGCCGATGGCCTTGGATACGGCCGTCGAAACGTTGGATGCCGGATCGCGCAGCGCGGTAATGAAATCCGAGATGGCGCCGAACATCTGCGACTTGCCGGTCGCATCCGCCATGAACACTTTGCTGCCCGGCTCGGCGACCGGCATGACGCGGGTCGACCCGACCTGCATGCTGCGTTCGCCGCCATCGCCCGCATACGTCACGGTAGCCGGCCCGGCCGACGGAACCGCAGCGCCACCCGAGAAGGCGGGCTGCGCGGACTGGTAGCCGGCAAACTGGAAATCCCCCGCCGCATCCTTGCTGTTGGCAATGCCCAGCAGCGCGTTGAACTGCGCCTCGAGATCGGTCGCGATCGACTGATGCTCGCTGGCGCTGAACGCCCCGTTGCCCGCCTCCACCGCACGGGTGCGGACATAGGTCAGGATGTCGGTGATGCTGCCGAGATTGCTCTCAAGACCGGCCAGCGCATCCTTGGCATAACCCTGGTTGGTCTGGAACTGCGTGTTGACGCTTTTCGATTGCGTCACTTCGAGCGCACGGGATGCACCGATCGGGTCGTCGGAAGGGGTAAGGATGCGGCGCCCGGAAGACAGCTGCTGCTGCGTGTGCAGGAGGCTCCCGCTCTGCTGCATCATCGCGTTGCGGCCCGCGTCGAAGATCATGCTGCTGGAAATTCTCACGATGTCACTCCCGCTCAACGTGAAATCGACAGGATATCGTCGAACAGCGTCCCGGCGACCGACATGACCCGGGCCGCCGCCTGGTAGGACTGCTGGAAACGGATCAGGTTGGCCGCCTCTTCGTCGAGATTCACCCCGGACAGGGATTGCTGCGCATCGACCGCCTGCTGCAGCTGCGCGTCCTGGCTGCGCTCGCCGATCTGCACCTCGCGCGCCTTGTTGCCGACAAAGCTGACCAGTTGCCCATAGGCCGACTGGAAGGTCGCGGTGTTGCCGTTCATGACCTTTTCGGTCTGCAGCGCGGCGAGCTTCAGCGCGTTCTCGTTGTTGCTGCCGCCGGCCCCCACCGTCGCGGTCGGCGCCCCCGAAGCAGCCACCTTGCGCGGGTCGGTGATCGCGACTGAGAAGGCCCCGGCGGCCTCGCGGCGCCCGAGGGCCGTGCCGGCGAAACTGCTCAGATCCTTGAAGAAGGCGACACCGGTGGTCGTCCCGTCAAGGTCGTAGCCCGCAGCGTGAATCGCGTTGAACTGGCCCGAGACGGCGATGGCGAGGTCGCCCAGCTGTTCGCGCGCCGAGTTGAGCGTCTCGTTGCGGAACTTCAGCATCCCGCCGAGCTGCCCGCCAGTGAGCAGCGAATCCGGCAGCAGCACCGAACCGCCGCCGGGCGTCGCGAGCCGGATCTCGCCGCGGAAGGGGTCGGGCGGCACCGACGAATCGGCCGCGACGAGCAGCTGCGATACCGACTTGCCGACGACGAGCGGCTGGCCGCTGCCGATGAACACGCTGAGCGAGCCGTCCGACTCTTTTGTCGTGCTCACCTTCACCAACTTGTTGAGTTCCGCGACGAGGTTGTCGCGCTGGTCCAGCAGGTCGTTCGCCGGGATCGAGGTCCCGCCGACCTGCGCCAGCGCGATGCGCTCGTTGATGTCCGAGATCTGGCGCGCAAAGGCATTGATCGAATCCACCGCGCTGACGATCTGGCCTTCGTTGATGTCGCGGATCTCGTTCAGCCGCGTATCGAGTCCGTTGAAGCGCGCCGCCAACGACCCCGCGGTGGAAATCAGTGCCTGTCGCGCAGGAACGCTCGTCGGATTCGTCGCCACGTTCTGCACGCCGGCGAAGAAATCGGCAAGCGCCGGAGACAGCCCCGAACTGGTATCGGCAAGAAGGTTGTCGATCTGCGAGATCTGGGTGTTGTAGGCGGAAAATTCTTCCTTGCGCGCCGACGCATTGAGCACCTGCTGGCTCAGGAACTGATCGTACTGCCGCCGCACGCCGTCGACCCTGGCCCCCTGGCCGAAGAACCCGGCGCCCGAGAAGAACGGATCCGCCGTGGTCAGGAGGGTCTCCTGGCGGTTGAAGCCCGGCGTGTTCGCGTTGCTGATGTTATGGCTGGTCGTCAACAGGTTCGCTTGCGAACTGTTGATGCCTGTCAGACCGATGCTCAGTAGTCCTGCCATGATGACTTCCTCGTTACCGCTGCTCTTACGGCATTACCTAGCAAAACTTTTGCCAGGCGACAGCCTCATCCGGCGAGAGCCGTCCGCAGCGTCGCGCCGCCGATGATGCGCGTGAGCTTGTCCGCATACATCGGGTCGGTCGCGTAGCCTGCCTGCTGCAGGCTGCGGGCGAAACCGGCGGCGTCGGTCTGGCCCAGCACCTCGGCATAGCGCGGATTGCCACGCAACAGGCCCGCATAGTCGCGGAACGCCTCGGCATACGAGCCATAGGCGCGGAAGCGCGCGGTTTCGGTGTAGGGCCGGCCGTTCGCATATTCGGTGACCGGCACCTCGACCACCGGCCCCTTCCAGTTCGGCCCGGCCTTGATGTTGAAGAGGTTGTAGCTCGGCGCCCCGTCGGCCCGGCGCAGTTCTCCACGCCCCCACCCGGTTTCCAGCGCCGCCTGCCCGACCATGAAGTGGGCCGGGATTCCCGTGCTGCGGCTCGCCTCGCCGGCATGTGCCCACACGCGGTTCACGAACTCCCGCGCCCCTTCGGGAGCCGGGCGCGACGACGACAGCGCATCCGGCGATTCGGCGGCACCACCGGCCGGACGCATCGTGTCGGTCTTCCTTCCCGCCCCCCCCGATCACGGCACCAAGGCGGGCCACGAACTGCGACAACTCGTCGGCGTCATCGGCCGGGTCTGCGGCGCGACCTGCGGCCAACTCTGCCGCCGGCAAGCGGCTGCCGGCAACGATTGCCGCCCGCCGCGGGATGCGCGACACATCGAGGCTGCCTTCGCCGCCTGCCGCCTGCGTCGCCGCCTCCCCGCCCAGCTGGCGGAAGATCACGTCCGCCAGGCCGATGCCGCGCCCCTGCGCCATGTTCATCGCCATCTGCTGATCCTGCATCGTCTGGAAAAGCCGCGTCTGGTCGCTGTCGAACATGCCGTTCGACGGGGTCGCATCGCGCATCGATTTCAGCACCATCTGCAGGAACATCGCCTCGAACTGCTTCGCCGCGGCGCGCAGGCCCTCGGGCGAATTGCCATCGCGCGCGAGCCGCTTCATGCCGGCCAGCGCGTTGGGGTCCATGACGTTGATCTGGGGGACGGCAACCATGTCAGATCACCTCCAGCTCCGCACGCAGCGACCCCGCAGCCTTCATCGCCTGCAGGATGCTCACCAGGTCCATCGGCGTGGCGCCGAGCGCGTTCAGCGCCTTCACCACGTCCGCGAGGTTCGCCCCGGCACGGACGTTGTGCAGCGTGCCCTGTTCCTGCTTGATATCGACCGCACCGCTCTGCGTCGTCACCGTGCGCCCGCCCGACAGCGGTGCCGGCTGGCTCACGGCGGTCTCGACCCCCACCGTCACGGTCAGGTTGCCATGCGCGACGGCAACGTTCTGCAGCGTCACCGTCTGATTCATCACCACCGAACCGGTGCGCGAATTGACGATCACCTTCGCCGCCTGCTGCACCGGCGTGACCTCCAGATTCTCGAGCCTGCCGAGGAAGGCAACCCGGTCAGAGGGATCGAGCGGCGCGCGCACCTGGACGGAGCGCCCGTCCAGCGCCTGAGCCGTCCCGCCGGAAGTCGCCATGTTGATCGCGTCGACGACCCGCCGCGCGGTGCCGAAATCGGTGTCCTTGAGCTCGAACACCACGAACTCGCCCTGCGCGATCGGGGTCGGCACGGCGCGTTCGACGGTCGCACCGCCGGGAATCCGCCCGGCAGACAGATGATTGATGGTCTGCGACGCACCGCCCCCGGCCGCTCCCGCGCCGCCCACGAGCAAGTTGCCCTGCGCCACGCCATACACCTGGCCGTCCGCCCCCTTCAGCGGGGTCATCACCAGAGTGCCGCCACGCAGGCTCTTCGCATTGCCCATCGAGGACACCGTCACGTCGATCTGCTGGCCGGGCCGCGCAAACGGCGGCAGGCTCGCGGTGACCATCACCGCGGCGACGTTCTTGAGCTGCAGGTTGGTGCCCGTCGGAATCGACACGCCCATGTTGCCGAGCATGTTGATGATGCTCTGCACCGTGAAAGGCGTCTGCGTCGTCTGGTCGCCGCTACCGTCAAGACCGATCACCAGACCGTAGCCGACGAGCTGGTTCTCGCGCACACCGGCAATCGTTGCCAGGTCCTTCAGCCGCTCCGCGGCGCACGCCGTTCCCGCAACCAGCAACGCCAGCGCGCACGCGAACGCGCGAAGCCCCCTAATGCGCCACATCATCGACTCCCGCGACGGACTCGAACGTTCAGAACGGCGACACCGCAACGAAGAAGCGCTGCAGCCATCCCATCGTGTTCGACTCGTCGATATAACCGCTACCCTTGTATTCGATCCGCGCATCCGCAACCTGCGTGGACTGCACCGTGTTCGCCGCCGTCACCGTGTTCGGATTGATCACGCCCGAGAAGCGGATGAACTCGCTGCCCTGGTTGATCGCCACCTGCTTCTCACCCGACACCAGCAAGTTGCCGTTCGCATACACCTCGATCACCGTCACGGTGATCGTGCCGTTGAACACGTTGTTCGCTGCCGAAGCGCCCTTGCCCTCGAAATCGGACTTCACGCCGGCCTTCAGATTCATGCCTGCCAGCCCCGCCAGCGGCACTTTCGATGCGGCCGTGATGCCGCCGGTGGTGTCTGAATCGCGGGTGGCGCTGCTGTTGGCGCGCTTCTGTGCAGTGTTGCGCTCGACGAGGTTGATCGTCAGCGTGTCGCCGACGAGGCGTGCGCGCCGGTCCTCGAAGAGCGGCCGCATCTGCGCCGCCTGGTAGATCGAGCCGTTCGTGGGCACCGTCTGCGAGCGAGCCTCCGGCCGCACCGACATCGGCTGATGCACCACCGTCGGCGGCGTGGTGTAGATCGACGCGCAGCCCGACAGCAGTATCAGGATCGACAGGACCGGCAAGCTCAGGCGGTTCATGATGCGCTCCTTACAGCTGCGTCAGCCGTCCCAGCATCTGGTCGGACGTCTGCACCGCGCGCGAGTTGAGCTCGAAGGCGCGCTGCGTCGTGATCATGTTCACCAGCTCCTCGGCCACGTTGACGTTCGAGGTCTCGACGAACTGCGGGTTGATCAGGCCGGCACCATTGTTTCCCGGCGTGTTGGGGGTCGCCGTGCCGCTTGAGACCGTCTCGCGGAACAGGTTCTCGCCTGCACTGGAGAGGCCGCCCGGATTCACGAAAGTCGCGATCTGGATGTTGCCCACCACCGTCGGCGCGGTCTGCCCCGCCTGCAACACGCTCACCGTCCCGTCCCGGCCGATCGTGATCGTCTGCGCATCGTTCGGGATGATGATCGCCGGCTCCATCGGGAAGCCACTCGCCGTCACGATCTGCCCCTGCGAATCGAGCTGGAAGGCGCCGTCGCGTGTATAGGCGGGCGTGCCGTCGGGCAGCGTCACCTGGAAGAAACCGTTGCCCTGGATCGCCATGTCGAGCGGATTGCCGGTCTGCTGCAGGTTGCCCTGCGTGTGGATGCGCTCGGTCGCCACCGTGCGCACGCCGGCGCCGATCTGCAGTCCGCTGCCGATCTGGTTCTGCTGTGTGTTCTGCGCGCCCGGCTGCCGGATCGTCTGATAGAGCAGATCCTCGAACACCGCGCGCGCGCGCTTGAAACCGTTGGTGGAAACGTTCGCGAGGTTGTTCGAAATCACGTCCAGCTGCGTCTGCTGCGCCTCGAGGCCCGTCCGTGCAATCCACAATGAGCGAATCATGATCCTGACTCCCTTTCCCTTCGCTGGCAGACGGTCTGCCTGCAGTCTCGCGGCCAGTTTACGGCGGCGCCGGACGACTCAATCGCCGGAACACCCGCCGAAAAGACCCGCTAATTTCCTGGCTCGCCCCGTCCTGCTCAACGCGCCGAGAGCAGCTGCGTTGCCGCCCGGTCGTTGGCCTCGGCGGTCTGCAGCATCTTGGTCTGCATCTCGAACTGGCGCGCCAGCGAGATCATCGTCACCATCTGGTCGACCACGCTGACGTTGCTGCCCTCGAGGAAACCCCCGGCGACGCGCGCGTTCTCGTCCAACGGCGCGGGTTGACCATTGGGCGTGCGAAACAGCCCGTCGTCGCCCCGCACCAGCGAGGCCTCGGGCGGATTCACCAGTTTCAGCCGCCCGACGACGTTCACGACGTTCTCGGCTCCGCCGGCCTGCATCGCCGAAATCGTGCCGTCCTTGCCGATCGAGATCTCGTTGTCCGGCGGTAACGTGATCGGACCGCCGTCGCCGAGCACCGGCAGGCCGCGGCGCGTCTGCAACACGCCATTCGGGCTCAGTTCGAGGCTGCCGTCGCGCGTGTAGGCTTCCCGCCCGTCGGGCAGCTGCACCGCGAGCCAACCCTTGCCCTCGACCGCCACGTCCAGCGGACGCCCGGTCTGCTGAATCACACCCGGCTCGAAATTCGTCGCCACGCTCGCATCGACGACGAAGGCCCGCGTCGCCAGCCCCTCGCCCTGCACCGGCACGGCGCGCAGCTTGTGCATCTCGGCGCGGAAACCCGTCGACGTCGCATTCGCCATGTTGTGCGACACGGCGGCCTGCTGGTCCAGCGTGGACTTCGCCCCGGTCATCGCCGTATAAATCAACCGGTCCATGTCTTACCCCCTTATCCGGAACCGATCAGCGCAGGTTGACCAGCGTCTGGAGGATCTGGTCCTGCGCGCGCACCGACTGGGCGTTGGCCTGGTAGGCGCGCTGCTGCACGATCAACTGCACCAACTCCGCCGTCAGGTCGACATTGGCCTCCTCGACCGAACCCGCATTCAGCAAACCGAGATTCGCGCTGCCCGGCGCACCGATGATCGGCTGCCCCGAATCCGGCGATTCCGCCCACAGGTTGTTGCCGAGCGACATCAGCCCGTTGGGACTCTGGAAATTCGCCATCACCACCTGACCGAGATCGCGGCTCTGGCCGTTGCTGTATCGCCCCAGGACGACGCCGTCGCTCCCGATCGTGATACCCGTCAGGCGCCCCGAGGCAAAACCGTCCTGGCGCAGCGTATTCACGCCGAACGCGCTGCCGAACTGCGACGAATCCGCCAGATTGAAGCTGATCGCCTGCGTCGCCGATGCGCCGGTGCCGGCAAATTGAGGGAAGGTGATGCTGAACTGGCCGCCTGATGTCATCTTGCCGGCCGTGTCGAACTGCAGCGGCGAACCCGGTGCGGGGATCGCGGTCGCGCTGCCCGTGCCATCCACCTGGTAGTACCCGTTCCACACGCCCGCTGCGGTCTTCTGGAAGAAGAAGGTCAGGGTATGCGCATTGCCCAGCGTGTCATAGGCGGTCGCGGACGTCGAGAAGTTGTACCCGCCCGCCGCCACGTTCGCACGATCGAGTGGCGTCGGGTTCGCCGGGTTGAAAGACGGCGAAACCGGCTCGCGCGAATCGAAGTTCATCGCCAGCGTCATCTGCGACGACGGTTTCGGTTGCACGTCCGAGAAATCGAGCTGCAGCCGCTGCGGCACCCCACCCGCCTGGATAACGCCATTCGTCGCGGCAAAACCCGTCAGCTGGAAGCCATGCGCATTGACGATGAAACCGTCCTTATTCACATCGAACTGCCCGTTGCGCGTGTACGCAATCGACCCATCCGGCGCCGTCATGCGGAAGAAGCCGTTGCCGTTGATCGCCACGTCGAGCGGGTTGTTCGTCGTCGTGATGTTGCCCTGGGAGAACAATTGCGTCACCGCGCCGATCGCCGAACCGATGCCCACCTGGACACCAGCCGCCGCACCGTTCATCGCCGCCGAGTAGACGTCGGAGAACTCCGCACGCCCCGCCTTGAAGCCCACCGTACTCGAGTTCGCCACGTTGTTGCTGATGACATCGAGGGCTTTGGACGAGGAATTCAGTCCGCTCAAGCCTTGCTGGAATGCCATGATCGTCTCCCTGGACCTTCAGTCTCAAACAATCTGCCTGACGTCGGACATCTTCACGATGCCGAGGTCGCCAATCTGGAGGTCGGTCCCCTTGGTGCCGCGCACCACGCTAGATACCGCCCCGAACTCGAGGACCTCCGCCTGCACGGACTTGCCGCCGGTCACCGCCTCGATGCTCACCTTGTACTTGCCGTTGGCCGCACGGCTGCCGCCGAGCGTCGTGCCGTCCCACTGGAAGTTGTGCGTCCCCTCGGCGAAGGACCCCAGGTTGACCGCCGCGACCTCCAGGCCCTGCGCGTCCTTGATGTGCATCGTCACCGCATCGGCAGGCACGTCGAGCGCAAAACCGCCGATCGACCCCGCGTCGCCCAGCTTCAGGCTGTTGCCCGGAATCAGCACCCCGCGCCCGACCAGCGACGCCGCCTGCAGGGACTCGGCGGACTGTTGACCGCCGAGCAGTTGCGTCAGCATCGTGTTGAGCCGCTCGATGCCATCCACCGTGCTGATCTGCGCGAGTTGCGAAGTCACCTGCGCGTTGTCCAGCGGATTCATCGGATCCTGATTCTTCAGCTGCGCGGTCAGCAGCGTGAGAAAGCGGCCCTGGCCATTCGCGTCCGCTTTCGCCTCGGGCTTGTCCTTCCGCGCGAGTAAGGCCAGTGCCGAATCTGCCGCCGCCGAAACCGTGTTGTTGACCGTTGCCATGATCCGCTCCAGGAACCCTTACTGTCCGATCTGCAGCGTACGCTGCAGCAGCGTGCGCGCCGTATTCATCACTTCCGCGTTGGCCTGGTACGCGCGCGATGCCGAAATCATGTTGGTCATCTCCTCGACCACATTCACGTTCGACATCGTCACATACCCTTCCCCGTTCGCCGCCGGATTGCTGGGGTCATACTGCAGCCGCCCCGGCTCCGCACTCTCGACGACGTCCGACACCTTCACGCCGACCCCGCCCGGCCCCGCCACCGGCGTCGCCGTGAACACCACCTGCTTCGCGCGATACGGCTGCCCGTCCGGCCCGGCGACGCTATCCGCGTTCGCGAGGTTCGACGCCGTCGCATTCAGGCGTGCGGATTGCGCATGCAGCGCCGAACCCGCAATCGCAAAAACATTGAACATGCTCATGGACGCCTGCCCTCCCCTCACTGACCGGTGATCGCCGTCTGCATGCTGCGCAGCAGGCCGTTGATGAAGGTCACGCTCGCCTCGTAATGCACCGCGTTCTCGGCGAAGGCAGCACGCTCCACGTCCATGTTCACCGTGTTGCCATCCACACTCGACTGGAACTCCCGGCGAAACCCGACGAAGGCCCCGAACGGAGTCTCCGCAGCCACGCCTAGGTGGCGCGACGACGTGCCCGTCAGTTCGAGCGGCCCCATGCGCTCGCCCATCGCCCCCTTCAACGCGGCACGAAAATCGACGTCGCGCGCCTTGTAGTTCGGCGTATCCGCGTTCGCGATGTTCGACGCCAGCATCTGCTGCCGCTGCGCCTGCAGGTTCAGGGCCGTCTGATGAAACTGCAGCGCGCTGTCGAGTTGGGTCTTCATGGCATCACCTCAAGTTCCGCCGCCAACTGCCGTAAAGGCCATCAGCCGGCATTCGCCTCATTGCACCTTCCATGCCAGGGATGTTAGTCCTGCCCCGACAAGCCGCTTGCCGCGATAAGACCGGCAAAAACCGGCCAATTCAGCCGCTTTCGACATCCCTCCGGCATCACCCGGCAAGCGCCACGGAAAATCTTGCCGGTTGCCGAGCGGCCTGCCGCATGGTGCAATGCGCGCCATGCCCGCGCCTCTTCTCATGTCCCCATCCTTCCGCCATGCCGCCGTATTCCTGCCGCTCACCCTGGGCCTCACGCTCGCGGGCGGGAACGCCAGCGCGCAGCAGCCCCTGCAACCGGTTCGGCAGGTCGTGATGACCTTTCTCGGCCAGCAGACGTCCGGCCTGCCGGGGAAAATCGGCGTCACGGTCGAGGGTCTCGACCCGCAGAACCAGCTCCCGCCGTGCGCCGAGCTCACGCCCTTTCTCCCGCCCGGCACGCGTGCGTGGGGCCGGATCAACGTCGGCGTGCGTTGCGAATCGCCCGTCAACTGGACCGTCTATGTCCCCGCCCAGGTTTCCGTCGTCGGCGAGTACCTCGTCACCGCGCGCCCCATCCGCGCGGGCCAGATCATCTCGCCCGCGGACCTCGAACGACGCACCGGCGATCTCGCCGGCGAGGCCCCCAACACGCTGACGGACATGACCCAGGCCGTCGGCCATAACGCGCGCTACACGATCGCCGCCGGCAACCCCCTGCGCGCCGACATGCTCCGCCTCCCGCAAACCGTACGCCAGGGCCAGAATGTCAAGATCGTCGGCGCCGGCAGCGGATTCACCGTCACCAGCGAAGGCCGCGCCCTGAACGCCGCCGCCGCCGGCGAACCGGTCCGGATCCGCTTGAATAACGGACAAGTCGTCTCGGGCAAGGCACGCACCGATGGCACCGTGGAGCTCGATTTCTGAGCGCTCGCACGTCGGCAAAAAAACGCCTAAAGTTTTCCCTCGGGCGGTCGTTGATACGGTCAGAGACCGCTTAATGGGAGTAGCGCCATGAAAATCGAAGGATCACTCAAATCGCCAGGGGCCGCCCCGGCGAGCGGCGCCCGTGAGAAACGCCCCGCCGCGAGCACGACGCTTGCGAGCAGCTCCTCGACCGAAGAGAAAGTCGAACTGTCGTCGCTCTCGTCCAGCCTCAACAAGGCCGAAGCGGTGATTGCCTCGACTCCCGAGGTCGACCACCGCCGTGTCGATGAAATCCGTCAGGCCATCAGCGAAGGGCGCTTCAAGATCGACGCCAACCGCATCGCCGACGGCCTGATCGAAAGCGTTCGCCAGATGCTCGACACGCAGAAATAATAAGCTCCGTGAGCCTGCAGCCCGAACTTCAGCGACTCGTCCAGCTGATCGACAGCGAAGCCGTGCTGCTGCGCGGATTCCTCGCGCTACTCGAGCGCGAGGAATCCCTGCTCATCGCCGGCGACGCCGACGGTCTGCTCGTTCTCACGCGCGAAAAAACGGAGCGCTTCCACCAGTTGCAGCGCATCCACAGCGACCGCGCCCTGCTGCTCGGCCGGCTTCGTCGCCCGAACTCCGACACCGCGATCCGCGAAGTCTGCCAACCGCTCCCCGACACCCTCAGGCGCTGGGACGAAATCCACGCACTCGCATGCGACGCGCGGGCCCGCAACGACCTCAACGGCAAGCTCATCACCGAGCGTCTCCAGCATAACCAGGCCGCGATGTCGATCCTTCTCGACGCATCCAGGCAGCCACAACTCTACGATTCCGCCGGCAACGCCCGCCCCGGCGGAGGCGGCCGCCACCTCGGCAGCGCATGAACTAAAAGGCCCGCCCGGGAACTCTCCCGGGCGGGCCCGCGCGCAATCACAGCCGCTGATGACTGGCTCAGGGCAGCACGAAGTCGAAACTGCTCTCTACCTCGGCATCCCAGCCATCCCAAAGGAAGTCGTTCGCCTTCCCGTCGGCGATCAAGCGAAAAGCATAGCGCGTCTGCTCCTCGTAGAAGCCGCAGAACGCCCCGACGCGGTCCATCCCGCCGTTCATCTCGTGCGCCTCGGCCGGGCACGGCGAGCCGCAGAAATGCCGGATCGCGCACCCCTTGCAGGGATCGATACGGTCGACGTTCCGTCCCGTCACCTTCCGGAATGCCTCGCTCTCCAGCACATCCTCGATGCGGTCGGTGAACAGGTTGCCCCCGCGGAACGCATCCAGGCCGATGAACTCGCTGCACGGGAAGAGCCCCCCGTCGGGCGCCAGGGCGAAGAACGCGCGCCCCCCACCGCACGGCGAGATATCGCACATCAGCCGGCGTGCGGTCGGTGCAAGGATCGCCAGCAGAATGTTCGCAAAGTTCGCGACCACCATCTTCCGCCCCGTCTCGCGATACAGCGCATGCGTTCGTTCCACCGCTGCGATGAAGGCACGCGCCAGCGAGTCATCATCCGGTCGCACCGTACGCGCTCCCGGCAAGGTGCAACGCACTGCATTCAGCATGCAGGTCGGCACTTCGCGGGCATGGAACAGCTCCACCAGCGGCACGAGTTGATCGAGGTTCTTCTCCGTGCACGTCGCGATCACGCTCCACGCCGAATACCCCCGCAGCGCCTCCATCGCCCGGAGCACCTTGTCGTGCACACTCTTGCCGCCGAAGGTCAGGCGGGTCGCATCGGTCGTCTCGGCCAGCGGCCCGTCGAGCGACAGGCCGATGCTCACCTGCCGATCGGCGAGAAACCCGATCGCCTCGTCATCGAGCAGCGTCGCGTTCGTTTGCACCCCGAACACGTAATCATCCTTGAACGCATCGATCGCGGCGAACAAGGCGGCCCGATTCATCAACGGCTCGGCACCGTGAAAAATCACGCGCGGCTTGCGCCCGTCGGGAAGCACCGTCGAAAAGTAGGACCGTAGCCGCCCCAGCGCGTCCACCAACCGGTCGGCGTCCATGTGCTGCCCACCGCGGCGCATTCCCTCCGGAATGTAGCAATACGTGCAGTTCAGGTTGCACCGCTCCGTCGGATTGACATAAACGGCCGAGGGCTTCAGCTCGAAACGCAGCGCATGCAACTCGCGCGCGAAATCCTTTGCCTTTGCCTGATAGTTCAACATCAAGGCACTATCGGTCAGCGTGTCCGCGAGCTTGTCCTTGCGAACGAGCGCCCAGAACGCACTGTCCGGGTCGCTCAAGGCCATATAGTCGTCATGTCCGATGTCGAACGGAATCAGGCTCGCGCCATTGCCGAGATTGGCATAACGCCCCGCAGAGGGGGCGTTGCTCATCAAAGCCGAGCCGCTCATCGCTTCTCCCTGCGATCCATCAGAACGTAGTGAGACAAACCCACCCCATCCGCCTCGCAACGCTTGCGCGTCGCGATGATCGCGGGCCTGTGCACCGGGAGCGCGCCGCTTGCAGCGGCGGGGGCGGCGTTCTTTGCGAACTCTTGCTTGATATCAGTCGAAGGCATCCGATTCTCCTGTTTGTCCAAACACAAAAACAAAAAGGGCTCCGCTGCCGCACTGCCAAGTGCGGACAGCGAAACCCTTGCCATTGGTTCCAGCTACAAAACAGTCGATTACGGCACGTCTTCTGGCTTCCGGATCAACCTGCCTGTCGCGCCTTCCCATCGTGGTACTCCACGACAGTGGCCGGATGCCCGGAATCGTTCCGTCACCCTGGCGACATTCGTCCCCGGTTACAGCGGCGGGCCCGCCACGGAATTGAGCAAGCTCGCACCGTGTTCCGACGATCGCAATTGCATCGTCATGGCCGAATCGTTCACCATTGTCCCGACGAGCATCTCTTCAGTCAATACCCTTGCCCCCACGCCTGACTGCCGATCACCGGCTGGCCCAGAGCACCTTCGCAGTCACATTCCGCCCAGGTCCTGGATGGCATCGACAACCATGCCAGTGCCGACCGCAATCATCAGGATATCGCCTGCGACGCGAACGAACTTGTGCCCCGCCGGAGGCACCCCGAGTTCGACCGTGAGCGCCGGCGGCAGATCGTAATACGCGACATCGCGCGGCAACGCACGCCCCACCGCCCACTTTCTCGCCTGCCCGGGCGGCATGCACCCGTTTCCCTTTTTCGCCAACCCCGGAGGACACCTCCCCGAACCGCCCTCGCGCGTGAAGTATTCGCGGATGACCGTCCGATCACGTTGCTCGAACCGGCTCACCACCCGCTGCGAACCTTCATCCCCCAGGCGCGCACCGCGATCACGACTGTCCCGATCCGCATCCCCGCCCTCGTCACGGTCGCGTTTGTGCTGCCCGCCCTTTCCACCATGTCCGTTCTCCCGCTGCCAACCTCCGCCACCAGCGTGATCGGGTTTTTCAGCATAGGCGACGCCAAAAACCATGATGCCGGCACAAAGCGCGGCGCACACCGCTGCCTTGCGCGATCGGATGCGATGCATGTTTTATCTCCCTTGAATGGTGTCACGCAGCGAATTGCGAAACGAACACTTCACACGGATCGGACGCCCCAGACAGCACGCTGCCTGTTGCCAGCAACATACAACAAATCTGCATGGAAACGGAATGTCCACGGTTGACGTAAAAAAGCCGCTCATCCTGGTTTAGGAGAGCGGCTTTTTTGATTGGGTAGTCTGACGATGACCTACTTTCGCACTCACGTAGAGCACTATCATCGGCGCGATCCTGTTTCACTGTCCTGTTCGGGATGGGAAGGAGTGGTTCCGGGACGCTATGGTCGTCAGACTGTAAGGGGTAACAAAGGGGGGAAGTAAAGTGTTGGTTTGTTGGTGTGATGCGTTGTGTGTGAGTTTGTTGAGCGATCCAGGGTTATAGGATCAAGCCTCACGGGCAATTAGTATCGGTTAGCTTAACGCATTACTGCGCTTCCACACCCGACCTATCAACGTTGTGGTCTTCAACGACCCTTCAGGGGGCTCGAGGCCCCGGGGAAGTCTCATCTTGAGGCGAGTTTCCCGCTTAGATGCTTTCAGCGGTTATCTCTTCCGTACTTAGCTACCCGGCGATGCGACTGGCGTCACAACCGGTACACCAGGGGTACGTCCACTCCGGTCCTCTCGTACTAGGAGCAGGTCCTCTCAAACTTCCAGCGCCCACGGCAGATAGGGACCAAACTGTCTCACGACGTTTTAAACCCAGCTCACGTACCACTTTAAATGGCGAACAGCCATACCCTTGGGACCGGCTACAGCCCCAGGATGTGATGAGCCGACATCGAGGTGCCAAACTCCGCCGTCGATGTGAACTCTTGGGCGGAATCAGCCTGTTATCCCCAGAGTACCTTTTATCCGTTGAGCGATGGCCCTTCCATACAGAACCACCGGATCACTATGACCTGCTTTCGCACCTGCTCGACATGTTGGTCTCGCAGTCAAGCCGCCTTTTGCCATTGCACTATCAGTACGATGTCCGACCGTACCTAGGCGACCTTCGTACTCCTCCGTTACCTTTTGGGAGGAGACCGCCCCAGTCAAACTGCCTGCCATGCACGGTCCCCGACCCGGATTCACGGGCCCAGGTTAGAACCTCAACGACACCAGGGTGGTATTTCAAGGTTGGCTCCACGGCGACTGGCGTCACCGCTTCAAAGCCTCCCACCTATCCTACACAAGTCCCGTCAAAGTCCAATGCAAAGCTACAGTAAAGGTTCATGGGGTCTTTCCGTCTAGCCGCGGGGAGATTGCATCTTCACAAACATTTCAACTTCGCTGAGTCTCAGGAGGAGACAGTGTGGCCATCGTTACGCCATTCGTGCAGGTCGGAACTTACCCGACAAGGAATTTCGCTACCTTAGGACCGTTATAGTTACGGCCGCCGTTTACCGGGGCTTCGATCAAGAGCTTGCACCCCATCACTTAACCTTCCGGCACCGGGCAGGCGTCACACCCTATACGTCCACTTTCGTGTTTGCAGAGTGCTGTGTTTTTAATAAACAGTCGCAGCCACCGATTCTCTGCGGCCCCTTCGCCCTTCGGATGTACTCCTACAAGCTACTGGGGCATACCTTCTCCCGAAGTTACGGTATCAATTTGCCGAGTTCCTTCTCCTGAGTTCTCTCAAGCGCCTTAGAATTTTCATCCTGCCCACCTGTGTCGGTTTGCGGTACGGTCGATCTTAGACTGAAGCTTAGAGGCTTTTCCTGGAAGCATGGTATCAATCACTTCGGTCTCAAAGAGACCTCGTCATCACGCCTTGGCTCAGCCCCGCGGATTTGCCTACGGGGCACGCCTACACGCTTAAACCGGGACGTCCAACACCCGGCTGACCTAACCTTCTCCGTCCCCCCATCGCATCTAAAATCGGTACAGGAATATTGACCTGTTTCCCATCGACTACGCATTTCTGCCTCGCCTTAGGGGCCGACTCACCCTGCGTCGATGAACGTTGCGCAGGAAACCTTGGGCTTTCGGCGAGGGTGCTTTTCACACCCTTTATCGCTACTCATGTCAGCATTCGCACTTCCGATACCTCCAGCATCCCTCTCGAGACACCTTCGCAGGCTTACGGAACGCTCCCCTACCATCTCTTGCGAGATCCGCAGCTTCGGTTCATGGCTTGAGCCCCGTTACATCTTCCGCGCAGGACGACTCGACTAGTGAGCTATTACGCTTTCTTTAAAGGGTGGCTGCTTCTAAGCCAACCTCCTAGCTGTCTATGCCTTCCCACTTCGTTTCCCACTTAGCCATGTATTTGGGACCTTAGCTGGCGGTCTGGGTTGTTTCCCTCTTGTCCCAGGACGTTAGCACCCCAGGACTGTCTGCCGTATATCACTTTGCGGTATTCGGAGTTTGCTATCGCGGGGTAGATCGCAGTGACCCCCCCAACGATTACAGTGCTCTACCCCCGCAAGTGTCCGTACGACGCACTACCTAAATAGTTTTCGGGGAGAACCAGCTATTTCCGGATTTGTTTAGCCTTTCACCCCTATCCACAGCTCATCCCCTAATTTTTCAACATTAGTGGGTTCGGACCTCCAGTACCTGTTACGGCACCTTCATCCTGGCCATGGATAGATCATCCGGTTTCGGGTCTACGCCCAGCAACTATGTCGCCCTTATCAGACTCGGTTTCCCTACGCCTCCCCTATTCGGTTAAGCTCGCTACTGAACGTAAGTCGCTGACCCATTATACAAAAGGTACGCAGTCACCCCTTGCGAGGCTCCCACTGTTTGTATGCATGCGGTTTCAGGATCTATTTCACTCCCCTCCCGGGGTTCTTTTCGCCTTTCCCTCACGGTACTGGTTCACTATCGGTCGATCACGAGTATTTAGCCTTGGAGGATGGTCCCCCCATCTTCAGACAGGATTACACGTGTCCCGCCCTACTTGTCGCACGCTCAGACCCGCCACCCATTTTTCGCATACGGGACTATCACCCTGTATTGTCGGACTTTCCAGACCGTTCTGCTAAATCGATGGTTTAGTCGTGCAGGCTCTTCCCCGTTCGCTCGCCACTACTTGGGGAATCTCGGTTGATTTCTGTTCCTGCGGCTACTTAGATGTTTCAGTTCGCCGCGTTCGCTTCCACACGCCTATGTATTCAGCGCGGGATACTCCCGAAGGAGTGGGTTTCCCCATTCGGACATCGGGGGATCAAAGCTCCATTGCCAGCTCCCCCCCGCTTTTCGCAGGCTTGCACGTCCTTCATCGCCTGTGATCGCCAAGGCATCCACCACATGCACTTAGTCGCTTGATCCTATAACGCTGGACCCTGTCGCCAGGGTTCAACCGCTACAGACGAACTCACGCTTGTGCGCATCCACCGGCCGCTGGTTCAAAGCGCCGATGAACGCAAAAATGCAATCACACCAACCCATGCAGCAACCCGCCTTTCGACCGGCTGCCGCACACTTTACTTCTTCCACTTTGTTAAAGAACACTGGCACCAAGGCCTAAGCCCTGCACACATCCCGTGCACACGGCTTAACCCTTCGTCGAGCCACCTAGCCGAGCCCACCCAACGGGTGGTGGAGGATGACGGGATCGAACCGACGACCCCCTGCTTGCAAAGCAGGTGCTCTCCCAGCTGAGCTAATCCCCCTCTCGTCTCGGTGGTGGGTCTGGTTGGGTTCGAACCAACGACCCCCGCCTTATCAAGACGGTGCTCTAACCAGCTGAGCTACAGACCCTCTCGTCAAACTCGAGGCTCTTGCCTGAACAACCGATAAGTTGTGGATACTTGGCCAACACGGCCTGTCTCTTGAAAGGAGGTGATCCAGCCGCACCTTCCGATACGGCTACCTTGTTACGACTTCACCCCAGTCATGAATCTCACCGTGGTAAGCGCCCTCCCGAAGGTTAAGCTACCTACTTCTGGTGAAACCCACTCCCATGGTGTGACGGGCGGTGTGTACAAGACCCGGGAACGTATTCACCGCAGCATGCTGATCTGCGATTACTAGCGATTCCGACTTCACGTAGTCGAGTTGCAGACTACGATCCGGACTACGATCGGCTTTAAGGGATTGGCTCCAGCTCGCGCTTTGGCAGCCCTCTGTACCGACCATTGTATGACGTGTGAAGCCCTACCCATAAGGGCCATGAGGACTTGACGTCATCCCCACCTTCCTCCGGTTTGTCACCGGCAGTCTCGCTAAAGTGCCCAACTTAATGATGGCAATTAGCGACAAGGGTTGCGCTCGTTGCGGGACTTAACCCAACATCTCACGACACGAGCTGACGACAGCCATGCAGCACCTGTGTCCTGGCTCCCGAAGGCACTCCCGCATCTCTGCAGGATTCCAGGCATGTCAAGGGTAGGTAAGGTTTTTCGCGTTGCATCGAATTAATCCACATCATCCACCGCTTGTGCGGGTCCCCGTCAATTCCTTTGAGTTTTAACCTTGCGGCCGTACTCCCCAGGCGGTCGACTTCACGCGTTAGCTGCGTCACTCAGTGAGTTACCTCTCCGAACGACTAGTCGACATCGTTTAGGGCGTGGACTACCAGGGTATCTAATCCTGTTTGCTCCCCACGCTTTCGTGCATGAGCGTCAGTATCGGCCCAGGGGGCTGCCTTCGCCATCGGTGTTCCTCCACATATCTACGCATTTCACTGCTACACGTGGAATTCCACCCCCCTCTGCCGTACTCTAGCCGTGCAGTCACAAGCGCAGTTCCCAGGTTAAGCCCGGGGATTTCACACCTGTCTTACACAACCGCCTGCGCACGCTTTACGCCCAGTAATTCCGATTAACGCTCGCACCCTACGTATTACCGCGGCTGCTGGCACGTAGTTAGCCGGTGCTTCTTCTGACAGTACCGTCATCCACCTCCCGTATTAGGGGAAGCGTTTTCTTTCCGTCTGAAAGAGCTTTACAACCCGAAGGCCTTCTTCACTCACGCGGCATGGCTGGATCAGGGTTGCCCCCATTGTCCAAAATTCCCCACTGCTGCCTCCCGTAGGAGTCTGGGCCGTGTCTCAGTCCCAGTGTGGCGGATCATCCTCTCAGACCCGCTACGGATCGTCGCCTTGGTAGGCCTTTACCCCACCAACTAGCTAATCCGACATCGGCCGCTCCAATCACGCGAGGTCTTGCGATCCCCCGCTTTCCCCCTCAGGGCGTATGCGGTATTAGCTACGCTTTCGCGTAGTTATCCCCCATGACTGGGCACGTTCCGATGCATTACTCACCCGTTCGCCACTCGCCGGCAGGCCGAAGCCCCCGCTGCCGTTCGACTTGCATGTGTAAAGCATGCCGCCAGCGTTCAATCTGAGCCAGGATCAAACTCTTAAGTTCAATCCAACAAAGCACTCAAAGAAATCATTACTGACTTACATCTGAGCACTCAATCTTTGCAACATTAAAACCGCCGAAGCAGTTCTCAGCCGCGCCAACCAAGCACCCACACTTATCGGTTGTCCAATTTTTTAAAGAACCGCTGCAGAAGCAGCGAGAAAGAGATTTTGACAAACTACCTCAACTTCGTCAAGCATCGCAGCAAACTTTTTTAAACCCGCCGCCGCCCTGCCCACCTCTTTCCTGCCCCCACCGCCGCCGCCGAAATCCGCCGCAGCGCTGAAGAGGCGCGAATTATATACACCTCAGAAAAACCGTCAAGCGCCCCCGGAAATAAAACCGCAATTCATTCGCTCTGATAAAAACCCGACCCGCCCGCGTAATTCTCGAAACGCGTGCATTCGCCGAATCGAATCAGTGGGGACGATTCGGCCGACGCGCGAGGGCGGCACAGCTCGCAAACAGTGATGCGCCGAACACGAGGTGGGTGAGGATGGTCACCCATCCGCGGGAGACGTCGAACCAGGGAAAGACGTGGGTGAAGCCGTGGAGGTTGATCACGTAGATCGCTGCGCCGTAGAGGGCGCCGAGGCCGATGGCGGCGGGGGCGGCCATGCTGCGGGCGACGGGCCAGGCGATCAGCGCGTAGATGATCGACAGGGTGAAGTGGATGGCAGTGGCCCACGCGAGGACGTCCCAGTGCCAGCCCTGATCCAGCTTCAGCGCGGGCGGCCCCATGACGACCGCGGCGGTCAGTCGGGCATCGCGCAGGAGCGTGCCGACGACGGGGGTGCCGTCGATCCACCACAGCAGCATCTGGACGAAGGTGGCGGCCGTGCCGGCGACGAACGCGGCGGCGACCGTGGCGGTGATCTCTTGCCGCAGGTTCATGAAGGCTCGTGCTCGTGACAATCCAGCGGCGCGCGGAGATGGCGGGCGAGCCCTATGCCGCCCGCGCGCATGAGGGCGTCGTGGTTCCAGCAGAACACGGGGCGAGCCAGCGGGGCGAGGAGCTTCATCCACAGGGGGTTGGTCCGGACGAGCCATTCGTAGCGCAGGATCGTGATGCCGTCCTGACAGGCGAAGTACCAGCGGCCGATGCCTTCGACCTCGCCCGCGACCTGTGCTTCGAGGAGGCGATGACGTTCGACGCGCGTGACGCAGCTGGTGAAGTGCAGGCGGTACGGCAGCCTCCCCTTCCACGTGTAGCGCTGGCGTGCGCCGACGCCATCGGCGTCACCTTCATCGAGCGAAACAACGGATTCTGCGCCGGCCCACCAGTCCGGCCAGTGTTCGGGGTGCGTGATGACGTCCCAGACGGTTTCGAGGGGCGCTCCCAGCCGCCAGAGGGTGGTGAGGTGGTATTGATTGCTGGCCGCGGGTCGCATGCTTCCTCCCTTCAGAGCGTGAAGAAACGCTCAGGAAAGACAGGGTCGAGTTCGGCATCGCTCATGTCGACGGTTTCGATGAGCTTGAGCATGGCATCGAAACTCTGGGCCTTGATCGGGAACAGGGTGTCCCGCTCGAACCAGACGCGGGTAGCGACGCACCCCGTCCGCATCGGCGCCCGGGGGGCCGGTGATTTCGACGTGGCGCGCGGGACGCTCGGAAACGGTGGCGTCGACGGGATCGGTCATGGTGCCTTGAGCGCGGAGTTCGACCAGTTTCGCGATCAACGTGCCGACGTCGGAGCGATCGATTCGGTGGCCGGCGGGGCTGCGGATCAGCGGATTGTCGGGGGCGAGATCGAAGGTCGGGAAATGGCCTTTGCCGAAGGGACGAAGGTGCGCGCGTCGCGTCGCGGGGTCGTAGATCAGGATGGCGCCGTGGTGGGGTTCGATGAACTCCAGGCGTACCCAGCCCGGTTTGCGGTAGGCGTAGGCGATCACTTGCCGCAATCCGTCTGCGGCGAGCGTGCGCAGCGTGGCGCGGTAGCTGTCGAGCGTACGGAATCGCGCCTGCGCGTGGTGCAACAGATCAGCCGGGGCGGGCTCGGCGGCGCTCGGCGCGGAGGCAGTCATCGGCGAGGTCACGCGCCGGCTCCTCGATGCTGGCACCCCCTGCCCCGCAAGGGGCGAGTCACGATCTTTTCGACGCGATCACGCACGCGGGGGCTCGCTCAGCGGAGTGTCAGAAGGTGGTGCAGTGGAAGAAGCCGCGATGCCCGATGCACGTGGTGGACGTCGGGAACCGGCTGTAGCTCGCGTAGCTCTCGTAGCGCTGCTGTGCGTTGAGCCGCAGGATGCAGTCGCGCCACTGATCGTTCTCGGCCTTGTAGCCGAGCCTTTCGCACGCGGGGCCATAGACCGTGATCATCTGTTCGACATCGCGCTCGACCTGCGCGGCACGTTCGGCGGGGGTGGCGCAGGACGCGAGCACCGCGGCGAGCGCCAGAAGGAGGACAGTACGCATTTCAGGCTCCTTGCTCGTGAAACGAGTTGCTGGTGTTCTTTCTGCTTAGAGTGAGACGCCTGCGAACGGGTTTCTGCTTTCGCGGGGAGTTGCTGGCTTGTCGTCCGGGTCGGGGCCTTCGGGCGCGAAGCGGCCGTCGGGGCGCTGCCGGCCATTGCGGCCGGGAGGATCGAGGCGCCGGGGCCGGATGGGGAGAACTGCTTCAGCAGGCGGACCATGCCACTTTGGCCTGTTCCCGGCCGGGCGCGCGATCAGGACATTCTCGGCACTCGACCTCGGCCCCACGGCTCCGGCAAGTGGGTTGACTGCGGTGCGGGAAAAAATATCCCGGTTTACGTCCGGGGAGCGCGCGAATAAGCTCTGGCGTCCGAACGCAGGCGCCGGATGCCCGGACTGCACTGACAACAAGAACGGACAGACCGTGACAACCACCCCGCCAGACCATCCCCGCCCGCAATCGCCGTGGCATCTGTTCATCGCCTTCACCGTCCTTGCGCTACAGGGTTTCGGCGGGGTGCTCGCGGTTGCGCAGCGCGAACTGGTGGACCGCCGTCGCTGGATGACACGCGAGGAGTTCGTCGATGCGTACTCGGTCGCGCAGCTGCTGCCCGGCCCCAACGTCGTGAATCTGTCGCTGATGTTGGGCGACCGCTTCTTCGGCTGGCGCGGCGCGTTCGCGGCAATCAGCGGGATGCTGTTCGCGCCGCTGGTGCTGGTGATCGTGCTGGCCGCGGGCTACAACCAGCTTGCGAGTTTTCCCGCGGTCGCCGGGGCACTGCGCGGCATGGGCGCGGTCGCGGCGGGGCTGATCCTCGCGATGGCGCTGAAGATGCTGGGCACGCTGCGCAGGAATCCACTCGGACCGGTGTTGTGCGCACTGCTCGGGCTGACGACCCTGGCAGCAGTGACCGTCTTCCGGGTGCCGCTGGCGTGGGTCGTGATCGGTCTGGGCACGGCGGGCTGGTGCGTCGCGCGCTGGTGTATTGCGCGCCGGGAAGGGGGACTGCGATGAGCAGCCTGCCGTTATCCGACCTGGCCGACCTTTTCCTGCACTTCCTGATGCTGTCGCTGCTGTCGATCGGCGGCGCGATGTCGACGGCGCCGGAGATGCACCGCTTCCTCGTCGCCGAGCGCGGCTGGCTCGGCGACGCCGACTTCACGACCGCGATCGCGCTGGCGCAGGCCGCACCGGGACCGAACGTGCTGTTCGTGCCGGTGCTGGGCTTCCAGGTCGCCGGCGTGATCGGAGCGGCCGCTGCACTGATCGGCATTCTGCTGCCTTCCACGCTGCTGTCGCTGGGCGTGAGCCGCTGGGGCGCGCAGCGCCGCGACGCGCCGGCCGTGCGCGCCTTCACCGCAGGCCTCGCGCCCGTGTCGATCGGGCTGGTGTTCGCGACCGGCTGGCTGCTCAGCCTGCCTTTCGTCGCGGCGCCGGAACACCGGCTGGGAGCGCTTGCGCTGATCGTCGCGACGATGACGGCGACGTTGAAGACGCGGCTTGCGCCGATCTGGATGATCGTCGTCGGTGCAACGGCCGGCGCGCTGGGCTGGATCTAGGCTTCGGGGACGCCCGGCATATCGTACGCCACGGCCCCCCGCGGGGCACAGATGTGCGGCAAACCACATTGATACGAATCAATGACCCCCTGTAGGCTTGCCGCAAGAATTGGTTACACCGTGGACACTTCCCTGTGCGCGGAGAGGCCGATGCGGCACGATCACAGCAGGAGCCAAAGATGCCCGCATTCAACCCTTCGGCTTTCATCGGCGACGCCGTCCGCCTCATGACGAGAGCCCGCAACATGTCGTCGAGATTTCCCCCCGG
This sequence comes from Azoarcus sp. DN11, assembly GCF_003628555.1. NCBI lineage: Bacteria > Pseudomonadati > Pseudomonadota > Betaproteobacteria > Rhodocyclales > Zoogloeaceae > Azoarcus > Azoarcus sp. DN11. Next base: position 1,450,391 of record NZ_CP021731.1, on the reverse strand, counting down.
AGGCACGCCGGCGCCCCTGAACAGGGAGTGCGACTGAGCCATGGCCGCCCACCTGCCCTGCCCTGCCGCGTCACGCATCGCCCAGCGCGTTGGCGCCGTGCTGTGTTCGATACGGCAGGCCATTCGCAGCCAGTTCGCCGATCGCGTGAGCATGACGCGCTTCGTCGCGCACCAGGTCATCGTCTTCGTCACGCTGCTGCTGGTGGCGATCCAGCTGGTGACCCTGGTGGCGCTGAACTGGGCGGTATCCCAGAACGCGCGCGAGTCGGTGCGCAAGGAAATCGAGGTCGGGCGGCGGATCTTCGCTCGGGTGATGGAGGATCGCACCCAGCAGCTGACGACCGCCGCGAGCGTGCTGGCCTCGGATTTCGGCTTGCGCCAAGCGCTGATGAGCAGCGACCACGCGACGATCGTGTCCGCACTGAACAACCACGGCGCCCGCATCGGTGCGGCGAAGATGATGCTGATCGGGCTCGACCGGAAGGTGCTGGGCGAAACGGCGACAGGCGGCACCAGCGGGCACCCGCCGTTCCCGTATCAGCGCCTGATCGAGGACGCCGAACGCAAGGGGGCTGCGTCCACGATCGCGCTGATCGAACATGCACCCTTCCAGCTCGTCGTCGTGCCGGTGCTGGCGCCGGTTCCAGTCGCGTGGGTGATGGTGGCGTTCAGCGTCGACAACAAGTTGGCGAACGACCTCGGCCTGCTCACCGGGCTCGATGTTTCTTTCGCCACGTGGGCGCGCGACCGCGGCTGGAACGTTGCGGCGACGACGCTGCCGACATCCGCGACACGCACCCTGCTGGGCGCGCTCGGACCGCCCGCGGGAACCACCGTGCCGCCCGTCGCGGCGAACCTGCTTGGCGCGGACTTCCAGCTTGCCAGCTCGGTCCTCGGCCGCGAGGACGACGGCGCGGTCGTCGCGATCCTGCAAAGCTCGCTGCGCGACGCGGTCGCCCGTTTCGACGCGCTGCGCGTGATCCTGCTCGTGCTCGCAGCCTTCAGCCTGTGTGCGACGGTCGCCGGCAGCCTGCTGATCGCCCGCAGCATCTCGCGGCCGGTGTCGGCGCTCGCCGAGTTCGCGCGCCGCATGGAGCGCGGCGACTATGACCACGGCCCCCCGGAAACACGCTCCGACGAACTCGGCGAACTCGCGGCCAGTTTCAACCGCATGCGCCTCGCGATCGCCGCGCGCGAGCAGCAGATCAAGTCGATGGCGCTGCAGGATGCGCTGACCGGCCTGCCCAACCGCGCGCTGTTCAACGAACGCCTGCAGCAGGCGCTGGGCATCGCCCGCCGGCTTGCGCAGCCGGTGAGCGTGCTGCTCATCGACCTGAACCGCTTCAAGGAGGTCAACGACACGCTCGGCCACCATGTCGGCGATCGCCTGCTGTGCGAAGTCGCGGACCGCCTGCGCATGGCCCTGGAGCGGGCGTCCGATACCCCTGCGCGCCTCGGCGGCGATGAGTTCGCGGTGCTGCTTCCCGCCACCGGTGCGACGATGGCCGAGGCGGCCGCGCGCAAGATCCTCCTGACCTTCGCGGCCCCGGTGGTCGTGGAAGGCTGGCAGCTCGACGTTGGCGGGAGCATCGGCATCGCGACCTTCCCGGAGCACGGCGACGATCCGAACGTGTTGATGAGCCGGGCTGATGCGGCGATGTATGCGGCCAAGCGCAAGCGGATGGGCTACGCGCTGTACGATGCCGGCTACGACACGGAAACCGAGAACCACGGCCGGCTGTCGCTCACCGGCGAACTGCGCCAGGCCATCGAGAACAACGAACTCGTCCTGTATTACCAGCCCCGCCTCGACCTCGCGAGCGGCGGGGTCACGGGCGTGGAAGCGCTGGTGCGCTGGCAGCATCCGGTGCGCGGCTTCGTGCCGCCCGACCAGTTCATTCCCTTCGCGGAGCAGACCGGCTGTATCCGCGACATCACCCAGTGGGTGATCGGCCGCGCCTTCGAACAAGGAGCCCGCTGGCACGCGGCGGGGTTGACGCTCGCGGTGTCGATCAACCTTTCCGCCCGCGACCTGCTCGGGCCCGAACTGCCGCAGCGCTTTGCCGAACTGCTCGCGAGCCACGGTGCCTCGCCGCACTGGTTCCTGCTGGAGATCACGGAAAGCGCGATCGTCGACGACCCTGCGCGCGCGCTCGAAACCGTGACGCGGCTGCACGAGATGGGATTCGGCCTGTCGATCGACGACTTCGGCACGGGCTATTCGTCGCTCGCACAGTTGAAGCGCCTGCCCGTGGCCGAACTCAAGATCGACAAGAGCTTCGTGATGGACATGGCGCGCGACCCCGACGACATGACGATCGTGCGCTCGGTGATCGACCTCGCCCACAACATGGGGCTGAGCGTCGTCGCGGAAGGCGTCGAGACCGATGAAGTGCGCGAGCTGCTGTACGACATGGGCTGCGACTACCTGCAGGGCTACCACATCTGCAAGCCGCTGCCGGCCGAACAGCTCGAAGGCTGGCTCGCGCACAGGGCGGCACAACACTGCGGCAAGGGAGAAATCACATGAGGTTCGGAGACTGGTTCGCCTGTGTCGCACTCGGCCTGTGCGCCACCCAGGCATCGGCCAACCCGCTCGACGAGCTGGGCGTCGAACTGGTCTATGACGACAACCTCACGCGCGCGCAACTGGCGCGGGACATCAAGGGTGATCTCGCGCTCGCCGTCTCCGGAGAAGCGGGGCCGCGCTTCCAGCTCACGGACTACGACAGCCTGTCCGTGAAGGCCAGCGTCGCCGGCACCAAGTACCGGCATTACGATGGGCTGGACAACCTCAATGCGGCCCTCGCGCTGACTTACCGGCGGAAGTTCGGCCTCGGGCCCTACGTGCCGCAGGTCGCGCTGACCGGATCCGCAGCGCGGCTCGAATACGACAGCCGGCTGCGCGACGGATGGCTGTACGCGGCGGAAGCCGAGGCGAGCAAGCGCGTGTCCGACCGCCTGGTGCTGCGCACCTTCGTCCGCAGCGAGCGGCGCGAATCGGATCACGTGCCCGAGCGCGTGGTTCCGTTCATACGCGCCAACGTGTTCGACTTGGGCAGCCGCAGCTTGGGCATCGGCGCCGACTTCGCGTGCGCCCCGCGCTACCTCGTGTCGGTGGGCTACACTTGGCATCACGGCGAGATCGTGTCGACGACACAGCGCAACCTGCCGATCTTCCTTGCGTCCAGTGCGATCGCGGCCGATCCGGTATTCGGAAGCGATACCTTCGCATACACGATGCGGGCGCAAACCGGGGTGGCGAGCATCGGCGTGAGCCGCGAGATCGGCCGCCAGGCGACGTTCGCCATCGGTTACGAATACCGCAGCAGCCACGCAGACGGCGGCATCGACTACAGCGGAAGCCTGTTCCGCGCGACCTATCTCTACGGGTTTTGACCGGTGATGAGGACATGTTCCCTGAAGCTATACGCGCGATGCCGACGCGGGGTCGCCAGCGGCGCGCTGACGGCACTGCTCGCCCTCGCGTTCGCCACGCCTGCTGCCACGGCGGGGGAGATCCACGCCAGCGTGCGCGACCGCGATGGCAAACCCGTCGCCGATGCGGTCGTGGTCGCCACACCGGCTGCCGGAACTGCCTCGGGCAGCCACGCGGGCGTTGCCGAGGAAGATCAGCGCAACAAGGAATTCGTCCCGCACGTGCTACCGGTGCAGGTCGGGACGCGCGTGAGTTTTCCGAACAACGACAACATCCGGCATCACGTCTACTCTTTCTCGCCGGCCAAGACCTTCGAACTGCCGCTCTACAGCGGCACGCCGGCCACACCGGTGCTGTTCGACAAGCCCGGCGTCGTCATCCTGGGGTGCAACATCCACGACTGGATGGTCGGCTACATCTACGTGTCCGAAAGCCCCCACTTCGCGAAGACCGGGGCCGACGGCAAGGCGACGCTCACCGGCTTGCCCGGCGGGGAGTACACGCTGCGAGTGTGGCATCCGCAGCTCGAAGGCAGCGAGCAGGCGACCGCACGGCAGCTCGCGGTGCCGTCGAGCGGTGCGGTGGATGCGGCCACGACGATCGGACTGGTGCCGGACTTCCGCGCCCGGCGCGCACCGACACCGGGCCGCGGCGGTTACTGAGCGCAGGGGATTTGCGCCGACGCGGCGCTCAGGGTTTCTGCGGCAGCTGGATCGCCTTGTATTCGAGGAATTCCTCCAGGCCGTAGACGCCGTTCTCGCGCCCGAGACCCGACTGGCGATAGCCGCCGAAAGGTGCGCGCGGATTCCACGGTGCGCCGTTGATGTCGATCTGGCCGCTGCGGATGCGCCGCGCGACGGCCAGCGCATGCTCGTCGCTGCCCGCCCACACGCCGCCGCCCAGACCGTAGATCGAATCGTTCGCGAGCGCGATCGCGTCCTCGTCGCCGTCGTGCGGCAGGATCACCAGCACCGGACCGAAGATCTCCTCCTGCGCGACGGTCGCCCTGCGATTCTCGACGACCAGCACGGTCGGCGCGACGAAGAAGCCCCTGCCCGCCGGCGCGGCGTCGGGGCCGCCGGCGACGAGCTGCGCGCCTTCGGCGATGCCGCGGCGGATGTAGCCGACGACGCGCTCGCGCTGCACGTCGGACACGAGCGGGCCGAGCTTGCTGTCTTCGGCGAACGCCGGCCCAACCTTGAACGCTGCCGCCGCGGCGGCGGCAAGGTCGGCGGCCTCGGCGAGCTTCGCGCGCGGCACCAGCATGCGCGTGTGCGCCGAGCAGGTCTGGCCGGAGTTGAGCAGGCAGTTCGACACCGTGCCCTTGACCGCGGCGGCAAGGTCGGCGTCGTCGAGGATCACCGACGCCGACTTGCCGCCGAGTTCCAGCGCGACCTTCTTCACCGTCGCCGCGGCAAGCTCCGCGACGCGGCGGCCGGCGCGCGTCGAGCCGGTGAAGGACACCATGTCGACGCGCGGATCAGACGCCAGCACCTCGCCGACGACCGGGCCGTAGCCGGTCACGAGGTTGAACACGCCCGCCGGCAGGCCCGCCTCGGCGCTCACTTCGGCGATCACGTCGGCGAGGATGAAGGCGTTGATCGGCGCGACCTCGGAGGGCTTCAGCACGACCGTGCAGCCGGCCGCGAGCGCGGGCGCGACTTTCAGCGAGATCTGGTTGAGCGGGAAGTTCCACGGGGTGATCGCACCGACGACGCCGATCGGCTCGCGCACGACGAGCGAATTGCCGACGCGCTCTTCCCACTGGAACTCGCGCGCGAGCTTCGCGTAGTGCTTCCAGCTGCCGACCGGCCCGGCGACCTGGAAGCGCCCCGCCATCTTCAGCGGCATGCCGACTTCGTGCGCGATCGCGGCGGCGAGTTCGTCGCGGCGCGCTTCCAGTCCGGAGGTGACGCGCTCGATATGGTCCGCGCGCTCGGCCGCGGGCAAGCGCGACCACGCGTCGAACGCAGCATGCGCCGCCGCGATGGCGGCTTCCGCATCCGCGGGGGCGCCTTCGGGGATGCGGGCATAGACCGAGGCGTCGCTCGGGTCGATCACGTCGATCAGGCCGGCGCCGGCGGGGGCGACCCAGCGGCCGCCGATGTAAAGCTTGTCGCGCAGGATGGTCATCGGGTTCTCCTCGGGGTAAGGAAACCCGTCGATTCTAGCCCGCGAGCCCGTACTTCCGGATCTTGTCGTGCAGCGTGGTCTTCGCAACCTGCAGCGCCTCGCTGCTGCGCGCGAGGTTGCCGTTCTGGCGGCGCAACTCGGCGGCGATCAGCGAACGCTCGAAGTTATCCACCGCTTCGGCGAGCGAGGCGCCGCGCGCTTCCGGCGACGGCGTCGTACCGAAATCGCGGCTCAGGCCGAGCACCAGGCATTCGGCGGCGTTGCGCAGTTCGCGCACGTTGCCCGGCCAGGCGTGCGCCATCAGCTGCTGCATCTGCTCGCGGCCGACTTCGGGGATGGGGCGCTGGTGCTGCTGCGCGGCGTACAGCATGAAGTGTTCGAGCAGCAGCGGGATATCCTCGCGCCGTTCACGCAGCGGCGGCAGTTCGACGCGCGCAACGTTGAGGCGGTAGTAGAGATCGGCGCGGAATTTCTGGCGGTCGGCGAGTTCGCGCAGATCTTCCTTGGTCGCGGCGACGACGCGGCACGCGACCGGGATCAACGCGTTGGAGCCGAGGCGCTCCACCATGCGCTCCTGCAGCACGCGCAGCAGCTTGATCTGCACCGCCACCGGCATCGATTCGACCTCGTCGAGGAACAAGGTGCCGCCGTTGGCGTGCTCGATCTTGCCGATGCGGCGCTTCTGCGCGCCGGTGAAGGCGCCCGCCTCGTGGCCGAAGAGTTCGCTGTCGATGAGGTTGTCCGGCAGGCCGCCGCAGTTGAGCGCGACGTAGTTCGCCGCGCTGCGGCTGGAAAGATCATGCAGGCAGCGCGCGACCGCCTCCTTGCCGGTGCCGGTCTCGCCGACGATGAGCACGTCGACGCTGGTGTCCGCGAGTTCGAGCAGCAGGCGGCGCACCCGCTCCATCTGCGGCGAGCGGCCGATCAGGCGCGCTTCGATCGCGTCGCGGTGGTCGAGGCGGCGGCGCAGGCTTTCCACTTCCATCGTCAGCGCGCGTTTTTCCAGCGCGCGGCTCACGACCTCGACGAGGTGATCGGGCGAAAAAGGCTTGGGAATGAAGTCATAGGCGCCGCTGCGCATCGCCTCGACCGCGAGGGTGACGTCGCCGTGGCCGGTGATCATGATGACCGGCAGCGCCGCATCCTGGGTGACCAGCGCGCGCAGGAGCTGCATGCCGTCCATGCCCGGCAGGCGCATGTCGGTGACGACGACGCCGGGGAAATCCGGGCCGACGAGGCGCTGCCCCGCTTCGGCCGAGGCGACCGCCTGCACCGGGATGCCGGCGAGTTGCATCGCCTGCTCGCAGCCGAGGCGCACGTTCGGGTCGTCCTCGACGATGAGGACCTTCAGCGCTGGAGACTGGTTGGGTTGCGAGGAAGGGGATGAAGTCATGCCAATTGTTCTCCGGCCGCCGGCAGGTCGAGCGTGAATACGGCGTCGCCGTCGGGATACCTGGCGGTGAGGTCGCCGCCCGGAATTCTAGTTCAGTCCGGCCGACGCGTCCTCTCGCCGTCCCGCAGCGGACCTCAATGCTGCAGGATCTTCGCGAGGAATTGCTGCGCGCGCTCCGAGCGCGGGTTCGCGAAGAAGGCCTCCTTGCTGTCGTCCTCGACGATCTTGCCATGGTCCATGAAGATCACGCGGTGCGCGACGCGCCTGGCGAAGCCCATCTCGTGCGTCACGCACATCATCGTCATGCCTTCCTGCGCCAACTCGGTCATGACATCGAGCACCTCGTTGATCATCTCGGGATCGAGCGCCGAGGTCGGCTCGTCGAACAGCATGCAGATCGGGTCCATCGCGAGCGCGCGGGCGATCGCGACGCGCTGCTGCTGGCCTCCCGAGAGCTGGCCGGGGAACTTGTGCGCGTGCGCCTTGAGGCCGACGCGGTCGAGGAAGTACATGCCCTTCTCCGCCGCCTCATCCTTGCCGCGCTTCAGCACCTTGACCTGCGCGAGCGTGAGGTTGTCGCGGATCGTCATGTGCGGGAAGAGCTCGAAGTGCTGGAACACCATGCCGACGTGCGAGCGCAGCTTAGAAAGATTCGTCTTCGGCGCACCGACCGAGGTGCCGTTCACGTGGATCTCGCCGCCCTGGAAGGGCTCGAGGCCATTCACGCACTTGATGAGGGTGGATTTTCCCGAGCCCGAAGGCCCGCACACGACCACCACTTCGCCCTTGTTGACGTGGGTGCTGCAGTCGGTGAGGACCTGGAAGCTGCCGTAATGCTTGCTGACCTTGTCGATCGTGATCATGAGTTGTCCTTGAATGCGTGGCGATTCGGTGGGGTGCGCGGCGGCGCTCAGGCGCGCTGCAGGCGGTGCTGGAAGTAGCGCACGGCCTGCGAGGCGGCGAAGCACAGCACGAAGTAGACGGCACCGGCGAAGAGCACCAGCTCCACGAGCCGCCCGTCGCGGTCGCCGACCTTGTAGGCCGCGCCGAAGAAGTCGGCGAGCGCCGACACATAGACGAGCGAGGTGTCCTGGAACAGGATGATCGCCTGCGTCAGCAGCAGCGGCACCATGTTGCGGAAGGCCTGCGGCAGCACGACGTGCAGCATCGCCTGCGGGTAGCTCATGCCCAACGCATGGGCGGCGGCGAGCTGGCCCCGCGGCACGGACTGGATGCCGGCGCGGATGATCTCGGCGTAGTAGGCGGACTCGAACAGCGCGAAGCCGATCATCGCGGAGGCGAGGCGCACGTCGGAGCCCGGCGGCAGGCCGAGGAAGCTCTCGAGGAACTTCGGCACGATCAGGAAGAACCACAGCAGCACCATCACCAGCGGGATCGCGCGGAAGAGGTTCACGTAGCCCGCCGCGGCCCACGCGAGCGGCTTGATCGACGAGAGCCGCGCCACCGCGAGCAGCGTGCCCCACACGATGCCGGCGACGATCGCCAACGCCGTGATCTCGAGCGACACCATCAGGCCCTGGCCGAGGAAATTCAGCGAGCCCGGGATCGACGACCAGTCGAATTCGTAGGAACCGAACATCTCACTTGCCTCCGAGGTAACCGGGAACGCGCACGAGCGCTTCCGTCTTGCGCATCAGCAGCATCACGACGACGTTGATCATCAGGTAGGCGACCGTCACCGCGACGAAGGATTCGTAGGGCTGCGCGGTGTAATCGACCAGCTGGCGCCCCTGCGCGGCGAGTTCTAGCAGGCCGATCGTCGAGCACACCGCCGAGTTCTTGAACACGTTGAGGAACTCCGAGGTCAGCGGCGGCACGACCAGGCGGAAGGCCATCGGCAGCATCACGTGGCGGTAGGTCTGCGACAGCGTGAGCCCCAGCGCGAGGCCGGCGTTCTTCTGCCCGCGCGGCAGCGCGTTGATGCCCGAGCGCACCTGCTCGGCAACGCGTGCGCTGGTGAAGAAGCCCAGGCACACCATCGCCGCAACGAACTGCTGCACGACCGGATTCAGCGCCTTGAAGGCGTCGCCGACGGCCACCGGCAGCAGCTCGGGCAGCACGAAATACCAGAAGAAGAGCTGCACCAGCAGCGGGATGTTGCGGAACATCTCCACGTACGCCGTCGCGGCGAAAGCCAGCCCGCGATGCGGCACCGTGCGCAGCACGCCGATGACCGCGCCCAGCAGCAGCGCCATCACCCACGCCGACAGCGACAGCGACAGCGTCGTCTTCAGGCCCGCGACCATCCAGTCGAGATAGGTACCGTCATTGACGGCGCTGGGGAGCATAAACACGCCCCAGTTCCATTGGTATTCCATGCAAGACTCCAGAAACATCGGAGGAAAAGGCCCCTGCGGTTGCGGCGGACGCACCCGCCCCCTGCGACCGGCGCGCGCGGCGCCGGCGACAGGAAGACTTCAGGGGCGGAAGCCCGGAACGAATGTCCCGGGCGTTCGCTTCAGGCCGTGCTCAGTATTCCCAGAAGATGCGCTGCAGCTCCTTGCTGTCCTGCGTGCGGGTCAGTGCGACCGCGGCGAGGATGCGCGCCTTCTGCGGATTGAGGTCGTGCGAGACGACCCAGTCGTACTTGTCGTCGGGCTGTTCGGCGTTGCGCAGAACGAAACCGCCGCCGGTCACGCGGGCCGAGCGGATCACCTGCACGCCCTTGCCGCGCAGCTCCTGCAACACAGGGACGATGTGCTTCGCGACCGAGCCGTTGCCGGTACCGGCGTGGATGATCGCCTTCACGTCCTTGCCGAACGCACGATAGGCCATGTCGCTCATGTTGCCGTAGCCGTAGGCAATCTCGACGGGGGCGAGCTTCTCGATCTTGTCGATGTCGAACTCGGAGTTCGTCGTGTGACGCTTCACCGGCGCACGGAACCAGTAGCTCTTGCCTTCAACGACCATCCCCAGCGCACCCCACGGGCTCTTGAAGGCCTCGGTGCGGATGTTGATCGCCTTCGTGACGTCGCGCCCGCTCTGGATCTCGTCGTTCATCGTCACCAACACGCCCTTCCCCTGCGACTCCTTCGCCGCCGCGACCGCGACCGCGTCATACAGGTTGAGCATGCCGTCGGCCGACAGCGCCGTGCCCGGACGCATCGCACCCACGACCACGATCGGCTTGTTCGTATGCACGACGAGGTTCAGGAAGAAGGCCGTCTCTTCGAGCGTGTCAGTGCCGTGCGTGATCACGATGCCATCCACGTCGTCCTGCTTCGCGAGTGCGGAAACGCGCTTGCCCAGCGTCATCAGCTCCGCGTTCGTGAAGCTCTCCGAGGCGATCTGGAACACCTGCTCGCCGCGCACGTCGGCGACGGCGGCGAGTTCCGGCACGCCGGCGATGAGCTTGTCGACCGGCACCTTCGCGGCCTGGTAGGTCGCGCTGTTGGCAGCGGTGGCCCCCGCACCGGCGATCGTGCCGCCGGTGGCGAGGATGACGACTTTGCTCTTGGCATCGGCGAACGCGCTGCTGCTCAGTGCCAGTGCTGCGATCAGCACCAGCAGACGGCTGGCGAACCAGCCCTTGGGGTTACGCACTTGCATGATTGTCTCCGTGTTCTTGCGCCCCCTGCGGGGGCATTTTCGTTGTAGCAGCGGTTTATTCGAACGGGCGGTCGTTCGGCGTCTTGATCAGCTTCTTCATCGCGTCGGACATCGGGAAGTTCAGGTTGATGCTCTTCGGCGGGATCGCCGCGAGGAACCACTTGCTGTAGATCGCCTCGGCCTCGCCCGAAGTCATCGTCTTCGCGATCGCCGCATCCACCACCTTCTTGAACTCGGCATCGTCCCTGGCCATCATGCAGCCGTACGCTTCATACGACTGCGGCGTGCCGGTGACGACCCAGTCGGCCGGACGCTTGGCCTTCGCCAGTTCGCCGTAGAGCAGCGCGTCGTCCATCATGAACGCCACCGCACGCCCGGTTTCCAGCGTCAGGAAGGACTCGCCGTGGTCCTTGGCGCTGATGATGTTCATGCCGAGCTTCTTGTCCTCGTTCATCTTGCGCAGCAGGCGCTCCGAGGTGGTGCCGGCGGTCGTCACGACGTTCTTGCCCGCGAGCTGATCGAAATCCGTCACGCCCGAATCCTTCTTGGTCATCAGGCGCGTGCCGACGACGAAGATCGTGTTCGAGAAGGCGACCTGCTTGGCGCGCTCGGCGTTGTTCGTCGTCGAGCCGCACTCGATCGCGACGGTGCCGTTCTGCACCAGCGGGATGCGGTTCTGCGACGTGACCGGCATCAGCTTCACCTTCAGGTTGGGCATCTTCAGCTCGGTTTTGATCGCGTCGACGACCTTCAGCATCATCTCCTGCGAATAGCCGACCACCTGCTGGTTCTGGTCGTAGTACGAGAACGGGATCGAGGACTCGCGGTGACCCAGCGTGATCGAGCCGGTCTCCTTGATCTTCTGCAGCGTGTTGGCCTGCGCGGCGGCGGGCGCGAGGGCGACGGCACCGGCGGCGATCAGGGCGGCAAGGGTGGCGTTCAGGGGCTTGCGCAGCAGCATCATGTCTCCTTTGGTATGACGGGATAAAAGATCCCGATGGACACAAACCATTGCAGGCGGCGTGCCAGCTTTTTTGCTGCATCGCGCAATGCAACAAGCCCCGGATGTATCCGGGGTGGCACTCGTGGCGTTGTGCACCACCGTTCGGAAAACCGAACAAACACCGCTCACGACGTTCGGTTTTCCGAACCGACGATTCATAATGGCGTATGCCCCGCAGCGCCCCGCCCCCGCCCGCCACGCCGCCCCGCCTGTCCGCCCTGCGCGGGCTGTGGCCCTTCCTGCGGCCCTACCGGGCTCGCATCGCCCTCGCTTTCGCGCTGCTGTGCGTGGGCTCGGCGACGATCCTCGTCGTGCCGCTGGCCTTTCGCGACATGGTCGATGCCGGCTTCGGCACGGGGGCGCCGGCGCGCGCGGGGCTGCTGGGCGGCTTGAGCCTCGACGGCCATTTCCTGGCGCTCTTCGGCCTCGCGGCTTTCTGGGCGCTGGCGGTGTCGGCGCGCTATTACACGGTGTCGTGGATCGGCGAGCGCGTCACGGCCGATCTGCGCAGTGCCGTGTACGCCCGCGTGCTCGGCCAGTCGCCGGCGTTCTTCGAGACCCTGCAGACCGGGGAGGTCCTGTCGCGCCTGACCGGCGACGCGACGCTGATCCAGACCGTGGTCGGCAGTTCGGTCTCGATGGGCCTGCGCAGCCTGTTCCAGTTCATCGGCGGGATGGTCATGCTGGCGGTCACCAGCCCGCGGCTCTTTTCCCTCAACCTGGGCATGATGGCGCTGCTGGCCCTGCCCATCCTCGCCATCGGCCGCAAGGTGCGGAAGCTGTCGCGCGAATCGCAGGACCGCATCGCCGACGCGTCGGCGCTGGCCGGCGAGATCCTCAACGCCATGCCCACCGTCCAGGCCTACACGCAGGAGCCCTACGAGGCGCGGCGCTTCGCCGACCGCAGCGAGAACAGCTTCGTCACCGCCATCCGCCGCACCCGCGTGCGCGCGGCGCTCACGACGCTCATCATCACCGCGGTGATGGGGACGATCATCTTCGTGCTGTGGGTGGGCGCGCAGCAGGTGCGTGCCGGCACGCTCACCAGCGGCCAGCTCGCCTCCTTCGTCCTCTACGCAGCACTCGTGGCGGGCGGCGTGGGGACGCTGGCGGAGGTATGGGGCGACGTGATGCGTGCCGCCGGCGCCGCGGAGCGTCTGCTGGAACTGCTCCACGCCCGCTCGGCGATCGTCGATACCCCGCTGCCGCGGACGCCGCAGGCCTCAACGCAGGCGGCGATCCGCTTCGAGCACGTCTCATTCGCCTACCCGGCGCGCCCGGAGGTGCACGCCGTGGACGACGTCGACCTCGCGATCGCGCCCGGCGAAAGCGTCGCCCTCGTCGGCCCCTCCGGCGCCGGCAAGACCTCCCTCTTCCAGCTCCTGCTGCGCTACTACGAGGTGTCGCAGGGCGCGATCCGCATCAACGGCCAGGATATCCGCGACCTGCGCCTGCACGACCTGCGCCGCGCCATTGCCATCGTGCCGCAGGATCCGGTGATCTTCTCCGCCAGCGCGCTGGACAACATCCGCTACGGCCGCCCCGACGCGAGCGACGACGAAGTCATCGCGGCGGCCCGCGCCGCTGCCGCCGACGAGTTCATCGAGCGCATGCCCGATGGCTACCGGACCTTCCTCGGCGAACGCGGGACGCGGCTCTCGGGAGGACAGCGCCAGCGCATCGCCATCGCGCGGGCGATCGTCAAGGGCGCGCGCGTGCTGCTTCTCGACGAAGCGACCAGCGCGCTCGACGCCGAATCGGAAATCCTTGTGCAGCGCGGCCTCAGCGCCGCGATGACGGGCCGCACCACGCTGATCATCGCCCACCGCCTGGCCACCGTGCAGAAGGTGGACCGCATCGTCGTGATGGAGCGCGGCCGCATCGTCGAAACCGGCAGCCCGGCGGACCTGCGCCACCGCGGCGGCCTCTACGCCCGCCTGGCGGCGCTGCAGCTCGACCTCTGAGCCGTGGCGAGGACGCGCCGCAGCACACGGAAACTTGCAGATGCGCTCCGCCCCTGGGAGGAGCCAGGCGGCGGGATCGTCGCGTGTTGCCGGCCTAGCGCGAGCGTCCGTCGACGTGCTTCACCGGCAACGAGGCGAGCTTCACGCCTTCCAGGCAGCGCACGTTGATCGCCGCCATGCGGTTGCCCTGCGGGTCCGTGCCCTCCCCGAAAGGATGGATGCCGCAGGTCGGGCAAAAACGATGCTTGATCTTGTGCGTGTTGAACGTATACGTGGCGAGATTCTCATCCGGCGTCAGGAGCCGCAGCCTGTCGCGGGGGACGAACCACAGCAATGCGCCCTTGCGCACGCAGATCGAGCAGTTGCAGTCCAGAACCTGCGTGAGTTCGCCTTCGACCTCGAACGCGGTCCGGCCGCAGTGGCAGCTTCCCTTGTAGATCATCGACGTCCTCCTTTGATCGCGTTTGGACCCGCCGCCCGTCAGCCACGTTCGCGGTAGGTCTCGGCTCCGAACGGTGCGGCGAGGAACTCCGGCAAGGATTCAGCCTTCGCCGAAAGCACCACCAGGTTCGGATAGTTCGCGGCGGGGACCACGTCCGCGACCATCTGCTGCGTGAAATGCCATGCGACCGCCGTCGTCACGCCCGTCTGGTCGATCGTCGCGCTCGTCATCGCGGGCGGCTGCCGCTTCACTTCCTGCTCCAGGGCATCGAAAGCGGCCTGCAACTGCCCCGTCAAGCGCGCCACCCACGGCTCATGCCGCTTTTCGGACGGACGCTGGTTACGTTCGTACACGATCTGCACGCTCTTCTCGCAGGCCGCGAGCGCCAGCCCCACCACCCTCAGCGCATGCTGGAGCTCCGGCACCGACGCCGGCATCAGGCTGCGTCCCGGCCGTGCGAGGGCTTCGGCGTATTGCAGGATCAGAGTCGAATCCATCAGCACTTCGCCGTCGTCGCAGATGAAGGTCGGCGCCTTGACCACGGGATTGATCTCGCGGAACTGGTCGAAAGTCCGGAATACCGACAGCGACTGGTGTTCGAAGTGCAGCCCGAGCAGCTGCAGGGAAACCACGACGCGGCGGACATATGGTGAGTCGAGCATGCCGATCAGCTTCATTGTCACTCCTCGCGTGGGCGATTCGAATCGAGCGGACTGGCCGGGGAATGCCATCACCCGCTCCCCGGTACCGACCACGAGCGTGTCGCTCCGCCACTCCTTCATAGCCCCGCACCGGCCCGTTCGCCAGCGTATTCGGTGCGTCGCCTCGCCCGGGACGGCGCCTGCACGCCCCCCGGAAAACGCCATCTACCCTCGCGGTCACCTTCGCCGGACCGCATCGACCCGGCGCAGTGCAGCCGCCTCAGGCCGCCGGAAGGTACATCGGGTAGAGGATCTCCTCCTCGCGCCGGATCCGGTTCACCAGCGCTTCGCCGATCGCGGTGAAATCCTGCCGGAAAGTCCTCGCAAGCTCGGGCCGGTGGCCCAGGTCCTTGTACTTGCCGAGGAAATCGACCACGACGCGGCCGATGTCATCCATTTCGTGACGGAACTCGCGCATCAGCCGGTGACTGACCTCGTCCTGCCGCAGGAAGTGCTCCAGATAGACGTAAAGACGGACGTTTTCCTTGAGCAGGTGATCCATGAGCGCGGATCTGAACTCGTCCAGCCGGCTCCGCACGGCATCAAACCGCCCAGCGTCCAAGGCAGCCGCGATCGCCGAATGGATTTTCAGCAAGGCTGCGTGATCCTGCTTGAGTGTGGAGATCAGGGCCGGGTCGTGCCGGATCTGTGTGCCCGGTGCCGCACCCAGCGGCGCCGGGGCGGCGGACGCATGGTCGGACGCTTCGGGTGAATCGCTTGCGGCGACCGCGGCGGGCGCCGCTGCCCTGATCCTGCCGAACAGCTTGTCGAGTAGGAACATGTTTCCCTCATGAAACAACGGTCATTCGCCAACGCGGCCGGATTCCTGCGGCTGGACCAGTTCTTCAACGGATAAGGGATTCGGGCCGCCGATCGATCCAAAAAGCATACACGGTCTTCATGATGGAATCCATCCATGGAGGAATCAGGGATCAGGACTCCGCGCCCGCACCGCGAGCGCGGATGCCGTGCGCGACCGGTCACCGGTCAGCGGCTGCACGACGTCCGCACATGGGATGGAAACGCCAGCACGAGAAAAGTCAGCATCAACCCGGCGACCAGCAGCGGCGCAGAAGCGGGCGGGCGCGAGAAACTGAAGTGGTCGAAGATCCCGCTGCCGACGCGGTAGAGCTGGAAAGCGGCAGCCCCCATGCCGAGCCACCACGCCCAACGGAAATGTTTCAGCAGCCCCCATGCGACGAGGATCGCGACCAGGCCGGCGATCCAGGTCGCCGGTTGCGAAAAGCTGAAGCGCAGGGTGAATACGTCACCCGTGAGCGCGAAACGGACAAGCGTGCCGCCGAGCACGACGATCGAATAAGCGATGGCAGTCGCTGCGGCAAGATGGATACGGGTAATGGTCATAAGACTCGCGGTGAGTTGAACGACGTTGTGGCGCGCGACGGGCCGGATCGCCCGCCGCAATGCGCCGCAATTTTGCCAGCAACTCCCGATGATGCGTTGGCGTCATGGCCTTCCTGCTCGTCCGAGCGCCGACTCAGCCGGCAATGTTCCCGCAAAAGAGGCTCTGGCTCCCGTCCGCCGGAGCCGAGCGGACGTTGATCGCGTATGGCGTTTCGCGCAGTTTCTGCAGCGATACCGGCGCGACGTTCGTGAGGGTCACCGGCCCGCGAAAGGCGGCGACGGCGCGTGGTCGCCCGAGCGGACTCGCGAGCACGTGGTCGGTCAGGTCGTAGGCGGGGCGCTCGCTCATGGCATCGCAGCGGCCCTCGTGGATGTACGTGTAGAGATGGATCGGGCGCGTCGTATAGCCCGGTACGCCGCTCAGCTGCAGCGTGACCGTCGTCTCGCCGTCCAGCGAAACAAGCGTCGCGTTGCCGATACGCCCCGTGCCATACCTCGTCGCGGCAAGGGGAACACGCAGGATTTCGGCAGGTGCCGCCCCCTGCGCCACCCGTTCCCCTCCCGCCCCGGCGCATCCGGCCAGGGCGGCGCACACCGCCCACGGCACCCACAGCATCCTGTCCATGGCCGTCTCCTTGCAGCGAGGGAAGATCACTCCTTTGACCGCCGGGGAAACCATTCGTCCCGCGACGAAACCGTCGCAGGTTTCCACCGCCTCGCGACCATCACGCATGTGGAGCGCCGCGTCGGCGAAGCATGCGACGGGCGGGACGGAAATGCGGCAGCGCACCGTGATCACGATCACGGCTACGGGTTCCGGTCGGCCTTTGCGGATCCCCGCTTTGGTGTGACACTAGCGCTGCACTCCGGACTTCCTGCAACGACGCCAGCCGCTCCGGCGGCGACGAGACGCACGCATGTACAACGAGTACTTCGGGTTTTCCGCGGCGCCCTTCTCGATCGCGCCGGATCCGCGCTATCTCTTCATGAGCGACCGTCACCGCGAGGCGCTGGCGCATCTGCTCTACGGGCTGCGCGTCGATGGCGGCTTCGTGCTGCTGACCGGCGAAGTCGGCACCGGCAAGACGACGATCTGCCGCTGCCTGCTGGAGCAGGTGCCCGCGGGCTGCGACATCGCGTTCATCCTCAACCCCAAAGTCGACACGGTCGAACTGCTCGCGACGCTGTGCGACGAACTGCACGTTCCGATCGCGACGGGCGAGCGCTCGATCAAGGTGCTGGTCGACCACATCAACCGCTATCTGCTGGACGCGAACGCACGCGGACGCAAGACGGTGCTGATCGTCGACGAGGCGCAGAACCTGTCGAACGAGGTGCTGGAGCAACTGCGCCTGCTGACAAACCTGGAGACGAACGAGCGCAAGCTGCTGCAGATCATCCTTCTCGGCCAGCCCGAGCTGCGCGCGCGGCTCGCGCAACCGGAAATGCGCCAGCTCGCCCAGCGCATCGTCGCGCGCTACCACCTCGAGCCGCTGACGCGGCCGGAACTGGGCGCCTATGTGAAGCACCGCCTCGAGGTCTCCGGCGGGCAACAGCGGCTGTTTTCCGACGGCGTGCTCGACCGCCTGTACCGCCTGAGCGGCGGCACGCCGCGACTCATCAACGTGATCTGCGACCGGGCGCTGCTCGGCACCTACGTGGAAGGCGGCACGAGCATCGCTCGCGCCACGCTGGACAAGGCGGCCGCCGAGGTGCTCGGCGAGGAACGCAAGCCGTCCACGGCGCGGCGGCTGGCGCTGGCCTCCGCACTGGGGGTGGCGCTCGCGGGCGGCGCAGCCGCGGCCTGGCATTTCAGCCTGCCTCCGGTCACCGGGACGACGAGGCAGACCGCCGTGGCAGCCCCGGCGCCCACGCCTGAGGTAGCCCCCACATTCAAGGACGTAGCCGCGAGCGACAAGGAAATCGGAGCGCCCTCCATCGAGGCGCCGACAGCCAAGGTGGCGGCGCGCGACGAACCGATCGTCTGGCCGAAATCGCAGGAACACTGGCTGCACGAGGCGATGGCGGTGCGCAGCCTGTTCGCGCAGTGGGGGCTGGACGCGCGGGTCATGGGGATCGAGGAAGCCTGCCGTCTCGCCGCGCGCCGCGATCTCGCCTGCCTGCGGCGCGAGGGGAGCCTGGACGAGCTGCTGGCGATGAATGCGCCGGCGGTCATCGAACTGCGCCAGCCCGAAGGGCCGAACTTTCTCGCGGCACTGATCGCGGTGGAGGGGGATCGCGCGCGCATTGCGGTTGCGGGCAACACGCAGGACGCGCCGCTCGATCGCTTGCGCCAGCAATGGAACGGCAACTACACGCTGCTCTGGAGCGCCCCGACCGGCTGGTATCGCGCGGTCAGCGCAGGCATGCGCGGCAACGACGTGGCGTGGGTCGTGCGCCAGCTCGGGCGCTGGGAGGGGCGAAAGGATCCCGAAGCCCCCATCAACACCTACACGGCCCGCGTCGAGGAGCGCATGCGTGCCTTCCAGCGCAGCACCGGGCTGCCCGAAGACGGAGTGGTCGGCCCGATGACCGTGGTGCGCCTTGCGGCCTTGTCCGCCAGCGGTGCGCCCGTCCTCACCAAGCAGGCGCAATAGCCATGTCCTACATCCTCGACGCACTGCAGAAGTCCGAACACGCCCGCCAGCGCGGCAAGGTGCCGGACCTGAACACCCTTCCCGAAACGGCGTCGGACGCGCCGGACCAAGTCGCCGCACGACGCCCCCCCCTACGTGGCGGCCGGATTCGCGCTCACGCTCGCAGCGGCGGTGCTGGGCTGGTGGCGTCCGTGGCAGGCCGCAGAACCAACGCCGCCGGCGCCCATGGCGGCCGCGAAGCCGCCCGTGGACGATCCGCGCCCGCTCGACGCAGCCACCCAACCGAAGCCGCCGTCCGTGGCAACCGCAGCGCAAGTGAAACCGGACAAGCCCGCCGAACCGGGCCCGGTCGCCGCCGCCTCCTCTCCCGCGGAATTGCCGGCGACCCTGCCGTCCCTGACAGCAGCCACACCAGCGGCACCCGTCGCACAGCCGGCCCCCGCGCCCCTCACTCCCCTCACCCCCGCGCCCCCGCCGGTTGCGGCAGCCGAGCCGCTCCCTTCCGCCGCTCCCGTCGCGCGGACGCGACGCGAAGCGTCCGCCCCCGAGGCGCCGCCACAAGCCGCAGAAACCGCGCAGCCCCGTCGCAGCGAACCCAGCCCGCGCAAGACGGCACAGGCATCACCGGCCTCTCCGCCCGCCGTACCGGTCGCCGCAGCCCCGGTTCCAATCCGGGCGGCGAGCCCGGCGGACGACGCCGCCGACGCTTCGTCGCCGACCAATCGCAAGACATCCGCCGGCCGCATCCTGAGCATCCACGAACTGCCTCCGGCGATCCGTGGCAGCCTGCCGCGCCTCAGCATTTCCGGCGTCGCAGCGGCGCCGAATGCCGGAAAGAGCTGGGCCTTGATCAACGACCGGCTCGTGCAGGAAGGCGAAGAGATCGAACCGGGCCTCACGCTCACCAGCGCGGCGAAGGATGGCGTGGTGCTCGACTACAAGGGTTACCGGTTCAGGGCGCAGCAGTAGCAGGGAGAATCGGTCGCGCGCGGGGCGGTTCGACTGCGCCGGTTAATAGCCGCGCTCCCAATAGCCCGGCGTGGCGTAGATGCCCTTCAGGTATTCGATGAAGTGCCGTACCTTGGCCGGCAGGTAGCGCTGCTGCGGATAGACGGCCTGGATGTCGTACGCAGGGGCGGCGAACTCGTCCAGCACCGTGACAAGCTCGCCGCGCTTGAGTTCGGCCTGGATCTCCCACGTCGATCGCCAGCCGATGCCCAGCCCCTGCTTGACCCAGCTGTAGAGCAGCTCGCCGTCATTGCAGTCGAGGTCACCATCGACCCGCACCGCAACGAGCTTGCCGTCGCGCACGAAGCTCCACCCGCGCTGTTGCCCGCCTTGCAGGTTGAAGGCGAGGCAGTTGTGGCGGGTCAGGTCGTCCAAAACGCGCGGTTCCCCGTAGCGCGCGAAATACCCTGGCGTGCCACACACAACGCGGCGATTCGGAAAGAGCCGCACGGCGACGTAGTTCGGATCGGTGACCTCGCCGATGCGGATTCCCATGTCGTAACCCTCGCGCACCAGATCGACGACGCTGTCGGTCAGGTTGAACGAAAGCTTGAGCTCCGGGTAGCGCGCCTTGAACGCGGGCGCGTGCGCGGCGACGTGGCGGCGGCCGAACGCAGCCGGCGCCGAAACGACGAGGTGGCCACGCACGGTATCGCGGCCGGCGCTGACGCTGGTCTCCGCCTCGTCGAACTCATGAATCAGGTGGCGGCACTGTTCCAGGAACTGTTCGCCAAGCTCCGTGAGCGTGAGGCCGCGCGTCGAGCGGTGCATCAGGCGCACGCCGAGGCGTTTCTCCAGCCCGTCGAGGCGCCGCCCCATCACGACCGGCGTGACCCCTTCGACCAGCGCCGCAGCGGCGAAGCTGCCCTTTTCGGCGACGAGGACGAAGCTGCGGATTTCGGTGTAGCGGTCCATGGCGAAACGCTTAACGTGGAAGTGAGCGACCTGCGCGGCTTTTCGCGCAGGTCCGCTCGACTGCATGGTTATGCGTACTGCCTAGCGCGCTCAAGGAGCAAATCAATGTTCTGAATTGGTTCATCGAAATCCTTGGCGGTAAGTGTTTCAAGTTTATGGACTACGATATTTCTGAACTCCTTCCGGTATTGAAGGAATGAGGTGTATGAAGATGGCTATTTTTTCGAGGACGATTTTTCTCTTGCGTCCGCCTCAGCACCAAGCACCTGCTTTAGCTGATTGCACTCACCCTCTGTTGGTGGTGTCCAGCCTGCCGGCTTCTCCTTCCAAGGGTTAACGCCCATGCATTCCATTAGGCGGACTTTCCTTGGGTCTTGCATGGCAGCCTCGACTTGCTTTGCTGCTCGCTCGACAGTTGGTTCGGCTCTTTGAGTTGAAGCGCTACCCGTGGGGTTTGCGTTCTTGACGGAACTATCGTTCTTTGGGCTGAAAACAATAAACAGAACAACGACTCCCAAGGCAATCCATATCCACTTTGCGCTTCTCTTCACTGGCTTTTGTATTCCGCAATTCGGACAGATTTTTGCCTCATCGCTGACCATCGATTTACATTCCCTGCACGGTTTTAGCGCCATAGTAGATTCCTGACAGATGAATGAGGGGGCGTAAATGATGACGCCTAACGAATTGAATTCACCAGCCTGCGCGGCTTTTCGCGCAGGTCCGGTGGAATGATGGGTTAGCCACGTTCGTGTCTTTGGGCAATTTCTACACACGCCTCGTGAGTAAATAAATCGGTGCAGTTAATCATTGAATACTCGTCAAGCTGATGCACGAATAGACGGGCATTGTCTTCAGGGTTTCTCGATGCCAAGAACATCTCTCCTGTTCCGTCAGTAATAAAACCGAGGTCAGTTCGTTCGATTATTTCGTCTCTTAAACCTGAATGGCGGTAACGCACAGATTCGAGGTACACGATCTCATCACTGTGAGTGATCTTGATCGAATGAAAGTCCGGCTTAAGGTAGCTCGGATACTTCTTTTTTAGATCGGGAAGAATTTCTACGCCGCTATTGGCCCCAATACGAGGAACCAGAAAACCAACAGACTCCTCCATCAACCCGCAAACTGCCTCTCGAATCGGAATTTGAAAGAACTCTCGATTTGGCTGATAACGGTAATCATCAAAACGCGCATGCAGCCGCTTTTCAACGAACTTGCAGTCCGTTACAAGCTCATCGTAGATGACGATGAAATCGTCCGGCACCCCCGTGCCACGCAAATCTTTGGCACGCTCCTTAGGAGTGCGCTCAGTCAACCCAATTTTGACCAGCCCTCGCATTGCGGGGTTAATCATGATGTAAACGAATCCTGCGCTCATAGTAGTAAGTGGCTAACGAATAGCGTTTATCCGCCGCTGAGGGCGCGCGGGGTCAGTGAATGCGATCATGGCGGCGGATAAACCTCGTTGGACTGAATCGCCGCTACGGCGGATGCTATGGGGATTGTAAGCGGCGATCCTGCGGCGTCAATCCTTTGGCATGCGGCGAGCACCCTTTCGGGCATGCGAAACGGGCCATCCGGAGTCCGGGAGCGGCCATTTTCGGACGGTCGTCGGGACGGTGAGACCGGACGGCAGTACCGCGCCGGGATCGGGGCGAGCACCGCCGCGGGCGCCCGCCGGCGTGCCCGTAATCCAGGTCATTGGTGGGCATGTCGGCGCGTTCATGGCGGCCCTCGCGTGTGAAGCGTCCGATGCGCCGGCGGGAGGAGCGCCACCACGCGCATCTTTCCGCGGCCGCAACACGGGCAGCGCTGATGCTCGATCCGCGCCACGCGGCGCAGGAAGTCGGCGACCGTTTCGACGGTGGCCGGTGACGGGGCCGGCACGGCGAGCGCGGCCCGCGCGGCGGCCAGGCCGGGGCGCTTGCGCGCCGGCGAAAGCAGGCCGTAGTGGCGAATGCGCTTGAAGCCGGCGGGGAGCACATGGAGCAGGAAGCGGCCGATGAAGTCGACGCCCGGGAGGCGCAGTGTCCGTTTCTTGCCGCCACCGGCTTCCGCTCGCACGCGGAAGGCGACCTGCTCGCCGTCGATGCCGACGATGCGCTCGTTGGAGATCGCGACCCGGTGGGTATAACGGCCGAGATATTCGAGGACCGCTTCGGGCCCGCCGAGCGGCTGTTTAGCGTAGACCACCCAGTCATGGTCGTGCAGGCGCCGCTTGAGGGGCAGCCAGTCGGCGCCGGCCGGCCAGTGCTCGCTGCCGGCCAGCTGTGCGAGGCCGGCGACGAAGTTGCCGCGGAACACGCGCGAGAGCGCGCGCACCGGGAACAGGAAGCCCTTCTTCGGCCGAATCCACTCGCCGCCTGAACTCAACGCGCCGCCGGCGACGAGCGCATGAACATGAACGTGGCGGCGCAGATCCTGGGTCCAGGTGTGCAGCACGAGCGAGAACGCCGGCACGCCTCCCAGATGGCGGGGGCTGGCCGCGAACTCCGTGAGCGTGGCGGCCACGCTGGCAAAGAGCAACTCGTACAGAGCCCTCGGGCGGGCGGCGACGAGACCGTTGAGGATGTGCGGCAACGTGAAGACAAGGTGGAAGTAAGGCACCGGCAGCACCTCCCGGCGCCGGGCGGCGAGCCAGGCTTCCTTCGCCCGCGTCTGGCATTGCGGACAGTGGCGGTTGCGGCACGAATGATAGACGTGCCGGCGCCGCCCGCAGGAGTCGCAGGCTTCGAGATGCCCGCCGAGGGCCGGCGTGCGGCAGGCGGCGATCGCCCGCCAGACCTTCGCGCCGCCGCGCGGCAGCGGCCGGGTGGCGAGATAGGCCGGGCCGAAGGTGTCGAGCACCTCGGCCAGGCCGGCCGGGCACATCGGGCGCTCAGTGCGGGTCGAGCAGCTCGAGCGGCGAAGTCGTGCCGGTCAGGCGTGAGCGCGCCAGATGCAGGTAGCGCATCGTCGTGGTGACATGGCCGTGTCCGAGCAGGCGCTGGAGGGTCGGCAGATCGACGCCGGCTTCGAGCAGATGGGTGGCGAAGGCGTGGCGCAGCGAATGGATGCCCCCGCCCGGGGCGATCCCAGCCGTATCGCGCGCGGCCCAGTACATGCGCTGGGCCGTTTCCGCGCCCATCGGTCCGTCGCCGGCGCCGTTCGGAAACAGCCAGCGCCCCGGACGGTACAGGCGCCAGTAGTGGCGCAGGACTTCGAGCAGCCGCGGCGAGAGCAGCGTGTAGCGGTCCTTGCCGCCCTTGGCCTGCCGCACCTTCAGGCACATCCGATCCGAGGCTGACTCGATATCGGAGAGTTCCAGCGCGCACAGCTCGGACACCCGCAAACCGGCCGCATAGGCCGTCGTCAGCGCGGCGCGGGCGCGTTCGTTGCGAGCCGCCGCCAGCAGCCGCACCACTTCCTCGCGGGTGAGGATCTGGGGTAGCCGCTTGGGCACCTTGGCCATCGGAATCTCGAAGTCCCCCGCTTCGCGCCCGAGCACCCGCGCCAACAGGAAGCGAATCGCGCAATTGGCCTGATTGACCGACGCGTAGGCGAGCTTGCGCTCTTCGATCAGGTACAGCAGATAGGCCTGGATCTGGGCCGCGTCGAGCCGATCCGGTGGGCAATGGTAGTGGCGCGCCAGCCCCGCCACGCAGCGCAGGTAGCACTCGCGCGTGCGCGCCGAGAAGCCGCGCAGCACCATCGCCTCATCCATTCGTTGGCGCAAGACAGACATGATCGTCTCCTGAAGATGCCGGGAACATTCCCGGTTTCAGGATCGATCAGGTGACGAAATTTGCTGGAAAATCCTGTCGCAAGGCAGTGGTCAGCGAACAAGATGGCGATGCTAAACGCATCGACTGCCTGCCACCGCGCAAGCGGTTTAGTTCAACGTGTTGTAGACAGCAAAGTTGCTGCATAAGTAGGTTGCGTGCTGTATAAGTAGGCGCGCACGTCACTGCATGATGCCATTGTAATCACATCCTTATTGGCTATACTGTATTTATGCACAGTATACACAACACGACCAAACCCGCCTTGAAGCCTTCCGGGGACTATCCGCGGCCCGCGCGGCTGCTCGATCAGGTGCGGGAACGTATCCGGTACAAGCACTACAGCATACGAACGGAACAGGCGTATGTCTATTGGGTGCGCCTTTTCGTCCGGCATCAGGGTTTGCGCCATCCGAGCGAGATGGGCGCCGCCGAGGTCGAGGACTTCCTGCGCTGGCTGATCAGCGAGCGCGCGGTGGCGCCTTCGACACACACTCAGACGCTTTCCGCGCTCCTATTCTTGTACCGCGAAGTGCCTAGGATGAATTTGCCATGGATGATCGAGATTGGCCGGCCGAAACAGCGTGAGCGCGTGCCGGCGGTGCTGTCGCGGGGCGAAGTAGCAAGATTGCTCGCGACAATGGACGGCGTGGAGGGCGATCTCGCGCTGCTCCTGTACGGCACGGGCATGCGACTCATGGAGGCTCTTCGCTTGCGCGTGAAGGACGTCGGCTTCGAGCGTAACGGGATTACGGTGCGCGAAGGCAAGGGAGGAAAGGGCGCGTGATGCTGCCTGCAATGCTTGCCCCTCTGCACACATGTGCTTATTAACCCGGCAACCAAATACCGTTCGGGCTGAGCTTGTCGAAGCCCTGCCGAGCCTAGCCCTTCGACAAGCTCAGGGCGAACGGGGTGATCTATTAGATTGCCGTGTTAATAATCGCTGTGGAGGGGTGTCGTCAGCCCTCCGGACAGGCTGTAGCGCGAACGCCTGAGCGTCCGCGCTACCAGGCTTGTCAGGCCGCGTGCGGCTTTTCGCTGGCGAGGGCCGCACCGCCGGCGCGGTTGAGCGCGCTGACCATCGCCTTGATCGACGCGGTGACGATGTTCTCGTCGATGCCGACGCCGAAGCAGTCTCCCGCGGCGCCGGGGCGCGCCACTTCGATCAGCGCGTAGGCACGGGCGTCGCCGCACTGGGCGCTACTGCCGAAGGAGCGTTCCTCGTAGCTGCGCACCTGAAGGTCGATGCCGATTACGTGCAGCGCGCGCACGGCAGCGTCGATCGGGCCGTTGCCTTCGGCGACGAGGGTCTGCGGCTGGCCAGCGATTTCGAGCGTGAGGCGGATGCCCTGGGCGGCGTCGTGCTCGAAGAGGTGGTGCCCGACGTAGCGCACCGACTTGTCGTTGGCGAGGTAGGTTTCCGAGAACAGGCGCCAGATGTCGGCGGCCGTGACTTCGCCCTTGTGCGTGTCGGCGTGCTTCTGCACGACGGCGGCGAATTCGACCTGCAGGCGCCGCGGCAGGACGATGCCGTATTCGGTTTCGAGCAGGTAGGCGATCCCGCCCTTCCCGGACTGGCTGTTGACCCGGATCACCGAGTCGTAGCTGCGGCCGACGTCCGCCGGGTCGATCGGGAGGTAGGGCACGTTCCACGGTTGATCGGCCTTGTGAGCCGCAAAACCCTTCTTGATGGCGTCCTGGTGGGAGCCGGAGAAGGCCGTGAAGACGAGGTCCCCGACGTAGGGGTGGCGCGGGGAGATGGGGAGCTGGGTGCAGTGCTCCACGGTTCGGGCGACGGCGTTGATGTCCGAGAAGTCGAGTCCCGGATTGACGCCTTGCGTGTAGAGGTTGAGCGCGAGCGTGACGATGTCGACGTTGCCGGTGCGCTCGCCGTTGCCGAAGAGGCAGCCTTCGACGCGGTCGGCGCCGGCCATGAGGCCGAGCTCGGCGGCGGCGACGGCGGTGCCGCGGTCGTTGTGCGGGTGGACGCTGATGAGGACGCTGTCGCGGCGGGCGACGTTGCGGTGCATCCACTCGATCTGGTCGGCGTGGACGTTGGGCGTCGCGACCTCCACCGTCGCGGGCAGGTTGAGGATGACCTTGTTGTCGGGCGTCGCACCCCAGGCTTCGGTGACGGCGTTGCAGACTTCGAGTGCGAAATCGAGCTCGGTGGCGGTGAAGGTCTCGGGGCTGTACTGGAGGCGGATCTCGGTCTCGGGCTGTTCGGCGGCGAGCTGCTTGATGAGCTTCACGGTCGACACGGCGAGGTCGATGATCTGCGGCTTGCTCATGCCGAAGACGGTCTCGCGGAAGGTTTCCGACGTGGCGTTATAGACGTGCACGATCACGCGCTTGGCGCCGCGGATCGACTCCATCGTGCGGCGGATGAGCTCCTCGCGCGCCTGGGTGAGGACCTCGATCGTGACGTCGTCGGGGATGTGGCCGCCTTCGATGAGTTCGCGCACGAAGTCGAATTCGATCTGCGACGCCGACGGGAAGGCGATTTCGATTTCCTTGAAGCCAATGTCGCACAGCGTGTGGAAGAGTTTCATCTTCTTCGCGGCGTCCATCGGTTCGAAGATCGACTGGTTGCCGTCGCGCAGGTCCGTGCTCATCCAGATCGGGTGCTTGTCGATGACGCGGCTGGGCCACTGGCGGTCCGGGAGGTTCACCGGCGGGAAGGGACGGTACTTGCTGGACGGGTCGGTCAACATGATGGGGTCCGGGGGTGCGAAGAATGGTTGTCGATGGGAAGCATGGTACGCAAAAGGACTTGGCAGAGGCTTGCGTTCTTGCAGCGCATCAACGATTTTTTTGGCAGATTATTGCGCATCTGCTAGATTTGCAGACATCCACGGAAATAATCGTCAACACACCGGCAATCACATGCAACTCGACCGCTACGACCGCGAGATCCTGCGCGTGCTGCAGCAGGACGGGCGCATCAGCAACCAGGATCTCGCCGACCGCATCGGCCTGTCGCCCTCGCCCTGCCTGCGGCGTGTGCGCGCGCTGGAGGAATCGGGCCTGATCGCGGGCTACCGTGCGCTGGTCGATGCGAAGGCGCTGGGGCTCACGCTGATGGCGCTGATCCAGATCTCGATGGACCGCCACACGCAGGAGCGCTTCAAGGACTTCGAGAAAGCCGTGCTCGCCATCCCGGAAGTGCTCGAATGCCTGCTGATCACCGGGCAGTCGGCGGACTACCAGATGAAAGTCGTCGTGCGCGACATGGACGCCTACCAGGAATTGCTGCTGAACCGCATCACGCGCATTCCCGGCGTGACGGGTGTGCATTCGAGCTTCGTGCTGCGGCGGGTGGTGGACCGGCAGGCGCTGCCGGTGGGCGCTTGAGGGAATGCCGCGGCGCGAACGCAAGCGGCGCGGGGACGGACTAACTGTTCGGATGCCATTTCGGGAGCCTGCATGCTGCGAATCGCCATCGTCGATGACCACCAGATCGTCCGCGCGGGTTTTCGCGAGATGCTCGCGGAGGAGCTGGACCTCGAAATCGCGTTCGAGGCCACTTCCGGCGAGGAGGCGCTCGGGGCGCTGCGCAACACGGGCTGCGATGTCGTGCTGCTCGACCTCGCCCTGCCGGGGCAGAGCGGCGTGGACGTGCTGCGCGCGGTCCGCCAGCGCTTTGCGGACGTGCGCGTGCTGGTGCTGTCGGGCTTTCCCGAGGAGCGCTACGCGGTGGCGTTGCTGCGCAACGGGGCCGACGGTTACCTGTGCAAGGATTGCGACCGCGACGCGCTGATCCGCGCGATCCGTACCGTGGCGGAGGGCCGGCGCTACGTGTCGACGCGCACCGCGGAGCTGCTCGCGGAGGAGCTGGCGGGCGGCGGGACGGCGCCGGCGCACGAGTCGCTGTCGGAGCGCGAGCTGCAGGTGTTCCTGCGTCTCGCGCGCGGCGAGTCGGTGTCGGATATCGCGGATACGCTTGCGCTGAGCGTGAAGACCGTAAGCACCTATCGCTCGCGCCTGCTGGAAAAGCTGGAGGTCGCGAGCAATGCGGAACTCGCGGCGTACGCGATCCGGCACGGGTTGCTGGTCGAGTGAGGACGCCCCGATCATGGCGCCGCACGCCCTCCCGCCGCTGAAGGTCCTGCTGATCGAGGATTCCCCCCTCCTCGGCAAGCTGCTGGGCGGGATGCTGGAGGAGCTGGAGGGCGTCGCAGTGGTCGCCGTCGCGGCGGACGAAGCTGCGGCGCTCGCGGAGCTGGAGGCACAGCGCCCGGACCTGGCGATCGTGGATCTCAACCTGCGCGAGGGCAGCGGGCTCGGGGTGCTGCACGCATTGCGGGCGAAACCCGAGCGCTACGGGCAGCCCTCGACGGCGGTGTTCACGAACCACACCCACACGCACCTGCGCGAGCGCTGCTGCGCGCTGGGGGTGGACCGCTTCTTCGACAAGGCGCTGGAGATGGATGCCCTGCTGGACTACGTGGAATCCATACGCCGTTCTTCCGCCAGGGCGGGCTGAGGGGACTCGGCAGACGGCTCGCCCGCCCTGCCCCGTGCGCAGGGCAGGCTCGCGCGGATGTGCGTGCCCCGGCCGGGGGCGCTGTCGATGGCGAGTTCGCCGGCAAACATCTGCACGCGGTGACGCATGCCCGCAAGGCCGTGTCGCCCGCGCGCGGCGTGCGCGTCGAAGCCTGCGCCGTCGTCCGCGACCACCAGTTGCACGCATTCGGGCGTGACCTGCAGCGACAGTTCGACGCGCTGCGCGTGCGCATGGCGGCGTACGTTGGTGAGCGCTTCCTGGACGATGCGGAACAGCGCGAGCGAGGTTTCCTCGGGCAGCGGGAGGTCGTCTTCGGGCAGCTCGAGCGCGACCCCGATGCCGGTGTTCTTGGCGAATTCCTCGCCCAGCGTGCGCAGCGCGGCGACGATGCCGAGCTCCTTCAGCAGCGGCGGGCGCAGGTCGTCGATGATGCGGCGCTTGAGCGCGATGCCGCTGTCGAGCGTGCGCAGCAGGCGGTCGAAGCGGTCGCGATGCGGCGCGAGCGCGGCCGGTTCGAGCTTGCGCGCGATCCACGCGACGTCCATGCGCACCGCGGTGAGGAGTGCCCCGAGCTCGTCGTGGAGTTCGCGCGCGAGCCGCGCCTTTTCGGCTTCGCGCGTGTTCGTGAGGTGACTCGCGAGATCGGAGAGTTCGGCCGTGCGCGCACGCACTTGGCCTTCCAGGCGGGCGTTTTCGCGCGTGAGCAGCGTGGCGATCTGTTCGCGCAGCCGCACCTGCGCGCGCAAGGTGAGGAACAGGATCACCAGCAGCGCGAGCGCGCCGCCCGCGAGCGTCGCGACGACCCAGCGCGTGCGGTCGACGTGGGCGATCGACTCGTCGAACGATCGCTGGCCCTGCGCGCGCGTGCGGCGCTTGATCTCGCCCAGCGTCTTGCGAATGTCGTCCATGTAGCGCCGGCCGTCCGCGGACGCGGAGCGGTCGGCGAGCTGGCCGCGCTCGACCTCGTCCGAGAGGATGCGCATGCGCAGCGTGATGAGCCCGGTGATGTGGGACAGGATCTCCTCGTTCTCCGGCCCCTTGCCGAGATCGAGGTAGATGTCGTCGAGCGTGTAGTTGAGCGTGGCGAGGCTGTTGAGGTAAGGCTCGAGGTAGGCGCGGTTGCGCGTGAGCAGGTAGCCGCGCACCCCGTTCTCGGCTTCGACGAGCTGGATCATCAGGCTGTCGACGCGCCCCGTGCGCTCGGCATGCAGTTGCAGCTTGCCGAGCGCCTCGAGGCTGGTGCCCGCCTGCCAGAAGCTCGACGCGAAGAGCGACAGCACCAGCACGCAGCCCAGCGCCAGCAGTCCCTGGCGTCCGAGGCGGGCAGTGCGGGCGTAGGCGCGAATCGGCGTCATCAGGCTCATGGCGAATCTCCACGACGGGCTCTTGCGAGTCTCGATTCTTGCAGGATTTGTCCTACACGCGATTCCGCATCGTCCGACAGACCCTCCCCTGCGCGATCCCTACCATGGGCCCTGCTCGCGACGCACCTCGCACAGGCACGCAGCGGCATTCGCCGCCGGGGCCACGAACGAAACGATAGCCCCACCCCTGCAGGAGAGGACCGATGAAAAACATTCTTACCGTACTCGCACTGGCAGCCGCCGGTACCCTGCCCGTTGCAGCGGCGGCCGCCGACCCGGCCAAGCCCCCTGTCACCCCGGATTCCGCCCCGGCGGCGCTCAAGGGCGTGACACCCCAGGCCGGCCGCACCGAACTGCCGCCGATGTTCAAGGAGCTCGATCAGGACAAGGACGGGCAGATCTCGAAGGACGAGGCGAAGCGCTCGGCCGAGGTCCTGTCGAACTTCGATGCGATCGACACCGACCACAACGGAAAGATTTCGCTGATCGAGTGGAACGCGCACGAAAAGGCGAAACGGCTGTCGCAACAGTCAGCGCGGCCGGGCGGATTGCCGGAATGAAAGGAGGACACATCATGCAGCGCATCATCGCCTCCACCCTGCTCGCCGCAGCGCTGTGCGCGCTGGCGGCCTGCAGCGGCACGCCGACGCACGAGAGCACCGGCGAATACATCGACGACAGCGTGATCACGACCCGGGTCAAGACGGCCTTCGTGCAGGACAAGGCGGTCGACGCCCTGGACATCAAGGTCGTGACCTTCAAGGGCGCCGTGCAGCTCTCGGGCTTCGCGAACAACAGGCAGGAAATGGAACGGGCCGTGCAGCTCGCCCGCAGCGTGAAAGGCGTGACGTCGGTGAAGAACGACATCCGCGTGAAGTAACCCCCGCCCCAAACACAGGAGATTCATCATGAGTACGACGAAGACATCGCGACAGCTCGTCCGCCCCCTGCTGATCGCGGCCCTGGTGACGCCGCTGCTGCTCGCGGCCTGCGGCAAGAAGGAAGCGGCGTCGCCGATGCCGTCCAAGTCAGCGGCGCCGCCCGCCTCCCCGGTGAGCTCGCCGGCGCCCGCTGCCCCGACGCCGCCGGCAAGCGGTTCGGATTCGACATCACCGGCCGCGCCCGCAACGGGCAGCGAACCGGCGAAATAAGCGCGGCCAGCCCGGCCCCGGCAGCGGGTTAATCTTCCGCAAGGAGGTCATCATGAAAAACCAGGGCCTGAAATCGATGCTCGTGATCGTGGCCGCCGCGTTCAGCCTGTCGGCCTGCTCGACCACCGGCGGCACCATCCTCGGTGCCGCGGTCGGCGCCGGCGTCGGCCACCATGCCACCCACTCGACCGCCGGCGCGATCGGCGGTGCTGCCCTCGGCGGCGTCATCGGCCACGAACTCTCGCGCTGATCCGACAGTGTGTCACCCATGCCCCCGGCCATCCGCCGGGGGTTTTGCATTTTCGGCGCCCGCCGAAGAAGTCGATACTTGAAGTATCGACAGAAACGATTCCCGCGGTAATTCATTCCGCGTGCGTTCCTCCCTATCCTGCATCCAACACCCATCGACGGCCCCGAGCCGATCAGGAGACAGGAGGAGACACCATGGCCCGCATGAGAGCAGTCGACGCTGCCGCGGCAGTGCTGCGCAAGGAAGGCATCACGACCTTGTTCGGCATCCCCGGCGCGGCGATCAACCCGCTGTACTCGGCGCTGCGCAAGGACGGCAGCTTCCGGCACTACCTCGCCCGCCACGTCGAGGGCGCCTCGCACATGGCCGAGGGCTACACCCGCACCAAGGCCGGCAACATCGGCGTGTGCATCGGCACCTCGGGCCCGGCGGGCACCGACATGATCACGGGCCTGTACTCGGCGTCGGCGGATTCGATACCCATCCTCTGCATCACCGGCCAGGCGCCGCGCGCGCGGCTCTACAAGGAGGACTTCCAGGCCGTCGACATCGAGTCGATCGCGAAGCCGGTGACGAAATGGGCAGTCACCGTGCGCGAACCGGCGCAGGTGCCGCGCGTGTTCCAGCAGGCTTTCCACATCATGCGCTCGGGCCGCCCCGGCCCGGTGCTGATCGACCTGCCCTTCGACGTGCAGATGGCCGAGATCGAGTTCGACGAGGAGACCTACGAACCGCTGCCCGTCTATAAGCCCGCGGCGACGCGCGCCCAGGCCGAGAAGGCGATCGCGATGATGAACGCCGCCGAGCGTCCGCTGATCGTCGCCGGGGGTGGCGTGATCAACGCCGACGCGGCAGCGAAGCTGCAGCAATTCGCCGAGATCATGGGTGTGCCGGTAATCCCGACGCTGATGGGCTGGGGCACGATCCCCGACGACCATCCGCTGATGGCCGGCATGGTCGGGCTTCAGACTTCGCACCCGTACGGCAACGCGACCATGCTCGCGTCCGACTTCGTGATCGGTATCGGCAACCGCTGGGCGAACCGCCACACCGGCTCCGTCGAGGTGTATACCGCCGGCCGCAAGTTCGTGCATATCGACATCGAGCCGACGCAGATCGGCCGCGTGTTCGGGCCGGATTACGGCATCGTCTCCGACGCCGGCGCGGCGCTCGACCGCCTGATCGAAGTCGCCCGCGAGATGCAGGCCGACGGGCGCCTGCCCGACCGTCGCCAGTGGGTCGAGGACTGCCAGGGCCGCAAGCGCACGATGCTGCGCAAGACGCACTTCGACGAGACGCCGATGAAGCCGCAGCGCGTCTATGAGGAGATGAACAAGGCCTTCGGCAAGGACACCTGCTACGTCACGACGATCGGCCTGTCGCAGATCGCCGCCGCGCAGTTCCTGCATGTGTACAAGGAGCGTCACTGGATCAACTGCGGCCAGGCGGGGCCGCTGGGCTGGACCGTGCCGGCCGCGCTCGGCGTCGTCGCCGCCGACCCGAAGCGCAAGGTGGTGGCGATCTCGGGCGACTACGACTTCCAGTTCATGATCGAGGAGCTCGCGGTGGGCGCGCAGTTCAAGCTGCCCTACCTGCACGTCGTCGTGAATAATGCCTACCTCGGCCTGATCCGCCAGTCGCAGCGCGGCTTCGACATGGATTACTGCGTGCAGCTCGCGTTCGAGAACATCAACGCGCCCGAGACCGAAGGCTACGGCGTCGATCACATCGGCGTCGTCGAAGGCCTCGGCTGCAAGGCGATCCGCGTGCGGAAGCCGGAGGACATCCGCCCGGCCTTCGCCCAGGCGCGCGCTTGGATGGAGGAATTCCGCGTGCCGGTGGTGGTCGAGATCATTCTGGAACGCGTGACCAACATCGCGATGGGCACCGAGATCAACGCAATCAACGAATTCGAGCCGCTGGCCGAAAGCCGCGCCGATGCGCCGACGGCGGTCGCACTGCTCGACTGACAACGGGAGAAAGACACATGCCGAAGTTCAATGCCAACCTGACGATGCTGTTCAACGAGGTCGGCTTCCTCGACCGCTTCGAGGCGGCCGCCGATGCGGGCTTCAAGGGCGTCGAGTACCTCTTCCCCTACGCGTTCAGGAAGGAGGAACTCGCCGAGCGCCTCGACCATTACGGCCTCACGCAGGTGCTGCACAACCTGCCGGCGGGCGACTGGGACGCGGGCGACCGCGGCCTCGCCTGCGATCCGGCGCGCGTCGGCGAATTCCAGGACGGTGTCGGGCGCGGCATCGAATACGCGCAGGCGCTGGGCTGCAGGCAGCTCAACTGCCTCGCCGGCAAGGTGCCGGCCGGCGTCGAGGCGGGCCGCGTGCGCGAGACCTTCATCGACAACCTGCGCTTCGCCGCGGCGAAACTCAAGGACGCGGGCATCCGCCTGCTGATGGAGCCGATCAATACGTACGACATCCCCGGCTTCTACCTCAACCGCACGTCGCAGGCGGCGGAGATCCTGGAAGCGGTCGGCTCGGACAACCTCTTCATCCAGTACGACATCTATCACGCACAACGCATGGAAGGCGAACTCGCGAACACGATCAAGCGCTACCTGCCGCAGATCGCGCACATGCAGCTCGCCGACAACCCGGGCCGCAACGAGCCGGGCACGGGCGAGATCAACTGGCGCTTCCTGTTCGATTTCATCGACCGCAGCGGCTACGACGGCTGGATCGGCTGCGAATACAAGCCGGCTGGCGACACGCGCGCAGGACTCGGCTGGATCGAGGCGCTGACGCGCTGAGCACCCCTGCCCCACAGAGACACCATACATAAAGGAGACCACGACATGGCGAACATCGGATTCATCGGACTGGGCATCATGGGCGCGCCGATGGCCCAGCACCTCATCGACGGCGGCCACACGCTGTTCGTGAACACCCACGGCAAGACGCCGCGCCAGATCGTCGACGCCGGCGCGACCGTGTGCGAAACCGGCCGCGAAGTCGCGCAGAAGTCCGACTTCATCATCCTGATGGTGCCCGACACGCCGAACGTCGAAGAGGCGCTCTTCGCCGCGAACGGCGTCGCCGAAGGCCTGTCGCCGGGCAAGATCGTCATCGACATGAGCTCGATCAGCCCGGTCTCGACCAAGCAATTCGCGCAGAAGATCAACGACCTCGGCTGCGAATACCTCGACGCGCCGGTCTCGGGCGGCCAGGTGGGCGCGAAGGCGGGCACGCTGTCGATCATGGTCGGCGGCAAGCACTCGACCTTCGAGAAGGCGCTGCCGCTCTTCCAGCTGATGGGCAAGAACATCACGCTGGTCGGCAGGAACGGCGACGGCCAGACCTGCAAGGTCGCCAACCAGATCATCGTCGCGCTCAACATCGAGGCGGTGGCCGAGGCGCTGTTGTTCGCCGCGAAGAACGGCGCCGATCCGGCGCGCGTGCGCGAGGCGCTGATGGGCGGCTTCGCGTCCTCGCGCATCCTCGAAGTGCACGGCGAGCGCATGATCAAGCGCACCTTCGATCCGGGCTTCCGCATCGAGCTGCACCAGAAGGACCTCAACCTCGCGCTGGCGACCGCGCGCCAGATCGGCGTGTCGCTGCCCAACACCGCGACCGCGCAGGAGCTCTTCAACGCCTGCGCTGCGCACGGCGGGGCCGGCCGCGACCACTCCGCGATGGTGCAGGCGCTGGAGAAGATGGCGAACTTCGAGATTGGGCAATAAGTGGCCAGTAACTCCACGTCCGCAAGGCAATACGCGTAATACCGGATGTTCCCCGCAAGGCTCGCGGGAGAACATCAGACCCCGCGCGGTCAAACACCTCGCCCCTCCCGATTCGGATCCCGCCATGACCACTGAAGACGACATCCGCGCCCTGCTGCGGCAGATGTTCACCGCCGCTGTGGAAGCCGCCCAGCCCGAACGCTGCATCCCGCGCCACCTGCCCGCGCCGCCGAAGGGCCGCACCGTCGTCATCGGCGCGGGCAAGGCCTCTGCCGCGATGGCGCAGGCGCTGGAACGCAACTGGCCGGGGCCGCTCTCCGGCCTCGTCGTCACCCGCTACGGCTACGCCGTGCCCTGCGAGCGCATCACCATCGTCGAGGCCGCCCACCCGGTGCCCGATGTGGCGGGCCTCGCCGCCGCACGCGGCATGCTCGAAACCGTGCAGGGCCTCACCGCGGACGACCTCGTGATCTGCCTGATCTCGGGCGGCGGCTCGGCGCTGATGCCGCTGCCGGCCGAAGGCATCACGCTCGAGGACAAGCAGGCGATCAACCGCGCGCTGCTGAAATCCGGCGCGACGATCGCCGAGATGAACTGCGTGCGCCGCCACCTCTCGGCGATCAAGGGCGGCCGGCTCGCCGCGGCCTGCCATCCGGCGCGCGTCGTCAATCTGCTGATCTCCGACGTACCCGGCGACAACCCCATCGCCATCGCCTCCGGCCCCACCGTCGGCGACCCGACGAGCTGCGCCGACGCGCTGGAGATCGTCGCGCGCTACGGCATCGAGCTCCCGGCCGCGGCGCGCGCGCTGCTGGAGAGCGGCGCGGGCGAATCGGTCAAACCCGGCGATGCGCGCCTCGCCCGCGTGACGACGACGCTCGTCGCGACGCCGCAGATGGCGCTCGAAGCCGCCGCGAAGGTCGCCGCCTGCGCCGGCTACACGCCGCTGCTGCTCGGCGACAGCATCGAAGGCGAAGCGCGCGACGTCGGCAAAGTGATGGCCGGCATCGCGCTGCAGGTGCGCCGCCACCGCCAGCCGGTCGCGGCGCCCTGCGTGCTGCTCTCGGGCGGCGAGACGACCGTCACGGTGCGCGGCCAGGGGCGCGGCGGACGCAACGTCGAGTTCCTGCTCTCGCTCGCGGTGGCGCTCGACGGCGAACCGGGCGTGCATGCGGTCGCGGGCGACACCGATGGTGTGGACGGGCAGGAAGAGATCGCCGGCGCCTTCGTCACGCCCGACACCCTCGAACGCGCCTGGTCGCGAGGCATCCGTCCGCGCGACAGTCTCGCAAACAACGACGGCCACGGCTTCTTCGAAGCACTGGGCGACTCGCTCGTCACCGGCCCGACGCTGACCAACGTAAACGACTTCCGCGCGATCGTCGTGCTGTAACGCCGACGCCGCACACTCGAACCACAGGAGGTATCACGCAATGAAAACCATCAAGGCCCTCACCCTCGACGACGTCAAGCGCATCGCTGCCGCGGCCGAAGCCGAGGCGCTCAGGAACGGCTGGGCCGTGACGATCGCCGTATGCGACGCCGGCGGCCACGCGCTGTGGCTGCAGCGCCTGGACGGCGCCCCGCTCTCGAGCGCGCTGATCGCACCCGAGAAGGCGCGCACCAGCGTGATGGCGGGCAAGCCCAGCAAGGCCCTGGAGGATATGATCAACGGCGGCCGCTACGCCGCGCTGGCGATGCCGGTCGTGCCGCTCGAAGGCGGCGAACCGATCGTGGTCGACGGCGCCGTGATCGGCGCGGTCGGCGTGTCCGGCGTCAAGGCCAGCGACGACGCGCAGATCGCCCGTGCGGGCATCGCTGCCTTGGACCAGTAGGCACAGCAATAACAACTTGGAGACACCCATGAGACGCCACCGCCAGTCGCGCATCCTCGCGACGCTCGGGCCGTCGAGCTCCACGCCCGAGCGCATCCGCGCGCTCGTCGAGGCCGGCGCCGACGTGTTCCGCCTGAACTTCAGCCACGGCAGCCACGCCGACCATGCCGAGCGGCTGCGCCAGATCCGCGAGATCGAGCGCGAGGTCGGCCGCCCGATCGGCGTGCTGATGGACCTGCAGGGGCCGAAGCTGCGCATCGGCAAGCTCGCCGAAGGCAAGGTCGCGCTCACCGTCGGCAACCGCTTCCGCCTCGACCTCGACCCGGCCGAGGGCGACGCCACGCGCGCGAACCTGCCGCATCCCGAAATCTTCGCCGCGCTGGAAACCGGCACCGAGCTGCTGCTCGACGACGGCAAGCTGCGCCTGCGCGTCGACGCCTTCGGCCCCGACTTCGCCGACACGACGGTGCTCGTCGGCGGCCCGCTGTCCGACCGCAAGGGCGTGAACGTGCCCGGCGTCGTGCTGCCGATCTCGCCGCTCACGCCCAAAGACCTCGCCGACCTCGATTACGGCCTGTCGCTGGGCGTCGACTGGGTGGCCCTCTCCTTCGTGCAGCGCCCCGAAGACATCCGCGAGGCGCGCGAGATCGTCGGCGACCGCGCGTGGATCATGGCCAAGCTGGAAAAGCCCGCCGCGATCGAGCGCCTCGACGAGATCGTCGCGCTCGCCGACGGCATCATGGTCGCGCGCGGCGACCTCGGCGTGGAACTGCCGCCGCAGCGCGTGCCCATCCTGCAGAAGCGCATCGTCCGCGCCGCGCGTGCCGCCGGCAAGCCGGTCGTCGTCGCGACGCAGATGCTCGAATCGATGATCAGCGCGCCGGTGCCCACCCGCGCCGAAGCCTCCGACGTCGCCACCGCGATCTACGACGGCGCCGACGCGGTGATGCTGTCCGCCGAATCCGCGTCCGGCCAGTATCCGGTCGAGGCGGTCACGATCATGGACCGCATCATCACCCAGGTCGAGCAGGACCCCGACTGGCGCGCCGGCCTCGCCGCGAGCCACACCCCCGCGCAGGCGAACACCCCGGACGCCATCTGCGGCGCGCTGCGCGGCATCGCGGCGCTGCTCGCCCCGGCGGCGACGGTCGCCTATTCGAGCAGCGGCTTCAGCTGCCTGCGCGCGAGCCGCGAACGCCCGGACACGCCGATCCTGGGCCTGACGCCGCAACTTGCGACCGCGCGCCGCCTCGCGCTCGTGTGGGGCGTGCATCCGGTGCCGTTCGAGGACGTGCATGACGTCGCCGAGATGGTGCAGCACGCCAGCGCCGCGGTCGTCACCCACGGCTTCGCCCGGCCGGGCGACTCGGTCGTCATCATCGCGGGATTGCCTTTCGGGCGCAGCGGCAGCACCAACCTGCTGCACGTCGTCAAAATCCCGAAGTAGCGCCCCGCGCTACAGGCCGCCGGATGCGCGGCGGCCTGCAAACGCGTCATATTTCGACTACATCCATAGGAGGGCAACATGCCCGACCAACAAGGAGAAATCGAATGAAAGACGCTGTCGCACTTGTTGCGCGCATTCTTCTCGCGCTGATCTTCATCACTGCAGGCTGGGGCAAACTCGGCGCCGGCTATGCCGGCACGCAGCAGTACATGGCGGCGATGGGCGTGAGCGGCGCCCTGCTGCCGCTCGTGATCTTCGCCGAGCTCGGCGGCGGCCTCGGGGTGCTCTTCGGCGCGCTTACGCGGCTCGCCGCTGCGGGGCTCGCCGTCTTCAGCATCCTCGCCGCGATGTTCTTCCACACCGACTTCACGAACCAGATTCAGTCCATCATGTTCATGAAGAACCTCGCGATCACGGGCGGCCTGCTGACGCTGGCCGTGCACGGGGCAGGCGCGTGGAGCCTCGACGCCTGGTGGCAGGCGCACCGGAAATGAACCGGCCGGTCGGCGTCCGGCCACGCGGCTTGCGAAACGGATCGCGCTCGGCCCGACGGGACGCGACCGCCCCGGCGGTCTGGCTGTCAGTTGAACCCGGGTTCGAAAGTCGCTGGCGCAGCCTCGATCGGTGGCCGCGCGCGCACCGCGGCCAGGATCCCGGCCAGGATCTCCGCCGGCGGCGGCGGACAGCCCGGCACGATCACGTCCACCGGGATCACGTTCGACACGCCGCCGCAGCTCGCGTAACTCTCGCCGAAGATCCCGCCGGTGCAGCCGCAATCCCCCACCGCGACGACCAGCTTGGGCGCCGGCGTCGCGTCGTAGGTGCGCCGCAGTGCAAGCTCCATGTGGCGCGACACCGGTCCGGTCACGAGCAGCATGTCGGCGTGGCGCGGGCTGGCGACGAAGCGGATGCCGAGTCCCTCGATGTTGTAGTAGGGGTTGCTGAGCGCGTTGATCTCCAGCTCGCAGCCGTTGCACGACCCGGCATCGACCTGCCGGATCGCCAGCGCGCGACCGAGGATCGCGAGGATCTCGTCATGGACCGGGTGCGCGGGGCGATGCGGGCCCTTCAGCGATTCGGGCGCGGGCTCGGTGACACGGCCGCGGCGGGCGATGTACTTCAGGATGTGCCACATTACAGATCCTGCCCCGAATAGCTCAGGTTGAACGACTTGTTGATCAGCGGGAAGTCCGGAACGATGTTGCCGATGATCGCGTGCTCGAGCACCGGCCAGTTCTGCCACGAAGGATCGTGGCAGTGGCAGCGCGCGATGCGCCCCTGCGCGTTGGTCTCCAGCGCGACGAACACCTCGCCGCGCCAGCCTTCGACCCAGCCGGCCCCGACCCCGTCCCGCGTGGCGAGGACCGGCTCATGGACCGATCCGCCCGGCAGTCCGGCGAGCAGCGCGTCGATCATCCGCAGCGACGCGAAACACTCGTCGAAGCGCACCGCGACGCGGGCCGCGACGTCGCCGTTGCGCTGCGTGCAGGCCGTCACGGCGAGGCCGTCGTAAGGCGGCCACGGAAAGTCCGCCCGCAGGTCGGCCGCCTGTCCGCTCGCCCGCCCGGCGAGCCCCGTCAGGCCCAGGCGTTGTGCGAGTTCCGGCGTGGCGCGGCCGGTCGTGACGAGACGGTCCTGCAGCCCCGCGTGCTCGTCGTAG
This sequence comes from Azoarcus sp. DN11, assembly GCF_003628555.1. NCBI lineage: Bacteria > Pseudomonadati > Pseudomonadota > Betaproteobacteria > Rhodocyclales > Zoogloeaceae > Azoarcus > Azoarcus sp. DN11. The sequence goes on along the minus strand of NZ_CP021731.1, from coordinate 1,410,186 downwards.
ATGTCCTTCAGCTCGGCGACCTCGCCTGCGATCACCGTCACCTGCCGACGCAGCTGCGCGCAACCATCCGCGTCGAGGTCGCGCGCGACCCCGCCCGGACGGACACCATCCATCATCAGGCGATGGCCGAAGCACTCGCGGTTCAGGCGCAACCAGTCCTCACGCAGACGGGAGAACTGCGCGAGCGCGAAGCCGAACGCCGCGTCGTTGCCGAGCGCGCCGAGGTCCCCGAGATGGTTCGCGACCCGCTCGCGCTCGAGCATCAGCGCGCGCAGCCACGCCGCGCGTTCGGGCACCTTCACGCCGGCCAGCGATTCGACCGCCATCGCGTAGGCCCACGCATACGCAACGGTGCTGTCGCCCGATACCCGTCCGGCCAGCCGCGCGCCCTCGTCCGTGGCCATGCCCATGAAACGGCGCTCGATTCCCTTGTGGTTGTAACCCAGCCGCTCCTCGAGCCGCAGCACCTTCTCACCCACCACCGAGAAGCGGAAGTGGCCCGGTTCGATCGTGCCCGCATGCACCGGCCCGACCGCGATCTCATGCACGCCGTCGCCCTCGACGGGGACGAAGGGGTAGGCGTCGGCCTGCGCCTCGAAGCGCTCCTGGCCGGTGTTCCCGATGCGCAGCGGGAAATAGTCCGCCGGCCACGCGCCGTGACGCAGCCACGCGCGGGCGTCCCCCGCGTCCTCGGCCTCGATGCCGACCAGGTCGCGCGCGGCGCGCTGCATGCGGTTCGCCACGGGGAAGAAGCGCGAGATGTCCGGGTACGCAGGCTTCGCCGCATCCAGCCCGAGCTTCGCCCACAGCAGCCCGTCCGCGGTCGCGTACGCCGCCGACACCGCGAAACCGTCGCCGGCGGCACGCTCGTCGCTGCCCCACAAGCTCACGAGCCGCCCCTTCGCCTCCGCCACGGCCAGCGCGAGCGCACTCCACTGCCCGGCGAGGACGCGCGCACCGTAGATCGGCAGGGGCGCGTCGAAGCGTTCGAAGCGGCAATCCAGTCCGAAAAACTCCACTCAGGCCTCCCGCCGGGCCGCCCCAAGGGAGGCCTGCGCCCCCTCGGGGGGGTGAGGAGGGGAATTCGCGAAGCACTGCTTCGCGCCCGCCGAACGGGCCGGCTGTGCGCAGTCGGCCCTCCACGAAACCTGTGAGCGTGGGGGTAGTTGCACTCTAGCCTCCTATCATCTGGGCCGCCTGCCGGTACCAGCCGTCCAGGTAGGGCGGGACGTAAAGCCCCAGCAGCAGCGCGAGCCCGAGATGGGCGAACACCGGCAGCAGCGCCGGCGGGTGGGCGAGCGGGCGCAGCGAAGTCTCGCCGAACACCATCGGCTGCACGCGCCCGAAGATCGCCGCGAACGCCACACCGAGCGCGACGAGCAGGAAGGGCGTGGCCCACGGCGCCTCACGCATCGCCGTCGTCAGGACCAGGAACTCGCTCGCGAACACCCCGAAGGGCGGCATGCCGAGGATCGCCAGCGAGCCGAGCATGAGCCCCCAGCCAACCGTCGGATTCACCTTCAGCAGGCCGCGGATGTCCTCCATCGCTTGCGAACCGGCCTTCTGCGCGGCGTGGCCGACGGCGAAGAAGATCGCCGACTTCACCAGCGCATGCACGGTCATGTGCAGCAGCCCGGCAAAATTCGCGATCGGGCCGCCCAGGCCGAAGGCAAAGGTCATCAGCCCCATGTGCTCGATCGACGAATACGCGAACATGCGCTTGACGTCGCGCTGGCGCGACAGGAAGAAAGCCGCGACGACCACGGTGACGAGGCCGAAGCCGATCATCATGCGCCCCGGCAGGCCGTTCGCAAGCGCCCCGTCCGCCAGCACCTTGCAGCGCAGCAAGGCATACAGCGCGACGTTCAGCAACAGCCCCGACAGCACCGCCGAGATCGGCGTCGGGCCTTCCGCGTGCGCGTCGGGCAACCAGTTGTGCACCGGCACGAGGCCCACCTTGGTGCCATAGCCGAGCAGCAGGAACACGAAAGCCAGCGACAGGATGCCGGGATCGAGCAGGTGCTTGGATTGCGCAAGGTGGGTCCACAGCAGCGCCCCCTCGCCGCCCCCGATCGCGCGCTCGGCCGCGAGGTAGAGCAGGATCGTCCCGAACAGCGCCTGCGCGATGCCCACGCCGCACAGGATGAAGTACTTCCACGCCGCCTCCAGGCTCGCCGCGGTGCGATACACCGACACCAGCAGCACGGTCGTCAGCGTCGCCGCCTCCATCGCCACCCACAGGATGCCGAGGTTGTTGGTCGTCAGCGCGACCAGCATCATGCCGTTGAAGAGCTGGTACATGCTGTGGAAGAGCCGCATCCGCCCCGGCGTCATCTTCCCGTGGTCGCGCTCGATGCGCATGTAGGGCCGCGAAAACAGCGAAGTCGTGAAGCCCACGAAGGCGGTCAGCGTCACCAGGAAAACGTTGAGCGGATCGACGAAGAACCACTCGCCCCACACCATGAGCGGCCCGTCGCGCACGACGATCACCGTGAGCCACACGGACGCCGCCAATGTCAGCAGGCTCATCGCGGCGTTCAGCTCCCCCGCCCGCTCGCGGTCGCCCCACAACGCGAGCAGCACGCCGCCCAGCAGCGGAGTCGCGAGAACGAGGAGGAGCGGATCCATCAGTCTTCCTTCAGCTTTTCGAGATGGCGGATGTCCAGGCTGTCGAACTGCTCGCGGATCTGGAACATGAACACGCCGAGGATCAGGATGCCGACCAGCACGTCGAATGCGATACCCAGCTCGACGATCATCGGCATGCCGCTGGTCGCCGCGGTGGCCGCGAAGAACAGGCCGTTCTCCATCGACAGGAAGCCGATCACCTGCGGCACCGCCTTCGCGCGCACGATCATCATCAGGAAGGACAGCAGCACGCAGGCGAGCGCGATCCCCAGCGTGCCGCGCGCGATCGAGGTGGACAGGCCTGCGATCGGCGCGGCGAGGTTGAAGGCGAAGATCACCAGCACGATGCCGATCAGCATCGTCGTCGGAATGTTGAACAGCGTCTCGACGTCCCAGCGCACGTTCAGGCGCCGGATCACCCGGTGCAGCAGGATCGGGATCAGGATCACCTTCAGCACGAAGGTCAGCACCGCGGAAAAGTACAAGTGGTGCTGGCCCGTGAGGTAGCCGACGATCAGGGTCGCCGCCGCCAGCGCCGCGCCCTGCAGCGTGAACAGATGGATCAGCGTCAGGATGCGGCGCTGCGCGATCATCGCGAACGCGAGCACGAGCAGCACGACGGCGAAGAGATTGATCGACTGGGACAGCAGGTTCGTCACCTCAGGCCCCCAGCAGCACATGCACCAGCAACGCGATCACCGCGAGCAGGAAGGCCGTCGCGAGGAACTCCGGCACGCGGAAGAGGCGCATCTTCGCGTTGATCGTCTCGATCAGCGCGAGCAGCACACCGCCGACCGCCAGCTTCACGACCAACATCGGAATCGCGAACAGGATTGCCAGCGGCGTACCCGCCTCTGCGACGCCCCACGGCACGAACAGCGCCAGCCCGATGCACGAATACGCGAACAGCTTCAGCGACGCTGCCCATTCGACGAGCGCCAGATGGCGCCCCGAATATTCCAGGATCAGCGCCTCGTGGATCATCGTCAGTTCGAGATGGGTGGCGGGGTTGTCGACCGGCACGCGCGCATTTTCCGCCAGCGACACCATCGTGAACGCAACGCCCGCGACGGCGAGGCTCGGGTGGATCGCGAAGGGCTGGTGTGCGAGTGTCTCGACGATATTCGCCAGCGAGGTCGAGCGCGTGATGAGCGAGGCCGAGAACAGCACCATCAGCAGCGCTGGCTCGGCGAGGAAGCCGATCAGCATCTCGCGCCGCGCGCCCAGCGTGCCGAAGGAAGTGCCGATATCCATTGCCGCAAGCGAGATGAACACCCGCGCCAGCGCGAACAGGCCGACCAACGCGATCGCGTCGGCCGCGGGCGCGAGCGGCAGGTCGGTCGACAGCGTCGGCGCGATGCCGCACGCCAGCGCCATGCAGCCGAACATGATGTAGGGCGCGACGCGAAACAGCGGCGTCGCGTGCTCGGCGACGACCGATTCCTTGTTGAACAGCTTGTGCAGCACGCGATAGGGTTGCAGCAGGCCCGGCGCGCGCCGGTTCTGCAGCCACGCGCGCCACTGGTTCACCCAGCCCGTCAGCAAGGGCGCCAGCGCGAGCGCGAGCACCACGGCGAGCAACTGCGCGAACAGGCCCGCGACACTCATGATTTCACCACCACCAGCAGCAGGACCATCAGGGTCACGAAGCTGTACAGCAGGTAGATCGCGATGCGCCCCTGCTGCAGCCGCCCGATGCCGCGCGCGATGCGCGCGGTGAGGCCGGCGACCGGCAGATACAGCCAGTGCCAGAAATGGTCCTCGATCGTGACGCTGTAACGCGGCTTCGCGTCAAAGGGCGACGGCAGCTCGCGCCGCATGCGGAAGAAGGGTTCGAAGATCTGGCGGATCGGCTGGCCAAAGCCCTCCGCCGTATCCTGCATGCGCGGCGTCTGCGCCGGATAGCCGCAATCCCACGCCGGCGCACGGCGCAGGCGGCCGTGATAGAGCTTGCGCACCAGCACCACCGCGAGCAGCACCGCGAAGCTGACCACCAGCAGGAATACCAGCGGGCCGTAGCTCGCGCGATCGAGCGATCGCGGCGCCAGCAGCAGCCAGCCGTTCGCGCGCACCGTGTCGGCAATGCCGCCACCCACCAGGAGTTGTGTGACCCGGTCGATCAGGTCGATCAGCTGCGCCGGGAAGAGTCCCAGCAGCACGCAGCACGCCCCGAGCCAGACGAGGCCCGCGCGCTCGAGCGGCGAAGACGGATGCGCGTGGGCAAGCTTGGGCTCGCGCGGCTGGCCGAGGAAGATCACGCCGTAGAACTTCACCATCGTGTAGCCGGCGAGCGCTGCCACCAGCGCGATGCCCGCCGCGAGCACCGGCACCAGCATGTTGAGGAAGGAGTCCGGCAGGCCCGTCGTGAACAGGAAGCTCTGCAACAGCAGCCATTCCGAGACGAAGCCGGAGAACGGCGGCAGCCCCGAACTCGCCAGCACGCCGACGAGCGACAGCCAGGCCACCCAGGGCATGCGTCGCATCAGACCGCCGAGCTTGCCCAGGCTGCGCTCGCCGGTCGAGTGCAGCACCGAGCCGGTCGCGAGGAACAGCAGACTCTTGAAGAGGGCATGGGCGACCACGTGGTACAGCGCCGCAGTGAGCGCCAGCGCCGACAGCGCCTTCATGCCGTAGGCGTTGAACAGCACGCCGAGGCCGATACCGACGAAAAGCAGGCCGATGTTCTCGATCGACGAATACGCGAGCAGGCGCTTCATGTCGGTCTGCACCGCGCTGAACACCACCCCGTACAGCGCCGTCGCGAGGCCGACGGCCATGAGCAGCACGCCCCACCACCACTGCTGCGCGCCGAGCAGGTCGAAGCTCACGCGCAGCAGGCCGTAGACCGCCGTTTTCAGCATCACGGCACTCATCAGCGCGGACACCGGCGACGGCGCCGCCGGGTGGGCCTCCGGCAGCCACACGTGCAGCGGCAGGATGCCCGCCTTCGCGCCGAAACCGAGCGTCGCGAGGAGGAAGGCGGCCGAGGCCCACAGCGGCGGCAGCGATTGCGCGCGCATGTTGGCGAAGGTGTAGTCGCCCGTGTTCGCCTGCAGCACGCCGAAGCACAGCAGGATCGCGATCGCGCCGATGTGCGCGATCAGCAGATAAAGGAAGCCCGCCTCGCGGATCGCGGGCACGCGGTGGTTCGCGGTGACGAGAAAGAAGGACGACAAGGCCATCGTTTCCCACATCACCATGAAGGCGTAGGCGTCGTCAGCGAGCACGACGAGCGCCATGCTGGCGAGGAAGATGTGGTATTCGAGGCACATCAGCCCGGGCGGCGTGCCCTCGCCGTGGCGGAAGTAGCCCGCGGCGAAAACCGAAATGCCGAAGGAGGTCACGCCGATCACGAGCAGGAAAAAGGCCGACAGCCCGTCCAGACGCAGGTGGAAAGGCAGCCCGGGCAGGCCCAGCGCGAGCACGGCGGTCTCCGGCGAGCCGGGCAATGCAGCGGCGGCGAACCCCGCGAGCGCGGCCGCGAGCACGGCCCCGGTCGGAAACAGCACGCGGGCGACGAACGCGGTGTTGCGCAACGCCGCGATCCCGGCGAACCCCAGCGCGAGCCAGCCCGCGACGACGATCAGGATCCAGTCGAGAACCAGCACGCCTCCTCCCCCGATGTCAGCGCCGACGGTCGCCCACAGCGGCACGTCCGCGCCGCAAGCCGGGCGCATTGCACCGCGCGCGGGGCCGCACACCTTCGGACGGTGCCATGCAGCAACCGAGAACCGCTTCCCTTTCGCCCACCGGCCGGACTCCCTGAGTGTGCCATTGCGTTTGCATCCTTTGCACATTACATTAATACCGATGCCGCTTTCAATGTTAATTTGATGTTAATCACCGTCGCCGGTGACGCGAGATGAAAGAGAATCGGACTGCCCGCCTGACCCTGCTGATCGACCCGGAAAAGAAGCGGCTCTTCGAAGAGATCTGCGCCAGCAAGGATCTGACGCCCTCACAGGTCGTTCGTCGGCTGATCCGCCAGTACGTTCAGGAGAACGCCGGCAACCGCACGCTGCCGGAGTGGCTGAAGGACAACGACTGAACGCGGCCGGCCGGCGGCGTTCCCGGGCGGGCCGCCGGCGATGCCTGCCGAAGCGACCGCTCAGGGCATGCGCCCGCTGATCCCGGAGGGTGCCGCCGGATCGGCCACGCGGGCCGTCGCCAGCCCCGGCAGGTCGGCGCGGTCGAACACCGGCTGCGCCGCGCCGTATGCACGTGGCACACCCCAGCGCACCATTTCCATGCGTCCGTCGAGATGCTCGACGATCGCGGTGCAGCTATCCACCCAGTCGCCGCAGTTCAGATAGCGCACACCCTCGATCTGCGCGTCGGCGGCCCAGTGGATATGGCCGCAAATCACCCCGTCCGCCCCCTTGCGATGCGTCGCGTGGGCGATCGACGCCTCGAAGTCGAAGATGAAATTCACCGCACGCTTCACCTTCTGCTTCGCATAGCCTGCCAGCGACCAGTAACCCGGCCGCCGCAGCAGCCGGCGCACGCGCGACAGCCACAGGTTGATGCGCACCAGCGTGTTGTAGCCGACGTCGCCCAGCACCGCGACCCAGCGGTGGTGGCGCGTGACCTGGTCGTATTCGTCGCCATGCACGAGCCAGTAGCGGCGTCCGTCGGCCGCCTCATGCATCCATTCCGCCTCGACGCGGATGTCGCCGAACGCGATCCCCGAGTACTCGCGCAGTGCCTCGTCGTGATTGCCGGGAATGAAAAACACCTTGCATCCCCCGCGCGCGCGCCGCAGCACCTTCTGCACCACGGTGTTCTGCGCCACGCTCCAGTGGATGCCGCGGTTCATCGCCCAGAAGTCGACGATGTCGCCCACCATGTAGAGGTAGTCAGACGGGTGTTCGCGCAGGAAATCGAGCAGCCGGTCGGCCTGGCACGCACGGGTGCCGAGATGAACGTCGGAGATGAATACGGAACGTACCTGGGGCATCAGCGCACCGTTGCCTTGAAGGAAAACATGTCGGGAAGCGCCGCCTGTGCTTCATCCACGACGCGCTGCAGCGCGCTCGCGAAGCGGTCGTGGATGCGCTCCCAATCCATCGATTCGCTGCGCCGGCGCGCCGCCGCGGCGAGCCGCGCGCGCAAGCCGGTGTCCGACGCGGCGAGCACCGATTCGGCGACGAAGGCCGCCGCCGCGCCCGGCTTCACGAGGAGGCCGTCGCAGCCGCTGGAGATCACTTCGGACGCCGCCGCGTGGTCGTAGGCGACGACGCACAGGCCGCAGGCCATCGCCTCCAGCGTGACATTGCCCCAGGTCTCCGACAGGCTGGGGAACAGGAACAGGTCGCCGGAGGCGTAGTGCGTCGCCAGGTCCTCGCCGCGGCGCGCACCGGCGAACACGACATCCGGGTGGGTTTCCTGCAGCGATTTGCGCAGCGGCCCGTCGCCGACGATGACCAGCCGTGCCTTCGGATCCTGCCGACGGATCGCGGCGAAGGCCTCCAGCACCAGCGGCAGGTTCTTCTCCGGCGCCACGCGCCCGACCCACACCACCACCAACTCGTCCGCGGCGACGCCCCATTCGCTGCGCAGCGCCGCGCTGCGGCGCGCCGGGCTGAAGAGCTCGGTATCCACGCCGCGCGCCACCACGTCGACCGACCGGTAGCCGCGCGCCCGCAGCGCCTGCGCCATCGCGCGCGTCGGCACGAAGGTCACCGCCGTGCGGTTGTGCATGCGCTTCAGCCACGCGGCGACCGGGCGCTCCAGCCAGCCCACGCCGTAGTGCGTGCTGTAGCTGTCGAAGTTGGTGTGGAAATCCGACGTCACCGGAATGCCCAGGCGCGTCGCCGCCGACACCGCCGACCAGCCCAGCGGCCCTTCGGTCGCCACATGCACGATGTCCGGCCGGTGGCGCGACCACAGGCGGTGGAGCCGCGTGCGCGCCGGCAGCCCGAAGCGCAAGCCATCGTACTTGGGGATCTTCATCCCGTGCGCCAGCACTTCCTCGAAGCCCGGCCCGTCCGCGGCGCGCTCGGACAGCGCCTGACGCGGGCGCACGAGCTGCACGTGGTGCCCGCGCGCGATCAGGCCGTCGACCATCCGGCCCAGTGTCATCGCGACACCGTTGATCTCGGGTGCCCAGGTCTCCGTCACCAGTGCGATGCGCAGGCTCGGTCGCAGGCAGCGTTCTTCGGTCACGAAATCGACGTCTTTCATGAACCCGAACGCTAACCGTCGGAAACGAAAAACTCGTGACCGATGGATTAAGCTTCAATTACATGCCATTCCATCATCCGGACCAACGCTAACGATGAAACCCGCAGCCCTCCTCAGCCTCGCCGCCCTTGCCTGCATGCTGGGCGCCTGCACCAAGCTCACGGTCGAAAATTACGACAAGCTAAAGATGGGCATGACCTATAACGAAGTGAAGCAATTGCTCGGAACGCCGGACAAATGCAGCGACGTGCTCGCACTGAAGAGTTGCACCTGGGGCAACGAAGCGCGCTACGTGCAGGTGAATTTCGTCGCCGACCAGGTCGTGCTGTTCAACTCGTCCAACCTGCGCTGAGCGCCCGTGAAGAAATCGTTCACACGTTCCAGGCGCGGCGCGCGCCTACCATGACACGTCTGGATACGCGCGGTTACATTTGCAGCAATGAATATTTCTAAAATATTATTAAGCTTCTCCGTCCGTCTCCACCCACCCGGATAAATCGCTCCCCCCGCGCTGTCGGAGGGGACAGAACACCGCACCGGTATCGGAGGACTCCCCCTGATGGATCAGTTGATCTGGCCCGCCTGGCCGCTGCCGCTTGGCGCCCTGTTACCCGTTGCGCTTGCGCTCGTGCTGACGGCCCTCGTCGGCGAAGCAGGCCGGCGCATCGGCCTGCCGCGCGTGAGCGGCTATGTTCTCGCCGGCATCGTGCTCGGCCCGCTCGCGCTGGGCTGGTTCGACGCCAACGACCTCGCGAGCTACCGCCTCGTCGTCGACTTCACCATCGCGTTGATCCTGTTCGAGCTCGGCCTCCGGCTGGACCTGCGCTGGCTGATCACGAACCGCTGGGTGGTCGCGGCGAGCGCGGGGGAAATGGCGCTGACCTTCGCGCTGACCTTCGGCGCGCTGTGGGCGGTCGGCACCGGCCCCCGCGTCGCCCTGGCCGTTGCCGCCATTGCCGTCGGCACGTCGCCGGTGATCCTCATGCACGTGACCAACGAGCTGCGCGCCGCCGGCCCGACCACCGATCGCCTGCTCGCGCTGTGCGCCCTCAACGTCACGGTGTCGCTGATCCTGCTCAAGCTGCTCGTCGGCGTCCTGCACGGCACGCATGCGGGCTGGCAGCTCGCGCTGCTCCACCCGCTGTACCTGCTGCTCGGCTCCGCGCTCGCCGGCGCGCTCATCGCCGCGGCCTACCTAGGGCTGCGCAAGATCGTCGACCCCACCTCGGAACAGGGGCTTGCGGCCCTGATCGCACTGCTGCTGGCCGCCCTCGCGCTGCTCTCGGCCCTGCGCCTGCCGACCCAGCTCGCGCCGATCATCGCGGGCGCGTTCATCAAGTGGCGCGACCCGCGCCCGCACCTGTGGCCGCAGCAGGTCGGCACCGTCGGCGGCGTGCTCGTCATCGTCACCTTCATGCTTTCGGGCGCGGCAGTCAGCGCGGGCGAACTCTTCGCCGGCGCCGGCGTCGGTCTCCTGGCGATCCTCGTGCGTGCGCTCGCGAAACTCGGCGGCGCGATGGCCTTCGGCCCGGTGAGCGGGCTCGACCTGCGGAAGAGCCTCGCGCTTGGCGTCGGCCTCATGCCCCTGTCGATCCTCGCGCTCCTGCAAGCCGAAGACGTTCGCCTGCTGTATCCGGAGTTCGGCGACCGCCTGCTGCCGATCGTCGTCGCAATGGCCGTGGTCCTCGGGCTGCTGGGCCCGATCGCCACCCGACGGGCGCTGATCCGCGTCCGCGAACACCGCCGCGGAGAACATTCATGAGCCTGGAAACCTTTGCCTCCTCGCGCGCCCTGTCGCTGGGCGTCGAGCTCGAGCTGCAGCTCGTCAGCACGCACGACTACGATCTCGCTGCCTCGGCCGAGGATCTTCTGCGCGTGATGGCCCGCAAGGACGTGCCGGGCGACGTCAAGCCCGAGATGACCTGCTCGATGATCGAAGTGTCGACCGGCATCTGCAACGACTATGCCCAGGTCGCCGAAGAGCTCGAAGCCCTGCGCGCCGCCCTCACCGCGGCCGCGCGCAGGCTCAACATCGGCATCTGCGGCGGCGGCACCCACGCCTTCCAGGACTGGAGCGAACGCCGCATCTTCGACAAACCGCGTTTCCACTATCTCTCCGATCTGTACGGCTACCTCGCCAAGCAATTCACCGTCTTCGGCCAGCACGTGCATATCGGCTGTCCCGGCCCCGACGCCGCGCTCTACCTGCTCCACGGCATGTCGCGCTACATCCCACACCTGATCGCGCTGTCGGCCTCCTCGCCCTACGTGCAGGGCAAGGACACCGGCTTCCAGTCGGCGCGCCTCAACTCGGTGTTCGCCTTCCCGCTATCGGGCCGCGCGCCCTTCGTCGAGAGCTGGGCCGAGTTCGAGGCCTATTTCGCCAAGATGAGCAAGACCGGGGTCGTCGAGAGCATGAAGGATTTCTACTGGGACATCCGCCCCAAGCCGGAGTACGGCACCATCGAGGTGCGCGTGATGGACACGCCGCTCACCGTCAGCCGCGCCGCCGCGATCGCCGCCTACATCCAGGCCATCGCCCGCTACCTGATGATCGAGCGCCCCATCCGGCTCTCGGAAGACGACTACCTCGTGTACACCTTCAACCGCTTCCAGGCCTGCCGCTTTGGCTTCACCGGCTCCTACGTGAACCCGGAAACCCATGAGCAACGCTCCGTCGCGGATGAAGTCGAAGCCAGTTTCGCGCGCATCGAACAGCACGCCATCGAACTCGGCTGCGACGAGGCGCTCGGCGAGTTGCTGCGCCAGGTGCGCGACCGCCGCAACGACACCGCCTGGCTGCGCGAGCGGCATGGCGCGGGCATGCCCTTGCCCGAACTCGTGATGGACCAATGCGGGCGCTGGATGGGAGGAGGAGCGATGTGAGCAAGGCGCCGCTGCGGATCGGCCTATCGGCCCGCCTGCTGCACACGCCGCCGGCGGAGCTCGGCTTTCCAGGCAAATCCCTGCAGTACCTCGAACAGTCGATGGCGCACTGGATCATGTCGCACGGCGCGCTCGTGCTCATGGTGCCGACGATCGCGCAACACCTCGGCCTGCGCCGGGCGCAGATTTCCGTGCACGACTACGTTCGCGCGCTGGACGGGCTGGTGCTGCAGGGCGGCGCGGACGTCAGCCCCACCACCTACCGGCAGGAGCCCTTGCGGCCCGAATGGACCGGCGACCGCATCCGCGACCTGTACGAAATCGAACTGTTGTGGGAGTTCGTGATCCAGGGCAAACCGGTGCTGGGCGTGTGCCGGGGCGCCCAGCTCATCAACGTCGCCTGCGGCGGCACGCTGTGGCAGGACATCTCCGAATACATTCCCGGCGCCGGCCCGCACCGCGATGCGGAACTTTACGACCAGCACCACCACGCGATCGATTTCGTCGACGGCAGTCGCCTCGCCAGGCTCTACAAGGGCACGGGCGGCCGCGTGAACAGCATCCACCACCAGGCCGTGCGCGACCTCGGCTCCGACCTGCGCATCGAGGCCCGTTCGCGCGGCGACGACGTCATCGAGGCGATCCGCTGGCAGGGCAACGGCTACCTCTTCGGCTGCCAGTGGCACCCGGAATTCCACGGCGGCGGGGGCGATCTCCTCGACGGCAGCCCCATCCTGCAGGACTTTCTCGAAGCGGCCGAACGCGCGCGTGGCGGCTGAGCGCCCCGAGGGGTACCGCTCTCCGGCTATCCCCGTCCGCGCGCTTCGGCAGCGGCGCGCTTCGCCGCCGCGCCATTGCGCCCGCGCATCGCAACCACGCTGATCGCCAGCAACGCCACCGCGATGCATGCCATGCCCCAGGATTCGGTCGTGCTCGGCCGCTCGCCCAGTTCGATCCAGCCGCTCAGCACGCCCACCGCCGGCACCGCCAGCGATGACAGCCCGGCCAGCCCGGCCGGCAGACGGTCGAGGATGAAGAGCCACATCAGCCACGCCAGCCCCGTCGCCAACAACGCGTTATATACCAGCGCGCCGACGAAATAGGGCGTCACCTGCGGCGGCTCGGACGGCAGCCACCACGCCAGCACGCACAGCGCCAGCGAACCGAGCAGCATCTGCCACGCCGTGAGCGACAACAGGTCGATCTCGACATTGCCACGCAGACGCTTCGCCCATACCGCGCTCGCCGCCCACACCAGTCCGGCCAGCAACGCCATCAGCGTGCTCTGCTTGTCCCCGTGCAGCTTCCAGGGCTCGAGGATCAGCAACAGGCCCACCAGTGCCAGCCCCACGGCCACCCATTGCGAGCCGCGCACCCGCTCGCCGAGGAAGGCGTACGCCAGCGGCAGCAACCAGAAGGGCATCGTGTAGACCAGCACGGCGGTCTTGCCGGCCCCGCCGCTCACCAGCGCCCACTGGGCCAGGCCCGTGAACCCCGCCGTCTGCAGCAGACCCAGCCACAGCGTGCCGCCCAGCGCGACCGGACGCAGCGATCGGCGGCGCAGCGCGAGCACCGCAAACAGCGCGAGCGAACCGAAGAAGGTACGCAGCGCGGAAAAATCGAAGGGATCGACATAGCGCATCACCTTCTTCATCACCACCCAGTTGTAGCCCCAGATCAGGGACAGAAGCAGCATCACGCCCGCCGCGCCCAGCAGTTTTCGATCTCGACTCATTTGGCAAATCCTGGCGCCCGGCGCCACGCAAAGGCCGATTCTACGTTTTTGTAGGCAATTCGTGCCGTAATTGTTAACCACTCAAGCACAGCACTCATGCCCCGTTTTGTTGCGCGACGACGCACCACCACGAACCGCGACACCGCCATCCGCGCACCATTGCTGTGCGCAAATCCCCAGGCATGCACCATGACCGGGAGCTCCGCGCACCACCCGGCGGCATTGATTTTACAAGCAGTTGAATTTACGTATCTATTTTTCAGGCACACGGGTTGCTTCAACGCACCGATCACGCCACCCGGAGCACATTGATGGAGCAGTTCAAAACATCCACCGACGTTCTTTTCGTCTTGCTCGGCGCCATCATGGTGCTCGCCATGCACGCCGGCTTCGCCTTCCTCGAACTCGGCACCGTACGCAAGAAGAACCAGGTCAACGCGCTCGTGAAGATCCTCAGCGACTTCGCCGTGTCGACGCTGGCGTATTTCGTCATCGGCTACTCCCTTGCCTACGGGAACGGCTTCTTCGTCAACGCCGAACAACTCGCCGCCAACTCGGGCTACGAACTGGTGAAGTTCTTCTTCCTGCTCACCTTCGCCGCAGCCATTCCCGCGATCATCTCCGGCGGCATCGCCGAGCGCGCGCGCTTCGTTCCGCAGCTCGTCGCGACCTTCCTCATCGTCGGCATCCTCTACCCCTTCTTCGAAGGCATCGTGTGGAACGGCAACCTCGGCCTGCAGAACTGGCTCGACGGCGCGTTCGGCGCCAAGTTCCACGACTTCGCCGGCAGCGTCGTCGTGCACGCCTTCGGCGGCTGGATCGCGCTGCCCGCGGTGCTGCTGCTCGGCGCCCGGCGCGGCCGTTACCACAAGAACGGCCAGATGTCGGCACACCCGCCATCGAGCATCCCGTTCCTCGCGCTGGGCGCGTGGATCCTCGCCGTGGGCTGGTTCGGATTCAACGTCATGAGTGCCCAGCGTCTCGACGCGATCAACGGCCTCGTCGCGCTCAACTCGCTGATGGCCATGATCGGCGGCACCCTGGCAGCGCTCGCCGCCGGCAGGAACGACCCCGGCTTCGTGCACAACGGCCCCCTCGCCGGCCTCGTCGCAGTGTGCGCCGGCTCCGACCTGATGCACCCGCTTGGTGCGCTCGTCGTCGGCGCCATCGCTGGCGTGCTCTTCGTGCAACTCTTCACCATTGCGCAGAACCGCTGGAAGATCGATGACGTCCTCGGCGTGTGGCCCCTGCACGGCCTGTGCGGTGCCTGGGGCGGCATCGCTGCCGGCATCTTCGGCACGAAGGCCCTCGGCGGCATCGGCGGCGTCAGCTTCGGCGCGCAGCTTGTCGGCACCCTCGGCGGCATCGCGATCGCACTCGCAGGCGGCACCCTGGTCTATGGTCTGATCCGCGCAACCCTGGGCCTGCGCCTCGATCCCGAGGAAGAATTCGCCGGCGCCGACCTCTCCATCCACAAGATTTCGGCGACCGCCGAGCGCGAGACGTCGTGGTGACGGGAGAGCTCATTCCAGCCATCTCGGGCAGCGCGTGGCAGACGACCTAGGCGACCGGCACGAAGTCGGTGCCGAGCGCGGAAGATCAGAATCTTTTGAAGGCAGATCGGATTCGCGACTTCAACGGCATACGGAACAGTATCGCCGGCCGAGTCCGAAGTGCGGGATGTGCGGAGGTCGGTCGCCCTCAAGGGGCCAACCGACCGGCCGAGAAGATGCGTTGAAGCGTCAGCCGAACAGTTTGTTGGCCGTTTGGGCGACCAACTTGCCCTGGTACCGGGCGCCATCCAGTTCGTTCGCGCTGGGCTGGCGCTGTCCCTGACCGCCGGCAATCGTCGTGGCGCCGTAAGGGCTGCCGCCGACGATCTCGTCGAGCGTCATCTGGCCCTGGTAGCTGTAGGGCAAGCCGACGACGACCATGCCGAAGTGCAACAGGTTGGTGATGACCGAAAAGAGGGTGACCTCCTGGCCGCCGTGCTGGGTTGCCGTCGATGTGAACGCGCCGCCCACCTTGCCGTTGAGTGCGCCGCGCGCCCACAGTCCGCCCGCCTGGTCAAGGAAGCTGGCCATCTGCGAGGGCATGCGGCCGAAGCGGGTCGGGCATCCGACGATGATCGCGTCGTAATTTTCCAGTTCGGCAACGGTCGCGACGGGGGCAGCCTGGTCGAGCTTGAAATGAGCCGGCCGGGCGATTTCCTCCGGGACGGTTTCCGGGACGCGCTTGAGGTCGACAGTGGCGCCGGTCGAACGGGCGCCTTCGGCCACAGCGTGAGCCATGCTCTCAATATGACCGTAGGTCGAGTAGTAGAGGACGAGAACTTTGGACATCGGAGCTCCTGAATGAGTGCGCCTGAGGGATCGCCGGCAGCGTTGCGATATGCAGGATTCAAGACCCTAACTTGTCAAAAACGTTCCCGCCTCACCCGATCGCCCTAACTAATGGTCATGCCGATGGCCGTCCTCGTGGAGCACGCGGGCAACGAAGGGATCTGTTTCCATGTCCCCGAAATCGGCGGCGTCGATATGCCCGTAGCCTGAGACGGTCGATGCGTCGACACGTGGCCAGGTCGCAGGCGACACGGCCTCGAGCTCCTTCAGGCGCAGCGTGACACGCCGGCCGCCCTCCGTCCTGTGAAGCAGCGCGGGCAGGCGTGCCTGCTCGAGCCACCACAGATCGACCTTCTCGCCGTTCAACCGGCCGCGGTAGCGGACGGCCTTTTGACCGAACAGGGTCTTGCCCTCGACGCGCTTGAGCAGGGCCAGCTGCCGGGGCGAGATGATCGAGCCGAGTTGCTCCCAGTCCGGCTCCACGTTGCGCGTTTTCAGTTCGCCGGGCGCGTACTCGACGATCTTGCGCTCGTGGTGAAAGATGCGGGAATAGCCGTACGTCTGCTCACCCTGACGCTCCCAGATTTCGCCACGGCCGCTTCCCGCGTTCGCCGTTTCGATGGCGTTGCCGTCGCGCCACAGATACCAGTCGGTGCGCTGGCCATCGATCTGCAGGTCGAAACGTGCCGCCAGCGGCGCCGGTGCGGCACTGGATGAGACGACCGGAGCGGCGGCTTCATCGGCCTGCCCTTCATGCGCCAGTGCGCCATTGCCGAGGATGCACGCGAGCAGGCATGCGGTCAGGGTTATCAGCTTGGAGGCTTGCACGGATTGTTCCTTCAACAATGACCAGAGCGCCCGAAGGCGCTCCGGCTGATCAGCGGCGATGAGTCAAGTCCGGTTCAAAGACCGAACGCGTCCCTCATCACGTGATAGATCCAGTTCTGCTCCATCACGCCGCGCACAAGATAGGCTTTCGGGCCGCTGGCAAAGATGGCGACATCCTCACCGGCATGGGTCTCAGAGGAAAGCGGCACGGCCGCTTCCTGCAGATAGTCCAGCGCGGTGGTGTCGACGCCGTTCAGGTTCGGCCGCTTCTGGCCGGTCGCGATGGCATCGCGCCAGCCCGGGCCATTCTGGTAGCCCAGCGTGGTGTAGGGCAGCCCGAGCTTGTCCCTGGTCGGCACCGGGGTGTTGCCATCCACGTTCGGCACTTCCCTGGTGAGACCGAGGATGTCGTTGCCGCGGTGCGGATAGCCGGCGATCGTGAAGACGTGGCTGTGGTCAGCGGTGACGACGATCAGCGTCTCGTGCGGATCGGTCATCTCGTACGCTTTCTTCACCGCGTTTGCGAGTTCGATGGTGTCGAGCAGCGCCCGCTTGGCGTTGCCCGCGTGGTGCGCATGGTCGATGCGGCCGGCCTCGACGTGCAGGAAGAAGCCCTTCTGGTTCTTGTCGAGCATCCGGATGGCCTTCTCGGTCATCTCGGTCAGGGACGGCTCACCGGCCGGGTCGTTGGCACGGTCGGCCTCATACTGCACGTGCGAGCGCTCGAAGAGGCCCAGCAGGTACGGCGTCGAGTCGGGGTCGGCGGCATCGAAGCCCGCCTTGTTCCACACGTACCGGGCGCCCTTGCCGCGCGTCCCCACCCACTCCTCGGTCAGGTCGCGGCCATCCTTGCGCAGACCTTTTTTCGTCGGGTATTCCGGGTCGGCCTGGTCGACTTTCCGGAAGTAATCGCGTCCGCCGCCCAGCACCACCTTGAGGCTTTTCCTGACCGCGGGCCCGGCTTCGATCAGCTGGCGGGCAATGTCCTTCACGCCGCAGCCGGCCGGCAGGTTCGAATCCGCTTCCCAGTCGCGTACGGCCGTGTGGGCGTAGGTCGCCGCCGGGGTCGCGTGCGTCACGCGGGCCGTGGTCACCACGCCGGTGTCCTTGCCTGCGGCGGCGGCCTGTTCGAGGATCGTCGGCAGCGATCGGGCCGCGATCGCATCGGGATCGCATTCGCCGCGCGCCGTCGTGTGATTGACCGACAGCATCCCTTCGCGCGCCTTGTAGCCGGTCACCATGGCCGTCATCGTCGGGGCGGAGTCGGACGTCTGCTGGTCCCAGGAATAGGTTTTCGAGAGCGCCACATTGGGCAGCGTTTCGAAGAACAGGCGATTTTCCTCGCCGGGCTTGCCGTGCATCTGCCCATCGAGGATACGGGCCGCCGTAATGGTCGAGATGCCCAGCCCGTCGCCGACGAACAGGATCACGTTCTTCGCCGTGCGATGGTTCGCAACGACGCGCTCGCTGTCGCGGACGAAGTCCTGTCCGGCGTTGTACCAGTCTTCGACCGACTCCGGCCCCTTGACGACGGGCTCGACGGCGAGCGCCGGCTGAAGGCTCAGTGCAGCGAAACAGGCGGTGACGGCGGAAACCAGATGCGTACGGCGAAGTATTCTCGGCATGGCAGCAGCTCCTCGTGGCGAACGGATCAGGCACGGAAATCGGCCTGGCTCGCGCAAACACTACGCCGGGAATATTTCGAGGTCGTGATGAGGCGTCCCCGGCCTGCGCGGGGATGCAATGATTTTCAACGGCCAGGGAATGCGATGCGGGAGGGAGTGCGGAGCAGGTGGAAAGCCTGCATCGTCGCGCGGTGGGGCGCGCCGGCCGCCGCGTCCCGGGACGAGGCCGGGCCGCTAACTGCCGGCGCAAGGATGCGGCCGATTACTGGATCAGCCCGCGCAGTTCGCCTGCTGGCGAGTCACCCGCGACGCCCGGTGTCTTGTTGTTGGTGTTGTCGAGATCGCTGGTATGCACCACGATGGTTGCCCGTCCCTCATGGATCGCCTTGATCAGGCCGGCGATCCCGGTAGTCATCCGATTGGCCGGATCGAAGGCAAGCGGGCCGACCATCTGGGCATTGGTCATGACGAAACCGTCGCTCAGGCGGTCATCGAGCACCGCCGCGATATTGCTGTCCGGCACGCCCGGAACTGTCGGCACGAACCAGAACGCGATTGGTCCGACCGGCTGGTTGTTGGCGACCGGCCCGACGGGCGCGACGTGGATGTGGGCCATAAACAGGTTCCTGAGGCCTTCCACCTCCAGCTTGAATTTAACGGCCTGACCGGTGGCGTGCTGGATCACTTCAAATTTCGCCTCGCCGGTCGCCGGCGTCGCGATCACGTTGCCGAAAAGGTCGCCACCGACGAGATGGGCCTGGAACTGCATCGGATCCTGCGCGTGGACCGCAGAAGCGAACCCGAGCGCCAAGGCAAGCGCGGTCAAAGTCTTCCTCATGTTGGGGGTCCTCCATGATTGTGAGACCTGCATTGATCAACGCGGCCTCTCCATCGGCCGCGTCGCGCTGATCGGGATGGGGTTCCCGAAGCGGCACCGGGACCATCCGGTCTGCGCGGTGTCGCCATGTTGTAGACACCCGCCCCCTGGGAATTATTCCCAGCCCGCGGGGATTTATTCCCACCCTCCAACCAGAATCGCCTAGGAGTCTGCGCGGCAGAAGCCAAGCGTCGGTGAGGTAAGCCCTCCCTGGCGTGTCGGGGCCGGTAGACTGTCGAGATGACGAGCTATCTGCCCTATTGCCCGCAGCAGCAGATGCTGCTGCCCCAGGCGCTGCAGGAGTGGCTACGCGAAGGCCACCTGGCGTACTTCATTAGCGACGCGGTCGACGGATTGGACCTGAGCGCGTTCCACACCCGGTATGCCGGGGGCGGACCGCGCAACCAGCCGTTTCATCCGGCCATGATGGTCAAGGTGCTGCTGTATGCGTACGCCACGGGCGTGTTCAGCTCGCGCAAGATCGCGCGCAAGCTGCACGAGGATGTGGCGTTCCGGGTGCTGGCGGCAGGCAACTTCCCGGCCCACCGCACGCTCAGCGACTTTCGCGCTGTCCACTTGAAGGAGCTGAGCGAGTTGTTCGTGCAGGTGGTGCGACTGGCTCGCGAGATGGGGCTGGTGAAGCTCGGGACGGTGGCCATCGACGGCACCAAGGTCAAGGCGAACGCCAGCCGCCACAAGGCGATGAGTTACGGCCACATGGTGAAGGCGGAGGCCGAATTGAAACGGCAGATCGAGGCGCTGCTCAATCGGGCCAAGGCCGCCGACGACGCCGAGAGGAACGAGCCCGAGCTGGATGTGCCGGCCGAGATCGCGCGGCGCGAGGCGCGGCTGACGGCGATTGCCGAAGCCCGGGCGCGGCTCGAGCAGCGCCAGCGCGAGGCCGATCAGGCGCGCGGGCGCAGCGACGATGACGACCGCCGTCCGCGCGGCGGTGACGGCAAACCGAAGGGTGGGCGCTACAAGCGCGACTTCGGGGTGCCCGAGGACAAGGCACAGGAGAACTTCACGGATCCAGACAGCCGCATCATGAAGCGCGCCGGCGGCGGGTTCGATCCGGGCTACAACGCCCAGACGGCGGTCGACGAGACCGCCCACATCATCGTGGCGGCCGAACTGACCAACAACGCCAGCGACGCCGGGCTACTGCCGGGGATGTTGCAGGTCGTGCGCGACACCCTCGCGCAGCGCCCGCGCCAGGCGCTGGCCGACACCGGCTACCGCTCGGAGCAGACGTTCCGGGAGCTCGACGGCTGCGGGACCGAACTGGTGGTGGCGCTGGGCCGGGAAGGCAAGCGCCGACTCGGTTTCGACCGTGAACGCAGTCCGCACACCGCGCAGATGGCCGACAAGCTCGATAGCGAGGCGGGCAAGACGGCTTACCGAAAACGGAAATGGATCGCCGAACCGCCCAACGGCTGGATCAAGAACGTATTGGGATTCCGGCAGTTCAGCCTGCGGGGCCTGGAGCGCGTCAAAGCGGAGTGGAAGCTCGTCTGTATGGCCCTGAACCTGCGCAGGATGAGCACACTGAGGACGGCATAACGGGAAAAAGGGGCGCAAATCTGTCCCCGTTCCCGTCCGGCACGGGCGCAGCACCGTCGCGAAGCAATTCAACCACGGCCGCAGTCTCTTCCCGCACCTCTCGCTTCGCCGATCCTTCTGCTAAAACCCCACTCTCTGGAGTTCTGCCGCGCAGACTCCTAGCCGAAGAGGCGTGCCGGAACCAACCGCCGCATCTGCGTGCCGACGGCGGTGCGGAAGCGCGGACTGTGCAGGCAGATGCCGCCCGCGAAGCCCACAAGGCAGCCGAGCAGGGTATCGAGGAAACGTGCCTGGATCAGTTCGGTGGCCGAGCCATGCCCGAGGGTGGCCGCCTCCGCGAGGAGGATCGTCAGCGGGGTGATGAAGATCGCCGCGAAGCCGTAGTGGCGCACTACGGCGGTCTCGACGACGAAGGTCAGCGCGATCATGACGACGGAGATGGACCAGTTGCCCAGCGGCAGGCTCAGCAGCCCCCACGACACGAGCATGCCGATCGCGGTGCCGAGCAGGCGGTGCAACTGCTTGTTCCACACCGCGCGCAGGTTCATGCCCTGCATCACCGCGAGACAGCTCACGGGCACCCAGTAAGCGCGCTCGAGCTGCAGCAGTTGCGCGAGCGCGAGGGATGCGCCCACGCACAGGCCGATCACGACCGAATCGAACACCACGAAGTCGAAGGTCGGCGGGGGCAGCGGCAGCGCCGGCTTGGGGTCGCGTTGGCGCAGGATATAGACGCTGTAGAAGAACGCGATCAGGCTCGCCAGCAGGCAGCCCATCGCGATCAGCCCCACCTTGAGCGGCACGGCCAGGACGTCGCCGGGCGAATAGGCGCCGATCGATGCCGCCATGATGAAGAAGAGGCTGCCGGGCGGGCCGACGCGGTAGAAGCGGCACACCATCGTGACGAGGATCGCGGTGAAGGTCAGCACCAGCATCATGAGCGGCGGCACGAGGTGGCTCATCACGCCCAACGCATAACTGGCGGTCATTGCGAACGCGCATGCCATCAGCGCCACCATGCGGTGATGCAGGGGAGTCTCTGGGAGATACAGGAAAACCAGCCCGCCGAGCGAGGAGATCAGGCCGTAGTCCATGTGGTCGAAATACGCGCCGACCATCAGCGGCAGGCCGGAAGCCAGCGCAGCGCCGAAAGGCATCTGCCAGGGGCGGTCGCTCGGCTTGATCGTGACGAGCTGACGCAGTTCTTCACGGAGCAGCCCTGGGAGCCTGCTCCACTTGCTGGAGACTGTCATGGGTCGGATTCTTCGAATTCGGACGTAGAACGGAAGCGTATCGCACTTTGCCCCGGACGCTGAGGGCCGTGCTCATACCGATGCCGCACGAACCGAAGGGGACCGATTTCATCTAACCCAGTCCACCAACCCCAAGGAAGGAGAACTTCATGCACAACGCAGCGAAGACGGTGGGCATTCTGGCGGGCTCCTGGTTGTTGTCCGGGATCTCGCCGCCGGCGGCGGCGGACGAGATGTCCTTCTTCGTCACCAGCGTCGGGGTGGGCAACGGGGCGAACCTTGGCGGGCTGGAAGGCGCCGACCGGCACTGCCAATCGCTTGCCGCCGCGGTCGGCGCGGGAAAGCGCACCTGGCGGGCCTACCTCAGCACGCAGGCGGCGGCGCTCGCCGACGCGAATGCGGTCCATGCGCGCGACCGTATCGGCAGCGGCCCCTGGTTCAATGCCAAGGGCGTGCGGATCGCGCGCGACGTGGAAGACCTGCATTCGCCACAGGCGAACCTGACCAAGGAAACCCTGCTGGACGAGAAAGGGCAGATCGTCAACGGCCGCACCGACAAGCCCAATCGCCACGACATCCTCACCGGCTCGCGGCCGGACGGAACGGCCTTCCCGCCCAGCCCGCCGTTCAGCGACATGACCTGCGGGAACTGGACGAAGGGCGGCGACGAGGGCGCGGCGATGCTGGGCCACCACGACCGGTCCGGCCCGGTGACGCACCCCTGGGCCACGTCCTGGAACTCCGCGCACACGACGCACGGCGGCTGCAGCCAGGCGGCGTTGCAGAGCACCGGCGGCGACGGGCTGCTGTATTGCTTCGCGGAGAAGTGAAGAGCGGGCGCGGAACCGCCCCCATGACCACGGCACCCTATCCCACGCCGGGCACCAGCAAGGTCGCCGCGTGCAGCAGCAGGCCGATCGCCCCGCCCACGAGCGTGCCGTTCAGGCGGATGAACTGCAGGTCGCGGCCGACGCTCAGTTCGAGTTCGCGCACGAGATCCGCGTCCTTCCAGCCCCTGACCGTCGATGCGATGTGGTCCGCCAGCCCGTCGCGGAAGTCGTCCGCCAGCGCGGTGACCGCGGATTCGAGGTGATCGTCGAGCGAATCGCGCAAAGCGCGGTTCTCCGTGAGCGCCTTGCCGAACGCCGCCGCCGCGCCGCGGAGCCGGGTCGCGAGGTGCGAATCCGGCCGCTGCAGGTCGCTGCGCAGCCACGCCTTCAAGTCGTCCCACAGGCCGTTCAGGTATTCGGCCGTCGCCGGATGGGCGAGCAGGTCGCGCTTGGCCGCCTCGATGCGCACCGTTAGGGTTTCATCCGTCTTCAGGCGCCCGATGAACTCCGCCACCGACTCGTCGAACGCCTCTCGGCGCGGATGCTGCGGATCGTCGCCGATGTCGTGCAGCCAGCCGTTGATGCCGCGCACGATGCTCGCGGCGATGCGGCGCGAGAATTCGTCCGTGTCGGTGACGAGGCCGACCGCCCGCAGCACCTTCGGATACTCCTTGCCGGCGACCTCCACGATCATCCCCGCGAACGCCGACTGCACGTCGGGATCGTCGAGCCAGCGCGCCAGGCGCGCGAGTGCCGCATCCAGCACCTCCTGATGGCGGGCATCGGCGGTCAGCGCGTCGAGGATCTTCCCCGACATCGCGGAAAGGTCGACCTGCCGCAGCCGGCCGCGGATCGCCGCCGCCAGAAACCGGCGCACGCGCGCGTCGTCGATGAAATCCAGCCAGCCCGCCAGCGCCGACGCGAGCTTGTCGGCGAGGAGCCGCGCATTGTCCGGCTGTTGCAGCCACACCGCCATGCGGCCGGCGGGGTCGAAGGCGCGCATCTTGCGGACGATGGTATCGGTGGCGAGGAACTTGTCGCGGATGAACGCCGCGAGGTTGCCCGCGATGCGGTCCTTGTTCGCCGGGATGATCGCGGTATGCGGGATCGGCAGGCCGAGGGGATGCCGGAACAGCGCGACCACCGCGAACCAGTCGGCGAGCGCGCCGATCATCGCCGCCTCGGCGAAGGCCGCGACCCAGGCCCACGGCCCGGCACCGTGCTGCAGCCGCGCCAGCACGAACAGCAGCGTCACGGTCGCGAGTAGCGCCAGCGCGATGCGCTTCATTTTCGCCAGCTCGCGGGCCTTGAGCGCCGCCGCGGCCCCGCTCACCGCTGCGCTCCGCCACTACCGCCGGGACGCCCGCAACCGGCACGAACGCTACTCGCCCCGCCATCCCCGCCCGCCATACCTCGATGCTCCCCGCCCGCTCATCATGCATTCAGCTTACACGCAGCCGTGCAGCCGCGGGCGGAATCAGACAAGGTCGGCGTCAACCCCGCCGCCGCGCGACGCCGGCAGCACCAGTTCCACCGCCAGGCCGGGCTGCGCATCGCGCGCCGCGACGCGCCCGCCGTGCGCCTCGACAATGCCCTTGACGAGCGCGAGGCCGACCCCCGCGCCGTCGGGCGCGCTGCGGCTCTCGTCGAGGCGGAAGAAGCGCTCGAACAGCTTCGGCAGCGCCGCCTCGGGTGCCCCGGGACCGTGATCGCGCACGCACGCGACGACGCTCTCCTCCTGCACCGCCACGCTCAGTTCCATCCTGCCCGCGCCGTACTTCAGCGCGTTCTCGATGAGATTTTGCAGCACCTGGAACAGGAGATCCGGATCGCCGCGCACGGTCGCGGGCGCCAGCGTGCCGACGAGTTCGCGCCCCTCCGCGGCCGCGAGCGGCTCGTACAGTTCGATCGCATCGGCGGCCAGCGCGGCGAGGTCCACCGCCTGCCACTTGGGCCCGAGCGCGCCCGCCTCGATCCGTGCCAGGCTCAGCAGCGCCGCGAAGGTGCGCAGCAAGGCATCGGTCTGCGCGCCCAGCCCTTCCAGCCGTTCGCGCAGCACCGCATCCGCGACGGCCGCCTCGCGGGCCTCGTCGATGGCTCGCCGCAGCGAGATCAGGGGCCTGCGCATGTCGTGGGCGATCGCGCTGGACACGTGCCGCGACGCGTCGACGAGGCGCTCGATTTCGTCGAAGGCGCGGTTGAAGCGGCGCGCCAGCGCATCGAGTTCGTCGCCGCGCGCACTCAGGCTCAGGCGCTGCGCGAGGTGGCCTTCCTGGATGCGGGCCGCTTCGCGCGCCAACGTCTCGAGCCGGCGGTGCAGGTGCTGCATGAAGAACCAGCCGATCGCCGCGGCAACGACGATGATCAGCACCGCCGACCCCCACAGGCGCATCGACATGTGCCGCTGGAAAGATTGGAGCGGGGAATGACGGCCGACGAGCAGGCGGTCGCCGCCGAAGAGCATGAACACCTGGCCTTCCAGCGTACTGCCGTCGGCCTCCCGGACGCTGAACCATGCCTCGTCGGAGACGGGGACCCCGGCCGGCCATTCACTCAGGTTGCCGACCGTGGGACGCCCGTCACGGTCGGTGAGCAGATACACCGCGTCGCTGTCGGCCGCATCATCGACCCGGCGCTGCAGGACTTCGCGCAGCCCCTTGAGGCCGCGCTCGTGGAAATGCTCGTCGAGACCGGTGATCTCCAGCGTGATCGCCGCGCGCACCTCGTCGCTGATGTTGCCCTCCGCCTCCAGGAAAAGCGGGTAAAAGAGCGCGCCGACGATCAGCGCGATCGCTGCGGGCAGCGCGACGGCAAAGCGGTGGAAGGGGCTGGCGAACCAAGCGCGCAGCCCGCGCTGCGGCGCATCACACGACATCCGCGCTCAACCGGTAGCCGGCGCCGCGCACGGTGTGGATCAGCGGCGGCAGGCCCGGCAGGTCGATCTTCGCACGCAGGTTGGAGATATGCACGTCGATGACATTGGTCTGCGGATCGAAATGGTAGTTCCACACCGCCTCGAGCAGCATCGCGCGCGTGACGACCTGGTCGGAGTGCCGCAGCAGGAACTCGAGCAGCTGGAACTCCTTCGGCTTGAGATCGAGCTTCCGGCCGGCGCGCGCGACACTGCGCCGCAGCAGGTCCATCTCGAGGTCTGCCACGGCCAGGCGCGTGCGCGGCGCCGCATCCCCCGAGGCCGCCACACCGCGTCGCGCCAGCGCTTCGAGGCGCGCGACGAGTTCGATCAGGGAGAAGGGCTTGACGAGGTAATCGTCGCCGCCGGCGCGCAACCCCGCAACGCGGTCGTCGACTTCGCCCAGCGCGCTGAGGATCACGACCGGCGTCGCGACGTTCGACGCGCGCAGCGTGCGCAATACCGTCAGACCGTCGACGCGTGGCAGCATGCGGTCGAGGACCAGCACGTCATAGCTTTCGGTGGTGGCCAGGAACAGCCCGTCGCGGCCGTCTGCCGCCACGTCGACGACGTGTCCCGCTTCCTGGATGCCCTTGCGGATGTAGGCTGCTTGCTGGGGATCGTCTTCGACGAGGAGTATCTTCATTTCTTCCTGCGCGGTCCGGCATCGTGGATCAGGCGGACGACGACATTGCCGTCCGGGGTTATCTCACTCGCGCGCAGTTTATTCCGGTCGGCACGCAACAGGCTATCGATCACGCACTCGCCCGCCGGAAACACGAGGCGGTCGCGGCCGGGAACGAGGTGGTTGTCGCGCAGCACGAGCACGGAGGGGACTTCATCGCCGGCGGCGCCGCAGTTCGCGCTCACACGGATCACGTAGGGTTCGTCGACGCCGAGCCAGATAAGCCCGGTACCGGCATCGAGGGAATGCCAGCCGTAGACGCGGAACACGCGCACGGCCCGCGGCGGGTTTGCCCCGCCCGCAACCAGCGTCGCTGCCTGCGGAAGCTCGGATGCCCACACCAGCCCGATCGCGGGCAGGGTCGCCAGGCACAGCAGCAGCAGCAGGCGCTCGATCGCGGCCTTACGAAGCCGCAAGCGCATCGGGAAACGGAGCGGACCCATGCGAGTGCGGCCGGATGCAACCGGTCGGACACCCCCACGGGTCCGACCCGGTCATCTTGGAAACGCTTAGTTGGCCGCCGGAGCCGGAGCCGCAGCAGGAGCCGCCTTCTTGTCGGCCGCCTTCTTGTGGGAAGCCTTCTTGGCGTGCTTCGCGGCCTTCTTGGCGGGGGCCTTGGCGCTCGGGGCCTGGTCCGCAGCAGCGGCAGCGGCGGGAGCGGCGTCGGCCGGGGCGGCAGCAGCCGGGGCAGCAGCCGAGGCGGACAGGGCGAAAGCGGCAGCGGTGGCAGCGATAAGGGCCTTGATGTACTTCGATTGCATGGTGACTCTCCTGTGCATTGATTGACGACGGTTTCGTCGTGAGGAGGAGTCTGTGCCCGCCGGGATTAAGCCGCCCTCACCCGCAACATTAAAAAAAAATCAGATTTCATGCGCCCGCGCTCAGCGCCTTCGCACCATTTCGCGGATCATCGCGGAGAACTGCTCGGCCGTTTCATGCTGCACGAAAGCCGGGCCGAGCAGCGGGGGCAGCCAGAAATCGGGCTGGATCTGCGCGTGATAGCGGAGCAGCGTCCCGCCCGGTTCCGGCTCGAGGCGCATCAGGCTTTCCATGTGCCCGACGTTGCCCCGGATCCCCAGCGACCGGATCTCGCGCGGAAAGCGCAGCCGGATCTCGCGCTCCGACTCGAAATCCGTCCAGAACACGCCGTAGCGCGCCGTGCCCGTCTGGCGCACACGGAGCAGGTCGCTGCTTCGCTCCGTCACCTGGCTCGTTTTCAGGTTGGGGACGAAGCTCGCCATGTGATCGAAGTCGGTCAGGACCTCCCACGCCAGTTCCGCGCCGACCGGCGCATGGGCCGCCATGTCGATGGTGAAACCGCGGGCCGTCCGCACGACGCGCACGTCGTCGGCCACCACCGCGGGCGGCGCTTCGGTGGCGCCGGCCTGCACGGCAGGCAGCAGCGCCAGGAGCAGGAGGCCGCGGCGGACCAGGGCGCAGGGCATGGCGGGATATCCTCTCGGTTGGGCGGAGCCGGGCGTCGCGGGGCCCCGGCGGGACGTCACGCAGCGTAGCGCAATGCAGCAATGCGTGCCCGCGGCTCGCATAATATGCATCATTCCGGATTCCGCTCCCGCGAACTTCGCCACCATGAGACTGCTGCTGATCGAAGACGATCCGATGATCGGTGCCGGCGTGCAACAGGCGCTGCGCCAGGACGGTTATGCCGTCGACTGGGTGCGCGACGGCATCGCCGGCGAACTCGCGATCAGCGACAACCCTTACGACCTCGTGCTGCTCGACGTCGGCCTGCCGCGCCGCAACGGCATCGAGCTGCTGCAGCGCCTGCGCACGGCCGGCCACGCGCTGCCGGTGCTGGTGCTGACGGCGCGGGACGCGGTCGCCGACCGCATCCGCGGGCTCGATGCGGGCGCCGACGACTACCTCGTCAAGCCCTTCGACCTCGACGAACTGTCGGCGCGCGTGCGGGCGCTGCTGCGCCGCCAACGCGGCCAGGCCAGCCCCCTGATGACGCTGGGGGACCTCCAGGTCGACCCCGCGAACCGTGCCGTGACGCTGGCGGGCGAACCGGTGCGGCTGTCCGCGCGCGAATTCGCGCTGCTGTCGGCCTTGCTGGAACATCCGGGCCGCCCCTTGTCGCGTGCCCAGATCGAGGAAAGGATCTACGGCTGGGACGAGGAAGTCGAAAGCAATGCCGTGGAGGTGCATATCCACTCGCTGCGCCGCAAGCTGGGCGCCGAATGGATCCGCAACCTGCGCGGCGTCGGTTACTACGTGCCGGAACAGCCATGAACTCCCTGCGCCGCACACTCGTGCTGTCGCTGCTCGGCGCCCTGGTGCTGGTGTTCGCGCTCGGCGGTGCCGCGACCTATCGCATGGCGCACGGCGAGATCGATGCGCTGATGGATTACAACCTGCGCCAGTTCGCGCTGTCGCTGCGTGACCGGCGCTTCGCGGGCCCCAACGTCGCGCCGCCGGACGAGTCGCTCGACATGGTGATCCAGATCTGGGACGACACCGGGGTTCGCCTGTATCTCTCGCACCCGCACACCGCGCTGCCGGCGCGCGCGCAGTTGGGCTACACGACAGTCACCACGTCCGAAGGCGAATGGCGCGTGTATTCGATCCCGCTGCTCGACCACGTGATCCAGATCGCCCAGCCGATGGCGGTGCGCAGCCGCCTTGCCGCCGATGCGGCGCTGCGCACCCTGATTCCGCTGATTGCCCTGACCCCGCTGCTGGGGGCGCTGATCTGGTACCTGGTCGGCCGCGGCCTGCGCCCGCTGGAGCGGCTCGCGCGGGAGGTCGCCACGCGCCGCGCCGATTCGCTCGACGCCTTGCCGCTCACGGGCATCCCGGACGAGGCGCGGCCGCTGGCGCGCGCACTGAACGAACTGCTCGAGCAGCTGCGGCATGCGATGAGCGTGCAGCGCGCCTTCGTCGCCGACGCTGCCCACGAACTGCGCACCCCGCTCGCGGCGCTGCAGATCCAGCTCCAGCTGTGCGAACGCGCCCGCGATGAAACGACACGCGCCGCCGCGCTGGGCGAGCTGCGCACGGGACTGGGCCGCGCGACCCATCTGGTGCAGCAACTGCTGACACTCGCGCGCGAGGAGCCGGGAGAAGGCATTGCGGCACGGCGCGAGCGCGTCCAGCTCGCCGAGCTGGCGCGCAAGTCGCTCGCCGACCACGCCGCACTGGCGCGCGAACGGGGCATCGATCTCGGGGCCGAGTCGCTCGACGACGGCCTCGCGACGATGGGCGAGCCGGCCGCGCTGCGCACGCTCGCCGGCAACCTGATCGACAATGCCGTCCGCTACACGCCGCGCGGCGGCCGCGTGGATGTGTCGGTCGGCCGGGACGAAGGACGGTGCTGGCTGCGTGTCGATGACAGCGGGCCGGGCATCCCGCCCGAAGAGCGCGAGCGTGTGCTCGACCGTTTCTACCGGCCGGCCGGCCAGGTCGAATCCGGCAGCGGACTCGGGCTGGCCATCGTCAGCAGCATCGCCCAGCGCCACGAGGCGTCGGTCGTGCTGAACGCCTCGCCGCTCGGCGGTCTGCGCATCGCCGTCGGATTCAGCCCTGCGGCTTGACGCCTCGGGCAAATCAGTGCTTTCTTAAGCTTGATTTAAGTCAACGGCCCGTAGAGTGCCACCATCGCCTCCGGGAATGCATCCGATACCGGAACATCCGGGACGGGAGGAATCGAATCATGACTTCACAAACACTCAAGCTTGCCGGTGTCGCAGCAGCGACCATCGCCGCCACGATGTGGGGCGGTTACGAAATCGGCCACTCGGTGACCCCGCTGGCTACCGTCACCGCCCCGGCCGCCGTGCGCGCGGGACAGCCGCTTGCCGCCGCGGCGTTGCCGGACTTCGGCAGCATCGTCGAGTCGTATGGTCCGGCGGTCGTCAACATCAGCGTCGAGGGCACGGTGAAGACCACCGCGCGCGGACGCAACCCGTTCGGCCAGTTGGACCCCGACGACCCCTTCTCCGACTTCTTCCGCCGCTTCGCGCCGCGCGGCAAGGGCAAGCCGAGCGAGCAGATCACGCATGGACAGGGCTCGGGCTTCATCGTGAGTTCCGACGGGATCGTGCTCACCAACGCACACGTCGTCGCGAACGCCGACAACGTCACGGTCAAGCTCACCGACAAGCGCGAATTCACCGCGAAGGTGGTGGGGATCGACAAGCAGACCGATATCGCCGTGCTGCGCATCGACGCGCAGGGCCTCCCCACCGTGCCGCTCGGCGACCCGGCGGATCTGCGCGTCGGCGACTGGGTGCTCGCGATCGGCTCGCCCTTCGGCTTCGAGAACAGCGTCACCGCCGGCATCGTGTCGGCCAAGTCGCGCTCGCTGCCGGACGAAGGTTACGTTCCCTTCATCCAGACCGACGTGGCGATCAACCCGGGCAACTCCGGCGGGCCGCTGCTCAACCTGAAAGGCGAGGTCGTCGGCATCAATTCGCAGATCTACAGCCAGTCGGGCGGCTACCAGGGCCTCTCGTTCGCGATCCCGATCAACGTCGCCGCGCACGTGAAGGACCAACTCCTCGCGCAGGGCAAGGTCACGCGCGGACGGCTCGGCATCGCGATCCAGGATCTCAACCAGGGGCTTGCCGATTCGTTCGGGCTGTCCGTCGCGCGCGGCGCCCTGGTGAGCCATGTCGAAGCCGGCAGCCCCGCCGCCGCCGCCGGGCTGGAAGCCGGCGACGTGGTGCTGAAGTTCAACGGGGACGCGATCTCATCGTCCGCGGAGCTGCCGCCCAAGGTTGCGGTCGTGGCGCCCGGGAAACCGGTGAAACTCGAGATCTGGCGCAAGGGCAAGACACAGGAAGTCACCGTCACGGTGGGCGAACAGCAGCCCGACAAGGTTGCGGCGGCCGACGAGGCGGCCCAACCCGACGACAGCGGGCGCCTCGGCGTCTCGGTGCGCCCGCTGACCCCCGACGAGCAGAAAGCCACCGAAACGCACGGCGGGCTGCTGGTGCTCGATTCGTCCGGGCCGGCCTCCCGCGCCGGGATCGAGGAAGGCGACGTGATCCTCGCGGTGAACGGCAAGCAGGTGCGTCGCGTGGATGAGCTGCGCAAGCAGCTCGCCGATGCGGGCAAGCACGTCGCACTGCTGATCCAGCGCGGCGACGCACGCATCTTCGTGCCGATCGAGCTGGGCTGACGCAACGAGAGCCGACCGCCGCCCCCAGGGACGACGGGTCACGGCCGGCGGGGCACCTCACGGACAACCGGGCAGACGCCGCCGCCCCTTGGCGCCTGCCCGGATTGCCCCCGCAATCAAGCCAGGAACGGGCGCGGCAGACGATCCTGCCGACGCCAGCCCCATCCCCCGTGCCCCGTCTCAAGGGTAAAGTACCCCTTTCCCGCCATGCCCTTGCCACTTACGGAAAGACGCCCAGGCATGCTCGCCGCCCGCATCGAAGCCCTGCTCTACCGTATCCTGCGCTTCGCAGCGGCAGGGAACCGGCTGGTGCTCGCCTGCGCCGCGCTGTCCTTCGTCGGCACCGTGACGGCCGCCTGGCCCGTCACGGCGGTGGTCGTGCCGGCGACCCTGATGGCCGCGGGGCGCTGGCGCGCCATCAGCGGGGTGTCCGCACTGGGCAGCGCGATCGGCGCGACGGTGCTGATGCTGGTTTTTCACCATCTCGGCTGGACCCAGCTCTATGAGCGCTATCCCGAGCTGGCGACCGATGCGTCCTGGACCCGGGTCGTCGATTGGGGGGCCCGCTACGGCACCGCCGCGCTGTTCCTGGTCGCCCTGTCGCCGCTGCCGCAGACGCCGGCGCTGATGTTCTTCGGCGCGCTGCGCCCGGATTACGCCGGCGTGTTCGCGGCGATGCTGGCCGGCAAGCTGATCAAGTACAGCGCCTTCGCCTGGACGTCCAGCCACTTCCCCGAGCGGGTCGGCAGGCTGCTCGGCGGCCTGCTGCGGCGCGGCCGCAAGCGCGGCACGAACGACAGCGACGTGTAAAGGTTCCGGCGCGCTCCGCGGCGCGGCCGCCGTGCTAGCATCCGCCCCGATGCGTATCGAACACCTCCGCCAGCGCCTGCGAGACCTTGGCGCCAAGCCCTGCCACGAACAGGCGATCCTGCGCGCATGGGCGCAGGCGCGGCCGCTCGACAGCGGGCGCAAGCGCGCCGACGGCTTCCTCTCGCCGCGCATCCTCGGCGCGCTGCCGGCGCTCGGCGAGGAGCTCGGCAATCTCGCCCGCGTGCTCTCCGAGCATCCCGGCGAGGACGGTTCCGCGCGCCTGCTGGTGCAGCTCGCCGACCGCCAGTCGGTGGAAAGCGTGTTGCTGCTGCGCGACGGCCTGTGCGTGTCGTCCCAGGTCGGCTGCGCAGTCGGCTGCACCTTCTGCATGACCGGTCGCGACGGCCTCATCCGCCAGCTCGGCAGCGCCGAGATCGTCGCCCAGGTCGTGCTCGCGCGCGCCCGCCGCTTCGTGAAGAAGGTCGTGTTCATGGGCATGGGCGAGCCGGCGCACAACCTCGACAACGTGCTCGAAGCGATCGACTTCCTCGGCACCGAGGGCGGCATCGGGCACAAGAACCTGGTGTTCTCGACGGTCGGCGACGCGCGCGTGTTCGAGCGCCTGCCGCAGGGGCGCGTCAAGCCCGCGCTGGCGCTGTCGCTGCACACGACGCGCGCGGAGCTGCGTGAGCAGCTGCTGCCGCGCGCGCCGCGCATCGCCCCCGAGGAACTCGTCGAGCGGGGCGAAGACTACGCGCGTGCGACCGGTTACCCGATCCAGTACCAGTGGACGCTGCTCGCCGGCATCAACGATACCGACGAGGAGATCGACGGCATCGTGCGCCTGCTCGCCGGCAAGTACGCGATCATGAACATGATTCCGTGGAACAGCGTGGATGGCTTCGGCTTCGCGCGCCCCGAACGCGGGCACGCCGAGGCGATCGCGCGCCGCCTGCACGAGCGCGGCGTGCTCACCAAGCTGCGCCAGTCGGCCGGGCAGGACGTCGACGGCGGCTGCGGCCAGTTGCGCGCGCGCGTCGTTGCGCCGCGCACGCCGGCCGTGTTGCGACGCTTGCCCGCGACGGGCGCGGACCTGCGGCCCGACTGATCCGCCCTCAGTGCTCCTTGCCGTCGACGCGCGGCGCGAACAGGAAGGGGATGTAGCGCCAGCCGAGGATCGCGAAGCACGCGAACCACGCCGTGGCGGCCAGATGGACCCACGCGGTGTAGGCCCCCGGCGCGAGCTGCGGCAGCACGACGCGCACGACGAATCCGGCCATCATGATCCACAGCAGCAGCTTGTCGCCGGCGTCGAAGACCACCTTGCGCCCCGTATGCCCCTTGGAGATGCGCACCAACATCGCCGGGATGATCAGCCCCATCACGCCGAACGTGAACACGTGCACCGACACGCTGCCGACCCAGCCCGGCGACGCGTGCAGCACAGCGAATTCGAGCAGCAGCTGGGCGACGATCGCCGCGTAACCGAGGTACATCACCGCGAGCTCGATCCGGCGCATCGCGAGCTGCGGCTTCCACAGCATGAATCGCGCGACGAGCAGGAAGGCGAGCACGACCAGCAGTGCCCCCGCCATCGCCTTCGGCATCCAGGCGACGAACACCAGCGACAGCGCCATCAGCTTGATCGGGTTGTCGAGCACCGGGTGGCGCACGATCTCGGCCTGGAACACGCCCTTCATGAACTGTGTCAGCGTGCGCTCGAGCATCACGAGGAAGGCGACGCGGAAGAGCCCGATCACCATCGCGACGCCGGCGTGGAAATGCGCGCCGTCGAGGAGCAGCAGCTTCGCGGCGATGAAAAGCGGCAGCGCGACGAGGAAGAAGTAATTGTCGCGGAAGCTGTCCCGGCTGCGGTAGCGGATCAGCGTCCACAACAGCATCGCGACGATGGAGCCGAGAAAGACCAGGTTCGACAGCCAGAACAGCGCTGCCGGCCACGTTCCACCCCACGCCATGCCGATGCGCTCGAAGCCCCACGCGGCGGCGAGCCACATCAGCGCCACGCCGTGGTAGCCGCGGATCTGCACCCAGTTCTTCGACGCCGTCAGCAGGAAGCCGCCCATCACCGCCCAGCCGAAGCCAAAGAACATTTCGTGCGCATGCCATTGCACGGGCGTGAAGCGCCCGGCCGGCGCCGGCAGCGCCCCGCTGAACATGAGCGCCCAGAGGAGCGGCAGGCTCAGTCCCGCCAGGCATGCGAGGCTGAAGAAGGGGCGAAAACCGACGAGCCAGAGGGGATGGGCGAGGAACTTCATGCGATGGTGAACACGAGCTGAAACGGATGTCCGGATTGGACCGCGGCCGATTCTGGGCAAGGTTCGCGCACGGGTCCTTGATCTGCGACATTTCGCAGTCCCGTCATTTCTCGGTCCACGTCCGCATGCCACAATGCCGCAACCGATTCGCCACGCCAGGACCATGAAAGACGCATCGTCCGTACTGCCCCGGGCTTCGGCCCGCCCGAATCTGCCGGTCGCAATCTGGATGCTCGGCTTCGTCAGCCTGCTGATGGACGTCTCGTCCGAGTTGATCCACAGCCTGCTGCCGGTCTTCCTCGTCACCTCGCTCGGCGCCGGCGCGCTCGCGGTCGGCCTCATCGAAGGCGCCGCCGAGGCGACCGCGCTGATCGTCAAGGTGTTCTCGGGCGCGCTGTCGGATTACTGGGGCAAGCGCAAGCCGCTCGCGGTGTTCGGCTACGGGCTCGGCGCGCTGTCGAAACCGCTGTTCGCGCTGGCGACGAGTTCCGGCCTGGTGCTCGCCGCGCGCCTCATCGACCGCGTCGGCAAGGGCATCCGCGGCGCGCCGCGCGACGCGCTGGTCGCGGACATCGCCCCGCCCGAGATGCGCGGCGCGGCTTTCGGGCTGCGGCAGTCGCTCGACACCATCGGCGCCTTCCTCGGCCCGCTGCTCGCGATGGGGCTGATGCTGCTGTGGGCGAACGATTTCCGCGCGGTGTTCTGGGTCGCGATCATCCCCGGCTTCCTGTCGGTCGCGCTGCTCCTGTTCGGCGTGCGCGAACCCGAACGCCCGGCCGGCACGCCGGTGCTCAACCCGATCCGGCGCGAGAACCTGCGCCTGCTGCCGCACGCCTACTGGCGGGTCGTGGGGATCGGCGCGCTGTTCGCGCTGGCGCGCTTCTCCGAAGCCTTCCTCGTGCTGCGCGCGCTCGACGCCGGCCTGCCCGTCGCGTGGACGCCGCTGGTGCTGGTCGGCATGAACGTCGTCTACTCGCTGACCGCCTACCCCTTCGGGCGGCTGGCCGACGGCAT
The DNA here is from genome assembly GCF_003628555.1 of Azoarcus sp. DN11. Taxonomy (NCBI): domain Bacteria; kingdom Pseudomonadati; phylum Pseudomonadota; class Betaproteobacteria; order Rhodocyclales; family Zoogloeaceae; genus Azoarcus; species Azoarcus sp. DN11. Next base: position 1,374,597 of record NZ_CP021731.1, on the reverse strand, counting down.
GAGCCACGCGCGCCTGCTCGCGCTCGGGCTCGTCGTGCTGATCGCCGCTGACCTCGCGCTGGCGCGCGGCGCCGACTGGCCGTGGCTCGCTGCCGGCATCGCGCTGTGGGGCCTGCACATGGGCATGAGCCAGGGGCTGCTCGCGACGATGATCGCCGACACCGCGCCGGCCCCGCTGCGCGGCACCGCGTACGGCGTCTTCAACCTCGTCAGCGGCGTCGGCCTGCTGCTCGCCAGCGCGCTGGCCGGGCTGCTGTGGGAACAGTTCGGCGCGGCCTGGACCTTCGTCGCGGGCGCTGCGCTCGCGGGCGCAACGCTGCTCGCCGTGCTCGTGCGAACGCACTGAAACCACGGCCCGGATCCCGGCGAACCCTGCCGGGCCGTTCGTCGCTACAATCGCGGCCTGACTTCCTGCCCGTCCGCCCGCCGCGATGCTTCCCCCCGCCCTGCTCCTCCTCGGCCCCACCGCCAGCGGCAAGACCGCCTCCGCGCTGGCGCTCGCCCGTGAGCTGCCGATCGAGATCGTCAGCGTCGATTCGGCGCTCGTCTATCACGACATGGACATCGGCACGGCCAAGCCGACGGCGGAGGAGCTCGCCGCCTGCCCGCATCACCTGATCGACATCGTCACGCCGGAGGAGAACTACTCGGCCGCGCAGTTCCGCACCGACGCGCTGCGCCTGATGGACGAGATCACCGCGCGCGGCCGCGTCCCGCTGCTCGCCGGCGGCACGATGCTGTACTTCAAGGCGCTGCGCGAGGGGCTGTCCGACCTGCCTGCCGCGGACGCGGCGCTGCGTGCCGAGATCGACGCCGAAGCGGCACAGCACGGCTGGCCGGCGCTGCACGCGGAGCTTGCGCGCCTCGACCCGGAGGCCGCCGCGCGGCTCGAACCGGGCGATTCCCAACGCATCCAGCGCGCACTGGAGATCGTCCGCCTCACCGGCCAGCCCCTCGCCGACAGCTACGCGAAGCGCGAGATGGCGCCGCCACCCTTCCGCCTGCTGCCGATCGCGCTCGCACCGTCCGACCGCGCGGTGCTGCATGCGCGCATCGAACAGCGCTTCGATGCGATGCTCGCCGGCGGCCTCCTCGACGAGGTCCGCAAGCTGCGCGACCGCTACCGCCTGGAGCTGACGATGCCGTCGATGCGCTGCGTCGGCTACCGCCAGGCGTGGGAATACCTCGACGGGGTGGACGACTACGACACGATGCGCTTCAAGGGCATCGCCGCGACACGCCAACTCGCCAAGCGCCAGCTCACCTGGCAGCGCCAGTTCCGCGAGACCTGGCCGGAGCTGGTCGAACTCGACTGCCTGCGTGCGGACCTCACCGACGCGGTCGCCGCGACGGCCCGGCGCCTGCTTGCCGCCTCATAGCAGCCCGCGCCACGCCCCCACGGTAATCAGCCACAGCGACGCCAGCACATAGCTCGCGAGGCAGTAGCGAAGATTGCCACGGGCGAGCCCGACCGCCGACAGACCGAAGCGCCCCTGCAGCGACAGATGTACGCCCGCCATCGGATTCAGCGCGAGGCCGATGCTCCATGCCATCAGGAAGATCTGCGCCAGCAGCATCGGATCGGGCGACAGCGGCGCGAGCCAGGTCGAGGCGATCACGATCGTGATCACCGTATGCACGCCGATGGCCGCGAGCGCCACCATCGCCCCCAGCACCAGCGCCGCCTGCACCGGGCCGAAGCGGTCGAAGGGCGTCCAGCCGACGTCGCCCTGCATCAACGCCTGCAGCCCAGTCGCGAACACGCCCGCGGCGAGGAACAGCATCAGCTCGCCGGACATCGCCGGCAGCCGGCGCAGCGCGTGCGCGGCGATGCGCTCGACGCCGTCCGCCGGTCCGTTCGCGACCAGCACCGCCACGGCGCTGATCGCGAGCGCCGACCCGCTGATCACCGCCAGCGATGACCAGCCCGGCAGCCACACGAGTCCCGCCGACACCATCGCCGTCAGGACCAGCGGCAGCCACAGCGACGACACCCGCATCGGGAAGCCGACGAATCCGCCCTCCGCCTCGCCCGCCGACAGCGGCAACGTGCGCGTGATCAGCCACAGCAACACCACGGCGAGCGGCAGCCCGGCCAGCTCCAGATCCTCCAGCCGCGCGCCCGGCGCGTAGGTGAGCGCCACCGCCATCGCGCCGAAGAAGGGCGACCACAGCGCCGCGAGCAGAAATCCGCGGGACAGCAGCGCCGCCTGCGCCGCACTCAGCCGCCCGTTCTGCGCGATGCGCTCGGCAAGGATGAAGACCACCGACATGTTGATCACCGCCCCGAGCACATGCACGCCCGCGAGCGTCTGCCACAGCGCGCGCCGCCCGCGCGGCAGCGGCCGCTCCCCGTCCTTGCCGAAGCCGACGAGCTGCAGGAAACTCACCGCCGCGAGCATCCCCAGGAGCGCGGTGTTCTGCGTCAGCAGCCCGCCCCACGCGGGCCGCGCGCCGCGCCACACGGCCGCGGCCAGCGCGAGCGCCCCCAGTCCGCACAGGATCAGCGCAAAGCGCCGCTGCTTGCCGTCGAGCCGCGGCCACAGCGCAACGCCCGCGCCCCACGCGGCAACACCCGCCGGCCACGCAGGCAGCCCGGTGCGCGCGCCGTGCGCGAAGGCGAGCAGCACCAGTCCCGCCATCAGCCAGGCTGCGAGGACGCTGCGCGGGCGCGATGGCGTATGTATCTGCGCGTCGGACACGCCGCGCCCGCTCAGGCCGACACCGGCGTGCCGTGCTCCGCCGCGAGCAGGTTGCGTTCGCGCCGCGCGAGCAAGGTATAGACCGTCGGCACGACGAAGAGCGTGAAGAAGGTCCCCAGCAGCAGCCCGCCGACGATCACCCAGCCGATCTGCTGGCGGCTCTCCGCCCCCGCGCCGGTCGCGAGCGCGAGCGGGATCGAGCCCAGCACCATCGCGCCGGTGGTCATCAGGATGGGTCGCAGGCGCAGCACCGACGCCTCGACGACCGCATCGCGCAGCGCCGCCCCCTGGTCGCGCAGCTGGTTCGCGAATTCGACGATCAGGATGCCGTGCTTGGTGATGAGGCCGACCAGCGTCACCAGCCCGATCTGGCTATACACGTTGAGCGTGCCACCTGCGAAGTACAGCGCCGCAAGCGCGCCGGTCATCGACAGCGGCACCGTCAGCATGATGATGAAGGGGTCGCGGAAGCTCTCGAACTGCGCCGCCAGCACGAGGTAGATGAAGGCCAGCGCGAGCACGAAGGTCAGCGCCAGGCTTGCCGAACTGGTCTTGAACTCGCGCGACTGGCCGTCGTAGTCGACCGCATAGCCGGCCGGCAGGATGCGCGCCGCCGTGCCTTCCATCCACGCCAGCGCCTCGCCCATCGCGAAGCCGGGCGCGAGGTTCGCCGAGATCGTCACCGAGCGCCGCTGCCCGAAGTGATTGAGCTCGCGCGGACTCACGCGGTCCTGCACCTTCACGAGGTTCGCCAGCGGCACCATCCCGCCGTTCTTCGCGCGCACGTAGATCTCGCGGATGTCGCGCGCGACCGCGCGGCTCGGCGCATCCACCTGCACGATCACGTCGTATTGCTCGGCGTCCTGCTTGTAGCGCGTCACCTGCCGCCCGCCCAGCATCGTCTCCAGCGTGCGCCCGATCACATCGACCGGAATACCGAGGTCGGCCGCCTTGTCGCGATCGACGTCGACCGCGAGTTCCGGCTTGGTCAGCTTCAGGTCCGTGTCGGGCGACACGAAGCCCGGCTGCTGGCGCATCGCGTCGAGGATCTGCTCCGTGTAGCGCGCCAGCTCGTCGTAGGACTCGGACGTCGTGACGACGAAGCTGATCGGCCGCGTGCGCGGACTCTGCCCGAAGGACGCCGGCAGCACCGGGAACACCTGCAGGCCGGGGATCGCGGCGAGCTTCGGCCGCATCTCGCCGGCGATCGCGGTCGCGCTGCGTTCGCGCGCCTTCCAGTCGGTGAAGCCGGCGAAGGAGATGCCCTGCGACACGGTCGGGTTGCCCGAGATCACGAGGTAGCGATCCACCTCGGGCACCTTCGAATAGATCCCCTCGAGCTGTGCCGCGTAGCGCGCCATGAAGTCGATCGTCGCGCCTTCCGGCCCGGAGAAGATGCCCACGACGCGGCCGCGGTCTTCGACCGGCGCGAGCTCGGTCTTCAGCGTCTTCAACAGCAGCGCCGAAGTCCCCGCCACCAGCGCGAACGCCAGCATCACCACCCAGCGCAGGTTCAGCGCCACCCCCAACGCGCGGCGGTAGCCCGCCGTCAGCCACGCCAGGAAGCCCTCGATCGCGTTGTACAGCCGTCCGTGCCTCTTCTCGTGGCGCAGCAGCTTCGAACACATCATCGGCGACAGCGTCAGCGCGACGAAGCCCGACACGATCACCGCGCCCGCGAGCGTCAGCGCGAACTCCGTGAACAGCTTGCCGGTGCGCCCGGTCATGAACGCCACCGGCGCATACACCGCCGCCAGCGTGATCGTCATCGCGACCACCGCGAAGCCGATCTCCTTCGCCCCGCGGAAGGCCGCCGCGAGCGGCGCCATCCCTTCCTCGACGTGGCGGTAGATGTTCTCCAGCACGACGATCGCGTCATCGACGACGAGGCCGATCGCCAGCACCAGTGCGAGCAGCGTCAGCGTGTTGATCGAGAAGCCCAACAGGAACATCAGCGCGAACGCCCCGACCAGCGACACCGGGATCGTCACCAGCGGGATCAGCATCGCGCGCCAGTTGCGCAGGAAGAAGAAGCAGATCACCGCGACCAGCAGCACCGCCTCCCAGATCGTGCTGAACACCGACGCGATCGACCGGTCGATGAACACCGTCGTGTCGTTGGCGATGTCCATCTTCATGCCCTGCGGCAGCTCCGCCTGCAGCACCGGCAGCATCTGCATGAGGCCGCGCTTGAGATCCAGCGGATTCGCCACCGACTGCTTGATGAGGCCGATCGACACCGCCGGCTTGCCCATGAAGCGCACCAGCGTGCGCTCGTCCTGCGCCGCGACCTCGACACGGCCGACGTCGCGGATGCGCACCGCGTAGCCGCCGGGCGCCTGCGGCTGGCGCACGACGATGGACTCGAATTCGCGCGGCGTCGCCAGATCGGTCTGCGCCACCACCGCGAACTCGCGTTCGCGGCTCTCGATGCGCCCCGCGGGCAGCTCCACGTTCTGCCGGCGGATCGCGTCCTCGACGTCCTGCGGCGTGAGCCGGAAAGCCGCCAGCCGGTCGCGGTCCAGCCACACGCGCATCGAATAGCGGCGCTCGCCGAACATGCGCGCATCCGCCGCCCCCGACAATGTCTGCAGGCGCGGCTTGACGACGCGGCTGGCGAAATCGGAAAGCTCCAGCGGCGAATGGCGATCCGACGAGAACGCGATCCAGATGATCGGGTTGGCGTCGGCCTCCACTTTCGAGATCACCGGTTCGTCGATGTCGTCGGGCAGGCGCCGGCGCACGCGCGACACACGGTCGCGCACGTCCGCGGCGGCGCTGTCGGCGCTGCGCTCGATGCGGAAACGCACGGTGATCTGGCTGCGCTCCTGGCGGCTGATCGACTGCAGCACGTCGACGCCCTCGATGCCGGCGAGCGAATCCTCCAGCGGTTTCGTCACCTGCGACTCGACGATCTCCGCGCTCGCCCCTTTGTACGTCGTATCGACGGTCACGACCGGCTCGTCGATGTTCGGGTACTCACGCACCGTCAGGCGCAAGTACGACATCAGCCCGATCAGCAGCACCAGCAGCGACAGCACCGTCGCGAACACCGGGCGCTTGATGCAGATCTCCGACAGGACCATGGCCGCCCCCCTCAGCTCGCCGGCTTGGCGGTGCCCGCTTCGGGCGCGACCGGCGCGTCACCGGCGCCCACGACCCGCACCGCCGCCCCGTCGCGCAGCTTCAGCTGCCCGGCGGTCACGACCAGGTCGCCCGCCTGCACGCCCCTGACGATCTCCACCCGCGTGCCGCGCCGCGCGCCCGTCTTCACCTCGACGCGCTGCGCCTTGCCATCCACGACGCGATACACGAACTGCACGTCGCCCGGCGCCGGCACCAGCGCCTCCTCGGGCACCACCGCGACGTTCGCGCGCTCCTGCAGGATCAGCCGCACGCGCGCGAACATCCCCGGGCGCAGGCGCAGCCCGTCGTTCTGCAGCGTCGCGCGCATCACCACCGCCCGCCCCTGCTCGTCGACGAGCGGATCGATCGCGCTGACCACCGCAGCGAAGCGCCTGCCCTCCACCGCATCGGACGCGAGCTCCAGCTTCTGCCCCGGCCGGATCTGCGCGAGGTAGATCTCCGGCAGCCGGAAATCGACCTTGAGCGTCGCGATGTCCTCCAGATTGACGAGCTCCGCGCCTTCCTTGACGTAATCGCCGACGCTCACGTTGCGGATGCCGACGATCCCCGCGAAGGGTGCGCGGACACTCATCTTGCCGAGGCGCGCCTCGGCCAGCGCCATGTTCGCGCGCGCCACTTCCAGCCGCGAAGCCGCCTCGTCGCGCGCGCTCTGGCTCAGGAACTTGCGGTTGAAGAGGTCCTCGGTGCGGCCGAAGTTGGCCTGTGCCAGCGCGAGGTTCGCCCGCGCCTGCTGCACCTCGGCCTGCTGCACGGCGGCATCGAAGTCGACGAGCACGTCACCGTGCCGGACCGGGCTGCCTTCGCGGAAGCGGATCGCCGCGATGCGCCCGGCGACCTCGGGGCGCAGGACCACCGACTCGTTCGAACGCAGCGTTCCCACCGCGGTCACGTCGTCCGCCATCGCCTCGGCCACGACGGCGGCCGTCTCGACGTCCGCGGGCCCCTGCACGGCCGCTGCACTGGCGGCCGCCGGCGATGTCGCACCGGGCACCAACGGGGCCGGCCCGGCACTGCGGTTCGCGTGATACGCATAGCCTGCGAGGGCGGCGGTTCCGGCAAGGCTGACGGCGGCGATCAGGCGACGGCGGGCGGGCATCTTGGACGAGCACTCAAGGAAGGATCCGGAGAAAAAAACGAGCGCACCCCGCAGTGGTGCGCTCCCTGACTACTGCAGACAACCCGTCCGGCAGCGAGTTGCACGGACAGCGGGAGCGCCTTTCCGCACCCCCTCGGCAAGGCGGAAAACCTCAGGCGACCGTCGTCTGCGCCACGCCTTCGGCGCGCGCCTCGATGCAGCCCAGGCGATACACCGTCTCACCGGCGGCCCGCAGATTCGCGATCGCCGCATCGGCCTGCCCGGGCGCCACGATCACGACCATGCCGACGCCGCAGTTGAACACGCGGTACATCTCCTGCGCATCGACGTTGCCTTCCCGCTTCAGCCACTGGAAGAGCGGCGGCAGCGTCCACGACGATGCGTCGATCTTCGCGGTCAGGTTGTCGGCGAGGATGCGCGGCACATTCTCCGTCAGGCCGCCGCCGGTGATGTGCGCCATGCCCTTCACGACACCCGGGATCGCGCGCATCAGGCCCAGCATCGGCTTCACATACAGGCGAGTCGGCTCGAGCACGACGTCGCGGAAGGGCCGGCCGTGGAAATCGGCATCCAGGTCCGGCTTCGCGCGCTCGATGATCTTGCGGATCAGCGAATAGCCGTTCGAATGCGCGCCGCTCGACGCGAGGCCCAGCACCACGTCGCCCGGCTGGATCGTCGAACCGTCGATGATCTCCGACTTCTCGACCGCGCCGACCGCGAAACCTGCGAGGTCGTACTCGCCGTCCGGGTACATCCCCGGCATCTCGGCGGTCTCGCCGCCGATCAGCGCGCAGCCCGACAGCTCGCAGCCGCGCGCGATGCCGCCGACGACCGCCGCGGCGGTCTCCACATCGAGCTTGCCGCAGGCGAAGTAGTCGAGGAAAAACAGCGGTTCGGCGCCCTGCACGAGGATGTCGTTCACGCTCATCGCGACCAGATCCTGGCCCACCGTGTCGTGCTTGTTCAGCTGGAACGCCAGCTTCAGCTTCGTGCCGACGCCGTCGGTGCCGGACACCAGCACCGGCTCGCGGTACTTCTTCGACAGTTCGAACAGCGCGCCGAAGCCGCCGATGCCGCCCAGCACTTCGGGGCGCATGGTGCGTTTCGCCAGCGGCTTGATGCGGTCGACGAGGGCGTCGCCGGCATCGATATCGACGCCGGCATCACGGTAGGAAAGCGAAGTTTTCGGGGCGCTCAAGATCGTTCCTCAGGCTTGCGGGATGCACGTTCCGGCCGACCCGGCGGGCAGCGGAACTTGAGGCCGCAACGCCAAGTGGCTACATTTACGGGTTTCGCGGGTCGCCGAGCGCCCGCGCCAAATCCGCGATTTTACTCGAAATGAACCCTTCCCGCGCCGACCGTCTGCAAACCGCCGCCTGGGCCGGCGTCGCGCTCGCGCTGGGCGGACTTTTCTACGCCCTGTCGCCGATCCTCGCCCCCTTCGCGATCGCCGCGGTGTTCGCCTATATCTGCGATCCGGCGGTCAACGGGATGGCCGCGCGCCGCATCCCGCGCGCCCTCGCGGTACTGGTCGTGATCCTCGGCGCCGGCCTGCTCCTGCTGCTGCTCTCGCTGATCCTCGTGCCGATGGTGTACCGCGAAGCGGTCGCCCTGCTGCGCCGCCTGCCCGACCTCGTCGAACTCCTCAATGCGCGCCTCGCCCCGTTGCTGCTGACCCATTTCGACGTCGAGTTCCAGCTCGACGCGGCCTTCATCCGCAGCTGGATCGCCGAACACTGGAGCAGCGCCCAGGATCTCATCCCCGTCGTGCTGAACCACCTGCGCCAAGGCGGCACGGCGCTCCTCGGCGTCGCCGCGAGCATCTTCCTCGTGCCGGTCGTGATGTTCTACCTGCTGCAGGACTGGCCGCACATCCTCGGCGGCCTGCAGACCGTGATCCCGCGCCCGATGCTGGAACGCACGATGCGCATCATCGGCGACATCGACCGCGTTCTCTCCGAATTCCTGCGCGGCCAGCTCTCGGTGATGCTGCTGCTCGCCGTCTACTACAGCGTCGGCCTGTGGATCGCCGGCCTCAAGTTCGCGCTGCCGGTCGGCGTCATCACCGGCCTGCTGGTGTTCATCCCCTACGTCGGCTTCGGCGGCGGCCTGCTGCTCGCGATCCTCACCGCCCTGCTGCAGGCCGAAGGCTGGTCGCCGCTCATCGGCGTCGCCATCGTGTTCGGCCTCGGCCAGCTCATCGAAAGCTTCCTCCTCACCCCTTACCTCGTCGGCGAACGCATCGGCCTGCATCCGCTCGCGGTCATCTTCGCGCTGATGGCCTTCGGCCAGCTCTTCGGCTTCGTCGGCATCCTCGTCGCCCTGCCGGCCAGCGCCGCCATCCTCGTCGGGCTGCGCGAAGTGCGCACGGCCTGGCTCGCGAGCCGCGTCTATCTCGGCGCCCCGTCCGCGGACGAACCGCAATGAAACAGCTCGTCCTCGACATCCGCCCCGACGCCCCCCCGACCCTCGACAACTTCGTCGTCGGCGGCAACGAAGAGCTCGCCGCCGCGCTGCGCACCATCGCCAATCCGTCGGCGCCCCCGCTCGGCCACCTCTACCTCTGGGGGCCCGCCGGCAGCGGCCGCAGCCATCTCCTGCGCGGCGCGCTCGCCGCCGCGACGGGACGGCCCACGGCCTGCATCGCCGCGCACGAAGTCGGCGACGAATTGCCGCAGACACCGGGCCTGCTCCTCGCCATCGACGATGTCGACCGCCTAGAAGACGACGCCCAGATCGCGCTCTTCAACGCCTTCAACCGCTCGCGCGGCCTCGGCCAGACGCTGCTCCTCGCGGGCAGCGAAGCGCCGCGCCGGCTCGCCCTGCGCGAAGACCTGCGCACCCGCATCGGCCAGTGCCTGATCTACGAGGTGCGCCCGCTCGACGACGCATCGCGCGCGGCCATCCTCGCGACGCTCGCCGCGCGCCGCGGCCTGCGGCTGGCAGACGACGTGATCGACTTCCTCATGCGCCACGGCCGCCGCGACCTGCCCAGCCTGCTCGCGGTGCTCGACGCCCTCGACACCGCCTCGCTCGAACGCAAGCGTGCCGTCACGCTGCCGCTGCTGCGCGAAATGATGCAGGCCGGCCTCGACATCTGAGCCGGCCGCCCCAACCCCAAGGAAACACCGTGGATCTCGTCCTCTTCGACCTCGACAACACCCTCCTCGCCGGCGACTCCGACTTCGAGTGGGCCCAGTTCCTCATCGCCAAGGGCGTCCTCGACCGCGAGGTGCAGGAAGCGAAGAACGTCCGGTTCTACGAGCAGTACAAGGACGGCACGCTCGACATCTTCGAGTTTCTCGACTTCCAGCTCGCCCCGCTCGCGCGCCATCCGCGCGAACAGCTCGACGCCTGGCACCGCGAGTTCATGGCGACCGCGGTCGCGCCGATGATCACCGACCAGGCGCGCGCGCTGGTGCGCCGGCACCTCGACAGTGGCGCCCTGGTCGCCGTCGTCACCGCCACCAACAGCTTCGTCACCGGCCCCATCGTGCGCGAATTCGGCATCCCGCACCTCGTCGCGACGATCCCGGCACAGGAGAACGGCGCCTTCACCGGCAAGCCGCGCGGTATGCCCGCGTTCAAGGCCGGCAAGATCGAACGCGTCGACGCCTGGCTCGAATCGCTCGGCCTGTACACGGGCAGCTTCGCGCGCTCGTGGTTCTACAGCGACTCGCACAACGACCTGCCGCTGATGGCGCGCGTCACCGACCCGGTCGCCGTCGACCCCGACGACAAACTGCGCACCCACGCGCAGGCGGCCGACTGGCCGATCATCTCGCTGCGCTGACCGCCGTCACGAACGGCCCCACCCCGAGATGCGATCCCTACCGCAGTGTCGCATCGGTTATGATTCACCGCTTATGTTGACTGCCAGTCTCTCCTTCCAATGATCCGCAAGCTGCTGCGTAAAGTCTTCCGCCGCGCTGCGTCGCCCATCAACACCGAACCGGCGCTGGTCCCCGTCACCCAGCACGGCATCCGCCGCGAACAGATCTCGCCCGCCGCCCGCAAGGTGTGCTCGGTGCTGCAGGAATCCGGCCACAAGGCCTTCGTCGTCGGCGGCGCCGTGCGCGACCTGCTGGTCGGCCATCCGCCCAAGGACTACGACGTCGCCACGAGCGCGACGCCCGAGGAGGTGCGTGCGCTGTTCCGCCGCTCGCGCATCATCGGCCGCCGCTTCAAGATCGTGCACGTCATGAGCGGCCCGGAAACGATCGAGGTCTCGACCTTCCGCGCCAGCCAGACCGCCGAGGACGCCGAAACCGACGAACACGGCCGCGTGCTGCGCGACAACGTGTACGGCTCGCAGGCCGAGGACGCCACGCGCCGCGACTTCACCGTCAACGCGCTGTACTACGACCCGACCACCGAGCAGATTCTCGACTACCACCACGGCGTCGCCGACCTCAAGCACAAGACCCTGCGCATCATCGGCGACCCGCGCGCGCGCTACCGCGAAGACCCGGTGCGCATGCTGCGCGGCGTGCGCCTCGGCGCGAAGCTCGGCCTCACGCTCGATCCGGCCGCGCGCAACCCCATCCGCGAGATGGCGGAACTCCTCGAGAACGTCCCCGCGGCGCGCCTCTTCGACGAGATGCTCAAGCTGCTGTTCTCGGGCTACGCCCTGCGCTGCCTCAAGCAGCTGCGCGAGGAAGGCCTGCATCACGGCCTGCTGCCGCTCCTCGACGTGATCCTCGAGCAGCCGCTGGGAGCACGCTTCGTCACGCTGTCGCTGGAAAACACCGACGAGCGCGTGCGCGCCGACAAGCCCGTCTCCCCCGGCTTCCTGTTCGCGACCCTGCTGTGGCACGAAGTGCTCGCCAACTGGGAAGCGCGCAAGAAGAACGGCGAGCACAACCAGCCCGCGCTCTTCGTCGCGATGGACGAAGTGCTCGACCTGCAGGCCGGCAAGCTCGCGATCACCAAGCGCATCGTCGGCGACATCAAGGAAATCTGGGCGCTGCAGCCGCGCTTCGAAAAGTGCAGCGGCAAGGCGCCCTACCGCCTCATCGAGCAGCCGCGCTACCGCGCCGCGTGGGACTTCCTGCGCCTGCGCGCGCAGTCCGGCGAGATCGATGCCGCGCTGCCCGACTGGTGGGACCGCTTCGCCCACGCCGGCCACGACGCCCGTGATGCCCTGCTCGCCGAAGCCCCCGCCGCCGAGGCCCCCGAGCGCAAGCGCCGCCGTCGCCGCCGCAAGCCGGCTGCGGCCGAAGCCGCCACCAGCGACGCATCATGACCACCCACCGCCCGCCGCCGGGCCCGGGCGCGGTGCGCGCATTCATTGCACTCGGCGCCAACCTCGGTGACGCCGCCGCCGCGCTCGAAAGCGCGTTCGCGGCGCTCGATGCGCTCGCCGACACGCGCCTCGTCGCCCGTTCCAGCCTCTACCGGACCGCCCCGATCGGCGTCACCGGGCATCCCGACTACCTCAACGCCGTCGCCGCCGTCGACACGACGCTCGATGCAAAACAGCTCCTCGACACCCTGCTCGCGCTCGAAACGCAGCACGGCCGCACGCGCGAAACCGAACTTGCCCCACGCACACTCGATCTCGACCTCCTCCTGTACGGCGACGCGTCGATCAGCCAGCCCGGCCTAGAGATCCCCCACCCGCGCATGCACCTGCGCGCCTTCGTGCTCGTGCCGCTCGCGGAGATCGCCCCCGGCACCGTAATCCCCGGCCGCGGCATCGTCGCCGAGCTGCTCGACGGCATCCGCGACCAGCGCATCGAGCGCCTGCCCGGAACCGCCTGACCCGCCGAACACTGCGCATGACCGCCTGGATGCAGCCCCTGCCCGCGTGGATGCAGACCGCAATGCTGCTCACCGCGTCCAACGTCTTCATGACCTTCGCGTGGTATGGCCACCTGAAGAACATGCAGTCGCAGGCATGGTTCGTCGCCGCCGTCGCGAGCTGGGGCATCGCCCTGTTCGAATACCTGCTGCAGGTGCCGGCGAACCGCATCGGCGCGACCGAACTGAACCTTGCCCAGCTCAAGATCATGCAGGAGGTCATCACCCTGCTGGTCTTCGTCCCTTTCGCCGTGCTGTACATGAAGCAGCCCGTCAAGCTTGACTATCTTTGGGCCGCCTTGTGTATGCTTGGCGCGGTATATTTCATCTTTCGAAACTAGAAACGAATGTCCTGCATGCTCGACAAGGCAAGCTACATCGTGGTCGAGGGGCCCATCGGCGCGGGCAAGACCTCGCTCGCACGGCGGCTGGCCGAACGCCTCGACGCCCGCCCCCTCTTCGAGCAGCCCGAACTGAACCCCTTCCTCGGGCGCTTCTACCAGGACGCCGAGCGCTGGGCGATGTCGACCCAGCTGCACTTCCTGTTCCAGCGCTTCGACCAGCTCGGGATCGTCGCCGAAGCCGTGGAAAAGCAGCAGCGCGTCGTGTCCGACTTCGTACTGGACAAGGATCCGCTGTTCGCCGCGCTGAACCTCGCGCCGGACGAGCTCGCGCTGTACCAGCGCGTGTTCGACGCGATGAAACCGGCCTCGCCGCCCAAGCCCGACCTCATCATCTACCTGCAGGCCAAGCCCGAAACCCTCATCGACAGGGTCCGGCGCCGGGGTCTCGACACCGAGCGGCGCATCACCGAGCAGTACCTCGAACGCGTCGCCGAACGCTACGCACGCTTCTTCTACCAGTACGACGCCGCGCCGCTGTTCATCGTCGATGCCGAAATCCTCAATCCGGTCGACCATGACGACGACTTCGAGCTGCTCCTGGAGCGCCTGCGCAACATGCGCAGCTATCGCGAATTCTTCGGCTACGCGGCCTGACCTCGGGTCGGGCGACATGCGAAACGGCTTGTGCCGCCACGGAATTTAGTCAAAACTCGCGCCTCTTCCGAGGAACCCCCGATGAGCTACCTTCAGGACGAAAAACCGGTCACCCTGTCCGAGCTGGGCAAGATGCGCGCCGAAGGGCGCAAGATCGCCATGCTTACCTGCTATGACGCGAGCTTCGCCGCGCTGCTCGAGCGCGCCGGCGTGGATGTCGCGCTGGTCGGCGATTCGCTGGGCAACGTCGTGCAGGGCCAGAAGTCGACCCTGCCGGTGACGCTCGACCAGATGGTGTACCACACCGAATGCGTCGCCCGCGCGAACACCCGCCTCTTCGTCGTCGCGGACATGCCCTTCGGCAGCTATCAGGAAAGCCCCGAGCAGGCCCTGCGCAACGCCGCGCGCCTCATGGCGGCCGGGGCCCACATGGTCAAGCTCGAAGGCGGCACCTTCATGGCCGGGACCGTGCGCTTCCTCGTCGAGCGCGGCGTCCCCGTGTGCGCCCACATCGGCCTCACGCCGCAATCGGTGAACCAGCTCGGCGGCTACCGGGTGCAGGGCCGTACCGAAGCCGGTGCCGCGCAGCTCAAGGCGGACGCGCTCGCGCTGGAGCAGGCCGGCGCCGCCCTCATGGTCATGGAGATGGTCCCCGCCGCCGTGGCCGGCGAAGTCACCGCCAGCCTCACGTCGATGGCGACGATAGGCATCGGCGCCGGCCCGGCCTGCGACGGCCAGGTCCTGGTGCTGCACGACATGATCGGCGTCTACCCCGGCAAGAAGGCGCGCTTCGTCAGGAATTTCATGCCCGGCGCGGCCAGCATCGAGGACGCGGTCGCCAGCTACGTCCGCGCGGTCAAGGATGGCAGCTTCCCCGCTGCCGAACATTGCTACTGAAACGCAGTCCCCCGAGAACGCCCATGCAGATCCATACGACAATCGAGAGCCTGCGCGCCGCGCGCAAGACCGCCGGCCGGGTGGCCTTCGTCCCGACGATGGGCAACCTGCACGACGGCCACATCACGCTGATGCGCCAGGCCGGCGAGAAGGCCGATGCCGTCATCGCCAGCATCTTCGTCAATCGCCTGCAGTTCGGCCCGCGCGAGGACTTCAACAGCTATCCGCGCACGCTCGCCGCGGACTGCGAAAAGCTCGAGGCCGCCGGCGTCGCCCACCTCTTCGCTCCCGACGAGGGCGTGATGTACCCGGAACCGCAGCACTACCACGTCGATCCGGCGCCGGCGCAGATCAGCATCCTCGAAGGCGAGTTCCGCCCCGGCCATTTCCGCGGCGTCGCCACGGTCGTGCTGAAGCTGCTCAACATCGTCCAGCCCGACCTCGCGCTGTTCGGCAAGAAGGACTACCAACAGCTGATGGTCCTGCGCAACATGGTGCACCAGCTCGGCATCCCCGTCGAAGTGATGCCGGGCGAGACCGTGCGCGCCGACGACGGCCTCGCGCTGTCCTCGCGCAACGGCTACCTCTCGCCGGAAGAGCGTGCCGAGGCGCCGCGCCTTTATCGCCAGCTCCTGCGCATCTGCGAAGCGGTGCGCCGCGGCGACCACGATTTCCTCAAGCTCGAGACGGAAGCCGTCGCCGAGCTCGCCGCGCACGGCTGGAAACCCGATTACATCGCCGTGCGCCGCCGCGCCGACCTGCAGCCCCCGGTCCAGGCCGACAATCCGCTCGTCGTGCTCGCCGCAGCCAAGCTCGGGCGTACCCGCCTCATCGACAACATCGAAATCTGACGCACGCGGGGCCCCGGCGGCCCCGCCGCGGCACTGCGCACTTGCATCCGCGCCCGGTTCGTTTCAAGCTATGCCAGCATGCTCCCGATCGACGGGAGAGCCGCGTGAATGCCTAACTCGAACGGAGGGACACGATGCTTGCGACGACTGTGACAGTGCGACAGATTCTTGAACAGAAGGGCTCGACGACGCACTCGGTGACACCCGGCGTCAGCGTCCTCGACGCCCTGACGACGATGGCCAGGCACGACATCGGCTCCGTGCTGGTGATCGAGAACGACCGCCTCGTCGGCATCTTCACGGAACGCGACTACGCGCGGAAAATCGTGCTCAAAGGCCTCAATTCGCGCGAAGCCACCGTGGGCGACGTGATGACGCCGAACGTGTGCACGATCACGCCCTCACTGGCGATCGACTCGGTGATGAACATCATGACGGAAAACCGCTTCCGTCACCTCCCGGTCGTCGAACACGGCCAGATCGTCGGCATCGTCACGATCGGCGACGTCGTCAAGACCATCATCGACCAGCAGGAAAAGACGATCAACCACCTGTCGAACTACATCTCCGGCGAGCTGACCACCTGAACACCCGACGGGCCGCGGACACCGCGACCCGTCTGTCCCGCCGGCGCCGCGACGCTCAGTCCGCCAGCGCCTTGCCGACGATTTCCGCGACGTCGGGCGACAGCCCCGGCGTTGCGGCGACCCGCTCGATCTGCGCGCGGATGCTCTGCCGCAGCGCCGGCGTGAAGCGCCGCCAGTTCTCCAGCGCGCGGGCCATGCGCGCCGCCACCTGCGGATTGCGCGCATCCAGCGCGATCACCTGATCGGCCCAGAACGCATGCCCGCTGCCGTCGGCCGCGTGGAACTCGGCCGGGTTGGCGCGGAAGAAGCTCCCCAGCAGCGCATATACCTTGTTCGGGTTGGAGAGGCTGAACGCGGGATCCCCCAGCAGCGCGCGCACGCGTTCGAGCACCGGCGCCGCCGCGGCGTCCCAGCGCCAGGCCGACGCCTGCAGCGCGAACCATTTGTCGAGCACCAGCGCGTCGTCGCGGTAACGCTCGTGGAAGCGCGACAGCGCCGCCTCGCGCGCCGGGCTCGCGCTCTGCACCAGTGCGGCCAGCGCACCGAAACCCTCGGTCATGTTGTCGAAGCGCGCGAACTGCGCCTCCGCCCGCGCCATTCCCTCGGACACGCCGGCCGCCGCGAGGTATTTCAGGGCGAGATTGGCGAGCGCGCGCCTGCCCGCGTCCGCCGGGTGGTAGCGATACGCCCCCGGAACCGCCATCTCGGCGCAGATCGCGAGCCACTCCGCCGCAAGCACCTCGCCCAGCTCGCGCATCATGAACATCTGCGCCGCACGCAAGGATGCCGGATCGGCGGGCGCCATCCTTTCCAGCAGATAGGTCTCGGACGGTAGCGCCGCGGCCTGCGCGCGGAAGGCCGGATCCAGCGCCGCATCGCCGAGGAGCGCACGGAAAGCCTGCACGAAAGCCGCCGGCAGGACGAGCGCGCGCCCGGCAGCGGCATCCGCGGCGAGCGCGAGGATCACCCGCTCCGCATAGCGCTGTGCCGCGTCCCAGCGGTTGAACGCGTCGGAATCGTGTGCCATGCGGAACGCAAGCCGCTCGTCGCTCTCGTCCAATTCGAGGATCACCGGCGCCGAGAAGCCGCGCAGCACCGAAGGCACCGGTTCGGCGGCCAGCCCGACGAAGCGGAAGACCTGCTCCGCCTCGGAAAGCACCAGCACGCGCGTCGTCGCGCCGGCGTGGTTTTCCCCTTCCAGGCTCAGCGCCAGATCCTGCCCGTCCGGCCCGATCAGGCCCACGGCCACCGGAATCACCAGCGGCTGCTTGTCCGGCTGCCCCGCCGTCGGCGGCGTGTGCTGCGACAGCGTCAGGGTGTAGCTGCCGGTCTGCGCATCCCATGCGCCGGTCGCCTTCACGCGCGGCGTACCCGCCTGGCTGTACCACAGCATGAACTGGTCGAGATCGTAGCCGTTGGCTTCGGCCATGCAATCGACGAAATCGTCGCAGGTCACCGCCTGGCCGTCGTGATAGCTGAAGTAGAGGTCCATGCCGTTGCGGAAACCCTCCGCCCCCAGCAGGGTATGCAGCATGCGGATGACTTCCGCGCCCTTCTCGTACACCGTCGCGGTGTAGAAGTTGTTGATCTCCTGGTAGCGCTCCGGCCGGATCGGATGCGCCATCGGCCCCGCGTCCTCGGGGAACTGCGCCGCACGCAGCACGCGCACATCGTCGATACGCTTGACCGCGCGCGCCGACGCGGCGCCGGCGTCGCCCGCGGCCAGAGCGAGCATGTCCGCGGAGAACTGCTGGTCGCGGAACACCGTCAGGCCTTCCTTGAGCGTGAGCTGGAACCAGTCGCGGCAGGTCACGCGGTTGCCGGTCCAGTTGTGGAAGTACTCGTGCGCGACGACGCTCTCGATGTTCTCGTAATCGACGTCGGTCGCGGTGTCCGGCTTCGCCAGCACGTACTTGGCGTTGAAGATGTTGAGGCCCTTGTTCTCCATCGCGCCCATGTTGAAGTCGCTCACCGCGACGATCATGAAGCGCTCGAGGTCGAGTTCCAGCCCGAACACCTCCTCGTCCCAGCGCATCGCATGCACCAGCGAATCCATCGCATGCGGCGTGCGGTCGAGATTGCCCTCCTCGACCCACACCTGCAGCAGCACCTCGCGCCCCGAGGCCGTTTCGACGCGGCGCTCCAACGCGACGAGCTTCGCCGCGACCAGCGCGAAGAGATAGGACGGCTTGGGGAAGGGATCGACCCATTTCGCGAAATGGCGCCCGCCTTCCAGCATGCCCTCCTCGACCAGGTTCCCGTTCGACAGCAGCACCGGGTACGCCGCGGCATCGGCCTCCAGCGTCACGGTGAAGCGCGTCATCGCATCGGGCCGGTCGGGAAAATACGTGATGCGGCGAAACCCCTCGGCCTCGCACTGCGTGAAGAAGCCGCCACGCGACACGTAGAGGCCCGAGAGCGCCGTGTTGGCCTGCGGATTGATGCGCGTGACGATCGCGATCTCGGCCCGTGCGGCGTCGAGCGCAACGTCGATCCAGCCCTCGCCCTGCGTGACCTGGCCCGGCGCCGCCGGGACACCGTCGACGCTCAGGCTCACGAGTTCGAGCTCGTCACCCAGCAGGCGCAGTGGCGCCGCATCCGACGACCGGCGCACGCAACGCAGGCGGCTCGTCACGAGGGTGGCCTCGGGATCGAGTGCGAAGTGCAGCTCGACTTCGTCGATGGCCCACGCCAGCGGCGTGTAGTCGGATCGTTGAATGGTCGGGGCGTGTTCTGTTTTCATTGATTCTCCGGCAGTCCGGCCGCAAAGGGGACAAACTGCGAGTATACGCCACGCCCCCCGCAGGGCCGGGTGCCCGCGTCAGGGCAGCAACACGATGCGCGTGCCTGCGAGGCGGTCGTGCAGGAACTGGCGGTCGCGATCGACCAGCGCCCACGCCAACCCAAACCCGAAGCACAGCAGCGAGGGCCACGCGAGCGTGTAGCGCAGCCAGTCCGTCGCGAGGCTCGGCGCACGCCCGTCGGCGGTCACGACGCGCAGCTTCCAGGTCTGCATCGCCAGCGTCTGGCCGCGACGGCGCCAGTACCACATGAAATACGCACCGAGCACGACATAAATATGCAGCCACGCCACCCACCCGGCCGGGGCGAAACCGAAGAAGACGCCCAGCAGCAGGTACGGAACCATGAAGGTGAGCGCCAGCACGCCGAGGAGCAGCAGGGCCTCGTACAGCAGGCTCGCCAGGCGCCGGCGCAAGCCGGCGAGTTCGACGACCTGGGTGCCGGCAGTGGCTCCAGGTTCAACGTTGCGGGACGATTGGGGGGTGTTGCGCTTGACTGTGTGCTTCTTCATTCCTGCATGCCGCGCACGGGCGGTCGCTGTAACGGACGCGTGATGCGCGGACCGGATTTGATCTGACGTTCTTCGGGAGGAATGCTGAGATAACGCTGCCACTGCTCCTGCAGGGATTCGCGGCGGTAGGGTGGAATGCTCCGCAGCGCCCGATACTGGTCACGCGCGCGCTCGCGCTGGTCCGGCCTGAGATCCGCCCAGTCCCGCATGCGCGCACGAATGCGCGCCTGCTCCTCCGGCGTGAGGCGCGAATAGCGATCGGCAACCCCCACCCACCGCTGGCGCTGCACTTCGTTCATCGTATTCCAGTCATCCGACAGGGGCGCAAGCACCGCGCGCTGTGCGGACGTCAGGCCCGACCACGAGGGGGCGCCGATCGGTGCGACCGCTGCGACCGGGCCGCTCAGCACGGCCGCAAGCGTCAGGATCACGAGTCTTGCTGCAGCCATGCCTTGAAATCCGCGTCGAGGTACGCGTCGATCGGGAGGTCGTCGATCAGCAGCGCGGTATCGACCTCCTCCATCTCGCTCACGCGCAGCCACGTCATCCAGTAGTCGCCTGCCAGCACGGCAACCAGAACGACCGCCGCGACCGCGGCCGGACGCAGCATCGGTGGAAACACGCGCCGCAACGCGCTGCCGATCGCACCGACGAAGGTCCGCCGCTCGGGGTGATGCCCGGCGAGCGCGCGCTCCCGCGCACGCCGCAGGCGCTCCGCGACGTCATCGTCAACGCTGCGCGCGCCCGATGTCAGCCGGGCCGCGACCTTCCGGGCAAAAGCCTCCTCGCTCATAACTCGATTCCCTTCGCTTTCAAGGCAGCCGCCAGCGTTTGCGTGGCGCGCGAACAGTGTGTCTTCACGCTCCCCTCCGAGCAGCCCATCGCCGCGGCCGTCTCGGCAATATCCATCTCTTCCCAATAACGCATGAGAAAGGCTTCCCGTTGACGGGGGGGCAAGCGCTCTATCTCGCGCTCGATCGCAGCCAGCGTGCGTGCGCGCTCGTATTGCGCGTGCGGGGTATCGGCCCGCGCGTCGTCGGGCTCCCCCGCGAGGGTGTCGAGCGGATCGTTGTCGCCGTCCTGCTCGTCGTCGCCGACGAAGGACGACAGCAGCGTCGTCCAGGTATTGCGCACCTTCTGCCGCCGCAGCGCGTCGTAGATGACGTTCTGCAGGATGCGCTGGAACAGCATCGGAAACTCGCTCGCGGGGCGCTCGCCGTAGCTGACGGAGAGCTTGAGCATCGCGTCCTGCACCGCATCCAGCGCCGCGTCGTCGTTGCGCAGCGCGTAAGCCGCCTGCTTGAACGCACGCTTTTCGACGCCCTGGAGAAACGCGGAGAGTTCTGCCCGGTTAGCCAGTTCTGGATCCTTATGAAAACCGGTTATTCAGGCCATTTGTGCGACGCCGCAGCAGCCTTGACCAAACTGCGCCCGACCGGTAACGTTCAACGTTTCGGAACGTAAGAATAGCGAGTTTGCGATGGTGCTGACTGGAGCGGAAATTGTAATCAGGTGTCTGCAGGAAGAAAAGGTCGATTACGTCTTCGGCTACCCGGGCGGCGCGGTACTCTACATCTATGACGCGCTGTTCAACCAGGACAAGGTCCGCCACGTCCTCGTGCGCCACGAACAGGCCGCGGTGCATGCCGCCGACGGCTACGCCCGCAGCACGGAGAAGGTCGGCGTCGCTCTCGTGACCTCCGGCCCCGGCGCCACCAACGCCGTCACCGGCATCGCGACCGCCTATACCGACTCGATCCCGGTGGTCATCATCAGCGGCCAGGTTCCGACCGCCGCGATCGGCCAGGACGCCTTCCAGGAAGTCGACACCGTCGGCATCACCCGCCCCTGCGTGAAGCACAACTTCCTCGTGAAGGACGTGCGCGACATCGCGAACACCATCAAGAAGGCCTTCTACCTCGCGAAGACCGGCCGCCCCGGCCCGGTGCTGGTCGACATCCCCAAGGATGTGAGCGCACACAAGTGCGAGTTCGAGTATCCGAAAGAGATCTCGATGCGCTCCTACAACCCGGTCATCAAGGGGCACCAGGGCCAGATCCGCAAGGCGGTGCAGCTGCTGCTCGAAGCCAAGCGCCCGATGATCTACACCGGCGGCGGCGTCGTGCTGGCCAACGCGGCCGAGCAGCTCACCAAGCTCACGCGCCTGCTGGGCTTCCCGATCACCAACACGCTGATGGGCCTGGGCGGCTATCCCGCCAGCGACCGCCAGTACCTCGGCATGCCCGGCATGCACGGCACCTACGAAGCCAACATGGCGATGCACTACAGCGACGTGCTGCTCGCCGTCGGCGCCCGCTTCGACGACCGCGTGATCGGCAATCCGGACCACTTCGCCGAAGAGCCGCGCAAGATCATCCACGTCGACATCGACCCGTCGTCGATCTCGAAGCGCGTGCGCGTCGACGTGCCCATCGTCGGCGACCTCAAGGAAGTGCTCGAGGAGATGATCCGCCAGCTCGAGGCCGGTGCTGCGCGCCCGAACCCCGACGCGCTCGGCGCGTGGTGGAAGCAGGTCGACGAATGGCGCAGCCGCGAGTGCATGAAGTACAAGAACTCGGACGAGATCATCAAGCCGCAGTTCGTGATCCAGAAGCTGTGGGAAGTCACCGGCGGCGACGCGATCGTGACCTCCGACGTCGGCCAGCACCAGATGTGGGCCTCGCAGTACTACCGCTTCGACAAGCCGCGCCGCTGGCTCAACTCCGGCGGCCTCGGCACGATGGGCGTCGGCCTGCCCTACGCAATGGGCGCCCAGCTCGCCAACCCCGGCGCGCAGGTCGCCTGCGTGACCGGCGAAGCCTCGATCCAGATGAACATCCAGGAATTGTCGACCTGCAAGCAGTTCCGCCTGCCGATCAAGATCTGCAACCTCAACAACCGCTATCTCGGCATGGTGCGCCAGTGGCAGCAGCTCTTCCACGGCGAGCGCTACTCCGAGTCCTACATGGACTCCTTGCCCGACTTCGCGAAGCTCGCCGAAGCCTACGGCCACGTCGGCCTGCGCATCGAACGGCCCGCGGATGTCGAGGGCGCGCTGCGCGAAGCCTTCGCACGCAAGAACGACCTGGTGTTCCTCGACTTCCAGATCGATCAGACCGAAAACGTGTACCCCATGGTTCAGGGCGGCAAGGGGCTCACCGAGATGATCCTGTCCGCCGAAGACCTGTAAGCATCGACCAGAGACACACCATGAGACACGTCATCTCCCTGCTGATCGAGAACGAATCGGGCGCCCTGTCGCGCGTTTCGGGCCTGTTTTCCGCCCGCGGCTACAACATCGAATCGCTGACCGTGGCGCCGACCGAGGATGCCTCGATGTCGCGCATGACCATCGTCACCACCGGATCGGACGACATCATCGAACAGATCACCAAGCAGCTGAACAAGCTGGTCGAAGTGGTCAAGGTCGTCGATATCTCTGAGGCCGCGCACATCGAGCGCGAGCTGATGCTCACCAAGGTCCGCGCAACCGGCAAGGACCGCGAGGAGATGAAGCGCATGGCGGAGATCTTCCGCGCGCGCATCATCGACGTCACCGACACGTCCTACGTCATCGAGCTGACCGGCAACCAGTCGAAGCTCGACGCGTTCATCAGCGCCATCGATCCGACACTGATCCTGGAATCGGTACGCTCCGGCGTCTGCGGCGTCGGCCGCGGCGACCGCATCCTGAAGGTCTGAGGCCCGACCCCGCAGGATGCTCCCCCCGGGGGAGCAGCGCCCAACCGTTTGCGACCGGCGCCGCCGCCGTTATCATGGCGGCCGCCGGACAACATCCCCACCGAAAGCAAATAAGGAAAAGCATGAAAGTCTATTACGACAAGGACGCCGATCTTTCCCTCATCAAGGGCAAGAAGATCTCCATCATCGGCTACGGCTCCCAGGGTCACGCCCACGCGCAGAACCTGAAGGATTCGGGGTGCAAGGTCACCGTCGGCCTGCGCAAGGACGGCGCGTCGTGGAAGAAGGCCGAAGCGGCCGGCCTGAAGGTCGAGGAAGTCGCCAAGGCCGTCAAGGGCGCCGATGTCGTGATGATCCTGCTGCCGGACGAGAACATCCCGTCGGTGTATTACAACGACGTCGAGCCGAACATCAAGAAGGGCGCGACGCTCGCCTTCGCGCACGGCTTCAATGTGCATTACAACCAGGTCGTGCCGCGTGAGGACCTCGACGTGATCATGGTCGCGCCGAAGGGCCCCGGCCACACCGTGCGCTCCGAGTATCTGAAGGGCGGCGGCGTGCCGTCGCTGATCGCCGTGCATCAGGACCGTTCGGGCAAGGCCAAGGACATCGCGCTGTCGTATGCCGCCGCCAACGGCGGCACCAAGGGTGGCGTGATCGAGACCAACTTCCGCGAAGAGACCGAGACCGACCTCTTCGGCGAGCAGGCCGTGCTGTGCGGCGGTGCCGTCGAACTCGTGAAGATGGGCTTCGAGACCCTGACCGAAGCCGGCTACGCGCCGGAGATGGCCTACTTCGAGTGCCTGCACGAGCTGAAG
The DNA here is from genome assembly GCF_003628555.1 of Azoarcus sp. DN11. Classification (NCBI taxonomy): domain Bacteria; kingdom Pseudomonadati; phylum Pseudomonadota; class Betaproteobacteria; order Rhodocyclales; family Zoogloeaceae; genus Azoarcus; species Azoarcus sp. DN11. Next base: position 1,350,684 of record NZ_CP021731.1, on the reverse strand, counting down.
CTGATCGTCGACCTGATGTACGAGGGCGGCATCGCGAACATGAACTACTCGATCTCGAACAACGCCGAATACGGCGAGTACGTGACCGGGCCGGAAGTCATCAACGCCGCGTCGCGCGAAGCGATGCGCACCGCCCTCAAGCGCATCCAGAGCGGCGAGTATGCGAAGATGTTCATCCAGGAAGGCAAGACCAACTATCCTTCGATGACCGCGCGTCGCCGCCTGAACGCCGTCCACCCGATCGAGCAGGTCGGCGGCCAGCTGCGCGAGATGATGCCGTGGATCAGGAAGAACAAACTGGTCGACCAGTCGAAGAACTGAGACGCATCGGCACGCCGGGCCGGGCTCCGCCATGCGCGCGGGCCCGGCCTTTTTCATATCGGGTACGCAATGGCCAACAACAACTATCCTCACCCCATCCTGGCACGCGAAGGCTGGCCCTTCATCGCCATGACGCTGGTCGTCGCGCTGGTGATCAACACCTCCGCAGGCTTCGGCTGGGCCCTGCCCTTCTGGATCGTGCTCGCATTCGTCGTGCAGTTCTTCCGCGACCCGGCACGCCCGATCCCGCAGGGCGCCAAGGACGTGCTGTCGCCCGCCGACGGGCGCATCGTCGCGATCGAGCCGGTCCGCGACCCCTATCTCGACCGCGACTGCGTCAAGATCAGCGTGTTCATGAACGTGTTCAACGTCCATTCGAACCGCATCCCGGTCGATGGCGAAGTTGTCAGCCGCTGGTACAACGCCGGGCGCTTCGTGAATGCCGCCCTCGACAAGGCCTCCGTGGAGAACGAGCGCAACGCGCTGCACCTGCGCACGCAGGACGGCCTGGACGTGACCTGCGTGCAGGTCGCCGGCCTGGTCGCCCGCCGCATCCTGTGCTACGTGGATCCGGGTGCAAAGGTTGCGCGCGGTCAGCGCTACGGCTTCATCCGCTTCGGTTCGCGCGTCGATCTGTACCTGCCGCCGGGCACGCGCGCACGCGTGACGATCGGCGACAAGGTCTCGGCCTCCAGCACCATCCTCGCGGAGCTGCCCTGATCTCTGGCACCGGAAGGGGTGGTCATCGCGGCCACCTCTTGCTGCGTTAGAATCGGCAACCGGCCATCACGCGCACCGGCCCTGCGCAGGAACGTCATATTCCATGCCACTGATCTCCAACGAAAAACGCCGCCGCGGCATCTACATCCTTCCCAACCTATTTACCACCGCCGCACTGTTCGCGGGTTTTTACGCGATTGTGCAGGCCATGAACCAGCGCTTCGAATTCGCTGCCGTGGCGATCTTTGTCGCGATGGTGCTCGACGGCCTCGACGGCCGGGTTGCACGCCTGACGCGCACGCAGAGCGCCTTCGGCGCCGAGTATGACTCGCTGTCCGACATGGTGTCCTTCGGCGCCGCGCCGGCCCTGGTCGTGTATGAATGGGCGCTCAAGGACACCGGCAAGTTCGGCTGGATCGCCGCCTTCATCTACTGCGCTGGCGCCGCACTCCGCCTCGCCCGTTTCAACACCAACATCGACGTCGTCGACAAGCGCTATTTCCAGGGACTGCCCAGTCCCGCCGCGGCGGCGCTCGTCGCGGGCCTGGTGTGGGTCGTCACCGATGTGGGCCTCGTCGGCCAGGACGTGCGCTGGCTCGCCGGCATCCTGACGATCTTTGCCGGCGTGTCGATGGTCAGCAACGTGCTGTTCTGGAGCGGCAAGGACATCAACCTGCGGAAGAGCGTCCCCTTCATCGTCGTGATCGCGCTGGTGATGGCTTTCGCATTGGTGTCGAGCTACCCGCCGGGCGTGCTCTTCGGGTTATTCCTGCTCTACGCCGCATCGGGCTACGTGATCTACGCGATGCGCAAACTGCGGAAGCGGCGCCTGGCGTCCGCCCCGGCGGCGGTCACGCCGCCTGCCGACACGCCCGACAACAGCGGCGAGAACTGAACGCCCGGCGCGGGGTTTCAGGCGGCAGGCAGGATCAGCGAGGCGCGCAGCCCGCCGGCCGGCGCCTGCCCGAGTTCGATGCGACCGCCATAGAGCTGGGCGAGGTCGCGCACGATGCCGAGACCGAGGCCGGCGCCCGGTACCTCCTCGTCGGCACGCGCGCCGCGGGCGAACATCGCATCGCGCGCATCCGCGGGAAGGCCCGGACCGTCGTCGTCGATCACGATCTCGACTGCGCCGTCACGCACCACGGCCGACACACCGACCGCATGCCGGGCCCACTTGCAGGCGTTGTCGATGAGGTTGCCGAGCATCTCCTGCAGATCCTGCTCCTCGCCGCGGAACGCCGCCTCGTCGGGCACCGCTACGATCGTGATCCGCAGCTTGCGTTCCACATGCACACGCTGCATCACGCGCACGAGCCCCTCGACGACCGGCCGCAGCGCCGTGCGCAGCCCCGGCACCTGCGTCGCCGCGGCCGCACGCGCACGCGCGAGGTGGTAGTCGACCTGCCGTTGAGCGGTTGCCACCTGATCGGTCACGAGGCGCGCGAGCGCGCCCTCCTCACGCATGGCCGCGTTGCCGAGCACGGCGAGCGGCGTCTTGATCGCATGCGCGAGGTTGCCGGCCTGCGTCCGCGCGCGCGCCACCACTTCCGCGTCGTGCGAGAGCACGGCATTGAGTTCGTCGACCAGCGGCTGCACCTCGTTCGGGAAAACCCCTTCGAGGCGGCGACTGCGCCCGTCACGAATTTCCGCGAGCTGCGCACTCAGGCGCTTCAGCGGGGCGAGACCGATCGACACCTGCAGCATCACCGCGGTGACCAGGCCCGCCGCCAGCACGCCCAACGCGATCACGAGCAGGCCGACGAATTCGCGCACCGGATGCGTCATGCCGCGCTCGTCGGCCGCGACGATCAGGCGCAACGGCACGGCGGCACCGTCTTCCAGCCGGACGATGCGCTCCATCATCACCAGCCGTTCGCGATCGGGCCCGGCGACGACATGCACATGCACTTCGCCGTCCCGGGGGCCGTCGGGGGGCACTTCGAGCGTGGTGTCCCACAGCGAGCGCGAGCGCAGCACGCCGCGCTCCGCATCGGCCCCCTCGCGATCGATCTGCCAGTAGAGTCCGGACAGCGGCTTGCGCAGGCGCGGATCACTGAGTTCCGCGCGCAGCCGCGGGACGGCGTCGGCGCCGAATTCGACGTTGGCGGTGAGCTGGTCGAGGTGGATGCGCAGTTCCGCCTCGAATCGCTCCGTGACATGTTCGCGAAACAGGTCGACCAGCACGAAGCCCGTCGCAGTCAGCGCGGCCAGGATCCACACCAGGCTGCCGGCGAGCAGCCGCGCACGCAGCGAGCCCCGCGCGCTCATTCCGGACATGCGAGGCGGTACCCGAGGCCGCGCACCGTTTCGATCAGCCCCACAGGCAGCTTCTTGCGCAGGCGTCCGATGAAGACTTCGATCGTGTTCGAATCGCGCTCGAAGTCCTGGGCGTAGATGTGCTCGGTGAGTTCGGCGCGCGAGACGACCTGCCCCTTGCGGTGCATCAGGTAGCTCAGCACGCGCAGTTCGTGGCTCGTCAGCGTCACCGCCTGCCCGTCGACCGTGACGCGACCGCCGCGGGTGTCGAGCCGCACCGTGCCGCACGCGAGCTCGGCGCTCGCGAGCCCGGCGCTGCGGCGGATCAGCGCCCGCACGCGCGCAAGCAGCTCTTCCATGTGGAAGGGTTTGGTGAGGTAGTCGTCGGCCCCCGCATCGATTCCGGCGACTTTTTCGTGCCAGTTGTCGCGCGCGGTGAGGATCAGCACCGGCATCGCCCGTCCGGCAGCGCGCCACTTCTTCAGCACGGTGAGCCCATCCATCAGCGGCAGACCGAGATCCAGCACCACCGCATCGAGCGATTCGACCTCGCCGACGAAATACGCGTCGCGGCCATTGGCGACGTTATCGACGGCATAGCCGGCTTCACGCAGCGCCTGCGACAGCTGCGCCGCCAGTGTCGGCTCGTCCTCCACGACCAGGATGTGCATCAGGGCCTCCCGTTCCGGTTCTCGCTCGACTTCACGCCGATCACGGTGCCGTCGCGCGCATCCACATCCAGCCGCACGAGCGCCCCTCCGCCGCGCAACAGGCGGATCTCGTAGATCCAGCGACCGCGCTCGCGCTCCAGTTCGACTTCCACGACCTTGCCCGGATAGTCGCGCCCGACCTTGTCGAGAATCGTGCGCAGCGGCAACACCTCGCCGCGTTCGAGCGCCGCGCGGGCGCGATCGTGGTCGTCGTCGCCCGCTGCGGCGGGGCAGATCGAAAGACTCGCGAGAGCGATCACCACGGCTCCCGACGCGAACAGCCTGCGCATCGACACCTCTCCTGAATGCACGCGCACCTTGCGCGGATCTCGGAACCCGTTTTAGGGCCGCCGGGCTGAACGGCGGCTGAATGCCGCCTTCACCTCTCGTTCAGGCTCGGCCGCGCAAAGTACGTCCCGAAGCCGGCGCAAACGCCCCGGCGGATCGATTCCATAGACATTGTTCCACCTTCAGCGACAGGAGCAAACATGAGAAACCACCCCCTGCAGAGGCTGCTCACCGCCGCCGCACTGATCGCGAGCGGATTCGCCAGTGCCGAGACGCCCGCCGACTTCCTCACCCGTTACGAAACCGAAGCGCGCCAGTCCTCGCCGGGCTTCAGCGCCTCGGCCGAGCGCGGCGAGAAATTCTTCACGAGCCCCCACGGCGGCGAATGGAGCTGCTCGACCTGCCATACCAAGAATCCCGCGGCGCGCGGCAAGCACGCCAACACCGGCAAGGCGATCGAGCCGATGGCACCCGCAGCCAATCCGGAGCGCCTCGCCAGCACGCGCTCGGTCGAGAAATGGTTCGGGCGCAACTGCAAGGACGTGCTCGGCCGCGCCTGCACGCCCGGCGAGAAAGCCGACGTCGTCGCCTGGCTGATGACTTCCCCCCGCTGACCCGCAAAGGAGCACGAAGAAATGAACTCACGCTTTCCCGCCCGCGCCCTGCGCACCCTCGCGCTCGCCGTGACCACCAGCGCAGCCGCCACCGCCATGGCCGACGACGAAAACAGGCAGATGAACATCGACCACCCGGCCTATCGCAGCGAATGCGGCAGCTGTCACATCGCCTTCCCGCCCGCCCTGCTGGGCGCCAATTCCTGGCGCGCGATGATGGCCGGCCTCGATAAGCACTTCGGCTCGGACGCCAGCCTCGACGCCGAGACGGCTGCCACCATCACGAAATTCCTCGTTGCCAACGCCGGCAGCCGGGACACCACCGGCACCGACGGCCGCCCACAGCTGCGCATCAGCGACACCTCCTGGTTCCGCAAGGAGCACCGCGACGGCCACGACGGCATCGCGCAAGGCATCTTCCGCAGCGAAGCGGTCAAGAGCGCCGCCAACTGCGCTGCCTGCCACCGCGACGCCGGCCAGGGTGACTACAGCGAACGCAATATCCGCATCCCCAGGAACGGAGCGCGATCATGAGCACGAGCCTCGCTTCCGCCGCCGGCCGCACGTCGCAGAGCACCGACGCGGCTGCCACGGTGCGCGTCTGGGACGTTCCGACACGTGTGTTCCACTGGAGCCTCGCGCTATGCTTCGCCGGCGCGTGGCTCACGTCCGACTCCGAACGGCTGCGCGACCTGCACGTGATGCTGGGCTACACCTTCGCCGGCCTCATCGTGTTCCGCGTGCTGTGGGGCCTCGTCGGCACGCGTTATGCCCGTTTCACGAGCTTCCTCTTCTCGCCGCGCAGACTCGCGTCCTATGTGAAATCGCTCATCGCCCGGAAGCCCGAACACCATCTGGGCCACAACCCTGCCGGCGCGATCGCGATCTTCGCGATGCTGGGACTGGGCGTACTGGTCGTCCTGAGCGGCTTCGCGACCTATCAGGACATCGGCGGCAAATGGCTGGAGGAGGTCCACGAAGTGACCGCCAGCACGATGCTCGCCGTCGTCTTCGCGCACATCGTCGGGGTCATCGTCAGCAGCCTGCTGCACCGTGAGAACCTCGTACGCTCGATGATCACGGGCAGCAAGCTCGGCGCCCCGTCCGACGGCATCCGCCATACGCACCGGGTCGTCGGCGCCGCACTCCTCGTCGCGGTCCTCGGTTTCTGGTGGGCCTACCAGAGCGGCGCGGCCGGCGCGTGGCTGCCGCAACCGGCCGCGGCCGCCAGCGAGCGGGCGGACCGGCATCACGACGACTAGCAGGCGGACAGCGCGCCCGCCCTTGCGAGGCCGCCCTGGCAAGCCTGCCGGACGGCCCTTTATTTTGCCCGGGGTCCGCGATAGCCCGCAGCAATCACCCGGATATCCGCGCGGACGCCCCGCCGTCCTTGCATTCGGCCAAATCGGCGGTTTATAGTCGCTGCATGAATTCCGCCAGCGACCACTTCCTCCTGTCGCTACGCCTTCTCCCGGCGGGCCTGCTGCTGCTCGGCCCGCTGCTGCGCCCCGCGCGCTAAATATACCCATCCCCCTCGTGTTGCCCGTCTGCCGCCAGCGTCCCAGCGCCGGCTGCTTGTCATATCCGGTTTTCCAACTTTCCAGCAGGAGCCGACGATGAAAGACCAGTTGATCATTTTCGATACCACCTTGCGCGACGGCGAGCAAAGCCCGGGCGCCTCGATGACGCAGGAAGAGAAGCTGCGCATCGCCCGCCAGCTCGAACGCATGCGCGTCGACGTGATCGAGGCAGGCTTCCCGGCGGCGTCGAACGGCGACTTCGAATCGGTGCGCGCAATTACCGAGACGATCAAGGAATCGACCGTCTGTGCGCTCGCCCGCGCCAACGAGAACGACATCCGGCGCTCGGGCGAGGCCATCCGCCCGGCCGCACGCGGCCGCATCCACACCTTCATCGCGACCAGCCCGATCCACATGGAGAAGAAGCTGCGCATGACGCCCGACCAGGTCGTCGAGCAGGCGGTGAAGGCGATCGGCTGGGCCAGGGAATACACCGACGACATCGAATTCTCGGCCGAGGACGCCGGCCGCTCGGAGATCGATTTCCTCGTGCGCATCTTCACCGCGGTCATCGCGGCGGGCGCGAAGACCATCAACGTGCCCGACACGGTCGGCTACAATGTGCCGACGCAGTATGCGAACACCATCCGCACGCTGATCGAGCGCGTGCCCAATTCGGACCAGGTGATCTGGTCGGTGCATTGCCACAACGACCTCGGCCTCGCGGTCGCCAACTCGCTCGCCGCGGTCATCGCCGGCGCCCGCCAGGTCGAATGCACAATCAACGGCCTCGGTGAGCGTGCCGGCAACGCCGCGCTCGAAGAAGTCGTGATGGCCGTGCGCACCCGCCAGGACGTCTTCCCCTGCGACACGCGCATCGACACGACGCAGATCGTACCCGCCTCCAAGCTCGTCTCGGGCGTCACCGGTTTCCCGGTGCAGCCGAACAAGGCCATCGTCGGCGCCAATGCCTTCTCGCACGAATCCGGCATCCACCAGGACGGCGTGCTCAAGCACCGCGAAACCTACGAGATCATGCGTGCCGAGGACGTCGGCTGGGGCACCAACAAACTCGTGCTCGGCAAGCACTCCGGCCGCAATGCCTTCCGCAGCCGCCTGCAGGAGATCGGCATCGTCGTCGCGTCCGAGGACCAGCTCAACCACGCCTTCGCGCGCTTCAAGGAACTCGCGGACAAGAAGCACGAGATCTTCGACGAGGACCTCCACGCGCTGATGAGCGACGAGGTCGTCACGCCCGAACACGAGCACTTCCGCCTGCTCGCGTCGCGCTTCCACTCGGAGACCGGCGAGACGCCGCAGGCCGAGCTCACGATCGCCGTCGGCGGCAAGGAGACGCGCACCACCGCCCAGGGGTCGGGCCCGGTCGACGCGGCCTTCAAGGCCATCGAGGCAGTCGCCCGGAGCGGCACCGAGCTGCTGCTGTACTCGGTGAACGCGATCACCACCGGCACCGACGCGCAGGGCGAGGTCACGGTGCGCCTGTCGCAGGACGGCAAAGTCGTGAATGGCCAGGGCGCCGACACCGACATCATCGTCGCGTCGGCCAAGGCCTATCTCAACGCGCTCAACAAGCTGCACAGCAAGTTCGAGAAGCTCAACCCGCAGCTGTGATCGGGCGGCGGCCGCGGACTCACGCCCGCGGCCGCCGCCCGAAACGCGTCAGGCCCCCAAGCGAGCCTGACGCGACGGCGCGGAAACCCGCGCATACCACACCGCGCAGGCGAAAAGCAGCGCCGCCAGCACCGCCTCCGCGACCGCCAGCCTTCCCGCGAGCCCCGCGTCCATCGCGCGCACAACGCCCTCCACCAAATACAGCAGCACCAGCATGGTCAGCCACTGGTAGGTATAACGCCGCCCCTTCAGGACACCGAGGAAGGCGCCCATCAAGGGCAAGGCCTTCAGGATCATCCACGAACCGCCCGGGCGCAGCGGCGCGAGCCACGCTTCCCACAGCACGCACAACGCGATCAGCGCCACCAGCAGCACGGTCGCCACGAGATTCAGCGTGCGCACGCTCATGCCCGGCCTCCCGCGAGCGTCAGCGAAACCTGCGCAAGCCGGCGGCCCTGCGCGATCGCGAGTTCGACCTCCTCCGCGCTCAGGGCCGGGCTGCCGTCCGCCCCGGCGACGTGGCTCGCACCGTAGGGTGTTCCGCCGCTGCGCGTGCGGTTCAGCGCCGGCTCGGTGTAGGGCAGCCCCATGATCAGCATGCCGTGATGGAGCAGCGGGAGCATCATCGACAGCAGCGTCGATTCCTGCCCCCCGTGCTGGCTCGCGGTCGACGTGAACACCGACGCGGGCTTGCCCGCCAGCGTCCCGTTCACCCATGGCCCGGCGAGCCCGTCGAGAAAGTATTTCATCGGCGCTGCCATGTTGCCGAAACGCGTCGGACTGCCGACCGCAAGGCCGATGCACTCCTCCAGGTCGCGCGGCTCCACGTACGGAGGTCCCGACGCGGGGATGTCGCCCTCGACCGCCTCGCACACCGTCGACACCTTCGGCACCGTGCGCACCCGCGCGGCCACGCCCGGCACCTGATGGATTCCCAGCGCGATCTGCTCCGCGAGCGCCCTCACCGAGCCGCGGTGGCTGTAATAAAGTACGAGAATTTCTTTCATCTGAACGGTCTGGATCGAATTGCGGCATTATAGCCGCCCCTCCTGCCCCGCCCGACCCGCCTTCCCAGCATGCCCGCCATGCCATTGAACTCCGCCCGCGACTTCCTGCGCTTCGTCGCGCAGCGCTTTGTCGCGACGCGCTGCCCGCAGGTTGCAGGCAGCCTCGCTTTCACGACGCTGCTCGCCCTCGTCCCCCTCGTCACCGTCGTCATCGCGCTCTTCAGCAACTTCCCCGCCTTCGCCGAGCTCGGCACCTCGCTGAAGACCTTCCTGCTGGCCAACCTGCTGCCCGACCGCGCCGGCAAGATCATCGCCACCTACGCGTTCCAGTTCTCGCAGAAGGCCGCGAAGCTCACGCTGATCGGCACCGCCGCGCTCGTCGTCACCGCGCTGATGCTGCTCATGACGATAGACCGCGTGTTCAACCAGATCTGGGGCATACGACGCCCGCGCCCGCTGCTGACGCGCCTCACGGTGTACTGGTCGACCCTCACGCTGGGCCCGGTCGCCCTCGGCGCCAGCGCGTTCGCAACCGGCCAGCTCGTCGCCGGCTCCGTCACCCTCGCCGGCCGGGGATCGTGGATCGTCGGTTTCTTCTCGGCACTGGCGTCGGCGGGCCTGCTGTGCGTGGTCTTCACCTTCCTGTACTACGCCGTCCCCAACCACAAGGTACGCCCCACCCACGCGCTCGCGGGCGGCACCACCGCTGCGCTCGCCTTCCTGCTGATGCAGCAGCTCTTCGGCCTCTTCCTCGCCCGCATCCCGACCTACACGCTGATCTACGGCACCTTCGCGACAGTACCGATCTTCCTGCTGTGGCTCTACCTGTCATGGGTCGTGATCCTGATCGGGGCGATCCTGGCGGCATCGCTGCCGGGCTTCTTCGAGCGCACGCGCGTGCTCGCCCCCTTTGCCGGCGACCGCGCCTGGGCCGCCACAACGGTGCTCACGATGCTGGCACGCGCCCAGATGGAAGGTCGCGGCGTCGCGTTCGAACCGCTCATCGAGGCGGCCCGCCTCAACGCCAACGAGGGCGAAAGCCTGCTCGGCGATCTGTGTGAAGCCGGCTGGGCCGCACGCACCGATGACGGCAGCTGGCTGCTCACCCGCGACGCCGCAAGCATCGGGATCGCCGACGTTGTCTGCCGGCTGGCGCTTTCGCCGGGCGAATGGCGCAAGGCCGGCCGCAACGAGCTGTCGCACGACACCGCTGATCGCATCGAGAACGCCCTGCGCGCCGCGGACATCTCGATCGCGGCACTGGCTGAAAGAAAAACCTAGATCGGGTAGGGATCGATCTCGTACTGGAACAGCTCGACGTTCGCCGTCTGCATGTCCAGGCTCAACACGCGCGCCTGCGCCACATACAGGTGCTCGCCTTCATGCACGAGCACGAAACGGCGCGACGCATAGCTACCCGCCGGCGCCAGCATCGCCTGGTTGCGCCGCAAGGCCGGCAGCGGCGGAAGGACGAGCGCGTGCGTGACCGAACGCTCCTCCCCACCGCGAAATCCGATCGTCACCGGCGTACAGGTCTGCGCCACCAGCTGCAGGCCGAGTTCGACCCGCCCCGGACTTCCACTGCGGATCCAGCGCACGATGCAGATCGACCACGGATGCCCCGCGTCCCGCCGCAACGCCACCGCCATGCCGGCGCTCAGGCCGCCCACGGCGCCCTCCACCGACATCAACGCATATCCACCGGGGCTTTCGTTGTACACCATCCACTCGGAAATGCGCGCCGACGCGTCATCCGAACGGGCAACTTCCCAGATCGCACGCAGGCCGACACACACCTGCACCGGATACTGGTAAGCGCGGCGCGACTGTCCCCGATTCGGCGGCAAGGCCCAGCGGTCACGCATGCGCTGAAGCAATGAAGCCGCCTCCACCGACGTCAGGCCCACCGGCAGCCCGGAAGCATCCGGCTCGATCAGTTCGCCGTCGCGCTCCAGCCCCACCGCCTCAGCCGCGGCGATACGCTCCTTGAGCCAGTCGAGCTGCCCCACCAGCGCGCGCGAGGCACCATAGCCGGAAAAATACACGAGGCCGGCAACCGCTGGCGGCGCGCTACGAATCGTCGCGATCGGCGGTACATCCTCCGACGGGTCGATCCAGAACGACGAGGCCGCGGGCTGCAGCGCCTCGCACGACAAGGTCGCTTCGTCCGCGATGCCTTCAAGGAAATCGTTCGCCCAGGCCAGCTCCCGCGCCGTCAGACTCTCCGGCTGCAGCACCGACAACGCGAGCAGGCGCTTCAGGCCGTGCAGCGCATCGAACGCCGGCGTATCCGGACGCGCCGCTGTCAGCGCATCGAACCCGCCCCCTGCCTCCACGGCGCCGTATGCCGCCAGCCACAGACCGGGCGGGGTGACCGAACCGCCCATTGCCGCGACGACAAATGCCTCGCGCACCAGACTCAGCCCGCGTGCCGACAGTACAAACGGGTCTGCGCGGCGAGCCGGGCGCCAGCGCTCGCGCGTCGCCTCCGCAACCTCGCGCAGCTTGCCCGCAAGCTCGAGGAGCGCCTCGACGAGCTCCCCCGCCACCGCATGCAGCTCGTGCGACAGCGGCAACGCCGCAGTGAGCAGCCGCGGCTTCAGGCGCCCGCACACATCGAGCACCCGCATTTCCAGTTCGTCGATGCATTGCGCAAGCGGCGCCCCGCCCGCGACCGGCTCGGGCAGCCGGCCCACATGCGCCCGCAGCGCGCTCAACTCGGCGTGCAGATCGTCGGCCGGCTCGCTCGCCAGCCACGCCATCACGGGGGCCAGTTGCTCGGAGACCGTTTCGGGGGCAGGCATCGGGAAAACTTCCGCTTGGGTACTTGCACCCATTCTATTCAAGATTCACCCTCTTGAGCGGAGAGTCGCGCTGCGCGGCGCTCGCGGCTGCATCCCCGTGGTCGCCATTCGCGCCAAATCTGAATCAGTACTTGTCGCAAATGGGCGCTTGCCTTACAATCGCCTGCTTTTCGCATCCACTTATCAGGACACCCAAATGGTCGTCATTCGCCTTGCCCGTGGTGGCGCCAAGAAGCGCCCGTTCTACAACATCGTCGCCGCCGATTCGCGCAACCGCCGCGATGGCCGCTTCATCGAGCGCGTTGGTTTCTACAACCCGATGGCCGCCGAGTCCGAGAAGGGCCTCGTGATCAACGCCGAGCGTCTGGCCTACTGGGCGCAGAACGGTGCCCAGCTGTCGCCGACGGTCGAGCGCCTGGCCAAGCAGGCTGCGAAAGCCGCCGCCTGATCCCGCCCGACTCTTCGCAGTCATGATGGTACTGGGGCGCATTGTCGCCCCTTTTGGCGTCAAGGGCTGGGTCAAGGTGCATCCCTTCGGGGACGACCCGCTCTCCTGGCGTAAAATGCCTCAGTGGTGGCTCGCCGACACGGCCGACGCCGCTGAAGAGGCATGGCAGCCGGTGAAGCTTGCCGGTTTCCGCGAGCACGGCGCGGGCCTCATCGCCTCGTTCGAAGGCGTGACGGACCGCAACGGCGCGGAAGCGCTGCAGGGGCGCTACATCGCCGCGCCGCGCGAGGCGATGCCCGGCACCGAAGAAAACGAGTATTACTGGGGCGATCTCGTGGGTCTCGCGGTCGTGAACCAATCGGGCGATGCGCTCGGCACGGTCGAAGCGATGATGTCCACGGGCGCCCACGACGTATTGCAGGTTCGCGACGGCGACGAGGAGCGGCTGATTCCCTTCGTTGCCGCCTACGTGCTGGACGTGGATCTGCCGACGCGGACGATCCGGGTCGACTGGCAGAAGGATTGGTGAAGACAGGGTGAGCGCACCAGCCGCCGCAAGGCGCTTCGACGTGATCACCCTGTTTCCCGAGATGTTCGCGGCGCTGACCGCCAGCGGCATCACGCGGCGCGCGCTGGATCGCGGTCTCTACGACATCGCGTTCCACAGCCCGCGGGATTTCGTGGACGATCCGCACCGCACCGTGGACGACCGCCCCTACGGCGGCGGCCCCGGCATGGTGATGATGGCCGAGCCGCTCGAAAAGGCGATCGGCCGCGCGAAGGCGGCGCAACAGGCGCTGCTGGGCGCCGCAGGACGCGTGATCTACCTGTCGCCGCAAGGCCGGCCGCTGGATCACGCGAAGGTGCTGGAATTGAAGGAGCTGCCCGCGCTCACCCTGCTGTGCGGGCGCTATGAGGGGGTCGATCAGCGGCTCATCGAGCGCTGCGTCGACGAGGAAATCTCGCTCGGCGACTTCGTGCTGTCGGGCGGCGAACTGCCGGCGATGGTGCTGCTCGATGCGATCGTGCGCCAGTTGCCCGGTGCGCTGAACGACGCCGTCTCGGCGATCGAGGACTCGTTCGTGGACGGGCTGCTGGACTGCCCGCACTACACGAGGCCGGAAGTATATGAAGGGGAGCCGGTACCGGCGGTACTGCTCTCCGGCAATCACGCCGCGATCCGTCGCTGGCGGCTGAAGCAGGCGCTGGGCACGACCTGGCGCCGGCGCCCGGACTTGCTGGACGGGCGCACGATGACGAAGGAAGAATTGTCACTGCTTGAGGCAATCAGGCAGGAGCAAGCCGGGGCCGACGGCAAAGCCTGAGGCCCGAATACAAACCGCGCGCATCAGGCATGTCCTGCTCTGCCGCAAGGCCAAGTGCCATTGAATCGACAGGAGTCGCACAATGAACCTGATTCAGCAGCTCGAACAGGAAGAAATCGCCCGCCTGAACAAGACCATCCCCGAGTTCGCCCCTGGCGACACGGTCGTGGTGCAGGTGAAGGTCAAGGAAGGCTCGCGCGAGCGTCTCCAGGCCTACGAAGGTGTGGTGATCGCCAAGCGCAACCGTGGTCTGAACTCCAACTTCATCGTGCGCAAGATTTCGTCGGGCGAAGGCGTGGAGCGTACGTTCCAGACCTACTCCCCGCTGGTCGACAGCATCGAAGTCAAGCGTCGTGGTGACGTGCGTCGTGCCAAGCTCTACTACCTGCGCGAGCGTTCCGGCAAGTCCGCGCGGATCAAGGAAAAGCTCAACTACAAGGCCGCCGCAAAGCAGGACTGATCGCGCGATTCAGCCAGCAACAAATGGAACGGGCCCCGCGGGGCCCGTTTTTTCGTTCCGGGGCCGCCGAAGCTTGCTCCCCGGCGCCGCTGGACGGCCATCATCCCGGCCGGAATGTTCCGCCCTACTTTTTGCCTTCCTCGTCACCGTCGGGGATCACCGCGTCGACGCCGGCACCGACCACCTTCGCACCGACCTTGACCGTCGTCGCCACGACCGTCACCGCCGCATCGGCCACGGCAAACACCGCACACCCGTTCAGCATCACCATCATCGCCGCAGCGAGCAACACGCTCCGCATGTTCATCCACATCCTGGTATTTTCCGATTCCGGCCGCTGAGTTCGCGCCCGCAGCACATCCGCCTCGATGGCGTCACCGGGCGATTATTCACCCTGAGGCACGCCGCATCTGTATCCGCTCGTATCCTGCGCCTGCCGACCTGAAGGACTTCCGCCGCAGGACCGGCGGCAACATACCATCCAGGCCGGCCGAGCGACTGGCGATGCGCCCCCCTGGCCTGGGTGACAGTCTCAGTTCGACCGCCGTGCCCGTCCGATTTCGTCCGCCGCCCATGCGCTCACCTCGCCCGCCAACCTGGTCGAGGCAGCACCGAACGCGGTCACCACCTGCGGCACATCCGTTCCCGGCGCGGGTTCGCGGGTTTCGAACAGCCGGCTGGCGACGATGCGGCGTTCGTCACGCTGGACGAGGCGCGCATCGAGTCGGATGACCACCTCCGGCACCCCGTTGCGGTACTCGCTCTGGAACGCACGCAAGTCGCTGACGATCTCGAAATCGGCCTGAACACGCGTCTCGTCGTTGCTCAACGCCGCGATCCGTCCGTCGCCACGGAGTGCGTCGAGCAGCCGATCGCGCAAGAGGACCGGCGCGGGCTCGCTCCAGCTGGCGCCCTTATAGACGCTCACGAGATTATCCTGCGGCACCACCACGATGCGCTGCCCGGCGAGATGCTGTCCGCTCGACGGCCGGAGCACCCGGAGCGACACCGGCGGCCTCGCGCCATCGGCCGCAGCCCTGGCGGAGACAGGCGAGGACGGCAGCAGGTAGGTATCGACCGGATCGGGCTTGGGCAGGATCGAGCAGGCCGATGCGAGCAGCAGCGCGGCAAGAATGCACGCCTGCCGTGCGGCTACGGCGCGGATAGGTCTCATGGCTTGAACTCCCTGACGGGTTCGTTGCCCAGCAGATAGTCTGCGGGCCGGTTTTCGAGCTGGCGGCTAATCGCGCGCAGGGACGCGAGGGTGTCCTGCAGCTCGACCAGCGTCGGGCCGATCTCGGCCGTGCCGCGCACGCCGGTCGCCAGCTGCCCGCGGTTCTCGCTGATCAGGGTATCGACCTTCTGCATCGCGCGCTCGAAGGCGTCCATGGCCCCTTGCGCGCTCTGCAGCGTTTGCGCGCCGCGCTCGTCGATCACGCGGCTGGTCGCCTTCGCGACTTTCGCCGCCTCGCCCAAGGCCATGTCGGCCTGCGCGCTCGCCCGCGCGAGCTCCTTGAGCGCCCGCCCCATGTCTTCGCGCTGGGCCGCGACCGCGCCGGTTGCCTCTTCGAGGTTGCGCAGCATCCGGCCGAAGCTGGCGACATTCTCGGCCGAAAACAGATCGCGCGCCTGCATCGATATCTGGTTGACGTTGAGCATCACGTCCTCGCCGTCGGCCAGCATCTTGCTGAGCGGCGAAGGCGTCGCGACAATGACCGGCACCTGGCCGTCCTTGCCCTCGAGCGGGGCACTCCCCGCCTCGTTGCCGCTGCTCAGGCGGATGATCGACATGCCGGTGATGCCGGCGGGCACGAGGCGCGCACGGGTGTCGCTGCGCACCGGCGCCTGGGCGTCGACACGCACGCGGGCGAACACCCGCCGCGGATCCTGCGGATCGAGCCGGAGGCTCGACACGTCGCCAATCTTGATACCGTTGAACTCCACGGTGCTGCCCTTGGACAGACCCGTGACCGCCTCCTGGAAGACGACGTCGTAGGTCCGGAACTGCTTGTCGTCGCTCTTGCCGAGCCACAGCGCGAACATCAACACCGCCCCGACCACGAGGAAGGTGAAGAAGCCGATCAGGACGTGATGGGCACGTGTTTCCATTCAGGATTGCTCCCGTTTGCCAAGGCTCCGGGACGCGCCCGGATACGGTGGAACAGCTTGCGCCGCGGCGCGCCCGCGCGGGCCGTGGAAATATTCGCGGATCCAGCTGTCGTCGATGCCGGCCACGACCTCGAGCCGGTCATTGGCGAGGACCCGCTTCTGCGCGAGCACGGCGACCCGGTCGGTAATCGTATGGATCGTATCGAGGTCATGCGTGACCAGGAACACGGTCAGCCCCAACGCATCGCGCAGAGTCAGGATCAGCTGGTCGAAGGCGGCCGCACCGATCGGATCGAGCCCCGCCGTCGGCTCGTCGAGGAACAGGATATCAGGGTCGAGCGCCAGCGCACGGGCCAGGGCGGCGCGCTTGACCATGCCACCCGACAGATCCGCCGGATACTTGCCGCCGGCGTTGGCGGGCAGGCCTGCGAGTGCGATCTTGAGCGCCGCCAACCGCGCAGCATCGGCGGCGCCCAGTCCGGCATGCTCGATCAACGGCAATGCGACGTTCTCCGTCACGGTCAGCGACGAGAAAAGGGCGCCTTTCTGAAAGAGTACGCCGAAGCGCCGCTCGATCCGGGCGCGCCGCGCCGCGGGCAAGGCGAGCAGATCCTCGCCGAAGACGCTCACTCTTCCGGCTGCCGGCTTGTTCAGCCCGACGATCGTGCGCAACAGGACCGACTTGCCGGTCCCCGAGCCGCCGACGACGCTCAGGATTTCGCCCTGGCGCACATCGAGATCAAGACCGTCATGCACGACCTGTGGGCCGAACTGGTTGCGCACACCGCGGACTTCGATGATGTTCGTCACCACCCCATCTCCATGCAGAACATGGCTGCCACGGCATCCACGACGATCACGATGAAGATCGACTGGACGACGGCGGAGGTCGTGTGTTCGCCCACCGACTGCGCGCTGCCGGAAACCTTGAAGCCTTCCAGGCAGCCGATCACCGCGATCAGGTAGGCGAAGACCGGCGCCTTCACCATGCCGATGACGAAGTGCCGCACACCCACGTGGCTTTCGAGGATCGACAGGAACATCGTCGGCGAGATGTCGAGCGCCGCGGCGCACACGAGCATGCCGCCGGCAATGCCGGCGATCATCGCGACGAAGCTCAACATCGGCAACGCCAGCAGCAGCGCTGCAACGCGCGGGACCACGAGCAATTCCACGGGATTGAGTCCGCCCACGCGGATCGCATCGATCTCCTCGTTCGCGCGCATCGAGCCGATCTGGGCCGTGAAGGCGCTGGCCGTGCGGCCGGCGACGATGATCGCCGTAAGCAGCGGGCCGAATTCGCGCAGGAAGGAAAAGGCGATCAGGTCCACCGTGAAGATGCTCGCGCCGAACTCGGCCAGCACCGTTGCACCGAGAAAGGCCACTACCGCGCCGACGAGGAAGGTGAGCAGGGCGACGATCGGAACGGCATCGACCGCCGTGCTTTCGACGTGCGCGGCGAGCGACGTGATGCGCCAGCGTCGGGGCCGGAACAACACGAAGAACGCGGTCTCCAGCGTGATGCCGATGAAACCGGCAATGTCGATGACGTGCCGGTAGAACGCGAGCATGGCAATGCCGGCATGCTCGGTGATGTCGCCGAAGGCGTAGCCCCGCTTGCCGGCGGCGGGCGCCGCCGATGCATCGAGGATGGCCGACACCGCCTTCAGCAGCGCCCGCCGTGCAGGCGGAAGCGGGCTCGCATCGGACGCCAGCCTAGCCAGCCGCTCGCCGCCGAGCAGCTCATGCAGCAGGCTGACGCCGGCCGTATCAAGCGCCCCGAGGCGCTCGAGATCGACCTCCGTCGCGTCGTCCACCTGCCCGTGCAGACGCGTGACGCCGGAACGCAGGATGGTGTAATTGGCGACGATCCAGTCGCCGCTCAGACGCAGTCGATTGCCGTCGATGGTAACGGTAGCGGACGCCGCAGCAATCGCAGGCTTGCTCATGTCGCGTCAAGTCCCGGAATCGGCGGCCTCCTCCGGGGATCTTCAGTCGCGGAAGTTGCCGAACTGCAGGGGGAAATCGGTGATGTCCTTCTTCACCAGCGCAATCGCATCCTGCAGGACGTCGCGCTTGGCACCGGAGACACGCACGACGTCACCCTGGATCGCCGCCTGGACTTTCATCTTGCTGTCCTTGAGCAGCTTGACGATCTTCTTCGCGAGATCCTGCTCCACGCCGACCCGGACCTTCACTTCCTGCTTGACCTTGTTGCCCGAGATCTTCTGCACGTCGCCGTAATCGAGGCAGCGCACGTCCACCTTCTTCTTGGTCATCTCGGGCAGCAGGATGGTTTTCATCTGGTCGAGCTGGAAGTCGGTATCCCCGAACAGCGTGATCAGCTTTTCACCGAGTTCGAGCTTGGCGCTGGTGCCCTTGAAGTCGTGGCGCCCCGCGATCTTGGTGTTGGCGACGTCGACGGCGTTCTTCAGCGACGGCTGATCGACCTCGGACATGATGTCGAAAGACGGCATCTACGGCTCCCCGCGCAACAAATCAGCCGAAGTGGCAGACGTAGTGGTAGGGCTCGCCGGCGACCTCGATGTCGAAGCTGGAGTTGCCGGGCACCTTGAAGGACTGCCCCGCCCCCCACGTCTTCCACTCGGTCTCACCCTTCAGGCGCACACGGCAGCTGCCGGCAACGCCTTCCATGATTTCAGGCGCGCCGGTATTGAAAGTCAGCGTGGCGGGCAGGATGACGCCGACCGACTTGCGCGTGCCGTCGGCAAAAGTGATGGCGTGGCTGACGCACTTGCCGTCGAAATAGACGCTCGCCTTGGTGTTCACGGCAACGCCGTCGATCTTCTCGGTAACGCTCATGAAATGGTGTTCCCTTATTCGATACCCATGAATTTCTGGATCAAGCTCTTGGCCACGAAGCCGACGAAACCGAGTCCGAGGGCGACGAACAGCCAGATCGTGCCATAACGGCCGGCCTTGGACTGTTTCGCGAGGTTGCCGATGATGAACAGCATGTACACGATCAGCGCGGTGACGAGGATCTTGAGCGACCAATCCTCGAATTCCGCTACCGTCAGCCCGAAAATGATCGGGTCACCCTCCATCCCGGCTGCTCCTTAACCGCGCTTGTTCCTGGCGTTCGCGGCGATGCGCATGCGCAGCGCGTTGAGGCGGATGAAGCCGTGCGCGTCCTTCTGGTTGTAGGCCCCCTGATCGTCCTCGAAGGTCGCGATCGTCGGGTCGAAGAGCGAATCGGTCTTCGAGTCGCGTGCGACGACGATGACATTGCCCTTGTACAGCTTGAGGCGCACCCAGCCGTTGACGGTCTGCTGCGTGTGGTCGATCAGTGCCTGCATGGCCTGACGCTCGGGGCTCCACCAGTAGCCGTTGTAGATCAGGCTGGCGTAGCGGGCGAGCAGATCGTCCTTGAGGTGGGCGACTTCGCGGTCGAGCGTGATCGATTCGATGGCGCGGTGCCCGCGCAGCAGGATCGTCCCCCCCGGGGTTTCATAGCAGCCGCGCGACTTCATGCCGACGTAGCGGTTTTCCACGAGGTCCAGACGGCCGATGCCGTGCTTGCCGCCGAGCGTGTTGAGTTCGGCCAGCAGTTCGTGCGCCTTCATGCGCTTGCCGTTGATCGCGACGAGGTCACCCTTCTCGAACTCGAGGTCGACATATTCGGCAGCGTCCGGCGCGGCTTCCGGCGACACGGTCCAGCGCCACATCGACTCTTCCGCTTCGGCCGCCGGATTCTCGAGGTGGCGCCCCTCGAAGGAGATGTGCAGCAGGTTCGCGTCCATCGAGTACGGCGAGCCGCCCTGCTTGTGCTTCATCTCGATGGGAATGCCATGCTTTTCGGCGTAGGCGAGGAGCTTCTCGCGCGACAGGAGATCCCACTCGCGCCACGGGGCGATGACCTTCACGCCGGGCATCAGCGCGTAGTAGCCGAGTTCGAAGCGCACCTGGTCGTTGCCCTTGCCGGTTGCGCCATGCGACACGGCGTCGGCGCCGCTGGCGCGCGCGATCTCGATCTGGCGCTTGGCGATCAGCGGACGGGCGATCGACGTACCCAGCAGGTATTCGCCTTCGTAGACGGTGTTGCAGCGGAACATCGGGAAGACGAAGTCGCGCACGAACTCTTCGCGCAGGTCGTCGATGAAGATGTTCTCCGGCTTGATGCCGAACTTCAGTGCCTTCTGGCGCGCGGGCTCGAGTTCCTCGCCCTGGCCGAGATCGGCCGTGAAGGTGACCACTTCGCACTTGTAGGTGTCCTGCAGCCACTTGAGGATGACTGAGGTATCGAGTCCGCCCGAATAGGCGAGGACAACTTTCTTGACGTCGCTCATGTGGATTTCCGCTTTTCCTTACCGCTTGACTGAAGGCCGTGCTGCCACGGCCGCTTTTCCGCTACTGCGGGCCGGCAGGCCTTGCGTGCCGGACACCGCAATCCTTCGACCTCGCCGGCTACTGCTCGACCTTGCCGAACAAGAGGTATTCCATCAGGGCCTTCTGCGCATGCAGCCGGTTCTCGGCCTCGTCCCACACCACGGACTGCGGTCCGTCGATCACCTCTGCCGTAACCTCCTCGCCACGATGCGCGGGCAGGCAGTGCATGAACAGCGCACCGGGATTGGCGGCCGCCATCATGTCGGCATCCACGCACCAGTCGGCGAAGGCCTTCATGCGCGCCTCGTTCTCGGCTTCGTACCCCATCGAGGTCCACACGTCCGTGGTCACGAGATCGGCACCGCGGCACGCTTCCATCGGATCGTCGAACAGTTCGAAGTGTCCGCTTCCGGCGAGGCCGGCGCTCGCGGGGTCGATCGCGTAACCCGGGGGTGTCGACACGCGAACCGTGAAATCGAGCCCCTCGGCCGCCTGCAGCCAGGTGTAGGACATGTTGTTCGCATCGCCGACCCACGCGACCGTCTTGCCCTGGATCGAACCGCGATGCTCGATGAAGGTGTAGATGTCGGCGAGGATCTGACAGGGGTGATACTCGTTGGTCAGCCCGTTGATCACCGGCACGCGCGAATTGGCGGCGAAACGCTCGATGATGTCCTGCTGGAAGGTGCGGATCATCACGACGTCGCTCATGCGCGAGATGACCTGCGCGGCGTCCTCGACCGGCTCGCCGCGACCGAGCTGCGAATCGCGCGTGTTCAGGTAGATCGCCGAACCGCCCAGCTGCTGCATCCCGGCCTCGAAGGACAGTCGGGTGCGCGTGCTGGCCTTTTCGAAGATCATCACCAGCGTGCGGTCGAACATCGGGTGATACGGTTCGTAGCGCTTGAACTTGTCCTTGATCCAGCGCACGCGGCCGAACAGGTACTCGTACTCCTCGCGCGTGAAATCCTTGAACTGCAGGTAGTGCCGCGGTTTGGTCATGCCGGGCTCCTCCTTATTGGGAGAGGAACTTGCGCACGAGCGGCGCCAGCTGCGACACGAGCGTCTGGGCGTCCTGCTCGGTGAACACCAGCGCCGGAAGCAGGCGGATGACGCGCTCGGCGGTGACGTTGATCAGCAGGCCGGCGTCGAGCGCCTGGCGCACGAGGTCGCCGCAGGGACGGTCGAGTTCGATGCCGATCATCAGGCCGCGGCCACGGATGTCGACGACGCCGTTCACGCCGGCGAGGGCTTCGCGCATGCCGGCGCGGATCGCGTCACCGACGCGGACTGCGCTCTCCATCAACCCCTTTTCCTCGATCTCGGCGAGGGTCGTGAGGCCGGCGGCGCAGGCGAGCGGGTTGCCGCCGAAGGTGGAGCCGTGGTTCCCCGGCCCGAACAGGCCCGCCGCGCGCCCCGACGTCACGCAGGCACCGATCGGCACACCCGAACCGAGGCCTTTGGCCAAGGTCATCACGTCGGGCTTGATGCCCGACTGCTGGAAACCGAACCAGTGCCCGGTGCGGCCGATACCGCATTGCACCTCGTCGCAGATCAGCAGCCAGCCGCGCTCGTCGCACAACGCGCGCAGCTCGCGCTGGAAGGCGTCGTCGGCGATGTTGATGCCGCCCTCGCCCTGGACCATTTCCAGCATCACGGCGACGACGTTGTGGTTGTGCTCGCCCACCGCGCGGATCGCGCCGATGTCCCTGTACGGCACGCGCACGAAACCGGTCACGAGCGGCTCGAATCCCGCCTGCGTCTTGCGGTTGCCGGTGGCGGAGAGGGTGGCCAGGGTGCGTCCATGGAAGGCGTTTTCCATGACGATGATTTCGGGGTGCTCGACGTGCTTCTTGTGACCGTAGAAACGCGCCAGCTTGATCGCCGCCTCGTTGGCTTCGCAACCCGAATTGCAGAAGAACACCTCATCCATGCCGGACAGGGCGGCGATCCGGTCGCCCAGTTCTTCCTGGCGCGGGATGCGGTAGAGATTGGACGTGTGGAGCACGCTCGCAGCCTGCTCCGCAATGGTGCGGACGAGGCGCGGATGGTTGTGGCCGAGCGTGGACACCGCAATGCCCGAGAGCGCATCGAGATAGCGCTTGCCGGTCTCATCAAAGAGCCAGACGCCCTCCCCATGCGTGAAAGCGGCGGGCAGTCTGGCGTAGGTATTCATGAGATGCGACATGGGCGACCCCGTTCAGGATATGGCTAAAACGCGCACGGCGGCACATGCCGCCGTGAAAGGTTGAAGAGTGATGTTAAGCGAAAACTGCAGGCATTGTATAGGTTCCAGGGCCGCAGGAGGGGTGGCGGCAGCCGCCGCCGCGCAGCGTGGGCGGCACCAACCGGCATCCGCATTCCGAAATCGCCCGCCGCATGACGGGAAAAAGGGGGCGAATTTCTGCTAGAATGCGCCCCGTCTTTCGTGGTGCCAGCAGTTCCGGCTCCAGCCGGCGCACCATCCTCGGGAATTTTCCGCAGCCGCCGAACCTCGCCTTATGAGCCAATCGATCGAAAGCTTCGTCATCGTCGGAGTCACGCGCGAAGGGAAAACCTTCCGCCCGAGCGACTGGGCCGATCGGCTGTGCGGAATCATGTCGGCCTTCGGCTCCGACAACCGCATGATGTACTCGCCCTACGTACGCCCGGGATGCTCGCTCAAGGGGCATAAGGTGGTGCTGGTGGATGCCAGGCTGTATGAGGTCGAACCGCTCGCCTACAAATTCCTGATCAACTTTGCGAAGGACAACGATCTCATCCTCGACAGGATCGACGACGAACACATGAAAATCTGATCCGGAAAGCGCAGGGCACCGCGCACGAAGCGGAAACAAAAACGGCGACCGAAGTCGCCGTTTTTGTTTCCACGAGAACCGGGAGATCAGGCAGCCATCGCCTTGATCGCGGCCGACAGGCGGCTCTTGTGGCGAGCGGCCTTGTTCTTGTGGATGATCTTCTTGTCGGCGATGCTGTCGATGGTGCTCATCGAGGTGCGGAACACCGCCTGAGCCGCAGCCTTGTCGCCACCGACGACGGCCTTTTGCACAGCCTTGATCGCGGTACGCAGACGAGAACGGAGGCTGCCATTGTGAGCGCGGGCCACGACCGCCTGACGGGCGCGCTTGCGGGCTTGTGCCGAATTGGCCATATGTATGTTCTTCCGTTGAAGTGGTTCTAGAAAACGCGCGAGTCTACCGCGTTACCTCACACCGCGCAAGTGCATTGGCGCCCGCCAGCAGCTATCATCGCGTCTTTTGCCACGCTCCCACCCGATGAACCTGTTGCGCGCACTCGCCACTGTCAGCAGCATGACCCTGCTGTCGCGGATCCTCGGTTTCGTCCGCGATTTCGTCATCGCGCGCGCATTCGGTGCCGGGATGGCGACCGATGCGTTCTTCGTCGCCTTCCGCCTGCCCAACCTGCTGCGCCGCATGTTCGCCGAGGGCGCATTCTCACAGGCCTTCGTGCCGATCCTGGCCGAATACAAGAACCGCCAGGGACCTGAGGAAACGCACCGGCTGGTCAATCGCGTCGCAACGCTACTTTCGCTGGCGGTGACCGCGGTGACCGCGCTGGGCATCGTCGCCGCGCCGCTGATCATATGGGTTTCGGCACCCGGTTTTGCTGCCGAGCCCGACAAGTTCGCGCTGACGGTGCAACTGACCCGCATCACCTTTCCCTACATCCTGTTCATGGCGCTGGTGGCGCTCGCCGGCGGCGTGCTGAATACCTGGAGCCGCTTCGCGATCCCGGCCTTCACACCGGTGCTGCTGAACCTTTCCTTCATCGGCATGGCGCTGTTCGCCGCGCCGTGGTTCGATCCACCGGTCCTCGCACTGGCCTGGGCAGTCTTCCTCGGCGGCATCCTGCAACTGGCGCTGCAGCTTCGACCGCTCGCACGGATCGGGCTGCTACCGCGATTCGAGCTCAAGCTGTCCGATCCCGGCGTGCGCCGCATCGCGAAACTGATGCTGCCGGCGATGCTGGGCGTCTCGGTGAGCCAGGTCTCGCTGATCATCAACACCATCTTTGCGTCCTTCCTGGCAAGCGGCAGCGTGTCATGGCTGTACTACGCCGACCGGCTGATGGAGTTCCCCTCGGGCCTGCTCGGTGCGGCGCTCGGGACGATCCTGCTGCCGAGCCTGTCGAAGCTGCACGCCGACGAACAGCCGGACGCGTTCTCGTCACTGCTCGACTGGGGCCTGCGCCTGACCCTGATGCTCACGCTCCCGGCCGCCCTGGCGCTCGCCCTGCTGGCAGTGCCGCTGCTGTCGACGCTCTTCCAGCACGGCGCATTCACGGCCGCGGATGTCCAGCAGACGCGCCTCGCACTGGTCGCCTACAGCGTCGGCCTGAGCGGCCTGATCCTCGTGAAGATCCTCGCACCGGGCTTCTATGCGCGGCAGGACATCCGCACGCCGGTGAAGATCGCGCTGATCACGCTCGTCGCGACGCAACTGATGAACCTCGCCTTCATCGTGCCGCTCAGGCACGCCGGCCTTGCACTGTCGATCGGGCTTGCGTCGCTGCTCAATGCGGCGCTGCTGTACCGGGGGCTGCGCCGACGCGGCGTCTATCGCCCGCAGCCGCACTGGGGCCTGTTGGCGCTGCGCCTGCTGGTCGCGCTGGTGGTGCTGGGGGTCGTTCTGTGGTTCGGCGCGGGCGACGAGGCATGGTGGTTCAGCCAGACCGCGACGATGCGCCTGCTGCGGCTGTCCGCCGTCGTGCTGGGAGGCATTGCGGCCTATTTCCTCACGCTGTTCACTCTCGGGATCCGGCTACGGGACTTCCGCCGCCGGGCCGCGAGTTGAGGCGAGCACCCGGACGGGACGGGGCGTCCGCCATCGGCCTACAATGCCGACTGAGCTATCCCTATCGACCTGAATGGAGTCCATTGGCATGAAACTCTCCAGCCAAAGCTTTGCTGACGGCGCACGGATCCCCGGCGAGTTCTCGTTCTGCGTCCCTGCCGCAGAAGGGCATGTACGCCTGGGTGGCAACCGCAATCCGCACCTGGCGTGGAGCGGCGTGCCGGCCGGAACGCGCTCCCTGGCGCTGATCTGCCATGATCCCGACGTGCCGGGCAAGGGTGACGACGTCAATGTCGAAGGACGCGTCGTGCCGGCGAGTCTGCCGCGCGTCGATTTCTTCCACTGGGTCGTCGTCGACCTGCCGGCAGACCTGCGGGAAATCGCCGCCGGAAGCTTTTCCAGCGAGGTGACGCCGCGCGGCAAGCCCGGGCCGGCAGGCCCCCTGGGCTCCCATCAGGGGATCAACGACTACACCGGGTGGTTTGCGAGCGACGACGCGATGCGCGGCAACTACCACGGCTACGACGGCCCCTGCCCGCCGTGGAATGACGAACTGGTGCATCGCTACGTGTTCACGCTGTATGCGCTGAACGTCGAATGCTGCGGGCTGGACAGCCAGTTCAGCGGCGCCCAGGTGCGCAACGCAATCGCGGGGCACGTGCTGGCCGAGGCGAAGCTGACCGGGACCTATACGCTGAACCCGGCACTTTTGGGCTGAGCGCTGCGCGCGGCCCGGCGGACTTCAATAACCGGCGGCGACCCCTTCCCTGCGCGGGTCCGCTGCCCCGATCCATTTACCGTCCTGCCTGACGATCACGCCGAGCCCGCTGGTGAGGTCGCGCATCACGGTTTCGTCTCCGAAGGCGGCAAGGCCTGCCGCCAGCGCCCATGCGTCCGGGCGGTCCTCGACCTCGGTGGGGCCGTTGCGGCTTCCGACGTGCGGCCGCGCGAGCAAGGTGTCGGGCGGCAGCTTCCAGTCGATCAGGCCGACGAGGTTTTCCGCGACGTAGTTGATGATCTGGCTGCCGCCCGGAGAGCCGGTGACTGCGAAGAGCCGCCCGTTGGCGTCGAACACGAGGGTCGGCGACATCGAGCTGCGCGGGCGCTTGCCGGGCCCGACGCGGTTGGGATGGGGACCGCGCTCGTCGGCGGGCGCGAAGGAGAAATCCGTGAGCTGGTTGTTGAGCAGGAAACCGCGCACCATCCGCCGGCTGCCGAACGCATCTTCGATGGAGGCGGTGAGCGACACGGCGCTGCCCGCTGCGTCGACGATGGAGATGTGGGAAGTCGCCGGCTGCTCGACGCTCACCGCGCGCGGCGTCGCGCCCTTGCCGGGGTTGCCCGGCAGGGCGTGGTGGAGGCTGTCGTCGAAGCGGATCTGCTGCGCGCGGCCGGCGAGGTAGTCCCGCGCGAGCAGCCGCGCCGGGCCGACCGTCATGGCCGCGGGGTCGCCGTACCACGCATCGCGATCGGCGAACGCAAGCCGCCCCGCCTCGCTGAACAGGTGGGCGGAAAATGCCGAATCGGGTGCGATTTCGGACAGGCGGAAGCGTTCCAGGATGCCGAGCAGCGCCAGCACGGTGGCACCCCCCGAACTGGGCGGCGGCATGCCGCAGACGCGATAGCTGCGGTAGGCGCCACACAGAGGGGGTCGCTCGATGGCACGGTAGCCGGCAAGATCGCGCAGGGACAGCACGCCCGGATTCGGGGCGGAAGCGACCGCGGCGACGATGTCCCGCGCGATCGGGCCTTCGTAGAACGCGTCGGCGCCCCGCTCCGCGACCGTACGCAACACCTCGGCGAGCGAAGGATTGCGCAGCGTGGCGCCCTCCGCCAGCGGACGGCCTTCCGCGTCGAAGAAGAGCTGCCGCGCGGCCGGGTCGCGACTCAGGAAGCGATCCTTCGCGATCAGCGCGTGCAGGCGTGACGAGACGGGAAAACCGTCGGAGGCGAGGCGGATCGCGGGTTCGAACAGGCGTTTCCACGGCAGCCGGCCATGTCGGGCATGGACGTCGGCGAACATGCGCAACAGCCCGGGGACACCGACCGAACGCCCGCCCACGACGGCGTCGTAGAAGGCCATTTTGTCGCCGCCCGGCGTGAGGAAGAGGCGCTCGTCCACGCCCGCAGGCGCCGTCTCGCGCCCGTCCCACGCGCTCGTCCTGCCCCGTCGCGCGTCATGCTGGACGAGGAACCCGCCACCGCCGATGCCGGAGGACTGCGGCTCGACGACGTTGAGCACCAGCGCCGCGGCGATCGCGGCGTCGACGGCGCTGCCGCCCGCGCGCAGGATTTCCAGCGCTGCCGCGGTCGCATGCGGGTTGACGGTGACGACCATCGCTTTCGATGCCGTGACAGCCGGCTTGAGGCTGAACCCGGAGGCCGCCTCCGGTTGTGCCGGCACCTGGGCAAGCACCGCCTGCGGCGCCGACAGCCCCCAGAGCCCCCCGGACAAGAGCAGCGCAAACGCCGTTCGCAATACGTGCATGACACCCTCCGCATGCCGCCGGCCCGCGGCCTGGAAGTGGGAAACGATACGCGTCGGCCCGCCGCGCCGCCTGAATATGGCTGTAGCGCCCCGTTTCAGGGGACGTACGGCGCGAGCTTGCGCGGAACCGAGGGCAGGTTCAGCCGCCGGTAGTCCGGCACGCCACGGGCAAACGCGGGATAGATTTCGCCTTCGATCAGGGGCCGCAGGTAACGCCTTGCCGCGTCGGTGACGTGGAGGCCGTCGGCCCGGATGAAATGGACAGGGACCCGGCGTTCGAGGTTGGCGATCGCCGCGGCGTCGGCGAATTCGACATCCCAGTGATAGGGATCGTCGGACAGGCGGCGGATTGCCGGCATCACGCAGTCGCGCCCGGCGATGGCCGCCTCGACGGCGGCGCGCCCCACGGCGCTCGCCTGGGCGTGATCCACGGCGGAAACGAGGTGCCCCGCGGCACGTTGCAGGTAATCGGGAATGGCACAGTGGTGCTTGTGACCGAGACGCGCGTGAATCAGCCGCGCGATGCACTGGCCGGCGCCGCCGAGTTGCACGTGCCCCTTGCGGTCGTGGTCCTGCTCCATCACGAGCGTGCCGTCGGCACGCCGGACCCCCTCCGAGACGGTCACGGCACAGTAGCCGAGGCGCTTCACGGTGGCGTCGACCGCGGCGAGGAAGACCTCCTCGTCGAACGGGATTTCGGGCATCAGGATGATGTGCGGCGGCTCGTCCGCCGTCCGCGCCGCGAGCGCCGTTGCGGCAGCGATCCAGCCGGCGTTGCGCCCCATCACCTCGAGCACGAAGACGCGCCCGGAGCGACTGGCCATCGAAGCGACGTCGATGCCGGCCTCCAGCATCGCCACCGCCGCATACTTGGCGGCGGAGCCGAAGCCGGGCGAGCAGTCGGTGCCTTCGAGATCGTTGTCGACCGTCTTCGGCACGCCCACGCACGCCAGCGGATAGCCTCGCGCACGCGCAGCGGCCGAGAGCTTGGCCACGGCGTCCATCGAGCCGTTTCCGCCGTTGTAGAGGAAACCGCCGATGCCGTGGGCCGCGAAGACCGCGAACAGGCGGTCGTACTGGGCCGGGTTCCGCTCGGGCGGATCGAGGTCGAAGCGGCACGAGCCGAAGGCGCCGCCCGGCATGTGCGCGAGCGCGCCGACCTCCTCGGCGCCGAGCACGGCGGTGTCGATCAGGTCCTCGCCGAGCACGCCGAGGATGCCGTTGCGCGCCGCGAACAGCGTCCCGACAGCGTCGTCACGTTCGCGCGCCGCGCCGATGACCGCTGCCGCCGTGGCGTTGATGACCGCGGTGACACCACCCGACTGGGCGTAGAGAAGATTGGTCCTGGCCATCACGCTCCCGTGAAATGCAAAAGCAAACGCGGCGAGGAACGGGATGAACCCGCCGCTCGCCGCGCCTGTGCCGGAGATGCTGCTTACTTCAGCGCTTCGAAGGCGCGTGCGGTGATCGCGTCGACCGCACCGAGTCCGCCGATCTTGCGGACCTTCGGAGCCGTCGCCGCACCGGACGCGGCCCACTTGGTGTAGTAGTCGACCAACGGCTTGGTCTGGGCATGATAGACCTCGAGGCGCTTCTTCACCGTCTCCTCGCGGTCGTCGTCGCGCTGGATCAGGTCCTCGCCGGTCACGTCATCCTTGCCAGCGACCTTGGGCGGGTTGTACTTGACGTGGTAGGTGCGGCCCGAGGCGACGTGCACGCGGCGACCGCTCATGCGCTCGACGATCTCGCTGTCAGGGACGTCGATCTCGAGGACGAAGTCGATCGGCACGCCGGCATCCTTCATCGCGTCAGCCTGCGGGATCGTGCGCGGGAAGCCGTCGAACATGTAGCCGGACTTGCAGTCGTCCTGCTGCAGGCGATCCTTCACCAGGCCGATGATGATGTCGTCGGAAACCAGGCCGCCCGCATCCATCACCTTCTTCGCCTCGATACCCAGCGGGGTGCCGGCCTTGACCGCGGCACGCAGCATGTCGCCGGTGGAAATCTGCGGAATGCCGAACTTTTCCTTGATGAAGTTCGCCTGAGTACCCTTGCCTGCGCCCGGGGGCCCCAACAGAATCAAACGCATGAATCCTCTCCTCCCTGTCATGCGGCGTCCGTCGGGCCGCATGGTTCCCAAAAAAATGAACCCTGAAACTTACTCGACTCGACTCGCGCGGTCAAACACCGCCCTGACCCGTTCGAGGTCCTCGGGGGTATCGACGCCCGCTGCCGGCGCGCGTTCGACCGCAAGCACCCGGATGCGGTAGCCGTGCCACAGCGCGCGCAACTGTTCGAGCGCTTCCCAAGTTTCCAGCGACGATGGGGCAAGGCCCGCGTAGCGGCGCAGGAACTCGACGCGGTAGGCGTAGATGCCGACGTGACGCTGCACGGGCAACCCCGCGGGGACGCAATCGCGGGATTTCGCGAAATCGTCGCGCGCCCAGGGAATCGGTGCGCGCGAAAAATACAGCGCCAAATCGCGCGCATCGCACACGACCTTGACGACGTTCGGATTGAAGAGCTCGGCGGCATCGTGCAGCGGATGCGCCGCCGTGGCGATCGCGGCGTCGGGGGAATCGGCCAGCGCACGGGCGACGTCGGCGATCAGGGCCGGGTCGATCAGCGGCTCGTCGCCCTGCACGTTGACGACGATCTCGTCGTCGCCCCAGCCGAGCGCGGCGACCACTTCGGCCAGGCGGTCGGTGCCGCTGGGGTGGTCGGCGCGCGTCATGAGCACGTCGCCGCCAGCCGCCTTCACAGCCTCGACGACGCGCGCGTCGTCGGTCGCGACCCACGCGGACAGCGGCGCCGCCTTGCGCGCCTGTTCGAGCACGCGCACGACCATCGGCCGGCCGCCGATGTCGGCGAGCGGCTTGCCCGGCAGGCGCGTCGATGCGTAGCGCGCCGGGATGACGACGTGGAAGCCCGCCATGCTCAGCGGCGCAGCGCGTCGACTTCTTCTGCGGACAGCTGGCGCGCCTCTTC
Source organism: Azoarcus sp. DN11 (assembly GCF_003628555.1). Taxonomy (NCBI): domain Bacteria; kingdom Pseudomonadati; phylum Pseudomonadota; class Betaproteobacteria; order Rhodocyclales; family Zoogloeaceae; genus Azoarcus; species Azoarcus sp. DN11. The sequence continues at coordinate 1,319,827 of NZ_CP021731.1, read as the reverse complement.
CTCGAGCATCACCGGGATGCCGTCGCGGATCGGGAAGCCGAGACGGTCGGCCTTGCACACCAGCTCCTGCTTCTCCTTGACGAAGTCGAGGGGGCCCTTGCAGATCGGGCACACGAGGATTTCAAGCAGTCGGGCGTCCATGCGACAGTTTCTCCAGGATATGTTCGGCGGCGCCCGCCGGGATCTGTGCCCTGACCGGGAACTCCCAAGTATTGGCGGGCGCGAAAGCGGAGCATTTTACCGCATCCTTGCTGGTCAGGATTTTCGGCTCGCCGGGCGCGAACGCCAGGTCGGCGGCGGTGAAGGGGTGATGATCGGGGAAGGGATGCGGCACGACGTCGAGCCCCATCGCGCGCAGCTGCTCGAAGAGGCGCTCGGGGCGGCCGATGCCCGCGATCGCGTGCACGCGACGCCCTCGGAACGCGTCGAGGAGGCAACGTTCGCGGGCGTCGTGGAGGGAAACCAGGGCGTCGCCCTCGAGGCGCATCGGAAACACCGGCGTATCGCCGAGCGCCCCTTTCACATTGGCCGACAGCGGCCCGTGCGCAATCACCGCGTCCACCTCGCGCAGGCGCGAAACCGCTTCGCGCAGCGGCCCGGCCGGCAGGAGCCAGCGGTTGCCGAGCGCGCGCTCGTCGACGACGGCGAGTTCGACATCGCGCGCCAGGCGGTAATGCTGCAGGCCGTCGTCCGACACCAGCACGTTGCACGCGGGATGCGCGGCGAGCAGTGCGCGCGCGGCGGCCGGGCGGTCGGCGCCGACCGCGACCGGGCAGCCCGTGAGGCGTGCGAGCAGGACCGGCTCGTCGCCGAAGACCGCGGGATCGCCATCCGCAGGCACGAGGGCGACGCCGTCGATCTGCCCGCCGTAGCCGCGGCTGACGACGCCCGGCGTCCATCCCGCCACGCGCAGTTGGCGCACGAGCCAGTCGACGACCGGCGTCTTGCCGCTCCCGCCGACCGCGATGTTGCCGACGACGATGACGGGAACGGAGAGGCGTTCGACCCGACCCGGGTCACGGCGGTACCGCTTGCGACGCACCGCCACGAGCGCGCCGAAGAGCGCCGCCACTGGCAGGAGCAGGCGCGCCGCGAGCGAGCGGCTCCGCCACCACGCGGGACTGCCGCGCGCCATCGTTCAGGTGCGCGGCTGCGGCACCCCGGACGCCGCGGCGGAGCGGCGCCTCACGGGGCGGACTGGGTGGCGAAGGTGATGTGCGGCAGGCCCGCGCGCTGCGCCGCCTGCATCACATCGATGACGCGCTGGTGCGCGGCCTTGGCGTCGGCGGTGATGACGACGACCGGCTCCTTGCCGCCCGAGGGCGCGGCCTTGCCGAGCGCCGCTGCGATGGCGTTGATGTCCTTGTCGCCGACCGGCTGGCGATTGACCAGCACGTCGCCGGCCGCACTCACCGCGACGACGATCTCGTTCGGCGTCACTTCCGCGGACGAGGTTTCCGCGGTCGGGAGATTGATCTCCAACCCCGAGACCTTGGAATAGGTCGTCGTCAGGACCAGGAAGATGATGAGCACCAGCAGGACATCGATCAGTGGGATCAGATTGATGTCCGGGGCTTCGTGCTTGCGTCCGCGCTGAAAATTCATCCGCTGCATTCCGGCTCAGTGGCGGCGCTCGCCGTGGACCACCTCGACCAGCTTGATCGCCTGCTGTTCCATGTCGACGACGAAGCCGTCGACTGCGGCGCGGTAGTGACGCCAGAAGATGATCGAAGGGATCGCGATGATCAGACCCATGCCAGTCGCATAGAGGGCCGTGGAGATGCCCTGCGCGAGCTGTTGCGGGTTGGTCGTGGCGGCGCCCTGGGCGGCGAAGATCTCGATCATGCCGACGATGGTGCCGAACAGGCCCATCAGCGGGGCGATCGAGGCGATGGTGCCGAGCGTGTTGAGGAAACGCTCGAGCTCATGGGCGACGGCACGGCCGGTTTCTTCGATCGATTCCTTCATGACCTCGCGCGTACTGCCGACGTTGCGCAGTCCCGCGGCGAGGACGCGGCCGAGCGGGGAATGGGCGGCGACGTGGTTGACCATCTCGTTCGAGGCGCCCTTCTGGCGCAGGTCGGCGAGCACCTTGTCGAGCAGGCCGTCCGGCACGATGCGGGAGCGGCGCAGGGTGACGCCGCGTTCGATGATCAGGGCGACGGCGACAATGGAAACCAGCAGGAGGGGCCAGACGGGCCAGCCCGCGGACTGGATGAGCGCGAACACGCAGGGAACTCCGGAATTGCGAAAAAAAAGAACTCTAAACTCGACTTGCGCACAGGGCAAGGCGCACGCGGTTGTCATGACCGCAGCAAGAATCCACAAAACCTGTGGATAAGTTTGTGGATTCTTCGCGAATTACGCTCCAAATCGCTGTCCGGACAAGTGTTTCCTTGCTCCGCTGAAAAATTGTGCAACAAATTTATCGTTTGAAAACAACTGGTTAAAAATTAGCTGATCTGATTGTGGATTTCACCCAGACACCATTGACAGAACGGTCTGCTTGTGGATTCCGATACAATCCGCCCCATGCAGAACTCCATGTCCCTCCCCTACGACGATTCCGGCCCCCCCCGTGGCGCGGGCCGCGCCGTCAGCGTCTCAGAACTCAACCGGATGGCGCGCGAGGCGCTCGAATCGCGCATCCCGCTGCTGTGGGTGAGCGGCGAAATCTCCAACCTCACGCGCGCGCCGTCGGGCCACCTGTATTTCACGCTGAAGGATTCGCAGGCGCAGGTTCGCTGCACGATGTGGCGCAATCGCGCCCAGTTGCTGCCGTTTCGCCCCGAGAACGGCATGCGCGTGGACGCGCGCGCGCTCGTGACGCTATACGAGGCGCGGGGTGACTTCCAGCTCAACGTGGAGGCCCTGCGGCAGACGGGACAGGGAGACCTGTTCGAGGCCTTCCTGCGCCTCAAGGAGAAGCTGGCCGCGGAGGGGCTCTTTGATCCGGCGGCAAAGCGCGAGTTGCCGCATTATCCGCGCCGCATCGGCGTCGTGACCTCACCCGCCGCCGCGGCGTGGAGGGATGTGCTGGCGACCGTGCAGCGGCGCGCGCCGCACCTGGAAGTCGTGCTGTACCCGGCCCCGGTGCAGGGCGCGGATGCCGGCGCCCGGCTCGCCGAAGCGGTGCGGACGGCGGGTGCCCGCGCCGCCGCGGACGGCATCGACCTGCTGCTGCTGGTGCGCGGCGGCGGCAGCATCGAGGACCTGTGGGCCTTCAATGACGAGTCGCTGGCGCGTGCGCTCCGCGCCTGCCCGGTACCCGTCGTGAGCGGCGTCGGTCATGAAACGGACTTCACGATCGCCGATTTCGCCGCGGACGTGCGCGCGGCGACGCCGACCGGAGCGGCCGAACTCGCCAGCGCCGGCTACCACGTGGCCCGCGCGCGGCTCGGCGAACTCGGCCGCAGCCTCTCGGCCGGCATGGACCGGCGCGTGCACGGCCTCGCACAGCGTCTCGATCGCGCGGCGCTGCGGCTGGTGCATCCGCGCGAGCGGCTGGGGCTCGCACGCGAGCGCAGCGAGCGCCTCGGCGCGCGCCTGCATGCAGCGATGTCGCGGCGGCTCGAACGGCTGCGCGCGTCACAGCAGGTCCTCCAGCTGCGCCTCGTTGCGCGCCGGCCGGATCTGCAACGCGAGATGGAGCGCTGCGTACGCGCCGGCCGGCGGCTCGCGCAGGCAGGAGAGCAGATCGTGCAGCGCCGGGCCGAGCGGCTGGCGACGATCGCCGCCCATCTGCAGCACCTCGCGCCGCAGGCGGTGCTCGCGCGCGGTTACAGCATCACACGCGACGCGGACGGCCGCATCCTGCGTGCCGCCGGCGACGCGACGGTCGGCGGCGAAGTTTCGGTGGAGCTCGCAATCGGCCGGTTGCGTGCTATCGTGAATAGCACAGAAGCATGACGAGCGAGGCTGCGGCCCCCGCATCGGGACCAGTCCGCGGCAGGCTTCGCGCCCGCAGGTTTGCAAGCGCACGCAAAGCCCGACTAGAATAGTCAGGCTTTAACCCCCGACAACCCTGAAACCGAACAGGAAGGAGAACAAATGGAACATACCCTGCCCCCCCTGCCCTACGCCAAGGACGCCCTGGCTCCGCACATCTCGGCCGAGACCATGGAGTTCCACTACGGCAAGCACCACCAGGCCTACGTCACCAACCTGAACAACCTGATCAAGGGCACCGAGTACGAGAACCTCGACCTCGAGTCGATCGTGAAGAAGGCCCCGGCTGGCGGCGTGTATAACAACTCCGCCCAGGTGTGGAACCACACCTTCTTCTGGAATGGCATGAAGCCGAGCGGCGGCGGCGAGCCGACGGGCGCGCTGGCCGATGCGATCAAAGCCAAGTGGGGTTCGTTCGAGGACTTCAAGAAGGCCTTCACGACTTCGGCCGTGGGCAACTTCGGGTCCGGCTGGACCTGGCTGGTGAAGAAGGCCGACGGCAGCGTCGACATCGTCAACATGGGCGCCGCCGGCACCCCGCTGACGACCGGCGACAAGGCACTGCTCTGTATCGACGTGTGGGAACACGCCTACTACATCGACTACCGCAACCGTCGCCCGGACTTCGTCGCGGCCTTCCTGAGCAGCCTCGCGAACTGGGATTTCGCCGCGAAGAACTTCGCCTGATCCCGGCCTGTTGTTCGATCGGCCCGGCATGAGCCGTGCGCGTGGCCTCCCCCGCTCGGCGGGCGGAGGCCACGTCGTTTCTGAATATGCATTCCATTTTTTCTTCGTTCAGGCAATAAGCGCGAGCCGGTAGATTCTCTCCATCGAATGCCATTCAACGGAGAGATTCATCATGAAAACCAGTTTCCTGCGCCGCAGCCTGATCGCCCTCTCCCTGAGCGCCGGCCTGGCGGGCGGCGCTTACGCCGAAACGACCCTGCTCAACGTGTCCTACGATCCGACGCGCGAGCTCTACCAGGATTTCAACCCGAAGTTCGCGAAGTACTGGAAGGACAAGACTGGCCAGGACGTGACCATCAGGCAGTCGCACGGCGGCTCGGGCAAGCAGGCGCGCGCGGTGATCGACGGCCTGGAGGCGGACGTCGTGACGCTGGCGCTGGCCTACGATGTCGACGCGATCGCCGCGAAGACGGGCAAATTTCCGGCCGACTGGCAGAAACGCCTCGCGAACAACAGCTCGCCCTACACCTCGACGATCGTGTTCCTGGTGCGCAAGGGCAACCCGAAGGGCATCAAGGACTGGGGCGACCTCGTGAAGCCGGGCGTCGAGGTGATCACGCCGAATCCGAAGACGTCGGGCGGCGCGCGCTGGAATTACCTTGCGGCGTGGGGCTACGCGCTGCAGCAGCCGGGCGGCAGCGAGGCGAAGGCCAAGGAGTTCGTGACCGAGCTGTTCAAGCATGTGCCGGTGCTCGATTCGGGCGCGCGCGGTGCGACCAACACCTTCGTGCAGCGCGGGATCGGCGACGTGCTGCTGGCCTGGGAGAACGAGGCCTTCCTGTCGGTGAACGAGCTGGGCCCGGACAAGTTCGAGATCGTGGTGCCGTCGGTGTCGATCCTGGCGGAGCCGCCGGTCACCGTGGTCGACGGCGTCGCGGCCAAGCGCGGCACGGCGGACGTCGCGAAGGCCTATGTGGAATACCTGTACTCGCCGGTGGGACAGAAGATCGCGGCACAGCACTACTACCGTCCGGTGAAGCCGGAACTGGCCGACCCGAAGGACGTGGCGCGCTTTCCGAAGCTGAAGACCTTCACGATCGACGGCCTGTTCGGCGGCTGGGCGAAGACGCAGAAGGCGCACTTCGACGACGGCGGCGTGTTCGACCAGATATTCACGCGCTGAGCCGCGCTTCACGACACACGGAGAGCCGCGCATGCGACACACGACGCTGATCGTGCCGGGATTCCACGGCAGCGGGCCGGAGCACTGGCAGACGTGGCTGGAACAGCGCCTGCCGGACGCGCGGCGCGTGCGCGGGATCGACTGGGAGGCGCCGGTGCTGGCGCGCTGGGCGGCGGCGGTGCGGCGCGAGATCGACGAGTCGCCGCACTCGGTGTGGCTGGTCGCGCACAGCTTCGGCTGCCTGGCGAGCGTGGTCGCGGCGGCCGACCGGCCCGAACGGGTGGCCGGGGCGCTGCTGGTCGCGCCGGCCGATCCGGCACGCTTCGGCCCGCTCGGACTGCAGGAAGAGACGCCGGGGCCGATCGACGACCTCGGCCCCTGGCTGCCGCAGGGACAGCTCGGCTTTCCCTGTGCGGTGATCGCCAGCACCAACGACCCGTGGGTGCGGCTGACGGTCGCGGCCTATTGGGCGGACCGCTGGGGTGCGCGCTTCATCAATATCGGCGCTGCGGGCCACATCAACGTCGACTCCGGCTTCGGCGCCTGGCCCTTCTGCCACGACCTGCTCGCCGGCATGCAGCAGGCGCACGAGGACCTGCCGCTGGGGTCGATCTCCGGCCGGCGCGAATCGCACAAGGGGCGACGCAGTGCGCTGGCACGCCTGCGCCACCACACCCGCAACTCGCTCGAACTGCGACCCGGCGACCCGGACTAGATCCTCCCACCCCCCTCCCCGCTCCACCGGCAACAGCCGCGCCCGCCCGCGGACGGACTTCGGTCCGGCCGTCGGCGGGCGCCATGCCGTGTGCGCTTATCACATGCGCTGATAAGCATCGTATTTCTTTGCGCTGCAATACATCGGAATTTTTCTTGGTTCGTCGCCGATCGGCGGCCGCGTAGATTTTGAGCATAGGACGGCGGCAACACACGGGGCGTGTGCCGCGGACGTCATGTCATCCCCGAGGAGAATTCCAATGCATCCATCCCGAATCGCGCGCGCCGGCATCCTCGCGCTGTCGCTCTTTGCCGCAACCGGCCTCGCGCAGGCGGAAAGCCTGAAGGTGGGCTACCTGCCGGTCACCGGCCACGCCAAGTTCTTCGTCGCGAAGGAATACGGCCTGTTCAAGCAGGAGGGGCTGGACGTCGAGCTGGTCGAGTTCCAGAACTCGGCCGACGGGCTCAATGCGGTCACCGCGGGCAAGCTCGACGTCGGCGCCTTCGGCACCACCGCGCCGCTCGCGCACTACGCGAAAGGGGCCGACCTGAAGGTGATCGGCGGGATCATGGGGCTAGACGCGGCACTGGTGGTGACGCCGGAGAAGGCGGCGTCGATCCGCAGCATCAGCGACCTGCGCGGCAGGAAGGTCGCGACGGTGCGGCTGGCGACCGGCGACGCGGTGCTGCGCGGCGCGCTGAAGGACGAGAAGATCGACTGGAAGAACGATCTGAAGATCTTCGAGCTAAAGAATCCGCCGGCGGTGATCGAGGCGGTGAAATCCGGCCAGGTCGATGCCGGGGTGGTGTGGGGGCCGCACGACATCCGCGCCGAGCGGCAGGGGCTGAAGATCGTGGTACGTTCGTCGGAACTGCAGCCGGGGCATCCGTGCTGCCGCATCGTCGTGACTTCGGACAAGCTCAAGCAGGGCGACACGCATGTGCGCTTCCTGCGGGCGATCCTGAAGGCGGAGAAATTCACCGCGGAGAAGAAGAAGGAGACGATCGACGCGATCCAGAAGTACGTGAAGCTCGACCGCGACATCCTGGAGCAGGGCTTCTACTCGCCCTTCCTCGACCAGAGCTCGGATCCGAACGTGCAGGGAACGCAGAAGTTCTGGACGACGCTGGTGAGCTCAGAGGTGGTCGAGGGCGCGCGGCCGCTCGCGCCGATCTTCGAACTGACGCCCTACCGCAAGGCACTCGAAAGCCTGGCGCAGGAGAACCCGCGCGAGGCCTTCTGGCAGACCCGCCTGAAGAGCGAACCGACGAGGAACCGGCTGTGAGCGGCGCGACGACTGCGGCCTTGCGCGTGGAGCGGCTGCGCTTCGGCTATAGCGGGACGACGGTGCTCGACGACATCGACCTCACGGTGGCGGAAGGCAGCTTCCTCGCCCTGCTCGGCCCCAGCGGTTCGGGCAAAAGCACGCTGCTGCGCCTGATCGCAGGCCTGGAAAAGCCGGGACGTGGGCGAGTCCTCGCGGGCAACCGGCAGGTCAGTGGGCCGGGCATCGAGCGTGCGGTGGTGTTCCAGAACTATGCACTGTTTCCGTGGATGCGCGTGGTCGACAACGTCGCCGAGGGCGTGCGCAAGGCGGCACCCGGCATCTCGCGCGTCGATGCGCGTACGCGGGCGGTCGACTACCTCCAACGGGTGGGGCTGCCCGACGTCGCGGAACGCTACCCGTTCGAGCTGTCCGGGGGGATGCAGCAGCGGGCGGCGATCGCCCGCGCGCTGGCGCTGGAATCGCCCTTCCTGCTGATGGACGAGCCTTTCGGGGCGCTGGACCCGGTCAACCGCGCGCGCCTGCAGGATCTTCTCGTCGAGCAGTGGCAGGGGCGCGCGCCGCGGCCGACGGTGGTGTTCGTGACGCACGACGTCGACGAGGCGCTGCTGCTCGCCGACCGCGTCGCGGTGCTGGGGGCCTCGCCGGGGCGGGTGATCGCGGACTTCGCGGTGCCCTTCGCGCGGCCACGCTCGCGGGCGGCGCTGTTCGCCGAGCACCGCTTCCACGCGCTGCGCGAATCGATCGCCGAGGCGCTCGACGCCGACACGCTGGCCCGCCTCGCGGCGGCCTGAACCGACATCTGGAGTGCTGTTCATGATTTCCGAAACTTCGACGCTCGACGCCGTTTCGCTGTCGGCGCAGCAGCCGGACGCTGCCGATGCAGCGTCCCCGCGGTCCGCCCGGCTCGCCTTCGCGTGGGAACCGTGGCTGCTGTGGGGGGCGCTGATCGCGGCGTGGCAAGGCATCGCCGGCGCGATCGCCGGGCAGGGCAATCCGCTGCTGCCGCCTCCCGCGGTGGTCCTCGACGCGCTGTGGCAGTCGCTGCCGGAGCTGTTCGCGGGGACGTGGTCGTCGCTGCTGATCCTCATGCCCGGCTTCGCACTGGCGGTGGTCGCCGGCGTCACCCTGGGCCTCGTCGCGGGCACCTCGCCGCGGCTGGGACGGGCGCTCTTCCCCTTCGCGAAGGTCGCGGCGCCGGTGCCGCCGACCGTCTACATCCCGTACGCGATCGCGGTGCTGCCCACCTTCCACCTGTCGGCGACCTTCGTCGTGTTCGTCGGGGCGTTCTGGCCGGTGTTCCAGAACACGGTCGCGGGTGCGCACGCGGTCGAGGGGCGGCATCGCGACAACGCCGCCGTGCTCGGCTTTTCCCGACTCGAATACCTGCGCAAGGTGGTCTTCCCGGCAAGCCTGCCGCACATCTTCTCGGGGATGGCCGTGGGGCTGGGCTTCGGCTTCATCCTGCTGACGGTCGCGGAGCTCTTCGGCGCGAACGCGGGGCTGGGTCGCTTCGTCCAATACTACGCGGACTTCGCCGACTACCCGCGCATGGTGGCGGGCATCCTGTACACCGGCGGCGTCACCTGGGCAGCGATGAGCGTGCTCGAACGGGTGCGCGCTCGCGCGCTGTTCTGGCTGCGCTGAGGGGACGGCGATGAGCACCTTTCTGCGCAAGCACGATTTTCCGGGGACCACCGTGATGCCCGAAGCGCCACGCCCTGACGACGAGGAAGAAAAGGAACGCTACGTTTCGCGCCAGCTGCGGTGGGCCCTCGCCGGCCTGCTGCTGTTCGCGCTGACGCTGCTGTTCGGCTGGGGCGGCGCGCAGGCGGCGGGGGCACGTTCCGCAGCGGATGCGCCGCTCTTCGCGCCGACCGCCGATCTTGCCACGGCGCTCGCGGATGCGCGCCGCGCGGGGCGCAAGGGCGTCGCGGTGCTGTACGAGATGGAAGGCTGCGGCGAATGCGCGCGTGCCAAGGCTTCGACCTTCCGGGACCCCGCCTTGCAGCGCGAGCTGCGCGCCCACTTCGTGCCGGTGAGCCTGCGCGCGGACGAGCCGGCCGCGCTGCGCGACTTCGACGGCGGCGCGACGACGCAGGCGGCGTTCGCCAACGCGCAGCGCGTGTTCGCGCTGCCGACGGTGGTGTTCTACGACCTCGACGGCGTCGCCGTGGCGCGCCAGCCCGGCAGCCGCTGGCCGGCCGCGGAGTGGCTGCGGCTGGCGCGCTACGTGCGCGATGGCGGCTATGAGAACGCGCCCTTCCAGCCCAGGAAGGCCTCGATCGAACGCTGATCGGCGTTCGCCCGAGCTTCCCCGTAAACCGCACTGCGCCGCGGGCTCGCTGCCCGCGTGCGCGCATTTCCCATTCGATGCCCACAGGAGATTTCCCCGATGCAGGGATTGATGATGCAGCTGCCGCTGCTGATTTCCGGCCTGATCGCCCATGCCGATCGTAATCACGGCGATACCGGGATTGTCAGCCGTCTTCCCGAAAACCCGCATGGCCCGCTGCACCGCACGACCTGGCACGAAACCCATCGCCGCGCACGCCAACTCGCCAACGCGCTCGCGCACCTGGGCGTTCGCCGCGGCGACCGCGTCGCGACGCTGGCGTGGAACACGCACCGCCATGTCGAGCTGTACTACGCCATCGCGGGCAGCGGCGCCGTCTGCCATACGGTAAACCCGCGCCTCTTCGACGAGCAGATCGCGTGGATCCTGGCGCATGCGGATTCGCAGGTGCTGTTCTTCGATTCGACCTTCGCGGACCTCGTCGCGCGCATCGCGCACAAGCTGCCGCAGGTGACGCACTTCGTGCAGATGACGGGCCGCGAACACCTGCCGGCGAACTTCCCGCGCGAGCTGCTCGCCTATGAGGATCTGGTGCATCGCCACTCGGAGCACTACACGTGGCCGCAGCTCGACGAGAACGCGGCGTCGAGCCTGTGCTACACGTCGGGCACGACCGGCAACCCGAAGGGCGTGCTGTACAGCCATCGCTCGACGGTGCTGCACGCCTATGCCTGCGCCCTGCCCGACAGTTTCGGCGTTTCGGCGCGTGACACGGTGATGCCGGTCGTGCCGATGTACCACGTCAATGCCTGGGGCCTGCCCTACATCGCAGCGCTCACCGGCGCGCGCCTCGTGCTGCCGGGCCCGCTGCTCGACGGCGCGTCGCTGCACCAGTTGATCGTCGATGAGGGCGTGAGCTTCTCGAACGGCGTGCCGACCGTGTGGACCGGCCTGCTGCAGCATCTCGCGCAGCATGGCGGCGGGCTCGGGCGCCTGCGCCGCCTGGCGATCGGCGGGTCGGCGTGTCCGCCGGCCATGGCCGAATCCTTCGCGCATCACGACGTCGAGGTGCTACGCACCTGGGGCATGACCGAGCTGTCGCCGATCGGCACCGTGAATGTGCCGCACGCCGACGACGCAACGCTTGCCCCGGACCGACGCGAAGCGCAAAGGCTGACGCAGGGGCGGCCGCTGCCGGGGGTGGAACTGGCGATCCTCGACGACGACGGCCAGCCGCTGCCGCACGACGGCGAATCCTTCGGCGAACTGGTGGTGCGCGCACCGTGGGCGCTGCGCCAGTATTACGGCCGCGAGGAAGGCGACGGCTTCACCGCCGACGGCTGGTTCCGCACCGGCGACGTCGCAACCATCGACGCCGGCGGTTTCATGCAGATCACCGACCGCGCCAAGGACGTGATCAAGTCCGGCGGAGAGTGGATCAGTTCGATCGAGCTGGAGAACATCCTCGCCGCGCATCCGGCCGTGGCCGAAGCGGCGGCGGTGGCGGTGCCGCATCCGCGGTGGGACGAGCGCCCCTTGATGGCGGTGGTGCTGAAGCCGGGGAAGACGCTGGAGCGCGACGCGATGCGCCGCTACTTCAGCGGCAGGATCGCGCACTGGTGGCTACCCGACGATCTCGTGGTGGTCGACGAGATTCCACACACCGCCACCGGCAAGATCAACAAGCTCGCGCTGCGCGAGCGCTTCCGCCATCACCGCTGGCCGCAGCGGTCGGCGCCTGCGGCGGCGTGACCAAAAGGGAATCCCCATGTCTGCTGCCTTGCCCGCTTCCGTCACCGAAGCCATTCCCGACCGCCGCCATGCGCGCCGCAAACCGCTGCTGCTCGCGCTGGCAGGCGCGGTCGGCGTCATCGCGCTCGCTTCGGGCGCGTGGTGGTCGCTCTACGGTGCGCGCTTCGTGTCCACCGACAATGCCTACACTGCGGTCGAAATCGCGCAGGTGACGCCGGCGGTCGCGGGGACGGTGCGCGAAGTGCGCGTCATCGACACCCAGGCGGTCAAGGCGGGCGATGTGCTCGCCGTCATCGACGACACCGACGCCCGCCTCGCGCTGGCGGAGGCCGAGGCGGAACTCGCGCGCGCCATCCGCCAAGTGCGCGGTTATGTCGCCAACGACGACGGGCTGGGCGCACAGGTGCGCGCACGCGAGGCGGAGACGCAGGCGGCGCTGGCTCGGGTGACGGCGGCGGAGGCGGATTTCGAGCGCGCGCGGGTCGACCTCGCGCGGCGCGAGGCGCTCGCGGACTCGGGCGCCGTGTCGGGCGACGATCTGACGCGCGCGCAGAATGCGTTCGCCGGTGCGCGGGCAAACCTCCTCGCTGCGCGCTCGGCCGTCGACTCGGCGCGCGCCAACCACCACTCCGCGAAGGGTGTCCGGCAGGCGAACGCCGTGCTGATCGACGGCACCACGCCCGGCGACCACCCGGAGGTCGCGCTTGCCCGTGCGCGCCGCGACCGCGCGAGGATCGATCTGGAACGGACCGTAATCCGTGCGCCCGTCGGTGGCGTCGTGGCACGCCGCCAGGTGCAGGTCGGCCAGCGGGTCGACGCCGGCGCGCCGCTGCTCGCGGTCGTGCCGCTCGACGAGATCCACGTCGACGCGAACTTCAAGGAGGTGCAGCTCGACAAGGTGCGCGTCGGCCAGCCGGTCGAGGTGAAGGCCGACCGCTATGGCAGCGATGCGAGCTATCACGGCTTCGTCGAGGGCTTTTCCGGCGGCACCGGGGCGGCCTTCGCGGTGATCCCGGCGCAGAACGCGACGGGCAACTGGATCAAGGTCGTGCAGCGGCTGCCGGTGCGCATCCGGCTCGACCCGCAGGAGCTCGCCGACCGGCCGCTCAACGTCGGCCTGTCGATGTCGGTGCGCATCGACACCGCCGCGGCCGGGTCCGCGCCATGACGCAAGACGACGCACAGGCGACGCGGCCGCTCGAGGGCGGCATGTTGTGGCTGGCCGCGATCGTGCTCGCAACGGCGAACTTCGTCGCCGTGCTGGACATGACGATCGCCAACGTGTCGGTGCCCAACATCGCCGGCGGGTTGGCCGCGACGAGCAGCCAGGCGACCTGGGTGATCACCTCCTACGCGGTCGCCGAGGCCATCACCGTGCCGCTCACCGGCTGGCTCGCCGCGCGTTTCGGCGCGGTGCGCGTGTTCGTCACCGCGATGGCGCTGTTCGGGCTGTTCTCGGCGCTGTGCGGGCTCGCCGGTTCGCTCGGGATGCTGGTCGCGGCGCGCGTCCTGCAGGGGCTCGCCGGCGGCCCGCTGATGCCGCTGTCGCAGACGCTGCTGATGCGCGTCTTCCCGCCGTCGAAGGCGTCCGCCGCGGTCGGGCTGTGGGCGATGACGACGCTGGTCGCACCGGTGCTGGGGCCGATCATCGGCGGCTGGATCTGCGACAACTGGTCGTGGCCGTGGATCTTCCACCTCAACCTGCCGCTCGCGCTCGCCTGCGCCGCGGGCTCGTGGCGGCTGCTGAAGCGCTACGAGCAGCCGGTGACGCGCGATCCGGTCGACCGCATCGGGCTCGTGCTGCTGGTCGTGTGGGTCGGCGCGCTGCAGTTGATGCTCGACGAGGGCAAGGATCTCGACTGGTTCGCGTCGCCGAAGATCATCGCCCTCGCGTCGGTCGCCGCAACCGGCTTCGCGGCCTTCCTGATCTGGGAGCTGACGGCCGAGCACCCGGCCGTCGACCTGCGCGTGTTCCGCCATCGCGGCTTCACGGCGGGCGTGGTGACGAACAGCCTCGCGATTGCGGCACTGTTCGCCGCCAATGTGCTGACGCCGCTGTGGCTGCAGACCTGGATGGGCTACAGCGCGAGCGACGCGGGCACGGCGACGGCGTGGACCGGTCTCGTCGCGGTGTGCTTCGCGCCCGTCGCGGCGATGCTGTCGGCGCGCGTCGATCCGCGCAAGGTGGTGTTCGGCGGCGTGCTGGCGCTCGCGCTCGTCACGCTGTGGCGCACCGGCGCCAGCACCGACATGGACTACTGGCAGATCTCGTATCCGCTGATGGTGACGGGTGCGGCCCTGCCCTTCTTCTTCATCCCGCTGACGGGTCTCGCGCTCGGCTGCGTCGACACGCACGAGACGGCGTCCGCCGCCGGTCTGATGAATTTCCTGCGCACGGTCTCCGGCGCGTTCGCGACCTCGCTCGCGACGACGGCGTGGGACGACCTCCGGCGCGCCAATCATGCCGAACTGGCGGGCTACGTCGACCCGGAGCGCAGCGTCGTGCGTCAGCTTCAGGCTGCGGGGCTGGACGGCGACGGCGCACGCCTCGCGCTCGACCGACTGCTCGACGCCCAGAGCGTGATGCTCGCGACCAACGAGGTCATGTCCCTGGTCGCCGTTGCGTTCTTCGTCGCGGCCTGCGCAGTGTGGCTGGCGCCGCGACCGACACGCCCTGCCGACCGGGGCCTGCCGGCGCACTGAAAAAGGCCCCGGCTCGAGCAGGCTGCTGCGTCGGCAACACCGCCAGCAGCGGGCTGTTCCGCACGCAGCAGCGCGGCACCCATCCACGCCGGAATGAACACTTAACCCACTGTTTATACGTCACAAGTTAATGTGGCACGCATTGTGCGACGCAGCACGCATCATCCCGTGCGGAGGTCTCTCGATGCACTTCCAGACTGCCAACCACGGCGGCAACAGCCCCGCCGCCATCCGGGCGCGACGGCCGCGCACAACCGCCGACCTTCCGGCGCTGCGGGCGTGCCTGCACCGCCTGCGCGCCGTCGTGCTCGCGCTCGGCCTCGCCGGACTGATCGGGGCGCTCACGGCCGCGCTGCTCGAAGCGGCGCGTGCCGCCAACGCCCCTGCCGTGCAGCAAGAGCCGCTGCCGGTCATGCCGCCCGGGATGGCGCCATTCGATTTCCAGCAGTGGCGCTGAGCCGTCTGCTCGTCCAACACCACAACGACAAGGGAGTAACGACATGCAAATCAGGAAAACCACGCTGCTGATCGGCGGCGCGCTTGCAGTCCTCGCGGCGCAGGTCGCGTACGCGAAGGAGGCGCAAGGCCCCGCCACCGCACCGGCGACACAGCCGGCCCCGGCGGCCGGGTGGCCGAAAGCGGTCAAGGCGCAGCCGGACGCACCGAACATCGTGCTGGTGCTGCTCGACGACGTCGGCTTCGGCGCCACCTCGACCTTCGGCGGCGCCGCGGCAACCCCGAACCTCGACCAGCTCGCCGCGAGCGGCCTGTCGTTCAACCAGTTCCACACCACCGCCCTGTGCTCGCCGACCCGCGCCGCGCTGCTCACCGGCCGCAACGCCCACCAGGTCGGTTTCGGCACGGTGGTCGAGGGCGCTTCGCCGAATCCCGGCTACCACGCCACGTGGGGACGCGAGTTCGTCTCGGTGGCCGAGGTGCTACGCAAGGGCGGCTACAGCACGGCGGCCTTCGGCAAATGGCACAACACGCCGGACTGGGAGATCAATGCGGTCGGACCCTTCGACCGCTGGCCCACCGGCCTCGGCTTCGAATACTTCTACGGCTTCCAGCTCGGCGAAACGAGCCAGTGGGAACCGCAGCTCTACCGCAACACGGTCGCCGTCGAACCGAACCGCAAGCCCGACCAGGGCTACCACCTGACCACCGACCTCGTCGACGACGCCGTGCACTGGGTGCGCCAGCATGAAGCGGTCGCGGCCGAGAAACCCTGGTTCCTGTACTTCGCCCCGGGCGCGACGCACGCCCCGCACCACGTGCCGCCCGAATGGATCGCGAAGTACCGCGGCAAGTTCGACCAGGGCTGGGACAAGCTGCGCGAGGAAACCTTCGCCCGGCAGAAGCGCCTCGGCGTGATCCCGCAGAACGCCGAACTGACGCCGCGCCCCGCCGAACTGCCCGCCTGGGACAGCCTCTCCACGGAGCAGAAGAAGGTCTATGCACGCCAGATGGAAGTGTATGCGGCCTTCCTCGAACAAACCGACCACGAGGTCGGGCGCCTGCTCGACGAGGTGCGCAAGGGCCCGAAGAGCGACAACACGCTCGTGCTCTACGTCGTCGGCGACAACGGCGGCAGCGCGGAAGGCTCGCTCGACGGCTCGATCGCCAACTTCGCCGGCTTCTTCGCGCAGGTGAAGGACACGCTCGACGAACAACTGCGCACGCTCGACGAGATCGGCGGACCGCGGCACGACAACCACTACGCCTCGGCGTGGGCATGGGCGACCACGACACCTTTCCAGTGGACCAAGCAGGTCGCCTCGCACTTCGGCGGCACGCGCAACCCGCTGATCGTCTCGTGGCCGGCGAAGATCAAGGCGCGGGGCGAGATCCGCAGCCAGTTCAGCCACGTCAATGACATCGCGCCGACGATCTACGAGCTGGCGGGCGTGAAGTTTCCCGAGGTCGTCGATGGCGTGAAACAGAAGCCGCTCGAAGGCAGGAGCCTCGCCTACACCTTCGAGCACGCCGACGCCCCGACGCGCCACACGCGTCAGTACTTCGAGCTCGGCGGCAACCGCGCGATCTACCAGGACGGCTGGGTCGCCGGGGCACGCTACGGCGTGCCGTGGGAGCTGTTCAACAAGCCCGGCCGTCCCGAGGATGCGCGCTGGGAGCTGTACCACGTGGCCGAGGACTTCAGCGAGGCGCACGACCTGGCGGCGAAGTACCCGGACAGGCTCAAGGCCTTGCAGCGCGAGTTCGACCGCGAGGCGACGCGCAACCAGGTCTATCCCTTGTCGCCGATCGTCTCGCTCGACGACACATCGCGGCCCTATGCATCGCTCGGCAAGACCTCCTTCACTTATCGCGCCGGCGTCACGCGCGTTCCCCAAGGATCTGCGCCGGATCTCGGAAACCGCTCGCACCGCATCACCGCCACGGTTGACATCCCGGAATCGGGTGCCGAAGGCGTGCTGATCGCCCAGGGCGGGCGGCATGGCGGCTTCTCGCTGTACGTGAAGGACGGCCGGCTCGTCTACGAGAACAACTTCGTCAGCAAGCGCACCGACCGGCTGGTCTCGTCGATCGCCCTGCCGCACGGCAAGGTCGAGCTCGGCTTCGAGTTCCTCGCCGACGGCCGCAAGCCTCTCGGCGGCGGCACCGGCCGGCTCACGATCAACGGACAACCCGCCGGCGAGACGCACTTCGCGAGCTTCGGCGGCTTCCGCGGCTCGGACACCGAGACGCTCGACATCGGCGAAGAGACCGGCTCGCCGGTGAGCCAGGCCTACGCCACGCCGTACCGCTTCAGCGGCACGCTCGACACCGTGCGGGTGGACCTGCTGTAAGCGCTCCACCCGCGACACCCCGCGCACGGGCCGGCAAGGCCGCCCTGCGCGGGCGCGGCCCCGGTGTTGCGACAGGAACAGTTCCACCAGCGATTTTGCTGCACCGCAAACAAACCGATTCCTTTAGACCCAGATTTTCTAACAGAACCGTTGACACAAGCCTTGCTGTTATATGAACCAGGGCGCCGACACACGTCATGCCAACGGGATTCCACCTGAACGCGTCATAAGGGAGCATCGAATTGAAAACAAGACTGACACCCATCGCCGCGCTGGTCGCGCTGGTTCTGGGCGGCGGCGGCAGCATCGCCTTCGCCGCCGGCAATCCGGAACTGGAGGCGACGCAACAGCAACTGCGGCAGCTGCAGGAGGCCGTGCGCGCGCTGCAGGGCAAGCTCGACAAGCTCGAATCCGAGGGCGCCGCCAAACCGGCTACGGCTGCGGCGACACCCGCCGCAGCGCCTGAGCCGGAAGTCACGAAGGACGACCTCAACGGCCTGCGCTCCGACCTCGAGAACTTCAAGTACCTGTACAACCGCAACCGCGAATACAACACGGCATTGACCAACCGACCGGTCAACCTGTCGGGCATCGCGCAGGCGCGCTTCGGCTCCAATTCGGTCGCCAACGGCAACAATCTCGCGCCCAACACCGTCAATAGCAACAAACGCCACAGTTCGTTCAACAACGGCGCGGCGGCGATCCAGCTGTCGGGCCTGCTGTACCGCGACTACGAGGACGGCCGCAACCTCGCCTACACGCTGCGCCTCGCGGCCAACCCATCGCAGGCGACCGGGGCGAACGCGAATGCGAACGTCTATGTGCAGTTCGCCAACCTCACGTACAACTTCCTGCCCACGCTGAGCCCGGAGAATCCGCGCCTCACCGCGACGCTGGGCCAGCAGCTGCTGCCCTTCGGCCTCGACGCCGCGGCGCCGGACGAATTGAAGCCCACCATCAACAGCGCGCAGTTCGTCAATGCGCTGGGGCTCGGGCTGGACATCGGCCTGATCGCGCGCGGCGAGGCCGGAGTCGAATACGACTACGGCTACAGCTACCGCAGCCCGACGCTGACCTGGTACGCCGGCCTGGTCAACGGCACCGGCGCCAATACCACCGACAACAACAACAACAAGGACTGGTTCGGCCGCGCGGTGTTCACGGTGCCGGCGGAATACAACTCGTGGCTGCGCCAGCTCGCGCTCGGGGTGAGCGCCTACAAGGGCACCCAGAACGTCACGGTCACGGGCGGCAGCGCGGCGGGCGCCCTTGCCGGCACCGGACGCAAGGACCGCTACGGCTTCGACCTGTACTACAACCACGATCCCTTCGGCTTCACCTACGAATACGTGAAGGGCAAGGACGACCGGACTTTCGGCGGCGCCAACGGCGTGCGCAGCGACGAGGAGGTCGAGAGCCGCGGACAGGTCTACACCGCCTACTACAACATCGGCCAGCAGTTCCTCTACGCCAACAGCGCGCTCGGCACGGTGCCGGTGTCCACCGGGCGTTTCGACGACTGGTGGCCGAAGAGCTACCAGTTCTTCCTGCGCTACGACAAGTTCGACCCGGCCGTGGGCAGGAACGACGCCCGCCACGGTTTCCGTCAGGACATCAAGACGCTCGGCTTCAACGTCTTCTTCGCCCAGACCACCAAGTTCCAGCTCAACTACAACGTTGTCGACAGCAAACAGCCGGACCGCGACACCGACCGGCAGCTGATCGGCCAGTTCCAGTTCGGCTTCTGACCCCCTACGCGAGAGACCTCCATCATGAAACGCATCGCATCCCTGTTCGCGGCGGTCGTGACCGCCGCCTCCTTCGTCCTGCCGCTGTCGGCGGCGGCCGACGAGGGCAAGCCGCAGGTCATCCGCCTCGGCTTTCCCGGCACCGGCACCGGCAACCGCCCGGTGCTGGGCGGCAACCCGCTCGCCACGGCCCACCTGCAAGGCCTGCTCGAGGAGGAATTCAAACAGGACAACATCAAGATCGAGTGGAACCACTTCAAGTTCGCGGGGCCGGCGATCAACGAGGCCTTCGCCAACGACCTGCTCGACTTCTCGTACGAGGGCGACCTCGCGATGATCATCGGCAAGGCCGCCGGCCTGAAGGTGAAGGTGCTGGCCGGCGGCGGCATGCGTCTGCCGGTGGCGGTCGCGGTACCGTCGGAGTCGCAGATCCGCACGCTCGCCGACCTGAAGGGCAAGCGGCTGGCAATCGCCAAGGGCACGGCGATCCAGCTCGCGAGCTCGCGCATCCTCGCCACGGTCGGCCTCGAAGAGAAGGACGTGCGCGCGGTGAACGTCCTCGGCGCCAACGCGACGGACGCGCTGGCCACCAAGGACATCGACGCGGTGGTGTCGACGCCGAGTTCCTTCTACCCGCTGCGCGACCGCGGCGTGGCCCGCATCATCTACGAATCAAACACGCCCGAGCTGCTGATCTCGGGCGGTTTCGTGGCCACCGAGCACTTCATCAACAAATACCCGGAGATCACCAAGCGCGTCGTCAAGGTGCTCGTGAAGGCCGCGCAGCACAGCTCGGACGAGGCCAACCGCACGGCGCTGTTCAAGCTGTGGGGGCAGGACGGTACCGGCTTCGGCTACTACAAGGAGCAATACGGCAAGGACACGCTCGCCGAGCACCAGACACCCCTGCTCGACGACTACTGGACCGGCCGCTTCAAGGACGGCATCGCCGACGCGCTGCGGTTCAGGCTCATCCGCAAGGACATCGACATCGCCGCGTGGCTCGAACCGTCCTTTCTGAATGCCGCGCTGAAGGAGCTGCAGCTCGAGAAGCACTGGGTCCGCTATGCCTATGACGGCAAGCCGGTGAAGGGCCTCGCCAGCAACTGAGCGCCGCGCGTGCGCCGACGGGCAGCCCCCGCCAGGCGCTCGCGTCCGCCCCCACCGAGACATTCACGCCATGACCGAACTGATCCAGACCGCCCTGCCCCGGCCGGCGGGCACCGCCATGCGGCAGCATCCGCCCCTGTCGCCGCACCTCCTGAAACCTCTGCGTGCGCTGCTGCCCGCACTGTGGGGCGCTACCCTCCCGCTGCTGCTGCCCGCGGCCCTGCTCCTGCTGTGGCATGTCGCCGCACGCGAAGCGTGGATTGCCGAACAGATCCTGCCGGCGCCTGGCGTCGTCTTCGATGCCTTCCGCGATCTCGCCGCGAGCGGGGAACTTGTGGCGCACCTCGCTGCGAGCCTCGCGCGCGTCGGGCAGGCCTACGCGATCGCCGCCGTCGCCGGGATCGCGCTCGGCGCCCTGCTCGGCGTGTCGCGGCGCGCCGAGGCCTTCATCGCGCCGCTCTTCGAGGCCTACGCGCAGACGCCCGTAATCGCCTGGGTGCCGGTCGGGCTGATGCTGTTCGGCATCAGCGACCGCCTTGCGGTCGCGCTGATCGCCATCGCCGCCGTGGTGCCGGTGACGCTCAACACCTTCAAGGGCGTGCGCTACATCCCGCCGCCATTCTTCGAGCTGGCGCGCGTGTACCGCTTCACGCCGCTGCAGACCGCACGCCGCGTGATCGCGCCGGCCGCGCTGCCGCAGATCTTCGTCGGCCTGCGCTACGGCCTCACGCAGGCCTGGCTGACGCTCGTGATCGCCGAACTGATCGGTGCCGAGGAAGGCCTCGGCGGGCTGATCGTGCAGGCGCGCAACCTGATGCAGATCGACGTGGTGCTGGTCGCGATCCTGGTCCTCGGGATCGGCGGACTCGCGCTCGACAAGCTGTTCTCCCTGATCGAAGCCCGCCTGCTGCGCTGGCGCCGGCAGGGGCTCTAGGAGGTTTCCGATGTCCGCTCAAGCCGAACGTGTCTCCGCCATCCTGCCCTGGCGCGGACTGGCGCTGCCGCTGTTGCTCGTCGCCGTGTGGGAGCTGGCCGTCCGCGCCGGCCTCGCGAATCCGCAGTTCCTGCCGCCGGTGCAGGCGGTCGTCGATGCGGGCGCGCAGCTCGTGAGCAACGGCGAGCTGTGGGTCGGCCTGGCCGCCAGCCTCGGCCGCAATCTCGCCGGGCTCGCGGTCGGCAGCCTGCTCGGCGTCGCGCTGGGCATCGTGCTCGGCGTCTCCCGCATCGCCGACCGCGCCGTGCTGCCGACCCTGTCCGCGCTCAAGCAGATCTCGCCCTTCGCGCTGATCCCGCTGCTGTCGTTCTGGTTCGGCCTGCGAGAGCCGGCCAAGGTCGCCTTCATCGTCATCACCTGCGTGTTCCCGATCCTCGTGAACACCTACGAGGGGGTGCGCAGCGTGCCGGCCGAATACCTCGAGGTCGGCCGCGCCTGCCGCTTCGGACCGCTGCGCCTGCTGTGGCGCGTGATCCTGCCCGCCGCGGCGCCGTCGATCTTCACCGGCCTGCACATGGGCGTGTTCTTCGCGTGGCTCGGCACGGTCGGCGCGGAATATTTCTTCGCCGCCGGTGCCGGCGTCGGCAACACGATCATCGACGGGCGCAATGCCTCGCGCATGGATCTGGTGCTGTTCGGCGTGTTCGTGATCGGCCTCACCGGCTACCTGCTCAACCGCATCGTCGCGCTCGCCGAACGCCGCCTGCTGCGCTGGCGCCCGCTCACCGCCTAAGGAGGCTCGCCCATGTCCCAGTCCGGAACGCTCAACTTTCACCATGTCGGCAAACGCTACCACTCGCACGGCGCGACGCTCGACGTGCTCGAGGACATCAGCCTCGACGTGCGCCCCGGCGAGTTCGTCAGCATCGTCGGCGCCAGCGGTTGCGGCAAATCGACGCTGCTGCGGCTCGTCCTCGGCCTCGACGACGACTACCGCGGAGACATCCTGCACGACGGCGAGCGCGTGCGCGGCACGAGCCTCGCGCGCGGCATCGTCTTCCAGGAGCATCGCCTCTTCCCGTGGCTGACGGTCGAACAGAACGTCGCCCTCGGCCTCGAGAACAACCGCAGCCTGTCTGCGCGCGAAAAGCGCCGCCTCGTCGCCGAGCACATCGAGCTCGTCGGCCTCACGCCCTTCGCCGCGGCCTGGCCGTCGCAGCTCTCGGGCGGCATGTCGCAGCGCGTCGCGATCGCGCGCGGCCTCGTGAACCGGCCCAGGGTGCTGCTGCTCGACGAACCCTTCGGCGCGCTCGACGCCCTCACGCGCACGAACCTGCAGCACGAGCTGCAGCGCATCTGGGAGCAGGAAGGCATCACGATGATCCTCGTCACGCACGACGTCGAGGAAGCCGTCTTCCTCGGCGACCGCGTCGTCGTCATGCAGCCGCGCCCCGGCCGCATCAAGCGCGTGATCGACGTGCCCCTGCCCCGCCCGCGCGAGCGCAACAGCTTCGCCTTCACCAAGATCCGCGAGGACGTGCTGCGCGACTTCGAGGTGCTGCGCGACGACGAGCTCGTCACCGCGCCGCCCCCGCTGCCGGCCTCGTACAACTTCGCCTGGTAAGCCCCTCCGCAACCGCCCATCCCCAAGGAGCCACTCCATGAAAGTCGTTCGCCTGCGCCCTACCCACCTCGCAGTAGCCGTCGCCCTGCTGGCCCCCTTGGGCAGCCCCGCGGTCGCGGCCAGCAACCCGGCACCTGCAGCGCGATCCCCGACCGCCGGCCATCCGCTCGCCACCGCACAGCAGCGGGAGTTGGAGGAGCGGGCGCTGCGCGTTCTGGCAAGCCCAGAAGTCGCCGCGCAGAAGGCGCTCGCGAGAAAACTCTTCGCTGCCGAGGCGACCGCCGCCACACCCGACGGCCGGGTCACGCTTGACCCTGCACTCGACGAACTGGTGCTGGCGACGATCTACGAGGTCGTCAATGACGACGCCGCAAATCCCAAGGTACTGTGGATCGAGACGCCGCAACACAACTGGTTCGGCAAGACTGTTCCCGGCGCCCGCTACGGTATCGACAATCCCGACAACGCCTACCGCTCGATCCCGATCGACGCCACCGGGCGTTACGAAATCAAGGGACGGCGCAGCAAGGACGGCCCTGTGCAGGTCTCCTTCCAGCTCTATACCGACGCCACGGAGGAAAACCGCAGCAAGCTCGACGCGCCACTCGGCGGCCTCATCGACCGCCAAATCGAAGTGCAGCCCGACGGCAGCTATACGATCACGATCGACAGCGAACCGGCAAACGGCCGGCCGAACCACATCCGCAGCACTCCGGACACAAAGTCGCTGCTCGTGCGCAACACCTTCTCCGACTGGACCGTGCAGACCCCCGACGCGGTGGAAGTCAAGCGCGTGAGCGGTCCGGCGGCCTCACCCGCCGACGACAGGCTGCTCGCGCAGCGCGCTGCCGAGCGGCTCAAGACGGCGGTGCCGTTCTGGCTCAAATTCAACCGCGAATGGGGCACCTCGGCGGCCGGCATCAACCAGGTGCCGCAGCCCTTCGCACGCGGCGGTGGATGGGGCTTCGCGACGGGCGGCAAGTTCCGCCTCGCCGCGGACGAAGCGCTCGTCATCACCGTCCATCCGCAGAGTGCCCGCTACGTCGGCTTCCAGCTCACCGACCCGTGGGCACGCTCGCGCAACTACATCACCCGCAGCGGCAGCCTCAACAACACCCAGGCGAAACCCAACGCCGACGGCAGCTACACCTATGTCATCGCGGCAAGGGACCCGGGCGTGCACAACTGGCTCGACACCGACGGACTGCACAGCGGCAGCTTCCTGATCCGCTGGCAGGCTTTCCCCGAGGGTGTCGCATCGACAGACGGTGCTGTGCGCGATGCCCGCGTCGTCAAGCTCGCCGAGTTGGGCTCCGCACTGCCCCCCGACACCGCGAAGGTCGGCAGCGCCGAGCGTCGCAGCCTCCTGAGCGCCCGCGCCGCCGGCTTCGCGCGCCGCCTGCCGAACTGAGCACACACCCGAAACCGCATCCCGACACACAAGGAGAACCCGTCATGCCAATTCAATCTATCAACGTACGCAACCAGTTCAAGGGCAAAGTGAAGGAGATCATCCTCGGCGACGTCGTTTCCGAAATCGACGTCGTAACGCCGTTCGGCATCGTCACCTCGGTCATCACGACGCGCTCGGTGCGCGACCTGGGCCTGGAGATCGGCTCCGAGGTGCTCGCGCTGGTGAAATCGACGGAGGTGTCGATCGCGAAACTCTGACGCCCCCGCCGGCCGGGCCCTTTCCAGGTCCGGCCGGAATTTCCCCCTTTGCATTGATCGTCATAAGCAATGCGGGATTTCTTGGTGGTCCAAACAGGTTGCGCCCCGCACAATCGGCTCTACAAACTACAACGAAGCCGCCCGCACGGGCGGCCCGCCAGGACGTAGAGCAATGAGCCACAATCCAGGCAGACTGCTGGCATTTCCCGATCCGGATCACCTGACGCTGTCGATCCGGGCCAAGGCGCTGGTGTTCAGCGATCCGCGCTCGCAGCACCTGCTCGAACGCATCGAGCGGGTCGCCGCCACCGAGGCCACCGTGCTGATCATCGGCGAGACGGGCACCGGCAAGGAACTCGTCGCGCGCCACATCCACGAACACAGCGGCCGCAAGGGGCCCTTCGTCGCCGTGAATTGTGGCGCCTTCAACGAAACCCTGGTCGAAGCGGAACTGTTCGGCCACGAGAGCGGCGCCTTCACCGGCGCGCAGCAGGCGCGCGCGGGCTGGTTCGAGGCGGCCAACGGCGGCACGCTGTTCCTCGACGAGATCGGCGACCTGCCGCTGTCCCTGCAGGTCCGCCTGCTGCGCGTGCTGCAGGAACGGCAGGTCGTGCGCATCGGCTCGCGCAAGCCTGTCCCGCTCGACGTGCGCCTCGTCGCGGCGACCAACATCGAACTCGAAAAGGCCGTCAATGCCGGCCACTTCCGGCTCGACCTCTACTACCGGCTGAACGTCGCGCAGTTGCGCCTGCCGCCGCTGCGCGAGCGGCGCGGCGACATCCTGCCGCTGGCGCATCACTTCATCGAGCGCTACCGCGCCAAGCTTCACCTCGACGATGCGCGCGTCACGCCCGCGGCGGCGCAGGCGCTGACCGCCTACGACTGGCCGGGCAACATCCGCGAACTCGAGAACGTCGTCCATTTCGGCCTGATCATGTGCCACGACGGCGTGCTCGACGTCGGCGACCTGCGCCTGCCGGGATTTGCGCGCAAGGCCGCCGGGCGTGACGCCGGCGTCGCCGACGATCCCCTGCAGGGGCTGCAGGAGGCCCTCGGACGCCTGCTCGCGAGCGAGCACGAGCCGGTCTATGAAACCGTCGAGCGCCTGCTGGTGACGAGCGCCTTCCACCATTGCGACGACAACCAGGTGCGCAGCGCGAAGCGGCTCGGCATCTCGCGCAACATCCTGCGTGCGCAGCTCAAGCGCTTCGGCCTGCTCGATGGCGGCGTGGCCGAATTCGCCGATGCGCATGATGCGGCCTACCCGTAGCGCATACGCCCGTCTGCTGTGCCGTGGCCTGGCGTGGATAGCCGCTCTCGTTGCGGCCGGCGCGGGTGCGGCCGGTGCCGGGCCCGCCGCCGATCCGGTCGCGGCGCAGTCCGCCGGCTACGTCGGCGCCGCCGCCTGCCTCGGCTGCCACCGCGAACAGGCGGGCCGCTGGCAGGGCTCGGACCATGCGAAATCCATGCTGCCTGCGGACGCGACGAGCGTCCTCGGCGACTTCGGCAACGCGACGCTGACGCTGCCGGGCAGCACGACGCGTTTCCTGCGCCGCGGCGAACGCTTCGTCGTGAACACCGAAGGGCCGGACGGCACGCGGGCGGACTTCGACGTGCGCTACACCTTCGGCCATTACCCGCTGCAGCAATACCTCGTCGCCCTGCCCGGCGGCCGGCTGCAGGCGCTGCCCGTCGCGTGGGACAGCCGTCCGCGCGACGCCGGCGGGCAACGCTGGTTCCACCTCTACGCCGACGCGCCGCCGAAAGCGGGCGAACCGCTGCACTGGAGCGGCCGCGAACAGAACTGGAACTTCATGTGCGCGAGCTGCCATTCGACACGCCTGCGCAAGAACCACGACGTCGCGACCGACAGTTTCCGCAGCACCTGGTCCGACATCGACGTCGCCTGCGAAGCCTGCCACGGCCCCGGCGCGGACCATGTCGCGTGGACGCAGCGCGACGACAGTGGCCGGGCCGCCGATCCGGGCCACGGCTTCGCGCTGCAGCTCGCGAACGGCCGCGAATTCAGCTGGACCACGGCCGGGCAACGCATCGCGACGCCGCGCGGCGATGCGGCCGGAGCGCGCCGCCAGAACGACGTGTGCTTCGCGTGTCACGCGCGGCGGCAGGAACTCGTGCGCGATCCGGCGCCCGGCCGCCCTTTCCTCGACGACTACCTCCCGACGCTGATCGAGCCCGGCAGCTACCTCGCGGACGGGCACATCGACGGCGAGGTGTTCGAGTACGGCTCCTTCATGCAGAGCCGCATGCAGCAGGCCGGCGTGGCGTGCACGAACTGCCACGATCCGCACACGCTCAAGTTGAAGCTGCCCGGCAATGCGCTGTGCGCACAATGCCACCGGCCCGAAGCCTTCGATACACCGGCCCACCATCACCATGCCGAAGCGAGCGAAGCCGCGCAATGCGTGAGCTGCCACATGCCGGCCAAGACCTACATGGGCGTCGACCGCCGCCGCGACCACGCCTTCCGCGTGCCGCGCAGCGCTGCCGGTACGTCGGCCGACGCTACCCCCGTCGCGTGCAGCCAGTGCCACGCGGACCTCCCCGCCGGCCGGCTCGCGCAGGCGCTCGCCGACTGGGCCGGAAACACTGGCGCTGCGACCACCACGACACCTGCCGCCCCCGCCCTGCTCGCCGCGTGGCGCAATGCACCGGGTGCGGCGCCCGCCCTCGCCGCCGTCACCGCCGACACCCGGCAGGCGGGCTTCGTGCGCGCCTCGGCGCTGGCCGTGCTGCCGCCCGGTGCGAACACGCCTGCCACCGTGGCAAACGCCGCCCGCGACGCCGATCCGCTGGTGCGCGCCGGCGCCGCCCGCGCGCTCGCCGCCCTGCCGCCCGCCACGCAGATCGACATCGGCGCCCCGCTGCTGGCCGATCCGCTGCGCGCCGTGCGCATCGAGGCCGCGCGCGTGCTGGCCGCAGTCCCGCCGCAGCAATTCCCCGCGGCCCACGCACCGGCGTTCGCGTCAGCCCTCGCGGAACTCGTCGACGCCGAACTCGCCGCCAGCGACCGGCCCGAATCCCACGTCAATCTCGCCCGGCTGCACGCCGTGCAGGGCCGGCCGGATGCGGCCATCGCCGCGCTGCGGACGGCACTGCGCCTCGGCCCGGCTTTCGCGCCGGGGTGGATCAATCTCGCCGACCTGTACCACGAACTCGGCCGTGACGCGGACAGCGAAGCCGCATTGCGCGACGGCCGCAAGGCAGCCCCCGACTCCGGCGCGCTCGCCCACGCCCTCGGCCTGCTTTACGTCCGCCAGGGCCGCCGCGCGCAAGCGCTACCGCTGCTGCGCGAAGCCGCCGAACGCGACCCCGCCAACCCGCGCCACGCAGGCGTCTACGCACTCGCGCTCGAAGCGACGGGCGACGTGCCGCGTGCCCTCTCCGAACTGGCCGCCGCGCGCGAACGTGCCCCCGACGACGTCTTCCTGCGCCAGACGCAGATCGCCATCGAGCGCCGCGCGGGCCGCCTTGCCGACGCCGCCCGCCACACCGCGGAACTCACCGGCGCGCCCCGCTGACGTTCGACGCGCGCGCCTCCGAGCGCCGCACGCCGGCCAACGCCTCCACACTCCGACACAACGTGCTGCACCGCAAACACGCACTGCTGCCCCCGCAGCAACGAGCCGTTCTTCCCGCCCTGAAAACCTCCCACTTATCGCGATTTTATTATTCATCTTCAATGATTTAAGAATAACAACCGTAGCAGGCACGCCCGTTGCAACAGTGCAGCACATGCTCGCCCCACAGCGACGCACCGCACAAACCAACGGAGCCGGAACACCATGCCTGCCTCGACTCGAACCCGAGATTCATCGACCTCCCCGATCCGCCGCATCCTGCGCGAACCGCTGTTGCAATTCCTCGCCCTCGGCGGGCTGCTCTTCGTCACCGCCCACGGCTTCGCCGAGCATCGCGACAACGTCGCGCGCCAGATCGTCGTCGACCCGGCGCTGACGCAGCGCCTCGCCAACCAGTACGAATCGCAGACCGGCACGCTGCCCTCGACCGAGCGGCTCAACGCCCTCGTCGACGAGCACGTGCGCGAGGAAGTGCTGTATCGCGAAGCCCTCAAGCTCGGGCTCGACCAGAACGACGAGATCGTCCGCCGCCGCCTGACGCAGAAACTCGACTTCCTGCAACGCGACCTCTCCGTCGTCGCCGAACCCGACGATACGCAACTGCAGGCCTACTACCGGGACCACATCGCCGATTTCACCGAGCCGGCGACGGTCAGCTTCACGCATGTCTATTTCAGCCCTGATCAGGGCGGCAGCGACGCGGCGCACAAACGCGCCCAAGCCGCGCTCGTCCGGGTCGCGGGCAAGGACGGCGACCACGCCCGCAAGCTCGGCGACGCCTTCCCGCTGCAAGACGACTATGTGGCGCTCAACCACGAGGACGCGGTGCAGCTCTTCGGCCAGACGCCCATCGTCGACGGCGTCTTCGCGGCCGCGCAGCAGGAATGGAGCGGCCCCTTCCAGTCCGGTTACGGCTGGCATCTGGTGCGCGTGAGCCGCAGAACGGAGGCGACGCCGCTCGCCTTCGACCGGGTGCGCGACCGCGCGCGGACGGCGTGGCTGCAGCAGACGCGCAACGAGGCGAATGCCCGCAACTTCGACACGCTGAAAGCGAACTACCAGGTCGTGCGCACGAGCACGGAGCCGAAGTCATGAGCGCCGCCGCCCGGCCGCCCGCAGGCGGCGCTTCCTCCCGCAGGAAGGTGCTCGCGCAGCGACCGGAGGGCAGTCCGGTGGGCACGGCCATCCTCGCCCGCCTGCTGCGCTTCGCGCTGCTCTTCGCCGCCTTGCTGTCCGCGCCGACCGCCTCCGCCCACGAAGTGCGCCCGGCCTACCTCGAGATCCGCGAAGACGCCGCGCACAACATCGACGCGCTGTGGAAGCAGCCCGCCGCCGGACGGATGTCGCTGCCGCTCGCGCCGAAACTGTCGGCGGGCTGGCTCGCTGCGGACACGGCGCGGCAGACCGTCACCGACAGCTTCGTCATCCAGCAGTGGCACCTCGACACCCCGGCCGAACCGCTGCACGGACAGCACCTCGCAATCGAAGGGCTCGACCGGTCGATCACCGACGTCCTCGTGCGCATCACCTTCGCCAACGGCGAAACCGTCAGCCGGGTACTCAAGCCCGACAACGCCGGCATGGAAGTGCTGCAGCCCGGCCGCTCCACGCTCCCCGCCGCGGAGTACTTCCAGCTCGGCGTGACGCACATCTGGCAAGGCGTCGACCACCTGCTCTACGTCTTCGGCCTGCTGCTGCTCGTGCGCGGCGCGCGCCCGCTGGTGCGCACGATCACCGCCTTCACGCTCGCGCACAGCATCACGCTCGCCGCCACCGCGCTGAAGCTCGTCGAAGTGCGCCCGGCGGTCGTCGAGTTCGTGATCGCGCTCAGCATTGTCTACGTCGCCGTCGAGCTGCAGTACCTGCGCCAGGGCCGGCCCGGCCTCGCGAGCCGCGCGCCGTGGATCGTCGCCTTCAGCTTCGGCCTGCTGCACGGCTTCGGCTTCGCCGGCGCGCTCGCCGACGTGGGCCTGCCGCCCGACGCGATCCCCGCCGCGCTGCTGCTCTTCAACGTCGGCATCGAAGCCGGCCAGCTCGCCTTCGTGTTCGCCGTGCTCGGCGCCATCGCGGGCCTGCGGCGGATCGTGCCGTGGATCGAGCAGGCCGTCGCACGCCTCACCCCCTGGGTCATCGGCTCGCTCGCGTCCTTCTGGTGCATCGAGCGCGCCGTGCACATCTTCTGAGGAGACATCCGAATCATGCCCGACCACCGCCATCGTCATCACTTCCGCCGAACCCTGCTCGCGGCGGCCACCGCCGCGTCGCTCGCCGCCCTCGCGCCGGGCGCCCGGGCCGCGAGCGAACCCGCGACGCGCCCCAACATCCTGCTGATCCTCGCCTACGACCTCGGCTATTCCGACCTCGGAGCCTGGGGCGGCGAGATCGACACGCCGAACCTCGATCAGCTCGCCGGCGAAGGCCGTCGGCTGACGAATCTGCGGGTCAATCCCACCTGCTCGCCGACGCGTGCCTCGCTCTTCTCGGGCACGGACCACCACCTCGCCGGCCTCGGCACCATGGAGGGCATGCAGACACCGGGCCAGGTCGACAAGCCCGGCTACGAAGGTCAGCTCAACGACCGCGCGCTGTCGGTCGCACAGCTGCTGCGCGACGGCGGCTATCACACCTACATCGCCGGCAAGTGGCACCTCGGCCTCGACGCGGCGCACCGCCCGCAGGCGCGCGGCTTCGAGGAATCCTTCGTGCTGCTCGGCGGCGCGGGCTCGCACTTCAAGGACCCCAAGGTGATGAAGGCCGACTATCGCGAGAACGACGCGCAGGTCGAGGTGCCCGAGGACTTCTACTCGACCGACTATCACACCGACAAGCTGATCTCCTTCATCGACCGCCATCGCGACGACGGCAAACCCTTCTTCGCGTTCGCCGCCTACACCTCGCCGCACTGGCCGCTGCAAGCGCCCGCGGCCACGATCGACAAGTACCGCGGCAAATACGACGCCGGATACGAGGCCATCCGCACGCGGCGGATCGCCCGCCAGAAATCGCTCGGCCTGCTGACGGACGGGCAGCAGATCAGCCCCACACTGGCCCCGACCACCGACCTGCCCGCATGGAAGGGCCTCGACGACGAGGCGCGGCGCTACGAGACGCGCCGCATGGAAATCTACGCCGCGATGGTCGACAACCTCGACCGCAATGTCGGACGCCTGTTGCAGCACCTGAAGGACATCGGACAGTACGACAACACCATCGTCGTCTTCGCATCCGACAACGGCGCCGAGGGCCACACCGTTCCCGCCTTCGTGCCGCCAGGCAGCGACCAGAGCCACGCGAACCTCGGCAAACCGAACTCCTTCGTCGCCTACGGCCAGCGCTGGGCCGAAGTCGGCGCAACGCCTTTCCGCCTCGTGAAGGGCTACAGCACCGAAGGCGGCGTCCGCTCGCCCGGCATCATCCGCCACCCGACCCTGACGCGCGAGCGGCACGACAACGCCGATGCGATCGTGACCGTCTCCGATCTCGCACCGACCTTCCTCGACCTCGCCGGCATCGCCGATCCTGGCACGCGCTACAAGGGCCGCGACGTGCTGCCGATCACCGGCCGCTCGATCCTGCCCTACCTCAAGGGCACCGCCCCGACCGTGCATCCCGCCGGCACCGTATTCGCCGACGAGCTCTTCGGCCACCGCTACGTGCGCAAGGACAACTGGAAATCGGTATGGATCGCACCCCCGGTCGGCGAAGGCCGCTGGCAACTCTACGACGTCGGGCGCGATCCGGGCGAGACGCGCGATCTCGCCGCCGCGGAACCGGCACGCCTCGCCGAACTGGTCGCCGGATGGGACGCCTACGTCCGTGCCAACGGAGTGATCCTGCCCGACGGCCCCAACCGCTACGCCGAGGAGCATCCGCGCATCCAGCCCGCCGGCGCGTACTGAACGCCCCCTCGAACCATCTTTTCACCCGCAAGGAGTCCCGACGTCATGCCCCATCTTCGAGCCCATCCCCTCGCCTTCGCCGTCGCCCTCGCGCTGGCCGGCGGCGCCACGGCCGCCACGGCAGCAGCGCCCGACCGCAACGCCTATTTCGGCGACCTGCACCTGCACACCAGCCTGTCTTTCGACGCCTTCACGATGAAGACGCGCACGCTCCCCGACGACTCCTACCGCTACGCGAAGGGCGAGGAAATCGAATATTTCGGCCAGAAGTTCAAGCGCAAGGCGCCTCTCGACTTCCTCGCCGTCACCGACCACTCCGAATTCCTCGGCGTGTTCCGCAAGCTCGCCGACCCGAAGGGCACGCATGTCGGCAGCGACGCCTTCAAGGCCCTCAACGACCCGAGCCTCGAACCGGGATGGAAGCTGCTGCACGAATTCTTCATCGAAGGAAAGGGCAAGAAGAAGGACTCCGAGCACCTCTCCGACAGCACGATCCGGAGCAACTGGCAGGTCGTCGTCGACGCGGCCGAGAAGCACAACCAGCCGGGCAAGTTCACGACCTTCGTCGCCTACGAATGGACTTCGATGCCCGACAGCCAGAACCTCCACCGCAACATCATCTTCCGCGGCAAGCCGCCGCAGCGGCCGTTCTCGTCCGTCGATTCCGAACGCCCGGAAGACCTGTGGGCCTACCTCGACAAGAACCGCAAGGAAGGCATCGACGCGCTGGCGATCAACCACAACGCCAACGTCAGCAACGGCCTGATGTTCGACTACAAGGATTCGGACGGCAAGCCGATCAGCCGCGAATACGCCGAATCGCGCGTGCGCAACGAGCCGCTCACCGAGGTCACGCAGCACAAGGGCACCAGCGAGACGCACCCCAGCCTGTCGCCGAACGACGAGTTCGCCGGCTACGAAAACTACGAGAAGCTGCTCGCCACCACCCGCCAGGGCAAGATCGACGGCAGCTACGCCCGCCAGGCCTATGCGCGCGGCCTCGAGATCGCGGCGAAAACCGGCGCCAACCCCTACAAATTCGGCCTCGTCGGCGCGACCGACTTCCACTCCGGTATCAGCTCCACCGAGGAAGACCGCTTCGCCGGCGCCTTCGGCGGCGCCGACAACAACCCGAAGCAGGTGCTAGGCGGCACCGAATCCTTCGTCGGCGACTCGCCGGTGGTGTTCAGCGCGGCCGGCCTCACCGGCGTCTGGGCCGAGAAGAACACCCGCGAGGCGATCTTCGACGCGCTCAAGCGCAAGGAAGTCTTCGCCACCTCCGGCAACCGCACGCGCGTGCGCCTGTTCGCCGGCTGGGATCTGCCGAAGGACCTGACGAAGCAGAAGGACTGGGCGCGCGTCGCCTACGACAAGGGCGTGCCGATGGGAGCCGACCTGCCCGAATCGACCGCCGGCAAGACGCCGCGCTTCGCCGTCCAGGCGATCAAGGACCCGAACGCCGCGAACCTCGACCGCATCCAGATCGTCAAGGTCTGGCACAAGGACGGCAAGTCCGGCGAGAAGGTCTTCGACGTCGCATGGAGCGGCAAGCGTTCGATCGACGCAGGAACCGGCAAGCTCAAGGAAGTCGGCAACACCGTCGACGTGAAGACCGCAACCTACCGGAACAGCATCGGCGCCACCGAGCTCGCGACCGTGTGGGAAGACCCGGAATTCGACGCGAAAGCCTCCGCCACCTACTACGCGCGCGTCCTCGAAATCCCGACGCCGCGCTGGAGCACCTACTGGGCGGTGAAGAACAAGCTGCCGCTGTCCACCAAGGTGCCGGCCACGATCCAGGAACGGGCGTGGACCTCGCCGGTGTTCTACAAGGCGGGTTGATCGGCGGAAGTCCGGACCGGCAATCGCGGCGGGTCGGTCCGGACGCGCGGACGACGTCGCCCGGCGGCATATCCACTGCGCACCTGCGGAAACTTTGGCGACGCGCGACGATCGACAGTCGAGCAGTTCCCGAACAACGCACAAGAGTCCGAAGGAGAACAGCCATGACGATTTCGATGTACCAGGCCAGCGCACCCCGCTTCGTCCACATGCTCGGCAGTCTCGCGACGATCCTGCGCAAGGCGGAGGAGCAGGCGGCCGCGCGCAAGTTCGACCCCGCGGTCCTGCTGGCGGTACGGCTCTATCCGGACATGTTCCCGCTGGTGCGCCAGGTCCAGATCGCCTGCGACAACGCCAAGGGCCCGGTGGCACGGCTGGCGGGGCTGGAGCCGCCGAAGCACGAAGACACCGAGCAGAGCTTCGCCGACCTGCAGGCGCGGATCACCAGGACGATCGACTTCATCGCGTCGGTCGCAGCGAACCAGATCGACGGTTCCGAGGACAGGGACATCCTGCTCAAGGCCGGCCCGCAAGAACTGCACTTCAAGGGCTTGCAATACCTGCTCAGCTTCGCCCTGCCGAACTTCTACTTCCATGTCGTGACGGCATACGACATCCTGCGCCACAACGGCATCGAGCTCGGCAAGCGCGATTATCTCGGGGAGATCTGACCGCCGGCGCGGCTCGTTCTCCCCGAGAGTCGGCATCACTCGGACTGCGCACTGAACGCCGCGTACTTCTCCAGCAAACTCGCCGACGTAGGCGATCGAGGGGCGGTCGGGCCGGCCGACCTTGGCGCCGATCGCGGTCATCCTCGCGCCGTCGCCCAAAGGCGCTGCGACCTGCGCACGCCTCGTGGAATTCGTCCATGCCGAACTTGCAAAAATCGGCGCGCCAGCGGACCTCGTGCAGCAGTTGCCCACCGGGTCCGGCAAGGACACGCTGCACGAACTGATGCGGCAGGCGGACCTCGTGGTCGCGACGGGTTCGCGCGCGAACGTGCGCGCCGCCTACGAAAGCGGCACCCCAGCCTTGGGCGTCGGCGTGGGCAACGTCGCGGCAATCGTGCTGCCGGGAGCAGATCCATATGCGACGGGCGCACGCATCGCACAATCGAAGACCTTCGACAACGCGACGAGCTGCTCGTCCGAGAACAGCCTGATCCTCGTCGGCGACGCAGCCGACGGCGTGCTCGCGGCGCTTGCCGCCGAGAGTGCCATGCTCCTCGATGCCGAGGAAAAGGCCGCCCTTGCCGCCGCGATGTTCCCCGACGGCAAGCTCGCACCGCAGGTCATCGCACAGTCGGCCACGAAGATCGCGCAGATCGCTGGCCTGCATCGCCCCATTTTCCGCGATGCGCGCATCCTCCTCGTCGAAGAGGACGGCGTCGGGCCGGAACACCCCTTCTCCGGAGAAAAGCTCTCGCCGGTGCTCACCGTCTATCGCGTACCGGATCTCGATGCTGCGATCGCGCTGGTCCGCCGCCTCTACGACTACCAGGGCAAGGGCCACTCGGTCGGCGTGCACGGTGCGACGGCGGCGGAGGCTCTGCGCCTCGGGCGGGAGCTGCCGGTCGCGCGCGTGATCCAGGACCAGATCCATTGCTACGCCGTCGGCGGCTCCTTCGACAACGGCCTGCCCTTCTCGCTGTCGATGGGCTGCGGCACCTGGGGCGGCAACGGCTTCTCGGACAACCTCAACTACCGCCACTTCCTCAACATCACGCGCATCGTGCGGCCGATCCCGGAGCGGGTGCCGAGCGAGGCATTGCTGCTGGGCGCCTATTGGGAGCGATACGGGCGATGAGGACTGCGCACTTTGCCAACGTCCGCGCCCTGCTCGAAGCCCGCGCGGCGGAGAATCAAGACGGCGTCTACTGCATCGCGCCCGAAACCAGCCACAGCCTGAGCTTCGGCGCCCTGGCCGAAAGCGCGCGCGCGCTCGCCGCGTTTTCGGGCGCGCTCGTGCTCGACGTCGGAACCAGCGCCGAGTACCTGCGCGGCCACATCCCGGGCGCCGCCTTCGTGCTGCGCTCGCGCCTTGCCGACGCGCTGGCCGCCGTGCCGGAGCTGCAACACTTCATCGTCACTCGACCGACGGAAATCTGGCGCGGCTCGCCGCCTCGGACCTTGCCGCCCTAAGGGAGGCCCGGATCGAGGTGCTCGCAGGCGAGACCGCAGCATGGATTGCCGACGGCCGGCCGGTCGAAACCGGGCCCACACGCCTGCTCTCACCTCCTCTGGATCGCTACCGCCGCCCCTACGAGGGCACCGACAATCCGCGCGAAGCGATGCAGGGCTACCTCGACTGGGAATTCGGGCTCGTCGCTCAGCTCGAGCGCGACGGCACCCACGGTTTCCGCGTGCTTTGATCCTGGAGGCGGCCGCGGGCGGCCTCTCTCACCGTCCGGCCAGCCCGCTGACCGCCTCGTCCAGCTGCGGCAGGCAGCGCCGACAATAGATCACAGGCACCCCACGCTCCTTCGCGAGCCGGCGCATCTTCGACGCGAGCCCGTGATTGACCTGGTCGATGATGATCACCACCAGACGCGTGTCCGCGGGAATCGGCCGGTGGCTGTCGCTGCCGCGCCGCCCGTCCCAGTGACGCACCGGCGCATAACCGTGATTGCTGAGGCAATCGCGGTAGCTCGCGACGCGATCTCCGCCGACGATGACGGCAGTCATCCCGGCCTGCCCTGATGCCCGGCGATTGCCGGAGCGCCGTACGCATACCCCTGCGCCAGCACGCCCGCAGGCCACGGCTCGGCCGGAGCCGCCTCGACGCGCTTCACGACCACCCTCCCCGACCCGGCGACCGCCAGCAACTCATCGAGCGCTGCGCCGCCCTGCTCGTCCGCCAACAACGCCGACGAGTCGATCTTGATGAAATCGGCCCGCACGACGCCCGCCAGCGTCCGCCATTGCGCCACCGACTCGACATTCACCCCGACCCGAAAACCGTTGTGACGGTAGTTGCGCAGCACGAAGGACAGCAGATCCGCCTGCCGGCTCGCAACCACCGGCGCCTCGATCACGATCCGGTCGGGCGGCAATCCCAGCGCATCCACGACCCGGCGGAAGGCCGCGCCGTGATCGGCCGCCACGGCGGCCAGCAGGCGACCATGGACGTTGAGGAACAGCAGCCCCTCCTCTTTCGAGGCGATGAAATTCAGCGCATGCACGGTGCGCGCAAGCCGATCGAGCGCGACCAGGCGGTCATCGTCGGCGTTTGCCGAGAACAACATCCAGGGCGATAGGTCGCGCTGCCCGCCCCCGAGGATGCGCAGGAAGGCCTCGTACCCGATCGCCTGATGTTGCAAGGGATCGACGACTGGCTGAAACACGCTCGACAGCTCGCATCCGAACCAGTCTCCGACCACACCGCCATCGGGCAGACGGCGCAACTGCTTGCCCGCCAACCGTTCCAGCGGCAGACGCTCGAGAAAATCGCGGGCGCGATCCGGTGACTGCAATGTCGGGTAGCTCATGTGCTGCTCCTGCGGGTTCTTCACTGAAAAGAATCTTTGAAGAAACTCTAGGACGCCGCGGAGACGAACCAAACCAAGAAATCCTGCAGAACAATCCACCCGCTCGAAATCCCGCTCCTATCCCGCTTAGCAGAATTTCGAATAACCAGCCCGTTTTTTATTATTTACGGAGCACAAGCCAGCCCACTTAGACTTCTTTCAAGAAATGCATATGGAGCAAAACATGAGTGCGGAGCAAACGTGATGGCAGCAACGCAAACCTCCCGCGTACTGCCGGGCTTTCGCCTCACGCTCGGCTACACGATCGCCTACCTTTCGCTGATCGTGCTGCTGCCGCTGGGTGCGGTATTCCTGAAGACCGCGAGCCTCAGCCTCGCCGAGTTCTGGGACGTGATCAGCGCACCGCGCGTGGTCGCCTCCTACAAGCTCTCCTTCGGCATGTCGCTCGCGGCTGCGGCGATCAATTCCGTCTTCGGTCTGCTGCTGGCCTGGTCGCTCGTGCGCTACAGCTTTCCCGGCAAGCGCCTGATCGATGCGCTGGTCGACCTGCCCTTTGCCCTGCCCACCGCAGTCGCCGGCATCGCGCTGACCGCCCTCTACGCGAAGAACGGCTGGATCGGGCAGTACCTCGATCCGCTGGGGATCCAGGTGGCGTTCAAGCCCTTGGGCGTGCTGGTCGCACTGGTGTTCATCGGCCTGCCCTTCGTGGTGCGCACGGTGCAGCCGATCCTCGAAGACCTCGACACCGAGATCGAGGAAGCCGCCGCGAGCCTCGGCGCCCAACGCTGGCAGACCTTCCGCCACGTGATCCTGCCGGTGATCCTGCCGGCGCTGATGACCGGTTTCGCACTGGCCTTCGCCCGCGCCGTCGGCGAATACGGCTCGGTGATCTTCATCGCCGGCAACATCCCGATGGTCTCCGAGATCACGCCGCTGATGATCATCACCAAGCTCGAACAATACGACTACACCGGCGCCACCGCGATCGCCGTCGTGATGCTGCTGCTCTCGTTCTCGCTGCTGCTTCTCATCAACAGCCTGCAGGCCTGGACGGCCAAACGTACCGGGAGGAACCACTGATGGCCGGCGCAACCACCATGAGCTGGGCGGGGCCGGTCGATGCCGCCGCCCGATTCGAATCGAAGGCCGCCACGCGCGAGACGAGGGTCGTCAAATGGACCATCCTCGGCATCTCGCTGACCTTCTTCGCGATCTTCCTGCTGCTGCCGCTGGTGGCCGTCTTCGTCGAAGCGCTGCGCAAGGGCTGGGACACCTACCTGACCGCACTCACGCACGAGGACGCCCTGTCCGCGGTCCGGCTGACACTGATCGCGGCGATCATCTCCGTGCCGCTCAACCTGGTGTTCGGCGTCGCCGCCGCGTGGGCGATCGGGAAGTTCGAGTTCCGCGGCAAGCACTTCCTCATCACGCTGATCGACCTGCCCTTCTCGGTATCGCCCGTGATCGCGGGCCTGATCTACGTGCTGATCTTCGGCGCCCAGGGCTGGTTCGGGCCGTGGCTCGCCGAGCACGACGTCAAGATCATCTTCGCCGTCCCCGGCATCGTGCTCGCAACGGTGTTCGTGACCTTCCCCTTCGTCGCCCGCGAACTGATCCCGCTGATGCAGGCGCAGGGGCGCGAGGAAGAGGAAGCTGCGATCGTGCTCGGCGCCAACGGCTGGCAGACCTTCTGGCACGTGACGCTGCCGAACATCAAGTGGGGCCTGCTGTATGGCGTGATCCTGTGCAACGCCCGCGCGATGGGCGAGTTCGGTGCCGTGTCCGTCGTGTCCGGCCACATTCGCGGCGAGACCAACACGCTGCCGCTGCACGTCGAGATTCTCTACAACGAATACCAGTTCGCCGCCGCCTTCGCCGTGGCCTCGCTGCTCGCCCTGCTGGCGCTCGCGACCCTCGCGATCAAGACCTGGGTCGAGCACCGCGCCGCCCACGTTGGCCAAGACGACATCGCAATCGAAGCTCCACGGGACAACGCATCATGAGCATTCAGGTCAGGGACATCCGCAAGGCTTTCGGCAACTTCGTCGCGCTCGACAACGTCTCGCTCGACTTCCCCACCGGCGAACTCGTCGCCCTGCTGGGCCCCTCGGGTTGCGGCAAGACGACGCTGCTGCGCATCATCGCCGGCCTCGAACAGGCCGATTCGGGCGAGGTGCTGCTCGACGGCGAGGACGCCTCGGGCACCCACGTGCGCGAACGCCAGGTCGGCTTCGTATTCCAGCACTACGCGCTGTTCCGCCACATGAGCGTGTTCGACAACGTCGCCTTCGGCATGCGCATGAAGCCGCGCAGCCAGCGCCCGTCGGAAAAGGCGATCCGCGCCAAGGTCGAGGAACTGCTCGCCCTCGTGCAGCTCGATTGGCTCGCCGACCGCTTCCCCGCGCAGCTTTCCGGCGGCCAGCGCCAGCGCATCGCGCTCGCCCGCGCGCTCGCGGTCGAGCCGCGCGTGCTGCTCCTCGACGAACCCTTCGGCGCGCTCGACGCCAAGGTGCGCAAGGAACTGCGCCGCTGGCTGCGCAAGCTGCACGACGAGCTGCACATCACGTCGATCTTCGTCACGCACGACCAGGAGGAGGCGCTGGAGGTGGCCGATCGCGTCGTGCTGATGGATCGCGGCCGGGTCGAACAGGTCGGCACCCCCGAAGAGGTGTATCGCCACCCCGCTACCCCCTTCGTGTACGGCTTCCTCGGCGCGGTGAACTTCTTCCACGGGCGCGTCGACGGCGCCCACCTGCTGGTGGGTGAGGACCTGCTCCCGCATGCGCAGCGGGAGTTCGAGGCCGGCGCGGAAGTGATCGCCTTCGCGCGCCCGCACGAGCTCGACCTGGTGCCCGAGGAGTACGCGGACGCCGGCGTCGCCGCGCGCATCACGCGCATCCTCGCCTTCGGCGTCACCGCGCGCGTCGAGCTCGACGGCCTCAACGCCGCCACGGGCCAGCATTTCGAAGTCGAACTGACGCGCCAGCGCGTCGCCGAACTCGCCCTCGCCGAAGGGCAGACCGTGCGTCTGCTACCCTCGCGCCTCAAAGTCTTCCAGCGCAACGACGCCATCGGAGCACGCGCATGAACTTCCAGCAGCTACGCATCATCCGCGAGACGGTGCGGCGCAACTTCAACCTCACCGAGGTCGCCAACGCCCTGTTCACGTCGCAGTCGGGCGTCTCCAAGCACATCAAGGACCTCGAGGACGAGCTCGGCGTCGAGCTCTTCGTGCGCAAGGGCAAGCGCCTGCTGGGCCTCACCGACCCGGGCCGCGAACTCGTCGTGATGGTCGAGCGCATGCTGCTCGACGCGGGCAACATCAAGCGCCTGGCCGAGCAGTACAGCAACCGCGACGAGGGCCGCCTGACCGTCGTGACCACGCACACGCAGGCGCGTTACGCGCTGCCCAAGGTCGTGACCGAGTTCAAGAAGCTGTATCCGAAAGTACACCTCAAGCTGCACCAGGGCAGCCCGGAGGAGATCGTGTCGATGCTGCTCGACGGCCAGGCCGACCTCGGCATCGCCACCGAAGCGCTCGCGGACGTCGCCGAGCTCGCGTCCTTCCCCTACTACTCGTGGCACCACTCGGTGATCGTGCCGGCCGGCCATCCGCTGGAAGCGGTGCAGCCGCTCACGCTGGAGGCCATCGCCGAATACCCGTTGATCACCTACCACGAAGGCTTCACCGGGCGCTCCATCATCGACCGCGCCTTCGCCGCTGCGGGCCTCGCGCCCGACGTCGCGATGTCGGCGATGGACGCGGACGTCATCAAGACCTACGTCGAACTCGGGCTGGGCATCGGCATCGTCGCGTCGATGGCCTTCCAGCCCGGGCGCGAGGGCGAACTGCGCCAGCTCGACAGCCGCCACCTCTTCCCCGCCAACACCACGCGCATCGCGGTGCGGCGCGGGCACTACCTGCGCGGCTTCGCCTACCGCTTCATCGAGATGTGCTCACCCACCCTCACCGAAGCGGCGCTGCGCAACTGCATCATCCCGGCCGGCAACGGCCCCGGCGAAGAATGAGGCAGCGCGCCGGGCCCCGCCGCCTGCTATTCTCCAATTCCCGCACCAAGGAGCCATTCCATGTCGAACTGGTACAAAGATAATGCAGAATCCATCGGCAAGACGCCGCTGGTGAGACTCAACCGCATCACCGACGGCGC
Source organism: Azoarcus sp. DN11 (assembly GCF_003628555.1). Classification (NCBI taxonomy): domain Bacteria; kingdom Pseudomonadati; phylum Pseudomonadota; class Betaproteobacteria; order Rhodocyclales; family Zoogloeaceae; genus Azoarcus; species Azoarcus sp. DN11. The sequence continues at coordinate 1,278,362 of NZ_CP021731.1, read as the reverse complement.
CGCCGCCACGGTGCTGGGCAAGATCGAAGGCCGCAACCCCGCCTATTCCGTGAAGTGCCGCATCGGCGCCGCGATGATCTGGGACGCCGAGAAGCGCGGCCTGCTGGGCCCCGGCAAGGAGATCGTCGAACCGACCAGCGGCAACACCGGCATCGCGCTGGCCTTCGTCGCCGCCGCCCGCGGCATCCCCATCACGTTGACGATGCCCGACACGATGAGCGTCGAGCGGCGCAAGCTGCTGGTCGCCTACGGCGCCAAGCTCGTCCTCACCGAAGGCGCGAAGGGCATGAACGGCGCGATCGCGAAAGCGGAGGAGATCGCCGCGTCGGCGCCGGACAAGTACGTGCTGCTGCAGCAATTCACCAACCCCGCGAACCCCGCGATCCACGAGGCGACGACCGGCCCCGAGATCTGGAACGACACCGACGGCAAGATCGACATCCTCGTGTCGGGCGTCGGCACCGGCGGCACCATCACCGGCGTGTCGCGCTACATCAAGCACACCCGGGGCAAGGCGATCCTGTCGGTCGCCGTCGAACCGGCCGCGAGCCCGGTGATCACGCAGACGCGCGCAGGCGAACCGCTGAAGCCTTCGCCGCACAAGATCCAGGGCCTCGGCGCGGGTTTCATCCCCAAGGTGCTGGACCTGTCGCTGATCGACGCGGTCGAGACGGTCACCAACGAGGACGCCATCCTCTACGCCCGCCGGCTCGCGCGCGAGGAAGGCATCCTGTCGGGCATCTCCTGCGGGGCGGCCGTAGCCGTGGCGGCGCGCCTCGCGCAGCGGCCCGAGAACGCGGGCAAGACGATCGTTGCGATCCTGCCGGACTCGGGCGAACGCTACCTCAGCACGATCCTGTTCGACAGCCTCTTCGACGCGAACGGCACGGCGATTTGAGCGACGCGATCCGGACGGCCGACGCGGGGGCAGCCGCCCCTGCGGCACTTGCGCCGGAAACCCTGCCCATCCTGTACCGCGACGACTGCCTCGTCGCCGTGCACAAGCCCTCGGGGCTGCTCGTGCATCGCTCGGTCCTCGACGTGCACGAGGAACGCTTCGCGGTACAGATCCTGCGCAACCAGATCGGCCGCCACGTGCACCCGGTGCATCGCCTCGACAAGGGCACCTCGGGGGTGCTGTTGTTCGCGCTCGACCGCGAAACTGCGGCGCGGGTCTCCGCCGCCTTCGAGCGGCAGGCGGTGCGCAAGACCTACCTCGCCGTCGTACGCGGCCACCCGCCGCTCGAAGGCGTCATCGACCATCCAGTGACGCGCCGTTTCGACGACGCCGAGCGCCGCCCCGACACTGCCGCGAAGGCCCCCGCGCAGGACGCCGTCACCCGTTTCCGCCGACTGGCGACGACCGAACTGCCGTACCAGGTCGACCGCTATCCGACGAGCCGTTACGCGCTCGTCGAACTCGCGCCCGAAACGGGCCGCCGCCACCAGATCCGCCGCCACCTCAAGCACCTCTCCCATCCCATCATCGGCGACGCCACGTTCGGCAAGGGGCGGCACAACCGGCTGTTCACGCAGCTCTTCGGCGTCTCGCGGCTGCTCCTCGCCTGTACCCGCATGCAGCTCGCGCATCCGCATACCGGCGCGCCCCTGGATCTGAACGCGCCGCCGGCGGACGACTTCGCGCAGGTCCTCGCCGCACTCGACTGGACGCAAGCCGCCGCCACGACACCGTAGCCCGACACGCCCGGCAACATCCTCGCGTGACCGGCGTCTTTCTGCGGTCACCGATTCGTTGCACAATGGACTTTCATCCGTACAAACACGACACCGGCTCCAGCTCATGAATCCCCTGCTCCAGGTCCGCGCCCGGGGCCAGCAAGTCTGGCTCGACAACCTCTCCCGCACCCTCATCAACGAAGGCCAGCTCGCGAAGATGATCGCCGAGGACGGCGTCGACGGCGTCACGACGAACCCCGCGATCTTCCACAAGGCCATCGCGGGCGGGCGCTATTACGAGGGCGACCTGGCGGCACTCAAGCAGCAGGCGCTCGACGCCGAAGCGCGCTACGAAGGCCTGGTCATCCCCGACGTGCAGCGCGCCTGCGACCTGCTGCGGCCGACCTGGGAGCGCAGCGGCGGCAATGCGGGCTACGTCAGCCTGGAGGTATCGCCCGCCCTCGCGCACGACGCCGCAGGCACGGTGGCTGCGGGTGTCCGGCTGAAGCAGGCCGTCGCCCGCGACAACCTGCTGATCAAGGTGCCCGCGACGCCGGCAGGGCTCGAAGCGATCGAACAGCTGATCGGGCGCGGCGTGAGCGTCAACGTGACGCTGATGTTCTCGCTCGCCCACGTCGACGCGGTGGCCGACGCCTACCTGCGCGGCCTGCAGCGGCTTCGTCAGGCGGGCGGCAACGTGCGGGCGGTGATGTCGGTCGCGAGTCTGTTCCTGTCGCGCGTCGATACCCTCATCGACAAGCAACTCGAAGAACTCGGCGGCGGCGCGCTGGCGCTGCGCGGCCAGGCCGCCGTGGCGATGGCGAAGCTCGCCTACCAGCAATACCGGGAGCGCTTCCACGGCGCAGCGTTCGCGGAACTGCGCGCGCTGGGCGCCCGCCCGCAGTACATGCTGTGGGCAAGCACCGGCACGAAGAACACCGCCTACAGCGACCTGCTCTATGTCGAGCCGCTGATCGGCGCGGAAACCGTGAATACCCTGCCCGACGCGACCCTCGCGGCACTGCGCGACCACGGCAAGGTCGGCGCGACGCTCGCCGCCAACGCGGCCGCCGCCCGGTCGGCCTTCGACGCGCTTGCGGCGCTGGGCATCGACATGACGGCGGCCGGCGAACGCCTGCAGCGCGAAGGCCTGGCGCAGTTCGAGGACGCCTTCGCACAGCTCCTGCAGCTCACCGCCTGACGCGCGCGCGACACAAGACAAAGCCCGGCGGAGGCTTCCCCTCCCGCCGGGCTTTTCGTTTGCCGGACCGGCCCGCGCTCAGGCGGTCGCGACCTGCTTCGCCATCATCGTCATGCGGCTCAGCCAGCGCTGGTCGCCGGCGCTGCCGAGCAGCTCCTTCATGTCGAGGATCAGCACGATCTGGCCGTTCGACAGGGTCGTCACTCCGGCCACGCCCTTCGGACGGAAGTCGTCGAGCGACTTGATCACCGCGTCCTCGCGGCCCGCGAACGTATCGATGCCGAGGATGAAGGACATCTCCGCGGTCTGCATCAGCACGCCGTAGCACGGCGCGCGCTCCAGCGGCCAGCCCAGCAGCCCCGCCAGCGGCAGGATCGGCAGCACCTCGCCGCGCACGACCATCGTCGCGCGCCCGCCGACCTCCTGCACCTCCTTCGCCTCGATCGGCAGGATCTCGCGCACCATCGACAGCGGCACCGCGAACGGCTGATCACCCAGGCGCACCAGCAGCACCGGCAGGATCGCCAGCGTCAGCGGCAGGCTGATCACGAAGGTCGTGCCCTTGCCGAGCTGCGACTGGATCTCGATGTTGCCGTTGAGCTTCTGGATGTTGGTGCGCACGACGTCCATGCCGACGCCGCGGCCCGACACGTCCGACACCTGCGCCGCCATCGAGAAGCCCGGCAGGAACACCAGGTTGAAGCTCTGGCGCTCGTCCATCGCGTTGGACTCTTCGTCGGTGATGAGCCCCTTCTCGACCGCCTTCGCGCGCAGGCGCTCGGCATTCATGCCGCGTCCGTCGTCGGCGACGAGGATCACGATGTGGTCGCCTTCCTGGCGCGCCTCGAGGCGCACGATGGATTTTTCCGGCTTGCCGTTGGCGATCCGCTCTGCCGCATCCTCGACGCCGTGATCGACCGCGTTGCGGATCAGGTGGATGATCGGATCGGCGAGATCCTCGATCATCGTCTTGTCGATCTCGGTTTCCTCGCCCGCGAGCACCAGCTCGACGTCCTTGCCCAGGTTGCGCGCGAGGTCGCGGGCGATGCGCGGATACTTCTGGAACAGCCGGCCGATCGGCTGCATGCGCGTCTTCATGACCGCGTTCTGCAGGTCGGACACGAGCAGGTCGAGCTGGCTGACGGCGAGATCCAGCGAGTGCAGCGTCTCGGTGTCGTTGCGTCCGCTCAGGATGTCGCTGCGCAGCGCGTTCAGGCGGTTCTTGGTGAGGCCGATCTCGCCCGACAGGTTGAGCACCTGGTCGAGGCGCGTCGTGTCGACCCGGATCGAGTTGTCGCGCTGCTTTTCGCCTTCGCGCCGTCCGGTGCTGACTTGCGAACCGGGTTTGTCGGTCGCACGCCGCCCCACCGCATTCCGGATGACCTCCTCGGCCGGCCGCGCCGGCGCGGCGGCGGGCACGACGGCGGCCATCGAGGGCGCTTCGCGCACGGGCGGGATCACGCGCGCGACCCCCGTCACGATGCCGTGCAGCAGTTCCCAATCGGGGGCGCCGCCGGCCTGCCCGCGCGACGCCGCGCCAGCCGGCGCTGCCACCGCCGGCGGCTCGGATGCAGCCCCGCTGCCACCGATCAGCTCACCGGCAATGGCCTGCCTGAGGCGCACGATCAGGCTGGCGTCGGCCGCCCCCGGCTGCATGCCCTGCTCCAGGCTCGCGAACATGTCGCGCACCGTCCCGGTCGCCTCGAGGATCACATCCATGATCTCCGGCGTGACCGCGATCTCGCCGTTGCGCAGGTTGTCGAACAGGTTCTCGGTCAGGTGGCACAGCGTGACCAGCTCGGTCGCGTTGAGGAAACCGGCGCCGCCCTTGATCGTGTGGAAGCCGCGAAAGATTTCATTGAGGAGGCTGCGATCGTCGGGCGCGCGCTCCAGATCCACCAGCTTGTTGTCGACCCCGGAGAGCAGGTCTCCCGCCTCGATCAGGAAATCCTGAAGGAGATCTTCCATTCCGGCGAAGTCACTCATCACGTTCTCGCTTTGTCGTTACCGGCAGGCGATGCCCTGCATCCGCGCTGCCTTCTCATCCGCACGGCCCGGCCTCGGGGGCCGGACCCTGGCCGCTCAGAAGCCGAGGCTGTCGAGCAGGTCGTCGACCTGCTCCTGCGTCGTGACCACGTCGTCGCGCCCTTCGGCGCTGACCACCGGGCCGTTCAGCAGGCCGCTGTGCCGCTCGCCGCGCTTGTCCGCCGGCGTCACCTCCAGCAGCACCTGCAGCAGTTCGGTCTCCAGTTTCTGCGCGAGCTCGACGACCTTCTTGATCACCTGCCCGGTGAGGTCCTGAAAGTCCTGCGCCATCATGATTTCCATCAGCTGCGCATTCGTCGCCCGGCTGCCCTCGGAAACTTCACCCAGGAAGGCACGCGTGTCGCCCGACAGGACCTTGAACTCCTCGACGGAGAGCTGGTTGGCGAACAGCTTGTCCCAGCGCGCCTGCAGGCCGGTGGCGCCCGACTGGAGCCGCCCCTGGATCGGCTGGGCGATGTCGGTGGCGTTGAGCACGCGGCTCGCCGCCTGCTCGGTCATCTGTGCGATGTAGGTGAGCCGCTGGCGGGCGTCCGGGATGGCCTGCACCGCATCCTGCAGGCCGTCGCCGGAACCGAGCTCGCGCAGCGTGTCATGGACTTGTCGTGTCATCTGCCCGATCCGCGTGAACACCGCGTCGCAACTGCGCTCGGGCTGCGCGCCCCCCTCCGCGCCGGCTACCGGCGTCTCTGCCGCGCCGGCCGCGGCGAAACCCGCATCGAACTCGGCCGCGACGGAATCGAACAAGGCCTGCAGTTCGTCATCGTCGCCGCCGGAATCGCGCGCCGGCGCAGCCGCGCGGGCGGGCGCCGCGGCAGGCGCCGGCTGCGCCTGACTGTTCGCGATGCTGTCGAACAAGGCCTGAAGCTCGTCCGAATCGCCGAGCTCGTCCTGTTTCAGCTTCTTCGCCATTATCGGACTCCCTGATCGTATCTCGTCCCGCCCGTCAGGCGGTGGCCTTCTTGCCCATTTTCTCGAAGATCTTTTCCAGCTTTTCCGACATCGTCGCCGCGGTGAATGGCTTGACGATGTAGCCGCTGGCCCCGGCCTGCGCCGCAGCGATGATGTTTTCCTTCTTCGCCTCGGCCGTCACCATCAGCACCGGCAGGTGCCGCAGGTGCGGGGTCTGGCGGATCGTCTGCAGCAGCGTCAGCCCATCCATGTTGGGCATGTTCCAGTCCGTCACGACGAAGTCGAACGGCGCGCTGTTGAGCTTCTGCAGAGCGACGGCGCCATCCTCGGCCTCGTCGACGTTCGTGAAACCCAGCTCCTTGAGCAGGTTGCGCACGATGCGGCGCATGGTCGAGAAATCGTCGACGACGAGAAACTTCATCTTGGGGTCGGACATTCTTGTATCTCCGTAATCTTGCGGCCCGGGTCAGCCTTGGTGACCCCGGGTCAGCAGCGGCCGCAGGGTGTCTGCGAGCGCGTCGGCGTCGAATTTTGCCACGTACGCATCTACGCCGACCCGCTTTCCCATCGCCCGGTTCGCCTCGGACGACAGCGAGGAATGCATCACCACCGGGATGCCGTCGAAGCGGCTATCGGCCTTGATGTTGCGCGTCAGCACGTAGCCGTCCATCTCCGGCATCTCCGCATCGACGAGGATCAGATCGAGTTCGTCGCTCAGCAGGCGGCCCGTCTGCTGCGCGTGGCTGGCCATGCCCTGCAGGCGCGTCCAGGCCTCCAGGCCATTGACGGCGTGCTTGTGCTTGACCCCGAGCTTGTCGAGCACCTCGGCGATCTTGCGCCGTGCGACGCCCGAGTCGTCGACATAGAAGACCTCGTAGTTCTGGCCGTCCGGGATCGGCGTGATGTTGCCGACCACCGCGTCGCCGAAGGTGGTCGCGAGCACCGTCTCGACGTCCACGATGGAAACGAGCTTGCCGTCGGGCAGCTCGGTGATCGCGGTGATGTAGTTGTGCACCGAGCTCGCCACGTTGTCCGGCGCACGCACCTTGTCCCACTCGACGCGGATGATGCGATCGACGCCGGACACGAGGAATCCCAGCGTGCGCTTGCTGTATTCGGTGACCATCATCGACGCGCCGAGCGGCTCGCCCGGTTGCGCGAGCCCGAGGATCTTCGCCAGCGACAGCACCGGGATGACATTGCCGCGCAGCGAGATCAGCCCCTCCACGCCCGCCGGCATGTTGGGCGCGCGCGTGATGAACGGGGCGGCCGACACCTCGCGGACCTTGAACACGTTGATGCCGAAGGTCTCCGTGGTGCCGAGGGAGAACAGCAGGATCTCCATGCGGTTCGAACCGGCGAGGCTGGTGCGGCCATCGACGACGTTGAGCAAGCCGTTCTCTTCGGGCTGGTAGCTGGACATGACTGGAATTCCTCAGGACGCGCGGATCTGCTGCTCTACCCGATGGAGCAGGCGACGCAGCGTCTCGGCGAGACGCTGAGGTTCGAACTTGGGGACGTACTCGTCGACGCCGACCGAGGCGCCGAGCTGCTGGTTGGACATGCCGGACAGCGACGAATGCATGATCACCGGGATGCCCGCGAAACGCGGGTCGGACTTGATCGACTTGGTCAGCATGTAGCCGTCCATCTCCGGCATCTCGACGTCGGTGAGCACGAGACTCACCACGTCACTGGTCTTGCGCCCGGTGGCTTCGGCAAAGCGCGCCGCCTTCTGCAGTTCGTCCCACGCCATGCGGCCGTTGACCGCACCGACGAAGGGCACGCCGAGCACCTCCAGCGTGCGTTCGATCTGGCGGCGCGCGACCGAGGAGTCGTCGGCGAAATACACCGTGTGCTTGCTGTCCTCGATCGGCTCGATGCCCTTGAAGAGATACTGGTCATCCTGGCTGGTCGTCTCCGCCAGCACCTTCTCGACGTCGAGCATCATCACAAGCTTGTTGTCCTTCAGCTCGGTGACCGCGGTGACGAGCCCGCCCATGTTGGCCGTGAGCATCTCGGGCGGCACGCGCATCTGCGACCAGTCGAGGCGCAGGATGGTATCGACGGCCTCGACCAGGAAGCCCTGCGTGTGGCCGTTGTACTCGGTCACGATCATGATGTCGCGCCTGGCGTCGCCCCCGACGCCGACATAGCGGCCGAGATCCACGACCGGCACCAGCACGCCGCGCAGGCTGACCATGCCTTGCACCGACGACGGCATTTCCGGCGCCGCGGTGATCTCCGGCGTGCGCATCACCTCGCGCACCTTGAACACGTTGATGCCGAAGGTCTCCCGGCGGCCGGTGCGCTGATCGACGCCGAGCGTGAACAGCAGGATCTCCAGCTTGTTCGTGCCGGCCAGCCGCGAGCGGGCCTCGATATTCTTGAACAGTTCGGACATTTCACTCTCCGCGATTCGCGGCAATATGACCGACGCGGCATCCCCGCGCCGTGATTTCACTCAAGATAACGTCAGTGCCCTGAAATACTTGAGGCGCCGCGCAGGAGAATTTGCCCGGCGTCGCACGGGAACCGGATTTTCGCACTATGACGGCGAACCGGGTGAACCACGCCCGCCCCCGGACACGACCTGACGCAGCACCTGCTGCGCAATACCATCGAGCGGCACGACCTCGCACGCCGCACCGATGACGGCCGCCTCGCGCGGCATCCCGTACACGACGCACGAGCGCGCATCCTGGGCGATGGTCCACGCCCCGGCTTGGCGCATCCCGAGCAAGCCCCGCGCGCCATCCTTGCCCATGCCGGTGAGCAGGACGCCGACCGCGGCCGGCCCCGCCAGCTCCGCGGCCGACGCGAAGAGGACATCCACCGAGGGGCGGTGGCGATTGACCGGCTCCTCGCGCGACAGCGCGCAGGTGTAACCGCCCGCGGCGGCACGCCGGATCAGCAGATGCGAATGACCCGGCGCGATATAGGCCGTGCCGGGCACCACCGCCTCGCCATGCTCCGCCTCCTTCACCCGCAGCGCGCAGAGTCCGTCGAGGCGGCGTGCGAACGCGCCGGTGAACATCTCCGGCATGTGCTGGACGATCAGGATCGGCGGCGCGTTCTCCGGCATGCCCAGCAGCACCTGCTTGATCGCGTCGGTTCCGCCGGTGGAGGCGCCGATGAAGATGACGCGGCCGCCGGCCGGGTACGGTCTAGCGGCTGTCTGCATCGACGCGCTGATACACCGTCCGCCCCAGCGAGCGGAACAGGTCGCCCGCATGCATGAAGCTCTCCGAGTGGCCGGCGAACAGGGCGCCGTCCTTGCGCAGCAGGGGGGCGAAGCGCCGGAGGATGCCGTATTGCGTCGTCTTGTCGAAATAGATCATGACGTTGCGACAGAAGATCGCATCCAGCGGCCCCTGCACCGGCCACATCGGGTCGAGCAGGTTGATGCGCCGGAAGGTCAGCAGGCGCTTGAGCTCCGGCCGCACGCGCACCTCGTCCGGTGCCAGTCCGGCCCCGCGTTCGAAATAGCGCCGCTGCAGGTCCGGCGACACGCGCGCGACCCGGTCGTCCCGATAGACGCCGCGCTCGGCGTGCGCGAGGACGCTGGTGTCGATGTCGCTGGCGAAGATCTGGACGGGGGGGGTGAGCGTATTGAAAGCCTCGCAGACCGTGATCGCCAGTGAATACGGCTCCTCGCCCGTGGAAGCGGCATTGCACCAGATGCGTAGCGTGCGTCGTTCGGCGATGCGGCGCAGGCGTTCGGACAGGATGTCGAAATGATGCGCCTCGCGGAAGAACGAGGTGAGGTTGGTCGTCAGCGAATTGACGAAGGCCTCCCATTCGCCGCGATCGCGCTCGAGACGGCCGAGGTACTGCGCGAAGCTGCGGTCGCCGCACGCGCGCAGGCGCCGGGCGAGCCTGCTGTACACCATGTCCTGCTTGGCCGGCGACAGGACGATTCCCGCGTGGTCGTAGATCAGCTTGCGGATGCGTTCGAAGTCGGCCGGCGTGAGCTCGAATTCGCGCCCGCCGGCCATCGACAGGGCCGACGCGGCCGCGGCGGCGGCCATCGCCGCGAGGCTCGCCGCGGGCTTGCGCGAAGGGGGATCATCGAAGGGCATCTTCAAGCCACCTCGACGGCCGTTTCCACGCGGCGCATCCTTGCCCGGCGCATCGCATCAGGACGGATTTCGAGCCGGCGCAGGCGGCGGGCGGCGCACCGCGCCCGGCACAGCCGGCGCCGGGGTCTTGTTTTCGATGCTTTCGCGCAGCCCGTCGCCGTCGAGCGGCGCGCCCGAGCCGATATCCAGCGCACCCGCCTGGTTGCGCACGGCCTCTTCGGTCTTCTTGTTCATCACGATGATGCTGATGCGCCGGTTCATCGGATGGAACAGGTCGTCCTTGCGCAGCGGCACCATGTCCGCGAGTCCCACGACACGGATCACCTTGCCCGCCTCCAGCCCGCCGGCGACGAGTTCGCGGCGCGAGGCGTTGGCGCGGTTGCTCGACAGCTCCCAGTTCGAGAAACCGCGTTCGCCACCGGCATATTGCGCCGCATCGGTGTGGCCGGACAGGCTCAGCCGGTTGGAGACGTCGTTGAGCGCACGCCCGATCGCGCGCAACAACTCGCGCGTGTGCGGCAGCAGTTCGTCGCTCGCGATGTTGAACATCGGGCGGTTCTGCGCATCCACGATCTGGATGCGCAGGCCTTCCGAGGTGATGTCGAGCAGGATCTGGCTGCGGAAGGGCCGCAGCTTGGGATCGGCCTCGACGAGCGCCTCGATGCGCCCCTTCAGGTCCTCGAGGCGCGCACGCTCGCGCGTCGCCTCGACGCCTTCGTCCTTGCCTTCGACGCGATACACTTCCCGCCCCTTCGCCGCGTCGAGGTTGATCGAGCGGCGTCCTTCGACCTCGCCGCGCTTGCGCTGGCCGAGCGAACGGGTGAGATCCTCGCCGCCGCCCTGGATGACGCTCGAGCTGTCGCCGGAACCCGACCCGCCTTGCATCGACACCTTGAGCGGATTCTGGAAATAGTTGGCGATCCCTTCGAGATCGCCCTGGGCCGTGGAGCCCAGCAGCCACATCAAGAGGAAGAACGCCATCATCGCGGTGACGAAATCCGCATAGGCGATCTTCCAGGCACCGCCGTGTGCTGCGGCGGCGACCTTGTTGATGCGCTTGACGACGATCGGCTGCTGGCTGTCGTCGCTCATGGACGCCTCGCCCTCCCCTTCCGGTCAGCACCAGGCGCTTGTGTGGCGGCGCAATTCATCGCGGCCTCAACCCTTGCGGCTCTTGATGTCCTGCTCGAGCTCGGCGAAGGTCGGGCGCTCGCCCGAGTACAGCGCCTTGCGTCCGAACTCGACGGCAACCTGGGGAGCATAGCCGTTCATGCTGGCGAGCAGGACCAGCTTGATGCACTCGAACATCTTGCCGCTTTCCTCGACGCGCTGCTCGAGCTGGCTCGCGATCGGCTGCACGAAACCGTAGGACAACAGGATACCGAGGAAGGTGCCGACCAGCGCGCCGCCGATCATCTTGCCGAGCACCGCCGGCGGCTGGCCGACCGAGCCCATCACGTTCACGACGCCCATCACCGCGACGACGATACCGAAAGCCGGCAGCGCGTCACCGAGCTTGGCCATGACGTGCGGCGCGATGTGGGCTTCCTGGTGGTGCGTGTCGATCTCCTTGTCCATCAGCCCTTCGATCTCGAAGGCGTTGAGGTTGCCGCCGACCATCATGCGCAGGTAATCGGTGAGGAACTCCATCGCATGATGGTGCGCCATGATGGTCGGGTACTTGCCGAAGATCGGGCTGGAGTCGGGATTGTCGACGTCGTTCTCGATCGACATCAGCCCTTCCTTGCGCACCTTGGCCAGCACCTCGTAGAGCAGTCCGAGGAGATCGAGGTAGAGAGCCTTGGTGTAGGGCGAGCCCTTGAACACACCGGGAATCCCGCCCAGCACCGCCTTGAGCGCCTTCGATCCGTTGCTGCCGAGAAAGCCGCCGATCATCAGCCCGAGGATGGCGAGATACTCCATCGGCATCCATAGCGCCATCAGGCTGCCGTGGACGGCGTATGTGCCGACGGACGCGGCAAGGACGATCAGATAACCAATAATCAGGAACACCGGGAAGCCCCCGTCGATTCGGGATGCACGGCGGCATGGCCGCGCGCGGGATTTACCGCAATTTTAACGTCACTCGGAAGCGAAACTTGAACGCGGAAATGAAAAGGCCGCCGGCATCTGCGGCGGCCTTGCGACGGCGCGCGAAGCGGATCAGGCGACGGTGGCGAGCGCCTTGGCCTTGCCGCGCTTCGCGGTCGCAGCGCGTTTCGTGCCGGTCGCACGCGCGGCCTCGGTGACACGCCGGGTCTTGCCGGCGCGCGACGGCATGTTGCACAGGCCGCACACGAACTCGTGTGTCGGATCGTAGGCGTGCGCGACGAAGTGGCCGCCGCAGGTGGTGCAGGCGGCCATGTGCAGCAGGTCGGCGTCGAAGAAGCGCACCAGGGTCCACGCGCGCGTCAGGCTCAGCGCCGGCTCGATCACTTCGGCTTCGATGTGGTCGAGGTAGAGATGGTAGGCCTTCAGGATCGCATCCAGCCCCTTGAGACCGGCGTGCTGCTGGAAGAAATTGAAGAAGTTCATGAACAGCGAGGCATGCACGTTCGGCTGCCAGGTCATGAACCAGTCGGTCGAGAACGGCAGCATGCCCTTCGGGGGGGACATGCCGCGGATTTCCTTGTAGATCTTGAGCAGGCGCTCGCGGCTGAGCTTGGTTTCGGCTTCCAGCATTTGCATGCGCGCGCCGAGGCGCACCATTTCGGCAGCACGCTGGATGTCTTCGGCTTCCTCGATAATGCTCTTGTTCTTCATGTTGCTCTCCTTGACGCCCCGACCCCGGGGCGCTTCGCCGCGGCGCGGCAGGGTGGGCGGTATCCCCTCCGCCCGTTCGCCCCTGCGGCCGCCCAGCGCTTTGTGGGCGCTATCCCGCCAACCGCTTCACCGGCTTGCCCGCTGCGAGAATCGCCGCGTGCAGGCTGGAACTCGTCTCATCCCGTCCCTTGCCCGCCAGCAGACCGGCAAGCAGGGCATCGTCGAACCGGAACAGCAGCATCTGGCTGCTGGCCATCTTCACCAGCTTCGCGCTGGAGAGCCCCTCGATGAGATCTGCCACGTCCATGTCGATGCCGAGGCGGAACATCGCGGTCTCCCGATCGCTGCGCAGCATCTGCTGGGCGAGCATCAGGTACGCGAGATTCAGTTCCTTGATTTCCGCCTGAAAATCAGGACGTTTCATTTCCGCTCCCTATCAGGGGCAAGCACCTCAAAGTTAAAGTGAATTGTGAGCAATTGCAAGCGCATACCATGAATTCCCTGTTGCGGTTACGCCACACGTAATAACCGCAATATCACCAAGGTCTTGTATTCAAAGGGGAAGAACAGGAATCGCGCGTCACGCCGCGCAAGTCGCCCCAAGGGGCGCAGGCTCACTCCGCGGCCGCCGCCCCACTGCCGGGCTCGCCGGTCTGCTGCACGGTCGCGACGCAGTTGCGGCCTTTCTGCTTGGCTAGATAGGCCCCCAGATCGGCCTGCTTGATGAGCGCGTCGACATCCGGCATCCAGCTCTCGCGCATCGCGACACCGATGCTCGCGCTGATCACCACCTTCGCACCGTCCACCTGCAGCGCAAGGGCGTCGAGCGCGCTGCGCAGGCGCTCGGCGCACATGAGCGCGCGCGGGAGGTCGGTTTCCGGGCAGATCGCGAGGAATTCATCGCCCCCGGTGCGGCAGATCACGTCCTGGCCACGCAACGCATTGCGCAGCGCATCGGCGGCGGCGCGCAGGACTTCGTCGCCGACGTCGTGGCCGCGGGTGTCGTTGATCTGCTTGAAGTTGTCGAGGTCGATGATCATGCACGACACGGGCCGCCCCCAACGCTGCGCCGCGGACCACTCCTGCTGGATGCGGTCGATGGCGTAGCGGCGGTTGGGAAAGCCCGTCAGCGCGTCGGTCAGCGCGGCTTCATGCAGGCGCCGGTTGGTCACCGCCAGCTGCGCAGCGAAATGCCGGATCTCGTCGTGCTCGCGCTCGACTTCCTGCTGCAGGCGCACCACGCGCTGGCCGGCGCGCAAGCGGGCGGCCAGGACGCGGGGGCGCAAGGGCTTGGCGATGAAGTCGTCGGCACCGGCCTCGAACGCCTCGACGAGATGCTCGTCGTCGTAGCTGTGCGTCAGCAGGATCATGTAGATCGTCTGGCCGATGCGCGTCTGGCGGAGCGCGCGCACGAGGTCCGGGCCGCCGAGCTCGGGCATGTTCCAGTCGAGGAGCATGATCTGCGGCTGCAGTTCGAGGGCGCGCTCCATGCCTTCGCGGCCGTTGCCGGCTTCATGAACTTCATAATGCGCCTGCTCGAGCACGGTACGCAGGCTGCCACGCGTGCGCGGCTCGTCGTCGACGATCAGGGCGCGCGGCGTGTGCGCCGGCGCCTCGTCGCGCCCCGGGTCGTCCGGCTCCGTGTGCGCCGGCAGCGTCGCGGGGACTCGCCCCTTGCTCCCGGCTTGCACCGCAGGACCGGGATTTCCGGCCACACCAGTGATGGCCCCGGCGCCGGCAAGATCGGCGAAATTCGGCGGAGCGGGTTGTTCGAGCTGCAACATGCCGCCCCATTCCCCCCACAGGCCGGCGACGCGCTGGCAGTCCGCAACGAGGCATTCGCGTTCGACTCCCAGCGCTGCGCTTTCGGCGAAGAGCACCGCAGCGAGCGGGGCGCGGGCGGATTCTTCGGCGACGCAGATCTCGGCAACGCGGCTCGCCGCAGCGAGCGTCTGGAGCAGCCGGCTCGCCCGCGCCCCTTCCGGCACGGGCGCATCGGCGGGCGCATCGACCTGGGCGACCACATCGAGAAAGACTTTGGGCAGTCTCCAGTCTTCGAGCATCGCGATGGTCAGCTCGCGGTGATTCATCGCGAACTGTGCATCTTCCAGGTCGAGCAGCGGTGCGGCGTCGGGCTGGCGCGCGGATTCGAGCACGCGGTCGTATTCGGCGGGGTACAGCGTCGCGAGGGCGAGCTCGCCGACATGGGAGAGCAGCCCCACGGCGAAGAGCTCGTCCGCGGCCGCGGCGCGGGTGCGCTCCGCCAGGATCTGGGCCGCCAGCGCACGCACGAGCGAGGAACTCCAGAACCGGTTGTAGTCGAAAGCACGACAGGCCCCGCGCCGGTAATGCGAGAGCAGCGAGAAGCCCAGCACCATGGTCCGCACGGCGGGCAGTCCCAGCACCATGAGCGCCTCGTGCACCGAGGCGACCGGTCGGCGCTCGAATGCGACCAGACCGTTCGCGGCCTTGATGACGCGCCCGACGAATGCCGGGTCGGCACTGATCACCCGCGCCAGTTCGGCAATGGTGACGTCCTGCTGGCGCGTGAGCCGGATCACCGCAAGCGCAACCCCCTTCGGGGAGGGGAGGTCGCCCGAGGCGCGAAGCTGCTCGAAGCGGGTCGAATCCAGCGGCGGAGACATCGGCGCAGTATCTGGGGAGTCTGGGGAACAGGCCGCGATGCGGCGGCCAAAACGGCGTTTCGGTTCGGGCGAACTGTACCCCGCGGGACGGCACGCTGTCACGGGCCACGAACCGCGAACGCATCGCGACGGGGTGTTACGGGATAAAATCTGACCTTACGAACAGGTCGGCGAACATGATGAAATACTGCTCAGACTGCGGCGCGAACGTCACGCTGCGCATACCGCCCGGTGACACCCTGCCGCGCCACGTGTGCGTGAGTTGCGGGACGATCCATTACCAGAACCCGAAGATCGTCGTCGGCGCGATTCCCGAATGGGGCGACCGCATCCTGCTGTGCCGCCGCGCGATCGAACCGCGCCACGGGTACTGGACGCTGCCGGCAGGCTTCATGGAGAACGCCGAGAGCACGGCCGAGGCCGCCGCGCGCGAGACGCTGGAAGAGGCGTGCGCACGCATCGAGGTGGGCGCGCTCTTCACGCTGATCAGCGTGCCGCACATCAACCAGGTGCATATCGTGTACCGCGCGCGCCTGCTGGATCTGGATTTCGGCCCCGGCGAGGAGTCGCTGGAAGTGGCGCTGTTCGAGGAGCGGGACATCCCCTGGGACGATATCGCGTTCCGCACGATCTCGCTGACGCTGCGCCACTATTTCGAGGACCGGCGCCGCGGCAGCTTCGGCACCCACAACGCGAGCATCGCGGCGCCGCCGACCGTGACGATTCCCTGAGGGCGACGCGATGCGTGCGATCCGCGGCGAGCTTCTGCACTTTCTCGGCGACCCGGCCGACCGCGGCGCCGATGCGGTGGAACACTTCCCCGACGGATTGCTGATCGTGCGCGACGGGTTGGTCGCAGAGGCCGGCCCCGCCGCGGCGCTGCGCGCGAAGCTGCCCGCCGACGCACGCATCGACGACCGCCGCGGCCGGCTGATCCTGCCGGGCTTCGTCGATACGCACATCCATTGCGCGCAGACGGACATCATCGCGAGCCCGGGCGGACAGCTGCTCGAATGGCTCGACCGCTATACCTGGCCGGTCGAGCGGCGCTTCGCCGATCCCGCCCATGCGACGGAAGTCGCGGAATTCTTCTGCGACGAGCTGCTGCGGAACGGGACGACCACGGCCGCGGTGTATCCGACCGTGCACCGCGCGTCGGTCGAGGCGCTGTTCGAGGCGGCATTGCGGCGGCGCATGCGCGTCATCTCCGGCAAGGTGCTGATGGACCGCAACTGCCCGGACTTCCTGTGCGAGACCTGCGAAGGCGGCCACGCCGAATCGGTAGCGCTGATCGAGCGCTGGCACGGGCGCGGCCGCCTGCTGTACGCCGTGACGCCGCGCTTCGCGGCAACGTCGACACCGCAGCAGATGCAACTCGCGGGGCAGTTGTTCGCCAATCACGCCGGGATCTACCTGCAGTCGCACCTCGCGGAGAACCGCGCCGAGGTCGCGTGGATTCGCGAGCTGTATCCCGAGGCGCGCAGCTATCTGGACGTATATGAGCGCTACGGGCAGCTCGGTCCGCGCAGCGTGTTCGCGCACTGCGTGTGGCTCGACGACACCGACCGCCAGCGCATGGCGGCTGCCGGGGCGGCGATGAGCTTCTGCCCGACGTCGAACCTGTTCCTCGGCTCGGGGCTGTTCGACCTTGCGCAGGCCGATGCGGCCGGGGTGCGTGTCGGCATCGGCACGGACGTGGGGGCGGGGACGAGCTTTTCGATGCTGCGAACGCTGGCCGAGGCCTACAAGGTGCTGCAGCTCAACGGCCAATCGTTGTCGGCCGAGCGGGCCTTCTATCTAGCGACCTTGGGCGGGGCGCGCAGCCTGTATCTCGACGACCGGATCGGCAGCTTTGCGCCCGGTCGGGAGGCGGATTTCGTCGTCCTCGACCCGACGGCGACGCCCCTGCTCGAACGGCGCAGCGCCGCGTGCGGGACGCTCGCGGAACGGATGTTCGTGCTGATGATGCTGGGCGACGATCGTGCCGTCGCCGAGACCTGGGTGATGGGCGAGCCGGCCTGGCGCCAGCGGTGATGCGATGCCGTCGTGGGGCGGGATGAGATCCCGCCCCACGACGAGGTCACGAGGCGAGTTCCGGGCGGTTGTCGAACAGCGCCAGCGCCTCGGGGTTCGCCAGCGCCTCGATGTTCTTCACCGGCCGGTGATGCACGACATTGCGCACCGCGAGTTCGACGAGCTTGCCGCTCTTGGTGCGCGGGATGTCGCCGACCTGCACGATCCTCGCGGGCACGTGGCGCGGCGTGGCGTTGTCGCGGATGGCCTGCTTGATGCGCGCGACGAGCGCGTCGTCGAGCACGAGACCTTCGCGCAGACGCACGAACAGCACGACGCGCACGTCGGTGGGGTCCTGCGGCGGCCAGTCCTGGCCGATCACGATGGACTCGACGACTTCCGGCAGTTTCTCCACCTGGCGGTAGATCTCGGCGGTGCCGATGCGCACGCCGCCGGGGTTGAGCGTCGCATCCGACCTTCCATGGATGATCAGGCCACCGTGTTCGGTGATCTCGCAGAAGTCGCCGTGGCACCACACATTGGGGAAGCGTTCGAAGTAGGCCGCGTGGTACTTGGCACCGTCGGGATCGTTCCAGAAGCCGATCGGCATGCAGGGGAAGGGTTTTGTGCAGACCAACTCGCCCTTCTCGCCGGTGACCGGGCGGCCTTCGTCGTCCCACACCTCGACCGCCATGCCGAGGCCACGGCACTGGATTTCGCCCCGCCACACCGGCAAGGTCGGACTGCCGAGGACGAAGCAGGAGACGATGTCGGTGCCGCCCGAGATCGACGCGAGCTGCACGTCTGCCTTGATCGCCTCGTAGACGAAATCGAAGCCCTGCGGCGCGAGCGGGCTGCCGGTGGAGAGCACGGCGCGTAGCGCGGAGAGGTCATAGGACTGCGCCGGCCGGAGCTCGCTCTTGCCGAGCGTCTCGATGTACTTCGCTGACGTACCGAAATGCGTGATGCGTTCCTTCTCGGCGTAGTCCCACAGCACCTTGCCGTCGCTCACGAAGGGGTTGCCGTCGTAGAGCATCAGCGTGGCGCCGGCGGCGAGGCCGGAGACGAGCCAGTTCCACATCATCCAGCCGCAGGTCGTGAAGTAGAACAGGCGGTCGCCTTCGCGGACATCGGCGTGCAGCTTGTGTTCCTTGAGGTGCTGCAGCAGCGTGCCGCCGGCGCCGTGCACGATGCATTTGGGCACGCCGGTGGTGCCCGACGAATACATCACGTAGAGCGGGTGGTTGAACGGCAGGCGCTCGTAGCGCGGCACGGTCTCGGCCGCGTGTGGGGCAAGGAAGTCGCGGTACGTGACGGCGTCGCGGATGCCCGCGAGATCAGGCGCGGCGTCGCCCGCCAGATAGGGGACGACGACGAAGCGTTCGACGCTCGGGAGCTGCGGCGCGAGTTCGGCGAGCTTGCCGCGGATGTCGATGGCCTTGCCGTTGTACCAGTAGCCGTCGCAGGCGATCAGCACCTTGGGCTCGGTCTGGCCGAAGCGGTCGAGCACGCCCTGCACGCCGAAGTCCGGCGAGGCGGACGTGAACGTCGCGCCAAGGCTGGCCGTCGCCAGCATCGCGACGAGGGTCTCGGGGAGGTTGGGCATCCAGGCGGCGACGCGGTCGTGCTCGCAGACGCCGGCCGCGCGCAGGGCGGCGGCGAAGCGGGCGACCTCGGCGCGCAGTTCCCTGCGCGTCATCGCACGCTTGACCTTGTCCTCGCCCCGGAACACCAGCGCCTGTTCGTTGGAACCGTCGCGCAGCAGGTTCTCGGCGAAGTTCAGGCGCGCGTCGGGGAACCAGGCGGCGCCAGGCATGCGATCGCCGTCGATGAGATCGCGTGCGCCGCGCTCGCCGATCACGCCACCGAAGTCCCAGACTTCGCGCCAGAAATCGGTCGCATGGCGCACCGACCAATCGTGCAGTGCATCGTAGTCCGCGAGCTCGAGTCCGGTGGCGATACGGACGCGTTCAGTGAAGGCGGCGATGCCGGTTGCGGCGATCTGTTCGGGGCGCGGGGCCCACAACGGGCGATCGTCGAATTCCTTGTTCGTCATTTTTTGTGTGTCTCCTCGTTCAGAACGGGCCGGTCGCCTGCGCGACCGAGTGAGGCGGTACGCCCTGCTCGACCGCGGCGCGCTGTTGCGCGGCGAGCGCCCGTTGATAGCCTTCGCGGGCCTGCAGGCGTTGCCAATAGGCGAGCACCGCCGGCTTGAAGCGCTCCTTGAGCCAGATGTCGTCGGCAAGCATCAGCGCGTAACCGACCGAGATGTCCGCGGCCGTGAAGCGCCCCGCACACAGGAAATCCTGCTGCGCGAGCAGCGGTTCGAGCGTGCGCAGGCGCGACAGGAACCAGCGCGTGTAGTCTTCGGCAGCTTGCGGCAGCCGCCGTTCCTCGGCCTCGAAGCGGCTGTAGCGCAGCACCAGCGTCTGAGGGAAGGTCAGCGTCGCCTCACCGAAGTGCAGGAAGTTGAGGTAGGGGCCGAAGTCCGGCTCGTCGGTCTCGACGTTGAGCGCGCGAGGCGAGTGCCGGGCGGCGAGGTAGTGGCAGATCGCCGCCGACTCGGTCATGCGCGTCGCACCGTCGAAGAACGCCGGGATCGTGCCGAGCGGATTGACCTCGAGGTAGGACTCGGCATCGCGCCGCGGCGGAAACGGCAGCATCTTCAGCTCGTAGGGCAGACCGAGCTCTTCGAGCATCCATAGCGGCCGGAACGAGCGCGCGCTGACGCAATGGTACAGCGTGATCATGAGCCCCTCCCCTTCGCTCAGGCCGTCTTCGCTTCGGCCAGACCCAGTTCGCGCTTCATCTGCTCGCGGATCTGGAACTTCTGGATCTTGCCCGTGACCGTCATCGGGAAGGTGTCGACGAAGCGGATGTAGCGCGGCACCTTGTAGTGCGCGATCTGGCCTTTGCAGAACTCGCGCACCTCGTCCTCGCTGAGCGTCTGGCCTTCGCGCACGATGACCCAGGCGCACAGTTCCTCGCCGTACTTCTGGTCCGGCACGCCGACGACCTGCACGTCGAGGATCTTCGGATGGCGGTAGAGGAATTCCTCGATCTCGCGCGGGTAGAGGTTTTCGCCGCCGCGGATGACCATGTCCTTGATGCGGCCGACGATGTTGCAGAAGCCCTCGTCGTCGATCGTCGCGAGGTCGCCGGTGTGCATCCAGCCGCCGGCGTCGATCGCTTCGCGCGTCTTCGCTTCGTCTTCCCAGTAGCCGAGCATCACCGAGTAGCCACGCGTGCACAATTCGCCCGGCGTGCCGCGCGGGACGATGCGGCCTTCGCTGTCGACGATCTTCACTTCGAGGTGCGGCTGAACGCGACCGACGGTGGAGACGCGGCGGTCGAGCGGGTCGTCGGTGCCGCTCTGGAAGCTGACCGGCGAGGTCTCGGTCATGCCGTAGGCGATCGTGACTTCGCGCATGTTCATCTTGTCGATGACGCGCTTCATCACTTCGATCGGGCACGGGCTGCCGGCCATGATGCCGGTGCGCAGACGCGACAGGTCGAATTCGGCAAAGCGCGGGTGGTCGAGCATCGCGATGAACATCGTCGGCACGCCGTAGCTCGCCGTGCAGCGTTCCTCGGCGAGGGTTTCGAGCACGGCGAGCGGCTCGAAGGCTTCGGCCGGGTAGATCATCGTCGCGCCGTGCGTGAGGCAGCCGAGGTTGCCCATCACCATGCCGAAGCAGTGGTAGAGCGGCACCGGGATGCACAGGCGGTCGCCTTCGACGAGGCGGATCGCTTCGCCGACGAAGAAGCCGTTGTTGAGGATGTTGTGGTGCGACAGCGTCGCGCCCTTGGGCTGGCCGGTGGTGCCGGAGGTGAACTGGATGTTGATCGGGTCGTCGAACTGCAGCGCGTCGCCGAGGGTTTCGAGGGCGTCGAGTTCGTCGCCGGCGGGGGCATGCAGCAGGTCGTCGAAGTTCAGCATGCCGTGCGTCTTGTCGGCACCCATGCGGATGACGATTTCAAGCGTCGGGAGCTTCGCCGATTTCAGTTGGCCGGCTTCGGACTGCGCGAGCTCGGGCGCGAGGTCGCCGAGCATCTCGAGGTAGTTGCTGGTCTTGAACGCGGGCGACATCACCAGCGCACGGCAGCCGACCTTGTTCAGCGCGTATTCGAGCTCGGCGCGGCGGTAGGCGGGGTTGATATTCACCAGCACGAGGCCCGCCTTGGCGGTCGCGAACTGGGTCAGCGCCCATTCGGTGTTGTTCTGCGACCAGATGCCGACACGTTCGCCGCGCTTGAGGCCGAGGCGCATCAGGCTGCACGCCAGCGCGTCGACGCGCTGCTTGAGTGCGGCGTAGGTGAGGCGCACGTTCTGGTGGCGCACAACGAGCGCTTCGCGCGCGGCGTGGCGGGCGCAGGCCTCGTCGAAAAAGCGGCCGATGGTCTGGCCGATCAGGCGCTTTTCGGACGCGCCGTGGACATAGCTCAACTGCGTCATGGTGTCTCTCTCCACTTTATTCGATTCGATGTCTTCTTGTGCGTTTCACGGCCGGGCCGGGAACGCGGGACATGAGGAAGCGCACACCGACCGGCGCACGGGGCGCCGGTCGGTGTGAAAACAAGGGTCGTTCAGCCCTTCGCGGGTTCGAACTCGACGAGTTCCACGCCGTCGCCGACCTGGTCGCCGACGGCGAAGCGGAACGCCTTGAGCGTACCAGCCGCCGGTGCGGTGATGGTGTGCTCCATCTTCATCGCTTCGAGGATCAGCAGCGGCGCGCCCTTCTCGACCTGGGTACCAGCTTCCGCGAGCAGCGCGATGACCTTGCCCGGCATCGGCGCAAGCAATCCGCCTTCAGCACCGCCGCCCTCGCCCGTGTAGTGCAGCGGGTCGACGTTGGCGAACTGCCAGCTGCGGCCGTGCAGGAACACGTGGCGCATGCGGCCCGCGGTGATCAGGGTCGCGTCCATGCGCGTACCGTCGAACTCGACACGCATGTGGCCACGGTCGTCGAGCCGGCCGCGCGCTTCGGTGCTGCGGCCATCGACGCCGAGCGTGTAGCGGTTGCCGCCGCGGTAGGCGACCTGCACGCTCTTCTGCATCTCGCCGAAGCGGAAGATCAGTTCGCGCTTGGCGGTGGCGTTCAGGCGCCAGCCATCGCGGGCATGCCACGGCGAGCTCGGATCGGAGCCGCCCTCCGCCTCGTCCTCGGCGCATGCGGCTTCGCGACGCAGCTCGCCGAGGGCCGCGACGAACCAGGCCTCGGCCGCTGGCTCCTCGCCTTCGGGGAACAGATAGGCCTTTTCGCGCTCGATCAGGCCCGTGTCGAGGTCCGCGCCGGCGAAGGCCGGGCAGTTCGTCAGGCGCGACAGGAACTCGATGTTGTTCGCGACACCCACCACGCGGTAGTCCGCCAGCGCCTGCAGCATGCGGGCGAGCGCCTGATCGCGGTTCTCGTCCCACACGATCAGCTTCGCGATCATCGGATCGTAGAAGGGGCTGATCTCGTCGCCCTCCTCGACGCCGGTGTCGACGCGGACGTGCAGGCCTTCGGCCGGGGGTGCCAAGTGCAGCAATTTACCAGTCGAGGGCAGGAAGCCCTTCGCGGGGTCTTCGGCGTAAATCCGCGCTTCGAGCGCATGGCCGCGGATCTGCAGCTGCTCCTGCGCGAGCGGCAGCGGCTCGCCCGAGGCGACGCGCAATTGCCATTCGACGAGGTCCAGCCCGGTGATCATCTCGGTGACCGGGTGCTCGACCTGCAGGCGCGTGTTCATCTCCATGAAGTAGAAGGAGCCGTCCTGGTTGGCGATGAACTCGACGGTGCCGGCACCCACGTAACCGACGGCCTTCGCGGCCTCGACCGCGGCCTTGCCCATCTCCGCGCGGCGCTCGGGCGTCATGCCGGGCGCGGGCGCTTCTTCCAGCACTTTCTGGTGGCGGCGCTGCACCGAACAGTCGCGCTCGAAGAGGTACACGCAGTTTCCGTGCGTGTCGCCGAAGACCTGGATCTCGATGTGGCGTGGGCGGGTGATGTACTTCTCGACCAGCACGTGCTCGTCGCCGAAGGACGATGCCGCTTCCCTCTTGCACGAGGCGAGCGCGGCGATGAAGTCGTCCGACTTCTCGACCAGACGCATGCCCTTGCCGCCGCCGCCCGCTGCGGCCTTGATCAGCACCGGGTAACCGATCTGGTCGGCCTGCTGGTGCAGGTAATCCGGCTCCTGGTTGTCGCCGTGATAGCCGGGCGTGAGCGGCACGCGGGCCGCTTCCATCAACTTCTTCGCTTCGGACTTCGAGCCCATCGCATGGATCGCTGACACCGGTGGCCCGATGAAGACGATACCTTCGCGCTCGCAGGCGTCGCAGAAGTCCTCGTTCTCGGACAGGAAGCCGTAGCCGGGGTGGATCGCCTGCGCGCCGGTCCGCTTCGCAGCGGCGATGATACGGTCGATGACGAGATAGCTTTCCTTCGCCGCGGCCGGGCCGATCAGCACGGCCTCGTCGGCGAGGCGCACGTGGCGGGCGTTGGCGTCGGCCTCGGAGTAGACGGCGACGGTCTTGATGCCCATGCGGCGCGCGGTCTTGATCACTCTACAAGCGATTTCCCCGCGGTTCGCGATCAGGATCTTTTCGAACATTGTCATCTCCCCCTTACATCCGGAACACGCCGAACTTCGTCTGCGGGATCGGCGCGTTGAGCGTCGCGGACAGCGACAGGCCCAGCACGCGGCGGCTCTGCGCCGGGTCGATCACGCCGTCGTCCCACAGGCGCGCGGTCGCGTAGTAGGGGTGGCCCTGCACTTCGTATTGTTCGCGGATCGGCGCCTTGAACGCCTCCTCGTCTTCCTTGCTCCAGGTGCCGCCCTTGGCTTCGATGCCGTCGCGGCGCACGGTCGACAGCACGCTCGCCGCCTGCTCGCCGCCCATCACGGAAACGCGCGCGTTGGGCCACATCCACAGGAAACGCGGCGAGTAGGCGCGGCCGCACATGCCGTAGTTGCCGGCGCCGAAGGAGCCCCCCATGATCATCGTCAGCTTGGGCACCTGCGCGGTCGCGACGGCCGTCACCATCTTCGCGCCGTCCTTGGCGATGCCGCCGTTCTCGTACTTGCGCCCGACCATGAAGCCGGTGATGTTCTGCAGGAAGAGCAGCGGGATGCCGCGCTGCGCGCACAGCTCGACGAAGTGCGCGCCCTTCTGCGCCGATTCGCCGAACAGGATGCCGTTGTTCGCGACGATGCCCACCGGGTAGCCATAGAGCTGCGCGAAGCCGGTGACGAGGGTCGTGCCGTAGCGCGACTTGAACTCGTCGAAACGCGAGCCGTCGACGACGCGGGCGATCACTTCGCGTACGTCGTAGGGTTTGCGCGGGTCGGCGGGGATGATGCCGTAGATCTCCTCGGGGTCGTACAGCGGCTCCTCGCCGGCGCCGACCTTCAGCGACACGGGTTTCTGGCGATTGAGGTTCGACACGATGCTGCGCGCGATGTAGAGCGCGTGCGCGTCGTTCTCCGCGAGGTGGTCCGCGACGCCCGAGATGCGGGTATGCACGTCGCCGCCGCCGAGGTCTTCGGCGCTGACGACTTCACCGGTCGCGGCCTTCACCAGCGGAGGACCGCCGAGGAAGATCGTGCCCTGGTTCTTGACGATCACCGCCTCGTCGCTCATCGCCGGCACGTAGGCACCGCCGGCGGTGCAGGAGCCCATCACGACCGCAATCTGCGGGATGCCCTGCGCGCTCATGTTGGCCTGGTTGAAGAAGATGCGGCCGAAGTGATCGCGGTCGGGGAAGACTTCGTCCTGCGTCGGCAGGTTCGCGCCGCCTGAGTCGACGAGATAGACGCAGGTCAGGTTGTTCATCTGCGCGATTTCCTGCGCGCGCAGGTGCTTCTTCACCGTCATCGGGAAGTAGCTGCCGCCCTTCACCGTCGCGTCGTTGGCGACGATCATGCATTCGACGCCCTTCACGCGGCCGATGCCGGCGATCACGCCCGCCGAGGGCGCATCGCCGTCGTACATGCCGTAGGCCGCCATCTGACCGATCTCGAGGAAAGGTGTGCCCGGGTCGAGCAGGTGGTTCACCCGGTCACGCGGCAGCAGCTTGCCGCGCGCGGTGTGCTTCGCGCGCGCCGATTCGCCGCCGCCGAGCGCGACTTCCGCCGCCTTGTCGCGCAGGTCGCCGACGAGCTTGCGCATCGCCTCGGCGTTGCCCGCGAAGTCCGGGCTGCGCGTGTTGATGGAAGACTTGATCACGCTCATCACAGGGTCTCCGCAAACAGCTCACGACCGATCAGCATGCGGCGGATCTCGCTCGTGCCGGCGCCGATCTCGTAGAGTTTCGCGTCGCGCCACAGGCGGCCGGTTGCGTATTCGTTGGTGTAGCCGACGCCACCCAGGGTCTGGATAGCCTCGCCCGCCATCCAGGTCGCCTTTTCGGCCGAATACAGGATCGCGCCGGCCGCGTCCTTGCGCAGCGTGCGCGCGTGGTCGGCGCGGTCGCAGGCCTGGCCGACGGCATACACATAGGCGCGCGTCGCGCTCCACACCGAGTACATGTCGGCGATCTTGCCCTGCATCAGCTGGAATTCGCCGATCGACTGGCCGAACTGCTTGCGCTCGTGCAGGTAGGGCACGACGACGTCCATGCACGCGGCCATGATGCCGAGCGGGCCGCCGCAAAGCACGGTGCGCTCGTAGTCGAGACCGCTCATCAGCACCTTGACGCCGTTGCCGACGCCGCCCAGCACGTTCTCTTCCGGGACTTCGACGTCGTCGAAGAACAGCGGGAAGGTGTTCGAGCCGCGCATGCCGAGCTTGTCGAGGTGGGTGCCGTGGCTGAAACCCTTCATGCCCTTCTCGACGATGAAGGCGGTGATGCCCTTCGGACCGGCGTTGATGTCGGTCTTCGCGTACACGACCAGCGTGTCCGCGTCACCGCCGTTGGTGATCCACATCTTCGAGCCGTTGAGCACGTAGCGATCGCCTTTCTTGTCGGCGCGCAGCTTCATCGACACGACGTCCGAGCCGGCGTTCGGCTCGCTCATCGCCAGCGCGCCGACGTGGTCGCCCGAGATCAGCTTCGGCAGGTACTTGTCCTTCTGGGCGGCGTTGCCGTTGCGGCGGATCTGGTTCACACACAGGTTGGAGTGCGCGCCGTAGGAGAGGCCGACCGACGCCGACGCACGCGAGATTTCTTCCATCGCGATGATGTGCGCGAGGTAGCCCATCTGCGTGCCGCCGTATTCCTCCTCGACGGTCATGCCCAGCAGCCCCATGTCGCCGAACTTCTTCCACAGGTCGGCGGGGAATTCGTTCTCGCGGTCGATCGCGGCGGCGCGCGACGCAATTTCGGTCTCGGCGAACTGGCGCACCGCGTCGCGCAGTGCCTCGATGGTTTCGCCGTGGTGGAAGTTCAGGCTGGGGATGTTCATGGTCGGTCTCCTCGTTCCTTTGATCGTTGGTTTCCGGGACGTGTACCGGTAAAGCGTAGACGCGCGTCGGCAAAACGTCGTGACCGCGTAAGAGTAGGTCGGCAGGCGACGCATCGGGCGCCAATATGGTTGCAAATCCTGCCAAGCAACTTATGATGCGCCAATGGCAACGGTGATCCCTTCGGTCGGCGACCCTACGCGCGGCCCCGCGGCGACGCCGGTCGCTTTCATCCGCGCAATCGTCGCGGCCTATCGCCGTTACGGAATCAATCCTGCCAACGCCTTGCGCGAGGCACAGATTCCACCGGCTGCGCTCGAAAACCCCGCCGCACGCGTCACCGCCGGGCAGATGGAGATCATGTCGGCGGTCGCGATGCAGGAACTGGACGACGAGGCGCTGGGGTGGTTTTCGCGCCGTCTGCCGTGGGGCAGCTACGGCATGCTGTGCCGCGCGTCGATCACGGCGCCCGACCTCAGGGTCGCGCTCAAGCGCTGGTGCCGCCACCATCGCCTGCTCACCGACGACATCCTGCTGCACCTCGACGACGACGGCGCGGTCGCGACGCTGCGTATCGAAGTGCGCCGCTATCTCGGCGAGATGCACGAGTTCTGCCTCGTGACGCTGCTGCGCTACGTGTTGGGCTATGCGTGCTGGGCGATCGACTCGCGCATCCCCCTGCTCGCGGCCTGTTTCCCCTTTCCCGCCCCACCGCACAAGAGCGTCTATCCGCTGCTGTTCCAGGGGCCGGTGCAGTTCGACGCCGAACGCGCCGAGATCCGTTTCGATGCGCAATACCTGCGCCTGTCGCTGCGGCGCGACGAAGCGGCCCTGCAGCAGATGCTGCGCCGCGCGCTGCCGCTCACGGTACTGCAATACCGCCGCGACCGCCTGCTGGTGCAGCGCGTACGTCACCTGCTGCGCGAACGGCTGGACGAAGGCGCGACCGCTGAGACGCTCGCCGAGCGCCTGCACCTGTCGCCGCGCACGCTGCATCGTCAGCTCGACGAGGAAGGCGCGTCGCTGCAAGAATTGAAGGACGAGGCGCGGCGCGAGCGGGCGATCGAGTTGCTGCGGCGGACGAACCGCACCGTCAAGCAGATCGCACTGTCGGTCGGTTTTCGCAACGAGAAGAGCTTCGCGCGCGCGTTCCGGCAGTGGACGGGAGAATCGCCGAGCGCCTTTCGCGAGCGCTCAGCGGCGCTCGATGACAGCCAGACGGCCCAGAGGTGAAGGAACAGGAACGGGGCGCTTGCCGCCCTGGTGCAGGCGCTCGTGCATGCGCCGCAGGCCGAACCAAGCCACGCCCGCCACGAGCGGCAGCGCCAGCCCGACCGCGCGATCAACCGGAATGTCGATCCCCCAGCCATTCAACGCCTTGAGCGCATAGGAAGCCAGACCGATACCGTAATAGGAGAGCGCAACGACGGACAAGCCTTCGACCGCCTGCTGCAATTTCAGCTGCAGGCGCGCATTGCGGCTCAGGCTTTCGAGCACGTTCTGGTTCTGCCGCTCCTGCGCGAGGCTGACGCGCGTGCGCAGCATGTCGTTGGCGCGGCTGACGTTGCTCGCCAGCGCCTCCTGGCGCTCCGCAACCGACATGCAGGTGTCCATCGCCGGCGCGAGGCGACGCTCCATGAACTCGCCGATCGTCGGCACCCCTTCGATGCGCCGCTCGCGCAACTCGCCGATACGGGCCTGCACGATGTGGTAATAAGCCTGCGACGCACTGAAGCGGTATCCGGTACTGAGCGACATCGCACGCGTCTGGCCGTCGAGGTTGGAGATCTCGCGCAGGAGCTCTTCGGCGTCGGCGTCGATGTCGAGCGCACGCATCTGCGCGCCGAAGCCGCCGAGGTCCTCCTCGATGCGATCGAGCCGTGCGTTGCACTGGCGCGCGAGCGGCAACGCGAGCAAAGCCATCATCAGGTAGGTCTCGATCTCGCAGATGCGCTGCACGAGCCGGCCCATCTGGGCTTCGCGCAGCCCGGTGTCGCGGATCAGGAAGCGCGAGAAGCCATCCGGCCCGACCTGGAAGTCGGTCCAGATCTCCCCGCCGGACAGGACCCGGCTGCCGACCCGCGGCGATTTCGGGAGCAGCGCCTGCAACCGCTCGTCGGCGATGTCGAGCGGTTCGCCCCGCTCGGTGTGGATGTGCGACGCGACGATCACCGCGCCGTCCAGCGACTCGAGCCAGTCGGCCGGCACATGGCGTATCGCCGGCTGGTCGAAGTCGGCGTCACCTAGCGGCTCTGGTTCGACAAACGTGAAGGTGGAGAACTCGCTGTGGCGCTCCCACTTGATGCGGAAATGGCCCACATCGTGAAAGAAATGCTGCGCCCCGGATTTGGGCGGAGCAATGCCGAAGCGGTTGCACAACGATTCAAGCAGCTCGTCGTGCCGCTCCGGCTGGCCATCCCAGTGCACCGCGAGGTGCGAGATGCGCGCGGGCGCATCGATTACCATGAACGGCCGGGAGTGGATTTCGCTGGCGAGCGCGAGACGCAGGGGATGATTCAGGGTATTGGCTAGATTCATCGGCAAGAAGCCATCAGAGGCGCAATTGAAACGACGCCACTATGCGCGACGCACACCAGCGATGCGACTCTCAGTTGTAACCGAGCACTGCGACGGGAACGATGTCACGTCGCTCCACTTCCACCTGATAGCCGTACATCTGGTTGCGCGGATCGACACAACGCTTGCGCAGGTTCACCACCTCGGCGCCCTCGTTCCGCGCGCTGCCGAATTGCCCGCCGACGATTTCGCTTTTTCGTGCTCCGACCTGCTGCTGGGTAATCATCTTGCCGTCTCCTGAGATTAAATGGCTCGAAAGAAAGGGAAACAAAACCGGCATCACCGAAACAAATTCCGTCACCCCTGTGCGCCATTTCGCGTCTTATCGTCGTGAATGCCGATTTGCCAGCGCCGATTTTCAACCACGCGAAAAACCGGCTCAAACGAAATAAACTACGAAGATCATGAATCGGAGGAAGTATCCATGCGTCGGCGCATTCCCAGTATCGAAGCCCTGGTTGCCTTCGAGGCTGCGGCCCGCCACCTGAACTTCACGCGCGCGGCCGATTCGCTGTCGCTGACGCAAAGCGCAGTGTGCAAGCAGATCGCCGCACTCGAGGATTATCTCGGCGTTCCCCTCTTCAACCGGATCAAGAAACGCATTTCGCTGACCGAGGCCGGCGCAATTTACGCGAAGCGCGTCTCCGAAGACCTGGACCGCCTCGAACGCAATACGATCTCGCTGATGTCGCACCGCGGCGAACGCAACGTCCTCGAGCTCGCGGTCATTCCGACGTTCGGCTCGCGCTGGCTGATTCCGCGTCTCGCGCAATTCCATGCCGCCAATCAGGGAATTACCGTGAATCTGACGACGCGCTCGGACCCGTTCGTATTTACCGAGACGTCCTTCGACGCGGCGATTCATTTCGGCTCGCCAGCGTGGCCAGGCGCGATTTCGCATCCGCTATTCGGCGAGGAAATGGTCCCGGTATGCAGCCCCGAATTGCTCGCGGCCCACCCCTGCCGGGTGCCACGCGATCTCGCCGACCTGCCGCTACTGCATCAGTCGAACCGGCATGCGGCGTGGCAGCGCTGGTTCCTGGCGGCCGGCGTCAAGGACGTGGACGCGATGGGCGGGCCGCGCTTCGACCTCTTCTCGATGCTCGTCGAAGCAGCGTGCACCGGCCTCGGGGTCGCGCTGGTGCCCCGTTTCCTCGCGCTGAGCGAGCTCGAATCGGGCCAGCTGATCATCCCCTTCGACCGGCCGCTGCGCTCCGAGATGGGCTATCACCTCGTCTATCCCGACCCACCGAGCACGAACCCGGCCCTGCGACGTTTCACCGAATGGCTACTGGCCGAGGCAGCGGCCTACCGGGGCGCCCCGAAGCCCGCCGCGGACCGCACGAAGTAGCGGCATCGCAGCACAATGCCGCCGAACGCCCGAATGCCCGGCCCCGCTGCCAGCGGGCCCGACGTGGCTCAGGCGACCTGCAGCTCGCGAACCGCCGTGCGCAGCGCTGCACCGACCGGCACGCTGCCGAACAGATTCTTCGGATCGGCGAGATCGGGGATCAGCGAGATCTCTTCCTCGACACCCAGTTCGATCGCCAGATCGCGCATGAAGCGCAGCGCGGAGAAGTCCTCCAGCGCAAAACCGACCGAGTCGAACACCGTGACTTCGTCAGCAGCCTGACGGCCCGGCACCTTGCCCGCGAGCACGTTCCACAGC
This sequence comes from Azoarcus sp. DN11, assembly GCF_003628555.1. Lineage (NCBI taxonomy): Bacteria > Pseudomonadati > Pseudomonadota > Betaproteobacteria > Rhodocyclales > Zoogloeaceae > Azoarcus > Azoarcus sp. DN11. The sequence continues at coordinate 1,247,395 of NZ_CP021731.1, read as the reverse complement.
TCCGTCACCGCGAAGTCGGCCGGCATCTGCTGCATGTCCCCTTCGATGCGCGACTGCGGCTCGAACTCGCAGAACACGCGACCCATGCGCAGCACGTCGGCGTGCAGTTCGGTCTTGCCCGGGCAGTCACCGCCCACCGCGTTGATGTGCATGCCCGGCTCGATCATGTCGGGCGTCAGGATCGTCGCATTGGTCTTGTCGGCGGTCACGGTCGTGACGATATCGCAGCCCTTCACGGCTTCCTTCGCGCTGGCGAAGCGCCTCGCAGCGAGGCCCATCCGTTCGAGGTTGCGCATCAGCTTGTCGGTCGCCGCGGGATCGACGTCGAACAGATGGAACTCGGTAATGCCCAGCAAGTGATGGAAGGCCAGCGCCTGGAATTCGCTCTGTGCGCCGTTGCCGATCAGCGCCATGCGCCTGCTGTCCGGACGTGCCAGCGCGCGGGCCGCGACCGCCGACGTCGCGGCGGTGCGCAGCGCGGTCGTCAGCGTCAGCTCGCTGACCAGGGTCGGCGCGCCGGTATCGACGTCGGCGAGCACGCCGAAGGCCATCACGGTGCTCAGGCCGAAGCGGTGGTTTTTCGGATGACCATTCACGTACTTGAACGAGTACAGCGAGTCGTCCGCGATCGGCATCAGCTCGATCACGCCGTCGTCCGAATGGTTGGCGACACGAGCCGTCTTCTCAAACTCGTGCCAGCGCAAGAAATCCGCACGGATGTACTCCGCCATGCCCGCAAGACAGACTGCAATGCCCTTTGCCGCGACCAACTCGGCGGCGCGCTCGGCGCTCAGGAAGCGGGTGGAGATACGGTTGCCGGTCTTCATGGTCTCGCTCCTCGCCTATGGTCGCGCGATTCGATGAGGACATGATCGACCCGTTTCGTGCCAATCAAAATATCAACAACTGTGCTATTTTGATAAAAACTTGATCATTCTGAAGAGTATCTCTGCCAGAACGGCAAAATGGACAACCTGGACCACCAACTGATCAGCCTCCTGCGCAACAACGCACGCATGAGCGTCGCCAACCTCGCGCACAAGCTCAAGGTGTCGCGCGGCACCGTCACGAACCGCATCGCCAAGCTCGAGAACGACGGAATCATCGTCGGCTACACGGTCAAGCTCAGGCCGGATTCGCAGCCCAACGAGATCCGCGCATGGATGAGCATCGTCGTCGCCGGCAACGAGACCCGCTCGGTGATCGCCAGCCTGCTCGGCGAACCCGGCGTCGCCTCGCTGCACGACACCAACGGCCGCTGGGACCTGCTCGCCGAGCTGCGCGCCGAGAACCTCACGGAGCTCTCCAACGTGCTCGAACGCATCCGCCTGATCCGCAGCATCCAGCAAACGGAAACCAGCATCCACCTTGCGAGCTACCGCGGCGAAGGGGCCTGACTCACCAGCCCGCACAAGCAGGCCGTGCACGGCACCGTCGTGCCCCGCGATGAGATCGCCCAATCAGGCATTCGATCGACAAGATCTCCCCTTACAAAGCCCGTCGCGGGAACGCTTGCTCTCCACCTCCGTCCAACTGCAGTTCCTTCAAACGGAGCCATGGACAATGACCGACACCGCACTGCGAGATCGTGCCGCCGGCGCCATCCTCGGCGCCTTCATCGGTGACGCCCTGGGCCTCGGCCCGCACTGGTACTACAACCTCGACGAACTGCGGCGCGACTACGGGGACTGGATCACCGGCTACACCACCCCGAGGCCGGACCGCTATCACGGCGGAATGGCGGCAGGACAACTCTCCCAGGCAGGACTGATCCTGCAGATGCTCTTGCAGTCCCTCACGGAACGCGGCGCGTACGACGAAGCGGATTTCTGCCGGCGCCTCGACGAAGACCTCTTCCCCCAGCTCGACGGCACCCCGATGCACGGCCCCGGCGGCTACACGAGCCAGTCGATCCGCGAAGCATGGCGCCGCCGGGTTCGGCAGGGCCTGCCCTGGTCGCAGACAGGCGGACATGCCGACACCACTGAGGCCATCGAGCGCACGCTGGCCCTCGCCGTGCGCTACGCACGCGAACCTCGCCATCTCGCCGAATCGATTGCCCGCAATACGTTCCTGACCCAGAGCGACGAGCTGGTCATCTCGCTGACCGTCGCATACGGCGCCGTCCTCGCGCTCCTTGTGCAGGGGGAGAAACTCGATGCCCACCTTTCCGGCAAGCTCATGCACCAGGTCAAATCCGATGAGCTTCCATTCCACGCAGTGACGACGGGAGAACTCCAGGCCCCGCGGCGCGGAGAGGCGGAACCCTCACATATCGGTCGATTCGCCTCGCCCGATGCCTTGCTCACGCCCTCATTCATCGCGCGGGCGGCCGCCGACCCCGACATCCGCATCGAGCCCGCGTGGAAGGTATCGCTCGTGTACGGCATGCCATGCGCGGTGTACCACGTGCTCCCAGCAGTCTATTACCTCGCGGCACGCTTCTCCGACGACTTCGAGTCCGCCGTTCTGCACGCCATCAACGGCGGAGGCCAGAACCAAGCGCGCGCCATGCTCACCGGCGCCCTCGTCGGCGCCCAATGCGGACTTTCCGGCATACCCGGCCGCTTCATCGCTGGCCTCGAACATGCCGAACAACTGCGGGAACTTGCTCGGACACTCGCCTCGCACCTGAGGTGATAGGCGTTGTCGCGCCCTACGCCTCCGGCATCGCCATCACCATCCACGACACCCCGAATCGGTCCACGACCATGCCAAAACAGGGTGCCCAGAAGGTCTTGGCGAGCGGCATCTGCACCTGCCCGCGATCCGCGAGTGCGGCAAACACCCGCTCAGCCTCGGGCACGCTCGCTACCGATGCCGTCAGCGAGAATCCCTGGAAACCCGACCGCCCCGAACACCGGCCATCGGAAGCCATCACTTCAGCGTCCCCGATACGCAGGTTCGCATGCATCACCTTCTTCTCGAATCCCGCCGGCATTCCCTGGACAGGCTCGGGGCTCTCGCCGAACCGCGCCAGCATGGTCACCTCCGCACCGAGCACTTCACGATAGAACTCCAGCGCCTCCTCGCAACGACCTTCGAAAAACAGATAGGGTTGCACTCGCATGGCCATCCTCCTTGGTCGCGGGTCTCGGGTCTCGGGTCTCGGGCACGCAGCCGTGGTCTGCCCGTAAATCACTTCCCCCGCAAGCGTTCTTCACGCAACCGCCATTCCGCCCCGCATTCCGATCACCCGATCTACGTTATAAACCTTCAACCGCTTTCCAGCCATGTCGATCATGTGACAGTTTGCCGGCGCCCCCGAACGAAGACCCCATCCGGCTGCCAACGGACTAAAGTCCACGCTCAGCACACCTCGGGTAAAGATTTCACGCGATCTCCCGCCGCAGATGAACGAGCGGCGCGTTGACGTAAAAAAGCCGCTCATCCTGGTTTAGGAGAGCGGCTTTTTTGATTGGGGTAGTCTGACGATGACCTACTTTCGCACTCACGTAGAGCACTATCATCGGCGCGATCCTGTTTCACTGTCCTGTTCGGGATGGGAAGGAGTGGTTCCGGGACGCTATGGTCGTCAGACTGTAAGGGGTAACAAAGGGGGGAAGTAAAGTGTTGGTTTGTTGGTGTGATGCGTTGTGTGTGAGTTTGTTGAGCGATCCAGGGTTATAGGATCAAGCCTCACGGGCAATTAGTATCGGTTAGCTTAACGCATTACTGCGCTTCCACACCCGACCTATCAACGTTGTGGTCTTCAACGACCCTTCAGGGGGCTCGAGGCCCCGGGGAAGTCTCATCTTGAGGCGAGTTTCCCGCTTAGATGCTTTCAGCGGTTATCTCTTCCGTACTTAGCTACCCGGCGATGCGACTGGCGTCACAACCGGTACACCAGGGGTACGTCCACTCCGGTCCTCTCGTACTAGGAGCAGGTCCTCTCAAACTTCCAGCGCCCACGGCAGATAGGGACCAAACTGTCTCACGACGTTTTAAACCCAGCTCACGTACCACTTTAAATGGCGAACAGCCATACCCTTGGGACCGGCTACAGCCCCAGGATGTGATGAGCCGACATCGAGGTGCCAAACTCCGCCGTCGATGTGAACTCTTGGGCGGAATCAGCCTGTTATCCCCAGAGTACCTTTTATCCGTTGAGCGATGGCCCTTCCATACAGAACCACCGGATCACTATGACCTGCTTTCGCACCTGCTCGACATGTTGGTCTCGCAGTCAAGCCGCCTTTTGCCATTGCACTATCAGTACGATGTCCGACCGTACCTAGGCGACCTTCGTACTCCTCCGTTACCTTTTGGGAGGAGACCGCCCCAGTCAAACTGCCTGCCATGCACGGTCCCCGACCCGGATTCACGGGCCCAGGTTAGAACCTCAACGACACCAGGGTGGTATTTCAAGGTTGGCTCCACGGCGACTGGCGTCACCGCTTCAAAGCCTCCCACCTATCCTACACAAGTCCCGTCAAAGTCCAATGCAAAGCTACAGTAAAGGTTCATGGGGTCTTTCCGTCTAGCCGCGGGGAGATTGCATCTTCACAAACATTTCAACTTCGCTGAGTCTCAGGAGGAGACAGTGTGGCCATCGTTACGCCATTCGTGCAGGTCGGAACTTACCCGACAAGGAATTTCGCTACCTTAGGACCGTTATAGTTACGGCCGCCGTTTACCGGGGCTTCGATCAAGAGCTTGCACCCCATCACTTAACCTTCCGGCACCGGGCAGGCGTCACACCCTATACGTCCACTTTCGTGTTTGCAGAGTGCTGTGTTTTTAATAAACAGTCGCAGCCACCGATTCTCTGCGGCCCCTTCGCCCTTCGGATGTACTCCTACAAGCTACTGGGGCATACCTTCTCCCGAAGTTACGGTATCAATTTGCCGAGTTCCTTCTCCTGAGTTCTCTCAAGCGCCTTAGAATTTTCATCCTGCCCACCTGTGTCGGTTTGCGGTACGGTCGATCTTAGACTGAAGCTTAGAGGCTTTTCCTGGAAGCATGGTATCAATCACTTCGGTCTCAAAGAGACCTCGTCATCACGCCTTGGCTCAGCCCCGCGGATTTGCCTACGGGGCACGCCTACACGCTTAAACCGGGACGTCCAACACCCGGCTGACCTAACCTTCTCCGTCCCCCCATCGCATCTAAAATCGGTACAGGAATATTGACCTGTTTCCCATCGACTACGCATTTCTGCCTCGCCTTAGGGGCCGACTCACCCTGCGTCGATGAACGTTGCGCAGGAAACCTTGGGCTTTCGGCGAGGGTGCTTTTCACACCCTTTATCGCTACTCATGTCAGCATTCGCACTTCCGATACCTCCAGCATCCCTCTCGAGACACCTTCGCAGGCTTACGGAACGCTCCCCTACCATCTCTTGCGAGATCCGCAGCTTCGGTTCATGGCTTGAGCCCCGTTACATCTTCCGCGCAGGACGACTCGACTAGTGAGCTATTACGCTTTCTTTAAAGGGTGGCTGCTTCTAAGCCAACCTCCTAGCTGTCTATGCCTTCCCACTTCGTTTCCCACTTAGCCATGTATTTGGGACCTTAGCTGGCGGTCTGGGTTGTTTCCCTCTTGTCCCAGGACGTTAGCACCCCAGGACTGTCTGCCGTATATCACTTTGCGGTATTCGGAGTTTGCTATCGCGGGGTAGATCGCAGTGACCCCCCCAACGATTACAGTGCTCTACCCCCGCAAGTGTCCGTACGACGCACTACCTAAATAGTTTTCGGGGAGAACCAGCTATTTCCGGATTTGTTTAGCCTTTCACCCCTATCCACAGCTCATCCCCTAATTTTTCAACATTAGTGGGTTCGGACCTCCAGTACCTGTTACGGCACCTTCATCCTGGCCATGGATAGATCATCCGGTTTCGGGTCTACGCCCAGCAACTATGTCGCCCTTATCAGACTCGGTTTCCCTACGCCTCCCCTATTCGGTTAAGCTCGCTACTGAACGTAAGTCGCTGACCCATTATACAAAAGGTACGCAGTCACCCCTTGCGAGGCTCCCACTGTTTGTATGCATGCGGTTTCAGGATCTATTTCACTCCCCTCCCGGGGTTCTTTTCGCCTTTCCCTCACGGTACTGGTTCACTATCGGTCGATCACGAGTATTTAGCCTTGGAGGATGGTCCCCCCATCTTCAGACAGGATTACACGTGTCCCGCCCTACTTGTCGCACGCTCAGACCCGCCACCCATTTTTCGCATACGGGACTATCACCCTGTATTGTCGGACTTTCCAGACCGTTCTGCTAAATCGATGGTTTAGTCGTGCAGGCTCTTCCCCGTTCGCTCGCCACTACTTGGGGAATCTCGGTTGATTTCTGTTCCTGCGGCTACTTAGATGTTTCAGTTCGCCGCGTTCGCTTCCACACGCCTATGTATTCAGCGCGGGATACTCCCGAAGGAGTGGGTTTCCCCATTCGGACATCGGGGGATCAAAGCTCCATTGCCAGCTCCCCCCCGCTTTTCGCAGGCTTGCACGTCCTTCATCGCCTGTGATCGCCAAGGCATCCACCACATGCACTTAGTCGCTTGATCCTATAACGCTGGACCCTGTCGCCAGGGTTCAACCGCTACAGACGAACTCACGCTTGTGCGCATCCACCGGCCGCTGGTTCAAAGCGCCGATGAACGCAAAAATGCAATCACACCAACCCATGCAGCAACCCGCCTTTCGACCGGCTGCCGCACACTTTACTTCTTCCACTTTGTTAAAGAACACTGGCACCAAGGCCTAAGCCCTGCACACATCCCGTGCACACGGCTTAACCCTTCGTCGAGCCACCTAGCCGAGCCCATCCAACGGGTGGTGGAGGATGACGGGATCGAACCGACGACCCCCTGCTTGCAAAGCAGGTGCTCTCCCAGCTGAGCTAATCCCCCTCTCGTCTCGGTGGTGGGTCTGGTTGGGTTCGAACCAACGACCCCCGCCTTATCAAGACGGTGCTCTAACCAGCTGAGCTACAGACCCTCTCGTCAAACTCGAGGCTCTTGCCTGAACAACCGATAAGTTGTGGATACTCGGCCAACACGGCCTGTCTCTTGAAAGGAGGTGATCCAGCCGCACCTTCCGATACGGCTACCTTGTTACGACTTCACCCCAGTCATGAATCTCACCGTGGTAAGCGCCCTCCCGAAGGTTAAGCTACCTACTTCTGGTGAAACCCACTCCCATGGTGTGACGGGCGGTGTGTACAAGACCCGGGAACGTATTCACCGCAGCATGCTGATCTGCGATTACTAGCGATTCCGACTTCACGTAGTCGAGTTGCAGACTACGATCCGGACTACGATCGGCTTTAAGGGATTGGCTCCAGCTCGCGCTTTGGCAGCCCTCTGTACCGACCATTGTATGACGTGTGAAGCCCTACCCATAAGGGCCATGAGGACTTGACGTCATCCCCACCTTCCTCCGGTTTGTCACCGGCAGTCTCGCTAAAGTGCCCAACTTAATGATGGCAATTAGCGACAAGGGTTGCGCTCGTTGCGGGACTTAACCCAACATCTCACGACACGAGCTGACGACAGCCATGCAGCACCTGTGTCCTGGCTCCCGAAGGCACTCCCGCATCTCTGAAGGATTCCAGGCATGTCAAGGGTAGGTAAGGTTTTTCGCGTTGCATCGAATTAATCCACATCATCCACCGCTTGTGCGGGTCCCCGTCAATTCCTTTGAGTTTTAACCTTGCGGCCGTACTCCCCAGGCGGTCGACTTCACGCGTTAGCTGCGTCACTCAGTGAGTTACCTCTCCGAACGACTAGTCGACATCGTTTAGGGCGTGGACTACCAGGGTATCTAATCCTGTTTGCTCCCCACGCTTTCGTGCATGAGCGTCAGTATCGGCCCAGGGGGCTGCCTTCGCCATCGGTGTTCCTCCACATATCTACGCATTTCACTGCTACACGTGGAATTCCACCCCCCTCTGCCGTACTCTAGCCGTGCAGTCACAAGCGCAGTTCCCAGGTTAAGCCCGGGGATTTCACACCTGTCTTACACAACCGCCTGCGCACGCTTTACGCCCAGTAATTCCGATTAACGCTCGCACCCTACGTATTACCGCGGCTGCTGGCACGTAGTTAGCCGGTGCTTCTTCTGACAGTACCGTCATCCACCTCCCGTATTAGGGGAAGCGTTTTCTTTCCGTCTGAAAGAGCTTTACAACCCGAAGGCCTTCTTCACTCACGCGGCATGGCTGGATCAGGGTTGCCCCCATTGTCCAAAATTCCCCACTGCTGCCTCCCGTAGGAGTCTGGGCCGTGTCTCAGTCCCAGTGTGGCGGATCATCCTCTCAGACCCGCTACGGATCGTCGCCTTGGTAGGCCTTTACCCCACCAACTAGCTAATCCGACATCGGCCGCTCCAATCACGCGAGGTCTTGCGATCCCCCGCTTTCCCCCTCAGGGCGTATGCGGTATTAGCTACGCTTTCGCGTAGTTATCCCCCATGACTGGGCACGTTCCGATGCATTACTCACCCGTTCGCCACTCGCCGGCAGGCCGAAGCCCCCGCTGCCGTTCGACTTGCATGTGTAAAGCATGCCGCCAGCGTTCAATCTGAGCCAGGATCAAACTCTTAAGTTCAATCCAACAAAGCACTCAAAGAAATCATTACTGACTTACATCTGAGCACTCAATCTTTGCAACATTAAAACCGCCGAAGCAGTTCTCAGCCGCGCCAACCAAGCACCCACACTTATCGGTTGTCCAATTTTTTAAAGAACCGCTGCAGAAGCAGCGAGAAAGAGATTCTGACAAACTACCTCAACTTCGTCAAGCATCGCAGCAAACTTTTTTAAACCCGCCGCCGCCCTGACCACCTCTTTCCTGCCCCACCGCCGCCGCCGAAATCCGCCGCAGCGCTGAAGAGGCGCGAATTATATACACCTCAGAAAAACCGTCAAGCGCTTCGGGAACCGGCGCCATCACGCAAAGTCGATGTGCAGCGCCGTCAATCATGGCGCCGGCCGGCGATAACCTTGCGGGGTCACGCGCGCCAGTCAGTGCGGCGAACCGTTCCTGAACACAAACCGCTCGAAATCCACGGCCGGAAGGGGCTCACTGATGAGATACCCCTGAAGGTAATCGCAGCTACGCGCCCGAAGGAAGGCGCGCTGCCTTTCCGTTTCGACGCCTTCTGCCGTTACCTTGAGCCCGAGGCTGTGTGCCATGTTGATGATTGCCTCGACCAGCAGTACGTCGTTCCTGTCGTCAGGGCAATCGCTGACGAAGCTGCGGTCGATCTTCACGTGACCGACCGGAAAACGCTTGAGGTATGAGAGCGACGAATAGCCGGTACCGAAGTCGTCGAGCGAGTATTCGATGCCGAACAGGCCGATTTCGCGCATGCGCGCTTCGGTGACATCGCTGCTCTGCATGAGGACAGACTCTGTGATCTCGAGGACGAGCGTGATCTCGTCGAAGCCCGGGGTACGGCTTGCCTGGGTGATCATTTCCACCAGACCTTGCTCCCTGAACTGAACGCCCGACACATTCACCGCGACGCGCAGCGGTGGCAGGCCGCGAATGCGCCACGCATTTGCCTGGCGCAGGGCTTCGTTCAGCACCCACTCGCCGATCGGAACAATCAGGCCGGTGTCCTCGGCGATCGTGATGAATTCGTCCGGCGCCACGATCCCGCGCGACGGATGACGCCAGCGCAGAAGCGCTTCGGCACCACTTACACGACCGCGCTCCGCATCGATGATCGGCTGATAGAAGAGCACGAACTCCTTGCGCTCGATTGCGATCCGCAGCTCTGCCTCCAACTGCACGCGAACACGGGCAGCCTCCTGCATGTCCTGCGAATAGAACTGGCAACGGTTCTTGCCCAATTGCTTGGATTTGTACATCGCGATGTCCGCGTTACGCAGCAAGGTCTGCACGTCATCGCCGTCGTCAGGGAACACAGTGATGCCAAGGCTGCCGGTCACGTAGCGGTTCGCACCTGCAAGCAGGAAGGGTTCGCGAATTATCCGCAGCACCTTGTCTCCAACGATCTGCAGATCGTCGACATCTTCAATGTCATCGACGACAAGGGTGAATTCATCCCCCCCGAGTCGAGCAACCGTATCCTGGTGGCGGACACACTCCTTCAACCGCGCCGCGACCTCGATGAGCATCTCGTCCCCGACATCGTGGCCGAGGGTGTCGTTGATCCACTTGAAACCGTCGAGGTCGAGAAAGATCAACCCCGCCTTCTTGCCGGTCCGATGGCTATGCACCAGCGCCCGGTCCAAGCGGTCGTTGAGGAGGTTGCGATTGGCGAGCCCGGTGAGCACGTCGAAGTTGGCCTGCCGCCAGATCACTTCTTCGCGCTGCTTGCGCCGCGTCATATCGCTGAAAATGGATACGTACTTGATCAACCGGCCCGCCTCGTCTCGCACAGCCGATATCGTCAGCCACTGAGGATAGATATCCCCGGCCTTGCGCCGATTCCAGATTTCCCCCTCCCAGCGGCCGACCTTCTCGAGCGTCGACCACATGTTCTCGTAGAACGCTTCGTCATGCCGCCCCGACTTGAACATCGCCGGAGTGTTGCCGATGACGTCCGCGGCCGAATAGCCCGTGATGCTGCAAAAAGCGGGGTTCACCGACGTGATGATCCCATTGGCGTCGGCGGTCATGATGCCTTGGCTGGAGGCGTCGAAAACCACCGTTGCCTCGCGCATCTTTTCTTCCGCCAGCTCCCGCTCGGAGACGTCCCGCACGAGCGCAATGAAACCTGCCGTCCGGCCGTCCCCGCCGGACAACTGGCTCATCGACGCGCTGAACTGTCTGCGCCCGACAGGAAGCTCGAGCGCATATTCGAATTCGCGCCGCCGTGCGTCACCGCGGATGGCCATGAGCGCAGTCCGGATCCCGTCGGCGACCGGCAGGGGAAACACGTCGTCGTACGAGCGCCCCAGGATGTCCGCAGAGTCGCGCGGCAACAAGGCCGCATCCGGCGAATGGACTTCGACGATCCGGCCGGCGTCATCCATTACGAACAACTGATCCGGCAGGGAGCCGATCAATGCACCCAGTTTGGATTCGCGCGCTGCCAAGGCGGTAGTTCGCTCGTCGACCAGCGCCTGAAGTCTGTGCCGATGAAGCCGCAGCTCGCCCATCTGTTTCGCGAGCCATCCGAGGAGCGAACTGAAGATGAGCCCGAGCAGCAGCTTGAGGACGAGACCGGGTTTGTCGGTCCATCCGTCGATCGGGGCGACACTGAGCGTCCACGCGCCGTTGGGCATCATGATGCTCCGATCGACCGGATCGACGAGGGGCACGTCGGATGATGCGGCGATGATCTGCCTGAGGCCCGTATCCGGATGAAGGCGCCAAAGCTCATAGTGCAAGCCGCGCTTCGCCAGTTGGGGTAGTTGCGCTTTAGCGAGGATTTGCGGAAAGCGGATGAGAACGGTGGCAAACCCCCAGAACCGCGGCCGCCCGTTCTCGTCGTCCAGAAATACCGGCAACCGGCCCGCCGCGCCTATCCCTCCCTGCATCAGCGGGAAGGGTCCCGCAAGCGTCAGCTCGCCGGTATCCCTGGCCAGGAATGCTTCCTTGTTGCGCGCCGGATCCGCGAGGAGATCATGCCCCATCGCGCGCGCATTCTCCGCAAATGGAACGATCTGCCGAATGACTCCGCCCGGCGCCAGCTGCAACGAATCGGCGCCGGGGTAATAGCGGAGCATTTCGGTCGCCACGGCATCGAAATCGGGCACGACGCCATGCCCCTGCCGGACCAAGGCCGCCAACGCATAGGTCGCAGCGAGGCCATGCCGGATCGCGTTCTCGATCTCATGCGCCTTGTCGCCGCTCTGATCGGCCAACTCGGCCCGCCGGATGCGTAGCTCCTCACGCTCCGACTGCGCGATAAGCATCCCGGTGACCGCGAGCGCGACCACCAATGCGATCACCCCCAGGACACCGGGCCTGAACGTGCTGTCCACGCCGAACAGTGATCGAAACGTCATGATCGCGAAACCCTACCTCAAAGCACGGGCTCACCGAAGCGCCTGCGCCGGCAGGGTGGTCTCCGCCCGGAACCGGCGCGAACGACCTTCACCGCCCGAAGCGCATCAAGTCGAGTTACATCATTTTACACGTCACCTTTGCATGCGTTCACGTTAACCGTCCATCCTGGGCCCAGGCCCCTCTGATGCTCACCCCAGGCGCACGCTCGCGAATTTTCGCTTGCCAACCTGCAGGACAACGGTCCGCCCGGAATGCAGGACAAGACCCTTGTCCTCGACGCGCTCGCCGTCGAGACGCACGGCGCCCTGGTCGATCATCCGCATCGCTTCGGACGTGGTGCCCGTCAGACCCGCCTGCTTGATCACCTGAAACACGGGCATGCCCTCAGCACCCACCGCAACATTCACCTCGGGCATGTCGTCGGGGAGCACTCCGCGCTGGAAGCGCGCTTCGAATTCCGTCCTGGCCGCTTCCGCCGCCTGGGCGTCATGGAAGCGCGCGACAAGCTCCATCGCCAGCATCACCTTGATGTCCCGCGGATTGCGACCCGATTCGGCTTCGCGGCGGAGTCCGGCGATCTCGCTGATCGAGCGGAACGAGAGGAGCTCGTAGTAACGCCACATCAGGTCGTCGGAGATCGACATCAGCTTTCCGAAGATCTCACGCGGCCCTTCGGCAATGCCGATGTAGTTGCCGAGCGACTTGGACATCTTGTTCACGCCGTCCAATCCTTCAAGGAGCGGCATCATCAGGACGCATTGCGGCGCCTGCCCATCGTGCTTCTGCAACTCGCGGCCCATCAGCAGGTTGAACTTCTGGTCCGTCCCGCCGAGCTCGATGTCGGCGCGCATCGCCACGGAGTCATAGCCTTGGCAGAGGGGGTACAGGAATTCGTGAATGGAGATCGGCTGGTTTGCCGCATAGCGTTTGGCAAAATCGTCACGTTCGAGCATGCGTGCGACCGTGCTGCGAGAGGCGAGGCGGATCATGCCGGCGGACCCGAGCGACTCCATCCAGGCCGAGTTGAAGCAGATCTGAGTCTTCTCCGGATCAAGAATCTTGAACACCTGGTCCTGGTACGTGCGCGCGTTCTCCATGATCTGCTCGCGAGAGAGCGGCGGACGCGTGGCGTTCTTTCCCGAGGGGTCGCCAATCATCCCGGTGAAGTCCCCGATCAGGAACATCACCTGATGACCCAATTCCTGGAAATGACGCATCTTGTTGATCAGAACCGTGTGGCCGAGGTGCAGGTCCGGCGCGGTAGGGTCGAAGCCCGCTTTCACCCTGAGCGGGCGCCCGGACTTGAGCTTCTCGGCGAGCTCGGACTCTATCAGCAACTCATCGACGCCTCGTTTGATCAGCTCGAGGGCGCCCTGTACGTCAGTCATGCAATTCTCCATTCAACGGGGCGGCGAAAAACTTTGCTACACTCGCGAAAGTTTTTTTGTCCGAAAATCCCATGCAGGCACGAAAAGTTACGATTCTAGCCGAACAAGGGGGCCATCTCCCCACTGGACGCAGGCGGTGGATCCTCGGCGCTTTGATCGGCACATCGCTACTCGGCGTCGTTGCCGCCACGGCGGTCCCCCTAGGGGGGACGGAGGCGCCGATCGTTACCGAATCGGTCACCGAACGCCTGGGGCCGATTGCGGTGGCGCCAGCCGAGTCGGACCTGCCGTTCGTCTTTGACGAGCGCGTGCTGCCAGGCGACACGATACAGGCAATCTTTCACCGCATCGGCGCGAACGACCAGGAAGTCCTTGATTACCTGAACCAACCGCAAGGGCTGCAGGCACAGCGGCAATTGCGGGCTGGTCGGTCCGTGCTCGCAGTGGTACGTTCCGACGGCACCCTCGCCTCCCTCAGCCTCCCGATCGCCGGCGGCGACGCACGATTCACGATCGAGCGGACCGTCAGTGGAATCAAGACCCAGACCGCTGAAGCGGCGGATTCGAATGTCACGATCGAGATGCGCTCGGGAACGATCCGCCAGACCCTGTTTGGCGCAACCGATGCCGCGGGCATCCCGGACAGCATCGCGACGAAGCTGGCGGAGATTTTTGGCACCGAGATCGACTTCAGCAGCGACTTGCGGCGTGGCGACCGCTTCAGCGTCGTCTACGAATCGATGCACGAACAGGGCACCCGGGTTCGTGCCGGACGCATCCTGGCTGCCGAGTTTGTCAACGACGGCAAGCGCTACGCCGTCGTGCTGCACCGCGACGACGACGGTGCAGACACCTATTTCACGCCGGAAGGACGCGGCCTGAGCCAGGCATTCCTGCGCTATCCACTGGAATTCTCGCGCATTTCCTCCAACTTCGGAGGACGCATGCACCCGATCCACAAGCGCTGGAAGGAGCACAAGGGCACGGATTTCGCCGCAGCCACGGGCACCCCGGTCAAGGCTGCGTCGAACGGGATCGTGGAGTTCGCGGGCGGCCAGAACGGATACGGCAACATCATCGTGATCCAGCACCGAGATGGCTACGAGAGCGCGTACGCGCACTTGAACGGATTCGCACACGGCCTGCGCAAGGGGCAGCGCGTGCGCCAGGGTGATGTGATCGGCTACGTGGGATCGACCGGCTGGGCGACAGGCGCGCACCTGCATTTCGAGATCCGAGTCGACGGTGTTGCGCGCGATCCGATGAAAATCGCCCTACCGACGACCCAGCCACTTGCCGGCAATGCACTCGCGGCCTTCCGTCGCGAAACCACCCCTCTGCTCGAGCGGCTCGCTCTGCTCAACCGCACGACGGTCGCGCGCGCCAACTGAGCTGCGCGGTGGAGCGCACGCAAAAGAAAAGGTTCTTCGCGCGATCTGGGGAAAGTAGAGGTTGACGGGTCGGAGGTTGGTAGATTGGCAGTCGCCAAACAAACCGATCCCCTTCCTCTTCCCCGTCATGCGAGATGCTATGTTGGGCCTGGTCTTCTGGGAAGGCCATGTCGTCGATTCATCCCAGGAGCGAACCGACGGTTCGCTGCTTCTGTCCCTTTCTGAAGTCCCCTCTTACCGTCCCCGATGCGGGCGTTGCGCCAGTGAGTGCGTCCTGATTCATGAGCGACGGCGGCGCCGGGTGCGCGACCGAGACTGGTTTGACCGACGGGTCTGGCTGGACGTGCCGATCCGGCGGCTCGACTGCTATCAGTGCGGCGCGCGTGCGGCCGAGCGGCTGAGCTGGCTCGATGCGGGCGAGCGCATCACGCACCGACTGCGAGCCTGGGTCCAGGCGCTCGTACAGATGCTGCCGATTGCCCATGTTGCCGAACTGACCGGTTTGCACTGGCACACCATCAAGCGCATCGACCAGCGACGCCTGCAGGCCCGGTACGGCGATTTCGAGGCCCAGGGGGTGCGTCGGCTGGTGATGGATGAGTTCGCCCTGCACAAGGGACACCGCTACGCGACGGTGATCATGGATGCTGAACGCATGCGGGTGCTGTGGGTCGGAGAAGGCAACAGTCGCGAGGCGATCCGACCATTCTTCGAACTGCTCGGCGAAGAAGGCTGCCAACACATCGAAGCCGTCGCGATGGACATGAACACCGCCTTCGATCTGGAGGTGCGAGCCCATTGTCCGAACGCAGAAGTAGTCTATGACCTGTTTCACGTCGTCGCGCGCTTCGGTCGGGAAGTGGTCGATCGGGTGCGGGTCGATCAGGCCAACGCCTTGCGCAGCGCGCCGGCACAGCGTCAGGTGATCAAGCGCTCTCGCTGGCTGTTGCTGCGTAACCGCGACAACCTCGGCAACGAGCAGGCGGTCAAGCTTGACGAGTTGCTGGCGGCCAACGCGCCACTGGCCACTGTCTATCTTCTCAAGACGGCCATCAAGGAAGTCTGGTTCGCCCCGACCGTGCGAGAAGGGGCACGAAGATGGAAGCACTGGTATCGCTTGGCCATCGACAGCGGGATCGCGCCGGCCATCGCCTTCGCCAAACGGCTGCGCAAGTACCTACGAGGCATTCTCGCCTCAGCCATCTTCCCGCTCAACACCAGCGTCCTCGAAGGCGTCAATAACCGCATCAAGGTCATCAAGCGCATGGCCTACGGGTTCCGCGACTCAGCCTATTTCTTCCTGAAGATCAAGGCCGCCTTCCCCGGAAAAACGCGATGAACCAAAGAAAACGGGAGGCCACGGCCTCCCGTTTGACTTGTCGCAGCGAGCGTCGAGTTCAGGCAGAGAACGACGATCCGCAGCCGCAGGTGCTGGTCGCGTTCGGATTGCGGATCACGAACTGCGAGCCTTCCAGACCTTCCGTGTAGTCGATCTCAGCGCCTACCAGATACTGATAGCTCATTGAATCGATCAGGAGCGTCACGCCATTCTTTTCGAAGGCCGTGTCGTCCTCATTCACCTCCTCGTCAAAGGTGAATCCGTACTGGAAGCCCGAGCAGCCACCGCCGCTGACGAACACGCGCAGCTTCAGATCCGGGTTGCCCTCTTCCTCGATCAGTTCCTTGACCTTGCCCGCCGCGCTGTCAGTGAAGACGAGCAGTTCCGGGGTTTCAACTGCAGTGCTCATGTTTTCTCCTGAATGGGGTGCACCGGCACATCATGCGTCACCGGACGCCTTTCGTCAAAATAAGAGTGACTATGGGAACGATTGGTTCCGTTACGGACTGACCGGTACCACGTCCAGCCCCTCAGCCTCGTCGAGGCCGAACATGATGTTCATGTTCTGCACCGCCTGACCGGCCGCGCCCTTGACAAGATTGTCGATGACCGAAAGGACGACCACGACGTCACCCCCCTGCGGGCGGTGGACGGCGATGCGGCACAGGTTGCTCGCCCGCACCGAACGGGTCTCGGGATGGCTGCCGGCCGGCATCACGTCCACGAACGGCTCATTACGGTAACGGGTTTCGAAGAGGGACTGGACGTCCACATCCTTCGTCAGACGGACATACAGGGTCGCGTGGATACCACGGATGATCGGCGTCAGGTGCGGCACGAAGGTAAGCCCGACCTGCTTGCCCGCCATGCCGACCAGTCCCTGGCGGATCTCCGGAAGATGACGATGCCCCGGGACGCCGTATGCCTTGAAACTGTCGGACGCTTCGGCAAACAACGTATGCACCTCGGCCTTGCGGCCCGCCCCCGAAACACCCGACTTGGCGTCGGCGACGAGGTGCGACAGGTCGGCAACGCCCGCCTCGACCAAAGGCAGAAACCCGAGTTGCACCGCGGTGGGGTAGCAACCGGGATTGGCGAGCAGGCGAGCGGAACGGATCTGTTCGCGATTGCGTTCCGGCAAGCCGTACACGGCCTCGGGGATCAGCTCGGGTGCCGCGTGCGTCATGCCGTACCACTTCTCCCATTCGGCAACGTCACGAATGCGGAAGTCGGCGGCAAGGTCGATGACGCGCACGCCCCTGCCGAGCAGTTCACGCGCCTGCTGCATGGCGATGCCGTTGGGCGTGGCGAAGAAAACCACGTCGCACTGGTCGAGCGCAGCCTCGGCAGGTGCGACGAAGCGCAGGTCGACGCGGCCGCGCAGGCTCGGGAACATCTCGGACACAGCCATGCCGGCATCGCCACGCGACGTGATGGCATGCAGTTTCACGCCGGAATGACGCGCAAGCAACCTGAGCAGTTCGACACCCGTATAACCCGTACCGCCGACGACGCCAACCTTGATCATGCTTTCTCCTTCGCGGGGCAATCCCCCTGTGCAGCTTTTCATTATCGCATTCGCGGCGCACATTTTCTGCACGCGGAAAAGCAAAAAGCCGCCCAGCGGGCGGCTTTCTGTTCCAGCGGATACCGGAAGGTATCAGCGCTTCGAGAACTGCTTGCGGCGACGGGCCTTGCGGAAACCGACCTTCTTCCGTTCGACTTCGCGCGCGTCGCGGGTAACGAAACCCGCCTTGCGCAGCACCGACTTCAGGTCGGCATCGTATTCGATCAGCGCACGGGTGATGCCGTGACGCACGGCACCCGCCTGCCCCGACTCACCACCGCCGGTGACGTTGACCAGGACGTCGAAGCGGTTCGCGTTCTCGGTCAGCGTGAGCGGCTGGCGAACGATCATGCGGCCGGTTTCGCGCGAGAAAAACTCGTCCACGGGCTTGCCGTTGACGACGATGTTGCCGGTACCCGGCTTGATGAACACACGGGCAACCGCGGTCTTGCGGCGGCCGGTGCCATAGTTGTATTGCACAGCCATTGATCGGCTCCTGTCAGATCTCGAGAACTTTGGGCTGCTGAGCAGCGTGCGGATGCTCGGCACCCGCGTAGCACTTCAGCTTCTTCAGCATGGCGTAACCCAGCGGCCCCTTCGGCAGCATGCCCTTCACCGCCTTCTCCAGCACGCGCTCGGGAAAGCGCTGCTGCAGCTTGGTGAAGTTGGTTTCGTAGATTCCGCCCGGAAAACCGGTGTGACGGTAGTACTTCTTGTCCTGCGCCTTGTTGCCGGTAACGCGCAGCTTCTCGACGTTGACCACGACGATGAAGTCGCCGGTATCAACGTGCGGGGTGTAAATAGGCTTGTGCTTGCCACGCAGACGGCGGGCTACCTCGGCGGCAACCCGGCCAAGCACCTTGTCCGCCGCGTCGACAACAAACCAGTCGCGCTTGACTTCGTGCGGCTTGGCAGAAAACGTTTTCATTCGAATCCTCGATCTTGTCCGGCCTGGGGCAGAGGCCAATAAACGGAAAGCTCGTGATGGTATAGCGGAGTACCCACGAAAGTCAAATCGGGTTGACTCGCCGCTTGGCGACCTGCAGCAAGGGCGCGAAGGGGGACAAGTTAAAGAATTTTTGTGCAAGATCAACCTCTGCATCTACCTCGATATGCACAATCATGCACTTTCAACCGTTGGCAGCTGGGGAGATCAAAGAGATGGCAGAAGTGAGGTTCTTTAGCGGCGAGGCCATCCCGCTCGAAATGCACAAGGTTCGCATCGTCCAGAAACTGTCGCTTCCGCCGGTGGAGCGCCGGCTGGCGGCGATTACCGAGGCGGGCAACAACACGTTCCTGCTGCGCAATTCGGACGTGTTCATGGACATGCTCACGGACAGCGGCGTCAACGCGATGAGCGACCAGCAGCAGGCGGCAATGCTGGTTGCCGACGACAGCTACGCGGGCAGCGCCACCTATACGCGCCTGGCGGACAAGCTGCAGGAGATCTTCGGGCTGCCCCACTTCCTGCCGGCCCACCAGGGTCGGGCGTGCGAGAACATCCTTTCGCAGGTCCTGGTATCCAAGGGCTCGGTCGTGCCGATGAACTACCACTTCACGACCACGAAAGCCCACATCACGCTCAACGGCGGGACGGTGGAGGAGCTCGTCGCCGATTCGGGGCTGGAGGTCGTGAGCCTGCATCCCTTCAAGGGCAACATGGACATCGCCAAGCTGCGCGATGTGATCGGCGCACACGGCGCCGACAAGATCGCCTTCGTGCGCATGGAGGCCGGCACGAACCTGATCGGCGGCCAGCCGTTCTCACTGCAGAACCTCGTCGAAATCCGCAAGGTCTGCGACGAGCATGGCCTCCTGCTGGTGCTCGATGCGAGCCTGCTCGCCGACAACCTGCACTTCATCAAGCAGCGCGAGGACGCCTGCAAGGGCCTCGGCATCCGCGAGATCACGCGCCGGATCGCCGACCAGTGCGACATCATCTATTTCTCCGCGCGCAAGCTCGGGTGCGCACGCGGGGGCGGCATCTGCATCCGCAGCGAGGAGCTTTACCGCCGCATGCGCGGCCTGGTGCCGCTGTATGAAGGCTTCCTCACGTATGGCGGGATGTCGGTGCGCGAGATGGAGGCACTCACGGTCGGCCTTGACGAAACGATGGACGAGGAAGTCATCAACCAGGGGCCGCAGTTCATCGCCTACATGGTGGACGAGCTGCAGAAGCGCGGCATCCCCGTGATCACGCCTGCGGGCGGGCTGGGCTGCCATGTCAATGCGATGGAGTTCGTGGATCACATCCCGCAGGCGCAGTACCCGGCCGGCGCGCTGGCTTCGGCGCTGTACATCGCCGGCGGCATCCGCGGCATGGAGCGCGGAACGCTATCCGAGCAACGCGACCCCGACGGGAGCGAAGTGTTCGCGAACATGGAGCTGGTGCGCCTGGCGATGCCGCGGCGGGTGTTCACGTTGTCGCAGGTCAAGTACGCGGTCGACCGCCTCGCATGGCTGTACGCACACCGCAAGCTCATCGGTGGACTGGCGTTCACGGAAGAACCCGAAATCCTGCGCTTCTTCTATGGTCGCCTGAAGCCGGTGACCGACTGGCAGGACCGTCTCGTTGCCAAGTTCCGCACGGATTTCGGCGACAGCCTCTAACGCGCTTCTGCCGAGGCCCCTTCAAAAAACCGGGGCCTGCGGCATTTTCCATGCCTGCGCCACGCACAAAAAAAACGCAGTCCCCGCGGGACTGCGTTAAATCCACACCAAAGGAGGAGGGTGGAGGAGACACCGGTTTGGATCACGAAGCTAAATCGATCCGACTGGGGATCATTATCCGGAGCCGAATCCGACGTGGCAAGCATTTTTTGTGCATCGCACTATAAATGTTTTGATCTACAGATAAGCATTGCTTATTAAATTATAAATAATTGATGCATATCAAGTTCCCCTCCTGTCCCGGCATAAGCTGGGGATGGCATCAGCCATGCGGGAATCGCTTTCCGGGGCGCATTGCTGCAGCGCACCAGCCACTCCAGCCTGCGCACCGGGCGCGGGTGGCCTTCCGGTAGAATCGCCTTCCGGTCGACCGATGGCGACCCCAATCCAGCCGACAACGGAGTCAATGATGGAATGCACGATCAAATGGGTCGACGGGATGACCTTTCTTGCCGAAACCGGCACCGGTCACGTCGTGGCGATGGACGGCGCCCCCGAAGCGGGCGGACGTAACCTCGCGCCGCGACCGATGGAGATGATGCTGGCGGGTGCCGGCGGCTGCACGGCGTTCGATGTGGTGCTGATCCTGCAGCGCGGACGCCACGATGTGCGCAATTGCGAAGTGAAGCTCGTGGCGGAACGGGCCGAGACCGATCCCAAGGTGTTCACGCGCATCACCTTCCACTTCACGGTGACCGGCAAAGGGCTGAAGCGCGAAACGGTGGAACGTGCAGTGCACCTGTCGGCGGAGAAGTACTGCTCCGCGTCGATCATGCTGGCGAAGACGGCGGAGATGGTCCACGAAGTGACGATCGTCGACGTGGAGTAAGCGCCTCGGGGGAGGTGCCGGACAGGGGGCTGACGCCCCCTGCCTTTGTCGTGTCAGACCCGGTACGCGGTGGTCGTCATGACCCGCGACATGAACTTCATCGCGACCTTGACGGGCGCCGGAAGTTCGCGGGCGCCCAGACCGATGGCGGTGTCGGCGTGGCGCGCTTCGTCGGTCTTCATCTGTTCGATGATTTCGCGGGACTTCTGATCTTCGGCAGGCAGGCGCTCGAGGTGCCCGCTCAGGTGCGCTTCGACCTGGCGTTCGGTTTCCGCGAGGAATCCCAGGTTCCAGCGGTCTCCCAGTTTCCCCGCCAGCAGGCCGAGCGCGAGCGATCCGCCATACCAGAGGGGATTCAGCAGGCTCTTGCGTCCGCCGAGTTCGGCGATGCGCTGCTCGGTCCAGGCGAGATGTTCGGTCTCTTCGTTGGAGGCCCGCGCGAGTTCGCGCCGCACGCTGGCGTCCTGCGACAGGATCGCCTGCCCCTGGTACAGGGCCTGGGCGCAGATCTCGCCGCAGTGGTTGACCCGCATCAGGCCCGCGACGTGCTCGCGCTCGGTGTCGCTCAGCGGCGCATCCGGCAGGTCGCCGCCGGGCACCGGCCGGACGGAACGTGCCGGGGCGAAGATCGTGCGCAGGGCCTTGTCGAATTCGACGATGAGCTGATCCATGGCTTTTCCTCGCTCGGCGGGCTTATTTGCCCGATTTCATGAAGGTGCTGGCTTCGCCGCGCAGGCGCCGCAGGACTTCGTCGCGGTCGCGCGGGGGCACGGGGCCGTCGCAGAAATGGTCCTCGGAGAGCGCCGCGCGAGGGCGATTGTAGGTGTTGTCGACGATCGGCTTCCAGTCTGCATCGCGCGCCGCCGACCAGTCACCGCCGGAACGGCCGGTCGCGTACAGGCGCCAGGTGCCGCTGGCGCAGCGGATGCCCTCGTTCGTCACGTTCTTCGCGCCGCCAGGCGTGCGGATCACGAGCGTGTAGCGGACGACGCCGTCCTCGCCGACAGCGATGCTGTCCTCGTCGATGAAAAAGTGGTTGGGCGACGCGCTGCTGACGAAGAATTCGCGCAAGGCGCCGTCGCGCGGGGCTGCCGGGAGGGTGTGGCCGCCCTCCTTCCAGTCCGGATCGGCATCGGTGAACAGGCCGGCAAACGCCGGGGCGGAAAAACAGACGAGGGCCAGGAGGCCCCCGCGAAGGATGGGTTGCAGCGGCGTCAAGCTCGCAAATCTCCACACAAGGATTGCCGGATCGCGTCCGGGACGGGCTCCACCACCGCCGTCATGGCGGGGTGATCGACTCCGATCGCGAGCGCGGCGCCTGCATGGAGGGCGCGGATCGCCGGGGGCGGAAGTTCGAAGCGGAGGAAGTGTACCGCGGACGTCTTTTCGCCATTGTCGCGTTCCAGGTCCTCGTCCGCAATCGCGAAGATCGGTTCGCAGCCCGCGACGCGGACCCAGACGTGCTTCTCGATACCGATCAGGCGGGTGAGCCAGAGTCGCCGTTCGGTCTCCACCGGGAATTCGATCATCATCGTCGCCTTCCAGTTGCTGCCGTCGGGCACGAGCGGCCCGTAGGCGTCGAGCTCGCCCTGGATGCCCTCCTCCTCGAAGGTGCGTTCGATGCGCAGCATCTCCTGGATCTGGTAGCGGATCGTCAATTCGTCCTCGAACATCAGCGTGATGTGCTCGCCCAGGTGCAGCGTGCGGTCCTTTTTGTGCGCGATGACGCGGCTGCGGAAGGCCGCGCGCTGGCGGGCGTAGGCTTCGAGGCTCAGGAGGCTGTCGCGGGAGATGGCGTTCATCGTGTCTTGACCTCACAGTCCGTATGCCCTGCGCAACAGGGTCAGGGGATGCGCCTTTTCGGCCTTCAGGTCGGTGCCGCCGTCGCGGATGCCCTGCTGGATGTGGCGGCCGGCGATGGGGCAGTCGGAGCTGATGAAATCCGGCCCGGCCTGCGCCATCTGGCGAAACACGGGGCGCCCGATCTTCATCGACTGCTCGAAGAATTCCTCCTTGACGCCCCAGGTGCCGTCGTGGCCCGCGCAGCGCTCGACCGTGGTGACCTCGGTGCCGGGCACGAGCTGGAGGGCCTCGCGCGTCTTCTGGCCGATGTTCTGGACGCGGCCGTGGCAGGGGATGTGATACGCGACCTTGCCGAGCGGCTGCTTGAAGTCGGTTTTCAGCAGGCCGTCGCGATGGCGCAGCATGAAGTATTCGAAGGGGTCGAACATCGCCTCCCCGACAGCGAGGACGAGCGGATCGTCCGGGAACATGAGGGGCAGCTCCTGCTTGAACATCAGGGCGCAGGACGGCACGGCGGCGAGGAGCGCGTAGCCGTCGCGGGCGAGCTTGGCGAGCGGCGGGATGTTCACGTCCTTCAGGCGGCGCACGCCCTCGAGGTCGCCCAGCTCGAGCTTGGGCATGCCGCAACAGGCTTCCCGGTGCGCGAGGACGACGGGGATCTCGTTGTGCGCGAGCACCGCGACGAGATCGTGCCCGATGCCCGGTTCGTTGTAGTTGATGTAGCAGGTCGAGAAGATCGCGACCTTGCCCGGCGTACGTTCGCCGTCGCGCACCGGCCAGTCGGCGCGGGCGTCGGCTGAGTTGCGGAATCTCGCCGGCGCGTAGGGCGGGAGTTCGCGCCGCTTGTCGACGCCGAGCACGGACTGCAGCACGGTTCGGGCCGCAGGGTTGCGATTCGCAGCGTTGACGGTCTGGGCGACGACGGGAATCGCGGCGAGCTTGCCGAGCGCATCGGTGCTCGTCAGCACCTTGTCGCGCAGGCGCACCTCCCCCTTGCGGAACTTGACGGCCTTGGCCCGCAGCATCAGGTGCGGGAAATCGACGTTCCATGGGTGCGGCGGGACGTAGGGACACTTCGTCATGAAGCACAGGTCGCACAGGTAGCACTGGTCGACGACCTTGACGAAATCCTTCCTGGCGACGCCGTCGAGTTCGCCTGTGCTGCCCTCGTCGACGAGATCGAAGAGCGTCGGGAAGGCGTTGCACAGGTTCACGCAGCGCCGGCAGCCGTGACAGATGTCGAAGACGCGCTCGAGTTCGCCATCGAGCGCCGCCTCGTCGTAGTAATCGGCCTTCTGCCACGCGATCGGGTGACGCGTGGGGGCGTCGAGGCTGCCTTCGCGCTTGGACATGCGACCTCCCTTTTCGCGCGCACCAACCGGCGCGCGCGATACCCAGTGCAGCGTTCAGGGCGGCCGCTGCGGCCGCCCACGGCCGAGCGAGGCGAAGCCCGTTCAATCCTGCAGGGCGTCCAGCGCCTTCTGGAAGCGGTTGGCGTGCGAGCGCTCGGCCTTCGCGAGCGTCTGGAACCAGTCGGCGATTTCGTCGAAACCCTCTTCGCGCGCGACTTTCGACATCCCCGGGTACATGTCGGTGTACTCGTGCGTCTCACCGGCGATGGCGGCGCCGAGATTGGCCCGCGTGGCACCGAACGGCAGGCCGGTGGCGGGGTCGCCACAGGCTTCGAGATACTCCAGGTGGCCGTGCGCGTGGCCGGTTTCACCTTCCGCCGTCGAGCGGAACACGGCGGCCACGTCGTTCTGCCCTTCCACGTCGGCCTTCGCGGCGAAGTAGAGATAACGGCGGTTGGCCTGCGATTCGCCGCCAAACGCGGCTTTCAGGTTCGCTTCGGTCTTGGATCCTTTCAGTTCCATTGTCGTCTCCTCGTTCAGGGGGTCGAAGATACGCCCCGGTCGTCAGCCGGGGACGTCCTAAGCCTAGAAGCCGCGGACAGCGAGCGAAAATTGAATACGCCTATGTTTTCGATCGCGCTGGGCTATCGGCTGGCGCGGCGCATCACGCGGCGATCGCAGCTTCGATCTCGGCGAAAGTGCGCGCGATCTCGGTGGTCATCGGCTGCGGTTCGCCGAGCTGGCGCGCAATCTGCGAGGCGGAGAAGATGCCCCGGATCAGGCCGCGCCCGCCCTCCTCGCGCTCCAGCACCAGCGCATGCTGCCGGCCGGAGCGGCGCAGCGTCGCGACGATGTGGCCGACATCCGCGCGCATCACCTCGCCCAACTCGACGGCTTCGGTCTTGTCCAGCGGCGTCATGACGTTGTCGACGACCAGTTCGCCCAGGGGCACGCCACGTTCGCGCGCGGTATGCACCGGGCGCTCACCGAGCAGGTCGGCGACGCTGAGGACGCCACGCACGAGGTGGCGCGCATCCGTCACCAGAAGCAGCCGGACCCCGCGCAGCAGCATCGCGCGATTCGCCTCGGCGAGCAGCGTTTCGCCGGAAATCGTCGCCGCCGGCACACGGGTGAAGTCCGTCATGACCTCGACGGCCGGTGAAGCCGGCGACACCCTGCGGCTCTCGTCGGTCCTGGCGACTTCGCAATGCAGGCCGGCGAGCCGGGCTTGCGGCAGCGGTTCGAATTCCCGGTTCATGGACACCTCCCAGTGGAAACAGTGGCGTGAGGGAGGCGCGTGCCTGGCCTGCGGACTCTGCATCGGCACCCGCGCCGCGCCCCGCGTGCGGCGCAAGTCGCGCACCGCAGCCGGCCTGAAGCCGGCATAGGGCGTTTGACCTCCCGCCCCTGCAGCGGTTCAGTCGCCGCCCCCAGGGCCGGCCCGGGGCACAAATAAACACCGCCGCAAACGTAGCCGAACTTGCGGATACGTTTGCGGCGGCGTCGGTGCCAGGGTCAGGATTCGCGCTCCTGCGCCGCGGCCCGGTAGGCCTCGGGCAGGTCGCCGGGGCGAACCCGGAACAGATTTTTCGACAGCTCCAGCAGTGCCTGTTGATACACCTGCCGCTTGAACTCTATGACAGCGTCCAGCGGCACCCAATACTCACTCCAGCGCCAGGCATCGAACTCCGGATGATTGCTGGCTCGCAGGCAGACGTCGGAATCACGCCCCACCAGCCGCAGGAGAAACCAGATCTGTTTCTGACCGCGATAGGTGTTGCGCCACTCCCTCCTTATCCAGTGTTTCGGAACGTCATACCTCAGCCAGCCGCGCGTGCGGCCAAGAATCTTCACATGCTCGGGGCGCAGACCCACCTCTTCGAAGAGTTCCCGGAACATCGCCTGCTCGGGGGATTCCCCGTGCTTGATGCCCCCCTGCGGAAACTGCCAGGAATGTTCGCGAATCCGTTTGCCCCAGAACACCTCGTTGCGCGCGTTGACCAGAACGATGCCGACGTTCGGGCGATAGCCTTCACGGTCGAGCATGATCAAACCTTCAATAATTCATGAGAGTTGTCACGATTTTTTCACACTTACCCTGCATTGGAAAGGAGCGCCCTGTGCCATGTTCCCGCACCGGCGGCGCTTTTTCCCGCGTTGACGCCCGGGAATGCACGGGGACTGCAGCGACCGCAAGGCGAATACCCGACCGGCACGCGACCGGCTAGAATTTGTGGTTTGCCCAATCGACCATCCCGGACTCAAGAATGCGCGCCAGCCAGTATTTCATCTCCACCCTGAAGGAAGCCCCCTCGGACGCCGAAATTGTCAGCCAGAAGCTGATGCTGCGCGCGGGCTTCATCCGCAAGGTTGCCGCCGGCATCTACAGCTACCTGCCGATCGGCCTGCGGGTGATCCGCAAGGTCGAGAACATCGTGCGCGAGGAAATGAACCGCGCCGGCGCGCTCGAGCTGACGATGCCGATGGTGCAGCCGTCCGAGCTGTGGGCCGAGACCGGCCGCTGGGAGAAGATGGGCGAGGAGATGCTGCGCTTCAAGGATCGCCACGAGCGCGACTTCGCGCTGCAGCCGACCTCGGAAGAAGTCGTCACCGACATCGCGCGCCAGGAGCTGAAGAGCTACCGCCAGCTGCCGAAGAACTTCTACCAGATCCAGACCAAGTTCCGCGACGAGCGCCGGCCGCGCTTCGGCGTGATGCGCGGACGCGAGTTCACGATGAAGGACGCGTATTCCTTCGACCGTGACGTCGACGCCGCGGGCCGCAGCTACGACGCGATGTACGCCGCCTACTGCCGCATCTTCGACCGCCTGGGTCTGACCTACCGCGCCGTGGCCGCCGACACCGGCGCGATCGGCGGCGACCGCTCGCACGAGTTCCAGGTGATCGCCGACACCGGCGAGGACGCGATTGTGTATTGCCCGGATTCCGACTACGCCGCGAACATCGAGCTCGCCGAAGCGCTGCCGCTGCTCGCCTCCCGCGCAGCACCCGCCAAGGCGCTCGAAAAGATCTCGACCCCGGGCAAGGAGACCTGCAAGGACGTCGCCGAACTGCTCGGCGTACCGCTCGAGACGAACGTCAAATCGCTGGTGCTTGCGACCGATGATGTCGATGAAAAGGGCCAGCCCGCAGGTGTCACCGTGTGGCTGCTGCTCGTGCGTGCCGACCACGAGCTGAACGAAGTGAAGGCGAGCAAGATCGACGGACTGAAGGCGGGCTTCCGCTTCGCGACCGAAGTCGAGATCCACGAACACTTCGGCTGCAAGCCGGGCTACCTCGGCCCGATCGGGCTGAAGAAGCCGGTGAAGATCATCGCCGACCGCACCGTCGCCAACATGTCGGACTTCATCTGCGGCGCGAACGACGAGGACTACCACTTCACCGGCGCGAACTGGGGCCGCGACCTGCCCGAGCCGGATCTCGTCGCCGACCTGCGCAACGTACGCGAAGGCGATGCGAGCCCGGACGGCAAGGGGCAGCTCGCGATCCAGCGCGGCATCGAAGTCGGCCACGTGTTCTACCTCGGCACGAAGTACTCGAAGTCGATGAACGCGACCTTCCTCGACGTCGACGGCAAGCCCAAACACTTCGAGATGGGCTGCTACGGCATCGGCGTCACGCGCATCCTCGGCGCCGCGATCGAGCAGAACAACGACGCGCGCGGCATCATCTGGCCGGATGCGCTCGCGCCCTTCCGCATCGTCGTGTGCCCGGTGGGCTGGGGCAAGTCGGAGGCGGTACGCAACGAGGCGCTGAAGCTCTACGAGGGCCTGATCGCCGCCGGCGTCGATGCGATCCTCGACGACCGCGACGAGCGCCCCGGCGTGATGCTCGCCGACTGGGAGCTGATCGGCGTGCCGCATCGCGTCGTCATCGGCGACCGCGGCCTGAAGGAAGGTGTGGCCGAGTACCAGGGCCGCCGTGACGCCGAAGCGACGAAGGTCGCGATCGCCGATCTCGCCGGTTTCGTTGCCGCGAAGATGCGGGGCGAATGACTTTCGGCTATAACGTGCGCATGGAGCGCACGCGCCTTTCATTGCTGTTTGCCACCCTGCTGGCCATGTCGGCCTTCGGCGGGGAGGCCTTTGCCGGCAACCAGGTTTATGAGCCGATGGCGGCAAGCGTGCGCGCGGCCCTGCATGCGGCGGTCAGCGACGCGGGGGCGCCCGAGGTGCTGATCGCCGACGCGACCGAGCGTGTCCGCTGGCTGCAGGAGATGTCGCACCGTCTGGAAAAGCGGATTCCGGATCGCACCTACCGCGAGGATCTGCTGACGTCCGTGCATTACGAGGCGACGCGGGCAGGACTCGACGCGCAGCTCGTGCTCGGGCTGATCCAGGTCGAGAGCGGCTTCCGCAAGTACGCGGTGTCGGGCGCCGGGGCGCGCGGCTACATGCAGGTGATGCCGTTCTGGGTCAGGACGATCGGCGGCCCCGAGGACAACCTCTTCCATCTGCGCACGAACCTGCGCTACGGCTGCACGATCCTGCGCCATTACCTGGACGTCGAGAAGGGCGACCTGTTCCGGGCCCTGGGGCGCTACAACGGCAGCCTCGGCCGCCCGGAATATCCGAACATGGTGCGCGCAGCCTGGGAGCGGTACTGGAGCTATCAGCCGCTGAAACTGGCCGTGTCGGACGCGCACGGCCGGCCGAACTGAGCAGCCTGCCTTTCAGGCTCGGGAGCCGACATGGAACATCGCCTGTTTCGCCGCCGATCGATCTCGATCTCGTTTCGCGTGCATGACGCGGAAACGGGCAAATTCATCGGGCGCATCGGCGACATCAGCAAGGGCGGCCTGCTGGTGTACGGTCCGAGCAAGATGCTGCCCGGCCTGCTGTACCGACTGCGGATCGATCTGCCCGACGACCACGGCAAACCGCGCAGCGTGGTGCTGCCGGCCAAGGCGATGTGGTCGGGCCATGACACCAATCCCGAGTTCTGCAGCACGGGCTTTCGCCTGTTCGAGCTCGATCGGCCGGAAAACCAGGCCGCGCTGAACGTCATGCTGTCGCGCTTCACCGTCGGTTTCGAGGACGAAGACGCGGATGCCTGAAGCGGCGAAGCCGGCAGCCGCCTCCCGCTGGGGCTGAAGCCGGCTCCCGGTCTGCGAAGGTCGATCAGGCCGCGGCGCCGGCGACCTTCACGTTACTGGATTCATCACGGCCGACGGCTCGCACGGTGTCCCGGCCCGCATCCTTCGCCGTCGCGAGCGACTGCACGTCACCGGAAATCTCGCCCCCTTCCTCGATCAGGATCTTACCGTAGCGGATCTTGCCGCTGACGCGGCCGGTCGAGTGGATGATCAACTGGCTGCGCGCGGTGAGTTCGCCCTCGAAACGGCCGTGCACCTCGGCGACGTCGATACCGACGGTGCCCGAGAAGGAGCCGTTCTCGGCGATGCGGATGACGCGGCTGTCCATCGTGGCCTCGACGCGGCCCTCGACGACCAGGGTGTCGCAGTCGAGGATCTCGGCGCCCTTGAGCTTGACATCCGGTCCGACGATCAGGCGGCTGCCCGTACCCTGCATGGCGTCTTCGATCGGGGCGGCCGCGACGTCCGCCGCTGCCGCCACCTTCTCGTCAGCGGCCGGAGAGGAGCCGCTGATCGAGGCCGGCAATTCGGAGGTGCTGCGCGCCAGGCTCGCGGAAGAAGACGCCGGCCCCGCGGTCAGACTGCCCGGTGCCGGCCGCGACGTGCCGTTGGTGCGCGATGCCGGGGCGTCTGGCGCTTTGGGGAACATGGCGGGTTTGTTGAACATGGTCTCTCCTTGAATCCGTAAACGTTTCCGGGCCGACGGTCATCGCCCCCGTGCGCATAAGCATTTGCCATGCCACGCTCCCAAGCGATTGAATTTCAAGACGTTATCGTTAAATCAGCCCAAAATGTGGCGTTCCGGGCCCAAAAACTGTCGCCGGTTGGCGACACCAAAATCGCTCATTTGCGTCATATCCATGTTTTTATTCGTTTTTCTCCTGTCGCCCGAAAGCGACGGCAAACGCATCCTGAAACACGGCCTTGCACTTCCTTACGACGTGGCCCGCCGAACGCCACCTACACTTTCGCGCTGGTTTACGACGATCCTCCCGCCATGTCGCGCCTTTCATTCAGCTATTCGCTGCTTGCCAGCTTTCTGCTCGTCGCGGCGATCCTGGGTGCCACGGCGCTGGGGGGGCTGATTACGCTCGAGGAATTTGCGAGCCGGCACCGCGAAAGCGTCGATGACGCGCTGAAGTATTCGACGGCGGTGCAGCAACTGGGGGAGCGCAGCGTCGATATGGAGCGCAGCGCACGCCAGTTCCTCGTGCTGAAGGATCCGCTCCTGCGCGAGCGCTTCGAGCAGGCGCGCAGCGAGTCCCTCGCCGCCCTGGATACGATTTCCGCACTGCATGCGCCGGGCGTCACCCTGCTCGTGGACGAGTGGCGCCTGGCGGCCGCGGCCGCCGGCGCGGCGCTGACCGGCAAGGGCGCGGCGGAAGCGGCAACGGCCGCCCTGGGCCGCGTGCCGCCGCTGAACGAGCGGCTCGCGGGCGAAGTGCGGATGCAGCTCGATCGCCAGAGCCAGCTCCTGTTCGCGGAACTGGATGCCAACCGCGGCCGCCTGGCGTGGCACGTGCTCGCCGCGATCGTCGCCGCGTGTACCTTCGCGGCGCTGACCGGCTGGTGGCTGCTGCGGCCGATCAACCGGCTGGAGGCGGCGATCGAGGCGCTGGGCGAAAGCCGCTTCGACGAACCGGTTGCGATCCCCGGCCCCGCGGACCTGCGCCGCGTCGGCCGCCGCCTCGACTGGCTGCGCCTGCGGCTCGCGGACCTCGAAGCGAACCGCAGCCGGGTGCTGCGTCACGTGTCGCACGAGCTGAAAACGCCGCTCGCATCGCTGCGCGAAGGCATTGCGCTGCTGGAGGACGGGGTGGTCGGCGAGCTCTCGGGGGAGCAGCGCGAGGTGGTCGCGATCCTGCAGCACAACACCCACGCGCTGCAGGGGCACATCGAGGATCTGCTGGGCTACAACGCGGCGGTGTTCCACGCGCGCAACCTGCGCCGTCGCCCGGTGATGCTGCGCGCGCTTGCCGAGTCGGTCATCGCCGAACAGCAGCTGCCGATCCAGACGCGCAACCTGAAGGTAGTCTTGCGCGGCGATCCACCCGCGTTCAGCGCGGATCCCGACAAGCTGCGCATCGTGCTGGCGAATCTGCTGGCGAACGCCGTGTCGTTCAGCCCGCGCGACGGCGAGATCCGCCTCACGCTGAGCAAGGAGCCCGGCTGGGTCCGCATCGATTGCATCGACCAGGGGCCGGGGGCCGCAGCCGACGAAGCCGAACGCATCTTCGACCCCTTCTTCCAGGGCAGCCGCCAGCCGGAAGAGCCGCGCCACGGCAGCGGGCTCGGCCTTTCCATCGTACGCGAGTTCATCGTCGCCCATGGCGGGCGCGTCGGGCTTCAGCCTTCGACCAAAGGCGCCTATTTCAGGATCGAACTTCCCAATGAGAGCTGACCTTCCCCACGACCTGCGCCTCACGCCCCGCGACGCCCTCAGGCATCGTGGCGCGGCCGCCATGCTCTGCGTGCTGGCTCTCGCCGGGAGCACCACGGGCTGCGCCGGCGTGCGCAGCGCCAGCGCCGAGTTGTCCGCGCTGCCGCCGATGCCGCCCATCCTCGGCAACCGCAGCACCCCGATCCAGACGGCGCTCGCCTACCACGAGACGATTCGCGGCATGAATGCCTCGGAACTCGCACGCGAGCGCTCGGCGCAGTCCGCTGCGGGCAATGCGCCGCTCGCGCAGATCAAGTTGGCGATGCTGCTGAGCCACGCGCCGCAGGGAGTCGCCCATCTCCAGCGCGCACAATCCTTGCTCGAGGCGATCAATGCGTCCGAGAAGGCCGATGCGGTGGCGCTGCAGCCGCTCGCCCGCGTGCTGGCCGAGCAGGTGCAGGAGCGCCTGCGGCTCGAGAGCACTGCGGAACGGCTGACCCAGCAGCTCGAGCGAACAGGGCAGCAGCTCAAGGACGCGCAGAAACAGGGCGAAGAGCTTCAGGCGAAGCTCGACGCCTTGACCGAAATCGAACGCACCCTGCCGGCAAGGCCGTCCGCATCGACGCCGGCGCAATCGGCGCCACGGGAAAGGAGAACCGAGAAATGAGGACGAGCCAGACCACTGCCGGCGGGGCCGTGACGACGCAGGGCGGTGCCCACCTGTTGCTTGTTGACGACGACGCCGATCTGCTGCGGCTGCTGTCGATGCGACTGGGCGCGAGCGGATATCGCGTCAGTACCGCGGAAAGCGCCGAAGCCGCGCTGGCTTGCCTGGCGGTGGAGCGCTTCGGGCTGGTGGTCAGCGACGTGCGCCTGCCCGACCGCGACGGGCTGCAGCTCTTCGAGGAGATCCGCCAGATCTGGCCGGCGCTGCCGGTGATCCTGCTGACCGCGCACGGCACCATCCCGGATGCCGTGGAGGCGACCTCGCGCGGGGTGTTCGGCTATCTGACCAAGCCGTTCGACAGCAAGGCCTTGCTCGACAAGATCGTGCAGGCGCTGCAGATCGCCGGCACCGCCCATGCCGGCGAGGAGCGCACGGCCGCCGGCTGGCGCGACGACATCATCAGCCACAGCGCCCGCATGGCGACGGTGCTGGACGAGGCGCTGCTCGTGGCCGCCTCCGACGCCAGCATCCTGATCCGCGGCGACAGCGGCACCGGCAAGGAGCTGCTCGCACACGCCATCCACAACGCCAGCCCGCGCGCCGACAAACCCTTCATCGCGATCAACTGCGGCGCGATTCCCGAGCAGCTGCTCGAGTCCGAGCTCTTCGGCCACATGAAGGGCGCGTTCACGGGGGCCGCGACGTCGCACACGGGCCTGTTCCAGGCCGCGGACGGCGGCACGATCTTCCTCGACGAGATCGGCGACATGCCCCTCGCGCTGCAGGTGAAGCTGCTGCGGGTGCTGCAGGAGCGCGCGGTGCGGCCGGTCGGCGCGAGCCGCGCGCTGGAGATCGACGTGCGCATCCTGTCCGCGACGCACCGGGATCTCGAATCGGCCCTGACGGAAGGGGCGTTCCGCGAGGATCTCTTCTACCGCCTCAACGTCGTCAGCCTGACCCTGCCGACGCTGGACGAGCGGCGCGAGGACATCCCGCTGCTGGCGAATCATTTCCTGCACGGCCTGGCGCGCAAGTACCAGAAGCGCCTGCGCGGCTTCGCGCCGGATGCGCTGGAAGCGCTGACGACCGCCGCCTGGCCGGGCAACATCCGTCAGCTGCAGAACGTCGTGGAGCAGGCTTGCGCACTGGCGACGACGCCGCTCATCCCCGTGACGCTGGTCGAGCGCGCGCTGCGCGGCCCCAGCATCGAGGCGCTGAGCTACGCCGAGGCGAAACTGCGCTTCGAGCGCAACTACCTGATCCAGCTGCTCAAGCTCACCGACGGTAACGTCTCCGACGCCGCGCGCCTCGCGGACCGCAACCGCACCGAGTTCTACCGCCTGCTGCAGCGGCACTCGCTCACGCCCAGCCTGTTTCGTGCCGAGACGGCCGACGTCGCCCGCGAGCGACAGCAGGAATTCATCTGAATCATGGACTTGCATTCGCACCCGGGGCGGTGTCGGGAAAACACGACACTTTTGCATCGAGGATGAGCCGGGGGCGAAGAAGCAGGGGGAGGATGCCCCGCCGCAACGCACCGCAGCGACTGCGGTCTGCATGACCCGGATCACGCCTGGCACGCCATCTGCTGAACGAGGGGCAGGCGCGGACACCCGAGTCCGCGCACAAAACCAACAACTCGCAGAAGGAGCCCCCGACATGATCACGCGCCAGAACATCGTCTCCGTCCTCACCACCAGCGCCCTCGCCTTCGGCATCGGCGCACCGGCCCGCGCGGAAAGCCTGCTGGCCGTCGCGCAGGCAACCGCAGCCGTGGCGCGCGACGAACACGACCAGAACCTGCAGCGCGAGATCAAGTCGGCAATCGGCGCCGATCCGGAACTGCGCGCGACGCACATCGCGGTCTCGGCGCATGCGGGTCGCGTGACGCTGGCCGGTGTCGTCGTCAATGACGAGCAGCGCACCCGCGCCCAGCGCACCGCGCAGGGCGTGCGCGGCGTGAGTGCCGTCGAGAACGCGCTCGAAGTGGCGGAACGTTGAGCGGTCGGCGCGCCGCCGGTGCCGGGGCCCCCGATCCGGTCAGGCGGTGCCGCCGACGGTCAGCCCGTCGAGCCGCAGCGTGGGCTGGCCAACCCCGACCGGCACGCTCTGGCCGTCCTTGCCGCAGGTGCCGACGCCGGGGTCCAGCGCCATGTCGTTGCCGATCATCGACACGCGCGTGAGCGCATCCGGGCCGTTGCCGATCAGCGTCGCCCCCTTCACCGGGCGGGTCACCTTGCCGTTCTCGATGAGGTAGGCCTCGGCCGTCGAGAACACGAACTTGCCCGAGGTGATGTCCACCTGCCCGCCGCCGAAGTTCACCGCGTACAGGCCCTTCTTCACCGACTTGATGATCTCCTCGGGCGCCTTGTCGCCGTTCAGCATGTAGGTGTTGGTCATGCGCGGCAGCGGCAGGTGGGCGAAGGACTCGCGCCGGCCGTTGCCGGTGGGCTTCACGCCCATCAGCCGCGCGTTCATCGTGTCCTGCATGTAGCCGGTGAGGATGCCGTCCTCGATCAGCACGGTGCGCTCGGTCGGATTGCCCTCGTCGTCGATCGTCAGCGAGCCGCGGCGATCCGGCAGCGTGCCGTCATCGACGACGGTGACGCCCTTCGCCGCGACCTGCTGGCCCATGCGCCCGGAGAAGGCGGAACTGCCCTTGCGGTTGAAGTCGCCCTCGAGGCCGTGGCCGATCGCCTCATGCAGCAGGATGCCGGGCCAGCCAGGGCCGAGCACGACGCTCATCGTGCCGGCCGGCGCGGGGGCGGCGGCGAGGTTCGTGCGCGCCTGATGGACGGCCGCGCGCGCGTATTCCTGCAGGCGCGCGTCGTCGAAGTAGCCGTAATCGAAGCGCCCGCCCCCGCCCGCGCTGCCCTGCTCGCGCAGGCCCTTGTCTTCCATGATCACGGTGACCGACACGCGCACGAGCGGGCGCACGTCGGCCGCCATGTGGCCATCGCTGCGCGCGACGAGCACCACTTCCCACGAGCCGGCGATGTGCGCCATGACCTGCGTGACGCGCGGGTCCTCGCCGCGCGCGAAGCCTTCGAGGCGTTCGAGGAGCTTCACCTTGGCGGTGTCGTCGAGCGAGGCGAGCGGGTCGTCGCCGCGGTACAGGCGCGACTTGCCGCCGTGCGGGGCGATCGCGACGCTGCGCCGCCCGCCCGCCTCGGCGATCGCCCGCGTCGCTTCGGCGGCCGACGTGAGCGCCGCCAGCGAGATGTCGTCGGAATAGGCGAAGGCGGTCTTCTCGCCGCTGATTGCGCGCACGCCGACGCCCTGCTCGATGTTGAAGCTGCCCGACTTGACGATGCCTTCCTCGAGGCTCCAGCCCTCGGAGCGGTGGTACTGGAAGTACAGGTCGGCGTAATCGAGGCGATGGCGCATCAGCTTGCGGAACACCTTCTCGAGTTCCGCCTCGCCCAGATCGTAGGGGTTGAGGAGGTAGCGGTCGGCGACCTTGAGGGGGTTCTGTGCTCGGCTCATTGTTCTTCCAGGTTGGGGCGGTCTGTCCGGTTCGACACGGACAAGGCGAATAAGGTCAAAAGGGCTGCGCAGGCGTCAGGCTTCGGCGATGCCGAGGCAGCGGTGGCGCAGCGCGGGCAGGCTTTCGCGCACGGCGGCGATGCGCGCGGGGTCGACATCGGCGCACACGACGCCCGGCCCCTCGTCGCGGCACGCGAGGACTGCGCCCCACGGATCGGCGATCAGCGTGTGGCCCCAGGTGACGCGCCCGCTCGGGTGACGTCCGCCCTGCGCCGGCGCCATCACGTAGCACTGGTTCTCGATCGCGCGCGCGCGCAGCAGCACTTCCCAGTGGTCGCGGCCGGTGGTGTAGGTGAAGGCCGAAGGCAGGATGATGAGATCGACCGTGCCCATCGCGCGGAAGAGTTCGGGAAAGCGCAGGTCGTAGCACACCGACAGGCCCACGCGGCCGCAGGGGGCGTCAAAGGTGACCACCTCGCGACCCGCCTCGATCGTCGCAGCCTCGTCGTAACGCTCGGTGCCCTTCTGGAAGCCGAAGAGGTGGATCTTGTCGTAGCGCGCGACGCGCTCGCCGCGCTCATCGAACACCAGCGTCGAATTGCGCACCTTGGCGTCCGATTCGGCGACCAGCGGGATCGTGCCGCCGACGAGCCACACGCCGTGGCGTGCGGCGGTCTCGCGCATGAAGTCCTGGATCGGGCCGCTGCCGTCCGCTTCGCGGATCGCGACCTTCGCGGTCTCGTCGGCGGTGATGAGGGGAAAGTATTCGGGCAGGGCGACGAGCTTCGCCCCCGCGGCAGCCGCCTCGGCAACCCGTTCGCCGGCGACGCGCAGGTTGTCGCCGACGTCAGGGCCGGACACGGTCTGGATCGCGGCGATGCGCACGGGGGGACGGTTCAAGCTCTTCACTCCTGCTTCGATGACTCCGCCGTGCCGGGGCCCGCGGCGGAGAGTTTCTCGACTTTCGGATCGGCCCAGTTGCCGGTGATCGCGTAGCTGAACGCGAACATCTTCTCGATCGGATCGCTCAGCGCTTTCTGCGCGACGTAAGCCACCACCCCCGCGACCGGGTTGATGAGCCCGGCGGCCGTGCCGATCGCCACCGATTCGGACAGCGTCGGCTGCACCGTCACGCGCAGATCCTGCGTCTCGTCCTCGATATCGACCGACCCGCTCATCCGCACCCTGGCCGCGGGTCCGCGGATACGCAGGTCGTCGGTGCGCAGCTGGCCTGCCGCTGCCTTGATGCTACCGGAAATGCTGTCGAAGGCGAATCCTTCGCTGAACACGTCGCGGAAGTCCAGCGTGAGACGCCGCGGCAGCGCCTGCAGGCTGAGCACGCCGAGCAGGCGCCCCACGCCGGGTTCGAGCTGGCGGAACTGCCCGCCCTCGGCCGCGACCGTCATCGTGCCGGTCAGCGACGGATAGTGGATGCGCGTCGGCGCCCCGCGCCAGGCGAGCTTGCCCGCGAGCACCGCCTTGCCGCCGCGCACGACGTCGCCGTACCCGAGCCGCTTGGCCAGCTGCCCGATGTCGCGCGCCTCGAGGCGGAAGTCGAGATCCGTCTGCGGACGCACGCCGGGGCGCCACAGGCCGGACCCGCTCAGCTTGCCGTCGGCGTTCGCCAGCGACACCGAATCGAGGTGCCACATCCCGCCCTGATTCTGCGCCTGCAGCTCGAGGCGGCCGAACTCCATGCCGCGTAGCGAGAAGCGGTCGACGACGACGTCGAGCGCGGGCAGGCGCCGTGGCGCCTCATCCGGTTCCGCGGCCGTGTCCGCGCTCGCGGCGGGCTCGGCGGCGG
This sequence comes from Azoarcus sp. DN11, assembly GCF_003628555.1. Taxonomy (NCBI): domain Bacteria; kingdom Pseudomonadati; phylum Pseudomonadota; class Betaproteobacteria; order Rhodocyclales; family Zoogloeaceae; genus Azoarcus; species Azoarcus sp. DN11. Next base: position 1,209,671 of record NZ_CP021731.1, on the reverse strand, counting down.
CATCGTGGCTGGCGCCGAGCACGAGGCGTTTCAGGCGCGCGCGCAAGGTGCCGTCGCCGCTTTCGCGCCAGTCGAAATCCCCTTCCGCTTCACGGCTCTCGATCCGCCCTTTCCAGCCTCCGTCGTCCGCGCGCGCGTTCAGGTGCGCGTCGGTGATCTCGTGGCCGAAGCCGGACAGGCGCTTCGCGCGCAGGTCGACCGCGGCGACCGTGATCGGCCCGCGCCGCTCCGCGTCCCCGGATTCCCCGGCGTTCGCGGCATCGAATACCTTGCGCCAGGCATCCACATCGAGTTCGTCCAGCTTCGCCGCGATCGCCACGCCGGCATCGGAGTCGGGCGTGGCGGCCAGCAAGCCCATGCCGCCGCGCACCGCCCCCCAGCCGTCGCCGGCACGCCGGCGCTCGAGCTGCAGTTCGCCCCGGCCGTCGAGCGCGACACGCACGCTCTCGGGCTTGTCGCCGGCGGGGAAATCCAGCGTCACGCGCAGCGGCCAGGTCACCGCGGCGCTCTTGTTCATCGGCAGGGGCAGGCTCGACGCCACGCCGACCAGATTCGAAGCGACCACCACCCGCGTGCCCTGCTCGCGCACGTCGATGTTCGCCTTCCAGTCCGTCCCGCCGGAAAGGTGGTCCAGCCCCGGCAGGTCGTGGGCCTCCCGCAGGGCCTGAACCTTCAGGCCGCCGGAGGCCTCGAACAAGACGCTGCCATCCTTCCCCGTGCTCGCCACGAGCCGCATCGGCTCGCCATAGAGGCGGGCACGCGCTTCCGGGATCGTCAGATCGTTCTCGGTGAAGCGCACGACACCGCTCGCCTCGGTCAGGGGCGCCAAGGCATCCACCACGGTCAGCCGATTGGCCGTGAAACGGTACTCGCCCTTCACGGTGCTGGAGTCCATCTCGTTCAACGGCAGCACCAGCTTCAGGTCGAGCACACCGGTGCCTTCGGCCCGCATCGCATCGGTGAAGCCGTCGATGCGGCCCGACACCGGGCTTTCCGACACGAAGCGCAGGAAGTCGGCCGTCGGCCCCGCCGCCCGGCCGTGGATGCTCATGATCGCGCCGCCCGGAGCGTCGAGGTCCGGTACCTCGGCCACGACGTTCGCGAGCCCGACCCCGAAGATGCGCGCACGATCGGCCGTGATGCGCATCCCCGCCCCCTCGAAGCGCACTTCGCCGTCGATGTTCGTGATCGACGGCCAATCCTCCGCGTAGTCCAGGCGCGCGCCGAAGACGCGGGTCGTCACGAGGAACTGGCCCGACTTGCCGTTACGGAACGGGAAATCCTCGAGCTTGCCCTTCAGGCGCAGGCGCGCATCGGGCACCCTGCCGCCGACGATGCTGTGCCGCAGCCATGTGCGCGTGTCCTCATTCACGACGTGGGGCAGGTAGCGCCACACGGCACCACTTTCGGCGCGCGTGAGGCGGGCGCTCAGGTCGATCTCCCCGGCGCTTCCGGTCGCCGGCCAGTAACGCCCGGACGCAGACCCGGACGCATCGGGGTTGTCGAAGTTCGCACTGTCGAGCGCGATCTCGAGCCGGCCGTCGGCTCCGTGCGTCCAGCGCCCGTCGGCACGCAGGGTCGAGAAACCGATCCGCGGTTGGGGGAAGACCGCAGGCAGTTCCAGCGCGGCGTCCTGCCCGGCGATGCGGAAGCGGCCGGCGCGCTCGTCGCCTTCGATGTCGCCCGACATGCCCGAGAGGCCGGGAACGGCACCGTGCGGATTGAGCCCGATGCCCGCGAAGCGCGCGCGGACCTTCCACGCCTCCAGCTTGTCGAGGGCGCCGCGCCATTCGAGCCGCAGGTCATCGAGCGTGCCCTGCGGCGCGAACGCACCGATGCGTTGCCGCACGGCGGGATCGAAAGGCAGGTGGGCGGCGAGGCTGCCCAACACCCTGAAATCGAGCCGGCTGCTCGTGAACTTCCCCGCATCCGGCGGACCGTCGTTGGCGCCGTGCAAGGTCAGGTCCAGGTCCGTCGGCGCGATCGCGAGGCCGTCCCTGGTCGCGAGTTCGAGCCCGCGGGCGGAAAACTCCATGCCCTCGGCCGTGCGCCGCCCCACGAGCCGTCCGCGCACGTTCGCGAGTTCGAGCACCGGCAGATCATCGCCCAGGCGCGTGTACACGTCGGCCAATGCCAGATTGACCGCCAGCGAATCGAGGCGCCCCTCGCCCAGTCCCACCCAGGCCCGCACGCCCCCCCGCCCCGCCAGCGCCACCGGATAATCGACCCAGGTCCGCCAGCCGCCCAGGCTCGCCTGGTCCGCGGCGACATACACCTGCCCCATCCACGACGACGGATCGGCCGGCGTGCGGCTGGCAAGGTCGCCCCGCACTTCGATCATCGGCGCCAGTTCGGCCGGCGCCTGCGCCTGGAACGCGAAGCGATAGCGCGGACCGCTGCGCAGCAAGCGGAACTGCACGCCGGCGAGACTCAGTTCCGGCGCGCCGCGCATCGCATCGGTCCAGCCCAGGCTCGCGTCGCGGATGACGATCTCGCGTTGCGCGAACAGCCAGTCGGCGAAACTGCGGTCGGGGGTCTCCTCCTCATCGATGCGGATGCCGGCGATGTAGATCGCGCCGTCCAGGTCGCGCCGCAGGGCCAGGACGGGGTTCCTCACCTCGATGCGATGGAAATGCGGCTCGGCGCGCAGCAGCGACCACCACGACAGCGTCGCATCGACGCTGTCGAGATGCAGGGCCGGGCGTCCCTCGCGGTCCTTGAGCTCGAAGCCGGCCAGATGCAGGCGCGGGCGCAGCCCCCGCAGGTCGGCCGACAGGCCCTCGATCGACACCGGCAGGCCCGCCGCCACCGAGATCGCCTCGGCCAGCTCCTGGCGGAACTCGCCGACACGTGGCACCAGCACTTCGCGCACGAGCAGGAAACCCGTGCCGAGGACGAACCATGCCACCAGCAAGGCGATCGACAGCACGCGCCATGCCCGCCCGCGGCGCGCGGCGGACATCATGGCGGAAAGGTCGGGAAGGGGAGTGTGAGGGGCGTTCATCGGCAATAAGGCGGAAGCTGCGCTGCGACCCGACTGAATACGGACCGGCTTCGATACAATCCAGTCTGCATCCTGAGCGTCGGCACCAGCTCATGCGTCCGGGGAACCGCGCATTCTATCAATGATCCCGAGTCCGTCTCCCATGTCAGACACACCCGAACAGCCCTCCGAAGCAATTTGTTACGCGGCGACGCTGTCGCGCTACCTCCAGCGCATGCTCGACAGCCGCGCCTGGCTCGCCGAACGGCTCGCTGCCTCGCTCGACCGGCCCCTCGACGCGGACGCGATGCAGGCCTTCATGGCCGGCTCCGGGCTCGACGAAGCACGCCTGCGCGGCACGCTGCGCAATCTGCGCACCTGGGTCATGTGCCACCTCGTCGTGCGCGACCTCAACAGCATCGCCGACCTCGCCGAAGTCACCGAAACGATGACCGTGCTGGCCGAGGTCACGATCCGCGCCGCCCACGACGTGCTGCGCGAGGCCCTCGTGCAGCGCTACGGCGCCCCCGTCTCGCAGAGCGGCTGGGAACAGGAGCTGCTCGTCGTCGGCATGGGCAAGCTCGGCGGGCGGGAGCTCAACGTCTCTTCAGACATCGATCTGATCTTTATCTATCCCGAAGACGGCGACACGGGCGGCGCGAAAGTCATCAGCAACTTCGAGTTCTTCGAGCGTCTCGGCAAGCAGCTGATTCAGGCGCTCGCCGACATCACCGAGCACGGGCAGGTCTTCCGCGTCGACATGCGGCTGCGCCCGAACGGCGACTCCGGCCCGCTGGTGTGCTCCTTCGACATGCTGGAGAACTACTTCATCACGCAGGGGCGCGAATGGGAGCGCTACGCGTGGATCAAGGCGCGCGTGCTCGCGGGCGAGCGCTTCGAGGAACTGGAAAAGATCGCCCGCCCCTTCATCTTCCGCAAATACCTCGACTTCGGCGCCATCAACGCGATGCGCGACCTGCACGCGCAGATCCGCCGCGAAGTCGCGCGCCGCGACCGCGCCAACAACATCAAGCTGGGCCCGGGCGGCATCCGCGAGATCGAGTTCATCGCCCAGGTGTTCCAGATCATCCGCGGCGGACGCGAAACGCAGCTGCAGATCCGCCCGACGCTGAAAGTGCTCGCGCGCCTGGCCGAACGCGGCTTCCTCGCGCCCGAGGCGGTCGGCGAACTCAGCGAGGCCTACGAATTCCTGCGCCGCCTCGAGCATCGCCTGCAATACCTCGACGACGCACAGACGCACGACCTGCCCGGCAACGACGAGGACCGTGCACGCATCGCCCGCGGCATGGGCTTCCCCGACTTCACCGCCTTGCTCGAAGTCATCGACCGCCACCGCGCTGCGGTGAGCCGCCACTTCGAACATGTGTTCGGCGCCCCGGCCGAAGAAGGCCACACCCTCGACAGCATGTGGGCCGCCGCCGGCGACAGCAGCCAGGCCGAAGGCACGCTTGCCAAGCTCGGCTACCGCGATCCGCCCTCCGCCGCCCGCCGCCTCGCCGCGATCCGCGCCGGCAACCGCTACCAGCAGCTCCCCAACCACATCCGCAGCCGCCTCGACGCGCTGATCCCGCGCGTCGTCGAAGCCGCGGCCACCACGCCCGATGCCGACGAGACGCTCGGGCGCTGCCTCGACCTCCTCGAATCCATCAGCCGCCGCGGCGCCTACCTCGCGCTGCTGCAGCAATACCCGCAGGCGCTGCGCCGCGTGGCCGACCTGATGAGCGCATCGCGCTGGGCCGCGCAGTTCCTCATCCGCCACCCCATCCTGCTCGACGAACTGCTCGATGCGCGCGTGCTGCAGACGGCCCCGGACTGGCCCGAACTGCGCCGCCAGATCGCCGAAGCCGTGGACGCCGCCGAACCCGACATGGAGCGGCAGATGGACATGATGCGCGAACAGCACCACGCGCTCGTGTTCCGGCTGCTGATGCAGGACATCGCCGGCATGCTCACGGTCGAGAAGCTCGCCGACCACCTCTCGGCGCTGGCCGACATGATGCTCGACCTGAGCCTCCCGACGATCTGGCGCAAGATCAAGATCCGCCACCGCGACGAACCCCGGTTCGCCGTGATCGCCTACGGCAAGCTCGGCGGCAAGGAGCTCGGCTACGCCAGCGACCTCGACCTCGTGTACCTGCATGACGACGACGCGCCGGAAGCGCCCGAGGTCTACACCCGCCTCGGCCAGCGCCTCAACTCCTGGCTCTCCAGCCAGACCGCCGCCGGCATCATGTTCGAGACCGACCTGCGCCTGCGCCCGAACGGCGAGGCAGGCATGCTCGTGAGCTCGCTCGATTCCTTCCGCCAGTACCAGCTCGAATCGGCGTGGGTGTGGGAACACCAGGCGCTGACGCGCGCGCGCTTCGCCGCCGGCGACGCCACGCTCGGCGAAGCCTTCGAACGCATCCGCTGCGAAGTGCTGCGCCAGCCGCGCGACCTCGAGAAGCTGCGCGCGGACGTGCTCGAGATGCGCCACAAGATGCGCGACGCCCACGCGGGCAAGAGCGAACTCTTCGACCTCAAGCACGACCACGGCGGCCTCATCGACGTCGAGTTCCTGGTCCAGTACCTCGTGCTCGGCCACGCCCACCAGTACCCCGAACTCACCGGCAACCTCGGCAACATCGCGCTGCTGCGCATCGCCGGCGACCTCGGCCTGATCCCGGCGGGCCACGCCGGCCGCTGCGGCGACAGCTACCGCATGTTCCGTCACCTGCAGCACCGCCAGCGCCTCAACGACCTGCCCTCGCGCGTCCAGCCGCTGGAAGTCGCGTTCGCCCGCGAATCGGTGCGCCGGCTGTGGCACACGGTGTTCGGCGAGGACTGACGCAGCCCGCCGCGCGACGGCGCAGTCCAGCCGGCTGAAATATTTCAGTTCATTTTTCCGCGCATGACGCAACCGTAATACGCGACTAGAATCAGAATCTTATCAACGGGTGATCGCGCTCCATGGGCCAGGAAATCGAACTCAAGCTCGCCCTGCCCCCCAAGGCCCTCCCGGCACTGCGGCGCCACCCGCTGGTCGCCGGCGCTGCCCGCCGGGGCAGGGCGGAAACGCTCGACAACACCTACTTCGACACCCCCGACCTGCGGCTCGCGGCGCGCCGCATCGGGCTGCGCATCCGCAGGAAGGGCCGCGTCGAACTGCAGACCGTGAAGTGCGCGGCGGAATCGACCGCCGGACTGAGCGCCCGCCCCGAGTGGGAACACCCCTACGCCGGCAGCTTCGACTTCACCCCGGTCGACGACGCCAAAGTGCGCAAGCTCCTCACCCGCCGCGCGCCCGAGTTGGTCCCCGTGTTCACGACCCGCTTCCGGCGCGAAACCCGCCTGTACGCCCCCGACGACACGGTGCGCATCCTGATGATGATCGACCACGGCGAAGTCATCGCCGGCGAACAGCGCGCCCCGATCAGCGAACTGGAGCTGGAACTCGTCGCCGGCGAACCGCTCGACCTGCTCGTGCTCGCCTGCCGGCTCGCCGGGGACCTTCCGCTGATGCCCAGCGATCTCAGCAAGGCCGAACGCGGCTACGCCCTCCATCTCGGCACGCGGCGCGCGCCGGCGCGCGCCGAACCGTCGGCCGTCACGGCCGACGCCAGCTCGCTCGACGCCTTCCGCAGCCTCGCCGGCTCCTGCCTGCGCCAGTGGCAGGCCAACGCGGTCGGAGCCGCCGAAGACCACGCCCCCGAATTCATCCACCAGCTGCGGGTCGCGCTGCGGCGCCTGCGCACGCTGCTGAGCCTCTTCGCGCCGGTGCTGCCGCCCGAATTCGTGGAGGACTGGCGGGCGCGCCTCGGCGACAACGCGCGCACCTTCGCCGAAGCGCGCGACCTCGACGTCCTGCATGACGAGATCCTCGCCCCCGCCGCCACCGACGAAGCGGATCACAGCGGCAGCGAAGCCGATTCGGTCATCGCGCTCGCCGCCCGCGTCGGGGCGGAAAGGGAGCGCGCGCGCCGCGACGCCCTGAACAGCCTCGACCCCGCCGCCCAGGGCCGCCTGATGATCGGCCTCACCGCCGCCCTGCACGCCCTGCCGCCCGACAGCCCCCACGCGCACGAAACACTCACGGACTTCGCGCACCGCCAGCTCGACCGCCTGCGCAAGAAGGTCCGGCGCCGCCATGCCGCGGCCGCGGACGGCAGCCGCGCCCATCTGCACGCGCTGCGCATCGCGCTCAAGCGCCTGCGCTACGCGCTCGAATTCTTCGCCCCGCTGCTGCCAGCGAAGCGGACGCGCAAGTACCTCGCGGCCATCGTCCGCACCCAGAACGCGCTCGGTTTCGTGCACGACGTCGACGTGGCCCGCGTCCGCCTCGCACATTTCGCCGGCGACGATGCGCAACTGCGCGCCGCCGCGGCCTTCGTCTGCGGCTGGCACGGCCCCGCCTACGCCCGCGCCGGCCGCCGCGCCCTGCGCGATGTCGCCCGGCAGCTCGGCGACGAGGCGCCGTGGGCCGGCGAGCGCCGGTAAACCGTCATTGCGTGGCAACAATCACCCCATAGGCTGTCGCACCTTGGACGAGGAGGACACGATGGACCTGTTGCTGTGGCGCCACGCGGAAGCCGTCGACGACAGCCCCGACCACACCCGCGAACTCACCGAACGCGGTCTGCGCCAGGCACAGCGGGTCGCCGCCTGGCTCGAGGAGCGTCGCCCCAAGCGCCTGCGCGTGCTCGTCAGTCCGACCGTGCGCACCCGCCAGACCGCCACGGCGTTCACCGACCGCTTCGAGATCGTCCCGTCGCTGGCGCCCGAAGGCGGCATCGCCGACCTGCTGGCGGCCACCGGCTGGCCCGATTCGGCCGGCCCCTGCCTCGTCATCGGCCATCAGCCCGCACTCGGCCGCATGGCCGCACTGTTGCTCTCGGGCGCCGAATCCGACTGGACGATCAAGAAAGGCGCGCTGTGGTGGTTCACCAACCGCGTGCGCGATGGGGAAACCCAGACCGTGCTGCGCGCCGTGGTTCCGCCGGATCTGGCCTGACGCGGTCTGCCCACCCGCCGCAGCGGATTTTGCGCGCTGCAAAAATTTGTCTTTGGCCAGCATCGTGCCGGCACGCTTGCCGTAAGATTCGCCTGCGGCAAGGGCACGGCCCGCCCGCGCCTTCCGCTCAACTCGTCCGGGCACTCCAGAGATGAATACTTCCGCCACTGCCAACGGCACCAAGCGCACGATCGACGGCGTGGAACGCGTGTTCTACGACGGCTACTGGATCAAGGCCTACGAACCGCCCGCCGACTCCCTGCGCATGAAGCGACAGCTCATCGAAGGGCTCACGCGGCGCCTCTTCAACCACGTCGAGCACGGCATCAACATTCCCGGCAAACGCCTCGCCGAGGCGCGCGCCTCCTACAACGCCGAACCGGATCCGGAACGCAAGCGCGTGAAGGGCGCGATGCTCGCCGGCGCACTGTTCAACCGCGCGACGGACATCTTCACGAAGCTGATGGAGATGCAGGAGCTCGGCATCGAGATCCAGACCGACAACGCGCTGATGCGCGAGTGCGGCTTCTGTCTGCAGGAAGCGCTCAGCCTCGGCAAGCTCGTGCGCCACCGCAGCGGCGAGGAAGGCATCGACGAACTGTGGGGCGAACCCTTCCGCGCGTTCTCGATCCCCATCGAAGCCTTCTACGACAGCCGCTACATCAAGATCTCCCAGACCCTGCACGACATCGACCGCATCGGCAACGTGATGGTCGAAACCTTCGCCGGATCGCGCTTCTTCGAAGGCATCGAGGATCCGACACTACGCTTCACCGCAGCCGCCAAGGTGAAATGCGAGACGCTGCGCACCGATCCCGCGATCTTCGACGTGTGGTCCGACTTCGCCGTCGCCGCCGAACGGCTCGCGAGCGTCTCGCCGCGGCTCGCCGGCGCCACCACACCCGAAGACCTGCAGCTCGCCGTCGACGGCGTGAACCTGATCGTGCAGGGGCGCGATCTCGTGAGCTACATCACCCGCGCCCGCGTGACGATGCCCAAGACCACGCGCGAGTACATCGAGCGCTGCGAGCACTGGCGCCGCGGCCTCTGTCTGCGTCTGCACCCCTCGCTGGTCGCCCCCTGAGCGCCCCGTTTCCCTCACCACGTCGCAGAATTAACCCGCAATGAAGAAGACCGACCTCGAAAAACTCAACGGCCTCAAGATCCGCGGCCGCATGAAGAACGCCGACACCCCCGACCGCTTCGCGAAAGCGTCGAGCGGGGCGCACGCCGACGCCGCACTCAATCCGCTGGTCGCGAAGCTCCTGAAGAAGGGCCTCGCCGACAAGCAGTCGTAAACGACGCCTGTCCGGCCGGCACACACCACCGGCCGGGCCCCGATCTTCCCGCGCTCAGACGATCACGCCGCCGCCCAGGCACACCTTCGATTCATACACGACCACGCTCTGCCCCGGCGTCAGCGCCCACTGCGGCTCGGCGAACGCGATCTCGGCCCGGCCGTCGGCCAGCGCCTCGATCTCGCACGGCATGTCGGGCGTGCGGTAGCGCGGCTTGGCCGTATACACCCAGTGCGTGTGCGGATCGCGCCCTGCGATCCAGTTGAGGTCGGCCGCCGCCAGGCTGCCCTTCAGCAGCGCGGGGTGATCGTGGCCCTGCACGACGTAGAGCACGTTCGCCTTCACGTCCTTCGCGGCGACATACCAGGCGTCATGTTCGCCCGCGTCGTCCTGCCGGCCCTTGATGCCGCCGATGTGCAGGCCCTTGCGCTGGCCGAGCGTGTGGTACATCAGGCCCTGGTGCTCGCCGAGCACGCGGCCATCGTCGAGATCGCGGATCTCGCCCGGCTTGGTCGGCAGGTAGCGCATCAGGAACTCGCGGAACGGCCGCTCGCCGATGAAGCAGATGCCCGTCGAATCCTTCTTCTCCGCCACGTGCAGGCCCGCATCGGCGGCGATTCGGCGCACCTCGCGCTTGTACAGCCCGCCCAGCGGGAACAGCGTCTTCGCCAGCTGCGCCTGGGTCAGGCGATAGAGGAAGTAGCTCTGGTCCTTCGTGCCGTCCTCGGCCTTCAGCAGCTGGAATTCGGTACGCCCGTCGTTCACCCATTCGCGCACGCCGGCGTAGTGCCCGGTCGCGATCTTGTCCGCGCCGAGCTGCATCGCGTGGTCGAGGAAGCAGCGGAACTTGATCTCCGAATTGCACAGGATGTCGGGATTCGGCGTGCGCCCGGCCTCGTACTCGCGCAGGAAATCGGCGAACACGCGGTCCTTGTACTCGGCCGAGAAATTCACGACTTCGAGATCGATGCCGATCACGTCGCACACCGACGCGACGTCGACCAGATCCTGACGCGTCGAGCAGTACTCGTCGTCGTCATCGTCTTCCCAGTTCTTCATGAACAGGCCGGTCACCTGGTAGCCCTGCTGCTTCAGCAACAGCGCGGTCACCGAGGAATCCACCCCGCCGGACATGCCGACGACCACCTTCATCCCGTTCGGATCCTTCCGATCCTTCTTACTGGACATTCGGTCCTTCTCCATTCAGCCAATCCGCCAGCGGCAGCACCACCGCAGGCTCGCCATGATCCACGAACCAGCTGTCGACCGCAAAGCGCGCGCGGGGATTCTGCGGCCCTTCACGCTCCGGCTCCACCGCCGCGGGCACGACCGGCACGACATCCGCGCGCACTTCGCCGCAATCGCACAACGCCAGCATCGGCGCGACGTAGTCGGGCACCACCGGCACGGGCGCGGCGACGACGGGCGCGCGCGGTGACGGAGCGTCCGTTTCCTCGATCACGGCGGAGTAATGCTGCAGCACCAGCCAGGGCGCGCGCCGCTCGACCGGCAGCACGCGGTGAAACCGCAGCCAGCCGCGCGCCGCCATGAGTTCGAGAAAGTGCGTCGTGGTCGTCGAATGATCGATGCAGTCCATCCGCCCCGCGACGCCGTCATCAAGAAAATTGCCGCCGCGATCCGCGGCGATCGGCGTCTCGCGCGCGGCCAGGCGCTGCATCATGCCCACCGCGCGGGCGATCGCCGCGCGCTCCGCCCCGGCGTCGGCCGCCTCCGCCAGCACGGCGGCCACCTCGGCAAGGCCGTCGTCGGCCAGCTCGACCTGCACCCGGCTGGCACAGCCGTAGTTGAAGCACACCTCGACGGTTTCGGCCGCGTGGGCGCCCGGCAGGCCGCACACCAGGCAGGCGATCAGCGCAGCCCGCATCGCAGCACGACTCAACCCGGATAATGCCGGATCAGGTCGAGCGCATGGCGACGCCCCGCGATCCAGTCGTCGACGCATTGCAGCACCAGCGGATTGCGATGTCGCTCGCGGCACTCCAGCAGTTCATCGCGCGTCAGCCACAGCGCGCGCACGATGCCCGCATCGAGCGCGCGGCCCGCCTCCTCGGCCCCGACCGTGCCGCCGAACGCAAAGCGCAGATAGGTGATCCCGCCCTTCGGCACCGGCCACTGGTAGATGCCGATGAGGTATTCGGGGACGAAGCGGTGCGCCGTCTCCTCCAGCGTCTCGCGCGCGGCGGCGTCAACCAGGGACTCTCCCGCCTCCAGGTGTCCGGCCGGCTGGTTGAACCGCAGGCCATCGGCCGTCTCCTCCTCCACCACGAGAAAACGCCCCTGACGCTCGATCACCGATGCCACCGTCACGTTCGGTTTCCAGACTCGTTCCATCGCCATCGTCATCGTCATGCAAAAACGATCATTTTACCGCGTGCGCCCCGCTCCGCCCGGACCGGACTCGTAAGCGGCCGTGTCCCCATGACGCCCGCGAGGCACGGATACGCATTATCATTCATCGTCCCGCGACGCCAGACCAGGAAAACATGACCCCCACGCTCGCCGGCATTCCCGTCGACTTCATCCTGTTCGCGCTCACGCTGCTCGGCGTCGCGCTCTTTCATCACTACACGCTGCATGTCGCGCTGACCGGCTTCGCCGTCATCAGCCTCTACAAGATCGCCTTCACCGGCTTCGCGACCGGCCCCGGCGTGGCCGGCTGGATCGGCCACCTCGGCCACGAATGGGTCACGTTCGCCAACCTGTTCTGCCTGCTGATGGGCTTCGCGATCCTCGCGCGGCACTTCGAGAAAAGCCACGTCCCGGTGATCCTGCCAAAATTCCTGCCGAAGGACTGGAAAGGCCCGTTCGCGCTGCTCGTGATGATCTTCTTCATCTCGTCGATCCTCGACAACATCGCCGCCGCCCTCATCGGCGGCGCGATGGCGCACCAGCTGTTCCGCGCCCGCGTGCATACCGGCTACCTCGCGGCCATCGTCGCGGCCTCCAACGCCGGCGGCGCGGGCTCCGTCGTCGGCGACACCACGACGACGATGATGTGGATCGCCGGCATCTCGCCGCTCGCCGTGCTCGAAGCCGCCCTCGGCGCCGGCGTCGCGCTGTGCCTCTTCGGCACGATCGCGGCGAAGCAGCAGCATGCCTGGTCGCCGATCAACACGCACGCGCACGAACACACCCGCGTCGACTGGGGCCGGCTCTTCATCGTCATGCTCATGCTGGGCCTCGCGATCGGCACCAACATCACCGTGAACGTCGCCGCCCCGAGCGTCGCCGGCGCTTTCCCCTTCATCGGCGTGGCCGTGTGGGTGGCGATCCTGCTCACCGCGCAACTGCGCCGCCACGACTGGGAAATCCTGCCGGAAACGGCCAAGGGCTCGGTCTTCCTGCTCTCGCTGGTGGCCTGCGCATCGATGATGCCGGTGAACGAACTGCCGCCCGCGTCATGGGCAGGCGCGCTGGTGCTGGGCTTCGTCTCCGCGGTGTTCGACAACATCCCGCTCACGGCGCTGGCGATCCGCCAGGGCGGCTTCGACTGGGGCTTCCTCGCCTACGCCGTCGGTTTCGGCGGCTCGATACTGTGGTTCGGCTCCTCGGCCGGCGTCGCGCTGTCCAACATGTACCCCGAGGCCCGCTCGGCGCTCCTGTGGCTGCGCAAGGGCTGGCACATTCCGCTTGCCTACGTCGTCGGCTTCGCCGTGATGCTCGCCGTGCTCGGGTGGCACCCGCAGTAAGCCGCGGCCGCCTGCAGCCCGCAAAATCGCCAATTTTTGCGCTAAAATTAAAAATTGGCTCCGCCGAGCGGAGCACCTCCTTGAACACAATTCCGCTGGAGAATCCCATCATGTCCATGGCTGACCGCGACGGTTTCATCTGGCAGGACGGCAAGCTCGTGCCGTGGCGCGAGGCGACGACGCACGTCCTGACCCACTCCCTGCATTACGGTCTGGCCGTATTCGAGGGCGTGCGCGCGTACAAGACCGCCAAGGGCCCCGCGATTTTCCGGCTCGCCGAGCACACCCAGCGCCTGATCAACTCGGCCAAGATCTACCGCATGGAGATCCCCTACTCGAAGGACGAGCTGATGGAGGCACAGAAGGAAGTCGTGCGCGCCAACAAGCTCGAATCCTGCTACCTGCGCCCGCTGGCCTTCTACGGCTCGGAGAAGATGGGCATCTCGACGCGCGGTGCGCGCGTCCATGTCGCCATCGCCGCCTGGCCGTGGGGCGCCTATCTCGGTGAGGAAGGCCTCGAGAAGGGCATCCGCATCCGCACCTCGTCCTATGCGCGCCATCACGTGAACGTGACGATGCCGCGCGCGAAACTGTCCGGCAGCTACGCGAACTCCATCCTCGCCAACCTCGAGGCGACCGAGGACGGCTACGACGAGGCGCTGCTGCTCGACACCCAGGGTTTCGTCGCCGAAGGCTCCGGCGAGAACTTCTTCATGGTCAAGGACGGCAAGATCTACGAACCCGAGATCGCCTCGGCGCTGACCGGCATCACCCGTGACTCGGTCATCCAGATCGCGCGCGAGCTCGGCTACACGGTCGAATCCCGCCGCCTCACGCGCGACGACGTCTACATCGCCGACGAGGCCTTCTTCACCGGTACCGCCGCCGAAGTCACGCCGATCCGCGAGCTCGACAACCGCACGATCGGCGCCGGCAAGCGCGGCCCGGTCACCGAAAAGCTCCAGGCGCGCTTCTTCGACGTCGTCAATGGCCGCGCCCCCGAATACGAGCGCTGGCTCTCCTACGTCTGAGGAAACGCACACCATGGCCGAAAACCAGGACAAGACTCAAACGATCGCCGTCACCGCCCACGACCTGCCGCTGCACTGCCCGCGCCCGGACGCGCCGCTGTGGGCCCGCCACCCGCGCGTCTTCCTCGACGTGCTGGCCGAAGGCGAAGTTGTCTGCCCGTACTGCAGCGCGAAATACGTCTTCACCGGCGAGCGTCCGAAGGGTCATCACTGACCCGCCACGACGCATGATCGACATGGGGGGGCAGCAATGCCCTCATGACATTTCCGGACCAGTTTCTTCGCTCAAGTCAGCCCAGGTGAACAAACCCGTCTTCACTACGGCCCTCGAGGCCGAGGCGGCGTTCTACGACGCACTCGCACGTTCCGATCTCGATGCGATGATGCAGGTGTGGTCGGAAGACGACGAAGTCGTGTGCATCCATCCCGACGGCGCCCGCCTCGTCGGTCTGCATGCGGTGCGCGAATCGTGGCGCCAGCTGTTCGCCAGCGGCGTCCGTCTCGCGGTCAGCGTCTCGCAGCGCGTCGCATCGGGCAACTCGCTTCTCGCGACGCACAACGTCATCGAACATGTCGCGCTTCCCGGCGACGAACGCGCGCCGCCGCCGATGGTCGCGACCAACGCCTACGCCAGCGGCCCGCATGGCTGGAAGATGATCATGCACCACGCGTCACCGGCACCCGACTCCCTCCCCGCCGGCACGCACGACGGCCCCCGCGTCGTACATTGATGCGGCGCCGCAACATGCCCTGATACTTTTCCCGCGCTGGCGACGCGCTCCGGTTACATAACTGGGGTAATCTGCGCACCGGTGGCCGGCCCGACCGCTGCACAGTCATCCCGGCACCCGATCTTCTTGGACAAGCACGCATTGAACATGACCTCGACTCCCTACGCCGCACCGGCGGCTGAAATCTTCAAGGCTTATGACATCCGCGGCATCGTCGACCGCAGCCTGACCACCGACGCCGTGCGCGCCATCGGCCACGCCCTCGGCTCCGAGGCCGTCGCACGCGGCCAGCGCGCCATCGCCGTCGGCCGCGACGGCCGCCTGTCCGGCCCCGAACTCGCCGGCGCGCTCTCCGACGGCATCCGCGCCGCGGGCGTCGACGTCGTCGACATCGGCTGCGTGCCGACCCCGCTCACCTACTTCGCCGCCTACCAGCTCGGCACCGACTCCTGCGTCAGCGTCACCGGCAGCCACAACCCGCCCGACTACAACGGCCTCAAGATGGTGCTCGGCGGCCAGACGCTGTACGGCCCCCTCATCCAGGACCTGCGCCGCCGCATCGTCGAGAACGACCTCGTGCACGGCGAAGGCAGCCTGCGCAGGGAAGAAGTGGTAGGCGCCTACCTCGGACGCATCGTCTCCGACGTCAAGCTCGCGCGCCCGATGAAGATCGTCATCGACTGCGGCAACGGCGTTGCCGGCGCCGTCGCCCCCGAACTCTTCCGCCGCCTCGGCTGCGACATCGTCGAACTTTTCTGCGAAGTCGACGGCAATTTCCCGAACCACCACCCCGATCCGTCCAAGCCCGAGAACCTGCAGGACGTGATCCGCGCCCTCAAGGAAACCGACGCCGAACTCGGCCTCGCCTTCGACGGCGACGGCGACCGCCTCGGTGTCGTCACCAAGGATGGCGAGATCATCTTCCCCGACCGCCAGCTGATGCTGTTCGCGGCCGACGTGCTGTCCCGCGTGCCCGGCGGCGAGATCATCTACGACGTCAAATGCACGCGCAACCTCGCCGGCTGGGTGCGCCAGCACGGCGGCAAGCCGACGATGTGGAACACCGGGCACGCCCTCGTCAAGGCCAAGCTTAGGGAAACGGGCGCCCCGCTCGCGGGCGAGATGAGCGGCCACGTGTTCTTCAAGGAGCGCTGGTTCGGCTTCGACGACGGCCTCTACGCCGGCGCGCGCCTGCTGGAGATCCTGTCCCGCCACGCCGACCCCAGCGCGGTCCTCAAGGGCCTGCCGGACGCGGTCAGCACGCCCGAACTCAACATCAAGATGGCCGAGGGCGAACCCTTCGAACTCGTGCGCCGCCTGAAGGAAACGGCCCGCTTCGATGGCGCGAGCGAAGTCATCACCCTCGACGGCGTACGCGTCGAGTACGCCGACGGCTTCGGCCTCGCACGTCCGTCCAACACGACGCCCGTGGTCGTGCTACGATTCGAAGCTGACAACGAAGCCGCCATCGCCCGCATCCAGAACGCCTTCCGCGCCGCGATCGAGCAGGTCTGGCCCGGCCTCAAGCTGCCGTTCTAAGATCATCCGATAACAAGAACAACAACAAACACAAGGCCCCGCTCCGCAAGGATCGGGGCCTTTCCTTTTCTCTCGCCTGCATCGGCCCGGCCGGACTCGCCCGTTCGCCCTGGACCCGTGGCTGCGACCAGCTCGGCCAGAACGGCATTGATCGCACACCGCCAGGCGTCGTCGCCTTCCCCCGCCGGGCTGTCGAGAGCGCCGCCGGCCTGGCCGTTGCGGGGGAAACACGGCGGCGCATGTCTGAGGGCGCACCGCGCCCGAGTTTGCGCCGACGCCCCCGCGACGGTCAGGCTGGCGGGAAGCCGAAGGCCGCGAACGTCTGCCCGGCGGGGGAAGGCGACGCCGCCGCCCACGGAGTCCCGCCCTTCATCAAACCGCGCCCCGGAAAGCACAAGAGCCCCGCCGGCCAAAGACCGACGGGGCTCCCGACTTCAAAACCGCGAGAAGACGGGCCGCTTACAGCTTCCCGGCCACCCAGTCCGCGACGCCCGCCAGCGCCGCCGGCAGCTTGGACGGTTCGGTGCCGCCCGCCTGCGCCATGTCCGGCCGGCCACCGCCCTTGCCGCCGACCTGCTGCGCGACAAAGTTCACCAGTTCACCGGCCTTCACCTTCGCCGTCTGGTCCGCCGTGACGCCCGCAATCAGGCTCACCTTACCGTCGGCCGTCGACGCCAGCACGATCGCCGCCGACTTCAGCTTGTCCTTCAGCTTGTCCATCGTCTCGCGCAGCGTCGGCACGTCGGCGCCATCCAGCATCGCCGCCAGCACCTTGATTCCCTTCACGTCGGCCGCCTGCGCCACCAGATCGTCGCCCTGGCTCGCCGCCAGCTTCGACTTCAGCCGCGCCAGCTCCTTCTCCAGCGCGCGCACGTTCTCCAGCATGGCCGCGACGCGTTCCGCGACCTCGTCCGGCTGAGTCTTCAACAGCGCCGCCACGCCCAGCACGCGGCGCTCCTGCTCCTGCACGTACTGCAACGCCTGCTCACCCGTCACCGCCTCGATCCGACGCACACCCGCCGCGACGCCGCCTTCCGACAGGATCTTGAACAGACCGATGTCGCCGGTACGCGCGACGTGCGTGCCGCCGCACAGTTCCCGCGTCGAACCGATCGACATCACCCGCACCTCGTCGCCGTACTTCTCGCCGAAGAGCATCATCGCGCCGGTCTTCTGCGCGTCCTCGATCGGCATCACGCGCGCATCGGTCGCCGCGTTGGCGAGGATCTCGGCATTGACGATCTCCTCCACCTCGCGAATCTCCTCCGGCGTCATCGGCGCGGTGTGTGCGAAGTCGAAGCGCGTCTTGTCCGGATCGACCTGCGAACCCTTCTGCTGCACGTGCGCGCCCAGTACCTCGCGCAGCGCCTTGTGCATCAGGTGCGTGACCGAGTGATTGCGCTGCGTGCGCGTGCGCGCGGCCGCGTCGACCTTCGCCGTGACGCCCTGCCCCACCGACAGGCGGCCGGTCTTGACGACGCCGTGGTGGCCGAACACCGTTGCCTGGATCTTCTGCGTGTCCTCGACCGCAAAGATCCCCGCGGCACCGCGCAGCTCGCCGCGGTCGCCGACCTGGCCGCCCGACTCGGCGTAGAAGGGCGTGTTGTCCAGCACCACGACCCCCATCTCGCCCTCGGCCAGCTCGTTGACCGGCGCGCCGTCCTTGTACAGCGCCAGCACGTTGCCGCGCTCCTCCAGCCGCTCGTAGCCGTGGAAAGTCGTCGCCGGCCCCTCGTAGTCGAGGTTCGCCGCCATCTTGAACTTGCCGGCCGCGCGCGCCTGCTCCTTCTGGCGCGTCATCGCCGCGTCGAACGCGATCGCATCGACGGTCATGTCGCGCTCGCGGCACACGTCAGCGGTCAGATCGAGCGGAAAGCCGTAGGTGTCGTGCAGCTTGAAGGCCGTCTCGCCGTTGAACACGCGGTTGCCGGCCGCGGACATCTCTGCGAGCTCGGCTTCGAGGATCGTCATGCCGTTCTCGATCGTCGCAAAGAAACGGTCCTCCTCCTGCTTCAGGATCTCGACCACACGCGATTGGGCAGCCTTCAGGTCGGGATAGGCGTCACCCATCTCGACGACCAGATCCGCCACCAGGCGATGGAAGAACGCTGCCCGCGCGCCCAGCTTGTAGCCGTGGCGGATCGCGCGGCGGATGATCCGGCGCAACACGTAGCCGCGCCCCTCGTTGCCGGGGATCACGCCGTCGGCGATCAGGAAGGAACAGGCGCGGATGTGGTCGGCGAGCACCTTCAGGCTCGGGCTGTCGAGGTCCGCGTACTTCGTCTCGCGCGCGGCAGCGCGAATCAGGTTCTGGAAGAGGTCGATCTCGTAGTTGCTATGCACATGCTGCAGCACCGCCGAGATGCGCTCGAGGCCCATGCCGGTGTCGACGCTGGGCTTGGGCAACGGATGCATCACGCCCGCCTCGTCGCGGTTGAACTGCATGAACACGTTGTTCCAGATCTCGATGTAGCGGTCGCCGTCCTCCTCGGGCGATCCCGGGGGGCCGCCCCAGATCTCGGGACCGTGATCGTAGAAGATCTCCGTGCACGGGCCGCAGGGGCCGGTGTCGCCCATCATCCAGAAGTTGTCGGAGGCGTAGCGCGCGCCCTTGTTGTCGCCGATGCGGATCACGCGCTCGGCGGGCACGCCCACTTCCTTGGTCCAGATGTCGTAGGCCTCGTCATCCTCGGCATAGACGGTGACCCACAGCTTGTCCTTGGGCAGCTTGAACTCGGAGGTCAGCAGCTCCCACGCATACGTGATCGCGTCACGCTTGAAGTAGTCGCCAAAGCTGAAATTCCCCAGCATCTCGAAAAAGGTATGATGCCGCGCGGTGTAGCCGACGTTTTCGAGGTCGTTGTGCTTGCCGCCGGCACGCACGCATTTCTGCGAGGTGGTTGCGCGCGAATACGGGCGCTTGTCGAAGCCGAGGAACACGTCCTTGAACTGGTTCATCCCCGCGTTGGTGAACAGCAGGGTGGGATCCTCGTGCGGCACCAGCGAGCTGGAGGAGACGATCTGGTGGCCTTTCGACTCGAAGAACTTGAGGAATTTCTCGCGGATTTCGGCGCTTTTCATGGCAGGAATTCGGTTGTCCGGCGCCCGGTCGGCGCCTCGTCGTTCGGAAACGACAATTCTAACCGAAGCCCACCCGTTTCACCCGCGACGCCTGGCGCCGCGGGGAGTGTAGGGTGTCATGCCAGCTGCGTCGCCACGCCGTGGGGTTGAAGGCTCGCCACCGGCGCGTTGAGCGTCAGCGGGATTTCGATGAACGCGTAGGTCATCACCAGAAGGAAGGTTCCGGCTACGACCGCGGTGTATTGCTTGAAGAACTCGGTTTGGCGCAACTTCATAAGACTCTCCTTGGGGTCATCGTGGACCGCTTTTGTGGTTAAAGGCCGACGCATTCTGTGGTGCGGATGCGACGGATGCGGTAACACGATGAAATCATTGGTAAGTCAATGAAACAGCAGTAACCTTCTCCACTCCCTCGGCCGGGGGGACCTTCGCCTATAATCAGGTGCTTTCCTGCAAAAAATACGGAAATTCCCGATGGGCCACCGACTCTCGAAAATTTACACACGCACCGGCGATGCCGGCGCCACCGGACTGGGCGACGGCAAGCGCGTCTCCAAGAACAGCCTGCGCATCCACGCGCTCGGCGAAGTCGATGAACTCAACGCGGCGGTGGGCGTGCTGCTGTGCGAGGAGCTGCCGGAAGACGTCCGCGCGCTGCTGACCGACGCCCAGCACGACCTCTTCGACCTCGGCGGCGAAGTGTGCATCCCGGGCATGAGCATGATCACGGCGAAGCAGGTCGAGAAGCTCGAACAGGAACTCGATCGCCTCAACGAGCCGCTCGAGCCGCTCAAGGACTTCATCCTGCCCGGCGGCACCCGCCCCGCCGCGCTGGCGCACCACGCGCGCACGGTATGCCGCCGCGCCGAACGCTCGCTCGTCGCGCTGGCGCTCGAGGAGACGGTCAACGACGGCCCGCGCCAGTACCTGAACCGCCTCTCCGACCTGCTGTTCGTGCTCGGCCGCGTGCTCAACCGCGCCGGCGGCCGCGACGACGTGCTGTGGCAGAAGCGCAAGAACGCCTGATTGGTCGTCGCACCACGCTGCCGGCCTGAGCCGGCAGCGCGAAACCCGGGAGCCCGCCCGGCGCAGCCCCCGCCCGGAATGCCGCCTTATTCCAGATCAGCCGCGTGGCTGACCCGGCGCTGCCGCACCGCCTCGGCGAGAATCTCAAGGACCAACACGCTGTCTTCCCACCCGATGCAGGCATCGGTGATGCTCTTGCCGTATTCCAGCTCCTTGCCCGGCACCAGATCCTGACGCCCCTCCTTGAGGTGCGACTCGACCATCACGCCGATGATGCGATCCTCGCCCGCCGCCATCTGCACCCCGACGTCGCGCGCGACGTCGATCTGCAGGCGGTGCTGCTTGCGGCTGTTGGCGTGCGAAAAATCGATCATGACCTTGCCCGGGACGCCCGAAGCGGCGAGCTCCGTGCAGGCTGCATCGACGCTCGCGGCGTCGTAGTTCGGCGCCTTGCCGCCACGCAGGATCACGTGGCAGTCCTCGTTGCCGAGTGTCGACACGATGGCCGAATGACCGGCCTTAGTGACCGAGAGGAAATGGTGCGGCGACTGGGCGGCCTTGATCGCATCGATGGCGATCCTGACGTTGCCGTCGGTGCCGTTCTTGAATCCGACCGGGCACGACAGCCCCGACGCCAGCTCGCGATGCACCTGGCTTTCCGTCGTGCGCGCGCCGATCGCCCCCCACGAGATCAGGTCGCCGATGTACTGCGGCGTGATCATGTCGAGGAACTCGGTGCCGGCGGGCAGTCCCATCTCGTTGATCTCCCACAGCAGCTTGCGCGCGAGCCGCACGCCTTCGTTGATGCGGAAGCTGTTGTCGAGGTAGGGGTCGTTGATCAGGCCCTTCCAGCCGACGGTCGTGCGCGGTTTCTCGAAATACACGCGCATCACGACGAGGAGTTCGTCCTTGAAGCGGGCCGCCTCGGCCTTCAGCTTGCGTCCGTATTCGAGCGCCGCGTCGATGTCGTGGATCGAGCACGGCCCGATCACGACCAGCAGGCGGTCGTCGGCACCGTACAGGATGCGGTGGATCGCCTGCCTCGCCTCGAACGCGACTTCCGCAGCCTTGGGCGTCGCCGGAAATTCGCGCAGCACATGGACGGGCGGCGCGAGTTCCTTGATTTCCTTGATGCGGACATCATCGATATGGATCTTGACTGAAGCGGGCATGGCTAAAACTCTGTCGGGTGGCAATTGGCGAGCTTTCGATTCTAGCCCAAGATCGGCGCCAGACGCTGCGCCTCAGGGCCGGCACGCCCCCGACGCATCGCGGTGGCAGTATCGCAATCACGGCACCCCGGATGGAATAATCGGGGCGCACCGATTGTTCATGACGTAACGAACACGCGAGGAGCGCATGGCATGAGCACGCGATACCGCCCGGGCCACGCCTGCCCGGCCCGGGACACACATCCGCAACCGGCCTGACGCGGGCCCCGCCGGCATGTTCTCCGACAATGCGCTGCTCGCCGAAATCCCGCGCCTGCGCCGCTACGCGCGCGGCCTGACGGGCGACGCCACGCGCGCCGACGACCTGGTGCAGGACACGCTGGAACGCGCGCTGCTCAAGGGACGCCTGTGGCGCCCCGGCAACCTGCGCGCCTGGCTGCTGACGATGATGCACAACGTATTCGTGAACCAGTACCGCGCCTCGGGCACGATGGACTTTCGCCCCCCCGAAGACCTGCCCGAGGTCGCGGTACGGCCGCAACAGACCGACGGCATCGAACTGCGCGAGCTGGAGCGCGCGCTGCAGCAGCTGTCGCCCGAGCAGCGCGAAGTGCTGCTGCTGGTGACACTGGAAGACATGAGTTACGAGGATACCGCCCACATCCTCGGCACCCCCATCGGCACCGTGATGTCGCGCCTGTCGCGCGCACGGGATCGCCTGCGCCAGGTGCTCGCCGGGCAAGCCGCCGCACCCGATTATCTGAAGGTTGTGAAATAGCCATGCGACGCCCTATCTGCGAAGACGATCTCCACGCCTGGGTCGACGGGCGACTGGGTGCCGCCCGCCGCGGCGAGGTCAACACCTGGCTCACCGAGGATCCGTTGCACATCGAACGCGTCGAGGCGTGGC
This sequence comes from Azoarcus sp. DN11, assembly GCF_003628555.1. NCBI lineage: Bacteria > Pseudomonadati > Pseudomonadota > Betaproteobacteria > Rhodocyclales > Zoogloeaceae > Azoarcus > Azoarcus sp. DN11. Next base: position 1,187,179 of record NZ_CP021731.1, on the reverse strand, counting down.
GCTCGAACGCCGAAGCGCTGCGCAGCGGCTATGCGGCGCTCCTCGGGGAGCCGGTTCCGGCACGCCTGCGCGCCGTCGTCGAGCGGCGCAAGCCCCTGCCCGCGCTGAGGCTTGCCGCCGTGGTCGCGTGGACGACGCTCGGGACGCTCACGGGCGCCGGCCTGGGCTACCAGCTGGGCCAGTCCGCCTCGCCCGACGTTGACGCCCTCGCCTCGCTGCCGCATCGCGCCGCGATCGCCCACGCGGTCTATGCGCCGGAGATCCGCCACCCCGTCGAGGTCAGCGCCGACCAGGAGCAGCACCTCGTCGCCTGGCTGACCAAGCGCCTCGGCGCGCCGGTGAAGCTGCCCGATCTGCACGACCAGGGGTTCGCGCTGCTCGGCGGACGCCTGCTGCCCACACCCGACGGCCCCGGCGCACAGTTCATGTACGAGAACGACGGCGGCCGCCGCCTCACGCTGTATCTCAGCAGACGTGACGACGGCGCCGCGACGACCGCCTTCCGCTACGCGCAGCAGGGCGACGTCGGCGTGTTCTACTGGGTGGACGGCCGCTTCGCCTACGCGCTCTCGGGCCAGTTCGGACGAGACACGCTGCTGCCGCTCGCCAACAGCGTCTATCACCAGATTTCGCCGTAGCACGCGCATCCCGGCGAGCGGGTGAAATTCCCCGATCGCGCGGAACTTCGGCATCATGCGGGTGCCGAATCAGCAGCTTTCACTCCTTGCAGCGACGCGATGCAGATCCTCAAGCCCAACGACATTCCGCCGTCCGAAATCACCCCGCGCGCCCTGTTCGAAGACCGCCGGCGCTTTCTCGGCGCAACCGGCGCGACACTTGCCGCAGGCGCGGCGCTGTGGGCCGGCCTCCTCCCCGACGCGCGCGCGGCGGCAGCGAAGCTCGGCCCGCTGGCACGCTCGCCGCTCAGCACCGACGAGACCCAGACCAGCTACAAGTCGGTCACGACCTACAACAACTTCTACGAATTCGGCACCAACAAGGAAGATCCGGCGGCGAATGCCGGAAGCCTGGTGGTCCGCCCGTGGGCGGTGCGCGTCGAAGGTCTTGCCGGCAAGCCCCGCACGTTCGACATCGACGATCTGCGCAAGCTCGCCCCGCTGGAGGAACGGATCTACCGCCTGCGCTGCGTCGAGGGCTGGTCGATGGTCATCCCGTGGGCCGGCTTTCCGCTCTCGGCGCTGCTCAGGCAGGTCGAACCGCAGGGCAGCGCGAAATACGTCGAGTTCGTGACCCAGTACGATCCGAAGATCATGATGCGCCGTCCGGTGCTCGACTGGCCCTACACCGAGGGCCTGCGCCTGGACGAGGCGCTGCATCCGCTGACGCTGCTGACGCTCGGGCTGTACGGCGAAGTGTTGCCGAACCAGAACGGCGCACCGGTGCGCGTCGTGGTGCCGTGGAAATACGGCTTCAAGAGCGCGAAATCCATCGTCGCGATCCGCCTCGTCGAGAAGGAACCCCGTACCGCGTGGAACAAGGCTGCCCCGAACGAGTACGGCTTCTATTCGAACGTGAACCCCACGGTCGACCATCCCCGCTGGAGCCAGGCCACCGAGCGCCGCCTCGGCGAATTCCGCAAGCGCCCGACGCTGATGTTCAACGGCTATGCCGAACAGGTCGCGAACCTGTACCAGGGCATGGACCTGCGCAGGTTCTTCTGACCTTTCCTTCCGCCCATGACCAAGACCCCGACCGCCGCTCAGCTCGCCGCGATCAAGGCCGCCCTCTTCGCACTGTGCCTCGTGCCGCTCGCGCTCAACCTGCAGCGCTGGTTCGACGACGCGCTCGGCGCCAACCCGATCGAAGCGATCACGCACGCGAGCGGCGACTGGACGCTGCGCTTCCTGCTGATCACGCTCGCCGTCACGCCGCTGCGCAAGCTCACCGGGCTCAACTGGCTGCTGCGCCTGCGCCGCATGCTGGGCCTGTTCGCGTTCTTCTACGCCAGCCTGCACTTCACGACGTATTTCTGGCTCGACCAGTTCTTCGACCTGCACTCGATCGCGCACGACATCATGAAACGCCCCTTCATCACCGTCGGCTTCGCCGCCTTCGTGCTGCTGACCCCGCTCGCCGTCACATCGAACAACTACGCCATCCGGCGCCTCGGCGGGCGCCGCTGGCAATCGCTGCACCGCTCGGTGTACGGGATCGGCATCCTCGCGATCGTGCATTACTGGTGGCTGGTGAAAGCCGACATCCTCGAACCGATGATCTACGGCCTGATCCTCGCGGCCCTGCTGGGCGTGCGCGGGTGGTGGCGCGAACTCGAACGCCGCCGTCAGCTCGCCGCAAGCATGCCGCGGCCGATGCCGGGCGGGAAAGTCATCCCGCTCGTCGTCAAGTCACCGCAGTAGGAGAAAAAGCTCAGCCCTGCTTCGGCCGGATCGCGTGTTTCGGGCGGAAAGCCTTGATCACGGCCTCGTCGGTCTCGACGTAAGGCCCGCCGATGAGGTCGATGCAGTAGGGAATCGCGGCGAAGATGCCGACATGCGCGACCGAGCCGTCCGGGGCGCGCAGCCCTTCCAGCGTCTCGCGGATCGACTTCGGCTGCCCCGGCAGGTTCACGATCAGCGACTTGCCGCGGATCACCGCGACCTGGCGCGACAGGATCGCCGTCGGCACGAAGTTCAGGCTGATGCGGCGCATCTCCTCGCCGAAGCCGGGCATCTCTTTCTCGCCCACTGCCAGCGTCGCCTCGGGCGTCACGTCACGCACCGCCGGCCCCGTGCCGCCGGTCGTGAGGATCAGCGAGCAGCCGACCGTGTCGGCGAGATCGGTCAGCGTGCGCTCGATCATCGGCCGCTCGTCCGGGATCAGCCGCGTCTCGACGCGCCACGGCGAAGTCAGCGCCTTCGACAGCCACTCCTTCAGCGCCGGAATGCCCTGGTCCTCGTAAGTGCCGTCGGAAGCCCGGTCGCTGATCGAGACCAGGCCGATGGTGATTTCGTCGCTCATGATGTCTCCGCTCATTCTTCGGCCGCGTCGTCGGCCGCCGGGGTCTCGTCGCCTGCGCCCGCCGTTCCCGCATCGAGGTCGCGCAGGACGCGGAAGATCTCGCGGAACGCCCGCGGCGGCTTGTTCTGCTCGCGCTCCTTGAGCGCATTGCGGCGCAGCGTGCGCAGTTGCTGGAAATCGGCCTCGGGCCACAGCTCGGCGATCGCGTGCAGCGCCTTCTCGTCCTCCAGCAGGTCCACACGCAGGCGCTCGAGGCGATGCTGGCGCGCCACCTCCGCCTTCGAGATGCCGTTGAACACGTCGAGCTGCGCCTGGATCGGCGCCGGATCGACATTGCGCATCAGCTTGCCGACATACTGCATCTGGCGCCGGCGCCCCTCGTGGCTCGTGATGCGCTTGGCCTCGCGCACGGCATCCGCGAGCGAATCCGGCATCGGCACCTTCTTCAGCTGGTCCAGCGACAGCGCCACCAGCTGCTCGCCCAGATCCTGTAGCGCGTGCATGTCGCGCTTGCGCTGGCTCTTGCTCGGCCGCTCCGGAAAGCCCGAATCGTCGTCCGGCAGCATTTCGTCGTGGTGGGCGTGGCTCATGAAAAGTACAGTCGGTGGGAACGGGGTAAGATTATAGCCTTTGCTCAACGGTCTCCCGCCCATGTCCGATCAAGGCTTCTCCTTCACCTCCGACCGCCTGCAGGAAATCGCCAGCGACATCCTCAAGTTCGCGAAGAAACGCGGCGCGTCGGCCTGCGAAACCGATGTCTCGGAAGGCTTCGGCCAGTCCGCGACGGTGCGCAAGGGCGAAGTCGATACGATCGAATACAACCGCGACAAGGGCGTCGGCGTCACGGTCTATCTCGGCCAGCAGCGCGGCCACGCGAGCACGTCCGATTTCTCGAAGGCAGCGTTGAAGGCGACCGTCGACGCGGCCGTGTCGATCGCCCGCTTCACCGCGCCCGACCCCTGCGCCGGGCTCGCCGACGCATCCCTCATGGCGAAGGACTGTCCCGACCTCGACCTGCACCATCCGTGGCGCCCCGGCGTCGACGACGCGATCGCCGCCGCGCGCCGCTGCGAGGATGCCGCCTTCGCCGCCAGCCCCAAGATCACCAATTCGGAAGGCGCGAGCGTCTCGACGCAGGAATCGCACTTCATCTCCGCCAACAGCAACGGTTTCATGGGCGGCTACGCCAGCTCGCGTCACAGCGTGTCGTGCTCGGTCATCGCCGGCGCAGGCGACGCCATGCAGCGCGAATACTGGTACGACACGCGCCGCGACGCCGCGGAGCTCATGTCGGCCGAATCGGTCGGCCAGCGCGCCGCCGAACGCGCGCTCGCCCGCCTCGGCGCGAAGAAGATCAAGACCTGCGAAGTGCCGGTGCTGTTCGAAGCGCCGCTCGCCGTGTCGCTGCTCGGCAACTTCGTCTACGCCGTGAGCGGCGGCTCGCTGTACCGCAAGTCCTCCTTCCTGCTCGACAGCCTCGGCCAGCAGGTCTTCTCGCCGCTCGTGAACATCGCCGAACGCCCGCACCTGCCCAAGGCCTTCGGCTCCAGCCCCTTCGACAGCGACGGCGTCGTCACGCGCGACCGCGAAGTCGTCACCGACGGTGTGCTGCAGGGCTACTTCCTGTCGACCTATTCCGCGCGCAAGCTCGGGCTGCAGACCACCGGCAACGCCGGCGGCTCGCACAACCTCATCGTCAAGCCGGGCGACATGGACTTCGCGGCGCTGGTCAAGCACATGGACCGCGGCCTCGTCGTCACCGAGCTCCTCGGCCAGGGCGTCAATTACGTCACCGGCGATTACTCGCGCGGCGCCGCCGGCTTCTGGGTCGAGAAGGGCAAGATCAAGCACGCCGTGGAAGAGATCACCATCGCCGGCAACCTGCGCGACATGTTCCGCAGCATCGTCGCCATCGGCAACGACGCCCTGCCGCGCGGCGCGAAGCTCTGCGGCTCGGTCCTCATCGAGCGCATGAAGATTGCCGGCAGCTGAGCGGACCCCGCGGACGGCGGATACGCGCACCGGGCATCCCTGCGCTTCACCCAGGAACATCGGACAATGAAAACTCGCCTCTGCCTCGTCAGGCACGGAGAAACCTCCTGGAATGCCGAACAGCGGCTTCAGGGACATCTCGACATCCCCCTGAATCCCGTCGGCGAGGCACAGGCCGCGGCCACCGCCGCCAGCCTCGCGACCGTGCATTTCGCCGCCGTCTACAGCAGCGACCTGCAACGGGCGCGCCAGACCGCGACCGCCATCACCACGCGCAACCGCGCCGCCGCCGTCGAATTCCACGACCGCCTGCGCGAGCGCAACTACGGCGCCTTCCAGGGCCTGACCTACACCGAGGCCGAGACGCGTTTCCCCGACGACTATCGCCGCTTCAAGCAGCGCGACCCGCTCTTCACCTTTCCCGGGGGCGGCGAGAGCCTCTCCGAATTCGCCCTCCGCGTCGAGAACGTGCTGGCGGACCTGGCCGCGTCGCACGGCGGCCAGCAGGTCCTGGTCGTCACGCATGGCGGCGTGCTCGACATCGTCCATCGCCTTGCGGCCGGCAAGGCACTCGACGCCCCGCGCGACTTCACCATCCCGAACGCCGCCCTCAACTGGATCGAATATGACGGCGCGCGTTGGCACCTCGTCAGCTGGGCCGACAAGCGCCACCTCGACGGCGCGCGCGACGAACTGCCGAACGCCTGAAACCCGGGCCATCCTGCGTCCCGGGCCGCGATCACCACGAAGCGGGTTGCGTTTCATGGCCGCTGCCCGTGCGTGCTAAAATTCATCTTCAATCCCCCCTACGAGACCGCTTCATGTTCTCTGCGCAAGACACCCTCGCCAAGGTCGATTCCGAGCTGTGGGCAGCCATCCAGGCCGAAAATCGTCGCCAGGAAGACCACATCGAACTCATCGCCTCGGAAAACTACGTTTCCCATGCCGTGATGGAAGCGCAGGGTTCCCAGCTCACGAACAAGTACGCGGAAGGCTACCCGGGCAAGCGCTACTACGGCGGCTGCGAGCACGTCGACGTCGTCGAGCAGGTCGCGATCGACCGCCTCAAGAAGCTCTTCGGCGCCGATGCCGCGAACGTCCAGCCGAACTCCGGCTCGCAGGCCAACCAGGCGGTGCTGATGGCCTTCGCCAAGCCCGGCGACACCATCATGGGCATGAGCCTCGCCGAAGGCGGCCACCTCACCCACGGCATGCCGCTGAACATGTCGGGCAAGTGGTTCAACGTCGTCGCCTACGGCCTGAACGACAAGGAAGAGATCGACTACGACCAGATGGAGCGCCTCGCCCGCGAGCACAAGCCGCGCATCATCGTCGCCGGCGCCTCCGCCTACTCGCTGCGCATCGATTTTGAACGCTTCGCGACGATCGCGAAGGAGATCGGCGCGATCTTCTGGGTCGACATGGCCCACTACGCCGGCCTGATCGCGGCCGGCTACTATCCCAGCCCGATTCCGCACGCCGACGTCGTCACCTCGACCACGCACAAGACCCTGCGCGGCCCGCGCGGCGGCATCATCCTGATGAAGGCCGAGCACGAAAAGGCCATCAACTCCGCGATCTTCCCCGGCCTGCAGGGCGGCCCGCTCATGCACGTCATCGCCGGCAAGGCGGTCGCCTTCAAGGAAGCGCTCGGTCCGCAGTTCCGCAACTACCAGGAACAGGTCATCGCCAACGCCCGTGTCATGGCACGCGTGCTCGGCGAGGAGCGCGGTCTGCGCATCGTCTCGGGCCGCACCGAAAGCCACGTGTTCCTGGTCGACCTGCGCGCCAAGAACATCACCGGCAAGACCGCCGAAGCCGCGCTGGGTGCCGCGCACATCACCGTGAACAAGAACGCCATCCCGAAGGATCCGGAAAAGCCCTTCGTCACCTCGGGCATCCGCATCGGTTCGCCGGCGATGACCACCCGCGGCTTCACCGAGATCGAAGCCGAGCAGATCGCGCACCTGATCGCCGACGTCCTCGACGCCCCGGAGGACGAAGCGGTCCTCACGCGCGTTCGCGGCAAGGTCGCGGAACTGTGCGCCAGGCACCCGGTGTATGGGAAGTAATCCGCGGGCAGGCAGGCCCGCGTGAACAATCGGGGTGTGCCGTCCGCGAGCGGCACGCCCCGTTTTTTTGTGTGAGTTGAAAAAGGGCCGACACACACCATGAAGTGTCCGTTCTGTGGCGACCCCAACACCCAGGTCACCGACACGCGCGAGAACGAGGACGGCGAGGTCGTCCGCCGCCGGCGCCGCTGTGCGCATTGCGACAAGCGCTTCACGACCTATGAGCGCATCGACCTCAAGATGCCGCACATCATCAAGCGCAACGGCATGCGCACGGAGTTCGACCACGACAAGCTCACGAGCAGCCTGAAGCTCGCGCTGCGCAAGCGCCCCGTCACCCTCGATGCGCTCGAGGCCTCGGTTGACCGCATCGAGGCGAAGCTGCTGTCGATGGGCGAGACCGAAGTCCCCAGCGAGAAGATCGGCGAACTCGTGATGAAGGAGCTCAAGAAGCTCGACAAGGTCGCCTACATCCGCTTCGCGTCGGTCTATCGCAATTTCGCCGACGTCGATGAATTTTCCGAAGTGATCCGCGAGGTGCAGACACGCCCCAAGCGGGGACGCAAGGGCAACCCGGACGACCCCGGTACCGAGAATGACCTTTTCGGCAACTGACCACCGCGCGATGGCCCGCGCGCTGCAGCTCGCGGCACGCGGGCTGGAAACCACCACGCCCAACCCGCGCGTCGGCTGCGTGCTGCTGCGCGAGGGGGAGATCGTCGGCGAAGGCTGGCACCGTCGCGCCGGCGAGGCGCATGCCGAGATCGAGGCATTGAAGATGGCCGGCGACGCCGCGCGCGGCGCGACCGCCTACGTGACGCTGGAACCCTGCGCCCATCACGGCCGCACCCCGCCCTGCGCCGAAGCGCTGATCCGCGCCGGCATCACGCGCGTGGTCGCGGCCATGGAGGACCCCAACCCGCTCGTCGCCGGCCGCGGCATGGCGCTGCTGCGTGAAGCCGGCATCCCGGCGGCAAGCGGGCTGATGGCTGGCGAGGCGCACGAGCTCAACATCGGCTTCGTCTCGCGCATGACGCGCGGCCGGCCGTGGCTGCGACTGAAGGCGGCGAGCACCCTCGATGGCAAGACCGCGCTGAACAACGGCGTGAGCCAATGGATCACCGGCGAAGCGGCGCGCCGCGACGGCCACCGCTGGCGCGCGCGCGCCTGCGCGGTGCTGACCGGCATCGGCACCGTGCGTGCCGACGACCCGCAACTCAACGTGCGGGCCGTGCCCTGCGACCGCCAGCCGCAACGCATCCTCATCGACGCGCAGCTCGACGTGTCCCTCTCGGCGAAGATATTGCAGGACGGGAAATGCCTCGTCGCCGCAGCGGTCGCCGACGAAGCGAAGGTGGCAGCCCTGGCCGCGCGCGACGTCGAGGTCGTGCTGCTCCCCAACGCCGCCGGCAAGGTCGACCTGCCGGCGCTGATGCGCGAACTCGGGCGCCGCGGCTTCAACGAAATCCACGCCGAAGCGGGCTTCAGGCTCAACGGCGCGCTGCTGAGCGAAGGCTGCGTCGACGAGATCGTGCTCTACATGGCGCCGATGCTGACTGGGGATGCCGCAAAGGGCCTCTTCAACCTTCCCGAACTGAGCGCCCTCGACAAGGCCGTGCGCCTCGACCTGCGCGACGTGCGACGCATCGGCAGCGACCTGCGGCTGATCGCGCGGCCCCTGCCGGCCTGAGCGGCTGCTGCCCTCAGGCGTCGCCCCGACCGCCGCACACCGCACAGTCCGGATCGCGCCCGAGCGAGACGCTGCGCCATTCCATGCTCAGCCCGTCGAGCAGCAGCAGGCGCCCGTCCAGCGTCGTCCCGCAGCCGACCAGCAGCTTCAGGGCTTCGGCCGCCTGCGTGGCGCCGATGATCCCGGTCAGCGGCGCAAACACCCCCATCACCGCGCAACGGATCTCCTCGACCTCCTGCCCTTCGGGGAACAGGCAGTGGTAGCACGGGCTTTCCGCCTGGCGCAGATCGAAAACCGACACCTGGCCATCGAAGCGGATCGCGGCACCAGACACCAGCGGCTTGCGATGGCGCGCGCAGGCACGGTTAATTGCATGGCGGGTGGCGAAATTGTCGGAGCAGTCGAGCACCACGTCCGCCGCCGCCACCTGCGCATCGAGCGCTTCGCCCTCGAGCCGCTGCGCCAGTGTCTCCACGCGCGCAAACGGGTTCAGGCGCAACAGCGTATCGCGGCCCGATTCGACCTTCAGGCGCCCGACGCCCTCCGCGCTGTGCAGGATCTGGCGTTGCAGATTGGTGAGATCGACGGTGTCGTTGTCGCACAGGACCAGCGTGCCGACGCCCGCTGCAGCGAGGTACATCGCCGCGGGCGACCCCAGCCCGCCGGCACCGACGACAAGCACACGCGCGGCCAGGATCGCCTCCTGGCCCTCGACGCCGATTTCGGGCAGCAGGATATGGCGGCTGTAGCGGAGCAGCTGATCGTCGTTCATCGGCACAAAGACCCACACGATGCCGGGAACGGCGCCGGCACTTCACCGCCCGGCCAGACCGGGCTCACCTGTATGCTCGCGATTCCGGCGGAGCGTGTCGAACAGGAAACGAGGATCGAGCGTTCGCGCTCCCGGTGCGAAGCATTCAGCCCCTCGAGCAGGCGCAGCGATTGCCGCGCCTGCCGGATCTGGCGAGGGGGATGTTCGGCGAAACGGATTTCCCGCTCCTTGAACAAGCCCGCCGCCACCGGGCGCTCACGATGGTGAGCGGCCAGTCTGCACGCGAATTTCGCGGCGCATCCCGGCCACCTCCCGTCCCTGCCTTATCGCCTCATTGTTTTTTATTCTGGACGATCTGCAGGCCCTTGAGAAGATTCAGGGCCTGGCCAAGCTGGTAGTCGTCCTTGCCGGCGAATTCGAAACGATGGGCCGACGATGCAGCCTCGTCGTCGCCCGCAGGCGCCTTGCTGCCTTCGCCCGCCGGTTGCTGCTGGGCCGCCGCCTTGGCCTTGCGCTCGGCATCCGGATCCTTGTCGTTGCCCAGGTGTCCGTCGAGGTCGGCTTCGCGCAGGCGGCGCGAGGACCCGTTCGCGCTCTCCTCGACGACGATATCCGGCTCGATGCCCTTGGCCTGGATCGAGCGGCCGCTCGGCGTGTAGTAACGCGCCGTCGTCAGCTTGATGGCCGTGTTGCTGTTGAGCGGCAGGATGGTCTGGACCGAGCCCTTGCCGAAGGTCTGCGTCCCCATCACCACCGCACGCTTGTGGTCCTGCAGCGCACCGGCAACGATCTCGGAGGCCGACGCGGAACCGCCATTGACCAGCACCACCATCGGCAGCGTGCGCGCTCCCGCCGGCAGCGCCTTGAGAAAATCATCGCGCGTGCCGCGCAGGTAATCCTCGGGGCTGGCGCGGTATTCGCGCTTCGCATCCTCGGTGCGGCCGTCCGTCGACACCACCAGCGAATTGGACGGCAGGAAGGCCGCCGCGACGCCGACGGCGCCATGCAGCAGGCCGCCCGGATCATTGCGCAGGTCGAGCACGAGGCCCTTGAGGTTGTTGCCCTTGGCCATCTTGCCGAGGTGCTCGACCACCGCCTGCGCGGTGTTCTCCTGGAACTGCGCGACGCGCACGTAGCCATAGCCCGGCTCGACAACCTTCGACTTGACGCTCTGCACCTTGATCACCTCGCGGGTGAGCTTCAGCACGATGGGCTTCTGCTCGCCCTTGCGCGCGATGGTCAGCGTGATGTCGGTCTTCGGCTTGCCGCGCATGCGCTTGACCGCGTCATTGAGGTTCATGCCCTTGACCGGCGTGTCGTCGAGCTTGACGATGAGGTCGCCCGCCTTGACCCCGGCACGATAGGCCGGCGTGTCCTCGATCGGCGAAATCACCTTGACGAAACCGTCTTCCATGCCGACCTCGATGCCCAGCCCGCCGAACTCGCCGTGCGTGCCGACCTGCAGTTCCTTGTACGCTTCGGCGTCGAGATAGGCGGAGTGCGGATCGAGGCCGCTCAGCATGCCGCTGATGGCGTGATTGATGAGCTTCTTGTCCTCGACGGGTTCGACGTAGCCCTGCTTGATCGCGTTGAAGACGTCGGCAAACGCGCGCAACTCTTCCACCGGCAGCGGTGCCTGCGCGGCCTTGTCGGCACTGGCGGAGAAATTGAGACTGATCAGTACGCCGGCCACCACGCCGGTCATCACCAATCCTGCTTTCTGAAGCTTGTTGCGCATGAGCACTCCATCGAGGAAACATCGCCCGGCTCACGCCGGAACATCTAATTGACCTGCACCCACTTCAGCGGATCGAGCGGCTGACCCCGGTGTCGGATTTCAAAGTATAAACCCGAATCACCACCGCCTCCGCTGGCGCCCACGCTGGCGATCGCATCGCCGCCGGCGATGTTGTCGCCGAGCTGCTTGAGCAGCGCATCGTTGTTGCCGTAGATGGTCAGGTAGTCGCCACCGTGGTCCACGATAATGAGATTGCCATATCCGCGCAGCCAGTCCGAAAAGACCACCTCCCCGGCCGCCACGGCGCGCACCTGCGTCCCGCCCGCCGCGCGGATGAAGACGCCGCGCCACGTGGTCCCGCCTTCCGCTCTTGGAGCGCCAAAGCGGCCGACGAGTTCTCCGCGCACGGGAAATCTCATCTTCCCGCGCAGCTGCGCGAAGCTGACGCCCGTCGGCGTCACCCCGGCGGACTGCCGGATCTCGCCGACCACGGGCTCGGAGCGGGCCTGGGCCGCCCGTGCCGGTCTGGTTTCGGCCGTGATGGCGGGGGCGGAATCAGCCCCCGCCCGGCTCGCGGCGGGCGGGGCGGGGGCGACGGGCTCCCGCGCGGCACGCTCGCTCGCCGCCTGCTCCCGGGCAGCCTTTGCCCGCGCGGCCAGCTCACGCGCGGCCTGCTCGCGCGCCGCCTTCGCTGCCGCCACCGCACGCGCCGCTTCGCGCTCGGCCGCACGACGCGCGAGCACCGCGACGAGGCGCCCGAGACGCTCCTGGTCCTGGCGCAGGGTCCGCTCCTCCTTGCGCTGGCTGCGCAGCTGCTCGGCGAATCCGGCCACGGCTTCCTTGCGCCGCACCTGCACCGCCTCCAGTTCCTTGTGCCGTACCTGCTGCTCCGCCTCGAGCGCGACGAGCCGGTCGCGCCGCGCCGTGATCGACTCGCCCAGGCGCTGCTTTTCCTTGAGGTCGGCGCGCAAGGTCTCGATCAGCTCGAGACGCGCCTTTCCGAGGTATTCCAGGTAATACGCATCGCGTGCCAGCTGGTTCGGATCGCGCGTCGACAGAAAAGGGGCGACGCCCCCTGCCGCGCCATGCACGTAATGCCGCCTCAGCCACTCCGCAAGCTCCGACTGCCGGCTCCCGATGCGTTCCTCGACGGCCTGCCGCTCGGCCTCGAGCATGGCGAGGTTCTTCTCGGCCGCCTCCCGATTGCCGGCGAGCTGCTGCAATTCGCGCTGGACACGGGAAACCGCGCGCTCGGCCTCGGCGAGATCCTCCGACGCATTCGAACGCGATTCCTCGGTATCGGCGATTTCCTTCTGCAGGTCGCGGATGCGCTGCCTGACCTCCGCGAGGTCGGAGCGCTTCTGGTCCACATCGCCGTTATCCGCCGCCTGCGCGGCGATGCCCGCCAGCAGAACGAACGCCGCCAGCGCGTGACGCAGGCAGCGCGGGCGCAGAATCTTCTTCATCACGACCACGACCGTCAGACCTTCGCCCTACCCTGGCCCGCCACGGCAGCCTGCGCCGCGCGACCGGTGTCTTCGTCCGCGAGGTGGTAACTCCTGATCGGACGCAGGCTGGCGTCCAGCTCATACACCAGTGGCTGCCCCGTCGGAATATCGAGGGTGACGACCTCCTCGTCCGGGATGCTGTCGAGGTGCTTGACCAGGGCGCGCAGGCTGTTGCCGTGCGCCACGATCAGGATGCGGCGGCCCGCGAGGATCTGCGGCACGATCACCGTCTCCCAGTACGGCACGAGGCGCGCCATGGTGTCCCTGAGGGATTCGGTGCGGGGAAACTGCGCGCGCGGCAGGCTTGCGTAGCGCGGGTCGTTCAGCGTGAGCCGCTCATCGCCCTCGGCGAGCGCGGGCGGCGGGACGTCGTACGAACGGCGCCACGCGAGCACCTGCTCCTCGCCGAACCTCGCCGCCGTCTCGGCCTTGTCGAGCCCCTGCAGCGCGCCGTAGGAGCGCTCGTTCAGGCGCCACGAATGCTCCACCGGCAGCCACAGCGCATCGAGCTCCTCGAGGACGATGTCGAGCGTCTTGATGGCGCGCTTGAGCACCGAGGTGAAGGCAAGGTCGAAAGCATGCCCCTCGCGCCTGAGCAGGCGGCCGGCCTCGCGGGCTTCCTCGAAGCCCTTCGCGGAAAGATCCACATCGGCCCAGCCGGTAAAACGGTTCTCCTTGTTCCAGGTCGACTCGCCATGACGAAGCAGAACGATTTTGTACATGAACGCTCAGAGGGTTTTGATGACGTTGACCGAGGACCCACGGCCCCCTGACCGGCACCGTACGGACACCCGGATCGGGCTTGCGGGCGCTCAAAGGCACCGATGGCACGCTTTTGCGGGCCGCGGTATTTTATACTACCAGCCTGATCCGTACTTCCCGCCATCGTGGATACCAAGACCATCATCGACCTGATCGACAAGCACGAGCACATTGAAACCGCCGCGCGCGCGCTCAAGGCGATCGCTCATCCGCTGCGCCTGAAGATCCTGTGCGTGCTCGGCGAGAACGAGGTCTGTGTCCAGGACATCGTCGAAGCGGTCGGCACCTCGCAAAGCAACATTTCCCAGCATCTCGCCATCCTGCGCGACAAGGCCGTGCTGCAGACCCGCAAGGACGCCAACCGCGTGTATTACCGCATCTGCGACCAGCGGACCCTGCAGCTCATCGCGCTGATGCGCGAAGTGTTCTGCAACGACACGCCCGGCAGGAACTGATCGCCGGACCAGCGGCACCTCGCCCGCCCCCTGAAAAGAAAAGCAACCGGAGCAAGACTACGTGGAATTCCTGCAGCAAAACTGGTATTGGGCCGCGCTCGCGGCGGCGAGCGGCGCATGGCTGCTCTTCGACTTCGCCCGCAGCCAGGGCGACAAGTCGCAGCTGTCGCCGGTCGAGGCGACGCTGCTGATCAACCGCGAGGACGCGCAAGTGCTCGACATCCGCGAGCAGAGCGAGTTCGCCGGCGGTCACATCCCGAACGCACGCCACGTCCCGCTCGGCGAGCTCGAACGGCGCAGCGGTGACCTGGAAAAATTCAAGGACCGCCCGATCATCCTGTGCTGCGCGACGGGCAACCGCTCCGCCGCGGCCCTCGCCACGCTCCGGAAAGCCGGCTTCGAGAAGCTCTTCAATCTGCGCGGCGGCATCGCCGAGTGGGAGAAGGCGGGCCAACCACTCAGCCGCAAGAGGAAATGACGATGCAGCCCAAGATCCGCATGTACGCGACCGCGGTGTGTCCCTACTGCGTCCGCGCCGAGCAGCTGTTGCGGCGCAAGGGGGTGCAGGACATCGAGAAGATCCGCGTGGACCAGGACCCCGCGCGGCGCGACGAGATGATCAGCATCACCGGCCGGCGCACCGTGCCGCAGATCTTCATCGGCGAAACGCACGTCGGCGGCTGCGACGACCTCTACGACCTCGAACACCAGGGCAAGCTCGACGCACTGCTGCAACAGGCCTGAGCAATCCTTCCTCATCTTTCATCCCGTTTCAATATCCCAGGCACTCACATGTCCGACAACACCCAGAACGCCGAAAACCCCGTCTTCTCGATCGAAAAGCTTTACGTGAAGGATCTGTCGCTGGAGGTGCCCAACGCCCCGCGCATCTTCCTCGACCGCGAGAATCCGCAGATCAACGTGCAACTGCGTACCGAAGCCAGCAACGTCGACGAAGGCATCTACGAAGTCACCCTGACGGTCACCGTCTCGGCCAAGCTCGCCGAGGACCGCACGGTATTCCTCGTCGAAGTCGCACAGGCGGGCATCTTCCAGATCCGCAACATCCCCGAGGGCGACCTGGAGCCGGTCACCATGATCGGCTGCCCGAACATCCTCTTCCCCTACGCCCGCGAGGCCATCTCCGACGCCGTCACGCGCGCGGGGTTCCAGCCCGTGGTCCTCGCCCCGGTCAACTTCGAGGCGCTGTTCCAGGCGCAGCAGCAACAGTCCGAGTCCCGCGAGCCGGGCGAACTGCCGATCCAGTAAGACCGATGCGCACCCAGCTCCACGCCGTCGTGCTCGCCGCCGCGCTCGCCCTGCCTGCGGCGGGCGCGCATGCGATCGACTACCGCTCGGTTTCCGAGCCGGCCATCCTGTTCGACTCGCCGTCCGAAAAGGGCAAGCGGCTGTTCATCGTCGCTGCCGGCACCCCGCTGGAAGTCGTCGTCAGCCTCGACAAGTGGGCCAAGGTCCGTGATGCCGGCGGTTCGATCAACTGGATCGAGCGCCGCCTTCTCTCGGACAAGCGCACCGTGATGGTGACCAGCGCGCGCGGCGTCGTGCGCCAGCGCCCCGCCGCCGACGCCCCGATCGCCTTCGAGACCTCGAAGGACGTGATCCTCGAAGTCACCGGCAACGCCAACGAGGGCTGGCTGCCCGTGCGCCACAAGGAAGGCGCGAGCGGCTATGTGCGCGTGACCGAGGTCTGGGGGCTTTGAGCCAGAAGCGCATTGCCGTGTTCGGCGCCGGCGCCTGGGGCACCGCGCTGGCGCTGGCCTTCTCGGCGCGTCACCGCGTCATCCTGTGGGGACGCGACGCCGCCCACGTCGAGACGCTGGCCGCAACACGGCAAAACGCGCGCTATCTCCCCGATGTACCGCTGCCGGCCGCGCTGGATCTGACGGCCGATTTCGAAACGGCCGCCCGCGGCGCCGACCTGCACCTGGTCGTCACGCCGCTCGCGGGGCTGCGCGACACCGCCGGCCGACTGAACCGGCTGCAGCCCGGCACGCCGCTGATCTGGGCGTGCAAGGGCCTCGAGGCCGGCACCGGCCGCTTGCCGCACGAGATCATCCGCGAAGAACTGGGGCCGGTCGCGCCTTGCGGCGTCCTCACGGGCCCGAGCTTTGCCGCCGAGGTCGCCCGCGGCATGCCGACTGCCGTCACGCTGGCCGCGTCGAACCCCGATTTCGCGCAGGAGTGGGTACGCACGCTGCATCAGCCGCAGCTGCGGATCTACGCCAACACCGACGTCGTCGGGGCGGAGATCGGCGGCGCGATCAAGAACGTCCTCGCGATCGCCGCCGGCGTCTCCGACGGCATGGGCTTCGGCCTCAACGCGCGCGCAGCATTGATCACGCGCGGGCTCGCCGAGATGGCGCGTCTGGCGACCGCTCTCGGCGGGCGCGCCGACACGCTGATGGGGCTCGCGGGGATGGGCGACCTGATCCTGACCTGCACCGGCGACCTGTCGCGCAACCGCCGCGTCGGCCTGGCGCTCGCGCAGGGCAAGACGCTCGCGGACATCCTGACGGAACTGGGGCACGTCGCCGAAGGCGTCTCCACGGCGCGCGAAGTGGCAAGCCTCGCCGCCCGACACGGCGTCGAGATGCCCCTGTGCGCGGCGGTCGACACGCTGCTCCACGACAACCGGCTCGGGCCGCGCGAAGTGGTCGAACAGCTCCTGTCGCGCGAACCGCGCCGGGAATAAGCCAAGATTGACGCCAGCCGCCAGCGGCGCCGACGGCCTTCCCTAGCGCGCCGCACCGGCAAACCCCAGCTGCCGCCACGCCTCGAACACCACGACCGCCACCGCGTTCGACAGGTTCACGCTGCGATTCGACGGGCACATCGGGATATGCAGCGTGTTGCCTTCGGGCAACGCGGCGAGCACGTCGGCCGGCAGGCCGCTCGTTTCCCGTCCGAACAGCAGCACGTCGCCCTCGCGGTATTCGACGCGATCGTAGCGCTGCGCCCCCTTCGTGCTCAGCGCGAACATCCGTCGCCCCGCCAGCGCGCGCCGGCAGACCTCCCAGTCGTCATGGACGCTGACACGCGCCAGGTCGTGGTAATCGAGTCCCGCCCGCGCCAGCTGCCGGTCGGAGAGATCGAAGCCGAGCGGGCGGACGAGATGTAGATGGGCTCCGGTATTGGCGGCCAATCGAATGGAATTGCCCGTATTGGGCGGAATTTCGGGTTGGTACAGGACGATATCGAGCATTTCAGGCAGGCGATGGAGTACGCGCAACGACCCGGTTCACGACGCGGGCCGCGCCATGCGATTTTAACGTGCGGGCCAGCTCGTCGAGCGTTGCCCCGGTGGTCATCACGTCATCGACCACGACGACCGTCTTGCCTGCGAATTCACCCTGGCAGCGAAACGCGCCGCGCAGGTTGCGCCGTCGCTCCAGCCACGGCAGCGACGCCTGCGGCGGCGTATCGCGGCTCCGCTCGACCGCGGCGGCGTCGAACGGGAGCCCCCACGCACGCGCCAGCGGGCGCGCGATCTCGGCCGCCTGGTTGAAGCCACGCTCGCGCAGCCGGCGGGGATGGAGCGGCATCGGCACCACGATCGCGCCCTCGGCCGGAGCAAACCCTTCCAGCAGACTCGCCAGGAAGGGCGCCAACGCGAGCCGGCTCCCGTACTTCAACGCCTGCACAAGCCGGTCGGCCGGAAACACATACGGCAGGGCCGCGACCGTCGCATCGAAGGCGGGCGTCGTGCGCTGGCAGCTACCGCAGACCAGCCCGTCCTGCACCGGGATCGCGCACACCGGGCACGCTTCCGAGATTTGCGGCAAGTCGGCGCGACAAGGCCCGCAAAGCAGCGCGGGGCCTGCATTCTGCCCGCACACGAAGCAGTCGTTCGGCATGAGGCGTGCCGCCAACAGGCGCGACAGCGTCCCCATACGGTAAGGTACGTTTGACAAGTTTTTCCCGAATGGACGAATATGGGCGACTTCGCATTACATCCCGGAACCGCTTTCATGACAATGACTTCTGCGTGCCGCAGTCTCGACACCCAGCCCGCCGCCAACGCCGCCGATCGCAGGAAATGGACCGTCGCCGAGGCCGAAGCATTGTTCGAACTGCCGTTCATGGACCTTGTCTTCCGCGCCCAGCAGGTGCACCGCGAGCACTTCGACCCCAACGCGGTGCAGCGCTCGACGCTGCTGTCGATCAAGACCGGCGGCTGCTCCGAGGACTGCAGCTATTGCTCGCAATCGGCCCGCTACCGGACCGGACTGGACCGCCAGCAGCTGATGGCCGTGGCCGAAGTGGTCGAGAAGGCCAAGGCCGCCAAGGCCAAGGGTGCCAGCCGCTTCTGCATGGGCGCCGCGTGGAAGGGCCCCAAGGAGCGCGAGATGGAAACCGTCCTCGCGATGGTGCGCGAGGTCAAGGCGCTCGGCATGGAGACCTGCGTGACCCTGGGCATGCTCAAGGGTGAACAGGCGCAGCAGCTCAAGGATGCGGGCCTCGACTACTACAACCACAACGTGGACACCGCGCCCGAGTACTACGACAAGGTCATCACAACGCACACCCTCGCCGACCGCCTCGACACCCTCGACCAGGTGCGCAACGCCGGCATCAACGTCTGCTCCGGCGGCATCATCGGCATGGGCGAAGGCCGCAGCGGCCGTGCCGGCCTGCTCGTGCAGCTGACAAACATGGATCGCCCGCCGGAGTCGGTGCCGATCAACAACCTCGTCGCGATCCCCGGCACGCCGCTGGCGGATGCCGAGAAGCTCGACCCCTTCGAATTCGTGCGCACGATCGCCGCTGCCCGCATCATGATGCCGGGCAGTTTCGTGCGCCTGTCCGCCGGTCGCGAGCAGATGAGCGACGAGATGCAGGCGCTGTGCTTCATGGCCGGCGCGAACTCGATCTTCTACGGCGACCGCCTGCTCACGACGGACAACCCGGAAGCCGACCGCGACGAAACCCTGTTCGCCCGCCTCGGCCTGCGTCCGATCTGAGCGGCCCGCAAGGGATGGCCGGCGAAGCCGACTTCGCGCTCGACCGCAAACTCCTGATCCGGCGCTTCGGGCGCGCGGCGGCAAGCTGCGACGAGGTCGCCGTGCTCGCGCGCGAGGTCGCGCGACGCATGGACGAGCGGCTCGAATACATCCGCATCGACCCCAAGCGCATTCTCGACCTGGGCTGCGGCACCGGCGCGGATTTCGACGCACTCGGACGGCGCTTTCCCTCGGCGCAGCGCGTCGGCGCGGACTTCGCGCTGCCGATGCTCGCACGCGCACGCGGTTCGCGCAGCCTGCTCGACCGCCTGCGCACGCTCGGGCGCCCGCAAGGTCCGTCACTCGCCTGCGCCGATGCCGCGGCCCTGCCCTTCGCGCGCGGCAGCATGTCGCTGGTGTGGTCCAACCTGATGCTCAACTGGCTCGCCGATCCCCTCCCTGCGCTGCGCGAAATGCACCGCGTGCTGGAGGTCGACGGCATGCTGATGTTCTCGTCGCTGGGCCCGGACACGCTGCGCGAGCTGCGCGCGGCGCTGCCCGCCGCGCGGGGCGAGCGCGTGCACCGCTTCATCGACATGCACGACCTCGGCGACGCGCTGGTGCAGGCCGGTTTCTCCGACCCGGTCATGGACATGGAAGTGCTGACCCTGACCTACGCCGACCTCGACGAGCTGCTGCGCGACCTGCGCCTGTCGGGCTGCGCGAATGCGAGCACCGCACGGCCGCGCGGCCTGTCGGGCAAGGGCGGCTGGGAAGCCGCCCGGCAGGCGCTGGAAGCGATGCGCACCGACGGCCGCCTGCCCGCGACCTTCGAGATCGTGCAGGGACACGCGTGGAAAGCCCAGCCGAAGACGACGGAAGACGGCCGCTCGGTCATCCGCTTCCAGCCGCGACCGGGAAAGTCCTGACCGACAGGTGAACCATCCCGCGACCGGGCCGGTGTGGCTCTTCGACCTCGACAACACGCTGCACAACGCCAGCGCGCACATCTTCCCGCACATCAACCTGAGCATGACCGCCTACGTCGCGCGGCACCTGGCGCTCAGCGACGACGACGCCAACGCCCTGCGCGTGCGCTACTGGCGGCGCTATGGCGCGACGCTGACGGGGCTCATGCGCCACCACGGCATCGATCCGCATGATTTCCTCAGGGAAACGCACCGGTTCGAGCGTCTGCACAAGATGATGGTGTTCGAGCGCGCCCTCGGGGCGCTGCTGCGCCGCCTGCCGGGGCGCAAGATCGTGTTCTCCAACGGCCCGCAAGGCTACGCCGGGGCGGTGCTGGACGCGATGGGGATCCGCCGGCATTTCAGCGACGTGTACGGCATCGAGCAGATGCGCTTCCACCCCAAGCCGCAGACGCACGCCTTCCGCCACCTGCTGCACGACCTCAAGCTGCTGCCGCAGCGCTGCATCCTGGTCGAGGATTCGGCGGAGAATCTGCGCACCGCCCGCCGGCTGGGCATGAAGACCGTGCTGGTCGGGCGGGGCGTGAAAAAGCCGGCCTACGTCGACGCGCGGATCGCCTCGATTCTCGATCTGCGCCGTGCGGCCGGCCGGCTGCTGCCCCGGTGAGAGCTCACCAGGGCGAGGAGCGCACGACCCTCAGTACCCGGCTTTCATCCAGCGCGCCGCATCGAGCGCGAAATAGGTCAGGATGCCGTCGGCGCCGGCACGCTTGAACGACAGCAGCGCCTCCATCACGCACGCCTCCTCCGCCAGCCAGCCGTTGGCGATCGCCGCCTTCAGCATCGCGTACTCGCCGCTCACCTGGTAGGCGTACGTCGGCACCTGCAGCTCGGTCTTCACGCGGCGCACGATGTCGAGGTAAGGCATGCCGGGCTTGACCATGAACATGTCGGCGCCCTCGGCGATGTCGAGTGCCACCTCGCGGATCGCCTCGTCGGTGTTCGCCGGATCCATCTGGTAGGTGTATTTGTTGCCCTTGCCGAGGTTGCCGGCCGAACCGACCGCGTCGCGGAACGGCCCGTAGAAGCTCGACGCGTATTTCGCCGAATACGCAAGGATGCGCGTGTAGATGCGGTTGTCGCTGTCGAGCTCGGCGCGGATGCGCGCGATACGGCCGTCCATCATGTCCGACGGCGCGACCACGTCGGCGCCGGCCTGGGCATGGCACAGGGCCTGTTTCGCCAGCGCCTCCAGCGTCTCGTCGTTGAGCACGTAGCCGCGCGGATCTTCCGAGTCGATCAGGCCGTCCTGGCCGTGGCTGGTGTAAGGGTCGAGCGCCACGTCGGTGATCACGCCCAACTCGGGGAAGCGCGCCTTCAGCGCCTGCACCACGCGCGGCACGAGGCCGTCCGGATTCCACGCCTCCTCGGCCCCCTCGGTCTTGCCAGACGCCTCGATGACGGGAAAGAGCGCCAGCGCAGGGACGCCCAGCGACACGGCCTCTTCGGCAACATGCAACAACTTGTCGAGCGACACGCGCGTCACACCCGGCATCGACGGCACCGCCTGCGTGACGTTGTTGCCCTCGAGGACGAACACGGGGTAGATCAGGTCGTCGGCCGACAGGCGCGATTCGCGCATCAGGCGGCGGGAGAACTCGTCGCGGCGCATCCGCCGCATGCGGGTCGCGGGAAAGATTCCGGTGGGACGCATGTTCGCTCCAGCTCCAGTTCAGTTAATCGACAAGAAATATAAGGTAACGAATCCGATTGGGAACTTTTCCCATTCGTGTTTACTCTGACAGTTCGGATGGTGACGAGCCGTCCCCCGCTTCACCTCCCTGAGCGGGCGCCTTAATCCCGTTAAGGCATTTGGCCCCGGGCTTTATCCCCTTTAGCCCGGGGTTTTTATTTTCCCGCCGCACCGAGCCGCGCCCCTGTCGGGACCGCCGGCAAATCGTCCGTCGGCAGATTGAGCCAGCCGGCAACCGTGTGCTCGACCTCCTCCATGCCGACCTTCTTCAGGCTGGAAAAGAGCTGGACCGTCACCTGCGCGCCCAGGCCGGCCAGTTCGCGACGCACTGCCGCGAGCGTCGCTGCCGCCTCGTTGCGCGACAGCTTGTCCGCCTTCGTCAGCAGCGCGTGGATCGGACGCCCACTCGGCACGAACCACTCGATCATCTGGCGGTCCAGCGGCGTCAGCGGATGGCGCGAATCCATGATCAGCACCAGGCCGACGAGATTCTCGCGCCGGCGCAGGTAGTTCTCCAGCAGCCCCACCCACTGCCGGCGGATCGCCTCGGGCACCTTTGCATAGCCATAGCCCGGCAGGTCGACCATCACCGCGCCGCAATCGAGCCGGAAGAAGTTGATCAGCTGCGTGCGCCCCGGCGTCTTCGAAACATATGCCAATCGCGTATGGTCGGCAAGCGTATTGATGGCACTCGACTTGCCGGCATTCGAACGACCCGCGAACGCGATCTCGGGCCCGTCGGGGATCGGCAGATCGCCGGCTTTTGCAATGGAAATCTCGAATTTTGCGTTGCGGAAGAGCGACATCGGGAAGAGGGGAAAACGCGGATGGGGTTTGCGGGTGGCCCACATTGCATCGCGCAAATCCAGCCACCTGTTATAGAATACCGCGTTTGCGACAACCACTCACGGCTTTCTGAGGACACCATGATCAAGCGTTCCCTGCTGCTCTCGCTGCTGCTGGTTGCGGGCGGCCTTCACGCCCAGGACCAGGCCCCCGACCTCGCCAAGGCGAAACAGACTGCGGAGACTCTCTGCGTTGGGTGCCACGGCGCCGACGGCAACAGCCCGGTTCCGGTCAATCCGAACCTCGCGGGCCAGCACGCCGACTACATCTTCAAGCAGCTGAAGGACTTCAAGAGCTGGAACGGCAAGCCGGCAGCACGCGAAAACCCGATCATGGGCGGCATGGTGACCGCGCTCGAGGAAGCCGACATGAAGGCGCTGGCGATGCATTTCTCATCGCAGACGCTGCAGCCCGACTCGTCCAAGAACGCCGACCTCGCGAAGCTCGGCCAGAACATCTGGCGCGCCGGCCTCCCCGCCAAGGGCGTTCCCGCCTGTGCGGGCTGCCACGGCCCGGCCGGTGCCGGTCTGCCGGCGCAGTTCCCGCGCCTCGCGGGCCAGCATCCCGATTACACCGAAGCGCAGCTGAAGGCCTTCCGCGACGGCGTGCGCAAGAACGATCCGGCCCAGATGATGCAGACCATCGCGCTGAAGATGACCGACCCCGAGATGAAGGCCGTCGCCGACTACACTGCCGGCCTGCGCTAAGCGCTCGATCTGCAGCAATCCCGAAAGGGGTGGCCTCGCCACCCCTTTTCTTTTTCCGGTGCCGTGCGGGCGCCTCGAGCGGCGCCGGCACGGCTGCAGTTCGCAAACGCGGCGAGATCGGACAATAATGCTTCCTTCCGTGCGCAACGGGCATACGCTGCATTCAGGAACGAAAACCATGGAACAGAAACCCGGAAGCCCGACCCCCAGACGCTCGCCGAACTACACCGCTGCGGAGGCCCGCCAGGCCATCCTCGACCGCCTGGCACCGGTCGGCGGCTGGGAGCGCGTCGACGTCCGCAGTGCGCTGGGGCGTGTGCTGGCCGAGGACGTCATCGCACCGTGCAATGTGCCGGCGCACGACAACTCGGCGATGGACGGCTACGCCGTGCGCTTCGCCGATCTCGCGCCGCAGGGTGAAAGCACGCTGGCGATCGTCGGCATCGCCTTCGCCGGCAAGCCGTTCTCCGGCATGGTCGGCGCCGGACAGGCCGTGCGCATCATGACCGGCGCACCGATTCCGCAAGGCGCGGACACCATCGTCGTGCAGGAAGTGACGCGTGCAGCGGACGGCAAGGTCGTCGTGCCGGCCGGCCAGCACGCCGGCCAGAACCTGCGCCGCGCGGGCGAGGATCTGGCGCTGGGCGGCGTCGCGCTGCCGGCCGGCAAGCGCTGCGGGCCGGCCGAGTTGGGCCTCGTCGCCTCGCTGGGCATCGCCGAGGTCGTCGTGCGCCGCCGCCTGCGCGTCGCCTTCTTTTCCACCGGCGACGAACTGGCGTCCATCGGCAAGCCGCTGGCGCCCGGCGAAGTGTATGACAGCAACCGCTACACGCTCTTCGGCGCCCTTGCACGCCTGGGCTGCGATCTCATCGACATGGGCGTCGTGCGCGACGACCCGCAGGCGCTGGAGGCAGCCTTTCGCGACGCCTCGGCGAGCGCCGACGTGATCCTCACCAGCGGCGGCGTCTCGGTCGGAGAAGCGGATTTCATCCGTGAGCTGGTGAATCGCCTCGGCGCAGTCGCGTTCTGGAAGATCGACATCAAGCCCGGACGGCCGATGGCCTTCGGCCGCGTCGGCGACGCGTGGCTGTTCGGCCTGCCCGGCAACCCGGTGGCGGTGCTGGTGACCTTCTACCAGTTCGTCCAGGATGCGCTGCAGACCTTGTCCGGCGTGTCGCCCCTGCCCGAGCCGGCGCTGATCCACGTCGAATGCGCCGAGACGATCCGCAAGCAGCCGGGGCGGCGGGAGTTCGTGCGCGGGCGCCTGCACCTCGTCGAGGGCCGCCAGACCGTGCGGCTCGCCGGCGCCCAGGGTTCGGGGATCCTGCGCTCGATGTCGGAAGCCAACTGCTTCATCGTGCTGCCCGAGGACCGCGGCGACGTGCAGCCCGGGGAATCGGTCCAGGTGCAGATCTTCGACGGACTCGTGTAACACGGCAGGGACATACGACAGGACGATGCAATGAATCAGGACGAACTGAAGAAGGCGGCGGCGCACGCCGCGCTGGATTACGTCGAGGACGGCATGATCGTCGGCGTCGGCACCGGCTCGACGGTGAATCACTTCATCGACGGCCTGGCCGGGATGCGCGGGCGCATCGCCGGCGCCGTGTCGAGCTCGGAGGCGAGCGCGCGCCGGCTGGAGGCATACGGCATTCCGCTGGTCGAGCTGAACGATGTCACCAGCCTGCAACTCTATGTCGACGGGGCGGACGAAATCGACGGAGGCTTCGCAATGATCAAGGGCGGTGGCGGCGCGCTGACGCGCGAGAAGATCGTCGCCGCCGTCGCGGACCGTTTCGTCTGCATCTGCGACCAGTCGAAGCTCGTGAGCTGCCTCGGCGCGTTTCCGCTGCCCGTGGAAGTGATCCCGATGGCGCGTGCCTACGTCGAGCGCCGCCTCGCGCAGCTCGGCGGACGTCCGGTGCTGCGCGAGGGCTTCGTCACCGACAACGGCAACGTGATCCTCGACGTGCATGGGCTGCGCATCGCAGAACCGCAACGCCTGGAAGCGGAGATCAACCAGATCACCGGCGTCGTCACCAACGGCCTTTTCGCGCTGCGCGGCGCCGACCTGCTGCTGCTCGCGACGCCATCGGGCGTCGAACGCCGGGTGGCCGCGCGGCCCTGATCGGCGGCCATTTCTGCAACATTTCCATCACATTCAACTGCTAGCCTCGCTGATCCACGGGACCGGAACATGACGATGAACAAGCATACCTACACGCAGTTCGATACCGAACTGGAATCCATCCGCAAGCGCCTGCTGGAAATGGGGGGGCTGGTCGCCCAGCAGCTCACGCGCGCGATCGAAGGTCTCGGCAGCAGCAACCTGGAACTGCTGGAGCAGGTCATCACCGACGACCGCAAGGTCAATGACGAGGAAGTCGCGCTCGACGACGCCTGCATCCACGTGATCGCCCGGCACGCCCCGGCCGCCGGCGACCTGCGCATGGTCATGACCATCATCCAGATGGTCACCGACCTCGAGCGCATCGGCGACGAGGCCAAGAAGATCGCCAAAGCCGGCCGCCTGATCATCGATTCGGATGCCGCCTTCGTCCCCAAGGTGGAACTGCGTCACGTGTCGACGATGGTCGTCGAGATGCTGCAGGGCGCGCTGGACGCCTTTGCCCGCATGGATCCGACCGCCTCGCCTGAGATCGTGCGGCGCGACAAGGAAGTCGACGCGATCTTCAAGGGCATCATGCGTCAGCTGATCACCTACATGATGGAAGATCCGCGCGTGATCACGCGTTCGCTCGACGTGCTGTTCATCGCCAAGTCGATCGAGCGCATCGGCGACCACGCGAAGAACCTGTCGGAATACGTCGTGTACATCGTCAAGGGCCGCGACGTCCGCCACGAGGGCGTCGAGGCGCTGGAGCGCGCATCCGGCCCGAACTGAAGGGCAGCCCGCCTTGCCGGGCGATGAACAAAAAAGGGATGGCCGCGGCCATCCCTTTTTCCGTACACCGCCGCCTGTTGTCCGGCGGCCCACACCTTACTGGGAAGGAGGCACGTAGCCGCCGACCTGGTCCGCACCGCCGCCGAAGAAGTGCTTCTCCATCTGCTCGGCGAGGTACTTGCGCGCACGCGCATCCATCAGGTTCAGCCGGTTTTCGTTGATCAGCATGGTCTGGTACTTGACCCACTGCTGCCAGGCTTCCTTCGAGACGCTGTCGAAGATCCGCTTTCCGAGCGCGCCCGGCACCGGGGGCAGGTCCAGCCCTTCCGCCTCGCGTCCCAGCTTGATGCAATTGACCATACGAGCCATCGTTCAATCCTCTCTTCTGCGATCAGGTTCATCGGTTTCTGTGGGCTTCATTCTAGCGGATTCGTCACCGCAGCTTGCAGCCATGGTCCATTGATCGCGGCCACCGCTCTTCGAGCGGTACATCGCCTGGTCCGCCGCGGCGATCAGCGCTTCCGCGGACGAAGCGTGGCGGGGGTAGATCGCGATGCCCAGGCTCGCGGTGATACCGACGCTGCGACCGTCGAACTCGAAACGCATGCCTTCGATCAGTTCGACGATGCGTCGCGCCAGTTCGCACAGCTCGCTCTCGCCCGCATCGGGCACGAGCACGCAGAACTCGTCGCCGCCGACGCGGCAGAACATCTCGTTGCGCCGGATCGCATCGCCGACCGTGCGCGACAGCTCGACCAGCACCGCGTCGCCCGCCTGGTGACCGAACTCGTCGTTGATCGGCTTGAAGCCGTCGAGGTCGATCGCCACCAGGCCGACCTCTCCGCCGCGGCGCAATGCCTCGGCGAGCTCGCGATCGAGCTCCTCGTGGAAACGCCGTCGGTTGTACAGGCCGGTCAGCGGATCGTGCTCGGCGAGTTCGACCAGCCGCTGCGCCGTGCGGCGCTGCTCTGTGACGTCCTCGTAGATCCACACGCGCCCGATCCCGCGCCGCCCCTGCACCGCCTCGACCAGCGCGGCGATGTCGGTGACGATGCGGCCGTCCTTGAAGCGGACCTCGTAGGGCTCGCTCACGACGTGGGTGCGCACGACGGCGTCGACGTGCTCGATGTAGGCCTCGGGCTGTTCGATCAGCTCGGCAACGTGGCTCTGCAGCACGACGTCGCGCACGCCGATCAGGTTCTCGTCGGGCGGGAAACCCCATATGTCGAGCATCGCGCGGTTGTAGTAGAGCACGCGGTGATCGCGATCCATGAACAGGATGCCCAGCCGGATGACGTTGAGCAGCGCGGAAAGCCGCTGGCGCTCGTCGTTCGAGCGGGCCAGGTAGCGCTCACGCAGCGCCTGCGCGCGGCGCAGCTCGGTCACCGTCTCGAGGAGCTTGTACTCGGCTTCCTTGCGTGCCTGGATGTCCTCCGCCGACATCCGCAGGCCGGCCGCCTGCCCGCCCTGCCTGCCCAGCGGACGCCAGTGGCTGGCGACCCAGCAGATGCGGCCGTCCTCGCGCAGCAGGCGCATCTCGAAGTCCTCGCCGGCACTCCCTTCGGCGACACGCTGGGCCATGCGCTGGCAGTAGCGGCGATCCGATTCGTGCACGAGCAGGGCGAGCGCATCGGGCGCATCGCGGCAGGCCGCGGGGCTCCAGCCCGTCAGCCGCTCGATCGACGGGCTGATCCACGTCAGGCGCCCGCGCATGTCGAACAGGGCTTCGACACCATGCACGCCATCGGCAATCTCGCGCAGGCGGGACACGCCGACGGCGACCGACTCCAGCCGCTTGGCCGTGTCCGGTTCCGGGGCGCCGCCCGCACCGCCGCCGGAGAGCCGTACCGCGGCATCCAGCGATTCCAGGTACGCGACGATCGCTTCCTCGCCCGTGCGCCGGCTGCCCTGCCCTCGGGCGAGGAGATGCAGGGCGGCCGCTGCCAGCGCGCCGATCCCTGCCACTACGGCTGCCACGGCGTACCATGCGCCGGCGGTACCGAAGACCATGCCCGTCGCCGCGGCCACGCCCGCCAGCACCGCCCCCGCGCAGCCGGCAAGGAGCAGCGCCACAGGGGAAATGTGCGCCTGCCCGCTCACGACGTCTCCGCGCGCGCAGAGGACGCGCCGCATCGAGGAGCCCCTGCGCACCGGGTCGTCATAGCTGCTTCACGAAGACCTTGGAACGCCGCTGGTAGTTGTAGAGCTCGCGCTTCTTCTGCGGCAGCGCCTCGGGGCCGATCTCGCTGAAACCGCGCTCGCGGAACCAGTGGGCAGTGCGCGTCGTGAGCACGAAGAGGCGCTCGAACCGCTGGTTGCGCGCACGCTGCTCGATGCGGCGCAGCAGCTGGTCGCCGAGGCCCGCACGCCGATACGCGGGCGTCACGGCGAGACAGGCGAGTTCGGCCGCGCGTTCGTCGGAGAACGGATACAGCGCGGCACAGCCGACCAGCACGCCATCGTGCTCGACGACGGAGAATCGGTCGATCTCCTGCTCCAGCAGCTCACGCCCGCGGCGCACCAGCGTGCCATCGGCCTCCATCGGCGAAATCAGCGCGCCCAGGGCGCCGACGTCCTCGAAGGTGGCGTCGCGCAGGCGAAACAGCGGGTCGCGCGACACGACGGTGCCGACGCCGGCATGGGTGAAGAACTCAAGCAGCAGACCGCCGTCCTTGTCGTGGTCGATGAGGTGCACGCGCGAAACGCCGCCGCGCACCGCGCGGATCGCGCACGGCAGGTAGAGGTCGAGATCCTCCGTGAGCCCCTCCCCCGCGTTGAACATGCGCTCGGCCTCGTCCGCGGTCACGGAATCGATCAGGCGCTGGTCCGCGTCCAGGAGGCCCGGCGCATCGCACAGGTAGATCAGCTTCTCCGCCTTGACGGCAACGGCGACCGCCTCGGCGACCTCCTCCATGCTGAGGTTGAAGATCTCCCCGGCCGGCGAGACGCCCATCGGCGAGATCAGCACGACGTTCTGCTGGTCGAGGTCGGCGTTGATCTCCTCGGCGATGATCTTGCGCACGGCGCCGGTGTATTGATAGTCGACGCCATCCACGACGCCGACCGGGCGCGCGGTGATGAAGTTGCCCCCGGTCACGCGCATGTAGCTGCCGGCCATCGGCGTGTTCGGGAGCCCCTGCGACAGCAGCGCCTCGACCTCGAGGCGCGTCACCGCCATCGCAGCCTTGACGCATTCGAGCGCTTCGCCGTCGGTGACGCGCAGCCCGTTGTGATACCGCGGCTCCAGCCCGCGGCGCGCGAGTTCGGCCTCGATCTGCGGGCGGGCGCCATGCACCAGCACCAGGCGGATGCCCAGGGCGGCCAGGAGATTGCAGTCGTAGGCCAGGCTCTGTGCCCGCGCGCCGGCCGCCACTTCCCCGCCGAAGGCGAGCACGAAGGTCCGGCCGCGAAACGCGTGGATGTACGGCGCAGCGCCGCGCACCCATGCCACGAACCGCTCGGTCGACGCCGTGATATCGGCCTCCGGGGGATTGGGGTTCGAATTGCCGCTCAAGTCATCACCGTCATCAAATCGGAAACCACGCAGGCATGCGGCACACCGCACGCCATGCGCAGGCCGGATCATTCTAGCGGAATACGCAGCCGGGCGCGCCGCGCCGTCCGCACGGAATCAAGGCAAAACGTTGCAGGCCGTCGTCAGCTGCGCAGCGCCGACTCCAGGCGCTCGCACAGCGTGCGCAGCACCTTCACGCGCGCGAAGAGCTTGTTGTCGGCCTCGACCAGGGTCCACGGCGAAGTTTCGGTGCTGGTCCGGTCGACCATGTCACACACCGCGCGGGCGTAGTCGTCCCAGCGTTCGCGATTGCGCCAGTCCTCGGGCGTGATCTTGAAGCGTTTGTGCGCTTCGGCCTCGCGGGCGCGGAAACGCTCCAATTGTTCGTCCTTGCCGATCTGCAGCCAGAACTTGACCACCACGGCGCCCGCATTGGCGAGCTGATCCTCGAAATCGTTGATCTCGGAATAGGCGCGCATCCAGTCCGCCTCGGTACAGAAGCCCTCGACACGCTCGACGAGCACACGGCCGTACCACGAGCGGTCGAAGATCGCGACCCGGCCCTGGCGCGGCAGATGGCGCCAGAAGCGCCACAGGTAGGGCTGGGCGCGCTCCTCCTCGGTCGGCGCCGCCACCGGCACGACACGGTACTGGCGCGCATCCAGCGCTGCGGTCACCCGCCGGATGGCGCCCCCTTTGCCAGCGGCATCGGCACCCTCGAAGACGAGCACGAGCGAACGGCTGCGGAAGGCTTCGTCGCGCGTGAGCAAGGCGAGCCGCCCCTGGTAGCGTTCGAGCAGCTCCTCGTACTCCTTCTTGTCGAGGGGCTGCTGCAGCACGAGGCTGTTGAGGAGGTTGCGCGCGTCGGGCACGGGCGGCAGCGGCGGCGCGGTCTGGCGCGTGACCCACTGGCGCGAGCAGGCATCGAGCCGCTTGCGCAGCGCATCGAGCAGGGCACGGGCCACGAAGAGCTCGCGAAAGCGCGAATCGGAGCCATCGACGATCATCCACGGCGCCTCGCCCGTGCTGGTGCGGCGCAGCGTGTGCTCGGCGACCTCGCGGTAGCGGTCGTAGCGCTCGAACGCGTGCCAGTCCTGCTCGGTCACGCGCCAGCGCGTGCGCGGATCCTTTTCCAGCGCCTTGAGGCGCTTGCGCTGGCCGTCCTTGGGCAGATGGAACCACAGTTTGAGGAGCAGGACGCCCTCGCGCACCAGCATCGCCTCGAAGCGGTTGATCTCGTCGAGGCGCTGATCGAGGTCGGCCTTCTTCGACACCTTCTCGACGCGCTCGCCGATCGGGTCGGTATACCAGTTGCCGAAGAGGATGCCGATCCGCCCGCGCGGCGGCAGCGCGCGCCAGAAGCGCCACATGAAGGGACGCTCGGCCTCATCGGTGGTCGGCGAATCGAAGGCCAGCGTGTGGATGTGGCGCGGGTCCATCCATTCGTTGAGGAGATTGACCGTCTCGCCCTTGCCGGCCCCATCGACGCCGTTGATCAGGACGACGACGGCGAAGGCCTTCAGTTCAAGGAGATCGAACTGAGCATCGAGCAGCTGCGCGCGCAGCTGCGGCTCGGCCGCGTCGTATTCCGCCTTGTCGATCCTGTGCCCCAGCTCCGCCGACTCGAACATCGTGCAGACTCCTCAAAAATCGCCCCAGGTCGCCTGCAGGGCGGCAATCGCCGCAATGCCGGCAGTTTCGGTACGCAGGACACGCGGCCCGAGTGTCACGCCACGACAGCCGGCGCTGCGGCACGCGGCGAGCTCCTCGTCGGACCACCCCCCTTCCGGCCCGATCAGAAGCTGCACTGCGCCCGCCGGCCGTTCGGCATCGAGCAGGCGCTTCGTGGCCGTCGGATCGAGCACGAGACGCACGCCGTCGTGCGGGCGCGCGAGGAAATCCCGCAGGCCGGTGATCGGCGCGACGGCCGGCACGCGATTGCGCCCGCTCTGCTCGCAGGCCGACACCGCCACCTGCTGCCAGTGTTCGACACGTTTTGCCGCGCGCTCGCCGGCCAGGCGCAGCACCGAACGCTCCGCCTGCACCGGCACCAACGCCGAAACCCCCAGCTCGACCGCCTTCTGCACGATCCAGTCCATCTTGTCGCCGCTCGCGAGCGCCTGCACCAGCACCAGCGGCAGGGGCGATTCGCACTCGACGGCGCAGTGTTCCTCCAGCGCCGCGAAGCACTGCTTGCCGCGCACATGCAGCACCGCCGGCACTTCGCCGCCACCCCCGTCGAACAGGATCAGCGGATCGCCGTCGCGCAGCCTGAGCACGCGCACAGCATGATGGGCCAGCGCCTCGGGCAGCTGGATCTCGCCGGCACGCGGCAACGGGACGGGGCAAAAGAAGCGCGAAATCATCGTGGTGTATTATAAGGACAGTGCATTCTCGCGAGGCCCTCGTCCGGTCCGGCCATGATTTCCAGCGTTCCCGACACCCCGCCCCCCGGCCCCGCGCGCGAAACATCGTTTCGGCGCCCCCTTCCCTCGGGGGCCCGCTGATGCCGAACGCCGCCCAACGGCTCGCGAAGGCGCGCGCGCTCGAATCGCTGGCGCGTGACGTCGCACGCGAGGTGATCCTGCCGCGCTATCTCAAGACAGCCCGCAACCGCAAGGCCGACGGAACGCTGTTCACGGAAGCCGACCTCGAATCGCAGCGCCGCTTTGCCGAAGAACTGCCGCGGCTTGCGCCCGGTCCCGTGCTCGGCGAGGAGATGAGCGCGGCCGAACAGGCGCACCTGTGGAGCGACGGGCGGCGCGGACTCTGGTGCATCGACCCGATCGACGGCACGACGAACTTCGCCAACGGCATTCCCTTCTTCGCCGTCTCGATCGCCTACCTGGTCAATCACGAGCCGCGCTTCGGCGTCGTGTACAACCCGGTCACGGACGAGTCCTTCTATGCGGCCCAGGGCGCCGGCGCGTTCCTGAACGGCGTACCCCTTCCGCTGCGGTCGGCAGCAGCGCGGCTTCCGGATGCCGTCGCCGGCATCGACTTCAAGCGCATCAGCCACCACCTCGGCGACGAACTCGCCGTGCGGCCGCCGTACTTCTCGCAACGCAATTTCGGCTCCAGCGCGCTCGAGTGGTGCTTCGTCGCCGCCGGACGCCTCGACGTCTACGTGCATGGCGGGCAGATGCTGTGGGACTACGCCGCGGGAAAACTGATCCTGCAAGAGGCCGGCGGGCAGGCCGCGGCACTCGACGGCGGGTCGTTGATCGCGGGACCATCGATCAAGCGCGGCGTGATCGCGGCGGCGAGCCCCACGCTGTTCGCCGAGTGGCGCAGCTGGGTCAGCGCGCACTCCTGAGCCCGGCCTGCCCGCACCTTTTTTCGTCCCGCAACGGCACACACCATGTCGACCAAACATCCCATCATCGCCGTCACCGGCTCCTCGGGCGCCGGCACCACGACGGTCAAGG
Source organism: Azoarcus sp. DN11 (assembly GCF_003628555.1). Taxonomy (NCBI): domain Bacteria; kingdom Pseudomonadati; phylum Pseudomonadota; class Betaproteobacteria; order Rhodocyclales; family Zoogloeaceae; genus Azoarcus; species Azoarcus sp. DN11. The sequence goes on along the minus strand of NZ_CP021731.1, from coordinate 1,154,165 downwards.
ACACCTTCGAGGCGATCTTCCATCGCGAGAACGTGAATGCGGCGATCGTCGAGGGCGACAGCTTCCACCGCTACACACGCGACGAGATGACGAGGCTGATCGAACAAGCCGAACGTGCGGGGCAGCGCGGCATCAGCCATTTCGGCCCCGAGGCGAACCTCCTCGAGGAGTTGGAGGCCCTGTTCCGCGCCTACGGCAAATCGGCGACCGGGCGGCACCGCAGCTACATTCACGACGCCGAACGCGCGGCGCGCACCGGCCTGCCGATGGGCAGCTTTTCGGACTGGGAAGACCTGCCCGTCGGCACCGACTGCCTGTTCTACGAGGGACTGCACGGCGCGCTGGTGACGGACAAGGTTGACGTCGCGCGCCATGTCGACCTGCTGATCGGCGTCGCGCCGACAATCAACCTGGAGTGGATCCAGAAGCTGCACCGCGACACGCGCGTGCGCGGCTATTCGAAGGAAGCGGTGCAGGATACGATCCTGCGGCGCATGTACGACTACGTCCACTACATCGTCCCGCAGTTCTCGCGCACGCACATCAACTTCCAGCGCGTGCCGGTCGTCGACACCTCCAACCCCTTCATCGCGCGCGAAGTGCCATCGCTCGACGAGTCGATGGTCGTGATCCGCTTCAAGGACCCGCGCGGCGTCGACTTCCCCTACCTGCTGCGCATGATCCACGACGCCTTCATGTCGCGCGCGAACAGCATCGTGATCCCCGGCGGCAAGCTCGACCTCGCGATGCAGCTCATCCTCACCCCGCTGATCTGGAAGCTGATGCAGCGCCGGCGCGACGCGAACTGAGGGCGGCCGGGCCGCAGCCCGCCCGCATTTGGCCTGAGCAAGCAGGCACTTGGCGCATTTTGCAGCGCACCAGGCGCTACCCAAGCCCCCCGGTTTTCGGCGATAATCCGGCCTTTTCCAAGCCAGCCAAAGGCCCGAGAGATCCATGCAGGCAGCCCGCAACGAGAACCCGCGCAACGTGCGGCCCCCGGTCTTCAATCCCGTCACTGGCGCGATCCGCGCACTGGCGATGGATGCCGTCCAGCAGGCCAATTCCGGCCACCCGGGCGCGCCGCTGGGCATGGCCGAGATCGCCGAAGTGCTGTGGCGCCGCTACCTGCGCCACAACCCGGCGAATCCGCAGTGGGCCGACCGCGACCGCTTCGTGCTGTCGAATGGCCACGGCTCGATGCTGGTCTACGCGCTGCTGCACCTCACCGGCTACGACCTGCCGATCGAGGAACTCAAGCGCTTCCGCCAGCTGCACAGCAAGACTCCGGGCCACCCCGAATACGGCTACACGCCGGGCGTCGAAACGACCACCGGACCGCTCGGCCAGGGCATTACCAACGCGGTCGGCATGGCGCTGGCCGAGAAGATGCTCGCCGCCGAGTTCAACCGCCCCGGCCACGCGATCGTCGATCACCACACCTACACGTTCCTCGGTGACGGCTGCCTGATGGAAGGCATCTCGCACGAAGCCTGTTCGCTCGCCGGCACGCTCGGCCTGGGCAAGCTGATCGCCTTCTACGACGACAACAACATCTCGATCGACGGCCATGTCGACGGCTGGTTCACCGATAACACCCCGAAGCGCTTCGAAGCCTACGGCTGGCAGGTGATCGCCAACGTGCAGGGCCACGATGCGGCCGAGATCGACGCCGCGATCCGCGCCGCGCAGGCCAACACTGCGCAGCCGACGCTGATCTGCTGCAAGACCGTGATCGGCGCCGGTGCGCCGAACAAGCAGGGCAGCCACGACGTGCACGGCGCGCCGCTGGGTGCGGCGGAGATCGCCGCGACGCGCGAGCACATCGGCTGGAATCACGCCCCCTTCGAGATCCCCGCCGACATCTACGCGGCCTGGAATGCGCGCGAGAAAGGTGCTGCGCTCGAAGCCGGCTGGAACGAGCGCTTCGCCGCCTATGCCAGAGCATTCCCGCAGGAAGCGGCAGAATTCACCCGCCGCATGGCGGGCGAGCTGCCCGCCGACTGGTCGGCCCACGTCGATGCCGTGATCGCGAAGATCGTCGACAAGGCCGAAACCATCGCCACCCGCAAGGCGAGCCAGAACAGCATCGAAGCCTTCGCCCCGAAGCTCCCCGAGCTCGTCGGCGGCTCGGCCGACCTCGCCGGCTCCAACCTCACGCTGTGGTCGGGCGCGAAGGGCGTCTCGAAGGAGACCGGCGGCAACTACATCTATTACGGCGTGCGCGAATTCGGCATGGCCGCGATCGCCAACGGCATCAGCCTGCACGGCGGCCTGATCCCCTACACCGCCACCTTCCTGATGTTCAGCGAGTACGCGCGCAACGCGCTGCGCATGGCGGCGCTGATGAAGGTGCGCCAGCTCTTCGTGTTCACGCACGACTCGATCGGCCTCGGCGAGGACGGCCCGACGCACCAGCCGGTCGAGCAGACCGCGACGCTGCGCCTGATCCCGAACATGGACGTGTGGCGTCCCTGCGACACGACCGAGTCGGCCGTCGCCTGGGCGCACGCGATCGAGCGCAAGGACGGCCCCTCGGCGCTGCTCTTCTCGCGCCAGAACCTGCCCTTCCAGGCCCGCAATGCCGATCAGATCGCCGCGATCCGCCGCGGCGGCTACGTGTTGTCGGAAGCCACCGGCGGCAAGCCGCAGGCGGTGATCATCGCCACCGGCTCCGAAGTCGCGCTCGCGATGGCCGCGCAGAAAACGCTGGGCGAGGCCGGCATCGCAGTGCGCGTCGTGTCCATGCCCTCGACCAACGTGTTCGACCGCCAGGATCGCGCCTACCAGGCATCCGTCCTTCCCGCCGGCCTGCCGCGCGTCGCCGTCGAAGCGGGTGTCACCGACGGCTGGCGCAAGTACGTCGGCCTCGAAGGCGCCGTGATCGGCCTCGACCGCTTCGGCGAGTCCGCCCCCGCCGGCGAGCTGTTCAAGTATTTCGGTATCACTGCCGACGCGGTCGCGGAAGCCGTCAAGCAGATCGTGAAGTAAGCGTCGTCGCCGCGCTCCCGGCGCAGTCGGCGCCGGCAGTCCGCGGCGCCGGCTGTCAGATTGAGATTGTGCTGTTCGTATCATTGCTCCGGGAGAATCCTCGATGACCATCAAACTCGCCATCAACGGCTACGGCCGTATCGGTCGCTGCACGCTGCGCGCCCTCTATGAACTCGGTCTGCGCGACCAGTTCGAGATCGTCGCGATCAACGCCTCCGGCGACCTGGCGACGAATGCCCACCTGACGAAGTACGACACGACCCACGGTCGTTTCGCCTTCCCGGTCGAGACCGAAGGCGACAATGTCATGATCGTCAATGGCGACCGCATTCCCTTCTTCTCGACCAAGGATCCGCTGGGCGTGAACTGGGGCGATCTGGGCGTCGACGTGCTGCTCGAGTGCACCGGCGCGTACACTTCCAAGGCCAAGGCCGAAGTGCTGCTGAAGCAGGGCGCGAAGAAGGTGCTGATCTCCGCCCCGGGCGGTGACGACGTCGATGCGACGATCGTCTACGGCGTGAACCACGACGTGCTGACCTCGGCGATGACCGTCGTGTCGAACGCCTCCTGCACGACCAACTGCCTCGCGCCGGTCGCGAAGGTGCTGCAGGACAACATCGGCATCGAGAAGGGCCTGATGACCACCGTGCACGCCTACACCAACGATCAGGTGCTGGTCGACGTGCGCCACAAGGACCTGCGCCGCGCCCGCGCCGCCGCCCAGAACATCATCCCGACCAAGACCGGCGCCGCGAAGGCCGTCGGCCTGGTGCTGCCGGCGCTGAAGGGCAAGTTCGACGGCTTCGCGCTGCGCGTGCCGACGATGAACGTCTCGCTCGTCGACCTCACCTTCACCGCCAGCCGCGCGACCTCGAAGGACGAGATCACCGCGCTGATGAAGGAAGCCGCCAAGGGTCCGCTGAAGGGCATCCTGGCCGTGAACGAGGACCCGCTGGTGTCGATGGATTTCAACCACGACGCGCACTCGTCGATCTTCGACGCGACCCAGACCCGCGTGATGGACGGCAATCTCGTCAAGGTGCTGGCCTGGTACGACAACGAGTGGGGCTACTCCTGCCGCATGCTGGACGCCGCGCGCGCGTTCCATAACGCGAAGTAATACGCCCGCGCCATCGCAATCCGACGCCCTGCCCAGCGGGGCGTTTTCACATCGGGAAGGAATCCATGCAAGTCAAGAAACTCGCCGAGCTCACCGTCGCCGGCAAGCGCGTCTTCATCCGCGCCGACCTCAACGTGCCGCAGGACGAAGCCGGCAACATCGTCGAGGACACCCGCATCCGCGCGTCGCTGCCGTCGATCAAATACTGCCTCGACAACGGCGCGGCGGTGATGATCACCTCGCACCTGGGCCGTCCGACCGAAGGCGAATGCCGTGCCGAAGACACGCTCGCGCCGATCGCCGTGCGCCTGGGCGAGTTGCTGGGCAAACCCGTGCGCCTGATCCGCGACTGGGTCGATGGCGGCTTCGAAGTGAAACCCGGTGAAGTCGTCCTGCTCGAGAACTGCCGCTGCAACAAGGGCGAGAAGAAGGACAACGAGGAACTATCGAAGAAGATGGCCGCGCTGTGCGACGTCTACGTGAACGACGCGTTCGGCACCGCGCACCGCGCCGAGGCGACGACCCACGGCATCGCCCGCTTCGCCCCGGTCGCCTGCGCCGGCATGCTGATGGGCGCCGAGATCGACGCGCTCACGAAGGCCACCGAGACCCCGGCACGCCCCCTCGTCGCGATTGTCGGCGGCGCCAAGGTGTCGAGCAAGCTGACCATCCTCAAGACCCTCGCGCAGAAGGTCGACCAGCTGATCGTCGGCGGCGGCATCGCCAACACCTTCCTGCTCGCCTCGGGCCACCGCATCGGCGACTCGCTCGCCGAGCCGGAACTGGTCAAGGAAGCGCAGGCCGTCATGGACATCATGAAGGCCCGCGGCGCCGAAGTGCCGCTGCCGGTCGACGTCGTCGTCGCCGACGAAGTCTCCGCGCTCGCCCGCGCGAACCGCATCCCGGTCGACGAAGTCGGCGCGCACGACCGCATCCTCGACGTCGGCCCGAAGACTTCGGCGAAGCTCGCCGAGATCATCGCCCACGCCGGCACCATCGTCTGGAACGGCCCGGTCGGCGTGTTCGAGCACAACCAGTTCGCCGGCGGCACGAAGATGATGGCCTCGGCGATCGCCCATTCCGACGCCTTCTGCATCGCCGGTGGCGGCGACACGCTGGCAGCGATCGCGAAGTTCCACATCGCCCAGGATGTCGGCTACATCTCGACCGGCGGCGGTGCCTTCCTCGAGTTCCTCGAAGGCAAGACCCTGCCGGCGATCGCGGCGCTGGAAAAGCGCTTCAACGACTGAAGAAACCCTCGCAGCAGGCCCGGCAACACCGGGCCACCATGAAAACGGCCACCCCGCGGTGGCCGTTTTCATTTGCTGGAAGGATCCGAGCGGACGCTCAACCGCAGCTGCAGCTCCCGCAGCCACCGCACTTCTGCTTGCGCGTGACGAGATACGCTGCGATCTGATCACGGTCGAACTCGAAATCGTCGCTGCTCTCGTATCCGATTCCCGGCTGGAACGTCTCGCCGTCGATCACGATGGTCAGCGCGTGCAGGTCGCTCGCGGGATCGTGCGCGACCGAAAGGTCGTAGCGGCCGCCGCGCGGCAGGCTGTCGAGCAGGGAGCGGGTAACGTCGTCGATCATCGGCGCTTCATCCTTCGGAGAGTGAACGTTTCGTCAGACGGCACGGAGTCCGTCGGCGCTGCATTCTCGCGGATCGGCCCCCGCGGGATATTGTCGGAGGTCAACCGGGCACGTCAGCGAGTGTAATAGCCGACACCGACCAGCATGCCGTCGACGCGTCGGATGAATGAATGCTTGGTCTCCAGCTTGTCGGTGACCGGGTTGCGCCAGGCGTAGTCGAGTTCGCCCTCCCCCTTGCGGCTGGCGATGTTCACCATGTCGGCGACGATCGCCTTGCCCTTGGGATCCCGCACCGTGCGGCCCTCGCTGCCGACCAGCTTCGGGATTGCGCCGTGCGCGAGGAAACGCTGCGACTCGAGATCGATCGCGAACACGTAGAGGTCGTCCTGCACGAAACCGCCGTCGAGTGCGTTGAAGGCGGCGAGCGCGGTCTGCGTCCCCTTCTCCTTCACTGCCGCGACGGCGCGCTCCAGCAGATCCTTCGCCTGCGCCGGGGTGGCACGCGGCACGTAATAGCCGACCGCGATGATGCGCTCGCCGACCTTGCGGAACAGCGTCACCTTCGGCTCCTCGCGATTGTCTTCACGATTCAGCCAGCGATATTCCACGCGCCCCTCGCCGCTTTTCGCCGCGATGTCGAGCATCTCGCGGAAGAAGGGCTTGCCGGCGGCATCCCGCATGGTCGCGACATTGCGCCCGACCAGCGCCGCCGAGGAGCCGCCGCTTGCGAGCAGGGTGCCATCCGTGGCGAGCGCGTACACGTAAAGCTCGCGGTCCCGGAACTGCGACGCGCGGTTGAATTCGTCGAACGCCGCATCGCCGACCTTGCGGAAGCGCGCCACCGCCTTGTCGAGCAGGTTCGCGCTGCGATTCTCATCGGCGCGCAACACGAGTCCGCCGAGCGGGTTCGCAGGAGCCGGATCGGCCGCAAGAACCGGCTGCGTCAACATGACGAGCGTGCACAACGAAGCGACGGGGACGAGTTTCATGGCGTTCGCGAGTCCGTGATTGAATTGATGCAGGCAAAATTATAGGAAGCGACATCATCTGTCGAGAGGCGCGCAAACCCGCGCGGGCGGCGGCAGACGGCGCACACGGGTAGAATCGGGTTCTCGGACGCATATCGACACGGAGACAACATGCCGCGCCACACGAAGATCGTCGCCACCCTGGGCCCCGCCTCGACCGATCCGCAAATCCTGGAACGCATGGTGCATGCCGGGATCGATGTCGTGCGCATGAATTTCTCGCACGGAAAGGCGGAGGATCACGTCGCGCGCGCGGCGGCGGTCCGCGAGGCTGCGGAACGCGCCGGCCGGTCGGTGGGCATCCTTGCCGACCTGCAAGGCCCCAAGATTCGCGTCGGCAAGTTCGCCGGCGACCGCGTCCACCTGCACAAGGATGCGGAATTCATCCTCGACGCACGCTGCGAACTGGGCGATGCGACCCGCGTCGGCCTCGATTACAAGAACCTGCCGAAGGACGTCAGGCCGGGCGACGTCCTCCTGCTCGACGACGGCCGCCTGAAGCTCGTCGTCAATCGCGTCGCCGGCCCCGAGATCCACACGACGGTGCGGGTCGGCGGCGAGCTGTCGAACAACAAGGGCATCAACCGCCAGGGCGGCGGCCTGACCGCGCCCGCGCTGACCGCCAAGGACATGGACGACATCAAGACCGCTGCCCTCATCGGCGTCGACTTCGTCGCCGTCTCCTTTCCCAAGAGCGCGGCCGACATGTACATGGCACGGCAGCTCCTGCGCGCCGCCGGCAGCGACGCCTTGCTGATCGCGAAGATCGAGCGCACCGAGGCGGTCGCCAACCTCGACGAGATCCTCGACGCCTCCGACGGCATCATGGTCGCGCGCGGCGACCTCGCGGTCGAGGTCGGCGACGCGGCGGTGCCGGCGCTGCAGAAGAAGATGATCCGCGCCGCGCGCGACTGTAACAAGCTCACGATCACCGCAACGCAGATGATGGAATCGATGATCGGCAGCCCGGTGCCCACGCGCGCCGAGGTGTCGGACGTCGCCAATGCCGTGCTCGACGGCACCGATGCCGTGATGCTGTCGGCCGAGACCGCGTCGGGCAACTATCCGGTCGAGGTCGTCGAGGCGATGAGCCGCGTGTGCCTCGAGGCCGAGAAGTCCGCGGAGGTCACGCTCGACCGCGAGGTGCTCGACCGCGTGTTCACGCGCATCGACCAATCGATCGCGATGGCCGCGATCTGGACCGCCTGGCACCTGAAGGTGAAGGCGATCGCGTCCCTCACCCAGACCGGCTCGACGGCGCTGTGGATGAGCCGCCTCAACAGCGGCGTGCCGATCTACGCGCTGACGCCGGAAGCGGAGTCGCGCAACCAGATGACGCTGTACCGCGAGGTCTTTCCGCTGCTGATGTCGCAGACGCACCAGGATCGCGACCTGCTGCTGTGGGAAGCGGAACAGATCCTGCTCGATCAGGGCGTCGTCGAACGCGGCGATCTCATCGTGCTGACGATCGGCGAACCGATCGGCGCCTCGGGTGGCACGAACACGCTCAAGATCGTACGCGTGGGCGAACACCCGGCACCGCACCTGACCGAGCAATAAGTCGGCGCGCGGCCCGCAGTCTGCTAGACTCACGCGCTCTACACCATGCCTCCCGGTGCCCGCGATCCGCGGGAGAATCGGGAATGCGGTGAGGCACCCTCCGGGGGAGCCGATTCCGCGACGTGCCCAACGCTGTGAGGGGGACCGCCGCCGCAAGATGCCACTGGCCCTCCGGGTCGGGAAGGCGCGGCACGGGACGAACCCGAGTCAGAAGACCGGCCGGGAGGCAGATCAGCGGCGAACTGGTCCGTTCGCCGTCCATTGCTCTTCACAAGGGGAATCGATGAAGACCGCCGCTCCCGGCCACCAGGCCCACCACCACTTCGACGACGCCGAGCGCGCCGCCGTGTATCGCAACATCCTCGCGCGGCGCGACGTGCGCGGCCAGTTCCTGCCCGATCCGGTCGCCGACGACATGCTCGCGCGCATCCTCACCGCTGCACACTTCGCACCATCGGTCGGCTTCATGCAGCCGTGGAGCTTCGTCCTGGTGCGCGACCAGGCCGTCAAACAGCGCGTGCACGACGCCTTCACAACGGCCAACGCCGAAGCCGCGCAGATGTTCGAGGGCAAGCAGCGCGAAGTCTATTCCGGCCTGCGCCTGCAGGGCATCCTCGAGGCGCCGATCAACCTGTGCATCACCTGCGACCGCGACCGCGCCGGCCCGGTCGTGATCGGGCGCACACACATCAAGGCGATGGACCTCTACAGCTCGGTGTGCGCGGTGCAGAACCTGTGGCTCGCCGCCCGCGCCGAGGGGCTGGGCGTCGGCTGGGTGAGCATCTTCCGTCAGTCGGCGATCCGCGAGATCCTGTCGCTGCCCGAACGCGTCATGCCTGTCGCCTACCTGTGCATCGGCCATGTCAGCCACTTCCTCGATCAGCCCGAGTTGCAGACGGCGGGCTGGCGCCAGCGCCTGCCGCTCGACGAACTGGTGCATTTCGACGGCTGGGGCGGCGACGCTGCCGACGCCGGAGCGCTGCGCGATGAACTGCGAGCGGCCCAGGCGCTCGCGGCCCGGGGTCTGCTGCCGTTCTGAGCACGAGGCGCGGCGGCGGGTCGTTGCAACCCGTTTCCTTCGCCGGACCCACCGCCGCCCAACAAACGCTAAAATGCGAGCCAATTCGCAACCCGGCACGCCTGGCGTGCCTGCACTTGATACCGGAGAAGGACAATGCCCCTCGTTTCCATGCGCCAGCTGCTCGATCACGCCGCCGAAAACGGCTACGGCTTGCCGGCGTTCAACGTCAACAACCTCGAGCAGGTCCAGGCGATCATGGAAGCCGCGGCCGAAGCGGACAGCCCCGTGATCATGCAAGCCTCGGCCGGCGCCCGCAAATACGCCGGCGAAGCCTTTCTGCGCCATCTGATCGACGCCGCCGTCGAAGCCTATCCGCAGATTCCCGTCGTGATGCACCAGGACCACGGCCAGTCGCCCGCGATCTGCATGGGCGCAATCCGCTCGGGTTTCTCCAGCGTGATGATGGATGGCTCGCTGATGGAAGACGGCAAGACTCCGTCCTCGTATGAATACAACGTCGCCGTGAGCCGCGAGGTGGTGAAGTTCTCGCACGCGATCGGCGTCACCGTCGAGGCCGAACTGGGCTGCCTCGGCTCGCTCGAGACCGGCCAGGCCGGCGAGGAGGATGGCGTCGGCGCCGAAGGCACGCTCGACCACTCGATGCTGCTGACCGACCCGGATCAGGCTGCCGATTTCGTCAAGCAGACCGACTGCGACGCGCTCGCGATCGCCATCGGCACGAGCCACGGCGCCTACAAGTTCACGCGCAAGCCGACCGGCGACATCCTCGCGATCGAGCGCGTGAAGGCGATCCATGCGCGCCTGCCGAACACCCACCTGGTGATGCACGGCTCGTCGAGCGTGCCGCAGGAGCTCCTCGAAATCATCCGCCAGTACGGCGGCGACATGAAGGAGACCTACGGCGTGCCGGTCGAGGAGATCCAGACCGCGATCAAGTTCGGCGTGCGCAAGATCAACATCGACACCGACATCCGCCTCGCGATGACCGGCGCGATCCGCAAGTTCCTGTTCGAGAACCCGTCGAAGTTCGATCCGCGCGAATTCCTCAAGCCCGCCCGCGAAGCCGCCAAGCGGGTGTGCAAGGCGCGCTTCGAGGCCTTCGGCTGCGCTGGCCAGGCGAGCCGCATCAAGCCGGTGGCGCTGGAGAAGATCGCCGCGCGCTACAAGTCGGGCGAACTCACTCAGGTCGTCCGCTAAGGCCGGTCCGCCCCCGCGCCGCGCAGTCCTCCGCGGCGCGGCGTGCACGGCGCCTGCTCCTGTCGCGGAAGGGCGCCTGCAGCCCCTCGCCACCTGCATGCCGGACCGCGACGCCGGGAGAGGCGCCGCGTTCGTCAGCAATCCCGGCCTGCTCAGTATGAGCCGGCGTGCCCTTCCCACATTTCCGGGCTGAAACGCACGACACGGTTGCGACCGTCCTCTTTCGCACGGTACAGCGCGACGTCGGCGAACTTCACGGCCTGCCAGAAGGTTTCGCTGTCCTCGGGGAACATCGCGAGGCCGATCGAGATCGTCTTCTGCAGCACCGCGCCCCCGACCTGGACCTTCAGGTCCCCGACGGCTGCACGAATGTTCTCCGCGACGCGGATCGCGTTGGCGGCTTCGGTTTCCTGCAGCACGATGAGGAACTCCTCACCGCCGAAGCGGATGACCATGTCCGACGCCCGCACCGAACTCCTCAGCATGGCGGCGAGCGACTTGAGGACGATATCGCCGGCATCATGGCCGTGGGTGTCGTTCACCATCTTGAAATAGTCGATATCCAGGACCAGGATCGCCAGATCGGTCTTGCGCCGCCGCGTCGTCGCGACCAGCGTGTCGACGTATTCCTCGAGGAAACGGCGGTTGTTCAGGCCGGTCATCGCGTCGCGCAGCGAGGATTCGCGCAGCGTCTCGGTCAGGCGCTTGGCCTCGAGCACCGGCGCCATCTCGCGGACATAGACATTCACGTAGGGCACTTGCGCATGGAAGCGCGCCGCCTCGGCCTCCGGCACGACGATCTGGATGATGCTGCCGACCGATCCGGACTGCATGATGGGCACGCAGTAGTGGCGCCGCGACTCCGCGGCGTCATCGGGCTGCTTGAAGGCGTAGCAGATACCCGATTGCGTCAGGCCATCGACGGGGTGGCCGGAGCGCTTGGCCCGGCACATGTCGCTGCGCACGAGGATCTGCTGATCGCACCAGTGGCACGCACTGCCCTGGCTGCCGTCGACCATGAAGGGATCGAGCTGCTTGGGACCGGACGTCTCGTAGATCGAGAACTCGCGCACACCGAAATGGTCGGTCAGCACGCGGCCGAAGCGGCCGAAGATCTCGCTCTTGGTCTCGTCCTCCTCGATCGCCTGCTTGAAGCTCGAGGCGTCGGCCAGACCGTTGACCATGTCGATCGCGACCTCGAGCTGGTTGTCGTCCTGCCGCAGGGTGCGCCCGGTGAGCTGCACGACGCGCTGGCTGATGCGCGCGAGGCCGTCGTCGAGGAAGTTGAGCAGGTTGTTGGTCTCGCTCGCGATCTGGCCGATCTCGTCGTCGGTGCGCTTTTCCACGCGCCCCTTGAAATCGCCTTTCAGCGCGCGCTGCACGGCGCGCTCCACCGCTTGGGCCGTCGAGCCCACGGGCAGGATCAGCTTGCGCGCGAGGAAGATCGACAGCACCGCGAACACGGCCATCGTGAACATGATCCACGTCACCGTCGTGAGCGCCTTTTCCTTGAGTTCGGTGAGCGACAGCTCCATCGTCACCGCGCCGAGCACCGTCCCTTCGCTCACCTTGTGGCATTGCAGGCAGTTGGGCGTGCCGCGCGACGATGCCGCGAACGGGATCGTGCCGCGGAACACCGAGTCGCTGCCCTCGTCGCGGATCTCGTAGCGCGGATTGCCGTCGGCGAGCACGAGCTTCTCGATCTCGTCGGGATTCATTTCGCGGTTCATCCCCGCGCCGAACTGCTCGGTCACGTGCGGGGAACGCACGACCCGCGCCGAGCGCAGGCCCTGGACCTCCAGCAGGCGGTTGAGGAACTGCTCGCGCTTGCTGATCGTGCCCTGGATCATCGCCTCGGTGAGGTGCACGCGCACCATCTCCGCCGCCGTCCGGACGTGGGCCGTCGACGAGGCGATGGAATAGCTGCGGAACGCATACAGGCTGATCAGCACCAGCATCACCAGCGTACCCATGGCAATGCCGCCGAACAGCAGGGTCATCTTTCGATTCAGGTTCATTCGGACTCCGGGATAGCCCGCTGCAGGCCGCTCCGCTCGATGTTTCTCCGGGACGCAATTATGCCCGGAAATACCTTGAAACATGCGACGAAAGGGGTATTTCATTTTTGCTCATGGCATCATCAGCGAACATCGCGGGCTTGCCCGCTTTCATGACGCCACGGGAGGCCGCCGATGTCCCCCTCCGCCCTGCAGATCGCCGTCCTCGTGACGGCCTGGGCACTTTACGGGCTGGTCCATTCGCTGCTGGCGTCCTTCGCGGTGAAGCGCGTGGTCGCGCAGCGCTGGCCAGGTGCAATGCGCGGCTACCGGCTGGCGTTCAACGGCATCGCGACCGTCTTGCTCGTGCCCCCGCTGTGGCTCACCTTCGCACTACGCGGCCCGCTGCTGTGGGAGTGGTCGGGCGCGTGGGCGTGGCTGGCGAACGGGCTCGCGCTCGCGGCGCTGGCGGCCTTCCCGTCGACGACCCGCCATTACGACATGGGGATCTTCTCCGGCCTCACGCAGTGGCGCGCGGCCCCGAGCCCGCCTCCGCACGAGGACGGGCCGCTGCATCTGTCGCCGCTCCACCGCATCGTGCGCCACCCGTGGTACTTCCTCGGCCTGGTGATCCTGTGGACGCGCGACATGGATGCCGCTCGCCTCGCATCCGCGCTGTGCATCACCGCCTACCTGTGGATCGGCGCCGTGCTCGAGGAGCGCAAACTCCTCGTCCAGCACGGCGCCCGCTACGCGCGTTATCGCGCTGCGGTCGGCGGACTGGTGCCTCTCCCCGGCCGCTTCCTCACGCGCGCGCAAGCCGAAGCACTCCTCGCCGAGGGCGATTTCCCTGACGGTAACAAGGCTTCTCGGAACGAGGGCGGCGGAGTATAGTCCGCAGAAATTTCCGTTTTGTTACGCGTTCTTACATTTCCGCCAGGCGTCGGCCGGTCCCCGGTAGCGACCGCCTGCGTCGCATGTGCAAGTCCGGGATCACCACACGCAATGACGCCACTCAAGACCATCCGCGGACTCCTGCTGACTGCCGCCGTCATCTTCTCGACCGCGCTCGTGGTCGCCACCCAGTTCGTGGTGTCCAACCTGCATGAGCGCTCGATCCGCGAAGAGGCCATGCGCGACGCGAACACTTTCGCGGAGATGACCTTCCAGTCGATGTTCCAGCTGATGCGCACGGGCTGGTCGCGCACGCAGCTGGAGGAGTTCATCCGCGCGATCGAGCGTTCGGTGGACAACACGCCGCACCAGATCGCGATCTACCGCGCGCCGCGCGTCGCGGAACTGTTCGGCGACATCCGCCAGCGCGAGATGGACGCCGCGATGCTCGAGGTGATTGCGACCGGGGAAAGCCGCCGCTTCGACCAAGGGCCGGAAATCCGCGTCATCCACGCCCTGCGCGCCGAGGCCGAATGCCGGCAGTGCCACACCAACGCGAAAGCCGGCGAGGTGCTGGGCATCATCGACGTGCGCCAGGACATCACTCCGCTGCTCGAAGCGGGCGAGCGGCAGTTCCTGCTCGCCTTCGCCCCCATCGTTCCGGTCGCGATCATCGCGACGCTGCTGATGGTGATCTATATCCGCCGCCGCATCGACCGCGCGATCGCGGGGTTCGCGACGAACATCCGCTCGGTGAGCCGGCTTGCGGACCTGAAGCAGCTGGAGAAAACCTCGCTCGATTTCGGCTTTGCCGAGTTCAGCCCGGTCGCGGCCGAGGTGCGGCAACTCGCCGAGCGCGTGCGCAGCGTGGCGGTGGACAAGGAGATGCTCGAGTTCGAGATCCGCCTGCTGGAGAAATTCATCCTCACGTCGGACGTGGTCAAGGACTGGCGCGAGTACGTGAATCGCCTCCTCATCGACATCGACGGCGTGATGCCGGCGTATGCGCTGTTCTCGATCTTCAAGACCGGCGACGACATCTTCGACCTCGAAGTGTTCTGGCGCTACACGCCGTCGGCCGAAAGCAAGCAGCTCTTCGAGGCGACGGTGCGCGAGTCGCTCGCGCGCAACCCCTACTTCGCCGACGGCTACGCCGTGCGCATCGAGCACAACATCGCCGACAACTCGCGCAATTCGCCGGAACTCGTGCGCTGCGACATCGAGGTGCAGACCAAGTCGCTGCTGGTCGAGGCGCCCAAGATCGGCGGCATCGTCGGCATCGGCATGCAGGCCCAGGCCGGCACGGATGCCACGCGCTGGCTGGTGGTCGAGAGCATCCTGTCGACGCTGCTCAACGTCGTCGGTTCGGTGAAGGCGATCGACAAATACACGAAGGATCTCGAGTACTACGCGACGCGCGATCCGCTCACCAACCTCTACAACCAGCGCGTGTTCTGGGAGCTGCTCGACAGCGAGGCCACGCGCTCGGGCCGTCACGGCTACCGGTTCGGCCTGCTGATGATCGACGCCGACAACTTCAAGTCGGTGAACGATACCTACGGCCACGGCTTCGGCGACGTGTTCCTGCAGGAGGTCGCGACGGCGGTGCGCAGCGCGATCCGCGAGGACGACCTGCTGGCGCGCTACGGCGGCGACGAGTTCGTCGCGATCCTGCCCGAGACCGACCTCGCCGGGACCATCGAGGTCGCCCAGCGCATCATCGAGATCGTCACCGCGCTGGCGATAGAGACGCCCGACGGTGCGCGCGTCGGCGGCTCGCTGTCGATCGGCATGGCGGTCTATCCCGACCACGCGATTGAGACGAAGGACCTCTTCCTGTTCGCCGACAGCATGATGTATCGCGCCAAGGCCGAGGGCAAGGGCCGGGTGGCGATCCCCACCGAGCAGGACGTCGTGGAAGTGTTCCGCTCGCTGTCCGAGAAGAGCATGCTGATCCTCGCCGCAGTCGAGGCGCGCGGCGTGATCCCCTACTATCAGCCGATCATCGATCCGAGGACCGGCAAGGTCGAGGCGCTGGAGGTGCTCGCGCGCATCCGCCTCGAGGACGGCTCCATCCTCGTCGCCGACGCCTTCGTCGCGATCGCCGAGAAGATGGGCCTGATGCACAAGCTCGACTACATTCTGATGGAACGCGCGCTCGAGGCCGCCGTCGCGGTCGATTACCAGGGCCTGCTGTTCCTGAACATGTCGCCGCGCGCGCTGGTGCTCACCGATTTCGTCCAGGAGACGCGGCGCATCGCCCGCGCGTCGGGCTTCGACCCCGCGCGCATCGTGTTCGAGATCACCGAGCGCGAGACGATCAAGAACATGGCGCTGCTCGAACGCTTCATCAACACGCTGCGCGGCGAAGGCTTCCGCCTCGCGATCGACGACTTCGGCTCGGGCTTCTCGTCCTTCCATTACGTGAAACGCTTCCCGATCGATTTCCTGAAGATCGAGGGCGACTTCATCCTCGGCATGAAGCACAACGACAAGGACCGTGCCCTCGTGCGCAGCATCGTCGCCCTCGCACGCGACCTCGGCATCCGCACGGTGGCCGAATACGTCGAGGATGCCGAAGTGCTCGACAAGGTCATCGGCCAATCCATCGATTTCGCCCAGGGTTACCACATCCAGCGGCCCACACCGTCCATCGAGCAGGCGATCAGCATCGGCACCTGACCCAGGGAATTTACAATTCGTTATGCTTCCCGGAACCCAAGCCGGCTGAACGCGCTCAAAATAGGCCAGTTCAGCCATTTCAACCCAGGAGGCAATAATGAGAAAAACATTGATCGTCACGGCGCTATCCATCCTGACGGTCGCAGGCTGTGCGCAGAATCCCTTTTACGGCGAGAACGCCCAGACGGCACGCGGGGCAGCGATCGGGGCGGGCGCAGGTGCGGTTCTCGGCAACGTCGTCGGCGGCTCGGGCAACCGCACGAAGGGCGGCCTGATCGGCGCCGCGATCGGCGCAACCGTCGGCGGCCTGGTCGGACGGCAGATGGACAAGCAGGAAGCGGAGCTGCGCCAGCAGATGGCCGGCACCGGCGTGCAGGTGCAGCGCCAGGGTGACACGATCCGCCTGCAGGCGCCGGAGAACATCACCTTCGATACCGGCCGCGCCGACGTCAAGCCGCAGTTCCAGCCGGTGCTGACACGCGTCGCGCAGAGCATCCAGCAGTACCCCGACACCCTCGTGCAGATCGAGGGACATACCGACTCGACCGGCTCGGCGAGTTTCAACCAGTCGCTGTCGGAAAACCGCGCCGACTCCGTGCGGAGCTACATGAGCCAGCGTGGGGTCGAAGCGACCCGGATGACCGCCGTCGGCTACGGCGCATCGCGTCCCGTTGCGGACAACGGCACGCCGCAGGGCCGCGCGCAGAACCGCCGCGTGGAAGTGCTGATCGTCCCGACCCAGACCTCGCAGCCGGGCGGAGTGCAGCCGGCCCCGGGCCCGCGCTACTGATCGCCCGACCCTCGCCGCGCCCTGCCCGCAGCAGCCGCCCGGCTCGGGGGCGCGGCTTTCGCAATCCGTCGGCAGTCGCTACCCTAGCGCGCCCCTCGTTTCCCTAGCCGTCCATGCCCCTGTTCGACGAATATCCGCTGCGCCAGACACTGAATGACGAAGTCCACGCGCGACCGCCGGTCACGCTGGAGACGCCGGAGTTCGTCACCTACCTCGCCTTCCTGCACGTCGATGGCAGCGCGGAGCGGGAGGGGCCGCACCTGCGCCAGCTCGCCGAGCAGCTCGACCTGCCGCTTCCGGACTTTTCGTCCGGCCACGTGTTCCTCGACGCCGGCGGCTTCCGGCTGAAGTGGGAGCGCCATAACGAATTCACCAGCTACACCTTCGTCCGCCGCATCGATCTCAGCGGCTTCAGCGAGGAGAACCCGCTGCTCGACGTGCCGGCCGCGTGGCGCTGCGAGATCCCCGGCCAGCTGTTGGTCGCCACGCACGTGGAGCTGCGCAGCGTCGACGAAGTCGCCCCCGAGACCGTGCTCGCGCAGCTGTCGCCGACCGGCACCGCCGCGGTCGCGTCGCAGATCGCCGACGGTGCGGGCTGGGTGTTCACCGACTTCCAGATTGCGGACGGCTTCTCGCGCTTCCTCGTGCTGAACGCGTCGATGACGCCGCGGCAGGCAGGCCGCAGCGTGCAGCGGCTGCTGGAGATCGAGACCTACCGCATGATGGCGCTGCTCGCCTTCCCCGTCGCGAAGGACGTCGGGCGGCTGCTCGCGCTCGCGGAGGACGAGCTGGCCGACCTGACGGACAACATGGGCGCGGCGGTGGCCCCCGAGGACGAACGCAACGTGCTCGGCCGCCTGACCCGGCTCGCGGCGCACGTCGAACGCTCGGTGGCGCGCACCACCTTCCGCTTCGGCGCCGCCGCGGCCTACTACCGGCTGGTGCGCCAGCGCATCGACGACCTGCGCGAAGTGCGCGTCAGCGGTTACCCGCCGATCCGCGAATTCATGGAGCGGCGCCTGGCACCGGCCATCGACACCTGCGCGACCGTGGCGCGACGTCAGGAAGACCTGTCGAGCCGCATCGCGCGCAACTCGCAGCTCCTGCGCACACGCGTCGATGTCGAGCTCGAACGCCAGAACCAGGAACTGCTCGCCCAGATGAACCGCCGGGCGAAGCTTCAGCTGCGCCTGCAGGAGACGGTCGAGGGCCTGTCGGTGGTCGCGATCACCTATTACGGCTCGCAGCTGGTGCAGTACCTCGCCAAGGGGGCGAAGGATTTCATCGTGCCGGCGACGCCGGAGATCGTCACGGCGGCCTCCATCCCGGTGATCGCCGGCCTCGTCGCCCTCGGCTTGCGCCGCATGCGCCGCCAGCTCGCGGCCGAGGAAGGCGGCCATTGAGCGGCGGCGAGCGGGCAAGCTGTCCTATAATCGCGCTTTGCCCTGAAAGAGTTTCCATCGTGGCCACTCCCCTGTTCGAATCCTCCATCAAGAGCCTGCAGCTGCTGGGCCGCGGCAAGGTGCGCGACATCTACGCCGTCGATGCCGACAAGCTGCTGATCGTCACCAGCGACCGGCTGTCCGCGTTCGATGTGATCCTGCCGAACCCGATTCCGGACAAGGGCCGCGTGCTGACGGCGATGGCGAACTTCTGGTTCTCGCGCCTCGCGCACATCGTGCCGAACCAGCTCACCGGCATCGACCCGGAATCGGTCGTGGCCGCGGGCGAGCGCGAGCAGGTGCGCGGCCGCGCGCTGGTCGTGAAGCGCCTGAAGCCGCTACCGATCGAGGCGGTCGTGCGCGGCTACGTGATCGGTTCGGGCTGGAAGGACTACCAGGACACCGGCGCGATCTGCGGCATCAGGCTGCCGGCCGGCCTCCAACAGGCGGCCAGGCTGCCCGCGCCGATCTTCACACCGGCCTCGAAGGCCGACGTCGGCGACCATGACGAGAACATCTCGTTCGAACAGGCCCAGACGCGCTGTGCCGCGGCGCTCGTGAACGAGCTGGCCGGTACGGGGCGGAACGGCGCGCAGCTCGCGAGCCAGGCGCGCGACGCGGCGCTGGCGCTGTATTCGGAAGCGGCCAACTACGCGGCGGGCCGCGGCATCATCATCGCCGACACCAAGTTCGAGTTCGGCGTCGATGCGGCCGGCACGCTGCACCTCATCGACGAGGCCCTGACGCCGGATTCGTCGCGCTTCTGGCCCGCCGATAGCTACCGCGAAGGCATCAGCCCGCCGAGCTACGACAAGCAGTACGTGCGCGACTATCTCGAGACCCTGACCTGGAACAAGAAGGCACCGGGGCCGTCGCTACCCGCGGAAGTGATCGCGCGCACCGCGGCGAAATACCGCGAAGCCTACGAGCGCCTGACCGGCCTGACGCTGGCCTGATTCCGGCTGCAGCCTCCCGGCCCGCCCTGCCCGGCATTCCGCCGGGGACGGCGGGCCTTGTCTTGTCCGGCCCCCAAAAAAACTACGCACGAGACCCGCAGCAGCATCGCGGACTGCGCGAACTTGCCCGCTTCCGGCCGCTCTAATGCTCCACCCGGGGACTACCCCCATCGCGGGCGCGCTGGACGGCTCCGCCCCCAGGTACTTCCAACCCCAAGGAGGCAGCCATGGACAAGTCCTACCACCCTCTCGACCATCACTTCACCCTGCCTCACGTCAGGCGCGTGGAAGCATCGAGACCGCTGCAATGGCTGCGCATGGGCGTGGACGACATGCGCGCGAACCTGGCGGCGAGCCTGAGCTACGGGCTGATCTTCGCGGTCATCGGCTATCTGATCCTGCATTACGCGACGCACATGCCTTACCTGTTCACGGCCGCCATCTCGGGCTTCTTCCTCGTCGGGCCGATGGCGGCAGCGGGCCTGTACGAGCTTTCGCGGCGTCACGGGCGCGGCGAAACCGTGGACTTCATCGGCTCCTGGAAGGGGCTGAAGGAGCACAGCGACCAGCTGCTCTATTACGGCGCCCTCCTCGCCTTCACCCTGATCGGCTGGGAGCGCCTGTCGGCGATCCTGTTCGCGCTGTTCTACCATGACGTCGCGCCGGATCTCTCGCATTTCTTCCGCGACGTGTTCCTGTCGGGCCACTACGTGCATTTCGTCGTGTCCTACCTGGTCGTCGGCGGTGCGCTGGCAGGGCTCGTGTTTGCGCTTTCCGTCGTATCCGTGCCGATGGTGCTGGACCGTGGCACCGACGTCATCACCGCGATGATGACCAGCGCGCGGGCGGTGGGCTTCAACCTCGGCGCGACGGCCGTGTGGGCGGCGCTGATCGTCGTGCTGATCGGACTCGGCTTCGCGACGATGATGATCGGCATGGTGGTGCTGTTGCCGCTGGTCGGCCACGCGACCTGGCACGCATACAAGGATCTCGTCGAATAAGCCGGCCCCGGCGGCCTCCGGCGTGCGACGGGCGGCGTCCCGCCCGCGCACGCTTCCCGGCGCGGCCCCTGCGGTTAGAATGAACGACCGGGGCCGCGCCGGAGTATTCCCCAGCGTTCCTTTCCTGCCCCCTCCAGAACAATCAACGCGCCAGCCGAGAAACGCATGTCCAATCCCCTGCTCGATTTCACCAGCCTGCCGCGCTTCGACGAGATCCGTCCGGAACATGTCGCGCCGGCGATCCGCCAGCTCATCGAAGAAGACCGTGCGCTGATCACGGCACTCGTCGCCGACACGGCTCCGCCCACCTGGGCCAACTTCGTGACGCCGCTCACCGAGGAAGGCGAACGCCTCGGCCGTGCCTGGGGCGTCGTCGGCCACCTGCACAGCGTGATGGACGTGCCCGAGTGGCGCGAGGCCTACAATGCGCTGCTGCCGGAAGTGTCGAGCTTCTACGCCGAGGTCGGGCAGAACCTGGAGCTGTTCGAGAAATACCGCCAGCTCTTCAACAGCGCCGAATACGACCAGCTGCCGCCCGTGCGCCAGCGCATCATCGACCACGAGCTGCGCGACTTCCGCCTGTCAGGCGCAGAGCTGCCCGACGCCGACAAGCCGCGCTTCAAGGCGATCCAGGAGGAGATGTCAGCGCTCGCGGCGAAGTTCTCCGAGAACCTGCTCGACGCGACCAACGCGCATGCGGAGTGGATCACCGACGAGGCGGAACTCTCCGGCCTGCCGGCCGACGCGATCGACGCCGCGCGTGCCGCCGCCGAGCGCGAGGGCAAGCCGGGCTGGAAGTTCACGCTGCAGATGCCGTCCTACCTGCCCGTGCTGCAGTACGCCGACAGCCAGGCGCTGCGCGAGCGCATGTATCGCGCCTATGCGACGCGCGCGTCCGAGCAGGGCAAGGCGGAGCTCGACAACGGCCCGCTGATCGGCCGCATCCTCGCGCTGCGCGCCGAGGAGGCGAAGATGTTGGGCTACGCGAACTACGCCGAGGTGTCGCTGGTCGCGAAGATGGCCGAGTCGCCGGCGCAGGTGCTCGGCTTCCTGCGCGAACTCGCAGCGAAGGCCAAGCCTTTCGCGGAAAAGGATCTCGCCGCGCTGAAGGAATTCGCGCGTACCGAGCTGGGCCTCGATCCGCTCGAGCCCTGGGACGTCGCCTACGCATCGGAGAAGCTGCGCCAGGCGCGCTACGCATTCTCGGAACAGGAGGTGAAGCAGTACTTCCCCGAGCCGAAGGTGTTGAAGGGCCTGTTCGGCGTGATCCGCAGCCTGTACGGCGTCGATATCGTCGCCGAGGAGGCGCCGAAGTGGGACCCCGCCGCACATTTCTTCCGCATCGAGAAGGCGGGCGAGACGGTCGGCCACTTCTACCTCGACCTGCATGCGCGCGAGACCAAGCGCGGCGGGGCGTGGATGGATTCGGCGCGCAGCCGCTATTCGAACATGCGCGGCGTGCAGACGCCGGTGGCCTACCTGGTGTGCAACTTCCCCGGCCCGGTGGGCGGCAAGCCCGCAACCTTCACGCACGACGACGTGCTGACGCTGTTCCACGAGTGCGGCCACGGCCTGCACCACCTGCTGACGCGCGTCGATGACCTGGCGGTGTCGGGCATCCACGGCGTGGAGTGGGACGCAGTCGAGCTGCCGAGCCAGTTCATGGAGAATTTCTGCTGGGAGTGGGATGTGCTGTCGGGCATGACGGCGCACGTCGATACCGGCGCACCGCTGCCGCGCGAGCTCTTCGACAAGATGATCGCAGCGAAGAACTTCCAGAGCGGCATGCAGATGGTGCGCCAGCTGGAGTTCTCGATGTTCGACCTGCGCCTGCACAGCGAACTCGACGCCTCCGCCGGCCCGGTGGCGGTCAAGCAGGTGATGACGCTGCTCGACGCAGTGCGGCGCGAGGTCGCAGTGATGATCCCGCCCGCGTGGCACCGCTTCCCGCACAGCTTCTCGCACATCTTCGCGGGCGGCTACGCGGCGGGCTACTACAGCTACAAGTGGGCGGAGGTGCTGTCGGCCGACGCGTTCGAGGCCTTCGAGGAGGCCGGCGCGGGCAAGGGAACGCTGCTCGACCGCGCGACGGGTGAACGCTTCTGGCGCGAGATCCTCGCGGTGGGGGGCAGCCGTCCGGCGCTGGATTCGTTCAAGGCCTTCCGTGGGCGCGAACCACGCGTCGATGCGCTGCTGCGCCACAACGGCATGGTCGCGGCGTAACGAAACGCAGGGGCACGGCGCGACCGTGCCCCGCGTTCACGCCCGGCCTGGCTCAGCGTTTCAGTGAACGGCCGCGTAGCCTTCCAGCACGCGGCCCTGCACATGAACGGGCACGCCGTGCTCGGTCATGTTCATCCGCGCATTCGCGGAATCCCCACCCAGGGCGAGATACTGGATGATCGTCTCGACGTACTGGCGCATCACCCAGTCGACGCGCTGCTCCGGACCTCGGTAGTCCATCATCGAAACCTCCTGCCGCGTGCATGAACCGGTGGAGTCCGCTCCTGCGGCTCCCTGGTCAATATGTAGCACGATCCGCGCCATCGGGCGAAGACACAATTCACACAACGCATTGCGCCAGAACGCCCGGCACCGTTCCGTGGCGGCGCCCCGGTTGTCGCCGTTCTCAGGCGCGCGCGTCCCCCCAGCGCAATTCGGTGCGGTCGTCACCGACGTAGAGCGTCTCGCCCGAGCGATCCACGCAGTACTGCGGCGAAAGGATCTTCTCGCCGAAGCGCTGCCCCTCCCCGACCCGCGTGTATTCGAACAGGATGCTGCGTTCGACCCGCGAGCCGGCGCGCAGGTGACTGCCGTGGCCGATCCAGGTCGGACCGATGACCGAGACGCCGGGGTCGATGCGCACGCCCGAGCCGATATACACGGGGCCGACGACCTGCACGCTGTCCCATTCGATCGAGGTGTTGAGGCCGACCCATACGCCTGGACGGATCTCGGTGCCGGGCATCTCCATCTGCGCGACCTCGCCGCGCATCACGCGCTGCAGCACCGCCCAGTAGTCGGTCAGGCGACCGATGTCGATCCAGTTGAAAAAACGGTTCTGGGCGTAGAAGGGGCGTTCCTCGGCGACGAGCAGCGGGAAGAGTTCGCTGCCGATGTCGAACTCGCGCCCCGGCGGGATGAGGTCAAGGACCTCCGGTTCGAAGATGTAGATACCGGTGCTGGCGAGCGTGGACTTCGCCTCGGCGGGCCGGGGCTTCTCCTGGAAGGACTTCACGCGGCCGGCGGCGTCGGTGACGACGACGCCGTAGTTCTGCACCTGGTTGCGCGGCACCTCGAGTGTGACGACGCTCGCGAGCGCCTTCTTCTGGCGGTGCTCGTCGAGCGCGGCGCGGATGTCGAGGTCGATCAGCGCGTCGCCGCAGATCACCAGCGTGGTCTCGTCGAAGAAGCCGCCGAAGTCCTGGATGCGGCGCATGCCGCCGGCCGAGCCGAGCGCCTTGGGCACGATCTCGCCGTGGTCGCGCACGCCCTCGAAGGAGTAGCCGATCTCGACGCCCCAGCAGTGGCCGTCGCCGAAGTAGTCCTCGATCTTGTGGTGGTTGAAGGCGACGTTGATCATGATTTCGCGCACACCGTAGCGCGCGAGGTGCTCGATCAGGTATTCCAGCACCGGCTTGCCGAGGATGGGCACCATCGGCTTGGGCACGTTCTTCGTCAAAGGGCGCACACGCGTGCCCTGCCCCGCGGCCAGAATCATTGCTTTTGCCATAGCGAACCTCTCTCTGATGCAGTTGGATGAAAAACGGCCCCGCCCATGCCGCGGGCGGGAAAGCGGCGGGCGGGCCCCGGTGCTGGTTTCACCGCCCCCACGCGGCGCGGCAACGCCACGCCCGCAACATGAACATCGGCTTGCCGATCACGTAGCGCTGGAACAGGCGGCAGGGCTCGCACACGAGCCGACAGGCCCATTCCATGCCCGAGCGCCGCACCCGGCGCGGGGCACGCTCGACCTTGCCGCCGAGGCGGTCGATGGTCGCACCGCCACACACGATCAGCGGCGCCCCCGCGGCCGTCGCACGCAGGAGACGCGCGACGCTCGCCTGCCTGGGCATGCCCAGCACGATCAGCTCGGGTCGCGTGCGCCGCATCGCGTCGCAGTACTGCGCGGGAGCCAGGAAGCCGCTCTCGCACGACACGATCTCGACCCCGTACTCCCCGGCGCAGCGGGCTGCGGCCGCGACGAGCCATTTCTCCCTCGCGCCCCACAACGCCACACGCCGGCCGCGATACGCTTCGAGCAGCCGCGGGATGAAATCGGCACCGTTCATGTCGAGCCCCGGCTCGCCGCCCAACATGCGGAACAGCATCGCCATGCCCGAACCGTCGCGCAGCAGCACGTCGGCACCGCACAGCGCGCGGTAGAACTCGAAGTCGCCGAGGGCGGAATTCATCGCGTGGGCATCGACGAAGGCGAGCATGCGCGGCTGCCAGCCGGACGCGAGTTCATCGACGAGCCTTGCCGCGTCCTCGTCGGACGGAATGGTCACAAGACGATTGAGGACCTGCGACCAGCGCGCCAGCAGCATGGCGGGTGGGCTACTCATGACCTTGAATATCTCATCTGCCGCAGCACCATTAAGCCCGCCAGAAGGATAGTCGAAACCAGCCGGGCGAAAAAAATGCTTGTAAGACATTTAAATCGCTATCAACGCTGCCATTCGCGCCCAGGAATCCCCTTCGCCACGAGGCCGGCGTTCATTGACGAGCGCCTTCAAGCACTCGCAAGACACCACAACCTCATGTTTTCATGAATCATTCCGCACAACCCATGGCTGAAATCGGGGAAACATCACCTTTCGTGGCTTTCCCCGCTGAGCGCCTCCTTCGTCGCGTTCGCGTTTGCACGCATCTCTTTTTCTTACAAACTCCGACCCGCGGCGAAATCTCACCCGCAGGATTTCGCGGAAGCTTCGACAGCGACCGGCGTTCCGTCGCGCCCTGATCGGCGCATAACGGACGGGATCGTGCCGAGGCGCACGAAACTCGCCGCGCCGCGTGCCGTCAAACAGCCATTTTCACGACTTCCGATCATGACCCCCGCCCTTCTTCGCTCCCTGCACCGCTCCCTTCTCCTGGTCCTCGGCCTGGCCGCGACCGGCCTTGCCGGCGCCGCACAACCGACCGACATCCGCCCCGGCCTGTGGGAGTTCCGCTCGACCCGACTGAACATCGCCGGCCTGCCCGACATGTCCGCGCAGATGGCGCAGGCGCAGCAGTACCTCCGCACCCTTCCCCCGGACATGCGGCGGATGGTCGAGCAGCAGATGGCCGCGCGCGGCGTCAGCCTCGGCAGCGACGGCAGCGTGCGCAGCTGCATCTCGGCGTCACAGGCGAAATCCGACACCATTTATTCGGGCAAGACCGAGGGCAACTGCACGCTCGAAAAGGTCGTGAAAACCGGTAGCACCGTGCGCGGGCACCTCACCTGCACGCAACCGGCCGCTACCGGCGACTTCGAAGCGCACGTGCAGACGCCCGAGCGCTTCACGACGCGCGTCAACATGAACTCCCCGCGCGGGGACATGCAGGTCGAGACCGACGCACACTGGCTCGGCGCCGCCGACTGCAGCAAGCGCCGCGAAGGCTAGCGCCTCCCCACCCCGCCCCCCGGCGGGCGCATTTCTCCACAGGCACGGCCGGCTCGTGCAGAATGCCGGCATCGTCGGATGACGCCCTCGTGGCGCACCGCCCCGCGGAACTCCGCTCCCGACTGCCCGCATGCCTATGAAGATCGCCACCTGGAACGTCAATTCCCTCAAGGTCCGCCTGCCCCACGTCCTCGACTGGCTCGCCGCCAACCGGCCGGACGCCCTGTGCCTACAGGAGCTCAAGATGGAGGACAAGGCCTTTCCCGCCGCCGAGCTCGAAGCGGCCGGCTACCACGCGGTGTTCAACGGCCAGAAGACCTATAACGGCGTCGCGATCCTCAGCCCGCAGGCCGCCGATGCGACGACGCGCGACATCCCCGGCTTCGTCGATGAACAGAAGCGCATCATCGCCACCACCCTCGGCGGCGTGCGCGTCGTCAGCGCGTACTTTCCCAACGGCCAGGCGGTCGGTTCGGACAAGTTCGAGTACAAGCTCCGCTGGCTCGCCGCGCTCACCGACTGGCTGCGCGAGGAGCTAAAGGCGCACGAGCGTCTCGTGCTCGCCGGCGACTTCAACATCGCCCCCGAAGACCGCGACGCGCACCCCGACTGGAAGGAGGAAATCCACGTCTCCCGGCCCGAACGGGCCGCCTTCGCGGCGCTGACCGGACTGGGCCTCACCGACGCCTTCCGCCTCTTCGAGCAGCCCGAGAAGAGCTATTCGTGGTGGGATTACCGCATGGGCGCCTTCCGCCGCAACTTCGGCCTGCGCATCGACCACGTGCTCGTGTCGCAGGCACTGCGCGGCGCCTGCCGCAGTTGCACGGTCGACAAGACTCCGCGCAAGCTCGAACGCCCGTCCGATCACGCGCCGGTGGTCGTCGAGCTGGACCTGTAACCAAGCACACCCCGCCGCCATGCAGACCCCCGACCCCGCGCTCGCCACTGCCCATTACCCGATGATCGGGGCGCTGCCGGAAGCGGCGCGCCGCCGCCTGCTGGAAGCCGGCCGCTGGGCGCGCGTGCCGGCCGGCGCCCTGCTGTTCGACGACCGCCAGGCCTGCGAAGGCTTCCCCTTCGTCGTCGAAGGCTCGGTGCGCGTCGTGAAATGCGCGCCGAACGGCCGCGAACTGCCGCTGTACCGCGTCACGCCGGGCGAAACCTGCATCATCTCGTCGTCCTGCCTGCTCGGGCACGAGGACTACAACGCCCGCGGCATCGCCGAAACCGACACGGTGCTGCTGATGCTGCCCAAGGCGGAATTCGACGCGCTCCTCGCCGAACCGGCCTTCCGCGGCTTCGTCTTCCACCTCTTCGCCGAACGCATCGCCGACCTGATGCAGCTCATCGAGGAAGTCGCCTTCCAACGCCTCGACCAGCGCCTCGCCGGCCTGCTGCTGGGCAAGGGGCGCCTGCTGCACGTCACGCACCAGCAGCTCGCCGACGAACTGGGCAGCGTGCGCGAATTCGTCAGCCGCCTGCTGAAGGGCTTCGCCGCACAGGGCCTCGTGAAGCTGTCGCGCGAGCAGATCGAGATCCTCGACCCGGCCGGCCTGCGCCGCGTCGCGAGCGACGGCCGGCCGGGCTGAACGAGGCAGAACGAGGGGCTATGTAACCGGAGTCACAGACCGGAACATGCGCAAGTGCTGAAATACGCTCACATCCCTGTCACCCCCTGGAGAGAATCATGAGCGCAAACGTTGGCGGCATCGACAAGACCCTGCGTATCGTCGCCGGCCTGATCCTGATCGTGCTCGCGATCATGGGCATCGGCACCCCCTGGACCTGGATCGGCGTCGTCCCCCTCGCCACCGGCCTGATGGGCTGGTGCCCGGCCTACTCGCTATTCGGACTCAACACCTGTCCGTTGAAGAAGGCCTGAGCGTCCTTCGCGACGTCGCGCACTTAGCAGGTCCCTTCCCCTTCAAGGGGAAGGACAGGATGGGGATGGGTTTCTTTCAGGCGCTGCGGAGTCCACCCATCCCCACCCCAACCCTCCCCTTGAAGGGGAGGGAGTGACTGCGCCAGTTCAGACGGGCGACGCACCCTTCCTCGCGACGTGGTTCGCGATAGCGACGTAGTCCGCGACCCCCAGCCGTTCGCCGCGCAGGCCCGGATCGAGCGCCAGCGCCGCGAAATCCGGCTCATCGAGGAAGTCGCGCAGCGTGTTGCGCAGCGTCTTGCGCCGCTGGCCGAACGCGGCCGCGACGATGCGCGCCAGTAGCGCCTCGTCCTGGGCGCCGAGCTGCTCGGACGGCAACGGCACCATGCGCACGATGCTGGAAGTCACCTTCGGCGCCGGCCGGAAAGCCCCCGGCGGCACGTCGAAGAGCCGCGCCATGCGGAAACGGTACTGCAGCATCACCGACAGTCGGCCGTAATCCTCCGTGCCCGGCTCGGCCACCATGCGCATCACGACCTCCTTCTGCAGCATGAAGGTCATGTCCGTGACGTTGTCGGCGAAGGACGCGAGGTGGAACAGCAGCGGCGTCGAAATGTTGTACGGCAGGTTGCCCACCACGCGCAGCGGCGCCCCGAGGCTGCCGAAGTCGAACTTCAGCGCGTCGCCCTCATGGATCGTCAGGCGCTCGGGCGCGTAGCGCTCCTTCAGGCGCGCGATCAGGTCACGGTCGATCTCGACCACGTGCATGTGGCCGAGGCGGTCGACCAGCGGATCGGTCATCGCCGCGAGGCCCGGCCCGATCTCGACGATCGTGTCGCCCGCGGCCGGGCGGATCGCATCGACGATCTTGCGGATAATGTTGGGGTCGGACAGGAAGTTCTGCCCGAAGCGCTTGCGCGCGTGATGCTCAGTCATCGGAATCTCTCGAATCAGGCGCGCGCGGCCGCCATCGCAATCGCCAGTTCGACCGCTGCGAACAGGCTCCCGGGATCGGCCTTGCCCGTCCCCGCCAGGTCCAGCGCCGTGCCGTGATCCACCGAGGTACGGATGATCGGCAGCCCCAGCGTCACGTTCACGCCGCCGCCGAAGCTCGCATGCTTGAGCACCGGCAGGCCCTGGTCGTGGTACATCGCCAGCACCGCGTCGCCCTGCTCCAGCGTATGCGGCACGAACAGCGTGTCGGCGGGCAGCGGCCCGGCGAGCCGCATGCCCTCGGCGCGCAGCTTCTCCAGCACCGGCGCGATCACCTCGATCTCCTCGCGCCCCATGTGGCCGCCCTCGCCCGCATGCGGATTCAGCCCGGCGACGAGGATGCGCGGCGCCGCCAGCCCGAAGTGCCGCAGCAGATCGCCGTGCAGGATGCGCAGCGTCGCCTCCAGCAGCGCGCGCGTGATCGCCCCCGGCACCGCGGCGAGCGGCAGGTGCGTCGTCGCGAGCGCGACCCGCATGCTGCCGCCGACCAGCATCATCACCACCAGCGGCGTGCCGGTGTGTTCGGCGAGATATTCGGTATGGCCGCTGAACGGCACGCCCGCGTCGTTGATCACGCCCTTGTGCACGGGGGCCGTCACCATGCCGGCGAATTCCCCGCTACGGCAGCCCGCCAGCGCGCGATCGAGCAGCGCAAGCACGTAGGCGGCATTTGCCTTGTCGAGCACGCCTGCCTGCGCCGGCATCGCCAAGGGCAGGTGCAGCACTTCGAGCGCACCGGCCGGTGCCGCATCGCGCGCGGGCTCGAAGGGCACGACTTCGACGTCGCCGGCGCGCGCGCGGATCAGCCCGATGTCGCCCAGGACGACCGTGCGCGCGGGCCAGTTGCGCCCCGCCAGGCGCGCGCACAGCTCCGGCCCTACGCCGGCCGGCTCGCCGCTCGTGACGGCGAGGATGGGCAACCCTGCAGGCCCTCCCGGCACGCGGGCTTACTCCTTGTCCAGATGGTATTCGACGTAGGTCCGGTCGCGCAGCTGGCGCAGCCATTCCTCGAACGCCTCGTCGGCCTTGCGCTCGCGCAGCGCGTTGCGCGCGGCGGCGCGCTTGCGCTCGTCGGTGACGTCCTGCATGCGGCGCTCCTCGACCTGGATGAGATGCCAGCCGAAGGGCGATTTGACCGGCGCGCTCACCTCGCCGGGCTTGAGCGCATCCATCGCGCGCTCGAACTCGGGGACCGTGTCGCCCGGATTGACCCAGCCGAGGTCGCCACCCTTGGCGGCAGACAGGTCGGCGGAGTTCGCCTTCGCCAGTTCGGCAAAGCTCGCGCCATTGACGACACGCTCGCGCAGGCCGTTCAGGCGGCTCTCGGCGTCGGCGTCCGACACGATCTCGGACGTGCGGATCAGGATATGGCGCGCATGCGTCTGCTGCATCTGCTGTGCCCCCGCGGCCGCGCCGCCGCGTTTCTCGACGAGCTTGACGATGTGCAGGCCGGCGGGACTGCGCATGATCTTCGACACCTCGCCCGGCTGCATCTGGCGCACGGTATCGGCGAACAGCGTGGGCAGCCGGTCGCGGCCGCGCCAGCCGAGATCGCCGCCGTTCAGCCCGTCGGGCGCGTCGGAATAGGACGCCGCGAGACGCCCGAAATCCTCGCCCGCCCGCAGGCGCTCGACGACGCTTTCGGCCCGCGCGAGCCGTTCCGACTGCTGCTGCATCGACGCGCCGTCAGGCACGCGCACGAGGATATGCGCGACATGGAACTCCTCGCCGGACAGCGCATCGGCGTTGTTCGCGAGGAAGTTCTCGATCTCCGCGTCGGTCACAACGATGCGGCTGTCGACTTCGCGCTCGCGCAGGCGGGTGAGCAGGATCTCGGAGCGGATCTGGTCGCGGAAGCGGTTCCACGTGATGCCGTCCTTCTCCAGCGCGAGGCGCAGGTCGGTCATGCTCATGCGGTTGTTCTCGGCGATGCGGCCGATCGCCCGATCCAGCGTCGCATCGTCGACCTTGAGCGAGGTCTCCGCCGCAAGCTGCGTCTGCGCGCGCTCGAGCACGAGCCGCTCGAGCACCTGGCGCTCGAACACGTCGGCCGGCGGCTGCGCCGTGCCCTGTCGGGCGAGCTGGCGCTGCGCCTGCTGGACGCGCTCGCGCAGTTCCAGGGTCGTGATGACCTCGTTATTGACCACTGCGACGATGCGGTCGACCTCGACCGCACGCGACGCCGCCGCATGCGCGGGAAACAGCGCGGAAGCGCCGGCAAGGCCGAGAATCAGGGCAAGGCACGGACGCGAGGGAATTCGGATCATGGTAGTAGAGGTATGAATGGGGGCTGCGTAAGACTCATTCGGCGCCGAACACGCGGTTGGCGACGGGATCGTTGATCTTCCCATAACCGGCGACGCTGCGCTTGAGCAGCGTGAGCGGATTGGAGCCGATGGCCGTGAGGTCGTTCAGTTCGAGCTGCACGAACATCGCCTGCGTCACGTGTTGCGCGTTGGTGGCGAAGCGGTGCATCACGGTGCGAACCACCCAGCAGCCGCCGTTGTACTCGAGGCCCGCGAGCGCCTCGGTAATGCGGTCTTCCTTCAGCGAACGCGTCATGCGGCCCACGCCGTACCATCCGCCGCCCAGCGGCCACTGGCCGGACACGGAGACATCCTGGATCCTGTCGCTCTCGTCCGCGAGCCGGCCGCGCGAATAGCGGTAGGACAGGTTCAGCGCTTTCGCGAATTCCGGCTGGTAGCGCACGCCGAGGTTGAAGCGCTCGGTCTGGCCGTCGCGCGGGTTGTACTGCACGAGCGAATCGAGCCAGGTCTTCTGCATCACGTAACCGCTGAACAGGCCCAGCATGTCGGCACGCCGCCCGGTGCGCGGCACCTCGCCGGGCAGGGTCACGCGCTGGTCTTCGAAGAAGAAGCGCTGGCCTACGGTTGCGCGCATGCGCTCGGCACCGCTGCCGGGGTCGATCAGGCGCGAGGTCACCGCCGCCGTGATCTGGTTCGCGTCGGCGATGCGGTCGCCACCGGAATACTGGTTCTCGGAGAAGATCTGCGCGAGACCGAAATCGTAGCGCGACGTATCGAACACCGGGATCTCGGTCTGGTCGCGGAACGGGGTGTTGACATAGAACAGGCGCGGTTCGAGCGTCTGCAGCAGGTTGCGCCCGAAGAGATCCGTGTCGCGTTCGAACATCATGCCGCTGTCGACGGAGAAGATCGGCACCGAACGGGTGAGCGTGCGGCTGTTGCCGGCGAGGTCGCGGTCGAGGTCGTAGCGCGTGTAGTGCACGCCGAGCTTGGGCGTGACGTAGTAGCCGGCGCGCTCGAAGGGCAGCGAGATCTGGGGGTAAAGCGTGAAGCGGCCGCCCTCGGGAACGTTCGCGTCGGGGTGCACGAATTGCACGTACTCGCCGCGGAACGCGAAGGCCGAACCGCCGAACAATTCCCCGCGGTTGGCGTTCAGCAGCAGCTGCGGCAGGCGGCGATAGAGTTGGCCGCCCGCCAGGGACTGGTAGCCCTGCACCGTCGCAGACGCGCTCCACCAGTCGCTGGTGGCGTAACTCAGCGTGCCTTGGCGCAGCAGGTTCACGCGCGAGGCGAGGGTGACGCGCGAGCTCAGGTCCTCGAAATACTTCTTGTCCGAAACACCATTCCAGTCGATCGCCGCGGACAGGCCGGGCGCGATGACCTGCTGGTGCTGGAAAGATCCCAGCGCACGCGACCCGCCCGTGAGGCTGTCGGTGGGCATGTACTCGACGCGCGCCTGGCCGTTCTGCGTCGGCGTGAGGTAACGGAACTCGGTCGTGAGCTGCGCCCCGCGACGGCCCATGATGCGCGGAACGATTGTCGCGTCGTAGTTCGGCGCGATGTTCCAGTAGTACGGCGCCGAAAGGTCGAAACCGACCTTGTTCGACAAGCCGAAGGTGGGCGCGAGGAAACCCGACTGGCGCTGGCCGACGAGCGGGAACTCGGCCCACGGCCACCACAGCATCGGCGTGTCCTTGAACATGAGCGTGGCATTCTGGGCGGTGCCAAGCCCGCGGTCGTAATCGAGCTGCAGGTCGTTCGCCTTCAGGTACCAGGCCGGATCGCTCGCCTCGCAGGTCGACCAGGTCGCATTCTTCAAGCGGTACTGGTTCTCGCCTTCGAAGTACAGTATGTCGGCCGAGCCGCCTCCCGAAACCTCGCGCGGCGTCTCGCCGGGCTGCACCGGCTCGGGCGACAGGCTCTTGATGCGGTAGGTCGGCGAATCGAAGGACCCGACGCGCTCCGAGAGCTTGAGCCGCGCCTCCGGTCCGCTCATGGTGTCCTCTCCGCGCAGGAGGCGCACGTTACCGACGGCATGGGCCTCGTCATCCAGCTCGCGATAAGTCAGCTTGTCCGCGAAAAGCAGCAGGTCGTCGCGCTGCAGCTCGGCCTCGCCCTCGGCGAGCATCTCCACGGAGCGCGTACCCCGGATGCGCAGGGCGCGCACTTCGGTCGCGCCCTCGGGCAGCGCGGAAGCCGCCTGCCCGGGCGCCGCGGCAGCGGGCGCCTGCGCCCCAGCCGGTGCGGGAGTCGCGCCAAGCGTCTTCGCCGGCGTGGCCGGCGGGGTTCCTGCCGCTGGCCCAGCGGACTGGGCCAACGGCTCCTGCCGCGCCCCGACCGGAGCCGGTTGAGCCGGCGCACGCGGCGTACCGCCGCCCACGAGATCCGGCGACACGACCAGCGGCGGCAACCCGGCCGCCAGGGCGGAGCCCGAGAAACAGCACAGCAGCAGCGGGATCGCCCGCAGCTGGGTCCTCAATCGCATATCGCGCAAAGCGCTTTCCCCAATCCTGGATTCCATCGCCGACAGCCCGTGCCCGGCACGGTCGCGGCCTTTTGATAAACTCGCGGATTTTACACGAAGCGTCGCGGAGAACCCGGTGCAAAGACTCGCCCAACTGAACGACTGGCTGACCACGCAACTGTCCGGCAAGGCCTTCGAGCTGACTCCGGCATCGGCCGACGCCAGTTTTCGCCGCTACTTCCGCGTAAACTTCGCCGACGGCAGCGCCAGCCGCATCGTCATGGACGCCCCGCCCGAACGCGAGGACTGCCGCCCCTGGCTGAAGGTCGAGGAGCTGTTCCGCGCGGCCGGCGCGCACGTCCCGGAAGTGCTCGCGCAGGACCTCGACCTGGGCTTCCTGCTGCTCTCGGACCTCGGCAGCAAGACCTACCTCGCGGCGCTGACCAAGGACAACGCCCCCCACCTGTATGCCGACGCGCTCGGCGCGCTGATCGCGATCCAGCGCGCGAGCCGGCCCGGGGTCCTGCCCGAATACTCGCGCGAACTGCTGCTGCGCGAGCTGATGCTGTTCCCCGAGTGGTACATCGGGCGCCACAAGGGCGTCACCCTCGACGACCGCCAGCGCGTCACGCTGATGGACACCTTCGACCGCATCCTGGAAGTGAACCTCGCCGAGCCGCAGGTGTTCGTGCACCGCGACTACCATTCGCGCAACCTGATGTACCTCCCCGATCAGGCCAATCCCGGCATCATCGACTTCCAGGACGCCGTCTACGGCCCGCTCACCTACGACCTTGCCTCCCTCTTCAAGGACGCCTACATCCACTGGGACGAGGAGTTCACCCTCGACATGCTCGCGCGCTACTGGGAAGCGGCGCGCCAGCTCGGCCTGCCCGTGCGCGCCGACTTCTCCGACTTCCACCGCGACTACGAGTGGATGGGCGTGCAGCGCCACATCAAGGTGCTGGGCATCTTCGCACGCCTCTATCACCGCGACGGCAAGGACGGCTACCTCGCCGACATGCCGCTGGTGATGGATTACCTGCGCCGCGCCTGCAAGCGCTACCGCGACCTCGGGCCGCTACTGAAGCTGCTCGACCGCCTCGACCCCGAGCCGGTCGAAGTCGGCTACACCTTCTGATGCGTGCGATGATCCTCGCCGCCGGGCGCGGCGAACGCATGCGCCCGCTGACGGACACCTGCCCCAAGCCGCTGCTGCAGGCGGGCGGCAAGCCGCTGATCGTCTGGCACATCGAGCGCCTGCGCGACGCCGGCTTCAGCGACATCGCGATCAACCACGCCCACCTCGGCGCGATGATCGAGGCCGCGCTGGGCGACGGCAGCACTTTCGGCGTGCGCATCCGCTACTCGCCCGAGGCCCAGGCGCTGGAGACCGCCGGCGGCATCCGCCAGGCGCTGCCGCTGCTGGGCGACGCCCCCTTCCTGGTCGTGAACGGCGACGTCTTCTGCGACGCCGCGCTCGCCCCCCTGCGCGACCGGGCCGTCACGCTCTCGGCGGACGGCGACCTCGCCCACCTGCTGATGGTGCCCAATCCCGACCACCACCCGGCCGGCGACTTCCATCTCGCGGACGGCCGCCTCTTCCGCGACGGTGAACCACGCCTCACCTTCTCCGGAATCGGCGCCTACCACCCCGCGCTCTTCGCCGGCATCACCCCGGGCAGCGGCGCTGCGCTCGGGCCGCTGCTGCGCGACGCGATGGACGCCGGACGCGTGAGCGGTGCCCTGCACGCCGGCTACTGGCTCGACGTCGGCACCCCCGCGCGGCTCGCCGAACTCGATGTCCGGCTGCGCGGGATCCGCAGCTGAACGCACTCCGGCCGGTCCGGTCGAATCCGACACCAGCCCACATGCCATAATCTGCCGATGAACACGCCCCTCGACCCGAAGTTCGCCCCCCTCACGCTTGACATCGCCCCCTTCCGCGCCCGCCGCGAGCGCCTGATCGCCCGCATGAACGCGCTGGGCGGCGGCATCGCGGTGGTGCCGACCGCCCCGGAACACGCGCGCAACCGCGACACGCACTACCCGTTCCGCTACGACAGCTACTTCCACTACCTCACCGGCTTCGGCGAACCCGAGGCGGTCGTCGTGCTGATCGCCGGCGACACGCCGAAGTCGATCCTCTTCTGCCGCGAAAAGAACGAGGAGCGGGAGATCTGGGAGGGCTATCGCCACGGCCCCGACGCCGCGCGCACGCGCTTCGGCTTCGACGAGACCTGGACCGTCGGCGACCTCGACCAGCGCCTGCCCGATCTCATGGCCGGCCAGCCCGCGCTGTGGTGCAGCCTCGGCCACGACAACGACTGGGACGCCTGCGTGCTGCGCGCCCTCAACACCGTGCGCGCCAATGCCCGCGCGGGCGCGATCCCGCCCCATGCGATCCGCGACGTGCGCGCCGAGCTCGACGAGATGCGCATCCTCAAGGACGCCTCGGAACTCGCGATCATGCGCCGCGCCGGCGAGATCTCCGGCGAAGCCCACCGCCGCGCGATGGCGGCGACGCGCCCGGGCCGCTTCGAATACGAGATCGAGGCGGAACTGATCCATCACTTCCGCCGCGCCGGCAGCCAGGCCCCGGCCTACCCGTCGATCGTCGCGAGCGGCGCCAACGCCTGCGTGCTGCACTACATCGAGAACGAGCGCCGCATGGAAGACGGCGAACTGCTGCTGATCGACGCGGGCTGCGAACTCGACGGCTACGCCTCGGACATCACGCGCACCTTCCCGGTGAACGGGCGCTTCAGCGGCCCGCAGCGCGACATCTACGAACTCGTGCTCGCCGCCCAGGCCGCCGCGAAGGCCACGATCCGTCCCGGCGCCCACTGGAACATGCCGCACGACGCCGCCGTCGAGGTGCTCGCGCGGGGCATGCTCGACCTCAAGCTCCTCTCCGGCAGCCTCGCCGAAGTCATCGAGCAGGGCCATTACCGGCGCTTCTACATGCACCGCACCGGCCACTGGCTCGGCCGCGACGTGCACGACGCCGGCGAATACAAGCTCGGCGGCGACTGGCGTCCGCTGGTGCCGGGCATGGTGCTCACGGTCGAGCCGGGCTGCTACATCCGCCCCGCCGAAGGCGTGCCGGAAGCGTTCTGGAACATCGGCGTGCGCATCGAGGACGACGCGCTCGTCACCGACACCGGCTGCGAGTACCTCACCGAGTCGGCGCCGCGCTCGGTCGCCGACATCGAAGAC
Source organism: Azoarcus sp. DN11 (assembly GCF_003628555.1). NCBI lineage: Bacteria > Pseudomonadati > Pseudomonadota > Betaproteobacteria > Rhodocyclales > Zoogloeaceae > Azoarcus > Azoarcus sp. DN11. The sequence continues at coordinate 1,117,435 of NZ_CP021731.1, read as the reverse complement.
GTCATGCGCGAGGCGGTCGATGGCGCAGCCTGACCTGCTGATCGTCGGCGCCGGCCCGGTCGGCCTGTCGCTCGCCCTCGCGCTCAAGGACAGCGGCCTCGCGGTCACGCTCGCCGACACCCGTCCGCGCGACGCTGTCGCCGCCGACCCGCGCGTGCTCGCGCTCGCCCACGGCTCGCGCCTGACCCTGGAGCGCCTGGGCGTGTGGCACGACCTGCCCGCCACCCCGATCCGCCACATCCACATCTCGCAGCAGGGCGGCCTCGGCCGCACCCGGCTCGAAGCGGACGACTACGGCCTGCCCGCGCTCGGCTACGGCCTGCAGGCGGGGGCGCTGGCCGGCGCCCTGCGCGACGCTGTCGATCGCGCCGGCATCGCGGTCATGGACGAAACCGAGATCGCCGCGCTGAGTCCGGCCCGCGACGCGGTCACCGCAACCCTCGCCGGACCGGGCACCGCCCTCCACGGCACCACCGCGACCGCCCGCCTCGTCGCCTGCGCCGAAGGCGGGCTGAAGGCCGGCGCGCCGGACGTCATCGAACGCGACTACGCCCAGCACGCGCTCATCGCCCGAATCGGCATCGCCGGCGGCCACCACGACACCGCCTTCGAGCGCTTCACCAGCGAAGGCCCGATCGCCTTGCTCCCTCATCGCGACGACTACGCGCTGGTCCACGTCGCCTCCCCGGCGCGCGCGACCGAACTCCTCGCCCTGCCCGAAGCTGCCTACCTCGAACGCCTGCAGGCGCATTTCGGCAGCCGGGTCCGGCTCACGCACGTCGCCGGACGCCTGCGCTACCCGCTCGGCCTGCGCTATCGGCGCGACCCGGTCGGCCAGCGCACCGTGTGGCTCGGCAATGCCGCCCAGACCCTGCACCCGGTCGCCGGCCAGGGCTTCAATCTCGCGCTGCGCGACGTGTGGGCGCTCGCGCGCGCGCTGCTCGACCACGGCGGCGACCCCGGCCTCGCCGGCACGCTCGCGGCCTACCGCGATGCCCGCCGCCTCGACCGCTTCGGCGCGATCAACTTCACCGACAGCCTCGTGCGCATCTTCAGCAACAACTTCGCGCCGCTGCACCACGCCCGCGGCGCCGCGCTCTTCGCGCTCGACATGCTGCCGCCGCTGCGCCACTTCATCGCCCGCCGCATGATGTTTGGTGCCCGCGCCTGGCCGTGACCAGCGCAGGCGCGGATACCACACCGGCGTGAACCAGTCGCCACCCGAAGCGAGCATTCCGCTGCTCGCCCGGCGCGGCATGGGGTAAAATCCCGGACTTTCCCCCGCTTCGCACCCCCGCCCATGCAGTACGCCGGTTTCACCCTGCGCAACAACCTCTTCGTCGCCCCCATGGCCGGCGTCACCGACCGCCCCTTCCGCCAGCTGTGCAAGAAGCTCGGCGCGGGCGTCGCGGTGAGCGAGATGGTCACGTCGAACTCGCTGCTCTATGGCAGCGCGAAGACGCGCCGGCGGGCGGACCACGAAGGCGAGGTCGATCCGATCTCGGTGCAGATCGCCGGCGCCGACCCGCAGATGATGGCCGATGCCGCGCGCTACAACGCCGACAACGGCGCGCAGATCATCGACATCAACATGGGCTGCCCGGCCAAGAAGGTGTGCAACGTGATGGCCGGCTCCGCGCTGATGCAGGACGAACCGCTCGTCGCGCGCATCCTCGAAGCCGTCGTCGCCGCCGTGCCCGGCACCCCGGTCACGCTGAAGTTCCGCACCGGCTGGAACCGCCAGCACCGCAACGCCCCGACCGTCGCGCGCATCGCCGAGGAAGCCGGCATCCGCGCGATCGCGATCCATGGCCGCACGCGCGCCGACCAGTACATGGGCGAGGCGGAATACGACACGATCGCGCACGTGAAGACCCTGGTGAAGATCCCGGTCATCGCCAACGGCGACATCACCTCGCCCGAGAAGGCGAAGCACGTGCTCGACTACACCGGCGCCGACGGCGTCATGATCGGCCGCGCCGCGCAGGGCCGGCCGTGGATCTTCCGCGAGACCGAACACTACCTCGCGACCGGCGAGCTGATGCCACCGCCACTCGTCAGCGAGATCCTCCAGGTGTGCCGCGAGCACCTGGCCGACCTGTACGCCTTCTACGGCGAAGACACCGGCGTCAAGGTCGCCCGCAAGCACATCTCCTGGTACACGAAGGGCCTGGTCGGATCGGCGGCCTTCCGCCGCGCGATGAACCAGCTCCCCGACGTCCCCTCGCAGATGGCGGCCGTCGAGGATTTTTTCGGCCAGCTGGCCCAGCAGGACACCCGCCTGCGCTATGAAGAAGAACTCCCGCAGGAGCTTGCCGCATGAGCCGCCCCAACGAGATTGCCGATTCCGTGCACCGCACCCTCGACCAGTATTTCCGTGACCTCGACGGCGAAAAGCCCGCCGCGATCTACGAGATGGTGATCCGCAACGTCGAGCGCCCGATGCTCGAGTTCGTCCTGCGCCAGGCCAACGGCAACCAGACGGTCGCCGCGGAGATGCTCGGCATCAACCGCAACACGCTGCGGCGCAAGCTCACCGAATACGAACTGCTGTAACCGAACTCCCCCGGCGCGGCGCATTGCGGCGGCGCGCCGGGCCTTTCCGACACCTTCCAGCGATCCGAACGATGAAAGTCTCCCAAGCCCTGATCAGCGTCTCCGACAAGCACGGCGTCCTCGAATTCGCCCAGGCCCTGCACGGCCTCGGCGTGAAGATCCTGTCGACCGGCGGCACCGCCTCGATGCTGCGCGACGCCGGCCTGCCCGTCACCGACGTATCCGAGCACACCGGCTTCCCGGAAATGCTCGACGGCCGCGTCAAGACCCTGCACCCGACCGTGCACGGCGGCATCCTCGCGCGCCGCGACCTGCCCGAGCACATGGAGACGATCGCCGCACACGGCATCACGCGCATCGACCTCGTCGTCGTGAACCTCTACCCCTTCGCGCAGACCATCGCCAAGCCCGGCTGCACGCTCGAGGACGCGATCGAGAACATCGACATCGGCGGCCCCACCATGGTGCGCGCGGCGGCGAAGAACCACGGCGACGAGCAGGGCGGCGTCGGCATCGTGACCGATCCCGAGGACTACGCGGCGATCATCGGCGAACTGAAAGCGAACGGCGGCGAACTGAGCTACAAGACGCGCTTCGCCCTCGCGGTGAAGGCCTTCACCCACACCGCCCGTTACGACGGCGCAATCTCCAACCACCTCACCGCGCTGGTTTTCGGCGACAAGGGCGAGGTGGCGAAGAAAGCCTACCCCGAGCGCTACCAGGTCGCCTTCGACAAGGTGCAGGACCTGCGCTACGGCGAGAACCCGCACCAGAGCGCCGCCTTCTATCGCGAACCGAACGCTCCCGAAGGTTCGATCGCGTCGTACAAACAGCTGCAGGGCAAGGAACTCTCGTACAACAACATCGCCGACGCCGACGCCGCGTGGGAATGCGTGAAGGCCTTCGAGGGCGCAACGCCCGCCTGCGTCATCGTCAAGCACGCCAACCCCTGCGGCGTCGCGGTCGCCGAATCGCCGGTCGCCGCCTACCGCAAGGCCTTCTCGACCGACCCGACCTCGGCCTTCGGCGGCATCATCGCTTTCAACTGCGAAGTCGACCGCGCCGCGGCCGAAGCGGTCTCTGCGCAGTTCCTCGAAGTGCTGATCGCCCCCGCCTACACCGCCGATGCGCTGGCGCTCCTCACCGCGAAGCAGAACGTGCGCGTGCTCAGTTGCGTAATCCCCGGCCCGCTCGGCAAGCCCGCGGGCGCGCTCGATTACAAGCGCGTCGGCGGCGGCCTGCTGGTGCAGAGCGCGGACGAAGCCCGCATCCAGGCGGCCGACCTCAAGGTCGTCACCAAGCGCGCCCCGACCGAACAGGAACTGGGCGACCTCCTCTTCGCCTGGCGCGTCGCCAAGTACGTCAAGTCGAACGCCATCGTGTACTGCCGCGACGGCATGACCGTCGGCGTCGGCGCGGGCCAGATGAGCCGCGTCGACTCCGCCCGCATCGCCGCGATCAAGGCCGAGAACGCCGGCCTCCAGATCAAGGGTACCGTCGTCGCCTCCGACGCCTTCTTCCCGTTCCGCGACGGCCTCGACGTCCTCGCCCAGGCCGGCGCGACCGCGGTGATCCAGCCCGGCGGCTCGATGCGCGACGCCGAAGTGATCGCCGCCGCCGACGAGCAGGGCATCGCGATGGTGTTCACCGGCTTCCGCCACTTCCGCCACTGATCCGCAGCGCAGGTAACAGCATGAAAGTTCTCGTCATCGGTTCCGGCGGCCGCGAACACGCGCTGGCCTGGAAACTCGCGCAGTCGCCCAAGGTGACCCGCGTCCTGGTCGCGCCGGGCAACCCGGGCACGGCACGCGAGCCGCTGCTCGAGAACGTCGCCGTCACGGCGATTCCCGAACTCGTCGAACTGGCACAGCGCGAGCAGGTGCAGTTCACCGTCGTCGGCCCGGAGGCGCCGCTCGCGGCCGGCGTCGTCGACGCCTTCCGTGCCGCCGGCCTGCCGATCTTCGGCCCGACGAAGGCCGCGGCCCAGCTCGAGAGCTCCAAGGATTTCGCCAAACGCTTCCTGATCCGCCACAACATCCCGACGGCGAAGTACCAGACCTTCTCGGACGCGGCGGCGGCGCACGACTACGTGAATGCCGAGGGCGCCCCGATCGTCATCAAGGCCGACGGGCTCGCCGCGGGCAAGGGCGTCGTCGTCGCGATGACGCTCGACGAGGCGCACGCCGCGATCGACATGATGCTCACCGACAACCGCATGGGCGTGAGCTACGGTGAGGCAGGCGCACGCGTCGTGATCGAGGAATTCATGGCCGGCGAGGAAGCGAGCTTCATCGTGCTCGCCGACGGCAGGCACGCACTGGCCCTCGCGACCAGCCAGGACCACAAGCGCCTCAAGGACAACGACGAAGGCCCCAACACCGGCGGCATGGGCGCCTACTCGCCCGCCCCGGTCGTCACGCCGGAAGTGCACGCGCGCGTGATGCGCGAGATCATCGGCCCGACGCTCGCCGGCATGGCGGCCGACGGCCTGCCCTACACCGGCTTCCTCTATGCCGGCTTGATGATCGACGACGCTGGCCAGCCGCGCGTCGTGGAGTTCAACTGCCGCATGGGCGACCCCGAGACGCAGCCGATCATGATGCGTCTCAAGACCGACCTCTCCGATCTGATCGAAGCCGCGATCGGCGGCAAACTCGACGCGGCCGAGGCCGAATGGGACCGCCGCGTCGCGCTCGGCGTCGTGCTCGCGGCCGCGGGCTACCCTGAATCGCCGCGCAAGGGCGACGCCATCACCGGCCTGCCGACGACCGACGACGAGGACGTGCACGTGTTCCATGCTGGCACCGGCGAGCATGACGGCCAGATCGTCACCGCCGGCGGCCGCGTACTGTGCGTCACGGCCCTCGGCGACAACGTGCGCAGCGCGCAGAAGCGCGCCTACGATGTCGCCGACGCGATCGTCTTCGACGGCCGCCAGTTCCGCCGCGACATCGGCCATCGGGCCGTCGCCCGCAAGAACTGAGGCTGCCCCGATGAGCGCACCCGATCGTTCCGCCGTCAAGGACTACCTCCTCGGCCTGCAACAAGGCATCGTCGCGGCGCTGGAAGCCTTGGACGGCGAAGCCTTCCGCACCGACGCGTGGGACCGCCCGGGCGGCGGCGGGGGCATCACCCGTGTCATCGAGGACGGGCGCTTCTTCGAGCGTGGCGGCGTGAACTTCTCGCATGTGATGGGCGCCGGCATGCCGGCTTCGGCGACGGCCCACCGGCCCGAGCTCGCCGGCCGCTCCTTCGAGGCGATGGGCGTGTCGCTGGTGCTGCACCCGCGCAACCCCTACTGCCCCACCGCGCACATGAACGTGCGCTTCTTCATCGCGCTGCCGCCGGAGAACGAGCCCGCTGCCGCACCGATCTGGTGGTTCGGCGGCGGCATGGACCTCACGCCCTACTATCCGTTCGAAGACGATGTGCGCCACTTCCACCGCAGCTGCAAGGCCGCGGTGCTGCCCTTCGGCGGCGAGGCGGAATACCGGCGCCTCAAGGAATGGTGTGACCGCTACTTCTTCCTCAAGCACCGCAACGAGGCACGCGGCGTCGGCGGCCTGTTCTTCGACGACCTCGGCGCCGACGGCAAGATCGACTTCGATGCCGCTTTCGGGCTGGTGAAGAGCGTCGGCGACGCTTTCGTGCCGGCCTACCTGCCGATCCTCGAACGCAGGAAGAATATGGCCTACGGCGAGCGCGAGCGCGACTTCCAGGCCTACCGGCGCGGCCGTTACGTCGAGTTCAACCTGGTGTTCGACCGCGGCACGCTGTTCGGCCTGCAGTCGGGCGGGCGTACCGAATCCATCCTGATGTCGCTGCCGCCCATCGTCAAGTGGCGCTACGACTGGCAGCCCGAGGCAGGCACCCCCGAGGCCAGGCTCTACGAGGAATTCCTCAGGCCACGCGACTGGTGCTGAGCGCAATCGCCATCGGCCCGGCCACCGCGGGCCGTTCGGGCTGAACGAGGGCAGCCCTCGCGGGCAACCCTCGCATTTTCAGGCGGTGGATCGCTCCGCCGCCGCGCGGTAGTGCTCCTGCGCTTCGCCCGGACGATCCAGACGACTCTCGAACAGCCGCGCGAGCGCCAGGTGGGTCTCGACGGAGGGAGCGAGATTCAGGGACGCCTCGAGGTAGCTCTGCGCCTTGCCCCACAACTGCGCGTTCGCACACAGGCGGCCCAACGCGTACAGCAGGCCGGCATCCTTGGGATGCATCCTCAGCCATTTTTCGCCGCGGGCGAGGCAATCGACCGCGTCCCCCTCGCAGCAGCTGCCGTACAGCCGCGCGAGGCCGCTGTCCCATTCCGCGTCGAGCAGGCGTTCGAGCGTCTTGCGCGCGAGCGCCCCCTGGCCGGTCGCTGCGAGGTAAGGCACGGCCCGTTCAACCATGCGCCGATCGCTCAACTCATCCGCGGGGATTCCCTTCCAGTACGCGGCCAGCCCTTCCGCATCGCCGGCGAGTTCCCGCATCCGCTCCAGATGCGCGCGCCGCAGCACGGAACGCATCTGCTCTTCGGACATGGCCTTGTGCTTGTACAGCTGGCGCCCCGTGCGCAGCACCTCGTCCCAGCGTGCGAGCGCCGAGGCCACGCGCAGCGACAGGCGCAGGACCGCGATGTGGCGGTGCCCCGCGACGCGGAGATGCTCCAGCCGCTCGGCCGCTTCCTCGAAGCGGCGCCCCTCGACTGCCAGTTCCGCTTCGGTCATCAGCCGCGCGACGCGCGACTCGCCTTCCTGCTCGGCAGCCTTGCCGAGCCAGATGCGATAGCGCGTGTCGTCGCGCATCGCATGCGCGGCCCGCGCGGCGACCAGGGCAGCCATCGAGCGGTTGTCGGTATCCGAAAAGGCCGCTCCGGCCAATTTCAGCGACTGCGCGAACCGTCCTTCGAACAACGCGCGCATCCCGTCGCGCAGGGCGCGGCCGGCCTTCTCCCTGCGCCGCCGCTCGCGGTACTGGATGACCCGTCCGGGCAGCTCCATGGTCCGCCGGATCATCCGCAGCATCGCGTAGGCACAGAAAAAGGCCACGACCAGTCCGACGATCAGCAGGTTGAGCGAAAGCTGGATGCGCCAGGGCGGCAGCACGACGAGCACGTAACCGTTGTTGACGTTCGCGAGCATCGCCACGCCGGCCGCGAGCGCGAAGATTCCGATGAGCCAGATCAATGCACGCATGATCCGCTCCTCAACGCGCGCCGTTGGCTGGCTGACGAGTCGTGGCGCCGCCCTTCGCAGGCGCCGGGACCGAAGCCGAGGCGGGTGCCGTTGCGGGCGCCGGCGGCACGGCAAGGGCCGCCGCGCTCCGGCCCGCCTCACCTGCGCGCGCCTGGAGCATCCGGAGCGCCGCGATGCTCTCGGTCGGTGCCGGCTGCGCGACCTTGACCGGGGTCGCCGCGAGGGTGGCCAGTTCGGACAAGGTCTCCTGCACCCTGGTGTCACGCTTGTCGAAGTAGCGTTCGACCCATTCCTGCGCCTGCGCAAGATCGGCCGCGAAGGTGCGCCCGTCGCGCGCGAGGAGCGCCAGCCGGGCCGTCAGCAGGCGGATCTTCAGGTTCTCGCGCAGGTAGGTGCTCTGTGCCGGCGCGAGCAGCACCGGCTCGGGCTGGTCGAGACGCTCGATGCGCACCAGCGCGAGGATCTCGTGCCACACCTCGTGCGCCACGCGCTTGACGAAATCCATCGGCGACGGCGCGGCCGCGGCCGGCGCTGCACCATCGCCACGCTCCACGGCCGGTTTTTCGGCAAGCTCGCCCGCGAAGGCGAGCGGCAGCGCATCCGCATGCTCGAGCAGGCCTTCGAGGCGCAGCGCGATCCCTGGCACATCCACCTGCGGCGCCGCCTTCAATTGTTCGATGTCGCGCGCCAGGGCCCGGCGCAGCGGCAGCAGCTGGCCCGCATCCTGGGCGGCGAGACGCGCCTCGGCGCCCTGCAGCGCAATCAGCGCAGCCTCGGCATTGCCTGCAAGCTGCAATTGCTGCGTCGCCATCGCGACGGCGTTCTCGGTCTCCGCGATGACGCGATCCTCGCGCGTGCGCGAAAACTGCTGGTACAGGGTTTCGAGCGCCGCGGCCTGGCCCTCGGTGGCCGCCACCTGGGCTTCGAGTGCGCCGAGCTTGCCCTGCAGCGCGGCGATCACCTCCTGCTGCTGGCGGCCCAGCGCGCGGTACTCCGCCGCAGCCGCCTCGCCGGCGGAGAGCCGCTGGGCGACTTCCTCGCGCACGGTCGCGACGCTGCCGCGCATGTCATGGACGTACCAGCCGAGCACGCCGGTCGCGACGAGGGCGATCACGGAGACGGTCGAGGCAAGACCGCCGCGCGAGCCGGAACGCGCGGCGGCAGGAACGGGCGAACGTTCCGCCGCTTCACGATTCGGCGCGGCGGCAGTTTCGGACGTGCTGGAGGGAGTAAGCGCTGGTTGTTCTTGGTTCATGACCTGAGTGTAACCGAGGCGTGCCGAAAATGAGACTCGAGCGCGCCGATCAGGCCGTCGTCACCCGGCGGCGTCTCGAGGACGAACTCGAAGCCCGCCGCGCGCGCATGCGCAACGATGCGCGGATGCGGGGCAAAGACGGCGACTTTCCGCAGCACCGGCCAGCCGGCGTCGCCGACCATGACGCGCAGGTTGCCGACGCCTTCGCTGCTCGTCAGCGTGATCGCATCGAGGCGCCCCTCCGCCGCCAGCGCCAGCAGGGGCGCGGGGTCGATCGCGGGACAATAGCGGCGGTAGCAGGTGACGTATTCGACTGCGGCACCGCGTTCGCGCAGGGTTTCGCCGAGCAGGTCGCGCCCGCCGTCGCCGCGGAAAATCACCACCCGTCTGCCGGCAATGGCGTCCGCCTGGAACTCGGGCAAGGCAAGCACCGCCTCGCTGTCGAATCCGCCCTGCGGCGCGATCACGTCCTTGAAGCCGTAGGCCGCCAGCGCCCGCTCACTGCCCTTGCCGACCGTGGCGACACGCAGGCCGGCCGGCCACGTGCGCTGCGCGAGGAGGGGGGCCAGGGCGTGGCTGACGGCGTTCGGACTGACGAAGAAGGCGAGGTCGAATCCGTCCAGCCGCGCGGCGATCCCGTCAAGGGCCCGCTTGTCGGCGGGCTCGCCGATCGCCAGCACCGGGTAGCGCAGGGCGTTCCCGCCGCGCGCCTCGATCGCCTCGCACAGGCTGTCGGCCTGCCCGGACGGACGGGTCACCACGATGTGGCGCCCGGACAGCGTGGCCGCGCTCATCGCCGGCACCGTCGCAGCGAACTCAGCCGATCTGGGCGAGGATTTCCTCGGCCCCCTGCCCGCGCAGGTCGGCCGCCAGCGCCAGGCCCAGCGTTTCGCAGTCCGCCGGATCGCCTTCGAGCTCGGCACGCACGATGCGGCTGCCGTCGGGCAGCGCGACGAAACCGCGCAGCCACAGCTTGCCCGCACGGATTTCGGCGTAGGCGCCCAGCGGCACTTCGCAGCTGCCCGCCAGCGCACGCGACACGGCGCGCTCGGCGCGCACGCAGGCCGAGGTGTCGGCGTCGTTGAGCGGCGCGAGCCAGGCGGCGACGTCCTTGCGGCTCGCGAGGCATTCGATGCCCAGCGCGCCCTGTCCCGCCGCCGGCAGCGACACCGCCGACGGCAGTTCGCTGCGGATGCGGTCCGCCAGGCCGAGGCGCTTCAGGCCGGCCGCGGCGAGGATGATCGCGTCGTACTGGCCCTCGTCGAGCTTGCGCAGGCGCGTGTCGAGGTTGCCGCGCAGACTGGTCACCGCGAGCATCGGATACATCGCGTGCAGCTGCGATTCGCGGCGCAGCGAGGACGTGCCGACGACGGCGCCCGGCGGCAGCTCGTCGAGGCTCGCGTAGCGCGGCGACACGAAGGCGTCGAGCGGCACTTCGCGCTCGGAAATGCAGGGCAGCGCGAAGGGTTCCGCGAGTTGCATCGGCACGTCCTTCATCGAATGCACCGCGATGTCGGCCCGCCCTTCGAGCAGCGCGGCCTCGAGCTCCTTGACGAACAGCCCCTTGCCACCGACCTTCGCGAGCGGGCGGTCGAGGATCTGGTCGCCCCGGGTGGTCATGCCCAGCAGTTCGACGCGGCAGCCCGGGTACAGCGCCTCGAGGCGAGCCTTGACGTGTTCGGCCTGCCACAGCGCGAGCCGGCTTTCGCGGGTGGCGATGACGATGCGTTCGGGCGGGGTGAAATCGGCGGAAGTTGCGCTCACGGTAAACAGACTCGTCGGCAGATGGATTAGGATCCTGAACGGGGCGGCACATTTCCGCGCCGCAGCATCAGGGTTCGCGCCAATGGCGCCGCAGCAAACCGGCATTCTAGCATGGGCGCCTGTATACACCCCCCGCCCCCCATTCCAACCCATAGCCCCGAACCGCCCGGAAGGACCATGAATCAGGACAAGGACGCACCGCTGCGCGAAGACATCCGACTGCTGGGCCGCGTGCTCGGCGACACCGTGCGCGACCAGCAGGGCGACGCCGTGTTCGGCCTCGTCGAACGCATCCGCCAGACTTCCGTGCGCTTTCGCCGCGACGACGACCGCGCCGCGCGCCAGGAACTCGAAGGCATCCTCGACGCCCTGTCGCGCGAACAGACGATCCAGGTCGCCCGCGCGTTCAGCTACTTCTCCCACCTCGCCAACATCGCCGAGGACCAGCACCACATCCGCCGCAGCCGCGCCCACCTGATCGCGGGCTCGGCACCGCGCGAAGGCAGCCTCGCCCATGCGCTCGCCCGCGCCTTCGCCAGCGGCCACGAGGCGTCCGAACTGGCCGCGTTCTTCGATACCGCGTCGATCTCACCGGTGCTCACGGCCCACCCGACCGAAGTGCAGCGCAAGAGCATCCTCAACTGCGAGACTGACATCGCGCGACTGCTCGACCGGCGCGACCGCATGATGCTCACGCCCGAGGAGCGCGAACACAGCGACGAAGCCCTGCGCCGCGCGGTGCTGATCCTGTGGCAGACGCGCATGCTGCGCCCGGCCAGGCTGTCGGTGGTGGATGAGGTGGCCAACGGCCTCTCCTACTTCGACGCGACTTTCCTGCGCGAAGTGCCGCGCCTCTACGCCAGCCTCGAGGACCAGCTCGCCAAGCGCGATCCGGCGCTGGGCGCGCTGGAACTGCCCGCCTTCCTGCGCGTCGGCAGCTGGATCGGGGGCGATCGCGACGGCAACCCCTTCGTCACCGCCGAGGTGCTGGAACGCGCGCTGACGATGCAGGCGAGCGCGGCGCTCGGCTTCTATCTGGCCGAACTGCACACGCTCGGCGCGCGCCTGTCGCTCGCGACCGGGCTCGTGAGCGCCTCCGACGCCCTGCTCGCCCTCACCGAGCAATCCCCCGACAAATCGCCGCACCGCAAGGACGAGCCTTACCGCCGTGCGATCTCCGGCATCTACGCACGCCTCGCGGCCACCCACCGCACGCTGCTCGGCGGCGAGCCGGCGCGCGCGCCGGTCGGCCCGGCGGCGCCCTACGCAAGCGCGCACGAACTCGCGGAAGATCTCGACATCCTCCACCGCTCGCTCGTCGCCAACGGCTCAGCCGCTCTCGCGCGCGGACGCCTGCGCCTGCTGCGGCGCGCGGTGCGCGTGTTCGGCTTCCACCTTGCGCCGATCGACCTGCGCCAGAACTCGGACGTGCATGAGCGCGTCGTCGCCGAACTCCTCGCGACCGCCCAGCCCGGCAGCGACTACCGCGCGCTGGACGAGGCCGGACGCTGCGAGGTGCTCATCGCCGAACTGGCCACGCCGCGCCTCTTGGCCTCGCCGCACGTGCGCTACTCGGACGAGACGGAAGGCGAGCTGGCGATCTTCCGCGCCGCGCGAAGCGCGCACCTGCGTTTCGGCAAGGAAGCGATCACCAACTGCATCATCTCGAAGACCGACGACGTCTCCGACCTGCTCGAACTCGCACTGCTGCTCAAGGAAGCGGGCCTCCTGCGGCCGCACGAGCAGGCGCTCGACGTGAACATCATTCCGCTGTTCGAGACGATCGAGGATCTCGCCAACGCGCCGGCGGTGATGGACCGCCTGTTCGCGCTGCCGGCCTACATGAGCCTGCTGGAGTCGCGCGGCCGGATGCAGGAGATCATGCTGGGCTACTCCGACAGCAACAAGGACGGCGGCTTCCTGACCTCCGGCTGGGCGCTGTACAAGGCCGAGATCGGACTCGTCGACGTGTTCGCCCGGCACGGCGTGCACCTGCGCCTCTTCCACGGTCGCGGCGGCTCGGTCGGGCGCGGCGGCGGCCCGAGCTACCAGGCCATCCTCGCGCAGCCCGGCGGCGCCGTGCAGGGCCGCATCCGCCTCACCGAACAGGGCGAAGTCATCGCCGCGAAGTACAACAACCCGGAAGTCGGCCGGCGCAACCTCGAAGTGCTCGTCGCCGCGACCCTCGAAGCGAGCCTCCTCGCCGACCGCGCCCCGGCGCCGCGCGCCGAGTTCCTCGACACCATGCAGGCGCTGTCCGACGCGGCGTTCGCGGCCTATCGCGGCCTCGTGTATGAAACGGAAGGCTTCGAGCGCTACTTCTGGGAATCGACGGTGATCTCGGAGATCGCCGAACTCAACATCGGCTCGCGCCCCGCGTCGCGCAAGAAGGGCACGCGCATCGAGGATCTGCGCGCGATTCCCTGGGTGTTCAGCTGGTCGCAGTGCCGCCTGATGCTGCCCGGCTGGTTCGGCTTCGGCGCGGCGGTGAAGGCGTGGCGCGCGGCGCACCCGGACGACGGCCTCGCGCGGCTGCAGGCGATGCACAAGGAGTGGTCGTTCTTCGCGACGCTGCTGTCGAACATGGACATGGTGATGGCGAAATCCGACCTCGCGATCGCGTCGCGCTACGCCGGCCTCGTCAAGGATCCGGCGCTGCGCGACACGATCTTCGGCCGCATCCGCGCCGAGTGGCAGGACACCGTCGACGCCCTGCTCGCAATCACCGGCCAGGCGGAACTGCTGGACGGCAACCCGCTGCTCAAGCGCTCGATCCGCAACCGCTTCCCCTACCTCGACCCGCTCAACCACGTCCAGGTCGAGCTGCTCCGCCGCCACCGCGAAGGCCACGACGACGCGCGCGTGCGCCTGGGCATCCACCTCTCGATCAACGGCGTCGCCGCGGGGCTGCGCAACAGCGGCTGAGGGCAGCGCCGCTCAAATCCCGAGTATCTGCTTCACCGCTGGCCACTGCCGGCGGCTCACCGGCAGGCCTTCGGGCAGCCCGGCGAGCAGGATGTCCCAGTGCGGCTCGCCCTCCTGCTCGCCCGCACGCTCGACGCCGACAACCGCGGCGCGCGCGACGAGGCAGTTGCGGTGGATGCGCAGGAAGCGGGCCGCGAACTCCTGCTCCAGTTGCACCAGCGATTCGTCGAGCAGGTATTCACGCTCGGCCGTGCGCGCTGTCACGTACTTCAGTTCGGCGCGCAGGCACAGCACGTCCGCCACCGGCACGAGCAGGATGCGGCCGCGCTCGTTGACGCTGAAATGCTGGCGCACGCCCGGCGCGATCGCCGCCAGCGCAGCGTCCGGCAGCGGCAGGCGGCGCCGCGCCTTGGCCAGTGCGTCCGCGAGGCGCTGCGGCCTGACGGGCTTGAGCAGGTAGTCGACGGCGGAAAGCTCGAAGGCCTGCACGGCATAGCCGTCGTAGGCCGTGGTGAAGATCACTACCGGCGGGTTCTCGAGGCGGCCGAGGTGGCGCGCCAGTTCGACGCCATCCATCACCGGCATGCGGATGTCCGCGAGCACGACGTCCGCCGGCTCCTGCTCGATCAGGCGCAGCGCCTCGATGCCGTTTGCCGCCACGCCCACCAGCAGGGTCGGCTGATCCGGCGCGACGTCGGCCAGCAGATCGCGCAGGCGCGCCCGGGCCGGCGCCTCGTCATCGACGATCAACACCCGCAGAGCCTGTACCGACATCTCGTTCGCCCTCCCCGCCGCCGCGCGCCCTGCCTGCACCCCGCGATCCGGCGGGAAAGGCGAGCGGGGCTTTTGCTTTATACTTTTGGCCTGTTTGCGCGGGGAGATCCCGTCGCCGGGTACCTCGCCACCCAAGGGCCGCATCCGGCCGCGCCACACCACTGACGGACATTATGACAGACACCACCTCCTCGCAGCCGGCCAAGGCCTGGTCGGGCCGCTTCACCGAGCCGGTCTCGGATCTCGTGAAACGCTACACCGCCTCGGTGTTCTTCGACCAGCGCATGGCGCGCCAGGACATCCGCGGTTCGCTCGCACACGCGAAGATGCTCGCGCGCCAGGGCATCATCGGCGCGCAGGACCTCGCCGACATCGAGCGCGGCATGGCGCAGATCGCGGGCGAGATCGAACGCGGCGAGTTCGCGTGGAACCTCGACGACGAGGACGTGCATCTCAACATCGAAAAGCGCCTCACCGCGCTCGTCGGCGACGCCGGCAAGCGTCTCCACACCGGCCGCAGCCGCAACGACCAGGTCGCGACCGACATCCGCCTGTGGCTGCGCGACGCGATCGACCAGATCCTCGCGCTGATCGGCGACTTCCAGAAGAACCTGCTCGACGTCGCCGAAGCCAACGCCGCGACGGCGATGCCCGGCTTCACGCACCTGCAGGTCGCCCAGCCGGTGACCTTCGGCCATCACCTGATGGCCTACTACGAGATGAGCCGCCGCGACGCCGAACGCTTCGCCGACGCGCGCCGCCGCGTGAACCGCCTGCCGCTCGGCGCCGCCGCGCTCGCCGGCACGAGCTACCCGATCGACCGCGAGTTCGTCGCCCGGGAGCTCGGCTTCGACGAGGTCTGCTACAACTCGCTCGACGCCGTCAGCGACCGCGACTTCGCGATCGAGTTCTGCGCGGCTTCGGCGCTGCTGATGACCCACCTGTCGCGCTTCTCCGAGGAGCTGATCATGTGGATGAGCCCGCGCGTGGGCTTCATCGACCTCGCCGACCGCTTCTGCACCGGCAGCTCGATCATGCCGCAGAAGAAGAACCCGGACGTCCCCGAGCTCGTGCGCGGCAAGACCGGCCGCGTGAACGGCAGCCTGATCGCGCTGCTGACGCTGATGAAAGGCCAGCCGCTCGCGTACAACAAGGACAACCAGGAAGACAAGGAGCCCTTGTTCGACACCGCCGACACGGTGATCGACACGCTGCGCATCTACGCCGACATGATCACCGGCATCCGCGTGAAGGCCGACGCGATGCGCGACGCACTCAAGCAGGGCTACGCCACCGCGACCGACCTCGCCGACTACCTGGTCAAGAACGGCCTGCCCTTCCGCGACGCGCACGAAGCGGTCGCGCTCGCCGTGCGCGCCGCCGACGTGAAGGGCTGCGACCTGCCGCAGTTCTCGCTCGACGAGCTGCGCGCCGCGATGGCGCATGTGCCAGGCGCGGCCGAACGCGTGAAGGACGACGTCTTCGGCGTGCTCACCGTCGAAGGCTCGCTCGCCTCGCGCAAGCACGTCGGCGGCACGGCCCCCGAGCAGGTCCGCGCGGCGATCGCGCGGGCGCGCAGCACGCTGGCCTGACGCCCGGTTGCCGATGGAACGGATCGGCAAATACGAAATCAGGCGCCCGCTCGGTGCGGGCGCCACCAGCTCCGTTCATCTCGCGTGGGATCCCTTCGCCGGCCGCGAGGTCGCGATCAAGCGCATCCACCCCGAGATCCTGCGCGATCCGCGGCGCGGACATGTTTACCGCCACCTGCTGATGAACGAGGCGGCGCTCGCCGGCAAGCTTGTCCACCCGCACATCGTCGGCACCTTCGATGCGCACGTCGACGACGAGGATGCCTGGATCGTCATGGAGTACGTCGGCGGCGGCACACTCGCCGATTTCTGCACGCCCGAGGCACTGCTCCCCTTCGATCGCCTGATCGAAATCATCTTCAAATGCACCCGGGCGCTCGACTACGCCTTTCGCCGCGGGATCACCCATCGCGACATCAAGCCGGCCAACATCCTGCTGACCGACCGCGACGGCCAGGACATCAAGATTTCCGACTTCGGCTCCGCCTTCGACGCCGGCAGCGATGCGACGCAGATCGCCTCGGTCGGTTCGCCGTCATACATGTCGCCGCAGCAGGTGCGCCAGCTGCCGCTGGATCAGCAGACGGACATCTATTCGCTCGGGGTCGTCATGTATCAGTTGCTCACCGGCCGCCTGCCCTTCGAAGCCGACAACCAGTTCAGCCTGCTGTACAGCATCGCGCACGACGAGGCGCCCGCTCCCGCGTCGCTCCGGCCCGACATCCCCGACACGCTGGACGCCATCGTCCGGCGCGCGATCGACCGGGATCTCGATCGTCGCTACCGCGACTGGCCGGACTTCGCACATGATCTCGCGTGCGCCTTCCGCAATCGCGCCGCCGCTTCGATCCACTCGCCCATCCCCGACGCGGAAAAGTTCCAGACCCTGCGCCGCCTCACCTTCTTCCGCAACTTCAGCGACGTGGAGCTGTGGGAAGTGATCGGCCTGGCGCACTGGAGCCGGGTGCAACCGGGCACGGTCGTCATCCGGGAAGGGGAGCCGGGTGACCACTTCTGTTTCCTCGCCACGGGCGAGGCACGTGTCAGGAAACGCGGCCGGCTGCTCAACCTCCTCGGCGAAGGGGAATGCTTCGGCGAAATGTCCCTGTTCGCCGCCGGCGGCTCGGTGCGTTCGGCCTCGGTCGAGGCGACCACGGCGCTCGAAACGATCCGCATCGACGCGCAGGCGCTGCACCGGGCCTCCGACGCGACCCGCATGCACTTCTATCAGGGATTCCTCGAGGTCCTGGCGAGCCGCCTGTCGCTCGCCAATTCGCGCCTCGCGGGCGTCTGAAACCGGCCCGGCGGCAGGCGCCGCGCGCACGTGGCGCGGCCCAAAAAAAGACAAGCCCGCCGTCGACGGGCGGGCCTGATACCGGTTCCTGCGCGGCCAGGCGCCGCGCGGACGGGGGATTACTTGACGCCGGCTTCGGCGAGCATCGTCTTCAGCTCGCCGTTCTCGTACATCTCGCGCATGATGTCACAGCCGCCGACGAACTCGCCGTTGACGTAGAGCTGCGGAATCGTCGGCCAGTTGGCGAATTCCTTGATGCCGCTGCGGATCTCCTCGTTCTCCAGCACGTTCACCGAGTACAGGTTGGTGACGCCCAGGTTCTTCAGGATCTGCACCGCGGTGGCGGAGAAACCGCACATCGGGAACTGGGGCGTGCCCTTCATGTACAGCACGACCGGGTTGCCGGTGACCTGTTCGCGGATGACGTTCTGGATATCCATGTTGCGCGTTCCAAAAGTTGAGTAATTAACTCGGAAAATTCTAGGGACTGCCATCCCTCGCGTCAATAGCCCTGCCGCCCACTTGCATTCAGCGCGGTTCGCCGCGTCCCTGCCACTGGCCGCCCGACACCCGTTCGATCCCGCCGAGATCCTTCCACGACGCGATCGACGAGAACCCCGCATCGGTCAGCAGGCCGCGCACCGCCGCCGCCTGGTCGTAGCCGTGCTCCATGAAGAGCCAGCCGCCCGCTTCGAGATGGCGCGGCGCCTCGGCGGCGATCGCCGCGAGGTCGTCCAGCCCCTGCGGCCCCGCGGCCAGCGCGGTCCCCGGTTCGAAGCGCACGTCGCCCTCGCTCAGGTGCAGGTCGTCCGCCGCGACGTATGGGGGGTTCGCGACGATCAGCTGGTAGCGGTCGCCGCCGAGCTGCGAGAACCAGTCGCCGAGCACGAAGGACACGCTCGCCTTGAGACGTGCGGCGTTGGCCATCGCGACCAGCAGGGCCTCGCGCGAACGGTCCACCGCGGTCACGTCCGCATCGGCCAGCTCGAGCGCCAGCGTCACCGCCAGCGCACCGCTGCCCGTGCCCAGGTCGAGCACCCGCGTCCTCGGCTTGTCGCCGAAATGCGCGAGCGCCAGCTCGATCAGGAGCTCGGTGTCCGGGCGCGGAATCAGCACCGCGGGCCCGACCATGAACGAGCGGCCGTAGAATTCGCGCTCGCCGATCAGGTAGGCCACCGGCTCCCCGGCCTCGCGGCGCTCGACGAGGCTGCGGAATTCGCCCCACTCACGCTCCTCGAGCTGCGCTTCGGGGTAGGCCGCGAGGCGGGCCGCCGAACATTGCAGCACGTGGCGCAGCAGGATGCGCGCATCGATAACCGCGATGCGCGCACGCGCCCAGTTCAGCGCTCCGGCAATGTCCGGTGCAAATTCCGGCGTCTCCGTCATCGCCACACCCGGCCCGATGTCCGCAGCCGGGCCATCCCTGCGCAACGCGGCCCGGACGAGCATAGGCTTCGCGCAGGCGCGCTCACGTCATTCACCCGCGAGCGCCGCCAGCTGCTCGGCCTGGTGTTCGGCCGTGAGCGCGGCGATCAGGTCGTCGAGCTCCCCGTCCATCACCGCGTCCAGCTTGTACAGGGTGAGATTGATGCGATGGTCGGTGATGCGCCCCTGCGGGAAATTGTAGGTGCGGATGCGCTCCGAGCGGTCGCCGCTGCCGACGAGGCTCTTGCGCGTGGCGGCCTCACGCGCCTGCTGCTCGCGCAGCTGCACGTCGTGGATGCGCGCGACCAGTACCGACATCGCCTGCGCCTTGTTGCGGTGCTGCGAGCGGTCGTCCTGGCACTCCACGACGATGCCGGTGGGCAGGTGCGTGATGCGCACGGCCGAGTCGGTTTTGTTGATGTGCTGGCCGCCCGCCCCGCTCGCGCGGAAGGTGTCGATGCGCAGGTCGGCCGGATTGATGTTCACCGCCTCCAGCTCGTCCGCCTCAGGCATCACGGCGACCGTGCAGGCCGACGTATGGATGCGCCCCTGCGTCTCGGTCGCCGGCACCCGCTGCACGCGGTGCCCGCCGGATTCGAACTTGAGCCGGGAGTATGCGCCGCTGCCGACGACGCGCGCGATCACTTCCTTGTAGCCGCCGAGATCGGATTCGCTGGCCGACACGATCTCGACCTTCCAGCGCTGCCGCTCGGCGTAGCGCGTGTACATGCGCAGCAGGTCACCCGCGAACAGCGCCGCCTCGTCGCCGCCGGTGCCGGCGCGCACTTCGAGGAACAGGTTGCGCTCGTCGTCGGGGTCGCGCGGCAGCAGCGCACACTGCAGTTCGTCCTCCAGCGCGCCGCTGCGTTCCGCGCACGCCGCGAGCTCCAGCTCGGCCAGTTCGCGCATCTCCGCATCGACGAGCATCTCGCGCGCGCTGGCGGCATCGCTCTCCGTCTGGCGCCACGCCTCGTACAGGGCCACCACGGGCTCGATCTCGGCACGCTCGCGCCCCAGCGCGCGGAAGGCATCCATGTCGCGCGCCGCATCCTCGGACGCGAGCTCGCGATCCAGTTCGACGAGTCGACTGCTCAGGAAATCGAGCTTTTCGCGGATGCTCTGCTTCATCGGGAAATGACCGGAGAACGCAAGGACGGGCGTCGCGCCGACAGCCGGCGCCGACGCGCCTAGTCGTGCGCGTTGAGATTGAAGAGTTGCTGCACCAGCCGCGCCACGTCGACCTGCTGCTCGCCGTCGGACTGGTTCAGGAATCGGGTCGGCCCGTGCATCAGCTTGTTGATCAGGCCATGGCTCAGCGCGTCGAGCACCTTCTGCGGATCCTCGCCTTTCGCGAGCAGCCTGCTGGCGCGCTCGACTTCCACGGTCCGCAACATCTCCGCGTGCTGGCGCAGCGCCTTGATCGTCGGCACGGCATCGCGCGCCTGCATCCAGTGCAGGAAACCATCCACGCGCGTATTGATGATCTCCTCGGCCTCGAGCACGGCCTGCTGGCGCGACTCGAGCCCAGCGTCGACGACCTGCGCGAGGTCATCGACGGTGTACAGGAAGACATCGTCGAGTTCGGCGACCTCGGGCTCGATGTCCCGCGGCACGGCGAGGTCCACCATCACCATCGGCTTGTGCCGGCGGGCCTTGATCGCGCGCTCGACCATGCCGAGGCCGACGATGGGCAGCGGCGCGGCCGTACAGGACACCACGATGTCGAATTGCGGCAACACGTCGCCGATCCCGTCGAGGCGCATCACGCTGGCGCCGAAGCGGCTCGCCACGACCTGGGCGCGGGCCTCGGTGCGGTTCGCGACGACCATCTCCTTCGGCGTGGCGCCCGCGAAATGCGCCGCGCACAGCTCGATCATCTCGCCGGCGCCGATGAACAGCACGCGCTGGTCCGAAATGCGCTCGAAGATGCGTTCCGACAGATGCACGGCGGCGGCGGCCATCGACACGATGTTGGCGCCGATCGCCGTCGTCGAACGCACCTCCTTGGCCACCGCGAAGGTGTTCTGGAACAGCTTGTGCAGCAGGGTCCCCATGGTCCCCGCCTCTTCCGCCCGCCGCGCCGCGTCCTTGACCTGACCGAGGATCTGCGGCTCGCCGATCACCATCGAGTCGAGGCCGCTGGCGACGCGGAACACGTGTCGGATGGCGTCGCGCTGCGGATAGGTGTAGAGGTAGGGCGACACATCCTTCAAGGAAACCTGATGGAAGCGCGCCAACCAGTCGGCGGCGTGTTGCGGCTGCTCGGTGGCGAAATACAGCTCGGTGCGGTTGCAGGTCGACAGGATGGCGGCCTCGCGCACCGTGCGCGCATTCGTCAGATCGTGCAGGGCATCATCCAGCCGTTCGGGCTGAAACGCCACACGCTCCCGGATATTGAGCGGTGCGGTGTGATGATTCAGACCAAGAGCATAAAGTTGCATGCGCGATCGCAAATGGGAGGCTTGATCTCGCGGATTATAGCACCGCAGGAATCGACCCTATATTGCGCGGAATCAGTCAATTCTGTTGCCGATATCGCAACGCAAACGGATACGCGCCGGCATCCGGCGGCCCGCTGACTGCCTCACTTTTTCCCATGCGTCACACCAGGACCTTCACCCCGGCGGCCATCAGCACCGTCGCCAGGGCGACCTGAATGCCGCGCCCCGCCACCTTGCCGGCGAGCGTGCTGCCCACGACGACCGCGGGTATCGACCCGATCAGCAGGCTTGCCAGCATCCACCAGTCCACCATGCCCGCAAACAGGTAACCGGTACCCGCGACGACTGCCAGCGGAATGGCATGCACGATGTCGGTCGCGACCAGGCGGTGGGGTGTCATGCGCAGCGGATAGAGGTAGAGCAGCATCACGCTGCCCAAGGCGCCGGCCCCTACGGATGTCAGAGCCACGCACAGCCCCAGGATCGCGCCGGAGGTCACGGTCAGCGCGGGCTGCACGGCCTTGAAACGCTCCGGCTGACCGATTCGCCGGCCTCTGGCCGACGCAAGCAGTTTCGGGGCGGCCAGCAACCCGACCGCCGTGACCAGGATCACCACGCCGATCGCCCTGGAGAGGAAGCCCACCCTCGTCACCTGCGCCCCGAGGCTCACCAGCACGACGATCAACAGGGCCATCGGCAGACTGCCCAGCCAAAGACGCCTGACGACCTGCCAGTCGACCTGGCCGTTGGCGTGATGAACGCGTGCGCCGACGATCTTCGTGACGGCCGCGAACCACAGGTCGGTCGCAATGGCGGTGGTCGGCGACACCCCGAAGATCAGCAACAGGATCGGGGTCATCAAGGCGCCGCCGCCCACGCCGGTCAGGCCGATGACGAAACCGGTCAGCGCGCCGGCCAGCGTGTATTCGCCGGCGATCATGCGGCGATCGACACGCCGTGACGCGTCGCAATGAAACCGGGGCGGACGACATCCGCGCGAGGGACCAGCATCGACGCAGCGGCCAAGGGCGCCAAATCAATATGTCGCATTTTGTGAATTACTCGCAATTAAAACACTTTTTGCATGGTAGCATTAGCTTCATTGAAATAAAATTCTCAAATAATGCAAACCGCGACAAGCACTGATCACCCCCTGTTCGGGCTCGATGCGGAACAGGTCTGGGACACCGAACTGGCCTACGAGCATCTCAAGCACACCGGCCAGGCGGACACCAAGCGCACCGCGGAACGTCGCTTGCAGTCACTCGGGGTGCTTCCTCAAGAGCTCACGGAAAATCAGCTGCTGGACGAGCTCGACCGCCCCCCCAATCGCCTGGTGCTCGACTGGGCGATTGAACAGGCGCGCAAGCGGCGCGACCGCGTGCTGTTCGTCCAGTTGCACCCGCTACCGAACGGCAAGCCCTGCCTGCACGCCAACGACGCCCGCGGCGCGCGCTTCTGGGTGCCGCTGGCGGCCGCGGATGCCGCTCACGTCCGGCGGGCACTCGGCGAACTGCAGCGACACATCGGAAAACCCATCGCTGCATTTCCACATGGCGCCCTGGTCGGCCAGCTGCGGGATATGCCCGACCTCGCGCGGATCGGCACCTGTCCACAGGCGTACCGCCCCGTACTCGAGGCGCAACCAAGGCAGGATGCGGCCAGGGGCCGCACCGGCGTTTCGCACCACCTGAAGCGCCTCGAGGCCGAGAGCATCCACATCATCCGCGAAGCCGTGGCCGAAGCCCGGAACCCGGTGATGCTGTACTCCATCGGCAAGGACAGCGGCGTCATGCTGCATCTGGCGCGCAAGGCCTTCTACCCGGCGCCCCCGCCGTTTCCGCTGCTGCACGTGGACACGCGCTGGAAATTCCAGGAGATGTACCTGTTCCGCGACTTCATGGCACGCGAGTGCGGCATGGACCTGCTGGTGCACACCAACCCGGAAGCCATCGAGAAGAACATCAACCCCTTCGACCACGGCTCCGCCCTGCACACCGACATCACGAAGACCGAGGGGCTGAAGCAGGCGCTGGACCACTACCAGTTCGACGTGGTCTTCGGCGGAGCCCGCCGCGACGAGGAGAAATCGCGCGCCAAGGAGCGGGTATTCTCGTTTCGCACCGCCACCCACCGCTGGGAACCGAAGAATCAGCGCCCCGAGCTCTGGAATCTCTACAACACGCGCAAGAACCCGGGCGAAAGCATCCGCGTGTTTCCCCTGTCGAACTGGACCGAACTCGACATCTGGCAGTACATCTACCAGGAGAACATCCCGGTCGTGCCGCTGTACTTCGCCCGGCCACGGCCCGTGGTGCTGCGGCCCGGGATGATCATGATGGTCGATGACGAGCGCTGCAGGCTGCTGCCCGGCGAAGAGATCCAGATCCGCAAGGTGCGCTTCCGCACCCTCGGCTGCTACCCGCTGACCGGGGCGGTCGAGTCCGAAGCCGAAACGCTGGAAGATGTCCTGCTGGAAGTCATCCACGCCCGCCAGTCGGAACGCGAGGGCCGCAGGATCGACACCGACAGCGCCGGCTCCATGGAAAAGAAGAAGCAGGAGGGCTATTTCTGATGGCACGCATCAAGAAATCGGGCGAGACCGCCCAAGCCAGGCAGGAAGCGCTGAGCGTTGCCGAGTGGCTGGCCCGGCAAGCCCATCAGGACACGTTGCGCTTCATCACCTGCGGCAGCGTGGATGACGGCAAGAGCACCCTGATCGGCCGCGTGCTGTGGGAATCGCAACAGATCTTCGATGACCAGCTGGCGGCACTTGCGGCGGATTCGAAGCGCCACGGCACCCAGGGTGACCAGATCGACCTGGCCCTGCTGGTCGACGGCCTGGCCGCCGAACGCGAGCAAGGCATCACGATCGACGTCGCCTACCGCTTCTTTTCCACGCCACGGCGCAAGTTCATCGTCGCCGACACCCCGGGCCACGAGCAATACACGCGCAACATGGTCACCGGCGCCTCCACCGCCGACGTCGCGGTGCTCCTCGTCGACGCCCGACACGGCGTGCTGACCCAGACTCGCCGGCACGCCTATCTCGTCTCGCTGGTCGGCATCCGGCACGTGATCCTCGCCATCAACAAGATGGATCTGGCGGCATACGATCGGCAGGTTTTCGACGCGATCCAGGCCTCGTTCAAGGACATGGCCGCGGCGCTGGGGTTCGACAGCGTCACAGCCATCCCGGTCTCGGCACTCAAGGGTGACAACATCACTGCGCGGTCGGCGCTGACGCCCTGGTACCAGGGCCCGACCCTCCTGGCGCGCCTCGAGACGATCGAGATCAAACCGCCCGCACATGCCAAGGTCGCCTTCCCCGTTCAGTGGGTCAACCGGCCGCATGCCGACTTCCGCGGCTTCAGCGGCACCCTGGCCTCGGGCGAACTCGCAGTGGGCGACGAAGTGCGGGTCACGGCATCCGGCCAAGTCGCCCGCGTGGCACGCATCGTGACCGCGGACGGCGACCTCGCTGCCGCCAACGCCGGCGACGCCGTGACCCTCGTGCTGGATCGCGAAGTCGATAGCTCCAGGGGGGACGTGCTGGCGCGCGCCGATCAGCCGCTCGAGATGACCGACCAGTTCGAGGCAACCCTGGTCTGGATGCAGGACGACGCCGGCCTCGTCGGCCGCGCCTACGAGCTGAAGCTCGCCAACCAATGGGCGACCGCCAGCATCACGGCGCTGAAGTATCGCGTGGACGTCAACACCCAGGCGCACGAGTCGTGCCGGAAGCTGGGGCTGAACGACATTGCCGTGGTCAACCTCGCGCTGAGCAAGCCGCTGGTGTTCGACACCTACGAGCAGTCGCACACGCTCGGCGGCTTCATCCTCGTGGACAAGTTCACCCACGCGACGGTGGCGACCGGCATGATCCGCCACAACCTGCGCCGCGCGCAGAACGTGCACCGCCAGGCATTGAGCATCAGCCGCGCGGACCGGGAACGGCTCAACGGCCACCAGGGCAAGGTCATCTGGTTCACGGGCCTGTCCGGCTCGGGCAAATCCACCATCGCCAATGCGCTGGAAAAGGAGCTCCACGCCCAGGGCAAGCGCACCTACATTCTGGATGGCGACAATGTCCGCCAGGGGCTCAACAAGGACCTCGGCTTCACCGATGCCGACCGCGTGGAAAACATCCGTCGCGTCGCGGAGGTCGCCAGGCTGATGATGGACGCAGGCCTGATCGTGATGACCGCCTTCATCAGCCCCTTCCGCGCCGAACGCGAGATGGCACGCGAGCTCATCGGCCAGGACCACTTCGTCGAGGTCTTTGTCGATACGCCGCTGGAACTGTGCGAACAGCGCGATCCGAAAGGGCTCTACAAGAAGGCGCGCAGCGGGCAGCTACCGAACATGACCGGCATCAACAGCCCGTACGAGCCGCCGGAACATCCGAACCTGATCGTCGATACCAGGCAAGCGTCCCTGCAGGACACGGTATCTCATCTGGTTCAGCGGCTCACCGATTCGCGGTGAGGCGGCCGGTCGAGGGAGCACGGAAAACGCTCCCTCGACTGCGCCGCGGTTCGATCAGCCGGATCAGACCACCCCGGATCGTCGCACGCACCACGGAAATCACGTCATCCGCATGAAATGGCGACATGCCCGACGCGTCGATAAATGCCAGACGCCAAAAGCACTTAGCCCAGCGCGATGGCTGGGCTAAGTGCTTGAAAATCCCTTGGTGGTGGGAGACTCGCCCGCCACCCACAGCAGCATGAACGTACGTAAAACAGATTATGTCTGCCCTTACGTGCCGATGCGAAAACTTTGGCCGTTTGCCATCCTACCGCAAAACCAGCTTGGTTCAACAAGCCTTTGATGCACAAGACTTGGGAGCAAATTTCACATTTCAACAGGCGCCCGTAGTTCCGAGGCATGGACCTTGGGCGTCCGCATGAAGTTGTGTGCGTCAAGTTGTGCAATTTGGGTTGAGCACGGCTTGGTTGATGTCATTTCGCTTTCGGCGCCGCGGAGGGCGTAGCCCGAAGCGGCGCTAAAAGCGGGTGCGGCCTCACGCGGCCAGCCGCAGGGCCTCCTTCTTCTGCTGGGCGAGCAGAGTCATGTTCAGATAGCGGTTGTCCTCGAGCCAGCTCTCGTGCGTTTCGACGCACAGCGCGCGGATCAGGCGCAGGCACGAATCGGTATTGGGGAAGATGCGCACGACGTGGGTGCGCCGCTTGATCTCCTCTACATGGACTCCCCCGATTTTCAAGGGGCTTTTTCTAGGCCGTCATTCAATACCGACTCCTCCGATCTCGCGCTCATGGGGTTTCGTCGATCCGGTGAAGGACAAACTGCAGCTCTACATGCGGCCTGTTGGTGAGCGACATGCGCTCTGGCCCTGATGACAATGCGCCGCGCGGGGCCCTCATTCGTTAGCCGGTCTGGCTTTGCCGCCTTGGAGTTAACCAGGGTCGCCCGCGTCGGTTTGAACCGTCATCGCATCAACGAAATGTCCTCGCAGCGTGAGGGAGTGAGACGCTTCTTTCTTCCTTGCAGACTACACAGCGGCCGGGCGCCGATACGCGTCGCCCTTGGCGGGGATCGCCCAGATCATGCGTGCATGTTTGGCGGCCAGCGCAACAGTGGCCTTGCGGTAGCCGCGCCGTTCGATCAGCAAGCGGATCCAAAGGCTCAGCCGGTCATTTTTGGTACCCAGTGCTGCGAGCACCGCGCGGGTGCCGTGGATCAGCAGCGTTCGTAGATAGACGTCGCCCTGTTTGGTGATGCGCCCCAGGCGCACCTTGCCGCCGGTCGAATATTGACGCGGGACCAAACCGAGCCAGGCGGCGAATTCGCGCCCGCTCTTGAAGACCTTCATGTCGGCGACGCTCGCGACGATCGCGGTGGCGGTGATCGATCCAACGCCGGGCATTTCCATTAGGCGCTGCGCCGCTTCGCTGTGGCGGGCCAATGCTTCAATCTCGCGGTCGTAGGCGAGAATTTGCGCATCGAGCGCGCCAATGCGTTCATTGACCTCGCGGAACAGGCGGCGCGCGAGCTCGGGGATGCCGTTGCCGGTGTCTTCAAGCACTGGCGGCAGTTTGTGGCGGAAACTGTAGCGGCCGCGCGGCAACACCATGCCGAATTCGCACAGCATTCCGCGCAGCTGGTTGATGAGCGCCGTGCGCTGGTCGGACACTTCCTTGCGCACGCGATGCAGCGCCAAGATGGCCTGCTGCTCGACCGATTTCACCGCGACGAAGCGCATGTTTGGCCGCGCGACCGCTTCGCAGATCGCCTCGGCGTCGTTGCCGTCGTTCTTCCCGCTCTTACGGTACGGGGCGACAAAGCGCGGGGCCATGATCCGCGCGTCGTGGCCGAGCCGGCGCAGCTCGCGTGCGAAATGATGCGCCCCCGAACACGCTTCCATACCGATCAGGCACGGCGGCATCTGCGCGAACATCGGCAGCAGATCGGCCCGTCCGACACTTCGCCTGAGCAGCACCTTGCCATCCCTCCCGACCCCATGCACACTGAATACATTCTTCGCCAGGTCGATACCGACAGTGGTAACGTTCATTTCGACTCCTCCTCACCGTGATTGAGACTTTCGCAATCCCAATCTGGCACACCGATGCCCCAGGTGCAGGGGGAGTCCATTTCATTCGTTGAGCCGTTCGAGCATGTTGGTGCTCTTCATGTGCTTGTGATGCTGTGTTGCTACGCATTGAAAATTGACCCCCTTTCGCGGGTTGTGCGCGCTGAAAATTGACCCTGGTGATTAACCTGCCTGCTCGATGTTTGAGCAGGGTTCGAGGAGATGATCACCATGAACATGCTGGGCAAGATTCGGCGGTTGCACTTTCGCGACGGTCTGTCGATCAAGGAGATCTGCCGGCGCACGGGGCTGGCACGCAACACCGTGCGGCAATGGCTGAGGGCTGGCGAGGGAGCCGAACCGAAGTACCGGCGAACGGCGCGGGAGACGGTACTGGCGCCCTTCGAGACGCGGCTCGTGCAGTGGCTCGAGGCGGACGCCCGACGGGCGAAGCGGGAGCGGCGCACGGCGCTGGTGCTGTTTCGGCAGTTGAAGGAGTTGGGCTTCACGGGCAGCTACTCGCGGGTGAGCGAGTACGTGCGACGCTGGCGCGAGGCCGGTGGGAAGCCTGCGAAATCGAGCTTCATCCCGCTCAAATTCGAATTCGGCGAGGCCTTCCAGTTTGACTGGAGCGAGGAATCGCTGGTGATCGGCGGCTTCCATCGCAAGGTGCTGCTCGCCCATACGAAGCTCTGTGCGAGCCGCGCCTTCATGCTCGCGGCCTACCCGACGCAGAGCCATGAGATGCTGTTCGATGCGCACACGCGTGCGTTCCGGGTGTTCGGCGGCATTCCCCGGCGTGGCATCTACGACAACATGAAGACCGCCGTCGACAAGGTTGGCGTGGGCAAGCGGCGCATCGTCAATACGCGCTTCGCGGCGATGGCGGCGCACTACCTGTTCGATCCGGACTTCTGCAACGTTGCCAGCGGCTGGGAGAAAGGGGTCGTCGAGAAGAACGTGCAGGACAGCCGGCGGCGCCTGTGGCAGGAGGCGCTACAACGGCGCTTCGGCAGTTTCACCGAACTGAACGCCTGGCTTGAGGTGCGCTGCCAGGCGCTGTGGTCGGAACTGGCGTACCCGGACGCCGAGCACCTCACCATCGCCGACGCCCTCACGCTTGAGCGCGATGCCTTGATGCCGATGGTGCCGAGCTTCGATGGCTACGTGGAGGCGATCGTACCGGTGTCCAGTACCAGTCTCGTGACGAACGAGCGCAATCGCTACTCGGTCCCGTGCGCCTTCGCCAACCAGAAGGTGAGCCTGCGGCTGTACCCCGAGCGGATCGAGATCCATGCCGAGGACGGTCTCGTCGCCACCCATGCGCGTAGCTTCGAGCGTGGCCAGGTCATCTACGACTGGCAGCACTACCTGCCGCTGCTCGAACGCAAGCCGGGCGCGTTGCGCAACGGAGCACCCTTCGAGGGCTTGCCGGCGCCGCTGCAGCAACTGCGGGCGCTGCTCGTCAAACGCCCGGGCGGCGACCGCCTGATGGCCGACATTCTGGCGCACGTCCCCCGGCATGGCCTGGAGAACGTGCTGGTGGCGGTCGAAGTGATCCTCGAATCCGGCTCGCCCAGCGCCGAGCACGTCAAGAATGTGCTCGCCCGCCTGCGCCAGGCACCCCCACCGGCCCCCCTCGAGACGGCACTCGCGGTGACCGAGGCACCGCTTGCCGACGCCGGCCGCTACGACCGTCTGCACGCGGAGAACGATCATGCGTGAGATCGTCGCCGAACTGAAATCGCTGCGGTTGCACGGCATGGCCCAGCGTTACGAGGAATTGCTCGCGGAAGGCGGCGTCGGCATCCAGAGTGCCGGCTGGCTCATGCAGTGTCTGCTCGAGGCTGAAGTCACCGACCGCCATGTGCGTTCGATCCGCTATCAGATGGGGGCGGCGCGTTTCCCCATGCACCGCGATCTGGCCGGCTTCGACTTCGACAAGTCGAAAGTCGATGCAAAATTGATCGATGAACTCGCCACCGCGGCCTTCACCGACGCCGCCGCCAACGTCGTGTTCATCGGCGGAACCGGGACCGGCAAGACGCATCTCGCGACCGCCTTGGGTGTGAAGGCGATCACCGAGCACGGCAAGCGGGTGCGCTTCTTCTCCACCGTCGAGCTCGCCAACAGTCTGGAACTGGAGAAGGCCGCCGGCAAACAGGGGCGGCTCGCGCACGCGCTGATGCACGTCGACCTCGTGATCCTCGACGAGCTGGGCTATCTGCCCTTCAGCCAGGCCGGCGGCGCCTTGCTCTTCCACCTGATCTCCAAGCTCTACGAGCGCACCAGCGTGATCATCACGACGAACCTGACCTTTGCCGAATGGCCCTCCGTGTTCGGCGACGCGAAGATGACGACTGCGCTCCTCGACCGTCTCACGCACCACTGCCACATCGTGGAAACGGGCAACGAATCCTTCCGTTTCCAGCAAAGCAGTCAGACGGCCAAGGCGCGCGTCCGGGCGCGCGAGGCGAGCCGGGCGACGCGGCCCGTCGAGTCCCTGGATGTGACCGCGGAGCCGGACGCGCCATTCTGAGCCGAGGGGGAGGAAGCGGCTGCGGGCTACGCCCTTCGCCGCTTCCTCCCCCTCGGTCGATACGACTACACTTCAATACAGCCAATCAATGATGAACGGCTAAACCCCCGGGGTCAGAATTCGGTGCACACGGGGGGTCAAAATTCAACGCGCGCGGACAGAGCAGCGGGCGCTGATTGGGATCAGCTCAGCAAATTCTTGAGATCCTTGAGCATCAGGAACAGATGGTACGGATCGGTCGGGCTGGGCTCGAATTCCCAGGATTCGTACCACTGCCGTGCCGCATCGTCCTTAGCATGGACCAGCAGGCAACGAATGCCGGCGATGTCGGCGGCCTGTGCGGTGCGCAGCAGAGCATCCTTGAGTAAGGCCTGGCCTAGGCCTTGGCGATGATGCGCCTTGTCTACCGCGAGCCGGGCGAGGATCATGACCGGCACCGGGTGACGCGCGAGCCCCTTAATCACTCTTGACGGCGCCGCCTCCGGATCGACGCTGCCGACGGCGAGGCTGTAGAAGCCGACCACCACCTCGCTCTGGCAGCAGACGTAGGTCTGCGCGCTGTTGGCCTTCTGGTTGACGAGCGCGTAGCGCTGCAGGAACTGGTTCAGCGCAGCCTGGCCGCAGTCAAAAGCATCGACCTGATCCGTCGCAAGCAGCTTGCGAACGGGTGAGTAGCCATCGCTCAACCCAGCACCCCGGGCTCACGCAACAACTTCTTCAGGCGCGGCTTGCTTTGCACCGGCCGATCCAGCGCTTCCTGGAACGCCTGCCACTGCGTCTCGTCGAGCACGAACTGGCGACGATCCGCCAGCGTCTGCGCGGCTGCCGTCACCCCTGCATCAAGCAGAAACTCGCTGACATTCTTGTGGCTGGCACGTGCAGCATCCTGCAACAACTGCTTGATCAGCGTGCTTGCACGAACGTCGATGCGTTCGGTTTTTGAGAGATTGGCAGCGCTCATGACTTGCCCTCCAAGTTATTCATGTCGTTATTGTATACGTCCGGACGTCGTCAGGACAAGTCCTTCTCGTCCAGGTCAACGACTTCCAAGTTTCCGTAGCTTTGCTACGTTGATGAGTCGACCAAAAACCCATCAGTGACTTCGCTTACTGCACGCGCCATCCAGCTGGGCAGGACGGCTCGGGCAGAGCGCATGGCAGCCCATTCTGCCGGGGGTAGTTTGGTCTGGAGCACTTTCAGTGCCGAGGATGCTTGCTCAGGCCCTAACCAGGAAAGGGCACGGATCGCCATGCCAGCCGGACGCGCACCCAGCACCAGCTGCCACCGATTGCCATGCTTGAGTTCGACGGTTCGGTTGCCGAGCTGTAATTTGCGTGAGCGCCCCGAGGTCAGGAATACCTCACGGGTGGGCACCTGGGTGGTCAAACCAAGTGCGTTGGCTTCAGTGGCTCCGTTGGCAACGATCACCTCGCCGCTGGCCGACTCAATGGCCTTGACCACGGCTTCGGTCGAGGGAGGGCGTGTCCCAAAGCGGCTGACCACCGGTGCAACGTAGGCGCCGCGTCCAACGCGCATCAGCTTGCCTTCGCGCGTCAAACGGGTGAGGGTCTGATCCACCGCAGCTCTGGAGGCCAGATGCAGGAACTCTTTGGCCGACAGCAAGCCACCCTCGGGCAGGGCTTGCGCAGCGGACAAGATCGTTTCAGCAAGATGGCTCATGGTCGGACTCCGTTTGTCAGAAGTGTATATTTACTTCTGACAAACCGCAAACGACAGATGATTGCCTGAACGTGCCAGCCAAAGACGAAATCACCGATTGCTTACCAATGCCAAAAAACAACCGATTGATCAATTAACGCGCAACCTGTTGATTTACATGGACCTATGGCGTGACGCCTGCGGACTTCGGGCGGTTTTTTGGCCGAGAGGAAAGGGAGAGAAATGGCCCGGAGAGAGCGCTATGTGGCCACAGATGGGTAGCCAGCCAGACTGGCGAAGTCCGCAAACCTACTCAGCGTTTCGCGCGTGTTCGCGGGTCTGGCGGGAGCAGATAAGAAAAAACCCCAACCGAGAGTGGTTGGGGTTTGAATATTGGTGGCCAGGGACGGAATCGAACCGCCGACACGCGGATTTTCAATCTATCTGCATGTCGCCAAATATCAGCGGTTTACGGGAAAATGCTTCTACAAACCCCGGCTTTCTGTCGGGCTACAACCCTCGCCATTCATGGACGCGGAAGCGGATTGTAGAAGCATGGCGAGCGCCTGTCAGCACGCGGCACGGCGCATCCGCCTATAATCTGGCCAACCAACTCGTTCAGGCGCCAGACCATGAAGACCGTTCCCATCTACGAGGCGAAGACCAAGTTCTCCGAACTGCTCGCGGCCGTCGAGCACGGGGAGCAAGTTACCATCACCCGGCGTGGCCGGCCGGTCGCCCGGATCGTCGCTGCCGAACCTGCTTCGGCAACCTTGCAGACCCAACGTGAGCGAGTCGCGGGCACCTTCGCGAGGCTGCGCGCTCTTCGCCAGGGCGTCACCCTTGGCATGGACGTTCGTGAGGCGATCGAGGACGGCCGCGACTGATGCCGTTCATCCTCGATAACTCGGTCGTCACAGGCTGGTTCCTGGAAGACCAAGCGACGCCCTACACTGAAGCGATCAGCGCGCTACTCGAAGACGACAGGGCAATCGTTCCGGCGCTGTGGCAACTGGAGTTCGCCAATGTCCTGCGGACAGCGTGCCGAAAGCAGCGACTAGTCGCCGCCCACGCGCAACAGATCATCGAGCAGATTTGCAGCCTGCCTATCGAGATCGATACCGGCACGCCGGGGCCGTCTGAATTGTTGGCACTCGCCTTGCGGTACAACTTGAGCAGCTACGACGCCGCCTACTTGGAATTGGCCTTGCGGCTTCAACTTCCGATTGCGACAAAAGATGAACCAATGAGAGCGGCCGCTAGCATTTCAGGGGTTGGCGTAGTGGGCGGATAACCGCTGCAAGACCAAGGAAGCATGCGGGTTTTCGAAAGTTGAACAACCGCTGTATATCAGTGACATTTGCATGAACAACGACGAAAAGCAGGAACTCGCCAACCTTCTACAGGAGCCCGAGCGCGGCATCGCCGAGCGCCTCCGGCAACGACGGAAGGAGTTGGACCTCAGTGTTGAAGAACTCTCGGTGCTAACAAGCAAGTTTGAATACGCTTCAGCAGAAGGCATCTCCGTTCCAACACTCTACCGGTACGAAAAGGGGGACCGGCTGCCGGGCGCTCGGGAACTCAGACTGCTCTCCGATTCCCTTAACGTTTCGCCGAATTGGCTGATCTTGGGACATGAATGGGACTCCGACCTCCAAGAGGATGCAGACATTGGACGGAAGCTCCTGGCATTGCTCGGAACCGCAACGGCACGCGAACGCCTTCCCAACCGAAGTGCGAACAGGGACTTCGCCCACGGCATCAAGATGGGCCAGGTAAAAGAAAAAAAAGAGCCCTCGTAGAGAAAAATCATCCGATCGGATAATTTTTTATCAGAAATGATTGACAGCGAGTAGCGATGCGGCTCAGTATTCTCCTTACGGAACATTTCGTATCCGATTGGAGAAAATATGCAGCAAACTACTATCACCCCTTCCCGGTCCCGCGACGCACGCCGGGAGTTGGGCCTTTCGCAAGCTGACGTAGCAACCTCACTCAGCATCAACCGCGCCTATCTCTCGGATTTCGAGAATGGGCATCTGACCCGCCTCACCAAGGCTCAACTCCGCAAGCTGCGCGACCTCTACGAGGCCAAGGCCGAAGAAGCCCGGGCCAATGGTGACGAAGTGGAACTCAGCTTCGCCGAAGCCGAGATCACCACGACAGAAGTTCCCGAAATCCGCAGCTACACCGATGACGGTTTGATGTTCCGCGCGGTCGAGTCGGTATCAAAAGAAGCTCTGGCTGCAACCAAGGAAGCCATCAAGAGCAACGACATTCGCCTCGTGGCGCTGCTCAACAACGAGTTGCAGCGCAATGAAAGTTTCTTTGGTGACGGCGAATTGTCGGCGGATACACAGCACGCGATCGGCGAAGCCTATAGCCTACTGGCCGCAAACTACCTGCTTCTCCGCTCCGTAACTGGGTGGCCCGAAGTGGGCTTGAACGCCGATAGCATCGGACTCGCGGACAACACCATTGCTGGCGCCATGATTGAGCAAGCCCGCGAGTCCTTCGTCAGGGCTGGCTTGATCGAGGAGCAGTCCGAAGAGGGGGGCGAAGCATGAGCGGCCCGATTCCTCTGTCCGCATTCCCCATGTGCGGAGTTGCTTCGAAGTCCGGCGGCTTCGTCCTCGCTGTGCTGATTGGCCTTGCGGTCTATCTCAGCCAGCACACCAAACCGACTCAAACGCCCGTCCCGCGCTGAGGCACGCCATGTGCGCAACCCTCTACACCCTGCGCGGGGTGGTATCGGGCGACTTCGTTTGCATGTCGCCCGATGGCATGCCCTTCTTGATGTTCGGCGACGTGATGAAGCCGGACACGTTCTGCGAGCATGCAGCCGCCGACGTCGCCGCGCTGGCTGAACGCTTCTACGGCGAACGCTTCGAACGCGTTCCCGTCGAGGCCTAAGCGCGGCCCGCGATGAACCTCCACGACATTCCGGCCGAAGCCTTGCCTACGAGGGCGCAGCTTAATGCCCTTGAGGCACAGGCCTGCCGCGAACGGCAGCAAGACGCCTGGGAAAAGGAACAACTAGACGGCCTTCCACGGGGCATCAGAAAGGAAGTCCTTCGCGAGTTGCGAGCGCGCCAGGCGGAAGACATGGCAGACGGAAACCGGTGGCTGCTCGGCTTCCTTGGCCGGTATCGCGCGCATGACATTCCATTCAACGCATCAGAAGACGACATCGGCGCGGCTGCCGAACGAAAGGCAAAGCGCTGCGCCACGTTGCTTGCGGAACTCTCCGCAATCCGCGCGCCGGAGCTGCTGACAACGGCGGGCCGCGAGTGGTGCGAGCGCAATGGGCTATCACCGGCCGAACTGCGGCAAGCGCTTGCGGAAGGATCGCAGGACGCAATGCGCATGCAGGTCGAGAAGGTCTGTCGGCACCTCGGCGCCCAACCGCCGAAAGCGGATCACCTGGCAGGCCTGATCGCTCGCCTGACCGATCATCAATGGTGGATTCGGCAACTTCGCACGACGGCAAGCCGCAATCTCGAAGAGCTGGCGCGCGAGCTGGGCCTAGTTTCGGCACGGCGCGGGCTGTATGTCAGCGATCCAGGCTTCGAGCGCTTTACACGACGGCAGCGCGCGAATGCTGCGTTCCTCGCCGGATTCGAGGCGATCAATGACGATGGAGAGGTCTTCACCTTGGAAGATCTGTCGGCGCTTGGCGTCGCTTCTCCGGATAAGCGCCGCGCGGAATTGATGACGCGCGTTCGCGGCATGGAAGAGCAAGCCCGTAAGCGCTGCGACGTGGCCCTGTTCGCTACCCTCACTTGCCCCAGCCGCATGCATGCAATTCACCACGCCAGCGGCAACCGAAACCCCGCCTTCGACGGAACGACACCAAGCGAAGCTCAAGCCTATCTGTGCAAGATCGGTGCTCGCATCCGCTCGAAGCTCGATCGCGACGGCATCGAGTATTACGGCCTACGCGTGGCCGAACCGCACCACGACGGCACGCCGCATTGGCATCTGCTGGCCTTCTGCCCGGAGTCGGCAGCCGAAAAGCTTCAGGCGGTCTTTACTCACTACGCGATGCAGGATTCCCCGGACGAGCGCGGCGCACGAAGCGCGCGGTGCAAATTCGAACGGATCGACTGGGAGCGCGGCACGGCAGTCGGCTACGTCGCAAAGTATGTCGCCAAGAATGTTGATGGCTTCGGACTGAACGACGCCGAGCACGGCCAGGACGCCCCCACCGCGGCGAAACGCGTCCGGGCCTGGGCAGCTACGCATGGAATCCGGCAGTTCCAGCAATGGCGGGCCGCGCCGGTCGGGCTGTGGCGCGAAGCGCGCCGCGTACCTCCCGAGGCCCTGCACGAAGCGCCCGAGGCGATCCGTGAGGCGTGCAAGGCTGTGCATCGCCGCACCGAAGCGGGTGACCGTGCCGACTTCGGCGCCTTCTGCGAAGCAATCGGCGGGGTCACCACGCCGCGCAAATTCCACCGCATCAAGCTCGCCAAGGAAGACGCCGGCCGACTGGGCCGCTACATGGAGCCCCAGCCCCCGAAGCCTTGCGGCCTCTATCTCGCTGCCGACCCGCGGCGCCTGGTCCGCTCGCTGCGCCGGGAGTGGGAAATCAAGCGGCGAGCCCGGACCCCTTGGACTCGTTTGAATAACTGTACGCAGCCGCCCGCCCCTGACGGCCGCCGAGAAGCCCCTTTCCCATCAAACCACGGCCACCACTGGCCGGACTTGTCAGGGCGAAGCCATTCCGACTGGCAGCTCCCATCAGATTTGACTGCTCGTCCACCTTTTACGGGACCTCATTTCGATGAAACGCACGTCTAAACCCGCATCCACGACCAAGCGGAGCACAAAGCCTGTCCAGTCGGTAGGAGATCGCTCCCGCTGGTCCTATTTCATGAACGGCATGAATCCCGACATCGATGATGCTGCCGGCGTCGATCGCATTACACAGGTGTTCGGCCGCAAGCATCCGGCTTGGCTCATCGCGTCGAATCCTGCACGCGAGGCAACTGGCGCCGGCTTCCGTTTCCTTCGGGAGCACGTCGTCGGATTGACACGCGCGCAGGCCGCAACTTACCTGCGCGTAAGCGCGCGCACCGTTGCCGCCTGGGAGACCGATGCGGTAGCCGTTCCCTTCGCTGCCGTCGAGACCCTTCGCCTTCTCTCGGAAAGCGCGGCCTTTCGGCTCTCGCATGAAACCTGGGACGGATGGTTCATCAACCGCCAAACCGGCGCCTTGATCTCCCCCGACGTGGGCAGGCTCGCCCTGCTTCCGGCTGAGCTCAACGCCCTGCCCCGGCTCTACGCGGAGCGCGACAACCACAAATGGGAAGCCGACCGCCTGCGGAAGGAACTGGAAGAAGCACAAGCGGAGAATGCGCGCCTCCGAACGCTCTACCTCACCGACGGGATTACAGACGAGCTGCGCGGAATGCAAGACCGCCTGAACGATCTGCTCGGGCGTATTGCAACCGCCCGAATCATGGACTTTCCCCACGCCAACTCAGTCCCCCAGCCGCAACGCAAGGTAGCAACCGCATGAAACCGATTCGCGATGTCACGGCAATTCAGTATCCGGCCGAGCATCTTACTCTCGCGATCAACTACGCCCGTCTGCTCGGGAGACTGCGAAAGACCGTTTCGGGTTTTCGCCCCTCGCGGAACAAGGCGCGCCGGCTGAAAGCTCGCCAGCGCATGCAGTGCGCGCATTGATCGGAGATCACTCGAATGGAACCGATGTTCCTTTCCAAGGACGAGGTAATCGAGCTGACCGGCTACAAGGTGCCAGCCCTGCAATGCCGTTGGCTGAAGGATCGCGGCTGGGTGTTCGAGCAGAACCGAAACAACCGCCCGGTCATTGGCCGCAGCTATGCGAAAAGCCGCCTCGGGGGCGGCGACGCGGCGGCGCCCGTCCAGGGCGGCGGGCGTCCGAACTTTGCCGCGCTGCGAGGGCGCTGAACATGGGCCGTCGTCGTACTCGAGACCTGAACCTGCCGCCTCGGATGCACCGGAAGGGGGAAACGTTCTACTACGTCACCTCCACGGTGCCGCGGCAGTGGATCAAGCTGGGGAAGGATTTGAACCAGGCGCGGCTGCGCTGGGCCGAGTTGGAAGGCGAAGCGGCGAATCCCGATGACAAGACCTTCGCAATCATCGCCCGGCGATATGAACGCGAGGTCATTCCCACGAAGGCAATCCGGACCCAGCGGGACAACCAGGCCGAACTCGCAAAGCTGGTCGCCGTGTTCGGATCGGTGTCGATCGACAGCATTCGACCGCAGGACGTGCGCACTTACCTCGATCTTCGCGGCCAGCAGGCGAAGACGCGCGCCAACCGGGAAAAGGCCCTGCTGTCGCACGTCTTCAACAAGGCGCGGGAATGGGGCTACACGGATGCCCCGAACCCCTGCGCCGGCGTGAAAGGTCACAAGGAAACCGGCCGCGACCGATATGTCGAGGACGATGAGTTCGCCGCGGTTCGGGCGAAAGGTCACTACACGCTGCAAGACGCGATGGACCTGGCACTGCTCACCGGGCAGCGCCCCGCGGATGTGCTCAAGCTGACCCGCGCCGACATCCGGGATGGCAGTCTGCACGTGAAGCAGAACAAGACCGGGAAGAAGCTTGCGATCGAGATCGTTGGCGAGTTGGCGGCGGTCATCGAACGCATTACGAGTCGCCCGGCAAAGGTGAAAGGCGCTTGGCTCGTTCAAGACGAAAACGGCCAGCCCCTGACCTACTGGATGCTGCGGAACCGATTCGACGAAGCCAGGAAAGCAGCCGGCGCGACCTTCCAATTCCGGGACATTCGGGCTAAGGCTGCGACCGACACGGGCGACCTCGGTCACGCTCAGAAGCTTCTCGGCCACACCAAACGGGACATGACAGAGCACTACACGCGTGCACGAAAGGGCGAGCGCGTGAAGCCGCTGCGGTGAGAATTGTAGAAACGCGGGGTTTATTTGTAGAAAAGCCGGTTCGAGCACTAAGGCTGGAACCGGCTTGAATTCTGGTGGCCAGGGACGGAATCGAACCGCCGACACGCGGATTTTCAATCCGCTGCTCTACCAACTGAGCTACCTGGCCGGTGAAGACGCGCATTATAGCGGGTATCGGCGACGAGTCAAACATATTTTCGTCACGACGCTGAAATATCGCGCCTACGCAAAAAACATGGGGCAGCCGTCGGCCGCCCCATGTTCGTTTTCCTGCAACCGCCGGCCCGAAGGCCGGCGGAGGTGGTGCATCTTAGTGGCCGGAAGCGGCTTCCGCGCCGATACCGGTTTCCGAACGCACCTTCTGCGCGAGGTAACCTGCACGGTCTTCCGCGGCACGGGCGCTGTTGTCGAGGATCGAGAACAGCCAGATGCCGATGAAGCCCGCTGCCATCGAGAAGAGCGCCGGCGAGGTGTAGGGGAACAGCGCCGATCCCTTCGGGTTGCCGAGCGTAGCTTCCCACACCGACGGCGACACGATCGTCAGCACCACCGCGGTGATCAGGCCGAGGAAGCCGCCGATCATCGCGCCGCGCGTCGTGCAGTCCTTCCACAGCACCGACATGAACAGCACCGGGAAGTTGGCCGAAGCGGCGATCGCGAAGGCCAGGGAGACCATGAACGCGATGTTCTGCTTCTCGAACGCGATGCCGAGGATGACCGCGATGATGCCCAGGGCGATCGTGGTCATGCGCGAGACGCGCAGTTCCGAGGCCGAGTCGGCATTGCCCTTCTTGAACACGGTCGCATACAGGTCGTGCGACACCGCCGACGCGCCCGACAGCGTCAGGCCAGCCACCACCGCGAGGATGGTCGCGAACGCGACTGCGGAGATGAAGCCGAGGAACACGTTGCCGCCGACCGCGTTGGCGAGGTGGATGGCCGCCATGTTGCCGCCGCCCAGCAGGGCGCCCTTGGCGTCGAGGAACTGCGGGTTGGTCGACACCAGCACGATCGCGCCGAAGCCGATGATGAAGGTCAGGATGTAGAAGTAGCCGATCCAGGTGGTCGCCCAGAACACCGACTTGCGCGCTTCCTTGGCATCCGGCACGGTGAAGAAGCGCATCAGGATGTGCGGCAGGCCGGCAGTACCGAACATCAGCGCCATGCCGAAGGAGATCGCCGAGATCGGGTCCTTGATGAAGGACCCCGGCCCCATGATCGCCTGGCCGATGATGCCGGCCTCTTCCGCGGTCTTGCCGCCAGCCAGCGCCACGCCTTCCTTGACCTTGACCGACGCTGCGAACAGCTGCTCGGGCGAGAAGCCGTACTTCCACATCACCATGAAGGCCATGAAGGACGCGCCGGCGAGCAGCAGGCAGGCCTTGATGATCTGCACCCAGGTGGTCGCGGTCATGCCGCCGAACAGCACGTACACCATCATCAGCGCGCCGACGATGACGACCGCGATCCAGTACTCGAGGCCGAACAGCAGCTTGATCAGCTGGCCGGCACCGACCATCTGCGCGATCAGGTAGAACGCGACGACGACCAGCGTACCGGACGCCGCGAAGGTGCGGATCGGGGTCTGCTTGAAGCGGTAGGCAGCGACGTCGGCGAAGGTGAACTTGCCGAGGTTGCGCAGCTTTTCAGCCATCAGGAAGGTGATCACCGGCCAGCCGACGAGGAAGCCGATCGAGTAGATCAGGCCGTCGTAGCCGTTGGCCATCACCGCCGCGGAGATCCCCAGGAAGGACGCGGCCGACATGTAGTCGCCCGCAATCGCGAGGCCGTTCTGGAAGCCGGTGATACCGCCGCCGGCAGTGTAGAAGTCCGCCGCCGACTTGGTCTTGGCCGCGGCCCACTTGGTGATGTACAGCGTGAACAGGACAAAGGCCGCGAACATCGTGATCGCGGTCCAGTTGGTCGGCTGCTTCTCGGCCTGGCCGAGATCGGCACCCGCCGCGAGGGCGGAGCCCGATGCGAGCGCGAGCAGCAGCCCGCCGCCGATTTTCAGGTAGCGGCTGCTCATTTGCTGCTCTCCTTGACGATTTCCTGGGTCAGCGCGTCGAACTCGGAGTTCGCGCGACGCACGTACAAGCCGGTGATGATGACCGTGAACACGATCACGCCGAAACCGACGGGAATGCCGACGGTCATGACGCCGGCACCGAGCTTCTGGGCGAACAGCCCCTTGTCGAACGCGATGATCGCGATGTAGC
The DNA here is from genome assembly GCF_003628555.1 of Azoarcus sp. DN11. Lineage (NCBI taxonomy): Bacteria > Pseudomonadati > Pseudomonadota > Betaproteobacteria > Rhodocyclales > Zoogloeaceae > Azoarcus > Azoarcus sp. DN11. The sequence goes on along the minus strand of NZ_CP021731.1, from coordinate 1,076,339 downwards.
CGTAATAGACGACCATCATGATCGCCGTCAGCACCCAGCCGTACGACGAGCGGGTGCTCACCAGTCGCTGGTACTTCGGGTTGGCGACGATTTTTGTCACCATATCGTTTTGCATGTCTCCCTCCTTTCTAGCGGTGGTCAGACCGGGATTCCTCTCCCGGTTACCGTAACCATAATGGCGGAGACTTACGACGCGCTTACGGCCGCCTGCATACCGGCGAGCGACTTCAGGCGAGGGGGAAGTCCCCGCGCACCGGCACCGGCGGCGGAACGGCGCCGCGTGGGAAGACGACCTGGACGATGGTGCCGCGACCGCCGGGGTTGGGATTCAGCGTCACCGTCGCGCGGTGCAGCTCGGCGATCTCGCGCACGATGGGCAAGCCCAGGCCGGAACCATCCTCGCCGCTGCCCAGCACGCGGTAGAAGCGCTCGAACACGCGTTCGCGGTCGGCTTCGGGAATGCCGGCGCCAGTGTCCTCGACTTCCAGGATCGGCGCCCCGGCATAGCGAGTGCGCGCCGTGACGCTGCCCCCGGGCGGCGTGTATTTGATCGCGTTGTCGATGAGGTTCTTGACCATTTCACGCAGCAGCACCGCGTTGCCCTCGATCGGCAGCGGGTCGGAACCGCCCTCGACGCCGAGATCGATGTTCTTCGCCTGCGCGCGCGGGAACAGGTCGAGCGCGACGTCACGCACGTGCGCGCGCAGGTCCATCGTTTCGACCGTGTAGAGCTTCTCGAAGCTTGCCTCGGCCCGGGCAAGCGAGAGCAACTGGTTGATCAGGTGGCTCGCGCGCTCCGTGCTCAGCGCGATGCGCGACAGCGATTCGCGCAGCGCGACGGGATCGGCTTCCTGCAGTGCGAGCTCGGTCTGCATGCGCAGTCCCGTGAGCGGCGTGCGCATCTGGTGCGCGGCGTCGGCGATGAAGCGCTGCTGCGCGTGCAGGTTTTCCTCGAGGCGCGCCATCATGTCGTTGAACGCGACGATCAGCGGGCGCACTTCCTCGGGCACGCTCGCGGCGGCGATCGGCGACAGGTCGGTCGGGCGGCGCCGGCGGATCAGGCTCTGCAGGCGCTTGAGCGGCGCGATGCCACGCGACAGTCCCACCCATACCAGCACCACCGCGAGCGGAATGATCGCGAACTGCGGCAGCAGCACGCCGGTGACGACACGCGACGCGAGGTCGCTGCGCTTGTTGCGCGTTTCCGCGACCTGCACGAGCACGAGCGGACTGGCCGGTTCCGGCCAGGGGCGCAGGAACTGGTAGGCAATGCGCACCTCCTCGCCGTGGATGACGTCGTCGCGGTAGAGCACCTCTTCGGGGACGAGGGTTGGGGGCGCCGGCGTCCAGCCGATTTCGCGGTCGCCGGTGACGAGCTCGCCGCTCTCGTGCGCCACCTGGTAGTAGACGACGTCGTCCTGGTCGGCGCGGAACAGCGCCCGCGGCGGCGCGGGAAAGTGCACCGCGACCCTGCTCTCCTCCACCGACACCAGGCGCGCCAGCGCCCGCACGCTGTCGGCGAGCGCGCGGTCGTAGGGCTGGTTGGCGATGTTGTCCGCGACGTTGTGCGTGGCGATGATGGAGATCGGCCACAGGAACAGCAGCGGCGCGAGCATCCAGTCGAGGATCTCGCCGAACAGCGAATTCGGCTGCGTCGACGCCCGCCCGCCCCCGGCGGACTTGTCAGGCTTTCGCCGCCTGGCCAGCATCCACCGTTTCCAGGCAGTACCCCAGGCCGCGCACCGTCACGATGCGCACGCCGCTGTCTTCGAGCTTCTTGCGCAGGCGGTGGACATAGACCTCGATGGCGTTGCTGGAGACTTCCTCGCCCCAGCCGCACAGGTGATCGACGAGCTGGTCCTTGCTGACGAGACGCCCGACGCGCAGGATGAACACTTCCAGCAGGCCGATCTCGCGCGCGGAGAACTCGACCACCTGGCCGTTGATCTTGACGACGCGATCGGCCTGGTCGTACAAGAGGCTGCCGACCTCGATGCAGCGCGGCTGTCCCGTGCCGCGGCGCGTGAGCGCACGCACGCGCGCTTCGAGCTCCGGCAGCGCGAAGGGCTTGGAAAGGTAGTCGTCGGCACCCGCATCCAGGCCGCGCACGCGATCCTCGACGCCGTCCTGGGCCGTCAGGATCAGGACCGGAAGCGTCGACTTGCGCGCCCTCAGGCGCTTGAGGACTTCGATGCCAGGGAGCCGCGGCAGGCCCAGGTCGAGGATCACGAGATCGTAGGGTTGCGATGCCAACGCGGTATCGGCCTCGATGCCCGAAGCCACGTGATCGACCGCAAAACCGCCACGCCTGAGCGCACGGCACAGACCGTCGGCAATGACGGTATCATCTTCCGCAAGCAGGATCCGCATGGAATCAGGATGTAAGTTGTATGTAAGCGGGCACGCCTAGATTTACACCCGCTGTTCTCCTTTACCCGGTCAGAGGAATGGCCGCGCCGCCCGCGCGCCCGCTCCCGGGAGCTTCCGACGAAACCGTGCGGAAACTCCCGACCGCCTTTTTTCCTTCCCTTCGATTATCCCACGCTTCGAGCGCGGCCGCGCGTCGCGCCGCTTGCGCGCGTCGCCCGCCGGAAAGCACAACGGCCCCGCCGAGGCGGAGCCGTTTTGCACCGGGCCCGAAGGCCCGGAAGATGACCGGACGGTCAGGCGGGGATCACATGCCCATATCCATGCCGCCCATGCCACCCATGCCGCCCATGCCACCCATGCCACCCATGCCGCCGCCCATCGCGGGCTTGTCTTCGACCAGCTCGCCGACCATGCAGTCGGTGGTGAGCATCAGGCCGGCGACCGAAGCGGCGTTCTGCAACGCGGTACGCTCAACCTTGGTCGGGTCCAGCACGCCCATCTCGACCATGTCGCCGTACTCGCCAGTGGCGGCGTTGTAGCCGAAGTTGCCCGAACCTTCGTTGACCTTGTTGACCACCACCGAGGGCTCGTCGCCGGCGTTGGCGACGATCTCGCGCAGGGGCTGCTCCATCGCGCGCAGCACGATCTTGATGCCGGCGTCCTGGTCGTGGTTGTCGCCCTTGAGGCTGCCCAGATTGGCACGGGCACGCAGCAGCGCGACGCCGCCGCCGGGGACGATGCCTTCTTCAACGGCAGCGCGGGTGGCGTGCAGCGCGTCTTCGACGCGGGCCTTCTTTTCCTTCATCTCGACTTCGGTGGCGGCACCGACCTTGATCACCGCAACGCCGCCGGCGAGCTTGGCGACGCGCTCCTGCAGCTTCTCGCGGTCATAGTCGGAGGTGGCTTCCTCGATCTGCACGCGGATCTGCTTGACACGGCCTTCGATGCGCTCGGCTTCGCCGGCGCCGTCGATGAGGATGGTGTTTTCCTTGCCGATCTCGATGCGCTTGGCCTGGCCGAGGTCGGCCAGGGTGGCCTTCTCGAGGGTCAGGCCGACTTCTTCGGCGATGACCTGGCCGCCCGTGAGGATGGCGATGTCTTCGAGCATGGCCTTGCGGCGGTCTCCGAAGCCCGGGGCCTTGACGGCGCAGGTCTTGAGGATGCCGCGGATGTTGTTGACGACCAGGGTCGCCAGCGCTTCGCCTTCGACGTCTTCGGCGATGATCAGCAGCGGACGGCCGGCCTTGGCGACCTGCTCGAGCACCGGCAGGAGGTCACGGATGTTCGAGATCTTCTTGTCGAACAGCAGGACGAACGGGTTCTCGAGGATCGCGACCTGCTTGTCCGGGTTGTTGATGAAGTACGGCGACAGGTAGCCGCGGTCGAACTGCATGCCCTCGACGACGTCGAGTTCGTTGTTCAGCGACTTGCCGTCCTCGACGGTGATGACGCCTTCCTTGCCGACCTTGTCCATCGCACGGGCGATGATGTCGCCGATGTCGGCGTCGGAGTTCGCCGAGATCGAGCCGACCTGGGCGATTTCCTTGTTGGTCGAGCAGGGCTTCGACAGCTTCTTCAGCTCTTCGATGGTGGCGACGACGGCCTTGTCGATGCCGCGCTTCAGGTCCATCGGGTTCATGCCGGCGGCGACGTACTTCATGCCTTCGCGCACGATCGACTGGGCCAGCACGGTGGCGGTGGTGGTGCCGTCACCGGCGATGTCGGAGGTCTTGGAAGCGACTTCCTTGACCATCTGTGCGCCCATGTTGGCGAACTTGTCCTTCAGTTCGATTTCCTTGGCGACCGAGACGCCGTCCTTGGTCACCGTCGGGGCGCCGAACGAGCGCTCGAGCACGACGTTGCGGCCCTTCGGGCCCAGGGTCACCTTGACCGCGTCGGCCAGGATGTTGACGCCTTCGACCATGCGGGCACGGGCGGAATCACCGAACTTGACTTCTTTAGCTGCCATTGTTGATTGCTCCTAGGATTCGAGTGGGGAAACGAGGGAGGCTCAGGCCTCGACCACGCCCATGATGTCTTCTTCGCGCATGACGAGCAGTTCGTCGCCTTCGACCTTGACGGTCTGGCCGGCGTACTTGCCGAACAGGACCTTGTCGCCGACCTTGACGGCCATCGGGCGGACCTTGCCGTCGTCGAGGATCTTGCCGTTGCCCACGGCCAGCACTTCGCCCTGGTCGGGCTTCTCGCCGGCCGAGTCGGGGATGACGATGCCGCTGGCGGTCTTGCGTTCGGCTTCGAGGCGCTTGACGATCACGCGATCATGCAAGGGACGGATTTTCATTGACTCACTCCTTTCTATTGCGTCGAGAACGGACAGGGTCCGCCTGGAAAATTCGCTGTGGCCGCGGGACAAATCCGGGCCGTTAGCACTCATTGCCAACGAGTGCTAATAATAGGGACGCACTTTCGGGATTTCAAGTGCGAGGATGTGAGAAATGTTCCCGCCGCGGCGCACAGGCGAAGCATGCCGCTCGCGGGAGGGGCGAGAGGGGCCTGATGCGCTGTCGAGGGGGTGGCCGTGCGGGCGGCTCCGCCCGCACGGGACGTCCGTGCCGCGCGAGCGTATGCAACGCACTACCGGGGCTGCTTCACGGTTGTTTCTTCGGCATGCGCGCCCCCGCGGTCACCTCGAACGATGCCTCGCCCGAGGTGTTCCGCCCATCGCCGATACTCACTTCGGCGCCGCCGGGGCCCTCATCGTCTTCATCACCTCGTCCAGTTCCTTCAGCGCGTGCTGATCATCCTCGGTCAGGGCAGCCGGCGCCGCACACCGGGGGTCGGTCTTTTGCAGTGCGGCCAGCATCCGGCGAGTGATGGGGATGGGGTCGCAGCCGTGGTCGATCTCGCAGACCATGTCGAACTCGGGTTTCGCCTTCACGTGGCAGGCAAAGCAGTTTCCGCCGAAGCGGTTGACCACTTCTGCAAAGCCGCGCTTGCGAATCCTGGTTCCCTCCTTGGAGACATCCAGTTCGAAGAATTCCCAGTCCCGGGTCGCGGAGTTGAACCCTTCCGGGTGCTTCACCATGACCTCGCCGGGCACCAGCTGCACCACGGAACCCGGGGGATACGTTCCGGTTCCCTTCTCGGCAACCGCGATCGTGGCCTTGCGGTTGCCCAGGAGGTTGTCCACGTAGAAATGACGCACCTTGACCATGTCGTTCAGGCACTTGAACGAACTATCGGTGATCGTCATCTCCTGCGCTTGCGCGTCGTGTCCGCCGCTGACGGCGACACTCAGCAGGAGCACAGCGCCCACCGACCTGAAGATCGTCTTCAGACCTTGACGGACGCCCGGGTCACGGACGGAAAGAATTGGGGAAAAAGCCGGGATTTTCTTCATTTTTGTCACCTCATTATCGAAACGTACCCTCGCGGTCTCGCTCAACGAGTCATGCAACGGCGCCATCCACTGCTTGAGAATAAAAAGGAGAAAGGTGCCAGCAAGAAGGCAGGGGAGAGTAGGAGTCCACCATTCGAGCGTGACGGCAAGGCACCTTTCTGCATGAAAACCGTCGGTCATGCGTCACGCGGGAAGCCGCGGCCGCTCCTCCCCCTGGCAAGCCCGCCCGCTCCCGCCGTGAGCAGCGGGGTCGGCCGGGATTCGTGATCCCTGAAACCGTTATAGAACACCTCCATCGCGGAAAGCACCGTATCCGGCCCGGCCCGCGGGGGCCGACCGACGGGGCGGCTGCGTCCGGCATCGCGGCTAGGAGTCTGCGCGGCAGAACTCCAGAGAGTGGGGTTTTAGCAGAAGGATCGGCGAAGCGAGAGGTGCGGGAAGAGACTGCGGCCGTGGTTGAATTGCTTCGCGACGGTGCTGCGCCCGTGCCGGACGGGAACGGGGACAGATTTGCGCCCCTTTTTCCCGTTATGCCGTCCTCAGTGTGCTCATCCTGCGCAGGTTCAGGGCCATACAGACGAGCTTCCACTCCGCTTTGACGCGCTCCAGGCCCCGCAGGCTGAACTGCCGGAATCCCAATACGTTCTTGATCCAGCCGTTGGGCGGTTCGGCGATCCATTTCCGTTTTCGGTAAGCCGTCTTGCCCGCCTCGCTATCGAGCTTGTCGGCCATCTGCGCGGTGTGCGGACTGCGTTCACGGTCGAAACCGAGTCGGCGCTTGCCTTCCCGGCCCAGCGCCACCACCAGTTCGGTCCCGCAGCCGTCGAGCTCCCGGAACGTCTGCTCCGAGCGGTAGCCGGTGTCGGCCAGCGCCTGGCGCGGGCGCTGCGCGAGGGTGTCGCGCACGACCTGCAACATCCCCGGCAGTAGCCCGGCGTCGCTGGCGTTGTTGCTCAGTTCGGCCGCCACGATGATGTGGGCGGTCTCGTCGACCGCCGTCTGGGCGTTGTAGCCCGGATCGAACCCGCCGCCGGCGCGCTTCATGGTGCGGCTGTCTGGATCCGTGAAGTTCTCCTGTGCCTTGTCCTCGGGCACCCCGAAGTCGCGCTTGTAGCGCCCACCCTTCGGTTTGCCGTCACCGCCGCGCGGACGGCGGTCGTCATCGTCGCTGCGCCCGCGCGCCTGATCGGCCTCGCGCTGGCGCTGCTCGAGCCGCGCCCGGGCTTCGGCAATCGCCGTCAGCCGCGCCTCGCGCCGCGCGATCTCGGCCGGCACATCCAGCTCGGGCTCGTTCCTCTCGGCGTCGTCGGCGGCCTTGGCCCGATTGAGCAGCGCCTCGATCTGCCGTTTCAATTCGGCCTCCGCCTTCACCATGTGGCCGTAACTCATCGCCTTGTGGCGGCTGGCGTTCGCCTTGACCTTGGTGCCGTCGATGGCCACCGTCCCGAGCTTCACCAGCCCCATCTCGCGAGCCAGTCGCACCACCTGCACGAACAACTCGCTCAGCTCCTTCAAGTGGACAGCGCGAAAGTCGCTGAGCGTGCGGTGGGCCGGGAAGTTGCCTGCCGCCAGCACCCGGAACGCCACATCCTCGTGCAGCTTGCGCGCGATCTTGCGCGAGCTGAACACGCCCGTGGCGTACGCATACAGCAGCACCTTGACCATCATGGCCGGATGAAACGGCTGGTTGCGCGGTCCGCCCCCGGCATACCGGGTGTGGAACGCGCTCAGGTCCAATCCGTCGACCGCGTCGCTAATGAAGTACGCCAGGTGGCCTTCGGGTAGCCACTCCTGCAGCGCCTGGGGCAGCAGCATCTGCTGCTGCGGGCAATAGGGCAGATAGCTCGTCATCTCGACAGTCTACCGGCCCCGACACGCCAGGGAGGGCTTACCTCACCGACGCTTGGCTTCTGCCGCGCAGACTCCTAGGCCTCGATGAGTCCCGCACGCACGGCGATCAGCGCGAGCTGCGCCGCATTCCCCGCCTGCAGCTTCTGCTTGATGTGGTAGAGATGCGTGCCCACGGTGCTCGCGCTGACGCCATGCGAGTCCGCGACCTGGCGGACGTCGCGGCCCTTCGCGAGTTGCAGGAACACCGCGAACTCCTTGTCGGTGAGGGCGGCGACGGGGTCGGCAGCGTCGCCGAACCGGGCGAGCGCCAGTTGCGCGGCGATGTCCGGATCGACGTAGCGCCGCCCGCGCGCCACCTGGGCCACTGCGCGCACCAGCTCGGCCGGCTGGGCACGCTTGGAGAGGTAGCCGGCCGCCCCTGCCTTCAGCGCACGCGCCGGCACCTGCGTGTCGTCGTGCGCGGACAGCATCAGCACGCGGGCCTCCTCGTGATGCGCCAGCAGGCGCTCCAGTGCGCCCAGGCCGCCGAGGCCCGGCATCGTCACGTCCATGACCAGCACGTCCGGACGGTGCCTGGCGAAGGCCGCGAGCGCGGCCTCGCCGGACGCGGCTTCGGCAACGACTTCGGCACCCGCCCCTTCGAGCAGCATGCGAAATCCCATGCGCACGACGGCATGATCGTCGGCAAGGACGAGGCGCAGACCTTCGAGCGTGGCTGCCATGTGCAATTTCCTCGTGATCCGGTGGCCGCTACGGCAGCAGCACGCTGCAACCTGTCGTGCGGCGCGCCTCCAGGTCCCGGTGGGCCTGCACCGCTTCGGTGAGCGCGTAGCGGCGCTCGACCGGAATCCTGACGTCGCCGCGCGCGACCATGCCGAACAGGTCGTCGGCCATTTCCTGCGTGGCCTCGCGAGTCGCGAGATGCGTGAAGAGAGTCGGGCGGCTGACGTAGAGCGACTTCGCGGCGAGCAGTTGCAGACCGAAGGACGGCACGGGCCCGGACGACGAACCGAACACCGCGAGCAGCCCGAAGGGGCGCAGGCACTGCAGCGAGCCGGCGAAAGTGTCCTGGCCGACCGAGTCGTACACGACCTTCACGCCGCGCCCCCCGGTGATCTCGGCGACGCGTGCGACGAAGTCCTCGCGGCGGTAATCGATGGCGTGGGCCGCACCGTGGCGCAGCGCGAGTTCGCATTTTTCCGGCGCCCCCGCGGTACCGATGAGTTGCAGGCCCATCGCGCGCGCCCACTGGCAGGCGATCAGTCCGACCCCGCCCGCCGCGGCGTGGAAGAGCACGAAGTCGCCCGGCTGCAGCCCGCCCTGCGGCTGCGTCTTGCGCAGCAGATATTGCACGGTGAGGCCCTTGAGCATCATCGCCGCGCCGGTCTCGAAGTCGATCCCGTCGGGCAGCCGCACGACGTTCTTCGCCGGCATCACGCGGGCCGTGCAGTACGCACCGGGCGGCTGACAGGCGTAGGCCGCGCGATCGCCGGGCTGAAGGTGGGTCACCCCCTCCCCCACGGCCTCCACGATGCCGGCACCTTCCATGCCGATCCCGGCAGGCATGTCCAGGGGATAGAGTCCGCTCCGGTAATACACATCGATGAAATTGAGGCCGCATGCACGGTGCCGGATACGGATCTCGCCGGGCCCCGGCCATCCGACCTCAATTTCATCGAGTTGCAGCGCCTCCGCCCCGCCTGGCGCATGGATGCGGATCACACTTTCGGTTGTCGGAAACGTGTTTGGCATGACGAAGATCGGATGGAAGGATCGATCGGAACAGTCTGGAACTGCGCGAAACGGCAATGCGGCGGGGCCTGCGAACAAGCCCCCGCCGGCGCGGGAGCCCTTGCGGGCCCCCGTCGCACCTTAGAAGACGTACACCCAGCGCAGGTTCAGGTTGTTGGACCTGGGCCGGTTTTCGCCCTCGATGCCCCACTGGTAATGAACAGCCAGCGTCGAGGTCTTCATCATGTGGAACATCACCCCGGCCGCTCCGCCCAGCTCGTGGTTGCGCGGATTGCCCGATTTGCTGTCCTGCCACTCGTAGTCGACCCCGACATACGGCTCGACCAGTTCGGAAACACGATATCCGAAGCGGTTGTTGAAATACCAGTTCTGCGCGGGCCGCGCTGTTGTCGCCTTGTCCGTCGGCCCGGGGAACTGGTAGCCGAGGTTTCCCGTGTAGTTGAACTTGTCGTACTGCGCGTCCCAGAACACCGAGCCGATCGTATTCCAGCGCGTCGTGCGGAGACTCTGGTCGCCGACCGGCAACTGGACGAAGAAGTCGAGGCCGAGCGTCCAGTTCGCGTTGGGTTTGATCCACAGCGCGGGACCGGTGATCGGGTCCCCGATCCCGCTCACCGAAGCGTCCGCGGTCCTGTTGCGGACGCTGACCTCGGGAACGATGAGTTCCCACCCCATGCCTACCGTCGGCGTCAGGCTCCAGAAGTGAACATACTTGGAGAGTCCGACGAACTGCTCGACGTCGTCCGACTTCTTCTTGTCGCCCTTGGCGTTCCAGTTGTCGTTGGTCTTCTGCAGGGTGGCATATTCCACGAACACGTTCCACGGTGCCATGCCGTTGGGGTCGGGAAGCGAGTATTCATGCGGCGCGATGAAGCCGCGGGTGATCTGCGCATTCGCGACAGTCGCTCCCGCACACAAGGCCGCGACGACGGCCCCCTGGACCACCTTCCTGACACACGACTTGTTGACGCTCTTCCGGTCTTTCACTTTCGGTCTCCTGCTTCTTCTGATGGATGGCGCCCGCAGGCGCCGCTTTTCTTCGATTGCGCGGGCGTGAGTCGTCCCGCCGGGACCGCGCGAGGCGATCCCAGACCTTCTCCCTTCAAACGAATGCGGTAATCAGGTGGTCTGGAGATAGACCACGTGCGTCTCGGTGTACTCGTACAGGCCGTGCTTGCCGTCGGCCCCGCCGATGCCGGACTTGCGCCGGCCGGCATGGAAGCCCTGCATCGCCTCGAAGTGCTCGCGGTTGATGTAGGTTTCGCCAAAACGCAGCTCACGCGTGGCCTTCATCGCCGCGTTGAGGTCGCGCGTGAAGATCGACGAGGTCAGGCCGTACTCGGAGTCATTGGCGAGCGCGAGGGCTTCGTCGAGATCTTCGACGATCTGCAGCGGCAGCACCGGGCCGAAGATTTCCTTCCGCATCACGTCCATGTCGGCGCGGCAGCCCATCAGCACGGTCGGCTCGAAGTGGAAGCCTTCGCGGCTCGCGACCTTGCCGCCGGTGAGCACTTCCGCACCCTGGCGGCGCGCGCTGTCGACCAGCGCGGCGACCTTGTCGAGGCCCATCCGGTTCACCAGCGGGCCCATGTGCAGGCCCTGCTCCGCGATCGGGTTGCCGTAACGCGTTTCGGCCATCAGCGCGGTGACCTTCTCCGCCAGCGCCGACGCGACCCCGCGCTGCACATACACGCGCTCGGCGGCGTTGCACACCTGCCCCGTGTTGAGCACGCGCGAGGCATGCAGGGCGCGCGCGGTGAGTTCGAGGTCGGCGTCGTCGAGCACGATGGCCGGCGCCTTGCCGCCCAGTTCCAGGTTCACGCGCGTCAGGTTGCGCGAGGCGGTCTCCATGATGCGGATGCCGGTGTCGACGCTGCCGGTGAAGCTGATGAGGCCGACGTCCTTGTGCGCGCACAGCGCCGCGCCCGTGGCACCGGCGCCACTGACGAGGTTGAATACGCCCGTCGGCAGGCCGCACTCGGCGACGATCTCGGCGAACTCGACCGCGTTGAGCGGCGTCTCCTCGCTCGACTTGATGACGATGGTGTTGCCGGTGACGAGCGCCGGCGCCATCTTGCGGGCGATCAGGAAGAACGGGAAGTTCCACGGCAGCACGCCCGCCGTGACGCCGATCGGCTTGCGATGCAGGAAGATGGTCTCGCCGGGACGGTCGCTGGGGATGATCTCGCCTTCAATGCGGCGCGCCCATTCGGCCATGTAGTCCATGTAGTTGGCCGTAAAGTCGACTTCCACACGCGCGAGGTCGAGGATCTTGCCCTGCTCCAGCGTGATCGTGCGCGCCAGGCGCTCCTTGTTGTCGCGGATCTTGTTCGCGATCCGCCGCAGGTGGTTGGCGCGCTCGATCGCCGGCAGCCTTTCCCACGCCGGCTGGGCGCGACGGGCGGCTTCGACGGCACGGTCGACGTCCGCCGGGGTGGAAGCGGGCACGACGCCGAGGAGCTCGTTGTTCGCCGGGTTGCGCACCTCGAGGGTGGCGCCCCCTTCCGAATCCACGAACTGGTTGCCGATGAAGTTGCGGTACGACTTGTTCATTTGCCTGTCCTCATTTGCTCCGCCGCGACTGCCGCGGCCCCACGGTTCGAATTCGGAAATTCATCGAACCGGGACAAAAAAACCGAGCCGCGGGAACGGCCCGTCCGGGATCACTTCGTGAGCTTGTAGACCATCACGGTGCCACCCTGCGGCACCACGGTCTGATAGCCCAGCAGCCGGTCGACGCCGCCCTGCATGCGCTGCGCATCCACGCCCCAACCGGACTGGACGGCGATGTACTGCTCGCCGTCGACCTCGAAGGAGGTCGGCACACCGGTCACGCCCGAGGGCGTCGCCGTCTCCCACAGCACCTTGCCGGTTGATGCGTTGAAGGCGCGGAACATGCGGTCATTGGTGCCGCCGCCGAACACGAGGTTGCCGCCGGTCGTGAGCAGCGGGCCCCAGTTGAAGGTCGGGTACTTGTGCGTCCACACCTGCTTGCCGGTCTTCAGGTCCCAGGCCTGCACCTCGCCCATCGTCTTCGGCGCATCCTTCGCGCCCTTGGCCCAGCGCAGGCCGGTCAGGATCGCCTCGATCGGATAGCCGATGTACAGGTCGCCCTTCTTGTACTTGGTCGGCTCGGGCTCGGGCAGCTCGGCGCACAGGTTGTTGTTGGCCGGCACGTACAGCAGGCCCGTCTTCGGGTTGTACGCCTCCGGGAACCAGTCCTTGCCGCCCCACAGGGACGGGCAGAAATGCACGTCGCCCTTGCCCAGGCCGGGGCGGTGCTCATCGGCGAAGGTCGGGCGGCCGGTCTTGGGATCGATGGACTTGATCGTGTTGTTGTTGACGAAGGGATAGGCGTCGACGAAGTTCAGCTTCTGGCCAGTGCGGTCCAGCACCCACAGGTAGCCGTTGCGCCCCGCATGCACGGCAGCCTTCACCTTCTTGCCCTTGACTTCGGTGTCGATCAGCAGCGGCGCCGACACTTCGTCCCAGTCCCACGCGTCGTTCGGGTTGTACTGGAAGTAGGTCTTCAGCGCACCGGTATCCACGTCGAGCGCGATCGTCGCGCCGGTGTACAGGTTGTCGCCCTTGCGCCCTTCGGTCGGCCACGGCGCCGGGTTGCCGGTGCCCCAGTAGGCGAGGTTGGTGTCCGGATCGTAGCTGCCGGTGATCCAGATGCTGCCGCCGCCGTTCTTGTAGGTCTCGCCCGGCCAGGTGTCGCCGCCCGGCTCGCCGGGGGCTGCCGTCGTGTAGGTGCGCCACGCCTCGTTGCCGGTTTCGGCGTCGAAGGCCGCGACGAACCCGCGCACGCCGGTCTCGCCGCCGGAGGAGCCGACCATGATCTTGCCCTTGGCCGCGAGCGGCGCGAGCGTGATGTACTGCAGGGCCTTCCAGTCACCGACCTGCTTGATCCACACTTCCTTGCCGGTCTTGGCATCCAGCGCGACGAGGTGGGCATCGATGGTCGCCACGTACACCTTGTCGCCATAGAGGGCGACGCCGCGATTGGTCGGATGCAGCTGCAGCATCTCGCCGGGCAGCTCCTTCTTGTAGCGCCACAGCTCCTTGCCGGTCTTGGCCTCGAGCGCGATGACCTGCGCACCCGGCGTCGTGACGAACATGTAGCCGTTGTTCACGATCGGCGGCGACTGGTGACCTTCCTTCTGGCCGGTTGCGAAGGCCCAGGCGAGCTGCAGCTTGCCGACGTTCTGGTCGGTGATCTGCGACAGCGGGCTGTAGCCCCAACCCGAGTAGTTGCCGCGATACTGCAGCCAGTTCGCCGCTTCAGGGTTCTTGAGCCGCGCGTCGGTCACGGGCGCATAGTCGCCGAGCGCGGCGGACACGGCCGCCGGCAGCACTGCGACGGCACAAACGGCGATGCCCTTCATCAGACCCTTCATCTTCTTGTCTCCTCTCTCTTGTGTTGGAAGCCGCGGCAGGGTGGGCGCCGCGGACAGTGGCAAAACGGGGATGCGTGTCACGCCTGCGGCGTGAATCCGGGGGGCGCGGTGAACGGGCCGGCGATGACCAGCTGGTCGCCTTCGAGCTTGATGGGGAGCACGGGGAGCGGACGCGGCGCCGGGCCTCCGGCCACCGATCCGTGATCGAGCGGACGGAACTTGGAGCCGTGGCAGAAGCACGCGAAGACCTTTTCACTCACCATCCAGGTCTTGATGTCGCACCCCATGTGTGTGCAGACCCCGGAGAACGCGAGCACGCCGCCCGCGGACACGGCCTTGGTCTCGGCATCGAGTTCGGCTTCGGGAAGGCGCAGCAGCACGACCTTGTTCATGCGCGTCTCGGAGCGGATTTTCTTCGAGGCGGTATCGAAGGGGAAAGCCAGGAGCGGCTTGCCAACGCGCAGGTCGGCAAGCTTGAGCGGGACGGGTTCGCCCTCCGCATCCTCCTCGACGAGGCGGTCGCCGACCACGGGCCTGAGCGCTTCGGGCACCGCTTCGATGGCGAGGGCGGAACGCCCGTGCAACCCGACTCCGGCCGCCAGGCCGAGCGCCGCGATCCTGAAGATCTTGCGCCGGCTCGCGTCGATGGGCGCTTGCGCGGTGCGGGCGCACGTTTCTCTCTGTTCCATTTGAATCGTCTCCATCCTGTTTCGATTCCCTGCCCGGCACTTGGCGGCGGGAATTCTTGTGGTCCCTACGTATGTTCCACACTGTACAAACTCTGAATTCAGAGTGCAATAGATTTTCGCAGATTTTTTGAATTCAGAATTCCCATATGCAGGCCGCAGTTATTCGGTGCCGAGCGGCACGCGCAACCCGCCAGGGCGGGCAGCGGCGCTATGCACCGCTTTGCCCCGCCAGCATTGCAACCGCGGCCGAGAAGGTGAGGAAGGCGCAGGCCGTGGTGACGAGGACGACACGGGCCACACGCTCGGTATCGGCGCCGAAACGCTCGGTGAGCATCGGGACGTTGCTCGCGCTCGGCAAGGCGGCCACCAGCACGAGCACGGTCAGCGCGAATGGATCGAGCGGCAATCCGACCGCGATGGCGAGCGTCCCGACACCGAGCACCAGGGCGGGATGGACGATCAGCTTGAAGAACACCACTTGCGGCACGTCGCCGGCCCGGCCGCTCCCGGCCGGCTGCGCCGTTGCCGCGAAGCGGGAGCGCGCGAGCACTGCGCCGATCGTGAACAGGGCCGTCGGCGAACCGGCATCGGCAAGCATCTCGATGACGCGCATCAGGGGCTGATACGGCGTGAACCCGGTGACCGAAGACAGGCCGCCGAGCATGATCGCCCACGGCAGGGGATTCACCAGCACGCTCGTGAGCGCCTTCATCGCCGCCTGCCGCGCGCCGCCCGCCTCCGCCGTGCTCAGGCGCGAGAGCGCAATGCATAGCGACGAGGTGATCACCATGTCCACCGTGAGGGGCACCATCACGGGACCGGCCGCGCGCGCGCCCAGCAGCGACACGAGCAGCGGCATGCCCATGAAACCGGAGTTGGGGAAGGCCGCCACCAGCGCGCCGAACGAGGCGTCGTTCCAGCCGATGGCCCCCTTGCGCGTCGTCACCACGGTCAGCGCCACCATCGCCAGCGCACACAGCACGTAGATCGCGAAGGCGCCGAGGTCGAGGAGCCTGGCGATCGGCGTCCCCGCACTGAAGCGGAAAAGCATGCACGGCAGCGCGAAGAACAGCACGAAGGTGTTCAGCCCCGGGATGGCTTCCAGCGGCAGCATCCGGTACCGCGCGGCGAGATAGCCGCACAGCACCAGCGCGAAAAAGGGAAAGGTCACCAGCAGGATCTGTTGCATGCGAAAGCCTCTCTCATGCGTTGACAGACTCGGGAGGGGCAAGCCGCTGGCGCAGCACGCGGTGCAGGATCTTTCCGGTCGCCGTGCGCGGCATCTCCGAATCGGCGATGAAGACCACCGAACGCGGACACTTGAACGCCGCGAGACGCTGCCGGCACCACGCCTGCATTTCCTCGGCGCCGGCGCTCTGGCCGTCGTGCAGCACGATCACGGCCTGCACCGTCTCGCCCCACTTGTCGTGCGGGATACCGATCACCGCCACGTCCTTGATCTTGGGATGGCCGCCGAGCACGCCTTCGACTTCGGACGGGTAGATGTTCTCGCCCCCGCTGATGATCATGTTGCTCTTGCGATCGACGAGCCAGATGTAGCCGTCGGCGTCGCGGCGCGCCATGTCGCCCACCGAGCACCACTCGCCGCGGAAGGCTTCGGCGGTCTTCTCGGGGTTCTTCCAGTAGCCGTCGAACACGTAGGAGGTGCGCGAGAAGAGTTCGCCCACTTCGCCGTCCGCCACCTCCTGGCCGTTCTCGTCGAGCAGGCGGATCGCCCCGCTGCCGGCCCACTCGCGTCCGACCGAGCCGAGCTTGACGATCTGCTCGTCCGGGCGCAGCAGCGTGACCCAGCCCGCCTCGGTCGAGCCGTACAGTTCGTACAGCCTGCCGTTGCGGAAGTATTCGACGATCGCGAGCTTGGTGTCCTTGCGCGCGGGCGCCGACGAGATCATCAGCTTCCCCACGCTGCCCATGTCGTAGCGCTGCTTCACCGCGTCGGGCAGCGCCAGGATCATGATGTAGTGCGTCGGCACCAGCGACGTGAAGGTGACCCGGTCCTGCGCGAGCGTCGCGATGAACCCCTCCGGATCGAAGCTGCGCCGGTCGTCGATGATGCAGGTTGCCCCCATGTGGATGAAGGTGGTGCCGAAGTAGAGGGAATTGGCGTGGCACATCGGCATCACCAGCAGCGCCGTGTCGTCGCGCGTGAAGCCCATCTCCAGCGCCGTCGCCAGCGCGATCAGCGTGCTGCCGGCGTGGCCGCGGATCGCCCCTTTCGGGCGCCCCGTGGTGCCCGAGGTATACAGCAGCGCGCAGGTCTCGTCCGCATTGACGCGTGGGAAACCGGCATCCGCGCTCGCTCCCGCGATGAGGTCCTCGTATGCGACCCAGCCGGAACCGGCCTGATCGCCGAGGACGACGCAGCGCCCCTGCACCGCCCCGAGTTCGCTGCCGATCGTATCCACCGTGTCGACGAACTCCGTGCCTGCGATGAGCGCACCGGCTTCGCAATTGCCGAGGATGTAGGCGATCTCCGGCGCAGTGAGCCGGAAGTTGAGCGGCACCGCGACGAGGCCGGCGCGCGCGAGCGCCACGTAAATCTCCATCCACTCGACGCAGTTGTAGGCGAGCACCGCCACGCGGTCGCCCCTTTTCAGGCCCAGGCCGAGCATCCCCGAACCGAGCCGGTTCGCGCGTTCGTCCCATTGCGCGTAGGTCAGCGATCGCCGCGAGTCGCGCGTGCCGAGTTTCTGCGGCGTCAATCTGGCGTGGGTGGCAACGGCATCGGAAATGGTCAGCAGATGGCTCATGGGGTTGTCTCCTTGGGGTGTCGTCGGGCTCTCTGAGTTCTGAACACCGAAGAATTTATGGACTTCTGAATTCAGAATGCGATAGGATTCTAAGCGAAACGAGGCCATTTGCAACACTGCCTCGCGACACCCCGGACCCGATCCCCCGAATCCCCGGGCGGCGCAGGCACGAACAACAGGAGGAGACACCGTGAGCAGCATGGCAATTTCGGAACAGTCGTCGGCGGCGGTCATCGCACGCTTTCTCAAGGCGCGCGGCGTCAAGCGCGTCTACAGCCTGTGCGGCGGGCACATCATGCCGATCTGGATGCGTCTCGACGCCGAAGGCATCCGGATCGTGGACGTGCGCGACGAACGCGCGGCGGTGTACATGGCCCACGCCGAAGCCCAGCTCAACGGCGGCTTCGGCGTCGCGATGGTCACCGCCGGCCCCGGCGTCACCAACGCGATGACCGGCATCGCCAATGCGCACGTCGCCCGTGTGCCGGTGCTGGTGCTGTCGGGACTGCCGCCGCGCCCGCAGGAGAACCGCGGCGCGCTGCAGGACGTCGTGCACACCGACCTCGTGCGCTCGATCACCCGCTACGCGCGCACGGTGCGCCAACCCGAACTCGTGCTGCAGGAGCTCGACGAGGCGGTGTCGCGCGCGATGGGGCAAGGCGGCGAGCCGGGCCCGGTGTATCTCGACTTCCCCGTCGACACGCTGCGCGGCGAGATTCCGCAGGCGGTGCAACTGCCGGAACATTTCGCACCGAAGGCCGCGCCGACCTTGTCCCCGGATCGCGCCGCGGTAGAGGCCGCGGTCGAGCTGCTATGGTCCGCCAGGCGCCCGCTCGTGATCTCCGGGCGAGGGGCGCAGGGCGCCGGCCCGACCCTGTGCCGGCTCCTGAGCCGCTTGAACGCGGCCTATCTCGATACGGGCGAAAGCCGCGGCCTCGTGCCCGAAGAGCATCCGTCGGTGGTCGCCGCGATGCGCGGCTCGGTGATGGGGCAGGCCGACCTCGTGATCACCGTCGGCCGACGCCTGGACTTTCAGCTCGCCTACGGTTCTCCTGCAGTGTTCGGCGACGCCCGCTTCCTGCGCATCGCCGATTGCGCGGCCGAGCTGCGCGACAACCGCCGCGGCGCGGTGGAGCTGATGGCGACCCCGGCGCTCGCGCTCGAAGCGATCCTGGAAGCCGCCGGGGACCGCGCACCCGCGACCGATCTCGACTGGATCCGCTCGCTGCGCGCGAAGCACTGCGAGCGGGCCGACAAGCTCGCGCATTCGATGCGCACTGCGGCGCCGGGCAGCGACGGCCTGATGCATCCGAACCGTCTCGTCGCCGCGCTGCGCGACGCGTTGCCCGACGACGCCGTCGTCGTCGCCGACGGTGGCGATTTCCTCAGCTTCGCGCGCGTCGGCCTGCCCGCGACGACCTACCTCGATCCCGGTTCGCTCGGCTGCATCGGCGTCGGCACCCCCTTCGGCGTCGCGGCGAGCCTCGCCCGCCCGGACCAGACCGTCGTGGTCGCCACCGGCGACGGCGCCTTCGGCTTCAACGCGATGGAGCTCGACTCGGCCGTGCGGCACAAAGCGCCGGTCCTGGTTGTCGTAGCCAACAACGGGGCGTGGGCCATCGAGGTGCGCGACCAGCAGGAAACGCACGGCAAGGTGTGCGGAACCCGGCTGCAGTTCTCGGACCATGCTGCGATGGCGCGTGCATTCGGAATGCACGCAGAGCGGGTCGAAAAGGCGGAAGATCTGCCTGCAGCCATCGAACGGGCGCTGGCCAACCGGCCAGCGCTGCTCGACGTTCTCGTGACACCGGAGGCGGCGTCCTCGGACGCCAAGTCCGGCCTCGCGTGGGTCCCCGACCTGCAGCCGCTCGCCGCCTGGGACGAGGCCGAACGCCGCTGGCGCGACGGCAGCCGCCCGGAATAGGGCTGATGCCACCGGGGTCTAGCTGGATCTCCCTTTGACGCGATAGAGTAATGCTCCATGAAAATCCTTGAAACCCAACCCAAACTCGTCGAGCAGGTCCACAGGGCGATTCTCGAGGAAATCTCGGGCGGCAAGCTGCGCCCCGGATCGCGGATCATCCAGGAGCAGATCGCCAAGGAACTGGGCGTGTCGCGCCAGCCCGTCCAGCAGGCACTCGCCTTGCTCCGCAACCAGGGCGTGCTGCGCGACGCCCCGGGGCGCGGCCTTCTCGTGGCGCCGCTCGACGTCAAGTACGTGCGCAACATGTACGACATGCGTGCCGTCATCGAGGGCCTCGCGTGCCGCCGGGCCGCGGAGCTCAACGCCAAGCAGGCAAAGACCAAGGGTCCCGCGCTGATCCGCGCCGGACGCAAGGCCGTCGCGGCGGGCGCGTACAACGCGATGATCTCGGCCGACATGGCCTTCCATCACTTCATCTACCTGTTGTCCGAGAACCCGTTCATTGCGCCCGCGATGGAGGCGCACTGGACAAACACCCAACGTGTCATGGGCGGCGTCCTGGTCAACGAGGAGCAGCCGCGCAACGTCTGGGGCCAGCACGAGGCGATGCTGGAGGCGATCGCGGCCGGCGATGCGCAGAAGGCGGAAGAACTCGGACGGCAGCACATCTCGCAGGCGGCCGACTTCATGATCCAGCGGCTCCAGGAAAACGGCCCCGCAGTTGAAGTCGAGGAAATCACGATCTGATTGTCCATCCGGCCGCGCGGGGGCAGGTCACATTGACGGCCTGCCCCTTTTTCGCCCCTGCAGCCGGAACCGTCGAGCGCTGCGTCAGATGGGTGACGTCAGCTCGCGCGCAAGATGGGCGGCGCTGTTGAAGGAGCGCAGGCTGGCACGCCCTTGCGAAAACACGATCTCGGTGATCGACGCGTTGTGGATCACGCGGACGAGCGCGCACCACTGCTCGTCGGAAACGCCGAGCAAGTCGCAGACGGCCGCGGCGATGACGCCCCCTGAAGTCACCGCCAGGATCCGCTGCCCCGAGGGGGCGCCGGGCGCCGCGACGACGTCGCGCATCCATTGGCGCACGGCCAGACGGAAGTCGCGGTACGAGGCCCGCCCGGGGATACCGAGCTCGCCCCGGGACCACGCCTCGTACGCCCCCTCGTAGCAGCGCAACTGCTCGCGGCGGGCGGGGGCCTCGGGCCCGCTCAACGGGCGGCCATACAGCGTCGAGGCCGCAACGAGCACTTCCTCGCCTTCGGCAAATTCGTCCAGGCCCGGCACGAGCTGCGCGCCGGGCCAGTCCCCCGCCTTGGCGAGCACCTGCGCCGCGGTCTCCGCATGGCGTTGCCGCGGCCCGTGCCAGACGACCGTCGGCGTGTCGCCGCGATCACGCAGCCAGGCGCCGGTGGCCTGCGCCTGTGCCACACCGACCTCGGACAGCACGTCGTAGCGCGACGCACCGAACGCCGCCTGGCCGTGCCGCATCAGGACCAGCGCGCTCATCGCGGCTCCACCGGCAGCACCTTGGGGTTGCTTTCCGCCAGCCGCCTGCGGCCTGCCGCCCGCAGATGGGCGAACAGTGCGGCGCGCTGCGGCGTGCCCGGGTCGCCCGCGCCCGCGCGCAGCCGCCGCGCGAGCCGCCGGTTGCCTTCGCCCGGCCCCGCCTTCGGATCGTCGAGCAGCGCGCGTAGCTCGGCCAGCTCCTGCGCTTCGGGCGCGTCGCCGTTGCGCAACTGGCGCTCGGCGATCGACATCGCATTCATCGCCATCAGCAGCGCGTACTTGCGCTCGGCGGGCAGCGCCGGCAGCACTTCGTCCCGCAGTAGCTGGCGCGCACAGGCCAGCAGCGCGTCGCCCTTCGGTTGCTCGCGCATCAGTCGTTCTCCGTCATGTTGAGGATTTCCCATTCCAGCTCGGGCACGATGTGGCCGGTCAGCGCCAGCATCAGCGAGTTCTCCTCGCCGGAGCAATGGCGCTCCGCCTGCTGGACCGCGATCACGGCCCAGCCGGTATGCGCCATGACTTCCCAGTATCGCACCGCGTCGCGGTCGACGCGTCGCCCGGACTCGATTTCGTAGCCGCGATAAAAGTCTTCACGGGCGCCGACGCCCCCGGCTTCCTCCGCGGCATTGCCGAAGCGCCAGCATTTGGCGCACAGCCAGCCAAGATCCTCGTGCGGGTCGCTCCAGCTGGCGAATTCCCAGTCCAGGATGCCGGTGAGACCGTGTTCGTCGACCATGTAGTTGCCCGTGCGGTAGTCGCCATGACACAGCGTGACGAGCCCGCGCGCCGGCGCGTGGCGCTCGAGCCAGCGCAGGCCCCATTCCAGCGCGGGGTAAGCCGTATGGTGGGCATCGAGGAAGGCCCGATGCTGGGCAACGCGGTGCAGCGCGGGCGAGCCGTCGTATTGCGGCAGAAAATCGAGCGTCGGCTGCGGCGGACGCACCGAATGGATGCGCGCGAGCTCGCGGCCGAGCTGTTCGGCCAGCCGTACCCGGTCCCCGCCGAGGCGGCGATCCTTGACCAGGACGTGCGCGGCCGCCGTGCCGCCGATACGCCGCATCAGGAAGAAGGGGCGCCCGAACACTTCCCTGTCCTCGCACAGCCACAGGGGCTCGGGGACTCTCACTCCGGCATCGAAAACCGTCTTCAGCAGCGCGAATTCGTGCGAGCGCCCGTGGCTGATCGCCACCCCCGCGGTCGGGGAGTCGCAGCGCAGCACGCATTCCAGCCGCCCGGCGCGCGGACCGCCTCCGATTTCCAGATCAACGAGCCAGTTTTCCTGCACCGCGCCGCCCGAGAGCAGCTTCGCTTCAGTGATCGCGACCGAAGAGGCCCCCGCCGCGGCGCGGACGAAGCGCTCGACTGCCGCGCGTGAAGTCTGATCCATTTCCGTTTCCTTATTCAGGCGGGACTCACATACCGCCGTTCAGCCCGGACGGTAGTCAGTTGCCGGGCAATACTGCTCAAAGTCCGCTTACCAGATGTGCGCGATCGACCGCGACGCAGGCCCCCGACATCGCCGCGCCGGCGTCCGACGCGAGCAGCAACAGCGGTCCGTCGAGGTCGGCGAGCTCGCAGAAGCGCCGGCTCGGGATACGCAGGCGAAGCTTGTCGCCGGCCTCGCTGGTGAGAAAATCGCGGTTCAGGTCCGTGACCACGTAGCCGGGCATCAGCGCATTGACGCGGATGCCATGCCGCGCGAGTTCCAGCGCCATCGCCTTGGTCGCCTGCAGCACGCCCGCCTTGGAGATCGTGTAGGGCGCGACGCCGCCGCCGACCCGTTCGCCGAGGATCGACGCGATATTGACGATGCTGCCGCCCTTGCCCGCGCCCACCATGCGCCGCGCGGCCTCGGTCGCGACGAGGAAGCAGCCCTTGAGATTGGGATCGATGACGTTGTCCCAGTCGGCCCCGGTCTGCTGCAGCAGGGGCTTGGTAATCGTCTGGCCGGCATTGTTGATGACGATGTCGGGCACGCCGGCCCCGACCCCCGCCGCGTCGAAGGCGGCGCCGACGCTCGCCGCGTCGGTCACGTCCATCGCGACGGCCTGCGCGCGGCCGCCCGCGGCCTCGATTTCGCCGACGAGTTCCTGCAGCTTGTCGGCGCGCCGTGCGGTGACGACGACCTGCGCGCCGGCGCGCGCGAGCAGCGCCGCGAAGTGCCGCCCGAGCCCGCTGGAAGCGCCGGTGACCAACGCCACCTTGCCCTCGAGCGCGAACAGCCCGCCGAGATAGTCCTTGTCCATCAGCGCGGCTCCTGCGGTTTCACGCTCGCATCGGCGCGGCCGGCAACGATCTTCTTGCCCATGCTGAAGCGGTGCACCTCGCTCGGACCGTCATAGACGCGGAAGGCCCGCATGTCGGAGAAGATGCGCGCGACGATGGTCTCGTGCGTCACGCCCTGCCCGCCGAGGATCTGCACGCTGCGATCGACGATGCGCCATTCGGCTTCCGAGCACGCGACCTTCGCGCGGCTCGACTCGAAGTTGCCGCGCTCGCCCTGGTCGAGCAGCCACGCGGTGTGCCAGATGTGCAGGCGCGCGGTCTGCAGGTCGATCTCGTTGTCGGCGAGCATGAAACTCACGCCCTCGTGTTCGCCCAGCGTGCGGCCGAAGGCCTGGCGGCTGCGGGCGTGCGCGAGCGCGACGTCGTGCGCGCGCCTTGCCTGGCCCAGCCAGCGCATGCAGTGCGTCAGCCGCGCCGGCGCGAGCCGCACCTGCGCGTAGCGGAAGCCCTTGCCCAGCTCGCCCAGCACGTCGCTCGCGGGCACGCGCAGGTTCTTGAAGCGCAGCACGCCATGGCCGCCGGTGAAGCAGCTGTCGAGCGCGTCCATCGTGCGCACGTGCTCGATGCCGGGGCGGTCCATGTCGGACAGGAACATCGTCGCCGAGCCGTCCTCCATCTTCGCCATGATGATCGCGAAGGACGCCCCTTCCGCGCCGGTGATGAACCACTTCACGCCGTTGATGACGTACTCGTCGCCGTCGCGCACGGCGGTCGTCGCGAGCATCGACGGGTCCGCCCCGGCGCCCGGCGGTGGCTCGGTCATCGCGAAGGCCGAGCGCGTCTTCCCCTGTACCAGCGGACGCAGCCAGCGGTCCTTCTGCGCCTCGGACGCGACGACTTCCATCAGGTGGATGTTGCCCTCGTCGGGCGCGTGGATGTTCAGCGCCGTCGGGCCGAGCGTCGAATAGCCGGCCTCCTCGAACACGACCGCCTTCTCGACATGCGACAGGCCCAGCCCTCCCATCTCGCGCGACGCATGCGGCGTCAGCAGGCCGGCGGCGCGTGCCTTCGCGACGAGCTCGTTGCGCAGGTCCTCGTTCGGGCCGTGCAGGGTCTGGCGCGGATCCTTCTCGAGCGGAATGACCTCGTCCGCGATGAATCGGCGCACGCGCTGCTGCAGTTCCTGCAGCGCCGGGCTAAGGGAGAAATCCATACCTGCTCCTTTGCGTTTGTTTGACTGTTTCGGGCCGCAACTACAGCAAGCCCGTGGAAATCCACGGCACGGCGGCAACGATCGCGAGACCCGTAAGGAGCGCGAGCACGTAGCCGACGATCGGCCGCACGCCTTCCTCGGGCTTGACCTTGCCGATCGCGCAGGCCGCGTAGTAGCCGACGCCGAAGGGCGGCGCGAAGAGGCCCACGCCCATCGACAGCACCACGACCATCGCGTAATGCACTTCGTGCACGCCCATCGCGCGCGCGATCGGGAACAGCAGCGGCCCGAACAACACGATCGCCGGGATGCCCTCGAGCACGCTGCCGAGGATGATGAACGCGGCAATCGACACCGCGAGGAACATCGGCGCGCCGCCCGGCAGCGCAGCCATCGCCTGGGCGAGGCTCGTCGAGAAACCCGACTGCGTCAGCGACCACGCCATGCCGGTCGCGGTGCCGATGATCAGCAGGATCGCCCCCGACAGCGCCGCCGTTTCCACCAGCATCGGAAAGAGCCGCGACCACTTCGCGTCGCGGTGCAGCAGCAGCCCGACGATCAGCGAGTAGGCGATGCCCAGCGTCGATACTTCGGTCGCGGTCGCGACCCCTTCGACCACCGCCGCACGGATCACGAAGGGCAGCGCCAGGGCCGGCAGCGCGAAGCGGAACGCGCGCCAGATTTCGCCGCGGCTCGCCCTGCGCACCTTCGACAGATCCTCGTTGCGGTAGCGCAGCCACACGACGAAGCACAGCGCCGTCCCCAGCACCACGCCCGGCAGCAGGCCGCCGGTGAATAACGCCGCGATCGACACGCCGGTCACCGAGCCGATCGTGATCAGCACCAGGCTGGGCGGAATCGTCTCCGTCTGCGCACCGGTGGTGGCCAGCAGCGCGATCAGGTCACCCGGCTTCGCGCCGCGCTCCTTCATCTCCGGGAACAGTACCGGCGCCACCGCCGCCATGTCCGCGACCTTCGAACCGGAGATGCCCGACACGAGGTACATCGCGCCCAACAGCACGTAGGACAGCCCGCCGCGCACATGCCCGAGCAGGCTCGCGAGGAAGGCGACCATCGCGCGCGCCATGCCGGTCATCTCGATCAGCAGGCCGAGGAACACGAACAGCGGCACCGCCAGCAGGATCAGGTGCGACATGCCTTCGTCCATGCGTCCCACCAGCACCATCAGCGGCATGTGCGTGGTCAGCGCGAGGAAGCCGAAAGTCGCCAGCCCGAAGGACACCGCGATCGGCACGCCGATCAGCACCGTCGCCGCCGTCACGCCGACGAAGAAGATCAGCAGGTTGAGATTGCCGAGGTCGCGCAACACCGGCCCGAGCGCGTAGAACACGCCACAGATCGCCCCGACCGTCGCGACCGCGGACGCGACGAGGCGCCAGTTGCCCAGGCGCAACAGGCGGATGCCCCCCATCGCGCACATCAGCGCAAGCCCCACGGGCAGCGCCGCAGCCCGCCACGCGTTGGACAGCTCCAGCGCCGGCGTCGTGACGTACGCCTCTTCCGCCGCGTACTCGTATGCCGGACCGAGGACGAGCAGCAGGAACGCGAGGGCCGCCGCGACCGCGATCGTGTCGAGAAACGCCTGCTGGTGCGGAGCCGCCTTCGACACCAGCGCGGTCATGCGCATGTGCCCGCCGCGGCGGAACGCCACGACCGCGCCGAGGCTCGCGAGCCAGAGAAACAGGATCGACGCGGCCTCGTCGGTCCACACCAGCGGCGAATCCAGGACGTAGCGCGACACCACCCCGGCGAAGAGGATGCAGATCTCGGCCACGATGAGCGCCGCGGCCGCAGCCTCGACGAGCACGGCGAAGATCCGGTCGGCCGCGTGCGCGAATTGCCTCCCGAAGCGCTTCGCACTGACGTGTCCGGTCCCGGGCGCGGTCTCGGCCGCGCCCAGCGAATGGGCGATCGTGTTCATGTCGGCCCCGCGCGATCAGGCGATATCGCCGGCGTATTTCTGCAGCAGGCCCCACGCCTCGGCGCCGAACTTCTCGCGCCATTGCGCATAGAAGCCGTTCTTGCTCAGCAGCTGGCGGAAGGCCGCGCCATCGACCTGATTGAAGGCCAGGCCCTTGGCTTCGAGGGTCTTTTGCAGGTCGACGTTCGCCCGCGCGATATCCTCGCGCTGCTTGCGCGCGGCCGCGTTGATGTGCTTCGTCATCACCTGCTGCACGTCGGGCGGCAGCGACTTCCACGCGCGCGCATTGGCGATGAACCAGAACCCGTCCCACGAGTGGTTCGTCAGCGAGCAGTACTTCTGCACCTCGAAGAACTTGGCCGAATCGATCAGCGCGAGCGGGTTCTCCTGGCCGTCGGCCACCTTCGTCTGCAGCGCCTGGTAGGCCTCGCTCAACGGCAGGCTCACCGGCGCGGCGTCGATCGCCTTGAACATCGACACCCACAGCGGCACGACCGGCACGCGGATCTTGAAGTTGCGCAGGTCTTCCGGCGTGCGGATCGGGCGCGTGCTGCTGGTGATCTGGCGAAAGCCGTTGTCCCACACGGTATCGAACGGCACGAGATTGACTTTCTCGATCGCGCGCCGGATGTGGTTGCCGACCTCGCCATCCATCGCCGCCCACACCTTGTCATAGGCGCCGAACGCGAAGCCCACGCCGGTAATCGACGTCGCCGGGATCAGCGTCGACAGCACCGTGCCCGGGAAGGTCGCCAGCTCCAGGGCACCGGCGCGGACCTGCGACATCATGTCCGAGTCGCTGCCGAGCTGGTTGTTCGGAAACAACTGGATCGCCACGCGGCCATTGGTTTCGGCGGCGATCGCATCGATGGCCTCCTTCAGGCGGACGTTGACCGAGTGGGTCACCGGCAGGTCGGTCCCGAGCTTCAGCTTGAACTCCGCCGGCTTGCCCGCGCCTGACTGAGCGAAAGCCGTGCGGCTCAACACGCCTGCACCGGCAAGCGCGGCGACCGTCAGGAATTGTCTGCGGGAAATGCTTGTCATCGTCGTCTCCTCCGTTGGGTATCGATGTCCAGCAAGCGCCGAGGGCCGGCGCGAGTCGCAGGCGATTCCTTCTGCACCTGATTTATTGAATTCGGAATTCGCTTACGCCCGACCTAGTGTATTCTGAATTCAAACAATGTCAAGAACCGGGCGGGAGGACGGCGCGAAGACCACGCAGGAGGGGGGGGCGGCTGCCGCGAAGATCGCGCGAGGGTGCCTGCAGGCACCCTATTCACGCGGCAATGTAATGGATCAGCCCGAACGGTATGTGGTTATCGGGTCGATAGTCAGGGGGTGGAGCGTTTCCGCGCGTCGGAAACGACGGCCGGACAGAAAGGGACGTCCGGCGCCCCGATACAGGGCCCGCGCCTCCGCCAGCGCACCGGGGAGGCGGCGCGGGCTCAGTCCTTGAGGACGGCCGCCATCGCTTCGGCAACGTAGTCGACGTTGCGGCTGTTGAGGCCGGCAACGCACATGCGGCCGGAGCGCACCAGATACACGGCGAATTCCTCGCGCAGGCGGTCGACCTGTTCGGGGCTCAGGCCGGTGTAGCTGAACATGCCGCGCTGCTTGACGAAGTAGCCGAAGTCGCGCCCCGGCACGCGCGCGGTGATGACGTCGTGGAGCTTCTGGCGCATCGCGCGGATGCGGGTGCGCATCGCCTCGACCTCGCCGGTCCATTCGCCGTACAGTTCCGGGTCGTCCATCACCATCGCGGTGACGCGACCGCCGTGGAACGGCGGGCTGGAGTAATTGCGGCGCACGGTGAACTTCATCTGGCCGAGCACGCGCGCGGCTTCGTCGGCGTCCTTGCACACGATGGAGAGGCCGCCGCAGCGCTCGCCGTAGAACGAGAGGTTCTTGGAGAAGGAGTTGCTGACGAGGAAGCTCACGCCGGCGTCGGCGAGCGCGCGGATCGCGAAGGCGTCGTCGTCGAGGCTGTCGCCGAAGCCCTGGTAGGCGATGTCGAGGAAGGGGATGAGCTTGCGTTCCTTCGCGACGGCGATGACCGCGCGCCACTGGTCCTGCGACAGGTCGACGCCGGTCGGGTTGTGGCAGCACGGGTGAAGCAGCACGATGCTGCGGGCCGGCAGCGTGTCGAGCGTCGCGAGCATGGCGTCGAAGCGCACGCCGCCGGTCGCCGCGTCGTAATAGGGGTAGTCATGCACGGCGATGCCGGCACCCTCGAAGATCGAGCGATGGTTGTCCCAGGTCGGGTCGCTGACCCACACCTCGCTCGCGGGGAAGTAGCGCTTCAGCAGGTCGGCGCCGACCTTGAGTGCGCCCGAACCGCCGATGGTCTGGATCGTGGCGATGCGCCCGGCCTTGAGCGCCGCATGGTCCGGGCCGAAGAGCAGGCGCTGCACGGCGGCGCGGTAGTCGGCGGCACCTTCCATCGGCAGGTAGGAGCGCGGCAACGGCGTCGCGGCGAGCGCCACTTCGGCCTTGCGCACCGAGCCGAGCAGCGGGATGCGGCCTTCCTCGTCGTAGTACAGGCCGATGCCGAGGTTGACCTTCTGCGTACGCGGATCCTGCATGAAGGTTTCGACGAGGGTGAGGATGGGATCGCCGGGGTAGGCGTCGACATGTTCGAACATGGGCAAGCGGCTCCGCAATGGTCGGGTTGAACGGTCGCTGGCGGCGCGGACGAAGTGACACGGCGCACGCGGACAGCGCTTGCGGGAGTGTATCCGATCGGCTCCTCGCGGCAGCCGTCGGCGAGCGCCGCCGCGGGTGCCCGGGCCGAAATTTCCGGGGCCGACGGCAACAAGAGGGCGACTCCCCCTCCCAATCATCCGGGCGACATGAATAGCGTAACTTTATGTGACAATAGCGCCACTAACTCTAAGGATATACGACCGGACCCGCCTGCCGATGTCGTCACGCAGATATCTCGCCCCGCTGCCCGCCGCAACCCTGTGCGCCGCTGCAGCCACCCTGCAGCCTTACGGCGTGGTCGACGAACGCGACGACGGGGAAGGCACGTGGATGCACCGGATGCCGCGCGTCCCGTCTTCGGGGGCTGCACTCGCGGAGTCGTTCGCCGGGCAGATGCGGCCGCGGCAGGCGTTCCGCCGCCGGTTCGGTGGCCGCCAATGATTCCGATGCCTCCCCTTCCCGCCAGACGGAGCCTGTTCCGCCAGTCGCTGCTGGTGCGGCTGTCGACCATGTTCGCGCTGGGCGGCCTGCTGGTGGCGACGATCCTCCTGATCGGCAACCGCGTCCTCGATGACGCCAAGCTGCGGCTCGAGGATACGGTCGTCCGGCAGGTGCAGCCCCTGGCGGCAACGCACCGCCTGCAGGCGCTCAGCAACGAGCTGCGCGCGCTGGAACTCGAACTGCCCTCCGCGCACGACGTGTTCGCGCTGTCGCAGTACGCCGAACGGATGCGCTCCGGGATCGAGGCGATGACGGCGGAACTGGCCCCGTTCCTCACCACGCTCGCCGCCACCCGCCCGGACGACGCCCGGCGCCTGGAAAAGCACTGGCTCAATTACCGCGAGGACGTGGAGGAAATCATCAGCCTCGCGGCAACGATGAACCTCGCGGCCGTGAAGTCGATCACGAGCACGCGCACGCGCACGCGCACCGCGCATGCGGCGATATCGTCGATCCTGCGCGAACTGGTGAGCACCACCGAACACGCCGCGACCGAAGCCTACGTTCAGGCGCGCGAAGAGCAGCAGCAGCAGCAGCGCTTCTTCGTAACCCTGTCGCTGGGCGGCTTCCTGTTCCTCGCGGCGGTCCTGGTCGTGTTCGCACGCTCCCTGTCGCGCCGGCTGCGCGCCCTGCGGGATGCGGCGTCCCGCCTGGCGGCCGGCGAAGACCGCGAACCGATCGCGATCTCCGGCGACGACGAGATCAGCGACCTCGGGCGGGCGTTCAACACCATGCAGGACATGGTGGTGTCGCGCGAGCGCAGCCTGCGGACCGCGCAGGAAGAACTCGAGGATCGCGTCACGCAGCGCACACGCGCCCTGGCCACGGCCAACGCGCGCCTGTGGATGCTGTCGCAGGCCGTCGAACAGAATCCCATCGGCGTGCTGATCGCGAATGCCGACCGGCGCGTGGAGTACGCGAATGCCGCCTACGTGCGCGTCACCGGCCGCCCGGCGGACACGCTCCTCGCCAGTGCGCTGCCGGAGCCGGCCGACAGGGAACAGAGCCGGGCAGTCGATGCGGAATTCCGTGCCGCACTGCAGACCGGCGGGGACTGGGATGGCGAGCGCCGCAGCCGCCGCCCCGACGGCAGCGAGTACTGGGAACACCTGCGCCTGGTCACGATGCGCAACGAGCACGGGGCGCCGGCGCACATGCTGCTGATGCGCGAGGACATCTCGGAACGCCGCTCCCAGGAAGAAAAGGTCGCCTACCAGGCGTACTACGACAACCTCACGGCGCTGCCCAACCGCACGCTCGCGCTCGACCGCCTGCAGCAGGCGACGGGCCGCGCGAGCCGCGACGGCACGATGTGCGCGGTGATGTTCATCGACCTGGACAACTTCAAGCAGATCAACGACACCCTCGGCCACGTCGCCGGCGACGAACTCCTGTGCCAGGCGGCCGCACGGCTGCGCTCGGTGATCCGCGCGGAAGACACGGTCGCACGGCTGGGCGGCGACGAATTCCTCATCATCCTCGGCATCGCGAAGGCGAGCGACGCCGACGCGGCGGCGAGCAAGATCATCCAGACCTTCACGCCGCCCTTCCAGATCGAAGGCCGCGAGTTCATCGCCTCGCCGAGCATCGGCGTCTCGCTCTACCCCAACGACGGCAGCGAACCGGCCGTGCTGCTGCGCAACGCCGATCTTGCGATGTACGAGGCGAAGGACGCCGGCCGCAACACCTTCCGCTTCTTCAACCAGCAGATCCACGACGACTCCGTCGCGCGCATGGAGATGGAGCGCGAACTGCGCGGCGCGCTCGAGCGCGGCGAACTGCAGGTCTATTTCCAGCCCCTGGTCGCAGCGCGCGACGGCCGCCTCGTGGGCGCCGAGGCCCTGCTGCGCTGGACACACCCCGTGCTCGGTCGCGTCCCGCCGGACCGCTTCATCCCGATCGCGGAACAGAGCGGACTGATCGTCAGCATCGGCAACTGGGTGCTGGACCAGGCCTGTTCGCACGCGGCGCAGTGGCGCGAGGCCTGCGGCGGCGAATTCGTGATGGCGGTCAACGTGTCGCCGCGCCAGTTCGCCAACGCCGGGCTGGTCGACACGATCAAGGCCTGCGTGGAGCGCTACGCGATCCCGCGCAAACAGCTCGAGATCGAAGTCACCGAAGGGCTGCTGATCCGCAACCCGGGCGAAGTGCGCGAGGCCATGCTCGCCCTGGAAGCCGCCGGCGTGACCGTCGCGCTCGACGATTTCGGCACCGGCTACTCGTCACTGAGCTACCTGCGCGCCTTCCCGTTCCACACGATCAAGATCGACCGCAGCTTCATCCGCGACCTCTCCGAGGACGCCGAAGACTGCGCGCTCGTCGTCGCGGCGATCCGCATGGCGCGGGCATTGGGGCTGCGCGTGGTCGCCGAGGGGGTCGAAACCGAGGTCCAGTCGCGCTTCCTCGCGCGCCAGGAATCGGATGTCCTGCAGGGTTATCTTTTCGGCCCGCCGGTCCCGGCAGAGGATTTTGCGGTCGATTGGGTGCAAAATCCCACCCGTGGAGCATTTTCATCATGACGGGACATGCACGCGGGCGACGACAGGCGGACGGGTTCTCCTGGCACTGAAGGCAGGCAGGACGGGCGGCGGGAGCTGATCGCGGCGACCGACGCGAGCATCGGCATGTTCGTCGTGGAGCTCGATCGCCCGTGGGTCGGCACGCCTTTCCTGCTGCAAGGCTTCCTGATCGAGGACGACGAGACGCTCGACCAGTTGCGCGACTGCTGCCGCTTCCTCTACATCGACCGCAGCCGCTCGGTCGGCGAACACTACGCGGCGCCCGGCAGCGCCACCCCGGCCTCGAGCGTCGGCCGGACGGCCCCGCCCCGGCCGCTGGTGGAGGCCGCCGCGCCTTCCGGAGCCGGCCCGCTGAGCTTTCTCGAGGCGCTCGCGCTGGTGCGCAAGGGCAGCCTCGACGCGACGGCGGCACGCCGGCTTGCGGGCGACGCCGTCGCGGACCGGCCCGAAACCCGCTCCGTCGAGCGCGAACTCATCCGCGTCTCCCCGGTGGTGACGCAGACCGAAGCAGTCTTCGACCAGGTCATCGCCGACGTGCGCGAGAACCGCAACCCGGACATCGGCCAGGTGACGGGATGCGTCGACGACATGCTCCAGAGCGTGAAGCGCAACCCGGATGCGCTGCTGTGGCTGATCCGGCTCAAGAAGTACGACCTCTACAGCTACCGGCACGCGCTCGATGTCACCGTGCACCTGATGGTGTTTGCGCACAGCCTGGGCTTTTCCGAGGACGGCGCGACGGTGATGGGGGTCGCCGGCATGATGCAGGACGTCGGCAAGCTCCGCCTGCCCGAGCGCGTGCTGCAGAAAGCCGGGCGGCTGAGCCGGCTCGAGATGGAGATCGCGAAGTCGCACGTCGAGTTCTCGACGCGCATCATCCTGCAGACCCCGAAGCCGATGCCGGGGCTGGTCGAGATCGTCAGCCGCCACCATGAACGCATCGACGGCACGGGCTATCCCGCCGGGCTGCGCAACGGCGCGATCGGACTGCGCGCCGAGATGTCCGGCCTGGTCGACACCTTCTGCGCGATGACCAGCAAGCGCACCTACGAGGAGCCGCGGAGCACGCAGCGCGCGCTGGAAGCGCTGGTGCAGATGCGCGACGTCAAGTTCTCGGCCAACGTCGTGGATGGATTCATCCAGTGCATCGGCCTGTACCCGGCCGGCACGCTGGTCGAACTCAACACCGGCGAAGTCGCCGTCGTCATCGCGCAGAACCGCGTGCGGCGGATGCAGCCGCGCGTGCTGGTGCTGCTGTGCGCGGACAAGTCGCCGAACCGCCATCCGCCCACCCTGGACCTGCTCTATTCGCCGCAGACCCCCGCCGGCGAACCGTACAGGATTCTGCGCGCGCTGCCCGTGGGGGCCTACGGCATCGATCCCTCGGAGTTCTACCTATCCTGAACACGAGCCTGAACATTCCCCCGGGCAGCACGGACGCGGTACTCGCGGCGGTCGGCTATTCCGCGACCGATGCGGCGGCCTTGCGGGCGTTCACGCTCGCCGTTCCTGCGGAAACCTTCGACGCCGCCTTTGCCAACGGGGTGGAGCGGCGCTGCACGCAGCCGATCGCGGCCAGCCAGACAGTGCTCTTCGCGCAGCTGCTGGAACGGCCCCTGTGGGGCACGCCGGAGTGGCTCGAATCACTCGCCGCGGCATGGCTCGACTGCCAGCAGCAGGGCGCCCCGCGAACGCTGCCGACCACCGCGTGCGCCTGTCTCATCGAAGCGGTGCATGCCGCGCTGCATGCCACGGGCCCGGCGCCCGGACGCGCCGAATGCGACATCCTCGTGGCAACGGCGAAGCTCGCGCAGGCCGTGCAGGCCATGCTCGCGTGCGCCTCGCTCGACCGCCTGGACCTGCGCGTGGCAGCGGGGGAAGGCGTGGATCCGGTCACCGGCCTGCCGACGCGCACGCGCTTCCTGCATGCGATCGAACGCCTGATGAGCCCCCCGCTGCAGCAGCCGCTCGGCCTGCTGCTCCTGCACGTCGCCTGGGGCCCGAGCGCGCCGGAACAACTCAGCGCCCAGCGCGACCGCCTGCGCCGGGCGCTGAGCGATGCGATGGGCCGCGTGCTGCGGCCGGGCGACGTGCTGTACTCGATCGCCGACCAGGAATGGGCGCTGATCATGCCGGAGCTGCGCAGCATCGGCCAGGTTCAGCTGGCCGCGCGGCGCCTGATCGAGATCTGCGAGCGCTCGCCCGAGCACGGCGTGCCGCAGCTGCGCGGCTCGATCCACGCGGGCACCGCCTGTGCGCCCGACGACGGCCTCACCGCTCACGACCTGGAGCACGCCGCGCGCGCCGCGCTGCATCGCGCGATCCGCGCCGACGTGCCGGTGGTGTGCTTCCACGCCGACATGATCGCGCGCATGGAACACGAGATCGACATCGAACGCGAAATCGCCCGCACGATCGCGCATCCGCCGTTCCAGCTGTGGCTGCAACCGCAGATCCAGCTCGGCAGCGGCCGCTGCGCGGGCGCCGAAGCCCTGCTGCGCTGGCAGCGCGACGACGGCGAATGGGTGCCTCCGCCGCAGATCATCGAGACTGCCAGCCGCCTCGGCCTGATGCCCGGCCTGTCGCGCTGGCTGCTCGGCCAGGCGGCACGCATGATCGGCGAACTCGGCGCCGAAGGCGTCGAGGTGCCGATATCGCTCAACCTCGTCGCGCAGGACCTGCATGACGAGGATCTTCCCGAGCTGGTCGCCCAGGCGCTGTCGACCTGGAAGGTAGCGCCCTCCCGCCTGGTGCTGGAGGTCACGGAAAGCGCGCTGATCGGCGACCGCGACCGCGCCGGGCGCGTCATCCAGCGCTTGCGCGCGCTCGGCTGCGGGGTGTCGCTGGACGATTTCGGCACGGGCTTCTCGTCGTTCGCCTACATGCGCGACCTGCCGGTGAGCGAGCTGAAGATCGACCAGCTCTTCGTGCGCGACATGCTGCGTTCGAGCCGCGACCACGCCATCGTCACGACGGTGCAGGCGCTCGCCCACGGCTTCGGCATGCGCGTCGTCGCCGAAGGGGTCGAGGATCAGGCCACGGCCGACGAGCTCCAGCGCATCGGCTGCGACTTCGCGCAGGGCTTCCTGTATGCGCGGGCGATGCCGCAGCGCGACTTCGTGCCCTGGGTGAAGGCGCGCAACGCGGACTAGGAGTCTGCGCGGCAGAACTCCAGAGAGTGGGGTTTTAGCAGAAGGATCGGCGAAGCGAGAGGTGCGGGAAGAGACTGCGGCCGTGGTTGAATTGCTTCGCGACGGTGCTGCGCCCGTGCCGGACGGGAACGGGGACAGATTTGCGCCCCTTTTTCCCGTTATGCCGTCCTCAGTGTGCTCATCCTGCGCAGGTTCAGGGCCATACAGACGAGCTTCCACTCCGCTTTGACGCGCTCCAGGCCCCGCAGGCTGAACTGCCGGAATCCCAATACGTTCTTGATCCAGCCGTTGGGCGGTTCGGCGATCCATTTCCGTTTTCGGTAAGCCGTCTTGCCCGCCTCGCTATCGAGCTTGTCGGCCATCTGCGCGGTGTGCGGACTGCGTTCACGGTCGAAACCGAGTCGGCGCTTGCCTTCCCGGCCCAGCGCCACCACCAGTTCGGTCCCGCAGCCGTCGAGCTCCCGGAACGTCTGCTCCGAGCGGTAGCCGGTGTCGGCCAGCGCCTGGCGCGGGCGCTGCGCGAGGGTGTCGCGCACGACCTGCAACATCCCCGGCAGTAGCCCGGCGTCGCTGGCGTTGTTGGTCAGTTCGGCCGCCACGATGATGTGGGCGGTCTCGTCGACCGCCGTCTGGGCGTTGTAGCCCGGATCGAACCCGCCGCCGGCGCGCTTCATGATGCGGCTGTCTGGATCCGTGAAGTTCTCCTGTGCCTTGTCCTCGGGCACCCCGAAGTCGCGCTTGTAGCGCCCACCCTTCGGTTTGCCGTCACCGCCGCGCGGACGGCGGTCGTCATCGTCGCTGCGCCCGCGCGCCTGATCGGCCTCGCGCTGGCGCTGCTCGAGCCGCGCCCGGGCTTCGGCAATCGCCGTCAGCCGCGCCTCGCGCCGCGCGATCTCGGCCGGCACATCCAGCTCGGGCTCGTTCCTCTCGGCGTCGTCGGCGGCCTTGGCCCGATTGAGCAGCGCCTCGATCTGCCGTTTCAATTCGGCCTCCGCCTTCACCATGTGGCCGTAACTCATCGCCTTGTGGCGGCTGGCGTTCGCCTTGACCTTGGTGCCGTCGATGGCCACCGTCCCGAGCTTCACCAGCCCCATCTCGCGAGCCAGTCGCACCACCTGCACGAACAACTCGCTCAGCTCCTTCAAGTGGACAGCGCGAAAGTCGCTGAGCGTGCGGTGGGCCGGGAAGTTGCCTGCCGCCAGCACCCGGAACGCCACATCCTCGTGCAGCTTGCGCGCGATCTTGCGCGAGCTGAACACGCCCGTGGCGTACGCATACAGCAGCACCTTGACCATCATGGCCGGATGAAACGGCTGGTTGCGCGGTCCGCCCCCGGCATACCGGGTGTGGAACGCGCTCAGGTCCAATCCGTCGACCGCGTCGCTAATGAAGTACGCCAGGTGGCCTTCGGGTAGCCACTCCTGCAGCGCCTGGGGCAGCAGCATCTGCTGCTGCGGGCAATAGGGCAGATAGCTCGTCATCTCAACAGTCTACCGGCCCCGACACGCCAGGGAGGGCTTACCTCACCGACGCTTGGCTTCTGCCGCGCAGACTCCTAGCCGCAACTCAGAACGCGACCGCGATGCCGAAGTGCAGGCGCAGGCGCTGGTCGGCCTGCCCCCAGGCCACGTCCAGCGCGATCGGCCCGGCCGGACTCTTCCAGCGCGCGCCGACGCCATAGCCCTGCTTGAGCTCGAAGGTGTCGCGATCGTCGGCCGCGTTGCCCATGTCGACGAAGGCCGCGGCCCCCCATTGCGGACGGAACCAACGCACATATTCCGCGCTCGCCGTCGCGAGATAGCGCCCGCCCACCGTCGCATCGGCCTCCCGCACTCCCAGGCTCTGGTACGCATAGCCGCGCACCGTCTGCGTGCCCCCGGTGCGGAAGAGGAAATCCTGCGGCACCCCGTCGCGGCTCTTCGCCAGCGTCGCGCCGCC
Organism: Azoarcus sp. DN11; assembly: GCF_003628555.1. Lineage (NCBI taxonomy): Bacteria > Pseudomonadati > Pseudomonadota > Betaproteobacteria > Rhodocyclales > Zoogloeaceae > Azoarcus > Azoarcus sp. DN11. The sequence goes on along the minus strand of NZ_CP021731.1, from coordinate 1,039,518 downwards.
CTCGGCGCGCAGGATCAGCACGTCGCGCGTCGCCATCGGCACGTAGCGCACGTAACGGCCATACAGGCGCAGGAAGTTTTGGTCCGACAGCAGCGCCCGCGCACCGCCGCCGATCTCCAGCTGCAGCACGTCACCGCGCCGCGGATCGAGCGCATCATCGATGGCGCGGCGCGTCCACGACCAGTTCAGCGTCAGCGCCTTGCGCCGGGTCGTCTCGCCGCCGTCGGGCTTGCGCTCCTCCTGCTGCAGGCGCAGCGCGAGGCGGGTATCGATCGAGCCGCCGGTGATGCTGCGCTTGTTCGTGCGCGCGACACCCACCGCCTGGGTCGACAGTGTGAGCCCCTCGACCGTGCTGCGCTCGGCCGCGGCGCCGACGCTGTCGCGATGGGTCCCGCCCGTCGGCGGCAGGAACACGTCGGCGAACACGGTCTGGCGCAACTGCTCGACGCGCAGCGCGCTGGCGAGCTCCCAGCCGCGGCCGAACAGGTTCACGTCGCGCCAGCTGATCTCGCCGCGAAACCCGGTGTTGCTCGAATAGCCGGCGCCGAAACCGAGCTGCCGCGAACGCGCCTCGGTCACCTGCACGCGCACCGGCACCGCCGCGGCGAGTGCCGGGTCGCGCTCGACGTCGACGACCACCGAGGCCAGCTGCGGCACGTTTTGCAGCGTGCTCTGCAAGGCCAGCAGCTCGTCCTGGTTGAAGGGGCGCCCCGGCGCCAGCGTGCTGAAGCGCTGCACCAGGTCCGGGGGCAGGTTCTTCAGCCCCGACACCTCGATCGGGCCAAGAAAGAAGGGCGGGCCGGAGTCGACGGTCACCGAGAGCCGCACGGTCGCCGATTCAGGGTCGACCTCGGCCCGGCTGTCGGCGATGCGCGCCGCCGCGTAGTCGCGCGCGGCAACTTCGTCGAGGAGGTGCCGCTTGGCGTCGTCCCACGCCGACTGGCGAAACACCTGTCCGGCCTCCAGTGCCCAGGCCTTCCTCAGCTCCGCGCGCCGCGCCGCGAGTGCCTCGCCGTCGCCGCCCAGCGCGCCCTCGAACTGCACGTCGACGGCGGCAATCTTCGCGGGCGTGCCGGGCACGACGGTGAGCTTCCAGTCCTCGGCGTCCTCGCGATCGAGGCGCACCTCCGGCGAGAAATAGCCTTCGGTCGCCAGCAGGTCGGCCACCTCGCGGCGCGTGCGGCGCGCGAGCGCGAGGCGATCCGCACGCGCTTCGGACAGGATCTGGTCGGAACGGTGGAGGATGCGCAGATGACGTTCGAGCAGCGGGCGCACGCTGTCGGGGGCGTCCAGCTCCACGCGCAGCGGCTGCTGCGCCGCGGCCACGGGGGCGAGCAGCGCAAGGCACAGCGCGAGGAGCAGGCCCTCGCCGAAGGCACGGGCGCGGTAGGCAGTCATGGCCGGATTGTACCGGCCCGCGACCGCCCGCCGGGGGGCCGCCGGCGCCGGTGTTGCGCGCCGTTCCCGTCCCTTGCCCCCGGTTGCCCTCGGTTGCCTCAGTTACCCATCGCCATCAGGCTGGCATTGCCGCCCGCGGCCGCGGTGTTGATGCTCACGGTGCGCTCGGCCACGAGGCGGCCGAGGTCGTACTCGGGCTGCGGGCGCACCAGCGGCAGGATGGGGCCGTCGCGGCGCGCGAGGCGCACGCGCCACGCGTCGGCCTGCGCGTCGCTGCCGTCGAAGAGCAAGGCACCGAAGTCGCCGTCGAACCACTTCGCATCGGTGCTCACGCGCTGCGCCACGTCCGCGGGAAGCGCCGCGACGAGCTTGCGGGCGAGCGCAGCGTCGCCGAGCACCACGCGGTTGCCCGTCGCCAGCGCCGCCATCAGCTGATGGAAGTACCCCGCCATCGAGCCCGCGACCGCCGCGACGACGCCGCGCGGCTTGAAGCTCAGGCTGTTGTCCTCGCCGGTCGGCCCGGGCAGCGCGAGGCGCAGGTCGACGAGGTGATGGCTGCGATAGGCTTCGGCGCGCACGCGCAGCGCCATCGTGTCGTCGCCCTCGACCAGCGCGCGCCCCGCTTCATCGACCCAGCCGGCGAAGCGTTCGAAGAGGTTGGGCACTGCAACCGATGCCGTAAACTCCGCCCCCGGGCTGCGGCGCAGCAGGCGGTGCAGGTACAAGGGGCCGCCCGCCTTCGGCCCGGTGCCGGAACGCCCCTCGCCGCCGAAAGGCTGCACGCCGACGACCGCGCCGATCATGTTGCGGTTCACGTAGATGTTGCCGACATGGGCGCGCGCGACGATGTCGTTGATCGTCTCGTCGATGCGCGAGTGGATGCCCAGCGTGAGGCCGTAACCGCTCGCGTTGATCTCGTCGACCACCCGCGGCAGATCGCGCGCGGCAAACCGCAGCACATGCAGCACCGGGCCGAACACTTCGCGCTGCAGCTGCGCGAGCGAATCGATCTCGATCATCGTCGGCGGAATGAAGGTGCCCTTCGCGCAGGCCTCCGGCACCGGCAGCTGGGTCAGCTTCGCGCCGCCGCTGCGCATCGCCTCGATGTGGCGCGCCAGCCCCGCCTGCGCCTCGGCATCGATCACCGGGCCGATGTCCACCCGCACGTCCGCGGTGTTGCCGACCTTCAGCTCGCGCGTCGCGCCTTCGATCATCTCGATCACGCGATCGGCGATGTCCTCCTGCAGGCACAGCACGCGCAGCGCGGAGCAGCGCTGGCCGGCCGAGTCGAAGCTCGACGCGAGCACGTCGCCGACGACCTGTTCGGGCAGCGCCGTCGAATCGACGATCATTGCGTTCTGGCCGCCGGTCTCGGCGATCAGCGGCACGTCGCCGCCGCGCTCCGCGAGCGTGCGGTTGATGATCATCGCGACCTCGGTCGAGCCCGTGAACATCACGCCGCGCACGCGTGCGTCGCGCACCAGCGCCGCCCCGACGATCTCGCCGCGGCCCGGCAGCAGCTGCACCGCAGCCTCCGGCACGCCCGCCTCGCAGAACAGGCGCACCGCCCACGCGGCGATCAGCGGCGTCTGCTCGGCCGGCTTCGCCAGCACCGGGTTGCCCGCGACGAGCGCCGCAGCCACCTGCCCGGTGAAGATCGCGAGCGGGAAGTTCCACGGGCTGATGCACAGCACCGGCCCCAGCGGCTGGTGCAGTCCGTTGTCCAGTTCGCGCGCCTGCTGCGCATAGTAGTGGCAGAAATCCACGGCTTCACGCAACTCGGCGATCGCGTTCGACCACGACTTGCCCGCCTCGCGCACCGCCAGTGCGATCAGCGCCAGCGCATCGCGTTCGAGGAGATCCGCCGTGCGCTCCAGGCACTCGGCGCGCTGCACGGGTGAACGCACTGCCCAGTCGTGCGCCCCCGCCTCGGCGGCACGCAGCGCGGCCTCGACCTCCGCCAGATCGGCTTCGACCACCTCGCCGACGATGTCCTCGAGATCGGCCGGATTGCGCACCGGCTGCGGCGAGCCCGCGACGACGACACCGGCCACGAGCGGCCCGGCCGCATGGCGCGCCTTGCGGCTTGCCGCCAGCGCTCCGGCGATGGCCGCGCGTACCGGCTCGCTCGACAGGTCGAAGCCCCGCGAATTGCGCCGCCCCTGACCGTACAGGTCCTTCGGCAGCGGGATGCGCGGATGCGGCGAGCCGGCGAGCGGCTCGGCCAGCGCCACCGGATCGCGCACGAGCTCCTCGACCGGCACGTTCTCATCCACGATCAGGTTCACGAAGCTGGTGTTCGCGCCGTTCTCCAGCAGGCGGCGCACGAGGTACGCAAGCAGCGTCTCGTGGCTGCCCACCGGCGCGTAGATGCGCACCAGGCGGCTCAGCGCCGGGTCGGCGACGATCTGGTCGTACAGCGGCTCGCCCATGCCGTGCAGGCACTGGAACTCGTAGTCACCCTTGCGATAATCGCCCTCGGCCATGTGCATGATCGAGGCCATCGAGTGCGCGTTGTGCGTCGCGAACTGCGGGTAGATCACGTCGCGCGCAGCCAGGAGCTTCTTCGCGCACGCGAGATAGGACACGTCCGTGTACACCTTGCGCGTATAGACCGGATAGCCCTCCAGCCCGTCGATCTGCGCGCGCTTGATCTCGGCGTCCCAGTACGCGCCCTTCACCAGGCGCACCATCAGGCGGCGCTCCTCGCGGCGGGCGAGATCGGCGATCCAGTCGATCACGAAAGGCGCGCGCTTCTGGTAGGCCTGCACGACGAAGCCGATGCCGTCCCAGCCCGCGAGATCCGGGTCCGCGACCAGCGCCTCGAGGAGATCCAGCGAGATATCCAGCCGGTCGGCCTCCTCGGCGTCGATGTTGAGACCGATGTCGTAGCCGCGCGCGAGCTCGCACAGCTGCTTGAGCCGGGGCAGCAACTCACCCATCACGCGCTCGCGCTGCGCCCAGTGGTAGCGCGGATGCAGCGCCGAGAGCTTCACCGAGATGCCGTTGCCGTCGACCACGCCGCGCTTGGCCGAGCCGTTGCCGATCGCATGGATCGCGTGCTCGTAGTCCTCGTAGTAGCGCTCGGCGTCCGCCGCGGTCATCGCGGCCTCGCCCAGCATGTCGAAGGAGTAGCGGTAGCCGCGCGTCTCGCGCTCGGCGCCGCGCTCGAGCGCCTCGTCGATGGTCCGCCCGGTCACGAACTGCTCGCCCAACAGGCGCATCGCCAGATCCATGCCCTTGCGGATCAGCGGCTCGCCGCCGCGCGTCAGCAGCTTCGACAGCGCGCTCGCCAGTCCTTCCTCGCTGCGCGTCGCGACCAGCCGCCCGGTGATCAGCAGCCCCCAGGTTGCCGCATTCACGAACAGCGACGGGCTCTGGCCGAGGTGGGCGCGCCAGTCGCCGCGCGCGAGCTTGTCACGGATCAGGCGATCGGCGGTCGCCTTGTCCGGCACGCGCAGCAGCGCCTCGGCGAGGCACATCAGCGCGACGCCCTCCTGGCTCGACAGCGAAAACTCCTTCATCAGCGCATCGACGCCGCTCGACCGGGCGCGCTTGGAGCGCAGGCCGACGACGAGCTGGCGCGCGAGGTCGTGGATGCGCCGCTGCAACGTCGCGTCCACGCGCGCAGCCTCGACGAGCGGCGGGACGCATTCCGGTTCGGGGCTGCGGTAGGCTTCGAAGATGCGCTGACGCAGCGCCGGGCGCGGTTCGACAGGCAGTGCGGCAAGAACGGTGGGATTATTCTGGGTGCTCATGGACGCAAGACTCCGCAAAGGATTGCCGGCGGATCTCCCGCCGCCGGCCCGGACAGGCGACCTCGCCCGTCGAAAACCCGATTCTTCACCCGACATCCTAGTTTATGGCTCCGAAATTCGCCCCCAATAAGCCATAATTCCTACGAACTGCATCATTTTTAGACGATTCATCTTCACCCGAACGGAATGGACCGCATAGATCTCAAGATTCTCGCCGAACTCCAGAAGGATGCCCGTTTGTCATACGTCGAACTCGCACGCCGCGTCGGCCTGAGCAAGACGCCGTGCGCCGAGCGTGTGCGCAAGCTGGAGGAAAGCGGCGTCATCCGCGGCTACCACGCGGACCTCGATCCCGTCGCGATGGACCGCTCGCACGTCGTGATCGTGCAGGTGCTCCTGAGCGGCACGACCGCGCACGAGCTGAAGCTCTTCAACGAGGCAGTCCAGCGCATCCCCGAGATCCAGACCTGCCAGATGATCGCGGGCGACTTCGACTACCTGCTGACGGTGCGCACGCGCGACATCCAGACCTACCGCGGCGTGCTCGGCGAGAAGATCTCCGAGCTGCCGTGCGTCAAGCAGACGCACACCTACGTGGTGATGGAAGTGGTGAAGGACGAGAAGACGATCGAGATCCGGACCGGCGAGGGGCGACGGTCGGGGTAAGGATTCTTTGCGGGGCGCCGATTGAGAGTTTGGTTCGTGCCTGCGTGAACCACCCCGCGGTCCGGCGCCCTCTGCCGGGCAGGCGCTCGCGGCCTTCGGCTTCCCGGGCCGGAATGGCCCGCGGGGGCGGCGACGCAAACTCGGGCGCGGCGCGCCCTCAAACATGCGTCGCCTTGTTCCCCCCGCAGACCATCCCGACCCGGCGCTCACGGACAGCCCGTCAGAGGACGCCGGACCGCCTGGCATGTGAATGGGATGTCGCCGCGTCGAAGGGTGAGGTGATCGGTCGGAGGACGTGAGTGCCCCGTTCGGGCTGAGCTATCGAAGCCCGGAGATGTTGAACTGCCGCAAAGGGACGGGGGGACGGACGATTTTCCGCCCGAGCGCGGTCCGGGTTCTGGCCCGGGCTGTCCGCGAGTGCCGGAGTTGCGTGCATTGCGGGAGAAAAAAGGCGACGCATGTCTGAGCCGGCGCAGCCGGCGAGTTTGCGTCGCCTCTCCCGCAATGCACGCAGCGCCGGGAAGCCGAAGGCCACGAGCGCCTGCCCGGGCCAGAACCCGGACCGCGCTCGGGCGGGCGCCCCGACCGGGGCGCCTACCTCAACCTTCGAGGTGATACTTCGTCACCCGCTCCACTTCCGCCGCCGAGCCGAGAATCACCGGCACGCGCTGGTGCAGCTTGCGGGGCTGAACGTCGAGGATCCGCTCACGCCCCGTCGTCGCCGCGCCGCCCGCCTGCTCGATGAGCATCGCCATCGGGTTCGCCTCGTACATAAGGCGCAGCTTGCCGCCCTTGTCGCGGCACTTCTCGTCCAGCGGGTACATGAAGACGCCGCCGCGGGTCAGGATGCGATGCACGTCCGCGACCATCGACGCCACCCAGCGCATGTTGAAATCCTTGCCGCGCGGCCCGGTCTTGCCGGCCTGCAGCTCGGCGACGTAACGCTGCACCGGCGGCTCCCAGAAGCGCACATTCGACGCGTTGATCGCAAACTCCTGCGTCTCGCTCGGCACCGTCATGAACGGATGCGTGTAGATGAAGCTGCCCATCTCGCGGTCCAGCGTGAACCCATGCACGCCGTTGCCCACGGTCAGGATCAGCAGCGTCGACGGCCCGTACAGCGCATACCCCGCGGCGACCTGCTCGCGGCCCGGCTGCAGGAAGTTCTGCTCCGTCGGCTCGCCGTCTCCCTCTGGATTGCGCAGCACCGAGAAGATCGTGCCGACCGAAATGTTCACGTCGATGTTCGACGAACCGTCGAGCGGATCGAACAGCAGCAGGTAGCCGCCCTTCGGATAGTCGAAGGGGATCTGGTGCACCTCCTCCACCTCCTCGGACGCCATCGCTGCCAGGTGGCCACCCCACTCGTTGGCCTGCAGCAGGATCTCGTTCGCGATCACGTCCAGCTTCTTCTGGGCCTCGCCCTGCACATTGTCGGTACCGGCCTCGCCCAGCACCCCGGCCAGCGCGCCCTTCGACACACTGACGCTGATCGCCTTCACCGCCCGGGCGACGACCTCGATCAAGAGGCGCAGCTCGGGCGTGGTCCGGCCCGCGCGCTGCTGCTCGATCAGGAACTGGGTTAGCGTGACGCGTCGCATGAATTTGACTCCTTTTGGCTCCGGCCGGGCCGGATTGCAGATGGTGGTGCAAAAGCGGAAAGGACGGATTATCCCGCGTACCGCCGCCGAGCGCATCAAGATCCGCGCCCCGGCCCGCGCGAAGGGGGTTATGATCATCGTTCGGCGGGCCGCCCCGCAGCGGCGGCGCCCGCAAAAGTCCATCACACCTATGCACGTTCTGGTTCTCGGCGCCGGCGTCACCGGCGTCACCACCGCCTGGTACCTCGCCAAGGCGGGATTCGAAGTCAGTGTCGTCGATCGCGAGCCCCAGGCGGCGCTGGAGACCAGCCGCGCCAACGGCGGCCAGATCTCCATCAGCCACCCCGAACCGTGGGCGAACCCTGGTGCACCGCTCACCGCGCTGCGCTGGCTCGGCCGCGAGGACGCCCCGCTCCTCTTCCGCCCGCACGCCGACAGCGCCCAGTGGTGCTGGGCGTTCGCCTTCCTGCGCGAATGCCTGCCCGGGCGCACCCGGCGCAACACGGCGGCGATCGCCAGCCTCGCTGTGCATAGCGGGCGGATGCTGCGGGCGCTGCGCGCCGACGCCGGCCTCGTCTACGACCACCTCGAACGGGGCATCCTGCACCTCTTCTTCACGCCGGCCGAGTTCGCGCACGCCCGCGGACGCGTCGGTGAGCTCGCCGATTACGGCATTCTCGCGCGCGCCTGCGATGCCGACGAATGCACCGTCGTCGAACCGGCACTCGCCGGGGTACGGCAGCAGATTGCCGGCGGACTGTATGCCCCCGGCGACGAATCCGGCGACGCCTGCCGCTTCACCCAGGCACTCGCGCGACGCGCGGAAGAAGCCGGCGTGCGCTTTCATTACGACACGACGATCACCGGCCTGTCGTGCACGCGCGGCACCATCGACGCGGTCGACGTGCGCGACGCACAGGGCCGCGCCGGGGCCCTCACCGCCGACGCCTACGTCGTCTGCCTCGGCAGCTACGGCCGCGCCCTCGTCGCGCCGCTGGGCGAAAAACTGCCGATCTACCCGGTCAAGGGCTACTCGATCACTGCGCCCGTGGCCGATCCCGCGCGCGCGCCCAGCGTCAGCATCACCGACGAATCGCGCCGCATCGTCTGTTCGCGCCTCGGCGACCGCCTGCGCGTGGCCGGCACCGCGGAGCTCAACGGCTTCGACACCCGCATCAACGCGACGCGCTGCCAAGCCATCCTGGACTGGGTCCAGGCGCGCTTCCCCGGCGCGATTGACCTCGCGTGCGCCGAGCCCTGGACCGGCCTGCGCCCGGCCACGCCCGGCAACATCCCGCTGATCGGGCGCAGCCGCATTTCGCGCCTCTGGTACAACACCGGTCACGGCACGCTGGGGTGGACGCTGGCCTGCGGCTCGGCGAGCGCACTCGCGGATCTCATGTCCGGCCGCCGCCCGCCGGTCGAGCACTTCCCCTTCCTCGCGGGGCGGTGATCCCGCCGGCCCCGCGCCGGCCACTCGCTGCAACGAAACGGTCACGCCGATGACCTAGATTGGGGGCCTGGCTCACCCCGGACCCGGCCCATGAACATCCTGATGATCTCGGACGTGTATTTCCCACGCATCAACGGCGTGAGCACGTCGATCCAGACCTTCCGCCGCGCGCTGGCGGCCCAGGGCGTCGCCAGCACGCTGATCGCACCCGACTATCCCGGCGCGCCGCCCGACGCCGCGGCGCTCGACATCGTGCGCGTGCCGTCGCGCTACCTGCCCTTCGATCCCGAGGACCGCGTCATGCGCGCGGGGGCGGTCCGCGCGCTGACCGAGCGCCTGCGCGCGCGCGACTACGACCTCGTACACATCCACACGCCCTTCGTCGCCCACTACGCCGGGCGCGCCCTCGCGCGCGAACTCGGGCTGCCCTGCATCTCGACCTATCACACCTTCTTCGAGGAATATCTCTTCCACTACGTGCGCTTCCTGCCGCGCGCCGCGCTGCGCCTGCTCGCGCGCCACTTCACGCGCAGCCAGTGCAACGACATGGACGCCGTCGTCGTGCCGTCCAGCGCGATGGAACGCGTCCTCGCCGGCTACGGCGTCACCCGGCCGCGCGAAATCCTGCCGACCGGCCTGCCCGCGGAACAGTTCGTCGGCGGAGACGGCGTCGCCTTCCGCCAGCGCCACGGCATCGCGCCCGACAGGCGGGTGCTGCTGTACGTCGGACGCGTCGCACACGAGAAGAACATCGGCCTGCTGATCGGGATGGTCGACGAACTGCGCGAGTCCCACCCTTTAGCGCTGCTGCTGATCACCGGCGAAGGCCCCGCAATCGGCGCGCTGCGTGCCGCAGTGCAGCGACGACGCCTCGAACGGCATGTGTGCTTCCTCGGATACCTCGATCGCGGCACCGAGCTCCACGACTGCTACCGCGCCGCCGACCTCTTCGTGTTCGCGTCCCGCACGGAAACGCAGGGCCTCGTGCTGCTGGAGGCGATGGCGCTGGGCACCCCCGTGGTCGCGATCGCGGCCATGGGCACGCACGACATCCTCGACCCGCAATGCGGCGCACGCATCGCCCCGGACGACACCCCGGGGTTCGCGGCCGTGGTTCGCGGCGTACTGGACGACCGCGCCGGTCTCGACCGGATGGGGAAGGACGCGTGCGACTACGCGCGGCGCTGGAGTGCCGACGAGATGGCCGCGCGACTCGCGCGCCTGTACCGCCGGCACGCGAACGCAGCGGCGCAGACCGGAGGCTCACCGGCCGCGCAGCTGCCTTGACGCCAGGACTACCGGGCGCAGATTACTTGATGACTTTCAGGTGGCTGCGAGACGCGCCCCGCCCCGCGGCAGGAGGCGTATCCCCGCCATCGCCTTCCGCATCTCCCGCGCCGCCGGCGTCGGGAACCCCCTCTGCCGGCTCGGCCGCGTCGGGCTGCGCATCGGCCTCGGCAATCTCGGGTTCGAACGCCATGCCGTGCCCGTTCTCGCGTGCATAAATTGCGAGCACGTTGGCCACCGGCAGCGACAGCGCATGCGCCACGCCGCCGAAGCGCGCCTGGAAGGTGATCAGGTCGTTGCCCATCACCAGATGGTTGGTCGCATCCGGCGCGAGATTGAGCACGATCTGGCCGTCGCGCGCATAGCCCGGCGGCACGACGGTACGCTCATCGACCGCCACCGCGACGTAGGGCGTGAAGCCCTGATCCAGGCACCAGTCGTAGATGGCCCGGACCAGGTAGGGTTTGGTGGATACCTTGCTCATGGATTATGCGGGCCCCGCCTACGTCAGCGACGCATGACCTTTTCGGACGGCGTCAGGGCGTCGATGAAGCCCTGGCGGCTGAAAATGCGTTCCGCATACTTCATCAGGTTCGCCGCGGCCTTTGGCAGTTCGATGCCGTAGTGCTCGAGGCGCCACAGCAGTGGCGCGATCGCGACGTCGAGCATCGAGAACTCGTCGCCGAGCATGAACTTCTGCTTGACGAAGATCGGCGCGAGCTGGACCAGCTGGTCGCGCACGTGGGCACGGCTCTTGTCGACCGTCCCCTTCTGGTTCTTCTCCAGCACATCGATGTGCGAGAACAGCTCGTGCTCGAAGGTGTGCAGCAGCTGGCGCGCGCGGGCACGCATGATCGGGTCGGGCGGCATCAGCTGGGGATGCGGGAAACGCTCGTCGATATACTCGTTGATGATGTTCGACTCGTACAGCACGAGGTCGCGGTCGACCAGCACCGGCACCCGGTTGTACGGATTGATGACGGCAATATCTTCCGGTTTGTTGTAGAGATCGACATCGATGACCTCGAAGTCCATCCCCTTTTCGAACAGCACGATCCGGCAGCGATGGCTGAACGGATCGGTGGTGCCGGAATACAGGTTCATCATGGTGTTGCAGCTCCCGATACAAAAACAAAGCGCACCACGCGGGACTCGCGTGGTGCGTCAGACTTCAAGGCAGCGAATCAGTTCGCGCCGACGTTCAATGAACGTCCTTCCAGTAGTTCTTCTTCAGCGCGAAGCTGAGTGCGAACAGGCCAGCGAGGAAGATCAGCACGACGACACCGATCGTCTTGCGCTTCTCGGCCACCGGCTCGCCCATCCACACGAGGAAGGAGACCAGGTCGGCGACGGTCTTGTCATATTCCTGCGCCGACAGCTTGCCGGGCTTCGCCAGTTCGAGCTCGATCGACTTGACGCCATCGTGCTCGCTGATCTTGGCGACCTGCTCGCCCTGCAGTTCCCACAGCACGTGCGGCATGCCGACGTTCTCGAAGACCTTGTTGTTCCAGCCCGTCGGGCGGTTCGGGTCGCGGTAGAACTGGCGCAGGTAGGTGTACAGCCAGTCGGCACCGCTGCCGAACTCCGACGCGCGCTGGCGCGCGATCAGGGTCAGGTCGGGCGGGGCCGCACCGAACCACGCCTTCTGCTCCTTCGGGTTGGCGGAAATCTTCATCAGGTCGCCGATGCGCTCGCCCGTGAACATCAGGTTGTCACGGATCTCCTGCTCGGTCAGACCGATCTGCGTCAGCGTGTTGTAGCGGACGAAGCTCGCGCCATGACAGTTCATGCAGTAGTTGACGAAGGTCTTGGCGCCGGCCTGCAGCGCGGCCGGATCCTTGCTCACCGGCGCCTTGTCGAGGTGCAGCACCGCGCCCGAAGCCAGCGCCAGCGCCGGCGCGAACAGCGCGGCCGCCGCGAGGCGCTTGAGGGTCTTGATTACGCTCATAGTCATTTGGAAGTCACCCTATCCGGTTCGGGTTTGCACTTGTCGATTTTGCTGTACCAGGGCATCGCCAGGAAGAAGGCGAAGTAGATCACCGAGCAGATCTGCGCCACGATCGTACGGCCGGCGGTCGGCGGCAGGACGCCGAGGTAGCCGAGGATGAAGAAGGCGACCAGCCACACCGCCAGGATGCCCTTGAACAGGCCGCCCTTGTAGCGGATCGACTTCACCGGGCTGCGGTCGAGCCACGGCAGGAAGGCGATGATGACGACCGCGGCACCCATGCCGACCACACCCCAGAACTTCGCGTCGATGCCGAACAGCGGATACGTGATCGCGCGCAGGACCGAGTAGAAGGGCGTGAAGTACCAGACCGGCGCGATGTGCGGCGGGGTCTTCAGCGGGTCGGCCGGGATGAAGTTGTTGTACTCGAGGAAGTAGCCGCCGCCCTCGGGCGCGAAGAACACGATCGCCGAGAAGAAGATCAGGAAGCCGACCACGCCGACGATGTCCTTCACCGTGTAGTACGGATGGAAGGGGATGCCGTCGAGCGGGATACCGTTGGCGTCCTTCTTCTTCTTGATCTCGACGCCGTCGGGGTTGTTCGAGCCGACTTCGTGCAGCGCGACGATGTGCGCGAGCACCAGGCCGATCAGCACCAGCGGCACGGCGATGACGTGGAACGAGAAAAAGCGGTTGAGCGTGGCGTCCGACACGACGTAGTCGCCGCGGATGACGAGCGACAGGTCCGGGCCGATGACCGGGATCGCCGAGAACAGGTTCACGATGACCTGCGCGCCCCAGAAGGACATCTGGCCCCACGGCAGCAGGTAGCCCATGAAGGCTTCGGCCATCAGCGCGAGGAAGATCAGGGTGCCGAAGATCCAGATCAGTTCGCGCGGCTTGCGGTAGGAACCGTAGAGCAGGCCGCGGAACATGTGCAGATACACGACGATGAAGAAGGCCGACGCGCCGGTCGAGTGCAGGTAGCGGATCAGCCAGCCGCCCGGCACTTCGCGCATGATGTACTCGACGCTGGCGAACGCGACGGGGATGCCCGAGGCGTTGACCGAGGCGTCGGGCTTGTAGTGCATGACCAGGAAGATGCCGGTCAGGATCTGGATCACCAGCACGAGCAGCGCCAGCGAGCCGAAGAAGTACCAGAAGTTGAAGTTCTTGGGCGCGTAGTATTCGGACAGGTGCGCCTTCCAGGTCGACGTCAGCGGGAAACGCTCATCGACCCAGTTCAGCAGTTGTTGGGATTTTGTGGTCATCGCTTAGGCCTTTGAGTCGTCACCGATGAGGATCTTCGTGTCGGAAAGGTACTTGTGCGGCGGCACCTCGAGGTTGTCTGGCGCCGGCATGCTCTTGTACACGCGCCCCGACAGGTCGAAGCGCGAACCGTGACAGGGGCACAGGAAGCCGCCGTGCCAGTTATCGCCCATGCCGCTTTCGGCGCCGACCTTGAACTTCTCGCTCGGCGAGCAGCCCAGGTGCGTGCAGATGCCGACGGCAACGAGGTACTCGGGCTTGATCGAGCGGAACTTGTTCTTGGCGTACTCCGGCTGCATCTGCTTGCTGGATTCCGGGTCGCTCACGGCGCTCTCGGTCTGGTCGAGCGACGCCAGCATTTCGGGGGTCCGGCGCAGAATCCACACCGGTTTGCCACGCCACTCAACCGTCATCATCTCGCCCGGCGCCAGCTTGCCGATGTCCGCCTCGACCGGCGCGCCTGCCGCCTTCGCACGCTCGGACGGCGTCAGACTGGCGACGAACGGCACAGCCGTCGCCACGGCAGCCACGCCACCGGCGGCCGACGTCGCGACAAGCAGTTGCCTGCGGCCACTGTCCATCTTCTGATCCACGCTCATGACCTCATCCCTGAAAAGAAACCCGTTTCCGGGTAAAAAAACTGCGGAAGTCTAGCAAAAATCGCGTTACAAAAAAAGAGGGAATGCCAATATCATGCCAATGACATTGGATTCGGGCGCATCGGGCGGATACAACGAAGGGCGTATGCTGCGGCGCAGTTCGTGCGCCGCAGCATACGGGCTACAGGGCACGCCGCTCCACGAGGGCCTGCGCGATCGTGCCCGTATCGGTGTGCTCGAGTTCGCCGCCGACGGGCACGCCGCGCGACAGGCGGCTCACCTTCACGCCGCGCGCAGCGAGCAGTTCGGCGATGACATGGGCGGTGGCCTCGCCTTCGTTGGTGAAGTTGGTCGCGAGGATGACCTCGCCCACCGCGCCGTCGGCCGCGCGCGCGAGGAGCTTGTCGAGCCGCAGCTCGCGCGGGCCGATGCCGTCGAGCGGCGACAGGCGCCCCATCAGCACGTAGTACAGGCCGTTGTAGACCTGGGTCTGCTCCATCATCGCGAGGTCCGCCGGCATCTCGACGACGCACAGCAGCGAATGGTCGCGCTGCGGATTGGCGCAGCGCTGGCAGACGTCGGTCTCGGAGAAGGTGTTGCAGCGCTCGCAGTGGCGCAGCACTTCGAGCGCGTGCGCGAGCGCCCGCGCGAGGCGGCCGGCGCCGCGCTGGTCCCGTTGCAGCAGGTGATAGGCCATGCGCTGCGCCGACTTCGGGCCGACGCCGGGCAGCGCGCGCAGGGCTTCGATCAGTTCGTCGAGACTGGAGGGGGAGCTCATCAGAACGGGAGTTTCATCCCGGGCGGCAGGTTGAGGCCGGCCGTGAAGCCCGCCATCTTCTCCTGCGTGGTCGCCTCGGCGCGGCGCACGGCGTCGTTCATCGCGGCGGCGACGAGGTCTTCGAGCATTTCCTTGTCGTCCATGACCGAGGGATCGATCGTGACGCGGCGAACGTCATGCTTGCAGGTCATGAGGATCTTCACCATGCCGGCGCCCGCCTGGCCCTCGACTTCGACGAGGGCGAGCTGGTCCTGCATCTTCTTCATGTTTTCCTGCATCTGCTGGGCCTGCTTCATCAGGCCGGCGATTCCGCCTTTCATCATGGTGCGATTCTCCGCAATTGGGGATTCAAAGTGGTTTCACCGACGCTTCCACGAGGGACGCGTCGAATCGTTCGATCAGTTCGCGCACAAAAGGATCGCTCTCGAGGGCGGCGACCGCTTCGGCATGGCGTGCGCGGCGGTCGGCTTCGTCGCGTTGGGCGGGCGTTTCGCCCGCGATCGCACCCACCGTGGCGCGCAGCCGGAGCGGCGTGCCGTAGAGGGACGCGAGCTGGTCCTGGATGCGCTCGACGACGCCCGGGTTCATGTCGAGCAGATGGCGATGGGCATTCGACAGGCGCAACTCGATCACGCCGTCGGCAAAGCCCAGCCACTCGCAGTGCTGGGCGAACTCGCGCACCATGCCGCCAAGGCCGAGCCGGCGGATGAGGCCGTGCCAGTTACCGGACGAGATGTCGGCCGCGGCCCCCTCGTCAGCCGCGGCGGGCGCAGATGCGGGCGGCGGCGTTGCAGGCGAGGCGTCCGCGATGTGGGTCGGGGCGGGAGCGGGCGCGGCAGCAACCGAGGCCGGGGCCGAATCCGGTACGGACTTCGACACCGCTGATTGCCCCGAAGGTTCGGCGCCCTGGTCCGCGTAGGCCTCGGGCGGCAGGTCTTCCCATGGCGGCACCGAGTTCGACGGTTCCGCGCGATTTTCCGCAGACGACGGGGCGGCTGCGGGAGCTTGTGCGGACGCCTGCGGGACGGTTTCCGCGGGCGCCGCGGCGGGCACGGGCGGAACGGGGGGCTTGCCGGCCGGCGTCGCGGCGGTTTCGCGCGGTGTAGCCGGCGCGGGCGCTGCCGCGGCAGCGGGGGTGGCGACGGCAGCGGGGGTGGCGACGGCGGACGGCGGTTGCGCGGGCGCAGCGGGCTGCGTGACGGGACGGGACGGCGGCACGGCGCGCGACGGCGCCGCCGGCAGGCCGCGCATCACGCCGCCCCCGCCGCCGTCGGCCGCGGGGCTGCCGAGGGCCGGGGGCTGGTCGGGGCGGAACGCGTGCAGGCGCAGCAGCGTCATCGTGAAGCCGGCGTAGTCGTCCGGCGCCAGCGGCAGCTCGTCGCGGCCGTGGATCGCGATCTGGTAAGCGAGCTGCAGGAATTCGGCGTCGAAGGCTTCGGTGTAAGGCAGCACGCGCTGGCGCTCGGCCTCGTCGGCGATCGCGGCGGGCGCAAACTGGGCGAGCGCGATGCGGTTGAGCAGCGACGCGAGCGCCTGCAGCGCGGCATCGAAGGAGAGGCTGCGCGTTTCCATGCGGTCGGCGACCGCCAGCAGCGCCGGGACGTCGCCCGCGGCGAGCGCGTCGAGCACCGCGTAGAGATGGTCGTCGCCGACCGTGCCGAGCATGTGCGTGACCTGCTCCTCCTCGACCTTGCCCGAGCCGTGGGCGATCGCCTGGTCGAGCAGCGACAGCGCGTCGCGCATCGAGCCGCTCGCGGCCTTCGCGAGATGGCGCAGCGCGGGGGCCTCGAAGGGGATCGCCTCGGCCTCGAGGATGCGCGACAGGTGGTCGACGATGTGGCCCGGCGGCATCTGCTTGAGGTTGAACTGCAGGCAGCGCGACAGCACGGTGACCGGGATCTTCTGCGGATCGGTCGTCGCGAGGATGAACTTCACGTGCTCGGGCGGCTCCTCGAGGGTCTTCAACATCGCGTTGAAGGCGTGCCCGGTGAGCATGTGCACTTCGTCGATCATGTAGACCTTGTAGCGCCCCTGCACCGGCGCATACACGGCCTTGTCGAGCAGCGCGGCCATGTCCTCGACGCCGCGGTTCGAGGCCGCGTCCATCTCGACGTAGTCGGGGAAGCGGTCGGCGTCGATCGCCTGGCAGGCGGCGCACCGGTTGCACGGCTCGGCGGTGACGCCGGTCTCGCAGTTGAGCGCCTTGGCGAGGATGCGCGAAATCGTCGTCTTGCCCACGCCGCGCGTGCCGGTGAACAGCCAGGCGTGGTGCAGCCGCCCGGTCGCGAGCGCATGGCTGAGCGCGCGGACGACGTGCTCCTGACCGACCAGCGTGGCGAAGGACTTCGGCCGCCACTTGCGTGCGAGGACTTGATAGCTCATGGCGCGGGATTCTAGCAGAGCGCCGGAGCGGGCTCCGGGGTGATTGCTCGGCATTGCGTCGCCGGCACGCAACCGGCGAGCGCGGTACGTGCGCGAACGCGGCCGATCCTTCGATGGTCGAAGTTTCTCGAATGGGCACGCAAGGCTCCCGGGATCGGACAAGGGAGCCGGCGCGCGGGCGAAGAGGAGGAACGGAGGAGGAGCGTATGGCTGCGGGGTATCGAAATCCAGCGGAATGGACCGTCGGCGGCGACAGGGGGGCGTCGCGCGCGCTGGCGCGCACGGAGAGCGTCGAACTCCTGGCGGATCTGTTGGGCGAGGCCGACATCCGGCTCAATGGCGAACGCCCGTGGGACATGCGCCTGCATCGCGCCGAGGCCGCCTACCGCATCCTGCTGCACGGCAGCCTGGGGCTGGGCGAGAGCTACATGGACGGCGACTGGGATGCGCCGCAGGTGGACGAGATGATCCTTCGCATCGTGCGTGCGCGCCTGGACCGCAGGGTGCGTTCGCCGAAGTTCGTGTGGCACGTGCTGCGCACGCATCTGGTGAATCTGCAGAGCCCGCGCCGGGCGAAGGTCGTCGGCGAGGTGCATTACGACCTCGGCAACGATTTCTTCGAGGCCATGCTCGATCCGCGCATGGCCTACACCTGCGGCTACTGGGCGAACGCGCGGGACCTCGCTGCGGCGCAGGAGGCGAAGCTCGATCTCGTGTGCCGCAAGCTCGGCCTGCAGCCGGGGATGCGCCTGCTCGACATCGGCTGCGGCTGGGGCAGCCTGATGAAGTTCGCCGCCGAACGTTACGGCGTGCATTGCGTGGGCCTGACGATCTCGGCGGCGCAGGCCGGGTACGGGCGCGAGCATTGCGCCGGGCTGCCCGTGGAGTTCCGCCTGATGGACTTCCGCGACATCGACGAGCCCTTCGACCGTATTGCCAGCCTCGGCATGTTCGAGCATGTCGGCCGCCACAACCAGCGCACCTACTTCGAGGTCGCGCGCCGCTGCCTGCGGCCCGGCGGGCTGTTCCTGCTGCACACGATCGGCAACAACTACCGCAGCGCCCACACCGATCCGTGGATCGACCGCTACATCTTCCCGAACGGCGACCTGCCCTCGCTACAGCAGATCGCGCGCGCGGTCGAGCAACGCTTCGTGATCGAGGACGTGCACAACTTCGGCGCCGACTACGACCGCACGCTGATGGCCTGGCATGCGCGCTTCGAGGCTGCGTGGCCGCGCTTCGCCGAGCGCTACGGCGAGCGCTTCCACCGCATGTGGTCGTACTACCTGCGCAGTTGCGCGGGCGCCTTCCGCGCGCGCGACATGCAGCTGTGGCAGATCGTGCTGTCGCCCGAAGGCGTGCCCGGCGGCTACCGGCGGCCGTCGTGAGCGGCGAATAGCCTCAGGGCTGGCCCAGCTGCAGGTAGTAGCGCACTTCGCCGACTTCGGGCAGGTAGCTCGCGCCGACGTAGATCGGGCCGATCGTGGTGTCGGCACCGAGGAAGAGCGACCACGCGCGGCGCCGGCCCGGGTCGGGGATGGGCGAAGTGCCGCGGTTGCGCAGCGTCGCCCATTCGGCCGAGGCGCCGGCATACACGCCGCGTCCGAGCGCATCCGGCAGGCGCGTGATCTGCCGGTAATAGGACGCGCTCGCGAGTGCGACCCGGTCGGCCGCGAGTTCGCCGTAGCGGTAGCCGGACAGGCGGAACGGGCCGCCCAGGAGCGTGCGGCCGATCTCCGGGAGGTCGCGGTCCGGACTGCCGGCGAACAGCGTGTGCAGGCGGAACACGTTGTCGCCGAGCGAAGTCGCCACATCGCCGTCGAGTTCGGTGAACAAATAGCGCCGATCCGCGCCGAACGTCGGCGAATGCAGCTCCGCGCGCACGCGAGCCGCATAGCCGCGGCGCGGGAAGAAAGGACTGTCGAGCCGGTCCAGGACGGCGTCGGCGTGCACCCAGCCGTCCTCGATCGTCTGCTCCGGAACGAGCGCGGCCCCGGAAACCACCTGCGAGGTGCGCCGCCCGCGGCGCCAGCCGGCACGCAGTTCGCCCCACATGCCGACCTCGTAGCCCGCATCGAGGCCGATCAGCCCCCCCTTCTCCTTGTTCTCCGACACCTTGCGTTCGTCCACGAAGACCGGCAGCACGCGGTTGAAGAGTTCGACGGAGGGCGCGACGAACCAGCCGCTATCGAGATCGAGCGGCTGGAAAAGCTCGGTGCGGATGCGGTTCGTGGTGCCGAGCTGGAGGTCGGTGTCCCAGCGCCCGCCGCGGGTGTTGAGCCAGCGGCGCGACAGCCCGGCGTAGAGGCCGACCTGCGAGCCACCTTCGAAATCGGCCGCGAGGCCGCCGCCAAAGCGCAGCAGGTTGGGGCCGGAGGCCTTTTCGTCGGCATCGAGCTGGACCGTGGCGCGCGCGCCGTCGTGCAGCACGCTGTAGCGCAGGCGGTCGAAATCGCCACGCTCGTAGATGCGGGCGATGTCCTGTTCCAGCTTCTTGAAGTCGAGCGGCTCGCCGATCTTCTGCGTGAGCGTCGCGCCGAAGAGGCGTTCGGGCACGAACTTGAGCCCTTCCACCTTGATGTCGGCGACCACGGGGGCGCGCTTGTGCCAGCGGAACTGGCGCAGCGCCTGCCATTTGGCGTAGGTGTCCTCGTCCACGCTGAAGCGCGCGAGCGAGGCCGACTGGCGCAGCGCGGCCTCGGTGCCGTACGGGATGGTCTCGAGCGCGCGCTCGAAGTCGCGCGAGGTGATGCCGGGGAGCTCGACCTGGATGAGGGCGTCGTCGGGGCCGAGGTGGCTGATCTGCTGGCGCACGTTCTGTTCGAGCGCGAGGTTGATCGCCTGCAGCGCGATGTCGGTGGCCGAGCGCAGGCGTTCGCGGGCGTATGGCGGCGTACCCAGGTTCACGGCGATGACACGGTCGCCGCACAGCTCGCGGCCGATGTCGACCGGCAGGTTCATCACGAGGCCGCCATCGACGAGCAGGCGCTTGTCGTTCTCGATCGGCAGGAACACCCCGGGCACCGCCATGCTCGCGCGCATCGCGCGCCACAGCGGCCCCTTGTCGAGCAGCACGAGTTCGCCGGTCTCGAGGTCGGTCGCGACCGCGCGGTAAGGCAGCGCGAGACTGTCGAATGTGTCGAGGACTTCGGCGTCGCCCGCGAGGCGGGTCAGGAAGGTATCCATCCCCTGCCCGGAGATCGCGCTCTGCGGCAACCGCAGGCCGTCGAGGCTGGCGCCGAGCGTGATCGCGGAGCGGTTGCGCGCGGCGTCCTGCTTGTCGCGGAAGGGCTGGTTCTCGCGCGGCACGCTGCTCGCGAACAGGTTGATCCAGTCGACGGCGTTGATCTCGCGCACCATCTCGCCCAGTTCCATGCCCGCCGCGTATGCGCCGCCGACGATCGCGCCCATCGAAGTGCCCACGATGCAGTCGACCGGAATGCGCATATCCTCGAGCACCTTGAGCACGCCGACGTGGGCGACGCCGCGCGCGCCGCCACCCGACAGCACCAGCGCGACGCCCCTGTGCGGCGGTTCGGCCGTCGCCGCGCGGGACGGGGCGGCTGCGGCCGTGCAGGCAAGGCAAAGGAGAGCGAGGACGATGTGACGCAGCTTCAAGCGCGGACTCGTGGAAGGCTCGGTGAGAATCGTGGGGGAGACAGGACGAAGATACCGCACGCGCGCGCCGTGCGGGTAACGGAAGTCCGCAAACGCGGCACAAAATGAAACGGGCGCCCCTTTTCGGAGGCACCCGTTTGCGGATGAGGGTGGCGAGCCCGACCCCCGGCACTTGCAGGGAACGGCTGTGGCTGCTGCCTTCCGGCCCTGACCAGGTTCACCGCGCTGCAATGCGGGGAGACCCGCCACGGGCGACATTGTAGCAGCTAATGCGGCGGCGGCCGGACAGAATGACATGGCTTCGGGCTATCCGGGGAGCCCCCTGCCCCGGCAGGGCCGGCGCTGCGACGCGCCTCACTCGCCGGACAGCTCCGGGTATTCCTGCCGGAGCGTATCGCCGCCGCGCTTCCACGCCAGGCATTCGCCGACGAAGGCCACGGCACGCGCGTCCGGCCAGCGTCGCGGATCGGGATCGATCGCCATCTGGCGTTTCACTCGGTCGGGCCACGAAGCCTGGGTATAGGTGTTGCCGACCTGCGTGATCAGGTCGCTCAGATGCACGCAGCCCTGCTCGCTGCCGATTCGCTCACGAACCTGGCGCCCGAACCCCGGCCCGATCTGCAGCCCGATCAGGCGGCGGTATACGTCCGTCGCTTCCCGACACACCGACCAGGGCGTGACCTGCATGGCGGCCTGCACGTCGCGGATCGTGAAATCGTCATCGATCAGGAAGTTGATGCCCATGTGGTGCATGAACTCGCCGCGGCGTACCGGATCGCGCGAACGAAAGCCGACCTCCTCGCCCTTCTCGTCCACCACCGTCGCCTCGATTTCCCACAGCCCGTCCTTGCGGCGATAGGCGCGGCAGGTGATCTGCCGCGTGTGCGTGAGCTCGCGCTCGCATTCTCCGAACATTTGCGCCCCTTCCTGAACCGGCAATCGCGCGATCGTCGTTCGCGATGCCAAACGGCCCAATGGTAACTGCGACGCGGGTACGCGAATCAAAGAAAACGGCGGGTCGCCCCGCCGTCTTCCGATCACTGCGCCGTGGGCCGGTGCATCAGCCCTTCAGTTCGGGGAAGTCTTCCTCGAAGAACTCGAGCGCGCCGCGGGCGGCGGCATCCTTGCCCTCCTCGCTCTTCCTCAGCTCGACGCGGCGGATTTTGCCCGAAATCGTCTTCGGCAGATCCGAGAATTCCAGGCGGCGGATACGCTTGTACGGGGCGAGCTTGTCGCGCGTGAAGGCGAAGATGTCCTTCGCGAGTTCCTTCGACGGCTCGAAGCCGGCAGCGAGGATCACGTAGGCCTTCGGCACGGCCAGGCGCACCGGGTCCGGGCTGGGCACGACAGCGGCTTCGGCGACGGCCGGGTGCTCGATCAGGATCGATTCGAGCTCGAACGGGCTGATGCGATAGTCGGACGCCTTGAACACGTCGTCAGCGCGGCCGACGTAGGTGATGTAGCCTTCCTCGTCGATGCTGGCGACGTCGCCGGTGCGATAGTGGCCGTCACGCATGACTTCGGCGGTCTTCGCCTCGTCGCCGGCGTAGCCGAGCATCAGACCGGCCGGACGCTTCGCGAGCACCAGGCTGATCTCGCCTTCCTGCACCGGCTTGCTGTCGGCGTCGAGGAGCGCGATGGTGTAGCCCGGCAGCGGGCGGCCCATCGAGCCGGGCTTGAGCTTCTGACCCGGCGGATTGCCGATCTGGCAGGTCGTTTCGGTCTGGCCGAAGCCGTCGCGGATCGTGATGCCCCAGGCTTTCTTCACCTGTTCGATGACTTCGGGGTTGAGCGGCTCGCCGGCGCCGATGAGCTCGCGCAGATTGGTCTTCACGGACGCGAGGTCCTGCTGGATCAGCATGCGCCACACGGTCGGGGGCGCGCACATGGTGGTGATCTCGTACTTCACCAGCACGTCGAGCAGCGCCTTGGCGTTGAAGCGGTTGTAGTTGTACAGGAAGACGCAGGCGCCGGCGTTCCACGGGGCGAAGAAGCAGCTCCACGCATGCTTGGCCCAGCCCGGCGAGCTGATGTTCATGTGGCGGTCATTGGGCAGCAGGCCGATCCAGTACATCGTCGACAGGTGGCCGACCGGGTAGGACTGGTGGCTGTGCTGGACGAGCTTCGGTTTCGACGTGGTGCCGGAGGTGAAATACAGCAGCAGCGGGTCGGTGACCTTGGTGACGCCTTCGGCCTTGAACTCGGGCGAGGCGGCGTAGGCGTCCTCGAACGACAGCCAGCCGGCGGTCGCGCCGCCGACGCTGACGCGGGTGTAGCTGCCGGCGAGGTCCGCGAACTTGTCGGTGTGGGCCTTGCCGATCACGACGTGCCTGACCTGACCGCGCTCGAGGCGGTCGGCGAGGTCGTCCGGGGTCAGCAGCGTGGTCGCGGGGATCACGACGGCGCCGAGCTTGATCGCGGCGAGCATGGTTTCCCACAGCGGGACTTCGTTGCCGAGCATGATCAGGATGCGGTCGCCGCGCGCCACACCCTGGTCGCGCAGCCAGTTCGCGACGCGGTTCGAGCGGGCCGACATCTCGGCGAAGGAGAGCTTCGATTCGCGGCCGTCTTCCTCGACGATCCACAGCGCGGGCTTGTCGTTGCCCTGCGCCATCGAGTCGAAGTAATCGAGCGCCCAGTTGAACTCGGTAAGCTGCGGCCACTGGAAACCGGCGTACGCGGTCGCGTAGTCGGTGCGGTTGGCCAGCAGGAAGTCCCGTGCTTTCAGAAACTCGGCAACTGCAGTCATTTCCTCTCCTTTCCCAGAAGCGGCGCGGCGGATGCGTCTCCGCCGTGCCCGATGTACGCCCGCTTGCCGCAGGCCCCGGCAGTGCAGTCGGGGTATTGTGCCGCAGGCGCCTTTGATTGAGTTTCGACGCCCCCGGTCGGGCGCCGGGCGGTATTTTGACGTTGACGTCAACGTCATGCAACCATGTTGCGCAGGGCACCGGCTCGCGCCCCGTTGACTGCACTGCAGAGGAAATCTTTCGTGACGAAGCGGCCGCGGGACCCGAAGGGCTCCTGCCCGCCGGTCGGCCTTCCTCGCGCCGCGCTACAGGGACTGCACGATCGGCGTCGCGGCCGGCACGGCGGCCGTATTGGCCGCGAGCCATGCGTCCGCGGAAGAAGCGCTCAGCGGACGGGCGAACAGGTAGCCCTGGAACTCGTGGCAGCCGGCGCCTGCGAACAGCTTCCACTGGGCCTCGGTCTCGACGCCTTCGGCGACCACGCGCATGCCGAGGTCGCGCCCCAGCGTGACGATCGCGCGCGACAGGATCGCCTCGCGTGTTCCCTCCGTGGCGCGCGACACGAAGGCCTTGTCGATCTTCAGGATGTCCAGCGGGAAACGTGCGAGATAGGCGAGCGAGGAATAGCCGGTGCCGAAGTCATCGACCGCGAGGCGCACGCCCAGCGCCTTCAGTGCCTGCAGCTGCTCCAGCGCGTCGACGCCCTTGTCCATCAGGGTGCCTTCGGTGATCTCGAGTTCCAGGCATTCTGCCGGCAACCCGTAGTCGGCGAGCGCGAGCGCGACCTGCGCGACGAAGGCGCCGGAGCGGAAGAGCCGCGGCGAGAGGTTCACCGCGACGGCGAGCGGCCCGAACCCGGCGCGGTGCCACTGCGCGGCCTGGCTGCATGCGGTGCGCAGCACGAATTCGGTGATCGATTCGATGAGGCCGACTTCTTCGGCAATGGGAATGAAGGTCGCAGGCGAGACGGCGCCGAACTCGCTACCGGCCCAGCGCGAGAGCGCCTCGACCGAGCAGGCGCGCCCGCTGGCGTCCACCTTGGGTTGAAAATACACCTCGATCTCGCCGCGCTCCAGCGCGTGGCGCAACGCCGACTCGAGGTGCAGGCGCTCGACCGCGGCGGAATTGAGCGAGGCTTCGTAGAACGCGAAGGTCGCGCGCCCGGCCGATTTCGCCGCATACATCGCCGCGTCGGCGTTCTGCAGCAGCTCATCCACGCCCTGGTCGCCGTCGAGCATGGCGATGCCGATGCTGCAGGTGACCAGCAGCTCGTGCCCGCCCAGCTGCACGGGGCGTGCAATCTCGCGCAACACGCGCTCGAACACCCGCGGCAGCGTGTCGGCGGCGCCGTCGCAATGCAGGATGAGCACGAATTCGTCGCCGCCGTAACGCGCCACGGTATCGATCGAACGCAGGCAGCCCTTCAGCCGCGAAGCCGCGACCAGCAGCAGCTCATCGCCGATCGCATGGCCGAGGCTGTCGTTGATGACCTTGAAGTTGTCCAGATCGACGAAAGCCACCGCGACCTCGCCGCCTTCGCGCTCGACGAAGGCACGCGCCTGCTGCAGGCGGTCACGCAGGAGGTTGCGGTTGGGCAGGCCGGTGAGCGGATCGTGGTTGGCCTGGTGTTCGAGCTGCTCGCGGTAGCGCTTGGCGACACTGATGTCCTCCACCGTGCCCTGGTAGTACAGCAGCTCGCCGTATGCGCCATAGACGGCATGTGCGGTCTCGGCGATCCACAGCACGGAGCCGTCGCGGCGGAAAATTTCCGATTCGAAATCGCTGACGTAGCCGCGCTCGGCGATCTGGCGCTTGAACTCGTCGCGCCGTCCGGGCAGGACGTACAGGCGGCGGTCGATGTCCTGCAGGTCGGCGATCAGCGCTTCGGGCGAATCATAGCCGTACATGCGGGCGAGTGCCCCGTTGGAGGCGAGGTAGCGCCCATCCACGGTGGTCTGGAAGATGCCGATCACGGAATTCTCGAACAGGCTGCGGTAGCGGCCCTCGGCTTCCGCCAGCCGCTGGCGCGCGTCGACCCGCCCGGTGATGTCCTCGATGAAGGACTCGGTCACGTAGCGTCCGTCCTCGTCGCGGACGCCCATGCCGCGCTCCAGTACCCACTTGATGCTGCCGTCGCGGCACTGCACCCGATACTCGATGCGGTAGCGCCCCCCCGCGGCGAACGCAGCCAGGATCTCCCTGCGCACCGGAGCACGGTCCTCGACATGGATCAGGTTCTCGTAGCGCACGCCGTCGTCGCCGATCAACTCATCCGGGGCGTAGCCGAACAGCCGGCGCGCGCCTTCGCTGACGAAGCGCATCGTCCAGCGCCCGTCGATCGCGCAGCGGCACACGACGCCATCGAGGGTGTCGAGAAGGACGCCCAGCACCCGCTCGCTGCTCATGTCGGGCGGCACGGCGGTGGCACGAACAACCGGCGGGGGCGCACTGTGCGCGCCCCCGAGTGGCGCCAAGGGGGTCATCAGGTGTGTTTCTCCGGAACGTGACGGCCAGCCGATTATTTGACGCTTTTGTTACAACTATGTGTACGTTCAGGCAGCGCTTCGCCCCGCCGCGACCATGCGCCGGATTTCCGGCACGCAGGAGCCGCAGCTGGTGCCGCACTTGAGCTTGTCCTGCAACGCGTCGAAACCGGCGCCGCCGGCGATCGCCGCGGCGATGTCGCTCTCGGAGACGTTGAGGCAGTTGCACACGATGCGCCCGCGGCTCTTCGCCGCCGCCGGCGGGCTCGCGAGCGGCGCGAGGATCCAGCGGCGCAGCTCCGCGGTCGGCTGGCGCTCGACCAGCACGTCGCGCAGCCAGCCGGCGGCCGCGGTCTCGCCGGTGAGACGCAGGCCGACGAGGAGGCCGTCCTCGATGCGCGCGCGTTTCGTGATGCCGCGGCGCGCGTCGCTGTAGGCGAGACAGTGCTCGTCGTCGAGGCCCAGCAGCGCGTCGAGCTCGTCGAGCCAGACTTGCGGGATCGGCTGGTCGTGCCCGATGCGCAGCACCACGGCGGGATGGTCGCGGCCGGCGAGCGCGAGCGAGGCGTAGGCGAAGCGCTCCAGCCACGGAGCGAGGCGCGCGGCGCGCTCGAGCGTGACGCCGGCGGGATCCCTCGCTCCTTCCTCCCCCGCCGTCGCCGCCTCAGGCTCGCCGCGCATGATCAGCGCCTGATGCGGCAAATGCGCTTTCTCGACCTGCACGGTCGCGTGCTTCAGTTCCGGCTGCTTCGAGTACGGATCGAACTCGCGCAGCGTCAGCATGTTCACGCCGCCCGAGTTCAGCGCGTTCGCACCCCAGTGCATCGCGACGAAAGCCTGGCCGGAGCGGATCTCGTTCGACGCGGCGGCGCGCAGCACGATCTCGCCGCGCCGGCTCTTCACGCGCACGAGCTCGCCGTCCTTGAGGCCGCGCAGGTGCATGTCGTCGGCGTTGAGCTCGATGCGCGCCTCGTCGACGTGGTTGTAGAGGCGCGCGACCTTGCCGGTGCGGCTCATGCCGTGCCACTGGTCGCGCAGCCGGCCGGTGGTGAGATGCAGCGGGTAGCGCGCGTCGGCGCGTTCGGCGGCGAGTTTTGTGGTCGGCACGACGAAGTGCGCTTTGCCGTCGGCGGTCGCGAAGCGGCCGTCGGCATAGAGGCGTGCGCGGCCTTCGCTCGCGCCTTCGGGGAAAGGCCACTGCTGCGGCCCCTTGCCGTCGAGCACGGCATAGGACAAGCCGGCGATGTCGAGATCGCGCCCGCGCGTGGTCTGCGCGTGTTCGGCGAAAATCGCCTCGGGGCCCGCGTAGTCGAACAGGCGCACGGCCTCCGGCTTGCCGATCAGCGGTGCGAGCCTGCGCGCGAAGTCGCACACGATGTCCCAGTCCGCGCGCGCCTCGCCCGGTGCGGGAATCGCGCGATGGACGTGGGTGATGCGACGCTCGGAGTTCGTCACCGTGCCTTCCTTCTCGCCCCAGGTCGCAGCCGGCAGCAAGAGATCCGCGAAGGGCGCGGTCTCGGTGTTGCCGTAGGCTTCCTGCAGCACGACGAAGTCGCAGCGCGCCAGCGCCTCGCGCACGCGTTCGAGTTCGGGGAGCGACTGCGCCGGGTTGGTGCAGGCGATCCACAGCGCCTTGATGCGGCCGTCGTGCATCGCGTCGAAGAGTTCGACGGCGGTGAGGCCGGGCGCGGCCGGCACGTCCGGCACGCCCCACAGGCGCGCCACTTCGGCGCGGTGTTCGGGGTTCGCGAGCTCGCGGTGGCCGGACAGCAGGTTCGCCATGCCGCCGACTTCGCGCCCGCCCATCGCGTTGGGCTGGCCGGTCATCGAGAACGGCCCGCAGCCGGGCTTGCCGATCTTGCCGGTGGCGAGCGACAGCGCGATCAGCGCCGCGCCGTTGTGCGTGCCGTGCGTGGACTGGTTGAGCCCCTGGCACCACAGCGACATCGCGCGCGGCGCCTCGCCCCACCAGCGCGCGGCGGTGCGGATGTCGTCCGCTTTCACGCCACAGACTTCGGCCGCGACCGCCGGCGTGATCTCGCGCACGTGCTCGCGCAGCGCGTCGAAGCCTTCCGTGTGCTCGCGCACGAAGGCGTTGTCGACGAGGCCCTCCCACAGCAGCACGTTGAGCATCGCGTTGAAGAGCCAGATGTCGGTGCCGGGCAGGATGGGCAGGTGCAGGTCGGCGGTCGCGGCAGTGTCGGTGCGGCGCGGGTCGACGACGATGATCTTCATGTCCGGGCGCGCGGCCTTGGCGTCCTCGATGCGGCGGAAGGCGATCGGGTGTGCGTAGGACGGGTTGCCGCCGGCGATCAGCAGGCAGTCGGTCGCGGCGAAGTCCTCGTACGAACAGGGCGGCGCGTCGGCGCCCAGCGTCTGCTTGTAGGCGGCGACCGCGCTCGACATGCACAGGCGCGAGTTGGAGTCGACGTTGTTCGAGCCGATCAGGCCCTTCATCAGCTTGTTGAAGACGTAGTAGTCCTCGGTCAGGAGCTGCCCCGAGATGTAGAAGGCGACGGCATCGGGGCCGTGCTCGTCGATCACGGCGGCGAAACGCTGCGCGGCGGTGCCGAGCGCCTCGTCCCAACTCGCGCGGCGGCGCGGCTCGCCCTTCGCGGTGCGCAGTTCGGGATGCAGCAGGCGCGTCTCGGGGCGCGCGGTGAAGTGCAGCGTGGAGCCCTTCGTGCACAGGCGGCCGAAGTTCGCGGGATGCTCCGGGTCGCCGCGCACGCCGGTGATGCGCGCGCCGTCGTGTTCGATGAGGACGCCGCAGCCGACGCCGCAGTAGGGGCAGGTGGCTTTCGTTTCCATCGTGATCTCTCCGGGGGTCGTCATGTTCTTTTGTGGCGCTGGGGCAGGTATTACGGTCGGTCAAGTGGCGGCGGCTACTCCCTCCCCTTCAAGGGGAGGGCTGGGGTGGGGATGGGTTTCGGACGAAGTCCCTGCACGCGCCACTCAGCTGCGACGGAAACCCATCCCCCTCCTAACCTCCCCCTTGAAGGGGGAGGAACTCCTTCCCCACTCTCATCACCCGCTCCGACTCAGCAAATACAGCAACACTACATTCAGCAGCAGCGACCCGACCAACACGAGCTTCAGCGCCAGCGTCGGATTGCGCGCCGCGAGCGGTGCACGCCTGTGGGTCGCGAGCGGGCGGTGCGCGCCGCGCTCGAGCGCGACGAGGAACTCCTCGGCGGTCTCGAAGCGGCCCTTCGCGTCGCGCGCGCAGGCTTTCAGCAGCACGGCCTCGAGCCATTCCGGCGTGTCCGGGCGATAGCGCGTCGGCGGCAGCGGCTCGCCGAAGCGCAGACGCTGGAAAGGCTCGATCTCGCCGTAGGGGTACTTGCGCGTCAGCAGCTCGTACAGCGTCACGCCGCAGGCGTAGAGGTCGGACGCCTCGTTCGCCGCCTGCCCGGCAAAAAGCTCGGGCGCCATGTAGGACGGCGTGCCGGGGTTGTTGATCTCGCGCAGATCCTCGCCGTCGGAGGCCGCGACGCCGAGGTCGAGCACGCGCAGTTCGCCGTGGCGGTCGAGGTGGATGTTGTCGGGCTTGATGTCGCGATGCACGATGCCCAGGCGGTGCAGCGATGCGACCGCACGCAGCAGCGCGGTGCCGATGGGCACCAGTTCGTGCGCCGCGTAGCGATGGCCGCGCGCGAGGCTCGCCTTGAGCGTCTCGCCTTCGTGCCAGCTCATCAGGTAATACAGGTGGTCGCGCCCGGCGTGCTCGCAGACGCGCGGAAAGCCATGCCCGGGGACGCGGCGCGCGATCCACTCCTCGCGCACCAGCGACGCCATCGCCTCCTCGTCGCCCTCCTCCTGGCGCAGGGTCTTCAGCACCAGCGCGGCGCCGTCTTCCAGTCGCGTCACGCGGTACAGCAGGGTCACGCGCGACTCGTGCAGCAGCTCCTCGACGCGCAGGCCGTCCAGCGTCTCGCCGGCCTTCAGGCGCGGCGGCAGCGGCAGGCGGCGGCCGCTGGCAAGGCGGTCGCGCAGGTTGTCGGCGGGCACGGCGTCGACGTGCGCGACCAGCGCCGTGCAGTTGTCGGTCGCCCCGCGGTGCAAGGCCTCCAGCACCAGCGCGTCGGCCGCCGCCTGCGGATCGTCCCCGCGCGCGAGCAGCTCGCCCATCGCCTCGTCGCCCAGCGTGTTCCACACGCCGTCGCTCACCAGCAGGAAGCGGTCGCCGACCGCGAGCTCGCCGTCGTCGAAGTCGATCAGGAGCTGCGCGTCCAGCCCCACCGCGCGGCGCAGCACGTTGTCGAGCTCGGGGTGTTCCCAGGTGTGGTCCTCGGTGAGGCGCCGCAGCGCGCCGTCGTGCCACCGGTAGGCGCGCGAGTCGCCGACGTGGGCGACGTAGTAGCGTCGCCCGCGCAGCGCCACCGCCGTGAGCGTCGTCGCCATGCCGGCGTAGTCACGCGACTTCGCCGACTGCGCGAGCAGCCAGCGGTTGATCGCGCCGACCACCGTGTCGATGGACTTCTCGACGCTCCACGTGTCGGGCGTCGCGTAGTAGTCCGCAAGCAGTCCGCGCACCGTGTATTCGGCTGCCTCGCGCCCGTTGGCATGGCCGCCGACGCCGTCGGCGACCGCCAGCAGCAGGCCCTTCGCTTCCAGTTCCGCGCCTTCCGGCGTCGCGGCACCGACGAAGTCCTCGTTGCGCGGGCGCAGGCCCTGTTCGGTGGCGTGGCCCAGGCGGACGGACAGCGGCATCGACTTGCCCGGGCGACGCGCGGCCGCGGACGCAGCCGCCGGCTCCGCGGTCGGGACGTCGATGATTGCCGCCTTGTTCATGCCTGCGCTCTCCGCCTGGGTACCGGAACCGGCCTCAGATCCGCGCCGAGGTGAGGTGCGCCGCACCCCAGGTCGTGCGCCACCGGGTCTTCACCGAGGTCAGCCCGATCAGCGCCGCCAGCGCGAGCCCGGCGAAGATCATGAAGCCCATCTGGTAGCTCCCCGTCGCCTGCTTCGCGTAGCCGAGCGAGGATGCGAGGTAGAAACCGCCCACGCCACCCGCCATGCCCACCAGCCCCGTCATCACGCCGATCTCCTTGCGGAAGCGCTGCGGCACGAGCTGGAACACCGCGCCGTTGCCCATGCCCAGCGACAGCATCGCCAGCACGAACACGACGAGTGCCATCCACGCCTGCGGCAGGCCGGTCCCGACGATCGCGAGGAACAGCGACGCCAGCACGTACATCACCGACAGGCTCTTGATGCCGCCGAGGCGATCCGCGACGCGCCCGCCGATCGGGCGCACCATCGAGCCGGCGAACACGCAGGCGGCCGTGAAGTAGCCGGCCGTCTTGGCATCGAGCCCGTACTGGGTATTGAAGTAGATGCTCAGCGAGGACGCCAGGCCGACGAAACCGCCGAAGGTCACCGAGTAGAAGAACATGAACCACCACGCGTCCTTGTCCTTCAGCACCTTGAAGTACTCGGTCAAGGGCTTCGCGGGCGGGCACTCCGGCGCATCCTTCGCGACGACGAGGTAGAACGCGAACACCAGCACCAGCGGGATCAGCGCGAGGCCGAAGACGTTGGTCCAGCCGTAGGTTATCGCCAGGCCCGGCGCGAACAGCGCCGCGAGCGCGGTGCCCGAGTTGCCGGCCCCGGCGATGCCCAGCGCCGTGCCCTGATGCTCGGGCGGATACCAGCGCGACGCGAGCGGCAGCGCCACCGCGAAGGCCGCGCCGGCGAAGCCGAGGAACACGCCCAGCAGCAGCGTCTGCGCGTAGCTGTGGATGCCGAACTGCCACGCGAAAAAGAGCGCGCCGATCACGATCACCTGCCCGATCGCGCCGGCCATCTTGGGCTTCAGGTGGTCGACGAGCACGCCCATGAAGATGCGCAGGATCGCCCCGGCCAGCACCGGCACCGCGACCATGAAGCCCTTCTGCGCGTGGTCCAGGCCCAGGTCGGTGGCGATCTGCACGCCCAGCGGCCCGAGGATGACCCACACCATGAAGGCCAGGTCGAAGTACAGGAAGGCCGCCAGCAGCGTCGGCGGATGCCCGGCCTTGAGGAAGGATTGCTTGTCCATGTCGTTTCCCGTTTTGCGATGCGATCGGATCAGACCTTGAGCAGCACGCGGCCGCCCTCGACCTTCACCTCGAAAGACCTGGTGCAGCCGACATCCGGCGCGACCGCGTTGCCCGAGTCGAGCTCGATCTTCCAGCTGTGCAGCGGGCAGGTGACCTGACGGCCATGCACGATGCCCTGCGACAGCGGACCCTGCTTGTGCGGGCACTTGTCGTGCAGCGCGAAGACCTCGCCCTCGGCGTTGCGGAAGATCGCGATGTCGCCGCCGCGCGCCGCCTTCACGACGCGCGAACCGAGCACGGGGATGTCTTCGACGGCACAGATGTCCTTCCAGCCGGCGTCGACGCTGATTTCAAAGGTGTTCATCGATTCGCTCCGGTCTCAGGCTTCAAGAATTTCGAATTCGCGGCGCACGGCCGGCGCGGCGTCCGCGGCGTAGCGCTCGGCCCACGGATCCTTCGCGTCCTGCAGCGCGTACAGCAGCCGCTCGTACAGCGCCTTGCGGTTCTCCGCGTTCTCCAGCACGTGCTTCTTCACATGCTCCAGGCCCACGCGCTCGACGTAATGCACGGTGCGCTCGAGGTAGTAGCCCTCCTCTCGATAGAGCTGCAGGAAGGCGCCCGAGTACTCCATGACTTCCTCGCGCGTCTGCACCTTGCACAGGAACTGCGCCACCTCCGTCTTGATGCCGCCGTTGCCCGCGACATACAGTTCCCAGCCCGAATCGACGCCGATCACGCCGACGTCCTTGATGCCGGCCTCGGCGCAGTTCCGCGGGCAGCCCGACACCGCGAGCTTCACCTTGTGCGGGCTCCACATGCCGAAGAGCATCTTCTCGAGGTCGATGCCCATGGACATCGAACGCTGCGTGCCGAAGCGGCAGTGCTCGGCGCCGACGCAGGTCTTCACGGTGCGGATGCTCTTGCCGTAGGCGTGGCCCGAGGGCATGCCGAGGTCCTTCCACACGTGCGGCAGGTCTTCCTTCTTGATCCCCAGCAGGTCGATGCGCTGCCCGCCGGTGACCTTCACCGTCGGCACGTTGTACTTCTCCGCGACCTCGGCGATGCGCTTCAGCTCCGCCGGCGTCGTCACGCCGCCCAGCATCTGCGGCACGACCGAATAGGTGCCGTCCTTCTGGATGTTCGCGTGTGCACGCTCGTTGATGAAGCGGCTCTGCGGATCGTCCTTCGCCTCGTGCGGCCAGGTCGAGATCAGGTAGTAGTTCAGCGCCGGGCGGCAGGTCGAGCAGCCGTTCGGCGTCTTCCACGACAGCGTTTCCATCGTCTCGGGGATGCTCAGCAGCTTGTGGTCGCGGATCGCCTTGCGCACGTCGCCGTGCGACAGCTCGGTGCAGCCGCACACCGGCTTGTCGTGCGCCGACACCGCCTGATAGGCGCCGCCCACCGTCGAGGCGAGGATCTGCTCGACGAGGCCCGTGCACGAGCCGCAGGACGACGCCGCCTTGGTGTGCTTCTTGACCTCGTCCAGCGTGAACAGACCCTTCTCCTTGATCGCCTTGACGATGGTGCCCTTGCACACGCCGTTGCAGCCGCACACCTCGGCGGTGTCCGGCATCGAAGCGGCCTTGTTCTCGCCCTTGTGGCCCGCGTCGCCGAGGTTGTTCTGCCCGAACATCAGGTGGTCGCGGATCGCATGGATGTCCTGGCCGTCCTTCATCAGCTGGAAGTACCACGAGCCGTCCGCGGTGTCGCCGTACAGCACCGAGCCGACGATGCGGTTGTGCTTGATCACGATGCGCTTGTACACGCCGCCCTGCTTGTCGTGCAGCACGATGTCCTCGGTGTCCGGGCCGCCCGAGAAGTCGCCCGCCGAGAACACGTCGATGCCGGTCACCTTGAGCTTGGTCGAGGTCACCGAACCTTCGTAGCGGCCGATGCCGAAGTTCGCGAGATGGTTGGCGCACACCTTGCCCTGCTCGAAGAGCGGCGCGACCAGGCCGTAGGCGATGCCGCGGTGCGCGACGCACTCGCCGACCGCGTACACGCGCGGGTCGGTCACGCTCTGCAGCGTGTCGGACACCGCGATGCCGCGCGCACGCCCCGTGCCGCAGTAGATGCCGGCCGATTCCGCCAGCGCGAAGTTCGGGCGGATGCCGGCGGCGACGACAACCAGATCCGCCGGAATCTCCATGCCATCCTTGAAGCGCACCGCCGCGACGCGGCCCGCGCTGTTGCCACCCTCACCGCAGATCAGCGCCTCGGTCTGCTTCGCAAGCAGGAAGTTCATGCCCTTGGCTTCGAGCGAAGCCTGCAGCATGTCGGCCGCGGGCTTGTCGAGCTGACGCTCCATGATCCAGTCCGACAGATGCACCACCGTGACGCTCATGCCGCGCAGCATCAGGCCGTTCGCGGCTTCCAGGCCCAGGAGGCCCGCGCCGATCACGACCGCGTGCTTGTACTTCGTCGAGGCGTCGATCATCGCCTCGGTGTCGCCGATGTCGCGGTACGCGAGCACGCCCGGCAGGTCCGCGCCGGGAATCGGCGGGATGAAAGGGGTCGAGCCGGTCGCGATCAGCAGGCGGTCGTACTCGGCCTCGGTGCCGTCGGCAGCGATGACCTTGCGCTTCACGCGGTCGATCTTCGTCACCATCTTGCCCGCATGCAGCGTGATGGCGTTGTCGCGGTACCAGTCGAGATCGTTGAGCATGATCTCCGGCAGCGTCATCTCGCCCGCAAGCACCGGCGACAGCAGGATGCGGTTGTAGTTGCCGTGCGGCTCGGCGCCGAACACCGTGATGTCGTACAGGTCCGGGGCGAGCTTCAGCAGCTCTTCGAGCGTGCGGCAGCCGGCCATGCCGTTACCGATCATCACGAGTTTCATTTTTTTCATGGCGGCTCCTTCAGGCAGCGCAAGAGATGAATTCGGGGGAAGCGTTGACGCGGCGGGTCAGGGCCATGATCGATCTCCACTCCATAAGGCGAAAAAAAAACGGCGTCGCGTCGCCTCCGGAAGCGCTCTCCCGAAGAAACGACGGACGCCGTTGTCCGCATGCCCTGCATCAAGCATTTCAAGCCGGAGCCTCGTTGCCCCGGCCTACGGACTCCTTATCGCAAGATGGGTGCCAGCCCCCAATTCAAAATTACATTGCTGTTTTAAAAGGAATTTTTCCCTGAAGACCTGCCCGTGCGAAGATTGCGCGAACATCGCTATCGCACCAATTCGGTGCATTACGCGGCAATGCTGCACCACAACATTGCACCTCACATCGCCCGACCCACGTCTCCCTCCCCTTCAAGGGGAGGGCTGGGGTGGGGATGGGTTTCACGCCCGCACGGCGAGCCGCCACAGCGAGGTGATTTCGGCCGCCCGCGCGGCGTGAAGGGGGTCATCGGCGTCGCGCGCCTTGGCATGGCGCGGCCGGGCATCGAGGCGCCCGACCACTTGCAGCCCCGCCCCCGCGATCGCCGCGAGCAATTCGTCGCGCGTGCGCAGGCCCAGATGTTCGGCGAGATCGGAGAGAACCAGCCACCCCTCGCCGCCGGGCACGAGATGCGCCGCGAGGCCGTCGAGAAAAGCCCGCAGCATGCGGCTGTCGGGGTCATACACGGCGTTTTCGACCGGCGACGACGGGCGCGCCGGCACCCACGGCGGGTTGCACACGACGAGCGCCGCCCGGGCGTCGGGAAACATGTCCGCCTGCAGGATCTCCACCTGCGCGGCGAAGCCCAGCCGCGCGATGTTCTCGCGCGCGCAGGCGAGCGCCCGCGGGTCCTGGTCGGTCGCGAGCACATGGCGCACGCCGCGCTGCGCGAGCAGCGCCGCCAGCACGCCGGTGCCGGTACCGATGTCGCAGGCCGGCGCGCCGCTCGCCAGCGCCGCGGGCAGGGGCGCCTGCGCGACGAGGTCGACGTATTCGCCACGCACCGGGGAAAACACGCCGTAATGCGGATGGATGGAAGCCCCGAGCGCCGGGATCGGCACCCCCTTCTTGCGCCATTCGTGGGCCCCGATCAGCCCCAGCAGCTCGCGCAGCGATACCGCATACGCTTCGTCGGCAGGGCCGTAGGCCTCGCGACAGGCCAGGGCGACGTCGGGCGCGCGGCGCAAGGGCAGGCTGTGGTCCGCATCGACCGGCAGCAGCAGCATGCCGAGGGTGCGGGCGCGCTGGGCCTGCGCCTGGCGGTGAAGATGGAAGGCCTCGGCCGCACTCGGCGGCGCACTGGTCGGCTTGCCGGCGCGCCGCGGCTTGCGGTCCGCCCGGCGCCCCATCGCCAGCAGCAGCTGCCGCGCGTTCTGGTAATCGCCGCGGTAAAGCAGGGCCGTCCCCTCGCACGCCCAGCGGTAAGCTTGATCCGCGGGCGTCTGGTCGCCGACCAGCACCACGCGGCGCGGCGGCGGGCTCCCGCTTTCCGAACGCCAGCGCAGCGCATGGCGCTCGCCCTCCTCATCCCAGACCACTTGTGGAAATCCGTTCATCGGCACGCCCCCTCCACGCTGCCAGGAAACAGCCGGCAAGCGTCGGCGGATCCGGCTTCGAGCGGCGCACATGCAGCGAGGGCCGCGGCGAGGCGGCCGGACAGGGTCGGGGACATCGGAAAGCCTTGTACCGTAAGGCCCGACATCATAGCCGGTCGGCACCGACGGGGGCCGCCGCCAACCCGCGCGCCGCCCAAAATGCCTGCCCGACCCGGTGCCGACCCGCGCGATCAAGCCGCCCGCTTCACCTGCTTCTTGTACAGGAAGTCCATGATCGCGGAACGGTAGCGTGCGAACTCGGGCAGCCCGGTGAGCGACAGCCGGTCGCGCGGGCGGTCGAGCTCCACCTCCAGGATCTCGCCGATCGTCGCCGCCGGGCCATTGGTGAGCATCACGACGCGGTCGGAGAGCAGTACCGCCTCGTCGACGTCATGCGTCACCATCACCATCGTCGCCCTGGTCGCCGCGAGGATCTTCACCAGCTCGTCCTGCAGCATCGCGCGGGTCAGCGCATCGAGCGCGCCGAAGGGCTCGTCCATCAGCAGGATCCGCGGCTCCATCGACAGCGCCCGGGCGATGCCGACGCGCTGCTTCATGCCGCCGGAGATCTCGTGCGGGAACTTCGTCTCGGCATGCGACAGGCCCACGAGCGCGAGCGCATCCTGCGTGCGCCGCTTCAGCTTCGCCTTGCCCTCCTTTGCGCCGAACACGCGATCCACCGCGAGATAGACGTTGTCGTAGCAGGTCAGCCACGGCAGCAGCGAATGGTTCTGGAACACCACCGCGCGCTCCGGCCCGGGGCCGGCGATCTCGCGCCCGTCGCACAGCATCACGCCGCTCGACGGCAGCGTCAGGCCGGCGATCAGGTTCAGCAGTGTCGATTTGCCGCAGCCCGAGTGCCCGATCAGGCTGATGCTCTCGCCCTCGTGGATGTCGAGCTTGATGCCCTGCAGCGCCGTGAAGGGGCCGTTCTTCGTGTTGAAGGTCTGTCCGACGTTCTCGATCTGCACGATCTTCTTCATGATGGTCTCCTCCACCGCTCAGCGGTCTTCGTAGTTGAAGCGACGCGCCGCCAGCATCAGCGCCTGTTCCAGAATCAGCCCGACCGTCCCGATCACGAAGATCGCGATGATGATGTGCTCGACCTTGAGGTTGTTCCACTCGTCCCACACCCAGAAGCCGATGCCGACGCCGCCCGTGAGCATCTCCGCGGCGACGATCACCAGCCAGGCCGTGCCGATCGAGAGCCGGATGCCGGTGAGCACGTACGGCAGCGCCGCCGGGAAGAGGATCTTCGTGAAGACTTTCCATTCCGAGAGGTTCAGCACGCGGGCGACGTTGAGGTAGTCCTGCGGCACCCGCATCACGCCCTGCGCCGTGTTGAGGATCATCGGCCAGATCGAGCAGATGAAGATCGTCCAGGTCGCCGCCGGGTCGGCGCGCTGGAAGACGAGCAGGCCGATCGGCAGCCACGCGAGCGGACTCACCGGGCGCAGCAGGCTGATGATCGGGTTCATCATCTTCGCCAGCACCGCAAAGCGCCCCAGCATGAAGCCCACCGGAATGCCGACCAGTGCCGCAATGCCGAAGCCGATCGCGACGCGTTGCAGCGACGACAGCACGTTCCAGCCGATGCCCTGGTCGTTCGGCCCGGCGCGGTAGAAGGGATCCGAGAAGATCGCCACCGCCGCATCCCAGGTCTGCACCGGCCCCGGGATGCCGCCGCCCTTGAGCGTCGCGAGGTACCAGAAACCGACCAGTAGCGCGAGGCCGGCCACCGGCGGCAGCACCGCGCTGGCGATCGTACGCAGCCAGGCCGCGGCCCTGCCCTTGCGCCGGACGACCGGCTCGACCGCCCTGGCTTCCTCCTCCGCCACCGCCGTCATGGCCTCTCCCCTGTCCGCCGCGGACCGCAGCGGCTTCAGGTCCACGACTCTCGCATCGGTCGCTGCCCCGCCGTCCCCCATCGCTCCGTCGAGCGTCGCTGTCGCAGTCATCGCCCGCTCCCCTTACGCCCTGACCTTGAACGACCCGGCGTACTTCGCCGGATCCCTGCCGTCCCACACCGTACCGTCGATCAGCTTCGCACTGCGCATGTCGCTCTTCGGCAGCGACACGCCTGCCGCGGCCGCGGCCTGCTTGTAGATGTCGATGCGATTCACCTGCTTTGCGACCGCGAGGTAATCGACGTCCTTGTCGAGCAGCCCCCAGCGCCGGTGCTGCGTCAGGAACCACATGCCGTCGGTGAGATAGGGGAAGTTCACCGCGCCGTCGTTGTAGAACTTCATGTAGTTCGGGTCGTCCCAGCTCCTGCCCAGCCCGTTGGAATAGCGCCCGAGCATGCGCTCGAGGATCACGTCCATGTCGGTATTGACGTAGGACTTCTGCGCGACGGTCTCGGCCGTCGTGCGCCGGTTGGGCAGCGACGCATCGATCCAGCGTCCGGCTTCCAGGATCGCCGCAGTCAGCGCGCGGGCGGCGTTGGGATGCTTCGCGACCCAGTCGGCGGTGGTGCCGAGCACCTTCTCCGGGTGGTCGGTCCAGATGTCCTGTGTCGTCACCGCGGTGAAGCCGATCCTATCCATGATCGCGCGGTTGTTCCACGGCTCGCCGACGCAGAAGCCGTCCATGTTGCCGACGCGCATGTTGGCGACCATCTGCGGCGGCGGCACGGTGATGACCTTCACGTCCTTCATCGGGTTGATGTCGTGCGCGGCGAGCCAGTAGTACAGCCACATCGCGTGGGTGCCGGTCGGGAAGGTCTGCGCGAAGGTGTATTCGCCCGGCTTCGCGGTGATGAGCTTCCTCAGCCCCGCGCCGTCGGTGACGCCCTGCTCCCTGAGCTTGCTCGCGAGCGTGATCGCCTGGCCGTTGTGGTTCAGGCTCATCAGCACCGCCATGTCCTTCTTCGGCCCGCCGATCCCGAGATGCACGCCATACACCAGCCCGTACAGCACGTGCGCCGCGTCGAGCTCGCCCGACACCAGCTTGTCGCGCACCGACGCCCAGCTTGCCTCTTTGCTCGGGATGATCTTGATGCCGTACTTCTCGTCGAACTTCCGCACCGCCGCCATCACGACCGACGAGCAGTCCGTCAGCGGAATGAAGCCGACGCGGATCTCCTTCTTCTCCGGCGCGTCCGACCCCGCCGCCCACACACCGCCGCTCACGCCCAGCCCCGCAGACCCCATCATCGCCGCCCCCGAAAGCGCCATCGTCCGCCGCATGAATTCCCGCCGCGTGACGCCGTTGTCATCGAACGCACCCATCTTCATCTCCCTGCAGGCCAGAAAAACAAAAACGGCGCACACCGCCCGCAGTAGGATGCCTGCGGGGATGGACGCCGTTGTCCGTAGTTTGCACAGCCCCGCACCGGGACCGGTCAATCTGCTGTCGAACCGCCGTTGATCCGACTCAAGCGATCTTTAGCAGGTCGTGTGCCAAGGCTTCGCAACGTGGCGAAAACCCTTTATTGGCGGGGATTGGGAGGAATTCCGGACGAACCGGACAAGATGGCCGCAGCATGGCAGCCGCACTATTGCAGTGCACAAACCATCCCCGCCGCACCACTTGCGCGCCGCTCAGCGGCCGGGTGCGTGGCGCCGCAAGGCCCGGAGCAGCCGGGGATCGTGAGCCAGCAGCGCGCGATGAACCTGCACCAGCGTCGCGCCCGCCGCAAACCGCGCCGCGGCTTCGTCGAGCGAATCGATACCGCCGACGCTGATCAGGCAGACCCGCGGATCGAGGGCCGCCGACAGCACGCGCAGCATCGCGCCGGCCTTGCGCCGCGCGGCGTGGCCTTCGGTCGACACGAGCAGGCCATCGACGCCCGCCGCAACGAACATGTCGGCGACCGCGATCATGGAGGCGGCATCGCCATCAAGCCAGCACGACGGCAGCTTGGCCACCAGCGGCAGCGGCTGCCGACGATGCCGCGCGAGCCGGTTGCGCAACTGCACCGCCGCGCCCGCCAGATCCGCGAAGCGCGCCGGCGACGGACAATCGCGGCCGGGATTGAGCGTCACGTAATCCGCGCCGGCGTGGGCGGCGCGCAGCACCCGCAGACAGGCGTGGTCCACGTTGTCCCAGCCGACGTGGCGCGGCTTGCCGATGCTGACGCCGCACCGCACGCCGCCCACAGCCCGCCGCGGGAGCACCGGATAACCGTCCGCCCGCGCGAGCGTGCCGATCTCCACGGCACCGAGGCCGAGACGGTGCGCTCCTTCAAGCAGCCGCCCGCGCCGGTCGAACCCCGCAGCCAGGCCGACCGGAGAGGCAAAGCTCAGCCCCATCGCGCTGACCGGACCGAACGGGCCCGCCGCGTCGCCCCCGCCGTCCGTGCGTCGCGCGATGCGCTCAAGCCGCGCCACTGCCCAGCGGGTGCGCAGCGCGCGCGGCGTCAGCGGCGGTGCGCCCATCGCCATCACGCCGCCCGCAGGCCGCTGCGCCGGCGCGCGAAGGCACGCAGGAAGGCGACGAGCGCGTCGACGGCGGCGTCGGCGACACCGTTGTAAAGGCTCACGCGCACGCCGCCGACGTCCGGGTGTCCGCGCAAGTCATGCAGCCCGCCCGCTTCGGCCGCCTGCAGGAACAGCGCGGTCTGCGCCTCGTCGGCGAGGCGGAAGCAGGGATTGACGTGCGAGCGATGGACGCGATCGACAGGCATCGCATACGTGCCCGCGCCATCCGCGAGCGCCGCGTACACGGCTTCGCTGCGCCGGCAGGCCGCCTCGGCCATCGCCGCAACGCCCCCGCGCGCCTCGATCCAGTGCAGCATGCGATGGGCGACGAAGATCGGGAACACCGGCGGTGTGCATAGCCGCGAGCCGGCGGCCGCCTGCGCCGCGTAGTCCATCACGCGCGGCGTTTCCGGCCGTGCCCGCCCCAGCAGCCGCTCGTCCACGATCACGAGCGTCAGCCCCGGCGTGCCGATCGTCTTCTGCGCCCCCGCATACACGAGCGACAAGCGCGTGAAGTCGAGCGGCCGCATCAGCAGGTCCGAGGTCATGTCCGCAACGAGCGGCACCGGCAGCGCGGGGAACTCGCGGAACTGCAGGCCATCCGCGGTTTCGTTGCTCGTGACGTGGCAATAGGCGGCGCGCGGATCGACCTGCCACACCGCAGCGTCGGGAACGGCCCCTGACACCCGCGCGGCGATCGACACCTCGGCATACCGCTTCGCCTCCGCGATCGCGCGCCGCGACCAATGGCCGCTATCGACGTAGCTCGCTGGTCGTGAATCACCGAGCAGATTCAGCGGCAGCAGCGCGAACTGCGCGCTCGCACCGCCCGCGAGGAACAGCACGCGAAAACGGTCCGGGATAGCGAGCAGACGGCGCAGGCAGGCCTCGGTCTCTGCCTGCAGAGCGCGGAAAGCCGGCGACGTGAACGGCAGGCTCAGGATGGAGCCCCGCCCCGGACGGCACGCCGCGGCCACATCCACCGCGACCTCATCCGGCAACGGCCCCGCCGCGGCGGAAAAGCTGAAACCCAACATGTTCCGCGGCATCGCCGCCTCAGCCAAAAAGCGCGACGCCATGCGTGCCGGCCCCCATGAAGAACAGCACCGGGATCGACAGCATCGTGTTCACGCGCGCCGACAGGAAGGTCACGCGCGACGCGCGCAGGCGCTCGTCGATCGGCGCCGGCACGAAGCCCAGCACCCGCTGCTGGTGTGGCCACAGCACGAACCACAGGTTCGCCACCATCAGCGTCGCGATCCACATCCCCAGCCCGAGCGGCGCAAGCGCGCCGTGCAGGCTCAGCGCGTCGCCCAGCCAGCCGCGATGCCACAGGATCAGCGCGCCGCTGGCCCAGGTCAGCAACGACGCGTAGCGGAAAGCGCCGTGCTCGCGCTGCAGCAGCACGCGCTGGCGCGGGCTCTCCGGGTCCGACAGGTCGGCCGCGGCGAGCGGCACGTAACGCGGCCGCGTCACCGCGGTCGCGTAGTTGTGCCCGATCCACACCAGCGCCCCGAGAAAATGCAGCCAGCGCGCGACGACCTCGAACAGCACGCTCTCCATCGCCCGCTCCTTCAGCCCGCGATGCGCATGAGGACGGCAAGCGCCGCCGTCAACGCGACGCCGAGCAGCACCGTCACCAGCGACGAATCGAACAGCCTAAGCATGATCGCAGCCCCCCCGCCGCGCGTTGCGCATCACCAGCGGCACGGCGGTGCGCTCCGGCGCATGCGCGCGCTCCACCGCCTCGCCGATCAGGTGATGATGCGGCGAACGCGAACAGGCCGGGTCGGCATTCGCCGCGTCGCCGGTGAGCAGGAAGGCCTGACACCGACAGCCGCCGAAATCCGTCTCCTTGTCGCTGCACGACCGACACGGTTCGCGCATCCACTCGTCGCCACGGAACTTGCGGAAGGTCGGCGACTCGTCCCACAGCCACGCGAGGCTCTTCTCGCGCACCGTCGGAAACTCCAGCCCCTCGATCGCGCGCGCCTCCTGGCACGGCATCGCCGCCCCGTCGGGCGCGATCGTCAGGTGGATCGCGCCCCAACCGTTCATGCACGCCTTCGGCCGCCCCTCGTAGTAGTCGGGGATCACGAAGTAGATCGTCATGCGGTCGCCGACGCGCTCGCGCATCTGCTGCACCGCGCGCTCGGCCGCCTCGATCTGCGCCCGCGTCGGCATCAGCTCGTCGCGGTTCAGCAGCGCCCAGTTGTAGTACTGCAGGTTCGCGAACTCGAGGTAATCGACGCCGAGATCCGCGGCGAGCTCGAGGATGTCCGAAACCTGATCGATGTTGTGACGGAACACCGGCACGTTGAGCACCATCGGGAAGCCGTGCGCCTTGATCCGGCGCGCCACGTCCAGCTTCAGGTCGTGCACGCGCGCCCCGACCAGCCGATCCGTCAGCTCGCGCTCGCTCGACTGCAGCGACAGCTGGATCTGCTTGAGGCCCGCTTCCTTCAGCTTCACGAGCCGCGCCTCGGTCAGCCCCACGCCCGAGGTGATCAGGTTGGTGTAGTAGCCCAGCGCCGTCGCGTCCGCGACCAGTTCCTCGATGTCGTCGCGCAGCAGCGGCTCGCCGCCGGTGAAGCCGAGCTGCAGCGCCCCCAGCTCGCGCCCCTCGCGCAACACGCGCTTCCATTCGTCGGTCGTCAGCTCCTCGCCCTTGCGGCGCGCGT
Organism: Azoarcus sp. DN11; assembly: GCF_003628555.1. NCBI lineage: Bacteria > Pseudomonadati > Pseudomonadota > Betaproteobacteria > Rhodocyclales > Zoogloeaceae > Azoarcus > Azoarcus sp. DN11. The sequence continues at coordinate 995,908 of NZ_CP021731.1, read as the reverse complement.
AATCGACCGGATTGCTGCACCACGGGCACTTCAGCGGGCACTCGTACGTGAGCTCGAGCACCAGCCACAGCGGCTTGCCCTGCCCGTCAAGCCTGACGACGGATCCATCCTTTGGCACGGAACACCTCCAGAAACTTGTAGACGCCCGCGGCGACCGTGTCGTCGTCGCCGGGATAACGGGCCTGCAGCGCCGCCACGATCGCAGCGCCACTGCGGCCGTCGCAGTGCTCGATGATGTCGGCCGCCGTCTGGTTCAGCTTCACGATGCCTTCCGGGTAGAGCAGGACGTGGGCGTCCTGCGTCGGCTCCCAGCGGAAGAGGTACATCGGATTGAGGCTGAAGCAGTCCTCGGCAGGCAGCCGGTTCGACTCGTTCATGCGCAACACTCCTTCGCGCGACAAGGGCGGCGCCGGGCCGCCCCGCCGTCAGCGCACGTAGACGTAGGCCGTCACTTCGAAACCAAGACGGATGTCGCAATACGCGGGATCGATCCACTGCATGGGCTGCCTCCTCGTTCATCGGTTGAAGGACCGGCCGGACGACCGATCCGCAGCCATCATCGCCGACGGTGACGGCGGCCGAATCGGGCCGATCAGGAGCGGGCCATCGCCGCCCTCATGAAACGAAGATCGAGAAAATCATGAATTGCGCCGCCTCGACGCATCCGGTTGACGCCCGTCAACGCGGGCCGCTTCGCACCGTTGCAGTGCATTCCGGAGGCGGGGGAGCACCATCGCGGCGCCTCCCGGCGGCGTCAGAGCAGGTACTTCGCCATATCGAGGAGATCCTGTGCGACCGCCGCCATCGGCTTCGAGCGCTCCATCGCGAGCTTGCGCAGCGCCGCGTAGGCTTCCGCCTCGTCCATGCCGCGCGACTTCATCAGCAATCCCTTCGCGCGCTCGATCAGCTTGCGCTCGGACAGCTTCTTGGTCGCCGCGGCGAGCTCCGCACGCACCGACTGGTGCTCCTCGAAGCTCGCCACCGCGACGTCGATGACCGGCTTCAGGCGCTGCGGATCGAGCCCGTCGACGACGTAGGTCGACACGCCCGCCTTCACCGCCGCGCGGATCGTGTCCTGGTCGCCTTCCTGCGCAAAGATGATCACCGGCCGCGGCATCGCCGCGTTCATCACGGCGAGGTTCTCCAGCGTGTCGCGCGACGGCGAATCGGTCTCGATCAGGATCACGTCCGGCCGGATCGCCTCGATCTGCGCCGTCAGATCGGCCGACGACGCCAGCACCGCCGCCACCTGGTGGCCGGCGAGCGCCAGCCCGGCGCAGATTTCGGCCGCCCGGGCGCGGGATTCATCGATGACGAGTACGCGAAGCATGGTCAGATCCACGCAAGATTCGCGCCGCTGCCCGCTGCGATCCGCGCGCCGCCTCAGCCGCCGCGCTGGCGGCGCGCCTCGAACAGGCAGATGCCGCTCGCAACCGACACGTTGAGGCTCTCGACGGTGCCGAGCATCGGGATCTTCGCCAGCTCGTCGCAGGTCTCGCGCGTGAGCCGGCGCAGGCCTTCGCCTTCGGCCCCCAGCACCCACGCGACCGGCCCCTTCTGGTCGATCTCGTACAGCGACTTCTCCGCCTCGCCCGCCGCACCGACCACCCACACGCCGGCCTCCTGCATCTCGCGCAGCGCACGCGCGAGGTTGGTCACGGTGATGTAGGGCACCGAATCGGCTGCCCCGCTCGCCACCTTCACCGCGGTCGCGTTCAGGCCCACCGCGCGGTCCTTCGGCGCGACCACCGCATGTGCGCCGGCCGCATCGGCGACGCGCAGGCACGCGCCGAGATTGTGCGGATCCTGCACACCGTCGAGCACCAGGATCAGCGCATTCTCCTCCAGCACGTCGAGCACATCGGCGAGCTTGATGTCGCGGCTACGCGCATCGACGCGCGCGACCACGCCCTGGTGGCGGCGCGTGCCGACCATGCCGTCGAGCCGATCCGCCTCGGCCTGGATCATGCGCACCTTCTGCGACTCGGCGAGCCGCACGACATCCTTCGCACGCGCATCACTGCGGCTCGACGACACGTACAGCTCGAACACCGCCTCGGGATCGCGGCGCAGCTTGCCCAGCACGGCGTGAAAACCGTAGATCAGGCGCGACTCTGCGCGCCCGCCCGCGGGGGCATCGGCATCACCCGCATGCTGCGGGCGGGAACGGTTGGAAGGTTTGTCAGCCACGGCGTTTCGCTTTCCTGGTGGATGTTGCGGGTTCAGTGTTCGTTGCGGCCGCAGCGACCACGACAGCCTTCTTCGTCTTCGCGGCCGGGGCCTGCGCGGTCTTGTCGGTCTTCGCGACTTTCACCGGCTTCCCGACCTTCTTCGCTTTCGCCGGCTCGGCCGCAGGCGCTGCCTTGGCCGGCTTCTCCGCCACATCCGGCAGCTCGACAAAGGCGACCTTTCCGGCCGGCTTCGCGGCCTTCGGCTTGACAGCCGCGGCCGGCTCCGGCGCCTTGGTGGCCTTGTCCCTCGCGGTCTTGCCGACCCGCTCCGTCGGACGCGCAGCGCCTTCGATCAGGCGGAAGTCGATCTTGGTCGTCTCCAGATCGACCCGCACCACCTGCACGCGCACGCGGTCCGACAGGCGGTGGCGCACGCCGGTGCGCTCGCCCGCGAGCTCGTGGCGCGTCTCGTCGAAGTGGAAATAATCGCTGCCGAGGTCCGAGATATGGACCAGCCCTTCGATGAAGATGTCGTCGAGGGCGACGAAGAGACCGAAGGGTACCACCGCCGACACGCTGCCGGTGAATTCCGCGCCGACCTTGTCCTGCATGTAGTAGCACTTCAGCCACGCCACGACATCGCGCGTCGCGTCGTCGGCGCGGCGCTCGGTCGACGAGCAATGCAGGCCGATCTCGTCCCAGTCGCCCGCCGCGTAGGTGCGGTTCTCCAGCGCCGCCTTGATCGAGCGATGCACCAGCAGGTCAGGGTAACGCCGGATCGGCGACGTGAAGTGCGTGTAGGCCTCGTAGGCGAGCCCGAAGTGGCCGACGTTGTCGGGGCTATACACCGCCTGGCGCAGCGACCGCAGCATCACCGTCTGCAGCAGTTGCGCATCCGGCCGGTCCTTCACCTTCTCCAGCAGCTTCGCGTAATCGCCCGCTTTCGGCTCGTCGCCGCCGCCCACGCCGAGCCCGAACTCGGCGAGGAAGCCGCGCAACTTCTCGAGCTTCTCCGGCGTCGGCCCCTCATGCACGCGATACAGCGCCGGATGCTCGCGCTCCTGCAGGAACTGCGACGCGCACACGTTGGCCGCCAGCATGCACTCCTCGATCAGGCGGTGCGCATCGTTGCGCACCTCGGGGACGATGCGCTCGATCTTGCCGTCGGCGTCGAAGATCATGCGCGTCTCGGTCGTCTCGAAGTCGATCGCACCACGCTTCGCGCGCGCCTTCAGCAGCACGCGGAAGAGCTTGTCGAGGTTTTCCAGGTGGGGCAGCAGGCCCCCGATCGCCTCCAGCGCCGCCGCATCCTTGTCGTACAGCGCCGCCGCAACCTGCGTGTAGGTCAGGCGCGCGTGCGAGAACATCACCGCCGGGTAGAAGCGATAGGCCTTGACCGCCCCGGTCGGGCCGATGCTCATGTCGCACACCATACACAGACGCTCGACCTGCGGATTCAGCGAGCACAGCCCGTTGCTCAGCTTCTCCGGCAGCATCGGGATCACGCGGCGCGGGAAATACACCGAGTTGCCGCGCTCCTGCGCCTCGTCGTCGAGCGCCGACCCCGGCTGCACATAGTGCGATACATCGGCGATCGCGACGACGAGGCGGTAACCGCGCCCCTGGCGCTCGCAGAACACCGCATCGTCGAAGTCCTTCGCCGTCTCGCCGTCGATCGTCACCAGCGGCAGCTGCGTGATGTCTTCGCGCCCCACCCAGTCCTTCCTGCGCACCGTCGCGGGCAGCCTGCGCGTCTCGGCCTTCGCCTCCGGCGAGAACTCGAACGGCAGCTCGTGCTTGCGCAGCGCGATCTCGATCTCCATGCCGGCATCCGCGTAGTTGCCCAGCACCTCGACCACGCGGCCGATGGGCTGCGTAAGCTTCGTCGGCTGCTGGATCAGCTCGACCGTAACGACCTGTCCGGGCCTGGCTTTCCTGCCGCCGGCCGCGACCAGGATGTCCTGCACGATGCGGCGGTTCTCCGGTACGACGATCTGCACCCCGTGCTGGTCCAGCACGCGGCCGACGAGGCGCGTGTTCGCACGCTCCAGCACTTCGACCACCTTGCCCTCCGGGCGGCCGCGACGGTCGGCCCCGGCAATGCGCACGATAACCCGATCGCCGTGCATCACCTCACGCATGTCTTTCGGCCCGAGGAAGATATCCGGCTTTCCGTCGTCGCGGATCACGAAGCCGAAACCATCGACGTGCCCCGACACGCGGCCGCGCACCAGGTCCGCCTTGTCCGGCAGCAGGTAGGCATCGCGGCGGTTGCGCATCAGTTGCCCGTCGCGCTCCATCGCGCGCAAGCGCCGCTCGAATAGCCCCGACTCCTCGTCCGTCACGTCGAGCGCGGCGCGCAGCTGCGCGAAGTCCATCGGCACGCCGCGCTCGGCAAGCGTCAGCTCGACATATTCGCGGCTCGGCAGGGGATTGTCGTACTTCGTCGACTCGCGCTCGAAGAAGGGGTCGGCACGCCGGATCCCGCTCGGCTGGCGTTGCCCCGTGGGGCGCGAGACGGTCTGCGCGCCTGTTTTCGCTTTTTCTTTTTTCATGGTCGTACTCATTGACATTCAGATTCTGCCGCTTATAATGCGCGGCTCTTGCCCAGATGGCGGAATTGGTAGACGCACTAGTTTCAGGTACTAGCGCTGCGAGGCGTGGAGGTTCGAGTCCTCTTCTGGGCACCAGTTCTACGGAAAAGCCGACCTTGTGTCGGCTTTTTTGTTGCTCTTTCGCCGCAGCGATCCGAAAACGGACCCGACGGGCTGCACGCTCCTGCATAGCCATTCCGCTTGGCCGACGGCGAACTTGCCGCTATAATGGCCGTTCTTGCCCAGATGGCGGAATTGGTAGACGCACTAGTTTCAGGTACTAGCGCCGCGAGGCGTGGAGGTTCGAGTCCTCTTCTGGGCACCAGATCCAAGCAAAAGCCGGCCACTCGACCGGCTTTTGCTTTTTCGATACCCGGTTTTGCAATGCAGATCCGGCCACGAGAGGCGCTGCACATCCCTCCGCCCGCACGCACGCACCGCCCGTCGGGCAGGCCACCGGGGCGGTCCGCCCCGGCGTCATCGGCAGGTGCTGCAGTACCGATCAAGCGCGCTCAGACGCCGAACGGATGGCGACGCAGGATGGTCTCGTCGCGCTCGGGGCCGGTCGAGATCACGTCGATCGGAATCTCGCAGATCTCCTCGACGCGGTGCAGGTAGGCGCGCGCCTCCTGCGGCAGCGCGTCCCAGCTCTGCGCGCCGAACGTCGTGCCACTCCAGCCGGGCATCGTCTCGTAGATCGGCTCGCAGCGCTTCACCTCCTCCGCCCCCATCGGCAGCAGGTCGATGCGCTTGCCGTCGAGCAGGTAGCCCGTGCACAGCTTCAACTCCGTCAGGCCGTCGAGCACGTCGAGCTTGGTGATGCACAGGCCGGTCACGCCGTTGATGATCAGCGAGCGCTTCAGCGCAGCCAGATCCAGCCAGCCGCAGCGGCGCTTGCGCCCCGTGACGGTGCCGAATTCGCGCCCCTTGGTCGACATCTGGTGACCTGCCGTGCCGGCCGCCTCGATGTCGAGCTCGGTCGGGAAGGGGCCCCCGCCGACGCGCGTGCAGTAGGCCTTGGTGATGCCCAGCACGTAGTGCAGGCGGCCCGGTCCGACGCCCGCCCCCGCCGCCGCCTGACCGGCGACGCAGTTGCTGGACGTCACGAACGGATAGGTGCCGTGGTCGATGTCGAGCAGCGTGCCCTGCGCGCCCTCGAACAGCAGGCTGCCGCCGGACTTGTTCACGTCGTACAGCTCCGCCGACACGTCGGCGACCATGGGCAGGATCTCGGCCGCGTCGGCCATCGCCTGGTCGAACACCGGCTGGAATTCCACGGCGTCCGCGCCCAGGTGCTGCGTCAGCACGAAGTTGTGGTACTCGAGGTTCGCGCGCAGCTTCTCGGCGAAGCGCTCGCGGTCGAAGAGGTCATACACGCGCAGCGCACGGCGCGCGACCTTGTCCTCATAGGTCGGTCCGATGCCCTTGCCGGTCGTGCCGATCTTGTCGCCGGCGCTCTTGGCCGCCTCGCGCGCACGGTCGAGCGCCGAATGGTAGCCGAGGATCAGCGGGCAGCCCGGGCTGATGCGCAGGCGCTCGCGCACCTTGATGCCACCGGCTTCGAGCGTGCGGATCTCGGACAGCAGGTGGTGCACGTCGAGCACCACGCCGTTGCCGATGTAGCAGGCCACGCCTTCGCGCACGATGCCCGAGGGCACGAGGTTCAGCTTGTACTCGTTGGCCCCGACCACCAGCGTATGGCCGGCATTGTGGCCACCCTGGAAGCGCACCACGCCCCTGGCGTGATCGGTGAGCCAGTCGACGATCTTGCCCTTGCCCTCGTCGCCCCACTGGGTGCCTACAACCACTACGTTCTTTGACATTTACCTCAATCTCCCTGAAGCGCCTCGACCGCCCAGCGGCCGTCGCGCTCGATCAGTTGCCGGTCGCAACCGGCTTCCTTCCAGCTTCCATCATGTCCCGGCAGGGCGGTCATCACCACCTCGCCTCGTGCACGCAGTCCTGCGATCGCTTCCGCCAATGCGGCATTGCCCGCGGCCGGCGCGAGGATCGCGCCCGCCCCCGCCGCGTCGGGCAGGTGCAGCGCCAGCTCGCGCAGATCGAGGCTGAAACCCGTCGCCGGCCTGCCGCGACCGAACGCCTCGCCGAGGCGGTCGTAGCGCCCACCCAGCGCGAGCGCCGCCGGCGAGCCGCTGCCGTAGGCCGCGAACACCACTCCGTTGTGGTAATGGTAGCCGCGCAGGTCGGCGAGATCGAAGCTGATCGGCAGCTCGGCGAGCGCGGTCGCCAGCGTGCCGAGGTCGTCGAGCGCCGCACGGATCTCGGCGTCGTCGGGCAGGCAGCGGCGTGCCTCGGCGAGCACTTCCGGGCCGCCATACAGGGTCGGCAAGGCCAGCAAAGCCGAACGCGCCGGCTCGGCGACGTCCGCGAGCAGCTCGTGCAGCCCGGGCATGTCCTTTGCCTGCAGCAGATCGAACAGCTCCTCCTCGCGCCCCGGCACCATCCCCGCACGCGCCGCGAGCACGCGGAACAGGCCGACGTGGCCCAGATCGATGCGGCTCGCAGGCACTTCGGCGAGGCGCATCACTTCCGACAGCAGGCGCACGATCTCGATGTCCGCATCGATCCCGGCATGGCCATAGAGCTCGGCGCCGAGTTGCAGCGGCTCGCGCGTGGCGGTCAGCGTGGACGGCAGCGCGTGCAGGACGCTGCCGCAGTAACACAGGCGCGACACACCCTTGCGGTTCAGCAGGTGCGCATCGATGCGCGCGACCTGCGGCGTCATGTCGGCGCGCACCCCCATGGTCTTGCCGGACAGCTGGTCGACCAGCTTGCAGGTACGCAGCTTCAGGTCCTGGCTGGCACCGGTCGTCAGCGAATCGAGATATTCGAGCAGCGGCGGCACGACCAGCTGGTAGCCGTGGCCACGGAAGGCATCGAGCAGGCGCCGGCGCAGGCGCTCCAGCTTTTCGGCCTCGGACGGCAAGGCGTCCTGGATGTGATCGGGAAGTACCCAGCGCATGATATCTGTTCAGGAAAACACGACAAGCAGCACCACGCCGATGAGCATCGAGGTCAGTCCGATGAAGCGGATCTGGCCGTCGGCCATGTGCGCGAGCCGCAAAAAAGTTTCGCGCCAGGCAGCTGGCGCGACAAAGGGCAGGATGCCTTCGATCACCAGCATCAGTGCGAAGGCCATCAGCAGCTTGTTGGTCATGAGTTCAGTTCTTCTTGCCTCCGCCCGAATCCTTCATGAACCTGAAGAACTCCGAACTCGGATCGACGACCATCACGTCGCTCTTGTTCGCGAAGCTCTCGCGATAGGCTTCGAGGCTGCGATAGAACGAATAGAACTCGGCGTTCTGGCCGTAGGCCTGGGCGTAGATCGCGGTCGCCTTGGCGTCGCCCGCACCCTTCACCTGCTGCGCGTCGCGGTAGGCCTCGGCGATGATGACTTCGCGCTGCCGGTCGGCATCCGCACGGATCTTCTCCGCGATCGCCCCGCCCTCCGAACGCAGCTCGTTCGCGACGCGCTTGCGTTCGGCTTCCATGCGGCGATACACCGACTCGGACACCTCGAGCGGCAGGTCGACACGCTTCAGACGCACGTCGAGGATCTGCACGCCGATCTTGCGCGCGTCCTGGTCGGCCCGGGTGCGCATGTCCTCCATGATCTTGTCGCGCGCGCCGGACACCACGTCATGCACCGTGCGGCGGCCGAACTCCTCGCGCAGCCCGGCATTCACCGTCTGCAACAGCCGCGTGCGCGCGCGCGCCTCGTCGCCGGCGACGGAGACGTAATAGAGCTGCGGATCGACGATACGCCACTTCACGAAATGGTCGACGAGAACGTTCTTCTTCTCTGCGGTGATGAAGCGTTCCGGCTCCGGCGTATCCATCGTCAGGATGCGGCGATCGAAATAGCGCACGTTCTGGATCATCGGCCACTTGAAATTCAGCCCGGGCTTCTCGATGACCTCCTTGACCTCACCAAGCTGGAACACGACGGCAAACTGGCGCTGGTCCACGGTGAACAGCGTCATCGAGGCGAGCGCCGCCAGCAACAGCAGCACACCGGCAATAATCGACATCCTGTCACGCATCAGCGCTCTCCCCGCTCGCGGTCGCGTGCCATCTGGTCGCGGCTGCGTGAATCCATAGAACTTTCGGCACGCGGCGCCGGTGCCGGAGCGGCCGGAGCGGGCGTCGACGCCGGAGAGGCGTCATGCGAGGCTTGCGCGCCGGCGGACTGCATCAGCTTGTCGAGGGGCATGTACAGCAGATTGCCGTTGCCCTTGGCATCGACCATGACCTTGCTGGTCTTCGACATGACCTGCTGCATCGTTTCGAGATACAGCCGCTCGCGCGTCACCTCGGGCGCGCGCCGGTACTCGGTCAGCACCTGGCTGAAGCGTGCGGCCTCGCCCTCGGCGTTCGCGACGACCCGGGCGCGGTAGGCGTTTGCTTCCTCGGTCAGGCGCGAAGCGGTACCGCGGGCGCGCGGGATGACGTCATTGGCATAGGCCTCGCCTTCGTTGCGCAGGCGCTCGCGATCCTGCCCCGCCTTCACGGCGTCGTCGAATGCCGCCTGGACCTGCTCCGGCGGCTGCGCGTTCTGCATCGTCACGCGGCTGATCTGGATGCCGGTGTCGTAGCGATCGAGGATCTTCTGGATCGTGTCGTGCGCATTCGCGGCCATCTGCTCACGGCCTTCGTACAGCACGAAGTCCATCTTGCTCTTGCCCACAATCTCGCGCATCGCCGATTCGGCCGCCTGCATCACCGCCTCATCGGGATAACGGTTGTTGAACAGGTATTTCTCCGGGCTGGCGAGCACGTACTGGACGGCGAACTGGATGTTGATGATGTTCTCGTCATCGGTGAGCATCAGCGCCTCTCGCAGCACCTTGTTGCGCTCGGAACCGCGATAGCCGACCTCGACGGTGCGAACACCGGTGAGGTCCACGACATCGCTGCTCTCGATCGGATACGGCAGGCGCCAGCGCAGGCCCGGCTCGGTCGTCTCGATGTACTTGCCGAAGCGCAGCACGACGCCGCGCTGGTTGGCGTCGACGATGTAGAAGCCGCTGGCCAGCCACACGACGACGATCAGCGCGATCAGCGCGCCGATGCCGCCGCCGAACTGGCGGAACGACAGCTGCGGAAACTGCGGGCCGCCGCCCTCGCCACCGCCGCGCCCGCCCCGTCTGCCGCCGAGCATGCCGGAAAGCCGTTGATTGAAATCGCGCCACAGGTCCTCGAGGTCGGGAGGCCCCTGATTGCCGCCCCGCCTGTCGTCGCCGCGCTTGTCGTCGCCATTCCCCTGGCTGTTGTTGCCCCAGCGTGGATCGTTGAGAGACATTAGAACGCCTGTAATCACGTTTGAATTTGATCTTTGTCGGTGAAATCGGGCGCGATCCCGACCGGAACGCGTGGAGCGTCCGTCGTTGCGCTGCGCGCGGCCTCGGCGAGGGCCTCGCGCAACAGCCCAAGTCCTTCGCCAGTCCTGGCGCTCAAGAAAACGCGCACGATCTTACCATACTCGTCCTGCTGGACTCCGGCCTCGGCCCGCGTCAGGTCGATCTTGTTCATGACCATGATCTGCGGCACACCGCCCGCACCGATCTCGGTCAGCACCGCGTTGACCGCCTCGACCTGGGCCTCGCGATCCTCGCTCGCCGAGTCGACGACGTGCAGCAACAGATCCGCGTTCGCCGTTTCCTCCAACGTCGCGTGGAAGGCCGCGACGAGCGCATGCGGCAGGTCGCGGATGAAGCCCACGGTGTCGGACAGCACCACGTTGCAGCCTTCGCCGACAAAGAGGCGGCGTGAGGTCGTGTCCAGGGTCGCGAAAAGCTGGTCGGCCGCATAGGCGCCGGCCTTCGTCAGCGCGTTGAACAGCGTCGATTTGCCGGCGTTCGTGTAGCCAACGAGCGATACCGACAGCACGTCGCGCCCCTCGCGGCCGCGACGGCGCACCCGGCGCTGCTTCTCGATCTGCGCGAGGCGCTCCCTGAGCACCTTGACGCGCTTGCCGAGCAGCCGCCGGTCGGTCTCGAGCTGGGTTTCGCCCGGTCCGCGCAGGCCGATGCCGCCCTTTTGCCGTTCGAGGTGGGTCCAGCCGCGCACGAGGCGCGTCGAGAGATGGTCGAGCTGCGCGAGTTCGACCTGCAGCTTGCCTTCGTGGCTGCGTGCGCGCTGCGCGAAGATGTCGAGGATCAGGGCCGTGCGGTCGACGACGCGGCACTGCAGCGCGCGTTCGAGGTTGCGCTGCTGCGCAGGTGAAAGCGCGTGGTTGAAGATGACAAAATCGGCGCCGTGGACGCGCAGGATTTCGGCGATCTCATCGACCTTGCCTCGCCCGGCGAAGAGCGCCGGATCGGGCCGCGCCCGCCGGCCGCCGACGACGGCTTCCACGCTCGCCCCGGCGCTGATCGCGAGCAGCTTGAGTTCGGAAAGGCGCTCGTCCAGCGCACCCTGATTCAGGTCGAGCTGGACGAGTACCGCGCGCTCACCGGCATCGGGGCGCTCAAACATGGAGGGAGTCGGCGTCCGTGAGGCGCCGCCGGGAATCAGCTATTGCCGTCACCCGAGTCCTGTTGCTGGATGTTGACCGGACGTGCGGGCACGACCGTCGAGATCGCATGCTTGTACACCATCTGGGTGACAGTGTTCTTCAGCAGCACGACGTACTGGTCGAAAGATTCGATCTGGCCCTGCAACTTGATGCCGTTGACCAGATAGATCGCCACGGGGACATGCTCCCTGCGCAGGGTGTTCAGGAACGGGTCTTGTAGAAGTTGCCCTTTATTGCTCATTTTCAAACCTCGAGGCTGCGTTTTATTGTGTGAATGTAAAGGATTTCATGCTGCACTGCCACATTTGCACAGGCAATCCATCCCGGCGTGGAGTTGGCGTTATTCTTTTCCGATGTACGGATTGTGCGAGGTCCGGAATTGTATCCGCAATGGCGTGCCCTGCAATTTGAACGCTTCCATGAAGGTGCGTTCCAGAAAGCGCACGTAGGACGCCGGCACCTGATCGAGCGCGGCGCCGTGGATCACGACAATCGGGGGGTTGTTGCCGCCCTGGTGGGCGTAGCGCATTTTCGGTCGGAACATGCCGCTGCGCGGCGGCGCCTGCTTCGCCAGCGCGGCCTGCAGGGTGCGGGTGAGACGCGGCGTGGATAGGTTTACCATCGCCGCCGCATAGGCGGCATCGACGGACTTCATGACGGCGGCAACGCCCGCGCCCTTCAGTGCCGAGATATGGTGGAAGCGCGCAAACGACAGGAAACCCAGTTTGTGCTCGATCGCGCGCTTGACGAGCTCGCGCCGGTAGTCGTCGATGCTGTCCCACTTGTTGACCGCGACGACCAGCGCGCGCCCCGAGTCGAGGATGAAGCCGGCGATGTGGGCGTCCTGGTCGGAGATGTCCTGCGACGCGTCGAGCACGAGCACGACGACGTTGCACTGCTCGATCGCCTGCAGCGTCTTGATGACGGAGAATTTCTCGATCGCTTCGAAGACCTTGCCGCGGCGACGCAGGCCGGCGGTGTCGATCAGCGTGTAGTTGCGACCCTCGCGCTCGAACGGGATCGCGATCGCATCGCGGGTGGTGCCCGGCATGTCGAACGCGATGACGCGCTCTTCGCCGAGCAGGCTGTTCACGAGGGTGGATTTGCCGACGTTGGGACGGCCGACGATCGCGATGCGCGGGCCGTGGTCGGCCGCTTCCTCAGGCTCCTCGTCGAGCGGGAAGTCGGCGAGCGCCAGGTCGACGAGCTGCTTGACGCCATCGCCGTGGGCGGCCGACACCGGCAGCGGCGCGCCGAGTCCCAGCGCATGGAAATCGGCGGAGACGATGCTGCGCTCCATGCCTTCGGCCTTGTTCACGACCAGATGCACGGGGCGGCCGGCACGGCGCAGCCGGGCGGCGATCTGCTCGTCGTGCGGCGTCAGGCCGGCGCGGCCGTCCACGAGGAACAGCAGCACGTCCGCTTCGGCGATCGCCTGCTCGGCCTGCCGCGCCATCTCGTGCATGATGCCGGCCTTCGCGACCGGGTCGAAGCCGGCGGTGTCGACGACCAGATAGTCGCGATCACCGACGCGGCCGATACCGTAGTGGCGATCGCGCGTGAGACCAGGCTGGTCGGCGACCAGGGCGTCGCGCGTGCGCGTGAGCCGGTTGAACAGCGTCGATTTGCCGACGTTGGGCCGACCGACGAGGACGATGGTGGGTTTCAAGCGCTCATTCCCGCTCAGCGGGCCTCATAAACAAAGATGCCGCCGTCGCGCGTCTGAACGACGAGGCCGCCACGCCCGAAGCGGCGCGGCTCGGCCACGATGCCGCTGCTGTCGGCGCGGGTGCGCGCGGCAAAGGCACCGGTCTCGCGGTTCAGCAGATGGACATAGCCTTCGAAGTCCCCGACCGCGACGAAATCGCCGACGAGCAGCGGCCGCGACAGACCACGGCGCGGTAGCGCGTCCTGCTTCCACACGTTCGCACCGTTGGAACCGTCGAGCGCCTGGACGGCGTCGTTGTCGTCGGTGATCACGACAAAGCGGCTGTCGCGGTCCATGCCGACGCTGCTGGAGAAGTCGCGCGACCACAGCGCGTTGCCGTTGGTCGAGTCGAAACATGCGGCACGCCCCTGGTAGGACACGGCGCACAGGTCCTTGCGTCCGACGACCGGCGTGCCGGCGATGTCGGCGACGCGCTCGAGTTCGGTCGAGCCCTTCGGCGTGGCGACGGTCAGCTCCCAGAGCTGGCCGCCGTTCGCGAGGCTCACCGCGACGAGCTTGCCCCCCGGGTAACCAGCGACGGCCGCCGAGCCTTCCAGCGTGACGCCCGCGAAGCTGCGCAGCGACAGCGGCGGCGTCGAGCGCTGGAAGGTCCAGCGGCGCGCGCCGCTGGTCGCATCGAGGCCGATCAGGCGACTGTCGGAGGTGCGTGCGACCACGATGGCATCGTCAACGGCGGGCGCGGCGAGCACTTCGGCGCCGATGGTGGCACGCCAGCGCTCGGCGCCGTTCGCCGCGTCGAGCGCGACGATCTCGCCGCCCGTGGTGGCGACCACCACCAGCTTGCCGTTGCTGCCGACACCGGCGGAGAGACGCTTGCCGACGCTGACCTTCCACGCCGCCTTGCCATCCTTGAAGCGCGCGACGTCGCCGTCGTGTGCGGCCGCATAGATGTCCTCGCCGACCACGGCGGGCTGGAAGACATAGTCACCGGACTTGCCGATGCGCGCCTGCCATAGCGGGTGCAGTTCGGCGGACGGCTTGAAGTCGGCGAGCTTGGCGGGCTTGGGGCCCGATGCAGCAAAAGGATTGAGCGAGGAGCAGCCCGCGAGCAGCGCCAGCGAACCCGCGAGCGCAAGCACAGTGATCGATCGCTTCATCGTTCAGCCCTCCAGAGCCTGCTGCTTGACGCGAATGACTTCGCGCAGCGTATCGCCGCCTTCGGCATCGTCGCCGGCGAGCGCATCGAGCCCGGCCTGGTACGCGCTGCGTGCCTCGGCAGGCTTGCCGCTCGCTGCCAGCACGTCGCCGCGCAGGTCTTCGAAACGGGCCTTGAGCGCCGGCGCCGGGGCGTTGGCGAGCTGCGCGAGCGCCTGGTCGAAAGCGCCCTCGTCGAGGAGCAGTGCAGCGAGGCGCAGGCGGGCGATGTCCTTCAGCGCGGGATCGCTGCCTTTGGCGAGCAGCCACTCGAGCTGTACCCGGGCGCTCTTCGCATCGCCCTTCGTTACCAGCACGCCGGCCGAGGTCAGCGCCGCCATTTCGGCGTAGGCGGTCGACGGGAACTTCTCGATGATCTGGCCCGCAGCCTCGCGCGTCTTCTGCGCATCACCCTGCATCGCGGCCTGCTGCAGCAGGAAGTAGAGTGCGCCGGCGTCGGCGGCCTGACGGCCCCTGTAGTACTGGAAGCCCTGCCACCCGACCGAGGCCAGCGCGGCAGCCACGGCGATCGCGGTCACGAACTTGCCGTACTGGACCCACCAGGCCCTCAGTTCGGAAATCTGCTCCTGCTCTTCGAGGTCATACACTGCCATCGTTTTCCTCTTCCTCAGTAAATAGGCATTCGGCAACCGCATCGCCGAGCGCTTCGAGTGCAACACGTTGCTGGCCACCGGGGCCGCGCAGGGGCTTGAGGCCGACTTCGCCGGCGGCCGCCTCGTCGTCGCCGATGATGACGGCGAGCTGGGCGCCACTGGCATCGGCCTTCTTCATCTGCGACTTGAAGCTGCCGCCACCGCAATGGGCGAGCACCGCGAAACCGTAGCCGCGCAGGGCTTCGGCGGCGCGGAAGGCAAGGAGCTGGGCCTGATCGCCCATATGGACGACGTACACATCCGGATGGGCGCGCTCGATCTCGCCGCCGCCCTCGCGCCACAAGGCAAGCAGGCGCTCGACGCCCATCGCGAAACCGGCCGCGGGCGCGGGCTTGCCGCCGAGCTGCTCGATCAGGCCGTCGTAACGGCCACCCGCGCAGACGGTCCCCTGCGCGCCGAGGCGCGTCGTGACCCATTCGAAAACGGTACGGTTGTAGTAGTCGAGACCGCGCACCAGCCGGTGGTTGATGCGGTAGGGGATGCCTGCGTCCTTGAGCAGGGTCTGCACGCCCTCGAAATGCTCGAGCGATTCCTCACCGAGAAAATCCGTCAGGCGCGGCGCCGCCTCGACGATCTCGTGCAGGTCGAGGTTCTTGGTGTCGAGGATGCGCAGCGGATTGGTATGCAGCCGGCGCTTGCTGTCCTCGTCGAGACGATCCTCGTGCGCGGAGAGGTAGGCGACCAGTTCGGCGCGGTGACGGGCACGCTCCGCGCTGGAGCCGAGCGAGTTGAGTTCGAGCTTGACGTCTTCGAGGCCGAGGTCTTCCCACAGACGGGCGCACATCAGGATGTGCTCGGCGTCGATGTCGGGGCCGTCGAAACCCAGCGCCTCGACGCCGATCTGGTGGAACTGGCGGTAGCGCCCCTTCTGCGGGCGCTCGTGACGGAACATCGGCCCGTGGTAGTACAGGCGCTGGGCGCCGGCCGCCAGCATCTTGTGCTGGATCGCGGCCCGCACGCACGAGGCGGTACCCTCGGGGCGCAGCGTCAGGAGCTCGCCATTGAGCGAGTCCTCGAAGGAGTACATCTCCTTCTCGACGATGTCGGTGACCTCGCCGATCGCGCGCTTGAACAGCGGCGTCGGCTCCACGATGGGCATGCGGATCGGGCGGTAGCCGTAGCTGCGCAGCCAGTCGCGCACGATGTCTTCGAAGTGCTCCCAGGCCTCGGCGTCGTCGGGCAGGATGTCGTTCATCCCGCGCACGGCCTGCAGGGTCTGCGTTACAGGTTTCTTTTCGGTCATGGCTGGACGGTTCAGGCCGCCTTTCTTGTGTATCTGGTCGCGACGTAGTTGTCGATGATCGCAATGAACTCGGTGGCGATGTTGTCGCCACGCAGCGTAACGGTTTTTTCGCCGTCGACGAACACCGGGGCGGCGGGCGTCTCGCCGGTGCCGGGGAGCGAGATGCCGATGTTGGCGTGCTTGCTCTCGCCGGGGCCGTTGACGATGCAGCCCATGACGGCGAGCGTCATGCTCTCGACGCCGTCGTACTGCTCGCGCCACACGGGCATCTGCTCGCGCACGTAGGTCTGGATCGTCGACGCGAGCTCCTGGAAGAAGGTGCTGGTCGTGCGGCCGCAACCCGGGCAGGCGGTGACCATCGGCGTGAAGGCGCGCAGGCCCATGGTCTGCAGGATTTCCTGCGCGACGACGACTTCCTGCGCGCGGCTGCCGTTGGGCTCGGGCGTGAGCGAGATGCGGATCGTGTCGCCGATGCCTTCCTGCAGCAGCACCGCAAGCGCGGCGGACGAGGCGACGATGCCCTTCGAACCCATCCCGGCCTCGGTCAGCCCGAGGTGCAGCGGATACTCGCAGCGGCGCGCCATCTCGCGATACACCGCGATGAGGTCCTGCACGCTCGACACCTTGGCCGAGAGGATGATGCGATCGCCGCCGAGGCCGTATTCCTCGGCCTTGGCCGCGGATTCGAGGGCGGACACGACGAGGGCCTCGCGCATGACTGCGCCGGCGTCGCGCGGCGTGGCAAGGCGGGCGTTCTCGTCCATGACGCGGGCGAGCACGGACTGGTCGAGGCTGCCCCAGTTCACGCCGATGCGCACGGGCTTGTCGTACTTGCACGCGATCTCGACGATGGCGGCGAACTGCGGGTCGCGCTTGACACCCGCGCCGACGTTGCCGGGGTTGATGCGCAGCTTCGCGAGCGCCTCGGCGCAGGCGGGATGATCGGCGAGCAGCTTGTGGCCGTTGTAGTGGAAATCGCCGACCAGCGGGACATCCATGTTCAGCGCGAGCAGCCGGTCGCGGATGTGCGGCACGGCCTTCGCCGCGGCCTCGTTATTGACCGTGATGCGCACCAGTTCCGAGCCTGCACGTGCGAGCTCGGCGATCTGCATCGCGGTGCCAAGCACGTCAGCGGTGTCGGTATTGGTCATCGACTGCACGACGACCGGCGCGTCCGAGCCGATCAGGACGCGACCAACGCGCACCTGGCGCGTCCGGTGACGCGCCAGCGCACCGGCGGGACGATCGAGGGAAGCGGTTGTTGCCAATTCAGCTCACTCCAGGGTGAATCTCGCGACACTCACGCGTACGAAGGGCTTCAGGTCGTACGGCTTGCCGTGGTAGTCGATCGACACCTGCTTTGCGTTGCCGACGACGAGCGCGAAAGGCGGCTTGCCCTGCACCGTGCGCGTGGAGCCGGCGCCGTTGGTGCCCGAATAGATGATGCCGCCGCGCGCGTCGCGCACTTCGATCCAGGACTCCCCTTCGAAACGGAACACGATGTGCTCGACGCCCTCGGCGGGTGGCACGTCCGCGGGAACCGCCGCCGCGGCCTGAGGCGCAGCAGGGGCAGCGGGCGCCGCCTGCGCTGCGGGAACCTGGGGTGCCGCGACCGGCGCGGAGGCCGCTGCGCCGGTCGCCGCCCCGGGGGGGCTGGCCGGCTGGGGCTCGGATGCCGTGGCCGCAGGAGCCGGCAGCGACGGCACGACGCCGCTCGCGACGAGTGCCGATTCCGACACCTGCCCCTGCGGAGCCGCAGCGGCACTGGTCACGGCAGGCATCTCCTGCGTCGCGGATTCGGCGACGTGTTCGGCGACCTCGGCTTTTCGGGCGGGCATGCGGAACCAGTCGAAATACCAGCCGACCAGGACGGCGAGCAGCAACACCCCGGCAATCAGGCCGACGGGGATGTGCATCGCACGCCTGCCGCTGCCGCTGGGCATGACCCCTACGGCGTTCGACACTGGCACGAGTTCGACCGCGCGTGCGTTGACGTCGGCCTCGAACGCTGCCAGCACGGTTGCCGGTTCGACGCCGAGGTAACGGGCGTAGTTGCGCAGGAAGCCGCGGGCGAAGGCCGCGCCGGGCAGGAGATCGAGACGCCCCGCTTCCATCGCCTCGATCTGCCGGCTGGTCAGCTTGAGGGAATGCGCCACGTCGCTCGCGGTTTCACCGCGAGCCTCGCGCAACTGGCGAAGTTGCGCGCCCATCGCAGCAGCGTCGGATATCGCCGCACCCTGCTGGTCCAGATGCACGTCTGTCACTCGTAATTTCCCTGGGTCATCAACTGGTATTCGGGGCTGTCGGCAAAGCGGCCGCGCAGTTGTGCCGCATAACTCGCTTCGGCGTCGCGGTTGCCCAGATGGCGCGCGGTGCGCAGCCCCAGCCACACCGATTGCGGCGTCGGTTCACCCTGCTGGTGCAGGTCGACGAGCAGGGTGTTGGCAGTGCCATAGGCGCCGCGCCGGTACGCAATGCCGGCAAGCTGGTAGATCGCCGCGTAGTTCGCGGGATCGGCCTGCACGGCGCGGCGGAATTCCTCTTCCGCCGCGGTGTCGTTGCCCTGGCGCAGGTGGCACAGGCCGGCGTTCGTGTAGGGCCGCGTCGGTGTGCGGTAGTATGGATTGCGCGCCGAGGCGGAGAGCCGCGCGAGCCCGTCCTCCACGTTGCCGGTGATGCACTGGAACCAGCCGTAACTGTTGTTGAATTCGGGGTCGTTCGGCGCGATCTCGAGCGCGCGCCGGAAATTCTCGCGCGCAAGATTGGTGTCGTCGATCGCCATGTACACGAGGCCCATGAGGTGATAAGCCGGCGCGTAGCCGTACTGGCTCTGCAGCGCCACGCGCGCTTCGTCGAGCGCAACGGTGTAGTTGCCGAGCTGCAGGTAAGCCACGCCCAGTTCGACGTGCACCTTGGCCGTCGCCTCGCCCTTGCCCGATACCGGCGTGTCCGCCACCGGACGATCTGCAAGCGGGGTTCCCGCCGCGTTCATGGTGGTGTTGCAGCCGGCGAGCGCCAGCATGAACAGCGGAAGTGACAGCGTCGCGAAGAGCCTGGTCATGCACGATCCTCCATCGATTTGGTCAGGCGAACGGTGCGGCGCGTACGATCCTGCACCTGCCCCGCGAGTTGGCCGCAGGCGGCATTGACGTCGTCGCCGCGCGTCTTGCGGGTCGTCGTCACGATGCCCGCGTCGAGCAGGATACCGGCAAATCGGCGTATGCGTTCGGGCTGAGAACGACCGAAACCGGAGTTCGGGAAGGGGTTGAACGGGATCAGGTTGAACTTGCACGGGACGTCGCGCACCAGGGCGACGAGCGCGCGCGCATGCGCGTCGGTATCGTTGACGCCGTCGAGCATCACGTATTCGAAGGTCACGAAATCGCGCGGGGCGCGCTCGAGGTAGCGCCGGCACGCGGCCATCAGCTCGCGCAGCGGGTACTTCTGGTTGATCGGCACGAGGCGGTCGCGCAGCGCGTCGTCGGGCGCATGCAGCGAAACGGCGAGCGCGACCGGGCATTCGTCGCGCAGGCGGTCCATTGCCGGCACGATGCCCGAGGTCGACACGGTGACGCGGCGGCGCGACAGGCCGTAGGCGTGGTCGTCGAGCATCAGGCGCAGCGCCGTGACGACGTTGTCGAAGTTCGCGAGGGGCTCACCCATGCCCATCATCACGACGTTGCTGATGACGCGGCCGTTGTCGGCATCGCCGTCCGCGTCCTTCGTGCCAGCCGGCGTCGCAGTGCCGCCGAGCAGCCTGTTCGCGAGCCACAGCTGGCCGATGATCTCGGCCGCCGTGAGGTTGCGGTTGAAACCCTGCTTGCCGGTCGAGCAAAAGGCGCAGTCAAGCGCGCAGCCGGCCTGCGACGAGATGCACAGGGTGCCGCGGTTGGTCTCGGGGATGAACACGGCCTCGACCGCGTTCGCGTTGCCCACGTCGAGCAGCCACTTGCGCGTGCCGTCTTCCGAGATGGTGTCGCGAATGGCCTGCGGCGGACGGATGCAGGCCTCCTGGGCGAGCTTCGCGCGCAGGCTCTTCGCGACGTCGGTCATGTTGTCGAACTCGGTTTCGCCGAAACGGTGCATCCAGCGCATCACCTGGCGCGCACGGAAGGGCTTCTCGCCGCGCTCGGCAAACCAGGCGACGAGACCGTTGACGTCGAAATCGAGCAGATTGACCGGTGTTTCCATGTGTTTCCTGTGCCGCCCTCAAAATGCAATCGGCCCGCGACGCACGAAGTGCGCGGGCCGATGCGCGGGCGCAGCCCTGAGAGGCTTAGCGGGCGTAAACGTTCATTCCCGGGAAGAAGAACGCGACTTCGACCGCGGCGGTTTCCGGAGCATCCGAACCGTGGACAGCGTTTGCGTCGATGGAATCCGCGAAATCGGCGCGGATGGTGCCCGGCGCCGCCTTCTTCGGATCGGTGGCGCCCATCAGGTCACGGTTCTTGGCGATGGCGTTCTCGCCTTCCAGGACCTGGATCATCACCGGACCGGAGACCATGAAGGACACCAGATCCTTGAAGAAGGGGCGCTCCTTGTGCACGGCGTAGAACTGGCCGGCCTCGCGCTCGGACAGGTGCGCCATCTTCGACGCGACGATCTTCAGCCCCGCATCCTCGAAGCGCTGGTAGATCTTGCCAATCACGTTCTTGGCGACGGCGTCGGGCTTGATGATGGACAGGGTGCGTTCGATAGCCATTTGAAAAAACTCCGGTTTGAATCGGTCAGCAGAAAAAGGGGCGGAATACGCGTAGCTCGCGATTCTAGCAGTTTTTCGTGACGGACTCCCAGCAACACGCGGTGGACGGCTTCCGCCTCCGGCCGTGGGCGCCCCCGACAAGCGCGGCTTTCCAAACCTGCCGAGTACCGGCAAACCCGTCGGCCCGTCCCTCAGAAAACCAGGCGACCGACGTACCAGGCACCGCCGGCGATCAGCGCGCTGCACGGGATCGTCAGGATCCACGCCCACACGATGCTTCCGGCGACCCCCCAGCGCACCGCGGAGACCTTGCGCGAGGAGCCGACGCCGACGATGGCGCCGGTGATCGTGTGGGTGGTCGACACCGGGATGCCGAGCGCGGTGGCGAGGAACAGCGTCATCGCGCCACCGGTCTCGGCGCAGAAGCCGCCGACCGGTTTCAGCTTGGTGATGCGCTGCCCCATGGTCTTGACGATGCGCCAGCCGCCGAACATCGTGCCGAGGCCGATTGCGAGGTAGCACACGACAATGACCCATACCGGCACGGGGTCCGAGTTCTGGCTGATGCCGGCGGCGATCAGGAGCATCCAGATGATGCCGATGGTCTTCTGCGCGTCGTTGCCGCCGTGGCCGAGACTGTAGAGCGAGGCCGACAGGAACTGGAGGCGGCGGAACCATTTGTCCACCTTGCGCTGCGAGGTGCGGAAGCAGATCCAGGATACGGCCACCATCAGGATCGATCCGAGCAGGAAGCCCAGCAGCGGCGACACGAGGATGAAGACGACGGTCTTGATGAGGCCGGCCGCAAGCAGCGAACCGAAGCCGCCCTTGGCGACCCCGGCGCCGACCAGGCCGCCGATCAGCGCGTGCGAGGAACTCGACGGGATACCGTAGTACCACGTGATCACGTTCCAGGCGATCGCCCCGACCAGCGCACCGAACACGACGACATGATCGACGATGGCGGGGTCGATGGTGCCCTTGCCGATCGTCGCGGCCACCTTCAGTTGAAAGAGGAAGAGCGCGACGATATTGAAGAACGCGGCCCAGGCGACAGCCTGGTGGGGCTTGAGCACGCCGGTCGAGACAATGGTCGCGATCGAGTTCGCGGCGTCGTGGAAGCCGTTCATGAAGTCGAACAGCAGGGCCAGCACCACGAGGAACATCACCGTGGCGATCCCGATCTCCATAGTTGCCATGTCGTTTTTCCCGGAGATCGCAGGTCAGGAGTTTTCAAGCACTACGGATTCGAGGATCTTGGCGACGTCCTTGCAGCGGTCGGTGACCGATTCGAGGAGTTCATACACGCCCTTCATCTTGATGACCACGCGCACGTCGGGCTCCTCGCGGAAGAGCTGCGACAGCGCCTTGCGCAGCACGCGGTCGGCATCGGCCTCGAAGCCGTCGATCTCGTGGCAGATGCGCAGGATCTCGCGGCCGTTGTCCATGTTCGACAGCAACACGACCGCCGAGCGCACGCTTTCGGCGCAGGACAGAGACAGCTCGGCGATGCGCAGGGCATCCTCGGTGGCGTCGGCAATGTCATACAGCGCGACGGTTTCGGCGACGTCCTGGATCGTGTCGAGCACGTCGTCCATGCGCGAGATCAGCTGGTGGATCTCGTCGCGGTCGAGCGGCGTGATGAACGTGGAGTGCATCAGCGCCATCACGTCGTGGTTCAGCTTGTCCGCGCGGGTCTCGATCTCGTCGATGTCGGCGGTGGCCTTGGCCGCTGCCGTCGCGTCCTTTCCGACCGCCTTCATCAGCACGACCAGGGCAGTCGCGCCGGCCACGATCTCGTCTGCGTGGGCGTTGAAAAGGGTGAAGAACTGTCCCTCACGGGGCATGAAGCGGGAGAACATGGGATTGTTTTTGCCGGACGGCCTTATGAAATCAGGCACGATTTTACCAGCGGAAACAATCCTGTAACGTTCAGCGCTCAAATTCGGTCGGAAAACGTTCCTCCCGCGCAACATACGCCGCCGGACACGCAGGCGAAAACTACATGCGCAAACCGAAGGCCTTGCGAATCGTCTCGACGGTTTCTGGGCTGTCCCATTCCTTGGCACCGACCACTTTGTGCAGCACCTTTCCGTCGGCGTCGACCAGCAGGGTGAGCGGAATGCGGTTGGCGCCGAGCATGTTTTCGAGCGCGAGCTGGCGGTCGATGAAATGAGGGAAGCTCGTCTTCGCCTGGGTCAGGAAGGCCTGCGCGCGCTCGGGGTAGTCGTCGATCGAGACCCCGATGACGTTGAACTGCTTGCCGTAGCGCTTCGACAGGCGCTCCAGCGAACCCATCTCGGCGAGGCAGGGCGGGCAGTAGCTCGCCCACACGTTGATGATCAGCGGCTTGCCGCGAAAGTCGCCGAGCAGGCGCGAACCGGCGGTGAGACCCTGCATCGGCGCCTCGCGCAGGGTGCCGCCTTCGGGCACTTCCCCGGGCGTGGCGAGCGCGGGCGCAGCAAAGGCGGCAAGGCAGAGGGCGAGGGAAACGAAGGCTTTCTTCATCATGGCAACGATCGCAAACGGTGAACGCAGCAGCGACGGCGGTATAAAACTGCGAGCATAGCAGGAGCCGCCCGAAGCGGGGGCGCGGGGGCGCGACGGGGTTGTCGCCCCGACGACACTATTGCGTTTGCGGCGGCCCATCGGGCGCCGGCAACTCCTTCGACAGTGCGCCGAGCAGATCTGCGAGCGCGCGTGCACCGCGGGCACGAGCCTCGCCGAGCGCGGCAGGCGGCGCGCCTTCGCGAAGGTCTCGCTCGAGCTCTGCCGCAGCCTCCTGAATGGCCACGGCTCCGATCTGCCCGGCAATGCCTTTCAGCGAGTGCGCGAGCCGCTCGGCTGCGGCATGGTCGCCGCCTGCGAGGGCCGCGTCCAGGCGTAGTGTGAAATCGCCATAACCGGCGACGAACTTGCGCAGCAGCGAGAGGTAGAAGTCTTCCTTTCCCATCAGCCGCCGCACGCCCAGATCGGGGTCGAGGCCGGGAACCTGCCTGAGCCGCGCCAGGGCCGCGCCCGGTGCCGCAGCGGATGACCCGCCGGGCGCGCCTGCGGCCGCGACATTCCGTGGCGAGATCCAGCGCATCAGCGCCGCCCACAGCCGCTCGGGGTCGATCGGCTTGGCGAGATGATCGTTCATCCCTGCCGCGATGCACTGATCGCGGTCGCCCGCCATCGCGTTGGCGGTCATCGCGACGACGGGCAGGGCGGCGGCGCCGGGCAGCCTGCGAATCTCGCGCGTCGCGGCCACGCCGTCCATCACCGGCATCTGCATGTCCATCAGGACGAGATCGTAGCCGCCCTGCCGCACGCACTGCACCGCTTGCGCGCCGTTCGCGGCGACGTCGACACGAAAGCCCGCGGCGCGGAGGAGCTCACTCGCGACTTCCTGGTTGAGCTCGTTGTCCTCGACGAGCAGCAGGCGGGCGCCGCGGATGGCGGCGAGATCAGACGGAGTTTCGCCGGCGGCAGCCGGCGGCCGGACGGGGCGTCGGGCGCCGTCGAGCAGGCGGATCGCGGTGTCGAACAGCGCCGATGCGGTAACCGGCTTCAGCAGCACGTCATCGACGCCGCCCCCCACGGCAGTGCGCGCGACGTCCTCGCGCCCGTATGCCGTGACGACGATGCGCACGGGCAGCCGCGACAGGCCCAGCCCGCCGATCGCGCGCGCGGCGGCCACGCCATCGAGCCCGGGCATCTGCCAGTCGAGCAGGACGATGTCGTAGGGTTCGCCACCGCGCACCGCGCGCTCGACTTCGGCAACGGCTGCCTGCCCGCAATCGACCGCGAGCACGTGAAAAGTCATGCCGCGCATCATCTCAGCGAGCACTTCGCGCGAGCTGCGATTGTCGTCAGCAACCAGGGCGCGCAGCCCGCGCAGGTCCGGGGCCGGCATGAGCAGATGACCCTCGCTGCGGCCGATGCCCAGGCGGCAGGTGAACCAGAAGGTGGAGCCGGCACCGGGCCGGCTGTCGACGCCGACGCTGCCGCCCATCATCCGGGCCAGCCGCTTGTTGATCGCGAGCCCCAGTCCGGTGCCGCCGTACTTGCGCGTCGTCGACGTATCCGCCTGCTCGAAGCTGCGGAACAGCCGGTCGCGCAGCTCGTCGTCGATGCCGATGCCGGTATCGCGCACCTCGAAGCGCAGGACGACGTCGCCCTCCTCGACCTGCTCGCGCCGGATGCGCATGACGATCTCGCCCCGGTCGGTGAACTTGACCGCGTTGTTGGCGTAGTTGAGCAGGATCTGGCTGATGCGCAGGGGATCGCCGACCAGCCGCCCGGGCACGTCGGCCGCCACGTCGATGACCAGCTCGAGCCCCTTCGCGTTGGTCTTCTCGACGATCTGGGCGCCGACGTCCGCGACCGTCTTCTCGAGGTCGAAGTCGATGCGCTCGATGACCAGCTTGCCGGCCTCGATCTTGGAGAAATCGAGCACGTCGTTGATGATGCCGAGCAGGTGCTGGCTCGAGGCCTGGATCTTCTCCAGGTAGTCGCGCTGGCGCGCATCGAGCTGCGTGCGCAGGGCGAGGTAGGTCATGCCGATGATGGCATTCATCGGCGTGCGGATCTCGTGGCTCATGTTGGCGAGGAAATCCGACTTGATGCGCGCGGCGTCCTCGGCGAGCGCACGGGCGTTCTCCACCCGCTCGATGGCGTCGCGCTCGGCGGAGATGTCGTCGATCACCCACACGGAGCCCCTGGCGCGGTCCGCCGGATCCACCGCCGTACCCGTCAGCCGAGCCCAGAACAGCGTGCCGTCGCGTCGCATGAGCTGCTGCTCGCGCCGATGCGACTCGCCGCGCCAGATCGCGGCATACACCGGGTCGCCACCCGCCGCGTGCGCGGCTTCATCGCGATACCAGACTGCCGTGCGCTGGCCGACGAGCCCACCCGACGGCCAGCCGAACATCTCGTGCAGGCGCCGGTTGCAGCGGATCAGCACGCGCTCCTTGATCAGCGCGATGCCCGAAGTGGCGGTGTCGAGGATCGCCTGCTGCTCGGCGTTGGCTTCGCGCAGCGAGGCGCTGAGTGCAGCCAGTTCGGCCGTGCGCTCGGCAACGAGGGCTTCCAGCCGCTCGCGGTACCCCGCCAACTCCCGTTGCGCCTGCTTCTGCGCCGTAATATCGGTCAGCACCGAATGCAGCAGCGCACGCTCCCCGTCGCGGATCACGGTGACGAGGACGTCGACCTCGACCAGCGTGCCGTCGCCGCGCAGGTGTTCCCACTCGAAGCGCCCGCCGCCGTCGGCCAGCGCCCGGCGGGACATCTCCTCCGCCCGCACCGCCGAAGACTCCCCGTCGGGCTGGCATGGCGGCGAGATATCGGCGGGGCTGCGGCCGCGGAGGAGGTCGAGGCTGCCGACGCGCAGCAGCTCCAGTGCCGCGCGGTTGGCAGTCACGAAACGGCCATTCTCGAGGAGCACGATCGCATGGCGAGCATCCTCGAACAGCATGCGAAAACGCGCCTCGTCGGCAGGGGAACGGGTTTCGGTGCCGCTATTCATCTACCGCCTCCGGTCGCGACCGGGTCTCGATTCGCATGGAAACGGCGAATGACGCCCACATGAAGAACATTTGCGCTCCTCGTGTCCTGAATGCGACGTTCATCGACGTACGCGCCGGCGGCCAGGCAATTCCGAAGGCAGACTGACGGACAGCCCCGGGATCGGCGCACGGCTCCAGTCGGTGGCCATCATACCGCGCTCGACCCTGTTCGCTGCATGGGATAGTCGCGCACGCCGCACGTGCATTTTCTGCATCGCTCAGCCGGGACGCCCAAAATTCGTCACGCAGACCACACTGGCCGCCCGCTTCGATCGGGTGCCTGCTGGGCGCGGGAAGCGCTGCGCGCAAAAAAAAAGCGCCGGACCAGCCGGCGCCTTTCTGTACCACAGAAGGAACGACGCTTACAGCATCGCCTTCAGCAGCTTGGCCATCTCGGACGGGTTGCGCGTCACCGTGAAGCCGCACTCTTCCATGATGGCGAGCTTGGCGTCAGCGGTATCCGCACCACCGGAGATCAGCGCACCGGCGTGGCCCATGCGCTTGCCGGCCGGCGCGGTCACGCCGGCGATGAAGCCGACGATCGGCTTCTTCATGTTGGCCTTGCACCACTGCGCGGCTTCGGCTTCGTCCGGACCGCCGATCTCGCCGATCATGATCACCGCGTCGGTGTCCGGATCGTCGTTGAACATGCGCATCACGTCGATGTGCTTGAGGCCGTTGATCGGGTCGCCGCCGATACCGACCGCCGACGACTGACCCAGACCGATTTCGGTCAGCTGCGCGACGGCTTCATAGGTCAGCGTACCCGAACGCGACACGACGCCGATGCGGCCCTTGCGGTGGATGTGACCCAGCATGATGCCGATCTTGATCTCATCCGGCGTGATCAGGCCCGGGCAGTTCGGCCCCAGCAGCAGGGTTTCCTTGCCGCCCTTGGCCACCTTCTGCTTCATCTTGTTGCGCACGACCAGCATGTCGCGGACCGGGATGCCCTCGGTGATGCAGATCGCCAGATCCAGGTCGGCCTCGCAGGCTTCCCAGATCGCGTCGGCGGCACCGGCCGGCGGCACGTAGATCACGGACACGGTCGCGCCGGTCTCGGCAGCGGCTTCCTTCACCGAAGCGTAGATGGGGATGTCGAAGATCTTCTCGCCCGCCTTCTTCGGATTCACGCCGGCAACGAAGCAGTTCTTGCCGTTCGCGTATTCCTGGCACTTCTCGGTGTGGAACTGGCCGGTCTTGCCGGTGATGCCCTGGGTGATGACCTTGGTGTCTTTGTTGATCAGGATGGACATTCAAACTCTCCTTACTTGACCGCCGCGACGATCTTGGTCGCAGCTTCCGCCATCGTGTCGGCGGCGATGATCGGCAGACCCGAGTCGGCGAGGATCTTCTTGCCGAGGTCCTCGTTGGTGCCCTTCATGCGCACCACGAGCGGGACGGAGAGATTGACTTCCTTGGCTGCGGCGACCACGCCAGTGGCGATGGTGTCGCACTTCATGATGCCGCCGAAGATGTTCACGAGAATGCCCTTGACCTTGGGGTTCTTGAGCATGATCTTGAACGCCTCGGTGACCTTCTCGGTCGTCGCGCCGCCGCCGACGTCGAGGAAGTTGGCCGGCTCGGCGCCGAACAGCTTGATCGTGTCCATCGTCGCCATCGCGAGGCCGGCGCCGTTCACCAGGCAGCCGATGTTGCCGTCGAGCGAGATGTAGGCGAGGTCGAACTTCGAGGCCTCGATCTCGTCCGCGTCTTCTTCGTCGAAGTCACGGAAATCGACGATATCCGGATGACGGTAGAGCGCGTTCGAGTCGAAGTTGAACTTGGCGTCGAGCGCCTTGATGTTGCCGTTGCCTTCGAGGATCAGCGGGTTGATTTCCGCCAGCGAGGCATCCGTTTCCATGTAGCAGGTGTACAGGCGCTTGAGCGTATCCACCGCCTTGGCGACCGAGGCTTCCGGCACGCCGATGCCGCGCGCGAGGTTCTCGGCCTGCTTGTCGGTCAGGCCGACCAGCGGGTCCACGAATTCCTTCAGGATCTTCTCGGGGGTGCTGTGCGCGACTTCCTCGATGTCCATGCCGCCTTCGGAGGAGGCCATGATCGCGACCTTCTGCGTGGCGCGGTCGGTCAGCGCGGCAACGTAGTATTCCTTCTTGATGTCGGCGCCTTCCTCGATCAGGAGGTTGCGCACTTTCTGGCCTTCGGGCCCGGTCTGGTGCGTGACCAGCTGCATGCCGAGGATCTCGTTGGCGAGCTGGCGCACTTCGTCCAGCGAGCGCGCGAGCTTCACGCCGCCGCCCTTGCCGCGGCCGCCGGCGTGGATCTGCGCCTTCACGACCCAGATCTTGCCGCCCAGCTCTTCGGCGGCCTTCACCGCCCCATCCACCGACACGGTGTGGAAACCGCGCGGCGTCACGACGCCAAACTTCCTTAGTAGTTCTTTTGCCTGATACTCATGAATCTTCATGGTTGCCCTTCGATCGAAGCCGCAACGCCAGAGGCGCCGCGAACAGGTTGATGGGACGCTTCGGAGCATCGCTCCACGACATACGCCGTCTCCCTCGACCGACGCATACCGCTCCCGACCGGCCGTGTGTCGCCCGGTCCGACCTCTCGACCCCGACCCGGAAATGGGCCTGAAGGTCGCAAGATCTGCGGATTATAACCGCAATTGCGCAGTGCAGAATCGCGAGCCCCGCGCGAGCCGGTCTGCCGCCGGACGCGCCGCGGCTACTCGTCGGCCGCAGGCTTGCGGTACCACTTCGGGTAGTAGCGGCGCACGGTCTCGCGCGAGCTCTCGAGCGCATGGCACTTGTCGAGCTGGAACGGCTTCTCGACGCTGTCCTCGTTGTCGCGCCGGAAAGTCGCGAAGGTCTGCACGGCAGCCGTCGGAAGGCTCATCAGGAGCTCCGTCACATGCGAGCAACCGCGCACGTCGGCGAACATCTCCCCGACGTTGCGGCGAAAGCCGCGAATGAGGTTCAGTCCCACGAGCCGCCCGTACGCCGGCCCGATCGTGTCGCATTCGCCGGCGTACGGGACGCGGTCCGAACACGCCTCGGCATCGATGATGGTGAACGCCGCGTCGATCGTGATGCGCACGCGCATCTCGTGCACGGGGTCACCCGCACGGCGGACACCCGACGCGAGCGTGTAATCGACGGCCTTCGTGTCGCGCAGGCAGGCCTCGAGCTCCAGCAGACCGTCAGCGCGGCGAAAACCTTCGACGGTGATCTGGCGCAGATGCGCGGGACTGCGTGCGCACTTCGGAGGAGAGAGCGGCATGGGACGTACGGCAACGTATGGAGAAACAGCATGTTACCGCGAATCGGCGCCCTTTCCGCGTGACGCGACGCCAGCCCCCCCTCCGCCGGCGGCCGGCAACCACCGCTCACTCGCGGGGAGATTCCGGATGTCATTTTCCGCCGTGACGAAATCCCCTGATTTCACGGAACAATACGCGCCAACAATGCAAATTCGTTACAATGCGCTGCAATGATTTGATACAAGATGCAGATTTGCGCTTAGCCTTTTCCCGTGCATGAGCGGACGATGACGACACAGCAGCGCCTGACCCGCCGGGGTTCCGCATCCCTACTCCTGACGGCACTGCTGGCGCTCGCGCCGACGGCGTCCGGCGCGGTCGTTCTCGGCGAACCGGTGTTCGTGTCCAAGGTCGGCGAAGCGCTCAGAATCGAGATTCCCGTTCTCCAGGGCGATTCGTCACAGCTGGGCGAATGCCTGCGCTTCGCAACGACCTCGACGACTTCGAACGGGGTGCCGCGACTGCGGGATGCGCGCCTCGACGTTACCGGACGCGACGCCGATTCGCGGCTCGTGATCTCTCACCGGCTGCCGAGCTTCGAACCTGCCGTCAGTTTCGCCATCGAGGATAACTGCGACAGCCGCCTGCGGCGCGAATACACCGTCCTGCTGGCATTCCCCGACACAGCCACGGTGGCAGGCGGAACCGCAGGCGATCGAACCGTTCCGCACCCCGACACGGCGAGCGCGCCGGCGCAGAAACGGCCGCACCGTCCGCGTTACTATCGTCCGGCGGCGCCTTCTGCCGACATCGCCACGCCGCCTGCCGCACGCGAGGCGACTGCCCTCACCCGCAGCTCACCAAAGGCCGCGCCCCGCCAAGACCGTCTGGAGGTCGGCGGTGGCGAGTCCGAGGCCCCGAGCTCCGGCCTGCACCTGAGCACCCGGCTCGGCAGCCTCGCGCGCATCGATTCGACCACCGACGCCCAGCGCGAGCAGTTGCGTCGCGAGCAGTCGGTGATCATGGCGATCGACCGCACGATCGTCGCGCAGTTGGAACTCGACGAGCGCATCCGCCAGCTCGAAGCCGCGCAGTCGCGCATGCTTGCGGAGTATCGGCCGTCGCCGTCATCCGCCGTGGCGCAGTCCGCCGACGCGCCACCACCGCCGACGCCGCGCGACCCCGACGATAGCGTCGCGGAGGCCTGGAAGCACGCCACCCTGACGATCGGGATCATTTCGCTGGCACTCGCCGGCGCGCTCGCCTGGTTCCGCAGGCGCCGCTACGCATCGCTCCCGCCCAGCGATCCGGAGTCGAGTCGCACGCAGGTTTCCGCAACGAGAAATGCCGACGCCCGCCCGCCGGCCCACCGCGCCCAACCGGCGCCCGACGCCGCCACCGTGAACGCCCCGGCGCCGCAGCCGCACATCCTGCCGACTCCGCCCCCCCTCGCTGGCGAGCACGTGTCGCCGGGGTGGGAAATGGCCGACGACGTGTTCGCGCCGCCGATGTCGCTCGCCCCCATCACGCCGGTTGCATCGGCCGCCCCGCATGCGCCCGCCGCCGGCGTGGTCATGGAGGAAGCCGCCGAGGAACACGAGTCCGCCATCGAACTTGCCGAGATCATGATGGGCTTCGGGCGCATCCGCGGCGCGGCGGACACACTCGCCGAGTTCATCGCGTCGAATCCGAAGCGGGCCGTGACGCCGTGGCTCAAGCTCATGGAGGTCTATCGGGCCGCCAACCTGCGTGACGAGTTCGACGCGCTGGCGAAGCAGCTCAACAAGACCTTCAACGTCAAGGCCGTCACCTGGGACAGTTTCGACGAGGCACGTCAGGCCCGGAATTCGATCGAGCAGATGGCGCACCTGAGCCAGAACGTGCAGGAGATGTGGGGTACGCGCGACTGCCAGGCCTATCTCGAGCATCTCCTGCGCGACAACCGCGACGGCACGCGCGAAGGCTTCCCGCTCAGCGTGATCGACGAGATCCTGCTGCTCGCGGCGATTCTCGAGGACCGGTTGGGCACGTACAGCCCGGAAGTGGCCGCGCCCGCGGGCAGGGACTCGGTTCCCGTCGTCCCGCCACTGCCCGCCTGAGGACCGAGACGGACGCCGTCCCGGCTAAACCGGGTTGTCGAGATCGACGAAATGCGCCTCGATGCCGCAGGTCTGCCCGAGGTATTGCGCCAGCGCATGGATGCCGTAACGCTCCGTCGCGTGGTGCCCCGCCGCGATGTACGGCACACCCGATTCGCGCGCCAGATGCACCGTCTGCTCGGAAATCTCGCCCGACACGTAAAGATCGGCCCCTGCCGCGATGGCCTGCTCGAAGTAGCCCTGCGCGCCCCCCGTACACCACGCGACGCGGCTCACCACCCGCCCTCCATCGCCCACCAGCAGCGGTTCGCGCCCGAGCCGGGCAGCCAGCGAACGCGCGACCTGCTCGGCCGTGCCCGGTTGCTCGGGCCGGCCGATCCACCCGAGATCCTGTTCCCCGAACCGTCCCGCGCCCACCCAGCCCGCAACGGCCGCAAGCTGGGCGTTGTTGCCGAGTTGCGGATGGGCGTCGAGCGGCAGATGATAGGCAAGCAGGCTGATGTCGTTTCTCAACAGCGTCGCGATGCGCCGCTTGCGAATCCCCGTGATGCGCCCATCCTCGCCACGCCAGAACCAGCCATGATGCACGATGACGGCATCGACGCCCTCGGCGACGGCGCGGTCGAGCAGCGCCTGGCTTGCCGTCACGCCGCACAGTGCGCGGCGCACCTCGGGCCGACCTTCCACTTGCAGGCCGTTTGGGGAATAATCCCGGAACCGTGGGACTTCCAGCAGTTCATCCAGATGAGCTTGCAATTCGGCGAGTTGCATACGGTCCCCACTCCTGTCTTCCCGGCCTCACGGCGAGCACGACACAGGCCGCCCGCCCAATTCGAGCAACATTATGCGCCGCCTCTGGCTGATCTTCGCGCAGGCCGTGACCGTGAGCGTCGCGGTGCTGTTTGTACTGAACACGCTGAAGCCGGAATGGTTCAAGGGTGCGGCGCCCGCCGCCGTGGTTTCCATCCTCGAGGCGCCCGGTGCCGGCTCCGCGACGGTGGCCCCGGCACCGAGCTCCTACGCCGACGCGGCCCGGCGCTCGATGCCGGCCGTGGTCCATATCTACACCTCCAAGGACGTCGCCCGTCAGCGCCACCCCCTGCTCGACGACCCTATCTTCCGCCATTTCTTCGGTGACCGGCAGGAGAAGGCCCCCACGCAGCGCGCGGCGGGCCTGGGATCGGGCGTCATCGCCAGCCCGGACGGCTTCATCCTGACCAACAACCACGTCATCGAAGGGGCGGACGAGATCGAAGTCGCACTCAACGATGGCCGCAAGTTTCCCGCGCGCCTCGTCGGCCGCGACCCGGAAACCGATCTCGCCGTGCTCCGGCTGCAGGGCAACGGCAAACTGCCGGCGATCGCCTTCGCCCAGCAGGAAGTCCTGCAGGTCGGCGACGTGGTCCTTGCCATCGGCAATCCCTTCGGCGTCGGGCAGACGGTGACGATGGGCATCGTCTCCGCCCTCGGGCGCAGCCAGCTCGGCATCAACACCTTCGAGAACTACATCCAGACCGACGCGGCGATCAATCCCGGCAACTCCGGCGGCGCGCTCGTCGACAGCCGGGGCGACCTGGTAGGCATCAACACGGCGATCTACTCGCGCTCGGGCGGATCCTTGGGAATCGGCTTCGCGATCCCGGTGTCCATCGCGCGCAATGTGCTGGAGCAGATCGTCTCGACCGGGCACGTCACGCGCGGGTGGATCGGCGTCGAGATCCAGGAGATCACGCCGGAGCTCGCGGAATCCTTCGGTTTCACGGGCACCGAGGGCGCACTCATCGCGGGCGTGCTGCGCGACAGCCCCGCCGAACGCGCCGGCATCCGCCCGGGCGACATCCTCGTCGGCATCGAGGGCAAGCCGGTGCACGACCCCAAGGGAATGCTGGAAATGGTAGCGGGGTTGATGCCCGGGCACAGCGCGAACTTCCGCGTGCGCCGCGCCAAAGCCGAAGTCGATCTGCAGATCGAGATCGGGCGCCGCCCGCCCCCCGCCGCCGAGCGCTGAACACCAGCGCCCCGGGTAAGGGCCTTACTTGCTCTCGATGCGTTCGAGAGCCTCGTCCGCGCCGCTTTCCCGGTTCTTGCTGATCATGCGGGCGATGATGATGCCGGCCTCGTACAGCAGGCACATCGGCACTGCGAGCAGGAGCTGGGACACCACATCCGGAGGCGTGATCACGGCGGCGACGATGAAGGCGCCGACGATCACGTAGGGGCGTGCGTCGACCAGCTTCGCGATGCTGACGACGCCCGTCCTCACGAGCAGGATCACCGCCACGGGCACCTCGAAGGTCAGGCCGAACGCGAGGAACATCGTCATGACGAAGGACAGGTACTGCTCGATGTCCGGCGCCGGCGTGATGCTCTTGGGAGCGAACTGGGCGATGAACTTGAAGACCGTCCCGAACACGAAGAAGTAACAGAACGCCATCCCGAGCAGGAACAGGATCGTGCTGCCGAGTACGAGCGGCAGCCCGAGACGGCGCTCATGGGCGTAGAGGCCCGGCGCGACGAAAGCCCAGGCCTGGTACAGCACGACCGGCAACGCGATCACGAAAGCCGCCAGCATCGTCACCTTGACCGGAACGAAGAAGGGCGTCACGACGCCGGTTGCGATCATGTGCGTACCTTGGGGGAGCGTCCGCATCATTGGTTGCGCGAGGAGGTCGTACACGTCACTCGCCCACGGCATCAGGCACAGGAACACGACGAGGACCGCCAGCATCGCACGCAGCAGGCGGTCGCGCAGCTCGACGAGGTGCGAGATGAAGGTTTCCTGAGCGGTGCTCATGCTTTGTCCGTGGCTTTGTCCGGGGTCGGGGCGGCGGCCGGCGCGGAAGCCGGCCCTGCGGAAGCCGGCCCAAGTCCGAGTTCGAGTTGCCGGCTATCCACCTGCGGCTCGACCGCCGCGCCATCCGCCGCAGCCGCATCGGCGCCAAGGACGGTGACGACCACTGGCGGCGGCGGGGCCTCCGTGACCGGCGTGGGTGTCGTCTCCGGCACTGCCGCCGTGTCGCCGGAAAGGCCGCTCTTCGCTTCCGCCACGGTCTTCTCCAGATCCGCCTCGACGCTCTGGGCCTCGCTGCGCATGGACGACTCGAGCTCGCGCGCCTGCTGCTCGACCTGCTGCTGGAGTTTTTTCAGGTCCTCGAGCTGCATCTCCCGCTGGATGTCGGATTTGACGTCGTTGACGTAGCGCTGGAGTCGCCCGAGAAGATGGCCTGCCGTGCGCGCGACCTTCGGCAGACGCTCGGGCCCAACAACGATGAGCGCCACCACCGCGATGACGATGAGTTCAGAAAAACCGAAATCGAACATGATGTTGGAACCTGTACGAGCCAAACCACGCGCGCGGCGGCGGCATCAAAACGAAGGGGCGCAAAGCCGCCGCGCCCCTGGTTGCCGACGTCGCCCGGCGGGCTCAGGAGTGCAGCCTGTCGGTTTTTTCCCGTGCCTGGACGTCGATGGTCTCACCGCCGATCTTCTGCTGCACGTCGTCGGATTTCTCGGAGTCCTTCATCCCTTCCTTGAAGCCCTTCACCGCGCCTCCCAGATCCTGGCCGATGTTGCGCAGCTTCTTGGTACCGAATACCAGCACGACGATCACCAGAACGATCAGCCAGTGCCAGATACTGAATGAACCCATACTGCTCTCCTTAACGCTTCAACATGGCCGGAAGCACCTCCGGGCCACCCAGGACATGAACGTGCAGATGATACACCTCCTGCCGCCCCACCCTTCCGGTGTTGATGATCGTGCGATAACCCTCGCCGCAGCCGTTTTCGCGCGCGAGCCGGGCTGCGGTGGTCATCACCCGCCCCATGACCTCGACGTGCTCGGGGCCGAGCTCGGCCATCGACGGAACGTGCAGTTTCGGGATCACGAGGAAATGCACCGGAGCGACCGGATTGATGTCGTGAAACGCGAGCACGTGCTCGTCCTCGTACAGCTTCTTCGCCGGAATCTCGCCGGCGGCAATCCGGCAGAAAATGCAATCGCTCATTTTCACCTCAGGCCGTCGTGCGGGACTTCTTCTCGTCAATTCCTGAGACACCTTCGCGGCGCCGGAATTCAGCCAGCACGTCGTCGACCGACAGACCGAAGTGCGCCAGCAGCACCATCGAATGGAACCACAGGTCGGTGACCTCCCAGACGATGTGCAGCATGTCCTTGTCCTTGGCCGCCATGATGGTTTCGGCCGCCTCCTCGGCGACCTTCTTGCAGATCGCGTCGGTGCCCTTGGTGTACAGGCTGCAGACGTAGGAAGAATCGGGATCGGCCTTCTTGCGCTCGGCCAGGGTCGCGGCGACGCGATGCAGCACTTCGATGTCGATCATTTGTAGATGTCCTTGGGATCCTTGAGTACCGGCTCGACGGCTTCCCACGAGCCCTCGGCCAGGTGACGCTGGAAAAAGCAGCTGTGGCGCCCGGTATGGCAGGCGATGCCGCCGATCTGCTCGACCTTGAGCAATACCACATCGTTGTCACAATCGATGCGGATTTCGCGCACCTTCTGCACGTGACCGGACTCCTCGCCCTTGTGCCACAGCTTGCGGCGCGAACGCGACCAGTAGATCGCCTCGCCCGTCTCGGCGGTGCGTTGCAGCGCTTCGCGGTTCATCCACGCGAACATCAGCACGTCGCCGGTCGCCACTTCCTGCGCGATCACGGGCACGAGCCCCTGGTCGTCCCAGCGGATGTCGTTGAGCCAGCGGGCGGAATTGATGGTGCTCACAGTCGTACCTCGATGCCGCGGGCGCGCATCAGCTCCTTCGCTTCACGCACCGTGTGCTGGCCGAAATGGAAGATGCTCGCGGCGAGTACCGCATCCGCGCGTCCCTCGGAGACGCCCTCGGCGAGATGCTCCAGCGTGCCGACACCGCCGCTGGCGATCACGGGGATCGGAACCGCATCCGACACCGCGCGCGTGAGTGCGAGGTCGAAACCGATCTTCGTGCCGTCGCGGTCCATGCTCGTGAGGAGGATCTCGCCGGCGCCGAGGGCGGCGACTTTCTTCGCCCACTCGATCGCGTCGAGCCCGGTGTTGTTGCGACCGCCGTGGGTGAACACTTCCCACTTGCCGGGGGCAGTCTGCTTCGCGTCGATCGCGACGACGATGCACTGACTGCCGACCTTGCCGGCCGCATCGGCGACGACCTGCGGATTATTCACTGCGGCGGTGTTGATGCTGACCTTGTCGGCGCCCGCATTGAGGAGGCGGCGGACATCCGCGACCGTGCGCACGCCGCCGCCCACCGTCAGCGGAATGAAGACCTGCTCGGCGACCTGCTCGACCACGTGGACGATCGTGTCGCGCGCGTCGGAGCTCGCTGTGATGTCGAGAAAGGTGATCTCGTCGGCGCCCTGCTCGTCGTAGCGGCGGGCGATCTCGACCGGGTCGCCCGCGTCGCGCAATTCGACGAAATTGACGCCCTTCACGACACGCCCGGCATTCACGTCCAGGCAGGGGATGATGCGCTTGGCGAGCATCAGGCGGTTTCGCCGCTGAGTTCGTCCGCGCGCGCCTGCGCGGCGGCGAAATCGAGCGTGCCTTCGTAGATCGCGCGACCGGTGATCGCGCCGGTGATGCCTTCCGACTCGACCGCGCACAGGGCGTCGATGTCGGCCAGCGAAGCGATGCCGCCACTGGCGATGACCGGGATGCGCAGCGCCTGCGCGAGGCGCACGGTAGCCTCGATGTTCACGCCGGAGAGCATGCCGTCGCGGCCGATATCGGTATAGATCACGCCTTCGACGCCGTAGTCCTCGTACTTCTTCGCGAGGTCGACGACGTCGTGGCCGGTCATCTTCGACCAGCCGTCGACGGCGACCTTGCCGTCCTTGGCATCGAGGCCGACGATGATGTGGCCCGGAAAGGCGCCGCACGCATCGTGCAGGAAGCCGGGGTTTTTCACCGCGGCCGTGCCGATGATGATGTACGAGATGCCGTTGTCGAGGTAGTGCTCGATCGTGTCGAGGTCGCGAATACCGCCGCCCAGCTGGACGGGGATATCGTCGCCCACCTCATCGACGATCGCACGGATCGCCGTGCCGTTCTTGGGCTTGCCGGCAAAGGCGCCATTGAGGTCCACGAGGTGCAGACGACGCGCACCGAGGTCGATCCAGTGCCGCGCCATCGCGGCCGGTTGCTCGGAGAACACCGTGGCGTCGTCCATCTCGCCCTGCTTGAGGCGCACGCACTGGCCGTCCTTCAGATCGATAGCGGGAATCAGCAGCATACGGGGAAGAGTTGCATTTCAGGTGTGGAAGGGAGCCGACGGACGAAGTCTCGACGGCGCTCGTCAGGGAGCCCAGGAGATGAAATTTGCAAGCATCCGCAGGCCCGCCTGCGCACTCTTTTCGGGATGGAACTGAACCGCGAAGATGTTATCCCGCGCGACTGCACTGGTAAACATCAAACCGTAAGCGGTTTCGGCCGCAACCAGCGAACGCTCGTCGGGCTGGACGAAATAGCTGTGCACGAAATAGAAGCGCTCGCCGTCGGGAATGCCCTCCCACAGCGGATGGGCGACGCGCTGCTGCACGCCGTTCCAGCCCATGTGCGGCACCTTCAGGCGCGAACCGTCGGCGGCGACCATCTTCGCGTCGGGGAAGCGGATGACCTTGCCGGGCAGGATGCCCAGACCGGGCACGTCGCCTTCCTCGCTGTGGCCGAAGAGCATCTGCTGGCCAATGCAGATGCCGAGGAAAGGCTTGGATGCAGCGGCCTCGAGCACGGCGCGGCGCAGGCCGCGCAGTTCCAGTTCGCGCATGCAGTCGGGCATCGCGCCCTGCCCCGGGAACACCACGCGCCCGGCGGCGGCAACGACCGACGGGTCGGAGGTCACGACGACTGTTCTGCCGGGGGCAACATGTTCGACCGCCTTGGCAACCGAACGCAGGTTGCCCATGCCGTAGTCGATGATGGCTACGTCGCTCATCGCGGAATCGCTCGCAGGAAAAATCGGAAGGCTTGGCGGAAACTCAGAGAGCGCCCTTGGTCGACGGGATCACGCCGGCGGCGCGCTCGTCGCGCTGGGCCGCCATGCGCAGCGCACGACCGAAGGCCTTGAAGATGGTTTCGCACTGGTGATGGGCGTTGTCGCCGCGCAGGTTGTCGACATGCACGGTCACGCCGGCATGATTGACGAAGCCCTGGAAGAATTCGCGCGCGAGATCGACGTCGAAGTTGCCGATGCGCGCACGCGTGTAATTCACGAAATAGTGCAGGCCGGGGCGGCCGGAGAAGTCGACGACGACGCGCGACAGCGCCTCGTCGAGCGGCACGTAGGCGTGGCCGTAGCGGAAGATGCCTTTCTTGTCGCCGAGCGCCTGCGCAAAGGCCTGGCCCAGCGTGATGCCGACATCCTCGACGGTGTGGTGGTCGTCGATGTGGGTGTCGCCTTCGGCCTTGATGTCGAGGTCGATCGCGCCGTGGCGGGCGATCTGGTCGAGCATGTGGTCGAAAAAGGGCACGCCCGTGGCGAGACTGGCCTTGCCGCTGCCGTCCAGGTCGATGCGGACGGTGATCCGGGTTTCCAGGGTATCGCGAGTGACTTCGGCTTGCCGCATGGGATTCTGCTTGAAAATAAGGGATCCGGGCGCGTTCGGGCGCCATTCTCGGGCATGATACCATCGCCTGACTGTCCCGCCGCAATGCCGGCAGCGGGGGCGCCACATGCGGTCTGCCGCAACCGGGCGCTCCCGGGGACTCCTACAACCCAGCATCCGATCCGCTGATGAGCCAATACTGGAGTGCCGTCGTCCACGGCCTGACCCCCTACGTCCCGGGCGAACAGCCCAAGATTGCCAACCTGGTCAAGCTCAACACCAACGAGCATCCGTACGGCCCCTCGCCGAAGGCGATCGCGGCGATCAGGACGGAGGCATCGGACGCGCTGCGCCTCTACCCCGACCCGACCTCGGAGCGCCTGCGAGCCGCCATCGCCGCACGCCACGGCGTCACGACGCAGGAGGTCTTCGTCGGCAACGGTTCCGACGAAGTGCTGGCGCACGCCTTTCTGGCACTGCTGAAGCATGATCGGCCGCTGCGCTTCCCCGACATCTCGTACAGCTTCTACCCGGTGTATTGCGGCCTGTACGGGATCGGATTCGAGACGGTCGCGCTCGACGAGCACCTCGCGATCCGCCCCGAAGACTACCTGCCTGCGGCCGGCAAGGCGGCGGGCGGTATCATCTTCCCGAACCCCAATGCCCCGACCGGGCGCCTGCTGCCGCTCGCCGAAATCGAGCGCATCGTCGCGGGCAACCCGCAGTGCGTGGTCGTCATCGACGAGGCCTATGTCGACTTCGGCGGCGAGTCGGCGATTCCGCTCACGGCGCGCTATCCGAACCTGCTGGTCGTGCAGACCTTCTCCAAGTCGCGGTCGCTCGCCGGCCTGCGCGTGGGCTTCGCGATCGGCCACGCGGACCTCGTCGAGGCGCTGGTACGCGTGAAGGACAGCTTCAACTCCTATCCGCTGGACCGGCTGGCGATCGTCGGTGCGGTCGCGGCGATCGAGGACGAGGAGTACTTCGAGCGCACGCGCCAGGCGGTGATGCGCACGCGCGGCCAGCTCGTCGCGGACCTCGCCTCGCTCGGCTTCGAGGTGCTGCCCTCGGCGGCGAACTTCGTATTCGCGACGCACCCCGCGCGCGACGCGGGCGAGCTCGCAGCCGAACTGCGCCAGCGCGCGATCATCGTGCGCCACTTCCGCCAGCCGCGCATCGAGCAGTTCCTGCGCATCACCGTCGGCACGGACGAGCAGTGCGGCGCGCTGATCGGGGCGCTGCGGGAGATCCTCGCGTAAACGCGGCAAGGGCGCCCCGTCGGGACGCCCTTGCCGGATTCCGGCGCGCGCCCACGGCGCGGCGGCTCACTTGTGCAGTCGCAGCTCCGCGGAGCGCGCGTGCGCCTGCAGGCCTTCGCCATGCGCGAGCGTCGAGGCGATGCGGCCCAGCGTCTGCGCGCCCGCTTCCGAGATCTGGATGATGCTGGTGCGCTTCTGGAAATCGTACACGCCCAGCGGCGACGAGAAGCGCGCGCTGCGCATCGTCGGCAGCACGTGGTTGGGGCCGGCACAATAGTCGCCGAGCGCCTCGACCGCCCAGTGGCCGACGAAGATCGCGCCGGCGTGGCGGATGCGGTCGATCCACGGCTCGGGTTCGTCGAGCGACAGCTCCAGGTGTTCGGGGGCGATGCGGTTGGCGATCGCGCAGGCCTGCTCCAGGCTCGCGACGTGGATCAGCGCGCCGCGGTTCGCGAGCGACGCGGCGATGGTCTCGCGGCGCGGCATCGTCGGCAGCAGGCGCTCGATCGAGGACTCGACCGCGTCGAGGAAGGCGGAGTCGGTACACAGCAGGATGGGCTGCGCGAGCTCGTCGTGCTCGGCCTGCGCGAAGAGGTCCATCGCGACCCAGTCCGCGTGGCCGCTGCCGTCCGAGATCACGAGCACTTCGGAAGGCCCCGCCACCATGTCGATGCCGACCGTGCCGAATACGCGGCGCTTGGCCTCGGCGACATAGGCGTTGCCGGGGCCGACGATCTTGTCGACCTGCGGCAGGGTCTGCGTGCCGTAGGCGAGTGCGGCGACGGCCTGCGCGCCGCCAATCGTGAACACGCGGTCGACGCCGGTGATCGCCGCGGCGGCCAGCACGAGCGGATTCTTCTCGCCATTCGGGGTCGGCACGACCATGATCAACTCGCCGACGCCTGCGACCTTGGCTGGCACGGCGTTCATCAGCACGGAGCTCGGGTAGGAGGCGCGCCCGCCCGGCACGTACAGGCCGACGCGATCGAGGGGGGTGATCTTCTGGCCGAGGCGCGTGCCGTCGGCCTCGACGTAATCCCAGGATTCGGCGCGCTGGCGCTCGTGGTAGATGCGCACCCGGTCGGCGGCGATGCGAAGGGCCTCGCGCTGCTCGACGGTCAGGCTGTCGAGGGCCGCCTTGAGCTCCGATTTGGGCAGCTCGAGCTCGGCCATCGACTTCACGTCGAGGCGGTCGAAGCGGCGCGTGTATTCGATCACCGCGGGGTCGCCAGTGGTTCGCACCGCGCCGAGGATCTCGGTGACGGCCGCGTCGATGCGCGCATCGGCACTGCCCTCGAACGCGAGGAGCGCATCCAGCGTCGGCAGGAAATCGGGATCGCGCGCGTCGAGGCGGCGGATCCTGCGGCTCGCATCACTCATTTCACCGCTCCGGCAAAAGCGTCCAGCACCGGCTGGAGGAGTTCGCGCTTCAATTTCAGCGAGGCCTGATTCACGACCAGTCGCGAGCTGATCTGCATGATCTCCTCGACTTCCTCGAGGTTGTTCGCGCGCAACGTGTTGCCGCTCGAGACGAGGTCGACGATCGCGTCGGCGAGTCCAACCAGCGGGGCGAGCTCCATCGAGCCGTACAGCTTGATGAGATCGACATGCACGCCCTTCGCGGCGAAGTGCGCCTTGGCGCTGTTGATGTATTTTGTCGCGACGCGGATGCGCCCGCCGGGGCGCGTCGCCGCGGCATAGTCGAAGCCCTTCTGCGTCGCGACGCACAGGCGGCACTTCGCGATGTTGAGGTCCAGCGGCTGGTACAGCCCTGCTCCGCCATGCTCGAGCAGCACGTCCTTGCCGGCGATGCCGAGGTCGGCCGCGCCGTACTGCACGTAGGTCGGCGTATCGGTCGCGCGCACGATCACGAGGCGCACGTCCGGGCGGTTGGTGCCGATGATGAGCTTGCGCGAAGTCTCGGGGTTGTCGGTCGGCGTGATGCCGGCCGCCGCGAGCAGCGGCAGCGTTTCCTCGAAGATGCGGCCCTTGGAGAGGGCGAGGGTGATGCTGGACACAGCGTGCCTCGGGAAAAATCGGGCTGACATTGTAACCCGCCCGCCCTTCTGTTAGCCTTCATGTGCTGGCTGGACCGCGCTGCGGTTCGGCCTTTTTTACTTTTGGCGCGAAGCAGGGAGTCGAAACACCATGAAACCGGACATCGTGATCTCGTCGCAGGACCTCGAACGCCTGGAGGGGCTGCTGGCCGCGCCGGTCGCCCGCAACCGCAGTGACCTCGACGCCCTGCGCGACGAACTCGCGCGCGCGGACGTCCGCGAACCACGGGACATGCCGACCAACGTCATCACGATGAACAGCCGCGCACGCTTCCGCGAACTGTCGGGTGGCCAGGAGCACGAGCTGACATTGGTCTACCCGGGCGACGCGACTCCCGACGCGGGCAAGGTGTCGGTCTTCACGCCGGCCGGCAGCGCCCTGCTGGGCCTGTCCGTGGGCCAGGCGATCGAGTGGGTGAACGCCGACAGGCGCCCGATCAAGCTCGAGGTGCTCGCGGTGACCTGGCAGCCCGAGGCTTCGGGGCGCTTCGACCTGTAATCGCAACGGGCGCCGGCGGAAAGGCCGGCACCCGCATCACTCGGACTCAGGCGAGTCGCCGCACCCGCGCGCCGAGATCGGCGAGCTTCTGCTCGAGTCGCTCGTAGCCGCGGTCGAGGTGATAGATGCGCTCGATGACGGTTTCGCCCTCGGCGACGAGGCCGGCGATCACCAGGCTCGCGGACGCGCGCAGGTCGGTCGCCATCACGGTCGCCCCCTGCAGCCGCTCGACGCCCTGCACCATCGCGGTATTGCCGTCGATGCGAATATCGGCGCCGAGGCGCTGGAGCTCGACCGCATGCATGAAGCGGTTCTCGAAGATCGTCTCGCGGATCACCGCGGCGCCATC
The DNA here is from genome assembly GCF_003628555.1 of Azoarcus sp. DN11. Lineage (NCBI taxonomy): Bacteria > Pseudomonadati > Pseudomonadota > Betaproteobacteria > Rhodocyclales > Zoogloeaceae > Azoarcus > Azoarcus sp. DN11. Next base: position 952,530 of record NZ_CP021731.1, on the reverse strand, counting down.
CGCGACCGCGTTGATCGCCATGAACTGCGCCTGCATGTCGGTCGGGAAGGCCGGATACGGCGAGGTGCGGAGGCTCACGGACGTGAGGCGCCGGGGCGCCTTCAGGCGGATCGCATCGCGCTCGCTGACGACATCGCAGCCGGCGTCCATCAGCTTGTCGATGACGATGTCGAGATAAGCCGACGAGGTGCGCGTGAGGCGGATCTCGCCCCCCGTCGCCGCGGCGGCGCACAGGTAGGTGCCGGTCTCGATGCGGTCCGGCATGATCCGGTGGGTCGCGCCCGACAGGCGCTCGACGCCGCGGATGCGGATCACGTCGGTGCCGGCGCCCGAGATGCGGGCGCCCATCGCGACGAGGCAGTTCGCCAGGTCGACCACCTCGGGCTCACGCGCGGCGTTCTCGATGATGGTCTCGCCGTCGGCGAGACAGGCGGCCATCATCAGGTTTTCGGTCCCGGTGACGGTGACCATGTCGGTGAAGAGGCGCGCGCCCTGGAGGCGCGGGACCTTCGCATGGACGTAACCGTGTTCCACGGTGACCTGCGCGCCCATCGCCTGCAGCCCCTTGATGTGCTGATCCACCGGCCGCGCGCCGATCGCGCAACCGCCGGGCAGGCTCACCTTGGCCTCGCCGCAGCGCGCCACCAGCGGACCCAGCACGAGGATCGACGCACGCATGGTCTTGACCATCTCGTAGGTCGCGACCGGGTTGTCGAGCGCCGAGGCGTCGAGCGTCACGGTGCCGACCTCGCTGCCGGAGCCGCGATTGACCTTCACGCCCATCTGCGCGAGGAGTTTCAGCAGTGTGCCGATGTCGTTCAGCTGCGGCACGTTCGTAAACGTGACCGGCTCGCACGTGAGCAGCGCTGCGCACAGGATGGGCAGCGCCGCGTTCTTCGCGCCGGAAATGGCGGTCTCGCCCGCGAGGCGGGAACCGCCTTCAATCAGAAGCTTGTCCATCGCGTCCTGCTCAGAAACCCAGGTCGGTACGGACTTCGGCCCACTTCGCCGGCGTGAAGGTCTGCAGCTGCAGGGCGTGGATCTCGTTGCCCATCAGCTTGCCGAGCGTCGCATACACCGCCTGGTGCTGGCGCACCTTCAGCTTGCCCTCGAATTCGGCGCTGACGACGATGCCGGTGAAATGCACCCCGTCATCCCCCTGGATCTCGACGAATTCGCAGGGCATGCCCTGCTCGATGAGACGCTTGATTTCTGCTGCTTCAAACATTTTGACCACCCTCAAGCCCGCAGCTTGTAGCCCCGGGCGAGCATCGCCAGAGTCAGCACTGCGAGGAACACGAAACAGATACCCACGACCGCAAGGCTCAGCCACGGCGAAACGTCGGACTGGCCGAAGAAGCCATAGCGGAAACCGTCGATCATGAAGAAAAACGGATTGATGTGCGAGACCTTCTGCCAGAAATCCGGCAGCGAACGGATCGAGTAGAACACGCCGGAGAGCATCGTCAGCGGCATGATCAGGAAGTTCTGGAAGCCCGCAAGCTGGTCGAACTTGTCCGCCCAGATGCCCGCGATCACGCCCAGCGAGCCGAGGATCGCGCCGCCCATCAGCCCGAAGGCGAAGATCCAGCCGGGGGCCGCGAGCGGCAAATTGACGAAGGGCAGCGACACGAGCAGCACGCCCACGCCGACGAACAGCCCGCGCAACATCGACGCGATCACGTAGGCCGCGTAGAACTCGCGGTAGGACAGCGGCGGCAGCAGCACGAAGATGATGTTGCCGGTGATCTTGCTCTGGATCAGCGACGAGGAGCTGTTCGCGAACGCGTTCTGCAGCAGCGACATCATCACGAGGCCCGGCACGAGGAAGGCCGTGTAGGCGACTTCGCCATAGACCGTGACGTGCCGGTCGAGCACGTGCGAGAAGATCAGCAGGTACAGCAGCGCGTTGAGGACCGGCGCGCCGACCGTCTGGAAACCCACCTTCCAGAAACGCAGCACTTCCTTGTACAGCAGGGTGCGGAAGCCGGTCAGCGCGTCATGCACCATTCATGACCTCCACGAACACGCGCTCGAGGTCCGCCTCGCCCATGCGCAGTTCGAGAATCCGCGCACCGGCCTCGCGCAGGCGCGCGAGGAGCGGCTCGAGGTCCTCGTAGCGATCCAGCGGGAAGTCGGCCCAGCCGCCGGCTGCAGCGGTGCCGCCCAGCGCCGGCGCCGCCTCGGGGCGCTCCAGGCGGACGCTGAGCGAATGGCTGGCGAAGCGGCGCAGCAGATTCCCGGTCGTATCCAGCGCGACGACCTTGCCGGATTTGAGCATCGCGATGCGGCCGCACAGCGTCTCGGCCTCTTCGAGGTAGTGCGTCGTCAGCACGATCGTGTGACCGTCGCGGTTGAGCTTGCGGATGAAGTGCCACAGCCCCTGGCGCAACTCGACGTCGACGCCCGCGGTCGGCTCGTCGAGCACGATCACCGGCGGGCGATGCACGAGAGCCTGGGCGACGAGCACGCGGCGCTTCATGCCCCCCGAGAGCATGCGCATGTTCGCCTCCGCCTTCGCGGTCAGATCGAGGCTCGCGAGGATCTCGTCGATCCAGTCGTCGTTGTTGCGGATGCCGAAGTAGCCGGACTGGATGCGCAGCAGCTCGCGCACCGAGAAGAAAGGGTCGAAGACCAGTTCCTGCGGCACGACACCGAGATTGCGCCGGGCATTGCGGTAGTCCGAAACGACGTTGAAGCCCATGATCTCGAAGGTTCCGCCATCCGGCCGCACGAGGCCCGAAAGGGCGGAGATGAGCGTCGTCTTGCCTGCCCCGTTCGGCCCGAGCAGGCCGAAGAACTCGCCCTGCGCGACTTCGAGGTCGACGCCGGCAAGCGCCTGCAGGGAACCGTAACGCTTGGTCGCGGAGTCGATCCGTATCGCCGGGACTGTCATCGACGGCAGCGGATCAGGCTTCGGCGGGCAACAGCTCGTCGACACCGTAGAGTGTCGCGAGACTGCGCATCCCCATCGGCATCCCGGTCTGGCGGACGGCGTGTCCGTTCTCGCGCGCGATGCGTATCCAGTCGAACAGCAGCGCGAGCGCGGACGAATCCGCCGCCGTGACGCCGGACAAGTCGACCACCAGATCCTCGGCGCGCGCCTGCGCACGGCCGCGTTCGATCCACTGCGCGGCCGTCGCCATCGTCAGCTCGCCGTCGATGGCGAGGATCCTGCCCGAAACGACGCTCATGAATGCGCCGACGCAGCGAGGTTGCGATTCTTCTGCTCCAGCGACTTGATCAGGCCGTCGACGCCGCCGGTGCGGATCTCCTGCGCGAAAGTGCCGCGGTAGTTGGTGACGAGGCTCACGCCGGCGACGACCACGTCGAACACTTTCCAGCCCTCGGGCGTCTTTTCCAGCGAATAGTCGATGTTGATCGGCTGTGCGCCGGCCTGGCGGATTTCGGTCTGCACGCGCACCGAGGTCTCGGATTCGCCGACCTTCGCAGGCTTGTAGCTGATGCTCTGATCGCGGTACTGCGTCAGCGCGTTGGAATAGGTACGCACGAGCAGGGTGCGGAAGGCCTGGACGAGTTTGCCCTGCTGCTCGGGATTGGCCTCCCGCCAATCCTTGCCGACCGCGAGCATGGTCATGCGGCGGAAGTTGAAATGCGGGAGGACCTTTTCCTCGACGAGATCGATCACGCGGCGGGTGTCACCGGACTGGATGGCCTTGTCCTGACGCACGATGGCGAGGACGTCGTCGCTGACTTCACGCACGAGCACATCGGGTGCCTTGATCGCGTCGGCGGCAAACGCCGGCAGCACCGAGAACATCAGGCACAGGGAAAGCAGGAATTTCTTCATCATCACTCCTCGGGGCGGGCGATCGCACGCCCCCTGTCGTCAGTCATAAACCTATTGCGCATCGGGCTTCACGCGCTGCCCGTCTTGCCGCCCGGCACCGTTCAAATCGGGATCCTCGAGCGGCGGATTGCCGTCGAACACGCGGTAGCGACGCTGCTGCAGGTAGAAGTCGCGCGCGTAGGCGTACTTGTCGAGCGTCCCCTCCTCGAGTGTCTTGTCGATACCGAGCAGGGCCGCGCGGGCATGCACGAAGCGCAGCGCCGTGAGGCTGTTGCGCGTCGGCACGTCGCCGATGCCCCACACGCTGTCGCCGTACAGGTCGACCGGCAGGACGAGCGCATCGCGGATGGTACGCGGCCCGAAGAACGGCGCGACGAAGTAAGCGCCTTCGCCCACGCCCCACCAGCCCAGCGTCTGACCGAAATCCTCGTCGTGCTTGGGCAGATTGAGCTCGCTCGCCACGTCGAAGACCCCGAAGATGCCGACCGTCGAGTTGAGCGCGAAGCGTAGCAGGTCACCCAGGCCATCCGTGAATTTGCCCTGCAACAGGTTGTTGCCGCCGATCCACACGTCGCCGACGTTGCCGAAGAAATTGCCGACACCGGTGCGCACCGGCAGCGGCGCAACCTTGTCATAGGCCCTGGCCACCGGCTGGACTGCAACTTCATCCACCTTCTCGTTGAAGGCGAACATCGCACGGTTGTAGCTTTCGAGCGGATCGTCCGGATTGGCGAGGCGCGCCGTACAGCCGGCGAGCGCGACGACGGCCCCCCCCAGGACAAGCGCCTGCGCAAACTTGGAGGTGATATTTTTTTTCATTGCGAGACTCAGATCGCGTACTGCGGAATCAGTGCGCCGGCGGCGCCGGGTGTTCGGCCGCCTTGTCGAACATGAACTGGCCGATGAGTTTTTCCAGGACAACCGCCGACTGGGTGATCTGCAGCTTGTCCCCGGTCTTCAGCATCGCCTCGTCGCCGCCCGGCTCGAGCCCGACGTACTGCTCGCCGAGGAGGCCCGAAGTCAGGATGGTCGCGATCGTGTCGCGCGGAAACTGGTAGCGCGCGTCGAGCGTAAGCGTCACGACGGCGCGGTAGCTCTTGGTATCGAAGCGGATGTCGCTGACCCGCCCCACGACGACACCGGCGCTCTTGACCGGCGCCCTCGCCTTCAGCCCGCCGATATTGTCGAACTGTCCGCTCACGACATAGGTTTGGCTGGCGTTGGCCGCGCCCAGGTTGCCGACCTTGAACGCGAGGAACATCAGCGCGGCCATGCCGATGACCACGAAGAAACCGACCCACAGGTCGAGCGTTGTACGCCTCATGACTGCCCTCGGAACATAAGAGATGTAAGCACGAAATCGAGCGCCAGGATGGCCAGCGCGGAGGTGACGACGGTGCGGGTGATCGCGCGCGACAGCCCTTCGGCGGTCGGCGTGCAGTCGTACCCCTCGAACACGGCGATCAGCGCGACCGTGGCGCCGAACACGAAACTCTTGATGACGCCGTTCATGATGTCGAAGCGGAAATCCACGGCCGCCTGCATCTGCGACCAGAACGCACCGTCATCGACGCCGATGAAGACGACGCCGATCAGCCAGCCGCCGAAAACGCCCATCGCGGAGAACAGCGCGGCCAGCAGCGGCATCGAGATCACGCCCCCCCAGAAACGCGGCGCGACGACGCGGGCGATGGGATTGACCGCCATCATGTCCATCGCGTCGAGCTGCTCGGTGGTCTTCATCAGGCCGATCTCCGCGGTCACCGCGAGCCCGGCGCGGCTGGCGAAAAGGAGGCCGGCGACGACGGGACCGAGTTCGCGCGTCAGCGACAGCGACACGAGCACGCCGAGCGCGTCGCCCGAACCGTAGCGCTGCAGCGTCTCGTAGCCCTGCAGGCCGAGCACCATGCCGACGAAGAGCCCCGAGACGACGATGATCAGCAGCGACAGCACACCGCTGAAGTAGACCTCGCGCACCGTCAGGTGGATGCGCGCCAGCGACTGCCCCGAATGGCGTAGCAGCAGCATGAAGAAACGCGCGGCGAAACCGATCCGCCACACGCCCTCGACCACCATCGCGCCGAGCCGGCGGATGACGTTCAGCAGGCCGTTCATGCGGCCCTCCCGCCGATCAGGCTCTCGTCCAGCGCTGCCGCCGGGTAGTGGAAAGGCACGGGACCGTCGGCTTCGGCGTGGATGAACTGGTACACCCAGGGATCCTGCGAGGCGCGCAGTTCGTCGGGCGTCCCTTCGCCGACGATACGGCCGTCGGACACGAAATAGATGTAATCGACGATCTGCAGCGACTCCATGATGTCGTGCGTCACCATGATCGTCGTGGCACCGAGCGCGTCGTTGAGCTTGCGGATGAGCTGGCCGATGACGCCGAGCGAGATGGGGTCGAGGCCGGCGAAGGGCTCGTCGTACATGATCAGCATCGGATCGAGCGCGATCGCGCGGGCCAGCGCGACGCGGCGCGCCATGCCGCCCGAAAGTTCCGCGGGCATGAGGTCGGCCGCGCCGCGCAGTCCGACCGCGTTAAGCTTCATCAGCACCATGTCGCGGATCAGGCCGAACGGCAGATCGGTATGCTCGCGCAACGGGAACGCCACATTGTCGAACACGGACATGTCGGTGAACAGCGCCCCGAACTGGAACAGCATGCCCATGCGCCGGCGCATCTCGTACAGTCCTGACGTATTCAGCGATGCGACGTCGCGGCCGGCGACCTCGACGGTGCCGGCCGTCGCGCGCAGCTGCCCGCCGATCAGCCGCAGCAGCGTGGTCTTGCCGCAGCCGCTGCCGCCCATGATCGCAACGACCTTGCCCCGCGGCACCTTCAGGTCGATGCCGCGCAGGATTTCACGCTCGCCATAGGCGAAGCGGACATCCTTCACGCTCACCAGCAGATTGTCGGTTTCGGAAACCAAGTCGCCGCCCCTCGGGGATCGTCAAAGCTGGGTATCTTAGCAGACAGCCCCCGCCAGACCGCCAGCGCGCCCGACCGGATCCGGGACGAATATACGAACACACTGTTGCAAACACCACAGCACTCGACGCAATTCAGGCCTCGACGCCGCCGCGCCTCATTTTCCCCGCAACAGCCGGCCTTCGGCCTTATCGAGATCGGCGGGCACGCCCATGAGCACGACCACGTCGCCTGCCTGCATCAGCGTATCGGCTCCGGGCGCGAGGCCGCGGATGTTGCGCCGGCGCACTGCCGAAACGCTCACCCCGAACTCGTCGAGCGCCATCGCCCCCAGCGTGCGGCCGACCGCGTGCGCGCCGGCCGGGAGCGTCACGGGGTGCAGCCGCACCTGGCGCGCCTCGGGGCCGTCGGCCGCATCCGTGGTGCCGTGGAAGAACCCGCGCATGAGCGCGTAGCGCCGGTTGCGCACGTCGCGGATACGCCGTACGACGCGGTTGAGCGGCACCCCGATCAGCGCGAGCGCATGCGACGCGAGCATGATGCTGCCCTCGAACGCCTCCGGCACGACTTCGGCGGCACCGGCCTGCGACAGGCGGTCCATGTCCTTCTCGTCGGCGGCACGCGTGACGACGGGCAGATCCGGCCGCAGCGCGAGTGCGCGATGCAGCACGCGCAAGGCCGCCTCGACCTCGCCGAAGGCGATCACCAGCGCGCTCGCGCGCATGATTCCCGCGGCCATCAGGATCTCGTGGCGCGACGCATCGCCATAGACCACCGTGTCGCCGGCCGCGGCGGCCTCGCGCACGCGCTCGGGGTCGAGATCCAGCGCGACATAGCTGACGCTCTCCTGCTCCAGGAAGCGCGCCATGTACTGCCCGCTGCGGCCGTAGCCGCAAATGATGATGTGCTTGCTGGTGCTCATCGACTGCGCTGCGACGCGGGTCAGCTCCATCGAGCGCAGCAGCCACTCGGAGGCGACGAAACGCATCACGATCCGGTCGCTCGCCTGCACGACCAGCGGCGCAAGCAGCATCGACACGACCAGCGCCGCAACCGTGGTCTGCAGCAGCGCGGGCGGCATCAGGCCGAGACCGTCGATCTGCGACACCAGCACGAAACCGAACTCCCCCCCGGCGCACAGCCACAGGCCGGTGCGCAGCGCCGTCCCCGCCGATGCGCCGAAAGCGCGGGAAGCCGCGAACACGATCGCGCATTTCACCACCAGCAGCGCGACGACCATGCCCAGCACTGCGAACAGATGCTCCGCAATCACATGCGCATCGAGGAACATGCCGACCGTGACGAAGAACAGGCCCAACAGCACGTCACGGAAAGGCTTGATGTCCTCCTCGACCTGGTAGCGGAACTCCGTCTCCGAGATCAGCATGCCGGCGAGAAAGGCGCCGAGCGCGAGCGACAGGCCGACCAGCTGCGACAGCCACGCCAGCCCGAGCGTGATCAGCAACACGTTGAGCATGAAAAGCTCGCCCGAACGGCGCCGCGCCACCACCGTGAACCACGCGCGCATCAGCCGCTGGCCGAAACCGAGCACCAGAACCAGCAGCAGGACAGCCTTCAGCGCCGCGAACCCGAGCGTCTCCGCCAGCGCATCGGCCGGCTGTGACAAGGCCGGGATCAGGATCAGCAAGGGCACGACGGCGATGTCCTGGAACAACAGCACGCCCATGGTCTCGCGCCCGTGCTTGCTGTCGAGTTCCATGCGATCGGAAAGCAGCTTGGACAGGATCGCGGTCGACGACATCGCCAGCGTGCTGCCCAGCGCGAGTCCCTCCCCCCAGCCGAGGCCGAAGAGGCGCCCGACCGGCATCACCAGCGCGATGCACCCGAGCACCTGCGCGGCGCCAAGCCCGAACACCGTCCGCTTCATCGCGACGAGGCGCGGCAACGAGAACTCCAGCCCGATCGAGAACATCAGGAACACGACGCCGAATTCGGCAAGATGGCTCGCGCCGTCCGACGCCGGCACGAGTTTCAGCGCATGCGGCCCGACCCCCGCGCCGACCAGCAGGTAGCCGAGCACCGCCGGCAGGTTGAGGCTGCGGAAGATCGCCACCGTAACGACCGCTGCGGCCAGCAACAGGAGAACCAACTCCAGGGTATTGGGCATCGAGCTCCGCGTTGTGCATCGGGTTCGGCGGACCCGCTTCGGGTATACTCGTCCGCCTTGGTGCGCTGCAACGTCGCGCAACGCTCTACAAAAGAAAGTGTAACCGTTCCGAACACCATGAACCCACCCCAGCCCAAATCCGCTCGCGAAGCCGGTGCCATCGCCCTGGCGCGGCGCGTGCTCCGCATCGAGGCCGACGCGGTCACGGCGCTGGCCGAGCGCCTCGGCAGCGAGTTCGAGCAGGCGGTGGACCTGATCCTGCAGCGCCGCGGCCGCGTCATCGTCACCGGCATCGGCAAATCGGGACACGTGGGACGCAAACTCGCGGCGACGCTCGCGAGCACCGGCACCCCGGCCTACTTTGTGCACGCGGCCGAGGCCGCGCACGGCGACCTCGGGATGATCACGCCGGAAGACATCGTGATCGCGCTGTCGAACTCGGGTGCGAGCGAGGAAGTGCTGACCATCGTGCCGCTGGTCAAGCGCCGTGGCGCGAAGCTGGTTTCGATCACCGGCCGGCCCGACTCGCCGCTCGCGCGGGAAGCCGATGTGCATCTGGACGCCGCCGTCGCCGAGGAAGCCTGCCCGCTGAACCTCGCCCCCACCGCCAGCACGACCGCCGCCCTCGCGCTGGGCGACGCACTCGCGGTGGCGCTGCTCGATGCGCGCGGCTTCGGCGCCGACGACTTCGCCCGTTCGCACCCCGGCGGCAGCCTCGGCCGTCGCCTCCTCACCCACGTCAGTGACGTGATGCGCCCGAACGAGCACGTGCCGCAGGTCGCCGCACCCGCTTCGATGATGGCCGCGCTGCTCGAGATGTCGCGCGGCGGCATGGGCATGACCGCCGTGGTCGCCGCCGACGGCCGGCCGATCGGCATCTTCACCGACGGCGACTTGCGCCGGGCGCTGGAGCGCGGCTGCGATGCGCGCAGCGCGACGATCGCCGAAGTGATGACGCGCAATCCCCGCAGCATCGGCCCCGACGCCCTCGCGGCGGCCGCCGCCGAGATGATGGAACGCGAGCGCATCAGCCAGTTGCTGGTGGTGGATGCGCAGGGGGCGCTCGCGGGTGCACTGACCACCCATGACCTCATGCGGGCGAAGGTGATCTGATGCGCAGCCTCCGCCCCGCCCGCACTCTCGCCCTGCGCGCACCGACGCCCCGGCCGTGAAACCGTCCATCCAGCAACTCTACCCCCTGCTCGGGGTGATCATCGTGGCGGGAGCCTCGCTCTGGCTGGAGCGCATCACGACCGAGGCGGAGGTTCGCCTGTCGGCGGAGGCGCGCACGGCCCCGGACTTCGTCGCCAAGCAGACCCGGCTGATCGCCTTCGACCACGCCGGCCGCCAGCACTACGAACTGCTGGCGGACAAGATCACGCACCACCCGCAAACGGACGTCACGACGCTCGAACTTCCGCGCCTGCACTACGAACTCAACGGACGGGAGCTGTATCTCAGCGCCGCCCAGGGTGAAGTTCTCCGGCGGGGCGACGAAGTGCATCTCGCCGGCGACGTGCGCGGCCGACGCAGCGCGGCTCCGGATCGCCCGGAAATGACCCTCGCGACCGCGTCGCTCACCGTCTGGCCCGATGACGAACGCGCCGAAACCAACGATCCCGTCGTGATCACGCAGGGCGCGAGCACGGCGCGCGGAAACGGCATGAAGTCCGACAACATCTTCGGCACCCTGGAACTCATCGGCAACGCGCGCGTGCTTATCCCGCGCACCACCCGGAACTGACCACGATGCGCACCTCACATTCCGCCGCGCTGGCGCTCGCCCTCACCCTGACCTCGCTGCCGGCGTTCGCCGAGCGGGCCGACCGCAACCAGCCCGTCAATATCGAAGCGAACCGCGTCACCGTCGACGATCGCAACAAGGTGCACGTGTTCGAGGGCGACGCCGTGCTGACCCAGGGCACGCTCGTCATCACCGGGGCCAAGGTCGTCGTGACCCAGAGCGCCGACGGCTTCCAGTCGGGCGTGGCGACCGGCAGCGACAAACACCTCGCGACCTTTCGCCAGAAACGCGAGGGCAGCAACGAGTACGTCGAGGGCGAGGCCGAGCGCATCGAGTACGACAGCCGTGCCGAGCGCGCCCGCCTGTTCAACCAGGCGCACGTCAAATCCGGCACCGACGAGGTGCGGGGCCCCTATATCGAATACGACTCACTGAGCGAGAACTATCTCGTCACGACCCCGCCCGGCAAGACCGAGACCCGCACGACCGGCGACGGGCGCGTGCGCGCGGTGATCCAGCCCAAGAATGCCGGCACCGAGAAGACCAACTGACCGTTTGTACCTGACACGGAGGAGACAGCATGGAGTACAGCAACATCATCGTCGAGACGCGCGGACGGGTCGGGCTCATCACCCTCAACCGCCCCAAGGCGCTGAACGCCCTCAACGACCAGCTGATCGATGAGGTCGGCCACGCGCTGAACGGGTTCGAGAAGGACGAGAACGTCGGCGCGATCGTCATCACCGGGTCGGAAAAGGCCTTCGCGGCCGGGGCCGACATCGGCGCGATGGCGACTTACTCGCACATGGACGCCTACAAAGGCGACTACATCACGCGCAACTGGGAGCGCCTCAAGGCCTGCCGCAAACCCATCATCGCAGCCGTTGCCGGCTTTGCGCTGGGCGGCGGATGCGAACTCGCGATGATGTGCGACATGATCTTCGCAGCCGACACCGCGAAATTCGGCCAGCCCGAGATCAAGCTCGGCGTCCTGCCCGGCGCCGGCGGCACCCAGCGGCTGCCGCGCGCGATCGGCAAGGCCAAGGCCATGGACATGTGCCTCACCGCGCGCATGATCGACGCCACCGAAGCCGAGCGCGCCGGCCTGGTCGCACGCGTCGTGCCGGCCGAGCGCCTGATCGATGAAGCCATCGAAGCGGCCACGGTCATCGCCGGCTTCTCGCTGCCGGTGGTCATGATGATCAAGGAATCGGTCAATCGCGCCTTCGAAAGCAGCCTCAACGAAGGTCTGCTGTTCGAACGCCGCACGTTCCACTCGGCCTTCGGCCTCGAAGACCAGAAGGAAGGCATGGCCGCCTTCGTCGAGAAGCGCAAGCCCGTCTTCAAGCATCGCTGATGCGTTTTGCGCCGCCACAAATCCGTGGCGGCGTTTCCCTCCCCATGTAATTTTCGCGTAATCTTCGCAGCGCATGCTGCAAAGCGCCATTGATGCCATTGGCACAGGCACAACGCCTACCCTTTGTCATTTGTTTCAAATTGAAACGAAATAAAAACAGGGGTATAGCGAAACTACCTGTATATCAGTACGCCGCAAGAATTTTTTTGTGCGACGCACAAATTGCGGTTGACACGAGGTAGTTCGGGCCTATAATCGAGTATATGTTGCGACGCACCATGCACATCGCGGTTGCGAAGCAAACTATCCACCGTAACCGTCATCATCTGGAGATGAATATGTTTGCTACCCCCGAGCAGTTCGCAGCCGCCAACAAGGCCAACGTCGAGAGCCTGCTGACCCTGGCCAACAATGCGTTCGCCAGCGCCGAGCGTTTCGCCGCCCTGAACCTGAACACCGCCCGCTCGATCCTCGAAGACGGCCTGGCCAACTCCAAGGCCCTGCTCGGCGCCAAGGACGCCCAGGAATTCCTGGGCCTGCAGGCTTCGCTGGTCCAGCCGCTGGTCGAGAAGGCCGTGGCCTACAACCGCAGCGTCTATGAAATCGCTTCGCAAGGCCAGGAAGAAGTGTCGAAACTGGTCGAAGCCCAGATCGCCGAACTGAACAAGTCGCTGGCTGCCGCCCTCGACAAGGCTGCCAAGTCGGCCCCGGCCGGTTCGGACGTCGCGGTTGCCGCCGTCAAATCGGCCATCGCCGCCGCCAACAGCGCCTACGACAGCGTCAGCAAGGCTGCCAAGCAGGTCGCCGAGATCGCCGAGGCGAACGTCGCTGCCGCGACCAACGCCACCGTCAAGGCCGTGAGCGCCAGCGCCAAGGCCTCGCCGAAGAAGGCGGCCTGATCGCCCTCCGACAGGATTGACGACGTGCCCTGCTGAAATGGGCACTTCGGGCAAAACGGAAAGCCCCGCAGAGCAATCTGCGGGGCTTTTTGCGTTTCGGGCCGACGCCATCGGTCCTTGTCACCCGGCCCCGCAAAAACCGCTCGGGCCGGGCCCGATGCCGCATCGAGACCCCGGATGGCTCCCGCCCTTCGACCGGTTCGGGAGCGAACGCAGGTGTATGCTACTTCACTGCCGCGCTCATGCCCGGCGCAGCGGCAGCGCCCTCCGCCTCCGCGTCTTCCTCCTTCTCCTCCTCGATCGACAGGCTCAGTTCCGTCTCCGCGGAGGTCTTCGGCTGGCCGCGCTCGGCCTTCAGCTTGATCTGCAGGCGCAACTCGTTGGTCGAGTCGGCATTGCGGATGGCCTCCTCGTAGCTGACGAAGCCAGCGTCGTAGAGATCGAACAGCGCCTGGTCGAAGGTGCGCATGCCCAGCTCGCGCGATTTGGCCATGATCTCCTTGATCGACTGGAATTGTCCCTTGAAGATCATTTCGGAGATCGTCGGCGTGTTGAGCAGGATCTCGATGGCCGCTTTGCGCCCCTTGCCGTCCTCGGTGCGGATCAGGCGCTGCGAGACGATGGCGCGCAGGTTGGACGAAAGATCCATCAGCAGCTGGTTGCGGCGCTCCTCGGGAAAGAAGTTCACGATCCTGTCGATGGTCTGGTTCGCGTTGTTCGCATGCAGGGTGCCAAGACACAGGTGGCCGGTCTCGGCAAAGGCGATCGCGTGCTCCATCGTCTCGCGGTCACGGATCTCGCCGATCAGGATCACGTCGGGAGCCTGGCGCAGCGTGTTTTTCAGCGCGTGCTCCCAGGAATGCGTGTCGACGCCGACTTCGCGATGCGTGACGAGACACTGCTTGTTACGATGCACGTATTCGACCGGATCCTCGACCGTGATGATGTGGCCCGGCGCCGAGCTGTTGCGGTGGTCGATCATCGCCGCCAGCGTCGTCGACTTGCCCGACCCGGTGCCGCCCACGACCAGCACGAGGCCGCGCTTGGTCATGATGATCTCCTTGAGCACCTCGGGCAGGCCGAGCTTGGCCAGCGTGGGGATTTCGGAGGCGATGGTGCGGATGACCATCCCGGCGTGCTGCTGCTGGACGAAGACATTCACGCGGAAGCGGCACACGCCCGGGATCGAGATCGCGAAATTGCACTCCATCTCGGCCTCGAACTCGGCGCGCTGGCGATCGTTCATCAGGCTCATCGCCAGCGAGCGCGTGATGTCGGGAGTCAGGCGCTGCTGGCTGAGCGCCTTCATCGTGCCATGCGCCTTCACGCTGGGCGGGAAGTCGACCGAGATGAACAGGTCGGATCCCTCCATCTGGTGCATCGCGTTGAGCAGCCGGTGCATGTAGCTGCGGGCTTCTTCCACACCCAGGGCGGACGACATAAGGCTTCCTTCAGGGGGCAGACCCGGCACGCGCTCGCGGGGCGACCCGATTCAAGATGAAAACGGAATTTTAGAGTATCGGCAGCGAAATCAGGACGCGGGCGCGCCCGGCGCTTCAGCCGGCAGGGCGATCTCGTAATGCGAGCGCTCGCGCGTGACACGGCCGCCCATGCTCTGGACTCGCCTTCTCACGACGTCGAAACGGCTGTCCTCGAAGCGGGCGTGCTCGCGGCACACGCCCGGATAGGCTTTGCACTCGCTGGTGATGCGGATCAGGATTTCCGCGTCGCTGCCCATCGTTTCGACCACGATGACACCGCCTTTCCCGCCGGGTCCGGCGGGGCACTCGGTGCAGGCCTGCAGCAGGTTCATCAGCACTTCGTTGAGATAGTCCGGAATCACCGACAGCGCAGGCAGGTCCTCGCCGGCCTTGAGCTCGAGCCGGATCGCGCGGAACCTCCGGTCGAAGCCAAGGAAATCGAGCACGGCCTTGACCAGCTGGTTGACGTCGACGAGCTCGCGCGATTCGCGCCGTGCCGCGGCGAACTCCGAGATCTGCCGCGTCATCCCGGCGATGCGCCGGGTCTGCTCGAGGATCTGCGCCGGCTTGCAGGCGTCGCAGCCGGTCCTGCCCTTGTGCAGCTGCATCTCCTGCGCGAGCATCGAAATCGTCGCGAGCGGGTTGCCGACTTCGTGGGACACGTTCGCCGCCATCGTCGCCAGCGCGGCCATCTTCTCGTGATGCCAGCGCTCCTCGCGCTCCATCGCCCGCTCCTGGGCGTCCGCCTGCGAGTCGATGATGCGCTGCCCGATGCGCACGATCCCCAGCAGCACGGCGTAAAGCGCCGCCAGCGTACCGCAGACGATCAGCAGGAAAGCATCCGAACTGTCACCGACCTTGCGCTGGTTCCCGGCCATCGCACCTTCCAGCGCCTGTTGATTTGCCGCTGCGAGCTCGCCGACTTCGGCCGACACGTTCTTGATGCGCTCGAGGAAGGAGGTGACGTCCGAGTAGATCTCGAACACGCCAATGACGCGGTCGCTGCCGCGCTCACGCACGGGAATGTAGCTCGAGATCAGGTCGCGGTTCTCGACTACGCCCTCGAAGGCGCTGAAACGCTCGCGGTGTGTCATCTCGCTTGCCGGCGTGCCCGACACGGCGCTCTTCCAACCACTGTTGTCGGCCTTGTCCTCGCCGATCTGGGCGTGCTCCGACGAGTAGATCGTGATGCCGCGCAGATCGAAGACCTTGATCTTGAAGACACTGCTCGCGCGCATCGTCGCGTAGGCCTCGGCGTCGAGTTCGGCAAAACCCGGCAGCCCCATGAGCGTACGGCCCAGTTCCGCAAAGCAGGCACGGCGCAAATCGGGCCCTGTAGCCCCCGTCTCGGCCACCGGCAGGTTGCGGCAGGGTGCGATGGAGATGGTTTGCGCCCGCGCGACCAACGGTGCGATGTGGGAATCCCACAACACGTTGCTGACCACGCGCGTCAGCGTGACATGGCCGGCCTCGTGCAGGGAGATCAGGCTCGCGCGAGCCGCCTGATCCTGCCTCGCGGCAAGGTTGGTCTGGGCCCGGGCGAAGAAATTGCCCTGTTCGCGCTGGACTTGTGAAAAGAAGACGACCTCGGCGCGCTGGAGGGAGAACAGCACGCCCCCGACGATCACGAACGCGGCGAGGCTGGCGAGCGTGAAATAGCGCATCAGGCGGAACTGTCCGGCGGCGGCACGCTTCTGCGGCCCGGCGGCACGCTTCTGCGGCCCGGCGGCATCCGGCGAAGGCCTGCCGCGGCGATCCATCACCTGCATCCTGCCCCCACCTCCCCTTTTCCCTTCCTGCCCTGCCCGCCAACCCGGGCTGCGGGACAACCGCAACCGCGGGACTCAGTCCGCCTTTTCGACCTCGCCTGAAACCGGGCCGGCCGCGGCGCGTCCGCTCCGGTAGTGGTGCGGGAACAGGCGGTGCATCTCGCCTTCGATCCATGCGGCGGAGCGACGATTCACCTCCGCCGCATCCAGGCCGGCCGGGTCGATCGCGGGACCGATGCTGACGGTGATCTCGCCCGGATACTTGAGGAACGCATTGCGCCCCCAGAATTCTCCGGCATTATGCGCCACGGGTACGACCGGCGCACCTGCCTGCTGCGCGAGGGCCGCCCCGCCGGCCTTGTAGCGGCGTTTCGCGCCGGGCGCGGTGCGGGTGCCTTCCGGGAACACGGCGACCCAATACCCCTCCGACAGGCGGGCGCTGCCCTGCTCGACGACCTGCGCGAGCGCATCCTTGCCGGCGGCGCGGTCGATCGCGATGCCGGGAATCGACGCGAGGCCCCAGCCGAAGAAGGGCACCTTGAGGAGTTCGCGCTTGAGGACGAAACACAGCGGCGGGAAGATCACCTGCAAGGCCATCGTCTCCCACGCGGACTGATGCTTGGAGAGGATCACGGAGGGCACGGAGGGGATGTTCTCGCGCCCGATGACCTTGTAGCGGATGCCCAGGATGCGCGGGATGAACCACATCATCAGCGGCGCCCAGGCCGTGACGATGCGGTGGCGCGTGCGCGGCGACAGGGGGAAGGCGAGGATGCCGCCCAGCGCGAACGGCGGCGTGAAGATCGCGAGGATGACGGCAAACAGCAGGGAGCGCAGGACGACCACGATATCCTTCAGGCGGTGAGATCGGCGACGACGGCCGCGAGATCGGGGTAGATGAGCGTGCCCTCCGGCAGCGCGGGATCGTCGCGCGTCTTTGCGCCCTTGCCGGTGAGGACCAGATAGGGCTTGCAGCCGACCGCGACGCCGGCCTGCAGGTCGCGCAGGCTGTCGCCGACCGCCGGCACGCGATCGAGGCTCACGTTGAAACGCTCCGCGATCTGCAGGAACAGGCCCGGTTTGGGCTTGCGGCAGTCGCAGGTCGAATCGGCCGAATGCGGGCAGAAGAAGATCGCGTCGAGCCGGCCGCCGACCTGGGCGAGGCTTTTCACCATCTTCTCGTTGATCGCGTTGAGCGTGTCCATGCCGAAGAGCCCGCGCCCGACGCCCGACTGGTTCGACGCGACGACCACGCGCCAGCCCCACTGGTTGAGGCGCGCGATCGCTTCGAGCGAACCGGGGATCGGCTTCCACTCGTCGGGCGACTTGATGAACTGTTCGGAGTCGTAGTTGATGACGCCGTCGCGGTCCAGGATGATCAGCTTGTTCGGCATGATCGGCTCCCGTCAGGCGGCGGACAGGCGCGACAGGTCGGCGACCTGGTTCATCAGACCGGCGAGCTGGCGCAGAAGGGCCAGTCGGTTCTGGCGCGTGAGCGGCTCCTCGGCCATCACCATGACTTCGTCGAAAAAGGTATCGACCGCCGCGCGCAGGCCCGCGAGCACGCACAACGCGTCGGTGTAGTCCTCGTTCGCCATGTGCGAGCGCACGAGCGGCGCGACGTCGACGACCCGATGGAAGAGCGCCTTCTCGGCTTCTTCCTGCAGCAGCGCAACGTCCGGTTCGGGCAGTTCGCCTTCGACCTTCTTCAGGATGTTGATGATGCGCTTGTTGGCGGCGGCGAGCGCTTCGGCTTCGGGCAGGGCGCGGAAAATGCGCACGGCGTCAAGCTTGGCAGGAATGCGGTCCATGCGCATCGGGCGCAGCGCCAGCACGGCATCGATGACGTCACCCGCGTGGCCGCCATCGCGCAGCAGGTTCTTCAGGCGCTCGAACATGAAGTCGAGGAGCTGGGCTTCGAAACCGGCGGCCGTCAGCAGGCCGGGCTTGAAACCGGCCGCGGCGTCAGCGACGAGCTCGGCGAGATCGAGCGGCAGCGGCGTCTCGATCAGGATGCGCAGCACGCCGAGGGCGGCGCGGCGCAGGCCGAAGGGGTCCCTGTCACCGGTCGGAAGCTGGCCGATGCCGAAGAAGCCGACGAGCGCGTCGAGCTTGTCGGCGAGCGCGACCGCGCAGGCGACGTTGCCCACCGGCAGCGCGTCGCCGGCGAAGCGCGGCTGGTAGTGCGACTGGATCGCATCGGCCACGACTTCGCCTTCCTGGTCGTTGAGCGCGTAGTAGCGGCCCATGATGCCTTGCAGCTCGGGGAACTCGCCGACCATGTCGGTGACGAGGTCGGCCTTGGCGAGGCGCGCGGCGCGCGCGGCGGCGGTCGCATCACCATGCAGGCGGGTGGCGATCGCGGTGGCGAGGCGTTCGAGGCGTTCGACGCGCTCCAACTGGCTGCCGAGCTTGTTGTGATAGACGACGGGTGCGAGGCGCGGCAGGCGGCTGTCGAGGGTGTGCTTGCGGTCCTGCTCGAAGAAGAAGCGCGCGTCCGAGAGGCGCGGGCGCACGACGCGCTGGTTGCCCGCGATGATGTTCGCCGGGTTCGCGAGATGCATGTTCGAGACGATCAGGAAGCGGTTGCGCAGCTTGCCGGCGGCGTCGAACAGCGGGAAGTACTTCTGGTTCGCGCGCATCGTCAGGATCAGGCATTCCTGCGGCACGGCGAGGAATTCGGCCTCGAATTCGCCGACGTAGACGGTGGGGTGTTCGACGAGCGCGGTGACCTCATCCAGCAGGTCGGCGTATTCGCCCAGGCTCGCGCCTTCACGCGCGGCAGCCGCGAGGAGCTGGCGTTCGATGTCGGCGCGGCGCTCGGCGAAGTGCGGGATCACCTTGCCTTCGGCGAGCAGCGTCGGCTCGTAGGCTTCGGCGGTCGCGAGCGCGATGTCGCCGCGGCTCATGAAGCGGTGGCCGCGGGTGACGCGGTCGGAGTCGAGGTCGAGCACGCGGCCCGGGACGACGCGTTCGCCGTGCAGCATCGAGAGCTTATGCACGGGGCGCACGAACTGCGCGTCGCCCGCGCCCCAGCGCATCAGCTTGGGGATAGGCAGCGCCTTGACGGCGTCCTGGACGATCGCCGCGAGCACCGTGTCCAGCGTCGCACCGGCTTCGTTACGGGTGTAGAAGAGAGCTTCGGCCTTGCCGTCCAGGCGGCGCTCGAAGCTCGCCACGGCGTCGGCCGAAATGCCCTTGGCTTCGAGCTTCTTCAGCAGCGCCGGGGTCGGGCGGCCTTCGGCGTCGAGCGCGACCTGCACCGGCATGATCTTTTCGGTGACTTCGCGCGCGGGGGCGGCAGCGCGCACGTGCGGCACGGTGATCGCGATGCGGCGCGGGGCGGCGAACCAGCGGAAACCCCGGTCCTCGGCGAGGAGGTCGCGGGCCTTGAGGCCGTCGAAGATCTTCGCGGCGAAGGTTTCGCCGAGGCGCGGCAGGGCCTTGGGCGGGAGCTCTTCGGTCAGCAGTTCGACAAGCAGGGAGGCGGTCATCATGCGGCCTCCGTCTTGGTTGCAGCGGTGTTGAGCATCGGGAAGCCCAGGCTCTCGCGGGAGTCGTAATAGGCCTGCGCGACGGCGCGCGACAGGTTGCGGATGCGGCCGATGTAGGCGGCGCGCTCGGTGACGGAAATCGCGCCACGCGCATCGAGCATGTTGAAGCTGTGCGCGGCCTTCAGGACCAGTTCGTAGGCGGGCAGCGCGAGGCCGATCTCGATCATGCGCTTGGCTTCGGATTCGTAGTTGCCGAAGAGCGAGAAGAAGAAGTCGACGTTGGCGTGCTCGAAGTTGTAGGTCGATTGCTCGACTTCGTTCTGGTGGTAGACGTCGCCGTAAGTGACTTTGCGGCCGTCCGGATAGACCGCCCAGACGAGGTCATAGACGTTCTCGACGCCTTGCAGGTACATCGCGAGGCGCTCGAGGCCGTAGGTGATCTCGCCGAGCACCGGCTTGCAGTCGAGGCCGCCGACCTGCTGAAAATAGGTGAACTGCGTGACTTCCATGCCGTCGAGCCACACTTCCCAGCCGAGGCCCCAGGCGCCGAGCGTGGGGTTTTCCCAGTCGTCCTCGACGAAGCGCACGTCGTGCGCATTGGTGTCGATGCCGAGCGCGCGCAGCGAGTCGAGGTAGAGCTCCTGGATGTTCAGCGGCGAGGGCTTGAGCACGACCTGGAACTGGTAGTAGTGCTGCAGGCGGTTGGGGTTCTCGCCGTAGCGGCCGTCCTTGGGGCGGCGCGAGGGCTGCACGTAGGCGGCGTTCCACGGCTCGGGGCCGATCGCGCGCAGGAAGGTCGCGGTGTGCGAGGTGCCGGCGCCGACTTCGAGGTCGTAGGGCTGCAGCAGCACGCAGCCGCGATCGCCCCAGAATTGCTGGAGCGTCAGGATGACTTGCTGGAAGGTGGGTTTTTGCAGGGACATGGTCTCTCGACAGCTATGGGCGACGACGGGGGCGCCGCGCGGCAAACGCAAAGGGTGGATTTTACTGGCATTCGACCGAGGGGCGAAATTTGCCCGCCGGAAATTGGGTGGCGTGCGGCGAAATGCCACGGGGAAACGACCGCATGGCGCAGGGCGGGATTTCATCCGGCCCTGCGGCGCCCCTCCCGGCGAACTGCACCGGCAAGGACGGCGGCCAGCGCCAGCAGCACGGCGGCCACATCGCCCCAGCGTGCATAAGGGGTGAGCCCTTCACGACCCTGCACCGCAACTTTCAGCACCCCCTCCTGGAACTCGGGCAGCACGCCGGCAACGCGGCCGTCGGGTTGGACCAGCGCCGTCATGCCGGTGTTGGTCGAGCGCAGCATCGGCCTGCCCGTTTCCATCGCCCGCACGCGCGCGATCTGCAGGTGCTGCGGCTGGGCGAAGGAGTCGCCGTACCACGCGAGGTTCGACAGGTTCAGCATCAGCGTCGCCTCGGGCAGGCCGTGGATCAGCTCGCGCCCGAAGAGATCCTCGTAGCAGATGTTGACCGCGACGCGCTGCCCGCCGAGGTGCAGCGGCGGCTGGTCGGGCGCGCCGCGCGTCTGGTCCGACATCGGGATGCTGACGAGGTCGTAGAACCAGCCGAAAAGCGGCGGGGAATATTCGCCGAAGGGCACGAGGTGCTGCTTCGCGTAAGCCTGCGACGGAGAAGCGCCCAGGCTCAGCGCGGCGTTGTAGATCGCGCCGCGCGCATCGCGCAGGAAGACGCCGAACACGAGATCGCCACCGCGCGCCGCGACCGGCGCGGCGAGCTCCTCGAGGTAGCCGTCGGGCAGGCGGTCGGCGAGGAGCGGCAGCGTCGTCTCGGGCAGCACGACGAGGTCGGCAGGATGCGCGCGCACGAGGCGCGCGTTGCTCTCCAGCCATTCCGAGAGCAGCTCGGGGCGCCATTTGAGACTCTGTTCGATGTTGGTCTGGATCAGCGCGACGTTCACCGGCTTGCCGGCCGGCGCGGTCCACGCGACGCGCCCAAGGCCGTAGCCAAGGACGGACAGGGCCGCGACCGCCACCAGCGTCGCCGCGGCCGCGCGCCGGCTGCGCCAGGGCGTGAGCGCGAAGAGCGCCGCGATCAGCGCGACCAGCCCGCCGACGCCATATACGCCGAGCACGGAGAAGTAGCCGGCAAGCGGGCTGGGCGGCGTCTGCGAGTAACCGAGCGCGAGCCACGGGAAGCCGGTGAACAGCCAGCCGCGCAGCAGTTCCGCGCCGATCCACAGCCCGGCGAAGCACAACGCACGCAGCCACACGCCGCCGCGGCCGAGGCGCACGAACAGCGCACCGACGGCGGCGGGAAACAGCGCGAGGTAGGCGCAGAAGAGCAGGATCGCGAACGCGGCGAGCGGCATCGGCATGCCGCCGTAGCGGTTCAAGGCGACGTAGAGCCAGGACACGCCGGCGAGGAAGGCACCCAGACCCCACGCGAAGCCGAGCGCGAATCCACTGCGGGCACGCGATTCCCGCGCGGCGAGGAATGCCAGCACCGCAAGGCTCGCCACCGCCAGCGGGAAAGCCTCGAAGGGCGCGAAGGCGAACACCGATGCGCCACCGGCCAGCGTCGCCGCGAGCGGGCCGCGCATCCGCCCGGATGCCCGCACGGCGCCCGAATCCTGCACGAGGACGGTCACGCTGCGGCCGTTCCGATGGCGGGCTGCACGAGCAGGGTGTGCACTCGCCGGCCATCGACGCGCAGCGCCGTCACCCTCAGGTTCCCGAGCATTACGACTTCGCCGCGCCGCGGCAGGCGGCCGAGCTGGCAGATCAGCAGTCCGCCCACGGTGTCGACCTCGGCATCGCTGAAATCCGCGGCGAAGGCGGCATTGAATTCTCCGATCTCGGTGGTCGCGCGGACGCGGTAGCAGCCGTCCGCGTCGAGCTGGATGTTGTCGCTGGGTTCGAGGCGGTCGAACTCGTCCTCGATGTCGCCGACGATCTGCTCGAGCACGTCCTCGATCGTGACGAGGCCGGCCACGCTGCCGTATTCGTCGACGACGATCGCCATGTGGTTGCGGCTGACGCGGAAGTCGCGCAGCAGGACGTTGAGGCGCTTCGACTCCGGCACGAACACCGCCGGACGCAGCAGCGCGTCGATGTCGAAATCGCGCCCTGCGTAGTAGCGCAGCAGGTCCTTCGCGAGGAAGATGCCGACGATGTCGTCCTTGCTGTTGCCGACCGGGAAACGCGAATGGCCGGTGTCGATGACGTGCGCGGCGATGCCGTCGACCGGATCGTCGAGGCGGATGATGTCCATCTGCGCGCGCGGGATCATCACGTCGCCGACCTGCATTTCGGACATTTCCAGCGCGCCCTCGATGATCGCGAGCGCATCGGTATCGAGCAGGTCGCGTTCGCAGGCCGCGTGCAGCAGGGTCAGCAGTTCTTCGCGGTCCTCGGGTTGGCGCGTGAGCAGCGCGGAGAGGCGTTCGAGCAGACTAGGTCGGGGTGAGGCAGGGTCCATATTTCGGGCGGGTCAGGCGGATCGTTCGGCGTAGGGATCAGGATAGCCCAGTTCGGCGAGAATCCGCGTTTCCAGCGCCTCCATTTCCTCGGCTTCGTCGCTGTCCTCGTGGTCGTAGCCCTGCAGGTGCAGCAGGCCATGCACGATCAGATGCGCGAAATGCGCGGCCAGCGGCTTGCCCTGCTCGGCCGATTCGCGCACGACGACCGGGACGCACAGCACGAGATCACCGGTGAGCGGCGCGTCGGTGCCACCGCGCAGGTCCTCGCCCTCGTCATAGACGAAGGTCAGGACGTTGGTGGCGTAGTCCTTGCCGCGAAAGTCGCGGTTGAGCTCGCGCCCCTCCGTCGCGCCGACCAGGCGCACCGTGACTTCGGCGTCGCCCGCCTGCAGCGCGGCCTGCGCCCAGCGTCGGATGTCGGCCGAGGATGGGGCACTCCCGCGATTGGCCTTGCCGATGGCCTTCTGGATCGTGAGCGCGAGTTGCGGCGGGGAGTCGATCATCACCCCTGCTCCTTCTTCGCCGCGAGCGCGGCCTGCGTCGCGGCGCGCGTCGCCTGGTTGTCGTAGGCCTCGACGATGCGCGCGACGAGCGGGTGACGCACGACGTCCTCCTTCTGGAACTCGGTGAAGGCGATGCCGCGCACCGACGCGAGGACTTCGCGCGCTTCCAGCAGTCCGCTGCGATGCCCGCGCGGCAGGTCGATCTGCGTGAGGTCGCCGGTGACGACCGCCTTCGCGCCGATGCCGATGCGCGTGAGGAACATCTTCATCTGCTCGGGCGTCGTGTTCTGCGCCTCGTCGAGGATGATGAAGGCGTGGTTGAGCGTGCGTCCGCGCATGAAGGCGAGCGGCGCGATCTCGATGCTGCCGCGCTCGAAGAGCTTGGCGACGCGGTCGAAGCCCATCAGGTCGTAGAGCGCGTCGTAGAGCGGGCGCAGGTAGGGGTCGACCTTCTGCGCGAGGTCGCCGGGCAGGAAGCCGAGGCGCTCGCCGGCCTCGACCGCCGGGCGCGTCAGGATGATGCGTTCGACGAGCTGGCGCTCGAAGGCGTCCACGGCGCTGGCGACCGCGAGGTAGGTCTTGCCCGTACCGGCCGGGCCGATGCCGAAGGTGATGTCGTGCGCCTGGATGTTCTTCAGGTATTCGACCTGGCGCGGCGTGCGACCGTGCAGCTCGGTCTTGCGCGTCATCAGCGCCGGCGCCGCGTGGTCGGACTTGCGGCGGTTGGCGACCTCGATCAGGCCGAGCTGGATGTCATCGACGGTGAGGTGCTCGTTCGCCTGCTCGTAGAACTCGTGCAGCGCCTTGGCCGCAAGCGCCACCTCGGCCGCCTGCCCCTGCAGCAGGAAGCGCTCGCCGCGGCGCGCGATGGTCACGTCGTAAGCGGTCTCGATCTGGCGCAGGTTCTCGTCGAGCGCGCCGCACAGGTTCGCAAGCCGCTGGTTGTCCAGCGGCTCCAGTACCACTTCCGTGGGTCGCCCCATTCAGGCCTCTCTGGTCACGATTTCGCCGCGCAGGCTGTGCGGCAGCGCGGCGGTGATGGTCAGGTCGACAAACTGCCCGATCAGGCGCGGATTGCCGAGGAAATTCACCACACGGTTGTTCGCGGTGCGCGCCGCCAGCTCGTTCTCGTCCTTGCGCGAACGGCCTTCGACGAGCACGCGCTCGACGCGCCCGACCATCGCCTGGCTGATCGCCTGCGCCTGCGCGTCGATGCGCTTCTGCAGGCGCGCGAGCCAGCGCAGCTTGGTCTCCTGCGGCACCGGGTCGTCGAGGTCCGCGGCCGGCGTCCCGGGGCGCGCGCTGAAGACGAAGCTGAAGGACGCATCGAAACCGACCTCCTCGATCAACTTCATCGTCTTCTCGAAGTCCTCCTCGGTCTCCCCCGGGAAGCCGACGATGAAGTCCGACGACAGCGAGAGATCCGGCCGCGCCGCGCGCAGCTTGCGCACGACCGACTTGAACTCGAGCACCGAATAGCCGCGCTTCATCGCCGCGAGGATACGGTCCGAGCCCGACTGCACGGGCAGGTGCAGGTGGCTCACGAGTTTCGGGATGTTCGCATACACGTCGAACACACGCGGCGTCATCTCGCGCGGATGCGAAGTCGTGTAGCGCATGCGCTCGATGCCGGGAATCTCGGCAACGCATTCGAGCAGGAAGGCGAAGTCGCCCGTCTCGCCGCCGTTTTTCGTGATCGGTCCGCGCCACGCGTTGACATTCTGCCCCAGCAGCGTCACTTCCTTGACGCCCTGATCGGCCAGGCCGGCGACTTCGGTCAGGATGTCGTCGAGCGGCCGCGACACCTCTTCGCCACGCGTGTAGGGCACGACGCAGTAGGTGCAATACTTGGAACAGCCTTCCATGATCGAGACGAAGGCGCTCGCCCCCTCGACGCGCGCTGGCGGCAGGTTGTCGAACTTCTCGATTTCCGGAAAGGAAATGTCGACCTGCGAGCGACCGCTGTAGCGCCGCTCGGCGATCAGTTGCGGCAGGCGGTGCAGGGTCTGCGGCCCGAAGACGACGTCGACATAGGGCGCGCGCGCGACGATCGCCGCCCCTTCCTGGCTCGCGACGCAGCCGCCCACGCCGATGATGAGGTTCGGATTCGCCTGCTTCAGGTGCTTCACCCGCCCGAGGTCGTGGAACACCCGCTCCTGCGCCTTCTCGCGCACCGAACAGGTGTTGAAGAGGATCACGTCGGCCTCTTCGGGGTTGTCGGTCTTGACCAGTTCCTCGGTCGCGCCGAGCACATCCGCCATCTTGTCGGAGTCGTACTCGTTCATCTGGCACCCGAAGGTGCGGATATACAGTTTCTTCATTGAAGCATGTTGACGCGCGGTTTCGCAAACCGCTATATTAGCAGGCTCGAGCGGTGATGTAGCTCAGACGGTTAGAGCGATGGATTCATAACCCATAGGTCGGCAGTTCGATTCTGCCCATCACCACCACAGGATCATGAGACCCGCTGACTCGTCAGCGGGTTTCGCTTTTTCAGCCTTCCGAAACGGTTTGGTGTCCAAACGCCGTTCGGGGCAATCCGCCGCGAGGGCTGCGTGGCCTACCGAGTACCGCGCACCTTCACCGCCACCGACACCCTGGCCGGTTTCGACTCGACAAACTCGCCGACCAGCGGGATACGACATCGTCGATCTTCAGTCCCGACGCCCTCGGCGGGCAGACAGGGCAGATGCTGAATGGGATCGGGGGCACGTCTTCCTGATGATTCGAGACGAATCACGGTCATCGCCACTTCAACAACCAGAAGAGCAGCGTGATGCGGCAAGGCGTCCGCCCCGCGAATCTTGATTTCCCCGATCGGGTCACCCAGACTTTTTCCGTATGGAACGATGCGCAGCGTGCGAAGGAGTGCGGAGCATGGCTCGGGAAATGGGCGGGAAGGTGGCCGTGGTCACTGGGGCGGGAAGCGGCATCGGCAGGGCGATCGCGGAGAAGCTGGCGCAGGCCGGCGCGATGGTCGCGGTCGCGGACATCAATCTTGCGGGCGCCGAACAGGTACGGGCGGTCGGGGTGGCGATGGGTGTCGCTAAGCATGGCGTGCGCTCGTACGTGGTGTGCCCGAGCTTCGGCTGGGTCATGCACTGGCCGGGTCACGCTTCCGCGCCCGCGAAACCACACGCATGAGACGCCCCAGGCCGCCTTTCCGGACGATCGCCCTGGTCCTCCAGGGCGGCGGCGCGTTGGGCGCCTACCAGGCGGGGGTGTATCAGGGGCTTAACGATGGCGGGATCGAGCCGGACTGGCTGGCCGGGATCTCGATCGGCGCGATCAACACGGCGTTGATCGCCGGCAGTCCGCCCGCGCAGCGGGTCGCCAACCTGCGCACCTTCTGGGAGACGGTGTGCCGCCCGGCCTTCACCCAGCCGCTTGCCGCGGTCATGCAGTCCTGGGTCGGCCATCTCGGCGATGACGCGCGGCGGGCGTTCAATGCCGCCACGGCGTGGCGCGGCGTGGTCGAAGGGCAGGCGGGCTTCTTCAAGCCGCGGCTGCCGCCACCCTGGCTGTCCGTGAGCCTGCCGCCGGCGGAAGCGAGCTACTACGACATCTCGCCGCTGCGCGCGACGCTGGCGCAGCTCGTGGACCTCGAGCGCATCAACGCCGGCAGCCCGCGCGTGTCGGTCGGCGCCGTCAATGTCCGTACCGGCAACTTCGAGTATTTCGACAACACCATCGGCCCGTGGAAGGGGCGCTTGCGGCTCGAGCATTTCATGGCGTCGGGCGCCCTGCCCCCGGGTTTCCCTCCGGTCGAGATCGACGGCGAGTATTACTGGGACGGCGGACTGGTGTCGAACACGCCGCTGGGGCGCGTGCTGGCCGACGAGCCGCGCCATGACACGCTGGCTTTCCAGGTCGACCTGTGGAGCGCGCTCGGGATGGTGCCGACGAATATCTGGGACGTGCAGGAGCGCCAGAAGGACATCCAGTATTCGAGCCGCACGCGCGCGATCACGGATTTGATGGCGCGCGAGCAGGAGCTGCGCAACATCGTGCGCGAGCTGCTGAAGTACGTCCCGCAGGACACCCGGCTGTCCGACCACTGGTGCACCCGCGCAGACCAGTGGGCCTGCGGGCGGCAGGTGAGCGTGATCCACCTGATCTACCAGGAGAAGGAATGGGACGGGCTCGCGAAGGACTACGAGTTCGGCCCGCAGACGATGCGCGACCACTGGGCGAGCGGCCTCGACGACATCCGTGCGAGTCTCGCCCACAAGGAGTGGCTGGAACTGCCGCCGCACCACCAGCGTTTCGTCACCTACGACCTCCACCGCCAGTGAGGCCGGCCCGGGAGCGCGCTCGTCTTCAAGCCTTTTCGGGCGGCGGCGCCGGCATCGCGGCGCATTCGAGGAAGATACGCTTCGTGCAGCGCGCACACACGTCGGGGTCGAGCCTCGGCACCACGGCGGCGAGCGCGTCCGACTTGCTGTCGAAGATGTGCTCGCGGTCGAGTCGCTCGTAGAGACCGCTGCGCCGCCAGGCATTCACGACCCGCGCGCGCGGGCGATGGAACTGCAGCGATCCGCCCGCTTCCTGCCGCAGGCGGAATTCCTGCGACCACAGCCGCGCGCCGGCGAGATCGACGAAATTCATGCTCTTGGCCATCACCAGCAGATGCTTCTGGCCGGGGAAGCGCTCGCGGTAGTGCGTCAGCATGTCGCCGACGTACTGCGCGGCACCGAAATACACGTCGCCTTCCATGCGCACGAGCTTGAGCTGCGGGCACTCGCCGACGGGATCGGCAATGTCCTCGACGGGCATGAAGTGGCGCGCGGGTCCGTGCGGCACGAGCACGCGCATGACCGGGCGCGAGGTCTGATGCAGGTAGAACACCAGCGACAGGCCGACGCCGATCAGCACCGCGAACTCGATCGGGATGAGCAGCGTGGCCATCCAGGTGGCACCGAGGCACACCGCTTCTTGGCGGCTGAAGCGCACGGTCTCGCGGATCTTCGGGATGTTGATCAGCGTCCAGGCGACGTACAGCAGCAGCGCGGCGATCGCCGCCATCGGGATCCCGGCGAGCAGATCGGCGCTCGCGCCCACCAGCACCAGCAGCAGGACGCTCGAAAACACCGCGGCGAGCGGCGTCCGCGCGCCGGCCTCGTAGTTCGGCATCGAGCGGTTGAGCGAACCGCAGGAAAGATAGGAGGAGAAGAAGCTGCCGGCAATATTGGAGAGCCCCTGCCCGAGAAATTCGCGATTGACGTCGATGGGCTGGCCCGAGCGCTCCGCGACCGCCTTCGCGATCGACACCGACTGCCCGAGCGCGACGATCGTGAGCGACAGCGCGATGCCCGAGAGCTGCGCGAGCGTCGCCGGCGAGAAATCGGGCAGGCTGAACGGCGGCAACACCGAGGCGATCGCCTCCAGGTGGACGTAGGTTTCACCGGTGCGCAGTTGCCACACCTCCGCCAGCACGTAGCCCGCGGCGAGCCCCGCCAGCATCGCCGGCCAGCGCGGCCGCAGGCGCGCGACGACGGCGGTGGTCGTGACGGTGGTCAGCGCAACGGCGAGTTCACGCCAATGAGCACCCCACGGCGTCCCGCCATCGCGCAGGACCAGATGCCACAGGTCGAGCGCCGCGTGATAGGCGATCAGGCAGGCGGCGCCCGACATGAAACCGATCAGCACCGACGGGGCGATGAAGTTCGCGAGCGAGCCGAGGCGGAAGCGCGCGATGAGGAACTGGAACACGCCGACCATGAGGGTCGTCGTCAGGACGAGGCGGATGTATTCCGGGCTCCCCGGCAGGGCGAACGGCGACAACATCGCGAAGAGCGCGAGCGAGTTCGCGTTCGTCGGGCCGGAGACGACATGGCGGCTCGAACCGAACAGCGCCGCGACGATGCACGGCACGATCGCGGAGTAGATGCCGTACTCCGCGGGCATGCCGGCAAGGCGCGCGAACGCGACCCCCTGCGGCAGCACCAGCAGCGCACCGAGAAGCCCCGCGAGGAGGTCGGCACGCAGCGCCGGGAAGGAGAGGCTGCGCCACCAGGCGCCGTCCGCTGCGGGCGAATCCGGGGGCTCGGTCTGCGCCGGGGACGACACTCGGCGCTCCGTGCGATGGCGCTCAGCGCCCCAACCGCTTCGCCCAGAACGCCGCCACATCCAGCATGCGACGCGAGAAGGCCCATTCGTTGTCGAACCACAACAGCAGGTTCACGAGGCGTTCGCCGCTCGCGCGCGTCTGGCTGCCGTCGATGATCGCCGAGAAGCCGTTGTGGTTGAAATCCACCGACGCATGCGGCCCGTCCGAGTACGCGAGCACGCCGTGGCGGTCTTCCTCGGCGACGCGCCGCAGCAGGCGGTTGATCGTTTCGACCGTGGCATTGCGCCGGAGCGTCACCGTCAGGTCGATCGCCGAGACGTTGGGCACCGGCACGCGGATCGCCTTGGCCGCGATCCGCCCTTCGAGCGCCGGCAGCAGGCGGACGATGCCTTTCGCCAGCCCCGTCTGCACCGGGATCATCGACTGCATCGCCGAGCGCGTCATGCGCAGGTCGGTCGCGTGATAGCCGTCGATCACGGGCTGGTCGTTCATCACCGAATGCAGCGTCGTCGTCAGCGCGTGCTCGATGCCGAAGGCCTGCTCGAGGAGCGCGAGAATGGGCACGACGGCGTTGGTCGTGCACGAGGCGGCCGACACGATGCGTTCGCTGCCGTCGAGCGCCTCGTGGTTCATGCCGAACACGACGGTGCGATCGACGTCCGCGGCACTGTGGCCGGGGTGCGACAGCAGCAGGCGCGGACAGCCCGCGGCGAGGAAGGCTTCGAGCTCGTGGCGGAAACGGTAGCGCCCCGAGGCCT
Source organism: Azoarcus sp. DN11 (assembly GCF_003628555.1). Lineage (NCBI taxonomy): Bacteria > Pseudomonadati > Pseudomonadota > Betaproteobacteria > Rhodocyclales > Zoogloeaceae > Azoarcus > Azoarcus sp. DN11. The sequence continues at coordinate 922,145 of NZ_CP021731.1, read as the reverse complement.
CGACGAGCAGGTCCGCCTCGAAGGCCCGCCAATCCACGCCGTCCGGGGTCGCCGCGTGGGTCACCGCAATGTTCCGGTCATCGACATGCAGACAGCCGTCGCGGATGCCGACCGTGCCCGGAAAACAGCCGTGGGTCGAGTCGAAGCGCGTGAGGTAGGCCATGCTCTCGAGGTCTGCCGGCTCGTTGATGGCGACGATCGAAAGCGACTGGCGCAGCGGCGATTCGTGCAGGGCGCGGAGGAAACAGCGGCCGATGCGGCCGTAACCGTTGATGGCGATGCGGAAAGTCATGCGGGAAAGGGACCATGCGTCGGGACGTTCAGACCGAAGCATAGCCGGAGAAGGGGTATCGCGTCGCGCTCGAGCCCCTTCTCCGCCCGGCAGAGCCGGATCCCCCACCGCGCGCCCGCTCCGAGGCGAACGCATCCGGCGAGGGACGTAAACCTCAGGCCTGCTTCACTGACATCAGGCAAACGTTCGTGCCCTTGTCATCGCACGGCGACGGATCGTCAGCACCATTGCCGGCGACGGTCGAATGGCAAGTGTTGCTGCCGTGGTCGTCGCAGCCGGGCACGGGGTCATCCGGTCCGCTTCCGACGACAGTCGAATGGCACGTGTTGGTGCCGTGGTCGTCACAACCCGGTATCGGCAGGGGGGTGTCAGCCCCTTTCGCGGCCAGTATCGTCGCCGGCGCAGCAATAGGATTTGCCTGGCTACCTTGTGGCGAGGTCGTGGCGGACGTGGTCGCGGCATGGCTGGCAGACGTCGCGACGAGGACAATGACTGCTGCGGCGAGCTTGCAGGAAAGGGTTTTCATTTTGTTTCTCCTGTTGGGGTTGAGGCTGCGGCACGGGCCGAAGGCTCCTTGCGACTTCGCGTCACCAGACCCAGCCCGACGGAGCTCCCAGAGCATTCCGCGTGCCAGCGCCAGACTTTCGATGGAATGAGACGCCAAGGGCTTGTTTCTATTGGCAGCTCGTCGCTCGACCGTCACATCGGGCGCACGGGACAGTCGCGCACGTCATCACGGTGACGCCATCCCCCCCCACCCGCGGGGAATATGCCCCCGGGGAGCCCCCACGGTTGGGCCATGCGGAATGGTCCGATGAGATGAAGACGACGATGAAGAAAAAGCAGTGGTGATGGAAGTTCTGGAGATCGGGGCCGCGCTCGCCCGACTCGCTGCGGACCTTGCTCCGCGCTGCGCCAGCAATCAGAATTCCCACACCCGAAACCCGGCCGCAGCCCCTGTCGACAGGGCACTTTTCACCACACCCCTGCAACGAGAGCCCCGATGGATCTTCCCGCACACCAACTCACGATGACGGTGCTGATGACGCCGGACATGGCGAACTTCTCCGGCAAGGTGCACGGCGGCGCCGTGCTCAGGCTGCTCGATCAGGTCGCGTACGCCTGCGCGAGCCGCTACGCCGCACGCTATGTCGTCACGCTGTCGGTGGATCAGGTGATGTTCCGCCAGCCGATCATGGTCGGCGAGCTGGTGACCTTTCTCGCCAGCGTGAATTACACCGGCAAATCGTCGATGGAAGTCGGCATCAAGGTGCTGGCGGAAAACATCCGCACCCAGGAAGTCCGCCACGCGAACAGCTGCTTCTTCACGATGGTCGCCGTCGACGACGACGGCAAACCGGTCGCCGTACCGACGCTGCGCCCCTTCAGCCCGAAGGAGAAACGCCGCTTCGCCGCCGCCGAGGCGCGCAAGGCGCTACGGCTCGAGCTCGAGCGCCGCTTCGCGGAGACACACGGCGCGGACGACGCGGGCTGAACGCTGCGACTTACTCGTCCTGCAGCATGCGCTTGAGGTAGTCCGGCAGGCCCGACAGCACCAGCGTGTCGCTCGCGCGGTCGTAGTGCACGGCGCCCGAATGCAGGCTCGCGCGATCGAATTCGAGCTTCCACTGCTCGCCGGCGGCACGGAAGCGGACCAGCGGGCGGATCGCACGGCGGTCCGGGACGAAGCCGCCGGCGAGCGGCGCCTCACCCGCCGCGAGGGCCGCATCGAGGCGTTCGGGCTGCTCGGGCCAGACCTTGCGCGCGATCTCGTCGAGCGCGAGCGGCGCGCCCGCCTCGCCCAGTTCGTCGAGGTAGCCGTGCGCGCGTTCGAGCATCGCGTCGCGCGCGGGCGGCTCCAGGCGCTGCGTCTCGGCAAAATCCGACAGCCGCTGCACGAGCTTCTTCGTTTCCTTCAGCGCGATCACGACGTCGCTGCAGCCGAGGAAGCGCTTGAACCACGGCGCGACGTCGCCGCGCCCCTTGAGGAAACTGACGTAGCGTTCGTCGCCGCGCTGCCAGCCGCTGAGGTCGATGCGCCCGGCCGCGGGCAGCGTCGCGAAGTCGAGATGCAGGCAGTCGACGATGTCGAGCGCGCCGGTGACCGCGCTGCCGACCGCCTCGCCGACCACCGCGATCCACAGGCAATCGGTCGCGCCCTCGGCGATGCGCGCGATCACGACATAACCCGAGACCTCGGCGCCCTCCTCGTCCGCGCACCGGCGCAGCGCATCCATCATCCGGTGCGACAGCGCGGCGAAGTCTAGGCCCTTGTCGACAACGTGCTCGCGCACGAGGCGCGGCAGCGGAAACTCCGCCTCGCCCTCCTCGAAGCGCCCGTAACCCTTGCTGCTGCGGTCGGCGTAGTGGCTGCACAGGCGCTCGACCATGCGCACGGCGGCGTCATCGACACGACAGGCGGCCTCGCGCAGTTCGGCGCTCGCCGGGCTGTCGCCCGAGCGGTGGAGCTTGTGGACGGCGAGGTGGGTGACGGTGTGCTGGACCTGGCTCATGGCGGCGACTCGGAATGACCGGGGCGCGATTCTCGCACGGCGCCGCCCCCCGCACCACGACACTCGTCATCGGCGCCCGCGGCCCGGGAACCGATAGGCACCGCATCCGATCAACAACAGGTAGACCCCGGACACAAAACGGCGAAGCGGGTGTGCAGGCGCGCAGCGCCCGCAGTCCCGTTCCGGCCGCAGAGGGGCTCCCGATGGAAGGATCCGGCACATCACACGCAGCGGGAATTGCCCGCCTCGAGGAAGAACTCGCCCGCAGCCGGGCGATGGAGGCGCGCGCTTGCCAGCTCATCGAGGCGGCCCCCGATGCGATCGTCGTCGTCGACCATGACGGACGCATCATCCTCGTGAACGCGCAGACGGAGCGGCTGTTCGGCTATGCGCGCGAGGAGCTCATCGGCCAGTCGATCGAGTTGCTGGTCCCGCAGCAGTTCCGGAACGGCCATATCGGCAAGCGCGACCGATACATCGGCACGCCCTCCCTGCGGCCGATGGGTTCCGCCCTGGATCTCGCCGGCCAAAGGAAGGACGGCTCGCAGGTACCGGTCGAGATCAGCCTGAGCCCTCTGGGCACGGGGGACAGCGTGCTGGTCTCGGCCGCGATCCGCGACATCACTGACCGCCGGGCGTCACAGGACGCCCTGCGCAAGGCCCACGACGAGCTGGAACTGCGCGTGCAGGAACGCACCGCGGAGCTCGAAGCGGCCAATCGCGCCCTCAAGTCGGAAATGGGAGACCGCGCCGCCGCCGAGCGGGCCTTGCACCAGGCGCAGAAGATGGAAGCGGTCGGCCAGCTCACCGGCGGCATCGCCCACGACTTCAACAACCTGCTGACGGTCGTGATGGGCAACCTGCAGTTGCTCGCGCGCCGCCTGCGGGACGACGCCGCGGCGGCCGAGCTCGTCAAGGGCGCGCTGGACGCCGCCTGGCGGGGCGCCGAGCTCAATCGCCGGCTCCTCGCCTTCTCGCGCAAGCAGCGCCTCGCCCCGGTCCCGCTGAATCTCAACGACCTGATCGCCGGCATGGTCAGCCTGCTGCAGCGCAGCCTCGGCGCACACATCAACATCAAGGTCCATGCCGCCACCGATCTGCCGCCGGCCCTCGCGGACGTGCCCCAGCTCGAAGCGGCGCTGCTCAACCTCGCGGTCAACGCGCGCGACGCGATGCCTGCAGGCGGCACCCTGACCATCGAGACCGACGCCGTGAGCCTGGACGAGCACTATGCCGCGCTGGAGGGCGACGTGAAGCCCGGCCCCTACGTCATGCTCGCCGTGTCGGACACCGGTTGCGGCATGACGTCAGACGTGGTCCAGCGCGCCTTCGACCCCTTCTTCACGACCAAGGAAACCGGCAAGGGCAGCGGCCTCGGCCTGGCGATGGTGCATGGCTTCGTCAACCAGTCGGGCGGCCACGTGAAGATCTACAGCGAACCGGGGACCGGCACCACGATCAAGCTCTTCCTGCCGGTCATCGCCCGCCCCGCGGGCGCACGCCCTGGCGACGCCCCGCACTCGCCACGCCCGGAGGCGACGGGCAGCGAAACCATCCTCGTCGTCGAGGACGAGGACAACGTGCGCGAACTCGTGTGCCGCGTGCTCGACGCGCTGGGCTACCGCATCCTGCAGGCCGCCGAAGGCAGGACGGCGCTCGCGCTCCTCGCCCAGGACCCCGGCATCGACCTGCTATTCACCGACGTCGTCCTGCCCGGCGGCATGAACGGCCCCGAGATCGCCCGCCGCGCGCGGCAGCTGCGGCCGGACCTGAAGCTGCTGTACACCTCGGGCTACACCGGCAACGCGCTGCAGGAACACGAGGCGATCCCCGGCGAGTTCCGCATGATCAGCAAGCCCTACGCGATCGAGGACCTCGCGCAGATCGTGCGCGAAGTGCTGGACCGACCGCCGGTTTAGGCCTCAGGGCATCACCTCGACGTACTCGTAGATCTCACAGTCCGAAATCTCGCGCCGCACCGGCAGCGACGCCTTCGCATACCACGCATGCGGGTCGCGCCGGTCGATCTCCGCGCCCATGAACTTCACCAGCTCGCAGATCGGCTCGACCACCCGCTCGCGGTAGGGCGCATCGTCCAGCACGTAACCGACGTAGAGGTTCTTCATGCAGTTGCGGCGACAGAAGGACAAGGCCTCACAGCCCTCGCAGGGCATTTCCGGCGCGGGCTGCAGCAGGCTGGGCTTGAGCCAGTTGGCGTTCAGATCGCCGCTCTGCAGTTCGGGCAGATGGGTGAGATCCGGGCACGGGAAGATGCGCCCGTCGGGCAGGATGTTGAGGATGTGCGTGGACGAGCGGCACTGCGTGTGTCCGCTGCACGCCTCGCGGGCACGCGAGGGCAGCACCTTGTTGCGCACCGTGCCCATCAGCGGGATGAACGGATACAGGCCGTCGACGGCGAAGAACTTGTCGATCAGCTGCACCAGCGCGTCCTTCTTGCGGCGCATGTGCTCGGGGCGATAGAAACCGTGCGCCTGCGCGAACTGCCAATACACGTAGTCGAAGGTCGGCAGCAGGCTGTCGAGTTCCTCGAAGCTGATGTCCTCGTGCCCCCAGGTCACGCGCGCGGTGAGCTTGCCGCCGAGCTTCGGGCGGATCTTTTCGATGTTCGACGTGACCTTGCGATACACCCCGCGGCCGCGGTAGTGATCGGTCGTATGCTCCGCGCCATCCACCGACACCAGCACGTTCGACAGCTTCGCCAGCACCGCGTCGGGCAGGCGGTGCAGCAGCGTGCCGTTGGTCTGCAACTGGAAGCGCCAGGTCGGGTGGCGCTCCATCAGCCCGACGATGAAGGGGATGTTCAACGTCGGCTCGCCGCCGTAGAAGGTGACATAGATCTCCTTGTCGGCGAGATGCGTCGCGACGAAGGCATCCAGCGTATCGAGCGAATACTCGGCCTTGCCCTGCGAACCGACGACGTCGCCGACCGCGATCGAGCAGTACGAGCACTTCAGGTTGCAGGTCAGCGTCGTGAAGATGTTCAGTTCGACGCGATTGCCGACGATGGGCGAACGCAGTTCCGGCGCATTCATGGGCGAGTCCGATGAAAGATTTACCCCCAACATTGGGGGCGGAAATTATAGCGGGCCGCAGCCCCGCGGTGCATTCGGATGGCGTGAAGCGTGCCGGGGCCTGCCTCCCGGCGGGCTGTCCGCGAGCGCCGTACCGCGACGGGATGCGGGGGATGAAGGCGACGCATGTCTGAGCCCGCGCAACGCGGGCGAGTTTGCGTCGCCGCCCCCGCAGCCCGTTGCGGCACGGGAAGCCGAAGGCCGCGAGCGCCTGCCCGCCGGGAGGCAGGCCCCGGCACGCCAGCGGTTCAGCGCAAACGTTCAGCCAGGTGCCGGCGCACCGAGATCGCGCTGCCGAGCCAGCCGAGGAAAGCCGCGAAGCCGAGGATCGCCGCGCTCTCGGGCAAGCCCGGGCCGCTCAGCGCGAACACCGCGCCGTAGGTTTCCGCAAGGCTCGCGACCGGACGGCCCAGCGCCTGCACGGTCGCCCACACGGTCGCGAGCGCCACGCAACCGCCGAGCAGCCCCTGCAGGCTGCCGAACCAGTAGAACGGACGGCGGATGAAGGGATCGGTCGCGCCCAGCAGCCGGCTCACGTCGATCTCGTGGCGCTGCGTGAGGATCTGCAGGCGGATCGTGTTGAAGGTGACGATCACGAGTGCGAAGCCCAGCAGGCCCGCGAGCAGCAGCACCGCCGAACGGCCCAGCCCCAGCAGCGCATGCAGGCGCTTCACCCACGCGGAGTCGAGCTGTACGTGCGCGACGCCCGGCCAGGCGGCGAAACGCGCGTGCAGGTTGTCGTACAGCGCGGGATCCTCGCCGCGCGGCGTGACGATGAAGGCATCCGGCAGCGGATTGGCCGCGAGGCCGCCGAGCACATCGCCCAGCCCGCTCTTTTCGAGCTGGTGCAAGGCCTCGTCCTTGGTGACGTGGCGGTAGCCCGCGAGCTGCACATCCCCCCGCAAGCGCCTTTCGGCCGCGGCGATGTCCTCCGCGGACGCATCCTGCGTCATGAACACGCTGATCTCCGGCGTCCCCGACACGCCGCGCGCGAGCGAGGCGACATTGTCGATGAGCAGGTAGCCCGCGGCCGGCAGCGACAGCGCGATACCCACGACCAGCGCCGACAGCAGCGTGCCGAGCGGCTGCGAGGCGAGGCGCCGCAGCGCCTGCATGAACGCGCGGCCATGCAGGTAGAACCAGTTCATCATGCGCCCGCCCCCTGCAGCAGCCCCTTGCTGAGCACCAGGCGGCGCGGGTTGTGCTGCGCGAACAGGCGCTCGTCGTGCGTCGACACCAGCACGGTGACTCCCGCGGCGTTGAATGACTTGAAGAGGTTCGCGATCTCGTTCGCGTAGGCGGTGTCGAGGTGCGCGGTCGGCTCGTCGGCGATCAGGATGGTCGGGCGATTCACGATCGCGCGTGCGATCGCGACGCGCTGCTGCTCGCCGCCCGACAGGCCCGCCGGCATCTCGCGCTCGCGCCCCGCCAGCCCGACGCGCTCGAGCGCCGCCGCGACGCGCTTCACCGCGTCGCGCGCCGGATGTCCGGTGATCACCAGCGGCAGCATCACGTTGTCGTACACGCTGCGGTCGTACAGCAGCCGGTGCTCCTGCAGCACGAGGCCGAGGTTGCGCCGCAGGTAGGGAATCGCACGCGGGCGCAGCGCCGAGACGTCCTGCCCGTTGATGCTCACGCTGCCCGAGGTCGGCCGCTCGATCGCGGCGATCAGCTTCAGCAGCGTGCTCTTGCCCGCCCCCGAGTGGCCCGACAGCACCGCCAGCTCGCCGTGGCGGATCTCGAAACTGACGCCCGCCAGCGCGGTGTAGCCGCCGGGGTAACGCTTGACGACTTCGTTGAAGGCGATCATGCCGCGCCGCCGGCTCCTGCGACGGGTTCGAACAGCGCCTCGACGAACTCGCGCGCGTTGAAGGGCTGCAGGTCGTCGATGCCCTCGCCGACGCCGATGAAGCGCAGCGGGCGCGGATACTGGCGCGCGATCGCCGCGACGACGCCGCCCTTCGCGGTGCCGTCGAGCTTCGTGACGACCAGCCCCGTGACACCGATCGACGCATCGAACGCCTTCACCTGCGCGAGCGCGTTCTGGCCGATGTTCGCGTCCAGCACCAGCAGCACCTCGTGCGGCCCGGACGGCTCGGCCTTCGCAATCACGCGGCGCACCTTGGCGATCTCTTCCATCAGGTGGAGCTGCGTCGGCAGGCGCCCCGCGGTATCCGCGAGCACGACGTCGATGCGCCGCGCCTTGGCCGCATTGATCGCATCGAAGATCACCGCCGCCGAGTCGCCGCCGTCCTGCGCGATCACCGTGACGTTGTTGCGCTCGCCCCAGGTCATGAGCTGCTCGCGCGCCGCCGCGCGGAAGGTGTCGCCGGCCGCGAGCAGCACGCTCCTGCCCTGCGACTGGAAATACTTCGCGAGCTTGCCGATCGAGGTCGTCTTGCCGGAGCCGTTCACGCCCGCGATCATGATGATGTAGGGCGAATGCCCGGACACGTCGAGCGGCTGCTCGAGCGGCTGCAGCACCGCCAGCAGCTCTTCCGCGAGTGCGCTCTGCAGCTGGTCGGCGGTCTCGAGCTTGTCGCGCTTCCAGCGCTTGCGCAGCGCGTCCAGCAGGTGCTGCGTCGCTTCCACGCCGCAATCGGCCATCAGCAGCGTCGCCTCCAGCTCCTCGAGCAGGTCCTCGTCGATCTTGCGCCGACCGAACAGGCTCGCCAGCCCGCCGCCGATCTGCTGTCGCGTGCGCGACAGGCCCGCCTTCAGGCGCTCGGTCCAGGACCGCTTCACCACCGGCTCGGCGGCCGGTGCAGGGGTCGGCGCGGGGGTTGCTACGGGCACGTCCGGCGTCGCGGACGGCACGACCTCGGCCTGCGGCTGCACCGCCGGCTCGGGCTTGGGGGATTTCTTCAGGAAACCAAACATGCTCACTCGGGTCTCTGGTGAGGTTCTAACTTCGGCGGACGCCGAACTGCCAATAACGCTAAGATGCGGCTTCGCGTCGATTCGGACGCCCCATCCACGGGCGACGTGAGCCGAGAATTCTACCAGATGCAGGACATGTCCATGTTTCGCCAGACCTTTCCACGCGCCGCACTGCTGGCCGCCGCACTCACCGTCGCGGCCGGCCCGCTGTATGCCAATCCGTTCGAGACCACGCTTGCGAACGGCATGAAGATCATCGTCAAGGAAGACCGCCGCGCCCCGTCCGTCGTCCACATGGTGTGGTACGGCGTCGGCTCGATGGACGAGCCCGCGGGCGTGTCCGGCATCGCCCACATGCTCGAGCACATGATGTTCAAGGGCACCGACAAGGTCGGCCCGGGCGAATTCAACAAGCGCGTCGCCGCGATCGGCGGCCGCGACAACGCCTTCACGTCGCAGGATTACACGGCCTACTTCCAGCAGATCCCGTCGGCGCGCCTCGCCGACGTGATGCAGCTCGAAGCCGACCGCATGAGCAACCTCAAGATCACCGACGCCAACTTCAAGCCGGAACTCGCGGTCGTGAAGGAAGAGCGCCGCCTGCGCACCGACGACCAGCCGCGCTCGCTGGTCAGCGAGCAGCTCATGGCCACCGCCTTCCAGGCCAGCCCCTACGGCCGCCCGGTCATCGGCTGGATGACCGATCTCGACACGATGACCTCGGAAGACGCGCGCAAGTGGCACCGGACCTGGTACACGCCGAGCAACGCGCGCCTGGTCGTCGTCGGCGACGTCGATCACAAGGCCGTGTTCGAGATGGCGCGCAAGTACTACGGCCCGATCAAATCGCACGCGTTGCCCGTGCGGCGCATCACCCCGGAACCCGAACAGCTCGGGCCGCGCGAAACCGTCGTCAAGGCGCCGGCAGAGCTGCCCTACATCGCGCTCGCCTGGCGCGCGCCGACGCTGCACGACCCCAACGACGACCGCGACGTGCACGCGCTGAAGGTGCTCGCGGCGATCCTCGACGGCTACGAAGGCGCCCGCCTGCCGCGCCGTCTGGTGCGCGAGAGCAAGGTCGCCGTGTCGGCCAGCGCCGGCTACGACGGCACCGGCCGCGGTCCGCAGCTCTTCATCCTCGACGGCTCGCCTGCCGCCGGCAAGACCGTCGCCGACGTCGAGGCCGCGCTGCGCGCCGAGATCGAACGCATCCAGAAGGAAGGCGTCGCCGAGGACGAACTGCGCCGGGTCAAGACGCAGACCGTCGCCGGCCAGGTGTACAAGCGCGACTCGCTGATGGGGCAGGCGATGGAGATCGGCTTCCTCGAATCCAGCGGCCTGTCCTGGCGCGACGAGGACAAGCTCCTCGAAGGCATCCGCAAGGTCACTGCCGAGGACGTGCAGGCCGTCGCCCGCAAGTACTTCACCGACAACAACCTCACCCGCGCCCGCCTCGATCCGCTGCCGCTGCCCGCCGACGCGAAGCCGCGCGCAGCCACCCACGGAGCGAAGCACTGACATGCAGACGAAGCCCATGACCGCATTGCGCATCCTCCGCCCCGACTTCCGCCCCTTCCGGGCCCTGCTCGCCCTCGCCGCCGCGATGATTCCGCTCGCGAGCCTTCCGGCCGCGGCGGTCGGCCCCGACATCAAGCACTGGGATGCCGCGACCGGCGCGCGCGTGTATTTCGTCGAGAGCCACGCCCTGCCGCTCGTCGACATCCAGGTCTCCTTCCCCGCCGGCAGCGCCTATGAGCCGGAAGGCGGCAGCGGCATCGCGGGCCTCACGCGCGGCCTGCTCGACGCCGGCACCGAGGGCCTCGACGAACAGCAGATCGCCGAGCGCATCGCCGACACCGGCGCTCGCATCGGCGGCGGTGCAGATACCGACATGGCGACGCTGTCGGTGCGCACCCTGTCGAGCGCGACCGAGCGCGACGCCGCGATCGCGCTGGCAGCCCGCCTGCTCGCGAAGCCGACCTTCCCCGCCGACGTCCTCGAACGCGAGCGCGCCCGCGCCATCGCCGGCCTGAAGGAATCGCTCACCCAGCCCGACACCCTCGCGTCGCGCCGCTTCATGGCGATGATCTACGGCAACCACCCCTACGGCCGCTCCACGACCGTCGAGTCGCTGCAGTCGATCACGCGCGAACAGCTGCAGGCCTTCCACCGCACGCACTACACGGCCGGCAGCGCGGCCGTGACCATCGTCGGCGACGTGAGCCGCGACGAGGCCGACGCGATCGCGCGCCAGCTCACCGAGGGCCTCCCCACGGGCGCGGCACCGGCCCCGATCGCCGCGCCGCAACTACCCGCGCGCGGCACCGAGCACATCGCCCACCCGTCGGCGCAGGCCCACATCCTGATGGGCATGCCCGGCATGAGCCGCGACGACCCCGACTACTTCCCGCTGCTCGTCGGCAACTACGTGCTCGGCGGCGGCGGCTTCGTGTCGCGCCTGATGAAGGAAGTGCGCGAGAAGCGCGGCTTCGCCTACAGCGTGTCGAGCTACTTCATGCCGCTGCGCGTCGCCGGCCCGTTCGAGATCGGCCTGCAGACGCGCGGCAACCAGGCCGACGACGCGCTGAAGGTGGCCACCGACGTGCTGGAGGACTTCATCGCCAAAGGGCCGACCCCGGCCGAACTGAAGGCCGCGCGCGACAACCTCGTCAACGGATTCGGCCTGCGCCTCGACTCCAACCGCAAGATCCTCGACTACGTCGGCATGATCGCGTTCTACCAGCTGCCGCTCGACTGGCTCGAGACCTACCCGAAGAAGGTCGCCGCGGTCACGGTCGAATCCGTGCGTGACGCCTTCGCGCGCCGCGTGAAGCCCGCCAACCTCGTCACCGTGGTCGCCGGCGGCGACGGCGACACGGCGGCTAACGGCGGCGGCGCGAAGAAGGCGGGCCGCGGGAATTGAGCCGGGTCCGCATCGTCGGCGGCGAGTGGCGCTCGCGCCTGATCGACGTGGCGAGCGTCCCCGGCCTGCGCCCGACGCCCGACCGCGTGCGCGAGACGCTCTTCAACTGGCTCGGGCAGGATCTCGACGGCCTGAGCTGCCTCGACCTCTTCGGCGGCTCCGGCATCATCGGCTTCGAAGCCGCCTCGCGCGGCGCGGAGCGCGTCGTGATCGTCGAGTCGGACCCCCGTGCCTTCGCGGCGCTGCGCCGGGCCGCGGAGAGCCTGCAAGCATCGCGGGTGGAGCTCGTGCGCGGCGATGCGCTAGAATTCGCGCGAACCACCTCCGACAGGTTCGACGTGGTGTTCCTCGACCCGCCCTACAACAAGGGCTGGATCGAGCGGCTGGAGCCCTGGCTCGGCCGGGTACTGAAGCCGGACGGCTGGATTTACGCCGAATCTGAAACAGCAGTGGCAGAACTGGCAGGATTGAGCACGGTCAAGGCCGGCCGCGCCGGCCAGGTGCATTTTCATCTTCTGCATGGGAGGCAGGAATGAAGGAAGAGGTGGCGATCTATCCGGGGACCTTCGACCCGTTCACACGCGGGCACGAGGACCTCGTGCGGCGCGCGTCGCTGCTGTTCAACAGGGTGGTCGTCGCCGTCGCCGAGAGCCGCGGCAAGGGTCCGATCTTCACGCTGGCCGAGCGCGTGGAAATCGCCCGCGACATCGTGGCACCGTTCGGCAACGTGACCGTCATCGGCTTCGACGGCCTGCTGATGGATTTCCTGCGCGCCCAGAATGCGCGCCTGATCCTGCGCGGCCTGCGGGCCGTGTCGGACTTCGAGTACGAATTCCAGATGGCCGGAATGAACCGCAAGCTCTTTCCCGACGTCGAAACAGTGTTCCTGACGCCGGCGGAGGAGTACATGTTCATCTCGGCCACGATGGTGCGCGAAATCGCCCGTTTCGGCGGCGATGTGAGCAAGTTTGTGCAGCCCGCGGTCTACCAGCGGTTGCTGCAGAAAGTTTCTGTGAAGTGAAAACGAGGAATTGAAAGATGGCACTGATGATTACGGACGAATGCATCAATTGCGATGTGTGCGAGCCGGAATGTCCCAATGGCGCGATCTCCCAGGGTGACGAGATCTATCAGATCGACCCGAACAAGTGCACCGAGTGCGTCGGCCATTTCGACGAACCGCAGTGCCAGCAGGTGTGCCCGGTCGACTGTATCCCGATGAACCCGGATGTCGTCGAAACCAAGGAACAGCTGATGCAGAAGTTCGTTCGCCTGACCGCCGCGAAGGCCTGAACACCCCGGCCGGCGCCGGAGGATTCACGAAAAAGCGGACCGCAAGGGTCCGCTTTTTCGTTCACGCCGGCAGGCGATGCGCCGCGCAGTCCCCTCAGGCCGCGCACCCCTCGGGCACGGCAGCGGGTGCGCCTGCCGCTTCGGCCGCCCCCCCCAGCGCCGAACGGATGCCTTCGGTGATGTCCTTCAGCTCCCCCAGCTGCCGCAGCATCGCCGCCTCGGCCTGCTCCAGCTCCGCGACGCGCTCCTCCAGCGTGTCGGTCGCCTGGTGGATGCGCTTGACGCTTTCCAGGCGGCGCTTCAGCTGCAGCTGATATTCGCGCACCTGCGTCTCCAGCGGCGACATCACCGCACGCAGCCACTGCTCGACGTCGCGGTTGGCACCCTCGAAGGTCCGCCGCGCCTCGACCGCCACGGTCTCGAAGAACTTCTGCGTCAGCGTGTGCTTCTCGGTCGTCACCAGCGTCAGCGCGGAATTGATCTGGCGGTTGAAGGCCGACTCCAGGCGGTCGAGCTCGCGCTCGTAGCGCAGCGTCGAAAACGACTCGGGGGTGGCGAGCTTGAGCCCGTGCTCGACGCTGAAGCGCTTGTACATGCTGTCGAGCATGCGCGTGATCTCCGAGATCTCGTCCGACGAGCGCGCCAGGTTGCCGCGCAGCGAAAGGAAGAAGCGCTCCATCGCCTGGCGCAAGCCCTTCGTGAAGGTCGACTCCATCATCGCCTCGCGCGTGCGCCGCGTCTCGTCACGCAGCGCGTCCATGCCCAGATGCGCGAGCAGGTTGTTCGTCAGCGTCGAGAACACGCTGCGCACCGCATAATACTTCTGCAGCCCCTGCTCGAATTCGGTCTTCTCGCTGCGGATCTTGCGCATCATGTACTCGATGACGCTCTGGTTCTTGCCGCGCAGGTCCGTCAGCTCCTGCAGCTGCTCGCGCAGCCCCGACAGCCGCGCCGCCAGCAGCGTGCCGGTCTGCCGGGCCAGATCGTCGACCTCGGTGAGCGTGCTGTCGCGCACGATCTCCTGCTTGGTCGGCAGCAGATCCTCGGCCAGCGCCCGCTCCAGCTCGTCGAGGCGGCTGCGCGCGACGAGCTCCGCGTCCCCCGAAATCCGCCCCACCAGCCCCTTCTGCGCCGACACCGGGAACACCGCCGCCTCGGGAACCTCCAGCGTTTCCGCGACCGAACGCACCTGGCGCGCGATCTCGGCATCGATCTGCGCCCCATCGCGCAGTCCGTCCCACAACCCGTCGATCTTGTTGAGCACGACGAGACGGCCCCTGCGCCGCTGCCCGCCCTGCACGTACTCGCGCCACACCGCCATGTCGCTCTGCGTGACGCCGGTGTCGGCCGCCAGCACGAAGAGCACCGCGTGGGCATTGGGCAGCAGCGACAACGTCAGCTCCGGCTCGGCGCCGATCGCGTTGAGGCCCGGCGTGTCGAGCACGACCAACCCCTGCTCGAGCAGCGGATGCGGAAACTGGATCACCGCGTGACGCCAGCTCGGGATCTCGACCGTGCCGTCGGCGCCCGGCTTCAGCCCCTTCTCGCCGCTCTCGTCGATGTCGAACCCGAGGCGCGACGCCATCTCGGCCGTGACCCGCTCGGTTTCGCCGACGCGCGCGAAGGCCTGCTGCAGGTCCGTGAGCGACTCCGCGTCGAGCCGCAGCACCATCCACTCATCCGGGAACTGCTTGAGTTCGCTCACGCTCGCGTGCGTCGCGCGCGTGCGGATCGGCAGCATGCGGATCTCGGCGCGCGCACCGGGCGTCCATTGCAGTTCGGTCGGGCACATCGTCGTGCGCCCCGCGCTCGACGGCAGCACGCGGTCGCCGTGCCCCGAGAAGAAGATCGCGTTGATCAGCTCCGACTTGCCGCGCGAAAATTCCGCCACGAAAGCGACCGTGAGCTTGTCGTCGCGCAGGCGGTCCAGCACGTACTGCAGCCGCAGGTCGCCCTGCACATCGCCGAGTTCGTTGCGCGACAGCCACTGGCGCAGGCGCCCCACGGCGGTGGCGGCGTCGGCGCGCCACCGGCTGTAGGCGGAGAATTGATCCACGAGGGTCATGAAAGTCTCGCTCGCGCGGGCCCGGGAGAAGCCGCCGCGCACAGTTTTTACATCGCGTCAGCATAGCGCCGAATCCGGCGCCCTCCAATGCGTGAAAACGCCTGCTCGACCGACGGCATACCGGCGCCGACGAACGCGGGCGGACGCGCATTCGGCGCCGCCGTGCCCCGATTACATGCGCTGGCAGCGCGGGCAGAAGAAGGTGGACCGCTGGCCGCACACCACGCGCTGCACCGGGCTTGCGCACACGCGGCACGGCAACCCTTCGCGGCCGTAGACGTAGTAGTCCTGCTGGAAGTAGCCCTTCCTGCCGTCGCCGCCGACGAAGTCGCGCAGCGTGCTGCCGCCCGCGGCGATCGCCGCCAGCAGCGTTTCGCGCACGGCCGCGACCAGGCGCGCGAGGCGCCGCGGGCCGACGCTGCCGGCCGGCGCGAGCGGGTGGATACGCGCGCGGAACAGGCTCTCGGACGCATAGATGTTGCCGACGCCGACGAGGCGATGCCCGTCCATCAGCGCCTGCTTGATCGGCGCCCGCACGCCCTGGAACGCGCGATGCAGCCACGGGCCGGTGAATTCGTCACCGAGCGGCTCGATGCCGAGGCGCGCGAGCAGGGGGTGGGCGAGCGCATCCCCCGGCTGCCACACGATCAGCCCGAAGCGCCGCGGATCGCGCAGGCGCAGCGCGCAGTCGCCGAACAGCAGGTCGACGTGGTCATGCGCCCCCGGCGGCTGGTCGGCCGCGACCACGCGCAGGCTCCCCGACATGCCCAGATGCACGATCACGCTGCCGGCGGGAAAATCGAGCAGCAGGTATTTCGCCCGCCGCCTCACGGCCTGCAGCGGGGCCCCCGTCACGCGCTCGCCAAGGTCGGCGGGCACCGGCACGCGCAAGCGCCCGTTACGCACGCGCACGCCGGTCATGATCCGGCCATCGATCGCCGGGCGGATGCCGCGGCAGGTCGTTTCCACTTCAGGCAATTCAGGCATTCACGACACTCGAAAGGAATGGGGACAGGGCCGGATACCGGGGCGCGCGACCAACGCCCTTGCCCGCGGACGAGGAAACTGCATAACATCCGGCGAACGCATCCGCATCCGGGCCTTCTAAAAGACGACTACCGACGCACCGCGGCAACAGCATACGTCAGACACGACCGCAGGGCCGGTTTGAAGTTCGTGCAATTCCCTCTGGGCCAAGCCAATGAATCGCCTCCTCTCCTTGTTCACCTCCGGTCTGGGACTGGCCGTCGCACTCGCCTTCCCGATCTCTGCACAAGCAACCCCCTCCCCGGAGGAGCCCGCAACCGCGTCACTGCCGGCGCAGGAACTCACGCCACGCACCCTGTACACCTTCCTGCTGGCCGAAATCGCCGGCGCCCGCGGTGAGATCGGCGTCGCCGTCCAGGCCTACGCCGACCTCGCGCAGCGCACGCGCGACCCGCGCATCGCGCGCCGGGCGATGGAAGTCGCGCTGTACGCGCGCAACATGCCGGCCGCGATCGACGCGGCGCGGATCTGGTCCGAAGCCGATCCGTCGTCCGACGAAGCGCGCCGCATCCTCGCCGGGCTCCTCGCCGGCGGCGACGGTCAGCTCGAACAGGTGCAGGCCCAGTTGGCGCGCCTGCTCGCCGAGTCGCCGGAAAACATCGACAACCACCTGATGGGACTGAACCGCGCGTTTTCCCGCGTGCAGGACAAGGAAGCCGTCAAGGGCATCATCATGCGCCTGACGGACCCCTACACGGGCCACCCGGAAGCCTACTTCGCGCGCGCCCAGGCCGCCATTGCCGCCGGCGACGCGATGGAATCGGTCGCATCGATCGACACCGCGCTGCGCATGCGCCCGGACTGGGAACCCGCCGTCCTGTTCAAGGCGCAGCTGCTCTCGCAGTCCGGTGCCATGCAGGAAGCGATGCGGATCGTCACGGATTACCTGCAACGCCACCCCGACAGCCGGAATGCCCGCCTCGCGCACGCTCGCGCGCTGGTGTCCACCCGGCAGTTCGAGGCCGCGCGCCAGGAGTTCCGCCAGCTTCTCGACAGCGCTCCGGACGACCGCGAGCTGATGTACGCGGTCGGCCTGCTGTCGGCCCAGCTCGAAGACTACGACACCGCCGCGACACAGCTCGAACACGCGCTGAATGCCGGCCACCCCGACGAAGACAGCATCCGCTTCAACCTCGGCCAGGTCGCCGAACGGCGCAAGGACAGCGCCACGGCCCTGCGCTGGTACCGCGCGGTCGAACCGGGACCGCAATATCTCGACGCCCAGTTGCGCATCGCATCGATCCTCGCGCGCGACGGCAACGTGGCGGAGGCACGCGAACACCTGCACCGCGTCAGGACCGCCGACGAGGCCGACCGCAAGCGCCTGCTGCTGGCCGAAGCCCAGATCCTGCGCACCGCGGGCAAGGAGGCCGAGGCGTTCGAACTGGTCGACGGTGCCCTGAGCAAGAACGAGGACGACACCGACCTGCTGTACGAATCGTCGATGCTCGCCGAAAGCCTCGGCAAGCTCGAAGTCATGGAAGGGCGGCTGCGCAAGCTGATCGCGCTGCGCCCCGAGTTCGCACACGCCTACAATGCGCTGGGCTACTCCTTCGCCGATCGCGGCGTGCGCCTCGAGGAAGCCGAGGCGCTGATCGTGCGCGCGCTCGAACTGACGCCCGACGACCCCTTCATCCTCGACAGCATGGGCTGGGTGCGCTTCCGCCGCAACGACCCCACCGGCGCCCTCGCCCACCTCGAAAAGGCCTACGGGCTGCGGCAGGATCCCGAGATCGCCGCCCACCTCGGCGAAGTCCTATGGAACCTCAAGCGCCCGGCCGATGCGTCGCGCGTCTGGGACGAGGCGCTGAAGAACAACCCCGACAACGATGCGCTGAAGTCGGTCGTCAAGCGCCTGCGCGGCCAATGAGGCGCACCCTCTCCCGGGCCGCCCGGCAGGCTGCCACGGCGGCGCTCGCGGCGCTGCTCCTCGCCGGCTGCGCAAGCCAGGCGGTGCGCAACCTCACGGCTGCGCACCGCCCCGCGGTCAGCGCCTTCGAACTCGAAGGCCGGCTGTCCGCGAGCGACGGCGAGCGTGCGGCGAATGGCGCCGTGACCTGGTCGCACTCGCCCACCGGCGACGAATGGACCGTCTACAGCCCGCTCGGCCAGATCGTCGGCCAGCTCGTGCGCACGCCGCACGGGGCGATGCTGCTCACCGCGGACGGGCGCACGGAACGGGCCGACAACGCCGACGCGATCCTGCCCCGCCTGCTCGGCGTACCCGCCCCGATCGACGGCCTGCAGCACTGGGTGCAGGCCGCCCCACGCCCCGGCGCGCGCGTGCTGAGCCTCGACGCAGCCGGCCGGCCGGCGCGCATTTCCGACGCCGGCTGGATCATCGACTACATGGAATACGCCGGTCCCGCGGCCGACGCCCCGCCGCGTCGCATCGACGCCGAGTGGGGCCAGGCCCGCATCCGGCTCGTCATCGACCAATGGACACCCCACCGCTGACCCGCCTCGAACACTGCCCCGCACCGGCCAAGCTCAACCTCTTCCTGCACGTCGTCGGCCGCCGCGCCGACGGCTACCACCTGCTGCAGACCGCCTTCCGCATGCTCGACTGGGGCGACAGCCTCAGCTTCGCGCTGCGCGAGGACGGCGCCGTGCGCCGCACGACGGCGGTCACCGGCGTGCCCGAGGAGCAGGATCTCGTCGTGCGCGCCGGCCGGCTCCTGCAGCAGGCGAGCAGCACCCGCCTCGGCGCCGACATCTCGATCGACAAGTGCCTGCCGATGGGCGGCGGCCTGGGCGGCGGCAGCTCGGACGCCGCCACGACGCTGATCGCACTGAACCGCCTGTGGGGCACCGGCCTGAGCCGCGCCGCGCTCGCGCAACTCGGGCTGCGGCTCGGCGCCGACGTCCCCTTCTTCATCTTCGGGCGCGACGCCTTTGCCGAGGGTGTGGGCGAGGAACTGCAGGCACTGCCCCTCCCGCCGGCCTGGTATGTCGTCGTCGCCCCACCCGTGACGGTGCCCACCGCAGAAATATTCCGCGCGCAGGAGTTGACGCGCGATACGGAACCAATCAGAATTACGGACTTCGCAGCAAGTGCCACCCGTAACGATTTGCAAGCGGTTGCATGCAATCTGTATCCCGAGGTCGGTACTGCAATCGAGTGGCTGGCGCAGTTCGCGCCCGCGCGGATGACCGGGTCAGGCGCCTGCGTGTTTGCCGAGGTTGGCGGCGAGATGGAAGCAAGCGATATCGTCGGAAAATGCCCAGCGCCGATGCGGGCATGGAAGGCGAGGAGTCTGGCGAGACATCCGCTGAGCGACTGGCTCGATTGAGCAGGCGAAAAAGGTTTCATTGGGGAGTCGCCAAGTTGGTCAAGGCACCGGATTTTGATTCCGGCATTCGAAGGTTCGAATCCTTCCTCCCCAGCCAACTTACCCGGGCAGGCCTCGCGCCTGCCCGAGTCGTTTTTACCCTGCCATTCTAGCGGCATCGGAGATTCGGACATGGCCTACGGCAGCCTGATGGTCTTCACCGGCAACGCCAACCCCAAGCTCGCGGCGGATGTCGTGCGCAGACTGGGCATTTCCATCGGTTCGGCCACGGTGGGTCGCTTCTCCGACGGCGAGGTCAACGTCGAACTGCTCGAGAACGTGCGCGGCAAGGATATCTTCATCCTCCAGCCGACCTGCTCGCCGACGAACGAGAACCTGATGGAGCTGGTGGTCCTCGTCGATGCCCTCAAGCGCGCATCGGCCGGGCGCATCACCGCCGCCATTCCCTACTTCGGCTACGCCCGCCAGGACCGCCGCCCGCGTTCGGCGCGCGTGCCGATCACCGCGAAGGTCGTCGCCAACATGCTGCAGGCCGTCGGTGTCCAGCGCCTGCTGACGATGGACCTGCACGCCGACCAGATCCAGGGTTTCTTCGATATCCCGGTCGACAACGTCTACGCCGCGCCGGTCCTCCTCGCCGACCTCGACAAGCAGAACTACGACGACCTGCTGGTCGTCTCGCCCGACGTCGGCGGCGTCGTGCGCGCCCGCGCCTTCGCGAAGCGCATGGAATGCGACCTCGCGATCATCGACAAGCGCCGCCCGAAGGCCAACGTCTCCGAGGTGATGAACATCATCGGCGAGGTCAAGGACCGCACCTGCGTGATCATGGACGACATCGTCGACACCGCCGGCACGCTGTGCAAGGCCGCCACCGCGCTCAAGGAGCGCGGTGCCCGCCGCGTGCTCGCGTACTGCACCCACGCGGTGCTGTCGGGCGCCGCGATCTCGCGCATCTCCGATTCCGACCTCGACGAGCTGGTCGTCACCGACACGATCCCGCTGCGCGACGACGCCCGGGCCAGCCCGCGCATCCGCCAGGTCTCGGTCGCCTCGCTGCTCGCCGACACGATGCTGCGCATCAGCAACGAGGAATCGGTCAGCTCGCTGTTCATGGAATGAAATTCGTCCCCGCGCTTGCGGGGACTCAACCCATCCGTCTGGTCGCGGACGGATCGTTACAACCCAGGAGTATCACAATGCAAATCCAGTTCAAGGCCACCAAGCGCGTGGAACAGGGCACGGGTGCGAGCCGCCGCCTGCGTCGCGCCGGCCAGATCCCGGGCATCATCTACGGCTCGGGCGACGCCCAGACCATCGCGCTGGACCACAACGAGCTTTATCACCTGCTGCGCAAGGAAGCCTTCCATGCGTCGATCCTGTCGATCGACCTTGACGGCGTCAAGCAGCCCGTCCTGCTGCGCGACACCCAGTGGCACCCGTTCCGCCAGCAAGTCCTGCACATGGACTTCCAGCGCGTCGACGCGAGCCAGAAGATCCACCTGAAGGTGCCGCTGCACTTCGCCAACGGCGACGCCAGCCCGGCCGTCAAGCTCGGCGGCTGCCTGATCTCGCACACCATCACCGAAGTCGATGTGCAGTGCCTGCCGGGCAACCTGCCGGAGTTCATCCAGGTCGATCTGTCGGGCCTCGGGGCCGGTGAATCGATCCACGTGTCGCAGCTCGCGCTGCCGGCCGGCGTCGAGCTGGTTGCACACGGCGAAGGCGACCCGGTCGTCGCGACTGCCGTCACCGTCAAGGGCGCTGCCGCTGAAGAAGAAAGCGCCGAAGGCGAAGCCGCCGCCTGAGGCTGACGCCTCGGGTCGCAGCGCCGGGATGATGCAGGAACCGATACGATGAGCGCCGCAACTCCGCGTCTCGTCGTCGGCCTCGGCAATCCCGGCGCCGAATACATCGAGACCCGGCACAACGCCGGGTTTTGGTTTTGTGAGCGCCTCGCCGACGCGCTCGGCGTACGCTTCAACCACGAATCCCGCTTCCACGGTCTGGTCGCCAACGCGCGCGACGCCGGCATCTGGCTGCTGATGCCGCAGACCTTCATGAACCGCTCGGGCCAGGCCATCGGCGCCCTCGCGCGCTTCTACCGCATTCCCCCGGCCGAGATCCTCGTCGTGCACGACGAACTCGACATCCCGCCCGGCCAGCTGCGCCTGAAGTTCGGCGGCGGCCTCGGCGGCCACAACGGCCTCAAGGACACCTCGGCGCATCTCGGCACCAACGACTACTGGCGCCTGCGCATCGGCATCGGCCATCCGGGCGACCGCAACGAGGTCGTGAATTTCGTGCTGAAGGCCGCGCGCCGCGAGGAACAGACCCTGATCGACGAAGCCATGGAACGCGCGCTCGCGGCCTGGCCGCTGATCGCCCGCGGCGAGTGGAACACCGCCAGCACCCGAATCAACGCCCGCCCGGCCGCGCCGAAGCCGGCGAAACCCTAGGACGAATCGCGCTCATGAGCCTCAAATGCGGAATCGTCGGCCTGCCCAACGTCGGCAAGTCGACTCTCTTCAACGCCCTCACGAAGGCCGGCATCGAAGCGGCCAACTACCCCTTCTGCACGATCGAGCCCAACGTCGGCATCGTCGAGGTGCCCGATCCGCGCCTCACGGCGCTGTCCGAGATCGTCAAGCCGCAGAAGGTGCAGCCCGCGATCGTCGAGTTCGTCGACATCGCCGGGCTCGTCGCCGGCGCGTCCAAGGGAGAAGGCCTGGGCAACCAGTTCCTCGCCAACATCCGCGAGACCGACGCGATCGTGCACGTCGTGCGCTGCTTCGCCGACGACAACGTCGTGCACGTCTCCGGCACCGTCGATCCGATCCGCGACATCGAAGTCATCGATACCGAGCTCGCGCTCGCCGACATGGCGACCGTCGAGAAGGCCGTGAACCGCTACAAGCGCCCCGCCGCGGCGGGCGACAAGGAAGCGAAGATCCTCGTCGCGGTGCTCGAGAAGTGCCTCGCCCAGCTCAACGAAGCCAAGGCGGTGCGCGCGCTCGACCTCAGCAAGGAAGAATGGGCGAGCCTCAAGCCCTTCTGCCTGATCACCGCGAAGCCCGTGCTGTACGCCGCGAACGTCGCCGAGGACGGCTTCGAGAACAACCCGCACCTGGACGCGGTGCGCGCCCACGCCAAGGCCGAAGGGGCCGAAGTCGTCGCGCTGTGTGCCGCGATCGAAGCCGAGATCGCCGACCTCGACGACGCCGACAAGAAGGACTTCCTCGAGTCGATGGGCCTCGAGGAACCGGGCCTCGACCGCCTGATCCGCGCCGGCTACACGCTGCTGGGCCTGCAGACCTACTTCACCGCGGGCGTGAAGGAAGTGCGCGCCTGGACGATCCACGTCGGCGACACCGCACCGCAGGCGGCGGGCGTCATCCACACCGACTTCGAACGCGGCTTCATCCGCGCGCAGACGATCGCCTACGAGGACTTCATCGCGTACAAGGGCGAAGCCGGCGCGAAGGAAGCGGGCAAGATGCGCGCCGAAGGCAAGGAATACGTGGTCAAGGACGGCGACGTGATGAACTTCCTGTTCAACGTCTAAACGCTCCCCCCGCACGCCGCGAAAGGCCCGGTTCGCCGGGCCTTTCCATTTCCGGCAGTCTCAGAACGGTACGGGGCTCACGAACTTCATCGGGCGCCCGGTCTCGGGATGCGCGAAGGCGAGCATCGCCGCATGCAGGTGCAGCCGAGGGTGCCGTTCGGCGCTTTGAGGCGGGGCGTAGAGCGTGTCGCCGAGGATCGCGTGACCGATCGTCATCATATGCACGCGCAGTTGGTGCGATCGCCCGGTGACCGGTTCGAGTTCGACGCGCGAGACCGCCTCCCCACCGGTGCCGCTGCGCTCGACGACGCGGTAATTCGTCAGCGCGCGCCGGCCGTTCACCGGATCCACCATCTGGCGCGGACGGTTCGGCCAGTCGACGATCAGCGGCAGGTCGACTTCGCCGCCCTGCGACAGCACATGACCATGCACGAGCGCGACGTAGCGCTTGTCGACCTGGCGCTTCTCGAACGCCATGCTCAGGCGGCGATGCATCTCCGCGCCGCGGGCGAGGACGATCAGCCCCGAGGTGTCGAAGTCGAGGCGATGGACGATGCGGGCGTCCGGGTAGGCGCGCTGGATGCGGGCGATCAGGCAGTCCTGCTTGTGTTCGCCGCGCCCGGGCACGGACAGCAGGCCGGCAGGC
This sequence comes from Azoarcus sp. DN11, assembly GCF_003628555.1. Taxonomy (NCBI): domain Bacteria; kingdom Pseudomonadati; phylum Pseudomonadota; class Betaproteobacteria; order Rhodocyclales; family Zoogloeaceae; genus Azoarcus; species Azoarcus sp. DN11. The sequence goes on along the minus strand of NZ_CP021731.1, from coordinate 898,536 downwards.
TTCTCGGCGACGATGATGTAGTCGTCGACGTGGACGATCCGGGGTTCGAGGTGCGGCACGGTATCTGGGGTGTGAGCGAGCGCGTTCAAGGCGCCGGCGACGGGTTATTGCGAGACGGCGATTTTACTGCCCGGTGCGCGTGCCTGCGGGGTGCTTGCGAAAGGTCCACAGCGCGTTGCCGAGGTAATGCCAACCAAGCAGGATCCCTGTCGTGACGACCTGCGCGAGAAGGTAATGCACGCCTGCAAGATCGACGAAGAGATACATCAGCAGCGCGTTCCAGCACAGTCCCATGCCGGCGATCGCGAGGAAGCGCGGCAGCGCCTCGACGTGGGCGCGGTCGGAGCGGAACACGAGCGTGCGGTTCATCGTGTAATTCACGAGCGCACCGAGCAGGAAGCCGGCGACCGAGCCGGCAACCGGGTCGACGCCGACGCCTTCGACCAGCGCGAGGAGCAGCGTGTAGTGGGCAATGGTGCCGACCGCACCGACGGCCGCGAAACGCAGGAAGCGCCCAAGGTGGCCCGACGGTCGGGCGGCTCCGCTCATGGCGTGGGGCGAGGCGCGCGGTCGGCGCCCCTGAGCATGCGGCGGTCGCGCACGACGGCGAGCGCCACCCCCTCGCGTGAGACCTCGGCGACGATGTCGCCCTTCTCGACCTCGTCGCAATTCATCTGCGTCGGCGAAAGGAAGAAATCGGCCGTGCGCCAGTCGCTGGTTACCTCCAGCCCGGGCGCCAGCCAGGCCGAGCCCTGTATCGGCTCGGCACACACGGCGACGGCCCAGGTGCGCCGAGTGCCGCCTTCGGCCGCAACGTACGCGTCGAGAACGCCCGCCGCCTCGCGCAGCGAGTCGCCCCAGTAGTCCAGTTCCCACCGGTCGTCGGCACCGCGCAGCCCGCCGATGAAGCCGTTGTAGGCAACATACTCGTAAGGATGCAGGCGCACGAGCGTGGCCAGATGGGCGACCGCCAGCAGCACGCAGGCCCCGACCGCAACCAGGTGCAGTGCGGGCCGCGGCGCGAGGCGCGTGGCCGTCGCGACGAGCCCTGCGCCGCCAAGCACCGCCAGCGGCGGCAGCAGGAAGGTGAAGTGCCGGATGCCGTTGTAGAGCGGCGGCGCGGCGAGCAGTGTGTAGACGAGCGGGAAGCCGGCAGCCAGCGCCACCGGCAGCCAGCGCAGCGCCTGCAGGCGCGCCGCGGACGAGGCGAACAGGCCCGGCAGCTGGCGCACTCCGCCCAGCACGGCAAGCGCGACTCCGAGCAGGAACAGTTCCGGCAGGCGCACCAGCAGGTAAGTGGCAAGGTAGCGGCCCGGCACGTCACCGTTCTTCATCACCGCGCCATCGAGGATGGTGTACAACTCGAAGGAGAAATGCGAGAAGGTCGTCATCGCCTGCACGAGGTTGCCGCCCGACTGCACCGCCCACGGCCAGAACAGGCCCAGGAGCGCGAAGGCGAGCGCTGCCGCGGGCAGCAGTGCGAGCACGGCGCGGCGCAACACGGCGATCCGCCCGCGCAGGTCGTGCCCATGCAGCCACGACGCCGCAAGCACCGCGACGCCGAGGTAGAACACCGCGAACACGGCGCCGACGCGCAGACCGAAGGCGCAACCGATCGCGACGCCGAGCCCGGCGAGATCCCCCGCCTTCACCGCCGGCAGGCGCATCGTGAAGCGCGTGGTGAAGTACAGCGCCCACACCATCGTCGCCGCGAAGGGCACGTCCTTGGTGTGCGTGAACATCGCGCCGGACCACGCGCCGGTGAGCGCCAGCAGCAGGAGCGCGACCAGCCCGGCAGCCTCACCCCTGAGCAGGCGCGCGAGCAGCCAGGTGCCGGCGAGGCCCAGCAGGCCGAAGCCCGCCGACAGCAGGTGGCGCAGATCCCACACGTTCATCGGCACGATGCGCTCGAGCGACGCCGCGATCAGGTCGAAGAGGCCGCCGTACAGGTAGAGGTTCTTGTACGCGAAGGCGCTGCGGTCGGCGAAACCCGAGGCATAGAAGTTGAGCAGGAGGCGGCCGTAGACGTGCTGCACCTCCTCGTCGTTGCTGATGCCGTGCTGGTCGAACGCGAACAGCACGTAGGCGCCGAGAACGGCGAATACGAGCAGCGCGAGGCGGAAGGCGAGCTGCGGCGACAGCAGGCCGGCGGACGAAACCGGCACATCCGGCGTGAGGGCGGGGGCGTTCACTTGGCGACCTCGTCGAATCCGATGCGTTCGGAGACCAGGTACAGCGGCCGCTGCTTGACCTCGGTGAAGATGCGTCCGACGTACTCGCCGAGCACGCCCAGGCTGATCAGCTGGATGCCCGACAGGAACAGCACGGAGACGATGATCGAGGCGTAGCCGGGGACGTCGATGCCGAAGATCGCGGTGCGCACAACCAGCCAGCCGCCATACAGCACGGACAGCCCGGAGATGACCATGCCGATCATCGACCAGACGCGCAGCGGCAGCGTGCTGAAGGCCGACAGGCCGTCGATCGCGTAGCGCAGCAGGCGCAGCAGCGACCATGCGGAAGCGCCCGCGGCCCGCTCGGCGGGTTCGAAGTCGATCGTTTCCTGGCGGAAGCCGACCCAGCTGGTGATGCCTTTCATGAAGCGGGTGCGCTCGGGCAGGCTGTTGATCGCGTCGACGACCGCACGGTCGAAGAGGCGGAAATCGCCGCCACCTTCTTCCAGCGCGACTTCCGAGACGCGCTTGAAAAGACCGTAGAAGCCGCGCGAAAGTTGGCGCCGCAGCCAGGGATCGGTCTCGCGCGAACGGCGCACCGCCGTGACCATCTTCGCCCCCTTCTGCCAGCAGGCGAGCATCTCGGGGATCAACTCGGGCGGATGCTGCAGGTCGCCGTCGATCAGCACGACGATGTCGCCGCGCGCCGCGCGCAGCCCGGCGGCCATCGCGGCCTCCTTGCCGAAGTTGCGTGCGAAGCGGATCGCGCGGATGGCCGGGTCGATGACCGCCAGCGCGGCGACCTCGTCGAAAGTGGTGTCGCGGCTGCCGTCATCGACGAAGACGAGCTCGTGCCCGGCTACGGGCAGGTCGGCGAGGGCTGCCTTCAGGCGCCGGTGCAGCGCCTCGAGCGAGCCGCTTTCGTTGTACAACGGAATCACGACCGACAGCAGCGGCGGGGAAACGGAAGACGGAGTGGCACGCAAGGCGGCGCTGGTGTTGGACGGAGACACGTTATTCCGGCGAATGATGTGGGCGAAACGGGTAAACCTCGGAGGATAAACGCAAACGGGCTCTGGCGCGTTGACGACGGAGCCGCTATAAGGGGGGCCATGACCGATCAGCCGCTCCCCGAACGCCGCCCGCCCCGTCCGATCATCGTCTGCGCCGACGACTACGGCATCGCGCCGGGGGTCAGCGAGGCGATCGCCGAACTCATCGGTGCCGGCCGCCTGTCGGCGACGAGCTGCATGACCGCGCTGCCCGACTGGAAACGGCGCGCCGGCCTGCTGCGCCTGACCACCGCCCGCCATCCTGCGGACGTGGGCCTGCACCTGACGCTCACGGACCACGTGCCGCTGACCGCCGCCCCCGGCCTCGCGCAGGCCGCACGCCTGCCGCCGATGGGGCGACTGCTGCCACGCGCGCTCGCCCGAACCTTGCCGCGCCAAGCGGTCCGCGACGAGCTGCGTGCCCAGCTCGATGCCTTCGAGGACGCGTGGAACGGCCCGCCCGACTACATCGACGGCCATCAGCACGCGCACGTGCTGCCGGGCATCCGCGAGGAGCTGGTCGCGGAGCTGCTGCGGCGCTACCCGTCGACGCCCGTGTGGGTGCGCGACTGCTGCGAGCCGCTGGCGCGCTGCGTGCGCCGTGGTACGGCGCTGCCGAAGGCGCTGCTGATCTCCTCGCTCGGGCTGGGACTGCGACGCCTGCTGCGCCGCCACGGCCTGCCCGCCAACGACGGGTTCGCCGGCCTGCACGATTTCTCCGGGCGCGTTCCGTTCCGCACGCTGATGCAATCCTTTCTCGCGGGCAGCGGCCCGCGGCCGCTCGTGCACGTGCATCCGGGGCGCGTGGACGACGAGCTGCGCGCGTGCGACGTCCTGACGACGCCCCGCGAGACGGAGCTCGCCTACCTCGCCTCCCCTGCCTTCGCCGACGACCTCGCGGAGGCGGGCTTCCACCCTGCCCGCTTCGCCGACTTCCGCCGCCCCGCGTAGACGGCCGGCGCTTCCCATGCATCCCGCACCGCCACCGTACATCGGCCGCTTCGCCCCGTCCCCGACCGGGCCGCTGCACTTCGGCTCCCTCGTCGCTGCGGTCGGCAGCTACCTCGAAGCGCGCGCCCGCCGGGGCCTGTGGCTGCTACGCATCGAGGACGTCGACGCGCCGCGCAACGTGCCCGGCGCCGCCGACGGCATCATCGCGACGCTGGCGCGCTTCGGCTTCGAGTGGGACGGCGACATCGTCTGGCAGAGCCGCCGCCTCGACGCCTACCGCGCCGCATTCGAGCAGCTGAGGCTCGCCGGGCAGGTCTTTCCCTGCGCCTGCACGCGCCGCGAGATGGCCGACTCGGCGCTCGCGCGCGACGGCTCGCGCATCTACCCGGGCACCTGCCGCAACGGCCTGCCGCCGGGCCGGACGCCGCACGCGTGGCGCGTGCGCGCCGAAGGCACCGTCGTGTTCGACGACCGCGTGCAAGGCTGGCAGGAGGAGGGCCTCGCCCGCGACGTCGGCGACTACGTGGTGCTGCGCGGCGACGGGCAGTTCGCCTACCAGATCGCGGTCGTCGTCGACGATGCGGCCGCCGGCGTGACCGACATCGTGCGCGGCGCCGACCTCCTCGGCTCGACGGGCCGCCAGATCCACCTCCAGCAGCGCCTGCACCTGCCGACGCCCGGCTACGCGCACCTGCCGGTGGTCGTCAATGCAGCAGGCGAAAAGCTCTCCAAGCAGACGCTCGCCGCCCCGATCGACGGGCTGCAGCCCCCCGCGGCGCTCGCCGCGGCCCTCGAATTCCTCGGGCAGCGACCGCCGACGGGGCTGGAGAAGGGATCACCGGCGGAGCTCTGGGCGTGGGCGATCGCGCACTGGGCGCTGGCGTGCGTTCCGCGACGCGGGCAGGCCACCGCCCCCGCGTTGCTCACGACCGCGCAAGAGTAGGCGTCGCCCTCGCAGGCTCACCACGGGATCGGCTGGCAGTCGCGGAAGAAGCCGCCCGTCGGGCCGTAGTCGGGCAGGGTCGCCGCCCACACCACGCATTCGACGCCCTCCTCGGGCAGCCGCGGCGCTTCCGGCCCGCCGAGATCGGTGCGGCACCAGCCCGGACACACCGAATTGACCTTGATCGAAGTCCCCGCGAGCTCGGCCGCGAGGATGCGCGTGAGCGCATTGAGCGCGGTCTTGGACATGCGGTAAGCCGGCGTGCCGGCATCCATTTCCGCCAGCTGCCCCATGCTCGACGCAAGGTTGACGACCCGCCCCGCACGGCTCGCGCGCATCAGCGGCACCAGCGCCTGCGTCAGGCGCAACGTTCCGATCAGGTTCGTCTCCAGCGTCTCGCGCACCTGCTCGAGCGGCAGATCGAGGATGCTCGTCGAATGGCGGTCGATCAGGACGCCGGCGTTGTTGATGAGCACATCGACACGGCCGAAGCGCCCGGCGATCCAGTCGCGCAGCGCGTTCACCGACGCATCGTCGGTGATGTCGAGCGGGTGCGCCTCGACCACGTGCCCGCTGATCCCGAGCTTCGAGCGCAAGGTCGCGAGGTCTTCCGGGTTGCGCGCCGTCGCAATGACGAGGTACCCGTCCATCATCGCGAGCCGGTGCGCGGCCGCGCGCCCCAGCCCGCGGCTCGCGCCGCTGACGACCGAGATGATGCGATTTTCCATGATGACGACTCCCGGCACGGCTCGCCCCCGGATGCAGGGGGCGAGCCGCCGCGGACGACGGTTTCAGGAACGCAGGCGCGCGTTGAGCTGGTCGACGACTTCCGCCCAGTCCGCGTCCTCCATCAGCTCCTCGGCCAGGAAAGCCGCCTGCTGCGGCGTCCAGAACGGCGCCTGCGCCAGCGCGACGGTGCACGGCAGCGGCGCATGCGCCGCAATGAAGCGGTCGATCGCCGAATCGTCCGACGCCAGCCCGAGCTGGGCGAACAGGTTGCTCATCGAGTGGAGCGGCTGTTCCATGGCACACCTCCTTGGTATCGACGCGCCGGCAGACGCATCGCCCCCTGCGCACTTCCTTTGGAACCGCGACAACACCGCGAAGTTCAGCCGCCGTGCTCAGTGCCGTCCGCCATAGCCCGCGATGCCGAGCGCCAGGCGCACGCACTGGTACGCCAGCCAGCTCGCCGCGCGGCCCATGCGCGGCAGCCGTCCCCAATCCTCGCGCCGCAGCTCGCGCGCCCCCGCCGCCCGCGCGCGTTCGAGGCTCTTCCTCAAGCGGCCGGCAAAGCCGGCGTCCTCGATCACGACGTTGGCCTCGCGCGCGAGCAGCAGGCTGAAGGGGTCGATGTTGCTCGACCCCACGGTCGCCCAGCGCTCATCCACGACCGCCACCTTCGCGTGCAGGTAGCTGTGCCGGTATTCGAACAGGCGGATGCCGCGGGCGAGGAAAAAAGGATAGAGCGCGCGCGTCGCGTAATGCAGCATCGGGTGATCCGACACCCCCTGGAGCAGCAGCCGCACTTCCACCCCGCGCGCCGCCGCATCCACCAGCGCCTGGCGAAAACGCCGCCCGGGGAAAAAATACGCGCACACGATCAGCACCTCCCGCCGGGCGGAGTCGATCGCATCAAGGTAAGCCTCCTCGATGTCGCGGCGATGGCGCAGGTTGTCCCGGATCAGGAAGCCCGCCCGCACGCTGCCTGCCGGTTCGGTCCGCGCCGGCGCAATGAGCGGTTGCGGATTCCGCCGGCGCAGCCCCGCCCACGCGACCAGGCGCCAGAGGTGATGCATCGAGTGCAGGATCGGTTCGACCAGCGGTCCCTCGACGCGCACCGCATAGTCGTAGCGGGGATTGGGTGGGCCGTCGTGCGTCAGGTCGTCGATGATGTTGATGCCGCCGACGAAAGCCACGCGCCCGTCGACGACCGCGAGCTTGCGGTGCATGCGGCGCAGGCGGCGACGGCGCAGCGCGAAGTTCTCCAGCTCGCGCCGATAGATCAGCACGCCGACGCCGTCGGCCAGCAGGCCCGGCATCAGCGCGCGCACGAAGCTGCGCCCGCCGAATCCGTCCACCAGCACCCGCACGGCAACCCCGCGCGCGGCCGCGCGGCTCAGCGCGGCGGCGATCGTCCGGCCGACGCCGTCGTTCTCGAAGATGTAGGTCTCGAGGAAAATCTCCCGCTCGGCCGCCTCGATCGCCTCTCGCAGGGCGGGAAAATAGTCGGCGCCGTTTTCCAGCAGGGTGACTGCATTGCCGCCGACGAAGGCGCTCACCCGGCGGGCTCCAGTTCCGCGGTCAGGGCTGCGTGATCGGAGATCCGCGACCACGGCAAGCCGGAATGGACCACGGCATGGCTGACGGAGAAACCCCGCACGTAGATGCGATCGAGCCGGAACACCGGCATCCTGCTCGGGAAACTGCGCGGCGGACGACCACGCCCGGCGTCGAACGCGTCGCGCACGCGCAGCCGCTCGACCAGCAAGTCCTGCGCCCGGTTGCGCCAGTCGTTGAAGTCCCCCGCGATGATCAGGGGTGCGCCGCCCGGCGCCAGGCGCTCCATGCGCACGGCCATGGCCTCCATCTGCCGCCGCCGGCTGCCCGCGAACAGCCCGAGGTGGGCGCACACGCAATGCACCGGCACTTCGACCCCGGGCACCTGCACCTCGCAGTGCAGCAGCCCGCGACGCTCGAAGCGGTGGTCGGAGACATCCTGGTTGTTCGCGGAGACGATGGGAAAACGGCTCAGGATCGCATTGCCGTGATGGCCGTGGTCATACACGGCGTTCCCGCCATAGGCCGTCTGACCCCACACGTCCTCGGCAAGGAACTCGTGCTGCGGCGGCTCGGGCCAGTTCGGATGGCGGCTGGCATGCCCGACGTGCAGGCCCTGGACCTCCTGCAGGAAGACCAGATCGACATCCAGGCTGCGCAGGCGATCGCGCAGTTCGTGGATCACCATGCGGCGATTGAACTGCGAGAACCCCTTGTGGATGTTGTAGGTGCAGATGCGCAGCTTCATGCTCCCGCCTCCGCACCGTTGCTCAGGACACCGCGAGCATCCGGTCCAGCGCCACCTTGGCGAGCCCGGCCTCGTGCGGCGGCACCTGGATGTGATTGACGGGCTTGCCGTCGGCGAGGTTCTCCAGCGTCCACGCGAGATGCTGCGGGTCGATGCGCTGCATCGTCGAGCACATGCATACCGTTGGCGCCATGAACTGCACGATCTTGCCCTCGGGCTTCACTTCCTCGGCGAGGCGGTTGACCAGGTTCAGCTCCGTGCCGACCAGCCAGCGCGTGTTGGGCGCCCCGGCCTTGATCACGTTGATGATGTACTCGGTCGACCCGACATAGTCGGAATTCACACACACCTCGAGGCTGCTCTCCGGGTGCGAGATCACCAGCCCCTCCGGATGCTGCATGCGCCAGCGGCGGATATGGCTCTCCTGGAACATCTGGTGCACCGAGCAGTGCCCCTTCCACAGCAGGATCTTCGCGTTGCGGATCTGCTCCGGCGTGAGGCCGCCGTATTCCAGATCCGGATCCCACACCACCATCTGCTCGAGCGGGATGCCCTTCTTGTAGCCGGTCCAGCGGCCGAGGTGCTGGTCGGGGAAGAACAGCACCTTCTCGCGCTGCGCGAAGGCCCAGTCGAGGATCACCGGCGCGTTCGTCGAGGTGCACACGATGCCGCCGTGCTCGCCGCAGAAGGCCTTCAGGTCGGCGGCCGAGTTGATGTAGGTGACCGGCGTGATCAGCGCGTCGGGCGCGCCGAGCACTTCGCGCAGCTCGCGCCAGCAGCGCTCCACCTTCGCGAGGTTGGCCATGTCCGCCATCGAGCAGCCCGCTGCCAGATCCGGCAGGATCGCCTTCTGGTGCGGCTGCGACATGATGTCGGCGACTTCGGCCATGAAATGCACGCCGCAGAACACGATGAACTCGGCATCCGTCTGCGAGGCGAGGCGCGACAGCTTCAGCGAGTCGCCGGTGAGGTCGGCGTGCTGATACACGTCCGCGCGCTGGTAATGGTGGCACAACAGCACGGCCCGCTCGCCGAGCCGCGCGCGCGCCGCGCGGATGCGCTCCTGGGCCTCGTCGTCGCGCAGGACGTTGAATCGATCGAAACTGATGGTGGCGGTCTGCATCGTCTTTCGGTAAATCGGTCGGAAGGATGTCAATCAAACCGGCTGTCCGCCGGCGTGTCAAATAGGTGCGTCGGTCAGCCCTGCTGCCACGGCAGACCGGCATGGCGCCAGCCGCCGATGCGGTTGCGCTGGTGGTGCGCGTCGCGGTCGCCCTCGAAGCCTTCCAGCACGTTGTAGCAGTTCCGGTAACCGGCCTCCGTCGCAGCGCGCGCGGCCTTGTCCGAGCGCGCCCCCGAACGGCACATGAACATCACGAGCGCCTCGGGATCGACCTCGCGCCGGAACTGGGTGAGGAAATGCGGGTTCGGCTGGTTGCCGGGATAGCCCATCCATTCGATCTCGACGGCGCCGGGGACGCGGCCGACCCAGTCCCACTCGGCGCGGGTGCGTACATCGACGAACTTCGCGCCGGGCGCGAGCTGCCAGACCTCGTAGGCTTCGGCCGGTGTCAGCGCCCCCGCATAGGGCAGCCCCATCTCCTGCGCACGCTGCTGCGCGAGGCGGAGCAGGTCGGTCAATTTTCCCATTGCAGCCATCCGGATAGAATCGTTCGATCGAACACCGAGTATACCGCTCACGCCATGGACCACCCAACAGCACGCAACACGCGCAGCACAGGACGGGATGCCGCGCGCGCGCGCGGCATCCAGCGCACCGCGCTGACCGCCATCGTCACGAACACGCTGCTGTCGGCCGGCCAGATCGCCGTCGGCCTGTTCGCCAACGCCTTCAGCCTCGTCGCCGACTCGGCGCACACGCTCTCGGACCTATTCACCGACTTCCTCGTCCTGGTCGCCGGGCGACGCGGCGCCGAGCCGGCCGACCGCGACCACCCCTACGGCCACGGCCGCATCGAGACCGCGGTGTCGATGCTGCTGGGCGCGGTGCTCGCGGTCGTCGGCGTGGGCTTCCTGTGGAGCTCCGGCCTGCGCCTGCAGCACATGGCCGCCGCGCCGCCGCTGCATCCGGCGGCGCTGGGCATGGCGCTGGTGACGCTCGTGGCGAAGGAAATCCTGTTCCGCTACACGCTCGCCGCAAGCCGGCGCCTGAAGGCCCCCGTCCTCGAAGCCAACGCCTGGCACGCCCGCTCGGACGCCGCCTCCTCGCTCGTCGTCGCCATCGGCATCGGCGGCAGCCTCGCCGGCCACCGCTTCCTCGAACCGCTCGCGGCCGCCGTCGTCGGCTTCCTGATCGTGCACATGGGCGTGCGCCTCGTCTGGCGCGCCGTGCGCGAGCTCATCGATACCGGCCTGTCGGAGCAGGACGTCGCGCGCATCCGCGACACCATCCGCACCACCCCGGGCGTGATCGGCCTGCATGACCTGCGCACGCGGCGCATGGCCGACCGCGTGCTGTGCGACGCCCACATCCAGGTCGATCCCCGCATCACCGTGTCCGAGGGACACCGGATCTCCGACACCGTGTACTTCCGCGTCCGCGCCGCCCACCCCGAGGTGCGCGAAGTGCTGGTGCACGTCGATTCCGAAGACGACGCGATCCTCGCCCCGAGCGCCGGCCCTGCCCCTCTGCCCGGTCGCACCGAAATCGTGCGTACGCTGGAAGACCTGTTCGGCGACGCCCTCGCGGCGCCGCCGCGCGTGCTCATCCACTACCTCGGCGACCGCATCGAGGCCGAAGTGATCCTGAGCACGGACGATCTGGCCGAAACCAGCCGCGAAGAATTGCGCCTGCGCATCGAGACCCTGCTCGCCGAACACCCCCACTACCGCGCCATCACCATCCTGAGCCGAATTGCACCATAACAGTGCCTTCAGGACGGAATCGCGCACCATTCCGGTGCCTTTCGGCACGCATTCATCGTGGGCCGCGGATGGGCGATGCCGAAGGCCCGTCTTCCGCCCTGCCAACCCCCTTCGCGATCAATGCGTTCGCGTGCGGCCGCGCTACGTTCAGCCGCCCTTGTGGCACAATGCCCGGCACAGTCCGATACACGTATGGCACAGATACTGCTTGCTTTCGCCTCAACGGAAGTTTGCCGTTATTAACCAACCGCTTTTGCCTCTTCTCACCAGGAGTGAATATGAACGCTCAAGACGTCATGAAGATGATTCAGGAAAACGAGGTCCGCTTCGTTGACCTGCGTTTTACTGATACCCGTGGCAAAGAGCACCACGTCGGCCTGCCGGTCTCGGCCTTCGAGGAAGACCACTTCGAGCACGGCCACCCCTTCGACGGCTCCTCGCTGGCCGGCTGGAAAGGCATCCAGGCCTCCGACATGATCCTGCTGCCGGAAGCCCGCACCGCCTACATCGACCCGTTCTTCGACGAAACCACCCTGGTGCTGACCTGCGACGTCATCGAACCGTCGGACGGCAAGGGCTACGACCGCGACCCGCGCTCGATCGCCAAGCGCGCCGAGGCCTACCTGAAGAGCACCGGCCTGGGCGACACCGCGTTCTTCGGCCCGGAACCCGAATTCTTCATCTTCGACTCCGTCGAGTGGAACGTCGACATGTCGGGCGTGTATAGCAAGATCATCTCGGAAGAAGCCGCGTGGTCGACCGCCGACAAGTTCGAAGGCGGCAACACCGGCCACCGTCCGCGCGTCAAGGGCGGCTACTTCCCGGTTCCCCCGGTCGACAGCCTCAACGACGTGCGCGCCGCGATGGTGCTCGCGCTCGAAGCGGCCGGCGTGCCGGTCGAAGTGCATCACCACGAAGTCGCGAACGCCGGCCAGTGCGAGATCGGCACCAAGTTCAGCACCCTGACCCAGCGCGCCGACTGGACCCAGATCCTCAAGTACATCGTGCATAACGTCGCGCACCAGTACGGCAAGACCGCCACCTTCATGCCGAAGCCGATCGTCGGCGACAACGGCTCGGGCATGCACGTGCACCAGTCGATCTGGAAGGACGGCCAGAACCTCTTCGCAGGCAACGGCTATGCCGGCCTGTCGGAGATCGCGCTGTACTACATCGGCGGCATCATCAAGCACGCCCGCGCACTGAACGCGATCACCAACCCGGGCACCAACTCGTACAAGCGCCTCGTGCCGCACTACGAAGCCCCGACCAAGCTCGCCTACTCGGCGCGCAACCGCTCGGCCTCGATCCGCATCCCCTACACCGCCAACCCGAAGGGCCGCCGCATCGAATCGCGCTTCCCGGATCCCCTGGCCAACCCGTACCTGTGCTTCTCGGCCCTGATGATGGCGGGCCTCGACGGCATCCAGAACAAGATCCACCCGGGCGACCCGGCCGACAAGAACCTGTACGACCTGCCGCCGGAAGAGGATGCAAAGATCCCGACCGTGTGCACCAGCCTCGACCAGGCGCTCGAGTACCTCGACAAGGACCGCGAGTTCCTGACCCGCGGCGGCGTGTTCTCGAACGACTTCATCGACGCGTACATCGCGCTGAAGATGGAAGAAGTCGATCGCATGCGCATCACCACCCACCCGGTGGAATTCGACATGTACTACAGCCTGTAACCTTCGCGTTGCGCTGAGGTCGAAAAGGGACGGGCATTGCCCGTCCCTTTTTTATGCGGTCTAATGCCCCACGAATTGCCTTGCGGGATCCGTCCGCCGTGGTTCCGGACGCATCCCCGACTCTCCGACCGACGGACATGCGAATACTTCCGGTACTGCTTCTTCTGCTCGTATCACCGCTGGCACAAGCCCAGGTTTACAAGTGCGTCGATGCCAACGGCGCCGTCACCTACACGAACGACCGCAACCAGGGACGCGGCTGCAAGCAACTCGCCGAGGATCAGGCCGTGTCGTCCGTGCCCACCCCCGCGAAGCGCGCACCATCTGCATCGCAGCCGACCCCGTCGAACTTCCCGCGCGTGTCGCCCGACGCGCAGCGTGCCCGCGACGACACGCGGCGGGAAGTCCTCGAAAAGGAACTCGCGACCGAGGAAAGCGCGCTCGCCGAAGCCAACAAGTCCCTTGGCGAGACGGAAGGACGCTACCCGAGCGCCGAGCGCCGGCTGCCCGTCGTGCAGAACCGCCTGCAACCCCTGCGCGAACAAGTAGAACTGCACCAGCGCAATATCGACGCGCTGAAGAAGGAAATCGGCAACCTCAAATAAGGGCACATGCATTCTGGCGTGTTTTTTGCGAGACCACCCGGGACTTCGAGAACACACACATGCCGAATACGCCCAAGCCTCCCGGTCTCGCGGGCCCCTTCGCGGGGCTCGATCTCCTCTCGTCGGCGGTCGTCGTCGTCGATGACCACCTCCTGATCCGCTACCTCAACGCCGGCGCCGAAAACCTCTTCGCCGTCAGCCACCGGCGCCTGATCGGGGCGCCCCTGTCGCAGCTCCTCGGCGAGCCGGCAGGACTCGCCGCCGCGCTCGACAACGCCCTGCGCAGGAACTGGAGCTACACCGGGCAGGATCTCAAGATCGCGCGCCCCGACGCCGATCCGCTGCACGTCGACTGCACCGTGAGCCCCGCCGAGGCAGCCGACCTGCGGCTGCTGCTCGAATTCCGCCCGATCGACGCACAGCTGCGGGTGGCCCGCGAGGAGCAGCTGCTGCAACAGCAGCAGGCCAACCGCGAACTGATCCGCAACCTCGCGCACGAGATCAAGAATCCGCTCGGCGGCATCCGGGGCTCGGCGCAACTGCTCGAACGCGAGCTCGCCGACCCGCAACTGCGCGAATACACCGAAGTGATCATCGCCGAGGCCGACCGCCTGCAGGACCTGATGAACCGGCTGCTGACCTCGCACTGCATGATGCGCCCCAACCAGCTCAACATCCACGACGTGCTGGAACGCGTGCGCCGCCTGATCCTCGCCGAATTCCCCGAGATCGCGATCCGGCGCGACTACGACACGAGCCTGCCGGAACTCACCGCCGACCGCGAACAACTCATCCAGGCCATCCTTAACATCGCGCGCAACGCCGCCCAGGCGATGAACGGCCGCGGCGAGATCCGCCTGCGCACGCGCGTCGCGCGCCAGGTCACGCTCGCGAAGCGCCGCTTCAAGCTGGCACTGGAATTGCAAGTCATCGACAACGGCCCCGGCATCCCGGACGAGATCCGCGACAAGATCTTCTATCCGCTGGTTTCGGGGCGTGAAGGGGGAAGCGGGCTGGGCCTGTCGCTGGCGCAGAGCTTCGTGGAACAGCACCAGGGCATGATCGAGGTCGAAAGCCGCAAGGGCCGCACCTGCTTCACCATCCTGTTGCCGATTATCGACCGTGCCTGACCCCCGACGGGGCGGCCGGTCGCACCAAAAAGGTGCATGCGTAATGAACACCGTCTGGATCGTTGACGATGACCGCTCCATCCGCTGGGTGCTCGAAAAAGCGCTCGGCCGGGAGGACATTTCCCACCGCAGCTTCGCGTCCGCCCAGGAAGCGCTGTCGGCCCTCGAAGTCGAACCCGTCCCGCCCAAGGTCCTGATTTCCGACATCCGCATGCCCGGCGAGTCGGGCCTCGGCCTGCTCAAGCGCGCGAAAACGCTTCACCCGCAGCTGCCGGTCATCATCATGACCGCCTACTCGGATCTCGAGAGCGCCGTCTCCGCCTTCCAGGGCGGCGCCTTCGAATACCTGCCCAAGCCCTTCGACGTCGACCAGGCCGTTGCACTGGTTCAGCGCGCGATCGCGCAAAGCTCGCACCAGAAAGGTGCTCCCGAGAGCGCCACCCTCGCCCCGGAGATCCTCGGCCAGGCCCCGGCGATGCAGGAAGTCTTCCGCGCGATCGGGCGGCTTGCCCAGTCGCACGCGACCGTGCTCATCAATGGCGAATCGGGCACCGGCAAGGAGCTGGTCGCGCGCGCCCTGCACCGTCACAGCCCGCGCACCGACGCCCCCTTCATCGCCATCAACACCGCGGCGATCCCGCGCGACCTGCTCGAATCGGAGCTGTTCGGCCACGAACGCGGCGCCTTCACCGGGGCGGCGGCGCAGCGGCGCGGACGCTTCGAGCAGGCCGACGGCGGCACGCTCTTCCTCGACGAGATCGGCGACATGCCCGCCGAGCTGCAGACGCGTCTGCTGCGCGTGCTGTCCGATAACCACTTCTACCGCGTCGGCGGCCAGCAGCCGATCCGCGCCAACGTGCGCGTCATCGCCGCCACGCACCAGAACCTCGAGGAGCGCGTGCGTCAGGGCCTCTTCCGCGAAGACCTGTTCCACCGCCTCAACGTGATCCGCCTGCGCCTGCCGCCGATGCGCGAGCGCCGCGAGGACATCCCGCTGCTCATCCCGCACTTCCTGCAGAAGAGCGCACGCGACCTCGGCGTCGAGTCAAAGCGCGTCTCGGACGCCGCGATCAAGTACCTGCAGGCCCTGCCCTTCCCCGGCAACGTGCGCCAGCTCGAGAACCTGTGCCACTGGCTCACCGTGATGGCGCCCGGCCAGGTCGTCGAGATCGCCGACCTGCCTCCCGACATGAAGGCCCAGCCCGAACGCGAGGCCCCGATCAGCTGGGCCGACGGCCTCGCGCTCGAAGCCGACCGCCTGATCGCGGCCTCGCCCGGCGAGGTGTTCGACCGCCTCACGCGCGATTTCGAGCGCACCCTGATCCGGCGCGCCCTCGGCGCGACCGGCGGCCGCCGCATCGAGGCCGCGCAACTCCTGGGGATCGGCCGCAACACGATCACGCGCAAGATCCAGGAACTCGGCATGGACGACGAACGCGCGGCGCCGCCGCCGGCCGCCTGACGTCTGCTCCGCCCGGCGGCCGGGATGCCGCGCACCGCACTCGTGCATGCGCATGCAATGTCGGATAATGCAGGTTTTCACGTATCGCACGGGAAGACCGGCTTGAGCTCATCCACCTCCGACGCGCCGCTGAACGCCGCCGCCATCCTCCAGCAACTCGGCGATCTCGCCGGCACTTTCGACGTGCAGGTGCTGGAGGAATGCGCGTCGACGAACAGCGTGCTCATGGACACGACCCCGGCCGACGACGGACGCATCCACGCCGTCGTCGCCGAACGTCAGACCGCGGGGCGCGGACGGCGCGGACGGCAGTGGCAGTCCTGGCCGGGCGGCAGCCTCACCTTCTCGACGCTGTGGCGCTTTGCACCCGGCGCCCCGGTGCCGGCGGGGCTCTCGCTCGTCGCCGGCCTGGCGGTCGTCCGTGCGCTGGAAAAGCTCGGCGTGCAGGGCCTGCAACTGAAATGGCCGAACGACGTGCTCGTGCACGGCCACAAGCTCGCCGGCATTCTCGTCGAACTCCTGCCCGGCCGCGGCCGCACCCCGGCCGCCGTCGTGGGCATCGGCATCAACCTGCACCTGCCCGCGGACGCCCACATTCCCGACCAGCCGGCCGTCACCGACCTCGGCCAGCATCTCGAACCGCTGCCGGACCGCAACCGGCTGCTCGCCGCCGTCCTCGCCGAGCTGCACGTCCTGTTCGACACCTACGCCGCAGCCGGCTTCCCGGCGCTGCGCGGCGCCTGGCAGCAACGCAATGCCTTCGCCGATCTGCCGGTGCGCGTCAGCGGCGACGGGCGCGAACTCACCGGCATCTGCATCGGCGTGGACGACGACGGCGCGCTGCTCCTTCGCACCGACGAGGGCCCGATCCGCATCCTCACCGGCGACGTTTCGCTGAGGGCCGTGCAGTGATCCTGCTGATCGACGCCGGCAACACCCGCGTCAAATGGGGCCTGTTCGCCGGTGGCGCGTGGCAGGACGAGGGCGCGCTGGAACACGGGCACCTCGACGAGTTCGCAACCGTCGCGGCAGCCCCAGTGCGCATCGACCGGGTCTTCGGCTCCAACGTCGCCGGAAGCCACGTCGCCAACGCCATCGCCGAGGCGCTGCGCGGCCGCGCGCCCGCGCCCGAATGGCTGTGCTCCACGGCCACGTGCTGCGGCGTACGCAATGCCTACGACACCCCCGGCCAGCTCGGCACCGATCGCTGGGCCGCGCTGATCGGCGCGCGCGCGCTGCATCCGGCCGCCTGCCTCGTGATCAACGCCGGCACCGCCACGACCATCGACATCCTCGACGCCGACGGCCTCTTCCGCGGCGGCGTCATCCTGCCCGGCGAGCACCTGATGCGCCGCTCGCTCGCCCGCGACACCGCCCAGCTGCCCTTCGCCGACGGGCGCTTCACCAAGGCACCACACAACACCGCCGACGCCATCGTATCCGGCTGCCTCAATGCGCAGGCCGGCGCCGTCGAGCGCATGTTCCGCCAGATCGCCCACGCGCCGCAGGCCCTGTGCCTCCTGAGCGGCGGCGGTGCGGACGCGCTCGCCGAACTGCTCGACATCCCGCTTCGCCGCGTCGACAACCTGGTCCTCAAGGGCCTCGCGGTCGCCGCCACACAGCCCGACACACCCTAGCGCGGGCGCATCGCCACACTGCCGCAAGACACCGAGGGAGACCACAACATGACCGAACCGACCCGCATCCTGCTCGAAGAGAACGAGATCCCGACGCACTGGTACAACGTCGTCGCCGACATGCCCAATCCGCCCACCCCCTCGCTCGGGCCGGACGGCAAGCCGGTCAGCCCCGAGCAGATGATGGCGATCTTCCCGGGCCAGATCCTCGAACAGGAGATGAGCGCCGAACGCTGGATCGCGATTCCCGACGAAGTGCGCGAGATCTACAAGATCTGGCGCCCCAGCCCGCTGATGCGCGCCGTGCGCCTCGAACGCGCGCTGGGCACCCCGGCAAAGATTTTCTTCAAGAACGAAGGCGTCTCCCCGGCCGGCTCGCACAAGCCCAACTCCGCCGTCCCGCAGGCCTTCTACAACAAGCAGGCCGGCATCAAGCGCCTCGCCACCGAGACCGGCGCCGGCCAGTGGGGCTCGTCGATCTCCTTCGCCGGCCAGATGTTCGGCCTCGACGTGCGCGTCTACATGGTCAAGGTGAGCTATCACCAGAAGCCCTACCGCCGCCTGATGATGCAGACCTGGGGCGCCGAGGTATTCGCGAGCCCGTCCGACATGACCCAGACCGGCCGCGACGCGCTCGCCAAGGATGCGGACAACCCGGGCTCGCTCGGCCTCGCGATCTCCGAAGCGGTCGAGGAAGCCGCGGGCCGCGCCGACACCAACTACACCCTCGGCTCGGTGCTCAACCACGTGCTGCTGCACCAGACCATCATCGGTCTCGAGGCGAAGAAGCAGTTCGACAAGATCGGCCTCTACCCCGACGTCGTGCTCGGCCCCTGCGGCGGCGGCTCCAGCTTCGGCGGCATCGCCTTTCCCTTCCTCGCCGACAAGGCCTCCGGCGACAAGCGTGCCGAGAAGCTGCGCTGCGTCGCCGTCGAGCCGACCTCCTGCCCGACGCTGACGAAAGGCCAGTACGCCTACGACTTCGGCGACGCCTCCGGCTTCACGCCGATGATGAAGATGTACACGCTGGGCCACGACTTCATGCCCCCGGGCATCCACGCGGGCGGCCTGCGCTACCACGGCGACTCGCCGCTGGTGTCGCAGCTCTACCACGAGGGCCTGCTCGAAGCGGTCGCCGTGCCCCAGCTCGCCACCTTCGACGCGGGGGTCATGTTCGCGCGCAGCGAAGGCATCATCCCGGCGCCCGAATCCTGCCACGCGATCCGCGCCGCCATCGACGAAGCGCTCGCGTGCAAGGCGACCGGCGAACCCAAGGTGATCCTCTTCAACCTCACCGGCCACGGGCACTTCGACATGAGTTCATACGACCGCTTCTTCTCCGGCCAGCTCGAGAACTACGACTACCCGGCCGAGGCGGTCGCCGCGTCGCTCGCGCACCTGCCGAAGTTCTGAGCGGGCTGCACGAATCGGCCGCCTCTCCGGTAAAGTTCGCCCATGCGCATCGTGTTCGTCATCCTCGTGCTGCTCAACCTGCTCGCCCTGGCATCCATCCGGGGCTGGCTGGGCACCGCTGCCCCGGAAGGCGAGTCCGAGCGCCTCAGCAACCAGCTCAATCCGGATCGCATCATCCTGCGCCCCGGCAGCGACACCCTGCCGCGAGAGACCGAGACCCCGCCGCCGGCCCCCCCCGCG
The DNA here is from genome assembly GCF_003628555.1 of Azoarcus sp. DN11. Taxonomy (NCBI): domain Bacteria; kingdom Pseudomonadati; phylum Pseudomonadota; class Betaproteobacteria; order Rhodocyclales; family Zoogloeaceae; genus Azoarcus; species Azoarcus sp. DN11. The sequence continues at coordinate 879,330 of NZ_CP021731.1, read as the reverse complement.
GAGCCGACGGCCGCAGCGCCGGAAGCCGGCAACGGCCGGGCGACAACACCGGCCGCGCCGGCAGCGGCCACTCCCCCGGCAGCGGCCTGCGTCGAGATCGGCGGGCTCGCCGAGAACGAGGCGAACGCCGTCCTGCAGAATGTCATCGCCGGAAAACCGGGACTGCGCACCGACCACAAGACCAGCAGCACGCCCAGCGCCTGGTGGGTACGCATTCCTCCGTCCGGCGGGCGTGAAGCCGCCGAACGGCGCGCCGCCGAATTGCGCGCCCAGGGAATCTCCGAGCTCTTCATCGTGAACGACGCCGGCCCCAACCAGTACGCGATCTCGCTCGGCCTGTTCAAGACCGAAGCCAAGGCGCAGCAGCACCTTGCCAACCTCCAGGCGCGGCAGGTGCGGGGCGCCGGCATCGCCACGCGATCGACCACCATTCACCGTATCGAGGTGCACGGTCCGGCCACCGCGCTCAGGGCCGTCACCAGCTCGCCGACCGTTCGCCGGTCGGGCGCCACCATCAGCGAGTGCACACCATGAGCGACACCCCTTACGTCGTCGGCCTCACGGGCGGCATCGGCAGCGGCAAGAGCGCCGCCGCCGACCGCTTCGCCGAACTCGGCGTCGCGATCGTCGACACCGATGTCATCGCCCACGAACTGACCGCGCCCGGCGGCAGGGCGATCCCCGCGATCCGCGAGGCCTTCGGCGATGCGGTCATCACGCCGGAAGGCGCGCTCGACCGCAAGGCGATGCGCGACCGCGCCTTCGCCGACCCGAACGAACGGCGCCGGCTCGAAGCGATCCTCCACCCCGCGATCGGCGCCGAAAGCCTCCGCCAGGTGAACGCGGCAAGCACGCCCTACGTCATGCTGGTCGTGCCCCTGCTCGTCGAATCCGGCAAGTATCGCGAGCGCTGCCACCGCCTGTGTGTCGTCGACTGCCCCGTCGACGTCCAGATTGCCCGCGTCATGACCCGCAGCAAGCTGCCCGAGGACCAGGTGCGCGCGATCATGGCGACGCAGGCGAGCCGTGAACAACGCCTCGCGGCCGCCGACGACGTCATCAACAACAGCGGCGACCTCGGTGCGCTGATCGCACAGGTCGACCGCCTACACGAAAAGTACCTCGCCGCCGCCCGCGCGGTTGCCTGAAAAGGCCCGCGGACAAAGGCTTTTCGGTCATATTCGGCCCGCAAACGTACGGGTCGCTCTATATCCCCTGTGCTATCATCCCGGCACTAACGGGAGATCCGGTTTTTTTCAGGCGCAAATGCGGTGATCAGCTACGAATATCCTCTTAACGAGCGTATCCGCACCCTCCTGCGTCTGGAAGACCTGTACTACAAGCTCGCGCACTTTTCGCGCGGCGATGCCCCGCAAGACCATCACGTCACGTTGCTGACCCTGTTCGAGATCCTGGAAGTCGCGGGCCGCGCCGACCTCAAGGTCGACCTCGTGCAGGAACTCGAGCGCCAGCGCCAGATCCTCATCTCCTTCCGCAACAACCCCGAGATCTCCGAGGAAGCCCTGTCGGGCGCCCTCTACGAGATCGAGCAGGCGTCGTCGTCGCTGCTCGCCATGGCGGGCAAGATCGGCCAGTACTTGCGCGAGAACGAATGGCTGATGGCGATCCGCAGCCGTGCCTCCATCCCCGGCGGCGTGTGCCAGTTCGATCTGCCCTCCTACCATTTCTGGCTGCAGCGCGACGCCGACCAGCGCCGGCACGACCTCTCGAACTGGGTGCACCCGATGCTGCCGATCCGCGACGGCCTCGCGATCGTCCTGCGCCTGCTGCGCGCCAGCGGCCGCCCCGAAACACAGGTCGCCCGCAGCGGCACCTACCAGCTGATGATGGCCGGACGCAGCGCCCAGATGCTGCGCCTGCGCCTGTCGCCGGCCGACGCGGTCGTGCCCGAGATCAGCGCCAACAAGTACGCGCTCAACGTCCGCTTCATGCTGTCGGAAACGGTCATCCGCCCACGACTGTCCGACCGCGACGTAGAATTCGAACTTACCTTCTGCAGCCTCTGAGGCCGCAAGCCATGTCTCAGGTCCGCACCGTCAAATGCCCGCACTGCGGCACCCCGGTCCGCTGGGTGCCGGAGAACCGCTTCCGCCCGTTCTGCTCCGAACGCTGCAAGCAGATCGACCTCGGGGCCTGGGCGTCGGAGGACTACCGCGTCCCGGCCGCCGACCCGGGCGACCCAGGCGAACACGGGCCCTCCGGCCAGTCGTCTCAGGGCTGAGCCCAACTGCCGCGTATCGCGGCGATGCCGTGCGCCCCCGCGCGCCGCGCGCACTCCATGTCGTCCGGCTGAAGCCCGCCCAGCGCGAGCACCGGCATGGGCAGTCCGCGCACGAGCTCAGCGAAGCGCTCCCACCCCAGCCCCGCCTGTCCCGGATGTGTGGGCGTCACCAGCACTGAGCCGAGCAGCACATAGTCCACGCCCAGCGCCGCAGCCCGCTCCAGCTCCGCGCGCGTGTGGCACGACGCCCCGACCCACTCCAGCCCGGGCCGCTGCTCCAGTGCCATGAGCTGCGCGGCCGACAGGTGCACGCCGTCAGCCCGGACCCTCGCCGCAACATCGACGCTGCCGTTCACCACGACCAGCGCCCCATGCCGCCGGGCGCGATTCACGACCTCGCCCACGAAGGCGCCAAACTCGGGCACCGCCATCCCCGGCTCGCGCACCTGGATCAGCTTCACGCCGCGCGCGAGCGCCGTGTCGATCTGTGCGAGTTGCACGGCGACACCGACCTCGCCCGCGTGCGTGATCCCCATCCAGCGCGGCAGCCGCAAGGCCTTCAGGACCGGGCCGTTCGCCGGCAGCATGGGACCGACCTGCAGTGCTTCCACGCGCTCCCACAACAGCGCGCTATGCACGTGATCGTGCAGTTCGCCCTCCCACTCGGCGACCTCGAAGAAATGCAGCCGCACATGCGCATGCTCGTAGCGATGCTCACGCGTGATCCACGGACGCACGGCGCGGACACGGATGCCCAGCTCCTCGTCCAGCTCCCGGATCAGCGCGTCGGCGGGCGACTCGCCCGGCTCGACCTTGCCGCCGGGGAACTCCCAGTAGCCCGCGTAAAACGTATCGGGCCCCCGCTGCCCGAGCAGGAAGCGGCCGTCCCCGCGGAAAATCACCCCCGCCGCGACCTCGACACGCTTCGTCATTGCCCGGTTCCCGCCTCGATGCGCCCCGCCCAGTCGCGCGCGAACTGCCACGCGACCCGGCCGGAACGGGAACCGCGCATCAGCGCCCACTGCAACGCCTCCTGCCGCGCCTCGTCGATCGCCTTGCGGCTCAGCCCGAAGCTCTTCAGCCAGTACGCGACGATCTCCAGATACTCGTCCTGGCTGAACGGATAGAACGAGATCCACAGGCCAAAACGTTCCGACAGCGAAATCTTCTCCTCGACCGCCTCGCCCGGATGAATCTCGCCATCGACGTGCTTCGCCTGCCGGTTCTCGTCGTGATACTCGGGCATCAGATGCCGCCGGTTCGAGGTCGCATAGATCAGCACATTGTCCGGCACCGCCGCGACCGACCCGTCGAGCACGCTCTTCAGCGCCTTGTACGCGGGCTCCGCGTCTTCGAAGGACAGATCGTCGCAGAACAGGATGAAGCGCTCCGGGCGCCCCTGGACCATCTCGATGATCTCGGGCAGATCCATCAGGTCATCGCGGTCGACTTCGATCAGGCGCAGCCCCTTGGCGGCGTACGCATTCAGCAGCGCCTTCACCAGCGACGACTTGCCCGTGCCGCGCGCCCCGGTCAGCAGCACGTTGTTCGCCCGCCCGCCCGCGAGGAACTGGCGCGTGTTCATGTCGATGCGCGCCTTCTGCCCATCGACGTCGCGCAGGTCCTTGAGCCGGATTTCGTGCGGGCGCCTTACCGGTACCAGGCTCGCGTGCCCGTTCCGCCTGCGCCACAGAAAGGCCGTTGCCGCCGGCCAGTCCGGGGCCTCGACCGGACGCGGCAACAACTGTTCCAGACGCCCGATCAACTTCTCCGCACGCGCCACCAACTGCACCAGATCATTCATCTCGACTCGTTCTTCCTTTCTCCGCATCATCCTCACGACGCCTTGGCCAAGTCGCCCAGACGATCACCAACAGCAGCGCGAGTGCGACACCCGCTTCCAGAAAAATCACCCACATTGCACTCTCCGGCCGGAATAGCGATTCGGGCAGATCCATGCGAGCCGGTATACTGGCGGCCCCACGTTTCACGAGTCTACCCGATCCTCCCCATGAACCGGCGCGTCCCCATACCGACCCCTCAGCGCCTGCTGTGTCTCCTTCCCTTCCTGCTCCTCGCTGCCTGCGCCAGCCAGCCGCCGGTCCCGGCAGCCACCGCGACGGGCCCCTGCGCCGCGGTCAAGCCCTGCCCCGCATGCCCGAGCTGCCCCGCTCCGACCGCCCCGGCCCCCGCCCAGGCGCCCGTGGCGCCCACCGCAGCGGAAGCCCTGCACCGCGCGAGCTGGAACGAGCTACCCGACTGGCACAACGACGATCTCGCGCAGGCCTGGCCTGCCCTGCGTCAGTCCTGCAAGGCGCTCGCGAAACAACCGCGCTGGCAGCGCGCATGTGACGAAGCGCAACGCCTGGGCGAAACCCCGAACGCAGGCGTCATCCGCCAGTTCATCGAACGCCGGTTCAGCCCGTGGGCCGTCCGTAACCCGGACGGCAGCGCAGACGGGCTGATCACCGGCTACTACGAACCCGTCATCAAGGGCAACCGCACACGGTCGGAGCGCTTCGCCTGGCCGGTTCACGGCGTGCCGAGCGACATGCTGACGATAGATTTCGGCGATCTCTACCCCGATCTGCGCGGCCAGCGCCTGCGCGGGCGCCTCGTCGGCAACAAGGTCGTGCCCTACTGGACGCGTGCCGAACTCGACCGCATGCAGGACCGCTCGCCCGCGCCGACGCTGCTGTGGGCCGCCGATCCCATCGACCTCTTCTTTCTCCAGGTGCAGGGCTCCGGACGCGTGGAGCTGCCCGACGGCAGCCAGATCCGCATCGGCTATGCCGACCAGAACGGTCACCCCTACCAGTCGATCGGCCGCTGGCTGGTGAACCAGGGCGAGCTGCCGCTCGAAAAGGCTTCGATGGACGGCATCAAGAGCTGGGCGAAGGCGAACCCCGGCAGACTCGCGGAGCTCCTGCACAGCAACCCGAGCTACGTATTCTTCAAGGAAATGCCGGCATCGAACGGCGGTCCCACCGGTGCGCTCGGCGTGCCCCTCACCGCAGGCCGCAGCCTCGCCGTCGACCCGCGCACCATCCCGCTCGGCGCGCCTGTCTTCCTCGCCACGACGACACCCAACAGCGATCGCCCGCTGCGCCGGCTGATGCTCGCACAGGACACCGGGGGCGCGATCAAGGGCGCCGTGCGCGCGGACTTCTTCTGGGGTCCCGGGCCCGACGCCGGCATCCAGGCGGGCCGCATGCGTCAGCAGGGGCAGCTGTGGGTCATCCTGCCGAACGAAAGCGGCGCCTTGTAACACGCACGCACCAAGAGAAACGAGGGCGCGCCAGTCGCGCCCCCGGTACGAGCGCTACTTCGCCACGCTCGCGAGGTGCTGCTCCAATTCAGCCGCCGGCACGTAGCCGCCCAGCCGACGCCCGTCCGCCAGGAACAGGGTCGGTGTGCCGTTGACGCGCAGCTTCTGCCCGAGCGCCACGTTGCGATCGACCACCGCGCTGTCGCATTTCGCGACAGCCGGCGTCTTCGCCTCGAGGATCCACTCGTTCCAGGCCTTCGCGCGGTCCTTCGCGCACCAGATGTTGCGCGCCTTCTCGGTCGAATCCGGACTCAGGATCGGGTACAGGAAGGTATAGAGCGTGACATCCTTCATCTGCACCAGCTCCTTGCCGAGGCGCTTGCAGTAGGTGCAGTTCGGATCCTCGAAGGTCACCAGCACACGGGAACCGTTGCCGCGCACCTGCTTGATTGCGTGGTCCAGCGGCAAGGACGCGAAATCGATCGACGACAACTGGGCCATGCGCGCCGCAGTGACATCCTTCCGCGTCTTCGTATCGATCACGCGGCCGTCGAGAAAGAACGTGACCTTGTCGTCCGTATAGATGAGTTCGCCGCTCTTCAATACCACCTCGTAGAGGCCGCCATAGGGCACCTTGGCCACCGACTCCACCGCGGGGGAACCCACAAAGGCTTCGACCGCCTTTTTCACATCTGACTCGTCTGCCCAGGCAGCGCCCTGCGCGAGCACCAAAAAGCCAAGCGCCGCGACGAGCGGGCGAACTACCTTCTTCAACATCAGCATCTCCATGGATTCAGAATCGGCCGCTCACCGCATAACGCACGAGCGCGTTCCGTACGACCGGCAAGCGGTCAGTGAGGTTCAACCCAACATTGCGCAAGATCGACAGCAGGGGATTGTGCGCCCCGAACAGACGGTTGAGCCCGTGTGTCATGTATTGAAGCAAGAAAGGCTCTTCCGCGCGTGCCCGCGCGTAAGCGCGCAACACCGAAATCTCGCCCGGATCGCGCCAGGCCGGCAGTTCCTTCAGCGCAGCGGCCAGCGCACGCGCATCCTGGAAACCGAGGTTGATCCCGTGCCCCGACAGCGGATGGATCGCATGCGCGGAATCACCGACCAGCGCGACCCGCTCCTTAACCATCGTCGCCACGCGCATGAAACGCAGCGGGAATGCCTGCGCCGGCGTGACCAGCGCCAGGTCGCCGACGGCGCCCCCGCTCGCCTCCGCCACGCGCCTGCACAACGCCTCGGCGTCGAGGGCAAGCAGCCCTGCGGCAAACTCGTCGGTGCAGGACCATACCATCGAGACCATCCGCCCCGGCAGCGGCAGCAGCGCGAGGATGCCGTCGCCGCGGAACCACTGGAACGCACGGCCCCTATGATCCATTGCACAACGGAAATTCGCGACCACTCCGCACTCGCCGTACGGACTGATCTCGGCATCGATGCCCGCCTGCGTGCGCACCCAGGAGTTCGCCCCGTCCGCGCCAACCACCAGCCGCCCGTGGATTGTTTTTCTGCCGGGAAGTACCAGTGACACACACCCCTTCTCGATCGCGATCGCCTCCGGAGCACCGCCGACGAGCATGGTGACGTTGTGCTGGCGCCGCACCGTCTCCCACAGCTCACGCTGCAGCCGGCCGGACTCGACAATCCACGCAAGTTCGGACAAACCGCTGTCGTAGGCCGAAAACTCCAGCGCACCGCCCGCATCACCATGGATCGCCATCGCGTGCACCGGCGCGATCCGATCCGCGTCGAGGTGCTGCCAGATGCCGATTTCCCGCAGGAAATCCGCGCAAGCCGGGCTGATCGCATAGACCCGCGGGTCCCAGCCGTCGACCGGCACAGGCGGCCGTGCCTCGATCAGCCCAACCCGATAACGGGTACCCTGCAGTGCGGCCGCCAGGCTAGCGCCTGCAAGCCCCCCGCCTACGATGATCAGATCGAAATCCATGAAACACTAATCCGGTGACGAGACGCGATTCTGCACGATGCCCCGCTGCAAGTCACGGCCGCTCGACGCGTATCGACTTGGCCGGTTGACGAAAAAAAGCCGCTCATCCTGGATGGCAGGAGAGCGGCTTTTTTGAGTGGGGTAGTCTGACGATGACCTACTTTCGCACTCACGTAGAGCACTATCATCGGCGCGATCCTGTTTCACTGTCCTGTTCGGGATGGGAAGGAGTGGTTCCGGGACGCTATGGTCGTCAGACTGTAAGGGGTAACAAAGGGGGGAAGTAAAGTGTTGTTGGTTGGTGTGATGCGTTGTGTGAGTTTGTTGAGCGATCCAGGGTTATAGGATCAAGCCTCACGGGCAATTAGTATCGGTTAGCTTAACGCATTACTGCGCTTCCACACCCGACCTATCAACGTTGTGGTCTTCAACGACCCTTCAGGGGGCTCGAGGCCCCGGGGAAGTCTCATCTTGAGGCGAGTTTCCCGCTTAGATGCTTTCAGCGGTTATCTCTTCCGTACTTAGCTACCCGGCGATGCGACTGGCGTCACAACCGGTACACCAGGGGTACGTCCACTCCGGTCCTCTCGTACTAGGAGCAGGTCCTCTCAAACTTCCAGCGCCCACGGCAGATAGGGACCAAACTGTCTCACGACGTTTTAAACCCAGCTCACGTACCACTTTAAATGGCGAACAGCCATACCCTTGGGACCGGCTACAGCCCCAGGATGTGATGAGCCGACATCGAGGTGCCAAACTCCGCCGTCGATGTGAACTCTTGGGCGGAATCAGCCTGTTATCCCCAGAGTACCTTTTATCCGTTGAGCGATGGCCCTTCCATACAGAACCACCGGATCACTATGACCTGCTTTCGCACCTGCTCGACATGTTGGTCTCGCAGTCAAGCCGCCTTTTGCCATTGCACTATCAGTACGATGTCCGACCGTACCTAGGCGACCTTCGTACTCCTCCGTTACCTTTTGGGAGGAGACCGCCCCAGTCAAACTGCCTGCCATGCACGGTCCCCGACCCGGATTCACGGGCCCAGGTTAGAACCTCAACGACACCAGGGTGGTATTTCAAGGTTGGCTCCACGGCGACTGGCGTCACCGCTTCAAAGCCTCCCACCTATCCTACACAAGTCCCGTCAAAGTCCAATGCAAAGCTACAGTAAAGGTTCATGGGGTCTTTCCGTCTAGCCGCGGGGAGATTGCATCTTCACAAACATTTCAACTTCGCTGAGTCTCAGGAGGAGACAGTGTGGCCATCGTTACGCCATTCGTGCAGGTCGGAACTTACCCGACAAGGAATTTCGCTACCTTAGGACCGTTATAGTTACGGCCGCCGTTTACCGGGGCTTCGATCAAGAGCTTGCACCCCATCACTTAACCTTCCGGCACCGGGCAGGCGTCACACCCTATACGTCCACTTTCGTGTTTGCAGAGTGCTGTGTTTTTAATAAACAGTCGCAGCCACCGATTCTCTGCGGCCCCTTCGCCCTTCGGATGTACTCCTACAAGCTACTGGGGCATACCTTCTCCCGAAGTTACGGTATCAATTTGCCGAGTTCCTTCTCCTGAGTTCTCTCAAGCGCCTTAGAATTTTCATCCTGCCCACCTGTGTCGGTTTGCGGTACGGTCGATCTTAGACTGAAGCTTAGAGGCTTTTCCTGGAAGCATGGTATCAATCACTTCGGTCTCAAAGAGACCTCGTCATCACGCCTTGGCTCAGCCCCGCGGATTTGCCTACGGGGCACGCCTACACGCTTAAACCGGGACGTCCAACACCCGGCTGACCTAACCTTCTCCGTCCCCCCATCGCATCTAAAATCGGTACAGGAATATTGACCTGTTTCCCATCGACTACGCATTTCTGCCTCGCCTTAGGGGCCGACTCACCCTGCGTCGATGAACGTTGCGCAGGAAACCTTGGGCTTTCGGCGAGGGTGCTTTTCACACCCTTTATCGCTACTCATGTCAGCATTCGCACTTCCGATACCTCCAGCATCCCTCTCGAGACACCTTCGCAGGCTTACGGAACGCTCCCCTACCATCTCTTGCGAGATCCGCAGCTTCGGTTCATGGCTTGAGCCCCGTTACATCTTCCGCGCAGGACGACTCGACTAGTGAGCTATTACGCTTTCTTTAAAGGGTGGCTGCTTCTAAGCCAACCTCCTAGCTGTCTATGCCTTCCCACTTCGTTTCCCACTTAGCCATGTATTTGGGACCTTAGCTGGCGGTCTGGGTTGTTTCCCTCTTGTCCCAGGACGTTAGCACCCCAGGACTGTCTGCCGTATATCACTTTGCGGTATTCGGAGTTTGCTATCGCGGGGTAGATCGCAGTGACCCCCCCAACGATTACAGTGCTCTACCCCCGCAAGTGTCCGTACGACGCACTACCTAAATAGTTTTCGGGGAGAACCAGCTATTTCCGGATTTGTTTAGCCTTTCACCCCTATCCACAGCTCATCCCCTAATTTTTCAACATTAGTGGGTTCGGACCTCCAGTACCTGTTACGGCACCTTCATCCTGGCCATGGATAGATCATCCGGTTTCGGGTCTACGCCCAGCAACTATGTCGCCCTTATCAGACTCGGTTTCCCTACGCCTCCCCTATTCGGTTAAGCTCGCTACTGAACGTAAGTCGCTGACCCATTATACAAAAGGTACGCAGTCACCCCTTGCGAGGCTCCCACTGTTTGTATGCATGCGGTTTCAGGATCTATTTCACTCCCCTCCCGGGGTTCTTTTCGCCTTTCCCTCACGGTACTGGTTCACTATCGGTCGATCACGAGTATTTAGCCTTGGAGGATGGTCCCCCCATCTTCAGACAGGATTACACGTGTCCCGCCCTACTTGTCGCACGCTCAGACCCGCCACCCATTTTTCGCATACGGGACTATCACCCTGTATTGTCGGACTTTCCAGACCGTTCTGCTAAATCGATGGTTTAGTCGTGCAGGCTCTTCCCCGTTCGCTCGCCACTACTTGGGGAATCTCGGTTGATTTCTGTTCCTGCGGCTACTTAGATGTTTCAGTTCGCCGCGTTCGCTTCCACACGCCTATGTATTCAGCGCGGGATACTCCCGAAGGAGTGGGTTTCCCCATTCGGACATCGGGGGATCAAAGCTCCATTGCCAGCTCCCCCCCGCTTTTCGCAGGCTTGCACGTCCTTCATCGCCTGTGATCGCCAAGGCATCCACCACATGCACTTAGTCGCTTGATCCTATAACGCTGGACCCTGTCGCCAGGGTTCAACCGCTACAGACGAACTCACGCTTGTGCGCATCCACCGGCCGCTGGTTCAAAGCGCCGATGAACGCAAAAATGCAATCACACCAACCCATGCAGCAACCCGCCTTTCGACCGGCTGCCGCACACTTTACTTCTTCCACTTTGTTAAAGAACACTGGCACCAAGGCCTAAGCCCTGCACACATCCCGTGCACACGGCTTAACCCTTCGTCGAGCCACCTAGCCGAGCCCACCCAACGGGTGGTGGAGGATGACGGGATCGAACCGACGACCCCCTGCTTGCAAAGCAGGTGCTCTCCCAGCTGAGCTAATCCCCCTCTCGTCTCGGTGGTGGGTCTGGTTGGGTTCGAACCAACGACCCCCGCCTTATCAAGACGGTGCTCTAACCAGCTGAGCTACAGACCCTCTCGTCAAACTCGAGGCTCTTGCCTGAACAACCGATAAGTTGTGGATACTTGGCCAACACGGCCTGTCTCTTGAAAGGAGGTGATCCAGCCGCACCTTCCGATACGGCTACCTTGTTACGACTTCACCCCAGTCATGAATCTCACCGTGGTAAGCGCCCTCCCGAAGGTTAAGCTACCTACTTCTGGTGAAACCCACTCCCATGGTGTGACGGGCGGTGTGTACAAGACCCGGGAACGTATTCACCGCAGCATGCTGATCTGCGATTACTAGCGATTCCGACTTCACGTAGTCGAGTTGCAGACTACGATCCGGACTACGATCGGCTTTAAGGGATTGGCTCCAGCTCGCGCTTTGGCAGCCCTCTGTACCGACCATTGTATGACGTGTGAAGCCCTACCCATAAGGGCCATGAGGACTTGACGTCATCCCCACCTTCCTCCGGTTTGTCACCGGCAGTCTCGCTAAAGTGCCCAACTTAATGATGGCAATTAGCGACAAGGGTTGCGCTCGTTGCGGGACTTAACCCAACATCTCACGACACGAGCTGACGACAGCCATGCAGCACCTGTGTCCTGGCTCCCGAAGGCACTCCCGCATCTCTGCAGGATTCCAGGCATGTCAAGGGTAGGTAAGGTTTTTCGCGTTGCATCGAATTAATCCACATCATCCACCGCTTGTGCGGGTCCCCGTCAATTCCTTTGAGTTTTAACCTTGCGGCCGTACTCCCCAGGCGGTCGACTTCACGCGTTAGCTGCGTCACTCAGTGAGTTACCTCTCCGAACGACTAGTCGACATCGTTTAGGGCGTGGACTACCAGGGTATCTAATCCTGTTTGCTCCCCACGCTTTCGTGCATGAGCGTCAGTATCGGCCCAGGGGGCTGCCTTCGCCATCGGTGTTCCTCCACATATCTACGCATTTCACTGCTACACGTGGAATTCCACCCCCCTCTGCCGTACTCTAGCCGTGCAGTCACAAGCGCAGTTCCCAGGTTAAGCCCGGGGATTTCACACCTGTCTTACACAACCGCCTGCGCACGCTTTACGCCCAGTAATTCCGATTAACGCTCGCACCCTACGTATTACCGCGGCTGCTGGCACGTAGTTAGCCGGTGCTTCTTCTGACAGTACCGTCATCCACCTCCCGTATTAGGGGAAGCGTTTTCTTTCCGTCTGAAAGAGCTTTACAACCCGAAGGCCTTCTTCACTCACGCGGCATGACTGGATCAGGGTTGCCCCCATTGTCCAAAATTCCCCACTGCTGCCTCCCGTAGGAGTCTGGGCCGTGTCTCAGTCCCAGTGTGGCGGATCATCCTCTCAGACCCGCTACGGATCGTCGCCTTGGTAGGCCTTTACCCCACCAACTAGCTAATCCGACATCGGCCGCTCCAATCACGCGAGGTCTTGCGATCCCCCGCTTTCCCCCTCAGGGCGTATGCGGTATTAGCTACGCTTTCGCGTAGTTATCCCCCATGACTGGGCACGTTCCGATGCATTACTCACCCGTTCGCCACTCGCCGGCAGGCCGAAGCCCCCGCTGCCGTTCGACTTGCATGTGTAAAGCATGCCGCCAGCGTTCAATCTGAGCCAGGATCAAACTCTTAAGTTCAATCCAACAAAGCACTCAAAGAAATCATTACTGACTTACATCTGAGCACTCAATCTTTGCAACATTAAAACCGCCGAAGCAGTTCTCAGCCGCGCCAACCAAGCACCCACACTTATCGGTTGTCCAATTTTTTAAAGAACCGCTGCAGAAGCAGCGAGAAAGAGATTCTGACAAACTACCTCAACTTCGTCAAGCATCGCAGCAAACTTTTTTAAACCCGCCGCCGCCCTGACCACCTCTTTCCTGCCCCACCGCCGCCGCCGAAATCCGCCGCAGCGCTGAAGAGGCGCGAATTATATACACCTCAGAAAAACCGTCAAGCGCTTCGCGAAAAAATGCAGGACGTCGAGCATAGCGGACCGCTAATAGTGACGGGGCGCATCTGGCGCAACCAGAAGGACTGCGCTGTCACGTCTATAGTTCAGGGCGTCAGCTACAGGACCTGATACACGCGCAGTTCGAACCCCTCACCGACATAGGAGGCGTCGAGCGGCTTGAGTTTCTGCACGCTGCCGTTTCGGGTCACGAACAAGGGAACCGAGGGAGCACCGAGGGTACGCGATGGCACGACGACTCGTACCGCCTCCCCCCGCAGCAGTGGATCGCACAGCAAGACTTCGGCGGGACAGCGACCGTCATCGACGCGCGCCACGACGGGTTTGCTCGACAGCAGCTCAAGGCCGACCACATTGGTGTCGCCGCCCTGTGCCCAGGTACGTCGCACGAGACCGAGTTGCCAACCTTTTCCGTCAACAAGATGGACACCGATGAGTTGGCCAATGCGAATCGATCGATTCGCGGTGATCACGCCGATCCCGCTACGGCTTGCGTCGCGCAGTTGCCATTCCTCCCGCCGCTCGGGCAACTCGCCCGCGAAAACGCGTTTGAGTGCTTCGATTCCGGCCACGGCGGTGAGCTTTCCGTCCAGCAGGTGCCGCCTGTGACGCCGGATCGGAGGAATATCCGACCAGTGCCTAAGGAGATGCTCGACTGCGAGCGCCTGGAGCGATGCGTCCTGGGCATCGGACCAAGCCGTCGGAGCGGACCCAGCGGGCGCATGGCGGTATTCGTTCAAGACCGCGGATGCGGCCAAGGGAGTGAAGAACCAGCGCCCGGGCACATTTTCGGTGACTCCGGCAATTCTGTGGGGGGCCTCGTCCCCCAGGGGATCGACGAAATGGGTGGCGCCGTCGAAGCGATCAGGCTCCAGCCTCAGGACTGGCGTAGCCAGGTGCAACAAGCCGTCCACCGACCCCAGAAGCCGCGGCGCAAGGAGATCGAGCGACGCCGTGCATGCGGCGATGGCCCGCACATAATGGAACTCGACAGAGTGGCGCGCTCGCGTTCCCGTCTTTTCAGAGACTGCGCCCGAGAGGTCGCGCGCGTCGGGGGCGTGCACAAAGGCCATCCCCAGCCAACGCCATAACCGGGGGTGTGGCGGCCCGCTGCTACAGCACCCCCAGATCACGCGGTCGGCCGCCGTCCGCGCAAGACGCCACCGCAAATCGGCGAGGATGGGCCGCTCCGGCACGCCGTGACTGCCCTTCTCATATGCCTGCAGGCATCGCTCGACGTGATCGAGCAGGGACCCGAGGGTGTCGCGGCCAGCGTGCAGGAGGGTGCGGCAATGGCTATCATCGGCGACTGACGCGAGGATCTCGCGGGCGCCCGCCAGACACTCGTGCACGTCGTCATCCAGACTGGCGATTGCCCGATGGCACGCCTCCAGCGGACCGGAGTGAGGAGCCGGAAGCTTCGCGAGCTTCTGGTCAAGTGCACGGAATTCGGCGAGCACTTCGACCAGCCTGGCCTGACCGGAAAGGGCTCGCGCCGTGCCCTGGATGGCCTGCACACGACCACTGATCGACTCGTCTGACATGACCTCCCCCTCCGGTCGCTCCTTATTCCGTCGTGCGGCCCGCACCTTCCGCCGGATCGCTTCGATCACGAGGCTAACACATGCATGTCAGCACCGTTCGTGATGCCTTGCAGGTTTGCGGCACGATGTAGAATCCCGGTCTCTCCGCGACGGACGCTCACATGAAACAGTATCTGGATTTGATGCGGCACGTGCTCGAGCACGGCCATCAAAAGTCGGACCGTACCGGCACCGGCACGCTGTCCGTGTTCGGCTGGCAGATGCGCTTCGATCTCGGCGACGGTTTCCCGTTGCTCACGACGAAAAAGCTGCATACGCGCTCGATCATCCACGAATTGCTGTGGTTCCTGCAAGGCGACACGAATATCCGCTACCTGAAGGAAAACGGCGTGTCGATCTGGGACGAATGGGCCGACGCGAACGGGGACCTCGGGCCGGTGTATGGAAAGCAGTGGCGGCGCTGGGAGACGGCCGACGGCCGGGCCGTGGATCAGATCGCCCGGCTGATCGACGGGCTGAAACGTAACCCGGATTCGCGCCGGCATATCGTTTCGGCGTGGAACCCGGGCGAAGTCGAGGGTATGGCGCTGCCGCCCTGCCATGCGCTGTTCCAGTTCTACGTTGCGGGGGGGCGCCTGTCGTGTCAGCTCTATCAGCGCAGCGCTGACATCTTCCTCGGCGTGCCGTTCAACATCGCGTCGTATGCCTTGTTTACGATGATGGTTGCACAGGTGTGCGAGCTGCAGCCGGGCGACTTCGTCTGGACGGGCGGCGACTGCCACCTCTACTCGAACCACGTCGAGCAGGCCAGGCTGCAGCTGTCGCGCGATCCGCGGCCCTTGCCCAGGATGATCCTCAACCCGGACGTGAAGGACATTCTTGCGTTCCGCTTCGAGGACTTCACGCTGGAAGGGTACGAACCGCATCCCCACATCAAGGCGGACGTCGCCGTATGAGCGCGATGCAGCCGGAAGTCGTGCTGATCGCCGCGGTCGCCCGCAACGGGGTGATCGGCCGGGACAATGCGCTGCCCTGGCGCCTGAAGGCCGATCTGGCGCACTTCAAGGCGACGACCATCGGGTCCCCGATACTGATGGGGCGAAAGACCTGGGAGTCGCTGGGCCGGCCGCTGCCCGGACGCCGCAACATCGTCGTGACCCGGGACGCGAGCTACGTCGCAGACTGCGCGGAGGTCTTCACGAGCCTCGACGCAGCGCTCGCCGCGGTCGGCACGGGAAAGGTCTTTGTGATCGGCGGGGCCGAGATCTACCGCCAACTGCTCGACCGCGCCGACGCATTGGTCCTGACCGAGGTCGGCGCCGAGGTGAGCGGCGACGCCTTTTTTCCCGCTTTCGATCGCTCGCGGTTCATCGAGACGAGCCGCGAATCCCACGCCGCGGATGCGGCCAACGACTTTCCTTTCGCCTTCGTCGAATACCGGCGCAAGTCCTGAAGGACATCGGGCGCGGCGACGATCCGCCGCCGCGAGCCCGACAAAACGCTCAGCCCTGTTTAACGCAGTCGACGAAATAATCGACGCGCCCGTTCGACTGTTCGCGCACGAACCCGTGGATATCGGTTTCGAAGCCGGGGAACGCGGCGTTGAAGTCGCGCGCAAACTTGAGGTAGCGGACAATCGTCGCATTGAAGCGCTCGCCGGGAATCAGCAGCGGGATTCCCGGCGGATAGGGCGTGACGAGCATCGCGGTGACGCGGCCTTCCAGTTCGTCGATGGCGACACGCTCGATCTCGCGGTGAGCCATCCTGGCGAAAGCGTCGGCGGGCTTCATCGCCGGGACCATGTCCGAGAGGTACATCTCGGTGGTCAGGCGCGCGACGTCGCGGGCCTTGTAGAAGGAGTGGATCTGGCCGCAAAGATCCTTCAGGCCGACCTTTTCGTAGCGCGGGTGCTTGGCGATGAAGTCGGGCATGACGCGCCACAGCGGCTGGTTGCGGTCGTAGTCGTCCTTGAACTGCTGCAGCTCCGTCACCAGCGTGTTCCAGCGGCCCTTGGTGATGCCGATGGTGAACATGATGAAGAAGGAGTACAGGCCGGTCTTTTCGACGATGATCCCGTGCTCGGCGAGGTAGCGCGTGAGGATGCCGGCGGGGATGCCGGACTCGTCGAAATCGCCGTCGACGTCGAGGCCCGGAGTGATGATTGTGGCCTTGATCGGGTCCAGCATGTTGAAGCCCGGCGCGAGATTGCCGAAGCCGTGCCAGCGCTCGCCGGCGTTGAGCACCCAGTCCTCGCGATCGCCGATGCCTTCGTCGGGCAGGTACTCGGGACCCCACACCTGGAACCACCAGTCGTCATCGCCAAATTCAGCATCGACCTTGCGCATCGCGCGACGAAATTCGACCGCTTCCGACAGCGATTCCTCGACGAGCGCCGGTCCCCCCGGCGGTTCCATCATCGCCGCGGCAACGTCGCACGATGCGATGATCGCGTACTGCGGCGAGGTCGAGGTGTGCATCAGGTAGGCTTCGTTGAAGATGTCGCGGTCGAGCTTGCGCGTCTGCGAATCCTGCACGAGGATCTGCGAGGCCTGCGACAGGCCTGCGAGCAGCTTGTGCGTGGACTGGGTGGAGAAGATCATCGACGTCTCGCAGCGCGGACGGTCGGCCCCGATGGCGTGGTAGTCGCCATAGAAGTCATGGAAGGCGGCGTGCGGCAGCCATGCTTCGTCGAAGTGCAGCGTATCGATCTTGCCGTCGAGCATTTCCTTGATGGTCTCGACGTTATAGACGACGCCGTCGTAGGTCGACTGCGTGATCGTGAGGATGCGCGGCTTCTTGTTCGCGGCGCCGCGCGCGAAGGGGTTGGCCTCGATCTTCTTCTGGATCGTCTCCATCCGGAATTCGTCGAGCGGGATCGGACCGATGATGCCGTAGTGGTTGCGCGTCGGCGTGAGGAACACCGGCACCGCGCCCGTCATGATGATCGAGTGGAGAATGGATTTGTGGCAGTTGCGATCGACGACGACGATGTCGCCCGACGCAACGCTGGTGTGCCACACCATCTTGTTCGAGGTCGAGGTGCCGTTGGTGACGAAGTAGAGGTGGTCGCAGTTGAAGATGCGCGCCGCGTTGCGCTCGGACGCGGCCACCGGACCGGTGTGGTCGAGCAGCTGGCCGAGTTCCTCGACCGCGTTGCAGACGTCGGCGCGCAGCATGTTCTCGCCGAAGAATTGATGGAACATCTGCCCGACGGGACTCTTGAGGAAGGCGACGCCGCCCGAGTGGCCCGGGCAGTGCCACGAATACGAGCCGTCAGCGGCGTAGTGCGTGAGCGCGCGGAAGAACGGCGGCGGCAGGCACTCGAGGTAGTTCTTCGCTTCGCGCACGATATAACGTGCGACGAACTCGGGCGTGTCCTCGAACATGTGGATGAAGCCGTGCATCTCGCGCAGCACGTCGTTCGGGATATGTCGGCTGGTGCGCGTTTCGCCGTGCAGGAAGATCGGGATGTCCGCATTGCGGAAACGGATCTCCTCGACGAAGGCGCGCAAGTCGGCAATCGCCTTGTCGGCGGCTTCCGCGGACGAGAATTCCTCATCGTCGATCGACAGCACGAAGCCCGAACCGCGACTCTGCTGCTGCGCGAAAGAGGTCAGGTCGCCATAGCTGGTGACACCCAGCACTTCCATGCCTTCGTCCTCGATCGCTTTCGCAAGGGCGCGAATCCCCAGTCCGCTCGCGTTCTCCGAGCGGAAGTCTTCGTCGATGATGATGATCGGAAAATGAAAGCGCATTCCAGTGTTCTCCAGCACGCCGCCTGGCGGCAAACGGGGATCGTGCCCGAAAGAGTTTGCTCCCGCGTTACCGGAAAGCACAAAGGGCCGTCAGCCGGCCCTGTCTAGCGTTGCTCCTCGCGCGGCGGGGGTTTGGGATATCAGATCTTCGGCAAGGTGACGCCGGTCTGGCCGAGGTACTTGCCGCCGCGGTCCTTGTAGGACGTTTCGCACACTTCGTCCGACTCGAGGAACAGCATCTGCGCGACGCCTTCGTTTGCATAGATCTTCGCCGGGAGCGGCGTGGTGTTCGAGAATTCGAGCGTCACGTGGCCTTCCCACTCGGGCTCCAGCGGCGTGACGTTGACGATGATGCCGCAGCGCGCGTACGTCGATTTGCCGAGGCACACCGTCAGGACGCTGCGCGGGATGCGGAAGTACTCGACGGTGCGGGCGAGCGCGAAGGAGTTCGGCGGAATGATGCACACCTCGCCAACGAAATCGACGAAGCTGCGGGCGTCGAAATCCTTCGGATCGACGATCGTCGAGTTGATGTTGGTGAAGATCTTGAATTCGTTGGCACAACGCACGTCGTAGCCGTAGCTCGAGGTGCCGTATGAGACGATCTTGCCGCCGTCGTTGTGGCGCACCATCTCGGGTGCGAACGGCTCGATCATCCGGTACTGTTCCGCCATGCGGCGGATCCACTTGTCGGACTTGATGGACATGGGGCGCGTTTTCCTCGACGACCTGTCCGGCACAGGCCGGACGCGAAAAATCCGCGTAGTGTAGGGCAAGCGTCGCCGGATCAAAAGCACCAATCCGGTGACGCGCGCCGGTCAGGTGTTCTTGACGACGATATTGGGGAACTTGTGCGTCATGTCCTTGGCCTTCTCGGCCACGCGCACGGCCACTTTGCGCGCGATTTCGCGATAGAGGCCGGCGATGCGCCCGTCCGGATCGGCGATCACGGTCGGCGTGCCGCCATCGGCCTCCTTGCGGATCTGCAGGTCGAGCGGCAGCGCGCCGAGGAAGGGGATGTTGTAATCGGCGCACAGCTTTTCGCCGCCGCCGGTGCCGAAGATCGGTTCCTCGTGGCCGCAATTCGAACAGATGTGGATGCTCATGTTCTCGACGACACCGACAATGGGCACGCCGACCTTCTCGAACATCTTGAGGCCCTTGCGCGCGTCAAGCAGCGCGATGTCCTGCGGGGTCGTAACGATGACGGCGCCGGTGAGCGGGACGCTCTGCGACAGGGTGAGCTGGATGTCGCCGGTGCCCGGCGGCATGTCGATGACGAGGTAGTCGAGATCCTTCCAGTTCGTTTCCTTGAGCAACTGGTTGAGCGCCTGGGTGGCCATCGGTCCGCGCCACACCATCGGCGTCTCGATGTCGACGAGGAAGCCGATCGACATCGCCTGCAGCCCGTGCGCCTCGAGCGGCTCCATCGTCTTGCCGTCGAGCGAGTGCGGCTTGTGCTCACCGATTCCCAGCATCTGCGGCTGCGACGGTCCGTAGATGTCGGCATCGAGGATACCGACGCGCGCGCCTTCCGCTGCAAGGGCCAATGCGAGGTTCGCCGCCGTCGTGCTCTTGCCGACGCCCCCCTTGCCGGACGCCACCGCGATGATGTTCTTCACGCCCGGCAGGAGCTTCACGCCCTGCTGCACGGAATGGGCGACGATCTTGCTGCCGACCCTGACGTCGACCTGCTCGACGCCCTGCAAGGTGCGGACCGCACCGATGGCGAGATCGCGGATCATCGCCATCTGCGTCCTGGCGGGATAACCCAGTTCGATCTCGAAACCCACGCTCCCGCCGGACACCTGGAGATTCCGGATGCACCGGGATGACACGAGGTCCTTGCCGGTATTCGGGTCGACGACGGTTTTGAGCACTTCGGTAACGGACTCGGGGGTGAGACTCATGACTGGCTTCCTCGAAAATCACGGGCCCGCGAACGGGGCGACAAGAATTACATCATACCGAAGGCGGCGCCGACGCTCACCCTCGGATGCGAAAGGGTCATTGCGTGGGTGCTGACGCGGTAAAATCCGCGCCTCGCGAGATTGCCCGTCATCAAGGACCCACTCAAGCATGACCCGATTTCAGGCATGGATGCTCCCGGCGCTGATAGCACTGCTTTCCGCATGTGCGACCCCGGCCGAACCGCAACCCGAACGGTCATCCGCACCGCAGCCGGCCCCGCGGACGGAGGGCGGCCATCTGCCCAAGGTGGACTGGAACACCGAACGCGCCCGCATTGCACGCGCGTTGAGCAGCGCGAGCGATCTGTCGATCATTACCCGCAACGACGGCAACCTGCAGATGCTGATTCCCGGCGCGGAGGCCTTCGCGCGCGACGGCGTCGAGCCGCGCGCCGGCCTCAGGGCGACCCTCGACCGCATTGCCGCGGTGCTTGCCGAAAAGCCGGAGACGGAAATCCTGGTCCTGGGCCACACCGACGGCGTCGGCAGCGAGTTGTACAACATGCGGCTTTCCATCCGCCGCGCGGAGGCGGTCGTCGAGTACCTGCGCACGCACGGCATCGCGCTGACGCGCCTGCAGGCGGACGGACGCGGCGAGTCCGAGCCGGTCGCCGACAACGGCACGGAAGCGGGGCGCGCCAAGAATCGCCGCGTGGAAATCATCATCCGGCCGTTTGCCCGATAGCCCCTCGATCGCATCCGCACCGGACGAAAAGGGCGCGTGCGTTTGTTAAACTCCCGTTTTCGATTTCTCTGACCGAACATGTCCCGCAAGATCCTCGTCACCAACGCCCTGCCCTACGCCAACGGCGACATCCACCTCGGCCACCTGGTCGGTTACATCCAGGGTGACATCTGGGTGCGCTACCAGCGCATGCGCGGGAACACGGTGCACTACGTCTGCGCGGACGACACGCACGGCACGCCGATCATGCTGCGTGCGGAAAAGGAAGGGATCACGCCCGAAGCGCTGATCGGCCGCGTGCATGGCGAGCATCTGCGCGACTTCACCGATTTCGGTGTCGGCTTCGACAACTATCACAGCACGCACAGCGAGGAAAACCGCGCGTACGCCGAAGAGGTGTACAAGCGCCTGACGGCCGCGAAGCTGATCGAGACGCGTTCGATCGAGCAGTTCTACGATCCGGTGAAGGAGATGTTCCTGCCGGACCGCTTCATCAAGGGCGAATGCCCCAAGTGCGGCGCGGCCGACCAGTACGGCGACAACTGCGAGGTGTGCGGCGCGGCGTATGCACCGACCGAGCTGAAGAACCCGTACTCGGCCGTGTCGGGTGCGAAACCGGTGCTGAAGACCTCCGAGCACTACTTCTTCCGCCTGTCCGATCCGCGCGCGGTCGCCTTCCTGCGTGAGTGGACGCGCGGCACGAACGCAGCCGGCACCCGTCGCCTGCAGGCCGAAGCCGCCAACAAGATGAAGGAATGGCTCGGCGAAGCAGGCCAGGAAGGCGAGAACACGCTGTCGGATTGGGACATCTCGCGCGACGCGCCCTACTTCGGCTTCGAGATCCCCGGCGCGCCGGGCAAGTACTTCTACGTCTGGCTGGACGCGCCGATCGGCTACCTGGCGAGCTTCCGCAACCTCGCCGACAAGCGCGGCGACATCGTCGTCGAAGACTTCGTCGAGGCCGCGCGCGCCGAGGCCGCCGGCACCGAAATGGTCCACTTCATCGGCAAGGACATCCTTTACTTCCACGCCCTGTTCTGGCCCGCGATGCTGCAATTCGCCGGCCTGCGCACCCCTTCGCAACTGTGCGTGAACGGTTTCCTGACCGTCGACGGCGCGAAGATGAGCAAGAGCCGCGGCACCTTCATCACGGCGCGCTCGTACGTGACCCAGGGACTGAACCCGGAGTGGCTGCGCTATTACTTCGCGACCAAGTCGAACGGCACGATGGAAGACGTCGACCTGAACCTCGACGACATGATCGCGAAGGTCAATTCGGATCTCGTCGGCAAGTTCGTGAATATCGCCAGCCGCTGCGCGGGTTTCATCACGAAGCGCTTCGGCGGCAAACTCGGGACGGCCGATGCGGCCGCGACGGCTGCGTTCCAGTCCGCCTTCGAGGCCGGAAGCATCGCCCAGGCCTACGAGGAGCGCGACTACGGCCGCGCGCTGCGCGAGATCATGCATCTGGCGGACCTCGCCAACCAGTACGTGAATGACCGGAAGCCGTGGGAACTCGCCAAGCAGGAAGGGCGCGAGGCCGATCTGCACGTCGTGTGCAGTACCGCGCTGACGCTCTTCCGCGACCTCACGCTGTACCTGAAGCCGGTGCTGCCGGCGCTCGCCGCCAAGGTCGAGGCCTTCCTCGCGATCGGCGTACTGGGTTGGTTCGGTGAATGGCAGGCGCTGCCGGCCGGCCACGCGGTCAACGTTTACGCACACCTGATGACGCGCGTCGAGCGCAAGCAGATCGACGCGCTGCTCGAGGCCAACCGCGAATCGCTCGCACCCGCCGCCGCGGCGCCCGCAGCCGGGACCGCGTCGTCGCAGCAGCGCCATGCAGAAAAACAGCAGCACGAGGCCCAGTCCGCCGAAACCGCGTCGCCGCACATCTCGATCGACGATTTCACCAAGGTCGACCTGCGCATCGCGCGGATCGTCGGCGCCGAGCACGTCGACGGGGCGGACAAGCTGATCCGCCTGCAGCTCGACATCGGCGAGGACAAGCCGCGGCAGGTGTTCGCGGGCATCAAGTCGGCCTACGACCCGGCGGCGCTGGTCGGGCGCCTGACCGTGATGGTGGCCAACCTCGCGCCGCGCAAGATGAAGTTCGGCATGAGCGAGGGCATGGTCCTCGCGGCGTCCGATGCGGACGGCAAGGCCGGCGGCCTCTACATCCTGTCGCCGGATGCCGGCGCCGTCGCGGGGATGCGCGTCAAGTAGGGCGGCGGAGGCGAGCCCGATGCCCCTCACTCCCTCGAAACGCTGGATCGTGCGGCTGCGCACGGCGCCCGGACGCTGGTACCGCACCAGCGCTTCGGACACGCAACGGCACACAGAGGAATCGAGGAAGCATCGTGATCAATTTTCGCCCCAAACTGTTTGACACCCTGCCCGGCTACGGGCGGGGTTCCTTCACGCAAGATCTCTCTGCCGGCATCACCGTCGGCGTGCTTGCGCTGCCCCTGGCGATGGCTTTCGCCATCGCCTCGGGCATGAGCCCGACCGCGGGCATCTGGACGTCCATCGTCGCCGGTTTCCTGATTGCGGCCCTGGGTGGCTCGAAGGTGCAGATCGGCGGCCCGACCGGCGCCTTCATCCCCATCATCTACGCGATCGTCGTCGATTATGGTGTCCAGAACCTGCTGATCGCGACGATGATGTCCGGAATGCTGCTGCTCGCGATGGGCGCCTTCCGCCTCGGCAGCATGATCCGATTCATCCCCGTTTCGGTCGTGATCGGCTTCACCAACGGGATTGCGGTCGTGATCTTCATCTCGCAGGTCAAGGATTTCCTCGGCCTGTCGATCGACAAGATGCCGGGCGAATTCTTCGGCAAGATGGAAGCACTCCTGGGTGCTGCGCACACGATCCATCTCCCCACGGTCGCGGTATCCGTCGCCTCGCTCGTGGTGCTGTTGAGCTGGAACCGCATGGCAGCCCGCGTGGCGTGGATGCGCCGCCTGCCCGGTCCGCTGGCGGTCCTGGTCATCGCGACGGCAATCAACGGGTTCGTCCATTTTCCCGTCGACACGATCGGCAGCCGCTTCGGCGGCATTCCCCAGGAGGTCCCGCCCTTCGGCCTGCCCGCGCTGTCGCTGGGCACGCTCGGGAAGCTGATCGCGCCGGCGTTGACGATCGCCCTGCTCGGCGCCATCGAATCGCTGTTGTCCGCCCGCGTCGCCGACAACCAGATCGACGACCGGCACGATCCCAACCAGGAACTGATGGCCCAAGGGGTCGCGAACGTCGTGGCACCTCTGTTCGGCGGCTTCGCTGCAACCGGCGCGATCGCACGCACGGCGACCAACATCCGCTCCGGCGGACGCACCCCCATCGCGGGGATGGTCCATTCGCTGGTGCTTCTGGCCGTGGTGCTGGCACTCGCTCCGCTCGCCAGCTACATCCCGCTCGGGACGCTGTCCGCAGTCGTCGTCATCGTTTCGGTCAACATGGGCGAATGGCACGCTTTCGCGTGGAAAGACCTGACCCGCTATTCACGCCAGTACCGCATCATCCTGCTGGGCACCTTCTTCGTGACGGTCGTGTTCGACCTCACGCTGGCGGTCGAGCTCGGCATGGTGCTCGCGAGCCTGTTCTTCATCTATCGCATGTCCGACCTGACACGGGTGGAGCGCATTGCACTCGAGGAACATTACGGCGTCGAAGCGCTGTCACGCAACGACGGCACGCCACGTCTCCTTGCCTATCGGGTGTTCGGCAGCCTGTTCTTCGGTGCTGCGAACAAGCTCGAGAACCTCATGCTGATGCAGGACGGCCATCCCGACGCGATGATCCTCGACATGGAGAAGGTCATCAACATCGACACGACCGGCCTCGACATGCTGCAGGCACTGCATCGCGCGCTGGAGAAACGCGGCACCCAGCTGATCCTGTGCGACCTGAACGAACAACCTGCCTCGATCGTCCAACGCTCGGGGTTCGGCGAAGTCCTCGGCACCGACAATCTCGCCGGGAACATCACGGACGCACTGCTGCGCGCGCAGCGCTGCGGCCCGCGCGACGCGGAGGTGGCCTATGCATGAAGCGGATTACGTCGTGCGTCACCTGATGATCCGGGGGCGCGTCCAGGGTGTCGCCTTCCGCGCGAGCGCGCTGGTCGAGGCCGAGCGTCTGGGCCTGCATGGCTGGGTGCGCAACCGCACTGACGGCCGCGTCGAGGCCCTTGTTGCCGGCCCCGCGGCCGCCGTCGATGATTTCATCCGCTGGGCCCGCCGGGGCCCCGCGCACGCCCGGGTGGATGGTGTCGAGATCGGCGGCGGTGAACGCCCCGAACAGTTGCGCTTCCTGATGCTTCCGACCGAATAGTCGCGGAATGCCAGCGTCCTCGAAGCCGCGGGGGCGCTCGCGCATGCTGCTACGTCGCCTCGTCGAAGGCCTCCGAATGGATCCTTGCGACCATGCAATTGAAAATTTCTATCGCAAGGTCAAGGGAAAGACAATTGGAACTTTCGGGATCATGGCAACATAATCCTTCGGTCATTCAACCCACTCTGGAGATCACCAACATGGCAGTTCTCGTCGGCAAGAAGGCCCCGGATTTCACCGCCAACGCGGTGCTCGGCAACAACGAAATCACCAGCATCACGTTCTCTCAAGTCACCAAGGGCAAATATGCCGTGGTGTTTTTCTACCCGATGGATTTCACCTTCGTGTGCCCGTCGGAACTGATCGCCTTCGACCATCGCCTCGATGAGTTCAAGAAGCGTGGCGTCGAAGTGCTGGGCGTGTCGATCGACAGCCAGTTCACCCACCTCGCGTGGAAGAACACGCCGGTCAACAAGGGCGGCATCGGCCAGGTCCAATACACCCTGGTTGCCGACGTGAAGCACGAGATCTGCCGTGCCTATGACGTCGAAGCCGAAGGCGGCGTCGCGTTCCGCGGCTCCTTCCTCATCGACAAGAACGGCGTCGTGCGCCACCAGGTCGTCAACGACCTGCCGCTGGGCCGCAACATCGACGAGATGATCCGCATGGTCGACGCACTGCAGTTCACCGAAGAGCACGGCGAAGTCTGCCCGGCCGGCTGGAACAAGGGCAAGGCCGGCATGAAGGCCAGCACCAGCGGCGTGGCGGAGTACCTGGCGCAGCACGCCGAAGCGCTCTGATCGCAGTCCTGCCCGCGTAGCGGGCATCCAGAGGCCGCGCCCGCGAGGGCAGCGGCCTTTTTCATGTGTGCTCAGTTCGGATACAGGACTTCGACCGCGCCCGGAGGCAGCCACTCGCGCAGGCTGTCGAGCAGGGCGTCATCCAGGCGCACGCGCCAGCCCGCCCCGAGCGGGAGTTCGCCTTCGGCCTGATCGTTGCGGTAGCGCAGGGAGATCGGGCAGACGCCGTCGCGGAAAGGCGTCAGCAGGGTTTCCAGCTTGTCGGCGGCCGCGGCGGCACTGCCGGCGCGCTTCACCTCACCATTGACCGTCAGTTGCAGCGCCTTCGCAAAACGCGAGCGGGCTTCGCCCAGGGTCATCAGCCGGTCGGCAATGATGCGTAGGCCGCCCGTGAAGTCGTCGTTGCTGACCTTGCCTTCGACGACCAGCACCTCATCGGTGACGATCCGGGTCCGGTTAGCGTCGAACACTTCGGAGAAGACCGACACCTCCCGCACCTGCGTGCCGTCGTCGAGCACGACGAAGGCCATTTTGCCGCGGTTGGTCATCTTCGTGCGCACGTCCATCACGACGCCCGCGAGCATCGCGAGATCACGCGACGGCTCGAGCTGCGAGAGGGAGCGCCGGATGAAGCGCCGCACTTCGTCCTTGAAGCTGTTGAACGGATGGCCAGAGAGGAAGAAGCCGATCGCGAGCTTCTCCTCCTTCAGCCGCTCGCGCTCCGTCCACGGGCGCACGCTCACGTACTCGGGCGCCGCTCCGGCGGCCTCGGGCACCAGGTCGAACAGGCCGCCCTGCATCGCGTTCGCCGCCGCCTGCTCGGCAGCTTCCATCGCGAGGCTCACGGTCGCGAGCAACCTCGCACGGTCGGCGGCGCCGCTGGGTTCGATCAGGTCGAACGCCCCCGACCGGATCAGCGCCTCGATCACGCGGCGATTGACCATGCGGCGGTCGACGCGGGCGCAGAAATCGAAGAGATCCTTGAACGGGCCGCCGGACTGCCGGGCGGCGAGGATCGAGCGCACCGCCGGTTCGCCGACCCCCTTCACTGCGCCGAGGCCGTAGCGGATCGTCTTGCGGTCGGTCGGCACGAAGCGGTAGTCGGACTGGTTCACATCCGGGGGCAAGACCTTGATGCCGTTCGCGATCGTGTCCTCGAAGAAGATCTTGATCGTGTCGGTGTTGTCGAGGTCGGCGGACATCGTCGCGGCCATGAAGGCCGCGCAGTGATGCGCCTTGAGCCACGCGGTATGGTAGGTGACGACCGCGTATGCGGCGGTGTGCGACTTGTTGAAGCCGTACTCCGCGAACTTCGTCATCAGGTCGAAAAGCTGCTCGGCGAGCGCCGGGTCGTAGCCCTTCTGCTTTGCCCCCGCAGCGATCGTCTCGCGGTGCTTGGCCATCTCGTCGGCCTTCTTCTTGCCCATCGCGCGGCGCAGCATGTCGGCGCCGCCGAGCGTGTAGCCGCCGATGATCTGCGAGATCTGCATCACCTGTTCCTGATACACGATCACGCCGTAGGTCGGTTCGAGGCAGGGCTTGAGATCCGGGTGGAAGTAGTCGATCTCCTGCTGGCCCTTCTTGCGCAGGATGAAGTCGTCCACCATGCCCGAGCCGAGCGGGCCCGGACGGTAGAGCGCGAGCACCGCGATGATGTCCTCGAAGCGGTCGGGCGCGAGCTTCTTGAGGAGCTTCTTCATCCCGTCCGATTCCACCTGGAAGATCGCGGTGGTGTTCGCGTCTTTCAGGATCTGGTAGGCCGCCGGATCGGTGAAGGGCAGCGCGGCGAGATCGGGCTTCTCGCCGGTGAGGCGCTCGACGTAGTCGACGGCGAGCTCGATGATGGTGAGGTTGCGCAGGCCGAGGAAGTCGAACTTCACCAGGCCGACCGCCTCGACGTCGTCCTTGTCGAACTGCGACACCGGCGTCGCATCGTCGCCGTCGGCGATGTACAAGGGGCAGAAGTCGGTGAGCTTGCCCGGCGCGATCAGCACGCCGCCCGCGTGCATGCCGACGTTGCGCGAGAGCCCTTCGAGCGGCTCGGCCAATCCCCACAGCTCCTGCACCGACTCGCCGTCGTTGCCGTCCTGCATCATCTCGCCGATCTGGGGCTCCAGCTCGTAGGCCTTCGCCAGCGAGACGGGCTTCGCGCCCTCGATCGGGATCAGCTTCGACAGCCGGTCGCACAGGCCGTAAGGCAGATCGAGCACGCGGCCGACGTCGCGCACCACGGCCTTCGAGGCCATCGTGCCGAAGGTCGCGATCTGGCTGACCGCGTCCTTGCCGTAGCGCTCGCGCACGTACTCGATGACGCGGTAGCGGTTGTCCTGGCAGAAGTCGATGTCGAAGTCGGGCATCGACACGCGTTCCGGGTTCAGGAAGCGCTCGAACAGCAGCGCGTAGGCGAGAGGGTCGAGATCGGTGATGCGCAGGCTGTACGCGACGAGCGAACCGGCACCCGAGCCGCGGCCGGGGCCGACCGGCACGCCGTTCTGCTTGCCCCAGTTGATGAAGTCGGCAACGATCAGAAAGTAGCCGGGAAAGCCCATCTGCACGATGGTGTCGGTCTCGAACTTCAGCCGCGCCTCGTAGGTCGGGCGCTGGCGCTCGCGCTCGGCATCGTCCGGATACAGCTCCTTCAGGCGCACTTCGAGCCCTGCCTTGGCCTCGGCGATCAGATAATCGTCGAGCGTCATGCCTTCCGGCGTCGGGAACTGCGGCAGGAAGTTCTTGCCAAGCTGCACGGTAACCGAGCAGCGGCGTGCGATTTCCACCGAATTCTCGAGCGCTTCGGGGAGGTCGGCGAAGAGCTCGCACATCTCGGCCTGGCTCTTGAGGTACTGCTCCTCGGTGTAGTCGCGTGGACGGCGCTTGTCGGCCAGCACGTACCCCTGCGCGATACACACGCGCGCCTCGTGCGCCTTGAAGTCCTCACGCTTGAGGAACTGCACGGGATGCGTCGCGACCACCGGCAGTCCGAGCCTGCCGGCGAGCTGGACGGCCTGACGCACGTAAGCCTCGGCGCCGGGGTGACCCGCGCGCTGCAGTTCGATGTAGAACGCCTCGGGGAACAGCGCGGCCCATTCCGCGGCGAGGCGCTCGGCGAGCTCGACGTTGCCGTTCCCCAATGCCTGGCCGATATCACCGTCGCGCGCGCCCGACAGGCACAGCAGCTCGGACGCGGCACCGTCGGCAAACCATTCGCGGCGCATCTCCGCGCGACCGCGGTACTTGTTGTCGAGATAGGCCTGGGTGAGCAGCTCGCACATCTGCCCGTAGCCCTTGCGGTTCTTGCAGATCAGCAGGACGCGGAAGGGCTTGTCGCGGTCGGTGCCGTTGGTGATCCAGGCGTCGACGCCGATGATGGGCTTCATGCCCTTGCCGCGCGCGCCCTTGTAGAACTTGACCATGCCGAACAGGTTGGCAAGGTCCGAGATCCCCAGCGCCGGCATGCCGTCGGCGACGGCGCGTGCGATCGCTTGGTCGATCTGGACGATACCGTCCGAGATCGAGTATTCGGAGTGCAGACGGAGGTGGATGAAGCGAGGTTCGTGAGAGGCGGTCATGGGCGAATTTTACCCGATGCCCCGCCACCCCCGAGACCGATTTGGGCTGCTGCCCGCCCGGCAACGAAGCCTGCGCAACACGCCCTCAACGGCCCCCTGCCGCCTCGCGCGCCTTCATCAGGGACAGCTTGCGCGCGTGATCCGCCTCCAGGATTTCGGCTTGCTGCTCGGGCGTGAGCGGCGCGCCGAGGTCGACCTCCAGCGCCGAGATCAGCCGCGATGCGGCGGACGTGATGCGCCGCTCGTCCGGCATGGCCCGGCGCACCCTGTTCGGCGTGGTGCCGGCGATCCGGGCGACCTCCGCGACAAAGTGATCCTCGATGCGTCGGCTCGCAGCTGAAAGGGAGGCTGTGCGCGCCGGATCCATCGCGGCCGCCGGCCCGAGCTGTGCGGCCGCCTCGGGCGCGAGCGGCAACGCCAGCACGGCCCACAGTGCGAAAAGCGCGGCCCGCGACGTACGGGAACTCCAGCTCATCTCGTTCCCGCCGTTCAAGGCAACAGGACTGTCGAACCGGTGGTCCGGCGCGCCTCGAGATCACGGTGCGCCTGCGCCGCATCCTTGAGCGCGTAACGCTGGTTGATCTCGATCCTGACCTTGCCGGATTCCACGACCGCGAAGAGCTCGTTCGCCATCGCCACCAGATCCTCGCGCTTCGCGGTATAAGCGGCGATGCCCGGGCGCGTGATGTAGAGCGATCCCATCGTGTTCAACAGCCCGAGATCGAACGGGGGAACCGGGCCGGACGCCGCACCGAACAGCACCATCGTGCCGAGCGGGCGCAGGCAGCGCAGCGAATCCATGAAGGTGTCCTTGCCGATCGAGTCATACACGACCGGCAAGCCCTCGCCGCCGGTAATCTCGCGGACGCGCTCGGCAAACTTCTCGCGCGTGTAGACGATCGGATGATCGCAGCCGTGCGCCCGAGCCAATTCGGCCTTCGCGTCGGACCCCACGGTGCCGATCACGGTCGCGCCCAGCGCCTTCGCCCACTGGCACGCGATCAGCCCGACTCCACCCGCTGCGGCGTGGATCAGCACCGTGTCGCCCGGCTGGACGCGATAGGTGCGGCGCAACAGGTACTGCGCGGTGAGGCCCTGCAGCATCATCGCCGCGCCCTGTTCGAACGACAGTCCCGCGGGCAGCTTCACGACGCGGTGCGCGGGCAGGTTGCGCACCTCGGAATAGGCGCCGAGCGGACCGCCGGCATAGGCGACCCGGTCCCCGGGCACGAAGTCGGTGACTCCTTCTCCCACCGCCTCGACCACGCCCGCACCTTCGACGCCGAGCCCTGAAGGCAGGGGCATCGGGTAAAGCCCGCTGCGATGGTAGGTATCGATGTAGTTCAGGCCGATCGCGTGATGCCGGACCGTCACCTCGCCTGCGCCGGGCGCACCGACATCGACCATTTCCCACTGGAGCACTTCTGGCCCGCCTGTCCGGTGAAAACGAATCGCATGAGCCATGTCAAAGTCCTCGCTTCTGAAAATGTTTCAAGGATTGTAAACGCTGTTAACGGCGGAAGAGCCAGATAAGCAGACTCAGAGCGGCAGAAACCAGCAGCCCGGTCGTGATCGGAAAATACAGATCGAAACCGTCACGCTGGATGTGAATGTCCCCCGGCAGGCGGCCGAACGGAATCCTTGCGAGCCAGGGCCAGAACAGGCCGGCTGCAAGAACGAGAAGGCCGAGGCTGATCAGCAGTCTTTGCATGATCGCTACCTCGGCCTCCCCGAAAAATGCGCGCCGGCGGAGTCCGCTATCGAACTCCGCCTGCACCGTGCCGGACGCTTACACGGCAGCGCCCGATTGCATGCGCTGCTCGTAGGCGTCGACCACCGAAACGGCCGTAATGTTCACCAGGCGCCGCACCGTCGCCGACGGGGTGAGGATGTGCACCGGCAGGCGCGCACCCAGCAGCATCGGCCCGATCGAGACGCCGTCGCTGTTGGCCATCTTCATCATGTTGAAGGAGATGTTGGCCGCGTCGATGTTCGGCATCACGACCAGGTTGGCCTCGCCGACCAGCGTCGACTCGGGATTCACGCGGCAACGGATTTCCGGCGACAGGGCCGAGTCGCCGTGCATCTCGCCGTCGCACTCGAGGCCCGGCGCGATCTGGCGCAGGATCGCCGCCGCTTCGCGCATCTTGCGCGCGGACGCGGACGTGGAGCTGCCGAAGTTGGAATGCGACACCAGCGCAACACGCGGCTCGATGCCGAAGCGACGCAGCTCCTCGGCCGCCATGCGGGCGATCTCCGCCACTTCCTCGGCGTTCGGATTCTCGTTCACGTACGGGTCGGTGATCGCGAGCGTGCGCTTGGGCAGCAGCAGCAGGCTCATCGACGCGAAGAGCTTCGCGCCCGGCTTGAGGCCGATCACGTCCTGGACCTGCTTGAAGTGGTAGTCGTAAGTGCCGAAGGTGCCGCACACGAGCGCGTCCGCATCACCGCGACGCAGCACCATGCAGCCGATCAGCGTCGTGTCGCGGCGCATCTTGGCCTTCGCCAGCTCCGGCGTCACGCCGTCGCGGCACAGCATGCGGTGGTATTCCTGCCACAGCTCCTTGTAGCGCGGGTCCGATTCGGGATTGATGATGTCGAAGTCACGACCCGGAACCAGGTTCAGGCCGATCTTCTGGATGCGCATCTCGATCACGCCGGGACGGCC
Organism: Azoarcus sp. DN11; assembly: GCF_003628555.1. Lineage (NCBI taxonomy): Bacteria > Pseudomonadati > Pseudomonadota > Betaproteobacteria > Rhodocyclales > Zoogloeaceae > Azoarcus > Azoarcus sp. DN11. The sequence goes on along the minus strand of NZ_CP021731.1, from coordinate 846,942 downwards.
GATGAGGATCGGGCGCGCGATGTTTTCCTCGATGACCACGCGGGCCGCATGCAGGACGCGCTCGTCCTCGCCCTCGGCGTAGACCACGCGCTTGAACTCGGCCGGCACGCACTTGGCGGCACCGAACACCGGCTTCATGACGATACCGGACTGGTACACGAAGTCCGACAGGCTGGCCGCGTAGGCGCTCAGGTCCGCGATCGGCTTGGTCGCCACGCCCGAGTCCATCGCCGCTTTCGCGACGGCCGGTGCGATTTTGACGATCAGGCGCGGATCGAAGGGCTTCGGAATGATGTACTCGGGGCCGAAACGCAGGTCGGCGCCGCCGTAGGCCGACGCGACGATGTCGCTCTGCTCCGCCTGGGCCAGTCCGGCGATCGCACGCACGCACGCAAGCTTCATCTCCTCGTTGATCGTCGTCGCACCGACATCGAGCGCGCCGCGGAAGATGAAGGGGAAGCACAGGACGTTATTCACCTGGTTCGGGAAATCCGAACGGCCCGTCGCGATGATGCAGTCCGGACGAACCTTCTTTGCGTCATCCGGCAGGATCTCGGGATTCGGGTTCGCGAGCGCGAAGATCAGCGGCGTATCGGCCATCGACACGACCATTTCCGGCTTCAGCACCCCGGCCGTCGACAGGCCCAGGAACACATCCGCACCGACCATGACGTCGGCGAGCGTGCGCGAATCGGTCTTCTGCGCGTAACGGGCCTTGTTGGCCTCCATGTTCTCTTCGCGACCGACGTAGATCACGCCCTTGGAGTCGCAGACGTATACGTTTTCGCGCTTGAGACCCAGAGCGACCATCAGGTCCAGGCACGCGATGGCCGCAGCACCGGCCCCGGAACACACGAGCTTGACCTTGGCGATGTCCTTGCCGATGACCTTCAGGCCGTTGATGAGGCCGGCGGTGGAGATGATCGCGGTGCCGTGCTGGTCATCGTGGAAGACCGGGATCTTCATGCGCTCGCGCAGCTTCTTCTCGATGTAGAAGCACTCGGGCGCCTTGATGTCCTCGAGGTTGATGCCGCCCAGCGTGGGCTCGAGCGACGCGATGATCTCGATCAGCTTGTCGGGGTCGTTCTCGGCCAGTTCGATGTCGAACACGTCGATGCCGGCAAACTTCTTGAACAGGCAGCCCTTGCCTTCCATGACCGGCTTCGACGCCAGCGGGCCGATGTTCCCGAGCCCCAGCACCGCGGTGCCGTTGGTCACGACCGCGACGAGGTTGCCGCGCGAGGTGTATTCGCGCGCATTCGCCGGATCCTCGACGATCGCGTCGCACGCTGCGGCGACGCCGGGCGAATAGGCCAGCGCCAGATCGCGCTGGTTGACGAGGCTCTTGGTCGGCACGACCGAAATCTTGCCGCGCGTCGGCGACCGGTGATACTCGAGTGCCGCGGCGATGAAATCCTGATCCATTGTTCTCCCTCTCCGGGTCGGTGAGATGTGTTGTTGCCGTGGTGTCTTTTCCAGCGCGGCGAAAACCTACGCCCGTTCGGGCGTCTCGCCAATTGCGACCATCCGCAGCCATTTGGCATGGTCCGTCCGGCGCTCCCGGAGCCGGGAGCTGTCGCGCGGAGCGAACAGCGGAGCTCGCACGGTCGGGGCGATCGATGCCCCGCCGACACCGCGCTCGGCGAGGCGCAAGTGTAGCGCAGGTCCATGGGCTTGGGCAGATGCTCCATAAGGGTAAACCCGATCGCATACGGATCGCGGCAACGGCTGGCCGCCCCTCGGAAAGCACATCCCGTTCGACATTTTTTGGCACAATCTCACCGAATCGACAAGGGAAATCCAAGATGCGACGCGTGGTGTTCAATCAGAAGGGCGGAGTCGGCAAGTCGACCATTACCTGCAACCTGGCGGCGATCAGCGCCCACCAGGGCAAGCGCACGCTGGTCGTGGATCTCGATCCGCAGGGGAACTCGACCCAGTACCTGCTCGGCATTTCGGGGGAAAACCTGGAAACCACGCTCGCCGACTTCTTCGACCAGACGCTCAATTTCAAGCTCAACCCGAAGAAGAATGAAGAATTCATCGTCGCGAGCCCCTTTCCCAACCTTGATGTGATGCCCTCGCACCCCAACCTCGAGGATCTGCAGGGCAAGCTCGAATCGCGCTACAAGATCTACAAGCTGCGTGATGCGCTCAACGAACTCGCCGGCGACTACGACGTCATCTACATCGACACCCCGCCGGCGCTGAACTTCTACACCCGCTCGGCGCTGATCGCGGCGGACAGCTGCCTGATCCCCTTCGACTGCGACGAATTCTCGCGGCGCGCGCTGTACGCGCTGATCGAGAACGTGCAGGAGATCCAGGCCGACCACAATCGCGACCTGGCAGTGGAAGGCATTGTCGTAAACCAGTTCCAGGCCCGCGCCGGCCTGCCGCACAAGGTCGTGCAGGAGCTCATCGACGAGGGGCTGCCGGTGCTCGCGCCCTACCTTTCGGCCTCGGTGAAGATCAAGGAATCGCACGAACAGTCGCGTCCGATGATCCACCTCGACCCGAAACACAAGCTCGCGCAGGAATACGTCGCGCTGCACGATCGGCTCGCACGCACCTACGGAGCCTGACTCGCCTGAACCGGCGCCCCGCGTCGACGCGGGGCGCTGCACGTCACGCCGGGCTGAGCTTCGCCACGGCCAGCATCAGCCACTTGATCCCGGCCGAGCCGAAATTGATCTGCACCCGCGCGTCGGCGCCGCTGCCTTCGGCCGCGACGATCACCCCCTGGCCGAACTTCGCGTGGGTCACGAGCTGGCCGACCCGAAGGCCGCCGAGATCCTGGCTGCGCGCCGGCGCCTGTGGCGCCCTCGGCGCGAAGCTGCCACGCGCGGGCTCCCCACGCATCCCCACGCCGCTGCGCGCTCCCATGTTGCGCGGGCTCGGCGGCGACAGCCACTTCGTCAGCCCTTCCGGAATCTCCTCGAGGAAGCGCGAACGCAGGTTGTAGCGCGTCTGCCCATGCAGCATGCGGCTCTGCGCAAAGCTCACGTACAGCCGCTCGCGCGCCCGCGTGACGGCCACATACATCAGCCGCCGCTCCTCCTCCAGCCCCTCGTTCTCCAGCGCGCTGTTCTCGTGCGGAAACAGCCCCTCCTCCAGCCCGGAGAGGAAAACCACGTCGAACTCCAACCCCTTCGATGAATGCACGGTCATCAGCTGGATCGCGTCGCTGCCGGCATCGGCCTGATGCTCCCCGGCTTCGAGCGACGCGTGGGCGAGGAAATCGGCGAGCAGTGCATGGGGCTGCGCGAGCGCTTCTGCATCCGCGCCCGACTCGCCGAGGAAGTTCGCCGCCGCGTTGATGAGCTCGTCGAGGTTCTCGAGCCGCTCCTGTCCTTCCTTCTCGCTACGGTAGAAGTCCCGCAGGCCGCTCGCGTCGAGCACGTGGTCGACGGTTTCGGGCAGCGGCAGGCGCGCGGTGTCGCGACGCAGATCCTCGACCAGGCGCACGAACTGCGCCAGCACCGTCCCCGGCTTGCCCGACAGGTGCGGCACCGACGAATACAGGCTTGCGTTCCAGGTGCGCGCCGCATCCTGCAGCGCTTCGAGCGAGCGCGCGCCGATGCCACGCGTGGGAAAATTCACGACGCGGCTGAACGCCGTATCGTCGTCGGAATTCGCGATCAGCCGCAGGTAGGCCAGCGCATGCTTGATCTCCTGCCGCTCGAAGAAGCGCAGCCCGCCATAGACGCGATAGGGGATGCCGGCCGAAAAAAGCTGGTGCTCCAGCACCCGCGACTGTGCGTTCGAACGGTACAGCAACGCGATGTCCGAACGGCTCATGCCGTCGCGCACCAGCGACTGGATCTCCTCGACGATCCAGCGCGCCTCGTCCATGTCCGCATAGGCTTCGAAGATGCGGATCGGCTCGCCCGCGCCGCGCTCGGTCCACAGGTTCTTGCCCAGGCGCGCCGTGTTGTGGCGAATGATCGCGTTCGCCGCATCGAGGATGTTGCCGTACGAGCGGTAGTTCTGCTCCAGCCGGATCACGTTGGCAACGCGGAATTCGCGCTCGAAGTCGCGCATGTTGCCGACCTCGGCGCCGCGAAAGCGGTAGATCGACTGGTCGTCGTCGCCCACGCAGAACAGGCTGGCCGCGCCTTCCGCCCCGTCATCGGCGAGAAGCTTCAGCCAGCGGTACTGCAGACGGTTCGTGTCCTGGAACTCGTCGACGAGGATATGCCGGAAACGGCGCTGGTAATGGCGGCGGATCGGCTCGTTGCGCTCGAGCAACTCGTAGGTGCGCAGCAGCAACTCCGCAAAATCCACAACAGACTCGCGCTGGCACTGCGCCTCATACTCCGCGAAAAGTTCCACCCGGCGACGGGTGTAGTCGTCCCAGGCCTCCACGGCGTGCGGGCGCAGACCGGCTTCCTTCTGGGCATTGATGAAATGTTGCAGTTCGCGTGGCGGAAATTTCTCGTCATCGACATTGAGCGCCTTCAGCAGCCGCTTGATCGCGGCGAGCTGATCGCCCGAATCGAGGATCTGGAACAGCTGCGGCAGCCCCGCGTCGCGGTGGTGGGCACGCAGCAGGCGGTTGCACAGGCCGTGAAAAGTGCCGATCCACATCCCGCGGGCGGAATGGCCGAAGGAAAGCGGCAGCATCGCCGACAGGCGCGCCAGCAGCTCCTTCGCCGCCTTGTTGGTGAAGGTCACGGCCAGCACGCCCTGCGGATCGACCTGGCCGATCTGCACCAGCCACGCGATGCGGGTCGTGAGCACGCGGGTCTTGCCCGAACCTGCACCGGCAAGGATCAGCGCGTGCTGCGGCGGCAGGGTGACGGCCTGGAGTTGTTCGGGATTGAGATTGGCAAGCAGATCGGACATGCGGGCTTCCTGGTCAGGCCGCGATTCTAACCGGGAGCGGCACCTTGTTTCTTCCCGGATCGCCGCGCCCACGAACGAAACGAATCTGATATAGTTGAATACTTCAACCGTTGCGGCAATGCAACATCAAGTTGAAAAGATATAACGATCGGCGTAGTTTTGAATTGTGCATAGCAACAATCCGTTGAGAAAAATCAAGGAACAGCTCCGCCGGATTGAAGAAAATTGCAACAAATTCCGATGCTGCATCGCATTAACCGCGTCCAACACGCTCCGCTCAAGAGGCGGATCCGCGCGGCGCAAACAAAGGCCAACGATGGCCGTCAGGAGAAAGGATCATGCAAACCCCAAAACTACTGCCCTGGTATGCCCGCAAGGCCGGCGTAACCATCGAGCGCGCCACGACGCTCTGGCAGCAGGCCGTGCGCGAGGCAACCGCGGCAACGGGATGGGTGGGCAACTCCGAATACTGGGGTGAGGCCATGAGCGCCTTCCAGCGCCTGCTCGAAGCCGAGCGCGCCAGCTTCTGTGCACCGCGCGTGACCCCGATGGTGCGCTGCCAGAATCGTCTCTGGCGCCTGCCGCTGACCGCGATGGAAGACATGGTCTCCGTCTTTCACGCGAACTGGCAGCGCCACGCAGGCACCCCGCGCAAGGCCGCCTGAAACTCCGCGCTCCCGCGGCCCACGCCGCGACACCGTCTTCCTCCCTCTCCTTCAAAGGAGATTTCAAGCATCCGGCTCCCTCCGGATGCTTTTTTTTGTCCGCGTACAGCTGGCCCGGACGTGGCACGCAGAGACGCCGCACGAGGCTCAACGGCTTCGCGGTATACTCGCGTGTTTTCCACGTCTCGACTCCCGCCCGCAAATGCAGGACAAATACACCCCCGCCGCGGTCGAATCCGCCGCCCAGCAGCACTGGGAAAGCACCCAGGCCTTCCGCGTCGCCGAGGATGCGAACAAGCCCAAGTACTACTGTCTGAGCATGTTCCCCTACCCGTCGGGCAAGCTGCACATGGGCCATGTGCGCAACTACACGATCGGCGATGTCCTCGCGCGCTACCACCGCATGCGCGGCTACAACGTGCTGCAGCCGATGGGCTGGGACGCCTTCGGCATGCCGGCCGAGAACGCCGCGATCCAGAACAACGTACCGCCCGCGAAGTGGACCTACGCGAACATCGACTACATGAAGACGCAGCTCAAGCGTCTCGGTTTCGCGATCGACTGGGCACGCGAACTCGCCACCTGCCAGCCGGACTACTACCGTTGGGAGCAGTGGCTGTTCACCCGCCTGTACCAGAAGGGCCTGATCTACAAGAAGCTCGGCACCGTGAACTGGGACCCGGTCGACGAGACCGTGCTCGCCAACGAACAGGTGATCGACGGCAGGGGCTGGCGCAGCGGCGCCGTGGTCGAGAAGCGCGAAATCCCGATGTATTACATGAAGATCACCGCCTACGCGGATGAGCTTCTCGACGCGCTCGACGCCCTGCCCGGCTGGCCCGAGCAGGTCAAGCTGATGCAGAAGAACTGGATCGGCCGCTCCGAAGGTGCCGAAGTGCACTTCCCCTACGACTTGTCGACGATCGGCAAGTCGGGCGTGCTGAAGGTATTCACGACCCGCGCCGACACGCTGATGGGCGCGACCTACGTCGCCGTCGCCGCTGAGCACCCGCTCGCGCTGCAGGCCGCGGCGAACAACCCCGAACTCGCCGCCTTCATCGACGAATGCCGCCACGGTGGCGTCGCCGAAGCCGACCTCGCGACGATGGAAAAGAAGGGCATGCCGACCGGCCTGCGCGTCGTCCACCCGATCTCCGGCGAATTCATGGACGTGTGGGTCGCCAACTACGTGCTGATGGGCTACGGCGAAGGCGCGGTGATGGCCGTTCCGGCGCACGACGAGCGCGATTTCGCGTTCGCGACGAAATACCACCTGCCGATCCGCATGGTCGTCGGCTCGACGCGCGACGCCTATGCCGGCACCGTCGCGCCGTGGCAGGACGCCTACAGCGAGCACGGCCGTCTCGTGAATTCCGGCAAGTACGACGGCCTGCACTTCCAGGACGCCATCGATGCGATCGCCGCCGATCTTGCCGAAAAGGGCCTCGGCGCCAAACGCACGCAATACCGCCTGCGCGACTGGGGCATCTCGCGCCAGCGCTACTGGGGCTGCCCGATCCCGATGATCCACTGCGACGACTGCGGCGACGTACCCGTGCCGGACGAGCAATTGCCCGTGGTGCTGCCGGAGAACGTCGAGATCACCGGGCGCGGCTCGCCGCTCGCGAAAATGCCCGAGTTCTACCAGTGCAGTTGCCCGAAGTGCGGCAAGCCGGCCCGTCGCGAGACCGACACGATGGACACTTTCGTCGAGTCGTCGTGGTACTTCCTGCGCTACGCCTCGCCTGACAACGACAAGGTTATGGTCGACGGACGCGTGAACTACTGGGCGCCGGTCGACCAGTACATCGGCGGCATCGAGCACGCGATCCTGCACCTGCTCTATTCGCGTTTCTTCACGCGCGCGATGCGCGACGAGGGCCTGGTGAACGTCTCCGAGCCCTTCACCAACCTGCTGACGCAGGGCATGGTCGTCGCAGAGACCTACTATCGCGAAGCCGCGGGCGGCAAGAAGCAGTGGATCAATCCCGCCGACGTCCAGATCGAACGGGACGACAAGGGCCGCATCACCGCAGCGACGCTCGCCGCCGACGGCCAACCGGTCGTCATCGGCGGCACCGAGAAGATGTCGAAGTCGAAGAACAACGGCGTCGACCCGCAGGCCCTCGTCGACCAGTACGGCGCCGACACGGCGCGCCTCTTCATCATCTTCGCCGCGCCGCCGGACCAGCAGCTCGAATGGTCCGATTCGGGCGTCGAAGGCGCCTACCGCTTCCTGCGCCGCGTCTGGGCCCTCGGTCACAGCTTCGCCAATGAAATCCGCGCCGAACTGCCGGCGACGCGCGCACTCGCGACCGGCCAGCTGCCCGAGGCGCTTGCCGCCGTGCGCCGCGAGATCCACGGCTGCCTGAAGCAGGCCAACTACGACTTCGGCAAGCACCAGTTCAACACCGTCGTCTCGGCGGCGATGAAGACGCTCAACGCGCTGGAAAAGGCGCCGCGCGACAACGCCGCCGCCCACGCCGAGGTCGCCGAGGAAGGGCTGGCCATCCTGCTTCGCCTGCTCGCGCCGATCACCCCGCACATCACGCACGCACTGTGGCAGGACTGCGGATTCGCCGGCGACGTGCTGAACGCGGTATGGCCCGAGCCGTCCGAAGCCGCGCTCAAGCAGGACGAGCTCGACCTCGTGCTGCAGGTCAATGGCAAGCTGCGCGGCAGCATCAAGGTCGCCGCGGGCGCGAGTTCGTCGCAGATCGAAGCCATCGCCCTGGCTTCCGAGGCCGCACACAAGTTCATGGAAGGCAAGCCGCCACGCAAGGTCGTCGTGGTGCCGGGCCGCCTGGTCAACATCGTGGTCTGAGGACGCACGCGGATGATTCCTTCACGCTCCCGCCGCAGCCTGCTGCGAGCCCTTGGCACCCTCGGGGCAACCACCGCACTGGCGGGCTGCGGCTTCCAGCTGCGCGGGCCGCGCCCGCTCGCGTTCTCGACCATCCACATGAACGTCACTGCGCAAAGCGATTTCGGCGCCGCACTGCGCCGACGCATCCGCACGAGCGGCACCACCGAGATCGTCGACGACCCGACGAAAGCCGAGATGCGGCTCGAGATCCTGCGCAACCAGCCCGACCGCGAGATTCTCACCCTCACCGGCGCGGGCAAGGTGCGCGAGTACGAACTGCGTCATACCCTCACCTTCCGTCTGGTCGATCGCGCGGGCACCGAACGCATCCACCCGACCACGATCTCGGCCAAGCGCGAATACACCTACGACGACTCGCAGGCGCTCGCCAAGGAGCAGGAAGAGGCCCTGCTCTACCGCGACATGCAAGGCGACCTCGTCGACCAGCTGATGCGCCGGCTCGCCGCCTACAAGCCGTGATCCTGCGCCCCGACCAGCTCCCCGCCCTTCTCGACAAGCCGCTCGCCCCGCTCTATCTCCTGCACGGCAACGAACCGCTGCTCGTGCTCGAAGCGGCCGACCTGATCCGCGCCGCGGCGCGCCGCCAGGGCTTCGAGGAACGCGAGACGCTGGTCGTCGGCCAGGGATTCCGCTGGGACAGTCTCAACGCGGCCGCCGGCAATTTCTCGCTCTTCGGCGGCGCCAAACTCATCGACCTGCGCATTCCGAACGGCAAGCCCGGGCGGGAAGGCGGCGAGGCGCTGCAGCGGCACGCGCGCCGCCCCGGCGACGGCATCGTCACGCTGATCACCCTCCCGGAACTCGACTGGGCGGCGCGCAAGGCCACCTGGTTCACCACCCTGTGCGATGCCGGCATCGCCGCCGAACTGAACGCGCCCGAACGCGAACGGCTCCCGGACTGGATCGCCGCACGACTCGCGCGGCAGCACCAGTCCGCCCCCGCCGAAGCCCTCACGTTCATCGCGGACCACGTCGAAGGCAACCTTCTCGCGGCCCACCAGGAAATCTTCAAGCTCGGCCTCCTGCACGGGGAAGCACGCCTCACCCTGGAAGACGTGCAGGACGCGGTCCTCAACGTTGCGCGCTACGACATCGATAAGCTGCGCCAGGCGATCCTCGAAGGCGACCCCGTGCGCTGCACGCGCCTGCTCGAAGGCCTGCAGGGCGAAGGCGCCGCGCCGCCGCTCGTGCTGTGGGCACTCGCGAACGAGATTCGCACGCTTGCGAACCTCGCCGCTGGCGTGGCCGCCGGCCAGCAACTCGCGCCCCTGCTCAAAGCCGAGCGCGTTTTCGACGAACGACGCCGCCAGGCCATCCAGCGCGCGCTGCCGCGCCTGAAGGCCGCGACCTTGCGCGCCGCCCTGCTGCATGCGGCGCGCATCGACCGGATCATCAAGGGACTCGTTACCGGCGACGTGTGGGACGAGTTCCTGCAGCTCACGCTCCGGTTCGTCCGCCACTAGCCGCCCCGGCACTGGCCGCACCGCACCGATCGGTGCTCTAATGTTTTTTTGCACGGCAACACCGGAATTTTCATGGACATTCAGGAATACATGCAGACGCTGGGCCGTCAGGCCCGCGCCGCATCGCGCCAGCTCGCCAGCGCTTCGACCGCCGAGAAGAACGCCGCGCTGCTTGCAATGGCTGCCACGATCCGAGAGCGGCGGGAGAATCTCCTCGCCGCCAATGCGCGCGACCTCGAAGAAGCACGCGCGGCCGGACTCGAGCCGGCGATGATCGACCGCCTGACCCTCAACGCGAAAGGCATCGAGGCGATGGCGCAAGGCCTGGAACAGGTCGCCGCGCTGCCCGACCCGGTCGGCGAGATCACCGACCTCAAGCGCCGCCCCTCGGGCATCCAGGTCGGCAAGATGCGCGTTCCGCTGGGCGTCATCGGCATCATCTACGAAGCGCGTCCCAACGTCACGGCCGACGCCGCCGCCCTGTGCCTGAAGTCCGGCAACGCCGCGATCCTGCGCGGCGGCAAGGAAGCCCTGCACTGCAACCAGGCCATCGCGGCCTGCGTGCGCGCCGGGCTCGCCGCCGCCGGGCTGCCCGAAACCGCAGTCCAGGTCGTCGACACCACCGACCGGGCCGCCGTCGGTCATCTGATCACGATGCCCGAATTCGTCGATGTCATCGTCCCGCGCGGCGGCAAGGGGCTGATCGAACGGATCTCGCGCGAAGCCCGGGTGCCGGTGATCAAGCACCTCGACGGCAACTGCCACGTCTATGTCGAAACCGATGCGGATCCGGCCAAGGTCGTACCCATCGTCGAAAATGCCAAGACGCAGCGCTACGGCACCTGCAACACCGCCGAATCGCTGCTCGTCGATCGCGCCGTCGCCGCCCGTTTCCTGCCGGAAATCGGCCGCATGCTTGCCGCAAAGGAAGTCGAAATGCGCGGCTGCAGCGAATCGCTCGCGATCCTGCGCGACGCCGCCATAGCCGGCGCCCGTCTCGTCGCAGCAACGGAACAGGACTGGAGCGAGGAATACCTTGCGCCTGTCATCGCGATCAAGGTCGTATCGGGCATCGACGAAGCGATCGCGCACATCAACACGTACAGTTCCGGGCATACCGAGGCGATCCTCACCGAGAACTACACGCGCGCAATGCGTTTCCTGCGCGAGGTCGATTCGTCCTCGGTCATGGTCAATGCCTCCACGCGATTCGCCGACGGATTCGAATACGGTCTGGGCGCGGAGATCGGCATTTCGACCGACAAGATCCATGCGCGCGGCCCGGTCGGCCTCGAAGGCCTGACGAGCCAGAAATGGATCGTCTTCGGCAACGGCGAGACCCGGCGCTGAACAACGACCAATAAGGCCGTTCAAAGCATAAACGGCGCTGCGCACTGCCGCCCGTATTAAACGGGAATGCCCGTCCCAGGATGGGCGTTCCCGTTCCAAAGGACTGAAGACGGAAGGCCACGCATTGGCCTCTCGGGTCACACCATGAAACCTGACCAAGACGATCCGGCCTCTGCATACTCAGCCATTCTCGCAATGCCCTTTGGCGGGTTCGGTGTGCGTGCCGACGAAGACACGATCCGGGAACTGGTCTTCCTGCCCCCGGGCGCGCCCGCCGTCGCCCCCGACAGCCTGCTGGCCGAACGGGCCACGACCCAACTCCTGGCCTGGCTTGACGACCCCGACCGCCCGTTCGATCTCCCGCTCGCGCCGCGCGGAACACCCTTTCAACAGCGCGTGTGGTCTTCGATTGCAGCTATTCCGCGTGGCAGATTGCGCACCTACGGCGATATCGCCGGCGCATTGAACAGCGCCGCGCGCGCCGTCGGGCAGGCCTGCGGCGCCAACCCCTTCCCCCTCGTCATCCCGTGTCACCGCGTCGTTGCGGCGTCGGGGCTGGGCGGCTTCGCCAATTCCACTGGCGGCTATCTCCTCGACGCCAAACGCTGGCTGCTGGCGTTCGAGGCCGAACGGTGAGCATCGAGGACCGCCTCGACGCCGCCATCCGCGCCGAACTCGATGGCTTCAACGATGCGATGTGGCTCGAGCACGGTCTCGCGCGCAACACATTGTCGGGCTACCGCAGCGACCTCGCACAATTCGCGTTCTGGCTGCAGGAACGTGGCGGGCAGCTCCAGCACGCGCGCGAACCCGACCTGGCCGCCTATCTCGCCGAATTTAGCTGCCATTCGAAACCCGCAAGCCAGCGACGACTGCTCGCGGCCTGGCGCCGATACTACCGGCATCTCCTCGCGCAAGGGCGCATCGCAGCGGATCCGACGATACTGCTCGATCCGCCAATGCGCAGCGAACGTTTTCCCAAAACACTCTCCGAAGCCCAGGTCGATTCCCTGCTCGCCGCCCCCGACGTCGATACTCCAATTGGCCTGCGCGACCGCAGCATGCTCGAGGTTCTTTATGCCACGGGCCTTCGCGTATCGGAACTTGTCGGATTGAAAGTATTTTCGACCAGCCTCTCCGACGGCCTCGTGCGAGTAATGGGAAAAGGCAGCAAGGAACGGCTGGTTCCCCTCGGCGAGGAGGCGATCGACTGGCTCGCACAATACCTGCGAACGGCCCGCCCTGCCCTCCTCGCAGGAAAGACCTGCGACCAAGTTTTCGTCAGCCGGCGCGGTTCCGGAATGACGCGCCAGATGTTCTGGCGCATCATTAAGCAATACGCACTGGTTTCGGGAATTCCGGTCACCGGCATCTCCCCTCACACCCTGCGCCACGCATTCGCCACCCACCTTCTCAATCACGGAGCGGACTTGCGGGTTGTCCAGATGCTCCTGGGTCACGCCGACATATCGACCACCCAGGTCTACACGCACGTCGCACGCGAACGCCTCAAGGCCCTGCACGCACGACATCATCCGCGCGGGTGAATCATTCCGAAAAAATCGGTTTCCAAGTACACAAACAATCCGGAGCACCATCATGACCAAACAGGATGCGCACGCCCCCGAAACGCCGGCCACGCGTTTCCTCCGGCAACACGGCATTCCCTTCTCCACGCATCTCTACGACTATGAAGCGCATGGCGGAACCAAGGTTTCGTCACGCGAACTCAATGTCCCCGAGCACTCCGTGGTCAAGACATTGGTCATGGAAGACGAAACCGCCGCTCCGCTGATCGTGCTCATGCACGGCGACCGCAAGGTATCCACGAAGGAACTTGCCCGCCAGGCAAGCCGCAAACGCATTGACCCTTGCGCCCCGGAAACCGCGAACCGTCATTCCGGCTACCTCGTCGGTGGCACTTCGCCGTTCGGGCTGCGCAAGCGCATGCCGATTTACATGGAACGCACCATCCTCGACCTTCCGCTTGTCTATATCAATGGCGGCCGACGCGGCTTCCTGGTCGGAGTCAGACCTCACGAGATAATGCGCGTATTGCAGCCCGAACTCGTCAGCGCGGCCATTTGATCGCTCGCACATGCTCCCGATTGAAATTTCATTTCACTCGGGATTCTAATTCTCCGGAATTGCTGGCAAAATAACTCAGGCCAATCGCCTAAAGATCCGATCGAACACGGACTCGGGAGATTGCCCTCATCAGATCAAGAACAATTGAAACCGGAGAAAACATGGAACTGGCCCAGATGTCGCTGACCGAATTGCGCCGCCTGCAATCCAAGGTCGAAACGGAGATCCGTCGACGCAGCGATTCCGCCCGCCGCGACCTCCTCAAGAAGATGCAGAAGATGGCAGCCGAAGAAGGCCTGTCACTGAGCGACCTGCTGCCGAATGCGGCCGCCGCCGAAGAAAAGAGCGCCCCCAAACGGAAGGCAAAAGCCGCCGGCAAGAAGCCCGGAGTTGTCCCGGTCAAATATCGCAACCCGGCAAACCCGACGGTGGGCTGGAGCGGCCGTGGTCGCAAACCTCAATGGGTGATCGACTGGCTCGCGCAAAACAAGCCGCTTACCGAACTCGAAGCGGTCGGAGCTTAATAAGCCACGCTCAAAGGGGCGTGGCCGCGCCCCGCACCGGACGCCCCATTCAGTCGGTGGTCGGGGGGAGGGAGACTCCTTCCCGACCACGCTGAATATATACCCCTACGCGGCGCACGCCCTTCATCACGCCCAGCTTGGCGACGCGGATCTTTACCCAGGGCGCACCAAATTCGTCCAACAGCAGTGTGACGACAAATTCGCCCAGGGTCTCGATCAGATTGAAGTGGCGCTCGGCGAGCTCCTTGCGGATGCGCTCGATCACCTCAGCATAATCGATGGTGTCGGCTATGTCGTCCTGCTCGGCGGCAGAATCGGGGACGCCGAATGTGAGATTGAGCTCGACGATCTGCGGCGCAGCCTTCTCGCGCGAATAGATACCGACCCAGGCCTCTACCCTCAGATCCTCGATGAAAATGAAATCCATGTCGCTTCCCGATTAGAATCGCGGCAATTCTAGGTGAAAAAATGACCTTGCTGTTCCTGCTGATTGCCGCCTATCTGCTCGGCTCCATTCCGTTCGCGATCGTCTCCAGCCGCCTCTTCGGCCTTGCCGATCCGCGCGAATACGGCTCCGGCAACCCCGGCGCAACGAACGTCCTGCGCAGCGGAAACAAATCTGCCGCCCTGCTGACCCTCGTCGGCGACTGCGCCAAGGGGTGGCTTGCGGCATGGGGCGCCACCCGACTCGGCTTCGACGCGACCGACGTCGCGCTCGCCGGACTGGCCGCATTCCTCGGCCACGTATTCAGTGTCTTTCTGCGCTTCAACGGCGGCAAGGGGGTCGCCACGGCACTCGGCGTGCTGCTCGGCATCAATGCCTGGATCGCGCTGACCGCCCTTGCAGTATGGCTCGCGATCGCCTTCACCACCCGCTATTCCTCGGCCGCTGCGCTCGGCGCCGCCTTCGCAACGCCCTTCGCCGGTTACTTCCTGGCGGGGCAGCCTGCAGTCGTTGGCATTCTCACCCTGATCGCAGCACTGCTGATCTGGCGCCACAACGCGAACATCCGGAAATTGCTCAACGGAACGGAAGGCCGCATCGGCGGCCACAAGGCCTGAGCCCTCCTCCGCTCACGCTGCGCCGGGCGCCCGCAGCGCCGCCAGCGGCCAGCGCGGATGAATCCGCACCGCGCAATCCTGCCCCGCCACCTCGCCGGCAGCCAGGCGCCGCGCACCGGCAAAGGCGATCATTGCACCATTGTCCGTGCATAGCTCGGGCTCCGGGTAATACACCCGCCACCCCTTGCGCCGCGTCGCCGAATCAAGACGGTGACGCAGATGGCGGTTCGCGCCCACCCCGCCAGCCACGACGAGCCGCGACAGGCCGGTCTGCTCCAGCGCCTTCAGCGCCTTCGCACACAGGACCTCGACGACCGCCTCCTGAAAGTCCGCCGCGAGATCTGGGGCATCGCCGGAATTCCAGTCCGACGCACTCACCACATTCAACACCGCAGTCTTCAGCCCGCTGAAGCTGAAGTCGAGATCGCCCGATTTGAGCATGGGCCGAGGCAAGCGGAAGCGCCCCGAACGCCCCCGCTCGGCCAGTTGCGCCAACTGCGGCCCGCCGGGATAGCCAAGGCCGATCAGCTTGGCCGTCTTGTCGAACGCCTCGCCTGCGGCGTCGTCGAGCGATTCACCCAGCAGCACGTACTCCCCGACCCCGGTCACCTGCATCAGCTGGGTATGCCCCCCCGACACCAGCAGCGCAACGAACGGAAATGCAGGCGGATCGGCCGACAGCAGCGGCGACAGAAGATGGCCTTCGAGGTGATGCACCGGCAGCACCGGCACGCCGAGCGACATTCCCAGCGCCTCGGCATAGCTCGCACCGACCAGCAGCGCCCCGGCAAGGCCCGGCCCGGCGGTATAGGCAATCGCATCGATATCGGAAAGGCCGCACCCGGCCTCTGCAAGCGCCTGCCGCACGAGAACCGGGAGACGCCGGATGTGATCGCGCGACGCGAGCTCGGGAACGACGCCTCCATAGGCCGCATGCAGATCGATCTGGGAATGCACGCAATGCCCAAGCAAACCCGCCTCGACATCGAACACGGCCACACCCGTCTCGTCGCACGACGTCTCGATTCCCAGAACTTTCATGATCCCCAGCCAATAGCCTCGCCAATGTGCAGGACGCCATTGTACGGCGCCGCACAGCGGGAAGTTAAGTTTCCACTTGGCGTGTCGAACTCAAGTCGTTATACTTCGCATTTTTCCGCCTACCAGAATACACAAGGAAGTCGCAATGCCGGGTATCCGCGTCAAGGAGAACGAGCCGTTTGAAGTCGCCATTCGCCGCTTCAAGCGCACCATCGAAAAAACCGGTTTGCTGACCGAGCTTCGCGCCCGCGAATTCTACGAAAAGCCCACCGCGGAGCGTAAGCGCAAGTCGGCCGCCGCCGTGAAGCGCAACCACAAGCGCCTGCGCAGCCAGACCCTGCCGCCGAAGCTGTACTGATCCCAGCCGGATCAATCGGCCGGCCGCCCACGCCGGGCGCGAGTCATTCGACTTGCGCCCGGCGTGGCGTTTTTCATTTTCACTCGGAGCTTCGCTCATGTCCCTCAAGCAACGCATTCAGGACGACATGAAGGCCGCCCTGCGCGCCAAGGAAAGCGCCCGCCTCTCGGCCGTGCGCCTGCTCATCGCGGCCATCAAGCAGCGCGAGATCGACGATCGAGTCGAACTCGACGACGCCGGCATCATGAGCACGGTCGAAAAGCTCGTCAAACAGCGCCGTGACTCCGCAAGCCAGTACGACGCCGCGAACCGCCCCGACCTCGCCGCCAATGAACGCTTCGAGATCGAAGTGCTCTCGGCCTACCTGCCTGCGCAACTGTCGGACAGCGAACTCGACGCCGAAATCGCCGCAGCGATCGCGGAAACCGGCGCCGCGGGCATTGCCGACCTCGGGCGCGTGATGCCGCAACTCAAGGCACGCCTCGCCGGGCGCGCCGACATGGCGGAAGCATCGCGGCGCGTCCGCGCAAAGCTCTCGACCTGAACGCCTGCCGCCCGTCTCACCGCGGGCGGCCGCAGCAATGATCCCGCAGTCGTTCATCCAGGATCTGCTCGCGCGCGTCGACATCGTCGACGTCATCGAACGCCACCTCACGCTCAAGAAGAGTGGCGCGAATTACTTCGCCTGCTGCCCCTTCCACGGGGAAAAATCCGCCTCGTTCTCGGTAAGCCCGAGCAAGCAGTTCTATCACTGCTTCGGCTGCGGCGTCCACGGCAGCGCCGTCGGCTTTCTCATGGAGTACAGCGGCCTGTCCTTCATCGAGGCCGTCAAGGAACTCGCGTCGTACGCCGGACTGCAGGTTCCCCAGGAGACCCGCCCCGGCTTCCGCCCCGAAACGGTGTCCGCGCACGACGGCCTCATCGACGCGATGACGGCCGCCGCCCACTTCTATCGCGAGCAGCTCAAGTCGTCTTCGACCGCAATCGAGTACCTCAAGCGGCGCGGCGTCTCTGGCGAGATTGCCGCGCGCTTCGGCATCGGCTTCGCCCCCAACGACTGGCAGGGCCTGCACCACGCCTTCCCGGACTACAACGCCAAAGCCCTGCTCGACGCGGGACTGGTCATCGAGAACGATGCCGGACGACGCTACGACCGCTTCCGCAACCGCATCATGTTCCCGATCCAGGATCGCCGCGGCCGCATCATCGCATTCGGCGGACGCGTCCTGGATTCGGGCGAGCCGAAGTACCTGAACTCCCCCGAGACACCGCTGTTCGAGAAAGGCCGCGAGCTGTATGGCCTCCCGCAGGCACAGAAAACCATCCGGGACGCCGGTTACTCGATCGTCGTCGAAGGCTACATGGATGTCGTGGCGCTCGCGCAATTCGGCGTAACCAACGCCGTCGCGACCCTCGGGACCGCGACCACGCCTCATCACATCAGCACCCTGCTGCGCCACGCCCAGCGCATCGTGTTCTGCTTCGATGGCGACAACGCCGGGCGCAAGGCCGCCCGGCGCGCACTCGAATCCGCACTCGAGGCGCTGCGTGACGACGTCACCCTCGCCTTCCTGTTCCTGCCCGAACAGCACGACCCGGACTCGTTCGTCCGCGCCAACGGCGCCGAGGCGTTCAATCGGGCAGCAACAGCCGCCACACCGCTGACGAGCTTCCTGCTCAACGAACTGCGCGCCGAATGCCCGCTCGACACGGCCGAAGGCCGCGCCAAGCTCGTGCATGACGCCAAGCCCCTTGTCACCCGCATCGCCGCACCGATGCTGCGCCTGCAGATCATCAAGGCCATCGCCGACGCCTCGGGCTTCAGCCAGGGCGAGGTCGAGACGGCCTTCGGCCTCAAGCCGTCCACGAATTCACGCCCACCACGTGATGCCGGCTTCGGCGGCCGACGCGACTACGGCTCGCCCGGCTATCCGGGGCCGACGCGGCGACGCCGGCCATCCGAGGCAAACGCCCCAAACACGCTGCTGCGCCTGGTGCTGCAGCATCCGGCGTGGGCGGCGCGACTCCCCGTCGACCTCGTTCCGTCGGACTCCGCGGAGGGGCGCGCACTGATCGCGATCGTTGATATGTCGAGTACCGGCGACCTGAGAACGAACGCCGGGCTCGGTGCACTGGTCGAACAATTTCGGGACACACCGCACGCAGATACGCTGGCTCGCGTCGCCGCGGAACTGGTCGATGCGGAATTTGACGAAGATGTTGTCGAAGTGCTCTTCGCAGACGCGCTGAACAAGCTTCACACCAACGCAATCGCTCGCGAAATCGCCGCTTTGACGGCGCAGGAGCGCGATTCCGGACTTTCACCGATGGACAGGCACCGTCTCGCAGAACTGCTTATCGAGAAAATGAGCCTTGTCAACGCCCGCAAAGTCCAGGACGTTTAGTATAATTGCAGGTTACCCAACTTACCTTTCGCCCGACTCAAGGAGTGCCATGGCCCGCGAAAAAATCAAGGATTCGCGCAAGGATAGCCCAAAAGGACGAGCCTCCAAGGCCAAGGACAAGGCCGCACTGATCACCGAGGGGCCGGAACTCGCGCCCCTCGATGCCGAAATCCGCAGGACCCGCCTCAAGACACTGATCACGCTCGGCAAGGAGCGCGGCTACCTCACGTACGCCGAAATCAGCGACCACCTGCCCGATGACGTCGCCGACGCCGAGCAGATCGAAGGCATCATCGCCACCTTCAACAACATGGGCATCCGGGTGTTCGACGAGGCCCCGGCCGCCGAAGACCTGCTGATGTCGGATGCCGTGCCCAGCACGGTGGACGAGGATGTTGCGGAAGAAGAAGCCGAACAGGCACTGTCGTCGGTCGACTCCGAGTTCGGGCGCACCACCGACCCGGTGCGGATGTACATGCGCGAAATGGGCACGGTCGAGCTGCTCACCCGCGAAGGCGAGATCGAGATCGCCAAGCGCATCGAAGATGGCCTGCGCCACATGGTCCAGGCGATCTCCGCCTGCCCGACGACCATCGTCGAGATGCTCGAGAGCACCGACAAGGTCGCACGCGACGAGATGCGCATCGACGAGCTCATCGACGGCCTGATCGACCCGAATGCCGCCGCCGAGGAAGAGGCTGCCGCGCTTTCCGAAGCCGACGAGGGCGACGAGGACGCGGAAGAAGAGGAAGGCGCGGGTGACGTCGGCGACGAGGACGACGAAAGCGCCGAAGAGAAGGAAGCCGCCGCCAACGCCGCGACGCTCCTGCAACTCAAGACCGAAGCCCTCGCGCGCTTCGCCGTGATCCGCGCACTCAACGAGCAAAAGATGGCCGCCCTCGCCGAGCGCGGCTCGCAGGATTCCGGGTATCTCGCGCTCCAGCAGCAGATTTCGGACGAACTGCTCAACATCCGCTTCACTGCGAAGTCCATCGAGCGCCTGTGCGACTCCGTCCGTCACATGGTCGAGCAGGTGCGCAGCCATGAGCGCCAGATCCTGCAATTGTGCGTCGACCGCGCCGGCATGCCGCGCCAGCACTTCATCAAGGTGTTCCCGGGGAAGGAAGTGGACCTCGACTGGCTCAAGGACGAAATCGCGCTTGGCAAGAGCTACGCCGAAGGCCTGATGCGCGTGCATCCCGCCG
This sequence comes from Azoarcus sp. DN11, assembly GCF_003628555.1. NCBI lineage: Bacteria > Pseudomonadati > Pseudomonadota > Betaproteobacteria > Rhodocyclales > Zoogloeaceae > Azoarcus > Azoarcus sp. DN11. The sequence goes on along the minus strand of NZ_CP021731.1, from coordinate 827,046 downwards.
TGCTCGAAGAGCAGCAGAAGCTCATCGATCTGCAGACCCGCATCGGCATTCCGCTCAAGGAGCTGAAGGACATCAACCGCCAGATGTCGACCGGCGAAGCCAAGATGCGCCGCGCCAAGCGCGAGATGACCGAAGCCAACCTGCGCCTCGTGATCTCGATCGCCAAGAAGTACACCAACCGCGGCCTGCAGTTCCTCGACCTGATCCAGGAAGGCAACATCGGCCTGATGAAGGCGGTGGACAAGTTCGAATACCGCCGCGGCTACAAATTCTCGACCTACGCGACGTGGTGGATCCGCCAGGCCATCACCCGCTCGATCGCCGACCAGGCGCGTACGATCCGTATCCCGGTTCACATGATCGAAACGATCAACAAGATGAACCGCATCAGCCGGCAGATCCTGCAGGAAACCGGCCAGGAGCCGGATCCGGCAACGCTCGCCGAAAAGATGGAGATGCCCGAGGAGAAGATCCGCAAGATCATGAAGATCTCCAAGGAACCGATTTCCATGGAAACGCCGATCGGCGACGACGACGATTCGCATCTGGGCGACTTCATCGAAGACCAGGCCACGCTGGCCCCTGCCGATGCAGCGATGTATTCCAGCCTGCGCGACGCCACCGGCGAAGTGCTCGACTCGCTGACCGCCCGCGAAGCCAAGGTGCTGCGCATGCGTTTCGGCATCGAAATGAACACCGACCACACCCTTGAGGAAGTCGGCAAGCAGTTCGACGTCACCCGCGAGCGCATCCGCCAGATCGAAGCGAAGGCACTGCGCAAGCTGCGCCATCCGAGCCGCTCGGAGCGCCTGCGCAGCTTCCTCGACAGCGACGCCTGACGACCGACTCAGCGCCCGTCCTTGCACGGGTGCCCGCTTTCCGGGCCCATAGCTCAGTTGGTTAGAGCAGGCGACTCATAATCGCTTGGTCACAGGTTCAAGTCCTGTTGGGCCCACCATATTCGTCAAATACTTAGGCCAGTCCGCCAGGGCTCGCCTAAGTTCTTTTTGGCGCCGCGGGACAGATGCTGCACGGGTGGAGTGTTTCCCGGCACTCGACCGCGCCCCAATTGCAAGGACGACGACACCTGACACAATGACAGGGCGCCGCCGGCCTGCCCCCACCTACCGGATCGTATAGCGGAACGCCCCCCGCTTGTCGGTCGTCACCTTGATGGCATTGATGGCGATGCCGTCGGCCATGCGGGCCAAGGTGGTCTCTGCGATGTCCGGCAGGAGGCTTCCGTTGAGGATATGGTCGACGTTGCGCGCCCCCGAGTCGATCTCGGTGCAACGCTGCAGTGTCGATTCGACCAGTTTTTCATCCCACTCGAAGCGCGCCTGATGATTGATGGCAATCCGCTCGCCGATACGTCTGAGCTTGAGTCGGATGATTTCGGCCAGCACGTCATCAGAAATCGGGTAATAGGGAATGACTTGCATGCGCCCGAGAAACGCCGGTTTGAAATTCTGATACAGCACCGGCCGCAGGGAATCGCCAAGCTCCTTCGCCGAGGGCATGTCGTCCGCGATCCTGTTCAGGCAGGCCTGCATGATCTGACTCGAGCCGACATTGCTCGTGAGGATGATGAGCGTATTACGGAAATCGACCTCCCTGCCCTCCGCGTCGTCGAGTACCCCCTTGTCGAATACCTGGAAGAAGAGTTCCAGCACGTCGGGGTGCGCCTTCTCGACCTCGTCCAGGAGCACCACGCAATAGGGGTTCCGGCGCACTGCCTCGGTCAGCACGCCGCCTTCCCCATACCCGACGTAGCCCGGCGGTGACCCCTTCAGGCCGGAGACCGAATGCGCCTCCTGATACTCGCTCATGTTCAACGTAACCATCTTCCGCTCGCCACCGTACAGGATGTCCGCGAGTGCAATGGCGGTCTCGGTCTTTCCTACTCCGGACGGACCCACGAACAGGAACACGCCTTTGGGCTTATCCGGATCCTCGAGATTCGCACGGGCTGTACGCACGCGCTGGGCAATAGCTTCGAGCGCGTGGGACTGACCAATCACGCGCTCCTCAAGCAGCGGCTTGAGCTGAAGCACCGTCGCGATCTCGTCCTTGACCATCCTGCCCAGAGGGATACCGGTCCATGCAGAGACGATACCGGCGACGACGCTGCCGTCGACCTGAACGGGTACCATCGGGTCGTCTCCCTGGAGTGCGCGCAATTCGGCAATCAGTGACTGAGACTCCCCATCCCCGGAGTGTTTTCCCTCACCACACGAACGCGTGCGAGCAGTGCCGATCTGCGCGACCAATGATTTCTCGCGCTCATGACGCTGACGCAGACCCAGCAACTCGGTTTCCACAGACCCAATCTGCTCGCGGAGTTCGGTCAGACGCTTCGCATGTACAGCACCGTCGCTCGCCTCGCGTTCCAGCGCTTCGGCCTCGGCGCACAGATGAAGAACCCATTTTTCGCCATCCTCGATCCGGGCGGGCGTTGCGCTGTGCGCCAGCGCCACCCTCGCACAGGCGGTGTCGAGGACACTGATCGCCTTGTCGGGAAGTTGCCGACCACTGACATAGCGGTGCGACAGCCGCACCGCCTCGGTCACCGCCTCGTCCAGCACGCGCACGCCAAAATGCTGCTCCATCAACGGCACGATGCCGCGCAGCATCGCCGCCGCGACTGGCTCGGATGGCTCCTCGACCTTGACGACCTGGAAGCGTCGCGCGAGGGCCGCATCTTTCTCGAAGTACTTCTTGTATTCCGCCCAGGTCGTGGCCGCAACCGTTCGCAACTCGCCCCGCGCGAGCGCAGGCTTCAGCAGATTGGCCGCGTCGTTTTGCCCTGCCTGCCCACCCGCCCCGATGATCGTGTGCGCCTCATCGATGAAAAGGACGATGGGCGTGGGGCTGGCCCGAACTTCGTCGATCACGCCCCTCAACCGGTTTTCAAACTCGCCCTTGACACTCGCCCCTGCCTGCAGCAACCCCATGTCGAGCACATGCAGGCCGACGCCCTGCAGCGCGGGCGGAACGTCTCCGCCGGCGATGCGCAGCGCCAGCCCCTCGACGACGGCCGTCTTGCCCACACCGGCCTCGCCGGTCAGGATCGGATTGTTCTGCCGCCGCCGCATCAGGATGTCGATGACCTGCCGAATCTCGGCATCGCGCCCGATCACCGGATCGAGCCTGCCTTCTTGTGCGCGTTGGGTCAGGTTGGTCGTAAACCGATCGAGCGCGGGCTGCGAGCGGCGTCCATCGACGAAGTCCGGCTCACTCGCCCGTTCCGGCACAGCGCCCTGCCCGGCCTCGGAATCGAGCACCTCGCGCGCCTCCATCGACCCGTCCGTCAACTCGTCGAACTTGTGCTTGAGTTCGTCGACGCGGACACGCCCGAACAGCGGCGACGCACGCAGCGCGAGTTGCGACAGCGCCGGCTCCGTCAACATGGCCAGGAGCAGGTGCCCGGAGCGGATGCGGGGCATGCGCGCTTCAAGCGATGCGATCAGCCAGGCATGCTCCAGGAGTCGCTGCAGCTGCGCGGAGAATACCGGGGTCCTCGTGTTGCCCGAGCGGAACCGCCCCATTTCGGATTCGAGATCAGCGCGCAGCGCCGCTACGCTGACGCCGCAACGCTTCACGATCACGGCAAGGTCGCTCGCAATCTGCTCGCACAGGGCAAGGAACACATGCTCCGGATCAATCTCGTAATGGCCGTGCGCCATGCAAAGGTTGGCCGCACGTTCAAGGGCGCCCCGACAACTCGCGTCGAGCTTGCGGATCAATGTCTTCAGGGAAGTACTCATGGCGATGGAGAAAGGTTCGGTTATCAATTGAGGGGGCGCGCTGCGTAAGCGGCATCGTTGCGATCGTGCGCAGATGGACGTGAAGCGAGAAAGGCGTCACGGCCGAGTCGCACGGGCTTGCCGATGTCGAGCGTCGCGGAGTGGACGTCCTCGGCACGCAGGCATGGACAGATTTCGTATTCGAACTGGTGTCCGGTCGCGAGCATCAGCAATTTGGCCAAGGCCGCCGCGGCTTCGCCGCCCGGGAGAAATGCGTGATACGCGCCCGCCGACAGCGGCCCCAGATGGACACGGACCCTCAGGTTGCGCTGCCACACACGATCACCCGCGAGTGCGGTGCGCCCCAGCGCAGCGTTGCGGCCGCCCAGCGCGGTACGCTGATCGTCGGGCAGCACATACCATGCGCCCACAAACTGCTCGACACGGACGGGAATACGGAAGTGGCCCCCGAGAATGCGCTTCAGCGCCCCCGCGGACAGTGGATGCTGCCCTAGCAGGCTCGCAACACGCGCAATCGCTTCATCCTCGACGCGACCCGGCTCCGCCCGCATCCGGTCGCGCAAGGCGTCGAAACCCAAGCCCGCCACGGACAGCACCAATGGCAGGAAGCGATTACGACGGTCGCACTCGTACTGCAGCGGCAACCGGTATTTTTTCCACGCCTGATAGAACTGGCTGATCGCGCGGTTCGCGAAGATGTCGAGCAAGGCGCGTGCTGCGCGATCCCGGTAGTAGCGCTCACGTTCGGAGATGCGCTCCGTGTAGTGCGCAGGCAGCACGCCATGGGTGCCCAGAAGTCCGATGCAATACGGGGTGATCTCGACCCTCCGCAGGCGGCCAGGTCCGTCGCCCTCGTCGCTCGCGTCATGCCGCACCTCCAGCGCTTCGATCTCGGCGGGCGCGAAACCCTGATACAACGTGTTCCGGAACCGGATACGGTCGGACAGGGCATCCGCGCCGTGCCTGCACGCACCGGGTTCATGACGGAACAGGCCGTCGAGCAGCCGTACGGCCTGAAAAAATTCAAACCGGTAGGGCGCCTGAACGAGCTGCTCGATCAGCCCAGGATCGAATCGCCCGAGCGCGGCTTGCATCGAACAAGCTCCTCCCCTGTTCTGACGGAAATGAGCACCAGCTGCACGAAACTGTTCAGGTGCACGTACAGACCCAGAAACCGGTCGATCACGCGCGAAAAGACATCCAGACCGACCCCGACGAAGCTGTCTTCGTCGACCGTCAGCCGCACTTCGACACCCCGTACAAAGCCCGCAAACGGACGCCCCACCATCCAGCACGTCTTTGCGCGTTGTTCAATGCCACGGATGCCATCGATCTGCCGCCGCGACACTGCTGTCCGGCGCATGTCGTAGAGCCCGAGCATTTCCTTGAAGGCGGCGAGGCCGCTGCCGGTAAGGGAGAGATGATTGAGCGACAGATGGGATATCAGGCGCCACAGGCCGTCACGTTGATGGTCGAACCGGCACGACCTGGTCGGCGCTCGCAGCAACCGGATCGCCCGCACGACGCCTCCGCCTTCGGTGAACAGGTCGCCTCCGTCCAGGCCGATCGAAAGGCGCGCAGGAAGGTCCCTGTTCGTGCAGGTGAGCGAGAGGCTCAGGACGTCGGACCGCGGACTCACCGGATCGAAATCCGTACCGACAATCGTCAGTGCCGTCTCGTACCCGGGGCTGCTTTCGGCAATGCGTGCGTCGCGCTCGGCGTGCCAGTAATGGCCGTCCCGTTCCTGCGTTTCACAGTGCCGCAGGGAAAAGAACGGGCGATATTCGGTGTGCGATTCGCCTTCCGCCCCTCGGCTGACACAACGCACCGTGTCGATGGAATACACCTCGTAGGCATGCGCCTGCCGTCCATCGGCAACGACGGGGTACGTCGACGTGTGTCCGCTCAAGCGGATCGGCTCGCCGGGACGCTCGAAGCGATTGACGATCGGGACGCAGCCGAGCTTCACGGACTCCTTCGTCACTTCGGCGAGAAGCCGGGCTGTCTCCCCCTCCGGGCGCACGTCCTTCAGCGCGAAATGAAACCGGAGCGATGCCCCCGAACGCCACGAGGGCGGCAATCGATCAAGCGAAAGGTCGAAGAAACTGTATTTTTCCGGGAACGCGAAATATTCGGTCAGGTGCCGGTACGCGTCATGGGAATTGTCGGGGAAATCGATGAGCGATTCGTCGTCGGCAAAACCCACTTCCCCGATCGGGCTGCCTTCCAGCGCACGCCATACACCCTCCTCAGTTTCGACCCACGCCTGCGCAACCCGCAGAAACAGGGCGTCACGCAGCGCTGCGGCAACGGAAGACTCGGCATCGATGTACAGACGCACCCGATCGACGGCGCGCGCACCCGCACCGAGAACGCATAAGCCCAGCGTCAGCATTCCCGATACGCCACACGGTGCACACACCGACGCAGGCATCCACGCGACAGGGGCGAAACGAAACAGGTCTACACGCAGCGGCAACAGATCGACCTGCCAGGCAGTACGAAAGCGGCAGGCAACCCCATTCACGGGTCGCGACCGGAGTTCGCTCCCACGCGTGATGGCCGCCGCCCCCGAAAGCTGCAGCTCCCCGCCGCCCAGGTCAAAATGAGCGATCGAACAGGCGGGAAACGGCCGCAGATAGTGCGGATAGAGAACCTGCAGCAGGGCCTCGGTAAATTGCGGATAGGAATCCTCGAGCTTCCGCGAGATTCGCGCCGACAGCAGCGCGAAAGATTCGATCATCCGCTCGACATGCGGATCGTCACACCCATCGCCATTGACGAGCAGTCGCCCGGCGATCTTCGGGTAACGCTCGGCAAATTCGCGCGAATGGCCACGCAGGAATGCGAGTTCGCGTTCGTAATAGGGAAGCAGATCATCCATCTCAGTTCGTTCCGCTTCGCGGCACCCGCCGATTCACCGAATACAGGAGGGTTGTCGGTTGCAGCAATGCGTCGAAATTCACCGGTTCCCGGGCGGGGCGGACCACCAGCAAGGCCTTGATCGAAAAGTACAGCGCGTTGACCGAACGCCGCTCGAGTTCGAGCTGAACCTCGACATTGCGCAGACGGGGCTCGTGGCGGGCAATCGCCAGTTCGATCGATTGGCAGATCGCCGCCCGATGCTCGGGATTGTTCAGGCTCATGGCCGCGAAGTCTGCGAGCCCGTAGGTAAGCGGCGAACGCATTGCCTGCGGATAGCTTGCGGCAACCGACTCATCGACGATCGTGCGCGCATTGAGGAGCGCTTCCAGATCCTGCGCAACCGCATCCTTCAGCTGTTCGATCGACAGGCTGCGCCGAGCCGACTCGGCCGGGCTGTCGTCGAACAACTTGTCGAAGAAGGTGGGCTCGAAACCTTTCACGATGACAGCATGCCCGGCTACGCCCTCGAACGCGGCGAGCCGGTCAGGTCAGGCTCGGCGCATTCTTCGCCAGGTTCCAGGCCCCCTGGATATTTACCTTGCCCGACTTGTTCCCGTCGATATTGAGTTCGTCATACGTCCACTTGACCGCGGAGTACTTCAGCGCGAAGGTTTCCGACGGAATGCCTTCACTCGATACGGACGGCGATACCGACGAAATCAGCACGTTCTTGAGTTCGATCTTGAGGTACTGGTGACGGTTCTGCGTACCGCTCGGATTACCGGTGGTGTTCTTGCCGCCGAACGCGCGATAGAAACAAATGGTCGCATCGTTGATGATGAGTCCTGCGGAACAGGCCTGATAGAGCTTCGGACTCGCGCCGTCGATGTCCTTCGTGAAGATCATCTCGCCATGTTCGCAGCGCTCGGCCGTGTGTCCGCCTGCGCTTGAAGCGGTGGCCGATTTCGGCTGACGGATGCTGTGTACCCACGAATACACCTCGACCTGATCCTTGTGCTTCGTATCGCGCGAGTCGCCCTTGATGTCGCTGCCCTTGAACTCGATGTAGATATCCTTCATGGCTTTTCAATCCTTGAGATAGTCGAACAATCAGGCTTTTCCGGACTGGGGCAGTTCGGCGACCAGTCTTAGAGACACGGAAAGCTCGTCGAGCTGGAAATGCGGGCGGATGAACGAGACTGCACGGTATACACCGGGACGCCCTGGCACTTCGCCCACTTCGATCGATGCTTCCCGCAGCGGAAACTGCGCCTTGGTTTCCTGCGATGCCGTATCGTCGGCCGTGACGTACTGATCGATCCAGCGCTGCAGGTACATCTCGACATTTGCGGCACTGGCAAAGCTGCCGATCTTGTCGCGCATCATGGCCTTCATGTAGTGGGCGATTCGGCACACTGCAAAGATGTACTGGAGCTGCGCCGACAACGAGGCGTTCGCGTTTGCCGCATCGGTGTCATAGCGGCGGGCTTTCTGCGTCGATTGAGCGCCGAAGAACGCCGCATAATCGGTGTTCTTGCAATGGACCATCGGAATGAAGCCCAGATCGCTGAGCTCCTTCTCGCGCCGGTCGGTGATGGCGATCTCGGTCGGGCATTTCAACGCCACCTCGCCCTCGCCGCTGCGGAAGGTGTGCGTCGGCAGATCCTCGACCAGGCCTCCGCCCTCGACGCCGCGGATCGCGGCGCACCAGCCATGGTTCTCGAACGCATTGGTCAGTCGGGCCCCGAAGGCGAACGCGGCATTGCACCACAGGTAGTTCGAATGATCGGCACCATCGACCTCCTCCACGAAATTGAATCCCTCCGTGGTGATCCCGTCGATCGGGTTATAAGGCAGACGCCCGAGGAAACGCGGCAGGGTCAGCCCCACGTATCGGGCATCCTCGGAGTCGCGATAGGATTTCCACTTGGCGTATTCGACCGTATCGAATACCTTCGAGAGATCCCTCGGCCGGCTCAACTCGACGTAGGATTCGAGGCCGAACAGCTCGGGCGACGCCGCAGTGATGAACGGCGCGTGGGCGGCGGCGGCGACATGCGACATCTGCTCGAGCAGATAGAGATCTTCCGGCTGGCGCGTCATTTCGAACTGGCCGAGCAGGACGCCGAAGGGGGAACCACCGAAGGTGCCGAACTCCTCTTCGTAGACCTTCCTGAAAAGCGCGCTCTGATCGAACTCGATCGCCGTCTTGAAATCCTTGACGAGATCGCGCTTCGTCGCGTTCAGCAGCTTGATCTTCAACTGAGGGCCGGTCGCGGATTGGCGGCAGAGATAGTGCAGGCCGGTCCACGCACTCTCCAGCGCCTGGAACTCGGCCGCGTGCATCACTTCGCTGAGTTGCGACGAGATCAGACGATCGAGCTCCGCCAGACGTGCATCGAGAGACGCGGACAGATTTTCGGACACGACGACTTCGCCATCGAGAACCTGCCTGGCCAACTCACCGATGATGTCGCGCGCGTGGTGTCGCTCCGACTCAGAGCGGGCGACGCGACTCTCTTCGATGATACGGTCGAGGAGAAGGGCCTCGGATCCCGCAGCGACGGTATCGACCGCACCGGCGTGCATCGTGGTCATCGCTCCTCCCCCGACGCTGCGGCGTTGCCGCATGCGCCGATGGCGCGCAGCTTCTCCGTGCTCGTCAACACATTGCTGAGGAGATCATCAAGTTTCTCGTTGCCCGCCAACTTGTTCCGAAGTTCGGCAAGCTTGGCGCGCGCTTCCATCAGCTTGCGCAGGGGCTCGACCTGCCGGACGACGGATTCGGGACGAAAATCCTCGAAAGCGCTGAAAGTCAGATCGACGCCGAACTCACCCCCCTCGCCTGAAAGCCGGTTCCTGACCCGAAACGACGCACGCGGCGCGACCGCAGCGATCACGTCATCGAAATTGTCGGTATCGACGCCAACGAACTTGCGGTCACGCAGCTTCGCCTGCCCCGCTTCGCTCCGACCGGCGAAATCGCCGAGCACGCCGACAACGAAAGGCAACTCCTTCTGTTCGATGGCGTCACCCTTCTCCACGTCATAGGTCAATTGCACGCGCGGCGGCCTGACCTTCTGCAGACGCTTCTGAACGCTTTCCTTCCTGGACATGGTTTCCTCCTGGCGAGACGTCGCCAATCAAGCAGGCGTCCCGGTGGGCACTCTTATCGAAGACCGCTGAATGGGCCAGCGCCGCCGGGAGCGCTCGGCGTGACCGGCTCAGCCGCACTCGCCGCAGGCGTGACCTTCTTTAGGCGCACCTTCGGCCTGACCTTCTGCTTCTGGTTCTTTTCCCGCTCCTCGGCCAACCGCCGAGCCTCGAGTTCTTCAGGTGTAGGCGGCGGAATGAGCACCGACTCGCCCAGCGATTCGCGCATCACCTTGGCAAGCGCAGCGGCGTCGCCGCGCGCGGAACCGGTCATTTCGGCATCGGTACGCAAGTCAGCAAGCGACTCGGTCGCCACACGCAGGCCGCTTACGGCACGGACGCTCTTTGCAACACGATCCGACGGATCGCGGTGCAACACTTCACCGGCCGCAATGATCGCTTCGCCGTACTTGCCGCCATCGAACTGAATCTTCGCGATGCGCACCCACGGATCCTTGGCTGCGGGGTTGAGATCGGCCGCCTTCGACAGAAGGCCGACCGCCTCGTCCCGCTTGCTCTCCGAGAGCAGCTGATCGACCTGCACGGTCGTCGTCTGCAAGTACTGCGAAAACTCGCCCTGCGACATCTTCTGCGGCGCGGACGCACATCCAGCAACCAGCAAGACCGTCGCCAGAGCGCCCGTCGTTCGTAGTTTTCCGATTGCCATCACCACCTCTGAAAGCATTTTTATGTCATTTACATCATTGCAGCAAGAATCTCGGCATAGTACATTTGCATTGATTCATAGTGCAATCTTTTGGCATTATTTTTTATGCATTTGTCACATATTGGATCTGCTATCGAAACGATGGCGGGCCGATTCCCGCGCTTCGGGACCGCTGCCCTCATCCTGTCGCTCGCCGCGAGCGCTACAGGTTGCACTTCTGCACCTGCACTCCAGATTGCAGGGACGATCGCAGGTGTGGCCATGGAAGCGGCTGGGCTGCGCAAGACGGAGGATCACCCCGATCCGGATGCGCCGCAGCCGCTTGCCATGACCTTGTCGACGGGCCCGGCGACCAACGCCACGGCTGGCGGTGAACCGCTGGCACTGGTCGTGCGCATCTACCAGTTGCGCAGCGACACCGCGTTCGCGCGCCTGACGTACGGGCAGGCCAGCGACCCGGACGCGGAACGCGATGCACTACAGAACGATCTCGTGACCGTTCGCGAAATGACGCTTCTCCCCGGCCGGATCTACCGGTTCGAGGAGCAGGTACCGGGACGTGTCAAGGTCATCGGTGTCGTCGCGCAGTTTCATAAACCGGCGGCGAACCGGTGGAAGCTGGCGTTCGACCGCGACGCATCGCAGAAAGCCGGCATCGCCATCGGGTTCCACGCCTGCGCGATGACGGCGGGAACCGGTGAGCTTTCCGGTTCCGCAATGACCGTATCTTCCCGCTCGCTCTCGGGCGTGCGCTGCATCTGAACCAGGAAACCCGAACTCCGTGACACCCAACAAGATCTTGTGGGGCGAAGGACTGTTTCTCCGCCCCCAGCACTTCCAGCAGCAGGATGCCCGCCACGAGGCATACGTCCGCAAGGCCATGCTCGCGGCGGAGCCGTTTGCATGGGGCCTGCGTGCGCTTGAACTCGACCGTGACGCACTCGCGGGCGGGACCTTGCGCGTCGATCGCCTCGACGTGGTGCTGCCTGACGGCGAAATCTACTGCGCACCGGGCGAGGACCGGCTCCCGTCTCCCCTCGCGCTCGACCCGTTCGACTGGGACGGCGGCCCGGTCGAACTTCACCTCGCGCTGCACCATCTGCGGGATTTCGGGAGCAACTACGACGCGGGCGAAGGCGGCACCACCAACAGCCGTTACGTGCTCGACACGCACCAGGTTCCCGACCTGTTTACCGACGCAGTGGAGGCGGAAATCAGCGTCCTGCGCAAGCAGTCGCGCCTGATCGCAAGCACGCAGGCGTCCGATCAGTACCTGACGATCCCGCTCCTGCGCATCCGCAGGACCACGACCAACGGGTACGAATTCGATCCCTCCTTCATCGCTCCGAGCCTGCGCGTCGATGGCGCGCCGGCCTTGTGCCTGATGTTGCGGCGACTGCTCGACGCGCTCCAGGCGAAAGTCGATGCACTGTATGGATTCCACCGCGAACCGACGAAAAACGTCATCGAATTCCGATCGGGGGACGTCGCGTCATTCTGGCTCCTGCACACCGCGAGCAGCGCGTTCGCAGCGCTCGCCCACATCCAACGGAATCCGTCACTCCATCCCGAACGTCTCTTTCAGGAACTGTTGCGCCTTGCAGGCGGACTGATGACGTTCTCGAAATCCCACACGCTTGCGGATCTACCCGCATACGATCACCGACGCCCCGCTTCGTGCTTCGAGAAGATCGACGGCATCCTGCGCAGTCTGCTCGAAGCCGTGATCTCGACACGATATTTCGCGATTGCGCTGGTCGAGCAGAAACCGTCGTTTCATCTGGGCAGGATCGATTCGGACAAGATCTCGCACGACTCGCGGTTCTTCATGGCGGTGTCGGCAGCACTTCCCCTGTCGGAGATCATCGAGTCGGTCCCGGCCCGCTTCAAGGCGGGGGCTCCCGACGATGTCGAAAAGCTCGTGCTTTCGGCCATGGGCGGCGTGTCCCTCACGCACTGCGCACAGGTACCGCCCGCGATACCCGTGCGTCCCGGAGCCTGCTACTTCAGCCTCGACCCGCACGGCCCCTTGTACGAGCGCATGGTCAAGGCGCGCAGCATCACGATCTATGCCCCGGCGGGGTATCCCGACCTCAAACTCGAACTGATCGCCGTCACGTCATGAACGCCAATCCGTCGATATTCGCCGCCCCCACTGGACAAGCGGCTTCCACGCCTCAAACCACTCTTGCGGATCTGCTGTACGAGGGGTTCTACATGGTGTTCCTGCTGCGGAATTCGAAGACGCCGCGCGACGCGCGCGAGTTTTCCGACTGCGTGACCGGTTTTCTCGCGGATTTCGAACGCCAGGCGAAGCGGCACGATTTCACGCCCGAGGACATCTTCGACGCCAAATATGCGTTCTGCGCAACCGTCGACGAGGCGATCCTGGCTTCGCGGCTTTCGATCCGCGATGACTGGGAGCGCCGTCCGCTGCAGCTGAGCCTGTTTGGCGACCAGCTTGCCGGCGAATACTTCTTCGACAAGCTCGGCGTCGCCCGCGACGGGGGATCCCGCCGGATACAGGCGCTGGAAGTGTTCCACATGTGCCTGCTGCTCGGGTTTCGCGGCAAGTATCTGCTCGAAGGGCCGGAGCGACTGGCCTACCTGACCGCGCAGCTGGGCGAGCAGATCGCTCACATCAAGGGCCGCAAGGCGGGTTTCGCCCCCCACGGCGCCCGCCCCGACAGCATCTCGCATGAACTGCGACGCAGCCTGCCCGCATGGGTGACCGTCGCCATGGTTGCGCTGAGCGCGCTCGGCGCCTTCACCGGCATCCGCAGCCATCTGGAATACACCACGCGGGAAGCCCTTGCGCCCTATCACGACATCATCAAGGTGGCGGCCAAACGTCCCCACATCACCATCACGCTGCCCTGACCGCAAATGCGATCCGCAGAACCCGATTCCCTGCTGTCACAGCGCGCGCGCCTGATCGAAATCCGATCCCCCGTCGCGACGGCATTGCTCGTCGAACGAATGGCGGGACGCGAAGCGGTCAACGAACTGTTCCGTTTCGACGTCGACTGTATCGCGGCCGATGCACACATCCCCCTTCCGGACGTGCTGGGCAGGGAGTTCGCACTGCGCCTGCGTCTGGCGGACGGCGGCATGCGGACCTGGCATGGCTACTGTACGCACGCAGCCCCGCTCGGCAGCGACGGCGGGCTGGCACGTTACCGACTGACGCTGGAGCCCTGGATCGCCCTGCTCGCCCAAGGGCGGCGCAGCCGCATCTTTCAGGACCTTGACCTGCGCGGAATATGCGACGCCGTGTTTGTCGGCTACACGACTCATGCAAACTGGCGTTTCGAGGTGACCCAGACGCTGCGCCAGCGCAGCCTCTGCATTCAGCACCGCGAAAGCGATCTCGATTTCCTGCTGCGCTTGCTCGCCGAGGAAGGCATCTCCTTCCGGTTTGAACATGAGCAGGCGCCCGAGACCGGCGAGGCGGCGGACCGCTCCCGGCACGCGGTCATCTTCTTCGATCGCCACGCCGAACGCGCCCGATCACTTCAGGAGCGCATCCGGTATCACCGCGCCGACGCCACGGAGGCCACCGACACCATCCAGACGCTCGCGGACGCCTACCGTATCGGCACGAACGCCGTAAGCCACGGCGCATGGGATTATCGGACCCTCGCCTCGACCAGTGCCCATGCTCGCAGTGCAGTCAACCACGACGACCTGCCCCGTCTGGAGGATTACGATGGCAGTGGCGCGTACCGCTTCGAATCCGATGAATCGGCTGCGCAGCGGGTGGATCTTGCCCTCGCCGGGTACGAAAGCCGCTATCGGCGCCTGTGCGGCGAAGGCACGATGCGCACGATGACTGCGGGGACACAATTCGCCCTGGAAGGCCACGCCGCGTTCAGCGGCGAGCACGCGGAGTTTGCCGTCCTCAGCGTCGACCATCGCGCCGCCAACAACCTGGGCAGCAGCGCCACGACACTCCTGCCCATCCACGACATCGAGCCCGGCAGCTATCGCAACGGCTTCGTGATTCAGCCTGCCGCAGCACCCATCCTGCCTGCACCGCGCCGCAAGCCGCTGGCACATGCGGAGACCGCGGTGGTCGTCGGCGAGGCATCTGCCGCACTGACGTCCGACCGCGATCACCGGATCAAGGTGCAGTTTCACTGGCAACGGGGCGAGAGGCCGAATGACGGCGGGCTCGCGGCGACGCCTTCCGAAACAGGCGGCGAGAACGCGCCGGGAGACGAGCGCAGCGGCACCTGGGTGCGCGTTGCCGAATGGCTTTCGGGCCCGGACTGGGGGAGCCACTTCCTGCCGCGGACGGGCACCGAAGTGCTGGTGGATTTCGTCGAAGGCGACATCGATCGCCCCCTTGTGGTCGGTCAGCTCTACAACGGCGTCGGCCTTCCCCCCTTCAGCGCCGGCGACGCAAGCACGGCCAACCACCCCGGCGTGATCTCGGGCTGGACGAGCGACACGCACGGGGGCGATACGGGCTTCAACCAATGGCTCGCCGACGACGCACCCGGCCAGTTGCGCACGAGACTCGCCAGCAGTTACGCCGCATCGCAGCTTTCACTCGGCCACCTCGTCGAGCATGACCCACGAAGCGCGGTGCGTGGCCCCTGGCGCGGGACGGGGCTCGAATTGCGCACCGACGGTTGGATGGCGATCCGCGCCGGCGAGGGCATCCTGATCTCGGCCGCCACCCGCCCGAACGCGTCCTCGACACAGATGGACGTCGCCGATGCAGTCAGCCAATTGCGGGAGGCGGAACGCACCGCACAGGCACTGTCCGATGCCGCCGCAGCGCAGTCCGCTCGGCCACTCGCCGCCAACGCCGGGCAAAGCGCCTTCATCGACGCAATCGACACTTCGCGCGCGGGCCGCTTCGAGGGGAGCGTCGGCGGCCAGGCTGCCCGGAAAGCCCGGCCCGGCAGCCGCGAGCCGGACGCCCCGACCGAGCGGTTCTCGCAACCGTACATTGTCACCGAGGGCCCGGACGACATCGGTCTTTCCACGCCCGCAGCGGCCCTGCTCTTCGCGGGAGGCCGTCTGCATGCCACCACGCAGCAGGACTTTCATGTCGCCGCCGCACACGCCTTCAGCGCCACGATCGGCGAAGGGGCCAGCTGGTTCAGCCACTCGGGCGGCATCAGGAGCATTGCCGCGGCCGGCAGCCAGACCGTGCAGGCGCACACCGACGCGATGGAAATCCTCGCCGACCAGTCGGTGGCGGTGACCAGTTCGAACGACGAGATCCACATCTCCGCCAAGGACCGCATCGTGCTGCAGGCGGGCCAGTCCTCGGTAACGCTGCAGGGCGGCGACATTACTTTCGCCTGCCCGGGGACGTTTTCGGTGAAGGGGGCGGGGCATGCGTTCGAGGGGCCGGCCAGCAACGCGGCATCGCTGCCGCGACTGCCCAGCGGCGCAACCACGCTCGACGCGCCGGCAACGCCGCTTCAGCAGGTCTACAGCCAGACGCTCGGCTACGCGGATTTCCCATCGTCGTGGCTTCCCGATATCGCAAGCTCGCATATCGATGTCCGTCTCGCAGGGGAATCGATCGGGCACCTGACAAGACCGGACACGATGCATCATTCATCAACAATACTGACAGCCACGCCGGATGAAGTACGCTTCTGGCTCGGCTCCCGAAAATGGAGCGTGGAGGAGGACGTCGAGCTCGCCGATGCGAGTCCGCTCGGGGAGGACGACGATGCCTGAGCCGACGGAAGTATTGCGCGATCCGTATCTTGTACGCGATGGCGACACGCTCGCCGGCATCGCCAAGCGAGCGGATCGTTCGGTGAAGGACCTTCAACGCCTGAACGGGCTCGCCAACCCTCACCGGCTAAATGTCGGTCAGACGCTCTACCTTTCCGAACGGACCGCCTTCGGGTTCAGCGCTGTATTTCTCGATGCATTGCGCTGCCCGATCAGCAACCTTCCCTTTCGCTGCGAGTATGACGGCAGGACCGTCATTGGCGTGACTGACGAGTCCGGACGGATTGCCCACCAGATCACGCGCTCTGCCGCATCGCAGGTCGCAGTCTGGGTCCGAACCGTAGAGGGCAACTGGACCTGCCTGGTCGACGCCGTGTCAGGCCATGGGCACAAACTGCTGAGTTTCGTGAGCGACGCCCTGGTGGTGGACGGGCGAACGGAGGCACATCCACCGAGCGCACCAACTCGACTGCCCGAACCGACAAACCCAGCCGCCACACCAAGCAAGACTCAGCCCACGGCTCCGCGGCCGGCGCAAGGCACGGCGGCGAAGAACAACCGGAACGTGAAAAAACGCCCCGCAAAGGGGCCACAGGGACAACCGGTAATCGAAGTCAGCGTCGATCTTCCCGCGGGCCTGATGGCGCTGTTCGCGTGGTACGAGGGAGGAAGCATCGGCGATGACGAATGGGAGATCATTGCGGATGGCCTGAGCTGTGAACCTGCGGTGCTCAGGGCGATCGCGCGCGTGGAAAGCGGCGGCCGCAGCTCGTTCTGGCGGCTCAATAGCCGCGACGGCGCACAGATTCCGGCGCTGGTGTTCGAACGTCATTACTTCAGCCGCCTAACCCAAGGAAAATACGACAATGGGCACCCCGACATCGCGTGGCCACGCAGCTATCGAAAGAATGCCGAATTGGGCAGTAGGAATATGCTGATGCACGACGGCACCGTCGATGCGGACGACGTGTATGGCAATTACGCCCGGGGCTACCTGCGCCTGATCAACGCATACCGTCTCGCCCCCGAAGCCGCGCTGAAATCCTGCTCATGGGGGAAGTTCCAGATCATGGGGGAGAACCATAAGCTCTGTGGTTACGATTTTGTCGACAATTTCGTCAGAGAGGCGTGTATCTCAGAACACGCCCAAATCAAACTCCTCGCCGCTTTCATCCGCCGGAAGGCACCAGCATGGAAGAACCCGAAGAACAAAGCGCTGGGGAAGGAGATCTCGCTCTGGGACGCCGTCAAGATAAAAAACTGGGCCGCGCTCGCCTTCAATTACAACGGCCCGGACTACAAGACCTATCGTTACGACGAAATGCTCAGGGCCGCCTACGAGGAATATTCGAAAACATGAACATGCGGCTTTTCGCAGGTATTACGGCTCTGATGTTGCTGCTCTCCTCAATGGGCGCCAGAGCCGAAATCGCAGTGGATGGTAACTGGAGGTCTGAGCCGGGAGTTCCCCTGGAACAATGGGAAGGCAGCAGGCTGGAAGCTGCTACGCTCGCGACTGCCATCGCACTCAGCGCCACAAGCGCCGGCAAGAAGGCGGCTAGCCGTCGGCCGGAATTGGATTTGGGCTTCAGACTCTACATCGAGGGTACGAAGTACTACGTCAAACCCGCATTGTTCATGGCGAAGGACCGTCCTGACGAGGTCTGCACGCCCGCCTCGTTCACGAGGGCCCCCACGTATCAATGTGAGGAAGGCCAGCGTTACAAGGTTTCCTGCCACCTGATGTTTTTCAATGCACAATTGGAGAACATCGGCGTCTATCGCTTCCGCCCGCAGGAGGGGTACGAGACATACTGCAACGCGGTATTGGCGATGGGCGTTGCCGACAAGGAACGCAATGAGCTGTTCGTGACCTTCCAGTATTTCCCGATCGATCGGCCTGCGGCGCGCGCGGCGAACGAGGTCGGCAAAGGCTGGACGCGGATGACGTCGCTGCTGCGGCTGACCCTCGCCGACGGCAGGATATCGGTCGCGGAGGATGGCGCTTGCATTCCGAACCCGAATGCGCTCGAAACGATCCCGGACGCCCGAGTGGCGCTCAAGCGCTGTCGCGGGACGGAAGCGACAAAGCAGCGCAAGTAGCAATATCGTGCGCCCGCGAGTAGGGCGATACCTCAAGCGGAGCCATCGACCGGAAACGGCGTGCCAACAACGTCCGTTGGCGTGACCGTCACACCCACCTTCAGCGTATGCTCTCCTCCTCCCTGGATGACCCCGCGGATCGGCGAGACGTCGCCGAAATCACGCCCCCACGCCAGAACCAGGTGGTTTTCGTCGGCCAGGCAATCGTTTGTCGGGTCGAGTTCGATCCAGCCGAGTTCGGGGACGAACAGGGCGACCCAGGCGTGTGAGGCGTCGGAGCCTGTCAGCCTTGGCTGACCGGGCGGGGGGTCGGTGCGCAGGTAGCCGGAGACGTAGCGCGCGGCGAGGCCGAGCGAGCGCAGGCAGCCGATCATCAGGTGGGCGAAGTCCTGACAGACGCCGCGCTTCATTTCCAGCACTTCGAGGACGGAGGTGCCGACCCGGGTGGCTTCGGGGTCGTAGCGGAACTCGGTGTGGATGCGGCGCACGAGGTCGCGGGCGGCGTCGATCACCGGGCGGCCGGCGACGAACGAAGGGGCGGCGTAGTCTTCGAGTTCGCGTTTGACGCGCACGCCGGGTGATTCGAAGCGCATGTGCTGGGCAGCGGCGATCGACTCCCCGAGTGGGGTTGCACGATAGTCGAGGGCGTCGCGCACCTTCTCCCAGGCAGGACCGTCGATCGGCGTGGCGAGCCACGGTCGCGGGGCGAGCGTGAGCGTCTGCTCGCTTTCGACGTGCAGGTGGTCGTGCGAGGCGGCGAATTCGATGCGGTCAGCCGGGTTGCCGAACACGTCGATGCCGTGCGCGCGCGTCGTCGGTTCGGGGTCGATGCGCAGCGCCTGTCGTTCGAGCATCTGCCAGGGCACGGGCCGCGGGACGAGGTGCAGGAGATGCCGCGCGGTCTGCACCGGCTGCGAATAGTGATACTCGGTGGTGTGCAGGACGTGGTAGCGCATGTTCAGGCGGAAAGGATGCGCGCAGCGGGGCGGACGTGGGTGAAAAAACGTTCGGCGATGCGGTTGGACAGGGTTGCCGAGGCGTCGTGAACGATGTGCAGGATTCGTGCGAGTTCGCTGCACCCGGCACAGTTGGCGCAGCGCTGCGCCGCCACCGTCCCGTCCGGCAGCGTGAGTTCCAGCTCGTGCAGGGAAAACGCGTTCAGTGTACCGACGGCATCGCGGAACACGGGGATGCCATAGTCGGCCTCCCCCTCTGCCGCCCCGGATGCGGCGAGGTCGCGCTGCAGCGATTCGAGGTAGCGCAGCAGCATGTCGGTCTGGAAGGCGACGGCGTGCGGGTTGTCGGTGTCGAATACGACGAGGTCGAGCGTCGGCAGGACGTCGGGAGTGCGGAGATAGCGCTGGCGGTAGGCTTCGGCGCAGTCGGCCAGCTCCAGCAGCGCATCGACGCCGGCCGGTTGGCCGCCGCAGGCTTCGAGGAAATGCGCGACGATGCGGCTGCGGCACTGCAGGCGCTCGATGCGGCGGCCGAGGATCAGGAAGCGCCAGCCGCTGTCGCGCATCATCTCGTCCATCGCGAAGCCCGAAAGCGAGACGCACGCGAGCAGCACGCGGTCCAGGGTCGACAGCAGCGTCGCGATGTCGGACGGCGCGCCGCCGTCGAGGCGCTGCCGGCGCAGAATGTCATGCAGGCGGTTGAGGGAGTGCCAGTGGTCGATGGACAGACGATCGCGCACCTGGGTGGCGGCCCAGACGGCACGGCGCAGGGTGGCGGCGAGGCTGCCGGAGGCGTTCTCGTCAAGCGCCCCTTCGACGAGGCGACGTGCCACGGACCGGTCTTCCTCGGGCGGCAGCAGGCCGAAGCGCTCGCAGTAGCCGACGGCAGTGGCGAGGACGCCGGGTTCGCCGAAGAAGTCGCCCGCTGCGGCACCGAGTGCCGCAGCGCCGAGACGAGCCGCCGCGGACGCCGATTCGCCTTCCTCGTTCAGCCGGTCGCACGCGAAGCGCAGCAGGCGGGCGCTGTTTTCGACGCGCTCGCCGTAGCGGCCGAGCCAGAACAGGTTCTCGGCGCTGCGGCTGGCGATCTCGGGGCCGGCGCGCACGATGTCGCCGGCGCCGAGTTCGCCCTTGAGCAGGCTGAACTGGCTGACCGGCACATCGGACAGGACCCAGGTGTCCTTCGACGAGCCGCCGCGCTGCATCGACAGGATGTCCACGTCGCCGCTGCCCGAGACGCGCGTGAGTCCGCCGGGCATCACGCGCCAGCCGTCGGGCGTGACGACTGCATAGACGCGCACCCCGATCGCACGCGCGAGGAGACGGCGGTCGAGCGTCGGGCTGCCGGCGTCGGGCATCACCGGCGCCTGCGACAGCTGCACCAGTTCCTGGCCGATGTAGGCGTGCGGGCGATGGCGCAGGCGTTCGGTCCAGTGCGCACGTCCGCGGGCGTCCAGCTCCCGCCCGAACACGGCCTGCATGCGTTGCGAGGGATAGGCGGGCTTGATGACAAGTTCGGCGAGATGTTCGACGACGTAGTCGAGCGCCGGCGCTTCGCCGCACCACCAGCTGGCGACAGCCGGCATCGCGAGCGGTTCGCCGAGGAGGCGTTCGGCGAGCTTGGGCAGGAAGGCGAGCAGGCCCGCGGATTCCAGCACGCCGCTGCCCAGCGCATTGGCAACCAGCACGCGGCCGGCCCGCGCCGCCTCGACGAGGCCCGGCACGCCGAGGGAGGATTCGCCGCGCAGTTCGAGCGGATCGGTGTAGTCGTCGTCGAGCCGGCGCAGGATCACATGGACGCGCCGGAGGCCGCCCAGCGTCTTCAGATACACGGCGTCGCCGCGCACCGTGAGGTCCTGGCCTTCGACCAGCGGGAAGCCGAGGTAGCGGGCGAGGTAGGACTGTTCGAAGTAGGTCTCGTTGTAGGGGCCGGGCGTGAGCAGCACGGTGAACGGCGTCTCGCCGCGCTCGACGGGGGCCCAGCGCGCGAGGCTGTCCTGCATGTGGCGGAAGAAGTCCGCGAGGTGATGCACGCGCAGGTCGCGGAAGAGCTCCGGAAACAGCCGCGACACGATCAGCCGGTTTTCGAGCGCGTAGCCGGCGCCCGAGGGCCCTTGCGTGCGGTCGGCGATCACCCACCAGCGGCCGTCCGGCGAGCGTGCGAGGTCGGCGGCATAGACGTGCAGGAAATGGCCGGACGGCGGCTGCGTGCCCTGGCAGGGCCACAGGAAGCCGTTGTGGCCGTACACCAGCGCGGCGGGCAGCGCGCCGCTGCGGATCAGGTGCTGCGGTCCGTAGAGGTCGGCGAGCACCCGGTCGAGGAGATCGGCGCGCTGCGCGACGGCGGCCTCGATATGCGTCCACTCGTCGGCCGGCAGGATGAAGGGCAGCGGATCGAGCGCCCACGGCCGGTCGGCCCCGTGGGGATCGGCATAGACGTTGTAGGTGGTGCCGTTCTCGCGGATGCGCTCGGTGACGAAGGCCTGGCGCGCGCGCATCTGGTCGGGCGTCGAGGCGTCGAGGGCCTCGAACAGCGGTCGCCAGTGCGGCCGCAATTGCTCGGCGCCCGCCAGCATTTCATCGTAGCGGCCGGTCGGGCGGACGTAGAGGGAGAGCAGCTTGTGCGGCATCGCGGAAAGTCAGGGCCTGGCTTTGCTTGATCCTCTCAAGTCTAGCGTGAAGGGGAATTCGGCGTTGCGCTGCGCGGTGTCGATCCGTGAAGGACGACCGCCGGGCGTGTGGCCCATGCGGAAGAAGCGCGCGAGGCGGCGCGATTCGGCCTCGAACGCGTTCACCGGGAAAGTCTCGTAATGGCGCCCACCGGGGTGGGCGACGTGGTACTGGGCGCCGCCGAGCGAGCGCTGCATCCAGGTGTCGACGAGGTCGAACACCAGCGGCGCGTCGACACCGATGGTCGGATGCAGGCAGGACGCCGGTTGCCACGCTCGGTAACGCACCCCGGCGACCGCCTCGCCGACCGTGCCGGTGGCCTGCAGCGGCAGCGCTGCACCGTTGACCGCCAGCACGTAGCGGTCGGGCGCCATGCCGCTCACCTTGACCTGCAGGCGCTCAAGCGAGGAGTCCACATAGCGCACGGTGGCGCCCGCGGCGCCCTCCTCGCCCATCACGTGCCAGGGCTCGAGCGCGTGGCGCAGTTCGACCTCGATGCCACGCACGGCGAAGTCGCCGACCTTGGGGAAGCGGAACTCGAAATGCGGCGCGAACCATTCCTCGCGGATCGGCAGGCCGAAGGCGTTCAGCTCGGCGATGACGTCGGCGAAATCCTGTTCGACGAAATGCGGCAGCATGTAGCGGTCGTGCAGTTCCGTGCCCCAGCGCACGAGACGCTCGGGGGCGTAGGGTTGCTGCCAGAAGCGCGCGACCAGCCCGCGCAGCAGGAGCTGCTGCGTGAGCGACATGCGCGCGTGCGGCGGCATCTCGAAGGCGCGCAGTTCGAGCAGGCCGTGGCGGCCGGCCGGGCCGTCGGGCGAATACAGCTTGTCGATGCAGAACTCGGCGCGATGGGTGTTGCCGCTGACGTCGATGAGCAGGTTGCGCAGCAGGCGGTCGACGAGCCAGGGCGGGCATTGCCCCGAGTGTTGTTCGCTGAGGCCGATCTGCCGCTCCAGCTCGCGGAACGCGACCTCGATCTCGTGGACCGAGTCGTTGCGCGCCTCGTCGATGCGCGGCGCCTGCGAGGTCGGACCGATGAAGAGGCCGGAGAAGAGATAGGACAGCGAGGGGTGGTTGTGCCAGTAGCCGATCAGGCTCCGGAGCAGGTCGGGGCGGCGCAGGAAGGGCGAGTCGGCGGTGGTCGCGCCACCGAGCACGAAGTGGTTGCCGCCGCCGGTGCCGCTGTGGCGGCCGTCGAGCATGAACTTCTCGGTCGACAGGCGGGATTCGCGCGCGGCCTCGTAGAGGAAGGTGGTGTGGTCGACGAGTTCGTCCCAGTTGGCGGCCGGGTGGATGTTGACCTCGATCACGCCAGGGTCGGGGGTGATGCTGAAGTGCGCCAGGCGCGGATCGGACGGTGGCTCGTAGCCTTCGAGGATGACCGGCTGGCCGAGCGCCGCGGCGGTATCCTCGACCGCGGTGACGATCGCGAGGTAGTCGTCGAGTGCCTCGGTGGGCGGCATGAAGATGTACAGCGTGCCTTCGCGCGGCTGCGCGCACATCGCGGTGCGCGTGATCCACGCGGCGGATTCGTGCTTGCCGGGAATGCGCGCGGCAGCGGCAGCGGCAGCGGCCGCCTCGCGGGCTCTGGCCTCTTCGGCACGGGCGCGCGCCGACTGCTCGCGCAGCTGGTGGCGCAGTTGCGCATGCGTCGCGAGCGGCGGGAAAGCCTGCGATGGGTCGGGCTGGTGCAGGTAGGGATAATCCCGCCGGCTGACCCAGGGCTGCGAATCGAGCGGCAGGCGGTAGCCCATCGGCGAATCGCCCGGGGTCAGGTAGCAGCGCTCGGAGCGCAGGAACCACGGCCCGGAGACCCATTGCCCGGCGGGGTCACGCGCGATCGGCAGCACGGCGCCGACGGCGTTCGGCAGGCCGTGCGCGAACACGCGCATCAGGCGCTCGCGCTCCATCGGATCGTCGAGCCGCGCGTCGAAGGGATCGACGTTGGCCGGGAGGCGGTGTTCGCGCCACAGGTAGTAGAAGACATCCTCGAAGGCGTCGAACACGTGCTTCGGATCGAGCGCGAGCCGCCCGGCGACGCCCGCGAGGAAGCGGTTCGCAGCCGCGGCGTCGGCCCCGGCCGGATTGCGCTCGTCGGCGTAGAGCGCGGCATCGCGCCACATCGGCTCGCCGTCGCGGCGCCAGAAGGCGTTCAGCGACCAGCGCGGCAGCTGCTCGCCGGGATACCACTTCCCTTGGCCGAAGTGCATCAGGCCCCGGGCGCCGTATTTCTGGCGCAGGCGGTGATACAGCGCCGCGGCGAACAGGCGCTTGGTGGGCCCCAGCGCCGTGGTGTTCCATTCGTCGCCATCGGGATCGTCGATCGACACGAAGGTCGGCTCGCCCCCCATCGTCAGGCGCACGTCGTGGGCCGCGAGCTGCGCGTCGATCTCGTGGCCGAGCGCCTCGATGCGTGCCCACTGCGCGTCCGTGTAGGGCTTGGTGACGCGCGGCGCCTCCCGGATGCGCTCGACCTTCATCGCGTGCGCGAAATCGCACTCGCAGTCGTCGACGAGGCCGCTGATCGGCGCCGCCGACGAGGGCTCGGGGCTGCACGCGAGCGGGATGTGGCCTTCGCCGGCCAGGAGGCCCGAGGTCGGATCGAGGCCGATCCAGCCCGCGCCCGGCAGATAGACCTCGCACCAGGCGTGGAGGTCGGTGAAGTCCGCCTCGGGGCCGCTCGGGCCGTCGAGCGACTTCACGTCGGCGGCAAGCTGGATCAGGTAGCCGGACACGAAGCGCGCCGCCAGCCCCAGGTGGCGCAGCAGCTGCGCCAGTAGCCAGGCGGTGTCGCGGCAGGAGCCGCTGCCGAGCGCCAACGTCTCCTCGGGCGTCTGCACGCCGGGTTCGAGGCGGATCACGTAGCCGATGTCCTGCCGCAGCTTCGCGTTCAGGTCGACGAGAAAGTCGATGGTGCGGCGCCTGCCGCGCGGGATCGCCTCCAGATAAGCGGCGAAGCGTTCCCCCAGCCCCTTGCCGATGCTCATGCGGTGCAGGTAGGGGGCGAGCTCGACGCGCTGCGCCTCGCCGTACGCGAACGGGAAATGATCGGCCTCCGGTTCGAGGAAGAAATCGAACGGATTCAGCACCGCCATCTCGGCGACGAGGTCCACCTCGACGCGAAATTCCCGCGTCGGCTCCGGGAAGACGAGGCGCGCAAGGTAGTTGCCCTGCGGATCCTGCTGCCAGTTGATGAAGTGTTTGCCCGGCAGCACCTTCAGCGCGTACGACAGGATGCGCGTGCGGCTGTGCGGGCACGGTCGAAGGCGCACGACTTGCGGCCCGAGCCGGACCGGCCGGTCGTACCGGTAATGGGTGACGTGGCTCAGGGCGACATGGATCGACACGCTGGATCTCCGCGGATTGTCGGGGCACCGGGCGAGCCGCTGCGATGCGGCACGCTCACAGCCAGTCGGGGTTGGGCAGTTCGGCGAACGCGTCGCGCAGCCGCTCGCCCCACTGCCCGCGAATCTGCATGTAGTACGCGTGATCCTGGTCGATCGACAGGTGGGACTTCACGGAGAGCGCGTCGCGCTCGACCACGCACAGGTCGAGCGGCAGGCCCACCGACAGGTTCGAGCGGATCGTCGAATCCATCGACACCAGCGCGCACTTGGCCGCGTCGGAAAGCGCGGAGCCGTAGCGCAGCACGCGGTCGATGATTGGCTTGCCGTACTTCGATTCGCCGATCTGGATGTAGGGGGTGTCCTCGGTGGCCTCGATGAAGTTGCCCGCGGCATAGATGTTGAAGAGGCGCGGCGTCTCGCCGTAGATCTGCCCACCGACGATCAGCGAGGCGTTGAACTCGACGCCGAAGTCGCGCAACGCGTCCGCATCGCGCCGGTGCACCTCGCGCACGACGTCGCCGACGTGGCGTGCGACCTCGAACATGTTCGGCGCGTTGAAGAGGTTGGCCGAATCGGTGAGCGCCAGGCGCTCGCTGACGATGTTCACGATCGACTGGCTCACCGACAGGTTGCCCGACGTGAGCATCACGACGACGCGCTCGCCCGGCCGCTGCCAGACGTGCATCTTGCGGAAGGTGTTGATGTGATCGACCCCCGCGTTGGTGCGCGAGTCGGACAGAAAGACCAGCCCCTTTTCGAGGCACATCGCGACGCAGTAGGTCATGGCATTCGCTCGCTAAAGGGCCACGGGCCGCAGGTGCCGACCGCAGCGGATCAAGGGGTGGTGGGCTCGCCCGGCTCACCGCCGACGAGGAAATCGTCGCTGATGCGCGCGCTCAGGTCACCGATCGCGTCGATGAAATCGTCCAGCCACGCGTGCAGCCCGCGCGCGAAGATGTCGTCCATGCGGGCGTAGCGCAGCACCGCGTAGAGCTGGCCGGCGCGGCGAACGGTCTCGTCGGAGCGGCTGTTGCGCACCTTGCCGAGGATCCGGACGATCCCCTCCGTGCACGAATGCAGCGCCCGTGGCAGGTCCTCGCGCAGGATCAGCAGTTCCGCGACGCGCTCGGGCGTGATCACGTCGCGATAGACCTTGCGATACACCTCGAACGCCGACACCGAGCGCAGCAACGCGCCCCAGTGGTAGAAATCGCTGGCTTCGCCGAGATCGTCCGCCTCGCCGTGATGCACGCCGGCGAGGCTGTGGTACTTCACGTCGAGGATGCGCGCGGTGTTGTCGGCGCGCTCGAGCAAGGCCCCCAGGTGGATGAACTGGAAGGCCTCGTCGCGCAGCATCGTGCCGAACATCGCCCCCCGCATCAGCGAGGCGCGCTGCTTCACCCAGTCGAAGAAGGCCGCGATTCCCCCGACATGGATCTCGTCGAAGCTCTGGTCGCGCAACAGCACCCAGGTTTCGTTGATCGTCTCCCACATCTCCGCCGTCAGCGTGCCGCGCACCGCGCGGGCGTTTTCGCGCGCCGCGCGCAGGCAGTTGTAGATCGACGACGGCTGCGTCTCGTCGCGCACCATGAAGTGCAGCACGTTCGTCGCCGTGATCTCGTCGTGCCGTTTCGCGTACGCGAATTCGAGGCTGTTCAGCGCGATGATCGCGTTCCAGTTGCTGCGCTCGGTTTCGGCGTCATGCGGGACGAGCGACATCTGGTAGGTCACGTCGAGCAGACGCGCGAGATTCTCGGCGCGTTCGGAATAACGGGCCATCCAGTAGAGGTGATCGGCCGTGCGGCTCAGCATGATCCGGACTCCGGCGCGGCGGACGCGGTCGGGGAGCGGGGACGGAGCGGCTCAGGCATTGCCGTTCTCCAGCACCCACGTGTCCTTGGTCCCGCCCCCCTGCGAGGAATTCACCACCAGCGAGCCCTCCCGCAGCGCGACCCGCGTGAGCCCGCCGGGCACCAGCGACACCTCCTTGCCCGAGAGCACGAAAGGCCGCAGGTCGATGTGACGCGGCGCGATCCCGCTCTCGACGTAAGTCGGGCAGGTCGACAAGGCCAGCGTCGGCTGCGCGACGTACTTCTCCGGATGCGCGCTCAACACCGCGCGGAAGTGCTCGATCTCGGCTTTCGTCGCGGCCGGTCCCACCAGCATCCCGTAGCCGCCCGCGCCGTGCACCTCCTTCACCACCAGCTCGGACAGATGCGCCAGCACATGGCGCAGCTTGTCCTTCTCGCGGCAGCGGTAGGTCGGCACGTTGTTGAGGATAGGCTCTTCGCCAAGGTAGAAGCGCACCATCTCGCCGACATAGGGGTAGATGGACTTGTCGTCGGCGACGCCGGTGCCGATCGCATTGCACAGCGTCACCCGCCCCGCGCGGTAAGCCTTCAGCAGGCCGGGCACGCCCAGCATCGAATCGGGCCGGAAGGCGCGCGGATCGAGGAAATCGTCGTCGATGCGGCGATAGATCACGTCCACGCGCCTCGGCCCGCGCGTCGTGCGCATGTACACGGCGTCGTGTTCGATGAAGAGGTCGCGCCCCTCCACCAGTTCCACCCCCATCTGCTGCGCGAGGAAGGAATGCTCGAAGTAGGCGGAGTTGAACGCCCCCGGCGTCATCACCACCACCGTCGGATCCTCCACACCGGCCGGCGCCACCGCACGCAGCGTCTCCAGCAGCAGGTCCGGGTAATGCTCGACCGGCGCAATCTTCTGCTGCGCGAACAGCTCCGGGAAGAGCCGCATCATCATCTTGCGGTTCTCGACCATGTAGGACACGCCCGACGGCACGCGCAGGTTGTCCTCCAGCACGTAGAACTCCCCCGCCCCCGCGCGCACGACATCCACGCCCGCGATATGCGCGTAGATACCGTTCGGTACCTTGAAGCCCTTCATCTCCGGGCGGAACTGCGCGTTGTCGAGCACCTCCTCGGCAGGAATGCGGCCCGCGCGCAGGATGTCCTGGTCGTTATAGATGTCGTCCAGGAACATGTTCAGCGCCTTCACGCGCTGCTTGAGGCCGGCGCGCAGCGTCTTCCATTCCGCATTGGGGATGATGCGCGGGATGGTGTCGAAGGGGATCAGCCGCTCGGTGCCTGCCTCCTCGCCATACACCGCGAAAGTGATGCCCAGGCGGCGGAACGCAAGATCGGCCTCGGCCCGCTTGCGCGCCATCACGTCCGGCGACAGCCCGCGCGCCCACGCCTCGAACGGCGCGTAGTGCGCGCGCGTCTTCGCATCCGCGTCGTGCATTTCGTCGAAAGACAGCGTCGTCATGATGATCCGATTCCCGATGCAATTGATCGAACATCAGCGAAGACCGTTCCACGGCGCGCTTCCCCGGTGAAGATACGCAAAGTCATGTCATCCGCACGATTTCCGCATGAACAGGCACCAAGCCTGTGCTCGCTCCCGACATTCGCCGTGCATCTGCACCGGAAAGCGTCCCCCGCCCGCCTTACACCGCCGCGCGGGGCACCATGGGACAAGGAGCAATAAACTTTATCCTAGGAAAAAATCGTGCACTCTGCGGCCCCCGATTCGCCGCCCGCGCACCGAAGCCGGGTCCGGGCGCGGACAACTCAAGGCTCGCCGCCGTCTTCGGCAGGATCGTACGGAACGACATTCTCCTGCTCGGCCGGATCGTTGCGCGCAACGATCGCGCGCGCCGGTTCGCTGTCGCTGAGATTGAAAGCCTGATGTGGGACATCCGGCGCAATGAAGAGGAACTCCCCGGCGCGACTCACCACCCGCTCGCGCAGCCCCGGCCCGTAGCGCGTCTCGACGCTGCCTTCCAGCACGTAGATCGCGGTCTCGTAGCCGCGATGACGATGCGGAGCGGCGACGCCGCCGGGGGGAATGACCACCACGTGCATCGACAGGCCCCGGCTGCCGGCCGTTTCGCCCGAGATGCCGACGAAGTAAGGCAGCCGCTGCCGCGTGGCGATTTCGCGGTCGGGACGAACGGCCACCACAGTCCGGGAAGGAATCGGGTTCGGGGTCGACATGCGCACTTCCTGCGAGCGACGACGCGGCGCGAATGCGTCGCAGGCATCGCGTCCTACTCAGGGTAGTCCGCCGAACCGGCGCTGTCGAGAACGCCCCGCCGACGGTGCGGGCGTGCGCCCCAAAAGCAACAGGGGCTTGCATCGCTGCAAGCCCCTGTCATGTTTGGTGCTGGTGAGAGGAATCGAACCCCCGACCTACTGATTACGAATCAGTTGCTCTACCAACTGAGCTACACCAGCGAAAGAGGCGAGAATATACCGCACGATTTTTGATCGTACAAGTGCCTGCCTCCGGATGATGCGAATCCGCCAGCGCGGCTCACTCGACGATCGACGGCGGCGACGAAAGCCAGTAATCCGGGCGCCCGTAATGGTTCTTCAGGTGATCGATGAAGAGCCGCACCCGCAACGCGAGCCGCGTGCGCTGCGGGAACACCGCGTAGATGCCCATCGTCGGCGCGGCAAACTCGTCGAGCACGGTCACGAGGCGCCCGGCGCGCAGGTCGGCGTCGACTTCCCACAGCGAGCGCCAGGCGAGTCCGTCGCCGGCCAGTGCGCACTGGTGCAGCACCGCGCCGTCGTTGCATTCGAGCCGCCCGCCGACCTTCACCGTGAGCGTCTCCCCCTTCTCGTCGCAGAACAGCCAGCCGCGCTGCTGGCCCAGCGACAGGCAGTTGTGGGCGGAGAGATCCGGCGGCGTCTCGGGCGAACCGTGGCGGGCCAGATAGGCCGGACTCGCGACCACCACGCGCCGGTTGTCCGCCAGCCGGATCGACACGAGGCTGGAATCGGACAACTCGCCGATGCGGATCGCGCAGTCGATACCCTCGTTGACGAGATCCACGACGCGGTCGGTGAGATCGAGCGTGCACGACACGTCGGCATTCATCTCCAGGAATTCGCGCAGCAGCGGCGCGACATGCAGCCGCCCGAAACCCGCCGGAGCGGACACGCGGATATGGCCGCTCGCCTTGACTCCCCCGAGGCTCACCGAGGCCTCGGCATTCGCGAGGTCGTTGAGGATGCGCTGGCAGTCCTCGAGGAAGGCCGCGCCCTCGAAGGTGAGCGAGATGCTGCGCGTCGTGCGCGTCAGCAGCTTCACGCCCAGCCGCTGCTCGAGCGCATCGAGCCGGCGCCCGATCACGGCTGGCGTGACCCCCTCCGCCCGGGCGGCGGCCGACAGACTGCCCCTGGTCGCGACACCAACGAAGGTTTCGACCTGCTTGAACGCGTCCATTTTGTACTTTTAGTAAAAGATAAATTGACCGTACAGGGTATTCAGTCTTATACAAGAGTTCAATACACTTCATCCTCAACGAAGGGTGGAGGAGACGCCACCCGAAAGTGCAGACGTCCACGTGGCCGGCAGCGATGCCGGCCACGCAAGGCGCAAATTTCAACACGGGACCCCCACATGAAACCCTCCGAGCGCATCCGCGCAGTCGCCTTCGACGCCTTCGGCACGCTGTTCGACGTGTACTCGGTGGGCGCGCTTGCGGAGCAGCTCTTTCCGGGCAAGGGCGAGGCGCTGACCGCGCTGTGGCGCCTGAAGCAGATCGAGTATTCCTTCATCCGCACGCTGTCCGGCCGCTACAAGCCTTTTTTCGAAATCACGGGGGACGGCCTGGTGTTTGCGGCGAAGAGGCTGGGGCTGACGATGAACGACTCGCAGCGACGCCAGCTGATGAACCAGTACGCCTGCCTGTCGCCCTTTCCCGAAAACCTCGGCGCGCTGCGGGCGCTGCGCGCGCTCGGCATCCCGATGGCGGTGCTGTCGAACGGTACGCCGCAGATGCTCGACGTCGCGATCAAGAGCGCGGGCATGACCGGACTCTTCGACCACGTCCTGTCGGTGGACGCGGTGCGCCAGTACAAGACGTCCGATGCCGCCTACCAGCTCGGTCCCGACGCCTTCGGTGTGCCCGCGAAGGAAATCCTCTTCGTCTCCTCGAACGGCTGGGATGCCGCGGGCGCAACCTGGTTCGGCTATACGACGTTCTGGATCAACCGCACCCAGCTGCCGCAGGAAGAGCTGGGCGTGACGCCCACCGCCGTCGGCCAGCGTCTCACCGACATCGTCGAGTTCGTGCAGTCGCGCTGCGCGCCGGCCTCCCGCTGATGACCGCCGGCGAAATCCTCCTCATCGGACTGGCCGCGGCGATGGCGGGCGCGATGAATTCGATCGCCGGCGGCGGCACCTTCTTCTCCTTCCCGGCGCTGCTGACGATCGGCGTACCGCCGGTGGTCGCCAACGCGAGCAACGCGGTCGCGCTGTGGCCCGCGAGCCTGTCCGGCGCCTGGGCCTGCCGCCGCGAGCTCGCGCGCTTCCGCACGGGCCTCGCCGCGCTGTCGCTGGTCGCGCTCGTCGGCGGCATCGCGGGCGGCGTGCTGTTGCTCTCCACCGGGGACGACACCTTCTCGCAGCTGATCCCGTGGCTGCTCCTGACCGCGACCGTGATGTTCGCCGCCAGCGGCAGGATCTCCGCTCTCCTCACGCGACTGCGCCAGCGCCCCGTCGACGGTCCGTCGCACGGCAGCGCGGGCGGCCTGCTGTTCCAGCTCGGCGTATCGATCTACGGCGGCTTCTTCGGTGCCGGCATGGGCATCGTGATGATCGCCGCGCTCGCGATCCAGGGCCACCGCGACATCCACGACATCAACGCACTCAAGAACTGGCTGTCCGCGATCATCTACAGCGTCGCCGTCGTCACCTTCGCCGTCGCCGGCGCGGTGAGCTGGCCGCACACGCTGGTCATGATCGTCACCGCCGCCATTGGCGGCTACTGGGGGGCGGTCGGTGCCCGCAAGGTCCCGGCCGCGTGGTTGCGCCGTTTCATCATCGGGGTGGGCAGCATCCTCACCACCTACTATTTTCTTAAGACACTCTGACCTAGAGAGCGAGGAATCATGAGCACGAGAATCCAATGCCACCAACTGCAGGTCGACGCCGAGCTGCACCGTTTCATCGAAACCGAAGCCCTGCCGGGGACCGGCATCGACGCCGGCGCGTTCTGGAAGGGCTTCAGCGAGCTCGCCAATGAACTCGCGCCGAAGAACCGCGCGCTGCTCGCCGAACGCGACCGCCTGCAGACCGAACTCGACAACTGGCACCGCGCCCACCCCGGCCCGATCCAGGACATGCCGGCCTATCGCACCTTCCTTGAGAAGATCGGCTACCTGCAGCCGGTACCCGCGCCGTTCAAGATCACGACCACCAACGTCGACAGCGAGATCAGCGAGCAGGCCGGCCCGCAGCTCGTGGTGCCGATCATGAACGCCCGTTACGCCCTCAACGCCGCGAACGCACGCTGGGGCAGCCTCTACGACGCGCTGTACGGCACCGACGCGATCCCCTCGGACGGCGGCGCAGAAGCCGGCTCGTCGTACAACCCGGTGCGCGGCGCGCGCGTCATCGCCTTCGGCCGCAACCTGCTCAACCAGGCCGCTCCGCTCGCACAAGGCAGCCATGACCAGGCCAAGGCCTACGCGGTCACCGGCAGCAAGCTCGTCGTCACGCTGCTGGACGGCAGCCAGACCGGCCTCGCCGATGCTGGAAAATTCGCCGGCTTCCAGGGCGACGCGGCGGCTCCGTCTGCCGTGCTGATCAAGAACAACGGCCTGCACCTCGAGATCCAGTTCGACCGCAACCACCCGATCGGCAAGACCGACGCCGCCGGCATCAAGGACGTGCTCGTCGAAGCCGCGGTCACGACGATCATGGACTGCGAGGACTCGACCGCCGCGGTCGACGCCGCAGACAAGGTCGTCGTCTATCGCAGCTGGCTGGGCCTGATCACCGGCAATCTGGTCGAGACCTTCGAGAAAGGCGGCAAGATGGTCGAGCGCAGGATGAACCCGGACCGCGAATACACCGCGCCGAACGGCGGCACGCTGCGCCTGCACGGCCGCTCGCTGCTCTTCATCCGCAACGTCGGCCACCTGATGACCAACCCCGCGATCCTGCTTGCCGACGGCACCGAGATCCCCGAAGGCATCATGGACGGCGTCGTCACGACGCTGATCTCGATGCGCGACCTGAAGCTCAAGCGCAACTCGCGCACCGGCAGCATGTACATCGTGAAGCCGAAGATGCACGGCCCGGCCGAAGCCGCCTTCACGAACGAACTGTTCGGCCGCGTCGAGCAGTTGCTCGGCCTGCCCGCCAGCACGATGAAGATCGGCATCATGGACGAGGAGCGTCGCACCTCGGTGAACCTCGCCGGCTGCATCAAGGCCGCCGAATCGCGCGTCGCCTTCATCAACACCGGCTTCCTCGACCGCACCGGCGACGAGATGCACACCGCGATGGAAGCGGGCCCGATGATCCGCAAGGGCGACATGAAGACCTCGGCGTGGATCCAGGCCTACGAGCGCCAGAACGTACTGGTCGGCCTCGACTGCGGCCTGCGCGGCAAGGCGCAGATCGGCAAGGGCATGTGGGCGATGCCGGACCTGATGGCCGAGATGCTGAAGCAGAAGATCGGCCACCCGAAGGCCGGCGCCACCACCGCATGGGTGCCCTCGCCCACCGGCGCGACCCTGCATGCGCTGCACTATCATCAGGTGGATGTCCATGCCGTGCAGCAGGAGATGGAGAAGATCAGCCTCGCCGCCGAGCGTGACACCCTCCTCAACAACCTCCTGACCGTACCGGTCGCGGCCTCCGCGAACTGGAGCGCGACCGAGATCCAGCAGGAGCTCGACAACAACACCCAGGGCATCCTGGGCTACGTCGTGCGCTGGATCGATCAGGGCGTGGGCTGCTCGAAGGTGCCGGACATCAACAACATCGGCCTGATGGAAGACCGTGCGACGCTGCGCATCTCCAGCCAGCACATCGCCAACTGGCTGCGCCACGGCGTGACCACCGAGGCGCAGGTCACGGAAACCTTCAAGCGCATGGCGGTGATCGTCGACCAGCAGAATGCCGGCGATCCGCTGTACCAGCCGATGGCCCCGAACTTCGACCAGTCGATCGCCTTCCAGGCCGCCAAGGACCTCGTGTTCAAGGGCCGGGCGCAGCCGAGCGGCTACACCGAACCGCTGCTGCACCAGTGGCGCCAGGTGAAGAAGGCGCAACGCTGAGTCGTGCTGCGGGCCGCGCCGGCGGCCTGCTGACGCCATCGACGGCACCGCGAACGCGGTGCCGTTTTCGTTTTCGCCCGCTCAGGTCACGAGCGGCAGCAGCAGCCCTTGGGCGCGTTCGACCACCGCATCCGGGAACGGCTGCGAACGGCGTGTTTCGGGGTTCAGGCACACCACGGTAAACTCGCAAATCGCGCACACTTCGCCGGTCTCCGTGTTCGCGAGTTCGTGGCGGAAGCGCAGCACCTTCTCGCGCATCTCGACAACCCCGGTACGCACGACGATGGTGTCGCCAGGGTAGAGCTCCTTCTTGTATGTGATGTTCTGCTGCACCGCGGCCAGCTTGAATTCGCCGCTGCGCAGCCGCGACGGACTCAGTCCGAGCATCCCGTAAAACTGCCAGCAGGCCGCATCGAAAAATTCCATGTAGGCACGCACGTTGATGTGCCCCATGTGATCCCGCTGCCATTCATGCGCCGTGCCGCGCGCCGTCTCCTCCATCGCCATGCCGTTTCTCCTCGTCCTTTCGAATTGTTGGAAAGCGAACGATAGGCCCCGACGCGGCGCCAAGGCAATAGCGGCATCCGACCTGTATGCTCGGGTATCATTCGCCGCACTGCACAATTTCGGGTTCCCTGCATGGACATCATCACCGACATCATCCTGCGCGCGGGCCGTTCCGCCGTCGAACTCGCCCTGTTCGTCCTGCTGCCGGTGATGGTCGTGATGCTGTCGCTGATGCGCCTGCTCGAAGCGAAGGGCGTGCTCGACCGCTTCGTGCATGCGCTGGCCCCGCTGCTGCGCCCTGCCGGGCTCACCGGCCTGGGCGTTTTTGCCGCCCTGCAGATTAATTTCGTCAGTTTCGCCGCTCCGATCGCGACGCTCACGATGATGGAGAGCCGCGGCGCCTCGGACCGCCATCTGGCGGCAACGCTGGCGATGGTGATGGCGATGTCGCAGGCCAACGCGGCCTTTCCGATGATCGCGATGGGGCTCGATTTCGGCCTCACGCTCGCGCTGTCGGTCGTCGGCGGCCTGGTTGCCGCAGCCGTCACCTACCACGGCTTCGGCCGCAGGCTGTCGGCCAGCGAAGGCCCGGTGGACGAAACCCTGCACCACCATGTCGCCGAAGACGCCAAGGGCGTGCTCGACGTCATCAACCGCGCCGGCGCGGAGGCCTTCAAGATCGCCGTCGGCGCGATTCCCATGCTCGTGCTCGCACTCGTCGCGGTGATGGCGCTGCGTTCGAGCGGCGCTGTGGACCTTCTCACCCGCGCGCTCGCGCCGGTGCTC
The DNA here is from genome assembly GCF_003628555.1 of Azoarcus sp. DN11. Taxonomy (NCBI): domain Bacteria; kingdom Pseudomonadati; phylum Pseudomonadota; class Betaproteobacteria; order Rhodocyclales; family Zoogloeaceae; genus Azoarcus; species Azoarcus sp. DN11. Next base: position 791,412 of record NZ_CP021731.1, on the reverse strand, counting down.
GCCGCGATATCGATCGACCCGGCGCTGATCCTGCCGACCCTGACCAAGTACATCGGCGGCGGCACGGCGATGATGGGCGTGATGGACGACATGCTGCGGGACGGTACCGCCAGCGTCGCGATGCTGAACCGCAGCGCCGGCTTCCTCATCCACCCGCTGGACGTTCCGGGGGTCGCCGTGCTCATCTCCGCGGGCAAACGCGTCGCCGGCGTCTGGAAGCCGGCTGCGGTCGGCGCGGGCGTGGGCATCCTCGCGCGCACCGTCGGTCACGCACTGCTCGCGTGAACCGGCGGACGGCGCGTCAGAACTCCAGCGTCAGGCTGGCCCAGTAGCGCGGATCGAGAAACTGCGGCGGCGCGAAATCCGTGTCGCGGCGATCCGCGCCGCGCCGTCTGAACTCCGCGCGCTTGCCCTCGATGCCCTGCCCGGTCAGGGCCACCTCGCCACGCGTCGGGCCGACCCGGAACGGGTAGGCGAGGCGGACGTCCGTCCGATCGAAGGGGTCGACCGAGGTGCCCGCCGTCCACTGGAACCGCCCGTAGCGGAAGTGCGCGATCGACATCTCCGCCCCACCGGGCAAGTCCTGCGTCCAGCGCAGCACCGTCGCCCTGGTCGGCGCCGAGTGGTCCATGTGACGCTCGTCGTTGCGCGCAGTCTGTGCATTCAACGCGAACAGCTGCGCGCTCGCATGCGAATCGATGTGGGTGAAGGTCTGGTTGAGCGTGATCTCGCTGCCCTGCCGCGGACGCCAGCGCAGCACGTATTCGACGCCACGGATGTCGAGATCCTGGCCGTTGATGAAATCGGTATAAGTCCCGCATTCGGGCCGCTTCTTGCGAAGACTCAACACTTCGCACCGCGGCGGCACCAGGGGCCGGGGCACCGACACGATGCGATCATCCACCTTCTCCAGGAACCCGCGGACATCCACGAACAGCCCCTGCTCGCGGAAATCCCCGAGATAGCCGATCTCGGCGACGTCGATGCGTTCCTGTTTGACGTCGCCGCTCGCCATGCGCTCGATCTCCAGCGGTATCACACCGAACGGCCGCCCGACGTTCAGCGCACCGTAGATCTCGCGCGACCTCGCCTCGGTGAGCGAGGGAATGCGATGCGCGCGCGAAAGACCGGTACGCAGCGTCTGGCGCGGCGACAGGTGATAATTCACCGCCAGGCGTGGGGCGAGCGAGGTATCCGAGAGCGAATCGTCCTCCCAGGTCAGACCCAGGTTGGTCGTCCACGCTTCCGACGGCCGCCACTCGAAATTGCCGAACAGGCGATTCACGCGCTGCCGCACGGCGTCGCCGCCGCGCCCGTAGAATTGCTGGCCGCGGACGGCGTCATGGCGCGCGCCCACGCCCCACACGAGCCGGGTCTCGGGTGTGGGCACCATCGTGTGCTGGAGTTCCAGTTCGTCGCGCGTCGTGCTCGTGTGGTAATCGATAAACAGGCTCAAGCGTTTCTCGCGCGCCAGGAAGGCGTCGTCGAACACCTCGTTCGAACGCGTGTAGCGCGCGGACAGGGAGCCGCCGTCGGACAGGTTGCGCGTCCAGCCGAAGGAGAGGAATTCCTTCACCGCCCTCTGCTCGCGGGGCGGATTCGTGAGGGCACCGACGACACCCGTGCGCAACGTCATCTCCACGTTGCCGGCCTGCACCTGCAAATCGTCGGCGCCCCCCAGGGGAACGTCCGCGCGCAGATTCACCCGCCGGTTCTCGCGACGGTCGTCGAAATCCTTCACGCCGTCGTCGCGGGTACTCTCGGCGCTCACACGCACCGCCGCGTCGCCGATACGCATGCCGGCACGCGCGTGCCGGTCCGCGATACCGTCGTTGCCTTGCCCGACGCGCACGCGGACTCCCCGGGTGTCCGCCGCAGCCCGCGTCACGACGTTCACGACGCCGAGAAAGGCGTTCGACCCGTAGGCGGCGGAATTGGACCCCCGGATCACCTCGATGCGCTCGATCTCGTCCAGGGAGACGTCGATCAGGTTCCACGCGATGCCGCCGAAGAACAGCGGGCTGTACTGCGAGCGCCCGTCGATCAGGACCTGCAGGCCGCGCGTGTTCCTGTCGGTCATGCCGTGGTAGACCGCGCTGGGAGCGCCCATCTCGGAGTGCGCCACGAGAAAGCCGGGCACCAGACGCAGCAGATCCGCGAGGTCCCGCGCACCCGAGGTGCGTATCGTGTCGGCATCGATGACGGTGACCGAGCCCGGCGCGTCGCGCAAGGGCTGCGCGAGGCGCGACACCGAAAGCACGACGGGCAACTCGTTGAAGAAAGGGTCTTCGGTCACCCGCGCAAGCGGGCCGATTTCATCCGCTGCCAGGACCGGGCCCGCGAGCACGGCCATCAAGGCCACCGAAGCGTTTCTTACCCCCATCGCCACCCCGTTCGATCTCCGGACTGCAATATTGCATCGCCATTGTTTGTGCAGTGCGAATCGACGGCACCCACGTGGGGGAACCGTCCAGCAATTCCCTCTACACGGCGCATTTCCATTCGTGGCGCCACGTTGGGCACCTTGTTCATCATTGAAACAGAATTCTTTCACATCACGATGCAATATTTCGCATGACAGGTGCCACGCCTGCCCAAAATGGGGCCAAATCACCCATCATCATTCGGACACGGCATACCCACGCCCGGACGCACCGAATGCCCCCTCATGCCGGGATCAGACACTAGAATGACAACCACGACTTCGCTCGACAGACGCCCTGCAATCCGATGATCGGCGGACTCACCCTCCTTCTCGTGTTCCAACTCGTCGGCGAAGCGCTCGTCCGCGGGCTGGGGCTCCCGATTCCCGGCCCGGTCATCGGCATGGGCCTCCTGTTCATCGCCCTGGTGCTGCGCGGCGGCCCGAACGAGGAGTTGCGCGGCACCGCGACCGGCATCCTGCAGCACTTCTCGCTGCTGTTCGTCCCGGCCGGCACCGGCGTGATGCTCCACTTCCACCGCCTCGCTGACGAATGGCTGCCGCTCACGGTCGCGCTGGTCGCGAGCACGCTGCTGTCGATCGCCGTGTCCGCCCTTCTCCTCCAGGCGCTGTCCCGCCGCGCCAGACGCCGCGACGACCGGCCATGAGACCCGCGCTCGGCGAAATCTGGGTCTACCTGTCGACGACCCCGCTGCTCGGCCTGACCCTCACGCTGCTCGCCTACCAGGGTGCCTTCTGGGTGTACCGGCGCGCGAACCACCACCCGCTGCTCAACCCGGTGATGATCGCCGTGACCGTCCTCGTGCTCGTGCTGACGCTCACCGGCACGCCCTACCAGACCTACTTCGACGGCGCGCAGTTCGTGCACTTCCTCCTCGGCCCGGCGACCGTCGCACTGGCCATCCCGCTCTACGCGCAATGGGAGCGCCTCAAGGGCATGCTGCTGCCGCTGCTCGTGAGCCTGGCCGCGGGTTCGCTCACCGCTGCCCTGTCGGCCGTCGGCATCGCGGCGCTGCTCGGCGCGAGCCGCGAATCGGTGATGTCCCTGGCGCCCAAGAGCGTCACGATGCCGATCGCGATGGGCGTCGCCGAGCGCCTCGGCGGCCTGCCCTCGCTGACCGCGGTGCTGGTGATGAGCACCGGCATCCTCGGCGCCGTCTGCGCCCGCTACATCTACGGCATCCTGCGCATCGACGACTACGCCGTGCGCGGCTTCGCGGTCGGCCTCGCGTCGCACGGCATCGGCACGGCGCGCGCCTTCCAGGTGAACGAGCAGGCCGGCGCGTTCGCCGCGCTGGCGATGGGCCTCAACGGTCTGCTGACCGCGCTGATGCTGCCGTGGCTCCTGCCCTGGCTGGAATCGCTCCTGCACTGATCGCCCTGCCCCTTTGCATTCCCTTCCCCTGACCGAGCCCGACGGAATCCGCCCCCGATGACCGCCCTGCTTCGCTGGTTCGACCGCACCATCCTCGAACTCGGCCGCGAGATGCGCCTCTCGTACCTGCCGCCGCTGATGGTCTATGTCGCAGCGGGCGTCTCCGGCCTCACCGGCATCGTCGGCACCTTCTTCGTCAAGGACTACCTCGGCCTGTCGGCGTCCTTCCTCGCCGCGCTGGGCTTCTGGGCCGGCATCCCGTGGGCGCTCAAGATGCCCATCGGCCATCTCGTGGATCTCCTGTGGCGCCACAAGGCCGGCCTCGTCTATCTCGGCGCCGCCCTCATCGCCGCGAGCCTCGCGATCATGATCGGCCTGATCGGCGACCCGGCCGCGATGCGTCGGGTGATGTCGGCCGAGTCCTGGTTTGTGCTGTCCACGCTGCTCGCGCCGGTCGGCTACGTGATGCAGGACGCCGTCGCCGACGCGATGACCGTCGAGGCCGTGCCGCGCGTCGACGCCGACGGCGCCCCGTTCCCCGAGGAGACCGTGCGCCTGATGCACACGACGATGCAGATGCTCGGCCGCGTCGCGATCATTGGCGGCACCGTGCTCGTATCGCTCGCCAACGTCGCGATGTTCGACGGCAGCGAAGCCCTGCCGGAAGCGGAAAAGGTCGCGATCTACGTGCGCATCTACGAATACGCGCTGGTGATCCCGCTGCTGTCGGTGAGCGGCGTGCTTCTTTCCGGCATCCTCAAGCGCCGCGAAGCCCGGCGCCTCGCGCGGCTCGGGCACGACGCGGCGGCGATCGACCGCCTCGTGCACGCCCCCGAGCAGGCGACCACCCCCAACTGGTGGATCCTCGGCGGCAGCGCGGCCTTCGTCGCGCTCACGCTCGCGGTCGGCCTGTCCGGCCTCGGCTACGGCCAGGAGCTGATCTTCGGCGCGTCCTTCGTGATCATCGGCGTGATGATCTTCCGCCTGGTGCGCGAACTGGCGGACGACGCCCGCCGCACGCTGCTCGGCACCATCATCGTGATCTTCGTCTTTCGCGCCATGCCCGGACCGGGCGCGGGCGCGAGCTGGTGGATGATCGACGAACTCGGCTTCGACCAGAGCTTCCTGTCGCGGCTCGACCTCATCACCAGCGCGCTGACGCTCGCCGGACTCTTCATCTTCCGCCGCTTCATGGCGGAAAAGTCGATCGCACAGATCGTGGCCTTCCTGACCATCACCGGCACGCTGCTGTCGCTGCCCCTCCTCGGCATGTTCCACGGCCTGCACGAATGGACCGCTGCGGCAACGGGCGGACTCGTCGACGCCCGCTTCATCGCCATCGCCAACACCGCGCTCGAATCGCCGCTCGGCCAGGTGTCGATGGTGCCGATGCTCGCGTGGATCGCGAACTCCGCGCCCCCGCATCTCAAGGCAACCTACTTCGCGGTGATGGCCTCGTTCACGAACCTCGCCCTGTCCGCCGCCCAACTCGGCACCCAGTACCTCAACGAGATCTACACGATCACCCGCGAAGTGCGCGACGCCACGAGCGGCGCCGTCACGGTGGCGGCGAACTACACCGAGCTCGGCCAGCTCCTCATGGCGGTCCTGCTGCTTGGCTTCGCACTGCCGCTGCTGGCGATCGCGGCGACGCGCCTGCTGGGCCTGCGCAGCGCATGAGCATAGGCGCGAAACCGTTGCACAGCCGTCGCGACAGGGGGAAACTGCGAGTCAAAGGCCACGTGAGGACCAGTCCATGACACCCGCTTCGGTTCACGACATCCGCAACCTCGCCCTGCTGGGCCACGCCGGCTGTGGCAAGACCACCCTGCTCGAAGCCCTGCTCGTCGCCTCGGGCACCATCGGCGCCGCCGGCACGATCGAGCGCGGCGACACCGTCGGCGATTTCGACCCCCAGGAAAAGGCGATGGGGCATTCCTTGTCGACGTCGCTCGCGCACCTCGAATGGGCCGGCCATTGGGTCAACCTCCTCGACACCCCGGGGCTCCCCGACCTCGCCGGGCGCGCCCTGACTGCGCTGCCTGCGGTCGAGACCGCCGCGGTACTGGTGAGCGCCGCGGCCGGCATCGAGGGCGTCACGCGCCGCATGATGGAAGCCGCGCGCGACAAGTGCCGCCTCGTCGTCGTGTCGAAGATCGACGCCGCCACGCCAACCTCGCTCGCGGCCCTGCTGGACGACCTGTGTGCCACCTTCGGGCGCGAGTGCCTGCCGATCAACCTGCCGTCCGCGAGCGGCGATTCGGTCATCGACTGCTTCTTCACGCCCGGCAAGGACCTCGAACCGGCGTTCTCGTCGGTCTCCGCCGCGCACGACAGCATCGTCGACCAGGTGGTCGAGCTCGACGAAGCGCTGATGGCGAGCTACCTCGAACAGGGCGAATCGCTCGACCCGGAGCAGCTCCACGCCCCCTTCGAGCAGGCACTGCGCGAAGGCCACCTGATCCCGGTGTGCTTCGTCTCCGCACGCACCGGCGCCGGGGTGAAGGAACTGCTCGACATCCTCGGCCGCCTCATGCCCGATCCGACCGAAGGCAACCCGCCGCGCTTCCTCAAGGGCGAAGGGGCCGCCGCGCAGACAGTCGAGGTCGCCACCGATCCCGACCGCCATGTCATCGCACACGTGTTCCAGGTCGCCAACGACCCCTACCGCGGCAAGCTGGGCCTCTTTCGCATCCACCAGGGACGCATCAGCCCCAACACCCAGCTCTACATCGGCGACAGCCGCAAACCCTTCAAGGTCTCGCACCTGCTGCGCCTGCAGGGCAAGAACCAGGTCGAGACGCCGCTGGGCGTGCCGGGCGACATCTGCGCGGTCGCCCGCGTCGACGACATCCACCCCAACGCGGTACTGCACGACTCGCACGACGAGGACAACTTCCATCTCGCGCCCGCCAGCTACCCGCAGCCGGTGTTCGGCCTTGCGCTGATCCCGCAGAAGCACGGCGACGAGCAAAAGCTCGCCGAAGCGCTCGCGCGCCTGCTCGACGAGGATCCCTGCCTCGAAGTCGGCTTCGATCACCAGGCCCGCCAGACCGTCGTGCGCGGCCTCGGCGAGCTGCACCTGAAGATCATTCTCGAACAACTGCGCGCGCGCTGGAACCTGCAGTTCGACACCGCCACGCCTTCGGTCCCCTACCGCGAGACGATCAACGGCGGAGCCGAAGCGCGCTACCGGCACAAGAAGCAGAGCGGCGGCGCCGGCCAGTTCGGCGAAGTCGCACTGCGCGTCGAATCGCTGCCGCGCGGCTCGGGCATCGAGCTCGGCAACGAGGTCAAGGGCGGCGCGATCCCGACCAACTTCCTGCCGGCCGTCGAAAAGGGCGTGCGCCAGGCGCTGGCCGAGGGGGCGCTCGCCGGCTTCCCGGTGCAGGACGTGCGCGTCGTGCTGACCGACGGCAAGGCCCACGCTGTCGACTCGAACGAGGTGTCCTTCGTCACCGCGGGCCGCCATGCGACGCTCGAGGCGCTGCTCGGCGCCCGGCCGGTGGTGCTGGAACCGCTCGTCAGCGTCACGGTGAAGGTCGCCGACAGCAACTTCGGCGAAGTCAGCGCCGAGTTCGCGGGCCGGCGCGGCCACCTGACGACGACCGAAAGCCCCGCGAGCGGCGTCACGCTGCTCACCGCCACGCTGCCAATGGCGGAAATGGACGGCTTCGAGGCGCGCCTGAAGGCGATCTGCGCCGGCGAGAGCGAGTTCTCGATGACCGCCGCCGGCTACGAGCCCGCGCCGCAGGACGTGCAGCAGCGCCTCGCCAAGGCCTGGACCGGCCACGGCAACGGCAACGGCCAGTAAGCCGACGGGCGCACGCGATGAAACTCACCGAACAGCATCGGGCCTACTGGCGCAGCAACCTGCTGCTGACCTTCTCGCTGCTGTCGGTGTGGTTTGTCGTGAGCTTCGTCGCCGGCTACTACGCCGACGAGCTCAACCGCTTCACGTTCATGAGCTTTCCGCTCGGCTTCTACATCTTCGCCCAGGGTTCGCAGATCACCTTCGTCATCCTGATCGGGATCTACGTGCTCGCGATGAACCACCTCGACCGCAAGTACCAGATCGGCGAAAAGCGCTGACATCCCCACAAGCGGCAACCAAAAACCCGCCTTCTCGACGAGAGGGCGGGTTTTTCCCCGGCGCGCCTGGGCGAGCCTCCTTACATGCGCGCGATCATCGCATCGCCGAACGCCGAGCACGACACTTCCTGCGCCCCTTCCATCAGGCGCGCGAAGTCGTAGGTCACGACCTTGTCGCCAATCGCCGCTTCCATGCCCTTGATGACGAGGTCGGCGGCTTCCTTCCAGCCGAGGTGGCGCAGCATCATCTCGGCCGACAGGATCAACGACCCCGGATTGACCTTGTCCTGCCCGGCATACTTCGGCGCCGTGCCGTGGGTCGCCTCGAAGCACGCGTACTGGTCGGAGATGTTCGCCCCCGGCGCGATGCCGATGCCGCCGACCTGCGCGGCGAGCGCGTCGGAGATGTAGTCGCCGTTGAGGTTGGTCGTCGCGATGACGTCGTATTCGGCCGGGCGCAGCAGGATCTGCTGCAGGAAGGCGTCGGCGATCGCGTCCTTGACGACGATCTCGCGGCCGGTCTTCGGGTTCTTGAACTTGCACCACGGCCCGCCGTCGATCGGCTGTGCGCCGAACTCCTGCTGCGCGACCTGGTAGCCGGTGTCACGGAACAGGCCTTCCGTGAACTTCATGATGTTGCCCTTGTGCACCAAGGTCACCGACTTGCGGTCGTTGTCGATCGCGTACCGGATCGCCGCGCGCACGAGCCGCGTCGTGCCTTCCACCGACACCGGCTTGATGCCGATGCCCGAGCTCTCCGGGAAGCGGATCTTCGTCACGCCCATCTCCTTCTGCAGGAAGGCGATGACCTTCTTCACCTGCTCCGAGCCCGACGCCCACTCGATGCCGGCGTAGATGTCCTCGGTGTTCTCGCGGTAGATCACCATGTCGGTGAGTTCCGGCTGCTTCAGCGGCGAGGGCACGCCCTTGAAGTAGCGCACCGGACGCACGCACTGGTACAGATCGAGCTCCTGGCGCAGCGCCACGTTCAGCGAACGGATGCCGCCGCCGACGGGGGTCGTCATCGGCCCCTTGATCGATACCGAATACGCCTTCAGCGCATCGAAGGTCTCCTTCGGCAGCCATTCGTCGGGGCCATACAGCTGGGTCGACTTCTCGCCCGCATAGACCTCCATCCAGTGGATCTTCTTCTTGCCGCCGTAGGCCTTCTCGACCGCCGCGTCGATGACCTTGATCATCACCGGCGTGATATCGACGCCGATGCCGTCGCCCTCGATGAAGGGGATGATCGGTCGATCGGGAACCGTCTGGCCCGGAACGATTTTCTGGCCGCCGGCGGGAACCTTGATCTTGGATGCGCTCATGCCTACTCCCTCTTTGTGTGGATGCATCTCGATTGATTCAGCTCATCGCTGAAAACCCTTGGCTTGCAGCTTGGGCGCTCATCTCGCACGCGACCCGGGGCACGCACTGCGGATGATGTCTCCCCGTTTCCAGTCAGTGATTATGGCCCAAGAATCCCGACGAGTGCCTTACGGCGGCGGACCGCAGTCAGCCGCGGTCAGGGCGCAGGGACGAAAAAAAGCCGGCGAACCTGCGCCGGCTTTTCGGTGAAGCGCCGCCGTCCTGCACGGGCAGGACGGCGGTCGATGGAGCTACCCGTCAGGCATTCACGGCCGCAAGCGCGGCGTTGAGCGTTGCGCTCGGACGCATCACCGCGCCGGTCTTGACCGGATCGGCGTAGTAGTAGCCGCCGATGTCGGCCGGCTTGCCCTGCACCGCGCCGAGTTCGGCGAGGATCTTCTGCTCGTTGTCCGCCAGCGTCTTCGCAAGCGGAGCAAAGCGGGCCTTCAGCTCCGCATCCTCGTCCTGCGCGGCCAGCGCCTCGGCCCAGTACCGCGCGAGGTAGAAGTGGCTGCCACGGTTGTCGAGCTGGCCGGTGCGGCGCGACGGCGACTTGTCGTTGTCGAGCAGCTTGCCGGTCGCCGCATCGAGCGTCTTCGCGAGCAGCTTGGCCCTGGCGTTGCCGGTCTTGATGCCCATGTCCTCGAGCGACACCGCCAGCGCGAGAAACTCGCCCAGCGAATCCCAGCGCAGGTGGTTCTCCTCGAGGAGCTGCTGCACATGCTTCGGCGCCGAACCTCCCGCGCCCGTCTCGTACATGCCGCCGCCGGCCATCAGCGGGACGATCGACAGCATCTTCGCGCTGGTGCCCAACTCCATGATCGGGAACAGGTCGGTCAGGTAGTCGCGCAGGATGTTGCCGGTGACCGAGATCGTGTCGAGGCCGCGGGCAACGCGCTCGAGCGTGAAACGCATCGCGCGCACCTGCGACATGATGTGGATGTCGAGTCCGCTCGTGTCGTGATCCTTAAGATACTTCTGCACCTTCTTGATCAGCTCGGCCTCGTGCGGACGGTACGGATCCAGCCAGAACACCGCCGGCATGCCGGAGTTGCGCGCGCGGGTCACGGCGAGCTTGACCCAGTCGCGGATCGGCGCGTCCTTGACCTGGCACATGCGCCAGATGTCGCCTGCTTCGACGTTCTGCGACATCAGGACTTCGCCGGTGTCGAGGTCGGTGATGTTGGCGACGCCGTCTTCCGGGATCTCGAAGGTCTTGTCGTGCGAGCCGTATTCCTCGGCCTGCTGCGCCATCAGGCCGACGTTCGGCACCGTACCCATCGTGGCCGGATCGAAGTTGCCGTGCCACTTGCAGAAGTTGATCATCTCCTGGTAGATGCGGGCGAAGGTCGATTCCGGCATGACGCACTTGCTGTCGTACTGCTTGCCGTCGGCACCCCACATCTTGCCGCCGCCGCGGATCATCGCAGGCATCGAGGCGTCGACGATGATGTCGTTGGGCGAGTGGAAGTTCGTGATGCCCTTGGCGGAGTCGACCATCGCCAGGCGCGGACGGTGCTCCTGGCAGGCGTGCAGGTCGCGGATGATCTCGTCGCGCTTCGATTCCGGCAGCGTCGCGATCTTCTCGTACAGCGTCGCCATGCCGTTGTTGACGTTGATGCCCAACTCGTCGAACAGCTTGCCGTGCTTCTCGAAGGCTTCCTTGTAGTAGATCTTCACGCAGTGGCCGAACACGATGGGGTGCGAGACCTTCATCATCGTCGCCTTCACGTGCAGCGAGAACAGGATGCCCGCTTCACGGCAATCGTCGAGCTGCTGCTCGTAGAACTCGCACAGCGCCTTCTTGCTCATGAACATCGAGTCGATGATCTCGCCGTCCTGCAGCGCGGTCTTCGGCTTGAACACGACGGCCTTGCCGCTCTTGGTGAGGAGTTCCATCTTCACGTTGCGGGCGCGGTCGAGCGTCATCGACTTCTCGCCGTGGTAGAAATCGCCGTGCTCCATGTGCGAGCAATGGGTCTGCGACCACTGCTTCCACTCGCCCATCGAGTGCGGGTGCTTCTTCGCGTAGTTCTTGACCGCGGCCGGGGCGCGCCGGTCGGAGTTGCCCTCGCGCAGCACCGGATTCACCGCCGACCCGAGGCACTTGCCGTAGCGGGTCTTGAGCGCCTTCTCTTCCTCGGTCGCCGGGTTCTCCGGGTAGTCGGGGATCGCGTAGCCCTTGCCCTGCAGTTCCTTGATGCAGGCCATCAACTGCGCCACGGAGGCGCTGATGTTCGGCAGCTTGATGATGTTGGTGTCCGGATCCTGGGTCAGGCGCCCGAGCTCGGCGAGGTTGTCCGGAACCTTCTGCGCGTCCGTCAGATAGTCGGAGAACTCGGCCAGCACGCGGGCTGCCACCGAGATGTCGCTCTTCTCGACATGGACGCCGGCCGGCACCGTGAACGTCTCGATGATCGGCAGCAGCGAGTAGGTCGCCAGCAGCGGCGCCTCATCGGTAAGCGTGTAAATGATCGTCGAACTCTTCTTTGTCATGCATTTCTCCCGGATTATCTTTGTGGCGCGAAGCCAGACGAACGCTTGAACCGGCCGGAATACGCCCGAAAAACCTGGATCGCACCCGGACACCTACTGACGGGGCGCTATTATAGACCTCCTGTGTGGCGGGTTGTCGCAATCGCCCTGAAACCAATCTTATATAAGACAAAAGATTGCACGGACCGCCCGCTACGCCCGACTTCACCGAGACGAGGAACGTATGGAAGCACCGACGGGAGAGAATGTCGTCGCCCGGTCCATCGCCCAGGCGCTGATCGAAGGCTTCAACAAGCACTACCGCATCTTCCGCGAGACCTCCCGCCGCGCCAAGGAGAGCTTCGAGGCGGCCGACTGGCATGCGCTGCTCGACGCGGTGCGCGACCGCGTGCAGTTCTACGACGACCGCGTGGAAGAGACGGTGCGCCGCCTGCACGCCGAGTTCGACGCCGATTCGGTCGATGACGACACCTGGCAGCAGGCCAAGCTGTACTACATCGGCATCCTCATCCGCCACAAACAGCCGGAGCTCGCCGAGACCTTCTTCAATTCGGTGTGCTGCAAGATCCTGCACCGAACCTATTTCAACAACGACTACCTGTTCGCGCGTCCGGCGATCTCCACCGAGTACATGGAGTCCTACCCGCCCGTGTACAGCAGCTACTACCCGCGCGACGAAGGCCTGCGCGCGACCGTGCGCCGCGTCATCGAGGACTTCGACTGGCAGCGCCCGTTCGAGGACCTCGACCGCGACGTCACCCTGCTGCTGCACGCGGTGCACAGGCACCTCGGCAAATGGCCGGACATGGAGGTGAACTGCCAGATCCAGGTGCTGTATTCGGCGTTCTACCGCAACAAGACGGCTTACATCATCGGCAAGGCGATCAACGGCTACCAGGAATACCCCTTCGCGATCGCCGTGCGCCACAACGCCGCGGGACGGCTCGAACTCGACACCATCCTGCTCGACGCGTGGCGCATCTCGGTGCTGTTCTCGCTGTCGCGCGCGTACTTTCTCGTCGACATGGAAGTGCCGTCCGGCTACGTGCAGTTCCTGCGCTCCATCATGCCCAACAAGCACCGCTCGGAGCTCTACACGATGCTGGGCCTGGGCAAGCAGGGCAAGACGATGTTCTTCCGCGACCTCATCGCCCACCTGCGCCACTCGAACGACCCGTTCGTGATCGCCCCCGGCATCCGCGGCATGGTGATGCTGGTGTTCACGCTGCCGTCCTACCCCTACGTGTTCAAGGTGATCAAGGACGTCTTCGGTTCCTCGAAGAACACGGACCGCGCGACGGTGAAGCGCAAGTACCTGATGGTCAAGCGCGTCGACCGCGTCGGCCGCATGGCCGACACGCTGGAGTTCTCCTACGCCGCACTGCCGCGGTCACGCTTCAATCCCGAACTGCTCGACGAGTTGCGCGCGCTGGCACCGTCCGCTTTCGAGATCGATGGCGATTCGGTCGTCATCAAGCACCTGTACATCGAGCGCCGCATGACGCCGCTCAACATCCACCTCGAGCGGGCGAGCGACGAGCAGGTCGAGCACGCGGTGCGCGAATACGGCAACGCGATCCGCGAAATGGCGACGGCCAACATCTTTCCCGGCGACATGCTGTGGAAGAACTTCGGCGTCACGCGTTACGGCCGCGTCGTGTTCTACGACTACGACGAGATCGAGTACATGACGGACATGAACTTCCGCCACATCCCGGAGGCACCCTATCCGGAGATGGAGATGTCCAGCGAGCCGTGGTACTCCGCCGGCCCGATGGACGTGTTCCCGGAGGAATTCGCGACCTTCCTGCTCGGCGCGCCGCGCGTGCGCCAGGCCTTCCTGAAGCACCACCGCGACCTGCTGAGCCCCGGCTTTTGGCAGCGCACGCAGGCGTCGATCCGCAGCGGCTACCTGGAGGATTTCTTCCCCTACCCGGAAGAGCTGCGCTTTTGCCACACGCGCGCACGCCTCGGGCACCTGCGGCGCCCGACCGAAGGCGCCTAGGCGATACGGATCGCGTCGCTGCGCGTCTCGCCGCGGTTGTCGCGCCAGCTCACCGCGATCTCGTCGCCGACGGCGCCGCCCGCGAGGCTGAACGCGAGGTACGGATTGGTCGAGATCGACGGCCCGAAATCGGCCGCCAGCACGAGTTCGCCATTGCGGCGCACGCTCAACTCGGTGATGAAATGCGCCGGGATGAGCTTGCCCTCGGCGTCCTTGCGCAGGCCGTTCTCCATCGGATGCGCCAGCAGCATCCGCAGCTCGGTGGCCCCCTCCTTCAGCGTCGCGCGGATGCGCGTCGGTGCCGTCATGCGCCGCAGCCTCCCACGGTCACCGTAACCTCGCGCCGCGCCGCGTAGATCCGCCCATCCGCCTTCACCAGCGCATGCACGCGCGTCGTGCGCGCCATCTTCACGCGCGTGTGGATCGTCGGCGTCATCGCCCCCGACAGCCGGAAATTCGCGGCAACCTTGAACGGGTTTTCCTCGATGAGGATCGCGATCTGCTCGGTCCGCGGAATGTCGCTCGACACCGTGAGCGCCACCGCGCGGCCATCTTCCGCCACATCCGGCGCGACGATGCGGATCGCGCCGCTGTCCTGCGCCGCCGCGGCGCCCAGCGCCTGCAATGCCTCGTCCAGCGTCCTGGCCTCGAATGCGGCCACGTTGCGGCCCCCCTCGGCCATTGCCGGCGCGACGATCCCCGTCGCCGCGAGCGCCGCCCAGATCCCCATTCCGCCGCCTGCCTTCAGCACCTTCCTGCGCTGCCTGTCCATCCTCGCTCCCCACTTTCACGTCTGCGTATCCGCCCGCCATGCCCGTTGCGTCGGAGCGTGCAGCCACTCGCGCTATACTGCGCCGTTACGCGCACACCATCCTTGGAGTACGTCCGTGACGGGCAAGTCTACCCTCGCCACCCTATGCCTGCTCACCGGATTGGCCCACGCTGTCGCCCCTGCAGCGGACCACGCACGCAACCTCGCCGCCAACTGCACGTCCTGCCACGCGCCGGACGCCCCCACACCGAACGCCATCCCGCGCATCACCGGCCTGCCCGCCGCCACAATCCTGCAGAAGCTGCAGGAATTCCGCGCCGGCACGGCGCCCGCCACGGTGATGCAGCAGATCGTGCGCGGCTACAGCGACGAGCAGCTCGCGCTGATCGCCGCCCACTTTGCCTCCCACCCTACCCCCCGATCCGCCGCCGCGGACTGACGCCTGCGCGCCCGACGATATGGATAGACGCCGATTCCTCCACAGCCTCAGCCTCGCCGCGGCTGCCCCCGCGCTCGGTGCGCTCGCCGCCTGTTCCGGCGCCCCGCCGCGCGGCGCCGCGCACGTCGTCGTGGTCGGCGGCGGCTACGGCGGCGCGACGGCCGCGAAGTACCTGCGCATGTGGAGCACCGGCCGCGTCGCGGTCACGCTCGTCGAACGCGAGCCCCGCTTCGTGTCCTGCCCGATGTCCAACCTCGTCCTCGCCGGCCTGCGCAGCATGGACGACCTCACCGCAAGCTACGATCACCTGCGCTCGCGCTGGGGCGTGCGCGTCGTCACCGACGCGGTCACGTCCGTCGATGCCGCGAAACGCCAGGTCCGCCTAGCGAAAAACGGCGAGATCGGCTTCGATCGCGTCGTCCTGTCGCCCGGCGTGGATTTTCTCCCCGACGACATCCCCGGCCTCGCCGGCCACTTCGACCGCATCCCGCACGCCTGGAAAGCCGGCCCGCAGACCGAACTCCTGCACCGCCAGATCGCGGCGATGCCCGAGGGCGGCGTGTTCGCGCTGCATGTGCCGAAGTCGCCCTATCGCTGCCCGCCCGGCCCCTACGAACGCGCCTGCCTCGTCGCGCACTACCTGCGCACCCACAAGCCGCGCGCCAAGCTGCTGCTGCTCGACGCCAACAGCGAGATCCAGTCGAAGAAGGCACTCTTCGCCGCGGCGTTTGCCGGACCGTACAAGGACATCATCGAATACCGCCCCGACAGCACCCTGCTGTCCGTCGATGCCCGCAACCTGGGCGCCGAGCTCGAGTTCGATCGCGTGCGCGCCGACGTCCTCAACGTCATCCCGCCGATGCGCGCGGGGCGGCTCGTCGACGCGCTGGGCGTCCCGCTGGTCAACGGCCGCTGGGTCGATGTCGATTGGCAAACGATGGAAGTCCGCGGCCTGCCGAACGTCCATGTCCTCGGCGACGCCGTCCTCGCCGCACCGGGCATGCCGAAGTCCGGCCACATCACCAACAAGCAGGCCAAGCTCGCCGCCGCCGCGATCATCGAACTGCTGCACGGGCGCGCGCCCGACGCCGCGCCGATGCTGCTGAACACCTGCTACAGCTTCGTCGATGACCGCAACGCCATGCACGTCGCGTCGGTGCACCGCTACGACGAGGCGGAACGAACCTTCCTGCCGTTAGCCGGCGCAGGGGGCCTGTCGCCGTCCGCCAGCGAAGCGGAAGGGCGCTACGCCGATGCCTGGGCGCAGAACATTCGCGCCGACATGCTGGCCTGACACGACACATCACCGATCGCCCCCTTCGCCGGCCCTTCACCAGCCGAGTTCGCGTATCCACGGCCCCTCGCCCGCCGCGAGCGCCTCGCGCACATAGGCCACCGTATTGGCGGGCAAATCGTCGCGCGCGAACCAGTCCAAGGCGTCGCACTTGTCCGGCTCGCAGATGCGGGGCTCGCCCGCCCACGCCTTCGCGCGCAGGAAGAAATCGACCCGGTTCGTGTCGGAGCGGCGATGCACGACGCCCAGGTGCACGAGCCCGGCGGGGTCGATATCCACCCCGACCTCCTCGCGCATCTCGCGCACCGCGGTCCGGCCCAGCGACTCGCCCGGCTCGACGTGGCCGCCGGGCAGGCTGTAGAGGCCGTCGAAGAAACCCGTCCCGGCCCGGCGCATCAACAGGATGCGCCCCTCGCGCTCCATCAGCACATGCACGCCGACGGGGATGCCCGCGTGCATCAGTGCTTGCCGGTGCTGCCGAAACCACCTTCGCCGCGATCGCTCTCGGGGAATTCCTCGACGATGTTGAAGCCGACCTGCAGCACGGGCACGACCACCAGCTGCGCGATGCGCTCCATCGGCTGCACCGTGAAGGTCGCGCGCCCGCGGTTCCACACCGACACGAAGATCTGCCCCTGGTAATCGGAATCGATCAGGCCGACCAGATTGCCCAATACGATGCCGTGCTTGTGCCCCAGACCCGAACGGGGCAGCACCATCGCCGCCAGACCGGGATCGGCGAGATGGATCGCCAATCCGGTCGGAACCAGCGTCGTGTCGCCCGGATGCAGGCTGATCGACGTGTTCACGCAAGCACGCAGGTCGAGTCCGGCTGCGCCCGGCGTCGCATAGGACGGCTTGTGCTCGCGCAGTCGCTCGTCGAGGATCTTGACGTCAATTCGGTGCATGTTCGCCCTCAGTTGGCAGCCGTTTTCAGCAAACCGGCCAGATGTTCGACAATCTTCCGCGCCACCTCGGTCTTGGGCGCATGTTCCAGCGGGTGCCGCCCCGCGTCGTCATACAGGATCACCTGGTTGTCATCGCTCCCGAGCCCGTCCTGCACCAGGTTGCCGACCAGCATGGGCAGGCGTTTCGCGCGCCGCTTGCCCTCCGCATAGGCGTCCAGGTCGCGGCTTTCCGCCGCGAAGCCGACGCAGAACGGCGCATCCTCGCGCGCCGCGACCTCGGCCAGGATGTCGGGGTTCGGCGTGAGCCGCAGGCTCATCTCCGCCGATGATTTCTTGACCTTGTGCTCGGCGGCCTCGACCGGCCGATAGTCGGCGACGGCCGCCACGCCGATGAACACATCCGCACCGGGCAGCGCAGCCATCACCGCGTCGCGCATCTGCAACGCGCTGCGCACGTCCACCCGCTGCGTCCCCACGGGCACCGGCAGCCCCGTCGGCCCGCTCACGAGCACGACTTCCGCGCCGGCCCGCACGCAGGCCTGCGCCAGTGCGTAACCCATCTTGCCCGAACTGGTGTTCGTGATCCCGCGCACCGGATCGATCGCCTCGAAGGTCGGACCGGCCGTGAGCACGACCTTGCGCCCCGCCAGCAACTTCGGCCGGAAGAACGCGATCACGTGCTCCAGCAGCTCCTCCGGCTCCAGCATGCGTCCCATGCCGACCTCGCCGCAGGCCTGGTCACCCGCGGCCGGGCCGAGCACGGTGGCACCGTCGGCGGCCAACTGCGCCATGTTGCGCTGCGTCGCCGGATGCTCCCACATCTGGCGGTTCATCGCCGGAGCGACGAGCAGCGGGCACTCGCGCGCCAGGCACAGCGTCGTCAGCAGATCGTCCGCCCGCCCCTGTGCCAGCTTCGCGACCACGTCGGCGGTCGCCGGCGCGATCAGCACCGCATCGGCGCCACGCGTGAGGTCAATGTGTGCCATATTGTTGTCCATGCGCGCGTCCCACAGGTCCGACCACACCGGATTGCCCGACAGCGCCTGATACGTGACCGGCGTGACGAAACGCGCGCCCCCCTCGGTCAGCACGACGTGCACATCCGCGCCCACCTTGCCGAGCAGCCGCACCAACTCCGCGGCCTTGTATGCAGCAACGCCCCCCGTCACGCCGAGCACCAGCTTGCGGCCCTTCAATTCGCACATGACATATGCCTTACAATTATTGAATCATCCACAACACACACCCGACATGGCAATCACCGACTGGCCTGCGGACGAACGGCCGCGCGAGAAGCTCCTCGGACGAGGCGCCAACGCCCTCTCCGACGCCGAACTCCTCGCATTGTTCCTGCGTGTCGGCATCCGCGGCAAAAGCGCCGTCGACCTCGCGCGCGACCTCATCGGCCGCTTCGGATCCCTCACCCGCCTGTGTGCCGCCCCCGCAGACGAATTCGCCGCGATACCGGGAATGGGGCTCGCGAAGTATGCCCAACTGCAGGCGGTCATGGAACTGGCAAGGCGCGCACTGAGCGAAGAGATGGCCGCGCGCGACGTGTTCGACTCCCCCACTGCCGTGCGCGACTGGCTGCGGCTACGCATCGGCAGCCTGCCGCACGAGGTCTTCTGCGTGCTGCTGCTCGACGCGCGCAACCGCCTTATCGAGGCCGTCGAACTCTTCCGCGGCACGCTCACCGCGACCAGCGTCTATCCGCGCGAGGTCGTCAAGCTCGCATTGACGCACAATGCCGCGGCCGTCATCCTCGCGCACAATCACCCCTCCGGCGCGAGCGAACCGAGCAACGCGGACGAACTGCTCACGCGCAGCCTCAAGCAGGCCCTCGACCTGGTCGATGTCCGCGTCCTCGATCACTTCGTCGTCACCGCCCATGCGCGCCCGCTGTCCTTCGCCGAGCGCGGCCTGCTCTGATGGCGGCACCGTACGCGCATCCCGGCAGGCGCATCGCAATCCGCACTTGCTCTCGACGAACGTTATCGGATAACATCCGAGGTTTTCCGCAATCCGAATTCCCTGGAGCAACATATGGCTCGCGTCTGCCAAGTGACCGGTAAAGCACCGATGGTGGGGAACAACGTTTCCCACGCCAACAACAAGACCAAGCGTCGTTTCCTCCCGAACCTGCAGAATCGCCGGTTCTGGAGCGAATCCGAAAACCGCTGGATCCGCCTGCGCGTGTCCAATGCTGCCCTGCGCACCATCGACAAGAAGGGCATCGACGTCGTCGTTTCCGAGCTGCGTGCCCGCGGCGAGAAGATCTGAGACGGCTGATCCAAGCACTGCGCCACACACGCGCAAGCAACTGAACGGAGATTCAAATGGCTAAAGGCGGCCGCGAAAAAATCAAACTGGAGTCGACCGCAGGTACCGGTCACTTCTACACGACCTCGAAGAACAAGCGCACCACCCCGAACAAGCTTGAGTTCAACAAGTACGATCCCGTCGCACGCAAGCACGTCCTGTACAAGGAAGTGAAGCTCAAGTAAGCCCCCTGCAGGCTGCGGCCTGCTCCAGGGACGCAGCGCACAAAACAAGAGGCCGCCGGATCACTCCGGCGGCCTCTTGTTTTTCCGGAAGGCCTCCGCGTTAGCGTACGGCCTTCCGGATTAAAGGGACATCAGGCCTTCTGGATGTTAGAGGCCTGCTTACCCTTCGGACCCTGCGTGACTTCGAAGGAGACCTTTTCGCCCTCCTTCAGGGTTTTGAACCCGGCCATGTTGATCGCGGAGAAGTGAGCGAACAGATCTTCGCTACCGTCGTCCGGAGTAATGAAGCCGAAGCCCTTGGAGTCGTTGAACCACTTAACGGTACCAGTTGCCATGTTGCCTTAATCCTTCAAGATTGCTTAGAACGATGCGGGGTCTCCCCCCTCAGTGCACCAATGCTCAGTGAGGTGTTACCAGTACTGCCAAGCCAGTGCCCACAAGAGCCAGGATTACAGAACCAGTGCATTGAACTTCGCATGCCGCACCCGTCTGCTTTTACGCATTTGTCAGCACAGCGTCAACATTTTATTGCCCGCATGATTGCTGCATCGCGGCAAGCACAAGGCCGTTGAAAACAGCTGCTTGCCGTCCCCGGCAACCAATCCGGCATACAGCCAGCCGATCGTTTTTCGGTTGCAGCGCAACATAGCACGCGTTGCATTTGCGCACGCCCGTCCCGAAAGGCGCCCAGTCCTCGCAACCGGGGGTCTGTTGCACTCTGCTTGCACTTGATTAGAATGGGTTATGGCCACTCAAAAGCAGGGCGAGTTTACACTCGAGGCGGAGCGCTCTCGCACCAAGCCCCCGCCACTTTACAAGGTGCTATTGCTTAATGACGACTTCACGCCCATGGATTTCGTCGTCGTCGTTTTGCAGAAATTTTTTGGCATGGACCGCGAACGGGCTACACGGGTCATGCTCCAAGTCCACAGAGAGGGCATGGGGGTCTGCGGGGTCTTCGCGAAGGACGTCGCAGCGACCAAGGTGGAACAGGTCGTATCCTTCGCCCGTCAGCACCAGCATCCGCTGGCATGCGTGATGGAGGAAAACTGAGAATGATCGCGCAAGAGCTTGAAGTCAGTCTGCACATGGCCTTTGTCGAAGCCCGACAGAAGCGGCACGAGTTCATCACCGTTGAACACCTGCTGCTGGCACTGCTCGACAATCCGTCTGCAGCCGAGGTCCTGCGCGCCTGCGCAGCCAACGTCGATGAACTGCGGCGGGAACTGACGAATTTCATCAACGAGCACACACCCAAGGTCGAAGGCACCGACGAGATCGACACGCAGCCGACACTCGGTTTCCAGCGCGTGATCCAGCGAGCAATCCTGCACGTGCAATCGTCCGGCAAGAAGGAAGTGACCGGCGCGAACGTGCTCGTCGCGATCTTCGGAGAAAAGGATTCGCACGCGGTCTATTTCCTGCAACGCCAGAACATCTCGCGCCTCGATGTCGTGAATTTCATTTCCCACGGCATATCGAAGACGCCGCAACACGGGCAAGCGCCGCAAGGCAAGAGCGAATCGCCGGAACCGGGCGAGCAGGAAGTCGAGAATGCCCAGGGCAACAGTGCGCTGGAGAACTACACCCAGAACCTCAACCAGCAGGCGCTCATCGGCAAGATCGACCCGCTGATCGGGCGCGAGCGCGAACTCGAACGCGTGATCCAGACCCTGTGCCGCCGGCGCAAGAACAACCCGCTGCTGGTCGGCGAGGCCGGCGTCGGCAAGACGGCGATCGCGGAGGGCCTGGCGCGCTACATCGTCGACGGGCGGATTCCGGAGATCCTGGAAGGCGCGCAGGTCTATGCGCTCGACATGGGTGCGCTGCTCGCCGGGACCAAGTACCGGGGCGATTTCGAACAGCGCCTGAAAGCGGTGCTGAAGCAGCTGCGCGAAACGCGCAATGCGATCCTGTTCATCGACGAGATCCATACGCTGATCGGCGCGGGCGCGGCATCGGGCGGCACGCTGGATGCCTCGAACCTGCTCAAGCCGGCCCTGTCGTCCGGGCAGCTGAAGTGCATCGGCGCGACGACCTATTCCGAGTTCCGCCAGATCTTCGAGAAGGATCACGCGCTGTCGCGGCGCTTCCAGAAGGTCGACGTGACCGAACCATCGGTCGCCGAAACGGTGGAAATCCTGAAGGGGCTGAAGAGCCGCTTCGAAGAGCACCACGGCGTCAAGTATTCGACGGCTGCGTTGAGTTCGGCCGCCGAACTGTCGGCGCGCTACATCAACGACCGCCAGCTTCCCGACAAGGCCATCGACGTGATCGACGAGGCGGGCGCCGCGCAGCGCATCCTGCCGAAGTCGAAGCAGCGCAAGACGATCGGCAAGAGCGAGATCGAGGACATCGTCGCAAAGATGGCGCGCATCCCGCCGCGCTCCGTGTCGAGCGACGACAAGGCCGCGCTGAAGAACCTCGACCGCGACCTCAATAACGTCGTGTTCGGCCAGGAGGCGGCAATCGGGGCGCTTGCGAAGGCGATCAAGATGTCGCGCTCCGGCCTGGGCAATCCGGCCAAGCCGATCGGCAGCTTCCTGTTCTCCGGCCCTACCGGCGTCGGCAAGACCGAGGTCGCGCGACAGCTCGCCTTCACGATGGGCATCGAACTGGTGCGCTTCGACATGTCCGAGTACATGGAGCGCCACGCGGTGAGCCGCCTTATCGGCGCACCGCCGGGATACGTCGGTTTCGACCAGGGCGGCCTGCTGACCGAGGCGATCACGAAGAAGCCGCACTGCGTGCTGCTGCTCGACGAGATCGAGAAGGCGCACCCGGACATCTTCAACATCCTGCTGCAGGTGATGGACCACGGCACGCTGACGGACAATAACGGCCGGCAGGCGGACTTCCGCAACGTGATCATCATCATGACGACCAACGCGGGCGCCGAGATGATGCAGAAATCGGTGATCGGTTTTTCGGCCAAGCGCGAGGTCGGCGACGAGATGGCCGAGATCAAGCGCATGTTCTCGCCCGAGTTCCGCAACCGGCTCGATGCGACGATATCGTTCAAGCCGCTCGACAACGAGATCATCCTGCGCGTCGTCGACAAGTTCCTGATGCAGCTCGAAGCGCAGCTGCACGAGAAGAAGGTCGAAGCGCACTTCACCGACGAGCTCAAGGGCTGGCTGGCCTCCGAGGGTTTCGACCCGGTCATGGGGGCCCGCCCGATGGCACGCCTGATCCAGGACACGATCCGCGCCGCGCTCGCCGACGAACTCCTGTTCGGGCGCCTGGTACATGGCGGCAAGGTGACGATCGATCTCGATGCCGAAGGCAAGGTCAAGCTGGTGTTCGACCAGACGGAACCGGCCACGGTGTGAAACACCGCAACGCGATCGGAAAGGGCGGCCTGGAGGTCGCCCTTTTTTTGTGTGCTGCCGTGGTTTATCGTCCATCCCGCAACGCGTAATGGCGCGTGTCATCGCCCTGCCCGCTCGGACAATCCACTCACACAAGGAATCACAAACATGGAAATCCAGACCGCCGACCTTTGCGACGCCCACGAGGGCAAACTCCGCGTCGTCAGCCCGATGTTCCGCAGCTACGGCGGCCGCCCGTCCTTCGGCGGCGAGATCGCGACGCTGAAGGTGTTCGAGGACAACTCGCTGGTGCGCACGGTGCTCGAAGGCCCCGGCAAGGGGCGCGTGCTGGTGATCGACGGCGGCGCCTCGATGCGCTGCGCGCTGGTGGGTGATCAGCTCGCGCTGCTCGGCGTGAAGAACGGCTGGGCGGGCGTGATCGTCTATGGCTGCATCCGCGACTCGAAGGCGATCGGCGGCATGGACCTCGGCATGTTCGCGCTCGGCACGCATCCGCAAAAAAGCATCAAGAAGGGCGCCGGCGACAAGGACCTGCCGGTAACCTTCGGCGGCGTCACCTTTGTGCCGGGACAGTTCGCTTACGCGGACGAGGATGGCGTTGTCGTTTCGGAGTCGGCCCTGCTCTGACCCGTCACGGGGTCGCGGCGCAGCCCGCGGCCCCTTTACGCGCCGGCAGCTCGCCGATCTCCTGTTCAGGGTCTGCCAGCCCCTGTCGTCCCGCCCCGATGCCCCCTTGCGGCGGCCCCCGTTCTCACCGAACACGCCGGGTTCGTGCTTCTGTCCGCGAGCGTTTTTTCCGCGCCGCAGCAGCATTTCATTTCACAACGCCAATCACGATCTCACCATACGAAAATCGGCGCGCAAGTAGCTGATTTGTTTGCACCAAATAATTTCTTATATCTTATATAAGACTTATTGCTGCAGAGCGAGATCATCCCTATACTTTTTCCCACACGAGGACGCTCCGGCGGACCTCGTACCGACGAGCCCATCCGGCCGGAACAAGGACCGGGCAAGCCGCCGAGTTGAAACCTGAACGTAAACCATCAGTCGAGAAGGAATCGTCATGACCCTGACCCGCGAACAGCAAATCGCCGCCCTCGAAAAAGACTGGGCCGAAAATCCCCGTTGGAAAGGCATCAAGCGCGGCTACGCCGCTGCCGATGTCGTCCGCCTGCGCGGCTCCCTGCCGATCGAGCACACCCTGGCCAAGCGCGGCGCCGAGAAGCTGTGGGAAAAGGTCAATGGCGGCGCAAAGAAGGGCTATGTGAACGCCTTCGGCGCGATCACCGCCGGTCAGGCGATGCAACAGGCCAAGGCCGGCCTCGAGGCCGTGTATCTGTCGGGCTGGCAGGTCGCCGCCGACGGCAACACCTCCGAGACCATGTACCCGGACCAGTCGCTGTACGCCTACGACTCGGTGCCGACGATGGTTCGCCGCATCAACAACACCTTCAAGCGCGCCGACGAGATCCAGTGGTCGCGCGGCGTCAATCCGGGCGACAAGGAATTCATCGACTACTTCCTGCCGATCGTCGCTGACGCGGAAGCCGGTTTCGGCGGCGTGCTGAACGCCTTCGAACTGATGAAGAACATGATCACCGCCGGCGCCGCCGGGGTGCACTTCGAAGACCAGCTGGCGGCCGTGAAGAAGTGCGGCCACATGGGCGGCAAAGTGCTCGTGCCGACGCAGGAAGCGATCGAGAAGCTGATCTCGGCCCGCTTCGCCTCCGACGTGATGGGCGTGTCGACGCTGATCCTGGCCCGTACCGACGCGGAAGCCGCGAACCTGATCACCTCCGACCACGACGCCAACGACAAGCCCTTCCTGACCGGCGAGCGCACGCAGGAAGGCTTCTACCGCGTCCGCAACGGCCTCGAGCAGGCGATCAGCCGCGGCGTCGCCTACGCCCCGTACGCCGACCTGGTGTGGTGCGAAACGGGCACGCCGGACCTCGGCTTCGCCCGCGAATTCGCGCAGGCCGTGCTCGCAGCCTGCCCGGGCAAGCTGCTGTCGTACAACTGCTCGCCGTCGTTCAACTGGAAGAAGAACCTCGACGACAAGACCATCGCCAAGTTCCAGGACGAACTGTCGGCACTGGGCTACAAGTACCAGTTCATCACGCTGGCTGGCATCCACGTCAACTGGTTCAACACCTTCCGCTTCGCGCACGCCTATGCCCGCGGCGAAGGCATGAAGCACTATGTCGAGATGGTCCAGCAACCGGAATTCGCCGCTCGCGAGCAGGGCTACACCTTCGTGTCGCACCAGCAGGAAGTCGGCGCCGGCTACTTCGACGACGTGACCACCGTGATCCAGGGCGGTTCGTCCTCGGTCAAGGCGCTGACCGGCTCGACCGAAGAAGAGCAGTTCCACTGATAAAAGGGGCTAAGCGGGTCGACATCTGACCCGCCGCAGCGGGAAGCCGCGCCCACAAGGCGCGGCTTTTTTCATTGGGCTCGCACTGGCTCAGTTCGTACCCGCTCCGCCCGGTGCCATTCCCGGTCCGGGCCCCATCCGTCCCGACCCCATCCGGCCGCCCGCTTTTCCACCGCGCGCCATGCCGCGCGGGCCGAACATCGGGAATTGGTCGTCGAAAGTCTTCTTCTGGGTGGCATCGAGCCCGCCATAGAGGGCTTCGGTAGCCTTGTGCACGTCCTGCATCGACGCCAGGCGTTCCTTGGCGAAGGATTCCATGCGCTCCATGCGTTCGAGTGCAGTTTTCGGACGCTCCTGCGTGCGCATCGCCTGCATGCGCTCGGACATCGCGCGCCCTTTCTCCTGCATCACCCCCTTGAACTGCTCCCACGCCAACGCCTGATCGGGCTTGAGCGCGAGCGCGGTCTGCAGCGCGGCGAGGCGCTGGTTCATGTGCTCGGACATCGCGGCGGGGTCCATCCGGTGCATGCGCTGCATGCCGCCTCCCGCACCGCCGCAGTCGCCCCACGGTGCCGCAGTCGCCACGGACGCACCGAGTCCAAGGGTCGCCGCAAACGCGGCGGCAAGCGAGTTCCTGATCCAGATTTTCATGACAGTTCTCCACGTGATGGTCGGATTCGCCCTGCCCGGGCGACGTAGTCATTTGAGCACCGCCATGTATGCGCCGTTTGTCCGGTCGTGCCCGGTTTGAATGGTGGTGTTTCGCGGCGTGCGGGCGATACTCGGGGATACAAAGCACACACCGCCGGACAGTATGATTCGATCACGCGCACAAATCCGTCGCACCGACGCCGAGATCATGACGAACGCCTCAGACCACATCCTCATCGTCGACGACGACCGCGAGATCCGCACGCTGCTGGCCGACTACCTGGAGAAGCAGGGGCTGCGCTGCACGACAGCCGCCGACGGGCGCGAGATGAAGGCGGCCCTCGATCGCCATCGGGTCGACCTGATCGTGCTGGACCTGATGCTGCCCGGTGAGGATGGCCTGACGCTGTGCCGCAACCTGCGCGCGGCCGGCCCGCACGCGAATACGCCGGTGCTGATGCTGACCGCGCGCGGCGAGGACATGGACCGCATCCTGGGGCTCGAGATGGGCGCGGACGACTATCTCCCGAAGCCTTTCGTCCCGCGCGAGCTGCTTGCGCGCATCCGCGCGATCCTGCGCCGCGCGCGGGCCCTGCCGCCGAACCTCGAGGCCGCCCCCGCGCAGCACGCGAGCGAACTGCGTTTCGCGCACTGGCGCCTGAATACCGTCGGACGCCATCTCGTCGGCACCGACGACACGGTCGTCCCGCTGTCCGGCGCGGAGTACCGGCTGCTGTCGGTCTTCCTCGCGCATCCCCAGCGGGTGCTCAACCGCGACCAGTTGATGGAGCTGACGCAGGGGCGCGAGGCGGATGTCTTCGACCGTTCGATCGACCTGCTGGTGAGCCGGTTGCGGCAGCGCCTGGGCGACAACGCGCGCGAGCCGGAAATCATCAAGACCGTGCGCAACGAGGGCTACGTCCTTGCATGCGCCGTATCCGCGGTGACGCCGGACGCGGAGCAGCCATGAGGCTCGGCTGGGCCCGCACGCTGTTCGCACGGCTGATGCTGATCTGGCTCGGCGGCATGGTGGTCGTGCTCGCGGTAAGTTTCGCGCTGTTCGTCAGCGAGCGCGACCGCTACGCACGCGAGGTCCTGCTCGAGGGGGTCGTGCGCGAGGTGGCGACTGCCGTCGACGTGCTGGACCACATGCCGGCCGACGAGCGCGAGAACTGGATCAATGCGGCCGGGCGTCGTCGCATGCGCTATGCCCTTGCACCGCCACCGCCCGACGCGACCGCGGCGACGGCCTCGGCGCCGCTCGCGGCGGCATTGCGGGACGCGCTCCCGGGGCATCGTGTCGAAGTGCTCGCGCGCAACACGCAGGACGACGAGCATCCTCATCGCATGCACGCCTTCGTCAGCCTGAGCCTGGACGACGGGACGCCGCTCCTCATCCGCATGCCCGGCCCGATGTTCGGCATGCGGCCGCCGTTCCCGCCCGGCAGCTTCCTGACTTCGCTGCTGGCGCTGCTCGTCGGCGTGACGCTGCTGACCTGGTTCGCCGTGCGCATCGCGACGCGCCCCATCACGCGACTCGCCGCGGCCGCCGACGCGCTGGGCGAAGACCCGAACCGGGCGCCGCTGGAGATCAACGGCCCCGCCGAAGCTGCGCAGGCGGCACACGCCTTCAACCGCATGCAGGAGCGCATCCTGCAACATGTGAGCGAGCGCACGCGCATCCTGGCGGCGATCTCGCACGACCTGCAGACACCGATCACCCGCCTGCGCCTGCGTGCGGAACTCATCGACGACGAGGCCTTGCGCGCGAAGTTCCAGAGCGACCTCGATGCGATGCAGGCGCTCGCGAAGGAAGGGCTGGATTACGCGCGCAGCCTGGACGGCGCGGCGCCGAAGCAGACGATAGACCTCAACGCCCTGGTCGCGGCCTTACGCGACGACGCCCAGGACATGGGCTGGGACGTCGACATCGCGGGCGATGGCGCCCCGCCCTGCCTCGGGCAGCTCGGCGGACTGCGGCGTGCGCTGTGGAACCTGATCGAGAACGGGCACAAGTTCGGCCGGCGCGTGCGCATCGTGCTCCAGCCGCGGCCGGACGCCTGCGAGATCGCCATCGCCGACGACGGCCCGGGATTGCCGCAGGAAGAACTGGAGAAAGTCTTCGAGCCCTTCTACCGCGTGGAGTCCTCGCGCAGCCGCGACACCGGCGGCACCGGCCTCGGCCTTGCCATCGCGCGCAACCTGTTGCGCGCACAGGGCGGGGAGGTGCGGCTCGCGAACCGGCCGGAAGGCGGACTGGAGGCGGTCGTCACGCTGCCACGCGCGATGGCTGCCGGCGGGCAGACGACGGACTGAGCGTCCGGATCAGCGCAGGGTGGCGAAACTGCCTCGCCCGATCGGCACGGGGTCGAGCGGCGTCGCGAGGTCGGCGGCCGCCTCGGCACGCAGCCAGTCGAGAAAAGCGGCGAGCAGCGGAGTGTCGCCCCGCTCCGGTTGCACGATCCAGTAGCGCCACAGCGGGCGCTGCGCAAACGGCAGATCCGGCGGCAAGTCGTTCGCAAGCCCCTCGGGGGCATGGCGCGTCTCGATCGGGATATCGAACGGACGCACCAGCTTGCCTGCTCGCAGCGCCGACGCCGCGAGACTTCGCCGCGCGAGCGCGACACCCCGGCCTTCCAGCGCGGCCTGCAGCACCAGCGCCGAATCCGACAGCATCAGGCCGCTGCTCGGCTCCGGCCAGTCGAGCCCGGCG
This sequence comes from Azoarcus sp. DN11, assembly GCF_003628555.1. Classification (NCBI taxonomy): domain Bacteria; kingdom Pseudomonadati; phylum Pseudomonadota; class Betaproteobacteria; order Rhodocyclales; family Zoogloeaceae; genus Azoarcus; species Azoarcus sp. DN11. The sequence goes on along the minus strand of NZ_CP021731.1, from coordinate 762,643 downwards.
GCGCGGAACCACGGCGCCCAGTCCTCCCCTTCGGACCGCAGCAGCGGTACGCCAGCGAGATCCGCCGGCGTACGCAACGGATGCCCGGCACACAGGCTCGGGCTCACGACCGGGAACAGCACGTCGTCCATCAGCAGTTCGCTGCGCACGCCTGGATAGCCGCCCGGCCCCCAGCGGATGCTCACATCCATCCCGTCGCGGCTGAAATCGGCGCGCGCTCCCGTCGCCGTGATGATGACCTCCGCGGTGGGGTGCGCATCGATGAAGGCGCCGATGCGCGGCGTCAGCCAGCGGCTGGCGAAGGACGGCATCACGCTGACTGACAGCCGGTTGGGGTTCGCCCGCCGCTTGAGGCTCGTCACGGTGTCCGCGATCTGGCGCAGCGCGCCGTTGGCGGCTTGCAGCAGTTCCTCGCCCGCAGCCGTCAGCACCACCGCCCGGCCCTTTCGGTGGAAGAGCGGAAAGCCCAGATGCTCTTCGAGCGCGCGGATCTGATGGCTGACCGCCCCATGCGTAACGAACAGTTCGTCGGCCGCGCGTGAGACGCTGGACAGTCGTGCTGCCGCCTCGAAGACGCGCAGCGCGGGCAGCGGAGGAAGTTTGCCGGGGCGTTCCATATGTTAAGTCTGCTCACATGTATGCCAGAAAAGATCGATTTTCACGAATGCCGGATATCGGGACAATGCGACCCACGGACATCGTCCGCCAATGGATCGCATGGAGGCATCATGGAAGCGAAATATGCGCGCTCTGACTGGAGTCTGCAAGCCGGTGGAATCCTGTCGATCAGTAACGCATGTGGCTGGGCAGTCACCCTGGAGAGTGGTGACGTCTGGCTGACACTTGAGGGTTACTCACAAGACAAATGGCTCGCCGTGGGCGAACACTTCAGGGTTCCGGGCGACGGCCAGATGGTCATCGAGGCCGACCGAGATTCCCGCATCCGCCTCGAACCTCCGCCAGCCAGCGCGCTGCAGCACCTCCTCACGCAGGTCGAGAGCAGCACGCGGCGATTCGCCCGGACCGTGGCCAACGCGACGGTCTATTCGGCCGAGCGCATCAGCGCCGGACCGGAGCACTGAACCGCGCGAGGCCGGCAAGCACATCGGGGCGCGCGAGAGGCGCGCCCCCGCCGTCATTGTTCGCGGGGCCGCGCATAGTGTCGGGCGAGCGTGCGGAAGCGCTCCACCTCGGCATCGCACCAGGCCGCGTCCCGCCCCAACTCCTCGGCCAGCACCGCGGCCACCCGCGGCGCCGCCGCTTCGGCAGCCGCCGCGTCGAGGAAGAGCGCACGGTGGCGCCGCGCCAGCACGTCTTCGACGCCGCGCGCGAGCTCGCAGCGTGCGGCGTAACGGACTTCGGCCTCGGTCAGGTCGAGGCCGGCGTGCACCGCGCGTCCGGCCCCCGGCAACGCCTCCACGGCAGCGCGTGCGGCGCCGTAGGGATCGGACGACACCCCCGCCTCCCCGCCGTGCAGGCGCAGCCCTGCCGTGACGCAGGCGTGCCGCGGCAGTCCCGCCACCGATTGCGCCGTATCGAGGGTCTCCTCGGCCATGCGCCGGTAGGTGGTCCATTTTCCGCCCGTGATCGTGACGAGGCCGCCCGGCGACACCTCGATGCAGTGCTCGCGCGACAGGCTGCGCGTAGCGGCACTGTCGCCCGCGCCGATCAACGGACGCAGACCGACGAAGACGCTGCGGATGTCCGCGCGCGCGGGCGGGCGCACGAGATACGGTGCGACCGCGGCCAGAATGAAGTCGATCTCCCCGGCGAGCGGCGCCGGTTCGAGCGGGAGATCCTGCCGTGGCGAATCGGTGGTGCCGATCAGCACGCGGCCCTGCCAGGGAATCACGAACAGCACGCGGCCGTCGGCGGTTTCGGGCACCAGCAGGGCGTCGCGCCCGGGCAGGAAGCCCGCATCCACGACGATGTGCACGCCCTGGCTGGGCTTGAGCAGGGGGCGAGCGTCCGGCAGCTCCGCGCGGCGGATCGCATCCGCCCACACGCCGGTCGCATTGATGACGACGCGCGCGCGAAGACGGAAGGACTCCCCGGTTTCCACATCATGGGCGAGCACACCGCGCACGTGCCCGTCCTCCACGATCAGTCCATCGACCGGCAGGTAGTTCAGCGCCAGTCCGCCGTGGTCGAAATGCGTGCGCATCAGGGCGACGGCGAGCCGGGCGTCGTCGAACTGCGCGTCCCAGTACGCGATGCCGCCGCGCAGGCCGGCGGGATTGAGCGTCGGCAAGGCGACGAGCGTGTTCGCCGGGTCGAGGACGCGGCTGCGACCGATGCCTTGCACGCCCGACAGCAGGTCATAGACGGCAAGCCCGGCGCCGAACTTGGGGATGTCCAGCCAGCGATAGGCGGGCACGACGAAACGCAGCCTGTGCACGAGATGCGGCGCATTCGCTAGCAGGCGCGACCGCTCGGCGAGCGCCTCATGCACCAGCGGCAGCTTGCCCTGCGCCAGGTAGCGCACGCCGCCGTGGATCAGCTTGGTCGCGCGCGAGCTGGTGCCTTTCGCGAAATCATGCGCTTCGAGCAGCAGCGTGCGGTGCCCGCGCGCGCTCGCATCGACGGCACAGCCCAGTCCCGTCGCCCCACCGCCGATCACCAACATGTCCCAGGATTCGGTCTCCCTCAGGCGCGCGAGCAGCGCCGCCCGGTCCAGCACGACCTCAGGACCCCGACCGCCAGCCACGCTCATGCGTCGGCCCAGGCGCGGGAGCGTTCGACGCCCCGGTGCCAGCGCGCGACCAGGGCTTCGCGCCGGTCGGCGTCCATCGTCGGTTCGAAACGTCGCTCGGCACGCCAGAGCGCGGCAAGCTCGTCCTGCCCCGACCACACACCGACGCCCAGTCCGGCCAGATACGCCGCGCCGAGCGCCGTCGTCTCCAGCATCTGCGGGCGCACGACCGGCACGCCGAGCAGGTCTGCCTGCAACTGCATCAGGAGGTCGTTCGCCGCCGCGCCGCCATCGACGCGCAACTCGGTCAGCGGTCCGGCGCCGTCGCGATCCATCGCCGCGACGAGGTCCACCGTCTGCAACGCGATCGCTTCCAGCGCCGCGCGCGCGATGTGCCCGGCCGCGGTGCCGCGCGTCAGCCCGAACAGGGCGCCGCGCGCGTAGGCGTCCCAGTACGGTGCGCCCAGGCCCGTGAACGCCGGCACCAGCACGACGCCGCCGCTGTCCGGCACGCTCGCGGCGAGCGGCTCGATGTCCGGCGAGCGCCGGATCAGCCCCAGGCCGTCGCGCAGCCACTGCACGATCGCCCCGCCCATGAAGATGCTGCCTTCGAGCGCGTAGCGCGTCCGCCCCGCGGCCCGCCACCCGACCGTCGTGAGCAGGCGATTCGCCGAAACGACGGCCTCGTCGCCCGTGTTCATCAGCAGGAAGCAGCCGGTCCCGTAGGTGTTCTTCGCCATTCCGGGGGTGAAGCAGGCCTGGCCGAAGGTCGCCGCCTGCTGGTCACCCGCGATGCCGGCGATCGGCACCGCGGCGCCGAGGATGTCGACACACGTCTTGCCGCATACACCGCTGCTGTCGACGATGTGCGGCAGCAGCGCGCGCGGGATGTCGAACAGCGCGAGCAGCTCGTCGTCCCAGTCGCAGGCGTGGATGTTGAACAGCATCGTGCGGGCGGCGTTGCCCGGATCGGTGACGTGCAATGCGCCACCGCTGAGGTGCCAGACGAGCCAGCTATCCACCGTGCCGAACGCCAGCTCCCCCGCCCGGGCCCGCGCTCGCGCCCCGGGCACCTGGTCCAGCAGCCACGCGAGCTTGGTCGCGGAAAAGTAGGCATCCAGTTCCAGCCCCGTTCGCGCGCGGATCAGCTCGGCATGGCCGGCCGCGCGCAGGCGGTCGCAGTTGGCGGCGGTGCGGCGGTCCTGCCACACGATCGCCGGCGCGAGCGCCCGGCCGCTCGCCCGTTCCCACAGGATCGTCGTTTCGCGCTGGTTCGTGATGCCGATACCGGCCAGCGCCTCTGCATCGATCCCCGCATCGCCCAGGGCGGCCCGCGCACAATCCAGCTGTGTCGCGAGGATCTCGTCGGGATCGTGCTCGACCCAGCCCGGCTGCGGAAAATGCTGCGCGAAGGCCTTCTGCGCCGTTCCGCACACGCGCCCGCCCGCGTCGAACACCATCGCCCGCGAACTCGTCGTCCCCTGATCCAGCGCCAGCAGCCAGCTCATGCCACCCCCGCAAAAGGCTCGCGATGACGCAAGCCTACCGCGACGCCCGGCGCATGACCATCCTCCCGGCCCTCGCGCGACCGGCCGGCATGTGGTTCAATGGCGCCTTTCGTTGCACCGCAGCAAATCGCCATGCAATCCCTGTGGATGATCGTCGCCAGCCTCCTCTTCGCCTGCATGGGCGTATGCGTCAAGCTCGGCGCCGGCACCTTCTCCACCGGGGAACTCGTCTTCTACCGCGGCTTCGTCGGCGTGCTCGTCGTCGCCGTCATCGCGCGCCTGCAAGGCGTAGCGCTCGGCACGCCCCGCTGGCGCCTGCAGGTCACGCGCGCCCTGGCGGGCTGTGCCTCGCTCGTCTGCTATTTCTACGCGATCAGCGCCCTGCCGCTGGCCACCGCGGTCACGCTCAACTACACGTCGCCGATCTTCGTCGCGCTGCTCCTCGCGTTCTGGTTCCGCGAGCGCCTGCGCGGCGCCGCGATCGCGTCGGTCGCTCTCGGCTTCCTCGGCGTCGTCCTGCTGCTCAAGCCCACGCTGCAGGCCGAGCAATGGCTCGGCGCTTGCGCCGGCCTCGGCTCCGGCCTCGTCGCGAGCCTCGCCTACATCAACGTGCGCGAGCTCGGCCGCGCCGGCGAGCCCGAGGCACGCACGGTGCTGTGGTTTTCGGCGATCACGGCGCTGCTGGGCCTCCCCTGGGCCCTCTCCGGCGACATCCGGGCGATTGACCTTTCCGGCGGCGCGATCCTGCTCGGCGTGGGCCTCTTCGCCACCCTGGCGCAGCTCGCGATGACCCGCGCCTACCGCTTCGGCAAGACCATCGTCGCCGCCAACCTCGCCTACACCACCGTGATCTTTTCCAGCCTGTTCGGCGTACTGCTGTGGGACGAGATCCTGCCGCTCGATGCGTGGATCGCGGTCGTCCTGATCGTCGCGAGCGGCGCGGCCGTGTCGCTCGCATCGCGGCCGTCCGCCGAACCGCTCCCGGCCGGCGCCGCGAGCGGCCGCAGCCATGATTGAAGCGGCTTCCGCCCGGGGCTATAGTAGTTCGCATCATCCAGTCGCCATGCGGAGGCAGTCATGATCACCACGGACCATCGCCCCAATCTGGTAGCGGTTGCCGTCTTCGGCGAATTCACCCTCCCGGACTACAAGGAGTTCGAGGAGCTGGTCAATTACAAGATCAAGTTCGAGGGGCCGGTGAGTCTCCTTTTCGACCTGCGCGAAATGGCCGGCTTCACGCTCGACGTGGCGTGGGAAGAGATCCGCTTCTCGCGCCAGCATTCGCACGACTTCCGCCGCATCGCCGTCCTGACGAAGGACCAATGGCTGACGTGGAGCGCGTGGCTCTCGCAGATCTTCGTCGATGCGGAAGTGCTCGTCTTCGATGACGAAGCCGAGGCGCGCACCTGGCTCGAAGCAGCCGAGGAGCCCGCACAGTGAGCAGTGCCGCGACCAGCTGTTCGGCTGCCTACAGCACGCTGATCGGCGCCCATGAGCTGGCCCAGCACCTGCACGATCCGGGCTGGGTCGTGTTCGACTGCCGCCACGACCTCGCGAACCCCGATTTCGGGCGCGCGGCCTACGCCCGCGCGCACATTCCCGGCGCGCGTTTCCTGCACCTCGATGAAGATCTTTCGAGCGCCCTGACCGGCACGAACGGCCGGCATCCGCTGCCCGATGCAGAAGGATTCGCCCGGCGCCTGGCTGCGGCCGGAGTCGGCAATGAAACCCAGGTCGTCGCCTACGACGACGCAGGCGGCATGTTCGCGGCGCGCCTGTGGTGGATGATGCGCTGGCTCGGGCACCACTGCGTGGCGGTCCTCGATGGCGGCCTGGTCGCCTGGCTGGAAGCGGGACAGGCGCTCACCACCGAGTCGCCGAAGCCGACCCCCGCCGACTTCCGGATAACGGTCCGCCCGGAAGTGGTGGACGCCGGCTACGTCCTCGACCACCTCCGCCACCCCGAAATGCTCCTGATCGACGCCCGCAGCCCGGATCGCTACCGCGGCGAAAACGAGACGCTCGACCCGGTCGGCGGCCACATTCCCGGCGCGCTCAACCGCTTCTTCCGCGACAACCTCGACAAGCGCGGGCACTTCAAGCAGGCCTCGGTGCTGCGCGAGGAGTTCGGGGCGCTGCTGAAGGGCAGCGATGCGCGGCGCGTCGTCCACCAGTGCGGCTCGGGCGTCACCGCCTGCCACAACCTGCTCGCGATGGAGGCGGCCGGCCTCACCGGTTCGCGGCTCTATGCCGGTTCGTGGAGCGAATGGTGCGCCGACCCCGCACGCCCGGTCGCAACCGGTCCCGAGCGCTGACGGCGCCGCCGTCTTACCACTCGACCTTTTCGACCACGCCGAGCGAACGCCCGAGGAAGCGCTCGCCTATCGTCTGGAAACGCAGCGGCACGTCGGTGACGACGAAGCGATAGGCCGCCGGCCCCGCATGCATGCTGGCGATGCCGAGTTCCTGCAGCGTCGCGGCCGCCCGCTCCGCGGTCGTGAGCGCAGAGTCGACCAGGCGCACGCCCGGCCCGACGACATCGCGCAGCAGCGGCTTCAGCAGCGGGTAATGCGTGCACCCGAGGACGAGGCTGCCGACCTCCTCGGCGAGCACCGGCTTCAGGTACTCCTGCGCCGTCAGCCGCGTCACCGGGTGGTCCAGCCAGCCCTCCTCAACCAGGGGGACGAACAGCGGGCAGGCCTGCGAATACACGCGCACGCCGGGATCCAGCGCGTGGATGCGCCGTGCGTAGGCATTGCTGTTGACCGTCGTCGGCGTGCCGATCACGCCGATGCCGTGCCCCTTCGACTCGGCGACCGCCGCATGCGCGCCCGCCTCGATCACATCGAGCACCGGGATGTCCCGCGCCAGGCGCCGCACCACGTCGGCCGCCACCGCCGCGATCGTGTTGCACGCGACAATCAGCATCTTGACGTCCTGCTGCAGCAGGAACTCGGTGATCTGTGCGGTGAAGTGCTCGATCGTCGCGACCGACTTCACCCCGTAGGGCACGCGCGCCGTGTCGCCGAAATACACGATGCGCTCGAGCGGCAACCGCTCCATCAGGGCACGCACGACGGTGAGCCCGCCGATGCCCGAATCGAAGACGCCTATGGGTCGGGAATAGTCCAACGCAGCAACCAGATCAGGACAAAAACGAATTCTAGCGCAAGCTCACGCGCCCCGTAGACCGTGCCGGGCCAGAGCCCAGCCGACATGCTCGCGCACCAGGTCGGACGGGTCGCCGGCACGCGCCTGCAGCGCCGCGATCACCTCGGCCGTGCCCGGCGCGTTGCCCAGCGCGACGGCGAGGTTGCGCAGCCATCGCTCGTAACCGATGCGGTAGATCGCACTGCCCGCCATGCGCGCCTGGAACTCGCTTTCGCTCCATGCGAAGAGTTCGACCAGGCTCGCCTCATCCAGCCGATGGCGCGGCGCGAAATCCGGCTCCGCGCCGAGCTGCGCGAAGCGGTTCCACGGACACGCGAGCTGGCAGTCGTCGCAGCCGTAGATGCGATTGCCGATCAGCGGGCGCAGCTCCTCGGGGATCGCGCCCTTGAGCTCGATCGTCAGGTAGGAGATGCAGCGCCGCGCATCGACCTGGTAGGGCGCAACGATCGCGCCCGTCGGACACGCGTCGAGACAGGCGCGGCAGCTGCCGCAGTGCGGCGCCTCGGGCGCGTCCACCGGCAGGGGCAGGTCGGTGAAGATCTCGCCGAGGAAGTAGTACGACCCGGCGCGGCGATTGAGCAGCAAGGTGTGCTTGCCGCGCCAGCCCAGCCCCGACCGGCTCGCCAGTTCGACTTCGAGCACCGGCGCCGAATCGGTGAACACGCGATAGCCGTGCGGCACTTCGGCCGCAATCCGCTCCGCCAGCTTCTGCAGACGGTTGCGCACCAGCCTGTGGTAGTCGCGCCCCAGCGCGTAGCGCGAAACGTAGGCCCGCGCGCCATCCGCGAGCGCGGCCTGCGCATCTGCCGCCTGCGGCCAGTAGTTCATGCGCACGCTGACGACGCGCAGCGTGCCGGGCACCAGTTCCGCAGGGCGCGCCCGCATCATGCCGTGACGCGCCATATAATCCATCTCGCCGTGAAATCCGCTCGCCAGCCAGGCTTCCAGTCCCGCTTCGGCAGACGACAGATCGACGCCGGACACGGCCAGATCGGCGAACCCGAGCTCCCCGGCCCACACTTTCATCCGCCCGACGAGTGCGCTCAGCGGCGCGTCGGATGCGGCATCCGCAGAGACTTCAGCATGATTCACGTTCTTCACCGGGCAGATGATAGCAGCCCCCTTGCGGCGCACCTCGACGACGAGCGCGACACCGAACTGGCCGGCGCGGCGCTCGCAGCCGCCCTTCGCGCCGGCCTCGTCATCTACCTGCGCGGCGACCTCGGCGCGGGCAAGACCACCCTCGTGCGCGGCGCCCTGCGGGCACTTGGTCACGCGGGAAAAGTGAAAAGTCCGACGTACACCTTGATTGAACCTTATCTTGTTTCTAGATTACACTTATATCACTTTGATTTTTATCGTTTCGCAGTTCCAGAAGAATATCTGGAAGCAGGGCTGGACGAATATTTCGACGGAAAAGGGGCATGCCTGGTCGAATGGCCGGACAAGGCAGCGCCTTACATTGCCGCCCCGGACGTCGAAATTCGCCTCACCGTATCCGGATCGGGCCGGCGCCTGGAAGCGCTGGCACTGACGGAGGCAGGACGGACATGCACAAGCAAACTGGATTCGGAGCTGAACCGGAACCCCTCATGAACGCTGCTCCCGGCGTGACCCGGCGCGACCTGCTGAAGCTCGCCGGCGCGACGCTCGCGCTGCTCGTCAGCCCCGTCGGCATGGCCGCGACCAGCCTGCTCGCCGTGCGCGTGTGGCCCGCAGCCGAATACACGCGCCTCACGATCGAAGGCAACTCGCAGCTCAAGTACAAGTATCTCCTCGTCGGCGATCCGCACCGTCTGGTCGTGGACCTCGAAGGCGTCGAATTCGACAGCGTGCTGCAGTCGCTGCCGTCCAAGGTGCTCGACTCGGACCCCTACATCAAGCTCATCCGCGCAGGCCGCAACCGCCCCGGCGTCGTGCGCCTCGTCATCGAACTGAAGAGCGAGATCAACCCGCAGGTGTTCGCACTGGCACCGGTCGGCAACTACGGCCACCGCCTCGTGCTCGACCTGTACCCCACGACCCCTGTCGATCCGCTCCTCGCCCTGATCGAGAAATCCACGCCGATGGACGCCGCGGTGGGGCAGACGACCGATGCGCGGACTTCCGGCGATGTCCCCGCGCAGATCGCGCGCCCCGAAACCGTCGACCGGACACCGCCGAACAGCCGGCGCTCCACGCAGCCGGCGGCGAACCGCCTCGTCACCATCGTGCTCGACCCCGGCCACGGTGGCGAAGACCCGGGCGCGGTGGGGTCGCGCGGCAGCTTCGAAAAACACGTCACGTTGTCGATCGCGCACCGCCTGAAACAGAAGATCGACGCCGAGCCGAACATGCGTGCGGTACTCACGCGCGACGGCGACTACTTCGTGCCGCTGGGACAGCGCGTGACGCGCGCGCGGCGCGTGCAGTCGGACCTCTTCGTGTCGATCCACGCGGACGCCTTCGTGCGCCCCGACGCGCGCGGCAGCTCGGTGTTCGTGCTATCCGAAAGTGGCGCGTCGAGCTCGGCCGCACGCTGGCTCGCGCAGAAGGAGAACGACGCCGACCTCATCGGCGGCGTGAATCTCGCCAAGCAGGACGGACACCTCGCCCGCACGCTGCTCGACCTGTCGCAGACCGCGACCATCAACGACAGCGTCAAGCTCGGCAAGGCCGTGCTCACCGAACTGGGCGACATCAATACCCTGCACAAGGGCCAGGTCGAACAGGCCGGCTTCGCGGTGTTGAAGGCCCCGGATATCCCGTCCATCCTCGTCGAGACGGCCTTCATCAGCAACCCCGAGGAAGAGCAGCGCCTCAACGACGACGCCTACCAGGACAAGATGGCCAACGCGATCCTGAAGGGCCTGCGGCGCTATTTCCGCGACAACCCACCACTCGGCCGCACCAAGGTCGCGAAGCTGGACTGATTCCCGGATCCGTCGTCCCCCGACCTTCCTGCACGCAGGTCCGCCCGGTCGTTCCTGCGACAGCTCCGATCGGAGCGGCGTGCCTGCATCGCCAGAGCGGGCGCGTTGTCGTTATAATTACGGCTTTTTCAGGCGGTTATGCAGGTTTTTCGCGGGATTCCCGAGCACGCCGCACAACCTTCGGTGCTCACCATCGGCAACTTCGACGGTGTGCATCGCGGCCACCAGGCGCTGCTCCAGATGCTCATCGACACTGCGCGCGCAAAGTCGCTGCCCGCGGTGGTGATGACGTTCGAGCCTCATCCGCGCGAATACTTCGCTCCTGCCGACGCCCCGGCCCGCCTCGCCTCGCTGCGCGAAAAGCTGCTGCTGCTCGCCGCGGCCGGCGTCGACCGCATCCACGTGTGTCGTTTCGACGCCCGCTTCGCGGCCCTGACGGCCGACCAGTTCATCGACGACATCCTCGTGCGCGGCCTTGGTGTGCGCCACCTGATCATCGGTGACGATTTCCGCTTCGGCGCCCGCCGCCTGGGCGATTTCGCGCTGCTTCAGGCGCGCGGCGCCCGCCAGGGCTTCGCCGTCGAGTCGATGCGCACGCTCGACGTCGCCGGCGAACGCGCCTCGAGCTCGGCCGTGCGCGAAGCCCTCGCCGACGGCGACCTCGACCACGCCGCGCGCCTGCTCGGCCGTCCCTACAGCATCGCCGGGCGCGTGGTCCGCGGCAACCAGATCGGCCGCAAGCTCGGTTTTCCGACCGCCAACATCCAGATGAAGCACCGCCGCCCCGCACTGTCCGGGGTGTTTGCGGTGAGCGTCGAAGGCCTCGGCGACACCCCCGTCGCTGGCGTCGCCAACATCGGCGTGCGCCCCTCCGTCACCAGCGCCGGGCGTCCCACGCTCGAGGTGAATCTCTTCGACTGGAACCGCGACTGCTACGACATCCACCTGCGCGTGCATTTCCTCAGGAAGCTGCGCGACGAGATGAAGTTTCCCTCGCTCGACGCCCTCAAGGCCCGGATCGCCCGGGACGCGGCCGACGCCCGCGCCTGGTTCGCCGCCAATCCCATTGTCCCCGATCGTTCCTGATCGCCCTGACGCCGGAACCCAACATGGCTGACTACCGCAAGACCCTGAACCTGCCCGACACCCCTTTCCCGATGCGCGGCGACCTCGCCAAGCGGGAGCCGGGCTGGATCGCCGCCTGGCAGCAGAAGAAGCTCTACCAGAAGATCCGCAAGGCCGCAGCGGGGCGCCCCAAGTTCATCCTGCACGACGGCCCCCCGTACGCCAACGGCGACATCCACATCGGTCACGCGGTCAACAAGATCCTCAAGGACATCATCGTCCGCTCGAAGACCATGGCGGGGTTCGATGCACCCTACGTGCCGGGCTGGGACTGCCACGGCCTGCCGATCGAGCACCAGATCGAGAAGCAGCACGGCAAGCACCTGCCCGCCGACCGCGCGCGCGAACTGTGCCGCGAATACGCCGGCGAGCAGATCGAGCGCCAGAAGAAGGACTTCATCCGCCTCGGCGTGCTCGGCGACTGGGACCACCCCTACCGCACGATGCAGTTCTCGAACGAGGCCGACGAGATCCGCGCGCTCGGCGAGATGTACCGCAAGGGCTTCCTCTTCAAGGGCCTCAAGCCGGTGAACTGGTGCTTCGACTGCGGCTCGGCGCTTGCCGAAGCGGAAGTCGAGTACCAGGACAAGAAGTCGCCCGCGATCGACGTCGGCTTCCTGCTCGCCGACGCCGACCGGTCGAAGCTCGCGCACGCCTTCGGCCTCGACGCGCTGCCGCAGCAGCCCGTCTACATCGTGATCTGGACCACGACCCCGTGGACGATCCCGTCCAACCAGGCGCTCAACGTCCATCCCGAGCTGATGTACGAACTGGTCGAGACCCCCAGGGGCCTCGTGATCCTCGCCGCCGAACTGCGCGCCTCCGCCCTCGAACGCTACCAGCTCGAAGGCCGCGTGCTCGCCGCCGCGCGTGGCGTCGCGCTCGACCGCATCCAGTTCCGTCACCCCTTCTACGACCGCGTCTCGCCGGTTTTTCTCGGCGACTACGTCGCTGCCGACGCCGGTACCGGCATCGTCCATAGCGCGCCCGCCTATGGCCTGGACGACTTCCAGTCGTGCATCCGCTACGGCATGCGCAACGAGGAGATCCTGAACCCGGTGCAGGGCGACGGCGTGTTCCACGAAAGCCTGCCCTTCTTCGGCGGCCTGTCGGTGTGGGACGCCAACCCGAAGATCGTCGAGAAGCTCGCCGAAGTGGGCAGCCTGTTCGCCTCCGGCAACATCACCCACAGCTACATGCACTGCTGGCGCCACAAGACGCCGGTGATCTACCGCGCGACGACGCAATGGTTCGTCGGCATGGACCGCCTGCCCGGCCGCGAAGCCATCGAGGCCGGCGCACCGACGCTGCGCGAGCTCGCGCTCAAAGCCGTCGACGAGACTCAGTTCTTCCCCTCCTGGGGCAAAGCGCGCCTGCACTCGATGATCGCCAACCGTCCCGACTGGTGCGTGTCGCGCCAGCGCAACTGGGGCGTGCCGCTCCCGCTCTTCCTCGACAAGGAAAGCGGCGAACCGCATCCGAAGAGCCTCGAACTCATCGAGGAAGTCGCCAAGCGCGTCGAACAGGAAGGCATCGACGCCTGGTTCAAGCTCGACGCGGCCGAACTCCTCGGCGCCGACGCCGCGCAATACGACAAGATGCGCGACACCCTCGACGTGTGGTTCGACTCCGGCACCACGCACTGGACCGTGCTGCGCGGCTCGCACGCCGCCGACGGCCGTTGGCCGGCCGACCTCTACCTCGAAGGCTCGGACCAGCACCGCGGCTGGTTCCATTCCTCGCTGCTCACCGGCTGCGCGCTCGACGGCCGCGCCCCCTACGACGGCCTGCTGACCCACGGCTTCGTCGTCGACGGCCAGGGCAAGAAGATGTCGAAGTCCAAGGGCAACGTCGTCGCCCCGCAGGAAGTCTCCGACAAGCTCGGTGCCGAGATCCTGCGCCTGTGGGTGGCCGCGACCGACTACTCGGGCGAGCTGACGATCTCCAAGGAGATCCTCGACCGCGTCGTCGAAGTCTACCGGCGCCTCCGCAACACGCTGCGCTTCCTGCTCGCCAACACCGCCGACTTCAACATCGAGAAGCACGGCGTGCCGGTCGGCGAGTGGCTCGACATCGACCGCTACGCGCTGGAACTCACGCGCCGCCTGCAGGAGCAGGTCACGGGCGACTACGCGCGCTACGAGTTCCACAAGATCGTGCAGGCGCTGCAGAACTTCGCCGCCGAGGACCTCGGCGCCTTCTACCTCGACATCCTCAAGGACCGCCTGTACACGACGCAGGTCGACTCGCCCGCCCGCCGCGCCGCGCAGACCGCGCTGTGGCACATCACGCAGGCGATCACGCGCATGATGGCGCCGATCCTGAGCTTCACCGCCGAGGAAATCTGGCAGATCGTCGGCGGAGACGCCGAAGACAGCGTGATGCTGCACACTTGGCACACCTTGCCGGAAGCCGCCAGCGGGGCCGAGAACACCGCGCGCTGGGAGCTGATCCGCGAGTCGCGCGCCCAGGTGCAGAAGGTGCTCGAAGGCCTGCGCACCGAAGGGAAGATCGGCGCCTCGCTGCAAGCCGAAGTGACGGTCCGCGCGAGCGGTGCGCGTTACGATGCGCTCGCGAGCCTCGGCGAGGACCTGCGCTTCGTGCTGATCACCTCGCGCGCCGAACTCGTCCGCGTTGCCGACGAGACGGCCGAAGGCATCGCCGCCGCGCCGTCGTCGCACGCGAAGTGCGGGCGCTGCTGGCACTTCCGCGAGGACGTCGGCAGCCACGCCGACCACCCGGAACTGTGCGGGCGCTGCCACGACAACCTGACCGGCCCGGGGGAAACGCGCGCCCATGCGTGATTCGACCGCAGCCTCGCCCGCGGCGCGCGCCAGCGTCCCGCTGACGCGCCGCTTCTTCGGCTGGCTCGAACTCGCGGCGCTGGTGATCGGCCTCGATCAGCTGACGAAATGGCTCGTGCTGGCTAACCTCGACTTCGGCGAAGACATTCCGGTCACGGGCTTCTTCCAGCTCGTGCTGGTCTACAATCCGGGCGCCGCGTTCAGCTTCCTTGCCGAACACTCGGGCTGGCAGCGCTGGTTCTTCGTCGTCCTCGCGCTCGGCGTCAGCGGCTGGCTGCTGGCGCTGCTGCGCCAGCACCAGCGGGAAACCCTGCTGCCACTCGCGTTCAGCCTGCTCATCGGCGGCGCGCTGGGCAACGTGATCGACCGCGTCGTGCATGGCGCCGTCGTCGACTTCCTCTACTTCCACGCCGGCCGCTACGGCTGGCCGGCCTTCAACCTTGCAGACTCGGCGATCACCGTCGGCGTCGCCCTGATGCTGTGGGCGCAGTTCCGCGCCCCGCGCAACGCCCGCAACACCACTCCGGAGAACCCCTCGTGACGCAGACCGTCCAACCGAACAGCCTCGTAACGCTGCACTACCGTATCGCACTGGAAAACGGCCAGCCGCTCATCAGCACCTTCGAGGGCACGCCGGCAACGCTGCAACTGGGCTGCGGCGACCTCCTGCCGAGTCTCGAGCGCGTGCTCGAAGGCCTCGAAGTCGGCACCCGCCAGCTCTTCACGCTCGCGCCGGAACAGGCGTTCGGCCCCTACAATCCGGAGCTCGTCGAGCACGTGAAGCGCGAGCACATGCCTGATCAGGAGATCGAGCCGATGACGATCATGGAGTTCGGCGCTCCCGACGGCAACCGCTACTCGGGCCTCGTGCGCGAGATCGACGACGTCCGCGCGATCGTCGACTTCAACCATCCGCTCGCCGGCAAGACCATCCGCTTCGAGGTGGACATCATCGGCGTCCTCTGAGCCACGACGCCGCGCCCCGATCCCGATACAGAGACCACCATGAACGACCCTGAAATCCTGCTCGCCAACCCGCGCGGCTTCTGCGCCGGCGTGGAACGGGCGATCGAGATCGTCGAGCGCGCGCTCGAACGCTTCGGCGCGCCGATCTACGTGCGCCACGAAGTCGTGCACAACAAGTTCGTCGTCGACGGCCTGCGCGCCAAGGGCGCGGTGTTCGTCGAGGAGCTCGACGAAGTCCCGCCCGGCAACACCGTGATCTTCAGCGCCCACGGCGTACCGCAGACGGTGCGCGCGGAGGCCGAGAAGCGCGGCCTGCGCGTGTTCGACGCCACCTGCCCGCTCGTGACCAAGGTGCACATCGAGGTCGCCCGCATGCGCGACCAGGGCCGCGAGATCGTCATGATCGGGCACAAGGGCCACCCCGAAGTCGAAGGCACGATGGGCCAGGTCAAGGACGGCATCCATCTCGTCGAGAAGGTCGAGGATGTCGCGACGCTGCGGGTCGCCGACCCGGACAAGCTCGCCTACGTCACGCAGACCACCCTCTCGGTCGACGACGCTGCGGCGCTCGTCGCCGCCCTGCGCGCGCGCTTCCCGGCCATCGTCGGCCCGAAGAAGGACGACATCTGCTACGCGACGCAGAACCGCCAGGACGCCGTGAAGTTCATGGCGCCGCGCGTCGACATCGTCTTCGTCGTCGGCTCGCGCAACAGCTCCAACTCCAACCGCCTGCGGGAAGTGGCCGAACTGCTGGGCGTGCCGGCCCACCTCATCGACAACGCCGAGGGGATCGACCCGACCTGGCTCGAGGGCAGGAAGCGCATCGGCGTGACCGCGGGAGCCTCGGCGCCCGAAGTCCTGGTCGACGCCGTGATCGCGCGCCTCAAATCGCTCGGCGGCGGCTCGGTGCGCACCCTCGACGGCGTTCCCGAACGCGTCACCTTCCCGCTGCCCAGGGAACTGCAGGCCGACGCCTGACCATGCATGCCGGCGGGTTCATCCGCGGTTCAACCGCGCAGATGCTCCCGCATGACACGGCGATAGAACTCGTGGAAGTGCTGCATCCCGTCCTCGTAGGGCGACTGGTAGGGACCGACCTCGTGGCGCCCTTCCTGCAGCAGCGCCCAGCGGCCGCGATCCATGCGCTCGCCGATCACGTCGTCCTCGACCGCCGTTTCCATGTAGGCGGCCTGCTCGGCCTCGACGAACTCACGCTCGAACTCGACGATGTCCTCCGGGTAGTAGAACTCGACCACGTTGGTCGTGCGGTTCACGTCCTGCGGAATCAGCGTGCTGACGACCAGCACGTGCGGATACCACTCCACCATCACGTTGGGATAGTAAGTGAGCCAGATCGCCCCCTGCGCCGGCCGCTTGTCGCCATAGTAGTCGAGCACCGCCTGGTGCCACTTCTGGTAGGTCGGCGAACCCGGCTTGGCCAGCGAGGTGATGCCCACGCGCTGCACCGAGTACCAGTCGCCGAACTGCCAGGTGAGGTCGTCGCAGGTCACGAAGCTGCCGAGTCCCGGGTGGAAGGGCACGACGTGGTAATCCTCGAGATAGACCTCGATGAAGGTCTTCCAGTTGTACTTGCACTCGTGGATCTCGACGCGATCGAGCTTGTAGCCGGAGAAGTCGAACTGCCCTGCCACGTCCATGCCGGCCAGGTCGGCCGCCGCCGAGCGCGGACCGGCAAACAGCAGGCCGTTCCAGTTCTCCAGCGCGTCGCGCTTCAGGTTGAGGCAGGGGTTCTCGGGGAAATGCGGCGCCCCGAGCAGCTCGCCCTTCTGGTCGTACGTCCAGCGGTGGATCGGGCACACGATGCGCTCGGTCTTGCCCGAGCCTTCGAGCATGATCGCCTGGCGATGGCGGCAGATGTTCGACAACCGATGCACGCCGTCACCACTGCGAAACAGAAGCTTGGAATGATCGAGCCATTCGAGCGAGCGATAGCTGCCGGCTTCCGGCACCATCAGCTCATGCCCGACATAACCCGGTCCGGCCTGGAACAGGAGGCGTTTCTCGAGCTCGAAGAGTTGCTCGTCGAAATACGCCGACACCGGCAACTGAGGCGCCGCCGGGGACAATTTGGCCTTGGATGCAAGGTCGGACACCCCCGAACCTCCCATGTAAAGTCAAGAAATTCGGAAAAATCAGCAGGGCATTCTATGCGAGAAGTAATTTGACCGCCAGTAGCGCGATCGGTTACTTTTCTCCCTTTTATCGGCCCGCCCTCGAGTCATGGCAAAGACGGCAAACTCGCCGAAATCCTTCGAATCGGCCATCGCCGAACTCGAATCGATCGTGCAGGAAATGGAAACCGGCAGCATCACGCTCGAACAGGCGCTGGAACATTACCAGCGCGGTGCCGGCCTGCTGAAGTTCTGCCAGGAAACCCTGCAGGCGGCCGAACAGCGGGTACTGCAGCTCGAAGACGGGGGGCTCGCGCCGCTCGGCACGGGCGAAGACATGAGGAGCCCGGAGTGAGCCAGAATCATTTCGCAGCCTGGATGGAAGACATCCAGAGCCGCAGCGAAGCCGCCCTCGCCGCGATCCTTCCCGACGCCTCCATCGCGCCGCAGCGCCTCCACGAGGCCATGCGCTACGCCGTCCTGGGCGGCGGCAAGCGCGTCCGGCCGCTGCTCGTCCATGCCGCCGGGGAACTCGCTGGCGCCGCGCCCGAACGCCTCGACCGCGCCGCCTGTGCGGTGGAGCTGATCCACGCCTATTCCCTCGTCCATGACGACCTGCCCTGCATGGACGACGACGTCCTGCGCCGCGGCAAGCCGACGGTGCACGTCGAATACGACGAAGCGACCGCGCTGCTCGTCGGCGATGCGCTGCAGGCGCTCGCCTTCCAGGCGATGGCCGAAGGGACGGTGAATGACGACCCCGCCGTGCAGCTGGAAATGGTGGTCCTCCTCGGACGCGCCTCCGGTTCGCGCGGCATGGCCGGCGGGCAGGCCATCGATCTCGACGCCGTGGGCAAGCAGCTCACGCGCGAAGAGCTCGAGTTCATGCACATCCACAAGACCGGGGCGCTGATCCGGGCGTCGGTGCTGCTCGGCGCGCAGTGCGGCGCGCCGCTCGCGCCGGAAGCACTCGCGCAGCTCGACCGCTACGGCAAGCTCGTCGGGCTGCTGTTCCAGGTCGTCGACGACATCCTCGACGCCCAGGCCGACACCGCCACCCTCGGCAAGACCGCGGGCAAGGACGCCGACCACAACAAGCCGACCTACGTCACGCTGCTCGGCCTGTCCGAAGCGCGCGCGCTGGCCGATGTACTGCTCGCCGACGCCCGCGCCGCCATCGCATCCTTCGGCGCCGCGGCCGCCAGACTGGACGAGCTGGCGAACTTCATCGTCCACCGCCGATTCTGAATTCCGCCGTGCCGGACAACAACATGCCCCAGTACCCCCTGCTGCACCGCATCGATTCCCCGTCCGACCTGCGCCGCTTCGACCGGCGCGAACTGCACGCCCTTGCCACCGAACTGCGCGCCTTCCTGATCGAGTCCGTCTCGAAGACGGGCGGGCACCTGTCGTCGAACCTGGGCACCGTCGAGCTCACGATCGCCCTGCACTACATCTTCAACACCCCCGACGACCGCATCGTCTGGGACGTCGGCCACCAGACCTACGCACACAAGATCCTCACCGGACGCCGCGACGCGATGAGCGGCCTGCGCCGCTTCGGCGGCATCTCGGGCTTCCCGCGGCGCTGCGAAAGCGCATACGACACCTTCGGCACCGCGCACTCCTCGACGTCGATCTCCGCCGCGCTCGGCATGGCCGTCGCCGCGCGCGACCGCGGCGACACCGAACAGCGCTCGATCGCCATCATCGGCGACGGCGCGATGTCCGCCGGCATGGCTTTCGAGGCGCTCAACAACGCCGGCGACACCAGCGACATCAACCTGCTGGTGATCCTCAACGACAACGAGATGTCGATCTCGCCCCCGGTCGGGGCGCTGACCAAGATCCTCGCACGCATGCTCTCGGGCAGCACCTACAACGCAGCGCGCCGCGCCGGCGAGAAGGTCCTCGGCGTGGCGCCGCCGATGCTCGACTTCGCGCGCAAGGTCGAGGAGCACGTGAAGGGACTGATCACGCCGGGCACGCTGTTCGAGGAATTCGGCTTCCATTACTACGGCCCGATCGACGGCCACGACATCGACGCGCTGATCCCCACGCTGCAGAACCTCAAGCGCCTCACGGGCCCGCAGTTCCTGCACGTGATCACGCGCAAGGGCCAGGGCTACAAGCTCGCAGAAGTCGATCCCATCCTCTACCACGGCGTGTCGAGCTTCGACCACCGCGCGGGGATCCAGAGCGGCAAGGGCAGCGGCAAGCTCACCTACACCCAGGTGTTCGGCGACTGGCTGTGCGACATCGCCACGCGCGACGACAAGGTCGTCGGCATCACCCCGGCAATGCGCGAAGGCTCCGGCATGGTGCGCTTCGCGAAGGAGTTCCCGGAGCGCTACCACGACGTCGGCATCGCCGAGCAGCATGCCGTGACCTTCGCCGCCGGCCTCGCCTGCGACGGCTTCAAGCCGGTGGTGGCGATCTATTCGACCTTCCTGCAGCGCGCCTACGACCAGCTCATCCACGACGTCGCGCTGCAGAACCTGCCGGTCGTCTTCGCGATCGACCGTGCCGGCCTCGTCGGTGCCGACGGCGCCACGCACCACGGCGCATTCGACCTGTCCTACCTCGCGTGCATCCCGAACATGGTCGTGATGACGCCCGCGGACGAGAACGAATGCCGGCAGATGCTGTACACCGCCTACCGCCACAACGGCCCCGCCGCGGTCCGCTACCCGCGCGGCAGCGGCATGAACGTCAGCCCGGCCCCGGCGATGGCCGAGCTGCCCGTGGGCAAGGGTGAAATCCGCCGCCAGGGCACGAAGGTCGCCCTCCTCGCCTTCGGCAGCCTGCTCACCAACGCGCTGCTCGCCGGCGAGCAGATCGACGCGACGGTCGCCAACATGCGCTTCGTGAAACCGATCGACGCGGCGCTGATCGAAGAACTGGCCGGCAGTCACGAACTGATCGTGACGCTCGAGGAAAACGCGGTGATCGGCGGCGCCGGCTCCGAGGTCGCGCGCGTGCTCGAAAGCCTGCCGCGGCGCCCGCGCCTGCTGCGCCTCGGCTTGCCCGATCATTTCGTCGATCATGGCGACCAGAGCCAGCTCTTCGAGCAGGTCGGGCTGCACCCGGCCGGAATCCTGAGCGCGATTGAGCGCCTCAATGCGCGCAATAGCTGAGCGAATTGGTCGGGAAATGGTAGCATTACACGGCTGCAACCAAACAGAGAACGCCACATGAAACCCCAAGAGAGCCAAGCCATCCCTGACGTCCAGAACTCCAAGGACAATCGTCAGCTGGCCATCAACAAGGTTGGCATCAAGTCGATCCGCCACCCGATCCGCGTCAGCGACAAGAGCGGCGGCGTGCAGCACACGATCGCGACTTTCAGCATGTATGTCGGGCTGCCCCACAACTTCAAGGGCACCCACATGTCGCGCTTCATCGAGCTGCTGAACGGCAACGAGCGGGAAATCTCGGTCGAGTCGATCGAGCCGATGCTGCGCAACATGGTCAAGCGCCTCGAAGCCGAAACCGGCGTCATCGAGATGTCCTTCCCGTACTTCATCAACAAGACAGCCCCGGTTTCCGGCGTGCAGAGCCTGATGGACTACGAAGTGACCTTCGTCGCGGAACTGCGCGATGGCGGCGAATACGTGTTCGAGATGAAGGTCGTGGTGCCGGTGACGAGCCTGTGTCCGTGCTCCAAGAAGATTTCCGAGTACGGCGCGCACAACCAGCGCTCGCACGTCACGGTGACGGCACAGACCAACGATTTCCTGTGGATCGAGGAGCTGGTCCATCTCGTCGAGAGCCAGGCCTCGTGCGAGCTTTACGGCCTGCTGAAGCGCACCGACGAGAAATTCGTGACCGAGCGCGCCTATGAGAACCCGAAGTTCGTCGAAGACATGGTGCGCGACGTCGCCGGGCTGCTCAACGCCGAACAGCGCATCGACCGCTACGTGGTGGAATCGGAGAACTTCGAATCCATTCACAACCACTCGGCCTACGCACTGATCGAGCGCGACAAGCGCGTCGAGGTCTGAACCGGGTTTCGTTCGACCGGCAGCAAACAAAACGGGAGGCCGCGCAGCGCGTGCCTCCCGTTTTTTTTCTGGCGTGGCAGCCCGTGCTCGGGCCGCGCTGCCTCAGCCGCGCGCCGGCACCAGCATCTCCGCCTCCCCCTCCAGCACCACCTTGCCCCCGACGCTACAGACGGTATCGAAAATGGCCCGGCGCTTGGGGGTGTTGAGTTCCTTCAGTGTCACGCGCGCGATCACCGTATCGCCCGGCTTCACCGGCGCCTTGAACTTCAGCGTCTGCGACAGGTAGATGCAGCCCGGTCCGGGCAGCCTGTTCGCGAACAGGGCGGAGATGTAGCTCGCCGACAGCATGCCGTGGGCGATGCGGCCGCCGAACATCGAGGCCCCGGCAAACTCCTCATCGAGGTGGGCCGGGTTCGTGTCGCCCGATACGCCTGCGAACATCAGGATGTCCGCATCGGTGACCGTGCGCCCGCTTGCAGCCGTCATACCCACCTTCAGGTCCTCGAACCGGTAGCCGAGGTTCTCCGAAAAGTCGCGCGTTTGTTCAGTCATATCATTCAGGTTCCGCTGAGCCCCAGCCCCTGGCGCACGACCGTCGCGCGCCAGGGGCGAGGCAATCCATGTTGGGGACGAGTCGCGCCGGCCTCTCCGGCGATCGACCCGTTCAGCATAACTCAAATGACTGGACATGCATGTGACAGAAGGACGGCGCTCTCCCCGCCTTGAGCGCTTTCCTAGGCGTGCCCGCCGTGCTCCTGCTCGTATGCCGACAGGCTCACGCCGGCATGCGCAAGGTATTCGCGCAACTGCTTGATGTCCTGCTTCGTGCACGCGCTGCCGTGGTGCGGGTAATGCAGGAAGCCTTCCATCTTGTTGAGTACGATGCGAAACCGGGCACCGTGCGCGGGTTCGATCGTGGCACCGAGGTGACCGAGCAGCGACTCGACCTCGCGCCAGTGGATGTTGGCGCTGATCGGATCCTGGAAGATGGCGCGCATCAGCGCAATATGCTTGTGGCTCATGGCTCTCGACCTCCGTCCTGTGACGCCCGTGCGCTGCGATTGCCGGCGCCCGCGCTGCCGTGATGTGCGCTCACGCCCCCCGCGTTCTTCGTCCGTCCTCGTCCCACAGGTCGGGCCGGTAGCGCTCGCGCCGCTCGAGACGGCTCTGGATGCGCTGCGCCGTCGACATTATCCCAATCGGGTGATGGGCGGTGAGCTTTCGCGCCCGCTCCAGGAGCTGCGAACGCCGGGGCGGGAATCCGCGCCCCTTGCAGGCGAATGCGATGCGGTTGCTGTCCTCCTCGGCGCCGATCGCGACGAAGCGATCCTCGAAGCTGTCGCGGATGCGCGACGCGTACAGCCCGTAGCGGCGGTCGCCGGACCAGAGGTTGACCGCCAGTACGCCGCCGTCGGCGAGCAGCGAGTGGCAGTCGTCATAAAATCCCGCCGAGCACAGGCGCTCCGGCTGGCCGCCGCGGTCGAAGCCGTCGATCAGGAGCACATCCGGCGCGCGTGCGCGTGTGCGCACGTAGGTCGCGCCATCCGCGCACACCACGCGAAAGCGCTCGCTGTCGGGCGGGATGCCGAAGGCGTCGCGCAGCGCGATCACGTCGGGATCGATCTCGACGGCGGTGAAGCGGGCGCGTGGCAAGGTGCGCAGGCAGTATTTCGCCAGCGAGCCGCCCCCGAGTCCGATCATCACGATGTCGCACGGTTCGGGGTTGAAGAGCAGAAACCCCATCATCGTGCGCGTGTAGTCGATCGCGAGCGCGCCGGGATCGTCCAGGCGCATCTGGCTCTGCACCGTGAGGGCGTCGAAGTGCAGCGAGCGCAGGCCGTCGGATTCGACGACATACGGGCGCCCCTCCTCGGCGGCGGTCATCGCGAGGCTGCAGTAGCGCAACAGGGAAAGTTCATCGAGTTTCATCGCGGCTGCCGGTGACGGTTCGACCGATCGCTCGCGCTCCGGGCGCAAGTCGCTCGCGTAACCCGCATTGTAAGACGCCGTGGTGGCGAGCGCCTACGCATCGGCGCCGGTCGGCAGGTGCGTCACGCGCTGCCGTACTTGGTCTCGACTTCGACTCCCATCGCCTTGAGCATCGCCGTGGGCAGGATGCCGCCCGCGCAGACGATGACCATGTCGTTGTCGAGCGCGAGCCTCTCGCCCTTGTGGTCGAGCACGACATGATCCGCTTCGACGAGCGTGACGGTCGAGTTCAGCACGACGGTCAGCCGCCCGGCGCCCTCGGCCTCGGCGAGGCGGTCACGGTTCTTCGGCTTGACGCGGCCGAACGCGTCGCCGCGGTACGACAGCGTGACCCGCGTATCGGGCTCGGCCGCGAGCGACACGGCCGCTTCGATCGCGCTGTCGCCGCCGCCCACGACCAGCACGGCCTGGCCGCGGTATTGCTCGGCATCGGTCAGGCGGTACACGACCTTGGGCAGATCTTCCCCCGGCACGCCCAGCTTGCGCGGCGTGCCGCCGCGGCCCAGCGCCAGGAGCACGTTGGCGGTGCGGTATTCGGCACGGTTGGTGCGCACGACGAAGCCCTTGTCGAGCGGCGTCACCTGCTCGACGCGTTCGTTGTAGTTCATGGGCATCTTCACGCGGTCGGCCGCGGACTGCCACAGGCCGAGCAAGGTTTCCTTGAGGATCTCGCGCACTTTCAGCTTGCCCACGAGCGGCAGCGTCACCGGGTAGGTCATCACGAGCTTGTTGCGCGGGAAGCGATGATTGGGGGTGCCGCCGAGCGCGTTTTCCTGCTCCAGCGTGACGAAGCGCAGCTTCTTCTCCATCGCGCCCAGTGTTGCCGCAAGCCCGGCCGGGCCGGCGCCGACGATCACGACGTCGAGCAGCTCGCCCTCGGCCCGCCTCTTCGCGACCGATTCCATCGCGAGACGGCCCTGGTCGATGGCGTTGTGGATCAGCCCGAGGCCGCCCAGCTCACCGGCGATGAAGATGCCCGGCACGTTGGTCTCGAAACTCGGCGCGACCTGCGGGATGTCCATGCCGCGCTTGGCAGTGCCATACACGAGCGTGATCGCCTCCACCGGGCAGGCCGGCGCACAGACGCCGTGGCCGATGCAGGCCGCCGGGTCGACGAGATGCGCCTTGCCGCCGACGAAGCCGATCGCCTCTTCCGGACAGGCACGCGCGCAGGCGCCGCCGCCCATGCACACCGCCGGATCGACCACCGGGTAGCGGCTCGACGGCTCGGCCATGCCGGCCTGCAGCGCTTCCTCCAGCGCCGCCTTCGAGCGTGCCTCGCGGCCGGTACGCTGTGCGAAATGGTAGGCCAGGGCGATGATGAGGGGCGACGCGTACAGCGTCCAGATCAGGCTGTCTTTCATGGTCGGCGTCCGGCATCGGAGGTGCGCCCGTCGTCGCGGCGGCCGGGGCGCGCGGGCAGGTCGTTCACCGGGGCGCAGGCGGGAATCCAGAACGCCGCCTTCGGTGGGTCGTCGTCGCGCCGATGCGCACCCGGTTCGGCGCCGCCGCGGCAGAACCTGTCCGTCGCCGCGCGCAGGATCTTGCGCCAGTCGTCGGGCAGGTGGCAGGTGTCGCATTTCTGCTCGAAGCTGCCGAAGTGGATGTCGTCCCCCTTGTGGCAGGCGTGGCAGCGGTCGTCGGTCTTGGCGCGGAACGGGCCGTCGCGGTGGCAGGCGTCGCACTTCACGGCACGATGGCGACCGGTGCGCTGGAATTTGGTGTCGCGCTCGTGATCGAAGACGATCGTCCGCCAGCCCTGCTCCACGTGGCACGCCGCGCAGCGCCCGCCGTAGCGCCCCTGGTGGCCGCGTTCGCGGTCGTCGCGCAAGTGGCAACCGACGCATTCGAGCGCGGGCTTCTCGCGCATGCCGGGGTCCTTGTGGCAGCTCTCGCACTTGACGCTGCGGTGCTTGTCCTTGAGTGCGAAGCGCGTGTTGAGGTCGTGGTCGAAGCGCCCGCTCTTCCAGCCTTCCGGGTTATGGCAGGTCGCGCACATCGCGCCCAGCACGCCCTTGTGGGAATCGTCCTGGCGGTGGCACGAGAAGCATTGCGTCGGCAGCTTCTCGGCATACAGCGGCGCGCGGTGGCAGGCCGTGCATTCGATCGTGCGGTGGCGGCCGAGGAGCGCATAGTTGGCGTCGCGATCGTGACGGAAGATCGTCGCCTTCCAGTCCTGCTCGGTGTGGCAGCTCTCGCAGCGCGGGCCGTTGTGTCCCTTGTGCGTATCGTCCTTGCGGTGGCAGGACACGCAGTCGCGCGCCGTGCCGACGTAATGCTCGTCGACGTGGCAATCGGCGCAGCGCGCGCGGGCATGACGGCTCAGCAGCGGGAAACGCGTGCGCCCGTGGTCGAAGCGCGCGACCTTCCAGTTGTCCTCGACGTGACAGTTTTCGCAGCGCTGGCCGAGGCCTTCGCGATGCTTGTCGTTGCCGCGGTGGCAGCTGTAGCAGTTCTGCGGCGCGTCGCGGTATTTCCGGCCCGTGCGGTGGCAGCCCGAACACGCCTCGCGCCGGTGGGCACCGCGCAGCTGGAAATCGGTCTGGCGATGGTCGAACTTCTTCTCGTCGAGGACGACCACCTTCGCGTCGCGCCCCTTGTGGTCCGTATGGCAGCGGCGGCACTGCTCTTCCTTGATGCGCCCGTGGTAGCCCGCACCGTCGCGCACGTCGGCGCGCACGTCGCGATGGCACGCGAGACAGCGCTGCGGCTGGGAGCTCGGGCTGAAGCGCACGTGGCATTCGCCGCATTCGTGCTCGACGTCCGCGTGCCCCTTGATCACGGCGCCCGGCATGACCACCGACTCCAGCGACTGCCCCCATGCCGACGCTGCACCGAGCACCAAGCACAGCACCACCAGGGCCGCGACGCGGCCGAGCATGCCCTCAATACGCATGTACCGCGATCACATGTACGACGGCGGAAAGCACCAGCAGGAACAGGAAGGGGATGTGGATCGCATGCCACAGTGCGAACAGCCGCTCATAGGTCGTGAACTGTGCGGTGCGCTGCGCAATCGCAGTGGCGGCGTCGATCGTGTGCAGGAGCTGGGTGATTTGGTGACGCCCTGCCGGGTTCGCGCGCACGCTGCTCGCGCGGACGACGCGGCGGATGCGTCGACGGACGAGGTGGCGGCGCCCGCCGAGCGACACGAAGTGCATGGCGCGCTGCCAACGCCTGCCGGGCTGCGCGGTCGCGTGATCGATATAGCGCCGGGCGTCGTCACCGATTGCCGGCAGCGCCTGCAGGTGCGGCTGCAGCGCGTCCAGATGCTGTTGCAGCGTGCCTTCCAGTTCTTTCAGCGTCGCGCGGGCGCCGGACAGGCCGCGGTGCACCTTGCGATACAGGAAGCGCCCGACGATGCCGCTGAAAGTCACCAGCAGCGTGCTCGCGAGCGCAACTCCGCCGTTGAACGAGCCGATGCGGAAGGTCGAATGGAACAGCACCAGCAAGGGCCCGAACAGCCCCGCCGCGATGTGGAACAGGAACCAGCCGCGCATCGTGCCGAGGCTTCGCAGGCAACGCAGGCGCTTGCGCAGCGCGTAAGGCAGCAGCGTGAGCATCAGCACCGCGCCCACTAGCCCCAGGTTGTAGCCGAGCGGCGATCCGGCGGTGTACGGCTCGTGGAAAGCGACCCAGATGCCCGCCCCGATCAGCGCCGCGATCACGGCCGCGGCGGAGAGCCGCAGCGCGGCGGTGCGCAGAGCTCCGAAAGGCATCGTCAAGCCGGCGGAAGCCGTCGAAGGCGTTGCGGGACCGACCGCGGACAACTCCATATCAATCCTTTGTCATTGAAAAGATCTGCACCCATCGATTTCTCATCCACACGGATCCCCGTTCCGGTGCGGCTTTGCGCGATGATCCATCGCCGACATCATGCTTATGGCATCAAGAATGCCGCTTGACATCGCATTCAGGTTTTGCGATATTCAATCACAAATACGAATCATTCGCAATTTCATTTGTAATAACAACCGGGCGCAAACGGCGCCATTCAACGCAATTCAGGGGGAAAGGGGATGGGGTATTTGAAGCTTCGCGGGCAAGCCGCGGGATGGCTGGTGGGCGGCGTTGCAATGCTGGCGGCGCAGGTCGGCTGGGCAGGCACGATCACCGGGTCGGCGCACGATTTCTCCGCGCTGAACTGGTCCGGCGGGCGCATCTGCGTCGCCTGCCACGCGCCGCACAAGTCCGACACGAGCGTCGCCGATGCGCCGCTGTGGAATCACACGCTGTCGACGGCCGCCTACCGCCTCTACAGCAGTGCCACGCTGCAGGCGACCGTGTCCCAGCCCGGCGGGACGTCGAAACTGTGCCTCTCCTGCCACGACGGCACCATCGCGGTCGACAGCTTCGGCGGCACGACCGGCACGACGATGATTGCGGCCGGCAGCAACATCGGCACCGACCTGAAGAAGTCCCACCCGATCGGCTTCACCTACGACAGCGCGCTGGCGACGTCGAACGGATCGCTGCACGATCCGCTCACGAAGTCCGTGACGATCGGCACCGCACCGCAGACCAAGACCGGCACGATCAGCGCCGTGCTCCTCTTCGGCGGCAAGATGGAATGCGGCTCCTGCCACGACGTGCATAACACCTTCACCGTCGGCGGCAAAGGCAGCGGCCTGGTCAAGGTGACGCAAGCCGGCAGCAAGATCTGCCTCGACTGCCACAACAAGTAACCCTGCGCATACGGCTGCCGCCCCCGGCGCTTCGGCGGGGCGGCGGCGCACGCCCCCGCCATCGTCACGAGCCGATCATGAACCACGCCCTTCCCTTCTTCCGCCGCCTCCTGCCCGCTGCAACCGCGACCCTGCTCGCGCTGTCGCTCGCCGGCTGCGTCTCCACGCCGAGCAAACCCGCCGCGGCACAGGCCGCGGACGCTGCCGCGGCGGTGTTCTATCCGTCCCTGCCGAACCCGCCGCGTATCCAGTACCTGACGACGCTTGCCGGCGAGCGCGACCTTGCCGCGCAGAAAGGCAAGTTCGCCGAATTCATCCTCGGTAACGAAGGCGAACGACATCAGCTGGTCCAGCCCTATGGCGTGGCGGTGACCGGCAGCAAGGTCTACGTCGCCGACAGCCGCGCCCCCGGGCTGGCCGTGTTCGACATGGCGCAGCGGCGCTTCTCGCTCGTCGCGGGAGTCGGCGGCGGACGCATGAAGCAGCCGCTCAACGTGCGCATCGACAGCGACGGTATGAAGTACGTCACCGACGGCGGGCGCGAGCAGGTCCTCGTCTATGACCGCGACGACCGCTTCGTCGCCGCCTACGGCCGCCAGGGCCAGTTCAAGCCGATCGACCTGGCCATCGTCGGCGAGCGGCTGTACGTCACCGACATCACGCATCATCAGGTGCATGTGCTCGACAAGCGCTCCGGCCGCAGCCTGTTCACCTTCGGGCAGGCGGGCTCGGAGATCGGCGAGCTGTTCCACCCGACCAACGTCGCACTCGGCACGGACGGCGACCTCTACGTCGTCGAGACCGGCAACTACCGCGTGCAGCGCTTCACCCAGGAAGGCAAACCCGTGCGCACCTACGGCGCGGTCGGCTCGGTGCCGGGCAGCTTCGCCCGCCCCAAGGGCATCGCGATCGACCGCGAGGGTCGCATGTACGTCGGCGACGCCGCGTTCGAGAACGTCCAGATCTTCGACGCCACCGGCCGCATCCTGATGGATTTCGGCCAGGCCGGCGAAGGAGCGGAAGGACTGAGCCTGCCCGCGGGCGTCACGGTGAGCTACGAGGGCATCGAGGCCTTCCGCCAGTTCGTCGCGCCGGGCTTCAAGGTGGAGTATCTGGTGCTCGTGGCGAGCCAGTTCGGGCCCAACAAGGTCGACGTGTTCGCCTTCGGCAGCATGAACGGCATGGATTATCCGGCTGCCGCCGCGGCCGGGCCGGCCCTCGCCGCCCGCTGAGGGGGCGAAGGGGATTGAGGGATGCGACGATGCGCCGACGCGGCGAAGTTCCGGCCGGCGCGAACACAGGCCCGGCGCGCGCTGGTGTCGCTGCTCGCCGGCTTCGGCGCGGGCGCCGCGGCGCAGGAGGTCGCGTTGTTCAACCTGACGGATGTTGAAGGTCACGTGTCGACGAACTATCTCGGCAACCGCGACGCGACGCGCCAGGCCGGCCCCGCGGGCGTGACGCGCTCGACGCAGGGCGACTCGGACTGGCGGAACGAAGTCTTCCTGATGACGCACAGTTACGTCTATCATCCGAACTTCCTGACGCTGGACATCGGCGGCGGGCCGATCCTGCAGGCCGGCTCGCTCGAGACGGACGGCAGCACGACGCAGTCGCGCGGCGTGCTGTACAACCTCGTCGGGCGCGCGAACTTCCTCCGCGGCAAGCCGGTGAGCGGCGCGCTGTTCTACGAGCACCTGAATCCGGTGCTGTCGATCGCCCCCGGACAGACCCTGCAGCAGGAGACCTCGCGCTACGGCATGGAAGTCGCGGCGACCGCGGGCGCGCTGCCGACGCCGCTGCGCTTCGAACTGACGCGCTCGGAATCGAATGGCCGCAGCGACGAACGCGTGATGCACGACCGCACCGACCAGCTGAACCTGCGCCTTTCGCGCGACATCGGCAAGCAGGGGGCGACGCAGATCCAGTTCCAGGCCGTCCGCCAGGAATCGCTGAGCGGCAGCACCAGTCTGCCGATCCAGTCGTCGACGTCGGACAGCCGGAGCCTCGACATCGACACGCGCCTGCCCTTCGGGTCCGACGGCGAGCATGAGCTGCTCAATCTCGTGTCGCTCAACCGGCACGACTTCGTGGTCGATGGGCGGGCGATGCCGCAGCAGTCCGACCTGAACTTGCTCCTCGACTTGCGCATGAAGCATTCCGACGCACTCACCAGCTTCGGCACCGCGCACTACAGCAACAACGACAACGGGGACCGTGCGGCGGTGACGCAAAGCGCCTCCACGGGCGTCGCCTGGTCGCCGGACAAGGAGCTGGAGCTGTCGGCCGGCGGACGCATCGAGACGCAGCAGGCCGGCCCCTTCTCGGTGAGCGACCGCGGCGTCGACGCGATGGTGCGGCACAAGCAGGCCTTGCCGCTCGGCACCCTGACGGCGAGCTACCGGGTGCGCCACGACCAGCGCAGCCAGCGGGCACAGGCGTCCGACGCGCGCGCGATCGGCGAGCGCACGATCCTCGGCGGAACCTCGCCGAGCGCACTGTCGCAGCCGCGCATCGTCGCCGGCAGCGTCGTCGTCAGCAACCTGACGCGCTCGCAGGTCTATGTCGAAAACATCGACTACACGCTCACCACGGTCGGACAGACCACGCGCCTGCAGCGCCTCATCGGCGGCAGCATCCTCGACGGCGAGGACGTGCTGGTCGACTACGCGTACGACCTCGGCGGCACCTTCGCCAGCGCGGAAACCGACCAGACCTTCAACCTCGGCTGGAACCTGTCCCCGCGCCTGAGCCTCTACCTGCGCGAATCGCGCTCGACGGTGGAAGTCCTGTCCGGAACGCCCACCTTTGCGCTCGGCGACTCGCGCAGCCGGCTTTACGGCCTGCGCACGGACCTGCCGTTCAGCGCGGCCGGCGTCCCGCTTTCGGCCGGCGCGACGGTCGAGCGCGAACGCATCGTCGATCCGATCAGCCCGCTCGTACGCAACGCCGCCGACCTGTACCTGCAGACCGAGGAACCGCTGTTCGATCTCGGCAACGTCGGCGTGACGCTGCACCGAATGACGATGGACTACGCCAGCTCGGCACAGGACATGGACCTGCGCGGCTACGGCCTGCGCTTTTCGACGCGCTGGATGGGTGTCGACGTGTCGGCGGTGCGCAATTTCGAATGCGACCGTGGCGGCCCCACGGTGCGCTGCCGCGTGGACAACGCGATCAACGCACAGTGGCGCGAGCGCAAGCTGGCGATGAATGCACGTCTCGCGCACGGACGCGAGACGCAGGGCGGGTTCGAGCGCAGCCATACGCTGTTCCAGGTCAGCCTGCGACGGGATCTCTGACGATGGCACACGACCGTCTTGCCATCGTCGCGAGGGCTTTCCTCCTCGCACTCGTCACCGCCCTCGCGGGCTGCACCGGCAGCCGGCCCGAAGCTCCCGAAGGCCCGCCGCTCGTCTGGCCGCCCGCGCCGGAAACCGCGCGCATCGCCTACGTCCGCAGCATCGCCGGGCCTGCCGATCTGGATATCACCCGGAGCCTTCTCGAACGCATGCAGGATCTCCTGTTCGGCGCCGACGAGTCCCGCATGGTGCGCCCGATGGCCGTCGTCGCGGTCAAGGGCGTGCTCTACGTCGCGGACCCGGGCGTGCAGGGCGTGCACCGCTTCGACCCGCTCGGCAGCGGCTACGCCCTCGTGCGCGGACCGGGCGGCGCGCCGCTGCCCTCGCCCGTGGGGCTTGCCGAAGGCCCCGCGGGTGAGGTGTACGTCACCGACTCCCGGCTCGCGCGCGTCCTGGTGATCAAGCCCGGTGAGCGGACCGCCGCACCGCTCGCGCTCGACACCGCGCCGGTCCAGCCGACCGGCATCGCCTTCGACCCCGCGGCGGGGCACCTCCTCGTTGTCGATACCGGCGCCCACTGCATCCGGGTGTTCGACCGCGAGCTGCGCCTACGGACGAGCATCGGCCGGCGCGGCGAAGGCCCGGGCGAGTTCAATTTCCCGACGGCGCTGTCGCGCGGGGGCGACGGCCGCCTGTACGTGACCGATTCGCTCAACTTCCGCATCCAGATCCTCGACGCAGACGGCCGCGTCGCCGGCGTCTTCGGCCGTTCCGGCGACGTTCCCGGCGACACGCCGCGACCGAAGGGCGTCGCGACCGACCGCGACGGTCACATCTACGTCGTCGACGCCCTGCTCCACAGCATGCAGATCTTCGACGGCTCCGGGCGCTTCCTGCTGCCGGTCGGCCAGCAGGGGCGCGAGCGCGGCGATTTCTGGCTGCCGGCCGGCATCTTCGTCGCCCCCGACGGCTACATCTATGTCGCCGACTCGTACAACCGGCGCGTTCAGGTGCTGCGCTATCTGGGCGGGGCTGCATGATCGCCGTGACCCGCTCCCTCGCCGGATTGCCGGTGGCGATCGCGCTCGCCGCGACGCTGCTCCTCGCCGCCCTCCCCGCCGGCGCCGGCATCGTCTCGAGCCGGCACAACCTGTCGGTGAGCGGGCCAGGAACGGTCAAGGCGGCGAGCGAGACACAGGTGTGCGTCTTCTGCCACATCTCCCACAACGCCTCGCCGAGCGAACCGCTGTGGAACCGCCGTGCGCGCACCGGCGGCTACACCCCCTACACGAGCTCCACCGCCAAGGCCGCCCCGGGCCAGCCGGACGGCGCCTCGCTCGACTGCCTCTCCTGTCACGACGGCACCATCGCCCTCGGCGACCTCCTCAGCCTCAGCCAGGTCACGGCGATGGCGGGCGGCGTGACGACGATGCCCGCCGGGCGCAGCAACCTCGGCACCGACCTGTCCGACGACCACCCGGTGTCGATCCTGTACAACGCGGCGCTGGCCACCACCCGCGGCGAACTCGCCGACCCGGCGACGCTGACCGGCAAGGTGCGCCTCGACGCGAGCGGCAAGCTGCAATGCACGTCCTGCCACGACGCCCACGACGACAGCAACGGCAAGTTCCTCGTGATGCCGAACGCGGCCTCCGCGCTGTGCCAGACCTGCCACCAGCCGGCGCAGTGGAGCGCCAGCAGCCACAAGCTGTCGACGGCGACCTGGAACGGCGTCGGCGCCAGCCCGTGGCCGCACACCAGCGGCACCACCGTCGCCGCCAACGGCTGCGAGAACTGCCACCGCCCGCACTCGGCCGGCGGCCGCAAGTGGCTGCTCAATTACGCGAAGGAGGAGG
Source organism: Azoarcus sp. DN11 (assembly GCF_003628555.1). NCBI lineage: Bacteria > Pseudomonadati > Pseudomonadota > Betaproteobacteria > Rhodocyclales > Zoogloeaceae > Azoarcus > Azoarcus sp. DN11. The sequence goes on along the minus strand of NZ_CP021731.1, from coordinate 729,500 downwards.
ACAACTGCACCAATTGCCATAACGGCAACGTCGCGGCGAAAAACATCAAGTCGGAGTTCACCAAGACCTCGATCCACCCGGTCGCAACGACCACCGGCGTCCACGACGCCGCCGAACCGACGGTGTCGCAGACCCGCCACGTCGAATGCGCCGACTGCCACAACCCCCACGCGGCGAAATCGGGCTCGGCCGGCGCCCTGCCCGGCTCCCTCACCGCCGTGCGCGGGGTCACGAGCGGCGGCACCGCGGTCGAACCCGCCACCGCGGAATACCAGCTATGCTTCCGCTGCCATGCCGACAGCCCCGGCAAGCCTGCGGCGCGTATCGCCCGCCAGATCGTCCAGACCAACACACGGCTCGAATTCAGCACGTCGAACCCGTCGTATCACCCGGTCGCCGGCGCGGGCAAGGGCACCAGCGTCCCCGACCTGATGGCGCCGTGGACCACGGCCAGCATCATCAAGTGCAGCGATTGCCACAACAACGACGCCGGCCCCGGCGCGGGCGGCGTCGGCCCGAACGGCCCGCACGGCTCGAAGTTCGCTCCGCTGCTCGAACGCCAGTACCTGACCGCCGACTTCACGACCGAAAGCGCCAGCGCCTACGCGCTGTGCTACAAGTGCCACGACCGCAACACCCTGCTCAACTCGAGCACCAGCGTGTCGAGCACCGTGCACCGCAAGCACGTCGTGAGCATCCGCACGCCCTGCAGCGCCTGCCACGACCCGCACGGCATTTCCTCGACCCAGGGCAACGTGACGAACAACAGCCGCCTGATCAACTGGGACATCTCGATCGTGAAACCCAATTCGTCGGGCCTGCTGAAATGGGAGCGCACCTCGGCCGGCCACGGCCGCTGCTACATGAGCTGCCACAATGACAATCACAACCCCGAGACGTATTGAACGGCGGGGTTATCGACGCCCGGATTTTCCCGTGAAGGATGAAGTCATGCTGCACATCGCATTCCGCCAACTCGCCGCCGCCGTCGCCGGCCTGCTGCTGTCCGGCGCGGCCAGCGCCGCGATCACCTGCTCCAAGGCGGGATTCGACGAACTGAACCGCGACCGCACGAACACCGCCTACTTCCTCGACGATGCCGCCGAGAAGGCCTGTCTCGACAAGCCCTTCGTCGCATCGGGCAGCGTCAAGCAGGTCTACGGCAAGGACGAATTCGAGCTCATCGCCGAGGACGGCCTCGGCGTCACCGTGCTGCTCGCGGGCTCGCACGGCTGCGGCGACCTGCTGCAGATGAAGAAGGGCCAGCGCGTCAAGGTCGGCGGCACCGTCGCACGGACCTACCGCAGCGCAGGCACGATCCGTCTGCGCAACGCAGTCTGCCAATGAGTCTTCGGGCGCCCGAATCGGATCGCTGAAAAAAACGGCCCGGGACACGAAGCCCCGGGCCGGCAGGCCCTCTGGAGAGGAGGGGAGAACGCTGTGCGCGGGTCGTGCTTATTGCAGCTCGACCAGCAGATCCTTCGCCGCGACCTTGTCGCCGGGTTTCACGAACACCGCCTTCACGACCGCGTCGCGCTCGGCGGTGAGCGCGGTTTCCATCTTCATCGCCTCGATGGACACCAGCGGCGTGCCCTTGGCGATCTTCTGGCCGGCATGCACGGCGACCGTCACGACCGCACCGGGCATTGGCGCGCCGATGTGGTTCGGGTTGGCCTCGTCGATCTTCGGATGGCGGCGGCCGGTGGGCGCGGCGCCGGCCTTGGGGATGCGCTGCAGGCGCGGCTGGCCGTTGAGTTCGAAGAAGACCTTCACGCGGCCCTCCTCGTCCGGCGTGTCGCTGCTGCCGGTCTGGCGCACGACGAGGCTCTTGCCGCGCTCGATGTCGACGCTGATCTCCTCGCGGTCCTTGAGGCCGTAGAAGAACACCGGCGTCGGTAGCAGCGACACGTCGCCGAAGCGCGCGTGGTGCGCGGCGTAGTCCTTGAAGACCTTGGGGTACATCAGCCAGGACGCGAGGTCGGTGTCGGAGATCTGCCGTCCGGCGGCGGTTTGGGCTTCGGCGCGCGCGGCGTCGAGGTCGACTTCGGGCAGGAAGTCGCCAGCGCGGCCCGGCAGCGGCGCGGCGCCTTTCAGCACCTTGCGTTCGAGATCCTTCGGGAAACCGTCGGGCGGGAAGCCCAGTTCGCCCTTGAAGAGCGAGATCACCGATTCGGGGAAGGCGATTTCCTTCGCCGGATCGCGCACTTCGGCGGGCGTGAGGTCGTTGGCGACCATGAAGAGCGCCATGTCGCCGACGACCTTCGACGTGGGGGTGACTTTCACGATGTCGCCGAAGAGCTGGTTCACGTCCGCGTAGGCCTGTGACACTTCCGGCCAGCGGTGTTCGAGGCCCATCGCGCGGGCCTGCTCGCGGAGATTCGTGTATTGCCCGCCGGGCATCTCGTGCTTGTACACGTCGGAGGTGCCGCAGCGGATGTCGGCTTCGAAGGGCGCGTAGGCGCGGCGCACGCCTTCCCAGTAGTGCGACAGCGACTGCATCGCGTCCAGATCGAGCCCGCTGTCGCGCTCGGATCCGGCAAGCGCGGCGGCGATCGAGCTGAGGTTGGGCTGCGAGGTGAGGCCGCTCATCGCGTCCATCGCGCCGTCGACTGCGTCCACGCCCGCTTCGATCGCGGCGAGCACGCTCGCGGCGGCAATGCCGGAGGTGTCGTGGGTGTGGAAGTGGATGGGGAGGCCGACTTCTTCCTTCAGCGCCTTCACCAACGCCCGTGCCGCGCGCGGCTTGCACACGCCGGCCATGTCCTTGATGCCGAGGATGTGCGCGCCGGCCTTTTCGAGCTGCTTGGCAAGGTCCACGTAGTACTTCAGGTTGTACTTCGGGCGGCTCGTGTCGAAGAGGTCGCCGGTGTAGCAGATCGTGCCTTCACACAGCGCGCCCGCTTCATTCACGGCGTCCATCGCGACGCGCATGTTGTCGATCCAGTTGAGCGAATCGAACACGCGGAACACGTCGATGCCCTCCTTCGCGGCCTGCTGCACGAAATAGCGCACGACGTTGTCGGAATAGTTGGTGTAGCCGACCGCGTTGGAGGCGCGCAGCAGCATCTGGAACAGCACGTTGGGGACCGCCGTGCGCAGGCGGCGGAGGCGCTCCCACGGGTCTTCCTTGAGAAAGCGCAACGCGACGTCGAAGGTCGCGCCGCCCCAGCATTCGAGCGAGAAGAGTTCGGGCACGAGGCGCGCGTAGTGCGGCGCGATCTCGAGCATGTCGCGCGTGCGCATGCGGGTGGCGAAGAGCGACTGGTGCGCGTCGCGCATCGTGGTGTCGGTGAGCAGCACGCGCTGTTCGTTCTTCATCCACTCGGCAAAGCGCTGCGGGCCGAGCTCCTTCAGGCGGTCGCGCGTGCCCGCGGGCGCCGCCGCGGCGAGATCGACCGACGGCTTGATCGGTTTGGCGAGCGGGAGCCTGGGCGCCTGGCGGCCGGCCATTTCGGGGTTGCCGTTGACGCTGACTTCGCCGAGGAACTTCAGGAGCTTCGTTGCGCGGTCCTGGCGCTTCTCGAAACGGAAGAGCTCGGGCGTGGTGTCGATGAAGCGCGTCGTGCATTCGCCCGACTTGAAGAGCGGATGCGCGATGACGTTTCCGAGGAACTGCAGGTTCGACGAGACGCCGCGGATGCGGAATTCGCGCAGGCCACGGTCCATGCGGGAGATGGCTTCGTCCGGGCTGTGGCCCCAGGCGGTGACCTTCACGAGCAGCGAATCGTAGAAAGGGGTGATGACCGCGCCCGTATACGCGGTGCCGCCGTCGAGGCGCAGGCCGAAGCCGGCGGCGCTGCGGTAGGCGGTGATGCGGCCGTAGTCGGGGGTGAAGCTGTTCTCGGGATCTTCGGTGGTGACGCGGCATTGCAGCGCGTGGCCGTTGAGGCGGATGTCTGCCTGCGCGGGCACGTAGGATTCGCCCTCGCCGATCTTTGCCCCTTCGGTGATGCGGATCTGCGCCTTGACGATGTCGACGCCGGTGACCTGCTCGGTGACGGTGTGTTCGACCTGAATGCGCGGATTCACTTCGATGAAATAGAAGGCGCCCGTGTCGGCGTCCATCAGGAATTCGACGGTGCCGGCGTGGGTGTACTGCGCGGCGCGGCACAGCTTCAGCGCGGCATCGCACAACTCCGTGCGGCGCGCTTCGTCGAGGTACGGCGCGGGGGCGCGTTCGACCACCTTCTGGTTGCGCCGCTGCACGGAGCAGTCGCGTTCGAAGAGGTGCACGAGCTTGCCGTGCGTGTCGCCCAGCACCTGCACTTCGACGTGGCGCGCGCGGCGGACCAGTTTTTCCAGGTAGACCTCGTCGTTGCCGAAGGCGGCGAGCGCTTCACGGCGGGCAACGTCCAACAGACCCGGCAGTTCATCCTCGGTCTCGATCGCGCGCATGCCTCGGCCGCCCCCGCCCCAGCTCGCCTTGAGCATCAGCGGGTAGCCGACTTCGCGCGCGAGGCGTTTGATCTCGTCGAGATCGCGCGGTAGCGCCCCGGTGGCGGGCACGACGGGCACGCCCGCGGCAACGGCGAGGTTGCGCGCGGCGACCTTGTTGCCCAGGTCGCGCATCACCTGCGGCTGCGGGCCGATGAAGGCGATGCCGGCCGCGGCGCAGGCTTCGGCGAACTCGGGGTTCTCGGAGAGGAAACCGTAGCCGGGGTGGATCGCGTCGACCTGCGCGTCCTTCGCGACGCGGATGATGTCGGCGATGTCGAGGTAGGCGGCGATCGGCTTCTGGCCGTTGCCCACGAGGTAGGATTCGTCGGCCTTGAAGCGGTGCAGCGCGAAGCGGTCTTCATTCGCGTAGATCGCCACCGTGCGGATACCCAGCTCGCTCGCGGCGCGGAACACGCGGATCGCGATCTCGCCACGGTTGGCGACGAGGATGCTCTTGATCGGTTTCATGTAGCTGCCCTGCCCTTTTGTGCGCGTGGCTGGTTGTCGTTATGAATTGATACTTCGGGGGTGCGCAGTCCGACCATCAATCAATCGCCGTTCTCGAATTTACGGTTGTACGCGGCTGAACGATGTTCGGTAAGCGACAGGTTTTTGCAGATTTGAGCCGGCAGCGGCATGTCGCCCCGCCCAACCCGCCGCCCCCGCTCCCACTTCATGCCGCGCACCGCAGGATGCGGGCCTTCGCGCGCATTTCCTCGTATTCGTCGTGCGCGACCGAATCGGCCGTGATGCCGCCGCCGACGCCGTATTCGGCGCGACCGGTCATGCCGTCCAGCGCCAGCGTACGGATCGCGACGTTGAAGATCGCGTCGCCGCCCGGTTTCAGCAGGCCGATGGCCCCGCAGTAGATGCCGCGCGGCTCGGCTTCGAGGCCGGCGATGATCTCCATCGCCTTGATCTTCGGCGCGCCGGTGATCGAGCCACAGGGGAAGAGCGCGGCGAAGATGTCCGCGAGATCCGCGTCGGGCCGCAGTTCGGCCGACACCGTCGAGGTCATCTGATGCACGGTCGGATAGGTTTCGACGGAGAAGAGCTCGGGCACGGCGACGCTGTGCGGGCGCGCGACCCGGGACATATCGTTGCGGATGAGATCCACGATCATGAGGTTTTCGGCGCGGTTCTTCTCGGAAGCGGCCAGCGCCTCGGCCTGCTGCGCGTCCTGCTCGGGGGTGCTCCCGCGCGCGAGCGTGCCCTTCATCGGCTTGGAGGTCAGGCGGTCGCCGTCGCGGCGGAAGAAGAGTTCGGGCGACAGCGACAGGATGCGGTGGCGTCCGAGGTCGAACAGCGCGCAGTAGCCGTCCGGTTGCCCGGCGCGCAGTTGCGCGTAAAGGTCGCGGGGATCTCCGTCGAAGCGGCCGTGCAGACGGATCGTGTGGTTGATCTGATACACGTCGCCGGCGCGGATGTGATCCAGGATGCGGCCGATATCGGCGTCGTAGCGCCCGCGCTCGACACCCGGCTGCCAGTCGTCGCAACCCACTGCGCCGCGCCGCGTTTCTTCGTCCACGGCGACCGGCGCGTCGAACACGCCGAACCACGCGAGCGGCAGCGACGAGCGCGGACGGAAGCGGAACGCGGGATCGAAGGCCGCGCCCGCTTCATAGGTCACGAAGCCCGCGACCCACTCCCCCGCCCGCGCGAGCGTGTCGGCGCGCGCGAGCACGGCGGGCACGGCCTCCGGCCGGTGGGCCACCAGCCGCAGGCGCGGGCGGCTGAAATGCAGCGGCGCGGCGCCCGTGGCATTGGCGGGGAAGTCGAAGCGCAGGTTGGCCATGACGACTAGCGCAGCACCACGGTGCGCAGGCCGTTGATGAACACGCGATGCTGCAGCACGTAGTGCAACGCGCGGCCGAGCGCGAGGCATTCGACGTGGCGGCCGGTGCTCAGGAGCTGGTCGGGCGTGAAGGCGTGGTCCACGCGCTCGACCGCCTGCTCGATGATCGGGCCTTCGTCGAGGTCGGTGGTGGCGAAATGCGCGGTCGCGCCGATCACCTTGACGCCGCGGGCGTGCGCCTGCTCGTAGGGGCGCGCGCCCTTGAAGCCGGGCAGGAAGGAATGGTGAATGTTGATGACGCGGCCGGCGAGGCGCTCGCACATCTCTTCCGACAGCACCTGCATGTAGCGCGCGAGCACCACCAGTTCCGCGCCGCTCGATTCGATCAGCGCGCGCAGCGCCGCCTCCTGCTGCGGCTTGGTGTCCGCCGTGATCGGCAGGTGGTGGAAAGGCAGCCCTTCGGCGGTGACGATCGGTTCGAGCGTGGTGTGGTTCGACGCCACGCCGACGATGTCCATCGGCAGTTCGCCGCGGCGCCACTGGTCGAGCAGGTCGCGCAGGCAGTGGTCGGCCTTCGACACCATCAGCAGCACGCGCATCGGGCGCCGCAGGTCGTGGATCTCGCCTTCGGACGCCTGGAAGCGGCCGCGCAAGGCGGCGTATTCGCCGCGCAGCGCCGCGATCCCGGCATCCGTCGCGTCGATGACGCGGAATGTCGTGCGCAGGTAGAAACGCCCGCTGAGGACGTCGTCAAAGACCGTGAATTCCTCGATGTAGGCACCGTGCGCTTCCAGCAGCGCGGTCACGGCGGCGGTCTGGCCGCGCTCTCCCGCGGCGGCGAAGGTCAGCGCGAAGCGCGCCGGGTCATTCGATGCTTGCGACATGTTCGGCTCTCTTCCGGGTGGGTGCGTCTGCGTTCTGCGTGATGCGGGCGTGTTCGCCGCGGCTCGTGGTGCGTTCGATGCCGACCGCCGTCGCGTAGCGGCTCACGCGCTGCTTGTAGAGGCCGACCGACACCTCCTGCACGCGCGGGTCGAGGCCGAAGGCGACGGTGAAGACCTCGTTGATGCGCGTCTCCAGCAGCGGGGTGTGCGGGGAACGCGGCCATTCGGTCGCGAGCCAGCGGCACAGCGGCTCGTAGTCGAGGCAGTCGCCGAGATCGCCCGGAACTGCCGGTGCCAGACCGGTGAGCGTCACGGAAACCCACACCGGTTGCGGATCCTGCTCATCCTCGTAGATACCCACCGCGAGACGGGTCTCGAGCCGTTCGATCTTCACGCTCCAGATTCCGTTCATCGCCGTCAGCCTCCGATCACGCCGCGCGCCTGCAGGTCGGCGTGGTAGGACGAGCGCACCATCGGGCCGGCGGCGACGTGGCGGAAGCCCATCTTCTCGCCGGCCACGCGCAGCTCGTCGAATTCGGCCGGGGTCACGTAGCGGCGCACCGGCAGGTGGTGCAGGCTGGGCTGCAGGTACTGGCCGATCGTCACCATGTCGACGTTGTGGGCACGCAGGTCGGCGAGCGTCGCCTCGATCTCCTCGCGCGTCTCGCCAACGCCCAGCATCAGGCCGGACTTGGTCGCGACCTCGGGGTGACGGGCCTTGAAGGCCGCGAGCAGGTCGAGCGAATGTTCGTAGTCGGCACCGGGGCGCACTTCGCGGTACAGGCGCGGCACGGTCTCGATATTGTGATTGAAGACATCGGGCGGCTCGGCCGCAAGGAGGTCGAGCGCGAGGTCGACGCGGCCACGGAAGTCCGGCGTCAGCACTTCGACGGTGATGCCGGGGTTGGCGGCACGCGTCTCGCGGATGCAGTCGGCGAAATGCTGTGCGCCGCCGTCGCGCAGGTCGTCGCGGTCGACCGAAGTGATCACGACGTACTTCAGGCGCATCCCCGTGACGGTCTGCGCGAGGTTCTTCGGCTCCTCCGGGTCCAGCGGCAACGGGCGGCCGTGGCCGACGTCGCAGAACGGGCAGCGCCGCGTGCAGATCGCCCCCATGATCATGAAAGTCGCCGTGCCGTGGTTGAAGCATTCGCCCAGGTTCGGGCAGTTGGCTTCCTCGCACACGGTGTGCAGGCGGTTCTCGCGCAGCGTGCCGGTGAGCCTGCGCACGCTCTTCGTACCGCGGAAGGCCGCGCGGATCCATTCCGGCTTGCGCAGCTGCTCGGCGGGTGTGATCGGGACGATCTTCACCGGGATGCGCGCGGTCTTGTCGGCGCCGCGCTGCTTGATTCCGGTCTGTGGGGAGGGGGTGCTTGCGTTCTGCATGGGAGTGACTCCGGCGGGCGACCGGCTCTCGGGTCGCAGTTCAATCTCTGTGGCGGGGTGCGATGGAGAGCCGGATCGCCCCTTGCATCAGCCGCGGTAGTAACGCTGCGGCACGAAGGGGGTGCTGGCGACTTCCAGCGGGACCGGCTTGCCGCGGACGATCGCGGAGAGCTGGGTGCCGACCTTGGCGAGCGCGGTCTCGACGTAGCCCATCGCGATCGGCGCGCCCAGCGTCGGGCCGAAGCCGCCGCTGGTGACGACGCCGACCTTGCGGCCGCTGGCGTCGACGATCTCGGCGCCGTCACGCACCGGCACGCGGGCGTTCGGACGCAGGCCGACGCGCTTGCGCGACACGCCGTTGGCGATGTGGCCGAGGACCACGTCGGCACCGGGGTAGCCACCCGCGCGCGCGCCGTCGGCACGGCGGGGCTTGGACAGCGCCCACAGCAGGCTGCTTTCGACCGGCGAGGTGTTCACGTCGAGGTCGTGGCCGTACAGGCACAGGCCGGCTTCGAGGCGCAGCGAATCGCGCGCGCCGAGGCCGATCGGGGCGACTTCGGGCTGGCTCAGCAGCTCGCGCGCCAGGGCTTCGGCCTTGTCCGCGGGCACCGAGATCTCGTAGCCGTCCTCGCCGGTGTAGCCGGAACGGCTGACGTAGCACGGCACGCCGACGAGGTTCACGGTGATGCTGTTCATGAACACCATCTTCGCGACTTCCGGCGCAAGGCGGGCCAGCACGGTGGCAGCGGCCGGGCCCTGCAGCGCAAGCAGCGCGCGGTCCGCGAGCACCTCGACCTGGCAGCGGCCCGACAGGTGCTTCTGCATGTGCGCGATGTCCTGCGTCTTGCACGCGGCGTTCACGACCACGAACAGGCGGTCGCCGAAGTTCGCGACCATCAGGTCGTCCATCACGCCGCCGGTCTCGTTGGTGAACAGCGCGTAGCGCTGCATGCCTTGCGGCAGGTCGATGATGTCGACCGGCACCAGGGTTTCCAGCGCCGCGGCGGCCTCGGGGCCGACGAGAAAGACCTGGCCCATGTGCGAGACGTCGAACAGGCCCGCCTGGGTGCGGGTGTGGGTGTGCTCCTTGATGATGCCCGCGGGGTACTGCACGGGCATCTCGTAGCCGGCGAAGGGCACCATCTTGGCGCCGAGGGAAACGTGCAGGTCGTACAGCGGGGTGCGCAGCAGCGGTGCGTCGGAGTGGTTGTCGCTCATGTGATTTCCTTTATCAAATACGTCCGTTCGCCACGAGCCGGTCGCAAGGCATGGGCAGGCTCGGCCCGAACGGTTCGGGGTTAATCGATATGACGGGGGTCAGCGGATCATCAGCATTCGATGACGTTCACGGCGAGGCCGCCGCGCGCGGTTTCCTTGTATTTCAGCTTCATGTCGGCACCGGTGTCGCGCATGGTCTTGATGACCTTGTCGAGCGACACGAAGTGCTTGCCGTCGCCGCGCAGCGCCATGCGTGCGGCGTTGATCGCCTTGATCGAGCCCATCGCGTTGCGCTCGATGCAGGGCACCTGCACGAGCCCGCCGACCGGGTCGCAGGTGAGCCCGAGGTTGTGTTCCATGCCGATCTCGGCGGCGTTCTCGACCTGCTCGGGCGTGCCGCCCAGCACCTCGGCCAAGGCGCCGGCGGCCATCGAGCAGGCGACGCCGACTTCGCCCTGGCAGCCGACTTCGGCACCGGAGATCGACGCGTTCTCTTTATAGAGGATGCCGATCGCGGCCGCGGTGAGGAGGAAGCGGATCACGCCCTCCTCGCTCGCGCCGGGGATGAAGCGGCTGTAGTAGTGCAGCACCGCCGGCACGATGCCCGCGGCGCCGTTGGTCGGGGCGGTGACGACGCGCCCGCCGGTGGCGTTCTCCTCATTGACGGCGAGGGCATAGAGATTCACCCAGTCCATCGTTGTCAGCGGGTCGCGGATGCTCGCCTCGGGGGCGCTGGAGAGCTTGCGGTACATCTCGGCGGCGCGGCGCTTCACGTGCAGGCCGCCGGGCATGATGCCTTCCTTCTCGCAGCCGCGCCGCACGCACAGCTGCATCACGTCCCAGATCCTGAGGAGGCCCGAACGCGTCTCCGCGTCCGTGCGCCACGCGCGCTCGTTCTCCAGCATCAGCTGGCTGATCGAGAGCCCCTTCTCGCGGCACTGCGCGAGGAGTTCCGCGCCGCTCTTGAACGGATACGCGAGCGGTGTGGCGTCCTCGACGATGCGGTCGGCACCGGCGGCGCTCTCATCGACGACGAAGCCGCCGCCGACCGAGTAATACACTTTGCTCATGAGCGTCTCGCCGCCCGCGTCGAAGGCGGTGATGCGCATCCCGTTCGGGTGGTAGGGGAGCGACTGGCGGCGATGCATCACGAGGTGCTCGCGCTCGACGAACGCCACCGGATGTTCGCCGGCGAGCTGCAGCCGCTGCTCGCCGCGGATGCGGGCGAGCTTGCTGTCCACCTGTTCGGTGTCGACGAGATCCGGCGCCTCGCCCTCGAGGCCCAGGAGCACGGCCTTGTCGCTGCCGTGCCCCTTGCCGGTCGCGCCGAGCGAGCCATAGAGTTCGGCCTTCACGCTTGCGACCCGCGCGAGCAGGCCGGACTCCTTGAGGCCGTTCGCAAAGACCTGCGCCGCACGCATCGGCCCCACGGTATGTGAGGACGACGGCCCGATGCCGATCTTGAACAAGTCGAAAACGCTGATGGCCATGCTCGATTACCTCGAAGTTTCGGATGCAAGCGCGCCGTTGCCGGAACGCGATTTGGACATCTGGTAGCCCACCGTGAGCAGCGCGAACCACGCCGGCGCAACGTAGAGCGCGACGCGGGTGCCGGCGTCGAACGCGAGGAAGCCGGTCACGAGCAGCAGGAAGGCCAGCACGAACCAGTTCGCGTACGGGGCGCCCGGCATGCGGAAGAACACCGCCTTGGCCTCACCGCGTGCGACCGCCTGGCGATACTTGAGGTGCGCCCAGACGATGATGCCCCAGGTCCACACCGCGCCCACGGTCGCGACGCTCGTCACATACACGAAGGCTTCCTCGGGCACGATGTAGTTGAGCGCGACGCCGACCAGCATCACGGCGGCCGACAGCGTGATCGCGTTGGCCGGTACGTGGGTCTTGCTGATCTTGCCCAGCGCGGCCGGCGCCTGGCCGAACTGCGCGAGGGTGTAGAGCATGCGCCCGGTGCTGAAGATGCCGCTGTTGCACGACGAGGCGGCCGCGGTGATGACGACGAAGTTGATGATGCCGGCCGCGGCGGGAATGCCGATCTTCTCGAACACGGTGACGAACGGGCTCATGTTTGGGTTGAGTTCGTTCCACGGCACGAGCGACATCAGCACGATCAGCGCGCCGATGTAGAAGATCAGGATCCGCCACGTGACGCTGTTGGTCGCGTGCGGCAGCACCTTCTCGGGGTTCTGCGCCTCACCGGCGGTGACACCGATGAGTTCCACGCCGGTGTAGGCGAAGCACGCGATCTGCAAGGTCAGCACCACGCCCACCATGCCCATCGGCGCGAAGCCGCCGTGCGACCACAGGTTGGAGAAGCTCGCGGTCTTGCCCAGGTCGGTCACGCCGAAGAAGATGATCGCAAGGCCGATCAGGAGCATCGCAACGATCGTGACCACCTTGATGATCGCGAACCAGAACTCCATCTCGCCGAACACCTTCACCGCGATCAGGTTGGCACCGTAGAGCACGACCAGCGTCACGAGCGCCGGGATCCACTGCGGCACGTCCGGGAACCAGTAGTGCACATACACGCCGACGGCGGTGAGTTCCGCCATGCCGGTGACGATCCAGGTGAACCAGTAGGTCCAGCCGGTGACATACCCGGCCCACGGGCTGACGTACTCCTCGGCGTAGATCGCGAACGAACCGGCCACCGGGCGGTGGATCAGCAGCTCGCCGAGCGCGCGCATGATGAAGAACACTGCCAGACCCGCGAACGCGTAGGTCAGGAGCAGCGCGGGGCCGGCCTTGCTGATGGCCTTGGCCGAGCCGAGAAAGAGGCCCACCCCGATCGCACCGCCGATGGCGATGAGCTGGATGTGCCGATCCTTGAGGCCTCGTTCGAGGTCCTTGCCTTCGTGCCGCTGCTCTTCGTCGAGCATGTCACTGATGCGTGTCATCCTTCAGTCCCTTCCTCTGTAGTTTGAAAAAAACGCCTGGGTCTCTCTCTGGTGCGGAAAAAGGGAGCGCCCCTCGCGCCCCCCCTGCTGCCTGTCTTTATTGTTTTACCGGCCGTACACCGGGAAGCGCGCGCACAGCGCGGCGACTTTCGCCCGCACGGCGTCGATCACCGCGGGGTTGTCGATGGCGTCGAGCACGTCGCAGATCCAGCCGGCGAGCTCCTTGACTTCGCTGATGCCGAAGCCGCGGGTGGTCGCCGCCGGCGTGCCGATGCGGATGCCGCTGGTGACGAAAGGCGACTGCGGATCGTTCGGCACGGTGTTCTTGTTCACGGTGATGTGGGCCGCGCCCAGCGCCGCATCGGCGGCCTTGCCGGTGATGCCCTTGGCGATCAGGTCGACCAGGAAGAGGTGGTCGTCGGTGCCGCCGGAGACGATCTTGTAGCCGCGCTCGACGAACACGCCCGCCATCGCTTGCGCGTTGGCGATCACCTGCTGCTGGTAGGCCTTGAACGAGGGATCGAGCGCTTCCTTGAACGCCACGGCCTTCGCCGCGATGACGTGCATCAGCGGGCCGCCCTGGGTGCCGGGGAAGACCATCGAGGCGATCTTCTTCTCGATGTCTGCGTTGGCACGGCCGAGGATGATGCCGCCGCGCGGGCCGCGCAGCGTCTTGTGCGTGGTGCTGGTGACGATGTCGGCGAAAGGCACCGGGCTCGGGTACAGGCCCGCGGCGACGAGGCCGGCGACGTGGGCCATGTCGACGAACAGCAGCGCGCCGACCTTGTCCGCGATCGCGCGGAAGCGCGGGAAGTCGAGGTGACGGGCGTAGGCCGAGAAGCCGGCGACGATCATCTTCGGCTTGCACTCGACGGCGAGCGCCTCGAGCGCGTCGTAGTCGAGCACGCCGTCGTCGGTGACGCCGTACTGCACCGCGTTGAAGATCTTGCCGGAGAAGTTCACCTTCGCGCCGTGCGTGAGGTGCCCGCCGTGCGCGAGGCTCATGCCGAGGATCGTGTCACCAGGCTGCAGCAGCGCGAAATACACCGCGGCGTTGGCTTGCGAACCCGAATGCGGCTGCACGTTGGCCCAGTCGGCGCCGAAGAGCTGCTTGGCGCGGTCGATCGCGAGCTGCTCGACGACGTCGACGTGCTCGCAGCCGCCGTAGTAGCGCTTGCCGGGGTAGCCTTCGGCGTACTTGTTGGTGAGCACCGTGCCCTGCGCCTGCATCACGCGCGGGCTGGCGTAGTTCTCGGACGCGATGAGCTCGATGTGGTCTTCCTGGCGGTGGCGCTCGGACTCGATCGCGCCCCACAGATCGGGGTCGAAGCCGGCGATCTGCATGCTTTTGTCGAACATTGGGATTTCTCCGAAACTGGGGATCAGAGGGGCGACGCCGGCACGCGCCGGACATCGACCCTCGGGGTGAGGACGAGGGCTGCGCTGGGCGCGCGCCTCAGGCGTCTTCGTAGGCCGACATCGGCGGGCAGGAGCACACCAGGTGGCGGTCGCCATACACGTTGTCGACACGGCCCACCGGCGACCAGTACTTGTTCGCGCGCAGGCTGGCGAGCGGATACACGGCCTCTTCGCGGCTGTACGGGTGCGTCCATTCGCCGGCGATCGCTTCCGCGGTATGCGGGGCGTTGACCAGGGGGTTGTCCTTGGCGTCGTACTCGCCGCTGCCGACCTTGGCGATTTCCGCGCGGATCGCGATCATCGCGTCGCAGAAGCGGTCGAGTTCTTCCTTCGATTCGCTCTCGGTCGGTTCGATCATCAGCGTGCCGGGCACCGGGAAGGACATCGTCGGCGCGTGGAAGCCGAAGTCAATCAGGCGCTTGGCGACGTCATCGACGGTGACACCGGTCGCGTCCTTCAGCGGGCGCAGGTCGATGATGCACTCGTGCGCGACCATGCCGTTCTCGCCGCGGTACAGCACCGGGTAGTGCGCGTCGAGGCGCTGGGCGATGTAGTTGGCGTTGAGGATCGCCATCGTCGTCGCGTGGCGCAGCCCGTCGCGGCCCATCAGCGCGATGTAGGTCCAGGTGATCGGCAGGATGCTGGCGCTGCCCCACGGTGCCGCCGCAACGGCGCCGATGCCCTTGAGGCCGGTGCTCGCGTGTCCCGGCAGGAAAGGCGCGAGGTGCGATTTCACGCCGATCGGGCCGACACCCGGTCCGCCGCCGCCGTGCGGGATGCAGAAGGTCTTGTGCAGGTTGAGGTGCGACACGTCGCCGCCGAACTTGCCCGGGCCGCACAGGCCGACCATCGCGTTCATGTTGGCGCCGTCGATATACACCTGGCCGCCGTTGGCGTGCACGATCTCGGCGATCTCGCGGATCGCGGTCTCGAACACGCCGTGCGTCGAGGGGTAGGTGATCATGAGCGCGGCGAGCTTGTCGGCGTGCTGCTCGGCCTTCGCCTTCAGATCGGCAACATCGACGTTGCCCTTGTCGTCGCAGGCGACGACAACCACGCGCATGCCGGCCATGTTGGCGGTGGCGGGGTTGGTGCCGTGCGCGGAGCTCGGGATCAGGCACACGTCGCGCTGCGCTTCACCGCGGCTCGCGTGGTAGGCGCGGATCGCCAGCAGACCGGCGTATTCGCCCTGCGAGCCGGCGTTGGGCTGCAGCGACACGGCGTCGTAGCCGGTGCAGGCGCACAGCATCTGCTCCAGCTCCGCGGTGAGCTGGGCGTAGCCCCGGGCCTGGTCGGCGGGCGCGAAGGGATGCAGGCCGCCGAACTCGCGCCAGGTGATGGGGATCATCTCGGTGGTCGCGTTCAGCTTCATCGTGCACGAACCCAGCGGGATCATCGTGCGGTCGAGCGCCAGGTCCTTGTCCGCCATCGCGCGCAGGTAGCGCAACATCTTGGTCTCGGACTGGTAGGCGCTGAACACCGGGTGCGTCAGGAAGGCGGAGCTGCGCAGCTGGCCGGCCGGCAGGGCTTCCGGCGCGAGGTGCTCGGCGTCGGCAAAGGAAGGCAGTGCCGCGCCGTTGGCGAACACCGCCCACAGCGCCTCGACGTCGGCGCAGGTGGTGGTTTCGTCGAGCGAGATGCCGACGGTCGTGGCGTCGATCTCGCGCAGGTTCATCTGCTTGGCGCGGGCAGCGGCATGCACGGCCGCGGCGTCGGCGACGCGCACGGCGATGGTGTCGAAGAAGGTCTTCGTGACGACTTCGGCCCCGGCGCGGCGCAGGCCGGCGGCGAGCGTCGCGGTCAGGCGATGGATGCGGCGGGCGATCGTCGTCAGCCCCTTCGGACCGTGGTAGCAGGCGTAGAGGCTCGCCATCACGGCCAGCAGCACCTGCGCGGTGCAGATGTTGGACGTGGCCTTCTCGCGGCGGATGTGCTGTTCGCGCGTCTGCATCGCGAGGCGGTAGGCCTTCTTGCCGTGGCTGTCGATCGACACGCCGACGACGCGGCCCGGCATCACGCGCTTGTGCGCGTCGAGCGTGGCGAAGTAGGCGGCGTGCGGGCCGCCATACCCCATCGGCACGCCGAAGCGCTGCGTCGTGCCGATGGCGACGTCGGCGCCGAATTCGGCGGGCGGCTTGAGCAGCGTCAACGCGAGCAGGTCGGCGGCGACGACCACCAGCGCCTTCTTGGCGTGGGCGGCGGCGACGATGCCGGCGTAGTCGATCACTTCGCCGGTGCTGGCCGGGTACTGCAGGAGGACGCCGAAGAATTCGTGCGCGTCGAGGTCGGTCGCGGGGTTGCCGACGACCACCTCGAAGCCCTGCGGTTTGGCACGGGTGCGCACGACCTCGATGGTCTGCGGGTGGCAGTCCTGCGAGACGAAAAAGACCTTGGACGGGTTCTTCGACAGGCGCTGGCAGAAGGCCATGGCTTCGGCGGCGGCCGTCGCCTCGTCGAGCAGGGACGCGTTGGCGATCTCCATGCCCGTCAGGTCGGTGATCATGGTCTGGAAGTTGAGCAGCGCTTCCAGGCGGCCCTGCGAAATCTCCGGCTGGTACGGCGTGTAGGCCGTGTACCAGGCCGGGTTCTCGAGGACGTTGCGCAGCACGACACCGGGCGTGTAGGTGTCGTAGTAGCCCGCACCGATGAAGGAACGGAACACCCGGTTCTTCCCCGCGATCTCGCGCAGCTTCGCGAGCGCGTCGGCCTCGGTCTGGCCTTCGGGGAGGGAGAGGGGCGAAGGCGACAGGATCGAGGCCGGGATCACCTTGTCGATGAGCTGGCCGAGCGAATCGAGGCCGAGCGCGGCAAGCATCGCCTGCGTCTCGGTCGCGTCCGGGCCGACGTGGCGGCCGACGAAATCGTCGCGCTGCTCGAGCTGGGCGAGCGTCGCGGGGAAGCGGGTATCGTTCATGTTCATGGCTTGGGCTATGTCCGGTGGAAAGTCGATCAGGCGGTCAGCTTGTCGTAGGCAGCCTGATCGAGCAGTCCGTCGAGCGCGGACGGATCGTCGAGGCGGACGCGGATGAACCAGCCCGCGCCCAGCGGATCCTCATTGACCGTGGCGGGCGCATCGGCCAGCGCGGCGTTGACTTCGACGACGGTGCCGGCCAGCGGCATCTTCAGTTCGCCGGCGGCCTTCACCGACTCGATCACGGCGGCTTCGTCACCGGCGCCGAAGTGCGCATCGACGTCCGGCAGCTGCACGAAGACGATGTCGCCCAGCGCGTTCTGCGCGTAGTCGGTGATGCCGACCGTGGCGACGTCGCCCTCGACGCGCAGCCACTCGTGGTCTTCGGTGAATTTGATCGTGCTCATGAGATCTCCTCGTTTCGTATCGATTGATGCAACGGTCTGCTTCAATAACGAAAAGGATGGTATCAACACGTTGACATGAACGATTTTGATAGTTGAAATGAAATCATTAATTTCTCAAATGACCGGCATGCCATGCAAAACATCCCCACCGAGTTGCTGCGCACCTTCCTGAAAGCCGTGGATACGGGCAGCTTCACCCGCGCGGGCGAAATCGTCGGCCGTACCCAGTCCGCCGTGAGCCTGCAGATCAGGCGCCTGGAGGAAATGCTCGACGCGCCGCTGTTCGTGCGCGGCACGCACCGCGTGAAGCTCACCGAGGAAGGCGCCACGCTCGCCGGCTACGCGCGGCGGATGCTCGCGCTGAACGACGAGGCGGTGAGCAGCCTGCGCCGGCCCAAGGTCGCGGGCAGCGTGCGCCTGGGGGCGCCGCACGAATACACCGCATCGCTGCTGCCGGTGATCCTCGGCAAGTTTGCGCAGTCGCATCCGGGGGTGATGCTCGAGGTCACCTGCGACCTGAGCAAGAACCTGCTCGCGCGCCAGGAGAAAGGCGAGTTCGACCTCGTCATCGCGCTGCACGACGACCCCGAAGAACGCGGCGGCGACAAGGTGCTCACCGAACCGCTGGTATGGATCACCAGCATGGACCACGAGCGCCACATGCAGCGGCCGCTGTCGCTGGTCGTCGCGCCGCCGCCGTGCATCTACCGAAACCGCGTGCTGCAGACACTCGGCCGCCAGCAGCGGGCCTGGCGCATCGCCTACATGAGCTCCAGCTACAGCGGCATCGTCGCCGCGGTGCGCGCCGGCCTGGGCGTGACCTTGCTCGCCGGCAGCACCGTGCCCGAAGGCGTGCGGGTGCTGGGCGAGCGCGACGGCTTTCCCGCGATGGGGCAGCTCGACGTGCGCCTGTACGAACGCCCGGAGGCGACGACCGAGGCGGTACGCTGCCTCGCGGACTACATCACGAGCAGCTTTGCCAACTCCGACACGGCGCTGGCCACGGCGGCATCGGGCGCGCAGATGACCAGCGAGTAGCCCGTGACGGGCCGGAGCGCGTCACCGCCGGCACGCCGGATCCGCTCCTGCAATGCGTTCCCGTGGCAGCGCGGGCGAAAGTCTTATAGGATGCGGCTGCACCGGCAAGAACAAGATTCATGATACGAACCCACCGCCACTGGATTGCCCGCCTGGCCGTCGCCCTGCTGCTCTTCATGCAGCTGGCGGTGGCGGCGTACGCGTGTCCGGGCGTGGCGAAGGCCG
Organism: Azoarcus sp. DN11; assembly: GCF_003628555.1. NCBI lineage: Bacteria > Pseudomonadati > Pseudomonadota > Betaproteobacteria > Rhodocyclales > Zoogloeaceae > Azoarcus > Azoarcus sp. DN11. The sequence continues at coordinate 710,862 of NZ_CP021731.1, read as the reverse complement.
TTGAACCGTCCCGGGCCATGGAAAGCGCGGGGATGGAGATGGGTGGGGATTGTTGCCCGACCCTCGATCCCGCCGACCCGAACCGCTGCCTGGAGCACGGGCAGCAGGACAGCAAGGCCACGGCGCTGACACAGCTGCCCGAACCGCTCGGGGCCGCGCTGCCGTTGCTGGCGGTCGCGCTCCCCATCGAGCTTGTCCTGGTCCCGGCGCTGCCGGACGTCCTGCCCGAATTCCTCGCGCGCACCACGGCACCACCACCCGCCATCTCCTTCGGCGTTTTCCGATCCTAGCCTCCCGAGCCGTCTCATTCCGTCCGTAGCGCTGCTGCGGGCGGTGTCCTGACTTGCTCCGGAGGTTTTCATGTCGACGTCGACCAAGACGCAGAAGCATCGCAGCGCACGCGCGGGGTGGCTGGCGGCCGCCCTGGCGCTGATCGTCTCTCCCGCCGCGCCGGCCCAGCCGGCCTCCCCGCTGACCTTTGACGACGCGCTGCAGCTCGCCGTCGCAGACTCGCCGCGGCTCACCGCCCAGGCGCGCGCGGCGGAGGCGGCCACGGCCGCGATCACGCCGGCCGGCCAGCTGCCGGACCCCAAGCTGACCCTGGCGGTGGACAACCTGCCCGTGAATGGCGCCGACCGCTGGAGCCTCACGCGGGATTTCATGACGGCGCGCCGGGTCGGCGTGGTGCAGGACTTTCCCCGCGAAGAAAAGCGCCGCCTGCGGGAGGAGCGCGCCCGTGCCGAAGCCGACAAGGAAGGCGCCACGCTCGCCGCGCAGTCGGCGGCGGTCCGGCGGGAGATCGCGGCCGCCTGGCTGGACCAGTGGTTCGCCCAGGCCCAGGTCGGCGCGCTGGAGGAACTGGAGCCGGAAGCCGCCCTGTTGGTGGACATCGCCCGCGCCCAGCTTGCCGGCGGCAAGGGCAGCGCCGCCGACGCGCTCGCCGCCCGTGGCGCGGCCGTCACCCTCCAGGACCGCCTCGCCGAGGTCCGGCGCGACCTCCTGCGCACCCGCTCGGCGCTTGTCCGCTGGGTCGGTGCCGCGGCGACCCGCTCCTTGGCCGCGCCGCCCGACCTCACGGCCCTGTCCGCCCCGCCCGAGCGCCTGCTCGCCAACATCGAACACCACCCCGCACTTTCCGCCTACGGCCCGATGGCCGCCGTGGCCCGCGCCGAGGTCGGTCTCGCCCGGGCGGCCAAGCAGCCCGACTGGAGCCTGGAGCTCGCCTACCAGCAGCGCGGTCCCGCGTTCTCCGACATGGTCTCGGTGGCGGTGCACATCGATCTGCCCTTGTGGGGGGAGAAGCGCCAGGACCCGCTGATCCGTGCGCGGGAGAAGCAGCTCGAGCAGGTCGAGGCCGAGCGCGAGGACGCGCGGCGCATGCACGCGGCGGAAATCCGCGCCGACATCGCCACCTGGGAGAGCGCGAAGGAGCGTGCCGCGCGCCTCGCCAACGAACTCGTGCCGCTCGCCCGCGAGCGGACGGCGGTGGCGCTCGCTGCCTACCGGGGCGGACGCGGCGACCTGAATGCGGTGCTCGCCGCCCGCAGCAACGAAGTCGAAACCCGCCTCATGACCATCCGGCAGCAGGCCGAACTCGGGCAGGCCTGGGCCCGGCTCAACTTCCTCCTCGAAGCCCACACGGCGGAATCGCGATGAACAAGACCACGGCATTCCTCATCGGCAGCACCCTTTTCGCCCTTGGCGCGGGCGGCGGTTACTGGATCGGCCGCCAGGCGCCCGCCGCGACGCCCGGCACCTTTGCGAACGGCAGCGACGCCGCGGCCGCGAGCGACAAGATCGACCCCCGGACCGGGCGCAGGGTGCTCTACTGGCACGATCCCATGGTGCCGGGGCAGAAGTTCGACAAACCCGGCAAGTCACCTTTCATGAACATGGACCTGGTGCCGGTCTATGCCGACGAAGGCGGCGATTCGGGCACCGTCACCATCGATCCCCGCCTGCAGCAGAACCTGGGAGTGCGCGTCGTCGACGTGGCACGGCGGTCCCTCGCGCCCAAGGTGGAGGCCGTGGGCTCGGTCGCCTTCAACGAGCGCGCGGTCGAAGTGGTGACCGCGCGCGCCACCGGCTTCATCGACAAGCTCTACGTCCGGGCGCCGCTCGACCCGGTGCGCGCCGGCCAGCCGCTGGCCGAACTGCTGGCACCCGACTGGGTGGCGGCGCAGGAGGAATACCTGGCCCTGTCGCGCAGCGCGGCACCCGATGCCGCGAGCCTGCGCGAGGCGGCCCGCCGGCGCCTCATGGTGCTGGGCATGCCGGAGAGCGTCATCCGCGCCGTCGAACGCGAAGGCCGGCCCCGGACGCGGGTCGTCCTCGCCGCGCCGATCGACGGCGTGATCGGCGAACTGTCCGCGCGGGAAGGCATGACCGCCACGCTGGGGAGTCCCCTGTTCCGCATCAACGGCCTCGCCACCGTGTGGGTGAATGCCGAACTGCCGGAAGCCCAGGCCGCCCTCGTCCAGCCGGGCAGTCCCGTCGCGGCACGCCTGGCGGCCTACCCGGCCGAGCGCTTCACCGGCAAGGTGGCCGCCCTGCTGCCGGAAGTGGACCCGGCCACCCGCACCCTGAAGGTGCGCATCGAGCTCGCCAATCCCAAGGGCATCCTGAAGCCGGGCATGTTCGCGACCGTCGATTTCTCGCCCGCCGCGCCGCACCAGGAGGTGCTCGTGGTGCCGAGCGAGGCGCTGATCCGCACCGGCACGCGCAACCTCTTGATCCTCGCGCTCGATGGCGGGAAATTCCAGCCGCTGGAGGTGGAGCCGGGCATCGAGACCGACGGCCTGACCGAAATCCGCAAGGGCCTGCAGGCGGGGCAGAAGGTCGTCGCTTCGGCGCAGTTCCTGATCGACTCCGAGGCGAGCCTCAAGGCCACGGTCGAGCGCATGGACGCTCCGCCCGCCGCCGCGCCGGGACCCGCGCAGCACCACGGCGAAGGCGTCGTCGAAGCCATCGACAAGGAGCAGGTGACGCTCTCCCACGGCCCCATCCCGAGCATGAACTGGCCGGCCATGACGATGAGCTTCAAGCTGCCGGCCGGCGCGCCGCCGCAGGTCGAGGTCGGCAGCCGGGTGGACTTCGACTTCGTCGCCACGCCCAAGGGCGAATTCGAGATCCGGTCGATCACGCCCGCGAAACCCCGTCCGGAGGCCGGACGATGATCGCCCGGCTCATCCGCTGGTCCATCGCGAACCGCTTCCTGGTGCTGCTCGCCAGCCTGATGGTAAGCGCGTGGGGGGTGTGGTCGGCCGCGCGCACGCCCCTCGACGCCCTGCCGGACCTCTCCGACGTGCAGGTGATCATCCGCACCACCTGGCCGGGCCAGGCGCCGCAGATCGTCGAGAACCAGGTCACTTACCCCCTCACCACCACCATGCTGTCGGTGCCGGGGGCGAAGACGGTGCGGGGCTATTCCTTCTTCGGCGACTCCTTCGTGTATGTGCTGTTCGAAGACGGCACCGACCTCTACTGGGCGCGCTCGCGCGTGCTCGAATACCTGAACCAGGTGCAGTCCCGCCTGCCGGGCGGGGCCAAGCCTTCGCTGGGGCCGGACGCCACCGGCGTAGGCTGGGTCTATGAATACGCGCTGGCCGACCGGAGCGGCAAGCACGACCTGTCGCAACTGCGCGCGCTGCAGGACTGGTTCCTCAAGTACGAACTGAAGTCGGTGCCCAACGTCGCCGAGGTGGCGAGCATCGGCGGCATGGTCAGGCAGTACCAGATCGTGCTGGACCCCGACCGGCTGCAGGCCTACAACATCCCCCACGGCAAGGTGATCGAGGCGGTGGCGCGCGCCAACCAGGAGACCGGCGGCTCGGTGCTGGAACTGGGCGAGGCCGAGTACATGGTGCGGGCCGGCGGCTACCTGCAGGGTCTCGACGACTTCCGCAAGATTCCCCTGGGCACGTCCGGGGCCGGGGTGCCGGTGCGCCTGGGCGACGTGGCCCGCATCCAGGTGGGGCCGGAGATGCGCCGCGGCATCGCCGAGCTCGACGGCGAGGGCGAAGTGGCGGGCGGCGTGATCATCATGCGCTCGGGCAAGAACGCCCTGGAGACCATCGCCGCGGTCAAGGCGAAGCTCGCCAGCCTCAAGTCGTCGCTGCCGCCGGGCGTCGAGATCGTGCCCGTCTACGACCGCTCGGGCCTCATCGAGCGGGCGGTGGACAACCTCTCGCACAAGCTCGTCGAGGAATTCATCGTCGTCGCGCTGGTCTGCGGCATCTTCCTGTTCCACCTGCGTTCGGCCTTCGTCGCCATCGTATGCCTGCCGCTGGGGGTGCTGATCGCCTTCATCGTCATGCAGCACCAGGGGGTGAACGCCAACATCATGTCGCTGGGCGGCATCGCGATCGCCATCGGCGCGATGGTGGACGCGGCGGTGGTGATGATCGAGAACGCGCACAAGCACCTCGAGGCGTGGCGTCACGAGCACCCCGGCGAGCATCTGTCGCCGGTCCTGCACTGGGACGTGATCGCTGAAAGCGCGGCCGAGGTCGGGCCGGCGCTCTTCTTCTCGCTCCTCATCATCACCCTGTCCTTCATCCCCGTGTTCACGCTGGAAGCCCAGGAGGGGCGTCTCTTTTCGCCGCTCGCCTTCACCAAGACCTACGCGATGGCCGCCGCCGCCGGCCTCTCCGTGACCCTGGTGCCGGTGCTGATGGGCTACCTGATCCGCGGCCGCATCCCGGACGAGCAGGCCAATCCCATCAACCGCTGGCTGATCGCCGCCTACCGGCCACTGCTCGACGCCGTGCTGCGCCACCCCAGGGCGACACTCGCCGTGGCGGCCGTGGCGGCCCTGGCGACGGTGTGGCCGGCGAGCCGCATCGGCGGCGAGTTCATGCCGCCGATGGACGAGGGCGATCTGCTCTACATGCCTTCGGCGCTCCCCGGGTTGTCCGCCGGCAAGGCGCAGGAAATCCTGCAGCAGACCGACAAGCTGATCATGACCGTGCCCGAGGTCAAGCAGGTCTTCGGCAAGATCGGCCGGGCCGACACCGCCACCGACCCGGCGCCGCTGGAGATGGTCGAAACCACGATCCAGTTCAAGCCCCGCAGCGAGTGGCGCCCCGGCATGACGCCCGAAAAGCTGGTGGAGGAGCTGGACCGCACGGTGAAGCTCCCGGGGCTCGCCAACATCTGGGTTCCCCCCATCCGCAACCGCATCGACATGCTCGCGACCGGCATCAAGAGTCCGGTGGGAATCAAGGTGGCGGGCACCGACCTGCGCGAAATCGACCGCATCGCCGGCGACGTCGAGCGCGTGGCGAAGACGGCGCCCGGCGTGAGTTCGGCGCTGGCCGAGCGGCTTACCGGCGGGCGCTACATCGACGTGAAGATCGACCGCGACGCCGCCGCCCGCTACGGCCTCAACATCGCCGACGTGCAGAGCATCGTCGCCTCGGCGGTGGGCGGGGACAACATCGGCGAGACCATCGAGGGCCTGCAGCGCTTTCCCATCAACGTGCGCTACCCGCGGGAAGTGCGCGATTCCCTGGAAAGGCTGCGGAACCTGCCGGTGCTCACCGAGCGCGGCGCCCGGATCACGCTCGGCACCGTGGCCGCGGTCCGCATCGACGACGGCCCGCCGATGCTGAAGAGCGAGAACGCCCGCCTCTCGGGCTGGGTGTATGTGGACATCCGCGGCCGCGACCTCGAGTCGGCGGTGCAGGACATGCAGCGCGCCGTCGCACGGGAGGTGAAGCTGCCGCCCGGCTACTCGCTGTCGTGGTCGGGCCAGTTCGAGTACCTCGAGCGCGCCCAGGCCAGGATGCGCGTGGTGGTGCCCTTCACCCTGCTCATCATCTTCATCCTCCTGTACCTCATCTTCGCCCGCTTCGACGAGGCCCTGCTGATCATGGTCACGCTGCCGTTCGCGCTGGTGGGCGGTTTCTGGCTGATGTACGCCCTCGGCTACAACCTGTCGATCGCCTCGGCGGTGGGCTTCATCGCGCTCGCCGGCGTCGCCGCCGAATTCGGGGTGGTGATGCTGATCTACCTCAAGAACGCCTGGGAGGAACGCGAGAACCTGCCCCGGCCGCAGACGACGGCGCTGCTGGACGACGCCATCCGCGAAGGGGCGGTGCTGCGCGTGCGGCCCAAGGCGATGACGGTGGCGGTCATCCTCGCCGGCCTCGTCCCCATCATGCTGGGCGGCGGCACCGGCTCGGAGATCATGCAGCGCATCGCCGCCCCCATGGTGGGCGGGATGGTCACGGCGCCCCTCCTCTCGATGTTCGTGATCCCCGCCGTTTACCGCCTGATGCGCGGGCGGCGGCTCCCCCCGAACGCCACCGGCGGAGAGCGGCGCGCCCGCGCCCCCGACGATGCGGAGGCACCCCGGTGAGCGCCGCACGCCACCTGTATCCGAAGTTCCGGGGCAGCGGCGGACCGGCAGCGCGGGTCCCCCTCCGCCCACGACAAGTTTTTTTCAACCCGCAGCGAAAGGAAACATCATGAAGCAGACCGCAACCCTGGCCCTCGTGGCGGCCCTGACCCTCGGCGCCGGCACAGCGCTCGCCGCCGACAAGATGGGCGAGATGGACATGAAAGGGATGGACATGGGCAAGAAGATGGGCGACATGAAGGGCATGGACATGAAGGCCGCGCCCGGCGCCGTGCACAAGGCCGTCGGGATCGTGAAGGCGATCGACGCCGCGGCCGGCACGGTGAGCGTCGCCCACGAGCCGGTGAAGAGCCTCGAATGGCCGGCGATGGTGATGGGCTTCGCCGTCAAGGACAAGGCGCTCCTCGACAAACTGGCCGTGGGCAAGAAGATCGAGTTCGAATTCGTCAAGGAGGGCAAGGGCTACACGCTCACCAGCGCGAAGTAAGCGCGCGCGCCGCCGGCGCGGGCTGCCCGCCGGCGGTGTGTCAGGCGTCGCGCAATTGACGTGCGAACAAGGCCGCCAGCGGCCGGGCCGCGACGCTCAGCGGCATGCCGCGCAGCGTCAGGATGCCCAGCGACATCGGCGGCGGCAGCGGCTCGACGGCAAACTCCTGCAACCCGGCACCGAAGACCGGATCGCGCACCAGCACGGTCGGGCCGAAGCCGATGTGGTCGGTTCGCCGCATCAGCTCCAGCATCAGCGTCGGCGACGCGCAGCGCACGGTGCTCGCCGGCACGTCGATGCCGTTGGCCTCCAGCCAGTTCACCAGGTGGCTGCCCTGGCTCGCCCCGGTCAGGTTGAGCACCCAGCTCGCGCCGCGCAGCTCCGCCCAGGTCCGCGCCCCGGCGAGCGGATGGCCGATACGCCCCGCAGGGACGGCCGGGATGTCCGCCAGCCGCTCGAAATCCACTTCATACGGAAGGTCCTGCGCATTGGCGAGCGCCACCGCGAAATCGAGGCGCCCTTCGAGGATGCCCGGCACCACGTTGGTCAGCAGCCCCTCTTCCAGGCTCAGCGCCGCATGCGGCTGGATGCGGCGGAATTCGGCCAGCACGCGCGCCAGCACCGTCGCCGCGACGAGCGGCGTCAGCGCGACGGCAATGCACGCGCCCGCCCCGCCGCGCAGCAGCCGCACCTCCTCGCGCGCCTTCTCCAGCGTCGCCAGCGCGAGCCGCGCACGCACCAGCAGCGCCTGGCCGGCGGGCGTGAACACCACGCCCTTGTAGCTGCGCGTCAGCAGCTCCGCCCCCACGTCCTCCTCGAGTTCGCGCAGCGCCTTCGTCAGCGCGCTCTGGCTGAGATGCATCGCCCGCGCCGCCGCCCGGATCGAGCCGGCGTCGGCGACCTGCACGAGCGCCTTGAGTTGATGGTCCTTCATCGCGGCAAGTGATCTCTACTGGTTGTCACCCAGGAAAAAGTACCGTCTTCCGCGATCGTTGGCAAATTCTATTATCCATCCATGAATACCGTTGATCGCCCCCTCCCCGACGAAGCCGCCATGAAGACCTGGCGGCGCGCCATCCACCAGAATCCCGAACTCGGCTTCGACGAGGTCGCGACGAGCAAGCTCGTGGCCGACTCGCTCGCGGCCTGGGGCTTCGAGGTCCATACCGGCATCGCCGCGACCGGCGTCGTCGGCGTGCTGCGCTGGGGCAAAGGTGGGGACAAGAGCGGGCCGCGCCTGGGCCTGCGCGCCGACATGGACGCACTGCCGATCCAGGAAGAGACCGGCCTGCCCTGGGCGAGCCGCAACACGGGCAGGATGCACGCCTGCGGCCACGACGGCCATACCGCGATCCTGCTCGGCGCGGCGGAAGTCTTCGGCCGCCTGCACCGCGAAGGGCAGTTGCCCGGCAGCGGCACGCTGAACCTGATCTTCCAGCCCGCCGAAGAACTCGGTGGCGGCGGCGGCGCGAAGCGCATGATCGACGAAGGCCTGTTCGAGCGCTTTCCCTGCGATGCGATCTTCGGGCTGCACAATTATCCCGGCGTGCCGACCGGCCACTTCCGCTTCCGCCCCGGCCCCTTCATGGCCTCGTCGGACAAGGTGCTGGTGCGTTTCGACGGCAAGGGCGGACACGGCGCCCTGCCCCACATGGCGGTCGACCCCACGCTTCCCGCCGCCGCGACGATCCTCGCGCTGCAGTCCATCGTCGGGCGCAACGTCGATCCGGTGGACATGGCAGTGATCAGCGTCGGCCGCATGACGGCCGGCAAGGCCTACAACGTGATCCCGGGCAGCGCGGAACTGGAACTGAGCGTGCGCGCGCTCGACCCGGCCGTGCGCGACCGGCTCGAAACGCGCATCTGCGAACTCGTGCGCGGACAGGCGGCAGCCTGGGGCGTCGATTGCGACATCCGCTACGAGCGCGGCTATCCGGTGCTGATCAACAGCGCCGAGCACGTGCGCCTCGGCGCGGAAGTCGCCCGCGCGCTGATCGGGGAAGACAAGGTGAAAGACGACGCTGCACCGCTCTCCGGCAGCGAGGACTTCGCCTTCATGCTGCAGCAGGTGCCCGGCTGCTACCTGCTGATCGGCAACGGCGACAACGGCTTCGGCGGCGGCGAGCACCTCGGCCCGTGCAGCGTGCACAACCCGCACTACGACTTCAACGACGCCTGCCTCGCGCCCGGCGCCGCCTTCTGGGTGGCACTGGCGCGGCGCTTCTTCGGCGGCTGAGCGCAAGGCCGCCGCACACAAAACAACAGCTCATACATATGGACGAGAGGAGATACACGGAATGAGCACTCACGACACCGCCACGCGGGCCGCCCCGCGCGCGAAGCAGATCATCGCGGCCGTCATCGGCAACGCGCTCGAATGGTACGACTTCATCGTCTTCGGCTTCCTCGCCGTGGTGATCTCGCGCCTCTTCTTCCCCGCCGACAGCGAATACAGCTCGCTGCTGATGGCCACGGCGACCTTCGGCGTGGGCTTCTTCATGCGCCCGGTCGGCGGCATCCTGCTCGGCATCTACGCCGACCGCAAGGGACGCAAGGCCGCGTTGCAGCTCATCATCGCGATGATGACGGTGTCGATCGCGCTGATCGCCTTCGCGCCGCCCTACGCTGCGATCGGCGTCGCCGCGCCGCTGCTGATCGTGCTCGCGCGCCTGCTGCAGGGCTTCGCCACCGGCGGTGAATTCGCCAGCGCGACCGCCTTCCTGATCGAGAGCGCCCCGCCCAACAAGCGGGGCCTGTACGGCTCGTGGCAGATGTTCGGCCAGGGCCTCGCGGTGTTCGCCGGTGCCGGCGTCACGGCGCTGATCACGCGCAACGTCTCGCCCGAAGCGCTCGATGCCTGGGGCTGGCGCGTCCCGTTCATGATCGGCCTGCTGATCGGCCCGGTCGGCCTGTGGATCCGCCGCCACCTCGAGGAGACCGAAGCCTTCCTCGAAGCGCACGATGCGCCCGCGGAAAAGCAGTCGCTCGCCCGCATGCTGAAGAACCACCTGCGCGAAGTCTTCGCCGTGATGGGCGTCACCGTCTGCGGCACGGTCGGCTTCTACGTGATCCTGGTCTACATGCCGACCTTCGCGAGCAAGCAGCTCGGCATGGCCCTGTCCGACGCCTTCACCGCCCAGGTCATCGCGGTCGCGCTGATGACCATCCTGATGCCGGTGTTCGGCGCCCTGTCCGACCGCATCGGCCGCAAGGTCCTGGTGATCGCCGCGTCGGCCGGCCTGCTCGTCGCCGCCTATCCCCTGCTCGCGTGGGTGCATGCCGCGCCCTCGTTCGAACGCCTCGTCACGATGCAGATCCTGCTGTGCATCCTGCTCGCGACCTTCTTCGGGCCGATCTCGGCGGTGATGGCGGAGCAGTTCCCCGCCGGCGTGCGCTCCACCGGCCTTGCGCTGGCCTACAACGTCGCGGTGATGGTGTTCGGCGGGTTCGCGCAGTTCATCGTCACCTGGCTGATCCAGAGCACGGGCATCGTGATCGCACCGGTGTTCTACGTGATGTTCGCGGCTGCACTCGGCTTCGTCTCCGCGCTGTTCCTCACCGACCGCACCCGGGTCGCCCACCTCGCCGCGGTCGACGCGGAAGTCCCCGCGCCGACGGCCGGGCAGCGCGTCGAGAAAGCCGCCATCCTCCCGCGCACCGCCGCCACGCACACCTGAACACGGCGCACGCCACATCCGCCCCGGCGCATATGCCGCGGCCGCAAATCGAAACGGGATTGCAGCCGCGGCGGCCATATTGTTGCAATACGCCCAAAGATCATTTGCGCTTGCGTCGATTTATCGTGCATCCCGACATGATTAAAGTGACTCCACCGAACACGTCCCGGAGTCCACACGATGCCCCAGCAATTCCGCAAGATCGACGCCGCTTCCCTGCATTACCTGCCGGCCAGCGACCGGCACCCGGCCGACACCTACTTCCACTTTTCGTTTGCCAATTATTACAACCCCGACAACATCCAGTTCGGGGTGCTGCGGGTCATCAATGATGACGACGTCAAGCCGCACGGCGGCTTCGACCGCCATCCGCACCGCGATATGGAGATCGTCAGCTACGTCGTCGGCGGCAAGCTGACCCACTGGGACAACGCGACCAACGTCGAGGCGACGATCGGTCGCGGCGACGTGCAGATCGTCACCGCCGGCACCGGCGTCTGGCACTCGGAACTCAATCGCCACGACGAATGGTGCCGCTTCCTGCAGATCTGGATCCTGCCGCCGGCGGCGAATCTGCCGGTGCGTTATGCCCAGCGCCGGTTCGAGCCGCAGGACCGCCTGAACCGCCTGCTGCACATCGTCGGCAACACGGAAAACCGGAACGAAGTCCCGCTGTACCTCAACCAGGACGTGAATCTCTACGTGAGCGAACTGCAGGACCCCGAGGCGCGCGTGACCTTCACCGTGCAGGCCGGACGCCAGGCGTATGTGAACAATATCGAGGGGCGCGTCGCGGTCAAGGGCGTGACCGAGCTCGCGGAGCGCGATGCGCTGGAAGTCGTCGGCCCGGCAGAGCTCGAATTCTCGCTGGCCGGTGAGCACGCGCACTTCATCGTCATCGAGATGGCGCGATTCGACGATCGCTGAATGCCCGCGTTTCCGGGCGGGCGGCCACCCGCCCGGAAACGCGCAGCCGCCCGATTCAGCGGTTAGCCAGGCCCCGGCTCACGGATGCCAGCGGGGCGGCGCGGACCGGGGATGCTCAGACGCTTGCCGAGCCCTGGCTGAGCCGTTCCGGGACTTCCTGCACCAGATAGTCGATCAGCGTCCTCACCGAGGGCTGCAACCCCTTCCGGCTCATGAATACCGCATAGACAATCGTCGGCTGCGTGTGCCAGCCGGGCAGCACATTCACGAGTTCCCCGGTCTGCAACCAGGGCATGCAGATGTGTTCGGGCAGGAGGGAAACGCCGAGCCCCTCGATGGTGGCCTTGCGGAGCAGATCCAGATCACTGCAGAACAGCCGCGGCTTCAGCCGGAAGCTGCGCGTCTGGCCTTCCGGACCGACCAGTTCCCATACATCGTCGTCGGCCGCCTCCATCATCGACAAGGTGGGGAGGCTCCCAAGGCATTCGACCGTCGGCTTCTGCATGAGCGTGGCCAGCAGGAGCCGGCTCATCACGAGGACGAGCCGGCTGCTTCCCAGCGGTCGCACGATCAGGTTTTGGTCGCTGTCCATGCTCGATCTCGCACGGATCGCGATATCGAGCCCATCCTCGATGAGATCGGCGCGACGATTGATGGATTTCAATTGCACGCGCACCTTCGGATAAAGCTTCATGAAGGCCGGCAATAAATCCTCGATCAAATTCTTGATGAGTCCATCAGGACAACTCATCCGGACGATTCCCTGCGGCTCGGCCTGAGACTGCGCGGCGGCCGCTTCGGCCGCCTCCACGCCCGCCAGGACGGTCTGGCAGTGCTCGTAAAACGCGCGCCCCACATCGGTCATCCGCGACTGGCGCGTCGAGCGATCAAGCAAGCGAATCTGCAACCGTTCTTCCAGTTTGGCGACGCGTTTGCTCAACGTCGATTTCGGTACCCCGGTCTGCCGGGCCGCCGCCGAAAATCCGTGGTAGGTCACTACCGCGTGGAAGTAATAGAAATCGTTCAGATCTTGCATGGCTGCCAGAGAGGTCTGCCTCGCGAACGATTATATGCCTTATGGAACCCCTCAAGCGTCTCCCCAGGGAAACAATGTGTCTCGTTTCGAGGCACTTATCAGTCGATTTTCATGGATCTAGAATGCCCACGCCTCTAATAGGGCTTTGATAACAATTGCCATGGCGTCATTGTGCGTGCAATTCGCCGACATATCGTCCCAATACATGAGCAAGCTCTGGCACGTTCTCGGACAGTGCGTTACGAGCCGCTTTCTCCGGTCGGCATCCAATTTTCCCGGCAATTGGGAACTTCATCTCCGGCCTGGCTGCCGGCGCACTTCGGCGAATACCCACCCATATCGAGGCGGCGCTTCTTTACCGGCAATTGGTTTCCTCAACATTCTGGAGAACATGAAATGCGCAAGCTCGTGATTGCACTCGGATCGGTGATTGCCTTGACGTCCACGACTGGCTTCGCCGCCGACGAGGGCGCCGCAATGGGATTGCTGCGCAAGAGCAAATGCCTCAACTGTCATGCGGTGGAGACCAAGAAGGACGGCCCCGCCTATCGCGAGGTCGCGACCAAGTACCGCGGCAAGGCGGAGGCCGAAGACAAGCTCATCAAGCACATCACCGTTCCGAACAAGGTGAAGATCGACGGGCGCGAAGAACCGCACCAGATGGTCAAGAGCAAGGATCCCGATGAGATCAAGAATCTCGTCAGCTGGATTCTTTCCCTCTGAGCACGATTCAAAACGGAAGGCGTGCGATGAAAAAGACATTGACCCGGATTGGCGCGTGGCTAGCCCGGCGCAATCCATTCGTGCTGATCGGTGTTGCCGTGATCGCGACCTTTGCGGTGGTTGCCGGCGGCTCGGCGGCGATGGAGTACACGATGACGGAGGCGTTCTGCACGTCCTGTCACGAAATGCGCAACAACGTGTACGCGGAATACGGCGGTTCCATCCATGACACCAACCGCACCGGCGTGCGGGCGATCTGCCCGGATTGCCACGTTCCCCGCGAACCGGTGGACAAATGGATTCGCAAGATCCAGGCAGCCGGGGAGCTATACCAGCATTTCATCGTGGGCAAGATCGATACCAAGGAGAAATTCCGGGAGCATCGGGCCGAGCTTGCGAAGAATGTGTGGACGCGCATGAAGTCGACCGACTCCCGCGAGTGCCGTCACTGCCACACCGCGGACAAGATGAGTTCCGACCTGCAGACCGAAACGGCGCAGGCGCGGCATGCAAAGGGCCGCGAGGAAGGCCTTACCTGCATCGACTGCCACTTCGGAATTGCCCATCAGGAGCCCAAGGGCATCAAGCCGTCCGACATCGTCGTGAAGCAGAGTTTGTAGCAGCGGGGACGCTCTACCCGATCGCGGGCAGGGCGTCTTTTCATTTCAGGGAGTCAATATGTCTAAAACAAAGAGATGGGTGATTGCCGGGCTCTTCGCGGTGCTCGGCTTCGTCGCGAATGTGCATGCCGCACCGGAGGGCGCCGCCAAGGACAAGGTGCTCAAGGACGACAAGGTGTGCACCCGCTGTCACGACGGCACGGAAGCGTATCCGGTCTACGATATCGGCAAGACGAAACACGGCACCGTCGCGGACGGCCGCACCGGAAGCTGTATCGCGTGCCACGGCGCGAGCGAGACGCACATCCGGATTCCCGACGGGGCCGACGAGCGCCCGCAGCCGACCGTGACCTTCGGCGCGAAGTCGAAGACGCCGGTGGCCGAACGCAACGCGCAGTGCCTGAACTGCCACTCCGGCGGGAAGCGCATGCTCTGGCAAGGCAGCACGCACGAACAGGAAGACGTCGCCTGTACGTCCTGCCACCAGGTGCATGCCCAGCACGACAAGGTGCGTGACAAGCTGACGCAGCCGGAGAAGTGCTTCACCTGCCACAAGGACAAGCGCAACGAGATCAACAAGGCGTCGCGTCATCCGATCAAGGAAGGCAAGGTGGCCTGCTCGGACTGCCACAACCCCCACGGTTCTGCCGGGCCGAAGCTGATGGCGCGCGACACCGTGATCGACACCTGCTTCTCGTGCCACGCGGAAAAACGCGGACCGTTCCTGTGGAGCCATCAGCCGGTCACCGAGGATTGCGCGATCTGCCATAACCCGCACGGCAGCACCAATCCCCGCCTGCTCAAGCAGCAGATGCCCTTCCTGTGCCAGGAGTGCCACGAGCCGGGTTCGCACCAGGGGATCGCGCCGTCGTTGCGCACGAACGCCTCCTTCCTGCCCCAGCCGGATATCGGCGCTGCCCGCCAGTGTGTCAATTGCCACACCAACCTGCATGGTGGCAACAGCCCGCTGAATAGCTCGGTCAATCGTTCGCTGGTTCGCTAAGGGGGAAACATCATGACAACGCAACACATGCACAGCCTCCGCCTGAGCGCCGTCGCGGCGGGGATGCTGCTCGCCTTCGGTCCGGCGTCGGCGCAGGAAATGTCCGCCGAAGAGCTCGCGCAGCTGACGCGGCCGGAGAGCTCGGTGAGTGTCGGCGCCGGCTACGTCGGCGGGAACGGAAGCCGTTTCGGCCTGTTCACCGGACAGAAGGCCGGCGACACGGACTTCCTCGGCAACGTCGACATCAACCGCCGCGACGATGCGACCGGAACGTGGCTGCGCCTGAAGGGGCGCAACCTGGGCCTGGACAATCGCGACCTGCGCTTCGAGCACGAGCAACAGGGCAACTGGTCGTATTTCCTCGAATACGGCGAGATCCAGCGACACGATCCGCTGACCTTCACCACGCCCGTTCTCGGGCTGGGCACCACCGAGCAGACGATCGTCATCGGCGGGCCGACGCACTCATTCAACCCGGAAGTCAAGCGCGAGACCACCTCCCTCGGCCTCGGAAAACAGCTCGGCGGCGGCTTGAGCGCCCAGGTCCGGTTCCGCAACGAAAGGAAGAACGGCGACCGCCAGTTCGGTTTCTACGATGTCGGCATCGGACCGAAATTCGCCGCAGAACCGATCGACCAGACTACGCAGGAATTCGAGGCGACCCTCGGTTATGTCGGCGACCGCCTGCAACTGTCCGGCGGATACCTGGGATCCTTCTTCCGCAACCAGGACAGCCTGCTCCACCTGAACGGGGCGCTCGGTGCGGAAGCGGCGTTCAATTCGCACAGCATTTCGCTGCCACCGGACAACGAGGCCCACAACCTCAACCTGTCGGGCGCGTACCGCTTTTCGCCCACCACGCGCGGCATGTTCAAGGTCTCCTATACGCGGGGCACGCAGAACGACAGCTTCGCGCTGCCGAGCGCCTTCGGCCACAGCTCGCTCGATGGCCAGGTCGACACCACGCTCGTCACCATGGGGCTGACATCGCGCCCGACCTCGGCGCTGAGCCTGAACGCAAACCTGCGCTACGAAGACCGCGACGACAAGACTCCGCTGCGGCTGTTCTTCGACCCCAGGTTCCGCAACTACACGGGCAGCGGCTTCAACAACGACACCTCGCGCAAGACGGTGTCGGCGAAACTCGACGGCATCTACCGCCTGCCCGCATCGCTGAGCCTGTTCGGCGGCGTGGAATGGGAGGAGCGTACGCGTGCGATCCCGCTCAGCCGCTCGCTCGACTGGCGCCGGGAGACGACCGAATGGTCGGCGCGTATCGGCCTGCGCCGCTCGCTCTCCGACACACTCAACGGCAGCCTGAGCTACATCCACAGCGACCGCTCCGGTGGCTCGTTCCACACCACCAGCAGCTACCGCTTCAACGATTTCTTCTCCGGCAACGGGCCCAACCAGAGCCCGCACCTCATCAACCCCTTCCACTGGGCGGATCGCAACCGCGACAAGGCGAAGCTGAGCCTCGACTGGTCGCCGCGCGAGAACCTGGCGGTGCAAGCCACTGCGCAGTACTCGAACGACGACTACGGCGCGATCAAGGGCTCGCCCGCAGGCAACGACAAGGGCAGTGCCATGACGTACTCGGTCGACGCGACTTACTCGTTGTCCGACGACAGCAAGCTCAGCGCGTGGGTCTCGCAGGACGACTCGCGCATGCGCCAGCGCACGGTCATGGGCTGGAAAAACAGCGTTCCCTTGTTCCTGTGGCGCGCGGACCTGCGCAGCGCGGGAAGCAACGCCGGCCTGCGCGCGCAGGTGCGCGCGACGGCCAAGCTTTCGCTCGACGCCGAACTGCGCTGGGCCGACAACCGCAGCGAATTCAGGATGCACAATGTGGGCGCAGCCTCGGTGCCGGACATCTCTTTCCGGCAGACCACGCTCAGCCTGACGGCCGATTACGCGCTCGCCCGCGACCACGGCCTGAAGCTGCAGCTGGTGCACGACCGCTGGCACGTGAGCGATTCGACCTGGACGGGTGAGCACATCTTCGTCGATGGCACCACCGCGAACAGCAACGCGAATCAGAACATCAACTTCATCGGCCTGTCCGCCTACTTCAAGTGGATCTGACGGCGACAGCCAGGCGTCGGCCGCTGTTCGCCGCCGCCGGCCATTGACGCGGTACCTGAATGGGTCACCCCCGTTCGCCCTGAGCCCTTCACCAGGCTCAGGGCAGGCTTGTCGAAGGTCCGGATTCAGTCGGGCTTCGACAGGCTCAGCCCGAACGGTAGCGGGTTGCCGCGGCAATGGAATCGAACCCAGGTGGTGGTTTTCCGTGGAGGTCCGGCAGGGCTTCCACGGTTTTTTCGTTTTGATCGAATCGCCGCCCGCACCGGGGCGCGTTACACACTTTCCGGGTGTCCGGCCTCCGGGGCCGGCTGCGGCGACCTGCATGCGCCGACGAGGCAGGCGAGGTTCGTCACATAGTCGTCCGTCACGCGCAGGCGCTCGAGCTGGGCCACGACCTGCCGGAGGTAATCGAGATTGCTGCCGCGATTGCCGCAGGCATGCGCGATCACGGCCGCCACTTGCTGCAGCGGCAGGTTCGACGCCGGATCATCGGCCGGGTCCGAAACCAGCGTCAGGGCGTCGACGGGGCCTTGCGGCGTCGCAACCGACAGGATCCTCGGCTGATACCCGTACAGGATCATTTCCCGGCGCCAGAAGAAGAGCGATTCCCGCTCGACAAGCGGGCGTTCGATCCTGAAGGCGACGCCGTCGCACTGCCCCGCCTGCGGTTCGAGCGACAGGACCAGACCGGGGTGTTCGGGAGATCCGCGCCCGATCGTTGTCTTGTGGGTGAAGCGGCGCTGGTAGCCCGCCAGCGAGGCGCGACGCACCTCGACGAAATGGACGCCCGGATCCCACATCAGCGATCCGTAGGCAAAGATCCACAGGTCCTGTGAATCCGCGACGCCGGCGAGCGTGGCGCGCCGCGACGCTTCGAGCGCTTCATCCGATCGGCGCCAGTCGGCGCCGAGGCCACGGGTGCGCGCCTGCGCATCCCACGCCGCGAGCATCGCGCCGGTGACGCGCAATCCGGAATCCTCCGCGCGGATGATGCTGTCGCGCAGTTCGGGGACGTGGCGGAATGCGTCGTCGTGCATGGGTTTTCCCCCTCGCGGAAAGGCGCCCGCCCGACGGATCGCCGAGCCGGGGGGACTGCGTTTTCCGCAGGTCGCTCGCACCCGGACGGCGGGCGCCGCAACGCACGCCCGCCGCCCGGTCAAAGGCAGGATCAGCTCTTGATGGCTTCGAGCGAGACGGTGATCGTCACGTCGTCGCCCACGTGCGGGGCGAACTTGCCGGCGTTGAACTCGGTGCGCTTGATCACGACCGTGGCGTCCGCACCGATCGCGTCCTTCTTCAGCATCGGGTGCGGCATGTTGACGTAGTTGGTGACCTTCAGCGTCACCGGCTTGGTCACGCCCTTGATCGTCAGGTTGCCTTCGATGCTCTCCGGCTTGTCACCCTTGAAATTCACCTTCGTCGACTTGAAGGTCGCGGTCGGATACTTCGCGGTGTCGAGGAAGTCCTCGCCCTGGATGTGGCCATTGAAGTCCGAGAAGCCGGTGTCGACCGAGGTCATGTCGATGACGATATCGACCGAGCCAGTCTTGGCCGCCTTGTCCAGCACCACGGAGCCGGTGGTCTTGTCGAAGCGCGACAGCTGCGTCGACATGCCGAAGTGGCTGTACGAGAAGCGCGGGAAGGTGTGCGTGCCGTCGACCGTGTAGGTTTCCGGTGCCGCCAGCGCGGGCGCGGCAGCGGCGGTCGAGATGGCGATGGCGGCGAAGAGTTTGGCGAACTTGTGCATCGGAAGACTCCTGATGGGGTGAGGCTGAGGTTGGCAAAAAAACTGTGATGGGCGAACTTTAGAGCCGCCGGGTAAAATGAAATAGACAACAATATTGAATTTATTGGTGCCATATGAAGAACAATAGATGACCGGCAGGACAGCCCTATCGTTCGTTGCCGGGACGCGAGCGGCCCGTCACGCCCCAGTCGGATCGGTTACGATTGCCGGAGATTTTCCCCATGCGGCGTCGGCGCTTCCATGCCGGCAGTTCGGGTAACAGTCGGCGTTCGCCACGTCTGCGATATGCCCCTTGTGGCATGTGATAATTCAGTTATCGATTCCCCCTTGAGTCAGGCCTGAATGACAGAACAGGACGTCTCAACGCTCGGCAAGCTCGTGCCGAGCTGTCGCGCGCAGATGGAAAGCGACTTGTGCGAGTTGTTCGAAGAACTGGGCCCCGTGCTGACCCGGATGGCGATCGCGCGCGACGATTCCGGCCGCGACCGCAGCGAGAGGATTGCCGCCGTCTCGCTCCAGCTGGCGCTGCCTTCGGTCTGGAAAAAGGTGCCCCCTTCTCTCCGGGCAAAGCTCAGTACGCGCGAAGTGGATGCCGCGAGGTCGGGCTACGGCGCGACCGAACAGTCAGACGTGCGACTTCTGAGCCACGACGAGGAGTCCGTCCATCTCGCCATGCGCGAGGTGCTGGAGCGCGTCGCCCTGGGCTGCCGCGACGAAACCAAGGCACTGGACAGGCGGATCAATTACCTCGTCTTGCGCCGCGCCATGCAGCCCGGCGACTCCACTTTCAGGGTCTCGGCGCTCTGGTCCTGCATCGAGGCGGCCTGCGCCGAGGCCGTCACCGACACGAACGCGCTCATCCTGCTGCTGCAACTCATCGGTGAGCAGATGTCCACCGAGATGCCGCAACTTTATCGGGTGGTCAATGAGGCAATGATCGAGGCCGAAATCCTGCCCCGACTCAAGCGCAGCTACCGGGACACGATTCCGGTGGACGCGCAGGAGCTGGCGGAGGAAACCACCAGAGTGGCGAGCGCCCTCGACCGCATGGTGAAGGCGCGCACGGCGGACACCGGTGCCACGGAGGGGGCCCGGTCCGCGGCGGCCAACGGGGAGCTGTTCAAGTCCCTGACGACGCTGCAAGCGGCGCCCCCGCCCGTAACCCCCGGCAAGCACACCAACGTGGTCCGCATGGCACGCGACAGTGACGCGGCGCGCAACATGAAGCCGCTCGACGCGCTGACGCTCGATATCGTCGCCAAGTTGTTCGACCTGATCTTCGGCGACGCCAATGTTGCAGATGACATCAAGGTGCTGGTGGCCCGCCTGCAGACCACGGTGCTGCGGGCCGCGATGTTGAATCAGCGCTTCTTCGCCGACCGAAGCCACCCGGCACGGCGCTTTCTCGACAGTATGTCGGTGGTCACCGTGCGCTGGGGCAAGGTGGTGAACGTCGACGATCCGTTCTACCTCAAGCTCTCCGAACTGGTCGACAAGGTGCAGAACACGTACGACGCCGACCTGGGAGTGTTCGATTCCGCGAATGCCGAACTGGACGCCTTCCTCTCGGAGCGCGAGGAACTCGAGGAACAGCATGACCGCGCGTTGGCCGACGCGGTGCGCGCACGTGAGGAGGATATGCGCCTGAAGCGCGAGGCACAGGTGCGCGCACAGAAGATGGCGGACGCCTGCATTGTCCGGGTGCTGGAACCGGGGGCGCCCGTCGAGATCGAGGACTTCCTCCGCAGCTATTGGCGGGACGTCGTGCAGAGCCGCATTTCGCAATCCGGCGAGGAAGGCGCTGCGACCGCCCAAGCGCTGCAGGTCGCGACCGATTTGCAGTGGTCCGTGTCGCCGAAACACGTAATATCGGACCAGCAGTTGCAGGCCGCCGCGCTGCCGGCGCTGTTGAACAGGATCAATGCCGGTTTCGATGAGATCGGTGCGGCACCCACCGAGCGCAAGGCCTTCATGGACAAGCTCATCGACCTTCAGCTTGCCGCCCTGCGCGCGAAAAAAAACGCGGCCGCAAAGGCGATGCAAGCCGCGAGACCGCGCGGGCGCAGCGCCGGGCCAACCCTGCAGGTCAGTCACGCCACAAGCAGCGGAATTCGCGTTCAGGACATCTCGCTGCCGTCCGGCGAAGGGCTCGGCGAGGGAGACACCCCGGACCGTGCAGACCTCCGCCGGGTACGTCAGTTGGTACGGGGCGACTGGCTGGATTTCATGACGGCAGGACAGACCCGCCGCGAGCGCCTGACCTGGATCAACCGGAGTCGCACACTCTTCCTCTTTACCAACAGCGCTTCAGCCTGCGCAATCTCGATCACGCCGGAAGCGCTGGCCGTGCGACTGAGGAACGGCACGGCACACGTCGTCAAGCAGGATCGGCCGATCTTCGAACGCGCCATCCACGGCGCCATCAAGTCTCTCGACCAGTATGCCTGAGCACGAGAGTCGAACCCGGCCATGCGCGACGGGACGTATTGAGGGGGACTCGCTGGCGACTCGATGCCCATGCGCTCGCACATGGCGAACTCAGACTGGCGTCACTGCGAACGGTGACGACATACGGAGAGCGATTCTGAATGCTGCTTGAGATATCGCGCGACGGCACGCTGTGTACTCCGATGGTAGGGAGTACGGTATAGGCGCGCGAGGGATATGCCGCGAGAAATTTTCGCGGGATCGGCCGACGCTCCGGATCTTGACGCAAAAATGGAGCAAACCCTCGCGGATTATGCTCCATTTGGCCGCAACGCAGATCTTAACTTCTTGATCTGCCAACGAATTCTTGGTCGGGGAAAGAGGATTCGAACCTCCGGCCCCTGCGTCCCGAACGCAGTGCTCTACCAGGCTGAGCTATTCCCCGACGCTTTGCAGAGGTCAGTGATCTCTACCAACTGCAAAGTCCGATAATTGTAGCAGAGCATCCTTGAAAATGGAAGGGGGCAATACGTCGAGCGCATCCGCCGCGAGCTTTGCCTCCGCGCGCGCGTAGCGACGGGTCTCGTCCAGCGCACCGCACTCGCGGATCGCCACGAGGATCGCTGCGAAGTCGTCGCGCCCGCCCGTCTCTATGGCGCGGCGCACGAGGTCGGCCTGCTCCGCCGTGCCGTGCTTCATCGTGTGGATGAGCGGAAGCGTCGGCTTGCCTTCCGCGAGGTCGTCGCCGAGATGCTTGCCCGTCGCCGCCTCGTCCGACGAATAGTCGAGCACGTCGTCGATCAGCTGGAACGCGGTACCGAGGTGCATGCCGAAGGCCGCGATGCTGTGCTCGGTCCGTTCGTCTGCGCCGCCCAGGATCGCGCCGAGGCGCGTCGAGGCCTCGAACAGCTTGGCCGTCTTGTAGCGGATCACGCGCAGGTAGTCGTCGATCTCGACGTCGGCGTTGTGGCAGTTGAGAAGCTGCAGCACCTCGCCTTCCGCGATGATGTTGGTCGCGTCGGCCAGCACCTGCATGACGCGCATGTTGTCGACGCCGACCATCATCTGGAAGGCGCGCGTGTACAGGAAGTCGCCGACCAGCACCGACGCGGCGTTGCCGAACATCTCGTTCGCGGTCTTGTTGCCGCGGCGCAGCTCGGACTCGTCCACGACGTCGTCGTGCAGCAGGGTCGCCGTGTGGATGAACTCGACCACCGCGGCGAGCTGATGGTGGTTCGTCCCTTCGTACCCCATCGCACCAGCAGCGAACAGCACCAGCGCCGGACGGATGCGCTTGCCGCCGCTGTGGATGATGTACTCCGCGACCTGGCGGATGAGGACGACGTCGGAATGCAGACGCTGGCGGATGACGGCATCGACCGCCTGCATGTCGGCGGCGATCGGCGCATAGAGCTGCTTGGTTGACAAGATGAAGCGCCTGGCTGGAACAAAAGGAAGATGGTAGGGGGGCCGGCGGCGTGCCGTCAAGAAACGCACGCGAACCGGAATGGCCCGCTCACGGAACCGGCGGGCGGACGACGTCCGGTCGATCGGTGATCACGCAGTCGACGCCCCATTCGAACAGCCGTGCGGCCCGCTCGGGATCGTTGACCGTGTAGGTGACGACCCACAGGCCGGCTTCGCGCACCGCGGCAATGCGGTCCGCATCGAGGTGGCGGTGATCGACATGCAGCGCCGCAGCGCGGAGCCTGCGGCAGCGCGCCAGCCAGTCCGCCGGCACGGCGCCGACGAGCAGGCCCCGGCGCAAGGCGGGCGCCACGGATGCGGCGACTTCGAGCCCCCGCTCGGAGAACGAGGACAGGAGGACGGCGCCGGGTTCGGCCGCCCACAGCGTTCGCGCCCGCCGCACGACGCGCTCGGCCGTCTCGGTGTCGGTCCCGTGCGACGGCTTGATCTCCAGATTGACCGCCAGCCCGAGCGCCTGGCAACGCGCGGCTGCGAGATCGAGGCACGGAACGGGTTCGCCGGCAAAGCGCGCATCGAACCAGGTGCCGGCATCGAGCGCGAACAGGACATCGTCCGACGTGTGGGCGACGGGCCCGCGACCGTCGGTCGTGCGCTCCAGCGTTTCGTCGTGGATCAGTACGGGGGAACCGCTGCCGCTGAGCATCACGTCGAACTCGACGCCCCCGCAGCCGGTTTCTGCGGTCGCGGCAAGGCCGGCCAGGGTGTTCTCCGGCGCGAGCCTGCCGCCGCAGCGGTGTGCGAGCACCGCGGGGAGTGGGAACTCCGGGCGGTGCGTCATGCGCTCAGCGAGGCAGCGGGAACATCGCCTGGACGCGGGTCACTGCCGTGTCCAGGGCTTCCTTGGCGGGCTTGCGATCGGCCCACACCGCGCTCAGCTCCTCGTCGAGGATGCCGAGCACGCGCGCCCGGGCGATGAAGCCCGAAGCGCTCGACTCCGCGGTCGCAGGCTTGTGGCTGAGCTGCGCGACGGCGACCTTGACGTTCTCCAGATCGGCGCCGAGCACGTCGCTCTGCGCCGCAAACACACCGGCACGGTTGAGCGGGAGGTAGCCCGACTCGCGCTGCCATGCAACCTGATTCTCGGGCTGCAGCCAGAAGGCGACGAAGCGCGCGACCCCCTTGTACTCGGCCGCGTTCTTGCCCGCGGCGACCCACATGGCTGCCCCGTCGGCGAGCGTGTTCTGCGGCGCGCCGGGGAAGTCGTCGTGGTACGGCAGCGGCGCGACGCCGATGTCGAAGCCGGCCTTGCGGCGGAACTCGGTCCAGCTCGACGAGGGCGCCGCGATGACCGCGCATTCGCCCGACTCGAAATGCTGCTCGGCCTCGGACTCGGCATCGAAGGTGCGGAGGTAGCGCGCACGATACCAGCTCGCCATCATCGCGACGTGCTTGACCTGCAGCATGCCGTTGAAGGCGGGACGCTCACCCTTGCCCTGCCGTGCGGCGACCGGCTCGTTGTGCCAGGCGCTGGTGTTCTCGATCATCACGCGGCCCGGCTGGGACACCGTGTACGGGCACTTGGAGCCGGCGTCGAAGAGCTGACCCAGCGCCTGCTGCAGGTCGAGCCAGGTCTTGGGCGGCGCGTCCGGATTGAGCCCGGCGCGCTGGAATTCCTTGCGGTTGATGTACATGACCGGGGTCGACAGCCCGATCGGGAGCGCCAGGAGCTGGCCCTTGGCGTCCGTCAGCGCACGATCCATCATCGCGGGCGGCTTGAGCGCCTGCAGCGGCACGCCGGCTTCGCGCATCACACTGGACAGGGCCTTGTAGCGCGGTTTGCCCGCCGCGAGGAAATCGTCCTCGGCACTGCCCTGCAGGATCGCCATGTGCGGCGCATCGGTGTCGCTCCACGCGCCGGACTGGACGACGAGGCGATAGTCCTTGTTGCCCTCGTTGAAGCGGGCGACGAGCTTTTGCAGCACTTCCTCGCGCTCGGGACTGAGCTGGTGCACGAGCCGGATTTCCCTCGGCCCCGCCGGCACGGCTGCGACCTTCGGTGCCGCTTTCGGCTTCGCGGCATGCGCAGCGACCGGCACGCCAATACACACCACCGCAGCGACCCCCGCCACGACACCATTGCGCAACATTCGAGCCAAAGGCTTCATTCCTGCTTCCTTCACGACCGTAAAATGCCAAGATTTTTTATTATAAGGCGCTTCGCCGCACGCCGCTGTCGCCTGCGCCCCCGACATTGCGTCAAGATTTTTCCCATATTGACGTTAAAGCCTTCAGCCCCCGTAAAAGGTAGCTTTCGCCATGTTCGCGCAACGCCTGATTCCCCTCTTCCTGCTCCTCGGCCTGAACGGCTGCGAACCGCTGAGCAATGCGCTCGATCTGCCCAACCCGCAGAAGACGGCGGCGCTTGCCGAGGCCGAGGGAAAGGCGATCGGCGGCGCCTGCCGGCATGCCGGACGGTCGATCGAAGATTGCTACGCGCTCAATGCGAAGGCACAGAAAGCGGCGATATTCGCGGGCTGGCGCGAGATGAACGACTACATGATGCAAAACAACCTGCAGAGCGTGCCCTCGGTGCTTGCCCATCCGCAGGCACCGCTCCCGGCAGCCGCGAGCGCACCGAAAACGCCCGATCCCGTCATGGCCGCCGCGCCGCAGGACGAACGCACGGCGAAGCGCGCATCCCGATGATCCGCGCCGACGCTTTGCGGCGTCGGTGCTGCGGCTTATCATCCGCGGCGTTCCAGTCACTGCACACAGCGCGGCCTTCGCCGCAGCGAGCCTTCCCATGTCCCTCCCTCCGCCGCAGCGTCCCGGCTTTGCCGCGAATGGCCTGCTCGCCCTCTGCCGCGCCGGCTTCGAAAAGGAAACCGCCGCCGAACTCGACGAATTCGCCGCCGGGCTCGGCCTGATGGGATTCGTCCGTGCCCAGCCGGGCAAGGCCTTCGTC
The DNA here is from genome assembly GCF_003628555.1 of Azoarcus sp. DN11. Classification (NCBI taxonomy): domain Bacteria; kingdom Pseudomonadati; phylum Pseudomonadota; class Betaproteobacteria; order Rhodocyclales; family Zoogloeaceae; genus Azoarcus; species Azoarcus sp. DN11. The sequence continues at coordinate 685,376 of NZ_CP021731.1, read as the reverse complement.
GTCTTCGAGACGCCCGAACCGGTCCCCTTCGCCGAGCTGGCGGAGCGCTGCGACTGGCGCAGCCTGATCTTCGCGCGCCAACTCCTGCCGTGGTTCGCGCGCGTCGACGATCTGCCCGAGCGCGACCGCGCGACACCCATCGTGGCGGCGGTCCGTGCGAGCGGCCAACGTTTCGCCGACCTGCTGCTGGAAACCCCCGACACCGACGAAGCCAAGCAGCAGTCCGGTTTCTGCAAGCGCTTCACCGCGCCGCTGCAGCGCGAGCTCGACAAGGCGAACACCTTCCGCGAACGCGCGAAGGGGTTGCCCGCGCTGCACGTCCTGTTCGTCGATGCGAACACGGCCTGGCTGTGCGCGGCCCTGCCGGGACATGCGGCACTGTGGCCGATGGGCATTCCGCGGCTTCGCATGCTGCGCGAAGCCGGGAGCCGCTCGACGCTGAAGCTCGCCGAGGCGTTCTTCACGCTGCTCACCGAGGACGAGCGCAACGCGAGCCTGCGCGCGGGCCTGCGCGCGGTCGATCTCGGCGCCGCGCCCGGCGGGTGGACCTGGCAGCTTGCCCACCGGGGCCTGCGCGTCACCGCGGTCGACAACGGCCCGATGGCGCCGTCGGTGATGGCGACCGAAATGGTCGAGCACGTGCGCGCGGACGGCTTCACGTGGCGGCCGCCGCGCCCGGTCGAATGGCTGGTGTGCGACATGGTGGAGCAACCGACGCGCGTCTCGGCCCTCGTCGCCGACTGGCTCGCCATGGGCCGCTGCCGCCGGGCGATCTTCAACCTCAAGCTGCCGATGAAGAAGCGCCTCGACGCGGTCGAGCAATGCCGCGCGATCATCACCAAGCGGCTCGCCCACTCGGGGCCGTTCGAACTGCGCATGAAGCACCTGTACCACGACCGCGAGGAGATCACCTGCTATCTCGCCCTGCAGAATCCGGGTGCCAGCTGATCGAAGCGGCTGCGCCCATCGATTTTGCCACTGCAATGCAACAAAACGGCCGGATCGTGCATGTATAATAATGTTTTTACAGCACCCGGCCTGCCGGTTGGCGTGAGCCCCTGCCGGAACCCGAACGTTCCGGTTTCCGTTCCCCCAGTCGCCTTTCCTGGCGTCGCGCCCGACGCGACAGGCCTCCATGGAAGATAGGCGCCTATGAGCTTCGCCGACCTCGGGCTGATCCCCGAGCTGCTACGCGCTGTAGCCGACACCGGTTACACCGCCCCCACCCCGATCCAGCAGCAGGCCATTCCTGTCGTGTTGGCCGGCCGCGACGTGATGGGCGGCGCGCAGACCGGCACCGGCAAGACGGCCGGCTTCACGCTGCCGCTGCTGCAGCGGCTTTCCCGCCACGCGAGCACTTCGACCAGCCCCGCCCGCCATCCGGTGCGCGCGCTGATCCTCGCGCCGACGCGCGAGCTGGCGATGCAGGTGTTCGAGTCGGTGAAGACCTACAGCAAGCACATCCCGCTGCGCAGCACCTGCATCTACGGCGGCGTCGACATGAAGCCGCAGATCCAGGAACTGCGCAACGGCATCGAGATCGTCGTCGCGACGCCCGGGCGCCTGCTCGACCACGTGCAGCAGCGGACGATCGCGCTGAACCAGGTCGAGATGCTCGTGCTGGACGAAGCCGACCGCATGCTGGACATGGGCTTCATCCCCGACATCCGCCGCATCCTCGACCTGCTGCCGGCGTCGCGCCAGAGCCTGCTGTTCTCGGCGACCTTCTCGGACGAGATCAAGAAGCTCGCCGACCAGATGCTCAAGGAACCGCAGCTGATCGAAGTCGCCCGCCGCAACACGGTGTCGGAGACGATCACGCACCGCGTGCATCCGGTCTCCGCCGGCCTCAAGCGCAACCTGCTCGTGCACCTGCTGCGGCACGAACCGGACACGCAGGCATTGGTGTTCGTCGCGACCAAGCTCGCCTGCGGCCGTCTCGCCCACTTCCTGGAACGCCACGAGATCGCCGCCGACGCGATCCACGGCGACAAGGGCCAGGCACAGCGCACCGAGACGCTGGAAGCGTTCAAGTCCGGCAAGCTGCGCGTCCTCGTCGCCACCGACGTCGCCGCGCGCGGACTGGACATCGACGACCTGCCCTCGGTCATCAATTTCGAACTGCCGCATACCGCCGAGGACTACGTGCACCGCATCGGCCGCACCGGTCGCGCGGGCCGCCATGGCCACGCGGTATCGCTGGTGAGCGCTGAAGAGAAGCATCTCCTCGTCGAGATCGAGAAGCTCATCAAGCTGCAGATTCCGCAGGAAGCCGTGCCGGGCTTCGATCCCGAACCCGACTTCCATGAATCCGGTGCCCGCAGGGGCCGGCGTGCCCCGGCTGCCAAGGACGCCGAACCGTCGCGCGAACCGGCGAACGGCAGCCGTGCCGCCGCACCGGCCCGCAACAACGACGCGCGCCGCCGCAAGTCGATGATCGCGCCGGACGGATTCGACTTCAGCAAACCCTACGAACCGACCCAGCCGATCGCAGCAGCGGCGGGCGCCAGTCTGCAGGCGACGGAACCGGCGATCGACAAGCGGAGCATCGCGCCGCGGCGCCCGGCACGCCCCATCGCCGTCCTGCTCGGCGGACTGGGCCGCAAATAACCGCTGCCGCGCCCGGCGCGCGGCAATCGGGCGGAATTGGGGCCGCCCTCCCCGCCTATTCGGCGCAATCGTTACGGCACGTTCGCGTATTCTGAACTACGCCGAAACATCGCCCGAATACGTGGAATGGTCGCCCCCATGAACGCAGCCCACCGCCCGCAGGGCAACGAAAACCCCGAAGAGCCCTTCGTCCCCGACTTCTCCGAAGGGGCGGAAACGGGCCTCTACCTCGCGCTGTTCGAACTGCTCGACGAAGGCCTGATCATCACCGGCGACGAGGTCGTCCTCGAGGTCAACAGCGCGGCCTGCCGCCTGCTCGAGCGGGATTACCGGCAGATCGCCGGAAAGCCCCTTGCCGACCTCTTCCCCTCGGAACGCGACTTCCTCGATGCGCGCGCGCGCCTCTTCATCCAGGGCGAGATGCGCGGTAGCCTGCGGGTGTCGCTGCCCGGCGACCGGCACCGCGACCTGCGCTTCGTGGCGGCCGCGCGCATCCGGCCGGGCATCCACGCCCTGATCCTGAGCCCCGACGTGATCGCCGAGGCCTACGTCACCGCTTTCGACGAGACGCCCGCGGTCGACGCCCTCTGGCCGCGGCTGGCAGCGGCCATCGAGCAGCCCGTCATCGTCATCGACGAGCGCGACCGCATCGCAGCGGCGAACGCCGTCGCCCTCACTGCGCTGGGCCTCGCGCGCGGCAGCCTGATCGGACAGGCCGTCCACGACTGCCTGGAAATCGAATGGCCGGCCCCCGACGCCGCCCAGGTCGCAAGGCTGCGCGTGCCCGGACAGGCCGGCGAGCTCGGTGCGCGCGTGCTCGCCGGGCCCAAGCCCGCCTGGCGCCTGCTCATTCTCCCGCCGGCCTCCCCCGGCCGGGCACCGGCCACCGGCGCGGCGCTCTCGGCGGCGCCACTCGGCGAGAGCATCCTCGAGCGCATCTTCACCGACAGCCCGCTGCCGACCCTGCTATGCGAGGGCCCCGAAATGCGCATCGTCGCCGCGAACACGGCAGCGGCGCGGGTGTATGGTTATTCGCGCGAGACCCTGGGCACGATGGACCTTGCCGCACTGCGCACCGCACCCGGCGACGGCCGGCTGCCATCCGAGCCGGGAATCTGGCAGCATCGGCGCCGCGACGGCAGCATCTTCGACGTCGACATCGTCACGTATGCGCTCGACTCCACCGCCCATCCCGGCCTGGTCGTCGTCATGCACGACCTGCCCGAAGCACCGCTGCTGACTTTCGAGACGCGCCTGCGCCAGGCGATCGATCTCGGCCAACTCGACGTCCATTTCCAGCCGCTCGTGGATGCGCGCGACGGCACCGTACACGCCGGCGAGGCCCTGCTGCGCTGGCATCACCCGGAACTTGGGCTGATCCCCTTCCAGCGCTTCGCGGGCGTCGCGCGCGACTCGGGACAGCTTGCGCGCATGGGCGACTGGGTGCTGCACGCGGCCTGCAAGGCGGCGGCGACGTGGCCGCGGCGCGAGGGGCGAGCGCCGCGCCTCATCGTGAATGTGGCACTGGAGCAGTTGCTGCACGGCAACCTCGCCGAACGTGTCCATCACGCGTTGAACGCGTCCGGGCTGGAGCCGGCGCAGCTGGAACTGGATCTCGACGAACGCGTGCTCAACGACGAGCACAGCCGCCTCAGCGGCGTGCTGCAGGCAATCGCCGGGACGGGCGTGCGGCTGGCGATCGACGACTACGGCCGCGGCCTTTCCTCGATCCCACGGCTCAAGCGCTACCCGCTCAGCGCGCTGAAACTCGACCCCTTCCTCGTCCGCGAAGTCGGCATCCGCGAGGACAGCGAGGCCATTGTCGAAGCGATCGCCGGCATGGCGGGCATTCTGCGGCTGGAGGTGGTCGCACGTGGCGTCGAAACGGAGGCGCAGGAGGCCTTCCTGTCGGCGCTCGACTGCCACCTGCAGCAAGGGCCGCTCTTCGGCCAGCCCATGGGCGCGGACGCGTTCCGCACGTTTCTCGCGTAGCGATCCGTCGCGGTCCGCTCAGTACGCGAGCAGCGTGCGGCAGGTTTCCTTGCGTCCGGTAATGCGACCGAAGCGCGCGAGCTGCTCCTTCACGAACGCGTCGGAGACGCGGTCGTCCGCGCAGTAGTCGCGCAACTGCAGCGCGTAGGCGAGGTTCTGGAGATCGCGCTGCGTGCGCGACAGGGCCGGATGGCGATAGCCGGTGGTGTCGCGGAAGGAGCGATCCGCTTTCGCATCCGCGGCGGCAGCCGGCGGCGCGTCCGCCTTGCGCGGCAACGACTGCGCGAACGGGACCGTGGGCAGCAGCAGGATAAGGCTCGCAAACAGGGTGCGCAGCAACATCGGCCAGTCCTCCTCGATCACCGGCTCCCGATATTACGGCAGGTCCCGCCGCAAACTGAAGCGGCCCGCCGCCCCGGTTCCCGGAGCCGCGGGCCGCATCGGACGACGCTCAGACCTCCAGCGCCTTCACGTGCGTGATGACTTCGCCGATGATCTGCTGCGCGCTGCCGTACAGCATGCGGCAGTTGTCCTTGAAGAACAGCGCGTTCTCGATGCCCGAGTAGCCCGCGCCCTGGCCGCGCTTCACGACGATGACGTTCTGCGCCATGTCGACGTTGAGGATCGGCATGCCGTAGATCGGGCTCGACTTGTCGGTGCGCGCGACCGGGTTCACGACGTCGTTCGCGCCGATCACGAGAGCCACGTCCACTTGCGGGAAGTCGGAGTTGATCTCTTCCATGTCGAAGATCTTGTCGTAGGGCACGCCCGCCTCCGCCAGCAGCACGTTCATGTGGCCCGGCATGCGGCCCGCGACCGGGTGGATCGCGAACAACACCTCGACGCCGCCCTCTTCCAAGAGCTGCGCCATCTCCCACACCTTGTGCTGCGCACCGGCGACCGCCATGCCGTAGCCCGGCACGATGACGACCTTGGACGCGTAGCGCATCACGGACGCCGCATCCAGCGCCGAGAGCTCCTTCATCGTGCCTTCGATCGCCTCGCCGCCGCCCGCCGCCGCTCCGGTGATCGGCGTGAAGATGACGTTCCTGATCGGGCGGTTCATCGCCTTGGCCATCAACTGCGTGAGCAGCGTGCCGGACGCGCCGACGACGATGCCGGCGACGATCAGCGCGGGGTTGCCGAGCACGTAGCCCTCGAAGCCGACCGCAAGGCCCGTGAAGGCGTTCAGCAGCGAGATCACCACCGGCATGTCGGCGCCGCCGATCGGGCTGGTGAGGATCACGCCGAGCGCGAGCGCGACGGCGAAGAACGCGATGACGATGGCCGACGGCGGCGTCTCGGTGACGATGATCGCCAGACCCAGCAGCACCGCGACCGCGGCGAGCACGATGTTCACCATGTTCTGCTGCGGCAGGCGCCACGCCTTGGTCATGATGCCCTGCAGCTTGGCGAAGGCGATGCACGAGCCGGAGAACGCCACCGAGCCGATCAGCGCGCCGAGCACCGCGAGGGTCGTCGCCGTGACGCCGTGCGAACCGCCGCGCGCGAACTCGAGCGCCGCGATCGCCGCCGCCGCGCCGCCGCCCATGCCGTTGTAGATGGCGACCATCTGCGGCATGTCGGTCATCTTGACGACGCGCCCGCTCCACCATGCGACCCCGCCGCCCAGCACGATGGCGGTGATCATCAGGCCGTAGTTCCGCATTTCCGGCGTGTAGAAGGTGATCAGGGTGGCCGCGATCATCGCGTAACCCGCCCACACGATGCCCTTGCGCGCGGTGACCGGCGAGCTCATCGCCTTCAGGCCGAGGATGAACACCACGGCGACGCCGAAATACGCCAGCTGGATGACGCCGTCCATTGCGCACCTCCCGACTTCGACTTGAACATCGCGAGCATGCGTTCGGTGACGACGTAACCGCCGGCGGCGTTGGCCGCGCCGAGGAACACCGCGACGAAGCCGATGGCCAGTTGCGCGGGTTCGGCCGGATCGGCGTGCCCCAGCACGACCATCGCGCCCACGAGCACGACGCCATGCACGAAGTTCGACCCCGACATCAGCGGGGTATGCAGGATCACCGGCACGCGCGAGATCACCTCGTATCCCGTGAATGCGGCCAGCATGAATATGTACAGCGCGGTAATGCCTTCCACGTTTGCGTCCCCCTTACAGTCCCAGAACCTGCTTGACGCCCGCGTGCCGCAGCTCGCCCGCATGGGTGAGGCAGCAACCGGCCACCACTTCGTCTTCCCAGTCGAGCGCGAGCGCGCCGTCCTTGATGAAGGGCGAGATGAAGTTGAAGAGGTTCTTGGCATACATCTCGGACGCATGCACGGGCATGCGGCTGGCGATGTGGGTGGGACCGATCACGAGCACGTCCTTGATCCAGGTCTTCTCGCCGGCGACCGTGCCCTCGACGTTGCCGCCGGAATCGGCCGCCATGTCGACGACGACCGCACCCGGCTTCATGCGCGCGACCATGTCCGCACTGATGATCTTCGGCGCCTTCTTGCCGGGGATCGCCGCCGTGGTGATCAGCGCGTCGGCCTGCGCGACGGCCTTCGCGAGGCGTTCGGCCTGCCTCGCCTTCTCCTCGTCGGTGAGCTCGCGCGCATAGCCGCCGGTGCCGGCTGCCGACACCCCGGTGTCGACGAACTTCGCGCCCAGCGATTCGATCTGCTCGCGCGTCTCGGGACGCACGTCGTAGGCCTCGACCATCGCGCCGATGCGGCGTGCGGTCGCGATCGCCTGCAGGCCCGCGACGCCGGCGCCGATCACCAGCACCTTGGCCGGACGGATCGTGCCGGCGGCGTAAGTGAGCATCGGAAAGAACTTCGGGCTGTGGTCGGCGGCGATCAGCGCGCACTCGTAGCCGGCGACGGCCGCCTGGGACGACAGCGCGTCCATGCTCTGCGAGCGCGTGATGCGCGGCAGGAGCTCCAGCGCGAAGCTGGTGATCTGCTTTTCCATCAACTGCTGCGCGCGCTCGGCGCTCGACCACGGCTGCAGCATCCCGAGCAGCACCGCGCCCGGCTTCATCGCCGCGATCAGTTCAGCGGACGGCGGCTGCACGCACAGCACGAGGTCGGCCGCGGCGCACACCTCCATCCCGTTCGCCGCCACCTCGATGTCGGCAAACATGTCGTCGCGCAGGTGCGCGAGTTGCCCCGCGCCGGACTGCATCACCACCTTGGCGCCCAGGCCCAGGTACTTCTTCACCACGTCAGGCACGACCGACAGACGTCGCTCGCCCGCAATTGCTTCCGCTGGCACTCCGATCAACAGAGCCATTGGCTGTCCTCCCAGACTGGGTTGGTAACGGGAACGCTTGTGCGGGCCAACTCCGACGGCGGACAGGGCAAAGCCGCGGCCGAACGCTCCGCAGCGCCTATTCCGTTTTCGACTCTCCGATGATCCGCGACTGAATCTGCAGGTGGATACGCCCCCACCTGTTCTAATGTGTTCATGCAGCCTGCAAATGCTTGCAATTTGCAGGGGGCGCTTGACGGATAATACCGATTGCCAATGACAGCGCAACCTGTTCCTGCAAGAAATTTCCGATGAAGACAGCACGCAACGGCACCAAACGACGCAAGACCAAGGCCCTCTCAGCGGCAAAAGCCGGCCTTCCGCCGGGGTCACTGGTCCATGTCGGCGCGGTCAAGACCGATCGCCCGCAGATCACGCTCATCGCCTATGACGACGACGGCATCGAGGAAAAACACTTCGAGAACATCGCCGCCTCGCGCGAATACGTGCCGACGCGCACTCGCCGCTGGCTCAATGTGCATGGCCTGCAGGATGCGGCAATCCTCGGCGAGATCGGACTGCGCTTCGGCCTGCATCCGCTGGTCCTCGAGGACATCCTCAACACGCACCAGCGGGCGAAGATCGAGGACTACGGCGACTATCTTTTTTGCGTCCTGCGCGTGTTCGGGTATGACACGGAATCGCGGACCCTGAACTCGGATCAGCTCAGCGTCGTCCTCGGGGAAAATTTCGTCCTGACCTTCCAGGAACGCCGCACCGGCCTCTTCGAGCCCATCCGCGAGCGCATGCGCGCTGCCGGGGCGCCGCTGCTCAAACACGGCACCGACTATCTCGCCTACACGCTGCTCGATACGGTCATCGACCAGTATTTCGTCGTCGTCGACCAGCTGAGCGACACCGCCGAGCAGCTCGAGGACGAAGCCCTGGCAAGCCCGACGCCCCAATTGCTGCGCACGATCAACCTCGTCAAGCACGACACCCAGCTGCTGCGCCGCGCGATCTGGCCGCTGCGCGAAGTGCTCAACGGCCTGATCCGCGACGAGAACCGCTTCTTCCAGCCCGAGACCCGGTTATATCTTCGCGACGTCTACGATCACACCATCCACGTGATCGAGACGCTCGACGCCGTGCGCGAGCTGCTGGGCGACCTGATGGACATGTATCTCTCGTCGGTCAGCAACCGGCTGAACGTCGAAGTGCGCATCCTCACGGTGCTCACCACGCTGTTCCTGCCCGCTACGCTGATCACCGGCATATTCGGCATGAATTTCAGCCACATGCCGCTGCTGGGTGACGCCCAGGGCTTCTATATCTCGCTGGCGATGATGGCAGGGGTCGCGGGAGCCATGGCGGCCGCGTTCTGGCGGCGGAACTGGCTAAGACTCTGACTCGGGGGCGGGAACGTCGACGAGCTTGATCAGCGCCAGCGAGATGTTGTCGCCGCTCCCGGCGCCACGCTTGCGCGCCCGGTCGACCAGCGCTTCGGCCGCATCGCGGGCGCGGCGGCCGGAAACCTCGGCCGCGATCTCCGCATCCGACAGCAGCCCCCAGAGGCCGTCCGAACACAGCAGGAAGCTGTCCCCCGCCTGGGGACGAACTGCCTCGCCGACGCTCACCTCGGGTGCCTGCGCGGCGCCGAGGCAGGACAGCAGGACGTTGCGCTGGGGATGCACGCGCGCGCCGGCATCGTTGAGTTGCCCCTTGCGCTGCAGGTCGCCGACGAGCGAATGATCTTCGCTGCGGCTGATCAGGCGGTTATTTCTAAAGTGATAGAGACGCGAATCGCCGCAATGCGCCCAGCGTATCTGCCCGGGCTGCAGCACGAATACCACGGCCGTGCTGTGAGGCTCCTTTTCGCTGGTCAGCCGCGTCAGGCGGATGATCAGGTGCGCCTCGTCGACGATGCCGTGCAGCAGGTCGGCGACCTCTTCCCTGCGCGGAGAGTAGTCTTCGAAGTTCTGCCGCGCCTTCAGCAGCACCTGCTCGGCTGCCATGGCGCCGCCGGTGTGCCCGCCCATGCCATCGGCAAGAACGGCCATGAGCGTTCCGGGCTGGCGCGGATGCGCGAAGACGCCCACGCGGTCCTGCTGCTCGTGCCGGTCGCCGATGTGGCTTGCAACGCAGGTTTCGACGGTAATGGGCATTGGCGGTGGAATGTATTTTTCCGCCGATATTACCGCGGCTACCCAGTTTGGGATAGAGAGGAGGCGGGCAGCCGCTTACCCGTCGTGATGTCATTCACGCTCGTCGACGGGGCGCTTTCAGGGCGCGGCGCGCATCCGTGGCCGGACGTGCGCCGCGCCCCATTCCTCACAGGGGAAGGCCGTTGAGGCGGCTGTCGACCAGCTCCACCCAGTGGCGCACGGGCGTCTCCGTGCCGCCCTGCAGGTGCGTCATGCACCCGATGTTGGCCGACGCGATGATCGCCGCCCCGCCCTCGCCCAGCGCCGCGAGCTTGTTGGTACGCAACTGCTTCGAGAGCTCCGGCTGCAGGATCGAGTAAGTGCCGGCCGAGCCACAGCACAGATGGCCGTCACGCACCGGCGTGAGCTCGAAGCCCGCGGTCGTGAGGAGGTTCTCGACGACGCCGCGGATCTTCTGGCCGTGCTGCAAGGTGCAGGGGGACTGGAACGCCACCTTGACGGCGTCGCCGCGACGGGTCTTCAGCAGCTCCTGCAGCTTCCAGCCCTCCGCAGCGACGATTTCGCTGACGTCACGGGTCATCTCCGCAATGCGCGCGGCCTTTTCCGCATAGGCAGGATCCTGCGCGAGCAGGTGGCCGTAGTCCTTCACCTGCACGCCGCAGCCCGAGGCCGTCATGACGATGGCCTCGATCTCACCGCGTTCGACCGCCGGCCACCAGGCGTCGATGTTGCGCCGGGCATCGTCGCGGCCGCCTTCCTGGTCGTTCAGGTGGAAGCGCACTGCGCCGCAGCATCCCGCCCCCGGCTGCTCGACCAGCGAAATGCCGACGGCGTCGAGCACGCGCGCGGTCGCCGCGTTGATCGACGGCGCCATCGCGGGTTGCGCGCAACCGGCCAGCGCGATCATGCGCCGCGCGTGGTGCGGCTTGGGCCACGGGCCGGCGGGACGCAGGCTGGGCACCTTTTCCTTCAGCGCCTCGGGCAACAGCCCGCGCACGGCACGACCCGCCTTCATCGCGACGCCGAACACGTCCGTGCGCGGCACGAATTCGCGCAGCGCCCAGCGCTTCGCCGCCTCGGCGCCGCGCCGCGGCACGCGCTGTTCGACGATATTGCGGCCGATGTCGGCCAGGCGGCTGTAATGCACGCCGGAAGGACAGGTCGACTCGCACGAGCGGCAAGTCAGGCAGCGGTCGAGGTGCAGGCGCGTCTTTTCGGTGACGTCGTGGCCTTCGAGCAGCTGCTTGATCAGGTAGATGCGGCCGCGCGGCCCGTCCAGCTCGTCGCCGAGCAGCTGGTAGGTCGGGCAGGTCGCGGTGCAGAAACCGCAGTGCACGCAGTTGCGCAGGATCGCTTCGGCCTCGCGCCCTTCGGGCGTGTTCTTGATGAAATCGGCAAGTTGGGTCTGCATGTTCAGAATCCGTCGTAGAAACGACCGGGGTTGAAGATTCCTGCGGGATCGAAGGCCTGCTTGAGCCGGCGCTGGATCGCCATGACCGGCGCGGCGAGCGGATGGAAGACGTCGCCGCTGCGGTCGAACCCGCGGAAGGCCGTCGCATGGCCGCCCAGCGCAGCGACGCGCTCGCGGACCGTCGCGGCCGGCACATCGGAGCGCAGCCAGCGCAAGGCGCCGCCCCACTCGATGAACTGCGTCCCGGGCAGCTTCACCGGCGCCGCCGAGCTCGGCAGCGACAGGCGCCACAGGACCTCGCCCGCCCGCGGGTCGGCGAAATACGCGTCCGTCTGCTCGCGCACGCCCGCCCAGAACGCGGACGCCCCCGCGGCCTCCACGAGGTCGCCGCCGAGCCTGCGTTCCGCCGCGCGCACCGCGGCCTCCGCGCCGGAAAGGCGCAGGTACAGCGCACCGTCACACCACGCCGACGCGGAGATCGGCAGCGGCTGGCCCCCCCAGTCGTTGACGCGGCCGATCGCTTCCTTCTCGTCGATCGCAAAGCGCAGCGTGGTCTCCGCGACCGGGCGCGGCAGGACTTTCAAGGACACGTCGAGGATCAGCCCCAGCGTGCCGAGGCTGCCGGCGATCGCGCGCGACAGGTCGTAGCCGGCGACGTTCTTCATCACCTGGCCGCCGAAGGACAGCGCCTCGCCGCGGCCATCCAGGATGCGCACGCCGAGCACGAAGTCGCGCAGCGCCCCGGCCGCCGCCCGCCGCGGCCCCGACAGTCCGGCCGCGACGCAGCCGCCGACGGTCGCGTCCGCGCCGAAATGCGGCGGCTCGAAGGCCAGCATCTGCCCGCGCTCGGCGACCAGCGCCTCGAGTTCCGCCAGCGGCGTGCCCGCCCGAGCGGTCACGACCAGCTCGGTCGGCTCGTAGCTGACGACGCCCGCATGGCCGCGCGTGTCGAACACCTCGCCGACGGGCTCGCGGCCGTAGAACGCCTTCGTCCCGCCGCCCCGCACCTGCAGCGCCGTGCCCGACGCCGCCGCGGCGTGCACCCGCTCGCGCCACTGTTCAGTCAAATCGCTCATTCGCTCTCCGCCTTATTCCTTGCCTTGTCCGGCGCCCGATGAGCGTCCGGCTTGCCGTCACGTCGCTCGGCGATCGCCCGCAGCGCTAGCCACGAGCCGATCAGCGACATCACCGGCACGACCACGAGTAGAAACTGGATCCAGCCCCGGTCCATCAGAAGCGGGGGATGTCCGGATACGGGATATGCCCGTTGCTCACGCGCATGCGGCCGTATTCGGCGCAGCGGTTGAGCGTCGGGATCGCCTTGCCCGGGTTCAGCAGCCCGCGCGGATCGAAGGCACCCTTGACGCGGAAGAACATCGCCAGCTCCGGCCGCGTGAACTGGCTGCACATCTGGTTGATCTTCTCGATGCCGACGCCGTGCTCGCCGGTGATCGTGCCGCCCAGTGCCACCGACAGTTCCAGGATGTCCGCGCCGAAGGCTTCCGCCCGTTCGAGTTCGCCCGCCTGGTTGGCATCGAACAGGATCAGCGGATGCAGGTTGCCGTCGCCGGCGTGGAACACGTTGATGCAGCGCAGCCCGTGCTTGCCTTCCATCTGCTGGATGGCCTCGAGCATCTCGCCCAGGCGCTTCCGCGGGATCGTGCCGTCCATGCAGTAGTAGTCGGGCGAGATGCGCCCCGCCGCCGGGAAGGCGGCCTTGCGGCCGGCCCAGAACTTCATGCGCTCGGCCTCGTCGCGCGAGACGCGGATCTCCGTCGCGCCGCTCGCCTCGAGCACCGCCCGCACGCGCTCGATCTCCTCGGCGACTTCCTCGGGCGTGCCGTCGGATTCGCACAGCAGAATCGCCTTCGCGTCCAGCGGGTAGCCCGCATGGACGAACTGCTCGACCGCCGCCGTGGCGGGCTGGTCCATCATTTCGAGACCGGCCGGAATGATGCCGGCGGCGATGATCTCCGCCACTGCCTCGCCCGCCTTGATGACATCGTCGAAGGCCGCGAGCACGCACTGCGCGAGCTGCGGCTTGGGCGTGAGCCTGACCGTCACTTCGGTGACCACCGCGAGCATGCCTTCCGAGCCGATCACCAGCGCCAGCAGGTCGTAGCCCGGCGCATCCAGGCCGTGGTTGCCGATCTCGACGACCTCGCCGTCGATGGTCACGCCGCGCACGCGCAGCACGTTATGCACGGTGAGGCCGTATTTCAGGCAATGCACGCCGCCCGAGTTCTCGGCGACGTTGCCGCCGATCGTGCACGCGATCTGCGAGGACGGATCCGGGGCGTAATACAGGCCATGCGGCGAGGCGGCCTCGGAGATCGCGAGGTTGCGCACCCCCGGCTGCACGACCGCGGTACGCGCGTGGGGATCGAGGTGCAGGATGCGGTTGAAGCGCGCCAGCGACAGCACGACGCCGAACTCGTGCGGCAGCGCGCCGCCCGACAGGCCGGTGCCGGCACCGCGCGCGACGACGGGCACCCCCATCTCGCTGCACACCTTCAGCACCGCCACGACCTGCGCCTCGGTCGTTGGCAGCGCCACGACCATCGGCAGCTGCCGGTAGGCCGACAGCCCGTCACACTCATACGGGCGCAAGTCCTCCACGTCGTACATCAGCGCCCCCGCGGGCAGCACCCGCGCCAACGCCTCGACCACGCGGACCTTGTCGATCGACGAAAAGTCCGCCTCCTGCTCGCCCAGGACCACCGGGTCCGCCGCAATGTTCATTGTTCGTTCTCCACTTCGTGCCGCTCCTCGTTGCGCGCGCCCGCCGCACGCGCTTCCACCTTCGTCACCACGCCGGCCCAGCGCCGCTCGCGCAGCCCCAGGCGCTGTACCGCTCCCACGAGGTGCGCGGTCGCCGCCGCGCGGGCCGCCGCCGCGTCGCCCGCGACAATGGCCTCGAAGATGCGCACGTGCTCGGCCTGTGAATCGCGCGCGCGGCCGGAATGGTGCCCCTCGGCGTTCCAGGTCGGCGCGCGCGAATCCGAAAACTGCTGCCCCATGAAGGCCTGGAAGCGCTCGATCTGCGGGTTGTGCGTCGCGGCCGCGACGGCGACGTGAAACGCGTCGTCGTCGGTATGCGCATCGGCGCCGGTCGCGAGCGCCGCAGCCATCCGGTCCAGCGCCGCCCGCATGCGCTCCAGTTCGGCCGGCGACCGCCGCATGGCCGCAAGCTCCGCCGCACCGACCTCGACGAGGTAGCGCAGCTCGAAAATATCCGACACCTCGCGATCCGAGACCGCGCCATCGGTCGGCACCTCACCGGCCGCTGCCCTCAGCAGGCGGAAGCTGCCCTGGCCCGGCCGCGCCGCCACGTAGGCGCCCGAGCCCTGCCGCGTCATCACGCAACCGTCGGCCTTCAGGCGCGAAATCGCCTCGCGGATCACCGCCCGACTCACGCCGAAGCGCTCGCACAACACCTTCTCCGTCGGCAACTGGGCACCGGCTTTCAACCCCTGCTCGCTGATCCACGCTTCGAGCTGACGCGCGACCACGTCGCTCAGGCGCGGCCCACGGCGCGACCTTTCGTTTACCATATGACTCAGCCTGCCCCGCAATTTGTCTGACAACATTCCAATCATAGGCTCAGTTGCACGCGCTGTCAGCATTGGGGAATACCCGCACCGGCCCGCGGCGGGGGAATCGCGCTTCCGCCTAAGCGCTGATTTTCTTGACTATTCCGGCGCGCTTCGTATATAGTGCGCGATTCCTTTGCAAACCCATCAACACTGGAGCAACACCATGTACGCGGTGATAAAAACCGGCGGCAAGCAGTATCGCGTCGCAGCCGGCGAAAAGATCAAGGTAGAACAGATACCGGCAGACGTGGGCTCCGAAATCACCATCGACCAGGTTCTCATGGTCGGCGAGGGCGAGTCGGTCAAGATCGGCACCCCGGTGGTTTCCGGCGCCGCAGTGAAGGCGACCGTGGTTTCCCACGGCCGCCACGAGAAGGTCAAGATTTTCAAGATGCGCCGCCGCAAGCACTACCAGAAGCACCAGGGCCATCGCCAGAACTACACCGAGCTTCGCATCGAAGCGATCTCGGCCTGATTAGCCAAGGAGGTAATTCGTCATGGCACACAAAAAAGCTGGCGGTAGTTCCCGTAACGGCCGCGACTCGGAATCGAAACGACTTGGCGTGAAGCGCTACGGTGGCCAGTTCGTGCTCGCCGGCAACATCATCGTTCGCCAGCGCGGCACCGAATACCACCCGGGCGAAAACGTCGGCATCGGCAAGGACCACACCCTGTTCGCGCTGAAGGACGGCACCGTGCAGTTCACCGTGAAGGGCGCCTTGCGTCGCCGCACGGTCGTGATCGTGCCCGAAGCCGCCTGATTTTCGGCGTCAAGGTTCGAAAAGCCCTATCCTTGCGGTAGGGCTTTTTTGTTTCAGCCACAGGCACAGCACAGCACCCATGAAGTTCATTGACGAAGCGCGCATCGAGGTCATGGCCGGCGACGGCGGCAGCGGGTCGGCCTCCTTCCGCCGCGAAAAATTCATCCCGCGCGGCGGTCCCGACGGCGGCGACGGGGGACGCGGCGGTAGCATCTTCGCGGTCGCCGACCGCAACCTCAACACGCTCATCGACTTCCGCTACACGCGCATGCACCGTGCCCAGCGCGGCGAGAACGGCGGCAACAAGGACTGCTACGGCAAGAGCGGCGAAGACATTACGCTGCGCATGCCGGTCGGCACCATCATCACCGACTACGAGACGGGTGAACTCGTCGCCGACCTCGACGTCGATGGCAAGCGCGCGCTGGTCGCCCGCGGTGGCAAGGGCGGCCTCGGCAACCTGCACTTCAAGTCCAGCGTGAACCGCGCCCCGCGCAAGCGCACGCTCGGCGAGGAAGGCGAACGCCGCATGCTGCGCCTCGAACTCAAGGTGCTGGCCGACGTCGGCCTGCTCGGCATGCCCAACGCCGGCAAATCGACCTTCATCCGCTCTGTTTCCGCGGCGAAGCCGAAAGTCGCCGACTACCCGTTCACGACGCTCGCGCCCAACCTCGGCGTCGTGCGCACCGACGAGAACCGCAGCTTCGTCATCGCCGACATCCCCGGCCTGATCGAAGGGGCGGCCGAAGGCGCCGGCCTCGGCCACCAGTTCCTGCGCCACCTGCAGCGCACGCGCGTGCTGCTGCACCTCGTCGACCTCGCCCCGTTCGACCCCGAGGCGGACCCCGTGCATGACGCGAAGGCGATCGTCGAAGAGCTGCGCAAGTACGACGAGCCGCTCTACAACAAGCCGCGCTGGCTCGCGCTGAACAAGCTGGACCTAATCCCCGAAGAGGAGCGCGCGGAGCGCGTCGCCGCCTTCCTCGACGCCTATGGCCCGGTGGATCGCCATTTCGAGATTTCCGCACTGACCGGCGACGGCTGCCGTCCGCTGATCTTCGCGATCCAGGATTTCCTCGACGCGGACCGTGCGCAGGCCGAAGCCGAGCGTACCGCCCGTGCCGCCGAGGAAGCACGCCTCGCCGCAGAGGCCGAAGCCCGCGCGGAAGCGGCCTACCAGGTGCGCCTGCAGGCCATCCTCGCCGAAGAGGACGATGCCGACGACGACCTCGACGAGGACGAGAACCCGGAACATACCGGACGCTGAAGCACGCTCCGGCCAGGCGCCGGAACTCCCCGTTTAGCCCACGCTTGCCGTCACCGATCATGAGAAACAAGATCCGCAACGCGCGCCGCCTGGTGGTCAAGGTCGGCAGCGCCCTCGTCACCAACAACGGCGCCGGCCTCGACAAGGCCGCGATGGCAGACTGGGCCCGGCAGTTCGCGGCCCTGCGCGAAGCCGGCAAGCAGGTCGTGCTCGTGTCGTCGGGCGCCATCGCCGCCGGCATCCAGCGGCTCGGCTGGACCCGGCGCCCGCAAGAGATGCACAAGCTGCAGGCCGCAGCCGCGGTCGGACAGATGGGGCTCGTGGAGGCCTACGAGGAGGCTTTCTCGAGCCACGGCATCCGCACCGCGCAGATCCTGCTCACGCACGACGACCTCGCCGACCGCAAGCGCTACCTCAACGCGCGCTCGACCCTGACGACGCTGCTCGAACTCGGGGTGGTGCCGATCATCAACGAGAACGACACCATCGTCACCGACGAGATCAAGTTCGGCGACAACGACACCCTCGGGGCCCTCGTCGCGAACCTGATCGAAGCGGACGCCCTGATCATCCTCACCGACCAGAAGGGCCTCTTCACTGCCGACCCCCGCCAGGACCCGACCGCGACGCTGGTGTCCGAAGGACGAGCCGAGGATCGCGCCTACGAGGCGATGGCGGGCGGCGCCGGCACCGGCATCAGCAAGGGCGGCATGATCACCAAGATCCGCGCCGCCCAGCGCGCCGCGCGCAGCGGCGCCCACACCTGCATCGCCAGCGGACAAGATCACGACGCGCTCGTGCGCCTCGGCAAGGGCGAAGCGCTGGGCACCCTGCTCTACGCCACCAGTTCGCCCCTGCAGGCACGCAAGCAATGGCTCGCCGACCATCTCCAGCTCGCGGGCGACCTCATCATCGACGAAGGTGCGGCCGCGGCGTTGCGCGGCGGCCGCAGCCTGCTCCCGGTGGGGGTGACCGAAGTGCGCGGCGACTTCGAGCGCGGCTCCGCCGTCGCCTGCCGCACGCAATCGGGGGAAGAAGTGGGCCGCGGCCTGGTCAATTACAGCAGCACCGAATGCCGCCGCGTGGCGCGCAAGCCCAGCAGCGAGATCGAACCGCTGCTGGGCTACATCGACGAGCCGGAGCTGATCCACCGCGACAACATGGTGCTACGCTAGGCAACGCGGACGCTTATCGCTCCGGGAGCGGTGCGGCCTCGGCGGCCGCGCGGTTCCCGGCCGGGAGCCCCGCGGCGGGAACGGCCCCCGCTGGCGCGGAGTTCACGGCGGCCTCGCCTTTCGCCACCAGGGGGCGGAAGACCCACTCGGCGTAACTCTTGACCTCGCCGGTGACGCCTCCCAACTCCTTGGGCAAGCCGTGCTGCCGGATCGGCACCCCCTTCCCCAGGCTATAGACACCGGCAATGCGCCCGCCGGCCTTCTCCAGGCCCCATTCGGGTTTGCCGGTGAACGGATCGCGGTAAATCCGCCGCAGATGCCTGATCATGACCGGCCCGCGCCTGTCCTCGACCAGTTGCTGCAGGTTCTGGGGCAAGGCATGGTCGGGCGACGCCTTGGCGTAGCTTTCCAGTGCCCGCGCGAATTCCCCGCCGATCGCCAGCAGGTCCGCCTCGCGGTCGCGCTGTGCGGCCTGATACCAGACCACGCCGGTCTGCGCTGCCAGCAGCCCGAGTCCTGCAACGATGAACAGCACCAGCAGGTAGGTGTAGCCAGCCTGTTTCGTGCCCGGAGCGCCCGGGGTCGAGCGTCTCCGGCGCCCGCGCCGGATTTCACCAGTCCGCATAGCGCGTACCGTCTTTCGCGGTTCCTTCGGCGCCGCTGTGCAGGTCCCACACCCCGCTGCCGTCCGCGCCCGGCGGCGGCACGTACAGCCACGAGTCATTGCGCTCGGTGATCGGGTCAAACGGCAGCTTGCGCAGATAATGCTTCGCCACGAGGGCATCGAGGTCCGGCGGCCACTCGCCGATATCCGCGTGATACTTGTCGATTGCGTCGCGCACGACGACGAGCGTCTGCCGCAGGGAGGCCTCGCGGCTGCGATCGAGATGTTCGAAATAACGCGGGGCGGCGATCGACATCAAGGTGGCAATGATGGCGAGCACCACCAACAGCTCGACCAGGGTGAAGCCGCGCCCCCCTGCGGATCTGCCCGCGCTCATGCCCCCGTCACCATTCACGATATGGCACGCCATTGAGCCCCGTGGCGGGCGACTTCGAGTAGATGTCGAACACGTCCTTGCCTTCGGCCGGCTCGTCCGGGGGGCTCGCATAACTGCGCTTGCCCCAGGTTTTTTCGGCGGGAACCCGCGGATCGGTACTGAAGGGGTCGCGCGGCAGGCGTCGCAGGAAATACATGCGTTTGCCCTCGGGGTTGCGCACATCGGGAACGCCCTTCACGAGGCTTTCCAGATCCGGCGGGTAACCCGATGCGCCGACGCGCTGCTCGATGCGCTGGTCGACGTAGGCGGCCTTGTAGGCGTCGATGGCGGCACGGATCTGCCACACCGCGGTGCGCAGCTCGGATTCCCGCTCGCGCTGGGCCGCCACTTCGGCGAGCGGCATCGCCCCGGCAGCCAGGATCCCGATGATGGCCACCGTCACGACCAGCTCGATCAGCGTGAACCCGCGCGCCACGAAAATCTCATTCGCCGATGCGCACCGAGCCCCCGGCCGACAGGGCCACATCCTGGTCACCCGTCTCGCGATGCAGCCGCATGCCCGTGACGGCCAGGGTCGCGACGCCGGACGCATCGCCCTTGGTGCGCAGGCGCACGGCCAGATCGGCGGCGCCGTCGTTCACGGTCACCGGCAGCACGAGCGTGCCGGGCGTTACTGCGCCGTCCGCCTCGAGCCGGCTGGAATCGTAGGCAATCGTGACATCGGCCGAGTTGGCCCCCGTGGCGCCACTCAGACGCACGACGGCATTCAGCGGTTCGCCACGGCGGATCGCCTCCGGAAGGATCATGGCCGCATCGGGCGACTCCTGCACCGGCACTTCCTTGGGCTCCGCCGCGCCCACCGCTTCGGGGCGTTCCTCCGGCGCGGCTCTCTCTGCCGCGGGGGCAGCAACCGCACCACGCTCCTCCCCCCTCAGTCCGAGGCTCCGCGGCGCCGTGGCGCCAATGCGCAGGGGCTCCGCACCGACGTTCGACTCCGTGCCCGCCGGCGTTTCGGCGAGCAGCGACACGGGCGGCAGTATGTTGCGGACGATGTGCGGCGTGATCAGCAGCGCGATCTCGGTCTTGTTGTTGCTGTCCCGCTGGGCCGAGAACAGCCTGCCGAGCACCGGCAAGTTGCCGAGCCCCGGCAGGCGCTGCGCGGCCGACCGGTCCTCGTCGTTGATCAACCCTGCGAGCACCTGCGTTTCGCCGTTCTTGAGGCGCAGCGAGGTCGAGGTGCTGCGCGAACCGATCTGGTAGGCAAGGGAGCTGGACGGCCCCGGCACTTCCTTGACGATGCTGCTGACTTCGAGGTTGAGCTTGATGCCGACCTCGTCGTCGCGATACACGGCGGGCTCGACCTCGAGCTTGAGGCCGACGTCGAGATACGAGACGGACGCCGACACGCCGACGTTCGCCGTCGACGTCGTCGTGAACACCGGCAGCTTGTCGCCGATGTGGACGCGCGCCTTGTCGCGGTTGCGCACGCGGATGCGCGGATTCGCCAGGATGCGCGAATCGCCGTCCTCGCTCTTCAAACGCAATACCGCACCCGGGTTGCTGATGAAGGGCACGAGAGCGCCGCGGTTGTGGCGCAGGTCGATGTTGCCGTCGAGCAGTTTGCCGCCGAGTTGCTGCGGTGCGGTGATGGTCACCCCGTTCACAATCTGGCTCGCCCCCTGAAGGGTGGGCGTCAGCAGCCCGTAGCCGATCTGGTCCGGGAAGTCGATACCCAGGTCCAGCAGCTTGTTGCGGCTCACCTCCAGCACCTCGAGCTCGAGCATCACCTCCGGCTCGGGCACGTCGAGCGTCGCCACCAGCCGTTCGGCCATGCGCACCGCCTCGGGGGTGTCCTTCATCACGAGCAGGTTGAGCTTCTCGTCGATGAACACGTCGCGGCTCTTCACCAGCTGCTTGATCAGCGTCTGCGCGGCCTTGGCGTCGGCATTCGCGAGATAGAAGCTGCGTGTCACGAGCTCCAGGTGCTCGCGCTGCTTGGCGGCCGTCGCCGGATAGATGAGGACGGTGTTGGCGTTGAGGAGCTTGCGCTCGATGCCCTGTGTCGCCGACAGCAGGCGCAGCACCTCGTCGACGGAGTTCTCGCGCACGAACAGCGTCACGCGGCTATCCGCGCGCACGTCCCGGTCGAAGACAAAATTCAGTCCGCTCGCGCGCGACAGCGCCTCGAACACCACGCGCAACTGCGAGTCGCGGAATTCCAGCGTCACCGGCTTGGCCATCGGCCCCTGCAGGGAGTCGGCGCGCGGTTTGGAGGAGCGCGCGGCGCGCTCCTCCAGGTCCATCACCAGCTGGCGTGCCGCCCGATCCTCGGGCGCCTCGGCATACACGCCACGCGCGATGCGCCCGGCCGCCGCCGCGTCACCGGCTGCCAGCGCGGCCCTCGCCTGCCCCAGGCGCTCCGCACGGCGGCGCGCACGTTCGATGGCCTCGAGCCCGAGCCTGGCGCGGGCGTTCTCCGGATCCAGCTTCTCCACGTCGCGGTACAGCGCGGCCGCTTCGTCCAGTTTCCCCGCGCCATGCGCCTTCTCCGCCGCGCCCAGCCTTTCCATCACAACCAGTTCGCGCTGACGCACGAAGTAGCTGCGCAATTCGAGGTTCTCGGGGTCCTTCTTCACCGCCTGCTCAAGCCGCAGCAGGGCGCCCACGCGATCGCCCGCCGCAAAATCGCGGCGGCTCTCGTCGAGCGCGGCGTTCGTCGCACAACCGGCCAGCAGCACCGCCACGAACGCGGGCAGCAGGGATCGCGATAAGGTCGAGGTCATGGGGATCATGGGCTCAGGCGGTTGAGGGTCTGCCGCTTCTTGAGCGGTAGATACGTGAATTCGACGGCAGCGGGGGTGATGCGCTCGAGCCTGTAACGACTGGCGACCTCCTCCCCGGGGCGCGCCATGCGGACTTGCGTGCCGTCGAGAAGAAACACGGCCGTGCCCTGCGCGTCCTCGATGATCCCGACATAGCGGAACGGCAAGGGCGGGGCCTGCGGTTCGGCCCGCGCCGTCGCCACCGGCGAAGGCGGTGGCGCAAAGCTGACGATGCGCGCAAGCCGATCGGCCAGTTCCGGCCACGGCGCCCGCCCGCGCTCGAGGGGCGCCAGCCGATTTCCCGTGGCTGCGGACTGCGCATCGGGGCCCTCTCCCTGCGCCGTCCCGCCCGGCGGTCGGGTGCGTGCGACAGGCTGCACGACGGCCACGCCCCCCCCATCCTCGTCGAGCGCCCACCAGCTGGCGGCCAGCGTTGCCACGAGCGTGACGGCGAGCAGCGCCTGGCGCATGTTCATGAACGCCCCCGCAGGTAGAGCTGCAGGCGGATATCGGCCTCGACGCGCGCGGTCTCGGTCGATCCGCGCTTGAGGCTCACCGAATCCAGCGCAATCTCCGGCATCTCGCGCAGCAGTGCCCCCAGCCACGCGTAAATGGCGTCCGCGTCGGCCTGCACCGGAATGGCGAGACTGACCAGCGTCAGCGACGTACCGGCAACGGCGCTACTGCTGTAATCGGTGCGCTGCACGTTGATCCCGCGCGCAGCGGCGTGCTCGTTCAGGCGACGCAGGCTCTCGGGCAGCGCGGTCGCAGGCGGGAACCGCTCGAGGAACGCGCTCAGTTGCACCCGCTCGTCCGGCCCGACGACGGGGGTGCTCGCGCTGCGGGCCAGTCGAAGCTGCTCCTCGCGAAGCGCCGCCGCACGGCCATCGTTCACCACCCGCCCGGCGTAGGCCCCGAGCACCGCGACCACCAGCAGGAATACGCCCAGCGCGCCGGGGACGCCCGCATTCATCGCGAAGCGCCCCAGGAGCTCCTTCACGAGCACGACGGCCGATCGGTCCCGGCCTCCGGCACGCGAAGCCTCGTCAGTGGCAAACATCCCGCCCGCTGTCGGCACGACGGCAGACGGCCCCGCAAGACGAAAGCGCGCAAACAGCCCTGTCACGCCGATCATGGACGAGCACTCCATTTCGCGTTCGCGGTGAACTGCACGGCATTCCGGCTGCCGACCTGTACCCATTCGTAGTTCGCGAGTCGCGCATCGCGAACACCCGGCACCTCGCCGAGCCGGGCAAGGAACTCGAACACTTCCGCCAGCGAACGCGCCACTCCGCTGACATTGAGTCCGCCGCGCGCCTGATCGGCCTGCAGGCTCACCCACGTTACGCCGTCGCCCTGCGCCGCCGCAACTCCCCCGATCATCCCCCCCCAATCGGCATTCAGGCGTGCCGCGACACCCAGGGCGGACTTGATCTCGTCATCCCCGACCTGGTCCTTCGCGCCCGCCGCCGCGGGAGCGGCACGTCGGGCCGCATCGCGGGCATGCGCCATCGCAGCCTCGCGTTCCTCGATTTCGGCACTCGTCCGACGGAAATCCGTAATCCCGACCGCACATGCCACGAGCCCGGCCGCGAGCAAACCCCAGCCCGCCGCGCTCACGCGACGGCGCGTCCGCAGCAGGTCGAGATCGACCGGAAGGGGAACCCGCTTCATCACGCCCCCCCCCTCGGCATCCAGAACCACTTTCCGCCATCCGCCCGGCACCGCCGGCCCCTCGCCCACGCAGTAGAGCACCCCCGGCTGGCCCTGCCGCTCTGCGCTCGGGGCCAACGATTCGAGATACAGGGCAAGCGACGCATCCCCCGCCGGGCCGAGTGGCTGACTGCGCAAGGCCCGCCACCGCGCATCCCCCCACAGCCCCAGCGTGATGCGCCCATTGCGCTGCGCCGCGAGTGCGCCGAAGGGATGCTCCAGCGCCTGACGGACGCGGTTATAGACGGCGGGAAACTCGCCGGTAACGCTGCCGAGCCGCAGACCGCGCTCCCGCCCCCACGCCGCGACGGCCTCGACGTGTGCGGCCGGGACGGCACACGCAATCGCCGGGACCGCGGTCACGCTGCGCTCGGCGGCGATGCGCCACTCAGGCGCCGCCACCCCATGCACTTCGCGGAAGCGGTGAGCGAGGTAAGCCTCGCGCTCCGCCCCGCCGCGCAGGCCCGCCGGCCACTGGACGACCAGGTAACGCACCAGCGCGTCGGCGAACACCACGTCCCAGCGCGATCCGCGCTGCACGCCCCCGTGCGGGTCCGACGCCAGAGCCGCCAGCGCGACATCCGGCGACCACTCGTAGGCGAAGCGTTTCTGCGCCGCGCCGTGCCCGACGCGGATCTCGTCCTTCTCGATCAACACCCGGGGCGGCTCAGCCGAGAAGCGTGACACGGTTCACCTCCTGCAGCGTCGTCTCCCCGGCGGCCACCAGCGCGAGCGCCGCCTCCCGCAGCCCCCGGAAACCGCTCTGGCGGGCCGCCTCCTTGACCATGCGGATCGACGCCCGCGCGACGATCAGCTCGCGGATTTCGTCATCGAGGAGCAGCACTTCGGCCACCGCCCGCCGTCCGCGGAACCCCGATCCGCGACACTGACCGCAGCCATGCCCCGCACGGAACCGGTATCCGCTCACGTCGCCGATGCGCGACCGGGCGATCGACTGCGCATCCGGCCGCACGTCCTCCGTGCAGTACGGGCAGTTGATGCGCAGCAGGCGCTGGGCCACGATGCCGTTCAGCGCGGCGACGAGGTTGAACGGATCGATGCCCATGTGCGTGAAGCGCCCCATGACATCGAAGACGTTGTTCGCATGGACGGTGGTGAACACCAGGTGCCCGGTGAGTGCGGCCTGCACTGCGATTTCGGCCGTTTCGCCGTCGCGGATCTCGCCCACCATGATCTTGTCCGGGTCGTGGCGCAGGATCGACCTCAACCCGCGCGCAAACGTCAGCCCCTTCTTCTCGTTCACCGGGATCTGCAGCACGCCGTTCAACTGGTACTCGACCGGATCCTCGATGGTCACGATCTTGTCCAGCCCCTGGTTGGTCTCCGCAAGCGTGGCGTACAGCGTCGTGGTCTTGCCCGATCCGGTCGGCCCCGTGACCAGCAGCATCCCGTAGGGTTCGCTCGCGAGGTGGCGCAGCGCCGCCCGCGCCTCGTCGTCGAAACCGAGTGTCTCGAGCGTCAATCCGCTCATCTCGCGGCTCAGATGCTCCTTGTCGAGAATCCGCAGCACCGCATCCTCGCCGTGGATGCTCGGCATGATCGACACACGGAAATCGACCTCACGCCCCCCCGAACGCACCTTGAAGCGCCCGTCCTGCGGCACCCGGCGCTCGGCGATGTCGAGTTCCGCCATGACCTTGATGCGGGAAACCACCTGCTCCGCAAGCTCGGCGCCCTGCGCACCGCCGACCCGCACCAACACGCCGTCGAGGCGGTACTTGATCACCAATCCGCCCGGCACCGATTCGAGATGGATGTCGCTCGCGAGCTGCTTCAGCGCATCGTAAAGCGTCGAATTGACGAGCTTGACGACCGGACTCGCGTCGGCGCTGATGCGCTTGAGCGAAAGGTCCTCGACGCCGTCGCCCTCGCGCCCCTCGTCCTGCGCTTCGATCACGCCGGCCGCGCGGCGAACCTCGTCCTCGTGCCGCGCGAGGCAGGCCGCGAGATCGTCGCGATCCGCCAGAACCAGCTCGTAGGGCTCGCCGAGGCGGGCACCCAGGCCATCGAGCAGGTCGGAGTTGAAGGGATCCGCGATCGCGACGAGCAAGCCGCCGTCCTCGCCACGCAGCGCGACGCACTCGCGACTCAGCGCCATCTCGAACGGAATCGCCGAAAAATCCGGCTCGAGCGCCATCAGGCGCCCATGCCCGATCGACGTCAGCCCGAGTGCGCACGCCAGCCGCACGGCGCGCAACGCGGGATCGGGTTCGAGCTTCACCAACCCGTCGATCACACGCTCGCCCCCCGCCGACGCGGCTGCCAGTTCCGTCGCGGTAAAGGGAGCGGGCGCAAGCTTGGCCGTCAGCGATTCGCTCATCGAATGCTCTCTGCCAGCAGGAAGATTGGAATGTACATGAGCACCACGATCAGGCCGATCGCACAACCGATCACCAGCATCAGCAAGGGCCCGAACAGGCGTGTGAGCCACTCTACCTGCCGCGCCGTGTCCTCTTCGTGAAATTCCGCCGCACGCGTCAGCATTTCTCCCAGATTTCCCGCATGTTCGCCGACTTCCAGCATGCGCAGCGCCACCGGCGTCGTCAGCCCGCGCGCCGCCAGCGTGGACGAGAAGCTGCGTCCCTCGCGGATCGCCGCGATCGCCGCCCCCAGACTCACCTGCAGCGACGGTGAAAGCAGCCCCGACACCATCCCGAGCGCCGTCACCACCGGGATGCCTCCCGACAGCAGCATCCCCACGGTCCGGTAGAAACGCGCGAGCTGGAACACCCGCATGCGCTCGCCGACGAAAGGCATCATCCACATGTAGCGTCCCACCGTCGCCCACAAGGCCGGACTGCGCACCACCAGCGCCCCTCCCCCCAGGACTGCCAGCATGATCACGCCCAGCAGCAAGGCGTGCCGCTCCACGAACTGCCCCCACTCGAGCAGGAGCAGGGACATCCAGGGCAGATTGCTGCCCACGTTCTGGTAGATGTGCGAAAAGCGCGGCACGACGTAGCCGAGCAGGAACAGCACCACCAGGCCGCCGACGCAGACCAGCAGCAAGGGGTAGATGGCTGCGCTCAGCAGCTTGTCGCGCAGGCGCTCGCCGTCCTCCTGGTAGGCGATGTAGCGCGCAACCGCACGCTCCAGGTCGCTGGTGCGCTCGGCTGCACGGATCAGCGCGACATAAAGGTTCGGAAACACCTGCGGCGCCGCCTCCAGCGCGCTCGACAGGCTGCGCCCCTCGCGCAATGCGTCGCGCAAACCCTGCAGCACGGACCGGATCGCCGGCCAGCGCTCCTTCTCGACCAGCGCGGAAATCGCCTCGGCCAGGGGAATACCGGCATGCAGCAGCGCCAGCAACTGCTGATTGAAGAGAAGCAGCGGAAAACGGCTGCGCCCCCCGCTGCGCTCCAGCGCCTTCAGCGAGAGAACGGACAGGCCCCGCGCCTCGGCCAGCGCCCGCACGTCCGCCTCGCATCCCCCCTCGAGCTCGGTTTCGACAACCGATCCGGCGGAGCCCACTGCCCTGACGCGATAGCGCATGACTCACCGTCCGCCCGTGGACCGCACGGAAACCGTGCAAGGACTACCGTGGCGCCAAACCCCGGAAACCCCCGACCGAACCCGCCGCATGCTTCGTGTCCGCATGGGAACTCCGTCGTTGAAGACCCGAACTAACATTAGCATAGTCAGTGCGGGCGAAATTCGACATCCCGTATGCACCTGTGGAACCTTTGCTCTCGCGGCGCCCATGCTCGACGCGAGCCGGCCAATCGGAGGAAGACCCGATGCAAAGACCAACGGCATCACCACGGCACCCAGGTGACGCACCGCACGAGCAAGACGGCCTCCCGCCCCCGACCGCGCGCCTGCCTGCCGCGGTCCTGCTGGCAGCGACGCTCGTCGTCACGGGACTCGGCGCCGAATGCCGCGCCGACCGGCTCTATGGCTACGCGGACGAGCGCGGCGTGTTCAACTTCAGCGATGCGCCGAGCGACCCGCGCCATCGGCTGATCCTGGAAACCCGCGCGGCACGCCCGGCGGTCCCCGGCAAGCGCCCGGGCCTCGTCGCCACCCGTGCGCGGCGACTGCCTCCCTCCCTTACGCCTCACGTCCTTGACGCGGCACGCCACAGCCGCCTCGACCCATCACTGATCGAGGCCGTCGCCTACGTCGAAAGCGGATTCGTCGAACACGCCCGCTCGCCCAAGGGCGCCGTGGGCCTGATGCAGCTGATGCCCGCAACCGCCGCACGATTCGGCGTCGACAACCCGCTCGATCCACGCCAGAACCTGTTCGGCGGCGCCCGCTACCTGCGCGAACTCCTGGATCGCTTCGACTCGCTACCGCTCGCACTCGCTGCCTACAACGCGGGCGAGGGCGCCGTCGAACGCTACGGCAACGCCATTCCGCCATTCACCGAGACCGTCACCTACGTGCCGAAGGTGCTCGATCATTACACCGCATTTCGCCGCCAGGGCACCCCCTGACGCCCCGCCGGGGGCGCCGCGGCAACACGCACCGCCCGCTCGCCCCGTCTCCCCTCGCAAACGCTCGACCACGCAGACAGGAAGTTCTTCACTTCACGAACGGCGACGCTTGCATAGAATGCCGAAGCTACTTGTTTCAAGGACAACGAACTCCAGGAGGCAAGATGCTTCTGTTTGACCGGTTCAATCTCGGCCACGGTTTCAGGAAGTATTTCCAGATCCATCCGGCGATCGACGACCCGCTGCGGGAGGCCGTTTTCCGTATCCGGCACGAGGTGTATTGCGAGGACCTGGGGTTCGAGCCGGTGCGTCCGGATCGACGGGAAACCGACGAATACGACGCGCACAGCCTGCATTGCCTGCTGCGCACGAATTCCGCTCCTCCAGGACCGGTCGGATGCACACGCGTCGTGCTCACGAGAGCGGACGAGCCCCACGCCCCACTTCCCTTCGAGCGGACCTGCGCCACCACCCTCGACCGCTCGATCGTCGACCCGTCGCGCCTGCCGCGCGACCGGATCGCCGAGGTGTCCCGACTGGCCGTGCGCGCCGCCTACAGGCGTCGCCGTGGCGAGTCGCTTGCCAGTGCGCCGATCCGCGACGAGGATTTCGGCACGACGATCCAGCCGCGCTTTCCGTACATTCCCATAGGACTGTATCTGGGGGCGATCGCCCTTGCCGAACGCGCCGGCATCGAAACGCTCTTCGTGCTGACCGAACCCCGCCTCGCCTCGCATTTCGCAAAACTGGGGGTCGATGTGAGGCAGATCGGCGGTCCTGTCGAACACCGCGGAACCCGTATTCCGTCGATGATGGACGTGCAGGGCATCATCAAGAACATGCGCTTTCTGCTGAGGCCGATGTGGCGGGCGATCCAGGAAGACATGGAGGCCGCCTGCGAGTGCGTGGCCGGCGCCTGAGGCCCCCCAGGGAGAGCCCCTCGCCGCGCCCCAAAAAAAACCGCGCCGTGGCGCGGTTTTTCTTCCCTGAGTCGTCTCGTCAGCTCGCAAGCGCGCTGCGGATCTGCTCCAGCGTGCTCGGATCGTCGATCGTCGTCAGGTCGCCTGCATCGCGGCCTTCCGCCAGCGCCTGGATCGAGCGGCGCAGCATCTTGCCCGAACGCGTCTTCGGCAGGCCCGAGATGAAATGCACGCGCGCCGGGCGGGCGATCGCGCCGAGGAGGTTGTCGACGGTCTTCATGACTTCCTTCTCGAGTTCGCTGCGCTTCTCGGCGCTGTCGACGCGCGAGGCGTCCTTGACCACCGCGAAAGCCATCGGCATCTGGCCCTTGAGCTGGTCGGCGACGCCGACGACGGCGACTTCGGCGATCGCCGCGTGCGCCTGGATTGCTTCCTCGATTTCACGCGTGCCGAGGCGGTGGCCGGCGACGTTGATGACGTCGTCCATGCGCCCGAGGATCGTGTGGAACCCGTCCGCATCCTTGATGCCCCAGTCGGACGACGAGAAGATCACCGGATCCTTGAACAGCGTGAAATACGTGCTGACGAAGCGGTCGTCCTGGCCCCACACCGTGGACAGGCAGCCCGGCGGCAGCGGCGGCACGACGCCGACAATGCCCTTCTCGTCGGGGCCGCACTCGGTGCCGTCCTCGCGGAAGATGCGCAGGTCGTAGCCATACACCGGGAAGCTCGGCGAACCGTACTTGATCGGCGTCTTCTCGATGCCGCGGATCGCGGAGAGCATCGGCCAGCCCGTTTCGGTCTGCCAGTAGTTGTCGATGACCGGGATGCCCAGTTCGTCCATGATCCACTTGTGCGTGGTCTCGTCGAGCGGCTCGCCGGCGAGGAACAGGTGCTTGAGCGAGGACAGGTCGTACTTCTTGAGGAAGGCCGGATCCTGCTTCTTCAGCACGCGCACCGCAGTCGGCGCCGAGAACATCACCGTGACCTTGTACTTCTCGACGATCTGCCACCAGATGCCGGCATCCGGGCGCAGCGGCGTGCCTTCGTACATCACCGTCGCCATGCCGGCGAGCAGCG
This sequence comes from Azoarcus sp. DN11, assembly GCF_003628555.1. Classification (NCBI taxonomy): domain Bacteria; kingdom Pseudomonadati; phylum Pseudomonadota; class Betaproteobacteria; order Rhodocyclales; family Zoogloeaceae; genus Azoarcus; species Azoarcus sp. DN11. The sequence continues at coordinate 655,189 of NZ_CP021731.1, read as the reverse complement.
GGCCGTAGATGATGTAGCTGTGGCCGACCACCCAGCCGATGTCGGAAGTCGAGAACATCGTCTCGCCCGCGTCGCCGGTGAAGATGTGCTTCATCGACGAGGCGAGCGCGACGGCGTAGCCGCCGGTGTCGCGCTGCACGCCCTTCGGCTTGCCGGTGGTGCCCGACGTGTACAGGATGTAGCTGGGTTCGGACGACTCGAGCCAGGTCACCGGCACCTTGGCGTCCATGTGCTTCGCGCGCAGCTCGGCGTAGTCGATGTCACGGCCTGCGACCTTCGGGAAACCCTGGTCGAGGCCGCGATCGACGATCAGCACCTTCTGCGGCGGGAATTCCGCCAGCTTGCAGGCTTCGTCGACGAGGTGCTTGTAGGGCACCGGCTTGCCGTTGCGCATGCCGGCGTCGGAGCTCACCATCAGGACGGGCTTGGCGTCGTCGATACGGGTGGCCAGCGAGCCGGCGGCAAAACCGCCGAACACCACCGAGTGGATGGCGCCGATGCGCGCGCAGGCGAGCATCGCGAACGCCGCCTCGGCGATCATCGGCATGTAGATCAGGACGCGGTCGCCCTTCCTGACGCCGAGGTCCTGGTAAATCGCCGCCATGCGCTCCACTTCGCGCTGCAGTTCGGCGAACGTATAGACCTTCTCTTCGTCGGTTTCGGTCGAGATGTAGACCAGCGCGCGGTCGTTCGGCCGCTGCGCGGCGTGACGGTCCACCGCGTTGAAGCAAAGGTTGGTTTCGCCGCCCTTGAACCACTTCACGAAAGGCGGATTGGAAAAGTCGCAGATCTGCTCCGCGGGCTTGTTCCAGTCGATGAGCCCGGCCTGCTCGGCCCAGAACTCGTCGCGCTTTTCGATGGAACGGCGGTGAAACTCCTTGTACGTCGTCATAAGCTTCCTCTCCCTTCTAGGATCCCTGTACTTCCGGCTTTTTAATAAGCGTTCCGGCACCGCCGCCCCTTCCTCACGGGAACGGCGGCACCACCTTGCACTGCTTTGTTGTTATTTGTTGTTATTGTTTGCCGGGGTAGCGATTCAGGCCTTCTTCGTGCCTTCCGCGCCAGCCCCAGGGCCGAAATTGTAGTTATTAAGACGGTCCAGCGGAATCCCGCAGCCGAGCCGCGCTTCCATCAACTGGAGCAGCGGCATCAGCGCGGCAACCACGGCCGGGAGGCGGGCCTCGAGTTCGGCGGCACCCGCTCCGTCCCGGATCTGGCCGAGCACCTGGTCGATGCTGACGGTCCGTTTGACCAGGCGATCAACCAGCTCCTGCGTGATTTCACCCTGATCGCCCACGACGCGGTTCCCGCCGGCCTGCCGGCCTGCCTGGATGCGCTTCATCGCCACACCGATCAGTTCGCTGACGCTTTGCGCACCATCGACGGACGAGCTTGCGACACCGATGGTCACGCTGATGCGGATGCGGTCCTCGCGATAGGTCATCACGAGCTTTTCCAGCGCCTGCTGCATGCGCAGCGCGAACGCACTTACGCCGCCGAGATCGGTGCCGGGCGCCAGGACCACGAATTGCGACGGCGCGATCTGCGTGACGGTGTCTTCCTTGCGCACCTTGGTCGCCAGGATGCCGGACAGCTTGCGGGTGACGAGCTGCGCGACGTGCGCGCCGTAGGCGGTGATGAGCTGGTCGTAGCGATCGATCTCGACGACCATCGTGCTGAAGTCGGCCTGATGGCGACGGGCCAGCGCCAACTCCTGCTCGCCGCGCCAGGTCATGTAGGACTCGGTCGCGAGACCCGAGACGGGATCGACGGGGCTCTGCTTCGCGAGCGCGGCCCGGCTCTCCTCGAGCTCGCGACGCGTCTGGGCCAGCCGCGTCAGCGAGTCGAGGCGCGCCAGCAGTTCGGCCGCGCCGATACCCTTGGTGATGAAATCGTTGGCCCCGAGCTGGCGGGCGCGCTCGCGCACCGCGTCGTCCTCCTCGCCGGAGATGACGATGACGGGGAGCTCCTGGACGCGCGACAGCTTCGAGGCGCGAATGCGCTCCAGCAAGCCGTAACCGTCGAGCTGGGGCATGCCGATGTCGGTCAGCACCAGATGGATCGACGGATCGACGAGCAGGGCCTGCCACCCGGCCTCGCCGTCGACCTCCTCGCGAAACTCGAAGCGTCCCCGGATCAGCTTGACGATGGAGGCACGCACCATGCGCGAATCGTCGACGATCAATACCTTGGGCAGCGGCTGATTACCCTGCTCGCTCATAATGAAGTCCTTTCGTTCCCGCCTCAGCCAGCGATCCGAACGACCGTTCGCCCCTTGACCGCGCCCTTGATGTAGGCGTCGAACGCTGCAGGCAGGTCATCGAACGCAATGGTCCGGGTAACGGCAGCGAGGTGGCGCGGCTTGAGGTCGGAGGCGAGGCGGTCCCACACCCGCTGGCGGGTGGGGAACTCCATGTAGCCGGAATCGATGCCCAGCAGGCTGACGCCACGCAGGATGAACGGGAACACCGTGGTGTCGAGCTTGAAGCTCGCGGCATTGCCGATGCTGGCGACAGTGCCGGCCTGCTTCATCGTGGCGAGGACCCAGTGGAGGATCGGCCCGCCGACGTTATCGACCGCGCCGGCCCACTGCGCGGCCTCGAGCGGGCGCACCTTGTCGAGGTCGATCGTGCTGCGCAGCTTGATTTCCGCCGCCCCGAGCATCCTGAGGTAGTCGCCTTCCGCCTCCTTGCCGGTCAGGGCCACCACGTGATAACCGAGGCGCGCGAGCATGTCGATCGCCAGGCCGCCGACGCCGCCGGTGGCGCCGGTCACGACGACCGGCCCGTTCGCGGGCGCGAGGCCGTTGTCTTCCATGCGCACGATGCCCAGCGCCGCGGTGAAGCCGGCGGTGCCCAGGGCCATCGCTTCGAACAGGTCCAGCCCCTGCGGCAAGGGCACGACCCAGCCCGCGGGCACGCGCGCATACTCGGCATAACCGCCGTGATGCGCCACGCCGATGTCGAAACTGGTCGCGATGACCTGGTCGCCGGGCTTGAAGCGCGCATCGGCGCTCTCGACGACCTCGCCGCTCATGTCGATGCCGCCGACACACGGGAAGCGGCGGATGATCTTGCCGGCACCGGTCGCCGCGAGAGCGTCCTTGTAGTTGATGCTGGAGTAATGAACGCGGATGAGGACCTCGCCTGCATCCAGTTGTGCCGCATCGAGGGTGGTCAGGCGGCTGACGATCTTCCTGTTCTCGTCCTGGTCGATCAGGAAAGCCTTGAAGGGTGTATTCACTTGCGCTCTACTCCTCTCCGGTCCGCAGCACGATGCCGCGTTTTTCGCGCCGATTATAGCCAATTAGCCGAAGGCGCCCGCGGCAATCGCTGCCTGCCCTTCATTTCCCCCTTTCTCCTGCCGATAATGGACATACCTGCCCCCCGGGGACACCCATGACCTTCATCGATACCCCGTTCGCATCGGCCGACGCGTATGTGGATTTCCTGTCGGCACAGGATGTGCCCGTGCTGCACCGGACCGTGCAGGAATTCGGGGCGCTTGCGGCCCACGACTCGACCGGCGGCAGGCAGGTCGCGGCCGTCGTGATTGCGGACCCGCTGATGACCCTGAAGGTGCTGACCACCCTCCAGGCCCGACGCGGGCCGAAGCAGAATCACGACATCACGACGATAGAACGGGCCATCATGATGATGGGCGTCACCCCGTTCTTCGAGGCCTTTTCCAGACTGGGCACGGTGGAAGAGCGCCTGGCCGCTCACCCCCAGGCGCTGGTCGGGGTGTTGAGAACGATAGGCCGTGCGCGACGCGCCGCCCATCTTGCGCGCGACTGGGCGATCCTGCGCCATGACCTCGACGTGGACGAGATCACCGTCGCGGCCCTGTTGATGGACGCCGTCGAGATCATGTGCTGGACGTTTGCACCGGCGATGACGCAGCGGGTGTTCGAAATGCAGCGCGCGAACCGCTGGCTGCGCCGTTCCGACGCGCAGCGGTCGGTCTTCGGCGTCACGGCCCACCAGATCCAGGAAGGGCTGGTACGCGCGTGGAAACTGCCGGAATTGCTCGTCACGCTGATGGATGCAGGCCAGGCGGGCAATCCGCGCGTGCGCAACGTGCTGCTCGCAAACGCCGTTGCACGTCACCTGCAATCGGGCTGGGACAACGACGCCCTTCCCGACGACATCGCCGAACTGAGCGAACTGGTGCACCTGAGCCCGGAACTGCTGCTCGCACGGCTCGGCGCCCCGGCCGAAGACCTCCACCGCTTCTTCCCGCCCGCAACCTGAGTCCCGAGGGTCCGTCCTCGACGGACCCGGATTGCGTATATCATGCCGTCGCAACAAGGGGAGAAATCACAATGAGCATGTCCGCAGCCATCGCGCTCGGGGCACTGGTCCTCGCCCTGCTGTATGCGATCGTCGTCTATAACGGTCTGGTCCGGCTCAAGCACAACATCGCCAAGGCGTGGGCGAACATCGACGTTCTGCTCAAGCAGCGCCACGACGAATTGCCCAAGCTGGTCGAAGTGTGCCGGCAATACAAGCAGTTCGAACAGGAAACCCTGCAGCGGGTGACGGAAGCACGCGCACGGATTGCCAGTGCGCGCGCGCAGCAGGACGTCGCCGCGCTGGGCAAGGCGGAAGGCATGCTGCGGACCGGGCTCGGACAGATTTTCGCCGTTGCCGAGGCGTATCCGGAGCTGCGTGCCAACGAGCACTTCATGCAGTTGCAAACGCGCATCACGGCGCTGGAAAACGGCATCGCGGATCGCCGCGAGTGGTACAACGAATCGGTCAATCTGCACAACGTCCGCATCGAGCAGTTCCCCGATGCCTTCGTCGCACAGATGTTCCAGTTCGAATCGAAGCCGCTCCTCGTCTTCGCGAACGCGGAAAAATCCGACGTCGACCTGAAGGCCCTGTTCGGCACGTGATCGCACCGTCGTCCCACGGCGCGCCCCCGACCGCCGCATGCTGACCCGCCTGCGCCGGGACGTCGCGAACGTCACGCTGCCGACGCTGCAGCTCCTGACCGTTGCCCTCATCGCCAAGACTGCCCCCGGCAAGGGATGGGGGTTTGGCATCGGTCTTCTGGCCGCCAGCAGCCTCTACGGCTGGTTGCGCTCGATCCGGACGGCACGCGTGATCGCCGATACGCCGACATCGCGCATTGCGTCCGCCGCGCAGGGCTACGTCGAGCTGCGCGGACGCGGTCGTCCGCTCGACGGCACCCCGCTGCTGTCACCGGTCAATGGCCTGCCCGTGCTGTGGTACCGCGTGCGCACCGAACGTCGCGAGAGCGACGGCAAGTGGCGCCACGTGTCGACGGACGAGAGCGACGCCTCCTTCCTCCTCGACGACGGCAGCGGCGCGTGCGCGGTGGATCCCGAAGGCGCGGACATGATGGTGCGCCGGCAGGAAACCTGCACCCGGGGCGACACGCGCCACACCCAGTGGTGCCTGATCGACCGGGACCGCATCTATGTGCTGGGCGACTTTGCGACGCTCGGCAGCGTCGCACCCGAGTTCGACATCGGGCGACAGACGCGCGAACTGCTCGACCACTGGAAATCGGACCGCAAGGCCCTGCTGGAACGCTTCGACCTCGACGGCGACGGCGAAATCGACCTGCGCGAATGGGAACTCGCGCGCAGCCAGGCCCGGCGGGAAGTCACGAAGCTGCGGGACGAGATCCTGTCCGCCCCCGAGGCGCATGTCGTGCGCAAACCCGCGTCGAAGTCGCTGTTCCTGATCTCCGACCTCGATCCCGACCGCCTCGCGGCGCGCTACCGCTGGTGGTCGGCCTATCACGTCGCCGTATTCTTCGCCTGCGCCGCCGCGGCGTCCTGGCTCAGCGGCATCGTCGGCGTCACACGCTGAACGGTCGCGTCAGCCGGCGCGACTTTCCAGTGCCTCCCAGCGGGCGAGCGCTGCTTCGATCTCGCCGTCGAGCTCATCGAGCCGCGCCTTGATGCGGGCAACTTCCTGCGGCGCCTGCTGATACAACGCGGGATCCGCCATGCGTACATGCAATGCGGTCTGCTCGGCCTCGAGCGCGGCAATGCGATCGGGCAGGGCATCGAGTTCGCGCTTCTCGTTGAACGTGAGTTTCCCGCTTTTCGCTGCCGCGGGTTTGGCCGCGGCCGGAGCGGCAGGCTTCGGCGTAGCGGCCTTTGCTTCCTCGGCCTCGCGCTCGGCGGCGGCATGCCTCACCCGCTGCCAGTCCGCATAGCCACCGGCATACTCGCCCCAGCGTCCGTCGCCCTCGGCCGCGATCACCTGGGTCACGACGTTGTCGAGGAAGGCGCGATCGTGGCTGACGAGGAAAAGCGTGCCGTCGTAACCCGCAAGCAGCTCTTCGAGCAGGTCGAGCGTTTCGATATCGAGGTCGTTGGTCGGCTCGTCGAGCACCATGACGTTCGCCGGCCGTGCAAACAGGCGCGCGAGCAGGAGTCGGTTGCGCTCGCCGCCCGACAGGGACTTCACCGGCGAGCGGGCGCGCTGCGGCGCGAACAGGAAATCGCCCAGGTAGCCGATGACATGCTTGCGTTCGCCGCCGATCTCGACGAAATCCGAGCCCGGGCTGATGACTTCGGTCAGCGGCAGTTCGGGGTCGAGTTGGGCACGCAACTGGTCGAAATAGGCGACGGTCTGGCGTGTGCCGCGGCGCACGGTGCCGCCGTCGGGCGCGATCTCGCCGAGGATGAGCTTGAGCAGCGTGGTCTTGCCCGCACCGTTCGGCCCGATCAGGCCGACGCGGTCGCCGCGCATGATGCGGGTGGAAAAATCGCGCACCACCGCGCGGTCGCCGAAACGCTTGGTGACGTCGGTCAGCTCGGCAACCATCTGGCCGCTCTGCTCGCCCTTGTCCACCGCGAGCTTCACGTTGCCCAGGCGATCGCGCCGGGCGGCACGATCGCGCCGCAACGCCTCGAGTCGCCGGACGCGCCCCTCGTTGCGGGTCCGGCGCGCCTCGACGCCCTTGCGGATCCACACCTCCTCCTGCGCGAGAACCTTGTCGAAGCGTGCGTTGGCCTTGGCCTCGGCATCGAGCTCCTCCGCCTTGCGGCGCTGGTAATCGCTGAATCGACCGGGGTAGCTGCTCAGGCGGCCGCGGTCGAGCTCGACGATGCGCGTCGCGACGTTGTCGAGAAACACCCGGTCGTGCGTGATCACGATCACCGCACCGCGAAAGTCGCGGATCAGCGATTCGAGCCAGAGGATGCCATCGAGGTCGAGATGGTTCGTCGGTTCGTCGACCAGCAGCAGATCGGGTTCCGAGACGAGCGCCCGCGCGAGCGCCACGCGCTTCACCCCGCCGCCCGACAGGCTCGAAACCAGCGCCTCGCCCGGCAGCGCGAGGCGGACGATGACCTCGTCCACGCGCTGATTGAGCCGCCACGCGTCGGCCGCATCCACCGCATGCTGCAAGGCGTCCAGCCGTGCCAGCGCCTCCGCGCTCGCGGACTCGGCCACCGCATGCATCGCGTCGTGATACTCGACGAGCAGGCGTGCAGCGTCTCCCAGACCATCGGCAATCGTCGCGAAGACGTCGCGATCGAGCGGAAAATCCGCCTCCTGCGGCACATACGCCACCTTGAGGCCGGACTGGCGCCACACCGACCCGTCATCGAGCGCAGCCTGCCCGGCCAGCGCCTTCAGCAGGCTGGACTTGCCCGAGCCGTTGCGTCCGATCAAGGCGACCCGCTCCCCGCCATCGAGCTGGAATTCGGCGTGATCGAGCAGATCGACGTGGCCGAACGCAAGGCAGGCATTTTCGACAGACAGAAGCGGCATTGGATTGTTACTCGCGAAGCGGGATCCGCATTTTAGCGGGCTGATAAGATGGCGGGCGCGCTGATTTTTGCGCAGCGCAGCATGACATGACGAAGGCGACAGGAAAACGAAACTGCATGGATCGACTGCTAGAACAGCTGGGGAACCCGGAATACGACGAACTCGCGCAGTGGAAAGCCCTCATCGGACACTTGCGCCCGCCCCGGGCGAACGACACGGCGGGCGCGGAAACCCGGCTGCTGCGGCTGATCGATATGCTCAAATCGCGTCCGGCGCTGCGGCAACGCCTGTCGGACGCGTTCCGCCGGATGTTCCGCGAGCGCAAACAGGTCTCGCTGTACGCGTCGTCCGGCCTGCTGCCATCGACGGGATTTTTCTCCGAAACGGCGCGGCGCATCTCCGGCCGGCTCCTGCCCGACTACATCGACACCGCCTACATGAAGGACGTGCTCGCCGTCCTGTTCTGGCGGCCCGACGACGAAGTGTGGGTCAATGCCGTTTCCGACGAACTGTGGTGCGAACTCATCTGCACGGTCCTCGGCAACGAAACGCCCGTATCGGAAATCGATGGCCGTGAACTGCCCGGCGCCATCGCCGAAATCCTGGAGGCGCTGCGCGTACTGTCCTACCACGCCAGCGCGATCGGCCTCGACCCCGAGTTCATCCGCATCGATCCCGACCTCGAAGAACACGAGTCCGTCTTCCTTGCGCAGAACGCCGAACTGGTCGCTTACATCAGGCACTACGCGCAGTGGTGGGCAACCTCGTCGACGCTCGTGGAAGACGAGAAACACGTCCAGGTCATGCTCGACCAGTGCGACGAGGTCCTGCAGCGCATCCGGCGCCGCGCCGCCAAGCTCGGCACCAGCCTCACCCTGACATTCAAACTCGAACGCCTTCAACAGCACCTGCGCCGCATGGGCCGCCTGGTACATCTGCTGGCCGGCCTGCGCAAACGCCGCATGCTCGCGGATGTCGCCCCGCAGATCGTCGCCCTGTTCAAGGAACTGGTGCGCGCAGAATGCCGCAAGCACCGGCTTTCCGACTATCTCGGCAAGAACGTCGAACTGCTGTCGCGGCGCATGACCGAAAGCGCCAGCAAGACCGGCGAGCACTACATCACCGCGACGCGCCGCGAATATTTCGGCATCCTGGGTTCGGCCGCACTCGGCGGATTCATCATCGCACTGATGGCCGCATTCAAGCTGGTGCTCGCCAAACAGGGCAATGCGCCGCTCACCGCTGCGCTGACCTTCTGCCTGAACTACGGCATCGGATTCGTCATCATCCACGTCATCGGCGGCACCGTCGCCACCAAGCAGCCGGCGATGACGGCCAACGCGATCGCCGCCTCGATCGGCGAAACCCGTGGCAAGACGCGCGATCTCGACAATCTGGTCGAACTGATTGCGCGCACGATTCGCAGCCAACTGGCCGCCATCGTCGGCAACATCGGCATCGCGATTCCCGTGGCGACCGTGCTCGGCGTGATCGTTCATGCCACCACCGGGGCGCATTTCGTCTCCCCGGAGAAGGCCCGCGTGCTGCTCGACGAGATCGATCCCGTCGGCGGAGCCGTCTTCTTTGCGGCACTTGCCGGGGTGTGCCTCTTCCTGTCCGGACTCATCTCTGGCTACTACGACAATCTTTGCGCCTACGGGCGGATTCCGGATCGCCTCCTGCAGCTGCGCTGGCCTCGTCTCCTCCTCGGCGCCAGGCGCATGGAGCGCATCGCTGCCTATGTGGAGAACAACCTCGGAGTCCTCGCGGGCAACTTCTTCTTCGGCTTCCTCCTCGGCGGCGTCACCGCCCTCGGCGTACTCCTGGGCCTTCCCCTCGACATCCGCCACATCGCCTTCTCCTCGGCCTATGTCGGCTACGCCAGCGTCGGCCTGGACTTCGCCCTCGGGTGGAAAGCGGCAGCCCTCGCCGCCGGCGGCATCGCGCTCATCGGCCTGACAAACCTTGCCGTAAGCTTCTCCCTGACGCTCTATGTGGCGATGCGCGCGCGCCGCATCACCTTTGCACAGGGCCGAACGCTCGTGTGGATGACCCTCCGACGCTTTCTTGCCCGCCCGCAGGATTTCTTCTTCCCGCCCCGCAACCAACTCACCCCGGAGCAACGCGACACCGCAAAGGAGATCGGCACACTCGGCTCCTGAATCGTCGTCCCGCCCAATCGGCAGGCTTGGTGCTCGGCGCGCAACCGGATAGAATTGCACGCTTCTCCCTGTAGTTCAATGGATAGAACGAGCGCCTCCTAAGCGCTAGATACAGGTTCGATTCCTGTCGGGGGGACCAATCGGCGGACACCCATCAATAGCGGATGCGACACGGGCACACGACCGTGACCGCGGACAGTGCGCCTTCCTGCAAATGGAGGCGGCGGGCACAGCACTCCGCACCCCATCACGGACTTCTGCACGGGAGTGCAGATGGAACGCGGCAAATCCCGCTAGAGTCGCCACACGGTTACACCAGCCATCGCCATTGCATCCCGGTCGTACGCCGACTTCACATCCACGAAGATGCCGTCCGGCAGCAATTTCTCGGAAATCTTCGTGAGCGGCATTTCCAGATAAGCCTTGTGGGAAACGGCTGCGACTATTGCCGTCGCGCGTGGCAGTTGCTCCCACGGCACGAGCGCCTCGCCATACTCGTGCTCGGCCTCTGTCGATACTGCAACCGCGTCATGGACATGCACCCTGCAGCCGAAGCTGCGCAGTTCGCGAATGACGTCGATGACCTTGCTGTTGCGAAGATCCGGGCAGTTCTCCTTGAATGTCAGCCCCATGACAATGACGTCGCAACCACGCACCGAGTGCCCCGCCTGAATCAGTTGCTTGACCGTCTGCTCGGCGATATATTTTCCCATCCCGTCATTGATGCGCCGCCCCGCCAGGATCACGTCCGGGTGGTACCCGAGCATTTCCGCCTTGTGCGTCAGATAATAGGGGTCGACGCCGATGCAGTGCCCACCGACGAGGCCCGGGCGGAACGGCAGGAAGTTCCATTTCGTCCCGGCGGCCTGAAGCACCTCGAGCGTGTCGATATCCATCTTGTGGAAAATCACTGCCAACTCATTCATCAATGCGATGTTGAGGTCCCGCTGCGTGTTTTCGATGACCTTCGCCGCCTCCGCGACCTTGATCGAACTCGCCGGATAGACCCCCGCAGTGATAATGGCCCCGTACATTTCGCTGACCTTTGCCAGCGTGGCGGGGGTATCGCCCGAAACCACCTTGGTGATCTTCGTGACCGTACGCTCCTTGTCGCCCGGGTTGATGCGTTCGGGGGAGTACCCGACGAAAAAGCCCTCCTTCCATTTCAGGCCGGATTCGCGTTCGATGATCGGAATGCAGACATCCTCGGTCGCACCGGGGTACACCGTCGATTCGAACACGACGATTGCCCCGCGCTTCAGATTCTGCCCAACCGTCCGCGACGCGCCGACCAGGGGTGAAAAATCGGGCTGATGCGCCTGATCCACCGGCGTCGGAACCGCGACAACAACAAAATCCGCCTGCGCGATCACGCGCGGATCCGTATGGCACGAAAGCATGGTCGCCGTGCGTAAATCCTCGCGGGATACCTCTCCGGTTGGATCGTTGTGCTCGCGATATGCTGCGATCTTGGAGGCCGAAAGATCAAAGCCCAAGGTCTTGAATTTTCTGCCGAACTCCACGGCAAGCGGCAGGCCGACATAGCCCAGGCCAATAACGGCGACCGTCGTCATGAATATCACCCTTGAAAAACACTTACATAAACCGGCCAATCAGCGAGATCACCACCCTTCACTCAACGCAGTCACCTCGCCCCGCCGGAAGCCATGTTCTGCAGCATCACCTTCAACTGCGAGCGGTCTCCTTATACCGCATCCGTCCCCTCACCCAGTCCCTGACGCAGCCGCCCGGAAATACGTTCGACCGCGTCATGTGCTTCGGGGAACCACGTTCCCAAGGCAAGGAAACCATGCACCATCCCCTCAACCTCGAGATGTTCGACCCTGCCCCCATCGGAGCGCACACGCTCAACCAGCGCCACACCATCATCATGAAGCGGATCGCACTCCGCGGTAACCACCAGCATCGGCGGGAGATTCCTGAAAGATTCCGCCTTCAGGGGGGAGGCCTGCCAGTCATCCGTGTTCCCACCAGGCAGATAGCGCTCGAAAAACCAAACCAAACTCTCGCGATCGAGAAAATAACCCGACCCGTAAATCTCGCGCGAGAGGCGGCTACTCACGATTTCCGTGCACGGGTAGATCAGGCACAGGAAACGCAGCGGGTCCGCGCCGCGATCACGCTGCATCAGTGCCGCAACAATCGAAAGAGTCCCTCCTGCGCTATCCCCAGCCAAAGCCATACGGAGAGGATCCACCCTCAGCCGTGACGCGTTTTCCCGCGCCCATTCGACGGCAAACACGGCGTCCTCGACAGCCGCAGGAAAGGGATGTTCGGGAGCCAATCTATAATCCACCGATAGCACAGCGCAACCCGAGCGGTTGGCGAGTTGCCGGCAAAGCACATCATGGCTCTGCACGCTCCCCACGCACCATCCGCCACCGTGAAAGTAAATCACCACCGGTAGGACCTGGCTCGGGTCGGCCGCTATCGGCCGATACAACCGTGCCAAAAGTGCGGTCCCGTCAGGTCGCGCCATAGGCACCTCCATTGTGGACGCAACCGCCTCTGGTTCGCCGCCGAATACAAACTGCAATTTGTCGAACGAATGCCTCGCCTGAGCCACGCTGAGTTCATGAAAGCGCGGCGCCCCGACGCGATAAACCATTTCCAGCAAAGCCTGAGCTTGAGCAGTAAGAGCCATTGAACTTGTATCCGCCCACAGAGTTGTTATTCGGCTGCACGCCGACTGCAGCATCGTATCAGAGGGGAAAACCGGCGCGTTGACGTAAAAAAGCCGCCCATCCTGTAGGCAGGAGAGCGGCTTTTTTGAGTGGGGTAGTCTGACGATGACCTACTTTCGCACTCACGTAGAGCACTATCATCGGCGCGATCCTGTTTCACTGTCCTGTTCGGGATGGGAAGGAGTGGTTCCGGGACGCTATGGTCGTCAGACTGTAAGGGGTAACAAAGGGGGGAAGTAAAGTGTTGTTGGTTGGTGTGATGCGTTGTGTGAGTTTGTTGAGCGATCCAGGGTTATAGGATCAAGCCTCACGGGCAATTAGTATCGGTTAGCTTAACGCATTACTGCGCTTCCACACCCGACCTATCAACGTTGTGGTCTTCAACGACCCTTCAGGGGGCTCGAGGCCCCGGGGAAGTCTCATCTTGAGGCGAGTTTCCCGCTTAGATGCTTTCAGCGGTTATCTCTTCCGTACTTAGCTACCCGGCGATGCGACTGGCGTCACAACCGGTACACCAGGGGTACGTCCACTCCGGTCCTCTCGTACTAGGAGCAGGTCCTCTCAAACTTCCAGCGCCCACGGCAGATAGGGACCAAACTGTCTCACGACGTTTTAAACCCAGCTCACGTACCACTTTAAATGGCGAACAGCCATACCCTTGGGACCGGCTACAGCCCCAGGATGTGATGAGCCGACATCGAGGTGCCAAACTCCGCCGTCGATGTGAACTCTTGGGCGGAATCAGCCTGTTATCCCCAGAGTACCTTTTATCCGTTGAGCGATGGCCCTTCCATACAGAACCACCGGATCACTATGACCTGCTTTCGCACCTGCTCGACATGTTGGTCTCGCAGTCAAGCCGCCTTTTGCCATTGCACTATCAGTACGATGTCCGACCGTACCTAGGCGACCTTCGTACTCCTCCGTTACCTTTTGGGAGGAGACCGCCCCAGTCAAACTGCCTGCCATGCACGGTCCCCGACCCGGATTCACGGGCCCAGGTTAGAACCTCAACGACACCAGGGTGGTATTTCAAGGTTGGCTCCACGGCGACTGGCGTCACCGCTTCAAAGCCTCCCACCTATCCTACACAAGTCCCGTCAAAGTCCAATGCAAAGCTACAGTAAAGGTTCATGGGGTCTTTCCGTCTAGCCGCGGGGAGATTGCATCTTCACAAACATTTCAACTTCGCTGAGTCTCAGGAGGAGACAGTGTGGCCATCGTTACGCCATTCGTGCAGGTCGGAACTTACCCGACAAGGAATTTCGCTACCTTAGGACCGTTATAGTTACGGCCGCCGTTTACCGGGGCTTCGATCAAGAGCTTGCACCCCATCACTTAACCTTCCGGCACCGGGCAGGCGTCACACCCTATACGTCCACTTTCGTGTTTGCAGAGTGCTGTGTTTTTAATAAACAGTCGCAGCCACCGATTCTCTGCGGCCCCTTCGCCCTTCGGATGTACTCCTACAAGCTACTGGGGCATACCTTCTCCCGAAGTTACGGTATCAATTTGCCGAGTTCCTTCTCCTGAGTTCTCTCAAGCGCCTTAGAATTTTCATCCTGCCCACCTGTGTCGGTTTGCGGTACGGTCGATCTTAGACTGAAGCTTAGAGGCTTTTCCTGGAAGCATGGTATCAATCACTTCGGTCTCAAAGAGACCTCGTCATCACGCCTTGGCTCAGCCCCGCGGATTTGCCTACGGGGCACGCCTACACGCTTAAACCGGGACGTCCAACACCCGGCTGACCTAACCTTCTCCGTCCCCCCATCGCATCTAAAATCGGTACAGGAATATTGACCTGTTTCCCATCGACTACGCATTTCTGCCTCGCCTTAGGGGCCGACTCACCCTGCGTCGATGAACGTTGCGCAGGAAACCTTGGGCTTTCGGCGAGGGTGCTTTTCACACCCTTTATCGCTACTCATGTCAGCATTCGCACTTCCGATACCTCCAGCATCCCTCTCGAGACACCTTCGCAGGCTTACGGAACGCTCCCCTACCATCTCTTGCGAGATCCGCAGCTTCGGTTCATGGCTTGAGCCCCGTTACATCTTCCGCGCAGGACGACTCGACTAGTGAGCTATTACGCTTTCTTTAAAGGGTGGCTGCTTCTAAGCCAACCTCCTAGCTGTCTATGCCTTCCCACTTCGTTTCCCACTTAGCCATGTATTTGGGACCTTAGCTGGCGGTCTGGGTTGTTTCCCTCTTGTCCCAGGACGTTAGCACCCCAGGACTGTCTGCCGTATATCACTTTGCGGTATTCGGAGTTTGCTATCGCGGGGTAGATCGCAGTGACCCCCCCAACGATTACAGTGCTCTACCCCCGCAAGTGTCCGTACGACGCACTACCTAAATAGTTTTCGGGGAGAACCAGCTATTTCCGGATTTGTTTAGCCTTTCACCCCTATCCACAGCTCATCCCCTAATTTTTCAACATTAGTGGGTTCGGACCTCCAGTACCTGTTACGGCACCTTCATCCTGGCCATGGATAGATCATCCGGTTTCGGGTCTACGCCCAGCAACTATGTCGCCCTTATCAGACTCGGTTTCCCTACGCCTCCCCTATTCGGTTAAGCTCGCTACTGAACGTAAGTCGCTGACCCATTATACAAAAGGTACGCAGTCACCCCTTGCGAGGCTCCCACTGTTTGTATGCATGCGGTTTCAGGATCTATTTCACTCCCCTCCCGGGGTTCTTTTCGCCTTTCCCTCACGGTACTGGTTCACTATCGGTCGATCACGAGTATTTAGCCTTGGAGGATGGTCCCCCCATCTTCAGACAGGATTACACGTGTCCCGCCCTACTTGTCGCACGCTCAGACCCGCCACCCATTTTTCGCATACGGGACTATCACCCTGTATTGTCGGACTTTCCAGACCGTTCTGCTAAATCGATGGTTTAGTCGTGCAGGCTCTTCCCCGTTCGCTCGCCACTACTTGGGGAATCTCGGTTGATTTCTGTTCCTGCGGCTACTTAGATGTTTCAGTTCGCCGCGTTCGCTTCCACACGCCTATGTATTCAGCGCGGGATACTCCCGAAGGAGTGGGTTTCCCCATTCGGACATCGGGGGATCAAAGCTCCATTGCCAGCTCCCCCCCGCTTTTCGCAGGCTTGCACGTCCTTCATCGCCTGTGATCGCCAAGGCATCCACCACATGCACTTAGTCGCTTGATCCTATAACGCTGGACCCTGTCGCCAGGGTTCAACCGCTACAGACGAACTCACGCTTGTGCGCATCCACCGGCCGCTGGTTCAAAGCGCCGATGAACGCAAAAATGCAATCACACCAACCCATGCAGCAACCCGCCTTTCGACCGGCTGCCGCACACTTTACTTCTTCCACTTTGTTAAAGAACACTGGCACCAAGGCCTAAGCCCTGCACACATCCCGTGCACACGGCTTAACCCTTCGTCGAGCCACCTAGCCGAGCCCATCCAACGGGTGGTGGAGGATGACGGGATCGAACCGACGACCCCCTGCTTGCAAAGCAGGTGCTCTCCCAGCTGAGCTAATCCCCCTCTCGTCTCGGTGGTGGGTCTGGTTGGGTTCGAACCAACGACCCCCGCCTTATCAAGACGGTGCTCTAACCAGCTGAGCTACAGACCCTCTCGTCAAACTCGAGGCTCTTGCCTGAACAACCGATAAGTTGTGGATACTCGGCCAACACGGCCTGTCTCTTGAAAGGAGGTGATCCAGCCGCACCTTCCGATACGGCTACCTTGTTACGACTTCACCCCAGTCATGAATCTCACCGTGGTAAGCGCCCTCCCGAAGGTTAAGCTACCTACTTCTGGTGAAACCCACTCCCATGGTGTGACGGGCGGTGTGTACAAGACCCGGGAACGTATTCACCGCAGCATGCTGATCTGCGATTACTAGCGATTCCGACTTCACGTAGTCGAGTTGCAGACTACGATCCGGACTACGATCGGCTTTAAGGGATTGGCTCCAGCTCGCGCTTTGGCAGCCCTCTGTACCGACCATTGTATGACGTGTGAAGCCCTACCCATAAGGGCCATGAGGACTTGACGTCATCCCCACCTTCCTCCGGTTTGTCACCGGCAGTCTCGCTAAAGTGCCCAACTTAATGATGGCAATTAGCGACAAGGGTTGCGCTCGTTGCGGGACTTAACCCAACATCTCACGACACGAGCTGACGACAGCCATGCAGCACCTGTGTCCTGGCTCCCGAAGGCACTCCCGCATCTCTGCAGGATTCCAGGCATGTCAAGGGTAGGTAAGGTTTTTCGCGTTGCATCGAATTAATCCACATCATCCACCGCTTGTGCGGGTCCCCGTCAATTCCTTTGAGTTTTAACCTTGCGGCCGTACTCCCCAGGCGGTCGACTTCACGCGTTAGCTGCGTCACTCAGTGAGTTACCTCTCCGAACGACTAGTCGACATCGTTTAGGGCGTGGACTACCAGGGTATCTAATCCTGTTTGCTCCCCACGCTTTCGTGCATGAGCGTCAGTATCGGCCCAGGGGGCTGCCTTCGCCATCGGTGTTCCTCCACATATCTACGCATTTCACTGCTACACGTGGAATTCCACCCCCCTCTGCCGTACTCTAGCCGTGCAGTCACAAGCGCAGTTCCCAGGTTAAGCCCGGGGATTTCACACCTGTCTTACACAACCGCCTGCGCACGCTTTACGCCCAGTAATTCCGATTAACGCTCGCACCCTACGTATTACCGCGGCTGCTGGCACGTAGTTAGCCGGTGCTTCTTCTGACAGTACCGTCATCCACCTCCCGTATTAGGGGAAGCGTTTTCTTTCCGTCTGAAAGAGCTTTACAACCCGAAGGCCTTCTTCACTCACGCGGCATGGCTGGATCAGGGTTGCCCCCATTGTCCAAAATTCCCCACTGCTGCCTCCCGTAGGAGTCTGGGCCGTGTCTCAGTCCCAGTGTGGCGGATCATCCTCTCAGACCCGCTACGGATCGTCGCCTTGGTAGGCCTTTACCCCACCAACTAGCTAATCCGACATCGGCCGCTCCAATCACGCGAGGTCTTGCGATCCCCCGCTTTCCCCCTCAGGGCGTATGCGGTATTAGCTACGCTTTCGCGTAGTTATCCCCCATGACTGGGCACGTTCCGATGCATTACTCACCCGTTCGCCACTCGCCGGCAGGCCGAAGCCCCCGCTGCCGTTCGACTTGCATGTGTAAAGCATGCCGCCAGCGTTCAATCTGAGCCAGGATCAAACTCTTAAGTTCAATCCAACAAAGCACTCAAAGAAATCATTACTGACTTACATCTGAGCACTCAATCTTTGCAACATTAAAACCGCCGAAGCAGTTCTCAGCCGCGCCAACCAAGCACCCACACTTATCGGTTGTCCAATTTTTTAAAGAACCGCTGCAGAAGCAGCGAGAAAGAGATTCTGACAAACTACCTCAACTTCGTCAAGCATCGCAGCAAACTTTTTTAAACCCGCCGCCGCCCTGACCACCTCTTTCCTGCCCCACCGCCGCCGCCGAAATCCGCCGCAGCGCTGAAGAGGCGCGAATTATATACACCTCAGAAAAACCGTCAAGCGCCCCCGGAAATAAAACCGCAATTCATTCGCTCTGATAAAAACCCGACCCGCCCGCGTAATTCTCGAAACGCGTGCATTCGCCGATAAAGGTCATGCGCACAGTTCCAGTCGGGCCGTTACGATGCTTGCCGATGATGAGTTCGGCCGTGCCCTTGTCGGGCGAGTCCGGGTTATAGACCTCGTCCCGGTAGATGAACATGATGATGTCCGCGTCCTGCTCAATGGCGCCCGATTCGCGCAGGTCCGACATCACCGGGCGCTTGTTGGGGCGCTGCTCGAGGCTCCGGTTGAGCTGGGACAGGGCGACGATGGGGACGTGCAGTTCCTTGGCGAGCGACTTGATCGAGCGCGAGATCTCGGACAGCTCGGCGGCGCGGTTGTCGCTCTCCTTGGTGCCGACCATGAGTTGCAGGTAGTCGATGACGATGAGGCCGAGCTTGCCGCATTGGCGCGAAAGGCGCCGCGCTCGGGCACGCAGGTCGATGGGGTTGAGGCCGGGCGTCTCGTCGATGAAGAGCGGGGCGTCGTAGAGTTTGCCCATCGCCATCGTGAGGCGCTGCCAGTCCTCGTCACCGAGCCGGCCGGTGCGGATCTTTCCCTGGTCGATGCGGCCAACCGAGGAGATGAAGCGGGTCGCGAGCTGGGTGCCGGGCATTTCCATCGAGAAGATCGCGACGGGCAGTTTGCAGTCGATGGCAACGTGCTCGGCGA
Source organism: Azoarcus sp. DN11 (assembly GCF_003628555.1). NCBI lineage: Bacteria > Pseudomonadati > Pseudomonadota > Betaproteobacteria > Rhodocyclales > Zoogloeaceae > Azoarcus > Azoarcus sp. DN11. The sequence goes on along the minus strand of NZ_CP021731.1, from coordinate 636,303 downwards.
TGTTGAGCGCAAAGGTGGTCTTGCCCATCGCAGGACGGCCGGCGACGATGATCATGTCCGAGGGCTGGAGGCCGGACGTCTTGTCGTCGAGGTCAACCAGACCGGTCGGCACGCCCGTGACCTCCGAGGGGTTGTCGCGGTCGTAGAGCTCCTGCACGCGGTCGACGACCTGCTTGAGAATGGGCTGGATCGAGACAAAGCCGGTGGTGCTGCGGGCACTCGATTCGGCGATCTCGAAGACCTTGGCTTCCGCTTCGTCGAGCAGGGTCTTGGCGTCGCGGCCGGTCGCGCTGAGCGCGGACGCGGCGATCTCGTCGCCGACGCTCACGAGTTTGCGCAAGATCGCGCGCTCGCGGACGATTTCGGCGTAGCGGCGGATGTTGGCGGCCGATGGCGTGCCGTTGGCGATCTCCGCAAGATAGGCGAGCCCGCCGGCCTGCTCGGATTCGCCGTTTTTCTCGAGGGATTCGAAGACGGTGACGACGTCGGCAGGCTTGCCGAGGTCAAGCAGCTTGCTGATATGCCGGAAGATGCGTCGATGGTCGTCGCGATAGAAATCGGTTTCGCTGGCGAGATCGGCGACGCGCTCCCAGGCCTGGTTGTCGAGCAGAATGCCGCCAATCAGGGATTGCTCGGCTTCGAGCGAGTGCGGCGGGAGCTTGATTGCCGAGATCGCAGGATCACCGGAGTTTTCGAAGCGGCGCTTTTGAGTGGCCATCGGGGGCAGTCTTCGTGGAAGGCGAGTGCGGAATTCTACCGAAGCGGCAGGGGCGCTGAAAAAGGAAAGGGGCTGCCGAGGCAGCCCCTTTGGGTCGCGTTATCGCGGGCGAATTACTGTTCGCCGAGCACGGAAACGGTGACCGGGACGACGACGTCGTGGTGCAGGGCGACGTCGATCTGCACGTCGCCGATGGCCTTGATCGGGCCTTCCGGCATGCGGATCGCGCTGCGCTCGACCTTGAAGCCCTGGCCTTCCAGCGCTTCGGCGATGTCGATGTTGGTGACCGAGCCGAACAGGCGGCCGTCCATGCCAGCCTTGCGGGCGATCTGGAGCATCAGGCCTTCGAGCTTGGTGGCGATTTCCTGGGCCGCGGTGAGCTTCTCGGCCTGGGCCTTTTCGAGTTCGGCGCGCTTGGCTTCGAACTCGGCCATGTTGGACTGGGTCGCGCGCTTGGCCTTGCCTTGCGGGATCAGGAAGTTGCGGGCGTAGCCATCCTTGACCTTGACCACGTCGCCGAGGGTGCCGAGGTTGGCGACTTTTTCGAGCAGAATGATTTGCATGTCCGATCTCTCCTGATTACTTGTGCAGATCGGTGTAGGGCAGCAGGGCGAGGAAGCGGGCACGCTTGATCGCCGTCGACAGCTGACGCTGGTAGTGGGCCTTGGTGCCGGTGATGCGGGCCGGCATGATCTTGCTGTTTTCGGTGACAAAGTCCTTCAGGATGTCGACGTCCTTGTAGTCGACTTCCTCGATCTTCTCCGCGGTGAAGCGGCAGAACTTGCGACGCTTGAACAGGCCGCGGTTGCCGCGGTCATCCTTTTTCTTTGCAAACTTCTTGTTGAACGCCATTTTCGTTTCCTTCCAGAAATTCGATCTTGCTCAGGTGCAGTACCGGGCTCCGGCTGCGAAGACTCTTCGCAGCGAGAAATCCGGCGACCCTTATCCTCATGCCGGGGGATGCGCTGGCCAGAACGCCGGCCAGATCACCGACTGCCACCGCCTGCAGTTCCACCGAAACGTCGCGGACGAGGCCCGCTTCGATCTGTTTCGATTCGTGCGCGAGGCCGCATGCGGCGATCGGCACTCCTGCCGGGGTTCGACGCAGGGGCTGGAGTTCAGCGATCCGGGCGTCGAGGTGCAGCTGGTTGCTCCCCGAGTCGGCCACCTCAAGCGGATTCGGTCTCGGTCTTCGCTTCTTCCGCGGCGGGCGCGGCGGTCAGCGAGCGGGACTTTTCTTCCTTCATCATCGGCGACGGGGTGGTCACGGCGCCCTTCATCTTGACGACGAGGTGACGCAGGACGGCGTCGTTGAACTTGAAGGCGTGCTCGAGTTCGCTCAGCGCTTCGCCGTCGCACTCGATGTTCATGAGGACGTAGTGGGCCTTGTGCACCTTCTGGATCGGATAGGCCATCTGGCGGCGGCCCCAGTCTTCGAGGCGATGGATCTGGCCATTGCGGGCGGTGACGAGCGACTTGTAGCGCTCGATCATCGCCGGGACCTGTTCCGACTGGTCCGGGTGGACGATGAATACAACTTCGTAATGTCGCATGGAGACTCCTTGCGGTTGATGGCAGCTCCCCGGCATGCGGTCCGGTGGAGCAAGGGAAAGCCGGGAAGGATAGCAGGAAAAGCTTGACGGATCAAAGTGCGATGTTTAGGGCGTGCGGTTGTCGGGCGCCGTGCTGCTGATCCGGGCGTCCGGGCGGGGCTGGCCAGGGGCAGGCGTTCGCGGCCTGCGGCTTCCCGGATCGGAGTACGTCGCGGAGGCGTCGCGGCAAACTCGCCGGCTGCGCCGGCTCAGACATGCCGCGCCGTTCTTTCCTCCGCGACGTACTCCGATCCGGCGCTCTCGACAGCCCCTGGCCAGCCCCGCCCGGACACCCTCGCGTGGGTGAATGTCGACTGGCGTTTAGCGGGGGCGGGCGTCCCAGATTTTTTGCAGGCGCTTGACCGACATCGGCATGGGAGTCCTGAGTTCCTGGGCGAAGAGGCCGACGCGCAGTTCTTCGAGGAGCCAGCGGAACTCGTCGAGACTCGGGTCGCTGACGCCGGCCTTGCACTTGGCGAGATGTTCGCGCTCGAAGGGCTGGGCGAGGCTGCGCCAGTCGGCCTGCAGCTGGGCGTCGCGTGCGGGATTGTTGCGCAGCTTGTCGAGGCGTACGCCGGCGGCCTTGAGGTAGCGCGGGAAGTGGGCGAGGCGTTCCCAGGGGTAGGCGACGAGGAAGTCCTTGGGCATGAGTTCGCGGACCTGGCTCTGGAGGTCGGCGGCCGCTTCGGGGAAGCCCTTCATGCCAGTGAGGCGTTTCTGCAGCGCGGCGTGCTCGGCGATCAGCGTGGTCGCGAGGCGCATGAATTCCTGCGCGATGAGGGTGATGCGGGATTTGGCTTCGGTGCAGCGTTGCTCGAAGCTTGGGGCGTCGGTCGGCAGCGGGTCGAGCAGGCAGGTGCGTTCGAGGGTTGCGGCGACGAGTTGGGCCTTGAGTTCGGCTTCGGTGCCGAAGGGGATGAAGGCGAGCGCGAGGTCACGCAGGCCGGGCAGACGTTCGATGGCGCGGACCTGGTCCTTCAGGGTCAGGACGAAGAGGCGCGTGAGGCCTTTGCGGTGGACCTTGGCGGCTTCTTCGGGGGTGTCGTGGGGGCGCAGCGAGACGCTGTCGCCGTCGTCGTGCAGTGCGGGGAAACCGATGACTTCGCGGCCGGCGACTTTGACTTCGAGGAGTTCGGGCAGAGGGCCGAAGGTCCAGGCGGTGAAGCCGGCAAGTTGGGCGGAGGCAGGTTCGACAGCGGTTTTCGCTGGAGCGCCCTGCCCTTTCGTAGCCACGGGTGGCGGCGTTGGCGTTGCGGTCTTCGGCGCGGCCGTTTCCGGCATCGTGATCCGTGCGCCCCTGAATCGCTCGGCGACCTGATCGCGGAGTCGCGTGCGCAGCTCGGCGAGGTTGCGCGACTGGCCGAGCACGCGGCCGTGCTCGTCGATCACGCGGAAGTTCATGTAGCAGTGCGGATGGAGGTTTTCCGCGCGGAAGGACTCCATCGGGAGCTTGAGCGAGACGCGATCCTCGACGAAGCGTTGCAGGGCGCGCAGGAGCGGTTCGTCGGCATCCCATTCGCCGGCCTCATGGTGTTCCATGAAGGCGGTGGCGCTTTCGGCGACGGGTTGCAGGCGGTGGCGGTGCTTTTGGGGGACGGTGCGCAGCAGCGCCGCCACCTTTTCTTCCAGCAGGCCGGGCACGAGCCATTCGCAGCGGTTCGCGGGGATCTGGTTGAGCATCGCGAGCGGGACGGTGAGCGTGACGCCGTCGTCGGCTTCGCCGGGTTGGTGCAGGTAGGTGAGTTTGAGCTTCTGGCCGAGGACTTCGAAGTTCGCGGGGAAGCGGTCGGTGGTGATGCCTTCGGCCTCGTGGCGCATGAGCTGGTCGCGGCTCAGATACAGCAGCTTGGGCTCGGCCTTTTCGGCTTGTTTGCGCCACGCGTCGAAGCTCGCGAGATCGACGATGTCGGCGGGGAGCTTGGCGTCGTAGAAGGCGTGGATCAGTTCTTCGTCGACGAGCACGTCGGGGCGGCGCGATTTGTGTTCGAGGCGTTCGATCTCGGCGACGAGGCGGCGGTTGTGTTGCAGGAAGGGCATGCCGCGCGCGGGGCCTTCGGCGATCTCACCCTGGACGAGGCCTTCGCGAATGAGGAGTTCGCGGCACAGCTCGGGGTCGGTATCGCGATAGCCGATGCCGCGCTTCGGGTAGAGGACGAGGCCGTGCAGCGTGCCGCGCTCCCAGGCGCGCACGGCGCCGGAGGCTTTGGACCAGTGGGGCTCGAAGACCTGGCGCTTGACGAGGTGGGCGCCGACTTCTTCGAGCCATTCGGGCTCGATCTTCGCGAGACAGCGGCCGAAGAGGCGCGAGGTGTCAACGAGTTCGGCGCTGACGATCCATTTGCCGGCTTTCTTGGCAATCGCGGAGCCGGGATGCGGCCAGAACTTGATGCCGCGGGCGCCGAGGTAGCTGCCGGCCTGCGGGCCGCTGGCATCTTCGATCTTGCAGCCGACGTGGCCGAGGAGTCCGGCGAGCAGCGCCTTGTGGATCGCGTCGTAGTGGGCGGGCTGCTGGTTTTCCTTCCAGCCGTGTTCGGTGCACAGGGTGTGGAGCTGGGTGTGCACGTCGCGCCATTCGCGCAGGCGCATATAGGAAAGGTGGTGTTGCTTCGCCCACGCCTTCTGCTTGCTGCCGGTCTCGTGGCGAAGGACTTCGCCCCAGGCTTTCCAGAGGTTCCAGTACCAGAGGAATTCGGAGCGCTGGTCGCTCTCGCCGCCGCGGAACCTGGCGTGCGCCTGGTCGGCGGCGCCGGGGCTTTCGGGGTTGCGTTCGCGTGGATCCTGGGTCGACAGGGCGGCGGCGATGACCAGTACTTCGGTGAGGCAGGCGCGGTCGCGGGCGGCGAGGATCATGCGGCCGATCTTGGGGTCGACCGGGAGCTTCGCGAGTTCAACGCCGGAGGGCGTGAGTTCGCGCGCATCGTCGTCCGTGACGGCACCGAGCTCGGTGAGGAGTTGGTAGCCGTCGGCGATCATGCGCGGCAGCGGCGCATCGATGAAGGGGAAGTCTTCGACGGCACCGAGGCGCAGCGACTTCATGCGCAGGATCACGCCGGCGAGCGAGGAGCGCAGGATCTCGGGGTCGGTGTGCGCGGGACGCTTGCCGAGGTCGTCCTCGTCGTAGAGGCGGAAGCAGACGCCATCCATGACGCGGCCGCAGCGGCCAGCGCGCTGCTTCGCGGCGGACTGGGCGATCTTCTCGACCTGCAGTTGCTCGACCTTGTTGCGGTGCGAGTAGCGTTTTACACGCGCAAGGCCGGTGTCGACGACGTAGCGGATGCCGGGGACGGTGAGCGAGGTTTCGGCGACGTTGGTCGCGAGGACGACGCGGCGGCCGCGGCCGGGGGCGAACACCCTCGCCTGCTCCTGCGCGGACTGGCGAGCGTAGAGCGGCAGGATCTCGGTGCCGGAGGCGTGGTGGGCCTTGCGCAGCGCTTCGGCGGCTTCGCGTATTTCGCGCTCGCCGGGGAGGAACACCAGGGTGTCGCCGGGGCCGCTGCGGTGGGCTTCGTCGACAGCGTCCACGAGGGCATCGTAGAGGTCGCGGTCCTTGCGGCGGTCGGCGCCGGGACGGCGGGACTCCTGCGTGGGCGCGTCGTCGCTTTCGACCGGGCGGTAGCGCAACTCGATCGGGTAGAGGCGACCGGAGACTTCGATCACCGGCGCGGGCTTGCCGTCGGCGCCGGCGAAGTGGCGCGCGAAGCGGTCGGCGTCGAGCGTCGCGGAGGTGACGATGACTTTGAGGTCGGGGCGGCGCGGCAGCAACGTCCGGAGGTAGCCGAGCAGGAAGTCGATGTTGAGGCTGCGCTCGTGGGCCTCGTCGATGATCAGTGTGTCGTAGGCGGCGAGCGAGGGATCGCCCTGCGTCTCGGCGAGCAGGATGCCGTCGGTCATCAGCTTGATGCAGCTCGATTCGCTGAGACGGTCGGTGAAGCGAATCTTGTAGCCGACGGCCCGGCCAAGTTCGGATTTCAGCTCCTGGGCGATGCGGGTCGCGGTCGCGCGGGCGGCAAGCCGCCGCGGCTGGGTGTGGCCGATGAGGCCGGCGGCTCCACGGCCCAGCGCGAGGCAGATCTTGGGGAGCTGGGTGGTCTTGCCGGAGCCGGTTTCGCCGCAGACGATGACGACCTGATGGGCGGCGATCGCTTCGGCGATTTCGTCGCGCCTTTGCGTGACGGGGAGTTCGGCGGGGAAGTCGGGCTGCGGCAGGCGCGCCCGGCGTTCGGCGAGCGCGGCACGCGAGCGGGCGTGCAGGGCATCGAGATCCGCTTGCAGACGCTCGCGCCTTGCGCCCTGGTTGCGGCCGAGGTCACGCACGAGACGCCGCAGGCGCGGACGGTCGGCGGTGAGGCAATCGGAAAAATCGTCACCGCGCCGGCGCGCGTCGGCGTGGCGAGAGTCGGTTGCAGTCAATCTTTGTGGTCGTCGGAAGGCGCCAGCATCCGGCGACGCGGGCGGGCGGTTGAACGGCGAGGCCCCCGCGAAGGTCACTCACCGCGCGGAGAATGCGGCGATTATGCCAGAACGACGACTGGGCGCATGAGAGAGCCCGCGCTCCTGTCCCTATTCACCGGTCTCCCGGTCGCGTGCACCGACGCCGCTCCCCCGATCCGGGACCGAGTAACGACTTTCGGCACGGGCGGCCGGAAGGAGAGACCCTTCCCCGCCACGGGGAAGGGTCCCGACCCGCCGCGCTCAGCGCAGACCGATGATCATGCTCATTGCGAGCGCCAGCACGACCAGCAGCGCGCCCCAGGCGATGACGCCCGCGGTCAGCACGAAGGAGCCCATCAGGCGCGACTTGCTCCGGTCCTCGAGCTTGAAGAGCGGGTAGACGCCGTGATAGATCAGCGCCGCCGAGGCCACCCACGCAATCGCACCGATGATCCCGGCCGCCCACGCGGACGGGATGAACAGCGCGAGCGCGGAGAGCCACAAGGGCGTGGGCGCGACCGCCGCGAGGATGAAGGACTCGGAGTACGGCGGCTTGGCGTCCACGACGTCACCCATCTGCTGGATGATCGACGCCATCAGCGCAACCATCGCGAGTTCTGCAACGTAGAACGCGACTGCCGCGGCAAGCGCCTCACCGAGGCGGACCTCCGGCACCAGCTCCGGGAACACCGCGCCCGGTGTGACGAGCATCGAGTACAGGAGCATTGCCGGCGGGATCAGCGACATCGGCATCACGTACATCGTGAAGATCTTCGCGACGGTCGGATGCACCTGGATCAGGTCCTGCCAGCCTTCCGAATACGAGTACAGCATCTTGGGTAAGTTGTGCGTGTCCATGACGGCCTCCTTGTCCCCTCATTGAGACACCCGTTCGACCGGTTACACGCGGAAACGATCCCTGCCATCGGGCTTGCCCGCGTCGGCGCGGACCGCTACCGTGCGTGCCGTCACCTGTCGCCGCCCGTTCCGATGTCCCGACTCGAAGGTTTCCCGCCGATCGCCCTGCCGCACGCGCACACCCTGATCCTCGGCAGCATGCCGGGAGCGGCTTCGCTCGCGGCCGGCCAGTACTACGCCCATCCGCGCAACGGCTTCTGGCGCATCGTGTGCGAAGTGCTCGACATCGACCCGGCGCTGCCCTACGCGGAGCGTGCGCGGCTGCTCGCGGAGCGGGGCTACGCGCTGTGGGACGTCCTCGGCGCATGCCGGCGCAAGGGCAGCCTGGACGCGGACATCGAGCCGGAGTCGATGGAAGTGAACGATTTCGACGCCTTCTTCGGCACCCATCCGGACATCGCACGCGTGTTCCTCAACGGCACGACGGCGGCGACGCTCTTCAAGCGGCACGTCGCACCACGGCTCGCTGCGCACATCGCGTGGCAGCGGCTGCCTTCGACCAGCCCGGCCAACGCGTCGTACTCGCTCGCCGACAAACTCGCGACATGGCGGGAGATCGTGCGATGACGCGCAGCGCGAAGGTCGCGGTGATCGGCGGCGGGCCCGCCGGCCTGATGGCTGCCGAAATGCTCGCGGAGCGCGGGGTGGGCGTCGACGTGTATGACGCCATGCCCTCGCCGGGGCGCAAGTTCCTGCTGGCCGGCATCGGCGGGCTCAACCTGACGCATTCCGAGCCCTGCGCAGCCTTCCTCTCGCGCTACCGCGAGCGGGAGAGCGCCCTCGCGCCGATGCTCGCGCACTTCGGTGCCGCGGAACTGCGCGCCTGGGCGCACGCACTCGGCGTCGAGACCTTCGTCGGCAGCTCCGGCCGCGTCTTCCCCACGGAAATGAAAGCCGCCCCGCTGCTGCGCGCGTGGCTGCATCGCCTGCGCGCCGCGGGCGTGCGTCTGCATGTACGGCACCGCTGGCTCGGCTGGCAGGACGACAGCCGGCCGCCGACCGAGGGGCTGCGCTTCGCGACGCCCGACGGCGAGCAGCTCGTCGCAGCCGATGCCGTGATCCTCGCGCTGGGCGGTGCGAGTTGGGCGAAGCTGGGCTCGGACGGGGCGTGGTTGCCGTGGCTCACTGGTCGCGGCGTCGCGGTCGCGCCCTTGCAGCCGGCCAACTGCGGCTTCGACGTCGGCCAGCTCGCGGGCAACGGCACGCCGGGATGGAGCGAGCACTTCCGCGGCCGCTTCGTCGGCCAGCCGGTGAAATCGGTCGCGGCGCACTTCACCGACGCCCACTGCAAAACGTCCATGCGCGCAGGCGAGTGCATGATCTCCGCGAGCGGCATCGAGGGTGGCCTGATCTACGCGCTGTCGGCCCCGCTGCGCGACACGATCATGGCGACGGGTTCGGCCACGCTGCACCTCGACCTCGCCCCCGGCCGCAGCCTCGAACGGCTCAGCGAGGATCTGTCGCGTCCGCGCGGCGCGCGTTCGATGGCGAGCCACCTGCAGAGCAAGGCCGGCATCGAGGGCGTGAAGGCGGGCCTGCTGCGCGAATGCACGACGAAGGAGACATTCGCCGACCCGGCGCGGCTCGCCGCCGCCATCAAGGGCCTGCCCGTTCGCCTCGCCGCGCCGCGTCCGCTCGACGAGGCGATCAGCACGGCCGGCGGGGTGCGCTTCGAGGATCTCGACGAGCGCCTGATGGTGCGCGCCCTGCCCGGCCTCTTCTGCTGCGGCGAAATGCTCGACTGGGAAGCGCCGACCGGCGGCTACCTGCTCACGGCCTGCTGCGCGACCGGGCGTGCGGCGGGACTGGGTGCGGCCGACTGGCTCGATTGCGCGAAATGAAGTCCGCGGAGGAATCCGCTCAACCACGCCAGGCGCTGAACGCCACATAGCCCGCCCAGGCCATCAGCAGCGAGCCTGCAACGTGCACCACGGTATGCAGCGCGAACCATGCCCATTCGCCGCGCTGCGCGAGGTGCAGGCTTTCGGCGGAGAAGGTCGAAAACGTCGTGAGGCCGCCGAGGAAGCCGGTCGTGAGCAGCAGGCGCAGGGCCGGCGGCATTTCCGGCACGGCATGGATCCATGCCAGCGCCCCGCCCATCATCAGGCCGCCCAGCAGGTTCGCCGCCAGCGTGCCGAGCGGGATCGCCAGGAAGAGCGGGTTGAGCAGCAGGCCGAGGCCCCAGCGCAGCCACGCGCCGACCGCGGCACCGAAACCGATCGCCGCAAAGGCCGGCAGCGGGGCGAGAGGCGAGCTCATTGCGCCCCCTGTACGGGCACGGAGGCACGCGGGATGTCAGGCCGGCCGGGGCCGCAAGGGTTTGAACGGGAATGCATGGAGCGTCCGCAAGTTGGCAGTCGGCCGGAATTGTAGCCGAGCGGCGCGCCCGCGGCGGCGCCCGGAAGGCTCAATCGCCGCGCCGACGCGCTAAAATTGCGCGTTCATGCAATCTTGCCCTTTGAATCGAGGCTTTCCCCCGTGTCCGACACTCCGAAATCCGGTGCCGCCGCTGCCGCGCCCGCGAGCAACTTCATCCGCAACATCATCGACGAGGACATCCGGAGCAGCAAATGGGGCGGCCGGGTCGAGACCCGCTTCCCGCCCGAGCCGAACGGCTACCTGCACTACGGCCACGCCAAGTCGATCTGCCTGAATTTCGGCCTCGCGCAGAGCTACGGTGGCGTCTGCCACCTGCGCTTCGACGACACCAACCCCGAGAAGGAGGAGCAGGAGTACGTCGACTCGATCATTGAGGCGGTGAGCTGGCTCGGCTTCGACTGGGGCAAGCACCAGTACTTCGCGTCCGACTACTTCGACCGGATGTACGCGTGCGCGGAATACCTGATCGTCGCGGGCAAGGCCTACGTCGAGTCGCTGTCCGCCGAGGAGATGCGCGCCTACCGCGGCACCCTGACGGAAGCCGGGCGCGAGAGCCCCTACCGCAGCCGCAGCGTCGAGGAGAACCTCGACCTCTTCCGCCGCATGCGCGCCGGGGAATTCGCCGACGGCCAGCACGTGCTGCGCGCGAAGATCGACATGGCCTCGCCCAACATCAACCTGCGCGACCCGGCGATCTACCGCATCCGCAAGGCCCACCATCACCGCGCGGGCGACGCGTGGTGCATCTACCCGATGTACACCTTCGCGCACCCGATCGAGGACGCGATCGAAGGCATCACGCACTCCATCTGCACGCTGGAGTTCGAGGACCAGCGCCCCTTCTACGACTGGCTGCTCGACGCGCTCGCCACCGGCGGCTTTTTCCCCCGCCCGCTGCCGCAGCAGATCGAGTTCGCGCGCCTCAACCTGACCTACGTCGTGCTGTCGAAGCGCAAGCTGATCCAGCTCGTCGAGGAAGGCCACGTCGCCGGCTGGGACGACCCGCGCCTGCCGACGCTGATGGGTGCGCGCCGCCGCGGCTTCACGGCGGGGGGTTTCCGCCTGTTCGCGGAACGCATCGGCGTGACCAAGTCGGACACCTGGATCGACTTCAGCGTGCTCGAGGAATGCATGCGCGAGGACCTCAACGAGGCCGCCGAGCGCCGCGTCGCCGTGCTCGACCCGTTGAAGCTCGTGATCACGAACTACCCGGAAGGGCAGAGCGAGCTGTGCGAGGCGCCGAACCACCCGCTCAAGCCCGAGCTCGGCAAGCGCGAGATGCCTTTCTCGCGCGAGCTGTGGATCGAGCGCGAGGACTTCATGGAGACCCCGGTCAAGGGTTTCCACCGCCTCTATCCCGGCAACATGGCGCGGCTGCGCTACGGCTACGTCGTGAAATGCACGGGCTGCGATAAGGACGCCGACGGCAACGTGACGGCGGTGCTGTGCGAGTACCTGCCGGACACCAAGTCGGGCACGCCGGGCGCGGACAGCGTCAAGGTCAAGGGCAACCTGCACTGGGTGTCGGTCGAGCACGGTTACGCGGCCGAAGTGCGTCTCTACGACCGCCTCTTCGCCCATGCCTACCCCGGCAACCGCCGTGAAGGGGACCCGGAAGGCTTCGAGCGCAGCTTCCTCGACGACCTCAACTACGATTCCAAGCGCACGCTCCGCGCGGTGCTCGAACCGGCGCTGCGCAACGCGGCGCCCGAGGAGCGCTTCCAGTTCGAGCGCCACGGCTACTTCGTCGCCGACCGCGTCGATTCGCGGGCCGGAGCGCCAGTGTTCAACCGCACCGTGACGCTGAAGGACTCGTGGGCGAAGGCCAAGGGCTGACGCACGACCGCCCTCCTGCGCGGTTGCACGCGCCGTGCGAACGGCGGATCATCGATCCCGACATGCCGTTTGGAAACCGCGCAGGAGCCTCATGAAACCTTTCGTCCGACGCAGCCTGATCGTCCTTGTCGTCCTCGCCCTGGCCGGCGGGACGATCTGGTGGTTCACGCGGCCGAAGCCCATCCCGGTACGGCTCGTCGAGGTCGCGCGCGGCACCGTCGAGGCGACGCTGTCGAACACGCGCGCGGGCGAGATCGAAGCCTGTCAGCGCACCAAACTGTCGACGATCATCGGCGGGCGCATCGACTACCTCGGCGTCAAGGAAGGCGACCGCGTGCAGGCCGGGCAGGTGCTGCTGCGCTTGTGGAACGAGGACCAGGAGGCGCGTCTCGCGGTGAATCGCGCACAGCTGGAGACCGCGCGCAAGCGCGTGCAGGAAGCCTGTTCGCAGGCCGAGAACGCCGAGCGCGAAGCAGTGCGGCAGGAAGAGCTGTTCGAGCGCAAGTTCGTGTCGACCTCGCGCGTCGAGCAGGCCCGCACGGAAGCGCGCGCGCGCCGCGCCGCCTGTGACACTGCGCGCGCCGACACGCGCACGGCCGAGGCGCAGATCGCCGCCACCTCGACCGACCGCCAGCGCACGGTGCTGGTCGCGCCCTTTGCCGGCACCGTCGCCAAGATCACCGGCGAACTGGGCGAATTCTCGACGCCCTCGCCGCCGGGCGTGCCGACGCCGCCCGCGGTCGACCTCATCGACGACAGCTGCCTGTACGTGAAGGCGCCGATGGACGAGATCGACGCGCCGAAGATCCATCCCGGCCAGCCCACGCGTGTCACCCTCGATGCGCTGCCCGGCAAGATCTTCGAGGCGCGGGTGAAGCGCGTCGCGCCCTACATCACGGCCGTCGAGAAGCAGGCGCGCACGGTGGAAGTCGACATCGATTTCGCCCGTCCCGAAGAGGCCAGGGGCCTGCTCGTCGGCTACAGCGCCGACGCCGAGATCGTGCTGGCCGTGCGGGAGAATACGCTGCGCGTGCCGACCTCGACGCTGCGCGAAGGCAATCACGTGCTGGTGTATCGCGCAGACGACGGGCGGCTGGAAGAGCGCGTGATCAAGACCGGCGTCGCGAACTGGGAGTTCACCGAAGTGCTCGACGGCCTCGCGGAAGGCGATCGCATCGTCGCCTCGCTCGAACGCGAGGGCGTGAAGGCCGGCGCGCGGGTGCGGCCGGAAGACGGGGCCGGCCCCGCGCGCTGAGGCGATCATGGCGCAGATCGAACTCACCGGCATCGAGCGCGTCTTCATGCTGGGCGACAGCGAAGTCCATGCGCTGCACGAACTGAGCGTGTCGATCGACAGCGGGGAATATGTCGCTGTGATGGGCCCGTCGGGCTCGGGCAAGTCGACGCTGCTGAACCTCCTCGGCCTGCTCGACCGCCCCAATGCCGGCACCTACCGCCTCGAAGGACGCGACGTGACGACGCTCTCGCCCGACGAACAGGCCGAGGTGCGGCGCACCCGCATCGGCTTCGTGTTCCAGAGCTTCCATCTCGTGCCGCGCCTCACGGCCGCCGAGAACGTCGCGCTGCCGCTGATGCTCGCCGGCATCCCGCCTGCCGAACGCCATGCACACGTCGCGCAGGCGCTGAAGGATTTCGGTCTGGAAACGCGCGCGCACCACCGGCCCGACGAACTTTCCGGCGGCCAGCGCCAGCGCGTCGCGATCGCGCGGGCGACGATCATGCGTCCGGCGGTGATCCTCGCCGACGAACCGACCGGCAACCTCGACCGCTCGACCGGGCAGGACGTCACGCATCTGCTCGAAGAACTCAACGCCGCCGGCGTGACCCTGATCGTCGTCACTCACGACCCCGTCATGGGCGGCCGCGCGCGCCGGCGCCTGATGATGGAAGACGGCCGCCTGCTGCACGACGTCCGCGAGCCCGCCCCCGTGCCATGAAACCACCCCCACGCTCGCGTTACTCGCTGCCCCCCGGGGGGGGCGCAGGCCCCCCTTGGGGCGGCCCGGCGGGAGGCCTGATGACCCCCGCCGACACGCTTCGCTTCGCGACCCGCGCCGCCTCGGGCTACCCGCTGCGCACCGCGCTGATGGTGCTGGCGATGTCGATCGGCGTGGCGGCGGTGGTCGTGCTCACGGCGCTCGGCGACGGCGCGCGGCGCTACGTCGTCAACGAATTCTCGGCGCTCGGCAGCAACCTCGTGATCGTGCTCCCGGGGCGCACCGCGACCGGCGGTTTCGGGCTGGGCAACCTCGTCACCAGCACCCCGCGCGACCTCACCGTGCGCGATGCCCAGGCGCTGCTGCGCGCGCCGCTGGTCACGCGCATGGCGCCGCTGTCGGTGGGCAACTCCGAGATCGCCTGGGGCGGACGCCTGCGCGAGGCGATGGTCGTCGGCACCAGCGGCGACTACGTCGACATCCGCGCCTTCCGCATGGCCGAAGGCAGCTTCCTGCCGCGCGAGGATCTGGGCCGCGCCACGGCGGTGGCCGTGCTCGGCACGAAGATCCGCGACGAGATCTTCGGCAGCGAACCGGCCATCGGGCGCATCGTGCGCGTCGGCGACCGGCGCCTGCGCGTGATCGGCGTGCTCGCCAAGACCGGCCAGGGGCTGGGCATGAACACCGACGAACTGGTGTTCCTGCCGGTCGCCACGGCACAGGCGATGTTCAACACCAACAACCTCTTCCGCATCATCGTCGAGGCGCGCAGCCGCGAGGCGATCGGGCCGGCGAAGCAGCAGCTCGAGCAGATCATGCGCCTGCGCCGCGACGGCGAGCTCGACGTCACGCTCATCACGCAGGACGCCGTGCTCGGCACCTTCGATCGCATCCTCGGTGCGCTGACGCTGGCGGTCGCGGGGATCGCGGCGATCAGCCTCGCGGTCGCCGGCATCCTCGTGATGAACGTGATGCTGGTCGCGGTGACGCAGCGCACCGCAGAGATCGGCCTGCTCAAGGCGCTCGGCGCGACCGGCCGCAACATCCGCCTCGCCTTCCTCACCGAGGCCGCGCTGCTGTCGCTCGCGGGTGCGATCACCGGGTTTGCGCTCGGTCACCTCGGCGCCTGGGGGCTGCGCCTCGCCTTCCCCGTGCTGCCCGCCTGGCCGCCCGACTGGGCCGTGTTCGCCGGCATCGGCACGGCGCTCACGACCGGCATCCTGTTCGGCGTGATGCCCGCACGGCGCGCCTCCCGCCTCGACCCCGTGCAGGCCCTGTCCCGGCGATGAGCCTGCACGACTTCCTCCAGCTCGCGCTGCGCTCGCTCCTCGCCCACCGGCTGCGCAGCTTCCTCACGCTGCTAGGCATCGGCGTCGGCATCGCCGCGGTGATCCTGCTGACCTCTATCGGCGAGGGCCTGCACCGCTTCGTGCTCAACGAGTTCACGCAGTTCGGCACCAACATCATCGAAGTCACCCCCGGCCGGCAGGGCGCGCGCGGCGGACCGCCGGGGCTGCCGAGCACCGCCCGCCAGCTCACCCTCGACGACGCCCTCGCGCTCGAACGTGTGCCCCACGTCACCGCCGTGACGCCCATCGTGTGGGGCAACTCGGATGTCGAAGGCGCGGGCCGCGTGCGCCGCACCAGCGTGTATGGCGTCGGCCCCGAGATGCAGCGCATCTTCTCGATGCACGTGCGCGTCGGGCGCTTCCTGCCGCCCGACGACCCCAACGGTGCGCGCGCCTTCGTCGTGCTCGGCGCCAAGCTCAAGCACGAACTCTTCGGCAACGCCAACGCGCTGGGCGAACGCCTGCGCATCGGCGGCGAACGCTATCGCGTCATCGGCGTGATGGAGGAGAAAGGCCAGTTCCTCGGCGTCGACCTCGACGACACCGCCTACATCCCGACCTCGCGCGCGCTGTCGCTCTACAACCGCGAAGGGCTGATCGAGATCAACGTCACCTACGAGGAAGCCGTGCCCGCGTCGCGCGTCACCCCCGGCATCCGCAAGGTGCTGGTCGCGCGCCACGGCCAGGACGACGTCACATTGACGACCCAGGAAGACATGCTCGCTCGCCTGTCGAACATCCTCGGCATCCTCACCGCGGCCGTCGGCGCGCTCGGCGGCATCTCGCTGCTGGTCGGCGCGGTGGGCATCGTCACGATCATGACCATCGCCGTCACCGAGCGCACCAACGAGATCGGCCTGCTGGTGGCGCTCGGCGCACGGCGGGCGACGATCCTGCGGCTCTTTCTTGCGGAAGCGGTCGCGCTCGCGGCGATCGGCGGGGTATTCGGGCTGCTGGTCGGGAGCGCCATCGCGCAGTTCGTCGGCCTGCTGGTTCCCGCGCTGCCGGTGCACACGCCCTGGCATTTCGTGGCCGCCGCCGAATCGACCGCGGTGGTGATTGGCCTCCTGGCCGGCGTGCTGCCCGCGATCCGCGCGGCACGCCTCGACGCGGTCGAAGCGCTGCGGGCCGAATAACCATTCGTTCAGAACGGGAATTCTTGCGCCAGATCAAGATTGCGCGATTCGCGCGAGCAGCACCGAAAAATGCCGACTAGATTGAAGGGACGAGAATTGGACCCTTGTGCATAACCGCATCGAAGGAGTACGCCATGACTTTCCTCGACTCGCCGATCGGCCGCTGCGAAGCGGTTCGGGAAATGGTGCTGCTGGATGAAACGCAGGCAGAGTGCGCGTGCGAACACGGCTGCGCAGATGACTGCGACTGCCCGCTGAAGGGCTGGTTTACCGAGCAGTCGGGCGTCAGCGATCCCGCCAGGCTGCCGGCCAGGCGTGCACCGCGACGCCGTCGCAGCGCCGCCAAGCCGACGCCGCTGAAGCCGCGTGCGCAGGCGTCAAAACCGCTCGTCTTCGCGGAGAAAGCGCCATTGCCCGAGCGGAAGGTCGCCTAGCCGGACGCGCCCGATGCGGATGCGCTTGAGGCCGACCACCTTCAGGCCGACCAGCTCGCACATGCGCCGGATCTGACGCTTGCGGCCTTCGCGCAGCACGAAGCGCAGCTGGTCCGCGTTGATCCACTCGACCTTGGCGCGCCGCAGCTTGCGGCCGTCGAGTTCGAGGCCGTGGTTGAGCAGCGCGAGCCCGCGCTCGTCGAGTTCGCCTTCGACGCGCACGAGGTACTCCTTGTCCACCTCCGAGTCGTCGCCGATCAGCTGGCGCGCGATACGGCCGTCCTGCGTCAGCACCAGCAGGCCGGTCGAATCGATGTCGAGACGCCCTGCCGGGGCGAGGCCCTTGAGGTGCGAGAAGTCGAAAGGCTGCGCGGTGTCGCGGTCGAACTGGTTCGCCGCGCCGATCAGCGACACGGCCGGCTCATAGCCCGGCTCCGGCTGGCCGGAGACGTAACCGACCGGCTTGTGCAGCAGGATCGTCACGCGTTCGGACTGGCGCCGGCGCGCCTGCGACGCGAGCGTGATCTCGGCGTTCGGGTCGATGCGCGTGCCGAGTTCCGACACACACTGTCCCTCCACGAACACCCAGCCTCGTTCGATGAATTCATCTGCCTCGCGGCGCGAGCACAGACCGCGCTCGGCCATCACCTTCGACAGGCGCACGCCTTCGGCGGCGGCCGTCGCAGCGGCGCCGTCCCGGACTTCCGGTCGAGCCGCGGGGCGGCTCCCCTCGCGGCGGGCGACGGATTGACCTTCCGGCCTCGGCCCCGCCTTGCGCGCGGGACGCCCGCCAGCGGGCGCCGCTGCGGCAGGGCCGACGTCCTTGCGCTGCCGACGCGCGTCCTTGCCGCGCCCGGCCTCCTCGCGCCCGCCTTCCTTCCTGGCGCGCGGCCCCTCCTCACCCTGCGGCGCGGACGGCCGTGTCGCCGCGATCGCCTTCGCATAGCCGGGCTGGAAGCGCGCACGCACGCCGGGCCGGCGGGGCGCGTCGGCGGCTAGAGCATCACCCGCCCGCTTGACCCCCAGCGTGCGGCGCGGCGCGGCGGCGTCTTCCTGCGGGGGGACCTCTCCGGGCGTGCCGGCTTCCTTCGAGCGCTTCATGGTCGCAATCCGGGTCACGGGCGCGCCCGCGCACGGCACGGACGAACCCTTCAAAAAACAATGCCCGGCATCGCCGGGCGCAACGTATTTCAGTATATCGGCTGCCCGCGCCGGCTTCCAGCAGCCGGATCGCGGGTATTGCGGCACGCGCGGCGGCGTTTCACTAGGCGAAATCACCCCGCACGGCTAGAATGCGCGCAATTGCAATTCCCATGGCGGCCGCGTGAGCACCAACACCCCCACCGAAACCAAGAATCCGATCCAGGTCGTCGAGCGCATGATGAAGCTCCTCGACGTGCTGGCACGGCACCCCGATCCGGCCGCGCTCAAGCAGATCGCGCTCGAGACCGGCCTGCACCCCTCCACGGCACACCGGATCCTCAGCGCAATGGCGCAAAGCGGCTTCGTCGAGCGCGGCGAAGGCGGCACCTACCGCCTGGGAATCCGCCTGCTGGAACTCGGCAGCCTGGTGAAGTCGCGCATCTCGCTGCGCGAAACCGCGATGCCGGCGATGCTCAGGCTGCATGCGGCCACCGGTGAGAGCGTCAACCTCGGCATCCGCACCGGTGACGAGATCGTCTACGTCGAGCGCACCTCCAGTGGCCGCTCGGCCGTGCGCGTCGTGCATATCGTCGGCGCCCGCGCGCCCTTGCATACGACGGCCACCGGCAAGCTCTTCCTCGTCGAGGACGGGATGGAACGGGTGCGCGACTACGCCCGCCGCACCGGTCTGCCCGGATCGACGCCGGCCTCACTCACCGAAATCGCGACGCTGGAGAAGGAACTCGACAAGGTCCGCCGCCACGGCGTGGCTTTCGACCTGGAAGAAGTGGAGATCGGCGTGCGCTGCATCGCCGCGGGCGTGCGTGACGACAGCGGCGAACTCATCGCGGGCCTGTCGGTATCGACGCCCTCCGAACGCTTCAATCCCGACCGCGCCCCGCTCGTACGCGAGGCCGCCGACGAGATTTCCCGCGCCCTCGGCTACGTCAAGCGCAACGCACGCTGAACGCGGCCCCGGCGCAGCCGGGGTCCGCATCCTGACAAGCGCTCAGATGTTTTCCTTGCCGGTTGCCACTGCCAAGCGCTGCGGGCCGGCGGCTTCAAGCCATTTCTTGATCCGCACGGCGTCGGCCGTGCGCGAATAGCGCCCCTCCGAATCCATCAGCACGAAGATCACCGGCTGGCTCATCAGCCACGCCTGCATGACGAGGCAGCGCCCCGCCTCGCGGATGTAGCCGGTCTTCTGCACACCGATCTCCCAATCCGGGCTGCGCACCAGCGAATTGGTGTTGCCGAAGCGGTGCACGCGCGAGCCGATCTGCACGTAACGCTCGGACGTGGTCGAGAACTCGCGGATCAGCGGATAGGTCGACGCGGCCGACACCATGCGCGCGAGATCGTGCGGGCTCGAGACGTTTGCGGGCGTGAGGCCGGTCGGATCGCTGAAGTGCGTGTCGGTCAGGCCTATCATGCGCGCCTTGACGTTCATCGCCGCGACGAAGGCCGCCTCGCCGCCCGGATAGTGGCGCGCGAGCGAGGAAGCGGCACGGTTTTCCGACGACATCAGGGCGAGATGCAGCATCTCCTCGCGCGACAGACGGGTACCCAGCGACAGCCGCGAGCCCGTGCCCTTCAGCGTGTCGATGTCGCCCTCGGAGATCGTGATCTCCTCGGCGAGGCTCTGGCCCCCGTCGAGCACGACCATCGCAGTCATCAGCTTGGTGATCGAGGCGATGGGCAGCACGGAATCACTCTTCTTCTCGAGGATCACGTGGCCGGTGTTCTGGTTCATGACGAGGAAGGCCGTCGAGCGCAGGTGCGGCAGGCCCGCGGCGTCGAGCTGCAGCGGCGCGCTGTTCACCGCGGCATCGTGGGCGGCAGCATCGTGGCGCAGCGACACCTTGACCCGGCGGGCCTGGTGATGATGCGCAGCGGCCTTGCGGCTCACGCGCTTCTTCACCGATTTCTTCGCGGGCGCGCTGACCGAGCGCTTGGAGGATTTCTTGACAGTCTTCGTCGCGGTCCCTTCGGAACCGGACGCAGCCGCCCTCGTGGCGGCCGCAGCGGGGAGGCTCCAACCCGCCTGCATCATCGCGAGACTGATCATCGCGATCGCCAGATTACGGAATTTCATCTTGTGGCCTGAAACAAAGGAAACAAAAAGGGGGAGTACGTCAGCTCAGGTACTATTCTTATACAAATTAGGCAGATATCAAGTCTTTTTGATGTTCTTCGCGAGAAATTTATTACAACGTGTCACACCATGCCCACAAATAATATTTTAGATGACCCCGGCGCACGCATGGAGACCGTTACACTCGCAAAAAGGCCGCAACTTCGTCGCGCCGGCCTATCGTGTCCTTGTAGCCGAGCTCCATCAGCGCCTGCGTGAAAGGTGGCTCGAACAGCAGGTAGGACAGCAGGGTCGAGCCCTCGCGCCGCATCGCGCCGATACCGCGCAGCACGGTACGCAGCGCCAGCGGCAGGGTGTCGCGGTGCCGTCCGGCAATCGCGTCGAGGCGCTGCGACGGCGAGATCACCAGGGTCTCGATCGGCCGCAGGTAGATCCCTGCCGCCGCGCGTTGTTCCGGACTCATCGCGCCGGCCGTGATGTTGATGCGATGGAGCCGCTCGAGATCCACCGACAGGCTGTCGAGGAAGATGCTCGA
This sequence comes from Azoarcus sp. DN11, assembly GCF_003628555.1. NCBI lineage: Bacteria > Pseudomonadati > Pseudomonadota > Betaproteobacteria > Rhodocyclales > Zoogloeaceae > Azoarcus > Azoarcus sp. DN11. Next base: position 615,779 of record NZ_CP021731.1, on the reverse strand, counting down.
CAGCGCATGGCCGGCGATCTGCGCGAGCGAGGGATAGCCTTCGCTGCGCTGGCGCCCCTCCTCCACCAGCCGCCCGGAACCGATCACCAGGATGCGGTCGGCGCCGAGGTGGATCGCGGGGCTGATCGGCGCGAGCTGGCGCATCGACCCGTCGCCGAACCATTCGCGATTGATCCGCACCGCCGGGAAGACGAAGGGAATCGCGCTGGTCGCGAGCAGGTGGTCGATGCCGATCGAGGTGCGCACGCCCAGCCGCTGCATGCGCCGCCACGGCTCGACTTCGGGGACGGCGTCGAAGAAGGTGAGGCTCTCGCCCGAGGAGTAGCCCGACGCGGCGACGCTCACCGCGTGCAGGTGGCCCTGCCCGATGGCGCGGGAGATGCCGGAGAGGTCCAGTACGTCGCTGATCAGACCGCGCAGCGGGGCGTTGTCGAGCAGCGAGCGCGGCGTCTGCCGTACCGCCCAGCCCAGCGTCAGCGCCGAGGCCCAGCGCGCACCGGTCGCGAGCAGCGCGGCCGCATCGGCCCGATAGACCTGATTGACGTGGAACTGCCGCCAGATGCGCGCGAGCATGCGCACGCCGACGTTGAAGTCGCTGGCATACACCGCCAGCGCGGCTGCATTGATGCCGCCCGCGGAGGTGCCGCACAGGATGGGGAAAGGATTGCCCGGACGGCGGCCGCGGATCTCGCGGATCGCCGACAGCACGCCGACCTGGTAGGCCGCACGCGCGCCGCCTCCCGTCAGTACCAGCGCAGCCTTGCCATCGGACATCGCGCCCCCGGTCGCTTGCGGACAACTCCCCCGGGATGATGCCACGCAGGTGCCGGGCCGTGAACGGCCGGCACCCGCGTTTGCCCGGGGCGCTGCGTCAGCGCTGGCGCTGGGCCGCCTCGACCGCGGCGAGCGCGGTCATGTTGACGATGCGGCGCACCGTCGCCGACGGCGTGAGGATATGCACCGGGCGCGCCGCACCGAGCAGGATCGGACCGACGGTCATGCCTTCGCCCGCCGCCGTCTTGAGCAGGTTGAAGGCGATGTTCGCGGCGTCGAGCGTCGGGAAGATCAGCAGGTTGGCGGCGTCGCGCATGCGCGCGTTCGGGAAGATGCGCAGGCGCAGGTCCGCGTCGAGCGCGGCATCGCCGTGCATTTCGCCTTCGACCTCGAGCTCCGGATGACGCTCGTGCAGCAGGCGCAGCGCGGCACGCATCTTCTCGGCGGTCGGCGAGTCGGCGCTGCCGAAAGACGAATGCGACAGCAGCGCGACCTTGGGCGTCATGCCGAAGCGCGACATCTCCTCGGCCGCCAGCAGCGTCACCTCGACGATCTGCTCCGGCGACGGGTCGTAGTTGACGTAGGTGTCGGCGAGGAAGAGCGTGCGCTCGGGCAGGTTCACGACGTTGAGCGCATAGCAGTGCTTCACTCCCTCGCGCCGCCCGATGACCTTCTCGATGAAGTCGAGGTGCAGCCGGTGCATGCCGTAAGTGCCGCAGATGAGGCCGTGGCCGTAGCCGAACTTCAGCAGCAGCGCGCCGATCAGCGTCGTACGGCGGCGGACTTCCTTCTTCGCGTACTCGATCGACACGCCGTGGCGCTCCATCAGGCCGTGGTAGTAGGTCCACAGCTCCTTGAAGCGCGGGTCGGAGTCGGGGTTCACCAGCTCGAAATCCCGGTCGGCACGCATGCGCAGGCCGAAACGCTCGATGTTGGCGTTCACGACGTCCGGGCGACCGATCAGGATCGGGCGCGCGAGACCTTCGTCGGCCACCGTCTGCACCGCGCGCAGCACGCGCTCGGACTCGCCCTCGGCGAAGATGATGCGCTGGTTCGTGCCGCGCGCCGCGGCGAACACGGGCTTCATGATCAGGCCCGAATGCCACACGAAGTTGTTGAGCTGCGTGCGGTACGCATCCCAGTCGGTGATCGGGCGCGTCGCGACGCCGGAGGCCATGCCCGCTTCGGCGACCGCCGGGGCGATCTTGACGATGAGGCGCGGATCGAAGGGGCGCGGGATGATGTACTCGGGGCCGAAGCCCGACACCTTCTCGCCGTAGGCGGCGGCGACGATGTCGCTCTGCTCGGCGCGCGCGAGTTCGGCGATCGCCTTCACGGCGGCGAGCTGCATCTCGTCGGTGATCGTGGTCGCGCCGACGTCGAGCGCGCCGCGGAAGATGAACGGGAAGCACAGCACGTTGTTGACCTGGTTCGGGTAGTCCGAACGGCCCGTGGCGATGATCGCGTCGTCGCGCACGCCCTTCACGAGCTCCGGCAGGATCTCCGGCGTCGGGTTCGCGAGCGCGAGGATCAGCGGCTTCGCGGCCATCTTCGCGACCATCTCGGGCTTGAGCACGCCGCCCGCGGAGAGGCCCAGGAACACGTCCGCCCCCTCGATCACCTCGGCGAGCTTGCGTGCGCTGGTCGGCTTCGCGTAGCGCGCCTTGATCGGATCCATCAGCACGGTGCGGCCCTCATAGACCACGCCTTCGATGTCGGTGACCCAGATGTTGTCGACCGGGATACCGAGCTTCTCGAGCAGGCCCAGGCAGGCGAGCGCCGCGGCCCCCGCGCCGGAGGTCACGAGCTTGACCTTCTTCAGGTCCTTGCCCAGCAGGTGCAGGCCGTTGAGGACCGCCGCGCCGACGACGATCGCCGTGCCGTGCTGGTCGTCGTGGAACACCGGGATCTTCATCCGCTCGCGCAGGCGCGCCTCGATGTAGAAACACTCCGGCGCCTTGATGTCCTCGAGGTTGATGCCGCCGAAGGTGGGCTCGAGCGCCGCGATCATGTCGATCAGCTTGTCGGGGTCGTTCTCGGCGATCTCGAGGTCGAACACATCGATGCCGGCGAACTTCTTGAACAGCACGCCCTTGCCTTCCATGACCGGCTTGGCGGCGAGCGGGCCGATGTTGCCCAGGCCCAGCACTGCGGTGCCGTTGGTGACGACGCCGATCAGGTTGCTGCGCGCGGTGAAGTTCGCGGCTTCGGCCGGCTCCTCGACGATCGCGTCGCAGGCCGCGGCAACCCCCGGGGAATAGGCCAGCGACAGGTCGCGCTGGTTGGACAGCACTTTCGTGGGGGTGACCGAGATCTTGCCCGGCCGCGGATAACGGTGGTAATCGAGCGCCGCAGCGCGGATCGTTTCGTCCATTTGAAGTCCCGTAATTGTTGTAATCAGTTTCCCGGCTGCCGCCGGGGATTCTCCCGAATCCGTAATGATGCCGCGGATCGCGGCGGGGAGACAGCCTGGCGGGTGGGCAGCGGCGCCAGGCGGCCGGGCCACGCCGAAGCGGATTTTCCGCCGGCCGCGCGGCCGTGGCATAATATTAAGCTTTCGCCGACTGCGGTTTACCCTAGTAGTTTCCGCAGCGACGGCGCAACAAGAAGGTCCAAAGGCCCGTCAAAAATCCCGCCCGGGACGCGCGGCTGCGAGCTCCAGGCGGCTTACCGCTTTTGCAATCTGGAGAGTTTTCCATCATGACTCAACGCTTGTCCGCCGAGGCCATCCTGGCCGGCGCACCCGCTTACATTCGCCACGCCGGCCTGAAGAAGTGGGTCGCCGAAATCGCCGCCCTGACCGAACCCGACCGGGTTTATTGGTGCGACGGATCGGCCGAGGAATACGACCGCCTGTGCGCCGAAATGGTCGAGGCGGGCATGCTGATCAAGCTCAACCCGGAAAAGCGCAAGAATTCCTACCTCGCGTGGTCGGACCCCTCGGACGTCGCGCGCGTCGAAGACCGCACCTATATCTGCTCCAGGAACAAGGACGACGCCGGCCCGACCAACAACTGGGAAGACCCGGCCACCATGCGCGAGACCCTCAACGGCCTGTACAAGGGCTGCATGCGCGGTCGCACGCTGTACGTCGTGCCGTTCTCGATGGGCCCGCTCGGTTCGCCGATCGCCCACATCGGCGTCGAGATCACCGACTCCCCGTACGTCGTCACCAACATGCGCACGATGACGCGCATGGGCAAGGCGGTGTATGACGTGCTCGGCAGCGACGCCGAGTTCGTGCCCTGCGTGCACTCCGTCGGCGCCCCCCCTCGGGCCGGGCGAGAAGGATTCGCGCTGGCCGTGCAACCCCGACACCAAGTACATCGTGCACTACCCCGAGACGCGCGAGATCTGGTCCTACGGCTCGGGCTACGGCGGCAACGCGCTGCTGGGCAAGAAGTGCTTCGCGCTGCGCATCGCCTCGACGATGGCGCGCGACGAAGGCTGGCTCGCCGAACACATGCTGATCCTCGGTGTCGAGTCGCCCGAAGGCGAGAAGACCTACGTCGCGGCGGCCTTCCCGTCGGCCTGCGGCAAGACCAACTTCGCCATGCTGATCCCGCCGAAGTCCTTCAACGGCTGGAAGATCTACACCGTCGGCGACGACATCGCGTGGATCAAGCCGGGCAAGGACGGCAAATTCTACGCCATCAACCCGGAAGCGGGCTTCTTCGGCGTCGCCCCGGGCACGTCGGAAAAGACCAACTACAACGCGATGGCGACGCTCAAGGAAAACATCATCTTCACCAACGTCGCGCTGACCGACGACGGCGACGTGTGGTGGGAAGGCATGAGCAAGGAAGCGCCCGCGCACCTGATCGACTGGCAGGGCAAGGACTGGACGCCGGAACTCGCGAAGGAAACCGGGCGCAAGGCGGCGCACCCGAACTCGCGCTTCACCGCGCCGGCCAGCCAGTGCCCGTCGATCGATCCGGCCTGGGAAGATCCTGCCGGCGTGCCGATCTCGGCCTTCATCTTCGGCGGCCGCCGTGCGACCACCGTGCCGCTCGCCTACCAGGCGTTCAACTGGAACTTCGGCGTTTACATGGCCGCGACCCTCGGCTCCGAAACCACCGCTGCCGCTTTCGGCGCGCAGGGCGTGGTGCGCCGCGACCCGTTCGCGATGCTGCCCTTCTGCGGCTACCACATGGGCGACTACTTCAACCACTGGCTGAAGATGGGCCACGTGGTCGAGCAGACCCCGAAGATCTTCTGCGTAAACTGGTTCCGCATCAACGAGAAGGGCGAGTTCATGTGGCCGGGTTTCGGCGAGAACATGCGCGTGCTGAAGTGGATCGTCGACCGCGTGCGCGGCCGCATCGGCGCGAAGGAGACCTCGCTCGGCTGGATGCCCAAGTTCGAGGACATCGACTGGACCGGTTCCGACGTGACCAAGCCCGAGTTCGAGGCGCTGACCCAGGTCGACGCCGACGCGTGGAAGAGGGAACTCGAGCTGCACAAGGAATGGTTCGACAAGCTGCAGGACCGCCTGCCGCGCGCGCTGACGCTCAAGCGCGAGATGTTCGAGCTGGCCCTGTCGGTCTGAACCTGCCCGCCGGCCACGGCCGGCTGAACGAGCAAAAGCGCCGCGCGTCGGCGCTTTTGTTTTTTCCGTCCCCTACAATTTCACATCGATCGCCCCCCGAGGAATACGCATGACACCGCATCTCGCCCGCCGCACTGCCGACATCCAGCCCTTCCACGTGATGGAGCTGCTGCGCCGCGCGCGCGCGCTCGAAGCGCAGGGGCGCGACATCATCCACATGGAAGTCGGCGAGCCCGACTTCGCGACGCCACAGCCGATGATCGATGCGGCGACGCGCTTCCTCGCCGGCGGCGACGTGCACTACACGGCCGCCCTCGGCCTGCCGCAGCTGCGCGAGGCGATCGCGCGCTTCTACCACGACCGCTTCGACGCGGACGTCGCACCCGAGCGCATCATCGTCACGCCGGGCGCGTCCGGCGCGCTGATGCTGGCGCTGGCCGCGACAACCGATCCGGGCGATGAGTGGCTGCTGCCCGACCCCGGCTATCCGTCGAACCGCCACCTCGTGCGCAGTTTCGAAGGGGCGCCGCGGGCGCTGCCGGTGGGGGCGGAGACGCGCTACCAGCCGACGCCCGATCAGGTCGCGGGCGCCTGGACGGCGCGCACGCGCGGGCTGGTCGTCGCGAGCCCGTCGAACCCGACCGGCACCCTGCTCGACCCGGCCGAACTCGCGGCGCTGCGTGCGACGGCGCTCTCACACCAAGGCACGCTGATCGTCGACGAGATATACCAGGGACTGACCTACGGCGTCGAGGCGAGCACCGTGCTGAAGTCGATGGACGACGTGTTCGTCGTGAACAGCTTTTCCAAGTACTTCGGGATGACCGGCTGGCGCCTGGGCTGGCTCGTCGCGCCGCAGGCCTACGTGCGCGAGATCGAGAAGCTCGCGCAGCATTTCTTCATCTCGCCCTCCACGCCAGCGCAACACGCCGCGCTGGCGGCCTTCGCGCCGGCCACGATAGCGATCCTGGAAGCCCGTCGGCACGAGTTCGCACAGCGCCGCGACACGCTGCTGCCGGCACTGCGCGAGCTGGGTTTCATCGTCGGCGCGGAGCCGCAGGGCGCGTTCTACATCTATGCGGACGTCTCGCACCTCGCCGACGACAGCGAAGCGCTCGCCCACCGCCTGATCGAGGAAGCGGGGGTCGCGGCAACGCCGGGGCTGGATTTCGGCGACAACCAGCCGCGCCGCCATCTGCGCATCGCCTACACAAACCGCCGCGAGCGTCTGCTGGAAGCGATCGAGCGCATCGCGCGCATGCGCGCCTGAGGACACCGGAAACGACGTGCGCGGAGGCCGGGAAGCGCCCCCCGCGCGTCGTCAGGCGCCGGCCCCCGTCTTCGCGCGTGCCGCGGCCGCGAGCAGGCGCTTCTGCAGCGCCAGCACCTTGTTCGCGTAGCTCGCGTTCGGATCGCTCAGGGCGCCGCCGTAATACTGCAGCGCGGCCTGCATGCTGCCGAAGCGCTGCACGCCCTCGACGAGCACCTGCGTGCCCACGCGGATGTTGAGCATCGGGTCGAACAGCGCATCCTCGCCGGCGTTGCGGCCGATCTTGTCGAGATGGAAGCGCGGGATCACCTGCATCAGGCCCTGCGCGCCGTTCTGGCTCTCGGCGAACGGGTTGAAGCTGGACTCGATCGCCATCACCGCAACGATCAGCAGCGGGTCGACCCCGAGCTTGCGGCCGCTGCGTTCGGCGGCCGCAAGCAGCGGTTCGAGCGCACGCGTGGAGATGTTGTAGCGCTGCACGACGAAATCGCGCACGCCGCGCATCTCGGCCGACAGCCCCCCCGCAGGCGTCGCGACCTTCGGTCGCGGCGTTTCGGCGGGCGCCTCCGCGGCCGGTTCAGGCGCCGGGACAGGGGGCTCCGCAGTGTCGCCGGCAGCCGCGGCCTCCAGAACTCCGGGGCCGAGGTCGGCATAGCTGACAGGGTCCTTGCGCAGATAACCCGCTCCCGCGAACGCGACAAACGCGAACGCCGTGAGGATCAGACTGCCGTGGACGAAATGCACGAAGAACGTGGCCGCGTCGTGAAGCCTGCGACCAGGACGAGTTGCGTGAGTCATCGGTACCTCCCTGCTGCGACCATGCCCTCGACCGCGGCGCCAGCAGCGCCCAGACAGACTTCGCCTGTCGATCGGAAGATCACGTCTTCAGTGGTTGTTCGAGTGCGCGATCGCAACCAGACCGCACGCCCGGCGGGGAGACGGATGCGCTCTCCGGCGCTGTCCCAAGACGCCGATTCCGTTCGGAATCGTGCGCCGCCCCGCTGCCAATTATTGAAAACTACAATTGAAAAATACGTTGCTGCGCTGCAGCAATAACCCTACTCTATTGATTTTATTGGGCTTGGTCAAGCAGGCACGCTGCGAGTGAGGCCCACCTTCCTCCTTCAGGTGGCGAAGTCTCGCACAGACTGGCCTTCGCAAGAAGTGAAAAAATTGTCACAAAATTTGTAACAGCACTGTGCTGGCGACCTCAGGGCGGGCCGGACAGGGGGCCACAGGCGAGTTCCGGCCGCCCCAGCGCCAGCCGCAGACGCTGCCAGTCGAAGCACGGGCCGGGGTCGGTCTTGCGCCCGGGGGCGATGTCCGAGTGGCCCGTCACCGCCTCGATCGGGTGACGCGCACACAGCTCGCGCAGCAGCGCCGCCAGCCGTTCGTACTGCGCCGCGTCGAAGGGCTGCGTGTCGCAGCCTTCCAGCTCGATGCCGATCGAGAAATCGTTGCAGCGCTCGCGCCCGCGCCAGTTCGACACGCCGGCGTGCCACGCGCGCGCGTCGGTCGGCACGAACTGCAGCAGGCTGCCGTCGCGGCGGATGAAGAAATGCGCCGACACGCGCAGGTGGCCGATGGCCGCGTAGTACGGATGCGCCGCGGGGTCGAGGGCGTTGGTGAAGAGTTGCTCGACGCCCGGGCCGCCGAACTCGTCGGGCGGCAGGCTGATCGCGTGGACGACGATCAGCGTGACGTCCGTACCCGGCGGGCGGGCGTCGCAATTCGGCGACGGGCAGCGCAGTGCAGCGTCGACCCAGCCTCCTTCGGTGCAGTCTGCCGCGTCGGGCACGGCGCCCTGCCCCGCCACGGCGGATGTCCGCTCATGCATGGCGCTTCGCCGGCCGCGCAGGTTTGCGGGCCGCCGCTGGCTTCGTGCCGGGGGAAGGGCGCGCCGTCTGGGCACGCTCCGTGCCACGCTCGGCGGCCGGAGTCCGCTTCCCGCCGCAGCTCGGGCGCTTGCCGGCAGGCGCCTTCGCCGGACCGCGCCCCGCAGGGGTGCTGCCGGCCGCACCGAGGGGCACGCCGGGCTGGTGGCGCGGCACGAGGCAGTTCGGCCCGTTGCCGATGAGATCCGCGCGTCCCATCTGTTGCAGGGCCTCGCGGATCAGCGGCCAGTTCTCCGGGTCGTGCCAGCGCAGCAGGGCCTTGTGCAGCTTCCTGAGCTTGCCGGCGCGAGCGGTCTCGACGATCTCGGAGTCGGCCGACACCTTGCGCAAGGGGTTCCTGCGGCTGTGGTACATCGTCGTCGCCATCGCCATCGGCGTGGGCATGAAGGTCTGCACCTGGTCGGGCTTGAAGCCCTGCCGCTTGAGCCACAGCGCGAGGTTCACCATGTCCGCGTCGGTCGTGCCGGGGTGCGCGGCGATGAAGTAGGGCACGAGGTGCTGCTTCTTGCCGGCCTCCTGCGAGTACTTCTCGAACATCGCGGCGAACTTCTCGTAGGTGCCGATGCCGGGCTTCATCATCTTCGACAGCGGCCCTTCCTCGGTATGCTCGGGCGCGATCTTCAGCAGGCCGCTGACGTGGTGCGTGACGAGTTCCTTGACGTATTCGGGCGAGCGCACCGCGAGGTCGTAGCGCAGGCCCGAGCCGATCGTGACGCGCTTGACGCCGGGAATCGCGCGCGCCTTGCGGTACAGCGAGATCAGCGGCGCGTGGTCGGTCTTGAGGTTCTCGCAGATGCCGGGATACACGCACGACAGGCGCCGGCACGAGGACTCGATCTTCTTGTCCTTGCACGCCATGCGGTACATGTTCGCGGTGGGGCCGCCTAGGTCGGTGATGTGGCCCTTGAATTCGGGCGTCTTGTCGCGGATCTCCTCGATCTCGTGCAGGATCGATGCCTCGGAGCGGCTCTGGATGATGCGCCCCTCGTGCTCGGTGATCGAGCAGAAAGTGCAGCCGCCGAAGCAGCCGCGCATGATGTTGATCGAGAACTTGATCATGTCCCACGCGGGGATGCGCGCGTCGCCGTAGGACGGGTGCGGGCGGCGCGCGTAGTGCAGGCCATAGACGAAATCCATCTCGGGCGTCGTGAGCGGCACGGGCGGCGGGTTGAGCCACACGTCGCGCCGCCCCGGCCCTTCGCCGTGCGCCTGCACGAGCGCGCGGGCGTTGCCGGGATTCGATTCGAGATGGAAGACGCGCGAAGCGTGCGCGTACATCACCGGGTCGGCGACGACCATCTCGTAGGACGGCATGCGCACGACGGTCTTGCCGCGCGCCGCGCGCCGGGCGGCGACGCGCTCGGCGGCGGGGACGATGCGCACCGGCTGGGCGCCCTCCGCGGCGGCCGTCACCATCTCCGCTTCCATCGCGTAGGGATCGGGATGCGGTGCGACCGGGCCGGGGCGATCGAGCGTGAGCGAGTCGATCTCGCTCCATTCCGCGCCCGGCAGCCAGCCGGGCTTGACCATGAAGGCCGTGCCGCGCAGGTCGCGGATCGATTCGATCGGCTCGCCGGCGTCGAGCCGGTGGGCGAGAGCCACGAGCGCCCGCTCGGCGTTGCCGAAGATCAGCAGGTCGGCCTTGGAGTCCGGCAGCACCGAGCGCCGCACCTTGTCGGACCAGTAGTCGTAGTGCGCGATGCGGCGCAGCGAGGCTTCGATGCTGCCGAGCACCACCTTGGCGTCGGGGAAGGCTTCGCGCGCGCGCTGCGCATAGACGGTCACTGCGCGGTCGGGCCGCCGGCCCGCTTCGGCGCCGGGCGTGTAGGCGTCGTCGGAGCGGATCCTGCGGTCCGAGGTGTAGCGGTTGACCATCGAATCCATGTTGCCGGCGGTGATGCCGAAGAAGAGGCGCGGACGGCCGAGGGCGCGGAAGGCGTCCGCGCTCTTCCAGTCGGGCTGGCTGAGGATGCCGACGCGAAAGCCCTGCGCCTCGAGGAGCCGCCCGACGAGCGCCATGCCGAAGCTCGGATGGTCGAGGTAGGCGTCGCCGGTGACGAGCACGACGTCGCACTCGTCCCACCCCAGCGCCTGCATCTCGGCGCGGGACATCGGCAGGAAGGGGGCGGGCCGGGCGGGCGGGCGGGCGGCGGCAAGGATGCTGGGGAGGGAATCGGTGTTCATGGTCGCAGGCATTGTATTCAGAGATTCCGTGCCGTCGTTCGGTTCAATCGGGCAGGGGAAGAGAGGCAAGGGGCTGGCGACCGCATCACGCGTGCCGCATGCCGGCGAGCGCGGCGTCGCGGCGCACCTCGTCGAGCAGCCAGGCGCGAAACGCTGCGGTCGGCAGGGCGTCGGGGACGGCGTCCTGCGTGACCAGGTAGTACGCGAAGCGCCGCCGCACGCTGATCGCGAAGGGCACGACGAGGCGGCCGGCCGCGACTTCGGCGGCGACGAGCGGCTTCGACAGCAGCGCGATGCCGAGGCCGTCGAGCGCCGCCGCGATCGCGAGGCCGGAGTCGCCAAAATGCAGGCCGGCGGTGCGGATGCCGCTGACGCCCGCGGCGGCGAGCCATTCGGGCCAGGTCGGCCGCTCGCGCGTGTCGGGCACCGTGTCGTCGTAGATCAGCGTGTGGCGTCTCAGGTCGGCGGGCTCGCGCAGCGGCAGCTTCGCGCGCAGCAGCGCCGGGCTGCAGACGGCCGTGTATTCGGGCTCGACGAGCAGCTCGCTGCGGTAGCCGGGGTAGCGCCCGGAGCCGAAACGGATCCACAGCTGCGCCCCTTCGGCGCGCGGCGCCGGCGGGTCGATGCCGAGACCGCCCGCTTCGACACCGTCGATCGCCCGCGTGGCGCTCGCCAGGTGCAGCTCGACCTGGGGATGCGTCTCGGCGAAGCCCTGCAGCCGCGGCACGAGCCAGCGCGACGCAAACGACGGCGGCGCCACGACCGACAGCCGGCTCACCGGCCGCATCGCGCGCACCGTTTCGACCGACGCGGTGATCGCGCTCATCGCCTCGCGCAGCTTGGGCAGCATCGCCTCGCCTTCGGGCGTCAGTTCGAGCGCGCGCGTGAGGCGCCGGAACAGCGGCACGCCGAGGTCGTCCTCGAGCCCGCGGATCTGGTGGCTGATCGCAGTCGGCGTGACCGAGAGCTCCTCGGCGGCGAGCTTGAAACTAAGGTGTCGCGCAGCGATCTCGAAGGCGCGCAGGGCGTTGAGTGGAGGAAGGCGGGCCGGCATACGGATGAAATTTTCTAAGGCGTCGCATGATGAACGATCGCTTGTTGCGATGCAACAAATATCCGTACAGTCGCTTCCAGGCCCTCACGACGGGCTCAAACGCCAAGGAGCCGCAACATGGACAAGGACTATCTGTTTTATCAGGGCTATATCCGTGAAGCCCAGCGCAGGCGCAACGAGGCGCTCGGCCAATTGTTCGTCGCCGGCTGGCAGCGCACGAAGCGCATCGTCGCCCGCCTCGCCAACGCCGTGCTCGACCTCCTGATCGGCTCCAGCCCCCAACCCCACTGAGTCCCGCGCCCCACGAGGGCGCCGCTCAATCGGTCGCCCTGCGCCGCTGCCGACGCAGGGCGACAATTCCGTACACCGCCACGTTGGCCGCCACGACGGCGAACCCGAGCACCGCCTGCACCGCGGGCGTGAGTCCCGGCGGATAGATCAGCGGGATCAGGTAGTGCTCGACGAATCCCCCCTGAAGCTCGACGCCGCCGCCCGCTGCCCGCCGCAACGCGTTCTCCAGCGGCGTCAGCGGGCAGGTCCAGCCGATCAGCTCGATGCCGGCCCCGTATGCAGCGGCGGGTAGATGCGCCCACGCCAGGCGCGGCCAGCGGATCGTCAGCAAGCCTCCGAATACCACGAAGGCGATGAAAAGCGCGTGCATCAGCACGACGAAATCGGCCGCCATCAGAGCAAACACAGCCTTCTCCCCAGGATCCGGTCAGGCCGGACGGAACACGCGTACCCCCAACAGCACGCCGACAACCAGCAGCACGATGCCGACCGCCTCGCCCACGCTGGGCCAGCGCCCGTACCACAGGAAAGCATAGAGCAGCGCCGACAAAGTTTCGAACACGATGAGCTGGCCGACAAGCGCGGGCGGCAGCAGGTGGCTCGCGCGGTTCCACAACAGGGTGCCGAGCCAGGATGCGGCGAGGCCCACGAGCAGCATCAGGCCGACGAAGGCTGCGGGCCGCGGCCCGAAAGGCCAATCGAACACGTCCGCCGGCGCAGTGACGCCCTGCCACAGCGCGAAGCCGGCGGCGCCAAGGAGCGCGAGCGGCAGCGTCACGAGCCCCTGCGCGGTCGCCCACGGCCGTGCGAGCCCCGGCTCGCGCGCGCGCAACCAGCGGGCGTTGCGGATCGGGTACCAGGTCCACGACGCCACGGCCGCGACGCCGAGCAACAGCCCGAGCACGTAGCGCGGCCCGTCCTGCGCCGCGCCCCCCGCCGCTGCGGCCGCATGCGCGGCGGGATCGAAGTGCACCACCAGCAGTCCGCCGAGAATCACCGCGAGCGGCAGCGCAATGCGCCGCCACGCAACCGCCCCAGCGGCGTTGCCCGCGCGGCGTTCGCCGAGGTTCGCGCAGATCGCGATGACGACCGGCAGCGTGCCGATCATCAGCGTCGGCACCGGCGCGCCGGCGAGCTGGATCGCGCTCGCGAGCGTGGAGTAGTAGACAAGGTTGCCGATCAGCGCGAGCTTGCCGGCCTCGATCCAGTCGGCGCGCGTGAGGCGCATCAGCGCCGCGCGGTCGAACCATGCCAGCGCCAGCGCCAGCACGCCGAAGGCGATGTAGCGGCCGAACGCGAGTGCGATGCCGGGGTAATCCCCGAGCATCAGCGGCACGACGAACACCAGTCCCCACAACAGCCCCGCACCCAGCGCGGCGAGCAAACCAGCCAGCATGAACCCGATCCCGAAACGAAGGGCGCAGTGTGCCACGCATGGCGCCTGAGGGCACGGGTGGCCGCGCATGGCATCGGGAAAACCCTGAGCGCGGTGAACGGTCCGGCACCAGCTGCTATGCTGCGAGGCACATGAATCAGGCTCATCGCAGCGCTGAAAATCCCTCGCCGCGCGGCGCGGCGGCCCCTGTTAACATCGCGCCACCCATCCCGAACAAGAAGCGGAGATATCCCACATGACCGAAACGCCCACCCGCGGGCCGCGCGTCGGACTGTTCGCCACCTGTCTGATGAACGTATTCCGCCCGAACGTCGGATTCTCGGCGGTGAAGCTGCTCGAAGACGCCGGCTGTACCGTCGAGGTGCCGGCGAACCAGACCTGCTGCGGCCAGCCGGGTTACAACAGCGGCGACTACGACGCCGCGCGCGCGCTCGCGCGCCAGGTGATCGAGGCCTTCGAGCACTACGACTACATCGTCGGCCCGTCCGGTTCGTGCATGGCGACGATCCGCCACGATTACCCGGTGCTGTTCCAGAACGACGACGTGTGGCGGCCGCGCGCGCAGGCGCTGTCCGAGAAGAGCTGGGAGCTGCTGTCCTTCCTCGCCGACGTGCTGCACGCCGCGCCCGCCGACGCCCGCTACGACGGCACCGTGACCTACCACGACTCCTGTTCGGGCCTGCGCGGGCTGGGCATCAAGGGCCAGCCGCGCGCCCTGCTGGGCGACGTCGCCGGCCTCAAGCTCAAGGAGATGGAGGACAGCGAGGTGTGCTGCGGCTTCGGCGGCACCTTCTGCGTGAAGTACCCGGAGATCTCCGAGAAGATGGTCGAGGACAAGGTCAGGAACATCCTCGCCTCGGGCGCCGACACGCTGGTCGGCGGCGATCTCGGCTGCCTGATGAACATCGCCGGACGCCTGAAGCGCATTCACGCGCCGGTGAAGGTGTTCCACACCGCGGAAGTGCTTGCGGGCCTCGCCGACGGCCCCGGCCTCGCGGGCGCGGCGAAGGAGGCCGACTGATGGAGATCCGCTCGAAGGAATTCAAGGACCGCGCGGTCTTTGCGATCCACGACGCGAGCCTGCAGCAGGCGCTCGGCAAGGCGCGCGGCGGCTTCGTCGGCAAGCGCGCGCAGCAGGCGGCGGAGTTGCCGGAGTTCGAGCAGCTGCGCGAAGAAGCGAAGAACACCAAGAACCACATCCTCGGCAATCTCGACCACTACCTCGAACGCTACGAGGCGGCGGTGACGGCCGCGGGCGGCCACGTGCACTGGGCGCGCGACGCCGAGGAGGCGCGCAACATCATCCTCGACATCTGCAAGCGCGTGAACGCGAAGACCGTCACGAAGGGCAAGTCGATGGTGTCCGAGGAGATCGCCCTGAACGAGGCGCTGATCGACAACGGCATGGAGGTCGTCGAGACGGATCTGGGCGAATACATCATCCAGCTCGCGCACGAGCCGCCCTCGCACATCATCGCGCCGGCCGTGCACAAGACCAAGGACCAAGTCTCCGATCTCTTCGAGGCCGCCCACGGCGGACCGAGGAAGACCGAGGTGCCGGATCTCGTCAATGAGGCGCGCCTCGTGCTGCGCGACAAGTACTTCCGCGCCGACGTCGGCATCACCGGCGGCAACTTCCTCGTCGCCGAGACCGGCTCGTCGATCATCGTCACCAACGAGGGCAACGGCGACCTGACGCAGACGCTCGCGAAGGTGCACATCGTCACCTCCGGCATCGAGCGCGTGGTGCCGACGCTGGATGACGCGACGCTCTTCCTGCGCCTGCTCGCCCGCAGCGCGACCGGCCAGGAGACCGAGACTTACACGACGATCTCGACCGGCCCGCGCCGCGCCGACGACCTCGACGGCCCGGAGGAGTACCACGTCGTGCTGGTCGATAACGGCCGCTCGAAGATGCTCGCCGGGCGCTTCAAGGACATGCTGCGCTGCATCCGCTGCGGCGCGTGCATGAACCACTGCCCGGTGTATGGCGCGGTCGGCGGCCACGCCTACGGCTGGGTGTATCCCGGCCCGATGGGCTCGGTGCTCACGCCGCTCATCAAGGGGCTCGACAACGCCTACGACCTGCCCAACGCGTGCACCCTCAACGGCCGCTGCGCGTCCGTGTGCCCGGTGAAGATTCCGCTGCCGGACCTCTTGCGCGAGCTGCGCCACATGCAGCACCAGCAGGACCTCACGCCGGTGATGCAGAAGCGCGCGCTCAAGGTATGGCGCTACGTCGCGACGCGGCCGAAGCTCTATCACGCGCTCGAACAGGTCGGCGCGCGCTTCCTGTCGGCGATCGCCAGGAACGGCAGCATCCGCCGCCTGCCGCTCGCGAGCGGCTGGACCGACGTGCGCGACCTGCCGGCGCCGGCGGGGCGCACCTTCCTCGAACTGTGGCAAGGCAAGCGAGGCCAGCAATGAGTACCAGCAACGCAAGGGACGCGATCCTCGGCTCCGTCCGCAGCGCGCTCCGGCGCGGTCCGCTCGACGCCACGCAGCGCGCCGAGCTCGACGCCCGCGTCCCGCGCCACACCCGTCCCGCGCAGGACGAGGACCTCGCCGCGCGTTTCATCCGCAAGTTCGAGAGCCGCGCCGGCACGACCGCCCGCGTCGCAAGCCGCGCCGACGTGCCCGCCGCGGTCGAAGCCTATCGCGCCGGCAAGGGCCTGCCCGCGCGTGCCGCGGTCGGCGCCGCGCTGCAGGACCTGGCGTTTCCCGGCCTCGAGATCCACCACGGGCCGGCCGGGATCAGCGAGACGATGGCGGTATCGCAGGCGCTCGCCGGCATCGCCGAGCCGGGCAGCCTGATGATGGCGTCCGGTCCGGCGAGCCCGATCACGCACAACTTCGTCCCGGACGACCACGTGGTCGTGCTCGACGCGGGCGCCATCGTCGGCCACTTCGAGGAGGCGTGGGCCGTGCTGCGCGCCCGCCCCGAAGGCATGCCGCGCGCGACCAACATCATTTCCGGCCCGTCGCGCACGGCCGACGTCGAGCAGACCATCCAGCTCGGCGCACACGGCCCGCGCCGCGTGCATGTGATCGTCGTCGGCTGACGCCGGCGGCAGCGGGCAGGGGCCTGCGGCGGGAGCACCTTTCCCGCAGCATCCGCCCCCGCCCCGCCCGTGTTTTGCATAATTCGCTTACATCTCGGCGACAACGTCTGCCCGCGATCTCGCGTTTAATGCGCATGGGGACAGGGTGCGGCCCGATCGCCCCCTGTCCGGTCCGTCTGGAGAAACAACCATGAAAACCAACGCATTCAAGCTGCTTGCCGCGCTCGTCGCGGGTGGCGTCCTCGTCGCCGCCCTGCCCGCCCACGCCGATGACGACGACGATGACTGGCACGACCGCGGCCGCCATCTCGGCCACTACAAGAAATTCCGCGACCGCGAGAGCGTCGTGATCCGTGAACGGATCATCGAGCGCCGCCCGATCGTGCGCGAATACCGGTACTACGAGCGCCCGATCGGCTATTACGCCCCGGCGCCGGTGTATGCCCCGGTCTATGCGCCGCGCTACTATCCGCGCGACCCCGCGATCACGATCGGCGTGGACATCCCGCCGCTGGTCATTCCGTTGCGCTGACGCAACACATTTTTGTAACCTGGCAGCGACATCCCGTTCGGAAGAATCTGATCGCTGCCTTAAGCGCCGGGTCCGCGCCGGGCCCGGCAGTCCGCGGCAAACGCCTCCGCCGCCGCGATGAACTCGAAGAAATCCGCCTCGAAGCCGGCATACCCGGCAAAGAGTTCCGCGCCGCTGCCGGTCAGCGGATTCTCGCGGCGCAGCCGCTGCGCCATGCGGTCGAGCGCCATGCCAATGACGTCGGCCGAACGGTAACTCCCCAGCCAGTCCGAGTCGCGCATGTGCGGCAGGATCGCCGCCAGACGCGGCGGCAGCAGTGCGCCGTTCGCCCCCATCAGCGCGTACATCGCCGCGCTGAAATGCTCCAGCGGCACGCCGTGGAATCGGTCCCAATGCAGCGCGAGGAAATGGTCGTAGAACATGTCGACCATCACGCCCGCGACGCGCCGGCGCTCGGGCGAGATCCGCGCACGGCTGCGCTGGAAGGCGGGATGGGTGTCCGCGAACACGTCGATACGGCGATGCAGGCGCACCCCTTCCGCGACGTCCGGCGGCAGGCCCGCGGGCAGCGGCCCTTTGACGAAGTCCCCCATCAGGCCGCCGAGGCGGTCGGCGGGAAGATCGCCGGCAAGCCAG
The DNA here is from genome assembly GCF_003628555.1 of Azoarcus sp. DN11. NCBI lineage: Bacteria > Pseudomonadati > Pseudomonadota > Betaproteobacteria > Rhodocyclales > Zoogloeaceae > Azoarcus > Azoarcus sp. DN11. The sequence goes on along the minus strand of NZ_CP021731.1, from coordinate 598,136 downwards.
GCGTGGGCGAGGAAGTTCATGCTGCCGGCCCCTACCCGAACGCCGCCCCGAGCCAGTCGATGAATGCCTGCACCACCGCACGCTTGCTCTGCGCCGGCGTCGTGACGGCGTAATAGGTGAAGGGCGCCGGCGCGGACACGCCGAAGAGCGGCACCAGCCGCCCCGTCTCGACCCACGCTGCCGACAGGCGCCGCGTGCACACCGCCGCCCCCAGGCCGGCCGCGGCGATCTCCATCAGCATCCCCAGGTCGTTGAACACCGCGCCGCGCTCGGGTTCCGCCCAGTCGAGCCCGGCTGCGGCAAAGCACGGCCGCCACGGCAGCAGCGGCGAGCGCAGCAGTTCCAGCCGGCTGAGATCCGCCATGCCCGCCGGCGCGTGCGCGGCGATCCACGCGGGCGCGGCGAGCGGCACCATCGTGTCGTCGAAGAGCTTGCGCACGACGCGGTCCGGGTAGTCGCCCGCGCCCCAGCGCACCTCGACGTCGGCGGCCTCGGCGGTGACGTCCTGCAGCGGGATCGACAGGTGCGCCTCCAGTTCCACTTCCGGGTGCGCGCGCAGGTATTCGGGCAGGCGTGCCATCAGCAGCTGGCGCGCGAAAGTCGGCGGCATCGACACGCGCAGGCGCTCGCGTTCGGGCTGCAGCACGGCGCCCGCCTGCGCGAGCTTGTCGAAGGCCTCGCGCACGCTGTCGAGATACAGCCGCCCGGCGGTGGTCGGGCGCACCCCGCCCGACGCGCGCTCGAACAGCACGGTGCCGAGCTGGGTCTCGAGCTGGCGGATGCGGTGGCTCACGGCGCTGGGCGTCACGCACAGCTCCTCGGCCGCGGGCGCGAAGCCGCCCAGGCGCGCGGCCGCCTCGAAGGCCGCCAGCGCATGCATCGGCGGCACGCGGCGCAGCGGCGCGCTCAAGCGCATCCCCATGCACGCGCGAGCGCGGTCACTGCGCCGTGGCGCGGGCAGCTCACGACATGGTCGTTGGTCATCCCCGCCGCCTGCATCAGCGCGTAGCAGATCGTGCTGCCGACGAACTTGAAGCCACGCGCCTTCAAGGCCTTGCTCATCGCGTCGGACTGCGGCGTCGTCGCGGGGATCTCCCCGAGCGCGGCGAAGGCGTTCTGCACCGGCTGGCCGTCCACGAAGCTCCATAGCCAGGCGACGGGATCGGTACCCGCCTCGCGCAGGTCGAGCCAGGCGCGCGCATTGAGGATCACCGCATCGATCTTCGCGCGGTTGCGGATGATGCCCGGATCGGCGAGCAGTTCCGCCTTCTTCGCGTCGCCGTAGTGCACGATGCGCTCGGGGTCGAAGCCGTCGAACACGGCGCGGTAGCGTTCGCGCTTGCGCAGCACCGTGATCCACGACAATCCCGCCTGAGCGCCTTCGAGGACGAGGAATTCGAACAGCGTGTGCGCATCGCCGGTCGGCACGCCCCATTCGGTGTCGTGGTAGTGGATGTAGAGCGGATCATTGCCCGCCCACGCGCAGCGCTCGGTCATGCTCTCTCCAGTGGGGCCGTATCGCGACCAACTCGGTTTCGGCGAAGTTTAGCGCACGCAGTTCGCCAGCCCGAAAAGCGTGCCCCCGCGCAGCCCCCTTGCGGGCGTGTTTCGTGCCGAGGCGTCCGCCGCGCGCCAACGAGGCGCGGAACACGCCCGCAAGGGGGCGGATTTCCGCCACGAACGCTCCCGCCCGCGGGACTGAGTTCAGCCGAACAGCGCCGCGACTGCCTCCGGGTCCGACGGAAAGTAGAAATGCACGTAGGACGCCGTGAGCCGCCCCTGCCGGTAGATCGCCTCGCCTTCGCGCCCGTCCGGCGTCTGCGCGCGCACGAGGGGCGCGAGCGGCGTGTCGCTCTTCGAATAATGGAAAGTGTGGCCCGCGAGCCGGCCTTCGGGCAGTTCCGCCACCTGCATCCCGAGCGCCGCCAGGCGTTGCTGCATCACGGCGCGCCCCGGCAGCAGGCCGGCGAAGGCGTGCGCCTGCCCGGCCTTGTCGACGACCGTCTCGAACAGGCTCATCATCCCGCCGCACTCCGCGAGCAGCGGCTTGCCGGCGGCCGCGTGCGCGCGCAGGCCAGCGAAGAACTGCGGGTTGGCCGCGAGCGCCTCGCCGTGCAGCTCCGGGTAGCCGCCGGGCAGCCACGCGGCGTCGCAGTCGGGCAGCGCGTCGCCGGCAAGCGGCGAGAAGAATGCGAGCCGCGCGCCGAGCCCGCGCAGGGTATCGAGGTTCGCCGGGTAGATGAAGCCATAAGCCGCGTCGCGCGCGATCGCGACCGTGCGGCCGGCCAGCAGCGGCGGCAGTTGCGGCGGCTGCGCGGCGGAAAACGCGACCGGCTCCGGCAGATCGGCCGCGCCGGTCGCCGCGATGCCGTCGGCGAAGCGGTCGAGGCGCGCCTCCAGATCGGCGATCTCCGCGGCCTGCAGCAGGCCCAGGTGGCGCTCCGGCAGCCCCGCCTGCACGTCGCGCGACAGTGCGCCATACCAGCGCATGCCCGCGGGCAGCGCCGCGCGCAGCATCTCCGCATGGCGCGCGCTGCCGACGTGGTTCGCCAGCACGCCGGAGAACGGCAGGCCCGGCTGGTAGTGCGCGAGCCCGTGGGCCACGGCGCCGAAAGTCTGCGCCATCGCGCGCGCGTCGATCACCGCCATCACCGGCAGGCCGAAGCGGCGCGCGATGTCCGCCCCGGACGGGTTGCCGTCGTAGAGGCCCATCACCCCTTCGACGAGGATCAGGTCGGCGTCACGCGCGGCCTCGTACAGCCGCCACGCCGCGTCGGCCGCGCCGCACATGCCGAGGTCGAGGTTGTACACGGGCGCGCCGCTCGCGACCGCATGGATCTGCGGGTCGAGGAAATCGGGCCCGCACTTGAACACGCGCACGCGCCGCCCCTGCCGCGCATGCAGGCGGGCGAGCGCCGCGGTGACCGTGGTCTTGCCCTGCCCCGATGCGGGCGCGGCGACGAAAAGCGCCGGGCAGCGGACGATATCCGACACGGCGCCGCTCATTCCGGCTTCCCGCCGGGATGCACCGCCGTACAGCCCGCATGCGGCGGATGCACGGCCGGCGCGTTGTCGGGCGAGAACCATGCGAGCCGCGGATACAGGCCGACAACGTCGCCGACGATGGTCAGCGCCGGCGGGCGGATGCCTTCCTCTTCGACCACCTGCGGCAGATTCGCCAGCGTGCCGACGGCAACGCGCTGTGCCTGCGTCGTGCCGCGCTCGACGACGCCGGCCGGCGTGTCCGCCGGCAGGCCGTGCGCCACGAGTTCGCGGCAGATGTCGGGCAGGCGCGAGATGCCCATGTAGATCACCAGCGTCTGGCCACGGCGCGCGAGCATCGGCCAGTCGAGGTCGAGCGCACCGTCCTTGAGGAAGCCGGTCGTGAACACCACCGAACGCGCATGATCGCGGTGCGTGAGCGGGATGCCCGCATAGGCGGCGATGCCCGCCGCGGCGGTGACGCCGGGCACGACTTCGACGGTGATGCCGGCCGCGACGAGGACTTCCATCTCCTCGCCGCCGCGCCCGAAGATGAAGGGGTCGCCGCCCTTCAGGCGCACGACGCGCTTGCCCGCCTGTGCGAGCCGCACCAGCAGCTGGTTGATGTCTTCCTGCGGCAGCGTATGGTCGGCGGCCTTCTTGCCGACGTAGTGGCGTTCGGCCGACGCCGGCGCCAGATCGACGATGGCCGGGCTGACGAGATTGTCATAGACGAGCGCATCCGCGCCGGCGACGAGGCGCGCACCGCGCAGCGTCAACAGCTCGGGGTCGCCGGGACCGGCGCCGACGAGGTACACATGGCCGGCGGCAGGGCCGGGACGGGGATTGGGAAGTTCGGGAAGGGACATGCGGGTCTCTTCTGGATGATCGTTGAGTCTGGTTTTTGACAATGCTACGGGCGATCCGGCTTCAGAACGGCTAATTTGCCCCGAAACCGCCCCCGACGGAGCGTATCTTGCGCCTCGTTGGCGCGTGGCGGGCGCCTCGGCACGAAACACGCTCCGCCGGGGGCTGCGCTTTCCTGTATGCCAAGGCTTGCACGAGTAATGCTTCCACTCGTCAGAATTCCACGCCCGGCATCGCCTTCACGCCGGCGGCGAACGCATGCTTGACGAGGCCCATCTCGGTCACCGTGTCGGCCGCCTCGACGAGTTCCGGCGGGGCGGCGCGGCCGGTCACGATCACGTGCTGCGGCGCGGGCCGCGCGCGCAGGTCGGCGACGACCGTCGCCACGTCAAGATAGCGGTATTTCAGTGCGATGTTGAGTTCGTCGAGCACGACCAGCCCGATCGCCGGATCGCGCAGCAGCGCACGCGCCTGTTCCCACGCGGCCTCGGCGCTCGCGACGTCGCGGCTGCGGTCCTGGGTGTCCCAGGTGAAACCGTCGCCCATCACGTGCCACACGACGTCCGGCTGGCGACGGAAGAAGGCCTCCTCGCCGGTGTCGGAGCGGCCCTTGATGAACTGCACGACACCCACCTTCATGCCGTGGCCGAGGGCGCGCGCGACGACGCCGAAGGCGGCGCTCGACTTGCCCTTGCCGTTGCCGGTGTTGACCAGCAGCACGCCGCGCTCGACCTGCGCCGCGGCGATCTTCTCGTCGACCACCGCCTTCTTGCGTTGCATGCGCTCGGCGTGGCGGGTGTTCCTGTCCTTGTCCTGTTCGTCCATGTTCAGTCCGGAATGAAGAGTGTCCGCCCATCGGCGTCGAGGCGGCGGATCGGGTGATCGAAAGCGCGGCCGAGGTGCTCCGCCTGCAGGACCTCGGCGCTCGTGCCGGCGAGCACGCCGCCCTTGCCGTCGAGCAGGATCACGTGGTCGGCGAAGCGTGCGGCGAGGTTGATGTCGTGCAGCACCATCACGACGCCCCGCCCCTCGCCCTTGAGGCGCGCGAAGAGCTCCAGCACGGCGATCTGGTAGTGCAGGTCGAGATGGTTGGTCGGTTCGTCGAGCAGGAAGAGCTGCGGGGACTGCGTCAGCAGCATCGCGACCGACACGCGCTGCCGCTCCCCGCCGGAGAGGCTCAGGATGTCGCGCTCGGCGAAATCGGCGAGCCCCAGTTCGCCGAGCGCCGCCCGGGCGGCCTCCACGTCCGCGGCGCTCTCCCAGCCCCAGCGCCCGAGATGCGGGTGACGACCGATCAGCGCGGTCTGCAGCACCGAGGCGGAGAAGTGGTCGGGCTGCTGCTGCGCGAGGAGACCGCGGAAACGCGCGGCGGCGAGGCTGTCCCACTCCGCGTAGGGGCGGCCGCCGAGGCGCACCGCACCGACCGTGGGCGCGCGCAGCCCGGCCAGCGTATGCAGCAGCGTCGTCTTGCCGGCACCGTTGGGCCCGAGCAGCACCAGGCATTCGCCGGCGGCAAGCCGCAGGCTGAATTCGCAGCACAGCCAGCGTTCGCCGACCTGCAGCGCGAGGCGCTCGGCTTCGAGCAGGACGGGATCGCCGCCGGCCGTCATCCGTGCGGGTTCCGCGACAGCAGGAAGAGGAACACCGGCACGCCGATCAGCGCGGTCAGCACCCCGACCGGCAACTGCTCCGGCGCGACCACCGTGCGCGCGGCGGTGTCGGCGAGCGTCAGCAACGTGCCGCCCGCCAGCGTCGCCGCGGGCAGCAGCAGGCGCTGGTCGTTGCCGAGCGCCAGGCGCATCAGGTGCGGCACGATCAGGCCGACGAAGCCGACCGAACCGACCAGCGTGACGGCGGCGGCGGTCAGCAGCGAGGCGAGGATGTACAGCAGGTAACGCAGGCGCTGCACGCGCACGCCCAGCGCCTGCGCCGCGATCTCGCCGCGCGCGAGCACGTTGAGGTCGCGCGCGACGGGCATCGCGACGGCGAGGCCGACGAGCAGCACGCCGAGCGCCGGCCACGGCCGGGTCGCCCCACTCGCGTCGCCCATCAGCCAGAACAGCATCGACTGCAGGCGCGTGTCGGTGACGAGCGACAGCATCAGCGTCACCGCCGCGCCACAGCCGGCCGCGACGATCACCCCGGTGAGCAGGAGCCGCGTCTGCGTCCACGATCCGTCGCCGTGCGCGAGCCCGAACACCAGCAGCGTCGCCGCCAGCGCGCCACCGAAGGCCGAGGCGTCGACGAGCCAGGGCGCGAGGCCGACCAGGATCGCCAGCAGCGCCCCCACCGCCGCCCCGCCGGAGATGCCCAGCACGTAGGGGTCGGCGAGCGGATTGCGGAGCAGCACCTGCATCAGCGCGCCGGCGAGCGCGAGCAGCCCGCCGCACACGAAGCCCGCCACCGCGCGCGGCAGGCGCAGCTCGCGCACGACGTCCGCCGCCATGCCTTCGGCACCACGGAAGAGCGCAGCGAAGACCTCGCCGAAGGCGACCGGGAGGTCGCCCGCGGACAGGGCCCAGCCGAAGGCGAGCCCCGCCGCGACCACGAGCGCGGCAAGGACTGGCAGCACGGTCGGACGCGTCACAGCGTAGCGCCTGTCGGCGTCAGAACGACAGCTTCGCGCCGACCTTCCATGTACGCTCGAAGTCGACCGGATAGATCGCGTCGTCGCGCACCCAAGTGCCGTTCTTGTAGTTGAACAAATTGGACACAGCCGCATACAGCTCGACCTTGTCGAGACGATGACGATACGCAATGTCGGTCGATTGGTAGGCGCGCTGGCGCTGCTCGTTGTTGTTGTCGAAGTCGTCCGCTGCCCAAGTCTTGCTCCGCCAAGTGTGCGAAAGATAGAGATTATCCCGGTCGCTGACCGCAAAATTCAGTCCGAGCACGACGTTGTTGCGCGGCGCACCCGGCAACTCCTTTCCGTTGAAGGCACCGCCACCCATATCCTCGTGATCGATGATGGCGCGCGTCCACGAGTAGTTCAGCACGCCGGTCAACATCGGCGAAATACGCCATGTGTCCTGCACCTCCAGCCCGTACTTGTGCGACTTATCGAGGTTCGTATTGATATCGGTGAATGCGCTGGGCTTGAAATCGTAGATCTCGTCACGCAGTCCGGCATGGAACACGCCGAGCTTCAGACGATTGATGGGTAGCACATGATTCAGACCCAGGGTAAGGGTACGCACCCTCATTGGCTTAATAAAGCCGTTGAATTCAGCCCCGACCAGATTGAAATCCGCATCAAAAACCGGAACAAAGAATCGATCGATGTCCGGGGCCTGATACGAATAGTTGTAGTTGCCGAACACGGACAGAACGTCGTCGATACGGTAGTTTGCACCCAGATCCCAGGACGACAGCCGCTTGTCGTCCGTAAGCCCCGCGCCGGAGGACGGATCAAATTCATATTTCACCCGCTCACGCCGCGCACCGGCCGACAAAATCAGGCGACCGATTTCGTACTGTCCCTGGACGAACACCGCTTCGTTCTTCTTGCTCGTTTCGCTCGAAGCGTCGGCACGTTTGCCGTCGAAGGTTTGCAGGCCGGCAGTCACCGACAAGGCATCGCCAAGGTATTGCAGTGCGATATCGTCCGACAGGTAACGGTAGTCGAATCGGATGCTGAACTGCGGGAACTCCGAGCGCTTGTCCTCATCGATGTGCCGCGCTGTCAGGCGCCAATTCGGCGCAATATCGTAGTCGGCGCCAACCGCCCAGTAGCCGTCGCGGAAAAATTGGTGCGTGTAGTTGCGTCCGTTGTTCATCGCCGGGTCGTCGCGGAACTGGGAATGGGTCAACGAATTCGGGTAGCGCAGATCGATTCGGCCATCGCCCGCATCGAGGCTTAACTTGAGCTTGTCAATCGGGCGGCCGGTGAGGCCAATCCGCCAGTTGTCGGCCGTCGACGAATCACGATGCCCGGACGGATCCTTGTCGCTGAACCCGCCGCTCTTGTCGTGCTCGGCGGTCGCCGACACCGTGAAGCGCTCGCCGACGTATCCAGCCTGTGCGGTCGAGCCCAGCGCCGCATGGCTGCCGACATTGACGTCGATGCTGGCTCCGGTGCGCGGCTTGGTGTAGATCTGGATCGAGCCCGCAGTAGCGCCGTCGCCGTACGCGACCGATCCGCTACCCTTGGTGATCTCGATGCGGTCGATATCCTCAAGCGGAATCGCACCGATAAGCTGCGGGGCCAAGTCGATGTTGTTGAGACGGCGCCCGTCGAGGGAGATCACGACGTTCTCGAAGCCGTCGTTGGTACCGTAGCCGCGCATGTTGATGCTGGGCGTGAAACGGTTACCGAAGTTCGGCATCAACTGGACCGACGACTGGCGGTTGAGGTAATCGACAAGCGAAGTTGCGCCCGAGCGTTCAATGTCCTTGCGCGTGTGCACTTCAGAGGCATAAGGCGCCGCGACATCGGGGGTTTCGATGCGATTCGCGGTGACGATGATGGTCTCTAGTTGCGACTCGTCCAAGTCCTTGGCGATCGCTCCGGAGATGGAAGAGAGAAAAAGGCTCGTCACCGCGACGTAGGTTGCGGACAAACGGATGTTCATTGGGGTCTCCCTGCGCCGGAGTCAGCGTCCCCGCTCCCCGGTCGATTCAACAAGGAAGCACCTGGCGGGCACACGCCGAGCACCGCGGAACACCGCGCCCGTCGCCGCCTCCCCGCGGCACTTCCGCCATCTCGTGTCCGGGCCGGTATCCGGGCTCGTGGGCTGGCCGGGGCTCCATCGTGGAGTGCCGGACCGGTCGCATCGCCTTCCCGGACTCTCGTCCAGTGGCGGTTGGATGCGCCTTGCGTCCACTTACCGTTGCGGGGGCAGCACAGGCATGGCGTCGACGGCCCGGCGGGCCGTCCGCGCACCTGTTTCCCGTTTAACCCTCGGGCGGGAGTCGCCGTCGGGCACCTGAAAACACGTCGCGCCCAAAACCGGGCGCGACGCGGATAATAGCGCGTTCCGCGATTTCGCGCAGCGCAAAAAATCCAAGCAATTCCAAAGACATGCCCGCACACCTGATCCTCGGCGGCGCCCGCTCGGGCAAGAGCCGCCACGCCGAAAGCCTCGCCGCCGCGAGCGGACTGCCCGTGACCGTGATCGCAACGGCGGAAGCCCTCGACGACGAAATGGCGGCGCGCATCCGGCGTCACCGGGACGACCGCCCGGAAGGCTGGCGTACGGTGGAGACGCCGCTCGCCCTCGCCGCGACGCTGCGGCGCGAAGCGGTCGCAGGCCGCTGCGTGATCGTTGACTGCGTGACCTTGTGGCTGACCAACCTGATGGCCGGCGCCGACGACCTTCCCGCCCCGGCGGACGCCGGCCTCCTGCCGCTCCTGCAGGCCGAACGCCGCGCGCTGCTCGACATCCTGCCGGCGCTGCCCGCGCAGGTGCTGCTGGTCGCCAACGAAGTCGGCCTCGGACTGGTCCCGGAAACGCCGCTCGGACGCCTGTATCGCGACGAAGCCGGGCGGCTCAACCAGATGCTCGCGGCCGCGTGCGAGCGCGTCACCTTCGTCGCCGCCGGCCTGCCCCTGGCACTCAAGGGCACCGCCTGACGCGCGTACCCGGGAACGCTTATTCACACGCGGTACGATAGCCTCTTAGAATTGGGCCAACGTGACGAATTGCACGACAAGGACTTCATGGGCCACGCGACACCACCGGCGAACGCACCAGGCAGCGATCGGTTCACGCTCCCTGCCGCTCGTCCACCGCTCGTGCTTGCTGCGCTGCTGGCGATTCCGCTCGCCGCATCCGCCCAGGGCAGCGCGGGCGCCGACGCGGGCCGCCTGCTGATGAACCTGCCCGTCACGCTGTTCTACGCCGGCTTCGCGGTGGCCCTGCTGCTGTACAGCCTGCTGCAGTTCGCACACAGCAAGGATCGCGACTACCTCGAATATGCCGGATTCGCGCTCGGGACGGGGCTCGGGCAGGTCGCGGCCGGGATCGTCCATGGCTTCGCGCCCGACGCGCAAGTCGACAACTGGGCGAAGGCGGCGGAACCGGCGGGGCTCGCCCTCGCGGGGTTCAGCGCGGCGATGTTCACGCGCGAATTCCTGCGCACCCCGACCCTGGTGCCGCGCGTCGACATCGCGCTGAAGACCTTTGCCGCCATATTCGCTATCGCGCTGGCGGGTGCCTTCGTGCTGCGCGACAGCTATCCGGACACCGTCGTCGCGGGCATCGGCCCCGCCTTCGCCCTCCTCGCGATCGGCTGCGGCCTGCACTGCCGGCAGCTGCGCGCGCCCGGCGCGACGCTGCTCGTTGCCGGCTGGTCGGCAATGCTGGCCGCCGCGGTGCTGTACCTGCTCGCACAGACGGGACTGCTGCGCGGCGACGGCCCGGTCACCTACGCGATGCAGCTCACGTCGGCGCTGGGCATGCTGACGCTGGCGCTGGCGCTGGACGAGCGCACCGGCGCAAACTGGCGCGAGCGCGCCATGCGTTCCGCGGACGAGATCGCAAGCCTCGAGCACACGATCGAAGCGCTTCAGGCGTCGGAGCAGCTGCTGACGCAAGGCATGGCACGGCGCAGCCTGGAAATCGACGCGCTCACCGAACGCCTGCAGGAAGGCGAGCAGCGCTTCCAGCAGACCTCGCACCTCGATCCGCTCACCGGCCTCGCGAACCAGCTCCTGCTCACCGACCGCATCGACCAGGCCGTCATCCGCGCGAAGCGCCACAACACCCGCACCGGCGTCGTGCTGCTGGACGTGGACGAGTTCACGTCGATCAATGAAACCTACGGACGGGAAGTCGGTGACGAGATCCTGAAGACGGTCGCCCAGCGGCTGCGCAGCCTCGTGCGCGAGCAGGACACCGTCGCGCGCCCCGAGAACGACCAGTTCGTCATCGTGCTCGAGGAAGTGTTCGACGTCGACGACCTGCAGCGCGTCGCGAACACCGCGGCTGCCGCGATCGGCGAGATCGTCCATATCGCGGATCAGACCTTCATCCTCGATGCGTCGATCGGCTGCGCGCTCTCCTCGAACAACGCCTGCGATGCCGCCACCCTGCTCAAGCAGGCCGGCAAGCTGATGCGCCGCGCCAAGGAAGGCAAGCGCCTGCACCGCCAGCAGGACGGGGCGCACGGCATCCGCCAGTCCTGAGGCGGGGGTGCCGGGCCGCGTGCTAACATCGCAGCCCTCTCAGGCCACACGCCCCCCGCAATCATGACATTCCGGATTCACGCGCCCGATCGCACGCTCGCGGACCAACTCCAGCAGCGCATCGACAACAAGACCAAGCCGCAGGGGGCGCTGGGCCGCCTGGAGCCGCTGGCGCTGCAACTGGGCCTGATCCAGCAGACGCTCACCCCGGAGATCCGCCAGCCGCACATCATGGTCTTCGCCGGCGACCACGGCGCGGCGCGCGCGGGCGTCTCCGCCTTCCCACAGGATGTGACCTGGCAGATGGTCGAGAACTTCCTCGCGGGCGGCGCGGCGATCAACGTCTTCAGCCGCCAGCTGGGCCTGGGGCTCACCGTCATCGACTGCGGCGTGAATCACGAGTTCGGCGCGCGTCCGGGGCTCATCGACGCGAAGCTCGGCCCGGGCACGGCGAACTACCTGGAAGAACCCGCGATGAGCGCTGCGCAATGCGAGGCGGCGCTCGCGCGCGGCCGCGAACTCGCGCATGCGCTGGCCGCGAACGGCTGCAACGTCGTCGGCTTCGGCGAAATGGGCATCGGCAACACCGCCGCGGCCTCGCTGCTGACGCACTGCCTGATCGGCGAGGGGGGCAACGGCGGCGGCGCCGACCTCATGACCGTGACCGGCCGCGGCACCGGCCTCGACGATGCCGGCCTCGTGCGCAAGCGCGAACTCCTCGGCCAGGCGCTCGCGCGCGGCGGCCGCCCGACCGATCCGCGCGCGGCGCTCGCCGAATACGGCGGCTTCGAGATCGCCGTGATGGCCGGCGCGATGCTCGGCGCGGCCGAAAAGCACATGACGCTCCTGATCGACGGCTTCATCGTCACTTCCGCCCTGCTCGTCGCGCACGCGATCGCGCCCGAAATCCTCGACTACTGCGTGTTCGCGCACCGCTCGAAGGAGCCGGGCCACACCGCGCAGCTCGCGCACTTCGGCGTCGATCCGCTGATGGAGCTGGACCTGCGCCTGGGCGAAGGCACCGGCGCCGCGCTCGCCTTCCCGCTGCTGCAGGCGGCGGCGAACTTCCTCAACGAGATGGCGAGCTTCGATTCGGCCGGCATCAGCGGGAAAGGCCACTAAGGAGCTCCACCTTCACGCGATGCGCTACCAGCTCGAACTCTTCTTCACCGCGCTCGGTTTCTTCACCCGCCTGCCGGTGCCCGCCTGGGTGCCCTGGTCGCCCGAGCGCCTGAACCACGCCGCGCGCTACTTCCCGCTCGTCGGCTGGGTCGTCGGCGGCATCGGCGCAGCGAGCTGGCTCGCGCTGGTGCAGGTCTTCCCGCCCAGCATCGCGGTGCTGCTGTCGATGGCGGTGACGATCCGCGCGACCGGCGCCTTCCACGAGGACGGCTGGGCCGACGCCTGCGACGGGCTGGGCGGCGGCTGGGACAAGGCCCAGGTGCTCGCGATCATGAAGGACTCGCGCATCGGCAGCTACGGCACCGTCGGCCTGCTGCTGATGCTGCTCACCAAAGCCGCCGCGCTGATCGAACTCAGCGCCACGGGCGATGCCGCCGTCGCCACCGCGCTGCTCGTCGCGCATCCGCTGTCGCGGCTCGCCTCGACCTGCCTGATCCACACGCTGGCCTACGTGCGCGAGGACGAAACCGCCAAGGCCAAGCCGCTCGCGCGCCGGCTCTCCGGCCCGGAACTCGCGACTGCCGCGGGCTTCGGCGTCCTGCCGCTCGTGCTGCTCGCGCCGCAGGAAATCGCCGCGGCGCTCGTCGCGACCATCGCCGTGAGCGGGTGGGCCGCGCGCTACTTCGTGCGCCGCCTCGGCGGCTATACCGGCGACCTGCTGGGCGCCACGCAACAAGCCACCGAACTCGCCGCCTACCTCGCGATCCTCGCGGCATGGAACTTCACCTGATCCGCCACCCCCGGCCCGACGTCGCGGCCGGCGTGTGCTACGGGCAGGCCGATGTCGGCCTCGCCGAAGCGGCCGACGCCGTTGCCGCGCGCCTGCGCCCGGTCCTTCCAGAAAGCTTCGCGCTGCACGCGAGCCCGCTCGCCCGCGCGCGCCTGCTCGCCGCCGAGCTCGGCACCCCGGCGCTCGACGACCGCCTGAAGGAGATGCACTTCGGCGAATGGGAGCTGCGCGCCTACGCCGAGATCGGCGCCGCGATCGATGCCTGGGCCGAGGACCCGCTCGGCTTCCGCGCCCCCGGCGGCGAGTCCGCGCACGAGATGGCCGCGCGCGCGCTCGACTGGCTCGACAGCCTGCTCGCCGCGGCGCCGCGCGAGCCGGTCGTCGTCGTCGCGCACGGCGGACCGCTGCGCGCGATCGCCGGGCACCTGCTGGGTTTGCCCGCCGAACGCTGGCTCGCGCTGGACTTCGCCTGCGGCCATGTCACGCGCATCGACGTCGCGGACTGGGGCGTCGTGCTGAAGTGGTTCAATCGCTGAAACGCCGCGCGATCCCCGGTTCGTGGGATAATTGCAGACTTTTCAACGCGCTACCCACCCCTTGTCCTCCCCGATGCTCCCTTCCCTGCCCGATTTCTCCGCGGGCCGCGTCCTGATCGTCGGCGACGTGATGCTCGATCGCTACTGGCACGGCTCGACGACGCGCATCTCGCCCGAAGCGCCCGTGCCGGTCGTGAAGGTCGAAGGGGACGAATACCGCGCCGGCGGCGCCGGCAACGTCGCGCTCAACGCCGCCTCGCTCGGCGCCGGCGCGGAACTGGTCGGCCTGGTCGGACGCGACGAGGCCGCGCGCCTGCTGCGCGAGCGGCTCGAAACGGGCGGCGTCGCGTGCCGCCTGCTGGAAGCGCCGGCGCACCCGACGATCACCAAGCTGCGCATCATCAGCCGCCACCAGCAGCTGATCCGCCTCGACTTCGAGGACAGCTTCGCGGTGCTGGAAAGCGCCGGCATCGAGCAGTCCTTCGAAGAGGCGCTCGCCGCGGCCGGCGCTGTCGTGCTGTCGGATTACGGCAAGGGCACGCTCGCGCAGGTCGGCAGCCTCATCCGCGTCGCGCGCGCGCACAAGGTGCCGGTGGTCGTCGACCCGAAGGGCATGGACTTCGGCCGCTACTGCGGCGCGACCGTGATCACGCCGAACCAGGCCGAATTCGAGGCAGTCGTCGGGCATTGCGCCGACGAGGCCACGCTGCGCGGCCGCGGCGAGGCGCTGCGCGAGGCGCTCGACCTCGAAGCGCTGCTCATCACGCGCTCCGAGCGCGGCGTGACACTGCTGCAAAAGGGCCGCGAGCCGCTCGACCTGCCCACCCGCGCGCGCGACGTGTTCGACGTCACCGGCGCCGGCGACACGGTCGTCGCGGTGCTGGGCGCCGGGCTCGCCTGCGGCCTGTCGCTGCCCGACGCGACCGCGCTCGCGAACATCGCCGCCGGCGTGGTCGTCGGCAAGCTCGGCACCGCGACCGTGAGCCGCGCGGAACTGCAGGACGCGCTCGCGAGCACGCATTGAGCGAGGACCCATCATGTACATCGTGACCGGCGGCGCCGGCTTCATCGGCAGCAACATCGTGCAGGGGCTCAACGCCCGCGGCATCGACGACATCCTGGTCGTGGACGATCTCACCGACGGCCGCAAGTGCCTCAACCTCGCCGACGCGAACATCCGCGACTACCTGGACAAGGACGACTTCCTGCGCCGCCTCCAGGCGGGCGAGGATTTCGGCACCGTCGAGGCGGTGTTCCACGAGGGCGCGTGTTCCTCGACCACGGAATGGGACGGCCGCTTCGTGATGGCCGTGAATTTCGCGTACAGCAAGGCGCTGCTCGGCTGGTGCGTCGCGCGCGGCGTGCCCTTCCTGTACGCCTCGTCGGCCTCGGTCTACGGCATGGGGCCGACCTTCCGCGAGGCACGCGAGTTCGAGCGCCCGCTCAACATGTACGCGTACTCGAAGTTCCTGTTCGACTGCCACCTGCGCCCGCAACTCGGCGCCATCCGGAGCCAGGTCGCCGGGCTGCGCTACTTCAACGTCTACGGCCCGCGCGAGCAGCACAAGGGCAGCATGGCGAGCGTCGCCTTCCACTTCAACAACCAGCTGAACGAATCCGGGCGGCTGCGCCTCTTCGACGGCTGCGACGGGTACGGCCCCGGCGAACAGTTGCGCGACTTCATCCACGTCGATGACGTCGTCGCGGTGAACCTGTGGCTGCTCGACAACCCGCAGGTGAGCGGCATCTTCAACGTCGGCACCGGCCGCGCGCAGACCTTCAACGCGGTCGCGCGCGCCGCGATCAACTGGCGCAAGGGCGGCGGCATCGACTACATCGCCTTCCCCGACCACCTCAAGGGCCGCTACCAGAGCTTCACCGAAGCCGACATCGGCGCGCTGCGCGCCGCCGGCTACGACAAGCCCTTCATGCCCGTGGAGGACGGCGTGCCGCGCTACCTCGACTGGCTCGCGCAACGCGCGTGAACACGCCCCCTTTTTCGATGACGACAACGTTTCCGACTCCGCAGGCACGGCGGCGTGCATGGCTCAACATGCACCTCGTCGACCACGGCCTGTTCCGCGCCGTGTACAACAACTTCCACGACCTCGGCGGCGGCATGTACCGCTGCAGCCAGCCGAGCCCGGCACAGATCCGCAAGTACCACAAGCGTTACGGCATCCGCAGCATCGTGAATCTGCGCGGCTTCAACGAATACGGCTCGTACGAACTCGAACGCGAGGCGTGCCGGGAACTCGGCATCGCGCTGCACGACATCGAGCTGTACTCGCGCAACCCGCCCACCGCGCAACGCGTGCGCGACTTCCGCGCGCTTTTTGCGTCACTCGAATACCCGGCACTGATGCACTGCAAATCCGGCGCCGACCGCGCCGGACTCGGTGCGGCCCTGTACCGCATCCTGCACCTGAAACACCCGGTCGCCGACGCGCTCTCGGAGCTGTCGTGGCGCTACGGCCACTTCAAGCAGGCGCGCACCGGCGTGCTGGATTTCTTCCTGATGAGCTACCTCGCGTACAACGCCCGCACGCCGATCGACTTCATGGACTGGGTGAATACCGTCTACGACGAGAAGACCCTGAAGCCGCAGTTCCAGGAGGAAGGCTGGGCGAGCCTGATTGTCGACAAGGTCCTGCACCGCGAATGAAGGATTCGATCGTCCTCTACCGCCGCCTGCTCGCGACCATCCTGCCCTACCGCAAGGTCGTCGTGATCTCGGTGATCGCAATGATCGCCGCCGCGTCGCTCGAGCCGGTGATGCCCGCACTGCTGAAGCCCCTCGTCGACAAGAGCCTGATCGCGAAGGAACACGCCGCGCAGTGGCAGGTCCCGCTCTTCCTGATGCTCGCCTTCCTCGTGAAGGGCCTTGCCGAGTACGCTGCCAGCGTGTCCAGCCAGTGGGTCGCGAACAAGGCGATCACGGATCTGCGCCAGCGCGTCTATCGCCACCAGATGCACCTGCCGCTGTCGGTGCATCAGGCCGAGGCGCAGGGCCGCATGATGTCGCGCATCCTGTACGACATCCCGCAGGTCGGCAGCGCCTTGTCGAACGCGTGGATCATCGTCGTGCGCGACACGATGGTGATCGTCGGGCT
This sequence comes from Azoarcus sp. DN11, assembly GCF_003628555.1. Taxonomy (NCBI): domain Bacteria; kingdom Pseudomonadati; phylum Pseudomonadota; class Betaproteobacteria; order Rhodocyclales; family Zoogloeaceae; genus Azoarcus; species Azoarcus sp. DN11. The sequence goes on along the minus strand of NZ_CP021731.1, from coordinate 581,600 downwards.
CGCGGGCTACCTGCTGTGGACGGCGTGGGAGCTGACCTTGCTGTTGCTCCTGATCGCACCGGTCGTCGCGTGGGCGATCCGCAACGCGAGCCGCAAGCTGCGCGGCGGCAACCGCGCGATGCAGGAGACGGCCGCGCGCATGACCGGCACCGTCGGCGAAAGCCTCGCCGGCATCCGCGAGATCAAGCTCTTCGGCACGCACGAGCACGAGGACCGGCGCTTCGCCGACATCTCCGAGCGGCTGAGGAAGGAAACGATGCGCACGGTGCGCATCTCGTCGGTGAACGTGCCGCTGGTGCAGGTGCTCGCCGCGACCGCGGTGGCCATCGTGATCTGGGCAGCCTCGGCGCTGTCGGCGCAGGACCGCCTGACGCCCGGCACCTTCGTCGCGTTCGTCGCCGCGATGGCGATGCTGTTCGAACCGATCCGCCGCCTCACCAACATCAACACCGTGATCCAGAAGGGGCTCGCCGGGGCGCAGAGCATCTTCGAGCTCCTCGACCGCGAGCCCGAGCCCGACACCGAGGGTGCCGACGGTCCGCGCGCACGCGGCGCGCTGCGCTTCGAGCAGGTCCGCTTCCGCTATCCCGGCCAGACCGAGCCCGCGATCCGCGACTTCACGCTCGACATCCCGCCCGGCAGGACGATCGCGCTCGTGGGCGCCTCGGGCAGCGGCAAGACCACGACAATCCAGCTGATCGCGCGCTTCTTCGAGCCCGAAGCCGGGCGCATCCTGCTCGACGGCGCCCCGATCGCCGAGGCGCCGCTCGCGTGGCTGCGCGCGCAGATCGCTTGGGTCGGCCAGCAGGTCGTGCTCTTCGACGACACCGTCGCCGCGAACATCGCCTACGGCCGGCCGGACATCGCCGAAGCCGACGTGATCCGCGCCGCCCGCCACGCCCACGCGATGGAGTTCATCGACAAGCTGCCGCAGGGCCTCGCGACGCGTGTCGGCACGAACGGCAGCCAGCTCTCCGGCGGCCAGCGCCAACGCATCGCGATCGCGCGCGCCTTCCTGAAGGACGCGCCGATCCTGCTGCTCGACGAGGCAACGTCCGCGCTCGACAACGAGTCCGAACGCGCGGTGAAGGAAGCGCTCGCCAAACTGCGCCAGAACCGCACGGTGCTGGTCGTCGCACACCGGCTGTCGACGATCCGCGACGCGGACCTCATCGTCGTCATGGAGCACGGCCGCATCGTCGAACAGGGCAGCCACGCCGAACTGGCCGCGGCCGGCGGCGCCTACGCGCACCTGCTCGCGAGCGGCGAAGGCATCGCGCCGGACGCCGAGCCCGTGCCGGTCGAACCCGCGCCGGCGCCGCGCTCCTGAGCGGGCGGTCCGCGTCTTACTGCGGATCGAAGGTGTAGCCGAACAGCTCGATGTCGGGCGCGAAGCGCTCGCCGACCAGCGCGGCGAGCTCGTCGGTGTAGTAGCTGCGGTAGTCCTTGCCGCGATCCTTCGCCTGGCGCTTGTGCGGCAACTCCGGCGCCTTGATGCCGATGCGGCGGCACGCTTCCTCGAAGTCGTCGTGCAGGTTCTCGTAGCGGCCGATGAAGTCCACCAGCACCTTGCCGTGCAAGTCGATCACGTAATCCGACTGCAGGTCGATGCTGGTGTCGACGTGGTACTGGTAGGGCCGCTCCGGGTCGAGCTTCCAGCGGATGAACTCATCGAAGGTTTCGACGTGGCTCATCAGGTGCGGACGTTCGCGGCGGATGTGGTGGAAGGAGCTGACCTGCAGGTCCCACGGGTTGCGCACGAACACGAACTTGAAGAGCTTCTCGAACAGCTCCTGCGGCAGCATCTCCTGTGCAGCGACGATCTTCGAATGGCGCGGGAACTTGATCCCGAGCCGATGCCCCGACAGCGCCGACAGGCGCGAGCACAGGAACTGCACCGGATACCACGGATCGCGGAAACGCAACGGACTGAGCGCGTCGCGCACCGAGGTGCCGCCGGTCTTGGCGGTGTGCACGAAGAGGAAGTTGTATTTCAGGGACAGCAGCATCTTCAGCTTTCCACAGGCAATTCGTTGTTCGGGGTGACGCCGAGGAGCGCGAGGTAGGCCGCGGCGGCGGCGTCGCGCGTGTAGGCGGACACGGCGGCCCGCAGCACGTCCGGCGGCTGTGGCGCGTCGAGCGTCGCGGCCATTGCGGCGGCAAGCCCCTCGGCGTCGCCGACCGGCACCAGCGGCCCCCAGCGCCCGCCGGCGAGGACTTCGCGCGGCCCGCTCGGGCAGTCGGTGGACACGCTCGGCACCCCCAGCGCCAGCGCTTCGGTCAGCACGTTGGGCGAACCTTCCCACGCGGAACTCAGCACGAAAAGCCGCGCCTTCGTCATCCACGCGTAAGGGTTCGGCGTGAAGCCGGGCAGCGCGACGTCGCCGCCCACGCCGAGTTCGGCGGCGAGCTGTTCGAGGCGGCTGCGGCCGCGGCCGTCGCCGAGGATCACGAGCCGCGCCGGCCGTGCCGCACGCAGCTTCGCGAAGGCGCGGACCAGCGTCGGGAAATCCTTCTGCTCGGTCAGCCGCCCGGCGCCGAGAATCAGCGGCACGCTGGCGTCGGCGACCCAGGGGTGCTCGGGCACTTCCTGCGCCAGCGTCGCCAGCCGCGGCGTGACGACCGGATTGCGCACCACCGACAGGCGCCCGCCGTCGAGACCGGTGAGGCGCGCGGCGTCCTCGCGCACGCCGTCGGAGACGCATACGACGTGATCGACATGCGGATAGAAGAACCGCATCGGCGCGACACGCAGCCAGCGCGCGAGGCCGCTGCGCCCTTCCAGCGCCGCCGACAGGTTGGTGCCGAGGCGGCCGACGATGCGGCAGGACACGCCCGCGAGCGCGCGCGCCGCGACTGCCGCGCGGATCGCACGATCCTTCGCCGCCAGCAGCGCCACGGGACGGGCGCGCCGCAGGTAGCGCGCGAGCGGGCCGATCGCGAGCGCGCTGTGACGCACGCCGAGATCGATCAGCCGCACGTCCGGCGGCAGGGCGCCGAGATGCGCGCTGTCGGCACGGATCGCCAGCAGGTCGACGCCGATGCCGCGCGCGGCGAAGCCGTCGACCAGGTTGAGAACCATCCGCTCCACCCCGCCCGCGCCGGAGAAGGAGATGAACACCGCGAGCCGCGGCGGGGCCGATCCCTGCGGGACATCCAGGCAAGTCATCGTCACGACGCGAGGAATTCGAGCGAATCGACGCGCGACGCGGGACGCTCGCCCCGCCCCTCGATGAAGATCCGGTGCCACAGCGCAAACTGCAGCAGCGAGAACAGTGTCCGCGTCGCGGCACTGCTGCCGCCGCGCTTGGCGTGCACCAGATGCCCCACCTCGCCCGCATTGAACCAGTGCCGGATCGCCGGCAGGGTCGGCAAGAGCTGCTCGAGCCGCGTCAGGAAATCACCGCTCAGCCACTCGCCGACGGGCACATGGAAACCGCGCTTCCTGCCCGACACCTGCGCCTCCTGCAGATAGGGACGCGCCCATTCCTTCAGGAAGACCTTGCCGCGGCGTCCGCTCACTTTCAAGTCATCCGGCAGGGACAGGCCGAATTCGACGATCCGGTGATCCAGGAACGGCACGCGCCCCTCCAGGCCCCAAGCCATCATCATGCGATCGGACTTGACCATCAGGTTGTCCGGCAGCGCGGTCACCAGTTCGTCGTACTGCATGCGCTGCAGCGGCGTCCAGCCGGCCGGCGTCGCCCGCCAGGCGTCGATGAAGGGCTGGCGCACGCGCCTGAAAGCCGCCCCCAGCTCCGTACCGAGCAAATGGCGCTGCTCCCGGCGGCCGAGCGAACCGCTGGTCCGGAAACCGCCGGAGCCGGGAAAAAGCACGCTCTTGATCCAGCGCTCGGCCGACGGACTGCTGAAGCGGCCGTAACCGGCGAACACCTCGTCGCCGCCTTCGCCGGAGAACACGACCTTCAGCTCCTGCGCCGCGTGTTGCGACAGCAGCGAGGTCGGGATGCTGGCGTAATCGCGCATCAGGTCATCCGCCGCCCACACCGTGGCCGGCAGGTGTTCGAAGAGTTCGATCTTGTCCGGCCGGATTTCGGTATGAACGCTGCCGTAGCGAGTCGCCATCTCCCGCGCGGGCGGCAGTTCGTCCTGGGTGCCGGTGCCCGGAAAGCCCACCGAAAAAGTCCGGACCGGATGTTTGCCGTACTGCGTCAACAGCGCCAGCAACGTGCCGGAATCGACACCGCCGGAGAGGAACAGGCCGAACGGCACGTCCGCGCGCATGTGCTGGTGCATGACGGTTTCCATCAAGGGGTCGAACTGCTCCCTGGCCTCCTCGAACGTCAGCCGCTGCGCCCGCACGTCGAGCGCCGACCAGTACTGCCAGCGGCGCACCAGGCGCCCCGCTTCGAACAGCACCGCCTCACCCGGCGCGATCCGCTCCACGCCCTTGAGAATCGTCGTTCGCCCGGAGTTGAACTGGTTGTGGAGAAACTGCACCAGGCCATCGGGATCGATTGCGGGCGCCCCCGGCAGCGCCGGGAGCAGGGCCTTCAGTTCCGACGCGAACGCGTAGCCGCCGGGCACCTCGCCCAGGAACAAGGGCTTGATCCCCAGCCGGTCGCGGGCGAGCAGCAGCCGCTTGCGCGGCCGGTCGTAGAGCGCCAGCGCAAACATGCCGCAAAGCTGCTGCAGGCAGTCGTCGCCGTCCCGGTCATACGCATGGAGGATGGTTTCGCTGTCGGAGCGCGTCTGGTAGTGCGCGCCGTCCTTCTCCAGTTCGCTGCGCAACTCCAGATCGTTGTAGATCTCGCCGTTTGCGACGACCACGAGATCATCGCCGCGCGCATAAAGCGGCTGATGCCCGTGCGCGAGATCCATGATCGACAGGCGCGTATGCGCGAGCCCGATCCCGTCCCCGCAGAAGAAGCCCTGGTCGTCCGGGCCGCGATGGGCGAGGGCCGCAGCCATGCGCCGAAGGAGCGCCTCGTCGGCAGGACGATCCTGGAAAACGACACCTGCGATGCCACACATCAGGAAGATCCGGGTGAGATTGAGAAGACACGGCCCTCAAAGGGACCAAAGAGGCGGAAAAAAGCGGGGAATTGTAGCATTGCGACCGCGAAGGTTGCGGGGGTCACGTGGGTACTCTAGACTCCGCGCCTGCCGAGGTTCGGGCTCGCCCCGCAGGTGCTGCGGGCAAATGCATCCTGGACGATGGCTGCCCACGCCCCGGATCAGACGCGCTCCGCGCGAAGGTTTTCTCGATGATTAAGCAGGACACCCCCCAACCAACCAGCAGTGATCAACGCGGCGCGCAGCTTGGCCTTTTCGCGCTGTGCCTGGCCCATGTCGTGATCTGGACGCTCGTCCCGTCCCTCACCTACCCTTCGGTGCCGCGAGATACCGTGGAAGGCATCGCATGGGGGAAGCTGTGGCAGCTCGGTTACGACAAGCACCCCCCGCTGGCCCCGTGGCTGTCCGCCTTCGTCACCGACCTCTTCGGCAGCGTCGGCTGGCCGGTCTATCTGGCGTCGCAACTTTGCATCGCGCTCACCTTCTGGGCCGTCTGGTCGCTGGCGAAAACCCTGCTGGTGACGCCCTGGCGCGCTTTCGCCGCGGTCCTCCTGCTGGAGGGCGTTGCGTTCTTCAACGCATCCAACGCGTTCAACTCGACGTCGTTCATCCTCAACCCCAACGTCGTAATGCTGCCCACCTGGGCGATGCTGTGCCTGACCGTCCATCGCGCGATCCTCGCGCCCGACGCGTGGCGCTGGTCCCATGCCGGCCTGTGGGCGGGACTGGCGGTCCTGGCAAAATACGAGACGGGGATTCTCTTCGTGGTCCTCGCGATCGTTCTCGTCGCCACCCGGGAAGGCCGCCGCAGCCTGTCGAGCCGCGGATTCTACGTCGGCGTGCTGGTGTCGGTGCTCGTCGTGATGCCGCACCTGGTCTGGCTCGCCCAGCACGACTTCCTCCCCGTCAAGTACGCGCTCGGGCGCCTGGACACCGAGGCCCTGCCGGGCGTGCCGCGCCACGGCGCGAATCACCCCGTCTATCAACCGCTGCTGTTCCTGCGCTCGCAGATCGGCTACACGCTGCCGGCCGCGTTGTTGTTCCTGATCCTGAAACGCCGGCGGCAAGCCTTCGACCGGCACGATTTCAACCATGTCTTCGCGTTGAGCCTCGCACTCGGCCCCCTCATCGTGGCGATGCTGTTCGGCTTTGCGACGCGCGCGAACCTCGTGACGGCCTGGGGTTTCCCGTTCTATTCGCTGGCCGGCATCGCGCTCGTGCTGTTCTACGTGCCCGAGGTCGACAAGCAACGGATTGCCCGACTGGGCGCCGCCGTCGTCGCGCTGACCCTCGCCCTGGTCCTGCGCCATGCCTGGAACTTCCACCAGCGCCCGTGGGACGAAGCGACTTTCCCTTACGAACCGCTGCTCGACCACGTCACGCAGACCTGGGATAGCCAGCATCCCGGCGCTCCGTTGCGCTTCGTCGGCGGTGACCGCTGGACGGTCGCGGGCATGGTGTCCTACTCGAAGGCCGGACTGATCCCCTTTTTCGGGACGGACGCGGGCGGCAACCCCTGGCTGAACGAGGGGGACGTGCGGACCGCCGGGGCCGTCTTCGTCCATCCGCTGAGCCAGCAGCCGAACGGCGAGGCCCTCATCCGGAGCCTGCGGGCGCGCTTCCCTGCGCTGACCGGCGAAGAGACCATCGACATGGCGCCGCTGTCAAAGGCCGCGCAGCCCCCGATCCGCCTGTGGATCGGTTACCTGCCGCCCGGCCAATAGCGCCGGAAGCGTCTCAGCCGGCGCAGCGGGCCGGCAGCCCGAAAGCCTCGAGGTAGGCGTCGGTCGCCGCCGACACGGTGTAAGGCCGGACGGCGGCCTTGAGCATCGCCGGCGGCAGCGGCGCGCGGAGGGTCTCGGCGATTGCGTGGTGCAGCGCCGCGACGTCGTCCACCGCCACCAGGCGACCGAACTGCCCGCCGTGCAGGATTTCCGACGGACCGCTGGGACAATCGGTCGATACGACGGGGGTCCCCACGGCCATCGCCTCGATCAGCACGAAACCCAGCCCTTCCCAGCGGGAAGTCATCGCGAACAGGCGGGCATGGGCCATGTAGGCGTAGGGATTATCGACGTAGCCGGGCAGCGCGAAATCGTCCGCCACTCCCAGCGCGGCAGCCTGTTCGAGCAGCGCCTCCCGCCGGCCGCCCTTGCCCAGGATCATCAGGCGGCAGGGCTGTTCCTGGCGCAGGCGCGCAAACGCCTGCAACAGCACATCGAACCCCTTGCGCTCGCAGATCTCGCCCACGCCGAGGATCACTGGCGGCTGGCCCTGCTCGAACCACGGATGCTCGGGACGCGGGAACTCCTGCTCCAGCAGCGCATCCGGAACCACCGGACTGGCGACCGGCCTGATGCGCGAGCGCTCGAGCCCTGTATAGGCGGCCATGTCGTCGGCCACCCCCGCGCAGGTCACGATGACCTGGTCCGCGTACGGATAGAGCTTTCCCATGGAGTTCCGCTGCACCCACCGCTCGAACGCGCCGCGATGGTCGAGGTCGATCGAAATCGTGGTGCCGGAGCTGAACACCAGCCGCGTCGCGGTTCCGGCGAGCCAGCGCGCCGCGAGCGCGCTGCGATTGACGCGATCCTTGTCGCTCAGCATCACGACGGGGCGTTTGGCCTTCAGGTAGCGAGCGACAGCGAAAACTGCGGAATAAGTGTGGCGCGTACCGAGGTCGATGACGTGCAGGCGCGGGTGGGAGAAGCGGATATCGGGGCCGTGGCGGCGCACCTTCAGCACGTCGACGTGGTAGCCCCGTCCGACCAGCTCCGGGACCAGGTGCTTCATCGCGCGATCGACGCCGCTGTGGCCGGAGGTCGACACGAAGATGGCGATTCGGGCGCCGTCCGTCATGACGCGCCCTGCGCGAGCGACTCGAACAAGGCGTGGTACTTCGCGGCGCATCGTTCCATCGTGTATTCGGCGACCGCGGCGCGGCGTGCGGCGGGGTCGCCGGGCTGCGCCAGCACGGCCTTCATCGCGGCGGCCATCGCGTCCGCGTCGTCGACCGGCACCAGCGGCGCGACCGCCCCGCCGGCGAGCACTTCCCGCGGCCCCGACGGACAATCGGTGGCGACCAGCGGCGTGCCGAGCGCCAGCGCCTCGGTCAGCGCATTCGGCGACCCCTCCCAGCGCGAGGCGAGCACGAAGAGCGCGGCGCGCGCGAGGTAGGGATAGGGATTCGGATCGAAACCGTGCAGCTCGACGTCGGCCGCCACGCCGAGCTTGGCGGCGAGCCGTTCGAGATCACCGCGCAAGCGCCCTTCCCCCAGGATCAGCAAGCGGCAGGGACGCTCCGCATGCACCCGGGCAAAGGCGTCCAGCAGGGTGTCGAAGGCCTTCTGCCGGCGCAGCCCGCCGATGCCGAGGACGACCGGCGGCTCACCGGGGGCAAACCACGGATGATCGATCGGCCGGGCGGCCTGGGCGGCGAGGCCGGGGGTGATGACCGGATTGCGGATGAGGTGCACGCGCTCGGGCGCGAGGGTCGCGATTGCGGAGATGTCGTCGACCACGCCCTGGGAATTGCCGACGACGGCGGTCGCCGCGCGATGCACGTATTTGACCAGCAACAGCGCCCGCCACCGGGTGTACGCGCTTCGCCGCGCCAGACGCGCGGAAAACGTGGTGCCGGGGCGCATGATCAAGGCGAACGGCACGCCGGCGAGCTTGCGCGCGAGCAGCGCCGCCAGCGCCGATTCATCCTTGCCGCACAGCACGAAGTCGGGGCGCGCCTCGCGCAGATAGCGGCAGAATGCCGGCTGCACGCCGAACAGGCCGGCGCGGCCGGTTTCGACGATGCGCACGCGGGGATCGAGGCGGTCGACAAACGGGGCGCCGCGCGTGCGGACGATGAAATCGACGTCGACGCCGCGCCCGACCAGGCCGCTGGCCAGGTTCACCAGCATCCGCTCGACGCCTCCGTCACCGAAGGAAGGGATGAAAACGGCGAGGCGCATTGACGGGATACACCTGAAAAAAGCGGCGAGTTTACTCCATCACGGGGCACAAATCGCGAGGCGCGCGGGCGCGGCCCGTTCGGCCATCGGCATTCGCCGGCGCCTGCTCACGCGCTCCTGTCCCCGTCCGCCGGATCTTCCAGTCCCAGCGCCGCGCGATACACCCGCAGGTTTTCTTCCGGCGAAAACCGCCGCACCGCTTCGCGCAGGAAATCGGGATCGGGGGACGCATCGAGCGTGGCCAGGATCGCCTCCGCCAGCGCGGCCGGATTTCCCGGCGGCACCAGGCGGCCGTAACGGCCATCGACGAGGATCTCGCGCGGGCCGCTCGGACAATCGGTGGCGACCACCGGCACCCCGAGCGCCAACGCTTCGGCGAGAACGATACCGAACGCTTCGGCGACCGAGGATAGTGCCAGCAGGCGCGCACGCGCGAGCCACGCGTAGGGATTCGCCGCAAAGCCCGCCAGGTGCACGCGCCCCTGCAAGTGGAGCTGCGCCACCAGCGACTCCAGCGCCGCCCGCGCCCGTCCCTCGCCGAGAATGACCAGCTGCAGCGACGGCCGGGCCGCGCCCAGCTGCGCGAAGGCGCGAATCAGCGTCGGGAAGTCCTTCTCCTCTTCGAGCCGGCCGATGGCGACGATGAAGCTTTCCGGCACCTGCGCGAGACACGGCGCCGCAGGGCTTTCCTTGGCGCGCATCTGCAGATCGCCGGCCGCGATCGCGGGATATGCGATGAGTATATCCTCGGGCAATAGCCGAAGGAGTCCTGCCGCATCCGCCGCGACCTCGCGCGACGTGGCGACCAGCGCGTCGCCTGCCGCCAGGCTTTGCGCGGCACGCAACTGGCGGCGGGGCTTGTCCGCCAGGCGCAGCTGCGTCGAGAGGTGGGTGTGGATGACATTCACCAGACGGAACGACACGCCGGCCAGCGACCGCGCCCAACGAAGCTGGCGGATGAGACGAGGTCGATGGTTTAATATCACCCTTGGTTTGCACCGCCGCAAATAACGCGCCAGTTCCAGCGCTCCCGCTATCGGATGAAGGCTGCGCAACATCACGATGTTCGCGCCCTTCGGAAGCGCCGTGAAATACGGGCTGTCCCGACCGAGCAGGAGCAGATCGACCGCGACCCCCGACGCAATGAGCGCTTCCGTCAGCTGCACCACGATCTTGCCGATTCCCCCCTTGCCCAGCGGGCCCACCAGCATCGAGACCGACGGGCCTGGCGCAGCGGCTTCGGAGCGGGAGAGGGGCATCACGGGCATGGTCGGATCGATTGCCAAAGTTTGAAATGTTAGCCCATCCGACAGCACAACAAACCTTCCCCCGCAGCTTGCCGCTGATCTCCCGCCAAATCGGGGTCGCCTCGCTTTACGCGTTCGGCTTCTCCGCGCTCTTCATACCGGCGCTCGCGAATACGGCGCTCGGGCTGATGCTGCTCGCCGCCCTGCTCGAACCGGCGCGGCTCGCGCGGGCTGCCCGCAGCAGCGGCTCGCTCGCCCTGTTGCTGGCGCTGCTCGCCGTTTTCGGCCTGGGCCTCGCGTTCGGGTGGCCCCCCGCCCACCGGCCGCTCGACCTGTCGGTGGGGACACGCTTCATCCAGCTGTGGGTATTCTGGCTGATTGCCTACTGGACCGATGCGGACGACAAGCGGATATCCCGGCTGCTCGCCTTCGCCCTCGCCGGTTTCATGCTCGGACGCATCGTCGCGATCGACTGGAGCACGCCGCCGGCCATCCTGACCGGCGAACGGATCCGCCTCGGCTTCAGTTCCATCAACCATTTCGGGGAATATTCGGGCGCCCTGCTGATCGGCCTGGTGTGCTTCCGCGCACGGCTGTGGAAAACGGCGGAGCCGTGGCGGTGGTGGGTCCGCGCCGGCTGGGCGGCCGGCACGCTGACGGCGATTTACTGGACGATCGCGGCCCAGTCGCGCGGGGTCTGGGTGGCGCTGCTGGCCTTGCTCGTGCTACGCATCGTGACGCTCACGCGGCGCCCCCGGATCAAGCTGCTTGTCCTGGGCGCGCTGATCGCGCTCGGCATCGCCGGCCTCGCCACCGACAACGTCGTCTCGAACCGCATCCTATCGGAAGCATCGACCTATCGCCAGATTCTCGGCGGCGAATGGGCCAGCCTGCCCTATGACTCCATCGGAATCCGCGTGCACATGCTCCACTTCGGACTGCAGCAGTGGGCCGCTCATCCGTGGTTCGGCAACGGGCCGGGGGCGACCCCGCAGTTGCTCGCCGGGGCCGCGGAGGTGCAGTTGCACGATTTCAAGCATCTGCACAACCTTCCCCTGGAGTTCCTCGTCCGGCTCGGCGCACTCGGCGCCTCGATCATGGCCGCACTGTTCGCGACCATCCTGTTCGCCAGCTGGCGTGCGTGGCGGAGGGGGCTGCTGCCCGGCGACATCGCGGCGTTCGCGCTGACCGTGCTGATGCTCGACGCCATCTTCAACCTGACCGATTTCCGCTTGCTGGCCTGGGATGGGCGAAATTTCTGGCTGCTGTTCGCCGGACTGGGCTACGCGACCGCACTCCGGGCCCGGACATGACGATGCGCATCCTCATCGTCCGCACCTCCGCGATCGGCGACATCGTGTTCGCCTCGCCCTTCCCCGCCGTGTTGCGCAAGGCCTATCCGGACGCGCACATCGCGTGGCTCACCGAACCGGGCCTTGGCGCGCTGGTTGCCGACGACCCCGACGTCGACGCCGTGCTGCCCTGGCCCAAGACCGAGTGGGCGAAACTGTGGCGCGAGCGCCGCTTCGTCGCGCTGTGGCGCTCGGTGCGCGAATTCCGCCGCCGCATGCACGCCGAACGCTTCGACCTCGCGCTCGACATGCAGGGCCTGCTGAAGAGCGGCATCGCAACCTGGCTGTCGGGCGCGCAGCGCCGCGTGGGACTGGGCTCGCGCGAAGGCAGCCGCTTCCTGATGACCGAAGTGGTGCCCAAGGGCGGCGTCATCGAACGCATCAGTTCCGAGTACCGCTTCCTCGCCGAGGAGCTCGGCCTGCCGGCGGGCGATTTCGTGCCCTTCCTGCACGTCAATCCGGCCGCAGAGGAGCGCGCGCTCGCGCTGCTCGCCGAACGCGGCCTCGCACCCGGCCGCTACGCGGTCTTCGCCCCCTTCACGACACGCCCGCAGAAGCACTGGTTCGAGGACGCCTGGCAGGCGCTGGGACCGAAGGTCGCCGCCGAACTCGGCCTCACGCCGGTGATCCTGGGCGGCCCCGGCGACCGCGAGGCGGCCGCGCGCATCGCCGCGCCCGGCACCGGCATCCTCGACCTCGCCGGCGCGACCAGGCTCCCGGAAGCGACCGCGGTCGTCAAGCACGCCGGCCTCGTCATCGGCGTCGACACCGGCCTCACGCACATGGGCATCGCGTTCGCGCGCCCGACCGTGTCGATCTTCGGTTCGACGCGGCCCTATCTCGACACCGGACGGCCCAACGCGCGCGTGATCTGGCTCGGGCTGCCGTGCTCGCCGTGCAAGCGCAGCCCGACCTGCAATGGCGCCTTCACCTGCCTGCGCGACATCAGCGCCGAGCGCGCGCTCGCCGAAGCGCGCCTCGCGCTCGCGGCCGGGGCCGACGCGTGAAAGTGCTGCACGTCGAAGCCGGTAAGCACTTCTACGGCGGCGCGCGCCAGGTCGCCTTCATCCTCGAAGGCCTGAAGGCGCGCGGCATCGACAACGTGCTCGCGTGCCCGGCCGGCAGCGACATCGCGGCGGCCGCCGCACCCTTCGCGACCGTCGTGCCGATGGCGATGGGCGGCGACGCCGACATCGCGCTCGCCGGAAGGCTGAAGACGCTGATCCGGGCCGAACGCCCGGACGTCGTGCATCTGCACAGCCGCCGCGGCGCCGACCTGTGGGGCGGCGTCGCCGCGCGCCTCGCGGGCGTGCCCTGCGTGCTGTCGCGCCGCGTCGACAACCCCGAACCGCGCTGGCTCGTCGCGCTCAAGTACCGCCTCTACGACCATGTGATCACGATCTCGGAAGGCATCCGCGACGTGCTCCTCGCCGAGGGCCTCGCGCCGGAGAAGGTGAGCTGCGTGCGCAGCGCGCTGGATGCGACGCCCTGGCTCGTGCCGGTCGACCGCGCCGCGTTCCGCCGCGAATTCGACCTGCCTGCCGACGCGCTGACGATCGCGATGGCGGCACAGCTGATCCCGCGCAAGGGGCACCGCTACCTCCTCGAGGCGCTGCCGCCGCTGCTTGCCGAATTCCCGACGCTGCACGTCGTGCTCTTCGGCAAGGGGCCGCTCGAAGCCGAATTGCGCGCCGAGATCGCCGTGCGCGGCCTCGCGGACCGCGTGCGCCTCGCCGGCTTCCGCGACGACCTGCCGCGCTGGCTCGGCGGTGCCGACATCCTCGCCCACCCGGCTGACATGGAAGGACTGGGCATCGCGCTGCTGCAGGCCTCCGCTGCCGGCGTGCCGATCGTGACGAGCCGCGCCGGGGGGCTGCCGGAGGCGGTCGCCGACGGCGTCAGCGGCCTGCTGATCCCGCCCGGCGACGTCAATGCGCTCGGCAGCGCCCTGCGACAGTTGCTCGCCGATCCCGCACTGCGCCGCCGTCTCGGCGACGCGGGCCGCGCGCGCATCCTCGCGGAGTTCTCCATCGACGCGATGGTCGAGGGCAACCTCGCCGTCTATCGCCAAGTGACCGGAAACCGACCCTCATGACGATTCCGTCGCTCCACATCATCGGCAGCCGCGAAATGGGCGGTGCCGAACGCTGGTTCGTGCGCTTCCTGCGCGCCATGCAGCGCGCCGGCCTGCCGGTGCAGGCGCTGGTGCGCAGCGGCGGCGACCTCGCCACGCGCCACCTCGCTGGCATCCCGACGCGGGAACTGCCGATGCGCACCGTGTGGGACCCGCTCTCGCGCTGGCAGGTGAGCGCCTACGCGCGCGCCGCCCGCACGCCGATCGTGCAGACCTACATGGGCCGCGCCTCGCGCCTCACGCACCTCAAACCCGGCCGCGGCCAGGTCCACGTCGCGCGCCTCGGCGGCTACTACGCGCTGCATCCCTTCCGCCACGCGCACGCGTGGATCGGCAACACCAAGGGCCTGTGCGACTGGATGATCCAGCACGGCCTGCCGGCGAGCCGCGTGCATCACATCACGAACTTCGCCGACGCGCCGATTCCCGTCGACGCCGACAAGGTCGCGGCGCTACGCGCGCAGATCGGCGCCCGCGACGACGACTGGCTGCTGCTGCACCCGGGACGCTTCGTGAAGGTCAAGGGCCACACGACACTGCTCGCCGCCTTCGCCCGCCTGCCGGCCGAGATCACCGGCCGCCGCCCGCGGTTGATCCTGCTCGGCGACGGCCCGCTGCGCGAAGCGCTCGAAACGCAGGCGCGCGAGCTCGGCATCATGGACCGCATCGTGTGGGCGGGCTGGCAGCATGAGCCCGCCCAGTGGTTCCACCTCGCCGACGCCGTCGTTTTCCCGTCGCGCGACGAGGAGACGCTCGGCAACGTCGTGCTCGAAGCCTGGGCCTACCGCAAGCCGCTCGTCGCGACCGCCTTCCGCGGCGCCCGCGAGATCGCCCATCACGGCGAGGACAGCTGGATCGTGCCGTGCGACGATCCAGCCGCGCTCGCCGCCGGCATCGAAGGGCTGCTCGCCGACGCCGCGCTGCAGACCGCCTTCGTCGCGCAGGGCGTGCGCCGCGTCATCGACGACTTCGGCGAAGCCGCGATCCTCGCGCGCTACCAGGCACTCTACGCGCGCCTCGCCGGCGGCTGACGCCGCGGCATCGTGCGACAATGCGCCCTGAGTCTCCGCCCGCCCCCGCCATGAGCCACGGCATCAACATCCTGATGTACCACCAGATCGGCAATTTCGCGCCGATGCAGGCGCACCGCTCGACCTACTGCCGCGTCGACCGCTTCGCCGCGCAGATGGCTTGGCTCGCCCGCTTCGGCTATCGCGTGCTGTCGATGGACGAGGTGCTCGCGTGCGTGCAGGGCGAAATGGCGATCCCCGAGCGCGCGGTCGCACTGACCTTCGACGACGGCTATGAAAACTTCTACGAGCACGCGTGGCCGATCCTGCAGCGCTACCAGTTTCCGGCGATGGTCTATCTGATCGCGGGACTCATCGGCAAGCCCTCGGAATGGTTCGCCCGCGACGGCCGCGACACCCCGCCGCTGATGAGCGCCGAGCGCATCCGCCAGCTGCGCCGCGAAGGCTGCGGCTTCGGCGGCCACTCGGTGAACCACGTGAAGCTCGCCGAGCAGGACACCGCGACGATCCGCCGCGAAGTCACCGACTGCAAAGCGATGCTCGAAGACCTGCTGGGCGAAGCCGTGCCGCACTTCTGCTATCCCTACGGCAGCCACGACATCCGCGCCGTCGAGGCCGTCGCCGAAGCGGGCTACGCGTGCGCGACGACCTGCCTGCGCGCGCCCGCGACCGTCGCCGACGACCCGCTGACACTGCCGCGCAAGGCGGTCTCCTACGGCGACAGCTTGGTCGGTGTACTGTGGAAGATGCACCTCAAGAACACGCCGAAGCAGCCACCGATCCGGCGCGCGGAATTCGTGCCATCGACCTGAAGCTTCAGCCCTTCTCGACCAGCACGTCCTCCATCACCAGGTACTGCAGGTCAGAGGCGAAGAACATATCGAGCGCGTCTCGCGGCGAACAGACGATCGGCTCGCCACGACGGTTCAGCGAGGTGTTCAGCACAACCCCGTTGCCGGTGAGCCTTTCAAGTTCTTCGATCAGCGCGTAATACCGAGGATGCTGCTCGCGCCGCACGACTTGCGCGCGCGCCGTGCCGTCCTCGTGCACGACTTCCGGCACCCGCACCTTCCACGAATCGGCGACGTCGAAGGTCAGCGTCATGAAAGGCGCGGGATGCGAACCCGCAAGCATTTGCGGGGCAACCCGATCGAGCATCGCCGGGCCGAACGGCCGCCAGCGTTCGCGGAACTTGATCTGCTCGTTGATGCGGTCGGCCACACCCGCGACACTCGGACAGCCGAGGATCGAACGCGCACCCAAGGCCCGCGGCCCGAACTCCATCCGCCCCTGGAACCACGCGACCGGATGCCCATCGGCGAGCAATCGGGCGATACGACGGGGCACGTCGTCTAGCACATGCCAGCGCGGGAGGACGGGATATGCCTCGCACGCCGCGATTACGTCCTCGTTCGTATGCCGCGGCCCCAGATAGACATGCTCCATGCACTCGATCACGACGCCGCGCTTCGCCGATACCGCCGCCGCAGCCCCGAGCGCCGTCCCCGCATCCCCCGCGGCCGGTTGCACAAAGAGCTCGCGCACATCGCCGCGCGCGACGATGCGCTGGTTGAGCTTGACGTTGAGCGCTCCCGCGCCCGCGAACGCGATCCGCCCAGTCTCGCGAAGCATGTCGCCGAGGTCATGGTCGATCATCTGCAGCGCGAGCGCCTCGAAAAACGCCTGCATCGCCGCCGCGTAATGCACGTAGGGCTCGTCAGCGGCATCGCCCCGCCGAGGCGGCCCGAGCCAGTCAACCAGCCGCCGCGAGAACGAATAACTCCGCCCGTCTTCCATGTAGCGCTGGCCGGCGGCCACGTTCACGTACGACGTGTCGATGACGAGCTCGCCGTCCTCGAAACACGCAAGCCGCGACAGGTCGAAGCGACGCGGATCGCCGTAGGGCGCCATCCCCATCAGCTTGTATTCGCCGTCCCCCATCTCGAACCCCAGATATTCGGTCAGAGCGCCGTACAGCGCCCAAAGCGAGTGCGGATAGGCGGATTCGCGGAGGCGGTGAATCCGCCCGCTCTCACCGTAACCGAGAAGACTGCCGGACCCGGTGAGACACAGGATCGCCGTGTGCTCGGCAAAGCCCGAGCAGTAATAGGCACTCGCGGCGTGCGAATCGAGGTAGTCGACCGGCTCGATCGGCGTGCGCGCAGCATCGAAATCCAAGTCGCCGAGAAAGGCTTCGACCCGGGCCCGATCCGTAGCGGATTCGCCATCCGACGCTAGCGCCACCGCGACGACATCAACCTCGTCCGGCGCAATCCCCGCCGACGCCAGGCAGAAACTCGCCGCCTCTCTCGGCATCCTGCCCGGCGCATGCCGCTCGCGCACGAAGCGCTCCTCCTCGGCCGCCGCGACGAGCTGCCCGTCGACGTACAAGGCCGCCGCCGGGTCGCAGGCCCGGCTGCCGGAAAGGCCGAGAACAGTGAACGCCAAAGAAGAATCCCGGTTGTTCAGTCACCCGGCAACCAAATACAACCGTTCGCCCTGAGCCTGTCGAAGAGCATTGGCAGGGCTTCGACAAGCCCAGCCCGAACGGTAGTTGGTTGCCGGACTAATAGCCGGTCCTCAGCGCCCCTCAGTGCGCTTCATCCCAGTTGTTCCCCGCCCCGACCTCGACCAGCAGTGGCACCGCGAGCTCGGCCACGCCGCCCATTCGCGCGGGCAGTTCGCGGCGCATCAGCTCGAGCTCGTCGCGCGGCACTTCCAGCACCAGTTCGTCATGCACCTGCAGGATCAGGCGCGACCTGAGCCCCGACGCCCCGAGCCAGCCGTGCACCGCGATCATCGCCTTCTTGATGAGATCCGCCGCCGTACCCTGCATCGGCGCATTGATCGCCGCGCGCTCGGCCCCCTGGCGGCGCCCCACCTGCTGCGCGCGGATGTCGGGCAGATACAGCCGGCGCCCGAACACCGTCTCGACGTAACCCTTCGCCTTGGCCTCGCCCTTGATGCGCTCCATGTAGTCGGCGACGCCCGGATAACGCGCGAAATAGCGGTCGATCCAGCCCTGCGCGGCGGCGCGGTCGATGCCGAGGTTCTTCGCCAGCCCGTGCGCGCTCATGCCGTAGATGAGGCCGAAATTGATGACCTTCGAATAGCGGCGCTGCTCGCTGGTGACTTCCGCCGGCGTGACGCCGAACACTTCCGAGGCGGTCGCGCGATGCACGTCCTCGCCGTGCGCGAAGGCTTCCAGCAGGCGCGCGTCGCCCGACAGGTGCGCCATGATGCGCAGCTCGATCTGCGAATAGTCGGCCGACACGATCACGTGGTCGCGCGGCGCGATGAAGGCCGCGCGGATGCGCCGCCCTTCGGCGGTGCGGATCGGGATGTTCTGCAGGTTCGGCTCCGAGCTCGCCAGCCGCCCGGTGACCGCGACCGCCTGCGAGAAGCTCGTGTGCACGCGCCCGGTCTTCGGGTTGACCATGCGCGGCAGCTTGTCCGCGTAGGTGCTCTTGAGCTTCGCGAAGCCGCGGTGTTCGAGCAGCAGCTTGGGCAGCGGGTAGTCGTCGGAGAGCTGGACGAGCACCTCCTCGTCGGTGGAGGGCTGGCCGGTCGCAGTCTTCTTGACGACCGGCAGGCCCAGCTTGCCGAACAGGATCTCGCCGAGCTGCTTGGGCGAGGCGAGGTTGAAGGGCTGCCCGGCGAGCTCGTGCGCCTCGCGCTCCAGCGCCATCAGGCGCCGCCCGAGCTCCTCGCTCTGCTGCGCGAGCAGGAAGTCGTCGATCAGCACGCCGGTGCGTTCCATGTCGAACAGCACCTGCATCGCCGGCATCTCGATGTCGCGGTACAACGCGGCCAGTGCCGGCACCGCCTCGAGCTGCGGCCACAGCGTCTCGTGCAGGCGCAGCGTGATGTCGGCGTCCTCGGCCGCGTATTCGCTCGCACGCTCGAGCGCGACCTCGTCGAAGCCGATCTGTTTCGCGCCCTTGCCGCACACGTCGGTGTAGGGAATCGTCGTCAGGCCCAGATGGCGCTTCGCCAGCGAATCCATGTCGTGCGACTTGTCGCTTTCCAGCACGTAGGACTGCAGCAGCGTGTCGTGCGCGATACCGGCGAGACGGATGCCGTGATTGGCGAGCACGTGCGCGTCGTACTTGAGGTTCTGGCCGAGCTTGGCATGGGCGTCCGATTCGAGCCACGGCTTGAGGCGCGCGAGCACCTCGGCGAGCGGCAGCTGCGCCGGCACGTCGGGTCCGCGGTGCGCCAGCGGCAGGTAGGCCGCCTCGCCCGCGACGGTCGCGAAGGACATGCCCACGAGCTGCGCCGCCATCGGGTCGAGGCTGGTCGTCTCGGTGTCGAACGCGACGAGCACCGCGGCCTCGAGTTTCGCCAGCCAGGCGTCGAACGTCGCCCGGTCGAGGATCGTCACGTAGCCGCCGCGATGCGCGCCCGGCGCCGCGGGCGGGTCCTCCGTCACGACGGCGACCGCGCCCGATGCCTCCGGCGCAACGGCGTTCGCCGACCGGGCGCTACCCCCAGCATTGCGCACCGACGCCGGCCCGTCCAGATCCTTGAGCCAGCCGCGGAACTCGAAGCGCTCGTACAGCGCGCGTAGCGCCGCCTTGTCGTCCCCGCGCGCGGGCAGCGCGTCGAGCGCCAGCGGCAGCGCGACGTCGGTCACTACCGTCACGAGCTTCTTCCCCAGCGGCAGGAAATCGAGATGCTTGCGCAGGTTCTCGCCCACCTTGCCACCCACCTTGTCGGCGTTCGCGACGAGGTTGTCGAGCGTGCCGTACTCGGTGAGCCACTTCACCGCCGTCTTCGGCCCGCACTTCTCGACGCCCGGCACATTGTCGACGGCATCACCGACCAGCGCGAGATAATCGACGATGCGCTCGGGCGGCACGCCGAATTTCTCCGTCACGCCGGCCTCGTCGAGCACCTCCTCGCTCATCGTGTTCACCCACTTCACGCCAGGGCGCACGAGCTGGGTCAGGTCCTTGTCGCCGGTCGAGATCACGACCTCCCAGCCACGCTCCTGGGCCTGGCGCGTGAGCGTGCCGATCACGTCGTCGGCCTCGACCCCCTCGATCGCCAGCAGCGGCCAGCCTTCCGCCTGCACCGCCGCGTGCAGCGGTTCGATCTGCGCGCGCAGGTCGTCGGGCATCGGCGGGCGGTGCGACTTGTATTCCGGGTACAGGTCGTCGCGGAAGGTCTTGCCCTTGGCGTCGAACACGCAGGCACGGAATTCGGCCTTGTAGTCGCTTTCGAGCCGACGTAGCATCGACAACACACCCCGAATCGCCCCGGTCGGCTCGCCCTGCGACGTGCGGAGATCCGGCAGCGCATGGAAGGCGCGATACAGATAGCTGGAACCATCGACGAGCAACAGGACGGGCATCAGGCAGATTTCCTTGCGGGATCCGGGCGCCGCCCGGAATCAGAAGACGCCGGCGCACGGACCGGCAGAACGACAAGACGAGAACAACATGGCCGCGAAAGAGAAAATCCCCCCCAGCGCCCCGAGCAGCACCGCGCCGCGCTTCAATGCGCGCGAATCGTGGCGCATCTTCGGAATTATGGCAGAGTTCGTCGAGGCGACCGAACGGCTCAACGCGATCCGGCCGGCGGTGTCGATCTTCGGCAGCGCGCGCATCCCGCCCGACCACATGTACTACCTCCTCGCCGAGCGCATCAGCCGCCTGCTCTCCGACGCCGGCTTCTCGGTGATCTCGGGCGGCGGCCCGGGCATCATGGAAGCCGCGAACAAGGGCGCCTACTTCGGCAAGAGTCCGTCGATCGGCCTCAACATCCAGCTGCCGATGGAGCAGAGCTCCAACCCCTACCAGGACATCTCGCAGACCTTCCAGCACTTCTTCGCGCGCAAGTTCATGTTCGTGCGCTTCGCCTCGGCCTACGTCGTGATGCCGGGCGGCTTCGGCACGCTCGACGAGCTGATGGAAGCGCTCACGCTGATCCAGACCGGCAAGGGCCGCAAGATCCCGATCATCCTCGTGCACGGGCCGTTCTGGAAAGGCATGATCGACTGGTTCCGCGACCGCCTCGTCGCCGAACGCATGATCAACCCGGAGGACCTCGACCTGATCCAGGTCATCGACACCCCCGAGGAAGTCGTCGAGGCGATCTTCAAGCACTACGAGCACCGCGGCTTCCTGCCGCTGCCCGAGGAACACGAACTGCTGCTCAACCTGTGATGACGGACGCACGGCGCGGGTCTGCTAGAATCCGCGCATATAAGGAGAGCACCATGCGCCGAAATCTCATCGTGCTGCTGATGGCCATCGCAACCCCGGTTGCGGCCCAGCAGCCCCCCAAGCTCGAACCGATTCCCGAACCGCCGCCGATGCCGGCCGGCGATCCGTCGATGGACCCGGAAGTCACGATCGTCAAGCGCGGCCAGGACACGGTGCAGGAGTACCGCATCCGCGGCAAGCTCTACATGATCAAGGTCACGCCCCCGCACGGCGTGCCCTACTACCTCATCGACAACGAGGGCAACGGCGTCATGTCGCGCCAGGACGTGCTGCCGTCGCTCTCCGTGCCGATGTGGGTGATCAAGTCCTGGTAATGCCCTTCCGGCCTGCGGGCCACTGACTCACCGCTCATCCTCACATGTCCGTTTTCACCGCCGTTGCCCCCGAGACGCTGTCCCGCTGGCTCGGCCACTATGCCATTGGCCGCCTCGTCGAGCTGCAGGGCATCTCGGCCGGCGTCCAGAACAGCAATTTCTTCGTCACGACCACGCTCGGCCGCTACGTGCTGACGCTGTTCGAGGCGATTCCGCGCGCCGAGCTGCCCTTCTACCTGCACCTGATGGCGCATCTCGCGCGCCACGGCCTGCCGGTGCCCGCACCGATCGCCAACCGCGACAACGAATATCTCGGCACGCTCAGCGAGCGGCCCGCCGCGCTGGTGATGCGCCTGTCGGGCAAGTCCGAGATGGCGCCGGGCATGCAGCATTGCGCGCGCGTCGGCGCGATGCTCGCGGGCCTGCACCTCGCCGGCCTGTCCTACGGCCGCAGGCAGGACAACCCGCGCGGCGCGGCATGGCGCACGGCCGCCGCCGCCCGCGTGCGCCCCTTCCTGCCCGCCGACGAACAGGCCCTGCTCGACGCCGAGCTCGCCTTCCAGGCTGCCGTGGACTACGCGAGCCTGCCGCAGGGCGTGATCCACGCCGACCTCTTCCGCGACAACGTACTGTGGGACGGCGACCACGTCGGCGGCGTGATCGACTTCTACTTCGCCGGCCACGATGCGCTGCTCTTCGACGTCGCCGTCACCGTGAACGACTGGTGCACGAGCGCCGACGGCGAACTGGACCCGCAGCGCAGCGCGGCGCTGCTCGACGCCTACCATGCCGAACGCCCCTTCACCGGCGCCGAGCGCGCGAGCTGGCCGGCGATGCTGCGCGCGGCCGCACTGCGCTTCTGGCTGTCACGCGCCGAAGACTTTCACCTGCCCAAACCGGGCGAGATGGTGCTCGTGAAGCCGCCCGCCGAATACCGCGACATCCTGCGCCTGCGCATTGCGGCAGCGCCTTCCCTGCCGCTCTGAACGATGAACGAAGCCCACTCCACTCACTCCGCGCACCATTCCGCCGACCCGGCGGGACACGGTGCCCCGCACCGCCGCCATCCGCTGCCGCCGCCGGGCCATGTCACGCCGGCCGACACGCTGAAATGGATCGCCGCGGGCTGGAAGACCTTCACCGCCAGCCCCGGCATCTGGGTCGCCCAGACCCTCGTGCTGATCGTCGCCCTCAGCGCCCTGGGCCTCGTGCCCTTCCTCGGCTGGGCGCTCGCACCGCTCGCCTTCCCGGTGCTCGTCGCCGGCATGCTCTCCGGAGCCCATGCGCTGGCGCAGGGCGAGCCGCTGCGCATCGACCACCTCTTCGACGGCGTGCGCCGCCATGCCGGCAATCTCCTGATGATCGGCGGCTTCCACCTGCTGGGCGCCCTGCTCGCGGCCCTGATCGCCGCCGCCGTCGGCAGCAGCGCGGCGCTGACCGGCATGCTGGTCGGCGCCTTCGCCGGCATGAGCCTCGCGGCGGGCGGGGTGATGCTTGCCGTCGCGGTGTTCACGGTGTTGTGGGTGCTGCTGCTGATGGCGCTGTGGTTCGCGCCGGCCCTCGTGATGCTGCAGGGCGTCTCGCCGCTCGACGCGATGAAGCTCTCGGCGCGCGCCTGCCTTGGCAACCTCACCAGCTTCATCGTGCTGGGTTTCATCCTCTACGTGCTGGTGTGGATCGCGATGCTGCCGGCCGGGCTCGGCATGCTGGCCCTGGTCCCGGTGCTGGCCGGTGCCCTGCACGCCGCGTGGCAGGACACCTTCGCGCCCGATCGCCCGCAGCCGGCCCCGGCCCTGCTCGCCCCCATCGACACCGCCGACGAGTAGGCGCATGCAAGCACGACAACTCCCGTCCGGGCGCGGCTTCGCCTGGCTCGGCGAAGGCCTGCAGATCTGGCGGCGCAACCCGGCGCTGCTCACCTTCGCGTCCTTCGGCTACCTGCTGCTGCTGATCCTCGTCTCCGTGGTCCCGTTCCTCGGCCAGGTCATCGCCTCGCTGCTGATGCCGATCCTGTCGCTGGGCGTGCTCAACACCTGCCAGGCGATCGACAAGGGGCGCAAGGCGGGGCCGGACGTGCTGTTCTCCGGCTTCCAGCAGAACCTCCCCGCGCTGGTGACGATCGGCCTGATCTACCTTGCCGGCAGCCTGCTGGTGCTGCTGCTCACCTCCCTCGCCGACGGCGGCACGCTGCTCAAGGTGATGACCAGCGGCGGCAAGATCGAAGCCGAGGCCGCGACCAGCACCGGCTTCACCGTTGCACTGCTGATCGCGATCACGCTGTCGACACCGGTCATGATGGCCTACTGGTTCGCGCCGCTGCTCGCCGGCTGGTGGAAGCTCTCGGCTCCCAAGGCAATGTTCTTCAGTTTCTACGCGTGCCTGCGCAACTGGCGCCCCTTCCTTACCTACTCGATCGCGCTGGCCCTGTTCGGCGCGGTCCTGCCCGGCATCCTGCTCGGCCTCGTCGGCATGGCGTCGCCGATGCTCGCGACCCTGCTGTCGGTGCCGCTGCCGCTGCTGCTCATCCCCATCGTCTTCGCCAGCTTCTACGCCAACGCGCGCGACATCTTCGGCGAACCCGGGAATGCCTTCGAACAACCCTGACCGGGGTGCGCTGGGCCTGCTGGGCGGCACCTTCGACCCGATCCATTTCGGCCACCTGCGCCTCGCCGAGGAAGCACGCGAGGCGCTCAACCTCGCGCAGGTCGCGCTGATCCCCGCCGGCCGGCCCCCGCACCGCGGCGCGCCGCAGTCCCCGGCCGTCGACCGGCTGGAGATGGTGCGGCTCGCGAGCGCCGGCAATCCCGGGCTCGTCGTC
Source organism: Azoarcus sp. DN11 (assembly GCF_003628555.1). NCBI lineage: Bacteria > Pseudomonadati > Pseudomonadota > Betaproteobacteria > Rhodocyclales > Zoogloeaceae > Azoarcus > Azoarcus sp. DN11. Next base: position 557,472 of record NZ_CP021731.1, on the reverse strand, counting down.
GACACCGGCGAGGTGTTCGCGCCCAACAAGAGCTACACCGTGCTGACGCTGGAACGCCTGCGCGCGCAGCACGGACCCGACCGCCCGCTCGTGCTCATCCTCGGCGCCGACGCGTTCAACGGCCTGCCCGGCTGGCATCGCTGGCAGGACCTCTTCGCCCTCGCCCACATCGCCGTCGCCAACCGCCCCGGCTTCGCACCGCACGGCCGGCGCTGGCCGGGCACCCTGTCGCCGGAACTCGACGCCGCCTGCGCGAGTCGGATTGACACCCACCCGGCCATCCTGCACGAGAGCCCTGCCGGACGGGTCGTCCCCTTCGACATGACGCCGCTGGCGATTTCCGCATCGCTGATCCGCGACCTCATCCGCGGCGGGCACAGCGCCCGCTATTTGCTGCCCGATCCGGTTCTCGACTATATTGGGGTGCACCACCTCTACCGCAAAACCTGATGGACACCTGCACACTCGAAGAAACCGTCGTTGCCGCCCTCGAAGACATCAAGGCCAAGGACATCGAAGTCATCGACACCACCAAGCTGACTTCGCTGTTCGACCGCATCATCATCGCCACCGGCGATTCCAACCGCCAGACGCGGGCGCTGGCGCGCAACGTGCATGACAAGGTTCGCGAGGCGGGCGCCCCTGTCGTCAGCGTGGAAGGCGAAGAGACCGGGGAATGGGTGCTGGTGGACCTCGGCGACATCGTCGTGCACATCATGCAGCCGGCGATCCGCAGCTACTACAACCTCGAAGAACTGTGGGCCGCCCCCTCGACCCTGCGGCGCGGCCGCGCGGCCGCGCGCGTCGCGGCACAATGACGCCTGCGCTGCCGCCGGCCATCGGCCGGCTGCAAACCCGCCCCCACCTCCCGTGAAGCTCTCGATCGTCGCCGTCGGCACCCGCATGCCCGCGTGGGTCGAGGCCGGCTTCGACGAATTCGCGCGCCGCATGCCGCGCGAGCTGCCGCTGCAACTCGTCGAGGTGAAGGCCGAACCGCGTACCACCGGCAAGACCGTCGAGGCGATGATGACGGCCGAGGCGGCGCGCATCGAAGCGGCGCTGCCGCCGCGCTGCCGCCGCGTGATCCTCGACGAGCGCGGCGCCGACCTCACGACCGTCGAGCTCGCGCGCCGGCTCGAAGCCTGGCAGGCGGACGGGGCCGACGTCGCGCTGATCGTCGGTGGCCCCGACGGGCTGGCGCCGGCGCTCAAGGCCGGCGCTCATGAACGTCTGCGCCTGTCGAGCCTCACCCTCCCGCACGCGCTGGTGCGCCCCCTGCTGGCCGAGGCCCTGTACCGCGCCTGGACGGTACTGAAGAACCACCCCTACCACCGCGAGTAAGGCATGACCGCGGCGCGGCTTGCGCGGCAATCGCCTGCGGGGCATTGGAGGGTAGAATCCGGCATAACAATTGCGGCGCCCCGCCCCTGATTTTCCGGCACTCATGTCCAGTCTCCAAGCCCGAATCTACCTCGCCTCGCGCAGCCCGCGCCGGCGCGAACTGTTGCGCCAGATCGGCGTGCCCTTCGATCTGCTGGTGTTTCGCGGCGGCGAACGCGGCGCGGATGCGGACGTCGACGAGACGCCGCTGCCGGGCGAGGAGGTCGAGCACTATGTCGAGCGCATCGCCCTCGTCAAGGCCGAAGCCGGCTGGCGGCGCCTGCAGTGGCGCACCCTGCCGCTCTACCCGGTGCTGTCGGCGGACACGACGATAGCGCTCGATGGCGAGATCATCGGCAAGCCGGCCGACGCGGCCGATGCCGCCGCGATCCTGCGCCGCCTGTCGGGACGCACGCATCGCGTGCTGACCGCGGTGGCCATCAGCGACGGCACGCAGACCCGCAGCCGCATCAGCACCAGCGACGTGCGCTTTCGCGCGCTCACCGACCTCGAGATCCGCCACTACATCGCCACCGGAGAGCCGATGGACAAGGCCGGCGCCTACGGCATCCAGGGGCGCGCGGCGATCTTCATCGAGGAGATCCGTGGCAGCTACACCGGAATCATGGGGCTGCCGCTGTTCGAGACCGCACAGCTGCTCGACGCCTTCGGCTATCCGCTGTAAGCTCGGGCGGCTCCCGCCCCCGGGCGTCGGGCCGCGCCCTCGATGGGCAATGCGCAATCGGTGCCTCACGTCTGCGCTTGCGCATTTCCCATTGGCAGTCAGTCCATGAGCATCGAATTCCTCATCAACTTCACACCGCAGGAGACGCGGGTCGCGATCGTCGAACAGGGTGTCGTGCAGGAACTGCACGTCGAGCGCACCGCCAGCCGCGGCATCGTCGGCAACATCTACCTCGGGCGGGTCGTGCGCGTGCTGCCGGGCATGCAGTCGGCGTTCATCGACATCGGCCTCGAGCGCACCGCCTTCCTGCACGTCGCCGACATCTGGAGCGACCGCCACAACGGCGACACCGGCAAGCCGATCGAGCGCATCCTCGCCGAAGGCCAGAACCTCACCGTGCAGGTGCTGAAGGACCCGATCGGCACGAAGGGCGCGCGCCTGTCGACGCAGATCAGCATCGCCGGGCGGCTGCTCGTGTACCTGCCCCAGGAAAAGCATATCGGCATCTCTCAGCGCATCGAGGACGAGGCCGAGCGCGAGGCGCTGCGCGAGCGGCTCACGCGCCTCGTGCCCGAGGACGAAGCCGGCGGCTTCATCGTGCGCACGATGGCGGAGTCGGCCTCGGACGAGGAGCTCGCCGCCGACATCGCCTACCTGAGGAAGCTGTGGGGCGAGATCCGCAACAGCGCCACCGGCCGCGTCCCGCCCGCGGTGCTGTACGAGGACCTCGGCCTGGGCCAGCGCGTGCTGCGCGACCTCGTCAACGACGACACCACGCGCATCCTCATCGACTCGCGCGAGAACTTCCAGAAGCTCACCGCCTTCGCGTCCGAATACAGCCCCAAGGTCCTGCCGCTGCTCGAACACTACGGCGGCGAGCGCCCGCTCTTCGACCTGCACAGCGTCGAGGAAGAAATCCAGAAAGCGCTCGCGCGGCGCGTGAGCCTGAAGTCGGGCGGCTACCTGATCATCGACCAGACCGAGGCGATGACCACCGTCGACGTGAACACCGGCGGCTTCGTCGGCGCGCGCAACTTCGACGACACGATCTTCAAGACCAACCTCGAGGCCGCGCAGACGATCGCGCGCCAGCTGCGCCTGCGCAACCTCGGCGGCATCATCATCATCGACTTCATCGACATGGAAAACCCCGAGCACCGCGACATGGTGCTCGACGAGTTCCGCAAGGCGCTCGCGCGCGACCACACGAAGATGACGGTGAACGGCTTCACCGCGCTGGGCCTCGTCGAGATGACCCGCAAGCGCACGCGCGAATCGCTCGCCCACCTGCTGTGCGAGCCCTGCCCCACCTGCGGCGGCCGCGGCGAAGTGAAGACCGCGCGCACGGTGTGCTACGAGATCCTGCGCGAGCTGCTGCGCGAGGCACGCCAGTTCAACGCGCGCGAATTCCGCGTGCTCGCCGCGCCCAACGTCATCGACCTCTTCCTCGACGAGGAATCGCAATCGCTCGCGATGCTGTCGGACTTCATCGGCAAGAAGATCTCGCTGCACCCGGAAGCGAGCTACTCGCAGGAACAGTTCGACATCGTGCTGCTGTGACGGCCCGCGCGACATCCCGCGGCGCGGAGCCGACAAAGCAGCGTTTCGGCAGCGCGCCGCTGCGCTATTTCGCGGCGACGCGGCCCGCCTTCCTCTCCGTCACGCTGGTCGGCTGCCTGATCGGGCTGGCCGCGGCCCGTGCGGACGGCGTCGCGCTCGATGCGTTGCGCGCGGCCGTGACGGTGCTGTTCGCGCTGCTCGCGCATGCCGGCGCGAACGTGCTCAACGACTACCACGACGCGCTGAGCGGCGCCGACGATGCGAACGCGGACCGGCTCTACCCCTTCACCGGCGGCAGCCGCTTCATCCAGAACGGCGTCCTGACGACCGGCCAGACCGCGCGCTTCGCCTATGCACTCTTCGGTCTGGTCGTGCCCGCGGGACTGTGGCTCGCCTACGGTTCCGGGAGCGGCCTGCTCGCGATCGGGCTCGCGGGGCTGGTCCTCGGCTGGGCCTACTCGGCGCCGCCCCTGAAACTCGCGAGCCGCGGGCTGGGCGAACTCGCGATCGCTGGCGCGTGGCTGCTGGTCGTCGTCGGGGCGGATTTCGTGCAGCGCGGCACCTTCGCGTGGACACCGGTCGCGGCGGGCGTCTCGTTCGCGCTGCTGGTCGCGAACCTGCTGTTCATCAACCAGTTTCCCGACCGCGCGGGCGACGAGGCTGCCGGCAAGCGCACGCTGGTCGTGCGCCTCGGCGCGGACACCGCGAAATGGGGCTATTTCGCAATCGCGCTCGCGGCCTACGGCTGGCTCGTGCTGCAGGTCGGGCGCTACAACCTGCCGCAGGCCTGCGCGGCGGCGGCGCTGACGCTGGTGCTGTCCTTCCATGCGGCGCGCCAGCTGCGCGAGCACGCCGATGAGCCGGCCGAACTGCGGCCCGCGATCAAGCTGACGATCGCCGCGGCGAACCTGCACGGCCTCGTGCTCGCTGCAACGCTCGCGTTTGCACGCCACGCCTGACCCAATCTTCGGACCTGAACACATGATCGGACGCATCGCCGGCAACCTGCTGGAAAAGAATCCCCCCCAGATCGTCGTCGACGTGCAGGGCGTCGGCTACGAGATCGATGTGCCGATGAGCACTTTCTACGGCTTGCCGGCGACCGGCCAGCCGGTGTCACTGTTCACGCACCTCGCGGTGCGCGAGGACGGCCACTTCCTGTATGGCTTTGCCAGCGCCGACGAGCGCGCGGCCTTCCGCCAGCTGCTGAAGGTGTCCGGCATCGGCGCACGCACGGCGCTCGCGGTGCTGTCCGGCCTGTCGGTCACCGACCTCGCGCAGGCCGTCGCGCTGCAGGAGGCCGGCCGCCTCGTGAAGATTCCCGGCATCGGCAAGAAGACCGCCGAGCGCCTGCTGCTGGAATTACGCGACAAGCTCGGCAAGGCGCTGCCGACGCTGGGGGCGACGGTCTCGCCGGGCGTCGTCGTGGCGGCACCGGACGCGCGCAGCGACATCCTCAACGCCCTGCTCGCGCTCGGCTACAACGAGAAGGAAGCGCTCGGCGCGATGAAGGCGGTGCCGGAGGACAGCGGCGTGTCGGACGGCATCCGCCTCGCGCTGAAGAGCCTGTCGAAGGGCTGAAACGCCGCCTCGCGCTGCGCTAAACTCCCGCCATGATCGAAACCGACAAGCTGCAGGCCCCGCGCCTGATCTCCGCGCAGCCCGCCGACCGCCAGGAGGACGCCGTCGAGCGCGCGCTGCGCCCGAAGCGGCTCGCCGAATACGTCGGCCAGGCGAAGATCCGCGAACAACTGGAGATCTTCATCGCCGCGGCACGCCAGCGCAGCGAAGCGCTCGACCACGTGCTGCTGTTCGGCCCGCCGGGCCTGGGAAAGACCACGCTCGCGCACATCGTCGCCACCGAGATGGGCGTGAATCTCCGCCAGACCTCGGGGCCGGTGCTCGAGCGCGCCGGCGACCTCGCCGCGCTGCTGACCAACCTCGAACCGCACGACGTGCTCTTCATCGACGAGATCCACCGCCTGTCGCCGGTCGTCGAGGAGATCCTGTACCCGGCGCTGGAAGATTTCCAGATCGACATCATGATCGGCGAAGGGCCCGCGGCGCGCTCGGTGAAGCTGGATCTGCCGCCCTTCACGCTGGTCGGCGCGACGACGCGTGCGGGGATGCTGACGAACCCGCTGCGCGACCGCTTCGGCATCGTCGCGCGGCTGGAGTTCTACACGCCGGAGGAGCTCGCCTTCATCGTCGGCCGCTCGGCGCGCCTGCTGGACGTCACGATCGACGACGACGGCGCCTTCGAGATCGCCCGCCGCTCGCGCGGCACCCCGCGCATCGCCAACCGCCTGCTGCGCCGCGTGCGCGACTACGCGCAGGTGAAGGCCGGCGGCGACATCACCGCCAAGGTCGCGGACGCCGCGCTGCGCATGCTCGACGTCGACCACCTCGGCCTCGACCTGATGGACCGGAAGCTGCTCGGCGCGATGCTGGAAAAATTCGCCGGAGGCCCGGTCGGCCTCGACAACCTCGCCGCGGCGATCGGCGAGTCGTCCGACACCATCGAGGACGTGCTCGAACCCTACCTCATCCAGCAGGGCTACCTGCAGCGCACGCCCCGCGGGCGCATCGCCACCGCGGCGATCTGGGAGCATTTCGGCCTCGCCCACCCGGGGCGCGGCGACGATCTGTTCGGCGCCTGACCCCGCACCCATGCGCGCCTTCGTCGCCTTCACGATGGTGCTGTGCCTGCTCGGCGGCGCCTGGCTGCTGGGGGGCCCGGCCTTCTTCTGGCCCGACCGCTTCGATCCCGCGCAGGGGGTCCGGCTCGGCGGCCTGTCGTCGCAACTGCTGGGCGCCGGCCTGCTGACGATCGCCGGCCTCGGCGCGATGGTGATCGCGCGCGCGGCGCGCGGCGTTCGCGGCACGCCATCTCCCGGCTGGCAGCTCCGCTACTTCCTGCTGATCCTGCTCGCGCTGGGCCTCGTCGGCGCCGCCTTCACGCTCGGCGAGCGCGGGCCGAACCCGGACTGGCGCGCACCGGACAACGCCGTCGCTCCGCAGTAGGGCGGATTTCACCCCGCCCCACGAGGCGTCCTCAGCCGATCTGAACCGCCAGCCCCTTCAGGTATTCGCCCTCCGGCACCGCCAGACCGACCGGGTGATCCGCTGCCGCGGACAGCCGGTGCAGGATGCGCGCATCGACACCCGCATCGCTCGCCGCGCCGGCGACGATCTTCTGGAAGAGTTCCAGCCCGATGCCGCCCGAGCACGAGTAAGTCATCAGGATGCCGCCCGGGTTGAGCAGGCGGAAGCCGAAGAGGTTGATGTCCTTGTACGCGCGCGCGGCGCGGTCGACATGCGCGGCGGACGGCGCAAACTTCGGCGGATCGAGCACGATCAGGTCGAAACGGCGCCCTTCGGCCTTCAGCGCACGCAGCGCCGCGAACACGTCGGCCTCCAGCCACTCGGCGCGCCCCGCATCGAGCTGCGGATTCAGCACGACGTTGCGGCGCGCGACATCCAGCGCCGGCCCCGATGAGTCGATCGACAGCACCGAGGCCGCGCCGCCCGCGAGCGCCTGCAGCGAAAAGCCGCCGGTGTAGCAGAAACAGTTCAGCACGCTGCGCCCGTTCGCGAGCAGCCCGGTCAGCTTGCGGTTGTCGCGCTGGTCGAGGTAGAAACCGGTCTTGTGCCCGGCGACGACGTCGACTTCCATGCGCACGTCGTTCTCGACGATGGTCAGGATGTCCTGCGGCAGCTCGCCATGCACGCACCCCGTTGTCGGCGCCAGGCCTTCGAGCTTGCGCACGTCGGAGTCGGAACGTTCATACACCACCTTGCAGCCGGTGGCCTGCACCAGCCCGGCGACGATCGCGTCGCGCCACTTGTCGGCCCCCGCGCTGGTGAGCTGCACCACGACCACGTCGCCGAAGCGATCCGCGATCACGCCCGGCAGGCCGTCGGATTCGCCGTGGATCAGGCGCACGCCGCTCTCGTGCGCGAGCAGCGGATGGGTCGCGCGGCGGGCGACCGATTCGGCGACGCGGCGCTTGAAGAAGGCGTGGTCGATCGATTCGTCGGGCGCGAAGGTCCACATGCGCGCGCGGATCTGCGACTCCGGCGACCACGCGGCGCGCCCGAGCGGACGGCCGTCGTCGGCGACGACTTCGACGGTATCGCCGGGTCGCGCGCGGCCTTCGAGGCGGGCCACGGAACCGGCGAACACCCACGGGTGGCGGCGCAGGAGCGAACGCTCCTTGCCGGGATGGAGAACGAGCTTGGACATGGTGCGGACCGCGGAGGAAATCAGGCGCGTGAGTTTATCGCCGCGCGCCCCGCCTCGCCAGCCAACGCGCCGCCGTCCGATGGCGACGCAACCGCCCCCTACTCCTGCAGGCGGCGGCGGATGCGGTCGGCGGTGTCGAGCAGTTCGGGCAAATCGCGCGAGCCCAGCAGGCGGCCGAAATGATCGATCGCGCGTGGCGTCAGGAACAGATGGCCGTTTTCGCGGCGCGCGATCCAGCCGAGCTCGACCAGGCGCACGATCTTGCGCCGCACCGTCTCGCGCGGCAGACCCGTCGCAGCGGCGATCGAGTAGGCATTGCACGGACGCATGATGGACGCGAGCGCGTTGGCGTCGAGGTCCAGTGCAGACTCGCTGTTGTTCTCGAGCGCACCGATGTTATGCAGCGCAATTTCGCCGAGCAGCAGCGGCAACAGGATGTCGCGCTCGAACTCTTCGAACAGGCGCCTCAGGCTGCGGACCTGGTAGCGCGCAAGCAGGATCGCCGCAGCACGTAGCGGACTGGCGCAAGCGCCCTCCTCCACCGCATACCCGCGCTCTCCGGCGTGCGGGCCGATGGCTTCCTTGTCTTCTTTAATAATGCGGCTCATGGCTGCCTTGACCCTGACGTCTCCACCAACCGACGTAAGGCAGACGTGTTGGGATCGGCCAACCCGGCTCATCGGGTCATGCCCGTTTCGAGCATAGCGCACGCGCGACTCCCGATCTGGATTTTCGCTACCCGATTTGGGCACCACTGCACAAGCAAACAATATTTAAAAGGTATTTCCGCCGCGCCGCGGCGGAAAGCGTCGTCAGCGGCGGCGGGCCCGGGGATGCGCTGCGTCGTAGACCTTCGCGAGGTGCTGGAAATCGAGATGCGTATATACCTGTGTGCTACGGATGCTGGCGTGGCCGAGAAGCTCCTGCACGGCCCGCAGGTCCCCGCTCGACTGCAGCACGTGGCTCGCGAAACTGTGGCGCAGCATGTGGGGATGCACGTGGACGCCCAGCCCGCGCGTCTGCGCCCAGCGCGCCAGGCGCGAGCGGACCGCCCCGGCGCTCATGCGCGTGCCGCTGCGCGTGACGAAGAGCGCCGCCTCGTCCCCGGCGGCGAAATGGCCGCGTTGGGCGAGCCACGCCTGCAGCGCCGCGACGGCCTGCGAGCCGACCGGAACGGTACGCATCTTGTTACGTTTTCCCCGCACGGTCACCAGCCGCTCGACGAGGTCGAGGGCGGGGCCGACGTCGAGCGCAGCGAGCTCCGCGAGGCGCAGTCCGGAGGAATAGAGCAGCTCGAACATCGCGTGATCGCGCACTTCCAGCCCGTCGTCGGGCTCGGCGTCGAGCAGCGCCTGCGCCTGATCGGGCGACAGCGCCTTCGGCAGCGTCTGCGGCGATTTCGGCGGGCGCACGCCTTCCGCGGGGTTCGCCTCCATCTCCCGGCGCTGGCGGATGAACCAGCGGAACAGCCCGCGCCAGGCCGACAGCACGCGCGCAATCGACCGCCCGCCCAGGCCTTCGCCGTGCATGCGCGCGACGAAGCGGCGGATGTCGTGCCCCGTGAGCGCCTGCGGCGGGCGCCCGTCGGCGAGCCGCTGCAGGCGTTCGAGATCGCGGCGGTAGTTCTCCAGCGTCAACGCCGCGGCGCGGCGCTGGGTCGCGAGATAGCCGAGATAGTCCGCCAGCCACGCGGGCGGCGGCTGATCCGCGACAACGGCCGGGGCGTCGCGGCCCGTCATGCTCAACCCAGCTGGCGGCGCAGCGCTGCGGCGACGATGTCGCCGATGCGCGAGACGTAGAGCGTGCCCATCTCGGGGTAGAAGCGCTCGCTCTCCTGGCTGCCGAGTGCGAGCAGGCCGAAGACCTGCGCGTCGCGCCGCAGCGGGACCAGCGCGACCGAGCGCACGTGCGCCGCGGCGGTGCCGAACCACTCGAGCACTTCGAGGTTGGCCGGCGCGCCGCAATAAGGATGGCGCATGTCGCCGGCGAAGAGGCGCACGGCCTCGCCGACCGGCGCGAAATCCTCGCTCTCGCGGGTCAGCACCGAGTTCCAGACACGCAGCGCGATGTTGGGCACGGCGAAATCGTCGCGCAGGTTCTCGAACAGCGCATGACGCAGGCTTTCGTAGTCCTCGGCCTCGAGCAGATCCAGCGTCAGCCGATGAATCTTCTCGCCGATCTCGTCGTTCTCCTCGCCGAAACGGATGAGTTCGGAGAGTTTGCCTTCGAGAAGCCGGATCTTGTCGCGCAGCGCATGCAGCTGGCGCTCGGCGAGCGAGATGGCCTGCCCGCCGTGCGGATGCGGAACGGTCAGCTCGGTGAAGAGTTCGCCGTGGTCGGCGAGAAAATCCGGATGTTCCTTGAGATAGCGTGCGACGTCGGCTGCATTCATGGAAAGACCACTCCCTGCGGACGGTTCGCGCCCGCGCGTGTTCGTTGGCAATCGGCACGGCGCGTGGATGACACGGCACCGCCCGCCTCGATCAGGCGAGCTCGAGCTCGCCGGCAAATACCGTCACGGCCGGCCCCGTCATCAGCACCGGCTCGCCGAGCCCCGCCCAGGCGATCGCGAGCTCGCCGCCGCGCGTCTCGACGCGTACCGGCGACACCAGCAGCTCGCGCCGGATGCCCGCGACCACCGCCGCGCACGCCCCCGTGCCGCAGGCGAGCGTCTCGCCGGCGCCACGCTCGTATACGCGCAGGCGGATGCGGTGCTCATCCACCACCTGCATGAAACCCGCATTGACGCGGGCAGGAAAGCGCCCATGATGCTCGATCAGCGGACCCTGCGTCGCCACCGGCGCGGCATCGACGTTGGCCACGACCTGCACCGCGTGCGGATTGCCCATCGACACCGCGGTGATCGCGACCGGCGTGCCGGCGACATCGAGCGGCTGCACGACGGCATCCGAATCCGAGACGAAGGGCACGCGCGCCGGCTCGAGCACCGGCACGCCCATGTCGACGGTGACGAGGCCGCTGTCCTCGAGGCGCGGCGCGATCACTCCGGATTTCGTCTCGACGCGGATCTCGCGCTTCGCGGTGAGCCCCTGTTCATGCACGAAGCGCACGAAGCAGCGCGCGCCGTTGCCACACTGCTCCACCTCGCCGCCGTCGGCGTTGAAGATGCGGTAGCGGAAATCCACGCCGGGCTGCGTCGCCGGCTCGACCACCAGCAGCTGGTCGCAGCCGACGCCGAAATGGCGGTCGGCGAGGAAACGGACGCGCTCGGACGTGAGTTCGACGTACTGGCGCACGGCGTCGATGACGACGAAGTCGTTGCCGAGGCCGTGCATTTTGGCAAAGCGCAGGTGCATGAAAGGTTCCGGTCAGAAGGTTCGAAGCGGCGCGAGCCGAATCGGGGAATTCTCGCGCAGCATGCGGGGGGAGTCCAGCGACGGCCGCGTCGGTGAAGGCGACGAGAACGGCAGCCGGGCAGGGATCAATAGGGCCGCTTCTCGCCCGGCGGGCGCGTCTTGAAGCGCCGGTGCACCCAGTAATACTGCTCCGGCATCGTGCGCACCACCGACTCGATCCACTGGTTGATGCGCAGGGTATCGGCCTCGGCATCCTCGGTCGGGAAATCGGGCAGGGGCACACCCAGTTCGACGACGTAGCCGCGCCCGCCGGGCAGCTGGCGCGTCACGCACGGCACGACCGCCGCGCGGGCGAGCCGCGACAGGCGCGACACGCCCGTGATCGTCGCCGCCGGCACGCCGAAGAAAGGCACGAAAATCGTTTCCTTGCGGCCATAGTCGAGGTCCGGCAGGTAGTAGAACGGCCGCCCCGCCTTCATCGCCTTCACGGTGCCGCGCACCCCGTCCTGACGCGACAGCAGCAGCTGATCGCCGAAGCGGCTGCGGCCGTGGTAGAGCAGACGGTCGAAGACCGGGTTTTTCTGCCGCGCGTAGACGCTCACGCTGTCGAATTCCATCGCGATGCGCGCGCCGCCCATGTCGAGGCCGAGGAAATGCGGTGACAGCATCATCACCGGCGTACCGGCCTCGACCAGCGTGCGCAAGTGCTCCAGGCCTTCGAAACGGACAATCCCTTTCAGCCGCTCCGCGCTCGCCCACCACAACAGCCCGCGCTCCAGCAGGCTGCGGCCGAGCGCGCGGAAATGCGCGCGCGCGAGACGCCGGCGCGCCGCGGCGTCCAGTTCCGGAAAGCACAGGCGCAGATTGACGTCGACGACGTGGCGACGCTGGCGCGCCAACAGGTGCAGCAGTTCGCCCAGGCCTTGCCCGAGGAAAGCCAGCACCGGCAGCGGCAGCCAGTGCAACAGCCAAAAGAAGGCGACCGCGAGATAGCTGAAGAGTCTCATTGCGCCCCCCCTTCAGCCGGCGCCGGTTCGACCCCGGCGGGGCGCTTGTAGCGGTTGTAGCCCCACAGGTACTGCTGCGGGCAGGCGAGGATCAGGCGCTCGATCGCACGGTTGATCGCCGCGCAACGCTCCTCGAGCGAACCGACGATCGGCTCGGCCGGCTCGGACAGGCGCAGCACGTAGCCCGCGCCGCGCGGCAGGCGTTCGGTCCACAGCATGATCACGCGCACGCCCTTCACTTCGGACAGGCGCGCCGCGAGCGTCATCGTCCATGCAAACTTGCCGAAGAACGGCGCCCACACCCCTTCACCCTCCCCGGGCGCCTGGTCCGGCAGCATGCCGACCATCTCGCCCCCGCGCAGCGCCTTCAAGAGGCGGCGCACGCCGGAGACGTCGGCCGGCGCGACCCTGACGTTGCCGCGCGCGCGCCCCGCCTCCATCAGCGGCCCCAGCGCCGCCTTGCGCGGCTGGCGGAACAGCACGGTGATCGGACCGTGCATCGAACAATACTGCGCGCACAGCTCGAAGCAGCCGAGGTGCGGCGTCAGCAGCAGCACGCTGGCGCCGTCGGCGCGCGCCCGTTCGAGGAGTTCGGCCCCTTCGACGCGGACGACACGCGCCAGCACCTCGTCCTGCGGCCGCAGCCACACGTATGGCAGTTCCAGCGCCTGGCGCCCGGCTTCGCGGATCGCCGCACGCAGGATCGCCGGATCCTTGCGCCCGAGCGCGCGCGTGAGATTTTCTTCGAGGCGGCGGGCGTACTTCGGCGAGAAGCGCCAGGTCAGCCAGCCGGCGAGGCCGCCCAGGCGGTGCAGCCAGGCGAGTGGGAAGCGGGCGAGAACGCGGAACAGGAAATCGACGGTCACGGTCACAAGCGTCGGCGCAGGCACGGCCCGGCGGGCGACGCGCGTTGACCGACTGAATTCGGAAGCTATAATTATCGCTTACCCGCCGAGTTAATACGACAACTTGCAGGGCGGAGCCGCGAGCGCACCAGACCGGTCGCGGCGAACAAATACTGCTAAAGCGTCGCCTGCTCGACGAAATCCCCGGAGCCGGCAACGCCGGATAGCACCGGGGATTTTTGTTTTCAGGAGCAACGTATGAGCAAGGAATTCCTCTTCACTTCGGAATCGGTCTCGGAAGGCCACCCCGACAAGGTCGCGGACCAGGTGTCCGACGGCGTCCTCGACGCGATCCTCGCGGAAGACCCGAAGGCGCGCGTCGCCTGCGAGACGCTGGTGTCGACCGGCCTCGTCGTGATCTCGGGCGAGATCACCACCAGCGCGCATCCGAACTACCGCGAGATCGCGCAGGAAGTCATCCGCCGCATCGGCTACGACAACTCCGACATCGGCTTCGACTACAAGAGCTGCGCGGTGCTCGCCGCGATCAACCGCCAGTCGGCCGACATCGCCCAGGGCGTCAATGAAGGCGAAGGCCTGGATCTCGACCAGGGCGCGGGCGACCAGGGCCTGATGTTCGGCTACGCGTGCAACGAGACGCCGAGCCTGATGCCGCTGCCCATCTATTATGCCCACCGCATCATGCAGCGCCAGGCCGAGCTGCGCAAGGACGGCCGTCTCAACTGGCTGCGCCCGGACGCGAAGAGCCAGCTCACGGTGAAATACGTCGACGGCAAGCCGGTCGCGATCGACACCGTGGTCGTGTCGACGCAGCACAGCCCGGAGGTGTCGCACGCGCAGATCAGCGAGGCGGTGATCGAGGAGGTCATCAAGCCGGTGCTGCCGAAGGAGCTGATGCAGAACGAGGTGCGCTACCTCATCAACCCGACCGGCCGCTTCGTCATCGGCGGCCCGCACGGCGACTGCGGCCTCACCGGCCGCAAGATCATCGTCGACACCTACGGCGGCGCGGCCCACCACGGCGGCGGCGCGTTCTCCGGCAAGGACCCGTCCAAGGTCGACCGCTCGGCGGCCTACGCCGGCCGCTGGGTCGCGAAGAACATCGTCGCCGCAGGCCTCGCCGAGCGCTGCGAAGTGCAGGTCGCCTACGCGATCGGCGTCGCGAAGCCGGTGTCGATGATGGTCAACACCTTCGGCACCGGCAAGATCACCGACGAGAAGATCGTCGAACTGGTCCGGCGCCATTTCGACCTGCGGCCGAAGGCGATCATCCAGGAGCTCGACCTGCTGCGCCCGATCTACGGCAAGACCGCCGCCTATGGCCACTTCGGCCGCGACGAGCCGGAGTTTACGTGGGAGAACACCGACAAGGCCGCCGCGCTGCGCGCCGACGCCGGGCTGTAGGCCCCTCGCGGGACGCGCGCCGTCCCACCGCCCCGGCGCCCGCCGGGGCGGTCAGCGCCCGCGGGCGTCCGCACTCAGGGCAGCTGGGCCGGGTGGGTGAAGACGAAGTCCCGGTCCTTCACCGGCTGATGGCAATTGAAACACTCCTGCACGAAGTTCGCATCCGTGCCGTAAGGCTTCTGCGCCATGCCAACCCAGCGCGCGAACCCCCAGCCGCCGGTGGCGGGGTACTTGGCGCTGTCCTTGACCATGAATTCGGCATGCACGAAATCGCCCGGCGCAAGCGCCGTTTCCCAGCGGTCGTGCTTCACCCCCTTCCACACGAGCTTGGCGAGCACCGCGCCATCCGGCCACGGATTGGTCTTGCCTTCGCGCGCCGCCTTCACGGCAGCGTCGTTGCCGAGCACGGCACGCAGCGTCGTGTTGTCCGAGCGCTGATGCACCGCCAGCACCTGCCACTGGCGATAGCCTTCGGGGAGCGTGATGCCATTGGGGGCCGGCTCAACGGCAAAAGCCGATGTCGCGGCGCAAAACAGCGCGCCAACCAGCGCGGGGAATCGTTTGCTCATGGAAAATCCTCGTCGTCGGGGAAAAGCGTGCCCGCAGGTGCGGCGCACACTCAACTCAAACAGCCGACGAGCGCGAATTGTTCCCGGCAGGGAAAAAGTTTCAGCGGCGGCGCCGCGCCTGCGGGCTCACCGGGCCACGACCTTCGATGTGGCGAAACGTGATGCGCCCCTTGCTCAGGTCATAGGGCGACAGTTCCAGCGAAACCTTGTCGCCGCACAGAATGCGGATGTGGTGTTTGCGCATCTTGCCTGCGGAATACGCCACGAGGTCGTGACCGTTGTCGAGGGTCACACGGAATCGGGCATCGGGCAGGACCTCGGTCACCACTCCACCCATTTCGATCAGTTCTTCCTTGGCGATGATAGTTCTCCTTGGGAGTCGGAAAAAAGAAAAGGCCGGGCTTGTGCCAGGCCTTTGCGAATGCGTTCCGGAACGGACTCCGGATTCCCGGTCCCGTCGGGACCGGGGGCGCGGCATGCCCGCCGCGCCGGCGCGAACTTAGTCGGCCACGCGGATGTTCGACGCCTGCTGGCCCTTCGGGCCGGTCGTGACGTCGAAAGTGACGCGCTGACCTTCGGCCAGGGTCTTGAAGCCAGAGCCCTGAATCGCGGAAAAATGGGCGAAGAGATCGTCACCGCCGTTTTCCGGGGTGATGAAGCCGAAGCCCTTGGCGTCGTTGAACCACTTCACGGTACCTGCTGCCATGTCTTGAATATCCTGAAAAATAAAAGATTTGCCCTAAGGCGCGGGCGAGGATCAAGACGGCAGGATGCAGAGGAGGGAGTACCGCAGAAACAGCAGAAACCGGACCAGCAAACAACTGTGCTACTTGAAGATCGCTGGGGGCACTATGGACCGCATTGCCTCGTCTTGCAAACAAAATATGAATTTTTACACTTTTCACGGCACGCCGGGCACCGCGCGCGCCCGTCCTGTACACGGCTAGCAGCGCCTGACGCCGAGGGGCGCGAGAAGCCCGCAACGCCGAACCGCGAGCCCGCGGGATGCTCTAATATCCGTTTTCGCAACCCCATTCCGGATCGACCTCATGCTTCATTCCGCGCGTCGCTTCCCTGTCCTGCTGCTTTCGGGACTGCTGCTCGCCGGCTGCGCCTCCTCCCCCCCTCCTGCCGCCTACCGGGGCGAGAGCTTCTCGGCCGAATCGCCCTTCGTCACCTGGAGCACCCGCGACCCGGACGCCGCCTGCGAAGTGGCCAAGCGTGCGCTGCTGAGCCAGGGCTATCAGGTCGATGCGGTGAAGACCACGCGCATCAAGGGCGAAAAATTCTTCCTGCCGAAAGCCAACTACGGCATGACGCTCAACATCACGCTGGTGTGCCTGCCCAGCAACGTCGGCACCGCGATCTACGCGAACGCGCTGCAGACGCGCTACGAGCTGAAATCCTCGGCAACCAGCGCCGGCGTCGGCGTCGCGGGCATCGGATCCATTTCGCTGCCGTGGACCGCCGACAAGGAAGCGCTGATCAAGGTCGGCGAGGAAACGATCTCGGATCCGGACTTCTACAAGCGGCTCTTCAGCCTGATCGATTCGCTGCAGGGCAGCTGATCGGCGGCGCCTTGCGGCATCCGGCAGCACCTACGCTATAATCCGCCCTCGCCGAGGAGCGCTGCGAGACTCCCGTCCCAGGCTCGGCTATCCGGAACTGCGCTCACCTTAACCCGTGCCGGGCACGGGGTGACGAGGTGAGCCCACCCGCAGCACCCCTTCCCGGCCACACGTTCAAGGAGTTCACATGAACACTGTGGCTGAAACCTTCACCGATTACGTCGTCGCCGACCTCAAGCTCGCCGACTGGGGCCGCAAGGAAATCCGCATCGCGGAAACCGAGATGCCCGGTCTGATGGCGATCCGCGAGGAATTCGCCGCCGCCCAGCCGCTCAAGGGCGCGCGCATCACCGGCTCGCTGCACATGACGATCCAGACCGCGGTGCTGATCGAGACGCTGACCGCGCTCGGTGCCGAGGTGCGCTGGGCCTCGTGCAACATCTTCTCGACGCAGGACCACGCCGCGGCCGCGATCGCGGCCGAAGGCATTCCCGTCTTCGCGGTGAAGGGCGAAACGCTCGCCGACTACTGGGACTACACGCACCGCATCTTCGAATGGAAGGATGGCGTCTACTCCAACATGATCCTCGACGACGGCGGCGACGCGACGCTGCTGCTGCACCTCGGGGCACGCGCCGAGCAGGATCTTTCCGTGCTGGCGAAGCCGGGCTCCGAGGAAGAAACCATCCTCTTCGCCGCGATCCGCGCCAAGCTCGCGCAGGATCCGCGCTGGTACTCGACCCGCCTCGCGCAGGTGAAGGGCGTCACCGAGGAGACCACGACCGGCGTGCATCGCCTGTACCAGATGCACGAGCGCGGCGAGTTGAAGTTCCCGGCGATCAACGTCAATGACTCGGTCACCAAGTCCAAGTTCGACAACCTGTACGGCTGCCGCGAGTCGCTCGTCGACGGCATCAAGCGCGCGACCGACGTGATGGTCGCCGGCAAGGTTGCGCTGGTCGCGGGCTACGGCGACGTCGGCAAGGGTTCGGCGCAGGCGCTGCGCGCGCTCTCGGCGCAGGTGTGGGTCACCGAGATCGACCCGATCTGCGCGCTGCAGGCGGCGATGGAAGGCTACCGCGTGGTGACGATGGACTACGCCGCCGAACATGCCGACATCTTCGTCACCTGCACCGGCAACTACCACGTCATCACGCACGACCACATGGCGCGGATGAAGGACCAGGCGATCGTGTGCAACATCGGCCACTTCGACAACGAGATCGACGTCGCGTCGATCGAGAAGTACGAGTGGGAAGAGATCAAGCCGCAGGTCGACCACGTGATCTTCCCGGACGGGAAACGCATCATCCTGCTCGCCAAGGGCCGCCTCGTGAACCTCGGCTGCGCGACCGGCCACCCGAGCTACGTGATGAGCTCGTCGTTCGCGAACCAGACAATCGCGCAGATCGAACTGTACACGCGCACCGCGGACTACCCGGTGGGCGTGTACACGCTGCCCAAGCACCTCGACGAGAAGGTCGCGCGCCTGCAGCTGAAGAAGCTCAACGCGCAGCTCACCGAACTCACCGATGCGCAGGCGGCCTACATCGGCGTGTCAAAGCAGGGCCCGTACAAGTCGGCCCACTACCGCTACTGATCGGGGTGCGTCATGCACAAGCCTGAACTTTCGATCGAGTTCTTTCCGCCGCAGACGCCCGACGGCGAGGAGAAGCTGCGGGCGACGCGCGACAAGCTCGCGCGCCTCAAGCCCGCGTTCTTCTCGGTGACCTACGGCGCCGGCGGCTCGACGCGCGAGCGCACCTTCGCGACCGTGAAGGAGATCGCCGCGCAGGGCTTCGAGGCGGCACCGCACCTGTCGTGCATCGGCTCGACGCGCGCGGGCATCCGCGAGATCCTCGCCGACTACGCGGCCGCGGGCATCCGTCGCATCGTCGCGCTGCGCGGCGACCTGCCGTCGGGCGTGGGCGATCCGGGCGAGTTCCGCTACGCGAACGAGCTGGTGGAATTCATCCGCGCCGAAACCGGCGACCGCTTCCGCATCGAGGTTGCGGCCTACCCGGAATGGCACCCGCAGGCGAAGAGCCCGCGGGACGACCTGAAGGCGTTCAAGCGCAAGGCGGACGCGGGCGCGAATTCGGCGATCACGCAGTACTTCTACAATACCGACGCGTACCTGCATTTCGTCGATGAGGTGCGTGCGATGGGCGTCGACATCCCCATCGTGCCCGGGATCATGCCGATCGTCAGCTTCTACAAGCTGGCGCGCTTCTCGGACGCGTGCGGCGCGGAGCTTCCGCGCTGGATGCGCCGGAAGTTCGAGTCCTTCGGCGACGACACGGAGTCCATCCGCGCCTTCGGCCTCGATGTGGTGACCGAACTGTGCGAACGGCTGATCGCCGCCGGCGCCCCCGGCCTGCACTTCTACAGCATGAACCAGGCCGGCCTCACGACGGCCATCTGCGAGCGCCTCAGGCTCGTCTGAAACAACGGGCGCCTCCGCGCAGGCGGGGGCGCCCGGGTTCGCGCACGCAGCCGGACTCAGCTCCCCTGCACGTGCACGCTGCCGGCGATTTCCTGCAGGCAGTCGAGCACCTCCATGCTCGCGGCTTCCATCGCCGCGATGTCCTGCAGGCCGGACGGGTTGTCGCCCGACAGCAGGCGCTCGAGGCCGCGGCGGCCGCTCTCATGCACCCGCGCGTGCGGCGCTTCCAGACGCCGGAACGCCGGCAGCGACACGAAGCGCTTGCCCGCGCCGTCGTAATACCAGTGGCCGAGCCGGCACTTGTGGTGGTCGGAGAATTCGTCGGGGCGCTTGGCGGAATTGCCCGTGGCGACCTTGTAGACCTCCATCTTGTAGATCAGGTGGTCGAGCTTCGCCAGTTCGACGAAGCTGCGCACCGCGGCCCCCTCCATCGTGTCCGCCACCTCCTGCGACATGCCCACCAGCTCGGTCATGCTTTCCCGCGCGTGGCGCCCTTCCTCGGCGGCTTCCGCGGCCTTGCTCGCCAGCGCGTGGATCATTTCCTGCGTCTGGCCGGTTTCGCCCTGGATCGTGCCGACCAGCTCGGAAATCTCGTTCGTCGCCGACGCCGTGCGCTCGGCGAGCTTGCGCACCTCGTCGGCGACGACCGCGAAGCCGCGCCCCTGCTCGCCCGCGCGCGCGGCCTCGATCGCCGCATTGAGCGCGAGCAGGTTTGTCTGGTCCGCAATCTCGCGAATCAGGCGGACGATGCCGTCGATCTGGCCGGCGCGCTCGTTGAGCTGATGCACCGAAGCGACCGTGCCGTGGGTCTCCTCGGCGAGGAGGTCGAGATTCTTCGAGATCCGGTCGATCGTCGTTGCGCTGCCGCCTGCCGACGCCGTCGTCTTGCGGGCGACGTCCTGCTGCCGGCCGAGCCCCTCGGCCAGCTGGGCGAAGGTCCCCTGGACCGAGATCAGTGAATCGCCATAAGTCTTGAGGTTGCCGAACAGCGCATCGAGCATCGCCCGACGCTGCGTCGCCGCATCCGCCTCGTTACCCTGCTCCGCGAGCCGCGCCTCGAGCTCCGCCGAACGCGCGCGTTCGCGCTCCAGCGCCTCCCGGTTTGCCGCCAGCTCCTGCCTCAGGGCCGCGAGTTCGGCACCGCTTCCAAACCATCCCATGCTGCATTCCCCCTGCTGTCAGAGTGCATCGGTTCCGGCGCCGCTGACGCGCGCGCCGTCTCCCACGGTGGACATATCGGCAGGAATCTCACGCAGTTTAGTCGGGATCGAAATTCTTATTGACCGGTGCAAGACGGGCCTTCAGGACAGGCCGTGGCGACGCATCCACGCACGGAAGTCCGCCGTCGCCGCGGCGCCGCGCAGGCGCCCCAGGTGCAGCACCAGGTTCTCGACCATGGTGTGCGCCGCGATCGCAGCCATCACCTCCAGCCGGCCCTCGGCGCTGAGGCCGTGTTCGGCGAGCTTGCGGTCGATGTCGCAAAAATGGCGCGCCATGAGGCTGCGCGCCTCCTCCTCGCCGATGGCGAGCTCGCCGAAATCGATGTGATCCTCGGCTTCGATCTCGGCAATCAGGGATTCGACCGATTCTGGCGTCATGGCTCGACCTCGTGCACGGGGCGGGGACGTCCGGTTGGACCGCTCCCGCTCCGCGCGAGTTGCCGCGAACAGGCTTCAACGCCGCGCCATCACCAGCACGCCCGCGATCACCAGGGCCGCACCGGCGAGCTGCGACACGCCGAGCCCCTCGTCGAGCAGCAGCCAGCCGAGGAAAATCGTCACGACCGGCCCCAGCGAGCCCATCAGCGACACTGGCCCGGCGCCGAGGCGGCGGATCGCCTCCGACACCAGCCATACCGGGGCGACCGTGGACATCAGGGCCATCGTCGCGCCGAGCGCGTACACCTGCCAGGGCAGGTCGAGCGCGGAAACCGGCCGCAGCACGAGGAACTGCCCGATGCACAGCACGCACGCGACGCTGGTCGCAAACGCGGTCACGCGCATCGCCCCGAGCCGGCCGACGACCTGCCCGTTGCCCATCAGGTACAGCGCGTAGAAGAGCGCGCTGGCGAACACCAGGGCGCCGCCCGCGGCGACGTCGCGCGCCTCGCCAGCGACGTGGAGGTCGTGCCCGACCGCGAGGCCGATGCCCGCGTAGCACAACGCCAGCGCCGCGAGCGTGCGCCGGCCGATCGGTTTCGCGAGGAACAGCGCCGACAGGAGGATCACGAGGGTCGGATAGAGGAACAGGATCAGGCGTTCGAGCGCGGCGGTGATGTAGCGCAGGCCGAGGAAGTCGAGGTAGCTCGACAGGTAGTAGCCGGAGAAGCCCAGCGCCACCATCCACAGCCAGTCGCCGCCCCCCAGCCGGTGCGCGGCCCGCCGGTCGGCGACCTGCCCCATCACGAGGAAGAAGGGCAGCGACAGCCCCATGCGCAGGGCGAGCAGCGTCTCCGCGTCGACGCCGTAGCGGTACGCGAGCTTGACGAAGATCGCCTTGAACGAGAATCCGACCGCGCCGAGCGTCGCGAAGAGCAGCCCGGTGCGGTTCGGGGAGGGCCGGCCGCTCAGTTGCGGCGCCTCATCGGCGGCGTCCGCCCAGCAGCGAACCGAGCAGGCCGCGCACGATCTCGCGCCCGACCGAGCTGCTGATCGTGCGCACGACGGTCTTCGCCGCGACCTCGACCAGCCCCTCGTGTTTGCCGCCGCGCGGCCCGGTCGAGCCGAAGAGGATGTCGCTCATGCCGCCCAGCATGCCCCCGCCCTCCTGCCCTGCCGGCGCCTGTCCCGCCGGCGCACCCGTGGGCGTCCCGGCCGCGCCGGCGGCGCCCTGCCCGCGCAGCTTCTCGTAGGCCGATTCGCGGTCGAGCTGCTGCTCGTAGTGGCCGTACAGCACCGAGCCCTGGATCGCGGCCTTGCGCTCCTCGGGCGTCAGCGGGCCGAGGCGCGACGCGGGCGCGATCACGAACGCGCGCTCGACGACGTCCGGGCGGCCCTTGTCGTCGAGGAAGGACACCAGCGCCTCACCGACGCCCAGTTCGGTGATCGCGGTCGCGGCGTCGAACGCCGGGTTCGCGCGCATCGTCTCGGCGGCGGTCTTGACCGCCTTCTGGTCGCGCGGCGTGAAAGCGCGCAAGGCATGCTGCACACGGTTGCCGAGCTGACCGAGCACCGTCTCGGGCACGTCGAGCGGGTTCTGCGTCACGAAGTACACGCCGACACCCTTCGAGCGGATCAGGCGCACGACCTGCTCGACCTTCTCGACCAGCGCCTTCGGCGCGTCGCTGAACAGCAGGTGCGCCTCGTCGAAAAAGAACACCAGCTTGGGCTTGTCCATGTCGCCGACTTCGGGCAGCTGCTCGAAGAGCTCCGACAGCATCCACAGCAGGAAGGTCGAATACAGCTTGGGCGACTGGTAGAGCTTTTCCGCCGCGAGGATGTTGATCACGCCGCGGCCGTCGCCGTCGGCCTGGATCAGGTCGGCAAGGTCCAGCATCGGTTCGCCGAAGAAGCTGTCGCCGCCTTCCTGCTCCAGCGCCAGCAGGCCGCGCTGGATCGCGCCGATGGACGCCGCGGAGACGTTGCCGTATTCGGTCGTGAAGGACTTCGCGTTGTCGCCGACGTGCTGGATCATCGCCCGCAGGTCCTTCAGGTCGAGCAGCAGCAGGCCATTGTCGTCGGCGATCTTGAACACCAGCTGCAGCACGCCGGCCTGTGTGTCGTTGAGGTTCAACAGGCGCGCGATCAGCAGCGGCCCCATGTCGGAGATCGTCGCGCGCACGGGGTGCCCGCCTGCGCCGAAGACGTCCCAGAACACCACCGGGTTCGCGCGCGGCGTGTATTCGGTGATGCCCAGCGCGGCGAGGCGCTGCATCAGCTTCTCGGACGCGACACCCGCGGCGCCGGCCCCCGACAGGTCGCCCTTCACGTCGGCCATGAACACCGGCACGCCGATCGACGAGAAGGCCTCGGCCATCTTCTGCAGCGTCACGGTCTTGCCGGTACCGGTCGCGCCGGTGATGAGTCCGTGGCGGTTGGCCAGGCGGGGCAGCAGGGTGATGTCCTTCTGGGCGTTCTTTGCGATCAGCAGCGGTTCGGCCATTTCGGATGCCTCATGGGTGCGTTCAGGGCGGATTCGGTAAGCAGCGGCGCAATGCGCGCCGCTCAGGGCGGCGAGCGGAAATCGCACAGCGCGGCGCAGCGCTCGTAGGCGTCGTCGCACGCGGCCGCGCGCGGGGCGCAGGCGCGCAGCCGCTCGCCGCAGCCGCGTACGCAGGCGTTCCATTCGGGCTGCGCCGGGGTCGTCCGCGTGAGGATGCCGCGGGCGGCGGCCTGCGCAGCACACGCGCGCAGCGCGAAGGTCCGCGACGGCCCCGGGATGCGCTCCCACTCGTCGGCGGAGAACTGCAGGTCGCGTTCGAGCGCGTCGATGCGCGCCGCATCGAGCAGCCCCGAGCGCCGCAAGGACTCCAGCCCGTGGCAGTCCGCGCGCCGCGCGTCGGCTTCCGAGCGCGCGCCGGCGAGCGGCAGGCCGAGGTTGTGGCGGGCGCATTCGTGCGCGAACAGGAACAGGCGCGACTCCGGTGTCAGGCGCGGCAAGATCGCCTCGTTGTAGCGGATCTCCGGCGTGCGCCCCGCACGACTCGCCACCACCCGTTCGAGCGAGGGATCGCTCACCGCGGCCACGCTGCGGCCTTCCGCATCGGTACAGCCGAAGTACAGGGTCTGCTCCTGCGCATGCACCCCTCCCCCCGCGCATAGTTGCGCGAGAACCGCGCCCAGCAAGAGCCTGCGCCGCATCGTCTCTCCCTTCGCATCGCGCCGTCGCTTCACGCCGGCCCTCCGGCATGCGCGGTCGCAAATAATGACGGGAATCTACCAGAGCCGGCCACTGCCGGAACAGCCCGCAAGCAGTTAGGTCGGGGGCAGCGCGCCTGTATAATGCCCGCGGTTCTGTTCATTCAACGCCACCCGGCAGGATTCGAGGTTTTTATGGCTGGTCATTCCAAATGGGCCAACATCCAGCACCGCAAGGGCCGTCAGGACGCCAAGCGGGGCAAGATTTTCACCAAGCTGATCAAGGAAATCACCGTCGCCGCGCGCATGGGCGGGGGCGACCCGAACTTCAACCCGCGCCTGCGCCTCGCGGTCGATAGCGCGAAGACGCAGAACATGCCGGGCGAGAACATCGACCGCGCGATCAAGCGCGGCACGGGCGAACTCGAAGGCGTGAGCTACGAGGAAGTACGCTACGAAGGCTACGGCATCGCCGGCGCCGCGGTGATGGTCGACTGCCTCACCGACAACAAGACCCGCACCGTCGCCGACGTGCGCCACGCCTTCTCCAAGTACGGCGGCAACATGGGCACCGACGGCTGCGTCGCGTTCCAGTTCAAGCACTGCGGCCAGTTGATGTTCGCCCCGGGCACGAGCGAGGACGCGCTGATGGAAGCCGCGCTCGAAGCCGGCGCCGAGGACGTGATCCCCAACGACGACGGCTCGATCGAGGTCGTCACGGCCCCGTACGAGTTCTCCGCGGTGAAGGAGGCGCTCGAGAAGGCCGGCTTCAAGGTCGAGTTCGGCGAAGTGACGATGAAGCCGCTGAACGAGACCGAACTCACCGGCGACGACTCCGTGCGCATGCAGAAGCTGCTCGACGCCCTCGAGTCGCTCGACGACGTGCAGAACGTCTATACGTCGGCAGTGCTGGACGACGAGGAATAAGCCTCCCGCCTCACCATCACCGCAAGCAGGGCCGCCGCAAGGCGGCCCTGTGCATTTTTGCCCCTGTACTTCGGCATCCGCTCGGCAATATCGGTCACACACAGGTAGTATCGTGCACTTTCGACCTGTCCGCCGCCGACCGATGCCCCCACAGCCTTCCCGCCTCACCGCCGCGGCCCCGCTGCTGTTCGTGCTGCTGTGGAGTACCGGCTTCCTCGGCGCGAAGTTCGGCCTGCCCTACGCGGAGCCGCTGACCTTCCTGAGCACGCGCTACGTGCTCGTGATCACGCTGATGGGTGCGCTGGCGCTGGCCATGCGCGCACCCTGGCCGCGCGACTGGCGCCAGGTCGCGCACATCGGCATCGCCGGCCTGCTGGTGCAGGCAACCTATCTGGGTGGCGTGTTCATGTCGATCCACCGCGGCCTGCCTGCGGGCGTCTCCGCGCTGGTGGTCGGCATGCAGCCGCTGCTGACTGCGCTCGGTGCCGGCTGGCTGCTGCGCGAGCGCGTAACGCGACGCCAGTGGGCAGGCCTCGCGCTGGGTTTCATCGGGGTCACGCTGGTCGTCAGCAACAAGGTCGGCGCGGGCAACGGCACCACCGCCGGGGTCGGCTGGATGCTGATGCCGGCACTGGCGGCGCTGGTCGGGATCACCGTCGGCACGCTGTACCAGAAGCGCTTCTGCCCGAGCTTCGACCTGCGCACCGGCTCGGTGGTGCAGTTCATCCCCAGCCTGGCCGTCACCGCCTTGCTCGCCAGCCGCACCGAGACGATGCATGTCGCCTGGAGCGGCGACTTCGTCTTCGCCCTGCTGTGGCTCGTGCTGGTGCTGTCGCTGGGCGCAATCAGCCTGCTCAACCTGCTGATCCGCAGCGGCAGCGCGGTGAACGTCGCGAGCCTGTTCTACCTGACCCCGCCCACCACCGCGCTGCTGGCCTGGCTGCTGTTCGGCGAGACGCTGACGGGGCTCGCGCTCGTCGGCATGGCCGTGGCGGTGGCCGGCGTGTGGCTCGCGCGCAAGACCTGACACGGCCAGCCGAAAAACCGCAATGCCATCGCCCGATCGCGCCCGATGCCGGCACGATCGCGACAGGTTTTCCTTCGCCACGTGGCGGCGCGTTTCCTCCGGTGACGATTAGGTGATTTCCACAATGCGGAAATTCACACTACCCAGAAAAGGAGCTTATGGAAAAAATCGCGCCACAAATGGAGGAGAAAACTGTGGCAAAAACACCGCTTTACCGTTCGCTGTATTTCCAGGTCATCGTCGCCATCGTCGTCGGCGTGCTGCTCGGGCACTTCTACCCGGAGACCGGCGCGGCCATGAAGCCGCTGGGTGACGGTTTCATCAAGCTGATCAAGATGATCATCGCCCCGATCATCTTCTGCACCGTCGTCGTCGGCATCGCCGGCATGGAGGACATGAAGAAGGTCGGCAAGACTGGCGGCCTCGCGCTGCTTTACTTCGAGGTTGTCAGCACCATCGCGCTGATCATCGGCCTCGTGATCGTCAACGTCCTCCATCCGGGCGCCGGCATGAACATCGATCCGACGACGCTCGACACGAAGGCGCTCGCCGCCTACACCGATCCGAAGAAGATGCAGGGCACCGTCGAGTTCCTGCTCAACGTGATCCCGACGACCGTCTTCGACGCCTTCGCGAAAGGCGAGATCCTGCAGGTGCTGCTGTTCTCCGTGATGTTCGGCTTCGCGCTACACAAGTTCGGCGGCCGCGGCACACTGGTGTTCGACTTCATCGAGAAGTTCTCGCACGTGCTGTTCGGCATCGTCGGTTACATCATGAAAGCCGCCCCCATCGGCGCATTCGGCGCGATGGCGTTCACGATCGGCAAGCACGGCGTCAGCGCCCTCGCCCAGCTCGGGATGCTGATGGGCACCTTCTACCTGACCTGCATCGTGTTCATCTTCGGCGTGCTGGGCCTGATCGCCCGCGTGCACGGCTTCTCGGTCGTGAAGCTGATCGCCTACATCAAGGAAGAGCTGCTGATCGTGCTCGGCACCTCGTCGTCGGAATCGGCGCTGCCGCGCCTCATGGCGAAGATGGAGAACCTAGGCTGCAAGAAGTCGACCGTCGGCCTCGTGATCCCGACCGGCTACTCGTTCAACCTCGACGGCACCTCGATCTACCTGACGATGGCGGCCGTGTTCATCGCGCAGGCGACCAACACCCCGCTCGACATCACGCAGCAGGTCACGCTGCTCGCCGTCCTGCTCCTGACGTCGAAGGGCGCGGCCGGCGTCACCGGCAGCGGCTTCATCGTGCTCGCCGCGACCCTGTCGGCCGTGGGCGGCGTGCCGGTCGCCGGCCTCGCGCTGATCCTCGGCATCGACCGCTTCATGTCGGAAGCGCGCGCGCTGACCAACCTGATCGGCAACAGCGTCGCGACGGTCGTGGTGGCGAAGTGGTGCAAGGACGTGGACATGAAGGCACTCAACGCCCACCTCAACAACGAGACGCTCGACGAAGCCGACACCCCCGAGGCCGTGCTCGACCTGCAGGACGCGCACATGGACGTGCGCCCGGCCGTGGCGAAAGTGGCACAGCCGGCCGAACTGCCGCAAGCCGCCCCTGCCCACGCGTAAGCACTCCTCCGGTGGCCGTTCCGCGGCCGCCACGATGAAAATCGGCCCGCCGGCAGATGTCGGCGGGCCGATTGTTTTTCATGCGGCGCTCGGGGCCGGGGCGCCGGCCCGCGATCCGCTCAACCGGGCAGCAGCACGCCCGAGTTGCGGATGGCCTTCTGGTACTCGGTCGTCGATTCGTCGATGGTCTTGAGCGCACCTTCGAACTCGTTGCGCCTGGCCTGGGCATCGGCTTCGGTGCGCAGCTTCGCGGCGCGGTCGAGCATGTCCTTGAGGCGCGCTTCGCGCGCATTGCCGTTCTGCACCAGCATGGGGATCAGCATGCGGTAGGTCTCGTTGCGATCCTGCTCGTAGCGGTATTCGTCACCCTTGCTGTCGAACTGCAGCGTACGCACCAGCGTCTCGCCGCCGCGCAGGCGTTCGATCTGGACCTTGGTGCGCAGGTAGGCGTGGTCGAGAATCGCGCGGCCGCGTCTGGCGTTGCCGGCGCGTTCGGTATCGGCATCGCGCATCAGCTTGTCGATGACCTGCACCTCGGCCCGGCCCTTGTCGTCGTTCTTTTCGTCGGCGATGCGGGCCAGCGCGTCACGCAGCGCCTGCGTCGACTCCTTGCGTGCGGCATAGTCCTTCTGTTCCCGCGGATCGGGCGTGTCTTGTCCGGCTGCGGACGACGCGGATTTGGCGGCCGGCGGCGCCGATTTCACCATGTCGGCGATCGCCAGCTTGGCCGCCAGATAGGCGTCATCGAGCATCAGGCGCGCATCGACGATCCTGCCGTCGGCCGCCGCGGCTTCCGCCTGCTTGATCTTGGCGTCGTTGTCCTGCACCACGCGCGAGTTGTCGACCTTCCTCTGCTCGCTGACGCGCTTGAGCGCCTTGTTGAGCTCCCTGGCGCTGTCGAGCAAGCGCGGAAAGGCGCTTTTCATCCGTGCTTCCTCGGCAGCCACAACGCGGGCCGACTGCACGTCCGCAAGCACGTCGGCCGTCGCCAGCAGACCGGCAGACGCGATCAGCGCAGCTCCGAGCGCATGTTTCGATCTGTTTTTCATGATTTTTCCCCTCGTCTTGGGTATCCAGAGCCCGGCCTTGCCCGCTCCGGGCCTCCCGGAGCATCAATCCGGAAACGGGGTGGCCGCACCACTCATGTTGCCAGTCTAGCTCATTGACCATGACACAGTCGTGGATTTGATCGGGGCGGGGAGAGGTGCCGGGCCGCTGGCGACCGTCGGGGAAAAGCGGCGCCACGCCCGCCAGGCCGCGGGATACGCCACGGCCGGCGGGCGCACGTTGCAGCGACGGGCGCGCGGGAAACGGCCCGTCGTGCGCAGGTCAGAATCCGAGACTGAGACCCGCCTGCAGCGCCCAGGCGCGCACGTTGTCCTGGGCGATGCGGGTCGACAGCGCCAGGTTGCCGCTCAGTGCCGGCGAGAACTTGGCGCCGACGCCGACCGCCGCCGTTCCCCAGGTGCGCTCGGGCGCGAAGGCCGGCAGCGCGAAGCTGTTGGCCGGCAGGCTGACGAGGTTGGCGCGCACCGTGCGGTCGTTGTCCTCGAAATCGTGGTTGAGGGCGACGCGTGCGTAGGGCAGGTAGCGGCCGAGGTCCCAGCTCGCCTGATAGCCGATGTTGCCGACAAGGGAATCGCGGTCCTGGCTGCGAAAGGCCATCGTCGTGGAGGACTGCCCCTTCTCGGTGAAGCCGTCGACTTCGACCTGCTGCAGATGCACGCCGGCGGTCGGGCCGTGACGCAGCGCGCCGGCGCTGAAGTCGTAGCCGGCCTGCACCCCGAGCGAGACGTTCGTGCCCGACGTGGAGCCTCTCATCGTGCGCTGCGCCGCGCCGAGCGTGACATCGCGCCGGGTGTCGTAGTCGATGTTGCCGAAGGCGCCGATGGCGGTCGCATGCAGCGGGCCGTTGCGGTAGCCGGCGTACACCGCGACGGTCTGCTCGCGCTGTTCGTAGTCGCCGCCATCGCGGGCGAAGTCGGCGTCGAGCGTGGCGAGACTGACCGCCGCGCCGACGCTGAGCGAAGGCGTCACCCAGGTATCGACGCCGACGGCGAGATCGTAGGGATTGCCGCTGGCGCCGGGGACGGACTCGCTCGACGAATGCTTCAGGCGCCCGCCGCCGAGGCTCGCCCACACGTTGCGTCCGCTCTGCCCGCGCGCCCAGGCGCCGAGCGCGAGCTGGTCCTGCACCGTGGTGTAGAGCGCCTCACGCGTGTACAGGGGCGATTCGGCGAGCTGCGACACCGCGCCTGGCGCACGCAGCACGCTCAGCGCGTACTCGGCGATCACGCGGTGGCCGGCAGTCGTCGGATGCACGTCGTCGGCGAACAGGAAGCTCCGGTCGGCGCCGGGCGCGATGAAATCGGCGGACGTGCACAGCAGCGCCGGCGTCGCCCCGCAGGCGGGAACCGTCACGTTCGCGAAGCCGTAGCGTGCCGGATCGGCACCGACCTCGCGCAGCAGCGAGAAGGTATCGAGCGGAATCACCTGGATGCGGGCGGCGGCGAGCCCGCCGAACAGCACCTGGTTGTAGGCGCCGACGAGCGCGGTGACGCCCGCGGCATTGACCGGCCCCAGCGAGGCGCCGAAGGGTGTGGCGCCGACATCGGGCAGGTTCGGCACGAGGATGTAGCGCGCACCGGCGGCCTGCAGGGAGCCGACGGCCGCCACTTCGTCACGGGCAGCCGTGACGACGCCGACCAGCGGGGTGGAACTTTGGAGCGCCACGAAGAGGTCGTTGGCGCCGCCCCAGACGGAATAGAGGGCGCCGGGGTCGGCGCGCCCGCCGTTCGCGGCGAGATGGGCCGCGATCTGACTGCGGACCGGCGTGGCTAAGCGGGTCGGATTCTGGTCGGGAAAACCGGGCAGGGACGTGATGCGCGCGCCCCCCGCTGCGAAGTTCGTCCCCCCCGCCACGGCCGGCCTCGCGCCGGTGCCGAGCGCGGCGGCGAGGTTCTCGCTCCACACCGGCCCCGGATTGGTCGTGAAGCGCCCGGCTCCCGGCGGCAGGAAGGCGGAGAAAGTCCCGGCGTCGCTCAGGCTGTCGCCAAAGAAGATCGTGCTACTGAAATCGGCGGCGAGGGCGCTCGCGCTGAATGCCGCCGAGACGGCCATGCCGAGCAGTGCGGGTCTGATCATCGGGGATCTCCGGTTTGTTATTGACGCTACATCGGGTGGCAGCGAAGCGAGTATCTTACCGGCATCGGCCGCGATCAACCCGTTCGTCATGAAAGGATTTGTATATGAAGACGTCCGGGCGATGGAGCGCGGCCTTCCTTTAGAATGCGCGGATGAAGGAAGCCTCCGCATCGCGCATCGTCGCCACCCGCATCCTCGGCCTGGACCCGGGACTGCGCATCACCGGCTTCGGCGTCATCGACAAGCTCGGCAGCCAGCTGCGTTACGTCGCGAGCGGCTGCATCCGCACGCGCGACGGCGAACTGCCAGGACGGCTGAAGACCCTGCTCGACGGCGTGCGCGAGGTCGTCGCGAGCTATTCGCCCGACCAGGTCGCCGTCGAGAAGGTGTTCGTGAACGTGAACCCGCAATCGACGCTGCTGCTCGGGCAGGCGCGCGGGGCGGTGATCTGCGGCGCGGTGTCGTGCGACCTGGCGGTGCACGAATACACCGCGCTGCAGGTCAAGCAGGCGGTGGTCGGCTACGGCAAGGCGAACAAGGAACAGGTGCAGCACATGGTGCAGCGCCTGCTGTCGCTCGACGGCTGCCCCAGCCCGGACGCCGCGGACGCGCTCGCCTGCGCGATCTGCCATGCGCATGGCGGCGAAGGGATGACCGGCGGAATCGGCGGACGCCGCCGCGCCGGGCGCATCCTCGTCGTCCCCGATTGACCTGGCGAGCGGCAGCCACCGTTCGCCCAGAACCCGTCGAAGGGCGGGATCCCGGCAGGGCTTCGGCAGGTTCGGCACGGACGGTAACGGGCCCGCGGCCCTGATCGTCAGGCCTTGGGCAGGCGCCCCATCAGGTAGAACTCGTCGTTCGGCCGCATGCTGGCCAGGTTGGCGAGGCGGTTGCTCAGCGCGAAGAAGGCCGCGATGGCGCCGATGTCCCAGATGTCGGCCTCGCTGAAGCCGTGTCCGTGCAGCACCGCGAAATCGGCCTCGTCGATCACCGCCGCCTCGAGCGCGACCTTCATCGCGAAATCCAGCATCGCGCGCTGGCGCGGCGTGATCTCGGCCTTGCGGTAGTTGGTTGCGACCTGGTCGGCGACGCGCGGGTTCTTCGCGCGGATGCGCAGGATCGCACCGTGCGCGACGACGCAGTACAGACAGTTGTTGGCGCCCGAGGTCGCGACGACGATCATCTCGCGCTCGGCCTTGGTCAGGCCCTCGTTCTTCTCCATCAGCGCGTCGTGGTAGGCGAAGAACGCGCGGAACTCGTCCGGGCGGTGGGCGAGCGTGAGTAAGACGTTGGGCACGAAGCCCGCCTTGTCCTGCACCGCGAGGATCTTCTCGCGGATGTCGTCGGGCAGGTCCTTGAGTTCGGGGACCGGGAAACGGCTGATCGCTGGTTCGCTCACGTCACCACTCCTTTCCGGAAAACATCAGATTTTTCTTATTTTTAGATTCTATCTGTAACCCGGCCCCGCATCAGCTTCGCGGCGATCAGGCCATTGACCAGGCCGAACAGCGTCGCGGCGGCGGCGAAGAGCGGCACGAGGTAGAACACGCCGTCGTGCGGCACGAGCCACAGCCGTGCCAGCGCGAGCTGCCCGCCGATGTGCGCAAACGCGGCGCACACGCTGAGCGTCACGGGGCCGAACCAACGGCGCGGCAGATGCATCGCGAGCCCCAGCACCGCCAGGCTCGCGACCGCGCCCGAGAGGCTGAGAAAGAAGCCGGGCGCGAAGAGCTGCCCGAGCAGCAGGCTGCCGGCCAGCACGCGCAGCAGCGCGACCCACACCGCGTCGCGCCAGCCCCAGCGCGCGAGCACGATCAGCGTGACGATGTTCGCCAGCCCCGGCTTCACGCCCGGCAGCGGCAGGGGGATCGCGGCTTCGGCGACGGTCAGCACGATCGCGGCGGCGGCCAGGCGCGCGATGCGCCGGTCGTCGGGCGTCGGCACGATCTCAATAGTTGAGGGAGTCATAGTCCGCGGCACCGCCGGCGAGGCTCAGGGAGACCTGATTGGGCGCGCAGATCGCGACCGCCCCCGAACGCGTGAGCCAGCCCTGGCGCACGCAGTACTGGCGCGGCCCCGGATCGGCAGCGACGCGCGCGCGGCCCGGTGCGATCTCGATGCGCGTGACGCCCAGCGGGCCGGGCACTTCGAGGATCTGCGCACGCGCGAGTCCCACTTCGGCAAACACCTTGCCACCCGCGCGCACGACCGCCTTGTCCGGCGCGCCACCGCGCCACAGCGCCAGGGCGGACAGCACGCACAACGCGAGCGCGCCGGCGAGCACGACCCAGTCGCCCGGCCGCAGCAGGACGATCCACTCGGCCAGCCGCGCTCTCACTGATCGACCAGCCGTGCCCGGCGATCGACGTCGCGGCGCGCGGCCGAGCGATGGCGAACGAGCATGCGGACCGATCCGGCGAAGTGCTGCCCCAGCCGCTCGGCGAGGTACACGGAACGGTGCTGGCCGCCCGTGCAGCCGATCGCGACCGTGAGATAGCTGCGGTTGTCGCGCGCGTAGCTCGGCAGCCAGCCGGCGACGAAGCCGCGGATATCCTCGTACATGCGCTCGACTTCCGGCAGGCTTTCCAGGAAGTCGATCACCGGCTGGTCCTTGCCGGTGAAGGGGCGCAGCAGCGGATCGTAGTGCGGGTTGGGCAGGCAGCGCACGTCGAACACGAGGTCGGCATCGAGCGGAATGCCGTACTTGAAGCCGAAGGATTCGAACATCAGCGTGAGCCCGGCGGTGGGCTTGATCTGCATGAAGTCCTTGATCCACGCGCGCAGCGTGTTGGCCTGCAGCTCGCTGGTGTCGATGCGATGGCCCAGCGCGGCGATCGATTCGAGGGCGTCGCGCTCCATCTGGATCGCCTCCTCGAGCGAGACCTCGTCGCTCGCCAGCGGATGGCGCCGGCGCGTTTCCGAGAAGCGCGCGAACAGCACGTCGTCGCGCGCTTCAAGAAAGATCACGCGCAGATCGCCGACCGTTCTGCGCAGGTACTCGACCTTCTGCGGCAGCGCCTCGATGTTGACGCCCGAGCGCACGTCGACGGCAACCGCGACCCGTTCGTAGCCGGTGCGGCGCAGCTCCGCGACGAGCTTCGGCAGCAGGCTCGCCGGCAGGTTGTCGACGGCGTAGTAGCCGGCGTCCTCGAGCACCTTGAGTGCAACGCTCTTCCCCGAACCCGACAAGCCGCTTATCAGAACGATCTGCATGACCCCAAACTCCGCCGTGGAGCGGTGATTATCCCCAAAGCGCCTCGCGGCGGCCAGCGCGCAAGGATTACACGTACGACGAAAGCCTAATCAGGCAGCAACGAGCAAGTTGCCTTCGCGCCGCGCGACGCCCGCGCGCGTCAGCTCGCCGACCAGCCAGTCCGCGAGCGCGTCCGGGGCGAGGCCGAGGAAGCGGGCGTTGGCCTCGCGGTACAGCGGCACGCTGGCGAGATGCGCGGCGAGTGCGTCGATCGGCATGCTGCGCGTGTCGAGCAGCGAGAAGGTCACGCAGGCGCGGATCGCGTTGCGCGCCATGCGCGTGCCGTCCTCCTCGAAGGCGCGCAGGCGTGCGAAGGCGCGTGCGAGCGCATCGTCGAACTCGACGAAAGGCGCGCCGTGGCCGGGGATCACGACGTCGACCGGCAGGCGCGCGATCGCCTCCAGCGTGCGCCGCGTCGCGCCGATGCCGTCGCCCAGGCCCAGCACCTCGGCAAACAGGATGCCGAAGCCGTCGCGCCACAGCGCATCGCCCGAGATCAGGATGCGGCGATCCGGGTTGTGGAACACCAGCGCATCCATGTCGTGGCCGGGCGCGGCGATCGCCTGCCACACCAGTTCGCCCATCTCCAGCGTGTCGCCCGGATGCAGCGCGCGGTCGGCGTGGAAACGCTCGGCCGACTGCGCGGCGGTCGTCAGCAGCAGCGCGTCCTCGTCCCACGCGGCGACCGCCGGCAGCATGCCCGCCGGCACCGTGATCGCGCAGCCGAAGGTGCGCTGCAGCAGCGCGTTGGCGCCGATGTGGTCGGAATGCGAATGCGTGTTGACGAGATCGGCGAGCTCCCGCCCCGCCAGCGCTTCGCGCAGCAGCGCGACGGTCTGCTCCCCGTGGCTGACGTAGCCGCTGTCCACCACGGTCGCCCTGCCGCCATCGAATAACACGACGTTGTTGGCCGACAGCCAGCCGCGTTCGAGCACGCGGATGGTGTCGGGGAGCCTGGCCGCGGCGCTCATTCGGAGCCTTCGCCGACCTGCGCGGCGACGTTGTCGGGCAGCGGCGGCGCAGCCGGTTTCGGCGCCGGTTGCGCCTCGGGCACGGGAACGCCGTCGATCTCCTCGGGCGTGCGCCCGCAGCCGAGACATACGCCGGAGTCCCAGTCGATCATGCACACGCCGACACACAGGGATTCGGTCATGCGCCCTCCTCCGTCGAAGCGAGCGTCGGCGCCGCCGCGGCGCCCAGCTCGGTACGGCGCTGCGCGACCCGTTCGAGGATGCGCAACTTCTCCGCATCGTCGTGGCGGCTCCAGCGGGCGATCTCGTCGAGGCTGCGGAAACAGCCTTCGCACAGACCGGTCGCCGCATTCATGCGGCAGATGTTGATGCAGGGGGAAGCGATACTCATGTCGGGGTCGGGAGTGTCGTTGGGATCGGGCGCGGCGTGTTGTGAGGTTTGGTCCGCCACTGCCCGATGGAGTTCACTGTGCGGGCGCGGCGTCAGCCCGCGCAGGCCGCCTTCGCGCGCTTCGCGAGCACCGCCCGGGCCACGCGGGAGGCCGGTTCGCGCCCGAGCACACCGCTGATCCACGCCGCGATGTCGACGAGGCGTTCGACATCGATGCCGGTGTCGATGCCGAGGCCGTTCAGCAGCCACACCACGTCCTCGGTCGCGACGTTGCCCGACGCGCCGGCCGCGTAGGGGCAGCCGCCCAGCCCGCCGACCGACGCATCGAACACCGACACGCCCATCTCGAGCGACGCGTAGATGTTCGCCGCCGCCATGCCGTAGGTGTCGTGGTAGTGGCCGGCGAGGCGCTCGACCGGCACGCGCTTCACCACCGCTTCGAGCATGCGCGCGATGTTCGCCGGATTGCCGCTGCCAATCGTGTCGCCCAGCGACACTTCGTAGCAGCCCATCTCCATCAGCGTCGCGGCGACCTCGGCGACCTTCTCCGGCGCGACCGGGCCCTCGTAGGGGCAGCCGGCGACGCAGGACACGTAGCCGCGCACCTTCACGCCCACCGCGCGCGCGGCCTCGGCGACGGGGCGGAAGCGCTCCAGCGATTCGGTGATCGAGCAGTTGATGTTCTTCTGGCTGAAGGATTCGGACGCCGCGCCGAATACCGCGACCTCCTCCGCCCCGGCGGCGAGCGCCGCCTCGAAGCCCTTCAAGTTCGGCGTCAGTACCGGATAGGCGACGCCGGGACGGCGGACGATACGCGCCATCACCTCGGCATTGTCGCCCATCTGCGGCACCCATTTCGGCGACACGAAGGACGTCGCCTCGATCGTCTTCAAGCCCGCATCGGCGAGCCGCGCGATCAGTTCAACCTTGGTCTCGGTCGCGACGATCTGCTTCTCGTTCTGCAGCCCGTCGCGCGGGCCGACGTCGACGATGCGTACGCTTTTCGGCAAGTTCATTCGGTTCACCTTGTATCCCCAGGCGGCCTTCAGTCGGCACCAAAGGCCGTTCGGGCTGAGCCTGTCGAAGCCCTGTGCCAGCCCTTCGACAGGCTCAGGGCGAACGGGTGTGTTGTTCGGCGGTTTGTCAGGACGCAGGCACCCACGCGGCCGGACGCTTCGACAGGAAGGCGTCCAGCCCCTCCTTCGCTTCCGGCGTCGCACGCAGGCCGGCGATGCGCCGCGCGGTGTCCTCGACGATCTCGTCCGACACCGGCCGGTGCGCCACCGCGCGGATCAGGTCCTTCGCCGCCGCCTGCGCGTTCGGCCCGCCCTGCAGCAGCGCGGTGACGATCTCGGCGACCTTCGCGTCGAGCTCCTCGGCCGCGACGACTTCGTGCGCGAGGCCGATCTCGCCTGCACGCCCGGCGGAAATCCGCTCGGCCGACTGGAAGTAGCGGCAGGACTGGCGCTCGCCGATCGCACGGATCACGTAGGGGCTGATCGCCGACGGGATGATCCCGAACTTGACCTCGGAGGTCGCGAACACCGCCTTGTCCGACGCCACACAGATGTCGCAAGCGCTAGCGAGTCCCATGCCACCGCCGAGGGCCGCGCCCTGCACGCGCGCGATCGTGGGCTTGCGCATCTCGGACAGCGTGCGCAGCATGCCCGCGAGCTTGCGTGCGTCGGCGAGGTTCTCCTCGACACTGGCCTCGCCCGCCGCCTTCATCCAGTTGAGATCGGCGCCGGCCGAGAAGCTCTTGCCACGACCGGCGAGCACCACGACGCGCACCGCGTTGTCTGCATCGAGCTCGCGACAGGCGGCCGTGATGTCGGCGATCAGTTGCGCGTTGAAGGCGTTATGGACGTTCGGACGGTTCATCCAGATCGTGGCGACGCCCTGTTCGAGCGCGATTTCGAGAGTTTCGTACTTCAATTTCGTCTCCGGATCGATTTTCAAGGCGTGGGGCTCTGCGGCCCCTTGCCGGGATAGGAGGTCCTGCGGGACGCGGCAAGAAATCGGGAGGGAGGCTGCGGGAGATGCCCGCCGCGACTGCTCCCGCAGGACCGTATAACGTGGCGGCCGATCAGATCGCCAGCGAGCGGCCGATCACCAGGCGCTGGATGTCGCTCGCGCCTTCGTAGATCTGGCACACGCGCACGTCGCGGTAGATGCGCTCGACCGGGAAGTCGCTGACGTAGCCGTAACCGCCGTGGATCTGGATCGCGTCCGAGCAGACCTTCTCCGCCATCTCGGAGGCGAAGAGTTTCGCCATCGACGCTTCCTTCAGGCAGGGCCGGCCGGCGTCCTTCAGCGTCGCGGCGTGCCAGACGAGCTGGCGCGCGGCTTCCAGTTGCGTTGCCATGTCCGCGAGGCGGAAATTCACCGCCTGATGCTCGAAGATCGGCTTGCCGAAGGTCTCACGCTCGTGCGCGTACTTCACCGCGGCTTCCAGCGCCGCGCGCGCCATGCCGAGGCACTGCGCGGCGATGCCGATCCGGCCGGCTTCGAGGTTTGACAGCGCGATCTTGTAGCCCTCGCCTTCGGCGCCGAGCAGCGCGCCCGCCGGCACGCGGCAGTTCTCGAAGAGGATCTGCGCAGTGTCGGAGGCCTTCTGGCCCATCTTCTCCTCGATGCGCGCGACGATGTAGCCCGGCGCGTAGTTGGGAAACCCGGTCGGCACGAGGAAGCACGAGATGCCCTTCTTGCCGGCGTTCTTGTCGGTCACGGCGAACACGATCGCGACATCGGCTTCGCGGCCGGTCGTGATGAACTGCTTCACGCCGTTGATGACCCACGAGTCGCCGTCACGCACAGCCGTCGTCTTCAATGCGGAGGCGTCCGAACCCACGTGCGGTTCGGTCAGGCAGAAGCAGCCCAGCTTCTCGCCGCGGGCGAGCGGCTTCAGCCACTCGTCCTTCTGCGCGTCGTTGCCGTAGCGATTCGGGATGCCGCAGGCGAGCGAGTTCTGCACGCTGACGATGGTCGAGGTCGCGCCGTCGCCCGCCGCGATCTCTTCCAGCGCGAGCACGAGGCTCACATAGTCCATCCCCGCGCCGCCCCACTGCTCGGGCACGACCATGCCCAAGGCGCCCAGCTCGGCGAGTTCCTTCAGCGCCTCGCGTGGGAAAGTGTGGTTGCGGTCCCATTCGGCGGCGAAAGGCGCCAGGCGCTCCTGCGCGAAGGCGCGCAGGGAGTCGCGGATCATTTCCTGTTCTTGCGTGAGGATCATTTACGCAAGCTCCACTGCCACGGCCGTCGCCTCGCCGCCGCCGATGCACAGGCTCGCGACGCCGCGCTTCTTGCCGTACTTCTTCAGCGCGCCCAGGAGCGTGACGATGATGCGCGCGCCCGAAGCGCCGATCGGATGGCCCAGCGCGCAAGCACCGCCATGCACGTTCACCTTGTCGTGCGGCAGGTCGAGCTCCTTCATCGCCGCCATCGTGACGACCGCAAAGGCTTCGTTGATCTCCCACAGGTCGACCTGATCCTTCGTCCAGCCGGCCTTCGCCAGCACCTTCTGCATCGCACCGACCGGGGCGGTCGTGAACCACTTCGGCTCCTGCGCGTGCGTCGCGTGGCCGACAATGGTCGCGAGCGGCTTCAGGCCCAGCTTGTCGGCAGTCGAGCGGCGCATCATCACGAGCGCGGCCGCGCCGTCGGAGATCGAGGACGAGTTCGCGGCGGTGACGGTGCCGTCCTTCGCGAACGCGGGCTTGAGGCCTGCGATCTTGTCGATCTGCGCCTTCGGCGGTTGCTCGTCCTTGTCGATGACGACCTCGCCCTTGCGGCCCGA
Source organism: Azoarcus sp. DN11 (assembly GCF_003628555.1). Lineage (NCBI taxonomy): Bacteria > Pseudomonadati > Pseudomonadota > Betaproteobacteria > Rhodocyclales > Zoogloeaceae > Azoarcus > Azoarcus sp. DN11. The sequence goes on along the minus strand of NZ_CP021731.1, from coordinate 518,542 downwards.
TACGGTCACCGGCGCGATTTCCCACGCGAAGGAGCCGTCCTTGATCGCATTCTGCGCGCGCGTCGTCGAAGCGATCGCGAACTCGTCCTGAGCATTGCGGGTGAAGTCGAAATGGCCCGCGCAGTCCTCGGCGAAAGTGCCCATCAGGCGACCCTTGGTTTCCTTCGAATAGCTGTCCTCGAGGCCGTCGTAGAACATGTGGTCGAGCATCTGGCCGTGGCCGAGGCGATAGCCGCCGCGCGCCTTCGGCAGCATGTAGGGCGCGTTCGACATCGACTCCATGCCGCCCGCGACCATCACGTCGTTGGTGCCGACCACGAGCAGGTCGTGCGCAAGCATCGTCGCCTTCATGCCCGAACCGCACACCTTGCTGATCGTCGTGCAGCCGGCCGACAGCGGCAGGCCCGCGCCGAGCGCCGCCTGGCGGGCCGGCGCCTGGCCGACGCCCGCGGGCAGCACGCAGCCCATCAGCACTTCCTGAACCTGCTCGGGAGTGATCCCGGCGCGCTCGACGGCGGCCTTGATCGCGACAGCGCCGAGCTGCGGGCCGGTCAGGCCGGACAGCTCGCCCTGGAAACCGCCCATCGGCGTACGCGCGGCGGAAACGATAACGACGGGATCACTCATGCTTCTCTCCTGTAAAACGTCTTGGTTACCCGGCTCTCAGGCCAGTGATTCCAGTGCCGCAACATAACGCGGCATCAAGTCTTCCGGACGGCGCACGTTCAGCCCCAGGTCGCGCACCAGCCCATCCTTCAATCCATAGATCCAGGCATGCACCGTCAGCGGCTGGCCGCGGCGCCACGCGTCCTGCACCACCACGGTCTGGCACACATTCACGACCTGCTCCAGCGCGTTCAGCTCGCACAGACGGTCGTGCGCGAGCTCCGCAGGCAGCGCGTCGACTGCCTTCTGGTGCTTCACATGCACGTCCTGCACGTGGCGTAGCCACAGGTCGACCAGGCCGATGCGATCACGTTCCAGCGCCGATTTCACGCCGCCGCAGCCGTAGTGGCCGACCACCATGATGTGCTTGACCTTCAGCACATCGACGGCGAACTGGATCACCGACAGGCAGTTGAGATCCGTATGCACGACGACGTTCGCGACGTTGCGATGCACGAAGACCTCGCCCGGCAGCAGGCCGATGATCTGGTTGGCCGGCACGCGCGAATCGGAGCAGCCGATCCACAGGTATTCCGGCGCCTGCAGCTTCGAGAGCTTCTGGAAAAAAGTCGGATCGACCTGGTGCATCTGCTGCGACCAGGCACGGTTGTAGTCGAAGAGGTGGAACAGGTTCTCGTTGGCGACCTCTTCCTCGGACCAGTTCTCGAGGTCCAGCGACAGCAGGATCGTCCCCTCGACCGGCGTCGGATAATAGGCCGGCGTCTCCTTGAAACCCATTTCCCGATACAGCTTCAGCGCGATGCGCATCGCCGGCAGCGTGTCGAGCATGATGCGGCGGTAGCCGAGATCCTTGGCGCTGCGGATCGCCGCGAGCACGAGGTCGCGGCCGATGCCGAGGCCGCGGTGCGCCGGCTCGACGTACAGGCGCTTCATCTCGCACACGCCTTCGGTGGTCGGTCGCAGCCCCACGCAGCCCGCCGGCTTGCTGTCGTTTTCCGCATAGAACAGCCGCCCCTCGGGGGCCGCATACGCGCCGGGCAGGGACGCCATTTCTTCGCCGAATCCCTGGAAACACAGGTCCACGCCCAGCCAGCCCGCGTAATTGCGGAAAAATTGGCGCACGTGCTCCAGTTCGACCTTATCGTCGGCACTCAGTATGCGAAGCTTTGCTGCCATCGTCACTCCCAGGAACAGTCACGAGCGGGGAACATCCCTGCGCTCGCGGATTATCGGTGTGCAGCGGAACCGCCGGTCCCGCCGCATGCGCGCGTGCCCGCCTGCTCATGGCAGCGGACGCACCCAATCCACAATCCTGCCACAACCCGCGCCCATCTCCGAAGGGCATGAGCACCGCAAAATTCGTCACACCGACCCGTATTGCCCGGCCGTTCCCGTTGTAATTACGTTTACGTCAACGTAAACTAACCATCAAAAAAATCAAGCCCCGGTGCGCATGCGGCGCACGACTTCCGCGCGCTCCTCGGCAGCACGCGACGCGTCGTGGCCGAGCAGTTCCGAGCACTGCTTCTCCAGCGAATCGATCTCGCCCAGCACCGCCTCGATGTCTTCGCGCTGCTGTTCGAGCGCGGCGCGGCGGTCGGCGAGCACGACAAGGAAACGCAGCAGCTGGGGGGCGGAATTGCCCACGCCGCCGTGCATCTCGATCAGTTCCTTGATCTCGGCGAGCGACAGACCCAGGCGCTTGCCGCGCAGCGTGAGCTTGAGGCGCGTGCGGTCGGATTTCGAGTACACCCGGGTGCGGCCGGCACGCGACGGCTTCAGCAGGCCCTGGTCCTCGTAGAAGCGGATCGCCCGCGGGGTCACGTCGAATTCCCGCGCGAGTTCCGTGATGGTGTAGGTCTGTTCGCTTGCCATTGGCCGATTGCTCGAAGTAAAACGGTCGGACGCCGACCGTGTTTTTGCCGGAGCCGCCCCGACAGGGCGGAAAAGTTAATCAGAATTCAGGGGTTCGGGCAATGCTCGAGTGCGCCCCGCCAACCGAGAGAGATTCGAATGACGACCTTGCAGGATCTGCAGTACCCGTTCCCCGACACCCCCGGCGCAGCCGAAGTGCGGCAGGTCGCGCCCGGCGTGGGCTGGGTCCGCATGCCCTTGCCCTTCGTGCTGAACCACATCAACCTGTGGCTGCTCGACGACGGCGCCGCGCTGACGGTCGTCGACACCGGCTTCGGCATCGACGCGGTGCGCGACAACTGGAGCGCGATCCTCGATCGCGACCCGCGCCCGCTGTCGCGCGTGCTGGTCACCCACAGCCACCCCGACCACCTCGGCCTTGCCGCATGGCTCGCCAAACGCAACGGCGCGCCGGTCGTCATGACGCAGGGCGAGTTCTTCAACGGCCACGCGATCTGGAACGAAATCGCGGGCACCGCGGTGGACGAGATGGTCGCGCACTTCGCAGCCCACGGGCTCGACCCCGAACGCCAGGGGGCGCTGCGCGAGCGCGGCAACTCCTATCGCCGCGGCGTGCCGGCACTGCCCAAGTCCTACCAGCGGATCTTCGACGGCGACGTCGTCCGCATCGGCGGCCGGGACTGGCGCGTGATCGTCGGCTTCGGCCATTCCCCTGAGCACGCGAGCCTGTATTGCGAGTCGCTCGGAGTGCTCATTTCGGGCGATATGCTGCTACCGCGCATCTCGACAAACGTCAGCGTTTACGCCCTCACCCCGGAGGATGACCTGCTCGGCTGGTTCCTCGAATCATTAAATCGCTTCAAGGACTTGCCCGACGATACGCTCGTGCTACCATCACACGGGCATCCGTTCCGCGGCATCCGTGCGCGCATCGCCCAACTCGAGGCGCACCACCGTGAACGCTGCAGTGCACTATTGAAAGAGATCGAGACCCCCCGCAGCGCAGGGGAACTGCTATCGACGCTGTTCCCCCGCGAACTGGACACGCATCAGGTCATGTTCGCCATGGGAGAGGCGATTGCCCACCTCAACTACCTTGCCGCGCGCGGCGAGGCCCGCAGGGTGGGCGACCGGACCAGCATCATCCGATTCGAAAAAACAGCTTGAAGCTTGAAGACAGGAGCAAGAACAGAATGGCCGCACCCACCCCCGAGACCGTGTTCGCCGACCTGCCCGATCCCAAGGAAGTCGCGAAGACTTATTCCGAAGTCGCCCAGCGCGCCTCGCACCTCATCAGCGAACACGTCCAGCGCCAGCTGAAGAAAGGCGTCGCCACCCCCAGCGACGAGCTGGGCATCGCGCAGGCCTTCATGGACATGATGTCCAAGCTGCTCGCCAACCCGTACAAGCTTGCCCAGTCGCAGATGAACCTGGTGTGGGACTACTTCTCGCTGTGGCAGCACTCGATGCTGCGCGTGATGGGCATGCACGGCACGCCGATCGTCGAGCCGGAGAAGAGCGACAAGCGCTTCAAGGACGAGCAGTGGGAAGAGCACTTCCTGTTCGACTTCATCAAGCAGTCCTACCTGATCGCCGCGCGCCACGTGCATGACACGGTGTGCTGCGTCGACGGCCTCGACGAGCAGACGCAGAAGAAGGTCAACTTCTACACCCGCCAGTACATCGACGCGCTGTCGCCGTCGAATTTCGCGCTGACCAACCCGGAAGTGTTCCGCGAGACGGTCAAGAGCAACGGCCAGAACCTGATCAAGGGCCTGAACAACCTGCTGCGCGACATGGAAGACGGTGGCGGCCAGCTGCGCGTGAAGATGACCGACACCAGCGCCTTCGAGCTGGGCAAGAACGTCGGCACGACGCCGGGCAAGGTCGTGTTCCAGACCGACATGATGCAGCTGATCCAGTACACGCCGACGACCGCGAAGACCTACAAGCGTCCGCTGCTGATCGTGCCGCCGTGGATCAACAAGTTCTACATCCTCGACCTGCGCGAGAAGAACTCGTACGTGAAGTGGTGCGTCGACCAGGGCCACACGGTGTTCGTGATCTCGTGGGTGAACCCGGACGAGCACCTCGCCGACAAGACCTTCGAGTCCTACGTGCTCGAAGGCATCATCGCGGCGCTGGACGCGATCGAGAAGCAGACCGGCGAGAAGGAAGTGAACGCCTGCGGCTACTGCCTGGGCGGCACGCTGCTGGCGACCACGCTCGCCTACCTCGCGGGCAGGAAGCAGAAGCGCATCGCCGCAGCGACCTTCTTCACGACCATGACCGACTTCGCCGAGCCGGGCGAGCTGGGCGTGTTCATCGACGAAGGCCAGGTGTCCAGCCTCGAGAAGAAGATGTTCGAGCGCGGCTACCTCGAAGGCGCCGAGATGGCGGGCACCTTCAACATGATGCGCGCGAACGACCTGATCTGGTCCTTCGTCGTCAATAACTACCTGATGGGCAAGGATCCCTTCCCCTTCGACCTGCTGTACTGGAACTCCGACTCGACACGCATGCCGGCCAAGATGCACAGCTTCTACCTGCGCGCGATGTACATGGAAAACCGCCTCGTGCAGCCCGGCGGCATCGAGGTCGACGGCGTGGCGATCGACCTCGGCAAGATCAAGGTGCCCTGCTACTTCATCTCGACGCTGGAAGACCACATCGCGCCGTGGAAGAGCACCTACGTCGGCGCGACGAACTTCGGCGGCCCGGTGCGCTTCGTGCTGGGCGGCTCGGGTCACATCGCCGGCATCGTCAACCCGCCGGCGGCCAACAAGTACGGCTACTGGCTGAACCCGGCCGCGAAACTCTCCGACACCGCCGACCAATGGTTCGAGGGCGCCGAGCACCAGCCGGGTTCGTGGTGGACCGACTGGCAGGCCTGGGTCACCGCGCACGACGCGGAACAGACCGACGTGCGCGATCCGGCGAAGGGCAAGCTGAAGGTGCTGGAGGACGCACCAGGCTCCTACGTCAAGATCCGTCTCGACGCCCAAGAGGCCGCCTGATTCCAGCCCGTCAGGGATGAAGCCGAGGGGGGCATCGCCCCCTCGATTTCGTTTACCACCCGCCGATGCCCCCCCTCCCGTGCCGCCCCTGCCCGCGCCTCCGACCCTGCGCCTCGTGCTCGATACCAACACCGTGATGGCGCTGTGGGTGTTCGAGGACCCCCGGCTCGCCCCACTGCGCGCGCTCGTCGACGCCGGTGCGCCGGTACTGCTCGCGAACGACGCGACGCTCGAGGAGCTGCGCCGCGTGCTCGCCTACCGCCAGTTCGGCATTGCGCCCGAACGCCAGGACGCGCTCCGCGCCGCCTATGCGGCCCGCACGGCAGTCCTGCCGGCGCAGGACCCGGCCGGCGCCCCGCCGCTACCCGCGTGCCGGGACGGCGACGACCAGAAGTTCCTGACGCTCGCGCGCGACGGCGGCGCGACCCACCTCGTGAGCCGCGACAAGCTGCTGCTGAAGCTCAACCGCCACCGCCTCGTCCGCCCGCTGTTCGCGATCGTGACGCCCGAGGCCTTCGTCGCGGCGCTGGCCGCGGCCTGAGGACCGCCTCCTTATCGCAGCCGCCGGCGCAGCGCGGCGAGATAGCGCATGCCGTCGATCGCGCGGCTGCCGTACCAGGACGCCATCTCGCCGTCGATCAGCGCCACCGGCCGCCCCGACAGCGCCTTCACTTCGTCGAGATGCGTTTCGCCGAAGCGGTAGGGTTCGCTCGACAGGAACACGCGCGCGGCGCGCTCCATCCACGGCGCCCGCCAGTCGACTTCCGGATAGCGTGCGCCCGCCTCCGCCGGCAGCGTGTCCCAGCCCACGGCGGCCAGCGTCGCGGAGATGTAGGTTTCGCGCGCGACCGTCATCCACGGCGCGCGCCAGATGAGGTAGAGCACCTCCTCCCGCGGCAGCTCGCGCGCGACCGCCTGCGCTTCGGCCAGCGCGCCCTCCAGGACCGTCACGAGCTGCTCCGCCCGGGCAGCGCAATCGAACACGCCACCGAAGAGGCGGTACAGCGCGATGTTGTCCGTCGGCGCACACGGATGCGTGACGATCACGTGGGGCACGCTGGCGGCCAGTTCCTCGACCGTCTCGCGCCGGTTCTCGTCGATATTGACGATCAGGTGCGTCGGCGCGAGTTGCCGCACGACATCGACCTTCACGTCCTTCGTGCCGCCGACCTTGGGGACGAGCTTCAGCACGCTGCGCGGGTGCACGCAGAAGCCGGTGCGCCCGACCAGGCGATCGGCCAGGCCGAGATCGCACACGAGTTCGGTCAGCGAGGGCACGAGCGAGACGATGCGGACTTCGCCGGCGGCCGGCTGGTGTTCGGTGCCGATCGCATCGCGCATGGACGGTACCGGATCCGGTGAAGGGGAGTGGCTCATCGGCAACCTCGCGGCATGGTGGTGATGGGGATGACGGGAATCACAGGCGATTGTAGGGCAGTCGCGGCGGCCGTGCGCAACCGGCCCGATGCGCCTGTCCTGAAAGGTTTTTCCCGCCGGCACGGCCCCGCAAATTCCCCTGTCTCGGGATATTGCATTGCAGTATCCTTAGCCTCCCAAAAGAACAACCAGGTGCTGTCGTGCACACTGCAGACCGTGTGGAACAACCGGCCGAGGCACCTGCCACCGAACATCGCGCCGGCCTCGCGGGGCTCGCCGTCGCCGCGATCGGCGTCGTCTACGGCGATATCGGCACGAGCCCGCTGTACACGCTGAAGGAAGTGTTCAACGGTCATCACGCCGTGCCGGTGACACCGGCGAACGTGTACGGGGTGCTGTCGCTGGTGTTCTGGGCGCTGATGCTGGTGGTGTCGGCCAAGTACGTGGTCTTCATCACCCGCGCCGACAACCGCGGCGAGGGCGGCATCATGGCGCTGATCTCGCTCGCGCTGCGCGTCGTCCCCGACGGGCGCAAGGCCTGGGTGCTGTCCTCGCTGGGGGTCTTCGGCGCGGCGCTGTTCTACGGCGACGGCATGATCACGCCGGCGATCTCGGTGCTCTCGGCGGTCGAAGGTCTCGAAGTCGCGACGCCGGCTTTCGAACCCTACGTGCTGCCGATCGCGCTGATCGTCCTGGTCGGCCTCTTCATGATGCAGCGCCACGGCACCAGCCGCGTCGGCGCGATCTTCGGGCCGGTGATGGTGTGCTGGTTCCTCGTGCTGGCGGCGCTGGGTATCTCCGGCATCCGGCTGCACCCCGAGATCCTCGGCGCCCTCAACCCGGGGTGGGCGATCCGCTTCCTCGCCGACAATCCGCTGCTGGGCTGGCTCGGGCTGGGCGCCGTCGTGCTGGCGATCACCGGCGGCGAAGCCCTCTACGCCGACATGGGCCACTTCGGCCGCAAGCCGATCAAGCTCGCGTGGTTCACGATCGTGTTCCCGGCCCTGTACCTGAACTACCTCGGCCAGGGCGCGCTGATCCTCGACCACCCCGACAACGTGCGCAATCCCTTCTACCTGCTGGTGCCCGACGAGTTCGTGTATCCGATGGTGGGCATGGCGACGCTGGCGACGATCATCGCCAGCCAGGCGGTGATCTCGGGCGCCTATTCGCTGACGCGCCAGGCGATGCAGCTGGGGTACGCGCCACGCATGCGCACGATCTTCACCTCGGCGCGCGAGATGGGCCAGATCTATGTGCCGAGCATCAACTGGATGCTCCTCGGCGCAGTGATCGCGCTGGTCGTCGGCTTCCGCTCGTCGAGCGCGCTGGCCTCGGCCTACGGCATCGCCGTGACGATGACGATGATGATCGACACGGTGCTCGCGTTCGTCGTCGTGCGGCCGCTGTGGGGCTGGGGCAGGCTGAAGGCGGGCCTGTTCCTCGCGGTATTCCTCTCCGTCGACATCGCGTTCTTCTCCGCGACGACGGTGAAGATCGTCGCCGGCGGCTGGTTCCCGCTGCTCATCGGGGCGACGATCTTCACCTTCCTGACGACCTGGAAGCGCGGCCGCTCCATGCTCAACAACCGCGTCCGCAACGACACGATCCCGCTCGGCCTGTTCATCCAGTCGATGTTCACGAGCCCCCCGCCGCGCGTCGCGGGCACGGCGGTGTTCCTGACGACCTGGCTCGACGGCGTGCCGCGCGCGCTGCTGCACAACCTGCTGCACAACAAGGTGCTGCACGAGCGCGTGGTGCTGCTGAAGGTGAACACCGCAGACGTGCCCCACGTGCAGGAGAGGGACCGCGTCGAGATCGAGGAGATCGACTACGGGTTCTATCGCGTGCGCCTGACCTTCGGTTTCATGGACGACCCGGACATCCCCGCCGAGCTGGCGCGCTGCGACGAAAAGGGGATGCGTTTCGAGACGATGGAAACCTCGTTCTTCCTCGGCCGCGAGACCATCGTCCGCCGCATGGGCTCGGGCATGGCGATATGGCGCGAACGCCTCTTCATCGTCATGTTCCGCAATGCCGGCAGCGCCGCCGACTACTTCCACCTGCCGCCGAACCGCGTTGTGGAACTGGGCACGCAGGTCGAGCTATGATTCGGAAATAATCGGCTTTCCAGCAAAGGGGGGGTACGCCAGCATGCAGTGGATCGTCTCGGCCGTGCCCGGCCGCATCCGGATCCGCGCCGTCCAGTTGCGCGATGCCGCACGGCAGGAGCGATTGGGTGCCGTCCTTGCGGAAATCGACGGGATCGTCGACGTCGAAGGCAATCCGCGCACCGGCAGCATGCTGTTGCGCTATACCCCGGAACGCGCGACACGCGTCGAGATGGAGGCCCGCGTGTCGGCCGCCGTCGGCGCCGAACTCGCGCCACCGGCAGCCCCGCGTGCGGAAGACCACGCCCCGCGCACGCCGCGGCGCTGGCAGCGCGACCGACGCCTCAACACCTGGGCCAAATACGGCATGCTCGGCAGCCTGGGCGTCTCGCTCGCGCTCGCCGCGGCCGGCAACAAGAAGGCGCATGCGGCAACCGGGGGCCTGTTCCTCGGCCTGCTGGGCGTCCACCTGGCGGTGCACCGCCGTCATCTGTTCAAATAGCCGGCTCACGAAGGCCGAGAAATCCCGACCCGATCACTGCATTCATGGACGCATTCGAGCAACTGCAACGCTTCTCGCGCAACCTGCGCATCGCCCACCACATCCCGGGGCGCATCCGGCTCAAGCTCGAGAGCGATCTCGACGCGGGGCAGATGGACGCGATCGGCGACGCGAAACGCTTCGGCCGGGCGCTCGACGACATCCCCGGGATCCGCTCGGTGAAGCTCAACCTGCTCGCCCGCTCGTGTACCGTCGAATACGACACCGGGGCGATCCCCACGGCCGCGTGGCCCGACCTGCTCGGCGGCGTGCGCTCGCCCGCGGCGGAAGTCCTGCTTGGCATCCTCGTCGCCAAGCACCGCGAGGTGACGGGTGCGTAACTACGACGAGGCGATCCTGCGCGGCCGGCGAATCGCGGGCAAGGCACCGTTCCCGCCCGCGCACCAGGCGCTGCGCATCGCGCTGTACGACGAATTTGCCGCGCGCGCCTTCTTCCGCAAGGCGGTCGAGGCCTACGGCCCGCGCGAACCCTTCGCCACGAGCCTGAAGGCAGCCGAAGCGCGCATCGCCACGCTCGCACGGCTGTGCCGGCGCTACGGCGTCGCCAGCCCGCTCGACCCCTTCCCGCTGGAGACGAGCCTCGCGCCGGGCTGGCGCGCGAACTGCGAGCGCGCGCTCGCGGGCACGCTCGGGCGGCTGCAGCTTTACGAAACGCTGAGCGCGCGCACCGACGGCGCCCTGCGCAAGAGCCTGCGCCGTCTGCAGGCCGAGGATGCGCAGCAGCTGCAGGTGTGGCACGAAGCGGTCGCCGAGGCCGTCCGCCTCGAACAGCTGCATGCGCAGAGCGGCATCGCACCCGACGAGGCGCACATAGAACACGGGCTGATCGGCGACTTCCTGGAAAAAACCTTTTCGGTGCTCAGCGGCCAGCACGCCGCCATCGGCGTGGTCGGCCCGCTGCTGGGCAGACTCAACCCCGCACTGCTGGCCGGCATCGCCGCCGGCGGCGCAGGCGTCCTGCTTGCCCGTGGCAAGCTCAATTTCACTCAAGACGGAAAGGAGGGATGAGATGTATCCCGTGCTTCCATTTGCAATCGGCGCGATGGTCGGTGCCGCGGCCGTGAGGCTGCTCAAGACGGTGAGCCTGCAGGGCAGTCTGGACAAGGCTCAGGAACGACTGCGCGAGGCGACGATCACGAGCCTCGACGCGATCGAACATTCGTCGGCCGGCCTGAAGGCCAAACTGGCGGCGGCGCCCGCCGCGCCAGAAGCCGCCGCGCCAGAAGCCGCCGCTCCTGAAGCCGCGACAGCCTCCGCGGAAGAGGCGCCTGCACGCAAGGCCCCGGCACGCCGGCGCAGCACGGCCGCAGCGGGTAGCGCCACGACCAGCACGGCCAAGACAACCGCACCGCGCACGCGCAAGAAGGCCACGCCGCCCCCGCCTGCCGACACCGGAGACTCGGCCTGATGCGAGCCATCCACAAGCTTCCGGTCAAGGTGAAGACCGGCGAAGCGCCGGCGAATTTCGTCCGCGGCTTCGTCGCCACCGGCCTCCTCGCGACGCTGCAGGAACCGGGCGCGCGCGTCACGGCCGGCGCCGCCCGCGGCGTGCTGAAGCAGGCGCTGCAAGGCGGCACGGCACTGGCCGCGGGCTGTGCCGCGGCCGACGCCTGGCAGCGGCAAGACTACCGCGGCATGCTCGTCGCGGTCGCCGGCGGCGCGGCGGGACTGGCCGCAATCGATTACCTGGCGCGCAAATCGGCGCGCCGCAGCAACGGACACGGGGAGAAGCACCTTGGGCAAGAAGAAGCACAAGAAAGCGCAGCATGACGACTACGCCGGCTACGCGCCGGGCGGCTGGGGCAGCGGCTACGGCATGCCGCCGGCCAGCGGCCAGGGCGGCCCTGCGGGCCACGGCTTCGACGAGGGCCTGCTGAAGGCAATGCCCGGCCTGCTGAAATCGCGCCAGTACGACCAGTTCCTGCTCGGGGCGGCAATCGGCGCGGCAGCCGCCTACGTGCTCGGCGACGAGGAACTGCGCGGCAAGCTGCTGAAGACCGGCATGAAGCTGTATGCGGGCCTGCTCGGCGGTGTCGAGGAGTTCAAGGAACAGATGGCCGACCTGAAGGCCGAAGTCGAGGCGGAGCAGCACGGCGGCGCATGAGCGGCGGATCGTGGTTCCGCTCGCTGGCGGTCGCGCATCGCACGCGCGGGCGGGTGCGTTTCCGCTTCACGTGCGCCCCCGACACGCCCGTGACGCCGCTTGCGGTCGAGCGCGCGGCGGAGAACATCCCGGGCGTGCAGGAGGCGCGGGTCAATCCGCGCGCGCACTCACTGGTGCTGAGCTTCGATCCGGCCGCGACCGGCGTCGAAGCCCTGCAGCAGGCGCTGGCGGCGCTGCCGCCGCCGGACGGGCGCGCGACGCGGGCGAAACCGGCTGACGTCGAGGGCGGCGCGGGACCGCTGGTGGCGAGCCTCGCGACGCTGCTGGGCACCCCCTACCTGCCCGCCTCCGTGCAGTTGCCGGTGACGCTCGGCGCGGCCGCGCCGCTGCTCAAGCACGCGCTCGCGGATTACCGCGACAACGGCATCTCCTCGCACGTGCTCGAGGCGCTGGCCGTGTCGATCTCGCTCGCGCGCGGCGACTTCAGCGCGGCCAACACGACAACCTTCATGCTCGCGCTGGGCGAGTACCTCGAGGACTCGATCGCGCGGCGCTCGGACGATCTCCTCAAGCACCTGCTGCGCCCGTCGAGCGACGAGGTGTGGGTCGTGCGCGACGGACAGGAAGTCCTCATCCCCGCCCCCGAAGTGCGCGTCGGCGACACGGTCGTCGTCGGCACCGGCGCCGTGATCCCGATCGATGGCACCGTGCTCGGCGGCGAAGCCACCGTGAACGAGGCGGCGATGACCGGCGAGAGCGTCGCGGTCGCCAAGGCGCGTGGCGCCTCGGTGCTCTCGGGCACGCTGATCGAGGAAGGCCGGCTGCAGATCTACGCCGAGCAGGTCGGCGCGCGCACCGCCGCGGCGCGCATCGCCGATTACGTCGAGCAATCGCTCACGGCGAAAAGCGAGGCGCAGCTCGGCGCGGCGCGGCTCGCCGACCGGCTGGTGCCGATCGTGCTGGGGCTGGCCGGCTCGACCTACCTGCTGTCGCGGGACTGGCGCCGTGCCGCCGCGGTGCTGCAGGCCGACTACTCGTGCGCGCTGAAGCTCGCGACACCGGTGGCGTTCAAGTCGGCGATGTACCGCGCCGGGCGCACCGGCATCCTCGTGAAGGGCGCGAGCGCGCTGGAACGGCTGGCCGAGGCCGACACCTTCATCTTCGACAAGACCGGCACGCTGACGGCCGGCCGGCTCGCGGTCACCGACTCGGTGACCTTCGACCGCAGCTACTCCGCCGACGACCTGATCTGGCTCGCCGCGTCGGTCGAGGAGCATTACTTCCATCCGCTGGCGCTGGCGGTCGTCGCGGCAGCGAAGGAAATTTCCGGCAAGCACTTCGATCACCAGGAAGTACAGTTCATCGTCGCGCACGGCGTCGCCAGCGCGATCGACGGCCGGCGCATCGTCGTCGGCTCGCGCCACTTCATCGAGGACGACGAGAAGATCGACGTCTCGGCGCACACCGAGACGATCGACCGCCTGTACCGCGAAGGCAAGACGCTGCTCTACATCGGCTTCGGCGGAAAGCTGCTGGGCGTGCTGGCGCTGAAGGACGAAGTGCGGGCCAACACCGCGGCGACCATCGCGCGGCTGCGCGCGCTCGGTGCCCGCCGCATCCTGATGCTGACCGGCGATCACCACGAACGCGCCGCCGAACTCGCCGCGGAGCTGGGCCTCGACGGCTTCCACGCCGAACTGCTGCCCGAGCAGAAGGCGAGCATCGTCGAGGATCTCGGCCGCCAGGGCGCCCGCATCGCCTTCATCGGCGACGGTATCAACGACGCTCCGGCGCTCGCCGGCGCCCACGTCGGCGTCGCGATGCAGAAGGGCGCCGACATCGCGCGCCTGACCGCCGACGTCGCGCTTCTGGAAGACGACATCGGCTGCGTCGCGGACGCCAAGGCGCTCGCGCAGGCGACGATGACGCGCATCCGCAACAACTACCGCCTGACGGTCGGCCTCAACACCGCGATCCTCGGCGCGGCGGCGATCGGCGTGCTGTCGCCGGTGACGACGGCAATGCTGCACAACGGCAGCACGATCGCGATCCTGCTCAATGCGCTGCGCGGCAGGACGGCCTGAAGCGCGGGAAGCGCGCGTGGACATCCCATTGCGGCCCGCTTCCGCGTTTCGCCACCTGCTCGCCGTCGTGTTCGCGTCGATGAGCCTCGGAGCGCCGCCGGCCGATGCGCAGACCGCGACGGAGCAATGGCAGGGCGCCGCCTTCGAGGGCAATCGCGCCGCGCTGGAAAAGCTCGCCGCAGCCGGCGCGCGTGTCGTGCGTGTGTACCGCGAGTCCGACGCGTGGGTGCTCGACGCCGCGCAGGCGCTCGGGCTGAAGGTCGTGATGGGCCTGTGGGTCGGTCATCCGCGCCACGGTTTCGATCTCGGCGACCCGGCCGCCGTACAGGCGCAGGAACGCGCGATCCGCGCCTTCGTCACCCGCTATCGCAGCCACCCCGCGCTGCTCGCGTGGGGCGTCGGCAACGAGGTCGAAACGGGCGTGGCGGACCCGTCGCCTGCGTGGCGCGAAGTGGATCGGCTCGCCGGCATCGTCAAGGCGCTCGACCCCGCCCACCCGACGATGATGGTCGTCGCCGACACCGGCATGGCGCAGCTGCGCACGCTCGCCGGCTGCTGCCCGAACGTCGATCTGCTGGGCATCAACGTCTATGCCGGCGCGGTGTTCGACCTGCCGCAGCGGCTGCACGACGCCGGCATCGCGAAACCGGCCGTGGTCACCGAACTGGGGCCGCTCGGCCAGTGGCAGGCCGGCAAGAAGCCGTGGGGCGCGCCGGTCGAACCGACGAGCAGCGAGAAGGCCGCCTTTTTGCGCGATGCGCTCGCCTTCCTGCGCAAGGAGCCGCAGATCGCCGGGGTGTTCCCTTTCCTGTGGGGCGCGAAGCACGAACAGACCGCCACGTGGCACGGCCTGCTGCTGGCCGATGGCAGCCTCACGGCGATGACCGACGCGCTGACGCAGGCGTGGGGGAAGCCGGTCGCCGAGCCCGCGCCGGCGATCCGCGGCATCGGCATCAGGGCGGATGTGTTCCCGCCGGGGGCGGAGATTTCCGCGGGCGTCGACGCCGCCTCGTTCGACGGCTCGCCGCTGACGGTGGAGTGGAACGTCTTCGCCGAAGCGACCGATCTGCGCAAGGGCGGCGACACGGAAGCCGCACCGCCGCGCATCGACGTGCGCATGCTGCATGCCGATGCGACGAGCGCGCGCTTCATCGCCCCGCGGCAGCCGGGCGCCTATCGCCTCTTCATCACGCTCCGCGACCGCAAGGGCAAGGCGGCAACCGCCAACCTGCCCTTCCTCGTGCGCTGACGCGCGCCCTCAGCCGCCAAGCTGCGGCCGCGCGCCCTTGCCGCCGACGCGCCGGCCGACCACGTGCATCTCGCACTTCTTGCAGTCGAAGCGCAGCGTCAGCGGTTCGCGCACGACGCGCCCGTCCTCGCCGCGTTCCTGCCACAGCGTCATCGGATCGGGGCGAATGCCCTTCACCTGCTTCGGGCACAGGTTGAAGCTGTAGCGCAGGCAGTGCTTGGTGATCATCAGCGAGACGAGCCCGTCCTCGTGGTTCGCCTCGAAGGCGTCGGCGATCAGCTCGACGCCATGCTTGCGGTAGAAGTCGCGCGCGCGGGCATTGAAGACGTTGCCAAGGTAGTTGAGCGAGGTGTCCGGGTAGCGCGCCGGCGGATCGACCGGCACCGCGCGCGGCGGACGCTGCCAGGCTGCCGCGCGCGCCTCGGTGAACGCCTCCACCGCGGCACGGCGCAGCGCATTGAGCTGGCCGACCGGCACGAACCACGGCTGCGCGGTGTCGAGCGCGACCGCGGCTGCTTCGGTGACGAACATCGTGCCCCCGAGCTTCGCGAGGCTGTCGCGCAGCGTCGCCTCGGCGCGCAGCGGGTCGCGCGGCTCGGCCTTGTCGCAGGCGAGCGCCGCCGTCGCCGACACGCCTGTTTCGTCGGTGATCGTCAGCGCCAGTCCGTCCGTGGCATCGGCCAACCGTAGTCCCACCTGCACGCGGCGCTCGGCCGACTTGCCGGCCAGGAGCTTCTCGAACACGTGATCGACGTTGCGGTACAGCGTCGCGCCGGCGACGAGGCCCTGCGGCAGGTCGACGAGCTGGATCCGCGCGCCCTCGACGCGATTCACGCGGGCGCCCTGCAGCTCGCCCGCGGCGCCGTACCACGCCAGCCCGTCGCCGTTGGCAAGCGGCTCGGCCGCCTCGACGGTGACGAAGCGCCCGCTCACGCCCAGCACGCGCCCGACCGGGGCGCCGACGAACTTGGGCGACTCGAAGGACTCGATGTCGCCGTGGCGGCCATTCACGAAGTAATCCGTGCTGCCGCGATTGAAAGTCTTTTCCGGCCGCGGCGTGAAGCTGAAGATCGAACGGCCCGCCGAACTACGGGCGAATTCGGGCCGCGTCTCCAGGATGCGGTCGAGTTGCTGCCGATAGTGCGCCGTCACGTTCTTCACGTAGGCCAGATCCTTCAGCCGCCCCTCGATCTTGAACGAGCGGATGCCGGCGTCGATCAGCGCCTCCAGGTTCGCCGTCTGGTCGTTGTCCTTCAGCGACAGGAGGTGCCGCCGGTCGGCCACCGGCGTGCCGTCGGCGTCCTTCAGCGACCACGGCAGGCGGCACATCTGCGAGCACTCGCCGCGGTTCGCGCTGCGCCCGGTGAAGGCGTGGCTGATCGTGCATTGCCCCGAGTAGCTCACGCACAGCGCGCCGTGGATGAAGAACTCCAGCGCGCAGCGCTCGCGGTCGGTCGCGTCGGCGATCGCGCGGATCTGGCGCAGGTCCAGCTCGCGCGCCAGCACGATCTGGAAGAAGCCCACGTCCTGCAGGAAGCGCGCCTTCGCCGGCGTGCGGATGTCGCACTGCGTGCTCGCGTGCAGCTGGATCGGCGGCAGATCCAGCTCCAGCAGGCCCATGTCCTGCACGATCAGCGCATCGACACCGGCCTCGTACGCCTGGATGACCACCTTGCGCGCGTCTTCCAGCTCGTCGTCGCGCAGGATGGTGTTGAGGGCGAGCAGCACGCGCGCGGAATAGCGGTGCGCATGCGCGGCCAGCGCCCCGATGTCCGCCATGCTGTTGCCCGCCGACGCGCGCGCGCCGAACGACGGTCCGCCGATATACACGGCGTCGGCCCCGTGCTCGATCGCGGCGATGCCGGATTCGAGGTTGCGGGCGGGAGCGAGCAATTCAAGGGCGAAGGCGTGCGACATCGGCAGGACCGGGTGACATCGAAAGGCGTCCGGCACACCGCGGACGGCCCCGAATGATAGGCTTTTTCGCGCCGGACCGTCGCGCCACACCGCGCGGCAACGGCGCTCGAAACAGATCGTTACACCCCGTGAAGTGCTTCACGAAAACCGCCCCGCCCCTGTACCTCCGGCCAATACCTCGCGACTACCCCGGGTCATATCCTGTTACCAAGTGTAATAGGCATCGTGCGGCCACCCTTGGCGGCTTCGCCGGACCATCAGAGGAGCAGCGAAAATGACACAAGCAATTGCAGTAGTCGTGGCGGTCACGGGCAAGGCCTTTGCGCGCGATCTGGACGGCAACCTGCGCCCGCTCAAGGCGGGTGACACGCTGCTGGAAAACGAAGTGGTCATCACGATGGCCGGCGGCCATGTCGAACTCTCGATGTCCGACGGCGCGCCGATGGCGATCACCGAAGACCAGACGGTAACCCTCACCGCCGACGTATCGGCGACGACCCGTCCGACCGCCGAAGACGCCCATGTCTCGCAGGCGACCGTCGATCAGGTGATCCAGGCCCTCGAACAAGGCGACAACCTCGACAACCTCGAAGCGCCCGCGGCCGGCCTCGCCGGCGGTGGCGGCGGCGAGGGCAACAGCTTCGTGCGCCTGCTGCGCATCACCGAAGGCGTCTCCCCGCTCGACTTCCAGTTCGGCCACGAAACCATCGCCCGCATCGTGCCCGAAGAGGCCACGCTGACGCCCCTGGAACCGCAGCCGCTCAACGCCACCGTCACGCTCGGCAACGTCACCGTCACCGAAGGGTCGGGCACGGCCACCATCGTTGCGACGTTAAACAGTCCCGTTACAGGTAGCGACCTGGTAATCACCCTGAGCAACGGCGCAACGATCACGATCCCGGTCGGCTCGACCACCGGCACCTCGACGCCCTTCCCGATCCAGGGCGACGACCCCTACATCGACGCCCAGACCTTCCCGGTCAGCGTCGGCAGCAGCAGCGGCAGCGGCTTCGGCACGGTCACCCCGACCGGTCCGGCCATCGTGGAGGTGCGCGACACGATCGACATCACGCATTCCGCGCTCACCGTCGAACTCAACGCCGCCCCGACCTTCACTGAAGACGGCGCCACCCTGACCTACGTCCTCACCCTGAGCGCTGCGGTTCGCCCCGGGGACGACCCGGTGCGCGTGAGCTTCACCGACCTCGCCGGCCACGCCCACACGATCACCATCACCGAAGGCACGACCGGCTCGGTCAACGTGGTGATCCCCGAATCGCTGTTCGAGGACCCCTACAAGGAAGCGCCGGCCGACCTGCTCGTCGCCACCAACGTCACGATCAGCGGCGGCGCCAACTTCGAGGCGCTCGGGGCCCCGACCGTAGGTACCGTGCAGCTGGTGGACAGTATTGACACCACCACCGTCACGCTGAGCTCGGCCACCAACGGCCAGGCCATCACCGAGGGCGGCAGCATCGTCTATACCGTCTCCGTCGACAACGCCGTCACCGGCACCCCGCTCGTGGTGACGCTGTCCAACGGCGTCACCGTCACCATCCCGGTCGGCGCGACCTCCGCGAGCTCCGACCCGGTCGACGTACGCCCCGACGACGCCTACGTCCAGGGCACCGACACCCTCGCCCCGGTCACCATCAGCGGCACTCCCACCGGCGGCAACTTCGAGGCCCTCACCACCACCGGCACCGTCTCCAACACCGTCGTCGATGACCACGACGCCACCACCGTCACGCTGAGCTCGGCCACCAACGGCCAGGCCATCACCGAGGGCGGCAGCATCGTCTATACCGTCTCCGTCGACAACGCCGTCACCGGCACTCCGCTCGTGGTCACGCTGTCCAACGGCGTCACCGTCACCATCCCGGTCGGCGCGACCTCCGCGAGCTCCGACCCGGTCGACGTACGCCCCGACGACGCCTACGTCCAGGGCACCGACACCCTCGCCCCGGTCACCATCAGCGGCACTCCCACCGGCGGCAACTTCGAGGCCCTCACCACCACCGGCACCGTCTCCAACACCGTCGTCGATGACCACGATGCCACCACCGTCACGCTGAGCTCGGCCACCAACGGCCAGGCCATCACCGAGGGCGGCAGCATCGTCTATACCGTCTCCGTCGACAACGCCGTCACCGGCACTCCGCTCGTGGTCACGCTGTCCAACGGCGTCACCGTCACCATCCCGGTCGGCGCGACCTCCGCGAGTTCCACCCCGGTCGATGTGCGACCCGACGACGCCTACGTCCAGGGCACCCAGACCCTCGCCCCGGTCACCATCAGCGGCACTCCCACCGGCGGCAACTTCGAGGCCCTCACCACCACCGGCACCGTCTCCAACACCGTCGTCGATGACCACGATGCCACCACCGTCACGCTGAGCTCGGCCACCAACGGCCAGGCCATCACCGAGGGCGGCAGCATCGTCTATACCGTCTCCGTCGACAACGCCGTCACCGGCACTCCGCTCGTGGTCACGCTGTCCAACGGCGTCACCGTCACCATCCCGGTCGGCGCGACCTCCGCGAGTTCCACCCCGGTCGACGTGCGCCCCGACGACGCCTACGTCCAGGGCACCCAGACCCTCGCCCCGGTCACCATCAGCGGCACTCCCACCGGCGGCAACTTCGAGGCCCTCACCACCACCGGCACCGTCTCCAACACCGTCGTCGATGACCACGATGCCACCACCGTCACGCTGAGCTCGGCCACCAACGGCCAGGCCATCACCGAGGGCGGCAGCATCGTCTATACCGTCTCCGTCGACAACGCCGTCACCGGCACTCCGCTCGTGGTCACGCTGTCCAACGGCGTCACCGTCACCATCCCGGTCGGCGCGACCTCCGCGAGTTCCACCCCGGTCGATGTGCGACCCGACGACGCCTACGTCCAGGGCACCCAGACCCTCGCCCCGGTCACCATCAGCGGCACTCCCACCGGCGGCAACTTCGAGGCCCTCACCACCACCGGCACCGTCTCCAACACCGTCGTCGATGACCACGACGCCACCACCGTCACGCTGAGCTCGGCCACCAACGGCCAGGCCATCACCGAGGGCGGCAGCATCGTCTATACCGTCTCCGTCGACCACGCCGTCACCGGCACTCCGCTCGTGGTCACGCTGTCCAACGGCGTCACCGTCACCATCCCGGTCGGCGCGACCTCCGCGAGTTCCACCCCGGTCGATGTGCGACCCGACGACGCCTACGTCCAGGGCACCCAGACCCTCGCCCCGGTCACCATCAGCGGCACTCCCACCGGCGGCAACTTCGAGGCCCTCACCACCACCGGCACCGTCTCCAACACCGTCGTCGATGACCACGATGCCACCACCGTCACGCTGAGCTCGGCCACCAACGGCCAGGCCATCACCGAGGGCGGCAGCATCGTCTATACCGTCTCCGTCGACAACGCCGTCACCGGCACTCCGCTCGTGGTCACGCTGTCCAACGGCGTCACCGTCACCATCCCGGTCGGCGCGACCTCCGCGAGTTCCACCCCGGTCGATGTGCGACCCGACGACGCCTACGTCCAGGGCACCCAGACCCTCGCCCCGGTCACCATCAGCGGCACTCCCACCGGCGGCAACTTCGAGGCCCTCACCACCACCGGCACCGTCTCCAACACCGTCGTCGATGACCACGACGCCACCACCGTCACGCTGAGCTCGGCCACCAACGGCCAGGCCATCACCGAGGGCGGCAGCATCGTCTATACCGTCTCCGTCGACAACGCCGTCACCGGCACTCCGCTCGTGGTCACGCTGTCCAACGGCGTCACCGTCACCATCCCGGTCGGCGCGACCTCCGCGAGTTCCACCCCGGTCGATGTGCGACCCGACGACGCCTACGTCCAGGGCACCCAGACCCTCGCCCCGGTCACCATCAGCGGCACTCCCACCGGCGGCAACTTCGAGGCCCTCACCACCACCGGCACCGTCTCCAACACCGTCGTCGATGACCACGATGCCACCACCGTCACGCTGAGCTCGGCCACCAACGGCCAGGCCATCACCGAGGGCGGCAGCATCGTCTATACCGTCTCCGTCGACAACGCCGTCACCGGCACTCCGCTCGTGGTCACGCTGTCCAACGGCGTCACCGTCACCATCCCGGTCGGCGCGACCTCCGCGAGTTCCACCCCGGTCGATGTGCGACCCGACGACGCCTACGTCCAGGGCACCCAGACCCTCGCCCCGGTCACCATCAGCGGCACTCCCACCGGCGGCAACTTCGAGGCCCTCACCACCACCGGCACCGTCTCCAACACCGTCGTCGATGACCACGATGCCACCACCGTCACGCTGAGCTCGGCCACCAACGGCCAGGCCATCACCGAGGGCGGCAGCATCGTCTATACCGTCTCCGTCGACAACGCCGTCACCGGCACTCCGCTCGTGGTCACGCTGTCCAACGGCGTCACCGTCACCATCCCGGTCGGCGCGACCTCCGCGAGTTCCACCCCGGTCGATGTGCGACCCGACGACGCCTACGTCCAGGGCACCCAGACCCTCGCCCCGGTCACCATCAGCGGCACTCCCACCGGCGGCAACTTCGAGGCCCTCACCACCACCGGCACCGTCTCCAACACCGTCGTCGATGACCACGATGCCACCACCGTCACGCTGAGCTCGGCCACCAACGGCCAGGCCATCACCGAGGGCGGCAGCATCGTCTATACCGTCTCCGTCGACAACGCCGTCACCGGCACCCCGCTCGTGGTCACGCTGTCCAACGGCGTCACCGTCACCATCCCGGTCGGCGCGACCTCCGCGAGTTCCGACCCGGCCGATGTGCGCCCCGACGACGCCTACGTCCAGGGCACCCAGACCCTCGCCCCGGTCACCATCAGCGGCACTCCCACCGGCGGCAACTTCGAGGCCCTCGCCACCACCGGCACCGTCTCCAACACCGTCGTCGATGACCACGATGCCACCACCGTCACGCTGAGCTCGGCCACCAACGGCCAGGCCATCACCGAGGGCGGCAGCATCGTCTATACCGTCTCCGTCGACAACGCCGTCACCGGCACCCCGCTCGTGGTCACGCTGTCCAACGGCGTCACCGTCACCATCCCGGTCGGCGCGACCTCCGCGAGTTCCGACCCGGCCGATGTGCGCCCCGACGACGCCTACGTCCAGGGCACCCAGACCCTCGCCCCGGTCACCATCAGCGGCACTCCCACCGGCGGCAACTTCGAGGCCCTCGCCACCACCGGCACCGTCTCCAACACCGTCGTCGATGACGCCGACCCGACCTCCGTCCTGCTCACCGGCACGGCCTCGGCCGTTCCCGGCGGGACGATCACCTATACCGCGACACTCGATCACGACGTGCGTGCAGGAGACGCGCCGGTACTGGTGACTTTGTCCAACGGACTCTCGTTCCAGATCACGGCGGGCGCCACGGGTTCAATCACGACCACGGCCCCGAACGACGGAACAACGCCATCGGTTGGCCCGGTGACGGCGACGGCAACCCAGCCCGTCAGCGGATCGCAAGGTTCGTTCGAGTTCCTGACCGCATCCGGATCAGTGACAACTGACATCGACTACACGCCGTTGATCACCACATCGAACCAGTCCGTCGATGAAACCGGCGGATTCGATACGGTCATCGGCACGCTGTCGGTGAACTATGGCGGCGATGCCGCCGGGAGCGTTTCGCTCGCCGCAAGCGGCGCAACCTGGTCAGCCGCCACGAAGACACTTACGGCGAACGACGGCACCTGGCAGGCCACGGTGAACAACGACGGCACCTACACTTTCACGCAACTGGCGGCGATGCATCATCCCGACCCGACCAACCCGAACGACTCGATCGTGCTGACGATCACGGCGAGCGCGACGGATGCCGACGGCTCGACGGCCACGAAGAACTTCACCGTAACCGTCTACGACGACGCCCCGACGCCGTTCCTGCCCGACGCCACGGTCCTCGTCAATGAGGTCGGCGCGACATTCACCGGGGCATTGGATCTCGATAGGAGCATCGTCAACAACTACGGCGCCGATGGCGGTTCGATCCGCTTCGCGTCCAGTCTCGCAGGCACGACCGCACTCACGTCGGGCGGCTTGCCGATCTCCTACGCGATTTCCGGCGACGGACTGACCCTGACCGCCTCGACGGCGGCCGGAACGGTCTTCACGGCCACACTCGATCCCGCCCACGGAACGTATCAGCTCCACATGTTCGGCACCGTCGATGGTGGCGCCGGCACGATCGACTTCAACGGCGGCGGCTACAACTTCACCGGCGGCAACGGTGCATGGGCAGGCTTCGACACCCCGGCAACCGACAACAGTTCCGACTTGCTCATCACGCCGATGCTGAAGAATTCCGCCGGCATCTACATAAATGACGGCACGGTTAATACGAGCAACATTGCGGGCGGGGTTGGCGGTGGCAACAGCGTCGGCGCCGGCGAGGCCATCCGTATCGACTTCGTCACCGATCTCAGCGGCACGCCGAAGAACGGCCAATCCTACGCGACGGACTACACGTCCCACTCGTTCACGGGCCATTACGCGACGAACGGCGCATCCGCGCTCTTCACCGGCATCGAGAAGAAGAGTGACGTGCTGATCAAGGCCTTCGACGATTTCGACCACGACAACATTGTCGGAAACGGTACTCAGGATTCGGTGGTTGCTATCGGCATCACCTACCGCGGCGAAGCGCGAATCGTGTCGGTCCACGCGACGGGCCTGTCGGCAACGACGTTCTCCGTCGGCGGCCATGACTTCATCGTCGACTTCGACAATATCGGCAGCAGTCCGGGCAGTTCGACGCCGATCTATCAGGTCACCGTATCCGGCGTGGTCTCCGACACGAAAATTGCCACCTATACGGCGGACGGGTACAGCAGCGTCGTATACCAATACGCCGGCGAAGAGGCTTTCAAGATCGGCGACTTCGGTACCTCGCAACTGCACCAGGGCTCCCCGGTCAATTTCGGACTGGCACTGGACGTGATCGATGGCGACGGCGACAAGGTCAGCGCAACGCTGGGCGTGAATCTGCTGCCGGATGCTCCCACGACGCTAGACTACTCGGCAGCGACATCGGGCGTCACGGCAACCGCGACGACCAGCTCCCCGCACATCATAGGATCCGCATCGGCCGACGTGCTCACCGGCAATGCCGACGCGAACGTGCTGTACGGCGGCGCGGGCAACGACACCCTCGATGGCAAGGCCGGCGACGACCGCCTGGTCGGCGGCGACGGCAACGACACGCTGATCGGCGGCCCGGGCAACGACACGATGTGGGGCGGCATCGGGGCGGATACCTTCAAGTGGCAACTCGGCGACCAGGGCAGCACGACTTCGCCGGCGATCGACACGATCAAGGATTTCTCCCCCGGCACGGGCGACACGCTCAACCTGGCCGACCTGCTGCAGGGCGAGCACAGCGGCCTCGGCAGCCCCCCGAGCAACCTCTCGCAGTACCTGCAGCTCAACATCGAGAGCGGCAAAGTGGTGCTGTCCGTCGATCACGACGGCGGGGTTGGCGGGAGCTCGTTTGCGGCGACGCAGAAGATCGTGTTCGACAATTACACGAGCATCGCCACGCTCGGCAACGATCTCGGCCTGACCGGAACGTTCAGCGGCACCGACGTGATCAACAAGCTCGTCCAGGACCACAAGCTGCTGACTGACGCCTGACCCGCCCTTGCCCCCTCACCGGGGGCGCAACCGAGGGAAGCCCGCACGGGCTTCCCTTTTTTTCGTCCGGCCCCGGCGCTCACACCATCCCGCGCAGCTCCCTCAGCAGCACCGACAGCATCGACATCTCGATCGCCTGCGTCGTCTTCACATCGGCGAGGAGGTGGCGGTAGCGGTCGAGCTGCGGCATGCGGCGGGCTTCCCAGGCCGCGATGACGTCGTCCGGCTGGCCGAGGTCGGGCGAGGCTTTCAGGGCCTCCGCGGCGAGCGCGCGGGCGAGGTTCGAGAGGTCGACGCGCAGGGCGCCGCGGGCGAGGTTCTGCCAGCGGGTGTCGGCTGGCAGCGCAGCGATCTGCGCGCCGAGCCAGTACAGGTCGAGGTGGCCGCCGAGCGTGAAATACGCGGCGGCGACGGTCGGCCCGGGGCGGCCGGTGTCGGCGGCGATCTCGACGAGGTCGAGCGCCGAGTAGAGTTCGTCGAGCGAGGCGATGCGCAGCGCGAGTTCCGCGGGCACGCCGCGCTCGACGTAGCGCGCGACGGCCGCGTCGAGCTGCGTGCGGTAGTCGTCGGACACCAGGCGGTGGAGGTGTTCGGACAGCGCGGCGACGCCGGGCGAGAAGTAGGCAAGCGTGGCCGGCAGGTCGGCGAGCCATTCGCGGTGGCGCAGGAACCACAGCGTGCCGCGCTGCACGAGGCGGCCGCAGTCGATGATCATCGCGGTCTGCACGGCGTCCTCGACGCGGTTGTCGAGCGCCTCGATCGCATGCCACGTGGGCACCAGCCCGAACACTTCGCGCGTGGCCATGTAGGCGCGCACGACATCCGCTGCCGTGACGCCAAGCTCGCCCTGCAGGCGGCCGACGAAAGTCGGACCGACGCGGTTGATCATGCTGTTGATGACGTGCGTGGAGATGATCTCGCGGCGCAGCGGATGTTTGGCGATGTGCGCAGCGAAGCGCTCGCGCAGCGGTTCGGGGAAGTAGCGCGACAGCGCGGTGCCGATGTACGGATCTTCCGGCACGTCGGACGCGAGCACCTCGTCGTACAACTCGATCTTGCTGTAGGCGAGCAGCACCGCGAGCTCCGGCGTGACCAGGCCGATACGGGCAGCGGCGCGTTCGGCGATCTCGTCGTCGAGCGGCAGGAATTCGAGCTTGCGGTTGAGGCGTCCGGCGAAACTCAGGCGGCGGATGAACTCGGCCTGCTCGTCGAGCAGCGCCACGCCGCGCGAACGCATCACCGACAGGATCTGCGTCTGCGCGTAGTTGTCGCGCAGCACCAGCGCAGCGACCTCGTCGGTCATCTCGCCGAGCAGCGCGTCGCGCTGCTTGCCGGTGAGTTCGCCTTCGGCGATCACGCTGTTGAGCAGGATCTTGATGTTCACCTCGTGGTCGGAGCAATCCACGCCGCCGGAGTTGTCGATCGCGTCGGTGCAGAGCTTGCCGCCCTTGAGCGCGTACTCGATGCGCCCGAGCTGCGTCATGCCGAGGTTGCCGCCCTCGCCGATCACGCGGCAACGCAGCTCGGCGCCGTTCACGCGCACCGCGTCGTTGGCACGGTCGCCGACCGCGGCGTCGGTCTCGTTCGTCGCCTTGACGTAGGTGCCGATGCCGCCGTTGTAGAGCAGATCGACTGGCGCACGCAGGATCGCGCGGATCAGTTCGGACGGCGTCAGCGACTCTGCCTCGACGCCCAGCACCGCCTGCATCGGCGGCGACAGCGCGATCGACTTCGCGCTGCGCGGCCACACCCCGCCGCCCGCGGAGATCTTCGCGCGGTCGTAGTCGTTCCACGACGAGCGCGGCAGCGCGAACATGCGCTCGCGCTCGACGAAGGACGCTTCCGGGTCCGGGTCGGGGTCGAAGAAGACGTGGCGATGGTCGAAGGCGGCGATCAGGCGGATCTTGCGCGAGCGCAGCATGCCGTTGCCGAACACGTCACCCGACATGTCGCCGATGCCGACCGCCGTGAACGGCTGCTTCTGCGTGTCGAGGCCGAGCTCGCGGAAATGGCGTTTCACCGACTCCCAGGCGCCGCGCGCGGTGATCGCCATCTTCTTGTGGTCGTAGCCCGCCGAGCCGCCGGATGCGAAGGCATCGCCGAGCCAGAAGCCGTACTCCGCGGCGACGCCGTTGGCATAGTCGGAGAAGCTCGCCGTGCCCTTGTCGGCGGCGACGACGAGGTAGGGATCGTCACCGTCGTGGCGCACGAGGTCGGGCGGCGGCACGACACGGCCCTGCACGAGGTTGTCGGTGAGGTCGAGCAGGCCATGCAGGTACAGCCGGTAGCACGCGATGCCTTCGGCGAGCACGGCCTCGCGGTCGCCCGCGGGCGGCGGATTCCGGACGACAAAGCCGCCCTTGGAGCCGACCGGCACGATCACCGCGTTCTTGACGATCTGCGCCTTCACCAGGCCCAGCACCTCGGTGCGGTAGTCCTCCATGCGGTCCGACCAGCGCAGGCCGCCGCGCGCGACCTTGCCGCCGCGCAGGTGCACGCCTTCGAAGCGCGGCGCATAGACGAAGATCTCGAACATCGGCAGCGGCTGCGGCAGGTTCGGGATGCGCCGGGGGTCGAGCTTGAAGGACAGGTAGGGCTTGATCGCGCCGTCGGCGTCGCGCTGGTAGTAGTTCGTGCGCAGCGTCGCGCGCACCATCGCGAGGAACTGGCGCAGGATGCGGTCCTCGTCGAGGTTCGCGACGTCGTTGAGGGCGTCGTCGATGCCGGCGAGCACCGTCGCCTCGTGCCGTGCGCACTCGGCCACGCGCGCGGGGTCCATGCGCAGCGAGAAGAGCTCGATCAACTGGCGTGCGAGCCGCGGATGGGCCGCGAGCGTCTGCTGCATGTAGGCCTGGCTGAACGTGAAGGCCGCCTGCTTCATGTGCTTCGCGTAGGCGCGCAGCACCGTGATCTCGCGCCACGTGAGGCCGGCGAGCAGCGTCAGGCGGTTGAAGTCGTCGCTCTCGATCTCGCCGCGCCAGGCGCGCAGGAAGGCATCGTGGAAGAGCGGACGCAGCGTGTCGATGTCGAGTTCCTCGGCCCCCACGTAGGCCAGGCCGAAGTCGTGGATCCACACGCACTGGCCGTCCTGGCGCGCGATCTCCGACGGGCGCTCCTCGATCACCTTCACGCCCATGCGTTCGAGCATCGGCAGGCTCTGCGACAGCGGCACCGGCGCACCGGCGCGGTAGATCTTGAAGTTGAGCCGCCCCGCAGGCGCCTCGAGCGGGATGTAGAGGCTCATCGCAAGGCCGTCGCCCGCCACCGATTCCATCTGCTCGATGTCGAACACCGCCACGCGCGGCGAATACTCCTCGCGGTAGCCCGCCGGGAAGGCGCCGCCGTAGCGGCGCAGCAACGCCATGCCGCGCTCCTCGCCGCAATGTTCGAGCAGCACGCGATGCAGTTCGTCCTCCCAGCGCCGCGTCGCGCGCACGATGCGCTGTTCCAGTTCATGCACCTCGAAGGGCGGGATCGCCGAGCCGCGCGTGCGCACGGTGATCAGCACGCGCGCCAGCGCGGACTCGAAGAACTGCACGTCGAAGTCCGAGCTCACGCCGTTGAAGGCTTCCATCAGCACCGCCTGCATGCGCAGGCGCTGGTCGGTGTTGTAGTGCTCGCGCGGCACGTAGATCAGGCAGGAGACGAAGCGCGCGAACGGGTCGCAGCGCACGAAAACCCGCGTGCGCTGGCGCTCGCCCAGGTGCAGGATGCCCATCGCCTGGTGGAAGAGTTCCCCGGCGTCGATCTGGAACAGCTCGTCGCGCGGATAGCGTTCGAGGATGGTCAGCAGTGCCTTGGCCGCATGGCTCTTCGGCATCAGGCCGGCGCGGGCGATCACCGCATCGACCTTGCGGCGCAGGAAGGGGATCAGCTGCGGGCTGGTGCTGTACGCGGTCGACGCCAGCAGGCCGATCACGCGGCGTTCGCCGCACACGTGGCCGTCCGCGTCGAAGCGCTTGATGCTGAAGCGGTCGATGTAGCCGACGCGGTGTACCGTCGAGCGCGTATTCGACTTCGTCACCGTCAGCAGCACGGGCAGGTGGGGCAGCTTCGTCTTCAGCTCCGGCGGCAGGGCGCCGAAGGAGCGCGACTGCCGCTCGCCCTCCTTCTCGCGCAGCAGGCCCAGGCCCGAGCCGGCGACGATGCACAGCTCGGGCTTGCCATCGAGCTCGGCCAGTTCGTAATCGCGGCACCCCAGCAGCACGAGGTTGTCGTCCATCAGCCACTTCAGGAACGCCACGCTCTCTTGCGTGTCCTCCGCGGGCACCGGCGGCGGGTTCCGCTCGACCTCCGCGACGATCTCGGCCACCCGCTGCTGCATCGGGCGCCAGTCGGCGACGGCGAGACGCACGTCGGCCAGCACATGCTCGAGTCCCGCGCGCAGCCCATCGAGGTCGTCCGCATCGGTGCGGCGGTCGACCTCGACATGGATGATCGACTCGTACCCCCCTTCCGAGGCGTCGGCCTCCTCGATGATGCGCTGATGTACACCCTCCGCGTCGCGCACGACGCGCATCACCGGGTGGATGATGAGGTGCAGCGTGAGGCCCTGGCGGTTGACCTCCATCGCGATCGAATCGACGAGAAAGGGCATGTCGTCGTTGACGATCTCGATGACGGTGTGGGTCGACTCCCAGCCATGTTCCTCGAGCTTCGGGTTATAGACCCTCAGCCGCGTGCCGCCGCGGTGTTTGCGCGCGAAGTTCCAGTGGCTGAGCACCGCACCGTACAGGTCGTCGACGGTGTAGTCGGCGATGTCCTCCGGGGCGACCTGGCTGAACCAGCGCCGTGCGAAGGCCGCGACGAGCGCCGCCTGGTCGGCGGGCAGCTTGAGTTCGATCTGTTCCAGGATCGTTTCGAAACTTGCGGCACCGCTCTCCACATGGCGTGTCTGCATCGCTGTCTCCCGCGTGACGCGGGCCGCGCCCATCAAACACCCCGTTCGCCCCGGGCTTGCCGAAGGGCGCCGGCAGGGCTTCGACAGGCTCAGCCCGAACGGTATTTCATTGTCGGATGAATATCCGGATCACCATACCCGCATCGCGTGCCGCGGGGAAGGGGCGCGCCGTATGCGGGAACTACAGCGGCAATCCGCGCGGCTTGCGGCCGGCGCGTGCGAACAGGGCGTCGAAGAGGGGATTGGGCAGCGCCCGCAGCACGCGCGCGACCACACCCATCTGCCACGGCACCACGGCGTAGCCGCGGCCGGCGTCGATGAGCTTCGCCATGCGCCGCGCCGCCTCGTCGGCCTGCAGCATGAAGGGCATCGGGTACGTGTTCACGGCCGTCATCGGCGTCGCGATGTAGCCGGGCGCAAGCGTCACGACGCGCACTCCGCTGCCATGCAGCTCGACGCGCAGGCTTTCGAGATAGGCGATCGCCGCAGCCTTGGACGCGCTGTAGGCGCCCGCCCCCGGCAGGCCGCGGATGCCGGCGACCGAGGCGATGCCGACGAGCCGCCCCGCGCCGCGCTCGCGCATCGCCGCGACGAAGGGCTGGAAGCTCGCGACGATGCCATTCACGTTGGTGCGCATGACGCGCTCGAAGGCGGGGAGGTCTTCCGCGCATTCGGTCAGCGTGCCGACCGACACGCCGGCATTCGCGATGACGATGTCGGGCACGCCGACGCGCGCGAGGTAGGTCCGGGCCGCGTCCGCGAGCGCCGCGCCGTCGCCGACATCCGCGGGCAGCACGAGATGCTCGCCGGGAAGTCCGGCCGCCAGCTGCGACAGGGCGTCGGCGCGCCGCGCGACGAGCCCGAGCCGCGCACCGCGCTGCGCATAATGGCGCGCGAACGCCTGCCCGAGGCCGCTCGAGGCGCCGGTCAGGAAAACACGAAGTCCGGCCGGAGCCGGACTTGCGGAGGAGCGAACCATGCGGGATCGGCGATCGGATGCGTGCCCGGACGCGCGGCAGCCGGGCCGCGCGGGCATCAGCCCTTGCCCTTCTCCGAGCGCGCGCGCGCGACCAGCTCGTCGACGGTCTTGAGCATCGCCTCGTGGCTGCCGGCGGTCGAGGCCGACACCACGAAGCGGCCGTCGACGGCCATCATCGGCACGCCGGTGACGCGGTAGGCGGCGGCGATCTGGTTCGCACGCTGCAGGCGCGACTGCACGCCGAAGGACTTCCACGTGTCGCTGAAACGCTTCGAGTCGGTGACGCCGCCGATCCACTCGAGCAGCACGTCTTCCTTCTGCAGCGGGCGCCGCTGCTCGTGGATCGCCGCGAACACGGCCGAACCGAGCTTGTCGGCCTCGCCCATCGCGTCGAGGGTGTAGTAGATGCGCGCGAGGTTGGTCCACTCGGGGCGATTGAAGGTGATCGGCACCTTCACGAAATTGACGTCGGGCGACAGTGTCTTCTTCCAGTGGTTCAGCAGCGGCTCGAAGTCGTTGCAGTGCGGGCAGCCGTAGGAGAAGAACTCGATCACCTCGATCTTCCCGGCGACTTCGGTCGGCACCTTGGTGGCGAGCGTCTGGAAGGGCTGGCCGGCCTTCTGGGCCCAGGCGCCGCCGCCGAGGACGGACAGGGCGGTCAGGGCAGACAGTTGCTTGAGTGCAGCACGACGGTTCATTCAATACTCCCGAGTGGATGACAAGGTCTCAGACGGCCGGCCCTGCGAGTGGTTCCCGAAATCTCTGCGGCATATCGCCCCGATGCCATTCGGGCCGAGCCCTTCGACGAACTCGGCGCGAACGGCGGTATCGCTCAGGGATTGCCCTTCACGACCGTCGCCGTGAAGCCGGCCTCGGACAGGCGCGCGCGCACCGGATTCATGTCTTCCGGCTTGGCGAAGGGGCCGATGCGCACGCGATGCATCGTGCGGCCATCGGGCAGCTGCGCGCGCTGCGCGCTGGCTTCGATGCCGTTGAGCGCGAGCTTGGCCTTGAGGTTGTCGGCCTCGGCCGGATTCTCGAAGGCACCGATCTGCAGGTAGAGCTTGTCGGCCGCGGCCGGCGCCGCCGCGGCGGGTGCGGGCGGCTTGCTCTCGGCCGGCGCGCCCTCGCCCTGCGGCAGGATCTTGTAGAACTCGAAGTCGGGCTTGACCACCGGGCGGTCGCCCGGCTTGCCCGGCAGCGAGGCCGGCGGCTGCTCGGCCGCGGGCGCGCGCGTCGCGGCGGGCGCCGGCGCAGCCGGCGGCTGGAAGGGCGAATTGCGGGTGAAGTACCACGCGGCGGCGGCGGCGAACAGTGCGCCGAGCACCAGTCCGATGAAGATGCCGACGATCACGCCGCCGCCGCTCCTCGCCGGGCGGCTCGATTTCCTGCTGGGCTTGCGGTCACGACTCACGGGGTTCTCCGAGGATTACATCGACTGCGGTGCCGACACGCCCAACAGCGCGAGGCCGTTGGCGAGCACCTGGCGCACCGCGGCGGCGAGCGCGAGACGCGCGAGCTTCACCGCCTCGTCGTCGACCAGCATGCGCTCGGCGTTGTACCAGCTGTGGAACTCGCCGGCGAGGTCCTTGAGGTAGAACGCGATCTGGTGCGGCGCGTAGTCGGCGGCGGCGCCCTGGACCAGCTCGGCGAAGGCGCCGAGGCGTGCGCACAGCGCCAGTTCGCGCTCGTTCTCGAGGCGCGCGAGGTCGGCCGCGGCCAGCTCGCCCGCGTCGCCGCCCCATTGCTGCAGCACCGAACACACGCGCGCGTGCGCGTACTGCACGTAGTAGACCGGGTTCTCGTTGCTCTGGCTCTTCGCCAGGTCGAGGTCGAAATCGAGGTGCTGGTCGCTCTTCCTCAGCACGTAGAAGAAGCGGCACGCGTCGTTGCCGACTTCGCGGCGCAGCTCGCGCAGCGTCACGAACTCGCCCGAACGGGTAGACATCGCCGCCTTCTGGCCGTTGCGGTAGAGCACGGCGAACTGCACCAGCGCCACTTCGAGCTTTTCCGGCGGCAGGCCCAGCGCGGCGAGCGCACCTTTCACGCGCGGGATGTAGCCGTGGTGGTCGGCGCCCCAGATGTCGATGATGCGGTCGAAGCCGCGCTCGTACTTGTTCAGGTGGTAGGCGATGTCGGACGCGAAGTACGTGTACAGGCCGTTGTCGCGCTGCACGACGCGGTCCTTCTCGTCGCCGAAGGCGGTCGAGCGGAACCACTTGGCGCCGTCCTGCAGGTAGAGGTGGCCGCGCTTCTCGAGCTCGGTCACGGCGCGCTCGACCAGGCCGGTGTCGAACAGGCTGCGCTCGGAGAACCACCGGTCGAAATGCACGCCGAACTCGTGCAGGTCGTCGCGGCCGTCGCCGAGCTGCTCGTTGAGCGCGAAGCCATGCACGAAGGGGTAGTCCTCGCCGAGCAGGCGCTTGGCGTTGGCGATCAGCGCGTCGAGGTGCGTCTCGCGCTGCGCCTTGGCCTCGTCGTCCTTGCGCTCGGGCGCGGGCAGGCCGGGCGCGCCGGCGAGGATCTGCGCGACGGTGACTTTCGCGAAGCGGTCCTTGTGGCCCTCGCGCAGCTCGCGCGCCATGTCGATGACGTAGTCGCCCTGGTAGGCGTTGGGCGGGAAGTCGATCTCGATGCCGTGGAAGGCGAGGTAGCGCAGCCAGGTCGACAGCGCGAGGATGTCCATCTGCCGGCCGGCGTCGTTGATGTAGTACTCGCGCGTGACGTCGTAGCCGGCGAAATCGAGCACCGCCGACAGCGAAGCGCCGTAGGCCGCGCCGCGGCCATGGCCGACGTGCAGCGGTCCGGTCGGGTTGGCCGAGACGAACTCGACCTGCACCCGGGTGTCGCGGCGCACGCCGCGGCCGAATGCCGCGCCACGGGCGAGGACGTCGGCGACGACCGAGGTCTTCGCCCCCGAATTGAGCGTGAAGTTGATGAAGCCCGCGCCGGCCACCTCGGTCTTCGCGACCAGCGGCGAGGCCGGCAGCTCGGCCAGCAGCATCGTCGCGAGGTCGCGCGGGCTGCGGCGCAGCGGCTTGGCGAGCTGCAGCGCGAGGTTGGTGGCGAAGTCGCCATGACCGGCCTGCTTGGGGCGTTCCAGCTGGATCGGGATGTCGGTGAGATCGGGCGCGACGCTCTTCAGCGCGGCGCGCAGCAGGTCGGCAAGTTGGACTTTCGGATCGGCGCTCATGGCACTCGGAAAAGAAACTAAACGCGCGATTATAGCGGATCGCCCGGCAAGGCCCGACGTGCACGTGTCGGTGCGCGTGCAGTGCGTTGCTTGGGGCCGCGCTGCCGATCGGCGCTTCCGCCGGCCATCCGGCCGCGCCGCCACCCTTTCCACGCACGCCCCTTCGGGCTAAAGTCCCGCCTTTCCCCGCCCGGCAATCCAAAGTGCGTCTCTTCCGTCTTGCCAAGATCATCACCGTCGGCCTGCGCTTCGGCCTCGACCAGATGGTGCTCGAAGCCGATCCGAGCGGACGCCTGGTAAAGCTGTGGCACATGGTGTTCTTCTGGCGCCACCCCAAGGCGCCGCGCGGCGAGCGCCTGCGCCGGGCGCTGGAGTCGCTCGGCCCGATCTTCGTGAAGTTCGGCCAGATGCTGTCGACGCGCCGCGACCTGCTGCCGCCCGATCTCGCCGACGAGCTCGCGCTGCTGCAGGACCGCGTGCCGCCCTTCCCGACCGAACAGGCGCTGAAGGTGCTGGAGGACTTCTACCGCAAGCCGGTCGACGAGGTCTTCGTCGATTTCGAGCGCACGCCGGTCGCGTCCGCCTCGGTCGCGCAGGTGCATTTCGCGCGCCTGCCCGACGGCACCGAGGTCGCCGTCAAGATCCTGCGCCCGGGCATCGAGCCGGTGATCGCGCACGACCTCGCGCTGCTCGACACCGCGGCGGCGCTGCTCGAAAAACTGTGGCCCGAGGCGCGCCGCCTCAAGCCGCGCGAAGTGGTCGCCGAATTCAGCAAGTACCTGCACGACGAGCTCGACCTGATGCGCGAGGCGTCGAACTGCTCGCAGCTGCGGCGCAACTTCACGAACTCGAAGCTGCTGCAGGTCCCCGAGGTGTACTGGGACTGGTGCGGCAAGAGCGTGATGGTGATGGAGCGCATGCGCGGCGTGCCGATCTCGCAGCTCGACGCGCTGCGCGCGCAGGGCACCGACCTGAAGGCGCTGTCGCGCGCAGGCGTCGAGATCTTCTTCACGCAGGTGTTCCGCGACGGCTTCTTCCACGCCGACATGCACCCCGGCAACATCTTCGTGCATGCCGACGGGCGCTACATCGCGCTTGATTTCGGCATCGTCGGCACGCTCAACGCAGAGGACAAGAGCTACCTCGCGCAGAACTTCCTCGGCTTCTTCAAGCGCGACTACAACCGCGTCGCGCGCGCCCACATCGAGGCCGGGTGGGTGCCCGCGCACACGCGCGTGGATGAGTTCGAGAGCGCGATCCGCGCGGTGTGCGAGCCGATCTTCGACCGCCCGCTGAAGGACATCTCCTTCGGCAAGACGCTGCTGCGCCTGTTCCAGACCGCGCGCCGCTTCGAGATGGAAGTGCAGCCGCAGCTCGTGCTGCTGCAGAAGACGCTCCTGAACATCGAAGGCCTGGGCCGCCAGCTCGACCCCGAGCTCGACCTGTGGAAGACCGCGAAGCCCTTCCTCGAACGCTGGATGGAAGAGCAGATGGGCTGGCGCGGCCTGTTGCGCAACCTCAAGGACGAGGCGCCATCCTGGGCCGGCACGCTGCCGCAGCTGCCGCGTCTCGTGCATCGCGTGCTCGACTCGACCGCGCATCGTCACGAGGTGCAGAGCGGCGAGCTGGAGCGTCTCGCTGTCGCGCAGCGCACGCACGGGCGCGTGCTGTGGCTCGTCTCGACGCTGCTCGCGGCCATCCTCGGGCTGGAGCTGTACCGGCTCATCGGCTGACCGCCCCGCGCGGCAGACGCGCACTCCGTCACGCGCCAGCCCGCGCACGCCGGCGGCCCCTGAACGAATCCCTGCGGTGTACGTCGAATGCGTAAGCGCATCGATTATTCGTCCGCACTCCTGCGGGCAGGGAGGATGGCCATGACTCACTCCGCGCCGCTGCACGTCCCGTCCCATGCCGACCTGCGCGCCGTCGTGCGCATCGTCGGCGTCGCGTCGGCCCTCGGCGCCCCCGCGCCGGGACCGGAAGCGGCCCCTGCCGCACTCGAGCGCCACGGCCTGCTGCAGCACCTGCGGGGGCTGGGGGTGGCGGCGAGCTGGCAGGAAACGCTCGCGCCGCTCACGGTGCCGCCCGCGGGCGCGCCGATGCGCGAGCGCCTCGATGCGGTCGGCGAGCTCGCGCGGCGCGTTGCGGACCACCTGACCGCGCTCGCCCCCGAGGTCTTTCCCCTCGTGATCGGCGGCGACCACGCCATCGGCATCGGCACGTGGCGCGGCGTCGCCACCCGCGTCGCAGCGCGCGGCGCGCTGGGCCTGATCTGGATCGACGCCCACCTCGACAGCCACACCGAGCTCAGCACGCATTCGGGCAACATCCACGGCATGCCGCTCGCGGCCCTGCTGGACGAGGGCGACCCGGCCCTGACGGGGATCGACGGGCCGAGAATCGATCCGGCGAACGTCGCCGTGATCGGCGCCCGCACCTGGGAGCCGGAAGAGCGCGAGCGCCTGCGGCGCCTGGGCGTACAGGTCTTCGACATGGCGGAGGTGCGCGAGCGCGGCATCGCCGCGGTGTTCTGCGACGCGCTGAGCGTGGTGCGCGAACGCACCGGCGCGTTCGGCGTCAGCATCGATCTCGACGCGCTCGACGCCTCGGCCTTCCCCGCGGTCACCTGCCCGGAAACGGCGGGCATCGCGCCCGAGGAGCTGTGCGACGCGCTGCTCGCGCTGCGCGGCTGCGGCGACTTCGCCGCGCTGGAGATCGTCGAATACCTGCCCGGCCTCGATCCGGGCGGCACCTGCGCGGGCTGGGTCGCGAACATCGCCGGCGCGGCGCTGGGCCCGTCGACCTACCTGCTGCGCGCGAAGGAGCGCGAGTTCGGCGCCCACAACTACGCCCCGCTGCCGGTCGTCTTCCGCCACGGCCGGGGCGTGTGGCTGTGGGACGTCGAGGGGCGGCGCTACCTCGACATGATGAGCGCCTACTCGGCGGTCAGCTTCGGCCACGCCAACCCGCGCCTGCTGCGCGCGCTCAACGACCAGGCGCAGCGCCTCGCGCTGACCTCGCGCGCGTTCTCCAACGACCGCCTGCCGGTGCTGATGGAGCGCCTGTGCAGCCTGCTCGGCTACGACCGCGTGCTGCCGGTGAACACCGGCCTCGAGGCGGTCGAGACGGCGTTGAAGACGGCGCGCAAGTGGGGCTACAAGGTCAAGGGCATCGCGCCCGACCGCGCCGAGATCATCGCCTGTGAAGGCAACTTCCACGGGCGCTCGATCACCATCGTCGGCATGTCCTCGGAAGCGCAGTACCGCGACGGCTTCGGCCCCTTCCCGGCGGGCTTCAAGCGCATCCCGTATGGCGACGCGGACGCGCTCGAGGCGGCGATCACGCCGGACACCGCGGCCTTCCTCGTCGAGCCGGTCCAGGGCGAAGGCGGCATCCTCGTACCACCGACGGGCTACCTCGCGCGCTGCGCCGAGATCTGCCGCCGCCACAACGTGCTGCTGATCGCCGACGAAGTCCAGACCGGCCTCGGCCGCACCGGGCGCCTGCTCGCCTGCGACCACGAGGGCGTGCACCCGGACGGGCTGATTCTCGGCAAGGCGCTGGGCGGCGGGCTGCTGCCGGTGTCGGCCTTCCTTGCCGACGCACCAGTGATGGACGTTTTCCGGCCGGGCGACCACGGCTCGACCTTCGGCGGCAACCCGCTCGGCGCCGCCGTGGCGCTGGAAGTCCTCGCCCTCCTCGACGAGACGCGTCCGTGGGAACACGCCGCACGCCTCGGCGAACGCCTGATGGCCCGCTTCCGCGACGCGCGCCTGCCCTGCATCCGCGAGGTGCGCGGGCGCGGGCTGCTCGTGGGCATCGAGCTCGATCCGGCACTGCTGCGCGCAACGACCGCGGCGGAGCTGCTGCTCGCGCGCGGCATCGCGACCAAGGACACACACGGGACGGTGCTGCGCTTCGCGCCGCCGCTGGTGATCACCGAGGCCGAGCTCGACGCCGCGGCCGACATCGTCATCGACACGCTGGCGTCCGCCACCGCCGTGCCACGTCACGAACCGCTGCACCCCTGACGGCGCCCCAGCGCCGCGCCCGCTTGCCGCTCCGGAGGAAATCGTCGCCCCCGGAGCGGCATTCGTTGCTAGAATTTCCCGCGAATTCAATTGCTTTCGGTTTGGCAACGCCCCGAATCGGTGCGTCGGCGGCGGGTGAGCGTGTCGCGAGGCAGCCCACGACCGCCAGGCCAGCGTGAGTTTGCCGCGCGCCCATCGAAAACGTCCTTCTTTCTCGAGCCCCTTAGAAAAGATCCTCACCTATGCTGCTCTGGTTCGTCATCGGCTACTGGGCCATCTCAGTCGGCATCGGCTTGTGGGCCGCCACCCGGGTACACACGACGAAGGACTTTGCCGTCGCGGGGCGCCACCTGCCCTTCTACATGGTCACGGCGACCGTGTTCGCGACCTGGTTCGGCTCCGAGACGGTGCTCGGCATTCCGGCGACCTTCCTCAACGAAGGCCTCGCCGGCGTCGTCGCCGACCCCTTCGGCTCGTCGATGTGCCTGATCCTCGTCGGCCTGTTCTTCGCCGCGCCGCTGTACCGCATGAACCTGCTGACGATCGGGGACTTCTACCGCAAGCGCTACGGGCGCTCGGCCGAGGCGCTGACGACGATCGCGATCGTGATCTCCTACCTCGGCTGGGTCGGCGCGCAGATTTCGGCGCTGGGCCTGGTGTTCAACGTCGTGTCGGGCGGCGAGATCAGCCGACTCGCGGGCATGTGGATCGGCTCGTGCACGATCCTGATCTACACGCTGTTCGGCGGCATGTGGGCGGTCGCGATCACCGACTTCCTGCAGATGATCGTAATCGTCCTCGGCATGCTGTGGATTGGCGGCGAAGTCAGCGGCATGGTCGGGGGCGTCGATGTCGTGATCGCGAAGGCGACCGGGGAAGGCAAGTTCGCGTTCTGGCCGGCGCTCGACGCGAAGGAGATCATCGGCTTCGTCGCCGCGTGGATCACGATGATGCTCGGCTCGATTCCGCAGCAGGACGTGTTCCAGCGCGTGCAGTCGTCGAAGACCGAGAAGATCGCGGTGTGGGGCTCGGTGCTGGGCGGCGGCCTGTACTTCCTGTTCGCCTTCGTGCCGATGTTCCTCGCCTATTCGGCGACGCTGATCGCCCCGGAGATGGTCGCGGAGCTGACGGGAAGCGACCCGCAGATGATCCTGCCGCGCCTCGTGATGGACAAGGCGCCGCTGTTCGCGCAGGTGATGTTCTTCGGTGCGCTGCTGTCGGCGATCAAGAGCTGCGCCTCGGCCACGCTCCTCGCGCCGTCCGTGACCTTCACCGAGAACCTGCTCAAGCCGATGCTGGGCAAGGTGAGCGACCGCGAGCTGCTGCGCACGATGCGCATCGTCACGCTGTCCTTCACCGTACTCGTCACGCTGTACGCGATGTATTCCAAGTCGAGCATCTTCAAGATGGTCGAGAACGCCTACCAGATCACGCTGGTGATGGCTTTCGTGCCGCTCGCGTGCGGCGTGTACTGGCGGCGGGCAACCAACCAGGGGGCGCTGGTATCGATCTTCTTCGGCGTCAGCACCTGGCTCGGCGTGCTGCTCGGCGGCCCCGACGACCCCTTCATCCCGGCCCAGCTCGCCGGCCTCATCGCCAGCGCCATCGGCATGGCGGCCGGTTCGCTGCTGCCGCAGGCGATTCCGCACGATCGCGGGATCCACGACATGCTGCGCCACGGCCACGCCGCCGCGCAGACCCACCACGCCGGACCGGCGCTGCACGAGCACGGACAGCAACACGTGCGCGCGGAGCCTTGACCGGGGACGCATTCCGCCGCCCCGCCTGCACCGGGGCCGCGGGCGCGTCGCGCCCCGCACGCCCTCCTTTGCCTTGCCGGGTCGCGCCGCGATCCGGCCCGGATCGTCCGCACTTTTCCCGACCATCGTGCCCGAATGGCTCGCCCCCCGCGCCTGCAATGCCTATGCTGCGATGAGGGGTATGCCCGGACATGCGGGACGGTATCGCCGCCACCGCCGTAGGTACCAGCCTATTACCTGCGCGCGGTGACGCGATGAAATACTGCTCGGCAATCAGGGCGCTCAGTCCCTGACAAGACGAGGAGACAAACCATGCAAGCAATCCGGATCGCCGCGGCGATTCGCGACGGGTCGTCGTCCACGGCGTCCGGCCGCGATCTGCCGCTGACGCGGCGCCAGTTCCTGAAAGGCTCGGGCATCCTGTTCGGCACGCTCGCGATCGGCACCCCGCTCGCCGCGCTCGCCCCCTCTCCGGCGTGGGCGCTGGAACTCAAGACGCTCGACACGGCCACGGGCGAGACCCTGCTCAAGTTCGGCCGCGTCCTCTATCCCCACCCGAACCTGCCGGACGCCGTGTACGCCCTGCTCGTCAAGGATCTCGACGCGATGGCGGCAGCCGACCCGAAGGTCGCGCTGCAGCTGCGCGAAGGCGTGGCCGGCCTCGACCGGGCGGCCGGCGGCGCGTTCGCCAAGGCCAGCGCGGCCGCGCAGCTTGCGGCCGTCAAGGCGATCGAAGGCAGCCCCTTCTTCGCCACCGTGCGCGGCAAGTGCGTGACCTCGCTCTACGACAACGACATGACCTGGGCGGCCTTCGGCTACCCCGGCGAATCGTGGAGCAAGGGCGGCTACATCACTCGCGGCTTCCAGGACCTGAAGTGGCTGCCGGCCCCGCCGGAGAGCGCCAGCCCGCCGCCGTACATGGGCTGAACGGCATCACGACAATCAAAATATTCGGAGACGGGACATGGGCAAGATCGCATTCGACGACGCTTCGGCGGTCGTCATCGTCGGCTCGGGCGCGGGCGGCGGCACCCTTGCGAACGAGCTGTGCCAGAAGGGCATCAAGGTGGTGTGTCTCGAAGCGGGGGCGATGCAGTCGAGCGCCAGCTTCATCAACGACGAGTGGAAATCGTTCGCGCAGCTCGCGTGGCTGGACATGCGCACGACCTCGGGCAGCTGGCGCCTCGCGAAGGACTTTCCGAACCTGCCGGCGTGGATCTGCAAGACGGTGGGCGGCACGACGACGCACTGGGCCGGCGCGTCGCTGCGTCTCCAGGAGCATGAATTCAAGGCGCGCACGCGCTACGGCGCCATCGACGGCGCCAACCTGATGGACTGGCCGCTGACGCTGAAGGAGATGGAGCCCTGGTACGCGAAGGCCGAGGACAAGATGGGCGTCACGCGTACCAACGGCATCCCCGGACTGCCGGGCAACAACAACTTCAAGGTGATGTACGCCGGCGCGACCAAGCTCGGCTACAAGGAAGTGCACACCGGCCGCATGGCGATCAACAGCCGCCCGCGCGACGGGCGCGGGCGCTGCATGCAGCTGGGCTTCTGCTTCCAGGGCTGCAAAAGCGGCGCCAAGTGGTCGACGCTGTA
The DNA here is from genome assembly GCF_003628555.1 of Azoarcus sp. DN11. Taxonomy (NCBI): domain Bacteria; kingdom Pseudomonadati; phylum Pseudomonadota; class Betaproteobacteria; order Rhodocyclales; family Zoogloeaceae; genus Azoarcus; species Azoarcus sp. DN11. The sequence continues at coordinate 477,473 of NZ_CP021731.1, read as the reverse complement.
CACCGAACTGCCCAAGGCCGAGGCCACGGGCAACCTCGACCTGCGCCCCGAATCCCACGTCACGCGCATCGAACACAACGCGGCCGGCAAGGTGAGCGCGGTGGTGTATTTCGACAAGGACGGCAAGGAACAGCGGCAGAAGGCGCGCGCCGTGTGTGTCGCCGGCAACTCGATCGAGACGCCGCGCCTGCTGCTGATGTCGGCCACGGACAAGTTCCGCGACGGGCTGGCGAACTCGTCGGGCCAGGTGGGGCGCAACTACATGCGCCACATGACCGGCTCGGTGTACGCGGCGTTCAAGGAGCCGGTGCACATGTACCGCGGCACGACGATGGCCGGCATCGTGCGCGACGAGGCGGGACACGACACGCGGCGCGGTTTCGTCGGCGGCTACGAGATGGAGACGCTGTCGCTGGGCGTGCCCTTCATGGCCGCCTTCCTCAACCCCGGCGGCTGGGGCGAGGACTTCGCGTGGTGGATGGAGCACTACAGCCAGCTCGCCGGCATGTGGCTGGTCGGCGAGGACATGCCGCGCGAGAGCAACCGCGTCACGCTCAATGCCAACGTGAAGGACAAGTACGGCAACCCGGTGCCCAACGTGCACTTCGACGACCACGCCAACGACATCGCGATGCGCGAGCACGCCTATACGCAGGGCGAGCGGGTCTATCAGGCGGCGGGTGCGATCCGCAGCTTCCGCACGCCGCCCTACCCCTCGACGCACAACCTCGGCACCTGCCGCATGGGCGCCAGGGCGGCGGACAGCGTGTGCAACGCCTTCGGCCGCACGCACGACATCCCCAACCTGTTCATCTCGGACGGCAGCCAGTTCACGACCGGTGGCGCGGAGAACCCGACCCTCACGATCGTCGCCCTCGCCATCCGCCAGGCCGATCACATCGCCGACCTGATGAAGCGCAAGCAGCTCTGACCGCCCCGACACGAGGATCCTTCCATGTGCGAATACTTCGTCAAGGCCGACCCGATCCAGTACGAGCAGCGCACCCGCACCATCCGCATCCACGGCGTGCTCACCAGCATCCGCCTGGAGAACATGGTGTGGGACATCCTCGCCGAGATGGCCGAAGAGGAGCAGTGCACGACCAACCATCTCGTCGCGACCTTCCACGACGAGATCCTCGCGCACCGCGGCGAAGTGCCGAACTTCGCCTCCTTCCTGCGCGTGACCTGCATGCGCTACCTGCGGCGCAAGCTCATCGCCGCGGAACGCGCGCTCCCAAACGCAGCGTCGCCGGCGCTACCGGCGGCGACCTCGAAGATCGTCGCAATGGCGGGTAAGGCATAAGCCCGCGCCCTTCGCGGCACCATCCGCCAAAAACGATTTCCCCCCAACTCACGGAGTCTCCATGGCCAAAATCATCCACAGCATGATCCGCGTGCTCGACCTCGACAGATCGATGCGTTTCTACGCCGACGTGCTCGACCTGCGCGAAGCGCACCGCCTCGACTTTCCCGAGTTCACGCTCGTCTACCTGCGCAACGCGGAGAACGACTACGAACTCGAACTGACGCTCAACAAGGGGCGCGAGGAGGCCTACACGCACGGCACCGGCTACGGCCACATCGCCGTCGTCGTGCCCGACGTCGCCGCACGCCACGCCGAACTGACGGCCAAGGGCTACGAACCTGCCCCGGTGAAGGAATTCAAGCGCGGCGACGAACTGCTCGCGCGCTTCTTCTTCATCCAGGACCCGGACGGCTACAAGATCGAGGTGCTCGAGCGTCACGGTCACTACCGGTGACAGCGCAGCACCGCTGGGCTGCCCGGCCCGGCCGCAACCGGGGCGCAAAATACCCGCCCGCACATTGCCCCGATCAAGACCGTCGGATCTCCCGGAATGCCGGAAAACCGCGGATTGCCGATATTCCGGCGATCCGCAAGGGCGTTCCGGCTATGTATGCACCTTCATATTTCCCTTTGCCGGGAACGGTGCTAGCATCGCCCCACCAAATTGTTTGATGTCAAACAATCAATCCGATGAACCCCGCCGGATTTGCCCGCGGGACGGGAGGCGATGTGAAGAAACTGCTGACACTGACGGTGAATGGGCGCCTGCGCGAGGACGCGGTGGCCGAGAACACGCTGCTGATCGACTACTTGCGCGACACGCTGGGCCTCACGGGCACCAAGCAGGGCTGTGACGGCGGCGAATGCGGCGCCTGCACGGTGCTGATCGACGGCGTGCCGCGGCTGGCGTGCAGCACGCTCGCGCACAGCGTCGAAGGGCGCCGCATCGAGACCATCGAGGGCCTGAGCACCGCGGGCAACCTGTCGCGGCTGCAGCGCGCCTTCCATGAGCATCTGGGCAGCCAGTGCGGCTTCTGCACGCCGGGCATGATCATGGCGGCCGAAGCGCTGCTGCGGCGCAATCCGCAGCCGTCGCGCGACGAGATTCGCGCCGCGCTCGCCGGCAACCTGTGCCGCTGCACGGGCTACGTGAAGATCGTCGATTCGGTCGAGGCCGCGTCGAAATGCTGCGAGGTGACGGCATGAACGCCCCCGACCGCGTCCTGCCCCGCGTCGGGCGTGCCGGCGGCGAAGCGCACGGCGTCGGCGCCCGCCTGCCGCTCGTCGACGGCGTCGAGAAGGTGACCGGCGCCGCGCGCTACACCGCGGACCTGCCGGCCGTCGGCGCCCTGGTCGGCAAGATCCTGCGCAGTTCCTGGGCGCATGCCGAACTCCTCGAAGTCGACGTCAGCGCGGCGCAGCAGCTCCCCGGCGTGCGCGCGGTCATCACCGGCGACGCCTGCGACATGCCCTACGGCGTGATCCCGATCGCGCAGAACGAATTCCCGCTCGCCCGCGGCCGCGTGCGCTACCACGGCGACCCGATCGCGGCGGTCGCTGCCGTCGACGAGGCCACTGCCGACGCCGCGCTCGCGCTGATCCGCGTCAAGGTGCGCGAACTGCCGGCCTGTTTCAGCGCGGCGGAGGCGCGCAAGCCCGACGCGGTGCTGCTGCACGACAACAAGCCGGGCAACATCGAGCGCGAGGTGCACAACGAATTCGGCGACGTCGCGGCGGGTTTCGCCGCCGCCGACCTGGTGCGCGAGGAGACCTACCAGTGCGCCGAAGTCCATCACGCGATGATGGAACCGAACGCCGCGCTCGCCGCCTGGGACGTCGAGCGCGGCCACCTCACGCTGTGGTCGGTGACGCAGGTGCCCTACTACGTGCACCTCACGCTCGCGCGCTGCCTGAAGATGGAAGCCGCGCACATCCGCGTGATCAAGCCTTACGTCGGCGGCGGCTTCGGCCACCGCGTCGAGGCGCTCAACTTCGAGGTCATCTGTGCGCTCCTCGCGCGCGCCGCACGCGGCACGGTGCGCCTGCTGCAGACCCGCGAGGAAGCCTTCCTGACCCATCGCGGCCGCCCGGAAACCCACATCCGCATGAAACTGGGCCTCACCCGCGACGGCCGCGTCACCGCCTGCCAGGCCGAGATGGTGCAGCGCGGCGGCGCCTACGGCGGCTACGGCCTCGTCACCATCCTCTACGCCGGCGCGCTGTTGAACGGCCTGTACGACATTCCGGCGGTGAAATACGACGGCTACCGCGTCTATTCGAACACGCCGGCCTGCGGCGCGATGCGCGGGCACGGCACGGTCAATGCGCGCTTCGCGTTCGAATCGCTGCTCGACACGATGGCGGGCGAACTCGGCCTCGACCCGATCGCCGTGCGCCGCAGGAACCTGCTGAAGGCCCCGACCGACACGATCAACGGCCTGAAGGTGATGAGCTACGGCCTGCCCGAATGCATCGACTGGGTCGAGCAGGCCTCCGGCTGGCGCGCGCGGCGCGGCAAGCTTGTCGGCGACGGGCCGGTGAAGCGCGGCCTCGGCATGGCCTGCTCGCACTTCGTCAGCGGCTCGGCGAAACCCGTGCATTGGTCGGGCGAACCGCATGCGGTGATCGTGCTGAAAGTCGATTTCGACGCCAGCGTCACGATCCTCACCGGCGCCTCCGACATCGGCCAGGGCTCGTCCACGATCATCACGCAGGTCGTCGCCGAAGTGCTGGGCATCGACCACTCGCGCATCCGCCTGATCGCCACCGACTCCGCGATCACGCCCAAGGACAACGGCTCGTACTCGTCGCGCGTGACCTTCATGGTCGGCAACGCGGCGCTCGATGCCGCCGAGAACTTGAAGCGCATCCTCGTCACTGCGGCGGCGAAGCGCCTGGGCGTGAGCGAGGCGGAAGTCGATTGGCTCGGCGAAGCGGCGGCGGTCGTCGGCGATCCCGCGCGCCAGATCGCCTTCGCCGACGCCGTCGAGGAGGCGCTGGTCGCGACCGGCACGATCACGGCGAAAGGCATCTTCACCTGCCCGCCCGAGTTCCAGGGCGGCAAGCAGCGCGGCGGCGCGGTCGGCTCGACGATGGGCTTCTCCTACGCCGCGCAGGCGGTGGAAGTCAGCGTCGACACCGAGCTCGGCACCGTCACCGTCGACAAGGTGTGGACCGCCATCGACTGCGGCTTCGCGCTCAACCCGATGTCGGTCGAAGGCCAGGTGCAGGGCGCAGTGTGGATGGGCATGGGGCAGGCGCTGTCGGAGGAGACGGTGTACGAGAACGGCCGCCACAAGGCTGCCAACCTGCTCGACTACCGCGTGCCGACGATGGCCGATTCGCCCGAGATCGACGTGCATATCGTCGAGAGCATCGACCCGAACGGCCCTTTCGGCGCGAAGGAGGCGAGCGAAGGGCCGCTGTCCGGCTTCCTGTCGGCGCTCGCCGCCGCGGTCGAGGACGCCACCGGCGCGCGCATCCGCCAGACGCCGTTCACGCCCGACCGCGTCTTCGATGCGCTCAACCGCAAACCCAGACCCGCCGCCGCGGCCGCGGCAAACCCGACCGCCACCGCGAAAGGAGAAGCCTGATGGGCGCGCTGTCCGAATTCCGTTTCTTCCGTCCGGCGAGCGCTGCCGACGCCGTGCGCCTGCGGGGCGAATTCCCGGCGAGCCGCTTCATCGCCGGCGGCACCGACCTGCTGCCGAACATGCGCCGCGGGCTGGTCGGCGCCGAGGTCCTGATCGACCTCGGCGCGGTCGCCGAAATGAAGGAGCTGCGCCGCGACGGCGAACGCCTGCACATCGGCGCCGGCGTCACGCTCGCGACGCTCGCCGCCGATCCGACCGTCGTCTCCCACCTGCCCGCGCTCGCGCAAGCCGCACTCGCCGTCGCCGGCCCGACGCACCGCCGCGCGGCGACGCTGGGCGGCAACCTGTGCCTCGAGACCCGCTGCCAGTACTTCAACCAGAGCGAGCACTGGCGCGCCGCGAACCAGTTCTGCATGAAGCTCGACGGCGACACCTGCCGCGTCGCACCGAAGTCGAGCCGCTGCTACGCGGCCTTCAGCGGCGACGTCGCGCCGGCCCTGCTCGCGCTCGGCGCCGAAGTCGAACTCCTCGGCCCGCAAGGCGCGCGCCGCCTGCCGCTGGCGGACTTCTACGTCGATGACGGCATGCGCTGGCTCGCACTCGGCGCGGACGAACTCCTCGTCGCGGTGACGGTGCCGCTCGTCGCGGGCCGTGCCAGCACTTACGAGAAGATCCGCGTGCGCGGCGCGATCGACTTCCCGCTCGCGGGCGTCGCCGTGGTACTGCGCCGCGACGGCGACAGGATCGCCGAACTGCGCGTCGCCTGCACCGGCGTATCCTCGCGCCCCGAGCTCATCGCCGGGCTCGACGAACTCGTCGGGCAGACGCTCGACGACGCGGCGCTGGCTACAATGGAACGTCACGTCAAGCGCGGCATCCAGCCGATGGAGACGACGCTGATGAGCGTGCCCTACCGCCGCCGCGCGACGCCGGTGCTGGCGAAACGGCTCGTGCGCCGGTTGTGGGATGAAGCCAAAGGAGGCTGACATGGACAGCGTCAATCTCGAAGTGCTGCGCCAGGCCGTCGCCTGGGACGCGGCCGGCGTGCCGGTCACGCTCGCGACCGTCGTGCGCACCTGGGGCTCGTCGCCGCGCCCTGAAGGCGCGCTGCTGGCGATCGCCGGCGACGGCCGCCTGGTCGGCTCGGTGTCCGGCGGCTGCATCGAGGACGACCTCCTCGACCGCCTGCGCGCCGAACGCCCCGCGCGCCCCGAGCAGGTCACCTACGGCATCACCGCCGAGCAGACACGCCGCTTCGGCCTGCCCTGCGGCGGCAAGCTGGAGCTGGTGCTGGAGCCGCTCGTCCCCGGCAACCGCCTCGCCGAGACGCTCGCCGCGATCGAACGCGGCGAGATGGTCGCGCGCCGCGTGGACCTCGAAACGGCAGCGGTCAACCTCCTCGGCGACGTCCCCGACGCCGCCGTCGTCTTCGACGGCGCGACGCTGGTGTCGGCCTTCGGCCCGCGCTGGCGCATGCTGATCATCGGCGCCGGCCAGCTGTCGCGCTACGTCGCCGAATTCGCGCTGGCGCTCGACTACCAGGTGACGATCTGCGAGCCGCGCGAGGAATATCGAGAAAGTTGGGCCGTGCCCGGCGCGACGCTCACGACCGAGATGCCCGACGACGCGGTCACCGCGCTGCGCCCCGACCGCCGCACCGTGATCATCGGCGCGACCCACGACCCCAAGCTCGACGACCTCGCGCTGATCGACGCGCTCAAGACCAACGCCTTCTATGTCGGCGCGATCGGCTCGCGCGCCAACAGCGAACGCCGGCGCGAACGGCTCAAGCTCTTCGACCTCACCGACACGGACGTCGACCGCCTGCACGGCCCGGTCGGCCTGCCGCTGGGCAGCCGCACCCCGCCGGAAATCGCGCTCGCGATCCTCGCCGACCTCACCGCGCGCCGCAACGGCGTCACGCTGGTCGCCGCCGACGCGCGCCCCGCAACGCTCGGCGACGCCTGCCCTACGCTCTGACCGGCATCCGCCTCGCCGCCCGCCGCCCCGCGTCGCGGGTCTCGCCGCGAACCCGTCGCACGGCCTTTGCCTGAAAAGCGTAAATTTCATCCCTGCGACGGTGACGTTTTCAGCGGATGGGATCAAAGTGGGCATTCGCCGGCGGCGAGGCGACCAAGGGAGGGTACATGGGCACGCAGATCGACGGGCGCGGCGCGGCGCCATCCTTCCCCTACCTGCTCTATCGCTACCTGTGGCCTTTCCAGTACTTCCGCGACGTCACGCGCGGCGGCCGCCTGGAGCGCCAGCAGGCCTACCGTCACAACCGCGCGATGCGCCGCCACCTCCCCGGCTTCGTCGCGAAATGGAGCTTCCTGACGCTGTTCGCGATGGCGGCCGGCGGCGCACTGGAACCGCTCGGCCTGACCGTGCCCGCCGCCGCCTGCTTCATCTTCGCGACCTGGACGCTGCTCGTCGCGCTCCTGCTCGCCGTCGACTGGCTGTGGCTCGAACGCTTCCCGGAGCTCTACTAGCGGCGCTTGCCGCCCCGGTCGGCAGCGGGGCAGGTGGCCCCCCATCTCCGGCTAGGGCTGGATTTCAAATTTCTGAAACATTTCGTCAATATGATTAGAAGTTTGAATCCGGCCCGGCGATAGGGCCTATTGAGGAGTGAACTGATGAGCTTTACCTCGCGCGTGGCCAAGGGGGCCGCGGTCGTCTTCGGTCTCGGCATGGCCTACGCAGTCTCCGCCGCGGATATCACCGGCGCAGGATCCACCTTCGTGTACCCGATCCTCTCCAAATGGTCATCGGAATACAATGCCAAGACCGGCAGCAAGATCAACTACCAGTCGATCGGCTCGGGTGGCGGCATCGCCCAGATCAAGGCCGGCACCGTCGACTTCGGCGCGTCCGACGCCCCCCTGAAGACGGAAGACTTGCAACAGGCCGGATTGACCCAGTTCCCGGTGGTTATCGGCGGGGTGGTGCCGGTGGTGAACATCGCCGGAGTCGAACCGGGCAAGCTCAAGTTGACCGGCCCCGTGCTCGCGGACATCTTTCTCGGTAAAATCACGAAATGGAACGATGCAGCGATCGCCTCGCTCAACAGCGGCGTAGCGTTGCCCGAGGCAACGATCAACGTCGTGCATCGTTCCGACGGCTCCGGCACGACGTTCAATTTCGTGAATTACCTGGCAAAGGTCAGTCCCGAGTGGGGGTCCAAGGTCGGCGAAGGTACGTCCGTGCCGTGGCCGGTCGGTGTCGGCGGCAAGGGTAACGAAGGCGTCGCCGGATACGTCAAGCAGCTCAAGAACTCCATCGGCTACGTCGAACTGGCATACGCGCTGCAGAACAAGATGTCCTACGTCGGCCTGAAGAATCGCGCCGGGAAATTCGTCGAGCCCAGCCTGGAGACGTTCCAGGCGGCAGCGGCGAGCGCGGAGTGGAACAAGGCCAAGGACTTCTACCTCGTCATCACCGACGCACCGGGCGCCGACTCGTGGCCGATCGCTGCCTCGGTGTTCGTGATCATGTACAAGCAGCCGAAGGATGCGGAACGCAGCAAGGCGACGCTCGAGTTCTTCAAGTGGGCGATGGAGAACGGCCAGGCCGCGGCGAAGGCGCTCGACTACGTCGCGCTGCCGGCCCCGCTGGTCAAGCAGATCGAGACCCACTGGAGCTCGGAAATCAAGTAACCGGTTCTGACTTGGTATACTTTGGGGTGCTTGGCACCCCAATTTTTTTATTGTGAGTAGCAACCATTAACTCCTTCGCAAACTCGGTCCGGGCCGGAAACCAATTCCGATCGGGCATTTCGGACCGCTCGCATGTGGATGCCCGGGCGGATCGGTTCTTCCGCCGGTGCGTGGCGGGCGCCGCGATTTTCGTCCTGGTGGCGCTCGCCCTCATCGGCGCATCGATGATCTGGGGCGGGCGCGCCGCCTTCGAAACCTTCGGCTGGCACTTCCTCGTCAGCACCGAGTGGGATGCGGTCAACAAGGATTTCGGGGCGCTGGTGCCGATCTACGGCACGCTGGTGACCGCAGCGATTGCCATGCTCATCGCGGTGCCGGTCAGCTTCGGCATCGCGTTCTTCCTCACCGAAGTCGCGCCACAGTGGCTGCGCACGCCGATCGCCGCGGCCGTCGAACTGCTCGCCGGCGTGCCATCGATCATCTACGGCATGTGGGGGCTCTTCGTCTTCGTGCCCTTCATGGCCGACAACGCCCTGCCGTGGATCAACGACAACCTCGGCAGCCTGCCCGGGGTGGGGGCGCTGTTCCAGGGGCCGCCGCTCGGGATCGGGATGCTCAGCGCCGGCATCGTGCTGTCCATCATGATCATCCCCTTCATCTCGTCGATCATGCGCGACGTGTTCCTGTCGGTGCCGCGCGGGCTCAAGGAGTCGGCCTACGCGCTGGGGGCCACGACTTTCGAGGTGGTGTGGGATGTCGTCCTGCCCTACACGCGCACCGCGGTGGTCGGCGGCATCTTTCTCGGGCTTGGCCGGGCGCTGGGGGAAACCATGGCCGTCACCTTCGTGCTCGGCAACGCGCACCAACTGTCGGCGTCGCTCCTGATGCCCGGCAACTCGATCGCCGCGACCATCGCCAACGAATTCACCGAAGCCGACTCCGACCTGTACCTGTCGTCACTGATCGCGCTCGGCTTCCTCCTGTTCGTCGTGACTTTTGTCGTGCTCCTGATTGCACGGTTGATGCTGCGCGGCGTCGCCCGGAAGGAGGGGCAACGATGAAACCCGCCCTGCACAAGCACATCCTGCGCCGGAAGATCCGCGACCGCTTCGCCAAGACCCTCAGCGCCGCTGCGGTGGGCTTCGCGCTCTTCTGGCTGAGCTGGATTCTGTGGGTCACGCTCGCCCACGGACTGACGGCGCTCAAGCCCGAACTGCTGACCCACATGACGCCGCCGCCGGGCGAGGAAGGCGGGTTGGCGAACGCGTTGTTCGGCAGCCTGACCATGAGCTTCCTCGCCATCGTGATGGCCGTGCCGATCGGCATCGCCGCGGGTACCTATCTCGCCGAAACGGCACAGTGGCGGGCCCTGCGTGAAAGCGTGCGCTTCGTCAACGACATCCTCCTGTCGGCCCCCTCGATCATCATCGGTCTCTTCGTGTACACGCTGCTGGTGCGCCCGTTCAGTCACTTTTCGGGGTGGGCGGGCGCGGTGGCGCTGGCCCTGATCGCCCTCCCGGTGGTCGTGCGCACCACCGACGAGATGTTGCGACTGGTTCCCGCCGCCATGCGCGAAGCCGCACTGTCGCTGGGCATCCCGCAATGGAAAGTGACGACCCACGTCCTGTACCGCGCCGCCTTGCCCGGGATCATCACCGGCATCATGCTGGCGCTCGCGCGCATCAGCGGCGAGACCGCGCCCCTCCTGTTCACTGCGCTCAACAACCAGTACTGGAGCACGGATCTCGGCGCGCCGCTCGCCAGCGTTCCGGTGGTCATTTTCCAGTACGCCATGAGCCCGTACGAAGAGTGGCACGCGCTCGCCTGGGCCGGCGCGTTTGCCATCACGCTGCTGGTCCTGGTGCTGAGCCTGATCGCCCGGTCGGTGGTTGCGAAGCGACGGATATCACATGAATGAATCTGATCTCGCCATGATCGGCGACATCCTGCAACCCGCGCAGGAATTTCCCGCCCGGATATCGGTGCGTCACCTGGATTTCTTTTACGGCAAGACGCGGGCGTTGACGGATATCAGCCTCGACATCCCCGACTCCCGGGTCACCGCCATCATCGGCCCTTCGGGCTGCGGGAAATCCACCCTGCTGAGAATCTTCAACCGGATCTATGACACCCAGACCGGGCAGCACGCGCAGGGGAAAGTCCTGCTGGACGGCGAAAACATCCTGGAACCGGACTACCCGATCAACCGTCTCCGCCGCAAGGTAGGCATGGTCTTTCAGCGTCCGACTCCGTTCCCGATGTCGATCTACGAAAACATCGCCTTCGCGATACGCCACCACGAACGCGTATCGCGCTCCGAACTCGATGGTCGCGTGGAAGCGGCCTTGCGTTCGGCCGCGCTGTGGGATGAAGTCCGGGACCGGCTCCGGCAGAACGCGCACAGCCTGTCGGGGGGCCAGCAGCAACGCCTGTGCATCGCCCGCGCGATCGCCGTCCAGCCGGAAGTCATCCTGATGGATGAACCGACCTCCGCGCTCGATCCGATTTCCACGATACGGATCGAGGAACTGATCAGCGAATTGAAGCTGAACTACACGATCGTCATCGTGACGCACAACATGCAGCAAGCCGCTCGCGTGTCCGACACGACGGCCTACATGTACCTAGGCAGGCTGATCGAAGTCGACCGCACGGACAAGATTTTCGTCAATCCGGAGAGACAGGAAACGGCCGACTACATCACGGGACGGTTTGGCTAGCGCCCTACTTGTACCAGGGCAACGTGCGCCGCAGCGACACGATCTCGCCCGCGCCGGCCGCATCGTAGCCCGCCTGCGCCTCGGCCAGGCGGCGAAAACCGTCGCTGCGCAGGGCGTCGAGCACGGCCCGCAGCGCCGGCGACGCCAGTTCCTCCTTGAGGCACACGAGGAAATACTGTTCGCGCACGAGCGGCACGAAATCGAGGCCGAAGCGCTGCGCTGCCGCGCGCAGCCCGAAGCCGCAGTCAGCGCTCCCCGCGGCCACCTGCGCCGCTACCGACAGGTGCGTGTGCTCCTCGGTGGCATACCCCGCAATGCTTGCGTGCGACAGGTGCGCCCGCGCGAGCAGCTCGTCGAACACCAGGCGCGTGCCGGAACCCTTCCGCCGATTGACGAACACGACGCCCGGCCGCGCGAGGTCCGCGAGCGCCGCCAGCCCGCGCGGATTGCCGGGCGCGACGATCACGCCCTGCTCGCGGTGCGCGAAGCGGATCAGCTTGTGCACGCCCAGGCGCAACTCGCGCCCGATCGCGGCGTGGATGCGCGAACCGCGCCGGCACAGGCGCTCGTCATCGAGCGGCAGATGGATGCCCGCGAGCGCGCAGCCCCCCGCATTGAGCCGCTGCAGCGCCTGCGTGCTGCCGACGTACTCGACATCGAGCAGCACGCGCGCCGCCCCCAGCAGCGTCTGGCGCAGCCCGCCGAACAGCAGGTCATGGCTCGCCGCAACCGAGGTCACCACGAGTCCCGGATCAACCGCCAGCAGCATCTCGCGATCGAGCACGCCCGCGAGGCTCTCGGCCTGCGGCAGCAGGCGCGCCAGTGCGCGCTTCTCGGCCCACAGCAACCTTTCGCCAAACTCCGACAGCCGCGCCGCACGCCCCTGTCCACCGGCGATCAACGCCTGCCCGAACGCCGCCTCGTGCCGCCGCAGTTCGCCCCACAGGTGGCGATATGACACCCCCAATTGCCCGGCCGCCTTCGCGATCGAGCCCTGCACGCGGATCGCGTCGAGCATCGCCGTCAGCGGATTGCCCAACTGCAAGGCGCCGCCCGGCTGCGGGTCGCCGGCGCCGGCAGTGAAGCGGTAATCGAGTGTCACGCCCATGCATCGAGCTTAACCGAAATTCCCCTCGTGCAGCGCCGCCCACTGCCGCCCTGCCGATGCGCAAAAAGCAACATGCCTTTATGCCAATGTACCGCCCGAAGCAAGGCCCAAGCCGATCGATGCCCTCGTCAGGACTGCCACCGCCCCTCGCTCGTGGCGGATGTCATTATGCAAATCCATGCATAAGCCGCCGCCCCGCTTCCGACGCCGTCAGCCCGTGGCGACACGGCTTTTGATACAAGGGTCGCTATGCGCGCGCCGCGCGACCACTCAATCACAACAACTCCAAGGAGACCTTTCATGGCAAGTCTGTTCCGCCCCCTGCTGCTCGCCTGCGCCTGCCTGCTGGGCATCGCGGGTGCCCATGCCGAGGAAAAATTCATCACCGTCGCGTCGACAACCTCCACCGAACAATCCGGCCTCTTCGGCTACCTGCTGCCACGCTTCGAACAGCAGTCCGGCATCAAGGTGCACGTCGTCGCGCTGGGCACCGGCCAGGCGCTCGACACGGCCCGCCGCGGCGACGCCGACGTCGTGTTCGTGCATGACCGCGTTGCCGAAGAGAAATTCGTCGCCGAAGGCTTCGGCGTCGAACGCAAGGAAGTGATGTACAACGACTTCATCCTCGTCGGCCCGAAGGCCGATCCGGCGAAAGTCGCCGGCGGCCACGATATCGTCGAGGCACTGAAGAAGATCGAGGCGACGAAGGCGCCCTTCGTTTCGCGCGGCGACAAGAGCGGCACGCACGCGGCCGAGCTGCGCCTATGGAAAATCGCCGGCATCGACCTCGACCAAGCCAAAGGGCCGTGGTACCGCGATTCCGGCTCGGGCATGGGCCCCGCGCTCAACATGGCCGCTTCGCTCGGCGCCTACATCCTCGCCGACCGCGGCACCTGGCTGTCATTCAAGAACCGCCAGGACCTCGTGATCGCGGTCGAAGGCGACAAGCGTCTTTTCAACCAGTATGGCGTGATCCTCGTGAACCCCGCGAAGCATCCGCACGTGAAACGCGAGATGGGCCAGCAGTTCATCGACTGGGTCGTCTCGCCGACGGGCCAGAATGTCATCGCCGACTACAAGATCAACGGCGAGCAGCTCTTTTTCCCCAACGCGGCGAAGTAAGCGCACCGGCGCGACCGCTCCGGCCGCCCGTGCCGGGGTTCGCGCCGATCGATCCGCACGCGTCCGCGGCGGCCATGCCCGGCCATCCCCGGCCACATATATTCGGCATGTTTGTAAGGTAACGGCGGGCTGGTCCGACTAACGGGGAAGGACCTCTCCGGAGCCCCCTGGGTGACACATCGGACGCATTCATCCGGATTGCGGGATGAGATTCGAGAACCGCCCCGGCCCGAGTGGTCGACCGTTGCCATGGCTGCACCGCCGGTCCGGGGCGCAGTTATGGTGGCGCCCTTGCGCCAGACGAGGCCTCGCAAGCGGCCTCGACCTTTTGATCCAACTTGGGAGGTTGATATGAATTCATCCGCAAAACCCCGCAATGCGCGACTCGCTGCGCTGATTTCGTGCGGCCTGCTGGCCACCATCCTGGGGGGGCCGGTCCTGGCCGCCAATCCCAATCCTTGTGCACCGAAAAATCCGTGCGCCGCCAAGGCCGGCAATCCCTGCGCGGCGAAGAATCCGTGTGCCGCCAAGAACCCCTGCGCGGCAGGCGCCAAGATCGACCCCAAGCAAGTTGTCCGACCGGCCGGCTACAAGCCCTACCAGGGGGACAAGGCCGCGCTGCTCGCCGACGGCGAACGACTCTTCAAGGACACCAAGCTGAGCACCAACGGCATGTCTTGCAACACCTGCCACCAGGGCGACAACGCTTATCAGGCGAGCTTCGCCAAGCCTTACCCACATGCCGTCCAGATGGCCAAGGAGAGCGTCGGGCTAAAGCAGATTCACCTCGATGAAATGGTCCAGCTGTGCATGGTGAAGCCCATGGCCACCCAGCCGCTGCCTTGGAATTCCAAGGAACTGGCATCGCTTGTCGCGTACGTCGGCGAGGTGCAGAAGGGATTCAAGCCCGGTGCGGCGAAGGCCAATCCTTGTGCTGCCAAGAACCCGTGTGCCGCCAAGAAGCAGTAATGCGATTGTCCTATCCTTCGATTTTCACCGATCCACGATCTTCCATCACGAAATCATGAGAATGGGGTGCTTCCGGCTCTCGATGAATGTACCTATCATTGACGCGCGGGCGCTTTTGCCGGGCCATCGTTGCCTGGCGCAGCGACCCGCTTTTTCCGTTGTCGGCCTGGTTGGTGCCGCACTGTCGGCGCGACGAGGTTGATGATTCCGGCGCGAATCGCATTCGCGTGCATTCAATAACTCGAAAGGACTGTCCATGAAAATTGCTTCCCGCAAAATGGTTTCCCTCGGTTTGCTTGCCCTGACCACTGCCGCCCTGGCCCTGCCGGTGGCGGCCGCCGAAGGGATGGCCAACCCCTGTGCGGCCCAGGCAGCGAACCCCTGCGCGGCCAAGGCCAAGAATCCTTGCGCCGCCAAACACGAGACCAAGAAGAAGGCCAAGAAGAAGGCCGCCGCCAACCCCTGCGCGGCCAAGGCGGCCAATCCCTGCGCCGCCACCAAGAAATAAGCCGCGATGCAGATCCGGAACGGGACTATCGGATGGCTGGCAGGGGGCGGGGCACTGATGCTGCTGCTTGCCGCCTGCAGTCCCGGTCCGGGAGCCTCCTCCTCCCCGGCGGCCGCGCCGCCGGCGGCGGAAGATCATCAGGCTTTTCTCGAACGGCACTGGCAACGGCCGCTCGCACCGCAGGGCAAGGCGCCGGCGGGTGTCAGCCCGCAGGAAGCCTCCCTCGACCCGGCCGCCTGCGGCACCTGCCACCAGAGTCAGTTCGAGGACTGGAAGACGGCGCTGCACAGCCGCGCCATGGGGCCCGGGCTGTTCGGGCAGTTGCAGGAAATGGCCGCCGACGCCGTCGATGACCACCAGGCCTGCCTGCGCTGCCACGCGCCGCTGGCCGAGCAGGAAGAGCATCTGCAGCAGGCGCTGGCCGCCTCGCCCCGTTCCGTGCCGCCACGACCCGACGGCGCGGCCTACGCCCATGGCCTCACCTGCGCCGGCTGCCATGTCCGCGAGCAGCGGCGCTTCGGCCCGGCCCGCCGAGACGGCAGCGGCCCCGGAGCGGGAGAACAACTGCCCCACGCCGGCTGGCAAGTGAGCGCGGCTTTCGAGGATTCCCGTTTCTGCGCCGCCTGCCACCAGTTCGAGTCCGACGGCCCGGCCCTCAACGGCAAGCTTCTGGAAAACACCTACGAGGAGTGGCGGGCCAGCCGCCATGCCAAGGAGCAGCGCACCTGCCAGTCCTGCCACATGCCCGACCGGCGCCATCTGTGGCGCGGCATCCATGATCCGGAAATGGTGAAGTCCGGCCTGGGCATCGAGACCTCGGCCCCGGCCATCGCCGGCGGTGACGTTTCGAGTGAACTGCGCATTGCCAACCAGGGGGTGGGACATGCCTTCCCGACCTACGTCACGCCCCATGTCCTGGTCGAGATCGGCCAGGCAGACGGGCACGGCGCACTGGTCGAATCCACGGTCGAGCGCCACCTGATCGCCCGCGACGTGAGCCTGGATCTCACCACCGAGCACGCCGACACGCGCATCCTGCCGGACGAGGTGCGGCGTTATTCCTACCGCGGCTCGTTGCATCCGCAAGCGGTTGCCCTGGCGGTGCGGATCAAGGTCGAACCCGATGCCTTCTATGCCGATTTCTACCGCGCCACCCTGCGCGACCCGGACTTCAAAAAAGGCCGCGCAGCGATCAGCCAGGCATTGCGCCACGCCGAGCAGTCAAGCTACGTGCTCTACGAGTCGCGACAGGCATTGCCTGCGCGCCCGACACGTTCCATGGGCGAGAAGGCCGTGCCATGAACCGGATGAGCGCCGGCGCCCTGCTCCGCGGCATGGCGCTGGCCGCCAGCGTGATGTTCGCGGCAGGGCCCGGTCATTGCGACGACGCTTCGGCGGGCGATACGGGCAGCACTCACCGCTACACCAACCGCCTGATCGATTCCGACGATCCCTATTTGCTGCTGCACGCCCACAACCCCGTGGACTGGTACCCCTGGGGGCCGGAAGCGCTCGCGAAGGCCAAGCGGGAGAATCGCCCCATATTCATTTCGGTGGGCTACAGCACGTGCTACTGGTGCCATGTGGCGGAGCGGATGATCTATTCCAATCCGGAGATCGCCAAGCTGATGAACGACTGGTTCATCAACATCAAGATCGATCGCGAGCAGCGCCCCGACATCGACGGCATCTACATGCTGGCGACGCAGCTGATGGCGGGCCACGGCGGTTGGCCCAACAACGTGTTCCTGACGCCGGACCTGAAACCCTTTTTCGCCGGCAGCTACTTTCCCCCGAACGATGACGGCCCCGGGCGCCCCGGTTTTCCGACCGTGCTCAAGGCCATCCACGATGCCTGGTCAAGCCATCCGGCGGACGTTCTGCGCCGGGCCGACGCCGTTCTCGCCGCCATGCGCCAGGTGCAGCAACAGGACGCGGCGGCAAGTGTTCCGATCGAACCGGCCGAATCCCTGGCCAAGGTCCGGGAAGAACTGTTGCGTGAGCAGGATGCAAAGCAGGGCGGACTGAACCAGGGCACCACGAAATTCCCCAACGCACCAGCACTGAGCCTGCTGTTGGCGGATTACCGTGCCACCCGCAATGTCGCGTCGCTCGCGATGCTCAAGACCGCCCTGGACGCGATGGCCCTGGGCGGCATCCACGACCAGCTCGGCGGTGGCCTGCACCGCTACAGTACCGAGCCCAGCTGGTCCATCCCCCACTTCGAGAAGATGCTGTACGACAACGCCCAGTTGTTGAGACTCTATGCCGAGACCTGGCAACTGACCCGGGTTCCGCTCTACCGCGCCATGGCCGAGGACATCGCCGCCTACCTCGAACAGCGGATGATGGCCCCCGCCGGCGGATTCTATGCCGCCCAGGACGCCGAGGTCGGCGGGCGCGAGGGGGCGAGCTACCTGTGGCACCAGACGGAAATCGAGGCCATCCTGGGCAAGGTGGCGGCCCGCCACTTCTTCCGGGTCTATGCCCTGACCACGCTGCCGGACCGGGCCCCATCCCCGACCGACGATCCCGAAGGCGTGCTGCGCGTGCGCGTGCCGCTCGGCGAGACCCTGAAGCGTGCCGGCGACGACGAGCTCACCCGCGTCCTGGCCGCCTTGGCGCCGTCCCGGGATGCATTGCGCGCAGCCCGTGAACGCCGGGCACAGCCCGCCCGCGACGAAAAAATCATCGTCGCCTGGAACGCGCTGGCGATCGATGCGCTGGCACGGAGCGGGCAAATCCTGGATGAGGCGCACCATATCGCCCTTGCCAGACAGGCAGCAAGCGTTCTCTGGGAGCAGGCGTTTGATTCCCGAACCGGCGATCTGAAACACGAGATCTTTCACGGTCGGGCGCAGATCCCCGCCTATCTGGACGACTACGCCTTGTTCGGCAGCGCCTTGCTGAGTCTTGGCGAGACGAGCGGGGAAGCGGTTTGGCAACAGCGGGCCCAGCAGGTCGGAGCGGCCATGCTGCGCCGCTTCTGGCATGCCGATGGGCTTGCCACCACCCAGTCCGGCGATGACCTGTTGCTGCCGCCGCCGCAATACGGGGACCACGCTGCCCCTTCCGGCCCATCGGCCGCACTGGAATTGCTCGCTCGGCTCCACATCGCCACCGGCAAGGCGGTGTATGCGGATGCCGCAGAGTCCATCGTCGTCCACCTCGGTGCGGCCTTGACCGGACAGCCCGGTCAGTGGCCCAGCGCCATCGCCGCCATGACTCGCTACCCGCTTCCGGCTGACGAGACGGCGAGGAAGCACGCGACGGACGAGGCCAAAGTCCGACCCGGCCCGCCGAGCAGCGCCGATCATGTACACGCCCGAGGCGAGGTGCGCCGCACAGACCTGGGCGACATGATCAGCATTACCCTCGTGGTCGATCCGGGGTATCACGTCAATGCCAATCCCGCCACTTTCGACTACCTCATCCCGACCCGCGTATCCTTCAAGAGTTTGCCGGGCATCCCGATCACCTATCCCGACGCCACCGTGATCAGGCCGCAATTCGCGCCGGAGGGCTTGAAGACCTACGAGGGCACGGTGAACATCAGCGCCCGGGTAGCGAAACCCGGCGCCCTCCCGGTTAAGGCGATCGATGCCGAAGTCAGCGTCCAGGCGTGCAACGACGAAGCCTGCCTGCCGCCCGCCACGCTGCCGCTGGTGATTCCCGGGAAATGATCCACGGCACGGCGCCCGTCGTCGGGAGGCAGGCCATGCCGACCAGCGACACAGACGAGGCCGGTTTCAAGATCCTCAAGCTGCTTAACGGATCGGTCATCAGTGCCTTCGATCCGGGAATCGTCGCCCTGCGCCGGATAGCCCGCTAGCGCGCCGATCCCGTTCCCGAGCCGATCGCGCCGGACCGGCTGATGTAATTTTTCCCGGATTTCTCCGACTATTGCACAGGCGGCCGTGCGAGCAGCTGCAGGGCGCGCTGAACCTGTTGTGGCGAAAACGACAAGGGGGCATTGATGTCCGATCATGTTCTCCAGCGTCCCGAAGTAAAGGGAATCCTTCGGCTCAGCCTCAAGCAGACCGTGCTGATCGTCTATGCGCTGATTTTCCTGGTCAGCCTCGCTTTCTCCGGAATCGTGTATTGGCAGGGCCAGGCGGCGGTCAAGGCGACGCGGTTCCTGGTGGACGACGACATCCCCACGCTCAGGACGCTGGCCAACCTCAAGTACGACGTGGCGGCGCTGGAGCCCATCGTCTACCAGTATTACGTGCGGCTCGACCGGGAAACCTTCCTCAATCGCGCCCGAGCCGCCGAGGACAGCATCGAGCGCGGATTGAAGACGATCCGTGTCGCCTTCCCCCAGGACCAGGGGCTGGGCGAGATCGACGCGCAGTACGGGCAGATCAAGTCCCTGGTCGGTCGCCTCGGGCAGGTCCTCGACACCCGGCCAATCGACTGGGAACAGGCGAGTTTCCTGCTGATGGGGGTCAGCAGCGTGTGCATGAGCATCAACGGCAATGTCGAAAGACTGGCCGAGTCCATCCAGCAGGGGGTGGCGGACCGAGGCACTGTCGTGCAGCGCGGTATCGAAGGGATCGCCCACCTGGTGGCGGTATTCAGCGCCTTGCTGTTCATCGTCGCCTTGATCGGCGGCTACTACGCCCGGGGCTACCTGGCCGAGGGCGCAGCGCGACGGCGCCTGGCGATGTTCCCGGAGCGGGACCCGAATCCGGTGTTCAGCCTGGCCGAGGATGGGGCGGTAGGCTATGCCAATCCCGGCGCGCGGGCGGCGCTGCGGCGCCTGGGCCTCGCCGGCAGCGGGCCGGTGGCGCTGCTTCCGCCGGACCTGACCCGGCGCCTCACGGCCATGAAGGCATCGGGGAGGGACCAGGACGCCTGGGAATACGTCGTCCGCGGCCGCAGCTTCGGCTGCGCCATTCACTACCTGGACGATTACCGGGAGTTCCACGCCTACTTGTCGGACATCACCGAGCGCAAGCGGGCCGAGGAGCAACTGATCTACGTGGCCTACCACGACGCGCTGACCGGGCTGCCCAACCGTCGCCGTTTCCTGGAACGGCTCGACGAGGCCTGCGCGGATGCCGGCGATGGCAAGACCGCCATCATTCTCCTCAGCCTCGACCGTTTCAAGCTGGTTACCGAAAGCCTGGGGCAGGCCGTCGGCGACCACTTGCTGGCCGCCGCGGCACAACGCCTGGGGCAACAGGTCGAGCGGACCGGGGAATCCGGCCGCAATATGGCGCTGTTCCGATTCGAAGGCGACCTCTTCGCCATCCTCGCCGTCGACGTCGAATCGCCCGGGACACCGGCTTTGTTCGCCGCCCGTCTGGCCGCATCGATGGAAGCCCCGCTGGTGGTGGACGGGCGGGAACTGTTCGGGACCTTGAGCATCGGCGTTGCCCTGTTCCCCGACGACGGAATGGACGCCGAGGCCCTGTTGAAAAACGCGGAAAGTGCCTTGCACCGGGTGATCCAGGACGGCGGCAACGGCTTCCGCTGTTGCTCCCGGGAGATGAGCGCGCTGGCGCTGGAGCGGCTGGAGATGGAAGCCGTCCTGCGCCAGGCCTTGGCCCAGGAACAGCTCGAGGTGCATTACCAGCCCCAACTGGAGATCGGCAGCGGCCGCCTGGTCGGCGTCGAGGCCCTCGTGCGCTGGCGCCACCCCTTACGCGGCATCGTGTCTCCTGGCGAATTCATCCCCCTGGCCGAGGAGACCGGGCTGATCGTCCCCCTCGGCGAGTGGGTGCTGCGCACCGCCTGCGCCCAGAACCGGGCATGGCAGGCGGCGGGCTGGCCGGCCATGACAGTGGCGGTTAACATCTCGGCGCGTCAGTTCCGCGGCAATAATCTACCCGAGGTGCTGGGCCGGGTGCTGCAGGAGACCGGTCTGGCACCCCAATACCTGGAGCTGGAGGTCACTGAAAGCGTCGCCATGCAGGAAGTCGAGGCGACCGTCGCGGCGCTGCGGGACTTGAAGGCGATCGGGGTCCGGCTCTCGATCGACGACTTCGGTACAGGTTACTCGTCGCTCGCCTACCTGAAACGCTTCCCGCTGGACAAGCTCAAGGTGGACCAATCCTTCGTGCGGGAAATGATGAGCGAGGCCAGCGCCGCGGCCATTGTCCAGGCCGTGATCGCGCTGGGCCACGCCCTGAACCTGAAAGTGATCGCGGAAGGCGTGGAAACCGAGGCGCAGCTTGCCAGGCTCAAGGCTTATGGCTGCGAAGAAATGCAGGGCTACCTCGTCGGCCGGCCGGTGCCGGGCGGGGAAATCGCTTCGCTGCTGGCCCAACGCTCGGGTTGACGAGCGCACCGGGCAAGGGCGAACGAGGGGTGATTGGGCCAATAGCCGAGGAACGGCATTCGGCCCGTCCCTGGCTGCTCAAACTATTTCGCCTGAAACACTTCGGTGTCGTGGTGAAAGGCGTACCAGGCGAACCAGTAGGCGATGATCGAGGGCATCTCCCGGCCCTGGGCGTCGAATACCGCCCCCGTCCGGTGTTGCGGATCGAAGCGTACCGTGAGTTTTTTCCCGTCCAGCAGGTCCGTCGCCGTGCCGCCTGCGATTTTGGCCAGTTCGACGAAGGGGTAGGCTTTGAACTTGCCGCCGACCTCGACGCCGATCACCGGCTCCTTGGGTTGATAGCGCGCGCTGCGGCCGGTCACCGGGAACATGATGCTCGGATCGCGGGCGTAGCCCGCGTAAGGGTCGACGTCATAGTCGCGGGCGAAGCCGGTATCGTTGGACAGCACCAGGGTATCCGGATGGCGTTGCCTCCAGTCTGCCCAACTGGTGTGGGCGAGGGCGACGGTCGCGAGCTTCGCGCCCTTGAGCGGTCCGCTCACCGCCTGGGCGAGGATTTGCGACCACAGCGACTGGCTTTGCCGGTCGTAGAACAGCACGTCACTGTTGTAGAGCAGCCCTGACACCCCGAAGTCGAGGGTCTTGCCGCCCGTTTCCGCGACATAGGCGATGCCGGTGCCGCACAGCGGGCAGAAGGTCACGACGATGCGCTCGGCGCCGAAAGTGTCGTTGACGATTTCGTGCCAGTTGAGGATGCGCACCGGGTAAGCCTTGGCGATGCCGTTGCGCTCGACGCCCAGCACCCGGTCGTCGCCTTGCAGGAAGCGAGCGTCATCCGCCTTGACGAATTTGGGCCGGTCGATGGCCGGGATGCCGTCCCTGGGGGGGCCGCCTGACAGGATTTGTGCCGCCGGCACCAGTGCGCCGGTGAGGTCGAAGCCGTTCCTGGTTTGCGCAACGGCGGCCGCAGCCGCGACCAGCAGCAGCACGCTCGTCAGCAGAATCGTCGCCCGTCGTTTCATGGTTCGCCCATCCATCAGAAAGTCATCGATCGTCGAATGTCATGCGCCGAGCCTCGTCGCGCGCGGAACTGGCCCACCAGGGACTGCAGCTCTTGCGCCAAGCCGGCCAGCTGTGCGCTGACGTCCTGGGTCGTGCGGGCATCGGCCGATGTCCGGTGGGCAAACTCGTTGATATTGCCGACGCTGACAGAGATGTTCTCGGCTGCCCGGCTTTGCCCCGAGGGCGCTGGCGGCGATCTGGGTGTTCATGTCGGTCGGACGGCGGAGGAGATTCCTTACAGGCAGGCGTCACTAATCCTCACAGAATTCGCCGGCTTCCGCTGTCTTTCCAATGCCCTGCTGCGTTGCGCTCTGTCGCTCGAAATCGCACGACATGGGGCGTTCGCTGTGGCCAAACAAGAATTCCCATGCTCCCTGTAAGGAAATGTCGCCATCGGCGACTAAGCGACTGGGCATACCAAGAAAGGGAGTCGATGTATGAAATCGCGCAGAAAACCAAGGTCATTTCTTCCGGGAGCCGTTTTCGCGGCAGGCATATTGGCACTTCCAGCGGCACACGCCTCGCCGCCGGACAGGCCCACGGCCGATGTCAGTGTCCTGAAGAAGGAAAACGGCGAATTGGCAGCAAAAAACGAAGCGCTGGAAAAGCGCATCAAGGAACTCGAGGCGGCGCTCGACAACGCCGGCAGCCGGGAACAGCGGCGGGCGCCGAAGCTGAGCGATGCCGCACAGGACAATCGGGACTACCGGTTCCTGAAACTGGGACAGGATACCGACTACGTGAAAGCCGAGCGTTACCGCGTGGTCGACCAGATCGAACAGTCGATTCCGCCCTTATACGAACCGGCCAGGCCCCTGCACGGTTACGTGCTGCCGCCCGGCGCGGCGAGGATCAAGCTCGATGTCGGCGTCGCGCACAACCCGGGCGATTTCGGCCGCGACGCGTTCTATTCCAAGTTCTTCAACAACGTGAAGGTGGACACCCTGCAGAGTGATCTGCAATTCATGTACGGGTTCGAGGCCTTCGGCATCAAGGACATGATGGTCAACCTCGAGATCCCGTTCAAGACGACACGGCTCAAAGGCACGGGGCATCCTTTCCGCATCGATCCGATGGACATGAGCATGGACGGAACCAGCGGCGGGCTGGGCGACGTTTCCCTGACGCTGAAGAAAAAGTGGCTCGACCAGGGCAACGATCCGGTCACGCTGTCGACGATGTTCGGCGTCATTTTCCCGACGGGCGACGACGGCGAGACATTCAACACCGCGCAGACGCTCAAGATGCAGGGCATGCCGGCAACCCTTTCGCCGCTGCCGCTCAACATCTTCAGCCGCAGAGCCAACGAGCAACTCTTGCCGCCCGGCGTGCAACCGGGGCAAGGCGCCTGGGGCGGGCGCATCGGTCTGGCGGCAAGCTACCAATTCCAGCGCAGCGCGATTCACGGCGGCTTCATGTACGACTTCTTCGACAAGAACAACGGCATTACGGTGGGCAACGAACTGCGTTACGGGGTTTCCTATGTGTTCCCGCCCCTCGACAGCGACCGCCTGTCGCTGGATCTGGCGATTGCCGGCCGCTACAAGGGGGCGGAGAAATTCCCGGGCCTGATCATGCATCCCGAGCGCAACCCTGCCACCGGCGGGCCCGTCATGGACGCCAGCGGAAATCTCGTGATGTTCGTCACTCCGCGTCCCGATTTCAAATACGGCAATGTGGTGTTCTTCAGCCCCAGCCTGTCATACATTCCCGCGCCGAGCTACCGGATCACTGCCAGTCCGGCCGTCCGGATCGCCGAACCCGACCAGGGACCTTCGCCCACGTGGACTTTCGATCTGTCGGTCCAGCATACCTTTTAACGTCGGGAGATCGTCATGAAAAGACTACTCAAGCTCAATGTCGTCGCGACCCAGATCGCGCTGCTGGCTCTGGCCGGCTGCGCCCAGCTTTCAACTCAGGACCGCGGCCAGGCCGGCGACCGGCTCGAAAAAGCCGTCGGCACCGAACAGGTCAATCTGGATCGATACCGAAGCCCGATCAAGGCCACCGTAACGGACCGCCGTTTCACCACCAAGGAAGCCATGTACCTGGCCAACGAAATGGAAAGAAGCGGTTTCCCGTTCCTGATCCAGGCGGGAAACCGGGGGATCCCGATGGATAGCGACCTGATCTTCATGGCCACCGTCGAATCCTACTGGTACTCGCGCTACAACATGGAAGCGTTGAATACCGAAAGCCGCTGTGGCGTTCATCTGGTGCATGGCCCCTATGTAACGGAAAAAGCGCTGCAGCAAGGGCGTGCCAACGACAACCGCGACCGCGGCGAATATGTCCGATCGAACAAGGGCACATTGCTGCAGGACATCACGCCCCTGTATCTGGCGAGAACCGGCTTCCCCCGCCGCTTTGAGGATGCCTCGCCCCTGATGCTGGCGTTCGAGTCCTGCGACCCGCATCTGACCCGGCCGCTGGACAAGGGCGGCAGCTTCCAGAGCACCGAAAACCGGCTGCGCGACGACGACCTGAA
The DNA here is from genome assembly GCF_003628555.1 of Azoarcus sp. DN11. NCBI lineage: Bacteria > Pseudomonadati > Pseudomonadota > Betaproteobacteria > Rhodocyclales > Zoogloeaceae > Azoarcus > Azoarcus sp. DN11. Next base: position 452,652 of record NZ_CP021731.1, on the reverse strand, counting down.
AAAAATCTACGGCCCCGCTTTCCCCGCCACACCTTATGGAGCAGATACGAAAGGCAACGAGGATTGGGCTTACCGCGTGAATTATCGCGAGAATTTCCTCAGCCTGCGCTGGGATCACGGACGGATGTCCCACGTCGTGGACATGGGCGCCGAGGGCCAGGTCTTGATGAAACTGGCGCTGTGGTCGGAATTCTTCCTGGCAGGCAATCATCACGACGACAAGTATCTCGGCATTACGCCCGAGGACGGCTTCCGTGGCGCCATGCTCAATCTGAGCGCCGTCAGCAAGATGCTGATGATGAAATCGGCGATGCTCTACGACGGCAAGGCGCTGGGCGGCGTCGATCCGCGCACGGCAAAACCCGGCGCCTATTACTTCCCGCACCGTATCGGCGTCCGGTTGCGAATGGTCGGCGACCTGCCGCCGCGGCCGGAAGAATTTTCCGTTGTCGACAACAGCAGCCAGCTGTTCGATCAAGCCTCACTGCTGTGGGGACTGAGCGAGTTCTATCACTTCGCGGATCCCGCGGTGAAAGGCAACTGGAATAGGGTATTCGGCGACAACACGCCCTATGACGGATCGATCATGGAGCAGAAGTACATCGTTCTGGCCGAAGGCTTGGCCGATCTGGTGCTATCGACCATGGAAACGAAGCATCAAGCCACCAACGGCGTGCTGGCCTCCGAATGGACCCCGGAGCACGGGCGCGGCGCCTTGACCAGGACGGCCGACCTGGGCATGTCCCTGGTCGCCCTGGCCAACTACGTCGACAAGGTGCATACCGACACGGCCGTCGTCGAACGCGCCAAGGGGATGCTGCGCAGGCAGGCGGACTTTCTGGCGAGCGCCCTGCAGGCAGGCGATGGCAGCGTGACCGCCGCCTACGACGGCGATAAGGCCGTCGCGGGGGCACCGGCCTTGCTCGATCAGGGCCTGACCGTCCGGGGCCTGTTGGCCGCTTACCACGTACTCGGCGATGAGCGCTTCAAGACGGCGGCAAGGAATGCGCTGGATTTCATGAATGCCCGGCTGTGGGATGAGAAGACCGGCCTTTACCGCTCGGAACTCGGCGCCGCCACCAGCGTGTATACCCCCCTGAACCTCGGTGCGGCCATCGGTGCGTTACGGGAGATGATTCTGGAAACCAAGAGCCCGGAACTCATCGCCCGCTACAAGCGCTTCTGGGCCCAGGCCATCGATGCGAGCGGCATCCAGCAGAGCGAGTTCGAGGAGACCGGCGAAACAGCTCTCTACCAGAAGGATGGCGATAAAGACGGCATACCACGCATCGAATACGGCGACGGCAAGTACGGTATCGCGCCGGTTTTCGCCAGCCGCGTGGAAATCTCGACCCCTTGATGGGTGAGATGGGGCAGCAGCGGAAACCGACAAGAATCGAAGGCTGTTAACACGGCAGTCGAATCGATCATCTCCGTTCGCCCTGAGCTTGTCGAAGGCCTGGCTCAGTTGGGCTTCGACAGGCTCGGCCCGAACGGTATTGGGTTGCCGGGTCAATAAGCCGGCGCCTCCCACGCGAGGTGGAGCCCGGCCTGTCGGAGTGACCTCATTCCGGATCTCCACTGTAGAGAATTGCCGCCTCGCCGAACCGGCCCCTTGACCCCCGTCAACGCGGCTCGGGCGCCGGCGCACTATGGTTGCGGAGCTTTTTTCCCCAACCCCCGCCATGACCTCCAATACGAAAATCGAACTCGTCTGCCCGGCAGGGAGCCTGCCGGCGCTGAAGACGGCCGTCGACCATGGAGCCGACTGCGTCTATCTCGGCTTCAAGGACGCGACCAACGCGCGAAACTTCACCGGCCTGAATTTCGACGCCAAGGCGCTGGCCGAAGGCGTGCGCTACGCCCATGACCGCAAGCGCAAAGTGCTGGTCGCCCTCAACACCTACCCGCAGGCCGGCAACTGGGCCGGCTGGACGGCCGCCGTGGACCGCGCCGCCGACATGGGCATCGACGCGATCATCGTCGCCGACCCCGGCCTGATGGCCTACGCGCAGAAGAAACACCCGCAGTTGCGCCTGCACCTGTCCGTTCAGGGCTCGGCGACCACCTACGAGGCGATCAACTTCTACGCCGAGCGCTTCGGCATCCAGCGCGCGGTGCTGCCGCGCGTGCTGTCGCTGCCGCAGGTGCAGCACGTGATCGCCAACACCCAGGTCGAGATCGAAGTGTTCGGCTTCGGCGGCCTGTGCGTGATGGTCGAAGGGCGCTGCGCGCTGTCCGCCTACGCCACCGGCGAATCGCCCAACTGCAACGGCGCCTGCTCGCCGGGCAAGCACGTGCGCTGGGAACAGACACCCCAGGGCATGGAAACGCGCCTCAACGGCATCCTCATCGACCGCTTCGACGACGGCGAGCGCGCCGGCTACCCGACGCTGTGCAAGGGCCGCTTCGACGTGAACGGCGAGACCTACTACGCGATCGAGGAGCCGACCAGCCTCAACACGCTGGAACTGCTGCCCGACCTCGCCCGCGCCGGCGTGCGCGCGATCAAGATCGAAGGCCGCCAGCGCAGCCCCGCCTATGTCGGCCAAGTCACGCGCGTGTGGCGCGAGGCGATCGACAAGGTGATGCGCGACGCCGACAGCTTCGCCGTGCAGCCGGCGTGGATCGCCGAACTCGACAAGGTCTCCGAAGGCCGCAGCCATACGCTCGGCGCGTACTACCGGCCGTGGAAGTGAACAACAGAATGAAAATCGCCCTGGGTCCCCTGCTCTACTACTGGTCGCGCCAGCAGACGCTGGAGTTCTACGCACAGATCGCGGAAAGCCCCGCCGACATCGTCTATCTCGGCGAGACGGTGTGCTCGCGCCGCCACGAACTGCGCGCCGAGGACTGGCTCGACGTCGCGGCGATGCTCAAGGCCGCCGGCAAGGAAGCCGTGCTGTCCTCGCAATCGCTGATCGAGTCCGAATCCGACCTCAAGGCCCTGCGCCGCATCGTCGCGCAGGACGGATTCCGCGTCGAAGCCAACGACATGTCGGCGGTGAACCTGCTGACCAAGGCCGGCCGCCGCGACTGGATCGCCGGCCCGACGCTCAACATCTTCAATCCGCAGACGCTGTCGATGATGGCCGAATCGGGCGCGACGCGCTGGATGGCGCCGCCCGAGATGTCCGGCGCGGTGCTCGCCGAACTCCTCGCCTCCGGCGCGCCCGCGATCGAGACCGAAGTGCTCGCCTGGGGCCGCCTGCCGCTCGCCCACTCGGCGCGCTGCTTCACCGCCCGCCACTACAACCTGCAGAAGGACACCTGCGAGTTCCGCTGCCTCGGCATGAAGGACGGCCTGGTGCTGCGCACCCGCGAAGGCGAGCCCTTCCTGACGCTGAACGGCGTGCAGACGCAGTCCGCGCGCGTGCACAACCTGCTCGCCGACCTGCCGACGCTGCGCGACACCGCGCAGGTGCTGCGCGTGAGCCCGCAGGGCGACAACACCGTGGCGGTGCTCGAACTCTTCCGCGACGCCATCGCCGGCACGCTGTCGCCGCTGGACGCCTTCACCCGCAGCAAGACGCTGATGGTCGAAGCGCCGTGCAACGGCTTCTGGCACGGCCGCCCCGGCGTCGAACAGTACGTCTCCGCCTGATTCCGTCTTCCTGGAGTGCACACATGAGCATGAGCAATTTCCGCATCCCGGCCTTCACGCTCCCCGCGGCGCTCGCGCGCCTCGCGTCGCACCTGCCGCAGCGCCCGCCCACCTTCGCGCTGACCACTGCGCTGAACCTCGCGCTCGGCCGCGTGCTGTCGCGCGAGGACCTCGAGCCGCTGACCGGCCGCCACCTGCGCATGCGCGTACGCGACGCCGGCCTGACGCTCGACTTCACGCTCGGCCCGCGCGGCTTCGTGCCGCTGTCCGCCGGCGGCGAACCCGACCTCACGCTGACCGCCAATGTGCGCGACTACATCGCGCTCGCGCTGCGCGAGGAAGACGCCGACACGCTGTTCTTCGGCCGCCGCCTGCTCATGGAGGGCGCGACCGACCTCGGCCTGCTGGTCAAGAACACGCTCGATGCGGTGGACTGGGACGCGCTGCGGACCGAATACGCGCCCGCCAGCGTGCTGCGCCGCTTCAACCCGCTCACGCGCCACCACCCGCAGCAGTCGCTCGGCGCGCACTGAGCAGGCTGCCCCCCAGCAGAGGCTTCCGTAGGACGGGAGGTAATCGCGCCCTACGGAAGCCCTGCCCCCTCTCGGCCCGGACCGATCGACCGCCCTTCGCGCTAGAATCGAGGCTCCGAAGCCTGCCCCGACCCGCCGATGCCCACCGCGCGCGCCGCGTCATCCCTGCCGCGCAATCTCGCCTTCGCCTACGGCCTGCTGATCGTCTACGCGTGCCTGCACCCGCTGACCGGCTGGCGCTCGACGGGGCTCCCGCTGCTCGATTTCCTCACCGCCCCCTGGCCGAAGTATGTGCGCAGCGCCGACATCGTGATCAACGTGCTCGGTTTCATGCCGTTCGGTTTCGTCCTCGCACCCGCCCTGCCGCAGCGCATCGGCCGCGCCGCGGGCATCGCGCTCGCGACGCTGATCGCGGCGCTGCTGTCCTTCAGCATGGAGCTGACGCAGAACTTCCTGCCCACGCGCGTCCCCTCCAACATCGACCTCGCCTGCAACACCACCGGCGCCTTCCTCGGCGCGCTCGCCGGCGCCCGCTGGGGCCATCCGATGTTCGACGAGCGCGGCTGGCTGCAGCGCTGGCGCGCCGCCCGCATCATCCCGGGACACCTCGGCGACTTCGGGCTGATCCTGCTCGGATTGTGGCTGCTGGCACAGCTCACGCCCGACCACGTGCTGTTCGGCAGCGGCGACCTGCGCCAGCTGCTGGGCCTGCCGACCCCGCTGCGCTTCGAGCCGGAACGCTACATCCTGCTCGAGACGGTGCAGGTCGCGATCACCGTCCTCAGCGTCGGGCTGTTCGCGCGCTCCATGATGCGCGGCCGCTCGCCGTGGCCGGTCGCGCTGCTCCTGCTGCTGGGCATCGGCACCAAGTCGATCGCGACGGCCTCGTTCTACATCCCCGGCGACGCCCTGCTGTGGCTCACGCCCGGCACGCGCCAGGGCCTGCTGCTGGGCGTGCTCGTGCTCGCCGTGGCGCTGCTGCTGGCGCGCGTGCTGCAGCACGCCTTCGCCGGCGTCGCCCTGCTCGCGGCCACCAGCCTCACCAACCTGCTGCCGCAGAACCCCTATGCCGAGATCGGCCACCGCATGGTGACCCAGGGCAACTTCCTGAACTTCCACGGCCTTACCGAACTGAGCGCCAACCTGTGGCCTTTTCTCGCGCTGGCCTACCTGTCCGCGGTGGGCCTGTGGCGCGGCGAGCATCTGACCAAGCGTTGAGCGGCCCGGCAGCTATAATCGGACGCATTGCGGAGCGGCCCGACGCCGCGCCCGCCCCCTTCCGGAGTACCCGATGAGTTATTTCAAGCACCACGTGTTCTTCTGCTGCAACCAGCGCGAACCCGGCAACACCTGTTGCAACGACCACAAGGCGACGGCGATGCAGACCTACGCCAAGGACCGCATCGCCGCGCTGGGCCTCAAGGGCCGCGGCAAGGTCCGCATCAACAAGGCCGGCTGCCTCGACCGCTGCGACGAAGGCCCGGTGCTGGTCGTGTACCCGGACAACGTCTGGTACACCTACATCGACAAGGACGACGTCGACGAGATCATCGACGAGCACCTCGCGCACGGCCGCATCGTCGAACGCCTGCGGCTTTCCGATAACCCATGAGCCGGCCGCAGCTTCCCGAAAACGTCCTGCTGCGCGGACGCGACGGCGCGATCGAGGCGCTGATCGACACCCCCGACACCGTGCGCGGCATCGCGCTGGTGTGCCATCCGCACCCGCTCTTCGGCGGCACCAACACCAACAAGATCGTGCACACGCTCGCGCGCACGCTGCGCGAGCTCGGCTATGCGGTCGTGCGCCCGAACTTCCGCGGCGTCGGCAAGAGCGAAGGCGAGCACGATCACGGCAACGCCGAGACCGAGGACATGCTCTCGGTGATCGCGTGGATGCAGTCGCGCTGGGGCACGCTGCCGCTCGCGCTGGGCGGCTTCTCGTTCGGCGCCTACGTGCAGACGCGCGTCGCCGCACGGCTCGCCGGCGGCGTGACGCCCGCGCAGCGCATCGTGCTCGTCGGCACCGCGGCGGGCGAGGTGAGCGGCGCGCGCAGCTACACCACCGGCCCGGTGCCCAAGGACACGCTGATCATTCACGGCGAGACGGACGAGACCGTTCCGCTCGCGAACGTGCTCGACTGGGCGCGGCCGCAGAACCTGCCGGTCGTCGTCGTGCCCGGCGCGGACCACTTCTTCCACGCCCGCCTCACCCTCATCCGCGACATCATCGCGCGCAACTGGGCGCCGCTCTGAGCGGCCTCTGCACAAGGAGATCGCATGAAGCTCTTCGCCTCGCTCACCAGCCCCTACGCCCGCAAGATCCGCATCATCCTCGCGGAGAAGGCGCTGCCGTACGAACTGGTCGTCGATTCGCCCTGGGAGGCCAACACGCGCGTGCCGAGCGTGAACCCGCTCGGCAAGGTGCCGGCGCTGGAAACCGACACGGGCGAGATCTTCTTCGATTCGCCGGTGATCGCCGGCTATCTCGAGACGCTCGATGCCGGCCCGACGCTGCTGCCGGCCGATGAGCTCGAGCGCGTGCGCGTGCGCCAGATCGAGGCGCTCGCGGACGGCGTGACCGACGCCGCCGTGCTCGCGCTGCTCGAATCGCGCCGCCCCGCCAGCCTGCGCAGCGAACCCGAGATCGACCGCCAGATCGACAAGGTCGACCGCGCCCTCGACGCACTGGAGGCACGCGCGAACGGGCGCGACTGGATGTACGGCAACGCGCTGAGCCTGGGCGACATCGCCGTCGCCGTGGCGCTGGGCTACCTCGACCTGCGCTTCCCGCAGCACGAATGGCGGCGCGAGCATCCCTCGCTGGCGGGGCTGGCGCGGCGCATGTTTGCGCGCCCGAGCTTCACCACGACCAAGCCGCCGGTTGGCTGAGGCCGTGTCGGGCGAACGCCTCACGACGCACGCCCTCGCGAGCCCGCTGGAGATCCGCGGCCTGCGCAAGCGCTACGGCGACAACGAGGTCGTCGCCGGCATCGACCTCCGCCTGCGCGCAGGCGAATGCTTCACGCTGCTGGGCCCCAACGGCGCCGGCAAGACCACGACGCTGCGCTGCGCGCTGGGCCTCACGCGCCCCTCCGGCGGCGAGATCCTCCTCGCCGGCCTGCCGGTGCCCGGGCGCGCACGCGAGGCGCGCATGCGCGTGGGCGTCGTGCCGCAGCAGGACAACCTCGACCCCGACTTTACCTGCGCCGAGAACCTGCTCGTGTACGGCCGCTACTTCGGCCTTGACGACGCCGCGATCACGGCGCGCATCCCCGAGCTCCTCGCCTTCGCCGGCCTCGAAAGCAAGCGCGACGCGCGCATCCAGTCGCTCTCGGGCGGCATGAAGCGGCGCCTGACGCTCGCGCGCGCGCTCGTGAACCGCCCCGATCTGCTGATCCTCGACGAGCCGACGACCGGCCTCGACCCGCAGGCGCGCCACCTGATCTGGGAGCGCCTCAAGCAGCTGATCCGCAACGGCACCACCGTGCTGCTGACGACGCACTTCATGGACGAGGCCGAGCGCCTCGCCGACCGGCTGGCGATCCTCGACGCCGGGCGCATCCTCACCGAGGGCAGCCCGCGCGACGTGATCGCGGCGCAGATCGAGGCGCAGGTGGTCGAGGTGTATGGCGACTGGAACGGCACCGCACGCGAGGGCCGCAGCGCGGTCAGCGGCGCGCAGGCGTGGGCCGAGGCGCACGCGGGCGCCTTCGCGCGGCGCTACGAGGTCAGCGGCGAGACCGCCTTCTGCTACCTCGACGACGCGGCGCCGCTGATGGCGCACCTCGCCGAACAGCCGGGCCTGCGCTACCTGCGCCGGCCGGCGAACCTCGAGGACGTGTTCCTCAAGCTCACCGGGCGCGACCTGCGCGACTGAGGAGTCCCGACCGATGAACGCGACACCGCTTGCCCTGATCTTCCGCACGCCGCGCCTGTCGCGCCGCTTCGTGCCGGTGTGGCAGCGCAACTTCCTCGTGTGGCGCAAGCTCGCGCTGCCCTCGGTGCTGGGCAACCTCGCCGACCCGATGATCTACCTCTTCGGCCTCGGCTTCGGCATCGGCATGCTGGTGCCCGAGATCGGCGGCGTGTCCTACATCAGCTTCCTCGCCGCCGGCATGGTGTGCTCATCGACGATGAACAGCGCGTCCTTCGAAGTGCTGTACTCGTCCTTCTCGCGCATGCACGTGCAGCGGACCTGGGACGCCATCCTCAACGCGCCCGTGGAACTCGACGACATCGTGTTCGCGGAGCTGGTGTGGGGGGCGTCGAAGGCGCTCCTGTCGGGCGTGGCGATCCTCGTCGTGATCACCGTGTTCGGCCTCGTCGACAGCCGCTACATCCTGTGGCTGCTGCCGCTGATCTTCCTGATCGGCCTGAGCTTCGGCGCGCTCGGCCTGGTGGTGACCGCGATCGCGCCGAGCTACGACTTCTTCATGTACTACTTCACCCTCTTCATCACGCCGATGACGCTGCTGTCAGGCGTGTTCTTCCCCGCCGAACAGCTCCCCGCCACGGTGCAGGTCGCCGCCTCGCTGCTGCCGCTCGCGCACGCGGTCGAGCTCGCGCGCCCGCTGCTGCTGGGCAAGCTGCCCGACGACATCGTGCTGCACCTCGCGGTGCTCGCGGCCTACGGCACGGGCGCGTTCTGGATCGCGCTGGGGCTCACGCGGCGGCGCCTGCTGGGCTGATCGCCGGGCCGCGTGTCAGCGGCGCAGCAGCGAACCGAGCGTCACCACCAGCATGCCGAGCCGGCGCCGCAGCTGCGCCGTGCCGGCTTCGTCCACGCCTTCGCCCTCCTCGGCGCTCGCCAGCGCCTTGCGCAGCGCGGCGATCTCGCGCCGCAGCAGCACTTCCTGCGGCACGAAGCCGGCGTTCTTCAGGATGCGGTTGGCCATGCGCTGCTCGGGCGACTGGAAGAGTTCGTCGTCGAACACGAGCGGCCTGCCCGCCCCCGGCAGGTGATCGAACTCGCCGCGCTTGAGGGCGTCGGCGATGCGCTGCTCGGCAAGGATGTCAAAGATCGAGGACATGTCGACCGCCCGGTTGTCGCACCCGCCGCACGAGGGCGGCGCTTCCTCCGATGATAGCCGAAGCGTGCGCGGCGCCATCCGCGGCACGCCGCCGAAACTGTGCCGACGCGAAAGCGGGCCGGCTGTGCCTGTCATTCGGGGCCCGTCGGGGCGACAATGGCCGCAATGAACAATGGGCGCACGACCATGACAACGATCGCGATTCCCGCCCCCCCGCCGCGGCAGGACGCTGCGCCGACGGGGCGAGTCCCCGGCAACAGCGGCATCTGGGTGGGCATCACCTGCGAGTTCGTCGAATTCGCGGTGCTCTTCACCGTCTATTTCGTCTCCCGCGCGCACTTTCCCGAGGCCTTCGAGCATGGCTCGGAACGCCTGTCACGGGTCTCCGGCACCGTCATCACGCTGCTGATGGTGACGAGCAGCTTCTTCATCGCCGCCTCGGTCGTGACGATGCGCGCCGGCCAGCGCCGGCGCTCGCTGTGGTGGCTCGTCGCCGGGCTGGTCGTGGCGCTGGGCTATCCGGTCGCGAAGGTCCTCGAGATCCGCTGGAACCTCGCGCACGGCATCGACGGCGAGGCGGGCATCTTCTTCACCGTCTATTACTACCTGACCTTCAATCACCTGGTGCATGCGACCTGGGGCATCCTCGGCATCCTGTGGGTGCTCGCGCGCCATGTCGCCGGCGCCTATTCGGCCGAAGAGCACAGCGGCCTCGAGGCGCTGGCGAGCTACTGGCACGCCACCGACATCATCTGGCTGGTCCTCTTTCCCTTCTTCTACGTGCTGGCGTAAACGATGAGCCCGACCGAACGGAAACCCGCCACCGCGCTGGCCCCGCTGACCGCGGCGTGGCTGATCCTCGTCGCGCTGACGCTCGTGAGCCTCGTGCTGGGGCAATGGTTCCACGGCGCCCCCTGGCTGCCGGTGGTCGTCGCCGCGATCGTGTGGGCGAAGGGCATGCTGATCGCCGAGCGCTTCATCGAGGCGGAGCTCGCGCACGCCTTCATCCGCCGCGTGCTGAAGGTCTTCGTCGCCTTCGCGCCGCTCGCGCTGGTGCTGATCGCCTTTTTCGGCCGCGAGTTCGCGCGCTGGGCGACGCTGTAGCCCGCACCGCCGTTCCGTTCCCGGCCGCCCCCTGTCCCGAAGCGCCGTTCTTGGCGACAATGGCGGCCTTCGGCGCATCCGTGCCTGACGAGGAGAACGAGCAGTGCTCGAAACGCTGACGACCGCCGCCTTCTGGACGTCGGTGCTGCAGATCATCGCCATCGACATCCTGCTCGGCGGCGACAACGCCGTCGTGATCGCGCTCGCCTGCCGCAAGCTGCCCGCGCACCAGCGCAACAAGGGCATCGCGTGGGGCGTGGTGGGCGCGATCGCGCTGCGCATCGTCCTGATCTTCTTCGCGCTGCAACTCCTCGCGCTGCCCTTCCTGAAGATCGTCGGCGCGCTGCTGCTGCTGTGGATCGGCGTGAAGCTGCTGCAACCGGAGGACGAGGACGGCCACGCGAACGTCGAGGGTTCGACGCATCTGCTCGGTGCGATCAAGACCATCGTCGTCGCCGACGCGGTGATGAGCCTCGACAACGTGATCGCGGTCGCCGGCGCGGCGAAGGGCGACCTCACGCTGGTGGTGTTCGGCATCGTCGTGAGCATCCCGATCATCGTATGGGGCAGCAAGTTCGTCCTGCGGCTGATGGACCGCTTCCCGGTCGTCATCACGCTGGGCGCCGCGTTGCTCGGCTGGATTGCCGGTGGCATGCTGGTGGGGGACGTGGTGGTGAAGCCGTATGTCGGGCACCTGCCCGGCTGGCTGCACTACGTGACCTCGGCCGCGGGCGCGATCCTCGTCGTCGCGCTGGGCACGTGGCTCGCGCAACGCAAGGCCGGCACGCAGGCGCCGCTCGTCGAGCTCGCGGTCGAAGACACCGGCGACAGCCATGCCCGGCGCCACTGACCGGCGGACAAGGAGATCGTGATGCTCAAGGTGCTCGTACCCCTCGACGGCTCGGAGAACGCCAACCGCGTGCTCGACCACCTGATGAAGCTGCGCGCGGCGAGCGGCGAGCTCGACATCCACCTGCTCAACGTGCAAATCCCCGTCGACGGGCACGCGCGCAGCTTCGTCAGCCGCGACAACCTCGAGGCCTGGTACCGCGAGGAAGGACTCGCCGCGCTGGCGACCGCGCGCGCGGCGCTCGACGCCGCCGCCGTGCCGTACAGCCACCACATCGCGGTCGGCCACAGCGCCGACACCATCGTCCGCTACGCCACCGAGCACCGCTTCGACCAGATCGTCATGGGCACCCACGGCCACGGCGCACTGCTGCAGGCGCTGCTCGGCTCGGTCGCCAAAGGCGTGCTTGAGCGTTCGCCGGTCCCGGTAACCCTCGTGAAACCCCTGCCGCCGGTCTAGCGCCTACCCACCGAAGAACGCGCTACGCGTGAGGAAGACGTAGTCGCCCTCGAGCACCATCAGGGCGACAAGCACCAGCACGCACAGCGGCGGCACCAGGATCGCATACACCAGCGCCAGCCGCTCCCAGCGCAGGTGCATGAACACGGCCACGATCAGGCTGGCCTTCATCAGCATGAAGGCGACGATCAGGCCCCAGCGCAGCAGGCCCTGGAGGTGGAAGTAGTCGACCAGGTAGGACATCGTGCTCAACACGAAGAGCAACGCCCACACCTTCAGGTAGACGCCGATCGGATGCTGCTGTCCGGACGCATGGTCCATGGCCGTGCCCTCCCCTACCACAGGTAGAACAGCGCGAAGATGAACACCCACACGAGGTCGACAAAGTGCCAGTACAAGCCCGCGATCTCGACGATGGTGTAGTCGCCGCGCGCCTCGTAGCGCCCGCCGAGCACGCGCGCGGCGATGGTCAGCAGGTAGATCACGCCGACGCTCACGTGCAGGCCGTGGAAGCCGGTGATCATGAAGAAGCTCGCGCCGAACTGCGCGGCCCCCATCGGGTTGCTCCACGGGCGCACGCCCTCGGCGATCAGCTTGCTCCATTCGACCGCCTGCATGCCGACGAAGCTCGCGCCGAGCAGCGCGGTCGCCAGCATCAGCGCCGCGCAGGGCACACGGTCGCGGCGGTAGGCGCAGTTCACCGCCATCGCCATCGTGCCACTGCTGGTGATCAGGATGAAGGTCATGATCGCGATCAGGATCAGCGGCACGCTCTCGCCGCCGATCGTGAGCGCGAAGACCTCGGACGGCTTCGGCCAAGCGGCGGTCGTCGCGATGCGCACCGTCATGTAGCCGGTGAGGAAGCAGCCGAAGATGAAGGTGTCGGAGATCAGGAAGATCCACATCATCGCCTTGCCCCACGGCACAGCAAAGGCCCGACGGTCGCCGGACCAGTCGGCGACGAGGCTGCGCCAGCCGCTCGCGGCGGCGCCGGCAGCGGGTGCGATCGTGGTCATGGCGCGTCTCCTTCCCTCATCGGATGCCGCAGATGTCGGCCAGCGCGGCCAGCGTCGCGGGCGGGCTGGCGAGCAGCGCGAAGAGCACGAGCCACACGGCGAACAGGAAATGCCAGTACAGCGCGCAGCGCGCGACCCCCGGGTGCACGCGCACGCACGACCGCTCGCGCCACGCCCGCGCGACGCTGCGCCCCAGCGCGACCAGGCCGCCGGCAAGATGCAGGCCATGCACGCTGGTAAGCAGATAGAAGAAGCTCGCCGCCGGGTGGCTTGCGACAAAATGGCCCGTGGCAATGAACAGCCACCACACCCACCCCTGCCCGACGAGGAAGGCGAGCGCGGCGATGCCCGCCAACACCAGCCCGAGGCGCGTCGCCGCGAGCCGGCCGCGCTGCGCCGCGACGCTCGCCGCCTGCAAGGCGAGGCTGCTCGCCGCGAGCAGCGCCGTGTTCGTCCACAGCGGCCCCAGCCCCGCGAGCGGGCTCGTCGGCGTGCCCGCGAGCGGCTGCCAGTCCGGCAGGCGCGCGCGCACCAGCAGCGCGATCGCGAACAGGCCGAACAGCACGCCGATCACGCCCAGCAACACGCGCAGCCCCACGGTCGCGGCGGCCAGGCGCGGCACCACCACGGGCGGCAGCGGTTGCGGCAGCCACGGTTTCGTCGTGAGGGCGGCGAGGATGCCCGAGCGTGCGCTCATGCGTGGCCCTCCCAGGCATGCCGATCAGCGGGCGGCGCACCGTCGCCCGCGGGGGCCTCCGAGTGCGGCACGTTCTGCGGGATGAAGTCGCGCGCGGCGCCGGGCACGCTGTAGTCGTAGGCCCAGCGATGCACCTCGGGCAGCGTCTCGCCCCAGTTGCCGTGCCGCGGCGGCGTGTCCGGCGTCTGCCATTCGAGCGTCGTCGCGCCCCACGGGTTCGGGCCGGCCGGCCGGCCGTGGCGCACGCTCCACGCGAGGTTGAACAGGAACACCAGCTGCGTGACGCCGACCACCAGCGCCGCGACGGTGATGAAGGCGTTGAGGTCCTGCGCCGACGCCGGGATGAACTCGTAGCCCTCGTACGCGTAATAGCGCCGCGGCATGCCGAGGAAGCCGAGGTAGTGCATCGGCATGTAGATCGCGTAGGTGCCGAGGAAGGTCACCCAGAAGTGCAGCTTGCCGAGGCGCTCGTCGAGCAGGCGCCCGGTCACCTTCGGGTACCAGTGGTAGATGCCGCCGAAGATCGCGAGGATCGGCGACACGCCCATCACCATGTGGAAGTGGGCGACGACGAAATACGTGTCCGACAGCGGGATGTCGACGCTGACGTTGCCGAGGAAGAGCCCGGTCAGCCCGCCGATCGCGAAGGTGCTGATGAAGCCGATCGCGAACAGCATCGGCACGCGCAGGTGGATGTCGCCGCGCCACAGCGTCAGCACCCAGTTGTACACCTTGATCGCGGTCGGCACCGCGATGACCAGCGTGGTCGTCGCGAAGAAGTAGCCGAAGTACGGGTTCATCCCCGAGACGTACATGTGGTGCGCCCACACGACGAACGAGAGCCCGCCGATCGCGACGATCGCCCACACCATCATGCGGTAGCCGAAGATGTTCTTCCTCGCATGGGTGCTGATCAGGTCCGAGATGATGCCGAAGGCGGGCAGCGCGACGATGTACACCTCGGGGTGGCCGAAGAACCAGAACAGATGCTGGAACAGCACCGGGCTGCCGCCGGCGTGCTTGAGCGGCTGCCCCATCGACACGATCGCCGGCATGAAGAAGCTGGTGCCGAGCAGCTTGTCGAACAGCATCATCACGCCGCTCACGAACAGCGCGGGAAACGCGAACAGCGCGAGGATCGACGCGACGAAGATGCCCCACACCGTGAGCGGCAGGCGCAGCAGCGTCATGCCGCGGGCGCGCGCCTGCAGCACGGTGGTGACGTAGTTGAGGCCGCCCATCGTCGCCGCGACGATGAAGATCAGCAGCGACACCAGCATCAGCACGATGCCCCATTCGGTGCCGGGTGTGCCGGGCAGGATCGCCTGCGGCGGATACAGCGTCCAGCCCGCGCCGGTCGGTCCGCCGGGCACGAAGAAGCCGGCCATCAGCACCAGCACCGCCAGCAGGTACATCCAGTACGAGAGCATGTTGAGGTAGGGGAAGACCATGTCGCGCGCGCCCACCATCAGCGGGATCAGGTAGTTGCCGAAGCCGCCGAGGAAGAGCGCGGTGAGCAGGTAGATCACCATGATCATCCCGTGCATCGTCACGAACTGGTAATAGCGCGCCGGGTCGATGAAGGGAAAGGCGCCGGGAAAGCCCAGCTGCAGGCGCATCAGGTTCGACAGCACGAGCGCGACCAGTCCGACGGCGATCGCGGTGAGGCTGTACTGGATCGCGATGACCTTGTGGTCCTGGCTCCACACGTATTTCGTCCAGAAGCTGCGCGGTTCGCCGTGTGCATCGTGCTCGCTCATCGCCCCCTCCTATCTCGCCGTCGCCGCGACGAAGGTCGGCTGGGCGGCGAGCCAGGTGCGGAACGCGGCCTCGTCCTCGACGACGACATGGCCGCGCATGTTGTAGTGCGCGAGCCCGCACAGCTCGGCGCACAGGACCTCGAAGCGGCCGGCGCGCGTCGGCGTGAACCAGAAGCGCGACACCAACCCCGGCACCAGGTCCATCTTGGCGCGGAACTGCGGCACGAAGAAGTCGTGCAGCACGTCGCGCGAGCGCAGCAGCAGCAGCACCGGGCGGCCGAGCGGCAGGTGCAGCTCCGGGCTGTCTACGAGCACGTCGTCGCGGCCGGCGGGATCGTCGGGATTCACGCCGAAGGGATTGTCCGGGCCGACGAAACGGGTGTCGGTGCGCCCCAGACGGCCGTCGGCGCCGGGGAAGCGGAAGCGCCACTGCCACTGCTGGCCCAGCACCTCGACCCGAATCGCGTCCGCCGGCGGGCCGATCATCTCCGAATACACGTACAGGCCCGGGGCCAGCATCACAACGATGCCGACCGTCGTCAGCAGCGTCAGCTGTCCTTCGAGGCGCCGATTCTCCGGCTCGAAAGCGGCGCGATGCCCCTCGCGATGGCGAAACCGCAGGATCGCCACCGCGACGAACAGGTTCACCGCCACGAACACCGCGCCGGTGATCACCAGCGTGATCAGGATCGTGTCGTCGAGCTGCCCCCAGTTCGACGCGAGCGGCGTGAACCACCACGGGCTGGCAAAGTGGAACGCCACCGACGCGACGACGATCACTACCAGCGCGATTGCCATAGCCATGGACCGATCTCCGGTCGCTGCCCGCCCGCGGGCGTTGTCTTTGTCTTATGGAAACGCCGGAATGGTCGGTTCCGCGCCTTCGATGTCGGCCTCGGGGTGATGCTGCCGGATCATGTCCTCGAACTCCTCGACGCGGTCCTTCGGCACATCCACCATCATCAGCAGCATGCCCTGCCCGATCGCAGCCTCGAAGCGCGCGAGATGCGAGTTGGGGATACCGACCCCGATCATCGCCGACACCCAGGCGCCGAACCCCGCCCCGCCGAGCGCCCCGAACAGGATGGCGCCCCCCGCCGCGACCATGCCGGCCGGCGGAAACACCAGCGCCGCCAGCCCGGCGAGGACGCCCACCGTGCCGCCGACGGCCAGTCCGCGTTCGATCGCCGGCACGAGGTCGGTGCGCTGCGCGACGCCGGCCTCGGGGAGTTCCTCGAGCGGCGTCTCGGCGCGCGCCAGGACATGGATGTGTTCGTAGGGGATATGGGCGAGCAGCAGCTCATCGACGATCCTGCGCACGATGCCGACATCGGGCAGCAGGAAATACAGCCTCCTCAAGCCTCTCATGACGACCTCCTTGCCCGGGTCGCCTGCGACGTGGCACGCCGCGGCCGTCATCGAATCCGCACCGCCCGCCGCACCGGCCTTCACATGACTATGACCATCGCGTCTCGCGCGAGTTTTCGCCGCCGTCGACAATGGAACCGGCGCGAGCCGGGCGGTTTCAGCCACCGCGTCCGGCGTACGGCGGCAGCGAACTCAGGCGTGAATCCTCGATCGGCCCGCCGACGGTAAAGTGGTAGAGGCTCTGCCACGCATCGCCCGTGATGCCCAGCAGTTCATGCATTGCGTCGTCGAAGAAGCAGCCGATGCCGGTGCCGCGCAGCCCCGCCGCTTCCGCTTCGAGATAGAGCACCTGGCCGATCAGGCCGCACTCGCGATAGAGCTGCGCATAGCGCCACGGCTCGCGCGCGACGAGCCCGGTGTGCGCCAGCATGCCGAGCGCGAAGCACGAATCGGCGGCGATCTCCTGGTGGCAGCTCACCAGCTGCGCCGCCGCACGCAGGTCGTAGGGAATCAGCAGGTAGAGCGGCACGTGCGCGGGGCCGGTCTTGTGCCACAGCCAGTCTTCGCGCAGCGCGGCGCGCAGCCCGGCGAGGGCCGCGGGGTCGCGCACGAGCACGTACAGCCCCGGCTCCAGCCCGTCCACGCGATGCACGAAGAATGCCGGGTGTACCTGCGGTGGCCACGGCCACGCCGACCACGGCGGAACGTGCGCACGCGGCAGCAGCGCATCGAGCAGCGCGAAGAACGCGGCGCCGCCCATCGTCGTGACGCCGTCGAAGGCCACCGCGCTGCGGCGCCGGCGCGCGAGCGTCGCGAAGGGCAGATCGTTTGTGGCGGCCGCGGGCAGGGGCAGCGCCAGGCGTGCCGCGCCCTGCACAGCCGCCGTACGCGGCTTGCGCGCCGCCGCATCGACGACGCCGATATCGGGCCAGTCGACATGCCCGGCGCTCAGGCGGTTGGCCCGCCCTTGCCACGTGCAACGCCCCGCGAGCGCGACGAGCGCATCGACATCGACGTCGCCCTGCGCGCCCCCGATCCACATCAGCACCTCGGGCGCCTCACGTTCGGCGGCGCCGAAATCGACCGCGCGGTCGAGTCCGGCCAGGCAGGCAATGGCGTCGTCGCCGACCCGGTCGAGCACCCGTGCAGACCAGCCGAGCGCCGCCGCGGCAAGCGACAGCGCAGCCACCGCATGGCCGCAGTCGTGCTGGCAATAGCGCCACGCGCGCATGCCGTACTTCCACGCCTCGCGCCAGTGGATCGAGCTCAGCGCCACCAGCACCGCCTCCCCGCCGAAGGCCCGCCCCCAGCCCGCGGGCGGCAGCGCACGCTGCTCCAGCACGTGCTCGCGGCTCAGGTAGTGGTGCACGCCGGCCGGGATGCCGGCCAGCGCGGGCGCGATCAGGTAGCCCTCGGTCGGATGCAGGTTCCCGCTCGACGGGTTGCAGCGCAGCGCCCAGCGCGACCCGGCGAACTCCTTCCATGCCGACAGCGCCAGCGACAGTTCGAACAGGATGCCCAGATGCACGAGATCGAATGGCGCAGGCGGCGGCAGCTCGCCCCGTCGCAGCGCGGCATGGCGCGTCGCGAGGCCGTCCGCCGCCAGCGGCAGCGCCGTGCGCGGCGTGCCGTCCCAGGTGCGCCACGGGTCCGGCTGGTTCGCCCAGTCGAGCCTGCCCGGGCCCGGCGCATAGCGCTCCGGGCGGTGCTTGCTGCGCTCATGGTAGCCGCGAACGAGCTCGGATGGCATGACCGGCTCCCTCGCATCCGTATTCACGATCCTCGTCCCCCTCGTCACCCCACTCCTCGCGTCCGCGCAGCCCTGCGCGTCGCCACCGGCCTCGCCTTGTCCGCCATGTTCTCCGCCGGTTCGTCCGCCAACTCACCCGCAGCATGTTCATCGACCCCGGCCGGCCGATCGCGTTCCTGCGCCGGCGCGTGCAGCCGCCCCCCCGACATCCGTCTTTCCCGATGCTCGATCTGCCCTGCCTTCTCTTATAACCAACTGATTACTACATATTTCTCCCCACGCTGCATCGCAGCAGTACAATTCACGCCTTCAGCCCAAAACCCGACCAAGTAGCCATGGCAGCATTCATCACCGAAAAGATCGTCAGCGTGCACCACTGGAACGAAACGCTGTTCTCCTTCACCACGACGCGCGACCGCGCGCTGCGCTACGAGAACGGCCAGTTCGTCATGATCGGCCTGGAAGTGGACGGCCGCCCGCTGATGCGCGCGTACTCGATCGCGAGCCCGAACTACGAGGAAAACCTCGAATTCTTCAGCATCAAGGTGCCCGACGGCCCGCTGACTTCGCGCCTGCAGAAGGTGCAGCCGGGCGACGAGATCCTCGTGTCGCGCAAGCCCACCGGCACGCTGGTGCTGCACGACCTGCTGCCGGGCAAGCACCTCTACCTGTTCTCGACCGGCACGGGGCTGGCGCCCTTCATGAGCGTGATCCGCGACCTCGACGTGTATGACCGCTTCGAGAAGGTGATCCTGATCCACGGCGTGCGCTACGTCAGCGAAGTGGCCTACGAGCACTACATCACGCACGAGCTGCCGCAGCACGAATTCCTCGGCGAAGCCGTCAGCGAGAAGCTGATCTACTACCCCACCGTGACGCGCGAGCCCTTCCGCAACCAGGGCCGCTTCACCGACCTGATCGAAAGCGGCAAGCTCTTCGAGGACATCGGCCTGCCTCCGCTCGACCGCGCCGTCGACCGCGTGATGATCTGCGGCAGCTCGGCGATGCTCAAGAGCTCGCGCGAGCTCCTCGACAAGCGCGGCTTCCACATGTCCAAGCGCATCGGCGAACCGGGCGACTACGTGATCGAGCACGCCTTCGTCGAGAAGTAGGACGGCGACACGCGCGACACCGGGAAAGGGCGCTGCGGCGCTCTTTTTTTTGCGTTCGTGGCGCACGGCACGCGGATCGTTGCAAACGATTTCACCCGCAACGGGTAATCACACGTTATATTCACGGGCGCAGGTGCATGACCGCAGTTCTCGACGCAACCACACCGGATCACCGCCGGCAGCGGGACGCCCGATACGCCGCACGGTTCGGTCCGGATCACCAGGAGATCCCCGCATGTCCCGCTTGATCACCGCCGTCCTCGCCAGCCTGTTCGTCGCCGGTTCCGCCTTTGCGCAGGCCCCCGCCGCCGCTCCCGCCGGCGATTCGATGTGCGAATCGAAGGCCGTCGGCAAGAACGGCAAGCCGCTCGCCGGCGCCGCCAAGTCGTCCTTCATGAAGAAGTGCCACGCCGAGATGACGAATACCGAATGCTCGGCGAAGGCGCTCGACAAGAACGGCAAGCCGCTCGCAGGCGCGGCGAAGAACTCGTTCATGAAGAAGTGCCAGGCCGAGATGAAGGCGGCCAAGTAAGCAGGAACCCCCGCCCCCGACGAAGGCCGGCCGCGAGGCCGGTTTTTTCTTTTCCGGCACGCGGCACGCTTGTTTCGTCCCCCCCAGCGGCTATCCTGAGGACTCTGGGGAGGGCAAACGCATGGACGAGAGCGTGCTGCTGATCGGAACGCGCAAGGGTGCGTTCCTCCTTCACACCGACGCCGCGCGGCGCGAATGGCGCCTCACGGGCCCCCATTTCCTCGGCTCGGCGGTGCATCACATGGTGCTCGACCCGCGCGACCGCAGGACGCTGCTGCTGGG
This sequence comes from Azoarcus sp. DN11, assembly GCF_003628555.1. Lineage (NCBI taxonomy): Bacteria > Pseudomonadati > Pseudomonadota > Betaproteobacteria > Rhodocyclales > Zoogloeaceae > Azoarcus > Azoarcus sp. DN11. Next base: position 432,552 of record NZ_CP021731.1, on the reverse strand, counting down.
CACGCGCCCCGGTCATCTCGGACCCACCGTGTTCCGCTCGACCGACCTCGGCGCTCACTGGCAGGAGGCGACGAAACCGCCCGCTTTCGCACCGTCCGACGACCCGAAGGCGCCCAGCGTCGACGTCGTGTTCTGGCTCGCGCCGGGCCACGCCGCCGAGCCCGGCGTGTGGTACGCCGGCACCGTGCCGCCGGGCCTCTTCCGCTCGGCGGATGGCGGCGACACCTGGCAGGAAGTGCGCGGCTTCAACCACGAGCTCCTGCCCAACCTGCGCGAGGTGATCGGCCCGATCCCGGGCGGGCCGCCGCTCCACTCGATCTGCATCGACCCGCGCGACGCGCGCCACCTGTACGTGTCGCTGTCGTCGGGCGGCACCTTCGAGACCACGGATGGCGGCGCGAACTGGCGCGCGCTCAACCGCGGCGTCGCCGCCGACTTCCTCCCCGACCCGGATGCCGACGTCGGCCACGACCCGCATCGCGTCGCGCTGCACCCGCTCGCGCCGGATCGCCTGTACCAGCAGAACCACTGCGGCATCTATCGCCTCGACCGCCCCGGCGACCGCTGGCGGCGCATCGGCAGGGCGATGCCGGCGGAGATCGGCGACATCGGCTTCCCCATCGTGTTGCACCCGCGCGATCCCGACACGCTGTGGGTGTTCCCGATGGACGGCACCGAGAACTGGCCGCGCACCTCGCCCGGCGGCAAGCCCGCCGCGTATCGCAGCCGCGACGGCGGCGAAAGCTGGGAGCGCCAGGACAACGGCCTGCCGCGCGGGCACGCGTGGTGGACGGTGAAGCGCCAGGCCTTCTGCGCCGACACCGGCACGCCGCTCGGGCTGTATTTCGGCACCACCGGCGGCCAGCTGTGGGGCAGCCACGACGAAGGCGAAACCTGGCTGTGCCTCGCCGAGCACCTGCCGGAGATTTTCTCCGTGGAAGCCGCCACGGTCGGACCATGAGCGCCCCCGCCCGGCCGCCCGAAGGGGGCGCCCTCCCTCCCGTGGGGAGGATGTCGCGCAGCGACAGGAGGGTCGTCCAGTGAGCGTCCGCGTCGTCGTCCCCGGCCAGCTCTACAGCTACACCGGCGGCCAGTCGCAGCTCGCCGCCGAAGGTGCGACGCTGGGCGAGGTGCTGGCCGACCTCGACCGCCGCTATCCCGGCCTGCGCTTTCGCGTCGTCGACGAGCACGGCGCGATCCGCCCGCACGTGCGCTTCTTCATCAACCGTGACCCCGCCCTTGCGCTGTCGTGCCCGCTCGCCGCAGGCGACGAGCTCGTCGTCGTCGGGGCGCTCAGCGGCGGCTAACTCACCCGCCGGGGCGACGGGCGCCCCTCTCGCAAAGCCCCCCGCGGTCAGTAACCGACCGTGAAGCGCCGGCGCGAGTGCGCGGGGCGTTCCAGCTCGTCGATCATCGCCACTGCGTAGTCCTCGAGCGAGATGCGGCTCTCGCCCTGCGCATCGACGAGGAGCTGGTCGATGCCGAGGCGGAAGCGGCCGGTGCGCTGGCCCGGTTCGAGATACGCCGAGGGACTGAGCATCGTCCAGTCGAGCTCCGCCTCGTCGCGCAGCAGCGTCAGTGCATCGCGCGCACCTTCGGCCGTGCCCTTCCACGCCGCCGGGAATTCGGCGGTGTCGACGAGCTGCACGCCCGGCGCGACCTCCAGGCTGCCGGCACCGCCGACCACCAGCAGGCGCGGCACGCGGGCCTGCTTCGCCGCGGCGATGATCGAGCGCATGCCCGTGACGTAATAGCCGCGCACGTCCGCCTGGGCGTGGCCGCTGAAGGCGCTGACCAGCGCATCGTGTCCCGGCAGCTGCGCCGCCAGCGCCGCGGCGTCGAGCACGTCTGCCTTGACGGCTTCGAGGCCCGGCTGCGGCGCGAGCCGCGCGGGATGGGAGACGATCGCCGTCACTCGATGGCCGCGCGCCAGCGCTTCCTTCAGCAGGGCGGCGCCGACGTAGCCGGACGCGCCGATGAGTACGATGTTCATGCGTTTCACCTGTTCGATTGGGAGGGGTTGGGGCTGGAGCGACGCCATCATCGCGCCGGAGATTGTTTTGAAAAAGATTCCAGTGGACAATTCAATGTTTTCAGTCGATAAACAATCCGGACACCTCATGGGCCTCTCAGACCGCATCGACCTCAATGGATTGGTGATCTTCGCCGCCCTCGCCGAAGCCGGCGGCTTCACGGCCGCGGCCGATCGCCTGGGCGTCGCCAAGGCCAAGGTCAGCACCGAAATCAGCCGGCTCGAGGCGCAGCTCGGCATCAGCCTCGTCAGCCGCACCACGCGGCGCGTCGCCCTCACCGAGGCCGGCCACACGCTCTATGCGGAGTGCGTGCCGCGGCTGCGCGGCATCGAGGAAGCGCTGACCCAGCTCGGCAGCCCCTCCGCGGAACTGAGCGGCACGCTGCGCATCGGCTGCACCGTCGACCACGCGGTCCAGGCCCTCGGCCGGGTGGTCGCCGAATTCGCCGCGCTGCACCCGCGCCTGCACATCGACCTGCGCACCAGCGACCAGGTCGTCGACCTGGTCGAAGAAGGCCTCGACGTGAGCTTCCGCATGGGCTGGCTGCGCGACTCGTCGCTGCGCGCAGTCAAGCTCGCCGACTTCGCGCAGTACCTCGTCGCCGCGCCCGACTACCTCGCGCGCGCCGGACTGCCGCAGCACCCGGAGGATCTCGCCCGGCACGAATGGGTCGCCCTGACCCTGCTGCCGGCGCCGCTCACCTGGACCTTTGCCAACACGGACGGGGAAAGCTGCAGCGTGCGCACCCGCGGCCACCTGCGCGCCGATTCCGCCGCCGCGCTGCGCGCCCTGCTCGAAGGCGGCGCGGGCATTTCGGCGCTCGACCAGTTCAGCGCGAAGACCGCGATCGACAGCGGCCGCCTCGTGCGCGTGCTGCCCGACTGGTCGCCGTCGGGCGGCGGCCTGTACGCGGTGTATGCGCCGGGGCGGCACCAGCCGGCGCGCGTGCGCCAGTTCGTCGACTTCTACCGCGGCCGGCTGCAGCAGCGCCTCGAACACTGCTTCGGCTCCTGCCCTGCCTCGGCAGCCGCCTGAATCCTGCCGGCCCGTCCGGCGCTCGTCTACACGGAGCCCGACGCCAGCCCGCGCTGACGGGAGGGCTTTTTCGCACGGCGGCGGCACGGGCGGCGAACTCGCGCTAGAATTGCGCCCGCCTGCCTTTCCGATGTCGTCGTCATTCGACATGCAGCCGCGGCGGGCAACGATCAATGACCGAGTCGATGCCTGCCTCCTCTCCCGTGCTGTCGCGTCCCCTGCTGCTGGGCGTCGCGCTGTCGCTGCTGCTGCACCTCGCGGTACTGATCGGCCCGCGGGTCGACCTGCGCCCGCTGCCCGAGCTGAAGCGGCTCGACGTGACGCTCGTGCGCACCGCGCCGCAGCTCGCCGTGAGCGAGGCGCCGCCGCCGGCCCCGCCGCCCGCGAAGAAGAAACCGCCCCGCCCCCGGGCGGCGGCGAAGCCCCCCCAGGCGAGCATCAGCGAGAAGCCCGTCGCACCGCCCGACGCCGCCCCGACGCCCGCCGCAGCGGCGGAACCGCCCGCGCCCGAACCCGAGCAGGCGCCTGCGACGGTCGCCGACGCGGCAACGGAGACGCCCCCCGGCACGTCGGCGACGGCGCCGGAATCGCCCGTCACCGAAGAGGGGGCGCCCGTCGCCGAGGCGACGCCGGTCGCCGCCAGCGGCGGGCAGGCCTGGCCGCGCGCGGGGCGCATCGCCTACCTCGCGCTGATGGGCGAGAAGCAGCTTCCCATGGGCCGCGCGACGCACCAGTGGGAAGTGGCGGCGGACGGCAGCTATCGCATCTCCGAACTCGTCGAACCGGCCCAGGTGGCCGCGATCCCGTGGTTCCGCCCCGGCCGCAAGCTGCGCGAAAGCACGGGAAGGATCACCGCGAGCGGCCTGCGCCCGGAGCGCTTCACCGAACGCGAGGACGGGCGCCCCGGCGAGACGCTCGCGGAACTCGACCGTGCCGCGGGTGAATTCCGCGACACCGGCGCCCGCGAGGCGCTGCCCGAGGACGCCCAGGACATCCTGTCGCTGCTCTACCAGCTCGGCTACCCCGGCGCGGCGGCCGGCGGCAGCGTCGCGGTCACCGCCGGCGGGGCGCTGCGCAGTTACCAGCTGGAAACCATCGGCCAAGAAACGGTGCATCTGCCCTTCGGCGAGGGCTGGCGCGCCCGCCACGTCCGCGCGCGCTACGGCAGCGCGCGCGAGATGACCGACGTATGGCTCGCGACCGAGCACTTCGGCCTGCCGGTGCTGATCCGCACGATCGACGCCAAGGGCGTCGTGTATTACCTCGTCGCGACCGAAGTGTCGGTGAGCGCCGAGGCGTTGCCGATGCCCGCGCGCTGACCCTGCGGTTTCCAGCAGGGTTCCTGAACCGCCGCCACGAGGTCGGGCCGCCGCAGCTCCCACTCCGCGATCCACTCCGGCAGTTCGCAGGCGGGCATCGCCGGGGCGACGAACCAGCCCTGCGCGAGGCCGCAGCCGCGCGCCTGCAGCATATCCCACACGGCACGGGTATCGACGCCTTCCGCGACGCTCCTGAGCCCGAGGCTGCGGGCCAGGCGCAGATTCGCGTCGACGATCGCACACGATGTCCTGTCCTCGCAGGCCTCGCTCACAAAGCTGCGATCGATCTTGAGTTCGTTGAAAGGAATGTCGCGCAACTTCGTCAGCGAAGAATAGCCGGTGCCGAAATCGTCGATCGACAGCATGATGTGCTTGAGCCGCAGGCGCGCGACGATTTCGAGTGCCGCGACGAAATCCTGCGCCAGCCGGCTCTCGGTGATCTCCAGCACCAGCCGTTCGGGCGGCACCCCGGAGGCCGCGAGCTCGTCCCTGACCATGTCCGGGAAGTCGAGCGCGACGAGGCTCTCCATCGACACGTTCACGGCGACCTGCAGCCCGTACCCCGCGTCGTGCCAGCGTCGCGCGTCGCGCAGCGCGGTGCGGAGCACCCCTTGCGTGAGCTCGTCAATGACGCCGCACGCCTCCGCAAGCGGCACGAACGCATCGGGGGGCACCAGCCCCTCGGACGGGTGGTTCCAGCGCACCAGGGTCTCGACCCCGATCACGGCGCCGGTCGCGAGCGACACGGTCGGCTGGTAGTGATTCACCAGCTCGCCCGACGCGATCGCCCGCCGCAATTGCTCCGGATAGAACACGCGATCGGCGGGGGGCGCCTCGGGCGCGCAGCGCGCGTGCCGGTCGAGCACCTCGCGCAGCCCTTCGGGCCGGATCGGCTTCGACAACGCGCCCAGCACCCGCAGCCGGTGCGCCTGCGCCAGCCGCTCGGCGGTGCGCAGGATGCGCGGATCCTCGCCGCTGATCAGCACCAGGCCGCCACGGTAGCCGGAACGGGCGAGTTCGCGGACGAACTCGATGCCATCGACCTCGGGCATGCGCAGGTCGAGGAAGATCAGCCCGATGGCCTCGCCGCGCGCGACGCGGGCCAGCGCATCGCGCGCCCACGCATGGCAGCTCACCCGCCCCGCTCCGAGCACGGTCAGCTGATTCGCAAGAATCTTGCAGAGAATGGGGTCGTCATCGACGATCAGGATATTCATGGGTGCTCCCGTTCCGGTGAAACGCCGTGCTCGCGCAGCCGCTCGTCGATGCGCGCCTCGACAATGGCCGCCGCCGCATCGAACTCGCCCAGGTGCCGGGCCACCAGCGCCCTGAGGCCCGCCCGCGCCGCGATCTCCAGCTCTGCGCACAGTTCGCCGAGTTGCCCTGCGCCGACCGCGCGCGACGAGGACTTCAGCCTGTGCGCCACGGCCACGATGGTGCCCGCATCGTCGTGCGCGACGGCGGTCCGCAGCACGCCGGACAGTTCGCGCAGCGCACTGCGGTAATCGCCGAGAAACTCGTCGACGACCGCACGTTCTCCCCCGATCAGCGCCTCCAGCACCGCGACGACCGCCGCGGGCGCGTCGACGGCCGGCGCCGCCGCCTCGTGCGGCAGCCAGCGCTCCAGGGCGTCCTTCAGCAGCTGCAACTGGATCGGCTTGGTCAGGTACTCGTCCATGCCCCCCTCCTGCGCGCGCCGCGCCTCGCTACGCAGCGCGTTCGCGGTCAGGGCGAGGATGGGCATGCGGCCGCGCCCGGCCTCCTCGGCGCGAATCGTCCGCACCAGTTCGTAGCCATCCATGCCGGGCATGTGAAGGTCGGTCAGCAGCAGCGCATAGCGCCCCTCGCGCCACATCTGCAGCGCCTGTGCGCCGTCGCCCGCGACTTCCGCCGCGTGGCCGAGGAGCGCGAGCTGCTGCAGGATGACCTTCTGGTTCACCGGGTCGTCCTCGGCGATCAGGATCAGCCGGCCGGACGCGCGCGCGTCCGCGATCGCCGGCGGCGCGGCCTTCGACTCGATCGCGGCCGGCGCAGCCTGCACCGGCACCGCGTCGGGCGATTCGCGCCCGGCCGCCACGGCGACCGCGCGCAGCAGCGTGCGGCGGCGCAGCGCGTCGCCGTCGACGCTGACCGTGCCGGCGTCGACCACGCGCACGTGCCTGCGCCGGCCGCGGGAGATGCGCAGCCGGCGCAGCCCGCAAGGCGGCGCCTCGCCCGCGGCCGGTGGCGCCCCCGCACCGGCACTGCACTCGACGAGCACGCAGACGCCTGCGAGGCGGCCCGAGAGCCGCTCGGCGGCGTCCGCATCGGGCGCGAGATGCACCCGTGCGCCGGCGTGCTCGAGGTAGCTGCGCACATCCGCGAGCGCCGGACCGTGGTCGTCGCGGCACACGAGGATGCACTCGATCCCCTCCAGCTGCGGCAGCTCGCGCTGCCCGGCCGCTTCGACGGCGTCGAAGGGCAGCGTGACGGTGAACACCGAGCCGGCCTCCGGCGCGCTCCGGACCTCGATCCGTCCGTCCATCAGGCTCACCAGGCGCTTCGTGATCGCCAACCCCAGGCCCGTGCCGCCGAAGCGCCGCGTCGTCGATGCTTCGGCCTGCGTGAATTGGGTGAACAGGTGGGCGATCCGCTCCTGCGCAATGCCGATGCCGTTGTCCGACACCTCGAAGCTCAGGTGCAAGGGCTCCGCCTGGGCGACGCGCGCGCGCACGGCCACGTCACCGCGCAGCTCGGGGCGCCCGGCGGAGAACTTGATGCCGTTGCCGACGAGGTTGTACAGCACCTGGCGCAGGCGCGTCTCGTCTGCCAGCACGCGTTCGGGAATGTCGGGCGCGACGAACACCGACAGGTCCACGCCCTGGCGGGCGGCGAGCGGCGCGAGCGAGCTGCACAGGCTTTCGACGAGATCCTCGACCACCACCGGCGTGCGCACGATCTCGAGCCTGCCCGCCTCGATCTTCGAGAAATCCAGCACATCGTCGAGGATGCCCAGCAGGCTGGTCGAGGACTCGCGCACGGTCTTGACGAGGTCGGCCTGCTCCTCGGTCAGTCCGGTGCGCGACAGCACGTCGACCAGCCCGATGACGCCGTTCATCGGGGTGCGGATCTCGTGACTCATCGTCGCGAGGAAGGCGGACTTGGCACGGCTCGCCTGCTCGGCGTCGGCGCTGGCCCGCTGCAGTTCGACATTCAGTTCGCGCAGGCGCTGCGCCGTCTGGTGCGGCTCCGTCATGTCGCGCGCCGATGCGAACACGAGACCGTCCGGATGGCGCCGCGCCCGCCACTCGAGCCAGCGCCAGGATCCGTCCTTGCAGCAGTGCCGGCATTCGAAGCCGATCGTGCCGTCCTCGCCGGTCGCGGCGAATTCGCTGCGCACGCGATCGACATCGTCCGGATGCACCTGCGCGAAGAGCGGTTGCGCCTCCAGCTCGTCCGCCCCCCAGCCCAGCGTCTGCGTGGACGCCGGGCTCACGCGCACGAAGCGGCCATCCGCAGTGGCGATCGCGAGCAGGTCGAGGGACAGCGTGAAGAAGCGGTCGAGCAGTGCCTCGGCTTCGCGCCGGGCCGCGAGCTCGCGCGCGAGGTCGGCGGTGCGCACGGCGACTTCGCGCTGCACCGCGGCCGCGTGGCTCGCGGCGCTCAGCGCGACGAAGGCGACGAGGAAGGCGGCCAGCACCGCGATGGCTTCGAACATCTTCAGCTCGATGGAGTAGCCCGCCGCCATGACGCCGCCCGCCGGCGCAAGGTCGAGGCGCAGCGTCCGCCCGCCGAAATCGAGGTCGCGCGCCCACCGCGCCACAGTACCGGCCGGCCATTGTTCGACCCATACCTTGCTCCCGCTCCCGGACGTCACGTCCGAGATGCGGAACGCGAGCCCCCGCGCACGCGCCGCGTCCGCCAGCGGCGCGAACATGCGCGCGATGTCGAAAATACCCACGACATAACCGCGGACCTCGCGCGCCGCCGGCGGCTCAAGCCCCGGCCCCGCAGCTTCATCCACGCGAAAGACCGGCAGGTAGGCGAGCACGGCTGGCGACGACTTGCGCACCAACGCAATCTGTTCCGCGACATGCACATCACCGCTGGCGAGCCCATGTGCGAGCTCGACGCGGCGCAGCGACTCGAACGCGTGATCGAGGCCGATGATCGAGAGGTTCGCGCGCCGTGGTGCGCTGAACAGCACCGGGAAATAGTCGCTGCGCTCGCCTGCCGGCCGCAGCCGGCCATCGTCGTCGGGTTCCATGATGCGGTATCCCGGAGCCCCTCCCGCCGCCACGTCCGCCTCGAAGCGCGCACGCCCCGCCTGCGTCACGTGCGGCGCCCAGTCGACGGCCAGCACGGCGGACTGGGCGGCGAACCACGACGTGAAGCGCTCGAACTCCTCGCGGGTGACCTCCTCGCTCGACGACAAGAATCGCTCGACTCCGCGCAGCGGCCCCAGCACGCCCGGCACCGGCAGGAAGCCGATCTCATACACTTCGTCGATGCGCTGGGCGATCTGCGCCTGCATCCGGCTCTGCTCGAGACGGACGATGCCGTGGTTGGCCGTAACCAGCAGGATCGCCGTCACCAGCAGCGGCAGGACGATGCGCAACGCCGCCGCGCCCCGCGCCCACGGCGGACGCCCCCTCGTCATGCCGATCAGCAGGACCGGCGCGAACAGCAGCACGCCGAGCGTGTCCCCCGCCCACCACGCCAGCCACTCGCCGGGCAGGGCATCGAGCGGCATCAGGCCGAGACCGAGGCGTGCCGACACCGCGAGGCTGGGCGCGACGATGCAGGCGAGCGGGCCGATCAGGAAGAGAAAGCGCGCGACGTCGCCCGCCTGCGACATCAACCGCAGATCCGGCTGCAGGCGCCGCACCAGGCAGGCACCCGCCAGGGCCTGCAGCGCGGCCCCCGTGGCGACGCACGCCGCAAAGACGGCCCCGGTCGCGGAAAAATCCTGGATCAGGTCACTGAGGAAAGCCCCCGCCCACACCCCCGGCCAGCAACGCGGGCCGCACACGAGCAGGGCGACGAAGGCCACGCCGGCAGCCGGCCACACCGGCGAGGCGTAGGTGGGCGCAGCGACCAGCAGGGTCGCCAGCAGACCGGCGGCAAAATACAGCACCGCCAGCGCGATGACCTTCCCCCACCATGCCTGCGGGACGATCGCCGCGATGAAGCCACGCACCTCGCCCGGCTCCCCGGCCGGGTCGGCGACGGACTCGGCCGCCAATTCCTCACGAACCGTCATGGCGAAATTCCCTCCCGCGCCGTGCGGCGTACCACGCGCCTTCCCGCATCACGGCCTTTCTATCTGTTGCGCCGCTGCCCGGAAAATGATACCGGCAACTGCGACAAACGCCGCGTGACTTGCGCACGCGCGCGCTGACCGCGCAGCCGGGCGCGGTCTGCCATCGCGAAGCACGGCGCTCAACCGGTCACCGGGGCGGCCGGCGGCGGGCAGCGCCGGTCGAACGGCCAGTAATGGCGAAACGGCCGCGGCGAGCCCAGCAGCCACGCTTCCGCCGCATCGAGCACCCCCTCCACCTGGACGGCCGAGAACGGCTTCAGCAGGTAGCCGTCGGCACTCGCGCGCAACGCCGCATCGATGTCGGCGAGCGCATTGTGGCCCGATATCATGATCACCAGCGGTGACGCGGCGCCGGCCGCGGCCTTCAGTTCGCGGCACAGATCGAGCCCGTCGCACGGCCCCGCGAGGGCGACGTCGAGGAACACCAACTGCGGCCGGAAGGCGCCGATCGCGGCCCGTGCTTCCGCCACATCGCCGGCGACGCGGACTTGCGCCGGATACTCGCACAGCATCGCCCCCATGAGCTTGCACATCAGCGGATCGTCGTCCACGACGAGGATCCGGCGCACGCCCGCCCCTGCGCCGTCCTTCGGCGCCAGTCCTGATTCCGCTCCGTCCCCGGTCACGCTTCGCTCTCCCCTGCCGCCCGGCCCCGATCGAAGGGCACGTTCCCCTCCGCGGCACAAGGTATAGTTTACCTCAAAACGTAAACCGTTACATTGAAACAAGACTGCATACGCGGGAAAGCTCGCGTACCATCCTTCCATTACCCACATCGCGTGCGCGGACGATGAATGCCCACCACCATGTACTGATCATCGAGGACGACCCGTTCTACCGCACGCTGTATGCGAGCAAGCTGAAGGAGCTGGGCGGCGACATCCGCATCCGCTCCTCGGAAAACGGCTACGCCGCGCTGGTGGCATTGTCCGAACGCACGCCGGACCTGATCATCCTCGACCTGCGCATGCCCAAGTTCGACGGCGTCGCGCTGCTCGACATCGTCAAGTCCAAGCCGGAATACGAGGCCCTGCCGGTCCTCGTGATCAGCTCGGCCCCGGGCGACTTCGCCCGCATCCGCAGCGCGTACCGGAACGTCTTCATCTTCGCGAAGCCGGTGCGCGCGGATCTCTTCGAGCGCGCCGTGCGCTGGGGACTGCGCCTGGGCGAGTCGGCCGGGACGCCCGACACCGCGCCCGGGCGGCCGACGCACTCGCGCATCGACTTCGAACACATCAAGCTCTACATCGGCCCCGACCGGACCATCCAGCGAGCCGTTGCCGAAGAGTTCTACAAACTGGCGGCGGACCGCATCTCGACGCTCGACCGGCTCGCACGCAATGGCGACCTCCGTGGGGTGCTCGATTTCTGCCACGCCATGGAGGGCGGCGCCGAAGCGATCGGCGCCCACGAGGTCCTCGGAACCGTCGAATCCCTGCGGTCGGCCGCGCGCGCGGGCGACCGCGAAGCCGTGCGCGGCCATGCGCAGGATTTCGCCGAAGCGCTGCGGCGCTTCTGCGTCGACCTTGCGCACGAGTTCGCGCTGGAAGCCCACTAACGGCCGCCTCGACCCGCCCGCCACATTGACGCCCCCCTCCCCGATAGGTAACATTCCGGGAACCATACGCGCGCCAGGTAAACAGGTAAGATTCCACCTCGCACCCCGCGCAAGGCCCGCCCGGCGGCACCGCCGTTCCCGGCCGGCGAGCCACACGAGATGCACGCGTTTCGGCGAAGGGCGAACCCTGCCGGAACCTGCGATGGAGAAACCTGCATGGATGAACACGCGCAGTCACCGGGCCACACGGCGCCCACGGCCACTCCGGGGCCCCGCCCATCCGCATTGGCCGCGAGCGGCAAGCACGAGCGCAACGAGACGCGCCGGCGCAACCTCGTCATGCTGACCGCCGCGCGCGGCGCGAAGATCGCGCTGACGCATGCGGCGAACCTGACCAGCAGCCGCGTGAGCCTGATGACCTCCGGCCGCAAACCCGTGTCCGACCCGTTCGCGCAGGCGATCGAGCGGGCCCTCGGCCTGCCCGGCGGCTGGCTCGATGTGCCGCAGGCGTACGACACCGTGCCGCAGTCCGCCTGGGACGTGCTCGGCCCTCCCGCCGGCCCGGAGGGCGCCGCACCTTCCCCCGCCGCACCGCGCACGCCGGTCGACGCCGTCCTTTCCGGCGGAGCCGGTGCCGCCGTCGCCGCGCTGCTCGCGCAGGCCACCGCACCGACGGCGCTGTTCGACAAACCGCGCGCAACTGTCGGCCCGATCGCCGAAGCGCTCGCCAAGACCATCCTCAACCTGTCGCGCACGGACAAGTTGTCCGAACGCAAGGCTTTCCAGTTACTGGGGGCCCTGCTCAACGACGACGACGCCTGAACGCCCCCGCGAACGAGCTCCCGATGTCGCTCAAGCCCCTGCACGCCCTGTTCGGCGCGCTCGCCCTCGCCGTGAGCCTGTCGTCCGCGGCCGCCGAGCAGCCGCCCATCCTGGTCGGCCTCGATGCCGAATTCGGACACAAGACCAGCACCTCCGCCCAGGCCATCCAGCAGGGCATCGAGCTCGCGATCGACGAGATCAATGCCGCCGGCGGGCTGCTCGGCGGGCGCAAGCTCGCCCTCGTCACGCGCGACAACCGCTCGATCCCCGCCATCGGCGTCGACAACCTGCGCGAACTGGCGGCGATGCCCAACCTCGTCGGCGTGTTCGGCGGCAAGTTCAGCCCGGTGATCCTGGAATGGCTGCCGGTGGCGCAGGAGCAGGGCGTGCTGATCCTCGACCCGTGGGGCTCCGCGGACCCGATCACCGAGCACAAGTACCGCCCGAGCTACACCTTCCGGCTGTCGCTGAAGGACTCCTGGGCTGCGCCGGTGATGCTGAACTTCGCGCGCCACCAGCGTGGCGCCAGCCGCGTCGGCATCCTGCTGCCCAACACCGGCTGGGGCCGCAGCAACCGCGCCGCCCTCACCGCCGCCTCGGGCGCAGCCGGCGTGGGCATCGTCGGCGAGCGCTGGTACAACTGGGGCGACCAGTCCCTGCTCGAGCAATACCGCGACCTGCGCGCCGCCGGCGCCCAGGCGATCATCCTCGTCGCGAACGAGACCGAAGGCTCGCTGCTGGTGCGCGAGCTCGCGGCCCTGCCGGCGGGTGAGCGCATGCCGATCATCAGCCACTGGGGGGTGACCGGCGGCGCCTTCGCGGAACTGGCCGGCCCGGCGCTCGACCAGGTCGACTTCGCCGTCGTCCAGACCTTCAGCTTCATCGGGCGCGACACCCCTGCCGCGAAGCGCGTGCTCGCGGCGCTGAAGGCACGCTACGGCATCGCCGGCGCCGAGCGGGTGCGTGCGCCGGTGGGCGTCGCCCACGCCTACGACCTGACCCATCTCCTCGCGCGGGCGATCGCGCGGGCCGGTTCGGCCGACCGCGCCAAGGTGCGCGACGCGCTCGAACATCTGCCCGCCTACAAGGGCCTGGTGCGCAACTACGAACGGCCGTTCACGCCCGATCGCCACGACGCGCTGTCGCCCGAGCAGGTGTTCATGGCGCGCTACACCGCGCAGGACGTGCTCGTGCCGCTGGCGGCTTCGTCCGCGCGCACGGAAAGGCGCTGACGCGCTCGTGGCCCAGCACGCGACCGGCCTCGCCGCCCGCATCCGGCAGAGCGCCTTCCTGCTGACCATGTCGGTGCTGGTGCTGACCGGCGTCGGCGTGCTGTCGCTGCAGGCCTACAACATCGGCCGTTCGATCCGGCAAGCGCAGACGACCACGCTGCAGGTCCTGGCCGGCAACTTCAACGCCCGCCTCGCCAACCTCACCGAGGCCGCCGAAGACCTCAGCCGCAGCCCCCTGATCTGGACCGCGCTGACCGACACGACGGGGCGCGAAGCCTACCTGCGGCCTTTCCTGCGCCAGTACAACAGCGGCAAGATCTCCCGGCTCGCCCTGCTCGACTACCGCGGACGCTTCATCGCCGGGTCGGCAAACCTCGTCGACGAAGCGAAGACCGTCGCCGACGAACTCGCGTCGCGGGTGCTCGCGGCGACCGGCGCGGATCGTCACCCGATCGCCGTCGACCAGGGCAATGCGATGCTGGTCGCCTACCCGGTCGTCTTCCCCTACACCGACGACGTGATCGGCGTGCTGTTGAGCCGCGTCGACCTGTCGGTGCTGCTCACCGAGGCCAGCGGCACGCTCGGCGAGCACTTCAACGTCCTGCTCGAACGCGGGGACGCGCCGGTGATCGCGATACGCGATGGCAGCGCGCGCGGCCCGCACGCCCCGTCGGTGACGCAGGTCGTGCAGCCCCCGCGCCATCCCGACCTCTATCACATCACGTTCGAGCTCTCCCGCAGCGACAACCCGTGGTTCAGCCCCCTGCGCGACACCCTGCTGCTGCTGATCGCGCTGGCACTGCCCGCGATGTGGCTGGTGTGGCGCTTCTCGAACCGGCTCGCGAACCGGCTCACGGTGCGCCTCGACCGGCTCGCGAACCGGCTCACGGTGCGCCTCGACCGGCTCGCCGGCGCCGTCGAGGCGCCGCTCGCCCAGGGCGTCCACGCCATCCCGGCCGACGACAGCCCGGACGAGATCGGCATCCTGTCGCGCGCATTGCGCGAGGCGCTCGACGCCCACCGCCAGTTCCACGACAAGCTCGAACGCGAAGTCGCGCTGCGCACGCAGGAACTGCAGGCGAGCCGCGACGCGCTCGAACACGCCAACGCGCGCCTCGAGCAGGCGCTGCATGCGGCCGAAGCCGCGAACCGTGCGAAGAGCCGCTTCCTCGCGACGATGAGCCACGAGATCCGCACGCCGATGAACGCCATCATCGGCATGTCCCGGCTCGCGCTCGATACCCCGCTCGACGCGCAACAGCAGGACTACCTCGACAAGATCGGCGGCGCCGCCGACGGCCTGCTGCACGTCATCAACGACGTGCTCGACTTCTCCAAGATCGAGGCCGGCAGCATGGAGATCGGCGCCGCGCCGTTCAACCTGCGCGAACTCGTCGCGAAAGTGGTCGGCCAGCTCGATTTCGGCGCGCGCGAAAAGGGGCTGGCGCTGCGCGTCAGCCTCGACGAGCAGGGCGCGATGGATTACGTCGGCGACGCGCTGCGCATCGGCCAGATCCTCCTGAACCTCGCGAACAACGCGATCAAGTTCACCCACCACGGCGAAGTGAGCCTGGAGCTGCAGCGCCTGGGCAGCGATGCCGACGGCGACCTGCTGCAGTTCGTCGTGCGCGACACCGGCATCGGCATGACCGCCGCCCAGGTCGCGCGCCTGTTCCAGCCCTTCTCGCAAGCCGACGATGCGATCACGCGCCAGTTCGGCGGCACCGGCCTGGGGCTGGCGATCTCGAAGCAGCTGGCCGAACTGATGCACGGCGCGATCGCGGTCGACAGCGAGCCCGGCGTCGGCAGCCGCTTCCGCTTCGCGCTGCGCCTGCGCCCGGCCGCCGCGGCGCAGGGGTCGGCGGCACCCGCCCGACAGGCCGGCGCCGCTTCGTTCAGCCTGGCCGGCCACCACGTCCTGCTCGCCGAGGACAATCCGCTCAACCAGCAGGTCGCCGGCGAGTTCCTGCGCCGCCTGGGCCTGACGGTCGACATCGCCAACAATGGCGAGGAAGCCGTCGCGCGCGCCCGCGACGGCGCCTACGACCTCGTGCTGATGGACCTGCACATGCCGGTGATGGACGGCCTCGAAGCGACCCGGCAGATCCGCCGCCACTTCGACCACGACGCGCTGCCGATCCTGGCGATCACCGCCGACGCCTTCAGCGAGGCCCGCGAACGCTGCCTGGCGGCGGGCATGAACGACCACGTCATCAAGCCGATCGACTTCCGCACCCTGCCGGACGTGCTGGCGCGCTGGCTCGCCGTGGCCGATGCCGCCGCAGGGCACGCGCAGCCGCGAGCGGGCGCGGACACGCCGGCCCCGGACCAGCCCCCTGCCCCCGCTGCGCCGGGCCACACCTCCGCGATGCCGCCGGAACCCGGACTCGACGAGGCCCTGGCGCGCATCGGCGGCGACGCCGGGCTGTACCGCCAGCTGGCTGCGATGTTCCTCGATCATCACCGCGACAGCGGGGCGCGCCTCCACCGGCTCCTGGCCGAAGGCGACCTCGACCCGTTGCGCCTCGAGGCGCATACGCTGAAAGGGGTGGCGGGAAATCTCGGGCTGAATGCCCTGCAGGCCCAGGCGCTGCAGACGGAAGCGGCGATCCGCGCCGGCGATTCGGGCCAGGTGCCCGACCAGGTGCGCGCGCTCGCCGACACCCTTGATGCGACGCAGCGGCAGATGGCCGAGCGCCTCGCCGCCGACGAACGCTGGCCCGCTCAGGCCTGATTCGGCGCCCGACCGGTCATCTGGCCGGCCGCTCTCGCTCCGGAGAGCGCCGCCTGCGGCGCCGGGGCAGACGGCGTGACATCGCGGAAGGCCGTCACGACACGGGCGATGCGACCGTCCCACGCCGGCACGGGCAGCGCATCCATGCGCAACAGGCGCAGTTCGCCGCCGAGGATGCAGCCGACGACGGTCCCGGCGACCGCCCGGCCCAGGCACAAGGCCTTGACCGCCGGCAGTTCCGACAACGCGAGATGGCCGCCATCCGCGTCCAGCAAGTCCCACGTGCTGTCGAGTCCGAGGCCCGCAAGGCCGCGAAAACCGAGGTGGCTGCGCGCCGTTTCATTCGCGTACTCGATCAAGCCGTCGGGCGCATGGGCGAGGATCCCGATCTCGAGCTCGGAGAGAAAATCGCCGTAACGCATCAGGGTGTCGATGCCCGGTGGAAGGCCGCTCAGGAGCATGGTGCAGATTCCTCGACGTCGCCGAAAGGGAGATGCCCTGCCGCGAAGCCAGGTTCACCGCCACGCGACTGCCAGCGTCAATTTAACCTCAAATTACCATACCTGCAACGCAAATCATTACCCTTCGACGGGCGTCGCCCGTCTGCGCCTCGACGCTCATTCCGGCTGCATTTACATTGAAACGAAAGAGCAATTCCGGAATCTGCGATGAATTTTCCCGCGGCCGCCCTGACTGGCGCATCGCGCGTAACATTTACACTATGGTATTCTTACGCTTATTGTGGAAGATGCGATGTTCTCGCGAGCCCAACAGATCTTCAACAGCCTGAGCGACGGCCTGATCGTGTTCGAGCGCGGCGGCCACGTGCGCTTCGCCAACCGTGCGGCAGCCGAGACGACCGGCGTCCGCGCGGGCAAGGATTCGCTGCCGGCGCGGATCCGTGCGGAAGTCGAGCGTGCGGTGGATGGTCCGCTGCCAGCCGAGCTCGACGTCGACGCGCTGCAGGCCGCCTCCGGCACGGCTCCCGCCGCGCCGCAGCTGCTGCGCGCGATGCTGCTGCCGAGCACGGGCACCGGCGAATATGTGATCGTCCTGCGCCGCCGCGACGACCAGACGGTGCTCGACCGCGCCCTCGCGACCCTGCAGGTGCTGCTGCAGGGCGAACCCTCGTCGGCGCTGGGCGAGCTCGGCGTCGCGCTCGACCGCGTCATCGCCGGGCTCGCATCCACCGAACCGGACGCCGCGCGGCTCGAGCGCGACCGCCGGCAGGCGCTCGCGCGCGCCAGCGAACTGCGCGAGCGCATCGAGCGGATCGGCACGGTCCTCGAACTGAGCCTCGCCGGACCGCTGGCGGCGGCACAGGACCGGGTCGACCTCGCGCGCGTCGCGCAGCGGGCAATGCAGCACATCGCCCGGCGCACCGCCGACGCGCGCTGCCGCATCGCGCTGAGCGAGGCGCCGGGCGAACTCACCCCGGTGTATGGCAGCGAAAAATGGCTCGAACGCGGGCTCGTCGAGCTCTTCGCCCATGCGATCGAAGCCTGCCCCCACGCGACCGACATCGCGGTGAGCCTGCGCCAGCGCGGCGGCGTGGCCGTGCTCGCGCTGCGCCCCACGCAGGCGGGCGGCCCGTTCTCGCGCCCGCGCGCACGCCGCCCGGCGGCGCTCGGCGCCTCGACGCTGCTCGACCCCGCCGAGGACCGGGAACTGGGCCTCGAGATCGTGCGGCGCGTCATCGAGGCGCACGGCGGGACGATCGCGATGAAGCAGGATCTCGCCGGCCTGATCGGCATCACGCTCGAGATCCCCACCGGCGCCCCGCACGCGCAGGACGACGCCGTGATGAAGGCCCAGCTCGAACGCTACGCGCGGGATCTCGTGCAGCTCGTCCGCGCGGGCGCGACGGCCAAACGCGATGAACAAGAACAAGATCATCCTCGTCGTTGAGGACCAGCCGGACCTGCGCAAGCTGGTCAGCCTGACGCTCGACTACGGCGGGCACGAGGTGCACGAGGCCGACAGCGGCGCCCAGGGCTTGCGCATGATCGAGGCGCTGCGCCCCGATCTCGTGCTGCTCGACGTGATGATGCCGGGCGAACTCGACGGCATCCAGGTGTGCGAACGCGTGCGCGCCCACCCGGCGATCGCGGCCACGCCCATCGTTTTCCTCACCTCGCGCAGCCAGCTGCAGGACCTCGAACTCGGCCAGCTCGCCGGCGCCAACGCCTACCTGACCAAGCCTTTCAGCCCGCTGCAACTGATCGAGACGGTCGAATCCCTCCTCGCCGCGGGGAGCTGACCGCGCAGCCTCAGTCACGCGGCAGCAGGCGCGCGATCAGCGCCCGCATCTTCACCCAGTGCGACCCTTCCCAGAACACCCGCCGGCACACGTCGCAGGTGCTGAAACGCTGGTGGCGCTCGCGCACGCTCTGCGGCAGCAGGTGCTCGACGCTCGCCTTGTCGATCGCGTGGAGCGGCGCGTTGCACGCGAGGCACAGCGTGAACGGCCGCGCGCTGCGGGCGAGATCCAGGCGCGCGAGGATCTCGGCGAACTGGTGCTCGGGCTTCAACGCATGCACGTAGCAGCCGTGCGTGATCGTGCGGCGCTTGAGCAGTTCGCGGTCGCGCGTGAGCACGATGCGCCCGTCGTGCGCGGCGATGGCCTCGATGTCGGGGTCGGCGAAGTTGTTGTCGTAGAGCGTGTCGAAGCCCGTCATGCGCAGCAGGCGCGCGAGCCCGCCGAGGTGGGCGTCGGCGACGAAGCGGGTGCGGCGCAGCGGACGCTCGCGCACGCGCAGCAAGGGCGTGATGTCGAAAGTCTCGAAGCGCGGATACACCGACACGCGGTCGCCGTCGCGCAGCGGGTGGTCGAAGGCCACCGACTCGCCGTTGACCAGCACCAGCTCGACCTCGGTGTGCGGCACGCCGAGCGCCTCGACCATGTGCTTGACCGTCGCCGCACGCGCGCACGGCACCGTGAATTCGCGATAGCGGCGCGGCGGGGCGAGGAAATCGTTGAGTTCCTCGTAGAAGCGGAAGCTCGCCGACACCATCGCCGCGCTCCGCTCAGGGCGCCGGCCACCGCCGGAAGCCGAAGCGCGCCGGCACCGCGTCGCGGGCGATCGCCTGCAGCGGCAGGCCGCGCCACGCCACCCCCGATCCGCCCGCCATCACCGCGAGCAGCGCCTCGTCGTCCGCCACGCCGCCGTCGCTGCGGCGGCACTGCGCGACGAAGGCGGCGAGGTCGCGGTCGTCGAGCAGCCCCGGCCCGCGCGGCGCGTCGAGCAGCACGTTGCCCTCCTCGTCGAGATACGCAGCGGCGATCGCGCCGGCGTCGGCCCCGGTATGCGTCGTCAGCCCGCCGTCCGGGTGCAGGCGCAGGACCCAGGGCGCGTAGTCGAGCGCGACGAACACGCGCTGCGGCCCGTTGTGCACCAGCCAGTTGCCGGCCGCGTCGCGGCCGTAGTTCGCGTTCAGGAAACCGGCCAGACCCGCATGCACGACCACTTCCCCCTGCAGCCGCCAGCTGCCGCGGCGGTCGAGCGACAGCCAGTCGTAGCAGGCGGGAACGTCGGGCCAGCGCGCGAGCGCGGCGGAATCGGGACTGGAGATCATCGCAATGCGGGCTCCCAGGCAAAGCCTCAGGATAACGCGCGCGGGCCGGCGACAGAACCCTGCGCCGGTCCGTGCGCATGCGCCGGGCCGCAGACTCTGGGACAATCGCGCGACTGCCATATGGAGGAACCCGCGATGACGGAAGCGCTCGTCGTGCTCACCAACTGCCCCGACGCCGCCTGCGCCGAGACGCTCGCCGCGCTGCTGGTCGAGCGCCGCCTGGCCGCCTGCGTGAATATCCTCGCCCCTTGCCGCTCGGCCTATCACTGGCAGGGCAGGACCGAAATCGCCACCGAAATCCCGCTGCTGATCAAGACCAGCCCGGTGCGCTACGCCGAACTCGAGGCGGCGATCCGCGCCAACCATCCCTACGAACTTCCGGAAATCGTCGCGGTCCCTGTCATGCGGGGCCTGCCCGCCTACCTCGACTGGATCGCCGCGGAAACCGCGCCGCTTCCCGGCGAAGAAGGTGCAGACGCGGCCGATTCGTGATCAGGCGCACGTCCGGCGTGCGCCTGTTGGCGTCCGGGTCAGCCCCGCAGAGGTATTGATCCATATCGAACGCCCGCTGCCGCATCCGTCCTACAATCGCGCCACCGCGCAATACCCATCGATTCCATGTCCCGCCTCCTGTCCCTGCTTGCCCTCCTCGCCAGCCTGCTCGCGCTGTCCGCGCCCGCCGGCGCCGCCCCCTCCGGTTCGCCGATGCGCCCGGAAGAGGCCTTCGTGCTCTCGGCCCAGGCGCTCGACCCGCAGACCGTCGAGGTCACCGTCAAGATCGCCAGCGACTACTATCTCTACGCCGACAAGTTCCGCTTCCGCGCCGATCCCGACACCGTCAGCTTCGGCACGCCGCAGCGCCCGCCCGGCCATGTGAAGAACGACGAGTTCTTCGGCAGGGTCGAGACCTACCGCAAGGAAGTGAAGCTCCTGCTGCCGGTGACCGCGCCCGACGGGGTCACGAAGTTCCGCCTGCTCGGCGCCGTGCAGGGCTGCTGGGACGGCGGCATCTGCTATCCGCCCAACGAGCAGACCGCCGACATCGACCTGATGGCGAAACCGGTCAAGACCGGCGGCAGCTTCCTCGACGGCCTGCTGTCACGCGACGACAGGTCCGCGCCGGGCGCGACCGGCATCGCCGGCGACGAGAGCGGGCGCATCGCCGGCCTGCTGCGCGACGCGAGCGGCCCGCTGGTGCTGCTGAGCTTCTTCGGCTTCGGCCTGCTGCTCGCCTTCACGCCCTGCATGTTCCCGATGATCCCCATCCTCTCGGGCATCATCGTCGGCCACGGCCACAACATCTCGCGCGGGCGCGCCTTCATGCTGTCGCTGGTGTACGTGCTCGGCATGGCCGTGACCTACGCCGCCGCCGGCGTCGCCGCGGGCCTCTCCGGCACGATGCTGTCGGCCGCGCTGCAGAACGCCTGGGTGCTCGGCAGCTTCGCGCTCGTCTTCGTGCTGCTGTCGCTGTCGATGTTCGGCTTCTATGAACTGCAGCTGCCGAGCGCGTTGCAGAGCCGCCTGTCCTCGACCGCCAGCCATCAGCAGGGCGGCCATCTCGGCGGCGTCGCCGTGATGGGCGTGCTGTCCGCGCTGATCGTCGGCCCCTGCGTCGCCGCGCCGCTCGCGGGTGCGCTGCTCTACATCGCGCAGACCGGCAACGCCGCGCTCGGCGGCGCCGCGCTCTTCGCGATGGCGCTCGGCATGGGCGCGCCGCTCCTTGCCGTGGGCGTCGCCGCGCGCTCGGTGCTGCCCAGGGCCGGCGCGTGGATGGAAGGGGTCAAGAAAGCCTTCGGCGTGATGCTGCTGGCCGTCGCGGTGTGGCTGCTGACGCCGGTCGTGCCGCCGCTGCTGCCGATGCTCGCATGGGCCGCGCTGCTGGTGTTCTCGGGCATTTTCCTGCACGCGATCGACCCGCTGCCGCCGCAGGCGAAGGGCTGGCAGCGCTTCTGGAAGGGTGTCGGCGTCGTGCTGCTGATCGGCGGCGCGGCGATGCTGGTCGGCGCGCTCGCCGGCTCTCGCGACCCGCTGCAGCCGCTCGCGGTGCTGCACACCGGCACCGCAGGCGCGAACGCGAACGCGGCCGAGGCGCCGCGCTTCGAGAAGGTGTCCTCGGTCGCCGAGCTCGACGCCCGCCTGACCTCGACCGACCGCCCGGTGATGCTCGACTTCTATGCCGACTGGTGCGTGTCGTGCAAGGAGATGGAACGCTTCACCTTCACCGACCCGAAGATCGCGGCGCGCATGGGTCGCATGCTGCTGCTCAAGGCCGACGTCACCGCCAACAACGACGACGACAAGGCGCTGCTCAAGCGTTTCAACCTCTTCGGGCCGCCGGGCACGATCTTCTTCGACCGCAACGGCAAGGAGCGCAACGACCTGCGCGTCGTCGGCTTCCTGGAAGCGGGCCCCTTCGGCGAAGTGCTCGACCGCGCGCTGCGCTGACGGCCGCTCCCGCAACAGTGGGCGAAGCGATCGCTTTTCGGCGCGTTTCGCCTACAATCACTGCTTCCTTATCCTCCCGCCCACCCAAATGTTCTCCGGAATCGTGGCCGCCTGCGGCCGAATCGAGCGCATTGATCCCCTGCAGGACGGCGTTCGCCTGACGGTCGACGTGGCCGACCTGGATCTCTCCGACGTGCAGCTCGGCGACAGCATCGCCAACAGCGGCGTGTGCCTCACCGTCATCGCGACGGACGGCCCGCGCGTGCAGTTCGACGTGTCGCGCGAGACGCTCAACTGCACCGCCGGCCTCGACGCCGTCGGCAACGAAGTGAACCTCGAGAAGGCGCTGCGTCTCGCCGACCGCCTCGGCGGCCACCTCGTCACCGGCCACGTTGACGGCGTCGGCGAAGTCGTGCGCTTCGCGCCGGTCGGCGAGAGCCACGACCTCGTGATCCGCGCCCCGGCGGCGCTCGCCGGCTACATCGCGCGCAAGGGCTCGGTCACGGTGAACGGCGTGAGCCTCACCGTGAACCGCGTCGAAGGCACGGAGTTCTCGATCAACCTGATCCCGCACACCGTCGCCGTCACCAACCTCAAACACCTCCAGGCGGGCAACCGCGTGAACCTGGAAATCGACCTGATCGCCCGCTACTGCGAACGCCTGCTCGCGTGGCGCGAGGAATCCGCACAATGACTGCACTGTCCCCCGTCACCGAAATCGTCGACGAAATCCGCGCCGGCCGCATGGTCGTCCTCGTCGACGAGGAAGACCGCGAAAACGAAGGCGACCTCGTGCTCGCCGCCGAGCACGTCACGCCCGAAGCGATCAACTTCATGGCGCGCTACGGTCGCGGCCTGATCTGCCTCACGCTCACCGAAGCGCGCTGCCGCCAGCTCGGCCTGCAGCTGATGGTGCGCGACAACCGCTCGCCGCACGGCACCGCCTTCACGACCTCGATCGAGGCCGCCGAAGGCGTCACCACCGGCATCTCGGCGCACGACCGCGCGCGCACCGTGGAGGCCGCCGTCGCGCGCAACGCCAAGCCCGCCGACATCGTCCAGCCCGGCCACATCTTCCCGCTGATGGCGCAGAACGGCGGCGTGCTGATCCGCGCCGGCCACACCGAAGCCGGCTGCGACCTCGCGTCGCTCGCCGGGCTCGAACCCGCGGCGGTGATCTGCGAGATCCTCAAGGACGACGGCACGATGGCGCGCCTGCCCGACCTCATCGAGTTCGCGAAGGAGCACGGCCTCAAGATCGGCGCCATCCGCGACCTGATCCAGTACCGCTCGGCGCACGAGCACCTGATCAGGCGCGTCACCGAGAAGGACGTCGACACCCCGCACGGCCGCTTCCGCCTGTTCGCGTTCGAGGACAAGACCACCGGCGAAGTGCATTTCGCGATGACCAAGGGCGACATCCGCCCCGAGCGCGAGACGCTGGTGCGCGTGCACGAGCCGATCTCGGTCGTGGATTTCCTCGACGCCGAAAGCAACCGCCACACCTTCCCGGTCAACCTCTCGCTCGCCCGCCTCGCCCAGGCCGAGCAGGGCGTGATCGTGCTGCTGTACCGGCCGCAGTCGGGCAGCGAACTGCTCGCAAGCCTGACCGGCGAGGGCTACCAGCCGCCGAAGTGGGACGCGCGCCTGTTCGGCGTCGGCGCCCAGATCCTGCGCGACCTCAAAGTCGGCAGGATGCGGCTCCTCTCCAGCCCGCGCAAGATCCCGAGCATGGCCGGCTTCGGGCTGGAGATCACGGGTTTCGTCGATCCGGCCTGAGGTGGTACTCTCAGCGTTTCACTGTGCCGGAAGTCCTGCGGATTTCCGGCTTTTCCGCTTTCAAAAGAATCGAACATGGCCCGTTACGACAACATCCCCGAATTCGAACCCGACCTGAACGGGCAAGGCCTGCGCATCGGCATCGTCATGAGCCGCTTCAACCAGGACGTGTGCGAAGGCCTGCTGTCGGCCTGCACCGCCGAGCTGCTGCGCCTGAACGTCGCACCCGACCTGATCCGTATCGCGACCGTCCCCGGCGCGCTGGAGATCCCGCTCACGCTGCAGGCGATGGCGCGCAGCGGCCG
Source organism: Azoarcus sp. DN11 (assembly GCF_003628555.1). Classification (NCBI taxonomy): domain Bacteria; kingdom Pseudomonadati; phylum Pseudomonadota; class Betaproteobacteria; order Rhodocyclales; family Zoogloeaceae; genus Azoarcus; species Azoarcus sp. DN11. The sequence continues at coordinate 408,412 of NZ_CP021731.1, read as the reverse complement.
CTACGACGCGCTGATCGCGCTCGGCGCGGTGATCCGTGGTGAAACCTACCACTTCGAGCTGGTCTCGAACGAGATGGGCACGGGCATCAACCGCATCGGCCTCGACACCGGCCTGCCGATCGCCAACGGCGTGCTCACGACCGAGGACGACGACCAGGCGCTCGCGCGGATGCAGGAAAAAGGCAGCGACTGCGCGCGCACCGCGGTCGAGATGGCCCGCCTGCTGCGGATGCTGAAATGAGTGGCAAGGCGGCACGGCGCCGCGCGCGCGAATTCGCCCTGCAAGGCATCTACCAGTGGCTGCTGTCGGGCAACTCCGTCCCCGTGATCGAGGACCACGTCGCCCAGGTCACCGGCTTCGACAAGGCCGACCGCGAATTCTTCGTCAGCCTGTTGCGCGGCACGCTCGCCAACGTCGAGGCGCTGCAGGCGGAGTTCGTCCCCTTCATCCACCGCTCCGTCGACGAACTCTCCCCGGTCGAGCGCGCGATCCTGCTGCTCGCGACGCACGAACTGAAGAACGGCCTCGACACGCCCTACCGCGTGATCATCAACGAGGCGATCGAACTGGCGAAGAGCTATGGCGGCACCGAGGGCCACCGCTTCGTGAACGGCGTGCTCGACAAGCTCGCGACCAAGCTGCGCGCGGTCGAGGTGAGCGCGGCGAAGGACACCGGCAAGGCCTGACGCACCGCTCGCGCAAGCAGGAAGACGAGACGGGCCGCGAGGCCCGTTTTCATTTCCCGATCCGGGGCGCGCCGCCGCACGGTGCAAAACGGCAGGGCCCGGCAGTGCATCAGCGCACCGCCGGGCCCTGCCTTTCATCTACGCCCCCTGCGGGGGCGGGAACTCACTCAGTCAGGCGCACTCAACCGCGTGCCGCCGGACGCGGACGGCGGGCGCCCTCCGGACGATCGCTGCCGAAACGGGCGCCGTCGCGCGAACCTTCGCGGCGCGGACCGCGGTCGTCACGGTTCCAGCCGCCGCGCTGTTCGTCGCGCGGATAGGTGCTGCGCTCGGCGCGCTCGCCGAAACTGCGGGGCTCGCTGCGACCGAAGCCGGGACGCTCCTCGCGCGGGGCACCGCTGCGCTCGTCACGGCCGTAACCGCCGCGATTGCCGTCACGCCCTTCCGACGACCAGCCCTTGCCGGCGCCCGGACGCGAGTCGCGCGCATCGCGGCTCCAGCCCGAACCGCCGGACGGACGGCCGCCGCCATAGCCCGGCTTGCCGCCGCCCGGACGGCGCGGCGAGGTCGGGCGCGCGGTCGGCTCCAGGCCTTCGATCACGTGCACGTCCATGCGCTTGCCGGTGAAGCGCTCGATCGCGCGGATGATGCCCATCTCGCGCGGGCCGGACATCGTGATCGCGATGCCGTCGCGGCCGGCGCGGCCCGTGCGGCCGATGCGGTGCACGTAGTCCTCGACCTGGCGCGGCGGGTCGAAGTTGATGACGTGGCTGATGCCCGCGACGTCGATGCCGCGCGCGGCGACGTCGGTTGCGACGAGCACGTCGATACGGCCCTGGCGCAGCTTGTCCAGCGTGCGGTTACGCGCGGTCTGGTGCATGTCGCCATGCAACGCCGCCGCCGAGAAACCCTTTTCCTGCAGCGACAGGGACACTTCCTCGGCGCTGCGCTTGGTGGCCGTGAACACCACGGCCTGCTGCCGCCCGTCACCGCCGAGCAGCGACTCCAGCAGACGCGTCTTGTGCACGAGGTTGTCGGCCATCATCAGGCGCTGTTCGATGTTGCCGCGGTTCTCGACCGTCGGTGCGATCTCGATGCGCTGCGGGTTGCGCTGCAGCTTGCTCGCGAGGTTGCCGACGACGCCGTCCAGCGTCGCCGAGAACAGCAGGGTCTGGCGCGAAGCCGGGGTCGCGGCGACGATGGTCTCGATGTCCTCGACGAAGCCCATGTCGAGCATGCGGTCGGCTTCGTCGAGCACCAGGGTCTCGATGTCGGAGAGCTTGATCTTGCGGCGAGTGAGGTGGTCGATGAGGCGGCCCGGGGTCGCGACGACAACGTCGACGGGGCGCTGCAGCTGCTTCACCTGGGCGAAGAAGGGCGCGCCGCCGACGAGGCAGGCGGTGTTGAGCCAGCGCAGGTGGCGGCCGTAGGTCTTCACGGCCTTCTCGACCTGCTGCGCGAGCTCGCGCGTCGGGGTCAACACGAGGACGCGCGGACCGGCACCGGGCGCAGGCTTGCGCTCGACGAGGCGCGAGAGGCTGGGCAGCGTGAAGGCGGCGGTCTTGCCGCTGCCGGTGTGCGACGACACCATCAGGTCGGCGCCCGCCAGCGCGGCGGGGATCGCCTGCGCCTGCACTTCGGTGGGAACGGTGTAGCCGGTGGATTCGACGGCCTTCAGCAGCAGTTCGTTGAGGCCGAGTTCGTTGAACGTCATGGGTTCTTCCTGTGTTCGCCGCGGCGGCGGGTGGCCGCAACGGCATACGGTCCGCTTTGGCGGACCAATGAAAAGGCATCGCACCGTCCACGGGGGACGCGGTGGCGGCAAGCGCGCGATGGGCTTGGGCCGGTCGGATACCGTCGAACCAGAAACAACTATAGGCGACGGATGCGACCGCGCATCGGCACCAACCGGCATTCGCGATGCCTTTCGATCAGGGAGAACGAGAGGAGTTCGACGGGAGGGTCGGGGGCGATGGGGCTGTGGATACAGTCCCTCGGCTGGGTCCGCGGAATCCTGTTCCGCGAGTCAAGACCTGAAATAAAACCGACTGCTGCATTGCACAACGGGCGTAATGGTAGCCGATTTTGCGCCTGCAGGAAAGCAGAAAAAAAACGAGGCCCGGCGCCATCCGGCACCGGGCCTCCGCATCACTTCCTTGCGAGACGGCGGGATCAGCCGTTGACGGCACCCTTCAGCGTCGCGCCGGCCGAGAACTTCGGCACGCGCGACGCGGCGATCTTGATCGAGGCGCCGGTCTGCGGGTTGCGGCCGGTACGCTCGGCACGCTCGGACACCTCGAAGGAGCCGAAGCCCGTGAACGACACTTTCTCGCCGGCGGCCATGCGCTCGGCGATGATGTCCAGCACGGCGGACAGGGCGCGGTCGGCCTGGGCGCGCGAGACGTCCAGACGGTCAGCCAGGGCTTCGACGAATTCACCTTTGTTCATGCTTTACCTCGATTGGTGTGTGAGTTGTTCGGTGCTGCACATCTAACGGCCGGATTCTAGCATTGTCGCGGTTTGCGGGGCATTCATCCGCATCAAAGATACGAATTCCTGAGCATGTTTCGATGCCATGGACACATTTTCGGGTGTCGTACGGCAAATCGGAATAAGGGCAAATACGCAGCCGCCGAAACTCGTCTGCCCACCGTCGCCGCGCAATCGGCGCTTTCGCGGTGAAAACGGGCCGGAATCCGCTCCGGAGCAGCCATTTCAGGCCCCGGACGGCGCTGCGGGAGCATGCAGGGCGACGAGAATCTCCACGAAACGCCGCGCCACGCGTCCCGGAGGGGGCGTGCGCGCCGTCGACGCCTGCCATTCGCACGCATAACGCAGGGTTTCGGACGGGATGCGCACGATCTCGCCGCGCGCCTCGAAGGCCTGCGCGTAGTGGTCCGGCAGGAAGCCGACGTAGCGCCCCGAGCGGATCAGCAGCACGCTCGCCTCCTGCTCGAAGGCACGCGCGGCCGGCTGCAGGCCCAGGCGCCAGAAGTGCTCCATGTTGGGCGAGTGGTAGCCGAGCCCGACGAAGGCCGCGCGGCGCAGTTCGTCGTCGGACGGCAGGCGCCCGCCGGCGAGCAGCGGGTGGCACGGCGCAGCGTAGAGCGGCAGGAACTCGTCGAACAGCGGCACCGAGGTGAAGCTGTCGCTGGCGCGGTGGAAGGGATGGACGGCGACGTGGAAGCGCCCTTCGAGAAGGCCCTTCTCGATCTCGCTGCTGCCGGCGACGAAGACGTTGAGCGTCACCGCAGGCGCCTCGGCGCCGAAGGCGGCAATCGCGTCGGCGAGGCGGCAGCCGGGGTTGGACACGATCTTGTCGAACATCACGAGGTTGAGCTCGCCGCGCATCCCGGCGTGCAACTCGGCGACTTCGCCGCGGAAAGCCTCGATCTGCGCGAGGAGCCGCCGTGCCGCACCGAGCACCACCTGCCCTTCCTCGGTGAGCGCGAAACCGGCGCGGCCGCGCTCGCACAGGCGCACGCCGAGGCGCAGCTCGAGGTCCTTGAGGTGGCGGCTGATCACCGAACGGCTGATGTTGAGGCGCAGCTCGGCCGCGGCGAGGCCGCCGGACTCGGCGATCGCGATGAACACGCGCAGCAGGCGCAGGTCGGCTTCGGCGAGGCTGGCGAGGAGGGCACGCGGTTTCATGCGGGCATTGTTTCATCAACTCGAAACCTTGCGTACGCAAGTTGTGATTTTCTGCACTCATCGCCCGCCGTAGGATGGCCGCAACCCCCACAAGGAGTTCCGCATGTCCCACGACCAGGCTTTCTGGCTGCCCTTCACCGCCAACCGCGCGTTCTGGAAATCGCCCCGCGTCATCACCGGCGCGCGCGGCCACTACTACACGACCGAGGACGGCCGGCAGCTCCTCGACGGTTTCTCGGGCCTGTGGACCTCGGGCCTCGGACACTGCCATCCGAAGATCGTCGCGGCGGTGCAGGAGCAGGTCGCCACCCTCGACTATGCGATGAGCTTCCAGGTGGCGAACGACAAGGCGATCGCGCTGGCGCGCGACGTCGCGGCGCTGGCGCCGGCGGGCATGGGCAAGGTGTTCTTCACGAACTCGGGCTCGGAGTCGGCCGACACCGCGCTGAAGATCGCGCTCGCCTACCACCGCGCGCGCGGCGAAGGCCAGCGCACGCGGCTGATCGGGCGCGAGCGCGGCTACCACGGCGTGAATTTCGGCGGCCTGTCGGTGGGCGGCATCCCGGGCAACCGCAAGGTGTTCAGTGCGGCGCTGCTGCCCGGCGTCGACCATATCCGTCATACATACAGCGCCGCGGACATGGCGTTCTCGAAAGGCCAGCCGGCGTGGGGCGCGCAGCTCGCGGACGACCTCGAACACCTGTGCGCGCTGCACGACGCATCGAACATCGCCGCGGTGATCGTCGAGCCGGTCGCGGGCTCGACCGGCATCCTCGTGCCGCCGATCGGCTACCTGCAGCGCCTGCGCGAACTCTGCGACCGGTACGGCATCCTGCTGATCTTCGACGAGGTGATCACCGCCTTCGGCCGCGTCGGCGCGCCTTTCGCCTCGACGCGTTTCGGCGTGATGCCGGACCTCATCACGACCGCGAAGGGGCTCACCAACGGCGTCGTGCCGATGGGCGCAGTGATCGTGCGCGACACGATCTACAACGCGCTGATGCAGGGGCCGGAGCACGTGGTCGAGCTCTTCCACGGCTACACCTATTCCGGCCACCCGCTCGCCGCCGCCGCGGGCCTCGCCACGCTCGCCGCCTACCGCGAGGAGGACAGCTTCGCGCGCGCCCGCGGCGTGGAACCTGTGTTCGAGGAAATGATCCATTCCTTGCGCGGGGAGCCGAACGTCGTCGATATCCGCAATTTCGGCCTGATGGGCGGCATCGAGCTCGCGCCGCGCGACGGTGCGCCGGGGGCGCGCGGCTTCGACGTGTTCCTGAAATGCTTCGAGGCGGGGGTCGTGATCCGCAATGGCGGCGACATCCTGCAGTGCTCCCCCTTCCTCGATTCGACGCCCGACGAGCTTGGACGCATCTTCGACACCGTGCGCCAGGCGATCCGCAGCGTCACCTGACCCCCCACCCTTTACGAGAGACAAGCATGGAAACCTTGGGACACTACATCGCCGGCGCCCGTGTCGCCGACGAAACCCGCGCGCAACCCGTTCATAACCCCGCCCTCGGCGAGCCCGTGCGCCGGGTGGCGATGGCCTCGCAGGCGACCGTCGAACAGGCGATCACCGCCGCCGCGGACGCTTTCCCGGCGTGGCGCAAGACGCCGCCGCTGAAGCGCGCGCGGATCCTGTTCAAGTTCAAGGAGCTCCTCGAGCGCAACGCCGACCGCATCGTCGCGGCGATCGTCGAGGAGCACGGCAAGGTGTGGGAGGACGCACACGGGGAGCTCGCGCGCGGCATCGAGGTCGTCGAGTACGCCTGCGGCGCGCCCGAATTCCTGAAGGGCGAGCACAGCCGCGACGTCGGGCCTGACATCGACTCGTGGTCCGAATTCCCGCCGCTGGGGGTGGTCGCCGGCATCACGCCGTTCAACTTCCCGGCGATGGTGCCGATGTGGATGTTCCCGATGGCGATCGCCTGCGGCAACACCTTCGTGCTGAAGCCCTCGGAGAAGGATCCGTCGACGTCGATGCTGCTGGCCGAACTGCTGACCGAAGCGGGCCTGCCGGCGGGCGTGTTCAACGTCGTCAATGGCGACAAGGAGGCGGTCGATACGCTGCTCACCGATCCGCGCGTGCAGGCGGTGAGCTTCGTCGGCTCGACGCCGATCGCCGAATACATCTACCGGACCGGCACCGCGCACGGCAAGCGCGTGCAGGCACTGGGCGGCGCGAAGAACCACGCCGTCGTGATGCCCGACGCCGACCTCGACAGCGCGGTCAACGCGATCATGGGCGCGGCGTACGGCTCCTGCGGCGAGCGCTGCATGGCGATCTCGGTGGTCGTCGCGGTCGGCGACGAGGTCGGCGACGAGCTGGTCGCGAGGCTCAAGCCCCGCGTGCAGGAATTGCGCATCGGCAACGGCAGGGAGCGCGGCCTCGACATGGGGCCGCTGGTGACCGGGCCGCAGCGTGACAAGGTGAAGAGCTACATCGACCTCGGCGCCGAGGAAGGGGCGCAGTTGGTCGTCGACGGGCGCGCGCTGACAGTGCCCGGGCACGAGCAGGGCTTCTTCCTCGGCGGCACGCTCTTCGACCACGTCCAGCCGTCGATGCGCATCTATCGCGAGGAGATCTTCGGGCCGGTGCTCGCGGTGCTGCGGGTGCGGAGCCTCGAAGAGGCGATCCGCCTGATCGACGCGCACGAGTTCGGCAACGGCACCTGCGTGTTCACGCGCGACGGCGCGGTCGCGCGGCACTTCACCGACACCGTGCAGGTCGGCATGGTCGGCGTGAACGTGCCACTGCCGGTGCCGGTCGCGTGCCAGAGCTTCGGCGGCTGGAAGCGCTCACTGTTCGGCGATCTGTACGCCTACGGCCCGGACGCGGTGCGCTTCTACACGCGGCGCAAGACGATGACGCAGCGCTGGGCGGTGGCGGGCATCGAGAAGGCGCAGTTCGCGTTCCCGAGCCACGGCTGAGCGCGACTGCACCGGCGGGCTGCTAAGCTCCGGGAACAGGGCGTGCCCCCGGCGCGCCCCTTCCCCATTTCCCGGAGGCATCCGCCATGACCGCGAGGCTCCGCGCCCTTCAGGCCGACATCACGACGCTGCCCGTCGATGCGATCGTCAATGCCGCGAATTCCTCGCTGCTGGGCGGGGGCGGCGTGGATGGCGCGATCCACCGCGCGGCCGGCCCCGAGCTGCTGCAGGAATGCCGCGGCCTGGGCGGCTGCCCGACGGGCGAGGCGAAGCTGACCCGGGGCTACCGCCTGCCGGCGCGCTTCGTGATCCACACCGTGGGCCCGGTGTGGCACGGCGGCACGCGCGGCGAGCCAGCGCTGCTGGCGTCGTGCTACCGGCGTTCGCTCGAAGTGGCGGCGGCGAACGGCGCGGCGACGGTGGCGTTTCCGGGCATCAGCACCGGTGTATACGGCTACCCCAAGGACGAGGCCGCGCGCATCGCGGTGGCGACCGTGCGCGAATGCGTCGCGGCCCTGCCGGCGATCGCGGAAGTCATCTTCTGCTGCTTTTCGGCGGGCGATCTCGCGCTGTACGAGGCGCTGCTCGGCGCAGCGCCCGCCTGAGGCGCAGCCCGCCTACAGCAGCTGGAAGGCGATGATCGCGACCAGGGTCGACGGCAGCGCGGCGAGCAGCAGGCCGAGCGGGTGGATGGCCTCGTCGGGAAAGTTTCCGCGCAGGATCGCGAAACCGGCCGGATTGGGCGCGTTGGCGATGACCGTGAGGCCGCCGCCGGTGACCGCGCCGGCGACCAGCGCGTACTTGAATTCCGGCGACAGGCCCTGCACCAGCGAGCCGAGGTAGGTCAGCGCGGCGTTGTCGGTGACGGCCGTGAGCGCGGTCGCGCCGAAGTACACGGTGGTCGCGTCCATGCCGGTGAGCAGCGGCTGCAACCACCACGACTGCTGCCCGCCGAGCACGACGAGCCCGGCGAGGAAGAACGCGACCAGCAGGCCTTCGCGCAGGATCAGGCGATCCTGGTAGCGCTCGTAAGCGGTCGCGAAGCCGAGGAAGAACAGCAGCAGGCCCATGAACACGGCCGGGTGGTGCGCGAACGCGACGACGCCGGCGAGGAACAGCAGGTGCACGACGACGATGGGCACCGGCATGCGCGCCTCGCCCCGCTGCGCGCCGCCCGTGTCGAGCGCGGCGAGTTCGCGGCGGAACGCCATCGTCACGACCAGGCCGTTGACCGCGACCGCGAGCAGCGCCTTCCAGCCGAAGTTCGCGACCATGAACGCGGTATCCCAGCTCCAGGCGCCGGCCACCATCAGCACCGGCGGCGCCGCGAAGGGGGTGAGCGTGCCGCCGATCGAGACGTTCACGAACAGCGTGCCGATCGTCGCGTACTTGAGGCGGGTGGAGATGCGGTCGGCGAAGTACCGGTCGCGCAGGATCAGCGCCGCGAGCGTCATCGCTGCCGGCTCGGTGATGAAGGAGCCGAGCAGCGGCACCAGCGCCAGCGTGATGAAGTAGAACGCGACGTTGGCGGGCAGCGGCAACAGCGTCGCCGCCATGCGCACGAGCGCCAGTGCGAAACGCAGGATGGGCCGGCTGCCGGCGATCACCATGATCGCGAACACGAACATCGGCTCGGTGAAGTTGCGGCTGTCGAGGTAGGCGATCGCCTCGCCGCGGCCGGCGAGCACGCCCATCGCGACGATCAGCACCATCGCCCAGAAGCCGAACACGACCTCGACCTCGCCGAGCAGGTGGAACACGCCGGCGTGCGCCGGATGGCGATGCGCGAGCTGCTCGAAGAACCTGGTCGAGAAGGTGTGGAGGATGGCCAGTGCAAACAGGCCGGCCGCGAGCATCTGTACGGTCGTCGCCTCAGTCATTGTTCTTCGTTTTTCCTTGTTGGTGTTCGATGCGGTGTTCCGGCGCAGTCGGGTCGTCCCGCGACCGTCGGACGAACGCGGGGCGCCGCAAAGCGGGTGAGTATCTCAGCCCCGGCCGCGCGTGATCAATTCCGCCAGCGCGCGCACCGTCGGCCCCGGCGCGCCGCTGCGGTGTATCAGCACCGTGCGCGCCTGCGCGAAGCGGGGCGGCAGCGCGTGGATCGAGACGCTGTCGTCCACCGGCAGCTTCGCGAGCAGGCTGCGCGGCACCAGCGCGACGCCCATCCCGGACGCGGCGCAGCCGATCATCGCGTGGTAGGACGCGAGCTCGACGACGCGCTCGGGCACGACGTCGCCCGACGCGAGCCACGCCTGCAGGCGCTGGCGGTAGGCACAACCCGGCTCGAAGGTGAGCAGCGTGCGCGCGCGCAGGTCGCGCGGCGAGGTGATCGGCGGATGTCCCACCGGCGCAACGAGCACGAGCTCCTCGTCGAAGGCGGGCACGCTCGCGAGGCGCACGTCCTCCACCGGGCCACTGACGAGCGCGCATTCGAGATGGCCGTCGATGACCTCGGCGATCAGCGTCCCGGTCGGGCCGGTGCGCAGTTCCAGCTGCACTTCCGGGTACTGGGCGTGGAAGCGCGCAAGCAGCGCCGGCAGACGCGCCGCCGCGGTGCTCTCCATCGAGCCGAAGCGCAGGCGGCCGCGCGGTGCGCCGTCACTGACCGCGGTGCGCGCCTCGTCGGCGAGCGCGAGCAGGCGGTCGGCGTAGTCGAGCAGCACGCGCCCCGGTGGCGACACGATGAGGCGCCGGCCTTCGCGGATGAAGAGCTCGACGCCCAGCTTGTCCTCGAGCTGGCGGATGCGCGTCGTGACGTTGGACTGCACGCGATGCAGCTTCTCGGCCGCGCGCGTGATGCCGCCCTCGCGGACGACGGTGCGGAAGATGGTCAGGTCGTCGAGATCCATCGTTCTCTCACAAGAATGCTTTGAATCAGAATTATTCATTTTACGCGAACGATGTCCAGCGATATCGTTGCAGCCGTACCAACAGCACTCGGGAGCAGCACATGAGCACTGGACGGGACCAGACCATCGGCTATCTCTCCGCAGCGGGCACGGTGGCGATCTGGACGGGCTTCATCCTCATCTCGCGCCTGGGTGGCAAGAGCGCGCTGACGGGCCACGACATCCTCGCCCTGCGCCTGGGCGTCGCTGCCTTCCTGCTGCTGCCTTTCGCCGGCAGCCTGCCGCGCGGGGCGTGGCGCGATGTGCGCCTGTGGGCGCTGGGCATGATCGGCGGCCTGCTGTACGGCGTGCTCGTGTATGCGGGCTTCAAGCTCGTGCCGGCGGCGCACGGCGGCATCCTGCTGCCCGGCATGCAGCCCTTCCTCGTCGCGGGGGTGGCGTGGCTGCTGACGCGCCAGCGCATGCCGCGCGAACGGGCGTTCGGCCTCGCCTTCATCGCGCTGGGGGTCGGCTTCGCCGCGCAGTCCTACCTGGGCGGCAGCACGTGGTCGCCAGCCATGCTCGCGGGCGACGCGCTGATCCTCTCGTCGGCCCTGATGTGGGCTTTCTACAGCGTGCTTGCGAAACGCTGGGGCTTCCATCCCTGGTTGCTGACGCGCTTCGTCGCCTTCAGCTCGGCGCTGGTCTACCTGCCGGTGTATCTCTTGTGGCTGCCCAAGCAGCTCGACGCGGTGCCGATGTCCACGCTGGTGCTGCAGGGGTTGTACCAGGGTCTCGGCGCCACCATCATCGCGATGCTGTTGTTCCTGAAGGCCGTCGAGAAGCTCGGCGCCGAGCGCGTCGGCGCGCTGATCGCGCTGGTGCCGGTGCTCGCCGGCGTCGCCGCGGTGCCGCTGCTCGACGAGGCGCTGACCGGCTGGCTGCTCGCGGGGCTGGTGTGCGTGTCGCTCGGCGCCTTTGTCGCGGCACGCCCCCTCGCGCGCCTGGTCCCGGCCGCCGTCGCGGCGCCACGCTGAGGCCGAACGCACGCTGCACGTCGGCGGCGGGCGGGGGCGCATGCGGCTAGAATAGTCCGCTGCACACCCGCCGGGGCCGGATCGCGCTCGCGGGAAATCCACTTCCGCACGAGCCGATGAAGAAGAAAGCCATTTCCGCGAGCCAGCTGGCGCGACTCCACGAAGCGATCGCGCTGCAGAACCAGGGGCGCCTCGACGAGGCCGACGCGATCTACGCCGACCTCCTGCGCAAGGTGCCCGGGCACCCGGACGCCCTGCATCTGCGCGCGCTGATCTGCCACACGCGCGGCCACCACACGGATGCCGCGCGCTTCGCGGAAGCGGCGATCGCCGCGGCCCCGGATGTCGCCAACTTTCACAACACCGCCGGCGAAGCCTGGCGCCAGCTCGGCGACCTCGCACGCGCGCGCCGGCACTTCAACAGCGCGGTGCGCCTCGCGCCGGGCCTCGCGATGGCCCACCACAACCTGTCGCTGGTGCTCGCTGCGGACGGCCTCGCGGCGGAGGCGCTCGCGGCCTCGCAGCGCGCCGTCGCGCTCGATGCGCGCTACGTCGAAGCGCTGGCGCAGAGCCTGGAGCTCGCGCGCCGGCTCGGAAACGGCGACGTTGTGGAGAGCGCGCTCGCGAAGCTGCGGACCTGCGACAACGAGCTCGCGCGCAATGCGATCGCCCGCTTCCACACGATGACGGCGCGCGATCACATCCAGGCGCAGCGCTTTGCCGACGGCGCCGCCGAGGCGGAAAAAGCGATCGCCGCCAGCCCGGGCTTCTGGGGCGGCTGGTTACTGCTCGGCGAAGCCTGCAACGAGGTCCAGGACCTCGCGCGCGCCGAACTGTACGACACGATCGCCGCGAACCTCGCGCCGGACAACGAGAACGCCCGCCTGAACCTCGCACACCTGCTGAAGGAACAGCAGCGCATCGGCGAAGCCGAAAGCCACTACCGCGCCTGGCTCGCCCGTCAGCCGGACAATGCCGAGGCACGCTTCGGCCTCGCCGGCGCACTGCTGATGCGCGGCGCCTACGCCGAAGGCTGGCCGCTGTTCGAGGCGCGCTGGGACCTGCCCTACCACGGTGGCACGAAGTACGCCGCAGCCCCACCGTGGACAGGCGAAAGCACCGGCCGGCTGCTGCTCTACGCGGAACAGGGGCTGGGCGACACGCTGCAGATGCTGCGCTTCCTCCCCGAAGCGGTCCGCCACGCCGGCGCTGCGGTGACGCTCGTCGTGCCGCCGCCGCTCGCGCGCATCGCCCGACGTGCGCCGGGCGCGGAAGCGGTGGAGATCGTGACCGCGATTGCGGAAGGCCGCACGTTCGACACGGCCTGCGGCCTGATGAGCCTGCCCGGCATCCTCGGTCTCGCGGCGCCGGCGGACGCCGCCTCCCCCGGCTCCTACCCCGGCCTCTACCTCGGGCACGACGCGGCACGCGCCGCGCATTTCGCGTCGCGCCTCGCCGCCCACCCCGGCCGCAAGCTCGGTATCGTGTGGCGCGGCGGCGAGGCCGGCTCGGCGAACCGCCGGCGCCGCCTGCCCGAGGACGCCCTGCTGCCGCTGCTGACGCTGCCGGGCTGGACCGCGGTCTCGCTGCAGTTCGGCGTCGCGCAGCCCGAAATCGCCGGTCGGGCCCTCGTCGATCTCTCCGACGACATCGCCGACTTCGAGGACCTCGCCGCCGCAATGACGGCCGTCGACGCGGTCGTGTCGCTCGACTCCGGCCCGGCGCACCTCGCCGGCGCGCTGGGCGTGCCGACGTGGATCCTCGTGCCGTGGCTGCACGACTGGCGCTGGGGCCTCGGCGGCGAGCGCTGCGACTGGTATCCCGCGGCCACGCTGGTCCGTCAGCCGGTGGGCGGCGGCTGGGATGCGCCGCTCGCCGGACTCGTCGCGCGCCTCGGCGGCGATGCCGCTGCCCCGCTGTCCGGGAACATCGACGTCGACGCCGCGGGGACGATCCTGCGCAACGAGTTCCCGCTGGTACAGGCACGCTGCCGCGACGGCATCGTCACGTTGCCGCTTTTCGACCGCTATATCACGCTGTCGCTGCTGCTGTACGGCGAATATTCGCCACGCGAGGCGGCCGTACTCGCCGCGTGGCTGCGGCCGGGCGACACCGCGATCGACGTCGGCGCGAACCTCGGCGCGCTGACGCTGGCGATGGCGCGCGCCGTGGGGCAGGACGGACGCGTCATCGCCTTCGAGCCGCAGGCCGCGATCCACGCATGCCTCGCGCAGACGCTCGCCGACAGCGGACTCGCACAGGTGGAATTGCAGCGCCGCGCCGTCGGCGCCACCGTGGTGCACGCGCGCATTCCGCGCCTGGATCCGGCCAGTGCGGCGAACTTCGGCGGGGTGAGCCTCGCCGACGACGGGGAAGGCGATGAGGTCGAGCTCGTGCGCCTCGACGACCTGGACATCGCCGCCTGCCGCCTCCTCAAGATCGACGTGGAAGGACGCGAGCTCGACGTACTGCGCGGCGCCACGGCGCTGATCGCCCGCTGCCGCCCGGTGATCCACGTCGAATGCGACCGCCCGGATCAGCTCGCCCCGCTGCTCACCTTCCTGCGCGAGCAGGGCTACCGCGTGTTCCGCCACGAGCCGCCGCTCTTCGACGCGGCGAACTTCCGCAGCTGCCCGCACGACGCCTTCCCGCGCATCGTATCGGGTAACCTGATCGCGCTACCGCCGGGCGAGGAGCCCCCGCCCGACGCCCGGCCGGCCTGAGCCTCAGCCTCAGCCTCAGCCCGCCAGCTTGTCCTGGTGCTTGCCGCCCAGCCCCAGATAGGACTCGATCACCCGCGGATCGTCGGCGAGTTGCTTGGCCGGCCCTTCCATCGAGATCTCGCCGGTCTCCAGCACATAGGCGTAGTCGGCGACCTGCAGCGCGGCGCGCGCGTTCTGCTCGACCAGCAGGATCGACACGCCGCGCCGGCGCAGCTCGCTGATGATGCGGAAGATTTCCCGCACGATCAGCGGCGCGAGCCCCAGGCTCGGCTCGTCGAGCATCAGCAACTTCGGTTTGGCCATCAGCGCCCGCCCCACCGCGAGCATCTGGCGCTCGCCGCCCGAGAGCGTGCCGGCCATCTGCGCCTTGCGCTCCTTGAGGCGCGGGAAGAGGCCATACACCTCCTCCATCGTCTCGCCGTGGTCGCGCTTGCCCATGCGGTAGCGCTGGAAGGCGCCCAGCAGCAGGTTGTCCTCGACGCTCATCTCGGCGAAGAGTTCGCGCTTTTCCGGCACGAGGTTCATGCCGCGCGCGACCATGCGCTCGACCCGCGGCACGTACTCGGCTTCGCCGTCGAAGGTGACCTGGCCGCGCGACTCCAGCAGGCCCATGATGGCGGAGAGCATCGTCGTCTTGCCCGCGCCGTTGGGGCCGATCACGGTGACGATCTGGCCTTCGCCGACGCGCAGGTTGGCGTTCGACAAGGCCTCAACCTTGCCGTAGGCGACGCACAGGTCGCGCACTTCGAGCACCGCGCGCGGGGTGCCGGGGGCGGTGTCGAGCGTCTGCTCGATCACGTCCCTCATCGCATTGATCTCCACGCTCATGCCGTTCATTCCACACCTCCGAGATAGGCTTCGAGCACCGCCGGGTTCTGCTGCACTTCCTCGGGCAGGCCTTCGGCGATCTTCTGGCCGAACTCCATCACGACGACGCGATCGACGAGGCCCATCACGAAGTCCATGTCGTGTTCGACGAGAAGAATCCCCATGCCTTCGCCCCTGAGCTTCTTCAGGAGCTCGGCGAGTGCCTGCTTCTCCTTGAAGCGCAGGCCGGCGGCGGGCTCGTCGAGCAGCAAGAGGCACGGGTCGGCGGCGAGTGCGCGCGCGATCTCGAGGATGCGCTGCTGGCCCAGCGCGAGGCTACCGGCGGCGTCGAACATGTGCTCGGCGAGCCCCACGCGCTCGATCTGGCGCGCCGCTTCGTTGAGGAGCCGCGCTTCCTCGCCGCGGTCGAGGCGCCACGCGGCCGGGAACACGCCCTTGCCGCCCCGCAGGTGCGCACCGATGGCGACGTTCTCGAGCACGCTCATCGTCGGGAGCAGCTTCACGTGCTGGAAGGTGCGGCTCATGCCCATGCGCGCGATTTCTCTTGAGCCGTGGCCGGCGACCGACTGGCCGAGAAACAGCACCTCACCCGAGGTCGGCGTGTCGACGCCCGAGATCTGGTTGAACATGGTGCTTTTCCCCGCGCCGTTGGGGCCGATCAGCGCGAGGATCTCGCCCGCCTTCACGGAGAGGCTCATCGCGTTGTTGGCGACGAGCCCGCCGAACTTCCTTGTGACCTCCTTCGCTTCGAGGATCACTTCCCCGCGCGCCGGCAAGGGCTTTCGCGGCAGCGGTTCGGCCGCGGCGTCGAGCGTGCGACGCGTCGCCCGCACCGGCACGAGGCGCGCCACGATCGGCCACAGGCCTTCGCGCGCGCGCTGCAGGATCACGACCATCATCAGGCCGAAGAAGATCACTTCGAAATTGCCGCTCTCGCCCAAGAGCCGCGGCAGGAGGTCCTGCAGCCACTGCTTGGCGATGGTGATGACGCCCGCGCCGAGGAGCGCCCCCCACACCTGCCCCGCGCCGCCCACCACCGCCATGAAGAGGTACTCGATGCCGATGTGCAGCCCGAAGGGCGTGGGGTTCACGAAGCGCTGCATGTGCGCGTACAGCCAGCCGGAGGCGCAGGCATGGAGCGCCGCGATGACGAAGATCACCATCCTTGAGCGCGCGGTATCCACGCCCATCGCCTCGGCCATCACCATGCCGCCCTTGAGCGCGCGGATCGCGCGGCCTTCGCGCGAGTCGAGGAGGTTCTGGG
Organism: Azoarcus sp. DN11; assembly: GCF_003628555.1. Taxonomy (NCBI): domain Bacteria; kingdom Pseudomonadati; phylum Pseudomonadota; class Betaproteobacteria; order Rhodocyclales; family Zoogloeaceae; genus Azoarcus; species Azoarcus sp. DN11. The sequence goes on along the minus strand of NZ_CP021731.1, from coordinate 392,463 downwards.
TGGTAAACACCGCCGACAGCAGGAACACCCAGATCAGGTAGAAGATCTGGCTGCCGTCGGTGAGTTCGTAGCCGAACACCGCGATCGGCGGGATGCCGGTGAGGCCCGTGTGGCCGCCCAGCGTCTCGAGCGTGCCGAAGAGGAAGTACAGGCTGATGCCCCACGCGATGGTGCCCAGCGGCAGGTAGTGGCCGGAGAGCCGCAGCGTCATCGAGCCGAGCACGAGCGCGACGGTGGCGGTGAACACGAGGCCGACGACGAGCGCGAGCCACGGCGAGCCGCCCGCCCACGCGAGCCAGGACGGCAGATCGGTCGCGGTGGTGAGCACCGCGGTGGTGTAGGCCCCGAGGCCGACGAAAGCGGCCTGGCCGAAGCTCGTGAGGCCGCCGACGCCGGTCAGCAGCACGAGGCCGAGCGCCACCAGCGCGTACAGGCCGATGTAGTTCAGGAGCGTGACGTAGAAGGGCGGCATCACGAGCGGCGCCCCCAGCAGCAGGGCCAGGAACAGGCCCAGGACAACGCGCGGCTTCATTCCTCTTCCTCCACGTGGTGGCTGGTGAGCGAGCGCCACAAGAGCACCGGGATGATCAGCGTGAACACGATGACTTCCTTGTAGGCGCTGGCCCAGAAGGAGCTGAAGGCTTCGAGCAGGCCCACCAGCAGCGCACCCGCGGCGGCGATGGGGTAGCTCGCTAGGCCGCCGACGATGGCGGCGACGAAGCCCTTGAGACCGATAAGGAAGCCCGTGTCGTAGTAGATGGTCGTGATCGGGGCGATCAGCACCCCGGAAAGCGCGCCGATCGCCGCCGCGAGGAGGAAGGTGAGGCGCCCGGCGAGCGCGGGCGAGATGCCCATCAGGCGCGCGCCGTTGCGGTTCATCGCGGTCGCGCGCAGCGCCTTGCCGTAGAGCGTGCGGCCGAAGAACTGGTACAGCGCGACGATCAGCACGATCGAGGCGACGACCACCCACAGCGTCTGGCCGGTGACCATCATCGGGCCGAGCTCGAAGCGCGCTTCCGAGAAGGCCGGCGTGCGCGAGCCTTCGGCGCCGAAGAAGAGCAGCCCCAGGCCCACCATGCCGACGTGCACCGCCACCGAGATGATCAGCAGGATCAGCACCGACGCGGCGGCGACCGGCTGGTAGATCAGGCGGTACATCAGCGGCCCCAGCGGCACCACCACCAGGAGCGCCAGCAGCACCTGCACGGCGAGCGGCAAGGTCGCGAGCGGCAGGGCGTAGAGCAGGCCCGCGAGCACCAGCGGGTAGCCCGCGTTCCACGCCAGCACGTTGGCGATCCGCCCCTTCTGCCCGCTGGCGAGCGCATGGCGCGCATCGAGCGCCGCCGCGAGCACCCCCGCCCCGACGAGCAGCCACAGCGTCGCCGGCACCGTGCCGGCCTGGATCATGACCAGGGTGAGCGCGCCATACGCGACGAACTCCCCCTGCGGAATGAAGATCACCCGCGTCACGGCAAACACCAGCACCAATGCGAGCGCAAGCAGCGCATAGATCGCACCGTTGGTGATGCCGTCCTGCGCGAGCAACAGCGCTATCTGGAAATCCATGGACGAACTCCGGCCGGAAGCGGATGCCCCGGCTCTTTCAGCGACGAAGGAGACCGCGCAGCACGGGGCCTTGCCCGTGATGCGCGGCTTCAGCTCAGAAAGGACTTAGTTGGCGAGTTTCCAGGCCCCGTTCTGGATCTGCACCATCACGCGTGAGCGCTGGTCCAGGCCCAGGTGGTCGTTCGCGCTCATGCTGAAGATGCCGTGCGCGGCGGGCACTTCCTTCAGGCCTTCGAGTGCGTCGCGCAGCGCGGCGCGGAACTCCTTGGTGCCGGGCTTGGCCTTCTTCAGCGCGGTCGGCACCGCGGCGGCGAGCAGCACGCCGCTGTCCCAGCCGTGCGCGCCGAAGGTCGACACGCTCCCCTTGCCGTGCGCAGCTTCGTACTTGTTGATGTACTCGAGCGCGCTTTTCTTCACCGGATTGCCGTCGGGCAACTGGCTCGCGAGCAGCACCGGGCCGGCCGGCAGGAAGGTGCCCTCACAGTCCTTGCCGCACACACGCAGGAAGTCGTTGTTGGCAACGCCGTGGGTCTGGTAGACCTTGCCGGTGAAACCGCGCTCCTTGAGCGCCTTCTCCGGCAGCGCGGCGGGCGTGCCGGAGCCGGCGATCAGCACCGCGTCGGGCTTCGCAGCCATGATCTTCAGCACCTGGCCGGTGACCGAGGTGTCGGTGCGCGCGAAGCGCTCGTTGGCGACCATCTTCAGCTTGCGCGCTTCGGCCACCGAGGCGAACTGTTCGTGCCAGCCTTCGCCATAGGCGTCGGAGAAGCCGATGAAGGCGACCGTCTTCACGCCGTGGTTGGTCATGTGCTCGACGATCGCCGTCGACATCTGCGCATCGTTCTGCGGCGTCTTGAACACCCAGCGCCTCTTGTCGTCGACCGGATCGACGATGCGCGCGGACGCGGCCATCGAGATCATCGGCGTCGCGGCCTCGGCGACCACGTCGATCATCGCCAGCGAATTCGGCGTGATGGTCGAGCCGAGGATGACGTCGACCTTGTCCTCGGAGATCAGCTTGCGGACGTTCTTCACCGCCGAGGTCGTGTCGGAGGCGTCATCGAGGACGATGTAGTTGACCTTCTCGCCGGCAATCGTCGTCGGCAGCAGCGCGATCGTGTTCTTTTCCGGGATGCCCAGCGACGCGGCAGGCCCGGTCGCCGACACCGTCACACCGACGTTGATGTCGGCGTGCGCGGCAGTCGCGGTAAAGGCCAGACCGATCGCAGCCATCAGGGAAGTGCGCAGTTTCATGGTGTGTCTCCTCCTCGTGATTTATTGGCGACCGGGCCTGAGGGAAGCCGCGATCGCGTCGGGTGATTATTGCTTACGATACAAACTATTGCCAGTCAAACTATTGATCTGTGTCACAAACTCGCGACATCGGAAAACACCGCCGAAGGTCGTACCTGGAGCCTAAGCGTCCTCGCTTGCTTCAAGCTGACGTCTCGATCGCGGGCGCATCGCTAGCCGGCCTCGCTCGCTGCCGGCTCCTCCTTCTTCATCAGGCCACGCACGCCGTTCAGGAAGATCTGCGTGACGATGGGCGCCATGTCGCGGAAGGTCAGCGGACCGTCGGCACGCAGCCACGTGAAGGTCCAGTTGATCATCCCGAACAGGATCATCGTGACCGCCTTGTCGAGCTTGCGCCCCTTCAGGCCCGGTTCCACGCGCGCGAGCGCGTCGGCGAAGGCGGCGACCACGCGGCGCTGCTTGCCGGCGACACTCGCGGCCTGCTCCTCGCGCAGGAACTTCACATCCTGAACGATCACCATGTGCTGGTCCTGCGCGTGCTCGTACTCCTCCATGAAACGCCTCACGAGCTCCGCGAAGTGGTCCTCCGCGGCAAGCTTGCGCGCCTCCACGGCCGCGACGATCGCGAGCAGCTCGTCGATGTAGCTGTCGGCGATGTCGAACAGCAGGTGCTCCTTGTCGCGGTAGTAGTGGTACAGCAGCGGCTTCGACACGCCGCAGGCCTGCGCGATGGCCGACATCGACGCGTTGTGGAAACCCTTCTCGGCAAACAGCCCGGCCGCCGCGCGCAGCATCGTCGCGCGCTGCAGTTCGAAAGTGGGTGCCTTGCCTCGTGCCATGCGGGATTCCGTGTCGGGGAGCTGCCGCCGCGGCCCTTCAGCGCTCGTCGAAACTGATGACGACGCGCTCGGTGAGCGGATGCGACTGGCAGGTGAGGATGTAGCCGGCATCGATGTCCGGCTGCTCGAGGGTGAAATTCTTGTCCATGCGCACCTTGCCCTCAAGCAGTTTCGCGCGGCAGGTGCAGCACACGCCGCCCTTGCACGAATAGGGCAGGTCCATGCCGGCACGCAGCGCGACATCCAGGATCGACGGATCCTCGGCGCGGAACTCCATCTCGCGCTTCAGGCCGTCGGCGATCACGGTGACTCTCGCCTGCGTCGCATCGCCCGGCTCGACGTGGTGCTCGGGCGCGGTCGCCGGCACGCCGAAGCGCTCCAGGTGGATGTGCTCGGCCTTGAGGCCACCCGCCAGCAGCGCCGCCTCGACTTCGTCGATCATGCCGCCGGGGCCGCAGATGAAGGCTTCGTCGATGGTGTCGGCGGGGATCAGCGTATCGAGGAACATGCGCACGCGTTCGCCGTCCAGACGCCCGTTGAACAGCGGCACTTCCTGCTCCTCGCGCGAGAACAGGTTGTACAGCGTGAAGCGCGCCATGTAGCGGTTCTTCAGGTCCTCGAGCGTCTCGGCGAACATCACGCTCGCCTGGCGGCGGTTGCTGTAGACCAGCGTGAAGCGGCTCTCGGGTTCGGCGCGCAGCGTCGTCTTCACCAGCGACAGGATCGGCGTGATGCCGCTGCCGGCGGCGAAGGCGACGTAGTGCTTGGCGTGCTGGGCGTCGAGCGGGGTATGGAAGCGGCCTTCGGGGGTCATCACCTCCAGCACGTCGCCGGCCTTGATGCCGTCGTCGTTGGCCCAGGTCGAGAACAGGCCGCCGTTGATCTTCTTGATCGCGACGCACATCTCGCCGTCGTCGACGCCGGAACAGATCGAGTACGAGCGGCGCAGCTCCTCGCCGTTCACTTTCACTTTCAGGTTGAGGTGCTGGCCCTGCTCGAAGCGGTAGTCGTCGGCGAGCTCGGCCGGGATCTCGAAGCGCAGGCTCACGGCCTCGGGCGTCTCGCGCCGCACTTCGGCGACTTTGAGCGGGTGGAATTTCGGCGTTCTGTGCGTCGTCGTCATGTCTTTGTCTCCTCGATCGCTTCTGCGAGCGACTCGGTCCTTATATGGGTTTGAAGTACTCGAACGGCTCCAGGCAGCTCTGGCAGCGGTACAGCGCCTTGCACGCGGTCGAGCCGAACTGCGACAGGCGCGTCGTGTCGGTCGAGCCGCAGCGCGGGCAAGCGAGCTTGCGGGGCACGAAGCGGATCGGCTGGGCGCCGCCGACCGACGCGTCGCCGGACGGCGGCGCAATGCCGTAAGCGCGGAGCTTCTCCTTCGCCGGTTCGGTGATCCAGTCCGTGGTCCAGGCGGGCGCGAGGCGCGTCTCGACGGAAACCTCGCCGGCGCCGGCCGCGACCAGCGCGTCGTGGATGCTCTGCGAGATCACCTCGGTCGCCGGACAGCCGGAATAGGTCGGCGTGACGACGACGTGGAGTCCGCCTTCGCGCACGAGCACTTCGCGCACGATGCCGAGCTCGGTGACCGAGATCACCGGGATCTCGGGGTCCGGCACGGCGTGGAGGACGTCCCAGGCCTGGGTTTCGCTGAGCATCGCGGCACTCACCACTGCGCGCCCGGATAGGTGCGCTGCATGTACTGCATCTCGGACAGGAGATGCCCCAGGTACTCGCTGTGGCGGCCGAACTTGCCGTAGGACTTGAACGGCGTGCGCGCCGGCACGGTCAGCGTGGCTTCGTTGAGCACCGGCACGACGACCGCTTCCCACGCCGTTTCGAGCTCGCTCCACGCCGGGCCGATGCCCGCTGCGGCGGCGGCTTCGTCGGCGGGCGTCGCGACGAAGAACTCGGCCGTGTAGGGCCACAGGTAGTCGAGCGCGGCCTGCGTGCGTGCGTGCGATTCGGCGGTGCCGTCGCCCAGGCGCACGACCCAGTCGCCGGCGTGCTGCGCGTGGTAGCGGGCTTCCTTGATGCTCTTCGCGGCGATCGCGGCGAGCTCGCTATCGTTCGACGCGAGCAGGCGCTCCCACAGCAGCACCTGGAAGCTCGCGAAGAGGAAGTTCCTCACCATCGTGCGGCCGAAGTCGGCGTTCGGGAGCTCGCACAGCGTGAGATTGCGATAATTCATCTCGGTGCGCAGGAAGGCGAGCTGGTCCTCGTCGCGGCCTTGGCCTTCGAGCTGGCCGGCGTGCGTGAGCAGCATGCGCGCCTGGCCGATCAGGTCGAGCGACATGTTGCCGAGCGCCATGTCCTCTTCGAGCACCGGCGCGTGGCCGCACCATTCGGACATGCGCTGGGCGAGGATCAGTGCGTTGTCGCCGATGCGGGTGACGTATTCGAGGTGAGCGGGGTTGGGGGTCGTCATCTTTGCAGCCCTCTCACATGTGGTTCACTTCGTCGGGCAGCTGGTAAAACGTCGGATGCCGGTAGATCTTGTCCTCGGCCGGGTCGAACAGCTCGGGCTTCGCGTCCGGGTCCGACGCGACGATGTGGTCGGCCTGCACGACCCAGATGCTCACGCCTTCCTGGCGGCGGGTGTAGACGTCGCGCGCGACCTGCAGCGCGAGCTTGGCGTCGGGCGCGTGCACGCTGCCACAGTGCTTGTGATCGAGCCCGTTGCGGCTGCGCACGAAGACTTCCCACAGCGGCCATTCCTTGCGTTCCATGTCTCTTTTCCTCTCGTGAGGGCTGGCCGGGGCCGCCCTTTCTGTCGGTGTGTTCGGGATGTTCCTGTCAGGCCGCCTGGTGCTCGCGGGCGGCGCGCTTGCGTTCGTGCTCCAGCGCGGCCTCGCGTACCCAGGCGCCGTCTTCCCACGCCTTCACGCGCGCGGCGAGGCGGTCGACGTTGCCCTGGCCGTGGCCGTTCACCACGTTCCAGAACTCGTCCCAGTCGATCGCACCATAGTCGTAGTGCCCGCGTTCGGCGTTCCACGTCAGCTCCGGGTCGGGCATCGTCACGCCCAGCACCTTCGCCTGTTCGACAGTCGCATCGACGAACTTCTGGCGCAGGTCGTCGTTGGAGATGCGCTTGATGCCCCAGCGCGCGCTCTGGCCGGAATGCACGGAATCCTTGTCGTGCGGCCCGAACATCATGATCGACGGCCACCACCAGCGATTCACGGCGTCCTGCACCATCTCGCGCTGCTCGGGCGTGCCCTTCATCATCGTCAGCAACAGGTCGTAGCCCTGGCGCTGGTGGAAGGATTCTTCCTTGCAGATGCGCACCATCGCGCGCGCATACGGCCCGTAGCTGCACTTGCACAGCGGGATCTGGTTCATGATCGCCGCGCCATCGACCAGCCAGCCGATCACGCCGATGTCCGCCCAGGTGAGCGTCGGGTAGTTGAAGATCGAGCTGTACTTGGCCTTACCGGTGTGCAGCGCATCCAGCAGCTCGTCGCGCGATACGCCCAGGGTCTCCGCCGCCGCGTAGAGATAGAGGCCGTGGCCGCCCTCGTCCTGCACCTTGGCGAGCAAGATCGCCTTGCGTTTGAGCGTCGGCGCGCGCGTGATCCAGTTGCCTTCGGGCAGCATGCCGACGATCTCGGAATGCGCGTGCTGGCTGATCTGGCGCACCAGCGTCTTGCGGTAGGCCTCGGGCATCCAGTCCTTGGCCTCGATGTAGCCGCCCGCGTCGATCTTCGCGTCGAACTCGGCCTGATAGGCGGGGTTCTCGACCGCCTTCGGCCCCTTGTCGGCGCTCTGCTGCGGGATGTCCAATGCTTGGGTATACATTCCGTGGTCTCCTCCTCTCTTATTCCTTGGGGCGATGGTCGACGACCCGCTTCGCCTTGCCGACCGTCACGCGTTCGAGCGAGAACGGCTCGCCGACGATGACCTTCGCCGACACGCCGCAGAAGGTCTTGATGCGATGCGCGAGCTCCTCGCCGACCGCCGCCTTCTGCTCGGGATGCCGGCCGACGACCGCTTCCGGGTCCAACTCGACTTTCACGGTGAGCGTGTCCATGTGGCCTTTCTTGTCGACTTCCAGCAGGTATTGCGCGGCGAGCTGGGGCATGTGACAGATCAGCTCCTCGATCTGCGTCGGGAACAGATTCACACCGCGGATGATCAGCATGTCGTCTGAACGCCCGGTGATTTTCGCCATGCGCCGCATGCTGCGCGAGGTCGGCGACAGGAGCCGCGTGAGGTCGCGCGTGCGGTAGCGGATCACCGGCATCGCTTCCTTGGTCAGCGTCGTGAAGACGAGCTCGCCTTCCTCGCCGTCCGCCACCACTTCGCCGGTCTTCGGGTCGATGATCTCGGGGTAGAAATGGTCTTCCCACACCACCGGCCCGTCCTTCGATTCCACGCACTCGCTGGCCACGCCCGGCCCCATCACTTCGGAGAGGCCGTAGATGTCGACCGCGTCGAGCCCCGAACGCGCTTCCATCGCCTCGCGCATGCCCTGCGTCCACGGCTCGGCGCCGAAGATGCCGACCTGCAGCGAGGTCGATTTCGGGTCGATGCCCATGCGCTCCATCTCGTCTAGGATGGTCAGCATGTAGGACGGCGTCACCATGATGATGTCGGGGCGGAAGTCCTGGATCATCTGGATCTGCTTCTCGGTCTGGCCGCCGGACATCGGCACCACCGCACAGCCCAGCCGCTCGGCGCCGTAGTGCGCACCGAGGCCGCCGGTGAACAGGCCGTAGCCGTAGGACACGTGCACCATGTCGCCGGCCCGCCCGCCCGCGGCGCGGATCGAGCGCGCGACGACGTTGGCCCAGGTGTCGATGTCCTTCAGCGTGTAGCCGACCACCGTCGGCTTGCCGGTCGTGCCCGACGACGCATGCACGCGCGCGAGCTTCCCGCGCGGCACCGCGAACATGCCGAAGGGGTAGTTGTCGCGCAGGTCGCTCTTCGCGGTGAAGGGAAACTTCGCCAGGTCGGCGAGCGTCTTCAGGTCGTCCGGATGCACGCCCTTGGCGTCGAAGGCCTTGCGGTAGTGCGGCACGTTGTCGTACGCGTGGCGCACGCTCCACTTCAGGCGTTCCAGCTGCAGCGCGCGCAGCTCGTCCTGGCTCGCCTTCTCGATCGATTCCAGGTCGCCGGGCGACGGGGTCTTCACGGGCATTGCTCTCTCTCCTCCAAGGTTCTTCGGTCTGCACGGGTTTCGTATGAATCCGGAATTATTCCCCGCCTGCGGGGGATCCCGGAGTGACCCGCGTCAAACCCCGTTCATTTCACAGCTCGACGACCGCCCTCCCCTTCAGCCGGTACGACTTGCCGCGCATCACCGCGATCAGCTCGCCCCTGGGGTTGGTGACATTGATGTCGTACACGCCGGTGCGGCCGGCCGCGAACACTTCCTTCGCCTCGGCGCACAGGACGTCGCCGGGACGGCCGGGCGCCATGAAGTCGAGGCTGATGCCGGAGGCGACGGTCTGCTCGTTGTAGCTGTTGCACGCGTAGGCGAAAGCCGAGTCGGCGAGCACCGTGATGAAGCCGCCGTGGCAGATGTCAAAGCCGTTGAGCATCTCCTCGCGCACCGTCATCGTGAGCTTCGCGTAGCCCGGGCCGACAGCCTCGAAGCGGATGCCGTTGGCGTGCAGCACGCGGTCGTTCTCCGACATGCCGTCGCGCACGCGCTCGGCGACGGTCTGCGGCGGCATGCCGTTGGTGAGGTCGCGATAGCCTGCCTCAGTCATACATCGCCTCCCCGTTGTGGGCCTTGCGGCGCAGCAGCGGCGACACGCGGTAGCGCTCCTCGCCATAGTGTTCCTTCAGGTTCGCCAGCACCTCGACGACGAAACCGGCGCCGAGCTGGTCGGCCCACGCGAGCGGCCCGCCCTTCGGGTAATTGGTGCCGTAGCGCATCGCGGTATCGACGTCGCGCGCGCTGGCGACGCCCTGCAGCACGGCGTCGGCGGCCTCATTCGCGAGCATCGCGACGGTGCGCAGCGCGATCAGCCCGGCGACGTCGTCGATCACGCTGACCTTGAAGCCCGCCTTCTGCAAGGAGCCGGCGACGCCGCGCAGCGCGCCGAGGCCGCACTGGTCGGCGCGCGTGAGCGCGATGCGGGTGCTGGTCGCGTAGTCGAGGCACAGGTCGAAGAGCACGAGGTTGGGCTGGCGTTCCTCGACCGCGCGGCCGGTCGCGGTGCGGCCGTCGGTGAGCGCGACGCGCGCGGCGCCGATCTGCATCCAGCCGCGATGCCCGGGCATGCCCGGCTCGCGCCGCACCTCGATGCCGGCCGCTTCCAGGCGCGCGAGCAGCGGCGCCGCGGCACCGATGTCGCCGACCACCGTGATGCGCGCTTCGCCCTCGTGCGCCGGTTCGTCCTGCGGCACGGGCTTCGCGGCGAGTTCGCCGTACTCGAAAATGCCGCGCCCGGTCTTGCGCCCGAGGCGCCCGGCGGCGACGAGTTCCTGCTGGAACGGGCTGGGCGCGAAACGGCGGTCGTGGAAGTAGGCTTCGAACACCGACTTCGTCACCGCGAAGTTCACGTCGTGGCCGATCAGGTCCATGAGCTCGAAGGGGCCCATCGCGAAGCCGCAGCCTTCGCGCAGGATCGCATCCAGCGTCGCCGGCTCCGCCTCGTGCTCGGCGAGCACGCGCAGCGCTTCGGCATAGTAGGGACGCGCGACGCGGTTCACGATGAAGCCCGGCGTCGAAGTCGCATGCACGGGCATCTTGCCCCACGCGCGCGCCGTCGCGTACAGGGTCTCGGCGACGTCGCGGTCGGTCGTCAGCCCCGACACCACCTCGACCAGCGCCATGCGCGGCGCGGGGTTGAAGAAGTGCAGGCCGGCAAGGCGTCCGGGACGCGCGAGCCCCGCCGCCATCGCGTTGATCGACAGCGACGAGGTATTGCTCGCGATGATCGCGTCCGCGCCGAGCGTGCTTTCCAGTTCGGCGAACAGCTTGCGCTTGACGTCCAGGTTCTCGACGATCGCCTCGATCGCGAGCGCGGCGTCGCGGGCCTCCGACAGCGTCGTCACCGGCACGACGCGCGCCAGCGTCGCCGCAGCCTCGGCCTCGCCCAGCCGGCCCTTCGCCACGAGGAACTTCAGATCCTTTTCGATCGCCGCGCGCCCGGCGGTGATCGCCTCGGCGCGGCCGTCATACAGATACACGGTGTGGCCCGCGTGCGCCGCAACCTGGGCGATGCCGCTGCCCATCGCGCCGGCACCGACGACCAGCACCTTCGCGCCCTTCGCAAGGATGCTCATTCAGTCACCCTTGAAGTTCGGGCCGCGCTTTTCCATGAACGCGGCGACCCCTTCGCGGTAGTCGTTCGAGTTGCCGCACACCGTCATCAGGTCGCGCTCGAGGTTCAGCTGGGTCTCGAAGTCGTTGGTCGAGCTCGCCCAGATCGCCTGCTTGGTCTTCGCGTAGCCGAACGTCGGCCCTTTCGCGAGGCTCGCCGCGACTTCGCGCACGGTCGGCATCAGCGCCTCGTCATCGACGCACTTCCAGATCAGGCCCCACGCTTCGGCCTGCTCGGCCGGCAGCTTGTCGCCCAGCAGCGCCATGCCCATCGCGCGCGCCGGGCCCACGAGGCGCGGCAGGATCCAGCTGCCGCCGGTGTCGGGCACCACGCCGAGCTTGCTGAAGGACTGGATGAAACTCGCCGAGCGCGCCGCAAACACGAGGTCGCAGGCGAGCGCGATGCTCGCCCCGGCGCCGGCCGCGACGCCATTCACCGCGGCGATCACCGGCATTTCCAGGCTGCGCAGCGCGAGCACGAGTGGCTTGTAGTTCTTCTCGACCGATTCGCCCAGGTCCACCGGCGCCGCACCCGGCGCGACCGCGCGGTCCGACAGGTCCTGCCCGGCGCAGAAGCCGCGGCCCGCACCGGTCAGCATCAGCACGCGCACGGCGCCCGCGTCGCGGCCCGCCCTCACGCTGGCGAGCGCCTCGCGCACTTCCTCGTGCATCCGCTTCGTGAAGGAGTTCAGCCGGTCCGGGCGATTCAGCGTCAGCGTCGCGACGCCCTCGACCACCTCCAGGCGGATCGTCTCGCCCTGCATGTTCCAATCGGTGCTTCCCAACTCGCTGCCCATGTCTCCTCCTGTCATCCCTCTGCACAAGCGCCTATTCCTTCATGGCGGCAATTCTGCAGAGTCTCCTTTTCTGGGTCGCCCGGAAGCGTCGAGGCTTCCTGACGGCGGGGAAATCGCCCGGTTTCCGAGCTTTCTTTGTAGTCCGGCCTTTGTTTGACCGACCGGTCAATCAATAGTAAGCTTGATCCAGATCAAAAGACAACAGTTTTTTGCTTGACAAGTTTCCCCGCAGCGCAACAACGCGCCGGCCGCTATAACGAGGTCAGCGCCACCGATCCGCAGGGGGCCGCAGAAGCCCCGATCCGCCACCAGAGGAGACCCTCGATGTCCCACGTCACGCCCGCCCAGCTGTTCGACAAGCACCACGCGCCCCTCGAAGCCGCCGTCCAGGCGATCCACGCCCGCGGCTACTGGACGCCCTACCCCGAGATGCCCAGCCCCAAGGTGTACGGGGAAACCGCGCAGGAAGACGGCCGCAAGGCGGTCGAGGCCACTTTCGGCCAGGATTTCGAGCTCGGCCAGCCCGGCCAGGCCGGCTGGATGACGACCGAGCGTTCGCCCTACGGCGTCGAGCTGGGCGTGCGCTATCCGGTGTGCGACGCCGACGCGCTGATCGCCGCCGCGCAGGCCGCGATGCCCGCTTGGCAGCGCATCGGCGCGCAGGGGCGTGCCGGCGTGTGCCTGGAGATCCTCGAGCGCCTCAACAAACGCAGCTTCGAGATCGCCCACGCGGTGATGCTGACGACCGGCCAGGGCTGGATGATGGCCTTCCAGGCGGGCGGCCCGCACGCGCAGGACCGCGGCCTCGAAGCGGTCGCCTACGCGTACCGCGAGATGAAGTTCATCCCGCACGAGACGGTGTGGGAGAAGCCGCAGGGCAAGAACCCGCCGCTGAAGATGAAGAAGCACTTCGAGGTCGTCGGCCGCGGCGTCGCGCTGGTCGTCGGCTGCGGCACCTTCCCGACCTGGAACACCTACCCGGGCCTCTTCGCCGCGCTCGCGACCGGCAACCCGGTGATCGTCAAGCCGCACCAGAACGCGATCCTGCCCGCCGCGATCACCGTGCGCATCGCGCGCGAAGTGCTCGCCGAGGCCGGCCTCGACCCCAACCTCGTCACGCTCGCGGCCTTCGACAAGCGCGAAGCCACACAGGCGCTGGCGAAGCATCCGGCGGTGAAATCGATCGACTTCACCGGCAGCAACAGCTTCGGCCACTGGCTCATCGACAACGCGAAGCAGGCGCAGGTGTATGCCGAGCTCGCCGGCGTGAACAACGTCGTCATCGAATCGACCGACCAGTACAAGGCGATGCTCAGGAACCTCGCCTTCACGCTGTGCTTGTACTCCGGCCAGATGTGCACGACGACGCAGGCGATCCTCGTGCCGGCCGATGGCATCGACACCGACCAGGGCCGCAAGAGCTACGACGACGTCTGCACCGACCTCGCCGCAGCGGTCGACAAGTTCCTCGCCGACCCCGCGGTCGCAACCGCGGTGCTGGGCGCGATCCAGTCGCCCGACACGCTGCGCCGCATCGCCGAGGCCCCCGAGTACGGCCGCGTCGTGCGCGCGTCGGCGAAGATCGAGCACGCCGAATTCCCCGGCGCCGAAGTGCGCAGCCCGGTGCTGCTCGCGTGCGACGCCGCGGATGAAAAGGCCTACATGGAAGAGCGCTTCGGCCCGATCGCCTTCGTCGTGAAGACCGCCGACGGCGCCGCGGCAGTGGCGCTGTCGGAGCGCATCGTGCGCGAGCACGGCGCGCTGACGGTCGGCGTGTATTCGAGCAAGGCCGAAGTCGTCGACGCGATGACCGAGGCGACCTGGCGTGCGGGCGTCGCGCTGTCGATCAACCTCACCGGCGGCGTGTTCGTGAACCAGTCGGCGGGCTTCTCCGACTACCACGGCGTCGGCATGAACCCGGCGGCCAACGCGAGCTACGCCGACAGCGCCTTCGTCGCCAACCGCTTCCGCGTCGTGCAGCGCCGCTACCACGTCGAGTAAGCGCCCCAGCAGCCGGATGCTGCCGTTCGGACCGAGCCCCGTCGAAGTCCTGCCAACACCCTTCGACGGGTTCACGGCGAACGGGTGGTGATCTATTAACTTGCCGGGTCAATAACGCCGACGCGGCGCCCCGGTGGGCCGCCTCATTCCCCGTCTTCGGGAATGCCGGCCCCGCCGGGCGGACGCGCCGTCAGGATCGCCGACGGCTCCCCGCGCAGGAGCTTGAGCAGCTCGGTGCGTGCCTGTTCGCGCTCGAGTCCCCGCGCCACCAGCATCTCGATCAGTTCGCCGAAGCGCGCGCGGCGGCGCAGCCCCGCCTCGCCGACATCGCGGCGGTTGTGGAAGAGCTCCAGCAGCGTCGAACCGCACACACAGTTGCGAAACAGTTCGACGATCACCTGTCCGTCGTCGCCCACCGTCTGCCTGAGGCCGCTGCCGCCGCTGCCCACGCGCTGCGTCTGTGCGACGTAATCATCGACGTCGCGATAACTGCGGCCGCACGCGGCGCAGCGCTTGGGAAACGTATCGGCGGCAATTTCCGCCAGGCCGGCATACAGCGCGGCATCGAGCCCCGCGTTCGGCCCGTCCGGCCGGTTGTCCGCCATGTCACCCGCCCCGAAGACCGTGCAGTTGCCGCGCTGCGGCCTGCCCGCGTCCGCGGTTCATGGTTCCGCCACCTCGCCCGCGCCTGCACGCGCGAACGCCTCGCGGATCGTGACGCGCAGTTCCTCATCGTCCCACGGCTTGAGCAGGAACTTGCTCACCGCCCCGTTGTTGATCGCGCGCGTGATGGCGTCGACGTTGGCATAGCCCGAAAGCACCATCCGCACCGTGTCGGGGTGCAGTTCCTTCACGCGCATCAGGAACTCGCTGCCGTTCATGCCGGGCATGCGTTCGTCCGACAGCAGGACCTGCACCGGCTCCCGGGCCAGGACGTCGAGCCCCTCGCGCGCCGAGGCCGCGGTCAGGATGCGGTAGCCATCATGGCGCAGCAGCCGCTTGAGCGCACTCAGGACGTGCGGCTCGTCGTCGACCAGCAGCAGCGTCGGGAGCGGGGCGTCCTCGGCGGGCGTCGCCAGCGCCATGCGTGCGCCCTCGCCCAGCATCGCCGCGAGCGCCTCGTCCTCCACCGGCGGGCTGAAATGATAGCCCTGGATCTCGTCGCACCCTTGCCGCCGCAGGTACTCCATCTGCGCCTCGTTCTCGACCCCCTCGGCGATCACCTGGAGCCGCAGGCTGTGCGCCAGCCGGATCGTCGCGATGCAGATCGCGGCATCGCCGGGCTCGGTCACCACGTCACTCACGAAGGCGCGGTCGATCTTCAGGTAGTCGATGGGGAAGCGCTTCAGGTAGGCGAGACTCGAATAGCCGGTGCCGAAGTCGTCGAGGGCCAGCGACATGCCGAGCGCCTTGAATTTCTGCATCGCCGCAACCGCCTCGCCGACATCGGTCATCGCCGTGCTTTCGGTAATCTCGAGTTCGAGCTGTGCGCCATCCAGCCCCGTGGCTGCGAGCGCGGCGGCAATCGTGCGATCCAGCCCGCCGGAACGGAACTGCCGGGCCGAGAGGTTGATCGCGACCGGCGGGACCGTGAGCCCGCGGTCCCGCCAGCGCCGGATCTGGCGGCATGTGGCGCCGATCACCCATTCGCCGATGGGCACGATCAGGCCGGTTTCCTCGGCCAGCGGAATGAACTCCATCGGCGGAACCAGCCCGAGTTCGGGATGCTGCCAGCGCAGCAACGCCTCCATCCCGACAATCGCGCCGTCGCGCAGGTTCACGCGCGGCTGGTAGTGCAGCACGAACTCGCTGCGTTCGAGCGCACCGCGCAACGCATGCTCGAGTGCCTGGCGCTGCACGACGGCCGCGTTCATCGCCGGGGTATCGAAGCAGTACTGGTTGCCGCCGGCGCTGCGCGCCTCGAGTCGCGCGATGTTGGCATGCTGCAGCAGCACCGCCGGGTTGTCGCCGTCGCCGGGGTAGAGACACACGCCCATGCTTGCCGTGACCGTGAACTCGCGGCCGTCGACGGCGAACGGCCGGGCAATCTCGTCGAGAATCCGGCGCACGATCACGCCGGCGGCATCGACCCCGGCCAGATCGCCCAGTACGACGACGAAGTCGTCTACCCCGACGCGTGCCACGGTGTCGCCCTCGCGGACCAGGGCGGCGAGCCGTGCGGCGACGTGGCGCAGGACGTCGTCGCCCGCCGCATGACCGAAGGAGCCGACGAGGCCGCCGAAGCGGTCGATATCGATCGACAGCACCCCGACCGAATGCTGGTGGCGATTCGCATTCGCCAGCGCCTGCGCGAGACGGTCGTCGAGGAGATTGCGATTCGCGACCCCCGTGAGGCTGTCGAAATTGGCGTGCCGTTCGAGCTCTTCCTGGTAGCGGAGCCGTTCCGTGACGTCGTACTGGATGCCGACGAAGTGGGTGCAGCGCTCCGCCTCGTCGCATACCGGCGCGATGTGCAGATCCGCCCAGTAGACGCGACCGTCCTTGCGATGGTTGCGGAAGACCGCATGCCCCGCGCGACGCTCGCGGACCGCCACGCGGATCTCGTCCAGGCCGGGCTGGTCGCGGTCCGCGCCATGCAGGAAACGGGGATTGCGTCCGATGGCCTCCTCCGCGCGGTAGCCGGTGATGCGCTCGAAAGCCGGGTTCACGTACACGATCGGAAGATCCGGCTGCTGGCAGTCGACAATGGAAACGGAGTGCACACTCGCCTCGATCGCCCGCTCGCGCAGGCGCAAGGCCTCCAGCACGCCGAGACGCTCGGTGACGTCCCGCGAGACGCCCACCACGCCGACCACCTCGTCGCGATCGTTGCGGATCGGCGCGCGCGTCGTCGAAAACCAGCGCCATTCCGTGCTGCCGGGCAGGCGCACGCGCACGCACTGCTCGCGTGACGGCTCGCCGCTGCGCAGCACGCGCTCGTGTTCGGCCGGGTCCCACAGTCCCGCCGACTCGGCATCGGGGAGCAACTCGGCAGCGGTGCGCCCGATCAGCGCCTCGGGCCCGTCGCTGCCCAGCAGGTGCGCGGCCTGCCCGTTGGCGCGGATGAAGCGCTGGCCGCCGTCCTGGTAGAAGACCAGGTCGGGACTGTTGTCCATGAACTCGCGCAGCAGGCGCTGCTCGGCGAGCAGTTCGCGCTGCAGGCGGTAATGCGCGTGGGCCGACTGCACCATCAGGCGCAGCTGGTCCTGGTTCCACGGCTTGGTAATGTAGCCGAAGATGCGCCCCCTGTTCACCGCGCGCACCACCGCATCGAGGTCCGCATAGCCGGTGACCATGATGGCCGCGGCGCGCGAGAGCCCGCGCGCCTGCGCGAGCAGCGCGTCGCCGCACATGCCCGGCATGCGCTGGTCCGACAGCAGCACCGACAGATCCGGCAGTTCGGGGATGAGGGCGATCGCCGCTTCGGCCGACAGCGCGGTGTGCACGATGCACTCGTCCTCGAGCGTATCGACGATCGCCGCAAGGATCTGCGGCTCGTCGTCCACGGCCAGCACCACCGGACGCTCGCTGACATACGCGAACGACGCCTCCGGCATCGCTGCAAGGGGTGTCGGGCCTGTCATGTTTGTGCTCCCGTGTTCGTCGCGGCGCGGGGCGCCGTCTGCCGCAGCGGCAGGCGGACCACCATGCGCGTGCCGGCGCCTTCCTCGCTGAACGCCTCGAGGGTGCCACCGTGCTGCCGGACGATGCCGAAGGAGATCGACAAGCCCAGCCCGGTCCCTTCGCCGACCCCCTTGGTCGTGAAGAAGGGTTCGAAAATCCGTTCGCGCACGGCCTCGGACATGCCCTTGCCGTTGTCGGCGACCTCGATGCTCATCATCTCTTCGTCCTGGAAGGTGGTGATGGTGATTTCCCCGCCGCCCGCCGCGGCGTCGAGCGCGTCGATCGCATTGGCGAGCAGATTCATCAGGACCTGGTTGAACGGCCCCGGGTAGCAGTCGAGCCCGTGCGCCGGCCCGCTGCACCGCGTCACGCGGATGCGGTCGCGGATGCGGTGCTGCAGCAACGTCAGCACCGCATCGATCGCCTCCTCGACGTCGATCGTGCGGATTTCGCCCGCGTCGAGCCGGGAAAAGGTGCGCAGCTTGACCACCAGGTCACGGATGCGCTCGAGCCCGCCCGCCATGTCGGCGAGGCGCTCTTCCGCCTTGTCCAGCAGCCGCGCACGTTCGGGCGACAGATGCGGCCGCGCCTCCGCTTCGACCTGCACCAGCGCGCGCGACACCGTCGCGTGATGGTTCAGCACGAAGGCCAGCGGATTGTTGATCTCGTGCGCCACCCCGGCCACCAGCTCGCCGAGCGAGGCCATCTTGGCCGACTGCACGAGGCGCGACTGGGTCTCGCGCAGTTCCGCATAGGCAGCCTCGAGGGTGCGGTTCGAGGCCTCCAGCTCGCGATTCGCAGCGAGCAGCCGTTCCTGCATCCTGCGCAGCTCGCGATTCTGGTGCACCGCACTCTCGTACGTGGACACCAGCAGCCCGACCAGCTGGCGCGCGTCGCGCGGCCTCACCTCGTGCACGGCGTCGCCGAGGCGCAGCCGCATCGGCGGGCACCCTCCTGCGCACGACGGCGACGGCGGCGCCTCGATCTGCGCCCGCAGGCTGGCGAGCAGCAGGGCTTCGTCATAGGGCTTGGTGACGTAGCAATCGGCGCCCGCGTTCAGGCCGCGGATGACGTCGTCGGTGTCGGCGAGGGAAGTCAGCAGGACGACCGGAATGCCCGCGAGCCCTTCCTCGTCGTGCAGGCGCCGGCACAGCTCGTAACCGTCCATGACCGGCATGCTGACGTCGCTCACGACCGCCGCAGGGCGGTGCTGGCGCGCCAGCGTCAACGCCGTCGCACCGTCGCCGGCGCTCAGCACCGCATAGCCGGCGCCTTCGACGACACGCCGCAGCATTTCCGCCTGCACCGGGCTGTCCTCGACGATCAGCACCGCTCCGAGAGCGGCAGGTGCGTTCGCCGTCATCGCACGAACCCTCCGCCAGCCCCGGCCGGCGCCTCGCCCCTCGCGAGCTGCACCAATGCCGGGGCGATCTGCCCCAGCGGCAGCACGAGCCCGGCGGCACCGTCGCGGATCGCCGCGCCGGGCATACCGAAGACGACGCTGGTCTCCTCGTCCTGGGCGATCGTCGCGCCGCCCGCCGCGGCGATCTCGGCGAGGCCGGCGGCGCCGTCGCGCCCCATGCCGGTGAGCACCACGCCGATGGCATCGCCGCCATGCACGCGCGCGAGCGATGCGAGTGCGAGATCCGCCGATGGGCGATGCGGCTGGCCGCGCAGCTGCGGCGAGCAGCGCAGGCGCCCGTGCGCGTCGACCTCGAGGTGCATGCCGTCGGGCGCGAAATAGGCCGTCGCGGGCTGCGGCAGGCTGCCGTCCTGCGCGGTACGCACCGCGATCGGCGCCGAACTGGCCAGCCACCGGACCAGGCCTTCCATGAAGCCCTCGGCGATGTGCTGGATGCACAGCACCGGCAGCGGGAAGTCGCGCGGGAGCTGGCGCAGGACGGTCTCGAACGCCTGCGGCCCGCCGGTCGACGCGGCGATGCCGACGATGCGCGGGCGTTCGCCGGTCGGTCCGGCCGGGCGGGGCGGGACCGCAGCCGGGAGCGCCACGCGGTTGCGGCGGCGCAACGCGACGACACCGGCCGCCACCCGGATCTTGCGCACCAGCTCGGCGGCGAGCCCGGCCGACGCTTCGGACAGGCCGTCGCGCGGCTTGGCGACGATATCCACGGCACCGGCCTCGAGCATCTCGAAGATGGTGTGGGCCTGCTCGCGCTGCACCGCGACGCTCAGCACGAGGATGGGCAGCGGATGAGCCGCCATCAGCTCGCGGGTGAATTCGAGGCCGCCCATGCCCGGCATGTACAGGTCGGTGCAGACGACGTCGGGCTTGAGCCGCGGGATCAGCGCCAGCGCCTCGCGGCCGTCGCGCGCCGTACCGCAGACGCGGATCGCCGGTTCCGGGGCGAGCATGCGCCGGACGACCTCGAGTGCGACCGCCGAGTCGTCGACCAGCAGCACGCGGATCGGCGGCCGCCAGACGCCGCTCACGGCCGAAACCTCGGCAACGATCTCAGATCAGGCGTTCCAGGCATTCGATGAGCTCCCTCTGGTCGAAACCGGGTTTGGTGATGTACGCGTTCGCGCCGGCCTCCAGCCCCCGCACCCGATCCGCATCCGACGCGAGCGAGGTCACGAGGATGACCGGCAGGTGGGCGTGCCGGGCCTCGCAGCGGATGCGCCGGGCCAGTTCAAGGCCGTCGAGCGTGGGCATGTTGACGTCGGTGACGACCGCATCGAATTCGCCCCGCACGAGCTTGCGCAGCGCATCGAGGCCATCGACCGCGGTGACGACCTCGTAGCCTGCGGACTCCAGGATGCGGCACTCCTGCGTGCGCGTGGTGATGCTGTCCTCGGCCAGCAGCACCCGCTTGCGCCGCTGTGGCGCCGCGGCGGGCGTCGGCGCGGCCGGAGCCGCATGCCGGAGCGCGAAAAACAGATCCTGGGGATCGAGCACGACGCAGATCTCCCCGCTGTCGAGGATCGTGGCACCGGCCACGTTGCGCACGCGCTCGAGCAGGCTCCCCGGCGCCTTCAGCACCACTTCCTGCTCGTCGAGCAGGGCCTCGACCGCAAGCGCGAAGCACCCGCCCGCCGCCTCCAGGATCACGACCGTGCGGCCGTCCGCAACGACCGGCGCGACGGGCCGTTCCAGCAGTTCCGCGAGCTTCGCGAGCGTGACCGGCTGCTCGTTGAACAGGATCGCATCGCGCCCGTCGAGCCGGAGGACGTCGGCCGCGGCAAGCCGGCGCATGCCCCGCACGTGCTCGACCGGAAGGCCATACGGGTAGCCGTCGACCTCGACGATCAGGATGCGTGCGGTGACCAGCGTCACCGGGAGATGCAGCGTGAACACCAGGCCACGCCCGGGCGACGAGTCGAGCGCGAGCGAGCCTTTCAGGCGTTCGACCGCGTCACGCACGACATCGAGTCCGATGCCGCGTCCCGAGACATCGGTCACGTCGTGCGCCGTCGTCAGGCCCGCACGCAGCACCAGCGCGCGCCGCTGCGCCGGCGTCATCGCGGCGAGGGTCGCGGCGCTCTCCAGCCCGCACGCCAGCGCCGCCCGCCGGATTGCCTCCTCGTCGAGGCCGCGCCCGTCGTCGTCCACGACGATCTCGACGGTGCTCTCGCCCCGCCGCGCCCGCAGGCCGATGCGGCCGACAACCGGTTTCCCCGCCCGCACGCGCTCCGCCGCCGGCTCGATGCCGTGGTCGATCGCGTTGCGCAGCAGGTGCATCAGCGGGTCGCGGATCTCCTCGAGGATGCGGCGGTCGGCACCGACGTCGTCCCCTTCGATCACCAGTTCGACCGCCTTGCCCTGGCTGCGCGCGAGTTCCTGCACCATGCGCGGAAACTGGCGGAAGATGTTCGCCAGCGGCAGCAGGCGGATTGCCCGGACGCCTTCGCCGAGTTCGCTGCTGACGCGCTGCAGCTGCGCATGGTCGTCGTCCATCGCGGCGCGCAGGCGCGTGAGCAGCGCCTCGACCGGCGCCAGGCGCTCGAGCAGCGCCAGCGTGCCCGGCGCGGCAGAACCCGGTCCGCCCGCGACCGCGCGCCGCAGGTCCTCGCACCGGTCGACGATGGCGTCGACGTCGGCCAGCCTGCGCAACGTGCGCGTGCATCCGGCCGCCAGCTCGCCGGATGCGTTCAACAGGGCGTCGAGCCGGCGGGCGTCGACCCGCACCGCGTCGAGCGCGGGCAACCCGCCGGGCGACGCGGCCGTCACGGCCGCGCCCGCCTGCGCTCCGAGCGCATCGCCCACCGCAACGCGGATGTCGCCGAGCTGCCGCAGCATTTCCCGGACGTGCTCGGGGCCACGCGCCTCGGCATCATGGCGCGCGGCGTTGAGCATGTCCTCCAGGCTGTGCGCGAGCAGTTCGACCGCGTGCAGACCGAGCATGTGCGCCGCCCCCTTGAGGCTATGGGCGTCGCGGAACAGCGCCTCGACGGCCGCGTCCTCGCCGGCGTCGTGCTCCAGCCGCAAGAGCCCGTCGTCGAGCCGCTGCAGGTAGTCGCCGCTTTCCTGCCTGAACAGATCCTGCAGGCGTTCGTCCGCAATCATGGCGCGCGGCTCCGCGTCGTCGCCACCGTCACACCATCGCCTGCAGCCCGTGCGCGGCCAGCTTCAGGTTCTCGATGCCCGCCTTCGTCTGCTCGGTGCCCGCCGCCATCTGGCGCGAGCCGGCAGCGAGGCTCTGCATCGCGTCGGTCACCTGGCTCAGGGCAGCCGCCTGCTGCTTGCTGTTGAGCATCACCTGCTGCGCATTCTCCGAGACGTTGTTGGCCGCTCCGGCGATCGCATCGAAGGCCTCCGCGACACGGCTGCCCGCCGCCATGACCTCGTCGGCGCTGCGCGAGCCGTCCTCGGTCACCATCACCGCGCTGTTGGTCGCATTCTGGATCTCGGTGACCAGCGCATCGGCGCGCTCGGCGGATTTCTTGCTCTGTACCGCGAGCTTGCGGATCTCGCTGGCGACCACGGCAAAGCCCTTGCCCTGCTCGCCTGCGCGCGCGGCCTCCACCGCCGCGTTGAGCGCCAGCATGTTCGTCTCGCTCGCGAGCTCGCCGACCAGTTTGGCGATGCCGCCGATCTGCCCCGCCTGCTCCGACAGGCGGAGGATGCGATGGGCCAGCGAGTCGATCTTCTCCTTCATGCCCGCAGTGCTCTGGGCGGCCTCGTCCGCCGCACGGGTGCCGTGGCGGGCGAGTTCCAGCGCCTCCAGCGCGGCCGCGGCGGACGATTCGGCCTGACTCGCCGACTGGCGGGCCGACATCCCCAGTTCCTCCACCGTCGCAGACACCTCGCTGACCGCCGCCACCTGCTGCGTGACCGTGCGTTCATGCTCGTCCACGGTCGCCGCCATCTCGGTCGACGCGGTGCCCATCCGTGCCACCGATTCGCTGATCGTGCGCGTGCTGCGCGCCGCCAGCGCGCGACCGATGCCGACTGCCAGCAGGATCGCGGCCAGCGTGGCGCCCAGCGCGACCGAGACCAGGCTGTTCGCGGCACTGGTGCGCTCGGCGTCCCGCTGCGTCAGTATTTCCCGTTCGTGCGCCTCGATCTGGTCGATCAGGCCATCGACGCGGGCGCCGAGATCGTTGAGATTCGACTGGCGGTAGAACTCCACCGCCTTCGCCGCACCGCCGCCCTCGGTCAGTTCGCGGTACTTGCCGCCGACGCGGGCGATCTCCGCGACGGTCTTCGACAGGCTGGCCAGCAGCACACGCTGTTCCTCGCCCCTCACGAGCGTCGTCAGCGATTCGAGGTTCCCGTTCGTGCGTGCGATGTTCCTGGCCGCAGACTCCAGCAGGGCGCGGTCCAGTCCGAGCAGGAAGCCGCGCATGTCGCGCTGGTATTGCGCCAGCCCCACATGCACCTCCTGCGCGAGCGCGACGACATGGCCCGCCTCGACCGCGTCCGCCGACAGGGCCTGCAGGCGCTGGGTCTGCAGGAACACGGCGAGCGCGACGCCGATCATCAGGAGGAGCGGCGCCACATAGCCCGCCAGGATGCGTTGCCGCAGATTCATTGTGCCGATCATGATTGCTCCCCTGCGTCTGGAGCCGCGTTGCGTGGCTCCGGTCTGTCCCGGCCGGGCCCGTCCGCGACGTGGAGCACGCGCGACGCAAGCATGGCCTCGATATCCATCATGCTGAAAATCCGTTCGTCCGCGCGCATGGGGCCGCGGCAGAATGGCAGGTCGTATTCGCCCTGCGCTGGCGCCGCCTGCGCGCCGGCCGCGACGACATCATGCACCTCGCCGACGGCGAGCCCGACCACCAGGGCGCCGACCCGAACGACGACGACCGCCGCGAGCGGCTGCCGCGCCGGCAGACCGAGAGCCGGGCGCAGGTCGACCACGGTCAAGATTTCGCTCCGCAGATTCATGCTGCCGAGAATGTGCGCCGGACAGCATGGCACCGGCCTGACGCCGCGCAGGTGCACGATCTCGCGCACCACCCCCGCCGGAATGCCGAAGAGCCCGCCATCGAGGCCGACCAGCACGAACGGCGCACTGCCGGCAGCGTCCGGCGCGTCCGGCGGACGGGCCATCCTGTCGGCACGCGTGCGAAAGATCCCGGCGGCCGGATCCGCGCACGCCATGCCGTCCGGCGCAGCGCCGGCGGAAGGCGGTTCCAGCGCTGCGGCCGTCGCGGCGTCGGCAAGCAACGCACGGGCGTCGAGCACCATCGCGAGGTCCGCGCCGCTCATGGCGACACCGGACAGCAGTGGCGCCGCGTTGCCCAGCAGGTGGTCGTGGTCGCGCACGTCCTCGACGTCGTCGGCAGCGATCGTCACCGCATCGAGCACCGCGCCGGCAAGAATCCCGAAGCGCTCGCCATCGACAGCCAGCACGACCACCGCGTCGCCGACCTGCAGAGCCGACCGCCCCCGTCCGAAACACAGGGCCAGGTCGATTACGGGAATCACGTGCCCGCGCAGGTTGAATGCCCCGATCACCCGCGTCGACGCCTCGGCCACCGAAGACAGTCCGGGCAGCCACACGATCTCCTGCACCAGCGCGGCATCCAGCGCGTAGCGCACCCCCCGGTGCGAGAAGATGAGATGCAGGCTAGCCATCCAGCGCCTCCTCCGGCCCACCAGGCGCGCCACCCGTGACGGCCCTGAGCTCGCGCAGCAGGCTGCCGACGGTGGCATGCGGCGGCACGGGCAGGAGCGCCTCCGACGGCATCTTTTCCAGTTCGCGCAGCGCCTGCGCACGCAGTTGCCGCGCGCGCCGGACGTCGCCCGAGCGTGTGCACAGATCGGCCAGTTCGAGATGTGCGGCGACGAAACCCGGATCGAGGTAGAGCACCTTGCGCAGCAGGGTCTGCGCCTCGTCGCTCGCGCGCCGCTCCTCGGCCAGCTTCGCGAGCAGGAAATACGGGCGCGGATCGAGGGGTGAAACGGCAAGCACTTGCTCGCAGGCAGCCAGCGCCGTCTGCGCCGAGCCGCGGTCGGCGGCACGCCAGGCCTGCGCCAGCATCTCGTCCGCCCCGGCCGCCGGCATCGCCTCGGGTTTCGGTCTGGGCTCGACTTTGCGCTGCCGGGCGGAGCGCCGGCCGCCCAGGCTCGCCGCCGGCAGCGTTCGTGGCAAGCCGGTGGGCGCGGAAGATGGCACCGATGGCGACCCGGGCGGCAGCGGCCGTTCGGGCGCCGCCGCCCTGCGATACGCGGTCGCGTCGGGATAGGTGAGCGCCTCCAGCCCGGGCGGGACGCAGCCCAGCAGTTCGCCGTGCCCCGGAACGAAATAGCCGCCCTCCGACAGGGCCGCCGCCAGCTTATCCGCGATGCGCGTCACCGCGGGCGAAGTCAGATAGATGAACACGTTTCGGCACAGGATCAGGTCGAACCCGCCGGCCTCGCCGGCGTCGTCCTGCAGCAGGTCGCTTCGCTCGAAATCGACCATCGCCTGCAGGCGCGCGTCAATCTGCCATTCGCGCCCGCGTCGGTGGAAATAGCGTGCCCTGCGCAGCCCATCCAGCGCACGGAAGGACCATTCGCCGTACCGCCCGCGATGCGCACGGGCAATCGCGTCGCCATTGATGTCGGTTCCGCGGATCCGCACGTCCCAGTCGGCCAGTTCCGGCGCCATCTCGTCGATCAGCATCGCCAGCGTATAGGCCTCCTCCCCGCTCGCGCAGCCCGCACTCCACAGCCGCAGCGTGCGCTGCGCCGAACGGCGCGCGACGAGTTCGGGCAGGACACGGGCCGCAAGCAGCCCGAACAGGCCCTGGTCGCGGAAGAAATAGGTTTCGCCGGTGGAAAAGTGCTCCATCAGCCGTTCGCGCTCGCGCCGGCTCGCGGCGCCTGCCGTTTCTATGAGGTCCGCATAGCCCCCGGCGGAGGACAGGCGCAGCTCACGCAGCCGCGGCTGCAGCCAGCCGCTCAACCGTGCCTCGTCGCCCGCGCGCCGGCGCAGGCCGATCGCATCGAAGATGCGCCCGCTCGGGTCGTCCCCTGCGGCTCCGGGTGACGCTGTCCCCAGGCCCGCCGCGACGGCCCCGTCGAGGTTGCCAGCATCTTGCCCGCACATCACGGATGAACCCTCCCAAGTCAGGACAACGGGATTTTAACAGCAGCTTGCCAAACCGAAGGGGATTTTCCCCCAGCCAAGCCTCAGGCCGCCGCTGCAAGCACCTGGAGCTCGAAATGCTCGAACGCGTCGCGCACCGCCTCCAACAGTTCGCGGTCGTCCCACGGCTTGTGCAGGAAGCGGAAAATCGCCCCGCGATTGATCGCGCTGGTGATCATGGCGATATCGGCATAACCCGACAGGATCATGCGGGTGGTCTGCGGATAGAGCGCCCGCACCTTGTCGAGAAACTGTACGCCGTCCATGCCCGGCATGCGGAAGTCGGAGATCACCACACCCACCGCATGCCGCGCGAGCAGATCCAGCGCCTCGGCGGCACTGCCGGCAAACAGCAGCGTGTACCCTTCCCGGCGCAGGATGCGGCGCACGGCCGACTGGATCGACGGCTCGTCGTCGACGAGCAGCAGGGTGCGCGCGGGAAGGTCCTTCTGAACCGGCAGCACCAGCCTCTTCCCGCCGGACAGCATGTCCGCGAAGGCCTCGGGGGCGATCGGCGGCGAGAAGTGGCAGCCCTGCATCTCGTCGCAGCCGCGGCCGCGCAGGTACAGCAGCTGCCCTTCGTTCTCGACCCCTTCGGCGATCACGCGCAGGTTGAGGCTGCGCGCGAGCGCGATGATGGAGACCGCGATCGCGGCATCGCTCGCGTTGGTCGTCAGATCGGTGATGAAGGCGCGATCGATCTTCAGGTAATCGATCGGGAAGTGCTTGAGCGCACTGAGCGACGAAAAGCCCGTACCGAAGTCGTCGATGGCCAGCCGCACGCCGATGGCCTTGAGCCCCTTCATCACCGCGACGGCACGCCCGGGGTCGCGCATCAACGTGCTTTCGGTGATCTCCAGCATCAGCGCATTCGCGTCGAGGCGATAGCGCGACAGCAGGGCCAGCACTTCGGCCACCAGGTCATCGCGCAGAAACTGCAGCGGCGCCACATTGACCGCCACGCGCGGGCACGTGATCCCGGCATCGACCCAGGCGCGCATCTGCGCACACGCAGTCTCGAGCACCCAGCGCCCGATCGGCAGGATCAGCCCGCTGTCCTCGGCGACGGGAATGAACTCCGCCGGCGGCACCAGCCCGAGTTCCCCGTGGTGCCAGCGGCACAAGGCTTCGCAGCCGACCACCGCGCCGGTCAGGAGGTCGACCTCGGGCTGGTACACCAGATGGAGTTCCTGCCGCTCGATCGCGCGCCGCAGCTCGAGTTCGAGCCGCAGTCTCGGCGCCGCCCGGGCGTTCATGTCCGCATCGTAGAAGCAGAAGGTATCGCGCCCCATCTCCTTGGCGCGGTTCATCGCCACGCGGGCGTTGCGCAGCAACGCATCCGCCGCCTGGCCGGCTGCGCCACGCTCGGCCACGCCGATGCTGGCAGTGAACCGCTGCACTTCGCCGCCGACCACGAGCGGCTGTCGCACGGCCTCGAGCAGGCGATTGGCGAGCGACACCAGCGCCTGCAGGCCCGGCAGCTCGTCGGCGATCAGCACGAACTCGTCCCCCGCCACGCGCGCGACGGTCGCGCCCTCCGGCGCCGCGTCGGCCACGCGGCGGGCGAGGTCAACCAGCGCCGCGTCCGCAGCCCGGCGGCCAACGCTGTCATGCACGACCTTGAAGCGGTCGATGTCGAGCCACAGGACAAAGCCGCCGCCAGTGCGCGGCGCAGGGGAAAGCACCTGCTGCAGGCGGTCCACCAGCAGGTTGCGGTTGGGCAGGCCGGTCAGCGTATCGTAATTGGCCTGATGGGCGAGCTGCTCTTCATAGCGGTGGCGCTCCGTGACGTCGCGGAATTCGACGACTGCGTGATCGGCCTCCCCGCCCGCACTCACAACCAGGGTCACGCCGGCGTCGAGCCACACGACGTCCTCCGCCGCGCGCGTCAGGCGCAGCCCGACCTCGCCCTCGCGCCGCGCCACCAGCAGCGCCTCCAGCTGTTCCCAGCCGCCGGCATCGAAACCCCGCTGCCCGAGAGCGGCCAGATCGGCCGCGCCGAGCTCCGCGGGCGTGATCGCGAGCAGTGCGAGCAGCGCCGGATTTGCACTGACGATACCGGCCGGGGAAGCATAGCGGTAGATCACCAGGCCGTTGCGGCTCGCATCGATGGCGCGGTTGCGCAGCCGGATTTCCTCCGCGGCCGTTTGCAGTCGCGTCATCGCATGCTCGATGCGCTCCGCCATGTCGTTCTGCGCCCGCGCGAGTTCTCCCAGCTCGCCGCCGTCCGGCGGCAGGGTGCAGCGGGCCTGAAGGTCCCCCGTGCCGATGCGTCGGGCCGTGTCCGCGAGATCGCGCACCCGCCGCAGCACCAGGCGCTGCGCCGCGGCCCAGCCGACCACCAGCAACAGTCCCGCCGCCGCCGCGACAAGCAGCAGATTGTGCCGGGCGACCGCCGCGGCGTTCGCCTGCGCCATCGCGGTGGGAATGCCCACACGCACGTACAGGTCACCGTAGGTGCTGAGTACCGGCACGATGGCCGTCACGCGCGGGATCCGGTCGAGCCAAACGGCTTCGGTCACCACTTCGCTGGCATCGACCGTGGCGGCCTTGAACGCGGTCAGTTCCGGGATCGTGCGCCCCACCAGCGCATCCGGATCCGGCAGGCGGGCGAGGATCACGCCCTGGCTGTCGAGGACCGTCACCACCGAATCGTCCGGCAGCAGCAATTCGCGCAGCAGCGCCCCGAATGCCGGCGGCTCCGCCGCGAGCGCCACGACCGCGGAGATTTCGTTGCGCTCGTCGAACACCGGGTTCGCGAACACCACGATCGGCTTACCGCTCGCCCGGCTGAGGTTGAAGTCGCCGATGGCGAAGTCGCGCCGCTCGACCGCGCGGCGAAAGTAGGCGCGATCCGCCACGTTGATGCGGTCACCGTAAGGCTTGGCACTGCAAAGGACGTCCCCGCCGCGATCGAAGACGAAGAGATCGGAATAGAGTTTGCCCAGCGTCGCCACGCGCGCAAGCCAGCGGCTGCAGTCGCGCGTCGAGTGCAGGCCCCGGATTTCGGGTGCGTCTGCCAGCCCCTGCAGCGCCTCGTGCGCATAGGAAATCATGTCCCGCTGGCGCGTCGCCAGTTGGCGCGCCGTGGACAGTGCGAGCCGTTCCGAGGCCGCCATCGCCCCGCGGCGCTGCTCCACGCCCATATCGACGATGATCGCAATCGAAGGCAGGACCGCCGCGAGGACCAGCAGCAGCAGACGGACGTGCATCCGGGCAACCGGCCTCGAATTCATGTCGGACTCATTCTCATTGTTGTGGCGTCCTGCATGGCCGCGGCCGTGTTTTGGCAAGCCTCTCCCGGGCATGCCTCCGCGAGGCGACGCAGTTACATTCTTTTACGGTCACGCCGTATCATAAAGTAGCCTCCCGGAGCCGGCACTACCCGAAACAACGTAGTCGGACAACTGGGAAAGCGAATACTGCCGGATGATCTGGCGGGATTCGACATCGACGAGCCTGACGATGACTCCCGCGGAAGCGCGCACGACGACGAACTCGAGGCGTGTCGCCTCGAACGGGAGGCGCCGGTTCGACACACCGGGAAATTCGCGGGAACTCGCGGTCACCCGCGTAAAGCCACATAGACGACCGCAGCGGCCCGCTCACGGCGAAGCGCGGGACTGCGAGAATTCGCTCAGGGCGCGCGGGGTGCCAACAACAGGCGCGAGCCGAAGCGGAGCCTCTGCACGCAGCGCCGGCGGTGCGTGCCGCCGGCGCCGGGGACTTGCGCAAACTCAGCCGCGACGCTCGCCGCTCTCCGGACGTTCGATGCGTTCCGGACGTTCGACGCGTTCCGCCCGCTCAGGGCGCTCCACGCGTTCAACCCGTTCCACGCGCTCGGGCCGCTCGACCCGCTCGACCCGCTCGACCCGCTCGACCCGCTCGACCCGCTCGGGCCGCTCGGGCCGTTCGACGCGTTCGACCCGCTCCGCGCGCTCGACCCGTTCCGGGCGCTCCGCGCGCTCGACTTTTTCGGGACGCTCGACCCGTTCCGGGCGTTCCGCACGCTCGATTTTTTCAGGACGCTCGACCCGTTCCGGGCGCTCCGCGCGCTCGACTTTTTCGGGACGCTCGACCCGTTCCGGGCGCTCCGCGCGCTCGACTTTTTCGGGACGCTCGACCCGTTCCGGGCGTTCGGCGCGCTCGGCTCTTTCCGGGCGATCCGTCCGGCCCCCCCGCATCTCACGCGCCACCTCGCGGACAACCGATCCGAAATTGTCATCGACGCTGCCGTCGCCGCGCAGCTTCACGCCGAGTGCAACGCCCGGCGGCTGGTGGTCGTCCACGGTGCCATTGCCCCGCAGCTTCACACCCGCGCCCGCCGCGCCCGGCTGCGTGTCATCGACGGAACCGTCACCGCGCAGTTTCACACCCGCTGCAACGCCCGCCGGCTGGGTATCATCGACGGTGCCGTCACCACGCAGATCGACTCCGCCGACGGCGCCGGCCGGTTGCATGTCGTCCATCGTGCCGTCGCCACGCAGCTTGACCCCGTCAGCGGTGAGATCGTCGCTCACGACCTGGGCAACTGCGCCTCCTGCGGCGACACTGCCGAGAACGGCGAGGACCAGCACGTGCAGTCGCAGCTTTTTCAGATTGCTTTCCATTTTCGTCTCCTGAGCAATTCGGCGCGTCATCCGCGGCACTGCCGAGCAAGGGGTTGAGGGTGTCCTTGATGGGTCAGTGGGAAATTTTCCCGCCTGGACAGCATGTAGCACATCCGATGCCAATGCCGCAGGTGTTGCACGGAAATGTGCAACGAATTGATTTTCAACATGTTTCATCGATTTAAAGGTGGACGCCGGCGTACCGCCGTTGCACCGTTCGAGCCGGCAGGGTGTCTTCACCCACCCAAGTCGGGCGTTTGCCCCACTCCGGCCCCATTCGTCCCGATCACCGCTATGCTGGCCCCCACGCCCACGGAGCCGCCGCCATGCCCACGCAAGGGAACCTGTTCGCCGACCTGCCGCCGCCCGGCGGCGACGAAGCCTTCGATACGCTGCTCGAACGCCCCGGCACGCGCATCGAGCGCATCGTCTCGCACGG
Organism: Azoarcus sp. DN11; assembly: GCF_003628555.1. Classification (NCBI taxonomy): domain Bacteria; kingdom Pseudomonadati; phylum Pseudomonadota; class Betaproteobacteria; order Rhodocyclales; family Zoogloeaceae; genus Azoarcus; species Azoarcus sp. DN11. The sequence goes on along the minus strand of NZ_CP021731.1, from coordinate 361,520 downwards.
CCACGCGAGCCCCGCGGGCTTCTGGCACGACCAGGCGCAGACGGAATGGGTGATCGTCATCCAGGGCGAGGCGACACTCGCGTTCGAAGACGGCGAGCGCCGGGCGCTGTCAGCGGGCGACTGGACGACGATCGCGCCGCATCGCCGCCACCGCGTCGAATCGACCGGGCCGGCGACCATCTGGCTCGCGGTGCACGTGGACTCGAGGTGAACCGCCCGCAGGACGCGCGCTGCCCCCGGGCGCCTCAGCGCTCGCGCACGATGTCGCGCTGCACCGCCGCGCGCGGCGGCACCGGCACCGGCGTCACCACGACGCCTTCGGGCGTCCCGCCGGCCTGAGCGGGCTGCGTGGTGGGCAGCTCCCACAGCGCCCGGTAGGTCGCGCTGTAGTTCATCAGCTGCTCGGTCATCCGGGCGATGCGGTCCGCCGGCCGCGGCACGACGGCCGGACCGATCGCCGCGTAGCCGAGCCCGGCCCGCTCGCCCTCGACGTCGAAGCCGAGCGCTCGCAGCATCGTCGGCAGCATGTCGAAGTGCGTGACCTCGTCGGTGTTCTTCACGAGCTTCTTGTCGGCGCCGATCAGCAGGTTGTACACGCGCCGGTTCGGATTCTTCACGAGCTTGTCGTACGAGGTGTTGCCCATCGCGAGATGGTCGCCCTGCACGAGGATCGCGATGCGGTCCGACCAGCCCTTGGCGTTGATGTACTCGATGAAGTCCGCGACCTGCCCGGCGGTGCATTCGACGATGCCCTCGAAATCCGCATAGCCCTGCCGCTCGCAGGTCGCCGACAGGTGGCCGTAGGGGTGGTGCGTGTCGATCGTCAGGATCGTCAGGTTGAAGGGCTTCTTCGTCTTCATCAGCCGGTCGAGCTCGCCGCGCGCATTGCGGAAGAGGTCGTCGTCGTACAGCCCCCATCCGCTCATCAGCTCGGGCCGCGCACCCTCGTTCACCCACTCCTCGCGCCCCATCACCTTGTTGTAATGGTGATCCTTGAAGAACTTGCCGACCCCGGCGAAGGCGAGGCTGGAGCCGTTGAGGAAGACGTTGGTGTAGCCGTTGCTCGCGAGGATGTCACCGAGGCAGCGCGCGCGCGGCAGGTAGCTTTCGATCTGCTCGCCCTGCGCATTGCCGCCGAACAGCGCCACCGACTTCAGCGGCAGCCCGCACTGCGTCGACACGATGCCGGCGATCGTGAAGTGCGCGCCGCGCATCTCGTGGTAGTTGTCGAACGACACCACGCGCGGCTTGCCCTTGTAGGCGTTGAGCCGGTGCAGCAGGTCGTGCCCGAACAGGGCGGGGTCGGAATAGGTGTTCTCGAGGCTCTCGACGTAGATCAGCACGAGGTTCTTTGGCTGCTCCTTGCCGCGTTTGATCGACACGCGCACCGGATCGACGTAGGAACCCGCGAAATAGTCCTCGCCGAAGTAGGCCCGCACGTAGCGCGCCAGCGAGAAGCTGTCGATGAAATAGGCGACGCCGGCCCCGAGCACGATCAGCGGGATCGCGCGCGACGCCCCGTGCCGCGTCATGCGCACCAGCACGCGCCCGACGCGGCGCATGCCCACGCGCAGCCAGTACCAGCCGCGCCGCAGCCAGGGCACCGGCCACTTGTCGGGATGCGCGCGCAGGTGGTTCACCCACTCGTCCAGCCCCCACAGCACCAGCGCCAGCACGACGGGCAAGGCCACCGCACGCCACAGGAAGCGGCGCGTCAGCTCGGGATCGCTGGTCATCAGGCCTTCGGTGCCGAAACGCAGGTGATAGAGCACCTGATCGATCGTCACCGAACCGAACTCGTCGGTCAGCCAGTCGGGGACGGCATACAGCAGGCAGCCGACGAGGATCGCCAGAGGTTTGAGCAGTTTTCTAACGCGCATTGACAGGACAACTCCGGCGGGCTTCCGGACGGCGGCATCGCACCGGAAGGTGCGCAATCTTACCGCAACGTCAGCAGAGTAGACTGAGCGGTCCGCCCCGAGTTTTGCGCAGTCGCCGCAAGCGGCTCAGGCCTGTGGCTGCAACGAATCATTTCCCGCGGTGCCGGCGCCGGCGACCCCTGCCACGGGCCGCCGGCGATGTCGCAACGCCAATCAGAAGAACAGGATGCCGCCCAGCGAGATCGTGCGGGTCTTCAGGTCGCCCGGGAACACATCCGCGCCCGTGCCCTTCTCGCGGTTGTACTCGGCCACCAGCGTGATGTACTTGTTCAGGCTGTGATACACGCCCAGGGTCGCGGAGCGGAACTTGTTCGTGTCGGTCAGCAGGCCGTCGCTGTCGCGGTTCTCGCCGTAGTTCAGGCCCACCTTGGTCTTGCCGAACTTGTACGTGCCCTGCACGAAGTAGCCCTTGCCCTTGGTCTTCTCGAAGGGCGAGAAGAACAGCGCGCCGACCGTCGACAGGCCCAGCCCCCTCGCGTCGAAGCCATAGGCCACCGCCTCGAAGTTGCCGAAGCCGACCTTCCCGCCGAGCTCGTAGCCGCGCGCGTCGAAGCTGCCCGCGCCGCTCGTGCCCTGGCTGATGAGGCCCGCCCACAGCGAACCGCTCGTGCTCGCACCCGCCTTCCAGTCATAGTTCAGCATCGCCTGGACGCCCGGATCCTTGGTCTCCCTGCCGGCAAACCTGTTCGGATCGAAGATGCCGGCCGACGCCGAAAAGCCGCCCAGCGTCGGCGTCGTGTAGGTGATCTGCGGCTGGAAACCCGTGTACATGTAGCCGTGGCCGATCATGCCGAAGGTGGTGTTGAACGGCGTCGCGGCGAAGGTGTTGCCGCCCAGACCCAGCAGCGTCATGTCCGAGAGGATGATCTTCTGGCCGAAGAGACCGATATCGCGGCCGAGCTTGATCGTGCCCCAGTCGGGCGCGCCGAACTGGAAGTACAGGTTGCGCGTGTCGATCTGCGAGAACGGGCTGTCGCAGCCGGTCGCGCCGCCGCAGCCCGGGTTGGTCGGCAGGCCGACGACGCTCGACTTGTCGTTGATGCCCGGCGCGAAGCCGACGTGCGCCTTGATGTCCAGACCCTCGACCTTGGTCGTGAACACGAAGTTGATCCAGCCCGGCAGCAGGCCATTGGTCAGCGCCGAGTTCGTCGTCTTCACGCCGCCGACCTCGGCCGTGCGGTTCGAGTAGAAGCCGTTGATCGTGCCGTTGATGTCGACCGTCGAGTCGCCCTGCGTGAAGCTCACCGCCTGCGCCTGCCCCAGCCCGAGCGCGCACAGCGCACCGGCGAGCACGGCTCGCCCCAACACCGCCGATTTCGCACGAATCCTCATTTTTTCCTCCTTGGCCTTTGGTTTTGATGCCTGTTTGTTTGCGTTCCGCACCCGTGTCCCTGCCCCGAAGGGCGGCATGTGGTGCGCGCAGCCACGCCAGGCGGCGTGCCCGGGCGGGTTTCGCAAACTCCGGGCCAAGTCCGGATTACTGCACGTTGACGCCAGTTTTAGCGATTTTCTCTGCGCATTACTCACAGATCGACGCACAGAAGTGATCCGCTTTGACACAGCGGGCAAACACCCGGCGGCACAGTTGCTACAGGCTGGAACACCCGGATCCGCGTGGACGGGGAGATTCGCCCGTTTGCGATTTGCCAGCGCCCGGGATTTGGCGGAATATCCCTTTCGACACCCGGCATCCGCAGCGCACCGGCGTTTCCGCTCCAGCATCAAGGCAACCATGAATTCCCCAGCACACTCCCTCGCCGCCACCCTGCTCGTGCTCGCGCTAGCGACTCCCCTGGCCGCGACGGCCCAGTCGCGCATCCCCTCGCTCGACCGCGAAGACCACCTCGGCGAAGTCGGTCGCGCCGCACGCCAGAAGGCCATCGAACGCTTCGACAGCATCGACACGAACAAGGACGGAAAACTTTCGCGCGAGGAGGTCAGCAGCCACCCCTACCTGAGCGAGAATTTCGACCGGCTCGACAAGAACCACGACGGCTTCATCGACTGGGAGGAATTCATCGGCCACGACCGCTGGAAAAAGGAATAGCGCGATGCGCGGCACGCCCGCCCCGCCACGCTGGCTGCGCCTGTTGCTCGCCGCGGCGCTGCTCGCCTGCGCCGGTGCGGCGGGGGCGGCCGACCTCGGGCCGCTGCTCGAGCGCATCGAACGCGCCTACGGCACGACGACGCTGCCGAGTTCGATCCTGCAGCGCGGGCGGACGATCTCGTTCAGCCGCGGCGAAGGCTCCCTGCTGCGTGCCTATCGCGGCGCCGAGCGCTTCCGCATCGAGATCCGTTACGCCACGGGTGTCGAGACCCGCATCGTCGACGGCCCCGTCGCGTGGCAGCGCAGCAAGCCGATGGGCGAGGCCTTTCGCGGCGCGCTGATCCTGCAGGCGGCACGCATCGCGCTACCGTGGAACCTGTTCGCGGCGCGCGACCGGCTGCGCGACGGCGGCGAGCACCTCATCGGCGACATGCGCCTGCATTTCATCGAAATGCCGCTCGGCGACACCCTGCGCGTCGTCGCCGAAGTCGAACCGGAGTCCGGACGCATCCTGCGTTCGCACGGCATCCTCACCCACCCGGGCGGCGGCGAGATGGTGTTCGGCACCGTCTACGAGGATTTCCGCAGCGTCGACGGCCGGCTCTACCCCGCCGTCGAGCACCACTACGCGATGGGCCGCTACATCGGCCGCTCGGAGATCGAGACGGTCGAGTTCGACACCCCGCTCGCCGACTCGCTGTTCCGCCCCGACATCCCCGGCCTCATCTGAGGCTCATTCGGCGGGGATGTACAGCGTCTCCTTCAGCTCCTCCATCACGACGTAGCTGCGCGACTCCGCCGCCGACGGCAGCTTGAGCAGGATGTTGCCGAGCAGGCGCCGGTACTCGCCCATCTCGGTGATGCGCGCCTTCACGAGATAGTCGAAGTCGCCCGACACGAGGTGGCACTCCATCACCTCGGGCACGAAGCTCAGCTCCCTTTTCACCCGGTCGAAGACCTCGCCGGACTTCGCCGACAGCTTGATCTCGACGAACACCAGCAGGTTCTTGCCCAGCGCGTGCGGATTCACGTGCGCGTGGTAGCCGGTGATGACCCCCTCGCGCTCCAGCCGCCGCACGCGCTCCGTGCACGGGGTCGCCGACAGGCCGATCTTCGCCGCCAGATCGGTCATCGAAATCCGGCCGTCCTTCTGCAGCAGATCGAGGATCTTGCGGTCGATGCGGTCGAGTTCGCGCATTTCACTGTCCCGAAGGAAATCACTGCCCAAACATACATAAATTCACTTACAAGCGCATCAACTTAAGTGAATTTCACTGAGAAATGATCACTAGACTGGAGATATTCAATGAATCGAAAGTCATGGAGACAGTCATGCGCGTTCTCGTCCTCGGCAGCGGCGTCGTCGGCACCACCACCGCCTACTACCTCGCCCGCAGCGGCGCCGAGGTCACGGTCATCGACCGCCAGCCCGCCCCGGCGCTCGAGACCAGCTACGCCAACGCCGGCCAGGTCTCGCCCGGCTACTCGACCCCGTGGGCCGCGCCGGGCATCCCGCTGAAGGCGATCAAGTGGCTGTTCCAGCGCCACGCGCCGCTCGCGCTCCGCGCCGACGGCAGCCTCTACCAGCTGCGCTGGATGGCCGAGATGCTGAGGAACTGCACCGCGAGCCGCTACGCCGTGAACAAGGAACGCATGATGCGCCTGTCCGAGTACAGCCGCGACGTGCTGCGCGAGCTGCGCGCCGACACCGGCATCCGCTACGAGGAACGCACGCGCGGCACGCTGCAGCTCTTCCGCAGCCAGGCCCAGGTCGACGCCGCGGCGCGCGACATCGAGGTGCTGCAGGAATGCGGCGTGCCCTTCGAAGTGCTCGACCGCGACGCGCTCGCCGGCGCCGAGCCGGCGCTCGCCGCAGTGCGCGACAAGCTCGCCGGGGGATTGCGCCTGCCCAACGACGAGACCGGCGACTGCCAGCTGTTCACCACGCGGCTCGCCGCGAAGGCGCGCGAACTGGGCGTTGAGTTCCGCTTCGGTCAGGACATCCGCGAAGTGCTGACGGGCGGCGGCGACGTCATCGGCGTGCAGGTCGGCGACGAAGTGCTCGCAGCCGACCACTACGTGCTCGCGCTCGGCAGCTATTCGCGCCAGATGCTGAAGCCGCTGGGCCTCGACCTGCCCGTGTATCCGCTGAAGGGCTACTCGCTCACGGTGCCGCTCGTCGACGCCGCGAAGGCGCCGGTGTCGACCGTGCTCGACGAGACCTACAAGATCGCGATCACCCGCTTCGACGACCGCATCCGCGTCGGCGGCATGGCCGAGCTCGCCGGCTTCGACCTCTCGCTCAACCCGCGCCGCCGCGCGACGCTGGAAATGGTCGTCGGCGACCTCTTCCCCGGCGGCGGCGACCTGCCCGCCGCGGAATTCTGGACCGGCCTGCGCCCGATGACGCCGGACGGCACCCCGATCGTCGGCGAAACCGCCTATCCGCAGCTCTACCTCAACACCGGCCACGGCACCCTGGGCTGGACGATGGCCTGCGGTTCGGGGCAGCTCGTCGCCGATCTGGTCACCGGCAAACAGCCGGCGATCCGTCATCGCGATCTGGGACTCGCGCGTTATGGCAAAGTAGCGGCTTCCCGCTCCCAAGGCCTTAATCTCTCTCCCGTCGCATGAGACCCGCCCGCGCCCTGATCGATCTCGACGCCCTGCGTCACAACTACCACCTCGCACGCGGCCGCCACGGCGGCCGGGCCCTCGCCGTCGTCAAGGCCAACGCCTACGGCCACGGCGCCGTCGAATGCGCACGCGCCCTCGCCCCCGAAGTCGACGGTTTCGCCGTTGCCTTCCTCGAGGAAGCGCTGGAACTGCGCGAGGCCGGCATCGAGCAGCCCATCCTGCTGCTCGAAGGCATCTTCGACGCCGACGAACTCGACGCCGTCGTGCGCCACGACCTGTGGATGGTCGTGCACCACGCCGAGCAGATCCGCATCATCGACCACGCGAAGCCGGCGCTGCCGCTCGACGTGTGGCTCAAGGTCAACAGCGGCATGAACCGCGCCGGCTTCCTGCCGCACGAGTTGCGCGCCGCGTGGCAGCGCCTCAAGGACAACGGCCGCGTCGGCAGCATCACGCTGATGACCCACTTCGCGCGCGCCGACGAACCGCACGTGCTCGCGACCTCCGAGCAGGTCGCCGCCTTCGACGCCGCGACGCGCGACCTGCCGGGCCCCCGCAGCCTCGCCAACTCGGGCGCGATCCTCGGCTGGCCCGATGCGCACCGCGACTGGGCGCGCCCGGGCATCCTGCTGTACGGCGCCGATCCCATGCCGGGCGAACCGAACGGGCTGCGCCCGGTGATGACGCTCGAAAGCGCGATCATGGCGATCCGCGAGATTCCCGCCGGCGCACCGCTCGGCTACGGCGCACGCTTCCACGCCGAGCGCCCGACGCGCGTCGGCCTCGTCGCGATGGGCTACGCCGACGGTTACCCGCGCACGGCGCCCAACGGCACGCCGGTCGCCGTCGACGGCATCCGCACGCGCCTGATCGGCCGCGTGTCGATGGACATGCTCACCGTCGACATCACCGACCTGCCCGAGGCGCGGCTGGGCAGCCGCGTCGAACTGTGGGGCAACAACGTCCCGGTCAATCGCATCGCCGAGGGCGCGCACACGATCGCCTACGAGCTGCTGTGCAACGTCAAGCGCGTGCGCTTCGAATACACCGGCTGATCCTGCTCTCTCGGGCGTCCTCTCGCCGCCCCCTCACCCCGCCATCGCGAGCTCGCCCCGGAAGCTGCCGCCGCGCCCGCCCGGCGCCAGCAGCGCCTCGAAGGCCTCGGCGCGCAGCGGCCGCGAGATCAGGTAGCCCTGCAGGTAGTCACAGTCGCGTTCGCGCAGGAAATCCGCCTGCGCCTGCGTCTCGACGCCCTCGGCGACGACCTTGAGGTCGAGGCTGTGCGCCATGTTGATGATCGCCTCGACCAGGTGCGCGTCGCTGCGGTCGTCGGGACAGTCGCGCACGAAGCTGCGGTCGATCTTCACGATGTCGACCGGGAAGCGCTTCAGGTAGGACAGCGACGAGAAGCCCGTGCCGAAGTCGTCCAGCGAATAGTCGACGCCCAGCTCCTTCAGCGCGCGCATGCGCATCTCGGTGGCGCTGTTCGCATCGACCATCACCGATTCGCAGATTTCCAGCGTCAGCGCGCCCGACGCCACGGCATGATCGTCCAGCACGTCCGCGATCAGCGCCGGCAGTGCCGGATCGCGGAACTGCACGCCCGACACGTTCACGGCCAGATGCGGCAGGACATGGCCGCGCTGGTTCCATTCGCGCATCTGGCGCACCGCCTCGCGCAGCACCCAGGTCCCGATCGGCACGATCAGGCCGCTATCCTCGGCCACCGGCACGAAATCCGCGGGCGCCACCGCTCCCCGCTCGGGATGCGACCAGCGGATCAACGCCTCGGCGCCGAACAGCTCGCCGCTGCCGGCCGCGACGATGGGCTGGTATTCGAGGGTGAACTCGTGCTGCGCGAGCGCCGCGCGCAGGTCCGCCTCGATCTGCATGCGCCTGATCGCGTCGGACTGCATCTCGCGCGCGTAGAACTGGAAGCGGTTCTTGCCGTTCTGCTTGGACTTGTACATCGCGATGTCGGCGTTGCGCAGCAGGATCTTCACGTCCTCGCCGTCGTCCGGGTACACCGTGATGCCCATGCTCCCCGAGATCTGGTGGCGCGTGTCACCCAGCGCGATCGGCTCGGCCAGCACCCCCAGCACCTTGTCGCCCACCGTGCGCAGGTCCTCGGTGTCCCGCAGGTCGCCGACGACGATCGTGAACTCGTCGCCGCCCAGGCGCGCCACCGTGTCCTGCTCGCGCACGCACTTTTGCAGGCGGCACGCGACCTCGACCAGCAGCTCGTCACCGACATCGTGACCGAGCGTGTCGTTCACCCACTTGAAGCCATCGAGATCGAGGAACAGCAGTCCTGCCTTGCAGCCCTTGCGGCGCGCGTGCGCCAGCGCACGGTCGAGGCGGTCGTACAGCAGGCTGCGGTTCGCGAGCCCGGTCAGCGCATCGAAGTTCGCCTGCCGCCAGATCTCGTCCTCGTGCTGCTTGCGCTCGGTGATGTCGCTGAACAGCGCGACGTATTCGATGATGCCGTCCCCCTCGCCGCGCACCGCCGACATCGTCAGCCACTGCGGGTAGCTCTCGCCGCTGCGGCGCCGGTTCCAGATCTCGCCCTCCCACTCGCCAGCAGTCTTCAGCGCTGCCCACATCGCGTCATGGAAGGCGTCGTCCTGGCGCCCGGAGCGGAACACGGCGGACGGGCGACCGATGACTTCCTCGGCCGCGTACCCGGTGATACGGCAGAAGGCAGGATTCACCGACGTGATCGTGCCTTCGGCATCCATCGTCATGATCCCCTGGCTCGACGCCGAGAACACGACCATCGCCTCGCGCATGCGCGCCTCGGTCAGGCGGCGCACGGTGATGTCCTCGACCGTGCCGACGCAGCGCGGCGGCTCGCCCGGCAGCACGATGCGTTCGGCGATCTCGCGCACCCAGCGGACCTCGCCGTCCAGCACCACGCGATGCTCGATGTCGAAAGCCTCGCCCGCGATCACCCGCCTCCACGCCCGCCGCACTGCGGCACGGTCTTCGACGTGCACGGCCTCGAGCAGGATCGGCCACGACAGCGGCCGGCCGGCGGCGAGCGCGAAGAGGCGGCGCGTCTCGGCCGACAGTTCCAGCTTGCGCGTGCGCGGCAGGTACACCCAGCTGCCGACGTGCGCGATCGCCTGCGCGCGGTTGAGGTCGGCGGTGCGCTCCTCGACCAGCGACTCCAGCTCGCTCTCGTGCGCCTTCAGCTCCTCGAGCAGGCTCACGATGCTGGCCGCCAGATCGCCGACCTCGTCGTTGCCGAAGCGCCCCGGGCTGAACCCCGGCCGCGCCTGCCCGGTCAGCGCGACCACCCCGGCTTCCCTCGCCAGCTCCTCGATGCGGCGCGTCTGCGCGCGCGCCAGCACGCTGTTCGCGGCCCCGACCAGCAGGATCGCGATCAGGCCCCACCCCACATGCTCGATCAGCAGCGACTCGATCGGCTGCTCGAACACCTCGGCGTCCATGCTGACCTTCACCTGCAGCGGCGCGGACAGCGGCGGCCCGGATTTCACGGTGCGCGAACTCGTCACCAGCCGCGCGGATTCGCCGGAAAAGGCGCGTTTCACCAGCGGCTCGCCCCCGGCGGCCAACTCCACGCCGATCACGCCGTCGTCCTGCAGATCGAAGGGCGAGCCGGCGCCGAGCAGCCACTGGCTGAGATTGGCCTCGAACACCAGCGCGCCCTCGAACGTGCCGGTGGCGCTGAACAGGATCGGCACCGCGATGCGCAGGATCGCGTCGGTGCCGCGCCGGTCGATGGCCGCATACGTCTCGCCGCGCAGCACCCGGTCCGACAGCCACGCCTCGCCACGGTAGCTGCGCGGCCCCTTGCGGGCGGCGACGGGTTCGCCGCGGTAGTCGGTCAGGACCAGGTTGTAGTCGATGGAGACCGGCAAGGTATGCCGGGCGAGGAAAGGTCGCAGGTAGGTGTCGCGGCCCTGCGAATCGAGCAGGGCATTCGACAGCAGCGGCTGTTCCGCCAGGGCTGCCAGCTCGCGATGCGCGAGATCCAGGGTCCGTTCGATGCGTTCCGACACGGAGGCGGCGATCTGCGCGAGGTGCCCCTCGGCGATGCCGTGCGCGAGCGTGCGCGCGTTGAAGTACGACGAGGCGGTCATCACCACGACGACGAGCGTCGTCAGTGCCGCGCCGTACAGCGTGTAGCGCCCGCGCAGCCCGAGCCGCATGCCTTTCCGCGCGGGCGGTGCCTCGCCGGGCTCGCGGGCTGCCGGAAGCGGGTCAGCGCGCATCGACCGCCCGACTCCTGCCCGCCCCGGCAAGGCCGCTCCGCGCCACGCGTCCCCGCACGGCGACTGTCACGACCGCGCCCCGGCTGCAGTCCCCGATGGAACGGTGCCCAAGCAGCATCATCCTCATATCCCGAATATCTTCTTGTTTTATCGGAAGATAGCACAGGCGGCCGCAGCCTGCACATTGTCATATAACCGAAAGAAACAAATTACTCCCATAGGTTCGTGCACCCCGGTCCGATTCTTGTTCTGGCTCAAGGCGCGGGGCATGTGCGCCGCCTACGATCGGCACCCTGCGGTCCCCAATTTGACCGCCCACCCGGAGACCCCAGCCATGAGCGACCTTCCCATGTTCGACAACGCGATCTTTCCCTTCGACGCCCGCGGCGTCGCCAAACGCTTCCGCCACGCGGCGATCTTCGGCGCCCTCGAGTCGCTCGAGGACGGCGAGACGATGCGCTTCGTGAACGATCACGACCCCCTGCCGCTGCTCGGCCAGATCCAGCAGCGCTACGGCTCGCAGGTCACAATCGAGTACGTCGCGCGCGAACCGGGCAACATCGTCATCGACTTCCGCATCCAGCTGCAGCCGCGCGACGCCGAATCGACGCCGGCGCAGGCCCAGGCACCGGCCCGCCAGGGCGGTGGCTGCGGCGGCGGTGGCGGCGGCTGCGGCTGCTCGGGCCACTGATCCCCCGGCCGGGCCCGGCCGCGCGCCGGGCTCAGGCGCCGCGCAGCAGGTAGGCGAGCGCGCCGGGCGCGCGCGCCAGCCCGGCGCTCGACAGGTAATGCCGCCAGTGGCGCGCGAGATGCCGCGCGACGAAGCCCGGGCGCAGATAGAAAGTGCGGTAGAAGCGCCGCTGCAAGGCGGCGAGCGCCGCCGGCGGGATGCGGCTGCAGCTGCTCGCCGGTGTGAGGTAATGGTAGTCCGCGCCATGCGTGCGCACCTGCCGGGGCAGCTCGCCCCACAGGGGCACGTCCGGATACGGACGGTAGATCTGCATCTGCAGGTAATCGGGGCGGATGCGCCGCGCCAGCGCGAGCGTGTCCTCCGCGTCCTCCTCGGTCTCGTCCGGCATGCCCACCATGAACAGCGCCACCGAGCCGATGCCCGCGCGGTCGAGGCGTTCGAACGCCGACTCGGTCGCCGTAATCCAGCCCGCCCCATCGGCGGTCTTGCCCAGACGCTCGATCAGGCGTGCCGAACCGCTGTCGACGCCCACCTTGAGCAACACCGCCCCCGACTCGGACGCCGCCGCGACGCGATCGGCGTCGAGTTCGTCGGGACGCGCATTCGCCATCCACGGCAGTCCGACCCCGCGCCGCACCAGCGCATCGGCCAGCTGCAGGAAGCGCGCGCGATGCACCAGCAGCGAATCGTCCTCGAAGGCGATCGCCTGCGCGCCCGCGTCCTTCAGCGCGAGCACCTCGTCGACGACCGCATCGACGGTCCGCACGCGCAGATCCCGCCCGACGCTCTTGCGCACGATCGCCGTGCAGTGACGGCAGGGACGCGGGCATCCCCACGCCGTCAGCACGTAAGCCCAGCGCGACACCGGGCGCCCGCGCACCGGGAACGGAAAGGCGTAGGCCGTCAGCTCGTCGCGCGCGACCTGCGGCCACGGCAGCACGTCCGGCGCCGCGACGAGCGCGATTGCGCCGCTCGCGATGCGCTGCCGGGACTCGTCCCGCAGGGCCGCCACGTCTGCGCCGGCCAGCACCCGCAGCACGAGGCGGGGCGCCGCCTCCTCCGGTTCGCCCGCGACGGCGAGGTCGTAGGCATCGTCCCAGCCGGCGAAGCCCGTGCGCGCGACGTGCTGCACCTGCTGGCCGACCGCGATCGTGACGATGCCGGCGGCACGCAGCGCCGCCGCCACCTGTACCGACTCATCCAGGCACCAGGTCACGGCGCGGATCACCGCGACGCGCGGGCGCAGCGCCAACACCTGCGCGACGAAGGCCGCAACGGAGAAGTCCGCCAGCCAGCCGTCGAACAGCGGCACCGGGACCTTCAGCGCCGACTCCAGCCGGGCCTGCACGTATTTCAGGTCTAGCGCCGGATGCAGGTGGCGCGGATGGCCGGTATGGCGCCTCGCCTCGCGGTCGATGCGCAGTACGACGACAGGATGCACGTCACCGTTCATTCGAGTTCCTTCGCGAGCCGGTCGAGGATGTCGGCCGTGCGCCGCAGCCGCCGCGCCGACAGCCCGTCGTACAACGGGATCAGCACCGCCTGCGCCGCCGCGGCCGCTGCGCCGGGGCAGTCGGTAAAACCCAGCATCGCCGCCGTATCGTCCATCACCTCGCCGCCGATGCCCAGATCGAGTCCGCGGCGCTGCGCCGCGGCGCGCAAGGCGGCAATGTCGCCGTCGAAGCGCGCAACGAAATTATAGAAGGCCGGCTCGCCGCATTCACTGCGGCGCTGCACACGGAAGCGTGCCGGCAGGCTGCGCGCAAGCGCCTCCCATTGCGCGTTGAGGTGCTGCCGGCGCGCGGCCGAGCGGGCGAGCCGGCGCAACCCCAGCCGCGCCTGGAAACCGCTGAACGCCGCCGCGCGGCCGCGTACCCGGTCGTGCGCCCGGCGATACAGGCGGTCGAAACCGCCCGCGCTGTGCGGCGAGAACATCAGGCGCGCCGCGACCGCATACGCCGGACTGCGCACCGCGAGCTCCTCGACGAGCTTCAGGAGCATCTTGCGCACCGGCGGCCATTCGCGCCGCGCACGGCCCGCGACCCGCGACCGCACCGCCGCGGCCAGACCGTCGTCCGCCGTCGCCAGGATCCCGCCGCCGAAGGCCGCGACCGCCTTCGTCGCCTCCAGGCTGAAGAGCGCCGCGCGGCCGAAGCTGCCGACCGGGCGGCCATCGACGCGCGCGCCGAACGCGTGCGCGCAGTCCTCGATCACCGGGATGCCGCGCGCTTCGGCCAGCGCGCAGATGCCGCGGATGTCGCACGGCGCGCCGAGCAGATGCACGACGAAGATCGCCCGCGTGCGCGCTCCGATGCGTGCCGCGACGCTGTCGGCGGTCATGTTGAAGGTGTCGGGATCGACGTCCGCCGGCACCGGCACGATGCCGCGCGCCTGCACCAGCGGCACCAGTTCGCCCAGCGTGTAGGCGGGGATCACCAGTTCGTCGCCCGCGCCCAGTCCCATGCCGTCGAGGATCAGGCCGAGCGCGTCGCGGCCGCTCGCCGTGGCGACCGCGTGCGGCACGCCGACTTCGACCGCGAAGGCATGCTCGAAGGCCGCGACCCGCACCGCGGCGGCATCGGACGAATCCCGGAGCGCGCGCAGCGCGTCCGCGAGATCCGCCCACTCCAGCGGAATGCGCCGCCGCGGGATCACGCCCCGACCTCCGCGAGCGTGCCGCTTCGCGCCGTCGCCGCCTCGCGCGCGTCGAGCACGCGACACAGCGCGCCGAACACCTCGGCGACCGGGATGCGCTGCATGCACTGGTTGTCCGTGCAGCGCGTGCGCCGCTGATTGCCCGCATGCACGCACGGCGAGCAGGCCAGCCCCGCGCTGATCACGGTCGCATCCCCCAGCGGGCGGAACAGGACCGGCGTCTCCGGGCCGAACAGCGCGATCACCGGCAGCGCCGTGACCGCCGCGAAATGCGCCGGCCCCGAGTCGTTGCTGACCAGCACCGTCCCCAGCGTGAAGAGCGCCGGCAGCTCGCCGAGCGCGAACCGCCCGGCGACATCCACGCAGCGCGGATCCGCGACCTGCGCCGCGATCGCCGCGGTCGTCGCCCGGTCGTCCTCGCCCCCGATCAGCAGCACGCGCACGTCGGCATGACGCCCGAGCGCCGCGCGCACCAGCGCCACGAAATGCGCCTGCGGCCAGCGCCGCTGCGGCAGCATCGCGCTCGCGTTGGCATTCACCAGGATCAGGCGCCTGCGGCCGATTTCGGCACCGGCAAGCTGCGCCAGACGCCTCTTCACGGCCGACAGCTCCGCGGCACCGACCTCGCGCCGCCGGACGCGCGGCACCAGCATCGCCGCCGGCACGCGCGGCGCGGGCGGCGCACCGTCGGCGAACAGCACCTCGACCAGCATCAGGTAGTTTTGCGCCATGTGCAGCTGCGGGTTGAACGCGAGCGGATGCGTGTACAGATCGCCGCGATACAGGCCGACCCCGCCGAAGCGGTGGAACCCGGCACGGCGGCGCACGCCGGTCAGCAGGCACAGCGCCGCCGTCAGGCGCGAGAACAGTTCGAGATCGACGATCGCGTCGATGCGCGCCCGCCGCACCTCGCGCAGGAATCGCCAGGTATCCGCGATCAGCGCGCCGGGCGAGGCGGTCCGGATCGCGAACACGCGCTCGGGCGGCACCGTGCCGGCGATCGCCAGGCTGCCGCGGTTGTGGGCAAAGGTCAGGCAGTACGCCTGCGCGCCGCTGCGCGCCGTCAGCGCACGCATCGCCGGATCGGCGAGGACCATGCTCCCCGATTCGGCAAGCTGCACGAACAGCACGCGCCGCACCGCCTGCTCGCCCCCGGGCGCCCCCTTCCGCCACCGCCGCACGATCCGCCGCACGCCGGACAGCGCGGCGCACACCGGCACGCCGAGCCAGCGGTCGATGCGACGCATCGCCTCAGGGCCGACCATGGCCACTCCTGCGGTGGAAGCCTCCCTGCCGCCGGATCACTCGCGCACACCTGCCGGCCATGTCGACCGCATACACTCGAAATCGGTTGGAAACGGCGTGCAAACTGGCAATCCCGGGGGTTCTGGACGGAGCGGACTATACCGCGCTTTGCGCCGGCGGTGGCCCGCGCCTGCCGAGCCGGGCGCGTGAAAGGCATCACGCGGCGCCGCCCCCCGATACCGCTAAAATCCGGCTCAATCGCAAGCCGCTGAGCGGTGTGCGGTTTCGTCGTCACGCACACGGGAAACGGTTTGAATGAGTGAATCCCTGACCCAAACCGACATCCCGGTCGGGAATGCTCAAGCGTCCCTCGTGTATTCGCTCGTTGCCCAGTCGCCGGCGCTGATCGCCATTCGCGGCAACGACGGCTGCTACCTCTACGCGAACGACGCTTTCGCGCAGATGCTGGGCCTGCCCGCCGAATCCCTGCCGGGCCGCCACGAAGACGATGTCCTCAACACGGCCGGCAATCGCACGGCCCTGCGCATCGGCGGCGACGCCGCCACCAGCGTCACACGCGGCGAGGAGGACGCCACCGTCGGGGAGCGGTCGGGCCGCTTCCTCGTCACGCGTTTCCCGCTGCGCGCCACCGACGGCGAGACGATCGCCGCGGGGATGATCGCCACCGCGATCGGCAGCCGCACGGGGACCGCCGCCAACCCTGCCGGGCATGCCGAGGCGCGTCACGCCGAACTGCTGCACGCCCTCGAACGAATGGAGCGCCTCGCTTACACCGACCGGCTGACCGGCGCGTGGAACCGCCGCCACCTGGAAGACGCCGCACTGCTGGAAATGTCCCGTGCCGTACGCCACGGCCATGCGGCGTCGCTGCTCGTGCTCGATGTCGACCACTTCAAGGAGATCAACGACCAGTTCGGTCACACCGCAGGCGACTACGTGCTCATCGAACTCGTGCGCCGCATCCGCGGGGTCATCCGCCGCGCCGATACGGTCACGCGTTGGGGCGGTGAAGAATTCATCGTGCTCGCTCCCGACACGCCGCTGCGCGAAGCCGAACAACTCGCACACAAGCTGTGCACATGCGTCGCCGAGGCGCAATTGTCGAGCGCCCGGCCGATCACCGTCAGCATCGGGGTCGCCGAATACCGCTGCGGCGAAGGCCTGGATCACTGGCTGGCACGCGCCGACCGCGCGATGTACCGGGCCAAGAATGCGGGGCGCAATCGCGTCGTCCTCGACCCGTTCACCGCCCTGGCGGAAGACGGCACGCGCCAGGCCTGCTCGCCGGTGCAGCTGATCTGGCGCGACAGCTACTGCTGCGGCAGCGAGCGCGTCGACCGCCAGCACCAGCAGCTCTTCGAACACGCCAACCGGCTGCTGCATGCCGTCGTCTCGCATGCCGCGCGCGACGAAATCCTCGAAGCGATGAAAGTCCTGATCGAAGATATCGGCACACACTTCGAGGACGAGGAGCGCCTGCACGAAAGCATCGGCTTCCCCGCACGCGACGCGCACGCGGCCGAACACGGACGGCTGCTCGACCGTGCCGGCCGGCTGTTCCGGCACGCCCGGGACAATGCCGAGATCCCGGTGGCGGACGTCTTCCAGTTTCTTGCCTACGACGTCATCGCGCAGCACCTCGTCGGCGCCGACCGACAGTATTTCCCGTACCTCTGAAAGTTTCCCGCAAAGGGGACCGAAGCACGCACCGTCACGCTTTCCATTCGTCACGCACTGGCTGATAATGGTGGGACGCCGCTGTCGGCGTCATGACGTTCGGCTATCCGACGGGCCGCCGAACCGGAATCCGCGAACGATTCCCGGCGCACGCAAGCGTTTCGCGCTGCCGCTCCGGGAAGCAGTTCGCAGGTGGCATCCAGGGTGCGACGCGAGTTAACGCGTTGCTGAAATCTGTGCGCGCGCAAGACCATATCACTCGAATGGACATGAACAGTCTCCTCGCAAGCGGTTTCCGGCACGCACTGACGTTCGTCGTGTGCATGCTGTCCGTCGTGGGCGGCATGGCACCGGCCGGGGCACAGCAGGCGAACATCGCCCAGACAAAACACAACCTGTCCACATCCGGCACCGGCACCGTCAAGTCGACTTCGGAAAGCCAGATCTGCGTCTTCTGCCACACGCCGCACGCGGCCAACGCCAGCGCTCCGGCCCCCTTGTGGAACCGCACGCTCTCCACCGCCACCTACACGCCCTACACCTCCAACTCGCTCGACGCCCAGACGATCTTCGGCGCGCTGTCGCAGCCGGGCGGCAGTTCCAAGCTGTGCCTGTCCTGCCACGATGGCACGATGGCGATCGGGACGGTCGGCGTGCTCGGCGGCAAGGCCAATGTCTCGATCACGATGACGGGTACCGGCACGGGCGGGACGATGCCCACCGGGCTGGGCGCGACGACCGGCTTCACGCGAAATCTGGGCATCGACCTGCGCAACGACCACCCGATCTCCTTCACGTACAACGACACGCTCGCGGCCACCGACGGCGAATTGCGGCGCATGGATGCGCAACAGCGCTACCCGGCCGGCACCGGCACCGTCATCGGCGTCCGCAAAGCGGGCTACAAGCCGCTCCTGCCCTTGCAGCCGACGGGCACGGCCGGCGCCGGCCAGGTCCAATGCACGACGTGCCACGACCCGCATCTGAACGTGCCGAAATTCCTGCGTCTGAACCGGCTCCAGGTCAGCAACCCGGCGGGCGGCGAATTCAACGCGTCGGCAGACCAGATCTGCCTTGGCTGCCACAACAAACTCGGCACGGCCTGGGCTCAGTCCTCGCACGCGTCGCAGACCATTGGCGACGAAACCTACAAGACCGATGCCGCGAACGTGCGCGAATTCCTCGCAGGCGGGAAAGCGAGCATCCAGGTGTGGGAGGCCGGCTGCCTCAACTGCCACGACACCCACACCGTGCAGGGCTCCCGGCGGCTGCTGCGCGAAGGCGTGCTCGGCAGCAGCGGCGGCGTCGGCACGGGTACCTACAAGCTCGGCTGGGCTTCGACCTCGAATCCCAACAGCGTCTCGGCCATCGAGGAAACCTGCTACCAGTGCCACACGACCTCGGCCAACAGCGTCGTGAATACCGCCACCGGCGCAGTCCCCGACATCAAGACCGAATTCAGCCTGCTCCGGCACATGCCGATCGTCACGAGCGAACAGGCGTCGGGCGTCGAAACGCACGACATCAAGAACAGCGACTTCGTCGAGGACCGCACGACGCTCGGCCAGCTCAGCAACACCAACCGCCATGCCGAATGCACGGATTGCCACAACCCGCACCGCCTGACGCGCAACAACCTGTTCACCACCCTGGGTGACAACGCCAAGCGCACCCACGTGCCAGGCGGCCTCGATGGCACGCCATCGTCCACCGGCAACGGCAACATCGCCTCGGGCGTGCTGCGCGGCACCTTTGGCGTCGAACCGGTCTATAGCGGCACCAGCTTCTTCTCCCTTCCCAACAGCTACACGGACAAGAAAGGGGACGGCGGCACGGGCGCCTCCACCGCCGTCAGCAGCCCCTGGGTGACGCGCGAATACCAGATCTGCCTGAAATGCCATTCGGACTATGCCTATCAGGATGACAACGTCTATCCCAGCAGCACCAGGCGCCCGCAACTGGGGACCACGACCAACCTGACTCCGTCCAACCCCGACGGCGTCCGCACCAATTACACCAGCTACACCAACCAGGCGCGCGAGTTCCAGCCCAACAACGCACTCACCAACACCGGCGCCGGTGCCAGCTACCAGGCCGGCAACCACCGCTCCTGGCACCCGGTGATCGCCGTCACCGGCCGCCCCGTCGCGCAGCGCAACAACATGGACCCCAACGCGTTCCTGGCGCCGTGGAACGCCAACGTCGGCAACCAGACCATGTACTGCACCGACTGTCATGGCTCCAATGCCAGCGGCATCACGGCGCCGCTGATCACACCGGACTCCGGCGTGTGGGGTCCGCACGGCTCACAGAACAACTTCCTGCTGAAACGTCCCTATGACCAGAACACCGGCAGCGACAGCACCGGTCTCTGTTTCCGCTGTCATGACGCGGCCCGCTATGCGACTCCCTCCAGCGACAACCTTGGCCAGACCGGGTTTTCGACGACGATAGGCAAGGACGGCCACGCCATCCATTTCACCCGGATCGGGCGCATGCGCTGCAACTGGTGCCATGTCGCGATTCCACACGGCTGGAAGAACAAGTCCTTCCTGGTGAATCTCAATGACATCGGTGCCGAGGCAGGGCAAAGCGGCAGCCAGGAAGTCGCCATCAACGCCAGCACCGACACCTATAGCGTGGGTCCCTACTACCGCAACGCGAAGGCCAAGATCATCAATTTCAGGGAGAACACCAGTTGGGCGGACACCGACTGCGGGTCTTCCCTGAAAAGCGGCACCAGCCTCATCGCGAACAGCCAGGGCGGCACAACCAACCTCACCAACCCGGGATCGGGCAAGAACTGGATGACGAGCACGTGCGCCAGCCCGCCATGATTGATGACCGGCCTTGCAAACCCTGCCGGGCGGTTGCGGCGCCTTTGCGTTCGTGTTGATGGTCGCCCTCCGACGATTCAGCACGCGACGCGCCCTCCCGGCAACGATTCGGTCATGACGAGGGCCAGGCTCGCCATCGCAGCGATGTGGCTGCTTGCGGGAAGCTATGCCGCCTTCGTCGGCTGGACACTGGCCGACGGTTACCGTTCGGCCGCGGACGGCAAAATGCCGACCTACACGGACTACACCCCGACCTACGCCGCGTCGATACTGGTCCGCGAAATACCTGCGGAGAACCTGTATCGCCCGAAATACATGGCCGAAGCCGGACGGCGTGCCGCCGTCGCCGCCTATCCCGGCATCACGGCCGAGCAAGCGCGCGGCGTCGGTTTCGCGCCGTGGATGTACCCGCCGACCTTCATCCTCCTGATCGCCCCGCTCGCCGGCATGCCTTACCTGCTGTCGTGGTTCGTATGGATCGGCCTCACCGCCGTACCCTACCTCGCGGCGATGCGCCGGATCCTGCCCGCGCCCCTCGCCTGGCCGTCCGCGCTGGCCGCGCCGCCGGTGTTCTTCAACGTCATCTACGGCCAGACTGGTTTTCTCACCGGCGGGCTGATCGGGCTGGGCCTCGCCCTGCTCGCGACCCATCCGCTTGTCGCCGGCACCCTGATCGGCCTCGCAAGCTTCAAGCCCCACTTCGGCATCCTCATCCCGATCGCCCTGGCCGCAGGCGGCTACTGGCGAACCTTTGCCGCGGCGTCGGTAACGGTCCTCGCCACGATCGCCGCGAGCGTCGTCGCCTACGGCGACGACCCGTGGTTTGCCTTCATCGGCACCGCCCTGTTCCATCTGGAAGGCTTTGCGGCCGGCGCCTACAACCTCGTCCCGATGGCGACCGTGCTGGCGGCCCTGAAAATGGCCGGCCTGCCGCTCGCCACTGCCTGGACTGCCCAGTACGCCACGGCCGCGCTGATGGCTGCGCTTGTGGCCTGGGCGTGGTGGCGCGGACGCCGGCACCCGGACACGCTCGGCCTGCAGTCGGCCATTCTCTGCACCGCGACGCCGCTCACGATCCCGATGACTTATCTCTACGATCTCGTGCTGTTGGTGCCGGCCGCCGCCTGGATCTGGGCCGACATGGCGACGCGACGCAACGCCGGCCGCGGCGAGCAGACGGTCCTCTTCACCGCCGTCGCTGCACTGCTGGGTGTCAAGTACGTGGCGGCCGCCGCCGGCGTACAAACGGGGCCGCTGCTCGTTGCCACACTGCTCTTCCTGGCCGCCAGGCGGTTTCGCGCCGCCGTCGGCGCGAAGCACCCGGCATAAGCCGAATTGCATGACGGGCACGCCCCCATCGTTCAACACTGTGATGCCAGCAGCGATCGATCACGCCTCCTCCCTCGACGTGCTGATGGTCAGCACCTCCTACCCTTCGACGCTCACCGACTGGCGCGGCCTCTTCATCCGCCACCTCTCCGACGCGCTCGCCCGACGCCGCGACCTCGCCCTGCAACTGTGGGCGCCGCCGGGCGATTCGCACCCTGCCGTACACGCCGCCGCGACGCCTGCCGAGTCGGCCTGGCTCGCCGCGCTGATGCAGCAAGGCGGCATCGCCCACCTGCTGCGCAACAGCCCCCTGCAGGGGCTGGCCCGCGCACTGCGTCTGCTGCAATTCCTGCGCAGCACTTACGCGCGCAGCCGCCAAGTCGACGTCTATCACGTCAACTGGCTGCAAAACGCCCTGCCGCTGCCCGCCAACGGACGCCCCGCGCTGATCACCGTTCTGGGTACCGACATGCAGCTGCTGAAGCTGCCGCTGATGGCAACGCTGCTCCGGCGCGCGATGCGCGGCCGTGCCGTGGCGATCTGCCCCAACGCCGAATGGATGGTCCCCGAACTCGCGGAACGATTCGGCGACCTCGCGACGGTACGCTTCGTCCCCTTCGGCATCGACCCGGGCTGGTATGCGATCGAACGAACTTTCGCAGCCGACGCCCCCGCCCGATGGCTCGCGGTCACGCGGCTCACGCGCGGCAAGCTGGGGTCCCTGTTCGAGTGGAGCGAAGCGCACTTTCGCGACGGCGCGCGCGAGCTGCATCTCTTCGGGCCGATGCAGGAAGAGATCGCGCTGCCCGACTGGGTGCATTACCACGGCCCCGCCACGCCCGCCCAGCTGATGGGCGAGTGGTTCCCGCGCGCCCGCGGCCTCATCACCCTCAGCCAGCACGCCGAAGGTCGCCCGCAGGTCATGCTCGAAGCAATGGCCGCCGGCCTGCCGATCATCGCGTCGCGCCTGCCGGCCCACGAAAACATCGTCTTCCACGATGAAACCGGCGCGCTGTGCGACCGCCCGCAAGACGTCGCGACGGCGCTCGAACGCCTCGATGCCCCCGACGCCAACCTCCGGGCCGGCGCCGCCGCACGCGCCTGGGCCGCGCGCGAAATCGGCACCTGGGACGACTGCGCCGCCCGCTACACTGCGCTCTATCGCCAACTCCTCGACAACGGCCAGGCATGAACGACGCGATCCTGCTCCTCGGCGCACACGGCTTCGTCGGCACCGCGCTGACCCGCGCACTGGCGGCCGCCGGCGCTGCCGTCATCGCTGTCGGTCGCCATCCGGGCGACGCTCCCGTTCCGGGAATCACGACGGTCCCCGCGGCCTTCAGCGAACCGGAACAATTCGCCGAATGGCTGCCGCGCTGCCGCGCCGTCGTGCATCTCGCGTCCGCCTCGACACCGGGCAGCAGCGCCGGCAAACCGCTGTTCGAACTCGACCGCAACCTCCGCCCCACCTTCGCCCTGCTCGACGCATTGCAGGCCCATCCGCAGTGCGAACTGCTCTACCTATCCTCGGGCGGCACGCTGTACGGCGACGCCGAGATCAGCCCCGCGACCGAGCGCGACGTCATCCGCCCCAAGTCCTACTACGGCGCCGGCAAGGCCGCTGCGGAGCACTTCATCACCGCCTGGAGCGCCCAGTTCGGCGGCCACGCGACGATCCTGCGCCCGTCCAACCTGTACGGTCCCGGCCAGAGCACGCGCCAGGGCTTCGGCATCATCCCCACCGCCTTCGACGCGCTGCGCGGCAGCACCCCGCTCACCGTCTGGGGCGACGGCTGCGCCGTGCGCGACTACCTCTACATCGACGACTTCGTCGCCCTCTGCCTGGCCATCCTCGCCCGCCCGATGCCCGCCGGCACCCAGGTCCTGAACGCCGCCAGCGGCACGGGCCTCAGCCTCAACGAACTCTTCGCGCATATCGAGAACGTCACCGGCCGCCCCCTGCAGCGCCACTACGTCCCCGGCCGCAGCGTCGACGTCTCGCGCATCGTCCTCGACCCCGGCCGCGCACAGCACCACTACGACTGGCTCGCCGGCACGACGATCGAAGCGGGCCTCGCCGCCGCATGGCAGTGGCACATGGCCGCGACATGACTCCCCGCCCCGTCTGCTCGGTCTGCGTTGCCAACTACAACGGCGAAGCCCTCCTCACCGACTGCATCGACTCGATTCTCGCGCAGGACTGCGACTTCCCCGTCGAGATCCTCGTCCATGACGACGCCTCCACCGACCGCTCGCTCGAACTGCTGCGCGAACGCTACCCCCAGGTCGAAGTCATCGCCAGCACCACCAACGTCGGCTTCTGCATCGCCAACAACCGCCTGGCCCAGCGCGCGCGCGGCGGCTACCTGCTGCTCCTGAACAACGACGCCGCCCTCGCCCCGGACGCCCTGCGCACCCTGTTCGCCCACGCCCGCCGCCAGCAACCGGCTGGCATCCTCACCCTGCCGCAATACGACTGGGAAACGGGCGAACTCGTCGACCGCGGCTGCCTCCTCGACCCCTTCTACAACCCGGTCCCGAACCTCGACCCGGCCCGGCGCGACGTCGCGATGGTGATCGGCGCCTGCCTGTGGATCCGGCGCGAGCTGTGGCACGTGCTGGGCGGTTTCCCGGAATGGTTCGAGTCGATCGCGGAAGACATGTACCTGTGCTGCCGCGCACGCCTGGCCGGCCACCCGGTGCAGGTCACCGACAAGAGCGGCTATCGCCATCGCCAGGGCCAGAGCTTCGGCGGCAATCGCGCCACCACGGGACGCCTCGCCAGCACCTACCGCCGCCGCCGCCTGAGCGAGCGCAACAAGACCTTCGTGCTGGCGATCTGCACGCCGGGACCGTGGATGTGGCTTCTGCTCACGCTGCACCTGCTCGCGCTCGCCGCCGAAGGCGCCGTACTTGTCCTGCTCAAGCGCGACCTGCGCGTGTGGCGCGAAGTGTATGCGAGCACCTACCGAAGCCTGCGATGCGAATTCGACCGCCTCAAGCGCAGCCGCACGGCGGCGCAGGCCACCCGCCGGCGCGGCACGCCTGCCTATCGGAGCGCTTTCACGCTGCTGCCGCGCAAGCTGCAGATGCTCCTGAAGTACGGGATCCCGGCGCTGCGCTAGAGGCGCCTAGGCCCGCCCGCGAAACAGGGCGCGCAACCTTGCCTGCGCCGCAATGAGCTGCTCGCGCGTCAGGCACAGGAGGCCACGGTATCGCATGTATTCGGCGATCATGCGCCTGAACTCCACCGGCGACACCACGAAGCCCGGGTAATCGTGCGTGCTTGCAACACGCGCATACGAATCGCCGAAGACCGCACTGCGCGTCGCTCTGCCGGTGAAGATCCTGTAGCGCGAGGTCACCTTCGGAACGAAACCGAAATCACATTTCGTCGAGTACTTGACCCACAGGGACCAGTCTTCATAGAGATCGAGCGCCTCGTCGAAGCCGCCCAGCTCCTCGTACAGGGAGCGCGCGAACAACACCGACTGGATCGGAAGAAAGTTCTTGTACCACAGGAGCACGCGGGAGAATTCCTGCCGGTACGGTACGGCCACCGCCCCGTCGGTCCAGCTGCCATCGGCCGCGTACTCGGCGGTAATCTCCTCCGCGAGCGCATAGCTCACTTTCAGGCCGTTATTGCCCGCGTGAGCGACCAGCACCTCGACATGGTCCGCGTACAGCTGGTCATCCTCGTCCAGAAAACAGATGAACTCGCCACTGCAATGGGCAAGGCCCAGGTTCCCTGCCGCCGCCCGACCAACGGATCCGCCGGTCTTGACGTACACGGCCTCCCGTCCGGCAGCTGCGGGAAGGTTTTCCACGATCTGCCTGCCCTGCCCCTCGCCGTCGTCGACCACGACAAGCTCGACATTGCCGTAGGTCTGGTTCCAGGCAGTCCCTATCGCCTCCACCAACATCGCCGGGCGGTTCATGGTTCGAATCACGATCGAAACCTTGGGCTTCGCCGCAACCGCCTCGATCGCATAACGTCCGCCGAGCCGATGCCGGCAGTATCGCCAGCGGTCAAATTGCGGACGGGAAGCCCGCGACGCGTCCGCCGCGCAGTCGGCCCGGAAGGCTGCAGCGCGCCGGACAACCAGAGACAGCACACGGTGAACGGCGATCCGCCTGCCCTTGAGGAAGAAATACAGGCTCTCGCCCAACAACCAGAGTAATCCGCGCACGGCAACGAGCGCCGAACCATGCTTGAGACGCAGGAGGATGTTGTTCGCCCGGTCGTACGCTTCCTGCAGCGGCTTCTGCCCGTGCATCCCGACGAGGTCGTCATGAAACACGATGCAGTCGGGGAGATAGCGGATCCCCCACCCCTTGCTGCGCAGCCGGATCGACAGGTCGACATCCTCGCCGTACATGAAGAGCCGGCTGTCGAAACCCCCGACGTCAAGGAATGCCTCGCGCGACACGCAGAAAGCCGCACCCGAGAACCACGGCGTCTCGCGCGAAACCGGGTCGTATTCCTTCGGGTGCTCATACGGCCGATGCGCCAGTTCCAGCACCGCCGTGACGGGCCCCGCGCGCCGAATCGCCTGTGCTGCCCGCGTCAGCGCGCCTTCGCCGATCCGCAGATCCTGGTTGAGCACGACGTACCAGTCCTTGTCCGTGCCCTCGATCACCTTGTTGATGGCCGCCCCGAAACCGAGGTTGTTGCCGTCGCCCCCCATCACGACGACCTGCCCGCCCTCCACGCCCTCCACGCCCTCCGTCGACTCCGCCCCGCCCAGCGGCGAGTTGTCCCACACGAAAACCTGAACCTCCCGGACGGCGTCCAGCTCGCGGAGCGAGGTGCGCACCAGTTCCTGCAGGGACTGGAGGTCCGGCTTGTAAGCGACGATCACGACGCCGATTGAAACATCGCGCTCTTCAGCCATTTCTTCGCCTGCACCACGTAGATCCCACGAGCGTGGAAACCGGAACCCGCCGGCACGACGCCCCGACTGCCGACCAGAACGACAGGCCGCTCACTTTTCCTTCACCGCCCGAAAAGTCAGGAATTCGCGCTGCCCGGGAGCGAGCATCTCGCAAGCCTCCGCCAGCACATCCGACATCTTCGGTCTGCCTTTCCGCGATGCCGTCAGAACGTCCTCGTCACGCCCGATCGCCTCGCTCGCGGCAAAGATGGAGTACAGCACCAGCCCACGGAGCTCCTGCGAAATACGCGAAAAACCGGCCTTGCGCAAGGCGGCGCGCAACGAATCGGGTGTGAACAGCACGAGATGCCGCGGCGGCTCCAGCCCGCGCCAGTTCGGTCCGTACAGGCGATGCCCGAGGCTCGCGAGATTGGGCGTTTCGAGCCACAGGCGCCCGCCGGGCTTCAGGAGACGGTGGATGCGCACGAGCATGTCGACGGGATCATGAACATGCTCGATGACATGGCTCGCGGTAATCACGTCGTAGCGTTCGCGCACGTCGTCGAACAGCTCGATGCCGCCGTGGCGGACCTGCAAACCCTCGGCGCGGGCGGCGCGAACCGCCTGCTCGTCGAAATCGATCCCCTCCGCACGCCACCCCATCTCACGCGCCACCGCGAGGAAGCGGCCGTTGCCGCATCCCACGTCGAGCAGCGCGCCCCCACCCGCCGGCGGACGGGCCAGATGGCGGCATTCGGCGTCCGCCGCCGCACGCAGCGGCGGCAGCAGCGGAATGAGCAGACGGCCCGCCGCTCGCGCGGGATGGCGCGCAAGCCCGTAACGGCTGTTCAGGTAGCCGTTGAGCCAGTCGTGCAGCAGCGTCCTGATCGCGCCGATCCGCCGGACCGTCGGCACGTTCTGGGCACAATGCGTGTAGTAGTTCGAATACGCGCGCCCGATCGTCGCACGATCCGGGCGCGGAGCCAGATAGGCCGCGCCACACCCCCCGCAGCGATACATGTTCCAGCGCCCGGGCGCAACGCGAAAGATGCGGTCGGTCAGTCCGGCGTGCAGCAGCGCCCGTTGCCCGAATCCGCAAACCGGACAACGCTCGACCGCCTCGCACTCGGACTCCGGCCACTCGGCGACATCGGAAGGGTCAACTGCGGCGATGATCGGCCTCCTGGGGTTTGGCAAACAGTCGCTGACGGCCGAAGCGCCACAGCATTCCGGCAAAGGCCAGCGCGACGACCGCGGCAAGCGCCCAGCGCAAGACCGGAGCCGTCACCATCATGCTGGCTGCCAGCAGCGTCATGCCACCCGTAATGCGTATTCCCGCTTGCCGCAGAACGGCCCTGCAATCCGGCTCGAAATGCGCAGCCGCGACGAACAGCAGGCTCGTGTCGATCGCAATCCGCGCACACCAGGCCAGCGCGGCGCCCAGTACGCCGAACTGCGCCACTGCGGCCACGAGCAGCAGCGCATAGACCGGAAACTCCAGCAGGTGCAGCTTCGCAGTCACATCCGAACGACCTGCCGACTGGAGCATCGCGTACGGGATGTGTGCGAACCCGTTCAGGAACACGCCCGACAACAGCCAGCGGGCGATTCCCGCCCCTTCGCTGGCCATCGATGCGTTCAGCCAGACGGTCAGCAATTCATCGGCAAGCAGCATCGGAATGGCCACCAGCGGAAACCAGAGCACCGTCATCGCCGTCACGGCACCGCGCACCAGTTCGGCACTCTGCATCCGCGCCCCGGACCGCTTCGCGAGTTCCGGAAATGCGGCATTGACCGCCCCCATCGGAAGCGCACCGAATCGCGATACCGCATCGAGCGGTACCGTGTACAACGCCACTACCGCCGGCGGCAGGATGCTGGCCAGATAGAAACGATCGGCAAAAACCATCAGCGGGCCGATCACGCTCGAGACCGACAGCCACGCGCCAAAACTCACGAGCCGCCGGATCGCGCCGTCCGCGGCCCGGTGCCCGCGACCGAAGTCGAGTTCCGCGCGTACCAGCCACAGCCAGGGCAGCATCGCGACGATTCTTACGGCCGCCAGCGACGCGAGCGTGAGATCGAGACGCTGAGTCAGCATGGCCGTCACGCCAGGCACCAGAAAGGTCGCGGTGCCGAATGCGAGACGGACGACATTGACGACGGCAAAGCGCTGGAAACCCTCGAGGCAACCGACGAGGCCCGTCGACACCAGTGTGAACGGCAGGGACGCGGCCACCCAACGCAGGCCATCCACCGCCTCGTCGCCCAGGAGTCGCTCGAATCCGAACGCCTTGACGACCAGCAGCGGCGCCCCGAACCACAACACCGCCGCCCAGAACACCCCGAGGGCCAGCAGCATGCCCAGCGCCTTGCGGGCCAGCGCGGCCAGTTCGAACGGCGCAGCCCCGCGTCCGTGCTCACTCGCAACGACCTGGGTCAGCGCCCGACCGAGCCCCAGATCGAAGATGCCCGAAAAACCGATCAATCCGATTGCGAGCGTGAACACGCCCAGGCGCGCGGCACCGAGCCCATGGAGCAGCATCGGGACCGCCAACACCCCGGCCACCGAGGGGACGACGATTCCGACGATATTCCAGACCGCGTTACGCCCGACCGGCGATCTCATTCCCGGTCCGACATCCCGACGGATACGCTGGGCCGCACACCGGCCGATCCGGCCGCGATACCGCTCATCACCTCGCTCGCACCGGGTGAGCGATACATCAACTGCGTAATCTGCTCTGACACCAGCCCGATCAGGAAGGTCGTCACCGCCGAGGTCAGCAGGAAGATGGTCGCGAGCGACAGGCGTCCGTGCAGGATGAACGTGTACGCGTAGTAACCCAGCCCCAGCAGTGCCTGCACCAGCCCCACCGGCGCAAACAGCTTCAGCGGCGAATACAGCGTCCCGATCTTGAAAATGATCAGCAGGAAGCGTGCCCCGTCCTTGAGAATCCGCACGTGGCTCTTGCCGACCCGTTTCGCGGCCTTGATCGGGATGTAGGACACCGGATAGCCGGCGCGAAAGAACGCCATCGTACTCGTGGTCGGATAGGAGAAGCCGTTCGGCAGCAGGTGCAGGAACTCGCGGAAGCGGTGCGCACGCGCCGCACGCATCCCTGAAGTGAGATCATCGATCCGGTGGCCGGTCATGTAGCTCGCCAGGCGATTGTAGAACCGGTTCGCCAGCCCGCGCCCGAGGCTCGCCTGCGAGCCGCCGTCGCGCGCGCCGACCACCATGTCGAAACCGTCGTCCAGTTGCGCGAGCAGGCGCGGGATGTCGGCCGGGTCATGCTGTCCGTCGGCATCCATGAACACGAGGATATCGCCCGTCGCCGCCCGCGCGCCGCTCTTGATCGCCGCACCGTTGCCCATGCTGTAGGGGTGGGTGACGACCGTCGCGCCCGCGCGCTCCGCCTCGTCGCGCGTGGCGTCGGTGGAGCCGTCGTTGACCACGAGCACTTCGGCATCGGGCAGAAGCGTCCTGACCCCCTCCACGACCCGTCCGATTACGGCCCCCTCGTTCTTCGCGGGCAGGATGACACTGAGTCTGTTCATGTTTCTTCCGGTGGAAACGGGCAGCCGCGCGGCCATTACCTCGTCATTGGGGCGACAATGATAGCGTCCCCTGACACTGCAAGCACGATTCATGCTCGTACACGCCAAGCGGGAACGATGCTTGCTTTTAGCCTCGACCACTCGAACAATCACCAGACCAGCAGCCGAACCACTGCATCCGCACCCCGATACCCGTGCCCCCGCTGACGCCCTCCCACCCGTCCTTCGTTGCCCGCGCGCTCGCCGCCGCCCTGCTGGTCGCGGTGGCGCTCCTCGCCTACCACGGCATCGAATTGAACGGCTTCCACTTCGACGACTGGCACAACATCCTCCTGAACCCTGCCGTCCATCTCGAACGCCTGACCCTGGGCGGCCTCATCGACGCGGCCCGCGGCGCATCGCTCCCCCACCGCCCCTTCGCTTCGATCACGTTTGCACTCGACTGGTGGCGCGGCGGCGGAGAGCACGCAGCCTCCTTTCTCGCGACGAACCTGGCGCTGCACGTCGCCACGGGCATCGCCGTGTTTGCATTCCTCGTCCAGGCGCTGGGCCGGGGCGAACCGGGCAGCCCTCCTGCCTTGCGGACGATCGCCGCGGCCGGTCTCGCCGCCGCCTGGTGGCTCGCGCAACCGATCCACGTCCAGGCCGTGAGCTATGTCGTGCAGCGCATGACGGAGCTCGCCGCGCTGTTCTCCGTCCTGTGCCTCTGGGCCTACGTGCGGGGGCGCACCGCCGCGCGCGGACGCGCCGCGTGGTGGGCGCTGTCACTGCTGAGTCTCGCGCTCGGTGCGCTGTCGAAGCAGAATGCCTGGATCACGCCCGCGCTTGTCCTGATGGCCGAGTTCCTGATCGTGCACCGCCAAGACAGGCTCAGCGGGAAGAGGCTGGACGCCGCCTTGCTCGCCCTCCCGGCGATCATCGGAACACTGGGCCTCGCCGCCCTGCTCATCGACGGCCCCGTCAGTCAGTGGGTCCTGCGCGGCTACGAATGGCGTGACTTCACGCTCGCCGAGCGCCTGCTCACCCAACCCAAGGTCGTGCTGTTCCACGTCTCGCAACTGCTGTGGCCGCTACCGGACCGTTTTTCGCTCGAACACGACGTCGAAGTCGTCCGTTCCGCCGCCTCACCCCAGTTCTGGCTGCCCATGGTCGCCATTCTCGCCTGGACGCTCGGTGGCTTGTGGCTGGCACGGCGGCGCGACACCCGGCCGGCGGCTTTCTTCGTCCTGTGGGTTCCCGTCACGCTGCTGATCGAAAGCACCGTGATTCCGCTGGAACTCGTGTTCGAACACCGCATGTACCTCCCGTCGGTCGGCGTCGCGGGCCTGATTGCACTCGGGCTCGCACGGGCGCCGCGCCGCGCCGCCCGGCTTGCGCCCTTCGCATGGGCCGCGATCGCGCTCGCCGCTGCGTTCGGCATCTGGTCGACCCAGCAGCGCCTGCCGCAATGGCGCACCGAGATCACCCTTCTGGAGAATTCGACGCGGCACGCGCCGCACTCGGTGCGGGTCTGGAACGAGCTCGGCCTGAAATACCTCGAAATCGGGAACCTCGATCGCGCACGGCGCGCCATCAACCGCGCCAACGAAATCGAACCCCGCTGGGGCGACGGCTACCCCTTCGTCAATCGCGGCGTGCTTCTGGAAGCCATGGGCCAGCCCGACAAGGCCCTGGCCGTGTACGAGGAGACGATTCGCCTGTTCCCGCGCCAAGTGCTGGGATACAACAACCGGGGGCTGATGCGCCTGCGTGCTGGCGAGTTCGAACTCGCCATCCAGGATTTCAACCGCGCGATCGATACCGATCCCGCTTACGCGCCTGCCTGGACCAACCGCGGCACCGCACAGGCGCTGCGCGGCGACACTCAGGCGGCGCTTCCCGACCTCGAAAAAGCCGTCCGGCTCTCTCCGCGCGAGTCCATCGCCTGGCACTACCTCGCAAATATCTACACGGCACAAGGCCGCGGGATCGAAGCCACCGATGCGCGGTTGCATGCGTGCCGTCTCGGGATCGCCAAGGACTGCTCGCACTAAGGCCACCATGATCGAGCACGCCGCCATGCCATCGGACGCACCCCTTGTCCGACCGAACCGGACCACAACCCGCGGGCAACACCTGCTTGTGATGCTCGCGCTGGCTCTCCTCGTGTCCCTTGCCTACCAAGGCATCGAGCGGAACAGCTTCCATTTCGACGACTGGCCCAACATCCTCGACAACGCCGCGCTGCACATGGCACATGTCAGCGTCGGGGCGCTCGTCGACGCCGCCCGCGGCGCCTTCCTGCCGCTGCGCCCCATTCCGTCGATCACTTTCGCCATCGACTGGTGGCGCGGCAGCGGCGACCCCGCAACCTTCCTCATCACCAACCTCGTCTTCCACATCCTGACGGCGTGGGCCGTCTTCGCCCTGCTGCTGCACATCCTCGCGAAGAACACGCCGCCAGCGGCCCCCGCGGTCATCGCCAGCGGCGCGGCAGCCCTGTGGTGGGCCGTCCAGCCCATCCACGTTCAGGCCGTGAGCTACGTCGTCCAGCGCATGACCGAGATGGCGGCGCTGTTCGCGGTCCTGAGCGTCTGGGCTTACCTGAAAGGCCGCACGGCAAGCCGTGCCAGGTGGTCGTGGTGGGCGCTGTCAGCAGTCAGCTTCGCACTTGCCGCGCTCTCGAAGGAAAACGCCTGGATCACGCCCGTCCTGCTGCTGATGGCCGAGCTCCTGGTCGCGCGCAACGACGCAAAGCTCATCCGCAACCGGCGCGACGCGCTGCTGCTCGTCATCCCGGCATGCGCCGCAATTGCCCTGCTCGCCGACCTCGCTTTCAGGGGGCCTGTCAGCCAATGGGCGCTCTCGGGCTACGCGATGCGCGGCTTCACGATGACAGAGCGCCTCCTTACCCAGCCCAAGGTCGTCCTCTTCCACCTGTCCCAGATCGCCTGGCCGCTTCCGCAGCGCTTTTCGCTCGAGCACGATATCGACGTCGTGCGCTCCGCAGCGTCTCCCGATTTCTGGGCGCCGCTCGCAGCGATCCTCGCCTGGTGCGCAGCCGGCGTCGCGCTCGCCGCACGGCAGGGCAGCCGTATCGCCGGCTTCTTCGTGCTATGGCTTCCCGTCACGCTGCTGATCGAGAGCTCGCTGGTCCCGCTGGAAATGGTGTTCGAGCACCGCATGTACCTGCCCGCGGTCGGCCTCGCCGGGCTGGTCGCGCTCGCATTCCGGCGCGCGATACGACACGGTGGCAAGGCCCTGCCCACCGCCACCCTCGTATTCGCCGCCGCCACGACCCTCGCCTGGTGGGCGACCAGCGAACAGGTCCCGCAGTGGCGCTCGGAGGCGAGCCTGTACGAACGGGCGGTGCAGCGTGCGCCGCGTTCGGCGCGCGCCTGGAACCAGCTCGGCATCGCCAACCTCGCCCAGCGGCGTGGCGAAACCGTCAGCCGCGACCACTACCTGCGCGCCCTCGAAGCCTTCGACCGCGCCATCGCGCTCGATGCGCAATACGCCGCGCCGCTCACCAATCGCGGCGTCGCCCGCTACGTTCAGGGCGACACCCTCGGCGCGCAGTCGGACCTCGAAAAGGCGATCGCCGTCTCGCCGCGCGAGGCCGCAGCCCAGCACTATCTCGGTGAAATCTACCAGCAGGCAGGCCGCTTCGACGAAGCGCAAATCGCCCGCCGTCGGGCATGCGCGCTCGGCGTAAGCATCGACTGCGGCCGCTGAAAACACCTCTTCCCATGTCCGACACCCCCAGCCGCGCCGAAGTGCAACGAGTCCCTTTCGCCCTGCTGCGGCTGTGCCTGATCGCACTGCTGCTCCTGACGATTGCGATCGCTTACCACGCCGCGCCGCAAAACGGATTCCATTTCGACGACGCCGTGAACGTCGTGCGTCACGGCCCCATGCACGTCGCCGAACTGGATATCGCGTCACTCAAACGGGCCGTCACCCAGGCGGTACTGCCGCAACGCGTCCTGCCCAACCTCAGCCTGGCAGTCGACTGGTGGCGCGGCAACGGCTCCCCGGCGCCATTCCAGCTCACCAACATCCTGATCCACGCCGCCACCGCCCTGGCCGTGCTCGGCCTCCTCCTCGCGGCATTCCGGCGCGCCGGCATGCCCGAACGAAGCGCCTGGATCACCGCTGCGACCGCAACCACGCTGTGGGCAACCCACCCCATCCAGGTCCAGGCAGTCACCTACATCGTCCAGCGCATGGCGTCGATGGCGGCGCTGTTCATGCTCGTCGCGCTCATCGCCTACCTCCATGCCAGAAACGCTCCCCGCCACCGGCCCTGGTATGCCGTCACCGCCCTCGCCGGCGTCGCCGCCTGCCTGTCCAAGGAGACGGCCTACATCCTTCCGGCACTGATCCTGCTCACCGAATACACGCTGTGCCGCAAACCCGGCGAGCGCATCACCTCGCGCCTCGACTGCCTCGTCCTCGCGCTGCCCGTCGCCGCGGGCCTATATGCCGTGGCAGACCTCGCGATCCTGCATGGCCCCCTGTCGGACTATGTGATGCCGGGCTACGCACATCGCGACTTCACCCCGACCGAGCGCCTGCTCACCCAACCCCGCGTGATCTTCTTCCACCTCGGCCAGATACTGCTCCCGCTGCCCGACCGCTTCTCCATCGAACACGCCTTCCCGAATTCGACAGGCCTCTGGCAGCCGTGGACCACGGCCGTCGCGATCGCCGGCATCGGCGCCTGGATCGTCGGCGGCATCTGGCTCGCCCTGCGCAGCAATTTCCCCGTTGCCGGCTTCCTGGTTCTCTGGGTCCCGGCAACTTTGGCCGTGGAAAGCAGCATCGTCCCGCTCGAAATGGTCTTCGAGCACCGCATGTACCTGCCGTCGGTCGGGCTGGCCGGTCTCGCCGGCCTCGGCCTTCACCGCCTTGCCCGCACCCGCCTCCGCCCGGCGGCGTTCGCGCTGGCCATCCTGTCCGTGCTCGGCTTCATGGCCGCGACGATCGCCCGCGTCCCGACCTGGCGGACGCCCGTCACCCTTTACGAGCATGCGGTGCGCGTCGCACCCGGCGCGGCCCGCGCATGGACCAACCTCGCGACGGCCTATGAAGGCGAAGACAGGACCACGGACGCGATCGCCGCCTACACGAAAGCCCTGGAGATCGACCCGGGCCGCACGATTGCCTATCTCAACCGCGGTTCGAGCTACCGCAAGCGTGGCGACCTCGCCGCCGCCGAAGCCGACTACCAGCGCTTCGTCCGCCTCGAAGGTGGCGACTACCGCGGCCCCTACGCGCTCGGCAGCCTGTATGCCGCAACCGGACGATACGACGATGCAATCCGCTGGCTCGACCTTGCCGGCCGGCTCGACGGACGCTCCGCACTCCCCGCACGCGAGCTTGCAGACGTCTATTTCGCCATCGGCCGCCCCGACGCCACGGTCCAGGCCCTCGAACAGGCCCGCGCCCGCGACGCCGCAATGGCCGACGCGCCCTACTTCGCGTTGCTCGGCGCGGCTTTCGGTCGCCTCGGCCGCTTCGACGAAGCGATCCGCGCATTCGACCGCGCACTGCAGCTCGATCCCGCCCAGGACGGAACGCGCCTCAATCGAGGTTACGCGTACCTGCGAAGCAACAAGCCGGGGGCAGCGCTCGCAGATTTCGACGCGGTGATCGCGCAATCCTCCGACAGCGCGCGTGCCCACTACGGCCGCGCCGCGGCCCTGGCGCAATTCGGCCGCCGGCGCGAAGCACTCGAAGCGGCGCAGCGGTCACTGATCCTCGACCCCACCGATGAGCGCGCAACCCGCCTCATCGGCGAGCTCGGCACCACGCAGCAGCCCTAGCCTGGGAGGCGCCGGGCAGCGCACGCGCCCGGCGCCGACCGCGGCCTGCCGGCTTACGGCTTCACCGGATGGAAAACACGCGAAACATACGAAACGATCGCGTCGATCTCATCGTCCTTCAGCACCGATTTCCACGCAGGCATCGACGTATTCGGCAGCCCTTCCCGGATCGTATGCGCCAGGCGCCCACGCGTCATGTCCTTCATGAACTTCGGATCGGTCAGATCGCGAGGATGCGGCTCCATGAAGCTGCCGATCCAGTTCCGCCCCGTGCCGGTCGCGCCGTGGCAGAAGGCGCAGTTCGCCTGGAACAGGGTCTCCCCGCGTTTTTCGCCAGACGTCAGGCCCGACACCTGCGGCACCACGTCATGCAGAGCATACGGACTGGCGCTCGCGATCGCATCGGTCTTGGTCGGCGGCGGCGCGTTGAAATCGCCCGGATCGAAATGGTTGCGCGGGTAGGACAGCGGCCGCCCGCCCCACGCCGGCCCCGGATCCTCGGTCCGCGAGTGGTCATGGCAGG
The DNA here is from genome assembly GCF_003628555.1 of Azoarcus sp. DN11. NCBI lineage: Bacteria > Pseudomonadati > Pseudomonadota > Betaproteobacteria > Rhodocyclales > Zoogloeaceae > Azoarcus > Azoarcus sp. DN11. Next base: position 325,438 of record NZ_CP021731.1, on the reverse strand, counting down.
AAATGCACGTTGTCAGGAATAGCCGCTTGCCCTTTTGTTCGGTCGGGCTGAGTTTCTCCCACGGACGATCGAGCGGAATCGCCCCCGTTGCGAAGGGAAACGCCACTTTGTTCCGCTCGTGGTTGAACCAACCGTTCTCGGGCGTGTGGTAGTGCGTGTTCACCGCCTTGGCGCGAATGAACTCGGCACGCACGAAATCCACGACGGACTCCATGTCCTGCTCGGAGATGATGCCCTTGAAGCCTTTCATCGCCGTGCCCGGCTTTCCGTCACGCACCGCGGTGATCATCCGCTCGCGGCTGATCGACTTCTCGTCGTCCTTCGTGAAGTCGCGCGGCTTGGGAGCGAGATACGTCGCTGCCAGCGTTTTCGCATCCCCGGAATAGCCGTGGCAAAAGTAGCAACGAAAGTTGTAGATCTTGCGCCCGGCCTCGTGCCGGGCGTCCCTGCCGGCGTCGGCAAACGCCGGCGCCGTGAACGAGGCCGCGGCCAATGCCGCGGCAAACCCGCCCAGCCAGATACGTCCGATCATTTCGCCTTGGCAGCCTTCTCACCGGAACGGATGAAATTCTGGAACACGTATTCCGAGACGTTGGCGATTTCCTGTTCGCTCAGAACCTTGCTCCATGCCGGCATCTCGGTCCCGTTGCGCCCGAAGAAGACCGCCGCGTAGATCGCCGGGCGGTTCAGCGTCAGGCGCGAACGCTCCTGCAGGAAATCCCGCGGCACCGGGCGAATGAAATAGGCACGCCGCCCCTGGCCGTCCCCCTTCGCTCCGTGGCATTCCGCGCAATTCTTATCGTAGAACGCCCGCCCCTTGGCCGCATCGCCCTTCAGTCCGGACGGGAACGGCGCTCCCATGTCGGCCCGCTCGTCAGGCCCCACCGGCTTGATCGGCGGAAGCGGCGCAGCGATCGGCGGCACCGGCGCCGCGCTGCCCGCAGGAGCCGGCGTCGGCGAGTCCGATCCGCCGGTCGTCCCCGAAGTCCCGGAAATGCCCTTCACGAGGCCGGCCGAAATGGCCGCGCCGCGATTGACGATTTCGGTGTGCACATAATCGGCCAATGCCCCGCGCTGCTCATCATTCAGGCGGGTCTTGAATCCCACCATTGCCGTACCCGGCTTCCCTTCGGAGATGACGTGGAAGATGTAGTCACGCGGCAGCGACGGACCGGCCTTCGTCAGGTCCCTAGGCGGCGGGTTGAGGCTCTTCATCGCCCGCGAATGGCCGTCGCCCCGGTCCCCATGACACACCGAACAATATTCGTGATAGAGCACGTCGGCCTTGATCGTGCTGCCGCTCGCGCCGAAGCTCAGCGCCGCACCGACACCCATTGCACACGCGCGCAGGACACACGCGCGCAGGAGCTGCGTGAATTGCTTGTTCTGATTCACAAGATACCTCTGGGTCGAAAAACTTCAGCCTTGATGCAAGAACCGAACCGACCTGCTCCGGATAGTGGCACGTGCATTGCTTGGATACCGATCCGACCGCGCGCGACGCCTCGGATCAGCATTGCGATTCATCGACGGGACCAGAATGAAACCTATCCTTGCAACGGCCGGCTTGGTACTCCTCGTCGCGACAACCAATGTTTCAGCGGCTGACGGCAAGGCGGTTTATACTCAAATTTGCCGTGCCTGTCATGCGACGGGCGTGGCCGGCGCCCCGATCCTCGGCAACCGGGAAGCGTGGGCGCCACGCCTGCCCACAGGGCTCGACGCGTTACAGCAATCGGCGCTTCGGGGCAGGGGTGGGATGCCACCGAAGGGGGGCAACCCAGGTCTTTCCGACAGCCAGGTGAAGGCGGCCGTCGAATACATGGTTTCGCAGTCTCGATAAACACGGCGCGGACCGGCTCCCGAACTTGAGAACGCGTTCCACGGTTTGGAAATCCGGCGATATTGCGAGCGACAATTGCGTAGCGTGCTCACCGTACCTCCTTCCCGCCTGATCGCAGCGATCGGCACGCTGCTGGTGGCCTGCTCACTCTTCTGGGGCGATCAGGCGGCCGCGGAGCGGATCGACATGCGCAACACCAAGCACAACCTCACGCAGCCGTCCGACGGCAAGGGCAGCGTCGACCCCCGCCAGATCTGCGTCTTCTGCCACACGCCGACCAATGCCAACCCGGCCGACGCGGCGCAACCGAGGTGGCAGAGCGCAGTGCCGGGTGGCGGCATCTTTCCCATGTTCGACGACATCGGACGCATGGGCAACGAAGGGAGCGAAGCCGTCGGCTCGCAGTCGATCGCCTGCCTCTCCTGCCACGACTCCTCCCAGGCCTTCGGGATCACCGGCGGGGCCTACGACCACCCTTTCGCCGTGCCGTATCGCGGCGCCCTGACTCCCGAGCAGCGCCAGAGAATCCGTGAAGAACTGCAACGGGCCGGCAAACTCATCAACACGGCCAAGCAGCTCAAGTTCGACGACGGTTTCCGCGCGGCCAGACGCGGGGTCGTCGACAACCGCCCTGTCTGGTGGGTCTCGAAGGATCCGGATTCGGCCCAGCGCGGCCGCCTGGATGTCCCCCTTTTCGTGCGCGTCGACCAGGCCGACCAGATGGAAATCCCGTTCGTGGAGTGTGCGAGCTGCCACGATCCACATACCGTGCGCCCATTGTTCCTCCGCGCCGAAGACAACCCGAGTGACCTCTGCCTGACGTGCCACGTCAAGTAGCCGGCAACGCCGTCGTGCACAGAAGCTGCTAGAGAGAGCCATCCGCAGCATTTCCATTTCGACCCTTCCAGCCCGATATGCCAATGAAACTGTTCCCTCGCCACCATGCCCCCCGAACGGGCTCGCACGCCTCCCGCGCGATTTCGCTTCTTCTCGCCTGCGTCGTCGCAGGCGGCGTCGCCTTGGTCACGGGATGCGCCGAGCTGGGTGACACCGGACCAAGCACTCACGCGAACACCGGCCCCCTCGTTTTCCCCGGCCCTCCCGACACCCCCCGATTCGTCTACGAACGTACGATCACCAGTTCGGCGGACATCGAAATCGACACCGGCGACGACGCGTTCCGGCGCCTCGTCACCGGAACCCAGCGCACAGGTTATTTCCTCACCAAACCCTATGCCGTTGCCGTCCATCGCGGCCGGATATTCGTTTCCGACTCGGCAGACCGGACCATCAAGGTCTTCGACATCGCGGCAGCAAAGTACTTCGTGATCGGCGAAGACGAACCCGGCCAGCTCGTCAAGCCGCTCGGCATCGACGTCGACCGCGCAGGGCGCCTGTACGTGGCCGACGCGACCCTGAAGATGATCATGATCTACAACCGCGACGGGAAGTTCCTGCGCAAGATCGGCGGCAACGACCTCTTCGACCGTATCTCCAGCGTCACGGTCGACCCCTCGGGCCAGCGCATCTACGTCGTCGACATCGGCGGCGTCAAATCCGAACACCACCGCGTCCGCGTCTTCGAGACTGCCACCGGCCGTCATGTCATGGACATCGGCAAACGCGGCTCGGGCCCCGGAGAGTTCAATCTTCCGCGCGACATGGCCATCGGCAAGGACGGGCGCCTCTATGTCGTGGACGGCGGAAACTTCCGCGTCCAGATCTTCAATGCGGACGGCAGCTACCACGGCAGCTTCGGCTCGGTCGGTCGTCAACTCGGGAATTTCGCCCGACCAAAGGAAATCGCAACAGACAAGGACGGCAACGTCTACGTCGCCGATGCCGCCTTCGGCAACTTCCAGATCTTCGACCCCGAGGGCGAGCTGCTGATGTATGTCGGGAACCGCTCCGAGCAGGGCGGCCCCGCCCAGTACATCCTGCCTTCGGGCATCGCCGTCGATGAAGACGGTCGGGTCTACTTCGTCGACCAGTGGTTCGCCAAGATCGACGTCTTCAGGCCATACGGTCTGCCGGCCGATCAGGGCTTCCTCGTCCATCGGGCAGCCGCTTCCAAGCACTGATAATCGATATTCCCGAGATCAGGAATATCCCAGCGTCACTTCCGGGTTTTCCCTAAGCCCTCCCTGCACGGCGCAGCAGAAACCCTGCTGCGCCGTGCTCAAAACCCCCGCCACACAGGCGATCCACGCATCCGGCAGCGTTTCGCAACCGCCCCTGGCAGTAGTGGACCAAAACATGCTTGTAGCGCTTGCAACAGCGAACTTTGTTTTGGCAGTCGTTGGCGGCGGCGGCAGCACGGGCAGCCCCCCTGCGTGACTGACAAACCGTTCAATCATCCATCGGGGGTTACCATGAAAAAAATCTTCCACCGGTCGCTCGCAGCCGCATCGATCGCATTGATCGCCGGCACCGCGTCGGCGGGCATCACGAACACGCCGCACAACCTGACGGCAACCGGGCCGGGCCCGAACAAGCAGAGCACCACGCAACAGATCTGCGTGTTCTGCCATACGCCGCACGCCGCGAACACGGCCGTTAATGCCCCCCTGTGGAACAAGGGTCTGCCGCCCACCACCTACACAACCTACTCGACGGCCAACTCGAACACGATCGACGGCGCCGTGCTGACCGTCGGCTCGGTGTCTGCCGCCTGCCTGTCCTGCCATGACGGCACCCAGGCGATGGACAACCTGGTCAACGCCCCGGGCTCCGGCGGCCTGGTGGTTGGCGGCTCCAACCGCAATTACACCTGGACCACCGGCGCGAACAAGATCACCGGCGTGGCAAACCTGCAGCCGGACCTGACCAACGACCACCCGATCGGCATCCAGTATTGCGGCGGCGGCCTGACCGGCACGGGCACGACCGTGAACGGCACGTGTAACGACAAGGACTTCAAGCTGCCGGTGACCAAGACCATCAACGGCGTGCAGGTCTTCTGGGTCGATACCAGCGTTGCCAACAACACGCGCGAGAAGACCGACATGATCCTCTACACCCGGACCTTCACGGGCGCCCAAACCGGCCCGTCCGTCGAATGCGCGTCCTGCCACGACCCGCATAGCGACAAGGCGGCTACGGGTTCCGACGTCAACTTCATGCGCGTGACGACGTCCGGCAGCAAGATCTGCCTGTCTTGCCACGTCAAGTAAATCGGGCATAGACCGCGGGCCTGTTTTTCACGCATTGCCGCAAGAACGACGCAGCCGCGGTCGCGAAAAGGGTCGGGCGACAAAGTCGCCTGGCCCTTTTTTTGTCACAATTGGGCATTATCACCAGCTTGCGCCACCTGCGGCCCAAGTGGACACTTGCAGCCCAGCAGACGAGATTTCCTGATGAAAACGATCGCACGCGCCGTAACCGGCGCTCTCGCCCCGATGTTCATTGCCTTCGGCGTCAATGCAGCGGATGCGCCCAAAGCGGGGGCATCCCCGACGCCCGTTGCGGCACAAAAGCCCGCGGACCCGCATGCGGTGCCGCCTTACGTCGCGGTCGTCAACGGCAAGGTGATCAGTTCCGCCGAATTCGATACGGCGACCCGCGAGGCGATCCGCCAGAAGTTCTATCACGGCACACCTCCCGAAGGGGAACTCGAACAAGTTGTTCGGGATGTCGCCAACAGCATGATCGACCGCATTCTCCTGGTCGAGGAGATGAAGCGGCGGGACATGAAGCCCAACACGAAAGCGGTCGATGAGCAACTCGCAGGCTACGAAAAGCGCTACGCCTCGAGTGCGCGTTGGCAGCAGGAGCGTGCGCAGATTCTCCCCCCCTTGCGTCAGCGCCTGGAAGAGGACGACATGCTTGCGACCCTCGAAGCGACGACGCGGAACGTCCCGCAGCCGACGCAGGACAAGGTGCTTGCGTACTACAAGAAGCACCCGGAGAAGTTCACCGAACCCGAGAAGATGCGCATTTCGCTTCTTCTGCTTCGTGTCGATCCTTCGGCACCCACGTCGGCATGGGATGCCGCGGAGACCGAGGCCGGCGCGCTGCGGCTCAAACTCAACGAAAGCGGCGCCGACTTCGCACAGCTGGCTCGAGAACGCTCGAACCACGAGTCGGCGGCCAACGGCGGAGACCTCGGCTACATGCACCGGGGCATGTTGCCCGAAGGCATCCAGGGGCAGATCGACGGCATGAAGCCCGGCGATCTGTCCCCCCCCACCCGAGTGCTGCAAGGGGTCGCATTGTTCCGCTACGAAGCGCTGCAGCCGCCCAAGCATCACGACTTTGAGTCCGTGAAACCGCGGGCCACCGATCTGCTGATGCGCGACCTGGGCGACGAAGCTTGGCGGAATCTGAAGGACCAGCTACGGAAGAAGGCCAAGCTCGAGATGAACACGCAGCGTTACCCCGCTCTTGCCAAGAAGAGTCCGGCCCCGAAATAGGCTCGGCGGAATGTTGCGCTTCATACTCGCCCGGAACATCGCGTCCACGTACCGCGGCACCTTTGACACGGCGTCATCGGTCTGCCGCGGACGCATTTCGCCTGTCTGCGGGGGGGTACTTCTCGGCTTGACCGCAGTTCCGGCTTTCGCCGCATCCGTTTCGCAAGCGGCAGAGCCCCCCGCGCAGCCTCGTCTGCGACTTGCAACGATTCTCGAAAGCCTGCGACAGGAGCGCCAGCCGGCCCCCGATGCCCCGCCGGCGACGGCCGGCACCGCGGAGATGGCCAGCCCGGCGACGGAGCCCGCGCCCCTCGCTCTCGAGTGGACATACCAGCTACCCGAAGGGCCCGCCGCACAACCGGCGGCCCAGACTGTCGTGCCACCCTCGAGCGGCGGTCCGCCCGAGGGCACGCGCCCTCCCCAGCAACCGAAACCCGGCGATAAACCGTCGAGGGGGGACGCGGCCCCCATTCCCGCCCGGCGTTCGACGAGCGTGAAATCGGACGCACAGGATCCTGCCGATGATAAATCGGGCAAGACCAAGCGCGACACCGAAACATCCCGGACGCCGGCCGCGCCCGTGCTAGCCGCAGCCGAAACCGCAGAATCGGCGGCGCCCCGTGGTTCGGATGCCAAAGTCGTCGGAGACGGGGATTTCCGGCCCGCCGACGAACTGGACGCCGAACCTGCTGTGGCAGATCTCCCTGTCCCCTCGCGAAACAAGGGTTCCGCGGCGGCGGATCAGGCCACTACACCTCGGAAACGTTGGGGCATGGCGCCGGTGCGGTGGGGAGGAACACTCTCGGCGGGCCTCCGGCGCAGCACCTCGGAAAACTCGACCAGCACGACAAGCGAGATCTACGAAGCACGCCTCCGTGCAAACTCCTACATCTGGAAACCATATATCGCGCTCGTTTCAGGCGATTTTGCACTCACCGCCATCCGTTCCCAGGATTCAGGGGACGCCGCGTCGAGCAACCTGGCCGGCACCTCGGTAACCGGCAGCGGCACGCTCAATCTGTTTCCACAGAGTCGTTTTCCCTTCACGGCTTCGCTGGCCCTGTCGGACAGCCGCAGCAACGGCTCGTTCTCCACCTCGAACATCGAGCAAAGGCGCCTGTCGCTGCGGCAGGACTACCGCCCACAGATCGGGCAATGGACAGCCGCAGCCGGCTACGATCGCAGTGAACTCACCGGAACGTTCGGTTCGGACACCGTGGACCGCGTCTTCGGCAACTACTCGAACGTACTGGGAAAACACTCCGTCAACCTTTCCGGAGATTTCACGAGGAGCCGCGCGGACGGTCAGTCGTCGAGAAGTTACTATCTCGGCGGTGGACACGGGTTCAGCTTCAGCGATGAACTCTCCCTTAACACGAACGCCAGTATTACCGGCCAGCAGTTCGGCATTGGCAGTGAAGACAGCACCACTGCGAAGACCCAAAGCACCCAGGTCTTCAGTTATGCGAACTGGACCCCGATGGATTCCAAGTGGCGCGGCTCGGCGAATCTTCGCTATTTCGAGACGAACAACACGATCGCCGGAACGACCTTCGAGAGCCGGACCCTGGGCGGCGCGGCAAACCTGACCTACCAGGCCAGCCGCAACCTGAGCTTTTTCGGGACTGCCGGCATCAACGTCGACAGCGACAGACGGGTGAATTCGAACCAGGCGCTGGGCGTGAGCTATAGCGGCGACCCGCGGCACCTGGGCGGCTACGACTACACGTGGTTCACCTCTGCATCGGCGACGAACTCGACCGCGGCCAAAGGCATTACCTCCCGTTCGATAAACGGGTCGCTCGGGCATAGCCTGGTACGGAGCTGGCAGATCAGTGACCAGTCATTGCTCAGCGGCAGTGTCACTCAGTCGGTCACGAATTCCCGCACGACCGGCCTGGGATCGGCGAGCACGACCACGCTCAACCACGGGGCGAGCCTCAGCATGCAGGCCAATGCAGGAGACCGGCTCACCGGCTATCTCAGTACGAGCTTCTCGGACAGCCGTACAAGGGGGGACGCCACATCCTCCTTCCAGTTGTTCAATGTCCAGCTTACCGGGAATTGGCGCGTCGACGCGAACTCGGAACTCGACTCGAACCTCACCTGGCAGTGGTCGCGTCAGCAGTCCGACAGGATCAACCAACCGGTGGTCCTCATCGACCAGTTCGGACGCCCGGTGTTCCGTGACGACACGTCGCGCACCGGCAACACGAGTCTCTCCGGCGGCGTGGGCTACAGCCACCGTCGATTTGCGGGTATCCGGGGCCTGCGCTACCGGCTCGATTTCCGCGCCAATACGAACCGCGATGACTCGCGGCGCTTCGGCAACCCCGACGCCCTGCGCGAGCAGGACCGCGCAACCCTGGATCTCGACCAACGCCTGCTCTATCGGATCGGCCGCCTCGATACCGAACTGCAGTACCGCATCGCCGAGATCAGGGGCGAGCGCAACCAGTTGCTTTTCTTCCGGGTGATCCGGGAGTTCGGCTCGTTCTGAGAGCGATCGGCCGGACGTTATATGGCCGAATGCAACCTTCCGCCCACCCTGCCGACTAAATCCGATAATCTGTCGGACCAATCTGCCCGAACCGGGTGCGCTGCAACTATGTCCTTCCGCCTACGATGTACTTTTCTGGGACCGTTCGCCTGCTGCCTGTGGCTCCTCGTGGCGGCCGCCATGCAGCCTGCAATCGCGGACGACCGTTCCTGGCTCCCGATCGCCAAGGACGGGCTGCGTGATCCCAACGGCCCGGCCGTGAAGGTGTTGCAGCAACCTGCGGATGCGCTGACCCCTCTCGAGCCGGATACCGCGGGAAACCAGGTCCGCTGGGTCCGCGCCTTGCGGGAAGGACAGATCAATCCGCGGTCAAGCCTGCGCAAACCGTTGAAAAGCGAAAGTTACGATAAGGACGTGCTGTTGAACCTCAATGGGGGGATGCCGGTCGTACGCTTTCCTCACAGCATCCACAACGAGTGGCTGGACTGCACCAATTGCCACGACCAGTTGTTCAAAAAGGAAAGGGGTGCGTCGAAGATCAGCATGTTCCTGATCCTGCAGGGTGAGCAATGCGGTGTGTGCCACGGGGCCGTGGCCTTTCCCCTGACCGAGTGCGCCCGCTGTCACAGCGTGAAGCGCGCCGACGCGCTAGCCGAACTCGAACGCGAAGCCGCTGCAAAAGCCGCCACCAAAGCCGCCGCACCGCCTCCCGCTCCCGCGGAAAAACCGACGCCGGCGCCCCCGGCGACTCCGGCGCCAGAAGCGCACGCGCCTGCCCACAAGGCCGGGGGCAAGTCCAAATGATTGCTCGACAGACCTCGCGGCGGATCGCCTATGCTGCACTGGTGTGCATGTCGCTATTTTTTACAGCGCCGCACGCCATGGCGGAGTATGCTGATGTCGTCATCAATCGCGTGGCGGAAGCGGCCGGCATGCGGCCGGTCGTCTTTCCCCACTGGTTCCACCGTATCCGGTTCCGCTGCAAGGTGTGCCACGCGGAACTCGGTTTCAAGATGCGGGCGGGCGCGAATCAGATCAAGATGACCGACATCATCGATGGCCGCTTCTGCGGTGCCTGTCATGACGGAGAAACTGCGTGGTCGGTCGAGAACTGCGACTTGTGCCATTCCGGCAAGGCGGGCCTGCCCCCCGGTATTTTTGGTGGCCACGAGACACTCGGACCTGGACGTTGGTGAATTCAACATGTGGCGTAACCTAGCCGGCTGTGTGCTCCTCGCGTGGGCCCTGCTTGCGGGCGCAGCCGGCCTCGATACGGAGCCGCTCGAACGGGCGAACGCCTTTCTTTCGCCCCAGGGGATGATTGTCGGCGGCTTTTCGGCGCCGGCCTCGCCGGTCCCCGGGCGCCCCCCTACCGGCGCCTATCTCAAGCTCCTTCACCCGTCGGCCCTGGCCGCCAACGGTCCCGACCTCTACGTTGCCGACAGCGGCCAGCGCTTGCTCCTGCATTTCGATACGGTCAGTCAATCGGTCACGCCGCTGCGCGAAATACCTCCCTTGCCCGGAGTGCGCATCAAGGCTGGTGCCGACGGCAGCGTCTACGTGGTCCGCCCGGATCGTGGAGAGGTGGCTCGCCTCGCGCGCGACGGGCGCCCGATCGCCACTTTCAGCGCAAAGTTCGAAATCCTTCAGCCCGCCGACATCGTCATCGAACCCACGCTCAACCGGCCGTGGATATCGGATGCGGCGGGAGGCGTCTTTGCCTTCCACCCGTCCGGACGAAAAAGCGAGCCTCTCGTAGGACGCGGCGACGGTTTTTCGGACGAGTTCGGCGGCGCAACGCTGCTCGCCGCCAGCCGCGAGCGCGTCACCGGATTCGATCCGCGCTGCCGCTGCCTGATCGATTTCGACCGCGAGGGCGCGGTCATCGGCAAGTACGGAGAAGGCGAACTGCTGAACCCGGCGGACCTTGCACTCGATGCCGCCGGCCGCACGTGGGTGGTTGACCGGGGCGACCGGCGTCTCAAGATCTTCGATCAGGGCAGGCTGGTCGCCGCACTGCAGCCCCCGCAGCTCGGTCTCGTCGACGTTACGGCGATCTCGATCGACCTCCATACCGCATACATCGCCGATGGCCCGGCCGGCCGGATCGGAATTTTCGGCATCACCCCGCCCTCACGGAGATGAGCGTGAAACCCACCGTGTCGTCCGCTCTCCCATGGCTGATTCTTGCGCTTGCCGCCGCGCTGACGGGCTGCGCGACGCAGTCCACACCTGCGCGCCTCCATTACGGGCTGCTCGATGCCCCCGAGGGCAAGCGGCTCATGTGGCCGGCCGAACCGGACGTCCCGCGCTACCAGTTCGCCGGCCAGCTCACCGGCGAGGAGAATTTCGTCCGCGAGGGCGAATCGAAAGGGGTCGCGCAGTTTTTCGCCTGGGTGGTCGGCCTGATGGAGGAGGAAAAGCCGAACGTCCTGCAGAGGCCTCAGGCCGTGGTAGTGGATGAACGCGAACGGATCTTCGTCACCGACGTGAGTCGCGCCGCCGTCTTTGTCTTTGACAAACCTGCCGGAGAACTCAAGGTCTGGGAGTTCGCCGTGGGCTTGCGGCGTTTCGTCTCCCCGATCGGCGTCGCACTCGCCGAAGGCGGCGGCGTCTGGGTTACGGATTCGGAGTTGCAGATCGTTGCGCATCTCGATGCGCAGGGAAACCCGCTGACGCCCATTGGTGCGGGCGTTTTGCAGCGCCCCACGGGAATCGCACGTGACCCGGCGACCGGCCTGCTGTACGTCGCCGACACCTACGCCCACGACATCAAGGTCTTCGGCAGCGACGGCCGGCTGGAAAAGGTCATCGGCGAACGCGGGGAGGGGCCCGGCGAGTTCAATTTCCCAACCCACATCGCACTCGCGCACGGCAAGCTTTACGTGACGGACACGATGAACAACCGCGTGCAGGTGATCCCGCTCGAAGGTGACGCCAAACCGCAGATCATCGGGCGGCGCGGTCTTTATTACGGCAACCTGGTTCGACCCAAGGGCGTCGCCGTCGATAGCGAAAACAACATCTACATCGTCGAGTCCTATTACGATAATTTGCTGGTTTTCAACGAGGCCGGGGAGTTCCTGATGCCTATCGGCGGCGTCGGTCAGGGGACGGGCAACTTTTATCTCCCGGCAGGGGTCTGGGTCGATTCCTTCGATCGCGTGTTCGTTGCCGATACGTTCAACGGCCGCGTGACGATCTTCCAGTACCTTGGTGGAGCGAAGGCCGACGCGGAATGATGGCAGTACGGACGGCACGATGGATGGCGCCGTGAAGCGGAACGGACTGGCGCAAGCGGCCTCCGGGCAGGCGCGAACGGACAGCAGCGATCCGACCGAACGAAGCTCCGCGGGCGGGAGACTGGTACGCCGCCTTGCTTCGCTCCGGCTGACCCTCGCACTGATCGTCCTTCTGGGCGGCGGCGTCGCGTTCGCCTACCTCCGGGAAGGCGCGCGAACCTGGCCCCTGGTGGTGCCGCTCGTCTTGCTGGCGATCAACCTGATGGCCGCCGTGATGAGCAACGGCGTGTTCCGGCGCCAGACCGCGCTGCTCGTCTTTCACCTCGCCTTGGTCGTGCTGCTCTTGCTGGTCGCGGCGGGACGCCTTACCTACCTGAATGCCCATGTCGGCGTTACCGAGGGCGTGCCCTTCAACGGCGAGCTGTCGGGAGTCGACCGGGGTCCGCTGCACGCCGGTGCGCTTTCGAGCGTGCACTTCGTAAACAAGGGTTTCCACATCGACTACGCCCCCGGCCTGCAGCGCGAGGCCACGCGCAATCAGGTCGCCTGGCAAGGCCCGGACGGCCGCTGGCACGACGAAATCATCGGCGACCAGAAGCCCCTGATCGTTTCCGGCTACCGCTTCTACACCACGTTCAACAAGGGCTTTGCCCCCACGTTCCGGTGGCGGGACAATCAGGGCAACGTGGTCCGCGGGTCCGTGCAGCTTCCTCCCTACCCAATGAAGGAATACAGCCAGGCCGCGGAATGGAGCCCTCCCGGCAGCGCGCTCCCGATCTGGGTGCTGCTCGACATTGACGAAATCATTCTTGATCCCGCCGAACACACGTCGTTCCACCTTCCGGAACACTATAAGCTTGTCGTCCGGATCGGGCGCGAACGCCACGAAATGCATCCGGGCGATTCATTGCAGACTCCCGATGGCACGCTCGAATTCGAGGGCCTGCGCAACTGGATGGGCTATCGCGTGTTCTACGACTGGACCCTGCCCTGGCTCCTTGCCGCGTGTACGGTCGCGGTCGTGAGTCTGGCTGCACATTTCTGGACAAAATTCACGGCGAGGCCGTGGGACGCATAGTATGGAACAGGAACTCCAGGTCCTTTGGGTCGCCGTGACGGCCTACGTGCTTGCCGGTGTCTTCGCCGTCGTGGGCGTGGTGCTGGGAAAGCGGCCGGAACGCACGGTACTCTCGCTCATGCTTGCGGGGCTGGCACTCCAGGCCCTGTCGATCGGACTGCGCTGGGCGCGGCTCGGGCACGGCCCCTTCATCACGATGTTCGAGATCCTTTGCTCGAACGTGTGGAGCCTGATGACCGCCTACACACTGGCTTACTGGCGGATTCCGCGGATTCGCGCGTCCGCTGCCGTCGTGATGCCGCTGATGTTCATCATGCTGGGCTGGCTGATGGTCGCCCACCCCGGGGAAGGTCACTACCCCCCGACCTACAACACCCCTTGGCTGTATATCCACATCGGGCTCGGGAAGGTGTTTCTCGGCGCAGTCCTGGTGGCCGTTGGCCTGTCGTGCGTGATTCTCCTGCGACACGCAGGAATCGGGTTGCAGCGGTTTGCCCAGTTGCCGGCCAGCGCGCAACTGGACGAGCTTGCCTTCCGCTGCATGGCGATCGGGCTGATCTTCCATACCCTGATGCTCATCGCGGGCGCCATCTGGGCTCAGGATGCGTGGGGGCGATATTGGGCCTGGGACCCGCTCGAAACGTGGGCCTTCATCACGTGGCTGACGGTCGCGTTCACGATCCACGCCCGCCTCGCCTACCGCCTGTCGCCCCCGGTCCACGCGGGCCTGGTGCTCGCGGTGTTCGTCACGGCCTTCCTGACCTTCTTCGGGGTCCCGTTCATATCCGCCACCCCGCACCAGGGGGCCGTGTGATGACGCACGTAATGCGTACGCTGCCCGCCGTCTCTCACCGCTGGCTGCTGGTCGCCGCATCATCGCTCGGCCTGTCCGCGGTTGCCGCCACCGCCCTCGTCCTCGCCCGCACACCCATCCTGACGTCCCTCGTGCCGCCGGACAGCTTTCCGCGCGCGCTCGTGGTGCACGTCAATCTCGCCACCCTGCTGTGGTATTTCGCGATGGCGGCGGCGCTGTGGACCGAAACGCTGGGCGCACGCCGTCAACGCCTTGCAGGCACGCTGCAGCTCGTCGGGGCCGCCGGGGCGCTCGGCGTCATCGCAGCCGGCCTCCTTGCCCCGGGCAATCCGGTCCTCGCGAATTACGTCCCTTATCTCGATCACCCGCTGTTTCTCGCATCGCTCGCCCTTTTTGCCGGAGCCGGACTGTGCACGGCAGGCATTTCGCTGATCCGTCCCCGCGATGTCGCCGAATGGGGCTTCGCAATCGCACGCCTGCCCTTCCTCATGGCGACGATCTACCTCCTGCTGGCGTGGCATCGGGAGATGCGGCTCATCGACGCCCTGTGGGGCGCCGGCCACATCCTGCAGTTCGGATTCGTCACCCTCATGATGTCGATCTGGCTGCGGCTGTCGGAACGCGCTGACGCAGGCGGCCTGTCCCCCGCGATTGCAATTCCCCTGTTCGCCCTCGCTTCGCTGCCCGCGATCATCGCCCCGACACTGCTGCTTGCCGGCGTGGATCACGGCACCCTGCACGATCTCCACACCCAGGCCATGCGCTGGTCGAACTGGCCTGCGCCGCTCGCCTTCGGCCTGTTGCTTGCGCTGCGGAAGGGTGCCCGGCGCGCCGATGGCTTTGCCGCCTCGCTCGGGCTCTATTGCATCGGCATTCTTGCCGGCGCCGCCATCGACAGCCAGACAACCCTCATACCGGCTCATTATCACGGTACAATCGGCGCCTTCACGCTGGCGCAAATGGCTGCTGTGCTGGCGCGCCTGTCGCCGCCCCAGGACGCAAAACGCTCCGCTAAACCGACCCGCAGGCCGTTGTCGATCTACTTCTTCGGCATCACCACGCTGATTTGCAGCCTTGCATGGAGCGGCATGCTCGGTGCTCCACGCAAAGTGGCCTTCAGCGCGGCCGGGGCCGAACTTCCCGCGATCATCGCGGCCGCTCTGACCGGCTTGGGCGGCACCATCACGATCGTCGGCGTCGCATACTTCGCATTCATCGCCGTACCCCGGATTGTCAATCTATGCCAGGCAGCCTCAAGCCCGATCTCCCCGCAAAACTCCCCCGCAGCCGCCGCGACGTTCGCCGCCGCGCGATAGCCATCACGGTTCTCGCCACGCTGGCGCTCGGGGGATTGCTCGCTTTGGGGCCGCAACGGGGCAACCTCAAGCCGCCTCCGCGGCTCACCTTCGCGGACGTATTCACGCTCAAGCCCGGCGAGTCCCTGGCAGCGACGCGGAAGGCGGTGAGGGCGCGGTTCGAACAGGGCGTCGCAATGCTCCACATGCGCCAGTACGAATACGCGCTGACCGCCTTTCACCAGGTCCTCGCCTTGAATCCCAAGCTTCCGGAAGCGCATGTCAATATGGGATTTGCGCTGGTCGGACTCCAGCAATGGAAGAATGCACGCGATTTCTTCCAGTCGGCCATCGAGCTGCGCAAGGACCAGATCAATGCTTACTACGGGCTCGCCATAACCCTCGATGCGCTGGGCGACCGCGCCGGTGCCATGGGTGCCATGCAGACCTACCTCCATCGAGCGCCCGCGGACGACCCCTTCCGGGCACGCGCTGAGTCCGCTCTGTGGGAATGGCGCACGGCACAGCAGAACCCGGCCGCTGCCGCCGGCAGCACCGAAGCCGGCGGGCGCTGACACCCCGTCGCGGCAAGTGGACGGCACCGGCATCCATGGGCGAAGGCGCAGGGCACATCCTTTCCGCACCCGCTGGCCGCGAGCGCAAGGGCTCGCACCCGGCCGAGCGTCCTCTAGAATATGAGGCAAGGCCGGCAGCGCCGAAGCGACCGCACGCCATTCCCGAATTCAGGAACCCATTCTCGCGATCGAAATAAACAGTTACATTCGACGGAGAGCCAACGGCCGTCACACGCTTCGGAACAATACGCCAATGGTGATAGCAATACGGCGCGTTTCTTGCTTTAGACATCCGTCCGACACACATCGAAGCTCCATCGCGGCGTCAACGATGGACGAACTCGGTGCAACAGTACGAGCTTCCGGTGCCTCGCAGGTCTGGGGCAGCGACGGGGACGATTACATTCGTTAGGTTGCCAGCCAGGGGAATCTCGGGCAATTTGGCTGGCTGGAACGGTTCACGTTTTCAAGAGGGTTGAACTATGAAGCAGGTCCCGTGGGTAACAAGAGTCCGCCGTGGGCTCACTGCGCTGCTGTTTGCCGTGGTGGCCATCACGTTGTGGGCCCCGACCGACAGCCGCGCCGAGTATGGCGACATCGTCATCAACAACTACGCTGATGCGGCGGGCATGCGACCGGCGATCTTCCCGCACTGGTTCCATCGTATCCGCTTTCGCTGCAAGGTCTGCCACGCAGACCTGGGATTCCAGTTCAAGGCAGGCGGCAACGAGATCACGATGCTGAAGATCATCGACGGCCAGTTCTGCGGCGCCTGCCATAACGGCGAGGTCGCCTGGTCGGTCGAAAACTGCGACCTGTGCCACTCCGGCAAACCGCACACTCCTACGCAAGTGCACGAAAGCACGATCCAGAAACTGGCTGTTCCCGTCGGGCAAGGAGGTAGCAAGAAATGACCCGCCGCATTCCAATCCTTCTCCTGACGGTCGCCGTAGGCCTGTTCGGCTCGACAGTTGTCGCAGCCCAGGACGCCAAGAGCAAGCCGGCCGCAGCTCCGGCAACCGCACCCGCCGCAGCTCCCGCGGCCGCAGCTCCTGCCGCTCCGGCAACCGACGTGAATCGCTTCAACCGCCTGCTGAAGCCTGCCAACCAGCGCAACCTGCCGCCGATGCAGGACGGCATCCATGACCCCACCAGCGAAGGCACGGCTGCGCTGATGCCGCCGCTGGCCGCATTCGAGGCGCTTCCGCGCAGCAATGCCGGAAACCGCGTGAATTGGGTGAAGGCGCTCGAAGACCACGCAATCAACCCGCGCTGGGACCGCATCGACCCCAAAGCGGCGCCGGTGGTGATGGATCTGAACATCGTCCGCGAAGTGAAAGGATCGATGCCGGACGTCGTCTATCCGCACAAGCAGCACACTGAATGGCTTGACTGCTCCAATTGCCACCCGGCAATCTTCATCCCGCAAAAGGGTGCCAACCAGATCAGCATGGCGGCCATCCTTCTCGGGCAGAAGTGCGGCGTGTGCCACGGCAAGGTCGCCTTCCCCGTATCCGAGTGCCGTCTGTGCCACTCGAAGAAGAAGGACGGGCCGATCGCCCGTACCGCCCAGTAAGCCGGCCAGCAAGTCGTTTTGAAGCCGAAAACCTGCATGTCCAGGAGTCCGCAATGATGAAATCGACCCACCGTAAAGGGATCCTTGGACATGCAGCGCTTGCATTCGCGCTCGTCGCTGCCGGTTCCGCTCTCGCCCAGACCGAACCGGCACCGTCGGGCAGCGCATCGACCCGGCTCCAGGCCAATGAACCCGATCGCGCCCAGCTCGAACGCCGCTTCGAATCGGTTGGCACACTGATCGAAAAATCGACCGCCGCGCGCCAGATCGAAACCAGCGGCGAAGCAGCCGCCATCGAGAAACGCAAGGCAGCGAAGGAACAATACACGCAAGCCAAGTCCGCTTTCGATGCGGGCGATCTCGCAAAGGCATCCACGCTGCTGTCCGCGGCCAGCAAGACCATGTTCGAGGCGGCACGCCTCGCCGCACCCGAGAGCGTCACCGCCCAGAAGATCGAGACGGACTACAAGAACAAGCTGGAAAGCGTGCGCGCCCTCCTCGCCGCACAGAAACGGATTGCGTCGGAAAAGGGTAACAAGGAATCACAGGAAAGCAGCCACCAGGTCGAGGCGTTTATCGCCGACGCCGAACGCAAGGCCGCTGCCGGCCAATACGCTAGCGGCCGCACCATCCTCGAACAGGCCTACCTGCTCGCCAAGGCGTCCATCAGCTCCATGCGCTCCGGCGACACGCTGGTCAGATCCCTGAACTTCGCTTCGAAAGAAGAGGAGTATCACTACGAGATCGACCGCAACGAAACGCACAAGATGCTCGTGAAGGTTCTGCTCGAAGACAAACTCGGCGGCGCGCCCATGAGTCCGCGCGTCACCGAATTCCTCTCCACTGCGGGCGCGCTGCGCGGCGAAGCCGAGGCGGCGGCCTCGCGCAAGGACTACGAAGCGGGCATCAAGCTGCTCGAACAGTCGACGAGCGAACTCGTGAAGGCGATCCGCAGCGCGGGCATCTATATCCCCGGTTGAGCGCCTGCGGACGCAGGACTCGATCACCGATCCGCCGGAGACGGCACACCGCCCGCCCCCGCAAATGGGAAGGGCCGGATTTCCTGATATCAGGAAATCATTCAGCTAGGCTTCCGCGCCGCGCTCCGCAAACCCTGCGGCACGGGGGCCGCTGGCCGCCTGCAGCCCCGCTGCGGGCCGGCATGCCGATTGCTAGCCAAGACATGCAACCCCGCAATCGAACGCATACAAACCGATGCCCGCATTCAGCAGCGCCCTCCGCTCGGACGATCCGCCGCTTCTGACCACCTGGTCGGCAGCGACGCCGCAGCGCGGGTACGCTCTGGCGACGCGTCTGTATCCGTGGTTTGGCTGGGCGGCGGTAGTGTTGTGCACGCTCGGCCTCTTCGTCGGCCTGGTCCTGGCACCGACGGATCCGCATCAGCACGAGCACTACCGCATCGCATTCATCCACACCCCGGCCCTCTGGCTGTCGGTCGCCATCTATTTCGCAACCGCCATTGCGGCGGGGTGCAGTCTCGCTAGAAGGCAACGCTTCCTGTCGATGTTTGCCTCGGCCCTTGCGCCGACAGGTGCGATGTTCGCGTTTCTGGCGCTATGGACCGGATCCCTCTGGGGCAAACCGATCTGGGGGACGTGGTGGATATGGGAGACGCGTCTGACGGCAGAACTCCTGGTGCTGTTCCTGTTTCTCGGCTACATCGCCCTTCAGGAAGCCATCGATGACGCCCGGCGCGCGGATCGGGCAAGCGGCCTGCTTGCGCTGGTCGGCGCGTTTGGATTGCCCCTCCTCTACTTCTCGATAATCCACTGGAGCGCGATGTACGGTAACGCGCCGCGCGGATTGGCGGCTCCGGGAAATCCGATCATCACCATGGGGCTTCTGTTGATGGGCCTCGGACTATTTGCGTACACCGTCGCGGCAACGCTCGCCCGGCTGCGAAACGTCATTCTCAAGCGCGAACGAAACAGCGAGTGGGTTGCACGGAACTTCGGAGCACGATCATGAACTGGAGCGGTTGGAGCGAATTCTGGTCGATGGGGGGAGACGGTCTGTACATCTGGAACGCCTACCTCGTCACAATCGTCGTGATCCTCACGGAAATTGGGGTTATCGCCTTGACGCGCCGTTCCATCCTTGAGCATCTTGGCCGCTATGCCAAAATTGCACTAAAGGAAAGGAAACCGCGAAATGAGGACTCAGGATTCTGATCGGGAAACGTTGCCAGCCAAGGTCCGGATCGCTTCACTTTGGAAGCGGATCAGCCGGACTGTCGTCATCCTTGCACTCGCCGCGCTCCTGACCACCGCGGCGGAGTTGGCAAGCGCCGGCCCACCGGCATCCATGCCGGCCCTGTCGCTCACCAGTCTCGACGGGGCTGCAGTCCGCAGCCAGGACTGGCTTGGCGGCCGCCCGACCGTCGTCAATATCTGGGCGACGTGGTGCGCGCCCTGCCGGACAGAGATGCCCTCACTGCAGCGCCTTGAAACGCTCCTCGCCCCCGACGGCATTCGCGTGCTGGCATTGTCCGTCGATACCGATCACAACCTGGTGCGCGAATTTCTCCTCAAGTACGGGATCAAGCTGCCGGTGAGCATCGCAGATTCACCGAGCCAGACCATGTCCGCGCTGGGAGTCGTGGCGCTCCCGCAGACCTTGTACGTCGGTGCCGACGGTCGCATCCTGGGCAGTCATCTCGGACAGCGGGACTGGGCCGACCCCGCCACGGTGCGCGAAGTGCGGAGCCGCTTTCCCGTTGCAGCATCACGAAAACCCTGATCCGGCAGACCTTCCACGCACCCGACGGGCCGCCGGGCCGAGGTCGCCCCGCACACGAATCCTTCCCTCATCCGCCCGGGCATGATCGAGGATGTGGCAGTGGTACATCCAGCCGCCACCAGCTTCCTTGCCATACCACGCCCGTCGCGTCAGAACACCGGGACGCCCATCGACTGCAATGCCCGAACGAGTTGGGCGGAGGCCTGCTCCATCAACTTGACGGCCTCGGCATGCCGGCCAGCCGTCGCCTGCTCTTCGGCCTGCGTGCCGAGCCTGCGCCCCGCCTCGACGAATCCGTCCACCAGGCGGCGCTTGTCGCCCGCGGCGCGACCTTCCGCGATCATCATGTCAACCATGATCTCGTTGCTCGCGAAACGCTTCTTCTCGTACGCATACTCGTCAGCCGGCGTGTCGAACTTCAGGGAAAGCAGGACCTCCTGCCCGGCGCGAAGGCGCGACAGCTCCTCGACTGCGATCTTGTAAGCCTCGGCCATTTTCTTGCCGGCCTCACCGAGCCGGCCGGCCTCGGCGAGTTGCTTCGACTCGGCAGTCAGGCCGTCCACGCGTCCGAGCAGGGCTTTCGCCCCCGCGCTCTTTTGCGGATCCTTGGCAAGTTCCTCGATCGAGCCGCGATACATCCCCACCTGGTCGCCGAGATCACGGAGGTTCTTGCGCTGGGCGTCTTCACTCAGCGCGCCCTCTTGCGACATGCGACGCGATGCGCTCGACACGGAACGCAAGGCGTCGTCGGCCAGCTTCGCGGCCTCGTCGAAACGCCCGTCGACCAGCGCCTTGCGCGCGTCGTCGACCGCCTGGTGCCCTTGCTCGATGAGAGCCCGAAAGTCGGCTTCGTGCCCCTCGGCCGCACTCCGGCCTGCCGGCGAGTTGATCAGGATATCAACCAGCCGGATCTTCTGCTCGATCAAGCGCCGCCGCTGATCTGCATCGTCGGCGGGCGCCTGAGCGCCCACGGCCGCGGCGAGCACGGCAGACAGGAAACCCGCCATCCAGCGCAATCTCATCGGCTTCTCCCGATCTGCTGCGATGAAATCAATCAAACTCCTGCCCGGGGAAACCGAGTTACTGCAAGATATGGCCGCGCGCCGCTCAGTGTCCGGCCTTCGCTCCCCCAAGGAACGACCGCGCACCGGGATGACCATGGTCGGCCGCCGAGCGGATCCAGCGCATGGCCTCCTCCTGGTCCTGCACCACGCCCTTGCCCGCCAGGAACAGCAAGCCCAGGCCGTACTCGGCCTCGGCATGGCCCTTGCGTGCCGCTTCGAAATACCAGCGCGCAGCCTCCTGATCAGGATCCTGCACGGACTTTGGAAGTTTGTCTCCGAACACGTACATGTTGCCGATGAAGAACATCGCATCAAGGTTGCCCTGATCCGCGCTGCGACGGGCCCACTGCAGGGCCTTCTCCTCATCCTCCGGTACACCGCGCCCATAGAAATACATGACCGCAAGCTTTTCCTGGGCAACCGCGTTACCTTGCTCCGCAAGTGGCGCAAGCTGCTTGGCGGCGGCATCGTACCGGCCGCCGTCGTACTGCTGGAGCGCATCGTCGATCGGGGCGGCATGCACTCCCCCGGTCAGCAACATCATGCAAAAGGCCAGACGACGCAACATGAAAGAACCCTCTCTCTATCAAACCGGCTCGATTCCCGAAAGCGGTAACACAGCGCTCCCGGCACATTGGCGGGGTTTGCATGCAATAACCATACCGTGCAGCGCGGCAGCGAACGTATCTTCACCGCCGCGTTCATACACAACACTTCCCGCGCCAAACCCCGACGTGCGGGCGGGCGCGCGATCTGAGAAAATGTCGGTGCGTACACATAGTGTAGCCCGACAGCCCCGACCGGAGTACGCACCCATAGGCGCCAGATGAACACGACCTCCAGCACTGCCGACGGTGTCTACGAGATGACCGACGACGAGCCCCGGCCGCAGGAATCCGTGGCGCCGCAGCCACGCTCACTGTCGCTCAGGGCAAAGGGGATCATCGCCTTCATCCTGATGGTCGCCTATTCGCTGCTGATCGGCGTATCCACCGAGACCCAGCGCCAGGGACTCCTGAGCGTGGTCCAGGACCTCGAAGCCGCTCACCGCACCGAGGCTCAGCTCCTCGAGATCAACACCTCCATGGCGCGTACGCTGTTCGCCGTGAATATGTCCTTTTCGGACGACGACCTCGCATCTTCGGCGATCCGCTCGATGATCGAGGTCGAAGCGAGCCTGTCGCTGCTCGAAGCCATACAGGACCGTCATCCCGCGGTTCTGATGCTCGCCGGCAAGCTGCACGCACTGGTGCGCGATCTTGCCCAGTCGCCGACGCTCACCACCCTGGGGGTCGCACGTGCAACACTGAACGAGCTGATCATCGAGCTCGACGGCATCACGAAGAGCGCACACGCCCACCGGCTGATGCTGCTGGACCAGTACCGGGAAAATTACGATCGAATTACACTCAGCAGCCTGGCGATGCTGGTGATCGGCCTGATCCTGCTGGGAGCCGTCACTGCCATATTCTTCAGCCGTCTGACATGGGACATCCGCAAACTCGAGGCACACGCGCACGGGATCGTGAATGGAAGCCGGGACGCGCCCCTGCCTGTCACGCGCAACGACGAACTGGGAACGCTGATGCACGCGGTCAATCGCATGCAGCAGGATCTGCGCGAGCGCGAACGTCACATCGAACGGGCACGCCTCGAACAGTTCCATCGCGAAAAAATGGTGGCCGTGGGATCGCTCGCTGCACAGCTCGCCCACGAAATCAACAACCCCATCGCGGCGATCACCGGCGTGGCGAGCGCGATGAGCCAGGTGCAGCAGATCCGGCAATGCCCCAGCCACGGCGAAACCTGCCACCCCGGACTGATCCTCGAACAGGCGAAGCGCATCTCGGCGATCACACGGCAGATTGCCGATTTCACGCGCCCGCAGGCGCAACGTCCGGAATTGCTCAACCTGAATGAACTGGTCAGCAATACCTGCGCCTTCGTCAGCTACGATCGGCGCTTCCGCCGGATCGCCATGACGACGGAACTCGACGGGGAGATGCCGGCCATACGTGCGATAGGCGATCACCTGACGCAGGTGCTGATGAACCTTCTGTTCAACGCGGCGGACGCCCTCGAGGAGATGCCTGCGGACCATCCCGCGCAAATTCTCGTGCGCACGCGGGCATCCGAATCCGAAGCGCTGATCGAGATCGCGGATAACGGAGCCGGCATCGATACCGTCACGCTCGGGAAGGTGTTCGACGAATATTTCACGACCAAGCCGGCCGGCAAGGGCACCGGCCTCGGGCTCGCACTCAGCCGCGAACTGATCGAAGACTCGGGCGGCTCCCTGACCCTTGAGTCCGAAGCCGGCAAGGGAGCTACCGCGCGCATACGCCTGCCCCTGCGCGCCCCCGAACGGGTAACCTGACAACTGGCTGGCATCCACACTACAAGGGAATTCGATGCACATACTGGTCATCGACGACGAGCGCGCGGTCCGGGAAATCCTCGCCGATGCCTGCCGACAGGCCGGCTACTCGGTGGATGAGGCGCGCAACTGCACTGAAGCCGCGTCGAAACTGGTGCGCGGCGACGTCGACCTCGCGCTCTGCGACATCAAGATGCCGGACGGCAACGGGGTCGATCTGATGCGATCGATCAAGGAGTCCGGGGTCGAGACCAACTTCATCATGGTCACGGCGTTCGCATCGATGGAGTCGGCTGTCGAGGCCCTGCGCCTGGGGGCGTCCGATTACGTCACCAAACCCTTCAACGTCGAGGAGATGCTGCACCGCGTGCAGCAGATTGCGGCGCTGCGCGGCCTGCGCGAGGAAAACCGCGTCCTGCGCAAGTTCGCCAAGGCGGATTCCGACAAGTTCCGCTTCACATCGCCGTCGATGGCCGCGGTGGAACGCCTCGCGGGCAAGGTCGCGCCCACCGACAGCACCGTGCTGATCACCGGCGAATCGGGAACCGGCAAGGGCGTGCTTGCCCGCCTGATCCACGAACAGAGCCGGCGCAGCGAACACCTGTTCCTGCCGGTCAACTGCAGCGCGATCCCCGAAACACTCATGGAGGCCGAATTCTTCGGCCACACCAAGGGCGCATTCACGGGCGCTGACAAGGCCCGAAAGGGGCTGTTCCTGCAAGCCGATCTGGGCACTCTCTTCCTCGATGAGGTCGGCGAGTTGCCGATGCTGATGCAGACCAAGCTGCTGCACGCCATCGAGGAAAAGGAAATCCGCGCCGTCGGCAGCGAGCAGTCGCGACGCGTCGACTGCCGGATCATCGCCGCCACCAACCGCGACCTCAGCCAAATGGTCAAGGAAGGCACCTTCCGGGAGGACTTGTTCTTCCGGCTCAGCATGTTCCACATCCATATCCCGCCCCTGCGCGAGCGCAAGGAAGACATCCGCAGCCTCATCCGCTTCATCCTCGACCGGGTACGCGACCAGCGCGATGCGGCCGCCTGCATGACCGTGTCGGACGACGTCGAGCGGTTGCTCGTCGGCTACCCCTGGCCGGGCAACGTGCGCCAGATGGAAAACGTGATCAACCGCGCGTGCATCCTTGCCGAGGACAGCTGCATCACGCTGGACGATCTTCCCCCCGAGATCGCGCGCACCTGCACACGCTCACCCGTGCATGGCACATCGATTGCTAGCCAGCGGAGCCTGCGCGATCAATTGCGCGAGTTCGAGGCTGACGTGATCTATCGAATGCTGGACGAAACGAGCGGCGACAGACGTACTGCAGCGCAGAAGCTGGGTATCGGCCTGTCGAGCCTGTACCGGAAGCTCGAGGAATTCGAAGCGTTCGGGATCCACAGGAGCGGCGCTGGCAATCTCCATTCCGCACGTGACCCCAACTTCGAACAAGGAACCTAGAATGAAGCTTCCCGGAACTGAGAAGATCGTTCCCGCTTTCAGCCACGCGCTTCTCGCCCTGGCCCTGATCACCGTGGTGCCCGCGGCCCTGGCCGACGCGGAGGCCGACTATCAGAAGGGGCGCGAGGCCTATCACCTCAACGACGTCGCTGGTGCGATGGATCCGCTCAAGAAGGCCGCAGACGCGGGCCATGCGGCGGCACAGGCGCTCTACGGCTCCATCCTCGACAGCGCCGAACTCGACGACGAAGCCGTGCAGTACCTCCAGAAGGCCGCCGAACAGGGCAACATGGATGGCGAATACGGGCTGGCGAAGATGTATTTCACCGGCGAGGCCAAGGCCCCCAATCCGTCCGAGGCCGGCCGGCTGATGCGCTCTGCTGCGGCAAAGGGGCACCCCCTCGCGATCGTCACGATGGCGCTCGCCTTCGTCCGCAATGACCGGCGCCTCGACGCGGAAAATTCCGACACGCCGGAAGCGGGCGCACTGCTGCTCAAGGCCGCCGAACTCGGCGAGGTGGATGCAATCAAGGCCGTGGCGCAGGGCTACCGGACAGGCAAGTACGGACTCGCGACCGATACCGCCAAGGCGGAACAATGGGAAGCACGGATCGCGGGAATTCTCGGCACGAACAAGAAGGGTGCGCGCAAATGAAGGCGATCGGCAGACTGGCGACCCTCCTTGTCGCGGCGCTCGTGACGCCAGGCGTTGCGCTCGCGGCGAACGTCATCGAAGGCCAGCGCATCTACAACCAGCACTGCATCGGCTGCCACGGCCCCGGCGGCAACAGCGCGATCCCGAATGCCCCGAAATTTTCGCGCGGCGAGCGGTTGATGCAGCCCGACATGGTCCTGCTTGCAAGCATCAAGGCCGGAAAGATGACGATGCCATCGTTCAACGGTATCCTCAGGGATCAAGAAATTCTCGACGTAATCGCTTATCTACGGACACTTCAACGATGATCCTGCACCTGCAGCACGCACGGCACGCCCTGACGGCGGCCGCACTGGCCCTCACCTGCATGACCGGCGCCGCCGCCGAGACCCCGTCGCCCGATTACCGGATCCGCGAGACCTTCAATGTCGGCGACAGCGTGTACGTCAGGGCACTGAAAATCGAACCCGACACCAACACGATCTGGGTGGGAACGTCGACCGGCGTGCATGAGATCGACCTCGCCACGCGCAAGCCGCGCAACACCTTCACCCGCGCGGACGGGCTGGCGAACGAGTACGTGTTCGCCGTGGGCATCGATACGCAGGGCTACAAGTGGTTCGGCACCAACGCGGGTGGCGCCTCGCGCTACAAGGACGGCAAGTGGAAGACCTATTTCCCGATGCACGGCCTCGCCGACTACTGGATCTACTCCTACGCCAACGACAAGGACGGCAACCTCTGGATCGGTACCTGGGCAGGCGTCAATCAGTTCAACGTCAAGACCGGCGAATTCAAGAAATACGTCAAGGAACTCATCAACGAGTGGGTGTACGGCCTCGACGTCGACGCCAAGGGGCGCGTCTGGTTCGCCACCGAGGGCGGCGTGTCGATGTTCGACGGCAAGGAATGGAAATCCTGGACGCACAAGGACGGGTTGGGGGCGCCGAACACCGAACAGTTGCCAGCATCGAGCAACACCGGCCTCGGCACGCGTGCGCGCCACGATCTGACGACGATGGAACACGGGCAGCCGACCTATAACCCCAACTACTCTTTCGCCATGCACATCGATCCGCAAGGGACTGCGTGGGTCGGCACCTGGGGCGGCGGAGTCGCCCGGTTCGACGGCAAGACCTGGAAGAACTACAACAGCAAGGACGGACTGGTCGGCAACATCGTGTACTCGATTGCCCAGGACAAGCAGGGCGCCCTCTGGTTCGGCACCGACAAGGGCGTGTCGCGCTTCGACGGCAAGACGTGGCGCTCCTACACGACCAACGAAGGGCTGCTCGATTCCAACGTCTACGCGATCGCGGCTGCTGCCAACGGCGACGTCTGGGTGGGCACGCGCCGCGGTGTCGCGGTCATCGGCAAATAACCGTCTTCGTCGGAGCGCCCGTCCGACCGTGGTCCGGGCCTGGCGGGCGACAACCGGAACTTCAAGGAGTCTTTCGCATGAGTTACAAAGTTGCAGCCGTTGCCTCGATCGTCGGCGTCGTCGCGATTGCCGGCGCCTTCACGCTTGGCCAGCAGCAGGGCAAAACCCCCGCGCCCGTCGCCAGCGCAACGACCAGCACCGCGCCCGCCGCGAGCAGCCAGGAAGTCCGTGAAGGCAAAGTTGGTGTCGACCCCAACGAGAAATTCACACACTTCCGGGTAGGCAACAAGAACGTCAAGAAGATCTACATCGACGACGGGATCGTCTGGGTTGCGACTTCGGGGGGCGTGATCCGCTACGACACGCGCACCGACGAATTCAAGATGTACGACAACCAGAACGGCCTGCTGTCGAACGGCATGTTCTACGTCGGCCGCGTCCAGGGCAAGATCACCGTCGGCACCTACGGCGGAGGCATGTCCATGCTCGACGAAAAGACGGGCACGTGGGAAACCTACAACATCCCGGAGGGCCTCGGCGACGCCTTCGTCTATGACGTCGTCGAGACCCGCTCGGGCGACATCTGGATCGCCACCTGGTCGGGCGTCAATCGCGTGCGCGGCGGCAAGCTGAAGGATCCGTCCGCCTGGGAACTGCATACGGTCGAGAGCACCGGCGGCGGCTTGCCGAACGACTGGGTGTACGGCCTCGCCGAGGGCAAGGACGGCGACATGTGGCTCGCTACGGAAGGCGGCATGGCGCACTTTGCCGACGGCAAGTGGGAAAACTGGAACCACTCCCGCGGCATCGGTGCCGATTACGACAAGGTCAAGCAGGATATCGCCTACAAGAGCGATCCGGCGAAGGAGTCCCTGCACCACGCCCAGCAAAAGCGCGAAATGGGCCTCGAAGGGATTGACCAGGCCTACAACCCGAACTACATCATCTCCCTCGTCGTCGACCAGGACGGCTCGGTCTGGTCGGGCACCTGGGGTGGCGGGCTCGCCCACTACAAGGACGGGAAGTGGACCAATTACACGACGGTCGAAGGCCTGCCTGGCAACCACGTGTTCATGCTGCACCGCGACCTGCAGAACCGCCTCTGGATCGGCACGAACAACGGCTTGGCGATGAAGGACGGCGACCGCTTCCGGGTCATGAAGTCGGCCGAAGGACTTTTCGGCGACGCCGTGTTCTCCATGACCACGACGAAGGAAGGAGATCTTTGGGTTGGCAGCTACGGCGGCGTCGCGCACATCCGCCCGAACTCCTGATCCGACGAGACCTGCACCGCATCCCTGGCCGTCCCGCGCAAGTGGGGCGGTCTTTTTTTATGCCTCCGCCATCCCCGCGACAGGCGTCGATGCACCCTCCCGAATGAATGCCGGCAACCGGCACTTCCTCGCCGGTCACTGATCATTTATTAACGCCGCAGTTGCGCTTCGACAGGCTCAGCCCGAACGGTATCTGGTTGCCGGGTCAATAGCCCTCAGCCGGCCGGATGGCGGCGCGCGAACCCGACCTGCCCAAGCCTTCGCTTCATGCTTCAACAGGCGGATCGAACGGCGTGGCCCCCTTCGGCGCGAGTTGAACCGGAAGGCAAAAGTCGCCCCGCCATGAACGAAGGGGGCGGGTGCCGCAGCACCGCGCCCCCTTCGGCAAAGGTTGAGGTTCCCGCTTGTTACTTGCGCACGCGGTCGATGACGATGCTCACGCCCTCGGCATCGGGCGCAACGAGCACCGCCTGGCTTTCAAGGTCGCCCGCGCTCGCGGTGGCACTGCCGCCTTTCGATAGCCGGGCACCGATCGCGATCTGTGCCGGCAAAGGCCCCTGCGACATGCGCTGGGCGGTGGCGAAATCGAAATCGACCGGGAGCTCGCCGGCGCGGACGCGCAGGGCGGCGATGGGCATGCCGCCCTGCGCCGGGCGCGCAAAGACGAATATCGTGTCGTCGGCACCGGCCTTGCCCGCGAGTTCGGGGGCGAGGCTGAGCCGCCCGCGCAGCGTCAGCGCGGTGCTCGCAGCACCACTCTGGGCCGCGCCCCCCCCACCCGCCATTCCGGCCGCCTGCGGCCCGGCCGGCGGGTTCAGCGGCGGCAGGCCGCCCTTGGCACGCGCCTCGTTGATGCTGGCGAGAATCGACGGATAGGGCTCCACGCCGGGCTGCAAGCTGGCGAGGATCTTCTCCCACTGGGCCGACGCCTGGGCATAATCACCCCGACGGAAGGCCGACGTCCCCGACAGGGCAAGCGCCTTGACGTGGTTCGGGTCAAGCGCGAGGGCCCGTGCGATCAGCCGATCGGGATCGCCTTCGAACTTGCGTCCTGCCGCGCCCGCAAGCAGGTCGGCCCAGTCTGCCAGAATATCGGCCTGCTCCGGGATCTGCCCACCAATCTTCTGCCACGTCGCGACGGCGCCCTGGAAGTTCTGCATGACCGCATACGAACGTCCGAGCATCATCCAACCCTGGACGTTGTCGGGCTCGCGCTCGAGGCGTTCTGCGAGCTGGGCCACCATGGCCTGCATCTGCTCGGGCGTGATCTGATGGCCGGCTTCGGGCGCGGGCTTCACGTTCTCGGGATCGAGTCCCTCCGGGGTGCCGAGCAGCATGTATGCGGTGACCGCAAGCACCGGCACGGCGCACACCACGCCAAGCGCCCAGCCGCGCGCCGGCTTACCGTCGACACCGGCTTCCGCCGTCCCTCCTTCGGCCAGCGCACGCTGTTCAAGTTCGTCGCGTGACCGTTGGTAATCCGCTTCGGCGATGCGTCCGGCAGCCCGTTCGGCATCGAGATCCGCGAGTTGCTCGCGCAACACGACCAGCACCGTACGCGCCTGCTCCTGCCGCGCCGCGTGTTCGCGCGCCTTCGCTCCAGCGCCCAGCAGGGGCGGAATGACGAGCAGCAGGGCACCGGCCACCAGCAAGGTGGCCAGAATCAGGAAAACAGTCACGAGCGGGACTCCTGGGAAGGTTTGGCGGTACCGTCAAGCAGGGCGGCGGCGCGGGCATGTTCTTCCGCGCTCAGGGCATGCGGTGTCTCGCGGACACGGCTGCGCAGCCGCCACACAAGCCACCCTGCACCCGCCACGAGCAGAAGCCCCGGCCCGAGCCACAGCAACAACGTGATGCCCTTGAACGGCGGCAGATAGAGAACGAAGTCGCCGTAACGCGCGACGAGATAATCGACGACGGCAGCTTCATCCTTCCCGGCCAGGAACTGCTCCCGTACCTGATCGCGCAGATCAACGGCCAGCGGGGCATTGGATTCGGCAATCGACTGGTTCTGACACACGAGGCAGCGCAGGTCATGCGCCAAGCGCATGACGCGCTCCTCGAGAGCGGGATCATTGGTCACCGGCGCGGCTTCGCCGGCATGTCCCGCCACGGGAAGCAGCAGGGCCGCAACAAGCGCCAGGCGGCGCATCAGGTCAGCTCGCACGTTGCAACTCCGCGATCTTCGGCAGCAGCACGTCGCGCAGCGACTCCGGGGTGATCGGGCCGATGTGCTTGTAACGGATCACGCCCTGCTGGTCGATCAGGAAGGTCTCGGGGACACCGTACACGCCGTAGTCGATGCCGACGCGCCCGTCGAGATCGAGGGCGGTCACCGTGTAGGGGTCGCCACCGTGCTCGACCAGCCACTGGCGCGCGCGCTGGCGCGCGGTGGCCAGTTCCGTCGCAGGGGCGACACCCTTTACGTCGGCCGCGCCGTCGCCGCGCATTTCCTTATAGTTGAGCCCGACGATCGGCACCGGGCTGTTGCGGGCCAGTTGCACCAGCACCGGATGCTCGTAACGGCACGACACGCACCACGATGCCCAGACGTTGAGAAGCCATACGCGCCCCTTCATGTCTTCGGGCGAAATGGTCTTGCCCTCAGCCTGCAGCTGCGGCACCCGGAATGCGGGGGCTGCCTTGCCGATGAGCGGCGACGGAACTTCGCGCGGATTGAGCTTGAGCCCGTATCCGAGGAAGCCCGCCAACGCGAGGAAAATGAAGAGGGGAATCAGGAACTTCGCTTTCATGGAACCTCTCAGGCTGCCTGGCGCGCAGCCCCCGCGGGGGCCTCGCGCTCGGCCAGACGACGGTAACGGCGGTCCGACGCGGCAAAGATGCCGCCGAGCGCCATCAATGCGCACCCGAACCAGATCCAGCTGATGAACGGGCGGTAGAACAGGCCGACGACCCATGCTCCGTCGTCGAGCTGGTCGCCGATATTCACATACACGTCGCGGAAGAGACCGACGTCGATCGCGGCTTCGGTCATCGGCATGCCCTGCGCCTGGTAGAAGCGCTTCTCGGGGCTCAGCGTGGCGACCTTGGCCGCGCCGCGCGTCACGTCGATCGTCGCGCGCGCCGCTGCGTAGTTCGGCCCGGAGACCTCCTTCGCGCCGCGGAAGGTGAACGTGTAGCCCGCCAGGTGCGCCGTGTCGCCCGGCAGCATCTTGACCTGCATCTGCGTGTTGAGACTGCCGACCAGTGCAACGCCGATGATGAAGACGCCAATCCCGACGTGTGCGAACCACATGCCCCACCACGCTGAGGGAATGCTGCGCAGACGCGCGCCGGCGCCCGCGCCGCGGCGGTCTGCAATGCGCTGCCACAGGATCTGGACGCTGCCGATGATGACCCACGCCGCGAGCGAAAGACCGAGCACGGTCCGCACGCTCACATGCCCCAGGGCGAAGGCCGTGCCGCCACCGATCACGAGGCTGCCCAGGATGCCCGGCGCAACCTTGCGCAGGACGTTGTTGCCGTCATCCCCTTTCCAGCGGACGAAGGGGCCGATCATCATCAGCACGACCAACGGGGCCATCAACGGGACGAAAACCGTCTCGAAGTACGGCGGCCCGACCGAGATCTTGCCGAGGTTCAGCGCGTCGATGAAGAGCGGGTAGAGCGTGCCGAGAAGCACGGAGCCACTGGCAACCGTCAACAGCACGTTGTTGGCAAGCAGCGAGGATTCGCGCGAGATCAGCCCGAAGCTGCCGCCGCCCGCCAGCGTCGGCGCGCGCCACGCAAACAGCCCCAGCGAGACGCCAATCACGAGCACGAGCAGCGCCAGCACGAAGAGGCCGCGCGCCGGATCGGTGGCGAAGGCATGCACCGAGGTCAGCACGCCCGAGCGGACGAGGAAGGTGCCCATCAGCGAGAGCGAGAACGCGGCGATCGCGAGGAGCACGGTCCAGCTGCGGAATGCGCCGCGCTTCTCGGTGACCGCAAGCGAGTGCATCAGCGCGGTGCCGACCAACCACGGCATGAAGGAGGCGTTCTCGACCGGATCCCAGAACCACCAGCCGCCCCAGCCGAGCTCGTAGTAGGCCCAGCCCGAGCCGACGGCGATGCCGCAGGTGAGGAAGATCCACGCGACGGTCGTCCACGGCCGCGACCAGCGCGCCCAGGCCGCGTCCATGCGGCCGGACAGCAGCGCGGCGATCGCGAACGCGAACGCGACGGAGAAGCCGACGTAGCCCATGTACAGCAGCGGCGGATGGATGATCATCCCCGGATCCTGGAGCAGCGGGTTGAGGTCACGGCCTTCAGGGGCAGCGGGCAGGATGCGGTCGAAGGGGTTGGACGTGACCAGCAGGAACAGCAGGAAGCCGGTACTGACGAGCCCCAGCACGCCCAGCACGCGCGCCATGAAGATCTCCGGCAGGTTGCGGCTGAACACGGTCACCGCAACGGTCCACAGCGCAAGCGCCATGGCCCACAGGAGCAGCGAGCCTTCATGGTTGCCCCACACGCCGGTGATCTTGTAGATCAACGGCGTGGCCGAGTGCGAGTTGCTCGCGGCGAGCTGCAGCGAGAAGTCGCTGTTGATGAAGGACCACGTCAGGCATCCGAACGCGAAGACGATGAACAGGAACTGGCCCTGCGCGGCCGGGCGGCCGACTGCCATCAGGGCGAGGCGGTTGCGGCTCGCGCCGATGAGCGGCACCACCCCCTGCACGAAGGCGAGAATCAACGCGAGGATCAACGAAAAATGACCGAGTTCGGGAATCATTGCTTCACCGTTTGAGCCGTCTTGTGCGCCTGGTCGACCGCGTGCTGCGCTTCGGGCGGCATGTAGTTCTCGTCGTGCTTGGCGAGCACTTCCGAGGCCGTGAACCGGCCATCAGGGCCCAGCTTGCCCTGCACGACCGCCCCCTTGCCCTCGCTGAAGAGGTCGGGCAGCGAACCCTTGTAAGTGACGGGAATGGTTTTCGCGGTGTCGGTGATCGCGAACTGCACCGTCACGCCATCGTCCGCGCGCTTGATCGAACCCGGTTCGACCAGACCGCCGATGCGGAAGGTACGGCCATTCGGGGCCTTGCCTGCAGCGACTTCGGTGGGCGTATGGAAGAACACGAGGTTCTCCTGGAAGGCGGACAGCACGAGCGCCACCGCCCCGACCAACAGTGCAACGGCACCGCCGAGCAGCATCAGCCGTTTGCTACGGGGTTTCATTCAACGATCTCCTCAAAAGCACGACGGCCGCCTGCACCGGCCGCATTGGCCCGGCGCAGGCGCAACAGGCGCCGCACGGTATCCCTACGACGACGCGTGACGAGGATCAGTTCCCCGACGACGAGCAGCAGCGCCAGGCCGTAACTGCCCCACACGAAAAAGGCAAAACCGCCCATATTCCAGAACGCGCTCCAGGATTCCCACTGCATCACACCTTGCCCTCCAGCGCGTTCAGTTCGGCGGCGACCCATTCGGTATGGCGTTCGCGTTCCAGGATGAGCGAGCGCACGCGCCACAGCGTGACCGCGATGGTGTAGGCCCACGCGGCGAGCGCCATGACCAGCATGCCGCTCAGCATCGTCGCCGCCATCGCGGGCGCCTTGTTGAGGCTCACGGATGCGCCCTGGTGCAGGGTGTTCCACCACTTCACGGAGAAATAGATGATGGGCACGTTGACCGCGCCGACGAGGGCGATGATCGCGCCCGCCTTGTCGGCACGGCGCGGATCCTCGATCGCGCGCGTGAGCGCCATAAATCCCAAATACAGGAAAAGGAGCAACAACTGGGAAGTCAGGCGCGCATCCCACACCCAGTAAGCCCCCCAGGTCGGCTTCCCCCACAACGAGCCGGTCCACAGCGCGACGAAGCAGAACATCGCGCCGGTGGGCGCCAGCGCCTGCGACATGATGAAGGACAGGCGGGTGTTCATGACCAGGCCGACAAAGGACCAGAAGGCCATGACCAGGTAGACGAACATGGACATCCACGCCGCGGCGACGTGGATGTAGATGACGCGATAGACGTCGCCCTGGACGGCGTCGGTCGGCGCGACGAAAAAGCCGAGCCACACCCCGATCGCCGCGAGAACCGCCGCAACGACCGCGAACCAGGGTGCCAGCCTGCCCGCCAGCGGGTAGAACATCTGCGGCGCCGCAAAGCGGAAAAGGCTCTTGCTGCGTTCGGGCTTTTGTATGTCTTTCATTTCATCATTCAACGGCGATTCGGAGTGCAGCCGCACAGGCCAGCGGCGCCAGCGCAAGGGCGGCCAGCAGACCGCCTCCAAGAAGCAAAAGATGTGCCTGCGCGCCGGAGCCGGACAGGTACGCGTCCACCGCGCCGGCACCGAAGATCAGCACCGGCACGAAGAGCGGCAGCACCAGCAGCGCGAGCAGCATGCCGCCCCCGCGCAGGCCCAGCGTGAGGGCGGCACCGACCGCACCCAGCAGCGCGAGGATCGGCGTTCCGAGCGCCAGCGAGAGGATCAGCACCCCGAGCGCACCTTGCTCCACGTCGAACAACAGCGCAAGGCCCGGCGCGACGACGACCACCGGCAGGCCGGTGGCGATCCAGTGGGCGGATATCTTGGCGACGACCCACAGGACGGTGGGTTCGGGAGTGAGCAGCAGTTGTTCGAGCGTGCCGTCGGCGTGGTCCTGGGCGAACAGGCGATGCAGTGACAGCAGGGTGGACAGGAGCGCCGCCACCCACAGGACGCCCGGCGCGATGGCGCGCAGCTGGTTGGGTTCGGCACCGACGCCGAACGGAAAGAGGCAGACGACGACGACGAAGAAGGCGAGCGTGACGAGAACGTCGGCACGGCCGCGCCAGGCGAGCAGGAGATCGCGGCTCAGGACCGCGGCGAAGGGACCCAGGGCGCGGCTCAACAGGCTACCTCGGTAAGATCGAGTACCACCGGAGCCTTGGCGAACGGCGCATCCTGGTGAGTAGTGAGCACCACCATGCCGCCGGCGGCGCAGTGTTCGGAAAGGGTGGCGGTCAGGTCGGCCACGGCGGCGACGTCGAGGGCCGTGAAGGGTTCATCGAGGATCCACAGCTTGCGGTCGGCTTCGAGGAACAGACGGGCCAGGCCGACGCGCCGACGCTGCCCCTGCGACAGGACACGGGCGGGAAGATCGAGCTGCTGGGCGAGGCCGATGCGCACCAGGGCATCGACGCAGGCTTCCTCGTCGACCTTGTCGCCCCCGGAGGAACACGCGAAGCGCAGGTTCTCCAGCGGCGTCAGGAGGTCGTTGAGGGACGGTGCGTGCCCGAGGTACAGCAAGGTGCGATGGTAGCTTTCGCGGTCGCTGTTGATGGGCACGTCGTTCCAGCGGATTTCGCCGCTTTCGGGCAGCGCGAGGCCGCACAGGATACGCAGCAGGCTGGTTTTGCCGAAGCCGTTCGGGCCGGCGACACGCACCAAGTCCCCCGGAGCGACCCGCAGGGAGAGGCCACGGAACAACGGGCGGTCACCCTTCACGCAGGCGAGAGCGTTGGCATAAAGCATGGGCGTGGATTTAACCACAGACGGGGCCGCTTCGGGAGCCCCACACGGCGGAAAAACCGCGATCCAATCAACGGATTGATCAAATCGCGGCGGGACCGGAGAAAAGCGGGAATTTCACTCCTGCCTGGGCGGTGCCGGCGGGTGGAACACCTCGGGCGCGACACTTTCATGCGCCGCGCCGATGTCCTGCTCGATCGGCGGCAGCGAGTGCGCGACGCCCTTGTGGCAGTCGATGCAGGTCTTGCCCTCGGCGAGCCCGGCCTGGTGCGCCTTGTTGGAGCGCCGCCCCTGCACGGAGTAGTCGAAGTACTCGTAGTTGTGGCAGTTGCGGCATTCCTGCGAGTTGTTCTTCTTCATGCGGCGCCATTCGTTCTGCGCGAGCTGGATGCGCTTGGCGTCGAACTTCTCGGGGGTGTCGATCGAGCCGAGCAGGTGGTGGAAGACTTCGTTGGATGCCTGGATCTTGCGGATGATCTTGGGGATCCATTCCTTCGGCACGTGGCAATCCGGGCAGGTGGCGCGCACACCGGTGCGGTTCTGGTAGTGGATGGTGTTGCGGTACTCCTTGAAGACGTTTTCCTTCATCTCGTGGCAGCCGATGCAGAAGGCTTCGCGGTTGGTGAGTTCCAGCACCGTGTTGAAGCCGCCCCAGAAGATGATGCCGGCGACGAAGGCAATGCCGACGGCGCCGAAGGCGAGGCGACGCAGGCGCTGCCACGGGCTGCCCTTCGCGTTGTTGTTGTCCTGGGTCATGTTGGTTCCCTGTCCGTGAGGCGTCGAGGATCAGCGCAGGCCCTCGGCGCGCTTGAAGGTGTTGTCGACCAGCGGTTTGGCGTCGGTCTGGGGAATGTGGCACTGCAGGCAGAAGTAGCGGCGCGGGGAGATGTTCGACAGCTCGCCGCCGTCCCGGTCCTTGAAGTGGGTGAGGCTGACCTTGGTGGCGTTGAACTCCTGGTAGCGGCTCCAGGCATGGCAGTCCATGCACTTGTTGAAGTTCTTGGTGACTTCGTAGCCCTCGACCTTGTGCGGGATCAGGGGCGGCTGCTGCACGTAGTCGCGCGAGATGGCCGGGCCGTCGGGCCGGATGTGCGCCGCCGCCGTGGCCGGCTCGGCGGCGTCCACCGGCGCGCCGCGCAGGCTCTGCACCTGCTGGGCCAGCGCCTGTCCGCCGAAGGGGCCGAAGCTCGCAGCGGCAATGAGCGCCAGCGCCAGGTTACGGGTCTGTTTTTTCATGACTCGCTCCTATCAAATCGGGTCGTGATTCGAAAAACGTTCCTGCCGCACACATCGATGCAGCGGCCACAATTGGTGCAGTTGCGGTCGAGGATGACCGGATGGTCCTGGCCGGCCGCCTTGAGTGCGGGACGGATGACCTGGGGTTCGGGGCAGACGGCGAAGCAGTCCATGCAGTCGTCGCAGGCGCTGCGATGCGCGGCGCTGACACGCACGAGTGCGGCGCGGCCGAGCAGGCTGTAGAAGGCGCCCATCGGGCAGAGGTGGCCGCACCAGCCGCGCGTGGCGATCAACAGGTCGTACAGGAAGACGCCGCCGACGATGCCCCACGCGAGGCCGAAGCCGAAGATGAGGCCGCGGTGCAGCATCGACACCGGATTGACCCATTCCCACGCGAGGCTGCCGGTCGCGAAGGCGGCGAGCAGCATGAAACCGAGCAGCCAGTAGCGCGTGTCGCCCGAGGGGAGCTTGCCGCCCTTGAGGCCGAGGCGCCGGCGCAACCACGCGGCGGCGTCGGTGACGAGGTTCATCGGGCACACCCAGGAGCAGAACACGCGGCCGCCGGCGACGAGGTAGAAGGCGACGACGATGCCGGTGCCGATGAGGGCCTCCTTGTACGGGAGCGTTCCGGCCGCGAGCGACTGTGCAAGTAGGAAAGGGTCGGTGAGCGGCAGGACGCCGAGCGTGAGGCTGGACGACAGGTTGCCCTTGACGATCCACAGCCCGAACCAGGGACCGGCGAGAAAGGCGGCCAGGATGCCGAGTTGCGACACGCGCCGCAGGAGGAGCCACCGGTGCGCGCGCAGCCAGCCCTTGGCGGCGATCGCGTCGGCGCCGACGCGCGGGCGCACGGCCTTCGGTGCGGCGGCGGCGTTCATGGCTTCCACCCCGAATCGAGGCCGCTACCCGGCCGGGCCGGCGCGGCGGGAGCCGGCACGGGCCCCTGCCCCGGCGCGACGCGCGTGTCGCCGTAGGACCTGCCTTCGAGGCCGCGCACGGGCAGTTCGATCTGTTCGCCGATCAGCGACTCGCCGGCGGCTTCCTTTTCTTCCCAGCTCTTGCGGTAGTGCTCGGCCCTGGAGCCCTGCGCGAGTTTGACCGGCAGCACCTTGATCGCCGCTTCGCCCGGCAGCACGCAGGATTTTTCGCACTTGCCGCAGCCGGTGCAGTGGTCCGAATGCACCGTGGGCAAGAGCATTGCGTGGCGGTCGGAGCGCGGGTTGTGCTGGCGCTCCAGCGTGATCGCCGTGTCGATGACCGGGCACACGCGATAGCAGACGTCGCAGCGCAGGCCGAGGAAGTTGAGGCAGGTCTCGTGGTCGATCAGCACCGCGAGGCCCATGCGCGCCTTGCCGATGTCGGTGAGGCCGTGGTCGAGCGCGCCGGTCGGGCAGGCAACGACGCAGGGGATGGTCTCGCACATCTCGCACGGGATCTGGCGTGCGGCGAAGTACGGGGTGCCGGTGGCGATGCCGTCGCCGAGTTCGGCGAGCCGGAGCGTGTCGTAGGGACAGTCGCGCACGCACAGGCCGCAGCGCACGCAGGCAGCGAGGAAATCGCTTTCCGCGAGCGCACCGGGCGGACGCAGGGCGGTCGCGGGCAGGGCACTCGCCTGCTTCGCGTACAGGCCGACGCCGAGCGAGAGCAGGCAGGCGCCGCCCGCGACCCCCGCCGCTTCCCGGAGGAAGCGGCGGCGGGGCGAGGGGCCTCCCTGACCGACCGGCTTGTCCTGCGTGTCACCCATGATCCGCGCTCCGCTGCCCCATGCCGTCAGACCTTGAGCACCTTGACGGCGCATTTCTTGAAGTCCGTTTCCTTCGAGATCGGGCAGGTGGCGTCGAGCGTGAGCTTGTTCACCAGGCGCCCTTCGTCGAAGAACGGGATGAAGATGAGGCCGAACGGCGGCTTGTTGCGGCCGCGCGTTTCCAGGCGCGCGGTGATCTCGCCGCGACGCGAGGCGACCTTGACCAGCATGCCGCGCTGCAGGCCGCGCTTGGTGGCGTCGTCCGGGTGCATGAAGATCTGCGCCTCGGGCACCGAGCGGTGCAGCTCGGGCACGCGGCGGGTCATCGAGCCGGTGTGCCAGTGTTCGAGCACGCGACCGGTGCACAGCCACATGTCGTATTCCTTGTCCGGCATTTCCGGCGGATCCTGATAGGGCAGCGCGAAGATGACCGCCTTGCCGTCCTTGTGGCCGTAGAACTTCACGCCCTCGCCGGTCTTGACGTAGGGGTCGTAGCCCTCGCGGAAGCGCCACAGGGTCTCCTTCCCTTCCACGACCGGCCAACGCAGGCCGCGCGCCTTGTGGTACATCGCGAAATCCGCGAGGTCGTGGCCGTGGCCGCGGCCGAACTGCGCGTATTCCTCGAACAGGCCTTTCTGCAGGTAGAAGCCGAGTTCCTTCGACTCGTCGTTCATGTAGCCGGGAATCGCGTGGGCGTTCGTCTTCTCGACGTCGGCGAGCGGGAACTTGTTCACCGCGCCGTTCTTGTACAGCACGTCGAACAGGGTCTTGCCCTTGAGTTCGGGCTTCTTGGCGATGAGTTCGGCCGGCCACACGTCCTCGACCTTGAAGCGCTTGGAAAACTCGACGAGCTGCCACAGATCGGATTTCGCCTGGCCGGGGGCGGACACCTGCTGGCGCCAGAACTGGGTGCGGCGCTCGGCGTTGCCGAAGGCGCCTTCCTTCTCCGCCCACATCGCGGCGGGCAGGATCAGGTCGGCGGACAGGGCCGAGACGGTCGGGTAGGCATCGGAGACGACGACGAAGGCCTCGGGGTTGCGCCAGCCGGGGTAGACCTCGCCGTTGATATTGGGCCCCGCCTGCATGTTGTTGGTCGTGCTGGTCCAGTAGCACTTCAGCTTCCCGTCCTTGAGGGCGCGGCTCTGCGCGACGGCGTGGTAGCCGATCTTCTCGGGGATCGTGCCGTCGGGCAGCTGCCAGATCTTCTCGGTGATCGCGCGGTGCATCGGGTTGGTGACGACCATGTCGGCGGGCAGGCGGTGCGAGAAGGTGCCGACCTCGCGTGCGGTGCCGCAGGCGGACGGCTGACCGGTGAGCGAGAACGGGCTGTTGCCGGGCTCGGAGATCTTGCCGACCAGCAGGTGCACGTTGTAGATCATGTTGTTCACCCACGTGCCGCGGGTGTGCTGGTTGAAGCCCATGGTCCAGAAGGACACGACCTTCTTCTTCGGGTCGGCGTAGAGCTTCGCCATGCGTTCGAGGCGGTCGACGGGCACGCCCGAGAGCTTCGACACCTTCTCGGCCGTGTACTCGGACACGAATTTGGCGAATTCCTCGAAGCTGATGTCGGTCGCCGCGCCGGTGTTGCCCTTGGGCTTGCCGTCCGCGCCGGCGTAGCCGTTGTTGGTGGCATTCGCTTCGAGCGCGTGGTTGGGGCGCAGGCCGAAGCCGATGTCGGTTTCGCCCTTCTTGAAGTTCACCCGCGTCTTGACGAACTCGGTATTAACTTTCTTGTTCTGGATGATGTAGTTGCAGATGTAGTTCAGGATCGCGAGGTCGGTGTTCGGCACGAAGATCATGCCGTTGTCGGCGAGCTCGAACGAGCGGTGCTCGTAGGTCGACAGCACGTGCACCTCGCTGCCTTCCTTCGACAGGCGGCGGTCGGTGATGCGCGACCACAGGATCGGGTGCATCTCGGCCATGTTCGAGCCCCACAGCACGAAGCCGTCGGCGTTCTCGATGTCGTCGTAGCAGCCCATCGGCTCGTCGATGCCGAAGGTGCGCATGAAGCCCGCCACCGCCGAGGCCATGCAGTGGCGGGCGTTGGGGTCGAGGTTGTTGCTGCGGAAGCCGGCCTTGTGCAGCTTGGACGCGGCGTAACCCTCCCAGATCGTCCACTGGCCCGAGCCGAACATGCCGACCGAGTCGGGGCCGTGCTGCTTGATCGCGGCCTTCCATTTCTCGGCCATGATGTCGAAGGCCTGGTCCCAGGTGATCGGCGCGAATTCGCCGTTCTTGTCGTACTTGCCGTTCTTCATGCGCAGCAGCGGCTTCGTGAGCCGGTCGTTGCCGTACATGATCTTCGACAGGAAATAGCCCTTGATGCAGTTGAGGCCGCGGTTGACGGGCGAATCGGGGTCGCCCTGGGTCGCGACGATGCGCCCGTTCTGCACGCCGACGAGCACCGAGCAGCCGGTGCCGCAGAAGCGACACGCCGCCTTGTCCCAGCGCACCTTGGTGGAGGCCTTGCCGGCCGGCTGGGCCTGGGCCTCGGCCGCCGCCGGGATACCGATGCCGGCGGTCGCCGCGGCAGCCGCGATGGCATTGGTCTTGATGAACTCGCGTCTATCCATGGTCATTTCAAGCCTCCTTGTCCTGAGCGCTGCCGATTCCGTCCCCCGCGAGCGGCAGGCCCGGCATCGGCTCCGGGTGTTCCGATTCGTGTTCCAAACCTTCGTCCGTGTATTCGTAGGCGAGCGTGACGCCGAGCACGTGCGGCGCCACGTTCACGGCCAGCAGGGAATCGGTCATCGCATAGCCTTCGCCGTCCTCGACGGTGACGATGACGCGCCCGAGCTCGCTGCTCGCGCCGTGCAGCTCGACGCCGGGGATCTTCCGCAGTGCGTCCTTCAGGGCGTCGAGGTGCTCGGGGCCGACCCGGACGACCAGGCTTGCGATCTTCATGCGGGCATCTCCACGGGATTCTTCATTGCGATGGCGCCGGCCGGACAGGGGGCCTGGCAGGCGCCGCAGCCGGTGCAGCGTTCGGCATCGAACAGGGGCTGCGCGACGCCGCCGCGGCTGGGGCGGAAGCAGATCGCGGCGGCCCCGCAGGCCTCGCCGCACACCCGGCATTCGATGCCGCGGCGCGCGAGGCAGGCCTCGGCAATCACCGCCGCGAGCCGCCACGGCGCAAGGCCGTCGCTTCGCCGCAGCGCGCCGGCCTTGCAGGCAGTGACGCAGTCGCCACAGAAGCTGCATTCACCATGGCCGAAATCGACGCCCGGATAGCCGCCGGGACCGGCGACGAGGATGGCGGTCGGACAGGCCTTCAGGCAGTCGCCGCAACGCGTGCAGGCATCCTCGAAGGCGCCGCCGGCGATCGCCCAGGGCGGACGCAGCACATCGACATCCGAGCGGATATACCCCCTGAGAAAACCGCGGCGTGAAGTCGACATGACGCGCGCAACACCATGAAACGTTCATGGGTTTTCATTGGACACGCGCCCCGATTGCCGGACCTTGACTGCAGTCAAGATGCGAACGGCTCCCATCCGGGCCCGCCGCAGGGGTGGAAATCAGCGTTCGGAGCGCAGGTGTTCGACGGCCCAGACGGCCGCCTCGACGCGCGAACGGAAGTTGAGCTTGCGCAGCAGGTGCTTGACGTGCACCTTGACGGTGCCTTCGGCGATGGTGAGTTCGCGGGCGATCTGCTTGTTCGACAGGCCGCCGGCGATGTATTCGAGGATGCCCTGCTCGCGCTCGGTGAGCCCGGCCGCCGACGCACTCTCGGGGCGCTTGTCGTCGCGTAGCGCGGCGGCGAGCAGGTGCGTGAGCGCATCGGAAACGACGATGCGGCCCGCGGCGGCGGCGCGCAGCGCGTCCACCATTTCCTCGGGCTCCATGTCCTTGAGGAGATAGCCGTCGGCCCCGGCACGCAGCGCGGCGACGAGGTCGTCGGCGGCATCCGAGACGGTGACCATCACGACGCGGGTGTCGAGGTCGGCCTGCTTCACGAAACGCAGCACGTCGAGGCCCGACATCTCCTTCATGTTGAGGTCGAGCAGCAACAGGTCGGGGCGCAGGCGCAGGATCTGGCGGATGCCTTCCTTGCCGTCGGCGACTTCGGCGACGAGATCGAAGCCGGGCACGGTGCGCAGCAGCTGGATCAGTCCCTTGCGGAACAGCGGGTGGTCGTCGACGATGATGACGCGTTGCCGGGTGTCGGTCATTTGCTCTCCATGACAATGGGTAGTTCCGGGCGCCCCTCGGCCGGCTGCGGGTTGAAGCGCAGCACGATGCGCGTGCCGCCATCCGGACAGGACAGGACTTCGAGCGAGCCGCCCAGGCCGCGGGCGCGCTCGGTCATGATCGTGAGGCCGAAGTGATGTGCGGCGGCCACCGATTCGTCGCCCACGCCGCGGCCGTCGTCCTCGACGACGACGGTGATGTCGCCGCCGGCGGCGCTGGCGAGCGCGACGCGGATGCGCGTGGCCTGGGCGTGGCGGACCGCGTTCGACAGCGCCTCGCGGATGATGTGCAGGACGTGGATTTCCTGGTTGGGGCTGAGGTGGCTGCCGCCGAGCTCGAGTTCGAGCGCGATCGGCAGCCCGCTGCGCGACGCGAACTCGGACACGGTGTTGCCGAGCAGGCGCGCGAAATCGCCCTCGATGCGCAGCCGGAAAGTCGCCAGCAATTCGCGCAGCTGGCGGTAGGCCGCGTTGATGCCTTCGCGCAGGTCGGCGAGGATCGTCTCCGCTTCCTCGCGCGCCTGCGGCCGCGCCAGCGCGGGCGACAGCAGGCTGACCTGGATCTTCATGAAGGACAGCGACTGCGCGAGCGAATCGTGCAGTTCGCGGGCGATGATCGAGCGCTCTTCCTGCAGTGCGAGCAGCCGGTCGCGTTCGCTCTGGCGCGAGATGCCGAGCGCGATGCCCATGTGCCGCGTCACCGCTTCGAGCAGCGTCCGCTCCCAGTCCGCCAGGCGCTGGCCCGGGGGCAGCGCGAGGCGCAGCATGCCGTAATGGCGCTCGGCGTCGCGCAGCGGCACGAGCAGCACGTCCCTGTCACCCTCGCCGCGGTAGCTCCACGGCGCTCGGCGCCCCGAGCAGCGGGCGCAATCCTCGTTGCCGGCCCGGCGTTCGGGACACTCGCCCATCGTCGAGGCGAGCACCGATGCCGCCCCGCCGAGCTTGGGCTCGACGCAGATGAAACTGCCGCGCAGTC
Source organism: Azoarcus sp. DN11 (assembly GCF_003628555.1). Classification (NCBI taxonomy): domain Bacteria; kingdom Pseudomonadati; phylum Pseudomonadota; class Betaproteobacteria; order Rhodocyclales; family Zoogloeaceae; genus Azoarcus; species Azoarcus sp. DN11. Next base: position 281,525 of record NZ_CP021731.1, on the reverse strand, counting down.
CCAGCGTCTGCTCGAGATCCTTCAGGGTCTCGGCGTAGGTCGCGCTGCTGGCCGGTGCGTGATAGAGGCGCGAGATCACGTAGTACAGCAGTTCCAGCGCGCGGTTGCTGCGGGTGAGGTCCGCGGTCTTGCGCTCGACCCGCGATTCGAGCTCGCGATAGGCGACCGACAGCTCGCCCGCCATCGCGTTGAAGGCCTCGCCGACGCGCCCCAGCTCATCGCGGCCGGTGAAGCGGGTGCGTGCGTCGAAGTCTCCCTGGGCGATGCGCGCCGCGCAGTTGCGCAAGCCGGTCAGGGGCGCAATCACGCGCCGACGCAGCACGTACAGCGCCGGCGCGATGGCGCACACCAGCAGCACCAGCGCCGCGCCGAGCAGGGTGCGTAGCTGCTCGATGCGCGACTCGGCGTCGTGCTCGAGCACCGCGACCAGCGTGTTGATCTCCTCGGCGAAGGCGTCGACTTCGGCGAGGAGCGCGCGGTAATGCGCCGCCGCGGACGGATCCCCGGGTGATGCCTCGGGGATCGCCAGCACGCGCGGCCGGATGCGCGTCGCCCAGCCCGCCTCGACCCCGCGGAAGACCGACGCGAACACGCTGCTCGGCTGACGGTCGAGCACGTTCGCGATCACCGGGCTGGCGAGGGCGGCTTCGAACTTCGCGACAGCCTCCTGCACCGCCTCCTGATCCGCCGCGCCGATGCTGCGCGCGACGGCAAGCCCGCCGGCCCGGTGCGCAAGCCGGCGCAGGCTGCCCGCGACGTTGACCGCGCTGGCGCTGCCCTGGACGGACTCCATGACCACCACCGACCCGCCGATCCCGACCACGCCGATCAGCGCCACGACAAGGAACGCAAGCAGCAGCAGGAGCAGCACGGCGCGCCCGGCGATCATCCGCCAGACGCGCTCCGGCAGCCCGCGCCACCCAGCGCCCTGCGCTGCAGCGGCTGAACTCATGGGAATACCTCCATATACCCAAACCCGTCTCGAGAAATACCCTGATTCGCAACAATCCATCAACATCAATTACCTAACAACTACCACTCATACCTCCGAAGAGGTATTTTCCGCTTCTCGCCCCGCATATGCAGACTGGATCAAAACTACTTCTGCTTCTAGACTCAGGCCAGATTATCGGCCCGAATCTCGCATGTGACGTCCAGGGAGCGTAACGCAATGAACATGATCCAGGCCCAGACCGTCCAGACCCTCGCCCTCCTCGAGCCCTTCGACTGTCTCGACCCCGCCACGCTGGGGCGGCTTGCCCACGGCGTGCGCTCCGTGCGCGCCTCGCGCGGGGAAATGATTCTGCACCGCGGCACGGAGCCCGGAGGCATGTACCTGGTCCTCGAAGGCGAGGTCAAACTGTTCCTGATCTCCAGCGCCGGCGCGGAAAAGGTCGTGCGCCTCGCCGGACCGGGCGACACCTTCTGCGAGGAGAACATCTTCAGCGGCACGCGCCAGACGCTCGCGGCGCAGGCGACCCGCAGCAGCATCGTCTTGCACCTCCAGCGCAACGCGCTGCAGGCCGCGATGGCGGCGCAGCCGCAGTTCGCGATGGCCCTGATGGCCCGCCTGTCCGAACGCATGCAGGAACTGGTCGAAGGGATGGAGCAATGCACGCAGCGCAGCAGCACGCAGCGTGTCGCGCATTATCTCGTCCAGCATGCCGATGGCGACGACGGCGAAGTGCATCTGCCCTGTGACAAGCAGACCATCGCGTCGCAGCTGAACCTCACGCCGGAGACCTTCTCGCGCGTGCTCAACCGGCTGCGGCGCGACGGCTTCATCGTGCCGCGCGGACGGCGCGCGATCACCCTCACCAACCGGCTGCAGCTCGAACGCATCGCGGCCTGACGCCGCAGCGCGGCAGGGTCGGAAGGGTCAGGACAGGAGCGGCGTGACGGCGTCGCGGTGACCGTCCGCGGCCAGCCAGCGCACCAGCGTGCGGTAGATGTCGAGATCGAAGCGGCGCGGCGGCAGCGCCGCGCGCAACGCGTCCAGCGCCAGGGGACTGTCGGCGGTGCCGAGCAGGCACCAGCGGTCGACCACGTGCCAGGCCTCGCTGCCGCTGTGGGGACAGCGTTCCGCGATCATCACCGCGCCCGGCCACGGCCAGGGGCGCAGCCGCACGGCCCCGAGTGCGCCGAGCAGGCGCTCGTCGTGCGCCGCGAAGCTTTCCTTGCCGGCACACACGCCGGCGCAGCGCTTCGCGAGGTGCGCCGAGCACGGGCCGCTGTTGCCCGACTCCAGCCCGAGGCGGCGCAAGCATAGCTGATAGGCCTGCGCCAGTTCGCGCAGCAGGTTGTCGGCTTCCTTCTTGGTGCGGAACGTGCCGTGCACGTCGCCCCACGCCGCCGGATCGCTGCCCGCCAGCGCGACACGCTGCAGGATGGGGGGACGCTTGCGCCCCGGCACGTACTGCAGGCCGAAGACGTCCGCGCTGCCCGCGACGCGGTTGTACGGCGGGCAGCGCCGGTGCAACAGTTCCATCTCGCGCAGCGTCGCCGTCAGCTCGCCGGCGCTTTCCTCCCAGTCGACGCGGCGCACGCGCTTGGCGAGTTCCGCGTCCTTGCCCTTCACGCCGGGCGCGAAGTGTTCCATCACGCGCGCGCGCAGGCAGGGGCTGCGGCCGATGTAGAGGAGCTGGTCGTTGTCGCCGTACAGGTAGTACAGGCCGGGCGACTCGGGGAGGCCTTCGAGCACGCCCTCGGGCAGCTCGACCGCGCGCGCCGGGCGCTTCATCGCGCGCTCGACCGCGCGCGCGAGCACGTCGGGCGCGAACGAGTCGGTGACGAGGCGGGCAAACTGCCACAGCACCTCGGTGTCGCCCATCGCACGGTGGCGGGCGCCGCAGGTGAAGCCGTGGCGCTCGATCAGCGCGTCGAGGCCGTGGCGGTGATGCTCGGGATACAGCGCGCGCGACAACTTCACGGTGCACAGCACCGGGGCGTCGAAAGTCTGCTCGATGCGCGCAAACTCGCTGCGGATGAAGCCGTAGTCGAAGCGCGCGTTGTGCGCGACGAACACCGCGCCGCCCAGCCGGGCACGCACCTCGTCGGCGAGCGCCGCGAAAGTCGGCGCACCGGCGACCATCGCGTCGGTGATGCCGACCAGCCGCTGGATCAGCGGCGGGATCGGGCATTCGGGATTGACCAGCGTTTCCCAGCGATCGACCAGCTCGCCGCGCTCGATGCGCAGCACGGCAATCTCCGTCACGCGGTCGCGCAACGGATTCGCGCCGGTGGTTTCGACGTCGATCAGGACCAGTGAGTCAGGCAGCGACACGCGGGCGTGGGAAAGGTCGGATTCCCGTCAGGCAGGACGCACGCGACAACAGCGGGCGCGGGCGCCGCGGACGAATCAGCCGTGCCGAATCAAGAGTGCGTATCGTAGTAGTAGGCGTGCACGGGCACGCGGGACTCGTCGTAACGCTTCTGGGTCTCGACGTCCTGCGGCTTGTCCCACCACAGGGCACGGCCCTTCTTCTGCTCGTCGAGTTCCTTCGGATGCTTTTCCAGCCACTCGCGCATGAACTTGGTGTGATCCGATTCGTACATCGCCATTTCTTCTCTCCCGGTACAAGGCGACGCATTGTAGACGCCTGCCCCGCCGCCCGCCAATCCGCGTGCGCAAAACGGGATTCCCACGTGTTACTTCGACAGCAGTTCGCTGATCAGGATCCACGCGGCAGTCGCCCCGAGCAGGGCGGCCATCGTCCAGTTGAAGGCGCGCAGCGCGACCGGGCTCTGCAGGAAGACGCCCATGCGGTCGCCCGCGAACGCCCACAGCGCGATGCACGGCAGGTTCACGAGCGCACACCACAGCGCCAGCTCGCCCGCTGCCGGCCAGCCGCTACCGCGCGGCAGGAACAGAATCGCGACGTTGAGCACCATCATCCACGCCTTGGGATTGACCCACTGGAACAGGGCGGCGCCGAAGAAGCCCAGCGGGCGCGCCTGTCCCCGCGCGGTCGGTTCGCCGGCGCGTGCCTGGCGCCACGCGAGCCACAGCAGGTAGGTGCAGCCGGCGATCACCAGCGGCACGCGCAGCGCTTCGAGCCACACCATGATCCACGCCAGCAGGCTCGCGACGAGCACGACCTGCACGCCGTGGCCGATGCTCACGCCGAGCAGGTGCGGCAAGGTGCGGCGGAAGCCGAAATTGACGCCGCTCGCGGCGAGCATGAGGTTGTTCGGTCCGGGGGTGACGGACATCGTGACCACGTAGGTCATCAGAGGCAGGTCGAACATGGGGCCTTCTCCGGGCTGTCTTGCATGTCACCCAGAATAAGGATTCGCACGACACGGTTACAGCGCCAGAAAATAGCTTTTATACTGGATACAGTTTCTCCGTCATCGAACTGTATCCTTCGATTGCGGCACAGACTGCATCCATCGCCCCGGGGGTTCCCACCATGCTCGACGACAGCCAGCCGCTGTACCAGTCCCTCGCGCTGGAACTGCGCCACGCGATGACCGACGGGCGCCTCGCGAGCGGCGAGCGTCTGCCCTCGGTGCGCGAGGCGGCGAAGAGCCGCGGGCTGAGCATCAACACCGTGCTCGCGGCCTACCGCCAGCTCGAGGCGCACGGCCTGATCGAGGCGCGGCCGCAGTCGGGCTACTTCGTGCGCTCGCGCCTGCCGACGCCCGCAGCCCCGCGCTTCGCCTCCGCCAGCACGCTGGCGAAATCCGCCGAAGCCGAGGTCCTCGACCAGATCAGCCGCGTCGTCGCCGCCCAGGCGAGCCCCGACACGATCGACCTGTCGCTCGCGTGCCCGAAGGGCAGCGACTTCTATCCGGGCGAACGCCTCGGGCGGCTCGTGTCCGACCTCGCCCGCAGGCGGCCGGAACTGCTGTCGGACTACTGCCTGCCGCCCGGATCGCTGCTGCTGCGGCGCGAGATCTGCCGCCATGCGCGGGATCTGGCGATGACGCTGGCGCCCGAGGACATCATCCTCACCAACGGCTGCATGGAGGCGCTGCAGTTCGCGCTGCGCACGGTGACGCGCGCCGGCGACACGATCGCGCTGGAGTCGCCGACCTACTTCAACCTGATCCCGCTCGCCGAGCGCCTGGGGCTGAAGACGATCGAGGTGCCGACGCATCCCGGGACCGGCATGTCGCTCGACGCGCTGGAACTACTGCTGTCGGAAAAGCGCGTGCAGGCCGTCGTGACGATGCCCAACGTGCACAACCCGCTCGGCACCAGCATGCCGGTTGAAGGCAAGCGGCGCCTCGCCGAACTCGCCAACGAGTACCGCGTACCGGTGATCGAGGACGCGCTGTACGCCGAACTGCAATACGCGACGCCGCTGCAGCCGGCCGCGAAGGCCTTCGACCGCGACGGCTGGGTGATCGTGTGCGCGTCCTACACGAAGACGCTGGCGCCGGGCTTTCGCATCGGCTGGATGGAGGGCGGGCGCTTCCGGCGGGAACTCAACGATCTCAAGTTTTGCAGCTCGGTCGCGCAGCCCGCGCTGCTGTGCGAGGCGCTCGGCGTGTTCCTGGAGAACGGCGGCTACGCGCAGCACCTGCGCCGGCTGCGGCGCAGCTACGCGGGGCAGGTCGAGCGCCTGCGCGGCTTGATCGACGGCGCCTTCCCCGCTGGCACGCAGGCGACGCGGCCGACCGGCGGCTTCCTGCTATGGGTGCAGCTGCCCGCGGGCTGCGACTCGAACCGCCTGTTCGACGACGCGCTCGCGCGCGGCATCAGCATCACGCCGGGACAGCTGTTCTCGCCCGGCGGGCGCTACACCCGGCACATCCGGCTGTCGGGCTGCTATCCGTTCTCCGATCGGCACGTGCATGCGCTGATGACGCTCGGAGAGCTCGCGCGGCAACAGTCATGAACAGGGTTGGCCGCAGAAGCTCGACAGGATGCTCACGACCTCCTCGCGCGCGAGGTCGCGCACGATGAACACGAGGCGGCTCCTGCGGTCGTCGTAGGGCGGGCCGTCCGGCCACGCGGGCAGGCTGCGGGTCGGGTAGGCGACGTGCTGCACGCACTGCACGACGCGCGGCAGCGGATCGCCGGCGACGTTCAGGAGGCCCTTGATGCGCAGGATGCGGGCGCCATACACCTGCAGGATCAGGCCGAGGCCGTCGGAGAAGCCCAACCAGTCGAGCGGCGCGTCGAAGCGCAGCACGTAGCTCGTGACGTGCTCGTCGTGGCGCGCCGCGTGGCCCTCGACGGCGACGGACTTCGCCCCCGGCTTGCGCCATGCCGGCGCCGCCGCGGCCTGCGCGCGCACGCGCTCGTCGCCGAGCCAGCGCGCGACGTCCGGGATCTTGCCCGCCGGGTCGTACAGGCCACAGCCCGACACCGCCGCAGCGGGCACTTCGCCGCGGAACACCTCGACCTGTTGCGCGCCCGGGTTGAGCGTCGCAAGCCGCGCCGCGAGTGCCGCGCGCTCGTCCGCACCGGCGAGGTCGCACTTCGTCACCAGCAGGCGGTCGGCCATCGCGACCTGGCGCACCGCTTCGCGGTGGCGGTCGAGCTGGCCCTGGCCGTGCGTCGCGTCGACGGCCGTGATCACGCCGTCGCAGCGGTAGCGCTCGGCGATGAAGGGCTCCTGCATCAGCGTGTAGATCACCGGCGCCGGGTCGGCGAGGCCGGTGGTCTCGACCAGCACGCGCTCGAGGCCGGGGATCTCGCGCCGCAGCGCGCGCATGAAGAGGCTCTTCAGCGCCTTCACGAGGTCGCCCTGCACGCTGCAGCACACGCAGCCGGAGTCGAGCACGACGAGGGTCTCGTCGACCTTGTCGACGAGGTGGTGATCGACCGCGACTTCGCCGAACTCGTTGATCAGCACGGCAGCGCGCGCCATCGCGGAGTCGCGCAGCAGGTGGTTCAGCAGGGTCGTCTTGCCGGCGCCGAGAAAACCGGTCAGCAGCGTCACGGGGATGCGGCGGTCGCCGCCCTCCGCGGCGTCGGGCCGGGCGTGGGCCATTTCAGGAGCGCGCGTCGCTCTTCGGGCGCGCGATGCGCACGATCTCGGGCACGCGCCGCACGCCGCGCATCACGTGCGCGAGGTGCATGCGGTCGCGCACCTGCACGGTGAGGCTCATCGCGGTGTACAGGCCGCCCTGCTCGTTGTCCATCGACACGTTCTGGATGTTGCAGTCCGCGTCGGCGATCGCACTGGCGACGCGCGCGAGCACGCCGCGCACGTTCTTCGCCAGCACGCGGATCGTGACGTCGAACAGACGATCCTCGCCGGCCTCCCACTCGACATCCACCCAACGCCCGCGGTCACCGCGCACTTTCGAGGCCACCGGGCAGTCGTGCAGATGCACTTCCAGGCCCTGCCCCTTGCGGATCACGCCGATGATCGGGTCGCCCGGGATCGGCTGGCAGCAGCGCGCGAGCTGCACCGCGATGCCTTCGCTGCCGCGGATCAGGATCGCGCCGGCGGGCTTCGGCTTGATGACGTCAGGGCGGCCGGACTCCTGGTCCTGCGCCTGCGCGAGGCGGCGCGCGACGATGGCCGGCAGGCGCCGCCCCAGGCCGACGTCGGTGAAAACCTCCTTCTTCGCGCGCACGCCGCGGTCGCGTAGGAAGCGGTCCCACGCAAAGGTGCTGATCTGGCCCAGCGTCAGACCGTGCGGACGCAGCGCCTGGTTGAGCAGGCGCTCGCCCAGCGTCACCGATTCGTCCTGCTGCGCGCCCTTGAGGAAGTGGCGGATCTGCGCGCGCGCCTTGCCGGTACGCACGTACGCGAGCCAGGCCGGATTGGGGTTCGCGTGCGCGGCGGTGATGATCTCGATCTGGTCGCCGTTCCTGAGCTCGGTGCGCAGCGGCATCAGGTCGCCGTTGATGCGGCAGGCGACGCAGCGGTTCCCCACGTCGGTATGCACCGCGTAGGCGAAATCGACCGGCGTGGCCCCCTTGAGCAGCGACAGGATGCGGCCCTTGGGCGTGAACACGTACACCTCGCCGGGGAAGAGGTCGATCTTCACGTGTTCGAGGAATTCGGTCGCCTCGCCCGACGCCGACTGCAGCTCCAGCAGCGACTGCAGCCACGAGTGCGTCTTCTGCTGCAGCTCGGTGAGCGTCTTCTCGTCTTCCTTGTACAGCCAGTGCGACGCGACGCCGCTCTCAGCGATGTGGTGCATCTCGGCGGTACGCACCTGCACTTCGACCGGCGTGCCGAAGGGGCCGATCAGCGTCGTGTGCAGCGACTGGTAGCCGTTCGCCTTGGGGATCGCGATGTAGTCCTTGAACTTGCCCGGCACCGGCTTGTACATCGAGTGCAGCGCACCGATCGCGAGGTAGCAGGCCGGCACGTCTGGCACGATGACGCGGAAACCGTAGATGTCGAGCACCTGCGAGAACGACAGGTGCTTCTCGGACATCTTGCGGTAGATCGAGAACAGGTGCTTCTCACGCCCGCGCACCTCGGCGCGGATGCCCCACTGCGGCAGCCGCTCCTCGATCGCCTGCAGCACCTTGCCGACGACCTCGCGCCGGTTGCCACGCGCCGCCTTGATCGCGCGCGACAGCACGCGGTAGCGCATCGGGTACTTGTGCTCGAACGACAGCTCCTGCAGCTCGCGGTAGAGGTTGTTGAGCCCCAGGCGGTTGGCGATCGGCGCGTAGATCTCCAGCGTCTCGTTGGCGATGCGGCGCCGCTTGGCCGGGCGCACGCACTGCAGCGTGCGCATGTTGTGCATGCGGTCGGCGAGCTTGATCAGGATCACGCGCAGGTCGCTCGCCATCGCGAGCAGCATCTTGCGGAAGTTCTCCGCCTGCGCCTCTTCCTGCGAGCGGAATTCGATCTTGTCGAGCTTGGAGAGCCCGTCGACGAGCTCGGCAGTGGTCTTGCCGAAACGCTCGGTGATCTCCTGCTTGGAGATGTGGGTGTCCTCCATGACGTCATGGAGGAGCGCGGCCATCAGCGCCTGCGGGTCGAGATGCCAGTCGGCGACGATGTCGGCGACCGCGACGGGGTGCGAGATGTAGGGGTCGCCGCTGATGCGGAACTGGCCCTCGTGGGCGTTTGCGGCGAAATGGTAGGCCGCCTCGACGCGGCCGACGTCCTCGGGCTTCAGGTAGGTCGCCAGCTTCGCCTTGAGTTCGGCGAAGTCGAGCGACAGCACGCTCGAGGCGGGAGGACGGAAAGGTTCGGGGGCGGGAACCGCAGCGGCTGCTTCCATGACGGCACGACTCCCGGCGCCCCGTGCGGGGATCAGGCCTGCCCGCGGTTGAGGACTTCCAGTCCGACCTTGCCGGCGGCGATCTCGCGCAAGGCGATCACGGTCGGCTTGTCCTTGTCGCTCTTGTCGATTTCGACCTGCGGCGTCGAGCCGATGGTGATCTGGCGCGCGCGATAGGTCGCGGCCAGGGTCAGCTGGAAGCGGTTGGGGATTCGTTTGAGGCAATCCTCGATGGTGACACGAGCCATGGTTCAGTCCTGTTCAAGAAAATCGAAGTACTGCTGGTGCCGCACGCGCTGGCGCCCGTAGCGCAGCCGCGACGCCCGCACCACCGCGACGAGGTCGCCGATGGCGTTTTGCAGATCGTCATTCAGTATAACGTAGTCGAATTCCCCTACATGCCGCATCTCGCCGCGCGCGCCCAGCAGGCGGCGGGCGATCACCTCTTCGCTGTCGGTGCCGCGGCCGCGCAGGCGCGATTCGAGTTCCTCCACCGAGGGCGGCAGCACGAACACGCCGACCGCGTCGGGGAAGCTCCTGCGCACCTGCTGCGCCCCCTGCCAGTCGATCTCGAGCAGGATGTCGCGCCCGGCAGCGATCTGGTCCTTCAGCCAGACCCGGGACGTCGCGTAGTAGTTTCCATGCACCTCGGCCCATTCGAGGAACTCGCCGCGGTCGCGCAGCGTGCGGAAGGTGCCGACATCGACGAAATGGTATTCGCGCCCGTCCTGCTCGCCGGCGCGCGGCGCGCGTGTGGTGTAGGACACCGACAGGTGCATCTGCGGGTCGCGCTCGAGCAGCCCGCGCACGAGGGTCGTCTTGCCGGCGCCGGACGGCGCAGTGATGATGATCAGGGTACCGGGCATGGTTTGCGCGCGCCGCCTCTCGCGTAAGCAGCGCCTCCGTGTTTCGCAGGTGGGTCGTGGCCGGCATGCGCCGGCTCCGCGTTCGGGCGGAACCCCGATTGTGCCAGCGGCAGGGGGCGACGCCAAACCCGGCACGTGCCTGCCGTTACGGCGGAGCCCGGCGACGCCCCGGGCAGCGCCCTTCGGCAAGCCTGCCCCGGGCATGACGAAGGACTCGCGGCGAAAGCTTGTATCCGGTTGCTGCCTTGATACTACAATGCATATTCCACCATTCCGGATAAGCCGATGTCCTGGACCGTTCCCGATCGCGGCACGCTGCTCGGACTCGCCGAGGACGGCCGGCTGACGCCGACGCAGCTCGAACGGGCGGCCGTGGTCGCGCCCCTCACGCCCACGCGCGGCGAATGGCTGGCCGGCGCCGACCGCCTGCTTGCCGGCGCCGGCGCCCTGCTCCTCGCGGCGGGCCTGATCTTCTTCTTCGCCTGGAACTGGGACGACCTGCACCGTTTCGCGAAGCTCGGCACCGCGGTCGCCGCGCTCGCCGCGTGCACCGGCACGGCCCTCGCGGCGGCACCCTTCGGCACGGCATGGCGCGCCGCGCTGCTCGCCGCCAGCCTCGTCACCGGCGCGCTGCTCGCGCTGATCGGCCAGATCTACCAGACGGGGGCCGACATCTGGGAACTCTTCGTCGCATGGGCGGCGCTCATGACGCCCTTCGTGCTGCTCGCGCGTTCGTCGGCAAGCTGGCTGCTATGGCTCCTCGTCGCCAACGCCGGCCTGCTGGCTTACCTGGCGGAAGCGTGGTGGGCGCGCTTTCTCGGCGAGTCCGAGTCGCTGCTCGCCGTAGCCGCGCTGAACGGCCTCGTGCTGCTCGGGTTCGAGTCCGCGGCCCGCGGGCTGCTCGCGAACCCGCGCCGCCATGTGGCGCGCGTCGCCGGACTCGGCGTGCTCGCGCCGCTGGCGTTCGGCGCGTGCCTGAGCTGGTGGGACAAGGATTTTCGCCTCGCAGGTCTCGCCTTCGCCGCGACCGCCGCCGCCTTCGCACTGGCCTACCTGGCGCACCGGCGCGACGTGCCGATGCTCGCGCAGACCGCCTTCGCGACGATCGCCGTCGCCACCGCCGCGCTGATCCGCGTGCTGCCGCACGGCGCCGACTTCTTCGCCATCAACCTTGTCGCGATCTTCGTGATCGCCAGCACCGGCATCGCCGGCACGTGGCTGGCGCGGCTCTACCGCAAGGGGCGCCAGCCATGAGCGATACCGCCTCCCCGCCGTTCCCCACGCGTCTCCACCAGGCGGGCATCATCGACGCCGCCGGTCTTGCCACGCTGCAAACGCTGACGCGGCCGCCGTGGTGGCTCGCGCTGCTACTCGGCTTCGCCGCGTGGGTCGCATCGCTGCTGATCCTGTCGTCCTTCTTCGTCCCCGTCCTCGTCCTCGGCAACGGTCCGGTCGTGCGCGGCATCGGCGGCATCCTGCTGGCCGCGGCAAGCGTCTTCCTGTTCCGCCTGCGCAAACCCTTCACCGACCAGATGGGGCTGGCCTTCTCGCTCGCGGGCCAGTCGCTGTTCGTCTCGGCCTTCGCCGAGCGCTTCTCCGACTTCGTCGAGGGCGCGGATGTCCTCGCGCTCGCGGCGCTCGCCGCCAGCCTGGCGATGGCCGTCGTACCCGCGACGACCCTGCATCGCAGCGCATGCGCGCTGCTCGCCCTGTCCAGCCTCGCGTGGCTGATCGGCCCCGGCACGGGACTCGCGCTCTTCGGCATCGCCACCGCCGCCGCCGCCGCGGCACTGTGGCTCGCACGCCCGACCTGGGCCGCCCGCCCGCGCGCCGCCTTGATCAAGGCCGCCGCCCATGCGCTGACGCTCACGGCGTTGACGATCGCACCCTATGGCCACGCGCATTCGATGCTGAGCGTGCTCGAGGAGGCGATCACCGGCTCCCGCACCGGCCTCGTCCTCCCCGTCTATCGCATCGGCGCGGCCCTGGTGCTCCTCGCCACCACCGCATGGCTGTGCCGCGATTCCGTCGCCCTGCGCCTGCCGGCCCTCGCGGGCGCACTGCTCTTCGCTCTCGCCGCCTACGCGACGCCGGGCCTGCCCATCGCCACGGCCTTGCTGCTCGCCACCTTTCAGGCGAGCCACCGCCCGTGGGTGGCGATGACGCTGGTGTTCGCGACGCTCTACCTGGGCGAGCTCTACTACAGCCTGCAGGAAACGCTGCTGGTGAAATCGCTCGCGCTGATCGCCAGCGGTGCGGTGCTGCTCGTGCTGCGCACCCTGCTGCGCACCCGCGCCGGGAGGACCGCATGAACCCGAAGACCCTGCGCACCGCCCTGCTCGCGGCCTTCCTGCTGGTCGTTGCGACTGCACTGTACGCGGTGCGCAACAACGAACGCGTCCTCGCCGAGGGGCGCATCGTGCTGGCGCAGCTCGCGCCGGTCGACCCGCGCTCGCTGATGCAGGGCGACTACATGGCGCTGCGCTACGCGATCGACAACGAGATCCTGCGCAGCGACGGGCAAGGCCGCTACGCCCACCTCGCCCTCGACGCGGAAGGGCGCGCGAGCCTGGTCGGCCTCGACGACCGCCTGCCCGACGATCCCGCGCTGGTCGCGATGAAGCTGCGTTCGCGCAACGGTCGCGCGAGCATCGGACCGAACGGTTTCTTCTTCCAGGAAGGCCATGCCGCCGATTTCCGCGACGCGCAGTGGGGCGAGTTCCGCGTCGATGCGCACGGCAACGCGCTGCTCACGCACCTACGCGGCGAAGACCTCGTGCGGCTCGGCGCGAACCGCCGCTGAACGGCCGCTTCCGCTATCGTGCACGGCATGACCCGCGCCACCCGTTCCATCGCCCGACTGCTCGCCGGCCTCGTCCTCCTGGCCGGCACGGCGCAGGCTGCAGACGCGCCGCCGATGCCCGCGCTGGGCGCCAGCCTCGCGCAGCTCACGGTTTCGGGCGTGTCCTCCGGCGGCTACATGGCGGTGCAGTTCCAGGTCGCCCACTCCACGCTGGTGACGGGCGCCGGCATCCTCGCGGCCGGCCCCTACGAATGCGCGGCCGGCAGCATGTGGCGCGCACTGAACAACTGCATGAACCCCGGCGCCGGCACGCGCGCCCCGAGCGCCGAGCAGACCTTCACCCGCGTGCGGGAGGAAGCCGCCGCACACAGCATCGACCCGCCCGAGGGCCTGCGCGACGACCGGGTCTGGGTGTTCAGCGGCGGCGCGGACCACACCGTCGAACGCCCGGTGGTGGATGCGCTGCTCGCCTTCTACCGACGCGTGCTGCCCGGCGACGCGATCCGCTTCGTCGAGGTCGGCGAGGCCGGTCACGCGATGATGTCGATCGCCGATCCGCAGCCGAACGCCTGCGCGACCTCGGAGCCGCCCTTCATCAACCGCTGCGGCGACTTCGATGCCGCGGGCGAACTGCTCGCGCATCTGCTCGGACCGCTCGCGCCGCGCAGCGCGGCCCGCACCGGGGAGATGCTCGCCTTCGACCAGCGCCCCTTCACCGGCCGCGCCCCGATCGACCTGAGCCTCGCCGACCGCGGCTACGTGTACGTGCCGGGCGGATGCCGCAGCGGCGGGTGCCGCGTACATGTCGCCTTCCACGGCTGCCGCCAGGGCGAGGCCCAGGTCGGCCGCCGCTTCGTCGACGGCGCCGGCTACAATGAATGGGCCGACAGCAACCGGCTGATCGTGCTGTATCCGCAGGTCCGGCCGCGCAGCGGCTTCGCCTGGGGATCGCTGCGCTGGGTGTATAACCCGAAAGGCTGCTGGGACTGGTGGGGCTACGCGGACCCCGACTACGCGACTCGTAACGGCGGACAGATCAAGGCGGTGCGGGCAATGCTCGAACGCCTCGCCACACCCCTGCCGCCCTCGCCGGAGCGCTGAACGACATGGACGCCCACGAGCTGCTCGGCCTCGCGCCGGGCGCCAGCGCGCACGACATCAAGCGCGCCTTCCGCCGCCTGGCGATGCTGTGGCACCCGGACCGCAACCCCGACCCGCATGCGCTGGAGCACTTCAAGGCCCTGCGGGCCGCGTACGAAACCCTGCTGGACGGCCTGACGGCCGGGAACGGCGAAGCACCCGCCGCGGGCGATGACGATGCCGAGCCGGCGGACGAAGGCCGCGACGCGGCCGGCGGCACGCCGCGCGGCGCGGACCGCCACCACGACCTCACGCTCACGATCGAAGCGGCCTTCCACGGCGGCGAACGCACCGTCGACGTCGATGACGAGGGCGCCTGCGGCGCGTGCGACGGCAGCGGCGAGGAAGTGCTGCGCCATACGCGGCTGTGCGCGCACTGCCACGGCACCGGCCGCGTGCATGGCCGCACCGGGCTGGTCGCGTGCAGGTACTGCGCGGGCCGCGGCTACCTGACGAAACAGGCCTGCCCGAGCTGCCACGGCAGCGGGCGCCAGCGCACGCTGCGGCCGGTGATCGCCCACCTGCCGGCCGGCCTGCTCGACGGCGAAGAGATCCGCGTCGCCGGCGCGGGGGATGCGGCTCCCGGTGCCTCGCCCGGCGACCTGATCCTGCACGTCCGGCACCTGCCGCACGCGCTGTATCGGCTCGAGGGCCGCAACCTGGTGCTGGAGCGGCCCGTCAGCGCGCTGCGGCTTCTGATCGGGGGAGAACTGGCGATTCCGCTGCCGGGCGGCACGCGCGCGCTCCGGCTGGAAGCCGGCACTGCGGCCGCGCGCACGCTGCGGGTCGCGGGGGCGGGCTTTCCAGGGCGCACGGGGCAGGCGGCGGGCGACCTGATCGTGCATCTGGTGCCGGTACTGCCCGAGGCGCCGGACGCCGGGATGCGCGAACTGCTCGAACAGCTCGACACGCTCGTCGCCGCGAATCATTCCCGCCACCTGCCGGATGTGGCACTCTGGGAAGCGCGCTGGCTGCCCGACACGCCGGACGTCCCCTAGGGCGCTCCCGAAGACGGCCAAGCAACCCGCGCATGCCGTGTTCCGCCGGGCGACCGCCCGCCCCATCACCCTCCACCAGTACTCCATGATCCTCGACATCGACTTTGTCTCCGACTTCGTCTGCCCTTGGTGCTTCCTCGGCAGGACGCGTCTCGTCCGCGCGCTCGAACAGGTCCGCGCGACCCACGCGGACCTCGAGGTGCGCGTGAACTGGCTGCCCTTCTTCCTCAACCCGGACACCCCCGCCGCAGGCGAACCCTACCGGCCCTACCTCGAAGCGAAGTTCGGCGGACGCCGCGGCGTCGACGAGATGCTCGGGCGCATCGCCGGGGCCGCCGCACCCGACGGCCTGCAGTTCGCGTTCGACCGCATCGCGACACGCCCGAACACGCTCCCCGCGCATCGCCTGACCTACCGCGCGCAATCGCAGGGGCACACGGCGGCACAGATCAACGCCCTCGGCGAGGCGCTGTTCGCGGCGCATTTCCAGCAGGGGCGGGACATCGGCGACATCGCGACGCTGGTCGACATCGCGGCCGAGACGGCGGGGGACGACCGCGAGGACGTCCAGGCCTACCTGGAGAGCGACGAGGACGCGGCGACGGTCAGACGCATGGCGGGGCAACTGCAGAAGCAGGGCGTCAACGGCGTGCCCTTCTTCATCTTCAACCGCCGCCTAGCGGTCTCCGGCGCGCAGACCCCCGCGGTGCTGGGCGCGGCAGTCCTGCAGTCGCTGCAGAACGCCTGAACCGCTCAGTGCGCCGGTGTGGGCGGTGCCGCGGGATGCACCGGCAGCACCGCCGGCGGCTGCGCGGGCGTGCCGTCCCGATTGACGCTGTGGCAGCGGTAGCAGTTGCGGTGCGTGATGAAGGCCACGCGGTCGTGGCACTTGCCGCAGAACTGCCCGCGGAAGATGTCCTCCATGCGGATCTTCGTGCTCCCGGCCTTCTCCGCGAACGGATCGGGGTGGCAGTTCTTGCACGCCAGCCATTCCGTGTGCGCGCGGTGCGGGAAGCGCACGTTGGGCATCTCCTTGGTGTTGCGCAGGATCACGTCGAGATCCAGCGGCGGCTCGCCGTCCTTGCCGTCGATGCGCTGACGCGGCTTGATCAGGCCCTGGCGCAGCGCGGCCATCCAGTCGACCTTGCCGTCGCGGTCGCGCGGCAGGTCGCTCAGCGCCTCGTCGGCGCGCTGCAGGCGTTCATACGCGGGACTCGTCGGATCATAGAATTCGCTGGCGGGGGCGCGCTGCTGTCCGGCGGCACGCGGCGCGGGTGCGGGCGCAGGCGCGGCGGCGGCCGGCGTCTCTTCCGCAGCGGGCAGCACGGCCACGGCTTTCAACACGGCGCCGGCATCAGTTCCGGCGGCATACAGCGCGACCGCCACGCACAGGCCGGCCAGGCCACGCAAGATTCGTTTTCCCATCAGATCACAGTCCATCCATCCTGCCGCGCCTGCAAGCAAGTTCGGCACCAATGGCACGCGCCCGCCGCCTGCCGCGCTTGCCGCCGGGCGGACGCACGCACCGTCACGTTCGGCGCGCATTCTGCCCCGTCCGCAGCGATCCGGCCACAACAGAATCACGCACCGCGGTCCGGCACGACCACCCACCCCCCGCGAACCCGACATCCGTACGACGACGCTCCGGTCGTGCCGTTCCCGCGCGCGGGAATCGCGGACGCCGCGCCGATCGCCGGCGCTATACTCCCCGCATCCGCGCCGCCGCGGCACCGCCTGCGCGTCGCATCCCGCCACTCGTGGAGAACCTCACGCCATGACACACGCAACACCGCGGCTCGCCGCGGCCCTCCTCGGCTGCGTCCTGTTCCCGGCGGGCACGGCGCTGGCGGAAACGCTCGGCGACGTCTCGACGGTCTGGAAACTGATCGGCCCGAACCACAAAATCGTCGTCGAAGCCTACGACGACCCGCGCGTCGAAGGCATCACCTGCTACGTGTCGCGCGCGAAGACCGGCGGCCTGTCGGGTGCATTCGGCCTCGCCGAGGACGTCGCCGAGGCCTCGATCGCCTGCCGCCAGGTCGGACCGATCCACGTCGCGAAACCGCTGCCCCAGAAGGAGGAAGTGTTCTCGGAGCGACAATCCAT
This sequence comes from Azoarcus sp. DN11, assembly GCF_003628555.1. Classification (NCBI taxonomy): domain Bacteria; kingdom Pseudomonadati; phylum Pseudomonadota; class Betaproteobacteria; order Rhodocyclales; family Zoogloeaceae; genus Azoarcus; species Azoarcus sp. DN11. The sequence continues at coordinate 264,459 of NZ_CP021731.1, read as the reverse complement.
CCTGTTCAAGCGCCTGCAGGTCGTGCGCATGGTCGACAGCAAGCGCAACGTGCTCGTCTATCTGACCTATTCGGACAAGATCATCGAGGGCAGTCCGCAGAACAGCGTCACCGCCGTCGCGGTGGACCGCGCCACGCCGATTCCCGTGCGCTGAAAATGCAAAGGGCCGCGCGAAAAGCACGGCCCCCTGCTGCATCCCGGGCCGCACACGGGTGCGGCCGCCGCCGGATCACTTGCCCACGCGCACCGCGCTGGCGAAGATGATCTGGTCGAACTTGCGGTTGAGCGAGGTGCTGGTGAAGTTCGTCATGACCATGCCGTCACCCCAGCTGACCGTGTCGCCCGCCTTCGCCTCGGTGACCGGCGCGGCGACCCACACGGTGGCGCCGTTCTGCTGCACTTCGAGATAGGTATAGCCGCCGCCGTTCACGACGCTCTTCACCTGACCGCTGCTGCCGGCCGGCGCGGCGGCCTGCGCGGCCGGCTGCTGCATGCCCGGCATCGGCGGATGCTGGCCCATCGCCGGGCCGGCCAGCGGCTGCGTGCCGTGCGGCGCCACGCCGGTCGGCGCGGAGCCGGCGGGACCCCAGGCGTTTACAAACAGGATGCGGTCGAACGTGCGGTTCAGCGACTTCGACGCGAAGTTGGTCATCACGGCCGAGTCGCCCCACTGGACGGTGTCACCGGCCTTGACTTCGATCTGCCCGCCGGCGATCCACACCTTCTCGCCGTTGGCCGTCTCGACCTCGGCGTAGGTGTAGCCGCCGCCCTGCTGCAGCTGCACGACCTTGCCGGTATTCGGCGTGGCGGCGGAAACGGCTGCGGGCCCCGCCGGAGCCGCGGGCGCAGCGGCCTGGGGCGCCGGGCTCGGCGCGGCAGCCTCTTCTTTCTTGGAACATGCAGCAAGGCCGACCGACGCGGCAACAGCGACCAACAACCAGGCTTTCACAGGAATTCTCCGTAAACGTCACGGCCGATTAGCCGTGGAACCGCAAATTCTATCACGCAAAAAAAATACCATTCGACTGGATCGTAACCAACTTTCCTCAGCAAGGCAGAGACTTACGCGACCCCGACTGGGGAATTTCACCACCCCACGCAGGCCCCGCCGCGGCCGTGCGATAATTGCAAATTCGGGCACGAAAGGCCGATCTGTGCATCGGCCGCCTGACGCGGTCTGCGTACCGCATTGTTTCACGGACGGGACGCCCTTGTGCATCCCCTTTTAAGCCCCGGCGACTTCCGCACCGGGGCGGCTGTGGCTTCGCGCCTGCGCGCGCCGCCACGAAGGATTCGGGAGAGAAGGAATCATGTTCGATCCGCATCGTGCCGGACGACGGCGCGTGCTCGCCTCCATCGGAGGCCTCGTCGCGGCCGCAATCGCGCCGCCGGCGCTGTCCATGCCCGGCAGCTCGCGGACACCGCAGCCGGGCGACAAGCTGGAGGCGGTGAGCCAGCTTCCGCCTGCGCCCGCCGCCCTGCGCCGGGCACTGGAACCGCTGCGCGGCAAATCCGTGCTGGTCAATTTCTGGGCGACCTGGTGCAAACCCTGCCGCACGGAAATGCCGGCACTCGTCAGCCTCGCCGAATCGGAACCGGGCCTCGCGCTCGTCACTGTCGCGGTCGCCGACCGTGCGGACGCGGTGCGCCGCTTCTTCGACGACCACCTCGTCGACCCGCCGTTCGTGAACGATCCCGAGCAGGTCATCTCGCGCGCGTGGGACGTGCGCTACCTGCCGACCACCCTGCTCCTCGACGCTGCCCATCAGCCGCAGCTGCGCGTGCGCGGTGATCTCGACTGGCATCACGACAGCGTGCGCGCGCGCATCCGCAGCGTCACCGCGAATCGTTCGGGCAAGGCCTGAAACGGAGACGATCAACATGAACCGCAGAAATTTCCTCAAGACCTCCGCGATCGCCGCGAGCCTCGCGCTGCCCGCATGGAGCCGCGCGGCGCAGCCCGTCGCGCCCGTCTTCACGCCGCGGCCGGAGAACGGCTGGCGCGTGTTCGAGCTCGTGACGCGCGTCGAGCCGGTCGCGACGGACGGCCCGACCCAGGTGTGGATCCCGCTGCCGACGGTGGCCGAAAGCGGCTGGAGCCGCCCCGTCGGCAACGCGTGGACCGGCAATGCCAAGGAGATGGCGCTCGCAACCGACCCGGTCTACGGCGCAACGATGCTGCACGCGACCTGGCCGGTGGCGACCGACGCCCCGGTGGTCGAGGTCGTGAGCCGCTGCGCGACGCGCGACCGTGCGGTCGACCTCACGCACGGCGGCTGCGTGCCGCGACTCGCCGCGGCCGAGCGCGCGCTGTACACACGGGCGACGGCGATGCTGCCGACCGACGGCATCGTGCTCGACACCGCACGCGAGATCACGCGCGGCGCGAAGGCCGACGAGGACAAGGCGCGCGCGATCTACGAGTGGATCGTCGCGAACACCTTCCGCAACCCCAAAACGCGCGGCTGCGGCCTGGGCGACATCCGCGCGATGCTGGAGACCGGAGACCTCTCGGGCAAGTGCGCCGACCTCAACGCGCTGTACGTCGGCCTCGCGCGCTCCGTGGGCGTGCCGGCGCGCGACGTCTACGGCATCCGCGTCGCCGACTCGCGCTACGGCTACAAGAGCCTGGGCAAGAGCGGCGACGTGTCGCGCGCGCAGCACTGCCGCGCCGAGGTCTGGCTGGAACACGCGGGCTGGACGCCGATCGATCCGGCCGACGTGCGCAAGGTCGCGCTCGAGGAGCCGCCGGGCAACCTGCTGCTGTCCGATCCGAAAGTCGTGGCAGCGCGCAACACCTTGTTCGGCGCGTGGGAGATGAACTGGCTGGCGTACAACTTCGGCCACGACATCCGCCTGCCGGGCAGCGACGGCCCCGACGCGCCCTACCTGATGTATCCGCAGGGCGAGAACCGCGACGGCCGCTTCGACAGCCTGGATCCGGCGAACTTCCGCTACACGCTGACGGCGCGCGAAATCACCGCGGCGTGAACCTTCCGCGACGGTGCCGGCCCGGCGCGGGCCGGCCGGGCTTGCTATCATCGACAGCATGAAAGCTTCCCACTGCGAGCAGCTCGACCTCCGCGGGCTGCGCTACAACGTGCGCCACTGGGGCAACGCCGATGCCCCGGCGGTGTTCTTCCTGCACGGCTGGATGGACACCTCCGCCACCTTCCAGTTTGTCGTCGACGCGCTCGCGCACGACTGGCACGTGATCGCGCCCGACTGGCGCGGTTACGGCATGAGCGAGTGGCTCGGCCGGCCATACTGGTTCCCCGACTACTACGGCGACCTCGACGCGCTGCTCGCGCACTATTCGCCCGACCGCCCGGCGCGCCTCGTCGGTCACAGCATGGGCGCGGCGATCTCGTCGGCCTACAGCGGCGTGCGCCCGGACCGCGTCGCGCAGCTCGTGATGATGGACTTCCTCGGCCTGACCGCGACGGCCGAAGGCGATGCGCCCGCGCAGCTCGCCGGCTGGCTCGACAACCTGCGCAAGGAACAGCCGCTGCGCGGCTACGCGGACCACGACACGTTCGCACGCCGGCTGCAGCTCGCCAATCCGCGGCTCACTGACGCGAAGGCCGCCTTCCTCGCACGCAACGTGTCGCGCGCGCTGCCCGACGGCCAGGTGACCATGGCGGGCGACCCGTGGCACAAGGTGCCGTCGCCGGTGCGCTACCAGGCCGGCGACGTGATGGCGGCCTGGCGCGGGATCAAGGCGCCGGTGCTGATGATGCTCGCCGACAAGGGCTACGTGGCCGAGCGCTTTGCCGACGCCCCCGCCGAGGTCGAGCGCCGCCTCGCCTGCTTCGCGGACGTGCGGCGCGTCACGATCACCGACTCCGGCCATAACCTGCAGCACGACCAGCCGCAGCAGGTCGCGGCGGCGATCGAGGCTTTCCTGGCGCGCGACTAGCGCATCTCGCCGCGCAGCCCGGCGACCGCCGCCTGCAGGCTTTCGGGCGTGGCCGCCTCGGCCGCGACGGGCATGCCGCCGACCACCTCGATGCGGCTGAAGAAACCGCGGCGCAGCGGCCGGCTGAACGCGGGGCCGTCCTTGCGGCTGAAGCTGCTGCCCCACAGGCCGCGCAGCGCGAGCGGCACCACCGGCACCGGCGTGCGCGCGAGGATGCGCGTGACACCCGAACGGAAGGGTTTCAGTTCGCCGTCGTCGGTGATGCGCCCTTCGGGGAAGATGCCGACCAGCTCCCCGGCTGCAAGCGCGCCGGCGACCTCGTCGAAGGCGCGCTTCATCATCGCCGCGTCCTCCTTCGCCGAGGCGATCGGGATCGCGCGGCTGGCGCGGAACACGAAGGACAGCACCGGCCAGCGGAAGATCCGGTGGTCCATCACGAAGCGCACCGGCCGACGCGAGGCCGCCATGATCACGAGCGCATCGACGAAGCTGACGTGGTTCGCGACGAGCAGCGCCGGCCCGTCCGCGGGGATGTGCTCGATGCCCTTCACGCGCAGCCGGTACACGGTATGCACGAGCAGCCACGCGATGAAGCGCACGAGGAACTCGGGCACCAGCGTGTAGATGTAGAGCGCCACGGCGGCGTTGAGCACCGCCGTGATCAGGATCAGCTGCGGGATCGTGACGCCCGCGGCAAGCAGCCCGGCGCCGAGGCCGGCCGCGACGACCATGAAGAGGGCGTTGAGGATGTTGTTGCCGGCGATGATGCGCGAGCGGTGCGCGGGATTGGAGCGCGCCTGCACCAGCGCGTACAGCGGCACGATGAAGAAGCCGCCGAACACGCCGATCATCACCAGATCGACGAGCGCACGCCAGGTCGCGGGGGCACCCAGCACCGCCGCGAGCGGCAGCGGGCTGCCGGCGGGCGCGGCCGCGGGGCTCGCGAGCCACAGGTCGAAGGCGAAGAGCGACAACCCGATCGAGCCGAAGGGCACGAGGCCGATCTCGACGTGCTTGCCCGAGAGCTTCTCGCACAGCAGCGAACCGACGCCGATGCCGACCGAGAACAGCGCAAGCAGCAGCGTCACCGAATGCTCGTCGCCGCCCAGCACATCCTTCGCGTAGCCGGGGAACTGCGACAGGAACAGCGCGCCGTAGAACCAGAACCACGAAATGCCGAGGATGGACAGGAAGACCGTGCGGTTCTCGCGCGTGAAGCGGATGTTGCGCCAGGTCTCGGTGAGCGGGTTCCAGTTGATCTTCAGCCCGGGATCGGCGGCGGGCGCCACGGGGATCGCCCGGCTCGTCAGGTAGCCCGCGACGGCGACGGCGATCACCGCCGCCGACAGCCACGCCGCGCCGCCCGGCAGCGCGATCGCCACCCCGCCGGCGATGGTGCCGAGCAGGATCGCGACGAAGGTGCCGGATTCGACCAGCGCGTTGCCGCCGACGAGCTCCGCTTCACGCAGATAGACGGGCAGCACCGCGTATTTCACCGGCCCGAAGATCGTCGAATGCACGCCCATCAGGAAGAGCGCCGCGAACAGCAGCGCCAGCGAATCGAGCGCGAAAGCGACCGCCGCGAGCGCCATGATGGCGATCTCGAAGCGCTTCACGAAGCGGATCAGGCGCGTCTTCTCGAACTTGTCCGCGAGCTGGCCGGAAGTCGCCGAGAGCAGGAAGAAGGGCAGGATGAAGAGGCCCGCGGCGAGGTTCACGAGGATGCCCGGCGCAAGCGTCGTGAAGCGCGCGGCCTGGAAGGTGATCAGCACGACCAGCGCGTTCTTGTACAGGTTGTCGTTGAAGGCGCCGAGGAACTGGGTGAGGAAGAAAGGCAGGAAGCGCCGCTCGCGCATCAGCTGGAATTGGGAACTCATTTCGCGGTCCGGTGAATGTGCCCGGGAGTGTAATGCGGACCGGGCCGATGCTCGATACTTTGCCCCTCCCTGGCACACCCCCTGGCGCGAGGCTGTGCCACCGCGCAGCAAATTCCCTGATATGGGAACCGGTTTCCGGAATGGTGCGCAGATCACGCGTCGGCGCCGGGCGCCCGCATCTCCCGCCCCGGTCCCTCCGGCAACCGATTCGTCATGCCGCCGCGGCGCATCGCCCCTGTTTTCGCGCCCCGCGCGTTTTCGCGGCGAGCCGCGGCGCTTCACTCGCCGGAGGAATCCGTATCTGCTTGTTACAGCGGACGTTTTTGCCGTGTACCGGCACGCCCGTTGCTTGGTTTAATATCGCGATCGCCGGTACTCCGGACGCAATGGGTGAACCACTTTTCCGGGGACCGTCGGATGAGGAAATTCTCGTGCCTTCTCTCGTGTCTTGTGACCGCCGCGCTGGCTGGCACGGTGGGCCTCGCCTGCGCGGGGGAGTTCGACACCACCGTCGCCATGCGCGCGACCAGCGCAACGACCTTCTACGTCGAAGGACGGATTGCGGGACTCGGTAACGTCGACCTGATGGTCGACACCGGCTCCGGCTACATGACGATCAACGAGGACATGCTGGCGCGCCTCGCACAGGCCGGCCGCGTGCGCTACGTGAAGGACTTGCGCGGCCGGCTCGCGAACGGCAACGAGCTGACCGTGCCGGTGTATGCGATCGAGGCCGTGAGCATCGGCGGCGGATGCTGGCTCAAGGATGTCGAGGCGGCGGTCTTCCCCGGCGCCACGCGTGCGATCCTGGGACTCAACGCCTTGCAGCGGGCAGCGCCGTTCATCTTCTCGTTCGAGCCGCCGCGCCTGGTCCTCAGCCACTGCCTCACCGCCGCCGCGGCGAACGTGCCGGGCGACACCGCAGACCTCGCCGCGTTCGACAACTGAGCCGAAGCAGAAAAAAGCCGGCACCTCGTCGGGCGTGCCGGCTGTGGCGCATCGGACGCTCCGCGCCCGACACCGTTCCGGTCGGTGCGCTTACGGCGTGAACTGATTGCTCTCGGGATAGAACGCATTGGGATTGCTGCTGCCACGGTCCCACATGGATCCCCTGTGGGGCGCAGCTCTCCCGGACACGGTCTCGAACGCCGAGAATTCACTGATCGGCTGGTCCGTCGGCCGCACCTCGACGTACTGCTCGGCGCGGTATGCGGGCCTCGCCTTCAGTTCGTCCGCGCTTGCGCTCAGCCGCAGCTTGCCCTCCTCATAACGCATGCTGTCGAGCGGCACCGCAATCTCCCTGTTGCCGAGCCCGAGCCCGCTGGCGGCAATCACCGCCTGGATGTTTTTCTCCTGGCGGCTCTGCACGACCGTCTTCACCGTGCCGATGGTCTCGCCGTTGGTGCCGACCACCTCGGTGCCGAGCAACTGGCTCGGGGTCATCGTCTGCAACTGTCCCGAGGTCCCCATCTGCGAATGCATCTGGTGGCTGCCGGGGCCCTCTCCGTACATGCCCGCCAGGGCCCCCGCCGGGACCGCAACGAGTGCTGTGATGGCAACGGCCAGCATTGACTTCCGTTTCATGGAACTCATGGCATCCTCCTGCCTGATGGCGTCTGTCCAAGTGTCTCGTTCGCACTTGGGAACGAGTGTCCGGTATCGATCCGAACCACCTGCGGCCGGACAACGACCTGCGGTGGGCAGATCGATACAGCCTTCGAGCGATCGACGGGTCTTGAGTTCCGGCGCGCCCGCCGCGGGGACCTTCGGTTCAGACCGTGACCTTGCCGCGCGCGAGCGCAGCGCGGCACTTACAGGGACAGTATCCAGCCGATCAGGTTGTCGATGTCCTCGGGCGGCGCTTTGAGGATCTTGTGGCTCTCCTCATGCCCATCCGGAAACTTCACCTTGTGCCCGGACGTGAGGTGGTGGAGCAGCGCAGCCTGCGCGTCGTCCCGCCCGCGGTACTTCTCGGCGACTTCGCGATAGGGCGGCCCATCCTTGCGCTTGTCGATGGCATGGCATTTGAAGCAGCTGTTCTGGCGCGCGAACATTTGCGCCTCAGCGGCATCGATCGCGGAAGCCGGTGCCGGAACGACGGTCAGGGCAACAGCCGCGGCGAGAAACCACATTCTTGCGTGACGTGGATCGATCATTCGGCCGGCCTCTCTGCCGCTACTTCTTGCGTTGATCCTGGCTGGCGAAGAAATGCGCGACCGAAGCGAGTTCGTCGGGCGTCAACCCCCGGAAGGCGTCGTCCATCAGGTAGACGAATTTACGTTTGCCCGACACGAATGCCTTGATTTGCTCGAGCATGTATTCAAGATTCTGGCCCGCCATCAGCGGCGCATCGTGGTCCGAGCTGCGACCGGCATCCGGATGACAATCGGCACAGCGCTTACCGTGGATGACCTTGCCTTGCGCGACTTTCTGCGGATCGACGGACTGCGCCGGACGCTGCGCGGTACTTTGAGCGTAGAACTGCGCCACGGCGGCGATGTCCGGCGCGGACCACGTCTTCGGCACGTGGTTCGGGATGTCGCTGATACGGTCGCCGTTCGCGAGGCCGGCAATCTCCTGCTCCAGGTAGTCCGCCAGCTGGCCGTTCAGGTATGGCATCTTCGCGGCCCCACTGACACCTGCCGCCCCGTGGCATTCCGCGCAGGGCTGCGTCAGGGATTGAACGTCGGGCGGTGCGGCGAATACTGCGTTGCCGACCAGGACACCGAACGCGGCGGCAACGATCTGGGTACGCATGGACTTTCCTCGCGGGCTCGCAGTGTGTGAAGCGCGGGAGAGTATCAGCGATAATCCCTGCCGGGAAGAGGTGCATTCACTCTGCGTGAATTCGCGCTGCCTGCGCGACGCCCGGGGCCAAGGCCATCACCCTTTTACATTTCCCGCCCCGGCACCAACCCGAACCCGTCCGTCGCACTTGCGCACCAGGCAGAGCGCCTGCCGTCGAACCCGGCTCGGCGGCTAGGAGTCTGCGCGGCAGAACTCCAGAGAGTGGGGTTTTAGCAGAAGGATCGGCGAAGCGAGAGGTGCGGGAAGAGACTGCGGCCGTGGTTGAATTGCTTCGCGACGGTGCTGCGCCCGTGCCGGACGGGAACGGGGACAGATTTGCGCCCCTTTTTCCCGTTATGCCGTCCTCAGTGTGCTCATCCTGCGCAGGTTCAGGGCCATACAGACGAGCTTCCACTCCGCTTTGACGCGCTCCAGGCCCCGCAGGCTGAACTGCCGGAATCCCAATACGTTCTTGATCCAGCCGTTGGGCGGTTCGGCGATCCATTTCCGTTTTCGGTAAGCCGTCTTGCCCGCCTCGCTATCGAGCTTGTCGGCCATCTGCGCGGTGTGCGGACTGCGTTCACGGTCGAAACCGAGTCGGCGCTTGCCTTCCCGGCCCAGCGCCACCACCAGTTCGGTCCCGCAGCCGTCGAGCTCCCGGAACGTCTGCTCCGAGCGGTAGCCGGTGTCGGCCAGCGCCTGGCGCGGGCGCTGCGCGAGGGTGTCGCGCACGACCTGCAACATCCCCGGCAGTAGCCCGGCGTCGCTGGCGTTGTTGGTCAGTTCGGCCGCCACGATGATGTGGGCGGTCTCGTCGACCGCCGTCTGGGCGTTGTAGCCCGGATCGAACCCGCCGCCGGCGCGCTTCATGATGCGGCTGTCTGGATCCGTGAAGTTCTCCTGTGCCTTGTCCTCGGGCACCCCGAAGTCGCGCTTGTAGCGCCCACCCTTCGGTTTGCCGTCACCGCCGCGCGGACGGCGGTCGTCATCGTCGCTGCGCCCGCGCGCCTGATCGGCCTCGCGCTGGCGCTGCTCGAGCCGCGCCCGGGCTTCGGCAATCGCCGTCAGCCGCGCCTCGCGCCGCGCGATCTCGGCCGGCACATCCAGCTCGGGCTCGTTCCTCTCGGCGTCGTCGGCGGCCTTGGCCCGATTGAGCAGCGCCTCGATCTGCCGTTTCAATTCGGCCTCCGCCTTCACCATGTGGCCGTAACTCATCGCCTTGTGGCGGCTGGCGTTCGCCTTGACCTTGGTGCCGTCGATGGCCACCGTCCCGAGCTTCACCAGCCCCATCTCGCGAGCCAGTCGCACCACCTGCACGAACAACTCGCTCAGCTCCTTCAAGTGGACAGCGCGAAAGTCGCTGAGCGTGCGGTGGGCCGGGAAGTTGCCTGCCGCCAGCACCCGGAACGCCACATCCTCGTGCAGCTTGCGCGCGATCTTGCGCGAGCTGAACACGCCCGTGGCGTACGCATACAGCAGCACCTTGACCATCATGGCCGGATGAAACGGCTGGTTGCGCGGTCCGCCCCCGGCATACCGGGTGTGGAACGCGCTCAGGTCCAATCCGTCGACCGCGTCGCTAATGAAGTACGCCAGGTGGCCTTCGCGTAGCCACTCCTGCAGCGCCTGGGGCAGCAGCATCTGCTGCTGCGGGCAATAGGGCAGATAGCTCGTCATCTCGACAGTCTACCGGCCCCGACACGCCAGGGAGGGCTTACCTCACCGACGCTTGGCTTCTGCCGCGCAGACTCCTAGCCGGCGACCTTGCCGCGCGCGAGCAGGCCGCGCACCGTCTCCTGCAGGTCGGCCGGCAGCACGACGACCTTGGCGCTCTCGGACGAGCCCATGCGCTCCATCGCGTGGATGTACTTCTCGCCCAGCAGGTACATCATCGGGCCGGGCTGGTCGCCGACCGCGGCGGCGACGCGGCGGATCGCTTCGGCGGACGCCTCCGCGAGCATCACCTGGGCGTTGGCGTCGCGCTTGGCGGATTCGAGGCGCGCCTCGGCCTCGAGGATCGCGGCCTGCTTCTCGCCTTCGGCCTTCGTCACCGCGGCCTTGCGTTCGCGCTCGGCGGCGGCCTGCATCTCCATCGCGCGCTGCATCGACTGCGAAGGCTTGATGTCCTGGATCTCCACCGACTTCACCGTGAGGCCCCAGTCCACCGCCTCGTCGGCGATGCTCTCGCGCAGGCGCGCCTTGATCTTGTCACGCGACGAGAGCGCCTCGTCGAGCTCCATCTCGCCGACGATGGAGCGCAGCGTCGTCATGATCAGGTTGCGGATCGCCTCGGCGAAATCGGTGACGCCATACACGGCCTTCACCGGGTCGGTGACCTTGATGAAGGCGATCGCGTTGGTGAGGATCACCGCGTTGTCGCGCGTGATGACTTCCTGTTCCTGCACGTCGAGGATGATGTCCTTAGTGACGAGCTTGTAGGCGACGTTGTCGAGGTAGGGAATGATGAGGTTGAGGCCGGGCTTGAGCGTGCCGTGGTACTTGCCCAGGCGCTCGACGATCCATTCCTCGCCCTGCGGCAGGATGCGCACGCCCTTCGCGAGCGTGACGATGACGAAGACGAGTACCGCGACGACGAAGATCAGGCTGCCGCTCATGAATGCTCCTCAGGCTTTGACGACTTTCAGGAAACTGCCTTCGACGGCGACGACGCGCACGCGCTCGCCGGCGGAAATCGGGCTCTCGGCGAGGCACACCCACTCCTCGGCGCCGAGCAGCGGGCGCTGGAAACGCACCCGGCCGCGCTCGAAGGGGGCGACGGCGCCGACCAGCAGGCCGACTTCACCGATGACCTCACCGTCGGCCGTGCCGATGCGGGTCTTGTGGAAGCCGGGCTTGAAGACGCGGAACCACAGCGCGACCATGAGCAGCGACAGGACGGTCCAGGCCGCGAGCTGGGCGGTGAGCGACAGCCCCGGTGCGACGAAGAGCACCAGCGCCATCGCCAGCCCCGCGATGCCGAACCAGATCACGAAGAAGGACGGCAGCGCCAACTCGGCCAGGATCAGTGCGATGCCGACGACGGTCCAGTGCCACCATTCGATATTCATGGGAACCTCCTCGCCGGCGATTGTAGCGGGATGTCATCACGGTGTGCGCGTTCGCGCGGGGCGCGGCGCACGTCGCCGCGACCGATTGCACGCCGCCGGTGCCGGAAGACCTGGAAAGGCGCGCGAAGGCAGTTGACCGCGGCGCGGTTTTTCACCAGACTGCTTGCGCGCATCAGTCATCGCGTGGTGTTTCGTGCTCGAAGTCCTCTGGTACTCCAGTCCGTCATTCCCCGATCGCGATTGTCGCAACTCTGGGCAAACGCCCCTTATTTAAACTTTGATTTGGGAAATTCAGAAAATGGCAACTGGTACCGTCAAGTGGTTCAACGACGCCAAGGGTTACGGCTTCATCACCCCGGACAACGGCGGCGAAGACCTCTTCGCTCACTTCTCCGCGATCCAGGGCAACGGCTTCCGTAGCCTGGCCGAAGGTCAGAAAGTGCAGTTCGACGAGACCTCGGGCCCGAAGGGCAAGCAGGCAGGCAACATCCGCCCGATGTAATCCGCCTCGCGGCTGGATTCGAATGAGGAAAGCCCGGCATTGCCGGGCTTTTTTTGTTTGTACGCGCCGGCTGCGCGCGCGGCGTCAGCGCATTTGCTGGAAAGGCGACACCGGCGGCGCCGGCCGCGGCGCACGGGCAGCGTCGATCAGGCTCTTGCGCGGGTCGGCCGGGGCGGGCATTCCTGCCGCAGCCCCCGGCGGTGCGTTCGCGCTCCCGTTGGCCTGCGCGGTGGTGCTGAAGGCGCGGTCGGCGACGAACTGCCAGCCGGCATAGGTTTCCACCCCCTCGAACTCGGCCCACTCGACCGGGAAGCGCGCGCGCTTCAGCGGCGCGTCGGTCGACTGGCTGTACACGCCGACGATGCCCCCGTCGGCGCTGCGGATCAGCCCCCAGTCGGTGCTGCGCGTGATGGGGTCGGCGTACAGGCGGCGCAGGTGGTGGCGCGGCTTGGGGCTGCGCTGGTCCGTGATCAGGTCGTCGAGCCGCTGCGGGAAGCGTTTCAGGTCGGGCGACGTCTCGTAGTACAGGCGCAGCGCGTGCGCGTACTGCGAGCCGACCCACAGCAGCTCGCGTTCGCGGGCGCGCAGGCTGGCCGTGGACCACAGCTGCGCAGTGCCCACCAGCGCCAGCGTCATCATCACGACCAGCACCAGCACACCGATGTAGGTGAAGCCCCGTTCGCGCACACGGACGTCCGGCAGCACGGCTACCACTCCGAGTAGAGCGTCCCGTCACGCGCCTTGCCCTCCGCGCCGCTGCGCACGTTGCCGACGGTGCCGCCGGCGGCGCCCTGCGGGGGCACGATCACCCAGGTGTCGCTGCGCTGCGTGATGGGGTCGACGGGGACGCTGCGCAGGTAGCGCTTGTCGACCAGGGCCTGCAACGAGTCGGGATAGACGCCGGTGTCGCCGTAGTAGTGGTCGAGCGCGTCGCGCATGACGGAGAGGGACTGGCGCAGCGCCGTGTCCTCGGATCTCTCCAGGCTGCCGAAATAGCGCGGCGCGGCGATCGCGAGCAGGGTCGCGATGATGGCGAGCACGACCAGCAGCTCGATCAGCGTGAAGCCGGCCCGGGATTTGCGCAGGGTGTCCATTTCGGATCTCACCATTGGCGATAGGGGACGCCGTTCAGGCCCTCGCCGGACGCGAGCGAATAGACGTCGAACACGTCGGCGCCGGCACGGGGACTGTCGGGCGGGCTGTCGTAGCTGCGCAGGCCCCAGGTTTCCTCCGGCCGCAGCTTGGGATCGGTGAAGGGGTCGCGCGGGATGCTGCGCAGGAAGTAGATGCGCTTGCCTTCGACGCTGCGCACGTCGCGCACGCCGTCGACCAGCACGCGCAGCGTGGGCGGGTAGCCGCTCGCGTCGGCGAGCTTCTCGATCTGGCCGGTGTCGGCCGCGAGCTTGTAGGCGTCGATGGCGTCGCGGATGTGGTACAGCGCGCTCTTCAGTTCCTGCTCCTTGCCGCGGCGCACGACCGTCTCGGTGAGCGGCGCGGCGATGCTCGCGAGCAGCGCGACGATCGCCACCGTGATGACGACCTCGACGAGGGAGAAACCGTGCGCGCGCCGCATCGCCCCCTCCCTCAGGGCTGCGCACCGAGCGCGAGCGCGGCGGGCAGCGGCACGGAGACCGGGCGGTTGCCCTCGCCGAACGCCGACACGCCGACCACGCGGAGCTCCGCCGGCGCCGTGCTGCCGGGCAGCGCGGCCACGCGCAGGCGCACCAGCGCGCCGTCGCCGCGCGCGCCCTGCGGCGCGGTGCGCGACAGCGCGACGAACATGCGTCCGGTCTTGTCGTCGATGCGCGGCGCGAAGGAGGTGATAGCGCCGTCGGCGTTCATCACGTCGCCCTCGGTCACCGAGACGACACGCAGCGCCGCCGGATCGTAGGCGAACTGCAGCGTCGCGGCGCCGAGCGGCTGGGACACGTTCGCGCGCAGGACCACGTCGGTTTCCTCTCCGGGCCTGAGGCTGGCAGGCGCCGTCCACGACAGGATGGCGGCCGCGGGCGACGCGAGCGCGCCCGGGGCGTCGCTGCTGACCGCGGCCGGCGGCGCGAGGGCGGCGACCTCTGCCGCAGGTACGGCGCCCTGCGGCGCGGCGCCCGCCGCCGGCACGGTCACCCCGCGCATCAGGTCGGCCCGCGACCTCAGCACCGCCTCGGTGCCCGACGGGTACTCGATGTCCTGCGGGCTCATGTAGGGCAGGTTGCGCACGATGCGCGGCGTGATCGACAGCACCAGTTCGGACTTGCCGATGGTGTCCTTGTTGCTGCCGAAGAGCCGCCCCAGCCCGGGGATGTCGCCGAGACCCGGGATGCGGTTGCCGGCGACGTCGTGATCGTTGCGCACCAGGCCGGCGAGCACCTGCGTCTCGCCGTCCTTCAGGCGCAGCACGGTCACCGCATTGCGCGTATCGACCTGCACGGGGATGGTGCCGTTCTTGGTCGGCGACTGCTGGGTGGCCTTGCTGACTTCGAGCGCGATCTTGATCATCACCTCGTCGTCCAGATGCACGGTGGGCTCGACCTCGAGCTTCAGGCCGACCTCCAGGTACTGGATGCTCTCGGTGATCACCGGGCCCTGCGTCGAGGGGGTGGAGGTCGCGCTGACGACCGGCACGCGCTGGCCGATATGGATGCGCGCCTTTTCCTTGTTGCTGACGCGGATCACCGGGTTCGCGAGCGTGTTCACGTCGCTGTCGTTGGCATTGATGCGCAGTTCGGGGGACGGGCCGACGGTGATGCGGCTGCCGTTGACGTGGTTGTAGTCGGTCAGCACGCCCGGCGGGCCGCCGAGGTCGGGACGCAGCAGGCCGAAGGTGCTGGGCCACTGCAGGCCGAGGTCGAGGATGCGCTGGCGCGACACTTCCATGACCTGGACCTCGAGCACGACCTCGGGCTCGGGCAGCCCCTGCGCGGAGAGCAGCTTCTCGGCGAGGCGCACGGCGTCGGCCGAGTCGCGCATCGTCAGCGTGTTGAGGCGCTCGTCGATGAACACGTCCTTGCTCTTGAGCAGGGTCTTGAGCATGTTCATCGCCGTCTTGGCGTCGGTGTTGGCGAGGTGGAAGGTGCGGATCGTGAGGTCCTGGTAGTCGCGCTGCTTCTGCGGCGTGTCGGGGTAGATCATCACCGTGTTGTCGCTGATGACTTTCTGCTGCAGCTGGTTCTGCAGCAGCAGCAGCTCGACCGCCTGCTCGACCGGGACCTGGCGCACGAACAGCGTCGCCCTGAGGTCGGGCTTCACGTCCTTGTCGAACAGGAAGTTGATGCCGGCAGTGCGCGACAGCACTTCGAAGATCTGCCTGAGGTTGCCGTCGCGGAACTCCAGCGTCACGGGCGCAGCCATCTTCGTGCGCAGCTGCGGATAGGTCTGGACGGTGCGCGAGCGGATGTCCTCGATCTCGCGCCTGAGCGCCAGCGCGCCCTCGTGGCGCGGGTCGAGCACGAGCACCTGGCGCACCAGGCGGTCGGCACCGTCGAGGTCGCCGCGGCGCAGCGCGACCTGGGCCTGACGCACGCTCTCGCCGGCGTTGCGCAGCTGCTCGAGCTGATGCAGCGCCTCGGCCGCACGCTCGTTGGCCGGCTCGATGCCGAGCACCCGCTCGTAGTCGCGCGCCGCAGCGTTGTTGTCGCGCATGCGACGGGCGCGCTCGGCGTTGGCCAGCAGCGCGGTGATCACGCGCTGGCGCTGCGTCGTCTGCGCCACATTGGCGGAGGGGTCGCGCGGCTGTTCGCGCACGGCCTCGTCGAGCTTGGCCAGTCCTTCCTCGTAATGTCCCTCGTCGATCAGGCGCATGCCGTCGCGCTGCAGGGCGTCGTTGGCACAGCCGGCGAGCGATGACGCCAGCACCACGATCGCGACATGGGGGACAACTCGGCGGAGCACGGTATCCGTCATCATGGTTTGCTTCCCACGGGCAAGGTTTGGGGCATGTTGAGAGGAAGATAGACGAGCGTCATCGTGGTGTCCGTGATGCGTTGCACCCTGTAGCTGCCGTCCAGTACATCGCCTTCGGAAACCGTGTAGGGGCGGTCGCCGCGCACGAGGAACACGCGCACGGAATTGCCGTCGGCGAGCTTGCCGAGATATTCGTAGGGGACGGGCGGCGCGACGGGCACCGGGGGCGGGGGCGGCGGGGCGGGGGGCGGCGGCGGGGGCGGCGGGGGCGGGACGTACCAGCTGTGCGCGGCGAAGAGTTCAGGCACGGGGCGGGGCGCGGCCGGCCCCGCCTCCGGGGCGCTCGGGGCGGCAGCGCTTGCCGCGTCGTCCTGCCCCGCGGCGGGCGGTGCCGCGGAACGCAGCCCGGCGAGCTGTCCGGCCTGCGCGGCGGGCGGTGCGCTCGCCGTTGCGCGCGGACGGCTCACCGGTTGCGCGGCCTCGTCGGGCGCCTTGTCGAAGAATTCCGGAATGACCGCGAGCGCCGCGGCCGCGCCGAGGAATGCCAGCCAGAAGAGCCCACGCCGGTTCGCCATCACCGCCTCGACAGGTAAAGGGTCATGCGGATGCGGCCTTCGAGCTCGGTCTCGGAGACCTCCTTGCGCTGGATGTCCAGGTCCTCCACGCTGAGGCCCGGCACCTTCGCGATCGCGGCGTCGAGGAAGCGGCGCAGTTGCGCGTAGGTGCCGCGCACCGGCAGCAGGATCTGGTAGCGCGCCATGTCGGAGCCCTGTTCGACGGCGAGCGAGTATTCGCCGCGCGCGAGGGAGATTTTTTCCGCGTCGGCAGCCGTATACAGGCCGTCGATCGCCTTCGTCGCGGCGAGTTGGGGCGGCAGGCCGGCGTAGAAGTCGTCGAGCTGGCGTGCGGGCGGCAGCGCGTCGGGCACTTCGCCGCGTCGGGCGGCGGCGGCCTGGGCCTGCGCGCGCAGCACCTGCTGCCCGGCGCGCTCGCGCGCCCCGAGGCCGGGCAGCACGACCGACAGGGTGCCGGCCGCGGCGGCGGCCAGCAGGAGGGCGCCGCCGAGGCCGGGCAGGCCCAGGCGGCGCACGGCTTCGTGGAGCGTGAGCTTATGGATTGGCATGGTCGGTCACCCAGCTTGCGACGAGGCTGAAGCGCACCGGCCGGCCCGGCACCTGCTCGGCGAACTCGTGGCTGACCAGCGCCACGTCGCGCAGCGCGGGCGTGCCCTCCAGCTTGCGGTGGTAATCGAGCATCGCGCCGAGGTCGCGCGCCTCGGCAGTGATGCGGAGCTGGTGCTTGCGCGCGTCCGGTGTCAGCGCCAGCAGCGCGACGTCGTCGCTGGCGAGGCCCTCGAGCGTCGCGAACAGCGCCTGCCAGGGGCGGTTGTCGATGCTCGCCTGCACGCGATGCATGCCCGCCAGCGCGCCGTCGCGCTCGCTGCCGCCCGCCGCGGCCGGCCTGCTGTCGCGCAGGGGCCCGGGCAGGCCGGCGAGGATCTGGCGCGCGGTCGCGTCCTGCGCCGCGATCTCGCCCCGGATGTGCACGCCGGCCCACGTCACCGTGCCGGCGAGGACGGCGCCCACGGCGAGCAGCGCCCAGCCCCCGGCACCGGCGGGGGGCGAACGACGGAAGTCGAGCTGTAGCCGTTTCATCACGCCACCGCCCGCGCCATGTCCTGCCACGGATCGTCCCCGCTGCCCAGCGTCAGGGCGCGCGGAGTGACGCCTTCCACCGGCGGCCACGCGCTCGCGGCGCGCCCCGGGGCATGGATGAATACCGGCGGCACCGGCCCCGACTGCGGGTCGCCGATGCCGTTGAGTTCGCATTCGCGTTCGAGGAGATCCGCGACCGCGTGTTCGTTGTCGCCGGCCGCGCTGGAGCGCACGCTGAGCCACTGGCCGGCACGCGCGAGCAGCATGCTGCAGCGGCCCGGCTCGGCGACGGCGAACACGAAGTCGTCGCGCGCGAGGCTCGGCTGCAGGCGGTTGTAGGCGGCCATCAGGTAGGGCTGCACCGAGGCGAGGCGCAGCCCCGCGCCCTCGACGATGGTGTGCAGGCGCTCCAGCAGGGCCTTTTCGATCGCCACGGCGACGCGCGGCCGACCGGCCGCCTCGGGCGAGATGCGCAGCGCCCAGCCGGCCGCGACGGCGCCGTAGACGTCCTCGAAGCCGATGCGCGCGAAGGCTTCGAGTTCGGCGGGCGAACTGATCGCGTCGCTCCACGGCACGAGGCGGAAGTGCGCGAAGTGGCAGGAGAGCACGACCGTGACGTCGCTCCGGCGCACGCCGGCCTCGCGCAGCAGGCCCTGCAGCGCATCGACGGCACCGTCCCAGCCGCCCTCGCAGTCGCAGGCGCCGCCCGGCGTGGGGCGCCCGGGCCCCGCGCGCAGCAGCGTCACCCGCGCCGGGGCGAGTACCGCGATGAGGCGCTCACGCGACAAAAGTGACACGGTTGATCTCCTCGAGCGTGGTCTCGCCGGTACGCACCAGGTCGAGCGCCGACTCGCGCAGCAGGCGCAGGCCGCGCTTCTTCGCGAGCTCCTTCAGTTCGGCGATGGGCCGGTGGTCGATGATGGTCTGGCGCAGTTCGTCGTCGAGCAGCAGCACTTCGGCGATCGCGGTGCGGCCACGGTAGCCGGTGCCGCGGCAGCGGCCGCAGCCGGGGCTATGCACGAAGCGCCAGCCCCTGACCTCGGCCGGATCGAGGCCGGCGGCACGGAGTTCGTCGTGCCGCGGCTGCGTTTCGACGGCACAGTGCGGGCACGCGAGCCGGATCAGGCGCTGCGCGAGCACGCCGTTCAGCGCCGAAACGAAGCTGTACGGGTCGACCTCCATCTGCGTGAAGCGCCCGATCACGTCGAACACGTTGTTGGCGTGGATGGTCGTGAACACGAGGTGGCCGGTGAGCGCCGACTGCACGGCGATCTGCGCGGTGTCGGCGTCGCGGATCTCGCCGACCATGATCTTGTCCGGGTCGTGGCGCAGGATGGAGCGCAGGCCGCGCGCGAAGGTGAGGCCCTTCTTCTCGTTGACCGGGATCTGCAGCACGCCGGGGAGCTGGTATTCGACCGGGTCCTCGATCGTGATGATCTTGTCGACGCCGCGGTTGATCTCGGTGAGCATCGCGTACAGCGTGGTGGTCTTGCCGCTGCCGGTGGGGCCAGTGACGAGCACCATGCCGTAGGGCTCGCTCGCGAGGCGGCGCAGGGTTTTCATCACGTCGGGCTCGAAGCCGAGCGAGTCGAGGCGCACGCCATGCACCTGGTCGGCGAGGTCCTGCTTGTCGAGCACGCGCAGCACGGCGTCCTCGCCGAAGATGCTGGGGATGATCGACACGCGGAAATCGATCTGGCGGCCCTTGATCGACACCTTGAAGCGGCCGTCCTGCGGCACGCGCTTCTCGGCGATGTCGAGCTCCGCCATCACCTTCACGCGCGAGATCATCTGCTCGGCGACGTCGGCGCCCTGCACCCGGCTGGCGGTGTCGAGCACGCCGTCGACGCGGTACTTGATGACCATGCCGCTGCCGGTGGCGCTGAGGTGGATGTCGCTGGCCTTGGCCTTGAGCGCGTCGTAGAGGGTCGAGTTGACCAGCTTCACGACGACGCTGGAGTCCTCGCTGATGCGGGCGAGCGAGAGCGTCTCGACGTCCTCGGCGGCAGCGCATTCCTCCTGCGCCGCGGCGAGCGAGTCGATCGCATGGAAGTCCTCCTCGTGGCGCGCGAGGCAGGCCGCGAGGTCGGCCGGATGCGCCAGATGCAGCTCGGCACCGCCGAGGCGCTCGTCGATCCACGCGAGGCGCGCGTCGTCGAAGGGGTCGGAGAACACGCCGATGAGGCCGCCGCCCGCGTCCGGCGAACGCTTCACGAGCACGAATTCGTGCTTGATGGCCTCGGCGAGCGACACCTTGGAGAAGTCCGGCGCGCCGGCGAAAAGCTCCTCGCCGCACAGCACCGGGTAATGCAGCGTGGCGGCAAGGCGGCGCACGAATTCGCGCGGATCGAGGCCGGCGAGCTCCTCCAGTTCGTCGATCATGCGGCGGCCGTGGGCCGCGGCGCGGTCGCGCGCCGAACGCAGCAGCGCGACATCGAGCCTCTGGACAACGCCCTCGGCACTGTCCGGTACGACCATTTCAGGGATGACATGCATATCCATTGCATCAGTCTCCTTCCGGCCAGAAGGGCCGGCCCTGCCATGTTTCGCAGCGCTGCGCGATGATTCTGCCATCGTCTGCGCCCCGCCGCACCTTTCCGCCCTCATTCTTCGTCGTCTGCGCAATCCTGCCCGGACTTGTGCGCATGCCGGCGGTCCGCGAACAGCCAGGTTCCGTCATACAGCCGCATCGGGAAGCGGTTGTGCTTGTGCTGGCGCCGGTCCGGATGCGTCGGCCCGTGCGCGTCGTGCGGCTCCGCATCACCGGCGATGTGCGCCGAAACGTAGGGGCCGATGCTGCACACGACCTTGGACAACTCGGCGAGCGGAAAGGGTTTGAACAGGATGTGCGCGATCCCGCGCCGCGCCGCTTCCTGCTGCACCTCGTTGCGCGGCTGCCCCGTGATCAGGATCGCGTTGGCGTGGGCGCAGCGCGACCGGATCGCGTCCAGCACCTGGAAGCCGGTCATGTCGGGCAGGCGATAGTCGAGCACCAGCACATCCGGGACAAAGGCATCGATCGACCGGATCGCACTGCCTCCGTCCGGCGCGACGCGGGCTTCGCAGCAGACGCGTTCGAGGTAGGCCTGCAGGTTGCCTGCGAGGATGTCCTCGTCCTCGACGATCAGGACTCTTGTGGTGGATGACATGGCCGCTCTCCGCTTTCCAGCCGATTCCGGCATCGCCTGCCGGATCCCGTTTGACACAACTACAGCACGCCGCGTGCCACGCGATACATGCCGCGGATTGGGCCATTTCTTCGATGACTTCGCCGATCCGTTGCCCTTTTCACCCCCGAAAGCGGGGAAAAACCACCCGCTACCGGCCGCCAGTCCCCAAATCGGGGCATGCGGCCGGACGCCCGTCAGAACGGCTGCAGCACCTCCACCCGTGCGGACTCGCGCAATCGTTGCAGCGCCTCGCGGCCGGCTTCGGCGCGGCGGCTCGCGGCCAGGTACGCGCGCACCTGGCGCTGCGCCTCGGCCTCGGGCATGCCCGCGGGCGCCGGCTCCTGCTCCAGCGTGCGCCGCACGTCCTCGTCGCTGATCCGGGGCGTGCCCGCGAGCGCCTGCAGGGTGCGGCTCGCCGCGAGCTCGCGGCGCAGGTATTCGGCGTAGGAGGCTTCGTCGAAGCCGGCGTCGCGGACGCGGCGCTCGTAGGCCTCGCGCGTCGCGAATCCCGATTCGATGCCGCTGCGCATCTCCTCGACCGCCGCGTCATCGACCTTCACGCCGCGGCGCTGCGACTCCTGCCACAGCAGCTCCTTGTCGATGAGCTGGTCGAGCGCTTCGCGCTTGAGGCGCTTGAACACGTCGGGGCTGCGGATGGCGGCGACATTGCGCGCCTTGAGCCGGAGGTAGTCCTCGAAATGGCGTTCGAGGCGGAAGACGGTGATTTCGGCGCCATTGACGCGTGCCGCGACGCCGACCTCCTGCGCGGAGGCCGGCGCCGGCAACGCGAGGGTGCAGACCAGGCACAGGGCCGCCGTCACATGCCGCAGACCGCACGACGCACGGCGGCGCGCGGCCCCTCCTCTCCTTCCCTGCGTCGTGACGGCGTGCCCGCCGGATGCCCGGTCTGTCCTCAAGCCCGTCTCCTCCCATCGGTATTTACTACATTAGTTCATCACCTCATTCTTGTACTGTGTCAAGGCGCACATAGCGGCCGGTCGGGCGGAAAATGTGCTTCTGCGCATCCACGCCGACGATGTGGGCGCCCGGCGCGCCGACGCGCTGCCCGGGGCCGAAGCCGATCGCGGGCGCCACGCCGGTCTGGAAGCCACGCATGCCCTCCAGCGCGGCAACGAACTTGTCGCGGCTCACGTCGCGCCCGGCGCGCTTGAAGCCTTCCACCATCACCAACGCCGCGACGTAGGCGCCGACCTGGAAGGCGGGGTGGCGGTCGCCCGCGCCGCTGCGGGCGCGCACCGCACGCAGCGCGCCCGCGCCTTGCGGGCTCCAGTCCTGCGGCAAGGTCGGGTAGGCGATGAACACGCGCTCGGCTTGCGGCGCGGGCAGCCGCAGCACGGCCGGGCCGACCTGGTTCGCCGCCGCGAACAGCCACGGCGGCGCCTTCTGCAACGGCTCCTGCGCGGCGAGCGCGCCGAAGTCGGCGTCGCGGCCGATGAAGAAGACCGCCTTCGCGCCCTGGCCGGCCACCGCCGTGCCCACCCAGGAGGCGTTGAACGCGCCCGGCACGTAGGCGTAGGCGCGCACCTGCGACCAGCCGTGGCGCGCGAGGCGCCCGGCGAGCGCGCTGGCGATGGCGGCGCTGCGGGGTTCGTCCGGATGCACGATCGCGACCGGCGGATTCGTGAGCTTGAGCGTGGCGGCGGCGTATTCGCCGAGCGCACCGAGCTGCTCGCCGAGGCCGGGCAGCGGATCGAACACGAAGCGGCCGCCGCTCGCCGACAGCTGCGCGAGCGGGCCGACCACGGGGATGTGCGCGGCGTCGGCGAGCGCGCCCAGGCGCCCGTCGAGCGCCGGCACCAGCGGCGCGACGAGGGCGAACACCTTTTCCTCGTCGACGAGGCGGCGCAGCGCGGCCTCCGCGCCCGCGGCATCGCTGCCGGGATCGGCGACGACCAGCTCGATGCGCCGGCCGTGCACCCCGCCGCCGGCGTTCACGGCGTCGAAAGTGCCGCGCAGGATGGCCGTGACGGTCGTGCCCAGCTCGGCCAGCAGCCCCGTCGCGGGCTGCAGCGTGCCGACGCGCACGGCGTCCTGCGCGAGGCCCGGGTCGCCGTCGTCCTCGAGGCGCTTCAGGTAGGCCGTGAGGTCCTCGGCGTCGCGCGCCGACATCGTGAAGCGCGGCATCGCGGGGTCGAGCCGGTTGCCGGCGGAATCGACCCCGGTGGTGATCGCGCGCGCGAAGCTCGCCGCGTCGTAGGCGGGCCGTTCGCGCCCGTTTTCCATGCGCTGGCCATAAGGAAGGGCAAGCCGCCGCCAGGTGATGTCGGGCGGGCGCACGCCCCCCTCGCGCCTCCCGCGGCCATCGGCGCCGTGGCAGTTGGCACACGGCACCACCGTTCCCGGTATCGCCGTGTCCGCGCCCCCGACGCGGGCCGCAATGGTGCTGCCCGAGGCGCTGCGGCCTTCGACGAAGATCTGCTTGCCGGCCTGTTCGGAAGCAGTCAGCTCGATTGCGGCCACAGGCCCCGCGACGCAGAGTAGCGCGGCCATCAGACCCGACCACCCTGTAAGGCGGCGGCTTGCCATGATCGTTACCGTCCCAGGCTCACCTTCTCCACCGGTTCGGTGAGCAGCCTCAGGCGCTCGGCGATCGCCGGCGGCGGTGCGTCGGGGCGGATCTTGCTCCAGCGCTTGTTCGGCACGTCGCCGGCGATCAGCAGCGTCGAATGCTCCTCGACGCTGTTGCCGAGCTGGCCGAGGCGGCTCAGCACGAAGTCGACCTTCGCCTTGTCGCCGGTGAGGAAGATCCAGTTCGGGCTATCGGCGTGGTTCTTCGCCGCGAAGGCCTTCAGCGAGGCCGGCGTGTCGTGCAGCGGGTCGCTGCTGATCGAGATGAAATGCACCTTGCGCGCGGCCTCCTCGCCCAGCGTGGCGCGCACTTCCGTGAGCTTGCGCGTGATGAGCGGGCAGGCGTCCTTGCAGTTCGCGTAGACCACGTTGAGCATCACGACGCGGTCCTTCAGCACGTCGCTGTAGAACCGGACCTTGCGGCCGTGCTGGTCGACGAGCTCGGTGTCGGTGAAGTAGGCACGCGCGTCGTGCGTGCCGCCGGTGGCGGGGGGCGCCACGGCCTGCGCGGCCGCTTGCGCGGCGGCGGCGAGGGTGAGGACCTGTGCGAGCGCCGCGAAGGCGGCGAGGAAGACGGTGCGGCGTGCAGCGATCATGTGCTTACTCCCGGGTTGCGGCACGCGCCGCGATGAGCGATTCGACCTGCGCGACCAGCACCGCGGGGTCCGCGAAGCCGTAGAAGCGCGTCCATTTGCCGCTGCGGCCGTCGCCGACCATCATCACGACGGGATGGTCCTCGAAGTCCGGCGTCCACGTGCCCAGGCCCTTGAGCGTGTCGTTGACCTCCGTGGCGCTGCCAGTGAGCCACGACCAGCCCTCGCCCGCGCCGCGGGCGCCGGCGTAGTCGCGCAGGCGCGCCGGGGTGTCGCGCACCGGGTCCACGGTCAGCGACACGAGCGCAACCTCGCGCCCCACCCGCGCGGCGAGCTTCTGCTGCACTTCGGCCATGATCGCGGAGGCCACCGGGCACACGGTCGTACAGCTGGTATAGACGAAATCCATCACCACGACGCGATCGCCGATCACGTCGGGCTTGAGGCGCCGTTCGCGGCTGTGCTGGTCCAGCAGCGTCACGTCGGGGAGGCGCACCGTCACGTCTTCGGGCCGCGTCGGGCCGGATGCGCCGTGGTTCGCGTGGGCGCCGGCCGTGGCGCCCTGCGGCTTCGCATGTTCGGCGTGCGCCCGCGCCGCGCCCGGCATGAGGATGCCCACGGCCGCCGCGACCGCCACCGCGGCCAGGCCGGCGCGCATGACGGCCTTGCGATCGTGCTGCATGCGCCTTGCTCCGTTCGTCATCGTCCCCCCTCCTCAGTTGCCGTCCTTCGTCCCCGCCGCCACCGCGGAAACCGCGCGCAGCGTCAGGTAGGGCTTCTTCTGCGTCTCGCGCAGCGCCGCCGAATCGACATGCACGTAGTACGCGCCGGTCTGCGCGAGCGGCAGCTCCGCCTCATACACGCCCTCGCCCACCTCGCGCGCCGCCGTGTGCTGGCGCGCGCCGGCCGGCGCCAGGAACCAGGTCACGCCGAGGTCCTTGACGCCGGTGCGCGGCGTGTCCTTGCGGCCGGCGACGAGGCGGAAGCGCACCGTCGCCTTGCCCGGCGCCTGCACGGTCACCGGCGCGGGCAGGAACTCGAGGCGCGGTGCGGCGAGCTTCGCGTCGCTGATCGCGCCGGGCTTCACGTCGGCGCTGAAGCAGTGCAGCACCTGCGGGCGGTCGAGCATGAAGGCGACGTCGAACTTGCCCGACGCCGGCAGCGTCACCTGCGTCGAGAACACGCCCGGTTCGGTCTGCTTCATCGCGCGGTCGACCACCGTCACCGCGCGCGCCGTGTGGCCGCGGTGGAGGTAGCCGGTCATCGGCGCATTCATGCCTTCCATGTAGAAGTAGGTGGTGTTGTTCGCCGGATTGACGACGAACACCGCGCCCTCATCGCTGCGCGTGGCGAGGCTCGCCGCCAGCGGCAGGTCGCCGGCGAGCCTGGGCGCCTCGGCGCCCGCGGCGAAGCTCTGCAGCACCGGTTCGCGGCCCTTGCCGAGCGTGTCGAGCCTCACCATCGCCACGTTCTCGGTCGCGAGGCCGCGCACGTAGGCATAGCCCGGCGTGAAGCTCACCTCGTAGGGTTCGGCGGCAACGCCGAGTTCATGCACGATCTCGTCGCCGCCCGCGTCGATCACCGTCGCGGTGTTCTCCCGCGTGTTGAGCGCGAAGGCGAAGCGGCCGTCGAGCGTGAAGCGCACCGGGCCGAGGCCGGGCCGGGCCTGGATCACCTTGCGCG
Source organism: Azoarcus sp. DN11 (assembly GCF_003628555.1). Classification (NCBI taxonomy): domain Bacteria; kingdom Pseudomonadati; phylum Pseudomonadota; class Betaproteobacteria; order Rhodocyclales; family Zoogloeaceae; genus Azoarcus; species Azoarcus sp. DN11. The sequence continues at coordinate 238,716 of NZ_CP021731.1, read as the reverse complement.
GCGCAAGCGTCTTCGCGTCGATCACCGTGATCGTGCCGGCCTCGCCGTCGGCGACGTACAGCGCCTTCGACAGGCCCGACAGGGCCACCGAGATCGGCCGCGGACCGGTCGGGATGTCCACCACCTTCTCGAGCGCGGCGACGTCGAACACGCTCACGCTACCCGCGTCGCGGTTGGTCACGAAGGCGTGGCGCGAGTCGTCGCTGAAGGCGATCTCGTGGTGGCCCTTGCCGGTCGCGAAGCGCTTCACCGGCTCGAAGCCGTGGGCGTCGATCACCGTGACGCCGCTCTTGCCGGGATCGCGCGCGTTGTTGCCGACCCACAGGTAGTGCCCGTCGGGCTGCACCGCGACGCGCACCGGCTCGTCACCGGCATCGACGTCGGCGACGACGCGGAAGCTGCCCGTGTCGACGACCGCGACCTGACCGGCGGTCGGCATCGACACGAACATGTGCTTGCCGTCGACGCTCCTGGCCCAGTCCATCGGCGGGCGCTTGAGCATGATGCGCGTGAGCGTGCTGGTCACGCCAGCCATCGAGGTCAGAGGATCGATGACGCTGATGCTGGGGTCCTGGTTGAGCACCATCAGGTAGTAGCTGTTGAGGTCCACCATCGGCCGCACGCCGACCACGCCCTTCAGGTAGAGGGCGATCTTGTCCTTGCATTCCTTCTGCTCGTTGGCCTTCGGGTTCGCGATCACCTGCGCGAGGTCGAGCCACGCACCCGGCCTGAGCCCCGGCACGCCCGTGCCCGTCCTGGCGTCGGTGATGCGGAAGGTGAGGTCGGCAAGACCGCCTTCGACCAGCTCGGTGGCCCCGTCCGCCGGGCGCGCCTCGAAGTCGATCGCCACGCCGTCGCGCGTCACGCGCCCGCTGGCCGCGGGTCTGGCCTCCGCCGCCGCGCCCCCCGGCGCGGGGACCGGCGCCGGCGCCGCGGCAAGCGATCCCGACAAGGCGCAGGACACCAGCAGCGAGCCTGTTGCGAAGCGAAGTCTGCTCACGGTGCTTTCCCCCGGTTTTGGGGCCCCGTTTCCGGGTCCCCGGACTGCGTGCTGCTCACTCCACCCGCACGATGCCCCAGCGGCCGCTCAGGTTGCCCAGCGACTCGAAGTCGCGGTACAGGTAGTCGCCCGCGATGGCATTGGCGCCCCCCGCGCTTTCGAGGTTGAAGGTGAAGTGCGCGGCCGGCAGGATGCTTTCCTGGCCGCCCAGGTACATCCCCAGCGGGTTCTCCAGGATCCGCGTCGAGGCGACGCCGTACTTCACCGACGGGTAGCCGCTCTGCACCGCGTTGTGCGCACGGTACGGATCGCGCTGCCAGACGTGGCCGTGGAGGGCGAAGGTGCCCATGCGGCTGCCGCCCGACGCCTGCACCAGGTGGATGCGGAACGGCTGGCCCCGCGTCACCGTCAGCACCGGGGTCTCCGGGTCCGCGCCGCCGACCAGCGCGTTGCTGTAGGCCTCGTTGGCATTGGGCACGTCCGCGAGGCCGGCGCCGTTGGCGTGGCCGAAAGGTGCGTCCGGCGCCTTGCCGAAGCGGTACCACAGCGGCTCGACCCGGTAGTTCACCGCCATCGAAGAGTTGTCTTCCGGATCCTCATGCACCATCGGCCCCTCGGCGGCGATGTTCTCCACCGGATCCCCGTTGGCCCAGCGCATGTTCAGGCCCTTCGCCCACTGCAGCGCGAAGTCGCGGTAGGTGACGAGCGCGGGCTTCGTGGTCTTGCTCACCGTGGCGGCGGCGCGCATGTTGCCGTCCTCGACCCAGGTCGATTCCGGCGGCATGGCGACGAACGCACCGTTGAGGCCCTTCTGCGGCTGCTTGATCTTGTCCGCCGGCATGATGTTGACGCCGCCGAACTCGATCCCCACGGCACTGATCGTGTCGGCGTTCCCCGTCCGGGTGGAGGTTGTCCCCTTCACCAGGGAAGTGGCCTTGGAATACGCGCGCGCCAGGTCTCCCACGTAGAATTGATAGGTCTTCGGCGCCCCGCCGGGCGCAACCGTCTGTACCGGGTTGATGCCGACGTTGGTGCCGTCCGACCGCGTCACGTCGTACATCAGCAGCTGGGTGTGGAAGCCGGCGTGCGCGGACGGGCGCATCAGGTTGTTGTTGAAGGCGGTGGTGCCGAGCGGGTCGTAGCGGTCGCGCACGACCACCGGCGCCATCAGGTTGGGCGACGGCAGGTCCGGCATCTCCGCCGGCAGGCGGTTCTCCAGCACCACGTTCACGCATTCGCCGGACGCCGCGCGCAGCACCAGGGGTTCGACCGGGACGCCGGCCTTCAGCTTGCCGGTGGTCGGATCGAGGTCCTCCTTGCGCACGTACATGATCGCGGTCGGGTCGTGCAGCGGCCCCGACTTGCCGCCGATCGTGATCGTCTGGCCGGTCGCGTGGTCGATGAGGGTCGCGGCCGGGATGCTGGTCGGACGCGCGTTGTACACCAGCGTGCCGCCGCCGGCCTTGAGCGGGCCGCCGACATGCTTGCCGTTGCTGTCCGCCATGCCGATGGTCAGGCCGAGCGGGTTGGGCAGGATGTCGTTGGCGAGCGCCACTACCACGCTGAAGTCGCGCTGCTTGACCGGCAGCACGCCGAGCACGGGATCGGTGTAGGTCTTCGGGCAGATGCCGTTGAAGTCCGCCGCGTTGGCGGCAGCAACCGGTTGCGGGTTATTGGGCGTCGCGAACAGGTCGGCACGCTTCTCGGCATAGTTGCGCATCACGCCCCACGAGCCGTTCCAGTAGCCCTCGATCGAGGCGTTGATCGAGTACAGGTAGTCGGCCGCCGGCGTGTCCGGGTGGGCGTACATGGCCACCGGCATGCCGAGGCTGAACTGCTCGGAGATGCCGACCATCTGGCCGTTGCGCCAGCCCGAGTTGGGCGCCGCGCCGAAGCTCGAGCCGGCCTGCAGCCACTTCACGCCGTGGATGCTGACGCTGTGCGCCTCCTCCTGGCCGCCGGCCTGCACGCGCACGCGCACGATGTCGCCCGCGTAGGTGCGCAGCATCGGCGTGAAGGGATCGCCCGCGACGTCGCCTCCCTTGTTGATGTGCGGCGGGAAGGTCGTGACGCCGCCGGTCGGACCGGTCGCCTGCGTGATCGCGCCGGGCGCGAGGTTGAAGTTCGCGATCTTGCGGTCGGTACGGCTTTGCAGCGCGAAGGCGAGATCACCGGCGTCGCCGTCCGCCTGCATGCCGGGCTTGCCGTCGGGGCCGGTCCTGGTCGGGTCGTAGATGCGCAGCGCCACCGGTTCGTTGCGGTAGTTCACCGAGAACATCCCCGGGTCGTCCGTCGAGATCGCCTGCGGGCAGGGACGCACCGGGCAGGTGGGCTTCTGGGCGCCCGCGGCCATGCGCTGCATGTCGGGGAAGATGGGTTGCGTGGTCATCTTCGCCGGCGGGTTGATCGCATAGCGGAAGCTGTCGCGGCTGGTCGGGTACCTCACCGGGTCGGGCCTGCCGTCCGGGCCGGCGCCCACATACACGCCGGCTTCGTAGGCATGCTGGAAGTCGGTGAACTCGAGGTAGAACTCGCGGAAGCTGTCATCGATCTTGTCGTTGTCGATGTCGCCCGAGCTGATCACCGCCTGCCACGAGGTCGGGCCGCCGTCCGCACGCGTGTACAGCGGGGTGCCGGTCTCGGCGTGGTACCACGTCGAACCGGCCGGCTCGGTCAGCACGGTGCCGTACAGGCCGATCTGCTGGTGGGTCGAGGGGCCGTAGTGGTCATGCGTGAAGATGTTGCCGAGGCCGCGGTCGACGCTGTGCTGGTTCAGCACCGGGTCCGCGAACCAGCGCTGCATCGTCGTGCGCGCGCCCATCCAGTCCGGACGATTGAACTGTCCGAAGTAGGGGTGCTTCTTCGCAACGGGGCAGACGTTGGTGCCGTCGCGCCGATCGGCCGGCTCGGCGCAGTGGTTGTACTGGCGGATCGCGTGGATGCTCTCGACCACCGCGCCCGGCGCGAGTGTGCCGTCCTCGTAGTTCCAGCCGTTGGCCGCCCCGTCGGTCGTCGTCAGATCCCATTTCGGCAGGTGGATGTGCTGGCCGATGATGTCGGTCGGCGTGCGCACCTGGTAGTCGTCCAGCTCGTAGTACTCCGGCACCAGGTTGGTGTGGTAGTACATCGCGCAGTCGAAGGTGTTGACGCGCATCACCAGCGGCTCGGGCGCCTGCTGCTTGTTGATCACCGGCATCGCGTCCTCCCACAGCGTGATGATGCGCTGCTGCGGGAAGTGGTAGCCGGCCTTGTTGAGCACCGCGTCGAACTGGATGTTGGCGCCCTTGTACACGCGCGGCGTGGTCGCGTTGTATTTCGAGGCCTTGCCGATCCACATCGCGGTCAGGGTCGCGCCGCTGAACCAGGTGCCCGCGCCCGCGGAGCTGGTGAGCTGCTTCTGCGTGTCGTCGATGCAGGGCTCGGCATAGGGCGCGGCGACCGAAGGCTTCGCGCCGTTGGTCTTGAAGTTCGCCGCCCTGACCGTGGCACCGGTCGGGTCGACCGCGTAGCTGACGTGGAAAGGCTGCGCGTGGAAAGCCATCGCGGCCTGCTCCGCGTCCGTGCCTTCCTCGGGGAAGTACACCGCCTTCGCCGACGTCAGCTTCTTCAGGAAGTCGACCGGGCTGGTCGTCACCTCGGCCGTGCCGCCCGACAGTTTCCCTTCGAGCGTGCCGCGCGGCAGGCCGCCGTCCCAGCCCTCCGCCTGCGCCGGCACGAGACCGGACCACAGCGGGTTGCCGCTGTTCTTGAGCGCCTGCGCCTTCGCCGGCGTGAGCATGTCGAGCGGCGGGGTCGGCGGACGCTGCCCCATCGTCGCCTCGATGCCCGCGACCCAGAACGGATAGCCCGGGTTCTTCAGCGTGCCGTCGGCGTTCCGGTTGGCGGCGCTGCGGTCGACCAGCGCCCTGGAGCCGGCGATGTGGCTCGCGCCGGCCGGGTCGGTGACGTACTTGGTCACGACCTCCACCTTGCCCGGCATCGGCGGCATCGCCTTGCCCGGCAGCGGCACCACGGCCGGGATCGGCGCACCGACCACCAGCTCGCCGTCGGGCAGGGCGCGCGCGCCCGGTGCGGGCGTGCCGTCCTGCAGCGCAAACGGCGTGCTGTGGTAGCCCTTGGCGCCGTTCGACACCTGCAGCCGGGTGCCGGCCTCGAAGGTGTCGTGGATGCGCCACAGGTACCACATGCCCTGGGCGAAGTGCGGGTAGAAGTGGCAGTGGTAGATCGCGTCGCCGGGCGAGCGGTTGCGGTTGCCCGAGCCGCCATTCACCAGCTCGTAGGTGTAGCCCGAACCCGGCCCGATGCCCTGGGCGTCGATGTAGTTGGAGTTGTCGTCGTTCGGGTTGAACAACCACTGGTGGTTGTGCAGGTGGAACACGTGCTGTTCCTTGCCCACGTGCACGTTGTGGTACTTCACGAAGTCGCCGATGTAGCTGTGATGCACGTTCGCCGGATCCTGCGGATACAGCGCCTTGGTCGCCTTGATGCCGGTCGTGCCGGGCTGCGGGGCCTGGCCCGGCTTCAGCGCCTCGAGGCCGACGTTCGCGGGGATGTCGACCAGCAGTGCCGGATCGCCGACCGCGTAGGCGGAGAGAAAGAATTCCTCGTACGCGCAGCGCAGGCAGTCGTGCATCGGGCCGACGCCGATGCGGTTGGCGATGATCTCGGCGCCGATGCCGCCGGAGCCGTAGTTGATCATGAACGCGTCGCGGGTCGCCTTCAGCACGTAGCCGAACACCGGGTCGTCGAAGAAGCCCGGGAAGGCCTGCGCCGCCGCCGTCTCGTCGTGGAAGATCACCGAGAAGTCGCGGAACGGCTCGAGGCGGTTGGGGTAGGCGGGGTTGCGCTTGCCGATCGCCTCCAGCGGGTAGGTCGAAGCGGGGAAGGTGCCGTAGGGATCCGGGCCCAGCACCACGGCGTCGAGCTCCGTATGCACGATGCGCGTGCCGTCGACCATGTTGAGCACCGGCTTGCCGGCCTTGCCCTCGGAGATCCACGGCTCGGCGTCGGGGAAGCGCGCCTCGTAATTCACGACCGGCTGCCCGGCCGCCGTCAGCTCGCCGGCCGCCGCGGTCAGCACGCCGTCGCCGTTCTTGTCGGCGGCGAGGCGCAGCTCTTCCTCGCTCACGACGTTGCGATAGGCGCCCCCCCCGGGGGCAACACGGTGAGCTGGCCGAACAGGCCGCTGGTGGTGTTGCCGGCAGTGCCCTCGCCGCCGAAGGTCGCGCCGTAGCTCGTGATCGCGAAAGTCCCTTCGCGCTCGCCGTAGAGCGTATAGGTCCTGCTGTTGCCCGGCGCCACCAGCGAGCTCATGTTCCGGCCGACGTTGTCGCCGAGGTCGGCGATGCTGTTGACCGCCTGCATGCCCTGCGCGAAGAAGCCGACGTGGCGGTCGGCGACCTGCTCGTCGATGTGCATCTCGGGCGGCGACGCGGTGCGCGCGTTGGCGGTCGGGGCGAGCAGGTTGGTCAGCCGAACGGTCAGGCATTCGCCCGCCGCGATGCGCAGCACCAGCGGACGCGGGCGCTTGTCGTCGCGCAGCCTGACGTTGCCAGGCGACTTCGCACCGCCGGCCGCGAGCGTCCGGCCGGCCGCATCGACCACGTCCTCCTCGAGCGCAAACATCATGCCGTTGATGTTCTGCGCGCCGAGCCGGTTGAACATCAGCGGCTGGTCGAGCGCCACCACGTCGGCCACCAGCGTGCGCGTGCACGTGATCGCCGCCTTCGCCTCACCGGCCGCAAACAGCGTGGCGCCGGCCAGCGCGAGCAGGCCGGACAGCCGCAGCCGGCGGCATGCGCCACCGGCTGCGGCAGGTGCCAACTCCTTCGGATGCGTGCCCTTCATCGTCGTTCCCCCACGGATGCAACGCCATGACGACTCGACTGCAGACTGCCACGCCATACCCGGCTGGGCCTTTGCACACCCGAGCCGGACCACGGGCGGGAAATCCCGTGAACCTCCTCGCAACGCCCGTGCCAGGATAAATCTGGCTATTTTTCAATGCGTTGCGTTATTGCAGAAGGTCAGCGCGGAAAGATTCCCCAACTTTTCCCCGCATTGCGGGTGGGGCACCCACTTTCGGACGCGGCGTGGGCGAGGATTCCCCGCACGCGGCCGGGCGGCGTGCGGCTTCCGGCCGGCGACAGGGCGTCGCGCGGCCGGGGCGGGGGAAAAGGGGCCGGCTCAGAACGCGTAGGTCGTTCCGAGCACGGCGCTCCAGCGCGACGTGAGCTGCACGCCGTTCACGTGCTGATAGATGGGACGCTGGTAGTAGCCGTAGAGCTGCCAGTGCGGCGACATCTGCCAGCTGACTCCCGGACTCAGCGCCACCGTCGTCGCGCCCGAATCCTCCGGCTCGGCCTCGGCGCCGCGGTCACGCGCCTTGTACGACACGTTGAGCTGCAGCGGGAAGCTCAGGCGGTCGCTGACCGGCTTGAGCCAGCCGACATCGAGGTGCATGCGGTGGCCGGGGCGGTAGCCGTCATGCTCTGCGGTCGCCAGATCCGCGCTGACGCTCGCGAACGCCGTCGAGCCGCCCGCCAGTTCCCGGCGCCAGTGCGCCCCCAGCAGCAGGTCGGTGGTGCCGCTGCCCGGCTGCAGGCTGCGCTCGGCCAGGTCGCCGTCGCGGTTCTTCAGGTTGGTGCGGCCGGTGGGCAGCTTGACCCCGAAGCTCACGCCAACCCCCTGCTCACGGCTGGTAAGGAGTTCGTGGCGCGCCTCGATGCGCAGGTCGCCGAGCTCGCGGAAATTCCAGGTCTCGGGGACGTGGTGCACGTCGCCGTCTTCTTCATGGTGGTTGTGGATGTGCTTGTGGCTGCGGTCAACCAGCGGCAGCGTCGCGCCGATCGTCCAGTCCGGTGCGAGATCGCGCTCCAGCGTGAACAGCGTGTTGCGGTTGAGCGTGCGCACTTCGTCGTGATGGCGCGGGAGCTCGCCCACCGACACGTCGTTGTCGCCGTGCATGGGGTGGCGCTGGTCGATGAACTCGTAGCGCAGGCCCAGGCGGGTGTCACCCGCGAGGCCGGCGTTCATGAAGGCCGAGCTGGTATTGACCGAGCAAAAGGCGGAGCCGCAGGACGCGAAGGCGGCTGACGGTACGGCAAGCGCGAGCGCGAGCGCGCTCGCCGCGACAGGGCGAAGGCAAAACATGGTTGGACTCCCCGGCCCCGTCCACCACGCAGATGGGCGGATCAGGGCCTGAATTCGTGATCGGGCGGCATCGGACGATCAGCCGATGCCGGGTGCGACGGCAGAATCAGCGGCCGGGGAGGGGGGCGCACGCGGGGGCGGCGCAAGGTCGCGCCACACGAGCGGGCGCGGAACGGAGGACACGTCGCCCGCGAGCACGGGCGCGGACGCCGGAAGGAAGAACCAGCCCGTGCTCGCCGGCGGCCCGCCGCCGAGGCGCACCGCCGAGCAGCAGCAATCCTGGCAGCGATGGCCGCCCCCGGTGGCGGGATGCTCGTCCGCACTCCCGGCGGACTGCGCCCGGCAGATGTCGGACCCCGGCACCGGGTCGTGCGTTATCGCGTGGCCCAGCGCGAGGATGGGCGCCAGCCACAGCACGAAGGCCAGCACCGCGACGAGGATGCGCTCGCCGTGCTGCCCCCTTCCGGCAGCCGGACGCCCGCACGCCATCACGGCTGCCTCGCCGTGGCGTGCGCTCCGAACCGCTGCGGCCGGGCGGCGACCTCACCCATCGTGCTCATTTTCCCCTGTTCCGCATCGGCATTTCCCCGGGGACCCTTCCCCGGAGACCTTGAACAAACGCCGCACCATACTGCACTCACCGGCTACGTTCCTTGATCTGGCGCATGGCGCCGGCCCGATGCGCAGCCAGTGTCGGGGGTCGAGCGCCACCTCCTCCTCATCTCCCCCGCTTTCGGGGGGCATTCTCCCACAGCCACAAAGAGTGGGGGTACTCCCCCAACAACGGGAGATTCCCCCGGTCGTTCACGACAGCCTCCCGGCGCGGCGGCCACCCAGGCGCTCGAAATGCTCGATCACGCGCGGCACGTAACGCCGCGTCTCGGCGAACGGCGGCATGCCGCCGCTGCGCACGACCGCGCCCGGTCCGGCGTTGTACGCGGCCACGGCGCGCCCGACGTCGTTGCCGAACATCTCCAGCAGGCGCTTGAGGTAACGCGCGCCGCCACGGATGTTTTCGGCCGGATTGCGTGCGTCGACGACGCCCATCGCACGCGCCGTGCGGGGCATCAGCTGCATCAGGCCGACCGCCCCCTTGGGCGACACCGCCCGCGGGTCGTAGTTGGATTCGACGCGGATCACCGCATGGATGAGCGCCTCCGGCAGATCGTGCTCGGCCGCGGCCGCAGCGACCTGCGGAGCGAAGGGCAGCGCACCGATCTCGCCCGACGGCTCGCCGTGGACGAGGCCGGTCCCGCCTATGGGGGCCGATCCCCCACTCCTGGGGGCGGGCGCCGTGACGACGCGTTCGAAACCGCGACGCGGTTCGTCGGTGAGCGTGACCGTCCCGTCCGGTTCGACCTTGAGATAGACATCGGCCTGCGCGGCCAGCGGCAGTGCGAACCAGACGGCGGCGAGAAGCGGGATCGGCGGTTTCATGTGGCGGCTCCAGGACGGTCATGTACACCGGGGACGAATCCCCGCTCCGGACGGTGCTACGCAAGCGGCGTGCCTTCCCCTTCCGGCCCGCGACACCTGTCACGCCCCCGGCATGTTTCCTGCTGCTGCAAATTGACGCCGCCCGAAGCCTGTTCCTACACTGGCGGGACACCTCCCTCATTTCTGCGGACAACATCATGGATGACTGTCGAATGCTTCGCCGCGGCGCCGCCCGCGGCCCTTCGCGCGGCTTCACCCTGCTGGAACTGCTGGTCGTGCTGGTGGTGCTGGGCCTGCTCGCCGGCCTGGTGGCGCCGAAATATTTCAGCCAGCTCGGCAAATCGGAAGTGAAGGCCGCACGTGCGCAGGTCGAGGGTTTCGCCAAGGCGCTGGACCTGTACCGCCTCGACACCGGCCACTACCCGACGACCGAACAGGGCCTGGCGGCGCTGGTGACGCGCCCCGCCAACGAGCCGCGGTGGGCCGGCCCCTACCTGCAGAAGAACATTCCGGCCGACCCGTGGGGCCGCAATTACATCTACGCGGCACCCGGCGAGCACGGCGAATACGACCTGTCCTCGCTGGGCAAGGATGGCCAGCCGGGCGGCGACGGCGAAAACGCCGACGTGAACAGCTGGCAGTGAGACGTTATCGACAAGGCCATTGAATAGCCCCCCCCGTTCGCCCTGAGCTTGCCGAAGGGCGGGCTCAGCAGGGGCTTCGACACGCTCGGCCCGAACGGCAATTGGTCGCCGGGTTAATCGCCACTTTTCAGCAGGTGCCGCCATGCGCTTTCACGTCAAGGGGGTCAGCCGCGAGGCCAGCGTCGTCGCACTGACGATCGACGCGGCGAACCTCGCCGACGCGCGCCGCCAGGCCGAGGACCAGGGCCTGCGCGTGATGTCGCTGCGCACGGCCCGACGCCTGCCGGCGCTGCGCTGGCAGCGGCGGGAAGCCTTTCCGCTGGTGCTCTTCAGCCAGGAGCTGGCGACACTGCTCAACGCCGGCCTCGCCCTCATCGATGCGCTGGAGAGCCTCACCGAGAAGGAGAGCGACGCCCAGGCGCGCAAGGTGCTGGACGACCTGGTGCGCGCGCTGTACGAGGGCAAGTCGCTGTCGCAGGCGCTTGCGCGCACGCCCGAAGTCTTTCCCGAGCTGTACGTCGCGCTGATCCAGTCGAGCGAGAAGACCGGCGAGGTCGGCGCCGCGCTGGGCCGTTACGTGGCCTACCGCAGCCGCGTCGACGAAGTGCGCCAGAAGATCGTCAGCGCCGCGGTGTATCCGGTGCTGCTGTTCCTCGTCGGCTGCGGCGTGCTGCTGTTCCTGATCGGTTACGTGGTGCCGCGCTTCGCGGTGGTGTTCGAGGACCTCGGCTCCAACCTGCCGTGGCTCTCGCGCGTGCTGCTGAGCGCCGGCCAGTTCCTGCACGCGCACCAGGCGGCGCTGGGCGCCGGCGCGGTGGCGGCCGTCGCCGGGGCGGCACTGCTGCTGCGCCAGCCGCCGGTGCGGCGCGCGCTGGCGAAGGCGCTGGAGGCCGTGCCGGCGATCCGCAAGCGGCTGTTCATCTACGAGATGGCGCGCTTCTACCGCTCGCTGGGCATCCTGCTGCAAGGCGGCATCCCCATCCTGACCGCGATCGGCATGGTGCGCGGCCTGCTCGGCGTCGGCGTGCGCAGCCGCCTGGATGAAGTCGCCGCGCGCGTGCGCGAAGGCCAGGCGCTGTCCTGGGCGCTGGAAAAGAACCACCTGGCGACGCCGGTGTCGCTGCGCATGCTGCGCGCCGGCGAGCACGCGGGCAACCTGGGCGAAATGATGGAGCGCACCGCCGACTTCTACGACGAGGAGATGGGCCGCTTCATCGAGTGGTTCGTGCGCCTGTTCGAACCGCTGCTGATGGTCTTCATCGGCCTGGTGATCGGCGTCATCGTGATCCTGATGTACATCCCGATCTTCGAGCTGGCGAGCAGCATCCAGTAAGCGCCCGCGCACGCGGTCCCGGCGGCACCGCGACAGGAAAAAGGGCGCGGCTCGCGTCGCGCCCCTTTCCCCCTCCCCTCCCGTACTCCTTGCGTCAGCGCTCCGGCCGTTCGAGGCCCAGCTTCTCGATGCGATAGCGCAGCATGTCGCGCGTGAGGCCCAGCAGGCGCGCCGACTTGGTGACGTTCCAGTCGGTCTTGTCGAGCATCTTGATGACGAGATCGCGCTCGACTTCCGGCACGCTGACGCCGCTGGCCGGCACGGACATGCAGTACGAGTCGAGCGAGTGGAAATCGCGGTCGCAGGTGCCGTACAGGCCGGGGCAGATCGCGAGCTGGTTGGACGTGATGGCCTTGCCGGCGGCAAGCAGCACCGTCTGTTCGAGCATGTTGCGCAGTTCGCGCACGTTGCCCGGCCACCCGTAGCACTTCAGCACGTTGAGCGCGTCGTCGCTGAAGTACAGGCCCGGCTTGCCGTAGCGGCGCGCGTGCTGTTCGAGGTAATGCTTCGCCAGCGCGACGACGTCGTCGCCGCGTTCGCGCAGCGGCGGCACCTTGACGGTAATGATGCGCAGGCGGAAGTAGAGGTCGCTGCGGAACTTGCCCTCGCGCACCATCTCTTCGAGGTCGCGGTTGGTGGCGCTGATGATGCGCAGATTGACCTTGATCTCCTTGACCGAACCGAGGCGCCGGATCGTGCGCTCCTCGAGCAGCTTGAGCAGCTTGGCCTGCAGCGCGAGGTCGATCTCGCCGATCTCGTCGAGGAAGAGCGTGCCGCCGTCGGCCGCTTCGACGAGGCCGGCACGGCGGTCGCGCGCATCGGTGAAGGCGCCCTTCTCGTGACCGAAGAGTTCGGCTTCCAGCAGGTGCGACGGGATCGACGCACAGTTCACTTCGACGAAGGGGCCGCTGCTGCGGGTGCCGTCCACGTGCAGGGCGCGCGCGACGAGTTCCTTGCCGGTGCCGGTTTCGCCGCTGATCAGGACCACGGGTAGCTCGCTCGCGGGCATGTGTTTCTCGGCTTCGAGAAGCTGGCCGATCATGCCCTTCATCGCCTGCATCGGCGCGGAGTTGCCGATCAGCGCGCCGATGCCGGATTCGCGCGTGTCGCGCTCGTGATAGAAGGACAGGGTCTTTTCCATGCGCCGGGCTTCGAGGGCGCGCTCGATCAGCAGCTTGAGCTCGGCCAGCACGAGCGGCTTGGTGAGGTAGTCGTAGGCGCCGGCCTTCATCGCCTCGACCGCACGCTGCACGTTGCCATCCCCGGTCATGAGAATGACCTTGGCGTCCGGTTCGGCCTGGCGCACCCGGCCGATCAGTTCGATGCCGGTGATGCCCGGCAGGTTGAGGTCGGTGAGCACGACGTCGGGGTGCAGCGTCGCCACCAGGCGCAACGCTTCTTCCGAGGAGTCCGCCAGCTGCGCATCCCAGCCATTGCGCTTGAGGCTGGTGCAGATATTTTCGCCCAGGATCTCGTCGTCTTCGACGACCAGGATCGTGTTTGGCATCTTCCTACTCCTGATTCGCTACCTTGAAGGTCAGACGGACGGTGGTTCCCGCCTGTTCCTTGCTGTCCAGTTCAACCGCACCACCGAAGCGTTCCATTATCCGGCTTACCAGCACCAATCCAACCCCCAGGCCGCCACGTTTTGTCGTGTGGAACGGCTTGAAGAGCGTCTTCAGCTGCGCCTCGGACATCCCGCAGCCGGTGTCGGCCACCCTGACCGTGACGCGGTCGCGCGCGGGCTGCTCGACGGCCACGCCGAGGCGCCCGCCGCGCGGCATCGCCTCGATCGCGTTGGAGAACACGCTGTTGAGCGCCTGTTCCAGCAGCGAGCCGTTGGCTTGCACCGCCACCGCGGGTGCCGCTTGCGGCGCCCAGTCGATTTCGATGCCGGCCCGCTGTATCTGCACATCGTAGGTGCTCAGCGCGTTGTCCAGCGCAGTCACGACGTTCACGGCCTCATTCTGGTCGGTGATCGGCCTCGAAAACTGTAGCAATTCCCGTACCCACTTTGACACGCGATCGACCTGGGTGATGATGTCGTTGAGGTTCTTCGTGGTCCCGGAATCGCCCAGTTCGAGCGCGACTTCGGCGCTGGAGCGGATCGAGGCGAGCGGGTTGCGCAGGCCGTGCGCGATCGCCGACGACATCTCGCCGAGCGCGACCAGCGTCTGGTTCTCGACGATCTCGCGCTGCTGGGCGTCGAGTTCGCGCGCGGCCCGGTCGATGATCCAGTGCAGGCATCCGTAGATCGCGCCGCCCGACAGCAGGGCGGCCAGCCAGATCAGCAGATAGCCGCGCTTGAGCGAACTGATGAGGTCCCGCGGCTCCTTGTAGATCTCGACCACGGAGGCCACGCTCCCGTCGGTGTTGAGCAGGGGCACGTAGTTCTCGATGTACATGTCCTTCGGCTCGCGCACGAACTTCTGCTCGGCCTTCTTGCCCTCGGACTCCTTGAGATGGCCCGCGGCCACCGTCTGGCGGTGCTCGAGGACTTCCTGCAGCTCGTCGTTGTCACTTAGCCTCTGCCCGGTCAGCTTGGGATTGGCCGACCAGATCACGAAGGCGTCAGGCGCGAACACGGTCGCGAGCAGGGCTTCGGGCATCTGGCGGAGATGATCGAAGAATTCCGCGCGTGCACGCTCGAGGTTTTCCTCCGGAACGCCGAGCTCCCGCGCCGTCAGGCGATCATCGAGAATGGCGGCGAGGCTGGTGTGGTTCGGGCCCAGGCGGGCGTGGCGCGACTCGATCTCGGCGATCGACTGGATGAACTGCGTCGTCAGCATCGCGTCGCGCTTGATCGCCTCGTTCACGAAAAAGCTGGACAGGATCGCGCCCGAGACAATTGCCGCCCCCCCCGTCACCACCAGGCTGACGATGGAGAACCATTTGCGCAGGTTGAAGGGTTTCCGGACGCTGTCCATGTTTGCATCGACCTCTTGCAAGAGGCACGACGGGTGAAATGCCCCGTGCGCACCCTCGATGCAGTGTGCGCGCAATCACCGGCGAAAACCGTGAACGACTTAACGCTACAAGATGCAGCTGGCCGCGGCACATCCCGCACGCCGCAAACCTTACGGGGCTTCCCCGCCCCGGGTACCGATAGCCGCATTTTTTCCTATCCGATTCAGGTAATAACGGCTATCCGTCACGAATTTCCGCATACGGATCACTTGGCATTCGGCCTATCCCGAAACACCCGCGGGGCCAGTGCGCGGCGGCCGGCTCACACGGAAGACGGGCCAGCCAGCAGCCCGCTCGCGCGCAACACGCGGCGCTGCACCGCCTCGTCCAGCACGCGGTCGGGGCCCGCCGTTGCCAGCGTCAGCCGCTCGCGCGCGCGCGTGATGCCGGTGTAGACGAGCTCGCGCGTGAGCACGGGATTCAGCGCATCGGGCAGCAGCAGCGCGGCATGCGCGAATTCCGAGCCCTGCGACTTGTGCACGGTCATCGCATACACGGTCTCGACCGCCTGCAGGCGGCTCGGCAGCACCCAGCGGATGGCGGCCGTGCCGTCACCGGCGGGGAAGGCGACGCGCAGCGCCCACTGCGGTTCGCCGCCGTTCGCGGCGGGCCGCGGGCGGGCCAGCGTGATGCCGATGTCGCCGTTCATGAGGCCCAGGCCGTAGTCGTTGTGGGTGACCAGCACGGGCCGGCCGAGGTACCAGCCGTGGCTGGCCGGGATCAGGCCGGCCGCATGCAGCAGGCGCGCGACGCGCTCGTTGAGCCCTTCCACGCCCCACGGTCCGCGGCGCAGCGCACACAGGAGCTGGAACCGGCCATGCGCGGCGAGCACAATGCGCGCCCAGTCGTCGAAGGCGGCCGGGTCGGCATCGGCGCTCGGCTGGCCGTCGCGCAGGGCCGCAAGGTAGTGGCCGAAGCCCACGGGCGGCGCCAGGGCGGCGTCGCCGCTGCGGCCGCCGCGCCCTGGCGCGGGGAAGTTCGCCCCGCCGCCGTCGATCACGAGGGCGCGGAAGGCGCCATCATCGCCGGCCGCGACGCGCACACGCGCGAGATCCGCGCAGCCCCGCGGCCACAAGGCGTGCATCGCCGCGAGATCGCCCGCGTTCACGGCCTCGGCGAGGCGCCCGATGCCGCTGTCGGCGCTGAAGCGGTGGCTCACGCGCAGCATCGCGACGGCCTGGTCGAGCGGTCCGCCCTGCGGGTCGACGAGGGCGGCGTCGAGGCGCGCGCCCGCGACGTCGACGAGCCAGTCGCGCGTCGCCGGCGTGTAGCGGCCTTCTCGGGCGCCGGCGCACAGTTCGCCGAGCACGGCGCCGGCCTCGACCGAGGCGAGCTGGTCCTTGTCGCCGAGCAGCACGAGGCGTGCGTGCGCGGGCAGCGCGGCGAGCAGCGCGGCCATCATCTCGAGGTCCACCATCGAGGCCTCGTCGACGACGACCACGTCGAGCGGCAGCGGATTCGCCGCGTCGTGGCGGAAATGGCGCGTGTCGGGGCGGCTGCCGAGCAGGCGGTGCAGCGTGCTCACCGCGGTCGGGATCGCCGCGCGCACCGCTTCGCCGCCGGGCAGGTCGGCGAGCGCGAGCTTCTCAACGGCGCCGGCGATCGATTCGTTGAGGCGCGCCGCGGCCTTGCCGGTGGGCGCGGCGAGGCGGATGCGCAGCGGGCGCTGCGGCGCGCCGGTGAGGGCGAGGCTTTGCAGCAGCGCGAGCAGTCGCACGACGGTGGTGGTCTTGCCGGTGCCGGGGCCGCCGGTGACGATGCCGAAGGCGCTGCGCGCGACGAGGGCGCAGGCGAGCTTCTGCCAATCGACCGCATCGTCTGCCCGCGGCGGGAAGAGCGCGTCGAGCGCCTGGCGGAAGGGGGCGGGGTCCGGCGCCGCGGGCGGGGCGGCGAGGCGCGCGTCGATGCCCGCGCGCACGTCGCGCTCGTACTGCCAGTAGCGGCGCAGGTAGACACGGGTGCCGACGCAGACGAGGGGGGTGTTGCCGGCGCCAGGGGCGACGAGGAGCGGGTGGTCGAGCGCCGCGCGCCAGCATTCGAGCGTGACGCCGGCGAGCACTTCGTCGGGCAGCGGCGGCAGGTCGCTCTCGTCATCCCCTTCGGGCGGCAGCGACAGCGCGAAGCGCGGGTCGGCGAGCGTCGCGGCGAGGTCGAGGCAGACGTGGCCGCGGCCGAGCTGGTGGCTCGCGAGCGCGGCGGCGAGGAGGAGCAGCGGGTCGGCGTCGGGCGCATGGTCGCGCAGGAATTGCGCGAAGGCGCGGTCGAGCGGGCGCAGCCAGCCGTGCTCGACCCAGCGCCGCAGCAGCTGCGGGAGGCCGGCGAGGAGCGCCGCCGGCGCGGGATCGAACAGGTCGCCCATCAGCTCGGCGCCGGGACGGCTGCCGCGGGTCGCACGGGTCATCGCACGCCCTCCCCGGCCGTGACGGCCATGCCGAATTCGGCGTCGAGCGCCTCGATCAGCGCGCGCGGCGGGCGTTCGCAGTGCAGGCCCCGCGTCGGCGCGTGGCTGCCGCGCAGGAAGAGGTACACGGCGCCGCCGACATGGCGGTCGTAGTCGTAGTCGGGCAGGCGCGACTTGAGCAGGCGGTGCAGCGCAAAGAGGTAGAGCACGTATTGCAGCTCGTAGCGCTTCGCGAGCACCGCGTCGCGCATCGCCTCCGCGGTGTAGGCCGCGTCGTCGGGCCCCAGCCAGTTGGATTTGTAGTCGGCCACGTAGTAGCGCCCCCGGTGTTCGAAGACGAGGTCGATGAAGCCCTTGAGCATGCCGTTGAGCTGGCCCGGGGCGAGCGCGGGCCGCGGCGCGGCGGCGAGCGTGTGCCGGTGCACGAGGGCGTCGAGGCGGGCGAGGTCGGCGTGGTGCGCCTCGAACCAGAATTCCATCTCCGGGCGGGCGCCCGCGAGGTCGGCGAAGCGGGGCGTGGCGCCGTCGGGCAGCGGCAGCGGCGTCGCGACGAAGTCGATCAGCCAGCCCGCGAGCGTGTCGGTCCAGTGGCTCCAGCCGCGCACGGCGCAGCGGCGCGCGATCATGTCGCGGGCGCGTTCGGGCGCCGCGAGCACGCGACCGAAGCCTTCGCGGGCCGCCCATTCGAGGAGTTCGTGGAGGAAGGTGCCGGGGCCGGCGCCGCGCGCGAAACGGTGCAGGCGCGAGTCGCCCGCGGGGGCGGCGGGGACGCCGGGCGTTTCGTCGAGGATCTCGGAAAAGGTATCCTCGGCGGGCGTGTCGGCAGCGGGCGGCAGGCTTTCCGCGGCGGCCGCGGAGGCTTCGCCGGCAAGGGCTTGCGCGCTGCCCGCCTCCGCGGTGCGCAGCGCCGAATAGCTCGCGATCCACCAGGCTTCGCGCACCGGGCGGCGCGGCTCGCGCGCGGCGCCGATGGCGGTCTGGGCGGTGCGCGGCGTGAAGCGCTCGCGGGTCGGTTCGGGCGCGGCCGCGATCGCGATGTGTTCGCAGTCGCCGCGCAAGGCGGCGAGGGCCGCGGGCAGTTCATCCGCCGCGATCGCCGCGCCGCCCGCGAGGAGATGGCCGAGCGCGCTGCGGTCGAGCTTGTCGACCGGTGCGACGCCGATCCAGGTCGCGTGGCGCGCGCGCGTCAGCGCGACGTAGAGCTTGCGCAGGTCCTCGCCGAGGCGTTCCCGGTCGGCGCGCGGGAGGTCGTCCCCCTCCGCTTCCAGCACCAGCCTGAGGCGGCCCGCGTCGTCGTGCAGCTTGAGCGGCAGGTCGGCCGGATCGACGACGCGGCAGGTGCACGCGAAAGGCAGGAACACGAGCGGGTACTCGAGGCCCTTGGACTTGTGCACGGTGACGACCTGCACGAGATCGGCGTCGCTTTCGAGGCGCAGCTTGCGCGCGTCGTCGCCGTTCGCGGCGTCCGCGCGCTGTTCGGCCAGATGGCGGATCAGCGCGTGTTCGCCTTCGAGCGCGACGCTCGCGTGCTGCAGCAGTTCGGCGAGATGCAGCAGGTCGGTGAGCGCGCGTTCGCCGTCGGGCGGTGCGCCCTCTCCCGCACCGAGGAGCCGCCGCGGCACGCCGAAGTCGCCCAAGAGGCGCCGCAGCATCGGCAACACGCCCTGCCGGCGCCACAGCTGGCGATAGTCGCGGAACTGCAGTACGCGCGCTTCCCACTCGAGCTCGTCGCGGCGCAGGCGGTCGAGTGCGGCCCAGTCGAGTCCGAGGCAGGGCGTGGCGAGCGCGGCGCGCAGCAGGCGCTCGTCGTCCGGCTCGGCGCAGGCGGCGAGCCACCGCTGCAATTCGGCCGCCTGCGGGCTCGCGAACACGGATTCCTGGTCGGAGAGATACACGCTGCGCACGCCGCCCGCGGCCAGCGCGGCGCGCACGGCGTCGGCCTCGGTGCGGCTGTTCACGAGGATCGCGATGTCGGCCGGGCGCAGCGCAGCAAGCGGCTCGCCCTCGCGCGCGAAGCCTGCCCGACCCTGCTGGCCGAGGTTCAACAGGCGCACGATCGCGGCCGCACAAGCGGCGGCCATGCGCGCGCGGTAGGGGCCCGCCGTGAGCGCATGGCCGTTTTCGCCGGCCTCCAGCGTCCAGCAGGTCAGCGCGACGACGGGCGCGTCATCGACGACAAGGCGCTCGCGCCGGCCGTGGGCGACGACCGGCTGGAAGGGCACGGGGTTGTCGTCCTGCGCGCGGAACAGGAAGGCGCCTTGGCCGTCCGCGCGCGCCTCGGCCTGCGCGAAGCAGCGGTTCACCGCGGCGACCATGCCGTCGGTGGAGCGGTAGTTGGTCCCCAGCGTGAAGAGCCGCCCGCCGGCGTCGCGGCGCGCGCGCAGGTAAGTGAAGATGTCGGCGCCGCGGAAGGCGTAGATCGCCTGCTTGGGATCGCCGATCAGCACGACGCCGGTGTCGGGGGCGTTCGTATCGATGCGATAGACGCGGTCGAAGATGTCGTACTGGACCGGGTCGGTGTCCTGGAATTCGTCGATCAGCGCGACCGGGAACTGCGCGCGGATCACTTCGGCCAGCCGTGCGCCGTTGCGCTGCTGCAGGGCGGCGGCAAGGCGCGTGAGGAGATCGTTGAAGCCCATCTGCGCGCGGCGCTGCTGCTCGGCGGCGAAGCGCCGGGCAACCCAGCGCGCGGCGAAGCGCAGCAGCTCGGCGCGGGCGTCGGGGAGCTGCGCCAGTTCGCCCCGCAGGGACGACAGCGCTTCGAGCGCGGGATGCCGGGGCGCCTCGCCGTCCTTCCAGGCTTCGGCGAAGCCCTCGGGCGTCAGCCGCTTCCACGCCGAATCGGAGAGCGCGGGCGTGACCTGGTCCGCATCGACGATCCAGGCGCGCAGGAGGTCGAGCCAGTTGTCGTAATGCGCCTTCTTGAGCTTGTGGCCGTTGATCTTCTTCGCCGCGACCGCGCCGTCGAACAATTCCTGCAGCGCCTCGATCCATTCCGCCCACGGGGCCTTGAGTGCCGCGAGCGCGCGGGCCTTTTCGTCGCGCGCGGTGGCGATCGCCGCGGCCGGCACGGGCGCATCCTCCAGCGCCTCGGCGTGTTCGACGAGCTTGCCGAGCTGCGCCAGCAGCGCGTCCGGGGTCGCCCACCAGCCGGCGATCTGCGCCACCGCGCGTTCGTCCAGCGGCACGAAGAAGCTGCGCCAGAAGTCGCGCACGACCTCGGCGAGCAGTTCGCCCTGGTCGGTTTCGAGCTGCTGCGTGAACAGGCTGTCGCTGTCGAAAGCGTGCTCGTTGAGCATACGCCTGCACCAGCCGTGGATCGTCGACACCGCCGCCTCGTCCATCCATTCCGCGGCGAGCTGCAGCTTGCGCGCGCAGCCGGGCCACGCGGCGGGCGGGTAGTCGGCACGCAGGTCGTGCAGGAAGTCCTGGCCGCGTGCCAGCGTGCCGACCGCCGCCGGATCGGCGCGGAAGCACGTCGCGGCCTCGGCGAGGCGCGCGCGGATGCGGTCGCGCAGCTCCTTGGTCGCAGCGTCGGTAAAGGTCACGACGAGGATCTCGGGCGGCGTGAGCGGGCGTGCGAAGGCCGCGTCGCCGCCGTGGCCGAGCACGAGGCGCACGTACAGTGCGGCGATCGTGAAGGTCTTGCCGGTGCCGGCGCTCGCCTCGATGAGCCGGCTGCCGTGCAGCGGGAAGGCGAGCGGGTCGAGCTTGCGGGCGGGGCTCGGGTGGGCAGTCGTCATGGCGGCGGTCATGCCTCGGCTCCCTGCGCGAGGCCCAGCTTGTGGTCCTTGGCCGTGCCGATCCCCAGATAGACCGGCCGCAGCAGTGTGTCGGCGCGGCGCGCGAACTCGCCGTCCGCCCACAGCGCATCGAAATCGGGCCATGCGCGCGCGAGATAGGGGCTGTCCTCGATCTCGCCGCGGCGCCAGAAGCCGTCACCCTCGTAGGCGAGGCGCGCGGCGCGGCCGGCGTCGCTGTCCTTCGGCGTATCGCTGCGCCCGCCCGCTTCGATCCACGCGAAGGCGGTCTGCGCGGCGAGCGGCAGCGGGCGCACGAGGCCTTCATGCCAGGCCTGGAGCAGGTCGTGGAACCAGCCGCACGCGGCCTCGACGTCGAGCGCATCCATGGGTGCGTCGCCGACCTTGCCGACGACGTGGCTCGTCAGCGGTACGCCCGCGAGGTGGCCCGCGACGTGTGCGATCCAGTGGCGCAGCAGCTTGTCGCGGCGGTACTTCCTCTGCTTCGTCACCACGCCGCTGCGTTCCAGCACGATGCGGCCACGCCTACCGTCCGCGCTGCGGCGCAGGCTGCCGAGGCGATCCGCGACGGCGAGGCGCGCGCCACCGACCTCGTGTTCGAACATGATTTCCTCGTCCGGCTCGACCGCCTCCGGCCATTCGTCCAGCGCCTTGGTGTAGCGCTCGAAGAGGTTTTCCATCGGCTCGGCAAGCTGCGCCTGCATCAGCGCCGCGAAGTGCCCGGGCGCGAGTTCGCCGCGTCGCTCGATGCGCGCGAGCGTCCGCGCCAGCGCCTCCTCGCGCGGCGCGTCATGGCGCAGCGCGTCATGGCGCAGCGCGTCGAGCTGGGCGGCGATGAGTTCGTCCTGCAGCTGCCAGTTCTCCAGCGCGTCGAGCGCGAAGGGTTCGTGGTCCTCGCTCGACGGATCGGGCAGCTCGAAATACACCCCGAGGCGCCGGCGCAGGAAGACCTTCGCGGGCTCCTTGAGGAAATCGGCGAGCTCGCGCAGGGTCAGCGGCTCGGTCTCTTCGAGCGGGGGCAACGCGCCCGCTACAGCAGCCTCGGCGGGGGCGGCATGGCCCTCGCGCCATTCGCGCGCATAGGTGAAGAGCGGCGTGGCGCTGCCGGCGGCGGGGAAGTAGTCGGCGCTGAAGGGCTGCAGGCGGTGCTCGACGGTGAGCGCGGCGAGGAGGCGGTCGCCGGCATCGTCGCCGTCCTCCCCCGCGAGCCGCCAGCCGGCCGCGAGATGGTCGCGCAGCTGCCCGACCAGCACCGACGGCGGGCGCTCGGTGTTGTCGTGGATGCTGCGCCCGACCCAGCTCACGTGCAGGCGTTCGCGTGCCGAGAGCAGCGCTTCGAGGAAGAGATAACGGTCGTCCTCGCGCCGCGAACGGTCGCCGGGGCGGTAGTCGCGCCCCATCAGGTCGAAGTCCATCGGCATGCGCGTGCGCGGGTAGTCGCCGTCGTTCATGCCGAGCAGGCATACGTGGCGGAAGGGGATCGCGCGCATCGGCATCAGCGTCGCGAAAGTCACGGCGCCGGCGAAGAAACGCTGCGACAGGCCCGATTCGTCCATCTGCGCGAGCCAGTGTTCGCGCACCACGGACAAGGGGAGCGCTTCCGTGAGATCGGCCGCGGCACAGGCTTCCTGCCACGCCTGCAGCGCCGCCTCGAGGCGTTGCAGCGTGAAGGCGCCGCTGCCGTCGGCGGGATCGAAGAAGTCGGCGAGCAGGCCGCGCAGGCGCGCGCACCAGTCGTCGACCGTCGCCGGATCGCGCAGCATCCGCCAGCTCGCGTCGAGCCGCTCCAGCAGCGCCGCGAGCGGACCGACGAGCCCCGCGTCGAGGCCGCCGATCTCGTCGTACGGCTCGATGCCCTGCCAGGCCCCATCCGTGTCGCTCGCGCCGCCGACCGCGTAACCCAGCAGCATGCGCCGCAGGCCGAAGAGCCAGGAATTCTGCTCGGCGCCGTCGGGCAGGCCGAGGCTCGCGCGCTGCTCGGCGTGCAGGCCCCAGCGGATGTTGGCGCCGCGCACCCAGCGGTGCAGCAGCGGCACGTCGTCCTCGTCGATGCCGAAGCGCGCGCGCAAGGCCGGGACTTCGAGGAGGTCGAGCACGTCGGACACGGCCACCCGCGACTGCGGCAGGCCGAGGAGCTTTTCGACCGCGTTGAGCAGCGGATCGTGGTGGCGCAGGCCCTGGTCGGCGACCGTGAAGGGGATGAAGCGCGGATCGTCGGCGTCCATCAGGCCGAACACTGCCTGGATGTGCGGCGCGTAGGCGTCGATGTCGGGGACCATCACGATCACGTCGCGCGGGCGCAGGCTGGCGTCGGCGTTGAAGGCCGCGAGCAGCTGGTCGTGCAGGATCTCGACTTCGCGCTGCGGGCCGTGCGCGACGTGGAAGCGGATCGAAGGGTCCGACGCCGGATCGACCGCCGGCCAGCGGGCGCGCGTCTCGGCGAGCGGGCGCAGGTCGCGGATGTCGTCCTGCAGCTGGTGCAACAGCGAGTCCTCGCCGTGCGATTCGAAGAGGTCGATGCGCTGGGAGAGTTCCGCGAACTGCGACGCATAGCGGGCGCGCGCCTCGCCCGCGTCGTGCTCGTCGAGGAGCCCGATGAAGTCGCGCCCCTGCTTGCCCCACGCCGCGAGCAGCGGGTGGGCATGCAGGTGCAGCGCCTCTTCGGCCAGTACTTCCGGCATGCCGGCGCGGCGCGACTGCCGCGAGCGCCCCGCGCGCAGCAGGTCCTTGTCCGCGATGATGTCGGCCCAGTAGTGCTCGCAGGGGTTATGCACGCACAGCAGCACCTGGC
This sequence comes from Azoarcus sp. DN11, assembly GCF_003628555.1. Taxonomy (NCBI): domain Bacteria; kingdom Pseudomonadati; phylum Pseudomonadota; class Betaproteobacteria; order Rhodocyclales; family Zoogloeaceae; genus Azoarcus; species Azoarcus sp. DN11. The sequence goes on along the minus strand of NZ_CP021731.1, from coordinate 215,230 downwards.
TCCACTGCGCGATCGCGGCGAGCACTTCGAGCGTCTGCGCCGGCAGCGAGGAGATGCCGAAGACCATCACGCGGCGCGGCAGCGCAGGCGGGCGCGCCGCGCCCTGCAGCCGCGCGACGGCGGCGAGGAAGCGCGTATGCACGGCCGCCCGGCCGCTGCCCGCTGCGGCCGCCCCGACGTCTTCGAGCAGCGCCCGCCACAGCGCCGGCTGCCAGCGCTGCGCGGCCGGCAAGGGCTCACGTCCGCCACGCGCGGTCAGCACGACATCGTCGCCCTCGGCCCACGCCGCGAGCCAGTCGGCGCGATACATCTGGTACTGGTCGAAAAGGTCGGCGAGGCGCTCAGCGAGCTGGTGGCGCTTGCGCAGGTCCGCGTCGTCGGCGAGGAAGCGCGCGAGCGGCGCGAACTCCGCGCGCACCAGCAATGCCGGCAGCAGGCGCATCAGCCGCCACACCAGCCGCGGCTTGTCGAAGGGCGACACCTCGGGCACGGCCTCCATGCCCAGCACCGCGCGATAGGCCTGCCACACGAAACGCGACGGCAGGAAGGCATCCAGCGCCGCCGCGATGCCGCAGCCGCCCGCCGCCTCGTCGGCCGCCAGCGCCATCTTCAGCCACTGCGCGATGCCATTGCTCTGCACGAGGATCAGCTCGTTCTCCAGCGGCGCCAGCGGATGGCGCTTCATCCACGCGACCAGCACGTCGCGCAGCGCCTCCGGGTGATTGCCGTGAATCACCATCAGCCCGCCGCCCGGTTCGCCCGCCAGATCGTCCTCGCGCCCCATACCTGTTCCCGTCTCCCGCACACTCTTCCGCCGCCGCCGCGGCCACGGTACGCACTCTAACGCCCGCTCGCGACAATCCATGTCGCATAGCGATGTCCGTGGAAGCCACTTCCGCCGCGCAGCCGGCTACAGTAGCACGCGACCCGCACCGGTCGACAAGCGCCTGAAACATTGGCCTGCGAGACTGGACGCTGCATGCACGAACACACAAGGCAGCGCCATGACCACCCTGTCGAATCCCCTCTCGAAACGCCTCGCGAAACCTCTCGCGTTCCCCCGACCGAATGCCTGGTGGGGCGGCATCGTCGCGGCGCTGGCGCTGGGCCTCGCGCTGCAGGCCGACCCCGGGCTGCCCGACCGCGCCTTCGCCGCGACGATCGCCGCGCTGAAGCCGGCCCGCCCGCAAGGCACGGTCAGCGCATTGACCGACTACCGCGTGAGCGTCGAGGCCCGCCCCGTCGCGGGCGTCACGCGCAAGCTCTCCGGCCTCGCGTGGGACGCGCAGCGCGGCCACCTGTGGGCGGTCGGCAATGAACCGCCGCAGCTCCTCGCACTCGACGCCCGCGGCGAAGTGCTGGCGCGCCATCCGCTCGCCGGCTTCCACGACGTCGCCGGCGTCACCGTGCTGGGCGACGGCCGTCTGCTGCTGGTCGAAGCGCACCAGTCGCTCGTCGTCGCGCCCGTCCCGGCCGGCCCCGACGCAGTCCTGTCGCGCGACAACCTGCCGACGCTGACGCTCGCGCCGGGTGACGGCATCGGCGCCGGCATCGCAGGCATCGCCTACGACGAGGCCGGCGACCGCCTCTTCGTCACGGAACACGCGCCACGCAAGCTCCACGAGATCCGCGACCTGCAGGCGAGCCTCGCCGGGCAGGGCGACGCCCGGATCATCGACCGCGAGGCCTGGCTGCGCGGCAAGCTCCTCGCCCGCGACCTTTCCTCGGTGCAATTCGACCCGCGCACCGGCCACCTGCTGCTGCTCAGCGCCGCCTCCCGGCTCGCGCTGGAGATCGACGCGGACGACGGCCGCCAGATCGGCTACCAGGGGCTTGGCGCGGGCTTCGCCGGCCTCGCGGAGAGCGTCCCGCAGGCGGCCGGGATCGCGCTCGACGGGCGCGGCAGCCTCTACGTCGTCAGCGAACCCAACCTCTTCTACGCCTTCCGCCCCGAATAAGCGGCAAACGCCTCTCCCGGGCGGGAACGAAGCGCGCCGGATCGTCTCAAACGCCGCATGGATACGCTCACCCGCGCGCTTTCGGGCGCCTGCTCGCCGCACGGCGTCCGGTGACCGCTTCCACCGCGGCCGCAACCCCCTTCGCAACGACGGCGCCCCTGCCCGTCCGGCAGACGATCGCCGCCGGTGCGGCGGCCGCGGCCTTTCCCGACCTCGATTTCGTCCCCGGTTACATTTCCGAACGACGTTTGGGTATCTCTTTGTTTCCCCACCCGAACCGGCAGCGGACGCGGAAGTAGAATCGGTTACCGCGAGTTCTTCGCACCAGATTCGGGAACCACTGAGAACCTATGGATAAATCGATGATGCTGGGCATCGGGCTGGGGGCGCTGGGCGTCACCGCCGGGGGTGCCGTCGCCACCTACAACCTGGTCGACCACGGACCGAAGTACGCCGAGGTGGTCGCCGTGCAGCCGCTCAAGGAAGCGGTCAAGACGCCGCGCGAAGTGTGCAAGGACGTCGTGGTGAATCATCGCGCCCCGGTCAAGGACCAGCACCAGATCGCCGGCACGGTGGTCGGTGCGCTGGCCGGCGGGCTGCTGGGCAACCAGATCGGCGCAGGCTCCGGCAAGAAGGTCGCCACCCTCGCCGGCGCGGCCGCCGGCGGTTATGCGGGCAAGAAGGTCCAGGAGAACATGCAGGCCAACGACACCTACAGCACCACCGAAACCCGGTGCAAGACGGTGACGGACACCAGCGAACGGGTGATCGGCTATGACGTCAAATACCGGCTCGGCGAGCAGCTCGGCCACGTGCGCATGGACCACGAACCCGGTGAGCGCATTCCCGTCAAGGATGGCCGGCTGGTCCTGACCGGGGCGCGGAGTGCGGACGCGGGCTCGGGCAGTTGATCCGGCCCGCCGGAGCGATCGGCAGTTCCCGCGAGGTTCGGCCGGCCGCCACCGACCCACACCTGCCGTTCGGCGCTTTGGGTTTCCAACGGCAGGTAACTGAGTCTGGCAGTCATTCGGCGTAATCACCCAGCGACAGGACGTCGGCCCCAAATTGCACAACTGGACGCACACAACTTCCTGCTGGTGTGTGTTGTGGCGGCATTGAGCGCATGGCCGGTATTGAAACTCCAGCCAGTGCTGGTCGTCGCTAGACGCTGACGAGAGGTTAATCTTTGACCCAGGCAGTTCAAAGGGCGCGCCCTGATCACTGTGTTTTCGCGGTTTCGACGCGGAAGTCGTCGAAATACACGACGCTGTCCGCTTTCGACCAGACGCCAACTCGGCCGGAGACAGGTTCGGAAAGCGTGTGTTCGAGATACAGCTTGCCGTCAAGGTAGCCTTTGACGTTCTTTCCCTGAACAACCAGACGCAAGTCATGCCACTGCTTCGAGGGCGTCGGCGTGTTCCGAATCCATTTGACCGCGCTGCGATTGCCGCGCTCGTACTTGAACAGGACCAGGTTATCTTCCAGGCAGTTGGCACGCAGAATCAGATAGTCGCCGTTGGGTTTAAGGTTGAAGGCGATACCCGCCCCTTGGTCGATGCGACCGCTGATCCCCTTGAAACGGAAACTGATCTCTCCCTCGCGGAAATCTTCCACATCCTTGGCGACGGCCAACGGGTAGTACGCGTAGGATTTCACATTATCGAGAAATTCGGCGTAGCGCTCGCCATACAGCGCCCTGGCCTTGTCGGCGATTCCCGCCGTGGGCTGGTTGCGCGACCACGTCGAGCCCTCGACGGCCAGCACAACGTTGTCTCCGTCCTTTGCAATGGCCCAGTTGCCAACGGTGGCAACAAAGCTGGTGGGTTCGGCGCCGACCTTCTCCGTCGAAAAGTCGATTTTCATCTCCGTCGCCGCCGCGGCCGCGGCCGGCAAGATCGCGACCAGTGTGACGCCGCATATCAGTGACCTAAACAGATTGGCCGAATTCATCTCTTCTCCTTTCCAATGTCATGCCTTGGCGTCATCCGCGAGAAGCGCCAGAATATGAGTGTCAGCAGGGGGAAACCGCAATAAAACCAGTAACCCGACCAGGCGACATCCGCCACTAGCGGATAGCCTGGGTAGGGTGTCGCATCCTCCGACTGTACCGTGACGTCGGCCAAGCCATGGATGATCGACAAGATTTCGCGCGGATCGCTGGAACGGCTTTCCATCCGCTTGCCCGCATATTCGTAGATGATCAGCCCGTAGCGTTGGTCGCCCGAAGAACCGAACAGCCCGACTCTCCCGGCATCGCCGAAACCGACTTCCAGCCCCGGCACCTGCCGCCTCAACTTGCTCAGCACGTTGGTCTCGATATCCTTCAGACGGCTATCGTCCGGGGAAAGATTCAGCGTAATGATCAAGCGCTGCGGCATGCGGGCCAGCGCCGCCTCCTCCGCTGCGCCGAAGCTGTTGCGACGATCCTCGCTGAAATCGCGATAGAAGCCTGCGTGGCCGGAAGCCGCCAGCAACAATCCAGCGGCGGCAGCAACGCACAGGCTGCCACCGATTTTTCGGGATAGGCGGCGACCGCAGGAGAGCCAAAGCCCCGCCGCCACGATCAGCGAGAGGCCCAGCAGGATGGTTTCCAGTACCTGGGGCAACCCGAACAAGCCATGCTCGAACTGCCGCAATAGTGCGGTCAATGAAAGGCGCGAAGCCGTCTGCACCCAGTCCAGCTGGCTGCTGCCGGCGGCGAAGTCCAACACCCAGAATCCCAGTGTAAAGGCCAGGGCGACAATCGCGGCGGTCGCCACAGAATCTGCGACCGCCGCCGCAAAGAAAGCGATGCCGGTGACGGCAAAACCGTACAGCGCATGCCCCAGCAGGAGGTTGGTCAGTTCCGGCAAATGGGTGTGCCCTCCCGCGACACCCCAGATCGCCGTGGCCGACAAGGCGGGAATCATGGCAAGGCACCAGGCAACGCCGACGGCCAGCGTTTTGACGGTTAGCAAGGTTCCCATGCCTACCGGGTACTGCTCGGCCAGTTTGGCGGCCCCGGATTGCTTGTCCTGGCCGACGACACGGATGGCGACGAAAGGGAACAGTAGGGTTATCGCCATATAGAGCGATCCCAGGGTCGGCACGAGAATGCCATCCAGGGGCGTCATGCCGCGCCGCAATTCGGGAAACTCCAAGGCTGACTTGCTGGCCTCGCCGAACAGAGAAACCGCTTGAATGAAACTGTAGCCAACCAGCGGGGAAAGCACCAACAGCATCGCCCACAGTGCCTTGGAGGCGAGGACGCCACGAATTTCATGCCGCAGCAGAACCCGCGCTATCCGCAAACGATCAGGTAAGCGCAAGGAACACCTCCTCCAGGGAGCCGTGGGACAGATCGGCCTGCTGGCGCAACTCGGCCAGGGTTCCGCATCCGAGAACCCGCCCGGCATCCAGCAGCAACAGCCGGTCGCAGATGCGTTCGGCATCATTGAGTTGATGGATCGAGAGAATCAGTGTCCGCTTTTCTGCGGCGATTTCCCGCAACAGAGCCATGACCCCAAGGGTCTGGCGCAAGTCGAAGCCATCGAAGGGCTCATCCAGAATCAAGACGGGATGCGGCGTCAGCAGAGCCAGGGCGAGCAGCAAGCGCCGCCGATACCCCTTGGACAAGGCGGACGTCGCTTTCCCCAGGACGGGACCCAATGCCAGGCGGTCGATCGCAAGCCTCTCATCGGCCAGGCTTCGGCCGAACATCTCGCGAAAGAAACCAGTGATTCGGCAGACGGGTTGTTCCGCCCAAGGGGTAATCCCGTCCGGCAGGTAGAACATTGCCTCCTTGCGCCTGCCGGGCGCAAGCCGACGCCCACGGAACGTCACCTCGCCGGCATCGGCGGGCTGCAATCCCGCCAGGCATTCCATCAGTGTTGTCTTGCCTGCCCCGTTCGGCCCGATGATTCCCAGAATTTCGCCGGGATAGACCTCGAAATCGGCTTGGACAAGCGCCTGATAGTCACCGAACCGTCGGGACAATCCTGCGACCGCCAGCACACTCGGAGGAGGAAGGGCGCTAATTTCGCCTTGCATCGACTCAGTCCGCTTGTTTCGAAAGGGGCAGCGTCATTCTGAACACGCTCCCGCCGGGATCCCCCCGCTGGACAACGATTCTTCCCCCATTGGCCTCGACGGCCCAACGTGCGATGGCCAGGCCGAGCCCGAATCCGCCTTCCTTGCGGCTGCGCCCAGAGTCGATGCGGTAAAACCGATCGAAGACCTTGGCGCGATGCTCTAGGGCGATTCCCGGCCCGCTGTCCTCAATCTCAAGAATCGCCCTGCCGTTATCGCAGCGCGCCACGACCCTGATAGGTCCCTTTTCCGGACTGTACTTGATGGCATTGTCCAGAACGTTGAGCACTGCCTGCCGCATGACGCTTCGATCCCCCATGACCGGCAGCTGTCCGGCGCGATTATCGAAGAGGAGTTGCTGAGATTTCTCCTCGGCGAGAATCTGAAGATGACTGGCCGTTTCCTCGCCCAGTTCCGCCAGATCGAACGGCGCGGGATTCAATGGAATGCGTCCGCCGTCCGCCCTGGCCAGGGTTAGCAGGCTTTGCACCAACTGGGCCAGTCGATCCGACTCTTCCAACATGGCCCCGATGATTTCACGGTAGCCGGCTTCGTCGTGGCGCTCGCGCAGCGCGACCTCGCCGACACTGCGGATAACCGTCAGCGGGGTCCTCAACTCGTGGGAGGCGTCGGAGGTGAATCGGCGCAGTTGCTCGAAGGATCCTTCGAGCCGGGCAAACAGATCGTTGAAGGTGGTACCGAGGCGGCCCAGTTCGTCGTTGGGGTTGGCGATGGGCAGACGGGCGTGCAAACGGTCAGCGGTGATGGACTGTGCCTCATCAGTCATTTTCGAGACAGGCGCCAGCGCCCTACCTGCCAGCCAGTAGCCGGCAATTCCGGCAGCCCCGATGGCAAGCGGCAGGCCGACGGCGAGCACCCAAAGCAAGGAAGCCAATTCCCGCTCGATCTGCTCCTCGGGAAATGCCGCGCGAATGACGGCGCGAATCCCGTCCACCTCGACCTCCCGCTGCAACACCCGAAGCGACACACCGCTGCTGAGTCGGGTCGAGAAAAAGCCGGGCGCTCGCCTACCGAAGGGCAGGGCCTCCGGATTTCGGTTCTTCGCGTAACCGCCGGTTAGGCGATAAACCAAAGTCCCGTCGGTTAGATGTACGTCGACCCACAGCATGTTGGCTAAGGTCACGTAACCGTCGACCCGCTCTCCGGGCATTCGCCAGGACAGTTGCCCGGTAGCATCTCGCACCAGCGCTTGCTCGGCGATCTCGACCTCCTGATCGAGGCGATGGTCGATCTCGACGCCGAAGCGCTCTCGCACCGTCGTGTAGACGAAAGCCGCATAAATAACGAGCATCATGCCCAATGCCGCGGCATAGCTCATCGACAGCCGCGCGCGGATACTTAGCGCGGCCCACCGCCATGCCGGCGACACGCCTTTTTCGGATTTCATAGAGTCTTCAGAAATTATGGCGAACTCCCAGCGCCAAAGAGGTGTTGGACGCTCCCGTCGGGGTATGCTCAAGGAAGCTGTAAGAAGCGTTGGCATCGTTCTTGATCCGGGTGACGAACCCGTAGATCTTGGTTTTCTCGGTCAGGTTGTAGTTGTAGCCGAGGGTGCTTTGCGTGGCGCCACTATCGGGGCGGCCGGACCAATTGCCGGCAACGCCGTAATTGACGTGAAGCTCATGCTTGCCGAACGGATATTTCACTGCGACCCGCGCATAGTTGCGATGCGAGGACGACCCGCCCTCGGGAAGGCTCGCCGCCCTCTCGACCACGCCGGCAAGGACGATCCCTTGGATTGTTGTGGCGGCGCCGATCGTCCATGCCTTGTTGACGTCCAGATCCCGGCTTTCGGCGTACCCGCCGGCGATCCACGACTCGCCGTACTCGTAGGTCACCGCGAACTCGTCATGACGCGGATTCGAGGCGTGCGGCTTGCCGTTGTCCTTGTCCAGGAAGGCGTGCAGCACCTCGACCTTGACCGGCCCGGAGAAGGGAGCACTGTAGTACACGGATTTGGTCATCCGCCCCCCCGTCGCATCCTCCCAAAGAAGCTTGTCGGAGGATCGGCCGCTGTCGTGGTTGTGCATGCTGATTTCATCATACGTGGCATGATAGAGAGGGCCTTCCATCTTGCCGAGGCGCAACGTTCCCAGCGTCTCATTCTTGATGCCGACCCAATTGTCACGGGTCTTGAGTATCCATCCCGCGTGATCATCTTCCGGCCGGATACGTCCTTCAAGCTGAATCATCACCGATGTCTCGTCGGAAAGCACCTTGCCGGCACGCATGCCGAGGCGGGAACCGTTGTCCACGAGATCGGTATCGGCGCCGCTGCCGCCGATTCTTGCCCGTTCGACGGTGGCGTTGATCCGCCCGTACAGCGTCGGCTCACCGAACACAGGCTCGCCGGCTACGGCAGGGAGCGATACGACCGTGACGACGCAGCCGGATATGATAGGGAACAGGATGGTTTTGAAAGTCATGGGTAGAGACTCTTACTGCGAAAAGGGGGAAGAGAAACTCTCCCCTCTTGTCGGTTGCAGGAAACGCTTATTTGCTCTTGACGGCCTTCTCGGCCAACTTACGCGCCTCGGCGATGTAGTTCATGGCTTTCTCCTGGTTATGGAACCCCATGCTGCCATCGAGCAAAACGAAGTTCAGCTTGCCGCGGGCGTCCGCCATGAGCTTCTTGGCCTCCGCCGACTTGCCTTGCTCGGCCTTGGTCAACACGGCCTCCACGGCATCGATCTCGGCGCGCGTCATGGACTGCTTCTGCTTGAGCACGACGTCGAGCGTATTGATGTCGAAAGCAGGGGCCTGAGCGCCTGAAGCCAATTTATTGCCTTCGACGTGGCAACTCGTGCAACTGCTGCGGATTTCCTGGCGCAGTTCCAACTCCGGCTTTGCCACCATGAAAGTGTGCGCGGTGACATCCCAGGGATGCGGCTTGGTCGCGGTCTTGTCGGAGCGGTAGCCGATCTTCGGCATGTGGCAGTCGACGCACTGCACACCGGCCTTCTCCATCGGACTGTCCTTGAACATCTCGGCGTTGGGCCGCTTCGCATAGCCGCCGCTGGCATGGCAGGACACGCAAAGCTGTTCGGGCTTCATTCGCAGCTGCGCGTTCTCCCATTCGCCGTGGAAGGTATGGCAAGTCAGGCAACTCATGCCAGCCTTGCTGAAGTGCTTGCTCTTGGTGAAGTCCTGCCACTGTTGGCGGTTGCGCGCGGCCCAGTCGTTGACCCAGAAATAATGGTTCTCCGAGTGCTTGGGGGTGCTCGAATAGTTCCAGAAGCGCGCGCGGGTCGTCATGTCCACATCGCCGGGGCGAAAGCCCAGTTGGAAGTTGATGTCGGGAATTTCCTTGTTGCTGTGGCGCCCATGGCATTGGGCGCACATTTCGAGCTGCTGAAGGCTGTTGAGATCCTTGAGCGGATGCACGATGGTGGTCGCCTCGGGCGCGAGCTTCTTGCCGGCCGCCTTGGCCTCCTCCGCCTCGGCGACGTGCTTGCTCGCCGGGCCATGGCAGCGCTCGCAGGCGACGGCCATCTCGCTCGTGCCATTGGGCTTGGCCTTCCAGACACCCGCCTCATCCTTATAGAAGTCGTTGCCGGTGGTATGACAGCCCGAACACTTGGCTTCGGCGAAGCGATTCTTGGGCAGTTCCTCCGGCTTGCGGGGGCGGCCGTCGGGCGTGCCGTCGGCGATCACCCATTCATCGGGGCGGTAGGAGTTGACGATCCAGCCGTTGTTGGCCACCGACCAGCGCAGGATGCCCGGCAACAAGTTGTCGCCAACCTTGATTTCATATTGCTGGTCCCACTTGCCGCCCAGTGCCTTGTAAATCTCGTAGGTCTGGTTGTTGGCGGGATTGTCCTGGTCGAGCACCGTGAAGAAGAACTTGTCTCCCTCGCGGTGGGCGCGGACCTGGAAGGTGAGCTTGATCTCCTTGCCGTCCTTATCCTTGGCCGGATGGCCGTCCTTGTCCTTGATCGCCACGTCCTTGTAGGTGACGATGCGGTTGTTGAAATCGCCGACGACGACGTCGGGCGTCGCCAGGCGTTGCATCTTGGAATGCCAGGTGTTCTTCCACTCGCCGTACTGCTTCTCGTGGCAGGACTTGCAGCTATCGCTGCCGGCATACTTGGCGTCGCCGAAGAACTTCTGCCCCGATTCGACGCGGTGGGCCTCTCGCGCCGCCGAGAACGTTTCCGTCGGCGTCAGCGTCGTTTGCGCCATTGCAAGATGGGCCAGCCCGGCCAACCCGAATACCGCTATCGCCCTGCCCCAACGGATTGTTTTCCGTGCTATTTCTGTCATATTCATTATGCATTCTCCCTAAGAACAACAATAACGCTAGTTCGTCACCCCTCGGCCGCCTCCATGTCCGGTCAGACGTCCAATCCGCCCGGTGTCGTCTCGCGCACCGTGAATCCGACTCCGCGCAGCGTGTGGATCAGCTTGGCCGCTGAGGTGCCGTCCACCTTCTTGCGCAGGCGGGCGATATGGACGTCGATTACGTTGTCCAGCGGTGTGGCCCGCTGGACCTCGTTCCAAACGTCCCGCGCCAGCATTTCGCGGGAGACGATCTGCCCTTCGTGGCGCAGCAGGTATTCGAGGAGTTCGAATTCGCGGCCCGTCAAATCGAGAAGTTGGTCGCCGCGAGTGACTCTGCGCGTAAGCAAGTCGATTTCCAGATCGGCCACTCGCAGGCGAAGAATCTCGTCGGCCCGTCCGCGGCGGATCAAGGCGCGGATCCTGGCGAGGAGTTCCGGAAACGCGAACGGCTTGACGAGGTAGTCGTCGGCGCCGCTGTCCAGCGCGCGTATGCGATCCTCAACGGCATCCCTTGCTGAGATGATCAATGCAGGGGTTTGCAGGCCCCGCCCGCGCAAGGCGGCCAGCGCCTCGAAGCCGTCTCTCCCCGGCAACATCAGGTCGAGAAGCATCAAGTCAAAGACTTCCGTGTTGACGAGGAAGAACCCCTCTTCGCCGCTGCAGGCCAATTTCACTTCGTAATGCTCGGCCTCGAGCCCCTGCTTGAGGGCCTCGGCTAATTTGAGTTCGTCTTCGACGATCAGGATGCGCATGACGGAATGGAAAGATTGGACAGGAGATATGCTAGAGAGGCTGTAATCCTGACTCCACTGAAGAGTTTCTGAATTTCTCGTCAGGATTGCGTATCCGATGCCCCATCGGTTTGCGGACTGCAGAGTCGCCACAGCGCATAGCACCGGAATGCAAGGCTGGCAGCCAGGAGAACGCCGGGAGGTCGTGCTCGATAAACGTGAAAATCGGCACGGAAGCGTCCGATGCTCTGCCCGTCGGCGAGGATGACGGAAGGGTCCCAGGCCGGAGCGAGCAACGGCGGCAAGCACTCCTGCGCAACCATGCGTTCGACGCCGTTAGCGAGCAGCGCATTGGCGACCAGGAGCAACAGAAACCCTGTTTCGCGTCAGCGAATTTCCGCACAGCAGGCATAGAGGGCGTCGTAGATCACCATGCCGTATTTGAGCATCTCGTGGTCGTCCTCGAAATTGAGGGACAATCCCTTCGAGATGGCCAGGAGCCCGGCCGCTTCCTTGGCCAAGTCGGGCCGACCGGTGTCGGCGGCGCGGACAATAGTCGCCAGCTTCTGCAGGGGCGGATCGGCCAGTTCGTACTTGGCGATGAAAGCGTCGAAGCTGCACTGGTCGCCATGGTGGCCCAACTCCACCCCGGATACGTCATAGGGAATGGACCCGGTCTCGGCGGCGATCTTCATTACCTCGCCCGACGGCACGTAGAGAAACTCCGGGCTCTCGTCGATGAAGCGAGCAATCAGCCAAGGGCAGGCGATGCGGTCGATTTTCGGGCGCTCGCGGGTAATCCATTTCATGGGGTCACTCCTTCGATGGAAGGGATTGAATGGGGGTCAAGGTCCCTGAAAAGGCTTCGTAGCCATCCCGGAACATCCGGACCTCATGGCCGCGCAGCCGGACCTCGTAGCACTCTTCCTCACTGCCGCGCCGGCTCCAGGTGTAGCACAGGTATTTCCCAGTCACTTTCCAGGTGCCCCGGGCGGGCTTCCCCATGTTCATGCCGGTGAGCAGGCCGTCGCGATGGAATTGATCGGCGTAATGCACGCCGTCACCCAGGTCCTGGTCGGCAAAGAGCGCCTGCAGCGCCTTGCCGCTGACGGCGCGCCAACCTGCCCCCTCCTGTCCAGCACTAGCCGTGCTAGCGAAGCCCAGGGCAGCCAGCAGCCAGAGAACATTCTTCAGCACGGACAAGCCTGACAGCTTCGTCGGGTCGCACGACAGCGGCATCCGTGCATAGGGAATGATGGCTCCTCCAACTCAGGGATGCATCAGGGGATACAGGGCAAGACCGAGAGCCGCCGCGACGATCACGACGACGGGTTCCTGAAGCTTCTTGAACTTCCATAGGACAGCCGTCGCCGACACCGCCAGCAAGGCCGTGGGCAGGTCCGTGATCGACCGCTGGGCGATGACGATGACCGAACCCGTGATGGCCCCGACTGCCGCGGCCGTGATGCCATCGACGAACGCGACAACACCGGGCCGCTTGCCGTACTTCTTGAAGTACGGCGCCGGGATGACGGTGAAGAGATAGCATGGCAGGAAGGTCGCCAGCGCCGCGACGCTGGCACCGGGCAGCCCGGCCACCAGATAGCCGATAAAGCCGACGGTGATCACCACCGGCCCCGGCGTGATCATCGCGACGGCGACCGCATCCACGAACTGCTTGTCGTTGAGCCAGTGATACTCCGTGACGACGCCCCCGTAGAGGAAGGGCACGATGGCGAGGCCGGAACCAAAAACGAAAGCACCTGCCTTGGCGAAGAAAAGCCCGATCTGGGTCAGGAGCGCCGGATCGAAGGACGTGGCTAGACCGGCGGCGGGTGGCAATTGCGCCGAAAGAGCCGCGGCCACCCCACCCTTCTTGAGCCATTCCGGCGGCGCGCGCCAGAACCAGACGAGGACACCCGCGGCAATGAACAGCCAGGCAACCTCGGATTCCGTAATGACGGTGACGGCCGCGAGCGTCAGAAAGATCGCCCACAGAAGTTTGTCCTGGCCGACACTCTTCTTCGTCAGCTTGAACGCGCTGATCGCGATGATGCCGATGACTGCCGCACCGACCCCGTAAAAGACCGACTGCATCCATTGCAGCCCGCCGAAGGCGACGTAGGCCCAGCCCAAGGCCACCACCATCAGGAACGACGGCACGACGAAGGCGATGCCCACCAGCGTTGCCCCAAGGAGGCGGTAGTGGACGTAGCCGAGGTAGATGGCGAGCTGTGCGGCAAGCGGACCGGGTGCCATCTGCGCGAGCGCGATGCCTTCCTTGTAGTCCGATTCGCTGATCCAGCCGCGTTGCTCGACGAGGTCACGATGCATGTAGCCGACCAGCGCAACGGGCCCGCCAAAACCCAGCGAGCCGAGGCGCAGCATGTAGAGGACGATTTGCCACAGCGTATAGCTGGGGTGCGTGGATGGTGCGGTCATAGAAACCTCGCTTGGCAGATTTGGGGAAAGCGGGTCACTTCGTCTGTGCGAAGTAGGCATGGAGGGAATCGAGGACGGGGCCGATTTCTTCCAGCAGCTTGTTGTCATCGGTGTGGCGCTGGCGTGCGCCCTCAAGAATGGCCTCGAAGCCCTGACCTTCCGGCGCGAAGCCGTCGCCGACATCCAGGGCATGTACCAAGGCTCCAAGGCGAAACAAGCCTGGATCCGCGTCCAGACCGAAGCTCGCCAGCAGAGTCTCGAAGGTCACGAGGTCGCCGACGTGCGTGAACGCTGCGCCATCGAAGTCGAAACCCAGTGCATCGGCCGGGCATGCGCGGACATCCTCAAGCCAAACGAAGCGGGCATCGCGATCGATGAAGCGCCGGATCAGCCATGCGGAGGCCACTCGGTCCACCCAAAGGTGTGCACGCGTCGCCCATCGGCGGCCTTGGTAGTCAGACAGCTCCAGTCGAGGTACGGCGCCCCCAAATGCTTCAGGCTCGTCGGGGGAGAACTGGCGGGTCAATCGCCGCTCGGCGTCGGCGAGCGTCCGGCGTGAGATGTCGAGCTGCTGGTCCGGGAAAAAATCGGTCGCCGCAATGGCTTCGAGATCCTTGCGTAACTGCCGCATCTGACGACGGGCGTCCGTTTCCGCCGTTTCGGTCAGCCCGTCCTGCACCGTAGCCAGCGCCGCCCGCCATTCCCGATAGGCGTCGCTGCGATCGAACAAGGCTCGCCAAGCCTGCTCCACGTCCGGAGACTGGCCCGGCACATCCAACAGCCAGGCGCTACCTCCTGCGGCGATCAATTCATCGCATAAAGCTGCCAGCCCTGGCCGCGCGGGCTCCTGTGCAGGCAACAGGTAGACGCCATCGCGCAAGTTCGCCGCTCCGACTCCTTTGAGATGGCGCCAGAATCGAAGGCGCAGGCTCCCGGCCTGTCCAGGAAGGGTTGCAATAAGGAGTAGCCAGTTCATGATGTAATAAGTGATTTCCTGTATGAATCACATACTACATCTAAACATTGTGTATTTCAAAAAAAGAAACGTCTGTTACAGCGCACTCTCTCCGTCATCGCTGACTGCAACGCCCTGCTCTAGACGCACTCGCCACGCAATCAATGCGAGTGCCGGTGGTGAATGTCCGGGAAATGCGGGTGCTTATGCTTCATCGCCGCGTGTCGATGCCGGTGGGTGTGCGGCTTCGACGGATCCCACTGGAAATCGTGTAAGTGCTGATGATGCTCGTCGTGGATGTGCCGATGGGTATGCTCCATCGGTTCGTGCCAGTGGACGTGTTCGTGCTTCTCCGTGAGATGCAACCACACCCCGATGCCCATCAGGGCGGCCGCCAGCCAGAACGCCAGTGACGTCGTCTCGCCGAGCAAGGCCAACGACACCGCCGCCCCGATAAAGGGGGCGACGGAAAAATAGGCGCCCGTGCGCGCCGTCCCCAAGCCGCGCAGCGCGAGCACGAAGAGCACCAGGCTGATCCCATAGCCGAGCAACCCTACGGTCATCGCCCCGAGGACAATCCCGCCATCGGGCCAGGCCGCGCCGAGGATAAACGCGAGCACCGTATTGACGCTACCCGCCGTCAGACCCTTGATGCCCGCAATGAAGAAGGCGTCGGACGCGGACACGTTGCGCGTCAGATTGTTGTCGATCGCCCAGCACAGGCAGGCCGCCGCTACGGCAACCGGGCCGATCCAGCGAGAGGCGCCACCGTCGTCTGCAGGCCACGCCAATACCAACCCGCCGGCGACGATTGCGACCATGCCTAGCACGATGCGCCGATCGGCGTTCTCCTTGAACACCACCCACGCAATGGCGGCCGTCAGAACGGCTTCGAGGTTGAGCAGCAGCGACGCGGTCGAGGCGACCGTGTAGGTGAGCCCAAAGAGTAAAGCCATCGGTCCGAGCACGCCGCCGAACAGAATGGCGCCCGCAAACCACGGCCATTCCGACGGCAACAGGCCGGACGGTGCCCACCCGCGGTCGCGTGCCAGTCTGACGATGGTGAGGCCGACGCCGCTGCCGAGGTAGAGGAGCCCCGCGATCAGCAACGGCGGTAACCCACCGGTCAAGAGTTTTGCAAACGGGGTGCTTGCGCCGAACAGGGCTGCCGCAAGGAGTGCGTGGAGGACGCTGACGTTCATTATTTAAGGAAAAAATAAAACGACCGATCAAGGCTACACGCCGAGCGCATGTTTGGTCATTCCACTATCGACGTGATGCACTTGCAAATCGGTTATGAAAGGCAAAAGCAATGTCTGCCCGGCCGTCGGACTACTCTCCACGCAGAGTAGTCGCTCGAACGGCGGCCCTGCGCGGCCAGTGAGCGTCAGATAATGGCCGCATCCGGGAGTTCAGGCGCCTCGCACCGGAAAGCTGACGCTGCCGAGCCATCGCTCATAGGTGTGCTCGGCAGCTCCGGCCGGATTCCTCCCCGACGTCGCCTCAGCCCCGATTTGAACAGCGGCGGCAGGCCACAAGCACCGGAACCGTCGCACACCTTCGTTTCAGCGCCGCGTTGGCAGACGCCCCGACACAGCCATTTGCCGCTTCAGGCGCGCACGCCGCCCTGCGCCGCGAGCATCTCGCGGAACAGCGGCGACGCCTGCGCAAGCTCCCACGCCGTCCCCATCGCCTCGATGCGTCCGTCCTGCATCAGGATCACGCCGTCGAAGCGGTCGAGCAGGTGCAGGCGATGCACCGACGAGACGAGGACCGCGTCGGCGAAGTGGTCGAAGATGCCCTGGTACACGCGCGCCTCGGTTTCCGGGTCGAGCGCGCTGGTCGGCTCGTCGAGCAGCACCAGCGAGCTGCCGTCGGCGGCGAGCACGCCGCGGGCGAGCGCGAGGCGCTGGCGCTGGCCGCCGGACCAGTTCGCGCCGCCTTCGACAACGCGCGCCGCCAGCCCGCCGTGCAGGCCCTCGACGAAGGCATCCGCGCAGGTCGCCCGCAGCGCCGCGCTGATGCTGTCGGGACTGGCCGTGCCGCCCAGCAGCAGGTTCTCGGCGACCGTGCCGTCGAACATCTCGGCCTGCTGCGGGATCAGCGTCGCGATGCCGCGCAGGATCGAGGCCGTCTCCGGCGCGGGGATCGCGTCGAAGCTCACGACCGCCTCGACGGGCGTGTCCAGCCCCGCCAGCAGGCGCAGCAGCGTGCTCTTGCCCGCGCCGCTGGGGCCGACCAGCGCGTAGCGGCGGCCGCGTTCGAGTTCCAGGTGCGGGATGTCGATCGCGGCGCCCGCACGGTCGCTGCCGGCGTGCGCGAAGCGCAGGTCGGTGACCGTCATGTGCCGCCACGGCTCGCCTTCGGCCGAACAGCGCGCCGGCTCGGCGGCCTCGCGTGCGGCGAACACCGGCCGCGCCGAGGCGAAGTCGGCACGCTGGCGCGACAGCGACTGGAAGTGCGACGCGATCGCGGTGATCACCCCGCCGGCCTGCTGCGAGTATTCGTACACCATGAACACCTTGCCCAGCGCGATGCCGCTCGCGACGCCCGCGGCGGCCCCGGCACCGATCAGCCCCGCCGCCTGCGCGGCGTACACGGCGACCAGGATGCACCACAGCAGGCTCGCGAGGAGGTCCACCGCCGCCCACTTCCCCTCGTTGATGACGATGCTGCGCTTCAACGGCCCCGCCATCGCCTCCAGCCGCGCCGCGATCAGCCGCGCGACGCCGTCGGCACGGCGCAGCGCGAGCACCGACAGCACGTTGCCGAGCACGTCGACCATCGTCGCCGACCAGGCGCGCTCGGCGCGGTTGGTGTCGACGGCGATCTTCATCATCACGCGGTCGAAGCGCGTGATCATCAGCGCGATGAGGCCGTAGCCGATCACCGCGACGCTGCCGACGAGCGAGGAGATCAGCCACAGCGCGACGATGGGGCCGATCAGCTGCACGGTGTTCTGCAGGTAGATGAACTGGCTCTGCGCGAAGTCGTACAGGGCGCCCGTGCTCTGCTGCACGCGATGCGTGATCTCGCCCGAATGGTGGCGCTCGTGCCACGCCAGGGGCGCGCGCATCAGGCGCCCGACCAGCAGCGCCGACAGGCGTTCGCGCACGCGCAGCGCGACGTTGCGCTCGAGGATGCGGCCCGGGCCGTGCAGCAGCCAGGTCGCGACGATGGCCGTGAACAGCAGGATCAGCCAGCGCCCGGCGCTGGACAAGGCCTCGATGCCGCCTTTCTGGATCGCGTTGATCGCGTTGCCGGCGAACCACGGCACGGCGAGCTTGAAGAGCTGCGACGCGAGCAGCAGCCCGAAGGCGCCGAAGATCAGGTGGCGCACCCCGTCCGCGTGCTGCCACAGCGCGCGGTACATCGCCGGCAGGCTGGCGGGGCGATCGTGCGCCGCCTCGTGGTCCGCGAGCACGGCGACGGTCGCCTGCACCGCCTGTTCGTCTTCCTCGGTCGCGGCGGTCTCAGGGATGCGCAATCCATTCACTCCGAATGTCGGGATCCCTCAGTGTAACGGCTGTCCCACCGCAGGTGAAATTCCTGCCGCATGCTGCGTCGCGGCCATGCGTTTCTGCTGTGCCGACAGCATGACCCGGTTGGCGATGACGACCGCGAGCGACACGACCGCGACGATCACCGTCGCGAGCGCGTTGATCTCCGGCTTGAGGCCGTGGTGCAGGCGTGCGAACACGAGCACCGGCAGCGTCGTGCTGCCGGGGTCGGAGAGCATCGCCGCGAGCACGAAGTCGTCCATCGACAGCGTGAACGCGAGCAGCCAGCCGGCCGCGAGCGCCGGCGCGATCACCGGCACCGTGATGACGAAGAAGACCTTGAGGGGCGGGCAGCCAAGATCGAGCGCCGCCTCTTCGAGCGCGCGGTCCATCTCGCGCAGGCGCGACTGCACCAGCACGGTCACGTAGGCCGTGCACAGCGTCGTGTGCGCCGCCCAGATCGCCGCGACTCCGCGCCCGCCGAGGAAGGCGAAGACCGGATGGGTGAACAACAGCACCAGCGACAGGCCGATCACGACTTCGGGCATCACCATCGGCGCGGTCGTCATGCCGGCGAAGGCGGCACTGCCCGGATAGCGCCCGCAGCGCGCGAGCACGAAGGCCGCCGCGCTGCCGACGATCACCGCCGCCGTCGCCGCGAACGCGCCGACGCGCAGCGACAGCAGCACGGCAGCGATCAGCTCCTCGTCACGCAGCAGCTCCGCGTACCAGCGCAGCGAGAAGCCGTCGAGCTCGGTGGTGATCTCGCCCGCGGTGAAGGAAAACACGACCAGGCACAGGATCGGCAGGTACAGGAAGGCGTACACGACGACGAGCCAGGCCGTCGCGCCGGGGCGGGAGCGCGCGTTCATCGCTGCGCCCCGTTGCCGTTGGCGCGCCCGTGACGATGCAGCAGCGCGATCGGCACGATCAGCACCAGCACCATCGTCACGGCCACCGCCGCAGCCATCGGCCAGTCCTGGTTAGGGCCGAAGTCGTCCCAGATCTTGCGGCCGATCATCAGCACGTCGCCGCCGCCCAGCAGGTCCGGGATCACGAACTCGCCCACCGCCGGGATGAACACCAGCATCGAGCCGGCGACGATGCCGCGGCGCGACAGCGGCAGGGTCACGCGCAGGAAGGTCATCCACGGCTTCGCGCCGAGGTCGGCCGCCGCCTCGAGCAGGCGCTGGTCGAGCTTCACGAGGTTCGCATAGAGCGGCAGCACCATGAAGGGCAGGTAGCTGTACACCATGCCGAGCAGCACCGCGCCGCGGTTGTAGAGGAGCTGCAGCGGCGCATCGACCAGCCCCGCGCCGAGCAGCAGGCGGTTGATGAGGCCCAGCTCGCTGCTGTCGAGGAGCGACATCCACGCATACACGCGCAGCAGGAAGGACGTCCAGAAGGGCAGCATCACCAGCATCAGCAGCGTGTTGCGCGCCGCCTCGTGCGAGCGTGCGATGTGGTACGCGAACGGATAGCCGATCAGCAGGCACAGCAGCGTCGTCAGCGCCGCGAGCAGCAGCGAGCCGCCCCACGCGGAGAGGTATTGCAGGTCCGCGCCGGCCTGCCCCAGCGCCAGCAGCTCGTCGTGCAGGCGGCGGTAACTAGCGAGGTCCGGGCGGAAATGCGGCAGCACCGCACCCGGCTCCACCACGAAGGGCGACACATAGGGCGGCACCGCGAGCTCGGGCGTCGACAGGCTCACCTTGAGGATCAGCGCGAAGGGCAGCGCGAAGAACAGCAGCATCCACGCCCAGGGCAGCAGCCCGACCCAGAAGTGCCCGCGCAGGAGGAAGCAGCGCGCCCGTTTCATCGCGTCAGCACCACGCCGTCGGGCGCGAACCACGCGACGTGCACGGCGTCGCCCCAGGTCGGCGGCGCGGCGTCGCGCCAATGCGCGGACGGCACGCTCGCGATCACGATGCGGCCGTTCGCCAGCCGCACGTGATACACGGAATGGCTGCCGAGGTAGGCGATCTCGGCGACCTCGCCCGCCGCGGCGTTGCAGCCGGCGCCCGCGGGCGCGGCGCCCGGCCGGCTCAGCGCGACGCGCTCGGGGCGCACCGACAGCCAGGCCTCCCCGCCGTCGTCCGGGTCGGCATTGGCGGGCAGTAGGATCGGCGCGGGAAAATCCTCGCAATGCAGCACAGCGCCATCGACCCGCCCGCGGAACAGGTTGGTCTCGCCGACGAATTCGGCGGTGAAGCGGCAGTTGGGCGTCTCGTAGATCTCGCCCGGCGTGCCGACCTGCAGCAGGCGCCCCTCGTTCATCACGCCGATGCGTCCGGCCATCGTCATCGCCTCCTCCTGGTCGTGCGTGACGAGGATGCAGGTGACGCCGACGCGCTCGATCAGGTTCACGAGCTCGAGCTGCGTGCGCTGGCGGATCTTCTTGTCGAGCGCGGCGAGCGGCTCGTCGAGCAGCAGCAGCTTGGGTTCCTTCGCGAGGCTGCGCGCGAGCGCGACGCGCTGCTGCTGTCCGCCCGAGAGCTCGTGCGGCTTGCGGCGCGCGTAGCGCTGCATCTGCACCAGCTCCAGCATCGCCGCGACGCGCGCGGCGACCTCGGCGCGCGCCAGCCGCGGCCGCTCCTGCCACAGCCCGAAGGCGACGTTAGCCTCGACCGTCAGGTGCGGAAACAGCGCGTAGGACTGGAACATCATGTTCGTCGGCCGCCGGTACGCGGGCACCGCCGCAACGTCCTCGCCGTCGAGCACGATGCGGCCGGCGTCGGGCGTCTCCAGCCCCGCGAGCATGCGCAGCAGCGTGGTCTTGCCGCAGCCGGAACTGCCCAGCAGCGCGAAGATCTCGCGCTCGGCGATCGCGAGCGACACGCCATCGACCGCGAGCGTGTCGTCGAAACGCTTGGTCACGCCCTCGATGCGCAGGTAGTCCCGGCGCGGCCGGGATCCGGAGTCGCTATCCTGTGCCACGGCGGCCGGCCCGATCGTCCCGCTACCTGGCGGTCTTGAAGCGGTTGAACGCCTGCGTGAGCTCGCGCTGGGCGTCCTGCGTCAGCACCGGCTTCGCCTGCAGGTGCCGCTTCAGCGCCTCGGGCACGTTGATCGCCGGATTGCCGGTGATCTCGGCCGCCGTGAGCGGCAGCGCCGCCTTGTTCGCGCTGAGGTAATAGGTCTCGTTGGAAATCTGCGCCACGACCTTCGGATCCAGCATCGTGTTGATCCACGCGTGTGCGTTGGCGACGTGCGGCGCATCGCGCGGGATCGCCATCACATCCACCGACATCATCGCCCCCGCCTTCGGGATCAGGTAGCGGACGTTCGCCCCGGTGTGCGACTCGTTGGCGCGCCGCGCCGCGATCAGCGCGTCGCCCGAGAACATCATCGCGACGCACACGCTGCCCTTGGCCATCAGGTCGATCGGCGACGAATTGAACACGCGGATGTCGCGCCGCACCGGACGGATGCGCTCGACCGCGGCACGGATGTCGGCCGGCGCCATCTTCGACGTGTCGGCACCGATGTAGATCATCGCCGCCGGGATCACGTCGCTCGCCTCGTCCATCAGTGCAATGCCGCAGCCCTTCAGGCGCGCCGTCACGGCCGGATCGAAGAGCAGGTCCCACGCATTGTCGGGCAGCTTGCCGCCGAGCGCCTTCTCGACCCTGTCGACGTTGATCGCGACGCCGGTCGTGTACCACATGTAGGGCACGACGAAGCGGTTGCCAGGGTCCGCGCGCTCGACTGCCTTCAGGATCAGCGGATCGAGGTTGGAGTAATTGGGCAGGCGCGCCTTGTCCAGCGGCTGGAAGATGCCCGCCTGGATCTGCCGCCCCGCATACTCGACGCTCGGATACACGACGTCGTAGCCGCTCGACCCGGCCAGCAGCTTGCCCTGCAGCGTCGCGTTGCTGTCGTACAGGTCGTACTTCACCGCGATGCCGGTGGCCTTCTCGAAGGCGGGGATCGTGTCGCGCGCGATGTAGTCGTTCCAGTTGTAGACGTTGAGCGCGCGCTCGTCGGCCGCCCCCGCACCGGACGCAATCACGGCCCACCCGAAAAGACCGAATGCCGCAGCCAGAAACCCGTGCAGTCGCATCGCACTCCTCCGCACCAAGCCCCACGTAGCGCCATTCTGCACACGCGCCCGGAGAATGTAAGCAACATTTTTCGCGGCGCCAGCGCCCCGCCCGGCCCGCCGCAGGCCATCGCCCTGAGCCTTCGACCCCGTGTTGCCCGCTCAGTGCGATCCCGCGCAGGCAGGACGCGGCAAAGCGACAGAGTTGACGCCGTTCGCCCCGAGCTTGTCGAAGGGCACCTGGTAGCCCGGCGGCCGACCTTCTGAGCCCGCCAATTATGTTTTTCGTATATGCTATTCGACTTCTCCGGCAACCATGCCGAGACGGCACGCGTGCGTCCCGGATCTCACATGCCCAGCATTCCCGACCTCATCGCCGGCGGCGCCGGCTGGCGCCAGACCGCGCGCCTGCTCACCCTGACGACGCCGCTCGGGCCCGACGTGCTGCTTGCCGAAACGGCCGACATCGACGAGGCCCTCGGCCCGCTCGCCGACCATGCCGGATTCCGCATCGCGCTCACCGCGCTGAGCGTCGACGCCCACCTGCCGCTCGCCACGCTCCTCGGCCAGCCCGCGCGCGTCGATCTCCTGACATCCGCCTCGCGCACCGAACGCCGCCCCTTCCACGGCCACATCACCCACGCCGCCCGCCTCGGCGCCGACGGCGGCTTCGCGCGCTACCGGCTGACGATCGAGCCCTGGCTGAGCTTCCTCGGCCATACGCAGGACAGCTATCTCTTCCAGGACATGAGCGTCGTCGACATCATCGACGAACTGCTCACCGACTGGCGCGGACAGGGCCACCTCGTCCCCGCGTGGCGCTGGCAGCTCGCCGACCCCGCCCTCTACCCGCGGCGCGGCATGACCGCGCAGTACCGCGAAAGCGACCTCGCCTTCTTCAAGCGCCTGCTCGCCGAAGAAGGCCTGTTCTGCTGGTTCGAGCACCAGGTCGACACGGACGCGGCACTCGGGTCGCACACGCTGATGATCGCCGACGACAACACCGCCTTCCGCGACGCCCCGCACGCGCGCCTCCGCTTCACCCAGGCCGGCGCGACGCTCGCCGAAGACAGCCTCGACCGCTGGACCGCGATCGCCCGCCTCGACACAAGCAGCACGCGCGCCGCCAGCTGGGATTACCGCAGCCGCGCGACGCGCCCGCAAGCTGCCGACAGCGCCACGCCTGTCGGAGCCTCCGTCCCCACCTCCGCCACCGACGACCCCGGGCCCTACGCCTGGCAGGCCGCGGCGGACGGCGAACGCATGATCCGCCGCCAGCGCGAGGCCATCGACGCGCGCACGCAGCAGTTCGGCGGCGAAGGCAGCGCGCGCGGCGCCGCCCCGGGCACCACCTTCGAACTCCTCGACCACGCACGCCACGCGGACACCGACCGACGCCGC
The DNA here is from genome assembly GCF_003628555.1 of Azoarcus sp. DN11. Lineage (NCBI taxonomy): Bacteria > Pseudomonadati > Pseudomonadota > Betaproteobacteria > Rhodocyclales > Zoogloeaceae > Azoarcus > Azoarcus sp. DN11. Next base: position 191,834 of record NZ_CP021731.1, on the reverse strand, counting down.
TTCCTGATCACCGCCGTCACGCATCAGGCACGCAACAACCTCGCGACGCTGCGGCCCGCGACCGCCGACTCCGGCGAGGACGCCGGACAAGTCGACTTCTATCGCAACCGCCTCCAGTGCGTCCCCGCCAGCGTGCCGTGGCGCCCGCTGATGCACGACGGCCACGGCCGCACGATCCACCCGCGCCCCACCGCGACCGGCCCCGCCACCGCGATCGTCGTCGGCGACTGCACCGGCCGAGGCGAGCCGGCGCCCACCCACACCGACCGCGACCACCGCATCCGCGTGCAATTCCACTGGCAACGCGGCAGCCGCGCCGCCAGCCGCCAGCCCCACCCCGGCGGCAGCGACAACGCCCCGGCCGATGCCACGCGCGGCGTGTGGCTGCGGGTGCTCTCGCCGATGGCCGGCGCCGACTGGGGCGGCCACTTCGTCCCGCGGCCGGGACAGGAAGTGCTGGTCGCCTTCCAGCACGGCAACATCGACCGCCCCGTCGTCATCGGCAGCGTCTACAACGGCCAGGGCACCCCGGACGCCGCCGGCAACCGCCTCGCCGGCGGCACGCAGCACGCCACCGCCAACGCCCCGGCCTGGTTCGCCGGACAATCCGATCCCGCGCACAGCCACCGCGCCAGCCTCTCCGGCCTGAAGACGCAGGAACTCGCGGCGAGCCGCAGCGGACTCGGCGGCCACAACCAGCTCGTCTTCGACGACACGCCGGGCGAAGGGCGCATCGAACTCTCGACCACCCAGCACGCCACGCAGCTGCAGCTCGGCCACCTCAAGCAGCAAACCGGCAACGCCCGGCAGGCCAGCCGCGGGCACGGCGCCGAACTCGCGACCCGCGCGGCCATCGCCGTGCGCGCCGGCAGCGGCCTCCTCATCAGCGCCGACGCCCGACCCGACGCCAGTGGCCACCACCTCGACAGCCGCGAAGCCATCGACCAGACCGAACAGGCCCTCGGCCTCGTGCAGAGGCTGGCCGGACTCGCGCCCGACAAGGCCCCCGACCCGCTGCCCGCCACCGCCTCGCTCGCCCGCGCCCGCGACACCCTCGCCGCCACAGCTGGCCATCAGGCACCCGGCCGCGACGCCCCGAGCGACGGCATCCGCCGCACCGCCGGCGGCACCGGCACCGTCGCCGCCTGGTCGTCGCCGCGAATCCAGTACAGCGCCCCCGCCGGCATCGCCCTCCTCACCCCGCAGGACCAGATCCTCGCCACCGGCCACCACCTCGTCACCGCGACCGGCGACGCCCAGCTCGTCAGCCAGGGCAATCACGGCATGGCGGCCCGCAACGGCATCGCCCTCTTCACCGCCGGCAAAGCCCCGAACGGTGCAAAACCCAACACCGAAACCGGGATCCACCTGCACGCCGCAAGCGGCGCGATCAGCGTGCAAAGCCAGAGCGGCAAGTTCACCGCCGCCGCCGACAGGAAGGTAACCATCGCCAGCACCTCCGCCGCCGTGTCGGCAAGCGCCAAGAAGCACATCCTCGCCACGGCGCAGGGGGCGTATCTCAGGATCGAAGGGGGCGACATCCAGCTGCATGCGCCGGGGAAGGTTGCGCTCAAGGCGAGCAGGAAGAATCTGACGGGGCCGAAGGCAACGACGGTGAAACTACCGAGTTTCCCGGTGTCGGGCCTCGGCGAACTTGCGTCAGGCGCCTGCGGATCCTGCACGGCCGTTTTTGACATCGGGAGCCTGATCCATAACGACCCTGCACTGTTCGGTACCGGCTTTGAAGTGTGGACGCGGGGCGAAACGCCGGAACTGATCGCCCGCGGGACGCTCGACGAGCTCAATCGCAGCTTCGTGGTCAGCACCGCAAGCGCCGAATCGATTGAACTGTTCGCAGGGGAGAGCGAATGGACGGATTTCATCGATAGCGTGGACCACGTCCGCGACACGGGAGAGTTCGCATGAGCGCCTGGGAAGACTTTCTCGAAAGGATGGCGAAGGAAATCCAGACCCTCCTGCCGGATGGCACCACTTTCCCGGACACCAGCGGTGAAGCCGCTCCCCTGTCGCCCGGCAAAGTCATGATCTGTTTCGTCAACCGCTACATGAATGCGCTCGACGGCGTGCAATACAGAATCCGCTTCGATGGCCGGGAACTGACGGGCACCACTTCCGACGCACACTATTGCATCGAATTCCAGCCGAAAACGCTTGCTCCGATCCGGGTGTGGGTCTGGTCGCGCCAGCGCGAGGACTTCGAGGAACTGGACCCGGTCGTACCCTTGCTCGGTCAGCCCATGTTGGTGCGCAAGCGCCTGAACACCCTCAAGGTGCTGGGAGAAACGGACAAACCGGAAAAGCCCAAGGCGCCACTGCCTCGCCCCGAGGCCCCTCGCCCCCCGCCGCCACCCGGCCCCTCGCCCGCGGCCAACCAGGGAGTTCATCCCCCGGCGCCCGAGCGTGATGAGCAAGGCAACCCGCTGTTCCCTGCCGAACGGCCCGTGCCGGACAAGATCACCGTCGCACAATTGCGCACGATCTTCCCGAAGAATAAGGGCGGCGCACCGACCGACTCACACCTGCAGGCGGTGGCGGACGAACTCAATGCCGACCTGCGAAAATTCAAACTCGATACACCCGTGCGGCGCGCGCATTTCTTCGGTCAGATCAAGCGCGAGGCCGGATCATTGCTCTCCGGTGCCGCGGAGAGCCTGGACTACAGCCCGGACGGGCTCAAGAGCACTTTCAGGTATTACAAGCGGCACCCGAACGAAGCGCAGATCGATGGTCGGACAGTCACGACACTGCCCGACGGCACCAAGCGAACAAAGCCTGCCGAACAGGAGACGATTGCGAATAAGGCGTATGGGACAGGAAGAAAGAGTATAGGGCTAGGCAACACTGAAGCCGGCGATGGCTGGCGCTTCCGCGGACGGGGCATGAAGCAGCTGACTGGACGACGCAACTACCGAGACTTTACAGCTCGACATCGGGAGATCTGGGACGAAAACGTCGATTTCGAGCAACAGAATGATTTGGTCGGCCACATGCCCTATGCCATCCGTTCGGCGGTGTCGTTCTGGCTGGATAACAAGTGTTGGCGAGCAGCTGATGGAGGTATCACCGATGCTGTCATCGATGCCGTCACCCGGATTGTCAATCCGGGTGAGATCGACCATCACAATAATGGCAGTTACAAGGTCGCGGCCAACAACCCCGTTCTGCTGCGACGCAGCTACGTGAAACTCGCTTACGCCGCATTCACCTGATTGGAGCAAATCGTCCGTGCGCCTCCTGTATACAGCCCTCGTATCGCTAGCGCTGACGTGCCTGCCGGCTTCTCACTCCGTGGCCGAAATTACCCTGGACAAGACTTTGGATGTCAAACCGGTAATTCCGTCCATCGAACTATCGATCAAGCGCTACGCAGCCCCCCGCGCCAAGGGGATGTTCAGTGACAACATTTGGGTATTTGACGGTAAGGAGGATATAGACAATTCGATCTTCGCATGGACGATTTCCGGAAAGAAGTATCTGAGCGCCGCAGCGCAATACACCTCGAATATTGACCCTTTACCAGACTGTGACAGCAACTGTGACTGGATGGTGAATAGCCACATGGTCTGTCATTTATTTCTGTTCGGCGCCGGTACTTTGAGTCTGGCCGAAGTCATCCCGCTCAACATCGTCCGCGACCGCCGTCTGTTGAAAGGCAAACCCCGGTGCCAGAGCATTAAGGCGATGGCTGTTGCGGGCGCTGCGCGCGACGTCCTTCTGATCACCCTCGGATATTCTGACAGCGCGGAACCCGCCGAGGCCCGTTACGAACCGCCCGAATTCGTCACCACCATCGCCTTGCATTTCGATTCCACGCCCGGCGTGCTACGTGTCGAACAACGCGACGACTGCCTCGGCAATCCGAACAACTACAAGACCATTGCGGCCGCACGCAAGCGCCTGCGCGAGTGCGAGGCGACAATTCCCCGTTCGCAGGAAGCGGGAGCACGTTAAACCGGGCGATCCGTCTCGACGATCGGCTCGCGGTCAGATCCGGGGTCGGGTCCCGCTGCTTGCACCCTGAAGCGATTTCGCATGGAATCATCCGCCCCGCGCAACGTCCAACCCCCACCAGAACGAAAGGAGTCGCCATGAACTCCCCGCACCTCCCCGACAGAACCGCCGTCTCGACGGTGTTTGAACGCAACCTGCTCTTACGACTTCCCTTCGTGCTGGTGGGTGGCGCGCTGATCGCCGGCCTGGCGCCGGCACTCGCGCGCCTGCTGGCGTGGGCCGGGTTCGGGCCGGATCCGACCGCCAGCATCACGACCGCGGACATCATCGGCCTCAGCATCCTCGGCCTGACCTTCAGCAGCGTCACCGTGCTGGCGATCGGCGCGGTGATCGTGCTGATCATGAAGGGGCCGGCCTATTTCGCCGACTCCTATCCGCTGGAGGACGCCGAGCGCCCCGATCCGCCGTCGACGCCGCGACCCCAGGGACACCGCCGCTGAACGATCAGCCGCCCGCGGTACGCCGCGTCAGCAGCAGCCCGGCCTCGAGGTGGTGCGTGTAGGGGAACTGGTCGAACACCGCGGCGGCGGCGATGTCGTGCGTGTCGGCGAGGGCGGCGACGTTGTCGCGCAGCGTCACCGGGTTGCACGAGATGTAGAGGATGCGGTCGAAGCCGCGCGCGAGCGTCACGGTGGCGTCGTCGAGGCCGCTCCTCGGCGGGTCGACGAAGAGCGTGGAGAAGCGGTAGTTCGCGAGATCGACATCCTTCATGCGCCGGTACTCGCGCCCGCCGGCGAAGGCGTCGCTGATCTCGTCGCTCGACATGCGCACCATCGTGATGTTGTCGATGCCGTTGGCCTCGAGGTTGTAGTGCGCGGCGCGCACCGAGGACTTGCTGACCTCGGTCGCGAGCACGCGCTCGAAGAGCGGCGCCAGCGCCATCGTGAAGTTGCCGTTGCCGCAATAGAGCTCGAGCAGGTCGCCGCCGACGCCCATCACCTGGCGCCGCGCCCAGCCGAGCATCTGCCGGTTCACGCCGCCGTTGGGCTGCGTGAAGCTGCCTTCGATCTGCTGGTAGCGCAGGCGCCGGCCGTCCACGTCGAACTCTTCCAGCAGCCAGTCGCGATCGAGCACGATCTTCTGCTTGCGGCTGCGGCCGATGACCTGCACGCCCAGCCGCTCCGCGAGCAGGCGCGCCGCCACCGCCCACGCCTCGTCGAGGGCGCGGTGATAGACCAGGCTCACCATCAGTTCGCCGCTCAGCGTCGCGAGGAACTCGACCTGGAAGATCTTCCTGCGCAGCACGTCGTCCGCCCGCAGCGCGTCGCGCAGGCGCGGCATCAGTGCGCAGATCGGCGCCGCCGCCGCGGGGAAGTCTTCGAGCAGCACCGGCGTCTTCGGGTCGTCCGCGGCGAACATCGCGTAGTCGACGAGGCCATCGCCGTGGTGCCACATGCGGAATTCCGCCCGCAGGCGGTAGTGCAGCGGCTCGGACGCGAACACCTCCGGGGCAGAGACGCCCAGCGGCGCAAAATCGCTCGCGAAGCGGGCCACCTTGTCGGCGAGCTGGGCGGGGTAGTCGGCGGGATCGAAACGGGGCAGTGACATCTTGATTCGGCAGTGCGGGCGCCGCAGCCTGGACGGGAGGCTGCGGCGCGGGGTCGGCAGGCGGAGCGAAAAGGGAAGAGCGCTTCGCGGACCCGCGACTATACGCCGCCCGCGCCTGCGGTGCAGCCGTCGCGACACCGGGCAATCTTGACGGACATCAAAGTTCGCCGGCCATAACCGAGTAAAGTTGTCGGACATCTACAGAATCCGCAACCCAAGCGGTCACGAGGCTCCCCGACATGGCCAAGAAATTCCCCCTGCACCCCAAGCACCCCGAACGCATCTGCTGGGGCTGTGACAAATACTGCCCGGCGGACTCGCTCGGCTGCGGCAACGGCTCGGGCCGCACGCAGCACCCGGCCGAGCTGCTCGGCGACGACTGGTACGAGTACGGCGACTGGGGCCTGGACGTCACGGAAGAGACCCAGAAGCCCGAGACCGCGGCCTGAGGCCCATCCCGGCACCTTGTGTGAACCCGGACGGTTTTCCGGGCGCGCCACGTCGTCGCGCAGGCGACCCACATCGTCCGATTCGGACCCCTGCCCGTCGAAAGCACCACGCGCGCCCATCGCCGGGGAACTCGCCTCGTCATCCAGCGTTCTCAGGCAGAGGAAAACCGCGCCACGACTCCCCCTGACGGCCCGAGCAGTGCGGAGGGTTTTCATTTCAAAATGTAAGCGCGCGCGCCCCTGCGGCGGTCGCTCACTAATATGGCGGACATGTTTCGGCTTGCCACGCCCTCTTCTGCGCACTTGCAGCTGCTGGTCGCGATGCTGCGGAATCCGGCGTCGACCGGTACGCTGCTGCCGTCTTCGCGCGCGCTCGCGAATGCGATGGCGGGCGCCGCGGAGGGTGCCGACCTCGTCGTCGAACTCGGCGCGGGCACGGGAGCGGTCACCGACGCCTTGCTGCAGAAACTGCCCCACGTGCCCCTGATCGCCGTCGAACTGCAAGCGGCGCTCGCGCGCCGCCTGCGCCATCGCTATCCCGGCGCGGACATCCGCCAGGCGACGGCCAGCCAGGTCGTCGACTCCCTGATAGAGCACCCCGGCCGGATCGTTCTTGTCTCCAGCCTGCCCTTCCGCTCGCTCCCCGCGCACGTCGCGACCGAGACCGCGCACAGCCTGTGCCGCTTCCTCGCGCACAACCCCGAGCGCAAGCTCGTGCAGTTTACGTACCAGCCGCGCGCGCCCTTTCTGGCGCCGCGGCATCTGCGCTGGAAACGCACCTCGGTGATCTGGCGCAACCCCCCGCCGGCGGGAATCTGGGAGCTGGGGCTCACACCCTGAACGCGAGGCCGGAACCGGCGCGCGAGTCCGGCGATGCCGCAGTCGACGCCTCGAAGCGGCGGATCTCCGCCAGCGTCTCGTCCAGGCTCATCTCGCCGGCCTCCAGCAGCTTGCCGACCAGATGCTCCGTGAGCGGCCTGAACCCCGCCAGCACCGCCTTGGTCTCGCCATACAGCCGCTCGCTCTGCGCCTCCATGATGCCGCGCGTTTCTTCGTCGAGCACGCGGCTCGACCGCTGACCGTCGTTCGTGAGCGCGCCGAAGTTGAGGCGCGTCTTGCGGTACATGCCCATCTCGCCGACGGCGTGATGCAGGAGCTGGGTGACGCGGGTGATGTCGTTGTGGGCGCCGTTGGTCGTGCCGTCCTCGCCGAAGAAAAGCTCCTCGTTGGCCATGCCGCCAAGCAGCACGCGCACGTCGTGCTCGATGTCGCCCTTGGTCTTCAGCAGGTTGGTGCCCTGCTTGTGGAAGACGAAGCCCAGGGCGTTGCTGCGCGGAATGGCCTTCAGCGAGATCTTGATCGTCTTCATGTCGGCGAGGATGCGGTCCCAGTCGTCACGCGTGCGCTCGCGCTCGCGCTGCAGGTCGACGAAGAAATGGCCCCACTCGTGCACGGCGATGATGCGGCGGTCCCGCTCGCGTTCGTCGGTGGTGTTGGAATTGACGTTGCCGACCAGCACGCGCTCGGCGGCCTGCATCAGCGTATCCGCGCCGATCATCTCGCCCGCCTGCACCGCGGTGATGCCGGCCTGGTTGACGATGGTCTCGAGGTCCGCGGGGCTGCGCCCTTCGGTGACGCCGACGAGGTGGCTCAGGTCGAGGTCGGGCAGCACCTTGTCGGCGCGCTGCGCGAGGTAGTGGCGGATGATCGCGAGGCGCTCTTCGCGGTTGGGCAGGCGGAAATCCACCTTCATCTGGAAGCGGCGCAGCATCGCTTCGTCCATCTCCATCGACTGGCTGTTGAAGTTGCTCGCCACGATCCAGATGATCTCCGCCTCGTCCTTGCTGCGCACGCCGTCGAGCACGGCGAGCAGGGTATTGGCGGTATCGTCGTCGAATTTTCGCCGTCCACCGCGCTTCATGAAGAGATCCTGCGCCTCGTCGAGGAACACGATGCAGCGCTTGCGCCGCTTCGCCATCGACACGATGCGGGTGAGGGTGTTCGCGCCGCCGGCGACGTAACCCGTTTCCAGATTCGCGGCGGAGTGGAACAGGATCGACAGGTTCAGCTCCTTCGCGAGATAGCTCGCGAGCTTGGTCTTGCCGGTGCCGGCCGGTCCGCTGAACATCACGTTGAACGGCTTGCGGATGCCGTATTCGGCGTACAGCACGCGCCGCTCGTACTGGTCCTTGATCTGCGCAACCTCGGCCTTGATGTCGTCCATGCCGACGAGTTCGTCGATGGAGCCGCGCACCTGCCCGGGCTCGATGAACTTCAGCGCCTTGAACTGCCCGCGCAGCTGCATGAACAGGAAAATGAGCAACCCCAGCATCAGCGCGGACGACAGCACGCCGCTGATCACGGCGCGCCAGCCGTCGTCGGCCGAACGCGGGCGCCCGTTCGCGAAGCGCTGGTCGAGACGCTCGAACACCTTCAGCGCGCCCTCGCCCAGTTCGGCCCGCGGAATGAAGGCGAGGCGGCCGGACCACGGGGCCGACACCGCCTTGTCGGCGAAGATCTTCGTTTCCAGGTCGCTCGGGTAGTAGGCATGCTGCCGCCCTCGCGACTGCACGAGGATGATGCGCTCCGACAGGTTCCACATCAGTGGCTCGTAGATCACCGTGACGCGGTCGACCGGGTTCGCGTCGAGGAAGCCGAGCACCGAGCCGCTGCCGAGCACCACCGGCACGCTCTCGTCGAAAGCCCACACGCGCGCGCCCGGCCCCCCGGCGACCTCCATCACCTTGACTTCCTCGGCCAGCGCGGCGCGCTTCTGCGCCAGCATCACGGCATGCATGGCCGTGAAGGGAATCAGCACGACGACCGCCACGACGATGAGCTTGACCAGCGTCGTCTGGATCACGAACCAGTCCTGCAGCCGGCTGGCAATTTTTTTCAGCCTGAGCGAGGAACGGGTCGGCGCAGCGGGACGGCTGTTCGGCTCATCTGACATGACGGTCCTCCGCTACGGCCCCATCGCCGGGTTCCGGCACGAAAGTCGCCGCTCGGCTTCTTCCGGCCCATCCTCGTGGTGGCGGGGATGGCCGCCCGTTCGGCGAACTCGCCCGGACGCATTCCGGGCGGCGTCGAATGGCTCCAGCATAGCGAGACGCCGCCCCGGCCTGGCGTGAAGTATTGAACGCGGGCCACGCGATCACGCCGACGGGCGCGACGGCGGCCGCGGCCGACCGCTCAGCGCACGCCGGGCGGCGGCGGAGGCGGCGTGCCGGCGGGCGGCGGCGGAGGCGGGCTGCGATAACGATCCGGGCGGCCGGGCGAATACCGGCCCTGCACCGGCACGCGGTGGCCGCTTGCGTACATGCACTGCACATAGGCGTGGTCATAGCGCCGCTGCGCCTCGTAGCCCGACACCTCGGCCGTGCCACTGCCCGCCGCGCTGCCGACCAGCAGCCCGGTGCCGGCACCCACCCCGGCACCGCGGCCGCCATTGACCGCGGCGCCGACGGCGGCGCCGATGGCGGTGCCGACGACCGCGCTGCGCACGCCGGCGTCGGTCGCGGCCTGCTCGGCCGAGCGCCCGCCGATGGACTCGCGCGCGTACTGGCGGCAGGCCACGTCGTCGGCACGGAATTCACTGAAGCTCGCGCCGGTGCCAGGCAGCACGAGCACGCTCGGCCCGGACGGCATGGACACGCAGCCGGCCGTCAGCAGCGCGAGCGCGAGCGGCACAAAACGGAAACAGGTGCTCATGTTCGGATCCCCCTCAACGCGACGACCGCGGCTTCACGCGTTCCCAGCCGCCGGAGCATTCCTTCACGTCCGGGTAATAGCCGGCTGGCCGGTCACAGTAATACCAGTAACCGCCCGGCGACGCGCGGTCCGCGTCCGCTTCGTCCTCGCGCTCGATATAGACGGGCGGCGACGACGGCACGGTAACGACCGGCGGATAGCTGTAATAGGGCGGGTAGTAGTAGGGATAGGGCGAGTAGAAGGGGGAGTAATACGGCCCCGGCCACCCCCAGTACAGCGGGACGCCGACGAAGAGGCCGATGCTCGAACGGCTGTGGCCACGGAACCGGCGGTGGTCGGCCGCAGCCATGTCCGGCAACGCGGATCCCAGCACCAGGAGTGCAACAAGCGCAAGTTTGAGCCATTTCATGGTGGTCTCCCCATTCGACTGGCTGACGTTTCGTTAACGCATGAAGCCCCTGAAAAGACCACAGCTTCTGCAAGGAATTCCCGCCGGCGTGAAGGCGCCTGATCGCGCCGCCGTTACTGTTGTGATACAAATTGCTTGCTGTCAATCAATCAAAATAGTATCGTTTCCCGCAAACAGGTCGCCCGTTCCGGCGCGGACCGGCAATTCTCAGGAGACATGCCGATGCAGCAGCATTCCCATTCCTCTTCCGCCGTCGATATCGGCGGCATTCTCGACTACGGCCCCTTCACCTCGATGCAGAGGCTCGTCGTGATGCTCGCCGCGCTGGCGATCGTGTTGGACGGCTTCGACGGGCAGCTGATCGGCTTCGCGATCCCGATGTTGATCAAGGAGTGGGGCATCACGAAGGCCGCGTTCGCGCCCGCCGTGGCCGCGGGGCTTGTCGGCATGGCGGTCGGCAGCGCGTGCGCCGGCATCGTTGCGGACCGCTTCGGCCGGCGGCTGGTGCTGGCCGCGAGCGTGTTCCTGTTCGGTGCCGCGACGATCACGATCGGTTTCGCGCCGGACGTGACGACGATCGCCGTGCTGCGCTTCCTCGCCGGACTGGGCATCGGCGGCGCGCTGCCGAGCGCCTCGACGATGACTGCGGAGTTCACGCCAGCCCGCCGGCGCACGCTCGCCGTCACCGCGACTATCGTGTGCTACCCGCTCGGCGGCATGCTTGCAGGTCTCTTCGCCGCCGCGATCCTGCCCGTACTCGGCTGGCGCGGGCTGTTCTGGATCGGCGGCGCGGTCCCCGTCGCCTACAGCCTCGTGCTGCTCGCGCTGATGCCCGAATCCGCCCGCTACCTCGCCCGCAAGACCGCCCGCTGGCCGGAACTGCGCCAGCTCCTCGCGCGCATGGCACGTCCTGCCGCTCCCGGCACCGTATTCGTCGATGCCGCCGAAGCCGGCGCCGGGCACAGCGCGGGCTTCGCGGCGCTGTTCCAGGCCGGCCGGGCGCGCGACACGCTGGCGATCTGGGCCGGCTTCTTCCTCGTGATGCTCGCCACCTACACCGCCTTCAGCTGGCTGCCGACGATGCTTGCGGCCGAAGGCCTGCCCGCGACGCTGGCCGGCTCCGGTCTCACCGCCTACAACCTCGGTGGCGTGATCGGTTCGCTCGGCTGCGCACTGGCGATCACGCGCTACGGCTCGCGCTGGCCGCTGATCCTCGCCAGTATTGGTGCGGCGGCCAGCGCCTTCATGCTGCAGGGGGTCGATTTCTCGGCGAACACGACCTGGCTGATGATCGGCCTCGGCCTGCACGGCATGTTCGTGATCGCGGTGCAGGCGACGATGTACGCGCTGTGCGCCTACGTCTATCCGACCATGGTGCGCGCGACCGGCACCGCCTCGGCGCTGTCCTTCGGGCGCCTCGGCGCGATCCTGAGCTCCTTCGCGGGCGCCGCGGTGATCACCTCGGGCGGCGCGTCGAGCTACCTCTCGTTGCTCGGCTTCTCGATGGTGTTCACGCTCCTCGCGCTGGCGCTCGTGCAGCGCCACATCCCGGGCTTGCGCGGGCACGCACCCGCCGCCGAACCGGCGATGCCCGACCCGGCCCTGGCGGCCCGCAGCGCACGATAGCTGCCGGCATGTGCATATTCGCTTAGGATATGCACTACGCGCGCTTTCCGGAGGTCCCGGTGCCGGGGGTACCGGGCGGAAAGCGCCCGGCGCCCTGACGCGCCGGACGGAGGCGAACGTGATCGACATCAAGTGGGACAGTAAATTCGAAATCGGGCACCCGCGCATCGACGCCGAGCACCGGGCCTTCGTGGATCTCATCCGTGCGGTATCCGTCGAAGCCGAGCGCGATTGCCCCAAGGAAAAGGCGCTGCGCCTGCTCCTCGAAGTGCGCAAGTACGCCGAGTTCCACTTCATCAGCGAAGAGAACATCATGCTCGACATCGGCTACCCCGACTACGACGAGCATCGCGACGAACACGCGTGGCTGCTGCGCCGGCTGGAAAACGAAGTCCACGCGTACTACACCGATAGCGCCCCCCTCGAGGAGCTGGCGCAGTTCATGTTCAACTGGTTCGCGCTGCATACGACGACCGTCGACAAGAAGCTCGTCGCCTGCATTGCCGCGCACGAGGCCGCGGCAAGGACATAGCACGTCGCGCAGGGTCCGCATCCTGCGCGACCGCCCACATCGCCCGCCCGAAAAACGGGCCTTAGCGCGGCAGCGCGTCGTCGAGCTTCAGCTGCAGGAAGGCGAGATCCAGCCAGCGGCCGAACTTGGTCCCGACCTCGGGCATCAGGCCGGTGCGCGCGAAGCCCAGCTTCAGGTGCAGCGCGATCGAAGTCTCGTTGCCGGCCTCGATGCCCGCGACCATCACGTGCTTGCCGAGCGCCCGGGCACGCTCGATCAGGGCCAGCATCAGCGCCTTGCCGAGGCCCGCACCGCGGCCGTCCTTATGCACGTACACCGAATGCTCGACGGTATGGCGATAGCCGTCGAAGGCACGCCAGTCGCCGAAGCTGGCGTAGCCCAGCACCGCGCCGTCGGCGCCCGCCGCGACCAGTACCGGGTAGCCGAGGGCCTGACGGTCGGCGATCCACTTGCGCCGGTTCGCCGCGTCGACCAGCGTCTCGTTCCAGATCGCCGTGGTGTTGGCGACCGCGTCGTTGTAGATCGCCATGATGCCTTCCGCATCGTCCGCGCGCGCATCGCGAATTTCCATGTGCTCTCCTGAAGTGCGTTCCCGTGCCCGATCCTGATCCGGCGAGGATCGCGAGAATACGTGCAAATGCCTTCTCGCCGTGCCGCGCCGTCGTTGAAGTCGTAGACTCACACATCCACGAACGGAGAGCCAAGCGGTGGAACACCCTGAAAACCTCGGCGACGACCTCGCCCGCGCCCTCGCAGCCGCGAGCGGCATCGATTTCGCGGGTGCCCGGCTGCGGCCGGTCGGCGGCGGCTGCATCCATCGCACGCGGGAAGTCGAAGCCGGCGGCCGGCGGTACTTCCTCAAGCTCAACCACGCCGCGACGCGGCCGATGTTCGAGGCCGAAGCCGACGGCCTCGCCGCGCTGGCGGCCTGCGACGCCTTCCGCGTGCCACGCGCGCTCGCCTGCGGCGCCACCGACACCGACGCCTTCCTGCTACTCGAACACCTGGAGCTGCGCCCGCTCGCGAGCGCCGAGGACGGCCGACGCTTCGCCGAAGCGCTCGTCGCGCTGCACCGCGACACCGGCGAACAGTTCGGCTGGACGCGCGACAACTACGTCGGCGCGACGCCCCAGCTCAACACGCCGCACGACGCCTGGGCGCGGTTCTTCGTCGACTGCCGCCTGCGGCCGCAGCTACAGCTGGCGCGCGCGAAGGGCTACGCGGGCGCGGTCGGCCGCGACGCCGACAAGGTCCTCGAACGCATCCCCGCCGTGTTCCTCGACTACCGCCCGCGTGCGAGCCTGCTGCACGGCGACCTGTGGAACGGCAACGCCGCCATCGCCGCCGACGGCACCCCGGTCCTCTTCGATCCCGCCGTCTACCGCGGCGACCGCGACGCCGACCTCGCGATGAGCGAACTCTTCGGCGGCTTCCCGCCGTCCTTCTACGCCACCTACCGCAGCGCCTGGCCGCCCGCCGAGGGCTACGAACTGCGCAAGACGCTCTACAACCTGTACCACATCCTCAACCACCTCAACCTCTTCGGCCGCAGCTACTTCGGCCAGGCCGAGCGCATGATCCGCACGCTGGCCGCGGAGCTGGTGCGCTGATGCGTCGGCAGATTTCATATCGTCCGGGCCCGCAGCGCCGCTAAACTGTCCGGTCCACCGCAACACAACCGCAGGGGCTTCGCTCATGGACGCCAACTTCTGGCACGCGAAATGGGAGCGCAACGAGATCGGTTTCCACGGCAGTGACACCAATCCGCTGCTCCTCGAACACTTCGATGCGCTCGCGCTCGCACCGGGCAGCCGCATCTTCCTGCCGCTCTGCGGCAAGACGCTGGACATCCACTGGCTGCTCGCCCAGGGCTATCGCGTCGTCGGCGCGGAACTGAGCCCGCTCGCCATCCAGCAGCTCTTTGCCGAGCTCGGCGTGGAACCGACGGTGTCGCGCGCCGGCCCGTTCGACCACTACACGGCCGAGAATCTCGACATCTACGTGGGCGACATCTTCAGTCTTACCTCGGAAATTCTCGGCCCGGTCGACGCAGTCTACGACCGCGCCGCACTCGTCGCCCTGCCGCCAGGCGTGCGGCCACGCTACGCCGCCCATCTCGTCGCCATCACGCACGGCGCGCCCCAGCTGCTCATCTGCTTCGAATACGAGCAGGACCAGCACGCCGGGCCGCCCTTCGCGGTCGAAGGCGACGAGGTACGGCAGCACTACGAGGCTGCCTACCACCTCACCCGGCTCGTGCAGATCGACGTGCCGGGCGGCCTGAAAGGCAAGTGCCCGGCCACCGAAAGCGTCTGGATGCTCCGACGGCGCTGACGCGACCGGCGAGTGGCCACGGGCGGCCGGACGTTACGCCGGCTGCTATGTCCGCATCACTGTGTCGGGCGATATCTTCCGACCGTACGCTGGCGAGTGATGCGCACCTTCACACCCGCGGCGCATGCGCTGCGCTGACCACGCGGGCGTCCGTGGAAGGATCATTGTGCGCCGATCGCGGCGGCGATGGCGCGCGCAAATGCGGCGGGGGGTGGCGTCGCGCTGCGGAAAAGGCCGGTCAATCGGCCGACAGTCGAGTGGTCGAGGCGTGATGCGACGCGCATGAGCGGGAAACCCGGCCGCGCGACAATCGCGCCGGGGTATGCTCCGGCAATACTCCTGATGCGTCGGCTTTCAGCAGAATCCAGCGCCCATGACCATCCTTCCCGACGGGCTCCATGACTTGCTCCTCGACGAGCGCATCCGCGAGCTCGCCCTGCAACTGCGCGACGCCGGTCAGGCCGAAGACGCCTCGCCCCTGTCAGGTGATTATTGCTTTTTATTCACGTTTTGATAATTTATCCAAAACTGCATAATCCACGATAAAATCATGATCTCCTTCTCCAGAGCCGAGCTAGCCGGTGAACTGGTCACCGCCCTGCAGGGCAAGGCCAGCTTCAGCGATGCGCATAACGGCCTATTCCTCGCCGCGCCGCGTCGTACAGGCAAGACGACCTTTCTGCGCGGCGACCTGAGTCCCGCCCTTGAAGCGGCCGGCGTGGCAGTTGTGTACGTTGACCTGTGGGCCGATGCCGCGCGCGACCCTGGCGTCCTGATCGCGGAAGCGATCGGCCGCGCACTACAACCGCATCTGGGCGTCGTCGCCAGGACGGCGAAGAGTGCGGGGCTCGAAAAGGTGAATCTCGGCGGCTGGCTGCACGTCGATGCCACCCGTATCGGCAAGGTCGACGGGTTGACGCTGGTCGACGCGCTACGGGCGCTCAACGAAACCGCTGGCAAACCCGTGACGCTGATCATCGACGAAGCGCAGCACGCGCTGACCAGCGCCGCGGGCGAAAACGCAATGTCGGCGTTGAAGTCCGCACGCGACCAGATGAACCGACCGGGAAACGTGCAGTTGATGCTTGTGATGTCCGGTTCGGATCGCGACAAACTGCTGCGCCTGGTGAATTCCAACGGCGCACCGTTCTACGGCTCCCAGATTCAGCGCATGCCCCCACTGGATGAGCGCTTCATCGATTTCATCGCGCATCTGATCGAAGCACAGCGCCCGGATCTTGGACGCGTTGATCGCGGCACCCTTTACAAGGCATTCGAGGGATTTGGCTATCGTCCTCAGTTCTTCATGGAAGCGCTGGGCCAGGCACTCAGCCCACTTGCGGGGATTACCGAGCGCTTCGAATTGGCCATGCTCGAGGCTGCCTTGCAGCGCCAGTGCGATGACGAATCCCAGATGGAATCCGACTACCTGGGCCTCAAGCCGCTGGAGCAGGCCGTCCTGTGGCGCATGCTCGAAGTGGGAACACGTTTCCGCCCCTACGACGCCGAGGCGCTGGCCTTCTACCGCGCACAGACCGCGGAAAAGGTGACGGCACAACGCGCCCAGAATGCACTGGAATCCTTGCGGCAACGAATGCCCGCGCTGGTGTGGAAATCAGCGCGCGGAGAATACGCGGTCGAAGATGCAGCGATGCACCGCTGGTTCGAAGACCGCAAGGCCGCCGGGCGCTGGCCGCCGAAGAGTCCGCAAAGCGCATTCGATCTCAGTGCTGAGGGCTGAAGGGTCGAATCGCGTTACTCGAACGCAGGGCAGGGGTTGGCTCCGCGCCTGAGGGCTCTCGGCTATCGGTTCTGCGAGTCGCCAATCCACAGGGCAAAGAGGAACAATAGGACTTGCTCACGTCCATTCACTTGATTGCGAGGAATCGTCTTACTCAGTACATGGGCGAAGCCTCGGCATATGCGGCTGTTCTTCAAGCAATTCGTTCTGACGTCGCCACATTATTGAAAACAAACCCCGACTTATTTACCTTTGAGAAGGCGGACGAAGGTTTTGTTAGCATTCGCGATTTCCAGACAACTGGGGTCGTTGCTTTCGCAAAAGGCCAGCCATTCTCCTATGTTCGAGCCGGGAAGCAATCCGTCAATGGACACCGTGTGACGGTAAAGCAAGACTACCTGGACAACTGCGTAGTTGCCTTGGAGGAATTGGCCAAGCGGTTGTAACCGAAGCGCTGACATGGAACAGACCCGCAAACGGTTCTCATGGTAAAACGCCTTCCGCCGGATGCATT
Source organism: Azoarcus sp. DN11 (assembly GCF_003628555.1). NCBI lineage: Bacteria > Pseudomonadati > Pseudomonadota > Betaproteobacteria > Rhodocyclales > Zoogloeaceae > Azoarcus > Azoarcus sp. DN11. Next base: position 174,938 of record NZ_CP021731.1, on the reverse strand, counting down.
GCTTGCGATTCGTGCAGTCTGGTCGCACCGGCACCTCCGACACAGAACGACGGCCGGCATAAATGACACGGGCCAACGCCGCACAATGCGGGTTGGCCCGGAAGGATCATCGCACGCCGGTGGGCGGAGCGTCCGGCGCTCGGCATTCCGGTGGGAAGGCCGGGCCGAGGCATCCTGGCGAGGTGTCGCCGGGGCCCGTCGCTTGTGACGGCGGGGGGATGCATCGGCTACGGATGGATTCATTAGACCCGCATCGGTACGATCTGAAAAATACAGAATCGCGATTGTTCGATCTCTTTTTCAGATACCGCTACAATCCTCGGCATGGAATTGCGCCAGTTGCGTTACGTCATCGCGATCGCCCGCTCCGGCAGCCTGTCGAAAGCCGCCGAGCAGGTGTTCGTCGCGCAGTCGGCACTGAGCCACCAGCTTGCACAGCTCGAAGAGGAGCTGGGGACGCCGCTGTTCCACCGCTCGCGGCGCGGCGTGGAGCCGACCGAGGCGGGGCGCATCTTTCTCGCCCATGCGGCGGCGATCCTGCGGCAGGTGGAGGATGCGCGCGTCGCGGTGCAGACGGCGCGCGGCGAGCCGACGGGCAAGGTGGTGTTCGGCATTCCGCACAGCGTCTCGGCCGCGCTCGCGCTGCCGCTGTTGCAGGCGGTGCGCGAACAGCTGCCGAAAGTCGAGCTGGAGCTGACCGAGGAGCTCACCGGCAACCTGGTGCTGCAGCTGCGCAGCGGCCAGCTTCACCTCGCGGTGCTCTTCGACGACGGCCAGATCGGCGAATTCACGCAACAGCCCTTGCTCGACGAGCGCCTGATGCTGATTTCCCCCGCGCAGGCGCCGGACCGCCCGCACCGGAAATCGGTCACCCTCGCCGCTGCGCTGGCGCTGCCGCTGATCCTGCCCGCACCGCCGCACGGCGTGCGCCCCATCATCGAGCAGGCCGCGCGCGAGCACGGCTTGCCGCCTCCCAACGTGGTGGCCGACATCAGTTCGATCAGCATCCTGCGCACCAGCCTGCTGGCCGGTCTCGGCCACACGCTGCTGCCCCCGATGCCGCTGCGCCACGAGCTGGACGCCGGCCTGCTCACGGACACCGCGCTGACACGCCCGACGCTGAGCCGGCGTGTCGTGCTGTGCGCGTCGCGTCACCTGCCCTTGTCGGCGGCAGCGGAGGCGGTGGCCTCGCTCACCGGCCCCTTGTGCCGGGAACTCGCGCGCTCGGAACGATGGCAGGGCGCGACGCCCGTCGCTGAGCCGGATTAGGGCGGCAACCAATCCAGCGGCGGCAGCCGCGTCGCGCAGAGCCCGGCTTCGCCCCGCCCGACAACACACGAATTGTCCATTTCTTGCATTAAATCCACGTCTTGCGAGTTCTGGCGCGGCACCGCGGACGCATCCGGGCGCTGGATGGACCTATCAACGTGTTTGCCTTGTAGGGAAGGGTACGGTTCAATGAGCGATGGGCAGCAAGTTCCCTTAATCCAAACAAATTCACTGGAGGACTTATGCAGTTGATGTCGAAGACCCTCGTCGTTTGTGGCGCCCTCGCCTGTGCCGGCCTCGTCCAGGCTGCCGACATCAAGATCGGCGTCGCCGAAGCGCTGACCGGCGGGGCGGCCCAGTATGGCGTCCCCATCCGCAACGGCTTTCAGCTGGCCGCGGACGAAATCAACGCCAAGGGCGGCATCAATGGCAACAAGATCCAGCTCGTCATCGAGGACGAACAGGGCAAGAAGGAAGAAGGCATCAACGTCTTCAAGAAACTGATCTTCCAGGACAAGGTGCTGATGATCTTCGGCCCCACCCTGTCCAACTCGATGTTCGCCGCCGGCCCCGTCGCCAACGCCGCCAAGGTCGTCGTCTTCGGCACCTCGAATACCGCCAACGGCATCACCGACATCGGCCCCTACGTCTTCCGCAACTCGGTGATGGAATCGGACGTGCTGCCGGTCACCGTCGCTGCCGCGACCAAGCAATACAAGCTGCAGAAGGTCGCCGTGATCTACGGCAACGACGACGCCTTCACCAAGAGCGGCTACGACGTCTTCAAGAAAGTGCTGGAAGAACGTAAGCTGCCGGTCACCACCACCGAGACCTACGTCAAGGGTGACGTGGATTTCAAGGCCCAGCTCACCAAGATCAAGGCCTCGGCACCGGACGCGGTGGTCTGTTCCTGCCTCGCCGAGGAAGCCGCCAACATCATCCTGCAGGCGCGCAGCCTGGGCATCAAGGTGCCCTTCATCGGCGGCAACGGCTTCAACTCGCCGAAGCTGTTCGAGATCTCCAAGCTGGCCGGTGACGGCACCTTCGTCGGCAGCCCGTGGGCCAATACCAACCCGGCGCCGGTCAACAAGGCCTTCGTCGCCGAGTACCAGAAGAAATACAACGCCGAGCCCAACCAGTTCGCCGCCCAGGCCTACGACGCGCTGTACGTCGCTGCGGCGGCGCTGAAGGACGTCAAGCTCTCCGGCGACCTGAATGCCGATCGCGAGGCGGTGAAGAACGCCCTGCCCAAGGTGGCGATCAACGGCGTCACCGGCCCCTTCAAGTTCCGTCCGGCAAAGACCAAGGACGGCAAGCCCGGCGGCTGGGATGCCGACCAGAAGCCGTTCATCTACGTGGTCCAGGGCGGCAAGTTCGCGCTGCACGACGCCAAGTAAGCCAGCATCCGCCAGACATGCGGGGCCGATGAGAATCTGCCCCGCATTGTTTTTGGCGCGGCGTGTCGTTCCACCCACGGGATCTTCCGATGCTTGAACAACAACTTCTCAACGCCCTGACGCTTGGCAGCGTCTATGCGCTGTTCGCCCTAGGCTTCACGCTGGTGTTCGGCGTGCTGGCGGTGATCAATCTGTCGCACGGGGCGGTGTTCATGGTGGGCAGCTATGCCGCCCTGGCCCTCGTCACCCGCCTCGAGGCGCCGCTGTGGGCGGCCATGCTCGGCGCGATGCTGGTGAGCGGCACCCTGGGCCTGCTGGTCGACGTGCTGATCCTCAGACCGCTGCGCGCGCGCAACGCGCCGCACCTGATCCCGATGATCGCCACGATCGGCGTCGGCATCATGCTCACGAGTACCGCGCAGGGTCTGTTCGGCGCGGAACTCCTGCGCTTCCCCGACGGCACCCTGCCCGCCGGCGAGTTCGTCGTTGGCGACGTGCATGTCCGCGCGCTGGAAATCGCCATCGTCGCGATCGCCTTCGCGCTCATGGCGGTGCTGTTCGCCGTGCTCAAGCGCACACAACTCGGCCGCGCCCTGCGTGCCATCGCCGAGTCGCCGAAGGCGGCCTGGCTGCTCGGCATCAACGTCGAGCGCCTGTTCCACGTCACCTCGTTCGCGGCGGCCGCGCTCGGTGGCATCGCCGGCGTGCTGATCGGCCTCAACTTCAACGCCATCACACCGCAGATGGGCCAGCCCATCCTGCACAAGGGCATCGCGGCGATCATCCTCGGCGGCATGGGCGACATCCGCGGGGCGCTATTCGGCGGCCTCTTCCTCGGCTTCGCCGAAGTCATCAGCAAGGCGTACCTCTCGAGCCAGATGGGCGACGCCGTTGCCTTCGGCCTGCTCTTCCTGATCCTGCTGGTGCGCCCGTCGGGGCTCTTCGGGCGCAAGCTGGAGCGCAAAGCATGATGGAATGGCTCCCCGGCAATTTCAGCGATTTCTGGTCCACCTACAGCACGCTCGTGTTCCTGGTGGGCGTCCACGCCCTGCTCGCGCTGTCGATCTGGCTCACCCTGTCCTGTGGCCTGCTGTCGCTCGCCAATGCCGCCTTCATGGGCATCGGCGCTTACGTGTCGGCCCTGCTGACGCTGCATCTCGAATGGCCCTTCGGCACCGTGCTGCTCGCCGGCGGCATTGCACCGGCCGTCGTGGCCCTGATCATCGGCGCACCGGTGCTGCGCCTGTCGGGCGTGTACCTCGCGATGGCGACGCTGGCGTTCGGCGAGGTGGTGCGCATCACGGTGCTCAACCTCGACATCACCGGCGGCCCCGAAGGCCTCAACGGCATTCCGCTCGCCACCGAGGGCTGGCACATCGCCTTGCTGCTCGCCCTGACCGTCTACGGCCTCGCCCGCCTGCGCCGCTCCAAGGTCGGCCGCGCCTTCGAGGCGATCAAGGAAGACGAGGTGGCGGCGCGCCTGATGGGGGTCGACGTCGATCGCTACAAGCTGCTCGCCTTCGTGCTCGGCGGCTTCATCGCCGGCATCGCGGGCGCGCTCAACGCCCACCTCACCTTCTTCATCAGCCCGCGCGAATACGGCTTCGAGAACGCCGTCGACATCCTGACCATGGCCGTACTGGGCGGCACCTCCGGCCTGCTCGGCCCGATGCTCGGCGCCTCCATCCTCACGCTGCTGCCGGAACTGCTGCGCTCGCTGCACGATTTCCGCTCGCTGGTGAACGGCGCCATCCTGGTGCTGGTCGTCCTCTTCCTGCCCAAGGGCATCTGGGAGCCGCGCCGCATCCGCAACTGGCTGAATCGCAACAAGGGGAAGCGGGCATGAGCGCCAATCTGCTGTCCATCCGCAACGTCGGCAAGCATTTCGGCGGCCTGCACGTGCTGCACGACGTCAGCTTCGAAGTGCCCCCGGGCTGCATCTACGGCCTCATCGGCCCGAACGGCGCCGGCAAGACGACGGTCTTCAACCTGGTCACGGGCCTCCTCGCGCCGAGCAGCGGCAGCATCGACTTCCGCGGCAAAAGCCTGCTCGGCCTGGCCCCGCACCGCATCACGCAGCGCGGCGTGGCGCGCACCTTCCAGAACATCCGCATCTTCAAGGAAATGGACCTGCTGGAAAACGTCATGGTCGGCCGGCACGAGCACCTGAAGTACGGAGGCGCCGGGCTCTTCTTCAACACGCGGGCCTACCGTGCGGCGGAACGCCGCGCACGCGAGCGCGCGCTCGAACTGCTGACCTGGGTCGGACTCGCGCACAAGGCCGACATGCTGGCCGACAACCTGTCCTACGGCGACCAGCGCAAGCTGGAGTTCGCCCGGGCGCTCGCCACCGAGCCCAAGCTGCTGCTGCTCGACGAGCCGGTCGCCGGCATGAACCCCGCGGAGAAGACCGTCCTGATGGAAGAAATCCGCAACATCCGCCAGCGCGGCTACGGGGTCTTCATGATCGAGCACGACATGCGCTTCGTGATGGGCGTGTGCGACCGCATCGCCGTGCTCAACTTCGGCCGGATCATCGCCGAAGGCACGCCGGACGAGGTGCGCAACAACCCGGAAGTGATCGAAGCCTACCTCGGCAAGGAGGACGCGGCATGAGCGAGATCCTGCGCGTGCACGACCTCGCCGTGAGGTATGGCCACATCGAGGCCGTGAAGGGCCTGGACTTCGACCTCAATGAAGGCGAAATCACCGCCCTGGTGGGCGCCAACGGCGCCGGCAAGAGCACGACCCTGCTGGCGCTGTCCGGGTTGCTGAAACCCTCGCGCGGCAAGATCGAGTTCCAGGGCGAGGACATCACCCGCCTCGCACCGCACCAGATCGTCCAGCGCGGCGTGGTACAGGTGGCCGAAGGCCGCGCGATCCTCACGACCCTGACGGTCGCCGAGAACCTGCAGCTGGGCACCTACACCCGCCCGGACAAGGCCGGGGTCGGCGACTCCCTGGACGAGGTCTATCAGCTGTTTCCCCGCCTCAAGGACCGCGCCGGACAGTTCGCCGGCAACCTTTCCGGCGGCGAGCAGCAGATGCTGGCGATCGGCCGTGCGCTGATGGCAAAACCGAAGCTGCTCCTGCTGGACGAACCCTCGATGGGGCTGGCGCCGCTGATGGTGCAGGAAATCTTCCGGACCGTGACGGAGATCAATCGCGCCGGCCTGACCATCCTGCTGGTCGAGCAAAACGTCCGCCAGGCCCTGAAAATCGCGCGCCGTGGTTACGTGATCGAAACCGGCAGGATCGTCCTGTCCGATTCAGGCGAGAACCTGCTGGCCAATCCCAAGGTCGAGGAGGCTTACCTCGGGGGGTAGGCACGCGGCGGTGTAGCGGGAAGCGAAGAAGCCACCGATTGGTGGCTCCTTCATTGAAATTGGCACGCCCGGGACGACGAGACTGGGCACTGGATAGAGATCATTTCGATTACGTAACAGGAACGCATTCATCAGTTGCAGTAGAAGTCTCGCCCGCACAGGCAGCGCACGGCCTATGCTGCGGCGATACCATTAAAGCATCTGACCGAAAGACGGCATCCTGCACTCATGACCAGCCTCCCCAACGGCCTCTACGATCTCCTGCTCGACGGGCGTATCCGGGAACTCGCGCTGCAGCTGCGCGATGCGGGGCAAGCCGACGTTGAGCGTCTCACCGGCGATGCCCGCCGCCGCCGGCTGGTCGAAGTGCTTGCCCGACTGCTGCCCGATCTGCTCGAAGAGGCGACCGACGCCGAAGACGACATCGCACGCGAGCAACGCGAACTGGCGCTCATCAACCGCCTGCTCACCCACCTGCGACACGGCGATGCGCCCGCAGCGGAGTGGACTGCGCCCGTACTGGCTGCGCTCGATTTATCGCACCAACGCCCGCCCACCACAGCCTCCCACGGGCCTGCTCGCACCGTGGCTGTTCACCGCCGGACGCGCCGACCCCTCGCTGTTCGCCGAACTTCGGGCCGAGCTCGGTTCTGCCGACCACGTGGACATCGTCGTCAGCTTCATCACGTGGAGCGGGTTGCGCAAGCTCCTCGACGTGCTGGAATCCGTCACCGCGATCGGCGCGGACGGCCAGCCGCGCACGCGGCTACGCGTCATCACGACCACCTATACCGGCGCGACCGAAGCCCGCGCCGTCGAGACGCTCGCGGCCCTGCCGGGCGTGGAACTCCGTATCTCCCTCGACGGCCGCCGCAGCCGCCTGCACGCGAAGGCCTGGCTGTTTCACCGCGCGACCGGCTTCGGCACCGCCTTCGTCGGCAGCGCCAATCTGTCGGCGGCCGCGCTGCTCGGTGGCGTCGAATGGACGGTCAAGTTCACCCAGGCCGGACAAGCCGACCTCTTCGCCGCTGCCGAGGCGCATTTCGAAACGCTGTGGAACGACCCGGAATTTCAGCGCTTCGACCCTCACGACGACACGCATCGCCTCGAACTGCGCCGCGCACTGCATCAGGCCAAGGGCACGAACACGGAGCCCATTGCCACCCCCACGTGGTTCGACCTGCAGCCGAAGACCTATCAGCAGGCGATGCTCGACCGCCTCGCCGCCGAACGCCGCCACGGCCGCACGCGCAACCTTGTCGTCGCGGCGACCGGCACCGGCAAGACCGTCGTCGCAGCGTTCGACTACAAGCGCCTGTGCGAGCAGCAGGGCGGCAAGCCGCGTCTCTTGTTCGTCGCGCATCGCGTCGAGCTCTTGCGGCAGGCCATCGAAACCTACCCCCAGGTGCTGCGCTCCCCCGCCTTCGGCGAGCTCCTTGCGGACGGCAGCCAACCTGACAGCAGCGAACACCTCTTCGCGACGATCATGTCGGTCGCCGCTCGCGATCTGCTTGCAAGCCACGGCGTCGACTACTGGAACACCGTCGTCATCGACGAATGCCACCACCTGCCGGCGAGCCAGTTCGACGCCTTCGCCAGCACGATCCGCCCGCGCTTCCTGCTCGGCCTCACCGCGACGCCCGAGCGCGCGGACGGACGCTCGGTGCTGCAGTACTTCGACGCGCGCCCCGACGGCAGTCCGGCGGTCGAACTGCGCCTCTGGGACGCGCTCGACCAGCAACTCCTCGCACCCTTCGAGTACTACGCGAGTACCGACAGCACGGATCTCAGCCGCATCCGCTGGAATCAGCCCGGCGAACTCGCCCAGCTCGCCAACGTCATCAGCGGCAACGACGCCCGTGCCCGTCTGGTGATCCACGCCATCGAGCAATACGTCGCCGACCACAGCGCCATGCGCGCGATCGCGTTTTGCGTCGACATCGCCCACGCGAATTTCATGGCTGACTGGCTCACCAAGGCGGGCCTCCCGGCGCTCGCGATCACCAGCCAGACGCCGCGCGACGTCCGCGATCGCGCCCCGCAAGACCTCGCCGCCGGCACGCTGAAAGTGCTTTGCACCGTCGATCTCTACAACGAGGGTGTCGACATCCCGGAAGCCAACACGCTGCTGCTCCTGCGCCCGACCCAAAGCCCGGTCGTGTTCCAGCAACAACTCGGGCGCGGCCTACGCCTCGCCGACGGCAAGGAGAGCTGCCTCGTTCTCGATTTCGTCGGGCGGCTACAAGACGATTTCCGCTTCGACCTGCTGTATCGCTCGATTACCGGCCTCAACCGCCAGCAGCTCATCGGAGCCGTCGAACAGGGCTTCACGACGCTGCCACCCGGCTGCCACATCCAGTTCGACCGCGTCGCGCGCGATGCCGTCCTGCGCGGCCTGCGCCAGATCAGCAACCAGAACTGGCGTCGCCTCACCGCCGAACTGCGCTATTACGCCACCACCCGCCGCGGCGCGCCCCTGACGCTCGCCGACTTCGTGCACGACCAGTGCCTGGACCTCGAAGACCTCTACGACGGCAAACCCGGCTGGACCGCGCTGCGCCGCGCCGCCGATCTCGAACACTCCGCGCCCGATCCTGACGAAACCTACCTCGGCAAACACTTCGCGGCGCTCCTGCATATCGACGATCCCGAGCACCTTCGGGTCCTGCGCCGCGTCGCAGAAAACCCCGGCGACCTCGCCGGCCAACTCACGCCCACCGAGCGGGGTCGCCTGCAAATGCTCGCCTACCAGCTTTTCAGCGACCGCAGCGCCCTGATGGACGTCCCCGCCTTCCTCGCCCGCATGGCCGACAATCCCGTCATGTGCCGCGAACTCGGAGAACTCGCCACCTGCCTCGACGAGCGCGCCGATCTCGACCCGGAGCCTCTCCCCGGCGCCCCCGCCGACTGGCCGCTCACCCTGCATGCCGCCTACCAGATCCGCGAAATTCTCACCGCCGTCGGCTGGCTCACTGCGGAACGTCGCACTCCGTTCCGCGCGGGCGTCCTCGCGCTACCCGAGCACAAGACCGAACTCCTGTTCGTCACCCTCGACAAGCGCGACGGCTTCAACGAACGCATCGCCTACCACGACTACGCGATCAGCCCGGAGCTGTTCCACTGGCAATCACAAAACTCCGCGGGGCCGGACACGCCGGCTGGGCGCCGCTACTGCGAATCGCCGAGCAATGGGTGGAATTTCCAACTTTTCGTCCGGGAGGCGCGCGGGCAGGCGTATCGCGCATTGGGGCCGGTGACGCTGGAATGCTGGGAGGGGGATCGGCCGCTGTCGATCACGTGGCGACTGGAGCGGACGTTGCCGGTAGCGTTGTTCAGACGGTATAGCGTCTTGCGGACTTGAGTTGGTCCGCGGTGGTGCCGTCCGGTTCTCGGAGGAGCTGATTGTTACCACCATCTCCCTTTCATCGCACTCCTTTCGACGGTCCAAGGAGGCATAGCTACGATCGAACAAGCAGAGCGCACTGATCAGCGGAGAAATTCAAGTTGTCGCTGATCGTACCTGCGAATGAGCCTTCTAGAATCAGGTTTGGTGTATCGCTGTTTTCGTAACGCTTGAGCATCGAACCAAGCAGCAAGTAACTACTGTCATCCTCTGGTGGCGTCCGAGGACACTTACAGTCTGACCAGAAACCATCCGTCGCCAGCACCCACGCACTGCCCTCCGGTGCCATCAATTCAAGAATTTCCGGGTCCTCATGACGCCTTGCGTTTAATGTCCGGGTAACAATATTTGGATTGGGTATATCCAGTACCAAGCCATTACGCTGACAGATGTCCCCAAGCCTGTGCGTCTCCGTTAACCATATGATTTCTCCGCTCTGTGACTCGAAGCCAATTCTGCAGTCGCCGCATGTAAAAGCCAAACCGGTATTTGGAAGCGCGTGAGGCAATAGCAGTGCAGCAAAGCATGCCCGTTCCTGAAAGAGCCCCTCAGAACGTAGCTTCCCCTGCGCGTTGCGCATCGCCGTTATTACCTGCTCTCGTGACGCCCGATCCGCTGGCAGCCCATTCAAGAGAGCGTTGATCCATAACTCATTAAAGCGAACGCCATTTTTTCCCTTTGAGGACGCGTCGATAATTGCCGCGAAGGTGTATGCCTTCCCGCCGAAAAGACCGCATGCATCGCGATTTTCGCCCCGCTCAGCTCCACGCCGACTAGTCCACTGCCACTCGATTCGAGTTTCGATGTTCATCCCAAGTCACCGAAGCCAATCACAAGCTTGATACGATCGACGAGCAACTCTTCGCGGCCACTATCGCTGTTCGCGGCCGCCTGTACGGCGTAATCGAAATCACGTGTTCGCAGCAATGCTGAGAACTGTTCACTTATGTAAACCCGCATCGCTTTTGGAGCCGCCAGTATTTCGGCCGGAAGCTCCGGTCGCCCATCAAGCAAATTCAAAATATCCTCGATGTCCCGACTTTCAAGTGGATCGTCATTTCCGCGATTGCGATAGGCCTCTAGTTTTGTCGCAACAAAATACTCCGGCCGCACCAACCGAATTGTCAGCTTTTCACTGAGGCGGTATTCCTCTGCCTTCTGGAGAGCATCCCTATACCAGATATTCGAAAAACTGAGAATAGAGGCATCATCCGGCATGAAATCTACACGAAGACCATTCAGGTACATGGCGCAGATAGGGCCGTCTTCCTGCATGTCCTCTTTGAAGCCCTTAGACCGAAGCTTATCGAGTAACTCGTGCCAACCCCGCGTGCTGATTACGTGAACGATTAAATCGACATCGTCTGTGTGCCGTACCAGCTCCCGCGTGTAAGGATCGGTGAGGAGGAGTCCGGTTGTACAGCCGCCAACAAAGGCGACTTCCTTGCACAAGTCCGGCCCCATAGCCTCCGCGACACACGCAATCATCGCGACATGATCATCGTAAATTGACATTACTAATCCCGAAGGACATCCTCTAATTTCTTGATTGCCAGATTTCGCTCTCGCGGCAAACCGAGGCGAATTGAGTCCACCAGAGCCAGTAATATATATAGGTTTCGGTCCTTTCGTACTGCCATCGTTACAGTCTTGAAGAGGGGCTCTACCGCCAAACCTGATGTGTTACCTCTAGGATCAGGCCAAACGGGAATTTGTTGTCCGGCAGACCTGAGCTCGCCACCAAACACAGGTGCCATTAGGCCGGTGGCGATCCCTCTTGTCATTTCTTGCATCTTGGCGGGAAACACATAGCGAATCCCATAAATGATGAAATCGCGTAAAGCCCTTGTGTTTACTGTCGGAACGGCATCATCACGTGAAATCTTCGCGAGCCCAGACTGGTAACATCGATTAAGTGCGTTGCTAATTTCCGACTTGCTAATCCCTGTGAGCACGGACAGGGACCGGACACTGTAGCGGTCAGAATCAGGTCCCTTTCCATACGATGGAAAACCGAGATCAAACTGCTCGTGCGATTCATCCTCGTCGCTCCAGTCTCGCCAAGCTTCAAGTGGCATAAGCTTGCTACCGAAGGGGTCGTCTCGCTCTTGTTGCTCCTGCTTCGAGAGTGAAACCAGCTTCAGTAACAAATAGACATCTTGACTTTTCACAATCTGCCCTCAGCACCCGTCCACAGTCCATGGACAATGGACACATACTCTTTCGACCTCTCCCTTCTGTCAAGCGCAATCGCGCTCATGGGATGCTGAATCTGTTGGCGGTTTGACGTCCTTCCATACCCCTGGCTTGCGCCTTCCTTTGCAGACCTGATCCAGAGGCGAAGATCACATCTCGACCATGAGCTGTCCCACGCGGGTTATCTCCCCACGTACTCGATTTCAGGCAGAACGAGATCCCAGGACTGGCGCCGCAATTTTTCCTGCTCGTCCTCCCTCGCATGGCGCACAAGCACCGCCGCCACCCGCACGGCAGTGATCTCGCCGTGCGGCGGCTGAAACTTCGACGACATCCGTCCAACTACGACGCCCGACGCGTCGGCAATCTCCCAGCCTGCAGCACCGTCGCTCCGGGGCTGCAAAGCAAGCGGATCGCGGACATCGAGCGCCGCCAGCGCCCGATGAATGAGTGCCGCGGGCGCGAAGCGCCCCGGCCACGAAAGGACGATCTTCTCCGGATCCGCACACCAGATCCGATGCGCGACGCCCGGCTCCGGCGGCGGCACATTCGGCCGTGAGCGCATCACCAGGTTCTCCAAATCGCCCACAAACGGATGCTGCCCGCCGACCACCTCACACACCGTCAGCGACTTCCGCGCCCGCGTCATCGCGACATAGAAGAGCCGCCGCTCGTCATCCCCGCGTCCCTGCCAACCGCCGCCGTCGAGGATCAGCACGTGGTCAAACTCCAGGCCCTTCGCGCGGTGGGCGGTCATCAGCACCAGCGGGGCGTTGGGGCGGGCGTCGGCGGTGGGTTTGCCGATCGCGCCGAAGTCGTAGAGGGATTCGATGAGGTCGTCGACGACGAGTTCGCGGCCGGGGGCAGTCGACTCGACGTCATTGATGAACTGCGCGAGCGCGGCACGCTGGGGGTGCTCGATGAGGCCGTCCGGCGGGGCGTGGAAGCGGCGGCGGAACCAGCGAGACAGGACGCCGGAGCGGATCAGCACGCGCCGCCGTTGGAGGCTGCGGCGCTGGCCGCGCAGCAAGGTCGCGAGGGCGTCGCCTTCGCGCGTCTGGTGCAGGCTGACGCTAGCGCCGTCCCGCAGCAGCCGCACGGGGATCCCGCGCAGGCGGCATAGCGCGGCCATCGGTTCGAGGTCTTCCCAGCGGCGGGCGATGACGGCGAAGCGGCCCCATTGGCCTGCCTCGCCGTCCTGCGCGATCAGGTCATGCGCACGCTGCAGTTCGTCGAGTGCGACCTGCACTTCCTGATGCGGGTTGCGCGGCACTTCGAGGACGTGCACGCGGCCTTCTGTGAGCGGATCGAGCGCGCCGTACTCGCCGCCGTCGGGCTGTTCGCGCCGCGCGTGGTTCACGCGGATCGCCTGCCCGGCCTTCATGCGGTCGCGGGCGCGTTCGACGACACGGTTGGCGCAATGGATGATGTGCTTTGTCGAGCGGTAGTTCTCGATCAGCGCGTAGCGGCGCGCGGCGTAGTCGGCCTCGAACTGGCGGATATAGCGCACGCTCGCGCCGTCGAAGGCGTAGATGTTCTGGTCGTCGTCGCCGACCACCATCAGCGAGACGCGGTCTTCCTCGGTCTGCAGCGTGCGTCCGGCGACCGCGCTGATGAGCTCGTAGTGGTCGCCGTTGATGTCCTGGTATTCGTCGACAAGCAGGAAGCGCAGCCCCGACAGCAGGCGGTCACGGACGATGGAGGGGCCGACGCCATCCCCCTCGCCCGAGCCCTGCTCGGCGGCTCGGAGCCGCTGGGTGGCCTTACGGATCACTTCACCGAAGTCCACCGCCTCTCCGCGTTCGATAGCCACCGCGTAGCTGGTGCCAGTGATCCGCATCGCGAGCCCGTGGAGCGTCTGCACCGCCACTCCGGCGGCATCCGTGCCGACCAGCGCCCAAAGGCGGCGCCGGATCTCGTTGGCGGCGGAGCGGTTGTAGGCGAGCACCATGATCGCTTCCGGCAGCACCATGCATTCGCGCAGTAGCCACGCGACTCGATGCACGATGACCTTCGTCTTACCGGCGCCTGGGCCAGCGAGCACCAGGTGGTTGCCTTCGAGGGGCGCGGCGACGATGGCCTGCTGCTCGGGGTTGGCGAGATCAGTGAGGATGCGCCGATGCGCGGCCTCCGTGGTCGCCATCTCCAGCACGTCCTTGCGCCCGGCGAAGTAGCGCCGCACGAATTCGGCGCGGTCGAGGCTGAAGTAATCGACGATGAAGGCCATCGCCGCCTGGACCTTGCGGACTGCGAGCTTGGCGTATTCGGCCATCACGTGCACCTGGACGATCTTGTCCTTGTAGTGCAGCGCGAGCTCGGCGTAGTCGGACTTCTTGAACTGGCGGCGACGCGCCTCGGCATTGAGTTCGATGCTCATCGCAGAGCGGAACACGGCCTTGCCGCGCGCTAGATGCAGCACCTCGTTGGCGTCGAGGTAGAGCAAGGCCGCAGACAGTGCGACGTCCCACTTTTCGACGCCGAGATCGGCGAGGGTCGTATCGGCCTGCAACGCGGTTTCGAGTTCGCCCTGCTTGCACGTGACGAGCAGTGTGTTGCCCTGCCGGCGGCGCTGGAATTCCTGCAGCAGCGCGCGGGCGAGGCGCATGCGGCGTTCGCGGATGGTCTCGATGTCCTTCCACGGGCGCAGGAGCTTCAGGTAGCGGCTGTCCGCGGTCTGCGGACGAAGGGCGAAGAAACCACGTTGTGCGACGCCGTCACCGAAGGGCTCGGCGAAGGATTTTAGGAGGCGCGTGAGCTTGTCCGGGTCGAAGTCCACCTGCGCATCGCGTCGCAACGTGTCGCACAACCGGCGCACATTCAGGACCTGCCAGCCTTCCTGGTCGGCGTCCGGCGCCTCTTCGCGCAGGTTCTTGAGCAGAGCGTCTTCGATGCGCGCGAGCTCATCGAGGCGCTGCGCCGTGTCGGGATCGCGGTAGAAGGTGACGCCGATCTCGGTGTCGTTCGACAGCAGCTTCCAGCGGTCGAGTTCGCGCAGCATGTGCTGCAGGGTGCGCGAGTCCTTGCCGGTGGCGAGCATCAGCTCGTCAGTCGACAGGCCTTCGTCATCATCAGCCTGAATCAGGATCGACAAGATGCGCACATAAGGTTCGATGTCGGCCTCCGACCCGAGCTTTTTGCGCAGGGTCGCGCGCGCCTCTTCCTCGTTCGCGACGAGGAGACTGCCAGGGAAGACCCGGGTGTGATTCTCGTGGCGTTCAAGCAGGCGCGCTTCCTCAAGCCAGGCGACGGCGATGCGCACCTTGGTGTCGGCGTCGCTCGCGTCCGGGTCGATGCGGTGCGCATCGGGGATTTCGAGCAGGATCTCGCCGCTCGTCACGACGACCTGGCCTTCGCTGCGGTCCTTGCGTTCAATCGCCCGCAGCGCCTTCAGGATCGCGCCGATGTCGTGCTGAGTGAGGCGGGAGTTCTTCAGCAGGCGGAACTGCACGTCGAGGTCCGCATCGTCATACAGCAGGACGCAGCGCGCCGGTGCCTGATCGCGCCCGGCGCGGCCAGCCTCCTGCAAATAATTCTCCAGCGAACCCGGCGTGTCGAGGTGAATCACGAGCCGCACGTCAGGCTTGTCGACACCCATGCCGAACGCGTTGGTCGCGGCGATCACGCGCAGCGTGCCGGCAAGAAAGGCTTCCTGCACCGCGCGCTTGTCGGTGGGCAACATGCCGCCGTGGAAGAAACCGCAGTCGAGGCCTGCGTCTCTCAGGAACTGCGCGAGGTCCTCGACCCCCTTCTGCCGCGCGCAGAACACGATCGCGCCCCCCTCCTCGCGCAGCGTTTCCTGCAGCAGGCGCAGCACCGCGGCGTATTTGGCTTGCACCGAAACCGGGTACACCTCGTAGCTGAGGTTGTCACGACCCACCCCGCCTTCGAGCCGGTCGAGCACCACGCCGAGGCGCTTCTCGAAGTGGGCGCAGATGTCGTCGACGACGTCGGGCTTGGCCGTCGCGGTGAAGCAGAACACCGGCGAAGGTTTGTCCTTCTGGCGCGCCTTGATGAAGCGCGACACGTACAGATAGTCGGGGCGGAAGTCGTGGCCCCACTTCGAGAGGCAGTGCGCCTCGTCGAACACCCACGCGCCAATCTCGCGATGCATCAGCGCGTTGGCGAAAGCCGTGCTGCGGAACTGCTCGGGCGCGACGAAGATCAGCCCGAGGTCGCCCAGGCGCAGCTTGTCGAGCATCACCCGCCGTTCCATCGGGTTGAGCAGACTGTTGAGGTAGCCCGCGCAGGTGATGCCGCGCGCCTCCAAATTGTCGACCTGGTCCTTCATCAGCGACTGCAGCGGCGAGATCACCACCGTGAGGCTGCCATTACGGTAGTAGCGCGCCAGCGCCGGCAGCTGGAAGCACAGCGACTTGCCGCCACCGGTCGGCAGGATCGCGAGCGTCGGTCGGCCGGCGAAGCCGTTCTCGACGATCGTCTGTTGCAGCGAGCGGCCATCGGCCGTGGTCGGCGTGCTGCGGAAGCGCGTAATGCTGGGGAAGTAGCGTGGCAGCAGCGTTTCGAGGTCGTGCTGCTCGCGGCACCATGCGCAAGCCGGATCCGGGCAGGGCACGTCACGCAGGGCGGCGATCGCTTCGCGCGCCTGGGGGAAACTCAGGCTCACCCAAGGCGGAAGCACCGAATTGCCGCCCGCCACACGCAGCCACGCCAGCGCATACGCCAGGGATTTGTGCCAGGCGGGATCGGGCAGGCAGTGCTCGATGACCCAGCGCTCTCCGGTGATGCAGACCTTGCCCGCGGTCGCGCGCTGCCACGCGGCGGCGGCTTCTTCGAGCGAAGGCTTCAGGGCACGACGCAGGGTCGCGAAGAAGTTCGCCACACCCTTGCCGTTCTCTGGCGCCAGCAGGAAGTGCAGGCACAGCGCCTCGTCCGGATGGTCGGCAACGCGCTGCTGCAAGGCTTCGTTCTGGTCGACGAAGAGCTCGTAGGCGAGCTCCGCGTCGCGCACCGGGTCATTGCGGGTCGTCGCGCATAGCTTGTAGTCCTTCACCAGCCGGTGATACGGGTTCTGCGGGAAGGCGACGGGCGAAAGTTCGAGCGTGTCGATCAGCGGCAAACGGTGCAGCGCGAGTTCGGGATGCAGCGCCGCCAGCGCAGGCTGGTCGAAGGCGATGACATTGTGACCAAGCACAAAGGCGGCACCTTCGGTCAGCGCATCCAGCCGGGAAACGAGCTTGGAATCCTTGCCGGAAAGCCTCAGCCGCGCATCGAGATCCGGGCGAAACACGCCCAGCTCGCGCAGGGCCATGCGGTCCTGGCGAGCGGTTTCGATGTCGAGACACAGGCACCGCGCGCGCGGCGCGGCGGGCGGAGCGGCCATGAGCAAATGGTTTGGCGGAAATCGATCGGAACAATTTTATCCGGATGTAAGCATATCGACGTCGGCATATGACATGACCGGTCGAGGCCCGGGCAGAAGGCAACGCGGTGGGGCACAGGACGAGCAGCGAACCGGGCCCCTGGTCAAGGTCGATCGGGCATGGATTCACGTCCGTCCGGAGCGGGAGCGGAATCATGCACATCACCGATTAATGATTTAGGATCCCGTCCAGCCCGCATTCGACACGGCACGCGTCGACGTGCATACGGTCCGCCCTTTCCGGAGATCACACCTTGTCCGCCCTGTTCAGCAGCTTCAAACTGAAAGACGTCACCCTGCGCAATCGCATCGCCATTCCTCCCATGTGCCAATACAGCGCCGTCGACGGCGTCGGCAACGACTGGCACTGGGGCCATTACAGCAGCCTCGGACGCGGCGGCACCGGCCTCGTGATCGTCGAGGCGACCGCGGTGGCGCCGGAAGGCCGCATCACCCCGGCGTGCCTCGGTCTCTGGAACGACGAACAGGCGCAAAGCCTCGCCCGCATCGCGGCCGCGATCAAGGCCGGCGGCGCCGTTCCCGGCATCCAGATCGGCCACGCGGGCCGCAAGGCGAGCGCGAACCGCCCGTGGGAAGGTGACGACCACATCCCCGATGGCGACGTCCGCACATGGACGCCACTGGCCCCCTCGGCCCTCGCATTCGGCGCCCACCTGCCGAAGGTGCCGCGCGCGATGAGCGTTGACGATATCGCCCGCGTCCAACGCGATTTCGTCGCTGCGGCACGCCGCGCGCGGGATGCCGGCTTCGAATGGCTCGAACTGCACTTTGCCCACGGTTACCTGGCGCAAAGCTTCTTCTCCGTCCACGCCAACCAGCGGACCGATCGATACGGCGGCGACTTCACCGGACGCAGCCGTTTCCTGCTCGAAACGCTGGACGCGGTCCGCAAGGTGTGGCCGGAACGCCTGCCCCTCACGGCCCGCTTCGGCGTCATCGAATACGACGGCCGCGACGAGGAGACGCTGGCGGAGTCGATCGAACTCACTCGCGCCTTCCGCCGCGGCGGCCTTGACCTGCTCAACGTCAGCGTCGGCTTCTCCACGCCGGATGCGCAGGTCCCGTGGGGCCCGGCCTTCCTCGCGCCGATTGCCGAACGCGTCCGCCGCGAGGCCGAACTGCCCGTCGCCGCGTCCTGGGGCATCGACGCGCCGGCCACGGCCAACCGGGTCGTTGCCGGCCAGCAGATGGATCTCGTGATGATCGGCCGCGCGCATCTCGCCAATCCGCACTGGAGCTACCAGGCGGCCCTGCAACTGAAGGAAGAGAAACCGTCCTGGGTGCTGCCCGCCCCGTACGCGCACTGGCTGGCGAACTACCGCCCGAGCAACTGACTGATCGACACACAGTGAGTAAGAGCCGGATTCGTCCGGCCCGGAGATATGAAAAAGCCCTGATTTCATAAGAAAATCAGGGCTTTTCTGTATTTGGCGCGCCCGAGACGACGAGCATGGGCACTGAATGGAAGTGGCGGAGTTGTCCGCCCGCTTGCCGTTGCCAACCAAGCCATAGGGTCGGCTCATACCCTGACACTCAGATCGGCTTGCCGCGTTCAATCCACGCCTGCACTTCCCGAATAGTCAATCGGTATCGCGCACAGTTGTGCACCGTCAGCATTTTGAGCTCCGCTCTCAGCGTCTCGCCGAAATGCTCCACTTCCTCGAAAGCCACGCCCACTTCCACCACCGCCTGCCCGAAAGGCTTGCCATTTCTCACAACCAGTTGCACCGCTTCGGTTAGGTGTTCGCGGTGACGGACCCTGAAAGGATCGGGCGATCCCATCGCCTCCAGGATGACCTTGTATTTTCGGATCGATCGCCGGTACGTCCACGCGAAGAGTTCGACTGCCAGCGTGACATCGAGGAGTTCGTAGACGCCCATCATGGCTTTCGCGTAGTCATGCGGATCGACATCGAGAAAGGCAAGCGGAGCACAGTTATAGAGCATCAACGGAATGTTCGCGGCGAGCCTGCTCGTGCGCTTGTTGCCGTCCTCGAAGGGCTGCAGGTAGGCGAGGTTCACCCACAGGAAGAACGCGGCCTCTACAGGATTTTTGACGAGCTGGGCCTTGCCCACGATCTGCGAGAGCATTTCCTCCAGTAGCTGCGGCACCTGCGTTGGGACGTACGTGGTGCCCGAAATATTGACCACCTTGCTTCGGATAGCCCCCAGTCCGGCGGCGTCGGCCAGCAAGTCCTGCATCAGCAGCGCGTGCAGGTTGCGGATGACGATGTCGGTGAGACCATAGGTGGGCACCGCGTCGACCAGGAATTCGATGGCGCGCTTGTGATTGAGCAACATGACGCCTTCCCAATCCGTCGGCGGATCGCCGCTCTTGAACAGCACTTCCGTCGCCAGCAGACTGTACGTGTTGCCCTCCAGTCGCGACGACGACCAGGACAGATCGATCAAGAGTTGCTCAAGGACCTTCCTCGCGTACGTCCCGGCGGGTTGCTGCCCCTGCATCCGGCCTTCCTGTGACAGGACTTCCGCCAGTTCAGGGGGCAGCAAAGCGGACTCATTGGGAACGTACTCGTCCAGAAACCGGCGCTGATAGGTCACGGGCGCCCGGGCGCCCAGCGGACGGTTGAGAACATCCAGCAGCGATCGCGCTTGGTCGGACCAAGCTGGCGAAACGGTCGCCGTCACAAGGTCCGTGACTCGCAGTGCTTCCCTTACGTCGACTTCGGCCGGCGGCAGGAAATAACGGGTGGCCCGTGCCTTTCCGGTCCGGACGAGAGCTTGCGCCTGGACGAGTTTGCCGAGAAGCCGCCCGACAGTAGCGTAGCTACCGCCAACGCGCGCATGGATTTGGGATGACGAAACGCCAAGGAGACCTTCGGCCGCAAGCGCCTTGACGGCCTTCAGAATGGCGTCCGGCTGCAGTTTCTGTGACATTGAGGAGATCCCGTTTGATCTCCTCAGAAGTGATGAGATCATGGAAATCTACTCAACTTTCACCGGAAAGGAAAGGAAATTGAGCAGATCTTCTACTCCACAACGATCCGCTACCGGATTTTTCACCAGACCGGGCCATGCGGCGGGTGAGAGCAGCTTTGTGTGTCCCGTGCCCAGAGCCGTCGCGCCGGTCAAAATGAAAAATGCGCTGATTTCCCAATGAAATCAGCGCATTTTGAATTCTGGCGCGCCCGAGACGACGAGCATGGGCACTGGATCGAAGTGGCGGAGTTGCCCATCGCCATATCATTGCCAACCAGGCGATAACTGCCCGTCCATACCTGGTACTCAAATCGGCTTCCCACATCCGGGCCTCGAAGAGGTCGACGCGCCCTATGAGTGCTCCGAAATCGATCTTCTCGCCAAGGAAGGCCGCCGCGAACAGTTTCTTAAGATGAAGGCAAGGTGCCGGCCCTGGAGAATGGCGAGTTCATCCTCCGGGCATGCTGTCACAAGACGGGAAAGCGCTCCTCAAGCAGTACCCGCGAGCGCTCCATGTTGTCCCCGGCGCGCTTGTTCGGGTGGCGTTCTGCTATGTAAGAAAACGGCTCATCGGATAGGCGAAAGTATCCTCATGGCATTTTAGCGCATTGAGGACGGCCAGGCCGCTGAACCGTCGGGCGTCGTACTGGCAAAGGCTCACGAGGGGAAATTGCCGGGCCAGAAACTGATTGTACCGAAGTTCGAAATCGATCAGCTCGTCCAAGCACAGCTTCTTGTCGAGGACCCACGCCATATCGCCCACCACACGCAACGAGCGGTTTCCCGAGCGTGTGCCAGCCACAAATGCGTTGGCAAAGTAGTCGTACATGGCGGTGGCCGAATCAGCGCCTTCCACCAAATGCAGGTTGCCGCGCGTCATCTCGGCGCGCACGCCCGGGCGGGACTTCTCCAGAGTGTCGAGCAGATGATGCTGGGCGGCCCCCGTCGCCACGAGGAAGCACAGCTCACCCCGGTCCAGCCCCTCGGCGAGCAGCGGAACCGCGAGCTTGACCCGTCCCGGATCGCCCTCGTAGACGCAGCAAAGATGGCTACCATGATTGATCACGATGCCTTCCAGCAGCACATGTCCAGCGCATCCCGTTCGAACTTGCGATTCGGGGACGGGTGAGACGGCAGCCTGGAGTTGAAGGAACGCTTCCAGGTCGGTCCGCCGAAAGCGCCGCTCGCCCTTGGCGCCGACCCGCAGACAGGCAAGCCGTCCGCTGCCAGTCCAGCGCCGCAGCGACACTTCGCTAACGTTGAGGAATTGGGCCGCCTGCTTGATGTTGAGAAGCTCGCTGTCTTGTACTTTGCTCATCACGCATGATCTTTGTGCCACAGCGATACATATATTCCATCCAGCGCGCAGGCGCAAGCACGCCAGCTGTGGCCGCCGCCCGAGGCATACACTTTTTTCTTGACACGTGATCATTGATGATCTTTGCTGATCATACAAGCCGATCATGACGAGGTCGATGGAGGGTTACATGCGGGTAGTTCGTCGATGAGAGCGGGTATCCGAGGTGCCTGGCGCCACCCGCAGGTGATCAGGCGGGCCGCAAGGGTGGCGGCGGTCGTCGGCACGGCACTTAATTTGATCAACCACTACGGCGTCCTGCTGGCGCCCGGGGTCACTCCCGAGGTGATGCTGCAGATGGCACTGACATATCTAGTGCCGTATCTCGTTTCGACGCACGGACAGATCGCGAGCGGCGCCGAACTCTAAGCGAGGATCGCCCAATCACGGGCGGGTCGAGTAGGAGGAAGGAAGAATGAACCAGCTTCGCCTTGTGTTGGCCACGCCACTCGCCTTAGTGCTGGTTTCCGGGGAGGCGGCATTCGCCGGCAATTTCGGTTCGGACCTGAACCTGACGCTGACTCCGGCGACGGGGGGCATGGCAGGGGCTGGCTATGTCCGACCGCAGGATCCGGTTGCGTCCGTCTTCGGCAATCCTGCCACTCTGACCCAGGGCGAGAACAGCACCCGCTTCACCTTCGGTGCCGCGTTGCTCGACGTCTCGGCCCACGCGGGCCACGACGGAACGATCACTGGAACGCCCTTCGATGCGAACTCCGACGCCAGGAACTACCTGCTGCCGACCATCGCCGTTCACCATCGCCTGTCCGATCAGCTGGTGCTGGGTGGCGGCTTGCAGGTGGTGTCCGGCCTCGGCTCGGATTTCCGCGCCGCAACCGCGCTGGCACCCCAAGTTGAACTGGTGGTGTTCGGCGCCAATGCCGCCGCGGCCTACCAGGTGACGCCGAATCTAAGCGTCGGCACCTCGGTCACGGTGGCCTTCGGCCTGCTTGAGGTCGGGCTGCTGCGCAACACCGCACTCACCCACAGTTTCGGGGTCCGCGGCTCGGTCGGCGCTACCTACAATCTCGGCCCCGTCATTTTGGGCGCGAGCTACACGAGTCCCCTGGTCCTCAATTTCGACCGCGTCACGGAAACGGCGCCAGGCGTGTTCACCGACCTGCGCGTGGAGCAGCCTCAGGACGTGGTGATCGGCATCGCCACCACGCCGGCGCTGCATCCCGATTGGGTGATCGAGGCAGATCTGATCTGGAAAAACTGGGCGTCGGCCGAAACCTACAAGGACCTGTGGCGCAACCAGACCATCGTGGCCCTCGGCACGCAACACACATCGGGGGCCTGGAAGACTCGGCTGGGCTTCAGCTATTCGACCGACTTGCAGAAGAAGGACGTCGGCAGCTCCATCGGCAATCTGAGCTCACTCGCCGTGGGTGGGGCCACGGTACCGATCTCACCGCCGCTGGTCCAGTTCGTCCAGGCCACGCTTACCCAGCCCTACTGGCGCCAGCAGGTGAGCGCCGGTGTCGGCTATGCGCTGTCCAGAACTGTCCAGCTCGATGCGCAGATCGGGTATGCCTTCGACGGCAAGCGAACCATCGGCACGACCCGGGTGGATGTCAAGGAACTACAAGCCGGCATCGGCTTCACCTGGAATTTCTAAGACCTCGCCGCAAAGCGGCAACAGCCCACCAATGAGGGAAGGAGACATCATGGAAAGCAAGGGTTTTTACGCAGCATTAAGCCACGCTCCCGTGCGGGAAGCAGGGTGCGACGTCGATCTGTCGATATATCGACCGCTCGGCCGGGCGATTTACGGCAGGTACCCGTACAAGGCCCCGGCGGAAGGGCTGGTGCAAGTGGGCGGTCCTCACAGCACCGACACCATCTGGACGGACGAATTCGAGATCGCTTACACAAAGATGGGCGACAAGGGCCCGCTCGTGCTTTTCCTGCACGGCGTGCCAACTAATCGGGCCCAATGGGAGGACATCCAGCGCCACGTCTCGCGCTTCTGCGAGACCATCTCCATCGACATGCTTGGCATGGGAGAAAGCACTATGCCGCGGCTGTACGGCAGGAAGACCGATCCCGACCGGAACGACCTGTGGTACTGGAGGAACGACACGGACTACGTTGAAAAGCTGATGCAGCACGAGTACCCGGGGCGCAAGTTCATCTTCGTCGCGGACGACTGGGGGAGCGGCATCGCCTCCCATTACGCGGCCAAGTACAACCATCGCCTGGACGCCTTGGTGCAGCTCGACCCCATCGCCTTCGACGGCTACCCGGTCAACGAAATCCAGGCGATCGGACGGGCATCCCTGATCCCCGACACCCCGGAAGGCAATGCCATGTTCGCCGCCGCCTTCGGTGCGTTCGACCAAACGCTGGTGCAAATCTACAAAACTATGGTCTACAACCCGGCCGTGTATAACCAGTACAACCTGCGCCGCATCACCTTCCCCTATGTGGACGTCGATTACGAGCGCAACGACCGGGGCGATGGGGTGGGTGACGTGGCAAAGTCCGTCACCCTACGCCTCAAGCTGCACAACATCCGCGTGCTCGCGGATCGCGCCTCCATCCTCAGCCCCGCGCTGCTTCTGCCCTACGACGCAGGGGAAAATCCCGAGGGAGTGCGGTACGACAACATCACGGTGCCTGCGCTGATCATGTGGGGAGAATACGACAACATGATGCCGGCCGCGCAGACTCAGCGCTTCGCCAACGTGCTGGGCTCCGACGACGTGCAGATTACCTATGTGCCCCGTGCCGGCCATTTTGCCGGCACCGACCAGCCCAAGTTCGTCGCGGATACCATTGTCAACTTCGTCCGGCGGGTGAAGGGGCGCAGAGCGCTGGCCGACGTCAACCTCGGCAATGAAGGCATCTGGAAGGGTGACGAGCGACTGATGATCGACGCGTTACGGGCGCTCCATGGGATCGTCCCATAGCGCGACAGCCGCAATCGAGCGGCAGGACGCCGGCAGCTTGCCGGCGTCGAAACATGACCCAGGCGTCCGACAAGAAACTTTCGAGGCGAGGAGAAAGATGTAGTGCCCACTGTGAAGTATGTGGACGAGGCCAAAAGCTACGGGCTGGCGCAGGGCTATCCGTACTCGATCGATCAGGAGCTGTTCAAGGACCTTCCGGACATACGTCCTCGCGGGTTGCCGCCCCTGCATCCGGCCTTCCTGTGCGAGGGCGTCCGCCAGTTCAGGGGGCAGCAAAGCTGACTCATTGGGAACATACTCATCAGAAACCGGCGCTGATAGGTCACGGGCGTCCGGGCGCGCCCAGCGGGCGGTTGAGGACATCCAGCCGGGCTGGCGAGATATGAAAAAAGCGCTGATTTCTTCATGAAATCAGCGCTTTCCGGTATCTGGCGCGCCCGAGACGATTCGAACGTCCGACCCCTGCCTTCGGAGGGCAGTACTCTATCCAGCTGAGCTACGGGCGCCAAGCGCCACTGGCGTGGCGACAGAACGCGGGATTATACCTTAACTGCGGCGCATGACGACCCCTGCCTTCGGAGGGCAGGCGCCGTGGCGCCAGTGAACCGTCTCACCCACCTGCCGGCGTCAGGGCGGCGAGGCTTTCCAGGGCCTTGTCGAAGTCGTAGGCGGCGACGCTGGCGGCGATCTGTTTCAGGGCGGGTGCGAGCGGGGTGCCGGTGGCGCGTTCGGTGAGGGTGGCGACGGCTTCGGCGGCGTCGGGGTCGCTGTCTTCGAGCAGGGCTTTCAGGTGCGCGAAGTCCTGCTGCAGGTTCGCGGCGCCGATGGTTGCGGCGATCTCCTCGGGGGCCGGTAAGGCGGTTTCGGCCGGGCCGAGCCGTTGCAGGCCGTCGATGACGGGGGCGAGTTCGGCGAGCGTCCATTCGAGGAGCGGGGCGAGCTGCGCGGCGGGGAGTTTGTCTCGGCAGGCGTGTTCGAGGGCGTCGGCGGCGGTCTGGACGCCGTGGGCGCCGATGTTGCCGGCGTTGCCCTTGAGGGTGTGGGCGGCGCGCAGGGGGGCGTCGGGATCGGCCCCGGCCTGGGCGGCGGCGAACTGTTCGGCGAAGCGGCCCTGGGTGTCGCGGAAGCGGGCGAGCATGCGCCGGTAGAGCTTGTGGTTGTCCATCGTGGTGGCGAGGCCGGCGGCGGTGTCGATGCCGGGCAGCGGGGGCAGGACGACCGCGGCGGCGCCTTTGTCGGACGCGGGCGCCGGCGCGCGGGCGGCGCCCGCGGGCCGCACCCACTTCGCCAGGGTGACGAACATTTCGGCAACGTCGAGCGGTTTGGCGATGTGGTCGTTCATGCCGGCGGCGATGGCCTTGTCGCGGTCACCGGCCATGGTGTTGGCGGTCATCGCGAGGATGGGCAGGTGCGCCCACGCGGGGTTGCGGCGGATTTCGCGCGCGGCGGTGTAGCCGTCCATGACCGGCATCTGGCAGTCCATGAGCACGCCGTCGAAGCGGGCGTCGCGGGCGAGGAGGTCGAGCGCTTCGCGGCCGTTGCCGGCGATCGCGACGTCGATGCGGGCCTGTTGCAGCAGGTCGGCGGCGAGTTCCTGGTTCATTTCGTTGTCCTCGACGAGCAGCACGCGGGCGCCGGCAAGGGCCGCCATCGCGGCGCTGGAGCCGTTGATGCTCTCGGAGACGCGGGTCTCGACCAGTCCGTGCTTGTCGAGGGCTTCGCCGATCGCTTCGAGCATGCGCGAGGCGGTGACCGGCTTGGTCAGCGCGGACTTGACCGCGACACCGCGCTGTTCGGCCGATCCGAGCGCTTCTTCGCGGCCGTAGGCGGTGACCATGATCACCGCGGGCAGCTTCGCCGGGGGATGCGCCTGCAGGCGCCGCACGGCTTCGACACCGTCGACGACGGGCATCTTCCAGTCCATCAACACGAGGTCATAGGGCGCGTGGCGCGCGTCGGCCGCGGCGATCATGTCGAGCGCCTGGCTGCCGTCCCACGCGACATCGACCGCGAGCCCGAAGTGCCGCAGCATGGCGGAGAGGATTTCGCGCGCCGAGGCGTTGTCATCGACGACGAGGACGCTCACGTCCTGCAGTTCGTCGGCGCGGAACATGCGTCGGGCCACCGGTTCGGCCTGCAGGACGAAGCGCGCGGTGAAGTGGAAGGTGGAGCCGTGGCCGACGGTGCTCTCGACCCAGATGCGCCCCTTCATCATCTCGACGAGCTTCTTCGAGATGGCGAGCCCGAGGCCGGACCCGCCGTACTTGCGCGTCGTCGAGGCGTCGGCCTGGGTGAAGCTGCGGAACAGCGTGTCGCACTGCTCGGGACTCATGCCGATGCCGGTGTCGCGCACCCAGAAATGCAGCTCGGCCTCGTCCGCGCTCTGCGTGACGGTGTCGATACCCACGACGATCTCGCCCGTTTCGGTGAACTTGACTGCATTATTGCCGAGGTTCACTAGCACCTGACCGAGGCGCAGCGGATCGCCGACGAGGGCCGTGGGGACGTCCGGGGCGGCGTTGAAGAGCAGTTCCAGCCCCTTGTCCTCGGTCTTGAGGCCGACGAGGTTGGCGAGGTGGTCCATGACGTCTTCGAGACGGAATTCGACCGTTTCCATCGACATCTTGCCGGCTTCGATCTTCGAGAAGTCGAGGATGTCGTTGATGATGCCGAGGAGGTTTTCGCCGGCGCGGTGCACCTTCTCGATGTAGTTGCGCTGCTTGCGGTCGAGCGTGCCCTGCAGCGCGAGGTGTGACATGCCGATGATGGCGTTCATCGGCGTGCGGATCTCGTGGCTCATGTTGGCGAGGAAGTCGCTCTTGGCGCGCGTGGCGTCCTCGGCGATCTCCTTGGCGCGCAGGATCTCGGCTTCGGCGCGCTTGCGGTCGGTGATGTCGAGCAGCCAGCCCATCACACCCTGTTCGCCCTCGTGCGCGAAGGGCATGAAGGTGACGAGGAAGTCGCGCAGCTCGCCGCCGGCCGCCACCAGGCGCATCTCGCGGTCGCGCAGGTAGCCTTCGCGGCGCAGGTCCGCCACCATGCGCGCGCGGTCCTCGGGCGTGGCGTAGATCTTCACCGCCGAATCGCCGGCGCGGCAGTCGAACATGCGCGTGAATTCGGGGCTGGTGTAGCGGAAGACGCCGTCGGTGGTGAAGGCGGTGCCGATGGGGCTGTGGTCGAGGATGTACTGCAGCGAGGCGCGCTGGTCGGCGATGGCCTTGTCGGCGGCCTTGCGTTCGGTGATGTCGCGGAACACGACCACGGTGCCGACGAGCGAGTCGCCCTTGCGGACGGGCGTCGTCGCGTATTCGACCGGGATTGCGGTGCCGTCCTTGCACCACAGGACCTCGCTGTCGACGGTGCGCGCCTGTCCGTCCACGCCGGTGCGGAACATCGGGCATTCCTCGCGCGGGAACGGGCGGCCGTCCGGGTAGCTGTGGTGGATCAGTACATGCATCTGCTGACCGACGAGTTCCTCCTCGGTAAAGCCGAGCATCGCCGGCGCGGCGGGGTTGGCGAAGATGATCACGCCTTCCTGGTCGAGGCCGACGATGCCGTCCTTGACCGAGCCGAGAATGAGGCGGCTGCGCTCTTCGAGGATCGCGAGGTGGGCGGAGGTTTCGCGCAGGGACTCCTGCTGCGCCTCGAGTTCGACGGTCTGCTCCTCGAGCTGCCGCGCCTGCTGCTCCATGTTCTCGGCCTGGCGCTGGGTTTCCTCGAGCAGGGTCTGCGTGCGCGCATTGCGTTCGAGGATCTCCAGGCTCATCGCGAGAATCGGCATCACGCCTTCGAGCAGGCTTTCGTGGGTGGCGCCGAAGGCGTCGAAAGTGGCCAGCTCGACGACCGCGAGCAGGCGGTCGGTGCGCATCACGGGCAACACGGCGATCACGCGGGGCGCGGCGTCGCCCAGCCCGGAGCCGATGTGGATGTAGTCCGCGGGCGGGTTGGTGAAGATGATCGGCTTGCGCTCGAGCGCGCACTGGCCGACCAGCCCCTGGCCGAGGGCGAACTGCGGCACCGGCTCCGCCGGCTCACGCAGCGCATAGCCCGCGAGCAGGACGAGCCGCTGCGCGGCTTCGTCGTGGCGGTAGAAGGCGGCATGGCCGAGCTTGAGGACCGGCGCGAGGTTGGAAAGGAGTTTCCGGGCGAGCTCGGCGGGGCTCGTGGACGTCTGCAGGTCGCCCGAGATGGCCGCGAGGTGCGTCTTGAGCCAGCGCTGCGTCTCGACCTTGCGCGCTTCGACGCGCAGCACCTCGATCGCGCGCGCGAGCTCGCCGAGCTCGTTCGGATATTCGGTGTGCGGAACGGGCTGCTCGAAGCGCCCGGCGGAGATCTGCTCGACGACGGCGCGCAGGCGCTGCGTCGGGCGGCGGATCGACACGCCGACGAGGGCGCCCAGCAGCAGCGCGAGGACGCTGCCGCCGCCGATCAGGGCGTAGGTGGTGCGCTTGATCTCGGCCAGGCGCCGGCTGGCCTGGCGCGCGGCCTCGTGCGCCTCCTCCTCCATGATGCGGGCAATACCGACCAGCGTGTCGCCGGCCGTCTGGCCGGCGAGCTGGAAATCGGGCGCGACGACCGCCCCCAGCGCGTCCATGAGTTCGCCCTTCTGCTGCAGCTCGATGACGCGCGCAATGCCGGCCTTGTAGCGCGCGAAGCGCTCGTCGAAGCGCGCGAGCTCGGCGCGCGTGTCCTCGCGGTGCAGCAGCTTCGACGCGTCGTCCAGTTCCTGGCGCAGGCGGCTTTCGGATTCGGCGAGTTGCCGGTAGGCGCGTTCGCGCTCGTCGGGCGTCTGCGGCAGGATGGCCTGGCGCAGCGCGTGGCCCATCTGCGCGAACTGGATGCGCGCCTCCTTCACGTGCGAGACGCCGAGCAGCTCCTTTTCGTACAGGTCGCGCAGTTCGGCGTTGACGACGTTCTGGTTGTAGATCGACTGCAGGCTGATGCCGCCGACCACCAGCATCAGCCCGGCAAAGCCGAGCACGAGCTTTGCGGTGAGCGAGCGGCGCTCCAGCGCCGTGATCGAAAATTGCATCCTTGTGGCTCCTGTCGGTCGCGGCGGCAAGCGCCTGGTTGAAAAAGCGGCCTAGTCGGCAAAGCGCGCGGCAATGGCGCAGAATTCGTCCTGCAGGGCGACGAAGGCGTCCACGACGTCGGGGTCGAAATGCGAGCCGCGGCCCTCGCGGATGATCACGGCCGCCTCCGCGTGCGACATGCCGTCCTTGTAGACGCGCCGGCTGATCAGCGCGTCATACACATCGGCCAGCGCCATGAGGCGCGCGGAGATCGGGATCGCATCGCCCGCGATGCCCTCCGGATAGCCGGAGCCGTCCCACTTTTCCTGGTGGTAGTAGGCGATTTCCTTCGCCAGGCGCAGGAAGTCGACATCCATGCCGAGCATCTTCTCGGCGTGCAGGATCGCGTCGCGGCCCAGCGTCGTGTGCGCTTTCATCGTCTCGAACTCGTCGGCGCTGAAGCGCCCCGGCTTGAGCAGGATGCGGTCGGGGATGCCGACCTTGCCGATGTCGTGGAGCGGCGCCGACTTGAACAGCATGTCGATCGTGGCGTCGGTGAGGAAATGGCGAAAGCGCGGGTGCGGCTGCAGGTGGATGGCGAGCGCCCGGACATAGAACTGGGTGCGGCGGATGTGATTGCCGGTGTCGCTGTCACGGGTCTCGGCGAGCGACGCCATCGCCAGGATCGCGACGTCCTGGATCGCTGCGAGCTCGCGCGTGCGCCGCGCGACTTCGGCTTCGAGGTAGGCGTTCTGGTCGCGCAGGAAATCGGCGGCGGCCTTGACCTTGAGCTGGGTGGCGACGCGCGCGAGCATGACCGCCGGATTGACCGGCTTGGTAATGAAGTCGGCCGCCCCCATCGCGAGCCCCTTCGTCTCGTCCTCGGTCGCGGTCATCGCGGTGAGGAAGATGATGGGGATGTCGCGCGTCGCCGCGTCGGCCTTGAGCGCCTCGCACACATCGTAGCCGGACAGGCCGGGCATCATGATGTCGAGCAGGATGAGCTCCGGCGGCGCATCGCCGCGCACGATGCGCAAGGCCTTCTCGCCATTGTTGGCGACCTTGACCCGGTAACGGTCCTTGAGCAGGCCGGACATCAGCGACAGGTTGTCCGGCGTGTCGTCGACCACCAGGATCGTGGCTTTTTCGATGAGCGTCGGTGCATCCATGTGTGTTCCCCTCGCAACCGATGGACCGGACGCGGCGGCTTCCACGCCGTTCCGGACGGAGCACAGCCCCTCGGACTTCGCATATTCAACCGCCACGCCGCCGCGCAGGCAACTGGAATTCAACATTGCGCACGCCGCGACACGCGTCACGGCGCCGCAGTCTGCCTGCGACATGTTCCGATACACTTCGGCTAAACTGCCGGGCGACCCCGCACAGGCGGGATCACAATAATGGGAGCGTAGGACATGTTCGATCAGGAAGACGGCGAACTCAACGTCGTCATGGGGGTGCTCTTCGGCGTCATCGCACTGGTGATCGCGCTGGTGATCGGTCTCGGCATGTGGAAGCTGCATGCGGCCGCGGAGCCGGAAGCGGCCGCGGCGGGGGCAAGCGAGTTCGCGGATGTCGCGGAAGTGGGCGAGGCGCTGGTGAAGTTCTATTTCCCCGTCGGCGAGGCGACGCTGCCGGAGGATGCGCCGGCCGACATCGCGACGATCGTCGTTGCACTGGATGCAACGCCGGGCAAGAAGGTGCTGCTGTCGGGCTTTCACGACGAGAGCGGCGCCGCCGCAGCGAACGCGGAAGTGTCGAAGAACCGCGCACTGTCGGTGCGCGAGGCGCTGCTCGAGGCGGGCGTGCCGGCCGAGCGCGTGCTGCTGCGCCGTCCGGCGGTGACGCTGGGCGGCGGCGACGCAGCCGAGGCGCGGCGCGTCGAGGTGCGCGTGCAGTAAGCGCACGTCCTGCCGCCGCATACGGATCAGCCGGGGACGCCCCGGCTTTTTGTTTGCGCGGCGCGCGGGCGCTGCCGGCGCCGAAACGCTCGGCGCGATCGCCCGGAAGGGCGAGGCGCTAAGCTACAAGTAAACGCCCGCCGCGGGCAATGACGTGCGACCGCCACCCGGCCCGCAGCCGGCGTGGCGGCTATACTTGCGGTTTTCCATAACAAGACCGAACAAAGGAACCCGCATGTCCGACCTGCGCGACCGCCCCCAACCCCTCTCCCACCCCGGCGCCAGCCGCCTCGCCCTCGCGGCGGCCGCGCTTGCCGCCGTCATGCTCGCGGCCTGCAGCCAACCCGCCGACACCGACGCGGAGGCGCGCGCCAGCCGCATCCAGCCGGTCGCGAAGATCTCGCTCAAGGTGCAGAAGGCTGCACCGGGCAGCCGCACCGGCGAACAGGTGTACCAGGGCATCTGCGCCGGCTGCCACGGCGCGGGGGCGCTCGGCTCGCCCAAGGCCGGCGACACTGCCGCCTGGGGGCCGCGCATCGCGCAGGGCTTCGACACGCTGGCCAAGCATGCGATCGAAGGCATCCGCCAGATGCCGCCGCGCGGTGGTGGCGCCGACCTCACCGACACCGAAGTGCGCCGTGCGGTCGCCTATCTCGCCAACAAGGGCGGCGCGAAGTTCGCGGAACCCCCCGTCGCGCAGTAAGGCCGCGCAGGCGCTGGGCGCGGCCGGGTGGCTCGCCCCCGCATGACAGCCGCTTGACCCGCCGCGGCGAACGCGGGATGCTTGCGCGATGCCTGCATCCCCCGGCGGGCGGCGCCTCGTCGGCGCCGTGCTGCTGCTCTTCGCCCTGCTCGCGCCGGCCCGCGCGGCCCCGGCCGACGATGCCGGCGCCGTGCGCATCGGCGTGCTCGCCTTTCTCGGCGCGGACGCCGCCTCCGGCGAATGGTCGCCGGTGCTGCGCCGCCTGCAGGCCGCGCTGCCGGGGCGCCCAGTCAGCCTCGTGCAGCTCGACCACGGCGGCCTGCACGACGCCGCGGCCGCGGGCAACATCGACTTCCTCATCACCAACCCCGGCCACTACGTCGAGCTCGAAGCCGAACTCGGCGCGAGCCGCATCCTCACGCTGGACCCCGGCCCGCCGCGCGCGCCCGAGCGCTCGCTCGGCTCGACGGTGATCGTGAAGGCCGGCAACGGTGCCCTGCGCACGCTCGCCGACCTGCGCGGGCGGCGCGTCGCGGTGGTGTCGACCGACGTGTTCGGCGGCTTCCAGACGATCTGGCGCGAGCTCGCCGCGCAGGGCATCGACCCGCAGCGCGATTTCGCCGAGCTGAAGGTCGTCGGCCTGCCGATGACCGGCGTCTTCGACGCGGTCGCGCGCGGCGAGGCGGACGCCGGCTTCGTTCGCAGCTGCCTGCTCGAAAGCCGCGACGAATGGCGCAGCGCCTTCGCCGTGCTGGGCGCACGCAACGAGCCGGACTTCCCCTGCGCGACCTCGACGCGGCTGTATCCCGACTGGCCGCTCGCGACCCTGCGCCACACGCCACCGGCGCTCGCCAAGGAGGTGGCGCTCGCGCTGCTGGCGATGTCGGAGCGCGCGGACGGCATGGCATGGGCCGTGCCGGCGGACTACCAGTCGGTGCACGAGATGTTCCGCGAGCTGCAGACCGGCCCCTATGCCTACCTGCACGAACCGACGCTGATGGTGCTGGCCGAGCGCTACTGGCGCTGGATCGCCGCGTTCGCGCTGCTGCTGGCGGCCTGGATCCTGTACACGGTGCGTGTCGAGCACCTCGTGCACGCGCGCACCGCCGAGCTGCGCGCGGTGCTCGCGGCACGCGAGGCGCTCGAGGCGCGCATCCGTGCCAACCAGGAGCAGGCCGACCATCTCGCGCGTCTGTCAGTGCTGGGCGAGCTGTCCGGCACGCTCGCCCACGAACTCAACCAGCCGCTCGCGACGATCGCAAACTATGCGCAGAGCCTCATCCGCCGCAGCGACAACGGCCGCCTCACCGACGACGCCGTGCGCGAAGCCTCCGGCGAGATCGCCGGCCAGGCCGAACGCGCCGCCGGCATCCTCGGCCGCATCCGCGGCTTCGCGAAGAAGCGCGCGGCGGTGCGCGAGCGCGTCGCCCCCGGCGCACTCGTCGCCGACGCGGTGGCGCTGTTCCGCGGCATGCTCGCGAACGCGCCCGAAGTGGCTGTGGACGACACGCTGCCGGCCGACGCCGTCGTCGAGGTCGATCCGCTACAGATCCAGCAGGTGCTGCTGAACCTGCTGAAGAACGGCTACGATGCGGCCCGCGGCCTGCCGCCCGAACGCCAGCGCCTGGCCGTGCACCTCCGCGACTGCGATGGCCACGCCTGCATCGCGGTGCGCGACCACGGCGCGGGCCTCGACGCGGCGGCGCGCGAACGCCTGTTCGAGCCCTTCTTCACGACCAAGCCGGACGGCCTCGGCCTGGGCCTGTCGATCTGCCGCACGATCGCCGAAGCCCACCGCGGCCGCCTCACCGTGGATGGCGCGGACGGCGGGCCGGGCTGCGAATTCGTCCTCAGCCTGCCGCTGGGCGCGCCCGCCAGCGCACCACCGGAGTCCCATACCGACCATGCTGCCCACCGATGAAGCCGTGATCCATGTCGTGGACGACGACGCGGCCTTCCGCCGCTCGCTCGTGTTCCTGCTCGAATCGGTCGGCTGGCACGTCGCGAGCCACGCCTCGGCCGAGGATTTCCTCGCGGTACGACAAGGATCGGCCGACGCCCCCGCCTGCCTCGTGCTCGACATCCGCATGCCGACGATGAGCGGCCTGGAATTGCAGGAGCGCCTGCGCGCGGACGGGACGCTGCCGCCCATCGTCTTCATCACCGGCCACGGCGACGTCGAACTCGCGGTGCAGGCGATGAAGCACGGCGCCTGCGACTTCCTGCAGAAGCCGTTCCGGGATCAGGCGCTGCTCGACGCGGTCGCGGCCGCCGTGCGGCGCGGTGCCGAGGACCGCTCGCGCCACGCGCAGCGCGACGAAGCGAAGGCACGCCTCGCCCGCCTGTCGCCGCGCGAGCTGGAAGTCGCGCGCCTGGTCGCGCAGGGGCTGCCCAACAAGCTCGTCGCGCGCGAACTCGACATCAGCGAGAAGACGGTGCATGTGCACCGCCAGCACGTCATGGACAAGGCCGAGGTCGGCAGCGCCGCGGAACTCGCGCGCCTGATGCTGCGCGCCGACCCCGCAGCGCTCGACTGATCAGAGCTTCACCAGTCGCGCCGGCAGCCCGTTGCGCACCGCGGTCCCCGAAACCGCATCGACCCACAGTGCTTCGCCGCCCCGCGTCGGGTCGACCAGGCCCAGATCGTTGAGACAGATCCCCGCCACGAGATCCCGCCGCTGCGGCTGACGCGCCTCGCCGATCCGGTGCGCCCGCGCCCCCAGCTCACGGTGGCCGTAGCCGTGCTCGACCGCGAGCACGCCGCGCGTCACGCCCTCATGCACGATCACGTGGCAGGTCGCCGCGCCGCCGGGCGTCTGGATGCGTGCGAGGTCGCCGGTGGCAAGGCCCAGGCGCGCGGCGTCCTCGGGATGCACGATGACCGGGTTGTCGGGGTGCAGGGACGTGATGCGCGTCGCGATG
This sequence comes from Azoarcus sp. DN11, assembly GCF_003628555.1. Classification (NCBI taxonomy): domain Bacteria; kingdom Pseudomonadati; phylum Pseudomonadota; class Betaproteobacteria; order Rhodocyclales; family Zoogloeaceae; genus Azoarcus; species Azoarcus sp. DN11. Next base: position 140,196 of record NZ_CP021731.1, on the reverse strand, counting down.
CTATAGGCGTTCTGCAGCGCGGACTTGTAGCCCACCGCGAGCAGCGGCCAATCCGTTTCCTTGTGCAGCGCGCGCATCGGCGTACCGTCGGCGAAGGCGGGCGGCTGCCAACTCGCGCAGCCGGCGAAGCGCTTGCCGGTGAGGCTATTCTTCGCGCCGCCGACGTTGTCGTTCCACAGCCACAGCGCGTTCCGGAAGCGATTGGTCTGCCATTCGGGGTTCGCCCCATCCTGCGTCTCCTGCGCCTCCTTGGCCGGCTGGTAGCGGCCGCCGCGCGTGTACAGGAAGGCCACCTTGCGCCACTCGTCCTCCTTCAGCGTCGCTTCCAGCAGCGGGCGCAGGCGCTCGACGCCGGACAGCGCGAGGTCCTCGTCGCTCGCATCGCCGACCGGCGCCTTGCCGAGGAAAGCGATGTTCGCGCCGCCGCGCAGGTACCAGTGCTCGGGCCGTTCCAGCGGTAGCCGGCGGCCGTCCATGTCGGCGAGCCCTTCGGGGCCGAAGCCGGGGAGCTCCATCGCCTGCGCCAGCGCGATGAAGAAAGTCTCCATGCCGATCGCCTGGCCGTCGGGGGTCTTCGCGGCCTTCGGCTCGACCACCGGCCAGCGCGCCGTCGTTGCCTTCGTCGGCACGCCGCCCCACGGCGCCGTCCAGCCCCAGCTCTCGTACATCAGCGAATCCGGCACGATGTAGTCGGCGAACGCGTTGCTCTCGTTGATCAGCGGATCGACCGACACGATCAGCGGGATCTTCTTCGGATCGGCGAGCTCCTTCTCGATCAGCGCACGCCCGCCGGGCAGGCCGTACACCGGGCTCGAACTCCACAGCACCAGCGCCTTCACGCCGTACGGATAGCCGCGCAGCATCGCCGGGAACCACTCCGTGACCAGCCCCGGCGCGTTCGGGAACCACGCGTCGCGCGCCGGATAGGGCTTGCCCTCGGCCTTGCGGCGCGCGAACTCGGCGGACTTTTCGTACGGCACGTTGCGCCCGAGCGGCGTGCCCTTGGGCTTCACCATGCCGGGGAAGGTCTCGAGGTCGTAGCGCGGGCCCGCGCCGGCGTCCTTGAAGGCGCCGCCGTTCACGACGAAACCGCCCTTCCAGTTCAGGTTGCCGATGAGCGCGTTGAGCGTGACGACCGCGTAGGCGTTGTAGAAGCCGTTGCCGGCCATCATGCCGCCGTGCGCGATCGCGCAGGCCTTGCGGCCGTGGCGGCTGAACTCGTCGGCGAGGCCGGTGATCACCGTTTCCGGCACGCCGCAGATCGCCGAGCATTCCGCGACGCTCAGCTTCAGCGCCGATTCGCGCAGCAGTTCGTAGGAGGTCTTCACCGCGAGCGCCTTGTCGCCAACCGTCACCGGGCCCGCGGCTTCCAGCGGCGCCGGACCGGTCGTGGCCTCCGCCGGCATCGGCCTGCCATCCGGGCCGAGCACGAGGTAGGGGTCCGCCTCCTTGTACTTGTCCTCCTCGGCCACCGTCATGCCGATGTCCGAACCGCGCAGGAAGCGCCCTTCGCGCGGATGGCCTTTCTCGGCCACCACGAGCCAGCTCGCGTTGGTGAAGGACGGCTCGCCCGCGGCCTCCGCCGCCGCGAGGTTGGGGTTGGCGAGATAGGCCGTATTCACGCGCCCGTTGTCGAACATCCAGCGCATCATGCCCATCACCAGCGCGCCGTCGGTGCCGGGGCGGATCGGCACCCAGCGCCCGCGCTCGCCGGCCGCGCGGTTGTCGGCGTTGGTCAGCACCGGGTCGACGACGACATACTCCAGCCGCCCTTCGCTGCGCCCCTGCGCGAGCAGCGCGCCGGTGCGCTTGAAGGGGTTGCCGGCGTTGCCCGGCGCCGTACCGATGAAGATCACGAACTCGGCGTTGGCCAGATCCGGCTTCGCGTGCGGCATCTTCTTCAGGTCGCCGAACAGCGCGCCGGAGCCCGAGCGGTAGGCGCCGCTGCAGTATGAGCCGTGGCCGACGAAGTTCAGCGTGCCGTAGGCTTGGTTCCAGAAGCGCCGCGCGAAGGGCTCGCGGCCGTCATTGACGCTGGAGATCAGCGCGACCTGGTTCACCTTCGGCCCCAGCTCGGGGGCCGCCGGGTCGATCGGTGTCGCGAGGTCGCGCAGCGCCCTGAAGCCGTCCACATGCCCTTCGCCGAACAGGTCACCACCCTCGACGAGCTCCTTGACCAGCTGCTCGAAGGAGATCGGCTGCCACTCGCCACCGTTGCGCGGTCCGACGCGCTTCAGCGGCGTCAGCACGCGGAAGGGCGACTCGATCTGGTCCATCGCCGCGTTGCCGCGCCCGCAGGCGGTCGAGCGCCCCGCCAGCCCCTTGTCCTGGAAGCGCGACAGCGCGACGAAGCTCTCCTTCACCGAGGCCTTCATCGGCAGGTGCGGCTCGGTCGACAGCGGGCTGTACGGATTGCCCGCGACGCGGATCACCTTGCCGCTCGCCTTGTCGACGCGCACGCGCACGCCACACTGCGTCGTGCAGCCGAGACAGGCGGTGTAGCTCACCTGCTGGTTCGGGTTCACGCGCAGCTCGCCGGTCGCGGGATCCACGCTGAATTCCGGTTCGGCCGAGCGGCCGTGGATGTTGTGCGCTTTCGGTTCGTCCCCGACGAGGCCCGACACCATGCGGCCCAGGGTCTGGGAGAAGCCCGCGGCGAAGGCGGCGAGGCCACCGGCGGCAATCAGTTCGCGACGTTCGATTTTCATGATCAGTTTCCCTGGATTCGATTCACGCGCCGACACGTTCGGCACGGCCGATACGGTCGAGCGGCAGCAGCGTCGTCAGCACGACGAAGAGGAAGATCCACAGCCCGGCGGTGCCGACGATGCCCATCAGGCCCTCGGGGCCGAGCGGGAGCTGGTAGCTGTAGTAGCCGGCGCCGGTCTTCGGCACCTCCTGCCCGCCGATGAAGATCGTCCAGCGCATCATCCACGCCGAATGCAGCGCCAGCAGCCCGATCAGCAGGCCGGAGCCGGGGCGGCGCACGGCCAGCGCGAGCGTCACGACGGTCGCGACCACGGCCCACACCGCACTCACTTTCCAGTTCGCCGACGGCGCGACTTCGGCCAGCGCCTGCGCATGCACCGGCGACATCCCGCTCAGGCCCAGCACGAGCCACGCCGCCCCGACGAGCAGCGCCGCCAGCTGCGTGAGCGCCAGCGCGACCGCCATGCGGCGTGTCGCCGCCGGATCCCCGCCGCCGGGCAGCGCGCGGTTGAACACCAGCGCGAGGCCCAGCCCGCCCGCCAGCGCGGTGACGAAGAACTGCACCGGCAGCAGCGGCGTGTGCCACAGCGGACGGGCACGCACCAGCATCACCTCGACGCCGGTATACAACGCGACCAGCGCCGCGCCGACGAAGGTGAGCAGCGCCGCCGCGACCAGCGCCTTGCGGCTCTCGTGCCCGCCGTACGCAAGCGTGCGCGCGAGACCGGCGAGCCTGCCGCCCTCGTCCGCGTGGCGCGCCAGCGCCGGACGGAACGCGAGCCATGCGTACAGGATCAGGCCGGTCAGGTACACCGGAATGAAGAACGCCCCCCACGACATCCACGACGTCGGAGTGAAGTAGGCGTAGAAATGCCAGAAGCGTCCCGGCTGGTGCAGGTCGGCGAGCAGCGCGACCGGCGCGGTCAGCCCGCACAGCAGCGCAGCGAGCAGCGCCAGGCGCGAGATCCCTTCCCAGCCGCGGCGGCGGAACACCAGTCCGGGCAGCGACACGAGCCAGGCGCCATACGACAGGCCGATGAGGAAGAAGTACTGCACCGCCCACGGCAGCCACGCGATCTCGCGCGCGACATTGACGGTTTCGACGATATCCGGGGTCATGATCGATCTCCTGTGCGCGTCAGCCGTGGGCCTTGCGCGGCTGCCACAGCGTGCCCTGGCCTTCCACCTTGCCCTGGAAGCGCTCGTCGAGGCCGATGTAGAACACGCGCGGCTCGGTGCCCTGCTCAGGCTTCAGCACCTTCACCTCGGCCTTCGCGGCATCCAGGCGCCGGCGCAGCTCGCCCTGCGGGTCGTTCAGGTCGCCGAAGATGCGCGCCCCGCCCACGCAGGTCTCGACACAGGCCGGCAACAGCCCTGCATCCACGCGATGCGCGCAGAAAGTGCATTTGTCGGCCTTGTTGGTCGCGTGGTTGATGAAACGCGCGTCGTAGGGGCAGGCCTGCACGCAGTACGCGCAGCCGACGCAGCGCTCGCCATCGATGACGACGATGCCGTCGTCGCGCTTGAAGGTCGCGCCGACCGGGCACACCGGGATGCACGGCGGCGCCTCGCAGTGGTTGCACAGGCGCGGCAGCAGGTACGTGCCCGCCGGCTGCACGGCGTCGACCAGCTTCACGCTGTAGGTCGACACCACGGTGCGGAAGCTGCCCTCGGGCACCGCGTTTTCCTGGATGCAGGCCACGGTGCAGGCCTGGCAGCCGATGCACTTCCTGACATCGACGAGCATCGCCCAGTGCTGCTTGCCGCCGGCGGCGAGCGCCGGCGCCGGGGCGAGCGCGGCGGCGGCCGTGATCACCGGGATACCGCCCAGGAATGCCCGCCGTGAGGCCGAGACGGCGGACTCGCTATGGTGTTTCATGACAAACGCTCCGGGTGAGTGGGAGTCGTTGCCACTGTAGGCCCGCCCGGGGCGAGCGAAAATTGGCGGGATCGGGCAGGCGGCTAGATGAATTTACCTATTGCCGGGGAGCCGGCCCCGACCACGCGGGCGTCATCCGAAGCGGTGGATCGAGGCCTCCAGCTGCTCGGCCACCTGGCGCAGCTCGCCGGCGGCCCGCGCCACCTCGTCGGCCGCGCGGGTATTCGCCTCGGTCATGTTCGCGATCTCCTCGACGTGCTGCGCGATCAAGGTCCCCGCTGCGCTCTGTTCGCGCGTCGCGAGCGCGATGTCACTGACGGTCTGCTGCGAGCGCATCGCCCCCTCGTGGATCGCCGCGAGCGCCGCGGCAGCCTCGCGTGCGAGCTCCTTGCCGTGCGCGACGCGGGTGTTGCCGTCGTCCATGCGCTGCACCACCTCGCCGATCTCGGCCTGGATCGTCACGATCAGCTCGGCGATCCGGCCGGTCGCCCCGGCGGTGCGCTCCGCCAGCTTGCGCACCTCGTCCGCGACGACCGAGAAGCCGCGGCCCTGCTCACCCGCGCGCGCCGCCTCGATCGCCGCGTTGAGCGCGAGCAGATTCGTCTGGTCGGCGATCTCCCTGATCACGCCGACGATGCCACCGATTTCCTGCGAACGCATGCCCAGATTGCGCACCGCTTCGGCACTGCGCCCGACGTCCTGAGCGATCCGGCTCATCTCGTCGGCCGCCCGGCTCGCAACCTCCCCGCCACGCCCGGCCTCCTCGCTCCCCGACAGCGAAATCGCCTCGGCGTCCTGGCTGCGTTCGGCGATGTGGTGGATGCTCACCGTGAGCTCCTCGACCGCGCTCGCCGTTGCAGCCGAAGCGTCCGACTGGTGCCGTGCGCCCTCGAGCGTCCGGTCTGCGGTCTGCGCGACCGCGAGCGCGCCGTCGCGAACGTTTGCGGCCGCGGTGCGCACGCCACCGATCACCGCCGCGAGCTGGTCCGCCATGTGGTTGAACGCGCGGGCGAGCTCGCCGATCTCGTCGGCGCGGCGATAGCCGATGCGCACGTCGAGTTCGCCGCCGCCGAGCCGCTTCGCATCCTCGATGAACTCGCCCAGCGGCGCCAGCCGGCGCGCGATCAGCAGATACAGCAGCACCCCGATCACGAGCACCGCGACCGCGCCGCCACCGATCAGCCAGGTGCGCGTCGTGCGCGCATCGGCCTGGAACTCGTCGAGGTCGCTGCTGGCGGCGACGACCCAGTTCCAGTCGGCACTGCGCGCGAATGCGAGTCCGTGCTCGCCGCCCGCATCGACATACTTCGTCCGGCCGGCATCGCGGTCGAGCATCGCGGCGAACTCGGCCTGCTCGAGCACGCTGGCGCCTTCCCGTGACGGGTGCAGCAGCACCTTGCCGCGATTGGCGCCCTCGGCCGCGTCGACGAGCCAGAAATACCCGTGCTCGCCGATCTTCAGCTTGCGCAGGTAATCCTTCATCGCCGCGAGCGAAGCGCCGTAGTCCAGGCCCACGTAGAGGATCGCGAACACCTCGCCGCGCGCGTCGCGCACCGGCGTGTACTTGGTCATGAAATCCTTGCCGAACAGCGTCGCGCGGCCGATGTAGGTCTCGCCCTTCATCATCGCAGCGTAGGCCGGATGGCTCTTGCCGAGGAAAGTGCCGACCGCACGGCTGCCATCCTCCTTCTTGACCGAGGTCGTCACGCGCACGAAATCGTCGCCCAGGCGCGCGAAGACGGTCGCGTTGCCGCCGGTCATGCGATGGAAGTCGTCCACCTGGTCGAAGACGAGATTCAGGACCCGCCCATCGGCGCTCACCACCGGCGTCGCAACGGCGCCGATCGCCACCGTCCGCGCCGGATCGATCGCCAGTCCGCGCGCGAAGTGCGACTCGAAAACGTTGCCGAGCTGGTCGGCCGACTGCTTCAGCGTCGCCGAGAACGTCTCCAGCTGCCGCACGATCATCTCGCTGCGACTCAGAAGCTCGCCCAGATGGCGCTCCTCGGTCGAACGCATCAGCTCGCGCGTGACCGCCACGGTCAGCACCGCCATCACGACGGCGACGATCAGGAAAGCCGCCGCGGCGAGCTCGAAGGGTATCCGCTTGTTCTGGGTTCTCATGGCAGAACGGTTCCCGGTTATGGAGGTACGCTTGTTTTCGTCCCGCCCCGGCAAAACTTTAATGCCGGCCCTTGTGGCGCGCCGCGGCCTTCAGCGCCCTTCGAACATCGCCATCAGGTTCGCGACGCGCGCCCGGCCTTCTTCCTTCGACACCGGCGCGTTGGTCTTGCGGTCGCTGATCTTCACGTCGCCGCCCATCTCGGCGATGAAGCGCGACGGCTCGCAGGTGCGCGTCTCCTTGCCCGCCTTGCGCCGCTCGCACCACGTGATGTTGAGCGTGCGCTGCGCGCGCGTGATGCCGACGTACATCAGGCGCCGCTCCTCCTCGACCTTGTCCTCGTCGATCGAGGACTGGTGCGGCAGCAGGCCTTCCTCGACGCCGACGAGGAACACGTGCTTGAACTCCAGCCCCTTCGACGCATGCAGCGTCGCGAGCTGCACGCCGTCGAACTCGGCGTCGTCCTTGTCGAGCATCGAGATCAGCGCGATCGTCTGCGTCAGTTCGATCAGGTTCTTGCCGTCCGCCTCGCCCTTCCTGCCGAGCCAGTTCACGAAGTCGCGCGCGTTGCTCCACTTCGACTCCGCCTCGCGCGTGTCGAGGTGCTCGAACAGCCACGCCTCGTAGCGGATCGCCGCGAGCAGGTCTTCCAGCACGCGCGCCGCCGGCTCGCGGTGGGCGCGGTACTGGATGCGGTTGATGAAGTTGGCGAACTCCTGCAACTGCTCGAGCTGGCGCGCGTTCAGCGCATGCGCCGCGCCTTCCTCGAACACCGCCGCAAACAGACTCACGTGGCGGCGTCCGGCGTAGTTGCCCAGCGCCTCGATCGTCGCCGCGCCGACCCCGCGCCGCGGCGTCGTGATCGCGCGGATGAAGGCCAGATCGTCATCCTCGTTCATCAAGAGGCGCAGCCACGACATCAGGTCGCGGATCTCGGCCTTGTCGAAGAAGGACTGCCCGCCCGACATCACGTAGGGGATCTTCTGGTTGCGCAGCTGCTGCTCGATCACGCGCGCCTGATGGTTGCCGCGGTACAGGATCGCATAGTCGGAGAACTTCGTGCGGTGCTCGAACTTGTGCGCGCCGAGCTTCGACGCCACCCACTCCGCCTCGTGGTCCGCGTCGCGGCACGCCGTCACCGCCACCTGCTCGCCGTCGCCGTGCTCGGACCACAGGCGCTTCTCGAAGAGCTTCTCGTTGTTCGCGATCACCGTGTTCGCCGCGGTCAGGATGCGCCGCGACGAGCGGTAGTTCTGCTCCAGCTTGATGACTTTCAGCTTGGGGTAATCCTGCTGCAGGAGCTTCAGGTTCTCGACGTCCGCGCCGCGCCACGCGTAGATCGCCTGGTCGTCGTCGCCCACCGCCGTGAACGCCCCGCGCACACCGGCGAGCTGGCGCAGCAGGCGATACTGCGCCTTGTTCGTGTCCTGGTACTCATCGACCAGGAGATAGCGCAGCTTGTTCTGCCAGCGCTCGCGCACCTCCGGGTTTTCTTCCAGCAGGCGCACCGGCAGCGAGATCAGGTCGTCGAAATCGACCCCCTGGTAGGCGCGCAGCGTGCGTTCGTACTCCGCGTACAGCATCGCCGCGGCCGACGAGATCTCGTCGTCGGCGAGCTGCGCGGCCTGCTCGGGCGTCACCATCGCGTTCTTCCACCCGGAGATCTGCCACTGCATCGCCTTCGCGCGTGCCTTGTCGGCGTCGCGCGAGATGTCGGAGACAATCTGCACCGTGTCGGATGCGTCGAGGATCGAGAACTGCGGCTTCAGCCCGCAGTGCTGCGCCTCCTGGCGGATCATGCGCACGCCCAGCGCGTGGAAGGTGCACACCGTCAGCCCGCCCGGCGCGCGCCCGCCCATCAGGCCGGCGACGCGCTCCTGCATCTCCTTCGCCGCCTTGTTCGTGAAGGTGATCGCCGCGATGTTCGACGGGTTGAGCCCGCACTCGTTGATCAGGTGCGCGATCTTGTGCGTGATCACCCGCGTCTTGCCGCTACCCGCGCCCGCGAGCACCAGGCTGGGGCCGTCGAGATAGCGGATCGCTTCGCGCTGCGGGGCGTTGAGGAGTGCGGACATGGACCTTGCGGACGGGACTGCGGTGGGGGAAAAGGCCGCGCCGCCCGCGGGCGGCGCCGTGGCCGGATTTTACCGCATCGCCTGCGGCGCATCGGCCGCTTGCAACCCGACGCGGGCGGACCAAGCCGGTCGCCCCCCGTTCGCCCTGAGTCTGTCGACGGGCGCGGGCAGGGCTTCGACGGTTCAGCCCGAACGATCAACCGGTCCGGCAGGGCTCGAAACCTACCGCCCCAGCAAGCCGAACACCTTCTGCGCGAGCGAACCCGCCGCCTGCACCGGATTCCTGCGGATCGCCTTCTCTTCCTCGGCGATCATCAGGTACAGGCCGTCGAGCGCCTTGCGCGTGACGTAATTCTCGATCTGCGCGTCCTCGTTCTTCACCAGGCCGAAGCTCGCCGCCTGGCCCGCGAGCTTGTTGTACTGCCCGGCCAGCGCGAGGCGGTCGGTGTTCTGCTTGACGATGGGCAGGAACTTCTCCACAAGGCGCGCCTGCGTCTTCGACCTGAAGTAGTTCGTCGCCGAATCGTCGCCACCGGTCAGGATGTTGCGCGCATCCTCCACCGACATCTGCTTCACCGCATCGACCAGCAGCGTCTTCGCCTCCGGCACCGCGGCTTCGGCAGCGCGGTTCATCGTCGTCACGAGCCGGTCGAAATCCTTGCCGCGCCCCGCCATGCGCATCACCGGCTCGACCTGCGCAAGCCCGTCGGGCAGCGGGATCTTCACCTTCTGGTTGCCGAGGAAACCGTCCTGCTTGCCCAGCAGTTCCACCGCACGGCCGGCGCCCTGCGTGAGGGCCTCGCGCAGGCCGCCGGAGGCCTCGGAATCCGTGATGTTCGCCAGCCCGGCCGCCCAGGCCGGCACACAGATGACAAGCAGGGCGAAAGCTCGCAGAATGGAACGCATGATGGTCTCCAGAAACGGTCCGACTCAAGACGGCGTTCAGGATACCCCCCGGTAGTGATCGTGTGCGTGCCAGAGTTACCCTTTATTCATTTTTCGACATGGCTCCACCGCGCTGCGGCGCATGGGGCGGCAATACGGAGAACTGACGATGACCGCAACAGCCACACGCCCCCGCGCGCTCTCCGAGGCCGAAGTGCTGGCGATGTCGCCGGACGACTACATGAACGCGGCGCAGCTCGAATTCTTTCGCCTGCGCCTGCTCGACCTGCAGAAGGAGTTGCGCGAGAACAGCGAGGAAACACGCTCGCACCTGCGCGAAACGGTCGCAACACCCGACGAGGCGGACCGTGCGACCCAGGAAGAGGAACAGGTGCTCGAGCAGCGCATCCGCGACCGCGAGCTGAAGCTGCTGCACAAGGTCGAATCGGCGCTGCGCCGCATCGAGGACGGCAGCTATGGCTTCTGTGAAGTCAGCGGCGAGCCGATCGGCGTCGGCCGCCTGATCGCGCGCCCCACCGCGACGCTGAGCATCGAGGAGCAGGAGCGCCACGAGCGCGAGGAGCGCCTCTTCCGCTGAAAGTTCCGGGGGCGGCCGCTGTTCAGCCCGGCTGCCTACCCGTCAAGGGGCCGGCAGCCGATGCGCGGAGCCTGCCGAAGCCCGCCCTGATGCCCTGCGACAGGCTCAGGGCGAACGGAGATGATCGAGCAAGCGCTCAGACGACGCCGGCGCCGTGAGCCTGCTGGTCGGCCCAGTAGCTCGACCGCACCATCGGGCCGCAGGCGGCGTTCTTGAAGCCCATCTTCAGCGCTTCGGTCTCGAACATCTTGAACGTGTCCGGGTGCACGTAGCGCAACACCGGCAGGTGGCCGGTCGAGGGCTGCAAGTACTGGCCGATCGTCAGCATCTCGACGTCGTGCGCGCGCAGGTCGCGCATCACCTCGAGGATCTCCGCGTCGGTCTCGCCCAGGCCCACCATCAGGCCGGATTTCGTCGGCACCTGCGGGTGGCGCGCCTTGAATTCCTTCAGCAGCTTCAGCGAATACGCGTAGTCCGCGCCGGGGCGGGCCTGCTTGTAGAGGCGCGGCACCGTCTCGAGGTTGTGGTTCATCACGTCGGGCGCTGCCTGGTCGAAGATCTCCAGCGCGATCTCCATGCGGCCGCGGAAGTCCGGCACCAGCACCTCGATCGCGGTCTTCGGCGACGCGGCGCGCGTCTCGCGGATGCAGTCGACGAAATGCTGTGCGCCGCCGTCACGCAGGTCGTCGCGGTCGACGCTGGTGATCACGACGTAGTTGAGGCGCATCGCGGCGATGGTCTGCGCGAGGTCCTTCGGCTCGTCGGCGTTGAGCGGCTCGGGGCGGCCGTGGCCGACGTCGCAGAACGGGCAGCGGCGCGTGCAGATGTCGCCCATGATCATGAAGGTCGCCGTGCCCTTGCCGAAGCATTCATGGATGTTCGGGCAGGAGGCTTCCTCGCACACCGTGTGCAGCTTGTGGTCGCGCAGCGTCGCCTTGATCTCGTTGAAGCGCTCGGCTTCCTGGCCGGCGCCGAGCTTGATGCGGATCCACTCGGGCTTCTTCAGCCGCTCGGCGGGCACGATCTTGATCGGGATGCGCGCGGTCTTGTCGGCGCCACGCTGTTTGCGGTTGTCGGTGGTCATGCGATTCTCTCGTCTCTTCGGGGTAGCGGGCGCTTGTGGCGCCCGCGGCATTATGGCGTGTCGGCGGCCGGCCGGGGTGCGAGCAGGCGCCCGAGGTGGGCAAGCAGGCGCTCCCCCACCGCGGCCACGCCGTCGGTCACGCCGAAATCCTTCATCCTGATCGTCTCCAGCCCCTCGTAGCCGCAGGGGTTGATCGCCGTGAACGGCGTGAGGTCCGCGTCGACGTTGAGCGCGAGGCCGTGGTACGTGCAGCCGTTCCGCACGCGCAGGCCCAGCGCCGCGATCTTCGCGCCGGCGATGTACACGCCCGGCGCGCCGTCCTTGCGCTCGGCCGCAAGGCCGTAGTCGGCGAGGCAGTCGATCAGCGCCTGCTCCATCAGGTTCACCATCTCGCGCACCTTGATGTGGCGGCGGTGCAAGTCGATGAGCAGATACACGACGATCTGGCCGGGGCCGTGGTAGGTGATCTGCCCGCCGCGGTCGATCTTCACCAGCGGGATGCCGGTCTCGCGCAGCAGGTGCTCGGGCTTGCCCGCCTGGCCGAGCGTGAACACCGGCGGGTGTTCGAGCAGCCACAGCTCGTCGGGCGTCTCGGCGCTGCGGGCGCCGGTGAATTCGCGCATCGCCGCCCAGGTCGGCTCGTACTCGACGAGGCCGAGGCGACGCACGACCAACTGCAGCGGATTCGCGTCGGGCACTACAGCACCACCTTCACGAGCGGGTGCGCGGACAGGTCGCGGTACAGCGCGTCGAGCTGCACCTTCGAGACGGCGCGGACGGTGCAAGTGAGCGACAGGTAGGTGCCCTTGCTGGAGGGTCGCATCTCGACCGTCGCCGGATCGAAGTCCGGCGCGTGCGTGCGCACGACGGTGACGACCGCCTGCGCGAACTCTTCGACCCGCGCGCCCATGATCTTGATCGGGAAGTCGCAGGGGAATTCGAGGAGGGTTTCCCGGCTCTGGTCAGTCACCACGCATCACCTTGTTCTTGAAATCCTGGTACCACGCCAGCATCGCGCGTCCCACCGGCCCGGGTTTTCCGTCGCCGACCGGACGCCCGTCGAGGCTGGTGATCGCGAGCACTTCCTTGGTCGACGAGGTCAGCCACACTTCGTCGGCCGTGCGCACCTCGTCCTCGAGGATCTCGCGCACCGCATGTTCGAGGCCGTGCCGGGCGGCGAGTTCCAGCACCACGTCGTAGGTGATGCCCGGCAGCATCAGGTGGCTCTTCGGTGGCGCGAGCAGCACGCCATCCCTGACGATGAAGATGTTCGAGGCCGCGCCTTCGGTGAGGAAGCCGTCGCGGAACAGCACCGTCTCGGCGCAGCCCTTGTCGACGGCGACCTGGCGCAGCAGGCAGTTCGCGAGCAGCGCGGTGGTCTTGAGGTCGCAGCGCGCCCAGCGGAAATCGGCCGCGCTCACCGCCGCGACGCCGCGCGCGAGCACATCGGCCGGCGGCGTCACGAGCGCCTCGCTCATCAGGAACACCGTCGGCCGCGCCACTACCGGGAAGGCGTGATTGCGCCGCGCGTCGGGGCCGCGCGACACGTGCAGGTAGATCGACTGGTCGTCCCAGGCGTTGCGCGCGACGAGTTCGCGCACGATGGTCTCCCATTCGGCCGCCGGGTGCGGGTTCGGGATGCGCACCGCGTCCAGCGTGCGGCCGAGGCGCACGATGTGCTCGGCGATACGGAAGGGGCGGCGCGAATACGCCGGGATCACCTCGTAGGCGCCGTCGCCGAAAAGGAAGCCGCGGTCCATCGGCGAAATGCGCGCCTCCGCCAGCGGCTGGTAGCTGCCATCGAGGTAACAGATGCTCATGGACGCCCCGGGAGTCCTACAGGCTCTTGAACCACATCACGATGGTGTCCCACAGGCGGCCGAAGAAGCCCGCGACCGGCACGTCCTGCAGCGCCACGACGGGGTATTCGCCGAGCGGCTGGCCGTCGAGCGTGAGCTGCAGCGTGCCGACCTGCTGGCCCTTCTGCAGCGGTGCAACGACCGGCTGCCGGCTGGTGAGCTGGCTCTGGACCTTCTCGGCCTGGCCCTTGGGCAGGGAGATCACGAAATCGTTGAGGAAGCCGACCGGCAGCTCGTTCTTCTCGCCCTTCCACACGCGAAAGCGCGACAGCTCCTGGTTGGCCGAGTAGAGCTTGGCGGTATCGAAGAACTGGAAGCCGTAGTTCAGCAGCTTGAGCGATTCCTGCGCGCGGATGGTGTCCGAATCGGTGCCGAGCACGACCGACACCAGGCGGCGCGGGCCGCGCAGCGCCGACGAGATCAGGCAGTAGCCGGCGTTCGCGGTGTGGCCGGTCTTCATGCCGTCGACCGTGGGGTCGAGCCACAGCAGACGGTTGCGGTTGGGCTGGGCGATGCCGTTGTAGGTGTATCCCTTCTGCGAGTAGTAATGGTAGTACTCGGGGAAGTCGCGCGAGAGCGCCGCCGCGAGCAGCGACAGGTCGCGCGCGGTGGTGTAGTGGTTGGGGTCGGGCAGGCCGGTCGCGTTCATGAAGCTCGTGTTCTTCATGCCCATGCGTTGCGCCTCGCGGTTCATCAGCGCCGCGAAGGAGTCCTCGCCGCCCGCGATCAGCTCGGCGAGCGCCACGCAGGCGTCGTTGCCGGACTGGACGATCATGCCTTGCACGAGTTCGCCCACCGTGACCGGCTTGTCGGGCTGGATGAACATGCGCGAGCCTTCCATGCGCCAGGCTTTCTCCGACACCGGCACGGTCTGGTCGAGCTTGATGCTGCCGCTCTTGAGCGCCTCGAAAACGACGTAGGCGGTCATGAGTTTGGTCAGCGACGCGGGTTCGATGCGCGCATCGGGCTCGCGCGACGCGAGCACCTGGCCGGTGGCCTGGTCCATCAGCAGCCAGGCACGGGCGGCGAGGGCCGGGGGCGGAACGTTCTGGGCGGATACGGCAAAGGAGAGGACGGCGAACAGCAGGGCGACGAGGAAACGCATGAGGGTCGGCTAGGTGGAAGTGAGCGGGGAAAGGGGTCGGGATCGGGGCCGAAGCGTCGATTATAGAGGCTCGCCCGGCCCGCACAGCAGACCGTTGCGGGCGGCAATTGGTTCAGTTTGCATCAGCGTGTGACGACAAAAGGATGGAGCCCGAGCACGCGGGCGATGCGTTCGGCTTCGCCTTTCGCCTCGTCGATCGACGCGAACGGCCCCAGGTGCAGGCGGTGGCGCGTGCCGTCGGCGACCACTTCGAGGCGGTCGCCGAACTCGGAAAAGGTGTCGCGCACCTGGCTGCGGAGCCCTTCGGCGTTGGTCGCGGAGGCAAACGAACCGAGTTGCAGGAAGATGCCGCGCGGCGCGTCGGTGAGGGTCGCCGGCTCGGCCATCGCGAGCTGCAGCGGCGGTTGGGGCGGGGGGGCGGGGGCGTCCGGCGGGCGGGCGCGGGCGGCCGGGGCCGCGGAGGCGATGGCATCGGCGCCATCGGGAATGATGGCTTCGACTTCGACCTCGGCGCTGCCAACGCTGGCGTAGCCGAGGCGGTAAGCCGCCGCGTAGGAGAGGTCCATGATGCGGCCCTTGAGGAAGGGGCCGCGATCGTTGATGCGCACGATCACCGAGCGGCCGCTCGCCCGGTGCGTGACGCGCGCGTAGCTGGGAATCGGCAGCGTCGGGTGGGCGGCGGTCATGCTGTACATGTCGTAGGGCTCGCCGCTGGAGGTCGACTGGCCGTGGAAGCGCCTGCCGTACCAGCTCGCGCGCCCGAGCTGGCGAAACGGCATCAGCGAGGTGGCCGGCACGTAATCCTGGCCGAGCACGCTGTAGGGCCGATTGGCGAAGCGGTGCAACGGCTCGAGGCGCGGCTGCGCATCGGGAATGTCGTCAAGGTTCGCGGGCGGGTTGTCGCCCGGACCGTCGTCCTTGTAGTAGGCGCCGCCCCGCTTCTGCACGCTGCTCTTGCCCGGCGCAGGCTGGGCTTGCGTCCCGGCGGGAGCGCCGACGGGAGCGGTCGTGGCACAGCCGGCCAGCACCAGCGCCAGCATCGCCAGGCCCGCGAGCAGCAGCCTGTACCCGGCCGCAGGGAAGGGGACGGCCATCAGTCAGTCTCCGTATTCACGCCTGCGCGAGCACACGGCTGCGCTGGATGCTCATCAATATCCCGATGCCGAGACACAGCGTGACGAGCGCGGTTCCGCCATAGCTGATGAAGGGCAGCGGCACGCCCACGACCGGCAGGATACCGCTGACCATGCCCATATTAACGAATGCATACGTGAAGAAGATCATCGTGATCGCACCGCCGAGCAGGCGCGTGCCGAGCGCCGGCGCCATCGCGGCGATGTAGAAGCCGCGCAACAGCAGCATCGTGTAGATCGCCAGCAGCACGACGATGCCGATGAGGCCGAGCTCTTCGGACAGCACCGAGAAGACGAAATCGGTATGGCGTTCGGGCAGGAAGGCGAGGTGCGTCTGCGTGCCATCCTTCCAGCCCTTGCCGAACACGCCGCCCGAGCCGATCGCGATCGTCGACTGGATGATGTGGAAGCCCTTGCCGAGCGGGTCCTGGGTGGGGTCGAGCAGCGTGCACACGCGGTGCTTCTGGTATTCGCGCATGCCCGGCCAATCGACGCCCGGCTGGCAGATCTGGTCGCCGAAGCCGGCGATCGCGCCGATGCCGATCACGCCGGCGGCGACGACCGGCACGATCAGCTTCCACGACAGGCCGGCGAAGTAGATCACGTAGACGCCCGCGGCGGTCACGAGCACCGCCGTGCCCAGATCGGGCTGCATCATGATCAGGCCCACCGGCACGAGCAGCAGCAGGCCGGCGACGATGAACTCGCGCAGGCCGATCTGCCCCTCGCGCTGCTGGAAGTACCACGCAAGCATCAGCGGCATCGCGATCTTCATGATCTCGGACGGCTGGATGCGCGTGACGCCGATATTGAGCCAGCGCGTCGCCCCCTTCGACGTCTCCCCGAAGAGTTCGACCGCGACGAGCAGCAGCACGCCGACGACGTACAGCGGCGGCGCGAGGTTCAGCAGGCGCTGCGCCGGCAGGCGCGCCGCCGCCCACATCGCCGCCAGCGCGACGACGGAATTGACCTGCTGGGACACCACGCGCTCGGGCGAGGCGCTCATCATCACGAAAATGGCGTAGGCGAGCAGCAGGCCGAGCAGCAGCAGCAGCGCCGGATCGATCGGCCGCAGGAAGGCGCGCAGCAGCTCGCGCGGATGGAAACGCGTGTTGGTCATTCGGGACTGGCCTCCGCCGGGCGCGGCTCGGCATCGGCCGGGCGAGTGCCTGCAGCGCCGGCCGGCTCGGCCGCGTGCGCGTGGGCGTCGCCCTCGTCGCCCGCATCGACGTCCTCGCCGGCCGGCTGGTCGCGGCGCTTGCCGAGCAGATGGTAATCGATCACCTGGCGCGCGATCGGCGCCGCCGATTGCGCGCCGAAGCCGCCGTTCTCGACCAGCACCGCCAGCGCGATCGTCGGTTTGTCGGCCGGCGCGTAGGCGATGAACCACGAGTGGTCGCGCAGGCGCTCGCTGACGCGGCCCTCGACGTAGCGCTGGCCGCGCAGCGAGAACACCTGCGCCGTGCCGGTCTTGCCGCCGACCGAGTAGGGCGCGCCGGCGAAAGCGCGCGCGCCCGTGCCGGCCCGGTTCACGTCCACCATCGCCTGGCGCACCGCGGCCAGGTGCTCGGGCTTGAGCGGGATCGTGCGGATCGGCTCGGGCTCGACGGCGTGGCGCTCGCCGGTCACGGGATTGACGATGTTGCGCACGACGTGCGGCCGGAACATCTTGCCGTCATTGACCAGCGCCGCCAGCGCATTCGCCATCTGCACCGGCGTGTAGGCGTTGTAGCCCTGGCCGATGCCGACCGAGATCGTCTCGCCGCCGAACCACTTCTGGTGCTCCCTGTTGCGGAAGCGCTTGCGCTTCCATTCGGGCGTCGGCAGCACGCCATCGGCCTCGCCCGGCACGTCGATGCCGGTGCGCGAACCGAAGCCGAACGGACGCATGAAGTTCGCGATGCCGTCGATGCCGAGGTCGTTGGCGAGCTGGTAATAGTAGGTGTTGCACGACACGACGATGGATTTCGGCAAGTCCACCATGCCGTGCCCGCCGGGCTTGTCGTCCATGAAGCGGTGGCCGCCGAACATGAAGTAGCCGGGGTCGGCGATCGTCTGCGTGACCGTGCGCTTGCCCGCGGTCAGGCCCGCCATCGCCATGAAGGGCTTGAAGGTCGAGCCGGGCGGGTAGGCGCTGAAGATCGCACGGTTCACCAGCGGGTGGTCGGGCGAATCGTTGAGCGCCTTCCAGTCATCGGTCGAGATGCCGTCGACGAAGAGATTGGGGTCGAATCCCGGCTTGGACACCAGCGCCAGCACGCCGCCGGTCGCCGGCTCGATCGCAACGAGCGCGCCGCGGCGCTTGCCGAAGGCCGCCTCGGCGACCTTCTGCATCTCGATGTCGAGCGTCAGCTCGAGGTCGTTGCCCGCCAGGCCCGGCGTGCGCGCGAGCTGGCGTACCGCGCGCCCGCCCGCATTCACCTCGACCTGCTCGGCGCCGGTGACGCCGTGCAGCTCGGCCTCGTAGCTCTGCTCCAGCCCGCTCTTGCCGATATGCTCGGAGCCACGGTAGTTCGCGTCGTCGCCAGCGTCCTCGATGCGGTCGCGGTCGCGCTGGTTGATGCGGCCGATGTAGCCGACCACGTGCGACGCGAGCTCGCCCTGCGGATAGTCGCGGAACAGGCGCGCCTGCACCTCGACACCGGGAAACTGGTAGCGCCGCGCGATCACCCGTGCGACTTCCTCCTCGGTCAGGCGGTTGCGCAGCGGCACGCTCTCGAAGTTCTTGCTCTCCTCGAGCAGCTTCTTGAAGCGGCGGCGGTCGCGCGCGTCGATCTCGATGATCTCGGCGAGCCCGTCGATCGTCGCGTCGAGGTCGCGCACGCGCGAAGGCGTGATCTCCAGCGTATAAGCGGCGTAGTTGCGCGCGAGCGGCACGCCGTTGCGGTCCACGATCGAACCGCGGCCCGGCACGATGGGCAGCAGCGCGATGCGGTTGTCCTCGGCGCGGGTGTGGTAGTAGTCGTAGCGCAGCACCTGCAGAAACCAGAAGCGCGCGACCAGCAGGCCGAAGCACACCGCGATGAAAACGCCCGCGATCAGGACGCGGCGCCGGAAGCGCCCCAGTTCCTCGTCGGGGGTTCGGAATTCCATCATGGGTTTAGATCGGCCGGTTGTCGTCCCGGTCCACCGGCTGGTATTGCGGCAGCAGCAGGAGATAGTTCAACGGCACCCACAACGCCGCGCTCGTGAAGCTGGACAGGAAGTACCACCAGCCGGGGAACTCGGCCCCGGCGATGACGCGCACGACGACCATGATCACCTGCGCCAGCAGCAGCAGCGGGAACATCTGCAGCGCCTGCTGCGTCGGCCCGAACCACAGCACGCGGCGCGACACCGTGGTCGCGAGGTAGCACAGCACGACGTAGGCGAGGGCATGCTGCCCCATCGCGGCGCCATGGCCGATATCCACCAGCAAGCCGAACAGGAAGCCCGCGCCCATGCCGATGCGCAGCGGCTCACGGATCGACCAGAAGGCCAGCACCAGCGCGACCCAGTCGGGCACGCCGGGCGTACGCCCGGTCGGGATGTAGTTCAGCGTGAGCGCGATCAGCAGGCTCAGGTAGGTGAACCAGGTCTTCGCGGGCAGCAGGATGCGGCTGGAGCGGTGGGTCGGTTGCATCGCTAGCCCCTGCGACCCTTGCGCGGCGCGGCAGGTTCGGGTTCCGGCACCGGACGTGGCGGCGGCGCTTCGGCGCGGCTCAGCAGCAGCACCTGCGTCGTGCGCTCGACGCCGGCGACCGGCTCGCACACGATCACCGCGAAAGTCTGGGCGTCGCGATCGACGCGGACGACGTCGGCAACCGGCAGGCCGGCGAGGAAGAGGCCGTCGAGGCCCGAGGTCACGAGGCGGTCGCCGACACGCACGTCCGCCCCGGACAGCGTGAACCGCATCTCGAGCCGCCCGTGGCCGGCGCCGGCGAGCACGCCGCGCAGTCCGTTGCGCGCGACCTGCACCGGGACTGCCTGGTCCTTGTCGGTGAGCAGCGTCACCTCGGCCTGCACCGGATAGACGCGCGTGACCTGGCCGATCATGCCCTGTTCATTGACGACCGCCATGCCGGCCTGAACGCCCTGCTGGCTGCCGCGGTTGAGGATCACCTTGCGGTCGAAGGGATCGGGCGCGTCGTAGAGGATCTCGGCGGCGACGCTCTTCGTCGCGACCGCGGCGCTCATGTCGAGCAGCCCGCGCAGGCGGCGGTTCTCCTCCTCCAGCTGCTCGAAGCGCAACAGGCGCTGCGCCGCTTCGAGCTCGCGGCCGCGCAGCACGGCGTTGTCCTTCTGCACGTCCACGAGCGTCCCGAAATACACCGCCGCATTGCGCACGACGTCGGCCGGCGCGGCGGCGGCCATCTGCAGCGGCCAGGTCGCCACCGACAAGGCCTGGCGCATCACTTCGAGGTAGCGGAACTTCAGGTCGGTGATCAGCATCGCCAGGCACACCGACACCAGCACCAGCAGCCGCACGAGCGGCGTGGGTCCCTGCTTGAAGATGGGTGGCGACGGATGACCGGCGAGGGACATCGTGAGGCGTGTGCGGCGCAGTGCGGCCGGCGCAATCGCCCGCCGCAACGGCGCGAGTTACTCGGACGCGAAGATGGAGCCGAGCTTGTCCATCTTTTCCAGCGCCATGCCGCAGCCGCGCGCGACGCAGGTCAGCGGCTCCTCGGCGACGATCACCGGCAGGCCGGTTTCTTCCATCAGCAGGCGGTCGAGATCGCGCAGCAGCGCGCCGCCGCCCGTGAGCACCATGCCGCGGTCGGCGATGTCGGCGCCGAGTTCCGGCGGCGTCTGTTCGAGCGCGATCTTCACCGCCGAGACGATCTGGTTGAGCGGTTCGGTCAGCGCCTCGAGGATCTCGTTCGACGAGATCGTGAAGCTCCTCGGGATGCCTTCGGCGAGGTTGCGCCCCTTCACTTCCATCTCGCGCACTTCCGAGCCGGGGAAGGCCGAGCCGATTTCCTTCTTGATGTTCTCGGCGGTGGTGTCGCCGATCAGCATGCCGTAGTTGCGGCGGATGTAATTGACGATCGAGTCGTCGAACTTGTCGCCGCCGACGCGCACCGAGCCGGCATACACCATGCCGCCGAGCGAGATCACGCCGACCTCGGTGGTGCCGCCGCCGATATCGACGACCATCGACCCGGTCGCGTCCGACACCGGCAGTCCCGCGCCGATCGCCGCCGCCATCGGCTCCTCGATCAGGTACACCTGCGAGGCACCCGCAGCGAGGGCCGCGTCGCGGATCGCACGGCGCTCGACCTGGGTCGAACCGCAGGGCACGCAGATGATGATGCGCGGGCTCGGCGAGAACATGCGCGAATCGTGCACCTTCTTGATGAACTGCTTGATCATCTGTTCGGTGACGACGAAGTCGGCGATCACGCCGTCCTTCATCGGGCGGATCGCCGTGATGTTGCCCGGCGTCTTGCCCAGCATCTGCTTCGCCGCATGGCCGACCGCCTGGATCGTGCGCTTGGCGTTGGGCCCGCCCTCGGTGCGGATCGCGACGACGGACGGCTCATCGAGCACGATGCCCTTGCCGCGCACGTAGATCAGCGTGTTCGCGGTGCCAAGGTCGATGGCCAGATCGTTGGAAAAATAAGAGCGCAGGAAACCAAACATGCGGAAGATCCCGAAACCGGTGAGGAGAGGTGGGGCAGATGCCCGGCCGGACTGGCGGCAAACGAGTATGATAACCTACAAATCTTTGTGATTTAAGCGGGTTTTGTTTCCTCATGTCGCTTACCACTGAACAGGTCCTGCGCATCGCGGGACTCGCGCGGCTCGAACTCGCCGAGGGCGAAGTCGAGGCCACGCGCGCCAAGCTGAACGGAATTTTCGGCCTGATCGAACAGATGCAGGCGGTCGACACCCGCGGCGTCGAGCCGATGAGCCATCCGCAGGACGTCGCGCAGCGCCTGCGCGAGGACGCCGCCACCGAAGCGAACCGCCGCGAGGCCTTCCAGCGCGTCGCGCCGCAGACCGAAGCGGGCCTCTACCTCGTCCCGAAGGTCATCGAGTAAGCCATGATCCACGCCAGCCTCACCGAACTGCGCGCCGCACTCGACGCGAAGAAGATATCCAGCGTCGAGCTCGCGACGCTCTTCCTCGACCGCATCGCCGCGCACAACCCGACGCTCAACGCCTTCATCACCGTCGACCGCGACGGCGCGATCGCGGCCGCCCGGGCCGCCGACGCGCGCATCGCCGCCGGCCAAGCCGGCCCGCTCACTGGCATCCCGCTCGCCCACAAGGACGTGTTCTGCACCGAAGGCCTGCTCACGACCTGCGGCTCGAAGATGCTGTCGAACTTCGTCAGCCCCTACGACGCCCACGTCGTCGCGCTACTGAAGGCCGCCGGCGCCGTCACGCTCGGCAAGACCAACATGGACGAGTTCGCGATGGGCTCGTCCAACGAGAACTCGCATTACGGCCCGGTGCGCAACCCCTGGGACACCACGCGCATCCCCGGCGGCTCCTCGGGCGGCTCGGCCGCCGCGGTCGCCGCGCGCCTCGCGCCGATCGCCACCGGCACCGACACCGGCGGCTCTGTGCGCCAGCCCGCGTGCCACACCGGCATCACCGGCATCAAGCCGACCTACGGCGTCGTCAGCCGCTACGGCATGATCGCGTACGCGAGCTCGCTCGACCAGGGCGGCGCCTTCGGCGCGTCCGCGGCCGACTGCGCACAGCTGCTGACCGCGATGGCGGGCTTCGACGCGCGCGACTCGACCAGCCTCGACCGCCCCGCCGAAGACTACACGCGCGAGCTCGCCGCACCGGCGAACGAGAAACCGCTCGCCGGCCTGCGCATCGGCCTGCCGCGCGAATTCTTCGCCGAAGGCATGGCCGACGACGTACGTGCCGCGGTCGACACGGCCCTCGACCAGTACCGCAAGCTCGGGGCGACCACCGTCGACGTGAGCCTGCCGAACGCGAAGCTCGCGATCCCCGCCTACTACGTGATCGCGCCCGCCGAAGCCTCCAGCAACCTGTCGCGCTTCGACGGCGTGCGCTACGGCCACCGCGCCGCCGAGTACCGCGACCTCGCCGAGATGTACGCGAAGAGCCGCGCCGAAGGCTTCGGCGCCGAAGTGAAGCGCCGCATCCTCGTCGGCACCTACGTGCTATCGCACGGTTACTACGACGCCTACTACCTGCAGGCGCAGAAGCTGCGCCGCCTCATCGCGCAGGACTTCCAGGCCGCGTTCAGGGATTGCGACGTGATCGCCGGCCCCACCAGCCCCACCACCGCGTGGGCGATCAGCGAGAAGACCGACGACCCGGTGCAGATGTACCTGTCGGACATCTACACCATCGCCGTGAACCTCGCCGGCCTGCCGGGCCTGTCGCACCCCTGCGGCTTCGGTGCCGGCAAGCTCCCGGTCGGCCTGCAGCTCATCGGCGACTACTTCGGTGAAGCGCGCCTGCTCGCCACCGTGCACCAGTACCAGCAGGCTACCGACTGGCACCTGCGCCGTCCGGGCTGATCGTCATGCGCCGCCTCCCTTCCGCCCTCCGCGCCGCGGCGCTCGCCGCGGCCGTGCTGCTCGGCGCGTGCGCGACGCCGCCGGAGCGCAAGCCGGAATCGGCCGCGGCCACGCCCTCCCCGGCGCAGTCCGCCGCCGAGGCGGAGCCGAAGCGTGCGCTGCAGCGCGGGCGGCTCAAGCCGATGCCGGTGCGCCCGCTCTCGATCAAGACCGATTGCCAGTTCAAGGACGAAGTGGGCTACGGTGGCAGCGCCGTGCTCGACATCAGCTACTCGGAGGTGCGCGCCTTCGCCGCACACCTCG
This sequence comes from Azoarcus sp. DN11, assembly GCF_003628555.1. Classification (NCBI taxonomy): domain Bacteria; kingdom Pseudomonadati; phylum Pseudomonadota; class Betaproteobacteria; order Rhodocyclales; family Zoogloeaceae; genus Azoarcus; species Azoarcus sp. DN11. Next base: position 116,951 of record NZ_CP021731.1, on the reverse strand, counting down.
ACGTACCCAGGCATGGCAGCTGCCAGTTCGACCTCGCCGACTTCAAGCAGGTGCTCAAGGAGCCGCACGTCGAGTTGCAGGCGCGCGACGGCTGCACGGTGCGGGTGTGGGAACAGGGCGAGCAGGTTACCGTCGCATTCTCCGAATGCGCGAAACGCTGCACGCACGGCGCGTTCGAATATGTGTGGCCGATCCTGGTGGACCGGTCGAACGGCCAGTGCAGCTGACCGCGTGAAGAAACAAGAGATACGAACATGAGCAGATCGGATTGGGAAGTCGTCATCGGGCTGGAAGTGCATGCCCAGCTCAACACCGCGTCGAAGATTTTCTCCGGCGCCAGCACCGCGTTCGGCGCCGAGCCGAACGCGCAGGCCTGCGCCGTCGATATCGCGCTGCCGGGCGTGCTGCCGGTGCTCAACCGCGGCGCCGTCGAGCGCGCGATCCGCTTCGGCCTGGCGATCGGCGCCAACGTCGCGCCCCGGAGCGTGTTCGCACGCAAGAACTACTTCTACCCGGATCTCCCCAAGGGCTACCAGATCAGCCAGTTCGAGCTGCCGGTGGTGCAAGGCGGCACGATCACGATCCACGTCGGCGAAGGTGACACCGCTTACGAGAAGACCGTGCATCTCACCCGCGCCCACCTCGAGGAAGACGCCGGCAAGAGTCTGCACGAGGACTTCCACGGCATGAGCGGCATCGACCTCAACCGTGCGGGTACGCCGCTGCTCGAGATCGTCTCCGAGCCCGACATGCGCTCCTCGCGCGAGGCGGTGGCCTACGCGCGAACGCTGCACGCGCTGGTGCGCTGGATCGACATCTGCGATGGCAACATGCAGGAAGGCTCCTTCCGCTGCGACGCCAACGTCTCCGTGCGCCGCCCCGGCGGCCCGCTCGGCACACGCCGCGAGATCAAGAACCTCAACTCCTTCCGCTTCCTGCAGCAGGCGATCGACTACGAGGTGCAGTGGCAGATCGATACCATCGAGGACGGCGGCAAGGTGCAGCAGGCGACGGTCCTCTTCGACCCCGACACCGGCGAGACGCGCATGATGCGCTCGAAGGAAGACGCGCACGACTACCGCTACTTCCCCGACCCGGACCTGCTGCCGCTGGTGATCTCGCCCGAGTGGCAGGCACGCGTGCAGGCCGGCATGCCGGAACTGCCGGGCGCGATGAAGGCGCGCTTCATGGAAGAGTGGGGCCTCTCCGCGTACGACGCGACGACGCTCACCGCCTCGAAGGAAGTCGCCACCTTCTACCAAGCCACGGTGGACGCCGCCGGTGTCGCGCTCGCGAAGCCCTGCGCGAACTGGGTCATGGGCGACCTCGCGGCGCGGCTCAACAAGGCCGAACTCGACATCTCCGCCTCGCCGGTCTCGCCCGCGCAACTCGCGGGCCTCGTCGCGCGGATCAGCGACGGCACGATCTCGAACAACATCGGCAAGAAGGTGTTCGAAGCCCTGTGGAACGGCGAAGGGGCGACGGCGGATGCGATCATAGAGGCTCAGGGCCTGCGCCAGACCAACGACGCCGGCGCGATCGAGGCGATGATCGACGAGGTTCTCGCGGCGAACCAGAAGTCGGTCGAGGAGTTCCGCGCCGGCAAGGAGAAGGCCTTCAACGCGCTCGTCGGCCAGGTCATGAAGGCGAGCCGCGGCAAGGCCAACCCGGCGCAGGTGAACGATCTGCTGAAACGCAAGCTCGCGGGCAGTTGATCCGGTAACCGGGCAGCGTTCGGGCGAGCCTGTCGCAGCCCGGTCACCGCGAGCACCCCGCGACAGGCCTGTGCCGGGCTCGACGAAGGGCTCGGGGCGAACGGAGCATTGCCGGAGCGATCGACGGAGGAACGCGCGATGTGCCAGCTCCTCGGAATGAACTGCAACGTGCCGACGGACATCTGCTTCTCGTTCGCCGGCTTCCAGGCGCGCGGCGGCGGCACCGACGTGCACGCCGACGGCTGGGGCATCGCCTTCTTCGAGGGACGCGGCGTGCGCGTCTTCCTCGATCCCCAGCCCAGCGCCTCGTCGCCGATCGCCGAGCTGGTGCGCAACTACCCGATCCGCTCGCTCAACGTCATCGCGCACATCCGCAAGGCCACCCAGGGCCGCGTCACGCTCGACAACACCCACCCCTTCCAGCGCGAGCTGTGGGGCAGCTACTGGATCTTCGCGCACAACGGCAACCTGCTCGACTACGCGCCGCGCTTCGACGGCCGCTTCGTGCCGGTCGGCTGCACCGACTCCGAGGCCGCGTTCTGCGACATCCTGCAGAGCCTCGCCGCCGAATTCCCCGACGGCCCGCCCCCGGCCGAAGCCCTGTACGCGGCGCTGCGGCGCCTCGCGATCCGCATCGGCGCACACGGCCCGTTCAACTTCCTGCTGTCGAACGGCGACTACCTCTTCGCGCATTGCTCGACGCGGCTCACCTACCTCATCCGCCAGGCCCCGTTCACGACCGCGCACCTCGCCGACCAGGACCTCAGCGTCGATTTCAGCCGGCTCACGACCCCCGCCGACCGCGTCGCGGTGATCGCGACCGCAGCGCTGACCGACAACGAGGTGTGGCAGACGATCCCGGCAGGCACGCTGCTCGCCTTCCGCCACGGCGCCATCGAGGCCCTCGGCGACACCGCGACGATCGCGGGCAATCCGGCCGCCGGCGCAGGCAGCGTGTAAATTTCGCTTCGCAGCGCCATGCCGTCAGGCTAGAGTGGCCGTTCCGACATCCTTGCCGAAGGGGAAGCCCGTGACCGATTGCCCACTGTGCCTGGCCGCCGACGAGACCCTCGTGTGGCGCGACGGCAGCTGCCGCGTCATCCTCGTCCAGGACGCCGACTACCCCGGCTTCTGCCGCGTCGTGTGGGGCCACCACGTCGCCGAGATGACCGACCTCACCGCGGGCGAGCAGCGCCACCTCCTCAACGTCGTGCTCGCGACCGAGGCCGCGCTGCGACAGCTGATGCGTCCCGACAAGATCAACCTCGCGAGCCTGGGCAACATGGTTCCGCACCTGCACTGGCACGTGATCCCGCGCTTCGCCGACGACCCCCACTTCCCCCAGTCGGTGTGGAGCGCGCCGCAGCGCACCGGCACACGCCGCGCGGCGCCGTCCGTCGCTGCGCTGGCCGCGACGCTCGTCGCCATGCTGACCGAGCAGACCGCCGGCTGAGCACGCCCCGCGCACGGACCGAACGCACACGGAGCATCCATGGGTTATCACGACCCCGTCGAGTGCCTGGAACTGCTCGGCAGGCTGCGGCCGCCGGACGTCGACGAGAACCACCGGCTGCTGTCGGAGATGGTACCGGCGCTGCTGCAGGCCGACCTCACGCCCGAGCGACACCTCGAGATCCTCGAAGCGGCGCGCCCGCATGTCGCGGCTGCCCAGACGGAGATGTCCCGCCGCTACGCCGCGCATCCGCTGCCGCCCGACAGCGAGGACAACGCGACACTGCAGGGCGTCGTCACCCTGTGGAACGCGCTGGCCAGCGCCTATGCACACATCGCGCGCAGAAGCGGCGCCGAACGCCTCCCGGCCGACCAGCGCGCACTCCTCGCCCAGCGCCGCATCCACTACGCCGGGATGGTCCCCCTCGAGTACTTCCGCGCGCACCGCGTCCTCCCCGACGGCACCTGGACCGACCTGCACGACAGCTATTGCGCCGCCGAGGCGCTGGGGGTCGGCGCGATCCGCGTGCCGGACCCGCTCAACGACATCTGGAAGGCGCAGAGCCCCACCGAGGCCTTTATCGCCGTGCTGCTCGTCGACCTGGCCAACCCGTACGGACGCAGCGAACGCGAGCTCGGATGGGTATGTCGCTGGGCGCAGCGCTTCGCGCCCTATTGCGACTTGTCCGACGGGCCGGGCGGCGACGCGCCGCAACCCGCCGCCTACGGCCTCGATCTCGGCGCCGACCACGGCCTGCGCCCGCTCGGTGTGCTGCAGCCCGCGGGTCTGCCACGCCGCTTCGACGGCAGCAAACTCGCCGGGCAGATCCAGTCCGCGTTCAAGCAGCTCAAGCAGGGCGTCACCCCGTCCTCGCTAGGCCTTGGCGCCGACTGCGCGGCCGACGCCTGCTCCCGGCTACTGCTCTCGCTCTACCGCCCCTGGGGCCTTGCGTCCGCAGGGCGCCGATTCCCGCGGCGCGGCGCCCACGGACGCGCCGAACTCGCGGCAGGGTGGTCGGCGGTCGCCTTCCACGTCAGCGGCACCCCGTTCGAGCAACCTCCGATTTATGCGACCCAGCGCAGCCTGCGCAACGACATCGCGCTGATGACCTTCGGCGAACGCGCCGCCCCGGTCAAGAACAGGCGCTGGTCGGAGGGCGAACGCCGACGTGCGGCCGCGAGACTCGGCTTCACGTGCGAACCCTGGCAGGTTGCGGACCATTCCGTCAGCGGCTTCCGCCTGTTCCAGAACCCGCACACCGGGCGGCTCGGCCACCATCAGCTCGTGGGTGTGCGCCCCCCGGATAGCGAGCATTTCCTGCTCGCCCGGGTGAGCTGGCTCATGTACCGCGCCGACGGCGTCATGGAAACCGGCATCCACGTCCTCGCCGGCTTTCCGAAAGTCGTTGCGGTACGCCCTGTCGGCCTGCGCGAACCCTTTGTCGAGGGTTTCCTGCTGCCTGCCACCCCGGCCCTGAAGGCCGACGCGTCGGCGATCCTGCCCGCACAATGGTTCCAGCCGCAGCGGGTGATCGACGTCGTCGATGGCGACCGGCGTTACCAGCTGCGGCTCACGCAGCCGGTCCTGCGCGGCGCCGATTTCGTCCAGGTCAGCTATGAGACGCTGGATTCGCCTGCCCCAGCCGCCCGGCCGGAAAGCGTACGCTGAAACGGCTCCCCTTGCCGAGTTCGCTGGCGATGCGCAACTCGGCCTGGTGGCGCGACAGGATGTGCTTGACGATCGCCAGGCCGAGGCCCGTGCCGCCGGTCTCGCGCGAACGGCCGCGGTCAACACGATAGAAGCGCTCGGTCAGGCGCGGGATGTCCTCGGTGGCGATCCCGATGCCATCGTCCTCGACCGCGAATTCCCCGCAGCCGTCGCTGCAGGCCCAGCTCAACCGGATGTGCCCGCCGGCCGGCGTGTACCGGACCGCATTGCTGGCGAGGTTGGCAAACGCCGAGCGCAGCTCCTTGGCGCTGCCCAGCAACCGCGCACAACCGGGACGCCCGTCGATGCTGGCGTCGATCACGTGCCGGCCGTTCGACAGCAGGCGCGTGTCCTCGGCGATGCTCTGCACGAGACTGGCGATATCCACGCACTCCTCGACCGGCGCCGGGGCCCCGGTCTCGAGCGCCGAAAGCGTCAGCAGATCCTCGATCAGCGTCTGCATGCGCAGCGACTGGTCCAGCGCGAGCTGCAGGAAGTTCGTCACGTCCTCGGGCGCAAAGTCGTCCCGGCCTTCGATCAGCGTCTCGAGGAAACCCGTCACGACGGTCAGCGGCGTGCGCAGCTCGTGCGACACATTGGCGATGAAATCGCGCCGCATCGTCTCGAGCTTCTCCAGCTGGCTGACGTCGCGCGACACCACCATCTTCTGGTCGTCGCCGAAGGGCACCACCTGCAACAGCAGCGTGAGCCCCGCCCGGCGCGTCGAATGCAGCACCAGCGGTTCCGCGTAATCGCCGGCCTGCAGGAAGTGCACGAACTCCGGCTCGCGCACGAGCGTGGTCACGAGCGCGCCGCGGTCGCGCCGGCTGTCGATGCCGAAATGGCGCTCCGCCTTGCGGTTCAGCCACTCGATGCGATCGTTCGCGGCGAGGTACAGCACGCCGTCGGGCATCGCCTGGCTCGCTTCGTGGAAACGGTCGAGCGCGCTCGTCAGGCGCTCGCGCAGGTCCACGGACGTGCGCGAACGCCGGTCGAGGTCGTAGTAGATATGCGCCCAGATGCCGACCCCGGGCGGCAGCGGCGACCCGACCGGCGCATAGGTCCATTCGACGAGCCGGTGCAGGTTCAGCAACTGATACACGAGCATCGCGACGATGCCGACGAACACCGTCCCCAGCGCCGCCGCCTTGCCGCCCAGCGCGCCGACGACCAGCGCCAGCAGCGCCACCAGGCCCAGCATGCGCACCGCCTGCCACCACACGTATCGCGTCACTTGTCTAATGGAGAAACTCCCGCCCGAAACTGGCGCCGCAACGATCTTACGCACCGGCCACCGCTGGCAGGGCCGACAGGCGGTAGCCGCTGCCACGCACCGTCTGGATCAGGCCGTCCTGCCCGACCGGCTCCAACGCCGCACGCAGACGGCGCACGTGCACATCCACCGTGCGCTCCTCGACGAACACGTGATCACCCCACACCTGATCGAGCAACTGCGCGCGCGAATGCACGCGCTCGGGATGGGTCATCAGGAAGTGCAGCAGGCGGAACTCGGTCGGCCCCAGCACCACCGGCCGCTCCCCCGCGTTGACCCGGTGCGTCGCCGGATCGAGGCTCAGGCCCCCCAGCTGCACCGGATCCTCCGTCGCCTGCGGCGCACGGCGGCGCAGCACCGCCTTGATGCGCGCGACCAGCTCGCGCGGGCTGAAGGGCTTCGTGATGTAGTCATCCGCCCCCATCTCCAGGCCCGCGACCTTGTCCTGCTCCTCGCCGCGCGCCGTCAGCATGATGATCGGAATGCCGCGCGTGCGCTCGTCCGCCCGCAGCCGGCGCGCCAGCTCGATCCCCGACATCCCCGGCAGCATCCAGTCGAGCAGCACCAGATCCGGCAGGGCCTCGCGCACGATACGCTGCGCCGTCTCAGCGTCCCCGGCGCGCACCACGTGGTGGCCCGCCCGTCCAAGGTTTGCGGCAATCAGTTCCTGGATCGCCGGCTCGTCTTCCACCAGCAGGATGTTCGCGGCCATATCTATGCACACTCCATGTCGTAGCACGCAGTGTATTGCGGGAAATTGACGATTTTGTGACAGGTCACGTTCCCGCAACAAGCCCTCCGGCTGCGCCCGCAGGGCACGGGCGGGCCCCGATTCGGGTATGATTGATATCCCCTTCAACCGCAAGCAGGGGCAAGCATGGCCGGCCTCGACGACGACACCCCCATCCCCACCGCACTCACGCTGCACCGCAAATCGCGCATGCTCGAAATCGCGTTCGGCGAGGGCAACGAATACTCGCTGCCCTTCGAGTACCTGCGCGTGTATTCCCCGTCTGCGGAAGTCCGCGGCCACGGTGCGGGGCAGGAAACCCTGCAGGTCGGCAAGCGCGACGTCGAGCTCCTCGACATCGAACCGGTCGGCCACTACGCCGTGAAGCTTGTGTTTTCCGACGGGCACGACAGCGGCCTGTATTCGTGGGACTACCTCCACATGCTCGCCACCCGGCACGACACGCTGTGGCAGGAGTACCTCGACCGCCTCACCGCGGCCGGCGCGAGCCGCGACCCCGCCGACAACCCACCGCCCGCGCCCAAGCACGGCTGCGGCCACAAGCACTGAACATGAACGACAAGACCACCCACTTCGGCTTCGAGACCGTCGCCGAAGGCGAGAAGCAGCAACGCGTCGCCGAGGTCTTCTCCTCGGTCGCGACCAAGTACGACATCATGAACGACCTGATGTCCTTCGGCCTGCACCGGCTGTGGAAGGCGTTCACGATCCAGATCTCCGGCGTCGGCCGCGGCGATCGCGTGCTCGACGTCGCCGGGGGCACCGCCGACCTGTCGCTCGCCTTCGCCAAGCGCGTCGGGCGCGAAGGCCAGGTCTGGCTCACCGACATCAACCACGCGATGCTCTCCGTCGGCCGCGACCGCGTGCTCGATCGCGGCTACGCCCTGCCGGTCGCGCAGTGCAGCGCCGAGAAGCTGCCTTTCCCGGACAACTGGTTCGACTGCGTGACGGTCGCCTTCGGCCTGCGCAACATGACGCACAAGGACGCCGCGCTGGCCGAGATGCGCCGCGTGCTGCGTCCCGGCGGGCGCCTGCTGGTGCTTGAATTCTCCAGGGTGTGGGCACCGCTCGCGCCCGCCTACGACCTGTACTCCTTCAAGATCCTGCCGTGGATGGGTGCGAAGGTCGCCGGCGACCCCGACAGCTACCGCTACCTGGCCGAATCGATCCGCATGCATCCGCCCCAGGAAGAGCTCAAGGCGCTGATGGAACAAGTCGGCTTCAAGCGGGTCGATTACTTCAACCTCAGCGCCGGCATCGTTGCGCTGCACCGCGGCTACAAGGTCTGACAGCGGCGCCGCGGACGACTCCCCCCGAAACAAACACTTCGCGCCCTGGAGCGATACGCGTCATGAAGAACTTCCTCCTCACCCTCCTCACGGTTATCGTCGTCTTTGGCTTGGGCGTCGGCGACGTCGAAGCCAAGCGCCTCGGCGGCGGCAGCAGCCTCGGCATGCAGCGGCAGATCACCCCGCCTCAAGCCCCACGGCCAGCCGTGACGCCCGCCCCGGCCCCGCAAGCTTCCCCGGCGACCGCGCCCATTCCGCCGCAGGCGCCGCAGCCCCGGCGCTCCTGGCTGGGTCCGCTTGCCGGCCTCGCCGCGGGCGTGGGCCTCGCCGCGCTGTTCTCGCACTTCGGTCTGGGCGGGGAATTCGGCTCCATGCTCACGATCGGCCTGCTCGTGCTGGCCGCCGTCGCACTCTTCCGTCTGCTGTCGCGGCGCAGCACCGGCGCGCCCGCAGCGGGCGGCATGCAGTACGCCGGTGCGGCTCAGACCAGCGTTGCCGATGTCGCCCCCGCCGCCCCCGCATTCGGCGGCGGCGCGGCGGCCCCGGCAAAGCCTGCGATACCGCCCGATTTCGACGCCGACGCCTTCGCCCGCCAGGCGAAGGTGAACTTCATCCGCCTGCAGGCCGCACACGATGCCGGCAACCTCGACGACATCCGGGAATTCACCACCCCCGAGATGTACGCCGAGATCCGCCTGCAGATGGCCGACCGCGGCATGAGCGCGCAACGTACCGACGTCATCGAACTCAACGCCCAGGTGCTCGAGGTTGTCGAGGAAGCGCAACGCTACATCGTCAGCGTGCGTTTCACCGGGATGCTGCGCGAGGAACCCGGCGCACCGCCCGCCCCCTTCGACGAGATCTGGCACCTCACCAAACCGCGCAGCGGCAGCGGCGGCTGGATCGTTGCCGGCATCCAGCAAGTCGCCTGATCGTGCCTCGCCGCCGCGCCCGGCGGCCGCCTCCATGTCCATCCTGAATTTCGGCACCCGCGGCACGCTCTCCGCTGCCAACCATCTGCTCGCCCGCGCCGACTGGGCGCGCGAGCGGCTGGCCCCGCACGCCGGACAGTACGCCCTCCTGCGCGCCGAACCGGCCGAACTGCTGTTCGCGATCGATGCCGACGGCTACCTGATCGACGCCGGCACGGACACGCCACCCGCGGTCACGCTGTCGGTGCCGCTCGCGGCCCTGCCCGGGCTCATCGGCGGCGACACCAACAAGGCGATGAAGGCCGTGCGTATCGAGGGCAACGCCGAGCTCGCCGACACCCTGGGTTTCGTGTTCCGCCACCTGCGCTGGGACGCCGAGGAAGACCTGTCGCGTATCTTCGGCGACATCGTCGCGCACCGCATGGTTGAAGGTGTCGGCGCGCTGCGACGCATGCACGAACGAGCGTGGTCCGGCCTCACCGGCAACCTTGCCGAATACCTCGTCGAGGAACAGCAGGCCCTCGTCACGCGCGGAACCCTCGCGTCCCTCGGCGACGAACTGGGCCGCTTGCGCGATGATCTCGCGCGCCTCGACAAGCGTGTCGGCCGGCTCTCGACGGCCGGACGACGCGGCTGAAACCCGCAGCGCGGGCACGCGTCCCGTCCCCGGCCGGCACGAACGGCGAGTTTGAACCTACCGGGCGCGGCCCCCGCATAACTGTTCCCGCCCCGTAAATGAAAAGGGCAGCCCGATACGGACTGCCCTTCGTGCGTCGTGCGCGCCGCGGCCGCGACGCCCGCCGCTCAGTGACCGCGCTTGCGCAGCTTCTGGATCGCGGCGATCTGGGCGATCGCTTCGGCGAGTTCTGCCTGGGCCTTCGCGTAATCGAGCTCCGACGACCTGTTCTGCAGCGCCTCTTCCGCCATACGCTTGGCTTCGAGGGCCTTGGCCTCGTCGAGATCCTTGCCGCGGATCGCGGTGTCGGCCAGAACGGTGACCAGCCCCGGCTGAACTTCCAGGATGCCGCCGGCGACGAATACCAGCTCCTCGTCCGCCTGATCCCGCACCTTCACACGCACCGCGCCCGGCTTGATCCGGGTCATCAGCGGCATGTGGCCGGGCAGGATCCCGAGTTCGCCCGCCTCGCCGGGAAGCGCAACGAACTCCGCCAGACCGGAAAAGATCTGCTCTTCCGCGCTGACGATATCCACGTGGACCATCATTGCCATGTTGACTCCTATTCAAGGCCGCGCGGCAGCGGACTGCCGCACGGCGCGCGCCAGATTACTGGAGCTTCTTGGCCTTCTCGATGGCCTCTTCGATGCCGCCGACCATGTAGAACGCCTGCTCCGGCAGGTGATCGCACTCGCCGTTGACGATCATCTTGAAGCCCTTGATCGTCTCCTTCAGCGGCACGTACTTGCCCGGCGAACCGGTGAACACTTCCGCGACGTGGAAGGGCTGCGACAGGAAGCGCTGGATCTTGCGCGCGCGCGACACGGCCAGCTTGTCTTCCGGCGACAGTTCGTCCATGCCCAGAATCGCGATGATGTCGCGCAGTTCCTTGTAGCGCTGCAGCGTCATCTGCACCTGACGGGCCACGCCGTAGTGCTCCTCGCCGACGACCAGCGGGTCGAGCTGGCGCGAGGTCGAGTCGAGCGGATCGACAGCGGGGTAGATACCCAGCGCGGCGATGTCACGCGACAGCACGACCGTCGAGTCGAGGTGGAGGAAGGTCGTGGCAGGCGACGGGTCGGTCAAGTCGTCCGCAGGGACGTACACCGCCTGGATCGAGGTGATCGAGCCGACCTTGGTCGAGGTGATGCGCTCCTGCAGGCGGCCCATTTCTTCCGCCAGCGTCGGCTGGTAACCCACCGCGGACGGCATCCGGCCGAGCAGCGCGGACACTTCGGTACCGGCCAGCGTGTAGCGGTAGATGTTGTCCACGAAGAACAGGATGTCGCGGCCTTCGTCACGGAAGCGCTCGGCCATCGTCAGGCCGGTCAGCGCGACGCGCAGACGGTTGCCCGGAGGTTCGTTCATCTGACCGAACACCATCGCAACCTTGTCGAGAACGTTGGAGTCCTTCATCTCGTGGTAGAAGTCGTTGCCCTCACGGGTACGCTCGCCCACGCCTGCGAACACCGAGAGACCCGAGTGCTGCTTCGCGATGTTGTTGATCAGCTCCATCATGTTCACGGTCTTGCCCACGCCGGCACCGCCGAACAGGCCGACCTTGCCGCCCTTCGCGAACGGGCAGACCAGGTCGATAACCTTGATGCCGGTTTCGAGCAGGTCGACCGACGGCGACAGGTCGTCGAACTTGGGGGCCTTGGCGTGGATGGGACGCAGCTCGTCCGCTTCCACCGGACCGGCTTCGTCGATCGGACGACCGAGCACGTCCATGATGCGGCCCAGCGTGCCGTGACCGACGGGCACCGAAATCGGCTTGCCGGTACTGGCGACCTTCATGCCGCGCCGCAGCCCGTCGGACGAACCGAGCGCGATGGTGCGCACGATCCCGTCACCGAGCTGCTGCTGCACCTCGAAAGTGAGCCCCTCTTCCGCGAAGGAATCGGCGGCGCTTTCGAGCTTCAGCGCGTCGTAAACCTTGGGCATCGCTTCGCGGGGGAACTGGATATCCACCACGGCGCCGATGCACTGAACGATAGTTCCTTGACTCATCGTCGTTTCCTTAATTCAATATTCCGTTACACCGCGGCGGCGCCGCTGACGATCTCCGACAGCTCCTTCGTGATCGCAGCCTGGCGGGTCTTGTTATAGACCAGCTGCAGGTCGCCAATCACGGTCTTGGCATTGTCGGAGGCGGCCTTCATTGCCACCATTCGCGCACTCTGTTCGGAAGCCATGTTCTCGGCGACAGCCTGGTACACCAGCGCCTCGACGTAACGCACCAGCATCTCGTCGATGACCACCTGCGGATCCGGCTCGTAGAGGTAATCCCACGAGCTTTCCGGTGTGCCCAGCTGCTCGCCGGACAGCGGGAGCAACTGCTCCAGCACCGGCTCCTGCTTCATCGTGTTGATGAAGCGCGTGTAGGCAATGTAGACCGCGTCGAGCTCGCCGTTCTGGAACGCGTCGAGCATGACCTTGACCGGGCCGATCATCTTTTCCAGGTGCGGCGTGTCGCCCATCTGCACGACATGCGACACGACGTTGGCGCCCATCCGCTGCATGAAGCCGAGCCCCTTGTTGCCGATGCAGCAGGCGCGGATATCGGAGGCGCCGCTGGCGCTCCAATCCTTCATCGCGTTCAGCGCGACACGCTGGATGTTGGTGTTGAGACCGCCGCACAGACCCTTGTCGGTGGTGACGAGGATCAGGCCCACCCGCTTGACCTGGTCCTTGTGGACCAGGAACGGGTGCTTGTAGTCGGTCACAGTGGCCTGGGACAGGTTCGCGGCGAGTCGGCGGATCTTCTCGGCATAGGGACGGGCAGCACGCATCCGGTCCTGCGCCTTGCGCATTTTGGACGCGGCCACCATTTCCATGGCCTTGGTGATCTTGCGCGTGTTTTGCACGCTCTTGATCTTGGTACGGATTTCCTTACCGCTAGCCATTTTCCGTCTCCGTCCGCGGGCTTAGGCCCAGCTCTTCTTGAACTCTTCGATCACGGCGACGAGCTGCTTCTCGCCGTCGGCGTCGAGTTCCTTGGCGGACAGGATCTTGGAGACCAGCGCGGCGTTCTTCGTCTTGACGAACTGCAGCAGGCCGTTCTCGAAGGCGAGCACGCGACCGACTTCGACGTCGTCGAAGTAGCCGTTGTTCACCGCGAACAGCGTGATGGCCATCTCCGCGATCGACATCGGTGCATACTGGACCTGCTTCATCAGCTCGGTCACGCGGCGGCCGCGCTCGAGCTGCTTGCGCGTCGCATCGTCGAGGTCCGACGCGAACTGCGCGAAGGCCGCGAGTTCGCGGTACTGCGCGAGGTCGGTACGGATACCGCCGGAGAGCTTCTTGACGACCTTGGTCTGCGCGGCGCCACCGACGCGCGACACCGAGATGCCGGCGTTGATCGCGGGACGGACACCGGCGTTGAAGAGGTCGGTATCAAGGAAGATCTGGCCGTCGGTAATCGAGATCACGTTGGTCGGAACGAATGCGGAGACGTCGCCGGCCTGGGTTTCGATCACGGGCAGCGCGGTCAGCGAGCCGGTCTTGCCCTTGACTTCGCCGTTGGTGAACTTCTCGACGTAGTCGACCGAGACGCGCGAGGCGCGCTCGAGCAGGCGCGAGTGCAGGTAGAACACGTCGCCGGGGTAGGCTTCGCGGCCCGGCGGGCGGCGCAGCAGCAGCGAGATCTGACGGTAGGCCCAGGCCTGCTTGGTCAGGTCGTCGTAAATGATCAGGGCGTCCTGGCCGCGATCGCGGAAGTATTCGCCCATCGTGCAGCCCGAGTACGGGGCGATGAACTGCATCGCGGCGGACTCGGAAGCGGTCGCGGCGACGACGATGGTGTATTCCATCGCGCCGTGCTCTTCCAGCTTGCGCACCACGTTGGCGATCGTCGAGGCCTTCTGGCCGACCGCAACGTAGACGCAGAACATGTCCTGGCCTTTCTGGTTGATGATCGCGTCGACGGCGACGGCGGTCTTGCCCGTCTGGCGGTCGCCGATGATCAGCTCGCGCTGGCCCCGGCCGATCGGCACCATGGAGTCGACCGACTTCAGGCCGGTCTGCACCGGCTGCGACACCGACTGGCGCCAGATGACGCCCGGCGCGACCTTCTCGATCTTGTCGGTCAGCTTGGCGTTGATCGGGCCCTTGCCGTCGATCGGTTGACCGAGGGCGTTGACGACGCGGCCCACGAGTTCGGGGCCGACCGGCACTTCGAGAATGCGACCGGTCGCCTTGACCGAGTCGCCTTCGGTGATGTGCTCGTATTCGCCGAGAACCACCGCGCCGACCGAGTCGCGCTCGAGGTTCAGCGCGAGGCCGAAGGTGTTGCCGGGGAATTCCAGCATTTCGCCCTGCATGACGTCCGCCAGGCCGTGAACGCGGGTGATGCCGTCGGTAACCGACACCACCGTACCCTCGTTGCGCGACGTGGCTGCGAGCTGCAGGTTCTGGATCCGGCTCTTAATCAGATCACTGATTTCAGAGGGGTTGAGTTGCATCTGGGTATGCTCCTAGTTCTTTAGCGCAGCGGCCATGTTCGCGAGTTTGCCGCGGACCGAGGCGTCGATCACTTCGTCGCCGATGGCGATACGGACCCCACCGATGAGTTCGGGGTCGAGGCTCACGCTGATGTTCAGCTTGGTCTTGAAGCGGGCTTCAAGATCGGACTTCAGCGTGGCCAGAGTCGCATCGTCGAGCGGGAAGGCGGAGGCGATATCGGCCTCCCTGACACCTTCATGTTCGTTCTTGAGATCGACGAACAGGTCACGGATCTCCGGAAGCACCTGCAGGCGTTCGTTATCCACGAGGACGCGAACGAAATTCTGCAGCTCGGGGGTCAGGCCCTGACCCGCAACGTCGAGGAACAGCTGGTACAGCTGCTGCGCCGACAGTTTCGGATCACTGATGCAGGCCCGCATCGAGCTGTCCGCGGCAATCGCGGCCAGCCGATCGAGAGCTTCCGACCAAGGCCCCAGCGCAGCGGCCCCGCGAGCCAGCTCGAAGGCGGCATCCGCATAGGGGCGCGCGATGGTGACGTTCTCGGCCATGGCTTATTGCAGTTCCTGTTTCAGGTTGGCGAGCAGGTCGGCGTGCACCTGGGCGTTGATCTCGCGGCGCAGGATGCGCTCGGCGCCGGCAACGGCGAGGTTGGCGACCTGGTCGCGCAGGGCTTCCTTCGCGCGCTGCGCGGCAGCGGCGGCTTCGCCTTGCGCGGCTTCACGCGCCTGGGAAATGATGCGTGCGGCTTCCGCGCGGGCTTCGTCGAGAACATTGGTTGCCTGCTTTTCGGCAACAGCACGCATGTCGCCGGCCGATTCGCGGGCCTTGCGCATTTCCTCGACGACCTTCTTCTCGGCGTGAGAGAGGTCGGCCTTTGCCTTGTCCGCAGCCGCGAGCCCGTCCGCGATCTTCTTCGCGCGCTCGTCGAGTGCCTTCACGATGGGGGGCCACACGAACTTCATCGTGACCCACGCCAGAATGAAGAACACAACGAGCTGGGCGATCAGTGTTGCGTTCAAATTCACTGTTCTTGCTCCTCAGTTGTGTTCAATGAGGCCGATATTGGCCAAATGAGCGAACCGATCAGAGCTGGAACGGGTTGGCGAAGGCGAACATCATCGCGATACCGACACCGATCAGGAACGCTGCGTCGATCAGACCGGCGAGGAGGAACATCTTGGTTTGCAGCGCGTTCATCAGCTCAGGCTGACGGGCCGAGGCTTCGAGGTACTTCGAGCCCATGATGCCGATACCGATACAAGCACCGATAGCACCCAGACCGATGATCAGACCGGCGGCCAGCGCAACAAAACCCAGAACGTTTTCCATGACGACTCCTTAGTTAGAGATTGAAGTTAAAAAGAAACCAGTGACGACTACAAAACAGTTAGTGGCTTTCGTGAGCCTGGCCGATGTACACCAGCGTCAGCATCATGAAGATGAAGGCCTGCAGGGCGACGATCAGGATGTGGAACACAGCCCAGATCGAACCGGCGACGATGTGGCCGACGAAACCGAACACGGTGGCGGTGCCCCCGAGCAGCGCGATCAGCATGAAGATCAGTTCGCCGGCATACATGTTGCCGAACAGTCGCATGCCGTGCGAGATGGTCTTGGCGAGGAACTCGATCATCTGCATGAAGAAGTTGATCGGGTACAGCAGCGGGTGGCCGCCGAAAGGCGCGGTGAAGAGTTCATGCACCCAGCCGGAGACGCCCTTGATCTTGACGTTGTAGTAGAGGCACAGCAGCAACACGCCGATCGACATGCCCAGCGTGCCGTTGAGGTCGGCAGTCGGGACGACGCGCAGGAAGGCGTGCGAATTGCCCGTCGAGACCTGCCACAGCTTGGGCAGCAGATCGACCGGCAGGAAGTCCATCGAGTTCATGAGGAAGATCCACAGGAACACGGTGAGGGCGACCGGCGCGACGAACTTGCGCGACTCGGCGCTATGCACGATGCCCTTGGCCTGGTCAGCAACCATCTCGACGAGGATCTCGACGGCGGCCTGGAAGCGCCCCGGCACGCCCGCGGTAGCCTTGTTGGCGGCGCGGATCAGGAAGAACAGCGTGATGACGCCCAGCGCGATCGAGAAGAACAGGGTGTCGAGGTTGAGGATGCTCCAGTCGATGACGGCTTTCTGCGCGTGCCCGGTGGAGTTGAAGTGGGTGAGGTGGTGGACGATGTACTCGCCTGCGGTGGGTGCTTCGGTAGCCATATTCAGGTCTTCACCAAAAATGCAAACAAATTCGCCTTGAGTGCCAGGATCAGGCCGATGAAGAGGCCGCCCCAGTGGACGTCTTCATATTTCAGCCCGACCAGCACCAACAATCCCACGATCGACGCGACCTTGAAGAACTCGCCGACAAAAAAAGCTGTCACATGACCTGACCCGCCGCGCTGGGCGACGAGATGCAACCTGAGCGCGAAGAGCGCACTCGGGAGCACGCAGGAGAGACCTCCGAGTACCGCGGAAATCGCCCCGGCCGGGCCGAAAAAAACGGCCGCAATGGCCGTTGCCACGATCGTTGCGCCCAACTGCAGTAAAACCATCTTCAGCATGGATCTGCCGCCGCGCCGCGCCTGTCAGGCGCCGATCGCCTCAAAAATTCCGCGAATACTAGGGGTTAACCGTAACAAAGTCAAATATGTATGGCGGTGCAACATGGCGTCCGCGCCAAGTCATGCATCTTATACAAGATACGCAGAACTGCGTAGTGCATTTCGCTCCGCCGGCCGCGCCGCGGGCGTTTCGGCGGGGTCAGTCGCAGGGGCCGCGCAGGCGCGCGAGGAGGCCGTCGAGCTGGTCGAGGCTGCCGAACTGCAGCGTGATTTCCCCCGCGCCCTTGCGGTTGGCCTTGATGCGGACCGTCGCGCCCATGACGTCGGAAATTTCTTCCTCGAGGCGCTGGAGGTCGCGGTCGGGGGCTTGGGCGGCCTTCTTCGGGCGCGGGTTGACGGTCTGCTGGACGAGGCGCTCGGTGTCGCGCACCGACAGGCCACGCGCGGCGACCTGGTTGGCGAGCTGGATCTGGTTGGCGCCGTCGAGCGGGAGGATGGCGCGCGCATGGCCCATGTCGATGTCGCCGGCCATCAGCAGTTCCTGCACCGGGCGCGCGAGGTTGAGGAGGCGCAGGAGGTTGGAGGCGGCCGGGCGCGAGCGGCCGACGGCGTCGGCGGCCTGCTGGTGGGTCATGCCGAATTCGTCGATGAGGCGCTGGATGCCGCTCGCTTCCTCGAGCGGATTGAGGTCTTCGCGCTGGATGTTCTCGATCAGCGACATCGCGAGCGCGGCTTCGTCGGGGATCTCGCGCACGAGACAGGGGACCTCGGCGAGTTCGGCGATCTGCGCGGCGCGCCAGCGGCGTTCGCCGGCGATGATCTCGTAGCCGCTACCGTCGACGGGACGGACGAGAATGGGCTGCATGATGCCCTGAGCCTTGATCGAGGCGGCGAGTTCCTCGAGCGAGCCGGGGTCCATGCGCGTGCGCGGCTGGTACTTGCCGGGGCGCAGCGTGGAGACGGCGAGGGTCTGCAGTTCGCCGGCGGCTTCGTCGTCGTGGTTCGCCGCGAGCAGGGCGTCGAGGCCGCGGCCGAGGCCTTTGAGTTTGGGTCGGGACATGGGCTTTGCCTGAAATTCGGGTCGGGTTACAGCGTCTTCACGCGTTCGATCATTTCCTTCGCGAAGGCCATGTAGGCTTGCGCACCCTTGGCGGCGCGGTCGAAGACGACGCCGGGCATGCCGTGGCTGGGCGCTTCGGCCAGCCGCACGTTGCGCGGCACGATGGCGTCGAACACCTTGTCGCCGAAGTGGCTCTCGAGCTGGGCGGAGACTTGCTGCTGCAGCGTCATGCGCGGGTCGAACATGACGCGCAGGAGGCCGATGATCTTGAGGTCGCGGTTGAGGTTGGCATGCACCTTCTTGATGGTGTTCACCAGGTCGGACAGGCCTTCGAGCGCGTAGTACTCGCACTGCATCGGGATGATGACGCCATGGGCGGCGCACAGGCCGTTCAGGGTGAGCATCGACAGCGAGGGCGGACAGTCGACGAGGACGAAGTCGTAGTCGGCGTCGAACTGCCGGAAGGCATCGCGCAGGCGGTTTTCGCGCCGTTCGAGATCGACGAGTTCGACTTCGGCGCCGGCGAGGTCGCGGTTCGCCGGGAGCACGTCGTAGCCGCCGGAAGGCGAGGTCGCGCGCGCCTCGTCGAGCGTGGCGAGGCCGACGAGCACGTGATACACGGAGTGCTGCAGCTCGCGCTTGTCGATGCCGCTACCCATCGTCGCATTGCCCTGCGGGTCGAGGTCGACGAGCAGGGTGCGCTGGCCGGCAAGCTGCAGCGCGGCGGCGAGATTCACGCAGGTGGTGGTCTTGCCGACTCCACCTTTCTGGTTGGCGACGCAGAAGATTCGGGCCATTCAGCTCTTTTCCACGATGATGAGGTGTCGTTCGGCGCCCAATCCGGGCACCGTCAGCGGCACGGCCTCGACGACGCGGAAGTTGGCCGGCAGGCGTGCGATTTCGTCATCAGGATACACGCCCTTCATGGCAAGGAAGCGACCGCCGGGGCGCAGCAGATGCTGCGTGAGGCCGACGAAATCGGCGAGTTCGGAGAAGGCGCGCGAGATGACGGCGTCGAACGGCTGGTCGGGCCGGACGTTTTCGACGCGCTCGTTGAGCACGGTGAGATTCGCGAGTCCCAACTCGATTTTCGCCTGCTGCTGGAAGCTCGCCTTCTTGTTGACGGTCTCGATCGAACTGATCGCGAGCGCCGGTTCGCGCCCCTGCGTAGCGATCGCGAGCGGGATGCAGGGCAGCCCGCCGCCCGAGCCGACGTCGGCGAGGCGTGCTATGCCCGCGAGATGCGGCAGCACGGCGAGCGAATCGAGCAGGTGGTGCGTGAGCATCTGGCCGGCGTCGCGGATCGAGGTCAGGTTGTAGACCTTGTTCCACTTCGCGAGCAGCGCGGCGAAGGCGAGGAGCTTCGCCTGCACGTCGGCGGGCAGATCCAGGCCCAGCTCGTCGAGGCCGCGCTCGAGCGTCATCGCGCTCATGCCGAACGAGCCTGCGTGTCGGACGCGCCGTTGCGCACGCGCGCGGCGAGTTCGCGGCGCTTGAGCCACACGAGGAGCAGCGAGATCGCGGCCGGCGTGACGCCCTGGATGCGGCCGGCCTGGCCGATGGTCTCGGGCTTGTGCAGGTTGAGCTTCTGCTGCACTTCCTTGGAGAGCCCGCGCACGTCGGCATAGTCGAGATCGGCGGGCAGGCGCGTGGATTCGGCCTGCAGCTGCTTGGCGACTTCGTCCTGCTGGCGGTCGATGTAGCCCTGGTACTTGGCGGCGATCTCGAGCTGCTCGATGACTTGCGGGTCGGTCTCGGGCGTTTCGGGCGCGCCGGGCAGCGTCATCAGGTCCGGGTAGCGGGTGTTGGGGCGGCGCAGCAGCTCGAAGAAGCGGTATTCGCGCTCCAGCGCCTTGCCGACGACACGCTCGGCGTCCGTCGCCGGCACGCGTTCGGGAACGGCCCAGGTGGCTTTCAGGCGCGCGGTTTCGCGCTCGATCGCGTCACGTTTGCGGCAGAAGGCTTCCCAGCGGATGTCATCGACGAGGCCCAGTTCGCGCCCCTTTTCGGTGAGGCGCAGGTCGGCGTTGTCTTCACGCAGGGACAAGCGGTATTCGGCGCGCGACGTGAACATGCGGTAGGGCTCGGCGACGCCGCGCGTGATGAGGTCGTCGATGAGCACGCCGAGGTAGGCCTCGTCGCGGCGCGGGCACCAGGCTTCGCGGCCCTGCGCCTGCAGCGCGGCGTTGGCACCGGCCAAGAGCCCTTGCGCGGCGGCTTCCTCGTAGCCGGTGGTACCGTTGATCTGGCCGGCGAAGAAGAGGCCGTGGAAAGTCTTGGTTTCGAGGCTGCTCTTGAGGTTACGCGGGTCGAAGTAGTCGTATTCGATCGCGTAGCCGGGGCGCAGGATGTGGGCGTTCTCGAGGCCGCGGATCGAGCGCACGACCGCGAGCTGGACGTCGAAGGGGAGCGACGTGGAGATGCCGTTAGGGTAGATCTCGTGCGTCGTGAGCCCTTCGGGCTCGAGGAAGATGTTGTGGCTGTCCTTGTCGGCGAAGCGGTGGATCTTGTCCTCGATCGACGGACAGTAGCGCGGGCCCACCCCTTCGATGACGCCCGAGTACATCGGCGAGCGGTCGAGGTTGGCGCGGATGATGTCGTGGGTGCGCTCGTTGGTGTGTGTGATCCAGCACGGGAGTTGCGCGGGATGCTGTGCGGCGGAGCCGAGGAAGCTGAACACCGGCACGGGGTCGTCGCCGGGCTGTTCCTGCATCACCGAGAAGTCGATCGTGCGCGCGTCGAGACGCGGCGGGGTGCCGGTCTTGAGGCGGCCTTGCGGGAGCTTGAGTTCCTTCAGGCGCTGGCCGAGCGAGATCGCCGGGGGGTCGCCGGCGCGGCCCGCGGAGTAGTGTTCGAGGCCGACATGCACCAGGCCGTTGAGGAAGGTGCCGGCGGTGAGGACGACGGCGGGCGCCTCGAAGGCGAGGCCGATCTGCGTGACGACGCCGGTGACGCGGTCGCTCGCGACGGTGATGTCGTCGACGGCCTGCTGGAAGAGCCACAGGTTGGGCTGGTTTTCGAGGCGGTGGCGGATCGCGGCCTTGTACAGCACGCGGTCGGCCTGGGCGCGGGTCGCGCGCACCGCCGGGCCTTTCGACGCATTGAGGATGCGGAACTGGATGCCGCCTTCGTCGGTGGCGGCGGCCATCGCGCCGCCCAGCGCGTCGACTTCCTTGACCAGGTGGCCCTTGCCGATGCCGCCGATCGACGGGTTGCAGCTCATCTGGCCGAGGGTCTCGATGTTGTGCGTGAGGAGCAGCGTCTTCGCGCCCATGCGCGCGGACGCGAGCGCGGCCTCGGTGCCGGCATGGCCGCCACCGACAACGATGACATCGAAACGGGAGGGATAGAGCATGGCGCACCCCGGCGCAGGTGAAGCGGGAAGGCCGGGGATTTTACGCTGTTGCAGTGCGAAAGCCTAGGGTTGCGCCGCGGTGTTTCACGGAAAATCCATTGTCAAACAGTTACTTGAGGCACAATTTCAGCGATGGCCGGGATCGCTGCGGCGAACCGTGCGACAGGCGGAGTCGCTTTGGCTATGCTATTCCTGATCGAAGGACATGAGATGCGTCGAGCGTCGCGGCCCCCCGCGCACGCCAGCACACGAGGAGCGTGGATCATGATCAAAGTCAGCGTTTTGTACCCTTACTCCGACGGTTTCCGGTTCGACCTCGATTATTACTGCAAGCGGCACATGCCGATGGTGAAGGACAGACTCGGGGAAGCCTGCCGGGGGATCGCCGTGGATCGCGGCCTGTCGGGCGAAGCCGCGGGGTCGGCGCCGCAGAACGTGGCGATGGCGCACC
The DNA here is from genome assembly GCF_003628555.1 of Azoarcus sp. DN11. Lineage (NCBI taxonomy): Bacteria > Pseudomonadati > Pseudomonadota > Betaproteobacteria > Rhodocyclales > Zoogloeaceae > Azoarcus > Azoarcus sp. DN11. The sequence continues at coordinate 95,260 of NZ_CP021731.1, read as the reverse complement.
TGTTCTTCGATTCGGTGGAGGCATTCCAGAACGCCTTCGCGCCGCATGCCGAAGCGATCATGGCCGACATTCCCAACTACACGGACATCCAGCCCGTCATCCAGATCAGCGAAGTGCTGATCAATGCCCGCCGCAGCGAAACCGGCCCCTTCCATCTGCACGAGCCGGGCAGAGACGCTGCCTGACCCGCATCCTTCCCGCAATACGCTGGCCATGTTGCCGTGGGTGCCAGCGCATTGCGGCGGCCTCTCAGCGTACGCGCCGGGCGGTGAACTCTTCCTCGATGTTGTCGCGGTAGTAGCTCGCCGGGGAGCTGCTGGCGAGGAAGCGCCGCGCGATCTCGTCGCCGACACCGCTGTGCTGCACGACGCTGCCATTATCGAACTCGATTTCGAGAATGCGCGCGCCGCGGTCGTAGCCGGCGGAGCGGATGCCGCCGCGGCGGATGGGTTTGCGTTCGATGTTCATCGTCACTCCTTGGGCCCTGCGGGCCGTTCATTCGACTGCAAGCACGCACGGGAGTAAAGCGGCGCGCCGACGGAGATTGCCAACCACCCCGCCGTTAGGGATACTCCGGGGCTTTTCGCAGCCGCAATCAGCGAGTACGCCATGTCGAACATCCCGTCCTGCCCCCAATGCACCCTCGAGAATACCTACCCCGATGGCGCGAACTACGTGTGTGCCGACTGCGGTTACGAGTGGCCGATGGCCGAAGCCGCGCCCGCTGACGACGAGGGCGAGGCGGTCGTCAAGGATGCCAACGGCAACGTGCTGCAGAACGGCGACGCGGTGGTGCTGATCAAGGACCTGAAGGTGAAGGGTTCGTCGATCACGCTGAAGGTCGGCACCAAGGTGAAGAGCATCCGCCTGGTGGGCGGCGATCACGAGGTCGACTGCCGGATGGACGCCGGCAACTTCATGCTGAAGGCCTGCTACCTGAAGAAGGTGTGAACACCGGGGGCGGCGCCTCGCCCCCGATGCCTCAGTGACTGAGGATCTTCGCGAGGAAGGTCTGCGCGCGCTCGGAACGCGGCTGGCCGAAGAACGCTTCCTTCGCGGCGTCCTCGACGATCGCGCCGCGGTCCATGAAGATCACGCGGTTGGCGACCTTGCGCGCGAAGCCCATCTCGTGCGTGACGCACATCATCGTCATGCCTTCCTGGGCGAGCTGCACCATGACATCGAGGACCTCGTTGATCATCTCGGGGTCGAGCGCGGAGGTCGGTTCGTCGAACAGCATGCAGATCGGGTCCATCGCGAGCGCACGCGCGATCGCGACGCGCTGCTGCTGACCGCCCGACAGCTGGCCCGGGAACTTCGCCGCGTGCGCCTTGAGGCCGACGCGGTCGAGCAGCTTCAGGCCGCGCTCGACGGCCTCGTCCCGGCTGCGGCCGAGCACCTTGACCTGCGCGATCGCGAGGTTGTCGGTGATCGTCATGTGCGGGAAGAGCTCGAAATGCTGGAACACCATGCCGACGCGCGAGCGCAGCCTGGGCAGGTTGGTCTTCGGGTCCTCGACACGGATACCGTCGACGACGACGCTGCCCTGCTGGAAGGGTTCGAGGGCATTCACGCACTTGATCAGCGTCGATTTCCCCGAGCCCGACGGCCCGCACACGACGACGACCTCGCCCTTGTCGACCTTGGTCGTGCAATCGGTGAGCACCTGGAAAGTGCCGTACCACTTGGAGACGTTCGTGATCTCGATCATCGTTCCGGGCTCCGGTTCCTATCGAATGATGGCGATGCGCGACTGCAGCCTCTTCACGAGGCGCGACAGCAAGAAGCAGATGATGAAATAGACGACCGCGACGGTCGTGTACATCTCGACCGGGCGCAGGTCGCGCTGGGTGATCTTGTCGGCGGCGCCGAAGAAGTCGGTCGCGCCGATCGCATACACCAGCGAGATGTCCTGGAACAGGATGATGGTCTGCGTGAGCAGCACCGGCAGCATGTTGCGGAAGGCCTGCGGCAGCACGACGTGGCGCATCGTCTGGGCGTAGGTGAAACCGAGCGCGTAGCCGGCGCCGATCTGGCCGCGGGGCACGGACTGGATGCCCGAGCGCATGATTTCCGAGTAGTAGGCGGCCTCGAAGATGGTGAAGGTGAAGTAGGCCGAGTTCGCCGCGCCGATCGGCTCCAGCCGGCCGGTGATCATCTGCAGCACGAGCGGGAGGATGAGGTAGAAGGCGAGGATCACCTGGACCAGCGGCACGCTGCGGAAGAAGTTCACGTAGCCGATGGCGAACCAGCGCAGCGGCGTGATCGAGCCCAGGCGCATCAGCGCGAGCAGCGTGCCGATGAGGATGCCGCCCAGCATCGCGGTGACGGTGACCTGCAGCGTGTAGCGCAGGCCTTCGGCGAGGAAGGCCCAGTTCGCGGCGATGACGGAAAAGTCGAAGTCGCTCATGGTGCCGGCCTCCTCACTTGTCGCCCTTGGTGCCGACGATCAGGCCCGGCACGCGCGTGCGCGCCTCGATGAAGGCAAGCAGCCGGTTCATGACGAAGGCCAGCACGAAGTAGCACAGGGTCACGACGATGGTGATCTCCAGCACCTGCGAGGTCTTCTCGATGATCTGCTTGTACTGGAAATAGAGCTCGAGGATGCCCACCGCGTAGGTGACGGCGGAGTTCTTGAAGATGTTCATCGCCTCCGACGTGAGCGCCGGCAGCACGATGCGGTAGGCCATCGGCAGGCGCACGTAGCGATAGGTCTGCCACTCGGTGAAGCCGAGCGCGAGGCCGGCGTTGCGCTGGCCGCGCGACAGCGCGTTGATGCCCGCCTTGACCTGTTCGGCGATGCGCGCAGCGGTGTAGAGGCCCAGGCCGACGACCGCGGTGACGACGTAGGGCAGGTCCTGCTTCAGCCAGATGCCGAACTTTTCCGGCACCAGCTCGGGCACGACGAAGAACCACATGAAGAGCTGGACGATCAGCGGGACGTTGCGGAAGGCATCGACGTAGGCGTCGCCGAGGCCGACGAGCCAGCGCCGGGGCGTCGTGCGCATGACGCCCAGGACCGAGCCGAGGAGCAGCGCGACCGCCAGCGAGGCGAGCGACACGGCGGTGGTCCAGCCGAGGCCGGACATGATCCAGTCGTAATACTTGAGACCGTCGTCGGTCTCCCGGAAGAAGAACATCCAGTCCCAATGGTAGTTCATGCGAACTCCCCTCCCTGGGCGGCGCGCCGGGCCGGTCTGTCGGATGTCGGGTCGCGGCGGCCCGGCTCAGGCCGCCGCGCGGGGCGCCTTACTCGACGCCCTTGTCGGTCGGATGCTGGAACGCCGCCTTGACTGCCGCGCTCATCGGGAAGTTGAGGTTCACGTTGCGCGGCGGAATCGGGCTCATGAACCACTTGGTGTAGAGCTTCTCGGCCTCGCCGGACTTCATCAGGCCGATGAGGGTCTTGTCGACCAGCGCCTTGAACGGCGCGTCGTCCTTGCGCATCATCACCGCGTAGGGCTCGTCGCGCAGCGAGGGTCCGACGATCTCGAAGCTGGCCGGGCTCTTGGAGCTGGCGATCAGGCCCGCGAGCAGGATGTCGTCCATCACGAAGGCGGCGGCGCGGCCGCTCTCGACCATCAGGAAGGAATCGGCGTGGTCCTTGCCGTAGATGTTCCTCGCATTGATCGACCTGCCCCGCTCGTTCATCTTGATGAGCTGGTCGGAGGTCGTGCCGGTGGTCGTGACGACGGGTTTGCCGTTGAGGTCGCCGATGTCCTTGATGCCGGAGTCCTTGCGCACCGCCAGGCGCACGCTGGTGACGAAGTAGGCGACGGAAAAGCCGACCTGCTGCTGGCGCGCGATGCTGTTGGTGGTCGAACCGCATTCGAGGTCGATCGTGCCGTTCTGCATCAGCGGGATGCGGTTCTGCGAGGTCACGGCCTGGTAATTGACCTTCAGGTTGGGCATCTTCAGCTCCGCCTTGATCGCGTCGACGACCTTCGCGCACAGGTCCATCGCATAACCGATCGGCTTCTGGTTGGCGTCGAGGTAGGAGAAGGGCACCGAGGATTCGCGATGGCCGACCGTGATCGCGCCGGAATCCTTGATCTTCTGCAGCGTGCCGGTGAGCTGGGCGTGCGCGGGCGCGGCGAGGCCGGCGACGGCGCAACACAGGGCAATAGCGGTGAGGGACTTGCGCATGAACGGACACTCCAATCGCGTTGGTCTGAAATGCCTTCGGCACGGCGCCCGCGCGAGGCCGGCACGTGCGGCGAACAGCATGCTCCCGCGCCAATCGTAAGGCATTGCGCGGCAATCGGTGATGCGGGTTGACCCCGAGTGCGCGGGCAGGCCGGTACGCGCCAGGCGCGACCCGGCCCCGTGCCAAGGGACGATCAGCGCCGGATTCATGTCCGCAGCATGGGCGGCGAACTCGAGGGGAACGGCGCGGTCACACCGGGCGCATGCACGCGGGACGGGGCAGCGTGGCCGATGTCGGGGCCCGCATCCAACTCCTTCGGCCGGGAGTACGATTTCAACTATAGTTCAGCATCGGAGGCGCGCCGGATGACATAGCGGTGCGCCCTGCGACGGATCGGCATGGAGGACGGCGGTGGCGGAACCCCCTTTACGGCGTGATCTGGATCCGGCCGCGGCGCAGCCGGGTGGTACCGTTTCAACCGCGACCCTGCCAGTACCGTGCCTCGGTGGCCGCGGGGGCACGCCGATGAGCGATGTCGCGGGCGCGGAGTCCTGCCCCTACGTCGGCCTGCGCCCCTACACCGAGACCGAGCACGGACTGTTCTTCGGCCGCGAGCGCGAGCAGCGCGTCGTCGCGTCGCACCTGTCGTCCGCCCCGCTGACGGTGTTCTACGGCGCGAGCGGCGTCGGCAAGAGCTCGGTGCTGCTCGCAGGCGTCGTGCCGGCGCTGAAGGCGCGGCCGGGCACGGCGATCGCGGTGTTCCGTGCGTGGCCGCGCACGGACTTCCTCGCGGCGCTGAAGGGAGAACTGATCGCGGCGTTCCCGGCCGGGACGACGCCCGGCGTCGATGCCGCAGCCCCCCTCGAAGGCATCGTCGCGGCACTCGCGCAGGCGGTGGGTGGCGCGGTGCTGCTGGTGCTCGACCAGTTCGAGGAGTACTTCCTCTACCACCCGGATACCGCGACCGGCGATGCCTTCGAGCGCGAATTCACGGACGCGGTCAACGCCGGCCTCGACTTCGGCGTGCTGCTGTCGCTGCGCGACGACAGCCTCGCGCGCCTCGACCGCCTGTGCGGGCGCATCCCCACGCTGCTCGCGAACACGCTCCGCCTCGACCCCCTCGACACGCCCGGCGCTGCGGCGGCGATCCGCGGCCCGCTCGCGGTCTTCAACGGCACGGGCGCGCAGGACGTGCCGTTGACGGTCGAGGACGGATTCGTCGAGTGTGCGATCGCCGAGGTCGGCGCCGGCGACGGCAGGGGCGCGAACGGCATCCCGGCGGCGACCCTGCAGCTGGTGCTGACGCACATCTGGCACGAGGAGATGCGCGCCGGCTCCCGCGTGCTGCGGCTGGCGAGCCTCATGGCGCTGGGCGACGTGCACGAGATCGCGCACCGGCATCTCGCCGAGCTCATGGCACGCCTGGACACCGACGAGCAAAGGCTGTGCGCGCAGTTCTTCGAACGCATGGTGACGCCTTCAGGGGCCAAGATCGCGTGCCGCGTCGCGGACCTGCGTGACTGCGCCGAGGCGCCGGACGAAGAGATCGCGGCGGTGCTGCAGCGCCTTACCGGCGAACAGGTGCTGAACCGCATTGCGCCGCCGCAGGGCGACGACCGCGGTGCGCAGTACGAGATCTGCCACGACGTGCTCGCACCGGCGATCCTGGCGTGGCGGCACGGCTACCTGCAGCGCGAACAGGACGCGGAACGCGCGCGCGAGCTCGCGGCGGCACGCGCGCAGGCCGCGGAGGAGGCCGCGATCGCGCGGCGCATGCGGCGGTTCGCGGTCGGGCTGGGGGTGATCGCCTTCCTCGCGGCGATTGCGGCGATCGGCACGCTGATCGCGCAGCAGGTGGCCGAGACACAGCGGCGGCAGAAGACCGAACTGGCGCTGTCGGTGCAGCTCGTCGCGACCTCGCTGCGCTATCTCGACAGCGACCCGGAAATCAGCACCCACGCCGCACTGGAGGCACTGCGGCGCACCGCGGACGCCCCCCCGTTCGTGCGCGGGGAGGCCGAGGATGCGGCGCGACGCGCACTCGATGCGACGCGGCTGCGCCTGACGCTGCACGGGCATGCGCAGCGCGTGCAGGCGGTGGCTTTCAGCCCGGACGGCACGCACATGGCCTCCGCCGGACAGGACGGCAGCGTGCGCCTGTGGGACGCCGCGAACGGGGCCGAACTCGCGGTGCTGCGCGGGCACGAGGGCGCGGTGCGCGCCGTCGCGTTCAGCCCCGACGGCGGGACACTCGCGTCGGTGGGCCATGACGGCAGGGCGATCCTGTGGGACGTCGCGCGCGGCGAGCGGCTGCGCGAGCTGCCGCGCCAGGCCGAACGCCTGCAGGGCGTCGCGTTCAGCCCCGACGGCGAGCTCGTCGCAACGGTCGGCCAGGACCCGGTCGTGCGCCTGTGGGATGTCGACACCGGCCGCCTGCTCACGAACCTGACCGGGCACCGGGCCGAGGTGCACGCAGTGGCCTTCAGTCCCGACGGCCGGCGCCTCGCGACCGCCGGGCGGGAGTCATCGGTGCGCATCTGGAACCTGCTGAGCGGACGGCCCGAGCACGTGCTCGACGGCCACACGGACACGGTCTTCGCGGTGGCCTTCAGCCCCGACGGGCGTTGGCTGGCGAGCGCGAGCCAGGACCGCAGCGTACGCCTGTGGGACGCTGCGAGCGGCGCATTGGTGCGCGAACTGCCCGAGCAGCCCGACGCGGTCGATGCGCTCGCCTTCAGCCCGGACGGCCTGACCTTCGCGACCGGCGGCTTCGACGGCACCGCGCGCCTGTGGGACGTCGCCGGCTGCACCCGGCCGCAAGGCGAGTGCCAGCCGCTGACGACGCTCGGCGGCCACGGCGACGCCGTCCACGGCCTCGCCTTCGATCCGGCAGGCCCCAGGCTCGCGACCGCCGGGGGGGGACGGCAGCGTGAGGCTGTGGGACGTCGCCTTCACCCACGGCGGCGCGATCTCCGATATCGCCTTCAGCCCCGACGGCAGCCGGCTCGCGACGGCTTCGCGCGACGCCGTCGCGAAAATCTGGGACCGCGCCGGCGGCAAGGTGCTGCAGCAGCTGACGGGATACACGGGCACGGTGTTCCGCGTCGCGTGGAGCCCGGACGGCAAGCACCTCGCGACGGCGAGCGTCGACGGCACGGCGGCGCTGTGGGACGCCACCGGCGCCCAGGCGCCGCGCCTGCTGCGCGGACATGCGGGACGCGTGCAAAGCGTGGCCTTCAGCGCCGACGGGCGCCTCGTCGTCACCGCCGGGCACGACGGCATGGCCGGCATCTGGGATGCGGCGAGCGGAGTGCGGCGCCTGTGGCTGCGCACCGGCACGGCGCCGCTGAACCGCGCCCTCTTCAGCCGCGACGGGCAGCACGTGCTCACGGCCGGCGCCGACGGCGGGCTCGCGGAGTGGAACGCCGCGAACGGCAAGTTGCAGCGCCGCCTGCAGGAACGCGGCGACGAGATCGACGACATCGCGCTGAGCCCGGACGGCGCCCTGCTCGCGGCGGCCGGCGCGGACCGGCGCGCGCGCCTGTGGGATCTCGCCAGCGGCAAGGCCCTGCGCGAACTCGCCGGCCACACCGGCGCCATCGGCGCGCTCGCCTTCAGCCCCGACGGCCGCCTGCTCGCAACCGCCAGCCGCGACCGCAGCGCGCGCGTGTGGGACGTCGCGAGCGGCACGGAGCGCTTCACGCTGCCGCCGCAGGACGCCGCGGTGAATGCGGTCGCGTTCTCCCCCGACGGAAGCACGCTCGCGACCGGCGGCGGCGACAAGCGGGTGCATTTCCTTCCGCTCGACCCGGCACAGCTCGCGGCGGCGCTGCGCGAGCGCGTCACACACGGCTTCACCGCCGAGGAATGCGAGAAGTACCTGCACCAACGCCCCTGCCCGCCCTGAACCGCGTCGCGTGCTAAGCTGGACGGCCATGTTGGATTCATTTCTGCGGAGCCCGAAGAAGATGCCCAGCCTGCTGCCCCACCCCGATCCCGAAGGTCTGCTCGAATACTCCGTCGTCTATACCGACCGCGCGCTCAACCACATGTCGCAGCGCTTCCAGGGCGTCATGCGCGACATCTCGCGCGTGCTGAAGAAGGTGTATGGCGCGCACACGGCGATCGTCGTGCCCGGCAGCGGCACCTTCGGCATGGAGGCGGTCGCGCGCCAGTTCGCGACCGGGAAGAAGTGCCTGGTGATCCGCAACGGCTGGTTCAGCTACCGCTGGACGCAGATCTTCGACATGGGCGGCATCCCGTCGCAATGCACGGTGTTGAAGGCACGTCCGGTCGCACCCGGCCCGCAGGCGGCCTTCGCGCCGGCACCGATCGCCGAGGTCGTCGCGGCGATCCGCGAGCACCGGCCCGAGCTGGTGTTCGCGCCGCACGTCGAGACGGCCTCCGGCATGATGCTGCCCGACGACTACCTGCGCGCGGTCGCCGACGCCGTGCACGCGGTCGGCGGCCTGTTCGTGCTCGACTGCATCGCCTCCGGCACGATCTGGGTGGATATGGCGGCAAGCGGCGTCGACATCCTCATCAGCGCGCCGCAGAAGGGCTGGAGCGCACCGCCGTGCTGCGCGCTGGTGATGCTCGGCGAACGCGCGCGCGAGCGCCTCGAGACCACCGGCAGCACCAGCTTCGCATGCGACCTGAAGAAATGGCTGCACATCATGGAAGCGTACGAGAAGGGCGGCCATGCCTACCACGCGACGATGCCGACCGACGCGCTGACCGCGCTGCGCGACGTGATGCTGGAGACCGAGGCCTACGGCTTCGACAAGGTGCAGGCGGAACAGCAGGAGCTGGGCCGGCGCGTGCGCGCACTGCTCGCCGCGCGCGGCTTCCGCAGCGTCGCGGCAGCAGGCTTCGAGGCGCCGGGCGTGGTCGTGTGCTACACGGACGATGCGGAGATCCAGTCGGGGAAGAAATTCACCGCGCAGGGCCTGCAGATCGCCGCCGGCGTGCCGCTGCAGTGCGGCGAGCCGGCGGATTTCCGCACCTTCCGCATCGGGCTCTTCGGCCTCGACAAGCTGCACGCGGTCGAGCGCAGCGTCAAGGCGCTGGAAAAGGCGCTCGACGCGATCGCCCCCGCGTGATCAGCGGCGCGCGCGCTGCGCGAAGTACGCGAGGTTCATGCGCGGGTTGAGGTAATCGACGACTTCGCGCGGCAGTGCGCGCGGCTTGAGCACGGTGTCGATCGCGACCTCGCGCGCGTCGGCGAGGCTCAGCACCAGCGCGTCGCGCCGCGGCACGCCCGGTTCATACACGAGCACGGTCGGCCGCAGCGTGTTGCCCGGCGTAACGGCGACGACGATCGCGATCGAGCCGGTCGACAGGCGCACGAAGGAGCCGGGCGGATAGATGCCGAGCTCCTTGATGAACACCGACAGCATGAAGGGATCGAAATGCGCGGCCTCGCGCGCATACATCTGCGACAGCGCTTCCGCGGGTGTCAGCGCCTCGACGAGCGAGTGCGGATTGCACAGGTTGTCGTAGCGGTTTGCGATTGCGACCATGCGCGCCAGCGGGTTGATGTCCGGGCCCTTGCGCCCGGCCGGGAAACCGCTGCCGTCCATGGCTTCGTGGTGTTCGCGGATGATCGCGCACACCGGGGCCGGGACGTGCTTGCCGACGATCTGCAGCCCGTACTCGCCGTGCATGCGGTAGAGGGATTCCTCGGGACGGCTGCGCTCCTTCGTGCGCAGCACGATGGGATTGATGCGCCGGGCGCCGATGTCGTGCAGCAGCGCGCCCATGCCGGCCGCCTCGAACACCTCGCGCTTGAGGTTCAGCCCCTTCGCGAGGATCATCGTCAGGATCATCACGTTGAGCGAATGCTGGTGCGTGGCGTCGTCGCGCTTGCGCGACGCGATGAGCATCACGGTGGCGCCGGCATCCTCGAGGAAGTGGACGCGAGCTCGCCCACCATCGCCCCGGCCTGCGCGGTCGCGTCGGCCGGATAGTGCAGCACGTCGGCGAGCAGGTCGCGCGTCGAATCCACGCAGTTCGCATAGGCCTTTTCGCAGCTGCGGATGAGGTCGCGCTGTTCGGCCATGCGCGCGGCGCGGGTCCGCTTGGCCTCGATGTGCTCCCGCTCCCCGGGTTCGGGCAGGGACGGCGGCACGGACGGGGTTTCGCCGCCCGGCGGCAAGGGCTCGGCGGCCGAGCGTGTCGGGTCGTAGGCGATCTTGCGCAGCCCCAGCTCGCGCAGCGTGGCGAGCTGCCTCGCACTGCTGATGCGGAAGGAATTGACCAGGAAGGGATGGTCCAGCCAGGGCACGTCGAGCGACACGAACATGCCCACCTGGAGCTGTTCGAGGCCGACTTTCGGCAGTAAATCCGGCATCTGCTTGCTTCGGGCGACGGACGAGGGAGCGGCTGATTCCGTCAGCCGGAAGCGGGAGCGCGCAGCCGGCTCGCGGCCACTCGCTCCCGTATGATAAACCCGTTTTAGGTGACGGGTTATGCCCGCTGCTTACTTCAGCGCCGCGAGCGCCGCCGCGTAGTCGGGTTCATCCTTGATCTCGCCCACGAGCTGCGAATGCAGCACGCGGTTGTCGGCGTCCAGCACGACGACGGCACGCGCAGCGACGCCGGCGAGCGGGCCGGAGGCGATCTCGACGCCGTAGTCCTTCATGAAGCTGCGCCCGCGCATCGTCGACAGCGTGATGACGTTCTCCAGCCCTTCGGCGACGCAGAAGCGCTTGGCGGCGAAGGGCAGGTCGGCGGAGATGACCAGCACGACGGTGTCGGCGAGCTTGGACGCCTCGGCGTTGAACTTGCGCGTCGAGGTCGCGCAGGTCGGGGTGTCGAGGCTGGGAACGATGTTGAGGACCTTGCGCTTGCGGCCGTAGTCGGCGAGCGTCACGTCCTTCAGGTCCGCGCCGACCAGCGACAGCGGCGGGACGGTGTCGCCCTTGTGCGGGAACTTGCCGGCGACTTCGATCGGGTTGCCACCCAGGGTCACGGTGCTCATGCGGGGTTCTCCTTGCGGTTGGAAGGCGCCGACCGGCGCCCTTTTTACCCGCTCAGTCTAGTCGCGAACGCGATGCAGGAAAACCGCGCACGCGTGACGAGTTTGGCACGAGGCGACAGTCGGTCCGGTCGGTCCCGGATCACGGATGGCCCGAGCGGCCGGCCTTCACCTCCTCGTACCACGCTTCGTGGTGCTCCTTCGCCCAGGTCTCGTCCACGTAGCCGGTCCTCATCGACTGGTACGCGCCTTCGACGCCGATCGTGCCCATGTAGATATGGCCCAGCGACAGGGCGATCAGCAGGATCGCGCCGACGCCGTGGATGACGTTGGCAAGCTGCATGTCGGCGCGCGTCTGGCCGAAGTTGGGGAAGTCCATGACGAGGCCGGAACCGGCGACGATCAGGCCGAGGAAGGTCACGCCGATCCAGAACCAGGTCTTCTCGCCGAAGTTGAAGCGCCCCGAGGGCACGTGCTCGCCGCTGGCGATGCCGCCGGCCTTGCGGATCCATACGCTGTCGATCGCCTGCCACACGTTGTCGCGCAGGAAGGCGACGATCATCAGCAGCGTGAACACGCCGAACAGCGGGCCGACGTAGTTGTGCACGGCCTTGCCCGCCGTCAGCAGCCCGCCCAGCACCGCGGTGCCGAACACCGGGGCGATGAAGTGCTTGCCGAACAGGATGCACACGCCGGTGAGGCCCAGGATGACGAAGGTGGCCGCGGTGCCCCAATGCACGACGCGCTCGAAGGTGCTGAAGCGCTGCAGCCGGCGTCCGGTCGGCGCGCCGTGCAGCTTCAGGGCGCCCTTCATCGCGAAGAACAGTCCGATCGCCGTCGGCACGACCAGCAGCAGGATGCCGCCGTAGAACGTGATCGGGCCGTTGCGCCACTGCCGCCACACCTGGCCTTCGGTCTGGATCAGCACGCCGGTCTCGGGACCGCGCACGGTCGTGAAGTGGGACTCGCCCGAGCGCACCTCGCGCCATACCGGGGCGTTGTTGAGCGGCTGCGTCTGCTGGCGTTCGACCTGCGCCGCGGCCGGGTCGGCTTGCGCCATCGCCGCCCCGCTGCCCAGCAGGAACAGCCACGACACCAGCGCCAGCAGCAGCGCGACGCCGCTGCGTTGCCTGAGGGTTGTGCTCATCACCGGCTCCTCACTCGACCCGCTTGTATTCGTTCTGGGTGCGGATGCGGTTGCGCAGCGCCTGCTCCCACGCCCCCTTGTCGCCCTTGTAGACACCGCCCTCCCACGGGCGGGTGTCGCTCTTGCCGGCATATTTGCCGTGCTCGTACTTGGCGACCTGCGATTTCTCGCCGCAGCCGGCCAGCAGCACCGCCGCGCATGCGGCGGCGATCACGTAAGGGATGCGCGTCTTCATTTTTTCGCCTCCTCCTTGCCGTAAGCGGTCATCCAGCCCCAGGCCTCGACGCCCTTGCCGCGGCGCAGCACGCGGTCGCGGAAGATCTCCGAGATTTCGGCCGCATCGCCCGCGAGCAGCGCCTTGGTCGAGCACATCTCGGCGCACAGCGGCAGCTTGCCTTCGGCGATGCGGTTGCGGCCGTACTTCTCGAACTCCACCTGCGAGCCGTTTTCCTCCGGGCCGCCGGCGCAGAAGGTGCATTTGTCCATCTTGCCGCGCGCACCGAAGGCCGCCGGACCGTTGGGGAACTGCGGCGCGCCGAACGGACAGGCGTAGAAGCAGTAGCCGCAGCCGATGCAGCCGTCCTTGTCGTGCAGGACGATGCCTTCCTCGGTCTGGTAGATGACGTTGGTCGGGCACACCGCGACGCATGGCGCGTCCGAGCAGTGCATGCAGGCGACCGACATCGAGCGCTCGCCCGGCACCCCGTCGTTGATCGTGACGACGCGCCGGCGGTTCACGCCCCACGGCACTTCGTGCTCGTTCTTGCAGGCGGTGACGCAGCCGTTGCACTCGATGCAGCGCTCGGCGTCACACAGGAATTTCATGCGTGCCATATCGTTCTCCCCTCCCTCAGGCCTTCGAAACCCGGCACAGGGTGGTCTTGGTTTCCTGCATCATCGTCACCGAGTCGTAGCCATAGGTCGTCGCGGTGTTGACCGCCTCGCCGCGGACGATCGGCGCCGCGCCTTCGGGGTAGAACTCGAGCATGTCCTTGCCGTGCCACCAGCCGGAGAAGTGGAAGGGCAGGAACACCGTGCCCGGCGCCACGCGCTGCGTGACCTGGGCGCGCACCTTGAGCTTCGCCTTGGTCGGCGATTCGACCCAGATGTAGTCGCCGTCGCGGAAGCCGGCGTCGTTGGCGTCCTTCGGATTGACCTCGGCGAACATCTCCTGCTGCAACTCGGCGAGCCACGGGTTGGAGCGCGTCTCCTCGCCGCCGCCCTCGTATTCGACGAGGCGCCCCGAGGTCATGATCAGCGGGTACTCCTTGGAGATGTCCTTGACCTTCTCCTGCAGCGACTTGTACAGCGTCGGCAGGCGCCAGAACTTCATCTTGTCGTCGTGCGTCGGGTACTTCGCGACGAGGTCCGGGCGCGGCGAGTAGATCGGCTCGCGGTGCAGCGGGATCGGGTCGGGGAAGTTCCACACCAGCGCGCGCGCGCGCGCGTTGCCGTAGGGGTGCACGCCGTGGTTCTTCATCGTCACGCGGATGATCCCGCCCGACAGGTCGGTCTTCCAGTTCTTGCCTTCGGCGGCGGCCTTCTCGGCGTCGGTGAGCTCATCCCACCAGCCGAGCTTCTTCAGCAGCACGTCGTCGAACTCGGGGTAGCCCATCTGCAGCTCGGACCCCTTCGACGCGGAACCGTCCCCGGCGAGCAGCGACACGCCGTCGCGCTCGACGCCGAAGTTGGCGCGGAAGTTGCCGCCGCCGTCCATCACGTGCTTCGAGGTGTCGTACAGGTTGGGCGTGCCGGGGTGCTTGAGCTCGGGCGTGCCGTAGCACGGCCAGGGCAGGCCGAAATACTCGCCGTCGCACGGGCCGCCGTTGGCCTTCAGCGTCTTCACGTCGAAGGTGGCCATGTTCCGCATGTGCAGCTTGAGCCGCTCGGGCGACTGGCCGCTGTAGCCGATCGTCCAGGTGCCGCGGTTGATCTCGCGCAGGATGTCCTCGGTTTCGGGCTCGTCCCAGCCCTGCTTGTCCTTCACGAGCTTGATGTTCTTCACGAGCTCGTCGGCGTAGCCGAACTTCTTCGCGAAGGCATACATGATCGTCTGGTCGGGCTTGGATTCGAACAGCGGCTCGATCACCTTCTCGCGCCATTGCAGCGAGCGGTTCGACGCGGTGGCCGAGCCGGAGGTCTCGAACTGCGTGCACGCGGGCAGCAGGTACACGCCGTCCTTCCGCACCATCGCCGCCATCGCGGCGGTGGCCGACGGATAGGGGTCGATGACGACCAGGGTGTCGAGCTTCTTCATCGCCTCGACCATCTCGGCGCCGCGCGTCTGCGAGTTCGGCGCGTGCCCCCAGTACACGACCGCGCGCAGGTTGCCGTTGGGCTGGTCGATGAGCTCCGGGTTCTCGAGCACGCCGTCGATCCAGCGCGACACGGTGATGCCGGACTTGGTCATCAGGTCCTCGGACCTGTAGCGCGACTTCACCCACTCGTAGTCGACGCCCCACACCCTGCACCAGTGCTTCCACGAGCCGGGCGCGAGGCCGTAGTAGCCGGGCAGCGAGTCCGGGTTGGGGCCGACGTCGGTCGCGCCCTGCACGTTGTCGTGGCCGCGGAAGATGTTCGTGCCGCCGCCCGAAACGCCGACGTTGCCGAGCGCGAGCTGCAGGATGCACATCGCGCGCACGTTGGCGTTGCCGACGGTGTGCTGGGTCTGGCCCATGCACCACACGACCGTCGACGGCCGGTTCTTCGCCAGCGTCTCGGCGACCTTCTTCACCTGTTCCTCGGGCACGCCGGTGACTTCCTGCACGCGGTCCGGCGTCCACTTCATGAACTCCTCGTGCGCCTTGTCCATGCCGAACACGCGCTGGCGGATGTATTCCTTGTCCTCCCAGCCGTTCTGGTAGATGTGGTACAGCAGGCCCCAGATGAAGGCGATGTCGGTGCCCGAGCGGATGCGCACGTAGTAGTCGGCCTTCGCCGCGGTGCGCGTGAAGCGCGGGTCGACGACGACCATCTTCGACCCGTTCTCCTTCGCATGCAGGATGTGCAGCAGCGACACCGGGTGCGCCTCGGCCGCGTTGGAGCCGATGAACAGCATCGCCTTCGCGTTCTGCATGTCGTTGTAGGAGTTCGTCATCGCGCCGTAGCCCCAGGTGTTGGCGACGCCGGCGACGGTGGTCGAGTGGCAGATGCGCGCCTGGTGGTCCATGTTGTTCGTGCCGAAGAAGGACACGAACTTGCGCAGCAGGTAGGACTGCTCGTTGCTGTGCTTCGACGAGCCGATCCAGTACACGGCGTCGGGGCCGGATTCCTCGCGGATCTTCAGCAGGCGGTCGCCGACTTCCTGGATCGCCTGGTCCCAGGTGATCTTCTGGTACTTGCCGTCGACGAGCTTCATCGGGTACTTGAGGCGATGCTCGCCGTGGCCGTGCTCACGCACCGATGCGCCCTTGGCACAGTGCGCGCCGAGGTTGATCGGCGAGTCGAACACCGGCTCCTGGCGCACCCACACGCCGTTCTTGACGACTGCGTCGATCGCGCAGCCGACCGAACAGTGCGTGCACACGGTGCGGCGCACGCTCGTGTCGCCTGCCGCGCCGGCCGCTGCGGGGGCGGCCGCATCGGCGCTGCCGATCAGGTTATAGGGCAGTTGCGCGGCGAGCGCGCCGACGCCGACGCCTAAACCCGAGCGCTTCAGGAAGGTGCGCCGGTCCATGGTCTGGCCGAAATGCCGCGCGGCCGAGCTGCGCAGCTGACGGGCCGCGCCCGTCGCCTGGGTGGATTTCCTCGTAAGCATCGCGTGTCCCCCGCCTAGATGCGCGCAGTGCGGTAGTAGTTGCGGGCGTGCTCGCTGACGCCGCGCTCCGCTTCGGGCTCACCCGCGGCCGCGGCGAGCGGTGCGGCCACGGTGGCCGGCTTGCCCGCGACGGTCGCGACCGCCGCTGCCGCAGCGGCACCGCCGGCACCGAGCGTCAGCAGGAAATGACGGCGCTGCAGGCCGGATTTTTTGTCTTCCATCCTCTTTCCCCCATGCCGGGTCGCCTCGTCCGGTCCTTAGTGACCGGCGGCGCCCTGCTCCATTGCGAAAGCTTCGCTCTCGATGTCGAAAAACGCCCGCATCAGCGCACCGGTGCGGGCATAGAACCGTGCCTGCGGCGCCGCGGCGAGCGCGTCGGCGAGGCGCGCGTACCAGGGCTGCAGATGACGGACGAAAAAGCGGCGCTGCCGCGCGAGGCCGGCCTCGTCGGGGCCGGTCAGCGCCAGGTGGCGCATCACCTCGGCGAGCGCGGCGATGTGGTCCTCGGTCTCGGCGACGCCGGCGCGGCGTGCGAGGCCCAGCTCGGCGAGGTCGTCGCGCAGTTCGGCGAGCGGCTCCTCCATCAGGAAGCCGGCCAGGTACCACGAGCCGTACAGCATCACGTCGGGGCGGCCGATGCCGTAGAAGAGCGCGTCGTATTCGTCGCGCAGCGCGGACGCGTCGGCCTGTTCGGCGCACTCGCCGAGCTCGGCCCAGGCGCGGGCGAAGGGCGAGTCGCCGTCGCCCATCACGCGTGCCGACGCGGCGAGCGCCGCCAGCAGCGGAGCATCCGGCGCGGCGAAGAACAGGCGCGCGAGTAGCGCATAGTGATGGGCGCGGGCACGGTCCTCGTCGCCCAGGATCAGCGTGTCGCCGGCCGGCGCCGGGTGTGCTTCGATGATCGCGGCGGGTGCGTTCATTCGGTCATGTTCCAGGCTTTGGTGCCGTTCTCGTTTTCCATCAGGTCGATCACGCGGCAGTCGGCGCACATGTGCAGGCGCCGGCGCTGCGCCTCGCTGGCAAACATCGCGTGCCCGGCAAGGCGGCTCACCATCGCGTCGATGATCGGCTTCGCGCCCATCGCGGCGCCGCAGCGGACGCAGTGAAAGATCTCCGCCTCCTTCAGCGGCACGCTACGGCGCGCCGACTCGTCGAGCAGCAGCCGCGGCGTGAGCGTGATCGCATTCTCGGGGCAGGAATTCGCGCACAGGCCGCACTGCACGCAGGCCTTCTCGAGGAAGCCGAGGCGCATCGCGTCCGTCGCGGCATTGAGCGCCCCGGTCGGGCAGGCGCCGACGCAGGACATGCACAGCGTGCAGGCGTCGCTGACCGCGACCGCACCGAAGGGCGCGCCGGCCTTCAACGGGATTTCCGTGACCGGCGCGGGGGCCGATTCGTGCAGATGGCGCAGCGCGAGATCGAGCGTGTCGCGCTTCCGCGGCACGAGGCGGAAGGTCGCCGCGGGGCTCACGCCCTGCGCCGGAGTCCAGTCCCACAGGGCGGCTTCGAGTCCGTTCCAGTCTTCCGCGTCGATGATGCGCAGGTGCTCGCCGGCGTAGCCGAGGCCCGCGAGGATCGCCTGCGCATGCGCGGCCTGCGCCCGCAGGGGCGCCGCGTCGTGCGTGCCGGCGGCGAGCACCGCGACCTGACAGGCGCCGAGCGCGACGCTGCCCAGCATCAAGTCGAGGCCGACCGCGTCGGCGCTCCAGGTTTCGAGCGGGATCACGCGCGCGGGCAGGCCCTTGCCGCGGCGCGCGAGGCGTTCAATCAGCGCGCGCCCGGCTTCGGCGGAATGGAACAGCAGGCAGGGCGCCTCGCCGCCCGCGTCGCGGTAGCGCGCGAGCACCGTCTTCACGCGCAGGCCGAGGTCCTCGACGCGCGGATACTGCGCCGCGAGCGCGCCGGTCGGGCACACCGTCGAACAGGTGCCGCAGCCCTGGCACAGGTAGGGGTCGACGCGCACGACATCGCCTGCCGACACGATCGCTTCGGCCGAACAGGACTCGATGCAGTTCGTGCAGCCGGTCTTGCGCGAGCGGCTGTGCGCGCACAGTTTCGGCTCGAGCGCGACGTAGCGCGGCTTCTCGAATTCGCCGACGAGCTCGCCCAGCGCCTGCACGGCGAGCGCCTGGTCGAGCGCATCGCGCCCCGGCGCGGCGTAGCCCTGCGGCGGCTCGACGCGCTTCAGCAGCGGTTCGGCGGAAAGATCGAGCACGAGGTCGAAGCGGCCTTCGCGCTGCCCGTCGGCGCGCGCGAAGTCGATCGCGCCGACCGTGCCACAGGCCGTCACGCAGGCGCGGTGCGACTGGCAGCGCGCGGTGTCGACCTGATAGTCCCAGCCGATCGCCCCTTCGGGACAGACGCGGATACAGGCGTTGCAGCGCACGCACAGGTCGAGGTCGATCGGGTTCTGCTGCGTCCACGCGACCTCGAAGCCGCCGAGATGGCCGGAGAGCTTCACGCCCGCGCCGGACCACACCGGGTAGCGCCGTTCGGTCGGCAATTCCGCATCACGGCTCGCGCCGGTGAGCAGCACCGACACGTCGAAGCGCGCCGCCAGCCGCTCGGCCCAGCCCAGCGCCGCCCCGGCTTCGCCGACGATCAGCAGATGGTTGCCGGCGACGAGCGTGACGCCCGCCACCGGCTCCGGCTCGGGTAGGGTCGCCGCCGCGAGCAGCGCCGCCATCTTGGGCGTCGCACCGCGGCCTTCGGCGGACCAGCCGGCGTTTTCGCGCAGATTGAAGAAGTCGATGCGCGCGGCCGGCCGCTCGGCGGCGACTTCGGCGAAGAGTGCGGCCTCCTGCGTACAGCCGACCAGCACGTCGCCGCAGGCGAGCGCGGACTCGACCTCGCCGATCTCGCGCCGGCAGAGTTCGTGATGGACTTTCAGCGGCGCCTGGATGCCCGCCGCGAGGGCTTTTTCATCGACCGTGAAACTGCGGTTGCAGTCGCACAGCCTGATCTGTCTCTCCACTTTTCGGGTTCTGCCTGCCTGTTGGTAGTGATGAAGGCCAAGCAGATGACATACCATCGACGCGGGAAGAGAACGGAGCAGGGATCCTCGATTTACCGTCGCCCGGCGCCAAAAAAAGACTCAAGCGGGACTAAATGTCCCGCAGTCCCCAAAATGTCGCATTCCTTATGCAGGGTCCGGCGAAGGATCAGGGGCCGCATCGGAGTCGCCCGAGGGCCCGGATTGCGCGGCGGGCGCTGCGGCCTTGCCCGACGGGGGCGCTGCGGCGGCAGGGTCCGCCTGCTCGTCCGGCCCCTTCGCCGGCACGTCCGGCGCCGCCGCGGCGGCTTCCTCGTCCTTGAGGAAAACCTCGAACTGGCGCAGGCGCTGCATCACGTCCGCGGGGATCGGATCGGAGACGGAATAGTCGTCGATGTAGATGTCGAGCTTGTCCATCTGCTCGAAGTGGAAGTGCGGATCGCTGAAGAGCTTGCGCAGTGCGGTGCGGCGCAGCGCTTCGCTGACCTCCTTCTGCATGAAGGCGCTGAAGTCGGCGGCGAAGTCCAGGCTGTCGACGGGCGGCAGCGCGGCCTCCGCGGCGGCGGCAGAAGGTGCCGCTTCGGTTGCGGGCGCGGCGGGCACCGGCTCTGCCGCAGGCGCCGGCGAAGCCGGCGGCGGGGCGCTCGGCGGCGCCTCGCCCTGCCGCTTCAGGCGCGACCAGCGGGAGAGGAAACGGTCGCTCATAGGTGTTCCCGATCCTGCGCGAACGGGTCGTTGCGGCGCACCTTCTTGCGCGGCTCCGGCTTGTAATGCAGGTTCACGAACTCGCCGACCCAGTCGGCGATCTCGCGCGGCATCGCCACGCCATCGACCTGCTCGCCCGAGTCGAGCAGGCGCGCCGCCTCGCCGTAGCTCACGGTGACGACGAGCGGCTTGGCGACGCCGTCCTCGCGCCGACACATCACGAACACCTTGGGCACCGGCGAACTCAGGTTGAGGAAGTAGTTGTCCGCCTCGTCGCGAAAGAGCTCGAGCGCGAAGCCGCCGACGAGGTACTGGTCGCGATCGCTCTCGGCGACGAGCAGGCGCGTCGCGGCCGGGTTGTCGCCGAAGGCCGGCACGACACCGACCGCCTCCCACGCCTCGTCCGCCCAGCGATTCTGCAGGCGGCGGCGCTCCATGATGACGGCGAGGGGAAAGCGATCCATGCGGCGAACTCCGGGTGACTCGATCCCTCATAGGATAGGCGAAGCCGCGACGCCGGGCGACCCGCGCGCCGCGGCCCTTGGCGAACATGCGGCCCGCCACACTAGAATACCGGCCAAACCTTCCTGCGACCTCCATGCCCCCAGCCCCCGACACGCCGCGCCGCCCGCTGCTGAGCCACGCGAGCCATCCCCTGACGGTGACCATCCCGGCCGTCAACGAACTCGGCGAAGCGGTGCCGACGCCGATCGCCGGCGAGTTCCCGCTGACGATCTACGTCGACCGCCGCGAGATCGTCACGCTGATGACGCTGGGCGCCGCGCCCGAGGCGCTCACGATCGGCTGGCTGCGCAACCAGCGCCTCGTCGCGAGCCTCGACGACATCGAATCCGTGCAGGTCGACTGGGAGGTCAACGCCGTCGCGGTGACCACGCGCCACGGCCTCATCGACGCCGAGGAACGCCTCGGCAGCCGCACCGTCACCACCGGCTGCGGCCAGGGCACGGTGTTCGGCGGCCTGATGGACGAGATCGACGCGATCCGCCTGCCGGCCGAGCGCCGCCTGTCGCAGGCGACGCTGTACGCGCTGATGGACGCGGTGCGCGTGCACGAATCGATCTACAAGCAGGCCGGCGCCGTGCATGGCTGCGCGCTCGCAGCGCCGGGCGCGGGCGGCGGCTGCGAGATCCTGATGTTCGTCGAGGACGTCGGCCGCCACAACGCCGTCGACGCGATCGCCGGCCAGATGTGGCTCGACGGCCTCGACGGCGGCGACAAGATCTTCTACACGACCGGCCGACTCACGTCCGAGATGGTCATCAAGACCGCGCAGATGGGCATCCCCTTCCTCGTCTCGCGCTCCGGCCTCACGCAGATGGGCTGGGAGATCGCGCGCCGAATCGGGCTCACGATGATCGGGCGCGCGCAGGGCAAGCACTACCTCCTATTCACCGGCGAGGAGCGGTTCACGCGATGAACGCGAGAGAGAAAATCACCGGCGTGATCCTCGCCGGCGGGCAGGGGCGCCGCATGGGCAGCGTCGACAAGGGTCTGGTCGAGCTGCGCGGGCGACCGATGGCCGAATGGGTGATCGAACGCTTCGGCCCGCAGGTCGATGAGCTCATCATCAACGCCAACCAGAACGCCGAACGCTACGCCGCCTTCGGCCATCCCGTGTTCCCCGACGACATCGGCGGCTTCGCCGGCCCGCTCGCGGGCCTGCACGCGGCGCTGTCGCGCGCCCGGCATCCGCTCGTCGCAACCGCGCCCTGCGATTCGCCCTTCCTGCCGCAGGACCTCGTCGAACGCCTGCATCGCGGCCTCGCCGAAGCCGGCGCCGAGCTCGCCGTCGCGCGCACCTTCGACCAGCCGCACCCGGTGTTCTGCCTGTGCCGGCGCGACGTGCTGCCGCACCTCGACGAATTCCTCGCCGGCGGCGGGCGCAAGATCGACTTCTGGTATGCGACGCTGAAGATCGTCGAAGTGCGCTTCGACGACGAGGAAGCCGCGTTCCGCAACATCAACACGCGCGACGAGCTCAACGACGTCGAGAAATGAGCGCCCCCGAGCCGCCGGTCGTCGCCCCCCTTGCGCCGGAGAGCCCCTGCCTCACCGCGAAGCAGGCAGCGGCCTACCTGCACCTCAACGAGAAGAAGCTGTACGAACTCGCCAACAGCGGCGAAGTCCCGGCCGCGCGCGTCGGCGGCAAGTGGCTCTTCCCGCGCCGGCTGCTCGACGAATGGCTGCTCGAACAGGCGCACGGCGGCGTACTCACCGACCGCCTGCTGATCGCCGGCGGCGATGACCCATTGCTCGCCGCGGCCGTGCGGCTGCTCGCCACCGAACTGGGCGCCGAGGCCTTCGTCGCCTACAGCCCGACCGCGACCCTGACCGGCCTCGAACAGCTCGCCCGCCGCCGCGTCGATCTCAGCGCCGTGCATTGGGGCGGCGCCGAACACAGCCTCGCCCAGCATGCGACGCTGCTGCGCGCCCATCCCGGCCACGCCCGCTGGACGCTGGTGCGCCTCGGCCTGCGCGAGCAAGGCGTGCTGCTGCGCCCCGGGCTCGGCATCGACCAGCTCGAAACCCTGGTCGCCTTCGACGTGCGCTGGGCGATGCGCGGCGCGGGATCGGGCGCCGGCCACTTCCTCGCCTCGGCGCTGCGCGCGCGCGGACTGCATGCCGACGACTGCAGCGCCGTCGCAACCGCCGCCGGCGAACGCGAGGCCGCGGCCCTGCTCCTGCACGACGGCGCCGACTGCACGCCCGGCACGCGCGCGACCGCCGCCGAATTCGGCCTCGACTTCCTGCCGCTCGGCTGGGAA
Organism: Azoarcus sp. DN11; assembly: GCF_003628555.1. Classification (NCBI taxonomy): domain Bacteria; kingdom Pseudomonadati; phylum Pseudomonadota; class Betaproteobacteria; order Rhodocyclales; family Zoogloeaceae; genus Azoarcus; species Azoarcus sp. DN11. The sequence goes on along the minus strand of NZ_CP021731.1, from coordinate 72,747 downwards.
GCGCTGGACCTCGCGCTGCCGAAGGAAATCTACTTCCGCCACCTCTTCCAGCGCCTGCTCGCGCGGCTGGGCAGCGCGGAGCTCGGCGAGCTCGCGCGGCAGCTCGGCGGCTACGAGCTCACGACGCTGGGACAGGTATCACCACTGGATTGAGCGCAGCTCCGCCCGAAAGCGACGGGCATCGACCGGTCACGTCGGCGTGTGCGTTCTAAGCCAGTCGCGCAGCGCCGCGTTCATGCGTGTCTGCCAGCCCGGCCCGCTGGCGCGGAAGACCGCGAGGATGTCGCGGTCGAGACGGATGGTCGTCGACTCCTTGTCGCTGCCCGCCGGCCGACCGCGCCGTCTGCGATAGGCCGCGATGCCCGCCTGCATCTCTTCGCGCGTCAACGGCCTTTCGTCCTCGTTCTCACCGTCCCACGCGTAGGGCGCGGCGGCGCGAAGCTTCGCCGCATCAGTCTTGCTCTCGCCCCGCGCGCGCCCGGCCCGCATCCGGGCAATCGTCGTCGAAGTCGTTTTCGAGCCAGTCATGATAGGCGCTCCTTTCCTCTTCACTCGCCGGGCGGAAACTGACGATCCGCAAGGCATTGCCACGCTCGACAGGCACCACCGTCAGGACTGCCAGGACATCGAATACATAGGCGAACGACTGAGTCCTGCACTCTCCGCTGCGCACACTCTCCACGTCCAGGCGATAGGGGCTCTCCAGCACCAGAACCGCATCGAGGAAATCGAGGCCGTGCTTGTCCAGGTTGCCTTCCTGCTTGACCTCGTCCCAGACGATGCGCGTGCTCATATTTATTGTGGTAACGATAATTGCCCGGGTCAAGAATTTTCGTTACTACGCAAAATTTGCTCGCGCGCTGGGTTGGTCCAGCCATGATGATAACTCCATTGTCATTATATTTCAGCGTTAAAATGACAATGAAATCAACAGGCCGGCGTCGCTACGACGGGAAACGCCGGCTGCATTGATCTCCAGGCCCACAAGCACCGAGGGCGCCCGGCAGGCGCCCCCGTCGTCACTCCGCTCCGAGCGTTCTATGGCTGTACCGCCGCCATCCTGAACGCGTAATCGACGACGAAATCCGCGACCGCCTGCGCATCGTTGATGTCCAGCTGCGGCAGCGCGGTATCGAGTTTGACGTCGGTCGCGACGGCGACGACGTGCGGGTCCTTCAGGTAGAACGGCGCCTCGCGCACCACGGTGCGGCGCACCTCGATCTTGGGGATCGCCGCGTGCTTGAAGCCCTCCACCAGCACCAGGTCGCAGGGTGAAAGCTGCAGCAGCAGCGCTTCCAGGGACATCTCGGCGTCGCCGCGCAGCTCGTGTATCAGCGACCAGCGCCGCTCCGAGCTGATCAGCACCTCGCGGCAGCCCGCCTCGCGGTGGCGCCACGAGTCCTTGCCCTCGTGGTCGATGTCGAACGTGTGGTGCGCGTGCTTGATCAGCGACACCTCGAGCCCGCGCCCGGCGAGCACCGCGACGACCTTCTCGATCAGCGAAGTCTTGCCGCTGCCGGACCAGCCGGCGAATCCGATCACTTTCAATGGTCTGTCCTGTCTCACGGGCGTCGGTGCGCGCTCACGCGACCGACTCGCCCCACTCCGCGCACTTGCGCTCCAGCGTCTTGCGCGACACCCCCAGGCGCCGCGCGGCTTCCGACTTGTTGCCGCCGCAGGCGTCGAGCATCCTGAGGATGTGGCGCTTCTCGACCTCGCCGAGCGGCAGATCGACCCCGCTGAAGGTGTCGCTGCGCGCCGCGAGCGTCTCGACCGGGAAACCGTCGAGGATCAGCGAACGCTCGACGAAGTTGCGCAGCTCGCGCACGTTGCCCGGCCAGCCATAGGCCGTGAGGCGGGCGAGCAGGGTCTGCGTGATCGCCAGCGGCGCGACGCCCAGCTGCGCGGTCAGCAGGTTCATGAAATGGCGCATCAGGTCGGGAATGTCCTCGGCGCGCTCGCGTAGCGGCGGGATCTCGATGTCGACGACGGCGAGGCGGAAGTACAGGTCCTGGCGGAAGCGCCCGGCCGCGACCTCGGCCGCGAGATCGCGGTTCGACGCGGCGATGATGCGCACATCCACCGGCACTTCGCGCTCGGAACCGACCGGCCGCAGCCGGCGCTCCTCGAGCACGCGCAGCAGGCGCGTCTGCAGCGGAAGCGGCAGTTCGCTGATCTCGTCGAGGAACAGCGTGCCGCCGTGCGCGTAGTAGAACAGGCCGTTGCGGCTCTCGGTCGCGCCGGTGAAGGCGCCCTTCACGTGACCGAAGAGCTCGCTCTCGATCAGCTCGGCGGCGATCGCCGGACAATTCACCGGCACGAAGGGGCGCTGCGCGCGCGGGCTCATGCGATGCAGCGCGCGCGCGGCGACTTCCTTGCCGGTGCCCGATTCGCCCAGCAGCAGCACGGTGCTGGCAGTCTGCGCGACGCGCCGCAGCACCGCGCGCAGGTTCTCCATCACCGCCGAGTGCCCGACCAGGCCGTCGACTTCCACCGACAGGCCCGCCAGCTCGCGGCGGAGGATGAAGTTCTCGCGCGCGAGGTGGGCGCGCTGGAAGCAGTTCTTGATCGCGTTGAGGATCTGGTCGACGCGGAAAGGCTTGAGGATGAAGTCCGATGCGCCGCCGCGCAGCGCGTTGATCGCGGTGTCGAGGTCGGCGAAGGCGGTGATCAGGATCACGTCGCCCGCGAAGCCCGCTTCGCGCAGCTCGTGCAGCCAGTCGAGGCCGGATTTGCCCGGCAGCGCGATGTCGAGGATCAGCAGGTCGAAGTGCACGCGCGCCATCAGGCGCATCGCATGTTCCGCATCCGGCGCCGTCTCGACCAGCCCGCAGCGCGGCTTCAATGCGCGCTCGAGAAAGCTGCGCATTCCCTCCTCGTCGTCGACGATCAGGATGGAATGCGCCTGCCAGTTGAATTCCGGAGTGCCGGCAGGGCTCGGCGCCCCATCCTCGCGCTCGTGCTGCATGAATGTCCTTTTCATATCCGGTGGCGCGCGCCCCTTCTGCGTGGCCTGACTTCCGATGATAACCGACTCCCTGCGCACGGGGCGCCGAATAAGGGTTTACCAACGTTTCAGGAAACCCGGCGCACTAGGCGTTTCGTCGTAGCGCGCGACGTGCCGCAGCCACAGCGTGAACACGCTGCCCTCGCCCGGGCGGCTCTCGACGGTGATGCGTCCGCCATAGCGCTCGACGATCGTGTAGCTGATCGACAGCCCGAGCCCGGTCCCGCTGCCCTTCTTGGTGGTGAAGAAGGGGTCGAAGATGCGCGACAGGTCCTCGGGCGCGATGCCCGCGCCGGTATCGCGCACCGCGATCGTGACGCCGGTCGGCACGCCGTCCTCGCGCCAGTCGTCGCTCGCGATCGCGAGCCGGCCGCCGTCGGGCATCGCCTGCGCGGCATTGACGATGAGGTTGATCAGCACCTGCTGCAGCTCGCTGCGGTTGATCTCGATGTGCACCGTCGCCCGGTAGTCGGTCACGACCCCGATCGCGCGGCGGTCGAAGTTGTGCTGCGTCAGGAACAGGCAGTCGGCGACCACCTCGTTCACCTCCACCGCCTCCGCATAGCCCGCGAACTCGCCGGGGCGCGCGAACTGCAGCAGCTTGGTGACGATCTGGCGGATGCGGTCGGCCTGCTGATGGATCAGGCGGATCTCCTGGCGCACGGGCTCGGCGGCCGGTCCCAGCAGGTCACGCAGCACGTCGAGGTTGCCCTGGATCACCGCGACCGGATTGTTGATCTCGTGCGCGACGCCCGCCGTCAGCTCGCCGATCGCCGCGAGCTTCTCGCTCATCACCAGCTGCTGCTGCGCACGCCGCAGCATCTCGTTCGCCTCGCGCAGTTCCACGGTGCGCTCGGCGACCTTGCGATCGAGCTCCTCCGCCCAGCGCTCCAGTTCCTCGCGCTTGGCCGACAGCGTGTCGAGCAGGTGGTCGAATTCGCCCGCGAGCCGCCCCAGCTCGTCGCGGCTCTCCACCGCGCCGACGCGTGCATCGGCCTCGCCCTGTGCGGCGCGCTGGATCACCGCGTTCATGCGCTCGATCGGCCGGAACACGCTGCGCGCCCAGCGCAGGCTGAGCACCGCGCCGGCCGCGCTGATCACGATGAACAGCACGAACAGCGCCCCCATCGCCATGCGGCCGGCGTCGCGGAAGGGCGCTTCGAGGAAGCCCACGTACAGCATGCCGATGCGCTCGCCGCGACCGTTCGCGATCGGCTCGTAGCCCGACACGTAGTCGTCATTGACGACGAAGGCCGTGCCGAGCCAGGTCTCGCCGCGCCCCAGCACGCGCTCGCGCACCGCCTGCGACACGCGCGTCCCGAGCGCCCGCGTGTCGCCGAACAGGCGCACGTTGGTCGCGATGCGGGTGTCGTCGAGGAACAACGTGGCCGTCCCGCGGCTGCCGAGCGGCAGCGAGCCGTCGCGATAGACGATGGCGTTGATGCGGTCGACCATCTCGAGATTGCCATTGAGCAGCACGCCGCCTTCGAGCACGCCCACGAGGTTGCGCTTGTCGTCATACACCGGTGCGGCAGCGTGGATCACCAGCCCGCGGCCCTCCGCGGTACGCGCATCGGGTGCGGCGGCGCGCGTTTCCACCAGCGGCAGCCAGGCGCGCTCGCGCAGGGCCGGAGACAGATATTGGAGCGCATCGACGGAGAATCGTTCGACCGTCGTCAGCGCCGCACCACGCAGCGCGGACGCGACGACCGGCCAGTCGACACGCGGCGCCGGCTCGCCCGCCAGCGCCTGCGAGGCCGCCACCGGGCGCCCCTCGCGATCGAGCAGCAGCAGGAAATCGAGCCGCCGGGCGGGCGCCAGCTCCGCGAGCAGCACCGACGTCGCGGACGACGGCGCGCCGAGCTGCCGGATCAGGCGGTGCGACTCGGCGAGCGCCTGCACTTCGCTGCCGACGCCGATGCGCACGCGGTCGAAATACTCGTGCGCAGTGACGAGATCGGACCCGATCTTGAAGTTCAGGAGGCGTCCGTAGGCCTCGCTGCCCCAGGTCCACACCAGGCCCAGCAGCACCGGCACCCCGGCGAGCAGCGGGGCAAGGACGAGCGCCAGCAGCTTGGCCCGCACCGAGCGCCGCAGCGCATCGGTCCAGCGCGGGCGGCGCGACGCTCCGGAATGCGCGGCACGGCTCGACGCCGGCAAAGGGCGCGCCTTAGCGGGCGACCATCATCTCGCGCAGGCGGGCGACACGCTCCTGCGTCGACGGGTGGGTCGAGAACAGCCCGCGCAGGCCTTCGCCCGACAGCGGGTTCATGATCATCATCTGCGCCGTCTCCGGATGCGCCTCGGCGGTGTGCATCGGGATGCCGCGCGCGTAGGCGTCGATCTTCGTGAGCGCGCTCGCGAGCGCCTCGGGGTCGCCCGAGATCTCCGCGCCGCCGCGGTCCGCGCCGAATTCGCGCGTGCGCGAGATCGCCATCTGGATGATCATCGCCGCCAGCGGCGCGAGGATCATCACGAGGATCGCCAGCACCGGGTTCGGCCGCTCGTCGTCGCGGCTGCCGCCGAAGAACATGCCGAACTGCGCCAGCATCGAGATCGCGCCCGCCACCGTCGCCGAGATCGTCGAGATCAGGATGTCGCGGTGCTGCACGTGCGCCAGCTCGTGCGCCATCACGCCGCGCAGCTCGCGCTCGGACAGCATGCGGATGATGCCGCTGGTCGCCGCGACTGCCGCGTGCTCCGGGTTGCGCCCGGTCGCGAACGCGTTGGGCTGCTCCTCGTCGATGATATACACTCTGGGCATCGGCAGGCCGCCGCGCTGCGCGAGGCCCTGCACCATGTTGTACAGGTAGGGCGAGCTGGTCGCATCGACTTCGCGCGCGTTGTACATGCGCAGCACCATCTTGTCGGAGAACCAGTAGGCCCACACGTTCATCGCGCCGCCGAACGCCAGCGCCAGCAGCATGCCCTGCCTGCCGCCGAGCATGCCCCCCACGGCACCGAACAGGGCGACGATGCCTGCCATCAGGATCGAGGTCTTGAGCCAGTTGCCGAACATGTGCGTGATTCCTTCCTCAGTGAATGGGCTTGTAGCACCCCAGATGGGGCCGAACGCGCCTGAATCAACCGGCAGGCCGCGCCGGGAGTCGAAATGGCTCAGGCCGCGACGGCGTCGAAGCGTTCGCCTGCACTGACCGGGAAGCCGCGCAGAAATTCCCCGGCCGGCATGCGCCGGCTGCCGGGTTTCTGCAGCTCGACGAGGCGCAGCGCGCCCGCGCCGCACGCGACGACGACGCCCGACGCGTCCGCCGACAGCACCGTGCCCGGCGCGCCCGTTCCCGCGCCAGGCTCCGCGCGCCACACCTTCACCGGCACGTCGCGCAGTGTCCCGACCGCGCCCGGGAAAGGATTGAAGGCGCGCACCGCCCGCGCGATCTCCAGCGCCGGCCGGCGCCAGTCGATCGCGGCCTCGGCCTTGCCGATCTTCGCCGCATAGGTCACACCGGCCTCCGGCTGCGGCTCGGGCGTCAGCTCACCCTGCGGCAGCGCATGCAGCGCCGCGACAACCATCTCCGCGCCCAGCGCGGCAAGGCGGTCATGCAGCGTCGCGGTCGTGTCCTCGGGCGCGATCGCCAGCGCACGCTTCATCAGCATCGCGCCGGTGTCGAGGCCCGCGTCCATCTGCATGATCGTGATGCCGGTCTCCGCATCGCCCGCCTCGATCGCGCGATGGATCGGCGCGGCGCCGCGCCAGCGCGGCAGCAGCGACGCGTGGATGTTGATGCAGCCCAGGAGGCGCGGCAGCCCGAGCACCGCTGGCGGCAGCAGCAGGCCGTAGGCCGCGACGACGAGGATGTCCGGCGCACACGCGGCGAGCGCCGCGCGCTGTTCCTCGGTGCGCAGCTTCTCGGGCTGGTCGACGGCGATGCCGTGCGCCAGCGCCACCTGCTTCACCGCACTCGCGGTGAGTTTCATGCCGCGCCCGGCGGGGCGGTCGGGCTGCGTCAGCACCAGCGGCACCTCGAAACCCGCGGCGAGGATCGCTTCCAGCGCCGCGGCGGCGAACTCCGGCGTGCCCGCGAAGGCGACGCGCAAGGGTGCGGCGCTCACGCGGTGATCCGCGCTTTCTTCGCCAGCCGCGTCTTGATGCGGTTGAGCTTGAGCGGCGACAGGTACTCGACGAAGACCTTGCCTTCGAGGTGATCGAGCTCGTGCTGGATGCATACCGCCAGCAGGCCGTCGGCCTCCAGCTCGAAAGCCTGGCCGTCGGCATCGAGTGCCTTCACGCGCACGCGCTCGGCGCGGCGCACGCTCTCGTAGATGCCGGGCACCGACAGGCAGCCTTCCTCGCCGACGTGCTCGCCGGACTTCTCGAGGATCTCGGCGTTGATGAAGACGCGCAGGTCGGAGCGGTCCTCGCTGACGTCGATCACGACCACGCGCTGGTGTACGTCGACCTGCGTCGCGGCGAGCCCGATGCCGGGCGCCTCGTACATCGTCTCGGCCATGTCCTTGACGAGCTGGCGGATCGACTCGTCCACCTGCGCGACCGCAGCGGCGCGTTTGTGCAGGCGGGGGTCGGGATAACGGAGGATCGGTAATAGCGCCATAAATGCTTGCCGGGTTAAGTCATTACGTGCAGAATTTCAAGTGCTTTGGCATGCTGTCGGGGTCGTCCCGGCATTCGAATCGACTCTGCGGATTGGATCCTCGGCCATCGGGAGGCGTTCCGACAGCGAGAAATCCGGCCCGTCCCAATCGGAAGCGAGCGATGACCCGCATTATATTCCCTCTCCTCTTCAGCGTTGCGACCCTTCTCGGCACGCCCGCCCTCGCAGCCCCGGCCGCCCTCGCCGACGACGCGCCCGACAGCCATACCGTCGTGCGCGGCGACACGCTGTGGGGCATTTCCGGGAAATTCCTCAAGGAACCCTGGCGCTGGCCCGAAGTCTGGCGCCTCAACCGCGAACAGATCCGCAACCCGCACCTGATCTACCCCGGCCAGGTCATCGTGCTCGACCGCAGCGGTCCCTATCTCTCGATCGGCCGCCGCGTCGGCGACCAGAAGCTGGAGCCGCAGGTCTATCAGGAAGACCTCAAGGATGCCATCTCCAGCATCCCCACGCAGGACATCGAGCCCTTCCTGACGAAGCCGCTGGTCATCGACGAAGCGCGGCTGGCCGACGCCGGCACCGTGGTCGCGACCGAGACCAGCCGGGTCTTCATGGGACCGGGCGACACGATCTTCGCCAAGAACATCCGGGAAGACCAGAAGGTGTGGCAGGTCCTGCGTCCGGCCAAACCGCTGGTCGATCCGGTGACCGGGGAAGTGCTCGGCTACGAGGCCGCCTATCTCGGCGCCGCGCGCGTCACCGCGAACGGCACGCCCGCCACGCTCGAGATTCTCAGCGCGGTCGAAGAGATCGGCACCGGCGACCGCCTCGTCGCCAGCGACAAGCCCGAAGTCTTCTCGTTCGTGCCGCACGCGCCGGTGGCCGACGTCGCCGGGCGCCTGATCGGCATCTACCGCGGCGTCTCCGAAACGGGGCGCAACCACGTCGTCACGCTCAACGTCGGCACCCGCGAAGGCGTCGATCGCGGCACCGTGCTGGCGCTGCACCGCAACCGCGGTTCGGTTGTCTACAAGGATGACGACGGCAACAAGGAATCCTTCGTGCTGCCGGAAAAGCGCTATGGCCTCGCCTTCGTGTTCCGTGTCTTCAACCGCGTGTCCTACGCGCTGGTGATGGAAACCGACGGCCAGGTCGCGGTCGGCGACAGCGTGCGCAAGCCCTGACGGGCGCTCGCGTGGAGGACGATCTCGCCGCCTGGCTGCGGCTGACCCTCCTCCCCGGCATCGGCCCCGAACGGCAGCGCAGCCTGCTCGCGGCCTTCGGGCTGCCCGGGCGGATCTTCGCCGCCGGGCGCAGCGCGATCACGGCGGTCGTCGGCGCGGAAACAGCCGACCTGCTGCTCGCCGCCCCCGAGCAGGCGCGCCTCGACGCGGCCCTCGCGTGGGCGGCCGAACCCGGCAACCACGTCCTCACGCTCGCCGACGCCGCCTACCCGCGCGGCCTGCTCGAGATCCCCGATCCGCCGGTCCTCCTGTACGTGAAAGGCGATCCGGCGCTGCTGTCTTCGCCCGCGCTCGCGATCGTCGGCGCCCGCTCCGCGACGCCGGGCGGCGTCGCCAATGCCCAGGCCTTCGCCGAAAGCCTCGCCGCGGCCGGGCTCACGATCGTCAGCGGGCTCGCCCTCGGCATCGACGCGGCCGCGCACCAGGGCGCCCTCGCGCACGAAAACGGCAGGACGATTGCGGTCATCGGCACGGGCGCCGACCGTGTCTATCCTGCGCGCCATCAGCCGCTCGCCCGCGAGATCGCGCGGCAGGGCGCCATCGTCAGCGAACTGCCGCTCGGCACGCCCGCGCTGCCGCACAACTTCCCGCGCCGCAACCGCCTCATCGCGGGCCTGTCGCGCGGCGTGCTGGTCGTCGAGGCGGCGGTCGGCAGCGGCTCGCTGATCACGGCGCGCCTCGCGACCGACTGCGGCCGCGAGGTGTTCGCGATCCCCGGCTCCATCCACTCGCCGCTCGCGCGCGGCTGCCACCGCCTGATCCGCGACGGTGCCAAGCTGGTCGAGACCGCGGCCGACGTGCTCGACGAACTCGCCTGGGGCCGGCCGGCTGCCGCTCCCGCCGCACCGCCGCCCGCGCGCGGCACGGCGCGGGGACGCAGCCGCGCGGCGGGCGCCGCGTCGCAGGCGCTGTTCGCCCCGCCCGAACCCGAGACGGACCTTCCGCCCGAGCACGCCGCCGTGCTCGCCGCGCTGGGCCACGACCCGCTGGACGTCGACAGCCTGGCGGCACGCAGCGGCTTGACGCTCGATGCGCTCTACGCCATTCTGCTGACACTGGAACTCGACGGGCGAGTCAGCCGACTTCCCGGCGGACGCTTCCAGCGCCATTGACCTGCCGGTGTGCCGCCATGTTCGACATCCTTGTATATCTCTTCGAGAACTACGTTCACGCCACCGCCTGCCCCGAAATCGACCAGCTCGCCCGCAAGCTCTCGGCGGCCGGTTTCGAGGAGGATGAAATCACCGAGGCCCTCGACTGGCTCTCGGGCCTGCGCAGCATTTCCGACGCCTCGCCGCTCGCGACGACGCCCGCCCCGGGCGCCTTCCGCATCTATGCGGCCGAGGAGGAAGCGCGGCTGAACGCCGAATGCCGCGGTTTTCTCGCCTTCCTCGAAGGCGCCGGCGCGCTCGACGCCGCGACGCGCGAGATCATCATCGAACGCACCCTCGCGCTGAGCGGATTGAGCGTCAGCGTCGCGCGGCTCAAGGTGATCGTGCTGATGGTGCTGTGGCAGCGCGAACTGCCGCTCGACAGCCTGATCATCGACGAACTGCTCGGCGAAGAAGGCGAAGAAGCGGGGCAATTGCCGAACTAGGCGCGCCCGCTGCGCTTGCGCCCTTGACGGCGCGCTGCTTATCATGCGCCGCTCGATCACCCCATACATGAAAGCCCCCAGGGCTTTCCAAGGCGGCCAAGCGGCATGAGCAAGCAACTGATCATCGCGGAGAAACCATCGGTCGCGCAGGACATCGCCCGCGCACTCGGCGGCTTCACGAAGGAAAAGGACTACTTCGAGTCGGACGACTACGTGCTGTCCTCGGCCGTCGGCCACCTGCTCGAGCTGGTCGTGCCGGACGAATACGAAGTCAAGCGCGGCAAATGGACTTTCGCCCACCTGCCGGTGATCCCGCCGCAGTTCGCGCTGAAACCCATCGAGAAGACCGACGACCGCCTGAAGCTACTGACGCGGCTAATCAAGCGCAAGGACGTCACCGGCCTCGTCAATGCCTGCGACGCGGGCCGCGAGGGCGAGCTGATCTTCAACTTCATCGCGCAGCACGCGAAGACCGACAAGCCGGTGCGCCGCCTGTGGCTGCAGTCGATGACGGCCAACGCGATCCGCGAGGGCTTCGCCCACCTGCGCGCCGCGCAGGACGTCGAGGGCCTGCGCCAGGCCGCGGTGTGCCGCGCCGAGAGCGACTGGCTGATCGGCATCAACGGCACGCGCGCGATGACCGCGTTCAACTCCAAGACCGGCGGCTTCCACCTGACCACGGTCGGGCGCGTGCAGACGCCCACGCTGGCGATCGTGGTCGAGCGCGAGCAGAAGATCCGCCAGTTCAAGCCGCGCGACTACTGGGAACTCGAAGCGTCCTTCGGCTGCCAGGCCGGCAGCTACGCCGGACGCTGGTTCGACGAGAAGTTCAGGAAGCCCGAGGGCGACGAGCACGCGACCGCGTTCCGCCTGTGGGACAAGTCGCGCGCCGAGGCGATCAAGGCGAAGTGCGACGGCAAGCCGGGCACGGTCAGCGAGGAATCCAAGCCGTCGACGCAGCTCTCGCCGCTGCTCTTCGACCTCACCAGCCTGCAGCGCGAGGCCAACGGCCGCTTCGGCTTCTCCGCGCGGGTGACGCTGCAGATCGCGCAGGCGCTGTACGAGAAGCACAAGGTGCTGACCTACCCGCGGACCGACGCACGCGCGCTGCCCGAGGACTACGTCGGCGCCGTGAAGGACGTGATGCGCGCGCTGCCGGACGCCTACGCGCCGTTCGCCGACGAGATCGCGAAGCAGGGCTGGGTGAAGCCCAACAAACGCATCTTCAACAACGCGAAAATCTCCGACCACTTCGCGATCATCCCGACCGGCACGCTGCCGAAGAGCCTGTCGGAAGCCGAGCACAAGATCTACGACCTGGTGACGAAGCGCTTCCTGGCGGTGTTCTACCCGGCGGCCGAATACCGCGTGACGACGCGCATCACGCGCGTCGAGGGCGAGGCCTTCAAGACCGAGGGCAAGGTGCTGGTGAACGCGGGCTGGCTCGCGGTGTACGGCAAGGAAGGCGTCAAGGACGACGACGACGACAAGAGCGGGGGCACGCAGCTGTGTGCGGTGCAGCCGAACGAGACGGTGTCGACCGACGACATCCTCGTGAAGAGCCTCGTGACCAAGCCGCCCGCGCGCTACAACGAAGCGACGCTGCTCTCCGCGATGGAAGGTGCGGGCAAGATGGTCGACGACGAGGAGTTGCGCGCGGCGATGGCCGAGCGCGGCCTCGGCACGCCGGCGACGCGCGCGCAGATCATCGAAGGGCTGATCGCCGAGCAGTACATCCATCGCGAGGGCCGCGAGCTGATCCCGAGCGCGAAGGCGTTCTCGCTGATCACGCTGCTGAAGGGCCTCGACGTCTCCGCGCTGACTTCGCCGGAGCTCACCGGTGAATGGGAGCACAAGCTCGCGCAGATGGAGCGCGGCCAGCTCTCGCGCCCCGAGTTCATGCGCGAGATCGCCGAGATGGCGCGCGAAGTGGTCGAGCGCGCCAAGCGCTACGAATCGGACACCGTGCCGGGCGACTTCGCGACGCTCGGCGCGCCGTGCCCGAAGTGCGGCGGCGTGGTGAAGGAGAACTACAAGAAGTTCGCCTGCCAGGCCTGCGACTGGAGCGCGTGGAAGATCGTCGCCGGGCGCCAGTTCGAGATCGACGAGATCGAGACGCTGCTGCGCGAGGGCCGGGTCGGCCCGCTGATGGGCTTCCGCAGCAAGATGGGGCGGCTCTTCAACGCCGAGATCCGCCTCAATGACGACAAGCAGCCCGAGTTCGACTTCGGCCAGCCGAAGGACGACGGCGAGGGTGCGGAGGCGGTCGATTTCTCCGGCCAGGAGGCGCTCGGCGCGTGCCCGAAGTGCAGCGCGTCGGTGTACGAGCACGGCATGGCCTATGTGTGCGAGAAATCGGTCGGGCCGGAAAAGTCCTGCGATTTCCGCTCGGGCAAGATCATCCTGCAGCAGCCGGTCGAGCGTGAGCAGATGACGAAGCTGCTCGCGGACGGGCGCACGGATCTCCTCAAGGGCTTCGTGTCGACGCGCACCAAGCGCAAGTTCTCGGCCTTCCTCGTGCGCGGGGCCGACGGCAAGGTCGGCTTCGAGTTCGAACCCAAGGCGCCGAAGGCCGGGGCCAAGGGCAAGGCGGGCGACGGTGCGGCCAAGGAAGGCGCGGCGGCGACGGCGGACGCCGCCGCGAAGCCGGCGGCCCGCAAGGCCAGCCCGCGGACACGCAAGGAAGCCTGAGCGCGTCAGTGCATGACGCGGGCGAGCAGCCGGCCCGCTTCGCCGGCGGGCTCGCCGACCAGCGCAAAGCCGCGCAACGCGCCGGAAAGGTCGTGGAACAGCGCCCGCACGCCGCGCGCGGTCGCCGATTCGTGCCATTCGCCCGCAACCGGCGGCGGCTCGCAGATCGCCACCGGGCAGCATTCCAGGTTGAGCTGCAGCGTGCGCGGCCTCCAGCGCATGCGCGTGGCGTGCCCGCCGAGCACGTCGGCGAGGACGTGGGCGGCGTTTTCGATGTCTTCCCTGAGCGCGAACAGCCGCCCGTCCAGCTCCGCACACGCGCCCAGCGCGAAGATTCCCTCGGCCGAGGTGCGCAGCCCGTGGTCGACGACGATGCCACCCGCGACATCCAGTCCGGCCGCTCGCGCCAGCTGCATGCGCGGGCGGGTGCCCAGCGCGGCGACGACGACATCGACCGGCAGCGTATGGCCCCCCAGGGTCGTGAGCTCGAAGTCATGCATGCCGTGGTCGATGCGCTGCGCCCGGTCCTCGAGGCGCACCCGCACGCCTGCCGCGGCGAGCGCCTCGGCGACGCGCTGCCCGCACAGCGCGGGGCAGGCACGGCCGAGGAGGTGGCTGCCCAGCTCCAGCAGGACGACCTCGCAGCCGCCGCGCTTGAAGCTTTCGGCCAGTTCGCAGGCAGCGATGCCGCCGCCGATCACCGCGACGCGGCGGCGGCCGGCCAGCTGCGTGCGCAGGTAGGCGTACTCGGCGAGGCTGCCGACGGTCAGGATGGCGGCGGCGCCGCTGCCGCGCACATTGGCCGGACGGATCGCCTCGGCGCCGGTGGCGAGGACGAGCTGCGACCAGGGCTGCTCGGCCTGGGCGGGGTTGTCGGTGCGCAGGATGCGGCGCACCGGGTCGAGCACGAGCGCGCGGCGGTGCGGCGTGATCGTCGCCTCGAACCGGTAGGCCATCTGCTCGGCCGTGGCGATCACCAGCTCGCCCGCATCGCGTCCGCGGGCGAGCCCGTCCGGCAGCTGGCTCTTGGAGTAGGCCGCGGCGGCGTCTGCGTCGATCATGCAGATCTCGCGGTGGCGATCGACCTGGCGCACCGCGCGCAACAGCGCGTAGCCGGCGAGGCCGGTGCCGACGATCAGGAGCGGAGCAGCCACGGCGATCCCCCGGTGAAAGCCTGCCTTCAAACTATAGCCCGCCGGGTGGCGGGGCGCGGCAATCGGTCACGCCGGCGGCAGCAGCCGACGCGCGCGGCTCAGGTCGCCACGGCCTCCAGCGGTACGACACGGCCGATCGGGCGCACGCCGGGCAGTTCGCTTTCGAGGATGGCCGTGCGCAGGACGTCGATCGCGCCGCTGCGCGGATAGGTGACGCGCCACGCGAGCACGACGCGGCGCGAGGGTTCGGGGTCGGAGAAGGGCCGCACGGCGACGAGCGCGTTCTGCGCCGGCAGCTCGTCGGCGGCGGTGCTGGGCAGCACCGTGACGCCGAGGCCGGTCGCGACCATGTGGCGGATCGTTTCGAGCGAGCTGCCTTCGAGCGTGCGCTGCAGGCCGCTGACGCTGCGGCAGTGCGGGCAGACTTCGAGCACCTGGTCGCGGAAGCAGTTGCCGGCGCCGAGCAGCAGCAGCTGGTCGTCGGCGAGCTTGTCGGGGTCGATGTGCTCGAGGTCGGTCCAGGGGTGGCTCGCCGGCATCAGCACACGGAAGGGTTCGTCATAGACGGGCTGCGCGACGACGCCGGCCTCCTCGAAAGGCAGCGACAGCACGATGACGTCCAGTTCGCCGCGCTTGAGCGCCTCGAGCAGCCGCGTCGTGTAGTTTTCGTGGATGATCAGCGGCATGCGCGGCGCGAGCTTATGCACACGCGGGATGAGCCGCGGCAGCAGGTAGGGCGCGATGGTGTAGATCACGCCCAGACGCAGCGGCCCGGACAGGGGATCCTTGCCGGCGGCGGCGATCTCCTGGATCTGCGCCGCCTCCATCAGCACCTTCTCGGCCTGCGCGACGATGCGCTGGCCGGTCGAGGTGATCTTGACCTCGGTCGCGCTGCGCTCGAAGAGCTGCACGCCGAGCTCGTCCTCGACCTTCTTGACCGCGACCGACAGCGTCGGCTGGCTGACATGGCACTTCTCGGCGGCGCGGCCGAAGTGGCGCTCGTGGGCGAGGGCGATGAGATAGCGGAGGTCGGTCAGGGTCATGGTGGCGCGATCGGCAATGGCATGCGCGCTAG
The DNA here is from genome assembly GCF_003628555.1 of Azoarcus sp. DN11. Classification (NCBI taxonomy): domain Bacteria; kingdom Pseudomonadati; phylum Pseudomonadota; class Betaproteobacteria; order Rhodocyclales; family Zoogloeaceae; genus Azoarcus; species Azoarcus sp. DN11. The sequence continues at coordinate 57,405 of NZ_CP021731.1, read as the reverse complement.
ATGTTACTCCGCGTGGGCACCGCGGGGTACCTTCCGGCGCCCTGAAAGGGCCGCGCGCCCTTATACTCTCCGTCGCTGCAATGCCCTGTACCCACGGGGCATCAAACAACAACCAAATATGACTTTCCGCCTATCACTTTGCGCCGTGGCCGCGGCTTCGATTGCAGCGTGCCCATCCTTCTCGGCGGCCCAGTCCGGCATGGAGCCGGAATTCGCACCGGTGCCCGAGGCGTCGGAGGCGAGTTATTTCGATTCGCTGCCGGTCGTGCTCACCGTCTCGCGCATGCCGCGGCCGCAGAACGAGGTGCCGGCGGCGCTGACGGTGCTCGATCGCGAGACGATCCGCGCGACCGGCTACCGCAGCCTGGACCGCCTGCTGCGCCTGGTGCCGGGCATGATGGTGGCGAAGGAGCGCGGCAGCGAACAGTGGGTCAGCTACCACGGCCCGAACCGCGACGACCCGCAGGAACTGCAGATCCTCATCGACGGGCGCTCGGTCAGCGCGACCTATTTCGGCAGTTTCGGCCGCAACTCCTTCCCGCTGGCGATCGAGGACATCGAGCGCATCGAGGTCGTGCGCGGCACCGACGCGGCCTCCTACGGCACGAACGCCTACATGGGCGTCGTCAACATCATCACGCGCCACACGGCCGAAGAAAGCGGCACGACGGTATCGGTCGCGGGCGGCACGGACAGTTTTTCCGAAGTGAGCGGGCGGGTCGTCACGCGCTCGGGCCCGCTGGGCCTGCGCGTCACCGCCCAGCACCTGCACGACGGCGGGGTGCACGACCTCAACGACAGCCGCGACCGCAGGCGCGCCACGCTGCGCAGCGACCTGCAGCTGGGCGCCCGCGACGAACTGACCTTCCTCGCCGGCCTGACCGACATCGAGCGCGGCACCGGCTACCCGAATACGCCGTTCAACTCCCATCCCGAACGCGACATCGGCACGCGCGAGCACTTCGGCCACCTGCTGTGGCGCCGCGCGATCAGTCCGGACGAGGAATTCCTGCTGTCGGGCTATTACAGCTACGAACGCACGCGCAACGAGTGGGCGGTCGACAACGGGCCGTTGAAGTTTCCCGGCGGCCCCATCTCGATTCCGGTGAACGACAGCTTCACGACGCGGCGCGAGAACCTCGAGTTCCAGCATAACCGCACCATCGCGCAGGGCCTGCGCATGAGCTGGGGCGCCGAGTGGCGGCGCGATCAGGTCGACGCGCCGTTCCTGTTCTTCGGCCACGCCGACCCGAGCGAGCAGAGCCACCGCCTGTATGCCAACGTCGAATGGCGGGCAGCGCCCGAATGGCAGTGGAACTTCGGCACGATGGCGGAACGCTTCGAGCACGATCGCACGCGCATCTCGCCGCGCGTGTTCCTCAACTGGCTGCCGAACGAAACGGAAACCTGGCGCGCAGGCTACGCCCGCGCATGGCGCAATCCGGGGGTTTTCGCGCGCTTCAGCGATGTACGCATCATTCACCCGGTCCTCGGCCTGCTGCAGCACCGCTTCTTCCCCAACCCCGACATCGAGCCGTCGCGGCTCGACAGTTTCGAACTCGGCTATGCCCGCCGGCTCGCGGCGCTGCGGGGCAACCTGGACGTGCGCGTCTTCCACGAGCGCATCAGCGACCAGATCGTGCGCGGGCAGGCCACCGCGCCGATCGAAAATCCGCCGCTGCAGGCGATCGTGCAACGCTTCCTGCCGCCGTCGCAGTGGATCAACAGCAGCGACCCGGTGCGCCTCGCAGGCGTCGAGACGCAGGTCGACGTCAAGCCCTGGCGCGACGGCACGCTGCTGCTGCGCCATACCGTGTCGCATGTGCAGGCCGACGACGAAGGCACCCGCCACAGCGTCGCTCCCTATTCGGCGAGCCTCACCTGGCTACAGCGCATGGGCGCATGGCAGAGCGCGCTCACGCTGCTGCGCGTCGGCCCGGTGCGCGCGGGCACCGGCTTCTCGCCGAACTTCCGCTACACGGTGGCGGACTACACGACGCTGGACGCGAGCATCGCGCGCGAGTTCCGCCTCGAGGGCGGGCAGAGCGTCGAAGTGCGGCTGACCGGCCTGAACCTGTTCGGACGCCATCAGGAGCTGGCGAACTTCCCGGTGCAGCAGGCGTCGGGCAGTAACGAGCCGGTCAATCGTCTCGAACCGCAGGTGATGCTGCAGGTGGCGACGCGGTTCTGACACGGCGCGCCCGTCGGTGCCGGACTTGCCTCCGGCGCGCGCCGCCCCAATCTGTCGTGCATGACGCGGTCGGGAACGCCCGTGGCCGGCCCGCGTCTACGTGATGATTGACGATTATTCAGGGGAAAACCACAACATGCGCAAGACCATTCTCGTGACTGCCTTGGCGATCGGTGTCGGCGCCGCGTTCGGCGACGGCTTCGCGGTACCTGCCGCACTGGCCGCGAATCCGGCACCAACGGCACAGGCGGCACAGGCGGCGCAGGCGACCCGCTTCGGCCTGCCCGATTTCAGCGATCTCGTCGATCAGGTCGGCCCCGCGGTGGTGAACATCGCCGTCACACAGAAGGAAAAGGCGCGCCCGGGCGGCAATGACGAGATCCCGGGCCTGTCGCCCGACGATCCGTTCTACGACTTCCTGCGCCGCTTCGGCGTGCCGCTGCCGGGCCAGCCCGGCCAGCCGGGGCACGGCAACCGCGGCCCGCGCGTGCAGCGCGGCGTCGGCTCGGGCTTCATCATCAGCAGCGATGGCTACGTGCTGACGAATGCGCACGTCGTCGGCGAGGGCGAGACGGAAGTGATGGTCAAGCTGATCGACAAGCGCGAGTTCAAGGCCAAGGTGGTCGGCACCGACAAGCGCACCGACATCGCGCTGCTGAAGATCGACGCCTCCGGGCTGCCGACCGTGCGCATGGGCGACGCGGACCGCGCACGCGTCGGCGAATGGGTGGTCGCCGTGGGGTCGCCCTTCGGCTTCGACAACACCGTCACGGCCGGCATCATCTCGGCGAAGGCACGCCGCCTGCCGGACGAGAACTACGTCCCGTTCATCCAGACCGACGTCGCGATCAACCCCGGCAACTCGGGCGGACCGCTGTTCAACCTGTCGGGCGAGGTGATCGGCATCAACTCGCAGATCTACTCACGCTCGGGCGGCTTCATGGGCATCTCGTTCGCGATCCCGATCGACGTGGCGCTGAAGGTCAAGGACCAGATCGTCAAGTACGGCCGCGTGCAGCGCGGCAAGCTGGGCGTGACGATCCAGGGCATGGACAAGGAACTGGCGCAGTCCTTCGGCCTGTCGGCGCCGCGCGGCGCGCTGATCTCGAACGTGGAGCCCGACAGCGCGGGCGACAAGGCCGGGCTGAAGGCGGGCGACGTGGTGCTCGGCGTCGATGGCACGAGTGTCGGCGATTCCGGCGACCTGCCGCGCATCATCGGCGACAAGCGGCCCGGCACGAGCGTGAAGCTGGAGATCTGGCGCGACGGCAAGAGCCGCACGGTCAGCGCGACGCTCGGCGAGATGAGTTCCGAGACCCTAGCCGAGACGCAGGGCGGCGGCGGCGACAAGCCGCGCGGCGAGGATGCCGGCGGCAAGCTCGGCCTGGCGGGCCGGGCGCTGACGAACGAGGAGGCGGCGCAGCTCGGCGTGCGCGGCGGCCTGCTGGTCGAGCGCGTCAACGGCCCCGCGGCGCAGGCCGGCCTGCAGCAGGGCGACGTCGTGCTGGCCGTGAACAACCAGCCGGTGACGACGGTGCAGGCGTTCCGCCAGATGATGGAAAAAGCCGGCAACCGCTTCGCGCTGCTGATCCAGCGCGGCGGCGCGCGCATCTTCGTACCGATCCGCATCGGCTGAACACCTACCGCATCGAGGAGCGATGCACGCTGCGCCGCGCTTATCCGGTACGTACGGCGAACGCAAGCATGGCCGCCCACCGAGGCGGCCATTTTCGTTGCGGCGCAGGCGATCAGGCGGGCTGCGCGGCCGGGCGCAGTATCCGCGCCTCGCGGATCGGCAGGTTGACGATGGCCGCCATCGTCGCGAGCGCCATGTCCGCGTACCACATCCACGAGAAGTCGCCGAAGCGCGTGATCGCGATGCCGCCCAGCCAGGCGCCGAGGAAGCCGCCGATCTGGTGCGACAGCAGCGTGAGCCCGAACAGCGTGCCGAGGTAGCGGATGCCGAAGAGCTTGCCGACGATCGCCGCGGTCGGCGGCACGGTCGCGAGCCACGTGAAGCCGAGGCCGGCGGCGAAGAGGTAGAAGGTCAGCGCGGTCTTCGGCGCCATCAGGTAGACCGCGACGAGCAGCGCGCGTGAGCCGTACATCGCCGCGAGCACGTACTTGCTGCGGTAGCGTGACACCGAGGCGCCGGCGTACAGGCTGCCGACGATGTTGGAGAGGCCGATGATCGCCAGCGACCAGCTGGCGACCGTCGGCGGCAGGCCGCACAGGTCGACTTCGCCCGGCAGGTGCGTCACGAGGAAGGCGATGTGGAAGCCGCAGGTGAAGAAGCCCGCGTGCAGCAACAGGTAGCTGCGGTCGCCCATCGCCTGGCGCACGGTGCGCCACAGGCCGGCGTCCTCGTGCGCGCCGTGGTGGTGCGTCGCGTGCTTCGGATCGACCAGCACGCGCACCAGCGGCAGCGCCGCGAGCGTCATCAGCGCGAGCGACCACATCGCGCCCATCCAGCCGATCGACTGGATCAGCTTCTGCAGCACCGGCGCGAACACGAACTGGCCGAAGGAGCCGCCGGCGTTGATGACGCCCGACGCAGTACCACGCGCCTCGAGCGGCAGGCGCTGCGCGGCGGCGCCGATCAGCACCGAGAAGCTGCCGGCGCCGGCGCCCATCGCCGAGAGCAGGCCCAGCGACACCACCAGCCCGAAGCCGGAACCCATGAAGGGCGTGAGCGCACTGCCGAGTGCAAGGATCACGAGGCCCCACACCAGCACTTTCGCCGCGCCATAGCGGTCCGCGAAGGCGCCGGCGACCGGCTGGATCGCGCCCCACATGAACTGGCCGACCGCGAGCGCGAAGCTGATCGTCGCGATGCCCAAGCCGGTGGAGGTGTTGAGCGGCGACACGAACAGGCCCAGCGACTGGCGCGCGCCCATCGTCACCATGAGAATGCCGGCGGCCGAGAGGGTGACGATCAGCGCGGCGCGGCTGTTGAGGGATCGCAGCATTTCCTGTTCTCTGTCTTTGTTGTTTGGGTCGGTCGGGGCCGGGGGATGCGGCGACTACTTCTTCCGCACGAACAGCGTGTGCAGGCTGCGGCCGAGCGCGCCGTCGAGATCGAACACCGCCGTCGTCACGGTGCCGATGCCGCCCGCATCGATGATGGTGCGCGCGGCCATGCCGAACCACTCGCCCTGCGGATGGCGGTGCATGTTGAGCGTGAGGTCCACCGGCACGAAGGTCCAGTGGCGGATGTCGAGCTCGGCGCTGATACCGTTGGCCGAATCGAGGATCAGGAGCAGCGCCTCGATGCCGTCGGTGGGCCGGCCGGCGACGAGGGGGATGCGCGGGCGCGCCCACACCGTCGCCGGGCCGGGTTCGAGGAAGCTGCCGTCGGCGAAGCGCCATTCGAGCGCATCGGCGTAGGGGAAGTAGTCGATGCCGTGGAAGAATACCTGCGCCTGCGCCTCGGGCAGCGGCGGCACCGCGAACGGGTCGGCGACGGCGACGGCACTCGCGGGCAGGCGCTCGACGCGCCACGCATGCGCGAGCAGCACCGGCTTGCCGCGCACGAGCATCTCGGCCTGCAGCAGTTCGATGCGCCGCCCCGGGCGCAGCACGCGCACCTTCAGTTCGCAGGGCTCGACCGGCACCGGCCCGAGGATCTCGAAGGTGATGCGCGCGATGTCCAGCCCGAATTCGGACGGAAAGCGGCGCAACGCCTGCGCGAGCAGCGCAATCGGCGGGCCGCCGTGCTGGCTTTCAACCGACCAGGGGCCGATCGTGGCCTCGGTGGGCTGGTAGGCCTCGTCGCCGAGGGGCACGAAGAAGGCTTCGGGGAGGACGATGGACGTGTGCATGATCGATACCGTAGCGTATGTGAGGCGCAATTTAACCGACTAATCCGGAAACAAAAAGCCGATAATGGTTGCCCGTACGTCAACAATATATTGACAACTGAGATTGACACATGAGCTGGCTGGCGAGCTGGGATGCGTTCGTGAAGGTCGTCGAGAGCGGCAGCATGGCCGCCGCAGCGCGGCGCCTCGATTGCACGCGCGCGCAGGTCAGCAAGCAGATCGCCGAACTCGAGCGGCGCTTCGGCGTGCGCCTGTTCGACCGCTCGACGCGCAGGCTCTTCCTCACCCCGTCGGGCGAGGTGTTCCACCAGCACGCGCTGCGCGCGCTCGAATCGGTCGAACTGACCGAAGTCGCGGTGCGCAACCTCGGCGACGTGCCGAGCGGGCTGCTGCGCATCAGCGCGAGCGTGGTCTTCGGCCGCCTGTGGATCGCGCCGCTGCTGCCGCGGCTCACGGCGCGCCACCCCGAACTCGACTGCGAGCTGATCCTGACGAACGCCCTCGTCGACTTCGCCGAGGACCGCATCGACCTCGCGCTGCGCTTCTGCAAGAGCCCGCCCGAGGACGTCGTCGCGAAGCGCATCTTCACGATGGAAATCGTCATCTGCGCGGCCCCGGACTACCTCGCCCGCCACGGCACGCCCGGGGCGCCGCGCGAGCTCGCGGATCACCAGTGCTTCAGCTTCCTGGTGTCGGACAACCGCGTGTGGCGTCTGGCCGACCGGCAGGGCGAGGAATGCGCGATCCCGGTGCGCAGCCGCATCCACTTCAACGACGCCGGCAGCATCCTCGACGCCGCGCTCGCCGGCCACGGTCTGGCGATCCTGCCGACCTACCTGTGCTGCCGCGAACTCGCGGACGGACGCCTGCAGCGGGTGCTGCACGACTACCGCCCGCTGATCGATTTCGGGCGCGATCTCTATGCGTGCTACATGCCGAGCCGGGCGCGCCTGCCGAAGGTGAAGGTGCTGCTGGACGAACTGGACGCGCTACTGGCGCCGGTGCCGCCGTGGGGACAACTGGACGGGTGAAACGGCCTCGTTCGGGTCGTGCGCGCGCTCACTGGGACTTGGCCACGTGCGCCAAGCCTTCCAGAACCCGCACCGCAAGCAGGCCGCCGCGCGTCGCGACGACCCGGCCCTCGCGGTCGATCGCGTAGGCGAGCGCATTGTCGAGCAGGAGGCGCTGCGAGGTGGTGTCGAGCTGGTCGTCGGCGGCCGCCAGATGCAGCGAGATGCCCCGCTCGGCGAGCAGGCGCCGGGCGTCGGCATGCTGCGCAGCAGGCACGAGGGTGCGCACGGCCACCCCGTCCTGCGCGGCGATCGCGGTAAAGCGCTCCAGCTCGGCAAGCGACTTGCGGCAGGCCAGGCAGCCGGGGGTCCACAGCACCACCACCGCGGGCTGGCCGTCTGCCGCACGCGCGGCACTGCGGGCAGCGCCGAGGTCGGCGAGATCGGACGCGGCGAAGGCCGTGCCGGCGAGGGCCGCGACGAGCACGAAGGCGCCGCGAGCGTGCCGCGCGAGCCTTGCGAGCCTTGCGAGCCGTGCGAGCCGTGCGGCAAGCTTGTCATCGTCGCGCGGGAAACCGCCGGGTCCTGCACCTGCCATCGTCACCCCCTGATCTTGCGTGACCGCAAGCATCGTCCGTGGCGCGACCCTCCTCATTGACGCGGGTCAATCGGCGGCGACCCGCGGGCGCTTACTAGGCGGGCGTCGTGGCGGGCGGCACGGGGGCGGGCGGCGGAAGCAACCCGCCGGACACCGCCCACACCGCGAGCCCGGCGAGCGCGAGGGCGACGACCAGCGCGACCAGTCCGCCGCCGCGCGCAGGCGGGACGGCGGGATCCTCGACCGCCTTGACGCCGGTGATCATCGGCCGGATCAGGTTGTCCTTCTTGACGTGCGTGTGATACATCACCGCGCCGATGTGCAGCGCGACCAGCCCGTACACCAGCCACTCGCCCTTGCGGTGCAGGCCGCTGATCCAGCCCGACAGCTCGCTCGACACCGCCTGGTAGAGCGGGCCGTAGAACGTGATGTCGTCGTTGGAGAACGCGCCGGCGAGAGCCTGGCCGGCCATCAGCGAGAGCAGCGCGACCGTCGACAGCGCGCCGAGCGGATTGTGGCCGACACCGCGCCAGTGGCCGCGCAGGTAGGCGCGCAGCACGGCGGGCGTGGGCAGGAAGTGCGCGAAGCGGGCATAGGTCGAGCCGACCAGTCCCCACGCGAGGCGGAACACGACGACGCCGAAGATCGCGAGCCCGAGACGGCCATGCCACTCCATCGCGTTGCCGCCGATCTTCACGGTGACGACCGCGCCCGCGACCAGCGCGACCAGCAGCCAGTGCGCGAAGCGCGTGGGGAGATCCCACAGCAGGATCCTGCGTTGTCCGCTCATGAGGCCTTCCGCGCCTTCTTCGTGCTTCCCTTGCCGCGCGGCGCCGCGGCGACGGCACCTTCCTCCTTAACCGCGCGGCTCGCGAGAAATTCCCCGAGGATGGTCGCGGTGTGCGAGCCGGCGGTCGCGCACACGTCCGCGACCGGCCCCTGCGCGACGATGCGCCCGCCGCCGTCACCGCCTTCCGGGCCGAGGTCGAGCAGCCAGTCGGCCTCGGCCATCACGTCGAGGTCGTGCTCGATCGCGAGCACGGTGTGACCGGCATCCGCGAGGCGATGCAGCACGCGGATCAGCTTGTCGACGTCGGCCATGTGCAGGCCCACGGTCGGCTCGTCGAGCACGTAGAGGGTGTGCTTTTCGGGCGGCAGCGGGCGGCCGCCGGTCTTGGCACTCTCGCCCGCACGACCGCGCACTTTCGCAAGTTCGGTGACGAGTTTGATGCGCTGCGCCTCGCCGCCCGAGAGCGTCGGGCTGGGCTGGCCGAGCGTGAGGTAGCCGAGGCCGACATCCTGCAGCAGCGCCAGCGGGTGGGCGATCGACGGGTGCGCGGCGAAGAAGTCGACGGCCGCGTCGACCGGCATCGCCAGCACTTCGGCGACCGTTTTGTCGCGCCAGCGTACGGTCAGCGTCTCCGGGTTGAAGCGCGCGCCGCCGCAGGCGTCGCAGGGCAGCTTCACGTCGGGCAAAAAACTCATCTCGACGGTGGTCTGGCCCTGGCCTTCACATACCGGGCAGCGCCCGGCGCCGGTGTTGAAGGAGAAGCGCGACGCGTTCCAGCCGCGCGTCTTGGCCTCGAACGTCTCGGCGAAGAGCTTGCGGATCGCGTCCCAGAAGCCGACGTAGGTCGCGGGGCAGGAGCGCGGCGTCTTGCCGATCGGCGTCTGGTCGACTTCGAGCACGCGGCCGACGGCCTGCCAGCCTTCGATGCGGTCGCAGCCGACCGGCTCCGCGGCACTCGTCTGCGCTTCGCCGCGGCGGCGGGCACGCTGCGCGTCGGGGTCGCCGAGCAGGGCGTGCAGGCTGGCGTGGATCACGTCGCGCGCGAGCGTCGATTTACCCGAGCCGGAGACGCCGGTGACGACCGTCAGGCGCCCGAGCGGCAGGCGCGCGTCGACCGCCTGCAGGTTGTGCAGCGTGGCGTTCTTCACGACGAGGAAGGGGTGATCGGCGACGATCGCCGGCGGCGGGCGCATCGGATGCTGCAGCGGCGCGCGGAAGCAGGCGCCGGTCGCCGATTGCGGCGCCGCCATCAGGTCGGGCAAAGTGCCTTCGGCGACGACTTCGCCGCCGCGCACGCCGGCGCCGGGGCCGAGGTCGATGACGTGGTCGGCGCGGCGGATCGTGTCCTCGTCATGCTCGACGACCAGCAGCGTGTTGCCGCGGTCACGCAGCGCTTCGAGCGTGTCGAGCAGCATGCGGTTGTCGCGCGAGTGCAGGCCGATCGTGGGTTCATCGAGGATGTAGCACACGCCGCGCAAGTTGGAGCCGAGCTGGGCGGCGAGGCGGATGCGCTGCGCTTCGCCGCCGGAGAGCGTCGGTGCGCCGCGGTCGAGCGCGAGGTAGGCGAGGCCGACCTGCTGCAGGAAGTCGAGGCGGCCGCGGATCTCGGCGACGAGGTCGCGCGCGATGTCGGTCTCGCGGCCTTCGAGCTGCAGAGTCTCGAAGAAACCTGCGACTTTCGCGACCGGCTGCGCGGAGAGTTCATGGATGCCGAGATCGCGGAAACGCACCGCGCGCGCGACCGGATTCAGGCGCGCGCCGTCGCAGGTCGGGCAGACTTCGTCGGTGACCTGTTCGGTGTCGGCGAGATCCAGCTCGTTGGCGTCCTCGACGCGGCCGATCGTGCGCTGGCCGGTGCCGTAGCAGCTCTCGCACCAGCCGTGCTTGGCGTTGTACGAGAACAGGCGTGGATCCGGCTCCGGGAAGCTGTCGCCACAGGAGGGGCAGGCGCGCAGCGTCGAGAAGGTGTGCGGCTGGGCGCCGACCTTGCCGAGCTGCAGCACCTTGACGACGCCCTTGCCGTGCTCGAGCGCTTCCGCCAACTGCGTGCGCAGCACCGCCTCGTGCTCGGGTCCGACGACGACCATGCCGACCGGCAGCTCGATGGTGTGCTCGACGTAGCGGTCCAGCCGCGGCCATTTCGCGGTCGGCAGGTAGTCGCCGTCGACGCGCAGCTGCGCAAAACCCTTGCCCTTGGCCCACTTCGCGAGCGCGGTGTACAGGCCCTTGCGGTTCGTCACCAGCGGCGCGAGCAGTTCGACCGACGCGCCGCGGTAGTCGCGCAGGATCTGCGCCGCGATCGCGTCGAAGCTCTGCGGCGACACCGGCACATCACACTTCGGGCAGTACTGCGTGCCGAGTTTCACGTACAGCAGGCGCAGGAAGGGCTGGATCTCGGTCAGCGTGCCGACCGTGCTCTTCCTGCCGCCCCGACTGACGCGCTGCTCGATCGCGACCGTCGGCGGAATGCCGAATAGCGCATCGACGTCGGGGCGGGCCGCCGGCTGCACGAACTGGCGCGCGTAGGCGTTGAGCGATTCGAGGTAGCGACGCTGGCCTTCGCCGAAGACGATGTCGAAAGCGAGCGTGGATTTTCCCGAGCCCGACAAGCCGGTGATGACGGTGAAGCGGTCGCGCGGGATCGTCAGGCTGACGTTCTTCAGGTTGTGCTCGCGCGCGTGGCGGATCTCGATCGCCGGGGCGGCCATGGCGCGGTAACGGGCGACAGGTTCGGCGACCGCAGCCGTCGGCTTGCCCAGCGAGTCGGCGTAGGCGCGCATCGCGATGCCGGTGTGCGACGCCGCGCAGCCCATCACGGTATGCGGCGTGCCGGCGACGACCAGCTCGCCGCCGTCCTCGCCGCCTTCGGGCCCGAGGTCGATCAACCAGTCGGCGGCGAGCAGCACGTCGAGGTTGTGTTCGATGACGACCAGCGCGTGGCCGGCGTCGAGCAGTTTTTCGAAGGCGCGCAGCAGGGTCGCAACGTCCTCGAAGTGGAGTCCCGTCGTGGGTTCGTCGAACAGGAAAAGCAGGCGGCCGGACTGCGATTTCGTCCTGGATTTCTTGCCCGACAGCTTCGCCGCTTCGGCGAGGTGGCCGGCGAGCTTGAGGCGCTGCGCCTCGCCGCCGGACAGCGTCGGCACCGGCTGGCCGAGCTTCAGGTATTCGAGGCCGACATCGGCGAGCGGGGCGAGTGCGGCCTGCACCGCGGGCTGGTCGGCGAAGAAGGCCAGCGCTTCGGAGACGGTCATGTCGAGCACGTCCGACACCGACCGGTCGCGCCACTGGAGCTCCAGCACTTCGGAGCGATAACGCTTGCCGTCGCAGTCGGGGCAGCGCAGGTAGACGTCGGACAGGAACTGCATCTCGACGTGCTCGAAACCCGAGCCGGTGCAGGTCGGGCAGCGGCCGGTGCCGGAGTTGAAGCTGAAAGTGCCGGGGGTGTAGCCGCGCGTCTTCGCTTCCGGCAGCGCCGCGAACAGCGCGCGGATCGCGTCCCACGCGCCGACGTAGCTGACCGGATTGGAGCGCGCGCTCTTGCCGATCGCGGACTGGTCGACCATCACGACGCCGGAGATCTGCTCCAGGCCTTCGAGGCGTGCGAAAGCGCCGGGGGCTTCGGTGCCGTGGCCGAAATGTTTGGCGAGCGCGGGGTAGAGCACGTCCTGGATCAGCGTGGACTTGCCGGAGCCGGAGACGCCGGAGACGCACACCAGCTTGCCGAGCGGAATGTCGATGTCGAGCTCGCGCAGGTTGTGTTCGCGGGCACCGACGAGGCGCAGCACGGGGTCGGCCTTGTCGACCGGGCGCGGCCTGCGGCCGGCATCGACACGTTTCTTGCCGGCGAGGTAGGCGCCGGTGAGCGAAGCCGGGTCGGCGGCGAGTTGCGCGGGCGGCGCGTAGGCGACGATCTGGCCGCCGCGTTCGCCGGGACCGGGGCCGATGTCGAGCAGGCGGTCGGCGGCGGACATCAGCTGGGGGTCGTGTTCGACGACGACCAGCGTGTTGCCGGCGTCGCGCAATCTCGTCATCACTGCGAGGATGCGGTCGATGTCGCGCGGATGCAGGCCGATCGAGGGTTCGTCGAGGACGAAGAGGGTGTTCACGAGCGAGGTGCCGAGCGCGGTCGTGAGGTTGATGCGCTGGACTTCGCCGCCGGAGAGGGTACGGGATTGGCGGTCGAGCGTGAGGTAGGCGAGGCCGACATTCGCGAGGTAGTCGAGGCGGCTACGGATTTCGCCGAGCAGGAGTTCAGTCGCTTCGTCGAGGCCTGAGGGGAGTTCGACGCGGGCGATGAAGTCGCGCACGCGGCTAACCGGGTGGGCCATCAGTTCGTGGATGGCCAATCCGGGTTTTTCGGCGGCGAGATGCGGGCTTCGATCCGCCGCCGCCACGGGGGCTTCCGGTGCTCGTTGAACGCGTGGCGGACGCCTCGCCCCGAAAGCCCCCGCGTCGGCGGCTCCCTGCGGGGTATTCTCGTTGGCTTGCGCCGTCTCGGTTGCTGCTTTTTCGCCTAGGCGCCAGAGGAGCGCCTCGGGCTTCAGTCTTGCGCCTTTGCACGCCGGGCATTCCGTGTAGCTGCGGTAGCGGGACAGCAGCACGCGGATGTGCATCTTGTAGGCTTTCGTTTCCAGCCAGTCGAAGAAGTGACGCACGCCGTACCACTTGCGCGGCCACGACGCTTCCCAGCTCTTCCACTCGGGATCGCCTTCGAGCAGCCATTGCCGGTGTTCCGGCGGCAGGTCGCGGAAGGGCACGTCCATCGCGACGCCGTATTTCTTCGCCATCTTCGCGAGATCGTCCTGGCATTCGCGATAGCTCGCGGTCTGCCACGGCTTCACGGCGCCTTCGGCGAGCGTCTTCGATTCGTCCGGGATCACCAGCGAAAAATCGACGCCGATCACGCGGCCGAAACCGCGGCAGGTGTCGCAGGCGCCGATCGGGGAGTTGAAGGAGAAGAGGCCCGGCGTGGGGTCCGAATAGTGGATGTCGCAGTCGGCGCAGTGCAGGTCGCGCGAGAAGCGCCAGACGGTTTCGCCGCCCTCCCCTTGCGCGCGCACCGCGAGCCGGCCGTGGCCGTGCGTCATCGCGGTTTCGACCGCTTCGATGACGCGGCTGCGTTCGGCGTTGGAGAAGCGGAAGCGGTCCTGTACGACGTTCAGCACGTCGCCGCCGTTGCCGCTGTCACGCGAATGGATGCGGGTGTAGCCCTGCTGGTTCAGCAGCTGCGTGACTTCGTCTTCGGTGAAGTTTTTCGGCACCGGCACCGCGAAGGTCAGCACCAGGCGCGGGTCGTCGGCCGCGCAGCGTTCGGCGAGCGCCGCGTGCACGCTGTCCGGATCGTCGCGGCGCACTTCCTGGCCGCAGCCGCGGCAGTAGAGTTTCGAGGCGCGGGCGTACAGCAGCTTGAAGTGATCGGTCAGCTCGGTCATCGTGCCGACCGTGGAGCGCGAAGTACGGACGGGGTTGGTCTGGTCGATCGCGATTGCCGGCGGGACGCCTTCGATGCGGTCGACCTGCGGTTTGTCCATGCGGTCGAGGAACTGCCGCGCGTAGGGCGAGAAAGTCTCGACGTAACGGCGCTGGCCTTCCGCGTACAGCGTGTCGAAGACCAGCGAGGATTTGCCGGAGCCGGAGACGCCGGTGACGACCGTCAGCTCGTTCAGCGCGATGTCGAGCGAGAGGTTCTTGAGGTTGTTCTGGCGCGCGCCGAAGATGCGGATGCGGTCGGACATCGTTTACTTGGTTTCCTTTTCGATCGCCTCTTTGCCCTTCTCCGCAGCTTCCTTGAGTTTTTCGCCGGTGCCGCGTGCGGCGTCGAGGGCCTTCTGCGCCGCGATGCCGGTCGCTTCCTTCGCCTCGGCGGCCTTTTCCTTGACCACCTGCCCCGCTTCGGACGCGGCCTCCCTGCCCTTCTCGACGCCTTCCTTCGCTTTCTCGGTCACCGCCTCGGCCGCGGCGGAAGCTGCCTCACCGGCTTTTTTCGCGGCTTCGCCCGCCTTTTCGGCGGATTCCTTCGCCGCCTGCACGGCTTCGCCGGCGGCAGTGCCGGCCTTCTCGGCCGGCTTGTCGCGGCCGCAGGCGGCGAGTCCGGCGGACAGGGTCGCGATCAGGACGACGAGCAGAATCTTCTTCATGTTGGGCTCCCGGGGACAAGTGCTCTCAAGATATCGCCGGCTCCGGAAAGTTCAAGGCGAACATGATGCCGCAATGAGGCTTCCCGAAATGACGAAGGGCCCGCACACGGCGGGCCCTTCCGGTCGCAACGCGGGAACGCGCGGAATTACTTCACGCGGTTCTTGTACTCGTCGGTGCGGGTGTCGATCTCGATCTTGTCACCGATTTCGACGAAGGCCGGCACCGGCAGTTCGAAGCCGGTTGCGAGCTTGGCGGGCTTCATGACCTTGCCCGAGGTATCGCCCTTCACGGCGGGTTCGGTGTAGACCACTTCGCGCACCACCGAGTTCGGCAGATCGACCGAGATCGCCTTGCCGTTGTAGAACACGACTTCGCAGGCGAGGCCGTCTTCGAGGTACTTCAGCGCGTCGGTCATGTTCTCGGCTTCGACTTCGTACTGCTCGTAGTCGGCGTCCATGAACACGTACATCGGGTCGGCGAAGTACGAGTAGGTCACTTCCTTCTTGTCGAGCTGGACGACTTCGAACTTGTCGTCGGCCTTGTACACCGACTCCGACGGCGCGCCGGTGAGCAGGTTCTTGAGCTTCATCTTCACGACCGCGGAGTTGCGGCCGGACTTGTTGTATTCGGCCTTCTGCACGACCAGCGGGTCGGTGCCAACCATGATGACGTTGCCGGAGCGGAGTTCCTGTGCGGTTTTCATGCTGTTTCCTGGTGTAGATCGGGCGCGGACAGGTTGACCGCACAATTTTAAAAACCCGCTATTTTACCGCAGGCGTCAAAAATTGCATCAGGGTCGACGCAAGATCCTGAAAATGCGCGAGTTCGTCCGACCAGCGATGCGCGTGCGGCGCGAGCCCGGGCAACGCGGCTTCGAAGGCGGGCCACGCCGCCGCGGCATCGCCCTCGCCGTTCCACGCCTGCCAGAACGCGCGCAGCGCCGCGGCCGCCTCGCCGTCCAGTCCGGCGACGAAGCGCGCGACGAAGGCTTCGAGCTTGTCGTGATGCACGGCCTCGTCCTGCTCGTAGATGTGCCACACGAAAGGCCGCGCGGCCCACTGCGCGCGCACGAAGGAATCCTCGCCGCGCACGAAGTTGAGATCGCAGGCCCACAGCAGGCGGTCGTAGTCGGCGCTGTCGAGGAAGGGCAGGATCGCCGTCGTGAGCCGGCCGGCGGCGAGCACGTCGCCGGGGCGCCCGTCCGCGCCGCCGAAGAAGCGCAGCACGTCGCCGAGCACGCGGCCTTCGGGGACCAGCAGCACGGTCGGCTGCGGCGCGTCGGCCCAGCACTGCAGCAAGGCGGGCAAGCCCGGCTGCTCGTACGCGAACAGCGACACGCGCCGCGCGCCCGCGGGCACCGCCGGCAGGCCGAAGCCGGCGAACCACTCGCGTTGCGCCGCGGCATCGGCCTGGAAGCGCTCGCGCGCAGCGATCAGCCCCCGCTCGCGCAGCAGCCCGCCGGTGCGCGCGGTGAAGCCGGGAAAGCAGAAGCGCTTCGCCAGCGGCAGGCGCGGATGCGGCGACATCAGCCCGTGGCAGCCTTCGACCCAGTCCTCGGCCGACAGGTATTCGAGGTTGATCCACTGCGGCCGCGGCGCGCACGCCGCCATCGCCTCGACGTAGCACTCGGGCGGCTCGCACGCGAAGGCCTCGACGACCGCCCGCGCCGGCTGCACGCGGGGAAAGGGCTCGCACCAGCGCCGCACGTCGACGCCCTCCGCGCGCAGCCCGTCCCGCGCGTCCCGCGCGGCCGGACACAGGCGCGCGAAGGTCGCCCAGTCGTCCACCCACAGCCTGACCGCGCAACCGTGGTCGTGCGCGAGGGCCTTGGCCAGCCGCCAGCAGACGCCGATATCCCCGAAGTTATCCACAACCCGGCAGAAGATGTCCCAGTCGAAGGCGGGGGAGAGCTCGGAAATACTCATGGCAGTGGACAAGTGCGGGAGAAACGCGGGAATGCTTTGTGGGAAAAGGCCTGCATTGCAGCAAAGCGAAAAACGGGACACATTCGGCACACAGGTGAACCGGGGACTTGTCTACGGACTTTTACCGCGCCGGATGACGTGCGGGCACTGGCGAAGGCAGACTTATCCACAGAAAAGGCGACACTATATATATCTTTATCTTTTAATTTAAAACCAAATACAAAAAGCAAAACCCGAACCCCGACAGCGGACCTGACCCGGGCACTTCCATCGAACGGGATTCGCCTTCGGCGCTTCCCTGCAATTGATCTGGCAGCCGAAGAACGTGTCCGAAGGTCGACGTCGATTCAGGCATGCTGGCGTTCCCCCAGGGAGCAAGACACCGCCAGTCCGTCTTCAGAAACGGCCCTACCGTGGATAAGTCCGTGGATCAGGGCAGGGAGACTTTGTGGGCAAGGACCGGAAAATCCCGGACCGCCAAATCGGGGCACATTCGGCGCACAGGTGAACCGGGCACTTGTCTACGGGGTTCTACCACGCCGAAACCCGCGCGAACAGCGGGTGTTGCGGGCTTATCCACAGAAATCGGCCGCCTATCTTCTTCTTTATCTTTTAAATTAAAAGAAAAACAGAAGAACAAAGCATCAACCTGCGGGGCGGCGGGAAGAGAGGCTCCCCGGCGAAGAGGGGAGCGGGTTTCAGGAGGGAATGCACGGTTCGAAACAAGGCCGCGAACGCAGCCCGTGCAGGGGATGGCCCGGTGCGGGCCGGTGGTTCAGGCTTCTTCGGGATAGGCGGAGAGGCGGTCGAGATCGGCGTCGTCGAGCCAGCACCATTCGCCCGCTGCGAGATCGGCGGGCAGGGCCAGTCCGCCGACGACGCTGCGGTGCAGGGCCTTGACGTGGTTGCCGGCCGCGGCCAGCATGCGCTTCACCTGGTGGTACTTGCCTTCGGTGATCGTCAGCCGTAGACTCCGCTCCCCCGTTTTCACGCAGGCCGCCGCCGCGATCGGTGCCGGTTCATCGACGAGTTCGACGCCCTTGAGCAAGGCGGCGATCAAGGCGTCGTCCACCGGATGGCTGGTCGTGACTTCGTACACCTTGGGCGTGCGCTTCTTGCCCGAGCTCCAGCGGTGGATGAACTGGCCGTCGTCGGCGAGCAGCAGCAGGCCGGTGGTGTCCTGGTCGAGGCGGCCGACGCACTGCACGTCGCGGTTCGCCAGCATGTCGGGCAGCAGCGCGAACACCGAGGGGTGGAACTGGGGCTGGCGCGAGCACTCGTACCCGGCGGGCTTGTGCAGCATCAGGAAGGCCTTTTCGCGATAGGTCCAGGCTTCGCCGTCCACGCTGAATTCGAGGCCCGCGGGCGCGAAGTCTTCGGCGGGATTGTCGACGGTCCGGCCTGCGACCGCGACCAGGCCGGCACGGATGAGGGCGCGGCATTCCTTGCGGCTGCCGAACCCCTGGGAGTGGAGTATTCGTTCGATCTGCATGGGCGGATGCTAACCGAAACGCGCGGGAGGCTATCGGGCGAGTACCATAGTCGCCCTGAGCATTGCCCCGTCCACGGAGCCCGTTGGTGAATTTTGAACATCTGCTGGTCGTCAATGACCCGGATAACCCCCTCGTTGCGCCGCTGTCGCGCGAGGAGCTGTGGTTCGGCCTGCTGTGCCGGGCCGAGGATTCGCGCCCCTTCCTGCCCGGGCTGGAGGCGTGCACGATCCTGTCGCGCAGCGACACCGAGCTGGTGCGCGAGCTCAGGTTCGGCAGCGCGGTGATCCGCGACCGCGTGACGCTGCAGCCGATGGAATGGGTGCGTTTCGATACCGAGCGCACCGCGACGCATGCCGGCGGCAGCCTCACGATCGGCATCGAGGAGCCGGCCGTCGACACGATGGTGCTGCGCTTCCACTACCGCACGACGCTCACCGAGCAGAGCACCGGCGACGACGTCGCCTATGTCGAATACGTCAAGTCGGCCTACCACCAGTCCGACGTGGATACGCTGCGCGTGATCCGCATGATCGCCGAGTCAGGCCACATCCAGTAGCCCGCGCGCCGGCACCGCCTGTGGCGGGACTTTCCCCCGCAGCGCCCCGCATTTCCCAAAATAACCCGCAACACGGAAGAATTCCCCATGTGGTTCAAGAACCTGCAGATCTATCGCCTTCCCGTCGGCTGGACGATGACGGCCGAAACCCTCGAGGACCAGCTCGCGAAGAAGCGCTTCCAGCCCTGCGGCAGCCAGGACCAGGAAACGCGCGGCTGGCAGTCGCCCACCGGGGACGAATTCCTCGTGCATCAGGTCGGTGGCCAGTGGTTGATCGCGCTGGGCGTGGAGCAGAAGCTGCTGCCCTCGTCGGTCGTGAAGCAGGAGGCCGAGGAGCGTGCCGAGGCGCTGGCCGAGCAGCAGGGCTACAAGCCCGGGCGCAAGCAGATGAAGGATCTGCGCGAGCAGGTTTTGCAGGAATTGCTGCCGCGCGCGTTTACGCGGCGCAGGAAGGTCTTTGCCTGGGTCGACCCTATCGGGGGGTGGCTGGGCATTGATGCGCCCAGCCAGGCCCGTGCAGAGGACGTTCTGGAGGTATTGCGCCAGACCCTGGACACCCTGCCGCTCGCGCTCGTGCGCACCGAGCTGTCGCCGACCAGCGCGATGGCCGACTGGCTCGCGGGCGGCGAGGCGCCGGCCGGCTTCACGATCGACCAGGACTGCGAGCTGCGCTCGGTGAGCGAGGACAAGGCCGCGGTGCGCTACGTGCGCCATCCGCTCGAAGGCGACGAAGTGCGCGGCCACCTCAGCGCGGGCAAGCTGCCGACGCGGCTGGCGCTGACTTTCGATGACCGCGTGAGCTTCGTGCTGACCGAGAAGCTCGAGATCAAGCGTCTCGACTTCCTCGACGTGGTCAAGGAGAACCTCGACCAGCAGGGTGCCGAGGATGCGCGCGCGTTGTTCGACGCCGGTTTCGCGCTGATGACCGGCGAAGTGCAGCGCCTGCTGCCGGCGCTGATCGAGGCGCTGGGCGGGGAGCTGAAGGGCGGCGACGCGACCGGTTTTGCCGCCGCCCCGGCGCCGGCGCGCGAGCCGGCGGCCGCGGCCGTCGCGGGCGATCCGCCGTTCTGAGTCAGCGCGCCAGCAGCTTCTCGAATTCCGCGGCCGGCAGCGGCCGGCTGAACAGGTAGCCCTGATAGCTGTCGCAGCCCTGCTCGGCGAGGAAGGCGAGCTGGGCCGCGGTCTCGACCCCTTCGGCGGTCACGGCGAGGTTGAGCTTGCGCGCGAGGGCGATGATGCCGGCGACGATCTCCCGGTCGTTGCGGTCCTGCGGGACGTTGCGGACGAAGCTCTGGTCGATCTTGAGCACTTCGATCGGCAGGTTCTTCAGGTAGGACAGCGACGAATAGCCGGTGCCGAAGTCGTCGATCGCGAGCCGCAGGCCCATGCTGCGCAGCAGGCCGAGCCGTTCGACGGCCTGGGGCTCGTGGCCCATGATCATGCTTTCGGTGAGCTCGAGCTCCAGCGACTGCGGCGGCAGGCTGGTGGCCTCGAGGATCGCGCCGATGCGTTCGGGCAGGTCGGCCTGCCACAGCTGGCGCGCCGACAGGTTCACCGACACGCGCAGGGGCGGCAGGCCCGCGTCGGCCCACTGCCGCGCCTGGCGGCACGCGGTGCGCAGCGCCCATTCGCCGATCTGCACGATCAGCCCGCTTTCCTCGGCGAAGGCGATGAAGCGCCCGGGCGGGACCAGGCCTTCCTCGGGGTCGTTCCAGCGCAACAGCGCTTCGCAACCGACGATGCGGCCGCTGGCGATGTCGATCTGCGGCTGGTAGTGCAGGGCGAATCCGCCGTGGTCCAGCGCCTCGCGCAGCCGCCGCTCGAGGTTCAGGTGGTGCTGCGCCGCCTGGCCCATCGCTTCGGTGAAGAAGCGATAGATGTTGCGCCCCTGCACCTTGGCCTGGTTCAGCGCGGTGTCGGCATGCTGGATCAGGGCGGCGGCGGCCTGCGCGTCCTGCGGGTACACGCTGATGCCGATGCTCGCGCCGAGGTACACGGTCTGGGCATCGGCGAGGTGCAAGGGCTCGCGTAGCTGGTCGATCAGCGTCTGCGCCGCGTGGGCGGCCTCGTCCGGCTTGGCGAGGTTTTCCAGCACGGCCAGGAACTCGTCGCCGCCCCAGCGCGCGAGCGTGTCCTCCTCGCGCAGGCAGCGCTTCAGGCGTTGCGACGCGGCGAGCAGGGCTTCGTCGCCGGCGCGGTGGCCGAGGCTGTCGTTGATCGTCTTGAAGCGGTCGAGGTCGATGAACAGCACCCCGATGCAGCTGCGTTGGCGGGCGGCGAGCTCGATCGCGTGCTCCAGCCGCGACTGCGCGAGCAGGCGGTTGGGCAGGTCGGTGAGCGGATCGTAATGCGCCAGGTGCTCGAGCTGCGCCTCGGACTGCTTGATGCGGCTGATGTCTGTCATCACGCCGACGTAGTGCGTCGGCCGGCGATCGTCGTCGTACACGGTGCTGATGCTGAGCCACTGCGGGTACAGCTCGCCGTTTCGGCGGCGGTTCCAGAGCTCGCCCTGCCAGTAGCCGGTGCGCATGACCTGGCCCCACATGCGGTGGTAGAAGGCGTTGTTCTGCAGGCCGGATTTCAGCAGGCGCGGCGCGCGGCCGAGCGCCTCCTCGCGCGGGAAGCCGGTCATCTCGCACCACGCGCGATTGACGCTGACGATGCGCCGTTCGAGGTCGGTGATCATCACGCCGTCGCGCGTGCTCTCGATCACCGCGGCGGCCTGGCGCAGCGCGTCGGTGGCGCGCACTTTCTGCACCGCCAGCGCCGTGATCGCGGTGAATTCGTCGATGATCGCTTCCAGTGCGGCATCCGGTGCGCGCGGCGCGGCGAAATACACCGCGAAGGTGCCGAGCACTTTCCCGTCGGCGTCGCGGAAGGGGTAGGACCAGCAGGCCCGGATGCCTACGCGCGCGGCGATGTCGCGGAACGGCGCCCAGTTCGGGTCGCACATCACGTCGGTGGCGATCACCGCGTCGCCGCGCACGGCCGCGGTGCCGCAGGAACCCATGCCTTCCGTCGGTTGCAGCTCCTCGACCGCCTCGCGATAGTCGTCCGGCAGGCTGGGGGCGGCGCCGTGGGTCAGGCGGCCGGTGCGGTCGTCGAGCAGCAGGATGGAGGCGCGCATCGCCGGTTCGAGCTGCTCGAGGCGCTGCACAACCTGTTCGAGGATCAGCGGCAGGGCGTCGCCGGCGACGAGGCGGTCGAGTACCGAGCTGCGCGCGGCCTCGAGGAGTTCGGCGCGTTTGTGCGCGGTGATGTCCGTCCAGGTGCCGACCACTTCGATGGGGCTGCCGTCGTCCCGGCGCACGACGCGCAACTGGTCGTGCAGCCAGAGTACGCGGCCGTCGTCGGCAACGAAGCGGTATTCGTGCTCCAGCCGGCCGTCGCGCAGCAGCCGGGTCTGCGCGTCGAGCACGGCCTTGCGGTCGCCGGGGTGCAGGTGGGCGAGCCACCAGCCCGGCACGAGCACCTCGTCGATCGCGTTCCCGGTGATGGACTCGACGTTGCCGCTGACCCACTGCGGCAGCAGGCTGCCGTCGTGCATGCGCAGCGTGTACAGCACGACCGGGCTCGCCGACAGCAGGTAGGAAAGATGTTCGCTGGTGGTGCGCAGTGCGGCGCGCTCGCGCAGCAATTCGTGAAAGCGCGTGAAGGCGGCGTGCAGCGCGTCGGGCAGCTGCGCAAGGTAGTCGCCGTGCTTGACCAGGTAACCGTCCGCACCGGCCTTGAGCGCCGCAATCGCCGCCACCTGTTCGCCCGCGCCGGTGAGCACCACCACCGCGAGTGGCAGCTGCTGCCGGCGCACCTCGGCCAGCAGGTCGAGTCCCGAGCCGTCGGGCAGGGCGAGATCGGACAGCAGCAGGTCGTAGGGCGGTGGCACTTCGGCCAGCCGCGCGCGCGCCGCCGCGGCGCTGGGGACGACGTCCAGCACGATGTCCGGTGCGGCGCCGGCGAGCACGCGTTGCGCGAGGTCGGCGTCGGCCTGCGTGCCTTCGACGTAGAGGACGCGCAGGGTGCCGGCCGGTTCGGAAGTCGGTTCAGGAAACACCAGTATTGCTCGATCCGTTCGGTCGCTTCGACGCAGCGCGCAAAGTCGACCGGATTGATGAAGTCATCATTGGTGCCGTATCGGACGGCCCGCCGGCAGGGGTCGGATGGTGCTCCCGCCTGCTGGCGGGCCGGCGCGGCCGGAAACGGCCGGACGGCTCGTGCAGGCTGTCTTTGCGCGGATTGTACCGTCGGGAAGGGGAACGCGGCAGAGTGCCGCGTCAGATGACCCCGGTATCGCGCAGGCGGGCGATGTCCGCGGCCGACAGACCGAGCAGCGCAGACAGCACGGCGTCCGTATGTTCGCCCAGGAGCGGCGGCGCGCTGCGGTATTCGACTGGCGTGGCCGACAGGCGCATCGGGTTCGCGACCTGGGGGACGCGGCCCAGGGCCGCGTGCTGCAGCTCGACGCGCAGGCCGCGCGCCTGCACCTGCGGGTCGGCGAACACGTCGGCGAGCGTGTTGATCGGCCCGCAGGGCACGCCGGCGGCCTCGAGCACGCGGATCCACTCCGCGGTCGTGCGCCGGATCGTGAGCTTGTTGAGCAGCGGGATCAGCGTCGCACGGTTTTCCACGCGCGCCTGGTTGGTCGCGAAGCGCGGATCGGCGGCGAGCGCGGGGTCGCCCGCGGCCTCGCAAAAGCGCGCGAACTGGCCGTCGTTGCCGACCGCGAGGATCATGTAGCCGTCGTCGGTCGGGAAGTCCTGGTAGGGCACGATGTTGGGGTGGGCGTTGCCGAGCCGCCCCGGCGCGACGCCGGTGGTGAGGTAGTTCATCGCCTGGTTGGCGAGGCAGGCGACCTGCACGTCGAGCAGCGCGAGGTCGATGTGCTGGCCTTCGCCGCTCTTCTCGCGCCACGCCAGCGCGGCCTGCACGGCGTTGGCCGCGTACAGTCCGGTGAGGATGTCGGTGAGCGCGACGCCGACTTTCATCGGTCCGCCGCCTTGCTCACCGTCGGGGCGGCCGGTCAGGCTCATCAGCCCGCCCATGCCCTGGATCAGGAAGTCGTAGCCGGCGCGCGCGGCGTAGGGGCCGTCCTGCCCGAAGCCGGTGATCGAGCAGTACACGAGGCGCGGATTGACGGCTTTCAGCGACGCGTAGTCGAGGCCGTAGCGCGCCAGTCCCCCGACCTTGAAGTTCTCCAGCACGACGTCGCAGTGTGCCGCGAGCTCGCGCAACAGGCGCTGCCCTTCCGACTGCGTCATGTCGACGGCGATCGAGCGCTTGTTGCGATTGGCGCCGAGGAAATAGGCCGCGACCGGCGGGTGCTGCCCGGCCGCGTCCTGGAGGAAGGGGGGACCCCAGTGACGGGTGTCGTCGCCTTCGCTCGGGCGCTCGACCTTGATGACGTCGGCGCCGAGGTCGGCGAGGATCTGGCCGGCCCACGGGCCGGCCAGGATGCGCGACAGGTCGAGGACGCGGATGTGCGACAGCGCCCCCGACATGGCGATGCTCAGTTCGCGAACGCGGCGATGCCGGTGATCGCGCGGCCGAGGATCAGCGCGTGGATGTCGTGCGTGCCCTCGTAGGTGTTCACCACTTCGAGGTTCACGAGGTGGCGCGCGATGCAGAACTCGTCCGAGATGCCGTTGCCGCCGAGCATGTCGCGGGCGACGCGGGCGATGTCGAGCGACTTGCCGCAGGAGTTGCGCTTCATGATCGAGGTCAGCTCGACCGGCGCATTGCCCTCGTCCTTGAGGCGGCCCAGGCGCAGGCAGCCCTGCAGGCCCAGCGTGATCTCGGTGAGCATGTCGGCGAGCTTCTTCTGGATCAGCTGGTTGGCGGCGAGCGGGCGGCCGAACTGCTTGCGGTCCATCGTGTACTGGCGCGCGGTCTCGTAGCAGGCTTCGGCGGCGCCGAGCGCGCCCCAGGCGATGCCGTAGCGCGCCGAGTTCAGGCAGGTGAAGGGTCCCTTCAGGCCGCGCACGGTCGGGAAGGCGTTCTCTTCCGGCACGAACACTTCGTCCATGACGATCTCGCCGGTGATCGACGCGCGCAGGCCGACCTTGCCGTGGATCGCGGGGGCGGACAGGCCCTTCCAGCCCTTCTCGAGGATGAAGCCGCGGATGTCGCCGGCGTCGTCCTTGGCCCACACGACGAAGACGTCGGCGATCGGGCTGTTGGTGATCCACATCTTGGCGCCGGACAGGCTGTAGCCGCCGTCGACTTTCTTCGCGCGGGTGACCATGCTGCCGGGGTCGGAGCCGTGGTTCGGCTCGGTCAGGCCGAAGCAGCCGATCCATTCGCCGGTCGCGAGCTTGGGCAGGTACTTCTGTTTCTGCGCTTCGGTGCCGAATTCGTTGATCGGCACCATCACGAGCGAGCTCTGCACGCTCATCATCGAGCGGTAGCCGGAATCGACGCGCTCGACTTCACGCGCGATCAGGCCGTAGGCGACATAGTTCATGCCGGCGCCGCCGTACTGCTCGGGGATGGTCGGCCCGAGCAGGCCCAGTTCGCCCATCTCGCGGAAGATCGCCGGGTCGGTCTTCTCGTGGCGGAAGGCCTCCTGCACGCGCGGCAGCAGGCGCTCCTGGCAGTAGGCGCGGGCGCTGTCGCGCACCAGGCGCTCGGTTTCGGTGAGCTGGCTATCGAGATACAGGGGGTCGGCCCAGTCGAAAGTGACGCGGTTGCTTGCCATGTGAAATCTCCTCAATGCGGCGTTTGGTCGTGGGCCGGGACCACCCGGCTCTGGTCGGTGACTGAACTCTAGTCATTGCATCATGGCGCGACAAACGATAATTTCGGGGTAGCTTGTGCGAAAAACGCACTTGTTGAGAGACGGGATTGGCGGGGCGGGATGAAATATCGCCGCTGCGGTGGCGGAAGCCGGCATTTACCGGGCAACCGGATTCCGTTCCGGCTGTGCCCTTCGGCTTCGCGGGGGCTGGCCTGTCGAAGCCCTGCCAGTGCCCTTCGACAGGCTCAGGGCGAACGGCGGCAGTTCATCGCAGCCTCGATAACGGCGGGATTTCGTCCTGCTCCACGTATGCGAAACGCGCACTTTTCAGGAGTCACCCATGCGCCGCAAGATCCCCAGCACCGCCGCGCTGCTCGCCTTCGAGCGCGCCGCGCGGCACGAGAGCTTCACGCGCGCGGCCGAGGACCTGGCGCTGACGCAGAGCGCGGTGTGCCGCCAGATCGCGGCGCTGGAAGACTTCCTCGGGCTGCGTCTTTTTCGCCGCACGAAGCGCGGCGTGACGCTGACCGAGGCGGGCCTGTCCTACAGCCGCCAGATCGGCGCGCGCCTCGACGCGATGGAGCGCGACACGCTGTCGTTGATGGCCCACCATGGCCGCGGCGCGACGATCGAGCTGGCGGTGATGCCGACCTTCGCGACGCGCTGGCTGCTGCCGCGCCTGGGCGAATTCCTGTCGCAGCACCCCGACGTCACCGTGAACATGAACAACCGTACCCGGCCCTTCCTGTTCGCGGACACCGAGTTCGACGCCGCGCTGTACTTCGGCGACGCGGGCTGGCCCGGCACCGAGGCGCATTTCCTGATGCACGAGAATCCGACGCCGGTGTGCAGCCCGCGCCGGCTCGCGGGCCGCGCCAGGCTTACGCCGGCCGAGATCGCCGCGCTGCCGCTGCTGCAGCAGTCGACGCGGCCCTACGGGTGGCGCGAGTGGTTCGGCTCGCTCGGGATGCAGGTTGCGCACGACATGACCGGCACGCGCTACGAGCTCTTTTCGATGCTCGCGCAGGCAGCGATGCAGGACATGGGGGTGGCGCTGATCCCGCCTTTCCTGATCCGCGAGGAGCTCGACAGCGGCCGCCTCGTGATTCCCTGCGATCACGTCTACCACAGTGCCCGCGCCTACTACCTCATCATTCCCGAACGCAAGGCCGAATCGGCGTCGCTGCTGGCTTTCCGCGAGTGGCTGGCGAAGGCCGCCGCGCAGTACCGCGCGGTCGCGGGCCTGGGCTGAGCGGGGGGAGCGCGTTCAGGGGCAGTCGTCGCAGCATACGTGGTCGCGGCCCGCCTGCTTGGCCCGGTACATCAGGTCGTCGGCGCGTTTCAGCAGGGTGTCGGCGTCGTCCTCGGGGCGCAGCGTGACGACGCCGACGCTCGCGGTGACGACTCCCGCGGGCGGCGTCGGGTGGTCGCGCAAGGCCTGCTGCACGCGTTCGCCAAGCACTCTGGCGTCTGTCGCCGAGGTGTGCGGGCTCAGCACCATGAATTCTTCCCCGCCCCAGCGTGCCAACGTGTCCGTGCGGCGGATCGTGTCGCGCACGACGGCCGCGCTGCACGCCAGCACCTGGTCGCCGGCGCCGTGGCCCCAGGTGTCGTTGATGTGCTTGAAGTGGTCGAGGTCGTACATCAGCAGCGACAGTGCGGCGCCGTGGCGCCGCGCGCGGTCGATCTCGAGCGCCAGCAGGCGCTGCAGGTAGCCGCGGTTGTAGCAGCCGGTCAGCACGTCCGTGGTCGCCAGGCGCAGCAGTTCCTGCTCGTCGCGCTTGCGCTCGGTGACGTCGCGGTTGACGCCGATGACGCGCGCCGGCTGGCTGCCGATGCCGGGCACCAGCACGGCCTGCGCGTCGATGTGGCGGATCTCGGTGCCGTGGCGCAGGATGCGGAAGGTGGTGGCGAAGTCGCGGCCGGTGCGCAGGGTCTCGTCGAGCAGCCTGGTGAGATGCGGGAGGTCGTCGGGCAGGATCTGCGCGGTCACGTCATCGACGTGGTTGTGGAACTCGCCCGGGTTCAGGCCGAAGAGTTCGTACATCGCCCCGTCCCACACGACCTTGCCGCTGTCGGGTTCGTATTCCCAGATACCGATGTGCGCCGCGCGCGTCGCCAGCGTCAGCCGCTGCGTGAGGTGGCGCACCTCGAGTTCGGCCTCGCGGCGCGCCGTGATATCGACCATCAGGCCACGCAGCAGCTTCGGTGCGCCGTCTTCCGCGACCACCGTGACGATGTCCTCGAGCCACACGATGCGGCCGTCCGCAGTGATGAAGCGGTATTCGAAGCGGTGCGGTTCGAGCCGGCCGGTGCACGATGCGCAATATTGCGACGCCCATTCGCGATCCTCGGGGTGCAGGTGCTCGACCCAGAAGCCCGGCTGCTCCCAGTCCGCGACCGGGTAGCCGAGCAGGCTCTCGGCCTTGCGGCTGACGAAGGTGAAGGCGAAAGTCCGCGCGTCCGCCTCCCACACGATGCCGTCGGTGGTGTTCACGAGGTCGAGGAAGCGCTGGTGGTGTTCCCGTGCGTCGAGTTCGCTCGCGCGGTGGGCCGCGATTTCCTTCTCCAGCCTCGCGGTCCGCTCCTGCACGCGCTCCTCGAGGGTCGCCGTGAGCGTCTTGAGGCTGGTCCACTGCACGCCATACTGGCGCAGGTAGATCGTCAGCATCAGCGCGACGAATGCCCACACGGCCGCGTGCGTGACGAGGAGCTGGCGGCGCGCCCCTTCGGCGCGCGCGACGAAATCGGCTGCCGGGATCGACACGCTGATGCCGCCACGCACGTCGCCGACGCGGTAGTTCTGCTTCTGGTGGCAGTTGAGGCATTCCTCGCGCACGAACAGCGGCGCCATGTAGCGGATCAGCGGGCCGCCGCCCTCGTCCAGGATCTCGCTGCGCTCCTGCTCGCCGGCCTGCTCGAAGGCCTGCAGCGCCCGCGTTTCCCACGGGTCGGCAATGTTGCCGGGATTGATCGGGCGCAGGCTCGTGATGTGGATGCGGATGCCGCTTTCCTGCTCGATCATGCCGGCCATCTGGCGCGTCATGTAGGCGGGATTGACGGTGGTGAGGGGGATGCCCGAGGTCGTCACCGGGTCGCGTTCAGGCAACTCCAGGTACGGGTTCGGCGGGGTCGATTCGCTCCGGCGCACGAGCACGCCGCCGGCACGCGAGTTCCACAGGCGCATCGCCTCGATCATGCGAAAGATGTCGCGGCCCTGCTGGCGCGCCGTCGCATAGGCGGAAGTCTCGCCGTGGTGCAGCATCAGCCCCAGCGACAAGAGGACAAGCACCGTCCACGCGCCGAGCGGAAGCACCCAGTAGTAGCGATCGGGGAGGCGGAGCATGGCGATAGGAGCCGCGCGATGGTCACCGGTCCATTCTAGTCTCCGTGCAATCGGATTGTCATGAGCGCGCGGATTTCACCGCGCGGCGCCACTGCCCGTTTTGGGTGCCGGCCGGAACCCGCGTCAGCGGCTGCCCGTGAGCCAGGGCACGTACTCCTTGTCGGTGCCGCAGATGTGGTGGATCAGCCATTCGCCATACAGGAACGGCATCATCTCCTGCAGCGCCGCGGTGTCGCCGCTTTCGAACACGCGCTCGAAACCCTGCAGCTGACGCAGGATCGCATTGTGCTCGACCTGGTGCTCGGCGATCCGCTCGTCCGGGTAGCCGGCCTGCGTGATACGTCCTTCCTCGTAGGCGAAATGCGTCGTCACGTAATGCGCGAGGTGGTCGAACACGCGGCGCGCACCGTCCGACGGGCCTTCGCCGTGCAACTGGTCGGCGAGTTCGTTGAGGATCGCGATCATTTCCGCGTGCTGGCGGTCGATTTCGGCGTCATCGACCGAATACTCGACCTTCCACTCGAAGCGCTTCATCGGTGTCGTCCTCAAGGGTGGTGCCACAGGCCGCGCAGCACCGCGATCGCGCCACGATGGTTGGAAAAGGGCACCATGCCTTCGATACGGCACTCCTCACGGGCGGTGTCGTGCTGCACCGGCGTGAGCATCGGCATGCCGTCGGCGCGAACGAAGGAAAAGACCAGCGGGCACGCGGTATTCGCCGTGCGCTTCTTCACGACGGCGATTTCCCCGTTCGCGAGCCGCACCGTCGCACCGGGCGGGAACACGCCGATCTCCTTGATCATCATGCCGATCAGGCGGCGGTCGGTGGTCGCCCCCTGTTCCAGCATCAGCTTGCGCATCGCCTCGGTGGACACCATCGCCTTGCGGTAGGGCCGGTCGCGCACCATCGCACTGTAGATGTCGGCGATCGCCAGCACCCGCGTCGGCAGGTCGATCGCGTCGCCCGCGCGGCCGTCGGGGTAGCCGCTGCCGTCGAGCCGCTCATGGTGGTGGCGTACCGGGTCGAGCCAGGCCTTCTTGTGCACGCCCAGCGAGGCGAGGATGGATTCGGTGTCGACTGTATGGTGCGCGATGCGCTCCTTCTGCGACGGGCTCAGCGGCGCGAGCTGCTGGTCGAGGACGTCCTGGATGTCGAGCAGGCCGATGTCGTGCGTGAGACCCGCCTCGATCAGCGGCAGGCGCGACTCGTCCGGCACGCCCAGCTTCTTGCCGATCAGCTCACACAGCATCGCTGCCTGCAGGTGGTGGATCACCGCGTACGAGCTGTCGTAATCGAGGTGCAGGTTGGCGAGCGCGGAGTCGGTGTCGTGCGTGCACGCCTCCTGGATCGTCAGCGCGATGCCTTCGATGCGCGGCACGAACTCGTCGCCCACGCTGCCGCTCCTGTACAGGTCGAAAACGCGCTTCAAGCGCAGCTTGAGCAGGTCGAACATCTCGAACGAGCTGTGCTCCTCGCTCACCGCGGCCAGCGGCAGCGGAGGGGGTGCCGGCCGCGCCCGCGCGACCTCGTTGCTGATGAAACAGCCGTTCGCGATCAGCACGTCGCGCTGCTTCACGGTGTTGATGACGAACCCGGCCTGCAGCAGCAGCATCCCCGAACCGTCATATACCGCGTAGGGAAGAGGCTCGCCGATGCGGATGTCGGTGGGCGAAACGCGTTCGAAACCTTGCCGGAGTGTCATTTTCTTCGTTGACGACTGGTGGTCGGATTGTTCGTGCAACCGGACACAGGCTAGCAGGCAATCGTATGCATGAAAATCCGCGGATTGCCGCGCCGCCTCGTTCAGGACGCGCGCATTTAGCACTTTTGTAATACTGCCACACTTACCCGGGTTTTACCCGGGTTGGGCAGGAACATTCGTGCTGTGATGCAGCATGGACAGGCGGGCGCCTGCGCGCTCATCATGGACGCCGCACCCCGCAGGCGGGATGCCTGCCTTCCAGCGGACCCACGCTCATGCACATCGGAATCCCGAAGGAAATCAAGACGCACGAATACCGGGTCGGCGCGACGCCGCACAGCGTGCGCGAACTCGTCGCCCGCGGCCATCGGGTGGTGGTGGAGAAAGGCGCCGGGACCGCCATCGGCCTGCCCGACGAGCACTATCGCGCCGAGGGCGCCGAGCTCGCCGACACCGCGGAAGAGGTCTTCTCCTGCGCCGAACTGATCGTCAAGGTCAAGGAACCGCAGCCGCAGGAATGCGCCCTGCTGCGCCCCGGCCAGGTGCTGTTCACCTATCTCCATCTCGCCGCCGACCCGCAGCAGACGCGCCTGCTGCTCGCCTCCGGGGCCACCGCGATCGCGTACGAGACGGTCACCAGCCCGTCCGGCGGCCTGCCGCTGCTCGCGCCGATGAGCGAGGTTGCCGGCCGCATGGCGATCCAGGCCGGCGCGAGCTGCCTGGAAAAGCCGCGCGGCGGATCGGGCGTGCTGCTCGGCGGCGTGCCCGGCGTCGCGCCGGCCCGCGTCGCGATCCTCGGCGGCGGCGTGGTCGGCTACAACGCCGCGCGCATGGCCGTCGGCCTGGGCGCCGACGTCACCGTCGCGGACCCCTCGCTCGACCGCCTGCGCCGGCTGGACGAACTCTTCGCCGGCCGCATCCGCACCCGCCACGCCACCGGCGGGGCGATCGAGTCGCTGGTGCTGAAGGCCGACCTCACGATCGGCGCCGCGCTGGTCCCCGGCGCGCGTGCACCCCGGCTGGTGCTGCGCGAGTGGCTGGCGCGCATGCAGCCCGGTTCGGTGCTGGTGGACGTGTCGATCGACCAGGGCGGCTGCTTCGAGAGCAGCCGTCCGACGACGCACGCCGATCCGACCTACGTCGTCGACGGCATCGTGCATTACTGCGTGACCAACATGCCCGGCGCGGTCGCGCGCACGTCGACCTTCGCCCTCGACAGCGCGACCCTGCCCTTCGTCCTCGCGCTTGCCGACAAGGGCTGGCAGCGTGCGACGGAGGAGGATCCGCATCTCGCCGCCGGCGTGAACGTCCATGAAGGGTGCATCGTCTGCGCCGCGGTCGCGGAGGCGTTCGCGGCGGCGTGATCGGTCGCGTGCCGGGATTCGTCGGCAGCAGGGCCTGTGTCAGGGCGCCGGCTGACCGGCAGTGGCCTCGCCTTCGGGCAGATGGATGACGCCGTTGTTGAAGTTGTATTCGAAGACCTCGCCGTAGCGCCCCCACTCGATCGCCACCCGCAGGGCGCGTTCGGCTTCCGCTTCGTCCAGCGTGTAGCGCAGCAGCTTGAGGAACAGGTCCTGCGGCAGGTCGCCGCTCGCGTCCTGTTCCAGGCCATGGCGGATGTAGGCGATGAGCGGGACGTGTGCAAGCAGCTGTTGCCCGAAGAGCTCCTGGCGCAGGGTCTTCGGGCCGCCGATGTAATGTTCGCCCAGCGACGTGATCGTGATGTCGCCGTGCGCGAGATGGGCGAAGCCGAGGAGCGCGAGAGCGTGGCTCGCCTCGAGCAGTTCATCGTCGGTGAGCTCCGCCTCCTCCGCGAGCTGGGGCAAGTCGGCGCGGCCATGAAACGGTTCGTCGGCGAGCAGCTCGAGCAGGCCCTCGATGCGAGCGACGTCGGCCACCGGCAGGCGGTCGCCGAGGCCCAGCGGCGTTTCCTTCTCGGCCGGCTTTCCGACCCGGCCCGGCTTGGCCGTCATCAGACCATAGACTTCATCGACCAGGGCCCGCAGATCGGCATTGCCCACCTCCCGCGGCCGTTCGAGGTTCACGGGCAGCTCGACCCGCACCCGCCCCGGATTGCTGCCGAAGATCAGCACGCGGTCGGCCATGGTGACGGCTTCTTCGATGTTGTGGGACACCACCAGGATCGCCTTGGTGGGCATCTGGCCGCTTTCCCACAGGCCGAGAATGTCTTCCCGC
This sequence comes from Azoarcus sp. DN11, assembly GCF_003628555.1. Classification (NCBI taxonomy): domain Bacteria; kingdom Pseudomonadati; phylum Pseudomonadota; class Betaproteobacteria; order Rhodocyclales; family Zoogloeaceae; genus Azoarcus; species Azoarcus sp. DN11. The sequence goes on along the minus strand of NZ_CP021731.1, from coordinate 24,908 downwards.
AGGCGCTCGCCGGTGAGCACATCGAGGGCCGAAAAGGCTTCGTCCATCAGCAGCACCTCCGGTTCCAGCACTAGGGCGCGGGCAATCCCGACGCGCTGGCGCATGCCGCCGGAGAGCTCGCGTGGCAGCGCCCCTTCGAAGCCGGACAGCCCGATCAGCTCGATCGCCGCTTTCGCCCGCCGGGCGCGTTCGGCCGGGTCCATGCCGCGGGCTTCGAGGCCCAGTTCGACATTCTTCTGCACCGTCAGCCACGGGAACAGCGCGAAGGACTGGAACACCATGCTCACCCCGCGCGCTGGCCCGTGGAGCGGCAGGCCGCGGTACAGCACCTCGCCTCTGTCGGCGCGGATGAGACCGGCCATGATGCGCAGCAGCGTGGACTTGCCGGAACCGGACTGGCCCAACAGGGCCACGATCTCGCCTTCGCGCAGCGTGAAATCGACCCCTTCGAGCACGGCGCGGGCGCTGCCGTCGGCGGAATGGAAGGACTTGCCGACGGATTTGAGTTCGACGATCGGGGTAGCCATCGGTGCTCCTCAGAAATGCATGCGGTCCTCGGCCATGCGGTACAGACGGCGCCAGACGAAGTGGTTGAAACCCATGACGAACACGCACATCACGCCGATGCCCAGCGCGATGCGCGGGAAGTCGCCCGCGGCCGTCATTTCCGCGATATAGCTGCCGAGGCCGTGGGCCTTGAGGGTGGTGTCGCCCCAGCTCACGTACTCGGCCACGATGCTGGCGTTCCACGAACCGCCGCTGGCGGTGATGGCGCCGGTGACGAAGCTCGGGAAAATCGCCGGCAGCAGGTAGCGGCGCCACTTGAGCCAGCCCGTGAGGCCGACATTCTGCGCCGCGTAGCGCAGCTCGGTCGGAATGGTGGTTGCGCCGGCGATGACGTTGAACAGCAGATACCACTGCGTGCCCAGGATCATCAGCGGCGACAGCCACACGTCCGGATTGAGCTTGAAGTGCACGATCCCCAGCACCGCCACCGGGAACATCAGGTTGGCCGGAAAGGCCGCGAGGAACTGCGCGATCGCCTGGACCCGCTCCGCGAAGCGCGGATTGAGGCCGATCCAGACCCCGATCGGCACCCACACGAGGGCCGCCAGCAGCATCAGCACGACCACGCGCGTCAGCGTGTACAGGCCGAGCACGAAGACGTACCCCGCTTCCCCCCAGCCCACTTCGGAGTGAATGAAGCGCAGGAGCGACCACACGGCGTAGAACACCGCGGCGGCGATCACCGCATCCCCGATGCGCTCGGGCGCCGCGCTGCGCAGGCGCGGCCGGGCGCGGATCGAGGTGCCGTCGTAGGGGAGGCGAAACATGGCCAGCGAGCGTTCCAGCAGGGTGACGAACAGCGTCACCAGGCCCTGGATGCGCTCGGTGCGGCGCAGCCAGGTGAGCAGCCAGGAGTCCTGGGCGGTGTCGCTGCCGGTCTCCTCGAAGCGGAACTTGTCGGCCCAGGCCAGCAGCGGGCGGAAGAACAACTGATCGTAGAGCAGCACGCCGACCAGCATCGCGCCGATCGCCCACGCGATCGCGTGAAGGTCGCGCGCCTCGATCGCCAGCGCGATATAGGAGCCGATGCCGGGCAGCTTGATGCTCTGGTTCGACACCGAGATGGCTTCCGAGGCAACGACGAAGAACCAGCCGCCCGACATCGACATCATCATGTTCCACAGCAGTCCGGGCATCGCGTACGGCAACTCGAGCCGCCAGAAGCGCTGCCACGGCGACAGCTGGAACACCCTCGCCGCCTCGGCCAGCTCCGTCGGCACGGTGCGGAAGCCCTGGTACGCGGAGAAGGCCATGTTCCACGCCTGGGAAGTGAAGATGGCGAAAATCGCCGCGCACTCCACCCCGAGGAGGTTGCCCGGAAAGAGCGCGATGAAACCCGTGACCGTGATCGACAGGAAGCCCAGCACCGGGATCGACTGCAGGATGTCGAGCAGGGGCACCAGCACTTTCTCGGCGGCGCGATACTTCGATGCGAGGGCGGCGAAGACGCAGCTGAAGACCATCGAGGCCGCCAGCGCAATGAACATCCGCAGCGTGGTGCGCAGCAGGTAGTAGGGCAGCACGGCCGGTGACAGGCTGAGGGGGATCGCCTCGCCGATCTGGTAGGGGCGAGCCATCTGTTGCGCGCCGTAGGCCACCAGCACCAGCGCCGCCAGCACGAGCGGCAGCAGTGCCCAGTCCCAGCGGTTGCCGCCGGCCTCGACCACTTGGCGTGGGTAAAACAACAGGTCTTTGATCATGGAAATCCCACCCGGCATCGGGGCTGCGCGGACGTAATCTAGCAGCAAGCCGCCAAGGCCCGAATTAAGAAATCTAAAGGTCGGGTGCGGCTCGTGGCCGGCACCGGGACGTGACGAATGGATTTGACGCCGGTGTCGGCCGTGGACGTGAAAAAGGCCAGAACCCTCTTGGGATTGCCGGCCTCTGTCGGACTGCTTTATGGTGCCTTGGGCGAGACTCGAACTCGCACGGCTTTCGCCACTACCCCCTCAAGATAGCGTGTCTACCAATTTCACCACCAAGGCTTCGCCGCCTTCGCGCACAGGCCCGGGAGCCGTCCGCGAAGAACACGAAAGGGCGCGGATTATAGCCCGGACCGCGGGGGCCGCGTCAATCCTCTCGCGCTCGCGGCGGGGCCGCGAGTTTTCGCCGGCATGCCGGTACGCCCTGATCGCCCGTCGTGGCGCCCGGGCGCTGCCGCGCACGCTCCATGCTGCTGGTAAGATGCGCATATTTGCGCGGCATCATCGGTGCCATTACCCGACGGTACATGACCGTGATCAGCCCGAGGCCAGACGCTTCCCTCCCTTCCGGCGACAACCGCATGCCGGGTCTGCCGCAGCTGCTCGGGCTCGCGCTCGCGATCGGCCTGCTGCATGCGGTGGCGAAGCGCGACTACGTGCTGTTCCACAGCGTCATCGAGATCCTCCGCGTCATCGTCCTGGGCGCGGTGTTCGTCCTCGCCTGGCATACGCGCCGCTGGAGTGCGAGCAACTTCCTGCGCATCATCGGCATCTCGTCGCTGACCGTCGCGGCGCTGGAACTACTGCATGCGCTGACCTACAAGGGGCTGGGGATATTTCCCGGGCAGGGCGCGAACCTGCCCACCCAGCTGTGGATCGCGTTCCGCTACCTCGAGAGCGCTTCCTTCCTGTTTGCCGCGCTCACGCTCCGCATCCGGATGCGTCCGGGCATCCTCGCGGGTGCCTATGCGAGCGTCGGCACGCTGCTCGGCGGCGTCATCTTCGCCGGATATTTCCCCGATTGCTTCGTCGAGGGTCAGGGGCTCACGCCGTTCAAGGTCGTCAGCGAGTACGTCATCGTCGGCATCTTCGTCGCGGCCGCGGCCGTGCTGTACCGCGAGCGCGCCCGTTTCGACGACGTCGTCGTCCGGCTGCTGATGTTGTCGCTGCTCTGCGGCGCGCTCAGCGAGCTCGCCTTCACCCGCTACGTGAGCGTCTTCGGCGCGGCCAACGAGATCGGGCACTATCTTCTCGGCATATCGACCTGGTTCATCTACCGTGCGGTGCTGGTCACCGGCCTGATCAAGCCGTTCAACCTGCTGTTCCGCGAACTGCGCCAGCACCAGCGCAACCTCGAATCCGAGGTCGCCGAGCGCACGGCCCGGCTGCGCGCGAGCCAGGCGCTGAATACCGCGTTCATCGAGAACTCGCCCTCGATCACCCTGCTGAAGGATCTCGAGGGGCGATACACCCTGGTCAACCGGGCGTTCGAACACTTCTTCGGGCGGTCGCGCGAAGAAGTGCTCGGCGAGACGGTGTTCGACCTGCTGCCCGAGGACGCGGCGCGCGCGCTCGATCACAACGACCGGCAGGTGCGCGCGAGCGGTGCGCCGCTGGTGATGGTCGAGCCGATCCGCGGCGTCGCGGCCGAGCGCAGCTTCGAGACCGTGCGCTTCCCGGTGTTCGACGACGAGGGCAAGGTCACCGGCACGGGCGCGATCTTCACCGACATCACCGAACTGCGTCGCGCCGAGGCGCGCTACGGGCTGATGATCCGCACCTCGATGGACGCGCTCGTCGTGATCGCGCCGGATGGCCGCTTCCTGGAGGTGAATGACGCGACCTGCGAGCTGAGCGGCTATCCGCGCGAGCGGCTGCTGGCGATGCGCATTTTCGACGTCGAGGCGGAATTCGACGCGACGCGGCTGCGGGCCTTCATGCAGGATATCGCCGCGGCCGGGTCGGCACGTTTCGACAGCCGCTGGCGGCGCGCCGATGGCAGCATTCGCGACGTCGAGGTCAGCGTCAATTACGTGACCCACGCGCTGGAGCCGTGCCATTTCTGCTTCGTGCGCGACATCACCGAACGCAAGGCGTCGATCGCACGCATCGAGCATCTGGCGCATTACGACCAGCTCACCGGCTTGCCCAACAAGCTGCAGTTCGAGCAGCACGTGCTCAGCGCGCTGCAACGCGCCGCGCTGCAGGGGCGTGCGTGCGCGCTCGTCTATCTCGACCTCGACAACTTCAAGGTGATCAACGACACGCTCGGCCACGTCGTCGGCGATGCCCTGCTGCGCGAGATCGGTGCGCGCGTGCGCAAGCTGGCCGCGGACGAGCGCCGCTGCTGCCGATTCGGCGGCGACGAGTTCCTGATCCTGATCGAGGACGTCGATGACGATGCCGTACCCGCGGCGCTGGCGCGGCAGGTACTGGTCGAGTTCGCCCGTCCGGTGGCGGTCGAGGTGCACGAGCTGGTGAGCACCGTCTCGGTCGGCATTTCGGTGTTCCCGCGCGACGGGCGCGATTTCGACACGCTGTTCAAGAACGCCGATACCGCGACCTACGTCGCCAAGGCGGCCGGGCGCAACGCCTACCGCTTCTTCGACGCCAGCATGCAGGCCGACGCGCTCGAACGCATGCGCCTGCTGGGCAAGCTGCACAAGGCCATAGAGCGCATGGAACTGAGGTTGCACTACCAGCCGCAGCTCGACCTGCGCAGCGGAACCGTCATCGGGGCGGAAGCCCTCATCCGCTGGCAACAGCCCGAACTGGGGCTCGTCTCGCCCGTGCGCTTCATTCCGCTCGCCGAAGACAGCGGCCTGATCGTGCCCATCGGCGCCTGGGTGCTGCGCGAAGCCTGTCGACAGGCCGCCGCCTGGCAGCAGGCGGGGCTGCCGCCGGTCGTGGTCGCGGTGAACCTGTCGGTCGTGCAGTTCCGCCACGGCGACCTCGTGGGTACGGTCGCGGACGCGCTGGCCGAAAGCGGACTGGACCCGGCGCTCCTCGAGCTCGAACTGACCGAATCGATCCTGATCGGCGACGTCGACGCCGTGTCGCAGGCCGTGACGCGCCTCAAGTCGCTCGGACTGCGGCTGTCGATCGACGATTTCGGCACCGGCTACTCCAACCTCGCCTATCTGAAGCGTTTCGCCTTCGACAAGCTGAAGATCGACCAGTCCTTCGTGCGCGACATGGACACGAATGCCGACAGCCACGCGCTGGTGCTCGCCATCGTGCAGATGGCGCACAGCCTGGGGCTCGGCACGATCGCGGAAGGCGTCGAACGTGGAGACCTGGTCGAGCAGCTCCGCCGCCTGAACTGCGACGAAGCCCAGGGCTACCATTTCGGCCGCCCGATGCCGCCGGAAGAGTTCGCCGACTACCTCGCCCGCGCGCGCTCGCGCGCGGCCGCCTGAGCCGCCCGGCCTCCCGCCGTGGCCTTCCTCCTCCGGCAATGCGCGTGCGAGCGTGCCGGAGTTCCTCGGGCCATGCCAGGAGAATTACTAGAATAGGAGCGGCAACCGGGAGATTCAGTTGAAAAGCGTGATTCGAGCCATCGCCGTACTTCTCGCGGCGACCTCGCCTGGCGGCGGCGCTGCGGCGGCCGACATCGACACCGTGTGGGCGTGCCGCTACAACGGCTCAATGTCGATCTATTGCGGCCTGACCGCAGCGCCGGTGCCCGTGACGGCTCCGGAGCAGGCACTGGCGCCCGCCGGGCCGACCGACGGTTTCCCGACCCGCGGACCGCTTCCCCCGCTCGTACGCACCATCGCCGAGGAGCCCGGACTCCTGGTCGGCAAGCTCATACGCATTCCGCTGTACAGCCTGCCGGAAGACCTCGACGACGCCGCGCTGCTCGCCGACGCGGTGATGTGCGGCGCGCGCTTGCGCTGCCGGGTGATCTTCGACCAGGGGCCGACGGCGCCGGCCGTGCCGTGATCGTGCCCTCTGCGCGCCGACCTTCAGAAGATCCCCAGCGCCAGACCCGCGGCCGTGCCGGCTCCCAGCTCGGCGCAGCGCCGGAGGTCGTCGGCCCCGATGTGTTTCGGGCGAAGAATCTCCTCGGCCGTCTGCGCATGCGTGCACACGATCAGCGGCGGCGCGACCGGCTTCAGCCGCCACCCGGTCGCGATGCGCTCGATCTGCCGAGCCGCGTTGCTGCCGTCGCTGCCCGCACACACGAGCGTCGCGTAAGGCCGGCCGTTGATGCGGTCGAGGACGGGATAGTAGGTGCGATCGAAGAAGTCCTTCATCTGCCCCGAAATCGCCGCGAGGTTTTCCGGCGTCGCGAAGACGTAGCCATCGGCAGCCAGTACGTCGTCGGCGCCGACCTCGTTCGCACGCAACAAGCGCACCGCGACCGAACCGTCGGCGGCGGCCCCGTCGGCGGCGGCGCGTGCCATCTGCAGCGTGCCGCCGGTCATGGTGTGATAGATGATCAGCAGCGTCTTCATGCCGGGTGCCTGTGTTCGACGGCGCGGGCCGAGCGCCCCCTACGCCGTGTCGTCCGTGAGGGCGGCCGGGGCCGATGCGGTGCCGTCCGGCTGCGATGCCGCTTCAAGGTACGGAAAATAGGCGCGGTCCTGGTTGACGATGTGCCGCGCGACCATGTCGTGGGCGAGGAAGGTGAAGAGCGGGCCGAAGTCGGCACGGTCGCGGCGGAAGTCCTCGATCACGGCGTCGGCCCTTGCGGTGAGTGCGGCGTGCATGCGGACGTGGGCGGCGAGCTCGGGATAGCCGATGCGCTGCAGGAGTCGTTCCTCGTCGTGGAAATGGCGCAGCATCTTCCCGTAGAGCGCATCGATGGTCGCGCAAATCTCGTCGATGGGGCGCTCCGCCACGATCAGCGTCCATAGCGCGTTGATTTCGTCGAACAGCTCGCGGTGTTCGGCGTCCAGTTCGGCGTTGCCGCTCGCGAAGGAGGGGTGCCACACGAGCCTGATCAGTTCGTTCTGCTCTGCCCCGCGGTTGACCACGGTACGGTCGGCCTCGACGCGGTTTCGTCCGCGCTGCTTGGCACGGTACAGCGCGGCATCGGTGCGCGCGATCCATTCGTCGCGGGATTCGGCGTCGCCCAGCTCGGCCACGCCGAAGCTCGCGGTGACGCTGCCGACCCCGTCGATGTGGTGCGCGGCAACGCACGCCCGGGCGCGCTCGGCCAGCACCGCCGCGTTCGCGAGATCGGTCTCGGGCAGGAGCACGAGAAACTCCTCGCCCCCCAGCGGGTCAGCGAATCGGGCTTGCGCAGGGTGCTGCGGATACAGTCCGCGACTGCCTGCAGGACTTCGTCGCCCTTGACGTGGCCGTAGCGGTCGTTGACTCCCTTGAACAGATCGACGTCCAGCAGAATCATCGCCAGGGGATGGCGATAGCGCCGGGAACGCTCGATTTCCAGCGTCACGACCTGGTAGAACTGGCGTCGATTCCACGCTCCGGTCAGCGCATCGGTTCCGGCGAGCTGGTCGAGCTGTTTCAGGGTCTGCAGCAGCGCCTGCTCCTTTTCGTGCAGCCGGGCCATCAGGCTGTTGAATCCGAGCAGCAGGTCGCCGACCTCGTCCTGGCGCGTCACGGCCAGGGGCGCCAGTTCCCGCTTGCCGTCGGCCATCTCGCGAAGCGCGCGGGCCGCATCCGTCAGCGGGCGCAGCATGCGCGGCAGCACCGCCAACAGGAGGAGGCTCAGGCCGATCATGGTCCCGAACGAATTGCGCCACAGCAGGCGGCGCAGCTCCTCGACCGGCTGCGACACTTCGGTCGTCGGCGTATGCGCGACGACGAGCCATCCGGTGTCGGGCACGGCCGCGATCGCGGCGAGCTCGTGCGTGCCCTGCGCATCGACCATGATGCCGGTACCCCGATATCCGGCCATTGCGCGATCGAGCAGCGGGTTGATGCCCGGAGCCGGCGTGGGCTGGAGCACCATCGTCGGATCGTTCGAGGCGACGAACAGCTTGTCGGCGGGCGAGATCACCAGGAATCCGCCGCTGGTGCCCAGCCGCGTCTGCTGCAGATCGTCGAGAAAGCCCCCCTCGTCGAGCCGCAGCTCGCCCGCCAGCACGCCCAGCACGCGCCCGCCGCCATCGCGCACCGCCGCGGCCATGACGATGACCGGCGCCCCGTCGCCGCCGTCGCGGTGCGGGCTGCTGATCACCGTACCCGCCGAGCCGAGTGCCGCACGGAACCAGTCGGCCTCGGAAACGGGCGGCAACGAGGCCTGCGCTTCGCCACCGACAACCTTGAGACTGTCGGCCACCCGCGTGCCGTCGGGCCGCAGCACCCGCAGCCCGCGGTCGAAGAGCGGGTTCAGGCGCTCGCGCTCGCTCAGCCAGTCCGCGAGCGGTGCGGGCTGACGCAAAAGCGCAGGCGGCAGCGTGCCCGCCAATTCACCGATCAGCGCGCGCTGCCCCTGGACGCCGTAAGCGAGGTCCCGTGCGACATAGGTCGCGATCGACAACTGCGCGTCCGCGACGACGTCATGCACGCGGTCCCGCACCGCCGGAAGCATGATGAGCTGACGCACCACGACCCCGACGACGATGAGCACGACGCCGAGTGCGATCAGGCGGAATTTGAAAGTGCGGAAGAACGGCATGGGCAGGGACGCGACCGCGCGGGCAGTGCACGCAGTGTATCCACGTCCGGCGCGTAATCAAATTGGAAAAGACACGACAGCGGGGTGGCCCAAGAAACAAAAAAGGCTCCATTCGGAGCCTTTTCATTATCTGCGGTAATTTTTCGTTAGTTTGGCAAGATTTTCACGTTCCGTGTCACCCGACAAAATTGTAGGGTCTCACGATTACTGAAATGCAGTCCTTGCCATCTCTTGAGCGTTTTCACGAATTCTGAGACCGGGCCAGCTCGCTCGTCGCGCAAAGGATGAAAAAATCCCACCGCAGCTCAGGAAATAAGGAAAAAGCCCTGCACGACGGCTGCGTTTGGTATCAGTCGGCTGTGTCAGTGTCGTTGCTCAACGCCGCGAGGAAGCCCGAGAGAAACGCGTCGCGCTGTGGACCAGGAGCAATGTACCCGTTCTCAGCTGCGCGCTCGAGTGCTTGTTCGGAGGTGTCAGCCGGTTGGGCAGAGGCTTCACCCTTGATGTAGGCGAGGTCGGCTGGGGTCATCTGCATGTCGGTCGCTCGTTCCGTTTGTGGTCCATCCAAGCCATCCAGCCAGCGCGGTGGGCGCTGGCATCATGAAAGGCATGATGCCAGGGATGGTCGGGCTGCTCATGGTATCGGCACACGGCATCGTGGAATACCGTTGTATCGATGAGCCCGCGCAGGTCGTAAATCGTCTTGTCGAGGTTCGGGGGAAGCCCCTGAACGAACGCTGACCACAGAAGATCGTGGTCGCGCGCCGAGTCGCAGGCAAGCTGCACGCGGCGCGGCAACGTCCCAAACCAAGCCCACAGCCGCCGGGTCAATTCTTCACCGGTACAGGCTACACCCGGGAACCGCCCTAGATGAGGGATGATGTCGGTGCGCACGAAACTGTTGGCCCAGTCGTGCCGATAATCGGTGCGCTCGGCGTAGAACTCGTACTTGCCATCCTCGGATACCAAGCCGACGCTGATGAGATCGCAGTCGTCGAAGTCGGTGAATTCCGTATCAAGGAATAGGAGCATGGAGGCGTTTTCGTTAGCTAGTTGAATGTACGGGAGAGGCGATCAGCCCCGGCCGCGTGCCTTGCTGCTCGTGTCCCGACGTCGGATCGAGCGGCACCAGGTAGATATCGCCGCGCTCCATTACAGCAGCTCGCGCCCGACTGGCTCGGTGTCGAGCCATTCACGGTCTTCGGTGCTCTCCTCAGCCGAGCCGTCGCACTGTGCGAGCAACTCTTCGAGCGTGTAGCGTGGGCGCTGCCGTTCGACAATCAGCTCGCCGTCGTCAACGGAGACACCGACTTTGCGCAGATTCGTAGTGTGTATGGGCTTGCGCGCCTTCCGTGCCATACAACGACTCCATGTACTTGCTGATCCATATTCAAAAGCCACGACCCGGATCCCTTCTCTTGACGAGACCCAGCTCCCTATCCCGGGAGACCCAGTCGCGGGCGAGGTTGCCGATCTTATCGCCATAGCTCTGCTGCAAGGCCACTGCCGTATTGGTCTCGACCGGCCGCCGGGTTACGCTGGGAGGTGCCAACTCGGCATTGAGAACGTATCTGCAGCCTTCTTCCACCGGCCACTTCTCGCGATCGAGGATCTGGACGCGATCGCCCAAGTCGATCGCAGCCCACCGCGCGTTCGCGGCCAGTATGGTGCCACTCGCGCGTTTGAACGGGGCATCCGACCACCGGATCAGCCGATCCGTCATCAGGACCACGCGGGCCTTCAATTGCTCCAGCAGGACCGCTGGGGCCGGCGCCGGCATCGCCGGCGGGGTTGGCGATGCCGCCGGGGCACGATGACGCTCTGGAGTCTTTTCCAGGCGGGCGATGACGTCCCTCGCCACGAACACGCGTGCCCGTCCTTCCTTGGTCGATTCGGCGAGAATTCCCTTCGTCTTCAGCACCTCGACGGCGCTATTGGCGGCCGGGAAGGAGACGCCGAGATGGTCTTTGAGGTTGTTCACCGTCAGGACCGGCTTCGACAAGACGAAATCGAGCGCTGCCAGGGCACTTGCGTCGCTGCGCAGCCCCGCGAGCCGTTGCCTCCAGCTCTCCTTCATGGCCAGGAGATCGTGCGTCACATCCATGGCGTCGCGGCAAGATTCCTGGACGGCATGGGCCATAAACTGCACCCACTGCGGCCATTTCTCCCGCAACTGCGCATCCCCCAACGCGCGGTAGTACTCGCTTTGGTTGCTCTTCATGTAGCCCGCGAGGTAGGCCGGTGGATACCCTTCGGCCGCAAGCATCAGCGGCAGCAGAATGCGGCCGACCCGTCCGTTGCCGTCCAGGAAGGGATGGATCAGCTCGAACTGGGCGTGCACGACGGCCATGCGGACCACGATTGAGACCGAATACTGATCCTCCTCGGAAGTGGCATACCGCATGAGGTCCACCACCTCGTCGAGGGATTTGCCGAGCGCTTCAGGCGGCGGGGGTACGATCTTGGCCTGGTAGATCGAGCCGCCACCGATCCAGTTCTGTCGGCTGCGCACCTGGCCCGGGGTGTCGCGATAATGGGCGTCGCCCGCCATCAGGCGCCGGTGGATCTCCTGCAGCAGCTCAACACTGAACGCTTCGCGCCCCGACCGTTTGACCTCGGCCAAGCCGTAATCGAGAGCTTTCACGTAGTTCAACGTCGTCCGAACATCGGGGGGCAAGCCCGCGTCGCTGCCGGTGGCCTCGTATTCGAGGAGCTGGTCCACGTCAGACTGCGAGCCTTCGATCTGGCTGCTGCGCACCGCCTCGCGCCGATCCAGGGTGCGGGTGATCAGATTGGGGTTGAGCAGCGTCGACGTCACCTCCCTGAGCTGGGCCAGCGCCTCATGGGCACCGTATACGGCGTTTTCGACGCCGGCCAAGGGCACCAAGAGCGGAGGCGCAGGCGGGACGATCGCCAACGCGCCCGGATGGCTCTTCACCGGCACGAGGGACTGCTGCAGCCGCAGACTGAGATCGTTCCTATTCATGGCAACAAGCTTTAATGAGGAGAGCTTCCATTAAATGATAGTGGCGCTAACTTTAATGAACAAACCCGAGTTTAAAGCTCGTTGGTGCCCACGACTCAGTGGATACTCGTGCCGCCGCGCCGACTATCTCTGTGCTGTGATGAGCGGGGTTCCCGTACGGGGGCGTGGTCAGCGCAGTTGCAAACGGGTGCGCAACTCAATGCAAGTATGCAATCTGCCGTCGCGACAGACCCCCGCGCTCGCTCCGGCCGGCATCGAGTAGTTCTTCGGTCATCTCCACAAACGTCCCCTTTGGTCGCGCTCGGTCCTATGCGCGCCCGTCATCGATAAGTTCCTTCAGATCCACGCCTGCAGCAGCTGGAGCAGTTCGCATGAACTCCTTCATGCGCTCGACAGCCTCTGACTGGAAGGCATTCTTGTTGGCCGCCGCTGGGACCAGATCAGCCACGGGTTCGCCCCGGACAGTAATGGTGTAGATATTTCCCGCGAGGACACCGCGCAGTAGTTCGGCCAGCTTGGTTCTGGCCTCGTACGAACTCACGTATATGTGCATCCGTCCTCCCGGTACCGTTGATTGCCCTCATAAGACACTGCCTGCCATCATCGTAGTTCAGCTGGGGTTAAGGCAACGTAGCCGTGCAGACGTTGTAATTCGAATCATATGTAGCAACATACTTACTGTCATGTTCTGACAGAGGTGATGCCGTGACCATCACGACCCTATCAAGTCGGGAATTCAACCAGGATGTAAGTCGCGCCAAGAGGGCCGCTGAGCAGGGTCCCGTGTTCATCGCGGACCGCGGCAAGCCAGCGCACGTTCTGCTGACGTTCGAGGAGTACCAACGGCTCACCAAGCAGCGGCGCAATATCGCCGACGCACTAGCCATGCCAGGCGTTGAAGACATCGAGTTCGAGCCGCCGCGCGTACGCATCGAAATCCGGCCGGCAGACCTTTCATGATGTGGGCTGCTGTCGGTTCACGAACACCTTGTGGGAAGATGAAACCGGCAGCAGCTCACTCGTGTTGCTACGCATTGAAAATTGACCCCCTTTCGCGGGTTGTGCGCGCTGAAAATTGACCCTGGTGATTAACCTGCCTGCTCGATGTTTGAGCAGGGTTCGAGGAGATGATCACCATGAACATGCTGGGCAAGATTCGGCGGTTGCACTTTCGCGACGGTCTGTCGATCAAGGAGATCTGCCGGCGCACGGGGCTGGCACGCAACACCGTGCGGCAATGGCTGAGGGCTGGCGAGGGAGCCGAACCGAAGTACCGGCGAACGGCGCGGGAGACGGTACTGGCGCCCTTCGAGACGCGGCTCGTGCAGTGGCTCGAGGCGGACGCCCGACGGGCGAAGCGGGAGCGGCGCACGGCGCTGGTGCTGTTTCGGCAGTTGAAGGAGTTGGGCTTCACGGGCAGCTACTCGCGGGTGAGCGAGTACGTGCGACGCTGGCGCGAGGCCGGTGGGAAGCCTGCGAAATCGAGCTTCATCCCGCTCAAATTCGAATTCGGGGAGGCCTTCCAGTTTGACTGGAGCGAGGAAGCGCTGGTGATCGGCGGCTTCCATCGCAAGGTGCTGCTCGCGCACACGAAGCTCTGTGCGAGCCGCGCCTTCATGCTCGCGGCCTACCCGACGCAGAGCCATGAGATGCTGTTCGACGCGCACACGCGTGCATTCCGGGTGTTCGGCGGCATTCCCCGGCGCGGCATCTACGACAACATGAAGACCGCTGTCGATAAGGTTGGCGTGGGCAAGCGGCGCATCGTCAATACGCGCTTCGCGGCGATGGCGGCGCACTACCTGTTCGATCCGGACTTCTGCAACGTTGCCAGCGGCTGGGAGAAAGGGGTCGTCGAGAAGAACGTGCAGGACAGCCGGCGGCGCCTGTGGCATGAGGCGCTACAACGGCGCTTCTGCAGCTTCACCGAACTGAACGCCTGGCTCGAGGTGCGCTGCCAGGCGCTGTGGTCGGAACTGGCGTTCCCCGACGCCGAGCACCTCACCATCGCCGACGCCCTCGCGCTCGAGCGCGATGCCTTGATGCCGATGGTGCCGAGCTTCGATAGCTACGTGGAGGCCATCGTGCCGGTCTCCAGTACCAGTCTCGTGACGAACGAGCGCAATCGCTACTCGGTCCCGTGCGCCTTCGCCAACCAGAAGGTGAGTCTGCGGCTGTACCCTGAGCGGATCGAGATCCATGCCGAGGACGGCCTGGTCGCCACCCATGCGCGCAGCTTCGAGCGCGGCCAGGTCATCTACGACTGGCAGCACTACCTGCCGCTGCTTGAACGCAAACCGGGGGCCTTGCGTAACGGTGCGCCCTTCGAGGGCTTGCCCGCGCCGCTGCAGCAACTGCGGGCGCTGCTCGTCAAACGCCCGGGGGGCGATCGGCTGATGGCCGACATTCTGGCGCACGTCCCCCGCCATGGTCTGGAGAGCGTGCTGGTGGCGGTCGAACTGATCCTCGAATCCGGCACGCCCAGTGCGGAGCACGTCAAGAATGTGCTCGCCCGCCTGCGTCAGGCGCCCCCACCGACACCCCTCGACACGGCACTCGCGGTGTCCGAGGCACCGCTTGCCGACGCCGGCCGCTACGACCGTCTGCACGCGGAGAACGGTCATGCGTGAGATCGTCGCCGAACTGAAATCGCTGCGTCTGCACGGCATGGCCCAGCGTTACGAGGAATTGCTCGCGGAAGGCGGGGTCGGCATCCAGAGTGCCGGCTGGCTCATCGAGTGTCTGCTCGAGGCCGAGGTCACCGACCGGCATGTGCGTTCCATCCGCTATCAGATGGGGGCGGCGCGTTTCCCCACGCACCGCGATCTGGCCGGCTTCGACTTCGGTAAGTCCAAGGTCGATGCGAAGCTGATCGATGAACTCGCCACCGCCGCCTTCACCGATGCCGCCGCCAACGTCGTGTTCATCGGCGGCACCGGGACCGGCAAGACGCATCTCGCGACCGCCTTGGGTGTGAAGGCGATCACCGAGCACGGCAAGCGGGTACGCTTCTTCTCCACCGTCGAGCTCGCCAACAGTCTGGAACTGGAAAAGGCCGCCGGCAAACAGGGGCGGCTCGCGCACGCGCTGATGCATGTCGATCTCGTGATCCTCGACGAACTCGGCTATTTGCCCTTCAGTCAGGTCGGCGGCGCCTTGCTCTTCCACCTGATCTCCAAGCTCTACGAGCGCACCAGCGTGATCATCACGACGAACCTGACCTTTGCCGAATGGCCCGCCGTGTTCGGCGACGCGAAGATGACGACTGCGCTCCTCGACCGTCTCACGCACCACTGCCACATCGTGGAAACGGGCAACGAATCCTTCCGTTTCCAGCAAAGCAGTCAGACCGCCAAGGCGCGCGTCCGGGCGCGCGAGGCGAGCCGGGCGGCGCGGCCCGTCGAGTCCCTGGATGTGACCGTGGGGCCGGACTCGACATTCTGAGCCCCGAGGGGGAGGAAGCGGCTGCGGGCTACGCCTTCGCCGCTTCCTCCCCCTCGGTCGATACGACTACACTTCAATACAGCCAATCAATGATGAACGGCTAAACCCCCGGGGTCAGAATTCGGTGCACACGGGGGGTCAAAATTCAACGCGCGCGGACAGCTTTGGCCAACAACCTGTCCTCGGCCAGAGCCGACCTTGGGTCCGTGGCTAGCATTGGCAGCAATACGTCCGTGGATTCAACCGGGCGTTCAGGACTGCAAAGTCGACGTTGCATCCGACGAATAGAAGTGTCGGCGCGTGAGGGAGCGAGGCAAGAGATCTACCTTCTAGGTTTCAGACGAGGTCGGATCTCCTTAATCGTCGCGTTCAATTGAGCCGTATACTTTCGGAACGTTGGATCGTACAGCGCCTTTCGAATTCCCGTCGCCCGGATCGCGGCTGGCTCGCCACCGCGCGCCGAGCGCTCCTGTTGTAGTCGGTCGGCGTCTGTTCCAGGCTTGATAGAGGCACCGACAGCGACTTCCAGTGACATCAATCGTATCCATCTCCGGTAGATGGGGTCCAAGTCGTGAAAATTCTTCTTTATCGCGTCGGATATGCTCGTGGCAAGTGTCAGTAGCCGAGCGACCGCTGGGGAATGCGTACCATTAGGCACGTTATCCCAGTCGATGCTCTTGGGCTTGATAAACACCGCTGCGGTCAATGCACCTGTCGATATCATAGCGGCGAGCACACACTGGAAAATCTGGCGTTTATCCGCGGAGAGATTTTCTGCCTCCTCCACACCCCACAATTTGCTCAGCAGGCGAATCATGGCAATACGGCATAAGGTTAGGCCCAACAAGTCGGCGTCTCGCTCTAATGCATGCCCAATGAGCCATTCTCCGCCTGTATCAATAGCGCCGCTCTCGGAATCCTCGGCGTGGGCATGCTTGGGGTACTGAGTGGCATGTCCAGCAAGGTGATGTCCAGCCTCGTGCCCTGTGAAGAATGCGACTGCCGCAAAGTACAGAAAAGAACTGAGAGCGTTCGTGAAGCCGCCGGGTAAAGGACTCTCGGCGAGAAGACGTTGCATGAGTTTGGTGTTCATGAGATCGGGAAACGTTGCCGCAAAACGCGCAGCTACGCAATCCATCTGATCACACAATAGCACCATCAGACCTTCACTAAAAACGATCCAGTCCCGGCCTGAGCTGCTCCAAACGGCCAGGGCATTCGCTTTGGTTGAACTCGAAATGGCTGCAACAAGAATCTCAGGCTGCGCTACCCTGTACATGGACCGCGCTCCCTGAATTACCCAGGTCATCACGTTTGCTGTAGCACTAACAAGAGGCGACTTGTCCGGCGCTGACAGCTCACTCGTGCCGAAGTGAACTTCGAGCTGCCGCCGCAAGTCAGCGTCCGCCTGGGCCAAGGCGAGACTGCTAAAAAAATCGTGGAATGGAGTTGCCATACTTCAAGTATGGCATCAGGAAGTGACAACGCAAAAGGAGAGGCTCGCAAATGACTCCTTCGGGCCGATAGAACCCATCCTGATGTTCCGTGCATATACGTAGAATGCTTTTCTGCCAGGTTGCTCCTCGTAAGCACTATCAAGCCTTGGGTGGTTGCCACCCCGCTACAGGGCCGACATGGGCCGTAATGCCGTACGCGAAACTGTCCTGATTGTATGGTGCTCCGCGGTACAGAATGGCCTCGCACGTGCTGGCCAGTTCACGATAAATTGCATTGTCTGTGGCACAGCTATAGAGCAAGGCGACGTTAAACGTTCGATCATTGTTACCTGCAGTCACGAGGATATACAGCGCTTCGTCGTCTGGCTCACCAACATTCACTTGCCATCCCATATTTCGTAGCGGACGAACCAAATCTTCGATACAGTCCTTCTCCAGGACTGCCTTACGCAGTAGGGCACCATTGTCGGTTGGCATCTCTGGGACGAGCCGACCATGCTCGTGATAAATTTGTTGCTCAATCATTTTAAGTTTAGCTTGGGCTTGCCCCTGGAAAAGTGCCTGCTGCCAAAGCAACTTGCTGTCTTCGTCCATCTCGGGGAAGAATAGCGAAACGCTGTTTGACTCGTCATGCCATGACTCGATTATCCCCATCGTTGCCAAAGCCACGATCAAACGGGTGAAATTAGACGATTGCTGCCAGTCTGACGATACCCCATGCGCGAACAGATGCCTGTTGAGCCAAGTAGCCCCATCGTACTGAGCAGTGTTTTGGAAGAATGACTTTTTTAGCCAGCGGCGAAACGACTCAAATGTGAAAACTCGCTCATCCAACGGGTAGAGATACTGGAGGGTCAAATATTCTTGGGGGACCCATATGCGGTGATAATGCAGCCGGGCAGCACATTCGATGGCTCGATCAACGGTTTGGTCAATTTTCTCCGCTACCGTAGGTTCGCTACCATCTTGGCTAACGATTCGCGTCAGCGCTCCTTCTAAGGCGGGAATTAGAGCCGCAATGCTGGATGCGCGATAGCCGCTATAAAAAGCAAGATATGCTTCTCGTGCTAGGGGAACCGCATCCCGGAGGCTACGCGCTCTAGGCATAATTTGCACAATACATACTGCCTGAAACGCAAGGGTGTATATGGTCGATGTATGGTAGTTGAATAGTTGGAGGGCTCGCTCCTTCGAACAGTTCTCAACTGCCTTAAGCAGCTCTCGGGTCTTGCCCAGAGGCACCCAAAGAGGGGCAAACCACTCTAGATTGTCCCAAAGCGCAGCATCTTTATCCGCAAGCTGGCGGCGCAACAGCCAGTTTGCGTCCCCCTCTGGAGGAACTTTTGGAAAACCCGCCTGTTGCCCATTGACCGTAAGCACAATGCTTTTTGTGGTAACAAACGTGCCAATATCGCGTTCCTCGACCTGATCGATTGTTATTATGCCTCGCTCGCCCGCCCACTTTTGAATCAATTCAGGGTGAAGGCACTCTAATGACGGTAGTTTACGAGCCCGATTCCACAGGCCTCTGAAATGATCTTCTAGCGTGGGACTACCCATATGGATTAACCGTCAATAATGGGGCGCGAGCCATCCGAATTTCACTTCCGCCATATCGGCTCACCTGGACCAGCACCACCGGGGAACTCCCATCCCATAACGGTGACCGAGTTGATGACGTTACAGATTAAATCAACCACGTGAGCCTGCACTTCTTGCAGCCAGGCTAAGTCAATGCGCGTACCAAACTTCCCTTCATTCTTGTCGAAATAGTACAAGTCTGTCTTGCCCATTGCATCCGACTTGTGCCACGAGCCATGGCAGAGGGCGTTGCGAATTTTGGATGTCCTCGACAAGGTCGCCGACGTTCTTGAAATTGGCGCCCTGATGTTCACGCACAACCTTGCCGTAAACCTCCGATAGCGGCCAAAGTGTATCGGTAAGTGCCTGTTCAAGTTGCTGTCCCCACTTCGCAAGAACTTTGGCCACTTCTTCGTCGCTGTACGCTTTTGTGGCCGTGAACGCGAAGATCGCCTTGCCAAGCACCTCCTCAAGGAGGCCGAAAGTGGCAATAGTGCGTCCAAGTTGTTCCCAGAACTCAGCCGTGAGCAGGGCGGTTGGCCATTGGGTAGGTAGTCGAGAACGGTCGATGATTGCTGATGATTGTGGCATGGGATATCTGCGGTCAGAAGTGGCAACGATTCTGCCATAGCGGATACACCTTCTAGTCAACAACGTCCGGTAACGAGTGCATTACCGCCTTCTTCGAGCCCACTAATTAAAGACTGCTTTGGCCGATAACCAGGCGGCCAGTGTTACCACAGATCGAGGGGTGGGTCCGTTTCCATTCGCGCACTAACAAGCTGCTAATAATGTTCGTGGATATTCTTCGCGGCCGTGTCACGAAGATAAGGAAGCGCGTAAAAAAAAGCCCCGTCGATTGCTCGGCGAGGCTACGCTGTTTTCATTTTGGTGAGATTGTTTTCACTTATTCTGAGAACCTACAGCCTTTTCATTATCTGCGGTAATTTTTCGTTAGTTTGGCAAGATTTTCACGTTCCGTGTCACCCGACAAAATCAAACGTCAATGTTCCTCGCATACAGTGCATTCCCCTCGATGAACGCCCTGCGTGGCTCCACGTTGTCGCCCATCAGCGTCGTGAAGATCTCGTCGGCGGCGATGGCGTCGTCGATCTGCACTTTCAGCAGGCGGCGCACGGCCGGGTCCATCGTGGTTTCCCACAGCTGCTCGGGGTTCATCTCGCCCAGGCCCTTGTAGCGCTGCTTCGTGAGGCCGCGTTCGACTTCGTTCAGCAGCCAGCGGATGGCGTCGGCGAAGCGCGTGACGGGCTGGCCCTTGTCGCCGCGACGGATCTCGGCGCCTTCGCCGATCAGGTCGGCGATCGCTTCGGCGGCGGTGCGGATGCTGCGGTAGTCGCCGGAGACGACGAATTCCTCGTCGAGCCAGCCGAGCTTGCGGTTGCCGTGCAGCAGGCGCTCGATGGCGATGCGCCAGGTTTCCGATTCCTCGTGGTATTCGGGGCGGATCTGCACTTCGTCGGGCAGGTGCGGACGGATGAGGGCGGCGGCGGCGGCGGTGGAGGCTTCGTCGGCGAGGCTGACTTCGATGTCGTGCGCGAGCATCGCGTGCAGCACGGCGCCGTCGATGTAGCCCGAGAGGCGGTTGATGACCGCTTCGGCGAGCAGGTAGCTGCGCGCGAGGCCGCCCAGCGTTTCATCGACGATGGGAGTGGCGCCTGCGCGCGGCAGGAGCGCAGCGCCGTCGAGGGCGAGCTTGAGCAGGTGCTGGTTGAGCGCCGCCTCGTCCTTGATGTACATCTCGTTCTTGCCGTGCTTGATCTTGTACAGCGGCGGCTGGGCGATGTAGATGTGGCCGCGCTCGACCAGCTCCGGCATCTGGCGGTAGAAGAAGGTCAGCAGCAGGGTGCGGATGTGGGCGCCGTCGACGTCCGCGTCGGTCATGATGATGATGCGGTGGTAGCGCAGCTTCTCCGGCTTGTAGTCTTCCTTGCCGATGCCGGTGCCGAGCGCGGTGATCATCGTCGCGATCTCCTGGCTCTGCAGCAGTTTGTCGAAGCGCGCCTTCTCGACGTTGAGGATCTTGCCCTTGAGCGGCAGGATCGCCTGGAACTTACGGTCGCGGCCCTGCTTGGCGGAGCCGCCGGCGGAGTCGCCCTCGACGAGGTAGATCTCGCACAGCGCGGGGTCCTTCTCCTGGCAGTCGGCGAGCTTGCCGGGGAGTCCCACGCCGTCGAGGAGGCCCTTGCGGCGCGTCATCTCGCGCGCCTTGCGGGCGGCGTCGCGCGCGCGCGCGGCCTCGACGATCTTGGCGCAGATGGTGCGCGCGTCGATCGGGTTTTCCTGCAGGAAGTCGTTGAGCTTGTCGGCGACGACTTCCTCGACCGCGGGGCGCGCTTCCGACGACACCAGCTTCATCTTGGTCTGGCTGGCGAACTTCGGGTCGGGCATCTTCACGGAGAGCACGCAGGCGAGGCCTTCGCGCATGTCGTCGCCGGTGATGTCGACCTTGGCCTTCTTGGCGATCTCGTGCTCTTCGATGTACTTGTTGATGACGCGGGTCATCGCCGCACGCAGGCCGGTGAGGTGGGTGCCGCCGTCGGCCTGCGGGATGTTGTTGGTGTAGCACAGCACCTGTTCGGCGTAGCTGTCGTTCCACTGCATCGCGACCTCGACGCCGAGTTCGGCTTCGTGGCCGTGGCCGGCCGACACCTTGGTCGTGCCTTCGGCGTAGAACACGGTGGGGTGCAGCACCGACTTCGTGCGGTTGATGTAATCGACGAAGCCGCGCACGCCGCCGGCGAAGGCGAAGTCCTCGTCCTTGCCGGTGCGCTGGTCGATGAGGCGGATCTTGACGCCGTTGTTGAGGAAGGAGAGCTCCCGCAGGCGCTTGGCGAGGATTTCGTAGTGGTACTCGACGTTGCCGAAGATCTCTTCGTCGGCGAGGTAATGCACCTTGGTGCCGCGCCGCGTGCTCTCGCCGACGACCTTCAGCGGGCTGGTCTCGACGCCGTCGACGACTTCGATCATGCGGTCCTGCGGCACGCCGCGGTGGAATTCCATGAAGTGCTTCTTGCCGTCACGCGCGATGGTGAGATGCAGCCACTTCGACAGCGCATTGACGCAGGACACGCCGACGCCGTGCAGGCCGCCCGACACCTTGTAGCTGTTCTGGTTGAACTTGCCGCCCGCGTGCAGCACGCACATGACGATCTCGGCGGCCGAACGCTTGGGCTCGTGCTTGTCGTCCATCTTCACGCCGACCGGGATGCCGCGGCCGTTGTCGGCCACCGAGATCGAGTTGTCGGCGTGGATGGTGATCACGATGTCGTCGCAGTGGCCGGCCAGCGCCTCGTCGATCGAGTTGTCCACGACCTCGAACACCATGTGATGCAGGCCGGTGCCGTCGGAAGTGTCGCCGATGTACATGCCGGGGCGTTTCCTCACGGCTTCCAGGCCTTCGAGCTGCTGGATGCTGGATTCGTCGTAGTCGCCGGAGGAGAGGGGAACAGGGGCGGGCTGAGGCAGGTTTTGCGGATCGGACATCGTCAATCTCTGGGTTTCATCAAAGAACGCGCCCCGGGAGGGCCCGGGGCGAAAGCACTACGTGCCGGCGTGGGCCGGCGCGCGTCAGATTCTCATCGGCATGACGACGTACTTGAAGCGGTCGTTGCCGGGCAGGGTCACCAGCGCGCTGGAGTTGCCGTCGTTGAAGCGCCATTCGACCTGGTCTTCGTGGATGTTGGTGAGCACGTCGAGCAGATAGGTGACGTTGAAGCCGATGTCGAGCGGATCGCCGTGGTAGTCGACTTCGAGCTCTTCCTGGGCTTCTTCCTGCTCGGCGTTGGTGCTGGCGATCTTGAGCAGGCCGTCGCCGAGCACGAGGCGCACGCCGCGGAACTTGTCGTTGGTCAGGATCGCGACGCGCGACAGGGTCGCGAGCAGCGGCGCGCGCTCGAAGGTCAGCATCTTCGGGTGATTCTGCGGGATCACGCGCTCGTAGTCGGGGAACTTGCCGTCGATGAGCTTGGAGACGAGCTCGATCGGGCCGAAGCGGAACACGACCTGGTTGCCGGCGAGGATCACTTCCAGCGGGTCTTCGCTGTCCGCGAGCTGGCGTGCGAGTTCCATGACCGTCTTGCGCGGCAGGATCACTTCGCTGCGCGGCAGATCGCCCTCGACCGGGTTCGACGCAAAGGCGAGGCGGTGGCCGTCGGTGGCGACCATGCGCAGCTCGCCGCCGGCGACGATCAGCAGCAGGCCGTTGAGGTAGTAGCGGATGTCCTGCTGCGCCATCGCGTAGGCGACCTGCGCGAGCTGGCGCTTGAAACTCTTCTGGCTCACGGTGAAGCGCGTCGCGTCGCCGTCGGGCAGGTTCATGCGCGGATAGTCGGCGGCGGGCAGGGTCTGCAGCGCGAAGCGGCTGCGGCCGGCCTTCACGGTGAGGCGCTTGTCGTCGAGCGTGAGCACCACTTCGCCCTCGTTGGGCAGCGCGCGCAGGATGTCCTGCAGCTTCTTCGCTGCGACGGTGATGTTGGCGTCCTCGCCGCCGATGTGGCCGCCCGTGGTCGTGCGGATCTGGATTTCGATGTCGGTCGCGAGCAGCGTGAGCTGGTCACCGCGCTTCTCGATCAGCACATTCGACAGGATCGGCAGCGTATGGCGCTTTTCGACGATGCCGGCAACCGACTGCAGCGGGGCGAGGAGCGCATCGCGGGTGGTGGTGAGCAGAAGCATGGCGTCAGGGTCTTCCGTTTGAGGTTATTCCGTTACTGGGGCGGCAATCAAATCCAAGCGTTCGCCCTGGCCTGTCGAAGGGTGCTGCCAGGGCTTCGCCAGGCTCAGGGATGCGATGCTGCGGGGAAGGGGCATGCCGGGAGCGCTCATCCGCGCAGCACCTGCGTGAGCACGTGCACGTCGTGGTTGAGCTGCTGGTCGGCGAGGCGCAGGTCGGCGATGGTGCGGCAGGCGTGCAGCACGGTGGTGTGGTCGCGTCCGCCGAAAGCCTCGCCGATCGCCGGCAGCGACATCGGCGTGAGGTCCTTCGCCAGCCACATCGCGACCTGGCGCGGGCGCGCGATGACGCGCGTGCGCTTCTTCGAGTGCATGTCGGCGACCTTGATCTTGTAGTAGTCGGCGACCGTCTTCTGGATGTGCTCGATCGTGAGCTGGCGGTTGTGCGCGTTGAGGAGGTCCTTCAGCGCTTCCTTCGCGACTTCGAGCGAGATGCCGCGGCCGTGGAAGCGTGCGAAGGCGACGACCTTGTTCAACGCGCCTTCGAGCTCGCGCACGTTCGAGCGCAGGTTCTTCGCGATCAGGAAGGCGACGTCGTCGGTGAGCTCGACCCGCAGCGCCTCGGCCTTCTTCTGCAGGATCGCGACGCGCATCTCGAGCTCGGGCGGCTCGATCTGCACGGTGAGGCCCCAGTCGAAGCGCGAGATCAGGCGGTCTTCGAGGCCCTGGATGTCCTTCGGGTAGGTGTCGCAGGTGATGACGATCTGCTTCCTCGCCTCGGTGAGCGCGTTGAAGGCGTGGAAGAACTCTTCCTGCGTGCGGTTCTTGTTGTTGAAGAACTGGATGTCGTCGATCAGCAGCAGGTCGAGCGAGCGGTAGTAGCGCTTGAAGGCGTCGAAGCTCTTCTGCTGGTAGGCGCGCACGACGTCGGCGTAGTAGTCCTCGACGTGCACGTAGCGGATCACCGCGCGCGGGTTGCGGCGGTAGACGGCGTTGCCGATGGCGTGCACGAGGTGGGTCTTGCCGAGGCCGACGCCGCCGTACACGAACAGCGGGTTGTAGGACGTGCCCGGGTTCTGCGCGACCTGCATCGCGGCGGCGCGGGCGAGGTCGTTGGCGCGGCCGGTGACCAGGGTGTCGAAGGTGAAGTCCGGGTTGAGGCGCGTCTTCTCGTAGGCGAGGTCGGCCGAATTCGAGGCCGGGGCGATGTCCGGTTCCGGGCGCGTGATGATGGCGGGGGCGGCGTTCGCCGCAACGGCTTCGGAGCCTTCCGCGGCGGCCGGCGCAGCAGGGGCTGCGGCGACGACCGGGCGCGCGACGGCGCGCGTGTTGCCCGCCTCGGACATCACGAGTTCGAGCGCCATCGGTCCGCCGTGGAACTCCTCGCCCAGCTCGGCGATGCGCTTGAGATAGCGTTCGCGCACCCACTGCATGACGAAGCGGTTGGGGGCGAGCACCCGCAGCGACGGTTCGTCGCCCGCGCCGGTCTCCGCGCGCAGCGTCTTGATCCAGGTGTTGAACTGCTGGGGCGGCAGTTCGCTTTCAAGGCGCGACAGGCAGAAGGACCAGAAATCTCGATTCACGGACTCTAAGGCTAAGGCTTGGGGCACGATTTCCAGATTACCCCGTCCGGCCCGCACGGGAGCGGCAAGACGGTGGCATGAGCTTGTTTCGGGGTGGCACCCGGCCGCGGCCACGGCGCGGCCGGCCTGATCGGCGGTGCGTGCGGAGCGGTCGGAAGCGGAGACGGTGGATTTTACCCCCCCGCGCCAGAGTTATCCACAGCCCTGACCAAAAATTGTGCTTGACAAACAGGATATTATCCCATTAAATCCGCGGTTTGACCCTTTCACTGGCCAACCGAAATGAAACGCACCTATCAG